>NZ_AP023087.1:0-4648065 GCF_045862395.1 Marinicellulosiphila megalodicopiae
TAACAGTATGGTTAACTAAAAAACAAATTTTTAATTTACATTGCAATTAATGACAAAATTTCGTTTAATGAGCCGCCAGATTACGAGTGATGGATGACTTATGTTTTCATCTTTATGGCATCAATGTTTAACAATATTTGAGTCCAATGTTCCAGAAAAACAAATTACAACTTGGTTAAAGCCTCTTTCTTTACATTCTGAAGATGGCCTTAACTTTTATTTATTAGCACCTAACCGCTGGGTGAAAAATTGGGTTACCCAACATTATTTAACTACGATTGAACAAGCCATGTTGGAATTACATGAGCAAATGATGTCGGTTAAAATTGTTGATGATCTTAATGATGCAGGGGATGTTGCCGCTGAACCTGTTCCCTCACATATTCAATCTGCTAGAGAATTAGCAGAAATACCGGGTGTGATAATAAATAATGAAGCTATCGCTCAAAATGAGCCTGTAACCATTACACAACCTTTATCTAACCCTTCTTCTATATCTGTACAGCAAACTTCTCAACCCCAAGTTAATGCGATGCAAGGGGCTTCCTCGATGCCTAAAATTTCATCTCAAATGGATAATAGAAGACAGCAAACGAAAGCGCCGGTTAGAACTCATCCTAGTTTTCTTGAAACGGATTTTACGTTTAAATCGTTAATTGAAGGTAAGTCGAACGAAATTGCTTATGCCGCTGCGCAAAAAGCCGCTGAAAATCCAGGAAAAGTATATAACCCGTTATTTATTTACGGCGGGGTGGGGCTTGGTAAAACCCATATCATGCATGCCATTGGAAATGAAATTTTAGCGAATAATCCCGAAGCGCGAATTATGTATTTATCGTCTGAGCGTTTTGTTCGTGAAATGGTCAGTTCAATTCGTGATGGCGCCATCGAAGAATTCAAAAGTTTTTATCGTTCACTTGATGCGATTTTAATTGATGATATTCAATTTTTTGTGGGTAAAGAAAAATCTCAAGAAGAGTTATTCTTTATCTTTAATGCTTTATTAGAAGGCAAACAACAAATTGTATTAACCAGTGACAAATTAGCAAAAGAAATAGACGGTATTGAAGATCGATTACGCTCAAGATTTGGTTGGGGATTATCGGTTCCGGTAGAGCCACCAGAAGTAGAAACAAGACAGGCAATTTTGCAAAAGAAAGCAGAGTTAAAACATCATATTCATTTATTAGATGATGTGGCGTTTTTCTTAGCAAGCAAAATTCGCTCTAACGTTCGTGATTTAGAAGGGGCGTTAAACAAGGTAGTGGCGGATGCAAATTTTACGCAAAAACCAATTACAATTGAGACTGCTAAAGAATCAATTAAAGACATATTGGCCATGCAGGATAAACAGGTCAGTATTGAAAATATTCAGCGTGTGGTTGCTGAGTATTACAAGATTAAAATATCGGATTTACATTCGAAAAGTCGTAAGCGCAGAGTAACAAGACCAAGGCAGTTAGCCATGCTTTTAGCACGTGAATTAACCAAGCTCAGTTTGATCGATATAGGCGACAGTTTCGGTGGTCGAGACCACAGTACTGTTGTCAATGCATGCGAAAAAATAGAAGAGCTTAAACGTTCAAATCGTGATATCGTAGAAGACTATAACAACTTGTTACGTACACTAACAAACTAGAATATTGGATAACGTTCATGATCAAATTTTCCATTTCAAGAGACGCCTTAATTCACCCATTACAAATGGTTTCTGGTGTCGTTGAAAAACGTCAAACTTTACCCGTTCTTTCAAATGTATTATTCGTTGTGAAGGATGGTTTTTTATCATTAACCGGTACTGATTTAGAAGTTGAATTAGTCGGTAAAATTGCATTGGAAGGCGAGGTTAGTGAGGGCGAAATTACAATCCCAGCTAAGCGTTTAGTTGATATTATTAAATCACTTCCAGATGCAGCACAAATTAACTTTTCTCAAGGCGAAGACAAAATCGTTGTGAGTTCAGGTCGTTCTCGTTTTACTTTATCAACGTTATCTTCTGATGATTTTCCAAACGTAGATGACGAACCGGATTTACTAAGCTTTGAAATTAAACAAAGTAAATTAAAGCAGTTAATTGATGCAACCAGTTTTGCAATGGCGCAACAAGATGTGCGTTATTATTTAAACGGCATGTTATTAGAATTAACAGGCGAACATATTCGTACGGTTTCTACCGATGGTCATCGTTTAGCAATGGGTACGGTTAAATCAGAATCTGATATTACTGAACGCAAACAAGTGATTGTTCCGCGAAAAGGTATTTTAGAATTAAATCGTTTATTAACCAAACCTGATGAAAACGTTACGGTTTATCTGTCTGATCGTCATATTCGTTTAAAAACGGATCCATTTACGTTCACATCTAAGCTTGTAGACGGTAAATTCCCTGACTACGAACGTGTATTGCCAAAAGGCGGTAACAAAGACGTGATCGGCGATCGTGCCTCTTTAAAAACGATTTTCTCTCGTGCTGCGATCTTAGCAAACGAAAAATATCGTGGTGTTCGTATTAATTTATCATCTGGCAACCTTCAGGTGACGGCGAATAACCCTGAGCAAGAAGAAGCAGAAGATAACTTAGTAGTGGATTACCAAGGTGAAGATTTAGAAATTGGTTTTAATGTGTCTTATTTATTGGATGTTTTGAACGCGGTTCAAGGTGAGCAGGTTAAATTCATATTATCTGACACTAACAGTTCTGCACTTATCCATGACTTTGATACTGATGAATCGGTATACGTAGTTATGCCAATGCGTTTGTAATTCTACTTTAAGGCCTTTAATTTTTCTTTGAATTAAAGGCCTTTGATTACACTTCTGACTATCACTCTTATGTCTATATCCCAACTTTCCATTACTCAAGTTCGAAATCTTTCCCAAGCAAACCTTTCACTTTCTCCCCATATTAATATTTTTTTTGGTCAAAACGGCGCCGGTAAAACTTCGGTGTTAGAAGCTGTGCATTTATTAGGTTTAGCCAAATCTTTTAAACCTGCGCGCACTCGCTCCATGATTCAATGGGATCAAACAGAATCCGTGGTGTTTTGCAAAGTAGGAGAGGCGAACTTACCCGTTGGTATTTCCCGTAAAAAAGATGGAAAACATCAAGTTAAAATTTCGGGCGAACCTGCTACTTCTTCAGCAGAACTTGCCTCGCTTTTACCTGTACAATTAATTAACTCCGATGCGTTTTTATTATTAGAAGGGTCTTCTAAGAATAGAAGGCAGTTTTTAGACTGGGGTGTGTTCCACGTGGAACATACTTTTTTTCACCAATGGCAAAGGTTACAAAAAAGTCTTAAAAGCAGGAATATTCTGTTACGTTCTGGTAAAATATCCGACCCGCTGAGAGATACTTGGGATCGAGAATTTATAGAAGCCGCAACCGAAGTCGATAACCTTAGACAGCGCTTTTTAAAAGGCTTTGTTAAAGAGTTTGAGAGAGTATTAGGGCTTCTTATTGATTTGCCAGGTTTGAAACTGCATTACACTCGAGGTTGGGATAAAACCAAAACCGTTGAAGAAGTTTTAAAGCATAATCTACAACGTGATTTAAAATCAGGTTTTACTAATGCAGGTCCACAGAGGGCCGACATGAAATTAAAAATACACGGTGAGTTAGCCAGCGATGTGTTATCTCGCGGACAACAAAAGCTTGTCGTGTGTGCACTGAAATTAGCACAGGGTTATTACTTGTCTAAACAAACGGGTAAGCAATCTATCTATTTAGTTGATGATTTACCGTCTGAATTAGACAGCCGACACATTAAATTAATGTGTCAATTATTAGAAGAAATGGATGCACAAGCATTCATTACTTGTATCGAACAACAACAACTAGCGACATCTTGGCAGCGTCATCAGCCGAAAATGTTCCACGTGGAACACGGACGGATTGTAATCGCGCCAGAAAACGGAGTTCAAAAATGACAAATGAATATGATTCTTCCAGTATTAAGGTCTTAAAAGGCCTTGATGCGGTTCGTAAACGACCGGGTATGTATATCGGTGATACCGATGACGGTACGGGTTTGCACCACATGGTGTTTGAGGTGGTCGATAACTCGATCGATGAAGCCTTAGCGGGGCACTGTTCGGATATTAATGTTGTTATCCATACAGATAATTCAATCTCAGTATCGGATAACGGTCGTGGTATTCCGACTGAAATGCACGAAGAAGGCCAATCAGCAGCAGAGGTTATTATGACCGTACTGCACGCTGGCGGTAAGTTTGATGATAATTCATATAAAGTATCAGGTGGTTTACATGGCGTGGGTATATCCGTTGTAAACGCACTATCTGAAAAAGTTAAGTTAACCATTCGTCGTGGCGGTAAAATTCATGAGCAAAACTATGTTCATGGTGTTCCACAAGCGCCACTAGCTATCGTTGGCGATACAGAAACAACGGGCACCATGGTGACGTTCTTGCCGTCTAAAGAGACCTTTACTCAAACTGAGTACAGCTTTGACATATTAGCAAAACGTTTGCGTGAGTTAGCTTTCTTGAACTCTGGTATTCGAATCAATCTTAAAGATGATCGCTCAGGTAAAGAAGATAAGTTTATGTACGAAGGTGGTTTAAAATCTTTCGTAGAATACTTAAACAAAACTAAGCAATGCATCAACGAAATATTTTATTTCAATTACAACCGAGAAGCTGACGGTATTGGTGTTGAAGTTGCGCTACAGTGGAATGATTCTTACCAAGAAAACATCCTTTGTTATACAAACAATATTCCTCAACGTGATGGCGGAACGCATTTAGCGGGTTTTCGTGGCGCATTAACGCGTACACTAAACAACTACATCACTAAAGAAACAGCCAATAAAAAGACAAAAGAAAAAGTCGCAACAACGGGTGATGACGCTCGTGAAGGTTTGATGGCGATTATTTCTGTTAAAGTGCCGGACCCTAAATTCAGTTCTCAAACAAAAGACAAATTAGTATCAAGTGAAGTGAAGTCTGCTGTTGAACAAGAAATGGGTCGTTTATTTGCAGAATATCTAGATGAAAATCCAGCGGAAGCAAAAACAATCATCGGTAAAATGATGGATGCTGCGCGTGCACGTGAAGCAGCTCGTAAAGCGCGTGAAATGACTCGTCGTAAAGGCGCGTTAGATATTGCAGGTTTACCGGGTAAGTTAGCGGATTGCCAAGAGAAAGATCCAGCGTTATCAGAATTATACTTAGTGGAAGGGGACTCTGCTGGCGGTTCAGCCAAGCAGGGGCGTGATCGTAAAACTCAAGCAATCCTACCGCTTAAAGGTAAAATCTTAAACGTAGAACGCGCACGTTTTGACAAGATGATTAGCTCTCAAGAAGTCGGCACACTAATTACTGCATTAGGTTGTGGTATTGGTCGTGAAGAATATAACTTAGCAAAACTACGTTACCACCGCATCATCATCATGACCGATGCCGATGTCGATGGATCGCACATTCGTACGCTTCTATTAACCTTTTTCTTCCGTCAATATCCGGAGTTAGTTGAAAATGGTTACATTTATATTGCACAACCGCCTCTTTATAAGCTTAAAAAAGGCAAGCAAGAGCAATATATTAAAGATGATGAGTCATTAACCAGTTATTTAACAAGCGCAGCGTTAGATGGTACTACGTTACACGTAAGCCCTGACGCACCTGGTATTTCGGGTGCAGCATTAGAGTCGTTAGTGCATCAATACAATAATACGTTGATGATGATTAACAGAATGAGCCGTTTGTATCCACTTGAAGTGTTAAGTGAACTGATTTATCAGCCGTTAATCTCAGTTGCTGATTTATCTGATCAAGCTAAAGTAAGCGCTTGGGCAGATACTATTGATGATGGATTTGCACAAAATATTAAATCCGGTGATGCAACCTATGCCTTTGGTGTTGAGGAAGACAAAGAACGTCATTTATTCTTACCAAAAGTGACGCGGACAGCACACGGTATTGATCATGATTATGTATTTGGTTTAAACTTTTTTGAATCAACGGAATACAGAAAAATCTCTGAATTAAACAGTGCAATTAATGGTTTAATTGAAGAGGGTGCTTACGTTAAACGTGGCGATAAATCGTTTGAAGTTGATAGCTTTAAAACGGTTTTAGATTGGTTAATGAAAGAAGCAAAACGTGGTTATTATATCCAGCGTTATAAAGGTCTAGGCGAAATGAACCCAGAACAATTATGGGAAACAACGATGGATCCAGAACAACGTAGAATGTTACAAGTAACCATTGAAGATGCCATCACAGCGGATCAAATATTCTCAACACTCATGGGTGAAGATGTAGAACCGCGTCGTGAATTTATCGAAACCAATGCACTAAATGTTTCAAATTTAGATTTTTAAAAACAAAGTAAGAAATGGAAAAGCCACAGAATATTTTCTGTGGCTTTTATGGAAGAAATAGGAAAAGAATGAATATCTACAAATATATAGGAGTTTTATTTTTAATAACTTACAGTCAATTTATTTATGCAGAAAATGGAAATAATGCTTCATACAAAGATCAATTCAAAAATAAAATTGTTGAATTTGATGATAGAGAATATAAATTAGCTTGGGAAAGTAATAAAAATTCTACCGTTGCAAAAGAATTTGTAACAGGAAATGAAACGTTAAGTAATTGGACAACGTTAATTTCAATTAGAAAATTTATGTCACTGGAAATGAATAAAGTCATACCATTATATTTGAAAAAAATCGGTAATTATTTAACAGACAAACCCAAATTTTTTAAAAACAAACATATAATAGGTCGTCATGTTTTTATAGAAAATTTATTGACACCCAAAAATGAAGAATATACTGAATATAATTTAGTATTATTTGTAGAAAAACATGATGGTGTATTCATGTATCAGTATTCAGAAAAAATCCCAAGAAATGGATCAAACAAACAGGCACAAGCACTGGATGTTATTATGAACGCAATGACGGATTTATTGTAATCAACTTTTCAAATTAGCTTTATAAAAAATATTACAAAATAACTTTAAAATAAATAATAAAAAGAGAAATCTTATGGAAAACTACTCAGCACCAATATCTAATAGTTTTGATGAAGTGCAACAGCAACAAATGAATGCCCTACTAAATAATATAAATTCGAATGAAATTGTATATCACGATGAATTTATGATTGATTCAGAAGAAGGAAAGGCACCACCTACACCAATATTTATGTTTTTTCATATTTATGATGCAATACCAAAATGGTTAAAAAAATTAATAGACAGGCAAAACCAAACTCAATCTTATCAAATTGGTACAGAAGAATTTCGTGTAGGCAATGAGTTTAAGATAGGCGATATGCGTATTTCTGGATTTTCAAATGACAGGATTACTATTTTTGGTGAAGGGCAATACTATAAATTGAGCGGTTACCTTGGTATTCGTAGCACACTAAACCATGCAGGTTGCACAAATAATAATGTACATTTTGGCATACGCATTGGGGTGTTAACTCCTCAAGCACGTTATTTGATGTTTATGCTTAATCCAATAATAAAATATACATTAAAGAAAGTGATTCTAAAGGTTTATAAAGCGAAAAAAGCTGAAGAAGGAAAAGCAGAAAGCTAAAAATAAAAAAGGTCAATGATAATTATGAAATCATTGACCTTTTTAAATTTGAGCTAAAGAAAAATCAAATATAAAGGCTATGTTTAAAAGTTATGTTGCTGTATCTGCAACAGCTTGAATTCTAACAATTTTTCCTGCTCATTTAAATTTTCAGAAAACACCTGATATTTATGCCAAGCCAACATCCTAAACCACCCCAGATATTTCGGTAAATACTTACTCGCCACCCCATGCATTTTTAAATACCACTGCTTCAATTGTGAGTGATAATTGTTGATATTTTGAATATGAAACACGCCTTCTTTAGTACGCGCATTGGTTAAAACCACGTGATGCAAATGATGATTTTCACAAATTCGATGATACGCAGGCTGGCCGTCAGTACATAAAATGGATTCATCCACAATTTTTGAGCCTAAATACATCTCGATTTCGTCACCGGTTACCTGCTTTAAAACATGATCAAACTCGTGATGATTCCGATCCATCGCGGTTAACACTGCCACCCAATCTGTATTATTAAGCCCTTTTGTTGAGGCTTTTGTGCCGCGTTTTCGCGTTGGCCGATTAAGGTGTTTGTCGCCTTTTTTAGATTCTCGAAAGTAAGTTTCGTCAGCCTCAATAATGCCTTCAAGCCTGTCTTCAAAGGTGTTTTCGGCTGCATTCATATAACGGTGGCGCCAGTTAAAAGACGTCACCGAACTGATGCCCACTTTTTTAGCACAAACCCGAATGCTGTCTTGGTCCAGCATGTGCTCCAAATAGGCTTGCCAGTCGTCGGCTTTATGCTGATAAAAATACGCGCTGCCTCTTGTGCAGACAAATGTTTTTTGGCAATGATTACAATAAAACCGTTGGCGGCCGTTGCTTTTGCCGTATTTTCGCAAACGCTCACTTTCGCAATGAATGCACTTTCCATGAGAAATGCACTCTTTGGCTAAACGCTCTAATATGGGGTTTTCTTGCAATGTTAGTGTTTGGACAAGCTTTTGTTTTTGTACCGGGTCTAATTTAGCGGCTTGTTTAATTAATTTTTGAAATTGTTGGCGGTTCATACTTCGATCTATCATTAAGGTATAACTTTAGGATAGATCGTGAAATGAATTTTGCTAGTAGCAACAAAAATGTTAAACATAGCCAATATAAAGGTAGGGTATTCAACGAAGTGTTATTCATTAAAATCCAGAAAAATCCTGTTCAATTGCTTCTAAAGATTCAAATAAACATTGCGCACGTAAAACAGTATTATTAGCCTGCATAAGTTTGATTCGTACCTCTTCATTTAAAGGTAGCCACATGCATAAAAAATTCAAAAGTTGTAGGCTATTTGATGTGTCAGGTAATAACGATTGGCGCTGTAAATAAGGATGTTGCTTTAAAGTGTCATAAAGCGTGATTAAAAGTTGATGAGTCGCTACGTCAATTTCAGTATGGGTAAAAGGCAGTACATTGATTTTACTTTCCCATAAACCTGAAATAGATTGTACAGGATTGATGATTTTTACTAACTGTGTGGCTTCTAACAATAATTCCAAACTGTCATTTTGATTAAAATCTTTAATTTTTACCATACAACCAAAATTACTAAATTCAATAGACTGATTGGGTTGATGAATTTCACTGCCTTTTAATATTTGGGTGATCACAAAGGTAGAATCTGAACGCATCGTTTGACTGATCATGTTCAAATAACGTTGTTCAAATACCTTAATCTTGCATTCGCAATGGGGCATTAACGGAATATGCAGGGGAAATAAAGGCGTCATCATTTCACGAATCCTAGAATTAAATACACAATACATTGTCCTTATGAAATACAAACAGTAAAGTAGTCGATTTTTGCCTCATGAATCAAGCCTTTAGTTTTAAGTCGTCGTTACAAGCAGTGCACTTGATCGAGTTTCAAAGCGCCTGTTTAGATGAAATATATGAAAAATTACAATTTATTGAAAAAACCACCCCTAATTTAATTTTTGGCGCACCGATTGTTTTAAATTTAGAGCATATTGAGCAAGTTGTCAGTAAAGAGTACCTATATGAGTTATTGACGATGCTTAAAGGCTTTTCAATGCATCCTATAGCAGCGCAAACAAGTCGATATGAAATACAAACCTGGTTAACTGATGCCGGTTTAGCCTCTCATAAAATATCTCAAAAGAAAAATGCAAATTTCATTATTGAACAAAAACAAGAGTTATCCACAATGTTTATAGAAACAATGGATAAACAAATAGTGTATGCAAAAAATCAACATGTTATGTTGTTAGGTGATTTACCCAAACATCATGAGTTAATCGCTGATGGCAATATCACAGTTTTGGGGACAATATTTGGAAAGGTCATAGCCGGTGCTCAAAAAAGAACCAACAGTTTTGTGTTTGCATATCAATGTCAGGCACAAAAAATTAGTGTTGAACAAACTTGCTTTAAAACAGCTGAAATACCTATACTAGCCAGTCCGAGCCGTTTCTTTATTAAGAATAATCGGATAGAATATGCGGTCTTTTTTCAAGAGAAGGGAATAGTAAAATGTCAATCCAGTATAACCTAATAGAAGATGCTTTTGACTTTGCCAGTTTTGGTTATTACGGTCAAAGTGAAGCGTATATCAATATCGATACAGACGAAATCGTGCTGTATCGAGAAAATGATCCACAATATGGTGAATTACCAGCGGATATCGAAGACGATAAGTTCGTTAAAATACCTCATAAGCGTGATTTAAACCTTGGCTCAAGTTTACCAAAACGATTTGCCAAAATGTATCCAGCTATCGAATCTGAAGTTGCTGCTATTTTTAGAAAAGCAGGCGCGTATCAAAATTTCAGACAATTGCTAGCAAGAGAAGATCTGGTCATTGCTTGGCGTGATTTTGATAAGTCTGAGCAAAGCAAAGCATTATTAAACTGGTGTGAATTGAATCAAATTGATTTTGTTGAAACAGCAATAGATGATGAAGACGAAGACGATTCAGGCTTTTTTGAAGAAGATTAATTCAACGCTATTGAGTTAAAGATAGTGATAGTGCGTTATTGGTCAATAACGCACTTATTTTTCCTTTTCCTTATTTTCTACTTAAAATTATTTAAACCTCCCTACATCGCTGCATGAACCAGTTGGCTGATACAACTTGAACTCATCGACAGAACTTTAAAAAATATCGCCATCAGACAGGCTTAGTCCATTTGGGCAATAGATTGAATGGATTTACCCACTATACTCAATGCCACATTTAAGAGTGAATGAGGCAGTATATGAATTTATTTTTAAAGCATCTATGGGTCATAGTATTGCTTAGTTCTTGTTTAGATATTGAACAATTAAGCGATGATTCGACATTCAGTCAAACTGATACTTCAACCGATCAAGCCGATCAAATAGAAAACGAAACACAAACTGAAATAACTACTCAAACACACAGTGATACAACGGTACAAACTCAAACAGAATCTACTGATAGCCAGCAAACATTGTTTATCCAGGTAAAAGCCAGTTTGAATACATTAAACGACCCTTTACCAAAAACTTATTATTTTGAAGTCATTGTGCCTGCGCGTGAAAATTATGAGATTGCGCTTAATCAACAAGTTGTGACAACTGCAACTGCTGGACTGGGTGACATCATTGGGCCTGCCTCCGGTTTACGATCCACTCATACTAAAGTGTTGCAAAGTATCATGATTGAACAATCTGGCACCTACAACATTGCAGTGCAAAATGAGATCGAAACGCAGTTCTATTCTGTGGATATCGCAAATTCAGAATGTCTGAGCAATCAACAGTATTACGATCAATACGTAAAAAATAGTACAAACCAATGCTTAAACTGCCATAGCCAGACAGGAAGCGCACCATACTCTTTTAGCAGTTATTTAGACATTGAAAACTATATAGAAGGGCATCACACAACATTTGCTGCCCAACCTGGTAAAACCTATCACGGTGGCGGAAAAAGATTCGAGCAAAACGACAGCATGCATCAACGTTTTTTAAACTTACAGCATCGAATTGTGAATAACTGGGTATGTTTATAACTTGAGCAAATAACGAGCTGATTAAAATAAACGCTTGTGGATAACTTTAAACCGATTCAAATCGATGGCAAATTAATTGATAAAATCGTGTTAAATGAATCGGTTTATCCTGTTGATAAGGATGAATCGCATAAACAGGCCATTTAGGCCCTTGAATTTGCTTAGCAATGTGGACTAATTCACCAGATTCAATCAACGGTTTAGCCAAAATATCCGGTACTAACACAATCCCCAAGTGTCTCAACGCCATACCAACCGAGGCGGGTAGTGAGTTATTTTTGGCAAATTGCTTTAATTGAACGGTCTCTTGTTTTTGTGTAGATAAATCCGTTACCAATGTTTGAGCATGTTGCCACGAAGAAGCAATCCAACGATGTTCTGTTAAATCCTGTTGAGTATGAATCTCACCGTGTCTTTGAATATAAGTAGCAGACGCACAAAACACTTCCGTTAATGACCCCACTGGCAACGCCCGATAACTACTATCTGGAAGCTCGCCAATATGAATCGCCATATCTAATTGATTCTCGACCAAATCCAATGATTGATCATCTGCAATTAAAACAGGCTCAATATTAGGGTATTCAATACATAACTGTTCAATAGCAGGCAGTATGATCGAATCCTGCAAACTATGAGCAAATGTCACTGCAAAACGTCCACTAGGTGTAACGCCTTCTTCGCTTAAATCATTAAACAACAATGAAACCTGATCTTGTAATACCACACAACGCTCAAGCAATTGGGAGCCAAGCGCCGTTAAAGACAATTCACGAGTGGTTCGATTAAGTAAACGAATACCCAATTCACGTTCAAGCTGCGTAATTTGCTGACTGACTGCCGATTTAGAAATACCTAAATGTTTGGCCGCCTGAGTAAACGAATGCTTTTGTGCGACCACGGTGAATACCATTAATCGAGGTACTAATTTTAGATTGTTCATTTTTACTTAACTATATTGTCATTTTATAACTATTGTTTCATAAAATATGACTGTTAACATGGTTTTATTGAAGCGAATACACGCCTCTTTAAAATGGAGCAAACAAATGACAGCGTATGTACACGTGAGTTTTACAGTGAAAAATCCTGAATTAATGCAGGCATATAGCGCAAATGCCGCACAAACCATCAAAGCGTTTAAAGGGGAGTTTTTGGTAAAAGGGCCGGTTGTGAATCTACACGGTAAGTCTGACTATAACTTTATGGCAATGATCGCATTTGAATCTAAAGAAATGGCCACACAGTGGTATGAATCAAGTGAGTATCAAAAACTAATAGCACTAAGAAATGAAGCAATGGATTCGCAGTTTTCATTAATTAATGGCTAAACAAGTAAGTATCCAAAAGATTTAAATAGACTGGAAAAGTCTATATCATCTGTCTTTAGGATACTTAAAACAGCCACAATACAAAGAGAGCATAATGACAAATACAGAATTAATGGACTCGTTAAATATTCAGAGAAATGGATTAGACAATACAAACAGAGTGTTAGAATTAAATTTAAAAGAAATGGACACTCATAAAGATTTATTAACAAAAGATGAAAAAATAAAAGTATTGGATTTATGGCGTTGTGTTGCGCAAAGTATTATTAATATAGAGTTAATCAATGAAGAAACTTCAGGAAATTATTTATTAAACACACAACAAAAAATAGAACAATTTCATTTAAATTTATTGTCATTTTCAACAGCGTATCGATTTGCACTTCAATTTATAGCGTTAATTGAAAAAGATAAACGTTGTGTAAAAATATTAGAACAAAAAAATTCTTCATTAGGCCTTCAAAAAAGTGCATATAAATTATTTAAATTTCACTTTTTAAATATAAAAATGGCCAGCCGCTTCAGCGCATTATTATTAGTATATAAAACCAATTCCGAATTAATGGCTGATCCACAACAAAGCCAATTTTTAGAAGATAAGAACATTATTTATCAATATGCAAAAAGTGAAGGGGTAAAACTGACCCTTAAAAATGCATTAAATATATTAAAAACCGGCTCGTTTAAAGCGTGGTTTCCTATCCAAAAAGGCGTTGCCAATACCATTGGTAATATTAAAGTTTGGCGAAAAGGACAGTCTTTAATCACAACAGAGCAAGTTGAACAATTATTAACCACTATAGAACCTGGCGATATTTTGCTGCAAAGACGAGAATGGCAAGCCACCAATGTGGGCATTCCTGGGTTTTGGTCCCATGCAGCTTTTTATCTGGGTAATAATCAAGTTCGAGTTGCTTTTTTTGAAGATGTTGAAGTGAAAGAGTGGGTGAAAGGCAAAGGAATGGAAAGCGGCGAGTTTTCAGAGCTACTGCAAACCACTTATCCAGAAAAATACGCAATGATGCAACAAAAGCAAAATGAGAAAGACAGAAACGTCATTGAATCCATTGCGCCAGGAGTGGTCTTTACCTCATTACACCAGTCTTTATTATGCGACAGCGTTGTTGTTCTTCGTCCAAGATTATCCAAACTAGAAAAAGCCAAAGCCATATTTAACGCATTTTATTATGCAGGTTTGCCTTACGATTATAATTTTAATTTTTTAAAAGATGACGCGTTAGTTTGCAGTGAATTAATTTATAAATCCTATCAAAAAACAGACAAGCAAAAAGGCATTGAATTTCCAATCAATAAAATAGCAGGAAAAGTCATGATGCCTGCAAACGACATTGCAAAAATGTTTAGTGAACAAGTTGAAACTGACAAACAACAATTGGAAATGGTGTGTTTTTTAGATGGTAATGAAGCTGAAAAAATAGCCGTTGAATCGACTCAAGATGAATTTGTTAAAAGTTATAAGCGACCTAAGTGGCATGTATTTTTGAATGAGAAAATTTAAATAATGAAAGCGAAAATATTGAAAAAATTATGAAGTGTAGTTAAAAAAAATAAAAAATCAGTTGTTAATTTAACCAATCTCTCGCAGTTTGATTAATAGCAATTAGTGCAGGGTTTGATAATCGTCGTTCACTTGATATCGCAAAAAATTTTTCACGAATGTCTTCGCATTGTCCAATTATTTCAACTTGATATTGGTTAGCAACTTCATTGGCGATAGCGGATGGCACAATAAAAATGCCTGCGCCTGCTTGACCAAAGGCTTTCATCAACGCGCTGTCGTCAAATTCTCCTGTGATATTTGGATGAAGGTGCAATTTATCAAGCCATTGCAGAAGCTGGGTCTGTACTAATGACAGGTCGCTGGGGATCAATAATGGCGCACCTGATAAGCACTTTGGAAAGCTTTGAGTTAACTCTTTTGCTAAATTAGGTGCTGCCATAAACGACACACCACATTCTCCTAGAGAGTGACTAAATCCACGTACACCAAGGTGTTGGGGAATCGGTCCATCGGCAATAATTAAATCTAATTTATGAAGGGCTAATTCAGCTAAAAGGCTTTCAAGGCTATTTTCTTTACAAATGAATCGAATAGGATCATCTAAGTTCATAGCAGGAGCAAGAAGACGATACGCAATAGATTTTGGCACGACATCCGCCACGCCTACTTTAAGAACCTGGGTGCGATCTGTAGAGGCATTTTTTACCGATTGTTCTAACTCACTTCCCAAAGAAAAAATCTCATCAGCATAGCTTAATACCATGCGACCAGTTTCCGTCAATTCTAGATTACGGCCAGCTTTAGTAAAAAGCGCTTCGCCTAATTGTTCTTCAAGTAAGCTAATTTGCCCACTGATGGTTTGAGGAGTGATATGCAAATATTCACTGGCTTTAATGATGCCACCTTGTTTTGCTGCGGCCCAAAAATATCGTAAATGCTTGAAATTGATCATAATTATAATAGTTCGAGAAAAACTGATAATAGCGAATGATTATTCGATTATATATTATAAGATTTTGTTTGTATGCTTAAAACTCAAACGTAATTAATCCAATATTGGAATCAGGAGAGAAAGATGAAGATCAAAATTAAAGCCCGTCATTTAGCATTAACTTCAGAGTTAAAAAACTATGTAAAACGTCGTATTCTTTTTGCATTAGATTCGCGTCGTGAAAACATAAAACGCATTGAGGTGACACTTTCTGATATCAACGGACCAAAGGGTGGAGAAGATAAACGTTGTCAGGTACTGGTTAAGCTTAATGGTCAGCAAGATGTGATCATTAATGACAAGCAAGTACAAATATTTTCAGCGATCGACAAAGCCGCGGACAGAGCAAGTCGATCAGTATCTAAACGTATTGAGCGTTTACAGCATAAAGCGACTCGTATTAAATCGGTTTTTCGAAAAGTTAGACCACAAAAAAGTGAGAAGCCAGATATTTATGAAGAGTATGAAAATGAATATGGGTATTTTGAACACGCGTGAGTGGTCTATGCTCAAAATCTGAAAAACTAGAAAATATGTTATAAAGGCGAATTCATTATTTAATATGTGGTTCGCCTTTTTTGTTTCTTTAGTATTCTCCTGTCTGTCTTGATAGTCTGTTTGTTTTGGAATGGGAGAGCGATTTTACATTGGTTCAAACTTAGCGGTTATTGAAATGATGATGTGTCTGGGTATGATATTAAAAACGTTTGATATTCAAAAGGTAGACAATCAAAAAGCTCAAATGGATGTTTCAATCTATTTGAGAATGAAACATGGTTTGAAGTTGGTGTTGATTGAAAAATCCATTTAGTTAATAGATTCTAAATACTGTTCTACCACATCATATCCTAAATATTTATTTGTTAAAGTGATATACGGTGATCGTTGATTTATGCCAATAAATGCTAAAACGATGTTATTGTTTTCTGGATGATCGACTGCATTGCTAAGTAAGAAATTAATCAATAATATATTGGTTGATTTAGCTTGTTTCTCTTTCAATAACTCGATTACCCATTGATTTGATTCAATCGAAACTTCAATGCTTTGAATTAATATATTTTTTTCAAATACTTTAGAGTTGGGCCATTTCTCTTGAGCGTTATTTAAGTTTGTGGTTGTATTTGTACTAAAATTGTTTTGTACAAACGCTGAGAAGTCATCAATTAATGGGTGATCTTTAAAAGAAATGCCGTATTTGTTGTATAAATAGTTTTTTCTATTTTTTAAAGTTTCGACTATTACTGTGTGTTGAATATTCCTATTGTGCTTATTTTTCTGCAATCTATAAAAGCTTGAGTAAAGATTATGTTTGAAATTATTAGGTAATGTAGATTCAACTAATCCAAGTTCTTTTATGTCTTTTTCTTTAAACTCGATCGTTTCCAATACTGTATAAATAGGTAAATACAATTGTTTGATTTGAACTTCATTATAATGATCGTAGAATGTATTAAAATACATAAGATAATTAGAAAAAACATCAAAATTTGATTGATGTTCATTCATTAGTTGATGAGTTTTATAAAACTGATTAGCATGTTCTGAATTGTTATAAAATGAATTATTCTTCAAATATACAGAGTTAGTTTTATCGGTTGATGTAAAATTTGTAAAAAATGGGTCAGTTGTAATACGATTTATTTCAACTGATTCGGGTGCAAAAAAAATAAGAGCCAGACTTAAGGATTCGACTATGATGGATGATACGATAAGTACCTTCAGCCAGTTTATTCTCTTCTTGAACTTTTTCATATATTTAACGACCATCGGATTCCCAATCAAACAACCAAGCAGCCAACCCTAAAAACACAGCACTCATAATCAACAAAAACCAAATATGCGATTGTACTTCCATTAAGCTTGCGCCTTCATTACTGACTTTGCGTGCGGCTGTGACAATATGAGTTAAGGGTAAAAACTCGCTGAACGTTTGTAGGCTTTTTGGCGCACCTTCTAGGGTGAACCAAATGCCACTCAAACCCATCATTGGCCAAGCTAAAATATTGAGTAGTCCGCCTGTTAATTCTTCTGATCTTGTTCGCGCTGCTATCAGTAAGCTAAAACTTGTCAGACAAAATGCGCCAACTAAAAAGATTAAAAATAAATGCCAGTATTTGCCAAACATTAATGTTTCAAAAATAAAGTGTGTGCCCAAATAAATCACACAACTTGAAAACATGACAACTAATAAACGCGAACATAAATGTGCCAAAATAAATTCACCTGATCGAATCGGCGTGGCTCGAAAGCGTTTTAATACGCCATTTTTTCGATAACGTACAATCGCGTAACCCACTCCAAATAAACAGGAATACATGATACTCATGGCAATGATGCCAGGCAGTACCCAGTCGATGTAACGAATATAGGTGCCTTCTACACTGGTTCGACTGTAGTCATGATCGTCCGCTAATAATAAACGCTCTATCATGTAACCTTTTGGTGAGGTTCGGTTGACCCAATAATGGCGTTGGTCGATGTCTATTAATAAATCTAATTGGTGTCGTCGAATTAAATCTTCGGCGTAAGACGGATCGTCATAATGAATAAAATTTATATGTTTTAAATCCATAACAAGGGGTTTGTTGATGTACGCGTCTTGTTGACTTAATACACCCACTTGATATAAATCGTTTTGAGATTTAAAAATAAACGCAAATCCAAACACTAATAAAAATGGAAACAAAAATGACCACATAAAGGAATAACGGTCTCTAAAAAATTCTTTATTGCGCGCAGCAAAAACTGAATAAAAACGCTTAATCATTTAATGAGTTTCCCGTTAATTTTATAAACAAATCATCCAAGGTACGTTGCTGGATATTGATGTGGGCAATATTGATGTGGTTTTCTAGTAAAAATGAAATGGCTTCGGGTAAATTTTCTGTTTCTAATTCAGCGTTTTGTTTGTGAAAAATCCAGCCGTAGTTTTCTAGGGATTGTTTAAATTCAGTGATGTCTTCAATGGGTAAATTTAATACTGAACGATTAAAGTGTTTACGCAACAATTCTAAAGGCTGGCCTTGCTCTATAATTTTACCTTGATGCATGATGGCAATTTGGTCACACAATTGATGCGCTTCATCCATGTAATGGGTGGTTAAAATAATAGTTTTACCAAGTTGTTTGATCGACTCAATTAATGTCCAAAAATCACGTCGGGCATGTGGATCAAGTCCTGTTGTTGGCTCATCTAAAAAGATCACTTCAGGATCATTGATCAATGCTAAAGCAAGTAACAAGCGTTGACGTTGGCCGCCGGAGAGTTTTTTTACATCGCGATGTAAAATATCTTCTAACTGGCAAGATTGGATAATTTGGTTTTGATCAAGTGTAGATGGATATAGGTTTGAAAACAGCGCTAAGGTTTCTTTGACTTTAATGAAATCAGGTAATGCAGTGTGCTGAAACGTCATACCTATATATTGATTAAGATGCATTTTTTTAGGAAGTGCAGGAAACACAACACTGCCACTGTCTGCTTTGCTGATGCCTTCAAGAATTTCAATACAGGTCGTTTTACCTGCACCATTGGGTCCTAATAAACCAAAGCATTGGCCTTTAAAAACATTAAAATTAATGCCGTCGACAGCATTGATGCCTTTAAAGGATTTTTTTAAATCGGTGATTTGAATCACGATGTCTTGAAAATGAGGCATAAAATATTGTTAGACATGAAAAAACATCCATTCTAACAACTGAGGATTTATAGCGCGAATTTATATGTGTGTTGGGCAGGGACTTTTATATGGAATTAAGCGTGTTTAGCTTCGTCATCAAGGCTGTCTGTATTTTCATCAAACACACGGTATCTGCCTTTGCCTGATTCTTTTGCGTGATATACCGCAACATCGGCTTTTTTCATGATGCTAATATGATTGTCAGTTAAGTAATCGCCTTCGGCCACTCCTAAGCTTAAGCTGATTCTATAATCAAACGTTTCAAATTCAACATTGCCTGACACATGTTCTAAAATATTTTTTGCAACAGTTTCAACGGGTAAAGGGTGAATAAATGAATCCACAATAACTGTAAATTCATCGCCACCTAATCGACATGCAACGCCATTAGATCCGGTAGCATCTTGTAAGCGTGTGGCAATTCTTTGAAGTAATAAGTCACCAGAGTCGTGTCCTTTGGAGTCATTGACCCATTTAAAGTTATCTAAATCGATAAAAATTACTCCAACCTTTGAGTGATACGCTTGAGAGTGAGCAAAACTTCTAGCTAGCTGCTCTTTAAACATTCGTCGATTGGGCAGTTCAGTTAAGGCGTCAACATAAGCCATTTCTTCTAAAAGACTTTGGTCAGTTTCAATTTGAGAAAGCATTTGGTTAAAACCATCTACCAATTCGCCCACCTCATCATTGTATCGTTTTAACGCGCGTTGGGAGAAATCTCGATTTTCTTTAACATCATTAACCACATCTTTAAGCGCTAAAATTGGTGAAGTAATCATTGATAATAATCGATAAGTCGCAACGTAAGCCACAAATGCGCCAATTGTTCCGATACCAAGAATGCTAAATATTATGCTCCAAAATCGTTGATTTAATTCTGAGACATCAACATATAAAATCAATGCACCGCGAATTTGATCGTCTTGATAAATGTACTGATGACTGCGTAATAATTGAGTTTGAGGAAAATAGATGCGTTCAGGTGAATTTCTAATATCACATTTATAGTCATATTTGGGGTACTCAATTTTGGCCACAATTTTATTTAATGCATCAAACCCTTCAATTTCAGAAAAACGGTAAAGGCAGGCATAGAGTACATTGGTATCAAATTTTAAAGACTTTAAATTTTGGTCTGCTTGAGTGGCGTCATCAAAAGCAATTGCAGCGGATGAACGTTTGGATAATACATCGGAAATTGCTTGGTACTTTTCTATAAAATTAAGTCGGCTGTTATGTCGGTCTACAAAACTAAAGACAATAGATGTCACCGCTAACGACAGAGTTAGCAATATAGCGGCAGTGGTGACCACCTTGCGCTGTAGACTTAAATTATTAAACCAATTTCTCAAGTGACCTCTTAACTTCATAGAATATTTTGATCTCTTAATTAACTATAGCTTGGGAAAGTTAGTTCACAAAATTTGAATGTAAATAAACTTGAATTTACGTAAACAGTTGTAAGTTTTGAAACAGTACATTTATTCAAGCAAGTGTATGCAATATTCTGCATGATTTTTGTGCGGTCGGTCTGTTTAAAACATCTTGTTACATAACTAAGTAAATTTACAATATTCTTTGATCTACAATTAAGAGAAGCTTCTAAAATAGTAAGATAAATAGTGAGATAAATAGCGAAGCAAATTTTATGTAGCTCTCAAACTTATTAAATCCTCAGCGGGTTTATTAAGTTGAGCTGATCTTTCATTGAACTTAGAGTGATCATTTGCAAAAACATACTGTTAACCCTAAATTTTTGAAACCACTTTATTGCGCGAAACGTCTAAGCCGTTGGTTGGTTTTGTGTCTATTACTGACCAGTACTCAGCTTTTTGCGGTTCAGGTGGTTGGGTTTAAAGCGTACCCAGAGTTTGGCATTACCAAAGAAATGTTGCAGGCGCGATTAAAGGCGGCGGTCAGTCAACAACCGATCGTCTTAGCGGACGTGGCTCGTGATTTGACGTTGTTTTACCGAGACCAGGGTTTGAGTTTTCATCAAGTGATGGTGGTGCAAGGTAATCTTGTGTTGGTTGAGGGGCTTTTGACTAATGTTGTCGTGCCCAATTTGTTGTGGAGCGATTTAATTAATGATGCCCTTGCGGATTTAAAAGGCAAGGTGGTGTTTGAGCCTCGTATGCGCAATACGTTATTAAAGTTTAATCACTGGCCTGGCATTGAGTTGTTTTCTTTTTATTCCGTAGCTGACAGTAATGGCGGGGTTAATTTAAACGTGATTGTGAAGGCATCCAAAACGATAAATCTGCAAACCAGTGTGGATAATTTTGGTGCCGAGTCATTAGGCAAACATCGGTTACTGTTTAACGCCAATGCTTATAACGTGCTGGTAAGGCCTAGCCAATTGGGCATTAGTGGGCACGTCAGTAATGCGTCGAATAATTATTCACTGAACATGAATTTACTTAAATACCAAAAGTTTGATCAACTGTGGAAAGTTAACCTCAGCGCCCAGCGGTTGTCTTTGGATAACACTGGGCAAATTTTGGATTTAGAAGGCTCGAATCTTTCTGCCAAAGTCGCCGCCCAGTGGAACTTACAACCCAGTGCCTTAAAAAGTAACTCTAGGCAGCTGTGGTTTCGCTACAGCCAAAGTGAATTGAGCAGCATTTATAACATCACCAGTTTAAATAAATCCAGTGATTATCTGCAATTTGGAGCGAGTTATTCGGCCAGTTTTTTATCGCCCAATAACAAAAGCCAAGTGAATGCCGACACCCAGTGGATTGCAGGTTACACCTTAAAACAAGATACGTCAGAGCCAAATGCACTGTGGTCGGGCAAGGTAAAAATGAACAGCACTTGGCGACACACTTTAACGAAAGGGTTGTATCGCAACCAAGATGTGGCCTTGGGTTTTAGCGGACAATTGGGGAACCCAAATATGCACAGTTCCGAGCGATTTTCATTAACTGGACAGGGTGGTTTGACTCAATTTGAGCCCTCAAAAGGCAGTACCGAGCAAGCGTTGTTGTTGGACGCTAAGCTGTTTGCGCTTCAAGGTAATGTCAACGCACTGACTTATAATTTAGTTTTCAAAGCCCAAGCAGGATTAGGCTACAGCAAACCCACCGACGATGCCGAACTGATCATTAAACTGTCAGGCGCATCGGTGCAATCTAATGTGAGCTTTAAGGATGTTTCATTACAAGCCAGTTATGAACAACCCATCGTCGTGCCAGATGACGGATGGGATCAATCCGGACAAGTGTTATTTAGGGTGAGCTATGAAACGCAATTTTAATTTTATCAGGGTAAAAGTGATTCTGTTGCTGTGGTTGGCCGCATCACTTGCTTTTGCAGCGCCTGAACATGGCGAAGTGATCGAAGGCAGCGCGAATATTACTCAAAATGCCAATCTCACCACCATCACCCAGCACTCAGACCAGGCGCTCATTGAATGGCAAACCTTTGATATTGAACAGGCAGAAACCGTTGAATTTGTGCAGCCTGACAGCCAGTCATTAATTATCAACAATATTGTCGGCGGCGACACCAGTTATATTATGGGTGAGCTTACTGCAAACGGCCAAGTGGTATTGATTAATCAACAGGGGTTTGTGTTCACCGGTGGCAGTTTTATTCAAGCCGATTCCCTAACGATTGCCGCGGCAGATTTACTCAAAGACGAGTCCGGAAATTGGCTGCTTCAGTCCACATCCGACCACGCTCAAATACTCAATGCAGGTAAAATAGAAGTGCAAAATGGCCACTTATTATTAATGGCCAATCAAATTATTAATACCGGTGACATGATTAATCACTTTGGTGACATCACCGCCATTGCCGACCAAGGTGGATTTTATGGGCTGGATCCAACAGGGTTAACCTACTTAGCCTTGCCCAATGAAATGACCAATAATCAAGCCACGTTGATTGATCAATCGGGAAATATGCACGCAGAAAATGGCTCCATTGACTTAAAAGTGATCAGCCGAAACGACGCATTAGACGCCATGTTAAACCATCAAGGAACCAGCACAGCAGGCTTGATGGATTCCAATGAAGGAGAAATGATACATTTTGAAGCAGATAATATCGTGATTCAAAATGAAGTCATGGCGGATCAAATTAATATATTAAGTAAATACTCACTATCAACAAATGATGCAAAAATAGGCTTTAAATCAAGTCGTATTGAATTAAATGCCGACAGCATCCACATCAAAAACAGCCAGATTAATGCCGCTAACACCCACAAACCAGGCAGCATCAAAATCGGTGGCATGCATTTAAGTAGCGACAAACAAGCAAGTAAAGTGATCATCGATCGGCATTCTATTTTAGATGTGTCAGCACAGAACCAAGGCAATGGTGGCGATGCCGTCGTATGGTCAAAACAAGGTACGCATTTTACAGGCAAAATATACGCAACCGGTGGCAGTCAATCAGGTGATGGTGGATTCGTAGAAATTTCAGCCAAACAAAATTTACACTTTGATGGTCATGTTGACACTCGAGCAGAAAATGGAAATTGGGGCACATTACTGTTAGATCCAGATATTATCATCATCACCGATGGATCAGGCGGGGCAGACGATGCGCAAATCAGTGGCGACGGCGCAACGCTGGCCAATGAAGATGCGATGAGCACTTACACTATTTCCGAACAAGCTTTAGAGGCGGCATCGGCGACCTCCAACATCAGCTTATACGCCACGCATTCGATCATCATCAATGACCTGTCAGATGACACACTATCATTAGCTCAAACGGGCACCGTGACCTTAAATGTAAATAACTCCGATAACACCAAAGACAATGGCTCTGCATACATCACGATGTTGGATAAAAATGACACCATAGAATTAACGGGGTCAGGGGATTTAGAGATCCAAGCCTCAGGCCGCACGACAAATCTAGGGGAAGTGAGTGTTGATATAGGAAATATCAACAAACTGAGCACGGGTAATATTTTAATCACAGCCGATCAAATTGACGATGGAGCGGATGACAACGTTGGGCGAATGATTATATCAACGGGTGATATTGATGTAGCAAGTGGCGGTATTGTTTTTAGATCGGACAATAATGACTCAAATGTGGGGTCGCAATCTGTTGATGTAACGGTTGGCGATTTAACAGTCACCGCTGCAGTGCAAATTCATCTTAATAGTCATGACGCTATCAACCTAAGTACACAAACATTTACTTCAACTTTAAATGCAGGGGATGCATTGCAACCATTATTGACCTCAGGAACATCCGAGGCGCGTTATACCATGAACGGTAATTTTACTTCTTCAGGTGGAAATTTGAATCTAAATACAGATTATTTAATTTTAGGGTCAGATGTCTTATTAGATGCCGGCAGTGGATCGTTAAACTTGTCAGGAATTTCGACAAGTTTAGATGGGCAGAATAATAACTTTACAATAAATACAGCAGCGTCAACAAGTTTACTAATTGATTGGGCTGATGTAACTAATGTTAATGAATTGCATTTATATGGTCAGGTCGATTATTCATTTGGTAATACATTTGTTGGCGGTGCACTCAATTTTAATCAAACCAATTACGATAAATTAGCTTTATCAAGTTCGACAATAAAGTTAGAAACTACCGAAAATTTTACAAGTACAAATTTAGACTCAAATAACACAAATTTGATTGTTTTATTTGATACTGATCAAACCGGAGATTTAATTTCTGTTACAGACTTTGATTCAAATAATGGTGATATCACTTTTAATATAAATGAAAATACAACATTAACTAATATTAATATTACCAATGGTGATTTAACTTTATCAAATATCGATAACACTAAATCTGTAGGGGTGGGTTCATCTTTGGGTGCACATGATTTGATATTTGACAATGCAACTATCAATAGTTGGGCGGCTCAAAATGTTGTCATGCAAAATGCCTCGCAATATACTTTCAATAATGTCACGCATACCTCAAATTTTGTAATAGGTGATGGAACTCAAGCTGTTTCGTTTCAATCATTGGGAAATACAGTTAATGGATTAGATGTTAATGCTAGTCAGGTCAATATTTTCGGTCAAGTTACAACGACAAGTAATGATTTAAATTTGATATCAACAGGTGGTTTAAGTCTGAACGATGATTTGACTTCTGCAGATGATATTCTTCTATCGGTAAGTACGTTTGTAGGTTTGGGGAGTCAATCAACCTTTACCGCTGTAAATAATATAGATACTCAAAATGCGGGAATTTATGGATCAGATGATTTGGTATTTATTGGCGGCTCAAGTATGGATTTAGGTGTTGTGAGTATTGGTACTGCAAACCTGACTATTAACCTTGATCAAAATGCTGGATATATAAATAACAAAGTACATTTACGTAACGGTATTACAGCAGGTGCTGTCATTATTGAATCACATGGAATGTCTGCAACGACGCCAGATGATTATTTTATTGCAAATAGTACAATAACCGCTAATTCTTTAAGTGTGACCAATTTTGAATCTTTAGAGTTAAGAGGTGATTTGATAATTATAGGTGATATTGAATTTGATGCGTTTGATTTTTCATTTGATGGAGATATTCAAGCAAGTGAATTAAGCATATCCAGTTTGGATCCAGTAATTGCAGATCGAAATAATATCCAAATAATAAGTGATTCCATTATTACGGTGGATGATTTAATTATTAATACTGGAATACAAAGCTCAAACGATTTAGAAATCAATATTCAAAATCCAACGGCGGATGTCACATTGGAAAATATTGAAGTGACGGGAGCTGACTTAACTATTGCAGTTGATAATTTTGGATTAACGTTAGATCAAGTGGGCGCAACGAATATTAATCTTAGTAATAATAATACGGGAGACTTATTTTTAAATTCAATAACTGACGGCAGTCAAATATCGATAACGAATTTTAATAATATTGATATTTTAGAAGCTTTAAATTTGGCGGGATTGGATATGACATTTAATAATGTCTTATCTTTGCAAAACGATATTACTCTAGCCTCCGATTTTATTATAAATTCTGGACAGGTAGAGGTTGACGCGGACTCAAGTATTACAGCTAATAATATTGAATTAATAAATGTCGTTTCCAATAATGATTCAAACTTAATTCTAAATGCAACTGGTGATGTGTCGGCTTCGATGATTAATTTGGGCACTGGTAATATAGAGGTACACTTAGATAAAGATGCATTATCGGTTTCCAATTTTGATATGAATGGCGCAATTACAGCTGGAAGTATCTTGATTGATTCTCACTCAGTTACTTCTGGAACAGTAAATGACTCTGTTTTATTTGCAGGGGCAATTTCAGCTAATCAAATAACAGTGAATGATATATTAAATATCGATTTACAAAATGATTTGATTGTCTCAGGAGATATTGCATTAAATAATTCAGCAGTATCCATTTCAAATAATACAATTATTGATGGCGCGTCCGTTATTGTGGGTGACATAACTTCGGTTAATGATTCTTCGGTTCAAATCAATAGCTTGGGTGACATTATATTAAGTAATGTGAATATTGGCGCGGGGGATCTAACTATTGATTTGGATCCTAATGCGTTAATTGAAAGCACTTTACATTTACAAGGTAGTGTCGATGCAAATTCTTTATTAATTGAGGCGCAAAATTTAAATGCTTTAGCAAATAATGATCATTTAATAATAGATGGAAATATACAGGTTAATGATTTATCAGTGACAGGGTTTACAGATATTGACATTGGTGCTGATATTACTTCTGTAACGAATTTAGATTTACTTGATGCTAATCTGATTATTACTGAAGATGTGATACTGACTTCAGAAATTATGGAATTAAGTAATATTACTACCTCTAATGATTCAAATTTAACTTTGATCGTTGATAAAGATTTGGATCTAAATAATGTGAATTTAGATCTGGGTAACTTGAATGTAAATATAGATAATACAGGCACAAGAGCATCAACAGTTAATTTAGATGGCCAAATTGATGCAAATATTGTGAGTTTTGTAGCGCATGAAAATTCAATGAATGTACCAACGGATATTTTTAATCAAAACTCTAATATTAATGCTAATGATTTATCGATTACACAATTTGGTAGTCTAAATTTAAAGGCAGATATGAATGTTGCAAACGATGCTTTGTATTCATCGGAGCAAATTAATATTATTAATAACATTCAAATCGATGCAAGCAATTTAACAATGGATAATTTGGTGTCTTCAAATAATTCAAATATTACTTTAAATATTAATGAAGTACTAACATTGGAAGAAGTTTCTATTGGTACTGGGAATGTAATAATAAATATTGATTCAAACGCTGAAAGTATAGGTCACGCAAATTTAAATGGTGCGATCACTGCAGGTGATATAACAATTAGTGCACAGGATCAAATCACATCAACTTTAAATGACTCTGTCATAATTTCAGGTCAAATAGATGCCAATAATTTAACATTAAATGATTTTGCAAATACCATTATGAATGGAGAGATTAATTTAAATGGTAATCTTGATATTGACACACTGTCATCGCAACTTGGGGCAAATATAACGGCGAATGAATTTATACATACTAGTCAAGATTCAAGTGAGATAACTATTAGTAATGATGTTGTTATTAATGTAAATGATTTTTCAAAAGATTCGTTAATAACCGGAAACTCAGATTTAACCTTAAATATATTAAACCCTTCAGGTGCGGTTAACCTTGATGATATTATACTTATTAACGGTGATTTAACATTACAGATCCAAAATACATCAGATGTTTCGGTCGAAAATATTGGTGCTGACAATATTGAAATCAACAATAATAATACTGCCGATTTAAATGTTGGATCAGTGGTAGATCAAAGCCAACTTGATATCGACGGCTTCAATAATGTTACGTTTACAGATGATTTGATTTTGGCAGCAATTGATGTTGATGCAATTAATGACATCATTCAATCAGATGGCAGTAAAGTGGAAGTAAATGATGGAATTTTAAATTGGAATGCGGGGGATGATATTTATATTACTCAAATAGTATCCAATAATTCTGATGCAGATACCGTCAATATTGATGCCGGTAATTCTTTGGTTGATGTCAATGATACTCAAATTGATTTTATTGTTGAAAACAGTGAGGTATTAAATATTACAGTATCAGGTGGAGTGCCAAGTAATTTAGACGATTTTGTGATTGAATATACTGAGGCAGTTATTCCTGAAATTTCCATTCCAGATATTGATATCATCCAAGATTTAGTAGAGGGTGTGTTAACTCAGCCGAACAAAGATATAGATGAATCCCAAGAAGTGGTTGAAAAAACAAATGAAGTAAGAGTAAGTAAATTAGAAAAATCATTAGATGCACAGTTTGAACAATGTGACGATAAAGAAAAACAATGCAAAAAAGAAAAAGCAGTTAAAACCTTTTTAGGTCGATTATTAATTGGCGGGGAGTTACCAAACCAATGAAACATTTTGTCGTTATTTTAAGTGTATTATTTTCGTTACAGTATGCCCAAGCAGTTGCTCCTGTGGATGAACGAATGAAAGCGATGTTTATCTATAATTTTTCAAATTTTGTACAATGGCCAGATTCTGCCTTTACAAGTAAAAATGCGAATTTAAAAATATGCCTTTACGGGAATGTGCCTTTTTCTGGAGACATGATATTTTTTGAAGGTGTACCTGTAAGGGATCGAAAGTTACAATTTATCATTACTGATGAACGTAAAGATATTGAATCAGGATGTCATATTTTATATGTGGGCATTGATCAAGCAAAAAACTTAAATTCGTTTTTCAAAAATTTAAATCACAATTTTGTTTTAAGTGTGGGTAATGTTGACGAATTCGTTCAACAAGGTGGAATTTTAAATATTTTACGTACAAGTGATCAAAGAAAGTTCGAAATTAATTTACAAAAAGCGCAAAAAAACGGATTAAGCATGAGCTCTGATTTGTTAGAACTTGCTAGAATTATTAATCAATAAATAATTATTCAACTATAAAATAATTATTCAACTATAAAATAAATTTAAAATTACTAAAAATATATAAATCAAAAACAAATTTAAAGACAAGGATGTCTTATTCTAATCAAGCAATAAACCTTACTATATTTTTAATACATAAGGTTACATATCTTAGCGTCAAGTTTTTTTCAATCCCCTACAATTAAGAGAAGCTTCTAAAATAGTGAAGCAAATAAATAGTGAAGCAAATTTTATGTAGCTCTCAAACTTATTAAATCCTCAGCGGGTTTATTAAGTTGAGCTGATCTTTCATTGAACTTAGAGTGATCATTTGCAAAAACATACTGTTAACCCTAAATTTTTGAAACCACTTTATTGCGCGAAACGTCTAAGCCGTTGGTTGGTTTTGTGTCTATTACTGACCAGTACTCAGCTTTTTGCGGTTCAGGTGGTTGGGTTTAAAGCGTACCCAGAGTTTGGCATTACCAAAGAAATGTTGCAGGCGCGATTAAAGGCGGCGGTCAGTCAACAACCGATCGTCTTAGCGGACGTGGCTCGTGATTTGACGTTGTTTTACCGAGACCAGGGTTTGAGTTTTCATCAAGTGATGGTGGTGCAAGGTAATCTTGTGTTGGTTGAGGGGCTTTTGACTAATGTTGTCGTGCCCAATTTGTTGTGGAGCGATTTAATTAATGATGCCCTTGCGGATTTAAAAGGCAAGGTGGTGTTTGAGCCTCGTATGCGCAATACGTTATTAAAGTTTAATCACTGGCCTGGCATTGAGTTGTTTTCTTTTTATTCCGTAGCTGACAGTAATGGCGGGGTTAATTTAAACGTGATTGTGAAGGCATCCAAAACGATAAATCTGCAAACCAGTGTGGATAATTTTGGTGCCGAGTCATTAGGCAAACATCGGTTACTGTTTAACGCCAATGTTTATAACGTGCTGGTAAGGCCTAGCCAATTGGGCATTAGTGGGCACGTCAGTAATGCGTCGAATAATTATTCACTGAACATGAATTTACTTAAATACCAAAAGTTTGATCAACTGTGGAAAGTTAACCTCAGCGCCCAGCGGTTGTCTTTGGATAACACTGGGCAAATTTTGGATTTAGAAGGCTCGAATCTTTCTGCCAAAGTCGCCGCCCAGTGGAACTTACAACCCAGTGCCTTAAAAAGTAACTCTAGACAGCTGTGGTTTCGCTACAGCCAAAGTGAATTGAGCAGCATTTATAACATCACCAGTTTAAATAAATCCAGTGATTATCTGCAATTTGGAGCGAGTTATTCGGCCAGTTTTTTATCGCCCAATAACAAAAGCCAAGTGAATGCCGACACCCAGTGGATTGCAGGTTACACCTTAAAGCAAGACACGTCAGAGCCAAATGCACTGTGGTCGGGCAAGGTAAAAATGAACAGCACTTGGCGACACACTTTAACGAAAGGGTTGTATCGCAACCAAGATGTGGCTTTGGGTTTTAGCGGACAATTGGGGAACCCAAATATGCACAGTTCCGAGCGATTTTCATTAACTGGACAGGGTGGTTTGACTCAATTTGAGCCCTCAAAAGGCAGTACCGAGCAAGCGTTGTTGTTGGACGCTAAGCTGTTTGCGCTTCAAGGTAATGTCAACGCACTGACTTATAATTTAGTTTTCAAAGCCCAAGCAGGATTAGGCTACAGCAAACCCACCGACGATGCCGAACTGATCATTAAACTGTCAGGCGCATCGGTGCAATCTAATGTGAGCTTTAAGGATGTTTCATTACAAGCCAGTTATGAACAACCCATCGTCGTGCCAGATGACGGATGGGATCAATCCGGACAAGTGTTATTTAGGGTGAGCTATGAAACGCAATTTTAATTTTATCAGGGTAAAAGTGATTCTGTTGCTGTGGTTGGCCGCATCACTTGCTTTTGCAGCGCCTGAACATGGCGAAGTGATCGAAGGCAGCGCGAATATTACTCAAAATGCCAATCTCACCACCATCACCCAGCACTCAGACCAGGCGCTCATTGAATGGCAAACCTTTGATATTGAACAGGCAGAAACCGTTGAATTTGTGCAGCCTGACAGTCAGTCATTAATTATCAACAATATTGTCGGCGGCGACACCAGTTATATTATGGGTGAGCTTACTGCAAACGGCCAAGTGGTATTGATTAATCAACAGGGGTTTGTGTTCACCGGTGGCAGTTTTATTCAAGCCGATTCCCTAACGATTGCCGCGGCAGATTTACTCAAAGACGAGTCCGGAAATTGGCTGCTTCAGTCCACATCCGACCACGCTCAAATACTCAATGCAGGTAAAATAGAAGTGCAAAATGGCCACTTATTATTAATGGCCAATCAAATTATTAATACCGGTGACATGATTAATCACTTTGGTGACATCACCGCCATTGCCGACCAAGGTGGATTTTATGGGCTGGATCCAACAGGGTTAACCTACTTAGCCTTGCCCAATGAAATGACCAATAATCAAGCCACGTTGATTGATCAATCGGGAAATATGTACGCAGAAAATGGCTCCATTGACTTAAAAGTGATCAGCCGAAACGACGCATTAGACGCCATGTTAAACCATCAAGGAACCAGCACAGCAGGCTTGATGGATTCCAATGAAGGAGAAATGATACATTTTGAAGCAGATAATATCGTGATTCAAAATGAAGTCATGGCGGATCAAATTGACATAATAAGTAAATACTCACTATCGACAAATGATGCAAAAATAGGGTTTAAATCAAGTCGTATTGAATTAAATGCCGACAGCATCCACATCAAAAACAGCCAGATTAATGCCGCTAACACCCACAAACCAGGCAGCATCAAAATCGGTGGCATGCATTTAAGTAGCGACAAACAAGCAAGTAAAGTGATCATCGATCGGCATTCTATTTTAGATGTGTCAGCACAGAACCAAGGCGATGGTGGCGATGCCGTCGTATGGTCAAAACAAGGTACGCATTTTACAGGCAAAATATACGCAACCGGTGGCAGTCAATCAGGTGATGGTGGGTTCGTAGAAATTTCAGCCAAACAAAATTTACACTTTGATGGTCATGTTGACACTCGAGCAGAAAATGGAAATTGGGGCACATTACTGTTAGATCCAGATATTATCATCATCACCGATGGATCAGGCGGGGCAGACGATGCGCAAATCAGTGGCGACGGCGCAACGCTGGCCAATGAAGATGCGATGAGCACTTACACTATTTCCGAACAAGCTTTAGAGGCGGCATCGGCGACCTCCAACATCAGCTTATACGCCACGCATTCGATCATCATCAATGACCTGTCAGATGACACACTATCATTAGCTCAAACGGGCACCGTGACCTTAAATGTAAATAACTCCGATAACACCAAAGACAATGGCTCTGCATACATCACGATGTTGGATAAAAATGACACCATAGAATTAACGGGATCAGGGGATTTAGAGATCCAAGCCTCAGGCCGCACGACAAATCTAGGGGAAGTGAGTGTAGATATAGGAAATATCAACAAACTGAGCACGGGTAATATTTTAATCACAGCCGATCAAATTGACGATGGAGCGGATGACAACGTTGGGCGAATGATTATATCAACGGGTGATATTGATGTAGCAAGTGGCGGTATTGTTTTTAGATCAGACAATAATGACTCAAATGTAGGGTCGCAATCTGTTGATGTGACTGTTGGAAATATAACAGGAACCAGTACTTTGTATTTCCACTTAAATAGTTTAGCTGGCATTAATTTAAGCACTGAAAACTTAACCACCACACTCACTGCTGGCGATGCAATTCAACCCTTATTAGGTTCTGGCTCAGGTGAAGCCAGATTTACAATGAATGGAAATTTTTCATCACAGGGTAGTGGAATGAACATTGTCACGGATTATTTATTGCTCGGGTCTGATGTGAATTTCAATACAACAGGTTCAAATGCAACAAGTGGCGATATCAATCTATCTGGAGTGACAACCGAGTTTAATGGGCAAAGTAATAGCCTAACAATTGAAACAGGTAAGTTATCAGCTGTTTTATTAGATTGGTCGAAAGTATCAAATATTAATCAACTCAAATTTCAAGGAAATATTGATTATTCAGTAGGAAATTTTGTTGCAAGTACTTTTAATTTTAATCAAAGTACATTTGATGAAATTATAGCGTCTAGTGAAGATGTGATATTTAGTACCACGGAAAATTTAACAAGTTTGAACTTAGTCACCACAGAGGATGTCACGTTTATTTCTGATAGCGATTTAGTAGGTAATGAAATATTAACAGTCACAAATTTAAGTGCTGCCAATACAACAATCGGAATTGGGGTAGGGCCTAATACAGATTTAACTGGTCTAGATTTGGGCGCAGGTGCATTAAATTTAGTTGCTATAGATGAAACACAGTCCATTGGGTTTGGTAATGCATTAACAACTGATATTCAATTTTCAAATTTTATGATTCAAAATTGGAATGTGGCTTCTATTACTTCAACCAATGCTGATTCATATGAATTTAGTAATCTTGATTCTGTTCTTGATTTTACTATTGGTGATGGTTCTCAATATTTAAGGCATGTTGGGGCAGCCAATTCTTTTGGTAGTTACAATGCAAATGGTAGCTCTGCAACCATATCGGCTGATATGTTTACAACTACGGGTGATTTTAATCTTGAATCAATCTCAAATATACAAATTGTAAATGGCATTACCTCCGCAGGCAGTTTAAAAATTAACTCAGATGAAAATATCATTATTGGTGGTGATATCGTGCTTACTGCCGAAGAAGACGTACAAACAAGTTATATATGGTCAACAGATACAACCGATTTAATAATTAATGCAGGTGCAGGGAATGGAGTTGAAGATTCAATAATTGGCGGTATGGGAATTGGCTCAGGGAATTTAACTATTAATTTTGATGAAAACTCAACGGGTGAAAACAATCTTGTATTTAATTGGAATGTGGTAGCCAATAACATTGTTATTAATACAAATGGTCTGTCGGCAGATCCTGCAGACGATAAGTTTACAATTAAACAAACAATCACAGCAAACAGCATAATCGTGAATGATTTTTCTGAGGTTCAAATAAGAAATGATTTAACTATTTTAGAAGCTTTAGATTTTTCTATAATGGATGTCACTATTTTTTCTGATTCACAAATTCAAGCACAAAGTATTAATTTAGGCGATGTTAACTCAACAACAGATGCAAATTTAACACTGATTTCTAATGAAGCATTTTCGATTAATAATATTGATTTAGGTGAGGGTGATTTAACTGTTGAATTGGATTCTGATGGAGCATCTGGAGTAACTAATAATTTTATTACTGGTCAAATTGATGTGGGAGATCTGAATGTTACTGCACATTCAAGTTCGGCATTATTAAGCGATGATTTGATAAGTTTTGACGGATTAGTAAATGTAAGCAGTTTAAATATAGACGGATTTGATGATGCAAATTTTGAATTAGATATCACAGCCATAAATGATATTGATTTTAACGAAACAGCTTTACGTTTAACCAACGATATAAATATTAATGCAAAGCAATTAATAATGGGGTTGATTGAAACAGCAAATAATTCTAGCGTCACATTTAACGTCGCTGATAGTTTAAGTTTAGATAATATTGATTTAGAAAATGGAGATTTAATCGTCAATTTAGATGAAAATTCTGAAACAGTAGGGGTTGTAATATTAAATGGTGACGTGATTGCAAATAGTATTTTAATTGAGAGTCATTCAATAATAGGGAGTACACCTGATGATAGTTTAACAATAAATGGAGGTGTTACCGTGCAAAGTATTATTATCGACGGATTTTCAAATACAGCGATTAATAATGCAATTAATGTCGTTGATGTATTATCAATAACAGGGTTAGTCACCGAAATTGGCTCAAATATAACCGCTGATAATTTTACGAATGTCAGTCATAATAACAGCGCAATCCAAATCACAGAAGATTCCATTTTGAATATAAACACACTTAATGTTGATTCAGAAATTCAAGGTAGTTCAGATTTGACCCTTAATATGTTAAATCCATCTGGAGCTGTTAACATTGAAAATATTATTTTAACCAACAGTGAATTAAATATTTTGATTAACAACACGTCAACTGTGAGTGTAAATAATCTTGGGGCTGAGAATATTATTGTTTCAAATAATAATACGGCAGATTTATCAGTAGGGTCCATTGTGGATGACAGTCAATTAAATATTAATGGATTTAATAATGTGTTTTTTACAGAAAATATCATCGTTGCGTCTATTGATGTTGAAGCAATAAATAATATTACACAAACTGATGATACGAAAATCGAAGTAAATAATGGTGAATTAAATTGGGTAGCCGGTGATGATGTTTTTATCACACAAGTTGAATCAATAAATATTAACGCCGATTCAGTGAATATAACGGCAGGCAATGACATTATTGATAGCAATGATACGCAAATCGATTTTATTATTAATAATGAAAATGTATTGAATTTAATCGCAATAGGATCAGTTGATGAATTTGAAATAGACTACACTGAAGTGGTGCCACCGATTGTGGTTGTTCCTGTGATTGAAGGAACAGTAATTGAACAAATCCAAGAGCTTGCTGAAGATGCATTATCTCAACCAGATAAAGATGCCAATCAAACGGAAGAAATGGTTGAAAAAACAAATGAAGTGAGAGTAGCTAAAATAGAAAAATCGCTAGATGCGCAATTCGATCAATGCGATGAGCAAGATGAAAATTGTAAAAAAGAAAAAGCAGTGAAAACCTTTTTAGGTCGATTATTAATAGGTGGAGAATTACCAAGTCAATGAAACACATAGTGCTCGTAATGGTTTTATGGTTGATGATAGGCGATTGCTTTGCATTAAGTTCTGCTGAGCAAAGAATGAAAGCAATGTTCATTTATAATTTTTCAAATTTTGTGCAGTGGTCTGATTCTGCTTTTAAAAATGAAAATTTGAAAATATGCCTGTATGGAAATGTGCCTTTTGCAAAAGATATGGTTCATTTTGAAGGCGTCCCCGTAAGAGATAGAAAATTAAAATTCATCATCACAAGTAATCTTAAAGAAATTGAATTTGGTTGCCATATTTTATATGTGGGTATTGATGAAACTGAAAATTTACAAACTTTTTTCAAAAATATAAACCATAATTTTGTATTAAGTGTAGGGAATGTGGATGGATTTGTGCAAAAAGGAGGCATTATTAATATTCTTCGCACAAGTGATCAAAGAAAGTTTGAAATTAATTTAAAAAAGGCCCAAGAAAGTGGGTTGAATATGAGCACTGATTTATTAGAGCTTGCAAGGGTGATCAAACAATAAATCACTGCTTAGCAATAAAATTAATTAATTGTTCTCTTGTAACAATCGAAAGCTCATTATCAAAGGGTAAAATAAATCCTGCCAAATTAATATTATGCAAATGCGAAATTGCTTGATTGATATGTATGTCTTGTTCAATTAACTCTAAACGATACGCTCCTTTTAAAATAGATTTTGCTTCAAAGGTATCGGAGGCATGAGCAGATAAATCTGCAAGCATTTCTAATAGTTGAGACTTTTCTATTAAATAATTATCAGATTTTACTGAATCTCCGATAATCGCAATCCAGCGAGTTTTAATTTGCACAACATCTTGTAAGGTAAATGTCGACTCAAGCATTTCAAATTGTTTACTTGAAAGCTCACCAAGCCATTGTTGACTCAGTTGTAATGAAATTTTTTCGTCATTAATTTTTAAACCTTGAGATTGTAAAATGCTTAAGAATATTGAAGGTTGATTAAATAAATAATGACAAACTAAATTTGAAATTATGATGCACAGCATGGCTGGCAAAATAATATTTTGATTGGTGGTTAACTCAATAACAGCAAGCAACGCTGCTAAAGGAGCCTGTAAGGTTGCTCCCATCATTGCAGTCATGCCAATTAATGCATAAAACACGGGATTTGCTTGCGCCCCAGGGATGATAAAAGGCAGTAGAGTGCCAAGAATTGCACCTAATGCTGCGCCAATTACAAAGGTTGGTCCAATTAATCCCGCTGGCATACCAAAGCCAATGGTTATGGCTGTTGCAAATAATTTGGCAAATAATAATGCAATTAACACACTCAATACGGGTTGACTATGCAGAATCATAATCAAGCTGTCGTAACCTGCCCCCATAACATTTGGGATAAAAATAGCCAAAATGCCTGTAAACATACCAGCTAATCCTAAGCGTAAAAAAATATTCCAATGTAAACATTTTAAACATGTTCGGATAATCCTATTAAACAGTGCGGCAATTCCACCGATCACAAAACCTGCGAAAATGACATATAAAAGCTCTAAATAAGATTGAGTGCTGAATTCTATTTCTGTTAATAAAGGCTCGTGAGGATAAATCACACTGGTAACATAAGTGCCTACAACACTTGCGGCGATGATTGGCATAAAACCAAAAACAGTGTACTCCATTAAAATAACTTCCATTGCAAAAATAACACCCGCAATGGGAGTATTGAATGACGCAGCCACTGCAGCTGCGGCTCCTGCGCCTAATAAAATTCGCGCAAACGAAGTTGGAAGGCTTAAACGAAACGCAAAGCTGGATGCGACACCTGCGCCAAGATGCACTGCGGGTCCTTCGCGTCCAACCGATTGCCCAGAGATTAGTGCAATCGATGCTACAATAAATTGAACCATTGTATTGGCAAATGGAATACGGGCTTTATTTTTGTGTAATCGATCTAGAACATAAGCCAACCCAGTTTTACTGGTTTGTGTTGGTAGGGTTTTTAAAATGAAGGCAATGGCTAGCGCACCCACAATTGGTAGCAAGAAGCGCGATGAAGTGGAAAGTAATTCGAATTGATCTGCTTGTTGACTTTGCGTCAGCCACATTTGACCGGAATCAATCACCCAGCGAAATAAAATGATGATGAAACTTGCAAGTAACCCACAACCTGCACCTAGTAAAGTTAAGAACACAAGACCGCGTTGTTGGCCTAAATTTAAGCGCCATTGTTTCGTATTGGATGCTTTCATTTGTTTGTTCTATTGTGAGTGTTCATTTATTATAGGCGTTTGGTGACCGATATTTCGACTCTTTAGTAACATTAATTTACAAAAGCCAAAAAATGTCATGAAATAATCTAAAAATCAAATTAACAAGTGAGATGTATTGTGAAAATAAAAGTAGGCGTTGTCGGTGGCACAGGTTACACCGGAGTAGAGTTATTAAGATTATTAGCCATGCACGAAAATGTAGAAGTAGTCGCGGTTACCAGTCGTGGCGAAAGTGGTAATTTGGTGTCGAGTTTATTTCCAAGCTTACGCGGTTTTTTAGATATTGCGTTTTGTGATCCTGAATCTGTGGATTTATCAATATGTGATGTTGTGTTTTATGCAACGCCAAATGGTATTGCTATGCAACAAGTACCTGAATTATTAGCAAAAGGCGTTCGAGTTATCGATTTAGCCGCTGATTTTAGAATCAAAGACATCCCAACTTGGGAAAAATGGTACGGCATGACTCATGCGTGCCCAGATGCAGTTGCTAAAGCGGTGTACGGTTTATGCGAAATAAACCGTGATGAAATTAAAGACGCACAGCTGATCGCTAACCCAGGTTGTTATCCTACAAGCGTACAATTGCCATTAATTCCTTTACTAGAAAAAGGGTTGGTGTCTAAAGACAACATAATTGCCGATTGTAAATCAGGTGTTTCCGGTGCAGGTCGTGGCGCGGCAGTTTCTTCGTTAATGTCTGAAGTAAATGAATCATTTAAAGCTTATGGCGTTTCAGGGCATCGTCATTTACCTGAAATTGAGCAAGGCTTGTCTTTTGCGGCTAAGCAAGAAGTTCAAATGACATTTACCCCGCACTTAGTCCCAATGAATCGTGGAATTTTGTCCACAATTTATGTGGATTTAATAGATACAGATGTGAATGCCGTTCAAGCCTATCTAGAAGAATTCTATAAAGATGATGCGTTTGTTGATGTGTTGCCTATAGGTAGCTTGCCAGAGACTCGCTCAGTTAAGGGCGCGAACATCTGCAGATTTTCATTGCATCAACCGCAAGGCAGAAACAAATTAGTAATCGTTTCTGTGATTGATAATTTGGTAAAAGGTGCTGCGGGTCAAGCGGTCCAGAACATGAATATTATGTTTGGATTTAAAGAGACTGCGTATATTAACTTTGTGCCACTTTTGCCATAAGGCTTAGATATGTCCAATGTAAAAGGCAGCAAAATACACAGCATTAATATCACAGAACGTAACCCTATAAAAATTTGGGGGATACGCGCAGTGTATCTGTTGTTATTTGTTTGTGCCTGTGCTGCCTCTTACGTGGTTGGATACACTAAAGGCGATACAGACGGGTTGCAGGCGCAAAAAAATATAGATGCTCTGGCCGAAGAAATATTAGACAAAACATCTAAATTGGTGCTGTTAAATCAGCAGTTTGTTAAACTCCAAGAGCAATATACACATTTAGAATTAGCCGCCCAAATCGATGCATCACAGGTTAAAGACTTTCAATTAAAAGAAGTTGAGCAATTAGACGAAGTAAATGAATTAAGGTCTCAACTTTCTTTTTATCAATCGATTATGTCACCTTCGGATTTGAAAAAAGGCTTAACTGTTGAGCAATTTGAAATTGAAGGCAGTCAACAAATTAAGGCCATTTTGACTCAAGTAACGGATAAACCTCTCAAAATAATGGGTGATTTTCAGATTTTGGTGACTGGTCTATTAAATAACGAGGCAAAAGTGTATAACCTCAGTGAAATATCCTCATCTAATGATCGAATTAAATTTGGTTTTAAGTATTTTCAACGATTTAATATAGACTTAGATTTGCCTGATGGATTTGAGCCACTCACTGTGGAAATCAATGCAAAGCAAACGGGTAATAATAAAACAATAAGTAAATCAATTTCTTGGCCAAAAGCCAACTAGGGAGCACAGTATGTCAGCAAAACATAAATCAACCGATACGGTGATTTCACATCAAGCTCAAATCAGCGGAGACATTAAAGTCAGTGGTGGTTTGTTAGTGGAAGGGCACATTTTAGGAAACATCTTAGCGGATAAAGATTCAGGTGCAACTGTTATTATCAGTGAAAAAGGCTCTGTAACTGGCGAAATTCATGCTCCTGTGATCATCATCAATGGGAAAGTAGATGGTAATGTTTACGCTATGACGCAATTAGAATTAGCAAAAAAAGCTGTGATTTCAGGCGATGTACACTACGCAATGATGGAAATGGTCATGGGCGCTCAAGTTAATGGTCGTTTAGTGCACAGTGACAATATCAGTGAATCGAGCAATGTGATTGAGTCTGTTTTTGGTAAAAGCAAAAATAAACAAAAAGAAATTGAATCTGCAAGTTAATTCAAATTGAATTAGTACTTGACTAAAACACTCGGGTATAAGGATAATACCCACTCATTTCCAAGCTGTAGTGTCATTATGTCTAACCAAGCCATTATTGTTGAAGAATCTGCAATTAATAAAGTACGCCAATTATTAGCAGAAGAAGATAATGAATATTTAAAGTTAAGAGTATTTGTGACAGGCGGTGGTTGTTCGGGTTTCCAATATGGATTCACTTTTGATGAAGACCAAGCCGAAGACGATACAATAGTAGATCACGGTGATGTAAAAGTTTTAGTGGACAGTTTGAGTTATCAATACTTAGTAGGTTCACATGTGAAATTTACAGAAGGGCTTGAAGGTTCAAAATTTGAAATTCAAAACCCAAGTGCTGCGTCTACATGTGGTTGTGGATCGTCATTTTCGATTTAAAAGTAAATACTCAGAATAATTAAAACAGCAGCTTCGGCTGCTTTTTTGTTTGTCTAAAACAAAGTAAGTTTATATCTAGAAATGGCATTAAATGTTAATCACAAGGCTGTAGATTGGCAGTCTGACAGTGCATCTGTTAAAATTCCCCCAAATTAGAAGAAGTGGCTGGTTTTTAGCCCTTCTGCATTTATCCAGTTAAATCTCTAAAACTTTGAAAGAACACCATTTATTGGTCGATAAAATATGCTTTTGAATAAAGTGTATCTCTTTTTAACAATAAGATTCCAATGGTTTAAATGAGTGTCACAGTTTTGAGATATTAGTAATCATGAGCACATGTCTTAACTTGTGATTTGATTACTCTGTGTGGTTTTAATTCAATCAACATCCTGATATGTGCAGATACATTCTAAAGAAGAAGCAGTAAAACACGATTATGCGTGTTTATGGGTTTATTTTGGAATGGCTTCGTAACAATAATTTCCGTTAACTGAAAATCTATATTGGAGTGACAGATTGAAACGTATTACATTAAAAGTGGGCAGTAGCGTATTAGCAGAGAACAATGAAATTGCTAAACAAAGAATGCTTAATTTAGTCAGCTTAATTGTAAAACTTAAGCAACGCTATGAAGTGATTTTAGTGACATCAGGAGCCGTAGCAGCAGGAGCTACGGCGCTAAAATTAGATCGTAAAATCAATATTAGTAAAAAAGTTTTGGCCTCAGTCGGTCAGCCAATTCTAATGAGTAGCTACAAAGCTATGTTTGATATTTATGACACCGATACTAGTCAAATATTATTAACGGAGGAAGATTTTGACTCTGTGACACACATAAATATCGTTAAGCAAATTATCGACGCGTTAATTGAAAATAATATACTTCCTGTTGTCAATGAAAATGATATAACCACTATTTCAGAGCAAGTGTTTGGTGATAACGATCAGCTAGCTGCCCATGTTGCTCATCATACTAATTCAGACTTGTTGGTGATTTTAAGTGATATTGATGGGTATTATGATAAAAACCCATCAGTGCACAACGACGCTAAAATCATCAGTTACATCACTGAAATTCCTCAAGAAGCATTAGATAAAGGCCATACTCCTACAAACACCTTTGCAACGGGTGGGATTGTGACAAAGCTGAAAGCGGCTAATTTTTTAATGAAGAAAAACCGTAAAATGTTTTTGTGTAATGGTTATGATCTTACTGCTGCTGAAGATTTCTTATTGAATTCTGTGCAATCAAGTGGGACATTGTTTCAACCTGAAGATTATGACGGGAAGTAATTGATTTCTAGCCTTGATTTATTTATGTAATTTCTGGAAATTTGTAAATGTCCATAATCAAGGCTTTTTTGATCATTTAAACATTTATTGAGCAAGTGCAATACTTCGCTCAATTATTCTTTTAACTCACCTTTAACTATTTTTCTAGAAACCAAAATAAAAACCATCGTTAGGATTAAAGATGTCGACACCTATAATAAAAATTAAAGACTTAAAAAAATATTACAAAGTATTAAATCGCCAAGAAGGCCTTCTTGGTGCCCTTAAAGATTTATTTTCAAATGATTATCGAATAATTAAAGCCGTAGATGGAATTAATTTTGAAGTTAACAAAGGCGAAATTATTGGATTTTTAGGCCCAAATGGCGCGGGTAAATCCACCACCATTAAAATGATGACAGGCATATTAAAATCATCTCAAGGACATATTGATGTTAATGGATTTGAACCTCACGACCAGCGCCAAAAATACGTAGCAGATATTGGTACTGTGTTTGGTCAAAGAACACAGCTTTGGTGGGATATTCCAGTGGTTGAATCGTTTAAAATATTAAAAGAAATTTATAAATTATCCGATGAAGATTACGATCGTAATATTAATTTTTTTGAAGATTTAATTGGCATAAAAAAGTTCTTTAGCAGTACTGTACGCTCTTTGTCATTAGGTCAAAGAATGTTGTGCGATATCGCTGCTGCATTTTTGCATAATCCATCGGTGATATTTTTGGATGAACCGTCAATTGGTTTGGATGTAGCCATTAAGCAAAAAATTAGATTTTTGATCAAACAGTTAAATGAACGTTATCAAACCACAGTGATTTTAACATCTCATGATATGGGTGATGTCGAGTCGTTATGTCAGCGTGTTGTGTTAATTGATAGCGGAAAAATTATTTACGATGGGCAAACTGAAAAGTTTAATCAAATCTTTGGAAGCTTTAGAACATTATTAGTAAATCTTGATGAAACAGTAAATGAATTAATGATTCAATCTATAAAAGAAGTGTGGAATCAATATGAAGAAACTGAAATGTTTATTGATGGCCTAAATTTAAAAATCACTTTTAAACAAGAGAATATTCCATTAATTAAAGTACTTGAAATTCTACAAAATAAAATTAAATTCAGTGATTTTAAAGTACAAGAATTAGACATGGAGACAGTAATAACCCGAGTATATGACGGGGCGCTAAAATGAAACAATATTTGTTTATTATAAAAGGTGCGATGCAAATGAATTTTGCATATCGAGCATCGACCTTAATTAATTTAGCGGCAAATTTAGTGTTTATTATTATTTTATACTATTTATGGCAGGCAATTTATGCCAATAAAACTGAACTAAATGGGATGACATTTGAGCAAACTTTTTTATATTTAGTAATTGCAGCTACATTATTTAATATGTATCGAACTTTTACTGACTATAATATTTCATTTGATGTGACTTCTGGTGATATTGTTAACTACTTATTAAAACCAATAGATTATCAATTATATTGCATGTCTAGAGCGTTAGGGCGAATCAGTGCGAATGTTATTATGATTTTAATTCCCACGGCATTACTGCTTTATTTTTTTATGGGATTAACCTTACCATTAAATCAGAATTGGATTTTTAGCATAAGTAGTTTGGTGTTTGCTTGGTTAATTATTTTTATGCTTGATTATTTAATTGGCTTGCTTTCATTTTACACTCAATCCATTTGGGGCATTTTTCAAACAAGAGAATCTTTAGTGATTGTGTTTTCAGGTGTAATGATCCCTTTTGCCTTTTTCCCGCAATGGTTGCAAGACTTTTTAGAGTTCTCTCCGTTTGTTGCTATGTATTATACGCCCATTACTTTATTGATGGGGCAGGTAGACGATACTAATCAGGCGTTCAGTATGTTAGGTAATCAGTTATTTTGGTTGTTGATATTATTTACTATGTGTCGCGTATTTTTTAAAAAAGCCACTCAAGTTATTACCATCAATGGAGGTTGAAATGAAATTTTACCTTAGAATTTATGGGTTGATTATCGCACAGCATTTTAAAAGTAAAATGGCATATCGAGTTGATTTTTTTATAAGTATTATCGGGATGATTGGGACACAATTTGTCAGTTTATTTGCATTGTGGGTGTTATTTCAATCGATCGAAACTATTGAAAATTGGAATAAATGGGAAATTTTATTTTTATATGGATTCGCACAATTTGCGATGTTGCCTGCTCAAGTTTGTTTAGATCATTGTTGGCAATTAGGTAATCATTTGCAGTCGGGTACGTTTTTGAAATATTACATGCGACCTTTGAATTCATTGTTTTATTTTTTAAGTGAAGTGTTTGATGTTAAAGCAATCAGTCAATTGATTTCGGGAATTATTTGCACCGCGATTGCAGTGGGTAATATGGAATTTGAGTGGATTGGATTGGATATATTGTTGTATGTGTATTTGTTGTTTTTTGCTTCATTTATTTACACTTCGATGTTGATGCTTGCATCCACAACGGCTTTTTGGATTACTGCTTCAAATCCTGTTTTACAATTCACGCATCGATTACGTGATTACAGTCACTTTCCAATGAGTGTTTTTTCAGATGGATTTAAATTTTTATTTACCTTTGTATTACCCATTGGATTGATTGCTTATTACCCAGTAAATTTAATATTAAATGGAGGGAGTGTGTTGTTAGGTGTCATTGCATTAACGATTGCGTCCATCGCGTTTATATCGCTTGCCTATTACAGTTGGGTAAAAGGAACGGCAAGATACGAAGGAACGGGTTCTTAATTTTCAATTAATACTTCGAAAAAATTATAGATTTTGATATTTAGCAAGGACGCTTTCAATAAATCCATCATCTATCATAGATTGCCAAGCTTGATTGATTTCAGGCAGATTTTTATGAAATTCAGATTTATGCCCAATCATAATATACATTTCAGCAGGTTCTACGAACCCTTCAGTCACAACAATGTCTTGCTCCGCCGATAGCTCTTTGATTAATTTTGTCATGGATGCGCGAATATCTACAAAACCATCTGCTCGCTTACGGGCTAAAAAAAGTACCATTTCATTATCAGTTGGCACAATGGCAGTATTAATGCCGAAGTCTTCGATGGTTTTTTTATGCCAGCCATTTCCAATGGTTGAAATCATTGTAATGTCCAGAGCTTTGAGTTGTTCGACATTGGTTACTTTGTCCATTTCTGCAATTTTGGGATGATTTTTAAAAGTAAATAAATCAAAACTTAATCTAAAAAAAGGAGCATCAGAAGGCGTTGCAAATGTAGCGCGTTTTTCGGTTTTGATAGTGATTAAACCGTCGGTCTCACCAAATTCAACATCTCTTTGCGCTCTTGCCCAGGGTTTTTTGATGTATTGAAGTTTATATCCCAATCGATTTTCAAATAATTCAATATTGAACTCGTGAAACATACCAGCATTTTCATTTTGTTCATTTTTGAAATAAAAAGGAGGCCAGTTGACGTTTGAGGAGGAAAGGTGAAAAACCGGTTGTTCAGCAAATATAGGCATAGCGAACAAAACAGTGGTTAATAGGACGGCAAGTCGAATTGTCATAACAAAACCAAATTAATGAAAGGTACAATTATAATTGTAGACCATTGAAATCTGTATTGGATTAATTTCGTATTAGGTTTTGCCCTGAATAGGGCAGGACAAATTGAGATTTATAATTGATTAAACCAGGTTTCAAAAATTAAAACGGCTGCAAGGGAGTCCACGGAATGCTGTTTGAAATTGCTTTTGCCTTTTTTCAGCGCGATGCCTTTTGCTTCAAAGCTGGTTAAACGCTCATCGACACTTTGAGTATCTAGTTTGTAACGTTCTTTTAATCTGTTTTTAAACTTTCTTGCTCGTAACCCAGTGTCGCTCATGGTTCCATCCATATGCACTGGAATGCCCACAAGTAAGATGTCAGGTTGCCATTCTTGGATGATTTTATCTATATCTTCCCAGTTTGGAATGCCTTCGATAGCTTTGAATGTGGGTAATTCAGTAGCACCACCTGTAAGTGTTTGCCCGATGGCAGCGCCAAAGCGAGTAGTGCCAAAATCAAAAGAAAGGACGGTTTTTTCTGTGCTGGACATTATAATGACTCCATCGTAAAACGCTGATTACTATCAAAAATCCATGTACGAATGATGTGAACTTCTTGTACCTTGCCTTGAATAAGTGAAGGGGAGAATTTTTCAAAAGGGGAGGCTTGGGAAATAATATGCTTCACTGCATTGTCTAGAATATCGTGGCCAGAACTTTGGGCGATTTCAAAATTAATTAATTCGCCTTTTTGATTAAGTACAAATACCACTCGAATGGTGCCAGATAAATTTTGCTCAATGGCGGCTTGAGGGTAATTATTGTTGCCAATGCTTTCTATTTTTTGAATGAGTCGATAAACGTATGAAGCCTCTATATCTTCTTTTGCTGACATCGCAGTATTCCAAACTTTCTTCGGTTTTTTTGCTTGAGTTTCTTCAATTTGTGCAAGTTTTAAATTTAATGATTCGATCTTTTTGGAAATCTCATTTAAATTAACCTGTTCAACTTTGTTGGGTTCGGTGATTTTTTTTTCTTCTTCAGTCAGGTCTTGTTGCTCTATTTTTATAACACTTTTATTTTGAGTACTAATCACTTGGTTTTTGGTGGAGGGTTGATAAAAGTATTGATAAATGGGCGGCGTTTGATTGGCTTGGTTAACTTGTGTGTCGTTAAATTCTGCCTGTTCGGTTGTGGATAAAATATGACTTTCATCAGATTCACCACTGCCCTGTTGATTTGAATCCGCTAGAAAGTCACTTTCTTCGTCGCTGATTTCAGACTTGAGTTTAACTTCAATGACTTCTTTGGCCTTTTGGTTTTCATAAGTGGTTGGTAATGCAGTAAACGAAATACCAAAAATAAGCAGAACGTGAACAGCCAGTGCGATTATAAGCATGAAGCTGAATCGATCTGATGAGCTAACGATGGGTTGTGATTGTGTGCTCATAATTAATTGCGCGCGTTAAGTTTTGCTTCAATGACGTTCATAAGTTTGCCTGCTATATCTGTTTGATATGCTGCATCAATTTCTCTTATGCATGTTGGGCTTGTGACGTTTATTTCAGTTAAGCCCTCGCCAATAATATCTAAGCCTACAAATAATAGCCCTTTTTCTTTTAACATTGGGCCAATTGCATTGGCAATGTTAAAGTCTGATTCACTTAATGGTTGTGGTCGTCCAGAGCCGCCTGCTGCTAAGTTGCCGCGGGTTTCACCTTTGGCTGGAATACGGGCCAAACTGTATTTAATAGGTTCGCCATCAATCATTAATATGCGCTTGTCGCCTTCTTTGATTTCAGGTAAATATTTTTGCACCATAATTTGTTCTTGGCCAAAATCCGTTAAAGTCTCCAAAATAACACTTACATTTGGATCGTTTGGCTGCAATCTAAAAATTTTAGAGCCGCCCATTCCATCTAAAGGTTTGACAATAATGTCATTATGTTGAGCGTAGAACTTTAAAATCTGCGCCTTACTGCGTGTCACTAAGTGCGGTGGGCAAAATTGAGCAAATTGAGTGGCAAATATTTTTTCATTACAGTCACGCAAACTTTGTGGTTTGTTAACAATTAAACACCCTTCTCGCTCTGCTGCTTCTAGGATATATGTGCTATAAATAAACTCATTATCAAAGGGAGGATCTTTTCTCATTAAAATTGAATCAAGCTCACTTAATTCAATGGTTTGCGTATCCCCTAACTCATAGAAATGATCAGGGTTTTCAAAGACTTTAAGTGGCTTGATTTCAGCTTTGGCTACACCGTTTTCTATGAACAAATCTTTTTGTTCCATATAAAACAATTCCCAGCCTTTGTTGGATGCAGCCCATAACATGGCAAGTGAGCTGTCTTTTTTATAGTTGATCTGTTGTATTGGATCCATAACTATGCCGATTTTGATGCTCATACTTTATGCTCTGTCAATTAGTGTGGTGCGTATAGTACCGAATGTGAACGGCATTGAAAATCTAACTTTGTTATTGCATAGATGGTAGCGCCATGCCAATATCTATGGTAATTTTCGTCAACCTATTATGGGCTAAATCTAAATTGGGATAGTTTTCAGACATTCAAATGGAATATCCATTTGAAAAATCCAATTTGCTGCTCATTTCCGCAACCTTATAATCGACAAAGGGTGTTACATGGATAACAACTTTGATGGCTTAAAAATCATGGTCATTGATGACAGTAAGACGATACGTCGTACTGCCGAAACATTGCTTAAAAAAGTGGGCTGTGAAGTGATCACAGCTGTAGATGGTTTCGATGCCTTAGCTAAAATTGCTGATAGTCGTCCTGCTATTATTTTTGTGGACATTATGATGCCAAGATTAGATGGCTATCAAACCTGTGCATTGATCAAAAATAACAGTTCATTTAAAGATACTCCCGTTATCATGCTTTCCAGTAAAGATGGGCTTTTTGATAAAGCGAAGGGTCGTATCGTTGGTTCGGATCAATATTTGACCAAACCATTTGGAAAAGAAGAGTTGCTTGGTGCAATTCGCGATCACATTTAATCGTCAGTATTTATTAGGTTCTTAATATGGCTAATATTCTAATTGTAGATGACTCTCCTACCGAGACTCATGCTTTTTCTAATATGTTACAAAAACATGGGCATCAAGTATTAACCGCTGAAAATGGTGCTGATGGAGTTGCTGTTGCTCGTCAAGAGCTTCCTGATGTGGTTTTGATGGATGTTGTTATGCCAGGCTTAAATGGCTTTCAAGCAACTCGCCAACTAACCAAGGGTTCTGAAACCGCCCATATTCCTGTATTGATTGTGACCACTAAAGATCAAGAAACCGATCGAGTTTGGGGTCGTCGTCAGGGCGCTTCGGGTTATTTGGTTAAACCTGTAGCTGAAGCTCAGTTACTTAAAGCAATTGAAGATGCACTTTCAGGTCGCTAATCTACTATGAAGCAAGCTCCTTTTCAGTTATTAAGCAATATAGCGCGTGCCAACCTTAAACATGCACTTGGCCTTCCTGCCCAGGAAGAAGTGCAAGAATACTGGTCTGGAGTCGCATTTTCACTTTCTGGTTGTCGATTTGTCGCTCCAATGGAGCAAGTCGGTGAAATTATTTCTGTTCCTTCAATTACGCGCCTTCCTGGTGTGAAATCTTGGGTTCATGGTGTTGCTAATATTCGAGGTCGTTTAATACCTGTAATGGATTTAGCGAGTTTTGCTCAAAGTGAAATTAATACCACAGCATTAAAAAACAGACGCTTACTTATTGTTGAATCCGGCGATGTCCTAAACGGGCTGATTGTCGATTCAGTTGAGGGTATGCAGCATTTTCCAGTTGAGAATTTCGATCAGCAAGTTGGTCCCTCACCTGATATTTTAAATCCCTTCTTACATGGTTCCTATAAACATCAAAATTCTCAGTTCACTGTTATCGCATTGCGCGATTTAGTAGTTTCTGCGGATTTTATGCAAATAGCTGTGTAATTTATTTTTAACATGATGCAAGTGCATCTTTTATTCAACGAACTGGAGTTCGGAGCATGAAAAAAGCAGGCTTAGGCAGTAATAAACTTACCCCTATTTTGTTAGTTACTTTATTAATTGTCATTATTGGTACGTTAGTATTAGCCAATCGAGTGAGTACAAATGATAAAGATGCAAAGCAACGTATTAAGTATGTGGATGATTTGAGGGTACTTTCTCAAGAAATCGCAAAAAACGCATCAGAAGCTTCCATTGGTGAAGTGGGTGCATTTCCATTACTTAAAACTGCTCGTAACGAATTCGATCTAAACTGGGGTTTTATTCGCTCGGGTAATAGTGCGATCGGTTTTCCAGGATATGACAAAATTAAAGCCCAAGGCGTAAAAGTTGAAGGTATTGAATCAATTTGGAATTCTGTTCGAACCAACGCTGATAGTATTATTGAGTCTGAAGAAACCATTATCCAGGTAACAATGAGTGCTGAAGATTTGTCAGATAGTGTTGTTGAAATGCAGAATTTATATAATTTTGTTGTTGAAGAATTAATTAATGCAAGTGCTTCAGGCTCAACCATTGCCCTAGCGCAATCACAGACATTAGTTGCCGAAAAAATGTTGAATGCTGCCGAGCACATTTTGACTGGCGGACATGATGCAAATGAGGCTGCTGATGAGTTTGAAACTCATACTTTGACATTTACAGCTAGTTTGGATCGTATGATATCTGGTAATGATCGCATCAAAGGGGTAAATGCTCAAAAATACTTAAAAGAAATTCAAGGTATTTTTAATGAATTTAAAAGTGTAACAGATGGCATAATTGCTCAGTCTGTTGACTTAGAGCAAGTTCAAAACGCTTCTTCAGATATTTTTACAGACTCTCGTCAATTATTGCGTGAACTTTCGTCGCTATCTAACAAATTAACTCAATTAAATAATTCAGATGTTTTATTGGAGCGAATTGTATGGGCGTTAGCAGCATTGGCTGGCTTCATTATTTTGATTATCGGTTACAACTTATTCAACAGTACACGTAAAGATTTACGTCAAACTGAAGAGATGAACGATCAAAACCAAAACGCGATTTTACGTTTACTAGACGAACTGGCCGATCTTGCTGATGGTGATTTAACCACTTCTGCAACGGTAACCGAAGACTTTACAGGTGCGATTGCTGACTCCATTAACTACGCGATCGACCAAATGAGAGCGTTAGTATCGGCGATTAACGCCACTGCCGTTCAAGTATCATCCGCTGCCCAAGAAACACAAGCAACAGCGATGCATCTTGCTGAAGCATCTGAACACCAGGCACAAGAGATTGCAGGGGCATCCGCCGCTGTAAACGAAATGGCCGTTTCCATTGACCAAGTATCTGCGAATGCCGCGGAATCAACAGCGGTAGCCGAGCGATCGGTTGCGATCGCTAAAAAAGGTTCTGACGTGGTACAAGCAACGATCAACGGCATGGATAATATTCGTGAGCAGATTCAAGAGACTTCTAAGCGTATTAAACGTCTTGGTGAATCTTCGCAAGAAATTGGGGACATCGTATCGTTGATTAACGATATTGCTGACCAAACGAACATTCTGGCACTTAACGCCGCAATTCAGGCATCGATGGCCGGTGACGCAGGTCGTGGTTTCGCCGTAGTTGCCGATGAGGTACAGCGTCTAGCTGAGCGTTCATCTTCTGCAACAAAACAGATTGAAGCACTTGTAAAAACGATTCAGAACGATACTAACGAAGCCGTTATCTCGATGGAACAAACAACATCGGAAGTGGTACGTGGTGCTCGTCTAGCACAGGATGCGGGTGTGGCACTTGAAGAGATCGAGAACGTATCGAAATCTTTGGCCGACTTGATTCAAAACATCTCCAACGCTGCACGCCAACAGGCTTCTTCAGCAGGTCACATCTCTAATACGATGAACGTGATCCAGGAAATTACCTCTCAAACATCATCAGGCACAACAGCAACCGCAAAATCCATTGGTAACTTGGCGCAATTAGCCAACGAAATGCGAGCATCGGTTGCCGGCTTTAAGCTACCTGAAGATGAAGATGGTGAGCATGATCTTGAAATTGAAGATCTGGACGACGAAGAATTATTGTCCATTTAATGTATAAATAGATAGCTTCGTGTATGTTTTCTAATATCACTAGCCCAGCTAATAATTGGTCCGTCCCTTCGATTGAATTGGACGACCAACAGTTTGATCAATGGCGCAAGTTATTAGAAGACCGCACTGGCATGCAACTGACTACCGCTCGTAAAAGTTTTTTAAAAACGAGCTTAAGCATGAGAATGCGGGAAATCGGTTGTTCGGATTATCAACAATATTTTGAACTCATACATTCAGGTGTCAATGGCACTGTTGAGTGGTATAAGTTGGTTGATCATCTGACCGTACATGAGACACGCTTTTTTCGAGACCCGGCTTCTTTTGATTTACTTAAAGAATTCCTGCTTGTTCAAAGCCCTCGCTTAAAACGCGACATTCATATTTGGTCAGTAGGTTGCTCCACAGGTGAAGAACCTTATTCTTTGGCAATGCTAGCGCAAGAATGCGTCAGTACAAAATCCAAAGGTTATAGTTTTTCCTTAACAGCAACCGATATTAGTCAACCTTCCTTAAATACCGCTCAAAAAGGCAGTTATAACAAGCGTAAATTAGTAGGAATCAATAGCCTATTTAAACAAAGGTATTTTGATGAGGATGGCGAAAATTTAATCGCCAAATCTACCCTTAAAAAACGTATGTGTTTTACTCGTTTGAATGTTTTAGAGCTGGATAAATCTCCCATCAAAAAAATGGATGTGATTTATTGTCAGAATATGCTGATTTATTTTCGTAAGTGGCGACGCAAAGAAATCGTCACGCATCTGGTAAGCAAACTTGCTCCAGGTGGAATGTTGATTTTAGGTACTGGAGAGCTCACTGATTGGGCTCATCCAGAAATGGTTAAAGTACCTAATGACAAAACTTTAGCTTATCTGAAATCAAAGATAACTAATGAATTGGAGGCGTAATGGCTGATCGTCATGATTATGTCGCACTAGAATGGGTCAAAGGAGAGATTGAATCTACCTTAGACCTTGCTCGACAGGCATTAGAATCGTATGTAGAAGATACTCATGATTCCACTCAACTTGGTTTTTGTTTTAATTATTTACACCAAGTGAATGGGACTTTGAAAATGGTCGAATTTTACGGTGCAGCTTTACTTTCCGAAGAGTTGGAAAAGCTAGCCCAAAAAATGGTCGATCAGAGCGTAGTGGCAACTGAAGAAAATATGTCGATTTTGATGCAAGGCATCATTCAATTACCTAATTACTTAGACAAAGTAAAAGCGCATCATCAAGACCTTCCAATAGTATTACTTCCAATTATTAATGAAATTCGTAGCGCATGTCATGAAGAGTTATTTTCAGCTAGCGCCTTGTTTCAGCCAGATTTAACAGAATCCACTAAAGCGCTTCCTGCTGTTTCAGCAAACTTTAATAAAGACCAGTTTCTTGGCTTAGCTAAAAAACTGCGTCAAATGTATCAGGTTGCATTATTAGGGTTACTAAAAAATCAAGAAATTGAGAAAAACCTCGCCTATCTTGAAAAAGTAATGGGTCATTTGGTCAAGCATTGTACAAATACACCAATGGCCATTTACTGGTCCGTGGTACAAGCGATGATTGTCGGGTTGCAAGAAGGCAGCATTGAATTAGGTGCGACAACAAAAGAGATATTAAAGCATGTTGATTCAACGATTAAGCACGTCACTGAAAAAGGCGCAGCAGGGTTAAGCGTTAACGTTTCTGAAGAACAGCTTAAAAATGCATTATTTTATATTGCTAAAGCACAAAGCGATCAGCCTCATATTCAAACCATCAAGAAGATATATCGATTAAACGAAGCACTGCCTCATATTGATGGTTATACCAATGACAACGCAATGGCTGGCCCTGATAAGGACGCCATGCATTCTGTTATTAAGGCGTTAACTGAAGAAACCAGCAAGATAAAAGAGCAGATCGAATTACTGGCGACTACGGGTTCGACCTTAGAAGATGTCACATCAGTCAAAGAAGCAATTAAGCCAATTGGAGACACTTTGGCGGCACTTGGCATGAGTGAGTTACGCAAGGTGTTATTGGATCAGCATCTGGTTTTAGAAAAAGCGGAACAAAATGCGACGAAATTAACGGATCAAGAATTGATGGAGATGGCAGGCGGTTTATTGTTTGTTGAATCCTCAATGAAGGGCGAAATAAGTCATGCCGATGGCGCGCCAGTTAGCATGATCGAGGGTGTAAGTGATGCACAAAACGCCGTAATTCGTGAAGCTAGAAATGGTTTAGAGCAAACTAAAGACGCGATTGTTGAATATATTGGGTCACAGTGGGATATCGAAAAAATCGAAGAAGTGCCTCAAACGCTAAAAGCGATTGGTGGTGGGTTGTCGATGATTCCATTACAAAAAGTTAGCAATATTTTAGATGCTTGTGAGCGTTATTTTAGTGAGAATTTAATTGAAAATAAGCAGGTTCCTCAGTGGAGTGAATTAGATCAATTAGCTGATGCATTAATGGGAATTGAGTACTATCTTGAGCGACTAACTCAAGATGGGCAGGGCTCGAACGAGTCACTTCTTGATACATCGCAAGAGCGCATGGAGTCTCTTGGTATGCAGGTTGCGGCTTGTGATCCAATTGTTGAAACACCAAAAGAAGATCAAAATTCAGTCGAACAAGCACTTCCAGTTTTAGATACATTGGTCGAGACAGAAGAAAGCGAAATCACAGAAACTGAAACGCCCGTTGAGTCTACTGAAAATGAAATCATAGCTCCAATCTCATTGAAATCTGAGCAAAACACATCAATTGAAAATGAAGATAATACAGATGATGACGATTTAATTGATGATGAAATTTTAGAAATTTTTGTTGAAGAGGCGCATGAAGTATTAGAAGCCATTCATGAGTTCTTGCCAAAATACAAAGCGAATCAAGAAGATAAAGAATCATTAACTGAATTCAGACGTGCATTTCATACCTTAAAAGGTAGCGGGCGAATGGTCGGCGCTAAGGATATTGGCGAGTTAGCATGGTCCATTGAGAGCATGTTAAATACGCATATTGAGGGTAATACACCTTATAGCGATGCATTAATTGAATTAGTTGAAGATGTCACCGAATATGTTCCTACATTAATACATCAGTTTGAGAAACAGCAACAAGCAGATTTAGCAACTATTGAGAAATTGGTCGATCGAGCAACTGTCATAGTGAAAGGTGAGGCGCAATCCGCTGTTGAGCCTGAATTAGAAATTACAGAAAACCCAGTAAGTGATGTTGATTCCCAAATTCCAACCCTTGAGCCATTCATGGAAGAAGATTCATCACTTGAGCAAAATGATGAGCCAGAATTAAGCATTGATCTTGAGCAAATTCCAACTATTGAAGTTGAAGCAATAGAAGAAGGCGCGCCTGTAGAGCTTGAAATTTTGCTTGATGAAGTAGATGACTCATCTGGCGAAAATGAAACCAACGGATCAGTTGAGCTTGAATTAGAGCCTATTTTAGAAGATACCGTTGAACCAGAAATTTTAATAACTGACGAAATGTTAGGTATTAATGATGAAGGTCGTTCCGAGAAAATTCAAAGCGAAGATCCTGAATTTGTTAAGTTTGAAATAGATGAAGACGCAGTTGATAGCTTGTTCAGTGGTGACTTTAGCGAAGAAATTGAAATTGACTCAGAGTCAGCGCAAAGTGATGAGTCAGATTTCGACATTGTCTTAGATGAAGATATTCAGCCTGAAGTCATTGAATTTTCCCTTGAGACGATTGACGAAATTGCACTGGATCCAAGTGAATCGCAAAATGAAGAAGAACAATCGATTGAATTTAGTATCGATCAAGAATCTACTGAAAATGAACAGTTGGCAGATGATGAGCGAATTTATGCGATATTTAAAGAAGAACTGTTATCTCATATTAATGTATTAAACGACTTTATAGAAGGCGGCCCTGATCAAATATTAAGTGAAGAGCTTCAACGGGCGTTCCATACAATTAAAGGTGCGTCGCATATGGCGGGGGTGGTGCAATTAGCAGAAGCCATCTCACCAGTTGAAAAACTTGTGCAAACCATGCACCAGTTGCACGTTCAATCAAATGCAGAAATATTTAATGTCATTAATGAAGCCACGCAGCGTTGTGAACAGGCTATAAATGATATTTCGTCCTGCCTTGAAAGTGATGAGTCGTCTCAACAATTTGCCGCATATGTTTACGAAATTATGCAGCGCCATGTTGATTTAAACTCAAACCAAATAGAGATAAACGAAGATAATCCATTACAAATTTTCTTAAATGCGACAATGGATGTGATTTTAGATTCGGAAGAATTGACGGCCCTCTGGTCTGAAAAGCCAATTACTCAAAACTATTTACAGCAAATAGCATCGAACATGCAGCAATTGGTTGAACATTCCCAGATTGCACAGCAACCTGTATTTGCCAGCTTAGGGCAAAAATTATGTGAATTATACCAATCTGATTTTGATCAAATTACCTCAATGAGTGAAAGGTTCATCAAAATCGCACAACAAGGTCAAGAAGCCCTTGTTAACTTAATGGATAGAATTGCTGCAGCGCAAAAAGTAGAACCACAACTTGATATCGAGCAACAAATTGATCAATTATTGGAAATCGGTCAATTAGATGACAGTGATGGTGATACCGCAGGAATTGAGTTCAGTATAGAAGAGACGCCAGTTGAAATTGAATCTACTAAATCTTCAACTTATAAGCGCTCATTTACTGTTTCAGCAGATGATGACCTGGTTGAAATCTTTATCGAAGAAGCCAATGAATTAGTCGAAAGCGTACGTCAATTATTAGATATTTGGCAAAAAGACACCGAAGATACTTCAATTGTTGAACAGTTGCAGCGTGATTTACACACCTTAAAAGGTGGTGCGCGCATGGCTGAAATCCGTCCACTTGGGGATTTAGCTCATGAAATTGAATTTTTGTATGAAGGCATTTGTGATGGTCGATACGCTGCAGATGAAAGTGTATTTGAACTGTTATTTGCATGCCAAGATGATATTTCGGACATGGTTCAGGACATTGAAGCGCAGGGTAAATGCGAATACGATCCTGAGTTAGTAGGGAAAATCAAAGAATATTGTGATTCTCATAAAGTGGATCATTTAGCTAAAAATGCCGATGAATTATCAGTCATAGACGAGCCAGATTTACACGATACTGAATTAAGTTTGGTTGATGAGTCGGATATCCAGATCAATGAATCGGGTATTATTTCGCAAGATGAAATGTTTATAGTTGATTCAGACCCTGAATTAATTGAGATTTTCCTAGATGAAGCCGATGAAATATTAGTCAGTATCCAAGCTCAATTTGATACTTGGAAACAAGATATCAGCAATCTTGAGCCGGTTCATATACTTCAGCGTGATTTACACACCCTAAAAGGTGGCGCGCGAATGGCGGGTATTTCACCAATTGGTGATCTAGGGCATGAGCTTGAATATTTATATGAAGGTTTTGTAAATCACAAGTATGTAGCAGATGACTCATTAATTGAATTAATTGAAAGCTGCCACAATAGTCTGTCAGATATGGTGCAGGATATACAAAACACCATGCAGTGTAAAAACGATCGTTTCTTATTGGAATGTGTTCAAAATTACTGCGCAGGCAATGGTTTTAATATCGCAGTGAACGATCACAGCAATATAGATGATCAGTCTCAAAGTTTGATGGACATTTTTGTTGAAGAAACTCAGGGGCTGCTTGGGCAATTAACCCAGGCTAGGCTAGCTTGGCGCTATACACCTAAGGATGTGGAACAAAGCGATATTATTAAACGAATATTGCATACCGTTCGAGGCGGAGCGAATTTAGCTGAGCAAGAAGAGCTTGCTCAACTTGCTGGCAATATTGAACAGTTCGCAATCGACACCGACCAGAATACAAAAGATGACGCCTATTTTGATCAGTTAGATGAAAAACTCATTAATTTAGAGACGCTTGCCGTTAATGTCATTAATGCCCATATTCACAATCAATCTGATCAATCGAATTCTCAAGGGTTTGATAATCAAATTAATGAATGGGTCACTGGTGAAGCTTCAGATAACATCGAAAATATCAGCTTAGAGCAATCAATAAGTGATGACTTTAAAGAGTCGGCATCTGAAAGTGATTATGACAATGTTATTGAATTTGACTCATCTGTATTATCCGATATTAAAATGGCGATGGAACCGAAAACCGCCATGGATATTGCTGATGAAGCAAAACGGATGGCCGGCGAGCAAGAAGCCAGTGACAAAAAACGTCGCGGCCAAAATCAAGAAACCGTTAAAGTTCAGGCTACAATGCTTGATGGCTTGGTTAACTTGGCAGGTGAAACCAGTATATCCCGTGCTCGACTCGAGCAAGAATTGGCAGATTTTAACTTCACATTAAGTGAAATGAATTTTGCAATCGATCGGATGAATGAGCAAATTCGCCGATTAGATAACGAAACACAAGAACAAGTGGCGTATCGCCAAGAGCAAGCAGAAGAAGAATTAGAAGAGTTTGATCCACTAGAAATGGATCGATATTCTTCGATTCAGCAGCTATCTCGTTCGATCATGGAATCTGCATCGGATTTAATGGATCTTCAAGATACATTAAAAGAAAGAACTCGCGACACAGAAACAATCTTGCTTCAGCAATCCAGAATCAATACCGAGCTGCAAGAAGGGCTCATGCAAACTCGGATGGTACCGTTCTCCGGTATTGCACCGCGCTTGCGCCGAATTGTTCGTCAGACAGCTGGAGAATTGAAGAAAAAAGCCGAACTTGAATTTTTTAACGTCGAAGGTGAAGTTGACCGTACAGTACTAGAAAGAATGGTCGCTCCTTTAGAGCATATGCTGCGTAACTCAATGGATCATGGTATCGAAATGCCAGATGTGCGAGCTAAAGCGGGTAAAAGCAAAACAGGTAAAGTCGAATTATCATTAGCTCGTGAAGGATCCTACATGGTTCTGACATTACGTGATGATGGAGCGGGTATTAATATTGATCGCATTCGTGAAAAAGCCGTTGAAAAAGGTTTAATGAAAGAGGATGCAAATTTAACCGATCAAGAAATTCTGATGTTTATTCTAGATGCAGGTTTTTCTACAGCAGATAAAATAACTCAAATTTCAGGTCGAGGTGTCGGCATGGATGTTGTGAATTCCGAAGTGAAACAGCTAGGTGGGGTGATGACAATCAACTCAACAGTTGGCGAAGGCACGTTATTTAGAATTCGAATTCCAGTAACCGTATCGTTAAGTCGAGCATTAATGGTGTCAATTGGCGATGATACTTATGCATTACCATTAAATTCCATTGAAGGTATTGTTCGAGTATCACCAGCACAAATGCAGCAATTTTATCAGCCAGATGCGCCTAAATTTAGATACTCAGGTAAAGATTACCGCGTACAATATTTAGGTTCATTGATGGATGAAACATTGCCTGCCCATATTCCAAGTGATGCGACAGCCATTCCTTTAATTTTGGTGCATGGCGTAGATAATGATCACACATTAGCATTGCATGTTGATCAGCTATTAGGTTCTCGTGAAATCGTAGTAAAAGCCATTGGGCCTCAATTTACATCGGTAACGGGTCTAACAGGTGCAACGATATTGGGCGATGGTTCAGTTGTGGTAATTTTAGATTTACCATCAATGATTCGAAGCGCTATCGCTACTGACGCTCAAATTGGATCTGCTCTTCAAATTGGCGCTCCTGAAAAACAACAAACCGAAGAGCGGGCCATGAAAGTCATGGTTGTGGATGACTCTGTAACGGTTCGAAAAGTAACCTCTCGTTTATTAGAGCGTAATGGCTACGAGGTGATTTTGGCTAAAGATGGTCAAGATGCCGTGACTCAATTACAAGATGTGCGTCCAGATATTATGTTACTTGATATTGAAATGCCACGAATGGACGGATTTGAAGTCGCAACGCGGGTCAGACATAATCCAGAAATTTCAGACCTTCCAATTATTATGATTACATCAAGAACCGGTGAAAAACATAAAGAGCGCGCTATGAGTATTGGCGTTAATGAATATTTAGGTAAACCATTCCAAGAAGGGCCTTTGTTGGAAACAATTAAAGAACAACTTGAAATGGCGAAGACCCAATAGGGGTTCTTAATGGCAAAAGTCGGCATTATTGCAGATGAAGTATTACAGAAACATCATTTGCAACAGGTCATCAATCAAGCAGGGTACAGCGTAGTTGCCTGCTTAGCACCTGAAAAAGTGGATTTGAATAAGCTGAATGATGGCGGTGTGAGTATGTGGGTTGTGGATCTGCAAAGAGTAGATCAATATCAGCAATTACTTGATGACTTATTGGATTGCGACACATTACCTATAATCTATGCAGACGGTGAAATTCCACCTCGAAATGATGAAAATTACCCAAAGTGGGAGCGTCGATTACTTGAAAAAATGGCTTCCATTGCAGCACCTGAATCTCATAAAAATGCAGAAGTATTAGTCGACTTAAGTCATTTGGACGCTCCTAAAGCTCATAATGTCATAACATTGGATGAGTCTTTCCAATTTAAAACCAAAACCGATATCGGTCAGATTTGGGTCGTTTGTGCTTCATTAGGTGGCCCACAGGCGGTCAAAGCATTTTTTGATTGTTTGCCAGCTACCATTCCAGTTGCCTTTGTTTATGGGCAGCATATTGATCAAAGTGGATTAGCAGCGTTAGAAAACACGATTGGTCGACACAGTGAATTAACGTTTAAAATAGCCACTGCTCAATCTCAATTACAAAACGGAGAAGTGTTAATTGCACCCATTGATAACGAAATTCAATTTCGTATGAATCATGGTGTGCATGTAATTGATGAACAGTGGCGAGGCGCCTATGCGCCGTGTTTGGATCAATTATTAGAAAATATATCGGTCCAATTTAATCAACAAGCCAATTGCATAATATTCAGTGGAATGGACAACGATTCTACTCTTGGCGCTCAAATTATTCACACAAATGGTGGGTTGGTTTGGGGTCAATCTAAACAAAGTTGCATTCAAAGTTCGATGCCTGATCAAGCCTATGAAACCGGCGTTATGAGCTTACGCGATACGCCACAAATGCTGGCAAGACAATTAATCGAGCACATCAAAAGTAGTGTCACAGAACAAAAGGCAGAAATATCATGAGTGAAGCAAACGTCCAAACACGATCAGCTGAGCAATTATCTTGCTTATTAATCCAGTTATCGACACAAAACTTATTGTTGCCAAACGTCAGTATCGCCGAAGTCATTCAGTTTATTCAACCTGTCCCATTACAAGAAACCCCCGATTGGATTTTAGGTGCAGTTGAATGGCGTGGTGTTAAAGTGCCGTTAATACATTACGAAGCCATAGTGGATGAATTGACTGAACCCCCAAAATTAAGCAGGCACTCACGTATTGCGATTTTCAACAATGTCAGCGGTCAGGCATCATTACCGTTTTTTGCCATGCTTGTTCAGGGTATTCCAAAATTACTTAAAGTGAAAACCGAAGATGTGAAGATAGATGAGCAAAATATTGAATTATCACGAGTGGAAGAAATGGCAGTTGCCACGCCTTTAGGTCGTGCAACCATTCCAGATTTAGAATACTTAGAAACCCTAATTATCCGAGCATTATAAAAAGGTAAAGATATGCAACGTCACGAATTTCATCAGCTAGTCGATGATTACCAAGCTTTTATTGAAGAAGCCATTGATGAATTGGATCAAGACTTAGATTTTGATAATGAAGCAGGCACATTAACGATTCACAATATTGATCAATCACAAATTATTATTTCAAGACAATCTGCAAGTAACCAAATTTGGGTCGCAGCTAAATCAGGAGGGTTTCATTTTGATTATCATGTCGACAAACAAAAATGGTTTGATGATAAAAGCAATGAATGTTTAGATGATTGTATTAATCGCGTGTTAAGTGAGCAAAATAATAATTTAGTTAGAATTGCTTTTGAATAACACATAACACTACGAGGTTTATAAGGAATGTAAACCTCAAAAGTACGTAATTTTTTTGCGTGAATTGGCAAGAACTACATAACTTTAAAATTTAAAGCATGGGCATTTTTTTGCTCTACACTCTATTAATGTTGAGTAATTAATTAGGTGTGAGTAATGGCAGTAAACGTTCGATTTAGATTTGGTTTGTTGTTTCGAATAGCAGCAGGTTTTACATTAATTACCTCATTGTTAATAGCAATTACAATCGTTAGTAGTTTAAGTACTCAACAAGTTGCTCAACAATTTAAGGAATTGTCGACACAAACGACGCCATTTTCACGAAACTCCCAGAATTTAGCTAATCAGTTTTTATCTTTAGAAACTAAAATCCGAGCTTACGATAGCGCATTAACACCTGATCAATTAAAAAATTTATATTCCGAATCAATTACGCTTTCCACCTTAATTGATGAAAAGATCAAACAACTTAAAATTCAAGCTGGCACTAATAAACAACAATTTTCTTTAATCGAAAATATTGAAATTGAATTTGTTCAACTTAAAGAAATTTATGAGCAGATGAATATTTCAAAACAATTGTACTTTTCATCTAAAAATGAAATTGACGCGCTGTCAAAAAAACTTAAACAATTCCAAAAACAATTTACACCTATGCTAGAAAATCTGTTGTTCAGTTTGGACGATATTGATGATCGAACCATGGCAATTTTGTATGAAACTCAAACCCTTGTGGTTTCAGGCATGTGGTATGTAGAGCAAATAAAATCATCAAACGATTTAACCAGTATTGAAAATGTGTCGGGTGGAGATTTTTTAATTTGGGTAGGCGACGTTACTATGCTTGCGTTGCAATTAAAAAATGCCAATGACTCTCCAGAAGTTTCTGAAGTAGTCAGCCAAATTATTCAATTGGCCTCTGAATTAGCCGATGATGTTCGAGGCACAGCAACACCTTCACAAAAATCTAATGGTGTTGTTTCAGGTCTAGGTGCGTATCGATTACAAATACTTAAAATCCAAAAACAACTGAATGATAATATTAATTTATTTGGCGCAAATGTAAGTTCTATTAATGAACTGATAAATGAATTAGTGAAATTAAGTACCAATCAAACCATCATTATTGAAGCAAATGTTAAGGATCAATTTTCATCTAGTTTAACCATTATTTATACGCTAAGTGCAATTGCAGTCGTGATTGCAATTATAACGTCAGTGCTAATAACGTTATCCTTTAAAAAAGGATTATTTAATATTAAAAACGTGTTATCTAAATTTGCCGAAGGGGATTTATCGATTAAATTTGGTAAGCACCCCAATAATGAAATGGGGGATTTGGAGCGGTATTCTAAAAAAATGGCAGACTCCCTTAAAGATCTAATTTCTGATATTAATAATGCATTTGAACAAGTAAATGCATCAGTGAATGAATCCACTCACTTATCAAAACAAACAAGCGAGCATGTAAAGGGACAAAAAAACGAATTACAAAGAGTCAGCAGTTCGTTAGAAAAAATGAGTTTAACTGCAAATCAGGTACTGACATTTGCAGAAAATACTCAGCAAAAAGTCGAAGCTGCTGACCAATTAGCCCACCAAGGATCAACCCAAGTAAACGAGAACCATCATTCAATTGATTCGGTTAATTTACATTTTAAAGATGCATTATCGACTATTTTAGATTTGGATAAAGGTGTCAATCAAATCGAAGTCATCTTACAAACCATCGGATCCATTGCTGAACAAACAAATTTATTAGCATTAAATGCGGCCATCGAAGCTGCTAGAGCAGGCGAACAGGGTCGAGGCTTTGCCGTAGTCGCAGACGAAGTGAGATCGTTGGCTAATCGAACTCAGCAGTCCACCGCTGAAATTCAAGCAATGACTGTAAAAATGTTATCAGACTCTAATAAAGCAGTCAGTATGATGCAAGACAGCAGTGGCCGAATCGAAAAAAGCTTAAATTTAGCAACGCAGGCAAACGACACGATAAGCCAATTTACAGGTGTGATGGACAGTATTAGGCAATTAAGTAATAGCATTACGACTCAAACAGAAGAACAATCTTCTACGACGAAAACAGTCGCAACAAATGTTGACCATATTGCACAGTTGGCAACTAACACTGAAAATATAGCGTTTAAAACCACTCAATCAGGCATAAATTTATCTAAAATGTCAGAAGATTTGATTCAAAAAATTAAGCGTTTTAAATTGTAAGAAAGCAGTGGCAGAATTAGCCATTTATAATGTATTGATTTGTATATTTCATCTGTTTAAATCGATCGCTTCGATGGGTGTTTTTGTAAAATATAATTTCTTTGTAAGTATGCAATTTAACCAATATTCGCAAAGTGAACAAAATCATCATACATCCAAAACAGATACATCCAAAAAAGTCTATATCCAAAAACAGACGACCAATCTTATATAAATTAAGTATAACCCCGCCCTGTTATGAATAATTGGATTCACTAGAGCATTATTAAGTAATAAATGAACGTCCGTGATTGTAAATAATAGATAAAAAAAATTTATTAGAATCAAATTGAGCGTTGATGAAAATAATAAAATTGTGGAAGTCATAATCGAAACAATCAAGACTGGGCATGGGGTTGTAAACAATTGGCGTGCGTAGAAAAACGGTTTAAATTGGCGATGAGATTGGCAAAACTAATAATAATTTAAAATGAAGTTAGCAGAATTTAATACATTTTCGTTACATTTAATTGCATTTTAGGGATTTGGGCTAAACTAAAATTATCACTCATAGATACAGTCAGCGACATGACACTACATATACCCAAAAAATTAGGAAAATTACAATGGTATCACTGGATGATATTAATTCTTTCGCTTATGTTGACTTTTGGTGCATGGTTTATCACAGCAGCTCAAACAAAAGAAAAAGTTACACAGGCATTTGAATTACAAGTTGAGCAATCTCTAAATTTAATCACAGATCGTATGCGTAAATATGAAGATGCGCTTTGGTCTGGTACAGCAATGATTCAAGTATTAGATGGCGATATCGACCGTAACCAGTGGCGAACTTATTATCAAAATTTAGACATTGAAAAAAAATATCCAGGTATTAGTGGAATTGGTGTGATTCATTACATTTCTCAATCTAAATTGATGCCTTATTTAGAGCAACAAAGATTACTTAAACCCGATTACAGTATTCACCCTTCCCATAACAAAAACGAATATTTACCCATTACGTTTATTGAGCCAGAACCAAGAAATGCAAAAGCCGTTGGTTTAGATATGGCTCACGAAATCAATCGTTATACTGCAAGCAAAAAAGCGCAATCCACAGGCCTTGCTCAAATTACTGGCCCAATTGTATTAGTACAAGATCAAAACAAAACGCCAGGATTTCTATTTTATGCGCCCTTTTATCATTATGGATTAAAAGAAACCATCGAGGAACGAGACAAAAATTTTGCTGGAATGGTTTACGCCCCTTTTATTGTAAAAAAATTAATGGAAGGCACATTATTGCAGCAAAATAGACATGTAGGTATTCGAATTTCAGATGGCGACACAATCATTTATGATGAAAATATTATGGATGATCAATTTTATGATAAAAATGCTGCGCAATTTAAAGAAGTAACTCAAGCGTTTTATGGCAGGCAGTGGACATTTGAGTTTCGCAGTAATTTATTAGGTAAGGCTTTTAAAGAAACATCACAACCCATAATTATTTTATTAAGTGGTTTGATTATTGATGCATTGCTACTGTTTTTATTTTTGTTGCTAGTGAAATCCAATAAAAAAGCCATCGACTTTGCATCGAGGGTAACTAAAGATTTAGAGCTGAATAATAAATATTTAGAAAATGAAATCATTGAGAAGAAAAAATTAGCGCTAGAAGCAAAACAAGCAACGCAAGCTAAGTCACAATTTTTATCCAATATGAGTCATGAATTACGAACCCCTTTAAATGCAGTGATTGGTTTTATCAGTATGTGTTTAAAAACAAAGCTACAAAGTAACCAAACATTTATTTTAAATAATGCAAAAGTTGCGTCAAATACTTTATTAATGCTTATTAATCAGACGTTAGATTATTCAAAAATAGAATTGGGGAATTTAATAATTGAAAATATAGAATTCGATTTAGTGAAATCTATTGAAAAAATAAATTCAATTTTTTTAGATCAAGCTTTACAAAAAGGAATTGCCTTTAGTATTAATATTGAGCCTTCATTTCCAAAAAAAATCATGGGTGATGAATTAAGGTTTGAACAGATTGTGATCAACCTGTGTGGAAACGCGATTAAATTTACAGAAAATGGCGAAATTAGTATTAATGTTAGTTTTCATTATGTTGATGACACTCATTTAAAATTACAATTAAAAGTGACAGACACAGGCGTTGGTATAGAGCATGACAAACTAGATAAAATATTTGATTCATTTCAACAGATAGATAATTCTTCCAGTCGAGAATTCGGTGGAACTGGGTTGGGATTATCAATCAGTAAAGAGCTTGTTGAATTAATGAATGGAAGCATTTCTGTTTCAAGTAATATTGATCAGGGAAGCCAATTTTGTGTGGAATTAGAATTTGAAATTATTAACCAACATGATGTGTATTTGAAATCTGAATTAGATCAAAAATTTAATTTAAATGTAATGCACGAATCCGATCAAAAATCGCTTCCAGCTTCTGTAAATACTGAAAAACCATCCGAAGTACCCTTCAAAGATTTACAGATAATGTTAGTCGAAGACACGCAATTTAATCAAATAATCGCCCAAGCTATGCTTGAAGAATTTGGAGCCATTGTCACGATTGCCAATCACGGGCAAGAAGCATTAGATATTTTAAGAACAAACAGTAAATTTGATTTGATATTAATGGATATTCAAATGCCAGTCATGGATGGGTATGAGGCCACAAAAAACATCATTGAAGACCCCAGTTTAAATCATATTCCTATTATTGCACTGACGGCAAATGCAGTGTTGAGCGATATAGAAAAATGTAAACAGTGTGGAATGGTCAATCACATTTCCAAACCAATTGATGAAGATGATGTTAAAGATAAAATCAAAAAGTGCATGAAGCGTACACTTTAAAATTTTAAATTATAAAAAACATAATAATTAATCTCGTCACAAAATATAAACCAACAATTTGATGTTATAATGCGCGATATCCTGCCCCATAAACTGATCCAATTAATTCATTATTAGGGTCAAGTTGATTAATTTTTTTGCGTAATTTCTTAATATGACTATCAATGGTTCGATCAGATACGATACGGCCATCATCATAAATGCTATTCATTAACTGGTCGCGCGAAAATATTTTTCCTGGCCTGCTCATTAGTGCATCTAATAATTTAAATTCAACGCAGGTTAATTCAGATTTTTGATCGCCATACACGACGCTGTATTCATCAGAATTTAAGGTAAGTTTTAAGGGGGAAATTTTAGATTCATCTGGCATTAATCTTTTAAGTAAATTTTTAACTCGAACCACCACTTCTCTTGGGCTATAGGGTTTGCAAATATAATCATCCGCGCCTAACTCCAGACCAATTAATCGATCAATTTCATCGACTTTAGCTGTTGTCATAATAAAGGGGGTGTCACCTAATGATTTACATAAAGTGATACCGTCTTTCCCTGGTAACATTAAATCTAAAATAACCAAATCCACAGTATGATTTTCTAACCAGGGTAACACATCATTTCCGTTTTCAATTAACGTCACTTGATAATGTTCAGCGCTTAAGTATTCTTTTAAAATATTCCCTAAAGTGGATTCATCTTCCACAATTAATATATGTGCATCAGGCATGTTTGTGCTCCAGAGGTAATTCTATAATGATGTTAATGCCGCCTAATTTACTGTGGGTGGCATGAATGCTCCCTTGATGGGCTTCCACAATATTTTTGCAAATAGACAATCCTAAACCGCTGCCGCCAGTGAGTTTATTGCGTGAATCTTCGATACGATAAAGTCGATTAAATAATTGTTCTAATTGTTCATCAGAAGCGCCAGGACCACTGTCTTGCCAGTGAATTGTGACTTTTTGATTATCTTGTTTTGCTTCCACTAAAATGCTCCCCGGTGTGTCGGTATACTTAATGGAATTTTGCATAAGGTTACGAAATAGCTGTTCAATTCGACGTTGATCGGCAAAGACCATTAAATGATTTTCAATGTTTTGCTCAACAACCAAGTCAATTTGGGGCTGTTCTGTCACAATCCCAAAGAGCAAATCGCTAATATTGCAAACGCTAAATTGATAATTGAGCGCACCCAAATCGCTCATGGATAATTCATGTAAGTCATTGATCAATTTTGATAAATCTTCAATTTGCTTGGCCAGCACATTTAAATTGTCTTCATTAGGTTTGCGAATGCCGTCAATCATGGCTTCAATTTGGGCTTTAATGACCGCCACAGGGGTGCGTAACTCATGGGAAATATCAGCAATCCATTGGTTTTTAGCGCTCATGTTTGAGCTTAATGTCTGAGATAATAAATGTAAATCGCGTCCTAATTGAGCAATTTCATCCTGTCCTGATACCGGTGGTTCAATTGAGTAATCTCCCTTGGCTAAGGTTTGTGTCGCTTTGGATAAGCGCTCAATTGGGCGAGAAAAAATGCGAGCCCCAATAAATCCAATAAAAATCGAGATAATAACAGAGGCGATGATGGAGATAATAAAGCTTTCTTTTTGCTGGTTAATGAATTTTTGATCTTCTCGAGATAATAGATTCTTGTTGGTAATGACGCCTATTTGAGCGATAACTAGCTTATTAATTACGACATCGTGCCAATTTATGTCTTTTTTATTGTCAGATTTTTTCATTTCACGTAATAAAGGTTTGCCTTTTTTGAATTCTGATCGAAACGTATACAGAGTGTTATCAACATTTATAATGGTGCGTTTTAATAAACGATCATGTTCAAAGGATGGCGCGGGAATGGATTGAATGCTATTTTGAACTTGCATCCAAAATTCATGATTGATTTTAATAAATTGATTCTTAGTGTATTGATCAGTAATTAAATCTTCAATGGATTGAATTTGAGATAGATCGGCACTGGAGCGATATTTAGCAAATTGCTTATCAAATCCGCGCCAGTTGATGCCGATAATCACTAAACATAGCAATAGATTTGCGCAAAGGATAATAAAAAAGAGTTTATGTTTCAGTTTAAATGTCATGGTTATCTCAATCTATAAATAGCCATGACAGTATACGAGATTTTTTCAACTCAATTGTGCAAACAAAATGAATTATGTAAAGCAGCCCTATATTTTGTGCTCAATGCTAATGCAGCACCAATACTAATGCGGCTTTTTCACATAAATCTTGCTCATTAGAGTCGTTTTTGTGTTTACCTTCTTGAGTGATGACTGTGGTGTAACTGGTTCGTGAACCTTTGCATATAGTTAAACCTAATACTTGGTTAGGACTAAATACATAAAGGTCAAAACTGGTTTCACCTCGAGTATACGCTTCAAAATACACGCGTTTTTCACTAATAGTGAAGGATTTCGCCCCTTTTTTCGCCAACACTTCAAACGGCTGATTGTCTGGAGGAATTACAAAAACCGCGTCATCGCGGATTTCGATACTCGTCCAATTGCTGTCTGTGTCGACTTTAAGTTGGTAAATATTTTCTTTTTCAGCATTTGCATATTGTGCAAAGATCCCAAAAATAGAAAAAAGTGTAAAAATTATGCGTTTTTTTGTAAAAATCATGGACTTTCTCGGCTGTTTGTTGAAAATGCACTCCCTTATGTATAGTTCATGAAAGTTACATCGTCAAAGAATGTAATTGAATGTCACAAACTGTTAATTTCTAAAAGGTATCGATATGTCCGAAGTCAAACATTCCCCTGTATTAATCCTAGGATCTGGCCCTGCCGGATACACCGCTGCCGTTTATGCTGCTCGTGCAAATTTAAAGCCTGTGCTTATCACAGGCTTGCAAATGGGTGGTCAATTAACAACAACAACTGAAGTCGATAACTGGCCAGGTGACGTTGAAGGATTACAAGGTCCTGCATTAATGGAGCGTATGAAAGAACACGCTGAGCGTTTTGATACGCAAATCATCTTTGATCAAATCCACACAGCAGAATTAGAATCTAAGCCATACAAATTAATCGGCGATTCAGGCGAGTACACCTGCGATGCATTAATCATCTGTACAGGCGCATCTGCTAAATACCTAGGTTTGCCTTCAGAAGAAGCATTCAGTGGTAAAGGCGTTTCTGCTTGCGCGACTTGTGATGGTTTTTTCTACCGTAACAAAGACGTAGTGGTTGTGGGTGGTGGTAACACGGCTGTTGAAGAAGCATTGTACTTATCAAACATCGCTAAAAAAGTAACGGTTATTCACCGTCGCGAAAGCTTCCGTTCTGAAAAAATCTTGTCTGACAAATTGATCGAAAAATCAAAAACAGGCAACGTTGAGATTTTATGGAACAACAACCTAGATGAAGTGTTAGGTGATGACATGGGCGTAACTGGCGTTCGTATCAAAGATAACGACGGCAAAACTCAAGAATTAGCAGTAGACGGCGTATTCATCGCAATTGGCCACACACCGAACACCGGTTTGTTTGAAGGTCAATTAGAAATGGACGGCGGGTACATCAAAGTGCGCAACGGCGCAGAACAGTTTGCAACTATGACGTCTATTGAGGGCGTATTTGCCGCTGGTGACGTAACAGACCAAGTTTATCGTCAAGCTATTACATCTGCCGGATCAGGCTGTAAAGCCGCGTTAGATGCTGAGAAATTCATCGACGGTCACTAGAAATTCTTCTTTCATCCATTTGATGAAATGAATTTTAAAAAAGCAATCATGGGGTGATCCAGATTGCTTTTTTTTCGCCCTAAATAAAGCAAAAACATAACCAAATCGTAGGTCACCCTTCAGGGTGTCAAACTACTTGCTAGACACAGGTATACGTTACAGTTGTGTAATATGAAAAAGACCGACGGGATTCGATACTCCATAAAAAAGGCCACTTTGAATAGTGACCTTGTAGGATTTAGATTGAAATTGATTGGTTGAAAACCGATCAACGGCTCTGACCTTTAGATACTTTTAGTTCATGCGGCCTGCCTGCTCAAGAATATTCAAATATTCTGATATTAATTCGAGGGATTCACTTTCATACAATTGGTTAATGTTAACTATAAAAACCTCATGCCCGTACGAGACTTCAGTATGGGGGTGTGTTTCTGGATTTATTGCATATTTAATTAAATTTGAAATAGTTTCCAGAATATTGGCTTGTAAATTTTTGCAGTTACTGGCTCTCTTAGGGTCATATCGTATAAAGCTAATATATTGATTGGAGTGTAATTCTTTGTTGAGCAATTGTATAAATTGTCTGTCGGTATCGGAGTGAGAGTCTTTATCTGAAAATTTTGTGTATGGCCAACTTTTTTTAATGTGGTCATAAATATCAGCGTGCCTTATTGATATGAAAATTAAGAAATATATTATTGGGGCAGCTAGTTTCTTGGAGTTCCCTAAGCTAATAGATTGGATGATTGTAATTGCGTGCTCAATATCTCTTAAGCTTGAATGGGTTAGAGTTGCAATGGAATCTATTAATTCAATGTTTGCCTTTGCTTCAAGGCCATTTTCACAGTAACCATAGTCATTAACTGTAGAGTTGTATAATGCTTCAAATATTGTATTGGTCTTTATTTGATTTTCCCATAGTGTCTGAATATATTGTTTTTGTTCTGGTTTTGCTAATTTATACTCTTGGTGAAAAAAACGTTTTAAATAACGTGCTGATTCAAAATTTTGACCATAGACAGCTGTAATTGAATGGCATAGTTGATCAGATGCTGTTGCGACAATGAAGTAAACTCCTTTAATTGCAAATATGTGTTTGATTGTTTCTAGTAATTCAATTGCGTATGAGGGTCTGCATCGATCAAGTTCATCAATCATAATAAATAATGGGGCTTCGAGGCCTGAATCATCTAGCTCACTTACAAGTTGCTCCATGTGATGAATGAAAAAAGAAATTGATTTCCTCTTTGATTCGTAATTTTTAATTGATTTTTCAACGTGTTTAGTAACTATTGTGCTTACGCTAGATAAGAACTTTTCTGAATTTAAATTTAATTCGGTTGAATTATCTGATTCTAGGTTTGATGGCTCATCACCAACCGTGTCATCAAAAAACATATTCTCTGATGGATTGTCGATTGATTCATTCTCTAGTTGTTCGTTAATAATATCAAATGCTTCCTCACCTACTTTTTTTAAAATATACCCTGAGGCTGCAGGGGCGATAGCTTTACCACATTTAATTGCAATTTTTTTCAGTTTTGAAAAATTTAAATTGGGAAATTTTGTTTTGGTCTCAGTGTTGTCCATTAACTGAATAAGTGATTCATTGATTGATGATATAAATGCAAGTAATGGTGCGTCCGCCATATCGTTTTTCCACGCATCAAATGTAATAACTACATGCCCTGATTTACGTAGATCTTTAGCTAGGTTGTCCATGAAAAAGGTTTTCCCGTAACCCCAATCGGCATTAATATTTAAAATGAAATTATTTTTATTTGTGTCTGATTCAGAATTCCATTTGTTTATTAAATATCTTTGAAGCCACTGACCTTCGGCTGTTCGGTTGAGTAAGTCGTTAGGCCATAGTTCTTTTTCAGTTTGCGATACTGACTCTTGGTTGTTTTGAGATGTTGTCATGTGATTTCCTTTTAAGCTCAGATTTATTTGTATGATTAGATTGTACGGCATGACCTTATGAACTACTAATTGGTTTGTTTGGGAATATAATATCTAAGAGTCAAAATAGTTGATCGAAAAACAATCAGTTTAATTCTGATCTTAGTTTTCTGAATCAACTTAAAAGTCTCGATTATTCAAGTGATCTGGGCTTTTTTGTGGGTTTTAAAAATTTGAAGAGGTTTGTGTGTCGCAGCAAGCAAGCGACCTACTTTGATGGTGCTGGCGGTTAAAGTAAGGATGTCCACACGTATTTAAGGCGAATAATCTAGAAGTATCTCTTTCATAATTATGAAGTCACTTAAAAAGAAAAAACATAACTAAATCGTAAGTCGTCCTTAAGGGTGTCAAACTACTAAACTCTCTTTAATATAGTGATTACCTGCCGAAAGAGCAGCCCACAAAACCATCATCTTTCCCAAAGTAGATATTAAGCTTGCTGAGACATACAACTGTCTTTTCTGGGACACACAATGTTCTTTTATTTTTATGCGCAATCAGACTTCCAATTAGTGGGTGTCCCTTGTTGCATTGTGAAGGCAAGCCATCACCCATATTGATGTTTAATCTTGACGTTTTGAATGAGCCTTGATTACAAAAGCAGCGGGTCGCAGTGAAAATTTCAAAATGACAAGGTAATTACATTGTGTTTTGTGTTCACGCTGCAATAATGTCATTTTTATCCAAAGGAAAAAAATACAATGAACATTACAAAAACAGGATTCATCCTAAAAACCGAACACTACCAAGCCTGCATTGATTTTTACAGCCAAGTCATCGGGCTAAAATGCACTGGCGAGAAAGTCGAAGGAGATTTCAAAATGTCCACGTTTGATTTTTCGGATTCTTATTTATTGATTGAAACTCATGGACAGGCATCAAGTACTGGTAAAAAAGACATGGACACCAATCCATTTGTGATGCGCTTTAATGTGTTGGATATTCAAGAAACATTAGCATATTTGCAAACGCACAATGTGGATGCAGAGTATTTTGATTTTGACTGGGGGAAAATTGTAATGGTGTTTGATCCTGATGGGAATCGGATTGAGTTTATGGAGAAATGATGGGGTAACTTGATTAACAATGCCTATCCAGAATTAGGTGAATCAGGCTATTTAGATTAATCAGGCTATTTAGATGAATCAGATTATTTAGTTAGAATAAATGATTAGTCAAAAATAAATTATAAAAAACAAACTGAGCAAATATGAAAATTAATAAATTACATAAAGCATCATGCCATTGCGGTTCGGTTGTTTTGGAATTAACACTGCCAAATGGTCTGGATGATCCGCGCCGCTGTTCTTGTTCTATGTGTCGTAAGCGTGGAGCTATTGTCGCCTCGGTATTATTGGCTGATTTGAAAATTATCAAAGGTGAAGATAACTTAGGTCTATATCAATTTAATACAATGCAAGCGAAACATTATTTTTGTAAAACCTGTGGTATTTATACGCATCATCAAAGGCGATCGAATCCACATCAATTTGCTTTTAATGTTGCTTGTTTAGAAGGGGTAAATCCCTATGAGTTGGAACCTGTAAAAATGTATGATGGCATTCATCATCCAAACGATACGGTCAAATTGTAAAAATGATCATGAAACAGAATGGATTTTTTGTATATCCTTCGTGTGATCTTAACTTGCCACTTATAAACAACTCATTAAAAATCAAATCCTTGCAAAATTTATTTCAAAAAATGTACTATATTTGCTTATTTAAATCGTGCGCGACATAATTTGACCCACATCCAATTTAGCGAGAAACATCATGTCCGAATTTCATAATTTCACAATAAACAGCTTACAGGGTAAACCTTTAGATTTTGCAGATTATAAAGGCAAAGTGGTGTTAGCTGTAAATACCGCAAGCCAATGTGGGTTAACTCCTCAATATGAAGGTTTACAAAAATTACATGAAACATATGCAGATCAAGGCTTAGTGATCATTGGTTTTCCATGCAATCAATTTGGCAATCAAGAACCTGGCGGTAAAAAAGAAATCGAAGGCGGGTGCTTAATTAACTATGGCGTAAGTTTCACCGTTACCGAAAAAATTGACGTGAACGGCGAGCAAAGCCACCCTATTTTTTCCTATTTACGAACTGCCTTGCCGGGTTTATTAGGTAATAAAGTTAAGTGGAATTTCACTAAATTTTTAATTGGCAAAGATGGCCAGCCTATAAAACGATTTGCGCCAACCAAAAAACCAGAAGATTTAGAAGCAACCATCAAAAAAGCGTTAGCAATGCCATGAATCCAAATAACGATCAGCGCTTAGCTAATCAACTTTGCTTTCCGTTGTATGCCGCATCGCGTCTAGTGACGCGGTTGTATCAACCTTTGTTAGATCAATATGATTTAACTTATCCACAATATGTTGTGCTGATGATTTTATGGGAAGATGACGGTATCACAGTGGGTGAAATTGGCTCGCAAGCGTTACTTAATAGCAACACTTTAACGCCTATTTTGAAACGGATGGAAAAAGCGGAGTTAATAGATCGCGTTCGCGACGAAGATGACGAGCGAAAAATGCTGATTCATCTTAAAAACAAAGGGCGGGAGTTACAAACAGAGCTTGCTTGTTTGCCATCTCAATTGATTGAGAATATTCATTACGACGTTGAAAAAGCACTTCAGCTTAAACAATTGTTAGTTGAATTGGTCACCCAGTTGGATAAAAAGCTCTAACCATCTTTGCTCTCAATGGTACAATTTGCTCATTTAACCCATTACGAATGAAATGAGCATTATGTTTAAGCATCTATCTGTAACCGAACTAAAAACCAAACCTTTAACTGATTTCACCATTGTAGATATTCGCGACCCTGCATCTTTTGCCAGCGGCAGCATTGAAGGGGCTCAGTTATTGAATAACCAAAATATTGATCAATTTATTGCCTCTGCAGATTTTACGAAACCTTTGGTGGTGTGCTGTTATCATGGCAATTCAAGTCAAGGTGCAGCGGATTATTTATCTGAACAAGGCTTTGCTGAAGTGTTCAGTTTAGATGGTGGTTATGCGGCCTGGTCGCAGACTAACTGATTATGCAAATTCCTGTTTTGTATTCATTTCGACGCTGTCCGTATGCAATGCGCGCTCGTATGGCTATTTTGTTTTCCCCGGACAAAAAATCAGTTCAACTGCGTGAAGTAGTGTTAAAAAACAAACCGGCTCATATGTGTAAAATTTCGATCAAATCCACAGTGCCCGTTCTGTTTGATTTGGAATCTGAGCACGTGATTGATGAAAGTTTAGAAATTATGCTTTGGGCATTAAATGAGAGCGATCTTGTTGCTAACATGCAAAAAGAAGCCATGAAGTTGATTGAATTAAACGACCATGAATTTAAATCTGCATTGGACAAATATAAATATTTTGATCGATTTCCAGAAGTTGACCAATCCTATTATTTGACTCAATGTTTACCATTTTTACAGAATTTAGATACACGTTTGGCGCAAAATCGATATTTACTGTCCAATAATATTACCCTTGCCGACTTAGCAATATTTCCTTTTATAAGACAGTTTGCTCATGTGGATTTAACTGAATTCTCATCTCTTAAACTCAAACATTTAGATGCTTGGCTAACCCAATGGCTAGAACATGATTTATTTAAATTGGCGATGAAAAAATACCAGCCTTGGCAGGCTGAATCAGAAATTGAATGGTTTACAAGGCCATAATTTAAATCAAAATACACTCTAGGATTTACTTTTCTGGCGGTGCCCATTCGCCGCGATGTACCACTCCGTTTTCATCTACAATAGCAACATTTACTGTGGAAAATCGTCGTTTTAAATCCACTCTAGCTTCATTGTTTGGTAATTTCTCTATTACTAAATCGTCAGTATTTCGATTAGTTAATAATCGAATTTCTTCAATTTGCTCTGAGTCAGTTATGTATTTGGAAAAATCAACATGTTCATTGGAATGAGCATTTGCATTTATTTGGGAAGTAGAAAGTCCGGTGGAATGATTGGATTGGGTATTTTGTTTTCTGATAACCGTATTTTTTTGTACGTTATTAATCTGGGTCTGGGTTTTTAAATTTTGAGATGTATTTTTGTTTAATTGACTCTCTATGTTTAACTCTTTTTCGTTAGTATTTAACACTGTAGTAGGATTGGTTTTATTATTCGGATTGATTCGTTTTTTATCAAAAATAAAAAACAAAATTAACGCAGTTAATAATAAACCCACTACCAGTGACATTAAAAAATGTACATTATTTATTTTCATATTGATTCTACTTCTTTTTTATCAATTGATAGCAATTTGTTGTTTGATGATTTCTAATAATAAGTATAGATAACAAACTTAATAATAAAACAATCAATTCAAATATGTTAAATGATCCACTAGAGACTTCAACCACAACTGCATCATTTGAATTTTTAGCGGTAGTAGATGTTGCTTTCACTGTAATATTCACATCAATTTGATCACTCACACCGTTTTGATTGTCGACAATGTTGTATACAAATTTATCAGCTCCGGAATAATTATTAAATGCGGTATAGGTTGCTTGGTTGCCACTTAAAATTAATAAACCATTTTGCGGTGCGTTGATAATATTAATGCCTACCAAAGTCCCGTCTACATCAACTGCATTACTGAATAAATCAAGGGTAACAGTATTGGCAGCATCTATATTAAAGTTTGGCGAAGTTGGTACGTCGTTTTGAGACAATATTTCTAACATAACTGTGGCAATTCTAGACTCTTCATTTGTTTGAGTGTCTATAACTTTATAAGTAAAACTATCAGCCCCATAAACATTTGCATTGGGTTGATAAGTAATAGATTGATCATCCACGGTTAATTGACCAATCATTGTTTGTTGCACGATATTAATTTGATATTGACCTTGATTATTTAATCCATCATTAAACAATACATCCAACGTTATTGGCGTATCTTCTATAACTGTAAACACATCATTGATTATAGTTATATCATTTTCATTTAAACGCGCTATGTATTCATCTTCATATAATAATTCAACAGTCACTGATATTTGAATTTGACTATTATTGGTTTGTGTTAACACATATGCAAAGTTATCTATTCCTGATTGAGCTGCAAAAGGTTCGTATAAAATTTCATCTTCAACAATACTCACAAATCCTTTTTTAGGCATTTGAGAAATACTAATTTGCGCACTGTTATTTGTTGAGGTCACTGCATAGGCATTAAATTGAAGCTCGGTATTAATGAGCGTCATTAAATCTAAATCTATAGTTGGAATATTATCATCAATCACTTCAACGGTAATCATTGCATTATTACTGGTTTGACTTAGTTCGTCGGTAATATTATAAACAATTGAAAGTGTTCCAATAAAATCTGGATTTGGCGTAACAGTTAAATTCAAACCATTAATCTCGGCGGATCCGTTTTCAAATTCCTGCACATTCATAGAAATATGAGTGGTGTAATAATCGTCATCCAATGTTGGGGTTAAAACAATGGATTCATTTTTAATAACAGAGTATTGATCATTATAAGCAATCGGTAAATCTGCTTCTAATGAAATATTAATATCAACGGTTGCTTCATTACTACTTAATGATTGAGTGTCAATAATTATGTAAGTTATTTGGTCTGTCTGAGCTGCGTATTGATCGTCAGCCATGTACACAATTTGATTATTTTGAATCGACACCGATCCAAATTCTGGATTAGAAGTAATTTCAATCGTTACACCGGAAATATTTTCATCCCAATCATTATTTAAAACATTAATATTTTTACTGTTATTGACTAAGACCGTTGCAGAATCATTAACTGCGATTGGTGCGTCATTGATTTGTGTGACACTAATACTCGCTGTGGATTCATTTGATATTAAATTGGTTGAATCTTTTATTTGATAATTAAAAGAGTCACTGCCAGCATAATTTTCATCAGGAGTATAAGTGACAGCAATACCATCAATGACTAACACACCATGATTAGGCTCAACTGTAATAATGATTTGTGTCACGTCTTCATTTGATTCATTTTGTGTGATTAAATCTAATTCGTTATTTGTGCTATCTTCATCCACTGTAAAAGTAAGATCATTAGTCACAGGCGCCATGTCTGAACTGACTTCAACATTGACTGTGGCAATATTGCTAATGGCATTTTCGTTATCAGATAAATGATAGGTAAATGAATCAAATCCAACAAAGTTTTCATCCGCTAAATATGTCACATTACTTCCAGAGACGGACACCAAGCCATTAATAGGCTGGCTATCAATCATTATATTCACACTATTTATATCTTCATCTGTATCATTTAATAATGGATAAATATTCACACTTCCATTTGTAATAATAAAATTATCATTATTAGCAACAGGTAAATCATTAACACTATTAATGGTAATTGCCACGGTTGCTGTATTACTTTGTGCAGATTCGTCATCGGTTATTTTATAAGTAAAACTATCATTGCCGTAATAATTATCATCAGGTTGATAGGTTAAAATGTTGTTATTAATACTTAGTTCGCCATGTTGTGGATCTGACACAATAGAAATAGAATCGATGGTGACATCATCTGTGTCATTATCTAATATATTGAAAATAGTTTGCGTGTCTTCATCTAAAGTATAATTGTCGTTCTGTGCTGTCGGTGCTGCATTGACATGACTGATGGTCAAATTAACTACAACGGAATTTCCTGAATCTGAACCGTCATTTAAATAATAACTAAATGCATCATCACCAAAATAATTATTATCAGGAACATAGGTTAACATTGATCCAGTTAGTGTTAACGTTCCATGAGAAACTGGAGTGTCTATGTTTACCATGTTGTAATTAACAGTGTGATCATTGTCATAATCATTTGATAAAATATATAAATCAAAACTTGAATTTTGATTTAATGTGAATGCATCTTGTATCGAAACTGGCGCATCATTTACAGATGTAATATTTAAGCTGACACTTACAGTATTACTGTTTGCAGTGCCGTCATTTACTAAATAAGTAAAACTGTCCACACCGTTATAATTTACATCAGGTACATAAATATAATCCGAATTAAAATAACTTAAATCACCTTGAGTGGGTTCACTGATTATTGTTATATCGTCATTTGATAATGTGCTTTCTACATCATTATCATTACTGATTAAATCTAAGGTATAACCTAAGTGGTCTTCTGTGATATTAAAACTGTCTACCACCGCAACAGGAACATCATTAATAGGAGAGATCGTTAACGAAACAGTCGCGTCATTACTGACATTATTTGCATCGTCTAAAACGGTATAAGTGAAAGAATAATTTCCCGATACATTATTATAAGGTGTCACTAATATATTGCCGCCACTTAAAGAAATATCACCTGCGGTAAATACTGAAGTAATGGTTACTGTATTGATATTCAAACTATTGTCATCTGTGTCATTTGCTAAAACATTTAATGTTTGCGTAGTGGCGTCTTCATCAAACGTATAACTATCATTATTGGCAACTGGTGCAGCATCGGCTCCTGGCTCACTTATGATTATGTTAAAAGTGCCTTCTTCACTGATATTAAAATTTTGATCGTGTACGATAAATTTTACAACATCCGTGCCTGTAAAATTATTATTGGGCGTATAAGTTGGCGTGTCACTGTATAAATCACTTAGCGAACCATTAGTCGGTAATTGGGTGTACTGATACATATACGTATCACCAACTGAAGCGCTTGATGAACTAGCATTTAATGGAGTGAGTGTCGTGTTTGTATTTTTATCAATATTTATTGTTGTGTCGTTAATCGTAATGACTGGCTGAGTAGCATCCTCTGGCAAATCCCAACCGATGTCTTTCATGACCCTTGATTCAATATCAATATTTACTGCATTCGTTGCATAGGGTTCCATCACTTGATTCGGAGTAGCCTCGATAGAAAAATGAGAAAGTGAGGAGCCGTTTAAAAAGTCTGTTGGAGAAAATATTTCAACGCGATTATTTGAAAAACCACTACTTAAAATCGTTGCCGCATAGGTATTGGTTATTGAGCCATTCCAAGCTAAGTTCTCGCTGGTTCCTGAATTCAAACGCTCTGAGTCACTCATATTAACCCAAGCTTTATTCGTAGCGTTGTCATACAGATGCTGGCTATAAGAATCTGGATGAGGGTATTCACTGCTAAACCATGCACCGGTACTTGTGTTTGTCATGGTTAAAAAACCTAATCCATGGGCTAACTCATGCACAACCACAGATAATAAATTCTCAGTATTTATTGAAGGCGTATTATCTAACCCATAATACCAGCCATTAGATGCACCTGAAAAACAGCCTTGATCAATTTGCGCATTTAAATCAATATGAATGTCTTCGTATGCTCCTGAATAATCTGTTTGACTGATTTGATTTGCAAGAGCCGTTGGATACCAAATATCATTTATTAAATAAACATAGCTTGGACCAGCAGAACCTAAATTAGCAGAGTTGGATGCGCAGTAGGAATTTGTAAAATCAACAGAAATATGAATGTCATAAGTTAAATGTAATTCTTGTGCCCATATTTGCGCCGCACGTCGAATCACTTCTTTACGTTGCTCGCCTAATGTCGTGTGATAATTTCCACCCACTGCAGTAACCGAAGTGGCATCGGTAAATCCTGCGCCAAATGTGATATTGATTTTATTGGTGCTAGGTTCTGTAAACGCTGCATTAGAAAAAGGGGAGAGTAATAATAAAATTATCGAAAATAGATAAAGATTTAATTTCATTGAACGCACCACTTTAAAAATAAAATTAATTAAACATGCTATAAATAAAGTGCATTCAATCGCTTATCACAAGTGGTTTTACCCTTGCTTTGAGTTACTCAATGTAAATGATGATTTAATGACAATATTCATTTTACAATGTCGTTAATGGATGTGTGTGATACTTGAAATATAGTTAATATAGAAAAAAACTTGACGTTTTACTGGTTGATTTTCATCAATTAACGACTATTTTTATAGAATTTTAATTACAGTAAAAAACAAAGAAAATATTTTGACGTTTCTTTTTATGGCGGATCATTCATTTTAAGAAATGTAAAAATGAGACGTGGTTTTACAAATGATTGAGACATTCAAACAAAATAAGCTTTATTCAAATTAAGATTGATGACTTATGGATGCTTTGAAAATAGCTATTTTCAATTTACATTGTGTTACATTACCCAAAAATTATTAAAACCCACTTTATTAAAATATATAAAATACAGGCAAACTCAGCATGATCTTTAAATTTTTCAAATATATTATTTCGTTTGTTTTCATCCTTATTTTGGCATTTATTATTAGTTTATATTGGCCAAGAACTCTAGCTAAGTTAGAAGGTGTAAACACTGTACTTCCAATTATTCAAGCCAATACACCTGCCACAAAAGTGCATTTTATTAAAACGGGGGAAGTAACCACATTAGATGCGTTTACATACGCGGGCGGCAGTCTTATTAAAACCAAAACGTTAGCCCATGGTGCGATGTTGATAGAGCATCCAAAAGGCAATGTATTAATTGATGGGGGGTTGGGTGTCAATGCCAGTGCGCAATTTGAAGCCGACATGCCAGGCCATATGAAGCCCCTAATGGAATTTACTCAACTTACGGATACTAAATCAGCCATTGAAAAAAAGGGATTAACGTTACCTGAAAAAATAATATTAACCCACGCTCATTGGGATCACGCTAGTGGATTGGAAGATTTTATTAATATTGATGTGCTTGTGAATGCTAAGGAAAAACATTATATCGACACCCATGGAGTCCCAGATATTTTTCCATCACAGGTGTTGAATAAATCTTTTAATTGGGCAGTATTCGAATTTGAAAATGTACCCTATGGTATTTTTGATAAAAGTTATGATGTTTACAACGATGGAAGTATTGTGGTAGTTCCTTTATCTGGTCATACACCAGGCAGTGTAGGTATATTTGTAAATAACAAACATGCGCGTCGATTTTTTATTGGTGATGCCGTATGGAATTTAAATGCCATTGAAAAGCGTCGACCTAAAATGTGGGTATCTGGATTACTTACTGACAACCACAGCAAAAATACAATTGATCAAATTTCATTATTACATGAAATAAAAATCCAAAATCCAGATTTAATAATGATACCGGCTCACGATTTTGAATCTTGGAAGTAATACATAAAATTTTGGATATTAAAATTAGATAAAAAGGAAACAATATGCCATTAGAGATTATTACAGAGAGCGTTTTTGGTTTAATATTCCGCGCATTAGGTTGGATATTTATTGATGTATTGTTTGAAATTTTAATTAGAGGGTTGGGTTATTTAATTTGCTGACCGTTTAATAAAATCGATTTTGATAGTTGGGTTTGTATAGTGATGGGATTACTAGGCTGGACTTTGATGGGATTTTTGATTTATGGTTTTTTTTATTTTTAATATTGTCGTGAATAGCTACTTAATAGAAGTGGCTATTCATATTAAAGGTGTAATGAAAAACGTTAATTGATTACTGAATTTAGATTAAATTAACGTCACTAACGCTCTTTTATTTTCTTAGCAGGATTCCCTGCAACAACTATATTGCTGTCTATATTTTTTGTAACAACTGACTGCATACCCACAATTGAACCACTACCAATTTTAACACCATCAACCACTCCTACATGTGCGCCTAACCAAACATCTTTTTCTAAAATGATGCCTTGGCTTGTTGTGGGTTGGTCTTTTATTAATCGATCATTTTCAAAACCGTGATTAAATGAATACAAATGGCAGTAAGCAGCAAGTCTACAATAATCTTTGATAACGATACCTTGATTTCCCGCCTCCAAAGTGCAGTGATGATTAATGCTAACTTGTTTGCCAATTAAAATTGGGCCATGCAGAACACAATCTGCGGCTATAAAACTGCCTTCTTCAATAATAATTTTTCGACCGGGTTCGGCAAACAAATTGGCTAATGGGGAAATAAAACAATCTCCCTTAATTTCGACCATCTCCATGTCTTGTAAATATTCTTGATATTCATTTTGCCATTTTTGTGCCCATTGTTTTTGATTGGGTTTTAATTTCCAGTATAACCACGGCATGTAACTTAAGCGCTTCTTGTGCTGTTCTCTATATTTATGATGTGGATCTAAATTGTTATCGGCCATATTTTACTTTCTTTTTATTTAGTTTAATTTCTTTTTATTTAGATTCATTTTGTATTCTAGTTGTATCACTACTACGATTTTTAAGATGCGGACTATGTTAACCAAATAATAAAAATTATGATATCTTGGCTCTACTTTTTGTTCTAAATTATTAGTATTATTCTTAGCTATTGCTTCTGATTCACATATTTCGGACAATCAGTATGTTATAAATCTATTTTGACCTGTATGGATTGTAGACAGGCACTTATTATTCTTTATTAGGAGCAACATTATGCTTATCATTTCTTTAGTAATTCTCTGTTTAATTATCATCTATGGATGGTATGTAAGTATCATCAGCAAACAAAACAAAGCCAAAGAAGCGTTGTCGGGAATTGATGTGCAATTAAAACAACGCGCCAATATCATTCCCAATATTTTGACTATTGCTAAAAAATTTATGGAGCACGAAAAATCGTTACTTGCTGAAATTACCCAACTGCGTACCGATGCACTGCGTGATTATGACAGTGCCGATAAAAATGCATTAAAGGAACATTTTTCTGTTGAGGATCAGCTATCTGGGAAAATGGGACAGTTAATGATTAACATGGAGGCGTACCCTGAACTAAAATCTGACCAAACTATGCTACAAGCACAGCGCACTTATAACGAGATTGAAGCAAAAATTGCAGCGGCACGTCGCTTTTATAATTCGTCGGTAACTGCGCTTAATAATTCAGTCCAGATTTTTCCAGGTAATTTAATTGCCTCCATGATTGGCGCCACTGTCATGCCTTTTTACGAAGCGGATGAGCAATCAACCGCTCCAATTAATGCAAGTGAGGTATTCAAATAAATGAGTGCGAAATTTGTTAATCTTTTATTAGGCCATGGTCTTTCTCCTTTTACTGGTGAAGTGATGTTTAATAACACGGCTTATACCTCTCATTATGACAAGCATATTCGACCGTTTGTACAAGACTTTGAAAACGAGCGCATTAAAGCATTAATTGCTTGTCGTAAACGTTCACTCACTAGCATTTTTATTTGTGCAATACTGTTACTTTATTTTATACCGTTTTTTGTCCGCGTAACTTCAGATCCAGACGGCACTGGGTTTATTATAGGAATGACTGTTTTTATTTGTATTTGTTTTGGAAACTGGAGTCATCGCCCTTTAAAAAACTATAAAAGTTCTGTTAAGCAAAACGTCTACCCCAATATTTTTAGTTTTTTTGGTGAAGATTTTAAATACTGTGAAAACGATACCTTAACAAAAGACAGTATTAGTATTGATTCACTTCAGCCATCAGGGTTGATACCAAGTCATAATAGATCCAGTACAGAAGATTTTGTGAGTGGCTATTATAAAGGCGTCAAACTTGAATTATTTGAAGCGGAGTTAATTCGAAAATCAAAAGACAGTAAAGGGCGTGATACCAGTAGTACGGTTTTTAAAGGTATATTTATTCGACTGAATATGAACAAATCTTTTAACTGTAAAACCATTGTAAAACGCGACCAAGGTAAAATTGGCAATTGGTTTGGCGATAAGTTTTCAAAATTAGAAACCGTTAGACTGGAAGATCCCATTTTTGAAAAAATGTTTCAAATTTATTCAGACGATCAAGTGGAAGCGCGATATTTACTGACAACCAGTTTCATGCAGAGATTGATTAATTTAACCGAGGTATTTGGCAGTAAAAATATTCAATGCAGTTTTTACAACAATCAACTTCTGTTTATGATTTCAACATCACACAACCGATTTGAAACCGCTTCGGCATTTAAACCCGCTACGTTTGAAACCGAAATCAATACCATCCTAAATGAAATGGATGAGATATTTCAAATAATAGACACATTAAAACTTGATGAGCAAACCGGGTTGTGAATACAACCCTTTCAAACGAAAATTATAAACCCTTAAATCGCTCTACTTGAGCAACAACAAAAACGAAGTCACTAGCGCACCAAAAATTGACCCCATAAAAAAACCCAACAAAATAAAAGGTAAATTAGAATCCGTTTCTTTTTTCGTTTTTTTATTTAACGATGATTGATTGTTTCTTTTCGAATCTTTACTTTTTGATATTTGTAAGCTGCTTGTCTCTTTTTCGCCAACTTTATTCTGCTTTGATTTTTTTTCTTGCGTTGGTTTTGATTTCGAATTTGAATTTGAATTTAGTGTTGATGTTGATGTTGATGTTGTAGCAGACGAGGCTATTTTAGCGTCAATCGTATATTTTTTATCAGGCGCTTTATTTTCTTTTTTTGATGCAACAATTGGCTTTGAAGCAACAGGATCCGATTTTTTTGAAATAGCCTTGCCAGATAATTGAGACTCATCAAACACCTCATAAAATGCCAATATTTGTATTTCGCTAATGCTTTCGCCTTCTTTAACAGACAAAGTCGCAATTTTTCCATCCGCTGGTGCGTAGATATCAAAAATAGCCTTATCAGACTCAACCTCAAACACTGGATCATCTTTGTTTAACGTAGCGCCATCATCAACATAAATTTTAGTGATCACATACTCGCTATCTGGATTATTAGTTTGACCAACTTTTAAAGTAACCATTTTTTTATCTTTTTGGAACAAATTGCCAAGCCCTGTTTTTTTGTTTTTTACATTCATTTTTAAGTCCTATTTTAATATATAACTTTATTAAATTTGATCTGATGTATTTTTGGACCCGGCCTTGGGTTTATTCCAAAATAGAAAACTGACTTTGTATATAATTTAATTCACCAAGCTTTTCATTCATTCAAGGACGAAAGAATTATACTTAAAAGCAGATGGATGTGCGGTTAGCGACTGAGTATTCAAGGAAGGTTTCCTTCCGCCAGAATACTCACCAAGCTTTTAATTCATTCAGGGACGAATGGATTAAACTAAAGAATCTCTTGCCCACTTAATCCAAGGCATCAACGCTTTTATGTCTTCAGTTTGCACCGTTACGCCACACCAAATACGAAGTCCTGACGGGGCGCTTTTGTATGCGCCAATATCTAATGCTACATTTTCATCGGCTAATAATTTTATTAACGCTTTGATTTGATCGTCGTTTAAATCTAATTTTAAACACACGGATGTATTTGAAACTGTTTGTGAATCTTCTGCTAAGAAATCGATCCAGTCATTTTGCGCAACAAATTCTTTGATGACATCTAGACTTGCGTGTGAGCGTTTGATGGCCTCACTTTGTCCACCAATTGATTCGACCCAGTTAAGTGCATCTAAATAATCTGCCACACATAACATGGAAGGTGTGTTGATGGTTGCACCTTCAAAAATACCTTCGATTAATTTACCGTTATTTGTTAATCGGAAAATTTTTGGCATTGGCCATTGCGGTACATAACTTTCTAAACGCTCAACGGCTTTTGGCGATAAAATTAATACACCGTGTGCGCCTTCGCCGCCTAACACTTTTTGCCAGCTGAATGTCACGACATCTAGTTTTTTCCAGTCCATGTCCATGGCAAATACGGCGCTGGTTGCGTCACAAATCACGATGCCTTCTTGATCGTCAGAAATCCAATCTAGGTTTTTAACTTTTACGCCCGATGTGGTGCCGTTGTAGGTAAAAATGACGTCATTTTTTGGGTTTACTTTTGAAAAATCGGGTAATAAACCGTAATCGGCGGTGTGGCAGTTTACGTCAATATCTAACTGCTCGGTGGCATCGGTTAACCATTCACGACCAAATGATTCCCATGCAAATAAATCAACTTGGCGCGGACCTAATGCTGACCACATGATCATTTCCATGGCGCCTGTGTCGCTCGCTGGCACGATACCTACGCGGTAGCCTTCTGGAAGATTTAATAATTCTGCTGTTTTTGTGCAGGCTAACTCTAATGCCGTTTTACCGATTTTTGAGCGATGTGAACGACCTAATGTCGAAAGGTCTAATTTTGCAACATCGTAGCCTGGACGTTTTGAACAAGGTCCAGAAGAAAAATTAGGATTAGCGGGTTTTACAGTCGGTTGGCTCACGTTAGCATCTCTAAAATATAAAAACGCGATTATACCTAAGGAGCAGAGGAAGGACTAAGATTTTTTAAAACGTACTCTCAATTGAGAGAAGTAAGATTTAATAAATGTAAATTGAAAAAAAACCCCAGCGTTTGCTGGGGTTTTAAAGATGGTTCTATTTAAAGAATTTTATTATTTCATGAAACGTTTGCGACGAGTCGCTACTGCAACAAACATCAATAACGCTGCGAAGATAAAAGGTACAGAACCCGCATCAGCTTCGTCTTCAAGTTCTTGAACACGCGCTTCAGAAGCTGCTAAATCAGCCAATGCTTGACTTAATGCAGCATTTTGTTCTGGTGCAGCATTTTCATATGCAGTAATTGTAGCTTCAGCAGTTACTAAATCAGCTTCAGCAGCTGCTAAATCAGCTTCAGCAGCTGCTAAATCAGCTTCAGTTGCAGTTGCATCAGCTTGCAATGTAGTTAATGCAGTTTCTGCTGTAGCTAGATTGGCTTGCGCTGTAGCAAGCGCTGCTTGCGCTAGTGCTAATTCTGCTTCTGTCGCTTCAATATCTGAATAGGCCAATTCTAACGCTGCTTGTGCTTCAGCTAATTTCATTTGAGTTGCTATTAGTAAAGTATCATTATCAACCGCATTATTTACATCATTTTGACCTTTAGCAGTTAATGCTGGCGCTGAGGTCATAGATGAGTAATCAGTTGAACATACTGGAACCATTGCCGCTGACATATCTGCTGCATAAGCTGCAGTCCACGCCATAGGAGCATTCCAGTTAACTGTAATTTCGTTTACAGACCAAGCGTCAATGTCATCTAAATAACATTTTTCAGAAGCACAACCTTCTAAACGACCCGATGCAACAGAATCTTCAAGACCCATGTTCGGTCCACCAGATAATGCGCCAGCAGGTGCCATTGGGAATGCACCGTCAACAGCACCAGCCCAGAAACGGTGATGAGGTTCTATCAAAGCGTTTTCGCCATAACCAGAAACATAAGAGAAGTTCATTGGGTTGTTGCCCAATAAGTAACTCATGCTGTTGTTGAATGCGTCTAAATAACAGCTTTCTGCATTGTCGGTAATGTCGCTTGCAAGACCTAAAAGAATCATGTTGTTTACTGCAAATGAGTTTGAACCCCATAAATTTTTAGTCGTATCCATGCCAACAGAATAACCTGGGTTATGTGCAAACCATGCATAGTTGTCCGCTGCAGTTAACACTAATTCTTTAGCATCTGCTAATAAAGTCGCGTCCGCATTAAATGCTTCACCAGCTGTAACCATAGACAATAAACCTAGTGCGTTTGTTTGGCCCCAAGTAAAGATTGAGCTCGGCATTTCAAAGTCAGCATCATCAAATTGCTCATCGATTACAAAACGGTTATGAATAGGGGATGTGAATATGTCGTTCATATACATCGCTTCGCCCGTTGCTAGGTACAATTCAACCGCTGCCCAGTAGAAATCATCCGCTACTTGTTGATCAGGATATAATCCGCCGCCATTTTCGTTGATTACAGCTGCATTAGCGCCGCCTGCGTATTCAGTTGGATACATTTTAGCCGCTTCATATGCCACTTTAGCATTTGCTAAACATTCATCAGCGTAAGCTTGATCAAACTCTTGAAATACACGGAAACACTGTGCACCGGTTGCTGCTACGTTTAACGTTGCTGCAGTAGTTGGTGGTTGAATGAAACGTTTTTTCACATCTTCACTTGGAAGTTGTGGAATGCCTGTCCAGCCTAGGTTATGGATTTTATGGTAAACCATGCCTGCCATATCTTCGCCTGCAGGAATTTGCATTTTGAAGAAGAAATCTAATTCATATTTAGCTTCATCTAATAAATCAGGCAATGCGTTTGCAGTTTCAGCTGCAGGTAATGCCAGTGTATCTGTACCAAATGTATCTGCATTTGAGCCTAATAAGTTAGCACGCTCATATTGATTCATTAATGTCCAAACAGAGATACCACCATTTACTACGTATTTACCGTGATCACCAGCGTCATACCAACCGCCACTTACATCAACACCAATACGACAACCAGGAAGGGTTTCATCTAACTCAAGAGATGTGTCATCTTCTTTGTCAGCTTTACACGCCCATGTATCGACCATACGATCATCGGTGTATAAAATCTCTTCAGTACCAATAACCATGTCATCTTCATCAAGAACATCAACAGTGATTGAACCGCCTACGTGACCAGCATCACGAGCATGCTCTGCACCTACTAACGCTTCTTCAATCTCGATACCCGAACGGTTGTGGTAGAAATACGCTAATGCGTCAAATTGAAGTTGGTCAGCAATCGAAGTTGAAATATCAAAAGGGAAACTTGAGATAATTTCAGTGCCTTCTGTTACTTCTAATACATAGTCAGAACCTTCAGCAATTACATCTGAGAAGTTAATCTCATGAATGATGTCACCAGAATTAGCATCTTCACCAATTACAATCGTTGAACCAGTAGTGACTACTGCATCAGCGCTGTCTTTTAATGTCCAAGTACGTGCGTTGTTTACATCTTCAGTAACGCCTTCTTCAACAATAATTTTGTATGTTGCAACTTTAGAAAATGCAGGTAAATAACCCACTTGGTTAACGGTTACATGTGGTAATACTGGCTCAACAGGTTGAATCACAGAGTTGCCGTTTGGATCTAATAATTCTAGATTGTCAAAACAAACTGTTTCACCTTCTAAGTCAGCATTTGCGCCTAAAACAAAACGGAAATCCGCCGCTTCCGATGCTGGGTTAGTTTCTTCAGTAAATTCAAAATGCTGACCTGGCTCATCTAAGCGAGCAGTAATAGCAACCGGTCCGCCAATTAAATCAGTATAAGTAGTCGTGTCATTTAAGCCTGCAGCGATAGTAACATCAGCCGTTGACCAAACATCAAACGCCATAGTAAGGCCAATGTCTGCTTTTAAATCAAACATTTTTTGTTGTAATTGTTGGCCCCAGTCAGCAGCGGTAGTTGTTGTAATGGATATACACATACGACCTTCAGTATCTACTTCAGAAGTACCTGCGCCTAAAGAAGCAGTAGTTGCAGTACTATCCCAATCAAGTCCAACTGTCCAAGCGGCAGCTGCAGCTTCAGCATCAGAAAAGTCACCCTCAGCCAATAGATTTTTAGCAGGTGGCTCAACCACTACGTTATCTAAACATACTGTTTCACCAACAGGTAAAAGTGCAGGCCCCATTTGGAAAGCAATTTTAGCCACATCAGTTGATGCTTCTGCTACATAATCCATTTCAAATAACATGCCCGTTGGATCAGTTAGCTCAGATGTAATTGAAATGGCATATTCATTAAAAATAGCTGCGCCAACTGCTTCATCGTTAGCACCAAAGTTGATAGTTACGTCAGCTGTGTTTGACGTCCAAGCATTAAAACTTACTTTATAAGTTTCACCTTCAACAAAAGTACGCCCAGATTGACGTAATTGAGCTGACCAAGGATGAACACCTTCCTCAGTAGTTGTTGTACAAAAACGACCTTGATCGTCAACAACGTTAGTACCAGATCCATCGCTTTCCCACCAGGCCGGTGTTTCCCATAATGCGAACGAACCGTTTGCAAAATCCCCGTTCTCAATCAATGTTGGCGTTGCGCCAGCCAGCATTGGTTGCACCATCAAAGTCGCAATAGCGACACTTAAAGATGCTTTTTTAAAATTTTTCATTTTCTTTGCTCTCTTCCAGTTTGTGAATTCATGCAAATGTTACTGCATGATCAAAAAATAACCGCAAAAATTTAACACAATCCGTGTCCAAAATGAATTCTTATAAAATGCAAATGTGATTGCATTCTAATGTTGCATAATTTCAAAAATTCAATTGATTTGCATTTGTTTCGGTATTGTTTAGTAAAAAATAAAATTGGATTGGTAAAATGTAAAAAACTCATCTAAACCTATAGAAGTAGTCCGTTTTCTTTTGAGGTATTGTTGTGTCCCATTCACATAAAATTGCAATTTTTGACCCTGAAGGTTTATTTCCTTTTTTGCTTGAGTTCTCTGAGCAATTCGCCTTAAAACAGTTTCCAGATGTCTCAGAAGTTAACGACTGCAACCTTGAACTGACCAATTTAATTTTAATTTGCCATAAAGATGCAATCCAAGGCATTGAGCTTGCTGCAAAAATTAATCAGCAACAAGATGACATGCCACCTTCAGTATTATTTGTACCTGATATCAACACAGAAGAACGCATTAAAGCCTATCAAGAAGGCGTGGATGATTTACCTGAAAAAGACATTACAGCCGATGAATTTGTAGCCCGTTGTTTTAGATTGATATTCGACCAAATTGCCAATAAACAATTGAAATCTCAAATTGTTCAAGCGAACAAAATGGCGTTTATGGCCATGGCAAACACCAGTGATTTAGGTATTAATATTCAATTTTTGTTGGATTGCAATCAATGCAAAGATTTAAATGAATTAGGCGTATGTTTGCTTAATTCTCTCAAAAATTATGACTTGCATTGCAGTTTGCAAATACGAGGGAAATTTGAAGAACGTAATATGGAAGAAAACGGCATGCCCAGAGAAATGGAGAGTCAACTTTTGTCGCAAATGAAAGACAGAGGCCGTTATTACGATTTTGGCCAGCGCAGCATCATGAATTACGAAAATGTCTCCATTTTAGTTAAAAATATGCCGATTGAAGATGAAGCAAAATACGGAATGATAAAAGATAACGTGTTTTCTTTGTTACAAGGTTTAAGTGCAAGAGTGATAGCTCTTGATAATGAAATTGCACTAGAGCAAGAAATGGAAACCATTATGATGCTTACTCAACGTATGCAAAAAGTGATGTCACTCAACGAAGAAGCTTCCATGCAAACTATGAAACTATCCATAGAAAACCTTGAAGATGTGGCTGTTAGTATGGAAAGTTTGTTGCCTTTTCTTGGCATAACGCTAGAGCAAGAAGATCAAATCGAATCAATTTTATCCACAGCAATCGAAACCAATCAAACGATATTCTCTCAAGCGTTACAAAAAGACGATGAGTTCGGCACCATGTTAACTAAAATCAATCATGTACTATTGAATAAAGTAGATGGCAAAGTCGATTTTGAGCAACTCCACCGCTTAATGTAATTCTTCTGAAATTATGAAGGGTTAATATCAAATAACGACAATAATTGATCGCCGTTTAGCGACTCCATTTCGCCACTTTTATTATCATAAACCGATTGTGCCATGCGTTGTTTTTGTTTTTGCAATTCTAAAACGCGTTCTTCAATACTATTTTGCGTCACCAGTTTATACACAAATACCGGTTTGTCTTGCCCAATACGATACGCTCGATCGGTTGCTTGGCTTTCAGCTGCTGGGTTCCACCATGGATCAAAGTGAATCACAGTATCTGCCTGAGTTAAGTTTAAACCCACGCCTCCTGCTTTTAATGAAATCAAAAACACATCTACTTCACCACTTGTAAAACGCTCAATGGCTTCTTCGCGTTTGCGCGTTTGTCCTGTTAATTTTGTCGTTTCAATATTGTGAGCGGTTAAGGTCGATTCTATGATTTTTAGCATTTGCGCAAATTGCGAAAAGATTAAAATCTTGCGCCCTTCTGCAATCATTTCAGGCAGGGTATCTAATAAAAACTCTAACTTTGCACTGCTTTGCACTTTTTCAGCATCGGGCAATTTCACCAATTGCGGATGACAGCAAGCTTGGCGTAATTTTAATAAGGCATCTAAAAATTCAATTTGGCTTTTGGCGATGCCTTTTTCTTTAAGCAACTGACGCACGCGTTTTTCCATGGTGACACGAATGCTTTCGTACAACCTGCGTTGGTCTGACGGCATATCTAAATATTGAATAATTTCCGTTTTGTTAGGTAGTTCTGTGGCAACGGCATCTTTGGTCCGGCGCAATAAAAACGGTTTAATGCGTTCGTTTAACCAATTTTGTGCGGTTTTATCGCCTTCCTCGATGGGTTTTCTGTAAAGCTCATTAAAGCGTTTATTGTTATTTAAAAATCCAGGCATTAAGAAATCAAACAACGACCATAATTCACCTAAATGGTTTTCCATTGGTGTACCAGTCATGCAAATACGATGATGCGCTTTAAGCTGTTTTATCGCTTGAGTCATTTTAGCTTTCGGGTTTTTGATCACCTGAGCTTCATCTAACACCAACCACAGCCATCTGCGCTGCATGTGCACTTCAATATCACGATGAATCAAAGGATAGGTTGTAATCACAAGATGATAATCGGCAACTCGATCAAATAAATCATGGCGTTGCGGTCCGTGTAAAACTAATACTTTTAAATTTGGTGCAAACTTAGCCGCTTCATTACGCCAGTTACCAATCAAACTGGTTGGGCACACCACCATCATCGGCTCTGTAATTTTGTCTGCGTTATACAATACCTGCATCATAGACAACGCTTGCACGGTTTTACCTAATCCCATGTCGTCGGCTAAAATGCCACCAAATCCATATTCTTGTAAAAAGTTAATCCAATTTAACCCTTGTTGCTGATATTCACGCAGCTCAGCTTGAAGACCTTTTGGTGCGTCTATTGCGGTGATGCCTGAAAAATCTTTCAGTTTTTTAGCTAACGACTGAATTTTTTTGCTGCCAGACCAAGTATTCACAAACGGAATATGATTTAACACATCCGCATGGTAGCGCCCAATTTTCCCATCTTTGTTTGTCAGCTGATTTAAAATTCTAATAATCGGCTCGATGTCCGTTTTGTTGAATTTTAAGAAGTCTCCTTTGTTTGGCACCAAAATTTTATCGGGTAAATTTTCCCAATCTTCAATGTTGGCTAACCCGTCAATTAACAAAGGCACTAAATCGATTTTCTCACCATTTAAAGTGACGGATAAACCCAATTCAAACCAGTTATCAAATTCAGACGCTTCTGTACTGACATCACCTTGCGCGTGGTCAATCTCATAAATTTCAGGCAATGAGACATTATTTAATATAACTTCCCAGCCCGCACTTTCAAGAATTTCCTGGGCATCGTCTTTAAACTTCGTCCAAAAGAACACATCTTCAGATACGAATTTATTTTCATTTTTTGAAGTATGAATCAAAATGGGATCATTCAACCCTAACTCGCGTAACATTAATAACGCAGAACGCTCTTTGCCTAAATCTCGATGCCAGCGATGCAATTGCTCGTCTATTTTAAATACAGTCGGATTCATGGATTCGTATTGATTATAATCCGTCACAAATTCATCGTATTGATAATAGAATTTCGCAAAATAATGATTCAGTTTTTCATCAAAATCGATGTGTAAAAGCGGTTTAAAGTCGCCATTAAACTCAACCACATTTAAATCAACAGGCACAGTAATGGGCAAGTTTCGATCAAATACCCACATCGAAAACTGCTTGGCATCATCTTCACTTAGTGGGGGTAAATCATTTAAATGTTCAATAATTTTAGGCGTTAACATGGTCGAGATCTGACCAATTTTATTGCTCGCCACATTCAAATAATGCATTGGTGTGGTAGGTAATAATACATAATCAGGGCGCTGATCCACCAAAATTTCTAATGTATAGGGGGCGTTGTCAGTCCATTTGAACTCAAATTTTTGCTTCATAGGTTCAATGCTAAAAGGGGGGGTGTCCGTGGTTTGCCAAAAGCATCGACCCGTTGCAACCATTTTGATTAACACCTGCGCTCTGGCAGCGTTATAAATTTCAAATGAGTTATTCACATCTTGGGCACTAAATGACATGTTGTTAAACACTTCGCAATCTAGCTGGGTCACATAATCGTCAATGCAGTTATAGATCACATCATTGGTCATGGACTTTAAATTAATGGTGACACCTTTATTGATGCCCTCATGTTTGTTGCGCTTGGTTTTTCTCACCTCAACTTCTAAGCCGTTAATGCCAGTGCTTAACACATACACCAAAAAGTCTTCATGAATTGACTGGGTATCACTTGATTTAGTTAAGATATTTTTTTGTTCGGCATTTTCAAACCACGATTGCATATTGGATTTTTTAACAACGGGCTCGATCACGTCTTTTGAAGTGGGATCTAAAAACAAACCATTATCGTATGCTTGTAATATTAACGCAGCCCCGTGTTTGCATTGATCGGAATCTGAGCATTCGCAATCTGTTATAAACTCACCTTCGCTGATCCAAGCCTCGGTGAAATAACGCATATTACCGCCACCTAAGACCGTACCGCTGACCACATTTCCATCTTGATACTTATCCAAAGTAAGATCAAATACTCGACCTTCATCATAATACTTCTTACCTCTGTGGTAAGTGACCGCACTAAAAGAAGCTTTAACGTGTTTTTTTTGAATAAGCATATTGGATAAAGGCAGCTGAAAAAATGGACAAGTATTGTACAGGGTTTTAAGCAAGGATAGCGGGTTTACAGCAAATGTTTTTTAATTAATTTCGTTTGTGTTGTTTTGCTGTTTTTTAAAGCACCACTTTGTAGGTCAACCAAAAGATTAATTTGTGTACGGATGCAGGATTTAAAACGACTGCAAAATACAGCTAACGCAACCTCATTTTAAAACGCAAAAAAAGTGATTCTTTTGTGCGGTTTTAGACTCTTTGTTTATTTAATCCATACAAAGTCAGGGCAAAAACAATTCAAATAAACAAATTTTTTCTTAACAGGTTATAATCTCCCTTTTTCAATATTGTTGTATGGAATGTTTAACTTTCTACAGCCCAAATTTTGCATATAGGAAGTTCATATGTTTTTGCTTAGCAACATCAAAGATAGAGATTACAAAAAGTTATACCCAACTGAGCGCGGTGTGATTTTTGATATTACTGATAAACAGTTGAAAAACGCAAAAAACATTGCGTGGAACGATCTTAAAGAAGGCAGCATCATTTGTGTTGTAACAAGTACACGTAATGTGAGTACTTTTTTTAGAGTTACCGAAGTGAAAGGTGCTGGTGACGCTACCGAAGAAGCAGGCGAATCGTTTATTTTAAAGGGCGATATCGTGGGTAAATTAGCATCTGAAACCAGCATGGGTGCGCTTCTTAGTCGTTTCAAGGTGGAACATAAGTTTTTACCTAAAAACAAATTCAGCATCGGATTTAACGTTGCAGACTTAGGTGACGCTCTAGATAAACTTAAAATTAGAACCCGTGAAGAAAGCTTAACGGTTGCAGAGTTAAAAGCCGGCGAATAGTGATAAGTACAGATTTTATACAATTAAACCCAAACATGGTGCGCCAGTTTGGGTTTTTTTATGCAAGCTCAATGGTGTTTAAAATCTTGATGTTTGAGTAGAATTTCAATTGGAAAAGATAGGAAAATTTGGCGGATAAAAAAACTGAGCAGAAATTTAGATCATTTTGGATCCGACCCCAGGATCTTCACTTACAAACGGTAACAAATTTAAGCCCCTTCAGACTTTGAATTCAGTCCCATTGTTCTGCAAAATAGCGTATCAATTCCCCCTTAAAAACGGTTATAATCGGCCTTTTTTTGCACAGCTGTTAATAATTTGAGCAATCCTTAGATCAAACCTTTAATTGACAGTTTGCAGCAGCAACCACTTATAAAATTACCCAAAACAATTAAACGGCAATGAGCATTCAATGAGCGACATGGAAATTGAACTTGAATCTGATTCTGACGAAGTGTCGGTGACAGATCAAGACATTACTAAACTGGAGTTAAAAACTGGCTTGCGTTTAAGTGACGCAAAGCAGGATGCACAGGCGCGTCAGTCCGAAATGCCATTTGCCATTGTCGCGGGTAAAGAAATGATTCAGTTGCCGCTGGATTTGTTTATTCCACCAGATTGCCTTGAAGTGTTTTTAGACAGTTTTGAAGGCCCACTGGATTTATTGCTTTATTTAATCAAAAAACAAAACATCGATGTATTGCAAATTAATGTGTTTGAAATTACCAAACAATACATGGCATACGTTGAGTTAATGCAATCGGTGAATTTAGAATTGGCTGGCGAATATTTGGTAATGGCTGCCATGTTGACTGAAATTAAGTCGCGTATCTTATTGCCACGTAACGAAGAGGGCGAAGAGGAAGACGATGGATTAGATCCTCGGGCTGAGTTAATTCGTCGATTACAAGAATACGAACAATTTAAAACCGCCGCGCAAAACATCGAAGAAATGCCACGTACTGGGCGTGATATTTTCATTCGTACCGCTTCTAAAGTGGAATCTGACGCACCTTTGGTGCATCCAGATATAGAAATGGAAGAGATCATGCGGGCATTTAAGTTTATTTTAGAGCGCGCTGAAATGGAGGTGGGGCATGAAGTTGCTTACGAAACACTGTCTACTCGCGAGCGAATGAGCCAAGTATTAGAGCGCCTTAAGGGTAAGGCGTTTGTTCCATATATTTCATTGTTTGATGCGTCTGAAGGTCGTTTAGGTGTGGTAGTGACGTTTTTGGCAATTATGGAGTTAGCAAAAGAACAACTGGTGGATTTGGTTCAAAATGAATTATTTGGACCAATTCATGTAAAAGCGAAAGGTGCGCCTGAGAATGAATGAAGAACTAAACAATGAATCCGCTGAGGCGGAAATTATCGATGAGACATCAATCGAAACAGCAGATCACAAGCGTAATGATGACGCGCAAAGTGAAATGAATGAAACACAAAGCGACGAGCTTTCCATCGAAGACGTTGAAAAAGAAGCATTGCGCACTAAAGCGCAAGACGATTTAGATGTGCAAAAAGACGATGGCGCAGGATTCTCCCTTCGTTTAAATGAAGCCGAAGGGGACTTTGAGCAAATGCTTGAAGATTACGACACTCCTGAGGAAAACGAGAGCGACTTTCAAGAAGAAGCCCCAGAAGAATTAGCTGAAATTAAAGGTCGCCTACCTTATGGTGGATTTGAGCCAACACGCTTAAAAGGCATGTTAGAAGGAATGGTATTTGCTGCAGGCAAAACCATAACACTTGGCGAGCTACAGCGTTTGTTTGAAGACCAAGAGCGCCCTAGCAAAAAAGACATCAAATGTTTATTAGCTGAGTCCATAGTGTCCTACGAAAACCAAGGCATTGAGTTAATAGAAACCGCTGCGGGTTATCGTTTTCAAACACGTCAGCAAGATGCATTGTGGATCGCGCGTTTATTTGGTGAAAAACCACAAAAGTATTCCCGTGCAATGTTAGAAACCATTGCGTTGATTGCCTATCGCCAACCTATTACGCGCGGCGAAATTGAAGACGTACGCGGTGTGGCCGTTTCAAGTTACATCATCAAAACATTATTAGAGCGTCAATGGATTCGTGTGGTTGGGCATCGTGAAGTACCCGGGCGGCCTGCCATGTTTGCAACCACTAAACAATTTTTAGATTACTTTGGTTTAAGCTCGTTATCGCAAATGCCAACCATGGCAGAAATTAAAAACATTGAAGATATTAATCCGCAAATGTCATTGCCAGATACTGGATCGGTCGATGTAGATAAAGAAGCTTCATTAGATGAATTGGTCAACGAGCTAAAAGACGAAACCAAAGAACGCGAAGCCGATACTTATTTAGACGAGCAATTGGCGGGCGACTTAAAACAATTAGATGAAGTAAACAAAACCATTGAAGTGAGTTTTGCAGCACAACGAGCTGGCTCAGTCAGTGAAGATGATCCAGATTATGAAAAATCCAAACAAATGTCTGACGGATTTGATGACTTGGTGAAATCATTTAATGATGAAAACCCAGTACAATACGATCAGCCGTTACCCAAATTAGCCGAAGGGTTTGAAGAGATTGCTCAATCGTTTGATAAGCAACTTGAAGACTCTGATGAACAGCAAGACGAAGACCAAGCCACTGATGACTCGTTGTCTGCCAGTGCATTATTTAACGAACCAGAAAGCCAGACGTTGAGTGAAAATCAACAACTCCAGCGCGCACAAGATGAAATATCTCAAGAAGAACAAATGCGCATTATTGAAGAAAAACTGGCACAACAAGCTGCTTTAATCGCAGCCCAGTCCCTAGAAGAACCACAAGACGAAGATGAATTTTAATGAGTGAAAGAATACAAAAAGTACTAGCAAGTTTAGGTGTCGGATCCCGTCGCCAAATGGAAACTTACATTGAAGCTGGCCGTGTAAAAGTAGACGGTTTAGTTGCCAAGCTAGGCGATAAAGTCGAACCAAGCCAAGAATTAGAAGTAGATGGTCGTAAAATCAAAGCGCCACATTTAGCGTTTAGACGAGTGATTGCCTATAACAAACCAGAGGGTGAAATTTGCACACGCGAAGATCCCGAGGGTCGTAAAACCGTGTTTGATAAGCTGCCTAAAATTCCAGGCGAGCGCTGGGTGGCGGTTGGTCGTTTAGATATCAACACAAGTGGTTTGTTATTATTTACAACCGATGGCGAATTAGCCAACAAAATGATGCATCCTTCGACTCAAATTGAGCGTGAATATGCCGTACGTGTTTTGGGTGATGTCAACATCGACATGATTAACCGTATGCATGAAGGCGTTGAACTAGAAGACGGCATTGCAAAATTCACAGACATTCAAGAATTTGCAGGCTCCGGTGCAAACACGTGGTATCACGTTGTGATCATGGAAGGGCGTAACCGAGAAGTGCGTCGTTTATGGGAATCACAGGGCGTAAAAGTATCACGTTTAAAACGCGTACGTTACGGCAGTGTATTTATGGATTCTTCATTACGTGCAGGTACGTTTATTGAATTAGATCGTAAAACCATTGATGGCATTGCAGTAAGCTTAGATTTACCAAAAAAACCTTGGGAATCCATCATGCGTGGATTTGACGAAGGTGCTAAGCGTAAAATGACCAATCAACGCACACGCCGCCGTGAAAATAATCGAGGCCGATAATGATTAAGCTATTGCAGTTTTTTATCATGAGTGTAATCAGCTTGGTGCCAGTTTTGGCGCTTGCTGATAGCGTGCCTCAGTCAAAACGATGGTTTGCATTAGGTGGATTTAATCGCGCGTTATACAGTGATATTCGTTACGATTTTAAAAATGAAGATTATGATTTTACATTAAGTAGAATCGATGCAGATAACGCCGAAGTATTTAAAAATAATGTTTCAGTGGGATATTTTTTTGATGAAAACTATGCCGTGAGTATGGGAGTTGATCAATTAAGATACGTGTTGGCCAATGGGCAAACTGTAAAAATATCTGGCGACATTGCAAATGTGGACCCTGCTTTTAATGGCAGTTATAAAAAAGATTCAGTGACACTTACTGATGATTTTATCATGTTCGATAAATCAGACGCGATCAATTATTTATTTGTGGATCACAGTTATTATTCTGAATACCGAGAATATACGCCACTTGAAGACGGCAACGTTACCGCGCATTGGTTAGTAGGTTTAAGTGCCGGCATGATGGTGCCAAAAACCAATGCAATATTATTCACTCAAGAAAGTTTTGATGGATTATATTTAGCAGGTGCGGGGGTGAATGTAAAAGTGGGGGCAAATTTATTTTTAGGCCAACATTTTTTTGTTCAATCCGAAATGAAAATGGGATACGCAAATTTGTGGAATGTCAAAATGACAGAAGACGAGTTAACCGATATCACTCAACAGTTTAGCTTTGGTCAAATTAATTTATCCGTTGGAGGCTTGTTGTAATGCCACAGTTTTTTAAACAGGCGGTGGATTTAGATCAATATCAAGGTTTAATTTTTGATATGGATGGCACCATTGTGGATTCCGGTCAGTTGCATGAAAAAGCATGGCTAGAAACATTAGAGCGTCATAATATTTTTGTGAGTCGTGAATTTATGCGTGGCTTAGCAGGCGTACCCACTTTACAAACCATTGAGCTTGCAGCAAAACAGTCCAACGTAAAATTAAGTGAAAATGAAATCAACTTAATGATGGGTGAAAAAGAAACATTCGTTCATGCTCACTTTAGCGAATTTGTAAAAGCCACCGCGTTAGAAAAAATCATCAAACAATATTATAAAAAATTACCCATGGCTGTGGGTACGGGTGCATCGACACAAGAGGCGCACAATTTTTTAAAACAAACAGGATTGTTTGAGTACTTTGATGCGATAGTTGGATGCGACCAAGTTGTAAATGGCAAACCTAAAGGCGATACGTTTTTATTAGGCGCACAAAAAATTAATGTTGATCCAAAACATTGCATTGTATTTGAAGATGCAGAATTTGGTTTTATGGCTGCAATAGATGCAGGTATGGATGTGGTTGATGTAAAAGAAGCCTATAACATTCATAACGATTATTTTTTATAAAATAATCGTTATGATCTTTTTTGAGTTTATCCACACGAGTCACATCTAAAAATTTTAAATCTCTATAATATATATCGCTATAAATAAGTGGAAGCAGTAATGACGATCCAAATAATGATTAAAAAAAGTCTAATCGGAATTTGGGTGTTGTTATTATGCCTTGCATTCTGGATGGCATTTGTTTTACCAAAAAATGAACAAAAAACCATTTATACCTTTGAAGATTTTTACGCAAAAACTGATCCGAATTATTTAAGTCAGTGGCCTAAAAATATTTATCCACAAAACAATCCTACCACCGAAGCGTTTATTCAAACGATTTTAAAACAATTAACCCTAGAAGAAAAAATAGCCCAAATGATTTTGTTACCTGATTCCATATCAAGTGATGAATTTAATCTGTATCCCTACTCTGGATTAGTATTTGATCAGGGCAGAAAAGATACAGGCGGAAAACGCATACGAGATTGGCACAAAGGATTAGATAAATGGTGGAATTCACAAAAAGAAACCGCCGAAATAAATCAGCGACCATTCATTCCTCCATTTTTAAAACTAAATTTACAAGCTGGTAATGGATTTACTTTAGCTCAAGCTATTTTTCCTCCAAGGTTAAATTTAGGACAAACAAGAAACCCTCAACTAGTAGAGCAAGTTGCCTCCTTACAAGCAAAACAAGCAACACAAACGGGTTTTAATTGGTTAGTTGAAGGATTTGATAGTCCTATACATGACAAGCGTATTGCCCAAATATCACAAAGTTTTTCAGAAGATCCTGCATTAAATAAAAAATTAGCCAGCGCTTATGTGCAAGCAGTGCAACCTAAAAACCACACTTACAACGATATTATGACAAGCTCGCGTGGATATTTAGCGCTAGGCTCAGCAAGTTTTTTACGTGGTAATATTTTTGAAGATGAATCCGTAATATTAAATCGATATGCGCAGGGGCATATAGGGGCAATAGAACAGGGTGTACTGTCTGTAGAATTATCAAACGGGCAAATCAATTCTAAAAATATGTTAAATCATCGTTATTATGTGCAAACTATTTTAAAACAAACAATGGGATTTACAGGGATTGTCACTACATCTTTGAATGCAACAGCACAAAATTCTGGGTGTCGATTGGCTAATTGTGCATCGGCAATTAATGCCGGAGTCGATATGTTTTATTTTGATTCAGATGTGGCCATTAGCGCAGGCCCTTCTTCTTTTGGTTCAACAAAATATCACGCAAGTGAAAAGTTTATTCAAAATACAGCAAGCGCAGTAAAAAACGGAAGCATTAAACAAAGTCGAATTGATGATGCAGTATTACGAATATTACGTGTAAAACATAAATTGGGTTTATTTAATTATCAGTCTCCAAGTGAGCGCGCAGAATCAATTAAAATAGATGACACTGAATTACTAGATTTAGTAAATAAAACGGTGATTGAATCTTCGGTATTAATTAAAAATCAAGCAAACACATTACCATTAAATAACAAATACAAAGTATTGCTCACGGGTTTAGGTGCCGATGAATTAACTCATCAAATTGGCGTGTGGGCAAATGGAAGCTTACGGAATTTAAATAATCGTTCAATCAAACAAGGCAGTACTTTAGTTGAGAGCTTTGAATCCAGTGATAAATTATTTGATCATGTGCCATTTGAATTTATAGACAGTCAAGGCATTACACAAAAAGCCTTAGAGCAATTTAATAAACGCGAAGATGGAAAAATGATTCCTAAAAAAGATAAATTAGGGATTTATGGCGAGTTAATTGAATTAGATTCAGACGATGAGCAAGATATTATTGATTATCAAAAAGATTATGAAAAACGCATTAATAAAGCATTAAGATATTATCAACAAATTGTATTTGTGATCAGTCAAGATCCTGTTTTAGATGGCACATCAACAGAGTCGACATTGGACTTTAGCGAATTTTATCGTAATCAATTAAATGCCTTCAAATTATTAGAAAAGCTGGATTCAAAAATAACAGTGATTATATTCGGACACTCACCGATGTATATGCCTGAAATAATGGACAGCGCAAATGCAATAATTTTTGCAGGAAGACCGGGTACTCACTCAGCTGGTCTTATAAGTGTGCTGTATGGTGAGCATGATTCTAAATTGGGCCAGTTAGGATTCAGTTGGCCAAGATTGCCCTGTGATTTCAAACACAGCGTGGGTGTGCTTGATTACGATCCATTTTTAAAATTTGGTTTCGGCTTAGATAACTTACAACAAATAGCTTCTTGGAGAACCGCAGTGCCAGAAGAAATTGAATATTGCTCCCCCATTAAACGATAAGGTTGAACTCATGAAAAAAGCAATGACCGCTCAATCTTATAAATTTGCAAGCACCGGTTTTTTAATGCCGTTTATATTGGTGTTTGTCTGTTTTAATTTATATCCCTATGCAGTGAGTTTATTTACTTCCTTTTATCATTGGGATGATTCAAAAACCTTCACTTTAGAAAATATGGAATTTGTATTTTTTAAAAATTATCAAAATTTATTATTAGAACCTAATATTAAAGCCATTTTTTATCATTTTTTATGGTATGTACCTACAAGCTTATTTTTAATTCATAGTATCAGTTTGTTGTTAGCTAAAAGCATCATGGCGTCGTATTTTCGTTTTCATGGTGTATTTTTAATGCTGTTGTTTATTCCTTATATGATCGGCGAGGCAAGTTTAGCCAGTATTTTTAGTCGACCATTTACAGACCAAGACGGATGGATTGTGGGTTTGTTTAATCAGTTTAACGTCCCTGAAACACAAACTTGGTTGGGTCAAGAACGCAGAGGGGGAACACCATTATGGATGGGGGTAATATTTTTGTTTTTTTGTACTGTTATAAAATACAGCGGATTCTTTACATTAATATATTACATGTCATTAAATAGTATTCATCCATCAATTATTGAATCGGCAAAATTAGAAGGCGCAAATAATAGACAGGTGTTTTTCAAAATTGAATTCCCAATGATCAGAAAAATGTTTGGCATGATGGTTGTGTTGTCGTTGATTTTTATATCGCAAGCGTCCCATGTGCAATTGTGGCTAAGTCGTCAATTAGAAGTTGAATCAAATGCATTACCTATGGAAACATTTTCAGATTTATTACAATCCTTATATTTTGAATTTCGTGACGTTGGATCGGTTTCGGCATTAACATGGGTGTTCGTAGTGATTATATTGTTGTTTATCGCAATAGGAATGATCGGATCTAAGCTGATTAATAAATATAAAATGAGAAAAGAAAATGCAGCCTAATATTAAAGATCATTTAGTTAAAATTATTGTTACATGTATTTTGTTATTGATTTGCATTTCATTAACTAAACCGTTTATCAGCCATTTTGTTCAATCTTTTTATATTTACGATATGCCACGTTCACCTTGGCAGTCCGATTATGGCTTTAATGGATTAATATCGCAGATATTTTATTCAGAAATATTTTTTGATAATTTATGGGTGAGCATTAAAATTGCTAGTTTAGGTGTATTATTTAGCTGTTTGTTTTGCGCCATGACAGCCTATGCATTGGTGATGTATTCTTACAAAATAAAATACGTCATATTAACGATTTTATTAGTGGTGTTGATGATCCCCGAATTTGTTAAAGTGATGCCGTTTTTTATTACCATTAAACAGCTTCATCTACTTAATAATCATTTAGCATTGTGGATACCTTTTGTTGTCCCTCCTTTAGGTGTCTTAGTCATTAAACAATATATTGAATCTTTATTTATAAAGGAAATCATAGAAGCAGCGAGATTAGATGGCGCAAATGAGTGGCAGGTATTTTATAAAATCATGCTGCCATTATTGTCCCCTGCAATTTCAATTGTTGCGATAATTCAGTTTACTTTTTTTTGGAACTATATTGATCTAAGTGTATTTATTATCAGTGAAACAGATAAAAAACCACTATTGCATATCGGATCAAATGGCTTCCCTACTTATTTCTTTGGTTCACTTTCTGTGATTGTGCCTATTATAGTATTAGCAATTAGTTCACGCAGTATCACACATTATTTAAAAGGCAGCACAATTTAACAGGTGCAATTTAACGGGTGCGATTTAACAGGTGCGATTTAACAGGTGAAGTGAATGGATATTAGACAGTCAACACAACAGGATGTTGAAAAAATATTTGAATTACTGATATGCACTGCAAATTGGTTAAAAGATATATGCCCACAACAATGGCCAATGGATTGGTTATTGTCAAAACGACAAGAATTAAAACAATCCATTGAGGATGGGCAGTTTTATATTGTTGAAATAGAAGACAAAATGGCTGCTATTTTTGAAATAAAAACCCAAAGTGAACCAGTATGGAATCACAATAAACGCAATGCATATTATGTGCATAAATTAGCGGTAGATCAAAAATATAAAAAAATGAATTTAGGTCCCAAAATTATCAGAACCATATTTGATATGGCTAAACAAAATAAAATACCTGTCGTTCGCCTTGATTGTGTTAGTGCAAATTCATTTTTAAAACAATTTTATTTAGATCAAGGATTTTCGTTGATGGGTTCAGCGGATGATGAAGGTGAAGAAGTATTATTATTTGAATATGTGATTTAATTCAAATGCCAGAAAATTTGTAAACCTTCGTTGAATAAAATCGTAATTGTAGGTTTCGGATTCATCGTCACAGGGATGTGCCCAATTAGAATTGTGCCTCGAGCATGCATCGTTCCAATAAACACCTGTAGGTTCCGGATTTATTCGGAAAAAACAATCCAAGTCATTCAAAAAACCAAATTTGTAAAAACCTCACAATAAATCTAGACCCTGTAAGTTCGGGATTTATTCCGAAAAAACAAACCTCAACCGTAAGTTCCGGATTCATTCGAAAAAAACTAACCCAATGATCACATCCAATAAAAAAACAAACTGAAATCCTTGTCGCTTTTTGTTATTGTCTGCCTCTATTAACACCAAACAAACCTATTAAAAACCAAACCGAACTGCTCCATCAAAGGAATCCAACATGTCATTGATTTTACCATCAACTCACAAATCTTCATTCAAACAACGATTCAAAACCACCAGCCTAATGGCAGCGATTATTGTGGTCGGTACGTTTTCATCCTGTGGTACGGATTCCGCTGATAAGGATGACGACAATGACGGAATCATCAATTCCCAAGACGCGTTTCCCAACAACAAGGACAGGCAACTAAATAAAAATCAATGACATCTAAAAATAAATAAGGCACATATTTTAGAAAATATGATGCCTTAACAAATTAATCTGTTAAAAAAGAGATCACACAGAGGGAATTGCTACAATTATCGAGCATTGCTCAAATCGAAGGCGCAGGGAATTCAATCAAAATTTATTGATTCGAATAAAAGCTAATAAAATATGTATGAATAATAAAAAAGGAAGCTAAAGCCCAAGAACACTTAATGATTTCACCCAGCCACAAGCTCGCTTAAGTCCAAATTTAGAAAAATGCTGATCGATACTGGATGCTTTGCCAATTAAGTTAGCAAAGCTATTGTTGATATTCAGTGACGCATTTAAAAACAACGTTTCGGACAAATCGAGTCGAGTTAAAAACCAACAACAAGGACAGGCAACTAAATAAAAACCAATGACATCTAAACAACAACAAGGACAGGCAACTAAATAAAAACCAATGACATCTAAAAATAAATAAGGCACATATTTTAGAAAATATGATGCCTTAACAAATTAATCTGTTAAAAAAGAGATCACACAGAGGGAATTGCTACAATTATCGAGCATTGCTCAAATCGAAGGCGCAGGGAATTCAATCAAAATTTATTGATTCGAATAAAAGCTAATAAAATATGTATGAATAATAAAAAAGGAAGCTAAAGCCCAAGAACACTTAATGATTTCACCCAGCCACAAGCTCGCTTGAGTCCAAATTTAGAAAAATGCTGATCGATACTGGATGCTTTGCCAATTAAGTTAGCAAAGCTATTGTTGATATTCAGTGACGCATTTAAAAACAACGTTTCGGACAAATCGAGTCGAGTTAATATGTCGGGTAATTCACTATCGATTTTTCCTTTTTTACTTTCTGCACATTGTTTTCCTGTCCAGTCTACTAATTCTAAATACGCCTTAGTTGAAATTTGAATGTGGGTTTTACAGTGTTTTGAAAGAGGTAATAAATCATTCGGTTGATCTTTTACTAGATTAGAATGGTTTGATTTTTTAAAGCACTCACTTCTTTTTTTGATTGATGTATATTCAGATTCTTCAGGTGTTTTAGTCATTTGAGCGCGCACAGGATTTAAATCTACATAAACCATGGCGGCTAATAATCCTTCATCGTCTAAAATCGCTTTTGATTTATATCGACCCTCCCAAAATTTGCCTGTGCAGTTATCTTCAATATTTGAGAGTCTAGAAATCGGCTCATTAATATTTTTCATAAACCAACCAATATTAATCAATCGATTACGCCAAATTTCAACGGTTTCGGCTAGCAAAATACGTTCTTGTGGGTTGAGTTTAGAGCCATCTAAAAACGCTCTAGAGATCATCGTACCCGTATACAATTGATGCCAGCGCTTGATTACCTCGGCAGCAGACCAAGACTCAGCCTGTTTAACGTTCACGCTAATCACCAAATGATAATGGTTATTCATGATTGCATATGAGGCGATATCAATTGCAAATATGCTGGGCAGTTTTAATAAAATATCTTCAACCCATGCACGGCGATGCTCAAAATCTTGGTTGGTATACTCATCTTTACCGCACAGAAATGCGCGACGCACGCAACGGCAGGTAATTAAGTATTTTGTAGTAGCAGTATAATTTACTAGGCGTTTTCTCGCTTTTGTCATGTTGATTCCTAATTGATTAATCAAATGACAACAAATTCAATCCATTTGAATTATGTTGTCTTTATATTTATAAAATGATAGATCGATTGTGAGAGTTGTCAAATTATTTTAATTAGCCTGTCCTTTTAAGTTACTTTTAAGTTCTTCTTTTAAGTTCAAGTTCCATATTTATAAAATGATAGATCGATTGTGAGGGTTGTCAAATTATTTTATTTAGCCTGTCCTTTTTAATTGATACTTTTTAATTGCTCTCTTTTTAATTCTTTAGCCTGTCCTTTTTAATTCTTTCTTTTTAATTCTTCCTTTTTAATTCTTACTTTTTAATTCCTTTTTAATTCTGTTTAAATTTAATTCACATACTGCAATGACTCTCAGGCAACACTCTATTTCCATTTTAAAATTCAAGCCATAAAAAGGCCGATATTAATTTAATAATATCAGCCTAATGCAGTATTTTTTTGTCAAGATTCTAGACCTAACAGCTTTTCTTTAGGAAAGTGCAACGTATCTGTAAATCAAAAAAAAGCCCGCTAATGAGCAGGCTTTGATTTAATGAATAGAGGTTATTTATTAAAAAAGGATATCGACTCTATCATTAACACCTAACTGGACAGAGTTTGAAGTTGTTTTAAATTTGATATGCATAACATTACCTGATTTAAACCAAGCTTGGCCAGCATGATTTTTCAGTGCATTTAATGAATTAACTTGCACCCAACCCGTTTTAGTAATTTTGGCGGTTGGTTTTAAGTTCTTCAATGCAATCATCGCGGTATCGCCAACCTCATAACCATACTCCATGGATAATGGAAGCGTGGTTAATGATTTTAATGCGCCTGTTGTAAATTCATTTTCAAAATCTAATTCCAAATGATAATCGGTTTTATTTAACGGAATATAAACTTTGTAAAATTTACGAGCGACATGCATTAATGTATTTTTTGTGACACCCGCTAAGTCAGAACGTGTCGTAGCAATACCCGGTAATTTATTGATATCACTCGTTCTAATTAATAGCTGGCCGTAATAATAAGGACATAATACCCCATCATCTTTTGACGCTTTACTTGCCACACAGCTGTCATCAATCATTAATGGTGATTTAGGAGTAATGGACCAGCGACCAGGCTTACCGCTTATGCTGCCATCATAATCTCGAATAACATTTGCTGAGGTAGCCACATTGCTAGAGTTTTCATTACCCACTGACAGCATCAAATCTGAGTTATCACGAGTAAGATTAGTCACCCCTTGATACATAAATGTTACACCACCACCTACTCGTACAAACATTGGGCTGTCCGCATTGTCTTGTGAGTAATTCACTAAGTGTGTGTTAGTGATTCGAGTACCAAAATCATAAATACCAAATGCTGCGCGAGTAACAGGTTTACTGCCCGCTAATTTAGAGTTTGAAACAAATAATGAATCATCAATAAAGGCTGGGAAGGCAGATACAAACGCCGCTCGTTTAGAATTAATACCCGTTGAATACCCAGTGTCTAAGACCTTGATATTTTTAAAACGGTGGTATCTGTTACAAGGCCAAATTGCGCCTATGCCACCAAAATAAACCGTTAGGTTTTCAATTAATGCACCATTAACATTGGTTGGCTCATAACCAGGGCGACCTTCACTTCTGCTACAAATTGACAAAGCCATACCCGATGAATGCACGGTATTATCTTTAAATTTAGCAAAATCAGATTTTCTTGGATTATAATTTTTAGCTTCAGCTAATGCAGCACTATCCCCAGTTACTTTATCTTCTGTGTCATACCAATAACCAAGGCCATCTGATCCCGCTGCTGCATTATTAGTGAAGGTATTGTTACCATTTGAAATCCAAAAAGAAGCCGGACCTTGTGACGCTGGCCCTTTTTCAAAATCACTAGGAATTAACGCATCTGCCTCAGGAGGTCTGGTTGCCCATAACACTAAGTTATGATCAAACGTATTGCCTTGCTCAATGCCGTCTTCTAAGAAAATACCGTGACCGACATGTTTGTAACATACGTTATCTGATACAACAGTGTTGTGAGTACCATGTACGGTGATACAACGGTTATAACTGTTTTTAATCACGCTATTTTTTATAAACTGTCCAGTAGCATCTTGCACCATGTGCCAATGGAATGGATAACGACCTTTTAAGCCATACTGGCCCATTCGATCCATTTCAACCCCAGAAAGATAAGCTTGTGAATTGATCATCACCATCACATGACCACCATATTTGTCATCATTTGACTGAATATCACCTCTGATTTTAATATTTCGAGTCAACAAACCAACCTCAGCGCGAGTGTTCACGTCCCATCCGCGTGTGTCATTAAAGTAAGATTGAATTTCACCAAAATGCTTATATTTTAAAGGGGCTTTTAAATCCACAATTAGGCCGTCTATTTTTTCAATAGTAACGGTTTCTGCTTGTTTATAGTCTTGAGAAGTTGATGTAATCACTAACTGGTCACCTGCTCTCCAATCAGTTGTTTCACTTAATACTATTTGTTGCGCGTCTTTTGCAGCCGTTTCATCTAAATGAATCCAGCTGGTTCTTTCTTGTCCATGCAAATTCAACACACCACCCATCATGACACCAATTAACTTGGTACCCATACCCGAGCCATCTTTTGCTACATTGGCAGGTTTAGCGCCCGTTAAGGTGATGTTTAGTTTGTTTGTAAATGGCTTTAATTCAGTACCACAAGTAAATTCACCATGTACCATAATCGAATCAGCAGTGATATTTAAGTTTTGCTCTGCACAACGTAACTCACCATTAATTTGTAATGATTTAAGGGTAATGTTTTGGTCTAACATGACTTTCATATTTTTAGTAATGGTCACTGAGCTGCCATTTGCAGGTACATTACCGCCCCAAGTTTCAGGATCACTCCAAACTTTAAACCCTGCTGGTAACGCTGGTTCTTCAACAGTAGGAACTTCATAAGGCTGGATATTAAATAGATCAATGTTCAATCCACCTTCTACAAACAATAAACGCAATGTATGTACTTTATTTCTGGTTAATGCAATTGGACCACTTATCACCGTACTATAGGCTGTCCAACCATTTGATGGGGCGCTGACTGTAGATTGAAGATTGCCATCAATTTCAATCGCTAGGTTTTTGTTTTCATTTGCTGAAGCAAGTTTTAGCTCCAGTTGGAAGTTGCCACTTGTTTTTGATTGAATTTTAAATTCTAACCACTCATCTTTTTGAGTGTAACCAATGGCGCATTCGCTGCCATTGGAGTTATTAATAATCACTTGGTCGACTGCTTGATCAGAAGGGCCACAGTTACCTAAATTTTCAGCGGTTGTATCAAAGGCATTAATGTAGCTTTCCGCTTCAATTTTATTTGCAGGTACATCAATAACATGATCGATTGGTGGCGCGACATTATAAAATGTCTGCTCAATATATTGAGCAAGTGTTTTTGCACAATCTGTAACACATAAGCTTGGATTAGCAGTAGGCATTGACGTTTCAATCGTTGAAATTAAGGTATTGTTTTCAATTAAAGAAGCTAAATTCGTATATTGAGCCCCGTCGCTATGACAATTTGTACAATTTTTAGATTTAAATAACGCTTGTGCCTCCATTAAATCAAAATCGGATTCAATCACTTGTATATAACAGGCTTTAACAACACCCTTAATTGGATCTGATCCAAAAGACGCATTAGAACATCCAACATTTTCATTTTGATCTAAAAGAAAAACAAATTGGTCAGAAGCGCCATACGCTAGATTAACCGTACTGTAATTAGACGTATCGACTTCGATCATATCGCCTTCATTAGCGATAAATGCATAACCTTCAGGAATCATTAATTCTGATTGGGTCTCAGTTTCAGTTTGAGTACCAGAATCGGTCATTGTGTTTGTGTTGTTTGAAGTATCTGTTTGAGTGTCAGTACCGGTTGTAGAGTCTGTATTTGTTTGAGTGTTCGTTGCTGTATTTTCAGAAGTGTTTGTAGTCGTGTTTGTTTTTGTCTCAATACTAGTATTGGTTTGAGTATTGTCGTCTGTAGCCGTGGCGACAGTTTGTGTTTGTGTATCCACAGGCATTGTTGTTTGGGTTGAAGTTAAACTATTGGTGTCAATATTTGATTGCTCATTGCTAGTATCTACTTGAGAATCAGTTTGAGTTAATATGTCGCTTTGGGTAATGGTCGAATTAACGTTGTTATTTTCTATACCATTAGGCTGAGTATCGTCCGATTGACATGACACCAAAGCCACACTTGTTATTATCATCAATAATGAGATGTTATCTTTAATGCTCGATTTTACAAACTTTCCAACACTGCTAATGCAATTGGGTAAAGTGTTTTTAATTTTCATTTCAACCTCTAAAATAATCAACGTCTGCTAATAATAAAATTTAATTAAAAAATATTTTTTAATTTATAGTTTTATTTTAAAAGTAATGTTATCACCTCGATCGAATTTCATTAGTAACTATCATTAAAATTTATGCGCCTTAATTCTCAAATAATTATAATATAATGAAAAAAAATACTTAATATATTGAAAAATATAACTATTTACCCTCTGCGTGTTAGTTTTTTAATCTAACAAACCTCGTGTTATTTAACAAAGAATCTACATAACAAAACAAATTTTTCAATTTGCTACAATTTGTAATAAATCTTATATAATAGTGTTTTTTTACAATAAATTTCTATTAACACTAATTAAAAAAATCATATCCACTGATATTTGTCTGAGTACATATTTGGGTTTGTATTCCTTAAATATATGTAAATAAATTTTTTTATGGATGACTGGCTTCTATTATTTGTAACGTAAGTGTTGATGTTTATATGAATACTTCTATTTCTATTTCATAGATTCCTAAAAAAATATACTTCGTTATTAAGGACCTCTGAAATAGAAAGATTTTTTCAGCGAGTCATTTAGACGCAAAGTGCACGGCGATCGTCGAAGCTAAATGACGAGTCCTTTTCGAGGCAATGACAGGTTTTATGCTCTTGCAAAACCTAAGTACTGGCATCCTTGCCAACAACAAAGCAATTTGTGCCTAAATGGCTCGCCCCGGCAATTGCTCATGCATTACTCTAATCTTTGGCATCCATACCAAGATACGGGACTTTCTAAATCAGAGATTCCTTAAATAATTTTCAGAATCATATTAAGTGGACACATAAAATTTCTACAAATAATCGAGTTATTTATGTCGGCGGTTTGTTTTGATTTGATTTGGGTACTCACAATAAACTGGTTTTAAATTTCTGTGTCAGCCTGAAGGAGTTAGTCGGTATCAATTTTAAACAGGAAGATAAGACATTATTTTAAACACGGAAAATATGACACCATTTTAAACAATAAAACTAATCTCGCATTTTGAATAAAATAACTATTAATATTGAAATTCTCCATGTTAGACTCAATTCACATTTTTATATTATTTTATAACAATCTTTTATTATTTTTGGAGAATTACATGATCATTGAAGTGGGTGAAAAAGTACATGTGATGTATCGATCTTTATATGAAAAATCAATGCGTCGACATTTTATTGGAACGGTAACAGCAGCAAAAGATGCGTTGTGTCGTATTGAGGGCTATGTATTTATTTACGATGATAAAAAAACTGAATTTGTTAGAAAGCCTGAACTGCGCACCACAATTATGGACCTAGCAGAAAGCGATTATATTGTTAATTTGATTGATTCAAATGTCATCATCAGCGACATTCGATATAAATACGCCCAAGGCGTTGGGTTAGTGGCAAGCGACAATAAAGACTTTTCCCTAAACATCAATGAGTTTGGTGTTAAAAGTTAATTAAAAAATAAAATCTAGAGTGAAAAAACTACGATGTTACTCACTCTAGAATTTCAAACATTACTTTACTTTTATGTTTACCGTGACTCGACACTTCGCTTAATATCTTCTAAATCTTGCTGTATGAGTTTGACCATACTCTTTTTCATCAATGGCGTAAAAATAAACGATAATATTTTTGCTATGAATGTCTGCGCTTCGCCTGAAAACTCCATTGACAATTCAACTAATGTGCCTTTCTTTTGAACTTTCATGACACTGATATAAACCGCGCCTGAGTTTTCTGCCCGAGTTTGATAAAAGTGATTTTCTTCGCTATGAGTAATCCACATAGTTTCATCTGCTTCTTTACCAAACATTTTACGGGTTTCGCGCCACTTAAAACCCACTAAGCCTGATTCTGGACGCTCTAACACTTCAACATTCATAATACCTGTAATGGTGTCAGCACAATGTTCAATGTCTGTTATTTTTTGCCAAATCACATCTATTGGCGCATCGATCATAATTGAGGTTTTCATTTTCATGATGGTCACTAATTATTGTTAGAAAGTTGAGTAGTTAAATTAGCATAATTTAAAGGTATTTCAATACTAATTTAAAGTGCGCGGGGTTTGTTCTTTTTTGAATCAAACAATTCCAGAACTAAACCCAGCCCTATCCCTAGCCCAAAAACCAAAACCAAAACCAAAACCTGACAAGTAGCAAACCTGTTTCGCATGACTTTTTGAGAATTACATTAACCTGAAGAAGGCATCGGTTTAAATATTAAACTTTGTAATGGCAAGTATTTTATTTAGCCATATTACTTTAGAATATAAATTTTGGCTTTTCCCATCAACAATACACAAATATTTCACCTTAAAGGATCAATATGTATACAGATGAAGACTTAAATCAGGCAATACAAAAAGGGATATTTACCGCATCCGCTGTAGATGAATTTCGCCACACGGTATCCGACTCAAAATATACAATCTCTGCTGATGAAGAAAATTTCAATATGATTGGCGGATTCAACGACATATTTGTCGTGATCGCATGCTGTTTACTTTTATTTTCATCCCTTTTTGTATTGATTCCTATTACTGGTTTTTTTGGATTAATTATATTTGTGGCGACATCTTGGTGGTTAGCTGAAATTTTTGTTTTGAAAAGAAAAATGGCACTACCTGCTATCTTATTACTATTTGCCTTTGTAGGCGGGGTCTTTTCATTTGTTATTTCGATGTCATCAGACCTTTCGCACCCTTCATTATTTTCTATTATTTTAGCCACGTCTGCCTCGATGATTGCAGCATTTTTTCATTGGAAACGCTTTAAAGTGCCCATTACTATCGCAGCGGGTACAGTTGCGTTGATTGCATTAATCGTTTCAATTTTTATAAGTATTTTTCCAAATGAAGAAAAATGGATACTGACAATATTATCTATTTGCGGTATTGCGACTTTCTTTTTAGCCATGTATTGGGATGCATCAGACACTAAGCGCATCACCAATAAATCGGATGTTGCTTTTTGGTGTCATTTAATTGCTGCGCCATTATTCATTCATCCTGCCTTTACAAGTTTGGGCGTAATGGATGGAAATGAAAACATGTTAAATATGCTTGGTGTGGTTATTTTATATTTAATAATGACGACATTATCCATTGCCATTGATCGTCGTGCTTTTATGGTCTCTTCGTTAGCTTATGTGCTTTATGCATTAACCACCATTTTGAAAAATTACGGTGATGTTGGATATAGTTTTGCATTAACAGGATTATTTATGGGGGCAATGTTATTGCTGTTATCTGTATTTTGGCAAACAACTCGATCATTTATTGTTAAAAAATTACCCATAAAAATTCGCAAATTACTTCCCGCAGTGAATTAATCAGAATGGATGAATACGCACCACTATACACAAAAAAAGAAAGAATCCTCTTGATGCTCAAACATGCATCATGGGCGATTCCTGTTTTTTTGGTGGTTCAATTTTTGTTTTTCCCTTGGTTTGAACAATACAAATATGGTTTTAAAGCGAAGATTCAACCCATATTAGGTTTAACAATACTTCTGTTTTTATTAGGGCTAGGTGGGCGTGGAATATTTTGGGCTAACGATATAATTGATGACACACACAATTCAAACTTGATCAATTCAAACTTGGCCTGTCCAAAGGATAAAATATGAAAAAAATAACATTATTATTTTTACTACTAATCAGCGCATTTTATAGTCACGCATTAGGTAGAGTCATTGCATATGATGAAATCCACAACTCGTTATTTGCAACCATTAGAAGCATCACGACCTGTGGTCAATTTTCAACAAAAAATACAGTAGGCGAAGTAAGACTGATTCAATCTTACACCTATGGTGGTGACATGATATTTTTGGACAGCATCAAAATGGGCGATGCGGGTTTAGAAATTTTACATGGACTGAGTATTAGTGAAATAAATAATGATCATACTGAACTGACATTGCAGAATATTGAATGTCGTTATTTAGGAAGTAATGCAATTGAAATAACAGGATTCGTCAATGGAACTGGGCATGATGATTCTGACAAGTATAATTTTATTATCCTATATCAAGCCGATACAGGAACCTATGTCTTTAAACAATTAACGGATAAACTTAAATAGATTCCTTACACTCATATAGAATTTTGTAACGCATCGTCAAGTTCGACATATTTAAATTGATAACCATGTTTCTCAAGTTTAGTGGAAACAATTTTTTTTCCATTTAACAATAATTCATTTCCCATTTCTCCCATCAATAACTTTATTGCAAATGATGGCATTGAAAAAATAGTTGGTCGATTTAAAACTTTACCCAATGTTTTTGTAAACTCGTTATTTGTCACAGGGTTGGGTGCGCATCCGTTAATCGCTGCGTTTAATGTTTGGTTTTCGATACAATGCAAAATAATGCCGACCAAATCCTCTCTGTGAATCCATGACATCCATTGTTTTCCACTGCCTATTTTTCCTCCCACCCCTAATTTAAATGGCGGTAGCATTTTATTTAAAGCGCCTCCATTTTTATCTAATACAATGCCGGTACGTATTAGACAGGTACGAATACCCAATTGATCGGCCTGCCACGCTTGTTGCTCCCATTGTTGGCAAAGTTGACTTGAAAAACTATGATCACCAATATCTTGTTCTGTAATGGTGGCATCGCTTACACCCATGCCATAAAAGCCAATTGCAGAGCCACTGATAAACAACTTAGGTTTGATTGTCATTGTTTTAAAAAAATCAATGAGCGCTTGAGTGGTTTGAATGCGACTTTGAAGAATTATATTTTTTCTTGTGTGAGTCCATCGTTTATCTGCAATCGGCTCACCAGCTAAATTAATGACAGCATCAAAAGTATCTTCTGGTGTTAATTCATTGATGCTTGATATTGCTCTGACATCGGTTGTTTTGAAAAAATCAGATTGCGTTTTTCTGGTTAACACAACAAGTTGATGTTTATCTTGCAATAAACGTTCACACAATTTTGTTCCAATAAACCCTGTGCCACCGGTGATTAAAATATTCATAAACATTACCTCTAATTGAGTTGTTTACGATCAAATCCATCATTTAGATGAAAATCAAAAGTGTTTCAAACAAACAAAAAAGGCCTGAATAATCAGGCCTTGAAGGGGGAAGTAGTTTAATGATGATTACTCACCTTGAGATTGTATTTTTCTTTCTTTGTTGGATTGATGCGATTGCTGCATCGCTTTTAATTTTTCAACCTGTTCACTGGTTAATACTGCTTCAATTTGAGAGTGAATTTCTGTATGTTTTGCTTTCATTTCTTCTTTGCTTGGTTTTTCGGAGCTTTCTATTTTTTCAACTTTTTTTGCTTGGTAAATTGCTTTAATTTGAGCCACTTGATTTTCTGTTAACTCTAATTGGTTCGCCATTTTTAAAATATTATTACCCTTGCCATTTTTTTTATGTTTGCCGTTGTTTTTGCCATGGTGTTTGTCCATTTTATTTAAAATTGCATCGGCTTGTTCTGGGGTTAAAAACGCTTCTAAAGCTGCTTTATCTTCAGCGATTTGCGATTCTTTTTGCGCTTGGCGCATTTCTTTTTTAGTTTCGCGATATTCTTTTAATTGTTCAATTTGGGTTTCAGTTAGATTTAGGTCATCCAGTCTATCGAATTTTGCATGCGCGATCATCGCACTTGATAACACAGCCACTGTTAAAGTAAGACCTAAAGTTGTTTTTAATGTAGTTTTTAATAGTGATTTATTCATAGCTTTTGCCTCATTGATGTAATTTAAGTTCGACTTATTAAATCGATAAAGTGATTATGAGACAAAATATTGCAACAATTGTGCATCAAATAAGGAAATCACAAAATAAGTTAATATAACGTTTTTTTTCATTAAGCTCCTTTTCATATTATTTACAAAAAAGAGCGATTTTGTTGCATGGAATGTAAATTACTGACTATTTTTCATTCACAATATAAAAAGTATTAACTATTTGAATTATTTGTAGTTACTGTCATCGTTGTTGGTCACAGTTGTTGCAGCCATTGCCGCTTGCTGTGCAGCTACCTGATTTGCGATCACCAAATCATTTTGTTGGCCACTTGCAATAATGCTGGTGCTATACCCCATACCTTTTAATGTGTTGGCCCAAATAATCTGCCCATCTTGTGCATTTAAACAAAATAAATGACACCAGAATATGCATAAATATTTGCATCCTCATAATACACATTAGTGATGGTTGAGCGCTTTAGCTTAGTGCCCCAAAGCTTTTCACCAGTTTGTTTATTAATACAAACAAACCAGCCTGGGGTCGGATCCATTTAATGTTTTAAAACGATCACAACAACAACCGAGCAACAGCCGAGGGTCAGATCCATTTTTTAATAACCTTTGGTTTTATCTAACTTATCAAAAAAATGGATCTGACCCCTGGCTAATTTTTAGGCTATGTTTAACTATGCAATTGATACAGCTAACCCAAATTCATGGTGAGGGGAAATGAAAACCTATCATTTCAAGTAGTTAGCTGGAAGTTACGCCTTAATTTAGGTAATATTGCGCCGCTTTTTAAGCACAGTTCTCGGGGCGGGGTGTAATTCCCCACCGGCGGTAAAGATCTAATCTAAGCCCGCGAGCGCTTTGAATCGCTTTATTTAATATTCAAAGGTCAGCAGATTTGGTGTAATTCCAAAGCCGACGGTTATAGTCCGGATGAGAGAGAATGGTTAGTTTGGGTGTTTATTCAGTGTTATCGCAATAGTTTTGCGTGCCTGATGATTAACAAGCTATTCGTTCACCCTGATTCTTTTGAGGGTTTCTATTATTAATAGAACTCATTTAGTCGTATTTTGAATCAGAGCATAGAACATGAACAATTTTAATCCTGCAACACAAAAAATCGCCTTCATTCATGGGTCATGGCATGAAGACATCGTTTTACAATGCCTTAAAGGGTTTCGCGACACGTTAGTTGAGCGTGGTTATAATGCCGACAATATTGAAGTCATTTCAGTTCCTGGCGCTTATGAAATTCCACTACAAGCTAAATTACTGGCTAATACTGGTAAATTTGCAGCAATCGCAGCAAGTGGTTTGGTCGTAGATGGTGGCATTTATCGTCACGACTTCGTCGCTCAAGCAATTTGTACGGGTTTAATGCAAGTGCAACTGGAAACATTGGTTCCGGTAGTAACGGCCGTATTAACGCCACATCATTTCCAAGAACACTCTGAACATTTGGATTTTTACAGAACGCATTTTGTAAAAAAAGGCAAAGAACTTGGCCATGCTTGTGATCAAGCTATCCAATTAAAAGAAAAAGTCGCGCAATACTAAAATACAATAAGCTTCATAGTGTTACGTGCACCCAGGGGTCGGATCCAATTATTAATGCATGCTTATCCGCAATGCTTAATACCTATTTCTATAGGGCATTCAATTGGGCGTTAAGGAGCAAAGCAAATTTTTTGGATCCGACCCCTGGATTTTTAAGCCCACTATTTTACTAAATTTAAAAGTAGAGAATATATGAGTAAGTCAATTCCATCTTCTGATGATTCAATGACACCTACTCTGACTCATAAGCAAACACAACGCGCTTTTTGCTCTGGTTGTGCGATGTTATCAACTCATTGTTTGTGTGACAGCATTTCTGCTTTGCCAAGTCGAACTCAGCTATTAGTGCTACAACACCCACAAGAAGCCAAGCATCATAAAAACACGGTTAAATTATTAACGCTTAATATCCCTAATACTCAAATTATCGTTGGTGAACAATTTGATCCTAATGACTTCGTACAGTTACAAGGACTTTCGCGAGCTAATACATTTTTATTGTATCCATCTGATCAAAGTATTGAGTTAGAATCTGTGGCTGCTTTGCAAGAACAGCAGGCTTATAAAGTTGCAGAACCTTTAACATTAATTGTGATTGACTCCAGTTGGAAAAAATCCAAAAAAATGTATTTAATTAATCAATGGCTCCACTCATTTCAAAGCTTTCATTTAAAGTTAGATCAATCACCTTCTATTTATCAAATTCGTAAAAAACGCGAAGCACATTTTCGATCTACGTTAGAGGCCAGTGTCATAGCTTTGAATATTTTAGAAGATTATCCGATTGAGCCTTGTTATCAATTACTTGATCGATTCTGTGAATTAAAAATCCAAGACATCAATCAATTTAAAAATAAATGATGTATTTTGTGCACACTGGTGCACTGCACACACAAAACCACAAGATTACTCACCCATTACAGTGCATATTCCTTCCATATAAAAAAGCGTATTGAGTCACAAAAATTAGAGTGGTAAACTCACAACATTCCCGTCTATGACGATTTATTGCTCAACCGTAGCTTCTCAATACAGGCATTTCAAAATGAAAAAACTGCTTCTAGTGAGCACATTATGTGCAACCGCATTTTCAGCTCAATCACAAATATTCACAAACGATAAAGACTTTATCATTGAAGTTGCTGGAGCGGTGACAGCTCATATTATTGATGACACACCTGATGGATCGCCGTTGACGCTAAAAGTGACCGACGCCTATTTTAATTTCAAACCGACGTATACATTAGACAACGACATGGTTGTGTACAGCGATTTAAAATTACAATCCTTTACTAACGGTTCAACTGATTTAAGTGAAGGTTATGTGGGTATCGACTATAACGACTTCTCATTAACCGCAGGAAAACATTCTTACGCCTCTGGTGCATTTGGTATCAGCCGTAGTAAAACCTTTGGCCCTAGCAGTTCGTTAGGTGAAACAAGTGGACAAGAAGTTTTAAAAGTGGCCTACACAAAAGAAAAGTTTAATGCTGCTGTTTCTTACGATTTTGCAGATCACGATACTGATCGCTCATCATTTGATATGTATTTTACAGGTTTGCTTGGGGATTTTGATGCAGCTGGTACATTCCAAGTGCAAAAAGCGAATGCAGCGACAGACACCGTATTTTACTTTGGTTACAGCGCTTATTACACATTAGAAAAATTCTACGTAGGGGGTTCATTCAGCATGGATACAACTACTGATAATAATTTGTCTGTCATCGAATTTGCCAGTGCACTGTCTATTACAGATAAAATCACAGTGGGCGGCGGCGTAGGTCAAATCATTCCTGAAGAAGGGGATGTTGAGCTATTAATCTACGCAAACAGTGAATACGCACTTCATAAAGAAATTACCGCTTACACTGAGGCAGGCATTAGCACTCAAGAATCTGCTGAACTAGGTCTTGCTGTTGGTTTAACTGTAATATTCTAATCTCCAAATTAATTTCAAGACAGACACAATATCTGTCTTGAAATTTTTTCAAGTAAAATAAATCATTTTATTATCATGTCGTAAACAGATTATACTTGGCCTTTCATTTAAAAAAGGCAATTAAAAATGATATTCTGGATCTTCTCCATTTCGCTGTCCTTAGTGACTAGCTCCTTCTTACTTAAAAAAACCTACCTAAAAGAAACCAGTATAGGCTGGTTGTTAGCCATTTGGGCAGTGCCGTTTGCTGGCTCGATAATTTACTTAACCATGGTAATTAGACGTAAAAGTGAAAGACATCAACATAATGAAGCGCCACACGATCATGTCCACAAAAACGAAACCCTAGTTGAATCGGCTCAAATTTTGGAGTCTATTGGTATTACAAATGGTTTTCTTGCATATGATAAATTAGAAGAACACACAGTACTTCGCGATGATGAATTTATTCCAGCGCTATTAAAACAAGTCGAACAAGCTAAGCATTCCATTTTAATTTGTACCTACATATTATCAGGTGATGCAAAAGAAGCGCTCATCACTCGATTATATGAAGCTAATGAACGTGGTGTTGAAATCTACTTATTAGTTGATCGAATTGGCAGTGGTTTATTATTAAGCAGCAAAAATCGAAAAGAATATTTAGGATTGCCATTTAAAACGGTCATCTTTCGTGAATCTCTTTTACATTCATTACTTTATATTGAAAAAAGACTGCATTCTAAATTAGCAATATTTGATGAAACCACAGGAATCATTGGTTCACATAATATTCGCGATGAAACCATTTCCACCTCTAAAAAGTTTGCACGCAATATTTCAGTTTTAGTGAAAGGCAATGTTGTTGAGCAAATGAAATATGCCTTTATTGATTTATACGAAGATGCAACGGGCGAACGTTTTGAAATTCAAAATGAAAGTGACGAGCATCATGGCCACGAAGAAAACGAAGTTTTTGGAAAAAATGCCTGTCCAGCAAGAATTACATTTTCTGATCCGATTGCTCAAGACTTTCAATATAATGATTATTTAAATAGTTTATTTTTTAGCGCACAAAAGAGAATGTACATCTGGATGCCTTATATGATTCCAAGTGATATTCTAAGAACCAGCATCATTAATGCGCATAAAACCGGTGTAGATGTAAAAGTATTAATTCCTGAAATATCTGACTCAAAACTTGTAGATAACGCTCATCAATTAATTTTAAATGAATTAACTGACAATCATGTTCCGTGCGCCGTATCAACGGGAGAATTCGATCACACTAAAATCATTATTATTGATGATGTAGCTGTCATTGGATCTACAAATTTAGATTTAAGAAGTTTATTTAGAAATTACGAAGCAAATATTGAAGTAAACGATGAAAAATTCAGTGATGAAATCAGTGAGTTATTTTTAGAAACATATAACCAAGCTAAACTGGTTGAATGCACAACACCAAAAACAGGAAGAACAATCATAAATCAATTAACCTCCTTAATTGCTAGTTTATATTAATCTAGTTTCTTAAATTAAAAGAGCAGTGAAATAATAATCACTGCTTTTTTTTAACTTTGAATATTATTGATTCGCAAGTGTTGCACCGACTCTAAACTTTGAATCTTGAGTGTCGGACGAATAGTACATAGAAAACTCAGGGTTAATAATAAGGTGCTCATTACGAAATAAATTTAACGAAAATCCAACTGAATAACCCGCTGCATATTGATATTCATCACCTTGCAATTGATTACGCAAATGCAATCCCACCTCCATATTTCTCAAATACATCGCTCTTGTAAATGACTGCCCAATTGCACCCAAATTTACACGATATGCACTATGAGTTTGCAATGAAAATCCGTCGTTTGTAATTTCTGACAATACTAAATCTTGATTAATTAACGTGGTTTGATTGTCATCTAACCATTGCACTTCAATTTTATTATCAAAGGCATGCTTATAACTCAAACCTCTCATAACAAAATCACTTAAATTATAAACTCGTATTGCTCCATCAATATCAATGTCTGTATAAAGCGATTCATGCATAGCAAACTTAGGCCTGATTGCATGAATGGCACTTGAGGATCTTATTGTATAATCAAGTGAAACGTTTAATTTATCATTTTCGTTTTCATCAAATAACAAACCAACTGAAGGCGTGATTGAAATGCCTTTATTATATTGATTAAATTTAAATGGTAACGCTAATGCGGTCTCAAACTGTTTCACTTCGTATTTTGATACAATGTTATTATTAAAATTTAACCCAGAATCAAATCGATAATTAGTTTGTAATTGACCTACTGTCATTTCATTAAAAAAGTCGTAACCCATACTCAAATCGATATTTAATTTTTCAAAAATATCCGACGATTGTATATTTCCAATTAACCCATCTTGACCAAAACTGACACTCCAGGAATGCACATTTATTAGATTTGTAAATCGATTATAATTATTAACTTCAAATGCTTCGAATGGTTCATTTTTAACTTCTTTAATTGGATCAAAAACAAATTCAGTATGTTTGGCAAAGCCAAATTCTATAGGCGGTATTTCATTAGTTGTGATATCTGGAAATTTAAGTTCGACACTTGACAATTGTTGTCCAAAACTTTGGTAATCAGAAAAAACAAGTTGATTAGTTTGTTGATTATAATTTAAATAATATGCACCAAATTTACTTGTAATCAATTCGTACACTTGGTTGTTTATTAAAGAATAAGCAAGCACTTGATCAATACTTGACTGATCCGATGTAAACACTACCCAGTCGTCGATTAATATTGGCGAGCGTATATTTGATGCAGAATTTGTCATTATTTCAGTTAATGTGGTTAAATTTTTATCAACTTTATAAATGCCATTTTTGTCAGAGTTAGTTAATACAAATACTATTTCATTTTGAGTTTGTGACATATCCACAACCAATGAACCTTCTAATAATTCAAACTGATTTTTCTCATTGCCTTGTTTATCAAATTTCACTAATACGCTTTTTCGCGTTGCTGTAAAGCGGTGTGCAAGATAGCCATCTTCTAATTGGATCACTGATGTTAATTTATCATTTTGAGTAATTCGTTTAAACGACTTTGATGATTGTCCACAAAATATATCGCCAGACAATTCATAATTTTTTAATGAATGGGCAATCGTTTCTATCCAACAAAATTCACTTCCGTTATAAGTTATATTTTTGGATTTAGCATTACTCAAATAACCAGATGCAATAGACTTTGGCGCATCCATTACTATGGTTTTTTGATTGTTTTTGATTTCAACGATTCGCTCACCTTGTTGGATATCAATTTGCAACGCATAGATTGAATTGGATTGGGAATAAAAAGGATATAAAGATTGCCAATGATCTTTGGATTGCTCAACTAATGGCTCAATGGGTGTTATATTTAATGTATCAATATGGGTTTGCCATTTTTGCTTTAGAGTATCAAATGTTTCTTGATACAATTGATTCAGATCTTTTCCTGTAAGGATTTGAGTTTGGGCATCAAAGGTAAAGCCAGAAAATCTACCTGTATTTTTTAGGATTTTATCAAATGCCAATTCATCGTAATTTTCATTTATGTGCCCTGTTAAAAAATACCCAAGTACATATCGACTTAAATATGGCACGCGATCAAAATCGGTACCTAACATGCTTCTGTCGTAATTGTATAAACCATTTTCAATTAAATCTGTACGCCACCACAAATCAAAACTTGCTGTTCGACCTCGACCACCATGTGTATATTTGGTTTCAGCTTGAACCGCATCGCCTTCTAAAAACCAATAAGGTACTAATGCACCAACAAACAATGATGATCCATTTTCACCAAACAATGTATAGGCAAGATTCCCCAATGCATTATCATAAACTTGATTAAACTGAACGATGTGTCGACCTTCATGAACCGCTAAAATATCTAGCCATTCGCCATTAGCAAAATTTCCAGGACGGTTATACCAACGAGATACAGAAGGAGCATTTCCCACGTTTCCATTTGATTCATGAGCTAATGAATAAATAATGATATCAATTTTTCTTAATTTCTTATTTTCCAATGGCAAATCTTGAAGACTTAACATTGTATATGCTTCAAGGCGTTGTAATGTTCGTATTGCTTCTGATTCAACATTTTCTTGAAAAATCACTCGAAATTGATCCGACTCAATTTGCTTCCATGCATCGTATGCAATTGACATATAGGACTGACACATTAAAAGGGTAAAAATAAAAAATAGTCGTATAGTTTTCATAAATCGGCTCATAATTTGAAGGCTATTTTGATTGCAATGTATTTTTGAATTAAACACAGCCGGCAAGAAAAGGGAGTTAACTTTTATCCTTGGACATTTTATCCTTTCTTGGACATATTGATTCTTGCGACTGATTCTTGGATAGGCATCATACCGATTGATGAGTCACTAGCCAAATTTAAAATTTGATATATAAAAACTTACAGACATCCGTGTCTATTTTTTATAGTGTAAAACAGTGTTTACGCGACGTGAACTTCATTTTTAATATGATTGTCATGCAGTTGAGTTTGTTCAATGCAACTTAGTAAATGAAACTTTCCAGAAAAATCTTCCGTTAATGCGGTGCAGTTTTCAATCCAATCTCCTGTATTGGCGTACATAAAATCATCACTGATGTCTAAATCTGGATAATGAATGTGTCCACAAATCACACCATCGTAACCACGATGCTTAGCATTTTTAATACATTGTGATTTGTATTCTTCAATGGCTTTTTTTGCGCCACTTACATTTTCTTTAATTTGATACGACAAAGAAAAATAAGGTTTGCCCATCCATTTACGAATTCGATTTGTCCATCTATTCACAAGTAACAATGTTCGATACGCCACTTCGCCAATTATTTTTGTTAGCCACGAGTGTTGCACATAAGCATCCATTGCATCGCCATGCATAATCAATATCGTTTTTCCTTTTACAGTTTGATAATCGTGTTCATGCATGATTTTAATTGGTCCCATATTTTGTCCTGCAAACTTACGAACAGGATCATCATGATTACCAGGAACATAAATCACTTGTGTACCCTGTTCGGCTAATTGATAAAGTAACATTAATATTTCGTAATGTTCTTTAGGCCAAAACAATCGTTTTTTCATTGCCCATAAATCAATAATGTCGCCAACCAAATACAAGGTATCGCATTTCACGTTTTTCAAAAAACTGGCCAAATAATCAACGCGGCAATCCTTAAAGCCTAAATGCACATCTGAAATCCAAACTGTTCGAGCATGTATATGTTGAGTCATGTAAATCCCCTTTTACCAATAATGTTCTAAGTATTTTCTAGTACATTTATGACGGTTTTATGATTGTTTGATGACGGTTTAAAGTCACTTAAAAACCTTTGTACACTTAAAAACCTTTGTAAATAGGGGGGACAAAATAAAAATATTCTTGAAATTTGAATATAACGTTTTATTATTTAACAGCTCTAGATCAACTCTAATTCAACTCTAATTCAACTACATTTTACCGAGTTATCTCGGCGCACTGGATGTCCCAAGTTAGCTCTCCAACTTAGATTCAAGCTTAGTTATAAATCTTCAGCTTGAATTGCATGAATTTTAGATGCATTTTTTTTGCGATTTTCTGCAATCAGGGATAGTCCATATTCATCTAATTCGCTGAGCATTTGATTGTAAATGTCTGCACTGATGATATAAGCAATTGGATCGATTTTATTTAAAATCGCAATCGGTGAGCCATCTGCTTTAGCTAGTAATTCAATGGTTGTTTGTTTTAATTGTGAACGCTCTACTGCTACATCGGCTAATTCATTATTCATGATAACTCCTAATTACATAATTTATTTGATATCGGGATATCCAGTGGCAATGAGTAAGATTTTTTTGGATTTATATTTATTACGATTCTTTTTTATTAAATTGATAACTCAAAATCATCATAAATGATTGATTAGATTCACTCTGGCTACTTTTTGCAAGTAAGTCTGCTTCAAGTTTTTTGGCGCTATAAATTGCTAAGAATGTCCAATTTTTATTAATAGGTTTTAATGCAGTCACACTCCAGCCTGAAGACCAACCGTTTTCTTTTACGCCATATGCAAATTCGTTCATATTGTCGTTACTATAAGTAGCAGTGTATTTTGGCAGGACAAAAAACCAAGGCGTGGGTATAAACGAGCTTGCACCGATGCTGAGTTGAGAATAATCCTTTTTAAAGGACAAGCCTTGGCTGACTTCTAAAAAGGGCACAGCTACAACTAAGCGACGTTTAATTGAGGCATTGGCTAGAAATAATAATTTACTATTTTGCTTGGCATCTTCACCCAAAGTCCAATTGGTGGAAGCGCTTGTCTCAAAATCGTAAAATTTTTCGGGTGTGTAGCTTGCTGATTGTGCATTGGCTTTAAATCCACCTTTTTCGAAACCAGGCGAAGGCACCAATAACATTTTTTCAGTTGAGGCGTTATACAGATAAAAAGCAGATGCCGACCAAGTTGAAAGGGCAGTTGGTGCAAATTCATCTTCCTGTGACATGTCTGTTGTTTGCTTTGTTTTGTCGTTTAACTGCACTTCCAATATTGAATTATCCTGAGAAACTACAATCTGGCTCTGTACTGGAAGTGTCTCGACTTCAGTTAAGTCCTGTTGTTCGGCCAAAGAAGCAAAGGGTAAAACAGATAGACAAAATGTGGTGCATAAATATTTCATATTGAATTTCATAGTTAATAAGTGTGTATTGAAAGGTGTATACGGCGTTTTATTTGATTTAGATCAGTTTTGATGTATTTAGCAATATTCCCAGACCCATATCATCGCTGTTATCGGTCTGGGAAAATTTTGCATTTATTGACTATTATTTGTCCGCAAAACGGTCGGCATTCATCACTTTTGTCCAAGCTGTAACAAAGTCATTAACAAACTTTAGTTGTGAGTCATGACAAGCATACACTTCAGCGATGGCGCGAAGCTGAGAGTTTGAAGCAAATAATAAATCCACTCTTGTCGCGCTCCACTTTTTAGTGCCCGTTTTACGCTCTAACCCGTTAAATAATTCAGCTTCTTTATCAGCAGGCTCCCATTTATAGTCCATGCTAAGTAAGTTAACAAACACTTCATTACTTAATACACCTGGATTTTGGGTGAGTACACCATGTTGAGAATCAAAGTTGCAATTTAATGCTCGTAACCCACCCACTAACACGGTCATTTGCGGCGCACTTAATGTTAATAATTGTGCTTTGTCTATTAACATTTCTTCAACTGAAATAGTGTAAGATTTCTGACTGTAGTTTCTAAACCCATCCACAACAGGCTCTAGAACAGCAAACGATTCAATATCCGTCTGCTCTTGTAATGCATCCACACGACCTACTGTAAATGGCACATCTACATTAACCCCGGCCTTTTTAGCCGCCGCTTGAATCGCAACATTCCCTCCTAATACGATCAAATCCGCTATCGAAATGGATTGGTTAGTTGAGCTGTTTTGAGTAAATTCCTCAGCAATGCGTTGATACGTTTCAAGTACGCTTGCCAATTGTTTGGGTTTATTCACTTCCCAATCTTTCATTGGACTTAAGCGAATACGTGCACCATTTGCACCCCCACGGGCATCTGAGCCTCTAAATGTAGATGCAGATGACCATGCTGTATATATCAATGCTTCGTGGCTTACACCACTGTTTAATATTTGGTCTGAAAGGTTAGCAATGTCATTTTCATCGGCCAAAGCATAGGCCGCTTCTGGCAAAGGATCTTGCCAAATCAAATCGTCAGATGGGACTTCGGCTCCTAAATAACGAGCTTTTGGTCCCATATCTCGATGAGTTAATTTAAACCAAGCTTGAGCAAATGCTTGGGCGAACTCTTCGGGGTTTTGATGAAAATGCTCAGATATTTTTCGGTATTCTGGATCCATTTTCATAGCCATATCCGCTGTGGACATCATTAAGCCCAGCTTTTTATGACTGTCTTGCGCATCTGGCGCATGATCTTTATCGGCTAAATCAATTGCTCGCCATTGCTGTGCACCGGCTGGGCTTTTGTGTAGCTCCCAATCGTAGCCCAATAAAACATCAAAATAACTCATATCCCATTTAGTGGGTGTTGGCGTCCAGGCACCTTCTAAGCCACTTGTAATACTGTCGGAACCTTTGCCGCTTTTGTACGTATTTTTCCAGCCAAGTCCCGTTTCTTCTAATGGAGCACGCTCTGGCTCAGGACCTAAATTAGAGTCAGGTGCCGCACCATGTGTTTTGCCAAATGTGTGGCCACCTGCTGTTAATGCAACAGTTTCATAATCGTTCATCGCCATTCGAGCAAACGTTTCACGTATATCTTTTGCTGACGCTAATGGATCTGGCTTACCATCTGGGCCTTCTGGGTTGACGTAAATAAGCCCCATTTGTACCGCAGCAAGCGGCGTTTCTAGTTCTCGCTCACCACGATAACGCTCATTGTCGAGCCATTTTTTTTCAGCTCCCCAATAAATATCTTCCTCAGGCTCCCATATATCTACACGTCCACCACCAAATCCATAGGTTTTAAGCCCCATAGATTCTAATGCCACATTACCTGTCAAAATAAACAAATCGGCCCAGGATAATGCCTGCCCATATTTTTGTTTAATCGGCCAAATTAAGCGACGAGCTTTATCTAAATTGCCATTATCTGGCCAGCTATTAAGTGGCGCGAAACGCTGGTTGCCTGTGCTTGCTCCGCCACGCCCATCTCCATCTCGATAAGTACCAGCTGCATGCCAGGCCATTCGAATCATAAACGGTCCATAATGCCCAAAGTCAGCAGGCCACCAATCTTGAGAGTCCGTTAACATCATTTTTATATCTTGTTTAACTTGAGCTAAATCCAATGCATTAAATGCTTTAGCATAATCAAAGTCGACACCCATTGGATTCGACTTTGTGTCATTTTGATGCAGAATTTTAAGATTTAATTGATTTGGCCACCAATCTACATTCTTAGTACCTCGCCCCCCAACGGTTGTATTTCCACCATGCATAACTGGGCACTTGCCTTGCGATTCACTCATATTTGTCTCCAATGTGGTTAAATTCAAAATAGTTAAATTCAAAATAGTTAAATTCAATGTCGTTACATTTAACCTAGGGTCAGATCCAAACATGATTTTGATAAACAAGCATTGCATTTATCAAAAGTGGATCTGACCCCAAGCTTTCTTACTGATTGATATATAAATTGTTTAATAATTAATGTACTCGATCAGAATAGGGGTATTTACCACAAAGAAACAGCAAGTTATTTAGAAGTACTGATTCTATTTTTTAGAACAACAAATAAAGTACGATCTATTTTATATACAACTCATATATATCGTTTAATGTTTATCATGAATCAATTAAGGCAACATAAATGCTCTTAGAAATAAAAAGAGAAAACCCTTTAGCCTGGGGTCGGATCCAAAAATAAACAGGGGTCGGATCCAAAAAAATTCAGCGAAACAATTAAACGAGTTAATTAAAAATGGATCCGACCCCTGGGTTACCTGGGTTAAAAAATGGATCCGACCCCTGGATTGCGCACCTTGGATTATTGGTTGGTTACAAAAAATGTTTTTTTCATTGAGTGTGAATGTAGATAATTTATTCACTTCGACATAAAATGCGGCCACATTTAAAAAACTTGGAATTATCATGAAATTCACTTTAGGAATATCAGCTATTTTATTTTCGCTCTTTGTTGTTGGGTGTGGTGAAAATATTAAACTTAACGGGATGGTTTCTGGATTATCATCCGGCGAATTTACCATTCAAATTGATGGCACAACGCAATTTGGCGAAGAGTCTGATCAGTTAACGCTTTCAGCAAATGCGCCATTTGTGTCAAACCTAATGTTTGTTGAAGATACGGACTATTTTGTTCAAATTACCTCTCAACCTGAAGGATTGACCTGTGTATTGGTAAACTCAACCGGATCCGTCTCTAGCGATGCTTCAATTGATATTACTTGTGATGATCCTAGTGAAGTGGTTGAAATTGAAGTGATTGAACTAAAAGGTATAGTTTTAAATTTAAAAGAAGATTTGCAAATCGTTAACACTAAAAATGGCGAAATAGTTAACGTTCTTTCTGGTGATGAGACGTTCACCTTTACTGAAGAAGTCAGCAATGCAGATGGCTACGAAATTGAAATTGTAGATGGTGATTATGATCAAATTTGTGAAGTTGAAAATGGCGTTGCTACATTGGAAAATAACAATGACATTATTATTCGCTGTAATTTACCTTTTATTAGCTTATCTCCAATTGGGTCAAGTTTTTTATATTACCCTGAAGATGAGATCAAACACGTAAGTGAGTTGGGTTATATTGAATTTATAGGTCGTGCAATGGTTGATGATGTTATTTCATATAACGATTTACAAAAAGATAATTTTCTTCTAAAAGAAAATGGCAATGAAATTTCAGAAACTGAAAGTTACCCACAGTTGAGTCCTTTGAATTATTATGATTTCTATTACTCATTAGTGATTTTGATCGATACAAGTACCAGTATGTCTGAAGATGCATTAGAAAAATCAAGAGAAGCTGCTCGTGCTTTAATTCAAGATGAAAATGGTATGAGTCGAATTCATCCTAATCAAGAAGTATATATTGTCACTTTTGATGATAACGTTCATCCAGAAACTGTTCGCGGTTCAAGTGATTTGGCCACATTAAACGCTCAAATAGACGCCATCACTAATACATCAAACAGCAGCTCTATGAATTGCCCTCTGTCTCAAGCATCTACTCTTTGGTCTGAAGACTTTGTACAAACTGATGTTGATGTGGTTGAAAGAACCCATAATGGCTTTTTAAGTTATGGCTCACTTGTGATTATTTCAGACGGGATTGATACATCAGGTACAAGCCAATCTAAATGTTTAGGTCTTAAATATAACGAAGAATCAAATTCAATAATATTGGCTGAAATTGACCGATCTACAGAAGAATACGAGAAATGGAATAAACTATTTGGATATGACCGTTTAAAGCAATATCGCAATGTCTTTGTTTTATCTAACGGTGAAGAATATGAATCAAATGATTTTTTTGAGACGATTGCCCAAGAGCATAATATTTTCACAGTTGATTTAAAAGAAGGAGTGATAGATCGTATTTACCAAGACATTAAACAAATAGACGATAATGAATTTGGTTTATTTTATTACTCTTATATTTCTCCAAATCGCTCATCTGCAGAATTAAAAAGTAATATTTCCATTAAATTCACTAGTGATTCTGGATCTTATTCTTACCTAGAAGCCAGTGGAATCAAAACTGATTTATTCAGAAGCTACTTACCAGAGACTGGGTTTGGTGATGCACTTGAATATGAAAAACTAGAGACAGAAGAAGCAGCCGAGCCAGATGCAGAGCCCGCCGCTTAATTTATTTTGCTAATCATAAAAAACCGCTATCCATTAGCGGTTTTTTTATACCTCAAAAATCTATTTTCCCTTTCTTCCCTTTTTTCCCTTTCAAACAGCCTCAATTCATACAATTATCATAATAAGTCGTCGTAGCTGGCCAGTCGCTAAACATTCCTACGATGCCTACCTGTTTTGCCAAAACATCCAACACCATAAACATATCGCCTTCGTGATTCACAGAATCGTTTATTGTTTGGTAATACCATCCGCCGTGATTTTTTAATAATCCTGAGCGCTCCAATGTCCATGTGATTAGCTTTATGCCAGCGGCATTAGCGGCTTTTGCGTATTGAGATGGCACAACATTATTGCTGCTATCTAACTCCAAAAGCGTAAACATAGGCGGTGCAATGTAATGAATACCTTCAGCTTTGTATGCGGCCATATTATTAATTTGCGATTGATAGGCTGTTATATCTAACGCCTCTTTTGCATCATCTTTATACACTACATCATCCAACCAGACCGTTTGTTTGGCAAATTCTGGATAGTGTTTAATCCAATAACGCACGTCTTCAATATCAAACGATTGTGGATAAACCTGCTTTGGATCCACCCCCAGTGCGATGTATTCTTCGAGCATTTTTTTAGCATACTGTTGCTGACTAAAGTTTGTATTAAACGGCATCAATACACTTGCGGATTTTAACTCAGGGGTCATTTTTACGTTAAGTTGTTTGAACAATTCAATGGATTCTTTATGTGTCATTACGGTGCCGGTACCTGAGTATAAGTCAGTACGCCAATTTGCAGTGCCTTGCATAAATTCTTCAACAGAGGTAGCACTTAAGTTCGAAGCATCCATTTTGCCTTCTAACATTTTAAATTCTTCAAGCGTGATATCTGAGGTGCAACATTGCGCTGTAGCCGATTTAATTAATGCGCCTGTTTCTGCATTAAATACCGCAGGCGCAAAAGGCACTGAGCATTTTTTTGCTAATTCTGGGATCAATAATATATTGGTTGTGGTTGCTAAATCGCATTGTGAATGCCTGCAAACTAATGCTTCATCTTTAGTGAAAGTCACATCACACTCAATAATGCCCGCCCCCATATTAGCTGCCGCCATATACGACTCTCGAGTATGCTCAGGAAACTGCATAGGGGCACCACGATGGCCTATTGAAAATGTGGAGGGTTTCATTTTTTTGTTTGAACATGCCAGTAATTTAGTTTTTAGTTCAGACGCGTCCATTTGATCAATTAAATAAAAGGGTCTTGGGCCAAGTGAAATATTTTTTATAGGTTTCACTGTTTCTATTTGATTCAAATTGGCAGCTTGAGCGCTGTGAATGGCTGTTGTAAACGCCAAACAAGAAAGAATGATGAGATGTTTCATTGAAAACGTCATTATGAATTACCGTGGTTATTTAAGGAGCACGGGATTCTAAAGAGTCTATAAGGCTTTTTTATTAATGAATTGTGATCGTTTTAAGGCAACTTTGTGACAGTTATAAGTCTGCACCAAAACAAAAAAAGGCCGCAAGTGCTGCCTTTTTTGCTTTGATTGATTGTAGTTGTTTTTGTAGTTGTATTTGTATTTGTATTTGTGGTTCAAGTTCTAGTTGTGTTTTTAGAATTAATCTAGTTTTTCAATTTCAGCTCATACAAATCCGTACGGCGATCTTTTAAGTTTCGCACCGAACCTTCGCTGTGTAGAATTTTAAGTTTTGATAAATCCAAATCCGCAAACAAAAGCATTTCAGTATTTGGGGTGGCCTCTGCTAATACTGCATCTTGTGGAAAGTATAAATCCGAAGGAGTGAATACAGCAGATTGAGAATACTGCACATCCAAACTTTCTACCTGTGGTAAGTTACCCACACTGCCTGCAATCACCACATAACATTCGTTTTCAATCGCTCTTGCCTGGGCGCAATACCTAACACGTAAATAGCTGTTTTTTGTGTCTGTCCAAAATGGTACAAACAATATTTCGATATTTTGTTCCGCCATAAAACGAGAAAGTTCAGGAAATTCAACATCGTAACAAATCAAAATACCAATCTTTCCTGCGTCGGTTTGGAACACACTGACTTTGTCGCCACCTTGAATCACCCAATCTGTTTTTTCGTGTGGGGTAATATGAATTTTGCGCTGTTCGTCGATTTCACCACTGCGATGACAAAGATAAGAAACATTATAAATGATGCCATCTTCTTCTAATGGCATCGATCCTGTAATGATATTGGCGTTATATTCTACTGCTAATCTAGCAATTTGATCTTTTATTTTGGGGGTGTATTCCGCTAAATAACGTATGGCTTCGGTTTGATTTTTTTGCTCGATCAATCCCATTAATGGCGCATTAAAAAACTCAGGAAACAAAATAAAGTCACTTTGATAATCTGATACTGTATCCACAAAATACTCTATTTGTTTCATCATTTCTTCGGCACTTTCAATGGCGCGCATTTGCCACTGTACTGCACCCACACGAACGATATTTTTACTGACTTCAATGACTCGATCATCCGGTTCAAACAGAATATTGTTCCACTCCAATAATGTGGCGTAGCCTTCTGATTGCTCATCTTCTGGCAAATATTTTTTTAACAAGCGCTTTACTTGGAAGTCATTGGCTAGTTGAAATGACAATATAGGATCGTAAATTTGCTTTTGATCCACCTGCTCAATATATTGTGCAGGGTTTAAATCAGGGTATTTATAAAAATTTGGGATCCGACCCCCGGCTAAAATTGCGCGCAGGTTGTATTGGCGACACAATTCTTTGCGCGCATCGTATAGGCGGCGCCCTAATCGCATTCCGCGATAATCACCACTGATCACCACATCTAACCCGTAAAGCGCATCACCATTTGGATCGTGATTAACAATATTGTTTGTATCCACAATATCTTCGTAGGTATGAGGGTTGGAAAAACGTTGATACGTCACCTGAATACTTAAAGCAATGCCCACTAATTGGTCACCATCCCAAATACCTATTTGTCCTTCTTCAAATTCAGTAATTAAATATTTAATGGTATGCATTGGCCATGCGCCGCCTAAATCTGCGTAGACTTTATCCATAAGGCGTTTAATCTGGTCGTATTGATCAATATGTAAATTGGAAATACTTAAAAGGGGTTGTTGCGAAGCCATGATAGGTGCTCTAAAAATTTGAATGAATAAACTGAGCATAATGATTTGTTTAAATGTGAGCAAGATAGTTTTATGTTTTTCAAAATTGAGCTCAATTAAACGTCAACATTCAATATAACCACCATAAACACTGAGCTAAGACTCAAGCTCATTCATTTTTTTGAGATTTTTTTACATAATTTTAAAAAAAACATTAATTGTTGCATTCAAATATTACAAATTTATGAAATCCTTTTGTGGTAATTTGAATTTAATTTAAAGACAATAGCGCGCTTTAATTTGTGCCTTAATTTTTAAGGGGCAAAATCATTCTTAAACTACCTCCCATTAAGAGGAATACACATGTCAAACCCTGAGAACAAACCTAGCAGTTTGGAAAACATTCATTGGAGCCTGCGTTACGGATTATGTGCGGCATTTTTATTAGGGATTTTTCTATATGTACTTTTCATTGTTGGTGCAAGTAGTTACTTACTTATTTTTGCAGCCTTAGCTGGCGGTTACATGGCGATCAATATTGGCGCAAACGATGTGGCCAATAATGTGGGTCCGGCTGTAGGTTCTGGGGCGATTACTTTAGTAGCTGCTGTTGGATTAGCCGCTGTATGTGAAGCCGCCGGTGCTTTGATTGCAGGTGGTGATGTTGTATCAACCATTAAAAAAGGCATCATTGACCCAAGTGTGATTTCAGATACACGTGAATACATCTGGTTAATGGCTGGGGCGTTATTAGCAGGCGCTTTATGGCTTAATTTTGCAACTTGGATGGGTGCACCTGTATCAACGACTCACTCAATTGTAGGTGGCGTATTAGGTGCGGGTATTGCAGCTGGTGGTTTAGGCATTGCTGATTGGGGCGTAATGAGTCAAATTGTAGCAAGTTGGATAATCTCTCCTGCATTAGGCGGTTTGATTGCGGCGGGCACATTAGCGTTAATCAAACAAACGATTATGTATCGTGAAGACAAAGTGGGTGCGGCTAAAAATTTCGTACCGATCTTCATCTCAGTTATGGCGTTTGCATTTTCAGTTTATCTAGTATTAAAAGGCATCAAAAAAATCTGGGAAGCCGAGCTTTGGGAAGCAGGTTTAGTCGGTTTAGTCATTGCGATCATCATCTTTATCATTAGCAAGCGTGCGATTATCAAACAGTCCGTTACCATGGAAAACACTCGTTTTAGTGTAAACAATTTGTTTACTATCCCATTAATCTTTGCCGCGGGATTGTTAAGTTTTGCTCATGGTGCAAACGATGTAGCAAATGCAGTGGGTCCATTAGCAGCGATTGTTGATGCATTCAACTCAGCAGAAATTCATTCAAAAGCGGCGATTCCATTATGGGTAATGATCATTGGTGCGCTTGGTTTAGCTGTAGGTCTTGCATTGTTTGGTCCTAAATTAATCAAAACCGTTGGCGGCGAAATTACTGAATTAGATAAGTCCCGTGCGTTTTGTATTGCATTAGCAGCAGCAGTTACCGTAATTATTGCTTCACAATTAGGTTTACCAGTAAGTTCGACTCATATTGCTTTGGGTGGTGTGTTTGGTGTGGGTTTCTTACGTGAATTCTTAAAAACAGAATACGCAACACAAATGCACGAATTAATTGAAAGCCGTGAAGGTGCTGAGCGTGCTGAATTACAAAAATACTTAGATGATTTTCGTGATGCTCCAGCAGATGATATGCGTGAAATGATTAAGAAAAGCAGTACGAATCAGCTTGTGACCAAAATCAATAAGAAAGAACGCAAGGTTCTAAAAAAAGCTTACAAACACGAGCTTGTTAAACGTAATCACCTATACAAAATCATCGCAGCATGGATCATTACGGTTCCAGTTTCAGGTTTATTAGCGGCAATGATGTACTTTGTTTTACGCGGTATATTTATTTAAGTTTAATATCTTCATCCTTGTGCAAGCAGGGATTCAAACGCAAACAACAGATCCTCAATTGGTTAGTCAATTGGGGATTTTTTTTGCCTGAAAACATCATCTTGGCGGATTGCCCCTTTATAGTAACTAGCATTCTATTTGTTAGTTTTGTTCGACTAAAACCCAATTTACAAAACATCCACAGCCCAATAAAATTAACCACTCTCGCCAAATATCCTCTAAAGGTTTTACACATTTTGCCGATATAATAATTAACGGCGTTAATTTTTATTAAATTATGAATATCAATTCCACATCCATTCAATCAGCACAGCCAATCACACAGTTTTCTAATAATTTGTCTGATTTCAGCCTTAAGCAATCTATTACTAACGCCGCTGACCAGTCACCAGAAGGCGTCTCTGCATCAGCCACATTATCCATCACAGGTACTCTCAACTCATACCACGAACCTATCCCTATTTCTTTTGAGTCCTTTACAAGCTCCAGTGAAGCGACAGACACCACCCAATCCTTAAGCCAAGCTTTGCGCTTTTCTAACGACAGTTTTAACAGCAGTAGCAACCCATTATTAAATGTCACAAATCGTTTTTCAGAGTTTTTAAACAATTCTGGCGAATCGCAAAAAGAAGACATTCGTAGCTATTCAACCTATACCACCGACGGCACAACCAACAAACCCGACATGGAAGGGTTTAAAGATCGAAAAACCGACACGTTGCAAAAAATGCAGTTTTCGCTGACCACCAAAGACGGCGACACCATTACTTTTAATATTCGTCATTATGCAGGCGATGGCAGTAACTTAGCGTATCAAAAAGACAATCCAGATCAATCGCTTGTGCAAGCAGGATTCAGCGGTATTGAAATGGATTTTTCAGTTAACGGCGATTTGTCCGAACAAGAAATAGAAGAACTACCAAAATTTGCGAGCAATTTAAATCAATTCAGTAACGATTTATTAAAAATGGGAAAGATGGATTTAGAAACATTAGGCTTGTCTGATTTGTCGTTAATTTCAAAAGCGGCAATTAACATTGAAGGAAAAAACGCAGAGGTTAAATTTGAATTTATTAATACCGACGAACAACGCAGCTTAAGTGTTAATTTTGAAGGTAACTCAGCCAAAATAGATATTGATAAAACAGGACAGTTAATAAACGCAAGCACCGAAACAAAACAACAAGCCTTATTGCATTATTTATCCATGATGGAAGAAAATGGACGTGACGCTGACGCCAGTAAATTACAACGCGATCTTGCTGCTGACGTGTTTAGCATTGCAATGAAAGATAACTCATCAACAACAAACGAAATGGAAGTGTCACCTGATTTATTTAAACCCAAACACAAAGAACAAGAAGCGCGCGCGTTTATTGCACTGCCTGATTTTGACTTTGAATTTAACTCCCCAAAGGCTCAATTAAATGTAACAGAACACCCTGAAGAAATGGCAGGTTATGATTTAAGCTTATCGTTAAATAGCGAACAGCGCATACTTAACGATGTGGTCACCACCACACAAAAACAATCCTTTGAATTAACCGGCGGCAAATATGATCCGTTACCGCATTTAGAAAAAGTCGATCTTAAATACGGTAATTATGAATACACAAGTTTTGATATAAAATCTGAAAAAGTCATTGAAATAAGTAGTGATAAAATTGAATTATTATCTGCGGTAATGACTGAATCTTTCGAGTCGGATGTACACAAAAAAACCTACAGCGAAAAAGATTTAATTGATGAAGAGCATCAAAAAGAAGCCACTGCTGATTTCCAAGACATCAAACAAAAACTAGCAGCAGTTGAGAATTATTCTAATAAAGACATTATTGATTTAACTTTATTGGAAGTGGGCAGCTGGGAAATATAATTTAATTTAACGATATTGAAAATAGAAGATGGGGATAAGTAATATTTAATTAAAACACTATAATAGAATTCAACGTCCTTGTGAATTCATATACATATAATTAAAAAACAGCTTTGATACCTAATCCAATTTCAGGATTGTAAAAAGGGAAACCTACTTTTGTTAAAATTCTAAGCTGAATATTAGGTGTATAATATTCACCTAAACTAACAGCATAGGAAATATCAGATAATTCAAAATCAGTCTCATAATATCTGCGCATTAATAATGCTATATTAGTAACTATATTTGGAGTTCTCGGTGTAATTATTCGATAACCAGCGCCAACTTCATAACCGCTATTTTCTGCATGTAAAAATTCAATTGATTCGGATTCAACTGCCAAGGCTGCTTGCAATACTTCAAAATAAGCATATAAATCGATTACATCGTCTTCTTGTAATAATGTTGTTCTAATACCCGCACCATAAGAGTAGACTTTCGTTTTAAAATCAAAACCAGAATTTTTAAGATTTCGGCTATCATAACCAGCAATAAGGTACAGATTATTTATCAATAAATAATTTGCCTTCACATTGTATCCAAGCTCAACGCCATCTACATCTTCATATATTTTAAGAAAACCATCTAACTCAACAGATCTGTATTCATTATCCATATCAAGGTTTACTTGAGCTGAAATAGCATTAAACGAAAGCAAGATAAATACAGGTACGGATAAAATTATTTTTAATAATGTCATAATTAAAATAAACCATTGGTTAAGTAAGTGGAGGTTATAAAAAGGGAAAACAGAGGAGAATAAAAAAATAAAAATGACTAACACCAAGCAATGTACTTGATCTTAGTCATAAATAACTAAATTACATTACTTCGTAAGAAACCAAGTTCCCTGTTACTGAAGCAGAATCGCCTTCAACAACAAAAGATTCAAATAAATACTTAGATACCATCATACCAATAATACCAAAGTATAAACCCGCGCCTTTGTTTTTCATATTACATGAAAAATATCTTGTTTCACCTGCTTCCAATGTAATTATAGAAGGGGTGTAAAGAATTTTATTTTGCTTTTCAGATGTACAGGTTAATTCATATTCACCTGGAGCCGTATCCACTACAAAATATTCATCTCTAGCTGTTGAACCTATTACTTTATCGCTCAACAAAACTGGACCAACCTGATAAACACTTTTTAATTTGAATTTTTTATACTTACCTGAACTCATATAAATTCTGGTTTTGTCTGCATCTAATGCAGGGACTTCAATTTGTAAGACTTCTCTTGCGGCTGGCATACTTACACAGCTTGCAAGAATTAAAGAGGTCATTAAGATAAGCGCGATTTTCAATTTCATTTTTATTCCAATAATTAAGATAACTTCATCCATTTATATCAATTTATAAATGCTACATGACACATAGGGTGCCATTTCGCGGGGGATTATATTTATCTTTCGAGCAGATTACAATTTTTCCTTTTTTAAATAAATCTACGCATAATTGTTAGATAATGTTGTTTTTTGTTATTTAGCAAAAAACATAAAATGCAATTCCTGTACATTCATTTTTAATCCCCATTTTTAACCCCGACACTCACTCGGGCCCATCCCTTCTTTTTTGCTTAAACACCTTTAAAAAACTCAACCCACTTGCATACCCAATTGCACTGCAATCACATCTAAGGCCCAGCTGGTTTCACTTAATATTATTTCTGCGCAATTCATCCTTAATTGAACATCTCAAAACACATCTCAAAACAGACACCCACTTTTGCTTTTTGAAAACGATCAATCCTGTAGGTTTCGGATTCATTCGAAAAAACTAACCCAATCATTCAAAAAACAGAATTTGTAAAAACCTCACAATGAATCCCGAGCCTACAATGCAAAAAATGATCAATCTGTAGGTGTGTAATTCATTGCGCAAATATCTTGTCCATCACTTTAAATACAAATGCCTGCTCTATAAAAGGAAAAGCATAATTACACTGCTTTTTGATTCATTAAATACTCATGAATATCGGCTTCTTTCATAATTCACTTAATCAATTATTAATTGGTAACTTAACTCTATTGGGCTAACCTTAAAAAGCATGTACTAAATTGGTTGTTCAATGAAATCTTTACGTTTAACACAATCATTATGACAGTATCATTGCTGTTAGCTGTCATTATTGGATTACAAACCCTTATTCTTGAACGTCAGTCTATAAGTAGCGAAAAGATTTAATTGATGAAGAGCATCAAAAAGAAGTCACTGCTGATTTCCAAGACATCAAACAAAAACTAGCAGCAGTTGAGAATTATTCTAATAAAGACATTATTGATTTAACTTTATTAAAAACGAATGGTTAAACACAAACTCATGAATGATTTATTAGAATTTATTTTTTGACGTTTAAATATTTATACACAACTAAGAATTTAACGAAGTCAATTAGTAAACTTTTAATCCTCTAAATACAAAAAATATTTAGAGGATTTTTTATGTATGCTAACTTTTAAGGAGTAACAACTTCAGGGCCACCATCTGTGATGGTCCAGTTAAATGTATCAGTCAATGTGTGTCTTGCAGTTTGTGCAGGTGAGTTTGGTGTGTACTGACTATTACCGGCATTAAATATCACATTGTCCTGTGGAATCTGTGTGCTCCAAGAATTTAACAAAGCGTCATAATTTTGTGTTGATAAATTTACACCGACAAACATGTTGGCCATATTAGTTATGTTTGCAATATTCCAACTGCTTAAATCTTGGTTAAATTCAATAGCGTCAGAAAACATTGCAGCCATACTTTTCGCAGACGTTAAATTCCATTGACTAATATCTTGATTGAACTTGCTTGCTTGTGAAAACATGGAATTAAAAGCTACTACAGAAGACACATCCCAATTTTGTATTGCTCCATTAAATGCGATTGCATTTTCAAACATTCTATTCATGTTGGTAATTTTCGAAACATCCCAGTCATTAAGATTTTGGTTAAAACTCTTAGCGTTTAAAAACATATGAGATAAATCTGTAGCCGCATCCAAACTCCAATTATTTAGAGGTTGATTAAACACTTCAGCATTATTAAAAAGCAGTGCTACGTTAGTAAGTGATGACACATCCCAGTCGTTTATATTTTGATTAAATGCAATCGCACTTTCGAACATAGCTTCCATATCAACCACACTTGAAACATCCCAATCGCCAATTTCCTGATTGAAATTTACAGTCCCTAGAAACATTCGGTTCATAGTTAAAACTGAAGACGTATTCCAGCCATCAATTGCACTATTAAATACACTTTGAATAAACATATAAGTCATATTCGTTACAGATGATATATCCCAATTATTTAATGGCTGTTGAAATGCTTTTGACCCTGCAAACATTGCAGTCATATCAATTACTGATGAAACATCCCAGCTATTTAAAGGTTGGTTGAAACTTTGTGTACCTGCAAACATCCCTTTCATGTCTGTAACATTTGAAACATCCCAATTACTTATATCTTGATTAAAATTTTCGGTATTACTAAACATAGAGTTCATGTTTGTCACTGATGAAACATTCCAGCCACTAATATCTTGATTAAAACTGTCAGCGCCATTAAACATACCATTCATATTTGTAACAGAAATTAAAATCGGAGAATCGTCAGCTTGCACTGTCATATTCGTCGCACCATTAAATGAGAGTGACATTGACAACCATTTATTTCCGCCCCAATGATCAACGGATAATAATTTTTGTGCATCTGAATTATTTAAGCCAGCAGTTTGAGCAAAATGAGGAAAATCACCGGTTATAGAAATCTGATAAGTACCTTCGCTTGCATATGTGTGCGTAATACTTTCAGTAACAGCTGTATCTATTTTGCCATCCCCCCAATCAACTGAGTAATTATATTCATTTGGGAAATCTTCAAGGTTGGCGGTTAACGTAATTTGATTGTCATTACTTGCGCCAGTGTTATCGGTTTTCCATGTGGTAATAAACGGATTGTCGATGACAGTCACGGTTTTTTCAATTTGAGTCGTTTGATTATTGCTGTCTTGTGCAGAAAATAATAATGAATAAGTACCCGCTTCATAAATGTCAATTTCATTTTGAACACTCAATGCTACTACGCCATCTTTTTCATCTATTGCTGTGGCTAATGTAGCTGGATCAAAATCAATATCAACACCTTGTAATAATTCAATTTCACTTTCGTTTTCAAACGTAATAACAGGAGCGAAATCTTCTTTGACTTCTATTAGACGTTCAATGATTGATTCATTGCCAGAGCTATCAATCACCTTGTAAATTAGGCTTTGCGTTCCTGTTTCATCTAAATTAATCGTATTGGTTTGCACAACAAAATCGGAATAATCATCGACACTAATACCCTGGTCTATATATTGATCGCTTGTAAAAAGCACAACATGACTGTCTCCAATTAAACTTAAAATTGGGCTTGTAGTGTCCTGAATATTTACAGTTCGACTAATAAATTCTGAAAGATTGCCCGCTGCATCTTTTGCTTGATACACCAAAGTATAGGTTCCAATTTTTGAGACATCCAAATCTCCAGAAACCGTAATCATAGCATTTGCATCTTCTTCTTTTTGCGCAACCACACCAGGCTCAATATAAGATTGACCTAATTCAAGCAGAATTTCGTTTTCACCTATCAATGAAATTACAGGAGCCGTTATATCTAACACAATCACTGTACGCGTTAAACTGGATTGATTACCCTGTGAATCCTTCGCAGTGTAAGTAACCGTATAAGATCCAGGTTCAGTTGTGTTAATTAATCCTGTAATTTCAACGGTAATTGAGCCGTCAATTTCATCCACAGCCTTAGCGCCTAACTCGGTATAATTTTCAAATTGATTTAGCTCAATTGTTTTTGGTCCCACCAATTCAATAACCGGTGCGTGGGTGTCGGGTGATAAAAAGTTTTTCAATTCACTACATGAAGTCATGCTTAAAACAGAAGCGAATATAATCATTTGAATAAAAAAATATTTCATATTCTTGAGATTCCTTGGGAAAAGTATTTAAAAGTAAATAATTTAATGGATTTTAAACCCTCTAAAAAATGTCAATATTTAGAGGGATTAAACGTATTTTTTATGGAGTTTCTACTACTGGACCACCGTCTGTAAGCTCCCAACCGTAAGTTTCAATTAATGCAGTTCGTGCTGTTTGCGCTAATGAATCACGTGTGTATTGACTCAAGCCAGCACTAAAGGTCACACCTTCCTGTGGAATTTGACTGCTCCAAGCGATTAACATCGCATCATAGTAATTCGTGTCTAGAAGCGCACCATAAAACATGCCATGCATTTCAGTAACTGAAGAAATGCCCCAATTACTTAGGTCTTGGTTAAAATCTGGCGCCCACAAAAACATCCCCCTTAAACTCGTGGCTGATGATGTATCCCAAGAACCAACATCACCATTAAAGGTACTTGCGTCTCTAAACATAAAACCAAAATCTGTAACGGAAAATGTATCCCATTCATTTAAATCTTTATTGAATGAAGTAGCAAAACTAAACATGCCATACATACTAGTCACAGAGGAAACATCCCAATTATTTAATGGTTGATTAAAATTCTCTGCGCCAAAAAACATATTTTTCATTGTTATAACTGATGAGGTATCCCAAGAATTTATATCTTTATTAAAATTCATCGCTCCGTCAAACATAGATTCCATGTCCGTCACAGAAGAAACATTCCAGTTTCCAAGGTCTTGATTGAAGTTTTCAGCATTAAGGAACATTCGATTCAATGAAGTAACTGATGATAAATCCCAATTATTAATTGCTGCATTAAAAGTGCTATAAAGAAACATATAAGCCATTTCGGTAACTGAAGACATATCCCAATTATCAAGAGGTTGTTGAAACGCTTTAGAGTATGAAAACATCACATTCATTTGAGTAACTGAAGATACATTCCAATTATTAATATTTTGATTAAATGCTTCGCTGGAACTAAACATGGCATTCATTTCAGTAACGCAGGACACATCCCACTCACCAATTTCTTGATTAAATATAACCGCACCATTAAACATAGAGCTCATATAGATAACCGATGACACATCCCAATTTCCAATATCCTTATCAAAAGCAATTGTCCAAGAAAACATACCACTCATATCAATCACGGACGAAACATCCCAATTTCCAATATCTTGGTCAAAAACGACGGTTCCAGAAAACATACTACTCATATTGGTCACGTTTGAAACATTCCAACTGCCAATATCTTGGTTAAAAGCAACGGCTCCATTAAACATACCGCTCATATTAGTCACATTGGATACATCCCAACCTCCAATATCTTGGTTAAATAATTCAGTGTTCGCAAACATAAAACTCATATTCGACACTAATGACAGATCAGGGACATCTAAAGCATTAATTTCTAGATTATCTGCATCAATAAATGCACGTGTCATAGACAGCCAAACATTACCGCCCCACTGATCAACCGATAATAATTTGTCACTATCTGATAACGCACCAAACCCATCAAAATAAATCTGCGGATAATCCCCAGCAATTGAAACTTGATAAGTACCTGCAAGCGAATAGGTATGCGTAATATTACCTGTCACATTTACATCAACGTGACCGTCTCCCCAATTCACTATGTAGCGATAACCATCAGGAAAATCTTCAAGGTTCGCCTCTAAAGTAATTTGGTTATCATTACTACTACCAGGATTATCGGTTTTCCATGTCGTGATAAATGGTGTATTTAATACAAAAATAGTTCGTGTAATTTCACTTTGTTGATTTATTGAGTCGGTTGCAGAGTAAGTGATGCTGTATTTACCAATAGTTTGCGTGTCTACTTCACCTGTTGTTGTGATTTCAACGATTCCATCACGTGCATCCATTGCGTTTGCACTTTGTTCTTCGTAAGTGTCGCCTTGGTATAAATATATAATTGGATCGCCGTTTAATACGATCTCTGGTGCCAAGTCTTTAATCACTTCTACAGTTCGAATAATACTTGCTTGATTGCCCGATAGATCCCTTGCTTGGTAGCGAATGTAATACGTGCCTTCTTTTTGTGTATTAACTGTGCCTGTCGTAATTAAATTTTGTTGAATGTCTTCGTTATTATCATAATTATCACTAGCAGTCGCACTGAGCTCTAAATACGTTTCCCCTAAAAATATACGAGTAAAACTTTCACCGTTTAATGTAATTTCTGGTGATTGTGTATCCACAATTATTACGTTACGTGTCACTTCAGAGGCAACATTGCCTGAAGAGTCAGACACATTATAAGTAAGGGTGTAAGTGCCTAAAACATCGTTATTCACTTCGCCAGTAATGACAGCAGTTAAATCCGAATCATAATTATCAGAAACCGATGCACCAAGTTCCACATAAGCAGCGCCATATCTTAGTAAACTTGTGGAGGGGCCAATTAAGCTGATAGTTGGCTTTGTTAAATCTTGCACCAACACATTGCGCATAACACTCGATTTATTCCCGCTTTGATCGGTAACGGTGTAAGTAAGAGCATAATCCCCCACTACCAATGAATTCACCGAACCTGTTAATGTGAATTCAGGACTGTCATCAAATAAATCTTCAAAAGAAACCCCTTTTTCCAAATACGTAGATCCCACCAGAATATTTTGAGTTTGCTTGCCAAATAACGTGACACTTGGGGTTGTGGTATCTTCAATGGTGATATGACGGGTGGCCTGGCCAATATTGCCTGAAGAGTCCGTTGCGTGATAAGTGACTGTTTGCATACCAAGTATATTGCTGTCCACTTCATTATACGAAACAGATAAAGATTGTTGATCAAAAGTATCAAATACCGTCACTCCTTCTTCTATATAAGTTGTACCCGCTTCTAACACAACGCCACTTTCACCTTTTAAAGTGATAATAGGAGCCAATGTATCAACAACCGTCACGGTTCGAGTAAGCTCCTTTGCTTGGTTGCCTGATGCATCCACAGCTTGATAGACCAAAGCATATTCACCTAATTGATTATCAATAACACTTCCTGTTATCGTAAATTCAATATTCTCATCATAGTTATCTGAAACAAGCGCGCCTGTTTCAATATAACTTTCGCCAAATTCTAAAGTAATGTTGTTTTGGCCATTTAAAATAAGAATAGGAGCCATTGTATCCAAAACTGTCACAGTTCGTGTGAGTTTGGTTTGGTTGCCCTGTGCATCAGTGGCAAAATATGTGACAACATAAGTACCAGGTTCTGCAGAATTAATTGCCCCTGACTGAACCACATTCACCTGGCCATCTACATCATCAACCGCATGAGCGCCCAGCTCAATGTAAGTTTCAAATTGACTAAGCACAATATTTTCAGGACCAACCAATTCAATTTTAGGGGCGGTGGTGTCTGGAGACAGTAAATTATTAACATCGCTGCAAGCAGCAAACGTTAATGCGCAGGTAATTACAAGAGAGTGTTTGAACATGATCTTTTAAATCCTTTGTGTAGCCAATATTTAAGAGGCAGAATATTTGAGGCGGATATTTTACCATACTAGGCTTGGAAATTATTCGATTTTTTTTGAATGTTATATGCTTGCAAGACTCAAAACCAAGACTCAAAACAGACACCCACTTTTGCTTTTTGAAAACGATCAGCCTTGTAGATTCCGGATTCATCGTCACAAGGATGTGACTAATTAGAATTGTGCCCGCCTAAATGGACTTAGGTGATAGAGCGACGCACTTTTACAGGGATGTAAATGTTAGAGCAATGCAGGAGCATATTGCCGAGGATACCAAAGCCGAAGAGTATGCAATCATTCGAAAAAACTATCCAAATCATTCAAAAAACAAAATTTGTAAAAACCCTCACAATGAATCCCGAGCCTACAATACAAAAAATGATCAATCTGTAGGTGCGTGATTCATTGCGCAAATATCTAGACCTAAAGTGATAAGACCTAAAGTGACACTCACTTTTAAACTTTGAATAATTTCTTAGATGGCCTGTAAACTGACTTAAATAATACTGTCCACAGTGCTCTCATAGCCGTTGCCACACCTAGTATTTAGTTATTTTACGAGTTCGAAAATAACTAAATAGTGAGAAACACAAAAAATAAAAAGAAAATTCTTCAATTTTAGGACGTAAGACAACAATTTCCTTGCAAAAATAAAATACACTACCTGTGCATTATTTAGAATTAATACATGGAGATTCCGAACCTGCTTTACACCATCTGGTCTGCGCCTCTTTAATTTAAAACATTAGTTACGCTTGTTTATGCAATTTAAACAAAATCAAAGGGAATATCTTATGCAAGTTATCAAATCTTTATTTTTTCCGGCAATTATTGCCTCTTCATGCGTGTCATGCAGTGAGTCAACCTTACTTGCCCCTGAGGTAACCGATACTAACACTACAGTTGCGACAAACACGGGTGAGAATATTGCTACCAATACTGAAAGCGGCAGTCAAACAGATTTTTCTACTGGTGCTGAAACAAAGACAGTATTAGATTCAGCAACGCATAGTCATTTGGTAACAAACTTGGACTTAGAAATTAGCACAGTAACTAATTCTGCAACCGGCACGGAGTTAAGCTCTCAAATTCAAACCCAAACCCAAACCCAAACTCAAACCCAAACCCAAACCCAAACTCAAACCCAAACTATAGTCACAACCAACACCGATGTTACATTCGAAATGCCTGAACTAATTGATCCAGATCCTACTCTTCTTTCATCATTAGACTTTTCAAAATTTATGACAGAATGCCTTGTAAGACACGAAGCGACCACTGTGGGTAGACTGACCAAATTGGATTGCAATGATTTAGTTCGGTCAGCAGATTATACTGGAATCGAACAGTTACATTATTTAACAGATTTAAATATAAATTATCCAAGCAATACTACAGATATATCTTTTCTTAAAGAATTGCCAAATTTAGAATATTTCGTTGGTTCATTTTCTAATATTACCGAAATTGATCTGTCTAATAATACAAAATTAAAATATTTAGATTTACGTAAATCGTATAAATTACAATCTATTGATTTAAAAAATAATATAGATTTACAAGTGTTGAAAATATCAGGAACAGATATCCAGTTAAATGTGCTTAACCAATTAGAAGAGTTAGAATTAGTCAGTGGTGTCAGTAATCTTAATTTACTGCCGCTTGATTCATTAGAATCATTAACCCTAGTTTATGCTAGTGAAACTACTCTAAATTTGACAGCCTTATCAAAACTAAAAACACTTAGTATCGTAGATAATATTCAGTTACAAAATATTATTGTTTCTGAAAATAATGAAATTGATACCTTTGAATTATCAGGACGAACAAAATTGTCTGATGTTGATTTTTCGAACTTTAAAAAATTGAGAAGCCTGTCATTAGAATACAGTAATGAACAAAATGTATTTGATGTATCCAATTTAACTGATCTGGTTTCAATTAAATATATAAGCGAGTTTTTTGACATTTATCAGCTAAGTAAACTAACTAAATTAGAATCTATATCTGTTGGTAATATGCCGCTGAAAAATTATGATTTTAAAGTGTTTACGCAACTTAAAAAGTTGCAATTATATAACGTGATTAGTGAAAGTATCGATTTGTCGGGCATAAATTCTCTGCAAGAATTCGAAATAAGATCAAATTCAAATAAAAGTATTAATTTAAACTATTTGCCAAACCTGATTCGCTTAAAAACATCTACGCAAAGAGGAATAACTGCGAGTTTTATAGGTACCGAAAATTTAAAATATGTTGATTTTGGCAATTATCCTTTAATTAACTTTAACCATAATAATTTAGCAAAACTAGAGTATTTAGGTTTGAAGTTCACACAATTACAAACATTAGATTTATCGGGAAATAAAAATCTGAATGACTTGGTGATAGGTTATGCATTTGAACTACAAGAAATAAATTTTCCACTTGAAAATAATCTAAAGAACATTTATGTGGAGTATGCAAATTTAAACCACATAGATATATCCCAATTAAACAAGTTAAAAAGTTTTGAAATAAAGATAAATCATCATGACGATAATGCAGAACTCAGCGGTGAATTAAAAACAATTTTTAAATTGCCTGCCAGTAATGACTTAACTATAGTCAGTATGCCAGATTTGAATGCATTGGATGTTGATATTTCTCCAGCTATAAATTTGCGAATATTAAATCTTGGCGGCACCATCGAGCAGGATACAGTTGATTTAAGCCAAAACACTCAATTACGTGATGTAACGATATCTCTCAATATAAAAAATCTAGACATCGATCAGAATTTACAACTTAAGTACCTAACAATTCGCTCATTGTCATTAAGCTGTGAGACTGTTGATTATTTAAATAACGCCCGATTTATTCACATCAATATTTCATTACCTAAAAATAGAGATCTAAATTGTGGCGCCTATTTACTTGTAGAAGATGTTAAATTGGCCGATTGCATCGATGCACAATTTAAATATATAGAGAATGTTGCCAACTTGGATTGTAACCAACCAAATCAGCCAATATTTATTAAGTCATTGGCCGGGTTGGAGAATTTTCCTAATTTAACTTCTTTAGATATTAGCTGTCATAGTGACGCAATAATTAACTTGAGCAAACTGCTTAAGCTTAAATCGCTTGGGATGTCATGTAAATATTTACAAGAATTAGATGTTAGTAAAAATACTGATTTAGAAGCTTTAGATTTAGAGCTTATGAGAGTTGGCCAAATTGATTTGAGTCACAATACAAAACTAAAAACGTTAGAGTTATACTCAGGAGCACTATCTGTATTAGATTTAGAAAATAATAATTCCTTAGAAAAAATAAAGATTAATTATGGTAATAATGCACTCATCTCATTTTTCGCACCAAGAGCAGGTATTTTAAGTTCAATTTATATTTCAGCCTACAATTTGAAAGTTATAGATTTGAGTAATATTCATTCATTACAAGATTACAAATTAAAAATTAGTCCAGACTCAATAACTTACATTTCAAGACAAGCGAATATAATATCAGGCGAATCAACAGGTTCGATAGAGCTTAGAAATTGACGTTTCGAAATACGAGCCGTCGGGTAGAATCCTGTTGACTTAAAGTGACACCTAACAAAAAAAGAAAAACAAGAAAAACAAGGACAGGAAGAAAACAAGGAAAAACAAGGAAAAACAAGGAAAAACAAGGAAAAACAAGGAAAAACAAGGAAAAACAAGGAAAAACAAGGAAAAACAAGGAAAAACAAGGACAGGCAACTAAATAAAAATCAATGACATCTAAAAATAAATAAGGCACATATTTTAGAAAATATGATGCCTTAACAAATTAATTTGTTAAAAAAGAGATCACACAGAGGGAGTTGCTACAATTATCGAGCATTGCTCAAATCGAAGGCGCAGAGAATTCAATCAAAATTTATTGATTCGAATAAAAGCTAATAAAATATGTATGAATAATAAAAAAGGAAGCTAAAGCCCAAGAACACTTAATGATTTCACCCAGCCACAAGCTCGCTTGAGTCCAAATTTAGAAAAATGCTGATCGATACTGGATGCTTTGCCAATTAAGTTAGCAAAGCTATTGTTGATATTCAGTGACGCATTTAAAAACAACGTTTCGGACAAATCGAGTCGAGTTAATATGTCGGGTAATTCACTATCGATTTTTCCTTTTTTACTTTCTGCACTTTGTTTTCCTGTCCAGTCTACTAATTCTAAATACGCCTTAGTTGAAATTTGAATGTGGGTTTTACAGTGTTTTGAAAGAGGTAATAAATCATTCGGTTGATCTTTTACTAGATTAGAATGGTTTGATTTTTTAAAGCACTCACTTCTTTTTTTGATTGATGTATATTCAGATTCTTCAGGTGTTTTAGTCATTTGAGCGCGCACAGGGTTTAAATCTACATAAACCATGGCGGCTAATAATCCTTCATCGTCTAAAATCGCTTTTGATTTATATCGACCCTCCCAAAATTTGCCTGTGCAGTTATCTTCAATATTTGAGAGTCTAGAAATCGGCTCATTAATATTTTTCATAAACCAACCAATATTAATCAATCGATTACGCCAAATTTCAACGGTTTCGGCTAGCAAAATACGTTCTTGTGGGTTGAGTTTTGAGCCATCTAAAAACGCTCTAGAGATCATCGTACCCGTATACAATTGATGCCAGCGCTTGATTACCTCGGCAGCAGACCAAGACTCAGCCTGCTTAACGTTCACGCTAATCACCAAATGATAATGGTTATTCATGATTGCATATGAGGCGATATCAATTGCAAATATGCTGGGCAGTTTTAATAAAATATCTTCAACCCATGCACGGCGATGCTCAAAATCTTGGTTGGTATACTCATCTTTACCGCACAGAAATGCGCGACGCACGCAACGGCAGGTAATTAAGTATTTTGTAGTAGCAGTATAATTTACTAGGCGTTTTCTCGCTTTTGTCATGTTGATTCCTAATTGATTAATCAAATGACAACAAATTCAATCCATTTGAATTATGTTGTCTTTATATTTATAAAATGATAGATCGATTGTGAGGGTTGTCAAATTATTTTAATTAGCCTGTCCTTTTAAAACTCTTTCTTTTAAAACTCCTTTTACTTTAAACTCCTTTTAAAACTCTTTAGACTCATTTCATGCTGGACAAGGCTTCACATTGACTAGTGAAAAAGAGGGTGTTACTTTAGGTTATTTGACCTCTATTTTTATATCAAATCGAAAATTTGGCTTAAATATGAGAGTGATTTTTTATGTAGGTTTACTTTTAAAGGAACATACTAAAGTTGTTTTGTTAACGTAAACGACAATCCATAATTATTTGTAAATTTACTTTTTCAAAGTTGGTGTCTTTTTTAGTTCTAATAGTTTAAATATTTCGAAAATGAAAGAATTACTGGCTGTGAAAATTGATATTTATAGCTTTCTAAATATTATATTTAGACTTCAATTTATAATAACTTACAATGTTAATAGTTACTAGGTATCCCTATGTCATTCAGCTTAAAAATTATAAATAATTACAAATCAATTAGTGCTATAAATAGCCCTGAATTACCTGACTTCACAATTTTAACTGGAAAAAATGGGCAAGGTAAAACTCATGTACTGGAAGGAATTAATAATAAAATAAAAACAAGCGATGATGATGGATTTGAAAACAGTGAAGTGCGATATTACTCATTTCTTGATTTACGACCTCCTACTGATAAAGCTTTTGATTTCCATGCTTATATGGGAAGGTTAATAAAAACTTTTCAACGACTTAAACAGTTAAAAAAACAAGCGCTAGATAAGTGCCGATCGAGAGATATTAATCATTACAATATTCCTATTAAGCATTTTGAATCATTTTCAGAGTTCTGTAAAATAAATAGTGAGGACTTAGAAAAATGCCTACCAGTTCATATTACTCTTAATATCGCATTGGAAAAAATACAAATATTAAAAGCAAGTATTGAAAAATCAGTAACTTTAAAGCTAATGCAATTAGAAGGAAATCATAATTCCTTAGAAAACATTCAGCCATTGCTTGAATGTTATCCACAATTATTACTTATTGAAAATGAGAGAGACTTCTTAATCAATCCTATAATTTTATTTGGAGAAGTGGATTTATTTAATTTGAATTTATCTAAAATTTTTGGAACTTATAGGTATATTATAAAAGGTAATTCAAATTATGAAATGGGTAGTGAAATTTCACCTCCCCCATGGGATTCAATTAATAAACTATTACTTGATTGCAATTTAGACTTTAAATTTAATCCACCCAACTTGGAAGAAATATCCGAAATCGATATAAGCCTTAAGCACAAAAATGGTAGTTTAATTAAATTCTCAGATCTCTCATCTGGAGAAAAAATCCTAATTTCTTTTGCTATTTTGACTTATAATATTTTAGAAAAAAATTTAGCTCCTGTAATACCAAATATTATTTTATTTGATGAGATAGATGCAACTCTCCATCCATCGATGATTAACAAATTAATTACATTAATTGAGGGTTATATTGTAAAAAATGGAGTTCGAGTTATCATGACCACACACAACCCTACTACAGTTGCACTTTCACCTGAATCAAGTATTCACATATTAGAAGCTACAGAAATCAATGAAAGTGGTTATTCTCATTTAATTGAACAAGTGTCAAAAGATAAGGCAATTTCATTATTAACGGCTGGAATACCGACACTGGCCATAAACACAAACCAACGATGCAATGTATTCGTAGAAAGCATATTTGACTCACAATTATATAACAAACTTTTTAATATATACAAAAATGAATTAGATCATCCTGGTTCACTTAATTTTATAAGTGTTGGATTTAAACATAGTGAAAAAGCTACAATTCAAAATGGAGGATGCAATCAAGTTAGAAAAATAGTTAGTGACTTTTATGAGAATGATAACTACCAAATTAAAGGATTAATTGATGGTGATAACGGCGATAACAAATCAGTTAATAATATATTTATATTATCTGAAAAAAGAAAGGCATTAGAATCTTTAATTTTAGATCCTCTCTTACTAGCTTTGGGGATTATAAAAAAAGGTAGCGATCACCACTTTGGAATACTAGGTTTAAGTGATTATACTTTTACAAAAATCACATTAGAACAAGATAACACATTCTGGATAGAGCCTATCAAAAAGCTGCAATACCACTTGTTGGGGAAAGGAATTGATAAAAACGGATCGACAACAATAGAATATTTAAACGGCTATAAATTAGAGGTTTTCAATGATTTTCTGTCACATAACGAACATGATCTGGTTAAAAAAATAAACGAAAAATTTGGATTCTTAAAATTTTGTGATAAAGATTTAAAAAATAAAAAACAAAATGATACAGAGATTATGGATTACATTGAAAGCATTTTAAAAGAACAGTATGGTTTTATCCCTTTAGAGTTGATAGAAACATTTAATAAAATACTTGAGAATTAACAATAATATTTAAAGAAAACGATCAGAGACAAATATTGACTTCATACCGCATAACTAATCATGGTATCTGAAATCAAGATTTGACTCATTTTTCTCAATAATGATAAATTAAAGTGACACTCACTTTTAAATTTTGTCCAATCAAAAAAAATGCGATGTCTATATAGGTCATCGCTTTTTGATTTAATACTGTGCATCTAAATAACGAATCAAATCCTTCATGTTTACTAATACTTAGTGCGAAAGTGGGTGTCTAGTTAATATTTTTAGTTAGTAGTTTTATTGAGTGATCTCATTGATCGTCTAATGCTTATCAAGCCTGCCACTTATCTTTGCTAAAAAATACGTAACAGCCAAGTTGGCAATCATTAAACCAAACATTATATTTGCGAGTGGGACTTCCCAAAGCGTAAACCAATGCAGGGTTTTAAACATTCCAGATATGATTAAGCCAAAAACAAAAACTATGAGTACTAAAATAAACCAAGTAGTGTTCATGCCTGACTTGTGATGATTGTTTTGTGGCACCGGGATATGAATAGGCACTGAGTTTTGATAGCCCTTAAGTTCTGCGGCGCGAACTTTTGCATCAAAAGCCTTCCACTTTTCTTGAGCGGCCTTGCTCATATCTAAACGTGAGGCGTCCAGCTGGCTGAGCTTTGTTTCAGCAATTGGGTGCAAAGGTTCTAGCTTTATACTTGTTTTAATCTTTTGGCAAAACTTGTCGAAAAGAGTTTGAAATTCAGCATACTCTCTTACATTCATATGGTAGAGGCGTAATTTTAAGTAGTGAGCATCACCCAGCGGATAAAGAAGTACTTGAGCTATTTTATCGTCAGCGTTGTATTCGTCGTAACACTGCCAGGTGTTTCCATTCACGGTTTCTGTGCGCCACTGAATAGCCGAGAAATGAACTTCATCGCAACCGTCATCGAATATGTCATCATCAACGTTTTCGTAATCATCGGCATTTTCTTTTCGTAATAATTGCTCTAGAAGCAGCTCAGCGTTTTGCAAATTATTGGGATCTAACAAACTTTTTTGATTTGCGTTTCGCACCACCCAAGTATCGGCGAAGAAACTTTCTTTAATGCCTTCTAACTCTGGGTACCAAGTATTGATAAAGCGGCGACGAAAGCAGAGTAAATTTCCGGTGTCCCCATCAATTTTTTTGAGCTCATCAATACGGTTTTTATCATCAATATCAAACAGATCGACGCTATCTTTTTGAGCAATATCGAAAAAGCCATCATAAAATTCAAAGGACTCGCGACCGGGCTCCGAGAACTGTGTGTCGACAAATTTGTGGCCTTCGGTTTCTAAAGTGGGGTAATTCAATGTCAGTTTGCTGCCCCAAATAGTCCAAGTGCGTTGCGCCCAATTTTTTAAAAATTCATGATTTTCCATCAGCCAACCCTCTTATCAGAAAACTCATACGCTTGGTGTTGTTCATTCATGGCGATTCTTTCCTTATCGGTATAGGGGCCGTATTGAATGCTCGGATCACCGCCACCGATATAATCGTAATGGGGGCTTTTTGGGATGTCTTCGCCTAACGCTGACGCGCGCAATTTAAGCGCGACTTGGTAATCAGTGCTGATCGGATCAATTTGGTTAAACAGCTCTTGGACTTGATCCGTCCAGCCATTGCCAAAGCGTTCATTGTAAAAATCATAACCCGGCTTGGTTTTAAAGTAATAAGTGTGCGTAATATAAGATTCTGCAATACCGCAATAAATAAGAAATGTTTGGAAGGCGGCATACAATGCCAGCAATATTGTGACGCTCCAAAGGTAGGTTGGCGAGTAGTCATTTTGAAGTAACCAAAATGAGATTAGGAAACTCAAAATGAAGGTCAATCGTGTGCTGGCTAAAACCAGATCATCTTTATCGCGGCTAATAGTCGTCGCGATAGAGGTTTGCTTGTTGAAGTATTCGCCACTGGGCTTTACAAAAGTGCTCAAGATTCTACCTAGTGCGAAATACAAAAATAGAAACGCGATCAACAATCCTAGAGCAAGTATTCCAAAAAAGTGAGCAAGATCAATCAGCCAAATGGGTGTGCCTGAATCGGACTCTTTTATATAGGGTATAAACACTTCGCTGATGTTATTTACCCATTCAGACACCCCTAAGCCGAACCAAAACAAGACTGAGGCAATGGAAATGGTGATGCAAATGTAGAAAGCGAAATTGACGATTGGATTACGTTGCATGGTAAGTGTCCACTAAATAGTTATTAAGATTGAGTACCTTCAAGGCTTCTTGAAAAGAAAGGGATATTGGAGGTATGGTTTAATTTTTACTTTGAGCCGACAGCGGATCATGCGAATGTTGGCGCCTCAGTATTTTCTAAAATTACAGCATCTGAAGCCGGCTGAAACGAATGAATATAGGAACCGCAAAAAGACTCATTCCCTTACTACTTAAGTATCTTACCCGAAATGACCAGACTCGGTCACCAACTAATCTCAATCAATTTGCACAAGAATAATCAAACTGAGCAATCAAGCTGAGCAATCAAATTGATCACTGGACTCAGTAAAATAGCCGCAAATAATCGAGTCAACGCAAAAAAAGCGATGTCTATAAAGATCACCGCTTTTTGAATTGAGTTATGGATATTTAAATCAGAGATTCCTTAATACTGCGCATCTAAATAACGAATCAAATCGGTCATGGTCACAATGCCGACTACTTCGTTGCTGTCGTTGACTACTGGCACACAGTGAAACTTACCCTTCGTTAATATATGGGTGGCCTGTCTTATGGTTTCGACTTCTTTGATTGATGTGATGTTGGTGTTCATGATCTCTTTGATTGTAAATTGCTGATCGATCATTGCGTCGATGCTGTGTTCGTCTGCGCCATTGATTACTACGTTTAATTTCATTAAGTCGGTTGCACTAATTAATCCCGCTAACTTTGTGCCATCTAACACTGGAACATGATCAATTTCAGATTCACAAATAATATGACGAACATCGCTAATTTTTTGACCAATGTGAACCGTTTTAACATCAGTTGACATGATTTTAGTAATGGATTCATTCTTTTTCATTATTGAGCCTTTTTTGTAATTTGAATGTTAAATGGAAATTTGTTTTTCTAGTGATTATTCTGCGCTTACGCGTTTAGAATTAAATACCTACTTGTGTCTATTTTTACATGCTTATATAGGTATGGAGTCATCCAGTTTAAAAGCGGTTTTATGTTAAAAATTTCTATATAATGCGCGTTTTAAATTGAGAAGTGATCAATCTAGTGCAGACTTTGGCCCAATTAGATAATTCAGAATTAATCGGTGTAACGCGTTTACAGCTGAGTGAAAATTTAACCCGCTTTCCTGAGGCGATTTTTGATTTGGCTGAGAGTCTAGAAATTTTAGATTTATCCAATAACCAATTATCGGATTTACCAGAAGATTTACATCGCTTAACTAAGCTTAAAATTTTATTTTGCTCCAATAATGCATTTACACAAATTCCAACTTGTTTAGCCAAATGTCCACAACTTGAAATGATCGGTTTTAAAAGCAATCAAATTGCAAAAGTAGATGAGCGCGCACTGCCATTAATCACTCGATGGTTAATACTAACGGACAATCAAATAACCAAATTGCCAGAATCCATTGGCAAGCTTCACCGATTGCAAAAATTGGCGTTAGCGGGTAATCAATTAAGTGCGCTTCCAGCATCCATTGCTGAATGCAAAAATCTTGAGCTAATACGATTGTCTGCAAATAAGTTAGAACAATTTCCTGATGTGCTATTAGATTTACCCAAATTAGCGTGGTTAGCGTTTTCAGGTAATCCATGTTGTGATGCTCGTGATCAACATGAAGAATTTAAGACAGTTAAATTTGCCGATGTGACATTATTAGAAGTATTGGGTCAAGGTGCGTCAGGTGTCATTTCAAAAGCGCAGTGGATTAAAAATGAATTTGATTTTCCTGCTGAAATTGCGGTAAAAGTATTTAAAGGCAAGATCACAAGTGATGGTTATCCAATAGATGAATTAGACGCCTGCTTGGCAACAGGGGAACATCCAAATTTAGTTACACCTTTAGCTAAAATATCACAAGAAGACTGTTCGGCATTGATCATGGAATTGATTCCAAGGGACTATTATAATTTAGGACAACCACCAAGTTTGCAAAGTTGTACGCGTGATACGTTTACGAAAGGGCAAAAATTTAACATTCAACAAATTAAAAAAATCATCGAGCAAATGGATGTGTTGCATCAACACTTTAGTGATAAAAATATCAGTCATGGCGATTTGTATGCGCACAATGTGATGTTAAATCAAGATGATCATGTCTTGCTTGGAGATTTTGGCGCTGCTTCAAAATATGGACATTTAACGTTAAAGCAAAAACAAGGCGTACAAAGAATTGAAACACGAGCCTTACAGTTTTTTATTGAAGATATGTTATCGCTGTGTGACTCATGTGATGTCAACTCAAAAGAATATGCAAAATTGAAGCAAAGAATTTGAGATGATTCATTAAGCTTAATGTTCGCTTTAATGTAAAAGCTGGATGTTACAAACATATAAATTATTCGGAGTTTCCCTGAGTAATATATAATTTTTCTGAATCAAGTGTTTCATTAAATACACTGATATATAACTGCTCAATTGTAGTAATAAAATGAGCACTGTCGTTAAGGGTTTTTGCTCCAATTAATGCGCCCTGTAATGTGGAAAATATAAAATTCGATACGCCATTGATGTTTTTATTATCGTTAAATTCGGAATCTTTTTTTAATGTATGACGAATCCAGTTTAAATTTAATGAGTAAAACTGTTTAAGCCCAGTTTTCATGTTTTCTGATATTTCAGTTTGTTCGGCACTTAAAACGATGCATGCGCACATTTTTTTTTCTTTTGTTAGCTCAGTTAAAAACATATTAATATAATAAATAATTGCGTCTTTAGCTGATAAAACTTCAACGTGCTCATTGAATAAATGTTGACGAAATTTTTCGCTGTAGTTATCAATAACCGCCAAGCCAATGTCTTCTTTTTTAGGAAAATGATAATGCACACTTGAGCTTTTAATGCCGAGTTGATCGGCGATGGTTCGAAAACTAAACGAGCTATATCCGCCGGTTCTGATGCACAGTTCAGCTATTTCAATTAATTGTTCGCGAGTACTCAATATTATCTCCACAAAAGTAGGTTGGATTTTGAGATGAGTATAATTAAATAAATATGCGCAGTAAAATTTAAAGAACCTTTGATTTAGAATGATAAATCTTTCTAAATCAGAGGTTCCTTAATATAATGCGCATTTTTATTTTTTGAACATTATGATTTTTTATAGGTTACGGCCTTTAAATTAGGTAAATCGGTTATAGTGCCTAAACCAACTTCTGCGGCTAAACCGATGGACTCACTAAGGGTCGGGTGAGCATGTATTGTTAACGCTATATCTTCAATGTTGACACCAAATTCAATGGCAAGTGACAGCTCACCTAATAATTCTCCTGCATTGATTCCAACAATGCCAGCTCCCAATAATAGCCCTGTTTCTTTGGCAAAAATAAGTTTGGTTTTACCTTCACTTCGATTAGCACCTAATGCGCGTCCGCTGGCTGACCAAGGAAAAACAGAAACTTCATAATTGATCCCTTTGTGTTTGGCTTCTTTTTCAGTTATGCCTGTCCAAGCAATTTCTGGATTAGTGTAAGCAATGGACGGGATGGTTTTTACATCAAAAACCACATTATGATCACAGATAACTTCAGCAGCAATATTTGCTTCGTGTGTGGCTTTGTGTGCAAGCATAGGTGGGCCATTAATATCGCCAATGGCATAAATATGTGGAATATTCGTTTGCATTTTATTATTTACAGGAATAAAACCTTGGGCATTAATTTCAAGCCCAATGGCATTACCAGAAAGTAAGTGTCCATTAGGTGAGCGACCTACTGCAACTAAAATGGCGTCAAACTCTTCCGCTGATGCTTGCGTGTCATTTAATATCGTAACTGACAGTGCGTGTGAATCAGCGATTACTTCGGTCACTTTACTATTAAGGCGAACATCAAAACGTTTGGCATTGTAACGCTGGTAGACCTTTATTAAATCTTTGTCGGCTGCTGGAATTAATTGCTCATTAAATTCAACGATAGTGACTTTACTGCCTAATGCTTCGTAAATCGTTGCCATTTCAAGCCCAATAATGCCACCGCCAATGACTAAGAAGCGCTTTGGTATAAATGGGATACTTAAAGCATCTGTGCTGTTCCAAACTCGTAAGTCTTCATTAGGAATAAAAGGCAGTTCAACTGAGCGGGAACCCGCGGCAATTATGCATTCATTAAAATCATAAATGTCCTCGCCAATTTGCACGGAGTTCTTTGTTAAAAATTGAGCCTCACCTTTAACAACATTGACGTTTCGGCCTTTTGCCATTAAACCCACACCGCTCGATAATTTTCTTACTGTCGCGTTTTTAAATGCTTTAACTTTGTCCAAATCAACAGAAGCCGAATCAGTGATTACGCCAATTTCAGAGGCGTCATTTACTTCATTGATTACATCAGCCACATGTAAAAGTGCCTTAGAAGGGATGCAACCTACATTCAGGCACACACCACCTAAGTCGGAATATTTTTCAACTAAGGTGACTTTTTTACCAAGGTCTGCCAACCTAAAAGCCGCGCTGTGACCGCCAGGTCCTGACCCTATTACTAAGACTTCTGTAGTGTGATGCGCCATTGGATGCCTCTTATTATTTTAAATTTAAACGATCTATCTATCCACCTATCCACCTATCTACCTATAGGTAGATAGGTTAGCAAGAAAGTTTCATTTAGTAAAATTATAATTCAGAAAAATACAGTGTGATTTACAAAAAGAAACAGATTTTTAGGATGAAAATCAGGCAAGATAAAAGCAGAAATTGCTCAGTTGTTATGCAGGAAATGCACTAATTTAAAGTATTGTGAAAGTGGTTAATGCGCCTAGGCATGCTACTTTTTTAAAGCTTAAACCTGCGCAAAACGCGAAGTGTCACTGAGCCATCGTTTAATTAAGGGTTCAATGTTTTCGGGATAGTCACGAATAATACTATTGGCCAGCTGTTCAATTTGAGGCAATAACGCCTGATCCCTTATAATGTCTGCAATTTTAAATTGCATGGCACCAGTTTGCCTGGTGCCTAATACTTCGCCAGGGCCTCGTAGCTCTAAATCTTTTTGCGCAATGGCAAACCCGTCGTTGGTCTCACGCATGACTTGCAATCGTTCTCTGCCAATTTGTGAAACGGTTTCACCGTACATCAAAATACAAAAACTCTCTTGCGAGCCACGGCCAACACGCCCACGTAATTGGTGTAATTGCGACAAACCTAGACGTTCTGGATTTTCAATGATCATCACTGATGCATTAGGCACATCGACCCCAACTTCAATTACCGTGGTTGCCACTAATACTTGAATTAAACCCTGCTTGAAATCGCTCATGATACTGGCTTTGTCTTTGGGTTTCATTTTGCCATGCACTAATCCGACTTTATGAGGATGCAGTTGCGTCGTTAAGGTTTCAAATGTTTTTTGGGCGGCCTCTAATTCCATTTCTTCGTTTTCATCAATCAGTGTACACACCCAATAAATTTGCTTGCCTTCTGAACAGGCAACATTTACTCGCTCAACTACTTGAGGTCTGCGTTGTTGTGCAATTAACGTGGTTTTAATGGGTGTTCGCCCTGGCGGTAGCTCATCAATTACCGAGCAATCTAAATCTGCATAAGCACTCATGGCTAAGGTTCTAGGAATGGGTGTCGCGGTCATGGTTAATTGATGCACATGGCCGTGTTTGCCTTTTTCTTTTAAGGCCAAGCGCTGATCCACACCAAAGCGATGTTGCTCATCAATTATAGCTAAGGCTAAGTTATTAAATTCCACGCTGTCTTGAAATAATGCATGCGTCCCTACCACCATTTTTGCTTCGCCAGAAACAATCATCGCTAGCGCTTCGTCACGTTGCTTTTTGGTTTGTTTGCCCACTAACCAAGCCACTTTTACCCCTAGCGGCTCAAGCCATTGGGTAAAATTATTAAAATGCTGCTCCGCTAAAATTTCAGTAGGCGCCATCATCGCCACTTGAAAACCATGCTCAATCACTTGCAACGCACTTAAAATAGCCACCAATGTTTTACCCGAACCCACATCACCCTGTACTAAACGAAGCATCGGCGAGGCGACGGATAAATCCTGTGCAATTTCAGCCACGACTTTTGTTTGTGCATTGGTTAATGCAAAAGGAAGTGCACTTAATAATTGAGTTTTTAAGTTTTGAGTATCTGTAAATGCAATAGAATGTTGTTGTTTTAGAATCGCACGGTGCTTTTTTAAACTTAAGTGATGGGCTAATAATTCTTCAATGGCTAAGCGTTTTTGCGCGGGGTGACACCCTTGTAATAAGTCTTGAATGTCATCTTGTCGCTGCGGATGATGAATCACATTTAACGCATCAGCCAACGTCGGTAATTTATAATGCTCTAATAATAAAGCAGGCAACAACTCCGTTAAAATAGTTTGTCGACTCTCGATAACTTGCTCAACTAACAAGCGTACTTTGTTTTGGGTAATGCCATCGGTAATGGGATATAAAGGTGTCAGGGTATTATCGAGTGGGGTATTTAAATGTTTGAGTACTTGGTATTCAGGATGATAAATTTCAAAACCCGATTGCCCAGGTCGAATCTCCCCGTAACAACGCACAATATTGCCTTCTTTAAATTGGTCTTGTTGACCTTTAGTAAAGAAATAAAAACGCAATCCTACTGAGCCAGTCTCGTCATTTAAGCGCACCAACAAACTGCGTTTTTTCCCAAACATCACTTGGCTGTATGTGACTTTACCTTGCACCACGCCCGCCATATTTGCCTTCAAAAACTTCATAGGTAATATGCGAGTACGATCTTGATATTTATAAGGTAAATGAAACAACAAATCCTGCTTAGAAAATACATGCATTTTATGCAGTTTCTCTAATAGCTTGGCACCTACTCCTTTTAGGGATAATAGATCATCTTTTGCGCTCATTATAAATACTCAAGTTGGGTTGGTTGGTTTTTATTAATCATATCACTAAATGAGATTTGAACGAATTTTTAGCTGTCTGCATGTTTATCACTTCCTTGTGCTATTCATATCCTACAATTCTTTTAATCGGTATTGTTTTGATAGAAGTATTCAGTTTCAAAAAACACATTGCCATTAGATGTTTCAGTTGAATATTTTCAATAAATCCAAATCATTATATTGATAATCTACTTGCTAATTGTAATAATTTTTAGAATGAGTCTTAAGTAAACCCGAAGCATAATAAGTATATGAATCGTGCACCATTGAAATTTCATCATCACCGGTATTATAACGCTCATTTAAAATGCGCCCATTTTCATCATAACTTATGATAGAAATATACCCACTAGAATTATTTATATTTTTCTTTTCTAATACCAAATTTTCATTTATATATTCAAAATCGTCATCTGAATTTAAATCTATTTTTTGATAATAGAGCACCATTAATATCTCGCTCATGAAAATATTCTTTTCTAAAGTCGGAATATGTAAAACTACTAATTGAATCAATCAACGTAATTTCTTCGTGATCTGAGTAATCTACGTTAAATATTAATTCATCATTGCCATCTAAATTAATCACTAACGAAGTAAATCGACCATTTTCATTAAAATCTATTTGTACTTGAGTTTTAAATTCATAAAACAATAACTCATAAAACAATCATTCATAAAGTGCAGGATTAGATAAACCATCAAATGAATTTCCAAATTGTGTGATCAAACCATTTCAACTCACTTTAATTTACAATTAAATCAAGATTTTATAATTAACATAGGGTATAAATTGAACATCGAACTATAATTAAAAACTTAATAAAGTACCCTTAACCTTTGGAGAAAACACATGAGTATTAAAAAAATAATAGCAACAAGTGTATTAGCAACAGGTCTTATATTTTCACAATCGGCATTAGCAAAAAAAGTTCACGTAGCCGTGACAGCCATTGTTGAGCATCCCGCATTAGATTCTGTACGCGATGGTGTTAAAGAAGTATTAATGGAAAACGGGTACGACGAATCCAATTTAAAATTCACTTACGAAAGCGCTCAGGGTCAACCTGCTATTGCGGCACAAATTTCTCGTAAACTTATGGGTGAGCAGCCTGATGTGATCGTAGCCATTGCAACACCATCAGCACAGGCAGCAGTTTCAGCGGCACAAGGCAGTGATGTTCCTGTCGTGTTCTCAGCAGTTACCGATCCTATTGGAGCTAAGTTAGTACAAAATATGGAAAAACCTGGCGCGAACGTGACGGGTTTGTCTGACATGGTAAATGTAAGACAGCATTTATTATTGATGAAAGAATTTAATCCAAAACTTAAAAGTATTGGTGTTCCGTATAATCCGGGTGAGTCTAATTCAGTGGCTATTGTTGAAGCGTTAAAAATAGAAGCAAAAGCAATGGGTATTAAAGTGGTTGAATCCGCAGCACCTAAATCAAGTGACGTGATGCTGGCGGCTAAACAGTTAGTAGGCAAAGTAGACGCGATTTATTGCCCAACAGACAACACGATTATTAGTGCATTAGAGTCTGTCGTTAAAGTAGGCATCGACGCACAGATTCCTGTATTTGCAGCAGATACCGATTCAGTAGAGCGCGGTGTGATTGCAGCGGTAGGTTATGACTATTTTGATTTAGGTCGTCAAACAGGCGAGTTGGTTGTTCAAATTTTAAAAGGCGAAAAAGCAGGCAATATTGCAGTGAAAATGGCAGAAGGCACAAGTTTATTTGTAAACCCAGCTATGGCTAAAAAAATGGGTGTCTCCATTCCTGAAGCGGTATTAGAGCGCGCAACAAAAGTGGTTGAATAATGTCACTTTTTGCCTTTATGGGCACCTTGGAGATCGGGCTGATTTATGCTCTGGTGGCCATTGGTGTCTACATCACGTTTCGAATATTAGACTTTCCTGATTTAACCGTAGACGGCAGTTTCACCTTGGGTGCTGCGGTAACCGCAACGGCAATTGTGGGTGGCATCAATCCGTATTTAGCGACTGTCATGGGTACTATTTCTGGTGCAGGCGCCGGTATGGTCACCGCTTGGTTGAACTTGAAATTTAATATACTGCATTTACTTGCCAGTATTTTAACCATGACGGCGTTATATACCATTAACCTTCGAGTAATGGGTAAACCCAATGTGGCGTTGATTATGGAGCCTACCATCCTTACGCCATTTTCAGTATTTGGCCTTGCGAACATGTACATGAATGTCATTGTGTTATTTGTGATTGTCTTGATTATTTCAGCCTTGGTGATCTGGTTTTTAAATACTCAATACGGTTTAGCCATGCGAGCGGTGGGTTCTAATAAAAGAATGGCTCAAGCCAACGGCATTAACATCAAACAAAAAGTGTACGTGGGTTTGGCGTTGTCTAATGGTTTAGTGGCATTAGCAGGCGCGTTGTTTGCACAAACCAATGGCTTTGCGGATTCCACAATGGGCATTGGTGTGATTGTTGTAGGTTTAGCTGCGGTGATTATTGGACAGACATTATTACCAAGCAGGCTAATGTTAATCATTATCGTAAGCTGTGTGGTCGGCTCAATTTTGTATCGCATAGCCGTATCGCTTGCTTTAAATGCAGATATTATTGGACTTAAAAGTTCCGACTTGCAGTTAATAACAGCAGTGCTAGTAAGTGTCGCTTTAATTTTACCAAAACTTAAAAACGACTTTAAAGCCAGGCAGGCAGCAAAAGCAGATTCAGGCGATTCAGATGATTAAATGTCAAAATATACATGTCACGTTTAACCCAGGTTTGGCCACACAAAAAAAAGCGTTACGAGGTATTAATTTAGAAATACCCGACGGTGAATTTATCAGTGTAATTGGCTCAAACGGCGCAGGTAAATCAACGTTGTTAAATTGCATAGCAGGGGATATTTTATCCAATAAAGGAAAGATGTTTTTTGCCGATAAAAACGTCACCAAACTAGTGGCTAACAAACGCACCAAAGATGTCGCCAGAGTATTTCAAGATCCATTAGCTGGAACCTGTGCCGACTTAACGGTAGAAGAGAATCTTGCGCTGGCTTATGGTCGCGGTAAAAGTGGCGGCTTTAGATTAGCCGTTAACAACAAACTGCGTGGTGTGTTTCAAGAGCAACTTGAGCGTTTAGACTTAGGGTTAGAGAATCGTCTTAAAAGTGAAATGGGTTTGTTGTCAGGTGGACAACGACAATCGGTTTCATTATTAATGGCAGCGTTACAACCCAGTAAAATTTTATTGTTAGATGAACACACCGCCGCATTAGATCCTAAAACTGCAGCGTTGATTTTAAAAATAAGCAAAGAAATTATTTCTGAAAAACAACTGACCGCTTTGATGGTGACACACTCAATGAAACAAGCGCTAGAATATGGCACTCGAACATTGATGTTGCATGAAGGTAAGGTTGTGTTTGATATTTCAGGAAAAGATCGCGAAGGTTTAGAAGTGAAAGATTTATTAGCGCTGTTCTCGAAAGTGAAAAACAATGAAGTGCTTGATGATGATAAATTATTGTTAGGCTAATTTTTTATGCCTGTAGGTTTGTATTAAGTCGTCAAAACAAAAATTTAGGTCACTATTTATTGAAGTCGTAATGCAAACTCTTCAGCAGACGCCAAATCCTGAGGGCAATTCAAATAATTCAGAAGTTAGCAAAGCAGCCGAAAAGAAATCTGACTCACTTGTATTTGTGCTGGTCATCATTCTTTCAAGTTTAGCGATGCTACGTCGTCGAAATTTGTAATAGTTAAAACATAAAAAATCCCCGATATACATTCGGGGATTTTTGTTTTAGATGATAAATTCATTTAAACAATAAAATCTCTTCAGACGCGTTATAAAAACCCAGTCATTAATTGCTTAATGAAGTTAAATGTAAATATTAAGGATGCTCAAAAACTAGTGCGGTAATCGTCTGTTTAATTCGCATTCATAATTATTACGCGATTTTAATTCAACAGTAATACAGTTAAGTAAATCGTGAGAAATAATCTGCGTATTATCCAGTGCTGGGCGTAAAATACAGCCAAGTTTGTAACTTGTTAGTGACTGTACGTATTCGGTTAAAGTGTTACGTTTCAATATTTTTCTCTTTTATAATGTAGAACCTCTGAATATTTAATTTTTTCAATGTGGTTCTTTTTTAGTATGCGATATTCGACATTAATTTTTATAAATTAAGAATGCACATTACTTGAGAAGGGTAATCTAGTTGCAGAGTTGTCAGAATAAATTGTAATTGAGTAAGAGAGGCTGACGTTTGGCGAGGGTCACACAGATATAGTATGAGGGTCTAAGCTTTAAACTTTGTTCAATATAAAATGAATGCTATAGACTTTTATATGAGATGTCTATTTTTATTTTAAATTTAGTGAAGTGACATCACATAGCATCACTCTAACCATAAATATTAATTGTACACTTGCCTGCTTGCTTTTAGGTAAAAGGTTTAGCCTTGATAATCCTCTATATAAAATTGAATGTGTGATTTTATCCATGCTCGATAAATATAATCATCTTTGAATTAACTAGCTGTTAAATTGTTGTTTTCTTTTTTGTCCTTTCTCTTTTTTAAAATATGCGATTTTCTAATTTTTAGATGTCTTTGATATTTAACTAACAGCCTGTCCTTGCTTTTTTGCTTGTTTTTTTGTTTTTATACTTGGTTTTATTGCTTTGTTTTTTTATAGCAAAATATTATAACAATGATAAAAGATCTGAGCCCCTTGATTTTATTGAGCTTAAGGTGTTCCTAATCTAGCAATCTAAAAAAATACAAATAGACACCTATATTTAAAAAATCAAACTTGTTATGATGACTGGACTTTTTGAGAGTGGTCATTAAAACTAAGGAGTCCTTAAAAAGTACATTCAATATTTTTAAAAGGGAACATTTTATGTCAGATAATTACGCACTAGATACCGCCGCACGTTTTGGTGATATACCGTTTGTTGAATTTACTAAAGAGTTAGTAACTGGTGTATTCGACTCATTAGTCGAAGCGCATGTATTACAAATTGAAGAGTATTCTGAGTTTATTAATTCGATGACTCAAGATCTTTCAACATACATCAACAACACTCAAGATAATGTTAGTTTTGATCAAATTTCAGATTTTATTTTAAATTATGAATTACCATCAGTAGATGATACGCAGTTAGATAGTATTTTGGATGCACTTGCTGATCCTGCTAATAATGATAGCCAGCCAATTAATCCATCTGCCCCTTCTGCAGCAACAGATACTTGGTGGGGTGGTTTAATAAATGGATTGGCTCCTGCAGTAACTGGTTTGGTGGATAAATTAGATGATCCAAGTGAGCAGCCTCAATTAAATGCGATTGCTAATTATAATGAGGGGGTTTTAAGTACAGTGCCTACTTATAAACAAATTAGTGATGCGATTTCCACATTAATTGTCTCCAATAAATATTCGCTTTTACAAACTATGGCTAAACAAGGAATGATGCGTTTAGTGGTAACCGAAGGTGAAATAGAAACTAAGATGACGTTTTCTACTTGGGAAGATTCAACGACAACAAGAAATACAAAACAAAAACGTCGCCATAAACAAAAACAACGAGAAACAAATTCTGGTGGTATTTTTGGTGCGTTTAAAATGAAGCGCAGTAAAAATCGCCAGCGTACTATCACAGTTAACACTGCAAAATCGTATCAGCGAGATTCTAGTGGAACAAAAGTGGATGTATTTGGTCGAGTGTTAGTAAAATTTAAAACAGATTATGCACCGCTAAATGGCTGATTATTAATCTAAAATTCCACACTTTTTTAATTATATAAATTATCTTAATTTTTAAAATTTATTTAGATATTTAATTGGTGTGGATATATTAATTCTAAAAATTGTATCAATTAGATGAGAAAAGGGACGGTAATGAGTGATTATTCTGAAGTAAGTTTGGGTTTTGCAGAGTTTGTTGGTCAATTATTAAATGAAACATTTGAAGCGACATTAAGTGCGCATCAGCATCAATTGGATCGATATCAGGATATTCGTAAAGCACTTGCATTGCCTTCTGTATTGTTTGTTGAACAGTTTGTCGATCAATCAATTATTGAAAGTAAAGAAATCGAAATAACAGGCGATGTGCTTACAAGACAAATGCCTATAAAAGATGAGTATGTCGATTATATTTTAGAGTTAACAGAGGATTATGAAGAACAAACTGTTGTGTATAATGGCAAATTAACTAATTACGGATTTGATGCATTAACTGAAGTGATTTTAGAAATGGTAAGTGATGAAGCAAAATCAGGTTTGCAGTTATTATTACGACAGGGTGAACAAGCAAGATTAGTTGTAGATTCAGGTGAAATTACTGCCAAATTAGAATTAACCAATGTATATCAAAAAACAGAAGAAACCAATAATAATCAAATTATTGAAAAAACATTAAAAACAGAAAAACTAATAACCCCTGCTAATCTAGATGGATTATCGACAATCAATAAAAATATAAAAATAAACAATCTGATCGCAAATACACAGATATTACCAATAAAAGAGATTTCGCTTAAAGATAATACTCAGACTATTTTTATTGATAAAGAACAAGTTCAGCAAGTTGGAAATAGCAGTGGACAACTTCCAGTAAGAATAAGTGCCAAGCCAGCGACAACTTCAAGCACTGCAAATATATTAAGCCAAGTTACAATTCGATTTAAGACTGTTTAACATGAGTGGTCTAGCATGAATGATGAGTTTATATCGATTTTAAGAAATGAGATATTGTTGTTACGAACTATATTTTCAGAACAGATAAATCGATTTGAAACATTGGAAGTTGAAATTGAATTGGGGGATGTCAAAATAATTTTTGAATTGGTTTAAATATCACATTGATATTAGTTTTTAGAGTATTTGAATATATTAGATTCATAAATTCTAATTAAGTGTGTATGTCTTTATTTTATTCTTCGCTTACGAATAAATCATTATAAACCGCTGCGATAAAGATATGACCGGCGGTATTTTTTTGCTTGAAGAATAATTTTAATTATTCAGTTTTTTCATATTCTTGTAATAAATATCAAATATATTTTATAGCGTTAATAATTCCATTAACAAAAATCAATGTTTATTATAAAGGGAACAAAATGATTAAACGTAATTGTATTTTAGCTATAGGTCTTGCTCTATCTTCTATTATTGTTCATGCCGAAACTGATGATGGTTATGCATTAAGTACAGCAATCTGGGATGATTCAAATATTAATGTTTGTTGGGAAAATACATCCCACTCAAGCGCACTTCAGCGTTCTTGGATTACCACGGCAATTCAAAACACGTGGGAAAAAGAATCTGATGTGAATTTTATAGGATGGGGACAGTGTAATGCGTCTTCAGATGGAATAAGAATCCAAGTAAATGATTCTGGACCTCATACTAAAGGTCTAGGTAACCAATTAGATGGAACAATTAATGGCATGGTTTTAAATTTTACTTATGCTAATTGGAGTCCGTCTTGTCAAAGTAATATTTAATATTGCTCCGAAGTGATTGCAGTTCATGAATTTGGACATGCATTGGGTTTTGCCCATGAGCAAAATAGAAATGACACACCATCATCATGTATTGAGCCTCAACAAGAGACAAACGGAGACACTTTGATAGGTAGTTGGGATTTAAAGTCTGTTATGAATTATTGTAACCCAGACTGGAATGGCGATGGAGAATTAAGTTCAACAGATATTACAATGGTTCAGCAATTTTATGGATCACCTTATTATGATGTTACTTTGGGTGTCGCAAGTTTTGGCTATAACGCAGGTGGTTGGAGAGTTGAAAATCACCCGCGTATGATGGCAGATGTAAATGGCGATGGTAAAGCGGATGTGGTTGGATTTGCCAACGCTGGTGTGTATGTGTCTTTATCAAACGGCAATGGAACATTTCAAAACCCACAATTGGGTGTCGCAAGTTTTGGCTATAACGCAGGTGGTTGGAGAACTCAGAATCACCCACGTATGATGGCTGATGTAAATGGCGATGGTAAAGCAGATGTGGTTGGATTTGCTAACGCAGGTGTGTATGTGTCTTTATCAAATGGCAATGGGACTTTTCAAAATCCACAATTGGGTGTCGCAAGTTTTGGTTATAACGCAGGTGGTTGGAGAACTCAGAATCATCCACGCATGATGGCTGATGTTAATGGCGATGGTAAAGATGATGTAGTCGGATTTGCCAACGCTGGTGTGTATGTTTCTTTATCCAACGGCAATGGAACTTTTCAACACCCACAATTGGGTGTCGCAAGTTTTGGCTATAATGCAGGTGGCTGGAGAGTTGAAAATCACCCACGCATGATGGCTGATGTAAATGGCGATGGTAAAGCGGATGTGGTTGGATTCGCGAATGCAGGTGTTAATGTGTCTCTATCCAACGGCAATGGAACTTTTCAAAATCCACAATTGGGTGTCGCAAGTTTTGGCTATAACGCAGGTGGTTGGAGAGTTGAAAATCACCCACGCATGATGGCTGATGTAAATGGCGATGGTAACTTGGATGTGGTTGGATTTGCGAATGCAGGTGTTTATGTATCTTTATCAAATGGTAATGGTACATTTGATTCGGCCAAACAAATATCAAATACATTTGGTAATACTGCAGGTGGGTGGAGTGCTCAAAAACATCCTAGGTTTATGGCAGATATCACTGGGGATGGAAAAAGCGAAATTATAGGTTTTGGTAATTCCGGAGTTCACACTGGTATAGATCAATAATAGACATTAAAAAGCACCGAGTTATCGGTGCTTTTTAAAATGGTTATAAATTTAATAATTCAAGAATCCATCATTTTAAATCGAAACAAAACGTACAATTTCTTAAATGGAATTACTTGAGAATCTATTTTTTGAAGTAAAATAAACCATCTACATTAAATATACGATTGCTATATCTACAATTAACATAATGTATTTTATTTGTGTCAAATTTTGCAAGTTAAGCAAATGCATATTGATTTCTATAATAATTCCGTTTTAATATTTACATTTTAGATAAATGGATTTTTATAGGAAATCCCCCTTTATTTATTCAATTAATATTAAATCTACAATAGGAATGAAATTATGGGATTTTTTGACAAGATACGCGGTGAACTGATTGATATTGTACAGTGGACTGATGACAGCCGCGATACAATGGTTTATCGATTTGAACGTTATGAAAACGAAATTAAAATGGGGGCTCAGTTAGTTGTTAGAGAATCTCAAGTTGCTGTTTTCATCAACCAAGGCCAACTGGCCGACGTTTTCCAACCTGGCCATTACACACTTGAAACCCAAAACATGCCAATTTTATCCACCCTAAAAGGTTGGAAGCATGGGTTCCATAGTCCGTTTAAAGCCGAAGTGTATTTCATTAACACACGCACATTTAACAACTTAAAATGGGGGACGAAAAACCCTATTACATTACGTGACCCTGAATTTGGTCCAATTCGAATTCGAGCATTTGGTAGTTATGCAATTAAGGTCACTCACGCAGAACGTTTTATTAAAGAGATTGTGGGCACCGATGGGCATTTCACAACCGATGAAATTACCGATCAATTACGTAATTTAATTATCTCTCGATTCTCAGATATTGTTGGTGAAGCAAAAATTCCAGTGCTAGACATGGCGTCTAACTACGATGAGTTTGGTGACTTTGTAAGAGGCAAGCTGTTTGAAGACTTCAAACATTATGGGATTGATATTCAAAGTATGTTGGTTGAAAACATCTCATTACCTGAAGCGGTTGAACAAGCATTAGATAAACGCACGAGTATGGGAGTGTTAGGTAATCTTAATAATTACACGCAATTTCAAACAGCAAATGCAATTGAAGCTGCGGCCAATAACCCATCAGGTATGGCTTCTGGCGGTATGGAAATGGGAATGGGCTTTGCCATGGCAAACCAAATGGGTCAATCATTAGGCCAGCAACATAACCAGCAAACTCAACAACCTGCTCGCCCACCGACACCACCACCGCTACCGACTCAAACTATGTACCATGTAGCAAGCAACGGTCAGACTTTAGGCCCAATGCCAGTATCAGACATTAAAAATATGGTTTCTCAAGGCACATTTAATCCAGACACTCTAGTTTGGTGTGAGGGTATGGCTAATTGGACTAAAGCTGGCGAAATAACTGAGATTAAATCTCTGTTTGCTGCCGTTCCACCGCCATTACCACCACAATAATTTTTTTAACCACATTAAATAGATAAAACTTAATTGCACTTTAATATCCATTATTAAAGTGTCCTTTTTTAAATGACTTATTATATGGGATGACAATATGTCTTTAGCTCCTTCATTAGAAACACAAAATCAATCTGCAACAGCCGATGATTCTCAAAACGCTCCAATAAATAGCACATTCAAATGTAAACAATGTGCAGCTTCATTATCTTACCGTGCTGGAACTGAAAGTTTGCAATGCCAATATTGCCAATTTGAAAATGCCATCCCTAAAGGCGAAGCAGATATTCAAGAATTTGATTTCCATGAGTTTTTACAAAACAACCAAGAAGAACAAATCCAAGAAGAGCGTTTGGTCATCAAGTGTGATTGTTGTGGTGCTCAATCTACTTCAGAACCTAATGTCACTTCGCAAAATTGTCCGTTTTGCGATACTGAAATTATCTCCAGTGCCAGTTCAGTTAAATTATTAAAACCAGAGTCATTACTTCCATTTAAAGTGGATAAAAATACTGCAATGGAAAATTATAAATCTTGGGTAAGCGGCCTATGGTTTGCACCAAATAAATTAAAACGATCTGCCGCTTTATCAGAAAAACTAAGTGGCATGTATTTACCTCATTGGACCTATGACTGCGACACTTTGAGCTACTTCAGTGCTGAGCGCGGGGATCATTATACTGAAACGGTTCAAAAAACACGTAAAAACGAAGAAGGCGAAACTGAAACATACAACGAAGAAGTTAAAAAAACTCGCTGGAGAACGGTGTACGGTACTAGTTTTGATGAATTTGATGATGTCATGGTTGTCGCTAGTGATTCATTACCAAAACAATACTGTGAAGAACTTGAACCATGGGATTTAGAAAATTTAGTACCTTATCAAGATGATTATTTAAGTGGATATAAAGCAGAAAGCTATAAAGTTAATTTAGAAGATGGTTTTGAACAAGCTAAAAAAATCATGGACAAAAAAATTAACGCAGCAATTAAAAAACAAGTAGGTGGAGACGAACAAAAAATTACCTCAGTTAAAACCCAACACGATAACATCAAATTCAAACATATTTTATTGCCAGTTTGGATGAGTGCTTATCGTTATCAAGATACAGTATATCGCTTTATGATTAATGCTCGAACTGGCGAAGTGCAAGGTGAGCGTCCAACCAGCTGGGTAAAAGTTGGATTTGCAATTGCAACAACTATTGCGGTAATTGCAGGGGCTGCGTTCTTATTCTTGGGTCAAAATGGTGCTGTTTAGACTTTTGGGTCTTTGTTCAAGAAATCGATTATTTTAATGTTGTTTAAATAAAAAATCGAATCGCATAATTATTTAAAAATAAATCCGATGCTCGTTATGACATCGGATTTTTTTATAAAATAATAAAAATACTATCCCCTTATTTTTATATTAAAGCTACGTAATAAATGATCATTTTGGTACTAATAATCAGTGTCGATGATCGTTAATTTAAAACGTATTTAGATATAAAAATAAAGTGTATATTTTCTCTACAACAAAATTAGAATACCTAAAAATGCCAATCTTTATTTATCCTTTTGTATTTGTTATTTTATAAAAAAATTCATGATCAGCTCTGTTTTTATAACATGCTACTTACTTTATCTGTCTTTGAATTCCCTTTGATTGATGTGTCCTTTTTGTTTTCTCAATGTAGTATTTTGTAAAAATACTCATTTTAAACAATACTGAGTTAACATTACTACATTTAAATAAAATATTCAGAATGTAAACTGTTGTTAGTGCTAATTATGCGTCGTAGACTCCGCTCACTTTTAATTTGTGGAGTTGACTATGATCCGTCCGATACTTACCAGTGGTTTGCTTTTAGGGCTAATTGCCTGTGCCGAACCTCAAGAAGTTATTAATACAGCACCTACTGCCAATCCTTATCAAACAAACAATATGGTTTTATCCTTAGCGGTTGATGCTCAAACCTCTAGTGAAAACCTGTCTTATTCCTGGGTTTTGCTTAATGACGGCACTTTATTAGGTGACTCGCAAAATTTGGATATCACATCATTTGTGGATCAGTACGAAGGCGAGCAAATTGTTTTGTTAAGCGTATCTGATGGAGTGAATGTTTATTCTCAAAACTTTACTGTGGATTTTGGAGTCACTTCTGATGTCGACAATCCGCCTACTGCAAAATTTAATAGCTCCGTTTTATCGGGGGTTGTACCGCTAAATGTTACATTTGATGCAAGTGGTTCAAGTGATGACAAGCTAATTTCAGAATATAGCTGGTCCATTAATAATGAAGACATACCAGGTAAAAAAATAGATTATCAATTTGACGTGGCTAATAATTATGTAGTCATTTTAACTGTAATGGATTCATCTGGGCAGACTCATAGCGCCGAGCAAATCATATCGGCGACCCAGGTTGGTGTCGATAATTTCCCCGTTGCGCGATACATCGTAAATAATGACAGCCCTACAATTGTAGATGGTCAACCCGTAACTGTTATATTTGATGCAAGCACGTCTTCTGATGATGGAACGATTGCAAGTTACAGTTGGCAAGTTAATAATCAAACCAGCTCTGATTCGAAACCTAGCTTTAACTTTACTGAGCCAGGCACTTTTAATGTCAGTCTAACGGTCACGGATAACATAGGCCAAACCCATAGCGTAAATGACACAATTGTAGTGGGTGAATTAACTAATGTGCCAGAATCCATAAGCATACAGGCCAGTACAACCAGCGCTATTGCGCCAGCAAGTATTACGTTTAGCACGAACGGCTCGTTAATATCTGAGCCAAATCCCGTGTATGTTTGGCGCATCAATAACAATACATTAAACGAGCAATCAAATAGTTTGACTCATGAGTTTACGCAAGCAGGTAACTTTGAGGTTATTGTCTCAACCACTAATCAAAAAAATGAAATCATTAGCAATCAAATCAGTGTGAGTATTACACCGGCCGTTGTTGTGAATATTAAACCAACGGCAGATATTGATGCCGATACCACAAGCGGTGTGGCGCCATTAGCGGTTAATTTTAATGCAAATAACGCAACCGATTCAGACGGCAGCGTTGCTGGTTACAAATGGATAGTAAACGGGGTCACTCAAGGCACCAATAACAGCTTTACCCAAATGTATAACACGCCAGGTACGTACACGGTTAGCTTGGTTGTAACGGATAATGAAGGCTTAGATTCAGATCAAGTCAGCCAAAGCATCACCGTCACGCAAGGCAATAACGCTTTGCCAATTTGCGACATGGCCGACGACACTAATCCCTATTGTAAGGCTGATTTTTCAACGGATGACAATGACGACGGTTGGGGTTGGGAAAACGAAGCGAGTTGTATTTTTGTAGACGGCCCTGCTGATCCAAACCCAGGCAGTTGTGAATTAGAAGTCATTACACCAGGCGCTGGTAACTCATCTAACAGAATCACTTATATGGGACAACCGTTGTATTTGTCTGGTTTTAACATTGCGTGGTTTGGATTTGCAGGTGACGTAGGTAACGGCGTTGACACCAACCAATTGCGCCAAGCCATTGCTGATTTAAAACAAGCAGGCGGCAATACATTACGCTGGTGGATTCATACCGACGGCTCGTTAACGCCAGCTTGGAACAACGGCTTAATATCAGGACCAGGAAATAACTTTATTACTGATATGACAACAGCTTTAGATATTGCTTTAGAAGAAGGCGTGTATATCGTGCCGTCGTTATGGTCATTTGACATGTTAAACGGTAACGCATTTAGAAATCCACCGGTTGATGACAACTACAACTTACTCACTCAAAACAACGTATTGCAATCTTATTTAGATAACGCGTTAGTACCGATGGTGACTCAGTTAAATGATCATCCGGCATTAGTGGCATGGGAGTTATTTAACGAGCCAGAAAACATGACAGAAAGCTGGTTTGCCGATCGAGACACCGTAAATACAAACCAAGCCAATGCGTTAACGCTTGAGCATATTCAAGTTGCCACGGCAAAAATGGCAGCCACCATTCATCAAACTGCAATCGATAACGGCCAAGTTGCCCTTGTGACCACGGGTTCAAAATCCATGGGTAAATACAACTCAGACGTAGCAGGGGGCACAAACCTATATAGCGACGCGGCATTAATGGCGTTAAACAACAACGACCCATTATCGGTGCTTGATTTTTATCAGCCGCATTATTACAACAACGAAGGTAAACAAGGAGACTGGTCGCCGTTTCATCATGACGCGTCTTACTGGAATGTAGATAAACCCATTGTGGTCGGTGAGTTTTATGTGAATGACGGGCTAAAAAATAACAACAGTCAGCCACTAAAAGCACAATACGAAGATTTAAACACTGAAGATATGTGTCTTAAATTAGTAGAAGGCGGATACGCAGGTGGCTGGGCGTGGCAGTGGAATGAATACGCAGCAGAAATTAAATCCTGTTTAAATCCTATTAATATCGATTTAGGGCCTGGCAGTGATGAAATTATGCAATAATTTGGCGCATTCTGATCTGGATAATCTGCCAGCATTCATAATGTTAACCACTTTATAGATTTCTGTTTTGTCCAGTTAATGAATTAAGGTCAGTACTTTGGTGCTGACCTTTTTTTTGACTTTAAATATTTTATCCAATACTCAGATTTGTTTGATAGTAAGACTAAGTGAACTTGACTTTTTATTGCTGTCCTTTTATTACTTCCTTTTTACTACCGTCTACTTATTGTTACCAATGAGAGTAAAGATAGTCAGTTTTAATCCACTTTCTTCAATGTTAAAAATTTAAATTGGTTAGTTGGGCAGTTGGTTAATTAGATAGTTGGTTGGTTCTGTATAAAGTATTTCTAAACTAGGCATTTTTAAAAAAGGCCAGCACCTAAGTGTTGGCCTTACAAGAATCAATATCGATTCTAGTTTTACATGATCGTCATTTTATTTTTCGCTTACTTTTTAAAAATTCCCAAATCACTTCTTCTGCTACGAAATCTTGATTATGAAAACCAAACTGTCCTGAACTTTCAGCCGCTTCAAACGTTGCTCCTTTTATTTCAGGCCAGCCATGTCCTGCACCTATTAATTGAATCTCAGCAAAATCCGCTCCGTTATTTGCCGCCTCATAATCTGTACGAATTGCGTAACTGTTCATGGTATTAAGCGCCCAAGGAATGCTGCCTGTGTATCCATCACCCTCTGAAACTGAATTTTCTAAATAGGTAACATTGGCTGTTGTTGGATTTAAACCCAAAGCATGCACCCATGCTGCTGAAGTTTGTTGTATTAATTCTTTATAATTTAAACCAATGGAATTAAAAATGGGCGCAAGCACAGGGTCTTGAGGTGAATAAATTCTAATCAATGACGTCGCAGCTTGTTCACTTGCTGCACAAGGACCCGATGGAATATTTTTTGGCGCACCATATACCGGTACAACCGATCCCGCTCCTGCAATTAAATCACCACTTTGACTGGCAATATGCTCGGCTAATTCACCACCATTTGATAAACCGATAATATAAATTCGATCCATATCAATTGGTAATGCTTCGCTTTGCATTTGAGAAATAACACGTTTGATGTAATCCACATCATCCACGTTATAAAAATCAGGTCCTGCTCCAGGGTCGCCCACACAACTACGCCAATATCCACCATTTGCCCAATAAGGCGCGTCGCTTTCTAATGGAGCCGGATCATTATTAATGTTGTAAGCATTGCCATAAGCGAGCATAAATTGTTCTTTATCAGCTAAGCGTTCCCAGCGATCTTGCATGCTGAACTCTTTAACTAATTCAGGTGAACTGTTTCCACCATGTAATACAATAACTAACGGGTATTGCGATTGGCGCTCATAAATTTTTTGAGGAATGTATTGTAAAAAGCGACGTAAAATTACTTCGCTTGGATTGTTGACTAAAGGTTGTGCAAAAGTACGTACTTGAACATTTTGTTCATATAATCCGTCCCAAGTCGCATAGGGGGAGCCTTGATAATTACCTACCATTTCAGGACTAGAGAATGCTTGTAAAGCACTTAGGCTTAATCCAATGAAAAGCGAGCTACCTATTACGGTTTTAGATAACCTTTGTTTTATTTGAAATGTCATATTAATACCTTTTTGTAATGAACGCCAAATTGCGTGTTTACAAGGTAATCAATTAAAAAAGTGGATTGTGTATCTCGATTGAAAAAGACATTTTAAATTATTCAATTATTTATATTTTTCAAAAATATGCCTTTAAATCTGTCATTTTCGTTAGAAATAAACAGATTACATACGTTTTACTATAAAATTTATCAATAAATAGTATGTATTCAAATAAAAAGGTATTTAGAAATGAGAGTAACCCACTCAATTAAAAGTGTAATTTTCTTAGTTTTTCTATGTGTGTCACTTAATAATCAAGCTGTGCAAAATAGTTATGCTAGCGAAGTATTGGGCAAAACATTGATTTTTCAAATTGAATCCGTAAAAGGTGCAAACAAAAAAAAGCTTCCATCTAAGGGGGTATATATACAAACCTATGACTCTAATGTTACTTATCAGTTTAAAACCCTTGGTGCAAATATAAATGAATCAGGCATTAATCAATATAAATATGAGATACAAAGCCCAATCATTGCTATTGAAACAACCTTTGATCAAGATTCAAAAGCATTATTTAAAACCAGTTTAAAATTTGATTCAGCAACCAGTGGTAAGTGGGAGCGTGTATATGGCGATTATCAAACAATTATTAGAGGACACTTTGTTGTTGAATCTAAAAACATACTGGCACCAAAATCACAAATTAATCGAACCAATGCATTAACTATTTTAAAGACATTCAGTAATACTTTGCCTCGATCTAATTATCCAGATAAAGGCTCTATTTTTTTACAGATGTACCAGTCAGATGGCACATTTAATGGTACTGCGTTTGGGCCAAGAGCTTTTCAACCAGAGGGAAGTTACTCTGCCACACGCGTTTCAAACAATACTGTCATAGAGCATGCGGTATCGAATATTAAAGAAATTAATTATTCAGCACCCTACACGATGGTTTATTTCTATGACACTGACTATTCCGGAACATGGTATCAAAACTTCAATAATGGACTTATCACATTGTCTGGCACCTTTACTACTTTTGAAAGTAAGTAAGCACTAATTAATTGTGTGGCTAGCTGTTGAATTACGGGATTAATTGAAAGGTAATATTTACATGTCAGAAACAATGAGTGAAATTTTTAAAGCGTGTTTTATTTTTAGTTTTAGTATTGGGTTGTGGACATGTATTAATATTGTTCTACACGCTAAACCCTTAAATGCCATCCATAAAATACTGTTAGTGTATTTGGGAATTTTATTATTCCCACCTTTAAATGCATATGCACAAATACTTAATAAAGAACCCATCGGTTGGCTTACAGCTATTGCATATAATTTAACCTGGTTTTATGGCCCTATTTTATACCTATTGATTTTGTCGGTTTTATTAAAACCTATTCATTATAAAATAGTGATATTTAATTTCTTGCTGCCTTTACTTGTGGTAATAGACAGACAAACAGGCTGGCACATTACAAGTAACTTAGCATTTTTTGTCTACTTACTGATTACACAAACCGCTTTATATTGTGCCTATTGTTTATATTTATTAGTGACAAATAAAAAGTATATTTTTTCAATTATTCAAGGCCACAAAAATTCAACGTATTATTGGTTAATATACCTGTGCTTTGGTTTACTTACTTTAGATATTCTTGATTTTGCAATCATTCATTTATTTTTTAGTGGTCATGTACCTAATATGATCGTTATGGCGGTGTTGGCTAGTTTTATTTCTGTGTATGTGAGTGCAGTTTCATTGCTGTCTTTTTATCAACCGTCTTTTTTACAAAAAAATGAGCTGGAAATAAATAACCAAGATCAGGCTAAAACTGAATTAGATATGTCAGAGCAGGTCACTTTAAGAAATATAGAGCTGTCTTGTGAGGCTGTAACTGAAATTAAACATAAATTAGATAATTTAATAACAGAGCATCAGCCGCATTTAGATCAAGATATCTCGCTTGAAAAACTTGCTGCGTTATTAGGTATAAGCCGCACTCAGATGTCAGAATATTTTAACGTACATCAAGAAACGACATTTTATCAATTTTTAAATGAACTTCGATTTCAAGAATCTTTAAAATTATTAACAAAAGATTTTAAAGCAAACAGCATAGCTGATATTGCGTATCAAGCTGGATTTAATAACAGAAATACGTTTTATAAAGTGTTCAAAACCAACTTAGGAATGACACCAAGTGAATATCGTAAACGGAAATTTAATAAGTAACTTAATCATAATTTTGGGCTGATCCTGAGTAAAACAGTGACTCAGCCGAATGCTGATATACTTATCTCGCTTGGAGTAACTGTTTAAAATCCTATTTAGACAATGCGTTAGTGAACACTTTGATTAGAAAAATTTCAAAGTGTTAATGTCCAAAAATACTCCAGCCTGTTTGCTGCACTAACTTTTCTAAAGCTTGAGTGCCCAGTTTGCTATTTCCAACTTCGTCTAATCCTGGGGACCAAACTGCTATGGATGCTTTGCCTGGAGCTATGGCTAAAATGCCTCCACCGACACCACTTTTTCCTGGGAGGCCCACACGAAATGCAAACTCACCCGAACCGTCATAATGACCGCACATTAACATTAATGAATTGATTCGTCGTGCTCGTTGAGAAGAAACGACACGTTTTTTACTCACTGGATCCATGCCGTCGGCTACTAAAAATAAACCCGCTTTGGCTAGTTGCTGGCAATTCATCGCAATTGAACAATGGTGGAAATAAGTGCCTAATACATGATCAACAGGGTGATTAATATGACCAAATGAAGCCATAAAGTGAGCAAGCGATGCGTTACGATCGCCAGTTTTTAATTCTGACTGCGCGACGGTTTCATCGATACTAATGCTGTCATCTTCGGCCAAAAAACGCACAAAGTTTAAAATTTCAGCAAGGGTTTCTTTTGGTTGATGCCCCATCATTATTGCATCAGCTATGGCAATGGCGCCTGCATTAATAAATGGGTTTCTTGGTTTTCCATTTTCATGCTCAAGCTGAACAATGGAATTAAATGGATCGCCAGAAGGCTCGCGCCCGACTTTATTCCAAACCGCATCGCCTAATTTTCCAAGGGCAATGGTTAAGGTAAACATTTTTGAAATACTTTGAATGGAAAATAACGTGTCACTTAAACCTGCATGAAACACTCGCCCATCAGCCATAGCGACACTAATAGCAAATTGATTAGGATCAATACATGCTAATTGGGGAATATAATTTGCTACTTGTCCACGATCGTCACTTTGGCCAATTGTGGCTACAATTTCATCTAAAATTTCTTGCATATACATTCAAATTTATAAAGTAAAAATAAATAAAGTTAACAGTATGCTTATGGGATGTCACTGAAAAGTAATATTAATTTTATTTTAATTAGTCGGTCTAAGAAAAAATAAATTATCGTTTGAACGTAAGTATATGTCCTTTGAATTTATCTTTTAAATAATCTGTATGTTCAGGCTTTGCATGATTTGAGCTAAATCCAAATTTTATCATTTGTGTGCTGAGTTTACTTTTTCGTCCACGACCAGGATCAACGATGATTACTTCGCAAGTAGGCATTGCGTGTCTTACAATAAATTCAGATAACAAGTTAATGTGTTCGTCTTCATACAACAAATCGCTGCCTATAATTAAATCAAACTTACCCAATGTATCTGTTTGATTTATCCAATCAGTTCGCTCAAAGCAGATGTCATTATCTTCATTTAATGTCGTATTTCTTTGTAAAAATTTCTGAACTTCTGGATGGTAGTCGGTTGCCGTGATGTCTGCGTGTTGATTGTTTAATAGTAAACTAGATAGTGCCATTCCACAGCCCACTTCTAAGATGCGTTTGGAGTTTGTATCATAATCACAAATATAATGGGCAAGTACTAGGCTTGATGGCCATACCACTCCAAACAACGGCCAGGTTGCTGATGAAATACCTAATCGCTGTGCAATGCCTGTGGGGTCTTGAAATTCTTGTTTGTCTCGTAACGTGCAAATATGGATGTCTGTTTTACCAAATTCGATAGTTTGGTAACTGAGTCTTAAATCTGTCATATAGCTGCCTTAAAATGAGGCGCTCGGTCACGTAGGTGCGAAAATGACAAAACGAAGAATTGATAGAGTACAGAACTTCAATATGAAAGCAATGATTTTAATTTATCAATCAATTCTTGGAGTTCTAAAATTATAAATACATTCCATATTACTTTAACGTATAATGAATTTTTAAACGAAGTAGGGTCTAATTATGTCAATTAGAAGTAGAAGATTAAGAAAAAAATTATTTTTAGATGAGTTTGCAGTATTTGGATTTGAATTCTCTTGTGCGCTTTCGTTAGAGGATGAAAATATATTTGACGCAACCATCGATGAATTTTTAGATTTTTTAGATGACAGCGATTTAGAAATGGGTGGCAGTGCAAACCAGGAATCATTTGACGGATTTGTATTTGCTAAAGGTCGTTATGTATCGGTAACCGATAAAGACCTTCAGGCTGTTAAATCGTGGTTTAATTCTCGTAAAATTTTTACAAAGATTGAAATTAGTGAGTTGGTTGATGCTCATGAAGTGTTATAGTTTTTTATAAAAGATAAACCTTAAGATCCCACTCTTGAGGTTTTACTGTGATGAACAGTTACAATAAAATCAATATTTAAATCTAAACAAAAGTCCAAGCCAATATCCTGGTTTTTTTATTTCCCTGAATCATTTCAATTTCTTTCACTTGTTTAGCCCCTAGTTTATTAATCAATTTTATTGTTGGTTTTAGGTTTTCCTTTTTGGATACTAAACTTGTAAACCATTTTATTTGTGTTGAAAACTCTGCGCTTTCTTTAATCATTTTTTTAAGAAATAATTTCTCGCCACCGTTACACCATAATTCGTTTGCTTGACCACCAAAGTTTAATGACTCAATTTCTATATTTAGATTTTTATTCTTTTGTGTACTGGATTTAATTGCGTCTTGTTCTGATTCATGAAAAGGCGGGTTGCAGACACTCACATCAAACTTCTCATCTTGTTTTATGATACCTGCAAAAATTTTGTGTTTATCTGATTGAATACGACATTCAACTTTATTTTTCAAATTTGGATTGTGCCCAATGATGCGTTCAACATTATCTATTGATGGTTGACTGATGTCTGAACCTGTGCACCGCCAATTGTATATTTGGCTGGCAAGTAATGGATAAATGCCATTTGCTCCTGTGCCAATATCTAATAATTTAATATTATCGTTGGGTTGTTTTTCGTTTAATAAGTCAGCGACATAATGAATGTAATCGGCTCTGCCAGGAATAGGCGGGCATAAAGCGCCTTGAGGAATGTCCCAGTTTTTAATTTGATAATAATGATTTAATAGTGCTGCGTTTAATACTTTAACGGCATTAGAATCTGCAAAGTTTATGGACTCATTTTGATATTGGTTGATACTTATAAATTTTGATAAGTCAGGATATGTTGAAATCAAACGTTTAAAATCGTATGGGTCATTATGCAAATTACGAGGGTGAAATTGTTTTGTGGATTTTGACTGACTCATAATAAGCAATTTAATTAATGTGATTGCTCATTATACTTTTAATTTACGTCTATGTATAAAAAAGGGCCGATCTCTTTCGAGTCGACCCTTATTAAGTGTGAATACTTTCTAGTGAAAGCCTTCTACACCTGACATATCAGGTAGTTGATGAGCAATACCTTTATGACAGTCAATGCATGTTTTTTCGCCAGAGGCCAAAGTCGTGCTGTGTTGTTTAGCAGCACGCGCGCTTTGTCTGGTGAAATCCATGGACTCAAATTGATGACAATTACGACATTCTAGAGAGTCATTTTCTTTAAAACGTTTCCATTCATGCTCGGCTAACTCTAGGCGTTTTGCTTCGAATTTTTCACGAGTGTTGATGGTGCCAAACAACTTACCCCAAACTTCTTTAGATGCTTGCATTTTACGCGCAATCTTTTTAGTCCAGTTATGAGGTACGTGACAGTCACTACAAATCGCTCTAACACCTGAGCGATTGTTGTAGTGAATCGTTGTTTGTAATTCGGCATATACGTTGTTGCGCATTTCGTGACACCCAGTACAAAACTCTTCGGTATTGGTTAATTCCATTGCAGTGTTAAAGCCACCCCAAAAAATAATACCTGCAAGAAACCCACCTAATAAAATGCCGCCAAACGATAAATGCACAGGTGGCTTTTTAAAAATGTTCCAGTAACGAATTAAAAAATTCTTCATTAATGGCCACCTTTACTGTCTTTATGTTTATACAAAAGTTGATCCATTGGAATGAAATTACTTTCAACAATTACGTCTGCATCGGTTTGTGGTACATGGCATTGTGTACAAAAATAACGAGCAGGTGAAATATCTGCTAGATATTCGCCATCACGATTTTGATAATGAGACACGCCAGGCATTGGCGCACCCGTTTCACTTGTACGTTGGCGTGCATGACAGCTTAAACATTTGTTTGCACGTAAATCGATTTGGTAGTTTTCGATTTTATGAGCAACTAATGGTGGTAATTGTGGATAAGCGCGAGTTTGACGCTCGTCATCATTTACCGTATTTGCTAATCTTGGCGGCTCGCCATTTTCAGCTAATGGTGTGTCTCCACGTAAACTTGCGATTTCAATGTCTGATGCAATCAACCAGCTTGAAAACAAAAAAACGGCCGATAGCAATATTGCCTTTTTTATATTAATCATTTTTTATTCCTCAAACTTTTACAATTTTAATTGCACACTTTTTATAATCAGTCTGCTTCGACAAAGGGTCGGTTGCATCTAATGTGCATTTGTTAATCAATTGCGATGCATCAAACCAAGGTACAAACACTAAACCTACTGGTGGTTTATTACGGCCACGAGTTTCAACGCGTGTTTTGATTTTACCACGACGACTGATCACTTCGATTTCATCACCACGACGTAAACCACGGCTTTGCGCATCTTGTGGATGCATGAAACAGACTGCGTTTGGAACGGCTTTATGTAACTCAGGTACTCTGCGTGTCATTGAACCTGAATGCCAATGCTCTAGTACTCGACCAGTTGATAACCATAAGTCGAACTCTTCATCTGGTGATTCAGCTGGCGGCTCGTACGGCAATGCAAAAATAACCGCTTTGTTATCTGGCTTACCATAGAACTGGAAGTCTGCGCCTTTTTTAACATAAGGATCGCTTCCTTCTTTGAATCTCCAACGTGTCTCTTTACCATCAACAACAGGCCATCTTAAACCGCGCTCTAAATGGTATTGTTCAAAGAATGCTAAATCGTGACCGTGTCCACGGCCAAATTCTGCGTACTCTTCAAATAACCCTTTTTGAATGTAGTTACCAAATGCTTTTGCTTCAAAGTTTTCGTATTTAGGATTGATTTGCTCTAATGGATATTTATCTACTTTGCCGTTTGCGTACAAAATATCGTAAACGGTTTTGTCTTTTAGCTCTGGGTTAGCGGCTAAGAACTCACTGTCCCAAACATCTTTTAATGCAAGGCGTTTAGAGAATTCAACAATTTGCCATAAATCACTTTTTGCATTGCCCGGCGCATTCACTAACTGATACCAAAATTGTGTGCGACGTTCTGCGTTACCAAATGCGCCTTCTTTTTCTACCCACATCGCTGCTGGTAAAACCAAATCTGCCGCTTCACAAGTAACCGTTGGGTAAGCATCACTTACTACAATAAAATTATCAGGATTACGGTAACCCGGTAAACCTTCTTCCATTAAGTTAGGCGCTGCTTGTAAGTTGTTGTTGACCATTGACCAATAGAAATTGATGTCGCCATCTTTTAACATACGGTTATGCTGAACAGCATGTGCGCCATTTTTTGCAGGAATAGTGCCTTCTGGAAGCTTCCAGATTTTTTCTGCAATTTTACGATGCTCAGGATTTGCCACGACTAAATCAGCAGGTAAGCGATGTGAGAATGTGCCTACTTCACGAGCCGTACCACATGCTGATGGCTGTCCAGTTAATGAGAATGGGCTGTTGCCAGGCTCAGAAATTTTACCCGTCAATAAATGTAAGTTATAAAGTAAGTTGTTCATCCACACACCACGAGTATGTTGGTTGACACCCATTGTCCATAACGACATGACTTTTATTTTTGGATCCGCGTAGATTTTAGCTAATGATAATAAACGAGATTCACTTACACCGGATTCTTTAGCTGCATATTCTAAGTTGTAAGGTTTTACGAATTCTTTGAAGCGTTCAAATTCGATTGCAAAACTTTTACCCGAGTTAGGGTTTTTGGCTGCTTTTTGTAATGGGTGCGTGTCACGTAACCCATACCCAATATCGGTTTCGCCTTCACGGAAGTTGACGTGTTTGTTAACAAAATCCCAGTTGATTGCGTCGTTTTCGATGATGTAGTTAGCAATGTAGTTAGCAATAATTAAATCGGTTTGCGGTTTAAATATTAATGTACTGTCTGCTAAATCTGTTGAGCGATGCTCGTAGGTTGATAACACAGACACGTTAACATGTGGGTGGCTTAAACGTCTGTCAGTTATGCGTGTCCATAAAATAGGGTGCATTTCTGCCATGTTTGAGCCCCATAATACAAACGCATCGGCCGCTTCAAAATCATCATAACAACCCATAGGCTCATCAATACCAAACGTACGCATAAAACCACCAACAGCAGATGCCATGCAGTGTCTTGCATTTGGATCGATGTTGTTTGTACGAAGACCGGCTTTCATAAATTTACTGGCCGCGTAACCTTCCCACACTGTCCACTGACCTGAACCAAACATACCAACGGCCTCAGGGCCTTTTTCTTTGATTGTTTTTTTCAGTTTTGACGCCATAGTGTCAAACGCTTCGTCCCACGATACTTCTGTGAACTCGCCGTTTTTATCGTAAACGCCATTTGTTTTTCTTAACAATGGTTGTGTTAGACGATCTTTTCCGTACATGATTTTTGCAAGGTAGTAACCTTTAATACAGCTTAATCCACGGTTTACTTCACCTTTAGGATCACCATGAGTCGCAACTACCTGTCCATCTTTTGTAGCCACTTGGATCGCACAACCCGTACCACAAAAACGACAAGGTGCTTTAGACCAAGTTAATTTATTGTCACTGCTGGTTGCAATGATGTTAGACGCTTGAACAGGAACCGCTAAACCTGCGGCAACTGTTGTAGTGGCAGCAGCTTGTGCCTTAATAAAATCTCGACGAGTTAATGACATGGAGTATTCTCTAATGGTGAGTTTAATTCAGATTCTTCTTCAAAATGGTGATAGATCGGAGTGCAATCTAATACTTCGCTTTTTTGCTGGATGCTCTCTAGGGTGTTCACGATATCGTTTGCGTGTGAGCCTTCTAAGATAACAATTAATTGATAGTCATCTTCTTGTACGATCTCGGTATTGTCGTGTGCATTTACTGCTATTTTTACTTCGTTTAATTTCGAAGGGTGCGCTTTTAAAATCACACCGGATATATGATGAATCATATTGCGTCCCTTATTATTGCGACAACCAAACGATGAAACCGTAGCTTGCAATAAAACCAACAGATGCAGCTGGTAAAACTACGAACGAAATTAATGCAAATAATCCCAATTCTTGTCTTAATGTTTGTGTGTTCTGTTGATCTGAATCGTCTTTCATTTACCTGCCTTTTAATTTGTATTTGATTTAAAAATTTGAAAAGAATAAGGTGAGTTTTTTCTCAAAATTATGATGTAATCCTAGTTTATAAACACAAGTGATGTATTGCTAAAAGGGGTTACTTATTGATATATAAGAGGTAGTAAAAAGGCGGGTTTGTTTATTCATAAAGTATTAAGTTATGGCAATATTTAATATCTCTTAATGAGTAGATATGTAATTAAAAAAATTAACCCTATGGTATGATTCAAAAATATTTATTTACGAGATGATCAAAATGAAATTAATTAATAAAAATGTAGCATTGCTTAGCTTAGGTTTGATGTGTTTTTCAGCTCAAGCGGTTGAAATTAACTTTAACCCGTTAAGTATTTTAAGTGGCGCAACGACAGTTGATGCGTTATTTGAAGTGGACGATAAAATTAAAATAGGCCCGACAGCAGGATTGATGAATTTAAATATCAATACCGTTAATGTGTCGGCTTTTGATTTGGGTGTCCGAGGGGAGTATGCATTTAATGGGTTTAAAACTCAGGGTGTATATATCGCTACTAAATTATTTTATTCAAATGTGAATGTGTCTGTCCAAGATGAGATTCTTGTGTGTCAATCAAATAGTTCGACAGGCACATTATTAGGTGGACACGTTTGGCGTTGGTCAAATGGTTTTAGTGCAAAAATGGCTGGCGGTTTTAAGCAGACATTGATTTTAGGTGATGGCGTCTCCTGTGAGACTAATGGAACCATTGTCACTACGGATTCAGAGCAAAAAACAAGTGAATTTAAATTAGCTTATGAGGCTGGCATTAGTTGGAGTTTTTAGTTTTTCAGTCACTCGATGAAAAGCCCCTCGATGAACGTCGAGGGTTTTACTAAATTTAAAAAACTTTAAGTTTCACTGCAATAGAACTGAAGTCACGTGCGTTAATTGTTAGCTGTTCGCTAAAGCGCTGAAATTGCTTCGAACTTTCTGAGTATTGATCTGTTATGGATTTGGATCGTATGACATTTTCACTGACTTCGTCGGCTTTTATTTTTTGCGAGATAGCAGCGTCACTAATATTTGCATTTAATTCATTAAGATTATCAATCGCATCAAATATTTTGGATAACGTTTTAATAACTTGTTCGTTAGATTGAGCATTTTGCATCGCTTGTTCTTGGTTGGCAGTAATTAACGCCACCGTTTCTTCCGCTCTTGATTGTAATTTTATAACCATTTCATTAATTTGTTGTGCAGATTCTTTCGTGCGTGATGCAAGGTTTCTTACTTCATCGGCCACAACAGCAAAACCACGACCTTGTTCCCCAGCTCGAGCCGCTTCAATGGCTGCATTTAATGCTAATAAATTAGTTTGTTCCGCAACCCCTTGAATTACAGACATGACTTCGGTGATGTCATTACTGCTTTGGGCTAAGTCATTCACTGTGTCTTTAGCTTTTTTCATGCGCTGTGCAAGCTCAGTGGTTGAGCTTGCTGAGTTTTCTATTAACTCTCGGCTATTTTGAGTCTGCATTTTGACATTTTCTGAAACTTGGGAAGCTTCCATTGATTTATTTTCAACGGTGTTACCAAGTAACGCAAGTTGATCAATAGAAGTAATGACGTTTTGCGTTTCGACTGATTGGTTTTTTAAATGCTCTTGGGAGTCTATGATGGCATAAGTTAATGCGTGCGCGTACGCACTGACTTGCATACCAGATGCTGTGATTGTGCGTAAATTATCACCCAAATGGTCGACTATTCTATTGGTTGCTTTGGCTATATCACCAAATTCATTATTTTTATTGAAATCAATTTTGACTGAAAAATCGCCATCTGCAATTTTATTCAACTGAGTGCTTATAAAACTTGCGGGGTTCACAATTAAATATTTAGCTCCAATTATAAAAAGCATTAACGTAATTGCAATGATGCTAGCAAAAACATAAATAAGAATTTGCGTGCGTGCATTAATATCTTTTTGAACTAATATTTTTTGATCAACCGAGGAGGATATAAAAGTAATGGCATTATCAACCACTTGGGTCAATTCTTCAGCGGTTAAATCGAATTTCCCCATTATTTTATTTCCAGAATTTGGACCATCGTCAATGTATGCCTGAGCCATTTGTTTACCGCTGTTATAATAAGGTGTAAATAAATTTGATATTTTTTGATATTGCACTGTGTTATCAGGATCTAATTTTATAATGGATTTAATATGGGCATAAAATGATTGAGCGGCCACTTCAGCTTCAATGAACCCATCATCTAATCCGTCTTGCGCTCTTGTGGCACTGATATCAGTAAGCCATTGCTGAACTTGAATAATTGAAATTTGAATATTTTTTAAGGTTAAAAGTATTGGAATCTGAACTTGTTGCGTATCCACTAAATTCTTTTCGCTACTTATAGACTGACGTTCAAGAATGAGGGTTTGTAATCCAATAATGACAGCTAACAGCAATGATGCTGTCATAATGATATGTGTTAAACGTAAAGATTTCATTGAACGACCAATTAAGTACATGCTTTTTAAGGTTAGTCCAATAGAGTAAAGTTACCAATTAATAATTGATTAAGTGAATTATGAAAGAAGCCGATGTTCATGAGTATTTAATGAATCAAAAAGCAGTGTAATTATGCTTTTCCTTTTATAGAGCGGGCATTTGTATTTAAAGTGATGAACAAGATGTTTGTGCAGTGAATCACGCACCTACAGATTGAACTAAGAACTAAAAAGCGAACTAAAAAGCGAACTAAAAAGGACAGGCTAATCAAAATAATTTGACAACCCTCACAATCGACCTATCATTTTATAAATATAAAGACAACATAATTCAAATGGATTGAATTTGTTGTCATTTGATTAATCAATTAGGAATCAACATGACAAAAGCGAGAAAACGCCTAGTAAATTATACTGCTACTACAAAATACTTAATTACCTGCCGTTGCGTGCGTCGCGCATTTCTGTGCGGTAAAGATGAGTATACCAACCAATATTTTGAGCATCGCCGTGCATGGGTTGAAGATATTTTATTAAAACTGCCCAGCATATTTGCAATTGATATCGCCTCATATGCAATCATGAATAACCATTATCATTTGGTGATTAGCGTGAACGTTAAACAGGCTGAGTCTTGGTCTGCTGCCGAGGTAATCAAGCGCTGGCATCAATTGTATACGGGTACGATGATCTCTAGAGCGTTTTTAGATGGCTCTAAACTCAACCCACAAGAACGTATTTTGCTAGCCGAAACCGTTGAAATTTGGCGTAATCGATTGATTAATATTGGTTGGTTTATGAAAAATATTAATGAGCCGATTTCTAGACTCTCAAATATTGAAGATAACTGCACAGGCAAATTTTGGGAGGGTCGATATAAATCAAAAGCGATTTTAGACGATGAAGGATTATTAGCCGCCATGGTTTATGTAGATTTAAACCCTGTGCGCGCTCAAATGACTAAAACACCTGAAGAATCTGAATATACATCAATCAAAAAAAGAAGTGAGTGCTTTAAAAAATCAAACCATTCTAATCTAGTAAAAGATCAACCGAATGATTTATTACCTCTTTCAAAACACTGTAAAACCCACATTCAAATTTCAACTAAGGCGTATTTAGAATTAGTAGACTGGACAGGAAAACAATGTGCAGAAAGTAAAAAAGGAAAAATCGATAGTGAATTACCCGACATATTAACTCGACTCGATTTGTCCGAAACGTTGTTTTTAAATGCGTCACTGAATATCAACAATAGCTTTGCTAACTTAATTGGCAAAGCATCCAGTATCGATCAGCATTTTTCTAAATTTGGACTCAAGCGAGCTTGTGGCTGGGTGAAATCATTAAGTGTTCTTGGGCTTTAGCTTCCTTTTTTATTATTCATACATATTTTATTAGCTTTTATTCGAATCAATAAACTTTGATTGAATTCCCTGCGCCTTCGATTTGAGCAATGCTCGATAATTGTAGCAATTCCCTCTGTGTGATCTCTTTTTTAACAAATTAATTTGTTAAGGCATCATATTTTCTAAATTAAGTGCCTTATTTATTTTTAGATGTCATTGGTTTTTATTTAGTTGCCTGTCCTTGTTGTTCTTGTTGTTCGTTTAGTTGCCTGTCCATGTTGTTCCTTCCTTATTTATTTTTAGATGTCATTGATTTTTATTTAGTTGCCTGTCCTTGTTGTTCCTTGTTGTTCCTTGTTGCTCCTTGTTGTTCCACTTGTTGTTCCTAAAAAAAGGTGTGAAAGAAAAGAACCTACCACGATGGTTCACAATAAAATTATGCCAAGATGTTTGTGGTTTGACCCTTAATGAATTGGCTGGCATTTTTAATGTTAATAGTTATTCAACAATATCTAAAACCGTGAGTCGTTTAAATAAGTTAATGCAAGAAAATAAAGAAATACAAACGAAATATATAAAATTATTAGAAAAGGTGAAGGATGAAGTCAAGATTTGACCTCAAGTCTTTCCAAGTCTGTTTTGACCCCAAGTCTTTTTTCGATTATTTGTTCCAGACATAACTCTATCACCTAAGTCTATTTAGGTGCACACAATTCTAATTAGTCTTTTTCAAAATGAATCCCGGGCCTACAATTCCCCGTCTAAATCTTGTTTAAACACATTTATAAATGCATCTCCAAAACGCTCTAATTTGTTTTGCCCTACACCAGAGACTGTTAACATTTCAGCTCTTGTTGTCGGGTACACATCCAACATGTTTTGCAAACTCGCATCGGAAAATACAACAAACGCAGGTACATCGAATTCGTCGGCCAAATCTTTGCGTGTCTTCTTTAATCTTGCCCATAATTTTAAATCAGCAGGGTCAATATTTTTTGTTTGCGCTGCGCGTTTTGCGCTAACGGATTTTTTAATTTTTTCGATGCTGTCTTGGCGAAGCATAATGGTTTGCTCACCTTTTAAAATCGGGCGACAACTTTCGCTTAATTTTAAAGCACCATATTGTTCGTAATCGACACTTAAAAATCCTTTAATCACTAATTGTCTAAACACACTCTTCCATGCATTATTATCTAGGTCGGCACCAATGCCGTATGTGGACAATTGATCGTGATTAAATTGTTTAACTTTTTGATTGTTAGAACCCATCAATACATCAATTAAATGACTCGCACCAAAACGTTGTTCGGTTCGATACACAGTGGATAACGCTTTTTGTGCCGCAATGCTGGCATCCCATGTTTTAACAGGCGTGATGCAGTTGTCGCAATTTTTACAATTGGTCTCAAGGCGCGCTTCATTAAAATAATTTAATAAATTAATGCGTCGGCAATCCACCGATTCACATAACGCTAACATCGCGTTTAATTTATTTTGCTCTGCGCGTTTAAAATTTTCTTGGCCTTGAGATTGTGCCAACATCTGTTGTAAAAATACAACGTCTTGCAACCCATAAATTAACCAAGCCTCTGAGGGTAATCCGTCACGTCCTGCGCGTCCTGTTTCTTGATAATACGATTCAATGGATTTGGGTAAATCAATATGTGCCACAAAACGCACATCAGGTTTGTCAATGCCCATACCAAACGCAATGGTTGCTACCATAATAATCCCTTCTTCTCGCAAAAATCTTGCTTGATGGGTTTGGCGTAATGGTGCAGGTAAACCTGCGTGATAAGGCAACGCATTTAAGCCTTGCTGATTTAAATATTCCGCAAAGTCTTCAACGCGTTTGCGCGACAAACAATACACAATGCCACTGTTATTTAAATGCTTGCTTTGAATAAAATTTAATAATTGTTTTTTAGCATTGGTTTTTTGGGTGATCGTATATTTAATATTCGGTCGATCAAAACTCGACACAAACTGCTGTGCATCATGTAACTGCAAGCGATCAATAATTTCTTGTTTGGTGCGCGCATCCGCCGTTGCCGTTAATGCAATGCGTGGTACGTTGGGAAAGTTTTCATGTAATAACGTGACACTTAAATAGTCTTTACGAAAGTCATGACCCCATTGCGACACACAATGCGCTTCATCAATGGCAAAAATAGAAATTTGCACCTGTTGTAATAAATCAAACGTACGTTGCTGCGTTAAACGCTCTGGTGCAATATACAAAAAATCCACAATACCTTGGCGGAGCTCTTGTTCAATTTCATAAACTTGTTGTGCACTTAATGTTGAGTTTAAAAAACGAGCGTTTAAACCCAACTGCGCCAACGCATCGACCTGATCTTGCATCAGTGCAATCAAAGGCGAAATCACCACACCCACACCAGGCCTTGCTAACGCAGGAATCTGATAACACAACGACTTGCCGCCGCCAGTAGGCATTAAGACCAATACATCTTCACCTGCAATGGCGTGTTCAATAATGGCTTTTTGCTGATTACGAAATTCAGGATAACCGAAAGTGTTGTTGAGAATGTCTAGGGCTGTTTGATTCATTGTGTTTAAAAAATATTCAATAGCAAAATAGATAGGTAGTTTAAACCAAAATGGATTGGTTCGCTTTGATTGTTTTATGGGTAGGGGGCATTATGGATAGATAGACCTATTTGGAATTGGAATGTATAGTTGTTGCTTTAATTTATAAAATACTAGATATGAAAATTAAATGTTGTGGAAAAATACTAATTCCTAAAATAAACATTAAGGCAAGTGTGCTGGATTTTATAGGGCTTAGTTTCTTTCTTTCATTCTTTTTGTCGATACTGTGGTTTGTATTGTATCTAGCTACCTTATCTTTTCTCGAAGAATTATCTAACGGTACTTTATTTGAGCCAATAGAAGCATTTGGTTTTGAGCTTAGAAATACTCCATTTATATTTTTTGCTTTATTCGTTACTTATAAGTTATTGCCAAAATTTTTACATGCTTGTAGTTTTTTTATTAATTACCGAATTAAGATTTTTAACAAATGTCGAGTGTGCCAAGTTAAGAGCATCATACTTGATCTACCAACCGATAAAGAACCATTTTAGTTAATTTTTTATTAAAAAAGGTGAAGTAAAAATGGGAAATAAAGCTAGAGAATTTGCATTAAAGGCCCATGGAGATCAAAAATATGGAACGTTTCCCTATTCAGTACATTTAGACGAAGTTGCCAGTATTGCAAAATCCTATGGTAAAACCGCTGAGGCCGTCGCTTTTTTACATGATGTCATTGAAGATACTGATATTACTGCTAAAGAAATTGAACAGGAATTTGGTTGTTTTATTTCTAGGTGCGTTCAAATATTAAGTGATGAGCCCGGCGATACACGAACAATAAGAAAAGCCGCTACTTATAAAAAGATGGGAAATGTTAAAGGCGATGAGTCACTGGCATTACTGGTTAAAGCGGCAGATCGGTTAGCTAATATGAGAGCTTGTATTAGAGAGGGTAATGAAAAATATCTCACTATTTATAAATCGGAATATGATGTATTTAGAAAGTCTGCATATCGCTTCGATCTTTGTGAAGAAATATGGGCTGAGTTAGAATCAATTCAACATGCTTAATTACTGATAGATAATTAGTTTAAACGTAGGTATGCCTTTGCTTACAGGGATGTAGGTATGTCGAATTTGACCGGATCAAAATTCGTAAGGCTGTCAGTCTAACTTATGTCGATAGTCTGGCTGATTTTTATTCATTAAAAATTGGATTTTATGTTTCTGACTAATATTTTATTCAATATATAAAACACAAGCTAAACTGAATCATGATGTGTAAAAAAACTATTTTTGATGAGGGAATGATAGATGAGATTATCCGAACGCCAAGTCGGTATGATTCAAGACAGTTTTAAAAAAGTATTGCCAATTTCTGATGCGGCGGCTCAAATATTTTACGATAAGTTGTTTGAGTATGATGCTGATTTACAAAGACTGTTTAAGCAAAATATGGGAGACCAGGGTAAGAAGTTGATGCAAACACTGGCCGTGGCAATTGGTGCATTAAAGGATTTAGACAAGCTTGTACCCGTATTACAAAATCTTGCTGTAAAGCATTTGGATTATGGTGTGAAAGTGGAAGATTATACACCTGTGGGAAATGCTTTACTTTTCACTTTAGAAAAAGGTCTTGGAAATAGTTTTACTCAAGAGTTGAAACAGGCTTGGATTGTTTTGCTAAAAGTGGTGTTTAATGTCATGCGGCAGGCTGCTTATCCCGATTTTGATCCAATCACTTATAAAAATATAAAGCGTTATAATATTTAATATCACTGATCGTTAACCATCTTGGATTAAAAATATCCACTAGAAAATAAGAATATTTGTAGGAAAGAAATTAATCCCGATGACATCAGTGTTAGAAAGAATGTTAGAAACAGTTAGTTTTATTTAGGCCAAAGAAGCGAAAAACCAACCGTTAGCTGTTTTTGGGCTTTGTATTTTAAATCGAAATGTTAATAAAAATTATCCCACTTACCAAAAGAATCAATTAAAAACTTGCGCATTCACTTTTGGTGTATCATTATATTAATACACCAATATAGCTGATGCTTATGACCCAACGAAATTTTATCCACTTGCTTTGTATTAACACAAGTACTGGCATACCTATTTATCGTCAATTAATCGATCAAATAAAACAAGCCATTGCCATGCAGTTAATTGCTGAAGGGCAAACGTTACCTTCAGTTAGAAATATTGCAACAAGTTTACAAATTAATCCTATGACAATTTCTAAAGCATACAGTCAGCTTGAATTGGAAGGCATACTTATTCGTAAGCCAGGCATTGGGATGATTATCGCTAAACCTCAAGCAACCACGGCTATTCCAGTTGATATTAAAAAGTGTATTACTAAATTAGTAAAGCTATGTGATACGCACAGGCTCGATCCTGAAGTAGTACAAAGTTTAATTCAGCAGTCATTTTCAATTTACAATAAGGAAAAATAAATATGACATCTATTGTTGAAATTCATAATTTAAGCAAAACCTATGATGGCAATTTAATATTAGATAATTTAAATCTCACAATCGAACAAGGGCAAATAATTGGTTTACTTGGTCGTAATGGCGCTGGTAAAACCACGTTAATAGAATCAATCATGGGGTTAAAGGATTTAAAAAAAAATTGCATTCATATATGGCAGCAACCCATAAACGAGTTAAAAAAATCCCAGCTTCAATCCATTGCATTTGTTCCGCAAAATCAAGAATTATTTGAATGGATGAAAGTAAACGAATATTTTGATTATTTTTCAGTATTTTTTGAAAAGTGGGACAACCTTTATGCGCAGCAATTATTAAATCGTTGGAATCTCAATTCTACGAAAAAAATATCAGAATTGTCTGGTGGGCAAAAACAAATACTTCAAATTGTTCAAGCATTATCGGTTAAACCTAAGCTTTTAATATTGGATGAGCCTGTCGTAAATTTAGACCCCAATATGCGACGAGAATTTCTTAAGGAAATTGTTGATTTGTCCTGTGAGAGCAACATTACAGTATTATTTTCAACTCATATTATTTCGGATGTTGAACGCATTGCAAGCCATATTGCTTTATTAAATAATGGTAAAATAGAAATATTTGACGCAGTAGAAACTATTCAAACTCATGCCGCTTCAGTGGTTATACAAGGTACAATCACCAATAAAGAACAATATAACCATCTCACGCAGTGGGAGGATTTTGACCAAGGCCATAAAGCCGTAATGACCCAAAAAGGCAATCATTCAATCAGTCAAATTGAATGTGAAAATAATGTCACGATTCAATCTATACCTATGTCATTAGAAGATTGGTATTTGGAGGTTACACGTGCATAAATTTTTAAATATATTAATAGCGAATATAAAGCTTTCAAAAAATTTATTAATTATTTGGATTTTAAGCATCGTTATTATCAACGGATTGTTGTTTGTTATTAATGCGTTTGTGTCATCTGATTTAGATTTAAATGTATACGCTATATATTTTGTAACCACTATTGTCATTGCTGTCGGATTTTTTTTGAATTTTTCTATTTTGAAAAATAATCATTTTTATTCTGTTTTTTTTGAATATCGTTTATATCTGATATTAACTAGTCTTGCGATATTAACTTTTATTAGTTTTGTATCGGTAATAGGTATGGCGTTACTTGGTTATAGGGTTTGGTTGCATTTTCTCACACTTTTTATCGTTCTTAATAGCTTGATGCTATATTGTGCTATATTAAAAAAATTCACTATTGTGAGTAGTTTGGTAGCACTTTTTCCGGTGCTTGTTTTTTTTGATGATGTGTTTGATTTAAATAAAATTATTTTATTAACTTTTCTTGGGTTATTTCAAATAATATTTGCATTTTTGTTAAACTATATCGAATCTAAGTATTCATTGAATGTATTTAAAGTCATTACCACATACATAAAATTAAATGTTGAATCCTTAATGTTTTTAATTGGAAGAAATATTAGATTGACCACATTTTTTAATAAATTAGATTTATATTTACATGTGTTTGTTTATTTGTTTTTTCTATTATTTTTGTTTCTAATATTTTCTAAAAGTGAAAATGATATCACTTACGAATTAATTGTATTGAGTTTTTTTGTCTTATTCATTCTAAGCTTAATTTCAATTCATCAAAAAACACTTATGTTTATTAAATATTTAAAACCTGTGTACCACCTTTATCCTAATAGTAGCTTAAGTCATTCTATTATTAAGTATTTAAAAGTTAATATTATGGTGAACATTCTAATTATTATTACTTTAGTGATGATTTTTGTCATTAGTTTTGATTTAGTTATCGATTATGAATTTTATTTTTCTGTGATGATTTTTAATCTAACCTTCTTCGTTGGGCTGCTTCCTCTTTTGTTATTTCATAATCACACTAATAGCAGTATCTTATCATTTATATTTGTTATGTTTATTTTTTCGCTGATAGTTTCCATTAATGTTGGGTTTTATTATTTTGAATTTTCTGCTGTTTTGTATCTATTGCTAATTGCTTGTATCGTATCTTTTTTTGTGACTTACAATGTTGGGCTGAAATGGTATTTATCTGTTAGCAAAGAAAGGATGTTAAAAAATTCATAATAAATGGAAAACTAAATGGATTTAAAAACTTATTGTCAATAATAATGGTTGTATAAAAATAAAAAACGCGCAATTAAGCGCGTTTTAATTATAAGAATAAAACCTTATTCTCCAATTTTTCCGCCATCATCTTTACGGATCACAACGGTGGATGATCTTGCCAAAACAGTATTTCCAGGCGCACTTGTGGCATCTGTATTTTCTGGATTTGGCCAGTTACCTGGGTGCTGAATATTCACAAACATCGTTGTGTTATCTGGTGACATTGCAATACCTGTTACCTCACAACCATTAGGCCCTACAAAAAAACGTTTTAAATTTGTTTGATTGTCAGCATTTATGTTTTGCATTTTTCCATCTTCATCTACTAAGGCAGATGGAATGACTGCTAACATTTGGTCATTGGTATAACTGGTTACTTCGCCTGCACTGTTATCGGTTTGCACCCATAAAATTCCACGAGCATCAAATGCCAAACCATCTGGGCTTGCAAATTGATTCAGTGCTGACAAATCAGAAATATTGTAATCACTTGTTTCAGGGCTGCCGAATACAAAAATATCCCATGAAAAATCAACTTGGTTTTCACTTTCGTCCCAACGAATAATATGGCCAAATTTATTATCTAAACGCGGGTTTGCGTAGTTAGTTCCAACATCTAATGTGCGTCTTGTGTTATTTGTCATTGTCATATAAACAGTACCTGTTACTGGATCAACTGCGCCCCACTCTGGACGATCCATTGGAGTAGCACCTAATAAATCTGCTGCGCCTGCTGTGTTTAAAATGATTTTTGCCAAACTTGCAAATGAATCTGATAATAGATTGCCGTTTTTATCGATGCTGGCTAATTCAAGTGCCAGCCATTTTGCATGTCCATTAATATTAAATTGAGCAACATACAGCGTCCCTTCGTCCATATATGATGCACCAGTAGCTAAACGGTCTGTTGGGTCGGCATCTGCGGCACTCCAGTTTTTTGCTGAAACAAATTTATAGACATATTCAAAACGAGAGTCGTGTCCAGAATAAAATACAACCGGTTTGCCTTCTGTTAATTTTCCAAAGGTGCAACCTTCATGTCTAAAACGACCAAGGGCGGTTCTTTTTTGTCCACGAGAATTTGGATTATACGGATCAATTTCTACAATATATCCGTGTCCATTTACTTCATTACGGTAGTCATCATTTGCAGTTGCGCCAATTGTTGATCCATCAAAACGGGTGAATTCATCTTGTAATTCACCTGCTAACCCTGCTGCAAATTCCCAGCCGTAACGTGTTTCATCATTAGCTATTCCTATACGATCATCTGCTGTATTTCGGCCGCTTGTTTTAACAAAATAACCGGGCCAGTTTTCTTCACAAGTTAAATACGTGCCCCAAGGTGTCGTGCCGTTACCGCAGTTATTAAATGTGCCGCGAGCAATAGCTTGCCCTTGTGAAAATTTTGTTCTTAATAATTCTGCAGTAACAGGACCCGTTACATCAAATTCAGTTAAACCTGTAAAGCGACGATTGTGCTCATCATTTTTTACAACATTCCATTTTCCGTCCATTAACTTCACACGAACAACCGATACGCCATGCGCGTTTATTTCTAAGCGAGTTGCATCAACATACTCTGCAATTTCTGTTACTAATGGTTTTTCGCCAGTGGTTTGGTTTGCATATAATGCGTCGACATTTAAATATTCATGATTGATGCATAAAATGCCATCGGTTGATGAATCATTTAAAGGAAAAAAATGCATGCCGTCGTGGTTTTGACCCATTGCATTTTCTTGATCAAGTGCGCTCATTTGATTGTTAGCATCAAACACTGAAGCATTATCATTTAATGCTTCTCCCCAAGGGGCTAATACTTGCGCGCTGTATCCTTGTGGAACCACAACGGCATCTGTTTTTGAGCCAGCAATGGATTCAAATCCTAATTTTAATGATGCGTTTTCTTCTGGTGTTTGTTCGTCATCGTCTTTACTTGCGCAAGAAGCCAGTCCTAATCCTAGTGCTGACATGCCACCCATAGCGGCGCCACCTTTTAAAACTTTACGGCGATTCACATGGGTTTCTAAAACTTTTGCAAATTCTGTATTACCGCTTTTATTATAAATTGTAGGGTCAAATGTTTCTTTACTCATGTTGTCACTCCGAATTTTGATTAAGATATTGGGCGAATAATTATCGTGGGACAAACTAAATTTTTAGTATGACAAACATGTGACACTAATATGTGATTTATATGAATATTTGTATTCAGAATTATTAGACATTAAATATAAAATGAAGGTATCCATTTTTAGTGCTACAAAATTTTATCACACTGTGTTTTACATCCATAAAAAAAGGGAGCAATGCTCCCTAAAGATAGTTCTAAGTTTTATATCATTCAACTTGTAAAGTGGCGTATTGCTCTTTTAAAATATTTGCACTTTCCACAAGTTGTTGTTGTTCTTCAGTTGACAAATGAATATTAGGCATCAACTGCGCACCATCTTTTGACACTATACAGGGTAATGAAATACACACATCGTCTATTCCATGTTGTCCTGTAATTAATCGCGAAACAGTAAGTAGTGATTTTTTGTCTTTGATTATAGCGCTCACAATTTTTACTAGGGCCATACCAATTGCAAAATAGGTAGAGCCTTTAGCTTCGATAATTTTATAAGCAGAGCGTTGTACGTTTTCGGTGATGCTTGCTTTTTCGGCTTGTGTTAAAGGCTCGGTTAATGAATATTGATCAATATCAATACAGCCAATACTTGCAATGGACCAGGCTGTAAATTCTGAATCACCGTGCTCACCAAGTACATAAGCATGAACGTTATGAATGTCTACTTTCATGCGATCTGCTAAGTAATAACGTAATCGTGCTGAGTCTAAAACAGTACCTGACCCAAATACTCGGTTAGCAGGTAGGCCGGTTCGCTCTAATACCACTTTGGTTAAAATATCCACAGGATTTGAGACAACCAAAATAACGCCTTTTGGATCTTGGCTTTTTATGTCATCTGCAATGCTGCACATAATTTTTTGATTACGTTTTAATAAGTTTAAACGGCTTTCGTCTGGGCGTTGTTTTGAGCCTGCGGTAATGACAATGACATCGGCATCGGCATAATCCTCAATGCCACCTGCACGCATTTTTGTGGTTGGCATAAAACAAAAGCCTTGAGCTAAATCTAATACCTGTCCTTCACTTAATGCTTGATTGCTGTCGACGATTACAATTTCTTCAAAATCGCCAGTTTGAGCTAATGCAAAAGCGAAGGTTGCGCCAACACTGCCTGCGCCGACGATGACGATTTTACGTTGTTGCCATGGATTGTGTGGCATGGTTTTGTCCTCATAAATTAGTAATGTTGATTATTTTAGGCTTGTATTTTGGTTTGCACTATACCAACAAGTGATAGGTTTTCATTGATTAATGTAGAGGTAATCAATGTAGGTTGTTGGTATGATTTACGCGCAAAATTTAGTGATAATTAAGGTAGACAAAATGTTTGAGATTTTAATATTGGCATTAGCGTTAAGCATGGATGCGTTTGCAGTTTCCATTGGATTAGGCTCTAAGCAGCATAAACCTCTAAAGGTTATGGCATTAATGGCCGCCACGTATTTTGGTATATTTCAAGGTGTTATGCCATTACTTGGTTATTTAGGTGGTCGTGGTGTGTTTGGTTGGATCGAATCTTTTGCACCTTGGGTGGCTTGGTTTTTATTGATGTTAATTGGCGCAAAAATGATTTATGAATCGTTTGCAGAAGGCATTGAAGAAGATTTATCTAATATTACCCACAAAGTGATGCTCACTTTAGCCATAGCAACAAGCATCGATGCCATGGCCGCTGGGTTCTCGCTGACATTAATGGCCATCAATCCGTTTTTGGCTTGTTTGATTATAGGTGTCATTACTTTTTTATTTAGTGCGCTAGGTGTGATTGTGGGTAAGGTAAGTGGTACTTGGCTTGAAAGTAAAGCGGAATTATTAGGTGGCGTGGTATTGATTTTAATTGGGTTTAAAATTTTATTATTTTAGCTGTTTAGATTATTCAATTTTAAGAATAACCTAAACAGTCTGAAGTAATTTATTTGATAGGGAAACAAATATTAGTCATTAAATCTTTCGCTTCGGTATCTTTTGGGCTATTAACATAAACTTCATAAGGGTGTATTTTTTTAAATTGTTTAATTTTTTTATAGCGTAACATTCCCATTGCTGTGGCCCATGCATTACCAACAAATTTGTAATCCCCAGTGTGTTTAATAGCAAATGCTTGATGAGTAGCAATGGTGCCTTGCGTAAATTTTGGGTCACTAAATGCTATATATTCGTCAAAAGCTAAAGCACTTATAAAATGACAACGCCCTTTGGCTAAGTCGAATTTTTTATAAATAGCAATGACTTTGGAAGGCTGGGGAATGGATTTAGACTCGATCATTCCGTGCAATGTATCAAAATCTTCTGACATCACTTGGCCGATATCTTTCACATCACATTGTTTTTCAATACCAATATAATACATAGCGGGTACTTTGATATTTTCTTGTATCTCAATAGATGAATGCACTGTTTTGTTTTCAGCTAATTCTTTAAGCATAGTCAACCCACGAATATAATCGTTGCCGATCAGTGCGATCATCATGTTTTTCATCCAAAACATAAAAAATGGTAATGAGCTGTCCATTGCCCAAGTAATATGACACTGACCTTCTATTTGTTTGAAATCAAAGCTTGTTTTACTGCTGCTTTTCCAGGGTTTTAAGAATTCCAAATCATAATCTATGCGTTTATTTTCAACAATATTGGTGATGTGCATATTGCCAGATCCTATATGTGTGCCGGTCCAATGTTGAGCGTGCCCTACTTCATACGGAGGCAATTGCACAACAACAGGACAGGTAGGTTCTTGGCACAACCAAGGAGACCAAGTGCGCCAAGTATTAAAGTCGGACACAATTTTAAACACTTCGCTTACGGGTGCATCAATGACCATGGTGCGTTCTAGGGTTAACTTTACGTCAAACATATTGGTTCCTGTCGTTTAATTATTGATCAAATTGAACTTGATTGTAGGAGAGTTCACCTAAAAATCCAATGGTTATTTTAAAAAAATAATCATAGAAAATAATAAAAATAAACCCAGTAAATCCTTATAAATTGACATTAACAAAACATCAATATTTTTAAGAGTTAAAATTAAGGTAAAATACTTGTCGATAAATCAAAATTATTCTTCCAAGGCTAAACCCAAGGCTAAACCCAAGGCTAAACAATGAGAGACAATTCACAAATTATTGCACGATTACGAGAACGCATCCCTAAATTTGAATGCGTTAAAGGGTGTCATGATTGTTGTGGTCCTGTTACTACGTCCTCTGAAGAAATGGCACGTTTGCCAGTAAAAACTGAGGCAGAGCACACAGCCGCTCTTAATGAATATAACTGCGTACATCTTGGGCCAAATGGCTGCACAGTTTATGGTGAGCGTCCTTTAATTTGTCGATTGTTTGGAACCACAGAAAAAATGCCCTGCCCAAATGATCGTCGCCCAGAGGAAATGATTGATGAACAAACCGAAAAACAAATTCATCATTATATTGCAACTACACGACAGGTATTGGTTTGAGGTATTGGTTTGAGGTCTTGGTTTTAGATTTTGGTTTGAAATCAATTTAACACCCAATTAAGCATACAAATAATTACTTAATGTTTTATGATGATTCGCGATAACATACTAACTGTTTCTGATACTAATTGTTTCTGATAATAATTGTTCAGGAAATAATTGTTCAACCTACTTTAATTATTAAGGAATTGCATGAAATCAATGTACTTTACTTTATTTACTATTATTAACCTGTTTGCATCAAGCTGTTCTGATGATGCTAAGCATTCTCCCCCTGCAACCCCCACTACTACGTTAAGTGTCGGGGGGTTCAATAACGCTCCAAATTATATAATGGACAACCAAGCGCGTATTGAAAATAGGCTCAACCTCAAACTAAATATTACTGATAATAATTGGAGTGTTCATCACACTGCGTTAAGTGCTAATTTATACGAGTCGCCTCAATTTCTGAATGACATTGAATTTATAGACGCAGGCATGCTGGCAGGCTATTTACATAATGAAAACTTAATGGATTTAACCGATAAATTTGAGCCAATAAAAAATAACTTCCCGGATTTTTCTGTCGCTCATGGAATAAATGATGAATCAAAACAAATCGCTGTTCCATTTGAATTAGGCCCTGGTGTTGCAATATATCGAAGAGCGTATATGGAAGACATCAATCAAAATTTAGCCGATGTCATGGCCACTTGGGAAAGTTGGTTAGAATACGGAAGAATGTTAAAACAAGATCATAATGTCTATTTAATTGCAAATTCTGCTGGAGTTGCTCGTGCAATTATTTATTCAGATATCAAAGAAAATACAGGTGTATATTTTGGTGAGAATAATGAAATTTTAGTTGAAACCGATCGATTTAAAACGGCATTTCAAATTGCCAAAATCTTAACTGAAGAAGAGCTAGCAGAAAATTTAGGTATGTGGAATTCAAATTGGTATGAAGGGTTTAATAATGCAAGCTTCGCAATGGAGTTTCAAGGAGCATGGTTGTTGCAAAGCTTGGCAGATTGGATTGCCGAAGACACTGCTGGACAATGGGGTGTGAGTCATTTACCCAATGGAATTCATATGGCATGGGGCGGTACCTATTTAGCAATTTCAAATAACAGTAAAGAAAAAGACGCCGCATGGGAATTAGTGAACTACTTAATTGAATCTCAAAATCAACTGGATATTTATCAACAAATATTTACTTTTCCAGCAAACTTGCTTACTTATAGTGATGCGTATTTTGATCAAAGCAATCCATTTTTAAATCATCAAAAAGACAGAAAAATTTATGCTGAAGTAGCATTGAATATTAAACCTGCAAAATATCATAGATTAAATAATGTAGCCGAGACACAGGTAATGAATTATGCGCTCACTTCAGTATTAAATGGTAGCGCGACCATTGATGAAGCACTTGCTACTGCTGCAAAAAATATTCAACTGAGACTTGATGAAAAGTAAAAAAAGATTGAGATGCTAATTTACTTAGCATCTCAATCTTTTCTATATTCTAAATCTATTTAGTCAATATCATATCAAATCCTCTCAAATTGTAATCAAAAGCGATAAGCAACAACTTTTATTATTTCTAATCTGAGTTTAATTCAATGAATCACTTCGCCTAATTCAGCAAATCGGTTAAAATCTTAAAATTATTCAATAGAGAAGTAGATTATGGGTTTTATTAAATTTTTCATCATTCTGTTATTTATCGCATTTGGGATTGGCGTACTGTCTAAACCTGATGAGCAATCTTTAAAAGATATGTATTATCAGAAAATCTTAAATGACGTGCAGCAAATTAACGAAGACGATAACCTGTTAAGTGGCGCATTAAAAGTTGCTTGTATTTTAACCAAAGATGATTGTGCACAAAGTATTGTGGATAATTTAAACATTCAAAGTACCGATTATTTCGCAATGAAACTTGCTAAAGTTCAGATTCAAAGTAATGAAAATATTTGTTTAGGTGTGTTTAATACTTGGAAATGTTTTTAAGTAATTAATATCATTGAGGCAGGCTCAATTTATAAAAATCTAAAATGTATATTTTAAAATCAGATTGAAAATTGTATGCTAAGTTTTTAGAATGCTTAGGGTTTTGACTTTGATACTTAATTTTTTATTTGCTTTATTTAAAATATTATATCTGTAACTGTAAAAAATCCTCGATTTTGGTCGAGGACTTTTTTAGTTTTTTGAATTGGGTTGGTTTAAATTGTTGACAGCCATAAATAATATAGGCTTTACCTGCTTAAAATTTATCATTAGTGTCATGTTTGTAAGTATCGGTTATAAAGTCAGGAATCCCATCATCTTTGATGCCATTCAAGCCAGAAATACTTTTCGAGAATTGGTCATTTTTTAATTTTCAATTAATGATAACGTTTTGCTCTGCAGTCATATCAAATATATCTAACGAGCTATACCAACCGCTGGCTGAGCCAAAAGTAAAAAATACACGGCAAGCATTCTCAACTTTATCTATTTCAGATTCAGTTAAATCATCAATGCCATCCTCGTTAAACTCTTTAATTGCACTTAACTCAAAAACAGTGACATCTAACATTGTTTCACCGTTTAATATAAGTCCATTACTGCCTTCTAATAATTCGACATCAATTTTTTCTAAATCTTCTAGTCCAAATACAATATAAGCAGTACATGAGGTTAAATGACTTTCATTACCAAAACTGCATCATCTATTTCATTTACCCAGCCAGTATTCTTCCCATAAAAAATATCATTTAAAGAGCTACTTCGAAATGCAAAACCCTCATTTTCATCATGATGTCTTAACCTCTGCAAAGTAAGCAATTAATAAACCCATTAATGTGCTAACCAGCGACTTTTCAATCAAAGGTGGGAAGTTTTGACTTAAATGTTACGCCAGTAGGCGAAAACACATAAGGTGCCATTTAAGAATTAAATTCCGAATTTTTACCAAATGGTTGGTTTGTTACTAGGGCATTTGAACGTTGTATAACCTTAAAATCAGAAGGGTTTGAAGGCATTGGAATGCCGAGGGATATTTATAGTGAAAATTTTAGCAAAGAGCAATCTTTTGAAATATTACCCAACGCAATGAATTTCGCAATTGAAAACATCAATAAAAAATAGTTTATGGTTGAAATTTCATGCAATTTTACTTCTTTGTTCTATTCTGTAATTAACTGAAATTTTTATTAGTACTTTGGAAAAACTATGTTGCAAGTTGTAAAGCAATTATCAAATTGGATTGGCGTAGCGCTTATAATGAGTGTTTGCTTACAAATTCATGCTCAAACGCCACCTGCGCCAGTGAACATGGTGATCCATTCAGGTTTTGTGAATCTGATGAGTGATCCAAAAGCGCTTGTATTTACTGATCTATATGAGGTGCCACCTAGTATCAAGCGTGTGGCTTTATATAACAGCAACGATAAACTATCTAAGGAGATCAGTAAGCAGACTCGAACCATGATCGAAGGACAAATTTTATCAGAATTGTTAAATACAAAACGATTTGAAATTACAGCCTGTGTTGAATGCGATCAAATTAATGTCATATTAAATGAAGAGCAAGTCAAAATTGAAAAAGCCATTGAGAGCAATCAACAATTAAGGAAACTTGCAAAAATCATTGCCGTAGATGCATTTTTTGTATGGAGTGCTCAAGTGGTAAACCAGCAATATCGAATCGATATGCGGTTGATTCGCGCCACAGACAATCAAGTATTATGGACGCACCAGTATGCAAAAAAAACCACAGAAGAAGACGTGATAAAAGATTTTAAATCCACTCAATGGGAAATGTATTTAAGTAGCATTGGTTTTAAAATGGAACGCACCTCCAGTACATTAAGTACTTTAAAATCTGGGCAGATTTCTGTGTTTGGGTTGCGTCGTCGTGAAGCGTCTACTTTTTATCCACATTTAAATTATGGGTTAGGTATTGAGGTGTTTGGCAACATTACCAAGCGCGAATCCATGCCATTTTTTGGTGGGTCCATTAATGGCCGACTTAGTTTAGATTTTCCCGCATTACAAAAGTATATTCCTACCAGTACTTATATTGAAGTAGGGCAGAGTATATACAATCAAAGCCAAGCTTTAATTTTTAAATACGGACTTGAATTTCCGTTTGCTAAAAATGGAATCATTAATTTAGGTGTCTTATATTCTCCTGAAAATACAATCATTTGGGATGCGTTTGAAGACTATTCAACTGAAACCGTATTTGGTGGAGCAACTTATGAAATTATGCTGGGGTATCGACTTTGAATATTCAATATAAAATTTTATCGTGCATTATTTTTCTATTATTTTCATTAACCGGCTGTACATCGATTAAGCAAAAAAAAGACATGAATGCACAATTAAATGATTTGCCGCAAAGCAGCGCATTACCTGCATTTGATATGCCTGCACCAGTTAAAAAAACAAAAGATGATTTTGGTGTGCTGGCCATTAAACAAGATGGTCCAGGTTATGAAATTAATTTAGCTCTAGATACAGGTGATGAAAATGTTAGTTTTCAAATGGATTTACCGGAGCAATCCTCTGCAAGCAAAAAACTTGCGCAACAGGATAATTCACAGTTACCTAAAACCGCAATAACAAAAATAAAAAATGACGAACTTGATGGTTTTATCGATCCGATGACTTCAACTGATTCTGTTGAAAAAACAAAAGTGATGCCTAACAATATTACCTCAACACAGCAAGCAAAAATAGACAGTGCTTTTACTGGAAACACACCTGAAAACAATGTCAGTAATCCAAACAACAGTAACCTAAACAACAGTAGCCAAAACAATAGTAACCCAAAAAACAATGGGCCAAGTGCCAATGATTATTTAGTGTCTGCACAAACGCAATTTTATGAAGACAATTATATGGGCGCGTTAACGGATATTGAACAGGCTATTTTACAAGACGATACTCAAGCATTGTCCTATGCAATTAAGGGTTCTATTTTATACAAGCTTGGCAACAAAAACGCAGCAAAAATCGCATGGCAAAAAGCGTTAAAGTTGAATCCAAAATTATCATCAGTTGAATTAAGTCTGCAATATTTAGTAGGGCAATAAGATGAAACGGATACCGTTATTAGTAATTGGCGCACTGGGTTTATTTTGTGTAAACCTCAAAGCAAATGAAATACAGCAATTAGATATTGTTGATCAACTTGAGCACCGTGTTGCAAGAGATGTGGCTGCCTATTTAGGGCACAATCGTTTTATCGTAAATATTGATGTCGCATTGTCAGCGATTACCTTGCAAAACAATCAAGTAAATTCTTCTCAAAATAATCAAGCAGAAATGGATGCCTATGAAAACTTCAGTGAAACCATTTCATCACTTGAAGAAGTTATTCGTGTTTTGGAAAGTCAACAGCCTAAAATCAGTGAAATATCATTACCGGGATTACCCTTTGCTGCCCCAGAAAAAATTGACATTCCGGAATCGGAAGCACTGACCCTTTTAAATAAAACTATAACGGATTATCAAAACAAAAAACCCATAGCAACCTCAACACCCAATAATGTTGCACCCACACTTACAGTATCAGAACAAACAAAAATTGATAATATTTTAGTAACCCTAGTAATTGATGAAACCATCGATGCAGAGCAATTAAATTTTGTTAAATTTTTGATTGAAGACAAGTTAAATATCAATCCATTTCGTGGTGATAAAATCAGTGTCTTTCCAACTAAATTTAATTTAGAAACTTTTGAGCCAACGTTAAATTTAGATGAGCCCCTTGATTTAGACTCACCGATTAATTCTCAATTGAACGAAGATAAAAATACAGCAATGGAGCAGCCAGCATTATTTGCATGGAATCAACCATTAACTTGGATATTGCTTGTACTTGTGGTTATGTTTTTAATGATGTTACTACTTTTAATTAGACGCAACCAAGGTGCTACTAATTTGCAGTCAAATGCTCAGGCAGACACTGGATCAGTGACAGCATATAGCGACACCCATAAAAAACCTGACAATGTTTATGCTTATTCAGAAAAAATTAAAAACCTGAAGCAAGATATTATTAGCTCGGGATTGAGTCATCCTGAGCGTACAAGTTTAAGAGTGGATGAATTATTGTTTGAGCCTAATAATCAAGCCATGCTTGCCTGTGCGTATTTTGTGTTAGGTGGATCATTATTCAGAGGGTTATTTCCAAGCGTATCTCAAGCACAGCTTGTGACAATTTCACAATATCTAGACGAACAACAATTAGAGGATGAATCCATCGTACAAGAATTAAGTGCGCTGCATTTAATTTTATCTAAGCACAATGACACTAAAAGCACGACTACCACATTAGCGCCATTTCAATTTTTAAAACGCCTAAATAACAATCAAATTATTTATTTATTGCAAGAAGAAGAGCCAAGAATTAAAGCATTAGTACTTAGTCAGTTACCCGCGAATCGCGCCGCTGACATCATTCATAAACTCACCCCAGACCAGCAGGGGCAAGTTGCCTTTGAAATAGGTCAGTTTAGTGAATTTCCTATTTCTACCTTTAAAGATATTGCCCAACGTTTAGCCAAAAAATCATTAAATGTCCCAAGTTTTGAAAATCTCAATACCGATGGAACAAGTTTGATGATTGATTTATTAGACAACATGAAAAATGAAAATGAACATCAATTTTTACAACAACTTAAAAATCAATCGCCTGAAATGTATTATCGTATTCGACAAATTTATTTTACTTTTGAAGACATTAAACGCACGCCTACTACTACATTAAAAGATGCTTTTGTAGATTTAGATCGCAAACAATTAGCGTTTGCATTAATGGGTGTGGATGAAACGTTACTGCAACATTGTTTAGATTCCATGCCAAACAAATTAAAACAAGCCGTTAAAGATGAAATTGAATTCAGTGATGTAAAACCAAGTACCGATATGATTGAATCTGCTCGCAAACATATTGTTAAACATATTCGTGCATTAATTGAACTTGGTAAAATCAATATGCAAGACTTAGCCACGCTAGAATAATAAAGAGAAAAAACATGCCTTTTATAAGTACAGTTATTGGATTTGTTGGTGCTTCGTTATTATTTATATTTGCTATTACATCAAGTACCGATTCCTACTCAATGTTCTTAAGTCCATCCAGTTTTTTATTAGTACTTGGGGGGACATTGGCAGCAAGTATTATTTCATTTAATTTATTTGATGTATTAAAAGCATTAGGGGCAATATTTAAAACACTTTCAAATGACAAGGACACCAATCAAGTATTAAATAAAGATGTTAAAAAAATAATTGATTGGAGCAAAGTGTATCGAAAAAAAGGGTTGGGTAGTTGGATTGACTCATTATCAAGCAAAGATCAAAAAGATAAATTTTTAAATTATTGTTTTGAAATGGTGCAAACTGGATATGAGCAAGAGGAATTACGTTATTTAATTTCAGCAAGAATAGAGGCTGATTTTACGCGCAAAGCCCAGCCTGCAAAAATATTACAAACCATGGCAAGTTACGCTCCAGGCTTTGGTATGGTTGGCACTATTATCGGCTTAATTATTATGCTTGATACGATGGGTGGCGATATTTCTGCATTAGGTAAAGGCTTGGCCTTAGCGTTAATTACCACGCTATATGGTGTACTTTTAGGACAGCTAGTATTTAAACCCTGTGCTACCCATTTATTTAATAAAGTAGAAGGAGAATATTTTAGGCATCAAATTATTTTGGAAGGTATTATTTGTATTTTACAAAAACGCGATTCTATTGCGATTCAAGATCATATTAACGCTCTGTTGCGCCCTAAAGCCTATTATCAATTAAGCAATGAAAAAGAAGGAAAGTCCGATAAATAAATCAAAACCAACAGCAATGCGCAGACGACCTCGCGCAGCAGACAATGGCGATGATTGGTTATTAACTTATGCCGATGTGATTACACTGCTGCTTGCTTTTTTTGTAATGTTGTTAACCATCACCGATGTAAACGAAGGAAAAATGGAAGCGTTAAAAGAAGCGCTCTCTGAAAATATTACCAAGGGAGAAGTCAATACACCGTTAAAAGATATTGAAACCATGGTAGAAAATGCATTTGCTCTTAAAGGTGCGTCTGAATTTACAGAAGTAGAAATCAATCAGGATGGAATCAGCATAGAGTTAAATAATGTTTTAATGTATCCATCTGGTCAAGCGACTTTATCGGGTAATGCTTTAGATATTATTGAATCTTTAGGTCGTTCAATACAGCCTTATATAAAAGATCATTATGAAATTTGGATTGAAGGACACACAGATGATATCCCTATTCATACTGAAAAGTTTGATTCAAACTGGGAATTAAGCTCAATAAGAGCGATTAATATTGTGCAAGCATTATTAGCCCAAGGTATTGATGCGAATCAATTAGTTGCGGTAGGGTTTGCAGATTCGCGACCTAAGAAAACGGACTTGGTTTTAACGCAGCAGGAACAACGTAATATGAATCGCCGAGTGGTGATTCATATTAAGCGGGTTTATTAATATTTATTGAGTGATTTTATTTAATTCAATGACACCTGCATTAAGTTTTAATTGATATTGCACTGAAATATTATTTTCATCACTTGAAACGCTTACAGTATATTCACCATCTTGTTTGAACTGATGCATCATAGTTAAAGTTGCGTCTGTATGATATCCATCACCAAAATCCCAATGTAAGGTTTTCACTTGCGAACTTGTGCACTGCTGATTTGAAATAATGTTTGCCATTGCTGAAAACTGAATTGTATTTGGATTTAATTCATCGTAAGAACTTTGTAATGAAATCGAATTAAATTGTGCATTGCAATTTTGGGTTAGTTGTTCGTCAGAAATGACTATGCTGGTTAAATTTTCCCAATCACCATACTGAGAATAAGTAATGTTATACGTACCCGGTTGGCTGTAGATATGTGTAAGTGAGCCAGTATTATAATATTGGTCAATACTTTCATCACCAAATGAAATCGTCAAATTGTCCGTTTGACTTGAGCATATTGATTCTCTTACAAATACATTTAAATTCACTTGATTATTAATTTGTGAAATGAATTCTGCTTCAACTGGATTTATTGCCTGGCAATTAGAGACTGTAAATAATTCAGGCAATATCGAAACAACAAATTCATCATTTAATTTGATGTCATAGTATTTTGAAGCATTGGCAAATTGATGAGTTAAATAATCTGTATTAAATTCGAATGCAGCACTGCCATTATCTAAATCCAAAATTGGTCGAGTGCTGTATGCATAATTACAAATTTCAGAATTTTTAGCAGTTAAATCAAAAATAAATGTGTTATATGTATTTGTATCCACCCTATAATTTAATTCCCAGTCACATTGTACAAAATCATCTGATAATGGTTCATTTAATTCAAAATTAGTTTGTCTAATTAATTCTAATGTAGATTCATTATCACTAATGATAATTTTATATTTTGATTCTAAATCCCCTGTTGCTGTATTTGCAGTAACAATATAATTGCCATTACGCAAATAGGTATGTGAAATACTTCCACCAGTTTTTGCTAGATATCCATCACCCATGTCCCAATATACTGTGTTTAGCGAACTCAAGGTGCAGCCATCTTCATTTAACTTCATTATTTCAGCATTTAAATTAACGCTGTTGTTACCTTTTATAGATTGCATTAATGTGACGTTAATGAATTCAGAAAAATCCGCACATGAAAATTCAAGATCACTTTGATCAATCGTCACGGTATAAATATCATCTGAATTACTGTTATCGCCAGTTGAATTGTAATTATTTAATGACTGTCCATCAAATTTAATTTGATAAACGCCAGCTTCTGAAAATACATGTTCGATTAATCCTTGTGAATAATAAGAAGGTGCACCATCTCCAAAATCTATTTCAACTAGACTACCATTATTGCTTTTACAGCCAATGTAGATGTCATCGTTATAATTTAGTGTTAATTTATTTTTATTTAATGAAATCACTTCAATTAAACTAGAAGTATATAGGCATCCAGTATCTGTCGATATGGATGTATTTCCTAGAGTTGTATACACAATTTCATTATTCAATTTTATGTCGTAATTTAAATCTGGATTTTCATAGATATATTTGACGTAATCCGTTTCTACAGAAAAAGGTTCACTTGAATCACCCATGTCAATGATAGGGCGAATAATATTTTGCATATCACAAGTGTCTGGATTTGTAACATCAACTGCTAAAATCATAATATTATAGGAGTCATTTGCTAAAGAAACATCAAAATGACATGCATCAAAATTACCTGAATCAATTTGATGTTGCCCAATTAGTTTTGATTTAAATTCATCCTGTTCAAAAGTAATTTCATATATTTTCTCGATATTATTTTCGGGGGTTCTAAGCGTAACAATATACGTTTTATTTTGTTTAAATTCATGAATGATCGAACCATCAAAATTTGAATCTACATATGTTTTAGTGTTTCTTCCATCTCCAAAATTCCATTCAAAATATTTTACATCTGATTGTGTGCATTTGTCTGCTGAAAGCATTGTTCCTTTTGGAATAAAATTAATTTGTTTATTATTATTTTCATCAACTACAAATGTCAATTGAGTAATTGGTATTTCCCCATCACACTGATTAATTAAATCGTCTGCAGAAATATTAACTAACAACTCTTCATTATCTTGATATTGCTCGTATCCAGGTGGAACGAAATTATTAAAATTAGCCAACGATAAGCTATTAAATGTAATGTCGTTATATTCGCCGATATCGGAAAAAATATGTTTTATTTTTCCTTGGTTGTAAACTTCGGGCTGGCTACCATCATTAAAATCGATTAAGACTTGGGCTGAATTATGCTCGCAACTATAATATCCTTCATAGCCATAATTTAAAATTAATACATTATCTATAATAGACTCAATGCTGATTTTCTCTGGAGAACTAATTGAGCAAGAAGTAATTGAACCTGCATCTCCATATATAGTCAGCGCTAATTCGTTATTTAATTTAATGTCGTATTCCATAAAGGATTTTTCATATTCATAAGTAACATAATCGCCTTCCACAACAAATGGGGCGCTTCCATCGCCCATGTCTATAGTTGGTTTTTGCAGATTAGTTTGATCGCATGTAGCTTCATTTAATAATGACACTGACAAAATAACAGAATTGTAATCGTAAATTTTCTTTACGGTCCAAATGCACTGATCTGGATCTATCACGACTAATTCAGTTTCGATGGAATCACTTGATTCAGTTTCTGTATTTGTTTCAATACCAGATTCCGTATTAGTATCCAATTCTGAGTCGGTGGAATTATTCGCTTCAACCAAGTTATCTAAACAAGACGAAAGTAATAGCGTAACAAAAAATAGGTTTAAAGTTTTCATGTATCCCTCTTAAATAATTTTATATCACCCTATAATACTCTATTTTGGATTTCATCCTAAAGCATTGTTTTAATTTTGTAGATGCATTGTTCACAAAATATTGATTATTATCCTCAATAGCCGCGATTCTAAGAAATTTACCTATTTTTAAATCTAAGTTATAGTGTTGCTAACTTATTAATCAATCAACCAATTTAATTGTTAAAAGGTAATCACTTATGCCAAAAATGATATTTATAAATTTACCAGTCGTTAATTTAGAGGTCTCAATTGCGTTTTATGAATCCATTGGGTTTACAAATAATAAAAATTTCACCGATGACACCGCAGCATGTATGGTTTGGAGTGAATCCATAAATGTAATGTTATTAACCCATGAAAAATGGAAGACATTTACAGCGCGTCCAATCCCCCCAACGACCTCAAGCGAAGTACTACTTGCATTGTCGTTTGAGAGTCGTGACGACGTTGATCGTATTAATGAAATTGCAGCACAAAATGGAGGTGTTGCGGATATTAATCCTGTTCAGGATTTGGGATTTATGTATAACCGAAATATTACAGATTTAGACGGGCATGTTTGGGAAATCATGTGGATGGATCCTGCTGCTTTTCCTGCAGAAAGTTAATGCTACCTCTTTGTTATGAAGATTATTGAAAATCCAAAAGTATTGTCAAGACACACTGATTAGCTAATCCCAAAAGAAGTATTGTCAAGACACACTGATTAGCTAATCCCAAAAAGTATTGTCAAGAAGTATTGTCAAGACACACTGATTAGCTAATCCCAAAAAGTACTAGCAAGACACACTAAATAAGCAACAAAACGACACAAAACAAAAAAAGCAATTCAATCATCTTAATCTATTCTTTAAATATGATTAAAGAAATCGATAAATGAATCTTTAAGAGGATGAATAATGCCAATAGCCAGAAGTAAACTCGTATCTGTAGAGGCGACGCCATTTTACCATTTGATAAGCCGTTGCTGTAGGCAGTGCTACATTTTGGGTAAGGATGCAGTGACTAAAAAGGATTATTCACACAGACAAGAATGGATTGAAAATCGATTAGAAGAATTGCCCTCGATATTTAATATAAAAGTAGCATCCTATGCGATCATGTCAAATCATTTTCACCTAGTGGTGTTTGTAGATAAAGACGAGTCGAGTAAATTATCGGATTTACAAGTCATTGAGCGCTGGCATAAAATTTATAATGGCACAGTATTAACTCAAAAATATGCCAAAGGTGAGCTTTTATCAGAAATTGAGATGGATTTGGTAAAAGAGCGAGCGGATGAGTTTCGCAGTCGACTAATGGACTTAGGTTGGTTCATGAAATGCATTAATGAGCCATTAGCACGAAGCGCCAATCGAGAAGATAATTGCACAGGAAAATTCTGGGAAGGTCGTTTCAAGTCTCAAGCATTGCTTGATGAAAAAGCATTATTAGCCTGTATGGCATATGTGGATCTCAATCCAGTGCGCGCAAAAATGGCAAAAACACCAGAAAAATCAGCACATACCAGCATCAAAAAACGCATCGAACAATCATTAAAAACAAATAAGCCAAATAATCAAACAGAGCAAGTCAAAGGTCTTTTAAACTTTGTAAGTCAATCAAGGCAAGATATGCCTAAAGGGATTCCATGCAAACTGACAAGCTATATTGAATTAGTAGAATGGACAGGAAGGCAGTCCAGAAAAGGAAAAGCAGGTAAAATTGATTCAGATATACCAGAACTTATGCAGCGACTCAATATAGATCCAGTTAAGTGGGCACATATTACCTCAAATTTCGAATCAAGTTTTAAAGGCATTGTGGGTGAATCGTTATCCATAATAGAAACAGTCAAAAACTTTGGGCGAGAGCGTGCATTAAACGTATCAAACTGCTTGTATTATTTTGGAAAACAAAAAAAATAGAAAAAACATATCGAGCTTCAATCACAAATACTAGTTTTTCGGAATTAGAAAATCCATATGTCTGAGAATTGACAAATCTGAATGTATTTTAAAATTTCATGTTCGTTATTGGTAAAAATTTAGAATGTATAAATAATGCTAGAATTGTAGGGATATAGTGATTTATTAATTGCTTTGATTCTTAAGTCAGTATGTCTTTGCAAGTTCTCTTTGATTCTTAATTCAGTCTGTCTTAGCAAGTTCTTATAATAGAAACAGTCAAAAACTTTGGGCGAGAGCGTGCATTAAACGTATCAAACTGCTTGTATTATTTTGGAAAACAAAAAAATTAGAAAAAACATATCGAGCTTCAATCACAAATACTAGTTTTTCGGAATTAGAAAATCCGTATGTCTGAAAATTGACAAATCTGAATGTATTTTAAAATTTCATGTTCGTTATTGGTAAAAATTTAGAATTTATAAATAATGCTAGAATTGTAGGGATATAGTGTTTATTAATTGTTTTGATTCTTAATTCAGTCTGTCTTTGCAAGTTCTCTAGAATTGTAGGGATATAGTGTTTATTAATTGTTTTGATTCTTAATTCAGTCTGTCTTTGCAAGTTCTTTTTAAAATTTCATGTCCGTTATTGGTAAAAATTTAGAATTTATAAATAATGCTAGAATTGTAGGGATATAGTGATTTATTAATTGCTTTGATTCTTAATTCAGTCTGTCTTTGCAAGTTCTTGTTAATTCAGTATGTCTTAGCAAGTTCTTAGTGATTTATTAATTGCTTTGATTCTTAATTCAGTCTGTCTTTGCAAGTTCTTGTTAATTCAGTATGTCTTAGCAAGTTCCTTAGCAAGTTCTTTAGCAAGTTCTTGTCTTTTTATAACGATAACAGGTAAAAAATATTTATTGATATCTACATTTTATTGTTTGTCAGTTAATTAAACGGATATCAGTTTTTGAGATTTATGATTGTGTTTAACATTTGTGTGTCTAATAAATGTATTTGCATTAAAGCCTGTATCACTGGTGAATTCAAAATCACCATTTATATTAAATTCAATATTAAAAAATAAAATCTGGCTAAATGCCGTGCAACGTAACGTGAAATTGATGTAGTCATCACCAAATGAATTGACTTTGTGTAGTCGTAAAGGCAACGCGAGATTAAATTTCACTTTTAACCAGTTAATCAGTTTAAAGGTAGCTCGATTGATTAGGCTTTGTTGAGCTTCGCAATACAGTGCTATCATTGATTGGTGAGGCAAAGCCAATTCAATTGAATTCAATATATTTAAAGTATCAAGTTCTTCGGAAATATTTATGAGTGGGCTGTTATTATTTGAATAAATGATGATATTCACTATGCATTGAAAGTAAATGTATCTCTATTGTAATAAAATGCGCATAGTATGTAAATATTTTATATTTTTTATATGGGTGTCGTAAATTAATGTATGTATAACGATGTGATCAAGCGTTCAACCCAAAATGCACTAAATTGCTGATTTGATAGTTTACTGAGTTCAACCAATGCACGTTTTACAGGTCTCTGATAATCGGACTTATAATAATGTCCATGTGTAATCGCTTCATAAGCATGAATAATAGACAGACACATAGCGCCAGGGTGAATATCGTTTTCAGTCAGACCTTTAGGGTAACCTAGACCGTTGACCCATTCGTGATGCTCATGCAAAATTCTTGAGGCTTGCTGCCAATGCTCGCTTTGGGATAATAAAAAACTACAGGCATAAACATGTGCTTTGATTTGTTTTTTTTCATTTTGGGTCATGGGCTGTTCGCGAGATAGCAATTTGATAGGCAAAAACGACATCGCAATATCATGTGTATAAATAGCCGCTGCTATTTGTTCAAAATCAAAATCGTATTGGCTGCCGTCTAGCATTCTATGCGCAAGATTGAGTAATCGATTGGTTCGTCCTTTCCATTGAGGCATTCTATTTTCGACGCTAGGAATTAAATTGGCAAAATAAGTTAAATCAGGATATTGCTCAGGAAACTGATTGTGAAGCATCGATTCTTCTATTTCTATTAATGAAGGTTGGTTGTGATTCAACAGAGCAAGGGCTTTGAGAATTTGTAACTCAGGGTCGCTATGGGTTGATATTTTATTGATTTGTATTCCAACATCTTCATAAAGTTTTGCGTCATAAAACACAGTCTCCGACTCAAGTGAGTCATTTAAAAATGTTTTAACATGATCAAGTAATAATAACGAAAGATCGCCAATTTTAGGATTAAATTCAAGCTCACCTTGTCGAACCAAACTTAAAACGTCTTCTAATTCTTGTAATACAGGAATTAACGGCGGTAATTGTGCAATACTTAAATTGCCTTTAACTGTGTGGATATTTCTAAATAGTGCGCTGAGCTTTTCAGTCTCTTTAGGTTGATGCTCCAATTCAATAATTAAATTTTCAGCATCTGCTAAATTTTCATGAAATTCTTCATGCAGGTTTTGCAGTAACTCTTGATTTAACTGTTCAGTTCTAAATTCTAACATTGTATGCATTCCACCACCGAGTCAACTTTAGTGTAGTTGTAACCCATTGCTTGGTCGTAAATTTTTGTAAAATATCAAGTTGTTAAAAAGTTATGTTTTCATGCCATGAATTGAGAAATTCGATTTGGCCTTAGATGAATTTTAAATAATTTGAACTTAGTATGATTTTTGACATATTTATATATATTTTACGTTTATTTTTTGACGAAATTCATTTAGTTGTCTACTTTTTATTATGATTAAACATCACTTATTTTCAAAAATAGGATCAGCGCATCCATCACTCTGTGGCATTTAAATCATTGTATTTACGCAAATTTTTTTATAGGGATCAAAATGAATTTTAAAAACACACTCTTAAGTATTTCCGTTTTAGCCGCCTCGACAATGAGTGCAAATATAGCCAATGCAGCCGAAGTTGAAGTATTGCATTGGTGGACATCAGGTGGGGAGGCTAAGTCTATCTCGGTATTAAAAGATATGGTGCAGGTCGAAGGCCATGTTTGGAAAGATTTTGCAGTAGCAGGGGGCGGGGGAGAAAATGCAAAAACTGTTTTACGCTCACGTGTGGTGTCTGGTAATCCACCTACGTCTGCGCAAATAAAAGGTCTAGAAATTCAAGAGTGGGGCGAGCTTGGATTTTTAGCGGATTTATCTTCTGTTGCTAAAGCAAATAAATGGGATGCAATTTTACCGTCTGTGGTATCAGATGTTATGAAGTACGAGGGTAAGTACGTTGCAGCCCCCGTTAATGTGCATCGTGTCAATTGGATGTGGGCAAATCCTGAAGTCTTTAAAAAAGCAGGCGTAGAAATTCCAACCACTCTACCAGAGCTATGGATGGCCGCTGATAAGATTAAAGCAGCAGGGTTTACCGCCATTGCGCATGGTGGCCAACCATGGCAAGACTTAACCACATTTGAGTCAATTGTATTGGCAGTTGGCGGCGCTGAATTTTTTGATCAAGCATTTGTTAAACATGATCCAAAAGCATTATCTAGTGCAACTATGGTCAAAGCGTTTGATGAGTTTAGAAAGGTGAATCAATATTTGGATAATGGGTTTTCAGGTCGTGATTGGAACGTTGCAACGTCGATGGTCATTAAAGGTGAAGCAGCCATGCAATTTATGGGTGACTGGGCAAAAGGGGAATTTACCGCGGCAGGAAAAATGCCTGGTAAAGATTATGAGTGTCTAGCTTTTCCTGGAACAGAAGGCGAATTCACCTTTAATATCGATTCATTAGCCATGTTTAAGCAGAAAGACTCGAAAAAAGAAGCGGCACAAAATGTAATGGCGCAGCTTGTATTATCAGAGAAATTCCAAGATGTGTTTAATATGAACAAAGGCTCTATTCCTGCAAGAACCGATCAAGACATGTCAGGATTTGATAGTTGTGCTAAAGCATCAATGAATACATTTAAACAAACAGCCTCAATGAAAAAAGGTTTGGTGCCTTCTATGGCGCACGGCATGTCGACCACTGCGGCGATTCAAGGGGCAATCTCTGATGTTGTTACTGAATTTTTTAATAGCGATATGAGCTCCAAAGAAGCCGTTGAAAAATTAGCACGATCAGTGAAAGCTGAAATGTAAAAAAATAATTAATGAAAAAGGCCAGTTAATCTGGCCTTTTATTTGTCCGTATATTTTTTTAACGGTAGTCGATAAAAAATGGAATCAATATGACTTCAAATCAAAGTGTCCGCATTCCCAAAAAAAGACGTGGCTTGGGCGATGTTTTAGAAACATGGTTACCGAAAATAGTCATGTCACCGTCGCTAGTCTTAACTGTAGTTTTTATTTATGGTTTTATTATTTGGACGTCGGTTTTATCTTTTACAAAATCAAGAATGTTACCTCAATATGAGTTTGTTGGTTTTGATCAATATGTAAAATTATTTCAAAATGATCGCTGGATGGATGCCTTACAAAATTTGGCAGTATTTGGCATATTATTTATTGCAATTTGTTTAGTTTTAGGATTGTTTCTTGCAATTCTATTGGATCAAAAAATCCGTGGTGAAGGGTTTATTCGAACAATTTATTTATACCCAATGGCGTTATCTTTTATTGTGACAGGCACTGTATGGAAATGGATACTAAATCCTTCTGTTGGGCTTGAGAATTTCTTTCAATCGATAGGATTTGAAAATTTTGAATTTGATTGGTTAGTTAATCCTGATAAAGCCATTTACACTGTTGTGATTGCAGGAGTGTGGCAGTCATCAGGTTTTGTGATGGCATTATTTTTAGCTGGGCTTCGAAGTGTAGATGAATCCATTATTAAAGCCGCTCAAATAGATGGCGCAAGTTTAAGCACTATTTATATCCGTATTATTATTCCTTCGTTGGGTCCTGTGTTTTTCTCTGCTGTGATTATGCTTGCGCATATTGCAATTAAATCCTTTGATTTAGTTATGGCATTGACTGGAGGAGGGCCTGGAAATTCAACAGATGTTCCTGCTATTTTTATGTATCAATTTTCTTTTACTCGTTCGCGTATTGGAATGGGAGCGGCCAGTGCTGTTGTAATGTTAATGGGTATTATCAGTATTTTAGTCCCATTTTTATATTCTCAATTAAGGAGTAAAAAAGATGAATACTAAATATAAAAAAATCACAAAACGATCATTACTGTATGCATTAATTATTGTAATAGCCGCTTATTATTTATTGCCATTGATCTTAATGGTGGTGACATCATTTCGATCGATGGAAGAAATAAGAATAGGACAGTTAATTCAATGGCCGAAATCGTTTAATTTTGATGCGTGGTCTCAAGCGTGGAATGAAGCGCAAATTGGAGCAAGAGAAGACAAAGGGCTAAAACCATATTTTATTAACTCACTTTTAATTGTGATTCCAGCGGTGGTGATCACAACCGTACTTGGTGCAATTAACGGATATGTATTAAGTTTTTGGAAATTTAAAGGCAGTGAAATAGTGTTTGCTTTGATTTTATTTGGTTGTTTTATTCCCTTCCAAGCTATTTTATTACCTATGTCTCAATCGTTAGGTCGCATGGGAATTTCAGGATCCATCTATGGTTTGATTTTTGTGCATGTCATTTATGGACTGCCGTTTACAACATTATTTTTTAGAAATTATTATATTTCAATTCCTGTTGAATTAATCAAGGCAGCAAAATTAGATGGAGCAGGGTTTTTAAGGATTTTCTTTAGAATTATTTTTCCATTAAGTACGCCAATCATTGTGGTCAGTGTGATTTGGCAATTTACCCAAATCTGGAATGATTTCTTATTTGGCGTTACTTTTAGTGATCCAGATTCTCAACCTGTAACTGTCGGTTTAAATAATCTAGTAAACAGTTCAACAGGTGAAAAACGTTACAATGTAGATATGGCAGGTGCCATTATTGCTGCATTGCCTACCATCATTGTTTATGTGCTTGCAGGTAAATATTTTGTACGCGGTTTAAGTGCCGGTTCAGTAAAGGGATAAAAAAATGGCTTCATTAACAATTAAAAATGTGACAAAAACCTACAGTGCTAACCCAATTTTAAAAGGCATTGATTTAGAAATTAATGACAGTGAATTTATTATTTTAGTCGGGCCATCTGGTTGTGGAAAATCAACATTATTAAATAGTATTGCAGGGTTAGAAGATATTACATCAGGTGAAATATTAATTGATGATGAATTAATGAATGAAGTCGCGCCTAAAGATCGTGATATAGCAATGGTATTTCAAAGTTATGCGTTATACCCAACTATGAGTGTGCGTAAAAATATTGCATTTGGCTTGGAGATTCGTAAATTCACAAAACAGCAAATCAAACAAGAAGTAGAACGCGTTGCGGATTTATTACAAATTACCAATTTATTAGATCGAAAACCGGCTCAGTTATCAGGTGGTCAACGTCAGCGAGTTGCAATGGGTCGTGCATTAGCGCGAAAACCTAAAATCTATTTATTTGATGAACCCCTTTCAAATTTGGATGCGAAACTTCGAGTTGAAATGCGTTCTGAAATTAAAAAATTACATCAAAGATTAAAGACAACCATTGTGTATGTCACGCACGATCAAATCGAAGCAATGACTTTGGCGGATAAAATTGCCATCATGAACGAAGGTCAAGTTCAGCAATACGCAACCCCTCAAGAAGTTTATGATAACCCTGTGAATATGTTTGTAGCAGGATTTATGGGATCAGTGTCTATGAATTTTATTACCTGTAAAATCATTGATCATTCAGGTGAGTTATTTGCATTGTGGGAGGTGAATAATAAAAAATACGAAATTAATATTCCTTCAGAAAATGACAACTTAAAAAAATACATAGACTCTGAAGTGATTGTTGGATTAAGAGCAGAGCAAATTACTCAGGTGATTCCTCATCAAATTGACGAAAAATTTTGTACTGAATTTAGTGCGATTGTGGATGTGGTGGAACCTACAGGGGCGGACACATTAATTACATTACAAATTAATAACCAAGATGTAAATTGTCGCGTGCATCCTGAGGCGAGTCGGCCAGTAGGGGAAGTAATTAAATTAATGGTGAATACACAAAAAGTTGTATTTTTTGATGTGAAAACTGAATATAGAATTTAAAAATTGTGTTGGATTCATAAATATGAATCCAACTTTTTGTTTTATAAATAATTGAGTTAAAAAATTAAAGCGCTAATAAATCAGTTTCAAAGGTTAAACTAAAATCTTGTGGATTATAAGAATAAATTGAAAGTAGTTCGTCGCCAGTAATAATGTAATGATGATCTAACTCAACGATGTCGTTACATTTAACCGTTTCATATTCATTCATTTCTATTGGATATACCGGATCCGAAATGGAAAATATTTTTAGTGAATCTCTATCACAAATTAATATAGCACTTCCATCATTTGAAAAACTTAACCCCTTCGGACCATCCATTTGAATTGAGCCAACATATTGTGGTAATTTTATTTGGCTTATGTCAATGATTTGTAATTCATTTGAGCCAATAAAACAACCTACAGCAGATGAACGTAAAGTTACATATGCGTATCCGTTTTTAGCAATAACAGGATCGCAAGATCGTTGATGGCTTAAAATTAATTGCTCACCATTATCGGGTTTTCCATTTTCTTTAATTTTAAAAATATGCATGCCATTTTGAGCCGTCTTATTTATAACTCAGTGTCTAATAAGTCTTTTTCTAATTTTAATGAGTTTGTTTGAGAATCAAAAGTATAAATTTCTAAAAGGTCAGTACCCGTTGCGATGTAATGATCACCAAATTGTAATATGTCATCACATTGAACCGATAAATATTCTCTTATGTATTCAGGCTCAATCGGATTAATAAGTGAAAATACTTTTAATGAATATTTATCACATATTAATAAAGCGTTACCGTCTTGTGAAAAACTCAAACCTTTAGGGCCATCCATTGGAATAATTTTTTCTCGAGAGGGAAGTTCAATTTGACTAATATCTAATACTTGTAATTCGTTTGACCCTTGTGAACAACCATTTGATGATCCTCTTAACGTGACATAAGCGTATCCGTTTTGAGCAATCACTGGATCACAAGATCTTGCGTGAGTTAATACTAATTGATCGCCATGATTCGGTGTTCCATCTGAATTAATTTTATAAATATGCATGCCATTTATAGCACCTAATAATAAAACGGTTTCTTCATCAACGGTATTTTTATTCATTGCATAAGGAAAAATAGTTTCTAATTCATCAGACACATCAAGTGTATTTATCAATTTAGGACCTTCAATATCATCTGCGATATTAAACGTTTTTAGTTGATTGTTTTCAACCACATAAAGAAAATCACCAACAATCGTAAATCGTGTTGTTGATCCACCTTTTCCGGTTTGACTTTCTTGTCCGGAACCAGCGCCGTCTTGTGAACCTTCTGTTTGTGATTGATCAGCATTACAAGAAAACAAGAAGATACATAAAGCTAATATAATATAATTTTTCATAATTATTCCTTAAAATAAAATAGTATCTACTGAATCGGTTTCTTTATAGCCAATTATTATGCCGTTGGTTACATTCATATCACTTTCATAAAAATAAGTATTAACGGGTAATAATCGGTTTGCCTCAAACATATCGTATTCAAACACATCTTTTAATCTTGTCGGCGCTTTATTGAAATCTAGTAAATCAACTTTTACTAAATCCATAAAGCTATTCGCAAATAAAACATCATTACGAATGGATAAATTAGTCACGCCTGGAATACTTAAATATCCAATTTGTGTCGTTTGTTTATAGTTTAATTCCCAAATACCGATGCCATTTAACTCGTCAACGGTAAATAAATGATTTGAATAACCATAAAGCTTGCCTGCTTTTTCAATTTGTTTCGGTGTGGTCATATCAACCCCCACCACATCACGTAAAACAGTAAGATTTAAATACACAGGTTCAACACAGGTGTAATCATCTATGTAATCGTATGGGAGAGTATCAAATTCTTTTTCGTATTGATCATCAAAGCAATAAGTATATTCGTCAATGCTACTAAACTGTGGTTCATACGGTGTTGCTTCATATGGTTCATATGAATATATACAAGAGACAAGTACGGGAGTGGTGAATATGCCGGTTATTAGCATCCTTAGGTTGGTTAGCTTCATATTGATATCCTCATCGTAAGCTATGGAATTTGTTGGTGCGAATTAAATCGAAATGAAAGGTAAATAGCAAATTTAATGTCTGAAAAACAGACGCAGTTAGTTTCTTGAAATATTCAATGGAACTTAATTCACATTTTATAAACAAGTGCATTGAAGCTAAGAATTGCGAAATTAAGCCAGATGAGGTGGTTTATGTTCGATTTAAGTCCAAAATAATCGTGCTCACTGATTGTTATGGAAAAGTGGAGTTAGTCAGGTCGTAAAGTAAATCATCATTGAGCGTACTTTTTCTACATTAAATAGTATAATAAATAGGCATTGTGTAATGCATCAATCAATATAATGAGAAACATATGAGCAAGAAACGTAATAAAATCCATGAACATGAATCCGATTTAGGTAGAGGTAAAATCAAGCATAACTTTTTAGCGGCACTAGTCACCTCTAAGTTATATAAAATGCAGGTCGTGAAAGCTAAAAAAGGCAAAGGTGCGTATCAGCGCAAAGCTAAAAAAATAGGACGAGAGTCTTATTTAATATTGGTTTGATTCTCAGACACTATTAAATAATGCTTTTATAAAATACAAAGGCCACGATCTCGTGGCCTTTTTTATTACAAGTACAAATTGATCTATTAATAATTAAAACCAAGTTGATTACCTTGACGATTAAATCTAGCAATATATTGATCATGGAGCGTAACTGTGCGTGTAGATCGACTCCAACCAGCGCTACCTTCGCCACCTGCAAAGTGTAAAGTGACTGTTTGTGGCCAATCAAAAGATTGGTAAATAGTATAGAATAATTGTTCTAAGTGGCTTGTTTGTAATGTTTTAGAAAACAATGAATATTTAGAAATAACATTTACTTTGTTTTCTTGATTATTTTTAGTTGCCCAAAGAGGCTCTAAAATTCTCGCCCATGAACTATGCACTTCACTGCCATAATCCGTTGCTTTATTTATGTTTGATTGACTCATATCAACTAAAGGCGCTAAGGAGGCGTATTTGTGTTGATCAAAGGCGATAGCAAGGGCCGTAATTTGATAAGCGCGTCGTGCATCTGAATTATGTTCCCCTTTTACTGTCCAGTTCTCTCTTGGCTTTTCTTGAGCTTCAATCATCAGAGATTGTATACGCGCTTTTAAAACGGACAACGCTTCATCTGGAAGTTGAGTCACTAAATAATGCGTAGCAAACGCATCGGCTAATGTTTCTTCGTTACCTAAAGTGGGTAAGCCAAATTCACGAAGCAGTGCGTGTCCTAATTCATGCAGAACCACGTGAGTGACAACGTGTTGAGAAAATTCAGACATCTGTGAATCACCCAATGCGGAGTTTGAATTATTCCAACAGTTTATATATTTGTATGAATTAATCATTTCAAATAAGGTTTGTTTGTCAATATCAAACTCTATTGCTGCAGATGAGGCAAGCTCGTAACCTGTTTTGAATGTTTCATTTTTATAAGCGGCCTCTAAATAAGTGCGTACGTTCTTTTCATTTACGCCAAGTCCACGAGTTAATGCGTTGGATACAATGTCTGACATTTTACCTGTTTTGGTAAGATCGACTTCACATGATTTTGTGTTTTTAACCTTCGCTGTGTTTACGGAATTTTTTGAAGCAGAAGGGCAATTTGTGTATTTGTATTTTTCTATTTGTTCAAAAAGCAATCCTTCCTCAACATTGAATTCATTAGCCGCAGCAATGGCAAGTTCAGTACCTGTTTGGTATGTGCCTTGTTCATAAGCATTATCTAAAAATTTACGAACTTTACTTTCTTCTTTATCTAAACCGCGCATTAAAGCATTGGATACGATGTCGGACATTTTGCCAGGGTTATTTAAATTGATTTTGCAAGTAGGTGATTCGTTGTGATGGGATTTGTAAATATCTGAAGTAGGACAATTTATGTATTTATATTTTTCAATTGTCTCAAAAAATAAATTTCCGTCGATATCAAATTCTTTAGCCGCTGCAAGGGCTAATTCATTACCTGTTTTAAATAATGAGTCAACTCGTGCTTTATTTAAAAAATCACGAACGTTAGTTGAGTCTTTTTCTAATCCCAAAGTTAATGCATTTGAAACAATATCAGACATTTGTCCTGTACTATTTAAGTTGGGATTACATGATGAGTTATGCTCTAAATTGTTTTCTGGGATGTTGTCACTTTCTGAATGGTTATTTGAAGTATTCTCGTTATGATAATGTTTGTAAATATCCGATGTTTTACAGTTTATGAATTTAAATTTTTCAACCGTCTCAAAAAGCAGGCCTTCATCAATATTAAATTCTTTTGCAGCGGCTTCGACAAGCTCATTGCCTGTTGTATATAAATTTTCAGAACGTGCATTATTTAAAAACTCATGAACTTTAGTTGAGTCTTTTTCTAAGCCCAAAGTTAATGCGTTGGATAATTTATCTGATACTTGATTGGGAATATTAAAGTCAGGGTTACAAACTAAGTTGTTCTCTGAGTTATCTGCGATCAAGTAAGTAGACGTTGTGATGAATGCTATTACTATCAAGCAGCTAACTGAAATCCAGCGTGGTAATGTGCTTTCTAAATATTTCATAAACTTTAAACCTTTAATTTGTGTATTGGCTAATTGGTTTGGTTCTTTCTATGGATTCAATCACTGATCAGATGTTTGAATCTTTAAACTAATTTATTAGTTGATTATAGGTGTCGTTGGTTTTCTGTCAACTAATAATTTAGTTTTAAAGGAGTTGAGTTGAAATTTTTTAGATGTCTTGATTCATCAAATTTATGAAATCATTAATGACTTCCATATCTTTTTTAATATTTTCATCGTTAATGATGTCATCAATACTTTGTACAATTACATTGTCATTAAGTGCGTTATTGGCAAATACGCAGGTAGATATCAATAATATGAAACAGCTTATAGTAGATAAAAATAAATTCTTATTGTGACTGTCGTTATTTTCTCTTACCACTTCATTGATCCGACTTTTAAAAAATCCTTTTCTGCTCAGCAGGTTCATAAAACCCCCTTGTTGCTTATCAATTAAAAATAACTTTACACTATCTACAAGCATGGTTGCGTAGTCTATTTCTATTGAACTTTCTATATTTTGTTGGTTATTTGTTTTGTTGATTGCTTTAATCGCTCGCTGGTCGCAGGCAATTTCACGAACGTGCTTCAATTGATTATTCATCACATAAAACAACGGACTGAACCAAATAACACAATCAATTAAGCGGATAACAAAGCTGGTTAACTGATCGTTTCTTTTTAGGTGGGCTTGTTCATGGGCAATGATAAATTCTTGGTTTTTTTGCGATAATTTTTTGAAACTAATCGGTAATAGTATTTTGCAGTTTATTAAACCCACTAATGATGGTACATAGACATCGCCTGAGTAGTATATGTTGTCACGAATTTTTTCAGTGGCTTTTAATTTTATTTGATATTCAACTACACACAGACTTATTAAACAGATCAGTTTTAATAGGCTAACCATAATTAATAGGCTGATAATAAAAGGCATAATGAGTAGAGTGAAATTGGTTAGATTAACAAGCCAGTTAGGATTTATATTTTGACTGTTGTTTAAATAAGGGTCATTAAGAATAAGTTGAATGGGGTTGTTAAAGTAGCTTGTTGAATTGACATCGATACTGGTTTTTAAATTGTCATCAGGGGATAAATCTGACATGACTGTTAGGGTGGGGGTTGTTGAATTAGGGGTTGTTGAATTAGGGATTGTTGAATTATGAATATTGTCGAGATTATTATTTAAAATAATTAAAAATGCAGGCGCAACCATTAAAGCTAAAATAGAGCTTAGCCAAACCCAAGAGCGTATTTCAGCATTTACCGTTAACCACTTAAATGCCAAAACTAACAACCCGACTAATAACCCGCTAATAATTAAGTGTTGCCAAATAGTGTTGAAAACAAGCGTTTCAATATTCATAGTAATTACTTGGCATCTTTCTTTTTATTTTTTAATTCTTTTTTAATGTCTTCTAAATCATCAAAATTAATTTCGTTTTCATTTAATAAATGTTGTGCTAACGATTTTGATGATCCACCAAAGAACTGTTGCAACATGGATTTTAAAACTGTTTTTCGTGCATCATCTTTGCTGACAACGGCTGAATAAATAAAAGCGCGACCTTGTTTCTCAGCGATTGCGTATTCTTTTTGCGCAAGAATCTTACACATAGTTTGAATGGTGGTGTAAGCGTGTTGATCAGAATCGTCTCGCTCTTCGTTTAATCTTTCATGTATCGCTTTTGTTGATAATGCACCGTGTTCCCAAAGCACATCCATAATCATGCGTTCACTGGGTGTTAAAAAATCTGATTTTGTTCTTGCCATGTGAAGTCTTAAATTTGAATGTTTTGTTGAGTATAGCGATAGTATTTTTATAATCAACTAATTTTTTAGTTTTACTTTTTATTTTAGTGGGTCTATTTTAATATTTTCCTAACGATGAGGTTAATGCTCGGTTTAAAAATGAACATCAAAAATAAATAGTGATGATCAGTTGATTATTATAGCTTACCAAAATGGAGTGATAAAAAATATTGAATCACATGAATCAAATAAAATAATGAATATGAATCAACGAATGATTTAAGCGGCGAGTGTTCGGATATTTAAAAGTGTAAAAATTTAGTTGTACAAGAAATGAAGTCGAAATTTGGATTAGTTTATTTTATGTACTCACCAATGAATAATAGGAATAAAGCGGGAATATTTGAAACCTGACAAAAGAAAGTGATTTTTAAAGTTGGCGAGTCTAGGAATCGTGATGTATATGCTATAAAACCAAAGATTATAGAGGTGCAAAGGTTATAGAGGTGAAAAGTTTATGAAGCAACTTGAGTTGCACAATAATATTCAACTGTTATTTGATGAATATCTAGTTTTCTTCGATGATGAAATTACCATTAAATTTGAATCGTCTAATAAAATGGAGAATACGATTTTATATTACAACTTATAATTTTTTATTATATTTAGATAAATTTATCTCGTTGAAATTAGATTCACAATAATTAAATAAACTTCCCTATTTAAGTGCAAATATAAGGCTTAATTTCTTAAACATTCTAAATATCGATTTTGTTACCCATGATTTTCAGTTTGTTGATAGCAGACTTAATCCGCTTCGGTGTTCAACATTTAATGGATTAAAATCTGAATCCATTAATATCATGTGTAACTGATAATGCGAATCATTTTATTTAACCCGATCCGAATCGCTAATATTTTTTTGAATGACATAAACTATAAATTTGCACTTAAATTGATTGGATTGAAAAATAGCATTTTGCTTATTGATCCTTAAATATTATTTGATACTTTTTTACCTTAATTGTTCACTTTATGCTCTAATACGTATCTGTTTTTTTGTTATAAATTTAGAGCTTAGACGTCAATTGAGATTGAATATGTTTGTATCCAATAAAAACTCATCTTCACATCAGCTAGTTTTTGTGTATGCGCAAATTCTGGTGTTAAGTGTGATGTGTTTTTTGCTGTTATTAAGTCATGGGAAGATGCCAGAGAAAGTGGACGTGTTGTTTCCTAATGGTGTGGAAGATATTTGGTTGTTTTCTGATGGTGATGTAGATGTAGATGTAGATGGTGATGTAAAAGGTGATGTAAAAGGTGATGTAAAAGGTGATGTAAAAGGTGATGTAAAAGGTGATGTAAAAGGTGATGTAAGTGTTGGTGGTAGTCACGCTTGGTGGATAGATCGCTCTGAACATTCCTTTAAATGTCATGTGACGCATTCTATTGCGTGGCCTTATTGTGGTATTGAGATTCAGCTCACTCCCGATTATCAAGGACTTGATTTATCTGACTATAAATTATTTAAAGTGTATGTTGATTACGATGGGCCATCCACTCAAATCGGAATCACTTTGCGAACTTTAGAACCCACTTCTTTTATAGAAAATAATTTAGACAGCCTTAAAAGTTCGGTCGTTCCTATCGGCACATTCGAATTGGAAGGTCCAGATACCCCAATTTTGATTGAACCTAAAGAGTGGCAGGTTTTACATTGGTGGCTAGATCGTTACAATATTTCTCGTGAAAATCGATATACAAATTTTTCTAATGTTGTGCTGATAGGATTAAATTTATCGGAAAATCCTAAAGACGGTGAGCATAAAATGCAGTTGAAAAAAATTGAAATGATCAAAAATACTATCCCTGAAAAAACGTGGTTTATGTTTGTAATCAGCCTTTGGCTGGTTTTGATATTTATTCTTGTATCTTGGCATTTAATAAGGGTGTTAAAGCAATCAAAATTGCATTCCAAAAAAGCGGAGGCGCTTTCTATTTATGCTGGTGAGCTGGCTCAAATTTCAAAATTACATAAAGAAGAGTCAATGCGTGATGAATTAACCGGGCTTAATAATCGAAAAGGCATGGCTGAATATTTAAAACAAATCCTTAATAATAATGAATCGATTGATTTGTCTTTAATTTTGTTTGATTTGGATTTTTTCAAAAAAATAAACGACACTTATGGGCATGATGTGGGTGATCAAGTATTAATAAATGTATCTTTGATTGTTAAAAACTCGATACGTAAAAGTGATTGTTTTTGCCGGTGGGGTGGTGAAGAATTTTCCATTTTATGCCCATCTATGCCTTTAGAAAAAACACGTGAATTTGCTAATCATTTATGTGATTTGATTTCGGCACTTGATATTAAAACCTCATCAGGCAATATCAATGTGAGCGCTAGTTTTGGTGTGAGTAGTGGTTTAGTGAATAAGATTAATTTGTTAGATGAATTGTTCGAGCAAGCGGATACTGCTTTGTATACAGCGAAAGACAATGGGCGTAATCGGGTTGAGTAATTGTATTTTTAGGTTGTTTGGTTTTTGATGATTGGGACCTAAACGTACACATTAATGAATAATGTGCACGTTGAGCGTTATTTTAATCACAGCCTGTTTCTTCGCTCAGGGTTTCTTTGAATGATACGCCATTTAAAATGTAGTCTTCAGTTGTAATGTTATGGCACTGTTCATTTGAAATTGTATGACTATGATTGTTGCTAGTCAATAAACTTGATCCATTACTTCCGAAATAATTGATACCATCGCTACCATTGTCGCGAACGAAGAAATTTCCTAATTTTTCTGACTCTATAAACATTTCCTCACCATAAATATCTAAAGAGACGATCGATACTTTTAAGTGGTTTCCATCCGATTGAGTGTAATTATAGTGCTCACTATACCTGCCATCTTTATATGTTCTAGAAATATAAATAGGGGAGTTATTAATACCGCAGGTTTCACTGGTGGCCAGAAAGTCAGTATTAGAATTACTGTGATCGGTTTGAGAGTGAGTGATAATTAATTCTCCGCCATTATCACAACTATTAGTAATAATTCGATCATTATTATCATTGGTGGTTTCATTTATAAAAGTGTATTCGTAATCGTATATTAAAAAATATAACTTATTATTTAATGCTGTGAAAAAATCAGCAATTTCAGAATAATTGGATTCATTAATTTCTAACGTGTAGTTGTCTGTATTTATTTCTGGTCCAATAAGGGTTCCGTTAGGGTTATCCATTTCAACAATGTTAGGTCGTAATTCAGACTTAATCAGTTGGGTGTCTGAGTCAGTATACGATTGTAAAGTTAAACTAAATGGTAAGTTTATCCCTGTATTTTCAGTCATGACTGTAATGTAATAAGTACCAGGATTTAAGTCTCTATAAAATTGAAAATAATAGTCAGATGGAAGAAGGTGGGGTGTGGCGAGTTTATAACCTTTATCATCAGTGAAATAAAAGTATCGATTCGTGTCAGCAGAAAAAGATAAATAGTATTTGTCCGATTTGGTTACCGTAAATCGATAGGTCGGATGATTGACGGATGTTAAATCGTGCCCTGTTGAATCAATCCATTGATCGTTTATTACAGAAAGTGTATGCATTGTTTTTTCTTCAACAAAACGGATGTTGCTTTCGGGAGCTTGAATTTGAATGTATACATCCGGAATAGTATTTTTAACGTGTGCGTGTCGGACATGTAAATAATAGATTCCAGTATCTAAAATTTTGGTGCTCGGATAATAAGTGCCATTATAAAATCCTCCATAAAACCCATTAAAGAAAAACGCCTCATCTTGATCCTTAAGTAATTTTGCTTCAACATTGGTAGCGATATCTTGTGCGACAATGGATATTTCAATTGGCGTTTGGTCTCTTGTTATTTCAATTTTATACACTAATGTATTTTTATCGGACTGCCATGTGTTGGTGTCTTCAAAATTAAATTCAGTAAGGCAGTAATTGACTCTTTCGATATTACTATTATCTTTTTCAATGCCATTAACCCGTGTTTTGTGATTTATGAAAGTACTGCATTGATCGTCGTGTAATTGAAGTTTACTTCCAATAAATTCGATTTGTGTATTGTTCGAGCCATAAAAAATATCAGTGCTAAAGTCTTCATTAGTTCGATCGTAACGGATAAAAAAATTGCCTATTTTATCGGTTTCAAAAAACATTTCTTGAATGCCTAATTCATTTGAAGCGATTTCATAAGAATAATCAAAACCATCATTTGCTTTTATTTCGTAAGTGGCTAAGTGCTCGGTAGGTGAATTGCTTACATTAAGTGTAATGAGCCCTAAATCAATTTCACAATCTTTTGTATTCGCTTTAAAAAAAGATGTGGTTGAATAATTCGAGTAAGTTGTATAGGTAAATACTTCATCGTTCAGGCACTGGTAAGTCTCTGTAGACGTTTCAAACTCACCTTCGTGGCCGTGTATGGTATTTAAGTGATTGTCTCGAATGGCAGTGGGGGGAAGACTTCTATCTAAATACCAGCCAGAAAGTGCATACACTTCTTCATAATTTTCGTCGGTAATCTCAACGGTGTAATCCTTTTGACTAACGGGTGTTTTAAGTATTGTACTGGAAGTTGCACTGTCTTCTATGTGTCCAACCTTATCTTCTGCTTGGTTTTCAGTTGTCTTTTCGTTTTCAAAACACGACTGGAAGGTAGCGAGTATTAAAATGGATATGAGTATTGGCTTTAACAAAGTGAACTTCCCTAGGTGTGTGATCAAATAAGCGGCAGTATAGCATTGCATGGTTTTAATCAAAATATGAGCTGAGGCTGATTTGTAATTATTCAGTAGTTTTGAGGTGCTAGCCAGTATGGGTTCTAATTCGATCAATAATCATCCTAATGTTTAAAAATCCCAACTTTTAAAAATTAGACCTTGAGAATTATTAAAATACCACTATATTGGTAACCGATTTTTCTATGTGTCAAACATCCTCGTTTTGACGCACATTTCCCTTAATTTAGGAGTTCATTATGAGCATTTTAGTTGGTAAAAAAGCACCAGATTTTACATGTCCTGCAGCATTAGGTAACGGCGAATTAGTAGGAGATTTTAACCTTGCTTCTACTATTAAAGGTAAATACGCAATCGTATTTTTCTACCCTTTAGATTTCACTTTTGTATGTCCTTCAGAGCTTATTGCTATGGACGTTCGTATGGAAGAATTCAAGAAATTGGGCGTTGAAGTGATCGGTGTTTCTATCGATTCTCATTTCACTCACAATGCTTGGAAAAACACACCAATCAATGAAGGCGGCATCGGTCCAGTTAAGTACACACTTGCTGCTGATTTAGATCACACAATCGCTCAAAACTACGGCATCTTAACAGGTGATGACGAGTCTGGTTACCCAGCGGGTACTGCAATGCGCGCATCTTTTGTTATCGACCAAGACGGTATCGTGCGTTCACAGGTTGTAAACGACGAGCCAATCGGCCGTAACATGGATGAGTTAATCCGTATCGTTGAAGGCTACCAGTTCTTCAAAGAAAACGGTCAAGTTTGCCCAGCAGGTTGGAACAAAGGTAAAGCGGCTATGACTCCTGGTGTTGAAGGCGTTGCAGCTTACTTAAAAGATCACGCAGGCGATTTATAATATAAATCGTTAGAAAAGGTAGCTGAGTTCAAATAATAATCAAAACAGACCAGCAGCCTAAGCCCGAGCCATTTAATTGGCTCGGGCTTTTTTTTATCTGCGTGATATAATTGCGCCAATTTTTTATACGAGATTTTTGTTATGAATTTAACTTATATTGCTGATCACTACGCAGTCAGCCCTCAAATCCTTCCTTCTGATATAACTGAGCTTAAAGACTCTGATTTTGTTGCGGTTGTGTGTAATCGCCCTGATGGGGAAGATGAAGGTCAACCTACGGCAAAGCAAATTGAAGATGAGGCGGCTAAAGCGGGCTTGGCGTTTATTCATTTGCCGATGACTGGTCCTATGATGACACACGAGCAATTAGATGAGCTTGAAGGGTTTTTAGAAAAAAACCAAGGCAAGGTGTTTTCATATTGTCGCAGCGGTAATCGCTCAAGTATTATGTATCAGGCGTTACAACAAAAAATCGCATCGCAGCAATAACAAACTAAAAGGTCGGGCAGTCAAAATGGATAATATCACCACGTTTTCTCAATTATACCAAATGGCACAAACGCATATTGAGGTGTTTGATTTAGGTCGTCAATTTCAGCATTTGGATGCTGATGATTTCTATAAAATCGAAACCGGTGAGATTGCTTATCCGTTCCCTTATAAAGACAGTGCGCATATTGCGATTTTAACCTGGCAGCCACAATATCCAGAAAAACACAGTATTTGGTTATTTAAATGGGGGCTAGATGAGCGTAATGTTGTGAATATTGCTGAACAACAAAGTTGTTTAGAGCGTGTTGTAACATCATTGATGACAAAAGATGATGAAGAGCGTCGACGTTTATTACAAGATCATCCGTTTCATTTTAAACCTAATGAAATCATGCAGGCGTGTTTTCATGCTAAAGCTTCAATGATTTTAGGACAGTCAGTTTCTAAGTATTACGAGGCAACCTCCAAATATTTTTTAACGGATCAAAATGAAAATTGGCAAACCATTGGTGTCCAAGGGGTGGGTGAATTAGTTTGGCGTTTAACCGATGCCGATAAAAAAATCGTTGTGAGTAAATTTAATCAATATGCGAAACCTGCGCAGTTATGTTTTCTTGCGTGTCTAGAACATGTAAATGATGATCCTCAGTTTTCAAAGCAATTAATTAACGTAGTTGAATTGGATGAATTTGAATTATTCAGTCATGTGATTCGTGCAGTGAGTAAAACGGCGAATAATAACAAAGTAAAACAATGGATTCATGATTTGGTTAATACCCATCAAGATTTACATTTAGAGTGTTTGCTTGCAATAGCCACCCGAGCTTATCTTGGGCTGGATGATGATATTGTGATGATCAATTTATTCCATAAATTAGCTCAAAACTCAAATATTGACACAATTGATATTATTGCCAAAGATCTAGCTAGAATAGAAAAACTACGCGCTTTGGTGGTAAGAGCGCTACGTGTACCAATGCAATGATTTTAGCTGTAAATATTGGTTTACTTCATGTAAAATTTGTTCTCAGTCAAATATTTAAATGACTGAAATATTTTGAGAGGGTGTGAAAACATGGATTCCTCAAATTTTAATATTGAATTTCTAAGGTGATAACATGGAATATAAAGTCGTTATTTATCAAGAGGGAATGCTCGGTTCGCTGATTTTAGGTGCAGCTAAAGTTAATCCAATAAAATTTTCTGAATTTTTGAATCTTAATGCTGCTCAAGGCTGGCGAGTTCAAACAATGGAAAAAGACATCAGACGAATGCTGTTGTTTTGGAAGCGAGAAGCGTATGTAGTGGTTATGGGGCGTGAACAATGAAAATAGGTTCTATCATTTGTTTGGCATTATTTGTAATAGCGGTATTAATTGCGTTGGTTCAAGTTTGGTTTCAACCGATGGATGTAGCTGTCTTTATACGTGTCATGATCAGTTTTGTTGCGTTATTTTTAATTACTATTGCCATTGTATTAGTGAGGCGCGAGTATTTAGAAGACGATCAATTAAAAAAAGACCACTATATTGGTTGAGTATTTACTATTGTAATGGCCCTGTTTTTACAGGGCTTTTTTTTGCTTATTGTTTAATGTATTTGAGTAAATTATTGCACCACAGTTGATAACCTTTTTGCGTTAAATGTAAATAATCTTCCATAATTTCTGATTCTATTTCTTGTTTATTATTTAAAAATATATCAAAAAATTCAAGATAGGTGATCCGTGAATTTTCATTTACGGATTGTTTGAGTTGTTGGTTTGCTTCAATAATCTGTTGGCGTTTTTGTGAATGTGGTGAAGCATCGGCCGGAAAAATATTGTGTAAAAATATATGACAATCATTAAAGTTGTTTAAGATGTACTCAACTACAATATTGATGCCATTGGCAGTTTGCAAGGCATTATGATTAGCGTGACCTAAATTATTCGTGCCAATTAAAAGCACAAAAAATTTTGGTGTTAAGGCTAAAATTTCTGGCTGCTGCAGTCGCCATAATAAATTTTGTGTTTGGTCGCCGCCAATACCAAGGTTCAAGCTTTTTAGAGGCGCGAAGTGTGTTTGCCAAATGGATTCAGGCCACGCTTGTGTAATGGAGTCACCTGCAAATATATAATTTATATCTGCCTGATTTTTGGCCGTTTGAAGTTGTTGATTGTTCAGATTGTGCCAAGTTTGAATGCTCATCCAATCGTATTCCACGGTTCTTGGTGCTGGCACTTGGATATTAAATGGTTCAGTCATATGTTTAATATTTAGTTATTTCCAGAGGGTTGATACAGTCTTTTTCCTTCCACTAATGCTTTAATGGCGAGCTCTTCATCTAACGGTGCGTTGACCATACATTTTGAAACTTCTTCTATTTCGTCTGCTCGTCTAAATGCGTGATTGTTAATCATACAAGCGCCGTATGCTCCCATAAATTGTCCTCGTGTGACTTTGTCATAAACGGTTGGGACTTTATAGTTTGCATCGGACAGGCATGAAAAAACCCATTGTTTGGTTTCGATTTCACACATTTCTTTGGATACATCAAAACATACTTGGTAAGCAGGTTGAGCGCATAGCATTTTTTCGCCTTCGCGTTGTATCATTAAATGCAATTGAGAAAAACCAGAATGATGCAATAATGATTCAAAACTGTTGGCAGCAGGAGCGGGGTCATAAACTGGATTAAATGGTTTGGATTGTGTGTCTTTGTTTTCTTGTACTTGGCAAGATATCGCAGCAAACAGAAAAACACTAAAAAGGGATAATTTGAGAATATTCATATTTAACTAATAACCAATAATAAGGATGGTAAATACAAGAACTTAAATGTAATAAACAAAAAAGCAGTCATTAATTATGACCGCTTTATCATGGTTTGGTTAGTATGACATGATTTTATGGGGTTTGTTTCAAATTCCCTAAATCTTGTTGCATGCGCATTCGATGATCATCAATTACATCAATGGCCAATTCAATATTAGTGATGCGCTCAGCAATTAATTCAACAGCTGATTTGATAACAGCTTGCTCATTTGCAAGGGCAGTTTGAGAGGATAACAATTGATTTTGGGCGTTTATGATTTTACCTTGTGTGTTTTCAATTGCTGATGTATCGCTGGGTTTGATGGCGCCAATTGCGGCTTCAAGTTCATCAATGATCGATACTTTTTCACTTAATACATCAATTTGTCCTAACTTTTTAGACAGTGTATTTAATGATTGAATTTGTTTATCGATATTTGTGATTTTAGCTTCTGTGTCATCCGCTTGTTTTTTTGCTTGGTTTGCCAGCCAATTGATGCTGCTGTCTTTTTGAGTTAATGCGGCATCATTATCGGTTAAGGTTTTAATTTGCGCATTCATTTTATTTAATGACGATTTTAACGATTCTACAGAGCTGTCAATGCTTTCGGTTTTGGTTTTATTTTGTTGCGAACTTTCCCATAAACGGCGAATTTCAGTTTTGGTTAAATTCACTGTTGTGCTGGCGACATTTTCAGTCTGTTCTAATAATGTGTCTGAAGCACGTAATTGTGTTTCTAATTCTTGAATACGCAAGTTGATCGCCTGATTGGTTTCACTTAAATTCGTGACCAATAAATTCTGTTGATAATAGGCGTAACCGGCTCCACCACAAGCTCCTAATAAAAGCACAAAAGTCAGTTTACTTAGCATGCCTGAGCCAGATTTAACCGATTGTGGCGGTTGAGCCCGACGATCTTTTTGCCGGCGTTCGCCCGTTGGCGGCGGCGTCGGATTTTTGTATGTTTTGCGGCGCTCTTTTTCCATGCGACGCTCTTGCATTTTTCTAGCAGGGTCATCGCGCTCTGCAGTAATGCGATTAATTGTTGGGTCTAATTGATCGTTCATACTAATACCTTATGTAAAAACAGCTTTGAATTATAATTTTATTGGCCAAATACGCAAATGAAGCTTGAAATTTTGCGAGTTATACCTATAAATAGGGCTGATTATAAGAACTCCAGCACATTCGATGCAAATTGATTGTGTAAAGTGAATAATTCTCTCAAACCCTCAATACAGGAATCGACCCAATGTCATTTGAATTACCAGCATTGCCATATGCGATTGACGCATTAGAGCCACATATCTCAAAAGAAACTTTAGAATTTCACCACGGTAAACACCACAACACATACGTTGTAAAACTTAACGGTTTGTTACCAGGTTCTGAATTTGAAGGTAAGTCTCTAGAAGACATCATCAAAACTGCTTCAGGCCCAGTATTCAATAACGCAGCGCAAATCTGGAACCACACGTTCTACTGGAACTGTTTAAGCCCTAACGGCGGCGGCGCTCCAACAGGTGCAATTGCAGACGCAATCAATGCAAAATGGGGTTCTTTTGAAGAATTCAAAGCAGCATTAAACGACAAAGCAGTTAACAACTTCGGTTCTAGCTGGACTTGGTTAGTTAAAAACGCAGATGGTTCATTAGAAATCGTAAATACTTCTAATGCTGGCTGCCCATTAACTGAAGGTCAAACTTCAATTTTGACTGTTGATTTATGGGAGCACGCGTACTACATCGATTACCGTAACGTACGTCCTGATTATTTAGCAGGATTCTGGAACTTGGTTAACTGGGAATTTGCTAACGCAAACTTCGCATAATCTACGTTTTAGTTCGTTAAAAACCCCAACTTTGCTTGCTTTAGAGTAATGTTAATTTGGGGTTTTTTTATGAATTGCTCAAATAAGAAACGATTTTGATACTGCAAATTTGTGCGTTAAGTAATCAATTGTTTTTTGTTTAAAAATTCTCTTGTGTTTTACGAGTTTCCATTTTAAATTTGCCTAAAACCTTCCTCAATAAATCAATTTTGAGGGTATCTTTACCGAAGTGAGTACTTCGGATTTTTATTTGTTGCATGACATTTTACAAGTGTTGTTACAGGTGAGATTTATGAAAAATTCCAATTATCAGATTGTACAATTTACCTATCAAAAAGATGACGTTAATTACGTGTTCATTGAAAGTTTTCAGCTTATCAATGATAAGCCATTAGATCTTGATGATTTAATGACTAAGCTTGAAATTAGAGCGAAAAACTCAGAAGAAAAACCAGCAATTGAATCGGTTTTGGAGCAACATGATGCCGATGAAGTGGGTTATGAAACGTTGGCGTTGTTAAGCGATATTGGATTTGAGCAAGCTATCTCTGAAAAACATCAATTTATCAGTGCGATTAATTTAAAACAAAATAAACTGCTAAATACAGTAACCTCATCAGTTGAAGATAAGGAATTACTAGCTAAGCATTACACCCGTGAAATTGTTGCTTATTTTAAAGCCCATCATGATGAATACCCTTCATTAACGGTTAAAGCGATGTCAAAATTACGTGATATTGCCGTTCGTTTTATGCTTAACGGATACGATATTGAAAAAGCGTTAGATGAAGCGTATGACGCGGTGATGGACAGCTAATCAGCCGTCCCTTGTATTTAGTATTAATTAAAGTTACTTTGCACTTATCACTTTATTAATTATTACTAAGTACTCAATTATGTTAAGTCTGCTTTCTTTTATCGCTATTTTTATTGCTCTGGCCATTTTGTTGGTTGGATCAATTTTAGGAGGTGTCTCGTTTTTTGTATCACTGAAAAGTCGAAAAACGATCGTACAGTTAAAAAAGGAAGTAGACACATTAAGCAAAGAAAACCAATCTCTAATTGCCGTAGTTAATGGTGAGCAAGAAAGGATTACGGATAATCCATTAATTGATGATTTAGCCCAAACCCCTATTTTAGAACTGCCCAGTTCAGTGAAATCCACACCGAGAATCGCTTTAATTTTAGAAACCTGGATGATTTGGTTTGGTGTGCTTAGCATTACTTTAGCCGGTGGATTTTTAGTGCGTTATTCCGTAGAAGCAGGTGTGTTAACCCGAGATCTCGGTATTGTTTGTGCATTTTTGATGGGTGGTGTATTTCACTTAATTGCGGAAGTTTTAAGAAGAAATAGCCGAGGAAAGTACCAAGCGGTTTCGGCGCTTGCGTTAAGTGGTAGTATTTTGATTTATTTTGCATTGTTATCGACACTGCATTTATATACCCAATCTCAACAAGATCCGTTATTTATTATTCTATTTAGCACAATGGCTGTCGTCAGTTTATTTACCATGTATATGTCTCATTGGCACGGTACGTTGTTAGCGTTTATGGGAATTGCTGGATCATTTTTGGTGCCTGCAATTGTTGGAGGTAATTCAAAAGATTTAACGTTGATCTTGATATATTGTTTAGCGGTATCAAGTTGCGCATTAGTGTTAATGCGACAGATGTTTAAGCCATGGATATGGTGGATCACATTGATTGGTGCATTAATGTGGTGGGGCATTTCAATGCTTATGAAAACTTCAGATTACATATGGCATAGCAGTTATTTAACGATAGTAGCGTATTTATTTTTAAGTGTGCGCAGTAAAAATTATCTATTGATTAAAAGTTGGTCAGTATTTGTAGAAGAAAATCATCATTTAAGTTTTTGGCAAAAATTATTTCATCGTAGCCCAATGCAAGGCTCGCTCATTGGCAGTATGGTATTAATTAGTATTGCACAGGTGATCTCGTTTAATTATCACCCTATGTGGGAATATGCGGTATTAAATTGGATGCCGTTTATTATGTTGATGTTTTGGGTGGCGCGTTTTAATACTTCACTTCGAATGTTACCTTGGTTTGTGTTAATTAGTTTTCTAGTCGCGATATTTTTTATGCAAACCGATTCGCATAATTTGGCACAGCAAATATTAAATATGCCATCGATGCAGTTAGAATATATTGGACAATTTGTATGTTTGCTTGCTGTCTTATTCTTTTGTTTTTCAATTTATAATTATTCATTAGTCTGTAAAGATGAAAATCGACAACGATTGGGCGAGCAAGGATTGATTATATCATTAGCATTAATGGCGCCTGTGCTGTGTTTGGCAATTGGATATTTAAAATTTTCAGTGATACATGGCAGTTATTATTGGTCGTTAACTTCATTTTCATTGGGATTAATTTATGCCATTTGTGCGTTGTGGCAATTATCGAAAAAAAGCGAATCCATTGCGACAGTGTGGTTAGTAATAGCTGCGCATTGTGCATTTAGTTTAGCTGCGGTAATTGCCTTTAAACAGGCGTCATTAACCATGGCATTGGCCATGCAAATTATTGTGTTAGTGATGTTAAATCGATGGCGCAAACTTGAATACATTCCAATCTTTATCAAAATTTTATTAGCCATCGTCATCAGTCGTTTAACATTCAGTCCTTGGATATTCTCATATGGTACTGACACCCATTGGTCGTTATGGACCTATGGGGGATGTTTTTTAATGATTATTTGGGCAAGTATCATTAGTCACGACTATACACTTAAGCGTTGGTTAGAAGTCAGTGCAATACATGTATTTGTGTTATTTATTAATATTGAAATTCGCTATTGGATTTATCCACCAGGGCAAATATTTGATTTGCAATATGGCTTTATTGAAGCGGCAATGAATACCAATTTATTTGCTGCTCTGGGTTTGATGTATCGATCAAGGTTACCTTTTGCACGTCAGCTGTATCATATTTATAAAACAATCTCTGTGGTATTAATGAGTATTGCTTTAGTTAATTTTGCTTTTGTGGTGTCGTTATTAAATCCATTGTTGGTTGAAGATGGTATTGGAAAATTTCCTATTCTAAATTGGTTGTTAATGGGCTTTGGCTTGCCAATATTTTTGTTTTGGCTGGCGGGTAAATACATTCATGTCATTCCAAAAGTGGTGATTTATTTTGCAACGTCTGTGAGTGTATTTGTATTAATTAATTTACAAATACGACATATTTGGCACAAACAACTTAATTTATATGATCCATTATTGTTTGGAGAAATTTATACTTATTCAACCGTTTGGATGTTATTTGCATTAAGTATTTTTATAGTGGGGGTGATCCGAAATATTGAAAAAATATACACAACAGGAATGACGTTAATTGCCGTTGTGATGTTGAAAATATTTCTAATGGATATGGCAGACTTAACTGGACTTTGGCGAATCGTTTCGTTTATGGGGCTGGGAATCAGTTTGTTATCTATGGCGTATTTACATCAATGGATCAAAAACAAAAACGAAAAAATATTGGAAGAACAGGGTGAGATTTTAATAAAAGTTTGAATGAAATTGAGCGGTAATTTTTACTGCTCGAATGAAATATCATTTAATAAAAGTTGCCAGTGTCCCACATCAATCCATCGATCAAACTTACGACCCACCTGTTGAAAGTGGGTCACTTTTTTAAATCCAAAAGATTCTTGTAATTTAACGCTCGCCTCATTCGGTAGAGCAATTCCCGCCACAACTGTATGAAAACCAGAGGTTTTTAATAAAGGCAGTAGTGCTTTGTATAATGCAGATCCGTAGCCATAACCTGATTGATCTTTGTCTAAATACACAGTGATTTCACAGGTCTGTTTATAAGCAGAGCGAGGCTGCCATTTAGCGGCGTAGGCATAACCCGCAACTTCACCTAACTCGTTTTCTAATACTAACCACGGATGGGTTTTTGTGTATGTCTTAATTCTATCTTCCATTATCTTGTGATCCACCCACTCTTCTTCAAACGTAATCACTGTGTTTTTGATGTAGTGGTTGTAGATGTCACTTATCGCAGTTGCGTCATCAGGTTTGCACGGGCGAATGTTTATTTTAGTTTTCGTTTAAGTAGTTGATGCTTATTAATAAATCCATTAATTCGCTATCTATTTGAGGGGATAGTTTGCTTTCTATTTCAATTAAATGATCAAATTTACCTAACTGTTCGTTATTTGTATTTTCATCGCATTTTTGGCGAAGATGCGCGATTTCTGAGCACGTTTGAAAATAGCTGGTAATTTTTGAGGCCAATTTTTTTGGGAGGAATACTTTAGCATTTCGAGATTGATAATAGAATTTTGAAACTTCGTTGCTTTCAGCGTATTCTCCTTTCATTGTCATATGCATTTTTAATTCGAAAAATGCATCGTAAATATCTTTTCTATGTATCGATAGTGAAATTTCATTAGATCTTCAAGTTTCTAGCCAAGAGAATCTTGCAAAAGAAACTGAAATTATGGCTATTACTAATGCCAAAATAGAAATGATTTCGGGTATTCCAAGGGTTAATTCGCAAGTATTCATAATTCTATTGCCTAGTAAGTTATTCTATTATTGGAAAGAGAAAAGTATATTTATGATGATAGTTTTATTAAAACTATACCGAGCCATATTCAATCAGTCCATTCTAACTTCTTGTAAAACTGTCCTACAATCAATATAACTATCAAAAAAACAAAATAAATGAATAAACGCATTATCATATATTTCTCATTAATCATCAGTAGCTGCAACGACTACCAAGCAGACTCAGATCATATCCCACAAAGGACTAACCCGATTCAAAGCGATTTTAATCCCGTTACCCTTGACGAATTTGGTGTGCCCGCACAAAATACCGATCAACTCTTAGAATATTCAAGTTTTAATATTGGTTATGAATATCACAGTAAACAAGCCGCGTGGGTGGGGTATGCGTTACAACCTGAAATGGTGCGAGTGGTAAATGTGCGGGAAGACAGTTTTAAAGAAGAGTTATTAATCCCCCAAGAATATCGCGCAACGCTTGCTGATTACAGTAATTCTGGTTTCCAACGTGGACATTTAGCCCCTAATGCGACGTTGGACCATACCGATTTTTCTATGTCTGAAACCTTTTACCTTTCAAATATTTCTCCACAAAAAATGGATTTTAATCAATTTGGCTGGCGGGATTTAGAAACCTATGTGCGAAATTGTGTGGATAACTATCAAGATGGACAGCGTGTATTTGTGTTTACAGGGCCTTATTTTGAAGGCTCGCTGGACAGTATTGGCGGTTCTAACCTTCCAGTGCCAACAGGGTTTTATAAAGTGATCTATGAATTTAATGATTTAAACGCCAGCGCCCTTGGGTTTATTGCGCCTCATGATGATTTTGATTTTTCAAAAGCTCAACAATATTTGCGCTCGGTTGATTTTATAGAGGTGCTTACTGGATTAGATTTTGGTGTGAATATTCCTGAGGATCTTGAAAATCAATTAGAGTCTAAAGTGAGTCCGGTATGTGAATTGCCTTCAGATTAAAGGATTTGCAAGTTTGGTTTTGGAATGCCCACTATTTAAGCCTTCAGCTATTAAGTTACTCCTGCTGGGTATTTTCAGTATAATAAGCAGATTACAAACATAATTATTAGAGATGACGCCATGGATAAAAAGTTACTCATTAGCGCTTTGATAGGCTTAGGTTTAATGTCTTGTCAGGAATTGACAAGTTTAGAAGCCGATTCTTCTTCTCAATTTGACGAGTCAAATAAGGCGATACTTGAACAGACCCAGACCCAAATAGATAATCAGGTGAACACTCAGACTGATGTTGCTGCTGAAGTAACGGTAGGGGATTTGGTTTCAACACAAGATAATACTGATTCAAATACTGATTCAAACACCGAAACTCAATTGACTGTTGATCAAGAGTCCAGCGAAACAGAGCCTGTTTTCACCGAACAAGATATTCCTGAATTTAGTAATTCGATTGTACAAAATAATTCGCCACAGGGCGGATTGAATTTTTATGGAGATTTAGGCATAGGAGTTGGACTCACTCTTTTTCAAATTCCCAATAAGTCCGAAATCGATTTAATGAATCGTGCGACATCATCAAATCAAAAGCTTGTCATTTCTAGAGAAGGCGTATCACAAGATTTATTAAATGCCTTTCCAGAATTAGAAAATGAGACCTTTGAAGTGACTTGGACATACAATGACGAAGTTATTTCTACAGACTGGTCGGTTACTAAGCCTGCTCCATCAGATAGTTGCCAAAGAAATATTGAAGTGCAATTTAAAATTACCGATCAATTTGGCAACACCGCTGAAGACACATTTACCTTCAAGCCTGAGCATAATAAAATTTTTGAATTAGACGCCAGTCTTTCAACGTATTACATGAATGTGAAATCGTTAATTAATTTAGATGCAAGTGAGCATGAAAATTATCAGTTTTTATGGAATACAGGTGACGGTCACAGTTACGAAACATTGAATTTTATTCACACTTATGAAAACAAAGGTGATTACACCTTAACGTTATCGGCAACCAATATAGTGACAAACGAATTAATCAATTATGAATTTGAATTAAATTTTGATGTGTTATTTAGAATCGACATTGATTTAAACTATCAAAGTGCAGAACAATTAGTCACGTTTGAACTGCCAGTTAATTATATTGTGGATGATCAATTACAATATGTCAGATCTCCAAGCGTTATTTATCCAGATTCTGAAATTGACTCACCTATTAATATTATTGGTTTGATTAATTTGGATTTAGATTATGTACCTATTTCATACGATCGAAATATTCCTCCATATATCTTTAATTGCTCTACTGAGTCTGGATTAAATTTTTATGGGGGTACGCAGATAAGTGGTGATATTGTAATCGATTTATCTCAAGGGACTTCAATAGCAGTAGTGGACGAAGTTGAGCTATCTAATGATTTTAATCTGAATAATGATATTGATTATGGACCTTTGCCTGACATACCAGCACACATTGAATTGGATATTGTTAACGAAAATCCAAACTACGCTTTTGACATAACATTCGACCCTGGAAACGGCGATGAGGTGTTATCCTTTGGTTTAAATGATTTACGATTTGATTACCCGTATTCTGAACCTGGTCGTTATTTTGTAAAAATTAACCTCAAAGATAATCGATCATTACATGAAGCGGTGATCGAACAAGTGATTGTAGTGTCGCCATAAAGTTTAATGTAATAATAAAAAAAGCCCGTTACGATTTAGATCATAACGGGCTTTTTTATTGATCAATTTATTAAAACTATTTTTTAGCAGCCTTTAGAATTAGACGTTTCGCTATTTTTCAAAATAGGGCACTTCAATTATGGAAGCTTTGCTGCGACAAACTATTCAGCTTATAAGTGTTCAGGTCGTGCGGTCTGAAGTCAAGATTTGATCCTGTTCATCTAGCCAATAGCCGGTTTTAAATTTGACGTCGAAGTAATGTCAGGGTGATTTTATGTTGCTAGTCGATATTTTTGTTTTGGGCTGGTCGGGCTATTTGGGTTTTGCATTTCTACTAATTTAGCTTCCAAGGCGGGTTTTAGATAATTTTTTCTAAAAGTCGGTTTATGGCTTAGTCCAAGATTTTTAATCAGCTGATCAGCGGATACCCACTGATTAGTCATCGAATTAATAAGCTTTTTTACTTGGTCGCTTACTTGGTCGCTTACTTGGTCGGTGGGAGCAACCTCCAATATGGTTTGTAAAATCACAGTTAGCATAAATTCAATAAAAGGCGCGCTATCAGTACCTTGAGTGCTAAGGTTTATGGCCTGATAATAATCAGCTTGGCGTTCATGGATCATGCTTTCTACTGGTAGTTGAGCAAAAATAGGGTTCCATTTATTTAATATCAATGTTTGCCATAAACGACCCATTCGCCCATTGCCATCAGCGAAAGGATGAATAAACTCCGTCGATTTCTGGCATCCCTGCCAACTCGACATACCATTCGTCCTGAATATAAACTCATAATGAAATACACAACTAGTAATCAAAGGATGATGATCTGTAGACTCAATCCAGTGAAACAATTCAGACATTAACTGATTAACACGACCAGCAGGTGGCGCCATATGTACTATGGTTTTGCCATTCATCACTCCAACATTACCGCTACGATACAACCCTGCGTCATCAATTAGCCCAGACATTAAGATCTGATGAGCTTTTAAAAAATCGTCATTGGATGAAGGTGCCCAAGTTTCAAATGCCTCATACGCTTTAATAGCATTACGCGCCTCTTGCACATCTTTAGGCGGGGCTATGACGCGTTTACCGTCTAAAATCGCAGTAATCTGTTCTTCGCTTAAAGTGTTGCCTTCAATGGCAAGCGAGCCTTGAATCGTACGGATTCGATTTATGCGTCTTAACTTCAGATTTTTTTCTTCATCAATCACAGACAATCGACCAATGTGTTCGCTGATATTAGCGATCAGGTCAATGATTTTGCTGGTAATGGAAAATGGTGGCTGATAATGACTCATGGAAAAACATTCAAATGTTAATAGAAAATGTATTGTAAATGATTGGGTAGATTAGGGGTAGGCTGAGGAAGAATGTAGGAGTGACAATTGATATTGTGTGATTGGATTGTGCTTATTCTTATTGTGTGTCAAAGGAGTCAGTGAGGTGTGGAGTCTAGATTTGATCCGAATGGTTTACCTAGAAATCTTTTATGTAGGTCGTTTGCTTGCTACGACAAAACTAATCAGGTTTTTTGGGTGTCTATGTCAAACTAAAGGCCTGACCCCAAGATTTGTGTTAAGGCCTGACCCCAAGATTTGTGTTTAAGGCCTGACCCCAAGATTTGTTTATTTTTCATGTCAAATGTAAGGGGCGACCCTGACAGTTCTGCAAAAAAAGGCCGATTTTTTTAAATCAGCCCTTTAAAATCCACATTTTATTTTAATGTTTTCTTTGTTATAAAGATTCCAGAACGTCAACACTCACTCTTCGAGTGATGGATGAATACCCATCACTAACAGAAATCGTGAAAATATAATTATTGTCTTCATTAAGGTCTTCTGGGTTTGAATATGAAGGTGCCGATTTAAAAGATAATTCACCAGTCTCTGAATTGATATTAATCAATTCATGGTCTGATCCGCCCACCATATTATACGTCAAAGTATTACCATCTTCGTCTATTGCTTGCTCGACTCCAATATGAATTTCACTTTCTGTAATTTGATATTTTGATTGAATTAAGTCATGACTTAATATTGTTCGTTCTTCAGCAAGTGTTGTAAAAATATTAGTTTCACCATTAGCTTGATATGGTAAAGCCCAATACTCATAATCTTCTCCGTAATATAACCAATACTCTCTAATTGAATTTGTTGAATCAAATACGTGATTAAAATACATTTTTTTATAATGATTTAAATTTTCTCCCCAACCTTCAAAATAAAATCTATCAAAATCTAGATCTCCGTCAATATCCACATCATTTATCTCATATCCATTATCTTCTCCAAACGATAAGTTTGTTTGTGAAAAAGCAAAAGGTTTCCCCCCTTTATTGATTATCGAAAGATTTACATTACCATTATGTTTTAATTTAATATCTAATTGTCCATCATTATTGATATCTTCTGTTATAATTTTATGCACTCTTGAAAAATCACTTATAAATGATATTCCATGCCTTATGTATTCACCAGACTCAACGTTTTCAAACCAATGTATTACACCAGTTCTAGTTCGATCTCGTTTTTCTTCATTATATGAAGCTGTTATTACATCTTGATCCCCATCACCATCTAAATCACCAACACCTAGCGTTCGAACAAAAGGAATAGAAGAGTTAATTACTGTTTTTTCAAAATTTTGATTTCCCATATTTGACAATAAAATTAATTCATCTTGAGAGTATGAAGCGGTTAAAATATCAATATCTTCATCATTATCAAAGTCAACAGAAATAACGGTTAATGGATCTTTTATACCCTCTAAAACTATATTTTTTGAAAAATTATTATTACCAATATTTTCATACCAAAATATTGAATTATGCTGTGGGGAAACTGACAATACATCTAAATCACCGTCTTTATCTAAATCAATAATATCAATCGATAGAACAATTCCTATTTCACTGTCGATAACATTTTCTTCAAAAAATTTATTATCGATATTCTCATATAATGTAATAGAATTATTTAAAAAAGATAATGAATTATCAACTATGTCAACTCTATAAGCGGATATTGCAACTATATCTTCGTCGCCATCAAAATCAAAATCCAACACTTCAAATTTAATTACTTCACCAGTTTCTTCGGCTACTACTAAAGGGATATTTTCAATGGATTCATTTATCCATTTAGGCACTTGGTTGGAATCACTATCATATGGAGCATTATCATTGTAGTTATTAACTCCATCATTATCTAAATCATCTTCTGATCTATCGCCTATTCCATTATTATTCCCATCATACTTATACGATGCATTATTTGGGAATGCATCAATTAAATCGATAACACCGTCATTATCATCATCTTCATCATTTGGTATCACAATAATAAGAAGGCGAACTTTTGTTAATATAAATCCATCATCAACTAACACTGTAATGAAATATTTATTAATTTCATTTTCGTAATATTCAACACTTTCTTTAAATTCTATACTTCCTGTAAGAGTATCAATTTTAAATAAATCAGAATGCATTCCTTTTTGAACTTGGTAATTCAATATGTTTTCATCTGAAGCACCTTCAAAGGGTAATTTTGTTTCACCTTCAAAAATATAATTTTTTCTGTCGTAATAATTTAAATTTTTAAATCCTATTGAGCCAGATAAGAAACGCACATAACCATCCGGATCATTGCCGAAATATGTATAATTTGTACCTTCCAAACATATCGTACATACAGAACGGGTGTATATTTCCTCTCCTAAGTTTTCTAGAAAATAACTATTTAGCATAATATCCTTATCGTTATCACCATCTATATCAACTACTTCTAATAAATATTTTTCCACAATATTTATTTCTGCAAGTAATAATTTATTATTAAACTGTAATTTATCTATATTTTCCATCCAACTTATTTTTGGAAACCGTGATGCTGCATTATTTGAAATAAATACAATATCCAGATCATCATCATTATCTAGATCTGATAATCGAACCTCCAAAATAGTAGTATCATTTTCTAATTTTTTTTCTTTAAACTCTCCATTACCAATGTTTTCAAATATATAAATGAAATTTCCATATTCTTGAATGTAAATTAAATCTTCATCATTATCTTGATCGATATCTTTAAAAAATATCGACGCAATTGAATTACTATCTAAAATCACTTTTCGTTCATAATTTTTTTCACCTTTATTTTCAAAAAGTACTACTTCTGAATTGATATTTGAAACTGATACAACATCATTATCACCATCGCTATCAATATCTATAATTTCTATTTCAAAAACGTCAATCTCCATATCACTCAATATATGTTTTGAAAATTTTTCATTACCTATATTTTCATACCAATAAACTGAATTTTCTTTTGATAAAGCCGAAACAACATCTAAATCTCCATCGTTATCCAAGTCAGCTATATCAATATCTCTAACGTCATACGCTCTTTGATCAATTATATTAAATTGATATTCTTCATTTCCATCATTTGAATACCAAGCAATTGTATGATCATCTTTTGAAGCAACAAGTATGTCTTTATCATTATCTTGATCAATATCCAAAATATTCCTATAGATAATATTATCAGCTGTATTCGATATTTTTTTAAAATCATATTCACTTCTATCATATCTGCTTATTGAATTATTCCATTCAATATAATTTATTGTAGGCCTACTATTAATGTAGTTTTCAATTACATTTGTTTTAAATTCCCCATAATCTTTATCTACATTGAATTTTGTAACTGTCTCACCTTCTAATTGTGAAATTTGTCTTAATTGCAAAATATCATCATTATCAATTAAGCCTTTATTAGAGGTAAACTCAGACCCATTAATACTATACTCGCCATTTTCAATTTCTATTTCAGAGTCATCAGAAATATTAAATACTTTAACTTCATCTGAATAGACATAAGCATTCGGGATTACATCATTGATTGATGCAAATTTAAACAATAATGGTTCGCCCGCACAATTTGATAAAAATATGAAAGCTATACAAATATAACTTAATTTTAAAATTTTCATTTACCTTTACTCTCCAAGAAACTTACATATTATTTTTTTGAACTCAGCATTGATGTCACTTGCTTTCAAATATATTCATAACCTGATATATCTTAATTTTTCTTCTAGATAGGTTAATTCAAAATCCAATGGTCAAGTCTAACATCTTGGCTATATAACCACAAAAACAAGAACCAACAGCCAATCAACCAATAGAATGTTAAGGGGGGGAAGTCGCTTGCTTCACAATACTTCTCGAATCAAAAGGAAACATTCATCGACCACAGCATAGGACCTATCAAAGGACCTATCAAGACACATATCAAAGGACCTATCAAGACACACACAAAGGACCTATCAAGACACACACTGTAAATACAAAACTACACAAATAAAAAATGGCAATTTAACCGCTTTGACCTAATCTCAAAATATAGAAATGATCAAAGTGAGTTAAATATGCCAATAGCTAGAAAGAGTTTAGTATCACTAGAAGCGACGCCTTATTATCACATAGTAAGCCGATGCTGTAGGCGTTGTTTCATCTTAGGGAAAGATGCGATTACAAAAAAGGATTATTCACACAGGCAAGAATGGATTGAAAATCGACTACAAGAACTGCCAAAGATCTTTAATATAAAGATAGCGTCTTATGCCCTTATGTCAAATCATTTTCATTTGGTTGTGTTCATAGACCAAGAAGAATCAAAACAGCTGACGGATCTTGAAATTGCTCATCGCTGGCATCAACTCTACAAAGGCACGATGCTCACACAAAAATTTGCCAATGGCGAAAATCTTTCAAAAGTCGAATTAGATGCCGTAACCATAAAAATTAATGAATGGCGCGAACGCTTGTTGGACTTAGGTTGGTTTGTCAAAAACATCAACGAACCCCTTGCAAGAATGGCGAATGCTGAAGATAAATGTACGGGGAAATTTTGGGAAGGCCGTTTTAAATCACAGGCATTATTAGATGAAAAAGCGCTATTGGCTTGTATGGCCTACGTGGATTTAAATCCGATTCGTGCGAAAATGGCCGAGATACCTGAAAAATCAAATCACACCAGTATTAAAAAACGAGCAGAAAAAGCAAAACAATCAAAAGTCCCCAATAGATTGGACCAGCAAGAAAATTCACTTTTAAATTTTGCAGGAAAACCCAGAGAAAATATGCCAAAAGGCATTCCATTTACGTTAACCAATTATTTGGAATTAGTGGATTGGACAGGAAGGCAAGTTAGAAAAAACAAACGCGGAAACATTGATCAAGCATTACCAAATATTTTGCAGAGACTGAATATTGAACAAGATCAATGGTTGTACATTACTCAAAATTTCGAATCCAGTTTTAAAGGAATAGTCGGCACGACCATGAGCCTTGTATCAAAAATGAAAGACTTTAAGCGAACACGGACATTAGGATATTCGAATAGCTTGTTTTATTTTGGTAAATAAATATATTCTATAAGCTTTATTGTGTGAACGAACATGCGATATCAATAGTGATAGGCACTCACTCGATTTAAAAATCGCCTTTTTCTAGTTATTCTAATTATTACCTTGGTGTTCTAGGGTAAAATCCATGAATTTGAAAAAATATTATATTGATATGCAGTTTTAAGTTTTTACTTGGTTAGAATTTGATTATCTTGTATGTCTAAGTTGTGTATGACACACAGCATAGCCACGCCGCTGGATCTCCAACGGTAAAGCTGTTGAAGATGACGGGAATCGAATATCACAGCAATGATTAATTGGACACGCACAAAATTATTAATATTATCCAAACGAAGTTAGTTGGCGCGTCAAGGCATGACCTACACTTATAAGCACCAAGCACCAAGCACCAAGCACCAAGCACCAAGCACCAAGCACCAAGCACCAAACTTAATTCATACACCAATCCAAAATAGCTTAATTTACTTAAACGATTTACGACACGATCGCCACTGGTGCGACTTTGGAGTGTTTATCAGTCTGCATTGGTTTTGAATGATTTGATTCTTCGGTGATGGCGTGGTCGAGGCTATTGATCTGTTTTGGAATGACGGCTTAAGTGGGGAGCTCATTAAGCACTTAGTGCAGTGTTTCTCTCGTTGGTATTTTACTGTTGATGTGCTGCATTTGCTCAAAGAGAGACGCTTTAAAGTGTGGTTTTGCTTTAGTGTCGTTTCATTGAGCTTAAACAGCAGGCAATAAAAAACCCAAGTTAACTTACGTTAATTTGGGTTTTTTATTATATAAAGAAATTACTTCTCTAAATGTTCAATCTTGTTCTCAACACCATCCCAGTCAGCCGCATCTGGTAACGGATCTTTTTGCTCAGTGATGTTTGGCCATACTTCGGCTAATTCTGCGTTTAATTCAACAAATATTTGCTGATCTTCGCTTAACTCGTCTTCTGACAAAATTGCGCCCGCTGGACACTCTGGTTCACAAAGTGCGCAATCGATACATTCGTCTGGGTGAATAACCAAAAAATTTGGTCCTTCGTAAAAGCAATCAACAGGACATACTTCAACGCAGTCAGTGTACTTACATTTGATGCAATTATCTAAAACTACAAAGGCCATGTGGCAATTCCTCAATGTTACATTATAAAAAAGGGGGTATTTTATTGACCTTAAGCCCGAGTCTCAAGTAGAACTGATAGAATAAATGGTTATTTATCCATGCAATTTGTAAAAAAAGTGAGAAAATCCTATGAAAGCCACTGTTTATGCACTTGTTGATGAGCTCCATCAAATTTGTGAATTGAAAAATATTACTATAAGTACGGCAGAATCTTGTACTGGTGGACTGGTTTCGAGCAATATTACTGAAAAAAGTGGCGTGTCGAGTTGGTTTTTAGGTGGCGTTGTCAGTTATGCAAATCAGTGTAAACAAAATATATTAAAGGTCAGCGCTGAGAATTTAGACACATTTGGCGCAGTAAGTGAGCCAGTGGCATTGCAAATGGCACAAGGAGCGAATAGGGTAACGGGTTCAGATTTTAGTGTGGCTTTAACAGGCATTGCTGGACCAGAAGGCGGCAGTATTGATAAACCCGTTGGCACCGTTTGGATTGCATGGGCGAAACATAATCAAGCAAAAGCAGAGTGTTTTTTGTTTGAAGGTGATCGCAATGCCGTTCGAGAGCAAGCAGTAATGCAGGCTCTTAAAGGATTGATAAAAATAATTAAAAAATAACTTGCAACCTGAACAATCACACACAATAATACTGATTATACATACAGTAAATTAATTATTTAAACAGGACTAAACTATGGACGCGAATCGCGATAAGGCATTAGCTGCCGCACTTTCTCAAATTGAACGCCAATTCGGTAAAGGCTCAGTGATGCGCCTAGGTGACGAAGATCGCGCTCCTATTCCAGCAATTTCAACAGGTTCGTTAGGATTAGACATTGCATTAGGCATAGGTGGCTTACCTAAAGGGCGTATCGTTGAAATTTATGGCCCTGAATCTTCAGGTAAAACCACATTAACATTGCAAGTCATTGCAGAATGCCAAAAAGCAGGCGGCACCTGTGCCTTCGTTGATGCGGAGCATGCATTAGATCCGTCGTATGCTGAAAAATTAGGCGTTAACGTTTCAGATCTTTTAATTTCACAGCCAGACACTGGTGAGCAAGCATTAGAGATTGCAGACATGTTAGTACGTTCAAACGCGGTCGATGTTTTGATTATTGACTCGGTTGCCGCGTTAACACCTAAAGCTGAAATTGAAGGCGATATGGGCGATCATCACGTTGGTTTGCAAGCGCGTTTAATGTCTCAAGCATTACGTAAAATGACAGGTAACGTGAAAAGCTCTAACTGTTTAGTGATTTTCATTAACCAAATCCGTATGAAAATTGGTGTAATGTTCGGCAGCCCAGAAACAACTTCAGGCGGCAATGCCTTAAAATTCTACGCATCGGTACGTTTAGATATTCGTCGTACTGGCCAAATCAAAAATGGTGACGAAGTAGTGGGTAACGAAACCCGAGTGAAGGTAGTGAAAAACAAAGTATCTCCTCCATTTAAACAAGCAGAATTCCAAATTATTTATGGTGAAGGTATTTACCATATGGGAGAGGTAATTGATTTAGGTGTGAAACTTGAGTTGATCGATAAAGCTGGCGCATGGTACAGCTACAAAGGTGACAAGATCGGTCAAGGTAAAGCAAACGCTGCGAAATACATTGAAGACCGTCCTGAAATGGCTAAAGAGATCGAAGATCAAATTCGAGCTCATTACATGCCAAGCAAAGAAGTCTTGGAAGCGGCAAAAGTGGCAGAAGAAGCAGACAAAGCAGCAAGAATCGAAGCGGCGGCAACGCCTAAAGACTCCAAACCTGCTAAACCTGCTAAAAAAAGCACGCCTGCTGAATAATTTAAAGTCCGCAAACAATTAACCGCTTAGCCTTCTCATGCTAAGTGGTTTGTAAATACTTAATTAAAAGGCGTCTCTTAACAAATTAGAGAAACCTAACCCTTTACGAGCTGCCAGTCTTGCTGGCATGGCAGTTCTTTTTACTTATGGCAAAACTCTCCCCTTACAATTATTGCTTATACTTATTGGGCAACCGTGAACACTCAGTTCATCAAATTCGTCAAAAGTTAATAGCGCGTGAAGTCGACGACGCTGAAATTTTAAGATGCATCGAAAAACTCCAGACACACAAATTACAAAGCGATGAACGCTTTTGCGAATCCATGATTCGATACCACAGTAACCAGTTAAAAGGCGAGCAGTGGATCAAACATTCCCTAAAACAAGCAGGCGTGAGTGGCGATCAAATTGAAAATGCATTTTATGAATCTGAAGTAAATTGGTTCAATGTGCTGGAAGCATTAATCAATAAAAAATACGGCGAAACGCCGGCCGTTGATTTTAAAGACATGCAAAAAAGGAAAAGATATTTGGTAGGGAAGGGATTTGGTTATGGGCTGATTGATGAGGTTTTGGGTAGGTAAATGTTAGATAAAACGCCTTCCAATAATAATCAATAATACAAGCCAAATTAGTGATCTTATCTTTGTTTACAGCCTTAAATCATCAAAGTGATAATCGCTACAAGCTCTTGTAAATATTTGTAATGTAAATCGATCACTCAATTCAAATCATTAAAGTAAAATAAGTAACAGCCGATATGGATGATATATATAGTGGCTATAAAATATGAATATCAACACCAGTATGAGTTATGAGTCAACTCAGCTTAATAATAAAAAGATACCCCCGGATATTAACGCGTTTGATGGCAGTGTGTTTGAAGATATTGATAAGCTGACGTCTACAAAAGAAGGTGTTAGTTCAAATATATCTTCAAAAGCACAGTTTCTTTTTAACCTTCAATCACATGCGCATACCTTAAATTCAAGTGAGCGTGAAAATTTTGCAAATGCAATGGAGGATGTAGGTAGTGAGTTGTTCGAAAGGGACTTTATTGATGTTATAAGAACGCCCAGTGCTAGCTCGCAATTGAATTTAAGTGGTTTAGCAGTATCAATTGAAGCTCAAAAAGGGATTGATTTTGGAATCGTCGAAAATGATGAAAAAGTAGAAGTGCTAATGACTGGCAAAATTACACCCTATCATCAATCTGCAAAGAGCGCGGGTTATGATATTCCGTTAAGAGGCAATTTAATCGACGATCTTGAACAATTATCCACACAAACAGAATCTGAATTATCTAAACAAGACAGTCTTACTTTAAAAGTTGCATTTGAAGGTGCGATTTCAGGGGCAACCAATCAACAAGCCGATTGGTATAGTATTTTAGATACACATCATAAATTTGAAAAAGCGAGTATGGCGATTGATGGTTTAGAAATTAGTGAAGAGCTTGGGACGAAATACACATCGTTATTGGCTGAAATAAAATCCGCAACCTACGCCATATCTCAGCAAAGAATTGATGAAAGTGAGCAGAATTTATTGACTGGTGTGCAATTTAAAGAAGAGGGGAAAGAAGGAATTGAAATGATGAAACAAGGGATTGAATTATCAAAACAATATGGTGAATATTTATCTAAAAATGGAGGACTTCTCGAAGGTTCTGAACATAAATATAAAAGCTTATTGCGCGAGTCTTCATTTATTGAATCCCCCTCATCCGATATGTTAACGGGAACAATGGACTGGCTAAAAGAAGATGATCAAATATTCCAAGAAGTTAGTATCGATCAAGGTTGGACTAAAAATACAAATAAAATAATAAATAACGAAGCCCGTAATTTTAATTATGAACAATCAACTATTGCGTCAAATCAATTCATTAATGCGATTAACTCTTATATTCAAGTATCAAAAGAGGTTTGATCAAGCCTATAAGTTTTATCACTGTCTTTTATATTTATTGTTAACAAAAAAACACGGCATGTTAATTTTGGGTGTTTGCTTGTGATATTGGTTGTCTGTTTATTGTAATAAGCGCATCATTTTATTATCAAACACTAAGCTAATTTCGATTCTCATTTTTTTAATCAACAAAGCTGTTTGAATTACAATTTTTTACAAAAAAATAATCCTTCTTTTTACGCACTTATAAAGCAAGTGACTGTCATAAAACAGACACACCAATAGCGAGTTTAATTGAATCGGACTTATTAAAAAAAGTACTATTTATGGATTTAAAATTTGTAAAGAAATGTTTCAAAACCAGCAAGCCAAAAAAACTCGTCTACACTTAATTTAAACACCAATTCAGATTAAATTTATGAGCTTAGCCTTACACTCAAATGTGATTATGAACCAATCACAGATCAACCCACTGCAGCCGATACGTGCTATCAGCTCGGGTGATCGTGTGACTGGCAATCCCGAAAAAGCAGCTCAAATCGGTGTGACGACTTCGTTATCTACTCAGGCAAGTGCATTATCGCAAAAGGCTGAAAACGCTGGTAACTCAGTTTCTATGTTGCAAGTTCAAAGTGGTGGATTGAGTCAAATTCAAGAGCAAATGCAACAATTTCGAGAGCTGACTGTGCAGTCAGGAAATGGCGCATTAAATGAAAAAGATCAAGAAGCGTTAGGTGCGCAAAAACAAGCTGTGTTAGAAACCATTAACCAAATCAAAGAAAGTACACAATTTAATGGAAAGTCGTTATTAAAAGATGGTTTTAATATAGATAAAAACTCATTTGAAGGGGTGGGTGCTTCAACGGGTTCATTAAATGTAAATAGCACTTTAGAAGAAATTGACGAAAGTATGCAGGGTATTTCTGAATTACAAAGCCAAAGTGGTGCGGTCAGTAACGGATTACAGTCACAGATTAATCAATTTTCAGACAGTGCTATCTCTCATCAATCAAGCGTGTCCAGAATCAAAGATGCCGACATAGCACAAGAAGTGTCGGCGCTTAGTCAAAGTAATCTTAAAGAAGATATTGGCATTGCCATTCAATCAATCAAAATGAACCAAAATACTGCATTAAACCTATTAATGCCTCGCTAAATCTCTGCTCAGCTTTACTCATATCATTATATTCATAACGGGTAACTCAGTATTAAAATCAGTAAATTAAACATCCTATTTGAATTCTACTTAAAAGCCGTCTATTTTTAACTCTTAATTAATGCTTAAGGAAATAAGGCATGTCACTTAGTGTTGTGCATTCGCGTGCAAAAGTTGGGGTACAGGCGCCTATAGTTACCGTTGAGGTGCATCTATCTAATGGATTGCCATCAATGAGTATTGTTGGATTACCAGAGGCAGCGGTTAAAGAAAGTAAAGACCGAGTGCGAAGTGCGATTATGAATTCACATTTCGAATTTCCAGATGGAAGAATTACAGTGAATTTGGCCCCTGCAGATTTACCAAAAGAAGGGGGGCGCTTTGATTTGGCCATAGCAATCGGAATTTTGGCAGCAAGTGAGCAGATTCCAAAAGACGCTTTGAATGAATATGAATTTTTAGGTGAACTTGCTTTAACTGGTGATATTCGTTGCATTTTAGGTGGGCTAACCGCATCCATCGCCAGTCAAAAAGATAATCGCCAACTGATTTTACCAGTAGAAAACGCCCAAGAAGCAAGCTTACCCAAACAAGCAACAGTATACGCAGCAAAAAGTTTATTAGCAGTCTGTGCACACTTAACTGGACATACAAAATTAGATCAATATCAGCACGACTACTCAAAAGATCCTATTTCAAAATCATTATGCCTAAGCGATGTGAAAGGGCAATTCGGAGCAAAGCGCGCTTTAGAAGTAGCAGCGGCGGGAGCGCATAATCTTCTGTATTTTGGTCCGCCAGGTACAGGTAAAACATTATTATCAAATCGCTTAGCATCTATTTTGCCGCCACCTACAGAGGAGGAGGCCTTAGAGATTGCTGCTATTCAATCTATTGTGGGCTTGCCATTGAATTGGCAATCGAGGCCGTTTAGGGCGCCGCACCATACCTCATCTGCTGTGGCGCTAGTGGGAGGCGGTTCTTATCCAAAACCTGGCGAGATCACCCTAGCCCATAATGGGGTGTTGTTTTTAGATGAATTACCTGAATTCAGTCGCCAAGTCCTTGATGTATTAAGGGAGCCCTTAGAGTCGGGTTCGGTTTTAATTTCAAGAGCGGCTAAACAAATGGTGTTCCCGGCTCAGTTTCAATTAATCGCGGCGATGAATCCAACGCCAGGCGGTTATGGTGCAAGTGACTCAAGAACAAAACGATATCACCCAGATCAAATCAAACGGTATTTAGCCAAGTTATCAGGGCCTTTTTTAGACCGAATTGATATGCACGTAGAAGTACCTGCGTTACCAAATGAGATCCTAAGCTCAAGCGAGATAAGTGAAAGCAGTGCAGACGTGATGTTACGCACACAACAAGCAAGGCAGAGGCAGTATCAAAGACAGCAAAAATCGAACGCTAAATTATCAAACAAAGAGATAGAGAAATTTTGTATATTAGAGGCAGATCAAAAGCTGTTAATGAGTCAGGCTATGAAGCAAATGAAATTATCAGCACGTTCGTACCATCGAATATTAAAGGTGGCTAGAACAGTAGCGGATATGAAGGAGTTAGAGAAAATTGATAGCGCTTGCTTAAGCGAAGCGCTGGGGTATCGCCAGCTAGAACAATTGCTGGCGAATATTAGTTAATTGTGACTATTTAAGTGCTATTTGTTTTCTTTGTTCTTGCGCTCTTGTTTTCTAAGTTTGGCTTTGTCAAAAATAGTTTTTAAATTTGAATATTTATCCGCCGTGTATTCATAGCTATTTTTTAAGCGAGATAATGCAATGGTTAATTTGTAAACTTCGTTTTTAGAATCGTCATTCATGTGATTAGAGTTTAATTCAGAAGGCTGCCCTTTTGAAACGGCATCAGCCACTTTAGCAAGGCTATTAATTGGTTTTAAAATCAGCATCCAAACAAACCAAAGCACCAAGCAAAAAGATAAAACAACAAGTGATATTTCAAAAATTGAGTCACGTAAAACACTCACCAAGCGTGTTGAAAATGATTCAGTTTGAAGCTCAACACTGATTACGCCTGCCAAATCCCCTGTTTGAAAGCCAAACCCGTCATGTCGATTTGGAAAGTTAATAACAGATGCTGGAGCGTCTTCAGGCCGGCCATGGCAGCGAATGCAGCCTGCTTTGTGATAAACAGGTTTGGCATAACGGTATTTACCATTAACCATTTTAAAATATTCTGGCTCAGAATCTGCATTTTGTGAAGAAATTGAAATTATGGCCTCAGACTCGAATGAATCTGGCTTGTTTTTAGGGTTCATGTAGTTTTCAGATGTCATTCTGAAGGTTGCAGGAGAATTAGATTGAGCAATTTGCTCGGAATATTCACGAGTAGCAAGAGCCGGATTCTTAGAATACATTTCCACAGGTTCTTGTGTAGTTGCATCTAATAGGCTGCGATGACCTAAATATGATCGATCATTGGTTACCCATACACCACCATTAGAGTTTACCCAAGCGCTAAATGACTCAACATTATTAACAACAATACGGGCTTGAGTACGTAACTCTTCTTCATATACATCTTTAAATATTGAAAAATATGCAAATCCATTTAAAAGAAGCATAATTAAAAGTACGAAAATAAAGCGAATTCGAAAGGAAATATTATTTAGCATTATAGGGTCCCTAGCTAAATTTCAAAATTGCATTCACATCATTATTGAATGCTTTGATTTGAGATTTATTTGTGAGTTGAGATGACAGCATTGTTGAATAGGAGAACAAGCTTGAAGGGCGTATTTTACCACGAGTTGTGAGTAGTTCCCATTGTTCGGCGCAGATTTGCTCGCCAGCAGGTCCCATATAATTGATAAATGAGGTATCAATTTTTTGTTTCAATTGTTTAACAATCGGTAAAATTTGCTGTGGCGCCATATAAAAACCAAAAAATAAGGAAAAACTAAAACTGGATTGTACCAGTTTTGTTCATACTGCCAAAATTAAATGGGAAATTACTTGAGTTAATAAGCAATATCTATCTAAATTCATCCATTGCGTTAGGGAAATTGTACCAAAATACGCTTCCGTGATTGAGTATAGATGAAAATATTGAGCATCGAAATGGTTCGTCTTCAATAATGCAGGTCGAATTCTCAATTTTAAGGTTAGATAAACTCACGCTTGCTTCAGGGTAAGGTTTTAACGCTTGCGATTCGAAGTATTCAATATCATCAAAAAACCCAATCGATGTTTCTTGGGCATGACAGGTCCTGCAGGCTGAACCGCCACTTGTTAATCGAATGTGATCATATGGGGTTCCATAATTTATTTCTTGAGTTACTGGGAATAAAATTTCTGCCTTAATTGATCGTGTGTCAGATGTTAACAAACTTAGTTCAAGTGGATGCTGCTCATCTTCCACAGCCAAAGCTGGGTCCCTATCTTGGTCTGGAACCGCAGAAAGTAATAATTGAGTATTATAAATATTGATAAATATTCTAGGGCTACGCGCCCCTATTGCAGGTTGAGCACTTATTCCGTTTCTGGTGGCGTTTATTTTTAAAGGTCTAGTAAGGGATTCTAAAAAGCAGGCAAGTGTTACTGGTTTAGGCATGGCATTTATCCAATCGACCGTACTTTCAATATCGGTTAACAGTAAGCCTTCTGGTGCTGAACATGGATTTTTTTGGGAGGAGAAGTAAACATATTTATCTTCCCAGTTTAAAATGCCATCATTATCGATATCTTCGTCTGAATTATCACCAATCAAATCGCCATCAAAATCCGACCATTCGGTGTCATCTAATGCAAACGCATCTTCTTCATCAATTACACCATCATTATCGTCGTCTGCGTCAGCATTATTGCCGATACCATCCAAGTCTGTATCAAGCCATTCATCTGAGTTATTAGGAAACGCATCAGCACTATCCAGATATCCATCTTTGTCAGAATCATTTAAGTCATCGACAATTTCAAGACAGCTTGGAAGTGTAAAAGTAAAAATAATACAAAATAATAATATACGCATATTGATCGACCGGTGACCGTTGGAAGTTGTTTGTGATCAAATTATACAAGATTGAGATTTTAAAAAGGTTAAATTGAGTTACTCATGGATGGGTAGAAACGCCAAGTTTTGTTTGAAAAAGAGAACTACTTGGCTTTTTTTTATTTATTACTGATCTTCCAGAATTGAGTCGACTTCATCGTAGCCGAAGTGTTTTCTTCCTATTTTAATATAGCTTGGTCGTTGATTCTGCTTGATAAAATTTAGCATGACGTCTTTATTTTCAGGAAATGTTTTAGAAAAATCACCAAGTCTATTTAGCATTGCAGCCTTAATTGTTTTATTAAATTTCTTGTCCAAATTAGTGATTAACCATTGGTTATGAATCAATGTTTCTTTTAATCGGCGAATAGCTTCTGCTCTATCACTTGTATTCATATCAAGCCAGTCAGTCTTCTCTTTATCAGTTGATATTGAAGTCGATAAATCTTTACTGGTATGGATGTCTTTGAGTAGATTTAATTTAAATGTATTAAATCTTTTGGATGTTTGATCGTTTTCTCCTAATCCATTTCTCTCTCTTATGTCTATTATTTCCAAGACACCTTGCTCGGTAATTAATTTATTATTAATAGCAATTATTAACACTCTAGTAGTAAGTGAAAATATTTGTTCAGTTCGTTGGTTTATTGTTTTTATATTCTCATTTAATGGAATGATTTTGAATGATTCAAAAAGTCTGGCGAACAAAATTTCTAGTTGTTGTTTGGTATAGTTTTTATGATATGCATTAATGCTACTTATGTAGTGTGCGAAATATCTAATGTCATTGAAATGATCCTCAAAATTAGAGCTGTTTTCTAGGAATGTTTTAGCTAGGTTTGGATCGTTATAGGACGGTAGAACTACAAAGTCAAGGCCTAACATGGCTGGTTTATCTAAGAATGGGTTTTCGTAATTTGGTTCTTGGGCATATAAGTTTGTAAATATAAGAAGTGAAAAGATGAAAAATGAAAGTTTCATTGTTAGTCCTCAAAGTTGAGGTTGAAAGTTTATATTGTTTTTTGTTAAGTAAAAAGAAAACCCTGTGTTTTTGTATAAATAACAGGGTTTTATAATTATTTTTCTAAATTAGAAAATTCTTGCTCCATCTTAAATTTATTAGACGTCACATATCGCTCCATTTCTTCGATGCGGCGTTTGGCTTTTTTAATTCTAAGTCGAGTGCGATCAATTCTTACTTTTGAACTTTCTTTTTTACTGAATACGGTTTTAGGTCGATAATCTCGAATGCTTTCATCATATTCAACTTTAACGTCATAAGGTGTGTCGTCTTCTTGTGGCCTTGGTGAAATAAGCATACAGGCTAAAATGTAACCACAAACTGCTGGGAAAAAACCAGTAAAAAATAAAGCGATAACAAATAAAACACGCATGACACTATGATCAATACCGAAATGATCGCCTATGCCTGAACAGACCCCAGCGATAATTTTATTCTTTTTGTTCCGGTATAAATTGATGCCATATCCACTCATAGAATTTTTTTTGTGCTGAGAATATTCTCGTTTGATGTCATTGGCATTCTTAAAATTATTGCATTTATTCTCATGATGAGTGCGTTTATGTCTATGATGCATCAGAGTCTCCTCGGTGTTCTTTTTGTGCTCTCCAATTTTTATGAGAGTCATCTAAAATACTTTCGAGCGTTTCTATTCTATCTAATAAATCATCGACTGATTCCAGCACTTCATCCATACGTAAACGATCATCTTCATCAATGCCAGATATCAATTTATTTTTATGGGTGTAATAGGTGCCAAGAATTGTTGGAACCACGACAACCATAAAAATGATTGCTAATACAAATATTTGCCAGCTCATAGGATAACCTTATTTTTCTTTTTCAGATTGTAACTGTTGCTTTAATGCTTCCAGTTCACTGTTTATTTTTTCATCTTTTTCAAGATCTTCAAATTGTGAAGACAAATCAGAGTCACTGTTGATGTCATAAGATTCTAGCTCACCTTCAAGTTGGTCAATGCGACGCTCAAAACGATCCAGTTTATCAAATGCATTATTTACAGCATTTTTATGTGATTGTCGTTTTACTTTAACACGATTTTCCACTGTTTTATGGCGCATTTGAAGTGTTTTTTGTTTGGCTCTTGCGTCATTGATTTTTAATTGAAGCTGATCAATTTCATCAGTTAAATGCGCTAAGTGCTCATCTAAATTGTCAAAGTCTGCTTGACTGATAGCAACCTCATCAAGCAAAGCTTGTTTTTCAGCTAACGCGCCACGGGCTAAATCTTCACGATTTTTGCTAATTGCTAATTTTGCTTTTTCGCCCCATTGCGCCGCTTCATCTTGTAGGCGAATTAAGCGACGCGATGCTGTTTTTTTATCAGCAATCACTTTAGCTGATGATGATCTGACTTCAATTAATGTTTCTTCCATTTCTTGAATGATCAAGCGAATCATCTTTTTTGGATCTTCTGCCTTATCAAGTAAAGCGGTTAGATTGGAATTTACAATGTCTGTTAAGCGAGAAAAAATACCCATATTCTAATACTCCTATCGAGCGACGTTAAAAAATTTATGTAATGCCTGTTTAACCATGACAATAACGAAAACGAATCCAGCAATCGTGCCGATCATCGCAATAAGGCCAAATGCCCATAAAGCAATCACTACACCCACAATGGTGAACATGATGCTTGTGAAAAGGTTGGGTTTGTTATCCATGACGAACTCTCTTAGTTAATAAATTATATTTTCTATATAGCGAATGCTGTGCCAACTTTGTAAGTTATTGAATTATAAGGTTTTTATTGTGTTTATGGTGGTTTATTGATAAATAATATTGGTTAAATATACTTAATAGGTTAAATTAACTGGTGATAAATGCTTATTTAATATGCCAAAAGTCACACTTTGTTCAATCTTTAATCATTAAAAAAACGCTGAGGCCAACATGCAAAACACCAACATTATTACTCAGTCAAACACCATGAGTGACTGCTTAGAGCACGTTTCTAAAGCGGCTAAATTGAATCGACCGATGCTGGTTTGTGGTGAGCGCGGAAGCGGCAAAGAAATGATCGCCGCGCGCTTGCATTATTTGTCTTCTCGTTGGGAGCAGCCATACATTAAAGTAAACTGCGCAGCATTAACCGAAACCTTATTGGAATCTGAATTATTTGGCCATGAAGCTGGAGCATTTACCGGTGCATCCAAAGTTCATAAAGGTAAGTTTGAACGAGCAGATGGCGGAACATTATTTTTAGATGAAGTCGGCACCATGAGTGGTGCGTTACAAGAAAAATTATTGCGTGTCATCGAGTACGGGGAATTCGAACGAGTAGGCAGTCAAACGTTGCGTCAATTAGATGTAAGAGTGATAGGGGCAACTCATGAAGACTTGCCAAAAATGGTCGATGAAGGTCATTTTCGAGCAGATCTTTTAGATCGTTTAGCATTTGATGTCATCAACGTGCCGCCCCTTCGTGAGCGCGACCAAGATGTTGAATTATTAGCGGAACACTTTGCGCAAAAAATGGCGCTAGAATTAGAGTGGCCATATTTTCCAGGTTTTAGTAAAAAATGCATGACACAATTAAATCAAGAAAAATGGCCGGGTAATATTAGACAATTAAAAAATACAATTGAGCGCAGTATGTATTTATGGATGGATGAAGACGAAGTGGCATCAGGTGAATTAAAACAAATTTCATCGTTGATTTTAGATCCATTTGCAAAAGATCATCTTGATGTTTTAGATTTGAAAAATGAAAAAAAATCGAAAAAAATTATGCCGTTTTCAATGAAAGTAAAAATGGAAGAACAAGAAAAAAATTATCTAAAACAAGCATTAATTCAAAGCGATTTTAAACAAGTCAAAGCCGCGGAATTTTTGCAAATTACCTATCATCAAATAAGAGCATTGATCCGTAAATACCCAGAGGTTCTAAATAAATAAAAATATTAGTTGGAAGGTAAAGCTCGGTTGTTGAGTTTAAAATTCAAATTTTGTTTAACCCCCGCCCATTCATTGCTGATAATGCTAAAAATAACGGAGTCACGAATACGGCCATTTGGCATGATGCGATCATTCCTTAAAATACCTTCTTGTTTAGCGCCTAATCGCAAAATAGCATTTCGTGAAGTGGTGTTCATATAATCTGTTAAAAACTCCATACGAATTAATTGCATGGTTTCAAACCCATGAGTCAACATCAATAATTTAGCTTCAGTATTAATCGCCGATTTTTGAAAAGACTTAGCAATAAACGTAAAACCTATTTCACATTTTTTGTGGGCAGGTTGATATTGCATAAAACGTGTTGAGCCGATTACCTTGCCACTTTTAATATCAATGGTTGCAAAAGTCAGTCCAAAATCATTTTCAAATTGATCAATCGCTATTTGAATAAACGCATCCACATTGTCAGGGTGGGGCACTAATGTGAAGAATAATTCATTCAAATCCCCATCTTTAATCGCATCACAAATACCCTGTTTGTGCTCAAAACTTAATGGCTCAAGTCGAACGTGCTGTCCTTGTAATGTGGTGCGATTAAACATGGTGCGTTCCTAATATGGATATCTAGTTTAGTAATGGTGTTAAAATAATGATAGAAACATGAGTAAAAGTAAGTGCAAAAAAACCAGCTAAAACATCATCAATCATAATGCCAAACCCGCCGTGAACTTTTTGATCTAACCATTTAATCGGCCAAGGTTTTAAAATATCAAAAAATCTAAAAAAAACAAAACCAAGAAACGTATACAGGGCATATTGAGCAACACTAAAAGTGGTGGTATCAGCTAAATAAATAAGAGGCGCCATCGTGATCCAAAAACCCACAAACTCATCCCAAACAATTCCGCCGTGATCATGCACGCCCATGTCTTTACTGGCACGATCGCAGAAATAGACACCCACTATAAAACTTAACGTCACAATGGCAATAAAGGCATACAAATGCAAAAAGCTTAATGCTATAAAAAAGGGAATAGCCGCCAACGTCCCAAACGTACCCGGTGCTTTTTTAGCCGCACCACTGCCTAGACCGAATGCTAAAAAATGCACCCAATGGTTTTTCCAATTACGATGTGGATTTTCTGCGATCATGAGTTTGCCTTGATAGATAAAATAGTGGGGGGAGTATATAGAATTGCGTTTTGCATTCCAATTAATGGAAATGAATTTGATATGAGCAATGATTAAAAATGCTGATACCCAAGCTTAGAAAACTGCGCAGTAATCGACTCACTCTTTGTATCCACAATATCAACCAAACCCGTTTGCATATTACCAATCACAGTAATGTGATTGTCTTCAATCCACTGTTGGTGTTTAGCATCAATGGTAAAACACACTTGATAATCATCGCCGCCCGTTAAAGCAAATTTTTGTGCTTGTTTGTGGTCGTGCTCATTTTTGATTGCAGAACTTAAAGGTAAATGATCAACCTCTAAACACGCTTGTAATTGACTGTGACGACACAAATGCAATAAATCTTGTAACAGTCCGTCTGAGATATCAATGGCGCTGGTGGCTTTGTTTGCAAGCTCGGGTAATAAATGCGCCGGTGGTTTTGGGTAGTAAAAACTGTTTAATAACGCGTGTTGGTCTTCGTTTAATTCTGTTTGTTCTAATAACTCTACAGCCGCACCTGCGTTTCCAATGTTGCCTGTTACGCAAATTAAGTCGCCTGCTTTTGCGCCTTTGCGTTGTATAGGTGTCTCGCATTCGCCGTGTACTTGTATGGTGATGACACTGGCGTTTTTTAATTTTGTTTTTGTTGTATCGCCACCTAACAAGTCAATTTTAAAATCTTGAGCTGCTTGTTTTAAACCTTGGCTGAATTGTTCTAACCACACTTCGTCTTTGCAAAAGGTAATGGCCAATGTGAAAAAAATCGGTTTGGCCCCCATTGCAATTAAGTCACTGACTGAGCTTGCAAGCGCGCGATAGCCTACGCCATGAGCGGGGCTGCTTGATAAGAAGTGGACATTTTCAACTAGGGTGTCTACAGAGATCGCAATGGGTGACTCGCTTTTAAATACAAGACAGTCATCACCGTTGGGGATTTGGATGCTGGTGTTGCTTGTATGAAAGCTTGGCCAGTTTTGAAAATAACGGGCGATTAATTCAAACTCGCCCGAGGTTGTACTTGTCATATTTTTATTTGCCACGGATTTCAACAGAGCGTAAACGCTGTGCTAATTTGTCTAAAATTCCGTTGATGTATTTGAAACCATCGGTTGCGCCAAACGCTTTTGCTAGTTCAACGTTTTCGTTGATCACAACTTTGTATGGTACGTCTGGGCGGTGCATTAATTCAAATGTACCTTGGCGTAAAATGGATAATTCAATCGGTGTTAAATCATCTAAGTTACGATCTAATAATTTTTCGAATGCAACATCTAATTCAGCACCGTTGTTTGCAATCGAGCGGAACATTTGTGTGAAGTATTCGTTATCGATTTTGCCCATGTCTTGGTCAACGGCAAATTCTGCTTCTACATCGGTACTGCTTGCGCCAGTAAAGGCCATTTTGTATAACGCTTGTACACACATTTGACGTGCGCGTTTACGTTGATTAATGCTTGGCTTTTTTGGTGCTTTTTCTTGATCTGTCATTTTCATTCTCGTGTGTTTTGTTTAGATGTAGGATTGATATTTTTGCCAATTTTTTTCGACATAAATGTCGAACCTACGAATTATTTTTTAACCAATTTCGGCTAAAAGGTTTACCATTTCTAAAGCAGTAATTGCGGCTTCTTCGCCTTTGTTACCTGCTTTACATCCTGCACGTTCAATCGCTTGTTCGATGCTATCAACCGTTAATACACCAAAGGTGACAGGAATATCCAGTTCTAGATTCAAGCTTGCAATGCCATTAGTGCATGCGCCTGAAACGTATTCAAAATGTGGGGTACCGCCACGAATCACCGCGCCTAGCGTGATGATTGCATCAGGCTTTTGTGCTTTGGCGACTTTTTTAACAACAAGCGGAATCTCAAACGCACCCGGCGCACGGATGATCGTGATTTGATCTTCTTTGATGCCATGGCGTTTTAAACAATCTAACGCGCCTTCTAATAAATCTTCAACAATAAATGAATTCCAACGACCGACAACAATGGCGAATTTTTTATCGTTAGCAACTAAGTTGCCTTCTATTGTTTTTATGTTCATTTTTTATTCTCTTTTAATTTTTAGTCTCTTCAAAAAATTAAACTTAAAGAGTCATGATGTTTGTAGGTCGACATTTATGTCGTCTGTTTTTATCTTTTCAAAAAATTAAATTTCAGGAGTAAACGGAATATACTCAACCACTTCCAAACCAAATCCACCAATACCACCAAACTTCATTGGGCTACTTAATAAACGCATTTTACCCACATTTAAATGTCTTAAAATTTGCGAGCCTGTACCAATGGTTTTGTAAGTCCCGGATTTATCCAGTTGTGGATTACGCTTGCTCGGGCTGCGATTTAATAAAAAATCGACTTCACGTTGCACGTCACTGCCGTCGTTTGTGTTTAATAATACCACGACTCCGCACCCGTCTTCTGAAACTTTACGTAACGAATGCCCAAGTGACCAACCGGGTTTGTCGTTGTTTTTCACACCAATTAAGTCACGTAGCGTTTGTGCTACATGCACTCTTACCAAACAAGGCTCGTCAGTTTTGATCTCGCCTTTGCTAAGTGCGATGTGTGTGCCGCCTTCAATGGAGTCTTCAAACACGGTTAATGTGAAATCGCCGTAGCGTGTTTCAACGGTTTGTGTCTCAACAGGTAGTGTGGTTTGTTCGTGCATGATGCGATATTGAATTAAGTCCGCAATCGTGCCGATTTTTAAATCGTGTTCTTTAGCAAATACTTCTAAATCAGGTCGGCGTGACATAGTGCCGTCTTCGTTCATGATTTCAACAATGGCCGCCGCTGGCGCTAAACCTGCTAAACGTGCTAAATCACAACCCGCTTCGGTATGACCGGCTCTACTTAATACGCCACCAGGCTGCGCTCGAAGTGGAAATATATGACCAGGTTGTACGATGTCGTCTTTTTCAGAATTTGGATCCACCGCTACTTGAATCGTGCGCGCACGATCTGCAGCCGAAATACCCGTTGTTACGCCTTCAGCCGCTTCAATAGATACAGTGAAAGGTGTTGAATATTTTGCATTGTTTGAGGCCACCATTGACGGTAACCCTAAAAAGTCACATCGCTCGCCGCTTAAAGTCAGGCAAATTAATCCGCGTGCTTTAGAGGCCATAAAGTTGATGATTTCAGGTGTGACTTTTTGTGCGCTTACGATTAAATCGCCTTCGTTTTCGCGATCTTCATCGTCCATCAAAATGACCATTTTGCCTTGGCGAATGTCTTCGATGATTTCTTCAATTGAATTTAATTGCATATCACTCACTTAGTGCTCACATTAGTATTTTGAATAAAACGAAACGTCATTTTGACATCAGCACCAATTTGGCGAATGTCGCTACGTTGTAATTTAATCGCTTGTGGCATGTGATCAATAATAAATCCCATGCTATTAATGCTGTTAGCGCCTAACAAAATAGGCGCTTGATACATAATAAAAGTATCCACAAGTTGATTTTGAATTAAATGACCTGCAAGCGTCGCGCCGCATTCCACCCAAACGTCGTTTATTTCTCGTTTACCTAGCTCTATCAAAATCGATTCAATATCTAGTTGATCATTTTTAATAGGGGTTTCAATTAACTCAATACCTTGATCTAAAAACGCTTGTTTGCGCTGATCGGTGGTTTTATTTGAGTTGAAAAATACAAGCGTGTTTGATGTGTCGTTTTGATAAATCGTAGAGGTAGGCGAGGTTTTTAAGCTGGCATCTAATACGGCTTTTAAAGGTTGCAGTGCAAAGTCGGCCTCTAATGGCCACTCGTCTGCTCGAACATTCATAGAAGGATTATCGGCAATCACCGTTTGGCTTGTGGTTAAAATACAGCCACTTAATGCACGATGTACCTGCACGTCTCGTCTGCTGTCGCTACTTGTTATCCACTTAGACTCGCCGTTTTTTAAAGCGATGTTGCCATCTAATGAGCAAGCCAGTTTTAAAGTAACCCATGGTTTGTGAGTTTGCATACGACTGAAAAACCCAGCCAATTGCTGTGTCACTTCACCTGCCATTAAGCCCCAAGTCACTTCAATGCCAGCGTCTTGTAAAATAGACACGCCTTTACCAGCCACCTGCGGATTAGAATCCAAACACGCAATCACAACTTTGCTCACGCCCGCTTTTACTAATGCATTGGCACAAGGCCCCGTTCTGCCAGTATGCGCACAGGGCTCTAACGTGACATAACAAGTGGTGCCAGTTGCTTCAAAATTGATTTGCTCTAATGCGTTAATTTCAGCATGGGCGTGGCCGGGAGTTTGAGTACAACCTTTTGCAAGCAACTGATTGTCTTTCACAATCACACAACCCACATTAGGATTGGGCTTGGCCCAAAAACGTGCAAGGTTTGCTTGCTGGATCGCAAGAGCCATCCACTTATAATCGTCTTTGCTAAACGAAGGGGCAGAATTAAATGGAAGGTTACTCATGATTGTTGAGCTTTTTGATTTCAGCGGTGAATTGATCCACATCTTCAAAGCGGCGATAAACCGAAGCAAAGCGCACAAACGCCACTTGGTCTAATTTTTTAAGCTCACTCATGACATGTTCGCCCACTATTAAAGCAGGTAATTCACGCTCGCCGGTAGCGCGCAGTTTTGCCATTATTCGAACGATCGACGCTTCGACTTCATCAACACTCACCGGACGGCGCTCTAGTGCACGCATCATTCCGTTACGAAGTTTGTCTTCGTTAAAAGGCTCGCGCGCCCCGTTTTGTTTGATCAGTTTAGGCAGTACCAGCTCGGCACTTTCAAAGGTAGTAAAACGCTCAAGGCATTCAATACACTCACGACGACGACGGATTTGCTCACCGGCTGCCACAAGACGTGAATCGATTACTTTAGTATCTTTTGCCGAACAGAACGGACAGAGCATACTTCACCTTAAAGAACGTTTTTAAAAAAGCGCGATTTTACGCGATTTTACCGCAGATATTAAGTTATTTTTGCGTTGTTTTAGGATTGTTGGGGTAAGTGGAGGGGGGAGGTTGAGGTTTGAACGGTACCTTTTGAATTTTAGTCGATATGTCGTCATCATTAAATAATGAGCGATTAGCCTCTATTGTTGCGCTTGCACGCTGAAGAAATTAAATTTATCCTAAATTTAATAATTATTTGAAATGTTAAAGTGGAGGTAATGAGGCAGTTTATTTGTGAGGCATGTAAAAGTGAAAGTGGTCTAAATAGACCTGAAGATTTTTATCGTCCGTTTTGTTCTTTCACTCTATATTTCTATTTTTGATCATCACAATACAATCAGATTTAGCATATAAAGTAATTGCTACAGCTTTAGTATTTATCGTAGCTTGTTTTGTATTGATTTCTAAATTAGGTTGCGTGATTTATACCAATTTGGAAGATAAGCGATCCACTAAAATTATGCATTCTATTTTTGGTTGGGTGAAAGGTTTAGTATTTACATTGATGAATTATATTTTGTTTGTGTAGTATCGGGATTTATCGTCACATGGATGTGATTTATTAGAATTGTGCGCACCTAAATGGATTTAGGTAGTAGAATTATGTCTGGAACAAATAATCGAGGATGCCAAAGCCGAAGAGCACGCAATTGTACCGAGAAAATCTAGTTCGGATTTTTTTTAAACCAATTTTAGATTTTTTCGAAAATGAATCCCGAACCTACACTCAAAACATCACTCCCCCAACAACTCAAACACAATCTCACGCATCCAGCGATTAGGGGTGTTATAACTCGTTGTGTAGCTGTTTATTTGTTCTAAAGGAATAAATAAAAAAGGTAACACGAGTTTCTGACTTTTTTAATTGCGATTATGTCAAATGTATTTACCTTAAACAAAATAAATAAAACTTATATAGTTTGCATCCATTTTCAATATTCAAACGTTTCTATTATTAACTACATAAAAATAGAGAATTTTAATGAACACAACATGGAATAAAATATGGATCTTAACTTGTGCAACACTAATGATTGCACTTCAAAGTTGTTATGCTGGGTTTGAGGATTTAAGTAATGAAACTAGCCCTGATAAAACGACCACCAGTAATATACAAGACACTCAAGGCCCAGAAATAAAATTAGTAGATGCAGATGTGATCGATATTTATCACAATTCTACCTATAGTGAATTAGGTGCGACTGTGACTGATAATATTGATCATGATTTAGATGTATTAATCACAGGCACAGTGGATACCGAAGTGGCGGGAGAATATTTCATAACGTATCAAGCAACGGATCTTGCCGGTAATCAATCAACTAAAATCCGTCAAATCAATGTTATAGAAGTGCCTTTTATTTTTACTATTTCAAAATATAATCCTTCGGATGAACTGACATTGGTGCTGAATGCTAGTGATGGTGTTTATAATTACAACGTTAACTGGACAGACAATGTAACTGATAAAGGGTTAACCGGTGGCGTGAATCACACATATGATTTTGGTGGCCCTTATCAAGTTTCAATCAGTGGTGTGTTTCCAAGTTTACAAATTTATTGCTCACTTTATTGTGAGATTACAGTTGAGCAATGGGGCAGTAATAATTGGCAGTCTTTGTATCAATTCCTCACTTATTTTCGAATTGTAAATATTAATGCGACAGATTCTCCAAATTTAAAAGACATTCAAAGTTTAGAACGTATGTTTGTCGGCAACGATAATGTGAATGGAAATTTAAATAACTGGGATACATCTAATATAAAGAATATAGATTCCATGTTGCTTTATTCTAAAAATGTTAACTTAAAAATTGATCAATGGGATGTATCAAATGTTGAAACAATGCAGGTTGCGTTTTCAGGAATTGAATCTCATACCTTAGATTTAAGTAAATGGAATGTGTCCAATTTAAAATACCTCGATGATACATTTTCTCAATCAACTGCATGTGATACTGACTTAAGCCGTTGGGATGTATCACAAGTAAAATCGGTCAAATTTTTATTTGCTAATTGCACGGGGTTAATTTCCGATGTGACTGGCTGGAATGTAAGCTCTTTTGAAAATTTAAATTTTGTTTTTGGTGGCGCGAGTTTATTCAATCAAGATCTTAGCCTTTGGGATGTATCAAATATCACTTCAATGGGATATTTATTTACTGAAGCCATTAATTTTAATCAAAACATTAATAATTGGGATGTATCAAATGTAAATAATATGCAAGGTGTTTTTAAAAAAGCTCAAAAGTTTAATCAAACGCTAAGCAGGTGGGGTGTTTCAAACGTCACCAATATGGATAGAATGTTTGAAAAAGCAATGAGCTTTAATCAACCCCTTGATAATTGGAATGTGTCGAATGTAAATACGATGATATCGATGTTTGCAGAGGCTACAAACTTTAATCAAAATTTATCTACATGGAATGTTTCAAATGTTGAAAATATGGCATTAATGTTTGCAAATGCAACAAGCTTTGATCAAGATTTATCTGCGTGGAATATTTCAAATGTTTGGGATATGGAACATATGTTTGATCGAGTTACGTTATCTACTGAACATTATGACGCGCTTTTAATTTCGTGGAGCGCACAAGATGTTCAAACTCATGTCCGTTTTAGTGGTGGCAATAGCCAATACACACCTAACTCTGCTGCTAGTGCTGCACGAGATGTTTTAATTTCCGTTTATAAATGGAGGATAACTGATGGTGGGCCTGTGTTAGTACAATAACTTTTAACAGAACCTAGCATGACACCCATTTTTAAAATTGTATTTCACTCTTGAGATGAAAGATCTGTCAAAAGACTCGACATGACACCCACTTTTAAAATTGGAGATCACACTCAATTTGATAAAATATATTAATTAATTTTGGTGAATTTTAGGAATGTACAAAAGAGGGGGACAATTTTTGACTTCAATTTTTGACTAAGGTAAGTGAGTAGGTTCTATGATGAATCATAATATTGTAGGCTCGGGATTCGTTGTGAGAGAATCATGGTTTGGTTTTTCGGAACGATAGCATGCTCTTCGGCTTTGGCATCCTCGGCAATATGCTCCTGCATTACTCTACCATTTACTCCCTGTAAAAGTGCGTCGCTCTACCACCTAAGTCCATTTATGTTCTCAAAATGGGGAGGCTGGACAGAGCTTAATGCAATGAGTGGGTGTATAAAGCTATATCAACCACTTATTTACTTTACTTAGTAATTCCTCTTCATTAATGGGTTTGCTTATGTAGTCATCCATACCCACGCCAATGCATTTTTCTCGATCACCTTTCATAGCGTTTGCTGTCATTGCTATGATTGGAAGTGTTCGGTTGTTTGGGGTTAATTCTGTATTTGCCTGTCCTTTTCGTATCGCAATTGTGGTTTCGTAACCATCCATTTCAGGCATTAAACAATCCATAAAAATAAGTTTGTATCCAGTGCGTTTTTTTTGATTTTTTAAAAGCGCTAACGCTTCGATGCCATTATTTGCGATTTCAACTGTCAGGTTAAACGATTCAAGTAATGCTATGGCGATTTCTTGATTTACCCAATTGTCTTCAACTAATAAAACTTTATTGATTGTTCGTTTATTTGTAATTTCGAGCTGTGAGTGCTCAATTGATGATTTGTTATTTTCATGAATATTGATTTTTTTTGATTCTTGAATGTCGTGATGGTGTGTTGGTGTTTCTTCAAGACTCATTAATAATTCTTCAAAAATAATGGGTTTGCCAATTTCTGCATGGATTCCCATTTTTTTATAATCGGTGGAGTTAGACAGTTGATATATTTTTGAAAGTAATACGATTTTTAAATTGGGTAAATTTCGAATAATATTTTTGGAAATCTCTTCAGTTTGATTGCCCGTAGTGGATGTATCCATTATTAAAAAGTCAGGAGTGAGCTCAGTTATTTTTTCGATGCTATGTTCGTTGTATTCTATACATTCAGGTCGAATACTGATCTTTGATAGCAATCTTGATAAAATAAATTCTCCTAATTTATTATTTTCAATGATTACTATTTTTATATTTTTAAATTTATTATTCGGCCTTGGTAAGGCTTGTTGTATTTGTGATTGATTTTCAGGTATGCCTAATTTAATAGTAAAGGTGAATTCACTGCCTAAATTGGGTTCGCTATTCACGTTGACGTCACCTCCCATTAGATTACATAACTGTTTTACTATGGATAGGCCAAGCCCTGTTCCTCCAAATTTTCTGGTTGTGGAGGAGTCCACTTGAGAAAACGATTCAAATAACGTTTCTTTTTTATGTTTTTCAATGCCTATACCGCTATCTTTAATCGTGCATGAAAAAATCAAAGATTGATTCTCAATCAAATAAGGATTAATACTAATTAATATATCGCCAGTTTGAGTAAACTTAGTTGCATTATTAATTAGATTTGTCAGAATTTGTCTTATTCTTCCAGGATCTCCAAGTACGATGGCTATATCAAAATTTGTACTATCAAGCCAAACATCCAATCCTTTTTCTTGTGCATGAATCGCCATAGTTTGTGCTAGTTCGCCTGTCATTTTTAGAATATCAAATTCAACGTTTTCAATTTCTAGTTTACCAGCTTCAATTTTTGAAAAATCTAAAATATCATTTATGATCACTAATAAAGATTCTGCGCTGGTTTGTGCAATGCTGTTGTAATGAATTTGTTGCGAATTTAACTCGGTTTTAGCAAGTAAATCTAACATGCCAATCACCCCGTTCATAGGGGTGCGAATTTCATGGCTCATGCTTGCTAAAAATTCAGATTTTAATTTAGTGGTTTCTTGTTCTTTTTCTAATGCAACTTCAAGGTCGTGATATAAAATATGTTGTTCTGTAACATCTTGAATAAATAGAATGAAAGCCTGATCGTGTGCTTGTTTTATTTTAGAAATGGATATTGCTATATAAAGTAAATTCCCATTTTTACTTAAATCAATTTCAAAGTTTAAATTGTTTTTTTGTTTAATAGGATTTTTAATAAAATTGGATATACGCTCATCGTTAATTATTTTTTGAATGTCTGAATTTATAGCCGATTTCAAATCTTTTTTAAATAATGTACTGACCGCTAAATTGGCAGATTGGACAACTCCATGACTATCAATTAACAATAATGCATTTTTTGTATTGTTAAAAATAGCTTCTATATTGTCACTTTTAATATGTAATTCATTGAGCATTTTTACAACGTAATCATTAAGTTGATTAAAATAATTGGATAATTCATTTAGTTCATATATATAGTGAGCGGGTAGTTTTTTTGAAAGTACGTCATTATTTGTGACGATGCCTTTTAAACCATTCACTGTTTTTTGTATGGGTTTGATCACTAATTGATAAAGTAATAGTGAAATTGAAATAAATAATACAATATCGATTAATATAAATTGAAAAATTTGAATATTAAATGCTTCACGTTTCTTTCTTTCAAGAATGCTATGGTCAACTACTAAATATAGGTTGCCCACCTTTTCTGAAATATCTCTATTACTAAAGGTAAGTTCAACAGGGGCTGTTGCATTATCTTTTAATAAGAATTGTTGTGCATTTAAGTTTAACTCATTCAGTCTTTGTGTATTTGCAACTTGGTATTCAGTTTTTCCTTCATATTCAATGAAAATACCTAGTAATAAATTGTTTTTAATTTCAATATTCAAATTTTCTAATATTGCTTCGGAATTATAATTCCATAATAAAAGAGGAAGTGTTGAAGATAAACGATTTTGTATATTTAATATTTTATCTTTTGTTTGTTCATTTATTTCTTTGTTATATCGCTCGTAATTTATAAAAATAAATAAAAGTAAAATACTGCTTTGTATTAGCAGTACAAAAAACGTTATTAAAGCAAGTAAACGAACTTTCATCTATTCGCCAAAGTTATTTAAAATTTTTGATAAGTCCCCGGATTCTTTTAATTTTAAAAGCCCTGAATTAAATATGGAAATGATAGTTTTACATTGTGGGTTAGTGTTTGAGCAAGTGATATGTAATGGGGTTTCATCTAATGCGTTATTGGTGATACTTAGTTGATTTTCAAGATCCTTAGGGACATTAGCTTTGTAAGTGTATTCATCTTCGATGGTAAAATCGATACGATGTGAAGCCACTTTTTTAAGATTAGAAATTAGAGAGTCTGCAACGAAAAAAATAGCTTTCGAATGATCTAATATTTTACCATCGTATGCATATTCACGGATAACACCAATCATTTTGTTGTTTAAGTCCTCGCTTGAGTGATACTCAAATGGATCCTGTTTGCTTTTTATAAATATCAAACGGTTGTATAGATATGGGTCGCTGTAGCTCATAACTTTTAATCGTTCTTCTTTTAACCATACAGCAGGCAGGATATCGACCTTGGCTTTATCTAAATCTTCCAATGCCCTAGCCCAGGGTAGGTATTTAATAGAAATACTGTGCCCTTGGCGAGTGAATATCTCATTGATTAAAGCAATAGAAACGCCTTCATTCGCCTTGTTATTGTCTATATAAGGTGCCCATTGATAGCTGGCAACAGTAAAATTTTGTGCATAAGTTACGCTGCAAAAATTGACAAGAATAATAGGTAGAATGAATTTTAAATTAAATATAGTTTGATTCATTTCAAATTCCACGGTTACAAAGGTTAAGAGTTGTTTTAAAAATCTAAGGTTTGGCTTAGTTATTTATGGATTCCTTAAGTGTAGAAGAGGTTGGCTAGAATTCATTTTTTAATTAATCGTTACATTTTTTGGCCATGTATAAGTTTTGGGGGGGAATTGATAAAAATGGGGAACACTACCTTGTTTAAAAGTTATTAAAAATTCATACTAAGCACTTTCATTTATAAGCTAGGTCACTCTCAAGTGTGTATTTTTATTAACTCTGTTATAAAGTATTAGGAATTACTAAAATGGATTGCTTTTCACATTTTTTCCAATCATTGATTAAACGAATGTTTCAAATTGTTGTATTAATTTCATTACTTGTAATTATTCTTACTCCTTTTAATCAAATTGGCCAACCCTTTCAAAACGTGACAAAAACTGGATTTGAGTATGGCTATCAATATGTCACTTTTGATGGTTCATCTTTAAATTCAGCAAATATAGGCGATAGGTTAAATTTTTATCGCTTCAATCCAGAATGGTATCAGCCTATCGGTTAGGTTCAAGTAATACAAAAAAATCACAATAATTATAAAGCAATGGTAATAGATAGCTCATTTGTATTTCCTTCTGGAGTACAAGGGAATGTGATTGGTTATAGTAATAAAAAGGTGGAAGTGAATATTGGCTCAAGTGAAGGGTTAATATTAGGACAAACATTAATTCTCTTTTATGGTCAAAATCGAGTTGGAGAAAGCAAAGTAATCGAAGTAGGAGAAACTTCATCAATCGCTAGTATTACTTATTTAAGTGAAAAATTTTCCCCAAATCAAATATTAAAATTTCAATCAAGTATTTATATCGTGCCCAATGCCGTGTATTTACCAACAAATACATTTATACGATATTTTCAATGGTCAATTTTAATGTTGGTTGTAGGTTTGTGGTTATGCACTTTTTTTTGATTTGGTAAAAATATTTGGCCAACTATCGCTAAAAATATTCAAAGAATGACGAAAGTTGTGTTTCAGAATTCGGCTCGGTTTTGGTTGATACTCATTGGTTTACCAATTACTTACGTATTAGGTGCGTTACTATGGTATTTGATCACGCATTTATATTGGGTTATTTCAATTCATTTCTTTCATATTAGTGTAAAGCATTATCCTGATGTAGGTATTTGGCCCACCCGAATACTAATGGCAGGATTGTATTATTTTCTTTTATTTAAAAATATAAACCCATTAATTTATGTGTATCGTTCTTTTGATTATAAACCACAGGCTTTCTTTGGAGTTTCGAAGGGGTTACGCCCATATTTAATTTGGGCATTGCACTTAATTGTATTTTGGGCATTTGCATACACGCTGGGTACAGTTATTACAATTAATTTGCGAAGTATAGTCAATATAGGGTGGGGAAATTTTATTGAAAAAAGTGCGGTTATTACGCCATGGTTATTTGGCTGGTTAGACGATTTAGTACCTTCTATTTCACATGAAAAATTTTTTTGGGATCATATTTTTGAAATTTTAGTTCATATTATTAATGAGCCGATGAATTCATTAAACTCTCAATCGATGTTTTATATGATGCGTTTGGTCTTATGGTCGATAACAATTACATTATGTTTAAGTTTTTATTGTTATAGTGTATTTAGTATTCTATGGAGTCGAAAATTCATTCGGAATATCGATTTTACTTTGGCAGGTTGGGTGACCACAGGTATATGCTACAGCCCATTATTAGCTGGAGTACTCTATCAAATTACACCTAATGTAAATGGTGTAATACCAAATTTTGATGTGGATGCATGGAAATGGATGACACTGATTTGTGAATTATTATTAAATTTATTGTATACATTAACTGTTTTTAATATGGGTAAAAAATTTGGAGTACTTGTTGATAAAGGAGTAATAAAAACAGGGTTTTATGCAGTAATTAGACACCCAAGTTATTTGTTAGAAGTAATGATGTTTATCATGATTTCTATAGTTGCATTGTCAGGTATTTTGCAATGGATGGCGATCCTTGCACTAATTATTAAATATTGGTTTAGAGCAGAGCGGGAAGATCAATTTATGAGTGGCTCTAATCCTGAATATTTAGTTTATAAAAAACAAGTGCCTTTTAAATTTATCCCAGGTGTATATTAAAATATTAAACAATGTTTATTTAAATCAGTGCTGAATGTTTATTAGATACTAGTGAATTACAAGTTGGCGATTGAAAATTTACCTTATTCATTCGCACTGAAATTGGAACGCACCCTTGTTTTCATCTGATTGAGTATGAGAGATTCCTTAAGTTTTTCTAATATCATAATCGGGAACATTACTGAGTATTTTATTATTTTTGTATTTATTATCAGGCATAAAATAAAAATCATTAAACAGTTCGACAGATTGAATAGGTGATCAAAGCTACAGCCATTTTTTTGTTTGATCATGTGATCCTTAATTTAAATTGCAGGCGTTAAATATTGCAAATACAGTTTTTAGTTTTAGTTCCATGGTTAACATTAGTTTGATCTTAGCTGTCGATTTTTCATAAATAAATTGAAATTAATGCGAATGTTAGTAATTATCATTTGCAGAAATAATCTATTAAAAAAGGGTTTTTTTATCTAAAAATCAGAAATATCCTACAGTATTAACTTAAAAATCTTTTATTATGGGTTTTTTCTTAATGTTAATTTTAGGGACAGTTATGAGTAACAATTTAACCAAGTATTCATTAGAGTATTATTTAAACGATCACTTAGTAAAAAACACGATACAAGGATTTACCAGTGTTGCTGATTTTATTAATCAATACCATCAATCCAAGACTATGCAGCAAGACACGCATTATCAGCGTTTGCATCAAGCAATTACAACGCGCTCTTCAGTGTGCAGCTTTTGTGGTGTAGGTTGCTCATTTACCGTTGCTAAAACCCATAAACAACAAGAAAGGCTGATTGCCACAAGTGACTTAGGTTTGTGTGTTAAAGGACAGTCATCATTATTAACTGGTGGATTTAAACAGCGTCAACAACGTTTGGCTCATAAACAGATTGAAGATGATCGAATAACCTCACCAATGATTCGAGGACACAATGGAAAACTAAAAGCGGTTAGTTGGGATGAAGCTTTAGATCGTGCTGCTTGGTTGTTTTTACATGTGCGTGAATGGGTCGGTCCTGAGGCGGTTGCAATTTACGGCAACGGTCAAAAAACCATTGAAGCAATATGGATGGCTAGTTTATATAAATTGGTTTTTAATATTCCAACGATGGGTGCAAACAGTGAACATTGTTTAGCAAGTGCAGGCGCTGCACATACGATGAATTTTGGTAACGAAGCGGCTTTTACTCAAAAACAATTTGCTGAACTTGAGAAAAGTGATGTGATTATTTTACATGGCACCAACGCTAAAATTACTTTCCCGCAAGCATTTGAAAAAATAAAACGAAATACGAATGCTATTAAATATGTGATTGATCCTGTTAAAAGTGATAGTGCGGTTGATATATGTTTGGAGCCAAAAGGGGAGCATATTCAGTTTGAGCAAGGTGCGGATATTTTATTTAACTTGGCGGTGTGTCGTATTATTTTAGAAAATAATTGGCAGGATCAAACGTATATTGATCAGCATATTGACTCAGTAAGTTTTGCTGAATTTAAATCTCGTATTATGCAAGACGATTGTCAATTAGATAATGTCGCTAAAAACATCTGTCTAGAAAATCAAACCCCGCAACAAATCAAACAAACCATCTTAGAATATGCACAAACCATCGCAAAACCCAATTCAGAAGGTTATCGTAAAAAAATAGCCATTGTTTCTAGTATGGGCATTAATCAGAGTACTGGGTCTTATGGATTTTCAACTAATTTAAATATTTTATTGTTAACGGGAAATGTTGGTAGAGAAGGTGCTGGATCTGTGCGAATTGCAGGGCAGTCCAATGCGCCAAGTGAATTAATGCTAGGATTTAATTCAAAAAAATTAGTCTTTAACTTAAATCCATTAAACGATGAGCATCGACAAAAATTAGCCGATGAATTAAATATTCCATTAGAGAATATTCCCAACCGATTAGGTACTGCTGTTAATCAAATGGCTAATGATGATTTGTTATATTGCTTTATTTTTATTGGTACACAATTTACTAAAAATATGCCAAGACTCGGACATTGGCTGCGCAGATTAGGTCGAAGCTTTAATATTGTGATTGATTGTTTTATGGCGCAAGGCGTTGAAGAATATGCCGATGTGGTTTTTCCATCATTAACTTATAGCGAGCGCACAGGAACGATTCAACGTGGCGATCGTACTTTGCAATTACAACAAAATTTAACCCAAGCACCAGAAAATGCGTGGCACGATGAACAAATTTTGGCAAGGCTTGCATTAAAAATCGCTCAGCGTTTACAAAACGAAGACACAGCTAAATTAAATAAATTAGATGCAAAAATTGTCCATGACACCTTTGCAAAATACTTAGATCAAAATGGTAATGTGATGCCTGATAAAGTATTTGATCAAGTAGTAAAAACGTCCAAAAATTTGGAGGTTTATAATCAATTAGTAGATGAGAAAGGTTGCGATATCAGTCATCAATCTATGATTCATGCAGCAGGTCACGGAGTACAGTGGCAAGGAAATAGTCGATACCAACAAAAAATTGAACAATCATCATCGCAAAAAACTAACCCAATTTTTCCAAGTTTAATGCTTGAGCAAAAAGGCTTGGCAAAAGTAGTGACGCCACCTGAGCATTTAATTAAAAACTTAATTGTAAAACAAGATGATCGATTAAGAAGTTTGATTACAGGGCGAGGTCGTCCAGGATTAAACTTAAAACATTATATTGCGCGGTATAATTCAGGCGTAAAAACTTTACCTATTACAGGTAAAGATGACGATCAGTATTGGTTAGAAATTTCACCAAGTTACGCAACAAAAATGCATATTGTGCAAGGCCAATTGATTCGAATTTGTTCTCAACATGGATTTGTTTTTTGTCATGCATCTATTAATGAATTAATTGAAGATCAATTTCCATTTTTAGATTTTGTGCCAGGTGAAATAAATCGATTAACCAGTTATATGGAGGCCGATGCTAATACGAATCAAAGTTTTATTAAGCGCACCCCAATTCGTATCACAGCAGCTACACAAGCAGAAAGCAAAATTTGGCAAGGTGCAGATGTTGAGGTATTTAGTCAAAGTTGTGCAAGATTGTTTGCACACATACAACAGAAATACCCAACTTTTGCATTATTAAAATTATTTTTGCGCACACCCGATAATCATGATGATTGGTTGAGCTGGTCGCAACTGCAATTACCTAAAACAGAACAAGACATGCAAATTGCTGAAGCTGTAGCGGTGATTGCAGGATTTGTCCAGCAGTTTATGAATAATCAAGATTATAAAAAACAAGCAGCCAAAATGTTGCATCAATTAACGTTTGAACAACAACATCATTTTTACAGTATTTTAATGCCGATTTTACGCAAGCTTGATTACAGTAATGCCTTGTTGCCTTTATTGTCAGAAACCGTAGGCGATATGATTATGCTTGATCAAAAAGGTGACAAGCATATTAAAACATTATTTGAAGCTCATAATAGTGCCGTTTTAGAATTGAAAGAAGAAGTGGTAGGGGTTCAGTTATACGTTGCTATTAAGCGTGCATGCGATCAATTGTTTGGGAAAAATAATCCTGTGCCAATGGATGATATTTCAATTGTAAGTGGTATTGCTATTCCTTGTGCTGGTGACGTGCCTGCTTATTTAATGGGTGTCTCGCCTGCTGATTTACATTTGGGAAGGTTAATACATTGTCGCGCCATTGGTGGTAATAGCATTATGGTGATTAACACTAAAACCAATCAATCATGCAAAGTCGATGTGCATACGGGAATTTTGCCAAACGATAAAGAATTAAATCGATTGCGTGGACAGGTCATTGCAAAAAAACAAGCGGCAACAGATGTGGAGCATCGTCACTTTTTTGATGTATTAGAAGAATTGATTTTAGAATATGTATATAAAGGGGATGAAAATTTTTCTGTATATGAAGCCCAAGTTTTCCCATGGCAAGAATTTAAAGAAAAATTATCTTTTGCTCCTGCTAATAAAAAAGCATTTCGCGAGCATTTGATCAAATCTCAAGTTGGGTTGGAATTAACCAACGCATTAGTGTCATTAAATATTTTAGATGAAGCACGCGATCAAAAAGTAATCAACGTTTTGCATCAACAGGCACAATCACCAGATTTGCTGTTGGAAATACCAAGTGAGTTGTTAGGCCACAGTATTGAAGTGATCACCGAAGATACCAGTTTAAGTGCTGAACAAAAAATTATTAAAGTAATTGATAAATTTATTGGTCCCGTGCTTGAAAATGACGGAGGTAAAATAGACTATCTTGGGTTTGATGCAGTAGAAGGTGAAGTGTCCGTTCGATTTATAGGAAGCTGTGCAAATTGTCCTTGCTCAATGTTGTCATTAGAAACCATTGTGAAACCTCCTTTGTTAAAAATAGAAGGCGTGAAATCAATTGTACACAGAGGAAAGTTGCGCAATAACGAAATTGAGAAAATTGAAGAACAGCGAATTGATTTTGTGAATGTAGGGTAATCAATTGCTGTATTAAACGGCTCATCTCGCCTGGAGTACATGCAGGCGAGGTATTTAACATGCGACTATTGTGTTGTGTTTATTGTGTTGTGTTGTGTTTATTGTGTTGTGTTAATATTTGCGTTTCGTGCTTCCTCTAGAATTTAACATGTCATTAAATATCCACTCACTTTTTAAGAATATCCAATTGTTCCCCGTTATCTGGGGTTTCATATTCATTAACATTCTATTATTGATCACTCTTGAGTTGACTAGCATTCAAAGTATGCATGTTTTTTTTATGCCTGCTAATAAAGGTGAGCTGATTTCTAAATTTTGGACAGTCATTACCCCGTCGTTTATCCACTACACACTTTTGCATTTAATGACTAATTTGTATTTATTCTGGTTGCTAGGTGCACAGCTTGAAAAACATTCAAAAATGCAGTTTATTGCATTTGTAATGGCGACGGCTGTAATAAGTAATTGTGTACAATGGATTGTGGTTGGGCCAAATTTTGGCGGAATGTCTGGTGTTGTTTATGCTCTGCTTGGTTTTATTTGGATCACACAATATTTTAAGTCTAGTTATTATATCGACAACAGTATTGCCATGGTTTTGCTTGTTTTGATTCCAATAGGGTTTACAGGTTGGATTGGTAAGTTGGCAAATTATGCGCATGTTTCTGGTTTAATATCAGGTATAATAATTGGATTATTTTCATTATTCATTAATCAATTAAAGAAACCTTAAAATGTATCAATTCCGCACAATGAACATGAGTGACTTACCACAGGTTGTTAAATTTATTACCGACTTTGACGAAGATGATGGTAAGGAGGCTGAAGAAGACTTTCACGAAAGCGGGTTTGATAATCAATACGTCATTGAAGTGGATGAAAAGGTTGTAGGTGTCTCTGGTTTTAGATTGATTCCTGCTGCCGATAATGCAGCGTGGTTGTCTTGGACTTATGTGGATTGTGATTATCGGCGTCAAGGGCTTGGAAAAAAAATGCTACAAGACTTAATATTAGTCATGCGCGAAATGAATGTGCGAAAAGTCTTTGTTAAAGTGTCCGATTATTGTGATCCTGAAGATGGTGCAATTTATGAATCAGCAGAATATTTATATAAATCCGTTGGATTCAAATTAGAAGTAAAAAATGTTGATTTTTATGATGTAAATGAAAGCCAGTTTATTCTTGGGTTGAGTTTGATTGAAGACGATAATGAAGAGGTGGAAATTACAGAAGAAAAACCCGCCATTCATTTTATAAGTGTGATCGAAATAGCTGAAACTGAAGGATCGTATACTTTTGAATGGGATGTAAAAAAGAAGACACTCTTTGGAAAAGGAAATTTTACAGTGTTAGATTTGCAGGTTGGATTTGAAAACGTGCTTAATCGAGGTGGTCGAAAAGTTTTTTTGACTTTTCCTTCTAATTTACCTTTAATACATCCCCCATTAAAAGGGGCAGGATTTAAATACGTAGGACAGCTACAGGATTACTACGAAAAAGGCATTCACGAATATCATTTCGTTTATGATCTGCCTCAAACATAAATAATTTAACACTAAAGGAAACACCATGAACCCTCTTATTAAATACGGCGCAATTGCAGCAGTGATTGGCGGTATTGTAATATTTAACGGCGAATCAGATGGCTATAGCGATCAAGAAATTGATTTAAATGCGGTTTTAGATGTGACTGTTGATACAATTTATTCTTATCAAGACCAAATTGAAGCAAGTGGAACCCAAGAAGAATCTGACGCGCTTTTAGGTTTTTCGTCTGAATTGCAAACGAATTATAATTCAAAAGTACCAGCAATTTTTGAAGGCAATATTGGAGTTGAAATGAGAACCGACGCATCGTTTCTTGCATTTGATGATAAAGATAGTAATGGCGAACTTAGTGAAGGTGAGGACGCATTATTCTTAATTGAAATTGATGGCGAAAACAGTCGAGTGATTGCTTCAAGTCGAAGTGGTGCCGTAAATGATCATCACTTTAGTGGAACAGGGTTATTGGCAGGATTTTTATTAGGTAGTATTTTAAATCGTCAAAGCAAATTTGGTAATCCAGCAGGTGTTGCTAATAAGCAAAAAATTACATCTTCACAAGCAAATGCAAAAGCGCGTGCAGGATCGGGTAGTCATTCTAAAGGTAAATAAAACGTAACGACTTATCTGATGAATCAAGCATAAGTCGTTAACTGTATTTGCATCTCTCTCTGCGCTTTTCTGTGCAGAGTTCTTTTTACATATCATCGCAGTGAATCTCATGACAACTGAACAACACACTCTTACGAGTAAACAAATTAGTGTTTTACTTGTTTCTATTTTAATTGTCGCTTTATGCGGCATAGTTTATGAATTAATTATTGGTACAGTTTCTAGTTATTTATTAGGCAACAGCGTTTATCAATTTTCATTAACCATTGGTTTTTTTATGTTTGCTATGGGCTTAGGCTCATTAGCTTCAAAATATTTTGATGATAATTTTGTACGTAATTTTATTATTGTTGAAATTTTAATTGCACTAATTGGTGGCGTTTGTAGTTTATTATTATTTATGACCTTTCCATTTGCTAGAGTGCTTTATGAAACCGTTATGTATGGCTTGATATTGTCCATTGGGGCATTGGTAGGAATGGAGATACCTATTTTAACTGCACTATTATCACAGCGTGCAAAAATTAAAGATTCCATCGCTAATGTGATGTCCCTCGATTATATTGGTGCTTTAATAGGTTCGGTTTCGTTTCCATTGATATTGCTACCCACCTTGGGTTTGGTGCAATCCTCCTTTGCCATCGGTTTAATAAATATCTTTATTGCAATTATTAATGTGGTTGTATTTAGACATTATTTGAAACAGTTTAAGCTTTTATTGATATCTTGTTTTTTAATTTTAGCAGCTTTGATGTTATTTGTATTATATGGCGGTTACATAACACGATACGCAGAAAAACATTTATACTTTGATCAAGTGGTGTATTCAGAGCAAACTAAATATCAAAAATTAGTAGTTACAAGATCTGTGACAACCAGAGAGCAACGATTGTACATTGATGGTAATATTCAATTTTCATCAAGAGATGAATTTCGTTACCATGAATTTTTAGTACATCCTGTTTTATCTATTGACGGTTCTCGTGAAAACGTTTTAATTTTAGGAGGTGGTGACGGTTTAGCCGCAAGAGAAGTTTTAAAATACGATGATGTTAAACTGATTCATTTAGTTGATATTGATGCAGAAATGATCAGAATTTCAAGTGAGCTTCCTGTGTTAAACCGTCTCAATCAAAAAAGTTTACACTCAGGTCGTTTAACATCTTATAGTCAAGATGCATTTACATTTATAAACCAGCCAGGGATATTATATGACCGCGTGATCATTGATATGCCTGACCCGCATAATGAAGCTTTAAATAAACTTTACTCAAAAGAATTTTATACCATGATCAAACGCCGAATGACACCAGAGGGAATTTTAGTTAGTCAAAGCTCTTCGCCATTTTTTACGCGTAACGTGTATTGGAGTATTGAAAAAACATTGGATTATGTTTTCGAAAATACAATGAGCTATCACACGTCTTTGCCATCATTTGGAATATGGGGGTTTAATATGGCAAGGCAGTCAGAGATTCCAAAAGAATTTACAATTGATGTACCTACAAGATCAATTACTGGGGAAAGTATGATTGGTGCGCAAATATTTACTAAGGATTTAGCAAAATTAGATGCACCGGTGAATTCTTTGATGGAGCCTAAGCTTTATCATTTATATGTTGAAGATTTGAAATATTAAAGGAAAGTTTTAGAGGGTGAAATGTTAGTAAAAGGAATTAAACAACCAATTTCTAATGAAACTGGTTGTTTATATTTAAAGTGAATTCTTAAAAATATCGCATTAAATTATACTTTTTTTCTTCTAATCATAAGTACTAATAACAACGATGAAATTATATAAGGCAATGGAATAGACCCTAATAATGTTTTTTCTTTATCGTTAGCTGGTGAATTGTTTTCGGGGTTGTGATTGATCTCAGACTCAATAGTGGTACTGGTTTGTGTATTTGAATCAGTTGTCGTCAATGTTTCAGATTTGGTATTAGTTGCAGTCTGAGTTCCAGAATTTATATCAGTATCAATCATTATATCTGTTTGGGTTGTTGTCAGAGAATTCGTTCCTGTTTCTGTTTCTGTTTCTGTTTCTGTTTCTGTTTCTGTTCCTGTTTCTGTTTCTGTTTCTGTTGAAGGATCAATGTTAATTATAGTGACTTCAATGGTTTCGCCTGTACTTAATGCTATTGTGATTATTTCATTTTGTTCTGATTCAAAATCAAAATGAGCAGTCAGTCTGATTTTTTTCGATAATTCATTTCTAGCAAAAATATAAATATTACTATCTACAGAATAATCACTACTAGTGATTGTATTTCCTTTAGTGATGTTAATTGGCAATATCTCAGAATTGGTTGCATCCGATCTATTAAGAATGATGTCTACGCTTTCTCCTTCTGTTACTTTAATTTGAGTATTTTGGAAATAATAAATATTATTTGCAGAACATGAAGTGAAATCATTTTCAATTGTCGCACCATTTGCAATGGAAATATTGAACTCAGGAAGTACTGAGTTTGCAAAAACAGCAGAGTAGCTAGAAAGTTCTAATTGATAAAAACCTTCACTTAAAATGATTGAAAAACTATTTCCATCTAATGAGTACGCTGGTTGCTCACTGAGAATTTCAAATTTATGATTGTCTTTTATTTTTGATAAAACTAAGTCAAGTTCAAAGTTATTAGCGCTAGCTTTAAAAAATATTTCTTGTTCTTGATCAACATAAAATGAAAATTGTTTCGCATAGAAATACTTTGTGTTGTCTTGGTTTGAGTTGCTGTAAGGGTCAACATAAATATACTGTCTGTTTTTAAATTCAGATTCACACATTGTATTGAATGAAGTAGTTAAAGTTGAGTTTAAAGGTAGCGTATAGTGGCATACGTTTGCTTCAGAAGTTTTACTGAAATTAACACTAAATGAATCTATTTGCTCAGGGTAGAAAGTGGTGGCTTCAATTAAATAATCGCCAGCAGTAATACAATGTTGTAATGATTTGGTTCTGCTTGTGTTTGAGTAATAATCTTTGTTTTCTTGCACACTTGAGTGAATGACAATATTTTTATCGGCATTTATGTTTCTGCTTAAATATAAACTTGCCGAGTCTGATGAATTTGTTTGATTGATATTAATTGAGGTCGGTTGATCTACTGAAAAGCTAAAACGTTTTGCATAGTAATCACCTGTTTGTGCGCCGTAAGGGTCTTGGTTGTCGCCTTCTCTAAACATAGAGTAACAGCGCTCGTTTAAAAGATCGCTTGTTTGATAGTTTAATTCAAATTCATTTTCACAACTTACGCCTTCAGCTTTATTTACTTGAAATGCAAAATTCCCAATGGCAAGTTGGTTTTGTTTAGTGATTTCAACTGTATAATCACCCGCTGTTAAAAATTTGGTGAAATTAGTAGAGATGCGGCTAAAGATGCTGTGTGATCCATTGCTTGCAATAGTTTGATAAAAATTATCATCTTGGTAAACGGATAATACTATTTTATTTGAATTGGCATTGGGTATAGAAAATGTTAAATCACTATCTTCAGTAAGTGTGAAGTCGTAATAAGCTGCACGTTCAGGATTGATTCCCGAGTAAGGATCGTTCATACCACTATTCCAACTTTGAATAGCGCAATTTTGATTAAACGTTGAGGTGATTGGTGTATTAAATACTAAATCAGTTGAACAAGCTGAGTCAGAGGTGACATCAGAAATTAATACTGAAAATGTACCAGGATCGTATTGGTTGATTGTCGTGACTTCTAATGTATAAGTGCCTGCGGATAATGATTTTGCAAATTCATTTAGGCTGGTGCTTGATAAAGCGGAGGCAAATTCATCGTCGCCATCTAATAAATAAGTATAAACATCTACTTCACTTGTGATTTCAAAATTTAAATCTTTGTTTTCATTGATAGTAAAAGTAAAAAATTTGGCTTTGTTAGTATCATAATGAGACGGCGAATAAGGGTCGGAATAGTTTCGATTGCTTGAATCGCAATTAATATTCCAGCCATCTTGAATTAATTGATCCAGTTCAATGGGTTTAACGCAGGTATCATCATTTAAATCATTTAATTGTATTGAAAATATAAATGAACGAATATCTTGATTGATTAATTCTAAAGTATAAATTCCAGCGTTTAAGTGAGTGATATCATAATTACCACGATCAATTAAATTGATGCGATCGCCAGAAAAACCATTTCCTTCATTTAAATAATAGCGAGTGTTGTAACCAGATAATTCAAATTTAATGTCAGCATCTCTATCCATTTCGATTGAATAATATTTCGCATTTAAAGGGGAAGGGTTGTATGGGTCACTGTAATTATTATAATTAATAGACTCGCATGAAGCGGTGAATTGACTATTAATATTACTAATTGGATTGCTGTCACTTAGAAAAATTTCAGTTTCACAGCTGTCTAAAATTTCAGGAATATTGGCTGCAAAAACAGAGCCTGACACAGCACTGGTTATGCTAAAAAGTGAATATTTGACAAATTGATTAAATTTCATTGTTGTTCCTTTGAACTTTCGTTAATAACTTTACTATTAATTTGTAATTTTAACCTGTTAGCGGTTTGATAACTAGGGTAAAAATGTAATAGATGATCGATGGTTTGCGTTGCGAGGCGGTATTCTTTAAGTTGGTAGTGGCGTTCGGCTTTTATTTGTAAGCCTGAAATATGATAAGGGTAGCTTTTTAAAAATTGATCAATATAAAAAAGTGACTGTGTCGTATCTCGATTTGCACCAATTTCGTAAAAAGAGAGATTGTAAAGGGTGCGAGAATGATAAGGATTAATAAGGATGGCTTGTTTCATTTTTTCGTAGTTGTCTTGTTTATAGCCAGTAAAACTTAAGTAACTGGCGTACATTAATGCTATAAAAATAAATGGCGTGATTAAATATAATCCTTTAACGCTTTTAGGAATATTAATTGTTGTGATGCTTAATTGAATTATAGGGTAATCGATTCGTATGATTATTAATCCAATTAAAAAGCATGAAAAGAATAAGCTAACAGGGGTAATTAAAACAGCACTTAACATAGAATGAAATAGCGTCGCCCCTAGAGCAACAAATAACCATTTGTCTATGAAACAACCCTTTAGTGCGTTAATAAATGCAGTTATAAGTAGATACAGTAAAATCAAGACAAAAACACTGCCAAATAGTAATCCTAATTCACTGTAAATTTTTAAAACTAAATTATGTGGCGTGGTTAATATTTGATTTTCATTTATATAAGGTGAAGAAAATTCTGTACCGGGTTTTCCGTATTTAGGGTGGTTAAATTCAAAATTATTAATGCCAACGCCCATTGGATTATCTAATGTCATTTCCCAGGTATTTTTATAGAGTTGAATTCGTTTGTCACTAGCTGCTGCTAAATTTGTTGAAAGTGCAAGAAACTTACCTTCTAATCGACCACTTTGTAATGCGTCTGACAGTTTGTACGTCACCATGCCAGTTAAAAGTAAGGATGTGATCGTAATATATAAAAAAGCTCGCTTTTTATTTTTTCGAAATACCATAAAAAAAACAATGATCTCAAAAATGGTTAAGCCAATAATAGTGCCACGTGTCGCTGCTTCCATTAATATGCTGACAATAGCAATGGTAGTTATAATTACCGTGATTAATAAAAAAGTATTTTTACGTTGAAACTGTTTAATTGAATTTAATATTAAAGCAGGAATCCATACATTAAAAACAGCACCTGCGTTATTCATAAAACCTATAGGAGAATAATTTCCCACATTATAATTGGTGTGACCAAGCACATAGCGTTCGAAATAAAATAGTATTGAAAATGCAAGAGCTGATAAAAAACAAGTATTCAAGAAAATAGTTTGTAATTTGTCTTTGTCAAAGTGATTAATTAAAAAGTAGATGAATAATACAGCGTTGATAAATCGTAACGACAATTCAATTGCAGCCGTTTTATTTGCAGCCCAAATGATACTGGCCAACATATAATAAATGAATAATAAAACCACGACGCCAAAGTATGAAAAAATGATGGTTTGTTTGTTTTTAAAAAAATAAATAATACAAAAGCTAGTAACAAGATCAAAAATTAGCCACTTAGGTGTGTCGTAGCTGTAATAAAATACATTTAAATGAATACAAGAAATCAAAATTCCCGCACATAAAAATAAAATATTTAAATAATTGTGATGTGTAAAAAATACCTTAATCCAATGATAATTTTTAAGTGTAAATATAATAGACATAGTTAAAGTACATAAAATCCATAAAGTCCCTATTGTACTAGCCTTTATTTCATAGACAATGATTAATATCAAAATCTGTTTTTTGATTATATGGTAATTTATTGGGCTGTTAGTTTTGTTATGGGTAAAATCTAAAACAATGTCGAGTTATAATTGGACGTGGTTAAGCGTTGTATGACAGCAGTGCAACCCACATTTTCAGTGGGTTTAATGAGTTAATGATAAACCTTAAACCTTAAACCTTAAACCCTCAAAGCCATTATAAAGGCGCCTGTGCTTTTGTTTATTTTTAATACAGTTCGCCGTGTTTCTAGAATGAACATATCCCCTTTAACTGGAAGCGTTATCACTTGAATGATTGATTGATGCTGTGGCTGTGACGGCCATTTCTTGGTTGCGTTTTACTACTTTGTCAATTTTTGATGTTGAGTTGCGGTTTCTATGGAGGCTTGTATGGATACCTCTTCGGTTTGTTTAGCTTTTAATACTGTGGCTGTAATGTTGGTGGTAAATTTCAGCACTTTATATAATTTACTTAATAGATCAAAAATTGGGTTGCAACTGACCTCAAGCCAAATTTCAGATCCATCTTTTGTTATTCTTAAAAACTGGTCTTTTGCCGCTCTTCCATTGCTGAGTGTTTGGTGTGCTCATTGCAAAAGATACTATGATTCCTGTCTTGTATTTGTCACTAAATCGGTGAATGCTCTTGTGAGCATTAACTGTCTAGAAAAAAAACAAGACAACGATGATGCACGAATAAAATGGTTGAGCATAACACCAGTAGGGCTTGATAAGCTCAATGAAGCAAGGCAGTTAACAGGTCCATTTATGTTTGGCGCATTTGGAGTGATCGATCCAAATCAAATCGAATCCTTTTGTGAGAATTTAAAAAAAATGAAGCAGTATTTAGATGAGCAAAGGGTGTGATGTTTATCGAAACATAACTTAGATGCCATGTATTTTTTGTGACATGCTAGAATCCAACAACATTATTAAAAGGCAGTAAACATGAGCTTAAAAGAAAAAGTCAAAAATATATTCGACTCAGTAATAGACGTGGTTTTTTCAATTATTTTGGTTGTTATTATTATAAGCATTGCTTTAGGTACGTTTCAGCTATTTTTTTCAGTTTGGGATTTGATCAAACTTGAAGGCATCACGGGTCACTACATAGATATTATTACCGACGTGTTAACTCTTTATATTTTAATAGAATTATCCCGATCGTTAATTGAATATTTTAGTTCTCACAAACTTAGACTGACATTTATTGTCGATGCGGCAATCGTTTTTGTAATTCGTGAAATTCTAATCATATTGTTTAAGCATAAAATGGAGCCTGGAATGTTGTATGAATTTTCAGCACTATTATTTGTTTTAGGTATGATTCGAATCGGATCAATACTTGTGCATCAATATGAGAAAAAGATGGAGTCGCATTAATTATGTGAGTTTTGCTAGCTCAATAACACATTGAGTTAGCTTTTTAAATCCAATTGAAAATTACGGTTAAACACTTTTTTTGTTCAAATATTCAATGGCTTTTTTAACGCCTAATTCTGGGCTCGCCAATACACAAATATCACTGTCTTTAAACCTTAATGCTGCATCCGCCATCGACGCTTGAGCTAATACTACACAATCAAATCCATCTTTTTCATTTTGAATAAATTCAAATATTCTATTTAAATACTCTTTTTTATCACCTGCTAAAAAATATTCCCATGTATCGGGTATCTGTTTTAGCGTGATTTTTGGCTGTGTATTCGCACTTGTTAGTGATTCGTTCAATAATGCTTGGGTGGGTTGTAACGTACTTTCAACTGCCGCTACTACCAAAATATTATTAAACGTTTGTACAGATAAATCCGCCATGGCGCGATCAATACGCATAGAAATACACGAACCAGTTTGTTTGGTTAACTCTGCAATACCACCAATGGTTGAGCAGGTACAAACCACAACCTGCGCACCTGTATTAGCCGCTAATTGCATGGTGCGGTTAACGTCATTTTTTAATTTTTCAGTAAGGCCGTGTTCAATTGCCTCTTTTAATAAATTGGGCTGAACGTCATGGCGCACAGAAATAGTGTGATTTAACGATTCAACTAAAGATTGAAAAGTAGAAATGTGTACCTCGGCAGTATGTAAAAAGGCTATGTCGTGTCTAGTCATGTCGTGTTTTGGCATAATTTTTTGATAACGCTCATTTAAAAATTTTGAACGTTATTCCTTGGTTGATACTAAATAAATATTGGAAACAAGATTCTATTTTTGTTGTGTCCACTTTATGGCTTCATCAATCGATGTTTGATAGAGGCTTAATGCTTTTATAGGGTCTTGGGAGTATTGTCAAAATAATACAGGGTGAACATAAAATTGGTGGTGGGTTTGTCATGGTGGGTAGTTTGTTACGCACGATACACAAATTCTTTTGTTCTTCTAGAGGTTGCCTCATCATAAAAAGTACAGCGCTCAGTATACGGTTCGTCAGTGTAATGTAATTGCATTATTTACCCAAGAGCGATAAATAAATACACTTGTCGTATCAATGTAAGCGGATTTGGGCTCAACAGATTTACATGTTTTATGTCCATTCATCACTTCACAATTCGAAGATTGGTTGGCAACGTTGGTTCCTTGTTATCCTTAGGGGCATATTTGAGGGAGAAGTTTAAAAGACTCAAGAATCAAAAGAAATCATTTATTGCTCTGAACTGTCTAGCTTTTGGTTAATGTTGCCTCCTAAAAACCAAAAATATCCCATTAATAGAGACTTGAAACATTATTTTAAAAAATCTAGAAACCAATCATTGAATCAGCGCCATAAGCTATATACAGTAGAGCAATCTTATATTTTTAGACCCTTACTATTTATGAATCAAGCCTTTAACTTAAAATCATCGATGCAGCCTATTTATCTTTTTGAAATCAAAAGCTTGTCGATACGGGATATTTCCGAACAAATTGAATTCTTAAATGAGAAAACCCCTAATTTATTAGCCAACGCACCGGTTATGTTAGATTTGAATCGAGTAGAAAATACCCTGCAAAAACAAACTCTAATGGAAGTGATCGATTATCTAAAGCAACAAAATATTAATCCTATCGGTGCTCAGTGCACAGATTCAAATATTAAAAAAATCATCGTTGAATTAGGCTTAAACCACTCTAAAGTCGAAAAAAAGAAAAAAATTGATTATCAAGATTCTGACATAGGCACTAAAGTCATTACCCAGCAAGTGCGTTCAGGTCAACAAATATACGCCCCTAACGAGAATTTGATTATTTTAAATAACGTCAGCGCAGGCGCAGAAGTCATTGCAGACGGCTCGATCACCATCTTTGGTGCACTAAGAGGTCGGGCGGTTGCAGGTGCTAAAGGGCGAGAAAACACACAAATAATTTGTCAAAATCAATATGCCGAATTGATATCTATTCAAGGGCAATATATGGTGGACGAACAACTTCCACAATCGGGCAAAGCCTGTCGGTTTTATATCAAGGAAGAACGTTTAGAGATTGATGAATTAAACGCGATTTAAACAATATGAAAAACCATAATCGTTGGCTTTTTTAAATTAAGAAAACAAGAATTTTTTATTAATTAACAACATACATAGGAGATTTTCATGGCGAAAATCATCGTAGTGACATCAGGTAAAGGCGGCGTAGGTAAAACAACCAGTAGCGCTGCAATCAGCATGGGGCTTGCACTAAGTGGCAAAAAAACAGTGGTCATCGATTTTGACATTGGTTTGCGTAACTTAGATTTAATCATGGATTGTGAGCGCCGAGTGGTATTTGACTTTGTAAACGTCATCCAAGGTGACGCGACTTTAAATCAAGCATTGATCAAAGATAAGCGTTGCGAACAACTTTACATATTACCCGCATCCCAAACTCGAGATAAAGACGCATTGACTAAAGAAGGCGTTGAAAAAATCTTAAACGAGCTTAGTAAAACCTTTGATTATATTATTTGTGACAGCCCAGCAGGCATAGAGCATGGCGCGCAAATGGCATTATACTTTGCCGACGAAGCGATTGTTGTCACCAACCCAGAAGTCAGCTCAGTACGCGACAGCGATCGAATTTTAGGTATTTTACAATCTAAAAGTCGTCATGCCGAAAACGGCTCTCGAGTAAAAGAGCATCTATTAATTACCCGTTACGATTCTGCCCGAGTAGAAAAGGGCGAAATGTTATCCGTAGAAGACATTGTGGATATCTTAGCGGTGCCTTTAGTTGGGGTGATTCCAGAATCTCCATCAGTATTAACCGCATCCAACCAAGGCACACCAGTGATCATGGATACAAAATCCAATGCTGGACAAGCCTATGCCGATGCCATCAGACGCTTTGAAGGCGAGAATATAGAATTCCGTTTTGTAAAAGCCCCGAAAAAAGGCATCTTAAGCCGCGTATTTGGATAAGGAGTAAATAAAAAATGAGCATATTTGACCGTTTTCGAGTAAAAGAAAATACGTCTGCAAACATTGCAAAAGAGCGACTGCAAATTGTCGTAGCACACCAACGCAACAAAGATAAGCAACCTAGTTACTTACCGCAGTTGCAACGAGAAATACTAGACGTCATCAAAAAATACGTAGACGTAGACATGGATGATGTTGTTGTAGACATCAGCCAAGAAGACCTAACCAGTATTTTAGAAGTGAATGTGACGTTACCGTCGTAGTTTTTAGAATAAAAATAAAAATAAAAAAACCAAGATATACCCCGTGTGTCTTGGTTTTTTTTTCTGATCCTGTAAGTTCGGGATTTATTCCGAAAAAAACATCAACCTGTAGGTTCCGGATTCATTCGGAAACAAGATATACCCCGTGTGTCTTGGTTTTTTTTCTGATCCTGTAAGTTCGGGATTTATTCCGAAAAAAAACATCAACCTGTAGGTTCCGGATTCATTCGGAAAAAAACTAACCCAATCATTCAAAAAACCAAATTAGTAAAAACCCTCACAATGAATCCCGAGCCTACAGTGCTGTAAATAATCTTTTATGTAGGTTCCGGATTCATTCGGAAAAAACTAACCCAATGATCACATCCAATAAAAAAACAAACTGAAATCTCTATCGCTTTTTGTTATTGTCTGCCTCTATTAACACCAAACAAACCTATTAAAAAACAAACTAAACCGCTCCATCAAAGGAATCCAACATGTCATTGATTTTACCATCAACTCACAAGCCTTCATTCAAACAACGATTCAAAACCACCAGCCTGATGGCGGCGATTATTGTGGTGGGTACGTTTTCATCCTGTGGTACGGATTCCGCTGACAAAGACGATGACAATGACGGAATCATCAATTCCCAAGATGCGTTTCCAAAAGACAAGCTTGAATGGCTTGATACTGACAACGATGGCACAGGCGATAATGCCGATTTAGACGACGATGGCGATGGAATTTCCGATTTAATCGAAATCGAATTAGAGTTTGATCCGCTAGATTCAACCAGCACTCCCCTTGATACCGATGCCGATGGTATTCCTGATGTGCAAGATTTAGATAAAGATGGCGATGGTATTTCAGATAGCATCGAAACCGATTTGGGTTTTGATCCGCTAGATGCAACCGATGTACCTGCCGATGAAGACGGCGACGGCTATCCAGATTCAATGGATTTGTTTTTAGGTGATGCAAGCGAATGGTTCGATAACGACCTAGATGGGATAGGCGATAATGCCGATTTAGACGACGATAACGACCGTTACACCGATGCCGATGAAATCGATAACGGCACCGACCCGTTTGATGGCTTAAGTAAGCCAACTGATAATGATCAAGATTACGTTTCGGATTTAAATGACACTGATGATGATAATGATGGTGTGTTGGATGGGGATGATGCGTTTGCGTTTTTAGTGGGTGAATGGCTTGATTCTGATTTAGATGGAGTGGGTGATAATTCCGATCATTACCCTACAGATGCAGATTGTTGGAGTGACAGTGATGGTGATGATGCCGACAGCGATTCAATGGATGGCTGTGATCAAGTTGAACTGGGTATTAATCAAATTAGTGCCTCTCAATTACAAGGGCATAATGGTTTTGTTGTTGAGGGAGAAGGGGATATTTCTGTATTAGGTCAATTCCTAACAGGACTTGGCGATATTAATAAGGATGGGTTTGATGATTATATGTTTTCAGCAGCAGGACATGCAGAAGATGGAGATATATTTAAAGGATTAAATTATGTTTTTTTTGGTTCTCCAACAAAAAATAAAGCTAATTTAAACTTCTCAATAGATGATGAGTTAGATGGAGTTAATGGATTTGAGATTAGGGGTTTAAATGCAGGTGATAGACTAGGGGTTAATGTTTCAGAGTTAAATGATATAAACGACGATGGAATAGATGACTTTTTGATTTCTGATTATTCAGGAAATATTTATGTGATTTTTGGTCATCAAGGTAATTGGGATGCGAGTTTTGATTTGAGTACTGTTAATGGAGAGAAGGGTTTTCAAATAAAAGGGATAGCTGAAGAAATAGATCAATATACAGCAAATTTAGGAGATATTAATGGTGACGGTATCGATGATTTTGGGTACTCCGTAGACTTTACAACTTACCTTTTCTTTGGTCGAGATGAAGAATGGCCTGATATTATAGACTTAGCAGATACTGTTGCTGTAAGTAATTATGCACAAATAATAGATGGGGTATTTTTATATGAGTTGAGCAGTGCAGGTGATTTAAATGGTGATGAGCTTAATGATGTAATATTTTCAACAAGAGCCTCTGAGGATAGTAAAGGTAAAGTTTTTGTGTTATTTGGTAAAGATAATTTAAAAGAAAGTGTTGTCGATTTGACTCAGTTAAATGGAGTAAACGGTTTTTCTTTTATTGGTGAACTTGCATTCGATTTGTTAGGTAATGGTTTATCTAATAGTGATATAAATAATGATGGTTTGAGCGATTTACTAATAGGTTACGGCGGAGAAAATTCAGAGAGAATTGGTCGTGCATATATCATATTTGGAAAAACTGCCTCATGGGATGCCACTCTAGATCTTTCAAGCTTAGATGGAACTAACGGATTGGTTTTACTTGGGCAAAGCGCTGGGGATTATTTTGGTCGAGATGTCACAGGGCTGGGGGATTTTAATGGCGATGGTATTGATGATGTATTAATTGGTGCACAGCAAAGCTCTGTAGATTCAATAGATTTAGTAGGCCGTGCGTACGTATTGTATGGTAAAGAACAAGTTTGGCCTGCAAGTATGAATCTTTTCGAAATGACTGCTGAAGAAGGTTTGATTATAAATGGTGAAGAAGAAAATGATCATTTTGGACAAAACGTAGATTATGTAGGGGATGTAAATGGTGATGGCATCAATGATCTAATTACTGGTACTAACTGGCCAGATCCAAATGGGTTTAGTCGAGCAGGTAAAGCGTATTTGATTTATGGGTTTCAGCAATTCAAACCAGCAGAATAAATTTAATGAAATATAAGATCCTCGAGTCATGCTCGAGGACGAAGGTAGAAAAAATCGCAAATGTTTAAAGGGATGTTCCCTGCGATTAATATGCAAAGCCGCAACAAATTAATTTAATTTTTCAATGGTAAAACGACACGCACTTTTGCTTTTGTAGGTTTCGGATTCATTCGAAAAAACTATCCTGATCATTTAAAAAAAAATTGTAAAAACCCTCGGAATGAATCCCGAGCCTACAGTGTAGCGAACAACAAGGACATGCAACTAAATAAAAATCAATGACATCTAAAAATAAATAAGGCACATATTTTAGAAAATATGATGCCTTAACAAATTAATTTGTTAAAAAAGAGATCATACAGAGGGAATTGCTACAATTATCGAGCATTGCTCAAATCGAAGACGCAGGGAATTCAATCAGACTCAAAACAGACTCAAAACAGACACCCACTATTGCTTATTCTCACAATAAACCCGACCTGTAGGTTCCGGATTCATTCGGAAAAAAACTAACCCAATCATTTAAAAAACCAATTTTTTAAAATCCTCACAATGAATCCCGAGCCTACAATGTTGAAAATAATCTTTTCTGTAAGTTCCGGATTCATTCGGAAAAAAACTAACCCAATCATTTAAAAAACCAAATTTGTTGAAACCCTCGGAATGAATCCCGAGCCTACAGTGTTGAAAATATTCTTTTCTGTAGGTTCCGGATTCATTCGGAAAAAAACTAACTCAATCATTTAAAAAACCAAATTTGTTGAAACCCTCACAATGAATCCCGAGCCTACAGTGTAGAAAATAATCTTTTCTGAGACCAATGGCTCAGAGTAAATTGGTTAATAATTTTATTTTTTGTGAGTGTGTTAAAAAAAGAAATTAGTGTGTCGCAGCAATCGACCTACTTTGAATGTGATAGTGGTTTAGTGGAGGTGTTTCTGTAGGCAGCCATCACCCGCAATGATTTGTTAAATGTGAATCACAAGCTTTGCAGCAACAAAACTAACCAATAGTTAAATCAAACATGCTGATCAATCAAAATTGCATTACCATCGGGATCTTGAATTGAAAAATGCGAGGGCCCACTTTCACCAGTAATGGCTTTTTGTAAAATATTAACCCCCTGCGCTTCAAACATTTTTAAAAGTTCTCTAACATCAGTAAAGGATTCTAGTGTTTGACGATTTTGATCCCAGCCGGGATTGAATGTCATGATATTCCCTTCAAACATACCCTGAAACAAACCAATTTTATGCGAGCCATTTTTAAGTATTAACCAATTTTGAGATTGATCACCACCTACAATTTCAAAGCCCATTTTTTGATAAAACAGTTTTGACACTTCAATGTCATTGACGGCTAAGCTGATTGAAAATGCACCTAACTCCATTTTACACCCCATAATTTTAATTCAATATTGATGCTAAAAAGTACTCTATTGAAATGGTAAGGTCAATTAAATATCCAGTATCATAAAAACAATGGCGCTGTCCATAAAAGCGACAGGCATATTTGCATTTAAATTCACAATGCTAAAAGGTGCTAACACCAACGCCACAGAAGACAATAACACACCGCCACGGCTGAAATTAATGTCGTAATTTAATTAGGATCCGATCTCTACATCTGTCATAGTTTGTTCCACTTTTGTATAAATTAGGTGTCGAAAATCACATTAAATGCCATGTGATTTAAAAAAACTTCAATTATATTTGAACCAGTAGCCCTTTCAGTGTTTTGCTTGTACTTACTCAGAACTAATTTCAAATTAAGCTTCTAAACTAGAGGAACATTTATTGAGGAAAAAAATATGAAGTCTTTTATAAGTCAAATATATATCAGTGTTTTATTTATTCTAATGATGTTGATGGTGTGTAAGTTGTTGTGGCTTTAGGTTGTGAAACTAATTAAAAAAGTTGATTTAATCTATTATCAATAAATTATTTTTCAGTGTTAAATTAAGATTGTTAGAATCAACAACCGCTTTCCAATTTCGATAAGGATGCGGTGGTTCATAACAAAATGTATGCTGATTATATTGTCCGATCACACCGGTTAATTGATACATAGAATCCGTTGATGCAGCTTTTACTCCATCATCTGTTTGCCTTGAACCAATATAAAAATCATTACCAGGCCACGAAACATGGTCCCATGCAACTAAGCTATATAAATCACATTTCGAAAATTCGCCTGATGTATCTTCATAATCCGAAGGTAAACACAATTGTGTTTTCTCTTGATTGCCTTGTAATAAAGGTCTAACTAAATATGAAATATGCTCAATTTTAAATCTTTCATTTTCACATTCACTAAAGGGATCAAAATAAACAGCTTGTATATTAGGTAAATTCATTACATATTTTTTCAAAATATTATGAAGCGTGTCTTTTAACATTTCACCCAGAATACCCTGAAACTTACCTGCAAATTGGCCGCAACCTAAACCTGGAATCGTGATCAATGCTTTTCTATTTTTATTAGATGCCAATTGGTTGATGTATATTAAAATCGGCAATAAACGCCGTTCATATAATTGATAAAAAGATTCATCGTTTATATGATCTATTACTACTATTTCTTTATAATCCGCAGGAATTTGATCATTATCATTTCGCAATAACGTACCTGATATATACAAAAGAGTCGCATCAAATTCAGAGCTGTGATTTTTTGGATGAATATGTTCGCCATTATTAAAAACAGTAACAGGCACAGAAATACAAACATCACCTAAAATTGATAATTCAGAATGATTCCAATCAGAACCATTCCCATAAATTTCTGACTCTGCATATATCTGGGTTTTTTTAGTTTGTATTATTTTTTCTAACAACACATTAACGGATATATCATTAATATTAGAATTGCCTATTTTTTCTTTTAATAAATCGCCTGGTTCAATATTTTTATCACACAACTCATTTTTATAGTTTTGTACTTTTATTAAAACTTCGTTTCCTATTATTATTTTATACATGAAATTCCCTTATAAATTTTCTGTTTAAGAAAAAGTAAATCATCTTTTTATTTAAAATTAATTTTTCTAAAATGGGTTGAGAAATTGCAATCGATATTTTGTTGTTATTGGTATGTTTGCTGACAAAACCAAAGAAAAAATATGTAAATTGCAATTTCTTTTAACATTTAGTTATCTACCTGTTTAAATTTGCTCATCAATCACTGCACGAATCTCTCTTAAAGACGTTTCTTTTATCAATTTTCCGTCTTCAAAAACCACTTCTAATAACCCTTCTTTTTCTTGAGCTTCACTTACATCATCAATCAACACTAACTCACCATCGATGCGATCAACTTTTAACAATCCCTTTGCAGATTTTTTCTTGGTGTCTGTTTTTGGATCTTTAAAAATTGCTAAACGCTCACCATTTTTAACGACACTGGTTGCTTTAACAGCTGAACCATGAGTGTCACGAGTCACGTACTGGTAGCTGTAAGAACCAATTCCTAACACCACTTTTGACGCGAAACCTTTGTCCATCAAACGTTGTAAAATTTGTCGTTGACGAGGTAAGGTGATGGCATCGCCATAAATTGCACCGATGTGATCATCTAATAATTTGAAACCTTTTTCAGTTTGTGTACCGCCAAAAATATCCCACAAACATTCGATCAAACCTTTCACTTCACAATGCATTAATTCTGAACCATCTTTGGTGGAGTAATATTTACCTTCAAATTGGTACGCTTCAAAACGTTTGGCAATGGCTGCATTTTTTGCTTGTTCTTGAGTGGTCACGTTTTCTGAATTTTCATCGAATGTATAACCCGTTAAAATTAAAACAGGATCACCAGAGTCAGGTCGAATGACCAAAGTGCCATCACGATTCATGATGTCAGTTTTTAATTCAGGTAAATACTGTGTCACTAATGTCCAAAAATCCCAAGTATCTGAAACAACACTCAAAATACCTTTAGGTGATTGCTCTTTCATCAAGTATTTAAAGAATTCTATTTCACCTTCCATAATCCAAGAACAAGTCACCGAGTGTTCGGTTGCATCTACTGAGCAGCCTACTAATTCTTCATCAACATTTGCGTTGTAGTATTCTTCTGCAAATAAAACAGCAGGAATTGTATCGGTGCCCACTAAGCCAGAAGCTAAGTGTCCAAAACCACTTAATGCAGCTGCATGTTTACCAAACATGCCACGAAAGCTAAAATCATGACCTTGGAACGGCACAAAATCCATTGGCATGCCTGTTTTTTTTGCAAATTCTTTGAACACTTTTAAATAAGCAACTGAGGTAGTAGCGCTGGTTTGTATTGGCCAGTTTTCACAGCTTAATACTGTTTCGATCATATTGGTTAACCACTGAAATCCTGCTTTGGTATTTACAATGGTGATCGGTGGTACTAAGTACGGAACCATGCTGCCTTCAGGTAATGCTTTTATTCGTAATGGTAGATATCCCAAGTCATGCAACTCTTCTAAATAACTGACATTTACTTGGTAACCTAACATTGCACTTAAAATTCTTTTATGGTTTGCAACGGCTTTGGATTTTTCTAATTTAAAAAACTCATCCCACTCTTGCATCAAATAACTTTTTATAAAATATTGTAATCCAACAAAAACGACTTTATCGTTGTTTTCTACGTTACTTAATTTACCCGAACGTGAAGTGAAATTTGCATATACTTCTGTTACATCTGGGTGATACGCTCTAGCGTGAAATTCTTTGTAAACGTCTTTTTGCATACTTGCTGCATTATTAATTTTCATAATTTATCTCCTACATTTCTATAATATTTAATTTGATTTTACTTTCTTTTATAAATTCATTTTTAGGACGCATTGAATCAGTTGTGTATATTTCATCAATCAATCCATCAAATACATCCAACCCTTTTGAAAAAATACCATGGGTTACAAATAATGTTATTTTGTTTGCGCCTTGTTCTTTTAAAACTTTGGCTAATTCAATAAACGTTCTGCCTCCATCACAAATGTCGTCAGAAATTAATATATCTTTTCCCGTTACATCATCTGAAATTTCAGTTTTAATAATTTTGCCTGTCTTTAAATCTCTTTTTTTCTGAGCTTGAATGACTTCAGGTATATTGGAAAAGGCCTCTGATATTTTTTCAGTTTTTTTGGCCGCACCAGCATCTGGTGCAACCAAGGTTAATTTTCCATTTTTTAATAATTCGCATAATTGTTTACAGGTTTTTAATAAATCAATTTGCGCAATGTTTTTAACATTATTAATTAACGCGCCAGTCACATCGCTATGTGCATCCCATATTGTTACTCGATCAAAATCTAAACGGTTTATAATGTCGGCCATTACCGATACTGCTAATGCCTCGCCTTCTACACAGACTCTATCTTGGCGTGCATAAGGAAAATAAGGACACACTAATTCAATTGAAATACACGCCCCAAACATTCTTTTTAGTGCATCTGTTGCCATCATTAAGCGTATTATATTTGCAGAGCTTACTAGACGCTCATAAATTTTAACTTTAACTACATCATTCAATTCACAAGGCTCGAACCGTACGTGCTCTTCCCCACCTGAAAAAGTGAAGCTGTCTGCATTAAGTGCTTTGGATACACCTTGTTTATTAATTACTTGTACTTGCATAGGGTTTATCACCTTCTTTTTAAAATATGTCTTAAAGACACTATATATACTAGCAAAGTCTTCATGATTTGCAATAACTTTGTGTCAAAAAGACACTAAATAATTTTATGGAATAACTAAAATTAATAAAAATTACTTTAAATTCAATAACTTATAATTATTTAAGTTGTTTCAAAAATCGGAAGCAATCGTTTAAATATCTAATTAATTGCAAATTCAGCTTGTAATTCTCGCTTACTTAAATAAGATGTCATAAAGACACTTAATAGGACAATTTATGTCACAACCATACGACATTAACGCTTTCGACAATCCATTATTTACCGTGGACAATGTATTATTCACAATTAAAGAAAAACGTCTAATGATATTAATGGTGAAGCGAGCAAATGATCCTTATAAGGGCAGATGGGGATTGCCAGGTGGATTTGTTGACACTCAATTAGATGACAGCATTGAGATGACCGCCCTTAGAAAGTTAAAAGAAAAAACCAATATCTCTGTGCCATATTTAGAACAATTAGAAGTATTTAGCGGATTGAATCGTGACCCTAGAGGGTTCAGTGTCACAGCTGTATTTTATGCGCTCACATCACATCAATCCGTGTCCTCTTATTTAGAAACAATAGCTGATGTGCAATGGATTGATATTCAAGAATTGAATAGTTTACCAGTTGCTTTTGATCATAAGTTAATAATCAAAACAGCAAGGGATCGTTTAGAGCAAAAAGCATTATATTCAATGGTGCCTGTTTATTGTCTACCTGAGCTATTTACAATCGGTCAGTTAAAATCTGTGATCGAAATAATTATTGGAAAAACGATTCAGCGTAAAAGTTTAATCAGACGGATAGAAGCTTCAAATATGTTTGAAACCATTGATCAAAAAATAAAATCCGGTGGGCGATTAGCTCAAGTTTATCAATTAAAAGAAAATGTAGAAATTGCTCATTTTGAGCGAAACTTCAGCAATTGAGGAAAAAATGATCAACTTTATAATGCAAATGATTGGAAACACGCCCATTGAAATAATTGCAGTAATTTGTGGATTTATTAATGTATTGCTCATTATTAAGCGTTCAATATGGAATTATCCATTTGGTTTAGTAATGGTGCTTTTATATTGTAAAATATTTTATGATTATCAGCTGTATAGTGACTCTGTTTTGCAGATCTTCTTTTTTGTGATGCAAATTTATGGTTTATATAATTGGCGTCAATCAAATAAATACGCAGGCGAAATTGTTGTTGAAAAATTAAATCATCGTTTAATTTCAATTTACGCAATGTGTACTGTTGTGGGTTGGTTAATATGGAGTTTAATGTTAGACGCTTACACTGAAGCATCTTACGTGTACTGGGATGCAGCAATAGCGGCCTTAAGTGTGACTGCACAAATATTATTAGCAAAACGATTTATAGAAAATTGGTATTTATGGATTACTGTAGATGTGTTGGCAATTGCATTATTTGCGATTAAAGGTTTGTATCCTACTTCAGCTTTGTATTTTGTATTTTTGATTATGGCAAGTATAGGATTTTTTACATGGAGAAAAAAATTATTAATGGAATCAAAATAAATGCAATCTAAAATTGGATTCGTGCTTGGGAAATTTATGCCTTGCCATAACGGGCATAAATTTTTATTTGATACAGCAAGTAATCTTGTAGATAAATTGTATATATTAGTTTGCACAAGAGATTGTGAAGAAATAAATGGATTATTAAGGGCTAGCTGGGTGAGACAATTGGCACCTAAAAATTCTGTTGTTATCCATATGCATAAAGATATACCTCAGGAGCCAAAAGACGATTCTGATTTTTGGAATATTTGGAAACAAGAAATTAATACTCGCATTTTTGAAAATATAACTGATGTATTTGGCAGTGAGAAATACGTCATTAAATTAGCCGCAATATTAAATGCTGAACCCTGTATTATAGATATTGATCGTAACCATATTGATATCAGCGCAACACAAATAAGAAATAATTCTAAGCACTATTGGGATTATATTCCCAAACCGGTTAAGTCTTATTATCAAAAAAGAGTATGTATTGTTGGTCCTCAAAGTACAGGAAAAACCACACTTACGCATTATTTGGCAAATACTCAAAATTTAAGTTTTGTTAATGAATATGGAAGAGATTATGATTTTCTCTATAAAAAAGGAATTGACTGGAATGAAAATGATTTTGTTAAGATTGCAAAATGCCATCTAGCCATTCAAAAAGAAGTCAGTTTATGTGGTAGTCATATTATTATTGAAGATACGGATATTATTCAAACGATTGTGTGGGCTCAATTTTTATTGGGTTTTGTTCCTATAGAATTAATTAGCATTTTTAAAAGCATCAACAAAGCCGATCAATACTTGTTGCTCACACCAGAAACAAAGTGGATAAACGATGGTACAAGGTATAAAGAAACTGAACAACAAAGGCAGAAATTTTATAATGAATTACAATATATTTTAGAATTCTTTGATTTAAAATATACAGTAGTGGACTCTAATGATTATAGTCAACGACATTCAAAAGCAGTGTCAGTTTTAGATCAATTTTTAAAATAAAATTCAATATAAATAATTTAGAAATTAGTTACTTTTTGCCACCTCATCCCGCGCAGATTCTTGAGTGGTATTAATAGCACGAATAGGATAGGGAATCACAATACCTTCTTGTGCGTAGCGTTTGTGTAATTCTTTTATAAACGCCGATTTTAAAAAGAAACGATTAAAATATTCTTTGGCCCGCAACATCACCGTAAAATTAATGCTTGAACTATCAAAAGTGTGAAATAAAATAAAGGTGTTGTATTCGTCTACGCCGTATTCGTGGCTGATTAAAATGGATCTTGCTACTTCTAATGTGACTTGTTCTACGTGATCTAAATCGCTGTCGTAATGCACGCCTACTTCAACGGGCACTGATAATTCTTTTTCGGGATAAAAATAATTGATTATTTTTGCATTACATAAATTACTGTTAGGGATAATCACGGTATTGTTGGGAAGCATTTGAATCCATGTTGAGCGCCAACCAATTTTTTTGACAAAACCTTGTTCACCAGAATCAAGTTCAATATAGTCATCAACACGAATGGGTTTATCAATCACTAACTGTACACCTGAAAAAAAGTTTTCTAAAGTGGGTTGTAAGGCTAATGCCACTGCAAGGGATGTAATACCAAGGGAGGCAATAATTGGCGTGACAGAAATTCCTAAAGTGCCTAGTAAAACTAATAAACCCAAACTTAAAATAATTGTGCGAGTGACACCTTTAACAATGGTTTCGCTGCTGCGTAACGTTTCAGATTTTTTTGCATAGCTGCTAACTAAACCCGTTAAAAAACCATTAATAAATACAACGATGCAAATAACAATTAACGACAATATTGCAATGTCGATAAATTGATTGAGCTGAATATAGTCGTATTCAAAGTGAATCAATAAATGTTTAAGGATTATAAACTCGACACTTAGAATTAAAATATAAGTAGGACGGTTCAATGAGTTGACTAATAATGTATCTAATTCAAAACGACTGCGAATAATCGCCGAACTAATACGCCCTAAAATAATGCGTTTGATTAAATACATGATTAAAAATGCAGCAGACATGGTTGCTGCAATAATCAACAAAGGGGCAAATGGTAAGGATAAATAGGCTTCAAACTGTTTGGAAGACATATAAACACTCGCTTGCAGTAATTCTAAACAATGGTTTGTTTAACTCAATAGTAAATAGGTTTGCAAGGTTTGAACCATAATCATTTTGTTTATCTTTTATAATGTCTTTTAGAAAACTATTTATAATCAGCATTTATTAATGCCTAAACGTTTTATTGATTTACAACAAGACACCTATTAAATAATGTAATAACTTCAGCGATATTGCAGTTGGGTGTTCATCATTATATTTCGATTGAATTGGATGTGAATAAATAGGCAATTTCAAAGATCCGATCATTTCTGGGTGAGCACTCATTAGTCCGCTTTATTGAAAGATGATTGTGTAGGATTAAAAACGATAGTTTGTGTTGAAAATAAAAAATAAGTATTGAGAAGTATTGAGAAGTATTGAGAGGTATTTAGGGAGGTATTGAGAGGCGTTAGCAAATTTGCAGTAAAGAATTAACGGCAGAAAAGCACTGCATGTTTTTCAAAATCATTGGTAAGTCGTGGCCATTCATTAGAAGTTAGATATGGGTTTTAGGGGAATAAATGTCGTTCTAGAAATGAAATTTGGCTGAGAATATAGCTGTCGTTTGGCTATTAGTATTGAGCACATTTAAGCAATAAACTAAGTCAAGGCGTGGAATAAAAAGAAAAATATTTAGCGTTGGGTTAATTGACGAGTATTTAAATGAGTTATTAAATCTTGTTTTAAAGACAATCATGTTTCATGGATTTTCTCTGGGCTATGAGTTGAGTCATTTATTGAATATTGTGTTTGGAATGTCGCAAAAAGTGATCAGTAATGACACGAATCATTTAGTGAAAACACTCGTTGATGCGCCGTTTCAAAAGTACGCTTGGACAAAATAATATTCGTTATTCGCTTTTTTTGATCACAGTGTTTTAATCGTAACCTGTGATCATTTTTTGTGAAATGGTTATGAATTTAACTCAGTAATATGCCATAGTTCACCTGCAGGGCCCCACAGATAAATTACCTTTCCCCAGTGCTCTTGTTTAATGGGTTCAAACTTAAATGTGATGTCTTTGATTTGTTGAATAGTATTTAAGGCAGCTTGAATGTCTTTTACGATTAACTGCATCATTAAATTTTGAGCAAATTCTTGATTGAAATGGTTTTGCAGAAAAAACGTGACCCCACCATTTACAAAAATCGCCAACTCATCATTTACTTCTGTTTTGTTAAATCCTAATGCTTCATAAAACCGACTCGACTCTTGAAAGTTTAGGCTGGGTATAAATAATCTTAAATCTTCAGCTTGCATGTGGCGCCTCTTTGTAAAATAACGGTCGTTTTAAGTGTGTTGTTTATAGTTTGTTGTTTTAGCCTGGGGTCGGATCCATTTTTTCTAAAAGCCTTTGATTAATATGGATTGTTGAAAAAATGGATCTGACCCTCGGCTATTTTGCGATAGGTTTTGGTTGGGTGTTTAAAAAATGGATCTGACCCTCGGCTAATTTTTTATTCTATTTTATTAATAATCCAGTCCGACTTGGGCTTTTACTCCGTTATCAAAGGCGTGTTTGATGCTTTTGATTTCGCTTACTGTGTCTGCAAGTTCTATTAACGCTTCGTTTGCGCCACGCCCTGTTATGACGATGTGTTGATTTTCTGGGCGGTTTTTTATGGCTTGGTAGGCTTCGTTATGATCGATGTAATCAAAGTTGAGCATGTAGGTTAACTCGTCTAATACCACCATATCTACGTTTGAATTTTGTAGGTTTTTAAGTGCAAATTGCCATACTTTTTGACAGGCTTGTTTGTCGGTTTCTTTGTTTTGTGTGTCCCATGTGAAGCCGGTTGCCATAACTGAAAACTCAACGCCCGCTGCTTCTAGTAAGTCTCTTTCGCCGCAAGCCCATGTGCCTTTAATGAACTGGCATACTTTTACGTTTAGTCCGTGACCGGTTGCTCTTGCTGCTGTGCCAAATGCTGAGGTTGATTTGCCTTTTCCGTCGCCCGTTATTAACACAACCAAGCCTTTTTCGATATTGGCTTTTTCAATGCGTTTGTCGATGGCTTGTTTGATGTTTTGCATTTTTTGTTGGTAGGTTTTTGCCATGTTGATCTCGAAAGTTGGTATAAGTGGGAAAGTAGGAGTAAAGCGCTATGTTTTACATTTGTGTTGCTATAACCGTAACTGTTTGATTTTAAATGGTTTTTAACAATAGCAAATCTTACTCGAATATTGCATGTATTGTACTATTTATCATGGCTTTGCGGGGTTTGTAAAAAATGTGTTGAATGCTGCAACAACAATTTAAAACATAGCCAATTTTTTATATTGCCAATAAAAACGCCCATCAGATGACGGGCGTGTGGTCTTGCTTTATATGGGGTTATTGAGCCATTTCTAATTCAGTAAACATACCATCAAACAAGATTGTGGATAAGTAACGCTCACCGCTGTCTGGCAAGATCACTACAATTACTTTGTCTTTGTTAGCAGGATCATTTGCTACTTTAATAGCCGCTGCAACGGCTGCACCTGACGAAATACCCGCCAAAATACCTTCTTTTTCCATTAATGCACGTGCAGTCGCAATGGCTTCGTCGTTGTCGATGCCCATTGTTAGATCAACTACTGACAAATCTAAGTTTTCAGGAATGAAGTTAGCGCCAATACCTTGAATCTTATGAGGTGCAGGTGTGATCGCCTCTCCGTTCATTGCTTGTTGAATAATTGCAGAATCTTTTGGCTCAACCGCAATCGCTTGGATGTTTTTGCCTTGAGTGTGTTTGATATAACGACTGACACCAGAGATTGTGCCGCCTGTGCCCACACCAGCTATAAAGATATCCACTTTACCGTCTGTGTCGTTCCAAATTTCTGGACCTGTGGTTTGTTCGTGAATGGCTGGGTTGGCTGGGTTTGAAAACTGCTGCAACAATACAAAGCTGTCATCGGCATCGGCAATTTCTTGTGCTTTGTCTAATGCGCCTTTCATGCCTTTTGCTGGCTCAGTAAGCACTAACTTAGCACCTAATGCTTTTAGAATTTTACGACGTTCTAATGACATTGAAGCAGGCATTGTTAAGGTTAATGGATAACCTTTAGCAGCAGCAACAAATGCTAATGCAATGCCTGTGTTACCTGATGTTGGTTCTACTAATTGTTTGCCTTTAGTTAAAATTCCATCTTTTTCAGCTTGTAAAATCATGTTAGCGCCAATTCGACATTTCACCGAGTTTGCAGGGTTGCGAGATTCGATTTTTAATAAAATCGTGCTCCCAGCAGGTGCCAGTTTATTTAATTTAACTAACGGTGTATTACCTGTGCTCAAGCTGTTGTCTTCGAAGTAATTCATAATATTCCTATTGGGTTGTGAGATTGCTGTAGTCTATCACGAGTAACTATTTGTGAAGCAAGTGTAATGTTGAGAATTATTTTGTAACGAACATCGCGATCTAACATGAAACTGGTTTAATTTTGACACTATTGTGCGTAATATTTGTCATGTTATAAATGTTCCATAATCGGTTTTAATAGGTGATCATATGTTGATGCGTTATTTAGTCCTTTGTTTAAGCGCGCTGTTTTTTGTGAGCTGTCAGTTGCATGTTGCTGTAAAAGGCTTGCAAGAAGAATTAGTATTAATTGAAAACGAAACAGGCGAAAAACTTGTTTTGACTGACAATGAGTTGGTTTCTTTTGATCACGATTTTAGTGCATTTAGTGCATATAATGTGAGCATATTTAAAGAGTCTGGGCAAAAGTGCCATGTAGTTTATAAATCTGGTAGATTCAGTACACCCTATACAGAATTAGAAGTAAACTGTCAGCCGATTGTTAGCGCGGAGTCATGTAATGATGAAGGCCCGCGAGTTTGTGTTCGAATTGAAAACGACATTACTTGCGAAGGGTGTTTACCACAGATTTATAAAACCTATCCAAACTTGTGTCAGGCGAACACCTCAGGATTAAATCCTATTTTTATTGGACTAGAAGAATGTCCGTTGCTTGACGACAGTGTCGAATCTTCTAACGACGCACCCGCTGTTTTTATAGATACTGCAGTAGTGAAAGATCAGAAAATCACTGTCAACTCTGCCACATTTAGTGAAGATATCGTAACAATTGAAATTGAACACAATGGCGCATGTGGGTCAGATGATTATATTTTAGAGATTAATAAATTCGAATTAAATGACACATCATTAGATTGGGCGCTGCAATATTCGCGTAATCATTGCGCTACATTAGAAACCAAAGCTATTTCATTTGATTTAAAACCAATAAGAGATTGGTACTTTCAAGTTAATGGGTTACAAACAGGCTCTATCGATTTGCCTGGAATCGGCACTTATCGCTTTTAAATAAAAGAATAATTTTCACCGTTTACAATAAAAAGTCAATTCAGAAATGAAATTGGCTTTTTTTTTAAACACTCCATTTTCAGAGAAGTTGACACATACAAATGTTATTTAAAAAATAACTATTTAAGAACATTGATTTTTAGTCATTAAATGGATATTTTGCAGTCAGTTTTTTACATTTTCAGGAATTAACATGATTAAAAAAATAGGTGTGTTAACCAGCGGAGGAGATGCACCTGGTATGAATGCAGCCATACGTGCAGTAGTGCTTATGGCATTAAACAAAGGGTTAGAAGTGTGTGGCATACAAGATGGGTATTTAGGATTGCATCAAAATCGCATAATAGCCCTGCACAAAGAGGATGTGTCTGACATAATAAATCGAGGTGGAACATTTTTAGGAACCGCGCGCTTTCCAGATTTCAAACAAGAATCAGTTCGCCATGTCGCTATTGATAATTTAAAGACACACAAAATAGATGCATTGGTCGTTATTGGTGGTGATGGAACGTACATGGGAGCAAAAGCTCTGACACAAATGGGGGTTGCCTGTGTTGGTTTGCCAGGCACTATAGATAATGATATAGCAGGAACTGATTATACCCTTGGTTTTCATACCGCAATTAATACAGTATTAGATGCCATGGATCGATTACGTGATACCTGCTCATCCCATCATCGAATTTCCATTGTTGAAATTATGGGGCGTTATTGCGGAGACCTTACCATTCAATCTTCAATTGCAGGTGGGGCGCAATTTACAATCGTACCTGAAAAAACATTTAATGAAGAAGAGTTATTGAATGCGATTCAGTTAAATTCAGCCAATAAAAGAAATCATGGCATCATTGCCATTACTGAAAACATAACAGATGTAAAAGCCTTAGCAAAACGAATTGAATTAAAGACAGGTGTAGAAACACGAGCAACGATTTTAGGACACATACAACGTGGTGGTTCACCCTGTGCATTCGACAGAATTTTAGCAAGCAAAATGGGGGCGTTTGCCGTTGAGATTTTAATTGATGGAGCCGGTGGGCGTTGTGTGGGAATTCAGTCTAATCAATTGGTTCATCATGATATTATAGATGCAATTGAAAACATGACACAGAAGTTTGATGAAAATGTATTTAATTTAACTAAAACGCTAGTTTAGACTATCGCTAGTGTTGTCCGCTAAGGTAGGTCGCTAAGGTAGGTCGCTAAGGTAGGTCACTAAGGTAGGTCACTAAGGTAGGTCGCTAAGGTAGGTCACTAAGGTAGAAAGTCAGCATTTCAAAATTAGTTAATCAGGTTTAAAAAGACGCAACATCGTATCCAACTTTGGTGCGTCTTCATCAAATAAAAAATTAATAATATTGAGTAATAAATTCCAGTTCTAAAGCAGAACCTTGCTTGCTCACTACTCTATATAAATGATAACTAGTCACATTTCTATATTTAATCCAATAGGAAATCTCCAGCATATCTCCTTTTAAATTCCACTGCCCATCACTAAAATAATGCGCGTCATTTGATGCAAGTACTTTGAATTCAGCTGTGCCGTTTGCGTATAATTTAAATGCTTCTCTATATCTTGCAGGTTGAAGCGAGTGAGAAAGTGGAACGTATAAACCTGCTTCACTCACTTCACCCCAAAGATCTTTTTGCCATTCACCAATTAAATGCTGTTCATCTAAATCCCAAAATTCGCAAGCAAATCTAATTTCCCAATCCAAGCATTGTGTATTGGGTGTCCAAGAATTAATACAAGCCAGTCCATAGTTTGGTGACATTATTAATGGTTTTAACAATATGTCAGAACTGGTTTTACTTTCCACTTCTCTTGCTTGAATATCAATCGGGTTGCTACAGCCTATAGCGCTTTGTGAAAAATATTGTTTAAGCTCGTAATCTCCATTTCCTGATTGGTTGTCACGGTCTAGCCAATCGCTCCATATAACTGCTGATAATGCATTAAGTGAAAAACCTACCAAAAAAATTGATATTAGTGGTTTAATAAAAAGTTTCATCTTTGAATCCTCATAGAAAAGTAATTGCCGCCAAATTTGACGGTGCCAGCATGGTAGCAATTGGAAATCAAATTAACAGTGTTAGAATTCTCATTTTATAGTTGGTTTATGAATATTGGAGAAAATAAATGAATGATTGTGTATAGATAAATGTGGTTAATTTTTATAACTTTAAAATCTATAAAAAATACTTTCTTTACAACGTAATGTTTATATCAGTGGTGTAAATAAATATTGAGATGTTTATGTATTTCATTGTGCTCTTCATTATTAAAATTTGAATCGACTCAGTACAATCTGTAGCTGTTTAGGTTTCGATCGGCAATATGTTCTTGCAATGCACGATATAAGCTATTTATGTAGCGATAAAATTTGAGTATGTGCTAAACAGTATCTGCTAAACAGTTGTGCTAAACAGTTGTGCTAAACAGTGGCACAAATTAAAGTATAAATACGAAGCCAACTGTTGTGGCCATATCAAAAATTGAGTCCGTATCTAGATTGATGTATTGCTGAAGATAAATACCCCACTGAGCATCTGGTCCAGCAATTTTGGGTGTTAAATACACGACACTAGGGCTTAAGGTAAGTCCAAGTTTGTCTTGTTCATAATACTCAGGTTCACAGTCGACACAATTTGTTGCACTTTTGCTTAACGATGTTGTAGATTTTATTAAATCAAGATTGAAAGTGATTTTTTGGTTAATTGAGTATGTGCCCCCAAGTGAAAGCCCTAAAAGAGTATGCGAGTAAGAGTGTGTAGGTGTAGGCGTTTGTTCTATATTTTCTGAAGCCATACCTCCTGCTAAAATGTTTAATCCCACTCTAAAATAATTAATTTTCAAAAATGCTTTTAGATCTAGTGCAAATGCAGTGCTAGTATATTCATTTTCATTAGCGTGGCCTTTATCTAATAGGGAGGCGCCTGCACCGACATTAAAAATGATATTAGATGGGTCATTGGCTTGAGCAAAGTTTGATGAGATAAGTAGTAAAATAAGTGATGTTAAGATTTTCATTTGAATTCCTATGTTTGTATAAGTTATTGATTAATAAAATTTAATACCAGTTGGTATGTTTGTAAAATATGAGCGTCCATGCTCAAAGGTAAAGTTATTCAGGGCTACTCAAGAATCTGAGCGTGCACCCCAAACATCTGAATTAATTTGTGTGTCATTACTTTCTTTTTTAGACTGTTTCTTTCTGTCCCTGTTTGTAGCTTTAGTATCATTTGATGCTTGGGAGATTAACACATTTATTAATGCTTCATCAATCTCAAATCCTTCAACTTGTTCACGCTCTAATCGGAATTTATTTTTCTTTTCGATGATTCTAAAGTGATGATAATCTTCATGATCAATTAATGAAATAGCCAAACCTACTTCGCCTGCGCGACCACTTCGACCAATGCGGTGCATATAATCTAAAGGACTTCTTGGTAAATCAAAGTTAATGACAACAGGTAACTTTTCAATATCTAAACCACGGGCGGCAATGTCTGTTGCAATTAATACTTGAATGTCGCCATTTTTAAATCCTTGTAATAATTGTGTTCGCGCGCCTTGTGTTTTGTCGCCATGAAATACCTGTGAGGTAATACCGCGTTTTGCAAGTTTATCAGCCAAATGATTACAGCCATGTTTTGCGTTTACAAAAATTAATGCCTGTCTAAAATTATGTTGTTTAATTAAGTGCGCCAAAACTGTGGTTTTTTCACCTTGATTCACTGTAAACACGCGTTGTACTAATGTGCTGGCATCTTTGTCTTGTAATTGAATTTCTACAGGATTAATCAATAAAGATTGAGTCAGGGTTTGTACTTTTTCAGGAAACGTCGCTGAAAATAATAACGTTTGTTTTTGTTTAGGCAATAAGGCAAGTAACGCATTTAACTCGTCTGTAAAACCAAGGCTTAACATTCTGTCGGCTTCATCTAATACTAATGTTTGCACATGATCTAATTTAATTGCGTTACTTGAAATTAAATCTAACAATCGACCAGGAGTGGCCACTAAAATATCGCAACCTCCACGCAAAGTTAGCATTTGTTTATTAACCGATACACCACCAAATACCGCGTTGGTTTTAATCTGACCATTAAAATGTGCCGCATAAGATTGAATATTGTTTGCCACCTGAGTAGCCAATTCACGCGTGGGTACCAAAATTAACGCCGCTGCAAAATTGCCTTTTTCATGCAAACCAGATGCAGACTGTTTGCTAAGTGCTTGCAATATAGGCAAAGCAAAAGCGGCGGTTTTACCCGAGCCAGTATTTGCACCAGCAATTAAATCCTTTCCTGCCAAAATACATGGAATCACCTGAGCTTGAATGGGGGTAGCAGTGTTGTATTCCAATTCATTTAAGCGTGCTAAAAGAGGGGCGATAAGACCCAGGTCGGTAAAGTTGGTTGGAATATTTGATGGATTTGATGGATTTGATGGAGTAGTAGGCGACGTCATTAAATTTAAAGCTCAAAAAGGTAATTGCTGGATATTTTAACTGATTTGTTAGTGGGTTTGTTGAATTAAATTTACGCATTCTATTTAAGGACTGTCTAAGTGAAAAATTACTTTCTATCTAGTAAAAAAATTCATTTAAACGCAAGAACACTATTCGGGTATTGAAAGCATGGAGATATCATCAAAAATCACTATAATAGCCGATGTTTTTAACATTAAATATCAATACAACACTGGGAATTAAAATGAAAAAATTATTATTAATAGCAAGTTTGAGTGCAATCAGCACGTTATCTGTGGCAGATAACATTGGCGAAAATTATGAGAAAGGCGGTTTTATTTTAGATGGATACGGATATTTATCTAGTAATGAAGATTATAAATCGTCAAGCTTTTATGGATCTACTTCTTTTTTAGTAGCCGATGGACTTTCTTTTGGGGTGAATTTAGGTAAATACAAATATTCATCAAAATTAAGTGATTATTATTCAGGGGACGTTACCATTGGAACGTCTATTCAATATGCTTTTGGTTATGATGCAGCGGCGGATACGGGATTGGTTTATTCGTTAGGCACTTCAGTTTCATATCAAATGAATAGTAATGATACTGATACTGCGAATCCTGAAATGCTTGGCGGCCCTTTTTTTAGAGTTGACTATTTTCTAGCACCAAGAATCAGCTTTTATTCTCGAGTTAATCGTTTTACGTCAATAAGTCTTGATCCAAATATTGTTGAATTTGAAGATGCTATTTATTATATCGACAGCATTTCATTCGGTATTAGTTATAGCTTTGCCAATAAAGATATTACTTGGAATAATGTAACTAAATAAATATCAAAATCAAAAACCAAGTAAGGATGCTTGGTTTTTTATTCACTTCTAATATTTTATTAAAACTGACAAATGAGTATTCTGAATCTATTTACTTTTAATATTTTGATTCATGATTTGTATGTCAAATGTATAATTTAAAATAATTTAGACAGTAAGCTGACAATACTCACCAGTTTCAACAATACACATTAAATTATACGTACTAATGTATTTTTCAAAATTGATTTTGAGCGTGTTTGTCTGTATAACGTGTTTTTTAAAATAGGAATGACCGATGAAAAAAATTATAACTGTATCCATAATGTGTTTACTTGCCACTGCGTGTTCGACTTCAAGCACTAAATCGACTTCTGTAAAATCTGCTACTACGACTTCATCGACACCCTCATCGACAAGTTCAGTCTCAGACGAAACAAGAGAAAAACGAATCGCGGTATTTGATTGTTTTATGCAATGGGATTATATGCTGTACGGATATGCATTAAAAAAAGAAGGGTTTTCTCAATCGGATACTGAACAATATTTCATCAATGAAATAGAAAAAAATTCTGAATCGAATGTCGCCAGCCCGCTTAGTGATTCTATTAGAAAAGGTGTTAAATATATTTTTAAAAATGGTGATGAAGAACAAGCTATTTATGCCATTACTGAATCCATTCGATCTGGTTTTAATAGTTGTTTAGTGACAAATAAAATTGAAAAAAATAGAGATATACAATTAGCACTTGATATAGCTGAAAATGTCACAATTGTAACTATTGCTAAAAATAAAGGCCTTAGTCAGTCCGACATGATTAATATATTAGGTGAAAACAATGTGTTTGTTTCATCAGGAATGATTGAAAAAATTTATAAGGAAGATGATTTTAATGCAGGTACTTTTCGCTTAGGAATATGGAGGAGTACAATTTCTAAGGTGAAATAATTGCTTTTTAAAAACGATAACTTGAATTTTATATAAATTAAAAGGCTAATTCACAATGTGAGTTAGCCTTTTTTTATTTAATTAATGTTTTTTTAATTAATGTTTATTTATGAGGCGATTTTTGAGCGCCACCAAATATAAAACTATAATCCGTTGCATAGTTTTTGTTAGCCCCTGCTTCTTTCGAAATGGATGCATTTTTATGGCATGACAAACAGCTGAATCCTTGAGCGTAGGATTCTAACATTGTGTTAGCAACCGGAGTGCTTGTTAAAGATGGCGTTTCACCACTTGTGGACAATGGTGTAACTGGGGGATTACCTTCAGGTTTGTTATCATTGACTGCCGCTGATGACCACAGCACATTCACTAACACGTAATTTTTAAATACTGAATCAGGATTCGCTTGTGAAATTAATTGATGAACGGAATCATTAATTGAAGCAACGTGATTGTCGTTTGTATTAATTATAGGAAAATCTCTACTAACTCGAATTGGATACGCTGGACAATTTGGTGTGCCATCTAAATAATACGCGGGTGATACATTCGTATCACATGAAGTTTTAGTTACCAATTGGTCATTAACTTTTTTTGCAGCACAGCCTGAAGGAATGCTAGTTTCTGCGCAGGTATTATTATAGAAAGTAAAATCTCCATCAACGGTTCCATCTTGTTTTATTTCTTGAGTGTCTGGCACATTATCAATATGTTCAAAAGTAGACCAAACCCATTGTGGCTGTGATGCTGTTTTATGAATAATGTGTAATCCAACTAGTGCCATTAAATTTTGTGTGCAGTCATTGGTTTTGTCATCATAAATATACGCTTGAGTCAGTTTGTATTTTAACCATTTTGGGTTTTGTGGATCACTAACTTGTAGCCAAGCAGCCTTTAGTTCTAAGCCGCCTTGAACGGTCGTTGCCCCATCATCATATCCTTGAGGTAATACGATATTTTTATTTAGTTCTAAATGAATTTTTTGTTGATTTAAATCATATAATTTGTTTTTAGTAATATAATTATAAGAGTCTTCACCCATTAAAACTTCGTAATAAACAACATTACCATTTTTGTCGGCTAACCAGTTTGGATTTTGACTAGGAAATGCTTGAGCAGTATCGGCATCTAAATTGAAATCGCCATTTGTTCGGCTCGACGACATATAACGAATATTTTTTTCAGTAGCTTGTGACGCACATGCATTTTGAGAAATAGATGGCGTACCCCAAGGTTCTGGCGGTTGTGCATTTTTGCGCATGACATCTTTAAAATTTGCGTACGTTTCCCAAACCACATTTTGTGTGATTCCCGTTTTACCAAAGTCTTTAGCAGTAATGTTATTATTTGGTTGTCCTGGTTTTTTAGGATCCACCTCCCAATTTAACCCAATAAATGTTTGCCAGGCAAAACAGTTTAATCCATCTTGAGATGTGATGGCAGTATCACCAGGGGTATTACTTGAAATGCTTGGGACATTTAAACAATCAAATGTAACGGCTGATGATTCGATAGTTTTAGGGCTTGAATCGCTCATTATTTGAGTAGTTTGTTTTTCTTTTTTATTGCATGCACTTAAAAAAATTATGCAAAAAATAATGGTATATAACTTTTTATTATTCATAGTCTTTGCCTTATTAAATTATGTTTAAAATGCCAGGTAATGCAATGGGAGTAGCACAATTTGGATTTTGAATTGTGACACCTTTTAATCCTTTAGTTGCATTAGAGGACACGCTGATATTTAAAATATAGTTATAAAGTGAGTCGCTTGAACTGCTCGAACCTGCAGGCACGCCCGAGGCTGTTGTAATGTCTGTCACCTTAATTGAAATATTATTATCAACAGTGCCATCCTCATTACAAAAACATATGATGGCATCTTTAAAATTATCATTATTATAATTAACTTGTAATGCCATATCTTGTAATTGAGTTCCCGCTTTTATAGGTGTTGGTAATTGTACAAAAGGTGGGTATGGATTGATGTCCAACATTGCTAACATCACTTCATTTGACATAAACATTATGCCCTGTCCGTTCATGTCTGAGGTTTTATCTGCAACAGGTGGTAACGGTGTTTGTTTGGTTGCATCAGCAGGGGCTTTTAATCCTGTACCAGCTAGACACACATGAAACGTTTCAGCAATTTGTCCTGCAAATAATATAGGCTCAGGTTTTTGTGAAGAACCAGCAACGGTATTGCCAATTAAAATATCACTGACTGTATAACCAAGATGTTCGGGTACTTCAAATCGTGCGTGTAAAATTTGATCGTACTTTGCACCATTTTCACCTGCGCGTGTTCCCCTTATTACGTTATAAAAAGTTGATGGATCAGTGCCATCGGGCGTTTTATAACTGCTAAAATCAGGGGCTTGAATATATAACCCAAGCGGGTTAGTTAATGTGATCATGACACCTAAATTTTTAACTAACTGATTGGCTTGTAAACCAATATGTGGATCACTATTTCGATAGGCTCGACCGTAAGCGCCTTTGCAAACCATCGTTTGCATATTGTAATCAACAGGGCTGATATCTCTTAAAATGGTGGCCTGGGCGGCAAGCATAATTTCAGCACCAATTGTATTGGGTGGGCTAGTTAAATGCACCGCACCACCTTGCAATGGAGTTGCAATGGTTCCGCAATTCCATTTATTTAATGGGTTGTACGCTTCTCTTCCTGTGACTTGATCAATAACAAATCCTGAGCCATCTTTTTTAGGTAAATATAAATCTTCAATTTTAATATTTGGACTGACTAATTGATGATAAAGCTCCAATACTTTTTCTGGACTGACGTTCCATAATGTGTACCAATATTCAGGATTTTCACAAGTAAAGTCAATGCGAGTAATTTGGCCTTTTTCATTTCGAGTGACTGCCCATTCGCAGTATTCATCAAGCCATCCTCTTGGTCCATTTGGGTCGTACGCTTTCCACTCATTAATGGGTTGAGTCCAATCTAAACTTGGGCAGCGTTGTGCTGGAATAATGTAAGGCAAGCCAGTTTCAAATTGTTGAGATTTTGGCAAATTACCATAATCGCCAATTGCAAAAACTTGCATATTATCTAATTTATATGGGCTTTTTTCGTCTGAAGATAAATATATTTTTAATCGGTTTGGAAATGCTGTCCAAAAAATAGGTTCAACCGCAACGGTTTCTAATTCTTGAACAGTAGGGTCAATATACCATGAACATGGTGCTTGATTGTCCACTGTCCATGGGTTGCTAACTACGGCAGCTTTTGTGTAACCAGTTAATGCGATATTCCAGTTTTGTTCCAGTAATGCTTGCTCTTGAGAGCCTGGTGCAAAATCCGAAATCATTGAAGGAGTGCTAAATTTAAATGTTGTCATTATGATCTCTGCTTTTATTGTTTATTATTTGCAATGATTACAACCATCACTTGGCTTTTCTTCTTTCTTTTTTTCAGGTCCTTTTGTCCAAACTGAAAATGCATTAAATCCAGGTAGTGTTTCATACTCAGATTTAGGCACAATATTGTGTTTACTGTCGCTCACTAATAAAGAGACACTGACAGAATTAGGTGCTGTTAATTTGCCATAAAAAGCGTTGTAACTTGCATCTAAAATTCGAGTCACACCATGTTTGATGCAGCGATTTTTATCATCTTCGATGCCCATGCCAATTCTGCTGAGCCTGCCAACATAATGAATGGCGTTTTCGTTATGTTTATCTTCTGGGGTGGGATTTTCCAAATTAATAAATGCGTCGATAAAATAAGTGTCGTGGGTGCATCGAATGCCATCAAAAATAATATATAAATAATCTTCCCAAGGTTCGTAATCTGTGCCTTTTGAATCTGGAAATTTAGGTGGCTCAAAATCATAACCTAAAGATCGGCTGTCTTTTGCCATGTCACCAATAGTTGTATAAACAAATAAACGATCATCATCAAAACGAACAGATTTTGCATCGCTTCCTATAAAAGGACGGATTGGAAACGTTGCGGTATATTGTGCTTGTGGATTTTGACGTAACCAAACTTCATATATTCGATCGATATTTGAATGTAATGACCAAAAAATTGGGTCATACGCAGTGTAAGTATTATCCGCCATATCAAATCCGATCCAGCCATGAAAGTTGTCATGAGGCTGTTCGTAACGACCATCAAAATCACATTTGTGTGGATAATCACTATCAGGTGGAGGTGGCTCGAACGAAGGGATATTTGCCCAAGGATAACCAGGAGATCCTTGAGGTGTACTGAACACATCCCACTGCAGTGCTTGGCTGACTTGCTGTTGGAATTTACCTAATAAGTTGAGTTTTGCCTGTCTTTCTTTTTGTGAATCTTTGCCTTTTGTATATAAGATAGGATCACGCTGAACATAACGGCATTGCCCATCAGGTAACGTCACATCATTTATACAGGCTTTGCTTTTGGCATTTCGAGCAATTGCATATCGCAGAGGATTAGGGCGAATTTCTTTAGTGATTGGGTGCTCATAAGTTTCATCAATAAACGCCTGTGGCAGTCCAGCTTCTGGATCGCCATCTTTAGTTGCATTTGGTGACATCCAATTCCAATAGGGAACAGCCATCCCAATTTTTTCTTCAAAATACATCATGTAAGCGCGATGCCACAGTAAAAATGCTTCTTGATAATGTAAGCACCAATTTGTATGGATGTCTGCCATTTTTTGCCAAAGAGAATTCTCAATATCTAGGCTGGTTGCATCATAATCCTCAATTGCAGCACGGTATTGGTTTAATTCTTCGCTGCTCATAAATGCAATATTTTTGCGAATTCTTAAATTAACTGAAGGGTTTTGAGGTGAATCAATGATGTGTAAGTTTAAAATCGGATCTTGATCTGTTTGTCTGCTGCCTTGATTGACCCAGGTTCTAAATAACTCTAATGCGTCATCTGGCCAATATTGGGATGGGTCGTCAGTTAAGGGCATACTTTTCGAGCGTAGATGATTGTAAATAGTGACCTGCCATTGTTTGACACTTTCATAATCTGTTAAATCAATGAAATAACCAGACATACAGCCCTGCCATTGCTGAGCAACTTCGGATGGGTCTTTAACCCAGTAGGGTTTGGTAAATAAAATCAGGATTGAATCGTTCCAAGTGGGGTTTAATGTGTCTGTCATAAAAATATCTTCCAATGATGACTGAAGTTAATATGTGAATTTTTTCTCGAACGCTGTTAGTTTATAGCATTTATTTCATTGAGAGTGAAATGGATTCTTAGCATAATTAATTGTTAAAAAATCTCTTGATATACGCATATAAAAATAAAAAATATTGGCGAAAATTCAAAATAGGGATCATGCTATAGGGGTCGCGTTGATTAGGTGTCATGCATGAAAATTGTTGTGTTAGGTGCAGGTGTTATTGGAGTCACAACCGCTTGGTATTTAGCAAAAAGTGGTCATGAGGTTACCGTTGTTGATCGAAGACCTGATGTGGCTATGGAAACCAGCTTTGCTAATGCTGGACAAATTTCACCAGGATATAGTGCGCCTTGGGCAGCTCCTGGCATTCCTTTAAAAGCAATGAAGTGGTTAACTCAAGATTTAGCGCCCTTTAAACTCAGTTATAAAGATCTAGATATGCATTCACTTATCTGGATGATGAAAATGCTAGCAAATTGTAATAAGCATGATTACTACATTAATAAATCCCGCATGATGCGTGTCGCTCAATATTCTTTACAGTGTTTTCAATCGATACGAAATGAATTGAATATTGAATATGACCAACGAATGCTTGGCACATTGCAGGTGTTTCGTACTCAAAAACAAATAGATGCATCTAAAAAAGATATTGCAGTCTTACAAGAAAGTCATGTTGAGCATCAAGTATTAAGTGCGCAAGAATGTTTGCAGTTTGAGCCAGCATTAAAAGAAAATATCCATAAAATTGTGGGAGGCTTAAGGTTACCTAATGACGAAATAGGTAATTGCCAAAAGTTTACAACCCAACTTGCTGAGCATTGCAAAAAATTGGGTGTCATATTTTTAATGGACACCAATATAATAAGTCTAAATAAAAATAGTAATGTAATTCAAAGTGTTATAACCGATAAGGGTGAGATATTAGCTGACAGTTTTGTATTGGCGCTTGGTAGTTATTCAACGCATTTATTGCGTGGTATTGATATTAAAATTCCGGTTTATCCTATAAAAGGCTATTCATTGAGTATGCCTATTTTAAATGAAAATTACGCGCCAATGTCCACGGTCATGGATGAAACCTATAAAGTGGCGATGACTCGCTTAGGCAATACTATTCGAGTAGGCGGCATGGCAGAGATTGCTTCTTATAATTTACAAATACCACCAGCGCGTAAAAAAAATATATCTCATTCGATTTTAGATTTATTTCCAAAAGCAGGGGATTATTCAAAAGCAGAATTTTGGACAGGCTTGCGTCCAATGACACCCGATGGCACTCCGATTTTGGGTAAAACTGAAATTGAAAATTTATATTTAAATACAGGGCATGGCACATTAGGTTGGACTATGTCATTAGGCTGTGCAAAATATGTGTCTGATATGATCAATAATCATCCACTGGAAATCGATGACGAAGGTTTGTCGATCAATCGCTATCAATAGCATTTTAAGTTTTTAATTGAATCCATTTGTTTTGTTCATTTATACTGAGCTTATATTTTGATTGTTACTCGTTAAGGTTTCCAATGATTTGCAAAGATAAAGATCCAATTGATGCTCAATCTGCCAGAATCAAAGCAGGCATTGCACATGAACAATCGGTTGCGTTTTATTTGCGCAGAGAGTTTAAAAATCAATCGGATATTTTAGTGTTTAATGATCTGACATTATCTTTTGATGATGAAAAATGTCAGATTGATCATTTAATTGTGTATCGATATGGGTTTATTTTAATTGAATCAAAAAGCATCACTGGAGATGTGCGTGTAAATGAATTAGGCGAATGGAGCAGAAGTTTTAATCGTCAATTTTCTGGAATGGCATCACCAATTAAACAAGTTGAATTACAACAGAAATTATTAAAAGAGTTATTGGCCGCTAATGCATCCAGTATTTTAGGGCGGCTCATTTTTAATAAATTTCAAATGGGATTTGGCGGGCGATGCTGGGACCAGCTTTGCGCAATCTCCTCTAATGCAATTATTAATAGAGATCAAGCAAGCGAATCAGTTAAGAATAAAATGGTGAAAGCCGAATTTATTGTTGATCGATGCAAAGAAATCATGAAATTACCCACAAGTATTTTGGATTCCGCGTCCAAATTTTTAGATTCGCGACCAGGGTTTAAAGCCGCTGAAATTGAAAATATTCGAAAGTTTTTATTAGAAGCTGATAAAAGCTGTCGCAGTAAAAATAAAAACCAGAAAAGTAAAAATAAAGGGAATAAAAAAGTTGAAATAAAAGAAGAACAGCCATTAATTGAGGTCGCTAAAGAAAAAATAAGCACACCTATAATAACTAAACCCAGAATAACTAAACCAAGAATAACCACACCAAGAATAACCACACCAAGTATAGACGATGTTGAAAAATCAGTGCATTTAATTCAGTGCAAAAAATGCAATGAAGCGCAATATTTAACAGGCAAGTGGGGTAAATACGGATATTATGTATTTTGCTCAAAATGCGAGTGTAATACCTCAATGAAAATTAACTGCCCACTTTGTGAATCCAAAAATGTAAAAAACCGCAAAGAAAAATCAAACTATTATGTAGTGTGTTTAGAGTGTGAAAAAGAAAATTTGGTTTTTGAAGAACAAATAAAAGCTTGAATCTAATCAATCTTAGTATTCAATCTCCAATTAAAAAAATTGTACAATTTATAATCTAAAGCTCTATTGAATCAACCTGTATTGTGGTTATCCTTAAGGAGAAAAGCACTACATTAGTGCGCTTAAGCCTAGTAATCACGGCTCATCTGGAAATAATCAGGCTTCACATTGAGTTTTAGAATAGATGTTGTAAACTGTCTCTTTTTTTCTAGAACCCAATAATATGAAAACATTACAATCTTTTAATTTTGCAGGTAAAAAAGCCATCGTACGTGTTGATTTTAACGTGCCATTGGATAAAGAATTCAACATTACTGACTTCACGCGTATTAATGCGGTTGTGCCAACTATTAAGAAAATCTTAGCTGATGGCGGATCTGTTGTATTAATGTCTCACTTAGGTCGTCCAGATGACGGACCTGAAGAGAAATCATCTTTAAAGCACATTGTTGCTGCTGTTTCTGAAAAGATTGGTACTGACGTTCAATTCGCTGATGATTGCATTGGCGCTCAAGCAAAAGAAAAAACAGCTGCATTACAAGCTGGACAGGTACTTTTACTTGAAAACCTACGTTTCTACAAAGAAGAGACTAAAGGCGATGTAGATTTTGCTAAAAAATTAGCTGACTTAGGCGCTGACGTTTATGTAAATGACGCATTTGGTACCGCTCACCGTGCACACGCTTCAACTTCAATCATTGCTCAGTTCTTCACTGATAAAGTATGTGGTTTAGTAATGGAAGCTGAATTAGTAAATGCTGATAAAGTATTAAAATCTGCTGACAAGCCGTTCACTTCAATTATGGGTGGCGCGAAAGTTTCTGATAAATTATTAATTATCGAAAAATTATTAGACGTTGCAGACAACATCATCATTGGTGGTGGTATGTCTTACACATTCGCAAAAGCAGCCGGCGGTAACATCGGTGATTCTTTATGTGAAAACGACAAATTAGAATACGTTTTAGAATTACAAGAAAAAGCAAAAGCAAAAGGCGTTAACTTAATTTTCCCAATTGATAACGTAGTAGCCGATGATTTCTCAAACGACGCAAACACTCAAGTGGTATTACGTGGTTGTATTCCAGATGGTTGGGAAGGTTTAGATATCGGTCCACAAACTCGTGAATTGTTCTCTAAAGTAATCAGCGAATCTAAAACAGTTTTATGGAACGGTCCAATGGGCGTTTCTGAAATTCCAGCATTTGCACACGGTACAGTAGCCGTAGCAACCGCAGTTAAAGACGCAACCGTAGCGGGTTCTTTCTCTTTAATTGGTGGTGGCGATTCTGCTGCAGCAATTAACAACCTAGGTTTTGGTGATGACGTTTCTTATGTTTCAACAGGCGGCGGCGCGTTGTTAGAATATATGGAAGGGAAGGTATTACCAGGCGTAGCAGCACTAGAAGACTAATCAGACCGATTTAAACCTGCACATTACGTCGTTAAAAAAATAGTCACTTATAAAACATAAGCTCCTATTTTTTTGCCTCGTACTGCACTGGTTTAAATCAATCCGAAGCTTGGTGTATTACTTCGTTAAAAAATAATCACATACTCCTGTATGCTCTTATTTTTTGCCTCGTACTACACAAGTTTTCCCGCGATTAATCAACCTGCACATTACGTCGTTAAAAAAATAGTCACTTATAAAACATAAGCTCCTATTTTTTTGCCTCGTACTGCACAGGTTTAAATCAATCTGAAGCTTGGTGTATTGCGTCGATAAAAATGACACCCTAAAGGGATGACCTATAGGTTTTTGTTTTTTGTTTCGTACTGCACAGGTTTAAATTAATCTGAAGCTTGTTGTTTATTGGTGGCAAGTAATTAGTGATATTAAATGGTCTAGTTTTTAAACTAGGCCATTTTTTTTGGTTAAAAAAATAATAGAAAGTAATGAATATGAAGGGATTTACAAAATTAATATCATTAGATTCAATATATTAACGATGAAAAAAATGATCAATTCATTATTAATGCGTTAAATTCTGTTTTTTTCATGGATGAAATTGAATTGTTAAACGACGATGTATTTACAAAACAGGTAAAACACTGGTTTAATTTTGCTGCTCAATAGAAACTCTGTAATAGAAGCTCTGCAATAGAGTTAAACATGGCTGATCAGTCCTTTTTATCAGATGTATACACTTAAAATCAGCCCGATAATTAATTAAAAATTCCCCGTTTAAGCCCAAAATTCTCTTCTATACTCAGTTAAGAATGTATCTTAAATTGAGGTTGTTATGTATTTGTCAGTTAGATCACGATTCAATATGGTTCTAATATATATTATTAGTATTGTTTCACCTTTAGCATTTAGTGATGCATTAATTATTGGTTTAGACGCCGATATGAGTGCGGTTGCAAAGCTTGGTGGTCAGGCAATTGAGCGTGGTGCTTTGTTAGCTATAGATGAAATTAATGCAAATGGAGGTGTATTAGGGAAACAGCTCAAACTGGTTGTAAAAGACCATAGAGGAAACCCTGCTCGTGGCGTTGATAATATTTTAGATTTTGCCAAAATTCCCAATTTGGTAGGTATATTAGGAGGTGTGCACACTCCGGTTGTATTAAGTGAGCTCAAAGCAATTCATGACAATAAAATAGTATTTATCAGTGCTTGGGCTGCAGGCACCTCAATTATTGATAATGGGTATGATCCTAATTTTGTATTTAGGGTGTCGGTGCGTGACGAGCATGCAGGATTAGTTTTAATACAGCACGCCCAAAAAAAAGGCGCTAATAAAATTGCTCTGCTTTTGGAGCGAACGGGTTGGGGGCGTTCAAATGAAGTATCAATAAAAAATGCAGCACAAAAGTTTGGCATTCAAATAAGTGATATCCAGTGGTTTAATTGGCAAGAAAACAGTATGCAAGATCAAATTTTACATATAAAAAACTCAGGTGCGCAGGCAATTATATTAGTAGCAAATGCACCTGAAGGCGCTGTAATAGTTAATGATTTAATTAAGTTAAATATGCAAGATACAACTCCCATTATTTCACATTGGGGATTAGCCAGTGGTAGCTTTGTAGATGCAGCTGGATTAGATGCAATTAATCAAATTGATTTAACTGTATTACAAACATTCTCTTTTTTAGAAAAAAATAACGAGCTGCTTCAGAGCGTATTTTTAGCCTATCAAAAAGCGTATGAACCTGATATTGCCAAAATAGATATTCCTGCACAGGTTGGGGTTGCGCAAGGATATGATGCCGTCCAGCTATTAGCACAAGCAATAAACCAAGCAGGCACGACCAATAGCATTGAAATAAAAAAAGCGCTGGAAAGTGGATTGCACTATTCAGGGCTAATCAAACAATATGCCCCAGCCTTTAGCGAATCAACACATGAAGCGCTTGAATTACCTGACTACTTACTGTCCCAGTTTAATCAAAATGGACGATTAGTCCCAATTGAAAATATACAATGAAATATCCAAGATTAAGTAAATTAATTTGGCTTAAAACTCTGCCCTGGCTTGTAATTGGGTTGGTGTTAATTATGGGAATACAATTATATTTAGCCAGTTTTGTTGTGAAACAACGCATGAATGAACAGCATCAAAATTATAGTGATTTGATCATCAACGATATTGAAAACTTCATTGAAAACGCGATTGAGCAAACCGAATCCCTTGCTAAAAATGCATTTATTGTTAATGGATTAATTGACGATAAAACTAAAAAAGATTATATCCCTATTTTTTTTGGTTCACTCAATTTTTCAGTTTATGGTAAAACCTATATTGGGTTGGCCGATTATAAAGGAAGAATCATTCATGCAAATAATAACGAAGAAATTTCAAAAACTATTAATAATTATATCTGGAAAGATGAAGTACTAAATAAGGGGAATAGTTTTGTTAAATTTGATACAAAAGGTGTATTTATAGCGACGCCTGTTGTTTACTTTGAAGCAACAGAAGGGGCTGTTATTAGTTTTTACCCAATAGAGATATTGGAAGCTTATGTTAATGCACATGAAAATAATATATGGGCAATTTATGATAAAAATAATATAGAAATTATCCATTCAGATAATCACATCGAAGGATCAATAAGTTATTATGAAAAGAATATAATATATGAAATGGTGTTTAGAAGTTATAATGAAGAATCTAGTTCGTTTAAACAATTAAAAATTGTTTGGATATTTGTTTTATTTACAATATTTTCAGTATTTTTTTTCACTTCTATTGTTTTATATTTCTCCACAAAAATGTCGTCTAAATTTTTTATAAATTTACTATCTAAATTAGAAGGGCCAAAAAATAGTGGAATGATTGGTGGAGAAGAGTCCTATGAATTTAATGAAATATCGAAAAAATTCAATCAATTGATGAGTGATCTTAATAAATCTTACATTTCAAATAATAAAATAATTTCAATTTTAAATTCAATGGAAGATGTGATATTTGTTATGGATTTTACATTTAATTTGCAAATGAATAATGAAATGTTTAACACATTTAAACAGAATTGCGGTATGCAAAATAATAAAGAATTATTAAATAGTTCTGAACTATTTTATGATAAAAAAACGAACTCAAAAGATATTTGTCATTATATTAATCGAGATTTTGAAGAGACCATCATGCGATGGTCAAAGCAGTATTTAATTGATGAAAATGAAAGGCAAGTTGGTTACGTATTTATTGGTACTGATATTACAAAAGAATTCTTAGATGAACAAAAAATTAGAGTGATTAATCAAGCAATCAGTGAATTACCTAATGGCTTGATCATGACAAATAACTTGGAAGATGGAAATCCAATCATTTATGCGAATCAATCATTTTACGATATAACGGGATACAGTGAGCATGAAGTAATAGGCAGTAGTTGTAATATACTACAAGGTGAAGATACAGATAAAAAGCAAATAAATAAGATAAGAGATTCAATAAAATTAGAAAAAAGTTATTCTGGAATAATAAAGAATTATAAAAAAAATGGTGATGAGTTTTGGAATGAGTTAAAGATATGTCCAGTAAAAAATGCTGATGACGATGTGACACATTTTGTAGGTATACAAGTTGATGCAACAGCTCGAATTAGGCAAGAAGAACAATTGGTTAATGCTAAAAAAAATGCCGAAGCATCAGCGCAATTGAAATCTGAATTTTTAGCCAATATGAGTCATGAAATTAGAACACCTATGAATGGGATAATTGGGACGCTAAATATACTTAAAAAACAAAAATTAAATGAAAATCAAAATAAATTCGCTAAAATGGCTCAGTCTTCAGCACTTTCATTATTAGGGATTATTAATGATATTTTAGATTTCTCAAAAATTGAGGCGGGTAAATTAGAAATTGAAAATATAGAAATATCCTTGTATCAGACAATCGTAGATAGTATGCAAACATTTATTTTAAAATCAGAAGAGGCGGGTATTAATTTAAGTTTAAATATTGATATGGCTGTATGTAACGTTATCATGTCAGATCCAACGAGAATACGTCAGATAATTACGAACTTACTATCGAATGCAATTAAATTTACAAATAATAATGGTTCCAATATTAAGAATGTTTCAGTAAATGTATCTGCTAAAAAATCTAAGAAAGGACAACTAATAAAAGTGGAAGTATGTGATACTGGTATTGGTATTCCTAAAAATAAAATCGATTCCTTATTTGATAAATTTACTCAAGTGGACGCATCTACAACAAGAAATTACGGTGGAACAGGATTGGGTTTATCAATAGTACATCAACTTTCAAATTTAATGGGTGGGGATATTGTTGTAGAAAGTGAAGTAGGAAAAGGAAGTAAATTTATTTTTTCATTGGATGCTAGAATAAAGTGTGAATCTGTTTCGTGGTTAAATAAGTGCGATAAACGATATACTGAAACTTGCCTAATCGCATTAGCGCTCACAGGTGATATTAAGCATACAGTTGTTGCATATTTAAATGCTCTAGGAATTATATTTAAAGATTATGTACCAAGTGAAGTTGCCCAGAATTTTGAATATATTATTACTGATACCATATTTGAAAATACAATTAGTAATGATGCACACCATATATTAAAAATTTGTAATAATGATGATTATATTTCTACCGTTCAAGAAATAAGTTTGGTTAAAATTCCGATTATATTTAGTATTTTAGATTTAATAAAATTGCTTAAGTTTGATGATGGAATCATTGAAATTAAAGATAATACAGAATTTAAAATCCCATTACTGGATAAGCGTATTTTATTAGTGGAGGATAATGGAGTAAATCAAATTGTCGCTCAAACAATATTAGAAGAATTTGGCTGTATTGTGACTATTCAATCAGATGGACAGCAAGCTGTAGATTTATTAAATAGCCATCAAACTATTGAATTCGATTTAATATTGATGGACTGCCAAATGCCTGTATTAGATGGTTATCAAGCTACGGAAAAAATTAGAAAAGAAAGTTTGCTAAGTGGATATCAAAAAATGATTATCGTTGCAATGACAGCAAATGTGATGAAAGGCGATAAAGAGAAATGTTTAAAGTCAGGCATGGATGATTATATTGCTAAGCCTATTGATGAAAATGAATTATTGTTAATTTTACAAAAATGGCTTGATAAATAAAAAACGACAAATGATTTTGTCGTTTTAAAAGTGCGTAAATATTAAAGTATTATTTAGCTTTAGAAATAGGTACTACTTTCTCATCAAGTTCTTCAAGTAGTGTTTCTGGTTTACCTTTACAAGCTTTTGCTAAATTTTCGCGATGTTTAGCTAATAAAATACCAATATCCTCACCCATTTGCTCGGTAATACCTTCGATATTTCGCTCTAATAAAATAGTAATATTGGCAGCAAGCTCCAACATTTTATCATGTTCTTCTGCTTCTTTTTTATCTGCAAACATACTACCATCCCGATCACATTTCCAAACTGCGATTACAGCCATTTCAATTCTCCACTTTATACTGGTTGAATGTACAGTATTTTAAAATTAGGAATCTGTCAATGGTTAATTCCAATATTGAAAGTGTTGAATGTCAATTATGTGGAGGGTTTCCGAATATTTGTATTGTGACTTTGTATTATGTATAAAATTGCAATGCATAGGTTTGTTGCCTATTTTTAATAGATTCTCGATTTTCTTTTAATTTTTTTGATGACTGGTCAATATTATGAATAATTCTTTTAGATTGTTAAGTGTAGCGTTTTTGTTTTTATCAAGTTGCCAGGTTACGGTAGGAGGCGATGATACCGATTCAATCACTGACACATCCACCGAGACAGCCATTAATAATGATGTGGAAGTGAACCCTGCAAATAGCACAATTTTGGCTAATCCAGTGACCAATGCAAGTTATTCATTAGAAATCACCGAGCAAAATTATCAATATTTGTATTCTGAATATGACATTATGTTTAGTGATAAATATGTAATTTACACTGACATTATTTCTGATGGTCCTGATTTTGAAACTACCGATGTTGTGAATGGAGTCGAAATTGTGACGCAGACTTATAACTGTTCAGCTTCAGGCAGTTTACATATCACAACTGAATATGATGATGTAAATGGATCAAATATTTCAATATCAGAACAAATCCATACAGATCAATGTGAATATTACGATGATAATATTGCTAGGAGTTTTGATTACGAATCCCAAAGTATTAATGGCATCATTTCTGAAAATTTTAACTATGAAAATAGCAATGATGAATTTGTGATAGTTGATTCAGCTTATTCAGCACAAGGCGAGCAATCGATTTTGGAAGTTTTTGTCAATCATGAATCCTATGGCCGATTTTTTATACGAGCAATCAATGAATTTAAAATTGATGAAACCATTAGTATTTATGGCGATGATTTTTCAAGTGTTGCATTATTAAATAAAACGATACAAAAAGATTCACTTGAGCCGTGCTATTATCGGAATATTGAACATTATTCGTTTGATGAAAATCCATCGATTGAAGTTCAGGCAGACTTAGTGGATTTATGTGTGTCTAATTTTGATAAGTCATTGGATTTTAATTATCAGCAAACTCAAGATTTTGATTATGATCTTTCTGTTATTTCTTATACGTTAACAATTGTATCTGATAATACGCCTGTTAGATCTGTATTTACTCTTGAAAATGATGAAGATTTACTTGAGCTTACTGTGGTACATAATGATGAAGTAATTTTTTATGATGTTGCAAATATAATTGAAAGCCCATTTAATGTGTTAGATAGCGGTAATTATCATTTTTATTTTAGAAATATAAACGTGACAGGACAGGCCAGTACATTATTTTATCAACTTAAAACTGAGCAAAGTTTCTTTGATTATTATGCACAAAACTCTAATGATGGGCCAAGTTTTGAATCAGAACATACCGCTGTTTGGCTTGATGATAGTGGTGAAGAAAAAGATGCGCCAGGGAATATTCGTAAACCAATTATAGTAAATACTTCTGCTACTTATTTTTTTAGAATGACAACAGAAAATGAAATATTTGTATATTTAAGTGATGCCGACGAACAAGTCATGATAGATAATTATGATGTATTTAGAGTTAACGATACTCAATATTATTTATCAATTGATTTAGAGCCTGGTACTTATTATTTGGATATAGGCGCAACTGATGCAACCAATGATAGTAGAATTATAATTGAGATCGATAAATATATTAATTAACATATTTATAAATTTTTAAAATTAAAAAACCGCATGGATGCGGTTTTTTGGTATAAGGTGAAATAAAAATATTGGTATTTTAATCTAAACGGAAACCTATAATATCAATTCAATTTTTAATGATCTTAAAACTCTGAATAACTAATATTTATCTTGGTTGTTCAGAGTGTCCTTAAATAGAGTGCGAATGAATAATATATAAAACAATGCGCAGGCTACGATTGCTCCTAATATCGACATGATGATATCAAACTTAAAATGAAGTGTAGAATTTAAGAACGCAAGTAATATTATAAAAACTGCTTGTATAATTAATAAAACAAATATTCGCTTAACAATAAAATCCACAGGGTGGTTTTGATAAGTCGTATTAAATTGTTGATTGAAATAATAAATAATATTTGAAACTGCAATTAATACCAGTGCCAATATTTCGGATTCAGGTAAAAGTATTAAGCATTGGATGCAACTTAATGCCCATAAACGGTTGTGGTTTTTCGAATAAGCTAAATTAAATAGAATCAGTACAAAAGATAAAATATACCCCAGTGTGTTATTTAGCGTCATGAAAATTAATACAGTAAGAAATACGTTAAAGGCTATATTTAGTTTCATTTATAAGTCTTCCAAATAAATTAATTTGATGTATGCAATGGCTAAAGGGTTGACTGATGTCCCAATTAATAACAATGATGCCTTTTTGTAATAGCCCGCTTGTTAATAAACTTTGTTTTAATTGTAAATGGTTCGAATTTAATTGACATATATCGTTATGGTTGTCTTTTAATGCACGACTATAATCCAATGATATACAAATTACATTAAATCCTCTGCGTCTTAAATTTAATAAGTATTTTGTATCATTGGTTTCTAAGGGGCTAATAATAATTAATGTTGAATAATTTTTTAAAAACATATTCGGCATATTTACCAGTGCTTTAGGGCCTATCCCTTGATGTTCACTTATATTGGATAATAGTTTATTAATTTTCAGTTTTTGTTGATTTGAACATTGAGCCGGCAGTATTATATTTTGAACTTTTTGTTCTGCGGTTATACCAACTTTGTGGCCGTCATTAATTAATACTTCACTTATAAGTCGAGCCGCTTTTAAACTGTATTCTAATAATCTAATAGAATCGTCTTTTGGTAACAATTTACTTCGTGTATCAATGTCTATCATGGCTGTAGAGTTTTTAGTAATTAAATTCTGTTTAACTAAAAAACCATCTTGTAATTTAGCGGATGCACGCCAATGAATGTGTTTTAAGCTGTCTTGATTGTTGTATTCGCGTAATCCAAAAAAATCAACGCCTACACCCGCGCGTTTGGAATTAATTAATCCTGAAAATCCGTGTAATAATTTTGATTTAATATTGATTCTGTCTTGAATATCTAAACGAGGATTTACCTGAATACTTGATGTTAAGTTAATGAATTTTTTGTGTTTATTAATACCTAGCCAATCGCAAGTGGTGATATTCACACCTTTAAATTCATGAATACCTCTTGATACTTTAATTTCGTAATTCAGTGTCTTTTTTTCGTTTTCTTCAAATGAATACAGCCATTTGTTAGATGAATTATTTCCATCCAAATTTTTATACAACAATGATTCATCCATTAAATCTTCTATTTCTACCCAAGCTAATTTTGATCCGTTATTGGTTATGTTCAATGTGACAGTTACGATACTGTCTACATCGGTCACGTTAATTATGTCTCTGCTTACTTTAAAGTTTGATTCTTTTAATGTGAAAAATTTAAATACATTTACAATAAATGGAATGCACAAAAATAAAATCGCACAAGCAAGAAACCATTTATTAAGTGTGATCAGGAATAATAAAAAACTAATGACAGCAAAATACTGCAATTTAGGCTGCATCGATTGCATTTTAAATACCTTCCAAAACAGGAAGGTTGATGCTCTCTATTACATGGGTGATTTGTTTTATGTCTTCATCTTTTGATAAATACAGTTCTGGTTTTAATACAATTCTGTGTAATAACACTTTATAAATAAAATGTTTGATGTCATCAGGTTTAACAAATGACCGACCTTGAATAGCAGCACGAGCTCTTGCAAGTGCTAATAATGCTAACCCTGCTCTTGGGCTGGCACCTAATGCAATTTCACTTGAATTTCTTGTTTTTTGAATAAGTTGAATAATATAAGTCACTAAAGATTCATTAACCTCAACATGTTCAATTTGTTGTTTAATTTGTTGAACGGTTTGTGTATTTAAAATTTGAGTTAGCGATACTTCATCTTGCTTGCGTTGAAGTCGATTCATTAATAATTGAATTTCTAACGCTTCAGTAGGATAACCAATTGAGAGTTTTAACGCGAAGCGATCAAGTTGAGCCTCAGGTAAATTAAATGTGGATTCATGTTCTAATGGATTTTGTGTGGCAATTACCCAAAATGGATCGGGTAGTTTTTGACAAACACCTTCTAATGTTACTTGTTTTTCTGCCATGGCTTCGAGTAAGGCTGATTGTGTTTTTGGGGACGCACGATTAATTTCGTCAGCTAGTAAAATATTTGAAAACACAGGGCCTTTATTTAATTCAAATTCATTGGTTTTACGATTATATATGTGTCCACCTGTAATATCATTTGGCAGCAAATCAGGTGTAAATTGAACGCGTGAAAATTCTAACCCTAATACAGTCGATAAACTTTTAGCTAATAAGGTTTTCGCCACACCAGGATTGTCTTCTAATAAAACGTGGCCACTTGCATAAAATGAAGCTAAGACATCTTCTATAACTTCATTTTTACCAATTACAGCTTTCGAAACTTCATTGATGATCTCGTTGCTTATTTTTTGAATGTTAATTTCAGTCATGATTTACGCCCTGTTTTATGTCTTGTTTAATAGCCGATTGTAAACTGGAGTATTGTTGAAGGGTGATATTTTTTTCAAGTTCGTTTTTTTCTTCAAATGTTAAATTATCATCAAGTAGTTGCGTTACCCAATGACTATCGACAGGATTAATTTGATTAAGAATATATTGATTGATTTGTGCGTAACCAAAGGATTGAAATGAAATGTTTAACTTCATTTTAATTTGCCATTGCCAAGATTGAACGAGTTCTAAACAAAGTGAATAGTAATCATTGTTCGTGAACTTATTTAAAGAATCGCTGCCAAGTTGTTTATCACTTTTTAAAATTGTGATTGATGAGCTATTAAATTCAAGATGCTTAAAAAAAGGCAATAAATAATACAATACTAAAAAGATGATAATTATCCACCAACTAAGTGGGGTCATTGATGCTAAAAATTCAATCATGTTGTTTAATCGCTTGATTAATGTTTTTTAATGCACAATTAAGTGTATGAATATGATCATCGGATATTTGAATATCGCCATAACGTAACGCTTCAAAAGCTTCGATAATATTGAGTATGTCAATTTTTGGAAAGTCTAGTTTAATCAATAGTTCACCATACTCAGTGGGCGTCATTGATTTTTTACGTGTGATACCATTTCTATTTTTTGCAATTTCACATAATTGACGATAAATATGATATACACCCTGTTCATATGTTTTTGCAGTGATTTCTTCTATTTTAATTTCTTGAATGTCGCTTGGCTCTTCAGTGGCTGTTTCAATTATGATGAACGATTTATTTTTTGATCTGGCATAATAAAATAATCCATAACTTATTATTGCTAATACAATAAAATTTAAAATCCAGCTGTATTTTAATATGATGCTAATAGAATTGTTGGTAGGGCCATCATTGGGTTGTTCCTTTATTTTCTTCTTAACATTTTGTTCTTGTACAATTTCTTCAACTGTTATTTCAGTTTGGGTTTCTGTGAATGTTAATGTCTCGTTTTCTTTGCGTTCACGGAGTTCTTTTTTTGGAATAAAATTAATTGCTGCTACGAAAATATTGATTGCAAGTATTGTGCTTATAATGATAATTATTGTGGATTTTAAGCCCTTAATTGCAATCATTTTTTTAATTACTAAAAATGCAACAATGACAATAACAGCTTGAATTGCGCCGCTATCAAATGAAATAATTGAATTGAATTTAATATGTCGTACAGAGGTGTCTAAAAATAGAATGATTAATATAATAAATAGGCTGACATGAACTGCCTTAATGAAACTATTGCTAGTAAAATCCTTACTTTTTAACATTTCATATCTCATTATTATTTTAATGACCAAAGAAAATAACTTAAAAAATAATGAAATGCAAAAAAAGTAAGGAAATTAAAATTGTTGACAAATAGAAAATGAATACAAAACTATTATCTCATTCCAAATCAGTCCATTCCAAATCAGTCCATTCCAAATTAGCCCATTCCAAATTGAGTTAATAGAGGTAAATGTTATCCGCTTTTATGGAATACCCAGAAGTGCCCATTGAGTTTGAATGTGTTTCTTCCACGTTAATTTTTCCTTCTACCCAGACAGGTGCGTCCATATCCTCTAAAACAAATGGCTGAGTGGTTATATATAACATTTGATTTTTAGGCGGTGGAGGTGTGTGTATACATGCGCCATAATAAGGCACTAAAAAAAATTGAGTGACCGCATCATCTTTCATCTCTAATGGAACAATAAAACCAGGAATTTTTATATACTGATTATTTAACTCATCAACCATTTTTGCTTCAATGATATCAAATCCAAAGCTTTGCATAATGGATGCTTCAATAGCTGATTCAGTATTTTCTTGAATTTGTTTTTCTTCTTCTGGCAATAAGTCGTCCCAACTTATTTCTTTGTAGGTAAGCTCTATTTGTTCGACATTATTTATGTTTGCTTTTTGACAGGCTGATAAGGCAAGAATACCTGCAAAAAATAAAATAAAAATTGATAAAGAATACTTGTTTGAGTTCATGCTGTTGACCTTATGTCGTTGATCTTATATTTTTGGATTTAAACCATCAGATAATGTATTAAAGTATGCTTTTAAACCTGGTATAAAACCAAGTAAGACACTCATCAACAAAAATCCAGTTAAGGTAATTAACATAAAATTGGACGGCATCATCCAATGTAATTGAATGCCGTAATGGGTTTGTAACCAGTTTTGAGTTAATAAAATACTGAAAACGTGAATCACGTATCCAATGCCAATACTTATTACGCCATAAAAAGTTGACTCGCATATCAATAGAGTCAGTATTTTTTTTGCAGGCAGACCAATGGCTCTTAGTACGGCAATCTCGCGTTTTCTTTCGTTAAGGCCTGATAGAATGACAGTGGTCATTGCTATTAAGCTTGTAATTAAAACCATAATAGAAACGGCAAATAATGCAGATTCGCCTGCTTTAATCAGTTGCCATAATTTAGCCAAAGCGGTGGCTGGAATAATTGCGGATAATGGCTCTTTTGGATATTCGTTAATGTCACGTTGAAACGAAAAAATCGCCATTTTTGAATTTAAGCCAATTAATGCAGAGGTAATGCTGTTGGGGGTTAAATCCATTTCTAATGCTTGTTGTGCTGAAATTGAGAGTCCTGATTTTTTTGAACCATTTGACCAGTCAATATGAATTGCACTAATGCCTTCAAGTGGTACGTGTAATGATTGATCTACCGGTGTGCCAGTGGGTTTCAAAATGCCTGTGACAGTAAACGGTTTATCATCATGATTTGTAAAAGAAGTGGTGCCTGCGCCATGTGCGATAGAGATTAAATCGCCCAATTGGTAGCCTAGTTTTTGTGCGACTTCGCTACCTAGTACCACTGAAAAAACATGTTTAAATTGCTCGCCTTCTAAAAATTCAAGATTGTTTTTTTGAGCGTATTGAAAATGTTTAAAATAATTATTATCCGTTCCAATTACTTTATATCCTTGATGGGAATCACCTAATGAAATAGGAATGCTCCATTTTATTTGGGGCTGTTTGATGATTTCTTGATAACTGTCCCAGCCAATATTATTTGTGGCATTGCCCATTCTAAATACAGAATACAGCAGTAAATTAATATCACTTGTGCGGGCGCCAATAATTAAATCGGTTCCAGATATGGTATTTGCAAAACTGTTGCGTGTGTCGATTCGAATTCGGTCCACACTTAATAAAAGTACTACGCTGCTGATTAACATAAAAAGGGTTAAGCAAACGGTGAGTTTACGATTTTTTAAACTTTTAATCGTTAGCATGAACAGCATGGTCTTGCTCCTTTAGATTATTCGCATTCAGGATGTAATGGGAATTAAAATGTGGTTTAAGCGTTAAGTCATGGCTGACAAAAATCAACGTGGCCTGAATTTTTTTACATTGACTGATTAATACTTCAATAAAAGTTGAGACGTTTTGTTGATCTAATGAAGAGGTGGGCTCATCTGCAATTATAATTTCTGGTTGGCCAATTAACGCACGAGCGGCTGCGACTCGTTGTTGTTGGCCCACACTTAATCGCATCGCTTGTTTGTGCAAAAGTGATTCATCAATATTTAATTGAGATAAATAAAAATGAGCGGCAGATTGTATTGATCCATGCTTTTTAATGGCGCGTGCTGCGCGAATGTTAGATGCTTGGCATGCAAGCATCACATTTTCTAAAACAGTTAAGTAATTGATTAAGTTAAACTGCTGAAAAATATAACCAATGTGATTGGCTCTAAACTGATCGCGTTGTTTATTGCTTAATTGACTGATGTTGCTATTTAATAATTGCACTTCACTTGTTTGGTTAGAAATAATGCCCGCCAAAATATTGAGAAATGTACTTTTGCCGCTGCCACTTGCACCTTGAATAAAAAACGTATCGCCTTTTTGTATTTCAAGTTGATTGATATTAATAACTGGTTGAGTTTGATTTGGCCAGATATGACACAAATTTTTGATTTTAATAACCGGTTGCATTTAAGTCTCCTAAAAGATCACCTAGTCAGTTAATATCGATTTTTGAGTTAATGTCGATATTTTAAGTGGCTAGGTGATCTTTTTAGTTGTTATGAACGTTTAAAATTTAAAATTTAATGACGTTGTCTTTTGCAGAAAGCTCAATCACACCTTGTGATTGTTGCAAAATATATTGAGCATCAATATCAATAAACGAAGGGAAGAATTGAGCAAGATTAACTGTCAACTCAGTCAGTTTTTTGGGCTTTTTACACTGAAAAGACCATATGACGTCGATATCATTATGAGACTCGTGTTCATCTTCGTGTTCATCTTCGTGTTCATCTTCGTGTTCATCTTCGTGTTGATCTTCGTGTTCATCTTCATGATGCGCTTCGTTGTCAAATAACTCAGACTCAATGTTTGCTTCGACAAATTGACAGTTTGCTTTTTTATTAAATTCAAATAGTGCGTTTGCATTAAGTAACTGAGTTTTAGCATTGTGTATCGTTGTAACATGTTCTTCGGTTGAAGGTGCGTGTTCAAAACCAAGAATATTCATAGCCGGAGTTTCAAGTGAAATCATGATCTGATCATTCTCTTGTACAATATTCAAATTAGCCGCACCGTGTTCGTGAGCGCCATGTTGGGTGTGCATATCCTGTGAAAATCCATTTGAAGAAAATGCGGCTGTTAATATTGAGGTTGCTAGTAATTTTTTCATATTTTTAATCTGCTTTTTAATTAATAATTTTCTGATAAAAAGGCGTAGAAAATCCCGCGAATGCTCGCATCAAATTTTTATCAAAATTAAGGTTTAAATTTTAAAGTGTTAAGAGATTAAAAAAGCAGGAGGGGCTCTAGGTTGTAATGCAGACCAGTTTTTACTGTGAGTTAAAACGCAATGGTTTAAGAAATTATTTACGCTAAAATGTGAGTGATTAGATAAATCAAAAGATTGTGTGAGCGCAATAAAAAGCGAGATGTGTGCGCATTGATGACAGGTGTTACATTGATCAATGGCAGCATCGAGGGGGATTTTTTCTTGAGCGATCTGTGATGAAATTGATCCATTATTCACATTGTCAACAATATGTTCAATATGATGCAGTTGCACAAACGTCGCGCTAAACAATACGCTAAAGGCTAACCAGCATAATAAAATATTATTAGACTTCACAGATGAAAACTCGAAAAAAAACCGATGATACACTGCCAATATGAACAGTCAAGGTAAGGATATTTATAATTGATTTAATTCGATCTTATTTCATTTTTTATATTAGAAAATAGACAGAAAACATTAATTTTGGAGATGTCTCTATTTTGGGTCGGATCCATTTTTAATTGACTCATATATTATCTGCTTCGCAAAAAACGGATCTGATCCCGGGTTTTTTATTAATGACAAAAAATGAGTCAATCGATCTTGGGAATGATTATAGGTTTTAAATACAAAATGAAAGCAGTGATTGTAATTAAAAAAAGATGGATGCAAAAACTATACATAGTGTTAGAAAAGCTATGTAAAAAGATGCTGAGCTGCAAGTAGTGTTACATAAAAAACTGGGTGCAAAACATATACTGAGTAACCCGTAAACAGCGCTTAGACCGATAAACAGCTTTTTGTTGAACCACGGGGTTTTCATCAACATAGCGCTTAAAATTAGCGCTAATACAATGGGTGTAAACAACCAAATTAAAAGTTCATATATTGTCATGGGTTATGCCTGTTGAGATTTGATCACTGTGCATATAAGTTTGAATTAAAAGGTGGTGAAGTGTGGTTAAAGACTTTGCTGTTGTAAGTTGGTTCGGTTGGTTTTTAAATCTTGTTCGAGGTTAGTTTTAGAGGTTTATTTTTACTACAACAAGAAAGGTGAGCTCGAAATTTGAATCAGTATAAGCGTCAAGCAGCGGCGACGAATTTGAACTACTAGGGAGTTGAATCCATGGGGTGGAATCCAAGGGTCGGATCCATTTTTTCTTAGAGGCGAAATAGTTTGCTTTTTAAAAAGTGGATCTGACCCCAGGCTTGATCTTTCAACTTTAAAACAACAAGAGCAATCCTTCGTCATCCATTAAAATTACACTCATCCCAACGCGCAATAAAGCTTTCTAAGCTTGGCTGCCTTAAACTTCACACATTTTATTAACGTTTTTTAACTGATATTAAATAAGAGAATCCCAAATCATACTATCTATATAGATAATTAGACTTAAAGAGCGAACCAATTCTTGCTATCATTTGTCTTCTTTTTTCATTCAATCAACTTTGGGTAGGATTATGTCCTTTTTATTGTCTCGTTTTGCAGTTTTGTGTTTGGTGGTTTTCTCTGGTTTTGTGTCGGCTCAAGTGCCTCTATTGCCCGCTCCACCTCAGTTGGCTGCAAGTTCGTATGTGTTAATGGATGCTAATACGGGTGAGATTCTAGTTCAAAACAATCCAGACGAACGTTTGCCTCCTGCATCATTAACTAAAATGATGACCGCTTATATTGCAGAAGTGCAGTTAAAGTCGGGTAATCTATCCATGAGCGATGAAGTTTTAATCAGCGAAAAGGCGTGGCGCAAACAAGGCTCTAAAATGTGGGTCGAAGTTGGTACCAATGTTTTAGTTGAAGACTTAATGCGAGGCATAATTATCCAATCAGGTAACGACGCCTCTATTGCTATGGCAGAACATATCGCTGGTGACGAAGATGTGTTTGCTCAGTTAATGAATCAATACGCATCAAAATTAGGTATGAATAACACGCAATTTAAAAACTCAACAGGCTGGCCGGCAGAAGGTCATTACTCAACCGCAATGGATTTAGCGTTGTTAGCGCGAGCGATTATTTATCATGACCCTGCACTTTATAAAATTTACTCAGAAGAGTCGTTTGAATACGGAGGCATTAAGCAGCCGAACCGTAATTCGTTATTACGAGACGATCCATCAGTGGACGGTTTAAAAACAGGTCATACCGAAGAAGCTGGTTACTGCTTAGTGTCTTCAGCTATTAAAGAAGACACACGTTTTATTGCGGTTGTGATGGGCACTAAAAGTACTGCCGCTCGTGCAAGCGAATCTAAAAAATTATTAAATTACGGATTCAGCTTTTTTGAAAGCGCCACCTTGGTTTCTGCCAATGAGTCCTTACATACTGCCCGTGTTTGGAAAGGGTTGGCTTCAAGCATCGATATTGGTTTGTTAGAGCCAATTAATAAAACCATCCAAAAAAATACCCGAGATTTACACGATATTCAAATTGAAATTGATCCAACGTTGGAAGCGCCGATCGCTAAAGGTGATGTTCTAGGTAAGTTAGTGATTACTTTAGAAGGCGAAATTGTTCATGAACAAGTGGTCGTGGCGTTAAATGACGTTGAGCAAGCAGGCTTTTTTGCCCGTTTGTGGGATGCGATCAGTTTGTTCTTTTTTAACTTATTTAATTGATTTGAGACCCTATGAAAGTTATTGATTCAAAAGATCATGAAGATGCACCAAAAATCGAGTTTCCCTGTGAAAACTATGTGATCAAAACCATGGGTGAGAACACACCTGAGTTTTTTGAGTTTGTTGTTAGCACCTTTAAAGGGTTTGATGCGCAGTTAGACGAAAAAAAAATCAAAGAAAACAAAAGCAAAAAAGGCACGTTCACTTCGGTGTCGGTGTCTATCACCGCTCAAAGTGAGCAGCAGCTTAAAGATTTACACCAAGCGTTGATTAAAGACAAACGCGTGAAGATGGTACTTTAAATTGAGCAACCCAATTGAAGGCGTAAACGAGTCTGTATTAGTCAAAAATCTTGGCTTAGTTTCGTATGTGCCCACTTTTGAGGCGATGCAACAATTCACCATTAATCGCGACGAAACCAGTCAAGATCAAATCTGGTTGTTAGAGCACCACCCTGTTTTTACTCAAGGCCAAGCGGGAAAACCTGAACACATGTTAGCGCCAGGTGACATACCTGTAGTGCAAGCCGATCGTGGCGGGCAAGTGACATATCATGGCCCCGGTCAATTTGTGGCGTATGTCATGATCGATATCAAACGTCGTAAAATAGGTGTACGCGAATTAGTCACCGCCCTTGAAGAATCGTTAGTGCAAGTATTGGCGCGTTATGACATTCAAGCCTACCCAAAACCCGATGCACCGGGTGTGTATGTCAATGAAGACAAAATCGCTTCATTAGGTTTAAGAATCAAAAAAGGTCGCTCGTATCACGGGTTGGCCTTAAATGTAGACATGGACTTGTCGCCGTTTAATCGAATTAACCCTTGCGGATATCAAGGGTTAAACATGACTCAAATGGCCGATTTGTGCGAACAAGTTGAGCTTTCAAATATACAATTGCAATGGCTTGAGCAGTTTGGTCGACTGCTGGCATTACCCATGCAAATTGTAGACATTGTAGAATCTAAAAAATCTGTGTCCCACAGTGGAATTCAATCATGAGTGATACCAAACCTTCTGCCCAGTCCTTTGATCCTAAGGCTGATGTGATAGCCTCTGATAAAAAACCGGCTAAAAGAGTGAAAGTTGAAGTAGGCGTAAAATTACGTGGCGAAGACAAAACCGCGCGTATTCCTGTAAAAATCATCCCAACAGAAGAGCGCCTAAGAAAGCCCGATTGGATTCGAGTCAAAATCCCTGCGATGAGCAATAAGGTTAAAGAATTAAAAGAAAAATTGCGCTCGCACAAATTGCATTCCGTTTGTGAAGAAGCTGCCTGTCCAAACCTTGGGGAGTGTTTCTCACACGGTACGGCCTCGTTTATTGTGATGGGTGATATCTGTACAAGACGTTGCCCGTTTTGCGATGTGGCACATGGCAGACCAAAACCGCTTGATGAAAACGAACCGTTTGAATTAGGCAAAGCCATTGGCGACATGACACTTAAACATGTTGTGATCACATCCGTTGACCGTGACGACTTACGCGACGGTGGTGCACAGCACATTAATAACTGTGTTGAACAAACCCGTAAATACAGCCCACACATCAAAGTAGAAACATTGGTTCCTGACTTTAGAGGTCGTATGGACGTGGCATTAGACATCATGGAAAAAATGCCGCCAGATGTGTTAAATCACAACCTAGAAACCATTCCACGTTTATACCGTGCCGTAAGACCTGGCGCCGATTACCAATGGTCGTTAGATTTATTACAAAAATTCAAACAACGTTGTCCTGACGTGATCACCAAGTCTGGCTTAATGTTAGGCATTGGCGAAACACTAGACGAAGTAAAAGAAGTGATGCGCGATTTACGAGCACACGATGTCGACATGGTGACATTAGGTCAATACCTACAGCCAAGTAAACATCACTTAAAAGTAGAGCGTTATGTGACGCCTGACGAATTCAAAATGCTAGAAGAATACGGCAATGAATTAGGTTTTGTGAACACAGCAAGTGGTCCAATGGTTCGTTCAAGCTATCACGCAGATCGTCAAGCTGCCGGAGAAAAGGTCGGATAACGACACATCTCACCCTAAATTTCACCCAGCTCTTCGTTGAGAAATGATCATTTACAGTAGTAAACTCACATTTCTCGCCTCGATCTGAATGAAATTTAGGGCAATCTGAGTCGTTATCTAAGACTGCCCATTTATTACGACACCCTCAAAACTCATTTAAAGAAGCCTTCCTCATGAAAGAAAAATTACCTCAGCTATTAACCGTATTAGGTTTATTAATGTACCCAATTGCCCGCGCAATTGTTTCTAAAATGGACGCCACCACTTCTGATTCAACGTGGATTTTATACACAGGTATTGCGTTAACGGGTGTCTTTATTTTAGGTGCGTTTTCATTACAGTTTAAAAAAATGTTAGCCAAGCGAAGCGAAGAACAAAACAAAGGTAAATTGTAATGCTTGTCGTTGTCTCGCCTGCAAAAAGTTTAGATTACGAAACCCCGTTAACAACTGAGCTATACAGCGAGCCTCAGTTTTTAAAACAAACTTATCAGTTAGCTAAACAAGCCAAAAAATTATCCCCTGCGAATATTGCAAGCATGATGAAATTGTCAGACAACTTGGCCATGCTAAATTACGAACGCTTTCAACATTTTGAAAAAGACTTCACCAAAGAAAATTCAAGACAGGCAGCGTTTGCATTTAATGGTGACGTGTACACCGGTTTAGATTTTTACACATTAGATCAAGACAAAATAAACTACGCACAACGTCACCTAAGAATGTTGTCGGGTTTATACGGCGTATTACGTCCGTTAGATTTAATGCAACCGTACCGTTTAGAAATGGGTACAAAGTTTGAAATTGGCAAAGCCCCCAACCTATATAAATTTTGGGGTAATACTTTAGCTAACTATTTAAATGACGAAATTAAATCACAAGAAAATGACACACAATATTTAATTAATCTAGCGTCAACGGAATATTTTAAATCCGTGCCTAAAAAAGAAATGCAATTTCCAATCATTGAACCTGTGTTTAAAGATTTTAAAAACGGCGATTATAAAATCATCAGTTTTTTTGCCAAAAAAGCACGAGGCTTAATGGCGCGATACATCATTGATAATGAAATAAAAAACCCAACTCAATTACAAAAATTTAATGTGGACGGATACGAATATCATCCAGAATTAAGCAAACAAAATGCCCCTGTTTTTTTACGGAAGTTAAATGACTGATCTAACACACATCGATGATATTCGTCGCGAATATTTAAAAGGCGGATTAAACGAGCAAGACCTTGCTGAGAATCCAATTGAACAATTCAACAAGTGGTTAGAGCAAGCCATCAACGCAAACATGACTGCCGATCCAACAGCAATGAATATTGCAACGGTCGATGAATTCAATCGACCGAGTCAGCGCACGGTACTTTTAAAACAAGTAAAAGACGAAGGCTTTGTATTTTTCACAAACCTAAGTAGTCACAAAGCAAAAGACATTGAGCAAAACCCCAATGTAAATTTACACTTTGCATGGTTACCGTTAGAGCGCCAAATCAGTATTCAAGGTGTCGCGCATAAATTGTCATTAACCGAAAACGCTAAATACTTTTTATCAAGACCAAGAGACAGCCAATTAGCGGCATTGACAAGCAAACAATCAAAAAGTATTTCATCGCGTAAAATGTTAGATATGGCATTTGAGCAGATTAAAAATAAATTTAAAAATAACGAAATTCCTGTTCCTGATTTTTGGGGTGGGTATTTGGTGGTGCCTGAGAGAATTGAATTTTGGCAAGGCGGCGCGAAGCGATTGCATGATCGGTTTGAGTATCGATTGGTGGATGGGGTTTGGGAGTTACATAGGTTACAGCCTTAACTGTCGAAGAATATAGGCTAGCCGTTCCACAGCTAACTACTTCAAAAACATAACAACTATTAATAAGGTATTATTCAATTATTAGCCCATGAGATAAATACAGTTTTTACTACTTAATTAGGAAATTCAATAAAATGCGCACATTATTTGCCTTAACATTATTATTCGTCATTTCAGGTTGCTCTATTTTCGATAAATCACCAACTTCAGACGATTTTAAAATTACAGGACCAGACCAATTAAAAGAGTATGAATATGGTTATTTTAAGTTGGAAATTAAAGACCCTATAAATTCTACTATTTCAAAAATTGATTGGGTGGTGCCAGAATCAGACAATCATTACTCATCTTATTTGGATATTGAAACAAATAATGTTTCTTTTGATCGTTATGATATTACAGACCTTAATACAGCTCAATTACGATTTTCATTTAATATAAAAGATGGTGAATCACAAACAATTCAGTTTATTGCAATTGTAACTTTAACCAGTGGTGAAATCGTAAATGTATCAAGAGATATATTAATTGTAGCCCGTGAAGCTTTCCCTGAAATTACCGGTGTAAATATCCCTGAAGAAATCACAGAAAATACAATTATTACACTGCGCGCTACCATAAGGGATTCGGATAATGATTCATATGGTCTAACTGGAAATTGGTTCGTAGCTACACAAGGGGTTGACTATAAAATCGAAATTCTTAGGAGCTATGACAATTACGAAGCAACATTAGAAGTTTCAAGAATTACATCCGATAAAGAAATTGAAATAGCATTTATAGCAAGAGATGACGACTCACATGAAGTAATTAAATACTTTAAAATAAAAGTTAAAGCCACTAATTATTTAGAAGAAAACTTGGACTTTACATCATTTAGTTATGGGCCCTTTAAATATTGTAAAATAAACGATTCATCTGAAAAGGGTTATGATGCAATAGATGAATTAGAAAAGTTAGGTGACAAAGTTAATATCAATGACGTCACTAAATTAGATTGTGATTGTAAAGATAATTACAATACTTCATTTGAATCACTTTCGACTCTAACTGAACTAAAAGAAATTAAAGTGAAAAACTGTGACTTTTCAGGAGGGGAAATACAATCCGCTCTTAAGCAAAAAATAGAGAAAATAGAAATTCATTCACCTATGTATTCTCATTTTACAAATTTTGTAGCACCTGAGAACACTGTAATAAAACATATTGAAATAATAGGTGACTCTGGAGTGGTTTCACCCCGTAAACTACCAGATCTAACAAATGCACATAATTTATTATCATTAAAAATTGATTTCACCAAATCACTAGAAACATTCAATCCTAACTCCCTGATTTTAAACAACAGCATTCAGTCTCTTTACCTTTACGGTACAGATCCATTTATTTATGATTTCACCGAACACCCTAAATTATCAGACATCACTATAGACAACGCACAAGCTGTTATATTTTCCGAAGACCATAATATACAAAAATTAAATATTAGAGGCGCTGATAATCAATCAGGTATTTACAGTAATGTTTCACTTAAAAATATTTCAAATAATTCATTAGAAAAACTAATACTATTTGATGTGAATTTATACGATTTCAATACTAATAATCAACCTAATATTGAATATATAGCCTTATTGGACTCAAATATAATCAGTGATGATGAAGTCAACATCGGCAACCTTAATAAACTTGAAACTCTTTACATAGATTGTGTAGCAACAAATATTCAATCACTATTAATGGTTGAACTGGATTATATCAATCTGAAAAAATGCCCAGGTAAGCCTTTGGACTTCAATATTTCAGGATCAAATAAATTAACTTACTTGAATCTTGAAGGTAACTTTTCAACTTCAAATTTATCAATCACTAGTAGTACATCTTTAGAAGAAGTATCTATAGAAAACGGTGATATTTTAGGTTTAGAGCTCAATGATTTATCAAATTTAAAAACGTTAAACTTAACTGGTAATTTTGGTCATTTAGAATTTTCGGAATTAAACTCTCCTAATATTGAGGTACTTTCCATATCCAACCAAAATTCAATTACCATTAATGGTGAAAATTTAATTAATTTGACAGATATTTCAGTTAAAAATAGTGAAATATTATCTTTTAACCCACCTAAAAGTTTAAAGTCAATAAATTTAGAAAACAACACAACAACAATCAATAGCATTAAATTTGAGGGAAACATTAGGAATGTCATTTTAGCTAATAACAATATTTCTGAAATAATTTTCCATCCTGAAGCTAATTTATATGAAGTGGATATTGAAGAACCTATTTCCAATTTAAATATATCAACAACTAGTGACTTAACAATAAAAAGTGATTACCTTAAAACTCTTTCAATTCATGCAAGTACAGAGGAAAACACGGGGAATACAATCGATTTAACTGATGTAGATATTGAAATACTAAAGATACATGGTTTTTTCTATACTATTAAATTGGGAGGGAAATACAATTTCGAAGTTCAAAAAGACGATTCCACAATCATATATAATATCTCTTATGAGGATTTTCAATTAACAACTTTGCCAGAATTTCATAGCGCTAAGTATTTAAACTTAACTAACAACAATATAACGGACATCAACAATATATTAGGTAACTTAAATTATATTCCAGAAATAATATTCTTATCAGGTAACGCAATTACCAACATTATTGATATTACCAATTATTCTGAGGACACTTTACCGTCTACCTTGGATTTTGGTACTACTCAAATATCATGTAATGACTATTCAGCATTGAATACTTTTTATTCAAATTTATCATCTGATAAAGAAATAAAATTTACAGGTACTTGCTCAATAAATTAATATGCAATTATATATTATTAAATAACTCGATCCAAAAAAGAAAATCTAAACATTTCGCAGGATCTCATCCAGTCCACGCTATCAAGGCGTTAGGGTGGATTAAACGTCAAACTGAGAGAAACCGAGGATTGACTAAAATAAGCGAAAAATATAAAGAAAATATGGACTGGAAACTGAACACTAGAAAGTGATATTCAGAAACTAATAATCACTTTTAATTGGATTAAATCAAAAATAAAAAAGAAAATTCAGTGAAAGTACATGATGTGATTGAATTTTTACAATAAATCATGAACAGTTATTAAATCTGAGGCAGGAAGAATTAAGCCAATTCGAAAGAGATTGGTTTAATCCTTTGTAATTAAACTAGCGAACGGTGAGTAAAGCTAAAATCCTAAAACACTTAACGATTTCACCCAGCCACAAGTTCGTTTGAGTCCAAATTTAGAAAAATGCTGATCGAGGCTCGACGCTTTTCCAATTAAATTTGCAAAACTGTGGTTAATATTTTTCGAAGCATTTAAAAATAACGATTCAGATAAATCAAGCCGAATTAAAATATCTGGTATTTCAGAACTGATTTTTCCTTTTTTACCTTCCGCCATTTGCTTCCCTGTCCAGTCTACTAATTCTAAATACGCCATGGTTGAAATGGGTATATGGGTTTTACAATGCTTTGAAAGGGGCAGTAAATCACTGGGTTGGTCTTGAACTAACTCGGATTGATTGGATTTTTTATAACTCTTACTTCGTTTTTTGATCGATGTATATTCAGATTCTTCAGGTGTGTTTGCCATTTGTGCGCGAACCGGATTCAGGTCAACATAAACCATTGCTGCTAATAATCCTTCATTGTCTAAAATTGCTTTTGATTTGTATCGACCCTCCCAAAATTTGCCTGTGCAGTCGTCTTCGATATTCGAAAGCCTTGAAATCGGCTCGTTAATATTTTTCATAAACCAACCAATATTGATCAAACGCTCCCTCCAAACTTCAACGTTTTGATCTAATAAAAGTGTTTCTTGAGGGCTAAGGTTTGCCCCATTTAGAAATGCTTGGGATATCATGTTTCCTTTGTATAACTGATGCCAGCGCTTGATTACATCGGTCTTAGACCATGCCTCAGCCTTATCGACGTTCACGCTGATTACCAAATGGTAATGGTTATTCATGATCGCATATGAAGCGATATCAATGGCGAATATGGTTGGCAGTTTGAGTAAAATATCCTCAACCCATTCGCGTCGATGTTCAAAATCTTGATTAGTGTATTCATCTTTACCACATAAAAAAGCGCGTCGGACGCAGCGGCAGGTTATCAAATATTTGGTGGTGGCTGCATAATTTACAAGGCGCTGTCTGGCTTTAGTCATAGTGATTTCTACTTAAATATTAATGCATGGACAACATATTCAATCCATTTGAAATATGTTGTGGTTAATTAAATGGTAGATTGTGTTTGGGTGTTGTCAAATTAATTTAAGCTGCCTGTCCCATTTAAAACCTGATTTAAGCTGCCTGTCCCATTTAAAACCTGATTTAAGCTGCCTGTCCCATTTAAAACCTGATTTAAGCTGCCTGTCCCATTTAAAAATGCTTGATTATGTGAATTAGGGAGTTAAGTATTTTTATTGTCGCTGTTAATAAGGGGTTACACTTCAATGTCATTGCGATTTTTCCAGCCGTTATTTTGGCAAAATTGTTTTGCTATTTCATTATCGCTTAGAATGTGAATGTGTGATTTGGTAATGCCTTCATTATTAATGCATCCAAACACAATGTGATTAATGTGTTTTCTATGCCTAAATTTTTTGGATAGGTGCGACTGCTAAATGTGCATCGTTTACCATCGTGGCTTGAAATGATGGTACCGACTATTTAATTTTGAGAGTTGTTAGTGCGTTTATTATTGGAATGAATGTCAACTTTTGTGGCGACAAAACTTAAATTTTGATTTTTTAGTAAGTTTTTTATTCCTTCAATTGAATCTGCATCTCGCAGTTTTACGCCTTGTGATGTTTGCCAAAGTGAAATCACTTGTTGGTAGTCGGTTAATTCCATTAACCTATATTTCGCGTTACTTACCAAATATCTAAATCATCAATTATTGCTAACTTGACTAAAAATAAATAGTTATTTGAAAATATAGTTATTTTTAATCATTGTTTGCAATAGGTTAAACTAGCCATGCAGCGTTATTTTAATCTGCTTTTTTGGGTTGAACTGGTTTAACTGGTTTGATTAAATTGACTTGTCCGCTAGTGCCTTTGCTAATTTGCTGGATACTGCCACCAGAATTTAGAAAGGCAGCGGTTTGCTCTTCTATTGACATGCGAATGTTGGCATTGCTTACTGAGTTCTTTGCTGGTTTCTTGCTCATAATATCCTCCCAGATAAAATTGTTCCTAATATAGTGTGGGGCAACTATTTAGAATAGGTGTGGTTTGTATTTACAAAACGTGGATTACGCGATAACGATCACCGTCAAATATGATGATCAGTAGCCTCAGTGTACGCGAGAATGAGTATGAAGTAACGGGATGATTTTTGAGGTTAAAATTTTTGTATGATTAAATAAATTACAGTTGCACCTAAATAAGGGGTTCTGCATTAATAAAATGAGAACGAAGGGGAGCAAATAAAATTATTGCCTTTTTTTTAAATTTGAAATTATCTTTAAAATTAAAGGGTTAGGATACTAAACTCATGACGATCGGCAATAACAAATAAAAAACCAACGGCCTATTATTAAATGACTGGTGGTTTTTAATTTAAATCATCTTGATTCTAATTTAATTCAACAAGTTGAGGTAATAATGAAAAATGTCATAGTCACCGGAGCAAATGGTCATATTGGGTATCAGCTGTGTCGGCAGTTAGTTGATAGGGGTTATAAGGTGCGTGCGATGGTGCGCGATGTGGCAACTCGCGATTATTCCTTGTTAAAAAAACTGGATGTTGAGTTGGTTGAAGGAGATTGTTTAAAGCCAGAATCGTTGGTTGCAGTGATGCACGATATGGATGGATTGTTTCATTTAGCGGCGATTTTTGATAATTCAATTGATGAAATAGATGCCATTGTGAAGCCTAATATTGAAATCAGCGAAAACGTATTACGCGCAGCCAAACATGCTGGCATTTCGCGCATTATTTATACTTCATCCATTGCGGCAATTGGCACGGCTAAACGTGGCTCGGCCCCATTGGGGATTGATGTGTATAACGATCAAAGCACGCAATTATATGCAAGATCAAAAGCGTTAAGTGAACAACATGCTTGGGCGTTAGCAACAGAATTGAATTTAAATATGGCCACGGTTTTACCTGCCTCTGTGATTGGGCCTAGTCATCATGAACCTACCGATTCAATTGAAATGATTGATCAAATTATGAAAGGAAAAGTGCCGTTTGCTGTACCAGTGCATTTTGGCTTTGTGGATGTGCGTGATGTGGCCATGGCGCATATCTTAGTATTTGAAAGCGCACTTAATTCACGCAATGTGGCAATGGCGTTTGATGGAGATTCAAAATTTATTATTCAACAATTGAAAAAAATCAGAAAAGTAAATGCCAGTGAATTTGTGTTGCCTTTATGGTTTTGCAAAATATTACCGTTATTTGATTGGGTGACACATAAACTCACAGGGTCCAAAAGATTGATTACCACAAGTACAGTAGAAGAATATTTTGGTAAACAACAAAAGTATTCGGATCGAGTATTAATAGATCAGCTAGGCTGGCAAACCTTTAGTGCAGAAGATACTATAAAAGCCACTGTTGAATCTTTGGAAAATAATCGTGAGCACCGATCGGTCTAATATGTCTGCTAAAAACAAACCAAAACTTCGTGCTCGCACCGATGATGAAAAAGCACAGCGTAAACAATCTATTGTCGATGCGTTGGCTTTTTTATTAAATGATTCAGAGCAAGTGCCTTCGGCTATGGATATTGCAAAACAAGCCAATGTCAGTAAAGGGGTGATTTATCAGTACTTTTCCAGTCGCGAAGAAATATTTTTAACACTGTTAATGCAATTGTCGGAACCTATAGAATTACTGTCCAAAAATCCTATTGAAAAAATAGAAGACATTCAAAAAGTAATTATTGATTATTTTTGTGAAAATCCATTATTTATGCGTTTAAGTATTATGGCGCCAATTGTATTAGAGGAAAATATTAATGAAAATTTTATCCGTCAGTTCAAAATTGCTGCAGGAGAAATAATCGATGAATTGGCCAAATTAATTATGCCAATTTGTAAACAAGACATACTGCATTGTCGAAATTTTATTAATAGTTTTTATCAACTATCTTTGATGAAGTGGCAATATTGTCATCCTCCACAATCCGTTAAAAATGCATTTAAAGATCATGATTTTTGGCTGACTCGTTTTGATTTAGAAACGGAATTAAATCTGGCGTTTGATTGGTTGTATAAAGGGATGATCAGCTCGCTCAAATCAACAGAGTAAACGTACCTTAATACAACCAATTAATATTTTAATTTCTCCCAAACGGCTTGTCCGTTGGAAGGAATTGGTGGCGAGGTGGATGAAATTGAAGGTGTTCAATACATTCAACAAAGTGCAGAAGACGGCTATCCGCCTGCGCAATCTTTTTATGCTGAAATGTATTTAAATGGACTAGGTGTAAAAAAGAACGACAAAACAGGAGTGAAATGGATGACGAATGCTGCTGAAAATTGTAACGGGTTTTCTCAAAACGCACTGGCAAATTTTTATTTTAACGAAAACTATGTAAAAAAAGATATTAAGCAAGCCTATTATTGGATAAAACTTGCAGCGTATTATGGATTTGAAAATTTCGATATTGGATTAGAGGTAGTTTCTCAAGAAATTAATAAAAAAGATAAAAAGAAAATAGATAAAGCAGTTGAAAAATTTAAGAAAAAAAGCGGGTGTGGGGATCAAGATAAACCTGTTTATGTAGGCGTAGGTTAATTGATTAATCTGCATCTCAATGGTGCAGATTATGCCATGAGTTTAAATTTTAGTTTAAAGCTCTTAAATAAAGAAGGTAAATTAACGCAAGTATGATACATAGAATTGCAGGTACGCTTAAAGCATAGAATTGAAAATTATAAAATAGATAGGCTCCTGCAATTCCACCTAAGATAAATCCAAAAATTATTAATAAAAATAAACTCACTTTACGCTTGTCAAAAGCTTCGCCTTTTAAAAATCGACCAAACATTATCCCTAGATCTGTGAAAATACCTGTGACGTGTGTGGTTCGAATAATTGCGTTGGTGTAGGTGGTAGCCAATGCATTTTGTAAGCCACACGCAGCTGACGCAAGAAAGTGCCCATAGAAATTTTGGGAAGATAGCAACAGTGTAGCGCCAAATAACAATGCGGATTCTAAACATAACATCATGCTATAACGTCGATCTAGTTTTAATCCACTGTCTCGTATAAAAAATCCAGAAATTGCAGAGCCAATTAAAAAGCTCAACAAAATAGCAGTTAAGTGTAAGGAGTCTGCAATATTTAAAGTAAATATATTTGTTCCTAATAACGTCGCTGTGCCAGATAAATGAGAAATTGCTTGATGTTGAAAACCCAAGCCCTACTGCATTGATCATTCCAGCTATTAATGCCAGAGAAAATGACCCATATTCAATCCAGCGAGGTAATTTAGAAACCATGTTACCCTTAGTATTTTTATTTATTTAGTTTTGAACTAAAATGATTGAGTCTTTTCACACAACAAGCGAGAAAAATGATGCAATACTTATGTCTAATTTATGAAGCCGAGTCACTTTATGAAAAAATGGATGAATCACAAATGGGGGAGTTAATGGCCCAGTACGATGAATTCACACAAGATATTCAAACTAGTGGGCAATTAGTGGCTGGCGATGCATTGATGCCTTCAAATACGGCTACCTGTGTTCAGATAATAGACGGAAAAGTTTCTACTAAATCGGGTCCATTTGAACAAACTCACGAGCAACTTGGGGGCTATTATTTAGTGGAAGCGAAATCAGAAGAAGAGGCGGTATTAATAGCGAGTAAAATACCAGCGGCTAAAACAGGCACAATTGAAATAAGGCCTGTGATGACATTTAATTAAATGATGCATTTTACAATAACGGAATACGCGATATTTAATACGCACTTTTTATTCCGTTTTTTGAGCGTTTAAAATTATTTATTTTTGATATTTATATTGGATGATTCTAACCAATATTTAAAACAACTAGCCAAAACTCTACTCGATCAACCGAGCCAATTCCAAATCAGCCAATCATCAAAAACAACATAACTCGCAAACAATTCTATATAAAATTGTCCAATTTAAAACGGATGTGTTGAAATGTTTTTGTACTTTTATTTTAATAAAGTTGAAGTCTGGTCTTAAAATATAATCGCTGTATTAGACTTTAAATTACGTGGTAGTATAGCCAAAATTTTGAGAAATAATACACATGTTAAACTGGAATAAACTCGCGTCAAGAAGTGAAAATAATTTGATTAAACAAGAAATAAAAAACGATCAATCTATTGCGCAACGCAGTTGGTTGAAATATCAATTTAATCATTGTGAAGGAAATTATGCGTTAAGTGAGACTGAGCACTTTATGCTTTTAAGTGGGGAGTCTGAGAAATACATTAATGTGTTTAAGCAGTTTTTAGAATCCGCTTTAACTCGCATTTTAAAAAGTTTAAATGGCCTTGCCGTTGTGCCAGAAGAATCTAAATTTTTAATTATTATTTTAAAAGATATAGATGATTATTACGATTATGTTTCTCAGTTTTATCCTGAAGATGGTGAATTTGGCTTAAGCTCGGGCGTGTTTATTAATGATGAGCAGCCGCATTTGGTTTTTTACAGTCAAGAGTTAGACTTTGCAGAACCCATTGCCATGCACGAACTGGCTCATGCCTGCTTATCGCATTTGGATATTCCAGTTTGGTTAAACGAAGGGTTGGCAGTTTTAATGGAGCAGGTCCATTGTAATATTCCGTTTATGTTAGACGAGCAAGTCATGTTTCGACATAAGCAATATTGGACCGCTGATAAATTGGATGCGTTTTTTAGTGGTGACAGTTTTTTGTTTGCAGATGAGGGGCAAGAGTTGAGTTATCATTTGGCTTGTTTAATTGTTCGAAACATTTCCAGTGATTTAAGTACTTTTGTAAGTTTTGCAAATCATGCGCATTTTAAGGATTCAGGTGAATCGGCATCAAAGCAGTATTTGGGGTTTTCTGTGATGCAGTATGTATACTCGATTGTGAATAAGTAGATTTTTAATTGACCCAAATCAAGAGCTAAGCCCCGTTAAACTTTAAATTTACTGAATGATCAACATAATCTTTTTAATTCAAGCCCATGTTTGTGGGCTAATTCATGAGCTTGATATCCACTTTCTCATACGCTCTTAAAACTTTTATTTTCAAATACTTTATATCTGTCTTGTTTGAGTCTTATCAACATTTTATAAAATTAAATTGTTTGTGTGCGTTCTAAAATGTCGTATTTAAAATGTTGTATTTTTTAAATTAATTATATATTAGGTAATAATTGTTATAAAAATATTTAAAATAATATGAAAGGGTTATTATTTTTTAAGCGATTTTTTTTCACTGTTAGAGTTAAAAGTCATTTGTTTTTCTTATATCTTTTTATTAAATAAAATTTCGATTAAGCCCAGTAAATACGAGGGTTTTAGGGTGTTTTAAATGTATTGTATTTGTAGTAATGTAAACGTTCTCACAATATAACATTTCTCTTAATCACTTTATTGATTTGGTTATTTATCTAACACTCTGTACCACCTATAATGTTTCTAAATATTTCAATACTGTTTGCATCTTGTAATGTTTGTTTCTTTCATTGTAAAGAAGTAAGCGTGGTATATGGTTTTTTTGACTAAGTATTGTGATAAAAAATTTTATTTTATGAATATTTCAAGTGAGAAACCTATGAAAATCAAAAGCCTAATTATTTGCTTCTGTACAATAATAGCGCTAGCTAGCTGTGATCCGGCTCAGCCGCTGGAGTCTAGTTCAGTTATTACGGTTCAATCTCAATCCAATGCATCGATCAAAACTAATGATGGAAATGTGGATTTAGATTTTTCTTTGTCGTTTACAGCAACGGATGATGTCAAGCCTGTGTATACCTGGAATCTTGGCGAAGAGTCTGGTTTGGTGACAACAGATACTCCAACATTAACGCATCAATTTAAAACCGCTGGTTCGTATAAAGTGACACTGATCATCAGCGATCAAAATTCAAAGGCACCGGCTAAAACAATTACAGTTATGGTCATTTATGAATTAGAAGACCAACCCCTATCTGCCGATATTGCCTACAGCAGTAATTTGTTAAACGTGAATTTTTCAGCCGATGTAACAGGTGGTAAAGCACCATATAGCTACGCTTGGAATTTTGGTGATTCTCAAACTTCAACAATTGCAAATCCTACTCATACATTTGCCTCTCCAAATACTTATGATGTGACGCTAACGGTTAGTGATAGCGACGGTGCGCAAAAAGTGACCACTCGTAGAGTGGCGGTGTCATCTACGCAAAATAAAGCGCCAATTGCAGTGATTTCAGGTGTAAATCAAAATTATTTAACTGTGAATGTCAGTGCAATGGACTCAACGGACCCTGAAGGTGCTTCGTTAACTTACACATGGGATTTTGGTGATAATACTATTTTAGAAAATGATGAAGCATTGCAAATTCATAAATATGGGTTTGCTGGATCTTACACGGTAGTGTTAACGGTTTCTGATGGTGAGTTCGAATCTAAAACAAGTCAAACGGTTATGGTGACTGATAACCCAAGTGTAAAGCAGGAATATTACACATTATTTGAAAAAGCGTTTTATGATTTCTTGTCAGTTGACTGTGCGGTGTGTCATTACAATAATGGCATGAGTCGTTTTTCTATGGGCGAAACTCAAGCTGATATTTCACTCATTTCTGCTGAAGCTGGATTAATTACTTTATTAGGGCAACCAGACGGTTTTGATAAAGTATTTGCCAACCCAGTTGAAGGTCAAAATAATCATTTATTGACCATCGATGGAGATGAAGAGGTCACTTGGCGTGCACTGATGGCACAGATGCGAACTTATATTGCGCTTGCAAATAATTCGAATCCAGAAGCTGTATTTGCATCTCCAGTAGTCAGTGGCTTAACGGTTTTTGTTGATGCATCAGGTTCATCAGATGCTGACGGCGATACATTAAAGTATGTTTGGGATTTTGAAGGAATAGCCTTAGAGGGCAAAGAAGCCAATTTCTCGTTTGCCACTGCTGGCGAAAAAGTTGTGACTCTAACGGTTTCAGACGGAAAAGGCGGATTGGCAGTTGTGTCTAAAACCATAACGTTAGTTAAACCTAATACAGCGCCTAAGCCATTGTTTACATTCTCAACTGATAAGTTAAATGCAACTTTTGATGCTTCGACCTCAATGGATGAAGATGACGACAGCTTTACTTATGCTTGGGACTTTGGCGATGGCAACACAAAGGTTGCTAGTAACGATGCTCATGCCACCCACACTTACTTAACTGAAGACAGTTTTAACGTGACTTTAACAGTGGCCGATGCTTATGGCGAAGCGACGTTAACTCAAACAATTGAGGCTTCAAACTCAGCCAATATAGCGCCGGTTGCGGATTTTGAGTTTACAGTGAAAGATTTAAATGTGACGTTAATTTCAACGTCAACAGATGCAGAGGACCAAGCGCTTACTTATGAGTGGGTAATTGATGATGAAATAGTATCAACACTGTCTTTAGCCTCACATAGTTTTGCGTCATCTGGGGAAAAATCCATTACATTAAATGTAAGAGATCCTCGTGGTGCAATCGGTACCCAGACTAAAACGGTTGTGATCCAAAACCAAACACCGATCCCTAGCTTTTTCTTCACACAAAGTGCGACGACATTAGTTGCGTTTGATGCAAGCGGTACAAAAGATCTTGAAGGCGATGCTTTAACCTATGAGTGGGACTTTGGCGATACTCAAATGGGGTCAAGTAAAACGGTTGACCATACTTACGCATCTGCAGGTACTTATTCAGTTACGTTGACAGTCAGTGATAGCAATAATCAAGACTCAATTACTCGTGTTGTAGTAGTGGAGGCGCCTGCTAATTCTGCCCCTAGAGCTTTGTTTACTTATTCACAAACCGGTAACAGCTTTACATTTGATGCATCAAGTTCCACTGATTTAGATATGGATGGATTAACTTATAATTGGAGTTTTGGTGATGGCGGCTTCGATGATGGTGTGATTGCGGTCCATGATTATACAGGTGAGCAAGAATTTAGCGTCACTTTGACAGTGTCTGATGGCGTATTAAGCGGTGTCAAAACCATTAAAGTGTCTACCATTCCAAAATTAATTGGTGATCCTGTCACTGGCGAAGAATTATACAATGCGCAGTGTTTTGAATGTCATAAAGAGTACGGTATTGGTATTCAAAGTATGTACGAGCCTATTGCCATTAACCGTTATTTAGATGGACTTGATAATTTGTACCACAAAATCAACACCACTATGCCACCGAATCAATCTGAAACTTGCGAAGGGCAATGTACTGCAGATATCGAAGCGTTTATGATGACTTGGGAGCGAGTAGTGACGTCCTACAGCTGTCCAGCTGAAAAACAAGACGCCGTTAAATACGGCCCACGTCAAATGCGTTTATTAACCGTTGAAGAATATGCAAATACAGTTAAAGACTTAATTGGCTATGAAGTAGATCGCTCTAAATTAATTGCTAACTCTAAAATTCATGAATTCAGTAACCATACTAAAACCGAAATCGATTTTAACCGCTTTAAAGCGTTTGAATCATTGGCTAGCGTGATTGCAGATGATGCTAAGTTAACTGATTTTGTGAATGTAAAAGGTGCAGGTAACTGTATTGCTGGAGGAGATTGCTCTGGTGCCTTTACAGGTGAAGTATTGCCACGCGCGTTTCGTCGTCCAATTACTGCCGCTGAAGAGAATGCATATTTATTAGCGTTTAATAATCGCGATGCAGGCACAGAAGGTGAGCCAGCAGACAGTATGCATTTAGCGCTTCGTACCATGTTGATGTCGCCTTATTTCTTATATCGATCTGAAGTAGGGATGAATAAAGCTGAATATGAGGCTTATATAGCCAATGCGCCAACTATGTATAAATCCACATCAACCCCCGTATCTAGACCAATGACAGACTTTGGTGCGTATCATCCAGGTGGTACTAAAGCCACAACTCAGTTGGAACACAATGTAGATTGGCAGATTATTCAAAACTTTGAAGAAGGCACCTTGGTGAATATTCGCTTTAAAGGCAATACATCCAATGTTGAAATTAAAGTCGGTACACAAGTGCTTTACAGTGGCCCATCCCCAGAAAACTACAAAACAATGAAGTTCTTAGTTAATGGTTTAACGGGTGATCAAACATTTTCTATCAAAGCGCCATATCAAGATGGTAAAGCAAACTATTTAGATAAGTTAGAATTTTCATTAGGTGAAGAGGTTGAGTTTGTTGTGCCAGATATGGACGACGATGCCTATGCATTAACCCCTTATGAAATGGCAACATTTTTAGCGTATACCTACACAGGCTCAACCCCAGATGATGAGTTGCTAGGTGCAGCAAATGAAGGTCTGTTTACTGATGAAGAAGTACAGGCTCAAATAGAGCGTTTACTGGCAACCGATGCATCCAAATCGCATTTTGGTCAGTTTGCAGCACAATGGCTAACTTCAGATGCGGTGTTAAATGCAGAAAAAGATGAAACATTGTTCCCAACTTATACTGATGCAGTTCGTAAAGCGATGGCGCAAGAAGTCCGAGAAATCGTTAAAGATGTGATCTTTGATGATTCGGTGCCGTTTTCAAATTTATACGATTCTAGCTACACCTTTGTAAATAGCACATTGGCAGATTTTTATGGCATTGGCGGTGTAACGGGCGATGACTTTGTAAAAATGAATGCCCCCGGTCGCGGTGGTATTACCACAACAGGCGCGTTTTTAAGTGCTTGGGCATCTCCTACGGAATCTAAACTAATTATTCGTGGTGTGCGTTTGCGTGAACGTTTCTTATGTCAACATTTACCGCCTTTTCCTTCAAACATTGACTTAGGTGTCATTCGTGAAGAGCAAGCAGCCGAAGTAGAACGTGTTAGCGCCCTTAATAATGGCAATATTCGTCAATCTCATTTGGATTACATCAACACCGATGTGGAAGAATGTAAATCTTGTCACGAATACATCATTAATCCATTAGGTGTCGGCCTAGAAGATTTTGATGCAGCCGGCTTACCAAGAACCCATTATGCAAACGGATTAACCGTTGACTTTGAAGGTTTTGAGCCAGAAAAAGCGACCCATCAATCTGTGTTATATGGCATTGATAATATTTTTGATTACTCACAATCTAGATCTTTCCAAGGGGCAGAAAACCTAGGCGAAGTATTAGCCAGTGAAGATGTTACTCGTGCGTGTATGGTTGAAATGAGTTTCAGATACATGATGGGCACCGGTCCTGATGAATTTGATCATGACAATCCAAGTGCCATCGTCATGACCGATTCAGAGCGTGAAGATTATGCGTGTACCACTGATGCCATGATGGATCAAATGAACACAAATAATGACAATCCAAAAGCGGCGCTTATAGAATTTGGTATTTCAGACATCGTGCGTTTTAGAAAAATCAGAAATCGTTAATACGGCAAATTAAGGTAAATAGAAATGAAAAAATTAAAAACCCCACAAGATGTACAGCGCCGTAATTTTCTAAAAACGGTGGCAAGTTCAGGTATATCAACCGCTGCATTAAAAGGCAGTGCGTTAGGATTAAGTTTAATGGCAAGTCGAGCAGGCCAAGCTGAAGGCGGCGTAAATGGCATCAAGCGCGTTGTATTTTTCTACATTCCAGACGGTGCGCCTCCTGGCACATACACATGGAACAACGGCAGCTTAGGCACAACGTCCAAAGGGCTTGAGCCTGTAAAAGACAGCGTGATTGTATTTGATGGCTGTACAACAGGTGGTAACGGCCATGGTGACGGCGGCATTGGTATTTTAGGTGGAGAATACAGCGCAACGGGCAGTGATACCTATGATATTAAATTAGAAAAACTACTGGGTGCAACTACACCTTTTCCCTCATTACAAATTGGTGTAGAAACCGGTGGTGGCAGCGCAATTACATGGCGTAATTACAATCACATTGTGGCCAACGACAACCCGGTTACTGTGTTTGAATCCTTATTTGCCAGTGGCGTAGAAACCGGAGGACCCGCTGAAAAAAGATTCAAATTTGCATTAGATCATAACAAAGCCGAATTGGCTGAAATCAAAAGCAAACTAGGCGCGTTTGAATTACAAAAACTAGAACAACACCAGGCCCAAATAGAAAAAGTCATCAGCAACTTTGAAAATGCACAGGTGCCATTACCTGGTTGCGATAATCGTACTCAAGAATTATATAATTGGAATGGCGAAGAAATTGGGCACTTTACAAAAGTAAACAACATGCAATGTGAAAACGCAGTGGCCGCATTAAAATGCGGATTAACCAACGTAATCTCAATTCAATTAAGCACAAATGGCGCAGGGTTTACCGCAGATGACGACGTGTTATCAACTTATGGCGATTACCATGGCGCGATACACTCCGGTCAGCCAGCAAGATACGCAGCCTATCGAGCTTTTCTTACGGATCGTTTTGCGTACTTAATTAAATTACTACGAGACACAGAAGATGAAAATGGCGACAGCTTATTAGATACCACCATCGTCTTACAAGTAAGTTGCATGGGTAACGGTGATGCACACGATTCCGTAAACGCACCATTTACAATGGCAGGCGGCAAACACATGAACGTAGGTCGCGGCATGACCGTCGCGCATAATTATGATTTGCTGGATACCATATCAGTTGCACTGGGGGTGGAAGGTCAAGTTCCCCAATATGGAACAGGTGAAGTGGCGAGTATTTTGAAATAAAAGATAGACAGCTATTTTGTAATGAATAAAGACTAAGGTGAAAGCCTTGGTCTTTTTTTTGTTTTAAATTTTGCGATACATTATTGTGAAAAGGTAGGAAGTTTTTACACATGGGTGTGTACAAGGGACGTGAACAGGACATGGAAGTTTTGCTTGGACAAACTAAAATAAATAATTGATCGTGCCTGTCATCCTTAACAGTTTTGTCGTTGGGGATCTGAGTCTTTTTTGAAGCTAAACATGAGTGTCTAAATAATTTCTATACATGAGTGTCTAAATAATTTCTGTAAATGTAATGGAGTGGTTACCAGTTTAAAAATAATAAAAATTAATATCACCTGTAGGTACCGGATTCATCGGGATGCCAAAGCCGAAGAGCATGCAATCGTTCGGAAAAAACTATCCAAATCAATACAAAAAACATCACCCAACGGCTTCAATCAACAAAACAATCATTCAATCTCAGCACAAATTTCTAAAAATGCCTGTCTAGTTTTTCATACCTGTAGGTTCGTGATTCATTACGAAAAAACTAACATCATTTTTACGTCGTCCTCGATATAGAAATTAACCTCACCTGTAGGTTCCGGATTCATTCGGAAAAAACAATCCAAATCATGAAAAAATAAGGCATTGCATATTGTTACCTACAATCAGTGCTGACTGGATATCCAGATTTAGCCAAAAAAATAGTAAATCCAGAAAAAACACAATACCTTGAAAAATGAAATAGGCCGACAGAAATAGTAGGCAGTTTCTGTACGTCCTCAACTCACTGCATCCCTGCATGTCAAATTTTCTGTATTTGTCTTAAAAAAATAGTTGTTTTAGTAATTTTAATTATGCTTGAGCTCATGTATATTGTGACTTTCAAACAAATCGACGGTAACTATTGAAAATGCGAAATGTAGAAAAAATCCGTCTAATAACATGTTAGGAATATGGAGTTTAATTTGCACATTGATGGAGTATTAAAGATTAGCTTCATGCCTCGTGACTATAGTGGTGATGAGACTAATATACGTAATTTAGATATTGAAGCCATTAAACAACTTGCACAATTGTATTCATCAAACAATATTATTTGGGATGAGGTTGAATATAAGTCAACAATAGACTGGAATAAATTAATTGATGTTATTGAAGAGAGTTATGATGAAAATGGGCGGTTTTATACTGAGATCGACGGAAATATCTACAAAGCCATAGCAATAATTAAAACAGATGAAGATAGTAGTGAGCTTGCTCCGTTAGAGTTGCCTGTTAAGGTTACTATCACTAATAATGAAAATCCCAATAAAGATATTCTTGCATTTAAGAAACTACTAATGGATATTTTCCTAATAGCAAATTTGAGTGTTCCTGGTATTTTGGATCTATTTAATGCGCGATTGGAGCTAAATGAAGAAGAGTATAAATTACAACTTTCCAATTTTTATTTTCAACACTCGCTCAATGCAGAGTTCGAAAAGACTATTGCATTCCCAACTATAATTCAGGTTCCGCAGGTAAAAGCTTGGTTTGATAATTTAAATATTGGCTTGCAGATGAAATCGGAACACTCAATTGAACGATCCCTGTTCTCTTTGTTACATATATGCAGAATGGATGCAGGTATCAGTATGGTTTCATGGATTTTCCATGCATTAGAAGCTATTTATGGAACCAAAGCTGGCAGAGGCTTTAATGACATTAAAGAAAAAGCAGTATTTTTATTAACTGTTCCAGTAAATAAACAAAAAGCGTTAAGTAAAAAGCTACGTGAGCTTAATGACTTAAGAAGTTCATTTATTCATGGGGGCTATAAGGTCGCGCATCCACTAGATTTTGAGACAGAAGATAGAATTTTTGATTTAACGAATTTTGGAGTTGCATTAATTATTTGTAGTATTCAACAGTTGATATCCAAAAATTGGATAGAGTTAACTGTTACAGAAGTCTACGGTGGTATAACGCAAGAATATTCCTAACAAGGGTTTTCAAGTCGGACAAATTACAGTTGGCTTTTTGTTCGTGCCTCACTTATTTTAGCCAACAGCAATTTGCCGCTTAAAACGGCGTTAGGCACCCCAAGGGAAAATATGAAATATCTTTTAGCGATTCTCGGAATACTAGTCGCACTAATTGGATCATCGATTTCTTACTGCCTTTTGATAGCTGGTAAATTATCTGGTGGTGAATTTGTTGCGTTTACCCTTGGGCTTATTGTTGTCGGCATAGCAATTGGCTTGATGTCAGAAATATCGGAACTGTCTATAGCGGGAAATGTAATCAAACTTCGTCAAGTAAAAGCAGAGGCTGAGCAATCAATTGAGGTTTTAAAAGAGTCTCAAAAGTCCACATTTAAATTTCAGTTGGCGTTATCCAAGAGGCTGCCTGGTGGGTTTAGTGAAAGCGGTGTTTCAAAGGACGCAAGGATAGATGATTTTTGGTTTGTGTATTCCGCCATCTCTGATGCAGGACTAGATGTTGAGCTTGCGAACGAAATCTACGAAGCTTCAGACTTTATTGCTCGTGGTCAAGTTTTTACTATTCAAGATCTAAGTGATGATGTGAGCACTCATATTAGGTCTGCCTACGAAGCTGGTGTCGAATTGCCAAGCAAAAGCCAAATTGCTATTTGGGCGATGGACGAAAATTCGGTTAATAAATCAGCAAAACGCCACCGAAAAGAAGTGAGTCAAATGCAATTGCTTATTTTTGAATCACTTGAGGAATACGGAAAGCTACTAGAAATAAGGGGCAAGTACTATGCCTAATAAATAAGAATAGATTGCGCGTAGCCGCAACTACTTTGATTTAAATTAACCAATTGTTGGGTATTCCAGCATCCTGCTGTCATGCCATTAGTGCATCCATGCGCGTCTACCCCGGTCTTCATTTATAGTGTTTTTCTTTTCTGTGACTTTTTTCTGGGTTTTGGCTTCCTTCAATTTTTTTCATGTTTAAAATTTGAGAAGCATCCTTACTGTCATACTACTGTTTCTTTTTTTGGGTAATACTCAATTAAATCAGTGTGATATAATAATTTTTTTGAAATTAACGTTTCAAATATTTTGTGAGAATGAATATACTGTTTGAAATTAATTAAATTAAAAATGAGCGTTGAAGAAAGTTAATTTTTCTACAGCCTCGTTATGTGTATTATGATTAAACACTCCTTAGAAATTGGTGCAAGCAAAGAAAAATTATTCAAATTAACTCAAGATTATTCTATACGCTTAGATTGGGATCCATTTCCAGAATCATATAAATTCATTAATGGAAGCAAAATTAAAACTGGATTACAGATTGAGGTTTGTGATAAGTCAGGTAGATCAATGATAGTTGAATATGTTTCTTATAAAACACCTGAAACAGCTTCAATAAAAATGATAGAAGGCCCATGGTATATAAAGAAATTTGCAGGTTCTTGGACTTTCAAAGAAAAAGGTAATAATACGGTTGTAACATTTAAATATAATATTTTGTGTCACCCCAAAATTTTAACTTTTTTTGTTAATTATTTCTTTCTTCAGCATGCTAAGAAAAGGCTGGCCAGTTTAAAGAAATATGCAGAAATTAGCATAAACTAATAAATTTCTATTAAAATACAAAACAAATTAAAACCGACGCAAAACACTCCGCCTTCTTTGTGTTTCGCTTCGCGAAGTGTTAAATCAGTCTGTCTTGGTAGTCCTTCGATACGAAAATAAGATTAATCGATCATTCCTATTCAGATAATTTGAAGTTTTTAATTGATTCTGAATTATCTGTCATTACTTTTCCAGATCATATTGTGTATCCGAAATACAAAGTTCTCGGCTCAATTGTTAACACAAATAATAATATTCAGTTGTCAGCTGGTATTGCCAATGGGGAACTACTTAACAATTTTAACTTTATTGCGACAATTAAATATATTTATTAGTGTCGTGTTATATCTCAAATAGATTTTGTTAAGTTTTAAGAATTTTTATGAGGTATAATTTTTATATCAGAATTTAATTCATCGTAAATCAATAGTTATTTTTTAAATTGGAGTTTTTATGAGGCCTAGAACGGTTTTCTTGATTGTTTTATTTGTATTTTCGGGTATTTTATCCTGTAGCTGTCCCGGCCCTTATACGTTTAAGATTGATGGAGTCAGTATCAGAACAGAACAAATTTCTACGCAGCAATCTTATCTGTCTGGTAGTACTATTAATTTCAGTGATTTGAGTCTAACTATTTATATACATCATACTCCAGAGCCATTAGCTTCTACATCATTTATAAATTGGTCGGAATTTTCATTTATTCAGCCTGTTTTGGCAACTTCACAATGTTATACTTATTACGATACAGAGCCTTCCGAATCAATTACTAAAATTGAAATTTATTCCAATAGTGATTTTGATGATGAAACACCTCAAGGCACCAACTTAATTGATCGTTTTAACTTGTTTTATAATTCAGATCAAATTGCAATATCATTGCTGGGTCCCCCTGAAACAAATAGCACTCATGTTTTTAACTTTAAAGTGTATTTTCAAGATGGGACTTTTTATGAATTATTTACGGATTCGATTAGTTTTAGTTAATGGTTAGGTTGTTTTTGGAGTCTAGTGTTAATTTTTTGAAGTGATATCTGCGAGCCTTAAATTTCAAATGTAATATCACGAGTGATCTATAAATTCCTCAATGACTAACTGGGGGATTTTACTTATTCCAATTAACTAATTTGAAGCACAGACTGAATTTAAAATTCTAAGCTGATAAATTGAAAAGTAGGGCATTACTCGAAGCCATCGTATTAGCTGGTTCCTTAATGCTCAGAATTAAGCCCCTCTCATATTTAGCTTTTCTTAAGTCTCATCCAAAGCTCAACCACTAACAAATTAATTGACCAACACGACCAATATACAATTTGTGAAACGGTAACCTGTTCGAAAAAAATACCAAGCAATGGCATCTCTAATCGTAATGTCACCGCAGCAAAGGTTAGAGCGAAACTGCGTGTCATCCATTTTTTATGGGCAATGACATTGGCGTTTAATATATGCCAGACAGCAATCAATGTTGAACTTATCCACAATGCATTCAGGGTTAATAATCCTATCGTGCTGATTAATCCGCCCTGTGCATAAAACGATAAATAGGTGCCGCCAATGGTGCCAATGATCACGGCCATTAAATATATTCGGCCCAGGTTACTGTGCCATGTTTTTAAACTTGGGTGGCGCGGAAAATGTCGCGCTAGGATGAATTGTATGGGGCCGATGATTAGCGCAATGCCTGCGGCTATTACGTGAAATAAGAATAATGTAAATGAGCGTTCTAAAAATCCGCTATGAATTGGCGTGGGTAAAAATTCAAGCATCCAGGGTAGGGTGAATGCATAGATGGCCACTAATACTGATAAACATAACATGCCCCATAACCAATAATTGGTTTTGAGAGTCGCTGTTTTTTTTGATGGGTTTGGATTGTTTGTGAATGTTGTCATGTGCTTTTCCTAGTGAATTCGATTTCACTAGAGTAAATGGATTTTATTCTGTCAGCGTCCACATTGGCCGAATTGCACGTCTTATTCGCTCGAAGCCCCCTTGTTTATTGATCTAAATTGGCTTGGTGTGAGTTGGGTGTATTTTTTGAATACGGAGTTAAACGTACTCTTTGATGAGAAACCCGCTTCAAAACATAAGTCGATGACTTTTAAATCGTGATTGTTTTTGAGTTGTTCGCACACAAAATCGACTCGATGTTGGTTGATGAGTTGGTAAAAGTTGCAGCCTGCATTTTGGTTGATGCTTTCGGATAGATGATGTTGGCTCACACCCACAAGTTGCGCAAGGGTTTGTAGGTTTAGGTCTTTATCTTTAAATCGTTGTTCGTTAATGAGTATGTTTTTGGCTGCACTTAAAATGGAGGCGCGAGTGTCGTGGTCGAGCTGAAAGTTGCTCTCTTGTGTTTTATTTGATTCAGTCTTTTGCTTTGGTGGATGCTCAGGTTCATCAATTTCAAGTTTGACTTGAAAGATGCCTGGGTTTTTCCATTGTGCTAAACCGATGACGTAAATCAACATGACGATTAAGGTGTCTGCAATAAATGACACGCTCATCCAATAATCATTAAAGTAGGCAATCAGCTTTAAGCTCCAAATAATGACATTAAACAATAGTAGCGTTTTGATCCAGCTGAAGGTTTTTGGGTGAAAGTTGGCGAGTTCAGCTTGGGCGCGTTTTTGGTTTTTTAGGGTCAATCGTGTCGCTAACATCATGTAAATATAGGCTTGGGCGTATAATAAATATTGTGATAAAGGATGAATAATGGATTGAGTTTGATGGTTGGTGATGTATGCCATGCGTGTGTCGTAACTGGCAAATAATATTTCGTAATTAAGCGCTAGCATCAGAATAAATGCGCTGGCATGTAGAATATCTAATTTTTTAAAACGTTGTTTGCTGAAGGATTGGCGGCAATATAAATATAAAATAGCGCCATAAATAGCCGGGAAAAAGTCTAACCAACCAAAGATGTATACAAGTGGTGTGTTTAATCCATGGGTGTAAATCATAGGGGAGGTAAAACTAAGGGCAAACAATAAACACCAAACCCCAAGAATTCGGCTGGCGATACTGGTGTGTGGATGCGCAATTAAAAGGTAGCTAATTAAGAGACCTTGAAAAATGCCAATGGCTAATATGTATTGAATAAGGATTGGGATATCAGGCATAGGGCAGGGTCTTTAGAGGGTTATTTGGGTAAATATTACAGAATGTTGTCTTTTGTGAGTTTTTTTCACGGATTTTTCACCGCTGGATTGTTTAATGGTTACATCACTTAGGGGCAAACACATAAAGCCTCTAACTAACTAAACAAAACAGCGAGATATCCACATGACTACACAAAAATTAAACCACAAAAACATCGTATTACCACAATTACCTGATCACAGCGAAAGCCGTAAATTCCAAAATATTGCGATGTCTGCATGTTTAGGCCTAGCATTATTAACGTCACTAAGCCTGATTGTGGTTATGCTTTAATGTTTATTTTGACTCGTTGTCTGAGTCAATTTGCGTTGAGTCATTGTTTTCATTTGCTTGTGACTGTTCGGCTATTTCTAAAGCAGCTCGATCTGCTTTAGATACGTAGCCGTTTTTCTTTTTGGTGCTGACTTTTTCATTGGCTTGTTTTTTTCGTTTTTTTAAAATGTCATTAATTTTTTTACGACGGTTCATGCTTATTCCATCTCCAACTTCTTTAATCGGTAGCGTAATGCTCTAAATGTAATGCCTAATCGTTTTGCAGCGGCGGTTTTGTTCCAGCGTTCTTTTTCCAAAGCGATGGCTAAAGCACGTCTTTCGATGCTTTCTAAAAAGGGCTCTAATTGAATATCATCAGGAATCGGAAATTCGTTATTTGATGCTTCTGGTTGTACATTAATGATCGGTTCGATTGGTTTAACAACGGCGGTGGGTTTCGCTGCAATCACGTTATCTTCAAGATTTAAATCTTCTAATTCAATAATATCGTCTTCGCATAATGTGTATGCCCGCTCCAAAATATTCTCCAATTGGCGCACATTACCTGGGAATGAGTATTGATCTAATGCGAGTTTAGCCTCTGCTGATAAACTGACCTTTGGAAGTTGATAGTTTTCACTTAATTTTTCTAAAAAATAATCCGTTAATAAAGCAATATCACAGCCTCTTTCATGTAATGGTGGCACGTTGATATCAATTACGTTAATTCGGTAATATAAATCTTGGCGAAAATCGCCTTGCTCTATTAGCTCTAATAGATTTTTATGAGTGGCACTTAATATACGTACATCCACAGGTACTTCGTTGTTTTCACCAACAGGACGAACAGCTTTTTCTTGAATGACACGCAATAATTTAACTTGCATGGCAAGAGGAAGATCTGCCACTTCATCTAAAAATAATGTTCCGCCGTGAGCAGCCTGAAAGAAACCTTGTTTGGCCTCATTAGCACCTGTAAACGCGCCTTTTTTGTGACCAAAAAATTCAGACTCCATTAATTCTGAAGGAATCGCGCCACAGTTGACAGGAATAAACGGCTGGTCGGCACGAGAACCTAATGTATGAATTAATGAAGCGACTAATTCTTTACCAGAACCAGATGGGCCGTTAATAAAAACAGGCGCTTGGCTGCGCGAAAGTTTTTTGATTTTTTGTTTTAAAGCAAGCATCACTTCGGATTGACCTAAAAGGCCGTCGTAATCTGAGCTGTCTTTTTCTATGTCTTTAATCGGGGTTTGGTTTAATTTTAAAGCGTTTTGTACAATTTCACGTAAACGCTGAAGATCCACAGGTTTGGAGATAAAATCAAACGCACCTAATTTTAATGATTCGATTGCGGTTTCCATGCTGCCAAATGCAGTGATAACGGCCACCGGTAAATTAGGAATATTAGCCTGTATATGTCCTAAAATTTCCAACCCCGTACCATCGGGTAAATGCATATCAGTTAAACATAAATCAAACTCTCTGCTATTAAGCAGTTTCATTGCACTGGCCACATCTTTTGCTGTGTGGGTAATGAGGTTCATTCTGCCTAGGGTGATTTCTAGGAGTTCACGAATATCGGGTTCATCATCAATAATTAATACTTGCTGTTTACTCATCATAAGTTTCCTAGGCGCATGGGATGTGAAAAGGTGATTCTAAAGCATCCAACTTTGCATCGTTGAGGTAATAGTTTTTAACATTGGTCATTATAAATTACCTAACCGCATGGGGTGTGAAAAGGTGATTCTAAAGCATCCAACTTTGCATCGTTAAGGTAATAGTTTTTAACATTGGTCATTATAAATTACCTAACCGCATGGGGTGTGAAAAGGTGATTCTAAAGCATCCAACTTTGCATCGTTAAGGTAATAGTTTTTAACATTGGTCATTATAAATTACCTAACCGCATGGGATGTGAAAAGGTGATTCTAAAGCATCCACCAACATGTGGGGTAATAATTTCCAAATTAGCTTGGTTTGATTCACATAATTCTTTTGATATGTATAAACCTAAACCGGTGCCACTGTTGTCGGTTGTATAAAAAGGCTCAAACAAACGATGGGCATCTTCTGAGCTGATGCCGACACCAAAATCAATGACATCTAAATAAGGTTGCTGATCGTTTATTAGTCCTGCATTTATGATTAGCTTTGCCTGTCCTGTTTTTTCTTGGCTATAACGCAGGCCATTTTGCATTAAGTTATGTAATACCTGTTTCATCTGGCTTTGGTCGACGCGTACGGTTAAGTCGGTTGTGCAATGTATATTGACGTTTATTTCATTTAAATGTTTATGATTGAATTGCTTGAATTCTTCGGTTATCTCATTTAACCATTCACATAAATTCAATACATAAGGTTGAGATTGGCTGCGCCTTGAAAGCTGTAAAATATTTTCAATGATTTCATTCATACGTAAACAATGGGTTTGGGATATTTGCAATAAACGCGCATCTGGTCCTGAGATTTGTTCTGACTCAGCTAATAATTGCGTGGCATGACTGATTGCGCCAAGTGGATTACGAATTTCATGGGCAATGGCGGCTGTAAATTGGCCAAGGGATGCCAGTTTTAGTTGTTGAGCCTGTTGTTGAATTTGAGCTAAATCTTCGATAAATACTAAAATGTCGTTGGCTTGATTGTCTTTTAATAGCGTAAAGTTTATTTGTAAGTCTGATGATTGAGGTTTGGGTTTAAATACTTCAGTGTGTGAGCTTGTGTGTTCTAGCCATTGGTTTAACAAATCTTGCAATGCTTGGGGGAGTACACTGATTTGTTCGTTTTTCTTTAAACCCAGCAAAGTGCGTGCTGATTCATTGGATGTTCGGATTTCACCTTTTTTACTGCAAACAATAATACCTGTTCGAATGCGTTCAACGATACTGGAATTGATTTGAGTTAAATCACTTACCAAGTTTTGGTGTTCGTCAGCTATTTTTTGTGATTTTTTAGCGCGACTGACAATGTACTGCATCATTAATGCGGTCGCAAAACAGCTTAAACCAATGAATGCAGCGCGAACGTATTGTTCGGTTTGTGTGTTTTTGAAGCTATTAAAAATTTCCCAATACACAATAATGGAGCAGGCAAGGGCAGCTAACAAAATTGAGCTTCTGCGAGATAGTAAAATAGAACAGGCAGCGATATCGACCACAACTAAAGTACCAAAGCCAGATTGTACGCCACCTGTTGCAATCATAATTGCCATCAATAACACGATGTCGATAAAAAACATGTTAAATAGTGCCATTGGACTTAACCAAGATTTATATTGCAGCCAAATAGCAAGGCCAATCGATGTGGTATATAAAAACAGTGACCACTTAAGTAAGCCGGGCTGTTTGATGCCGTCTAATGGCGAGTTTAAATCCACAAATAAAATCAGTATAAATATACTCGCAAGGACGATGCGGTATACGTTAAATAGAATAATAGGAATGCGTTGTTCTTCTAGCTTTATGTTTGAAAGATTCATAATCAGTATGCAATAAGACTTGTATTGGCCAGTATAAATTGCACAATACCCTTTTTTAAAGTGTTTAGAGTAGTTTTATGAAAAATTTGCGCATTGTAATGGCTCAACAAGGATTTGAAATTGGTGATATTTTTGGAAATGTCCAAAAAATCATTCAATTAGCCAAGCAAGCTTTTGACGAGCAACAGGCCGAAATGGTCGTATTCAGTGAGTTGTGTTTAATTGGTTACCCGCCTGAAGATTTATTGTTGCGTCCAAGTTTAAAAAATCGTGTTGATCAAGCCATTGAACAATTATTGAAAGCAGATTTACCCTGCGCGATTGTAATTGGTTTGCCTCTGTTTAAAGAAGGGCAATTATTTAATGGTGCGATGTGCATAAACGATCAAAAAATCGTGCATCAGTATCACAAGCAATGTTTACCTAATTACCAAGTGTTTGATGAAAAACGTTATTTTGAACATGGCGAACAATCCAGTGTGTTTGATTTCAACGGCGTGTCTTTTTCAATATTGATTTGCGAAGACATTTGGTTTGATCAGCCCATTGCTCAGGCTAAAGAATTAGGTGCGCAATGTATCTTAGCTTTAAATGCTAGTCCGTTTCATTTGGGGCGAGCGGCTCAGCGTGTTGAGCAAGTTCAAAACATAGCCAAACAAAATGCGATTCCTGTTTTATATGTGAATGGTCATTACGCACAGGACGAATTGGTTTTTGATGGCGCGTCGTTTGTGGTGAATCAACAAGGTGAGTGCGTTCAAACCTGTGTTGAATTTGAAGATGTTATGTCGGCGGTGGATTTAGCGGTTGAAGGTAATAATCTTTCGATCGGTGAAACAAATCAAACTTCTTGGTTGCCTGTTATGGAGTCATTACATCAAGCATTGGTGTTGGGCTTGAAATCCTACGTGAATAAAAACGGCTTTCCAGGCATTGTCTTGGGTTTGTCTGGCGGAATCGATAGCGGATTAAGTTTGGCAATTGCAGTTGATGCATTAGGTGCTGATCGAGTACATGCTGTCATGATGCCTTTTGCGTACACGTCTGAAATGAGCATTGCCGATGCTAAAGAGCAGGCAGACTTATTGGGTGTGAAGTTTGATATTGTGCCAATTGTGGATGTATTTGAAGCGTCGTTCAAAACATTGCAACCTGTTTTGAATTTAGATGAGCCGGGGGTGACGGAACAAAATTTACAAGCGCGTATTCGTGGCCTAATGTTAATGGCAATCTCAAACAAAACCGGTTCAATGGTATTAACCACAGGTAATAAAAGCGAAATGGCCGTTGGGTACGCTACGCTATATGGTGATATGTGTGGTGGTTACAACGCATTAAAAGATGTGCCTAAAACCTTAGTGTTTGAATTGTCGCGTTTTCTCAATACGATTAAACCTATGATTCCATCACGTGTGATTGAGCGTCCACCATCCGCAGAATTAGCGCCTGATCAAAAAGACGAAGACTCATTACCGCCTTACGACATTTTAGATGCGATTATTGAACATTATGTTGAGCATGATTTATCTGCCGATGCGATTTGTGCAAAAGGGTTTGATAAAGAAACCGTATATTGGGTCTGTAAGCAAATTGACAGAAACGAATACAAGCGACGCCAAGCGGCAGAAGGTGTGCGAATCACACCAAGAGGATTTGGTCGAGATCGACGTTATCCAATTACACATAAATGGTTACCAGGTGATTAGTCTTCTATGAAACAAACCTTATATTTAATGATTCTATTGTTGTGTATGTTCCATGCAAAGGCGCAGCAAGTTAAATGTAAGGCTCCCAATGGTGAAAAGATCACGCCCATTTCTCAAATTCAATCTGATATCACCTCTTTAAAAAATGACGCTAGCCCATTAATAGGTCAATGGGTTTGGGTTGAAGCCGTTGTGACTGTTTCAAAACAAGGTGGAGTATTACCAAATGGTCAATATGACACGCAATATAAAGGCTATTGGCTTCAAGAGCAGATTGATGATTATGACCAATCTGCACAAACCTCAGAAGGTCTGTTTGTTTACGATAAACAATTTAAAGTAAACGCAGGCGATCAAATCATTATTAAAGCCAAGGTCGGCGAATACAATCAAGTCACTCAATTACAGTCCGTTAAAAAAATCATTCGATGCGCATCTAATCAAATCATCAAACCTATAAAAATATCCTTACCTGTTAAAGACTTGTTAATTATGGAGTCTATAGAAGGGATGCTGGTGTCGTTTGACTCTCTTATGGTCAGTGATTTTTATGGGGCAGGGTTTGGTTTGCAAAATTACGGGCAAATTGTGCTGTCTTCAAAATTGCATTTTGTTCCTACCGAACATAAGCAGTTAAGTTTAAGAGAGTATGAAACAGCCATTGAGGATATGAAAAAAGATCGGTTATTTTTAAATGACGGTTCTTATGAGCTAAAACCTAGCTTTCTGCCTTATCCAAATTCAAAAGGATTGAGTTTAGATAACCCTATAAATATTGGATCAACCATTCAATACTTAACGGGGGTGAAACATGGTTATAAACAAAACCATTTATTAATCCCTAACGATGATGTTCAGTTTGATGTAAAACCCCTGCCAAATATTAAAAAGATAACTGAAAACGCAAAGCATAAAATAGCGCTGTTAAATGCGAAAAATTACTTTAATGGTGAGGGTGCTAATAAAACCTTTCCTACTAAGCGGGGTGCAAAAACAAAGCAGGCGTTTTTGATTCAGCAATCTAAATTGGTCAGTGCGTTAACTCAGGTTGATGCAGATATATTGGCGTTGATTGAAATTGAGAATGATGGGTTTGACGCATTCAGTGCAGTTGTTGAATTAACTCAAGCGCTCAATAAGTATCAAAGTGAAGATAATCAATACACATATTTAAGATCGTTATCAAGTAAAGCAAACTCTGATGCTATTACTCAGGTGTTCCTATATCGACCAAATACAGTCTCATTGAAAGGAGAACCAACTTGGATTGATTTGAATGATGCCAAAAATGGAATAAGTGTTCGCCCTGCATTAATGCAAGTGTTTGAAATTGAGGGTGAGTCACTAAGGTTAGTGTTGAATCATTTCAAATCACGCAGAGGTAGCTGTAAAGGTGATTCAGCTTTGGCTAAAGTAGAAGGAGGTTGTGAATCAGTGCGAATGCGTTCAGCTCAAAAAATAACTGATGCACTAAAGTCGAACGCAAATGAAGCGATTATCTTATTAGGAGACTTAAATGCCTATTCTAATGAGTCTCCTGTTTTGTGGTTTTTAAACAACGATTTCATTAATTCAAAACGATTATTATTATATTTGAACGAACAATCCTACACTTATGGCTTTAATGGGATGCTCGGAACACTAGATCATGTGCTTGTAAATGATCAGGCCAAACAAAAGATCAAGTTTGTCTTTGATTGGCGTATCAATAGTGATTACCCATCAATGCTTGCAAAAATGACAGATGAAAATCCGACAATGTCAGAGTTTGCAGGGGCTGTAGCGAATAGTGATCACGACTTGGTACTAATAGGTCTGAATGATTAATAAGCAAAGTTAACATTGATTGCTAAGTCATTGAAAATAAAGGGAATTAAATTACAAAAATGATTGACTCATTCTAAAATAAGCGTACTATTCGCCTCCCTGTTAACGCAGGTGGATCAAAGCGAAGCACTTAGTGCTCTAAGCCATTGATTCGGTTGATAATTTTTTAAATCTAATTTGAAATTAAATTTAAAAAACATATTGACAAAGGTTCGCAACTCTTTATAATGCGCGCCTCGCTTAACGGCTCCAAGTGAATAGTTAAGCAAACGTTCTTTAATAATTAAACCAAACAATTTGTGTGGGCACTGGTTGAAGTCGAATAGCCGGTCCATGATTTACCTCGGTAGATCGTGAGATCGGCACAAAAAATTTGACTCAATTAGAGCTTACATAGTGAATTTTATTTACAGTAGTTTTAATAATAATGAGTATCTAGATATAAACTGAAGAGTTTGATCATGGCTCAGATTGAACGCTGGCGGCAGGCTTAACACATGCAAGTCGAGCGGAAACGATTCTAGCTTGCTAGAAGGCGTCGAGCGGCGGACGGGTGAGTAACGCGTAGGAACCTACCTAATAGAGGGGGATAGCCCAGAGAAATTTGGATTAATACCGCATAATGTCTACGGACCAAAGTATGGGACCTTCGGGCCATACACTATTAGATGGGTCTGCGTCGGATTAGCTAGTTGGTAGGGTAATGGCCTACCAAGGCGACGATCCGTAGCTGGTTTGAGAGGATGATCAGCCACACTGGAACTGAGACACGGTCCAGACTCCTACGGGAGGCAGCAGTGGGGAATATTGCACAATGGGCGCAAGCCTGATGCAGCCATGCCGCGTGTGTGAAGAAGGCCTTAGGGTTGTAAAGCACTTTCATTGGTGAGGAAAAGTTGATGGTTAATAGCCATTAGCCGTGACGTTAACCAAAGAAGAAGGACCGGCTAACTCCGTGCCAGCAGCCGCGGTAATACGGAGGGTCCGAGCGTTAATCGGAATTACTGGGCGTAAAGCGCGCGTAGGCGGTATGTTAAGTTGGATGTGAAAGCCCAGGGCTCAACCTTGGAACTGCATCCAAAACTGGCATACTAGAGTATTGTAGAGGGGTGTGGAATTTCAGGTGTAGCGGTGAAATGCGTAGAGATCTGAAGGAACATCAGTGGCGAAGGCGACACCCTGGACAAATACTGACGCTGAGGTGCGAAAGCGTGGGGAGCAAACGGGATTAGATACCCCGGTAGTCCACGCCGTAAACGATGTCTACTAGCCGTTGGGAAGCTTGTCTTCTTAGTGGCGCAGCTAACGCAATAAGTAGACCGCCTGGGGAGTACGGTCGCAAGATTAAAACTCAAATGAATTGACGGGGGCCCGCACAAGCGGTGGAGCATGTGGTTTAATTCGACGCAACGCGAAGAACCTTACCTACTCTTGACATCCAGAGAATTTAGCAGAGATGCTTTAGTGCCTTCGGGAACTCTGAGACAGGTGCTGCATGGCTGTCGTCAGCTCGTGTTGTGAAATGTTGGGTTAAGTCCCGTAACGAGCGCAACCCTTATCCTTATTTGCCAGCGAGTCATGTCGGGGACTATAAGGAGACTGCCGGTGACAAACCGGAGGAAGGCGGGGACGACGTCAAGTCATCATGGCCCTTACGAGTAGGGCTACACACGTGCTACAATGGAGCATACAGAAGGTTGCTAACCCGCGAGGGGGCGCCAATCCTCAAAGTGTTTCGTAGTCCGGATCGCAGTCTGCAACTCGACTGCGTGAAGTCGGAATCGCTAGTAATCGTGGATCAGAATGCCACGGTGAATACGTTCCCGGGCCTTGTACACACCGCCCGTCACACCATGGGAGTGGGTTGCAAAAGAAGTGGCTAGTCTAACCTTCGGGGGGACGGTCACCACTTTGTGATTCATGACTGGGGTGAAGTCGTAACAAGGTAGCCCTAGGGGAACCTGGGGCTGGATCACCTCCTTAAACGATAAGACTTTGATCAGTGTTCACACAAATTGTTTGGTTTGACGATATAGAGAAATGGTTTTCTAGACCAGAAAGTTCGGTCTAAGAATATCTAGGCCTGTAGCTCAGCTGGTTAGAGCGCACCCCTGATAAGGGTGAGGTCGGTGGTTCAAGTCCACTCAGGCCTACCAATTTTTTCGAATTACTTCGTTAGTCAGCTCGTTGCATAGTAAGCTATGCTTCCTCGCTAACTGCCTCGTACTTCAAAAAATAACCAGATGTTTTAGTTGTGTAATTATTGCAAAATTAAAAGCCATCATGGGGCTATAGCTCAGCTGGGAGAGCGCCTGCTTTGCACGCAGGAGGTCTGCGGTTCGATCCCGCATAGCTCCACCATTATCTATATCATTATTGATTTGAGATATCAGTTTTAACTGGATACGAAGTCGCTTAATTTCATTTAAGCAGTGTCTATTTAAAACTGATTTTTTATCAGTATCGTTCTTTAAAAATCCGGAAAATGAAAATAAGTTTTATGTATTGAAAGACTGTAAGCGTCATTTATGACACTTGCATGAAACAATTATTTAAAAACTGAGTTTATATACAAGCGTTGTGCGAAAAAATATCGTTATAAAATGTAATAAATGAAAAAGAGAGATTGAGCGAGAGCTCAAAACCTTGAGTATCACCAAGAACATTATTGGCTTTGTATCTATAACCTAAGTTATGCAATTTAATCGAAAGATTGAGTCGCAGGATTTTTTGTGAAGTACGCAACAAAGTAATTCGCAAAAAAGACAAGACTGTTTAGGGTTATATGGTCAAGTGAATAAGCGTACACGGTGGATGCCTAGGCAATTAGAGGCGATGAAAGGCGTGGAAATCTGCGAAAAGCTCGGGGGAGGCGATAATATCCTATAATCCCGAGATTCCTGAATGGGGAAACCCAACCGTCATAAGGCGGTTATCTTTACCTGAATACATAGGGTAATGAAGCTAACCCGGAGAACTGAAACATCTAAGTACCCGGAGGAAAAGAAATCAACCGAGATTCCCTAAGTAGCGGCGAGCGAAAGGGGACTAGCCCAAAAGTATATATAGTTTTAGTAGAAGGCTCTGGAAAGTGCCGCCATAGTGGGTGATAGCCCCGTATACGAAAGAACTATATAGATGATACACGAGTAGGTCGGGGCACGAGAAACCTTGACTGAATATGGGGGGACCATCCTCCAAGGCTAAATACTCCTAATTGACCGATAGTGAACCAGTACCGTGAGGGAAAGGCGAAAAGAACCCCTGTGAGGGGAGTGAAATAGATCCTGAAACCGTGTACGTACAAGCAGTGGGAGCCTACTTGTTAGGTGACTGCGTACCTTTTGTATAATGGGTCAGCGACTTACATTCAGTAGCAAGGTTAACCGAATAGGGGAGCCGAAGAGAAATCGAGTCTTAATAGGGCGTTGAGTTGCTGGGTGTAGACCCGAAACCGAGTGATCTATCCATGTGCAGGTTGAAGGTTGAGTAACATCAACTGGAGGACCGAACCCACTACCGTTGAAAAGTTAGGGGATGACGTGTGGATAGGAGTGAAAGGCTAATCAAACTCGGAGATAGCTGGTTCTCCTCGAAAGCTATTTAGGTAGCGCCTCGGACTTATACCACAGGGGGTAGAGCACTGTTTGGGCTAGGGGGTCATCCCGACTTACCAACCCCATGCAAACTCCGAATACCTGTGAGTACTATCCGGGAGACACACGGCGGGTGCTAACGTCCGTCGTGGAAAGGGAAACAACCCAGACCGTCAGCTAAGGTCCCAAAATCTATGTTAAGTGGGAAACGATGTGGGAAGGCTTAGACAGCTAGGAGGTTGGCTTAGAAGCAGCCACCCTTTAAAGAAAGCGTAATAGCTCACTAGTCGAGTCGGCCTGCGCGGAAGATATAACGGGGCTCAAACATAGTACCGAAGCTACGGATTCTTATTTATAAGAATGGTAGAGGAGCGTTCTGTAAGCTGTTGAAGGTGAATCGAGAGGTTTGCTGGAGGTATCAGAAGTGCGAATGCTGACATGAGTAACGATAAAGGGAGTGAAAAACTCCCTCGCCGGAAGACCAAGGTTTCCTGTCCCATGTTAATCAGGGCAGGGTGAGTCGACCCCTAAGGTGAGGCTGAGAAGCGTAATCGATGGGAAACGGGTTAATATTCCCGTACTTGTTATAGCTGCGATGGAGAGACGGAGAAGGTTAAGTGATCCAGGCGATGGTTGTCCTGGTTTAAGGTAGTAGGTAAGGGGATTAGGCAAATCCGGTCCCCTCTCTTTAGTGAGAATACTGAGAGCCGAATACGGTGAGTCTACGGACTCCGAAGTCACTGATACCATGCTTCCAGGAAAATCTTCTAAGCTTCAGGCTATAACGAATCGTACCCCAAACCGACACAGGTGGTCAGGTAGAGAATACTAAGGCGCTTGAGAGAACTCGGGTGAAGGAACTAGGCAAAATGGTACCGTAACTTCGGGAGAAGGTACGCTGTTGCCGGTGATGGGACTTGCTCCCTAAGCTAGCGACAGTCGAAGATACCAGTTGGCTGCGACTGTTTATTAAAAACACAGCACTGTGCAAACACGAAAGTGGACGTATACGGTGTGACGCCTGCCCGGTGCCGGAAGGTTAATTGATGGGGTTAGTCTTCGGACGAAGCTCTTGATCGAAGCCCCGGTAAACGGCGGCCGTAACTATAACGGTCCTAAGGTAGCGAAATTCCTTGTCGGGTAAGTTCCGACCTGCACGAATGGCGTAACGATGGCCAAACTGTCTCCACCCGAGACTCAGTGAAATTGAAATCGCTGTTAAGATGCAGTGTATCCGCGGCTAGACGGAAAGACCCCGTGAACCTTTACTATAGCTTCGCAGTGGACTTTGAATGTATTTGTGTAGGATAGGTGGGAGGCTTTGAAGCAGCGACGCTAGTTGTTGTGGAGCCAACCTTGAAATACCACCCTGATACATTTGAGGTTCTAACTCAGGTCCCTAATCGGGATCGAGGACATTGTGTGGTGGGTAGTTTGACTGGGGCGGTCTCCTCCCAAAGAGTAACGGAGGAGCACGAAGGTTGGCTAATCCTGGTCGGAAATCAGGAGGTTAGTGCAATGGCATAAGCCAGCTTAACTGCGAGACAGACAAGTCGAGCAGATACGAAAGTAGGTCATAGTGATCCGGTGGTTCTGAATGGAAGGGCCATCGCTCAACGGATAAAAGGTACTCCGGGGATAACAGGCTGATACCGCCCAAGAGTTCACATCGACGGCGGTGTTTGGCACCTCGATGTCGGCTCATCACATCCTGGGGCTGAAGCCGGTCCCAAGGGTATGGCTGTTCGCCATTTAAAGTGGTACGCGAGCTGGGTTTAGAACGTCGTGAGACAGTTCGGTCCCTATCTGCCGTGGACGTTTGAGATTTGAGAAGAGTTGCTCCTAGTACGAGAGGACCGGAGTGAACGAACCTCTGGTGTTCCGGTTGTCACGCCAGTGGCATTGCCGGGTAGCTAAGTTCGGACGGGATAACCGCTGAAAGCATCTAAGCGGGAAGCCTCCTTCAAGATGAGATCTCACTGGAATTTAATTCCCTAAAGGGCCCTGGAAGACTACCAGGTTGATAGGCAAGGTGTGTAAGTGCTGTGAGGCATTGAGCTAACTTGTACTAATTGCCCGTGAGGCTTGACCATATAACGCCTAAGCTGTTTTAGGATAAGAAGTGAAGACTGACTATTTGAAACACTTAGCGTTATATGAGCTGAATTGTAGAGATATGATGAAGTGAATGAAGCTAAGAAAGATATTTTAAGCACGAAGTTTGTGTATAAACAAAAGATAAATACTGTATAATGAGCGACGTAAGTTACTTGAAGTACAGACATAGAACTTAAACTTATTTTCCGAATTTGGATGAAGGTTGCATATTGAGATGACGATTGAATACAAAAGTGTTTAATTAGAATCAAAATAACTAAGACAACTGAAAACCATAAAGAATTGTTTGACGACCATAGAGCATTGGTACCACCTGACCCCATCCCGAACTCAGAAGTGAAACGATGCATCGCCGATGGTAGTGTGGGGGTTCCCATGTGAGAGTAGGTCATTGTCAAACGCCAATTAAGTCTAATTTATTCATCCGTGAATAAATTAGAAGCTTGGTAAACAAGACAGCGGAAGGAAACCTTCCTAGCTTGTTTAGTCGCAAGACAGGCTCCAAGCCCGAACATGAAGAGCCCCGTCAGGTTATCCTGGTGGGGTTTTTTATTGCCTTGCGTTTTAAAATTCTATCACGCAATATCTGTACTTGTCCTTTTACTATAATAAATATTTAAAAGAAATTACTAATGAGAATAATATATTCAATTTTAGTGTATCTATTGCTGACACTATTACCATTTAAGCTATTGTTTAGAAGTATCAAAGAGCCAACATATAGGCAAAATATTAAGCAGAGATATGGATTTGTTCCTCGTTGTAATAAAGGCAGAATATGGATTCATTGTATTTCAGTAGGAGAATCAATAGCGGCAAAACCATTAATTTTGCAGCTAGTAAAAAATCAAAAGTTAATCATTACATGTACAACTGCTTCGGGACGGAAACAATTAGAAAATATGTTCCCAGATGAAATTTTTAACAATAAAATAATTATTTCTTACATACCAATAGATTATCCATTAATTATCAAATATGTTTTAAAGCAGTGGCAACCCTCCCATGTGATTTTTGTCGAAACTGATATTTGGCCAAATATTTGTAAAATATGTCATTCTCAAAAAATAAGACTTTCAATAATTAATGCGCGCATGTCAGATAAATCTTTTTTGGGCTATTCTAAATTGGGGACTTTTTTTGCCAATACATTGAAGTGTTTTAATTTGATTGCTGTGCAATATGAAAAAGATGCACATTATTTTTTAAAATTAGGCGCAAAAACTGAATGCATAAAAGTAACAGGTTCAATAAAAGCCGATTTAAATTTCGATAAAACACTTCGAGATAAATATGAAGGTGAAAAAAGGAAAATAAATCGTCCAGTTTGGATATCAGCCAGCACTCATTCACCCGAAGAAAAAATTTCGTTAGACTGCCATAAAGAAATTTTAAAACTTTACCCAAATGCATTATTAATACTTGTTCCGCGTCACCCTAATCGATTTGTCGAAGTTGAAAATTTGATTAGAAAGTCTGAGTTTGTATTTTCAAAAAGAACGGACAATCAATCGATTAAAAAAGAAGATCAAGTTTTTCTAGCGGATTCCATAGGCGAATTAATGAATTGGCTAATATTAAGTGATGTTGTATTTATGGGTAAAAGTATGGGGTGTAATGGCGGGCATAATCCTTTAGAGGCTGCATATTTAGCTAAGCCTATCGTGACTGGAAAAGGTACTGAGAATTTCCAAGATATATATAACGTGCTTAAAATAAATAACGGTGCTTTAATCATAAATTCACCTGAAGAATTATTTAAATCTATATCAAATTTCTTTAATGATCCACATTTGGCTTCTACTATAGGTGTAAATGCACGAGAAACATATGATGAGTTTTCAGGAGCTTTAAACAAAACATTAACTCTCATTGATTAAATAGGTTTTCCACGCAGAAATTGTTTGAGCTCGTTCCGTATCTGTTGCTCCATTATATATATACCCATAGTGTTTGCCCGTGATCGTATTTAATACAATTGCCAAGGCATCGACGACTAAGTCAGGGTGGTAAGTTTTGACATAACCACTTGAAGTAGGTAATTTAAATTGTGAATTTGAAAGTTGAGAATAGTTATCCATAGCAAATATTATCGAAGGAACTGCGGATTTATCTAACTTTAAAAGTTCATCAAAAGCTCTATCCTGAGTGTCTTCTCTTTGAAGATTGTTTATTAAACTTAATACAACTTGATGTGTAGTTTCATCTTTAATTTTAAAATTCGAATCGAAATTTTGTAAAAAATTATATTGTTTATTTATTACTTTTTTAAGATTGGTTGCTTTTTGATTTGAACTTTCTGATATGGCAAATGTAGATGCTACAAAAAAATACTCTTTTTTGTTATTAATAATGACTTCTTTTAAAAATACAATTACCTGGTTCAAATCTAACTGTAAGATTGATTCAGCGCAGGGTCTCAATTGGACAGGTCTTGTTGAATAATTAATTTCTATAATATCACCAGAATTAATATCGCCTTTCAATATTGATGTTGTAGCAAGATTTAATTTAAAATTTCTATAATCGTGAAGATCGATGCTTTTTTTAATGCCTGTCGCATCTGTTATTAATGTGCCTTGGGCGATGACATAGGATTGTGACGTTAATGTTTCATCAATATTGTTAGAATAATCTAAGTTACAGTGTAAAGAAGAGCTAAAGGCGAATGAGTTTAAACAAAAAAATAATACAGTCAAAATGAAGGTATTTGATTTTGATTGTGTCCAAGAATAATGAGTAGTCATGATATTTATATATTCTTAAAATTGATTTAAAACAATAAATATCATGATGTAGGTTGATTGAAAAATTCTTTAAAAAAAATTTTGTTGAATTGTGAACTTGTACGAAAAACATTCAAAATAGAATGTTTTTAAAGTTCAATTAATGACTGATTTCGAAATTAAGTGACAATAATTGTCATGCATAAATTATTTCTGGAGTATTATGAAGTGCTATTGTATGTACGCTTGCAGGAGGCAGGTTTCTAAATTCTAATTGTTTGCAGGTTCTGTATGGAAATAATGAATTTTGTTTAAACTGAATATATTCTATCTTTGCTTTGATTAAAGACATGTATGTATATTCAAAAAAGGTGATTTTCCCATCAGGTTTTAAAAGTGATTTAAAGTGAGAAAATATTTTTTTAATTAAATTGATAGGGAACTGGTTAAAAGGAAGGCTACATACAATAAAATCAAATTTATTATCATCATTATAATTAAGGATATCGCCCTGAATTAACTCAATTTGAGTCGAGAATCGTTCATTTAATATATTGCAAAAATATGGATTGAGTTCAGAGACGACAATTTGAGAGTCTTGATGACAATAAGATAGTAGTTTTTGAGTAAATACCCCGTTTCCCGCGCCAACTTCTAAAACCCGAATTGGAGAATTAGGAATTTGAGAAATCATTTTATCTGCTAAAAAACGACTGCTAGGGAAGATTGACCCTACTGTTTCTTGGTGTCTTATGAATTGTTGAAAAAAACTCATAATCTTTCCTAGAAATATAAAAAATCAAAATAGCGGTTTATTTATGAGAAATCAACTAAATATAGTTTTGAAATTGTTAGAGGCAGAAATAGAAAAAGGAGCAGAGCTCCTAATTTTTGAATCCTTTTCCTTGATGTTTATTGTGTTGCAACGGCTACTTTGTTGCTAAACATCATTGTTGACTCACCTGAGTCAGTATTTGCTGAAACAGCAAGTAGTGATATTGCAGTAAATGCACTTATACGTAGGAACCAAGAGTTCAAATTTAACGCTCCAATAAAAAAGGTAGAAACAATTAAAGGATCAGCATTGTATTGAAAAACACCTAAAAATGCAACCTTTGTCACAATTTCAGTGAGAACTGGTCGTGTGTTGATAAGGCGTTTATAAAAGATAACGAAACCAAATTATATTACGAGTACTGTTTAACAATTAATTTCAAAGGAGTGTTCGTCTACGTTTAAAAAAAAATATAAGCTGTTATAGTGTCGTGAATTTAAATTAAATCAAGGTATTAAGATGTTTCTAGCTAAACGAGCCGTGCTATTTTTTTGCTTACTTGGAATGATTGCCCCAATAAGCTTCTCGCAAACCTTTAAGGTCGCTGTTTCTGCTGAAAAAAGAGATGCTTATTTGGAATTCAGAAGAAACAACGGTAATGACGGAGTTAAATTACTTACCAATTATAATGATCCAGCTTTAAAAGATAGAGAATTATTGGACATATTGATTATCGAGCAAGCATTTTTCAGAGCGGGTGTTGAAGATGCAAAATTAGAGTTAGTACCATACGATGCAATTGAATTTACATTGTCTGATTTGCGTGAAGCTGATTCGGAATCTGATATTGTAGCGACATCTTTTAGTTATGAAAGAAAAAAGCTCAACAAAATTAAAGAAGAGGTATACATAACTACGGCTGTAATTGAATCAAAAGATACGCATTATGGCTTTTTTGTGGACAAACAAAACAGTGATATTTTAGAGGTAAGCTCACAAGAAGATCTTCAAGATTACACGACTATGAGCAGTTCTTTATGGAGTGCTGATTGGGAAGCAGTAACTGGTATTGGGCTTGGGCGTGTATTGGACGGAAGTTGGGGTGAGCAGCAAGATGCATTAATAGACGGTGATACCGACTTTATTATTCGTCCGTTTTCTAGAATGAGTTTAACTATTACGCATTCAGATGGCACTCAAATGGATCTAATACCCATTCCAAATTTAAAAATGGCACTTCCAAGTACTCGCCATTATCCTATAGCAAAAAGGCATCCTCAAGGGCGATTTTTTAATGCAGCTTTAAATTTAGGTTTAATAAAAATGAAAAAAGACGGAACCATCCTTAGGGCGTTAAAGCAAACCAATTATATTAATGATGACGTTAAAGACTGGACAACTATTGAGCCAGTAACTCAGTCAGTTTTAGGAATCATGTCGTTTTAAACATTTATTAAAAAGTAGTAGAGAACATAATTATGGGTAAATCCTTACAAGAGCAATTCTTAGGCCTAGGTGTTGCAAACAAAAAGCAAGTTAATGCTGCAAAAAAAGAGCAAAGGCAGGTTCAAAAGAAAAAACAAAAGCATGGTATTGACGAAACACTTGCTTATAAAGAAGAACTTGAGAAACAGAGACTTGCAAAGATTGAGCAAGATCGCTTGTTAAATCAAAAGAAACACGAGCAGGCACAGAAAAAAGCCATTCTTGCTCAAATACATCAATTAATCGAAATGAATCAAGTAACAATAGCCGGTGAACTGCCTTACCAATTTGCAAATAATGGTAAAATTCAAAAGTTATATGTAAGTGAAGCCGCGCAAACTCAGCTGGCAAATGGTCAATTAGTATTGGTTTCGTTTCATGATGATGTAAAAGCTGTAGGCTCTGGTGTAGCAGATAAGATTAAACAGAGGGACGAAAGTAAAATATTGCTTAATAATAGAGTTGAAGGTTTAGAAGTAGTAGATGACCCCTATGCGGACTTTGAAATTCCTGATGATTTAATGTGGTAAAAAAAAGCAGTCCTAGGACTGCTTTTTTATGTGGATTACTTAATAATTTTTGCATCAATTAAAAATAATAAATCCGCTTGAATTTCGGTATCATCATCAGGGAATCCTCCACTTACTTCAGAGCGTATTTTAATATTCTTGCTTTTGATGTAAGGAGTTAAATCAATCGTTTTATCCACATCAAGACTCACAGAAGTGCTGTCCAAAGCGAAGTTGTCTGACCAGGCTAATAACACTTCTGAATCGCCATCAATTGAAATGTAAAATTGAACACTATTAATAAAGTCTAAACTTTGTGTTTCATCAGTAACAGAAAGTACAAATGTTTCCAAATTTGCTCTTTCTACCCTTGAAACATCACCGATATCATCTTTAAATTTTTGAGAAGTACTTAAATCAAATTGGTTAAATTGTGAAAAACCAAAAGTATCTAATATCGTTAAAAATCCTCCGCCACCTTCAATGGTTGTTTTGGTTGAAACATTAATTTTTATATCTTTAATCACATTAAATTTACTGCAACTAGCAATCATAAAAATCAATAATAAACATGTCGTAATTCGAAGAAACATAACATTTACCTATTTGTGAGTATTTATACAGTGTAAAGAGATTTTCTTTTTGTATCAATCATATGGATCTGCGCTTTGTTCATTGCTTCACCAATTTGAGGGCCTTGTAAGCCAAGTTCTACATATTTAGTTGATGTAACGGTTTTAGCTTGGGCTAATAATTCACGTAAATATTGTGAATTTGGGTATTCACTGTTTAAAAAACCAGAGCGACCTTTAGCATCGGCTTCGCAACATAATAAGAATTGTTCAAAAAGTGTGTCATTTTTTAATGCCCCAAATGCTTGGAAGACTTTTAAAATGGTTTTGCTTTTAAGTTCATGGGCTCTATGAGTGTGTGTATGGTATTTTGCTACTAGCTGACAAAGTTGAGCTGTTTTATTGGGTAATTTTAAACGTTTGCTCAATTTTCTTATGACAAATTCACCTGTTTGTTCATGGCCATAATGATGAGGAAGATTATCTTGTGGGCTTTTGCCTTTTCCTAAATCATGTAAAAGAGATGCGAATCTTACATTGGTGTTTTTTGAAAGCGAGCAGGCGACTTGTAATACTTGTAAACTATGAATCGCGCAATCTACTTCTGGGTGATATAGCATGGGCTGAGGGACTCCATACAAAGCATCTAACTCGGGTAAAATTACATTTAAAGCACCAATTTGACGTAATAAAATGAAAAACATTTCAGGGTTTTTTTCACTTAATGCTTTTTGCATTTCTGCCCAAACACGTTCGGGTACTAATTCATTTAATTCACCTGAATCTACCATTTGCTTCATTAGATTAATTGTTTCAGGTGCAACTTCAAATCCTAAATGCGCAAAACGTGCATAAAAACGGGCAAGCCTTAACACTCGTAGTGGATCTTCTATAAATGCTTCGGATACATGGCGTAAAGTTTTGTTCTCAATGTCGTTTCGTCCACCATAAGGATCTATTAATTCACCTGCTTCACTTTGAGCAATTGCATTTATAGTTAAGTCTCGTCTAACAAGATCATCTTCAAGTGTCACAGAAGGGTCACTGAAACATTCGAATCCTTTATAACCTTTTGCTGTTTTTCGCTCAGTACGGGCTAAGGCAAATTCGTCTTTGGTTTTTGGGTGTAAAAATACAGGAAAGTCCGCTCCAACTTGCTGATATCCATCATTAATCATTTGTTCAACGGTTGAACCAACTACTACCCAGTCTTTGTCTTTTATAGGTAAGCCAAGTAATTGATCACGAACTGCGCCGCCAACTAAAAAAATTTGCATGAAAGCTCCAAATATAAAAATGGCAACGAAGTCGCTGCCATACTCATCATATTAGAATTGGGATGAAAGTTGAACCGATAAACCAACATCCTGTACAGCTTCAAACACATCATCCGTTGGTTTGATCCAGGCCGCAATATCAGCTCCTACACCAAAAGGCGTGAAAGCGGCGCCCATAGAGAACGTTGCACCATTTTTAACGGCTATGTTATTTCTGTATCCTGCTCGTAACTTGGCGTGACCAAATAAACTAAATTCTGCTCCAAGAGCGAGATATTGACTCGGCTCACCAAAACTTAAAGGCGAGTTTTCGGTAATATCAAGGTCAAAAGCAAAAGTGGTAAATTTTGCAGTATGCGCTGCACCCACTCGAATTTGAGTAGGAATGGTTATTGTATTGCCACCTTTTGATTTAAATGACTGTGGAATCAAGTTTTTGATCACTAATCCCACACGGATATTCCCTTTATAGGTGAAGTCTTTACTTGCTCCAAGGTCAATATTCATAGTGTTTTTGGTGGTGTAATGATTTTCAATATACCCAACCAAATCTTGCTCGATTTCTTCAATTTCAGAACCGTCAATTAATGCCTCTACAATATAAGTATGGTCAAATAAATCGACACGTTGAAATTTAGGGGTAATACCAATATTGACATCTTCTCCATTTATTTTAAATCGACGTGCTAATGAAAAACCAATTTCTGCAATATTAGCGCCTACTATGCTAATTGAAGATGCCAGTTCAGGTCTGTTATCTTCAGATAAGGTAAGTTCACCGCCAGAAATATAGTTGCCATCATAGTTTTCAATCTGTTCAGAACTTTGTTGAGCAGCAGTGACTTGCAGGTCAACTTCCGTTGCTTTTGCTGCAAGTTCATTTGCGTAATCTTCTAGTTCGGTTACTGCTGCATCACGTTCAGCTGGAGTTTTGGAGAACCACGTTGCTTCATCCCAAGATGCAGACTCTGGCGGGTTTAACATGATTTCATTAAGTTCAGCAGTCAAAACTACAACTCCTGACAATTCAACGGTAACATCCGATGCAATTTCGACCATATTTTCAAAATCATCAATAACATCTAACAAAATCTGGGTATCTTGACCGCTTAAATCAATTTTGACACCCGTTAAAAGGTCGTTGTGGATAAATGCAGAGGCTCCCCATTTTTTAGAGGGTACAGCTGCAGCAACCGCAACGCCTGCATTTGCAATTAATGGTCTACCTGATAATGCAAGTAATCCGACATTTGCGTCTGACACTACCACTCTGGCTCTGACGATTTCGGTATTCATCAAATCCATGTTGGCTTGTAAATTGTCATTTGCACTAATTAATGCCGCTATTTCAGCATCAATATTGACCACTTCATCATCGTCTCGGTCTTCGGCTAATTTAGCGCCAACGGCTATAGAAGCATCAGAAACCGCTGCAAAGCTGCCTGTAATTGAAGCGTCGCCTTCACCAGAGATTAAAGTCGAAACAATGGATACATCATAATTTGAAAAAATTTCATAAGATGACTCAAAATAGTCTCTGGACGTTTGCAGCAATCTTGATGAGTCATCAAATGAGACTGTAGCAGAGGGAAGCATGAACCCAATTCCTTTATTGCCAGCATCCGCTGCTAATAAGGAGGGGTTGAAATAACTTGATGCATAGGTTTGCGCTGACGCAACACCTGTGCCGCCCATTGCTCTTGACGCACTGTCGTTTGAAGCAAACGGCGTAGCAAGCGAATTGGAAATCAATAAGGAACAGCAGCTAAAAATTAAACTGATTCGTAAAGACATTTTAAGAATACTCGACATAAATATGGCCTGTGGAAACAAAGATATTACTCTAAGACTAGTGCTGTTTTGCTCGATGTAAACTGCTTAAAAAAAGCAAATTTGAGTACTAGTGTCGGTAAAATAAATTTTGAAACACTAATAAAGGCATTACGACGACAGATTGACTCTAACAGTTTAATCAACGTCAATTCCTTCATAAATACAGGCCGTTAAAATTTCAGACTAACACTTTTGAAAAATGCTGTATCAAAATGTTACAAACCCAACTCACATAATTACAAAGAAATATATTTAGTTGTGCATTAGGTAACATTGTAACTTCGAATTTAATCAGAAATCATCGAAATTAACCCTAAATCATTTGGCTAACTGGCCGATACAAATAAAAATAATGATGCAAATTTAATCACTAGGGAGTGATCCATGTTTCAAATTCGAATAATCAGCCTAATTGGCATGGCATTGATACTGACTAATTGCAGTTTCTTTAACGCCAAAAAGAAAAAACAAGAATCCTTAAATAGCATCGTTCAAGAGGTGCAGATGATAAATGAGAAATTGCCAGATATGGAGCCAATGGTGATTCGGGTCGTAGGTTATGGTGCAATAAATAAAATGACCAAAAATGTCTCAGACGTTCAAATGCGATTATTGGGTATGCGTGCATCAAAACTTGATGCATTAAGAACCATGGCAGAGCGAGTATATGGTACTCAAATTTACGGTACATCTACTGTTGAAAATCTAGTAATTAAAAATGATCAATTTCGATCTTATGTAGACACATACATTTTAGGTGCTCGAGTAGTGGCCCAAGAAGACATGGCAGATGGCAGTTTTCAAACCATTTTAGAGATGGTGCTTGATCAAGGATTTAGAAACTGTATTACTTCAGAGCAACATTGGAAGAAAAACGCAACCTGTGCATCTGAAATGGTTCATGACGTCAATGTGTTAAACAGCGATCGATTAAAAGAGCAGGGTGTAAATACAAAGGATTCGGGTTTGTATTTTATTGAATGACTAAAAAGCAATATTATTGGATAAAAGTGCAATTCAATTCGATTTAATGAATCAGCGATTTAACGTAAAAGGTGAAGGCAATGTGGCGAGTAATAACAGGATTGTTAGCGCTAAGTGTTTCGTTTTTAGCAATGACGAAAGAAGATGATTCCTATAAATGGGTTGAAGCACAAGGCATGGCAGCTATTGAGTTAAATCAACTACAAAGTGCGAAAAATCGAGCCTATCGAGATGCGTTAGCCAATGCATCATTGCAGGTAAATGCCAATATCAAAGGCAGTCAAATACTAGAAAATTCAAGTATTTCGGTTAATTCTTTGACCGTCAATTCAAGCGCTAAAATAGAAGAAGTACAAATCCTTGAACAGTATGAGTCTAATGGTGTGTACATAGTAAGTATTCGCGCAAAAGTAGCCAAAGCTCAATATTGCCATACCCATGTGGCCAATAATTATTCTAAATCAGTTGCCATCACGGGTTTTGAATTGATTGATCCAAAACAAACCACATTGGGACACCTTGGAAACGTCGATCAACAACTAGCCAGTGCCATCAGTAATCAACTTAATCAAAGCGGCAAAGTACAAGCGTTAAATGCAAACCACCTTAAAATTAATCCTAATATCCAAACGGCTCCTTCAAACTTTAATGCCCAACTTCAATTAACCCAAAGTCAAGACGCTGCAACCATGCTAGGTACACAATACGTAGTGTCTGGTGTGATTCGTGATTTAAGTATGGACAATCAAGATGCGCCATATGCGCGCAAATGGGATAAATTACTAAGCAAAGTCAAAATCAGCAAAGCATCACGCACACGACATTTTGTGTTTGATTTGTATGTGCATGATGGCTACAGCGGCGCATTGTTGTTTCAATCTCGCTACAGCGCCCAAGGTATTTGGAATATAAAGCATAATAAAAAAGTCGGGTTTGCCACGGGGGTGTTTAATAAAACCGATTATGGTCAGCAGGTTACGGCATTAATTTCAAAGGCCAGTGACGACATAGCGCAAGTGATTGCTTGCCAGCCTTATGTGGTTAAAATTGAAAACACCAAACAAAATCTTTTGTATTTAGATGCGGGCGCGCAATCTGGTTTAAGACCAGGAGATGCCGTGAGTGTGTACAAAACTTCGCAAATATTTGATCGTGATCAAAATGCCCAATGGCAATTGACAGACACAAAAGTCATGGCGGTGATCAAACAAGTACAACCACACTTTGCCATTGCAGAATTACCCATGGATGCAAGACAGTTAAATATTCAAATGGATGACGTGATTTTTGCGTGGTAGTGCAACAACTACGCATTGATGATTTTATAAATATTTACGTTTCTAATCATTTCACATATAGTTTGAGCGCTTAAAGTTGCTTTGAAATGTATGTGAGTGATTACTTCGCTTTGCAAATCACATTCAAAACAATCTCAATAATCTTAACGGGAGGGTGTGAAATTGAAACTGATTCATCAAATTACTGCGACAATATTTACAATTGTACTATCTACCAATCTTCTAGCTGAAGAATTCCACGACATAAGAATCTTCAAAGGTAAATCCATCGCGCTTCGTGGCGAGCCGCTTTATCAAGAGGATTTTACTCACTGGCAATATGCTAATCCTGATGCACCCAAAGGCGGTGAAATGCGTTTGGGGACAACTGGCACATTTGATAATTTCAATCGTTATGCCCAGCGAGGCTCAACACCAGCAAATATAGATGATTATTTGTATGATACGTTGATGGTAGGCAATAACGATGAATATTCCGTGTTATATGGATTAATAGCAGAATATATCGAATATCCGTCTGACTTTTCTTGGGTGATTTATCACATCAATCCTAAAGCAACGTTTCAAGACGGCAAAGCCATAACTTCAGAGGATGTGGCTTTTTCGTTTAATTTATTTATGAGTGATGGTGTCCCGCAATTTAAAACTTATTATGAAGGCGTAACTGTTGAGGTATTAGATGAATTAACCGTTAGGTTTAATCTGCCTAAAAGAGAAAAATCACTACTGTTTAGTAATGCTGGGTTGACTATCTTACCTAAACATTTTTACCAAGATAAAGATTTCTCGGAACCATTTAGCGAGCCTCCATTAGGCAGTGGTCAGTTTAAAGTCAAAGAGTATGAAATGGGCTCATATATTATTTATGAACGTGATAAAAATTATTGGGCAACCAATCATCCTACTAATAAAGGCTTGTCTAATTTTGATTTTTATCGATACGATTATTTTTTAGATGCTGATGTATTATTTGAAGCTTTTAAAAAAGGGGAATACGATTTTAGATCTGAAAGTATTGCAAAAAAATGGGCAACCGGTTATGTCGGTGATCAATTTGAGAATGGCCTAATTGTAAAAGAAGAGATCACACATCAAACACCCATGGCGAATCAATCTTTTGCATTTAATATAAAAACAGAAGTATTTAAAAATAGTAAAGTTCGTGAAGCGTTAGGATTATTATTTGATTTTGAATGGTCCAATAAAAATTTATTTTATAATGCTTATGAGCGAAACTATAGCTTATTTATGAATACAAAATATGCCGCCAGTGGCTTACCAAGTGCTAAAGAATTAGAAATTTTATCGCCTTTTAAAGATCAATTACCTGCTGAACTTTTCACAGAAGAATTTAAGAATCCTATCACTAAAGGCGATGGCAATATTCGCGATAATATGCGAAAAGCGTTAGAGCTTTTAAAAGAAGCGGGTTATTCATATACAGAGAGAAAATTAGTAGACAGTAACGGTAAGCAGTTTGAGTTTGAATTAATTATATATGGCAAAACCATGGAGCGAGTGGCAATACCCTTTAAAGAAAACGTTGAAAAAGTCGGCATTAAAATGAATATCCAAGTGATGACCGATAGTGCGCAATACATTAACAGAATGCGTGAGCGAAAATATGACATGGTTGTGGCCCATTTAGGTGGTGGCGCTTTTCCGTCAGAAGATTTATTTTTTGAATGGCATACTGACTATTTAGATTCTACTTATAATGCAGTCGGCACCACCGATCCGTTAATTGACAACTTGATACAAGGCATTGCAGATAATCAAAACAACGAAGAAAATTTATTGGCATACGGTCGGGCGTTAGATCGTGTGGTAATGTGGAGGCATTATTCAATTTCGCAATGGCATATTTCAAAATATCGAGTGGCATATTGGAATAAATTTTCACGTCCTGATGTGACACCAAAATATGCATTAGGATCGGAGTCTTGGTGGTATGACACTCAAAAAGTAAAAGCATTAGAACAAGCGAAATCCAATTAAATGTTAGCGTATTTACTTCGTCGATTAATGCTGGTGATTCCGACTTTTTTTGTAATCATCAGCATTAATTTTTTTATCATTCAAGTAGCCCCTGGTGGCCCGGTTGATCAATACATTGCACAGCAACAAGGTATTGGTGATATTAATTTACTAAAAGATCGGCTTTCAGGTGAAAATGCTGATGAAGTAGTAAGTAATACTAAAACAGATGGATATCAAGGCGCAGGTGGTTTAACCGATGAAGAGTTGTTGTTAATCAAACAGCGTTTTGGATTTGATGAGCCGTTGCTTGTTCGTTATGGCATTATGTTAAAAGATTACATGACATTTAATTTTGGCGACAGTTTATTTCGTGGCAGTTCTGTTGTTGAATTAATTGTCGACCGTTTGCCTGTTTCAATCACATTAGGTTTATGGTCAATGTTAATTGTGTATTTAATTTCCATTCCATTAGGCATTAAAAAAGCCTTAACTAACCAAACTAAATTTGATTATTACAGTACGTTGGTATTGTTAGTTACCAGTGCGATTCCTAGTTTTATTCTGGCGATTTTATTAATTGTGTTATTTGCAGGTGGCTCATACTGGGATTGGTTTCCGCTACGTGGATTGGTGTCTAATAATTTTGATGAATTAAGCACCTTTGCACAAATCAAAGATTATTTTTGGCATATAACCTTGCCTGTTATTGCGATGGTGTTAACCAGTTTTGCAGGGTTAACGATGCTGACTAAAAATTTATTTTTAGAAGAGATTTCAAGACAGTATGTGTTAACAGCGCGCGCAAAAGGGTTAACGGAATCCGCAATTTTATATAAACATATTTTTAGAAATGCGATGTTATTAATTACCTCAGGATTACCTGCAGCGGTTGTGAGTATTTTCTTTGGCAGCTCGCTTATTATTGAAATTATTTTTTCGTTAGATGGGTTAGGTTTATTGTTTTACGAAACTACGATACAGCGAGACTATCCCGTTATTTTTTCTACATTATTTGTATTTACATTATTGGGTTTAATTTTAGGTATTATTAGCGACTTTATGTACGCAGTGATTGATCCTAGAATTGATTTTGAGGCTAAATAATGAAATTAAGTGTCATTAATCAAAAGCGTTGGCAAACCTTTAAAAATAAAAAAATCAGCATGATCTCGTTATGGGTATTTGTTGGTTTTTTTGTTTTAACATTGTTTGCAGAGTTAATTGCAAATGATCAGCCGTTATTTATTTCAACGGATAACGGTACGTTTTTTCCAATGTTTAAAGAGTATAGCGAGTTAGAATTAGGCGGCGAGTTTGAATTTCCTGCGGATTATACCGACCCTTATTTATTAGATATTATTCAAGAAAATAACGGCAGGATCATTTGGCCGTTAGTGCGTTTTCATTATTCAACTATTAATAAAAATACACCCACAGAAGTGCCCAGTCACCCAACAACCGATAACTGGTTAGGTACTGATGATAAAGGTCGAGATGTATTTGCGGTGATACTGTACGGATTTCGCTTAAGTGTATTGTTTGGTTTTAGCGTGACGATTTTATCGGCAATTATTGGTATTTCGTTAGGTGCATTACAAGGATATTACGGCGGTTGGTTTGATTTGATTTTTCAAAGATTTATGGAAATTTGGTCAAGCATGCCAACATTATTTATGTTGATTATTTTAGTCAGTATTATTACCCCTTCGTTTGGTTGGCTGATGTTTATCACTTTGTTATTTGGCTGGATGGGGTTTGTGGGTGTCGTGCGTGCCGAGTTTTTTAGAAGCCGAAACTTTACTTATGTGTTAGCTGCAAAAGCCATGGGCATGAAAGACTCGCGTATTATTTTTAAACACATTTTACCTAATGCGATGGCGGCCACAATGGCGGGAATGCCATTTGCTTTGGCAGGTTCCATTACTATTTTAACGTCCCTTGATTTTTTAGGATTTGGTTTGCCGGTGGGCTCTGCTTCATTGGGCGAATTATTATCTCAAGCCAAAGCAAACTTACACGCACCGTGGATTGCATTTGCCAGTTTTGGCTCGTTAGGTTTGATGTCAATTTTATTAGTGTTTATAGGTGAAGGGGTGCGCGATGCGTTTGATCCAAGGAATAAAATTTTATGAAATCGATATTAACATTTGAAAATTTTTCCTTAGCGTTTTCTCATCAAGCACCTGTTGTGGATGATATTTCATTTAATGTCGAAACAGCAAAAATTACAGCCTTAGTAGGCGAAAGTGGTTCAGGTAAATCGGTCACTGCTATGAGTGTGTTGCGATTATTGGAAAACGCCAATCATATTAATTACCAAGGCCGTATCGATTTTGATCAACACAATATTTTAGAATTATCTAATAAGCAACTGCGTGGGATTCGAGGTAACGATATTGGTTTTATTTTTCAAGAACCGATGATGTCGCTTAATCCGTTACACAGAATTGAAAAGCAAATTGGTGAAACGTTAATGATTCATCAAGGGTTAACAGTTAATCAGTCGCGTCCTAAAATTATACAATGGCTAGAAAAAGTAGGCATTCGTGATGCGAGCGCAAGGTTACAAGATTTCCCGCATCAATTTTCTGGAGGCGAACAGCAACGCATAATGATTGCCATGGCATTAATTAATGAGCCTAAATTATTAATTGCTGATGAACCTACAACCGCATTAGATGTCACGATCCAAGCGCAAATTATTGAATTATTACAATCATTACAACAAAGTTTAAATTTGACTATTTTATTTATTACTCACGATTTATCTGTGGTGAAACGAATTGCTGATAAAGTGGTAGTGATGCAAAAAGGTAAAATAGTCGAACAAGGCAATACCGATGAAATTTTTAACCATGCGCAAAATGCTTACACACAAACATTAATTAATACCCGATTAATTGATTCGATATTTGATGTTGATAAAAAACAAGACAACTTAATAAGTTGTGACAACTTTAATGTGTGGTATCCCATTAAAAAAGGAATTTTTCAAAAAATAGTTGCACATAACAAAGCGGTAAATGATATTCAAGTCACCATTGAAAAAAATACGTCAGTCGCGATTATTGGCGAAAGTGGTAGTGGTAAATCAACCTTTGCAAAAGCATTAATTGGCTTAGAGTCCTTTGATGGCATCTATCAATTTGAAGACAGACAAATTGAAAATAAAAACAAACAGGACTTTGCTGATATTCGTAAAAATATGCAAATGATGTTTCAAGACCCGTTTGGTAGTTTGTCTCCAAGAATGTTGGTGGGTGATATTATTGCAGAAGGTTTGTTAATACATAAAATAGGAGACACACAAACTCGCGCAGAAAGAGTCAAACAAGCATTAATAGATGTTAAGTTAGATCCGCAAATGGCAACGCGATATCCCCATGAGTTTTCAGGTGGGCAGCGCCAGCGTATAGCATTGGCGCGAGCGTTAGTGATGCAGCCTAAATGTTTGATATTGGATGAACCCACTTCAGCACTAGATAAAACCATTGAAAAAGATATCATCGTTTTACTCAAACAATTACAAGATAAGTATCAACTAAGTTATGTGTTTATTAGTCACGATTTAAGTGTCGTTAAAGCCTTTTGTGAATATATTTACGTGATGAAACAGGGTAAAATTATTGAACACGGAAAAAATCAAACATTGTTTGATTCGCCGCAACATCCTTATACACAAACTTTATTACAAGCTGCGTTTTTAAACTGAAATTTTTATTATGAATCAATCTGCACTACACGTTTTTCTTTCGTCTTTTTCTTTAGCCTTTCACAAACCATTACGGATTTTTGTGTGGTTGCCACTTTTAATTAATATTATCTTATTAGCTACTGCGACATATTGGCTGATTGACTGGATCTCTGATTTTAATCCGTTAGCCAGTTTTGCAACCGATAACTGGTACGGCTGGATTGTAAAAATTGCTCAAACAGCGATTCAGATTTTGCTTTATATTTTATTAATTCCCATGATGTATTATTCATTCACGATTTTAGCTGCCATTTTATTAAGTCCATTTAATGGTTTGTTAGCAGAAAAAACAGCCGTTCATATTGTTGAACATCAAAGTGAATCCACGTTTAGTCCATCGGATATTGCGCAAATTACTGTGCAATCTTTTGCCCGAGAAATGCAAAAAATTATGTATTTTTTACCTCGTGCGATCGGAATTTTAATTTTAGGTTTTATTCCTATTATTGGATTGGCCGCTCCATTTTTATGGATTGTTTTTGCTATTTGGATGGCTGCTTTACAGTTTTTAGATTACGCCGCTGATAATGAAAATATTCAGTTTAATCACATGCGAATCATATTAAACGAGAAACGCGCTAAAACGTTTTCATTTGGTTTGATCATTTGGGTGACCATGATGATCCCTATATTAAACTTTATATTAATCCCAGTTGTTGTCATCGCAGCGACGCGTTTTTGGTTTATGCACTTTCATCCAAAAAATCAGTAAATATCAATCCTTCTTTAACTTTGTAATATAAGCAAGGATGCTTTAAAATTGCGCGCATTTTTAAACCCTCTAATCTTAAACTCTCTAAATAGGTCCTTCTTGTGATTTCAACCGCTAATGTCACCATGCAGTTTGGCTCAAAGCCATTATTTGAAAATATCAGTGTTAAATTTGGTAACGGTAATCGTTATGGTTTAATCGGCGCAAACGGTTGTGGTAAATCAACCTTTATGAAAATCCTAGACGGATCGTTAGTGGCGTCTTCTGGTAACGTTTCCATCAGCCCAGACGAACGTGTGGGTAAGTTGAATCAGGATCAGTTCGCTTATGAAGAATTCAGTGTTTTAGACACGGTAATCATGGGGCACAAAGAGCTTTGGGCAGTCAAACAAGAGCGCGATCGCATTTACGCTTTGCCTGAAATGAGCGAAGAAGACGGCATGAAAGTCGCCGATCTAGAATCTGAATTTGCTGAAATGGACGGTTACAGCGCAGAAAGCCGAGCGGGTGAATTATTATTAGGTGCTGGTATCGAAATTGATTTGCATTACGGTTTAATGAGCCAAGTCGCTCCTGGTTGGAAGCTACGTGTATTATTGGCACAAGCGCTTTTCGCAGAACCTGATATCTTGTTACTTGATGAGCCAACCAACAACTTGGACATTAACAGTATTCGTTGGTTAGAAGACACATTAAATCAGCGTAAATCCACAATGGTAATTATTTCCCATGACCGTCACTTCTTAAATTCCGTCTGTACAAACATGGCTGATATCGATTACGGTGAATTACGTGTTTACCCTGGTAACTATGACGATTACATGATTGCATCCACGGCTGCTCGTGAAAAATTAGTGAACGAAAACGCGAAGAAAAAAGCACAGATTTCTGAATTACAACAATTCGTATCGCGCTTTTCTGCAAACGCATCAAAAGCAAAACAAGCCACGTCTCGAGCTAAACAAATTGATAAAATTCAATTAGATCACATCAAACCATCAAGTCGTGTTAACCCATACATTGTTTTCCAACAAGAGAAAAAATTACACCGTTTAGCTGTGACAGTTGAAGGGTTAACTCATGGATTTGACGGCGAAACATTATTCTCAGGTACCGACCTGATGATTGATGCTGGCGAACGAGTTGCGATCATAGGTGAAAACGGCGCAGGTAAAACCACACTAATGAAATTGTTAGTGGGCGAATTAGAACCCAATGGCGGAACCATCAAGTGGGCTGAAAATGCAACAAAAGGGTATTACGCACAGGATCACGAACATGAGTTTGACGCGACTAAGAATCTACAAGAGTGGATGGAACAATGGCGTACAGAAGAGCACGACGAACAAATCGTTCGCTCAATTCTAGGTCGTTTATTGTTTAAAGGTGACACCATCGAGAAAAAATCTACCGTTTGTTCGGGTGGCGAAAAAGGTCGTTTATTATTTGGTAAGTTAATGATGCAAAGCGATAACGTTTTAGTACTGGATGAGCCAACTAACCACATGGATATGGAATCCATCGAGTCCATTAACCAGGCGTTAGACAACTACGAAGGCACATTGTTTTTCGTATCTCATGACCGAGAATTTGTATCGTCACTTGCAACCAGAATTTTAGAAATCAAAGACAATAAAATTCACGATTTCAAAGGTACATACGAAGAATATTTAAAATCTCAAGGCATTAATTAAAAACTACTTTTAATTAATACTAAATAAGGCTGCTTAATCATTTAAGTGGCCTTTTTTTATATTTTATAAAAAGGAAAATATTATGACAAAACTTTATATTTTAAACGGGTTTATAGGATCTGGAAAAACAACATTTGCCAAAAAAATTGAAGCCCAATCCAATGTACAAAGGTTCACAGTTGATGAATGGATGTTGCCATTGTTTGGTGAGGCTGATATGGAGCGTGATGTATTTGATTCAAAAATTGAATTTTTAGAGGCGCAATTTAAAAAAATGGCTGAGAAATTTTTAAATAATGGCGTGGATGTTATTCTTGATTTTGGCGGATGGAGTAAAAACGAACGTGACCAAATGCGACAATGGGCAAATACAATTGAATGTGAATTAAATATGGTCTATATCGATACTTCATTTGAAATATGTAAAGAGCGCGCTTTAAAACGTACCGAACAAAAAACAGAAAACAACTATATGTTTGATGAACAAACTATTGATACTTTATTCGGTTTTTTTGAAACGCCAAAGGCAGATGAAAAATTTCATAAAATCGTTCAAACAATTTTGAAATAATAAATCCGTTTAAGGCTGATTTAATTAAATTCTTGATCAATAAATAGACTCTGATTATTGCTAGGTACCTATAAATACTTTCGATCAAACCTAGCTCATCTCTAGATCCATTGTTACACTGTAGTTACTTCAAATTCCTTCTCTTGAGTTTTCTATGGATCTATACCTAATCATTTTAATTGCATTTATTGCTGGATTTGCTGTTAAGCAAATTGGTTTGCCCCCTATGCTTGGGTATTTGTTTTCTGGATTTGTGTTATTTAGATTTTATGGTGAGCAAATAGATGCCAGCTTGTTTGACGTACTGGCAGATTTGGGTATCACGCTTTTATTATTTACTATTGGTCTTAAAGTTAAAATTAAGGATTTAGTCAGTACACCTGTTTTAGCAGGTGCCATTGCCCCAATGGGTTCAATTATTGTAATTATAAGTGGCTTATTTACTTTAGCCAGCACTGCAACTGCATGGTTATTGTTTGATGTCTCAATTGGTATGCTTGCATTAATTGCGTTTAGTTTGAGTTTTTCATCAACCATTTGTATTGCAAAAATATTTGAAGAAAAAGGCGAGTTAAAAACCCGTCATGGAAAAGTTTCATTAGGTATTTTAGTTATTCAAGATTTTGCAGCGGTTATTTTTTTGGTTGTGGCAAAAGGCTCTATTCCTGAAATTTGGGCAATTGGGTTATTGTTGATTATTCCTGGTCGGATATTGATTTCTGAAATTTTAAACCGTGCAGGTCATGCCGAATTATTACCCTTAGCGGGGTTCTTTTTGGCGCTAGGTTGTTATTCATTATTTGAGTTTTGTGGAGTAAAAGGAGATTTAGGTGCTTTATTGGTGGGTATGTTAATCAGTGGACATCCAAAATCTGCCGAGCTTTATAAATCATTAATGAATTTTAAAGATTTCTTTTTAATTGGATTTTTCTTAGCAATTGGATTTAGTGCGCTTCCAACTGGTGAAACCTGGTTATTAACGGGTCTTCTAGTAATGATGATTCCGGTGAAATTTGTGTTGTTTTTTTCCGTTTTGATTTTAGTAGGCCTACGTGCAAGGGCGGCATTTTTATCCTCTCTAGCATTAATGAACTTCAGCGAATTTGGTTTAATCGTGCTTGATATTGCGACGGATAAAAACTGGATAAGCGATCAATGGTTGGTTGCTATGGCATTATCGATCAGTGTGTCGTTTATTATTACAAGTGTGGTATTTAAATTTGCCCATGTGATGTTTGTTAAATATAAACCTTTGATTGTGTTTTTTGAAAGAAAACAAACCATTACCGATATTTGTACTAATCCACCTATTGGTGCAAATGTTTTGATTGTGGGAATGGGGCGTGTCGGCAGCTCAAGTTATGATTCATTAAAAATTGTATTGGGAAATAAAGTGTGGGGTGTGGATGCGGACTCTGATCGTGCTCAGTCTCACAAAGAAGCTGGTAGAAATGTGGCCTTAGCCGATGCGGAAGATGGAGAATTTTGGGGAGTGATTAACCTCAATGAGGTTAAATTAATTATGCTTGCATTACCAAGTATGGAAGACATGAAAAACGTCATTATCCAACTTAAAATGAAAAACTATACAGGTAAAATTGCAGCAGTAACACAATACAGTGATGATGCGAAAAAACTTGAGCAATATGGTGCTGATACAGTTTTTAATTATCAAAAAGAAGTTGGGCAGGGTTTTGCTCAGGAAAGTATCGCATTATTGGTTCATGTGGATAACCAATAATAATTTTGGCTATGTTTAACATTTTTGTTGCTACTAGCAAAATTCATTTCACGATCTATCCTAAAGTTATACCTTAATGATAGATCGAAGTATGAACCGCCAACAATTTCAAAAATTAATTAAACAAGCCGCTAAATTAGACCCGGTACAAAAACAAAAGCTTGCCCAAACACTAACATTGCAAGAAAACCCCATTTTAGAGCGCCTAGCAAAAGAGTGCATTTCTCATGGAAAATGCATTCATTGCGAAAGTGAGCGTTTGCGAAAATACGGCAAAAGCAACGGCCGCCAGCGGTTTTATTGTAATCATTGTAAAAAGACTTTTGTTTGCACAAGAGGCAGCGCGTATTTTTATCAGCATAAAGCCGATGACTGGCAAGCCTATTTAGAGCACATGTTGGATCAAGACAGCATTCGGGTTTGTGCTAAAAAAGTGGGCATCAGTTCGGTGACGTCTTTTAACTGGCGCCACCGTTATATGAATGCAGCCGAAAACACCTTTGAAGACAGGCTTGAAGGCATTATTGAGGCTGACGAAACATACTTTCGAGAATCTAAAAAAGGCGACAAACATCTTAATCGACCAGCGCGAAAACGCGGCACAAAAACCTCAACAAAAGGGCTTAATAATACAGATTGGGTGGCAGTGTTGACCGCTATGGATCGGAATCATCACGAGTTTGATCATGTTTTAAAACAGGTAACCGGTGACGAAATCGAGATGAATTTAGGCTCAAAAATTGTGGATGAATCCATTTTATGTACTGACGGCCAGCCTGCGTATCATCAAATTTGTGAAAATCATCATTTGCATCATATTGTGTTAACTAATGCGCGCACTAAAGAAGGCGTGTTTCATATTCAAAATATCAACAATTATCACTCACAATTGAAGCAGTGGTATTTAAAAATGCATGGGGTGGCGAGTAAGTATTTACCGAAATATTTGGGGTGGTTTAGGATGTTGGCTTGGCATAAATATCAGGTGTTTTCTGAAAATTTAAATGAGCAGGAAAAATTGTTAGAATTCAAGCTGTTGCAGATACAGCAACATAATTTTTAAACATAGCCATAATTTCGTTCTAAAATGTGGATAAGCAAATAAAATCTAAGTTTATCCACAGTATTTCCTATCTCACAAACTATTTAAAACAGACTATACTCATTAAGAGTTTAATTTAAATATCTATCTACATAAAAAGGGAATCGTTATGTTGCCACAAGTTACGTCCATTGAGTTGCAAGAAAATTTAGCCCAGTTTTTAAAAAAACAGCGTAAAACTCAAAATATATCAAGACGAGAGCTTGCTTTGACAAGCCATGTACCAGAATCCACAATAAAACGTTTTGAAAATACTGGAAATATTTCTTTAAGACAATTTTTAATGCTATGGAATAGCTTAGATAAGCTCGATCGCATTGACTTATTGTGCATCAATCAAGTGTTTGAACCACTTAGTGCTCAAGATGTGTTACGTGGGAATTTTCAGTAGTAATTAATTAACTTAGATTTAAGAAGCCCATTCATCTTCTTAAGTGTAATTGAATAAATTTTCCATCGAGGGATAGTCCTGTAAATTTTGCTCGGCCTAAATTAATTAAAACTTGCCGTTTCACGTATTATATTTATCGCCCTGTTAAAATTAATAAATAAAAACAAGTTATAATTTTCCACAACTCACAACTCACAACCCATAATGAACAGCCAGTTCAAATCTAATCCTATAAATTCTTTGAGTTAATCCATTCGTTTTAATCAGTCTGTTATTTAGCCTATGCGATTGGTCGTTATATTTAGTACTATAGACAAATACAATTTCGAACTGCAAAATTATGCAATTGCAGTATTTACAGGAAAAGCCAATGAGCGAATTAACCATTTTTAACGACAGCGACATTCAAGCTGACACACAATCTTCTATTTTTAACAGCACTGATTCTTTAGAAATTAAAGAACAATTACATAAAGTGGGTGTCACTTTTGAAACTTGGGACACTTATCAAGTAGATGTTAATAACACTGATGCTGTGTTGTATGCTTATAAGGCCGATCTAGATCGAATTCAAGGCAGTGGCGGATATCAAACTGTTGATGTGATTTCATTGGATAAAGGCAATCCAAATGCAGCGATGATGCGAGCTAAGTTTTTATTTGAACATCAACATAGTGAAGATGAAGTTCGCTTTTTTGTGAAAGGAGAAGGGTTATTTTGTCTGCATATTGGCGAGAAAGTTTTTCAAGTTTTATGCACCCAGGGGGATTTGATTTGCGTACCTGCTAATACCAAACATTGGTTTGATATGGGAAGTGATCCAATGTTTACAGCGATTCGCTTTTTTAATAATGAAGCAGGTTGGGTGGCAAATAGTACCGAATCAGACATCGCAACAAAGTTTCCTCTTTTGGATTAGTGGTTTAAAAATGATAAGCGTGACACTTTTAAAACCTTAGGTTTATATTTAGCTGTCCTTGACTATATTTTTATCAGGGATTCAGCTAATGGTGTTTTAACTTAGGTCGTTTTTTCTATTATCTCTAACCTCTAACCTATCACTTCCCTGTGAGCGGTATTTTATAATGTTTTTAAGCAACCATTTAATACATCTTGCGGATAATAAACCCCAGTATCTAACACCCAGCCAGTAACCAAATTAGCAGGAGTCACATCAAAAGCAGGATTATAAACTTTGGCTTGTTTGGGAGCCCATTGGCAAGATCCAAAGCTTCCACTTACACCGGTGACTTCAGAAGAGGCACGCTGCTCAATTGGAATATGTGTCCCACTTTCACAATCTATATCAAGTGTTGTCACTGGTGCGACTACATAGAATTCAACGTTATGAAAGTTAGCTAAAACCGCTAAATTATAAGTGCCAACTTTATTAGCAAAATCGCCATTTGCAGCAATTCGATCAGCGCCGACAAATATTTTATCCACTTTACCTTTTGCCATTAAACTGGCCGCCATATTGTCACAAATTAATGTGTAATCTATTTTCCAATTGCCTAATTCATAAGCGGTTAAGCGGCCACCTTGTAATAGTGGTCGGGTTTCATCTACCCAAACATGAATGTTTTTACCTGCTTGATGGGCGTGTAGAAACACTCCTAAGGCTGTACCTACACCTGCTGTAGCCAGCGCACCTGTGTTGCAATGGGTCAGTAAATTATCGCCATCGTTAATTAATTGCGCGCCAAACGTAGCCATGGCGTCACACATTAAGCGGTCCTGTTCAAAAATACTTTCTGCCGTGATAACAAGCGCATCAACAAATTCCGATTGTTCTAAAGCCTGTTGCATGGCATCCATACAATTCATTAAATTTACAGCAGTAGGGCGGGCAGCGCGACAATCACTGATGGCTTGAGTTAATTCCATTTTGGATGTTCCTCGTTCAGCTAGCATAGCAATTAATATACTGGCAGCAATGCCAATGGCAGGTGCGCCTCTGATTTGCAAAGACTGAATCAAATGAATCATTTCTCTTATTGATTCGCATTCATGCCAAACTTGTTCGTGAGGCAAAAGGTATTGATCCAATATTAATAATTGGTTGTCTTGATATTTAATACTTGCAGCAATCAAAGCTTTCACGATGGTATATTCCCAAATAAACAAAGCAGAGATTTTAAGGATTTGTTAGTTAGATGTATAGGCGAATACAGACGTTTGGGAATAAATTAATTTTTCTAAGGAAGTGTTGGTGAATGAGCGCTTGTTTTTAATATTAATTTTTAAAACAAGCGCCTTATTTTTTAGAATTGTTGAGTTTAGAATTGTTGAGTTTAGAATTGTTGAATTTTGCGTATCCATTTTGATTTGTCTGCATCACTTAAAAAACTTGCATTAAAACTGTTGATTGCAAGTTGTTTAATTTGTTCATCACTTAAACACAAAGCCTCATCTAGGGCGTAAAAATTATCGTTTAAATAACCACCAAAATAACTGGGGTCGTCTGCATTAACAGTGACGCACATACCTTTATTTAACAAAGAAATAATATTATGTTGTTGCATATTATCAAATACACATAATTTAATATTTGATAATGGACACACAGTTAAAGGCATTTGAGTATTAATTAAATGCTCAACTAATATTTCATCTTCAACACAGCGTACACCATGATCAATACGTTGAACGTTTAAGTCATTTAATGCGCTCCAAATATATTCAGCAGGACCTTCTTCGCCTGCATGTGCTACACAGTTTAAACCTAATGTTTTTGCCTGTTTAAATACAGTTTGAAATTTTTCAGGGGGATTACCTGCCTCGGAACTATCAAGCCCTACAGTGCTAATCATATTTAAAAAGGGTTTTGCTTGTTCTAATGTTTTTATCGCATCATCTTCATCTAAATGACGTAAAAAACACATAATTAATTGGCTTGATATGCCCATTGTTTCTTGGGCTTCGTTCATTGCTTTTTTAAAACCATTCATAAATACTTTAAATGGAATATTACGATGAGTATGGGTTTGCGGATCAAACATTATTTCGCAATGTTTAATATTATCTTCTTGGCATTTTTTAAAATAAGCAATCATCAGTTGATAAAAATCGTCTTCGTCTTGTAAAACCGCAGCTCCCAAATAATACAAATCTAAAAACGATTGTAAATTATCAAAATTATAAGCCGCTTGAATTTGCTCAATGCTATTGTAAGGCAGTGGTACATTGTGTTTTTTTGCAAGCTGCATCATCAAAGCAGGCTCCAGTGATCCTTCAATATGTAAATGTAATTCTGCTTTAGGAATGTTTTGAATCAGTGAGTTTTTCATCGGTGTCTCTTTTTTAATATTTCCTTAAGTATTATCGTATTTAGCTTATTATTCAACCTCCAACCTCCAACCTCCAACCTCCAACCTCCAACCTCCAACCTCCAACCTCCAACCATTAACCTTTAACAACGTAAATTAAAGTGAAAGATTAAATAATTAATGGTTTTGGCTGAACCCCAGATTTTGCATAAGCTAATCGTTCTAAACGATGTGTCGTGTGGTAATTATCCAACCCTGAAACAGCAACTGTGTTTAACTGTTCAATATCAATGTATCCATCATTTTGAATAACATTATCTTGCACAATCACTTCTACAATTTTACCAATAACTAAATGGGTGTTGTTGTATTTTATTTGAGATTGCTCTACTAACTCTAAACCAATTCTGACTGTTGATTGTTCAACATAAGGGGCGGCAATAGTATTACTAAAAATCGGTATTAAACCTGTTTCATCAAATTCAGATTCTGTTTTAGCATATCGCGCCGAGGTTTGATGGGCCTGTTTGTACATAGATTGGGTGACGTTATTTAACGTAAAAAATCCAGTTTCAATAATATTGCTTAACGTATGACGCTCAACACTGTCAGGTCGATTTATAAAACCCATCAAAGCAGGGTCAGCACCTAAGTGAAATACCGAACTAATAATGGCAAGATTATGCTGATCGTTTTTATCGATGCTACCAACTAAATTGGCGGACTTAAAACCTGAAAGAGAATTAATGAAATTCACTTTAAAGCGATGGTCCATGTTTTCGATGTCAGGTAGTGAAAAGTGCATAGTGAAAGCCTATTTGTATGTGAAAGTGGTTATTATTTTAGTCATTTTGTTTTACGTGGAATTTTGAGTATTGGATGTGATATAGCTAAATCCATTAAGTTTTGAATGGTGGAGTATGTTTATTTTGATTTTGATTTTGATGTAGAGTCGTTGTTTGTATATTCCAGCTAATTGAAAAATTCAGAACTAAAAAGCGACGCATTCATAAATACGTCACTTCTATTATTTATTTATCTAATTTTCTAATCCATTTAATAATTTTTCTATCGAGTATTTTTTTACGAATCTGACTATCAATTAAATAATTATCAGCCTCGCCACCGTCAATGGGATTATTCACAACTTTAACATTGGCCTGTGTAAATAAATCACCTGTATCAACTAACATTGGTGTCATCGCGCCGCCACCTCCGAGCAATAATACATCGCCGTTAAAATATTCTAGTTGATCGGTAAATGTGCGCTCGCCTGTGAATGCACAATTAATATCTAAGTGATGTTGTACGCTAGCTAAATGACCAAAGGTATCGTAATCACGATAAAATAATTCGATATCGACATATTTAAAATCAGATAAATCGGTTTTTGCTAAGCCAAATACATAGCTGGCACTATAGGCATTTTTACCCAAAAATCCGGGTACACCTAAAATGGTGAGTAATGTTTGTTTATTAGTGAGTCCCATAAAAATAGGGCTGTCTTGTTCTGGATAGTATCGTGCTAATGATATGACTGGGTCGAATCCTTCAAGCACATTTAAATAATCGACACCTTGGGATTGAGCCATTTTAAAATCATCACAACTTTGCATATTATGAATTTGAGTTTCTATATCATTGGAATACAAAGCGCCCGTTGAAAACACACCTACAAAATCATCAGGATAACGATTAACCGTCGCAATAGCCGCCATACCGCCACCTGTTATGCCTCCGACTACCACCTCTTGATTACCTGCATTAATCACATGATCTTTTAACCATTTAATATCTTCAACGCGTTGATCCAGTCCCCATGTTTGCATAATTGAACAGTCATTTTGTTCACAAATACTCGCATCGCCAAACAACATACGATCTTCAATGACCCACACTTCAAACCCTGCTTTTGCCAACACAGCTTCAAAGCTGTCTAAATATTTTCCTGTACTGCTGATACTTAAATGATCAATCGTCACATTAAATGATGAGGCTAAAATCACGATAGGTAATGCTTTTTTGTGTTTATGCTTATATTTATTTTTATGTTCGCGTTTAATTTGTTTAGTGCTGAATTGATTCAACACATTATCGCCATCTTGCCAATTTTGCTCGACAATAGTGAGAGGCCCTTCTTTAGTTTTGAATTCGTCAATCAGAACAGGTTGCGCCATTGCAGATAAACTGACAAAACATAATGTAGCTATTGAACTTATAAGATTAATTTTTCGCATAGTTGGTCCCTTTTGGAAAATAATGAATGAATGCATAAAAGTGAATAACAGCTTTTATATAACAGTTTTTATACACCTAAACATCCTAGCACAGGTTTTTTGATTTTTTCTGAAATTTTTATTGTGCTAGTTAAAACACAATAAGTTGGTTTAATAGTTATTGAACTCTATTTCAATTGAGTATTTGCAACGCAATGGAGGGTTATGAACGTTTCACATAAATATACTTAAATGTTTATTCACAGCAAAAAAAGATGCGCTTATTATTTAGTTTTTAACTTCTTTTGTTCCAGAAGTGATCACAAAAACCAAAGGTTTAGGGATTATCGTATCGTTAAAAAACGAATGCCCGACATGCTGTAAGTAAACGATGCCGCCTGTTTTATGGATGGCGACACCACAACCCGCCCCCGGTACTTCCGTGCTGTTTGGGTTTGTGTGAATTTATTAGTTATGGATTTGATTGAATATTAAATTTATTTTTTATAGCGATAATGTTTAAATCAACAAGTTTAAAACAGATTTTGTAGAGAATAAATTTTAATTTTATTGTGTATATTACTGATATTCATGAGTTAAATAATTACTAAAATTTAATAAATCTGAAATTAGATCAGTTAAGTAACTTTGCTCAATAGTAATATGTGTTCTTGCAAAATACTCAATATCTAAATTTTTATTTTCTGAAATTATTTTCAACTCTTTGATTTTTTTATCTAAATCAATGTGTCCTCCAGCATGAATAATTAAATTCCTAATAGATTGTGCTTTTTTTATATTTTGCCATTCTTTTGAGTTAGATGGGAAGTTGATTTTTGAGAATTTTGAAATGTATTTTTTTGCACGATCAATTCCTTTTCCATCAATATCGAATGGATTATCCACTATATTTTCATCCTCCTTAATGCTGTCACTAAGTTGATTTAGAAAATCCTCAAATAACGCTAAAAGCATAACAAGGTATGAACGTCTCTGAAGTTGAGGGAATTCTGTAGATAGTTTGCCATATAAATCTGTTCGATTATTAAATCTATCGTCAACATCTGTATCTTCGACTTTTAGACTAGCTTCATATCTATTCAGTTCCTCTGGCCATAATCGTTGTGAAAAATTAATTAATTCAGAAAAATCTATAATGTCATTATAAAAGTACGCTATTTCTTGGATGGGTGTTTTCATTGAAATTCCTTGAAAAATAAAAAATGAATAACTATCAATCTACTATTGGAATACAGTCCTGGCTAAAATTTTGAAGGCAGTTATCAATCACATTAAAATATCCACAATTTGATCGCATGCTGGCCTGTAATGGGATAATTTAATTCAAAAAATAATGCCGAATTTTTTGGCAATACAATGGGGGTTATGACGAGCTAAAGCTCGGCCTACGAAATGATCCAAAACCGTAGGTCTGCCTCAGGCTGACAAACCATCCAACTCAAATTTCTGCAATCGATTATTCTGCAATTCCGCCACATAAATACTGCCCTGTTTATCCACCGCAATATCATGGGGGACTTTTAACTCACCTAACGCGCCCCCCAAACACCCCAGCGTTTTATTATTTCACCTGTCAGTGACATCACAATCACCTGACTTCTAAGATCGTTTTTTTGACCGTGAAGAATGTCGCCACCATCCACCACATACAGTAATTGATCAGGCCCAACTTGCACTGAAAACGGCCTACCAAGGGCTACATCATCCCATGATGCCACCCAGTCACCCTCTTTTGAAAACACTTGAATACGAGCATTAGCGCGATCAGCAATGTATAGCTGTCCTTGATTATCTTGAGCAATGCCATGAGGTAAGTGAAACGATTGTTTGTCGATGCCCAGTTTACGTACTTGCCAAATTAACTTTCCCTTGGCATCAAACTTAGCAACACGACTATTTATATAACCGTCCGCCACGGTAAAGTCGCCGTTGTCACTCACCACAATTCCCGTTGGCATGGCAAAATAATAAGGGTTGTTTAAAAAGGGTAAATTAAAATAGTTAAAAATATTCAAACGATTACGAATTTTAGCAAGCTTCGGTCGGTGTAGGGTAATGCTTCGGTTAAGTTGTTTTATCAATGAATAGTCTTTGCCAAAGCTCATTAAAAGTGTGCCGTTACTATCAAATTTAAACACTTTGTTTAAGGTGGTATCACTGATCCACACATTGTCTTGGTTATCAATTGTAATACTATGAGGCGCTTTAAACTGGTTGGCTCCCCATTTAGTTTTGACTTTTTGCGTTTGCACATCAATCACAAATACCACAGGCTCAGGGATGATTGTATCGTTAAAAAACGAATGCCCGACACGTTGTAAATAAACGACGTCGCCTGTTTTATTAATGGCCACGCCACAACCTGCACCCGCTACTTCTGTGCTGTTTGGGTTGGGCCAGATGATACTGGCTTTGCCTTGCGTGAATTTCTTTATGCTTGGCTTTTGTTTGAATATTGATTTTGTTTTTTTTGTTGGCCAGAGTAGAAGTAGGGTTGTGATAACTATTAAGGTGTAGATCATCTTGGTCTCTTTAATATTAATTAAGCTTAAATGTAATAATTGGAATACCTAATAACACTGAGTTTTTTGATAAACAACTATACAACTTTACATTTTGACTCTGTCCATTTAGTATCGTCTTATTGCTAAGAATGAGAGCGATGCCCATTACTGCTGAGCTTTATAGCTCGAGGAGATTTAATTCTCTACCGACATCACCCACAGTTGTTCATACGCTACACAGTTAACTTGAATATAATTGCACAGTATATTGTGTAAGTTACTTGAGATATACCTTGAAGCATATGTAACGCATTTGTGAGTACCACGCAGTAGGCGAGAATCCACTGCGTGGAAAACGAGGATCATAGCCAAATACTCTCACTACTAATCACGGGCGAGCCAGACCAATTCGGTTTGGATGATTAGGAGAAAAGTATGAAAAGTACAATTAGCAATATTTGGCTGGCACTTGTCCAGAAAAAACCAAAAAAAGACTCTATGTGGAAATGGTTTAAGCTTGCGATAGTAATCGCGAAACTAATCGTTAAAATAGTAGAGTTGATTATGGGGGATGACGGATGAGTGTTTCCTTAGTTTTTAATTTGGAATAGAAAATGATAAATAGAGCTGTAAAAATCATAAGGCAATATAATGAGTATACTCAACTTGAGCTTTCTGAAATTTTAGGTGTTTCCAAACTGTATGTATCTGAAATTGAATCAGGTAAAAAGCCAATGGATAGTGATATCCTCTTAAAGTATTCAAATTTCTTTGATGTTCCCGTTTCTTCATTAATATTTTTTTCTGATTCAATAAAAAATAAAAAAAAGAATAATATTTCTAATAAAGTGCGTGTTGGTTTAGGAAGTAAGTTGTTAGATGTAATGGAATGGGTAGTTGAACGAAATGAATCAAAAAAGAAAGTATAAACTTAAAATTGACTCTAAAAATAAATCGTACGCTATTAAAGATTCTATATTTTATAAGCTAAATAGCAAAAAGAAATTGGCAGAAATATTACATACTACTTTGCCTAAATTGAATGCATTACGTAGTAATGAAAATTATCATGAGTTTATGGATCATAGTGGTAAAAAACCTAGATTAATACAAAAACCAATTAATGATTTAGAGGTTATACACACAAGGATAGCAAGTCTATTAGTCAGAATTACTACACCATCATATTTACATTCAGGTGTTAAATTAAGATCCCATATTACCAATGCTTCAAGTCATCTCGATTCTGAAGATGTAATGACTGCTGATATTAGATCATTTTATTCTTCAACTAAAAAAACACATATCTATAATTTTTTTCATAAAACATTAAAAGCTTCTCCTGATGTATCGGGGTTATTAGCTATAATCTGTTCATTTAATGAATTCGTTCCAACTGGAAGTAGATTGAGTATGCCTATAGCATTCTGGGCTAATTATCCAATGTTCACAAAGATTAACAATTTGGCATTGTTACATAAATTGAATTTTTCTTTATATGTGGATGATTTGACTTTTTCGGGCTCTACGATACCTCAAGATTTTGAATTAAATATTAGAAATATTGTTAAATCATACGGTCATAACCTACACCCAAAAAAAACAAATTTTTATAATAAAACACAATTTAAAATAGTCACTGGTGTTGCTATTAAAGATGGTAAGCTATTTGTTTCAAATAAACTGCATAAAAGCATTTTTCAAGATATTGAGTTATGGAAGGCAGGTGGGATGTGCTATTTTGAGGATTTGCATAATAGATTAGTTGGTAAGCTTAATTCTCAGGCGCAAATTGATCCGAAATTAAAAAATAAAATAATATCAATTAGAAAAAAAATAAGAGAAGAGGAAGGGGCTTAATTTTTGGATGATACTGATTCAATTCAACCAACTATGTAATACTGTGACGAGCTAAAGCTCGACCTACGAAATAATCCAAAACCGTAGGTCAGCATTTATGCTGTCAAACTATCAACTCTTAAACCACAACCTTAATAATCAAAGCAATCCCAGTCAAAATCGTCACGATCTCAAAACTGCGTTTTATAAACTGGTTGTTTTTAATTTGTGACAACCTTGCACCTGTATAACCTCCAATGAGTGATCCTATAATTAGGGCAGGCAACCATGTGTATTGAGGCTCTGTGGTGATCGCTAATGTTACGGCGCCACTGGCATTCCAGAAGATGCCCACTAACACTAATGAGAACGCGACAGCTTGTTTGTAGCTTAAACCAAACCATGACACCAACCAAAGTGTGACAAATAATCCTGTACCGCTGGTGAGTGATCCATTTAAAAATCCTAAAAAGAATAACCCCAAACCACCTAATAAAAACCCAAAAAAATGTTGGTTTTTTAAATCGGCGGTTAAACCTAGTTTGGGTTTGAATATTGAGTAAACCCCTAAGCCTATGGTTAATATGCCTAATAAAAATTGCGCGAGTTGTTCGTCGATCTTTACTATGGTGAACGCACCTAACATGACGCCGGGTATGCCGAAGGCTAACATTAATATGGTGAGGGTTTTGGTTAGGTGTCCACTTTTTAAGTGGGCGATGCTGGCGCCGAGCCCTAAAAAGACGGAGGCTATTTTATGGGTGGCAAGAGCCGTTTGAAATGAAAGCCCTAAAAATAAAAGCGCGGGTAATTGAATTAAGCCTGCACCACCGCCTGCTAATGCAGATAGTGTATTGGAAACAAAAGCGACTATTAATAAAATAATAGAATCGAATAAAACCACAGAATCAAATGCAATCTCAAGCATAGCGCTTTAATCGTCCGCTGGATTTTTTTGCAATTAATGTTGCACGCTTTGGCGCTGGGTGACCTTCAATTGTTAGATCGGGATTAGTTGGATCTAAATAATCTTGTAACGAGGTGCCAGGTTTAAATTCTGTTGAGCGTTGTTCGTCGGTGCTGGTTTGATTTAAATCAATACACTGCACGTCTTCAAAGCCCATTTTTTTACACCAGCTGATTAGTGTGGGTACGCTTGGTAAAAACCAGATGTTATTCATTTGCGCGTAACGACCTTCAGGCACTAATACTTCACCAAGTTGCCCATCGATTACCATGGTTTCTAACACAAGCGTACCGCCTGTTTTTAGTGTGCTGTGTAAGTGTGCGATATGATCAAGGGGCGAACGTCTGTGATATAAGACACCCATTGAAAAGGTCATATCAAATAAATTTAAATTCTGTGGAATTTCTTCAAGGGTAAACGGCAACACACTGACTGTGGGTTCTTGTAAGAAGTGGTTAATCAATTGAAATTGGCAAACTGATAACCAAGCAGGATCAATGCCCATTACGGTTTTTGCACCGGCGGCTTTCATGCGTAAACAATGATAACCATTTCCACAACCTACATCTAAAATATTCAGATGAGACAAATCACCCAACTGATTTACAATGCGCTCCCATTTAAAGTCAGAGCGCCATTCGGTGTCGATCTTTTTGTCGAACAACTCAAACGGCCCCTTACGCCAAGGCATTAATCCTTGAATGTAAGTATCTAGGGTGTGTGTGTCTTGTTCATTTAAATCAGTTTGTTTGCCTACACTTACCCAAGACTGATCTAGTAGTTTGTGATCGGTAATTTGTGTAAATGGATTGTCTAATAACTTCATCCAACGACGTAGGTTGCCATCATTATGGGTGGCCATTTTATTGTTAATGGCGATTTCTAATTCTGGTTTGTAATTGTCGTATTCTTCTGGAAGTGCGTCTAAAAATTTTTGAAAACTGATCATGTTGGACTGGGTCATATTAGAGTGGCTCATTTGATGGCCATGATTGAACAAAAGTTAAGGCTTTGAAACCAAATATGAGGGTGCGCAAAACCAATGGTTTGTAATCGGCTTTCGTGTGTTTGCCAAGTCTCGGCAATTAATACGTTTTCAATGGCGCTGCGTTTTTGTGCAATTTCTAAATCGCTATATCCATTTGCGCGTTTAAATTGATGATGGTTTTCAATCATTAATTCATTTAACGACGAGTCTGCAAAATCTAATTTTTCAGAAATAATTAACACACCACCTTTTGGCATGGCGTGATAAATTTTTTCTAACAACGCTTGGCGTTTTTCAAGTTTGATAAATTGTAATGTAAAATTTAAGACAACCACACTTGCATTGATAATTTCTATTTCAGAAATGTCGGCCAATTTAAATTGCACCGGTAACATCGACTCTTCGCTGTTGATGTTCACTTCGCACTTATCAAGCATGGCTTGTGAGTTATCAACCGCAATGATGTTACAGCCAGTTTGTTTGACGTTGTGACGCATTGATGCAGTCACCGCACCTAATGAACAACCCAAATCGTAAAGATTGGAATTGGGTTGGGCATATTTTCCCGCCAGTAATCCGATCATGGCAATAACATGACTGTAGCCTGGCACCGAACGTTGAATCATATCAGGAAACACATTGGCGACTTTTTTATCAAACGTAAAATCTGCCACCTGTGTGTGAGCATGTTGATAGATGTTGTCTTTACTCATAATCGATTGCTCTTTTAAACTTGAATATCTGATTCATAGGGTAGGTCTTCAAAACTATCAACACGAATATTGCTGCGATCCATTTGACTTAATATGCATTGAATTTGCATGTTGCGCACCATGTCAGGCGCACCACAAATAAACGCGCCAAATGGTTTTAAACTTAAGTGGTCTTGTTTGATGATGTCTTCTAATTCGCCGACACGCATGGTGTTGTCTAACTCAATATTTAGGCTGTTGCGTCTGCAAATGTAATTTAGTTTTAAATTGTCGTGTTTTTTAGCAAGGCGGTTAAGTTGTTTTTGATAATAATGAAACTCAGGTTCACCTTGAGCAATATACAAATGCATGTCTTGTTCGTGTTTGTTTTTTATGGCCTGTTTTAAAATGCCCACTAAAGGCGCTAATCCTGTGCCTGTCCCAATTAATATTAATGGCTTGTCGTAAATAAACGGATGATAAAAGCAATCGCCGTTGGCATTTGATATGGCAAATTTACTGCCGACTTTTGCGTTTTCAAATAAATAATTGCTGACTTTACCATTTAGTTTTTTACTAATATGCAATTCAATGACACCTTCATCTTGAATGCTTGCAATGGAATAACTGCGCTCACCAAGTGGTGAATGAATATTAATAAATTGGCCAGCTTGCCATGTTATGTTGCAGGTAAATTTAATACTAAACACACGATCATTTAAGGATTTTTTCTCAATGACGCTTGCGCTGTTTACATTTACTTTTGCCGCTCGCATGGTAAGGTTTGTATCTTTTGAAAAATCAGAGCCTTTGCATTGGCAGCTTAAAAATAATCCCATTGAAACCTGTTTGGCATCTAATCCATAGATGGAATTATCAGGCGCGCTGACATTAGCTTGTGCATTTGAATCAGATCGCTGGTGATTAAAATCAAACTCATCGCATTGTAAAACACAGGCATGGCAATTACCTTGGCGGCAACGACTTTGAATGTTTAGCCCTTGGCTTTCAATGGCTTCTAAAGCTGTTTTGTCGTCACTAAATTCAATACTGTGATCTTGATAATTTATGGTGCGCATTTTACCAATTCATTTTGTGGCCAGAATCGGTTTTGGCTTTTAAGTACGATTCGTTATCGTGTTTTAAATGCACATGCGTCTGGCGAATCTGGTTTAAGGTAATCGGGCTATTTGCAAAGATTGCTGCTTTTTTAGGATTGTTGGTCATCAAATCAATTTTGCTGACATTTAATGCGCTTAGCATATCAATAGCACATTGAAATTCACGCTGATCTTCTTCAAAGCCTAGTTTTTTATTGGCCTCGAAAGTGTTTAAGCCTTGGCTTTGTAATACATACGCATCAATTTTGTTATATAAACCAATGCCACGACCTTCTTGGCGCAAATATAAAATAATTCCGCCAGATTGCGCCATTGCATCAATGGCTTCATCTAACTGTTCACCACAATCGCAACGTGAAGAATGAAAAACATCACCTGTTAAACATTCAGAGTGAATGCGCACTAACGGGCAATCTTGCGCAGAATCGGCTTGCTTAAAAATTAAAGCAACATGTTCTTCATGTGATTCAAATCCGGTAAAACTCACGATTTGCGCATCAACATGGCTTTGTTTGCCCACTTTTAATGCAACGCGGGCTCTAACTTCGACTTTTGAGGGGATCATAACGACCTAAGAATAAGTGAATAGAGTGATAAATGGGGGGAATTTCAACAAATTATAGCCCCAAATAAAAAGGCGCGTATTTTAGCAGTGTGAGCGCTGGGCGTATAGTGACTTATCGTAACTGGAGGATATGAAGATTAGGCTGCTTTGTGGGTTGCCCTAAAGGACAGTCCACATGGAAAATCACTCACGATCATAAATCGCTGTGCGTACCAGTAAGCTCGGCAACCCGCTAATGCCTGTCGTATGACCCAAAACTTGACCATTTTTAATAAACAAAATTGTCGGTGTCACCTGCACACCCCATAATTTAGAGATGATCTGGTCGTCATCATTAATGGTTTTAATGTTGGATTGCTCGCCAAAATGTCCAACCAACTCCGAGTTTTCACCGGACGCCATAGCAATCGAAACAACCGGATAGGTTTTGACTAACTGTTTCATAGACAAGGTGGTGACTTTACAAGGAGTGCACCAAGTGGCCCAAAAATACACAACCACTAATTGGTCTTTTGACAGCAAAGTTAAATCAATTGAGTTGCCTTCAATATCAATATATTCACTTTGCGGAATATTAGCAGTAGGTAAAGTTTGGCCACGCCAATAATCTAAAGCGAAGGCAATTGAGAAAAAAACCAATGCAAAGATCAGAAAGTGTTTCATCACTTTTAATAGTTTGGTTTTAAATGATGGTGATTTTGGTTGTGCTGATTTATTCATAAGTCTGGATTGATTCTTTGTTTAATCATGATTAGATATTTGAATGTGGATAATATTACATTTGAGTTTTAATTGCTTTTTATCGCAGGATTAATATTCAATTAAACTCGGATACTTTTTAGAATATTTAATTGAAAAATTGAAACTAGTAATCCTAGTTATGTATATTGTTGTCACTTGATTATTTTCGCGCGAACGGAAATTTGTGGTTTAATTCTTCATAAAATGAATAACTCTCTGCATATCCTGAAAATGTAGACTCATCTTTTAAACAAAATCCCATAATATAGAGTTCATTTGACTTAAGTGAGCTTTGAGGAGGTGATGATGATTTAACCTTATAAGGCATTTTAGGGTGAGACTCACTAAATATATTATTAAAGTCTACAGAACCATAATCAAAAGACTCATCGTTTTTATTTAATCCCTCTGGATATAATTTTTTATAATCCACTTCTGATAAAATTAGATAATTTTCTTGTCTAATACCGGTTTTGTGTTTTTTTAATGTCATATAATTATTACCAGAATGCGAAAAATGACAATATCCCAATAAGAATCGATCATCCTTATATTTAAAATCTAAATCGAAGTGACCATATTTTTTTAAAGGTAATTTTAAAATATTGTCATAAAATTCAATCAGTTTCGTTTCTCCTGTTTCGTTATCAATATAAGTAACAGACTCAGGCTTCTCTGTTAAAAACTCAATATAGACAGCACCTTTACAGCTTGTTAGTAGAGCAATGTATATTAATAGGCTTAGTTTTTTCATTGTGTAAATCCGTATTTTTTAAATTTGAATAGTTCAAGGAATTGTTAATGTGATGAATTAACTAGGGTGCTAGATAGTGGATAAAGTTCCGTGAAGGTAGGATTGTTTTTAAAGTAAGAAATGAACTTGCCTACATGACTGTAGGCAAGAGTGGAGTTTTTTTTCAAAAAACTAACTAGTCAGGTTTTTTAGGTTTTTTCTCCCCCAAGAAAAAAGCATCCGCCTTTGTCTTGCTCGTTAAACTTTTTTCTAAACTAGAGATCTGTTCTCCTAAATGTTTAACACGTTCCCAAATATCATGGTCCATATCTAACTTATGCTTCATGGCACTAACCACTGGTAATAAAGACGTGGTAATCGCATCGCCCATAGAATTTAAAACTTTGTCCATTCCAGGTACGGGTTGATTGATTACTTCTACGTGCATGCTTGCTGCGCTTAATAATTGTGTTAAGTGTTTAAGCTCTTGAGTGATGGGCAATAAATTATTTGGTTTTTCAATTAACATTGATTGATTAATATTAATTAAGCCATCGTTAATTTTAGCCACTTGGTTAGCAAGTTTGGTGGCTGAGTCAGCTTCGTCGCCACCCATACTTTGAATGCGTGCATAATCTTGTTTGATTTGCTTCCAACGAATTTTTTCGTCATCAGTCAAACTATTATTAAGCTCGCCTAACTTTAATAAGTTTTCTTCAGCGCCTGTGGTTAGGGTTTGTGCTTCACCTACATAATGATCTCGAATCAAGTCGTTTAATTCTTTCTCATTCATAATGCCGCTTATTTTCTCGGCCATTTTACTCATGTTTCGATAACTGCCTTGTAATTTAAACGAAGGCTCTATTCTATATTTGTCATCTTGAGCGGCTGAAATAATATATTGCTGATTGACTTTTAGTACCACTTCTTGCACTTTATATAATTTTTTAAGCACGTCTAAAATTTCTTTTACTTCTGCTGAACTATATCCGTGTTCTAATTCAGTGGTGGCTATATTTTCACCTTCAGCCATACGCATAAACTTGTATACGTCTTCTAAATTACGCGTGGCTAATGGTGCTAATATTGAGTTGGCGGTTAAACAGTTTTCGATGTAACTCATTGAGAATTGTTTTTCGCGTCCACTTAATACATCACCTAAGTTATAAATGTCGGCACGGTTAGCCAGCATGTCAGGAATTTTAAATGACTCACCCGATTCTGTATAAGGGTTGCCTGCCATAATCACACAGAATTTTTTACCGCGTAAATCGTATGTTTTACTTTTACCTTTCCATACACCGTCGATACGACGTGAGCCATCACATAAAGAAATAAATTTTTGTAAAAATTCAGGATGCGTATGTTGAATGTCATCTAAATACAGCATGACATTGTTACCCATCTCTAAACCTAAATTGATTTTTTCTACTTCTTGTCTGGCGGTGGCATTGGGTGCTTGTGCAGGGTCAAGTGACATCACATCGTGACCTAACGATGGGCAGTTGATTTTCATAAAAATCAAACCCATTCTGCTGGCTACGTATTCCATTAATGTGGTTTTACCGTAACCCGGAGGAGAAATCAGTAATAATAAACCCATTAAATCGGTGCGTTTGTTCTCGCCGACTGTGCCCATTTGTTTGGCTAAGTTATCGCCAATAATCGGTAAGTACACATCGTTAATTAATTTGTTACGCACAAATGAGCTTAGCGGGCGTGCTTTAAAGTCTTCTAAGCGTAATGCTTTACGTTCATGCTCAATGACATTTTGACGTAACTGCAAAAAGTTTTGATAGTTAGGCGCGGTAATATTTGTATGATGATTTAAGCGTTGAGTAAATTCGTCAAGAGACAAATCAATGGATTGCTCCTTGATTAATTTATGCTCGCCCATTAAACCTGATACTTGTTGCTGTAAATTAATTGAGTCAGCTTTAAAACTTAACTGTGCTCTGCAAATAATTATCGCAATGGCTTCGGGGATAAATCTTTTTAAGCTGTTTTGTTCCGTTGAATCAATAAACGCGGTTAACCAAGTTGCTAATAACGCCCACTGCTTATCAAGTGAACTTGATAATTCACCTAATGTTTTTTGGTATACATCTAAATGTTTGATGCGTTTTAAGTGCGCTTCTAAATCATTAACCAGTGATTGTGCATTTTGGCTACAGCTAAATATTAAGTCAGGTTTGGATAATTCATAAGACAAATAATCAGCAGTTAACTGTAAGTCTTGATCGTTAATATCTAATTCATAGTCTGAAAAATAAGCGTGTAAATTCGTGAGAATTTCTTCGCGAATTTTTATGTAGGCTTGGTTACTGCTAAATGTTTTAGATAATAACTCGGCGCTTTGTGCACGTACTGGCCATAAAAAATCCACAGACTCTGTTTGTTTTGCAAAGTGATGCCAAAAAATAATAGCCAATGCACGAGGTTTAGGCGGGTAACGTAATAACCCACAATCTTTACGAATGGCTAATAGTGCAAATAATATTTTAGATGCATCATAATCGTGAATGCCTTTTTCGTAACCTTCTTGGTAGCGTGTGGCGCTAAATTGTTTAACGATTTTTAAAAGTGTGGCTTCATCGGCATCAAATAATTTATTTAAATTTAAATCATTCTGCTGTAGTTCGGCCGCATTCAAAATTGTATACGCTAAATATTCAGCACGATACACTTCTTTGGTTTCAGACACATAAGACTGATCCCAAAACGATTGTAATTCAATTAACGACTCGTCAGTAACCGGATCAAAATAATCAGTGCCTGTTAAGTGTAAGGTCATTTCATCATTTTTAGGAATAATCGTTAAATCCACATTTTGTGTGTTGACACTAAAACGATGTTTGCCTAATTTGATGATGTTGCCACCATCTTCAAAAATATCTTGTTTGTCACGTTGGCTACGCACAGACTGATCTTTGGCAAACTTAAGTTTACTGTCGATATCGTCTGCTCGAACACTGTCGCCTAAGTCCCGTAATTGTTCACAAAGACTGCGACACTTAGATACCATCGAGTCAGAGGCAAAAAACGTGTTGATTTCGTCTTGAGAATTGAACTTGGTGCTTCGACGTTGTACCGACTCAACAATACGTTCAGCGGCATTAGACAAATTATGAATTTTACGCTGTTGTTCATCTAGCAACGATTGTTTTAACGCTTCAAAGGTTTCATAAACCTGTTCGCGTTTTGACAAAATGTCAGACAAAAATTCATCGTATTCACTAAAGCGTGTTTCTAACTCTTCTAACTGTGCAAGTAATCGAGTTAATTGCTCATCACAATTTTGCGGTGTGGTAGCTAGCGTTTGAGCATTGGCAATAGATTGTGAAAACAACGTAAATTGCGCTGAAAACTCAGAAATGGTTTCGGCAGAACCTAATGTTTTTAGATGTTGTTTAGCCAACGCTTTGCTTTGGTTTAACTTGCCGTACACTTCAGAAATCGATTCTAAAATAGCGGTGCGAACGGTCGCATCGTCTACTTTTAATGAGCTTAAGGTTGAGGTTAATAAATCTAACCCTTTGGTCATTTCGTCTAATTCATCTAATACCGGTTGTAATTGCACAACGGTTTCAATGGATTTTAATTCAGCAGAAAACTCTGCTAAACGAGTTGTATATTGATCAAATGCATTGTCTTGACTTAAAAAACGCACTGCTTTTTTTGAAATGTCATTTTGTTGTGTGTCTAGTTTTTTATCAAAGCTGTTTATTTGATTCACATCAATATAACGTAATTCTTTGATTGTGATTAAGTGTCCTTTAAAGGTACTTAACTGATCTAATGCTGTGACAAAATCCGAAGGTTTATTCCAATTAAATCCTCTAATTTTAACAAGTAACGATTCAAGTTTTGTTTTAGCTGAAACAATCGCTTCGTTTGCTTTATTACGAATGGTCTCAACTTTTTCAAACTCGTCTAATACTAACTCTGACGTGCCTTGTATTTCTTTTATTTTTTTATAAAGTGGCGGTAGTGCTTCGTTTTCAATCCAGTAATAGGTGTCAAATATTGACTCGCATAATTGAATTAAATTTTCATAAATCAAAGAACTGACTTGTTCGTCTCTGGACATTTTAACAATAGAATACATGTCTGAAATAGCACGAACTAATTCTGCATTGCCAATTTTACCTAATACTGAATCGTTATCAGGTTGTGAGAAATTATATTCGTCACTTGAAAACGGCGTTTGCCAAATTTGCATTGGGTGATTACGTGACGGCTCGCTGCTTTCAGTTGAAAACAAAATACCTTGGCCGTTATCAAATAAACAAAATCCATGTCCAAATAATGGCGTTGAAATTTCTTTGCGAATTAAATTGTAGTTAAATAAACCCACTTCGCCTTCGTCTTCACGATAAAACGTATATAAAAAATCTTCGCCGTTAGGGGATTTTTTACAAGACTCAAAACTCATGCCGTCGGCATTGCTACCAAATGATTTGGTTTCGCCGCTTTGTAAATAATAACCACCTGGAAATATAATACCGTGGTCTTCAGGTAATTGAATACATGCATGTCCTATTGCATCAATTCGATTTACTTGGTTATTTAATGTATTAAACACAAAATAACGGTAATTGGATTCTCGATAAGGTAATACTTTTAAAACGATGATTGTGCCAAGTTTTGCATATTGAATATTAGCATCGGCTAAAGATTGGTTTTTGTCGTCCACATCTTCTTGGTAAATGCCTAATCCGTCTTCAGTATTGTTATCGACCTTAATGGTTAAATCGCCATTAATGGTTTCTATGTATAACTCGTCTAAAATACTGACGTGGGAATGATTGCCCGTTATGTGATTGTCACGAGTGGTTTGAGTCCATTCAAAGTCGTGTGTGTCTGGTTGTTTATAATCACGTTCGCCGCGATCATCAATATAAGTAATGCTTTCGTTATTCAGTAACCAACGAAATACGCGTAAGTCGCTTGTGGTTTTACCAATTTGGAAAAACGCTAATAGGTGTTTACCTGTATTTAATAACTTTAATAATTTAGCACTTTTGTAATAGCTGTATAATTCTTCAAAATCTTTTTTAAATGTTGAGTCATCTAAAAATGAACCTGCAATATTTACAGGTTCAACTTCAAATCCGTCTGTTTGTTTTAATTGATAAAGACCAAATACATCAGCAATGGTGACTTGTGATTTTAATCCAATAAATACATTGTAACCAAAAAGTAACGTATCGTTTACCTGTACAATGTCGCGGGCTTCACAATTGTTTTCAGTGCGTACACGTACTCGCCCAATCACTTCAAGTGATGTTTCACCAAACTCTTCTAAACGTAATGTGTTTAAAGATTTGGACATTGAGTCTAGTTGCGCGGCTTGATCTTGTAATCGTTTTTTAATTAAATCGTAAGCGCCACCTTCAGTGACTGCTTTTTCGACATCCGTATTTTGTTCTGAATTGACAGCGACCACGAAAAATCCCTCGTTATTTCTTTGATTAAATTGCTCTGATTTTTGTCAGAGCAGGGTGGTTAATTTTTTGTTTTTAATTACTTAAAATAATCGTCATTCCCGATAAAAAAATCGAGAATGACGTTATAAGTAGTGGCAATAAAATTAATCTTCGTCAGTCATTGATGTCATTAATTTTTTAACTAATGCCTGTTGCTCAATGGTGCCGCTTTTTACTACGTGTCCTAAAAATGCGCTAACCGTTAGGTTTTGCAAGTTACCGCTGCCTGCACTTAAGCCTGCTACGATATCTTTTAAATCCCCTACAAAGCTTTCATCGCCACTCATGTGGCCTTCAATTGCTTTGGTGACAATTTTAGATTTGTCTGCAACGCCATCAATGGATTTACCAACGGCTAATGCGTTAACAAATTTCTCGAAGTAATCGCCGTTACCGCCAACAATATCAATGTTTGCATCACGTAATGCAGTCCCTAATACCTGAGCTTGGTCGTGTGCAATATCTACATTAGACTTAATACGTTCCATTGTTTGTTCATGAGTTAAATCTAAGTTCATACGGAACTCTTCATGAGAGCGAGTATCTTTGTCCATTTGTTTCATGGCTAAGAATTTCTTCTCTAGACCTTCTGCTTCTGCGCCAAATTTATCTGCAATGTTTCTAGCTTCTGCTTCGCCCATTAATTTAACTGCGTGTGCATCGGCTTCTTTCACTTTAGCAGCGGCAATACCAATTTTCTCATCACCGGCTGCTTGTGCTAATAAACGCTCTTGTAATACTCTAGCATCTGCTAAGCCTGCTTTTTCATCGGCGTCTGCTTGTGCTTCTTTTACTTTCGCTTCTGCTAAACCAGGTGCGGCATTAATAGCTTCAATACCCATTGCTTCATTTTGTTTTGCCTGTGCTTCTTTTTCAGCGGCTTTTAAATGACCTTCAGCCAATAACACTTCTTCTTTTGCTTTGTGTACGGCTTTAATCTCGTTTGCTTCGGCTGATTTAATTTCTTTAACTAAAGACTCTTGGGCCTCAGCTTCTGCTTCAATAATACGTGCTTCTTTTTCGCGTTGTGCTAAAGACACTAAACGTACTTTTTCGATTTCTTCTTCTTCAACGGCTACTGTTTTTTCAACAATGACACGTTCACGAATTACATCGGCAATGTTTTTCTTTTCAACTTCTAATGCTTTTTCTTTTTCAATTCGCTCTAATTCAACAGCGCGTTCACGTTGAACCATTTCTAATTCTTGCGCACGTTTAACTTGCTCGCCTTCTGTTAACACAATGCGTTCACGATTTAAGCTGGCCACATCCACTTCGCGTTTTTTGTTTTCTTCTGCGATTAGAATTTTTTCTTCAGTTTCAATTCGTGCGTTTTCCGACTTTAATAATTCTTCTTGTTGAATTTTTTTAGTTTGAGATTCTTCGCGCGCAATCACCGATTGCACTTCACGATGTTGTTTCGCTTCGGCGTCTTTTTCTTGGCGCTCTAACTCTAAAATCGTTTCGCGAGTTTCAACGTCTTTCTTTTTAATTTTCATTTCTTCTTCGCGTTGATGCTCATTGGTTTCAATATGTTCAATGGCCGTTAAACGTGTGATTTTACGAATACCCTGTGCATCAAGTATATTATCGCGATCTAAACTTTCAATTGGGGTTTGTTCTAAGTAATCAATCGCAGCATCTTCTAGCACATAACCGTTTAAATCTTGACCAATGACACGAATAATATCGTCACGAAATTTATCGCGCTCTTGGTATAAATCAATAAAATCTAATCGCTTACCGACTGTTTTTAATGCTTCAGAAAACTTAGCACTGAATAAATCTTCCATGGTTTCTTGTTCGGAAGCACGCTCACAACCAATAGCCTGCGCTACTCGTAACACGTCCTCTTTTGTTTTATTTACACGTACAAAAAATGCCACTTTAATATCAGCACGAATATTATCCATACAAATCAAACCGTCTTTACCGCGACGATCAATCTCAATGGTTTTTAATGAAATATTCATGATTTCTTTACGGTGAATCACAGGTACCACTAAGCGACCTGTAAAGGTAACGTCCGGCTCTGATCGAGTTGTGTTGACGATCATGGCATTACCTTGATCGACTTTTTTATAAAAACTTGCGTATAGGAAGAATATTCCAAATATAAATGCCGCAAATATGGCTGAGGCTAATAGTATAAATTCCATTGAATGGCTCCTGGTTTAAAGTTTATTTTTAGTTGGGGTTAGTTGAGTTTAAGTTTTAGTGTAAAGTAGTCGTTTAAAATAGTCGTTTAAGTTTGATTTAAATTGTGTTCGTTCCTTCTATACTGGTGATTTTCCAACATCTTGCACTTCTAAAATGTTGACTTTTTTTAAATTTTCAATTGGTGTTTTCACTAGGTAATCAATAGCAATATCTTCTAAGACATAGCCATTTAAATTAGATCCAATTGTCTGGTAAATATCGTTACGAAATTTATCGGGTGTTTGAAATAACTCGATAAAGTTTAAACGATGACTTGCTGTTTTAAGTGCTTCTGAAAATCTCACACAAAATAAATTTTCTATGGTTTCTTGTTCGAAAGTGCGCGTACAACCTATCGTTTTCGCCACTTTTAATACGTCTTGTTTTGTATTGTTAACACGTACAAAAAATGCCACTTTAATATCAGCACGAATATTATCTAAACAAATCAAGCCGTCTTTTCCACGACGATCAATCTCTATGGTTTTTAAGGATATATCCATGACTTCTTTATGGTGAATAATAGGAAGCACTATACGTCCTGTAAATTCCACATCTGACTGAGTACCTGTTAAATTGATGACCATGGCAGTACCAGAATCGACTTTTTTATAAAAACTTGCGTATAGGAACCAGATTCCAAATATACACGCCGCAATTATGGCAAACACAGAGAGTATAAATCCCATTGTATGGTTCCTAGTTTTAAGTTTTTTATAGATTATTTTCAAATTCTTTATTGCTAATCACTTGGTACGAATTATCTTTTTCTTCATAACTAATAGGTCGAACGATATCGCCTTTTTTGAATTCGTTAGTTACCTTTGCACGAATTCTGACGATAATGTCATCCCCTGAGTTTGCAATCACACCTTGACCAAATTCTTCATCAACACTTTGCGAAGTAACTCGACATTCATAGCCTAAAAAATCAATATTGGTTTTTGCGCGATTTTCAGCGGATAGCTTTTTTAATGGTTGAATTAATTTTGCAGTAATTGGGATTGCTACAAAAAAACTACCGATCAAAACTGCAGTGCTGAATATAAATTGTAAAAATGACGTAGGGATGAATGGAGCAATATAATTAGAGGCCACATAAGTAAATACCCACGCAATAAATATTAATAAGGTCAATACAATTGTAAATGGGACACCCGATAAGCCTAGTGTGTGTAACAATCCTGCAAAGCCAGGTATATCTGTGTCTACTTCTAAATCAATGTCTACTGATAACACATCAATATCCACTGCGCCTAAAATAGTAAAAATCCACAGCACCATCATAATGCCAAGAAAAATGCTATAGATACCAGTAGGGTAACTACTTAGTACAATCCAAAGTTCATTCATGCTCACTCCTATTTACGCTTAATTATTGTTCGGCTTCGTTGATCAATTCTTGTTTTATCTTATTCCTAATGGCAATTCGATCAGTTGGCGCAAGTTTATAACGAATTGCTAAAATCTCATAGTCAGATTGTGACAAGCTGATACTTAATCTTGGTCGAACTGGTTTTTTGCGAGGTAATTGAATGATCTCTCTAATGTAATCAGAGGGGCTTAAGTCTTTTTCGATTGCTTTTATGCGCAATTTTTTTGATTGAGCCTGCTCAAGTTCAAATACAACCTGGACAGCCTTAATGTTTTTATCGGAGACTGACCAGGATGGGGCATTTTTTTTCACGTTAAAAACCTAATTTAGTTGTTTTATTTAGTTGTTTGATTTAATTGTTTAATAGTTTAATTGTTTGATTTTGATTGTTTGAGTCGATCCAATACCGAATTAGGAGAATGTTTATCGTTGATAATTCCTGCTTCTTCTAAACGTTTTTGCAAGCTTGCTTGGGTAGAAGATTCGGCTAATTCAATGTTTGCCGTCGCTAAGTCTTCTTTATATTGTTGTCGTTCACGAATACGCGCTAACGATTCAGTAGCATTGTGCAATGACGCATTAGAGTTATTGGTTCCTTTACCTGCTAATTCATTGGCTTTTTGAACTTTGTCGGTTGTCTCTACTAGCTTTAATTCACGCTCTAATGATTGAATATTGCTCTCAGATTTTGCTATGGCTTTTTTAAGTGTCGTGATTTGTGATTCAAAGCTGGTTAACACTGCCTGATTTGCATCTCGATCTTGTTCTAAAGTCGATATTTTTTCGGCAATATCTAACGCTAATGCTTCGTCGTTTTTATCCAATGCTTTAAATACATAGGCTTCATTTTCACTTATGTGTTGAAGTATTTCGCCAAGTTTACGTTCAACGGCTATTTTTTCAGCCACAACATTAGCTAGGCTGTTTTTAGCATCATTTAGTGCTTGTTTCGCATCACGAATTTCTTGATCTAAAATTCGAAACGCTTGGGTGTCTACTATGGCTTCGCCAATTTCAGATGCGCCACCACGTACTGCTGTAATTAATTTTTTGAAAATACTCATATTGCTCTCCAGTTAGATCTGTATGATTTTTAGGGTTATGCACTTAATTGGTTAGATGTTAAATAATCACCCACGGCTTCAATAGCTTCTAATACATTGTCACTTAGTGTCTCAATTTCTTTAATTAAATCGCTAATTTTAGATTCTGGTGATAACGCGCCGAACATGATGTATTGATCGCTTATTTTTGAAAACGCCGATAAAGGAATCGAGACATTTAAAATTAACATCGCTTCAAGCAAATCCGCTTTTCGTTCAATTTTGATTTCGCTATCTGAAAATAAATAAGTAATCACCAAAATTTGACCCGCATCAACAGTCATATAGATTGGTAATTCTTCACGGTCATTAATGGTAATACATGCAACGCTGTTATCTGATTCAAACATATCAATATTCAAAAAACTGCCATCAGCTAATGCAGTTTGATTAAGTGAATCTACAAGATTTAAAAGTGTGGGACTTTTCATTTCAAGCACCTATGTTATTTCGATTTCGGCATATTATGTTTTAAGACATATTATGTCAATTAAGGAGTGTATAAAATGACTAATGGCAGATTTAGTAGGTAACGAAGGGAAGGTTAAGATATTGAGAGTTAATACAATGGAGTCATATAACAGGCGCCATACAACAGGCGATAAGCTGATATACAAGGGTTAAATGCAATACTCACCTTAATAGTAAGTATTGCGCAAATGAAACATGTGTTTTGAATGTCAACTTAAGTTAGCCAATTTAAACTCTTTACGAAGTGCTTTAGCAGCACTCACCATTGTTTTCAAAGCGGGAATCACTTCTTCCCAATTTCTGGTTTTTAATCCGCAATCTGGATTAATCCACAATTGATCAGCGTTAATGGTTTGTGTCGCTTGTTTGATTAATGATTGAATTTCCAATTGATTTGGTAAATTTGGTGAGTGGATGTCATAAACTCCTGGACCAATATCATTTGGATAATCAAATCGTTTGAACGCATCAAATAAACTTAAATCCGATCGTGATGCTTCAATGGTAATCACATCGGCATCAAGTCTTGCTATGTGTTCAATGATGTCATTAAAATCGCTGTAACACATGTGAGTATGAATTTGTGTGTCATCTTTTACAGAATTAGTCGTTAACTGAAATGCATTCACTGCCCAATCTAAATATTCTGGCCACTTATGTTTGCGAAGTGGTAGCCCTTCACGTAATGCAGCTTCATCAATTTGAATGATTTTAATGCCAGCTTGTTCTAGCGCCAGCACTTCTTGTGCAATGGCTTTGGCAATTTCAAAACAGGTTTGACTAATGGGTTGGTCATCACGCACAAACGACCAATTTAATATTGTAACTGGGCCGGTCAACATACCCTTGACGGGTTTATCGGTTAAAGACTGAGCATAAGTTGTCCATTTTACAGTGATGTCATGTTTGCGGCTGACAGTATCATAGATGATGGGAGGTTTGACGCATCGTGAACCATAAGATTGTACCCAACCGAATTGACTAAAAACGAACCCATTAAGTTGCTCGCCAAAATATTCAACCATGTCATTACGCTCTGCTTCGCCATGTACTAAAACGTCTAAATCAATCTCTAATTGAATATCAACACAATGCTTAATTTGTTGATGTATTTGCTCAATATATTCTGATTCTGAAATCGTATTTTTCTTAAATGCTTGCCTAATAGTGCGAATTTGTTTGGTTTGCGGAAACGATCCAATGGTGGTGGTTGGAAACAAAGGTAAATTCAAGTGCTTTTTTTGAATGTCTTTACGTTTTATAAATGATGATGCTCGATTAAAATTTTGAACGGAATTTTTTGTAGTTGAAGCTGTGGTTGTAGTTGAAGTTGAAGTTGAAGTCGAAGTCGAAGTTGAAATTGCAGTTTTGCTATTTTTATTTGCAGTATTTTTTGAGTTCTGTTGATCAGTTAAATCAAATTCATTTGTGTTGAGTCTATTTTTAATTGTGGATAACTCTTGCAATTTTTCAACGGCAAAACTGAGTTTGTTTTTAATATGTGGATCAAAATTAAGCTCTTGCTCAAGTGCAACAGGCACATGGAGTAATGAACAGCTTGGCGCTAACCAAAGTCTATTATCTAAATGTTGTCTGATTGAATTAAGTTCAGTTAAATAATGATCGTGTTCTTTTTTCCAGATATTCCGACCATTAATGATTCCCAAACTTAATATTTTGTCTTTTGCTATTCGCTCACTTACTTGTTTTGCTTCGTTTAATTCCAGTGCGTCAATATGAATCACATCTGCAGATAGTGACAAAGCCAAATCTAAATTGTCTTCAAGTTTACCAAAATAACTGGTAGCAATAATTTTCACTCCGGTTTGTTTTAATTGTTCAAATGTACTTTTAATAGCGTGTTGCCAGGGTTTTTCTAAATCGGTTGCTAATATGGGTTCGTCAATTTGAAAATATTGCACGCCCGTTTGTTTGATTTGCTCAATTAATTGAATAAACGATTTGGTTAATTCGGGTAAAAAATCTAAAGCTTCCTGTTGAGAATTATTTTTGCATAGATGCAGATAACTAACAGGGCTTAATAAAACTTGCTTAAGTTTAGTCACTGGAATGTCAGAGTGATTAGTTATGTTTTTAATTTGATTAATATAAAAATTAGCATTGGCTTTAAAGTCTATATGGTCGGTTAATTCAGGCACAATGTAATGGTAGTTGGTATCAAACCATTTTAATAAAGATCCTGCCTGTGTGTGACAGCAACTGGATTTGGTTGCTTGTCCACGAGCAATGGTGAAATATTGATCCAGCTTGTTTTCAATATGAGCTGTGCGTTGTGGAATATGATTTAAAGCAAAACTTAAATCTAATACATGATCATAAAAGGAAAAATCCCCAATAGGTATTAAATCTAAATCTTTTTGCAGCAAGATATTTTCTAATTGTATTTTATAAGCTTGTTCAAAAAAATCTGGTTGGCTTATTTTGTTATTCCAATAGTCCTCAAGTAAAAATTTTAGTTCGCGTTGTTTACCAATTCTTGGAAAACCTAAGTTATGAATAATAGTCATGTGTTTGCACCTCAATAATGGATGACTAAATATTAGTATGGTTAATTGATGAATAATAATGGTAATATTTCATTTATTGATGAATATTATTCATATAATTGATTTGTGTGTTTTAGGAGGACTCATGATTGAAAGACAGCACTTACAAATAATGCGAGAAATTGAGCGTCAAGGCTCGTTAACTAAAGCCGCTGACGCATTATTTTTAACTCAGTCGGCACTTAGTCATAGTGTGAAAAAATTAGAAGACAGCTTGGGTATCAATCTGTGGCAAAAAAAAGGCCGTCAAATTCAGATGACTCAAGCAGGTATTGCCCTTTTAAAATCTGCTGAAAAATTATTACCTCAATTTGAAAAAATTGAAGACAATTTAAAATTGATGGCTCAAGGTGAAAAAGGTATTTTGAAAATAGGCATGGAGTGCCACCCTTGCTATCAATGGTTGCTAAAGGTCGTTAAACCCTATTTAGCCAAATATCCTGATGTAGATGTGGATGTTAAACAAAAATTTAAATTTGGAGGCGTAGGCGCATTATATAATCAAGAGATTGATTTATTAGTCACCCCAGATCCGATTCAAACAAAAGGCTTAATTTTTATTCCAGTATTTGAGTACGAACAATCGTTAGTAGTGGCAACGGATCACCCGCTTGCACATAAACGATTTATTACCCCTGAAGATTTAATCGAACAAACATTAATTACTTATCCGGTTGAACCATCGCGATTGGATATTTTTAATTTATTTTTATCTGTGTCAAATTGTTTGCCCAAGCAACATAAAACGGTTGAGGCAACTGATATTATGCTGCAAATGGTAGAAGCTAATCGCGCTGTGGCGTGTTTACCAAAATGGTTAGTTAAACAATATCAAAAAGAAATGAATATTAAAGCAATAAAATTGGGAAAATCTGGTTTACAAAAAACATTATATTTAGGCTGTAGAGCAGAAGCACAACCTATATATTTAGAAGATTTTTTACAATTAGCAAAACGTACAAAGGGTTAATTTAAAATATAATTTAAAATACGTTTTAATAAACCATGGCGATGTTGTGGGTAAGCAAGTATAGATGAACTAAATCGCCATTTTTTATGAATAGATTTAGCATGGCTGAATGTTTTAAAACCTTCAATAGCATGGTAGCTCCCCATTCCAGAAGGGCCAATTCCTCCAAATGGCAAATCGTCTTGTGCAACATGAAGTAAAGAATCGTTAATGCAAATGCCACCACTATGAGTTTGAGTTTTTATTTTATAGTGAGCGTGTTTATCATTTGAAAATAAATATATTGCCAAAGGGTGTGGACGCTCGTTAATAAACTCAATAGCTTGATCAAGATTATCTACACAATGTATCGGTAAAATCGGGCCAAAAATTTCTTCTTGCCATACTAAACAATCCAATGGAGCATCCACTATAAGGGTTAATGGCATTAATCTATTTTCAAGGGATGTTTCAGTATTGAATAAAACATTTTCGCAACGAATAATTTTTGCGCCTTTGTTTTTTGCTTCATCAATATAGTGGGTGAGTCTGGCTAAGTGTCGTTGATTTAAAATGCTGGTGTATTCATTAAATGTCGTTTGGTCTTGATAAAAAATATTAAATGCAGCTTGAATAGACTCAATACAGTCATTTAATTTGTTTTTGGGCAGTAATAAATAATCGATTCCAATACAAGTTTGACCTGCATTTGTCAATTTCCCAAAAATTATTTTTTGCGCAACTGATTGAATATCAATATCTTCAGTAATCACTAACGGCGATTTTCCACCAAGCTCTAACGTAACGGGTGTTAAATTTTTACTTGCCGCAGCCATCACCGATTTACCAACTTGTGTAGAGCCTGTATATAATAAATGCGCAAACGGTAGCTGGCTAAATTCAATGGCAACATCTATTTCGCCCTCTACGATTGCTACCTTATTTTTTAAAGTAGTATCAATAATATGTTTGATGACTTTATTAGTATTAGGTGTAAATTCAGACATTTTTATCATGCAGTAATTACCTGCACTTAACGCTGCAATTAACGGCCCTAGGCTTAAAAAAATTGGATAATTCCATGGCACAATAATGCCAATGACCCCTTTAGGTTGGTAAAATATATGATTAATGCCAGGAAGATATAACCAAGATGTATGACGAGATTCAGGTTTCATCCATTTTTTTAAATGTTTGATCGAGTAATCAATAGATTGAATGCAAGGTAAAATTTCTATAATTTGTGTTTCAGTTTCACTTCGTTGACCAAAATCTTTTGTCGCAGCAATGTATAAATCAGCTTGATTATCAATTATGGATTTTTTGAGTTTTCTAAGAAGAGTAAGGCGTTCTTTGTATAAAGGATGTTTGTTTTTATTAAACCCTTCATTTAAATATTGAAAAATAGTGTGTAACAAATGAACTCCAAATGTTTAAGGACTCTTTGATTTAGAAAGATTTATCTTTCTAGATCAGAGATTCCTTGATTAAATCACGTCGATACCGATTATATTTTAAATCGCAATAACATACTGTTCAATTCTGATACTTCTTGATTAATTAACACAGCATTTGATTTCACAGATTTAGAAATTAATTGAGTATCATTTGCGGCGTTTGCAATGTTATTTATATTTTTATCAATCTCTAATGACACTTGAGATTGTTGTTCTGACGCCGATGCAATTTGAGTATTTAATTGATTAATCTGTTCAATAGCACTGGTAATATTAGTTAATGATTGATTGGTATCTTGTATTTGAACGGCACTGTTTTTAGACGATTCGGTACTGCTTTTCATTACATTTACCGCTTTATCCGCTTGGTTTTGTAATCGTTCAATGATGCGTTGAATTTCTTCAGTTGATTCTTGTGTACGTTGGGCTAATGTACGCACTTCATCTGCCACAACCGCAAAACCACGACCCTGATCTCCCGCACGAGCAGCTTCAATGGCTGCATTTAATGCAAGTAAATTTGTTTGCTCGGCAATACCTGTAATCACGGTAAGTACATTTCCTATTTCTTGACTGTCTTCGTCTAATTGATGCATGACATGTTCGGCGCCTGCAAGATCATTGGATAAGTTATTAATATTTTTTACCGATTGATCGACATTCGTTTGGCTATTGGTTGCTTGAGTGGTTGCTTCATTTGCACTGATCGATGCCTGGTTAGCGTGTTTGGCAACTTCTTCGACTGTAACGGTCATTTCATTCATTGCGGTAGCCACTTGATCTAACTCAGAGGTTTGCTTGCTAATTTGTGCATCAGCATGATCTGCTGATTCAGTTAATGCTAAGCTGCGTTTTTCAACAGTCTGACTTAATTGAGAAACACCATGCACTAATCCGCCTATATCTGATATGACTTTATTATACGCGCTGAACATTGTGCCAATTTCATTATCACTACTATCGGCATCAATTTGTTTTGAAAAATCACCATCAGATAAGCTCGTTAATTGTGTTTGAAATAAACGAATTTGTCTCATTAGCCAATGAAGCCCTAAGAATCGACTGATTAACGCAATAATTAATACACCAATTGAAAATAACAAGGTCAGCATTTGTTGCTGTTTTAGGTTTTGGCTGTCACTAAGGGCAATTAAGCCAACGGTTGCATCCATAGTCGTTAATACTTCAATACTTTGAGTTTGCAATGAAGATAACAATGCGGGGTCTTGGCTGTTTAGATAGTTATTAATGGTTTTAACATAGCCTTGCCATAATGATTGCACATCGAGTAACCCTTGTTTAATTTGTTCGGTTTGGGGAGCAAGGATGTGTTGTTGCGCATTACCTTCTAATAAGCTTTTGTGGGAAGACTCAAACAAAGAAATAGTTTTATTCATTACGCTTTGATCTAGTGCTTTATTGCTAACAAGTAACACTTCTTTGGCAAGGCGTTGACTTAACATGCGTTGGCGCCCTGCAATATCCACCGTTTGAGCGCTTGAATTCATGGAGAAATACAAAGTAAGCAGCGATGCCCCAGTTAATATAATGATTAGCGCAAAAGACAATGTAAATTGCGCATTGATAGTTTTAAACCCTATAAAACGTAGAGATTGATTAAATAGATTAGCTAGTTTATATCGCATAAAAGGCTCCGTTTGCCTTAGTGAATGTGATGCCCACAAGGAAAGCTCCTTCAAAAAAAGTAGGCTTAAATTGAGTGTAGACAGTTATTTGAATAGTTAAAAAGATAATTAGTATAAAAATAGTAAAATTCTGATGCTTGACTAAACTAAGAAAGCGTTATTGATGATTTTTACAACTAAAGATATAAAAAGGCTACTTTTGAACTCTAAATTAATTAGGCAAATTGATACATGCTAGAGAATGCAAATCAGAAGTTAGAAAACAAAGTGACTAAAAAATCGATTTCAATATTATCGATGTTGATCACCAGTTTTTTATTTGTATCTATTATACCTTTGATTTTATTGATAGCGGTGACATACCCTAGCATCAAACAAGGTTTCGATCAGTCAATAGAAGAAGAACTGATAGAAATATCCACAATTAGCAAAAAATCCCTAGAAAAATGGTTTGATGAATTAACTGATTCGGTAACTTTTGAATCTACAACAAATACAACTCAAAAATTTGTTAGCCAGTTACATCAGTCTTATTTACTTAATAATGCGCCATTAAACCAATATACACGATCCAAATTTTGGCGAAGTTTGAGTGATGAGTACCACGAATATTACACGCATTTCTCATCCATGCATGCTGATTTTTATGACATATTTTTGATTGATATAGACGGAAATATTTTATATACCCTAGCCGGTGAGTCCGACCTTGGTACTAATCTTAATACTGGTATTTATTCTGATACTTTATTTGGCAAAACATTTCGACAAGTCATGCATACTAAGCAAGCAAAATTTAGCGATTTAGAATATTACGCCCCATCGAATAATGTGGTTTCTGGTTTTATTGTCAGTCCAATTATAACATCAAATAATCAAACAATTGGCGCATTTGCATTGCAAATTAATTTTGAATCAGCAATGCAGTTATATTCCAATACACAACATTCTTCCATGGTTAATTATATTGTGAATGCTGATCGTTATTTAAGAAGTTCAGTTAGTGATTTTGAGAACAAAGATATTCTTAAAAGTAAAATTTATAATGAAATTACATCAATAAATTTTAAGGAAATTGAAAAAGAGCTCGTTGCTAAAAGAAATTATGTAGGTGTTAATAATCGCTCGGTAATTGGAGTGGTGCATTCGCTTGATTTATTAGATGTTAACTGGAAATTTGTGTATGAGATTAATAAAGAAGAAGCTTATGATTCGATAAGAAATTTTAAAACGACTTTTTATTGGTTGCTGATTTTATGCCTGGTAATGATTGCGCTACTTTCCTATTTGATAGGTAAAAAAATAAGTCGACCAATTCAACAAATAAGTAACGAAAGCAAAAATAGAACTTCAGGAAAATTTAATCACATTGAATGCGAAAACAGCGCCACTGAAATTAATCAATTGGCGACTAATTATAATGCCATGTTAGATAGGCAAAATAATTATGAAACAATGTTAAAGCACAACCAAAGTATGGCAATAAAGTCGTTACTAGAACTAGAGAATATAAAATTTGCGTTTGACCAGCATTCCATTATTTCAATTACCGATATCAAAGGAAATATTATTTCAGTTAATGACCGGTTTGAAAAAATCAGTGGATACACACAGTTAGAACTCATCGGTCAAAATCATCGTATGATTAATTCAAATTATCATAGCAGTGATTTTTGGCGTGAATTTTATATATGCATCAGTAAAGGCAATATATGGCACGGAGAAATTAAAAACAAAGCAAAAGATGGGCATTATTATTGGGTGCAAAGTACGATAGTGCCATTTAAAGAGGGTTCAGGACGCGTTGAACAATACATAGCAATTCGAACCGATATCACCGATCAAAAACAAATCCAACTTGAATTGAAACAGTCTAAAGAGTTGGCAGAATCGGCCGTCATTGCAAAAAGCGAATTTTTAGCCAGCATGAGTCACGAAATACGCACGCCAATGAATGGTATTCTTGGTATGTTGAATATAGTAAAAAGAACAACATTAACTGATGAACAAAATCATAAAATTGAACTTGCATTAAATAGCGCAAATGGATTACTTGTGATTATTAATGATATTTTGGATTTTTCAAAAATAGAAGCCGGTAAGTTAGATATTGAAGAAATAGAATTTGATTTAATTACATTATTAGGTGAAGTTACTGAATCTGCTGCAACAACAATAAAAAATAAAGATATTAAATTGTTGCTGGATTATTCCGAAGTAGAGCAGAATTTATATATTGGAGATCCAGGGCGCATTAAATAAATTTTATTAAATGTAGTAGGTAACGCAATAAAATTTACTCAAGTAGGAAGTATTCAAATTGTCGCCAAAACAAATGTTGTTTCTAACAATCAATTTAAACTGTCATGTTCTGTTATAGATACTGGAATTGGAATTGAAGGCAATAAAATTGGATTGTTATTTGAAAAATTCACTCAGGCAGATAATTCAACTACTCGAAAATATGGTGGGACAGGGTTAGGGCTTTCTATTGTTAAGAAGCTGACTGAATTGATGGGCGGCGGGGTCAGTGTTGAAAGTGAAGCTGGAGTAGGGAGTAAATTTGAATTTGATGTATTGATTAAAGGTGAAGTTGATTCGCAGTTTAATCAAGATTTGATAGATAAATACTGTGAAATAAAAGTGGCGGTAGTCGTTGAGGATCCCTCTAAGCAAATTAACATTGAACAACAGTTTTCTCGTTTTGCTGTCAATGTGAGCAAATATAATAATTTTAATGATGTGATTCAGAGTGTTGAATCTGAACAGTACGATTTAATATTAATCGATGAAACGTTTGTTATTGATAACAATGGTTATGATGAATTATTGAAAAAAAATAATAATAACTCATTTAAGATTGTTGTATTAACTTCGTTACATCAAAAACAATCAGGTTTGCATTATCAATATAGTTATCCAAAACCTACCATTTTAAAAGATATTATTTATTGTTTAGATTTAGTGCGTAATGTGGATAATAAACAAGGCAACCTGATAATAGAAAATGAACTTATTCAAGATAAGTCAGATCAAGAAAAAATAAAAGTGTTGTTAGTGGAAGATAATTTTGTTAATCAACAAGTCGCTTTAAGTTTATTTGAACAGTTAGATTGCGAAGTCGATATTGCAGAAAACGGACAACAAGCACTTGATATATTGAACAAAAAAATAAATTATTTTGATATTGTATTTATGGATTGTCAGATGCCTGTTATGGATGGTTATACCGCGTCGCATCAAATAAGATTAGGCAAAGCAGGATCTGAAAACTCTGAAATTGTGATTGTCGCACTTACAGCCAATGCCATGAAAGGCGATAAAGAAAAATGCATCGCCTCTGGCATGACCGATTATTTATCCAAACCTATTGATGAAAATGAGTTAACAGAAATAGTAAATAAATACATCAAACGTTAAATTGCTCAATATAAGCCACTTGCACGTCATGGGTAAATGCACTGGGTCTTAAGGATTTAATTGTATCAATGGTAGTTTTAAAATCTGCGCCACGTTCTAATAATATTTTTGCCGCAACCACTCCAGTTCGTCCCGATCCACCTTTACAATGAATCACAATCGATTCGTTATCATTTAAAATGGCGTGAATTTCATTTTGATATTGTTGCCATAATTTTTCAAATACCGCTTCGGGTGCACCTTCATCAACAATGGGTAAATGAAACCATTGCATTTCTAGCTCATCGCAGATTTGACTTAACTCGGTGACAGCTAATTCATAGATCTCATTTTCTAACATTAAAGTAATCGCCGCAGTTGCCCCTGCTTGGTTTAATTCAATTAGAGATTGTTTTAAATCAATATCTTTTGTGCCAGGGCAAGGGGTTAACAATAACTGCCCTGTTGAATTAGGACAATCAATTGAATAAAAAGGATGCTGTTTCATTTTATATTCCTATTAGTAATCAGGCTTGGTTGTGTTCAAGCCTGTTTTTTCTTAAAGCGGTTTGTATTCAAATCTTTTTATTATCAAACCTGTTTATTATCAAACCAATGCCCAGTTCGATTAACGAAAGCAACTAAAGTTAACATGACAGGTACTTCTACTAAGACACCCACAACAGTGGCTAATGCCGCGCCTGATTGTAATCCAAATAATGATATTGCCACTGCAACGGCCAATTCAAAAAAGTTGGACGTACCAATCATGCTTGATGGCGCAGCAATATTGTGCGGCAGTTTTATGAATTTTGCAGCACCGTAAGTGATTGCAAAAATACCATAGGTTTGAATCAATAATGGAATCGCAATAAGCACGATTGCAAGTGGATTGGCTAAAATGGTTTGAGCTTGAAATCCAAATAATAATACAACCGTTGCCAATAATCCTGCGATAGAAATGGGTTTGACTGAATGAATAAATTGATCTAATTTCGTAACAGCTGTATCGGATTCAGGTGAATTGGAGTTAGATAATTGGTCTGTGTCTTTTTTATTATCTAACATTTTTCGAGTAACAATGCCCGCTACTAATGGAATAACCACATACAACACCACAGAAATAAATAATGTTCCCCAAGGTACAGTTACATCACTGACACCTAATAAAAATGCAGTGATCGGCGCAAAGGCAAAAATCATAATAATGTCATTGACCGATACTTGTACCAATGTGTAATTTGCATCCCCTTTTGTTAAATGACTCCAGACAAATACCATTGCTGTACATGGAGCAACACCTAATAAAATCATCCCCGCAATATATTCAGTTGCGGTTTGTGGATCGACAAAATCCACAAACAAAACTTTGAAAAATAACCAACCAAGTAATGCCATCGTAAAGGGTTTAACTAGCCAATTAATGATCAAAGTTAAGATGATTCCTTTTGGTTTTTTGCCAATGTCTTTAATAGATGAAAAATCCACTTGAATCATCATTGGATAAATCATCACCCAAATAAATATAGCAACGGGAATATTTACATTTGCAATTTCTTGAGCGGCAACCCATTGAAATAAACTAGGAAATAAATTACCAAGTAGCACTCCAAAAAAAATGCACAACCCTACCCATAAAGTTAAATAACGTTCAAATAAGCCCATAATTATTTCTCTTGTACTAAGTCATTTAAAATAGATTGACGTTGTTGTTTGGATTTAGACTCAAGATCCAACGCTAACAATGTGTTAATTCTTAGTGTGATGGTCTGCATCACTTGCAAAAATGCTTCACGAATTTCTTCTTCGCTGCCTTCAAGTTTTGAAGGATCAGGTAATCCCCAATGAACTTTAACTGTGTCATTAAACCATATAGGACATACTTCGTTTGCGGCGTTATCGCAAACCGTCACGACAATATCAATATTTTCTTTTGCAAAATCATCCCATGATTGGCTAATTAATCCATCGATGCTGATGCCTTGTTGTGCTAAATATTTTAACGACAGTGGATGAACTTCACCTACTGGTTGACTGCCAGCGCTGTATGCTTGTATTTTTCCAGCAGATAAGTGATTGGTGATCGCTTCGCTTAAAATACTGCGACAACGATTATGTGTACAAATAAATAAAATTTTCATAAATGAACCTTTATTAGAAATAGTATTAGCAACAAGTTGGACGATTTTTCATCGCCTTTAAATTTTTTTGAAATATTTTTAATGATTTTAAATCACTTTGACTGGTTGTATTTAATACATCAAGCGCCCATTTAGGAAGTGTTTTAGCAATTGAGTAATACACCCAATGTCCGCGTTTGGTGTCATCAAGTATTGAGCAATTACGTAATTGGGCAAGATGTCTTGATATTTTAGGCTGGCTTTCATTGAGCGCTTGCGTCAATTCACACACGCATAATTCACCTTCCAATAAAATCAACAAAGTGGCGTGTAAGCGAGTGTCATCAGATAGACATTTGAAAAATTGAGCAGTTTTGATCATTATATTAATGCTTATATGCGAATATCCATATATTCGTACTTTAAGAGAATGGAGTCAAGTTATACTTACGTTTAGTGTCATAATCATAAATTGAATGTCTGTTTAATATATCAATTGAATGTCTGTTTAATACAGGAAACTACTGCTTGATTAGTACTTTTTGCAGTTACTAAAACCTGCTTCAAAATAATCTATACTGAACTCTAAAAGATCCATTGCTAAGTTCACGCCTCGTGGCAGTGGATTATCCATTAAATAACAATCTAGTTCATGACTAATATGAGTTAGATAAATATTAAGGCAATTTAATTGCTTGGTGATTTCTATCGCTTCATTTAAATCGTTATGATTATATCCTTTAAAATTTGGTGGATAAGTGCAATCAATAATTACTGTATCGGCTTTATATTGAATTAAAAAATCTAACGTTTTTTTTGGAATTCCTTTGGTATCACATAAATAAGCTAAGCGCTTTCCTGCATGTTCTATACAATATCCATAGGTTAATTTTGAATGGTTTAATGACACAGCCGTAATGATTAAGTCGTCAACTTGAAATGTCTGAAAAGGGTTTTCTATTTTTTTAAAGCGCGGATTCAAATCCGAAGTGCATCATCTAACAAGGTAGAAAAAGAGGTCAGCTGAAGGTAAGCTCATAATCTTTTTCTCCGGCAAGAGATGAAGTGATTATGAGTATAAACCCACAGCTAACCTATGAATAAAGATGCCAGATCTACGCATTAATTAAAAGTGATTTTTCACAAAGAAAAATTGCAGAAATTATTAATGTCAATCAATCCACAATTAGTCGAGAGCTTAAACGCAACACAGGCGAACGCGGTTATCGGTACAAACAAGCACAGATATTGACTGATAATCGAAGGAAAAATGCTTGTAAACCAACAAAGATGACTAAAGAATTGATCTTAACTATAGAGACTAAAATTAGATTGGATTGGAGCCCTGAACAAATCTCAAATTGGCTTCTTAAAGATGAGGCGACACTCATCAGCCACGAAAGCATCTATATTCATATTTGGAAAGATAAGCGTGCAGGTGGTTATTTATACACACACCTTCGTCGAGTTGGAAAAAATATGATAAACGCCGTAATGGAAAATCAACACGAGGACATATTAAAAACCGAATCAGTATTGATGATCGGCCATCCATTGTTGATTTAAAATCCCGCGTGGGTGACTGGGAGATTGATACCATAATAGGAAAAGGACACAGTGGTGCATTAGTTACTATTGTTGAGCGTAAAACAAAATTTACAGTCGCTGCACAGGTAAAAAGCAAAAGTACAAAAGATGTAACAGCGGCAACAATTAGGCTACTAGAACCTTACAAAGACCTTGTTCACACGATTACAGCAGATAATGGAAAAGAGTTTTCTGGACATGAAGAAATTAGTAAAGCACTTAACGCAGAAATTTATTTTGCGCACCCATATAGTTCCTGGGAAAGAGGGTTGAATGAAAATACAAATGGATTAATTCGCCAGTATTTTCCAAAATTCACTGACTTTAAAACTGTTAAGCAGCAAGAGGTAGATTGTGCGATTAAAAAAATAAATACAAGGCCAAGAAAAATACTGAATTATGAAACGCCATATGATTTAATGCATGAATATCAAGCAGCATTCGCTGCATAGATTTTGATGCACTTCGGATTTGAATCCGCGTTAGTTAAAACAGTGAGTCGATTAACTAAATTAAATTGTTGAAAAATAAAACCAAGTTGTTGGCGAATGACTTTTGATTTTTTAACTGGTTTTCCATTTTTTTGAATTGTTTTCGATAAAATTTCGATTGAACTTTTTTTGCCAGCACTTAAAGGCGTTAATGCACTAATCAAACGTAATAGTGTTGATTTACCCGAACCAGATGGGCCAATTAGAGCAACAATTTCACCTTGTTTAATTTCAAAGCTAATATCGGATAACGCATTTTTATCTTTTCCAAACTGCTTGCTAACATGGTTGAGCTTAATAGCAATAGACATAACCTGATCTCATATTTGTATAAATTACCAACTTGTGTAGACAAGTTTAAAATTTATAAATGACAGTTAGGTGATTGAAATATTAATTTTTAACTACGATTAGATGACAGTTTTATTTTAGAATTGGTTATTCGATATTTAAAGTATTCACAGAGTTTATGTAAAAAGTATAAAGTAGGTTTTAACTGGTTGATGTAAATGCAAAAAATTAGACCCATTCAGGTTGAGTGTGTAAAGTGGAGGATTGCTTCAATTTAGTGACTGTAATGAAAAAATTATTAGATTTATTGTTTTACCGACATCGGCGTTTTAAAGGGCAATCTTATTTTAGGCACCATTTTGCATATTCATTTGGAGTCAATGTGATCTTCTCATTATTGTTAGGGGAGTCGTATTTGTCCTATTTGGGTATCTTTCTATTTTTGATGATAATTGATGTGAGTTTGGCTATTGGTGCATGGTTTTATTATCCTACTGATTTATGATAGAAGATTGAATCTAAAAATGTGAGGTATTCTGTGGTAAGTTCAACCATGATGTTTTTGAGTGTATTGTTTAGCGGCATAGGCATTGGTTATTTTATATATGGTAAAAAGCAAAAAAAGATCGTGCCATTTTGTGTGGGTATAGCGCTGTTTGGTTATACCTATTTTATGCCGAATGTAATTTCGATTATTGTAGTGGGAGTTGTGTTAATATTGCTGCCTAAATTTATTAAATGAAGCACAGAATAACTAAAAACAATATTCAGAAAAATTTAAAGGTAAGCAGTAACTATGATGAACACCAAAATATACAAAGCCGTCCACGATCTGACCGAACAACTTATGTTAGCGGCACAAAAAGAAGATCAAAAAAAATTCGACACACTTTACGCCACATTAAAAGCCATTTGTGAAGATAACGACAACAGTAAAAAAGATCACCCGGTTCAATGGGAAACACTAGGCGATTTCACTGACGATTTTGCACTGGCCGTTGAGATTTATAAAATTGCCCTAAAAAAATCCATTGCTATCCACAGCGATGATCACATCGCATCCGTTGCATACTCAATGGCCACCATGCAACTTGAGCTCGACCAAAAAGACGAAGCCATCAAAAGTTTAAAAATGGCAAAAGAAAGCTCACTTAATATAGAAGACAAACAATTAAAAGCCGAAATACATGACCTACTTTATCCATTAGAAAATGATTAATACCAACACAGATGAATGTGCAGGAAAATACAATCTTACCTGCGCGTGATTCATTGCAAAAAAGCACCCGTAGGTTCCGGATTTATTCGGAAAAAATACCTGTAAGTTTGGGATTCCTTCCAAAAAAACTATCCAAGTCATTAAGAAAAAACAACATCCACACGTCGTCCTCGATATTTTTTTATCGGAGGCCCTGCGACTGTAACTAACCAAACAATTTTTAGTATCTTTAAGTTACGGATTTATTCGGAAAAAACTATCCAAATCATTAAAAAAGAAGGTATTACATATTTTTACCTTGGCGTTCTACAGTAAAATCCAAGGAATAATAATGCCTGAATTTAATGAAGTGCTGAATAATAGGAATGTCAATTTATTTTATTATGTTGTATTTAACTTGAATATTAAATTTAAACACTCGGATTCATCTGTTGAACTTATTCAGAATAAAATTGCATATTTTGCGGAATTTAACTGTTGGATGTCCTTTCTAAATTTTGCACCTTAGTGAAATCCTTTGGACGGGGTAGTTCACTGGTTTAATGCCAGCACGTTAAATATTAATGCAATCATAATGCAACACTTGCCATATTTTGTGGATACGAAAAGATAACATTTTATTATCTAATAATGTAAGCGCTACCATTTTAATCTAGATCTACTGATGTTAGGTATTTAATGGTAAGTAAGTGCTTACTTGTTAGGTTTGTAGAAAATGCCAACTTACGCAGGTTTTTGTTTTTAATTATTATTTTGTAATTAGTGATATAGGTGACACTTCTATTGTTGAAACTGTTCAAATTTGGGTATTTGCTCACATGGTGAAATTTAGCGCAGGCTTTTTAAGTCTCATGGTGGGTATAGTCATTTCGCAGGTTGGTATTGAATTTTTACAGTTGTATTGGTGTTATTTTGAATTTGAAAACATAAGTGGAACATTCAAAAACATCAGTATTCGAAGCGAAAATATGATCATCAATCTTTTAATTAAGCATTAAACTTTTAAATTAGGGTGAGAATATGAAACGAATTGCGTTAGGTGTAATGATCGCAACTTTAGTTGGTTGTGGCAGTGATCCAGAATTAAATTCTGAAAATAATCAAAATTCGATAGGCGCCAGTCCACAAATTAGGGACATGGATAATGATGGAATATCTGATGATCAAGATGCTGATATAGATGGTGACGGATACGCTAATGCTCAGGATATGTTTCCTTTAAATTATTTAGAGTCTGCCGATTTGGATTTAGATGGAATTGGCGATAATTCAGACTCAGATATTGATGGCGATGGGTTTGAAAATAACGAAGATGCTTTTCCATTAGACAAAATGGAATGGACTGATTTAGATGGCGACAAAATCGGCGACAACTCAGATTCGGATATTGATGGTGATAATGTTGTAAATGAAAACGATGCATTTCCAGAAAATAAAAATGAATGGTCGGATATTGATTTAGATGGCATTGGAGATAACAGTGATATCGATAAAGATGGTGACGGTGTTAATAATCAAGAAGATGCTTATCCGAATGATCCCACTCAATTTGAAATAAACAAAGAGCAGGACACTGATAATGATGGTATTAAAGATATTAATGATTCCGATATTGATAATGATGGATTTTTAAATGAACAAGATGCTTTTATTTTTGATCCTACAGAGTGGTCAGATTTAGATGGCGATGATGTTGGTGATAATTCAGATAACGACATTGATGGCGATTTTGTTTTAAATGATAACGATGTGTTCCCATTAGATTTTAATGAAAGCAAAGATACCGATATGGATGGTATCGGGAACAACACAGACAGCGATGATGATAACGATGGTTTTTCAGATGATGAAGAAAAAGCCAAAGGCACAGATCCATTAAATGCGTTAGATTTTCCTGATGATAATCAACCTGTTGATAGTTGTGAGATGGCCGTTGGTGTTGGGCAATTAATTTATGAGTCCGGTTCTGGTTTTGGAAGTTGCCAAGGTTGTCACGGTACTATAAATGAAGATGGTACCTCAACAGGTAATTTTGAATTAGCATTAAAGGACAGTCATTTTTTTGGAACAAAAGGTCATACTGGCGTATTAAACGAATATATATTCGATAATATGGCAAAAAATATTGAGAACTGTGACGAAGAATGTTCGGATAATTTAGCAGCGTTTATGTCAGTACAAATTAATCAGCCTTGGTGTCCTATTATTAAAGGTGAAGGTGAAATAGATCCAAATTCATTACCAGAGCCTGATTATATTTTATTACCAGCTCGAATAGAATCGGAAAATTTTTATAAAAGTTTTGATACCACACAAGAAAACCAAGGGGGGTGCGGGCAAGAGCAGCCTGTCGATTTACAAATTTCTGCAGATGAAATTGGTTTGTGTGATATTGGTTGGACCGCTCCTGGTGAATGGTTAACGTATCATATTAATGTTGAACAAGAAGGTATTTATCAATTGTTTGCTAGCATTGCATCAGCAGGCTCGCAACGAACAATGCAAGTGATTGTGTTAGGTGATGAATCTTTTGAGTTTGAAATTGCCACAGGTCCTGCAAACGGTTGGAAAGAATTTTCAGAAGTGGATTTAGGTTTGCAGAAATTACCAGCAGGTCAATATCAAGTAGATGTGAAAATGATAACAGGCGGATTAAATTTTAATTATTTACGATTTGATTTAGTTGAAATTATTGATATCGATAAAGAGATTACCGATGTGGTATTTGAAAAAGTTGGCAAGTTTGAAGTACCAGAAACGTCATGTAATTTATTGGCGGTTTCAGTTGAAACCCAAGTGACACCCAAGCAATTGAAAAATATTATTAATGATGTGTCTGCACCTTTAGAAATTAATAATATTGATGATTTAATAAACGCAATTCCAAACAATACGAAAAATTCAGTTTTGGATCAGTTGTCATTGGATACGTATTTTAATCTGTTTGATGTGGTTGCTAATCAAACTGCTAATAACTTTGATCAATTACATTTAGATTGCAATGAAAGCTCTGTTCAAAAAAGAGATTGTGCAAATGCCTGGTTGGAAAAGAATGCAAAGCAAGCTTGGGGTCGGACCTTACAAGATGGCGAACGAGAATTAATGCTCGCTGAATTGTTTGATGTTGAAACTAATTTTTATAAAGGCATGAAACAAATCGTATTGGCTACATATTTATCTGCAAATACATTGTATCAATGGCAAGAAGTGACATTAGTGGGTACCAGTGAATTATTAAATGGTCGCACAAAAGCGAAGAAATTAGCTTGGCTGCTTTGGAATAGTGTGCCAGATATTGAATTAATTGATGCTGCAGAATCTGGACAGTTAGCCACTGAATCAGGATTAAAGTTACAAGTTCAAAGAATGTTAAATGACGAAAAAGCCAAACGAGGGTTTGGTGCATTTCATCAACAATGGTTGCATTTAATTGGTGATCCAAGTGAGCAATCTGAAGCAGGAAAAATTGAATTAGATTTAATAGCTGGATTGCTTTTAGAAAACCAAGGTTCGTTTTCAGATATATTTACAACCAATCAAGGTTTTGTCAATGATGTTTTGGCGGATGTATATGGAGTGAGTAAAGTACATGCAAGTAATGTTTACGAGCAAGTTACATTGAATGATCGCCGAGGAGTTTTAACTCGTGCAGCGTTATTAGCCGGAACGTCCTTTGGGTCGTCATCGCCTACCAGACGTGGTGAAGCCATTTCAGCATCGATTTTGTGTGTCGCGATTCCCGAACCACCTGTTGAGGTTCAAGATATGTTTGCAGTTTTACCCGAATTAAATGGCCGTTCATTTAGAACCATGATGGAAGAAACCACAGCTGCGCCATCATGCCAAGGTTGTCATGCCAATATGGATCCATTTGGATTTGCATTAGAAAACTACGACGGGATTGGGCATTTTAGATTGGAGCAAGAAAATGGCGCAATGATCAATTCATCAGTGAACACCAGTCCATTAGGTGTGCCATTTAATGATGCGAGCGATTTAAGTAACGCCATAGCCCAATCGCAAGATGCAATGGCTTGTTATGCAGATCACTGGTTCGAATATGCATTTTTAAGACACTCACAATTAGATGGTTGTGTTAGTCAAGATTTAAAGCAACGTTTTATAAACAGCAATGGTGATTTAATTCAGTTAATTTACGACATCATTGAGAATCCAGCATTCCACTACAGAAAATTCTAAGAGGCGCCGCTATGAATATCAAAAAATTATTAACACGTAGACAAATTCTAGCTTCTGTTGGTGGCATGGCCGCAGTAACTGGGTTAATTCCATTTATTCCAAGATTGGAAGCAGCCGAAGGCGATGCTTCTATAAAACGTTATACATATTGGCATGAATACACCATGCCAGAAAACAGTATTGTGAATGCAAACTATCAAGCAAATACAGGTGCATTAAATTTTAAAAATGATTATGCACCTTTAAATGAAATGTCTGACAAATTAATTTTTCTAAGAAAAATGTCACGAAAACAATCAACCATTATTGTGCAAGGACCTCATCCATTTGGCGTCCAAGGCATTACAGGTTGGCAGGGCAGTGTAAAAGAAAAATACAATCCTAATGCAACGTCACTAGATCAGTTTTTAGCAGAAAAATTATCAGGACAAACCCCTTACAGTGATTTGCGAGCAGGGTTTCGTAACTCTGGTGGACAGGGTGACATTGATATTTCTTCATCGGTTGTTAAGGGAAAACCCATCCCTAGATTTCAATCGCCTTTGGCAATGTATAATTCGGTATTTAAACACTTTAATCCTGGGCTGTCAGAAAGCGACATGCCAGCATCTGAATTATTACGTCAGCGTAAAAGTGTATTGGATTTTATGAAAGCAGACATCGCTAAAATTGAAGCAAAGGTGTCTCATTTTGATAAGCAAAGAATCGATGCGCATTTAACGGCTATACGTAAAACCGAACAAACGCTAGAGGCACAATTGGGTGGTACGAGTAATCGAACATGTGACCTTGTTATGTCACCAGGAGAGTTAGCAGAAAAAGAAAATTTAATTTACCCCGTATATTCGCAGTTAATCACTCAAGCACTTTCGTGTGATATGACACGAGTAGCGGGCATGTGTTTTGGTGGCACAACCAGTAATTTAAAATATTCATTTTTAAATTCATATAGCGGTAAAGGTAATTGGCACAGTGCAACTCATGGTAAAGATAATGGCATCGATTATGTGCACGATGTTTTAAAATTTAGAGCTCAATCGGTTGCTAGCTTTTTAAAAATGTTAGATCAAGTTGAGGAGCCTGACGGTAATACGCTTTTAGATAATACGATTTTTGCATGGTTGACCGATGTGGCAAGAGCGCATAATACAACCGATGACATTCACTGTATTTTAGCGGGAGGAAAAGGTCGGTTTAAAAATCATGGGCAAATGGTGAATGTAGGAAATAAAGACACCTACAATCAATTACAAACATCAATTGCACATTTTATGGGGCAAGAAATTACAGTACATGGCGATCCTAATTATGGTGGAACTGGAGTGTTAAGTAATGGATTGTTTGTTTAAGATTTAATTAAAAAGGACGAATATGGGAGTATTCGTCATTTTAAATTTAAACTAATATTTAATCTTGCGAGCTAATTGTTCAGATAATTTTTTCCTGATAAATATTCGAACCAATCATTTGATCGTTGCTTGTATTAAATAGCTAAAAGTGGATTTTTTTAATTTGCGCATAATTGAGCATTCTCTATCTATTTAAACCAATACGGCTCATACTCATTGAGTTATTAATTATTATCTTAATAACAAACACCGTCCTTCGGTTGGAGCGTGTCGACTCTAGGTTTTATGACTTTATATAGGTAACAAATATCATGAGTAAAGGCCAAGACAGTAAAAAAAGCGATAAGAAAAAACCGCTTTTAACAGCAAAAGAAAAAAAAGCAGTAAAAGCAACCAAAAAAAATGATAAGAATATTTTTGGAAGCTAGTGCATGTTCAGGTCATCGTGTTTTACGATGACCTTTTATATTTTTATTTTAATCCTGCCTGAATCCCGCCTTAAACTTTTAATTATTTCTAAAAATGACACACATCAAAGTGATGCGACTTTATAAATAGGACTTTATAAAAAGTTCATTCAATTTCTTTGGATTGTTTGCCCCTGTTCTTCTGTCTCTGTTCTTCCCACAATTCTTGCATTTGCATAATATTAATTACCTCACTATGTGTTAATTCTGGCTTTTAATGCTGACTGCCTCACGATTGCACAATGTATCGTACTCACTTTACATACATTTTGTAAGCGCTTACATATAATCCGCATATTCTTAACATTGATATAAAGTTGGAGCGATTATGTGCGTAATTTTGGAAAAACAGTTAAAAATGACAGTGGCGCTCGCAAAGAGTATTGCATTAATGCTGCTTATAAGTAGCTGTCAGCCTGCGTCTGAACAGGTTTCGAGTGAAGATTTTGCATCAGATAACACGCATACTGAATCAAACACGCTTTCCCAAACTGATACGTCTGAAAACACCGGTGTTGGCACTGATACACAATCGATGACTGATACATCAACGCTTACCGCTATTGATACAGACACACAAACCCAAACCAATAACGCACCGACGGCAAGTCCTAACATTATTAAAGGCATTATTTGGGCGGCAGCCTCAGATATCGAAAACAATGATTTGAAATATTCTTGGGTAGTGAATGGGTTGGAAATAGGAAGTGCGCAATTTTTAGATGTTTCCAGTGTGACTAATATATTTGGTGAACAAACGGTGGTGTTAACTGTTACTGATTCTGGTGGATTGTCAGTGGTAGAGTCAATTGACGTAATGTTTGCAAGTGATAAAACCCAAACTCAAACCCAAACTCAAACTCAAACCCAAACCCAAACCCAAACCCAAACTCAAACTCAAACCCAAACCAATACATCTACATCTACATCAAATGAAACAGACACTCACACTGAAATAAATATTGACCAAGACAATGACGGTGTAGAGGATTTAGTTGATCAATGTCCAAATACTTCTGGTGCAGTGGTTAGTAATGGTTGTTCGCAAGCACAGTTAGACGCATTAACTCCACCATCTGCTGATGATGATATGGATGGCGTGACAAACACAAATGATTGGTGTGACTTTACTGAAATGGATGCGCCAGTTGATGCAAATGGTTGTTCAGATATTCAGTTAGGTGAATCGTTTTACTTTAATCTTGATTGTGCAAACTGTCATGGTGATACAGGATTGGGTGGCGAAGCAAAACAAATTCAAAGCTGTGGAAAAGTTGATTGCACTAATTTATCGGCATTAACCCTATACAACAAAAATGAAATGCCTCGCAGAGCGCCAGGAGATTGTATAAATGATAATCGTTGTGATGAATTAGTTTCAAAATACATGATCGATAAAATAGTGACATTCACCAATGACGATGACAAAGATGGTGTGACTAATAATGATGATCAATGTGATAACACGCGCTCATTTAACCGAGATAAAGTCGAAGCGAATGGTTGTATGGATATTCCAATGAGCAGTGAAAATACGTCAATGTATATTAATGCGGGTGGTAATAGTTTTGTAAGCAATATAAATGAAAGTTTTATTGCCGATGATTATTTTAACAACGGATCAATTTATACAAGTGCATTAGCCATTGATAACACTGTTGATGATGTATTATTTCAAACAGAGCGTTTTGGAAATTTTGATTACGAAATTCCAATGAAAAATGGCAATTATGAAATTGCATTATATTTTGCAGAAGTGTATTTCACCGAAGCAGGAAAACGTGTGTTTGATTTATCTATTGAGGGGGATAAAAAATTAACCAACTTTGATATTTTTAAAGAAGCTAATGCTATTAATAAAGCGGTATACAAAAAATTCGACATCACAATAAGTGACGACTTTTTAAGTATCACTGTTGATGCCATTACCAATAATCCAAAAATAAACGCAATCAAAATTTATGAAAAAGACAATGTCCCGACACCACCTGTATTGCCTCAAAGTGGTAGACCTTTATCATCTGTAGGCATTGGGCCTTATGGTGGGTGTGTGATTCAACCTAATGGCAAGGTGGTCTGTTGGGGTGGTAATTACATGAATCAAAAATTCACAGAAAACGGTACACAAAAAAATTGTTTTGATAATCCAACACAATGGGGAATAGGCGAGTGTGTAGGTCGTGCTGTAGCGCCCACAAATTTAGGCGAAGTGACGGCTATTGCAGGTACGCATACTTCAGCATGCGTTATTTTAAAAAAACCGACAGCTACAAATAAAGCAATCCGTTGTTGGGGGCCAGAAACTAACCCAACTTATCCAGACATTAATAATCCTATTCAACTATCACATGGTGATCGTCAATCTTGTGCATTAACTTCAGCAGGAGAAATAAAGTGTTGGGAAATAAATATAAATAAAGAAGGTTATACCAATCATGTCGCGCCTAATGGTTTTATTGCTAAATCTGTTTCTAGCGGTGGGCGTATGACGTGCGCAATTTCAGCTGAAGATTCAAGTGTGGCCTGTTTTGGTGACGAAACTAAAACACCACCTGCAGGACTAAAAGCCAAGCGAGTGGAAGTCGGTGGTTGGGCAGGAGACACAAGTCCTGTGCATGCTTGTGCGATTGATTTAAACGACAACGTCATTTGTTGGGGTGATGGTGCTGGCGTAAATGTACCATCAGGATTAAAAGCACAATCTATTACCTCAGCTGAAAAATGGAGTTGTGCCGTTAAATTAAATGGTACCGCCCAATGCTGGGGGGCGTTTTCAAATGCACCAAGTGGTAGTGATTATAAAGAAGTATTTGCACAGCGTGATGCGGGGGTGTTAATTAAAACGGACGGCACGGTTGTACAGTTTAAAGATTACGGGACTAATAAACGCATTGATATGCCAGCCAATTTAAAAGTCAAATTGGATGATTAGTGTTGAACAGACTTTAAAAAAACGGCAGATTGAATCTGCTGTTTTTTTTGCCTGCGATTTATATTTAAAAGCAAAAAATAAATAATGCCTTTACTAAACAAACTGTGTAAGACTGAGCTACTTTTCAATTTTGAGTATTTAGGTAGTGTCTATGTTTGATCCAATTGTATTGTTAGTAGGTGTAGGGTTGTTATCCATCACTTGTCAATTTCTGGCTTTCAAAATAAATATTCCAGCAATTTTACCGCTATTGGTTACAGGTATTGTTTTGGGTCCTGTAGCGGGTGTGTTGGATCCTGATTTGTTATTTGGGGATTTATTATTTCCCATTGTTTCATTGGCTGTCGCCATTATTTTATTTGAAGGCGCGCTGACACTCAAAGTAGATGACATAGCAGGTCACGGAAAAATGGTGCGTAATTTATGCACAGTCGGCGCTGGTATCACTTGGGCAGTGGTCACACCTGTTGCACATTTTGCTTTAGACATGTCATGGCAAATGTCATTTTTAATTGGTGCTATTGTGACAGTGACAGGACCCACCGTCATTGTGCCCATGCTGCGCTCAGTTAGACCGAATGCAAACATCGCCAATATTCTACGTTGGGAAGGTATCGTTATTGATCCAGTAGGAGCTTTATTGGCTGTCTTAGTATTTGAATTTATGATCTCCACACAAGACGCTTGGACACATACATTAATTACATTTGGTTTAGTACTTAGCATTGGGTTTGGTGTAGGTGCAGCAATGGGTTATGGCGTAGGTGTCATGCTTCGCAAAAACTGGATGCCACATTATTTACGCAACGTGGCCGTTTTAACGTTAATGCTAGGGGCGTTTGCAGGTTCAAACTTGTTAGCTCATGAGTCGGGATTATTAACCATAACCGTAATGGGTATGTGGTTAGCAAATATGAAAAATGTTGATGTAGATGACATTTTAGAATTTAAAGAAACCCTAAGTGTATTATTAATTTCAGCATTATTTATTATATTAGCCGCACGTCTAGATTTTTCAGCCATTTCTCAACTGGGTTTTGGGGCTGTATTTGTTGTGCTTTCAATCATGTTTATTGCGCGTCCTGTTTCTGTTTTTGTGTCTTCTATTGGTACCGACTTAAAAATAAAAGAACTCGCGCTATTAAGTTGGATTGCACCAAGAGGCATAGTTGCCGCTGCTGTGTCAGCATTGTTTGCCATCAAACTAGAAAGTATAGGGTACGCACAATCAGAATTATTAGTACCAATGGTTTTTTTAGTGATTATAACCACTGTGGTTTTTCAAAGTTTAACTTCAATTTATGTGGCTAAATTATTAAATGTGCAAGCGCCTAAACCAAATGGTTATTTAATTTTTGGTGGTAATAAATTTTCAAGATTATTGGCGTTAGAATTAATTGAAAATGATATTGCTGTTCGAATCGCAGACACAAACTGGGATGCAATTAAAGAGGCCAGAATGGAAAGTATTCCAACGTATTATGGTAATCCAATTTCAGAACACGCACGTCGTACTTTGGATCTTACGAGATTAGGTAAAGTATTGGTATTGTCGCCTTATCGACAATTAAACCCACTGGTGACGTATCATTTTGAACATGAAATGGGTAAAGGTTCGGTGCTGGGTTTAAGTGCAAGCGAACAAGATAACCGGTCCAGCCATAAATTTTCTGATTCGTATTCTAAAAAATTGGGTTTGTTCGCACAGGGTGCATCTTATAGTCGACTAGCAAGTTTAGTAGCCAAAGGCGCTGAAATAAAAACCACAAAATTGTCAGAAGCATTTACCCATGAGCAATACAAACAAACTTATGGAGTAAGAGCGATGCCATTGTGTGCAATTGATCCAAGTGGCAACGTTTATATGTATGCCATTGATCAGGATTTTAAATTAAAAAATGATTGGAAAATTATAAGCTTAGTGAATCCAGAAACTATTCAAGAAAAAATAAAAGAAATTAAACCTCTATAAATAGAGGTTTTTATTTTATGAAAAATTATTTCTCAGTTCGCATCGTATAATACGCTTGAATAATTGGTTCATTTTTCATGCGATTAAAATGTGCAAATAATTTGGGTGTAAGGGATTCAACCAAATCCGTAGGCACGTGATCTAAAGCCCCTTTTGTAAGACTGTTTATTTGCACGAAACATTTAATGTCTGCCACGGTTAATTTACCATCACAAAAATAATCATCATTAGATCGAATCAATAAGCTTTCTAATCCCTTTAATATGGTGCTTAACCAACCTTTAACAAACTGTTCTCTTGCCTGTTTTAATTCGTCGTCTTTTAAGCCAAATGTTTTGACTAAATGATGGCTAATATCTTCAATGGCGCTCATCACTTCTTCGCAATATAACGCTTGTAAATCATTAATTGGATATAAGTGGGTAAGCTTGCCTATGTAACTTAAAATTGGGTTGGTTTGCGTAATTAAGTTGCCGTCTATTTCTAAAACAGGTATGGAGTTAAACGGTGTGGATTGTCGAAATTCGGCAAATTGTGCAAATGAAAGTCGGTGATCGTCAAATTCAATTTTACCGCTGTGAAATGCAATTCGAATGGCTTCGGCGCGTCCGCCATCAAAATCAAAGTAGGATAATTTGTAGTTTGGCATACAGGCTCATTGAGGAATTTAGGAAAGTGATTAATTGTGATCATTGAGCAAAAATCAAGTAGAGGGCAGGTAATAGGGTGATGCCTGTGTCAATTAAAATATGTTAAAGTGAGAAAAAATAACATCCTAGGGGGATATATGCGTAAATTTCGATTGAGTGTAATGGCGGTTTTTACTGTTTGCTTGATGTTGGTTCAACTAAAGCTGTTGGCGTTTGAACTACCTGATCAATTATCTGAAGAAGATAAACAAATCATTTTAGATAAAATTAATGAGTTTAGATCTCAGGTTGCATTGGGTTTGCTTGATGATGCAAATGGCAATCCTGTGCCTACGGCCACTAATATGAATAAATTAGTGTGGGACGACGCGCTTGCTCTTGTGGCAACACAATATGCTGCTCAAAAAATTTGGGGGCATAACAGTAATCGACAATCTGATTTAGGAGACAATTTTGAGTTGGCCAGTTTTAGTCAACTTGGATATGTAGGGGAAAATATTTATGTAGCGAGTTCAACCTCTGTTCCTACGATAAATACGCTTTTAAATGGATTTGACGCATGGGAAAGTGAAGTTGCCGATTGGGTTTATAGTACCTCGACGAATGGCGACTGTGAACCTAACTCCGCTTGTGGACATTTTACGCAGGATGCTTGGGCAAAAACCCGTTATATAGGCTGTGGGTTTATTCGAGCAGATGAAATTCAAAATTTAAATTTTAATTGGCCGTCTACGTATTTAGTTTGTAATTATTTCCCAGGAGGTAACTATATTGGTCAACCAGTTTATTTGTCTGGAGAAATTGCAAGTGCTTGTGAAGCAGATCGTACGCCAAATATAGAAACCGGTTTGTGTGAAGGTGGCTTAGCTTATGATTTTGTCGAACTAGGCAATACTACTGTGACCCAATGTGATGACTCGGTGGGGCGATATATCTGCGATGAAACCTCAACTCTTGATTCTGATAACGACGGTTACAGCGATTATATTGAATTTCAGTTTTCTACGGACAAGAATAATATTTTAGATTTTCCTAAATGTTCGATTGGCCGATTTTACCTAGATGGTGTGTGTGAAGAAGCGCCTGCAGGCAGTTTTGTCGAGATTGAAGGTGCACTTGAAGCCACATTATGTCCAGCAGGTAAATATCAACCCAACCCTGGCATGCAATCGTGTATTTTGACTGAGAAAGGTAAATATTCAGAAGCAGGCGCAGAAGTTTCTATTGCTTGTATGGTGGGTACATATCAACCGATTGAAGGGCAAGGTGCATGTGAGATTGCAAGTGCAGGGAATTACGTTTCAATCCAAGGTGCGATTGAACAAATTGAATGCCCTCCTGGTAGATACCAGCCTTTGACAGGGCAAAATAACTGCTTGATTGCCCCTGCTGGCAGTTTTGTTGATGCATATCAAGCTCAAACTTTTACAGCTTGTCCGGCAGGAACCTATCAGCCAAATGCCGGAAGTACCGATTGTGAGCAAACACCAGCTGGTCAGTTTTCACAAGAAGGCGCGACTGATTCAGAAGTTTGTACTATTGGAACTTATCAGCCCTTAGAAGGGCAGGGGTTATGTTTAAATGCCAGTGTCGGACACTATGTGAGTGAAACTGGATCAATTAACCAAGTCAGTTGTGAAAAGGGATATTACCAAAGCGATATAGGGCAAATTAATTGTAATTTGTCTCCTGCGGGTGCATTTGTAAATATGCAAGGTGCTGACAATTTTACTCAATGTCTGCCTGGTACATATCAGCCGTTAGCGGGTTCTATTGCTTGTATTGATGCGCCAATTAACCACTTTGTAAATCTAGAGGGGGCAATTGAAGCGTCAGTGTGTCCGCAGGGTACCTCACAGCCTTTAACAGGGCAGACAGAGTGTGTTTCGGATACCACTACAGCTACCACTACAAACTCTGAAACAGATACTGAAACACAAACTGAAGTTGAAACTGATTCAGCAACACAAACTGAAGTTGAGACTGATTCAGCAACACAAACTGAAGTTGAGACTGATTCGGCAACACAAACTGAAGTAGAGACTGATTCAGAAACTCAAACTGAAGTAGAGACTGATTCAGCAACACAAACTGAAGTTGAGACTGATTCAGAAACTCAAACTGAAGTTGAAACTGATTCAGCAACACAAACTGAAGTAGAGACTGATTCAGAAACTCAAACTGAAGTTGAGACTGATTCAGCAACACAAACTGAGGTTGAGACTGATTCAGCAACACAAACTGAAGTTGAGACTGATTCAGCAACTCAAACTGAGGTTGAAACTGATTCAGCAACACAAACTGAAGTTGAGGCTGGTCCCCAGAATTCCGAAAATGAAAAACTTGAAGACAGCGCATTTGGCCAGATTACCATGTTTTGGTTGATGTCATTGATGATGTTGCTTGGATTATTTAATAGTCAAAACATCAGAAAGTCTTAGTGTTTTTTTAAAGTTTTAAGGCCTCAGTAATGGGGCTTTTTTATGTCTATATGTTGTAAATTCTACTCTACTTTGAGGTGGATATAATTTTAAACACGCACACATTAAAGTCAGCTGAGATCGGGTTTTAAAAATACAACTGCGATGCAACAGTAATGCAACAGCAATACAACAAATAGCTAAGCGTTTATATCCTAAAAATTGTGATTGAGTTACATTTCTAAGCGTTTTTATACAATTGATTAGGTATAAATAATGTATTATTAATGTCTTGGTGGTGTAATTAATATTATTTTATGTATTTCCCCAAAATTAATTCGGTATTCATTTAAATAGGCAAAGTAATCCATCATTATTCTTAATGACGATTATAAAAATTACAGTGTGAATACTTAATGCCAAAAGTGATCAATTGGGCTTTTATTGTTAAATTTAACGCCGTTAACATTTCAATACTTGAGTCAAGTAAGGGTTAGCGATCATAATACGCCGATCAACTATTAATAACTCAGCAATCCAAAAAGGGGGGCAGTGATTACATGAAAAACCTACTGCCTATTTTTGCAGGTTGCATCATTGTGCTTTCAAGTTGCATTCAACCTACTAATTCCATCAATACTCAAACAGAAACGGATTCTAAAACAGATATTGTAGTAGCTACCAATTTACAGCCTGTGTCATTACATACTTCTGAATTAATTGATGACACCATTTATTTTGATGCTTCTCAATCTTATGATCCTGATGGGCAAATAGTGGAATATCGTTGGTTGGTAAATGATGAGGTTGTCTCAAGAGAAAAAATAGGTTCATATAAGCCCGATCATAGCGGTCTTTTTACTTTGTCTTTAATTGTGGAAGACAATAAAGGGCTCATTGGTGCGTCCAGTGAAATTCAGTACGAGCTTGATTTTATCCCTACAGAAAACACAGCTCCGTATGCCAAAGCTTACATCTCCATTGAAGATTTTACAGTCTCATTTAATGCCTTGGATGTGTCGGACGATTATGACACACCAGATCAATTAAACTACTTATGGACTATTAATGGTGTGACAATGTTAGAAGGCATTAATCCTGTGACTGAAGTTGAGGCGGGGTATCATTATTTTGATTTAACAGTCACTGATCGCAATGGTTTATTTATTAAGACGCAATCTCAAAACTTTTCGATTGGAATGCCTAATCTTGCCCCGACTGCCAAATTAGAAGTTGTCGCTCAACATGATTGGTATGCAGTATTTAAAGCCAGTGAAGCCATGGATTTAAACGGAGAAGAGATTACATTTGAATGGTCTTTTGGAGATGACACCTCTGCTTTTGGTGAGCAAGTTAATCATGAATACGAAGCGGACGGTTCTTATACAGTGATGTTAAGTGTGACAGACGGTGAGTTAGTCTCTCATTACCCGATGCAAATTAACGTTGAAAAAGAAGTCTATGTGCCTGTTGCTAATAATTTAATTAGTAACGGAGATTTTGAATCGGGTATTGCACCCTGGGGTAAATTTGGTGAAATTGAATATTCATTTTCAGATATTGCTCACAGTGGAAACACGTCTTTATATGTTTATGATAGGGCGGCAGCTTGGAGCAGCATCAATTATGAATTTGGCCCACTAACATTGGGTAATGATTATGAATTTAATGTTTGGATGCGCTTAGATGCAGGTGAAAGTACTACTGGCAAGTTAAGTTTATTTTATGTGGATAGTGTTGGGGCACATATTGAAAATGTAGCCACTGCAGAGCTAGTTGCAGGAAAATGGACATTACTTAAAGGTACTTATACTCATTTACCTCAAGGTGAGTTGACGGATATGTTTGTGTATGCCGAAGCCACCAGAACAAGTGCTAATTATTTTGTAGATGATTTATCAATTACAGGTGATGTCGATCCGATATTGCCTATGCCTAGCAATATAGATATCGCCATAGATCACCATACCGCATACCAAGTAATTGATGGATTCGGAGCATTGGGGCCAATGTGGGGCATTGAGCCTTGGAGTGAAAGTCAAACTGAAAAATTATATGGAATGGGTGAGGATCAATTAGGTTTGTCAATTATTCGTACCATGTTGACACCTGATCCCAATACTTGGAAAGATTACGTTAATCTACTAAAAAACGTTCAAAACACGGGGGAGGATGTAAAAATAATGGCCACACCTTGGTCGCCCCCAGCCTACATGAAAGACAACAATAGTTTGATTTATGGAGGGAAATTACTCCCAGAATATTATGATGATTATGCTTACCATTTAAATAACTATGTCTATTATATGCAAGATAACGACATTGAGATTGATGTCATTTCCATTCAAAACGAACCCGATTGGATTCCAGGATATGAATCATGTGAGTGGGATGGCATTACCATTCGTAATTTTATGCGTGACCATGGCGATAAAATAAAAAATGCAAAAGTGCTTATAGGTGAATCGGTTGGATTTAACCGTGACATAACCGATCCTGCATTAGTTGATGCCGGTGCATTAGAAAACATTGATCTAGTTGGTGGGCATTTATATGGAGCCCAAAGTTCAGGCAATTTTGAAGAATACCCTTTAGCCGAAATAACTGGTACAAGAGTGTGGATGACTGAATGGTATACACATGAAGCGGATGGCAACGGAAGTGATATTTGGGGTGATGACTTTCATAAAACAACGTGGGATGAAACATTAGATGACGTATTAGGTGGCATTCATCATTCTATGGAAATTAATTGGAGTGCTTACATTTGGTGGTGGGCCGTGAGGTTTTATTCCTTTATGGGCGATGGCGACCCAATATATGGCACTCAAGAAGGGCAGATACTTAAACGTGGCTGGGCATTTTCTCATTATTCTAAATTTGTTAGACCCGACTCATTAAGAGTTCAAGCAAATACTATGGCGCTTGCGCAAAATTTAGATGTAACTGTCTATCAAAAAGACAAACAACTCATACTGGTGATTCTTAACCGAGAAACAAACCCTGTTGATGGTGTCAAAATTGGTTTCACCCAAAATATAGAATCAGCAGAATTTTATTACACCTCCCAATTTAGAAATCGTGAATTAATGCCTAGTACCGTTGATGGACAAACTGTCACTGTGGATATAGGTGCGCGCAGTATTTCTACCATTATATTAAATCTATAAGTTCAAAATTAATCGCACTTTACTTTAATGTGGGTGCTTTTATTCAAAATAATTCATAAAATGTAATCTTTTGTAAACTCTCATTTGAAGTGTGAAATATTTTAACATGGGTGGTTATGATTAAAATTAGTGCAGAAAAAGCCTAGTATTAGGTGGTTAGACGAAGATAAGGATTAAAAGTATTTAATAAAAAACTGTAATTGAAGTCTCAATTTATGTAAATACTGCATGTTCCCCCTTGAAATATTACATTACATACACTCATAATACATTTAAATAACATTTACTCGATAAAAGGTTAAAAATCAAATAATAGCAATTGATGATAGATCTTCTAATTTAAGCAAAACTAGATCTAACTGTTTAAATTTACCTAAGTCATAATATTGAAATTCATAATTAAAGGCAGTGGTCGATCGCCTTTAATTGAAAAAAGGTTTAAGAAGTAATGAAAAGTCTAATAACAGTTGGTGCAATAGTATGTCTACTATCGATTTTTTCCAGTTGTGACAACGTAAATGAAAACAGTAAAAATACTCACAAAGGCAGTGATGAAATTCAGTATTACTCTGATATAAGCCCGACAGGCAAGTTATCAGGCTTGGCGCCATTATTGAATGAAACAAAACTAATCGGGCTAATTATCGAAGAATTAAAAAAAGGATTTTGCGGGTTTAACGGACAGGTAAAATCTGAACATAAAGGTTACACCGGTGTGGGTTATGCAGACAGCATAAATGAAAGTGGTGCAAGCATCTCTTGGCAAATACACATTCCACAAAGGGGAAATTTTGATTTATTGATTACCTATGCAAGTGGTGCAAAAACAAATAAAGCCACTTTAAATGTTGAAGGACAAACACAAAATATTAATTTCAACATAACAGAAAATGAATGGGAAAATTGGCAGGTTTTAAAAATAAATGTACCAATGGATCAGGGAGTGAACACAATCTCACTACGAGCTACTGCACAAGCAGGTTTGCCAAATATAGATTCAATTAAAATTATAAGCAGAGAGCCTATTAAACCTTCAAATTGTAAAGGTATTGTCTATCCATCTGAAATATCGTTTTAAGTTCAAAGGATGATTGTTTTGAAAAATAAATGGATCTGGTTTTACAATTTACATGACAGTTAATATAGAGACTGGGATATTGATTTATCTTAGCCTTTTAGTTTTATAAATTAGTGAGTAGATTGAGCGTCATATTATTGTCAGAAATGATACAAGCTAATAAAATTCTGTAAATTTATTGACCAAAAAGGTTTAAAAAATTATCAATTCGAGTATTATTCTCGAAAATTGTGCCAATTAGTTCACAAAATTGGCACTTGTATCCATATAAAAATATTCTTTTAAGGAATTTATTATGAATCTTCATTATCAATTAAAAACGCCAACAAAATTATTAGGCTTAATATGCTTTTTGTTTTCTAATTTTCTTTATGCTGACTTTAATGATGCCAGTCAATATAACGTATACATTGAGCAAGATTTTGAGTCAGCCAATACAGAAGTAGAAGGAAAGCTTTACACAGGAAATGATGCAAAGCTTATGAGCTATGCAATTAGTTCTGGAATAACTTTAGCACCAGAACAAAACTCATTGGTTGTTGGAGGTAACTTATCATTTGATCACGGCAAAATTTATCATGGCAGTGCAGTTGCACAAGGTGGTATTGATAATGTGACTTATGAAGTATTAAATGGATTACAAGAAGGCGCTACAGTTACCGGTGCGGTTGTTTTTGACAAGCAAGCTGAAATAGAATTTTATGAATTAAACAATAATTCAACGCAATTATCGCAAGCTGAAATTAACGGTGTATCTGAATTTAAATGGAATGGACTGCATTTAACGGGTACTTGTGAAGAAGAAATTCAAGTTTTTAATATTACAACAGACGACTTAGCCGATGCGACATATATAAATGCATCATGTATTGATCAGGCAAATGCAGTCGTTATTAATATTACAGGTGCTATTGGTGAAATCGATAATATCGGATTACAAGCATTTGCACCATTAGCTAATAAAACATTATGGCACTTTGTTGATGCAATCGAATTATCTATTGGCAGTGTTGGTCTTGAAGGTACGGTATTTGCGCCAAAAGCAAATGTGAATGGCCTTTGGGGTTATTTACATGGCACATTAATCGCGAAAAATTATTTTGGATTTACTCATTTTTACCACACACCATTTACTGCAGATATATCTTCTTTATTATCATCTGAGCCACCAGAAATAACCTCATTTGCAAATTATTATGGCTTTGAAAATTCAGTTTATCAATATGATGTCGATGCGGTAGATCCTGATGTTTATGACGAATTGGCTTATACTTTAGCTCAAAATCCAAATGGCATGTCAATAGATGCTCAAACAGGTGAAATTAGTTGGGTCGCTGACAAGAAGTATGTAGGAAGCGTTGCGCAATTTAATTCACAGTGTTATGTCGTTCCAACGGGTTCAATCGAAGTGTTACTAGATGGTCAAAGCAGCCAGGCCTCATCAAATTATATCGCACCATTATTTTTAGAAGTGAAAGAAGCGATTCACGACGGTGGTGAATATACTTCAGAGCAAGCAATAAGTTGGGATGAACAACATCAGTGCTTAGGCTGTCATATACAATCACAAAGTTTATTAGGTTTAGTCACCAGTCAAGATAAAGCCGATGTACCACAAGAAGGCATCGACTATTTATTAAATGAATTTTTAACTAGTCAGCAAACTGATGGTTCAATTATTCAATCCCACCCGCAATACGCAAAAAATCAAACCGCTTTAGCAATATGGGCAATGTCAAAAGGCATCGACCCAGAAATTACAATTGATGTTCGTGCCAATGCATTAAACTTTATGCAAAGTAAAAAACAAGGCTCAGACGAAATCTATTGGACACAAGATCACCCAACGGGCTGGTTAAGAAATCCAGAAGCAATGACGTCTATCATGGCTTATTCAATTGCATATTATTTAAAAGATATTCAATTAGTAGAAGCCCCAACACAGTTTCAGTTAGATATCGCCGATCAATATTTAGATAACGTAGATGCAATTGTTCGTTATTTTATTTCAGACAGTTATAACGATGAAGTCTATTCATTATTCAGTGCGTACCGTTTGATTGCTATTTCTGAATTATTAGAATTTATACAAGACGAAACGTTAAAATCAGAAGTTGAGCAGGCAAAAACTCATTTAGATCAATTGTTGAGAAGTAGACAACAACAAAATGGTGGTTGGACGTTGAATTTTAATTCAGGAACAAGTGATCCAATGACCTCTGCATGGGTGGGTTTAGCGCTGAATTATTTGAACCCAAGTATTACCGATAAACTCGTGATAGATAATATTAATTATTTATTAGACGCTCAAGAAGCAAACGGAACTTGGGATACTAATAGTGGTTATTTCTCAACGGATCTAGGTACAACAAGTTTGGTTATGTCGTACTTGCCCATTGCATTAGAGCATTTAGGTAATCCAGATGTTCGAGTAAGTGATATTTTATTACGTGCAAATGCTGATGATAATTTAATCATTCAAGCAACCATTAAAAACCGTGGTTTAGCTGATATTACTAGCGATTTCGTCATTCAATTTTTAAATGAAAATGACGACTTAATTGGCGAGTCTCTATTCTCAGGTCTAAATAGTAATCAAGTTAAAGTAGCCACTGCGAAAATTGAAGAATCACAAATTGTCGGCGACATCATAGTTAAAGTGGTAGTGCCTGAGTCCGTTGAAGAATGTACGATTAATAATAATGAAGCACGCGCAGCAACTGTTAATGTATTGGTTCATGACAAAGCACAAAACTCAGACAATCAATGGTTTTCGGTTAATATTTTAGATGTGAACGCAGCACCTGTTATTACAAGTGAACCACCAGCTGAGCAACAAGGTGGGCAATCAATTGAATATCAAGTAACAGTCGAAGATGAAGATATTGGTGACGCCGCTGTTTTTGAATTAACCGATGCCCCTGAAGGCATTTATATTGACAGCAGAACAGGCTTAATTACATCAGATCCAGAAATATTAAAACCGGGAATCTATTCAGTAACTGTATTAGTAACGGATTTAAGAGATGAATCAGTAGAGCAAACCTTTACTTTTGAAGTGTTCGAAAATTTAGCGCCAAGTATTGTTAGTTCAGCCGTAAGTAAAGGCCATGAACAACTAGGTTATATTTATGACGTGCAAGCAACGGATCCAAATAATGATGAATTAGAATTTGGTTTTGAAAATAACGTGCATGATATTGTCATTGATAAAAACTCAGGTCAAATCACATGGAACGAAGCTTCTAAATTTGTTGATGTATTGATTAATCAGAATTTAATGTGTGAGAAAGAATCTGAAATAATTAGTGAATTTAATGTTGTTGAAAAGTGGAGATGGACGCATTCTGATTTACAGCAAAGTGATGTTTACGGACCTCCAATGGTAGCTCAATTTACAGATGATAATGCCGATGGCTTGATAAATGAAGATGATGATACAGATATTATTTTTTATTCTGGCCACCATCCAGAAAATGAAAAAATAAGAATTGTTGATGGTGCCACAGGAGTTGAGCATTTAGTTTTAAATTTACCAATATCAATGTTAAGTAGTCCTGCAGTTGGTGATTTGAATAGAGATGGTATTCCTGAATTTGTTGCAGTTAGTAAGTATCGCGAATCATTAATGCTAATAAGTAATACTGGAGAGATTATCTGGCAAAGTAATATTCCTAATCTCTACACAAGACATACTCCAAGAGACGGAATTAATCTTGCCGATTTAGATCATGATGGTATATCGGAAATTATATTAGGTGACTTGGTATATGATTTTGATGGAAACCTTTTATGGAATGGGGTGAATGATTTTGGTGGTGAATTAGATTATGGAATCGTATCAGTTGTCGAAGATATAGATTTAGATGGTGAGTATGAGATTATTGCAGGGCGTTCAGTTTATAACTCAGATGGCTCATTAAAATGGCATGCATCTTCAATTCCTAGTAGCGGGATAAATGCAGTAGCAAATTTTGATAATGATGACGAAGCTGAAATTGTTTTAGTTGCAAATTCAAAAGTGTATTTATTAGATACTGATGGAACAATTATTTGGGGGCCAATTTCGTTGCCTGGTGGTGGGGTAGGTGGGCCACCAACTATTGCAGATGTTGATGGTGATGGCGTTCCTGAAATAGCGGTGGCAGGTGCAAAAAATTATGTAGTATTTAATAGTCTTGGTGATGTTTTATGGAAACATGACACTATTGACAGTAGCTCATTTAGAACAGGTTCTTCATTCTTTGATTTCGAAGGCGATGGGAAATCTGAAGTGCTGTATGCAGATGAATATAATTTTTATATATTTGAAGGTGCGACAGGTGATGTGATTTATGAGCAAGCTAAAAGAACGGGAACGGTACTTGAATATCCTGTTGTTGCTGATGTTGATAATGATGGACATGCAGAAATCGTGTTGGGAGAAAATTCAAATAGCAAAGCTGGGTTGTTCGTACTGGAAGGTAGCCCTGAATGGTTGCCAACACGAAGAATTTGGAATCAATACTCATATTCAGTGAATAACGTTAATGATGATTTAACTATTCCATCGGAGCCTTCATATCCATGGCTAACCCACAACACCTTCCGCCTAAACACATTCATAGATCGTCCAGCATTGGCTCAAGCCGATTTAATTGTGCATTCAATTAAATATAACGAACAAAATAGCGAAGTAACATTAACGGTTAAAAACAGAGGGTTAACTGACTCAACTGAAACAACGATTAATGTATTTCACGAGCATTTTTGGTTAGGCGATACAGACTTAGGTTTAATTGAAGTCCCTTTAATTACGCCAAATACTGAAATTGAATTAACCTTACCAATTAACGAATTGGATATCAGTGAGGCCATTCGTGCAGAAATAAACACAGATCAATCGGTGGTTGAATGTGACTATACAAACAATACCGCTCGTGCTGCGGTTGTGGATGTAAGAGTGTATGACCTAGCAGGGTTATGGGACAGCCAAAAATTTGCAATCAGTTTTACTAATCACAATGACGCGCCGCAAATTATCAGTGCAACTGTAAGTTCAATTTCAGCTGAATTAGATTACAGTTTTAAAGTAGAAGTGAGTGATCCAGATTTAGGTGACGCATTTAGTTTTGGTTTAATTAATGAAGAAAATGTATTTGAAATAAATAAAAAGACAGGCATTATTTCTGCTGAAAATTTAGTTGAAGGCAGTTATTTATTAGAAATTAAAGTAACCGATTTAGCTGGTGCAAGTGCAACTCAATTTCATACTGTAACAGTCACTCCAGATGGCAATCTGGCTCCTACTATTACTTCGCTGCCAACAGGAAATGTCACAGCTTTTGAAACTTATACATATCAAGTTGAAGCAACAGATCCTGAAGCGCAATTAATAGCTTATGTGTTATCTTCCGCACCAGAAGGAATGACAATTGATCCACAAACTGGTTTGTTGCAATGGTCAACTGACTTTGAGGATGTTGGTGTTCATTATGTCAGAGTCATTGTTTTAGATGAGTTAAATGCATCTACTTCACAAACATTTGATGTTGAAGTTTATGATCCTTATGCAAGTAATGCTGCACCAGTAATCACAAGTGTCCCTGAAGGAGCTGTATTTGCGGGTAAAGAATTTAAGTATCAAGTGATTGCAATTGATGCTGACGGTGATTCGTTAAATTACACCATCGAATCAAATGAACAATCAATGAAAATTGATCAAAATGGTTTGTTCACATGGATTCCAATTGCAACATTAATTGGTGAAGTAGTAGAAGTTACCATCACTGTAGATGATGGGCGAACAGGTGCAACATCGCAAAGATTGAGTTTGCCTGTAAATGAGTCGGCTAATCATGCACCAACTATTTCTTCTGAACCTACATATGCAGTTGAAGTAAATACGTTATACCAATATCAATTAAATATTTCAGATTCAGATGGCGATTCTTGGACATCTACATTGTTAGAGTTTCCAGCAGGAATGGTTATTGAAAATGACTTAATTTATTGGACGCCATCAGATAATCAATCATCACAAATACATGAAATAAAAATTAATGTTGAAGATGAGCGTGGCGCGATTGCACAACAAAGTTATTCAGTTTTTGTCAATAAAGAGTTACCACCAAACTCGGCGCCAGAAGTTTTAAGTGCGCCTACTTCACCTGCATTTGTAGATGTGGAGTATCAATATCAAATGGTTGTATTTGATGCGGATAATGATGAAGTGACTTACTCGTTAGTTGATTCACAAGAAGGTATGTTCATAGATAAAAATGGGTTATTTAGTTGGACACCAACTTTAGATCAAATTGGAACGTTTTCAGTTCAAATTAAAATTCAAGATCAAAGATTTTTTGTAACTCATAACTATATGCTACAAGTAGTAGATGGAATTGTTTCTCAACCAGGTTCAAATGATAATAACTACCCTGAAATACTTTCTACTCCAAGTTATGTGACTGCAAAAGATGAAAATTATATCTATCAAGTAGTTGCAAAAGATGCTGATAACGACGCTTTATTTTATGAGCTCACTTCAAATCCAGATGGCATGACTATAACTGAAGAAGGTTTTATTCAGTGGTCACCTACACAAAAAGATCTTGGAAGTTATTCGGTTGTTGTTTCAGTGAATGATACAAAAGGCATAACAACTCAAAGTTTTGAATTAATTGTCAAAGAAGAATTAGCCCCTTTGAGTGCGCAATTGCATTTTGGGTCGAGTCAGGTCTATCCAGGTGATGAACTTACATTGTTCTTAGTTCACGATGGTGGACGTGGTTCGGTTGTTAAAGAGTTAACCTTTGAAGGTGAAATTGTTAACTTAAGTCCATATGGCCAAGGCAGTATTATTGTTCCTGATATAGGTCAATACGAATTTGCTTTTAATGTAAGTGACATCCAGTCAAATGTAGCGGGATCTAAAACTTTAAATGTCAGTGATCCTAATGACAGCACTGCGCCAGAAATAGAATTAATTTCGCCAGAAATTAGCGCTACGATAAAAAATAAAATTGATGTAGTAGGAAGTGTTTTTGATGTGAACTTACAATCCTATACATTATCCATTTCCTCAAAAGGTAAAGATAATTGGATTGAATTAGCGAAAGGCTATCAAAATAAAGATGCAGAAGTCTTAGGTCAAATTGACGCCACTATTATGCGAAATGGCATGTATGACTTAAAACTAGAGGCGCAAGATTCAGCAGGTTTCATTCGTTATATTATTTATCCAATAACCATTGATGGTGATTTAAAAATTGGTGAGTTTGCAATCACTCAAACAGATTTCGAAATTCCAGTAATGGGTATTCCGGTAAGTTTCTCAAGAACTTACGATAGCCGCCGCCGATTAGAAAATCTTGAGTTGGGTTATGGTTGGTCAGCAAGTTATAACGATATTGAAATTCAAGAAAGCGTAGAACCAACAGATGGTTGGAAATTTTCATCCGAGGGAGCACCTTTCAAATTTGGTGGTTTAGCTGGAGGGGCTGTAATGTCGTTCCCAGCAATCTGTATGCGTTCAGTAAAAGATCAAGAAGTGACAATCACATTACCAAATGGGGATATTGAAACTTTTGTTGCAAAAGCTACAAGAAGGGATGGAGCTTTACAATCTTTTGTTGATGAAGAGTGTTATATCGCAGGTGGGGTGTTTGGTTTCACCATTACATTCGAATCAAAAGATGACTCTAAAGCTACATTAGAAGCATTGGATGCAGTTCAATATTTTTATGATGCAAATACAAATGTTTTATCTTCAGAGCTTGTTTTTCCGGAAGCAGATGATTTAAGTGTCTATAAATTAACAACGCGTAATGGATTTGAATATTTAATTGATCAATACAATGGCATTCAATCGATTACCGATCCAAATGGTAATAAACTGGATTACTCAGACACAGAAATCAGTCACTCAGCGGGTCAAAAAATACAAATCATTCGAGATCAGTTTGATCGTATTACCACTGTTATCGATCCAAAAGGTAATGAGTACACTTATGAGTACGACGCACAAACAGGCGATTTAATTAATGTGATTGACCCAGTTGGCGCTATTACAAATTTTGTATACAGCGACACGGGTAAAAACGACGAGCATTTCTTAACAGATATTATTGATCCGCTTGGTCGTGGTGTAGTGAAAAACATCTACGAAGACGGACGTTTAATCGCACAAGAAGACGCTGATGGAAACCGTACTGATTTTAATCATGACTTAGAAGGTCGTCAGTCGATTATTAAAGATCGTAACGGCAATGTAACGGTTTATCATTACGATGAAAACGGCAATGTATTAACCACTACCGACGCTTATGGTCATATCACTTCGTATACTTATGACGCAGACGATAATGAACTAAGCATGACCAATGCATTAGGGTTTACTACACAAGCGACCTATAACGAAGACGATGACGTATTAACTCAAACCGACGAGTTAGGTAATACAACGACTTATACTTATAACGACAAAGGCGATGAGTTAACCATTGTGGATGCTAAAGGTCATGTTTGGGAAAATACTTATGACAGTGTAGGAAACTTGACAGGCATTAAAGGGCCAGATGGAAATAGCTTTAGCTCTACGTTGGATTGGAACGGTAACTTAAGCACAACCACTGATGCTGCGGGTAATAAAACGTCTTATACCTATAACAGCAAAGGCAGTAAATTATCAGAAACCAATGCATTAGGTCATAAATCTACTTATACATACGACTCGAACGACAATATGTTATCTGGAACGATGACTCGTACTGTAGTTGACCCTGCTGATAGTTCATTAACTATTTTGTTGAAAGAAACCACATCGTATGAATATGACAAGTTAGATCGTTTAATTAAAACAACGTACCCAGATGGTAGACAGTCAGAAAGTGTGTATGACTTGATGGGTAATGAAGTGTTAAATATCGACATGCTTGGTCGCACCACTCAAATGGAATACGACGCGTATAACCAAGTGATCAAAACTATTTATGCAGATGGGTCTTTCACAGAAAAAACTTATGACAAAATGAATAATGTTTTAAGTGAAACTGACGTGAAAGGCAATGTCACTACTTTTGAATACGATAAATTAAATCGATTAGTCAAAACTGTTTATGCAGACAATAGTGAAATGCAAACGGTTTATGATGCAATTGGCAGAGTTGAAAAACAAATTGATGCTTTAGGTAATGAGTCGTCTTTTGAATATGACGAGGCAGGCAGACGTACTAAAACCATCAGTTATTTAGTAAGTGGTAATATTGAACATAGTTATGAATATGACACTAACGGTAATGTGTTAGCTGAAATTGATAACTTAGGTCGCCGTACTGAGTATGAATACGATGAGAATGATCAAAAAGTTAAAACCACATTTAATGATCTGACTTTTATAGAAACACAATACGATGCATTAGGTAGACGAGTTAAAGAAATTGATCAAGCAGGTATTGAAACTGAGTATGGTTATGATGCAATTGGTCGTTTAATTTCAGTGACCGATCATCAAGGTAACATCACTTCATACACCTATGACGAGCAAGGTAATAAATTAAGTCAAAGCGATGCAAAAGGCCAAACAACACTTTGGACGTACGATGATAATGGTCGTGAAATTTCAAGACAGCTACCAATGGGGCAAATTGAAACTTACGCTTATGATTATTATCTGTGTGCCGATAAACAAGCAGTTGAATTAAATCAAGTGGATGCCCTTTGTATGCAAACTACTCATACAGATTTTAATGGTGACGCTCATGTTTATTTCTACGATATTTCAGATCGTTTATTTGAAACTGGGTATGCAGATGGATCGTTCGAGATAAATGAGTTTGATGTAGCAGGTCAAGTCATACAAACCCAAACACAAGAAGGGATTTGGAATTATGAATATGACTTTGCAGGTCGTTTATTAAGTGAAACTCAGCCAAACGGTTCGGTATTACATTACTCTTATGATATTGCAGGTAACAAAACACAGTTTGTTTTAGAAATGGATTCTGTTGAAGTCTCTAAAATTATCTACACATACGATGAGCTTAATAGGTTGTCGACAGTTCGAGAATATATTGTGAATTCAGTTGTGTTAACTGAAGCCAAAATCACAAGTTATGGCTACGATGAAGTAGGTAATCGACATTCAGTTTTATATCCAAATGGTGTGTCACAGGTTTATGTTTATGATGAGTTAAATCGTCTGAAGACTTTAAACACTTTCGATCAAGTTGGTGTGTTGATGGACTCTTTCTCTTATGAAGTTGGAGTAACTGGCCGTCGTGACAAAGTTGTTGAATATAATGGTAGAGAAATTTCTTACCAGTATGATGATCATTACCGTTTAACGAATGAAGATGTGATCGACGCAGTTAATGGAAATTACAGTGCCACATATACTCATGGTTTCACAGGCAATCGTTTAACTAAAAACGATGGCGAAGAGACTGCTTATGTTTATGATGCGAATGATAGAGTTATTAGTGAAGTAAATAGCACGACAACTACAGAATATGTATTTGATGACAATGGCAACACCATCCAAGTGTTAGAAAATGGGCTGGTGACTATTGATTATGAATACAATAGCTTGAATAAATTGGTTAAGGCTGAATTAGAAACTCAAACCATTGAATTTACTTATAACGCATCTGGTATTCGAATTGGTAAAACGGTTACTGATGAGTTTGGTGTTAGTATTGAGATTCAATACATTGTTGACATGAATCAATCTTATGCTCAGGTTGTGGGTGAAGTGGTTGCTGGTGAATTGGCCGTGACTTATCAGTATGGGGATGATTTGATTTCTCAGAATCGTATTGATACTGATATTACTGTGCCTAGTTATTATATTTATGATGGTCTTGGATCTACTCGATCTTTAGTTGATGAATCTGGGATTGTGAGTGATTCATATAATTATGATGCCTTTGGTGAATTATTGAACTCGGTTGGTGTGACTGATAATGCTTATCTTTATACTGGTGAGCAGTTTGATGAAGAATTGGATCAGTATTATTTGCGTGCTAGGTATTATGATCAGGGTGTTGGGCGATTTACTCAGCAGGATGTTTATTTGGGTAACTCGCAAGATCCGATAACATTGCATAAGTATTTGTATGCTAATGCTGATCCTGTTATGTATACGGATCCTAGTGGATACTATGCAATGTCATTGAGTGGTTTTTCAGTGGGGTTTAGTATACAAGGTATTTTGAGGTCAACTATGACAGCAGGATTGATGGTTTCTACTGCTGGTGGAGTTGCATTAGGGATAACCTCATACTTTGAATATGCTTTAGGTTTCCCAGTAACAACACAAAAAGCAGAATATGATATTAACCAAGCTGCAATGAATCTTGCTGTTTCTAAGGTTAATACCAAAGATGGTAAAAATATAGGCCATCATTCAATTCCGGTTTATATGTGTGGTGCTGAAGAAGCTAGCAGGCAACAATTAGTTCCATTGAAACCTCTTGTCCATACTGCATTGCATTCTGCAATGGTTACCTATAACGCAGCTATTAACACTGCTTATAAAAAATATTTTAAAGGCACTAATAAAATATTTAGTTATTCAAATAAAGAGCCTATACAATTATTGGCAGAGACACCTAAAGGCAGGGCTGTCATTGCAAAACATCTAGAGTTATTCTACAGTTTTGGATGGTTCGAATTAGGTGAACCTTATTTTAGAGGTATTTTCGATCAAGAAAAGCAAAAATACATAAGCGGTGTTACTTCGCTACCTAACTGTAAAAGAGGCGGTTAATATATGATTCAACTTCCATATAAAAAGAAATTTGTAGAAATTCCAGATATTAAAACTGATGAAATTTTGGATTATTTGAATTTGGAATATGGTTTAATTGATACAAATCAACAAATAACAGCAAGTGATTTAAATTTTGTTGGTTTGAAAGATATAAATGATTTTGAGATGTTAATTTGGAAAATTCGAAATAAAAATGTTTGTGTAGTTGTAAGGGCATATGAGAATTCATACATTATTGAAATGGATAAATTATCTGAATTTGAATTTTAGATTAGTTTAAAACAAGCTAAGTAAAAACTAACTAAGACAGCCATAGTAAAATCAAGGTCAATCCTAAACAGATTGGCCTTTTTATTGTCTAATACTCCAAATTATTGGTCATTTAAAGCTGAAAATCCCTTCAATTGGAGCTAACGACAACTAACTAAGACAGCCATAGTAAAGAAAATAAGGACAGGCTAGCTCGTTTAGGAAGATTGAGGACAGGCTAACTAATATAATTTGACAAAAAAAATAAATGGGGTCTGGTTTTACAATTTACATGACAGTTAATAAAAAGGCTAAGATATTAATTTATCTTAGCCTTTTTCCTTTGTACCTCATGAATGATGTTTAATAATTGATAGCGCTGGACGCGTAAAATCGCGTAGCTTTTAATTTCAGAACTAATGGGGTCAAAGCGTACGCCGTTACCGGCAATATATCTAGCAGGTTAAAGTCCTGTCCTAGGAATTACTCATTCACCTAGGTAGCACTGAAAAGCAGTGTTCAAGTAATTGGATGCTGTAAGTTTTTCAAAGGCAAAACCGCAGACCGCAACGCAAGTGAATCTGTTTAGCCTCGTTAACTAAATAAGGACGCTGACTCTCTGTTTTGAAGGGGAAAGCTGTCATCTTTCAATCAAAAATATGATTTCTGATCTGTCTTTTTTAGACAGTCACAAACATATTTAATGAGCATGAACGAAAGAGTCCTTCGGGGTTATAAGAGTGGTATGTGGTGGAAGATACATTGTGCAGGACGGGAGATCCAATAAGGTGATTTTTTGCAGAATCAACGGTCATTTATAAGCGAAGAGCGAAATGATGACGGGCTTTATTGGAAGTCAGAGGGGCTAATAGTACCGTTTGAGGGTGAGCGACAACATAACGACACCCAAGGGAAGTGGCTCTACTTTATTCATGTAACCAAAGAGGAAAAGGCTCAGATGATTGCATTATGCTATTAACATCTTCCAGTTTGAAAAAACGAGTCGGTGACCTTCAGAGGAAACTATTTCAAAAAGCCAAACAACAATCCACATTTTGCTTTTATTCAATCTATGACAAGGTTTATCGTTTGGATGTCCTGCAATATGCTTACGAACTTGTTAAGAAAAACAATGGCAAACCTGGTTTAGATCGGGTGACATTTGAAACAATAGAACGAGAAATATCAAAGTGGCGTTACTTAAATATTTTACAATCTAAGCTTAAATTTAATTCCTATCAATCCAGTCCAATTAAACGTGTCGACATACCGAAAGGTAATGGCGAAACTCGTCCGTTGGGTATCCCGAATATTGAAGATCGAATCATCCAAATGGCTGTTAAAATTGTCATTGAACCAATTTTTGAATCGGGCTTCAGTAATAACAGTTACGGATTTCGTCCTAATCGATCGGCTCATCAAGCCATGAACAGTATTACTCAATCGTTAAGATCGGGACATACACAAGTGATTGATGCTGACCTGTCGAAATACTTTGATACCATCGCGCACGTTAAGCTCATGAAGTTAGTATCGCTGAGAGTTTCTGATAAGAAAGTATTAGCGTTATTAAATCAATGGTTAAAGTCGGTGGTGATCAAAGTAGAAAAGAGCGGAAAACAAACGGTTATTGCAGGTGGTAAGAAAAGTAAATTAGGCACACCTCAAGGTGGTGTTATCTCGCCATTATTGGCCAATATCTATCTGGATGTATTGGATAGAATATGGGACAAACACAATTTAGCATTTAAATTAAAAGCGAAAATAGTCCGATACGCTGACGATTTAGTGATTCTTTGTAAAAATGAAACAGATGCATCATATAAAGTGTTAACACAAGTTTTGGGTAAATTAGATTTACAACTTAATGGAGACAAAACTGAAGTGGTAGATTCGCTAAAAGAGAAGTTTAATTTTCTAGGTTTTGAAATTTCAATGGCAAAAAGCAAACAATCAGGAAAAGTATTCCCGATGGTTGAGCCGTCACAGAAATCGATGAAAAAAGTAAGTGAGAAGATTAAATTTTACACTCGAAGAGCGATGAATCCAGTACCGATAAATGAAGTGGTTAGACAATTAAATGCAACAGTCAGAGGCTGGTGCAATTATTTTTATTATGGTTACGGTCATCGAAAAATAAAGAAGATCCGATACTATATGGAAGAAAGTCTGCGACACCAACTAAGGTACAGACACAAGGTGAGAAATAGAGGGGCGAGTTATCATAAATTTCCAAGGCAGTATTTGTACGGTTATTTAGGGTTATATCAGCCACCAGTAAAACCGCGTTGGAAAGTTGTGCATGCTTGAGAAGAAGGATATCGGAAAGCCGTATGCGGGAGAACCGCACGTACGGTTTGATGAGGGGAGGCTGTCATGTTTTTTTAGATGTGGCTGTCTTCTACTCTATTTGACTTCGGACATCACAAACGATGAACAATGTTCTGGTTCTACAATTTACATGTCAGTTAATAAAAAGGCTGAAATATTAATTTATCTTGGCCTTTTTATTTTATATCTCATGAATGATGTTTAATAATTGACAGCGCTGGACGCGTAATTGGGCGTAGCTTTTAATTTCAACATGGATGTTGGAATTAAACTTAAAGAGCAGAGTTTGGTGTATTGATGGATTCATTTGCATACGAAGTAGGTGTGACGGGAAGACGTGACTCTGTGACTGAATACAACTGCAGAGAAATTTCATATCTGCCCTTAACTATATAAAATCCCACCAAAACCTATTACAATCAAACCATATTAAATTCAAACCATATTAAATTCAAACAATAGGCTTAAAACCTCAATGAACACAACCATTTTAAAAGGACTATTCATAGGCACTGTTTTATTATTCTCTTCTTGTGATGAAGCGAATGTTAATGATGTGGCAAACCCTGATACTGATATAGGAACATACGTTACGACAGATGTTATTTCGCAAACCGATACTCAAACTTTAACCCAGTCAAATACCTCAAGCGAAACTCAGACGCAATCCATCACTCAAACAGAGGTAGAAACTGACTCGCAAACTAACACACAAAGTGAAACCATTACAGATACTCATTCTAATACTGAAACAGAAATCGAAAATTTAGCACCCATTATTTCAGCCGGTGAAGATAAAATTGCCTATGAAGATGAGGTGGTGTATTTAACTGGTGAAGCAATGGATTCCGATAGTTTTCAACTCACTCATTTATGGACTCAAGCATTCGGCCCAGAAGTTATAATTGAAAATCCTGACAGTCAGTTTGCTCAATTTACAGTGGGAGAAATTTCTGCCGCCACTTTAATAGGTATTAACTATCAAGTAGTTGATGAATATTTAAATACTTCTACCGATCAAATTATTATTAGAGTTGGGCCTGTAAACGATGCACCAACTGCCACTATTTCTGTACCTGTTGATAATTTTGAAGAAGACAATATTATTTTATCTTCTGAAGTCTCAGATGTAGATAGCTCTAGTTTTACGCATCTTTGGACTCAAGTTTCAGGAACGCCTGCAAATATTTTGAACAGTAGGAATGCTCAAATGACTTTTGTAGTTGATGAATTAGCCGAACAAGAAACGTTATTATTTTCATATACCGTAACAGATAGTCAAGAAGCATCTTATCAGCAAGATGTGTACGTAATTGTACAACCATTTAATGATGCCCCCACTCATCAATTAAATATGGTTAGTTCAGAAATTTTTGAACAAACTAATCATCAAATTGATGCAATAGTAGTTGATGTAGACAGTGAAAATTTCACACACCTTTGGCAGCAGGTTTCTGGAACTACTGCATTATTAACAAATGCTGACACCCAAAATTTAACTATTTATTTTGAAACTCTAACAATACCTGAAACTTTTACGTTTTCTTATCAAGTAACAGATGATCAAGGTGCATCATCTCAATCAGAAATATCTTTTGATTATAACCCAACAAACATTGCGCCAGTTGCTAATGCTGGTGTCGATCAAACAATCATTCACAATGCTGATTTTCCTGTACTGCGTGGAAGTGCAACTGATGAAGATTCAGAAATTGTTACAACTATGTGGACGCAAATAGCAGGCACTCCCATTGAAATTAATTCACCAGAAAATTTAGTCATTACCATTCCAATTTATGATTATTTAGGTACCGAAGAAATTATTTTTGAATTAACTGTTACTGATGATTTTGGAAGTAGCCATAGTGATCAAGTATCATTTTTTATGCAGGTTATTAATGATCCGCCTCATGTAAATGCTGGTAAAGATAAATATGTTCATTCAGAGCAGGATGTTAAACTAATTGGCGATTATATAGATCCCGATTATGGAAATACTGCATTTAATTGGGCACAAACTAATGAATTGGATAATTTAATTGCATTACAAATTGAAAGTGATTATGCAGTTAGCTTTACTGCTCCGGAAGTTGTTTCACAGACTGATTTTTATTTTAGTTATAGTGTCACTACGGATGAAAATATTATTTTTTCAGATCAAATGGTCGTTTCTGTTTATCCACAAGGCGCTGATATTTATTTTGAACGTCAAACATTAAGCGATACAGGTTCAATCAGTTGTTTTAAAGATTTAGATTGTGATGATGCTAATACAGTCAAACAAGATGCACACTTTGGTCGCGATGCCGATTTAAATTTAATTAAAGAGGGCTCTGGTTTTGCTGGATTTGATTTTACAAAATTAGATGAAGATGGATTAGCATTGCCAGTAGATGCATCACAACATACCTGCGTGTTGGACAATCATACAAACTTAATGTGGGAAGTAAAAACAGATGATCATGGACTTCATCATTATGAGAGTACTTATTTTTATTTTGAACCAAACTCAGAATTAAATGATGGAGTAATTGGTCATGAATTAACAGGGCAAACTTGTGAAAACTATACAGGCGGTGTGGTGGTAACTCAGTGTAATACTCAGGTATTTTTATATGAAATAAATCAATCAAATTATTGTGGGTTTAATGATTGGAGAATTCCAACTTACGAAGAGATGATGTCTATTGTAATAATGGGTGAAGGTACAAGATTAGATGAAGAGTTTTTCCCGTATACATTAACAAGAAAAAATCACAGAACATCGACAATTACGGCGCCTGCATTTAATAATTCAATTAGAGCGGTTTATTTTTATGAACTCCCATCTTCATTTACAAATACTAAAGTTGGCCCGTTGCCTTTAATTTTAGTTCGCGAAAATAATTAAGGAAAATACTATGACGATTAAAAAACTTGCAATAATTTTAAATATTTTTCTTGTGGTAAATTTTGCACAAGCGACATGTTATGAACAAATGGAAGACAATACCCCAACTATTCGTTATATTTTTAGTGATGATGGTTGGGTAACAGATAAAAAAACAAATCTAATGTGGATGCGTTGTTCATTAGGTCAAACTTGGGAAAACAATACCTGTACTGGTCAAGAAATTTATACATTTGAAAATTCACTAATCATATCAAATGAAGCAACTTTTGCTGGATTTGACGATTGGCGCTTACCTAATATTAAAGAGCTAATTTCGATTGTTGCTAATAATTGTAATCGTCCAGCAATTAATTTGGATGCGTTTCCAGGAACTACCGACTCAATTATAAATTCATTTTGGAGTGCAACAAAAACAAATGATAACTCTAGCGCTTGGTCGTTAGATTTTGCGGAAGGCACCCCAAGAGTCATTACAGTGAGTGCTTATTATCAAGTTCGTTTGGTTCGAGATTTATCCAATTAGTAATATTATAGAAAAATATATTATTACTGTTTAATAGTTTGGTGGAAATTATGGAATTTGAAATAAAGGAATAATAGGGGGCTGGTTTTCAATTTACATGACAGTTAATAAAAAGGCTGAGATATTAATTTATCTTGGCCTTTTTTGTAGCTTGGGAATGAAGTTTAAAAAATGACAGCGTTGGACGCGTAATCGAGCAAAGAGATTTTTCAAGAAAGGTTTTCTTTCGCGTTGTGTATGGATGCACTAATGCCGTAATTGCAGGATGCTAAAGATCGGTAAGACATAATCATGTAGCTTTATTTTTTTATTGGGTTAATGACTATTAAACATGCCGTTGGAAATATTCGACAGCCAGTTCCTTACGCTGTTCTACCACTTACATCCTGAAGCCACTTGAAGAGTTATGACGCTAAGGTCAATTGTTGAGCTAATGGAAGGCTGATAGGAAAAGGCCATGAAGAACCAGAAATACTGGCATGATTGTCAGCAACAAAATTGTGCCTAAATGGTTTGTCCTGAGCAATTGCTCTTGTATTGTTCTAACTGATCATTACGTCGTTAAGCAAAAAATGATCATTTCTAGTTTGCACAATTTTATTGTTCGGTTTCTACATGTCCAGTAGTACAAGGCCGAGCATATTTTAATGTGTTTGATTGTATTAATGCTTTTTCAGATAAATTATCCAATGTTAAGTCGTATGTATTTTGTTTGCTTGAAAGTTGATCGGGTTCTTGTTGTGTTTGTTCAGATAAAATTATTTGTATCGTAGCAGTATCTGCTGTGTATTCTGATATCAACTCTTCAGTAGTTTGTTCTAATTGCTCAGTATCACACAGAGCTAAACTGCTGCAAATAGATAATAGAGTTAAAAAAGACATTTGGTTAAATTTAAGCATGCTGCACCATTAATGATATTGATTGTTTATAGAGTAAAGAGCGCTCAATACGTTACAGTAAAATATAATCAGTTATTGCATTTTATTTTGATATGTTTGAATTGACGCAATTTTTTTGATTATAATTTATTGGGTTATTAAAAATATCAATTAATTTCTAATGTTAAATTTTCAATGCTTTCATTTTCAATACAATCATTCAATGTTAGTGTTATTTATTTATTCGTTTTATAATCGAGCCATTATTAAACAGTATGGGGCATAATATGAATGTGAAATTCGCAAGGCTTTTAATCGCGTTATCCTTGGTTTGGCAGGCGCCAAATGCAATGTCTTTGGGTTTAGAGTTAAGAGGTGGCGCAGGTTTATTTGTAGACAATCAAGAACGATTAGAAAAAGCAGATCAAGGTGAATTGATCGATGCAGCAGCGGGTGTTGAATTTAATATAGGTGACCAAGCCTACTTAGTTGAATTGGAATTAAACACCACCGAAATGCAAACTGCAGGATATAACGCATATAAAGATCCATCATCAAACAGTCTGCCTACAGAGCATGTTGAATGGAAGAAAATCGACACTCGATCAATGGCTCGATTAAATTTAATGAATATTCGATCGTTAAATAAGCGTCTTTCAGTGTATTACGGAATATCAATACTGGGTGCTGAAGTGACGCATTCTAAAATTGAATATGCATTTGGTAATATGGTTAACATGGACAAAGACAGTTATATAGGTTGGTATTTTGGTTTAAATGCTCAATTAGACTATGAAGTTTTTTCATTAGGTGGGTTGTCAATACATGCCTATGCAAACCCTTTTAATTACTATTATAAGGTTGGATTTAGTAGTGATGTAGGGTTAAAACTTAAATATTCTTTTTAATTTATGGACAAATTTTAAATATGTTTAATGTAAGTTATCAAATACATACAAATATTGAATTAGAATTAATGTTGGAAGGAAAAAAGCCGTTAGCGATGTTTGGTGAAGACATTTCATGTTTACCTAATGAGCAAATCATTCCTGAAGAAAAATTTGCCCCTTATGTTGAAACTGGTCTGTTTGTAAGGGTGGAAGAAATAGTAGAAGGTATATTTAGTGAAGTGTTAAATCGGCCAACAAAAATTAAATATGTATTGTTTGCTGTAAAAGATCAGCAATGGCGAGCAACCATGATGCTTCAATTGCATAAAGAATTTCAAAAAACCAAACAGTGGAATGAAACCTGTGAAGGTTTAGAGGGGTTTTTATTAGGCTACAGCGAGATAGAGCAAGATGAATGGCGACAGCGTCAGGTGAATAAAAATTAAAAAATAATACATTTCTTAATTATCATGTAATATAAAAGCATAATATTAGTCGATAATTGGTGTGTGTATGAAGGCGTTGATTCAATCAAAATATGGTGGTCCAGAAGTTTTAAACATTCAAGAAGTGCCTGTGCCAATTGTAAAACCCGATGAAGTACTTGTTAAAATTCATGCCGCAGCGGTTAATGATTATGATTGGAGTTTAATGCGAGGTAAGCCTTGGTTGTATCGACTAATGTTTGGATTGTTTAAACCAAAATCAAATATTCCAGGAATGGAACTTGCGGGAATAGTTGAATTAATCGGTGAAAATGTCACTAAATATAAAGTAGGTCAAAGCGTATTTGGGGATATATCTGAATATGGATTTGGGGCATTTTCTGAATATGTTGCAATAAACGAAAATGCAATTTTTTTAAAACCTGATTTTTTAAGTTTTACAGAAGCCGCAGGACTTTCTCATGCAGCAATGTTAGCTTGGCAAGGATTGGTGCAATTAGGAGAGCTTGAATCTCTTGCAACGTTCAAAAAAACACAAAATAAAAAAGTGCATATTTTGGTTAACGGCGCAGGTGGTGGAATGGGCATGTATGCTTTAATAATCGCCAAGCATTATAATGCAGAGGTGACAGGCGTTGACGCAACTGAAAAATTACCCGGTTTATTAAAACTGGGTTTTGATTATGTTATCGATTATACCAAACAGGATGTTACTAAAATTTCAAAGAAATTTGATTTAATCATTGATGCAAAAACCAAGCGCTCACCTTTTTCATTTTTAAAAATTCTAGCAAAAAATACGACATTTATTACAGTTGGTGGAGATCTTCCAAGGCTGGTTCAAATATTTTTTGTTTCTAAATACATTAAAAAAATTCATCATAAACAAGTTAAAATATTAGCACTAAAAGCCAATCAAGGGTTGGAGGAGTTTTATGAAATTTTAAAAAACTCAACTATTAAGCCGATCATTGATGGGCCTCATAGCTTTGAAAAAACAAATGAAATGATTCAGTTTTTTGGTGAAGGCAAACATTGTGGAAAAATCATAATCGATATTGCTGGATCAAAACTTCATGAAAAAGGAGGTGCTTAAATGGATCAGTTTGATGAAATTCAATTAACTCAAGAAGAACAATCTGAATTTGAAAAATTACAAACAATTAAATATTACAAAAAAGGCGAAGTATTATTAAATCAAAATCAGCCCTTAGATCGTTACTTTTATGTGATTAATGGTTGTGTCAGAAGTTATCGCTTGATAGATGATCAAGAGGTAACAATGGAGTTTTACACAAAGGGTCAAAGCGTATTACCTGCTGTGATCAATAAAAATATTCGATCATCATGTTATGTGGTGTGTCTAGAAGACAGCGAACTTGGAGTGGTAGATCAAAAAATGGAAGACACTGTTTTTCGTCAGTTTCCTCGATTAAAGCAGGTATGCCTAAGCACCAGTGAAACGTTATTACTTGATCAACAAAGAGAACATTTACGCTGGAAAAGTTCAACTTTAGAACAACGTTATATTCATTTGTTAAAGACTCGCGCAGATTTATTAAACCGAGTACCTCATTATCAAATAGCTCAATATTTGGGTGTAAAACCTGAATCATTGAGTCGATTAAGAAAAAAACTAGACGATAAAGGCGTGTCATATATTTAAGGAAACTCTGATCTAGAAAGATAAATATTTCTAAATCAGAGGTTCCTTAATAAATATTTTTTAGGGATTCTTAACCAAAGTCAATGAAATGGATTAAATAGCATATAAAATCATATTCTTTAACCATTAAGGTGACAATATGAATTTTAAAAGACTTATTTTGCTCATTATAATATTATTTACCTCACCATTTTTAATTGCGCAAGAAAAATCATTTCATGTCAATGCGTCGTTATTCATGCTTGTAAATATTATTGAAGAATCACCAAAGTACGCACATATCGAATTTGCAAAAATACTGAGTGACAAACATATTATCGGCGTTGAGTTTTTAACTTGGGAGTATCGGGCACCTTTAGGTATTCCATATGGAAAACATTATGACGATCCAAATGAAAATTTCCCAGGCGTTGTTAAAGATATCGGTTTAGGTGTGTCCTATCAGTATTTTTATAGCAAAAACTGGTTTAGTAAATTTCATATAACGCCTTTTTATCAACAGTATTTAGATGAATCCAAAAATAAAATTCAAAGTGGATTTCAACTGTTTAGTGTAGCTAGAACTGGGTACCGTTGGGAATTTTATGACAATCAATTATTTATTGAACCTTCAATAGCCATAACCGCTTGGCCAATTAATACGAATATGCCCAGTGATTTTCAGTTGATAGAAGATAACTGGCCAAGTTTTTTCTTATTTGAACCAGGCTTGAATATTGGCTTTAGATTTTAAGTGGGGCTTAAGTTAAAATATAAAGCGAATACTAAGAATTAAAATAAATTTAACCCTCGAAAAAAAGCCCGCAAATATTGCGGGCTTTCAAACTTCAATCTAATCAATCACATTCAATTAATCAGCGTTTGGACCTACATCACTTGGTGTTAATGGTGTGCGAACAATAAAGTTTGGTGTACTTGTTACTTCTTCAACTTCAGCGGAACTTAACGGACCACCAGAAACGGCAGTGGCATTACCAATAGCATAAGCAATATTACCTGACCAAGTATTAGTTTCACTGTTTGAATCATTACCAAATTGAATCCCAAAGCCGCCCATTACAATGTTGTCGATAATTGAAATGTATGTTGGGGAATTTTTGTAATTACTGTCTGCGCGACCAATATATATCCCGCCACCTACAGTATTTACAATCGTATTATTACGAATCACCACATCGGTACCATCTTGATGACTGTCGCCATTTGTACTATCTGACGTGTCGCCATTATCAATAAGTAATGGCAGTCTCCAGGTTGTGCCGGTTAACCCTTCCATATAGTTGTCATGAATTCGATGGCCTGCGCCATAGGTGCGAATACCGCCAGTTTGATAGTTATTGTCTGTCACTAAATCACCGACGCCAACCCCATAAAAACTGTTACCGTATGCTTGGTTATCATGGCCTAAACGAAACGACAATGAACCCATTGCATTCACAAATGTGTTGTATCGAAATGTGTTTCCAGAAGTTTTGATTGTCATGATTTCATTTTCGCCATCGGTATCTTCAAAGTAGTTATATTCCACTACGTTGTTTGTCACAATGTCTTGTGAGTCTGCAATGCCCATTACTAATACTTCACGATCAGAGTCTCCGGCAGGTACGCCATTTACTAAATACGGAACAATGTTACTGAATTTATTGTGATGCACGTGTGTGTTTTTTGTCATCAAACCATTTTCAGATTCGTATTGATATTTGATAAAGCTACCTGTGTTTTTTTGATTGTCAGCGTTCAGCATGACGTTTTTATCACGAAAATCATTGTAGGCAATTTCAATAAATACACTTTCGCCTGTCATGATTAATGAGCTTTGTGGTGTGACGACATCTAAATGATCAAACACGTTTCGTAATACTTTAATATTGGTTGAGTTTACGATTTTGAATAATGTGCTTGCGTCTTCATTTGGACCAAAGATGAACCCTTGGAAAGCCATGTTATTTACGTTAGTTAATGACACACTTTCTAAAGTGATTGAACCAATTGTTGCTGCACGAATTAATACTGGGCTTGTAAAGCTTATTTCTTTTATAGAAATTTCACCGCCTTGGGTAATAATAATTTCATCACCACCTGTTACTGTGCCTGCTGCTAAAAGATCACTCAAGTCATCCGCTGATGAATAGTGTGTTTGACCCGTTACAACGACTGAACCTGTGTTGGATGCTACTGTTGTAGACACTTTATTTTCAACGTCTAAATCACCAATTAAATCGCCGTCATCTACATAGCCTGTACCCGGATCAACTTGTGTGTCGGTTTGAGTGTTGGTGTTTGTTTCGGTTGATGTTTCTGTTTGTGTTGCGGTTTGAGTGGCTGTCTCAGTTTCAATATCTGTAGCTGTCATTGTTCCTGTTTCAGTGATTTCATCACCAAGATACACGCGCTCATAACTTAAGTTTGTAAACGTAAGCTGACTTAATGTGATGCCTGCATCAATATAAAATTGAGCAAAATCGTCTGAGCTTTCTACTTTTTCATTTGTTTGCGCATCCTGTGCTTGCAAGTAATTACCAAACTTTAAATATGAAGCGGAGTCATCTTGAACGGTTGCATCAAATGATTGACCCATAGCTGTTACGGTAACGTGGCCAAAATCATTGATGACTCTAAAGTCAAAATCTTCACCACTTTGAATCACACCAAGCAGTTTTTTCTCTTCGCTGCTGTCTTCACCTAAGATACGAACAAACACATCAAATATACCGTCATTGGCAGTACTGTTTGCTATTACACCAGCGTCTTCATCAAAACCAGATTCACTTGTGTCTGCGATATACAGTTTCATGATTGTCCCGGTATCGCTTGCGTGATGTTGAATCACAATCGTTTTAGAGCCTGGCGACATTTCAACTTTAATGTTTGCTCTGAAGTCTTCGTATACTTCTGTCATTGCTACACGTTGATCGGTATAAATTTTATATTCGTGTCTCCAACCGTTACCATTTGGGGTAATGTGTTGTGCCGCTAACGCATCAAAAACCATGCTGTCGTTTACAACAGGATCAAGGTCGTTATCACCACCTTCTAAATCCCAATAGCTAAAGTCCCAACCTGTTAAACCACCTGTATTAGAGTTTGTCTCTGTATCTGTTGGTGTAGCTGTCTGAGTTTGAGTTTGAGTCTGAGTAGTTATCATTGTTTGTGTTGTGGTGGCAGAATCATTTTTGTCTTCATCAAAATAAATTTCAATTTCAGAAATACTGTTCCAATCTGATTCGCTATTACCATAACCAATAACACGTACTGTAGTGGTGGTTGTATTTTCAATATCAAAATACTCAAAACCAGCGGTTAATCCTGCTGATTGGCCTGAGTAAACGGTTGTCCACGAACCATCTTGTTCTAAAACTACAATATCAAAAATGGTTGCGCGTTCATCGCCTTTTAAAAATATGATATCTAAACCAGCGACTGTTTTTGGTTTTGAAAATGCAAGTTGTAGCCATTGTGGCTCGCCACTAATAGACTCTGCTGACCATCTTGTTGATTCATCGTTGTCATATACGTTTTCTGGCACATTTACATCTTGGCTTGATTTTGCGCTAATAAATACACCGTTCACTTCAATACCATCAGGGTCAATTGAATCAATTACCACTTCAGTATTGGTTTGAGTCTCTGATTCTGTGGAGGTAACACTTTGTGTTTGGGTGTTTACTTGATCAGATGTTACATCTGAGTCGGGTCCATCTTGGGTGGGTGAAGTACAAGCAAACATCGTTTGTGTTAATAAAACTACGACACTTGCTTTACTTAGAAATTTATAATTCATGACAACTCGCTTGGATTAATTGATTGAAATTTCACTATGTGAGCGCAATGTAATAGTTTGTAAAAAGCTATTTATTTATGGGTAATTAATATTACAAAATATTAGCCCCAACCCACAATCATAGAAAAATATCATTAAATATAATCGCCTAATCATAATCAAGTGACACAGTGTTGCATTCTATCAACCTGATCCACAACTTTAAAAATGAACTAATTTTATTTGTTAATTAATCAATTTTTTTAAAACAGGTTTCTAAAAAATAAATAAATATTCACTTAATTAAATAGGATTGATGTTAGATATAACGTTATATGAATGTAATAACCGTTAGCATTAGTTTAGGATGTGAAAAGAAAAATATTAAATTCGATCTATCTTGAATTATAAATTACGCGGATTCAAATCCGAAGTGCATCAAAATCTATGCAGCGAATGCTGCTTGATATTCATGCATTAAATCATATGGCGTTTCATAATTCAGTATTTTTCTTGGCCTTGTATTTATTTTTTTAATCGCACAATCTACCTCTTGCTGCTTAACAGTTTTAAAGTCAGTGAATTTTGGAAAATACTGGCGAATTAATCCATTTGTATTTTCATTCAACCCTCTTTCCCAGGAACTATATGGGTGCGTAAAATAAATTTCTGCGTTAAGTGCTTTACTAATTTCTTCATGTCCAGAAAACTCTTTTCCATTATCTGCTGTAATCGTGTGAACAAGGTCTTTGTAAGGTTCTAGTAGCCTAATTGTTGCCGCTGTTACATCTTTTGTACTTTTGCTTTTTACCTGTGCAGCGACTGTAAATTTTGTTTTACGCTCAACAATAGTAACTAATGCACCACTGTGTCCTTTTCCTATTATGGTATCAATCTCCCAGTCACCCACGCGGGATTTTAAATCAACAATGGATGGCCGATCATCAATACTGATTCGGTTTTTAATATGTCCACGTGTTGATTTTCCATTACGGCGTTTATCATATTTTTTTCCAACTCGACGAAGGTGTGTGTATAAATCACCACCTGCACGCTTATCTTTCCAAATATGAATATAGATGCTTTCGTGGCTGATGAGTGTCGCCTCATCTTTAAGAAGCCAATTTGAGATTTGTTCAGGGCTCCAATCCAATCTAATTTTAGTCTCTATAGTTAAGATCAATTCTTTAGTCATCTTTGTTGGTTTACAAGCATTTTTCCTTCGATTATCAGTCAATATCTGTGCTTGTTTGTACCGATAACCGCGTTCGCCTGTGTTGCGTTTAAGCTCTCGACTAATTGTGGATTGATTGACATTAATAATTTCTGCAATTTTTCTTTGTGAAAAATCACTTTTAATTAATGCGTAGATCTGGCATCTTTGTTCATAGGTTAGCTGTGGGTTTATACTCATAATCACTTCATCTCTTGCCGGAGAAAAAGATTATGAGCTTACCTTCAGCTGACCTCTTTTTCTACCTTGTTAGATGATGCACTTCGGATTTGAATCCGCGTTATATAATTGTTGACCAGTGTTTAAAAATTATGAATATATAATTTTAACGTGACTTAAAAATAACACTGTACTAAATTCAATTGACGATATTAGATGGTAATTACTAGCATCAAAATTTTTAGATATCTGGTAATTGTATTATCATTAATTTTTTTTATTAGTATCATTACTTTTTTGAAAATTTAGGCGAAAAATACCCACAAGATTATTTGTCGTACAGAATTGGTGTAACATTGATGTGCAGTATCAATTAAATAATCGGAATTTTAAGTTTGTGAGTGTTAAATAATATTTTTTTAATGATTGGCAGTAATAACAAGGCGATGTTTTTTTAATAAAACTAATGAAGGCAGTCTTGATGACTGTCTTTTTATTTAGTACAAAATATATTCAATAGGGTGAGTTATGTGCATGAATATACAGTTTAGTGCCTTGATATAAAATTGGATAAAACGGCCAAAAGTAAGGTAATATGGCCGAAATAGTTTGTTTAAGTTGAATGATCATGCAAGCACGTGTCCTTTATTTTTTGGTATACCCAAAAGCGTTAGCCACAGGTATTTGTTTACCTGTTGAGATGTTTCATGCAGTGAACACGTTATCTAAAGTTAAAAGTAAGCAAGATGCGATTCAAGTTAAATTAGTTAGTGTCGATGGAAATGCGGTTGAAGTAACCGGTGGATTAAAACTACATTGTGATTTGTCATTAGATGAAACAAAACAGGCCGATGGTATTTTTATTCCGCCTATGTGGTCAAATCCAAATTCCGTTTTAAATAACAGTCATAAGATGCAAACTTGGATTAAAAACCAAGTAGATGGTGGCGCGCAAGTGGTGGCTACCGGAACAGGTGTCAGTTTGCTAGCTCAAACAGGATTATTAGATGGAAAAGTAGCCACGACACACTGGTATTATTTTGATGCGTTTCAAAAACGTTTCCCAAAAGTAAGGTTACAAAAAAAGCAGTTCATTACACATACAGATAGCTTGTATTGCACAGGTTCGATCAATGCGCAAACGGATTTAGTGCTGTATTTAATCAACCAGTATGTGGGTAAAGAAGCATTGGCATTAGTGGAAAAACATTTTTCCCATGAAATTAATCGAACATATAGTGCTCCTTTTGAAGAAACAACTATTCATCACGATGAGGTGATTATCGAAGTGCAACAATGGTTAAATCAAAATTGGAAGGAACATATCAATCTTGAAACGATGGCAAAATTTTCCAAAATGAGTGTTAGAAATTTTTCAAGGCGGTTTAAACAAGCCACCAGTTTGAGTGCGCAACAATATTTAATAAAACTAAAATTAGACAAAGCCCAAGAGCTACTTAAGCAAACTAATTTGTCCACCGCGCAAATTGCCGATCAAACTGGGTTTGATGATCCAGCTTATTTTTCAAGGCTGTTTAAAAAACAATTTGATTGTTCGCCAGTAGAGTATCGAAAATTAGTGCGAGCAAAAAGTTTTAGATTGTAGAACGGGCCTATTACATTTTAAGCCTTAAGAGTGATGATCTACCCAAATATTAATTCATCGAACACCTGTTGTTGTTTGATGCCTTAGTATAAAATCCGCCCTTTATTTTTCTTGCCGCTTTATCTGTGGTGTTACTCAACTTTTATAATGAACCCTATTCATGAATGATTTAACTGTCGCTACTCATAATGGTAATTTTCACGCAGATGATGTGTTTGCTGTTGCCACCCTTAAACATGTGTATTCTGATTTTAATTTAGTACGTACACGGGATTTAGACGTGATCGCCAAGGCCGATATTGTGTTGGATGTGGGAGGCGTATATGACCAGGACAGTAATCGTTTTGATCATCATCAGCGAGGTGGAGCAGGTGCGCGTGAAAACGGAATTCCTTATTCGTCATTTGGGTTGATCTGGAAAAAATTTGGCTTGCAGATCTGTGAGGGTAATCAGGATGTGTTTGCCTCCATTGATGCTAATTTAGTGTCTACTATTGATGCGATAGATTGTGGACATGTAGAAGGGGTTTCTACGGGTATCAGTTTGAGTCAAAGTATTTCTATGTTTAATCCTACTTGGCAAGAGCAGGCTGATTACGATGGTTGTTTTAACGAGGCTGTTGAATTTGCAACTCGATTATTATCGCGTTTTATTGCAGCGGCAAGTGGTGGGGTAAATGCAAAATCGATTGTGGCCAGCGCCATTGAAAATGCAAAAGATCCTCGAGTGATTGTGTTAGAGCAATACACGCCGTGGAAAACAACCGTGCATACATTATCTAAAGATGCGTTGTATGTGGTGTATCCGTCTCAAGGTCAATGGCGTATTCAAACTGTGCCGGTTGAGCTTGGCTCATTTGAAGATCGTAAATCATTACCTACGCCGTGGGCGGGATTGTCTGATCAAGCATTACAGCAAGTGACGCAATTAGAGGATGCTACGTTTTGTCATAACGGATTATTTATAGCAGGTGCCAAGTCTTTTGAAAGTGTCATGCAAATGGCCGAGATGGCGTTGCAAAGCTAATTGATAGTGGCGCTGATATTTCGGCGCCATTGGTTTTAATTTTATAACCGATTTCTTAACTGCAATCTAAATCGCCTCTATCACTACACCAATAACTACACAAATAACTGCACCAATAACTGCACCAATAACTACTCAAATAACCGCAACAAACACGACAGCTTTAACAGAACGCTCATTGCTCATTATTATTACCTGATTAAATTAACTCCTATTATTTGTCCCGTATAACAATAATGGTAAGATACCCGCCTTTTTATTTTGTATGAATGTTATGAATACTCAACAAGCAATTTCTGAATTAATCGCCCTTGGCAAGTGGATTGGCGCCAAAGGCTGGGTGCCTGCAACCGGCGGTAATTTTTCGATTAGAGCGGACGATTGCTTTGTGGTCACTGCTAGCGGTTTTGATAAAGGTGCGTTAAACAACAAGTGTTTTTTAAACGTTAATTCTGCTGGAGATATTTTAAATGGCAACGGTAAACCCTCTGCAGAAACGGCGCTGCATCTAGCACTGTACGAATTATCCCTAGACACTCATTGTGTATTGCATACGCATTCTGTCGCAGCGACAGTGTTGTCGCGTTATATAAAAGGCGATGTGTTTAGTGTGAGCGGATACGAAATGCAAAAATCCTTAACCGGTTATACCAGCCACCAAGACACACTTAGCATTGCAATATTTGATAACGACCAAGACATGAATCGATTAGCGCAAACGGTGCGAGATTATTTTTCAAATCAATCGCATAAATTACAACACGGTATTTTAATTCGTGGACATGGTTTATATGCATTTGGGCAAAACCCAGCACAAACCAAACAACATTTAGAAGGGTTAGAATTTTTATTTGCCTGCGAACTTGAGCGCATTAAATTGGAAGCTGCATTATGATTAAAGCCATTATTACCGACATAGAAGGCACGATTACCCGCATTTCATTTGTAAAAGAAATTTTGTTTCCTTATGCAAAAAAACAACTGCCTGATTTTATTCGTCAAAATCAAACTCAAAAAGAAGTCGCCATTCAAATAAATGAAACCAAACGCATCATGCAAAATGAAAAAGCTGATTTAGAAATAGATTTAGATTTAGAAGCTGTGATTGCGCAATTATTACAATGGATTGAAGACGATCAAAAAATCACGCCCTTAAAACAACTGCAAGGTTTAGTATGGTTTGAAGGTTACAGTAAAGGTGATTTTACTGGACACATATATAATGATGCGATGGAGTTTTTAAACCAAGTATCAAACGATTATGAGTTATATGTGTATTCATCAGGTTCGGTAAAAGCACAACAATTGTTGTTTCAGTATTCAGACTTTGGTGATATCCGGCCTTTATTTAAAGACTATTTTGATACATTAGTGGGCGGTAAAAAAGAAGTACAATCTTATAATAATATTATTAAACAAATTAATATTGCTGCTGAACAGGTATTATTTTTAAGTGATATTTTACAAGAGTTAGATGCAGCAAAATCAGCAGGTTTGCAAACCTGTCAATTGTTAAGAGATGGGCAAGCAACAAGTGATGAGCATGTTGTAATTAATGATTTTACTGAGTTTGATATTGAAGATTTTAAGTAAAGCAGGGCTTTTTTTTGGTGGCTATCCATTAGGTTGAAACTAGGCTAAAATTCGTATAACTGTATAAATAACCAGTAATATGAAAAAATTCATTCACATTGATATGGACTGTTTTTTTGCGGCTGTCGAGATGCAAAAGCGCCCAGAACTTAAAAACGTGCCCATGGCTATTGGTGGCTCTAAGCTTCGCCGTGGGGTGATTGCTACCTGTAATTATCCTGCAAGGGCGTTTGGAGTACACTCGGCAATGGCAACGGCCAATGCATTACGAGTGTGTCCACAACTTGTATTGGTGCCAGGCAGTATGAAGGAGTACAGCCGCATATCGGCACAAATTATGTCAATTTTGCGCACATTTACTGATCAAGTTGAAGTCGTTTCAGTAGATGAAGCGTTTTTAGATGTCACCGATTGCTCATTACATAATGGCAGCGCCACATTAATAGCCCAAGACATTCGAGCTGAAATATTCAAACAAACAGGACTGACTGCATCTGCTGGCGTGGCACCTGTTCGTTTTATTGCCAAAATTGCAAGTGATGAAAACAAACCAAACGGACAGTGTGTAGTAACACCTGATCAACTAGATGGATTTGTATTAAATTTACCTCTTAAAAAAATACCAGGGGTGGGTAAAGTCACTCAAGAAAAATTAGCCAACATGGGCTTGCATACCTGCGCTGATATTCGCGAAAAAAACCTAAATTTTATGATTGATAAATTTGGCAAGTTTGGCTTAAGCATTTGGCATAAAAGTCATGGCATAGACAATAGAGGTTTAAGTTTTAATCGAGAACGAAAATCAATAGGCGTGGAGCATACCTTAGCAGAAGACATCACAACTTATGAGCAGTGTTGTGACTGTCTTGATAATTTATTGCTACGACTAAACGAAAGAATGGAAAGTAAATCTCAACAAACTATTTGTACGCTTGGGGTGAAATTAAAATTTAACGATTTTAAATCCACAAGTGTTGAACAAAAAGCCAATCAATTATCCACAGGGTTATTTAAACAGTTATTACTGCAAGCATTTTATAGAAAGGCCGAACGAAGCATTCGTTTAGTTGGAATATTTGTCAATTTGCCAAGTGGTGAATTAAACAAACAGCTGGAGTTGAATTTAAAATTGGATTTGTTTACTTGATTTCGTGTGATGGTTTAGGAGATAGTTGAACGCTTTTTTACGACTTTTTAACGACACTGTTTTAATAATTTTATAATGTGAAATAAAGCGAGAGACCTTGGTTAATGCTGATGTATTACCCGGCAACTTACATTCCTTTTAGTGTGTTTGCGCTTTATTCCAAATGTGTCGGTAAACTTTTTGGATACAGTGACTTAAAACTAACCATTAGCTCCTTGTAAACCCACACAAAACCCCATTTCAAAAACTAAACCCCAACACACTAGCTATCTACCTCCCACCCATCTAAAATAACCCCCAAATTTCAATCCAATTCATACAAAAAGAGGGTTCTACACTTGGCTCAATACGTATATACAATGAATCGCGTCGGTAAAGTTGTACCGCCTAAGCGCGAAATCTTAAAAGATATATCTCTTTCGTTTTTTCATGGTGCTAAAATTGGTGTTTTGGGCTTAAACGGTTCAGGTAAATCGACACTTCTAAAAATTATGGCTGGCCTAGACACCGAAATTAACGGTGAAGCGCGCCCACAGCCGGGTCTTAAAATCGGATACTTACCGCAAGAGCCTGATTTAGACGACAACAAGACAGTTAAAGAAATTGTCGAAGAAGCATTAGAAGCGATCACGACAGCTCAAACTGACTTAGAAGCCGTGTATGCAGCTTACGCTGAACCCGATGCTGATTTTGATAAACTGGCTAAACGCCAAGGCGAATTAGAAGCGTTTATTGAAACGGCCGATGCACACAATATTGAACGTAAAATGGAAATCGCAGCGGACGCATTACGTCTTCCGCCTTGGGATCAAAAAGTAGGTGTACTATCTGGTGGTGAACGCCGTCGTGTTGCATTATGTCGTTTGCTGTTAGCTGCGCCTGAAATGTTGTTATTAGATGAGCCAACCAACCATTTGGATGCTGAATCCGTTGCATGGCTAGAGCGATTCTTACATGACTTTACGGGTACCGTAGTCGCCATTACCCATGATCGATATTTCTTAGATAACGTAGCCGGTTGGATTTTAGAGCTGGATCGTGGCCATGGTATTCCTCATGAAGGTAACTACTCGGGTTTCTTAGAAGCAAAAGAAGCGCGCTTACAAAACGAGTCGAAAACACAGTCTAAGCAAGACAAAGCTATCAAAGCTGAGCTTGAATGGGTTCGTCAAGGCGCAAAAGGCAGACAGTCAAAATCCAAAGCACGTTTGAAGCAATTTGAAGCAATGAATTCTGGGTCTTTCCAAGAGCGTAACGAAACCAACGAAATTTACATTCCACCTGGACCAAGATTGGGTGACAAAGTCATCAGCGTTGAAGGGTTATCTAAATCTTTTGACGGCCGATTATTGTATGAAAATTTAAACTTCACATTGCCACCAGGCGCAATTATGGGTGTCATCGGTGGTAACGGTGCGGGTAAATCAACATTATTTAAAATGTTGTTAGACCAAGAAAAACCAGACAGCGGCACCATCGATATCGGTGAAACGGTTAAATTGGCATGTGTTGGTCAAATGCGTGAATTAAACGATGATGCAACTGTATTTGATGAAATTTCAGACGGTGCAGAATTTATTCGTGTTGGCGCATATGAAACATCAAGTCGTTCATACATCAGCCGATTTAACTTTAAAGGCAGCGATCAACAGAAGTTTGTTAAACAACTTTCTGGTGGTGAGCGTAACCGTTTATTCTTAGCAAAATTATTAAAAGAAGGCGGCAACGTACTATTACTGGATGAGCCAACCAATGACTTAGACGTAGAAACATTACGTGCACTAGAGGAAGCAGTATTAGCTTTCCCAGGTGCTGCCATTGTTATCTCGCATGACCGTTGGTTCTTAGACAGAGTGTGTACGCATACTTTAGCATTTGAAGATGACGGCAATGTGTGTTTCTTCGAAGGCAGCTTCAGTGAATATCAAGAAGATTTGATCAAACGTGTTGGTGATACTGGACCGAAACGTGTGAAGCATAAAACGATTAAACGATAAATAAATGGGTCAATCGTAGTTTTTGCGTCACACAATCATATCTTGAATGTGTGACGCAGCAAATTGCGAACCATCCTATTAATGCTAAAATGCGTTGCTTAATACAAACGCATAAAACAAAATCCTCATTGATTCATCACTGGGGATTTTTTTAAGAGAAAAAATATGACCGATAGCGCAGCTGCGACAATAAAATCCTCACTTATAAAAATGGCATTGGGCACGACGTTAAGTGCGTTTTTTATATTGCTTGCTTTGATGATGCTATTTAGTAAACAGATGGATTTTTTTATCACTACCATTGTAGTGTTAATCGGATTAGTCGGAATATTATTTGCGGTGTTTGCATTCAGTCAATTTGCAAAAGTCACACTTAGTTTTGCTAAAAATGAAAAAAAACACGTCACCAATGCATTAACACAAGCAAAAGACATGCTTGATAATAGTAAGACACTCAAAGAAGAGCAGGTTTATTACCGTAGTTTAATCGATTCAATGCCGATGCAAGCTTGGGTGTTAAATGCGCAGTATCAATACGCAGTCATTAATCGATTGCATCAACAAGCATTAAACCTTGCAGAAAAAGAAATTCTAGGGCAGTTTGAAGATGAACAATCCTACGAATTAACTAAGCAATGCTTAGAGACAATGCAGCAAGTGCATTCAAAAGAATTTGACGAAACTCAACGTAAAACCTTTGAAACAATACGATATCCTATTGAAGGAAAGGGGCAAACAAAAAATGCTGTGGTGTGTTTTCGTTATTTAATAACAGATGATTCTGCCAAAATTCAAAAACATTAAAGAGAAAAATATGAAATTATTAACTGTATTGATATTAAGTGTTACTTTTATAATTGGTTGTTCAAAAAATAAAGAGCCAGAAGCAATAGATGTAAAAGAAAATAATGCTGTGTTAGGTTTTTGGGTGTCAGATGATTATTCTTATATTCTAAAAATAAATAATGATAACACCGAATTTACATTTTTAAGTAAAGCGGCAGCAGAAAATGCTCAGGCTAATATTTGTTCTAATGTGTCGTTAACTCAAGACAGTGTGATTTTAAATTGCCAAATCACTCAAAATAAAGACTTTGGTATGAAATTAAATGAAAACGATCAATTAATTTCAACGGATAAAAACAAACCAGGTAGTTTAAAACGCATTCCAAATTTAGAGGTTAAAGACATAAGCGCAACTTGGAAAGACAAAGAAAGTAACGGAATAAGAACCACTATTTATGTCACTCATCAACGAGAAGCCGATTTTGATTTAGAAACTTTTGACATTTATGAAAAAACAAAAGCCTATAACTATTATTTTGATAAAGAATACAAAATAACGTTTACCGAGGGATTTATTTTAACTGAGCAAACTACAAGTGGCCCAAGAATTACTTATATTGTTGAATATACAAATGATTGGTATCGCGCGGTAGATCAAACTGGTTATTCTTGGTTTGCTGTTCGATACGAAGGGGATATGAATAAAGAGTTGCAAGAGCAGGGTTATACTTTGTTGAATAAATAAATATTGCCCCTCTGGAATTTAATTTTTCAGGGGGTATTTTATTGATGCTTTAATAGACTCTATTTTTATCTGCTTAAAAAATATTCACACCAAATCGCTTAGCCTCATATATCATACTACCTGCTTCAAATCACCCACATCAAAACTCTCGCTCAAAAAATACATATATCATTAAATGACTAATAGTATTATGACATTCAAAATGGTGTCGGTATAATTTGATACATCATTTATTTAGGGTTGATAAAATAATCACTCCAAATAAATGCAAAATCAACTTCAAAATAGGAATAAAAATGAAGTACTTTCTAATATTTACACTCATATTCATGACATTTATGTCCCATGCATACGAAATCAACGATCCAAGTCTCGCCCACGGTCAATTCGAAAACGGTTTTAATTATGTGATTAAACCCAATGTTGATGAGGGGGATGATAAAGTCTACTTTGCTCTGATCGTAAATACTGGCAGCTACAACGAAGAGGATGATCAGCGTGGTTACGCTCATGTTTTAGAGCATGCCATGTTTCGCTCACAAACTGCAGTGGATGATCCGTTTACGTTTTTTGCTGAAAAAGGCGGTAGCGTCAATGCATTAACATTATTTCATGAAACGGTTTATATGCCTAGTGTGCGTCAAGGGGATGAACAATATGCACTGGATTTTTTGAGTGATATTGCCACCAATTTAAATATCGATGATGTTGGTTTGAAGTTAGACCAGGAGATTGTGTTAAATGAATTTAATACATCCGGTAATCCACATGTTGATGTCTCCCCTTATTTAAATGAATTTTATTTTGGGCGACAAAATCGCTATCTAAAAAGGCTGCCTATTGGCACTAAAAAATCGTTACTTGAAATAAATGTTGAAGCGGTGTCGCGTTTTTATAATGATTGGTATCATCCTCAAAACATGACGTTGTTGGTGGTTGGTGATATTAATTCAGAAGAAATGGTTAAACAAATAAATAAATCATTTTCGGGCATAGAAAAAACTGGAAAATTAAAAAAAGAAAAACCAATCGTAAAGCCAAGGAACACAACTTATAACAGTGCAATTAATGTCGATGAAGTGTTTGTGTCGCAAGAATATATTTTCAATAGTAGTTCGGATCGTAAAATTAAAGAGTTTGAATTAATACAATATAATTTATTGACGATGTTAATAAAGGATGATCTTGATGCATTAATTAAAAATTATGACTTGCCATTTAATGAGTCATACGTTAAGTATATTGAGTTTGGGTATGGAGAGTTGCTTTCTTTAACAATTGAGTTAAGTGAAGTGGATGCTACCGATCAACTTGAAAATACTGTTTCGTTTTTGGAAAAGTATAAACTTAAATTGATAAATGACGGTTTCTCACAGGAAAAAATAAATGAATTTAAAACGATATTTTTAAATGATATTGAGGTTGAATTAAAATCACCCTTTGTCAAAAAATCTAATTTTTTGTACAGTGTATATTTAAATGCATTGATGAATGAGGAACGAATTGATTCTATAGAAGATTCATTGGTGATTATTGATACTTACTTGAACACCATTACACCAGAAATACTTAAAAGTAATATGAAAGCTTTGTTTGGTAGCTCCACTTCAACCCAAGTTGTATTTGACTCAGGTGCAAAAATAAGACAGCCAACAATTGAAAAATGGCAAGAGCAAGCAAAAACAGAATTCCAAGAACATGGATTGAAGTTAACTAAAAAAGAAGAAATAAAAACAGATGTTTATTCACTTCCTACCAAAGTTAAATCAGATTTGTCAATTAACAATATTCAATCAGCGTTTTTAGATCATCCTATAAAGTCTTGGACATTAAAAAATGGTATTACTGTGAATTATATTTACCAGCCCAATGATGCTAATCAAACGTATATGTTATTTACAACTCATGTTCGTGAAGTAGATTTAGAGCCAAATTTAAGAATTCCTTTAGTAAATTATAGTTATATTCAAATAGTAACGGGGTTAAAAGGATTAAGTTTTGATGAAATGTCTCAGCAATTTTCAAAAAACAAAATGGGATTATCTAGTCTTCATGGGTTGCCTAGTTTTTATGGTTTAGCAGAGCATGACCAATTGAATGTGCTAGGGGATTACATGCATAGAATGCTAGCAGAACCAATAATCGATCAACCGAAAACAATTGAAGTGATTGATAGTTTGAAGGAGAACTTTACATCATCACAACAAAGCTTTAGTTGGTTAAGTGAAAAAAATCGTGTGACGCATTTGTTTGGCTCGTCGCCCTACTATTCAGCCATTACGGTTGATGATGCACAAAAACAATTAACAGTTGAAAATATTGAAAAACTTCGAAAAGTATTGGTATCAAAAGAAGCGAAGCCTACGTTTTTAATAACCGGTGAGTTAAGTGAGCAAGATGCAATTGAATTAAGTGAAAAATACTTTGCTAATATTCAAACAAATGAAGATAAAAATTTATTAAAAAAATCTCCAATTGAAAATATCCCTTTACCAAAACCAGGGCGTTTTAATATCGGGTTTAATGAAATTCAGTACGACAATATTATTATGTATTTTGCAAGTAAAGCATTAGTTAAGTCGGATAAGAATATTGATCAAATGAAACTATTTAATTATTTATTTGGTACTTATATATTTGACGAAATGCGTGAAAAACGTGGGTTAATATATAGTCCTTCAACTACTTATTCCTTTAAAGATCGATTTATGCCATTTGGCTTTTTCTATGTGAATTTCCAAGCGGATGTTTTAAATGAAGATGAGTTCTATGGCATGTTCGATGAAGTGTTGGATGAATTTTTCAATAAAGAGATTACATTAGAAGAATTAGATAATGCAAAATCAGCACTGAAAGTAGAAGTGCAAGCTGAAATTACGCTGCCTACTATATTAAATGTATTTTTAAATGACTATCAAGATGACTTTAGCTTTGATCGGTATTATGAAAATAAAGGGGTAGACGGGTTAACATTGGATGAGGTGAATGCGTTTAAACAAATTATAAAAAACGATTATGTGAGAACCACCTTAACGACTTACCCTAGATAAAGGTTGTACATAATTAAAAAACCGATTCAATTGAATCGGTTTTTTTATATGTGTTATTTAATAAGAATATTTAAATTTCAAACCAGCATCAAAACTATAACCGAATTCTTGATAATAATTAAGTGGCCGAGCAGTAGCATTGATTGATAAATTTTTAATCGACAAAAGTTTGAAGTCTAATTGTGTACTTACTCCCCAAAACACTTTCCAATATTCTTTGGATTCATGCATCGTTGTCATCCCAAATTATTGAATATAATGGTATTCGTAAATTGGAACGGTAATAACAGAAGGTCCATAAAACAATGAAAGTCATTTAGTTAATTCTTTATTATGTAATGCGTTAATTTTGAATAAATGCTTTGCGTAAATATATGCCCCTCGCTTTCATAATAAGCAGGTACAACATAATCGGGGTCAAAATATGGGAAGTAATCAGGTGGCTCAGGTATGAAATTTACTTCAAACTCAATTAAAAATGATTGTTCTTTTAATTCAAATCCTCTACCAGCTAAAAAGATGAGTAAGTGATTCTTATTTTTCAGAATTAATGTTTAAATCTTGAGTTTTTATCAGGCTTGGGCCCTCCACGAATTTCAAAGGTGGAGGAATAAGAGTGATGGATACTCATTAACCCAGTGAATATTAGGGTTAAATTAACCAAGCTGTGTTTCATGTTATTTTGCTTAGGATACTTATCAGAATTTTTTTATTACAGTATTTGAGTGTTAAGCAATGAGATTAAATTTTTCCATTCTTGCTTAAAAAACGTGAACTATTCAATTCACGCCAAAATATGATAATTTAAGGGTTGTTCTTAATTTATACTTTTAAATTGTAGTGAGTGTATTTAAAAGGACACGTAATTGTGTTGCTAGCGTTTCGTCACTAAGTTGTTTTTTTTCAGAATCGAATTTTTGTGAAAACAGATCAACGGACATACTTCCTTTTACAATACCTTGGAAGTGTGGGGCAGATGTTACTGCAATATTCAACACATTACGTGCTCCGCCTTTACCTGGTGAGGTCGCTAGCATTAGCATGGGTTTATTTTGAAACACTTTTTTATTGTCCTGTGTTTTTATTCTAGATGCCCAGTCAAAAATATTTTTATAAGCGGCGCTATAGTTTCCATTGTGTTCAGCAAAAGAAATAATCATAGCATCAGATTGAGAGATTTTATCAAAAAAGTCATGAGCCAATTGAGGTATACCCGATTGTATTTCTCGATCAATACTGAATATAGGCATTTCAAAATCATTTAGATCTAATATTTCAATATCAGCATTGTGCATGATCTCATTTTTAAGTACTTTTGTGGCGTGAACGATTAATTGTTTGTTGATGGACTGTCGAGAGTTACTTGCTGCAAATGCTAAAATTTTCATGAATTTACCTATTGTGAATAAAATGTTAATCGATACTGTGTAGTTGCATTGAGTGGTTAAAATAAATAATCAATGCTTATAATAAAAGGTTTGTGAAATTACTTACCCACCTAGTCCCTTTGCCTTTAAAGCTAGCTACTTTGCCTTTAAGCTAGACTTTTCCTTTAAGCTAGACTTTGATAGTGGCGTAAAATTTCTACCACTTCAACTTCGTAATGTTTGTACCATTTCTCAGCGCCTAATTTTTGAGCTTTTAAATGTGAAAAGTCTTGCTTCCATTTTTTTATGCTTTCTAAATCCGGCCAGTATGAAACAGCAATTTCATTATCGTCTTGTGTTGTTGCTATAAAATCTGTACAGCCATAATGCGAGATAGCCAAATCCCGCATTTGTTTAGCCATTTGTGTATATTGCTTATCTAGAGAATTTATTTTGGCTTTAAAAATGACAGCATACATATTAGGTTCACTCGAAAATCAATAAAGTTATAATAATCTACAGTAATTTCTGTCTTCGTGGGTAAAAACAGCAATTAATGAAAACTTTAAAAAATTAGGACAGGTTGTTAAATAATTACTTGCGGCAACTTGTACGTTTTCAATCCATTCAATTTCATTTTCAGAAGTAATGATTTTTTCAAGCTCATCAAAATGACACTTGACTGCAAATTCAGAATCTTTAGTTTTACTGGTATCAGTCACCACAATGCTTAACTCGCATTTGGTTTTATTCCACTCCAGTAAAAAAAACTGAGATTCATCTTGAATAGTTTTATCCAATATTGAAGCAGCCTGTTCGATGCAGGTAGCTACTGCATCGTTAACTGGGTATTCGGTTTTTTCAGGGCAGCTGCCTATAATTATATTGTCTTTTTGTTGCCAATTGATTGTCATTTTTTTCTCTTAATATTTGTTAATTTGTTAATTTGTTAATTTGTTAATTTGTTAATTTGTTAATTTGTTTAATTACATTGGATTCGCTTGAATCGCGGTTAATGCGATTGTGTACACAATGTCATCCACTAATGCGCCTCGACTTAAATCATTCACTGGTTTATTTAAACCTTGTAACATTGGACCAATACTGACTAAATTTGCAGAGCGCTGCACAGCTTTATAGGTGGTATTTCCTGTATTTAAATCTGGAAATATAAATACAGTGGCTTGGCCTGCTACTAAACTGTCAGGAGCTTTTGTTTTTGCAACATTTGCAACACTTGCAGCGTCATATTGTAATGGACCATCTATTAATAAATCTGGTCGTTTTTCTTTTGCAATTCTTGTGGCTTCACGTACTTTTTCTACGTCACTGCCTGTGCCTGATTTTCCAGTTGAATAACTGATCATCGCAATTTTAGGTTCAATACCAAATGCTCTAGCAGAATCACCAGATTGAATTGCAATGTCCGCAAGCTCTTCAGATGTTGGATCAGGGTTTACAGCACAATCGCCATAAACTAAAACTTGCTCTGGTAATAACATAAAAAATATGGATGACACTAACGCAGCATCGGGTTTGGTTTTTATTAATTGTAATGCGGGGCGTATTGTATTTGCAGTTGTATGTATTGCGCCACTAACTAATCCGTCTACTTCATTTTGAGCAAGCATCATCGTGCCTAACACAACATTGTCTTCAAGGTAACTTTCCGCCATTTGCGATGTGACACCTTTGTGTTTTCGACGTTCAACTAATCCGGCAACGTATTGTTTTTGAATGTCCTCAGGATTTATGATTTCAATATTGTTATCTATTTCATATCCATGAGATTGAGCAATGCGTTCAATTTCAGATTTTCTGCCAAGTAACACGCATCGTGCAATTTGTTTTTGTGCACAAATACAGGCTGCTTGAATGGTTCTAGGTTCTTCTCCTTCAGGAAGAACGATGCGTTTATTTGCTGCTTTAGCGCGTTGTACTAATGCATAGCGAAATGCCGGAGGCGATAATCGGGTATCTGCAGTTAATTTACTGTGGTCTGATATCCAGTTTACATCAAGTGAATCTGCAACTGATTCCATTACAGAATCCATTCTTTCAAAATCATCACTTGGTACTTCACTTGGCATTTTATTTAAAATCTGTGCCGTGACATATGTATTTGAGGGTGTTGATAAAATTGTAAGTCCGTTATCTAAAGCAATCTTACATAAATCTAAAAGTTTTTGTTCTGGTAATAAATCACCAGTAAATAATATCCCCGCCAAAGGAACACCATTAGCTACTGCTAACGATGCCGCTAGTAAAATATCTTCACGATCGCCAGGTGTGACTAATAATGTACCTGGTAATAAAGTGTGCAAAATATTAGGCACGGTTCGCGCGGCAAGAGTGATTGTATTGACTCGTTGAGTTTGTATGTTACCTGCATGAATAATTGAAGCTTTTAAATAGTTACTTACATCAATGGTTCGTGGACTAATTAATTCCGCATTCCAATAAATTAATCCTAAGCAACGGAAGGTTTTCTTCTTAAAAATTGATAAATGATTTGAAATATTATCTAAGGTTAATTGGCTTTCATCAATTTCTTGGATGTCATCCATTGCTTGTAATTGACCGTCTTCAGGGGCGCCAATTTTATTGATGATACAGCCTAGTAATTTTTTAGAATATGCACCACCAAATAAACTTGCCGTCATTTCAATGCGTTGATTTAATCCTGCATAGGTTCTGTATTTTTTTGCGGCTACTAAAATAACGTCACTATTTAAAGTGTTAGCAATGGCGCTGTTTAATCGGTCTATATAATTTTCATTATTTACAGGCACTAAACCTTCAATGATTACCACATCAGCACCATGAGATGATTCACTAAAAATACTGACAATTTCTTCCATTAAACGATCTTCTTTACCTTGCGACATAAGATTTTGTGCATAATCTAAAGCAATAGGTTCACAAGGGTTTAATGACGTAGTTTGTTTTAAAATAAAGGTAGATTGATCGATTTTATTGGAGCCTGTTAATTGAGCAATGGGCTTACAAAATGCTACCGAGACACCTAATTGATCTAATGCACGAACCAAACCTAAACAAACGGAGGTCAGTCCTGTAGATGATGATGTGGGTGCGACAAAAATGCTTTTCATAGTTATTTCCTTTAAAGTGTTGTGGAAGTAAGGCGAGTGCAATCTTGTGCAATCATCCATTCTTCATTTGTGTTAATCACCATACATAACGTGGATTGATCAGAGCTGATTCGGCCAGTTTGTTTATCAGGATTTTTATTTAAAGTTTCATCTATTTTAAATCCTAGTAATGTTAAATTTTGAATAACTTGGGAGCGAATAAAACTTGAATTTTCTCCAATGCCACCTGTAAAAATAAGTGCATCAATGCTGGTTAACGATGTGGCCAATGCCATAATTTGTTTGGCTAATTTAAAGCAAAATACATCAATGGCAATACCTGCTTGTTCATGTCCTTTTTCTTTTGCTTCAACAAGTGTGCGCATATCATTACTCAACTCAGACAAGCCTAATAATCCAGAGGCTTTATTTAATTTATTTGTAATCTCATCTAGCGACCAACCCATTTTTTGCTGCATAAATTGTAAAATACTTGCATCAATATCGCCGCAGCGCGTACCCATTACTAATCCTTCAAGTGGTGTCATTCCCATTGTTGTATCGATACTTTTTGAATCTTTAATTGCACTTGCGCTGCACCCATTACCTAAATGCACGGTAATAATTTGATGATTGTCATTTAAATTTAATATTTCTTTTGCACGTTGTGCTACGTATTTATGAGACGTTCCATGAAAACCATAGCGACGTACACCTTGTTGTTTGTACCATTGATAAGGCAGTGCATATAAATACGCTTTTGAAGGAAGGCTTTGATGAAATGCGGTATCAAACACAGCAATTTGTTTTGTGTCTTGAAATATACTTTGCATAATCTTGATTCCTTCTATATTTGCAGGATTATGAAGAGGCGCTAAAGCACTGCAATTTTCTAATGCATGAATCACTTGATCGTCAATTATCACAGAGTCTGAAAAATACTCGCCACCATGCACCACTCGATGGCCAATGGCGTGTATGTGATCTAAATTTATTTCTAATTTTTTGAATTGATCCAATAAAAATAAAATCGCGGTTTTATGGTCGGCATTAGCAATGTTGTGCTTAAATTTACTTTGTTTATATTTAATAGTAATGGACGCTTGAGTTTGACCTAATTGTTCGGCTAATCCATTTAAAATCGGCTCTGGATTATTTTGCTCAAATAGTGAAAATTTAAAAGATGAACTGCCGCTGTTAAATACTAAAATTTGATGAGTCATAGTGGTTTGCTGTTTAAAAATATGTGCTCAGTATAACCACTGTCATTTATTAATCAAAAGAACATTGACCATATAGAATCGGGTTGTCACAATACTTTAAATTTTTCATCCACTTAGGAATATTATATGAAAAAAGTAAATGCTTACTTACTTACTGCGACCGCAGTTGGATCATTATTGGTGTCAAGTTGCGCTACACAATCAAATCGCGCAATTAATACACCTGTTGTTGCTACGTATCAGTCGGATTACCAAGGCGAAAAAACACCGCTAGTTGTAACTAAATTTGAAAATCGTTCAAACTACCAAAGCGGGTTATTTTCAAGTGATAATGATCAAATGGGCAATCAAGCAAAAACTATTTTAAAAGCGCATTTGCAACAAACTAATTATTTTAATGTGATGGATCGCGATGACTTAGCAGGACAAAAACAAGAAGCTGAGTTATTAGGTGTCACTCAAAATATTAAAGGGGCACGTTATACAATTTCAGGGAGTGTTACTGAGTTTGGTCGAAAAGAAATAGGCGATCATCAATTTTTTGGAATTTTAGGATCAGGCAAAAAACAAATCGCCTATGCAAATGTAACGTTAACTGTGTCCGATGTACTAACATCCCAAATTGTATATTCAGTTCAAGGTGCGGGCGAGTATCAATTAAGCACTCGTGAAATTGTAGGTTTTGGCGGCACAGCGAGTTACGATTCAACCTTAAATGGTAAAGTTTTAAATTTTGCAATTACCGAAGCCGTTAATAAAATGGTCGAAGCATTAGACGATGGGAAATGGGATAAATAAATTGATGATTAAATCGATTATGATTGGCTTGTGTATTTTATTAAGCAGTTGTGCCAGTCAATCCTCTTTATATCACTGGGGTAATTATGAGTCGTTACTGTACGACATGTATGTCAAACCCGATAAAGCGACACCTGTAAAACAAATTGAAATAATCACAAAAGATATTCGCTTCGCTCAAAAACAGCAAAAAAAAATGGCACCTGGAATTTATGCACATTTAGGTATGTTGTATGCCCAAGTTGGTGATGAGCAAGGCGCGGTTGCAGCTTTAAAAATGGAAAAAACACTTTATCCTGAATCACAGGTGATGATCGATGGGTTAATTTCTCGTGCTTTTCCAGGCGTACCTCTAGATTCTGATGATCAATTAACCGATGCAACTGAAGCAAAAAATGAAAATAACGAGGCCAATCAAGATGCAAATTAATCATGTTTGGATGTTGTTGGTCGCATTTGTGTTGGTCGCATTTGTGTTGGTAAGTTGTGCTACGCCTGAAAGAAAAAATATTCTAGATGAACCCTTTAAAAAAAGTAGCCCTAAATCAATTTTAATTATTCCACCATTGAATGATTCCGTTGAAGTAAATGCACCTTACGTATTTTTGTCCACAATCAGTAAAGCAGTTGCAGAAAAAGGCTATTATGTTTTTCCAGTGGCGGTTATTGATAATTATTTTAAGCAAAATGGTTTACCTACTACTGCTGAAATGAATAATGCCTCCGTAGAAAAGCTCGTTGAGCATTTAAATCCTGATGCAATTATGTATATTCGAATTAATCGATGGGGACAAAAGTATCAGGTGCTAGACTCTACCTCGGTTGTCAATTCTGAACTAACCTTAGTTGACAGTCGTACCCAAGAAATAATTTGGCAATCAAATGCGGTTGCCAGTATGTCTAATACAGTGGCAGGCGGAGATACTTTTTTAGAGATTATCGTATCTGCAATGATATCTGCTATTTTTGGTCAAATTGTTGGGCAGCTTGTTGATAATACTCAGCAACTTTCTTATGAAGCGAATAATCGATCCGTAAATAATGGTCAAACTGGATTATTAGATGGGCCGTATATGCCTATTGAGCCAAACCAAGAATAAAAATGAACGTTAATTTTGGTTGTTTTTAAAGAATAATTTTAAATGAGAATTAATTATGAAATTTGCACTGATAGTTGATGCGGCATGTGATTTACCAACTGAAATTTTTGATAAATATAATATTAAAATTTTATATATTAATATTAATGTCGAAGGCACTATTTTTAAAGACGATTCTAAAAATGATACCGCCTTAGATTTTTATAGAAAATCTTTAATTGAAAAAAATCGAGATGCTCAATCGGTCGCGCCAACGGTTTCAGAAATTTATGATTTTTTTAGAGATGAAATTGTTACCAAGTATGACTATGCAATTATGATGACGGTTTCAAATGCTAATAGTGAAATTTTTAAAAATGCACAAATGGCATCACAAAAAATTATTGAACGCTCCAAAAGTGCTCGATTAAAAGCAGGCAAAACCAAAAACTTTGATATGGATATCATTAATACGGGCACGGTGTTTGCCGCCCAAGGTTTGTATACTTTAAAAGCGATTTCATTATTAAAACAAAAATTAGGAAAAACTGAAACCGTTAAACAATTACGAGAATTTACAGAAAACTGTTTCGGATATGGTGTTCCAAAAGATGTGGCGTATATTCGTGAGCGAGCATTAAAAAAAGGTGTAGACTCGGTTAGTTTTTTTGGGGCGGTACTTTCAAAAACATTCGATATTCATCCAATAATTTGTGTCCATAACAATACAAACCAAGCTGTTGCAAAGGTGCGCAATCGAACAAATGCAATTGAAAAAATGTTTGATTATGCAATAGATTGCATTAAAAATAATAAATTACTGATGCCTACAATCGTGATCAGTTATGCTGGTGAAATAAATGAGCTTGTAATAACGAATGCATTTAGACGGTTATTTGATGTAGCAAAGGAGTATGACATCGAATTACATAAAACCGTTTCAAATGTCACAGCAGGATTAAATCTAGGTCCAGGAGCGGTGAGCATGGCTCTTGCTCTTAATGAGAATGATTTAAAATAAAGTTGTTATTAAATCACATGAAAAAGCAACCAACATTTTGATTGCTTTTTTACAACAAATTGCATAAATTTAATCATCAATTAGCTACATTGTTCTGTGTTATTTATGAGTTAAACACTATAATTAAGGATTATTTCTTTGTAGTTCTTCTAAATGTCTAAGTTAAAACCCACCACTGAAAGCCAGGTTCTTAAAAAAGGAATTTGGGGAATGAGCCTTCCTATGATCATTGACCAAATGATCGTGTTAAGTGTCCCACTTGCGGATACTTTTTTTCTAAGTCAAATCTCCGACAATGCATCAGCAGGTGTAGGGGCGGTGATGCCATTATTATTTATGTCGAGTATGATTTTAATAAGCATTAGTGTTGCAGGTAGCGCTGTTGCAGGTCAGCGTATGGGAGGCAATAAAGATTTAGATGCAAGAGCAAGTATTGTAACTTATGCCATGTTGGTTTTTTTCGTATCATTTATTATTGGCGCAGCGCTTTGGTTTTTTGGTGATCAATTTTCAGAATTAATTAATTTAAGTGATGACATCAAACAACATACAAATGTTTATTTGAAATACATTACATTTTTGGCTGTAATTTTAGGGTTTAGATCCGTTTATCAAACTACGTTAAATTTATTTGGACAGCCACAATATAATACTTATGCTAATTGGATTGTGTCAGTATTTAATATTATTGGTAATGCTTGGGTAGTTTTTTATACTGATTATGCTGTGCATGGTGTTGCCATGATGAGTATTATTTCATCATTATTAGGTTTGGTTTTATTAATGCTTGTGTTTCATTTTAAACTTAATGTTGAATTGCCTTTTAAATATGCAATGTCACAGTTTAAGCGTTTATCAAAACCTATTTTAAAAATTGCAGTGCCTTCTTCTTTAGAGCCATTATCGTTTGATTTTTATATGGTGTATTTATTATGGGTGGTCAGCCAAGTGGGTGATATTGCATTAACTACGCGTAATTATACTTATAGTACATTTATGTTTTGCTTGGCTATTAGCTTTGCCTTTGGTACGGCTACACAAACAATGATTGCTCAATTAATCGGTAGAAAAGATTATGAATTAGCTCAGCAAACTTTAATTAAAGGTGCACGACTTGCTATTATCGGATCAACAACTATTGCGTTTGTATTCTTTATATTTAATTCATTTATTTTAAATTTATATACAGATAACACTGAAATTTTAAAATTAGGTTTTACTTTGTTTTTACTTTCAGTCATAACTGAACCTGGTCGTGCAACCAATATTGTAGTGGGCGGTGCATTAAGAAGTGCAGGCGATGCACGTTTTAATTCATTCAGTGCTATAGCGTTAACTTGGGTGATTGGTGCACCTTTAGCCTATATTTTAGCCATTACATTAAATATGGGAATTTACGGAATATTTATTGCCGCTTTGTTTGATGAAACAATAAGAGCGTTTATTGCAGTCTGGCGATGGAGTACTAAAAAATGGATGACATACACCGTTGATGCACAAGAATCTGGGGGAAATAATTAACGATTAATATTCACTAGTTCTGTAAATAATCTGGCATAATAGGGAAGTTATGCTTTTTTAAGTCTTTACTGAATTATTTATATCGACCACAAAGGAAAATCGTTTATGAAATCCATCTCAATACTGTTAGGCCTACTAATTTGTCTAACTGCTTATAGTCACGCATCTCAAACTACTGCAGTCAACAATGTAATCAATAATGAAAATAATAATGAAAATAATAATGAAAATAATACTTCAAAAAAACAAATAGAAAAAACAAGTGTTTGGAAAATAACCAAAAAAATAAATGGAAAACAACAAACCGTATTTTTAGGAGGCACTATTCATTTATTACGCGATTTAGACTACCCATTGCCAGCAGCATTTGATATTGCATATAACCAAGCTAAAGAAATTATTTTCGAAGTAGATATTGATGACGCTGAACTACCAGAATCCCAAGCTAAAATGCTTCAACTTTTAGTTTTGCCTTCAAATGAAACCATTGAAGATAAACTCACTGCGCAAAACTACAAATTAATCGAAAGTTATGCGGCTGAAAATAATATTCCAATTCAGAATTTAAACACGATGACTGCAACAGGTTTGTCATTAGTATTGACTCAAATTGAAATGACAAAATTTGGATTTACCCCGATGGGTGTAGATGCATATTATGATAATAAAGCGAAATCAGCTGGCAAAAAACGATCCTTTTTAGAATCATTTGATGATCAATTAATGTTTTTAGCAAGCATGGGGAATGAGCCTAATAAATTGATTAATTATACATTTAAAGATATGCATCGTTTACGTTCAATGATGAATGAAATGGTCTCAGCCTGGAGAAAAGGAACAGAACTTGAGCTGATTTCCATTGAGTTAAAAACTGAGTTTCCTGAAATTTATAACAACTTGATTCTAAATAGAAACAATGCGTGGATGCCATTGCTTGAAAATGAATTTATGGATGATGAAATAGAATTTGTTTTAGTTGGGGTTGGGCATTTAACGGGTGACGATTCAATAGTGAATATGTTTAAAAATAAAGGTTATGCAGTTGAGCAGCTAACTCTTTAATTTAGTCAGTGCACAATTTAAAGATGATAAAGGTAAAGGTAAAAAAAGTGGATTTATTTAAAGTGAAATATAATGGTCAAATCATTCGATTAAGTATTGATGACGCTGCAGAAAATACAACGTTATACATTGATGATGTAGCAGTATTGGATTCAAAACTTTCTAAAGTGGATGACTCTTTTAGTTATTTGGTAGACTTGCATGAAATTGGTGAGTCTCAATTTAATTTTAAAATGGATATTACTAAGCACATGGTAAGTGTGAATATTTTAAATCAAGTTGGGCAGGTGATTTATGAAACCAAACAAAAAATGATCGATCCTTTGGATCAACAACCGCAGCAACTTAAACAAACCAAAGAGCCCAATAAATGGTTAAGTGCGCCATTGATAGGTTTAATTTTAAAATTCTCTAAAAGCATTAAAGTTGTAAAAGTGACATTGCTTGCAGCATCTGCGGGTGCGTACAGTATTTTATTTAGCTGGCAGTTTGCGTTGGTACTGTTAGCGGTAATTGCTTTTCATGAATATGGCCATGTATTTGCCATGAAAAAATCAGGCTTAAAAACAAAAGGATTTTACTTTTTGCCATTTGTAGGTGGTATGGCGGTATCAGAGCGAGCAAAAAGCAATTGGCAAGAAGTGTTTATATCAATGATGGGACCAGTATTTGGTTTGGTAATGAGTGTCGCTTTTTATATTGCGTTTGTGGTCTCGCAAAATCATTTTATAGGGTTAGTTGCTACCTTTAGTGCATTGATTAATCTGTTTAATTTATTACCTATTTACCCACTTGATGGTGGACATGTCTTAAAAGCCATTGTGTTTTCATTTAAGAAATACTGGGGGTTTCTGGTATTAATGGCCATTTCTGCTTTGGGGTTTGTGTTAGCTATGATGGCAGGCTGGTATTTTTTATGCTTTTTTGTAGCGATCGGATTTTTGGATTTAGTATTCAGTTGGAGACGTTTTGCAGGCCAAACGATGCCGGCGTTAGATAAATACGGAATGTTGTTTTCGTTGGTTTGGTATTTTGCAACAGTGGCTGTATTTGTGGGGATTCTTGCTTTAATGATTAATAGCGGGTTGCCTGGTACAGAAGTAGTCAGCGCAATATTGGCTTCTTAAATATGATTGTTAAGTGAGCTTCAAAAAATGTTGCTCACTTTAAATGTTTTCAAACATCCAAAAAGCTAATTTAATTTACCATCAAGAATCGGCAATAAAATTTCAAGTACATTGTCCCGTAATGTCGGTTGGCCCAATGCATTAGGATGTAATCCGTCGTTTTGCATCCATTTATCATTAAACACAACACCCTCTAATAAAAACGGCACCAATGCCAAATCATATTGTTTGGCAAGATCTGGGTATTGATTACTAAATGCATTGTTATAGGTGTCCCCTAAATTAGGGGGTAGTTGAATCCCTACTAATACCACTTCAATATTTTGTTCTAACGCGTACTCAATCATCTTTTTTAATTCTAAAGTGATCGAGTTGACCGGATATCCACGTAAACCATCATTAGCACCTAATTCTAAAATTAACATATCTGGTTGATGTACTTTGATCATTAGTGGTAAGCGGCGACTGCCACCTTTTGCGGTTTCACCTGAAATACTAGCGTTAATAAGTGTGACTTCTGGATGACTTTGTTTAAGTTGAATTCTGCTAAGCTCTACCCAACCTTGGTCGACCTCAATGCCGTAACCGGCACTAAGTGAGTCGCCCATCACTAATATTTTTATTTCGCTGTCTGTGGTTGCTTGCGCAATTGAGCTAATAAGCAGGGTGAATACTAAACTGATAACTAATAGGTAATTAACTTTCATGAGCATTGCAATCTCTTGTAAAAATGTAAAACAAATTGTGCCATCTTCTGAAGGTGATTTGACCATCCTAAAAGACACTTTTTTAGAAGTAGCTGAGGGTCAGAGTATAGCCATAATTGGACAGTCTGGCTCAGGTAAATCCACATTACTAGGTTTATTGGCTGGTTTAGATCAAGCAAGCTCAGGTGATATTGAGATATTTGGTAATAATATTTCCAAAATGAACGAAGAGGGGCGCGCGCTGATTCGTAAGGATTACATCAGTTTTATCTTTCAAAATTTTCAATTGTTACCCACATTAACCGCATTAGAAAATGTGTTATTACCACTACAGTTAAAACAAGTCGATAACGCTAAAGCAAAAGCATTAGAATTTTTAGAAAAAGTAGGGCTTGGACATCGAGTACATCACACACCTAAGCTGTTATCTGGCGGCGAGCAGCAACGAGTTGCTATTGCTCGTGCATTTGCATGTCAAACCCCAATATTGTTTGCCGATGAGCCAACAGGTAATCTAGACAGTCAAACAGGTCAAACCGTCGCAGACTTGTTATTTGAACTTAATGAACAATTTAATTTAACGTTGGTGTTAGTGACACACGATCCAAAATTAGCTAATCGATGTGACAAACAATTTAGTATGAACGCTGGTGAATTAATCGAAGTAAAAGTGGGTGAAGCATTATGATTGTTCGCCTTGCGTTTAATCTATTATATAAATATTTAAAAAATGGACAGCTAAATGTCTTGCTGTTTGCAATGTTAATTGCTGTTGCAAGTGTCAGTGCAATCGGGATTTTTGCAGAACGATTTACCCAAGCTATGAGCAAACAAAGTAATCAATTATTAGCTGCCGATCGGTTAGTGTCAGGCTCACAACCTATTGATGAGAGTTGGGAGGGCGTGGCCAGTCAAATAAGTAGTGATTTTAAATACAGCAACATCATTGAGTTTAACGCAATGGTGCAAACACAAGATTCGTCTTTTTTAGAGCTAAGCAATATTAAAGCGGTAGATAATAAATATCCACTACGTGGTCAAATTGGTGTATCGCAAAATGCTTTTGGTGAAACCACATTAGTCAACCAAGGTCCTAATCCTGGCGAAGTATGGTTGTCCTCAAGAGTCATGGCCAGTTTGCGCGTGCAACTTGGTGACACCATAAAAATAGGTGAAACGGTTTTTGAATTTACCCAAATTTTAAACTCTACCCCTGATGATAATTTATCGATTTTATCAGGTGGGAATACATTAATTCATTTAGATGATGTACCTAAAACTCAAGCATTAAAACCAGGCTCTCGAGCTCGATATAAATGGTTAATTAATGGTGACGATCAAGCATTAGAAGCACTAGAAAAAGCATTAGAAGAAAAACTAAACGAGCATTACAGATGGCGTGAAATTAAAAGCGATGGCGAAAACGCGGGAGAATCTGTAAGTGACACTCTAAAACAAGCCACTGACTTTTTTATGTTAATGGGGGCGTTAGTGGTTGCGTTAGCGGCCATTGCAATTGCTATGGCATCGAACCGGTTTGCTAAACAACAAATTCAAAGTGTCGCGTTATTTAAAACATTGGGTTTAACTCCAAATCAAATAAGCAATTTATATTTAATTCAATTAGCTATAATTGCAACCGTTACAATCTGTATAGCGTTAGTATTAGGTTATGTAGTGCATCAAGTGTTTATTACTATTTTAGCTGATGTATTGCCACGCAATTTACCCGGCGCTTCTGCATTGCCATTTATTCAAGGTGCATTAACAGGATTAATTTGTTTATTTGCCTTTGCATTTCCTGCTATTTATAACCTTAAAAATATTTCTCCATTACAAATATTACGTGACATTCAAATTATGTCCTTATCGTTATATGTGCGTGTAGGTATTTCAATGTTGGCTGTGTGCAGTTTGCTTTGGATGTTCACCCAAAACTTGATTTTAAGTGCAGGGTTTTTAGGGGTATTTTTAATTACTGCCTGTGTATTGTGGGTCATTGTTTGGTTGCTAATTAAAGGCATTCAAGCATTAAGTGGTAAACTGCCTCATATAATTTCATTAGGGTTAAATCAATTAGTACAACAACGCCTAGCCAACAGCCTGCAAATAATGATGTTTTCGTTGGTATTAACCTTATTATTTACCTCAGGATTAATTCGATCGTCATTAATCGGAGATTGGCAACAATCTTTACCAAAAAATGCAGATAACTTTTTTGTGTACGACATGTTTGAAGACGAAACCCAGGGGTTTTTAGAATGGCAGCAGCGCCATGATATTAAATCTAATGAAATGTTTCCTATTATTCGTGGTCGTGTAATACAAATAAATGATCAAACATTAAAAGAAATATTTAAAGACGAACCAAGTCGTGAATTTAGTCGTGAATTAAACTTAAGCTGGACTCAGAAATTTAGTGACACCAATACAATTGTTGCTGGAAAAGCGTTTAACGAAGTTGAAAATGACGGTCAATTATTCGTCTCTATAGAAAAAGACTGGGCAGACGGCGCGGGTATAGTGGTGGGCGACACGATGTTGTTTTCAATTTCAGGTATAGAATTACAAGCCATTGTGTCAAGTATTCGCACAGTCGATTGGCAGTCAATGAAACCTAATTTTTACGCGTTGTTTAATCAGCCTATATTTGAAGGTATTGGAGCTGTGTATTTAACGTCTTTTTATATGCCAAATAATAAAAAAGTGAACTTAGTAGAATTAATGCAAACCTACCCAACGTTTACGTTAATTGATTTAGATGGCAGCATTAAACAAATTCAAACGATTATTTCGCAAGTTAGTTTGGCTATTGAATTTATTTTATTATTAGTTTTAATTGCAGGGTTTTTAGTGTTGCTTGCCGCAGTGCAGTCATCATTAGATTTGCGTATACATCAAGCGACGATAATGCGTGCGTTTGGTGCATCTAAAAAAATAATATTAGGCAGTTTGTGGGTCGAGTTTTTAGCATTAGGATTACTTTCTGGTTTATTAGCCATTATAACAAGTGAGGCATTAATTAATATTTTACAAAATTTATTGTTTAATAAACCAGGTGGATTACATGTTACGTTATGGTTTGTATCGCCAATTTTTGGTGCATTAGTTATTGCCTGTCTAGGTTATGTATTTACCCGTAAAGTGGTTAAAACCAGTGTGTTGCAAATATTAAGATCAATTTAATATTGCTAAAGGTACTCAAACAAGGTACTCAAACAAGGTGCTTAAACAAGGTACTCAAACGAAAGTTGAGAATAATGAAACATATAAGGCTTGCAAATAAAAACGATGTGTATTCAATCAAGCATATGATCCACTCACAAATACATCATTTTTCAAAGGATGATGTGCCACAGTGGGTGAGTACTTCATTGACCTATAATCAAATTGTTAAACGTTTAAATGACAATCAATTTTTACATTATGTGTGTGAAGTGAACAAAAAAGTGGTGGGGTATTTAGCAATCAATCAGCAACATGTGCATCACTTTTTTGTGAATCAAGAATATCAAAAACAAGGGGTAGCCAAAACAATGTGGAAAAATTTTTTAGGTGAAACATCCTTTAAGAAGTTAACTGTAAGATCATCATTAAACGCTATTGGGTTTTATGAAAAAATGGGGTTTATAAGAAAAGATATTCAGCATTGTAAGGGTGTCGATTTTTGTAATATGAATTGGGAAAAACACAATGTGTCGTAATATCAAACCGTTATTTAACTTCGAACCTCCAGCCACATTGGGTGAAATAGAAGCTTCTGCGTTACAATACGTGCGAAAGGTATCGGGGTTTGCAAAACCGTCCGAAATCAACCAAGCAGCTTTTGATCAAGCAGTGCGTGATATTACACGAATATCTCAATTACTTTTAAATGAATTACAAACTTCAGCACCTTCTAAAAATAGAGAAATAGAACTTCAAAAGAAACGGGAAATCAACAAAAAGCGTTTTGAAAAATAACAATGGAAAATTATGAGTATCTTTAAATTTATAAAAAATCTGTTTGTTACAACTGCACCAGTATTGCCTCAATGGCAGCCACAGTGGTCGCAGTATTTAAACGGGCATGTCTCGTTTTATCGCACATTAAATCAACAAGATAAATTAATATTTGAGCAACGTGCTAATTTGTTTTTGCATACAACCAATGTTGAGGCGGGTGACCAAGTAGATGTCACACAAGACGATCGACTGTTAGTTGCAGCCAGTGCAATTATTCCGGTTTGGGGGTTTCCAAATTGGCATTATTTTAATTTAAAATCAGTATTTTTATTAAGGTAATCATTTAACGAGCATCTACAATTTGGGAAAGCAGATTCTCGTATTACAGGCATGGTTGGCACTGGTGTGATGTCTGGTAAGTTGGTATTAAGTAAGCCGCATTTACACTTGGGTTTTAAAAATAATAAAGATAAACACAATGTAGGAATTCATGAATTTGTGCATTTAGTTGATATGGCCGATGGTCAGTGCGATGGATTTCCAGAGCGACTTAAAGAATTTTCTTACTCAATTCCTTGGTTTGACTTAGTTTATACAAAAATTATGGAAATTGACGACGGTAAAAGTAATATTAGAGATTACGGTGCAACGAATCGAGCTGAGTTTTTTGCAGTGGCATCAGAGTATTTTTTTGAACAACCCAAAATGTTACAACAAAAACATCCGGAATTATTTGAAGCATTAACCCAAATATACCAACAAGACGTATCGCATATTAATAGCGATACCGTTGTGGCCAGAAATGCAGCCTGCCCCTGTGGTAGTAAGAAAAAATATAAACGTTGTTGTTTGCCAAAGAATTAATTGAAAAATATTGGATGGATTTGAAAGTGTTTAAAGCAGGGACGCATAAATAATATTTATTAAACGGATTTTCGACTTTAATGCACTCTCAATGCATCCTCAGCTCACAAAACAATAACCCTCCTAATAACCCACTTATCTAATTGCATTTCTTGAAATGACACCCACTTTATATTCTCTCTTTATATTCCCTAAATTTCCCTCAAATCTTCAACGCAGCATCAAAGCTGAAATCCATTATGGGTTTAAAGCCGTATGAATAAGTACCTTGTAATCTAATAATTCAAAAAGTTATATTTTGTAAACTATATTCTTTTTATGTTTATGAGATCCGTGTCTCAATCTAACTATTAACCTATTTAATCATTACAATAATAAACTAACTAACTTGATGGTAAAAAGATACAATAGCGGTACATTAATATACATTTGAGTAAAGAGAGCTTTGATATGAATGTTAAAACTTTAGTTTGCGCCATAGCGATTGTTTTTGGAGCAATCAGTTGTGACCCAGCACCTACGCCATTGTCTAGTTCAGACTCTATGAGTTTGTCGGGCAATAAGAGTGACCCTATTATGATGTCAGAGGGTAACGTTATGATTGACGCTTCTGACAGTGTGAAAACTACAGGTTCTGTTGCACCTATTTATATGTGGATTGTTGATGGAAAAGTGGTTGAAACTTCAAGTTCAGGTAGGTTAACTCACGAATTTACTGCAAACGGTGATTATAAAGTATCTGTTGTGATTTCAGATCAAAATAATAAAGTTGGCAATATTTCCTTAAATTATGATGTAAAGGTCGAAAATATTGGTAATGGATCTGGTACAAATACTGAAACGCAAACCTCTTCTGAAACTGAAACTGAAACTGAAACTGAAACTGATACCAATACCAATACCAATACTGATACCAATACACAAACCGATTATCAATCATTAATAGAACAAGCCATTTCAGCGTTTATTACAAACGAAGAAGGGTTTAACTTTGCGTGTTCATTATGTCATTACTCTGATAATACAGCCGCTCATGGCAATTTAAATTTCAGTTCATCTGATGATTCTTTAACAGTGCAAAGTGCTGAAGCGGGTTTAACTACCTGGTTAGAAAATGGCGGATTAATTAACCGTACTAATCCAATTGATGGCAATGGTGACGTGCACGGTATTAAATTCTCAATGGTTGAAGCCACACAAACTGCTAATGAGCAATTATGGACTGACTTAATTGATTTAATGTCTGCGGCATTAGGCGTGGATGAAAACGGGTTAATTAATTATGCTCCAAATGCAAAATTCACATTTGAACAGTCTGATTTAAGCTTTAGCTTTGATGCGTCAAGCAGCTCAGATCGAAATGGTGATACCTTAACTTATACATGGGATTTTGGTGATGATTCTGCTTCTGTGATGGGTGAAAAAGTGACTCATACCTTTGCTGCAGATTCCAATTTTACAGTGAAATTGGTTGCATTTGATGGTGAGTTTTCTGATGACATTTCAATTAATATCACAACAAAAGTTGAATTGATTGGTGATATCGCCTCCGGTGAAGATTTATATAACGAAAAATGTTTTTCATGTCATCAGACGGAAGGGGTTGGGGTTGCTGGTTTATACGAAGCTATTCCGATCAATGCGTATATAGATAAACAATTGGATGCTTACGCGGTTATTGAAGACACAATGCCTAAAAATGCTGTTGGCGAATGTACGACTCAATGCGCTGCAGATATTGAAGCTTTCATGATGACTTGGGAGCGTACTTACAAAAGTGTTTCCTGTGATTTAACTGACGATGCGATTAAGTATGGTCCGCGTCAAATGCGTTTATTAACAGTAAACGAATATACAAACACAATAATGGATATGTTTGGTTATGTTGTGGACCGTGGTGCTTTACCTGCCGATTCGAAAGTGAATTATTTTTCTAACCAAGTAAAAACGTCACTTGATTCCGCTCGTTTAGATGCGTTTGTGGGTATGGCAGATAAAATCATTGATGACGCGGCTGCAAACAATTATGAAAATATTTTAGGCTATGACGAAGGTTGGTCAGGTGCATTACGTTATGCATTTAGACGCCCAGCAACGGCTGCTGAAATCGAAGCTTATGAGGCATTAGAGTCAGACGGCATCGAATATGCTATTCGAGCTTTATTAACTTCACCTTATTTCTTATTCCGTTCTGAATTGGGTATGACGCCGGCAGAATTTGTTGAATTTAATGAAAATGCAGATCCAATTTATAAGCCTGTTGGCACTCCATATAGTATTACACCTGAATCATTAGGATTAACTGATGGCGTTTTGGATATTTATTCGAGTAAACAATTTTCATACAACTTCCAAGGTGGAGAGCAAGTTCAATTACGTGCGACAGGTACTGTTTCTGCAGGTTATAACGACATTGAGGTGAGTGATTCTTGGCCGTTAGTGAAAATAGGCATTCAAAATGGCGATGTATTATTTGAAGGTCGTATTCCTCCAAAAATGACGTCAATATTGGTACCTGTTACATTAACGGGTAATCAAACATTGTACGTTGATAATGGTCAGCAAAATCATCCTCAAAGTGGCTCACGACCTTTGATTATCACAGGAATTACAATATCTGAATTTGAGCAAGTGCAATTTGATATTCCGCAAATTGACTCTGATGCCTTTGCTTTAACCCCATATGAAATGGCAACGTTTTTAGCCTATACCTACACAGGCACAATGCCAGATGCTGAGCTACTAACCGCAGCGGATTCAGGTTTCACAACCGATGCCGCAATCGAAGCGCAAATTGAACGTTTGTTATCCATGGACAAAGCAAAACAACACATTGGTAAATTTGTGGATCAATGGTTGTTAACTGACAATGTATTAACAGTGGGTAAAGACGCGGTATTGTATTCGGATTTCAATCAAGAAGTACGTGAAGCCATGGCGCAAGAAGCGCGTGAAATTTTCATTGATGTGATTTTTAATGAAACTGGTTTTACAAGTTTATTTAATTCAAATTACACCTTTGTGAATGCTGCTTTAGCGGATTTCTACGGAATTGGTGGTGTGTCTGGAAATGACTTTGTAAAAGTACAATCCCCTGATCGTGGCGGCATCTTAACCTCTGGTGCGTTCTTATCTTCTTGGGCTAGAACAGATGAGTCACATTTAATTAAACGTGCCGTTAAAGTACGTGAGCGTGCAATGTGTCAGCATATGCCTCCTTTCCCAACGGATGTATCTTTAGATGCTGTTCGTGAAGAACAAGCACAGGTTGTGATTGATGTGAAAGCTCAAAACCCAGATGGTAAAATTCGCCAGTCGCATTTGGACTATATTAATACAAACGTTCCTGAGTGTTTGACCTGCCATAAATACATGATTAATCCATTAGGTGTAGGTATGGAAGATTACGACGCAGTTGGTTTGCCGCGTACTCAATATGCCAATGATTTATCCGTTAACTATCAAGGGCATGATGCATCAATTGAATGGCACAACTCAGCGCTTTATGGCATCGACAACATTTACGCAAATGATGATCGTCGTGAATTCCAAGGTGTGAAAGAGTTAGGTGCAGTTTTAGCTGCTGAAGATGTAACAAGAGCCTGTTTAAATGAAATGACATTCCGATTTGTAATGGCAACTGGTCCTGATGAGTTTGATCATGCTGATAAATCTGCCATTGTGTTAACGGATGATGAACGCACTGAATACAGCTGTGTCATTAGAGACATGCAAGAGGCTATGGGTCAAAGTGATAACCCGCGTGATGCATTAAAACAACTTGGCTTGTCAGACATTGTACGTTTCAGAAAAGAACGTAACCGTTAAGAATACGACTGGATAAAGGTAAATAACATGAAAAAACTATTAAAAACACCTCAAGATGTACAGCGTCGTAAATTATTTAAAACGGTAGCCGCATCTGGAATTTCAATGCAAGCATTAAGAACCCTGCCATTTGGTTTGGGTTTAATGTACAGCCGAGCAGGATTAGCTGCCGATACGGGTATTTCACGAGCAATTTTTGTGTATATTCCTGATGGTGCGCCACCAGGGTCTTACACCTTTAATAATGGCGTACTTGGCTCTACGGCATCGCCACTTGAAAGCGTAAAAGAAAACGTCGTCTTGTTTTCAGATTGTACTTCTACGACCTTTGGTCATGGTAATACAACGGGTGCAATGGGTGGAGATTCTGGTCAAACAATCGATATTGAACTTGAAAACGCACTTGGCGGCGCAAGCCCATTTAGTATTATTCGAACCGGTGTGGAATGTAATACCGGTCAAGGTTTGATGAGTTACAGCCAATCGTTTGTTGAAAACCCACAATCGGTGTTTGAGCGATTATTTGGCGGCACAGCACCTGAAGGGCCTGCATTACAAGCTGCCAAAAATGTGCTGGATCGTAATCGTGCCGAAATTGCAGCAATCAAAAGCAAGCTCGGTTCATTTGAGCGTAAACGCTTAGAAGAGCATGAAGCGGCAATTAATGCTTTGGAAATTCGATTAACCCCAGAGCCGATTGCAGGTTGTGATGATTTTGCATCGACTTGGGCGCCATATACTGATCCATTAACCAATAATTTCACAAAGATGACCGATTTACACAGTGATCTAATCACTGAAGCGTTCCGTTGTAATATGACTAACTTTGCATGTTTGCAAATGGGCACGCATCAAGCCGAGCATTTAGCGGCTGATTCAGGTCATAACGGCAGTTATCATGACAGTATTCATGGTGATATTGCAGAGGGTAAACCTAAGTATCATTTATTCCGTAAATATCATACTGAACGCTTAGCGTATTTAATTAAAAGTCTAAAAGACACAACCGATCCAGCACGTTCAGATGGTGGCAGCCTATTAGACTCAACCATTGTCCTACAAGTTACCGATATGGGTAATGGTGATGCCCATGATGGCGTAAATATGCCATTTACTTTAGCAAGTGGTAAGCATATGAATGGTGGACGTTACGTAGCAGGGGCAACCAAAGACAACCTGTTAAATACAGTAGCTGAAGCATTAAAAGTAAATGGAGAAATTACAAATTATGGCGGCGCAGGCAGTTTGGCGACAATATTAAAATAATTGAATGTAATCATAAAAAAAGCCCAGCAAATTGAGTTTGTTGGGCTTTTTTTATGATTCAAATTAAATCACGACAATTCTATTTTAATGCTGATCTGCGTCATTTTGTACGTAAGCTAACTAGTTATAAACAATCAATGTTTATTGATTCTGTCTACCCAAGCCATACCAAGGGCCGAAACAACAAAGGTAATATGAATTAATACTAACCACATCGCTTGGGTTTGATAAATTGTGATATCTTCAGTTGGGGATTCCGCTATTTTCATGAATGTTTTTAAAAGGTGAATCGACGAGATAGCCACAATCGATGCTGCGACTTTTTGCTTTAAGCTGCCTGCGTCTAATGTGCCTAGCCAATTTAGTTTTTCAGTGCCTTCGTCAATATCTAAACTGGATACAAAGTTTTCATAGCCAGAAAACATGACCATCACAATTAATCCACCCACTAATGCCATATCTACCATTGAAAGGATATTTAAAATTAATTGGTTTTCCGAATCATCAAGCAAATGCAGTGAAAAATGATAGGCTTCTTGAAAGAATTTAACCCCCAATAACAACAAACCTACCGTTAATCCTAAGTAAATAGGGGCTAAAACCCAACGACAGGCATAAATTAAACGTTCAAATCTTTTTTCAATCATGTTGATAGTCTCCAAAATAATGCGGGAATTATATAGTAATTAAAATGAGAGTCATTACAAAATAGCCCATTTAACTCTTATCAAATAAGGGAGCATCAATACGGCTTATTAACCTCAATATATCAAAAAAGAAAGTTTAAAATGTAGGGTTCAGAGCGATACACTTTCAAACAAGGATTGTTAGGCAGCTATAATACAAAGCTCTAAAACAAAGCTATAAAACAAAGCTATAAAACAAAGCTATAAAACAAAGCTTAAAATGGAATTAACACTCAATTATCATCATTCTTGCTTAGTCCCCGTTCTTTTAAATGAGACTCACCTCATAACAATTGGGTTACAATAAAAAACATATTGAATAAATATGGGTAACATTTAATATCTGTGATTATTGAAAATAGAATGACGTATAGATGTAAAAATTCTTAACAATGCATAATGGGTGTTACCTTAACTGCGGCATGGAATTTTTTGATTTTTGTTGTAATCCTTTGTTTTTAGGAGATTAAATTCGTACTGAATCATTCTTATTTGTAACTTTAAAAAAGAGAAGTGTTATGTACTTTAAAAAAATAATTTTAACGGAGCCTAAATTTATTTTTTCGGCCCTAGTTGCGTCAATGTCATTAGTTGCCTGTGACCCTGTTGCAAATACAGACGATAAAAATCCAAGTTCAAATAATTTACCTGTTGCTAATTTTATTATTGAAACCGGAACAACAGATCGAGAAAAAGTGTTAAATGCTGCCAACTCATTTGATACCGATGGTGATGCATTAAGTTATATTTGGGATTTTGGAGATGGCACTAATCAAATCACTGAAACAAACTCTATCACTCATACGTTTGCACCTGGCATCTATTCGGTAGGTTTAACAATCACCGATGGCAAAGGCAGTTCTGAAAAAATTCAAAAAAGTGTGACAATTACAAATATTTCTCCTGAAGTGCAATTTTCGAATATTCAAACCCAGGCATTAAGTGCTGAATTAGAGATTGAATTTTCAGACTCAGATGGTGATCAAGTATCGGTTGAATGGTTTGTAAATGATCAGTCTGTTGCAACTTCTCAAACACTTAATTATGATTTTTCACAAGCGGGTCAGTACACCATTAAAGTGGTAGTGACAGATCAATATGGAGAAACAGACGAAACACAAACCTCTGTTACTGTCCAAGATGAAAACTCAACTGCACAAAAACCTACAGCTGAATTTTCTGTAACAGCTGGCGCAAATGATCGTGAAAAATTATTTAATGCATCGGCGTCTAAAGATGAAGATGGAAGTGATTTAACTTATATATGGAACTTTGGTGACGGGGATTTTAAAACAACGAGTGCGCCTAATATTTCTCATATTTTTGCACCTGGTGAATTTACTGTATTGTTAACTGTAATGAATCAGTCAGTTAGCTCAAATGCATTTACTGCATCTATTGTTATTGAAAACAACGCACCAACTATCAATCTCAGTACTGCGATAATTACAGCGCTTAACGTTAAAATTGATGCCACAATAAATGATGCGGATAGCGATGCATTGGATGTTAAATGGATGCTTGGCAGTCAGGAAATTTCAAATTCACAAAATTTGGATTACACATTTTCAACAGATGGCACGTTTGAAATTATTGCAATGGTTACCGATGAATTTGGTAAAACAAATCAAACAAACACAACTGTTACAGTTGCAACTAGTCAACCAGACAACGCCGCTCCCACTGCAAATTTCACTTATGAAATTAATGAAAACCAAGTCAGTTTTACTAATACCTCAACCGATCCAGATATGGACCCATTGACATATAGTTGGGATTTTAAAAATGGACAAACAAGTGATCAAACTAACCCCGTGATCAGTTTTATGCCGGGTGAATATAATGTTCAATTAACGGTTTCTGATAACGATCATACTGTTCCAATTTCAAAAAATATTGTCATTAACGAAATAGTGCTTCCAGTGAATGCTTTTAAAGTAGAAGCAGAATCCTATAGCAATAATTCGGCAGCAGTAATGTTAGAAAATTCAAATACAACAGTTGGATATTTTAACGGTGACGATTATTTAGTTTATGACGATGTTGATTTAACTGAAATTCAATCTGTGACAGTTAATTACGCAGCAAACTTGGCAGATGTTGAACAAACTGGATTTTTAGAAATTAGAATCGATGGGCTAGACGGGCTTTTAATTGCCTTAATCAAAATGGATTCCACAGGTACATGGATAAATTATTCAGATAAAACAATGGATTTGTTAGTTGATGCAACGGGTATTCATGATTTGTATGTCATTGCTGTGCAAAAAGAACAAGACTATGTCGCTAACCTTGATTACTTTGAATTTAATATTCATTCAAATAATTCAGTAGGTAACTCGATATTTAATTTAGATGAAAACAGTACTGGGCAATGTGTTTTAAATGGCACTATAGATTCTAATCACGCGGGTGCAACTGGATCTAGTAATGAATTTATCAATACAGATAACAGCATTGGTGCTACCGTATCTTGGAGTATTAATGTGACTCAAGTAGGTGTTTATGACACGCAGGTAAGGTTTGCCAATGGTGGCGATACGGCTCGTTCAGGAACAATAACTGTCAATCAAACTGGCGAACAATATGTTTTACTAGATGCAACTGGTGCTTGGGATAGTTGGGCAACAGAAAACGTAAAACTGGCTCTTGAATCTGGTAACAACCTTATTACTTTTAAAGCAACCACAGCAGGCGGGTTAGCCAATATCGATAAACTAAGTTTAACCGGTGATGGTTTAAATGATGCTGAGTGTCCTGAAATTGAAGTGCCACCTACTCCAACAGGGGAGTATTTATCTCAAAGTGGTAACCCAGTGCATAGTCGATTTAATAAATATGCAACTATGTGGGATCAAAGTTTAGCGGATCGCATTTTAACCTATCAATATGACAGTGGCGGATGGGGTAAAAACATTGATTACAATTCAGTGGGTAATGGCTCTGTTGGCGGTGGCGTAGGTTCTACTATTGATAATGGCGCCACGATGCCTGAAATGACTTTTATGGCTAATGTGTATAAAACCGGGGGCAATACCAAGTATCGAGATGCAGCAAGAAAAGCAATGGATTATTTATTGGAAGCGCAATACGACTCAGGCGGTTGGCCACAGTTTTATCCTTTAAAAGGTGGGTATGCAGATCATGTGACCTATAACGATAACGCAATGAGTGCCGTGTTAACTGTGCTGGATCATGCAGTAAAGCAAACCGCACCATTTGATACTGATGTATTTAGCGATGCAGATCGAGCGCAGATGCAAATTGCTATTAATAAAGGGGTGGATTACATTTTAAAATCCCAATGGAAACAAAATGGCAAGTTAACGGTTTGGTGCGCGCAACATGGTGCAACGGACTATTTGCCAAAAGATGCAAGAGCCTATGAACTGGCTTCTTTAAGTGGCAGTGAATCTACTGAGATCGTTGCATTTTTAATGACACAACCTCAGACACCAGAAATTCAAGCTTCGATTCAAGCTGCAGTAGATTGGTTTAGCTCGCCAAACACCTACTTAGCAGATCATAAATACGACAAAGCGGTTGAGGAAAAAATTGTCGCGTCATCTGGCGATAAAATGTGGTATCGCTTTTATAACCTGCAAACCAATGTTGGCTTTTTCAGCGACCGTGATGGCGGAACCTATTATGACATCATGGACATTTCTGAAGAGCGTAGAAATGGATACAGTTGGGGTGGCAGTTATGGAACAAAAATTATTAATTATGCGCAAAGTGTTGGGTTTAATTAAAAATACAACGACTTTAAAAATGCACTTTTCCTAATCGGTTAAGTGCATTTTTTTTGCATTTAGATAAATTGATTGAGCGATCATTGTATTTGAAATGCATGAAAACAATACATTATGGTAACAATTTCGCGTTTATTTTCTAAAAATAACGACTGCAACAATCGTAACTGAGAACGAGCTCATAACATTGTAAATACATTATATATACATATTGATAATATTTTGGGGGTGTTTAATATTGAGCTGTTTTAACATGAATGACTGGCTTAAAAATCCTCGCACATGGCTGGCTTAATTGTTTAAGTTAGGTGTGTAAACTTCGCACATTCTGTTAATTGTTGGTTTTTTTGCGCTTAATAAAAGAGAAATCCCTATGCATATTAAAAGTTTGATCACTGCTGGTTTATGTTTGGCACTGGTGTCATGTAGTAATAAAACAGAAACAGAAACCGATGTTGATAATAATCCGGTTGCAAACAATCCACCGGTTGCTAGTTTTAATGTTGAAAACGGCGCAACAACCCGTGAAAAAATATTAAATGCCGCAGCCTCTTATGACCCTGACGGCGATGCATTAACGTATATTTGGAGTTTTTCAAATGCTTCAACCAAAACCACCCAAACCAGTTCGTTGGTGTATGAGTTTTCTCCTGGTGAGCACATTGTCAGTTTAAAAGTTTCTGATGGATCTTTATTGTCGCCATTGGTACAAAATACATTGTCCCTTACAAACCAAGCCCCCCAAGTTGCAATTTCAAATATTCAAACAGAGGCATTAAATGCAGAATTGGAAATTGAATTTTCTGATTCTGATGGCGATCAAGTAACCGTTGAGTGGTTTGTCAATGATCAAAGTGTTGGCACAGCACCTGCGTTTAATCATGATTTTTCTCAAGCAGGGGATTACTTAGTAAAAGTCGTTGTGACAGATCAGTTTGGATTGGAAAATGAGATTCAAACTACAGTTACGGTGCAAGAGCAAGGCTCGGCCATTCAAAAACCCGTTGCAAGTTTTACTATGACAGCAGGGGACAGTGATCGCGAAAAACATTTCGATGCATCAGGCTCACTTAACCCAAATACAGGAGCGTTAAGTTATGTTTGGGATTTTGGGGACGGGCAACCCATTACAACCACAATGCCAAATACTACTTATACATTTGCGCCAGGTAATCATGAAGTTAAGTTAACGGTAATGCATCAATCGGTGAGTTCTCAAGTAAAAACTCAATCGGTTAATATTCAAAATAATATTCCTTCAATTAGTCTTAGCACACCAGAGATTAACAATTTAAATGTAAAAATTATTAGCACAACAAACGATGCAGATAATGATGCAATAGAAGTAAAATGGATGTTAGCTGGGCAGATAATTTCTACGGACCAAAACTTAGATTACACATTTGCAACCAGCGGAACGTTTGAATTAGAAGCATGGGTGTCTGATAACTTTAATGGAACATCAAGTGCGACCAGTTCAGTGATCATTGAACAGACGCAAAGCCAAAACAATGCGCCAACTGCTAATTTCACTTTTGAAATTAATGGCACTGAAGTCAGTTTTGTGAATACGTCAACGGATCCTGATATGGATCAACTGTCATTAAACTGGGATTTTAAAAACGGGCAAACCAGTACGCAGGAAAATCCAGTTATTACATTTGCTCCAGGTCCGTATGAGGTGGAATTAACTGTGACTGACAATGAGCATACAGTATTCACGACCAAGACAATCACTATTCAAGAAGTGATGGTACCTATCACAAGTTTCAAAGTTGAAGCCGAAACATTTAGCAATACCGATATGGATGTCCAGTTAGTTGATGGAGATACCGTAGTTGGATATTTTAATGGCGGCAATTATTTATTATACGAATCGGTTAATTTAACTGACATAAAATCCATACATATTAATTACGCCACCCCACTTGAAAACGCATTTATAGAAATTAGAATGGATGAATTAAACGGTCCATTATTAGCATTGTTGAAAGCTGATGTCACAGGAGAATGGTCGGTGTATGTAGATAAATCAGCGGATTTATTAATCAATGCAACGGGCAATCATGATGTATATGTAATTGGCATACAAGACGCTGAAGGCTATGTCGCAAACTTGGATTATTTAGAATTTAATATCAATTCAACATCATCAGTTGGTATTGATTTATTTGAATTAGACGAAGACAGCCAAAGCATGTGTGTATTAAACGGCAGTGTTGATTTAGATCATGACGGGTATACAGGATCGGGTTTTATAAATGTCGATAATGAATTAGGTGCATCGGTGGTTTGGCATATTAATGTGACTCAAGCAGGTGTGTATGAATTAGACACCCGTTTTGCAAACGGTGGCACAGTGGCGCGTTCAGGGCTATTAAGCGTTAACGAAAAAGGCGAGCAATTAGTTACTTTAGAGCCAACATCAAGCTGGAGTGTTTGGTCAAATGAAGGCATAAAAGTCGCCTTAGAAGCGGGTGAAAATATCATAACTTTTAAATCTAATTCAGCTGAAGGTTTGGCCAATATTGATAAGCTAATTATTAAAGGTGATGGCATAACCGATGCTCTGTGTCCTGAAATTATTGTGCCCGGACAAACAACCCCAAGTTTAGGCTGTGGTAAAAATGCGGCAAATTTAGGCAGTGTAAATAATCCGATCAGCATCGGCAGTCAAGGTAATGCTTACTACGCAACGTTGCCTGCAAATTACAATAATAATACGCCATACAGTTTAGTATTTGTGCATCATCCATCAGGTGGTAGTGGCGTTACATGGGGCGAAAACGGCGCCAATTTCAGTGCGGATGCAAAATCAAAAGCAATCTTTGTTTATCCTAAAGCAATTAATATACAAGGCGGTTGGAATGGAAATGATTTCCAAATGTTTGAGCCATTGTATAACAAACTGACCAATGAATTGTGTGTAAACAAAGCAGCAGTATTTTTAACAGGCTATTCAAGTGGCGGCGATTTTTCAGGAATGGTTGGCTGTGAACACGGTGATAAAATCACAGCCATAGCACCAGTAAATACAAAAAATGTAAATGGATACCCGCTTAATGCAGGTCAACGAAACTGCACAGGTAACGTAAAAGCGATTGTGTTACATAATCCAAACGATACGTTAGTAGGCGGCACCAACGGTAAATTAATGGTAGACATGTACAGAGAAATTAATCATTGCAGTGCACAAACATTACCCGTACCAGGCAGAGCAGATTGCGTCGCTTACCAAGGTTGTGATGCAGGCGGTGAAGTGACCTATTGTGCTCATAGCGCATCATACGGTAACCCACCAACCCAACATGGTTATCCAAGTTACACTGGAGATTTATTTTGGGATGTGATTAAAGAGTATTAAATTAAACATAAAACGTAATTATTCAAACAATAAAAAACCGCTGTGACGACCACTCGTCCAGCGGTTTTTTGATTTGAATATTTAAAAAAGAAATAGAAATACCCTAAAGAAAATTAAAAACATAGATCAACAGCTTGGCGCGACAGAACAACTGTAGCGACAATTCCGAATCAATAAGTCCGAATCAATAAATCAAATGACGATTTTCCCAACCTTTAATATTGTGAGATTTTTATAAATTTTGTTTTAAAATGATTTTGATAGTTTTTTCGGAATAAATCCCGAACCTACAGAAAGATTATTTCCAACATTGTAGGGTCGGGATTCATTCCGATATTTTCAACATTGTAGGTTCGGGATTCATTCCGATATTTTCAACATTGTAGGTTCGGGATTCATTCCGAGGTTTTCAACAAATTTGGTTTTTTAAATGATTGGGTTAGTTTTTTGCGCAATAAATCCCGAACCTACAGGATGTGGATAGCCTTTTCGCAACGAATCCCGAACCTACAGGATCGGGATTTATTCTTAAGAATCCCCAAACTAAATGCCAGAAAAAAAACGTAATTTATTATAACTTTCTAAATGGTTCGTTTCATAGCACCATGGATTATGATCAAAATCTACGTACAAATCGCTAAAAGTTAATAATGCTTTCACAAGAGATTTATTTTGGTATAACAGTGCAAAATATAAAAAACTGTTCGCACTGATGGATGTGTTTTCGTTTAGGGTGGCTGTATTTAAAAAGCGCTCGCAGGTTTCGATGATTTCATTTTTTATTGAATCGGTTTTGAAATAATTAACAGCCTGAGGAAGTTTATTGTTCAATAATAATCCACGATAGGTTTCGTAATGAGTCACGCCGATTAATGCTAAATTTTCAGGCTGTTGACTGCTTATATCGCTTTTAATGATTTGGTTGGCAAAGTCTATTAGTTGATCACAGTGTTTTGTTTTTAACATTAATATATTTAAAGGCAGATTGCTGCCTTCAAGCTCAATGCCATGTAAGTAACATTGCTCTATATCAAGTGAAGGTAATTGATCGTTTAATGAGTATTCAATTAACGTTTTGTTGATGTGTTTATCAGAATGATTGACTTGCAGTAATGTATTTAAACAATCTTGAACACGTTTTGAATAGTAGTTAGTGTCATGCAATTTGTGTTCTTTCTTTTTGGACACTTTGGCGCGATCAAGTTGTGCTTGGTAGGTTTTAATTAAAAACAAATGATAGATATTTTTGTGTGCACTGCACTCTAAATGTTGTTCGCAATAATCTTCAAACTGATTAAAGTCTTCCATGTCCGTTAAGGTTTTTAAAATATTTAAACGCGACTGGTAATGTGAATTTGCATATAAATCTGCAATTTCTTTGACTTTTTGTTGATCTACCAATGTCATTACATCTTGCCAGTATTGTGGGAGCGGTTTTTTTGGTAAGTCATATTTTTTAAATAGTTTTGCTTTTATTGAGTGCAACATTTTATTAATAGCCTATTTTTATTTTTCAATAAAAAAGCCGATAGATTTTCATCTATCAGCTTTTTTGAAATGCACATAACAATTAAACCGTTAGTACTTTTTCGCCTCTTGAAATACCTGATACACCAGTACGAACCACTTCTAAAATTGCCGTACCAGAAATCGCTTCAATGAACGCATCTAACTTGTCGCTCGTGCCTACCAATTGAATGGTGTAAGTCATAGCGGTAACGTCGATGATTTGTCCACGGAAAATATCCGCTGTGCGTTTAAGCTCTTCACGTTGGCTGCCAGACGCGCGTACTTTTATCATCATTAGTTCGCGCTCAATACACGCGCCTTCTGATAGATCGACCAATTTTACGACTTCAATTAATTTGTTTAATTGTTTCGTTACTTGTTCGATCATTCGCTCTTCACCTTCAGTGACTAAGGTTAAGCGAGATAAGGTTTCGTCTTCTGTTGGCGCTACGGTTAACGATTCAATGTTATAACCACGCTGTGCAAACAAACCTACCAAACGCGCTAAGGCGCCGGCTTCATTTTCAATTAATACAGAGATAATTCTACGCATATTATGTTCTCTCCGTTTTGCTTAAAAACATGTCGTTCATTTTGCCCATAGGTACTTGCATTGGGTAAACGTGTTCTTTTTTATTAACCATGACATCAACAAAAACCACTTTGTCTTTCACTGCAATTGCTTCACGCAATTTGCTTTCAAGTTCGCTGGCTTTTTCGATGCGTATTCCGCAATGACCGTAACTTTCTGCAAGTTTTATGAAGTCTGGTAATGAATCCATATACGAGCTTGAATAACGTGATTCATAGTTCATGTCTTGCCATTGTTTAACCATGCCTAAGTAGCCATTGTTTAAACATAAAATCACAACACCTAAACCGTATTGTTTACAGGTTGATAATTCTTGAATGTTCATTTGAATTGAACCTTCACCTGTTACACAAATTACGTGCTTGTCTGGAAATTCTAATTTAACGCCCATCGCTGCTGGTAAACCAAAACCCATGGTGCCTAAGCCGCCAGAGTTGATCCAACGATTCGGTTTATTAAATTTGTAATATTGCGCCGCAAACATTTGGTGCTGGCCCACATCACTGGTGACATAAGCATCGCCTTGCGTGACTTTTGAAATCATCTCAATAACGGCTTGCGGATGAATCAACTCAAGATCATCACCTTGGTAACGACCACCATGACGTTTACGCCATTGGTTAATTTGTTCCCACCACGCTGCGTGTGCTTCTTTTTCCAATTCAATTTTGCTGGTTTTGATCAGTGCAATCATGTCTTTTAAAACAGGTTTTACTGGGCCAACAATCGGCACGTCTACGTCTACTGTTTTAGAGATAGAAGCAGGGTCGATATCGATGTGAACAATCTTAGCGTTTGGACAGAATTTTTTAGGATCATTGGTCACACGATCATCAAAACGCGCGCCAATTGCTAGGATAAAATCCGAATTGTGCATGGTTTCGTTTGCTTCGTAAGATCCGTGCATCCCTAACATACCAATGAACTGTTCGTCAGTACCAGGAAATCCACCTAATCCCATTAACGTGTTGGTTACTGGGTAGTTTAAATAATGCGCAAGTTCAATCAATTCTTCAGACGCTTTGCCCAAAATCACACCGCCGCCTGTATAAATAACTGGGCGTTTTGCTTTCATGATTAGGTTAACGGCTTTTTTGATTTGACCTGAGTGCCCTTTGGTTACCGGATTATAAGATCGCATTTTGATCTTGTCTGGCATTTCATAAGGGAATTTTTCATTCGGTGCAGTCATGTCTTTTGGAATGTCGATCACAACCGGACCTGGACGACCACTTTGCGCAATGTAGAACGCTTTTTTAATGATCGCTGGAATATTTTTAGGATTGGTCACGCTGATATTGTGCTTAACAATAGGACGTGAAATACCAATCATATCGGTTTCTTGGAACGCATCGCCACCGATTAAATGACTAGGTACTTGGCCTGTAATCACAACCATAGGAATGGAATCCATATAAGCAGTTGCGATACCCGTTACAGCGTTTGTAGCCCCTGGGCCACTGGTTACTAATACGACACCTGCTTTACCGGTTGCACGTGCGTAACCGTCTGCCATGTGAGTAGCGGCTTGTTCGTGACGTACTAGAATATGTTTGATTTTTTCTTGGCGATGTATTGCATCATAAATATGTAATACAGATCCACCAGGATAGCCATAAATGGCAGAAATACCCTCATCAGATAGGGCTTTCATTAGAAGTTCACCACCAGAGAAAAGCTCCGGTTGAATAGTTTTTTCGCTCATATAGTTGCCAAAAAATTATCGTATAGGGGTTGGGAGGACAACAGCGTTTCGGTAAAAACACCATGCCGCACCAGTCAATCGGGATTGCTCAACGCCTTCTCATATCAGAGATAACACCACGTTAACCAACCTCAGACATTCACTTGGTCTGCCTAAACTTAGGTTCAATTTTTTTTCGACGTTATCAAAAGTGATAAATGTCGAAACGGATAAGCTAGATTATGGCCATATCTTTTAAATATGAAGCCCAAACAGAATGTAGTTTGTCTGTTTGATGGGACCGATTTTGATACTAAACCGATCTTTTGCAGTTAACTGCTCTAGATAAAAAAACCGCACTCAAATATTGGCGCGGCTCTAGCGTGCAATTTTGGCATTTATCCTCTTAAAGTCAACGACAAACGGACTTTTTATGTAAAATTTGTTTAAATAATCAACTAATTATACAAATATATGAAATAAACCATGTTACAACTGATTTTAGGCGGCACTCGTTCTGGAAAATCTCAATACGCAGAAGCGCAGATAAACCTGTTAGAAACCCAATATCCAAAATCCACAATCACTTATATTGCTACGGCTGAATTATTTGACGAAGGCATGCAACAACGCGCCGATGTTCATGCTAAACGCAGACCCAGTCATTGGCAGTTATTGGAATCCCCCGTTGAATTAACCAGTACTTTAAATACTTTAAATCATTCTAATCGTATTATTTTGGTGGACTGTTTAACGTTGTGGTTGAACAACCAAATGTATTATTTGTCACAGCAGTCAGACATTCAAAACAAATCACCGTCTAAACCAATTCAGTCAAGTTTAAATAAATGCTTTGATGACCTATTGCACTGTCTTCAAAACCACAAAGCCAATATTGTGCTGGTCTCAAACGAAGTGGGGCTTGGCATTTTACCAATGGACAAATCCACAAGAGAATTTGCAGATTACGCGGGCACATTAAATCAAAAAATAGCGGCAGTGGCTGACAAAGCATGTTTAATTGTTTCAGGTCTGCCCATCCATTTAAAAAATTAAGGTTATATCATGAATCGTTTATTCCATTATTTTTCTAGTGTTGCTGGACTTGTTAATAAATCGAAATCACTATCTGTGCCTATTTTTAGTTCTGTTTTAAAGGTCATGTTACGCTTAATGACACTCTCCACAACACTCTCCACAACACTCTTAATGACAATCTCAATGACAGCAAGCGCAACAAGTGATGTCACATCAACAGAAAATATCAAAACACAATTGCAACAGATGATTTATCCAATATACGTACCGTACCAAGAAACCGAAACCCGATTTGAAGACGATGAAAAAACCACAACTGTTGCGTTAATTACTCCCGATACAGATCCAAATTGGAAATTAATATCCGTTAATGGACAAACACCTTCAAAAAAAGACATCAAAAATTATAAAAAGAAAATCGAAAAACAAATTGAGGACAATGAAAAAGATCCGTTGTCATCGATCTTAAATGTATCGACATTACAAATTTTTGAAAGCAAAGAAGATGAAACGATTTATGCATTTGATCCGTTGTTTAGTGACTTTAATGACGACGCATCTAAAAATTTAACGGGGCGTGTGTTTGTGAATATGGATAATAAAATCACACGAATTGAAATTAATGCGCCGTTTTCTTTTTCACCTGTGTTTGGAGCAAAAATTAATCGGTTTTCAATTAATTATAATTTAGATTATTACAAGCAAAAGGCGTATATCACCGATTATGAATTGGATATTAATATTAAAATTGGTGGATTTAAAACGTTAGAAATGCAAGCAGAAGCTATGTATACCGATTTAAAATGGTAACTAAATGTTCAAAACAAAAAGGCAGAGATTTTTCAATCTCTGCCTTTTTTTTAAAATAAAATCAGCCATCAATAAACTCAGCCATCAATAAAATCATCTATAAATAAATTCAATAATCATCTCATCTAAATGCCCATCAGAATTTAACGCTTTCCATTTCAGTTGCACCATGCCTTTGTTAAATGTGGGTAAATTGACTGTGTGTAATTCATTCATCAACAGTGAGCGTTTAAAGCGTACTTTTGTCCACTTGCTTTGATAGTCTTCGGTTATGTCGCGATAACTGACTTCTAATAATCTTGAAGGCTGAGAAAAACTAAGCTGCCAAAAATTTGGAACCTCTTTAACAATGCTTTGATCAGGAATATTACTGTTTACTTCAAAATAATGCGCTTGTAACAACGGACTACAAACCATAATTAAGAAGGCGAAAAGCTTAGGATTCAACCGCATAAATTAACGCCACGAGTTAAACGTTCCATTTACTTAAGTACTGCGTCATTAGTACAAGGCGATGGAGAATATAATCCTGCTGAAAACTCCATATTGTCTATATTAGGTAATCCGCCGTTGCCTGTGGCTTTTAGCTCAATGTTGTTCTCGCCTGCAAATAATGACAGCTGTACATCGAGTATTTGCCAGTCATCCCAAGTAGCTGTTTGACTAAACGTAAGGTCGCTTAGTGCTTCGTTATTTACATAAAACGTCGCTGCGCGGTTGTCTGTACTGGCATTGGCATAACGAATGGCTATGTTTGCCGTGGTGTCTTCTTTAACGTGAATTTTCATTGAAATATATGAATCAATCACGTTAGTTGTATTAGAGTAGCCATTGCCATTAAAGCCAGTCCATTCACTTTCAACCACACCAAATACATCACACCAGCCGGTGTCGTACTCTTCTAAGAGCAAATTAGACATGGATTTTAGAGGTTGTAAATCACCTGCTTGATCCATACCTGTAAAAAAACAAGGGGTTTGGGTTGCGTTTATAAACCATCGTTGTAATGGGGTGTCGCTGTCTTGGCTAACGACTAAATCGGCGGCACTATGAGTTGCCAATGCAGTAAGTACACGCCCTGATCCGATGTCGACAATTTTGACAGGACCATCAGCGTGAGTTTGTTCGATGCGCCAGGCAGATGGAATAAACGTAACCACAACTTGCGTGTTGTCTGCATTTGCATCCTGGGCCACGGATAAATATAAACCTGAGTTACGCACTTTTATGCGCCACTGGTTTTGCCCTACGGATTCAAACATAAAGGTTTGATGGTCGCCGTTATTGAATCCCCATAACTGCGCGTCGGTGTTGTCGTTGTCGTTACCTGCTGCAATATCAATGGATTTAGCCGCACTTAAGTTTTCAATATGGTAATACATGCCATTTTGGATAGGATCAACACAGCTGCTGTTGGCAGGCTCAAGTGGTGCATAAGGGATGTAGACTTTTTCGCCAACAGCAGACGTAATAACAAGTTGATCGCGGTTAAATGTCCCGACACTGGTTGCACAGGTTTGATCAACTGGATTAAACGCCCAGCGCTGAGTGGCTAGATGCCCTTCGTTTTGTTGAGTGATTGGAGAAAACGGCTCAGAATTTTCAAGGGTTAACGTTAATCCGCTATGGGCAGGTATCACTCGCCAAGGCTGATTGGCATGATCACGCTGCACATAAAAACCAAGGGTCGTAAAGGCCTGTTCAAAAATACCACCACGAGCAGAAACATTACTTTGAATAGTTAACGCAAGATCGGAATGCACAGCAGTAAACTGCCATAAATCGTCCCCTAAATCAGTGGCAACAAATTGCTGATTCGTTGCGTTTAAATCTTCCCACACAATAATATCAGCGCCAGCAAAAGGGCTGACGCCATATACATCCCAAACCAGATTGTTTTCAATGCTATGTATTTGGTAAGTAGTGCCCGATTGCAATGGATCTAAACAAAAATCAAAATGAGTGACAACATCAGTTTGAGTCGATGTGTTTGGGTTATCTATTTGGGTCGCGGTTTGTGTTTGGGTTTGAGTTTGAGTTTGTGTGCTTGAATTCCCCGTTTCAGTTTCAGTCTCAGTCTCCGTTTCAGTGGCACTAGAGTTTGAATTCGTATCGGTGAGTGTATCCGTATCCGTAAGATTGGATTCAGTCTGGGTCGAAACATTGCCAGTATCGGTTTGAGTTTGTTCTAAATTAGATGTGTCAGAAGGGGAGTCAGTTAATTCAAAACAGCCTGAAGTGCTGAGCATCACTAAGGTAATCGATGTGACTAATATTTTAACATTCATGTTAATAACCCTAAATTTGAAGTGCTCAATAGCAAATTTAAGTCAACACCAAAGTGAAGTACCCTTAAATCAGACCAGATGAAATACCGTTTTTAACTGTGCTAAGCAAAATGTGCCCATCACAAGATTTTGTATGGCTTATGTAGTGTGTGTAGTGTGTATAGTGTGTATAGTGCGCCTATTATTATTGTTATTGTTTTTATGAACAACGATTTTCTACTTTATATCCAGCTTTTGAGAAGTCATTAACAAATGCGCAGTAAATAGCGAGTTTTAAAGCGTGTAATCGACTCATGGTGAGTAATTGAAGTTTACAAAATACAACAATAATCACCTTTATATACACAAAAAAACCACCCTGTAGGTTCCGGATTCGTTCGGAAAAGGCAATCCAAATCTGTAGGTTCGGGATTCATTCCGAAAAAACAAACATCACCCTGTAGGTTCGGGATTCATTCCGAAAAAACAATCTAAATCCTGTAAATTCCGGATTCGTTCCGAAAAAACAAACCAATTCATAAAAACCCCAACCATAAACCCATCACAAATATTTCGAATCCCAATACGGATACGATTTCACATCGTCCACCAATTTTTTTCTTAACGGGTTTGCCACTATATAACGCGCAATGCTTTTGATGTTTTCATCTTTTCTAACGGCTCGTTCAAAATATTGTTTTTGCCAAAGCTGTCCTGTTCTTGCTAAATGTTGATTAATTAAAAAAGCACTTCTGCCTTTTAAATCACTCACCACTTGGTTTAATGATTGATTATTGAATTGTACCAAACCATGAAAATGATCAGGCATCAAAACCCAAGTTAACCATTGCGCATCAGTTGTGTTTTCATTGATTTGTATCTGTCTGCAAAATTTAGCAGCAGTTGAAAAACTATCAAAGTAGGGAATTCTGTTGAAGGTATTAAACGTAATAAAATAGATATGACCATTTAATGAGACACGTCCTTTTTTCAAATCTGCCCACGGCATAATGTTTCCTTAACATTAAAATGAATTTTGAGTTTAGAATAAAACCAAAAAACATCAAGCCAATAAAAAACCAAAACATTCCGAAAAACACCTGTAGGTTCGGGATTCATTCGGAAAAGGGTATCCAAATCTGTAGGTTCCGGATTCATTCCGAAAAGGGTATCCAAATCTGTAGGTTCCGGATTCATTCGGAAAAAACAAACCAAATCTTTAAAAATCCAAACCTCACAATGAATCTCAACCTGTAGGTTCGGGATTTATTCCGAAAAAACAAACCAAATCTTTAAAAACCAAACCCTCGGAATGAATCTCAACCTGTAAGTTCGGGATTCATTCCGAAAAGGCTATCCAACCTGTAGGTTCCGGATTCATCGTCACATGGATGTGACTAATTAGAATTGTGCCTGGAGCGTGCAATCGTTCGGAAAAACAAACCAAATCTTTAAAAACAAAATTTGTTGAAAACCTCAAAATGAATCCCGAACCTACAATATAAAATATACCTCAACCTGTAAATTCCGGATTCATTCGGAAAAAACAAACCAAATCTTTAAAAACCAAAACCTCAAAATGAATCCCGAACCTACAATATAAAATATACCTCAACCTGTAGGTTCCGGATTCATCGTCACATGGATGTGACTAATTAGAATTGTGCCTGGAGCATGCAATCGTTCCGAAAAAACAAACATCACCCTGTAGGTTCGGGATTCATTCCGAAAAAACAAACCAATTCATAAAAACCCCAACCATAAACCCATCACAAATATTTCGAATCCCAATAAGGATACGATTTCACATCGTCCACCAATTTTTTTCTTAACGGGTTTGCCACTATATAACGCGCAATGCTTTTGATGTTTTCATCTTTTCTAACGGCGCGTTCAAAATATTGTTTTTGCCAAAGCTGTCCTGTTCTTGCTAAATGTTGATTAATTAAAAAAGCACTTCTGCCTTTTAAATCACTCACCACTTGGTTTAATGATTGATTATTGATTTGTACCAAACCATGAAAATGATCAGGCATCAAAACCCAAGTTAACCATTGCGCATCAGTTGTGTTTTCATTGATTTGTATTTGTCTGCAAAATTTAGCAGCAGTTGAAAAACTATCAAAGTAGGGAATTCTGTTGAAGGTATTAAACGTAATAAAATAGATATGACCATTTAATGAGACACGTCCTTTTTTCAAATCTGCCCACGGCATAATGTTTCCTTAACATTAAAATGAATTTTGAGTTTAGAATAAAACCAAAAAACATCAAGCCAATAAAAAACCAAAACATTCCGAAAAACACCTGTAGGTTCGGGATTCATTCCGAAAAGGCAATCCAAATCTGTAGGTTCGGGATTCATTCCGAAAAGCCAATCCAAATCTGTAAGTTCCGGATTCATTCGGAAAAGGCAATCCAAATCTGTAGGTTCCGGATTCATTCGGAAAAACAAACCAAATCTTTAAAAATCCAAACCTCACAATGAATTTCAACCTGTAAGTTCCGGATTCATTCGGAAAAACAAACCAAATCTGTAAAAAACAAAATTTGTTGAAAACCTCGGAATGAATCCCGAACCTACAATATAAAATATACCTCAAACCTCAACCTGTAGGTTCCGGATTCATTCGGAAAAACAAACCAAATCTTTAAAAATCCAAACCTCGGAATGAATCCCGAACCTACAATGTAAAATATACCTCAACCCTCAACCTGTAGGTTTCGGATTCATTCGGAAAAACAAACCAAATCTTTAAAAACCCATTATTTATTTTTCATTCCTGTTACTTCCGCTCGAATGTCTTGGGCTAAATTTTTTAAATCTTGCATTGCTTTACGAACGCGTTTGCCTGCTTGCTCATCGTTATTTTGATTGTAATCAACAAAATCAAACGCGGCATTTTCAATTAAAGCTGAAATGCTTTTACTCGTTTGCTCAACGATCAAAGTTTTACACTCGCTGGTTGTGTTTTTATTTTTATTGGAATTGGAATTGTTATTTACTTTAGCGCCTTCAAAACTAGGTGGGCAAAAACAACTACCATAACGGCACACACCACGATTATTGTTCAGTGCATTTTGTGTGCTACTAGACGGCGTCCAGCTTATTGGTGAAGTAATAGACTCGTCAGAAATATCCACAATAGTAGCTTCTTGTGCAATGTCTTTAACTTCTGATTTGATAGGCGTAACAGAAATATCCACATTAAAAGCGACCGCATAATCACCTAAACCCGTTACTGAAATATTCTGACCCGAATTTAATGATTGAGTAATTAAACCAGCGGCAGTTTTTTCAATTTCTTCAATTTTGCTAATGTCGATATTGGTTTTATTGCTGACTTGTTCAAATATTTTTTTGCTTAAATTAAACACTGAATCCGCTTGGTTTTTTTGTAAACGTTGGTGACGTTGAATGTGTCGTTTGGTTGCGTGTTCTGATTTTATTAACGCTTTTTTCTTAAGTTTCAAAATTTCTTTTGCTATTGTTTTGTCTACAAAATTAGTTTCAAGTTTAGCTTCCAAAATCTCTAAATAATCTTCTCTAAATTGCACGCAGGTGTCTAAGCTTTTAAATGCTTGCTCAATCGGGTTGTATTTACCTACTTCTTGCCATGCTTCATAAGACAACGCATTTAATAAAGGCAATAAATTTGATTGAGTTTTAGAATTAATTTGCGTGTAAAACACATAATTATTAACCGAAGCAATCATGTCGTTCATGGTTTGATTTAAAAAGATCGACTTTAAATTATCGTCGTTGGCATCAATCACCATCGAAGAAAAATCATTTGAATAAGTACAATCATCACGAGTTGGGTCAGTTTTTTCAGGACAATCTACACCGCTGTAATTGGTGGTGTAATACATTGAGCCTACAATTAATTCTTCGTGAGTGGCCAGTTGCGCACCTACTTTTTTGCCTAAAAGTGTTAGCACTGTGTCGACGTCATCTTCACTGACACCCACTTTAATAGAAATGATTTCAGTCACTTGGCCGGCGCCAATGGTTCTGCCGCCTTCTCGAATAGTATAAGCCTGCGAAAAAATAGACGTTAAACTCAATGCAATAATGAGTAAGAGTTTCATAAAAGTATCCTCGATTTATTATTAGTGTTTGATTATTTAAATTAATACCACTCACAAGCTTCATATAACATTATAAAAAAGCAAAACAGCAAGCTTACAAGCTGGCAAGGTTACCAGACTTCTGCGAAATCCCAAATGAAAGTATTGTTCGATAAATTAAGATCCAACAATTAAGAACGTTTTACAACCCCGAATATCCAAATCTGTAGGTTCGGGATTCATTCCGAAAAGGGTATCCAAATCTGTAGGTTCGGGATTCATCGTCACATGGATGTGACTAATTAGAATTGTGCGCGCCTAAATGGACTTAGGTGTTAGAGCGACGCAGGGATGCCAAAGCCGAGAGCGTGCAATCGTTCCGAAAAGGGTATCCAAATCTGTAGGTTCGGGATTCATCGTCACATGGATGTGACTAATTAGAATTGTGCGTGCCTAAATGGACTTAGGCGTTAGAGCGACGCAGGGATGCCAAAGCCGAGAACGTGCAATCGTTCCGAAAAGGGTAACCAAATCTGTAGGTTCGGGATTCATCGTCACATGGATGTGACTAATTAGAATTGTGCGCGTCTAAATGGACTTAGGTGTTAGAGCGACGCAGGGATGCCAAAGCCGAGAGCGTGCAATCGTTCCGAAAAAAACTAACCAAATCGTTCGGAAAAACCAAATCAAATCCCAATCCACAAAACATCCTTACAAAACCTAACTACGTTTTAAAAAAACCAACTCAATCATTCCTATCAATCCGATGGCGCTTATTAACCCAACACAACCAAACATAAAATCAGACCAGCTTTGTACTCGGGTTACGCTAAATACTTGTAATGATTCGTCTAATATCAAAATGAAAACAGTAAATATACTCGCGCTAATTATTTTTCTAATTGTGCTTCGAGGTAGTAGGTGTCGTTGAATTTGAAATGCACATAAAACCAAAATACCACCAGCCAATACATGCAGCACTTTGTCGCCGCCTAGTAGACGTTCAACATAATTTGAATACCTAGCAAACCCTAAACTTTTGCTGAATGTTAAAAACCCCAATGCACTGACTAGGGTGATTAAACAGACATCTATTAACAGAGCTGTGGTTTTAAACATAAACATTATTCCAAAAAAACATTTTAAAAACCAATCACAACAAACCCCAACCTGTAGGTTCCGGATTCATTCGGAAAAAACAAACCAAATCTTTAAAAACAAAATTTGTTGAAAACCTCGGAATGAATCCCGATCCTACAGAAAGATTATTTCCAACATTGTAGGTTCGGGATTCATTCCGAAAAGGCTATCCAACCTGTAAGTTCGGGATTCATTCCGAAAAAACAAACCAATTCATTAAAAATCAAACCCTCGGAATGAATCCCGAACCTACATTGAATTTCGACCCTACAAAACCCCGACCCTAAACACGCCCATACAAATCTTCAAATCTCACAATATCATCTTCGCCCAAATACGAACCTGACTGCACTTCAATCAACTCAAGCGGCAATACCCCAGGATTTTTAAGGGCATGCACGACACCCACAGGAATATAAGTCGATTGGTTTTCCGTTAGCATGATTTCTTTATCACCATTGGTCACCAGCGCGGTGCCCGACACAACAATCCAATGCTCGGCACGATGATGATGCATTTGCACTGACAATTTAGCACCGGGTTTTACGCTTATGCGTTTTACTTGATATCGCTCGCCGTTGTCGATGGAGTCGTAACTGCCCCATGGTCGATACACTTCGCGGTGTAAATCTACCTCAGGTCTGTTTTGCGCTTTAAGTTGTTCAACAATCGCTTTGACTTCTTGGGCTTTGTCTTTGTGGGCAACCAATACTGAGTCTTTAGTATTAATAATAACTAAATTGTCGACACCCACGGTGGCGACTAATTTGTCTTCGCTCATAACCAAACAATTATGCGTGTCGGTTGCTAATACTTCGCCTTCAAACGCATTGCGGTTGTCGTCTTTTTGTTTAACATCCCAAAGTGCGGCAAAGCCACCTACGTCACTCCAGCCAGCATCAAGAGGTACTACTACTGCGTTCGAGGCGCCCTCAGCGTTACATAAAGGCTCCATGACGGCATAATCAATTGAATCATCAGGGCAGGCTTTAAACGCATCGCTATCAATGCGCACAAAGTCTAAATCTTGAGTCGGTTTTGAAATGGCTAATTTACAGGCGTTATAAATATCAGGCTGATGTTTTTCAAGCTCGCTTAAATAGGTGCTGGCTTTAAATAAAAACATGCCGCTGTTCCAGAAAAAAACTCCAGAGTCTAAATACGTTTGCGCGGTTTCTAAATCGGGTTTTTCAACAAACTTGGCTACTTTTCTTCCAGTGCTTGCACCTACGCGCACTTCTTCGCCTTGTTGAATGTAACCGTAACCGGTTTCAGGGGTTTTGGGCACAATACCAAAGGTGACTAATTTATTATCTAAGGCTAAAGGACAGGCATGTTTCACAACCTTACAAAATTCAGCGGAATCTTTCATGTCATGATCCGCTGCTAACACTAACAACAATGCATCGTCTTGTTGAGCCTGCGGATTAAATTTTGCCATGGCATTAAACGCAGCCAAGGCAATGGCAGGGGCGGTATTACGACCTACAGGTTCTAAAATAATAGAAGCTTGCGTTTGGCCAATTTGACGACATTGCTCAGCAGCAATAAAACGATGATCGTCATTACAAATTAAGCTAATAGGCAGCGTGTTTAAACCATCTAAGCGTTTGATGGTTTGTTGCAACATGGTGTTGTGCTCATTTTTGTTGCCCGTTAACGCCAAAAATTGTTTTGGGTATTTTTTACGAGACAACGGCCAAAGGCGAGTTCCGGAACCGCCGGCCATAATTACGGGTAAAATGTTCATGTGTGTGTCCTGTTTTTAAATTTAATTATTTGGCGAATGGAAATACCATTTAGTATGTAAATGCACCTGGTCAGATGCTAATAATTGTTGTTCGCTAAACCATTGATATTGATTATGTTGATCAACAGGCAAATCCGCAAGATTGATATTTAACTCGATACGCCGACCAATCACAACATAGTGGGTCGAAAAATCATCTTCTGCTTCCTGTCCTTGAAACGCCGTCTTTTGAAAAGCCGTCTCTTGAAAGGTATTGTCATCATAAAAATGCTCATACACATCAATCAACTGGCTGTCTTGAATCTGTTTATTTTTAACCCCTAATTCAACCTCAACCAAACGCGTAAACGCAGCGGCCATTGTTTCGTTTTTTAAAATTCGACCACCGGGCACAAACCAAAACCCTTGAGCGGGTTTGTTATTACGTTTGCCCAATAAAATTTCACCGTTTGAATTTTTAATAATTAAATCAATCGAGACCAACGGCGTGTGTTTGATGATGCTTTTGAATAATTGTTTTTCTAGCATGGTTGCATGTCTATTTTATTATGATTTAGCAATATTAAAACTTATAAACGGAATTTAAAGAATGATATAAAGTTTCAATTGTATATTGATTTTTTAATCTTAAATGGGCATTTTGGCGCATATCATTATAAGTATGTTTATTTGAAGTTAAATGTTTCAAACTGCTTACAAAATCATCAGCAGTTTGGCATAGGTAACCTGATTCTTGATGCTTAATGATTGACGGTAATGCACCCGATGGATAAGCAAAACAAATGACACCATTATCAAAAGATTCAATGGCAACTAAACCAAATGGCTCAGCCTGTACAGAAGGCATCAAGGTAATATCAAGATTGGAGTATACCTTTTGGTAGCCTTCAATTCTTCCTTCAAAATGGCAGATTTCACTTAAATCATTTTCAGCGATTAGGTCTTTGATGGATTGTTCGTAGGCTTTTTCGGATTCGGCGGCTTCGCCTCGTATATAAAATTGAAACTTATAGCCTTGTTTTTTAGCTTTAATTAACCATTGTATCGCTAAATCTAAACCTTTATGAGGATGAATGCGTCCTACAAACCCAATGGATAGGGTTTCGTTTAGTGTTTTGTTTTCTAGCGTTTTCTGAGTAAGTGCCATGCCATTTGGAATAATCGTCGCATTAGTTGGTAAGTTGTTACCTCCCCAGCAGTGGCGCGATACTAAAATTAATTTTGAACAAGTTAGAGATAAAAAGCGCCAGAAAAGCATTTCTTTTGTTGTATAAGGAATATCATGTATATGACAAATAACAGGTGTGCGATTAAATGGATTGATGATGTTTGCAATAGCTAACATGCCATGGGTTTTTAAACCATTAGAGTGAATGCATTTAGCCTTATGTTTTTTGGCAAGGGATTTTATTTTTAACCCAGATTTAAGCGCATCAATACAGGCATAAAATATTGACGATAGTTTAAATGGTCGGCGCACGTCGTTGACTCGACCAAAATCTACCACATCAAAAGCAATGGCATGTTGTTTGGCGTAGTCAGACAGTGGGCCAAGTTTAGGGACAATCAAATGCGGTGTGATGTTTGGGTTGTGCAAAAATTGTTTTAAACAGGTTTCTGCGCCACCTTTAAAATCGGGTACGGCTGATACAAACATTACTGTATTTGAATTTGCATGCATTATTAATTTCTCTTAAGTTTTTTAAATAACATGTTTCTGATATTACTGACGTTTAAAATAATAATCATTAAAGAATAAATGCATGCACCAGATGCTACAAATAAAATCAACATGCCTAAACTGGATTGCCCAGCAAATACAATTAAACTTAAACACATCACTGTTGATGCGAGCGTAATTTTAAAAATATTTAATGAAGGGAATGGCAGTTTAAAAAAAGTGCACCCAACTTTAAATGCAATTAAAAAATACAAACTGTAAGCGACAAACGAGCCTAATAAAGCGCCATAAATCCCCATGTATTTTATGCAAAGCCATCCCACAATTAGATTACTGAGTAACCCGACTAAACTAGGTAAAATTAATTGCTTGGTTTTCTTTTTAATATGGAATGGTAAAATAATGTAAAACATCGTCATGCAATTGATTAATGCAATGCTCACTTGGTAGGGCATAAGTTGAATGCTGGTTTCTCTAAAGTCTTGACCAATTAATACATTAATTAAATTTGCAGGGTAAAACATCATTACAAGTAATGCAGGTATTGAAACGCCTAACAATAAAGTGATGTTAATGTTTAATTGTTTTATGGCGGCGCTTTCTCCAAAGTTGTCGTAAGCTTTAATGATTAATGGGTACGTCACCTTATTGATAATGAGCGCTAAAAAAATAAATAATTTGTTGACTAAATCTTGTGAGACTGAATATTGTCCTGCAATGTCGACACCCATTACTCCTGCTAATAAAAAACGATCCGTTGCGTTGATGGCAGATTGAATGACCATAACAAATACTAAGGGGATGCCAAACTGTGCAATTTCTTTAATTGTATTGATATTGGTGTATGAAAAACTAATGTTCTTCCATATTTTACTTTTAAATATCAAAAATAATAGTGGAACAGTGAATGAAATTAAACTGGCTATGACAGCGCCTTGATAACTAAATTTATTGTAAACTAAATACCAGCCTACTAAAAATGCAGTGGTGGTTCTAATGATTAAAAACAATGCGTATAAATTTAATTTGTTTTTAATTAAACGAATATACGTATTCACTGCAATAAATATCACTTCAGACACGATAGCTAATATAATAATTTGCCAAAGTAAAAGTGAGAATGGAATGAGATTTGTGAAGGAATATACTAAATTCATTGTAATGAATATTAATAGACTAAGACTTGTGTAAATAATAAAAAAGTTAGTTACAGTATTTGTTTGTTCGTTGTCTTTTTCTGATTCTGAAGTGTAGAAACGCATTGAACTAAGATCCACCCAAGAAAATACAAAACCGAGTGTTAAAAGTATGATCGATAATATAATGGAGTAATATCCATATTCTTCAGGTGTAAAATATCGTGAGTAGACCGATATGGTTAAAAAATTTAATACCCCACCTAAGATTAAAGATAGAAAAATATAAACATTCCCTTTCACGAGATCTCCTTTTCTGAGTTTAATCTAATGACTTTGGCTGGGACACCAGCAACTATCGTATTTGGTTCAACATTCTTAACGACAACAGAATTAGCGCCTACTATTGAGTTTTCACCCACAACCACATCTCCAATTATTTTTGCACCAGCATAAAGTGTAACGCCTGTTTTGATGACAGGGAACTTGAAATTCTTATCAGCTCCAAGTGTGACTTGTTGATAAATCGCTACCCCTGAATGCACGATGGCTTCCCTACCTATTACAATTCCGTTGGTATGAGGTATTTCAATACCACCATATAATTTCGCGCTAGCACTAATGTCAGCGCCGGTAATTACTTGAGAAAAGTAACCTATAATGCGACTTAAAAAACGGCCAATAAAATAAAAATTATTCAATTTATGCCTAATTCTATAATGAATCAGCATGTGAATACCTAAGTCTAATATTAGCATCCTTAATAGCATTCCAAATTTACCTTTTATCCAGCCATTAGCAATTAAATCTTGTTGTATTTCAGAGAAGAATGAATCTTTCATTATGGATGATCTCATTTATGTTTGTTGATTTTTATAATTGAAAATAATTCAAAAATTAGCATTGAAAAAATAACTTGCCCAAATACACTTTCAAGCATGTTATTAGTTAAGCTATATATGAAAAAGAAAATATAAAGTTGACTATATTTAGATGTTGAAATTTTCGGACTAGCAATTAGTGTAATTATTAAAAAAACAACCCAAACAAAGTAGCCGAACATTGCAATTAAATATAGCCAAAAGTTATCTACTGCTTTCCATATATTATTTTCATCTGCTACTCCAATACCTCCCAATCCTAGCCCTAATAAACCACCTTCATTAGTTATTTTATTGATGGTTGATGGCCACATAAATTCAATGCGTTCATAAAGCGAGAAATATATGTCTTTTAGGAAGTCCACGTTTAAATTTAATATTGTAACTAACAGAATTAAATTACCTAATAAAATTGAAATGATAATTAGGAATGTTTTTAAATATAGATGGTTTTTAGGAATAAAATAAAATAGTGAGGCAAAAAGAAGCGCCATTAAAGCGCCTTTTGACGTAGTTAAGTAAACACCAAAAAGTGAAATCGTAATTAATAATATTTTTAATAATAAGCTATTTCTTTGCAAAGAAATGAGACATAAGAACGATAAAAGAGTGGCTGTTTCATATGATGAACGACCAAAACCAAGTAGTCTTTCTTGACCATTAGACCACCACTGTAATCCGCTTGAAACTTCAACACCATTAACGAATCCGCTATAACCGACCCATGGTAAGGCCATAAAATAATCAAAGATTAAACCTATTACAATTAATATTTGGAATATATATAGTAACTTTAAATGAACATTCTCTAAAGTCGTGAAAGCTGGGTATATATAAAAATATAATAGTGGAATAAAAACAAAAAGACTTATAACTGAAGATGATAATCCATTTTTATAAAACCCATATAGTAAGAAAATCAAAATAATAAAAAAAGTGAGTATTACTTTTTTGGTTATATAAGGGTTTATTTTTATACATATGAATGAAAACATAATAAATTTTATAAAATACCCAAGAAACCCTACTCCTGAAATTAGAAATATATATCTAAAAACTCCTTCAAATATGCTATAAAAAATAAAACCCAAAAAAACAAATGGAATTAATTTTTCAGAATTTAATTTTTTTGATCCCCATTCTAAGATCATCATTTCTCCAGTTTGATAATTAATTATGCCTTGAATTTATGATAAAGCTTCATTTATTCTATTTTTATATGAAGTTATAATTTCGGTACGGGTAAATAACTTGGCTTTCTCTAAAGCCCCAAAGCTTAATTTTTGATATTCATCTTGGTCGATTTTACATAGATGATCCATTAGGCGAGTTAATGCGACTGTATCTTTTGCATCATATAAAAACCCCGTTTGACCATGATCGACCATTTCGGGTGTGCCACCGGTTGCTGCGGCAATAACAGGTATGCCATATTTATACGCTTCGTAAACTACTCTTGGTAATGGGTCGTGATAGGTCGATGGGCAAATTAATACGTCTATTTTGTTGTAAAACTCTTCAGGCTTCACCCAGTTTAAATATTCTACTTTGCCTTGGGGGCTATTTTGTTTCAGGCTGTCGACAAAACTTTGTTCACCAGAGCCTGCTACTAATAACGACCAATTATTTTGCTCTACATGGTTGCAAGCTTCTATTAATACATCGGCACCTTTTAATTCATTAATGCGCCCAATAAAGCCAAATTGTATTTTATTGGGTGTCTGTATTGTACGTACTTCACCAATTTCATCGTCACCATTGGTGTTCCATTGGTTGTAACAAAGCGCGTCTTTTTTAATGCAACCTAGTTTAATGTGTCGGTCGACAACAAATTGGCTGTTGCCTAGAAATAAGTCCACTCGTTTGGATGCGATTCGTCTAACCCATGCCCAAGGCTTGCTTGCAGTAGGAATGGTTTCGCAATTTTGTCCATTTTCATACATGCCCGATTGTGGACTCATTAAATAATAGTCACGCATGGTATGCACTAATTTTGCACCCATCCATTTAGTGACGTAAAAAATACTGGTTGAAAATCCTGCAATGGTGTTGGTGTTAACTAAATCTGGTCGTTCGATTTTAAGTATTTTCCAAAAATCAAATGCCGAAAATGGGTTAAACATATCCAGTATATGCCAGCATAATCGTTTGATTTTATGAGGCGTGATTTCTTCGCGTGGGAAAAATATATTTCGAATCGGCATCGAATACACTTTGACACCATTGTGTGTGTATAATTCTTTTTTTGAATTATTCGACAATCGAACAACCACCGCTTCGTGTCCGTCAGCCACCATGGATTCAGCTAATAGTTGCACTGAGCGCGGTGCGCCTCCATTAACATCAGGATAATAAGTGTTGACTACATATAATATTTTCATGATTAACCCCAGTAGTTGCCTAATTCGAAATCGAATTTTTTATCTGAAAAACGCCCAAAGCCAGATTCGGCCGCAAATGTCAGTTCTCCAAAATATATTTGTCCGTCCACATTATATAAATCAACACGCACGTAATTAAAATCTACTGCTAATTGTTTAACTAAATTCAGCATGGTTTCATGATTTTTGGTTTTTTGTAATTCAATAAAGTTATTTTGCTTATGCCAAGAGATTGGTATTAAATTTAAATTTTCGTCATATAAGCTTCTATTATGTGTTGTAAATCGGTCGTAGTCTATTTGTAAATATATTCTTGTTTGGTTGTTATTTTTGAAAACATGAAACTTATAATCTTTTGGAACTGATCCTTCTTTATCTTTTAACATTTTTTCTACAATGATTTTTGGTTGTATTTTTGAATACCAAAATTCAGATACTTCTTTACCAAAATCATGTTGTAATGATTTATCTAACCCTTTTTTAATTTGATTGAAATCATTTTCTTGGCTTTTTTCTACTACGAATACACCGCCAGAATCATGGGTGGTTTTGACAACATAATCCCCTTCGATATTTTTTAATTGTTCAATGGATATATCGTTGCCATCAAATAATAGTGGGATTAAATATTGTGCACCAATTTTTTCAGAAACATAGTCTCTTACTTTTAATTTGTCAGAGCAGATAGGAAATAATGGATTGTTATCGTTAAGTTTTCGATGTTGTATTTTTTCATTAAAACTTTTTGGGTTGTTTAGTGAAGGGAAGTACCCAACACGCATTTTAAAATTTAAAAATATTTGCCATTTATTGGGTAAAAAGGTGACTATTTTTTTTAATACATACTTCATTTTTTGATTGTTCACGTTAGGGGGTATTTATGAAAATACAATTTACATTGTGGTAGATTGATATTTGGTTTGTTTTTGTTGTTTATGTGTTGCTTTTGATTTTGATTTTGGATAATCCCAGTAATCACCTAACATAAAGTCGTATTTTTTATCGCAGTAAGGCTCAAAACCAGAACCAGGGGCAAAGGTTAATTCGCCAAAATATATTTGACCATCTACGTTGTATAAATCTACTCTGACGTAATCAAAATCTTCGGCTAATTTTTTCACTAAACTTAGCATCTGTTGATAATTAGCTACCTCTTTTAATTCTTTGAAATAGTTTTTCTCGCAGCTCCATGTAAAAGGGAGGATGTTTAGTTCTTCATCGTAATAGGTTCTACTGTGTTCGTCAGTAAAACGGTCATAGTCTACGTTTAAAATTATTTTTTGTTTGCCATTTTTTGTATAGACGTGAAATTTAAAATCTTTAGGCACGCCACCGTCTTTGCCTTTTAGCATTTTTTCGACAATGATTTTAGGTTCTATTTTTGAATACCAAGGCTCGGTGACTTGCTTGCCAAAATCATGAGCTAAGGATCGGTCTAGTATTTGTTTGATTTGTTGGTAATTATTCGTTTTATTTTTATCAACTACGCATAATCCACCTGAGTCGTGTGTGGTTTTCACAACATAATCACTTTCAATACTCTTTAATGTGCTAATTGAAATATTATCGCCACTATATAGCAATGGAATTAGATATTGTTCACCAATTTTATCTTTTACGTATTGTCTAACTAATAATTTGTCCGAACATAAAGTGAATAATGGATTGTTGTCATACAGCTTACGATGTTGGATTTTTTCGTTAAATCCTTTTGGATTTTTTAATGATAAAAAATATCCCACTCTTACTCTAAAATTTAAGTAAACTTGCCATTTGTTTGGTAGTTTTGTTACTGCAAGCTTTAACAGTTCTTTCATTTTACGATTCCCTCGTTGTAACATTTGTTAATATAGTTTTGTAATTCAGCTTCAAATCTTTCTCTTGAAAACTGCAATGCGTGTTCAGATATTTGTTTAGGCGAATCTAATGTTGTTTGCGATTCGAACAACTCAATCGCCTCTAGCATTGATTCAACAGTTTGATGTTTGAAATGTATTCCCGTTTTTTGATCAATTACGGTGTCTAATAATCCGCCTTTGCCAAAACCAATAACAGGTGTGCCACATGCCTGAGCCTCAACGGGTACAATACCAAAGTCTTCTTCGGCGGCATAAATAAAGGCTTTTGCTTTTTGAATATATTTAATAAGATCTTGGTACTTGGCAAAACCAATCATTTCTATATTGTCTTTGGCTTTACTTTTTATCGTTTCAAATTCAGGGCCGCTGCCTACTACGATTAATTTTTTATCAGGTAATTGGTTAAATGTATCTACGATTAAACCAACTTTTTTATAAGGTACTAATCGACAACAAGTAACGTAATAATCTTCTTTATTTTCTTCTAATTTAAAATCACTGGTATCAACAGGTGGAAAAATTATGTTTGAATCACGTCGATAGAATTTTTTAATACGTCTAGATATAAAACTTGAGTTAGATATAAAGTAATCGACGGCAAAAGAAGAGCGCACATCAAAATCACGTATGCGATTTAAAAATAAACGCGCTAGCATTGATTTTAGACCCTTTTCAATGCCACTTTCTTTTAAATATTGAGATTGCAAATCCCATGCGTAACGCACTGGAGAGTGACAATAAGAAATATGGGTTTGATCAGGGCCAGTTAAAACACCTTTTGCTACGCAATAAGAGCTACTAATAATTAAGTCGTATTCACTTAAGTCTAATTGTTGAATTGCTAATGGCATTAAAGGTAAATAGGTTTTGTACTTTTTCACACCAAAGGGTAAACGCTGGATAAAAGTAGAAGTGACAGGTTTATTTATACCCAGAGTCGAAAGTTCATCCTTTGACATTGCGCAAACCACTGTAAATACATCTGCATCTGGATAAATATTCATTATGGATTTTAATACTTTTTCGGCACCGCCAAAGTCAATTAGCCAGTCGTGTATTACTGCTACTTTCATTATTAGTTGTTCCTATTTATTATTATATTCTTTAAACCAACCAACAAACTGGTCAATACCATACTGCAAATCAGTCTTTGGCTTGTAATCCACAATCTTCTCTAAATCAGACACATCAGCAAAGGTTCTCACCACATCACCGTCTTGCATCGGCATGTAATTTTTAACGGCTTTTTTATCTAACGCATTCTCGATGCAATTAATAAACGTTTCTAATTCAACAGGTTGGTTATTACCAATGTTGAAAATCTTATAAAGAGGCGAGCCCTCGATCACTGACTCTTTATCAGATAACGCTGAAGGCTCTGGCTTTGATGGAATGATATTTTGAATACGAATTACACCTTCAACGATGTCGTCTATGTATGTAAAGTCGCGTTGCATTTTGCCGTGGTTAAATACTTTAATTTCACGGTCGTTTGCTACGGCGTCTGTGAATAAGAACGGCGCCATGTCAGGTCTGCCCCAAGGGCCATAAACCGTGAAAAAACGTAAACCCGTAGTTGGTATGTTATATAGATGGCTATATGAGTGAGCCATTAATTCGTTGGATTTTTTGGTGGCGGCGTATAACGACACTGGGTGATCAACGGCGTCGTCCGTTGAAAACGGCACTTTTTTGTTTGCGCCATAAACTGAGCTTGATGATGCGTAGACTAAATGACCCACTTTATTATGGCGACAGCCTTCAAGGATGTTTGCAAAGCCCACTATATTTGAATCAATATAAGCCATTGGGTTTTCAATTGAATAACGCACACCTGCTTGCGCGGCTAAATGAATCACTCGGTCAAATTGCTGTTCGGCAAATAATGCAGGCATGGCAATACGGTCTGAAATATCCATTTTGATAAACGTGAAGTTTTCAAAATGTTCGATGCGTTTTAGACGAGCTAATTTTAAATTAGGATCGTAGTAGTCGTTTAGGTTGTCGATGCCGATTACGTCATGGCCTTCGTTGCATAAGCGCTCTGCTACAAAGTTACCGATAAAACCGGCGACGCCAGTGACTAAATATTTCACTATTTAATTCCTACTTTTTTGAAAATAAAGCCAAGGCTAAATCTTTGGATTGAGAGTGTAATTTGAATTTTCTATGAAGCGTTTTTTGTTTTACATTCCAATAACATCAAAAAAACTAAAACAAACTTGCAAAATTTTAAATCTGTACTATATGTGCAAAAAAACAGCGCCATGCTACGGAATACTGCGATGTGAGTCAAATTTAGATTGTAACGAAATGAAACATTTGCCTAGGGCGTGAGGTTGGGTTTTGTTATTTGGGGTCAATGGTTTTGTTTCTAATGGTGTTTGATTTTTTAGGGTGGTGTAAGGAAGGTGTAAAAGGTTGGTTTGTACCATTGTACAAATCGGTTGATGCCTAGTGATAAGAAGGTGCTGGCTTCGTATTGGATCGAACAACTAGCCCGCTGGCCAGTAAAGTGGGTGTCACTTTAGGCTTGGTTAGTTTTTCGGAATAAATCCCGAACCTACAGGTTGGTTTGTTCGGGGTTGGATTTGTAAGCAAATGTTGCTTGTCTCGCTATTTAGTCGTGCTGTTCTATAGTGAAAACAAAGGGATCTGTTTGAGGTTGTACCCTGTGTTTGTTATGTCTAGTGTCGTTCGTCTATTTTGGCTTGGTGTGTTGTTTGTCAGCTGTTTGCTCGGGTTGGCTCGGGCAACAACTGATTTGTCTTTGTCTGCTGTGTTTACTTCTGTGTTTTATCAAAATCAATCTGACACCTATGGCGAACGCTCCCGTGTTATTTTGTCGGGTTGGGAGTCGATGTTAAATGAGTCTTTATTAATAGACGAGCTTGAACAGTTGGTTCGCTCTAATTCTTATGCCAATCAACAGGTGCAATACGCTACGGATCCTAACCATTGGAAGGTAAATGATTATTGGGCAACGCCTGTTGAGTCGCTGGTTACCGGTAAAGGCGATTGTGAAGATTACGCGATTTTAAAATACATGAGTTTAAGGGCAATGGGCGTCGCTGAGGATAAACTGCGTTTAATGTATGTACGCGCATTGGATTATGACGAGCCGCACATGGTGTTGATTTATTATGAACAACCCAATGAATTTCCGTTGGTGTTGGATAATTTAAAATCAGAGATATTACCTGCCAACGAGCGGTTAGACTTAAAGCCGATTTATTCATTTAACACACAGGGGTTGTGGCTAGCCAAAGCCACCGCACAGGGTAACAAAATTAGGGATAATAGTGGGTCAAAAAGCTGGGAGCAGATGGTGCAAAAGATTCAGCAAGAGCGGATTTAGTGGGTTGTGTTGGGTGGTTTTGTTGTTGTCATAAACAAGCTCTATCCAGACACCCTAAATAAAGCATTTCTGTAGGTGCGTGATTCATTGCGCGGTTTTGATTTTTAAAGGATTTGGATAGTTTATTCGGAACGATTGCACGCTCTCGGCTTTGGCATCCCTGCGTCGCTCTAACACCTAAGTCCATTTAGGCGCGCACAATTCTAATTAGTCACATCCCTGTGACGATAAATCCCGAACCTACAGGGTGGATTGTTCAGGATTTGGTTTGTTTTTTCGGAATGAATCCCGAACCTACAGGATTTGGATAGTTTTTCGGAATGAATCCCGAACCTACAGGGTGGATTGTTCAGGATTTGGTTTGTTTTTCGGAATGAATCCCGAACCTACAGGGTGGATTGTTCAGGATTTGGTTTGTTTTTCGGAATGAATCCCGAACCTACAGGATTTGGTTGTTCAGGAATGTTCAGTTGGGAATTAAGAAAAAACCCTAGTTGTTTAGAGTTTCTTAAACGATAAGCGTCATTCAAATGTTTATGCCACCATGATAATATTTGTTTTTAAATATTCAACAAATAGAAAATAACTAGACATGAAAATAAGTGAACTTGCTAATCGTACAAATGTATCGGTGCGTACTATTCGCCATTATGAACAGATTGGTTTAATACCCTTAGCTCAGCGAAAGGGGAGTTATCGTGATTTTATTGAAGATCATGTTAAACAAATTGAGTTTATTAAACGTTGCAAAATTTTAGGTTTTAGTCTGGCTGAAATTTTGGAATTTATGCCTATTTATGAATTTCCTCGCGAACAGCGCTGCCATAAAAGTCTTGATTTTATTGCTGATAAAAAAACTCAGCTGCTTGAACAGATTTCTCAAATTCAGCAAAAAGTCGACAAGCTCAATCAGCTACAGCAAAATATTAATCAATTAATTCAGTCTTAGGAGACTCTGAACAACTAAGAAAAAAATTTAGTTATTCAGAGTCTCCCTTAAAATAAATACGTTAAACGATGGAATATTGTTTATCTAAATTTGTGTAACTATTTTGCTTGACCCTGACCTATACGTCATAGTTTATGCTTAAGGAAGCTATTTACTTAAGCGATATCATCATGGCAATAACATTACCTAAAATCTTAAAAAAAATTCTAATAACCTGTTTAGCGATTGCATTAATCTTGTTGAGTGTTGGTATTTATTTTTGGCCAACCAATCCACAGATTTCTGCTTTTTTGCTTACCAAGCAAACGCAATTAAATTGGCAACAAATATTTAAGACAAATACAAACCAAGCAAAACTCACGCTTCGTACATTGCAAGTGGGGCAGATTCAGATGGATCGAAACATATTATTGCAAAGTCATAATTTTAAAGATGACTGGGAAGGGCGGTATGATTCACTTGATGTGTTTAGTCATGTGATAGAACACCCCACTGAGGGATTGTTTTTAGTGGATGTGGGATTTGCTAAAGAGTTTAAAACATCAACAGATGGTAATTACAATTGGCTAATGCGAACTATGGCGAGCTCAAGTGGTATTAAAAATGATCTTGATGTTTCAATTAATGAACAGTTAGATATTAATCAGATTCAAAGTGAAAAAATTAAAGCGGTGTTTATGACTCATTTTCATCCAGATCACAGCTCTGCATTAAGTGATTTGCCAGAGTATATAAATGTGATCGCCGATCAACGCGAATATAATTTATTAAGCAATTTAATCAATAATGCATTTTTGCAAAATCGTACTTGGCAATATCTCGATTTTGAATTTAGTCAAACTATTGCCCCGTTTCAGCAAGTCATTGATGTGTTTTCTGATCAATCATTTTTTGCTATTTCCACCGTAGGCCATACAGCAGGGCATGTGTCTTATTTATTGAATACTACTGATGGTTGGATATTATTGGCAGGGGATGCCACACATTTTTCGTTTGGATTTGAAAATAATATTGCACCTGCGGCCATTGGCAAATCATTACAAAAACAGGCTGTAGAATCATTAAATGCCATTAAACAATTTAAGCAGCAATATTCTTTTATTAAAATAATATACGGTCACGAAAAGTGAAGTAAAGTAAAAAATCGAAGCGGGAAAAACATTCGCTTTACCATTATTTTTTACGATTTAAAAAAGCACAGAAGCAAAAATACTAGTTAATAAAACAAGCTCTATCCAGACACCCTAAATAAAGCATTTCTGTAGGTGCGTGATTCATTGCGCAAAAGAAAGCTCTATCAATACACATTAAATAAAGAGCATTTAAAGGATTTGGTTAGTTTTTCGGAATGAATCCCGAACCTACAGGGTGGATTTGTTTTTCGGAACGATTGCACGCTCTCGGCTTTGGCATCCCTGCGTCGCTCTAACGCCTAAGTTTATTTAGGCGCGCACAATTCTAATTAGTCACATCCCTGTGACGATAAATCCCGACCCTACAATGTTGGAAATAATCTTTCTGTAGGTGCGTGATTCATTACGCAAAAGAAAGCTCTACTATCCAGACGCACTACATAAAGAACCGTGGTTCGTAAAGTGGGCATCTCTTTTAGGCACTTCTCTTTTAGGCATTAATACAGTGGGTCACTATTTTTATTCAGATCACTTCATTTTCGCGTAAAGTTAATACCTTATAACCATCTTGGGTCACTGCAACGGTATGCTCCCATTGGGCAGATAACTTTTTATCTTTTGTGATAACGGTCCAGCCATCTTTTTTTACTTTACATTGCCGTTTACCCATATTGATCATTGGTTCAATGGTAAACACCATACCTTCTTTTAAAATTAAACCCGTATTTTTTCGTCCAAAATGTAAAACTTGAGGCGCTTCATGCATTTGTTCGCCAATGCCATGTCCACAATATTCTTGAACTACCGAATAATTATGCGTCTGAGCATGGCTTTGAATGGCATGACCAATATCCCCTAATCGAACTCCTGGTTTGACAAGTTGAATGGCTTTGCACATAGCTTGATACGTAACGGCTACTAATTTTTTGGCATGTGGTGAGACTTCGCCGATCAAATAAGTTGTGCTTGAATCTGCAATGTAACCGTTTTTTTCAAGAGTAATATCAATATTTACAATGTCGCCATTTTTTAACAAAACATGTTCATTAGGCATGCCATGACAAACTTCTTCGTTGATTGATGCATTTAACACAAATGGAAAATCGTACTGACCTTTACTTGCTGGGCGGGCTTTTAAATCATTAACAATAAATCCTTCTACTTTATTATTGATGTCCATAGTAGATATGCCTGCAGTAATATAACCGTCTAACATTTTAAAAACGCGAGCGAGTAATTGACCAGATTGATGCATAAGCTCAATCTGTTTTTCATTTTTTAAAATAATGCTATTCATTTACTAGCTCTTTGAGTGTCTTATTATTAGTTGATAACAACAGTTTTCGTGTCAGCTCGTTATAAGTTAGGTTTGGATGTATTTCCGCCATCATGCCGATTTTAATCCAAAATTCTGCCTGCGCATTAATTGAACGAGACATAACCGCGCTAGATTCACGAATGTCCTCATGCAACGCTTCGCTAATTTTTACAATACCCATGAACTTCTCTTTAAATTATTGAATATATGAATGGTATATTAAATATATACGTAATGTATATAGTTTATATAAAGAAAGTGAAGTAGAGAGATTGAGAATTGTCAAATAAATTGTCCACATAAACTGTGGATAACTGTGTTTGTAACAAGTTTTTAAAACCATTCATTACTTTCGCAGAAGCGTAAATGCATTTGGATGAATTATGATCATCTAAGTGAAAGTGGTTATACATCAATAGTTGTGTCGTTTTTGAATGTTAAATTGAGCGCATGTTTGCAATGACATGTAACTTAACATAGGTAGTGTTTGATCAATGTTAGATTTAGTTTGGGTGTATGTCCTGATGTTGCTCTGATGTTGCTTAGGGGCTTTTCTATATGATTATCACTTTTAGGCATTTATCAAGACACACTAAATAAAGTCCTACTAAATAAAGTCCTAAGTAAAGAGCATTTAAAGGATTTGGTTAGTTCTTTCGGAATAAATCCCGAACCTACAATGTTGGAAATAATCTTTCTGTAGGTGCGTGATTCATTACGCAAAAGAAAGCTCAATCAATACACATTAAATAAAGAGCATTTAAAGGGCTTGGTTTGTTTTTTCGGAATGAATCCCAAACCTACAATGTTGGAAATAATCTTTCTGTAGGAGCTCAATCAAGACACACTAAATAAGAGCATTTAAAGAATTTGGTTAGTTCTTTCGGAATAAATCCCGAACCTACAATGTTGGAAATAATCTTTCTGTAGGTGCGTGATTCATTACGCAAAAGAAAGCTCAATCAATACACATTAAATAAAGAGCATTTAAAGGGCTTGGTTTGTTTTTCGGAACGATTGCACGCTCTCGGCTTTGGCATCCCTGCGTCGCTCTAACGCCTAAGTCCATTTAGGCGCGCACAATTCTAATTAGTCACATCCCTGTGACGATAAATCCCGAACCTACAGGTATGCGCATATTTTACATTGTAGGGTCGGGATTCTTTGTGAGTTTTCAATCAATTAGTCACAACCTCTGTGACGATGAATCTATTTTTTTCTCCCCCATCTTATTACTACTAACATTATTGCTAATAACCATGCAGGGAAACTGCCCGATTTTTTGTCGGTTGATGCTGCGCTTGGTGACTGTTGTAGGTTAGTTTGGGTTTGGGTTGAGGTATTAACTGTTGTGTGCGTTGCGGTTTGTGTGTTTTGCTCTGTAGTGGTTTGTGTTTGAGTATTTTCATCGGTAAATGTGTCTGTTTCGATGACTGTGTCGGTAGTAGTAATAGTTTGAGTTGTAGTTTGGGTTGTAGTTTGAGTTGTAGTTTGGGTTGTAGTTTGAGTTGTAGTTTGAGTTGTAGTTTGAGTGTCATCAATTATAAATGTTATGTTGTCTATATTTGCCACAAAAGATTGATCCGCAGAGAGACCAATTAAATAAATATCTTGCCCGTTAATATCAACGCTTTGATTCAGTGTGTTGGTTATTTCAACATACTGTTGCCAATCACCTGTATCACTTAAATTAAACGTCGTTAACAACTCGCCAGTTGCGCTACCCAATCTTAATTCGATGCTGTTTCCTGCTGCTGGTACGGCAAAGTTAAGTTTAATTGCGGCAACTTTTCCTAGAGTTTTGTTTTTGTAAATCAGTTGTTCTTGATGATTAAAATAACCAATGGTTGTGCCGTTATTTTCTAAGGTAACGTCACCGACTGCTTCATCAAAACTTTCAGCTTGTAAGATAATCTGATTGTCAGTTTGGGTTCCAGTTGCAGTTATTGTATTGGTTGCGGACTCTGTATTGGTTGCGGACTCTGTATTGGTTGAAGACTCTGTAGCAGTTGAGGACTCTGTAGCAGTTGAGGACTCTGTAGCAGTTGCAGTTTGAGTAACTGTCTGAGTTTGCGTGTCTTGTACTTCGCAACCATTTTGTAAATCTGGCACAAACACAAATATTTTGCGTACCATACTGTGATTATCTGAATCGGTTACTTTAAACTCAACTTCATTCATTCCACAATTGGTTGCTTTTATTGAAGCGGTGTTACCAGAAATTTGCACCATCGCTTGATTGGCCGACTGTACTATATAATTTGGATTTTTGTTAAAACCTGCAAAAAAATCGTTTAAATTTAATTGTGTCGTGGCATTTAAATCCATTTGGAAATGTGGCGTGGCCATGTAATGCAAATAGTTTTCTAAGTTGGTATATCGGTCACCATCTAGATCACCATTGGTATCAGAGTAATCACCGCTTGCTGAATTTGGATTTAAATTATAAAACACTTCCCAAATATTTGGTAAGCCGTCACCGTCGCTATCGAAATCATTTGCACGTTGCACAAACGGATAATTTTCATAGCCGCCTACATCGTTTTCATGATCGGGTAATCCGGGATAACCTGACACACTGCCTTTGTATTGATAGGTGCCGTTTAAGGTTTCATTGATAATGCGTTTATCGTGATCATCGATCATTGGCATGTTCATGCCAACATCAGATAATACGATTTTGTAAGCATGTTCTGCAGTTTGAATCTCTGCATAAGATGGGAAAAACGGCTGATCCACCCAAGGGTTGTAATTAACCGGTAGGGTATTGCCATCATTAATATAATTACTGGCACTTAAAGTTTGCCCTTGGTTTGGTCCCTGAAAAATATAGTGGGTAGAGGTTCGTCCTTTATTAGTATCACTTGCCGAGAAATGTCCAGGCATCACATTACCTGAATAATAGTAGCGCTGTGATCCACCAAAATTGTCTTCAAAGTCTGCTTTTAACGCATGAAATACTCTTGATGCGGCGCCGGGTTTATAATAATTATTTACAAAATTTACTTCATGCGCGCCACCATCTGTGGTGCGACCGCGCCAGTTGTAAACCACGTTATTAAAAAGATCTAATTGCCCTGCAAATTCATTACTGCCATTTAGGCCGCCACCCATTGATACATTTCGCCCTTCGTTATGAGCGAATAAATTATGATGGATACTGGCAACTGCACCACCGACTGTTGCGGCGTAACCGTGAGCGGTTCCTACTGGGTAATTTTGGTGATTGGCAATATTTAACGCTTCGGAAATCAGCGTTTTTTGTAAAGTCACATTTTTGGCATTACGCGATGAAAACGCTTCATCAATCGACCAGCTCACTGAAATGTGATCCATAATCGAATGATTCGCCCCGGCCATACCTGTGCCGTCTTGTGTTTTTCCACCACCAATACGAATACGAAATTGCTGCCAAATTACGTCATCGCTGCCCATTCCAAATGGCGCACCTGAAACCGTTATGCCTTTGCCCGGTGCAGTTTGTCCTGCAATGGTGACAAATTTATCACCAAGAGATAAACGACTTTCTAATTTAATGCGACCTGCAACATCAAACACAATGGTTCTTGGGCCAATGTCTGTTTCAATGGCTTCACGCAAACTGCCGGGGCCACTGTCGTTTAAATTAGTGACATGCACAACTTTGCCGCCACGACCTCCAATTGCAAAACGCCCGTAACCTTCAGCGCCAGGAAAAGCTAATTGACGCGGTCTAAATTGCCACACGTCACCAGTAAATACATTGCCTTGACTGTCGACTTCATCCACGCGCCAAAAATAATTTTGAAAACTGTTTAGATCTTCAATCGTTAGATTTGAACTGTTTGTTTCAGTGACATAACCTGCTGTATTACCATTTATCAAATCGTTTTCATCGATGCTGAAATACACACGATGGCTGACAGCATTTGCCGATGAATCCCAACTTAAATTCACTTGGCCGTTATTCGATTCAACATGCAAATCTTGATGCAACGGCACTGGATTTTTAGCTAAATCGTCCACGTTTGTGGTGTTTAATTCAAAACCATTTAACGTGACGTTTTTGTATGATTTACCAACATTGGTTTTCGCTTTAATTTGTATTTTGCTTGTGCCAGTGCTGTTAAAAGTGACATAAGCAGTTGTGGCGTCTGCATTATTAGCAACACGAACAGTCGGCTGCACGTTGGCCACTATTAATTTGTCATCCACATAAATATCCACTGGTGCAATGTCGTTTGCAGCAACAGAATCTACGACACTCAAATATAATAAAACACTGTTTTTACCTGAATTTAAATTGGTTAATGTCATGATGACACTCGCACCATCGTTGCCTTCTTCGACAATCAAACCGTCGCCAGCTAAGCGCACATAATACGGACTTGACACATAGGTTTTATACCATGATGACCTAACACCTACGCCACCGGTGCTGGTGAATGTCACGCCCACTTCTGAAAAACTTTTACTGATGCTGGTCGCGCCATCGACTGGCCAAGGTAAAAAATCGATTTCGTTTACTTCAGTTTCACTGCGGCCGGCTTGGTTTAAATCCACTTTAAATTGTGGCGTTTGTGCTGCACTGCCTACTGCAACAAATAAAAGAGATAAAGGCATCAACGAGTTTATTATTGTTTTTTTCATTATTTCACCAAGCTATTGATGTATTCTTCGATGTTAACCCAACCATCGCCGTCGATGTCTGTCATTGCATCAGCAGGGTTGTTTGGATTTAAGCCGTTTGCTAATTCCCAGCTGTCTGCCATGCCATCGTTGTCACTGTCCGTTGGTAATGTACCTGTAGGAATGACACCCACATTATTGGTTAAGCCAAGCTCTGTTTCATTTGAAATGGTTTTACCGGTTGTGCCCCAGCTTAATACTTCGTTGATGACATATTGGTCTGGTTCGTCGCGCCATTTCGATGCTCCTGCGTTTGCAATCACATAATCAAATGCTTGTTGTGCACTTAAAATCGTGACATCAGGAAATTCTATAGAAGGGGTATCTTCATGCCATGTGACACTGCCGTAATCGCCTTTACCTAATAAACGCCCGTTTTGTACGCCGTCACGATTGCTGTCATACCAGTTATCTTTTGCGTACATATTGTAAGCAGGTCCGGGGCTGCCTAATGTGCTGCTGCCTTTTTCGGGCCCTGAAATATAATAGTTACCCACCATATATCCATCACTGCGACCGGTTGTATCCCCTAAAATGTATCCAGAAGCCACCCAGTTATAAACAACGTTATTGACCCACTGTAATGTGCCGCGTGCTTTTGGATTACGTGAATTATTATCGATCCATAAATTACGAATCACTGATGTTCCCGTGTTAGCTAACAAACCTCCTGTTGAGTGGGTTTGTAAACCTTGTGCAACAATCGAATCTTGTAAACTGATGTTATAAAGCGTGGCGCCAGATGAGGTATTTAAGTCAAAGTTTGCATCGCGCCCCCAGCTTAAACTCATGTGATCCAACATCATGTCATGGCCGTTGGCGGCGGCTAATGTGTCTTTGCCCGATGTGCCGATTCTGCCCATGCGAATACGACAATAACGAATAATTAAGTTATGCGCACCAGACATGGATGTCCCGTTTCCATAAATTGTTATGCCGCCACCTGGAGCCGTTTGACAGGCAATGGTTTGGTTTTGCTTGAACACTAGTCGCTCTGAAATTTTAATCACACCTGAGACATCAAACACCACAATACGATTAGGCTGACTGATGGCATCACGCAGAGAACCTGCGCCTGAATCATTTAAATTGGTGACATGCACCACTTCACCAAAACGACCACCCACTGCAAATCGACCTAGACCTTGCGCCCCTGGAAACGCTAATGTTTTGCCACTTGGATCAGGTACGTTGACGTCATCGTCATCATTGTCATCAACAACAGGCATGTTTTTGTTTTCGCCAGTTGTGTTGCAATCAGAATACACAGGATTTAAAAACCAACGCTGAGTTTGTTCGTCTGCAAATGTTTTTAAACTTAAAACATCTCCACTGCTTGTGCCGGATGCAGTGACACTTAAATTTGTACCTTTAGCAATTAATCGAAATGGGCCACCTGCTGCATTTTGGATTAAATCAAAGTGCGCGGGTTCTGTACTTAATTCTAAGTTTGCATTAACAGAGCTTTGCCCATTAGCAAAATTTAAATATAAATCGGAATGTTCAGGCTTAATGATCCAATCAAAATCATCGACCATTTCGAGCAAAAATATTTGATGTTTGCCACCTGAAAAATTCCAAATTCCCATTTGAGCGCCAGCCACATTTGCCGCAGATGGCGTATCAAAAGCTGGGCCGCCTTGGGCTAATTGTATGTGATAACTTAAACCGTTTTGTGGTTGGTCAATGCATTGATGTGCGAAAGGTTCAATGACGGTTTTGTCTTTTGAAATTAACTCAGGCACTGGTGTGTTAATTTCAATATTGGTTTCAATTAACTGTGGCTGTCCTGTTGTACAGGTGTTTTCTGTTGGATTAAAAAACCATCGACCTTGGCTTGTTTGATCGTCGCGAGTTTGAATAACTGGCGAGCCTTGATCGGCACTTTCAACGGATACGGTTAGCCCGCTTTGTGCAGCTACAATTTTAAATGGTTGGTTTTGATGGTCGCGTTGTACATAAAATCCAACAGAGTTATTTTGTTGCTCTAATTGAATGCCACCCACTAATAATTCATCGCGCACGGCAATGGGTAAATCAGAATGGCTTGGGTAAAACTGCCATAAATTATCGTTAATTTTTTCTGCACGATATATTTGATCGGCATTATTTAAGGTTTCCCAAATCACTAAATCGGCACCAGCATTTAAACTGCCCTCAGCAATACCCCAACCTAATGCGTTGTTGGCATTAATGATTGAATATTCACTGCCTGATTGCGGTTCATCTAAACAATAAGCATATTCTGGTTGCGCACAAGGCGGCATTAATACATCAATTAACTCACCATCGGCTTCAATAACCACTTCATCAATGTTTGCTAAACCTGTTGCGTTTAAAGCGCTGATGGTTAAATCGTGATTGCCCGCTGATAACGTTTCATTAAATACAATCGTTTGTATTTGCCAATTATCCCAAGTGTTTGTGCTAACAAAGTCGGCAGTTTGAGCATTTTGATCAAGTGTTACGGTTGCACTTCGACCTGTTGCGGTTGCATGTGCGTAACGAATTTTAATGGTTAACTGATTAATAGTTTCGCTTGTAAAACTCCAAGTAAAACTGGCACCGACTTCGTTTGCGCTGTTTAATGCCACGCCATTATTTGGCGAGTATTGGTATTCAAATAAATTTTGATAATCACAAGCTAATAAGTTGCGTTCGTCTAATAGAAGGGTTGTATTGATTTCTACATCGGTTTGAGTTTGCGTATTTGTTTGTGACTGGGTTTGAGTTTGAGTTTCAGTTTCAGTTTGCGTGATGGTATCTGTTGCAGTTTGTGTGATGGTATTTGTCAGTGTTTCATTTTGTGTGTCTGTTTCACTTTGTGTCTGACTTTCGGTTTGGTTTTGTGTGTTAGTAATTGTATTCGTATCACTTTGCGTCGCCAAACTTGTATTGGTTTGAGTATCATTTACTTCTGAAAATGGCGTTGTGTCGGGCGTTGTGTCACAGGCATTTAATAATATTCCTGAGGCAAGGCCAATTAATAATTTTGTTTTCATGTTTAACCTATTTTTTAATTAATTTTTAAAAGGCGCTGTTTATGGCGCCGTTTTTAATGTGAAAAGCCGGTTTAAATGCCTACTACTGGCATTGATAATTTACTGCATCGCCGGTGCAGTTTATGAATCCGCCTTGGCCAATGCCCATGCCTTGTTTGACAGTGTCTAATACGTCACTTGGATTACTATCTAAACCATATGGATAACTTGGTACTACTGAGTCGTCATTATTTAAAGTATTGACGTCATAACCGCGACTGCTAAATGCGTTTAATAATTCTGGCCAGCCAGTGTCGCTGAAAATATTTTGTTTTCTTGAATCGGTTAATAAGCTGTTATCCCATGGCGCGTAAATTTTCAAATTATCACCATCGCCCATTGCAAATGGCTCTTTGCCGTCTAAATAGCTGCCTTCGACTCTTAAGATGGCATCGTGGCGACCGTTAAGTCCGGTTTTGACATCTTCCCAAAGTGAATTAATAAAATGCGCATGCCCCCCATCAATGGCTGGGTTGCGCCCGTGTCCTTTATAAAAACGAGTATGATCAAAGGTTAATGCTGGGTTTTCGGTGGTAAAAAATGGATAAGGCGAATCGGTCTCGCCATTACAACGCCAGTCTTCTGAGCTGTTAATGTCTAACCAAGAGAACGTCATCCAACCTGAATCTTCATAAGCGTAAAATCCATATTCGCCGTTTGGATCGTCTACACGAGTACCAGATAGCACAACCGAGCCACGACCAAAATTAGAAAACGACATATGGTCTAACCAAATATGATCGGCACCAACTAAGTACATGCCATCATTCCAAACTCGCGCATCACCTGGTGTGTCGCGAACGGAAATATTTCTGAAAATCACATTGCTTACAAAATCGCCATCTGCGGATGGATTGCTATTGCGTGCAACCCATTGTGCTTTGGCAATATTTGCTCCGTCGCCCAAACCAATAATGGTTTTATTTAGACCAAACCAAATTCGACGACCATGATCGTTGTAAGTACCTGTTGGTGTATTTTCACCGGTGCACCAAGCTAAAAAGTCCCCCGTTGCTAAATAAGTGCCGCCGCTTGTGGTGCCACATTGTAGATAACAAGAGGCAATCACTTTTGGGCTGTCTGCTGAAAAATCATAATCGCCTTGTTCAAATATCACGATTTTTGCTTCGCTGCCTTGAAGTGCGGTATTTAATCGATCAAATGAATCAGAGCGAGTTGAGCCTTGAAAATCACTGGGCTTAAACCAAGTCACGTTACTGAAGTTTTTAGCGCGGGCATCTTGCCAAGTACCGCCGCCCACTGTTGGACCTGAATATCGGGTTTGTTCGTCGCCATTTGCAGGGGAACCGTCTGAAATTACAATGTCTTTTTCAATGGTTGCCCAACCAATAGGGCGCTCGTTTACCATTACTTCCATTGGGTCGGCGTTGCCAATTATGCTTACTTCAAACGAAGCACTGGCTTGGTTGGTGCCTGTTAATTCGCCTAATGATTTATTACCAATAAATGATTCAAACCCATAGCCATTTTGCGCATCGCCGTTGTAATGAAATTGTTGGTTAGGCGCATTGGTGCAGTTTTGTAATGATGATTCATCGCCAGCTACTTCTAGGCACATGCCGCTGTTGTTATCAATTATGCTTAGAAAGTCATCGCTTAACACTTGTAAACGTAATACCGCCAGATCTGATCCGCATACTGAGCTCATATTCATGATGCCAAATATTGCAGTCATACATTGGTTTGTACCTAACTCACGTAACGCTAACGTACTAAAACGAAGATCTTTTGAAATATCCACACCAGCATCTGTTACCCCTACAAAACTTTGCTCGGCTTGGCCGTACGCTGAACGAACTAAAATTGCTGAGACTATGGCTAAATCTTGTTCGGCTGTGTATTGAATGGTTAAAAATCCATCCTCAACGGTAACTGGGTCAGAGGTAATGTCTAATGCGGTGTTTTTGCCTGCTAACAAAAACGGGTCGATATTGGTTTGGATTGATTGCCCTTCAATGCTGATGCCCATCTTGCGAATATCTGCTGCGCTTTGGAACATCTCGGCAATTGACGTTGTGACTGTATAAACATTATTGCTTACAGGTAATTCATAAGTAAATAAACCAAAACGCTGTGTTTGATAAAGGGCATCGTCATTGGTGTTATCTACTTCTGCTGTATAAGTGTCGGTGCCATAAAACGCACCACCGTCATCGTTTGCCAAATAAGATGGGTCAGCGATGTATTCAATATTTTGCTCTGAGGCAAAAGGGGATGTACTGCCAACATTAATGGCGTACACAACCGGTTCAATACAATCTAGCCCAGTGGTAACAACCGAAACTTTGCCATTGGATGTAATAGTAATGTAATCAATATTAGGTAAACCTTCAGCGGTGGTTGCAGTTAATCTTAGGGCATATTCACCAGGGGTGATCACTTGACTAAACTGACTTGATTGCTCCGTCCAATTTGCCCAAACATCGGTGGTATTAGGTAATAGCATGGGGGTGAAGGATAAGTCGGATTGAAGTTGCGCAAAACTTAATTGAGCATCGCGGCTGTTGTTACTTCCGTTTGCGTAGCGAACTGAAATGTTCAACTCTGAGATATCTTCAACGTTAAGCATCCATGTTAATTCGGCGCCTAATGCATTAGGTGTATTTAAAGCCGAACCGCTTGATCCTGCATGTATGCCTTGTTCTTTAATATTGTCATAAAAACAAGCGAATAAATTGGATTCATCAGCCATTACTGTGAATTCAGTTTGGACTTGCGTTTGAGTGATTGTGTTGGTTTGGGTCAACGTCTCAGTCGGGGTGATGATCTCTGTTTCTGTTTCTGTGATTGATTGAGTTGTAGTTTGGGTTACCGTATTTGTATCACTTTGGGTCGCCAAACTTGTATTGGTTTGGGTGTCAGTTATTGTTCCATCCGTTATCGTGTCATCAGTTATCGTTCCACTTAGTGCTTGAGTATTGGTTGAGGTAGTACTTTGTGTATTGGCTGCATTGGAATTAGACGTGTCACAAGCACTTAAAGCAATGGAAGCTGCCAGTCCAATTATTAAATGAGACTTCATATTTCACCTATTAATTTATTGAAGGTATCAGTGGGGAATATCCGTGAGAGACAGCAACACAAAGATTCGATTATTTTTCGGGAGTATAAAGGGTACATAAAAATACATTGTGAAAACTATCACAACATAATAATAACAATATAAACGTATCGAATACATTGAGAAGTGGCGCAGGAAACCAGCCTTTAAGGACACTGGTTGTGAATTTTTTGAGCAGGGTAAATAAGGAAATAATCTTTCTGTAGGTGCGTGATTCATTGCGCAAAAAACTAACCCAATCATTTATAAAACCAAAATTTGTTGAAAACCTCGGAACGAGTCCCGAGCCTACAATGTTGGAAATAATCTTTCAGCTCTATCAAGACACACTAAATAAAGAGCATTTAAAGGATTTGGTTAGTTTTTCCGAATGAATCCGGAACCTACAATGTTGGAATTAATCTTTCTGTAGGTGCGTGATTCATTGCGCAAAAAACTAACCCAATCATTTATAAAACCAAAATTTGTTGAAAACCTCGGAATGAATCCCGAGCCTACAATGTTGGAATTAATCTTTCTGTAGGTGCGTGATTCATTGCACAAAAAACTAACCCAATCATTCAAAAAACCAAAAATCAGTCAAAACAGACGCTTACTTTTTAAAAGATTAATAAACGTTTAAAATTAATGGAAAATGCTAAATGTTACACGTTTTGCAGCAGTCAAATTTAAATCAACATGCTAGTATTGGTGCATTCATTTTCAATCTACAGTATTCATCATGTCTTCAAATTCACACCCAAACCTTCCATCACACCCACCATCAAACCCGAGCAAACAATATAACCTGCAAACTAAGCTCATTCATTGGGTATTTTTGTTGTTATTTATTGTCATGATTGTCTTGGGCAAGGTGATGACTTCTGTTTCATTTGAAAACCCGCTTTCTTATTATTTACCTCAATATCATTATTTATTGGGTTTGATATTATTGGGATTAGTGATTTTCCGATTTAAAAATTGGTGGGCAAATCGTTCTATGTTGTCACCAACGCAAGATAAAACCCTTAAATGGCTTGTGGCCAGAGTCGTGCAATTTTGTTTATTGTTGTGTGTCACTTTGTTAATAATTTCAGGTTATGCCTTAGCCACCATGGATGGCACCCCTGCGTTATTGCCTTGGGGCAGTTGGTTGCCCCAGCTGTTGCCAAATGATGTAGCATCCGAACAACAGCTTTATGCTTTGCATGAATATTCGTTGATGGGATTTTTTACTATACTGTTTTTACATGTTTCGGGCGCATTGTTAAATTTGATCACCAACTGGCGCTCCATTAAGAGAATCCTTTAATGAAACATTTATTTTTCAAATTTTGCTTTATAGTATTTTGCTTGCTTGGCATTAATATCTTTGTTCAGGCTGACGATTCGTCAATGACTTCTGCACAACTTTTGCAAAACACAATTGATCAAGCTCAGGCAGACTACAGTCAATGGTGCAGTAATTGTCATGGGCAAGATGGGTTGGGTGTGGGAGAGTTTCCAAAACTTTATAATTGTTTTCGCTGTAAAAATGAAAAAGAATTAATCCAATACATTCAAGCCAAAATGCCCCACGGACACAAACAAGACTGCGTAGATGAATGTGCTAAATCTACCGCATTTCATATTTTAAATACCATAGCCGCACAACCTGCTGCGCAACGCATTGCTAAAAAAGTCACCATTCAGCGCCTTAATAAAAATCAATACAACCATACCGTTCAAGATTTATTTTCTACAAACCTAAGACCTGCTGATGACTTTCCATCTGATGATCACGGTTATGGATTTGATCGTATTGGTGATGTGTTAAGTATTTCACCTGTGCAGTTTGAATTGTATTTACGCTCAGCTCAAATGCTGAGCGATGAATTATTTCAATCTCTAAACGTGCAATCTGTAGATAAACTAGTGAAAAGCCAACAATTTAAAAGTACAACGGGTAAAGATATGGGAGACTATTTTAACCTTTGGTCTAACGGTGAGGTTTCAACCAAATTTTATGTGGTGACACCAGGGGCATACAATGTGACCATTATCGCTTCAAGCTCAAAAGGGGGCGATGAAGAGGCGAAAATGGCTTATACATTAAATGACCAATCTTTAAATTATGAAGAAGTAGAAGCCGATAAAATTAAACCCTACCAAAAAAAATTTCAATTTAAAAAAGGCATGCAAAAAATTGGTGTTGAATTCTTAAATGATTTTTATGATGAAAAAACCAAACAAGATCGAAATTTATTTGTGCAATCTATTCAGATACAAGGGCCAATAATCAATAATGAATTAAAAGAAAAAGCAGAAGGGTTTATATTTTGTGACACTTACGACAGCGATATAACTTGTTTGACAGGTATCATTCAAAACTTTGCATCAAAAGTGTGGCGCAGGAACATTCAACCTGAAGAAGTCGGATTATTAATTGGGTTATTTAATCAGTTTGATGAAAATACAAAAAAAGAAGAGGCATTAAAAGAAGTCTTTAATGCTGTATTAGTGTCGCCTAATTTTATTTTTAGATTAGAATCGTTACCAACGAAAGATAATCAATTCTTATCTCATTATGAAATCGCTTCTCGGTTGTCTTATTTTATTTGGGACAGTAATCCAGATGAAATATTAATGAATTTAGCCAAAAATAATCAATTGCACGATGTTAATGTTATTAAACAACAGGTTAAAAGAATGCTGTTGGATGATAAATCTCAACGTATGGTAACTAGTTTTGCAGGGCAGTGGTTATTTTTTAATGCAATGGACGAACATGATGTGAATATGGCGTTGTTTCCAAAATATAATTTTTCTATTTCACAAGATTTAAAACAAGAAACTTCAATTTTATTTCGCGATTTTATGTTAAGCGATCAACCATTTTCAAATATTTTGTCTAATAATTACACCTATTTAAATGATAATCTAAAACAATATTACGGCATCAAAACATCTGAAAATACATTATCTGCAACAGATGAAAAAAACTCAAAATTTGAAAAAGTATTCTTAAATAATACTCCAGAACGATTTGGGTTATTAAGCCAAGGCAGTATTTTAACCACCACTTCTCATGCTAATCGCACATCGGTAGTTAAACGCGGTAAGTGGGTGTTGTCTAATTTGTTGTGTCAAACGCCGCCCCCACCGCCACCTGCTGTAGAAGGCGATCTTGCTGAATTATCAGACTCATTAACGCTTAAGCAAAAAATGAAAATCCATGCAAGTGATCCTGTGTGTCAATCTTGTCACGTAACAATGGATGCGATTGGTTTTGCCTTTGAGCATTACGATGCCATTGGATTATATCGACAAACCGATAACGGATTAGATATTGATAGCAGCGGCGAATTAGGATTTAGACAATCTTTTGATGATGCTCAACAGTTAAGTGACATTATCAAAAAAGATCCACGATTTAATGAGTGCGTGATTGAAAAGTTATACACATTTGCAACCAACAGTGGCGTAAGTGTTAACGATGCATTCTTTTTAAAAGAGATTTCAAAACAATTTAATGTGAATAAAAATAGCTGGCTTGAACTTATGCAAATCATAGCCACAAGTGATGGGTTTTTAAAACACAGCCCTTCGCAAGATATGTTCAGTAATCAACTTAGTCAAACGGTGCATTAACATGAGTTTAAATAGACGAGCATTTTTATCCAGCGCTGCGGTTACATTAAGTTTGCCTTGGATGGAATCACAAGCCAGTACACAACATCAAACGAAACGTTTTGTGGGGTTTTATGTACCAAATGGCATCCATATGCAAAACTTTGATATTGAAAACGAAGGACAACTTCAAACATTGTCCCCCATTTTGTCACCATTAGAATCAATCAAACATAAACTTACTGTTGTAGCAGGATTAAAAAATACCCCAGCCAAACCAAATGGTGCAGGAGATCATGCATCGGGTACGGCATCGTTTATGTCGGTGGCGCATCCTAAAAAAACAAATGGTTTAGGAATTAAAAACGGCATCACAATCGATCAGGTTATTGCTAATCATCTTAAATCTTCTACGCCTGTGCCTTCATTGCAATTAGGCTTAGAAGGTGGCAGCAGTATTGGAGATTGCGATTCAGGCTATTCTTGTGCGTATCCAAGAAATATATCATGGGCGTCTGACACGCAACCGTTACCTAAAATTGTCAATCCACGTTTGGTGTTTGATTATTTATTTGCAGGCGAAGATAAAAACGAGACAGTCATACAAAGAGAAAAAAGATTAAAAAGACAAACCAGTGTTTTAGATTATGTGAATGACCAAGCCAAAGCATTAAGTAATAAGATCAGTTTTACAGATCGTCAAAAAATGAATGAGTATTTAACATCCGTAAGAGAAACCGAATTAAAAATGCAAGCTACAGCTCAGTCATGTGGATTAGATTTAGTGACAGGCCAATACAATAATGTAGAAGCACACAGTGAAATCATGACAGACATAATGGTCATGGCATTAAGTTGCAACCATACACCTGTTATAAGCTATATGATGGGTAATGGCGGTTCGCAACGTAACTATGGATTTTTGGATATAGAAGGAGGGCATCACGATATTTCTCATCATCAAAATCGAAAATCCAATTTTGAAAAATTAACTAAAATTAATCATTGGGAAATAACGCAATACGCAGATTTAGTTAATAAACTTGACCAAATCAATGAAGGTGAGGGTACGTTACTTGATCAATGTTGTGTGTTTTTATCAAGTGAGGTATCAGATGGTAATCGACATAACCACACTAATTTACCTGTGATTTATGCGGGAAGTTTAGGTGGGAATTTATTAACGGGGCAAAATGTAAAACGATCGTTTAGATCCATTGGGGAGTTGTATATTTCAATCGCTCAAACCATGGGAGTAGAGCTAAATCAATTTGGTGATGCATTTGCACCATTGCAGGGAATTGCGTTGAATTCATAATGTTAATAACCAAACCTGTTTAAACCAAACCAAACCAAACCAAACCAAACCAAACCAAACCAAACCAAACCAAACCAAACCAAGCCAATTAAGCTAAACCATAACCTTTCAGCTACGAAAGGTTATGTAGAATTGTTTAAACCTGTTCTGTCTGCTTATTTATTTTACCCACATAAATCAAAATACCCGTTGCAATGGTGCCAATAAATACAAATCCTAAAGTGATGGGCATGACAGTGCCATCATATAGCTGTCCAATAGTTGTTCCGATAATAATAGACATAATAGACGACACAGATCCAATTACCGCAGAGGCAATGCCCGCATTGTCACCCATTGGCTCCATTGCCATGGCGTTGACATTACCAAAAATCAAACCAAAACTAAAAAATACACAGGCAATATAAGTTAAGAAAATCCACAAATTAATGTCCATTAATAATTGAATAATCAAAAAGATAACCGATGCCAGCACAATGGCCATAAATGCAGACTGACTTAAAAATTGCATACCCAGTCTTTGCACTAATTGTGAGTTGACCATTGACGAGACACCCATTACTAATGCAAGCACACCAAAATACACGCTGAACATTTTTCCTACTGCAAACTGCTCTTGGAATATTTGTTGAGAGCTATTTAAATAACTAATAAAACAACCAAACAATAACCCCATACAAATCGTCAAACTCATAGTGATTTTATGGGTGATCACTGCTTTAAAACCAGATAAAAATCCAGGTACGGTTAATTTAATACGATGATCTTTTGGTAGGGTTTCTGGTAAACGTAAAAATATCCATAATGTGATGATTAATGCATACGCAATATAAAAAATAAACACACCACGCCAATCTGATATCAACAATAGACCTTGACCTAATGTAGGTGCAATAGCTGGCACTAACATAAAAATCATCATCACTAATGACATGATTTTTGCCATGTCACGACCTTTATATTGATCACGTACTAATGACACTGCTGAAATATATGGACCAGCAACTCCTAAGCCTTGAATGAATCTTCCGGCTAATAACGTGTTTAAGTCTCCAGCGAAATAACAAAGTAATGTGCCTGCTAAATACATTAACAATCCAGCATACAAAACCGGTTTGCGACCAAGTGCGTCGGAATAAGGGCCGCAAATTAATTGGCCTAACGCCATACCTAAAAATAAAGCACTGATGACAAGTTGGGTTCTATTTGGGTCACTTACTAATAAATCACTACTAATAAACCCAAGAGCAGGTAACAGCGCATCAATAGAAATGGCGACCATAGACATTAATGTTGCAGTAAAAATCGTCATTTCCAACGGAGAAATAGCGGGATTGGTTTGGGGTGTCATAGTTAATACTCGAAAATAAAAAGATTTTAAGTAAGCAAAATGGGGTTTTGCTAGGGGTGGGCATTTTAGCATTGGTTTAACTTTAAATGGTTAAACAAACGCAGATTAATGACTTATGGCCAACAAATAAATCGAAGCATAAGCAATATGGAATTGAATGATTTTTTGAGAAAGATCAAATGTTTCTTACAATGTATAACATTAGTGGCACAGATTAAAACTGAATAAGGCGTAGCAAAACATTTTTCCCACAGTAAACCCAAGGACACAGTGCAAGCAATGAATAATAATTTACCCCACATTGATTAACACTTAAAACTTCTTAAGAGTGTGATTGATTTTAGTTTGAGTATTAAAAATAAAATTAATAATCCGTAAGGGGAAAAATTATGAACTTAAAGAAAACGTTAGCAATATGTGGCTTTCAAGTTGTTGCATTAACTGCAGCATTACAAGCAACTGCTGAGCAAGATGGTGTTTGGGCAGAATGGGATGAAATTGAGATCTCAGAAATTGTACTTGATGAAAACTTTGAAATGACAATTGAAGAATCTTTAGAAGTCATTACTAAAGAGCACAAACCCAATCGCGCCCGTCATGAATTTGAAGGTGAATTTAATCATAATGGATCAGCTAAAATTGATTTTTCTGACTTTGAATTACCAGCGTTTATTAAAGAGTCTTACCCTGAATTTGAAGGGGATTTTGAAGATTTCTTAGAAATGAAAAAAGAAGAGCGTCAAGTATTTATAGACGCTAAAAAAGTAGAATTTGAAAATGCTGATTTTGAAGCTGAATTTGAACATAAAGAAAAGCATGAATTTGAGCGCCCAGAATTTGTAGAGCGTGAGATGCCAGAATTCGAAAAACCAGAATTTGAGCGCCCAGAATTTATTGACGGTGACTTGCCTGAGTTTGAAGTTCCTGCGTTTGAACGTCCAGAATTTGTAGAAGTGGATTTACCTGAACTGGAACTTCCTGAGTTTGAACAAGGCGAAAAACCAAAATTTGAACGTCCTGAATTTCCAAAAGACGATTTTGAATTTGAACTGCCAGACTTTGAACTGCCAGACGTTGAAGTAGATGCAGAAATAGACGTTGAAATGCAAGTAAATGCTGACGTTGACGTTCAAGTATCCATCTAAAAAATTGTCATTGTTTCATTCAAGCAGCATAATAGTCTAATCACTACATGCTGCTTTTTTGCGTGTGCCTGTTATTTACCGTAATAATTAGATTATTTTATGACTCGATTATTTTTATCTCTGTATCTTAAATTAATAGCCGCCGCTCAAATATCCGTTGTGATTATTTGGTTGATCTTCAGCTCTGTCAATAAACAGCGTGAAATACAATATTGGGAGCACCAAATGTCAGGAGTTGCATATTTAGTGCAACAAGGAGCAAGTCGTCATCAAGGTGAAAGGCAACTGGCCTGGCTTAAATTAGCCTCCAATATTACTGATCTATCATTTAATTTAGTGAATCAATCCCTTAAAGATTCTAAAAAGAATTTACAAATCAAAAAAACAAAATTTAATGATCAGTTTCAAGCAAATGTGGCGTTAGGCGATAAAACCATACAGTTTGATTTTTCTATTATTAGTAAACAATTTATGGAAGGCGTTAATAAACTGATTCTTAATGAGCTTGCTTTGCGTAACACTATTGAAAGAGAGGGCTTTTTAATTGAGTTGAATTATCAATTTAATTATCCAATTGCCATGATACAAAGCCTAGATGTTGCATTAACTGAATTTGAAAAACGTCAATTAGGGTCAGGATTAGTTATTTTTAGATTTGAAGAAGGCATTAGCGCTATCAGTGGATTTGGCGATCCAAATACATTTTTAAAATCTGGCGCAGTGTCAGCATTTGTTACCTACCCAACAAGTTTATTATTAATTGCGAGTTTTGCGTTATTTGTCTTAACGTTATTGATGTCATTATTATTGATTAGACCATTAGAGAAGCGTTTTTCAATGTTTTCAGATCAAGTGGATTTAATAAAGTTGGGCAATAAAAATATATTTAATCGGGTGAATATTCGACAACCAGGTAATGATGAATTGTCTACTTTATCAATTAAAGTCGACGACATGGCTAAACGCATTATTCAATACGCAGAAGAACAACAACAAATGACTCGTTCTGTAAGTCATGAAATTCGCACCCCAATTGTAAAAATGAATTATCGATTAGCGCGGTTTAATCAAGACAACATGAATGAAAGTGAACTCAAAAATTTTAATGGACTTAAAACAAATATGGCGGAATTAGACAGTTTAGTAGACGAACTTTTGTTGTATTCTAGCCTTGATAAAATGCCTTCACCTGAATTGGTTTGTATTAACTTATATCAATTTTTACAAGATCAAATTAAGCCTTTGCAAAATTTGGCATGCGCGGACATTCATTTAAAAACTATCAAAAATACCGATACCGATACCGATACCGATGTACTAAGTTTTGCTCCGTATCTTTCGCGGATTATGCAAAATTTACTGACCAATGCGCAGCGTTATGCTCAACAAAATATTTGGGTAAGTTTTATTGTCACCCAAACGGGTTTTACCATAGTAGTTGAAGATGATGGTTCAGGTATTTCAAAAGAGTTGGCTAGCAAAATATTTGAGCCGTTTGTAGTGGACGATGAAAGTCGAAATAGTGCCTTAAATGGTCATGGATTGGGTTTATCTATTGTAAATAAAATGGTATCTGCGCTGTCAGGTGAAATAGAAGTATTAAGCAGCGAAAGATTAGGTGGAGCTTGTTTTGTACTTACATTCAATGAAAAAAGTGACCCTGTCGATGTTTCTAACATTTCTAAGACATAGGCTAACGAAAAACAACCGATTTTTATTACATTAAAAAGTATTATTTAAGCCTATATTATTTGAGGATTGCTTAGTTAATCTAAATATTAGTTAGCCTTTGCTCCTCTAAGTTTTGTTGTCATCAATTTGAGTTATGTATGAAGTATTATAATCCTATATTAAATCTGTTATTTATCATATTGGGTGTCAGTTTGGCTCCTATAGTTTGCGCTGAGGTTGATGAATTTGACCAGTGGGAAGAATGGATCAGTGAAGATCTTTTTGATCAAGGTGAGCTACAGGACTTTGATGAATTACAACTTTATGAATTGGACAATAGTGATATTCATCGTTTACCAAAACTTGATAAACCATTAAAAAATGATGATCAAGTTTGGTTGCAAGATCTTTGGGAGATTGAGAATTCTCATTGGGAGCAAAATATTCAATTAACGGATGAACAACGAGAGTTTTACGAGCAATGGTTAGATCATAAAAAAGATGGCTCAGAATATACTCCCGATCAACTTGATTGGTTAGAGCAAGTTGAATTGGATGATGATGCAGAACACAATAAATTTGATCGACCAAACCATGATCATAAACCACATGATCATCACAACCCAGATGATTATGATAAACCATCATTTAATGAGTTACCTAAACCCTTTGATTTAGATGATGCACCGCAATTCGATGAGTTGTTGCCACCACCATTTATGCCACTACCATTTATGCCACCTTTTGAATTTGAAGACTTTAATCCAGAAAATTTTCAAGATGAAGACGATCATCGATCGGATGATGATGACGATTAATTCGTCATTTTTTGTGATTATTAAATTTAAAAACATATACGTTGTTTCAAGGTGAATCAAAAGTGAGTTCAATCGTTAAAGTATCAATACAGTTTTTTACTGTAACCCTATTCTTATTTTTTGTATCAACATCATTGTATGCGCAAGAACTAAGCAGTGAACAAGTAAAACAAGCAAGAGTTGTTATTAAGGCGCTGCAAAAAAATAAAAACTATGCAGATGCTGACGAAATGATTAAAGAATTAATAAAGCAGCAACCTGATAATCCATTATTTTATTTGGATTTATCTTTAAATTATTATTATTCAGGCCAACCAATTAAAGCTGAAAAAGCATTGCAATATTTGATGGAAAATAAAAATATAGAAACTGCACCAGATCAAGTACAGCAAAATATTTCTGTATTTTATAAAAAAATACATCAAGCGGCCGAAGCCCATCGTGAAAAAAACTACAATAAATCAAGCTACAATAAATCAAGCAACAATAAATCAAAGTTCAATTATTCTGTCACGATCAGTACTAATTTTAACGATAACGCCAATTTATTTCCAAGTGATGTCGATGCGCAGCAAACAGAAGTGCAAAATGGTAATGAGTTTTTTGCTACTTATAACTTAGATCCTTCGTTATTTGGTTATGATACGCAAACTAATAAAAGCGTAACTACTGCAACAAATGTTTCGTTAAATTATTATTCAAAATATAAAGCTGTGAGTTCTCAATATTTACAGCTTGGGCATTTTTTGAAATTTTCAGGACAATCAACAAGTCAAACAGATGAGCAAACCAATAAAGGCATTTCATTTAGTTATAAATTTCAGCCAAAATTAAAATCTGTTAACCAAACTTCTTTGATCAGTACTCAGCAATATCCAGTTTCGTTTACTTATTTAACCGAAACTACAAACAGCTTAGCGATACTTTCTTTTGAGCCGAGTGTGAATGTATTTAAAGCTCATAGATTTGGTTATCGATTTAATTTTAATCAACGATTTTATCAACAGTCGAATCTTCGTCAACTTACCCAAACGCCTGACACCTACGAATATTATATTGATGACATTCAAGATGAAATTGTCAGTCATGCTGTATATTACCAATTTAATAAACAATTTGAATTCAAATTTAATCCTGTGATTTATAATAAACTTTCATTTGGGGTTGTTTCTAATGCAAGTGAATACACTCATTTTGGAAATTTATTAAATATTGAAATAAACATAACCAATAATCTTGCTATATCTGAGCAGTATCAATATAAGTATTTAAGTTACACTGATGATACCCGTATAGATATGGAGCACGCATTTATAAGTGCCATAGAATACGATTTATTAAAAAAATTGAAGATAGAGTCGCAATACCAATTTAAAATGCGTGATTCTAATGAAACAGAAGATAAGTATAATCAATCTCAATATACGATCATTTTAAAATGGATCGACTAATTGATTAACTACACGAGGTCACAATGAAACAGCATATAATGTTAGTAGAAGATGAAGTTGAAATTGCCGAATTAACAAAAGAATACTTAGAAGATAATGGTTATAAAGTGTCTGTTTGTTATAACGGGTTTGATGCAATTCAACAATATCAAGAATTAGAACCTGATCTGATCGTTTTGGATGTCATGTTACCTAAGATGGATGGTATGGAGGTATGTAAACATATTCGTCCGACATTTAAAGGGCCAATCATGATGTTAACATCACGTGATGATCAAATAGATCAAATTTTAGGCTTAGAATTAGGTGCGGACGATTACGTTCCTAAAACTTCAGACCCACGATTGGTACTGGCCCGAGTAAAAGCATTATTGCGTCGAAACGATCATATAAAACCCAATGATTCTGCTGATGATGGTGTCTTGGATTTTGGTAGTGTGTTTATTGACTTTGGCATGCGAGAAGTAAAAGTATTTGGTAATACCATTGAATTAAGCTCGCCCGAGTATGAATTATTATGTTTGTTAGCAAACAGTGCTGGTAAAGTCATGACACGGGAAAAAATATTTGAAAATATGCGTGGCATTCAATATGACGGACAAAATCGATTAGTTGATATAACTGTTTCGCAGCTAAGGGTGAAACTTGATAGTCCTGAGCGTATCAAAACCGTACGCAATAAAGGCTATCAATTTACTAATAAAGTCGATTGATAAAGTCGTTTGATTTTCTCGATTCAATACTGTTGTATTGAATCGAAATTTTCTCAACTGAAATTAAGCAATTTCATCATTGTAAGCGGCATCACACATTACATTTTTTAAAATGGTGTAAGCAGTGCACCACGCTTCTTTTGCTTCTTCGGTGTACGCAGGTCCTAATCCTTTTTCTAATGTCCATAATAATGATAAGCCAACCGTTTCGTACATATCAGAAGTGACACCATAATCCACATGGCGCCTGCCTAAATCTTGAATAGCAGGAATTAATGCATCTAAATTATTTAAACCATTTACCACATAACCTAGCATCTTCATTAACTTTGCGCCCTGCAACGTTAAATCTGATTTAAATAATTTTTTTAAACTAGGATCTAATTCAAATAAGCGCGTATAAAAAAGATCAGCAGCGGTATCGGCAATCGGTACGACCATAGCAAAGGTTTGTTGTATTATTTTTATTTGTTGATCATTCATCTCACACCCCTAAAATTTTAGTTAGTGAATATTTTATTCATTGTTCGTGCCAATTTTTAAACCTAATAAATAAGGGTTAATTTATTTAAAATACATTGTATATGCACTAAATTAAGTCGAAAGTTAAGGCTGGTTAACAATTTTAGTGCTTTTTAAAGTCACACTCGATTTTTTAAAGTCACACTCGACTTTTTAAATTCACATACCATTTACGAGCAAACTGCATATAATCAATACCAAAACGTAAGGTCTCTAACCTAAGCTTTTGCACTGAAGTGAGTGTGATGGATTTTATTTTTTGTTGATTTAATTGATCTAGCATTTTTAATGCATCTAATGACTCATCTAATTTTGCAATATATTCGTCAATTATTATTAGAATTTGTTCAGTTTTTAAATGCCCAATAAAAAATAATTTAACCAGTGCATCTTCTTTGATTCGTCCCATTTCAATAGAGCAGCTTAACCATTTTTTAAATTCAAGTTCACCTGATTTTGTAATGTGGTATTCAAAACTCTTTCGTTTACCCGATAGAATTTCTTTTGATTCACAAAAACCATTTTTTTCTAATTTTTTTAAACAAGGATGAATGCTGCCTAAACTGCAGCTATAAAAAAAATCCACACTTTGTTCCATGGCTTTTTTGATTGAATAAGATGTGTAAGGCTGCTCAATGAGTAGTCCTAGTATGATTTTATCTTGCATAAAATACTTCTATGGTTGCTTGTTTGTTTTTAAAATAAGGTGTGATGTTTAACTCTTTAGAATGAGGTTGCAAATAAAAATCTAAAATATCCACGCTGCTTGCATTCAGCCAGTGACCAAATTTTTTACCGTTAATTTTACCTAACATGCCAAATAATTTTAATATCGACTGATGGGTTAAGTCAGTAAAATTATTGTGATGTGCTTTTTCAATATTTACCAAGCAGCCTCCAAATGAGTTAGATTGAACTGACCGATCACTGACTCCAGTCATGCCAATATTATGTTTAGCTAACTGTGTGCCGTTGCCTTGAAATACGCAAACAGGTGATGCGTAGTAATTTGTCAAGTCAATGCCTTGTTGAAACTCAAATAATACCCCAGGCGCATCATAATTAATAACCAATGCAACGGGTGTTTTTTGTTTGGCTAGTTGTCTGCTTGCCTCAATTGAAATCATTGCTCCTAATGAATGCCCCACAAGAGCTATGTTAGATAAGTCCATATGTTGGAATACTGGCTGAGGCTGATTTGAAAAAGCATCAATGCTTTGAATTAGATTACGTGCACCGTTATCTACGTAAGGTGCGTACTTTGAAAATAATGAATCGTTACCAAGTTGTTTGAGCTGAGCGATGTAATTGGAGTGATCACTATTTTTGATGGCGTTTAAATTGTCAGCCATGTCTTTTGCCATGATTTTAACGCGTTTTTTATTCAAATTATCAAGCTTAACCATTGCAGGGGTCGTTCGATCCATTTGGATATAATCGCCGTTTGTGTATTCGGTTAACAGCGACGCTTTTGGATTGCTTATTGCCACAATGATGTAGCCATTTTTGGCAAAGTGTTCCATCATTTTATTGTTTTGGCGGGCAAAAGAGGCAAACCCGTGACTGAAAAAAACGACGGGGTGTTTGCCTTCAGCAATAGGTGAGTGAGTACTTGCTTGCGTGGTGGTCTTTGTTGATATTGAGAATCTAGGCATTTTAAATTGTTTTGCCATAGCATCACGCATGGGGATGCTGGTTTCATAATCAACTTCACCAGAAGGCTCTAGAGTTGGATACCAAATGATGGCGTTGAGCTTTTCACCTGATTTGATTTGATAATCAATTTTAGTGATGCCCACTTTGTAGTTTGGGCGAGTGTTTTTTTTCATAGTGGCTGCGCATCCTATTGTTGTGATTAAGAGTAACGCAAATGCGAAAATTTGAGTATGTTTCATTGTTTTAACCATATGTATCTATCCGATACATAAAATATATATCGTATAGATATATATTGCAATCAAGCAAACTAAATAATTTGTAATGAATCGTTTGTAATTGATTGTAAAAAGCCAGTTGTGGACAAAATTTTGAGGGGGATTATGCGTTGAATTAAAAGTGGGCTATGTTTTAAATTGTTGTTGCTGTTTAAAGTAAGTCAACTTAATAGTCGCTTTAGCCTAGGTTTAACAAGCAAGGATTCAGAATATACCTCGCAGTATCTGTGAATTGAAAATACGTTAAAAATCAATCCGTTATTGAAACAGCAACACAAATGTAAAACATAGCGGAAGCAAAGCGGTTTTTTCAATATTCAATGAATTCCCAAAGTGGGAATTCATTGGTTTAATACTTACTGTTTAGCACCAAATAATTTAGCCTGTTGCTCGGTGATATTCACATCTTGCTGAATTGACCAATCAGCAATACTGGTTTGAATAATATTAGCAAGCGCATCGATATGTTCTGCATCGGCATTTAATGCCTTGATGTATTCAAACTTTTCACCGCCGGCTTCTAAAAAGTAGTCACGGTTTTCTTCGCCAATTTCTTCGATAGTTTCTAAACAATCGGCACTAAAACCTGGACACACAATTTGTACAAATTTAATGCCCTGTTTCGGAAACGATTTTAAAGTGAAATCAGTATATGGTTGTAGCCATTCTTCTCGGCCAAAACGAGATTGGAATGTGGTCATGTATTGCTCTTTAGACAAACCTAATTTTTCTGCAATTAAGCGTGATGTTTTATAGCATTCACAATGGTACGGATCACCTTCATCTAAATAGCGTTTTGGAATGCCGTGATAAGAGAATAATAATTTGTCAGGTTGTCCGTTGCTGTCCCAATGTTTTTGTATTTTATTCGCCATCGCTTGAATATAGCCTTCATTATCATGGTAGTGGCTGATGAATCTAAAATCAGGTATCCAGCGACGTTTCATGAAATCTTGAGCAATAGCATCAAAAGTAGAGGCGCTGGTTGATGCAGAGTATTGTGGGTAAAGAGGCAGCACCACTAATTTGGTGACACCCTGTTCTTGCATAGAGTCTAATGCTGTACTAATTGATGGTTGTCCATAACGCATGGCAAGTTCAACAACAACATCATCGCCATACTGTTGTTTGAGTTTGTCTGTTAAAGCTTTGTGTTGGTGCAGAGAATGAACCAACAATGGAGAGCCTTCATCAGTCCAAACACCTGCATAGGCTTTAGCGGAACGCGCTGGACGAATATTAAGAATCACAATGTTTAAAATACACCACCAAATTAATTTAGGTACTTCAACAACTCTAGGGTCGGATAAAAACTCTTTTAAATAAACGCGAAGTGCTTTTTTAGTGGGGGCTTGCGGCGTACCTAAATTGGTGATCAATACGCCAATTTTAGCGGGTTGTTTGTGTGAAAAATGACTTTTACCTTTAAACTTCATGTTGGGTGTCCAATACAATTTGAAATAGTGCGTAACTATACCTAATTTTGCTCAAAGTTTCGATTATGAACAAGATTAGGTAATAGGCAGTAATACGCAAAAAACAGATGTTTGGATGATATTAAAAGTGATAAATGGGCAATTCCTAAATTTTGGTATTGCCCAACTGAGCTAAGCGGCTTTCATATCTTTTGCAAAAAAATCTTTAGATGCATGTTCGTCTTCCAATACAGACTGTACGGTTTTCACTATGCTGTCTAAATTGTTTTTCAATTTGTTTCGCATCATTAGTTTGTGCATCATTTTGCCAATTATTGATAAACGAATTGAATAAACCAGTGTAACGGTTAATAACGTGTCACCATTTTCAGTTGTGCTCAACTCCCATCGACTAGTCGCCCCATGAAGTGGACCAACAGGAGATATTTCATATTCAAACCCTTCGCCTTCTTCCCAAACAGTAATGTGTTCATCAATTCCGCCAAATCCTTTAATTTTACAATGCCTGCTATGACCTAAACCCACTTCTTTTTTACCCATACCATAAGATTCTTTAATGCTCGGTACCCATTTGTACACGTTGTCAAATTCAGATAATAACGCCCATGTTTTGGCTTGGCTGGCCTTAATTGTTATTTTTGCCTGTGCTTGATACGGACCTTTTGCTTGTGTTGGTTTCATGTTGTTGCCCTTTATTAAATATAAAATGTACACACAATATAGAGGCATAATGGAGATTTATTAAGACGGGGATATTGCGAAAGTGTGGTGCATTTTTGCACCAGATCTATTAAGGTTTATCATTTAAAATACTAACATTACAAGGCGAAAGAGTAAGCGCTATGAATTGGGACGACTTAAAATATTTTTTAGCAGTAGCACGAAATGGCTCGGTTAGATCTGCAGCTAAAGTGTTGGGTGTCAATCACACGACAGTTTCAAGGCGTATTAAACAGTTTGAAGAAGACTTAGGTGAGCGGTTATTTGATCGATCCAATGGTGGGTATGAGCGAACGATAATAGCCGATGAAATATACCAAGAGGCCATTCACTTAGAAGAGCGAATGTTTAATGTCTCACGTAAAGTGGCCTGTAAAGATCAAACACTCACAGGTGATATTCGTATTACGGTACCAGAAGGGGTGGGTGAGTGTTTATTAATGCCGTCTTTTTCTAAATTTTGCGACAGTCATACAAAAATAAATATTGAAATTATATCTTCAGCGGTGCCTTTAAATTTAAGTAATAGAGAAGCGGATGTTGCTATTAGAATTTGTAAAAATCCACCTGAACATTTGGTAGGTAGAAAATTAGCCAATATGCATCGAGCCTGTTATGTCAGTGCGCAGTTAAAAGAACAGATTAAAGATGAAGACTTTGTAAAGTCATTAAATTGGTTGGGGTTTTCGCAACGTGCAAGAAGGCCAGTAGGTCAAGTAGCCAAAGACTATCCTAAATTGAAAAGTAAACATTATATGTTAAATATGAATATGCAAGTGGCTGCATGTAAATTAAATATGGGGGTGGCAATTTTGCCTTGTTTTATAGCAGATAATGATTCAAGTCTCATACGAATTCCACCTTTTACTGATGAACATCAGTACGATTTATGGCTGCTGTATCATCCTGATTTACGTAAAAGTAAAAAGATTCAGACGTTTGTTCATTTTTTATATGAACAATTTGAAATACTGAAGCCGTTGATTGAAGGTGAGTGTTTTACGTTAAGTCCGTAGACAAAAAAATCCTCAATGCATTTAAGCATTGAGGATTTTTTTCTTTTAGCGCTTAAATTAAACGCCTGCTTTATTTAAATCAATAATTAATTGCTCAAGCATGGGTTCACTAAATTGGCCATCACCAAAAATCGGTAAATTTCGAAGTGGCATATCATCCACTAGCGCTTTAGCCATTAATAAACTTGCTTTAGCCGCTTCGCTGTTTTCATCTCCTGCAAACATTTTTGTAAACACAAAAATCGTTTTATCAAATACTTCTTTGCCTGCTTCGGTGTGCGCAATATCGCCTATTGTAGAATTGAAATGATACGGAAAAACAGGCATTTCTTTTGGAATCTCATAACCTAATAAATTAGCAAAAGATTGATCATCAAACTGTCCTGCTTTAGGAGAAAAATATACATCTAAATCAGTTGCGCGTTCTTCTGATAACGCGTTGGTTTCAATTGTAATTTCACAGCTGTCCTTTATGTCGTTAATAGATGCACCTACTTGAATGTTATAAACATCAGAGGGGGCATTCCAGTTATTATCAACGGTTGACCAATATGAAAAATCACGAATAGTTAATTTAATTGTAATTTCTTGAGATTCGCCTGGTTCTAAAAATACCTTCCCATAACCTTTTAATTCTTTATTTGGGCGTGGCACGCTTGGGTTTTGTTGAGCGATATATAATTGAACAATTTCAGCCCCAAAAACATCACCGATATTTTTAACGGTCACTTTTACTTTAAATGAATCATTTTTAGTGAAATCTATCATTTGTCTGTCATCAAATCCCTCAATGACAAGATCACTGTATTCAAATTGGGTATAAGATAAACCATGCCCAAATGGAAATAACACAGGTTGGTCTGCAGTATCAAAATAACGATAACCTACCCAAATACCTTCACGATATTGCACCTGTTTATTGGTACCTGGAAAGTTTGCATCACTGGCAATGGATTCTAAATTAAGCGGGAAGGTTTCTGCTAATTTACCACTTGGATTCACCGAACCTTTTAATATGTTTGCAATAGCTGATGCACCCGCTTGGCCACCTAAATACGCTTCTAAAATTGCAGGAACAGAATCCGCAAACGGCATTAAAATAGGCGCGCCATTTTGTAAAACCATTACGGTTTTATTTAAGTAAGGTTGCATTGCTTCAATCAATGTTAATTGTACTTGAGGTAAATCTAAATGCTTTCGATCAAACCCTTCGGATTCATATTTAGGGGTTAAACCTGCAAAGAAAATTACGACATCAGATTGTTCAGCAAGATGTAATGCTTCATCGATTAATGTTTGGCTGGTTTCATCATTAAGAGAAAAACCTTGCGCGTATTGAATGTTATTTTTGCCAAATACGTTTTCCAACTCTTCTAATGGTGTTTCTAATTTAAATGGATTAATTTTAGAGCTACCCGCACCTTGATAGCGTGGAGCTTTTGCAAATTCACCAATGACAGCAATCTTTTTATTTTGCGTAAGTGGCAAAAATTGATTGTCATTTTTTAATAATACTGCCGTTTGTTCTGCTATTTTTGCTGCTAATTTATGATGGTCTTCTAAGTTTACAGTGATCTGTGTTTCATCCAATGCTGCTTTAGATTTTAAAATTAAATTTAATAATAAGGCCACGCTGTCATCTAATTCTTTTAAACTTAAATTTCCATCTGTAATAGCTTTAAGAATTTTATTGGTATTTAAATCCCCAGAGCTTGGCATTTCTAAGGTTTGCCCCGCTTTTAACCCTGCAACACGATCGCTATTTGCGCCCCAATCTGTCACTAATACGCCTTGAAAATTCCATTGTTTGTACAGAATTTCGTCTAATAATACAGGATGCTCAGATGCATAAATGCCGTTGACTAAATTGTATGAGCTCATTATTGTCCAAGGTTGAGATTGCTTAACAGCAATTTCGAAGGCGGGTAAATAAATTTCACGCAACGTGCGTTCATCAACAATAGCATCAACTGTCATACGGCAATTTTCATGATTGTTAACGGCATAATGTTTTAAACTTGTACCCACTTTTTGGCTTTGAACGCCATTGATCCAAGCAGCTGAAAGTTGGCCTGATAATAAAGGGTCTTCTGAGAAATATTCAAAATTACGACCACCTAATGGATGGCGTTTTAAATTAACGCCAGGACCTAAAAGCACCGATACGTTTTCAGCACGGCATTCTTTACCTAAAGCGACACCCATTTGTTCTATTAATTCTAAATTCCAAGTTGCTGCCAAGCCCGATGCGGTTGGAAAACAAGTGGCTTTGACTGAATCATTTAAACCAACATGATCGCCTTCGCCTGCTTGCTTACGAAGACCGTGCGGTCCATCGGTTAGCATAATTGAAGGTAAATTTAATCGTTCGTTTCCGTGTAAATGCCAAAAATCTTTACCCGTACAAAGTTGTGCTTTTTCTTCTAGCGTCAACTGATTTAATAAATTTTGGATGATAGTAGAATTCATAATATACGCCTTGAATAAAAAAGTTATTTTTGTGGTTTTAATCCATCGATTAATAAATCAATCAACATAGGAGAGAGAGCTGGTACGTCTTCATGGCCAATTTCTAACAAGGCATCCATACGTAATAGCATTCGACGATAAAAAGAATTTACCGCATTTAAAATCGTGACAGCCATTAAATGTGGGTCTTTATCCGCACGAACACTGCCGTCTTTTTGGCCTTCAACAAACATGAAATCTAAACGAACAATGGTGTCCGAAGGTAATAATTGAGATAACTCAGATGCAAAATTTTCAGGCACCCGGGTGCCAGTATAATAGCCATCAAACTCAGCAATAAATCGGTCACTGTTTTTTTCATTTGGATTACAAAATGAGTAGAGAATCGCCTCAATACCTTCAATCGCACTGTTGTATTTTCCTGCTTCATAATCATCAAAGATTTGATCATAACTGCTCATGTAGCGAGTTAATACTTTAACCAAAATGGCAAAGCCTAATTCGTATTTGTCGCTGTAATAGCGATACAGTGTATTGCGGCTGGTGCCCACTTTAATCGCAATATCTTTCATTTGGGTTTCAGCAAAACCTTGGGCCACAAAAAGCGATTCCGCTCCATCAAGGATGCGCTCGCGAGTTTCATCTGTTTGGTAAATCATTCGGTCTGACATAAGTAATAGTACGCGTGTAACATTGATGTGCTAAAGATAGTATTAGTTTGAAATATAGTCAATTATTTTTTTGTATGAAATGTAGGGTTTTGTGAAAACAGAAGGTAAAAATATAGAATCCTACGTAGGTATTCTTATTAAGCAGACCTTGCGAGCATAATAAATACTGTGAGTTTCATAGCTAAATTTATAAAAAAGTACGGTTCCCTTTAATTTACGAGAAAAATAAAAATTTAGTACATGATTAATATTTATTAAAAGAATGAACTAATAATTTGAGTGTGTTTTTATGGAGTAAATTCATTTGTAAATTTTTGTTTCTTGATTTAAAAAATGATGGCCGATAAATAAAATAATTAATGTGCTGTGAAAAAATTAACCAACCTGGGTGACATTTTGTAAATCAGTGAACATGAGGTTTAAATGAATTCGGGAATTACCAAAGCACTAGCAAAGCACTAGCAAGACACACTAAATAAGAGCAAAGAATTACCAAAGCCCGCAAGCAACAAGACAAGAAAAGCACTAGCAAGAAGCACTAGCAAGACACACTAAATAAGAGTAAAGAATTACCAAAGCCCGCAAGCAAGACACACTAAATAAACAACAAAACGACACAAAACAAAAATAGCAATTCAATCATCTTAATCTATTCTTTAAATATGATTAAAGAAATCGAGAAATGAATCTTTAAGAGGATGAATAATGCCAATAGCCAGAAGTAAACTCGTATCTGTAGAGGCGACGCCATTTTACCATTTGATAAGCCGTTGCTGTAGGCAGTGCTACATTTTGGGTAAGGATGCAGTGACTAAAAAGGATTATTCACACAGACAAGAATGGATTGAAAATCGATTAGAAGAATTGCCCTCGATATTTAATATAAAAGTAGCATCCTATGCGATCATGTCAAATCATTTTCACCTAGTGGTGTTTGTAGATAAAGACGAGTCGAGTAAATTATCGGATTTACAAGTCATTGAGCGCTGGCATAAAATTTATAATGGCACAGTATTAACTCAAAAATATGCCAAAGGTGAGCTTTTATCAGAAATTGAGATGGATTTGGTAAAAGAGCGAGCGGATGAGTTTCGCAGTCGACTAATGGACTTAGGTTGGTTCATGAAATGCATTAATGAGCCATTAGCACGAAGCGCCAATCGAGAAGATAATTGCACAGGAAAATTCTGGGAAGGTCGTTTCAAGTCTCAAGCATTGCTTGATGAAAAAGCATTATTAGCCTGTATGGCATATGTGGATCTCAATCCAGTGCGCGCAAAAATGGCAAAAACACCAGAAAAATCAGCACATACCAGCATCAAAAAACGCATCGAACAATCATTAAAAACAGATAAGCCAAATAATCAAACAGAGCAAGTCAAAGGTCTTTTAAACTTTGTAAGTCAATCAAGGCAAGATATGCCTAAAGGGATTCCATGCAAACTGACAAGCTATATTGAATTAGTAGAATGGACAGGAAGGCAGTCCAGAAAAGGAAAAGCAGGTAAAATTGATTCAGATATACCAGAACTTATGCAGCGACTCAATATAGATCCAGTTAAGTGGGCACATATTACCTCAAATTTCGAATCAAGTTTTAAAGGTATTGTGGGTGAATCGTTATCCATAATAGAAACAGTCAAAAACTTTGGGCGAGAGCGTGCATTAAACGTATCAAACTGCTTGTATTATTTTGGAAAACAAAAAAATTAGAAAAAACATATCGAGCCTCAATCACAAATACTAGTTTTTCGGAATTAGAAAATCCGTATGTCTGAAAATTGACAAATCTGAATGTATTTTAAAATTTCATGTTCGTTATTGGTAAAAATTTAGAATTTATAAATAATGCTAGAATTGTAGGGATATAGTGTTTATTAATTGTTTTGATTCTTAATTCAGTCTGTCTTTGCAAGTTCTCTTTGATTCTTAATTCAGTATGTCTTCGTAAATCTTTCGTAAATCTTGTGCTTTGATTCTTAATTCAGTATGTCTTCGTAAATCTTGCAGTATGTCTTCGTAAATCTTTTATATTTTCGTGTTATGATACTTAACTTTAAAAGTTAATGTTGATCATCTAGAGAATTGAGATTTATACTGTTATGAAAAGTAAATACCAAAAATATTTTATGCAATTTTTATCTGAAGTGCAGTTAATTCAAGAAGCAGAACATGCAACTTATGAACTATCGGATGATTTGTTAAATTGTGTGATTTTGTCTGGCGAAATTTTTGGTGAAAGTACCTATGAGAAAATTAAAAAAATCGGTAAAAAGTATAATCTTCTTATGATGGATTGTGATTTAAGTATTTTATATCGTGAAAGTTAAATGCAGCGATCATAATATATATCTCATAGTCATAACAGCTCGATTTAAAAGTCATCTGTTGTTAAATTATTCTAATTTATCCAGATATCATAATATTATATTATCCAAAAATATCAGAATGTTTTCCTTATTTATTCTGTATTTAATTTATGGTATAAAGCAAATAGATAAAAACTTAAAAAATATTTAGTGATAAAACTATTTGGAGAAAAATAATGAATTTTGATAATGACAAAATTGATGAAGCCGCATTGGCTTTAATGTATCTTACTCTACATGACCATAATCGAGTTTGGAAACAAATGGATTGGGAAGTGACAAACCGTTTGCATCAAAAGGGATTGATTGATGATCCTATTGGTAAAACAAAATCTATTGTTTTAACAAAAGAGGGATTGAAGCAAAGTGAAGTACTGTTTACTCAGTTATTTTCTAAATAAAATGATGATTTTTATAATAAATTAAGTGAGATAATATGAGTGAATTATTTAATACATCTAGGCTTTGCATTACAGATACAAAGTCATATTTAACCCTTAATGATCAACAGTATTTTTTAGAGCAAGTAGTAGAAATACTTTCTAAGCAAGTAGTTGAACAATTGCCTGAGTCTTTTCATCATATATACTCATTGAACGAAGCTAAATGCTGGTTTGATCGTATGAATAATGAATGTCGTGTATTAATAGTTGTGCTAAATAAAACATCATTCATTGTAGGATTTATTTTCGTGTATGAATGTGATAAAAATGAAGCCAATATTGGATATTTACTAAAAGCATCATATTGGAAGCAGGGATTAGCTAAAGAGATGCTAACGGGGTTTTTAAATTGGAATGATCTTACAGGCAAATATAATAATTTATTAGCGGGTGTTAGTTTAAAAAATATGGCATCATCAAATTTGTTATTAAATATTGGTTTTTCAAAAGTAAGTAATAATGACGCCACTGTTTTTTATGAATATACAAGGAATGCATGTGATTGAAATTAAATATACGAATAGTCAAGTTTTGGATTGTTTGCATGGTTTATTATATTAATTAAATGCGATGAATTATCTTGCTAAGCCTAATGATTTTGAATCATCTAATGAAATAAGTACTGTTAAATATAGGTTTAAGGAAACTCTGTTTAAATAATGCTAAAATATGAGTGTCCATTAATTTTAAATAAAACCTATATATCACATGAAACAACTCAGCTTTACAGACGCAGAATCCCATTTAAAACGAAAACAAACTCGAAAAGAAAAATTCCTTAATCAAATGGAAGGACTTGTTCCTTGGGGCGTTTTTCTGCCTATCATCGAGCCATTTTATCCAAAAATGCATAAAAAAGGTCGTCAGCCTTACCCGCTTGAAACGATGCTTCGTGTTCATTTAATGCAAAACTGGTATACGATGAGTGATCCATCAATGGAGGATGCACTTTATGAAATTGCATCCATGCGACAATTTGCTCGATTAGAATTAACACATAAAATTCCTGATGAAACGACCATCTTAAAATTTAGGCATTTGCTTGAGAAGCATAAATTACAAGAAAAAATGCAACAAGCCATGAACCAAATTATGGTTGATCAAGGTGTATTATTAAAAGAAGGGACACTGATGGACGCCACAATTATTCACGCATCACCTTCAACCAAAAACAAATCGAAAGCACGCGATCCAGAAATGCATTCCTGCAAAAAAGCGAATCAATATTATTTTGGAATGAAAGCGCACGTGGGTGTCGACATGTACACAAGCGTGGCGCACAGCATGACATTTACATCGGCTAATCATCATGATGTGACCGAAGCGCATAATTTATTGCACGGTGAAGAAAAATTAATCGGTGGTGATAGCGGATATTTAGGTGCGGATCAGCGTGAAGAAAATAAAGATGTTTCAGCCCAATGGCTGATCGCAGAGCGACCAAGTTCATTAGTAAAAAAACACGGGACGGGCACAATTTACAATGACAAAAAAGCCACGGAAAAAATAAAGGCGCAATTAAGAGCGAAGGTGGAGCATATTTTTAGAATCGTAAAGTGTCAGTTTGGATTTCGAAAAGTGAAATACAAAGGGCTAGCAAAAAATGCGGCACAGCTGACGATGTTATTTACGTTAGCCAATATTTATATGATGAGGAATTTATAAATGAACTAGGCGAGTTACGCCTAGAATTTGGCAAACCAGCCAAATTCTAGGAAGTATGCGAGTTTTTTCGCAATTTCAGGGTGTTTTTTAGAAAAAAAATTGTAAGATTTTTTTTATTGAGTCTTTAGGATTCTAAATCAGAGATTCCTTAAGTATTTGTTGTGTGATGATGTATTTTCTTGTTTTGTTTAAAGTGAGGTTATGCCAATTGATTTTTCCGTTGGAGCGAATTATTACATTCTCTTATTTTTCAATAGGTGAAAGTTTGCTCTGTTGATGAAGTTTATATTGAAGAAAATATTAGGCGCAAGGGATGTCGGTAAAAAGCTGAATTTAAAATCGAGCAGTTTTCAGTTAGCCAATTAGTAACTGATTTTTTTACAGAAGTTTGGGGTTTTAATCAGGATGTATTATCGTTTTATCAATGTGGCGAATTAAATACTCAAGAGCACCGGTTGTGAAAAAAGTAATAAAAACTTGTAAGTATCCTGTTCATCCAAAATTTGAACCGTTCTGTATTAAAACATTATTAATAATTTATATATAAAGCACATTTTTACGAAGTTTGGCTGACCCAAAGAGTAAAACAATAGAGGGCGGAATATTTTTCTGCGTAAATTTATTTTATATTTGTTTTCAAAAATTTCCATATCAAAAAACAAAGGCAGAAAATTCTGCCTTTGTTTTAGTGTATTTTTAAATGCGACTTAAAAATTCATTCTTTTTATTTTGAAATTCTTCTTCACTTACCGCGCCCATATCTCTTAGCTTTGCTAGTTTTTCGATTAAGCTAAACGGATCTTCCAAGCTTGTTGATTTGTTTTCAAATTGAGCCGGTTGCAGCTGTTGTTTTTGCGCAGCTTGCTCATATACTGGTGCACTTGGTTGAGATGCACTTGGTTGAGATGCACTTGATTGAGGCGCAGGTTGTTGAAATGCTTCAGGTTCAATAAAATTATTATTGATTGGTTGGCTAGGTTGTACGCCATTGTTTTTTACAATCGGTAAACTAGACACGCTTAATGTGCCAAATTGACTATTAAATACTAGTGAATCGTTGCTGCCTTGTTGTTGGCTCACACCGCCTATGTTGTGATTTAGTGTATCGTAAATGGTCAGTGCACCATTATGTTCCACCGCTAGACGGTTTGCGAATAAAGCATAACGAGAATTGTTTTGTCCACCTGAACTAAATGGTTGACCTAATTCATCTGGCCACCAGTTAACACTGAACCCGCCAAGCTTATTTTTAACTGGTGCATAGATTTGATTATTTGCTAATGCATTTGATAATTCGCTGCATAAATTATCAACCGTATTTTTTAGTGATGAGTTAAACATATCTCCGACCATTGTCATTCCGCCGGCCATCCACTGACCGCCGCCACCAAGTTCAGGACAATTAAATTGAGCCATTGAGCCCGATCCATTATTAACTGCGTTAAGCATATGAATGACCGCATCGGTGCTCAATCCGTATCGATTAGCACAATCATTAACTATATTTTGACCTGTTTGAGTAAGCTTTTGCATATAAAACCTCTAATAATGGTGGGATTCATAGTTGCCGATGTTTAGTGCGGGTATGAATTTTATGAAATGGGGAAGAATTCAAATAGGAAGCTTATAAGAAATATAAGTCAGTTTGGTGAATTCAAAGAAGAATGTTGATTATAACAGCCTTTCTAATTTTACGCGCATTATTTTATTTTATTTAATCATTATTTTTTATTTATATTCCTTTATTTTAGTGTATGAAGCCCTCAACGGAAAATTTTTTTGTTAAAAAACCTTTAAAATCATTAACATGGCTGTCATATACTTTTGATATTTTATAGAATACCCACCCGCTTTAATTTTAAAGAAGTAATTAAAATGAAATATTTCCCTTTCACTTTGCCTTTTCCATTCCTTTTGGTTTTAACTCCGTTTGTTGTTGTCTCCTGTGCCAGCTCTAATGTGAAATCAACAAAATCAAGCCATTTGAGCTCTGAATTATCGTTATGTTATGGGTTGACTGGTCTGACTAAAATGACTGTAATTAATAAAAATAATGGTATGTCTTTGGTTGAACAACAGAGCAAGCGTAAAAAAATTATGTCTGAAAATTCCACTACATATGAACTTATTAATGATATTTCTAAGAGAATTTATCAGTCGGATTTAACCAATTCTGTTTCTACTGCAATTGACACACATCAGTCTTGTATTCAATCAAGCGGCAGTAATATTACTTATAATGAAGCAGCAATCGGATTTTGTCCGATGCAGGGTGGCGCCATTGACATGGCAGGGGCTGCAAAAAAAGCAGGGTTTACAAAACAAGGCACCCTAAAACTGCTAAATACAAACTATCCTGGTTTTTCTGATAAGTTTGACGGAGGGTTTAGTCAAATGATTCAAAATGTTTATAAAAATAAAATGATTTCAGGGGCTGAGTATTACGCGAATTGTATGGATCAAAACGAAATTTAAGCTTAAAAAATTAGTACAACAATGATCGAATAGGAAGCAGTTGAGTTTGTTGGTTTGAATTAAATAAACCAACGCGAAAGGCTTGGGCTTCAATTTTATAGTGTTGATTAAAAGTTTGTTTCCAAAAATTAGATTGTTTGATGCTGTTAAATTCGCCAAAGTATAAATAATATTCCCCGTTAACATGTGCAAAGAAAAATGATTGCGGGTGACTTAGATAAAACTCGGTTGATACTAATAAAAAAATATCGCGCTGTTTTAGTGCGTCTTTTAAGGCGTGAATGGTTTGAAATTTTCCAATAAGCAAAGAATAAAAATCAGAATCGCACAGGTAGCAGGTTTTTATGGTTTGTAATATTTTTGTTGAATCCATTAAATTGAAAAATGCAGGCTTATCATTAAACTTAAGTTTTTGCTTGACTGTGTAGGCTAAGCCAATTTTAAAACTGGTTTGCACTGGGTTATTACTTAATAAATAAGGCGATTGAAATTGCGCACCCAGAGTGAATGAGAAAGCATCAAAGATATTCAACTGAGAATTAATCAAACCTTGAATGCCAGGGTAAAATGCACGGACAATATTTCCATTTACTTCTTCTAACGGGCGAGACAGTTTGACAGAGGAAAATGAGAATACGCCATTAATATTTGCATTAAATTTTAATGATTCAAAAAAAGATTGTATTTGGTAGCCTGTACCAATACTCAATTGATTGATGGGGTAACTTAATGTACCAAAATTTTCTTGGTATTCTATTAAACCTAGTTGTTCGAAACCTAAATTGAGTTTAAATGCTTGTTGATTAATAAAACTTGTTTGCAGGTATAGGCCGCCGGTTTGGCTTAATTGGGTTTTGTTATATCCAGCATTTATTTCCCAAGATTGTCCCATTACAATTGGCGAATAAGAAAATAGGCATAATAGCGTAAATAATACGCACTTCATGTTGATTCCCAATTTGGATGTATAAAATTTAAGTGTAGCAAAGATATTACAAGCTATTTTGTGTCTGTTTTTGTCAGTTTGATTTTTTGTTACCATGCCAGAGTTAGATTATTTAAAGGTTAAAAAATGGAAGATATAGAAAAAATACTCAGCTTTATGGTTGAAGTGGAAAAACTCAAAAACGTGCATCGAAAGACTAAACCCGTTGGTTTAGATCGCTTTGAAAACTCAGCAGAACACAGTTGGCATGTTTGTTTGTCTGCGTTGATGTTAAAAGACCAGGCAGATGAAGACATCGATATTCTAAGAGTGCTGAAGATGTTGTTGATTCATGATTTAGGTGAAATCGATGCAGGTGATACGATCATTTATGCAAGTGAAACAATTGAGCTTAAAAATAAAGAGGCAGATGGTGTTAAGCGCATCTTGGGATTTTTGCCTGATCATATGCAAGATCAATTTATGCAATTATGGTTTGAATTCGAATCAGGTGAAACAGCAGATTCTCGTTTTGCCAAGGCGATTGATCGCATACCGCCGTTGTTTCACAATATTCATGGCGATGGACACAGTTGGAAAGCATTTAACGTCAGTCAAGAAAAAGTATTATCAGTGAATCAACGTATTGAATTGGGCAGTAAAAAGTTATGGAAAGTGATAAAAGCTAAATTATCAAAAGCGGCAGATGATGGATTATTAAAATAAAAACGCCTGAATGATTCAGGCGTTTTTGACTAGATAGGTTGTGAATTTAATCGCCGATGATCTGACTTAAAAACAGTTGTAGACGATCGGTTTGAGGGTTGTCGAAAATCTCGGTAGGTGTGTTTTGTTCTACAATTTCTCCTCCATCCATAAAAATCACGCGATCCGCGACTTTTTTAGCAAATCCCATTTCGTGTGTCACACAAATCATAGTCATCCCTTCATCGGCAAGTTCAACCATTACATCTAACACTTCTTTAATCATTTCAGGATCAAGTGCAGAAGTTGGCTCATCAAATAACATGATTTTAGGAGACATGCATAATGATCTTGCAATGGCCACACGTTGTTGCTGCCCCCCTGATAATTGTCCTGGATATTTATTTGCTTGATCAGGAATCTTCACTCGCTCTAAATACATCATGGCTGTTTTTTCTGCTTCTTCTTTAGATTTTTTTTGCACCCAAATTGGGCCAATGGTTAAATTTTCCAAGATTGTCAGGTGTGGAAACAAATTAAAGTGTTGAAACACCATGCCAACATCGCGACGTATTTTTTCGATGTTTTTAACATCGTCAATCATCTCAACGCCATCCACAATTAATGATCCTTGCTGAAACTCTTCTAGACGATTAATGCAACGAATTGCTGTTGATTTACCTGATCCTGATGGGCCGCAGATTACAATTTTTTCGCCGCGTTTAACATTAAGATTAACGTCTTTTAATACGTGAAAATTACCGTACCATTTATTTAAGTTTTTAATTTTTATGACATCTGAATCTTGTACATTTGACTGTTCAGTTTCATTATTTTCTAAATTCTGGCTCATAATTTTTTCCTCAACCTTAAGTTAATTTCTGTGGCTGGTATCTAGTTTACGTTCAATAGAGTTACTCATCATCGACATGCTAAAACAGCAAATCCAAAAGATGAACCCAACAAATAAATATCCTTCGGTCGCATGACCGCCTAACCAATTTGAATTGCTTAAAGAAGTCTGCACCGTAGCAAGCATTTCAAAAATTCCGATAATTAATAAGAATGTTGTGTTTTTAAATAACATCACAAACGTGGCTAATATATTTGGCATAGATACTTTGATGACTTGGGGTAAAATTATCAATAATGTTTTTTGCCAATAACTTAACCCTAATGAATCGGCTGCTTCATACTGACCTGTTGGCACGGCTTGAAATCCTCCTCTAAATACTTCAGCCATATAACCTGACATAAATAGTATTAAAACAATCCATACCCTAATCAGTTTGTCGATGTTCATGCCCTCTGGAAAAAACAACGGTAACATGACAGAACCCATAAAAAATAAAGCCAGTACAGGTACACCACGGAAAAATTCAATTAAGATAACACAGACTGTTTTTACAAACGGCATGTGAGATTGTCGCCCTAAAATCCATAAAAAACTTAAAGGAAATGAAACAATAATACTGGCCGCTGCCAATAAAATATTTAATGAAAATCCACCCCAGTAATCGGTACGAACAAATTCCAAACCAAATAAACGACCATCTAATAATGCCAAACCAATAAATGGTAAAAGCATTAAAGCAGGAATGGAAATTTTATTGCGATAGGCTTTGGGTAAAAAGTTTGAACCAGCAACAATTGCAAACAAAGAAACCAAACAAAGGTTTACCCGCCATAAAGATTCAGGAGGATAACTGCCATAAAAAAACTGTTTACTCCAGGCATTAATAAATACCCAGCATGCTCCTGTATCGGTACAGTCATCTTGAGATTCACCGACCCAATTAGCTGAAATGAATAACCAGTCAATCATTTTTGGTAAAGTGAAAAATACTAATGCAGCTAATACTAATGTCACAAAACTATTTTTATAGTTGGGAAAAAGATTCCCTCTGATCCAGCCTATGAATCCCACATCTAAATTGGGTGCTGGACGAGCAGGGGATGGTTTAAATTCAATCATGAAACGCTCCTATCGCTCTATGTGGGCTACTTTTTTATTAAGTCGATTCATTAAAAATGAAATCGCCATATTAAAAGCAAAATAAACGGCAATGGTCATAAATACAATTTCAATTGCTTGTCCGGTCTGGTTCAAACTAGTGCCTACGAACACTGTAAATAAGTCAGGGTAACCAATTGCAGTAGCAAGAGTTGAATTTTTTACAAGGGATTGGTATTCACTATTTAATAGAGGAACAATGACACGCATCGCTTGTGGGACAATCACTAAGCGCATGATGCGGCTTTCTTTTAAGCCTAAACTTCTCGCTGCCTCCGTTTGTCCTTGCGGTACAGATTGCACACCAGCACGTACAGCTTCTGCAATAAAAGCACCGGTATACACAGAAAGGGCAATGGCTAATGCCATTAATTCAGGAATGACCGTGATACCACCTTGAAAGTTAAACCCTTGAAGTGATGGAAATTCTAATGTAAATGGAATACCTGTGATGAATGTTATCAATAAAGGTAAGCCAATAATAATGCCAAGCCCAGCCCAAAATGTAGGAAACTGTTCACCTGTTAGCTCTTGTCGTTTTTTTGCCCATCGAGCTAAAAATATGGCACCAACAATAGCAACGCCAACGGATACGTAAACGATTGTCGACAATCCTTCGCCTATTAGTCTTGGTAAAAATAAACCACGTATGTTTAAAAAAACTGCCTCACCAATACTTAAGCTTTGTCTGGTTGAAGGGAGTGTAGCAAGTACTGCGGAGTACCAAAAAAAAACCTGTAACAATAATGGAATATTTCTGAAAATTTCAACATAGACAATGGAAGCTTTTTTGACTAACCAATTTTTTGAAAAATACGCCACACCCATTAAAAACCCAATGGCTGTCGCAAAAAATATTCCGATGACTGAAACTAACACTGTGTTTAGCATGCCAACTACAAACGTTCTTGCGTAACTGTAAGTGGCGTCATAGGGCACTAAGGTCATTAAAATATCAAATCCTGCTGTGCTTCCTAAAAATTCATATCCACTTTTAATGCCGCGTGCTTCCATGTTGGCTAACGTATTAGACACCATCGAATAGAAAAAATAAGACAGTGCAAATAACAACAAGAGTTGATAGATGATTGCTCTATTTTTGGGGTTATTAAAAAAGGAAGGTTTTGATTTTGTTTGAATAGTATCTGTATGTTCAATCATAATCTTTGCGCTTATTTGAATGAAGAATGTAAAAAACAGATAAAAAATTAAGAGATAAAAAAAGGCGAGTAATCATACTCGCCTTAGTTTAATTTTTTATCGAATTGGAGCAGAGTACATTAATCCGCCACGAGTCCATTGTGCATTTTGACCTCGAGCAATTTGTAAAGGAGAGTCTTTACCAACATTTCTGTCAAAACTCTCACCATAATTACCTACTTGTTTAACAATCATATAAGCCCAGTCAGCACTTAATTTTAAGCTTGAACCGGCATCACCTTCTGTGCCTAATAGGCGTTTTTGTGCAGGGTTACCGCTTTTCATTTTTGCGTCAACATTAGTTGAAGTCACACCTAAATATTCAGCTTCAATCATTGCGATTAACGACCAACGAACAACGTTAAACCATTCATCATCCCCTTGGCGAACAACAGGGCCAAGCGGCTCTTTTGAAATCACTTCTGGTAATACAATGGCACCACTTGGATTTTTTAGACCAATTCGAATAGCGTATAATTGCGATTGGTCAGACGTTAATGCATCACAACGACCCGATTCAAAACCTGCACGGGTTTGGTCGGATGAATCAAACGTGATCACTTTGTATGTCATATTTTTTGAACGGAAATAATCCGCTAAGTTTAATTCTGTTGTAGTACCTGCTTGAATACAAAAAGACGCGCCGTTTAATTCTAAAACACTTTTTACACCAAGGCTTGATTGAACCATAAACCCTTGACCATCATAATAATTCACGCCAGCAAAGTTTAAACCTAATGATGCATCTCGTGTGATTGTCCAGGTTGTATTTCGCGCTAGAATATCAATTTCACCTGATTGTAATGCAGTGAAACGCTCTTTTGCCGTTAAAGGTTTGTATTGTACTTTATTTGCATCACCTAAAACTGCTGCTGCTACTGCTTTACAGCTATCGACGTCTAGTCCACTCCATTGCCCTTTTTCATCCTTTTGAGAAAAACCTGCAAGGCCAGTACTCACGCCGCAAGAAAGTGTGCCGCGAGTTTTTACATCATCCAATGTACCTGCTGTTGCACTAAAACTAAGACCTAATGTTAAGCTGGTTGCTAGAATAGTTGAGAGTTTGATCATTTTGAGCTCCAAGATTTGTAATTAAATTACTGATTAGTGACACTGAAAATTCCAAAAACATGATTGTCAGATATTTTTAGATAAAATAAAACCAAGCAAATACCTAACCATATAACCAAAGAAATAACACAATGCTTGCTGTGCTTAATTAAGTAATTGAAAAATAAGGATTTTTTTTAGAAGGGAATAGAATAAAAACAGTTTATGTCTTTTTATGGTGAGTTTTTATGTGTCATAAATATGCAAGATTGTGAACTTGCACTGTTTCATAGCATAAAAAAACAGAATTCTGACTGACTTAAAATTATCATGGCGAGAAATAAATCAATAAATTATGGACTTATTTTTCAAGCGAAAAGTAAGTCCATAATTGGTTTTTATTTTTTATGGCGTACAAATACAATCACAACTAATGCTAATAAAGCTAAAAACATTAAATATACATGTCCATATTTTGAATAAACCGTCATGGATCGATTTAAGCTGACTTCACCTATTAATGTGGCAGAAACAAAAGATTCAAGTTTATGGGTAATTTTTCCATAAGGATCAATAAATGCTGTAATGCCTGATTGAGTTGAACGCACAACACTTAATCGATTTTCGATGGCGCGCATTTGAGCGATTTGTAAATGTTGATGAGGTGCTAAGGAATTTCCAAACCAGTCGTCGTTACTTACTGTAATGATGATTTCTTTGTCTTTTGCGTTGGTACGAACTAATTCAGGATACGCCGCTTCGTAACAAATAATTGAGCCGATCACATGTGGTATCCAAGTTTCATTTTTTAATTGATTGACAATGATTGGCGTTTGATTCGCATCCCCTGGAAAATAATCATAGGCATTCATATTTAGAAAAGGAAAGGTTTTGCGAATGATGTCACCATAAGGCATATATTCACCAAATGGCACTAAGTGGATTTTATCGTAAACCCCTGTTGAATTTCCCATCGCTTGGATGGAGTTACGTGGGCGATTATCTACAAGTCTTGGCACACCTGCTATTAATGAAGTTTGGTTTTTTTTCGCCCATTGGCCAATATAATCTAACACTTGTTGATTGGTTTGATAGCTATCTGTTAATGCTGCTTCTGGCCAAACAATAAGATCGGTGTCATTTAATTTAATGGTTTCGTTTAAATATTGTTCTCTGGATTCAACGGTGATTTTATTCGTCCATTTTGTTTTTTGATCAACGTTTGATTGAATTGCTGCCACTTTTAATGAGCCTGTGGTTTCATTAAATTGAATGAATTGAGTGAAATAACCAAGTACAAAAACTACAGCGAAGCTAAAAAGTATTGAGGCTTTTTTAATATGGCTAACATTGAGTATTTGACTAAAAAGAACGGCGAATAGCACTACGATAAATGACAATCCATAAACACCAAATAAACTTGCAAGCTGGCCTATATAGGTGTCGGTCATGCTGTAACCTGCAAACAGCCAAGGGAAACCCGTAAATAACCATGTTCGAATCCATTCAAATACCATCCAAAGGCAAGCAAAGCTGATAAACGAAAGCATTTTGTTTGCAAAAAATCGAGAATAAATCCAGCCTTGAGCCAAAAATAATAAGGCAAACCCTAGGCAAAACACAAAGATACTGGCCGCTGCAATGAATGGTGGAACATATACCGTTAAAAATGCGAAATAAATCCACGATATACCGGTTGCAAAAAAACCAAAGCCATATCCATAACTGATACGTTTTGAAAATTGGGGAAATTTACTTAATAAAATATACCACGCAGCTACGCTAACAAATGTTGCAGGCCACAGTTTAAAAGGGGCTAAACCGATTGAGAATAGAGCCCCAGAAATAATAGGTAATATAGTAGAATAAAGCGCAGTGGTCAGTTTCATAAGGATTCCGTAAAGCTATAAATACATGCTAGTTGATTGAATGTGGCTGATTGTATGAGGATTTAATTATTTTGCAAATTTGTCGAGTTTTTATCTTAGGTGAAGCTACACTTTTAAACAGTGATTGAGTTGCGATCACTTTTTAAGTGGGTGTTTTACTTACAGTTTTTGAAACATTGCCCTCAATATAGAGGCTAATAATTAAGCTACAGTTAGGTTTATTTCAGTTATGAACGTCATTATTTATTGCGAAGCGAAAAGTGAGAGACAGTATTATCAAGCCGTTTGTGAGGAAATTGGTGTAATCGTGACAATCAGTGAAACAACCGCCGCATTTAAAGATCAGTTAATTGCTAACGATTTTCAGCTAATTATTCTTTCATTACATTTGGTGGATATTCATAGTTTTGAATTAGCTGGCTATATTCGAAAGCAACTTCCCTTTATTAATACTCCTATAGTCGTGATGACCGCCGATAACCGCGAAACTGTTTTAAAAGATGCCTTGAAAGCTCAAATTTCAGATGTATGTGAAAAGCGTCATATTGAAAATTTAAAAAGCATTTTAGAGCGCATGAATGCTCGTCACAAACAAATAGACGCTAAAATATTGTATTTAGAAGATGATAAAGCTTTGGCTGGCGCTACGGTTTCTACATTAAATACCGCCGGCATTAAAGTAGATTGGTGTATTGATTTAAAACATGCTCAGGCGTTTGCTAATCAAAACAAATATGACTTAGTGTTATTGGATACCGTCTTAAACAATAATGAATCAGGGATTGATTTTTTAATTTGGATAAGAGCAAATGCTATTGCGCATAATGTTGATATTCCAATATTAGTGATTTCAAGTTTTGCCGCTGCAGATCGAAAAATACAAATATTTAATGCAGGGGCCGATGACTTTTTGGCTAAACCTTATGTAGAGGATGAATTATTAGCAAGGGTCATTAGTTTAATTGAACGTAAGCGAATTGAATCAGCAAGACCTTCATGTAGCGATCCGTTAATTGAACAAAAAAGATCACGTTTTTTAGCGACCATTGCTCATGATTTACGCTCACCATTAAATGCAGTGTTAGGGCATTTGCAATTGTTAGACAATAGCGCATTAAATGCAGCTCAACTTAATCACGTAAGCCAAGCAGTGCAATCGGCAACTACGTTAAAAGAGCTAATAAAGGATTTGCTTGATTTTAGTATTATTGAAGATGATCAATTTAAATTGTATCCAAAACCTAATGATTTACACGCTATATGTAATGAAGTCTTTAATACAGTTAATGTCACCAATGAAAAACACGATCTTAATTTAGTAATGACAATGTCTGAAGATCTGCCAGTTGACATAAATATTGATGCATTACGCTTAAAGCAAGTGTTACTTAATCTTTTAAGTAATGCGTTAAAATTTACAAAAAAAGGCACAATTCATTTTAAAATTGATTTTAACGACAAGACTAAGGTGGCTTCATTTCATATTATAGATACCGGAAAAGGCATTGATGAAGCTGAGTTAGCCAGTATATTTGATACATTCACCCAAACTGATCGAGGCAGTAAAGAGGCGTCAGAAGGATTCGGGTTAGGTTTGTCGATCTGTCATCGACTTGTATTTTTATTGGGGGGCAACATCAGTGTAAAATCAAAAATTAATAAAGGTAGCGATTTTTATTTTGATATACCACTGACTTTGAATGCAAAACAAAATATTGATACATCGCAAGTCAAACCGTTTGAGAAAGATAATCCTTATCAGGTTTTAATTGTGGATGATAATCAATTTAACCTAGAGGTGATGAAAGGATTTTTGAAAAAGTTAAATATTAAAAATCAAAGTGCAAATAATGGATTACAAGGATTAAAAAAATTGGAAACACAGCGATTTGATGCAGTGATTTTAGATTGTATGATGCCGATAATGGACGGGTACACCATGGCGCAACAAATGCGATACGAATCTAAATTTGACCATATAAGTATTATTGCAAGCAGTGGCAGTTTTAGTGATACGGAGAAACAAAAATGTTTGTCTTTTGGTATGAATGATTTTTTACCAAAGCCCATTTATTTTCCTGATGTAAAAAAAGTATTGAAACACGCATTTGATCGAACTTCTCTTTGCGCTAACAGGGGATAAAAGTTAAACTAATGCCCAATTTAACCTGTCTTTGAGCCTATTGTGAGTATCGATTCTAACGATTCAACCATTGATTCACCTAACTTCGTTTCGCTGTTTCGTCAAAGCGCACCCTATATCTATGCAAATCAAGATAAAACCGCTGTATTTGTTATCAGCGCACTAGCCCTTGAACATCCAAACTTTATCAATACTCTGCATGATTTAGCCTTACTTAATGCATTAGGATTAAAAATTGTTTTAACCTATGGTTTAGATCACGAGCAAGATAATGATCAAACCCCTGTAGATCCCGAAAAACTTAAACAACTAATTCAAAGAAACGGTGAAGTGTTGAGTCAAATTATGTCTCAGTTTTCATTAGGGTTAATTAATTCACCCATGCACGGCGCTAAAGTTCGAGCGATTACAGGGAACTTTGTAACCGCAAAACCAAAAGGCATTATTAATGGTGTGGATCATAAAGCATTAGGTGAAATTCGAAATGTGGATTCTCAGTCTTTTAATTCACATTTAAATTTAAACGAAATTATTGTAATTACACCTATTGCTAACTCCCCAAGCGGTGAAGTGTTTTATATTAACCCTTGGCAGCAGGGTGCAAAAATAGCCAGTAAATTACAAGCGGATAAAATAATATTTTTAGGGCAGTGTGAATTAATTAATCAATCGTTTAAAGGTGAACTGACATTAGAACAATCTAAGCGTTGGCTCTCTTTGCAACCATTTGATGCGATGGGGATTCGTGAATTGCGCCATGCAATTGTTGCATTAAATGAAAAAGTGAATCGTGCATATTTACTGGATTTTAAAATTAATGGGCAATTATTAACGGAGTTATATACTCGTGATGGTTGCGGCACGTTAATTTATCAAGACGATTATGACGTGATCCGTCATGCAACCATGGATGATGTGACGGGTATAAAAGCATTACTTGAACCGTTAGAAAAAAATGAAGTGTTGGTGACACGTACAAAACAAAACTTAGAAGAGAATATTAATCAATTTCAAGTTTTTGATCGTGACGGAATGATCATAGGCTGCGCTGCGTTTAATTCGTTCGGCGAAACAGGAGAGCTTGCTTGTTTGGTCATGCATGAACAATATCGTCAAGCAAGTCGTGGTGATATGTTATTGAAAAAAATACAAGAAGTTGCAAGAGCAAAAGGGGTAAGACAATTGTTTGTTTTAACCACTCAAACTGCACATTGGTTTGTTGAGCGTGGTTTTGTAAAGGCTGCGCTTCAAGATTTACCAGAGCAAAGACAATCACTTTACAATATTCAACGTAATTCAAGTGTGTATATTAAACAATTATAAATAGGTTTTTTTAAATGAGTTTTATTGAACAAATTAACAAACAACGCATTAAAAATAATTCAATGGTGTGTGTAGGGCTTGATCCTTTTGTAGAAAAAATGCCAATAGAATTTCAAAATTCTAAAACCGGAATTTTTGATTTTAACAAAGCCATCATTGATGCAACGTATGATGTTGTGTGTTCTTATAAACCACAGTTTGCGCATTATGCGGCTATCGGCCAATTAGATGCATTAAAACAAACCATCGCGTATATCAAAAAAACTTACCCAGAAGTGCCAGTGATTTTAGATTCAAAGCGTGGCGATATTGGGACCACTGCTGATATGTACGCAAAAGAAGCGTTTGAGCAATATAACGCCGATGCCGTAACGGTAAACCCCTATATGGGAGACGATACGATATTGCCTTTTACCGCTTATAAAGATAAAGGTGTCGTGATTTTATGTCGTACCTCTAACCCAGGTGCTGGCGTGATTCAAAATATTAAAAGTGATGGTAAAACATTATTTGAAATCATAGCTGAGCGTGCCAGTACCGTTTGGAATGAAAATAACAATGTCATGTTAGTAGTCGGTGCAACCGCACCAGAAGAAATGGCGCGCATTCGCTCTCTTGTTGGTAACATGGAATTTTTAGTTCCTGGTCTTGGTGCACAAGGTGGGGATGTACAAGCAGTCATGGACGCTGGTCTGAATGCAGATAATTCAGGTTTAGTGATCAATTCATCACGCGGTGTATTGTATGCTTCTAACCAATTGAGTGACTTTGCTCAAAAAGCCAGATTAGAAGCCATCGCTCTTAGAGATCAAGCTAATCAATATAAAAAATAATAAAACCGATAAAATGACCTGGAAAAAATTGTTAATTCAAGAGCGATTTTTTCTAGATCAAGACAGTCAAAATGAATCCTTTCGAAGTCAGTTTCATAAGGATCAGGATCGAGTGGTTTTCTCCACTGCTTTTCGTAAATTAGCAGGCAAAACTCAGGTTCATCCTTTATCCACTTCCGATCGAATTCATAATCGTTTATTACATTCATTAGAAGTGGGCAGTGTCGGTCGATCGTTGGGGGTGCAGGTTGGTTTTCATATAAAAGACGATTTACCAGAAAATATTTCTCCTGATGACATCGGTGTCATCGTTCAAAACGCATGTTATGTTCATGACATTGGTAACCCGCCTTTTGGTCATGCTGGTGAATACGCGATTCAAGATTGGACACGACAACACCCTGAGTTTTTTGACATGTTATCTGCAAATGAAATGGATGATTTGAAAAATTTTGAAGGTAACGCTCAAGGATTTCGTTTACTGATTCAAACAGAAAACCATTTTAATGAAGGGGGGCTGCGCTTAACCTACCCTACGTTAGCGTGCTCATTAAAATACCCCTGGACATACAATAAAAAACCTAAAAATAAGAAATTTGCAGTCTATCATTCTGAGCAACGCCAGCTTGATACATTGATGTTTCGATTGGGCATTTATAAAAAAACAAATGGGCAATATTCAAGATACCCACTTTCGTATTTAATGGAGGCAGCGGATGATATTTGCTATGCCTTGATGGATTTAGAAGATGCCGTGACATTAAATATTTTAACATTTAAAGAAGTCGCGGATATTTTTCAGTCTATTCATGGGCAGCATTTTTTTGATTTTGAAAGCCCTTCAGTGGGCGATGGCAAACAGCTTTCTGCTCTGCGCGGAAAAGTGATTGATGTTTTAATAGATCAAGTTGCGAAAACATTCGCTGAAAATTTAGACGAAATTTTAACCGGTGAATTAGACGGTGATATTTTTGGTCATTGCCCTGAACATATTAAACAGGGGATGTATAAAGCCAAAGAGTTAGCGCGCACAAAAGTGTTTATTAGTAGCAAAAAAACACAAGTTGAAATTGCCGCTTACACCGTTTTAAGTACATTATTAAGTTTATTTGTATCCGCTGGTTTTGAATTATATGAAAAACAAAACGTCGAACGATTAAGTTATCGCGCTCAACGTGCGTTGCAATTAATGGAAGACGAGGCCCCTCAAGCTGGGTGGTCTGCTTATAAAATTTACTTAAGAATGTATGACTTTATTGCAAGCATGACCGATCAACATGCAAGCACATTGGCTAAACAAATTTCAGATCCAATAGCATTTTATTAAGAGAAAAAATTATGACACTTATATTAAAAGATAAATGGGCGTTAGTAACTGGCGCGAGTCGTGGCGTAGGGCAGCAGATAGCTTTAGGCCTTGCTAAAAAAGGTGTAAATCTGGTTTTACATTCTTCAAGTATTAAAAATCAAGATAAAACCAAAGCATTATTAAGTGAATTTAATGTTGAAATCAAAAGCATTGAATCGAATTTAGAAGACCCAAAGAGTATTCAAAAAGGGTTAGAATCAGCTGAAGAATTAAGTGGTGGCATTGATATTTTATACAATAATGCAGCGGTTATGACGCAATTTATTGATTTGTTTGATGCGCCAATTGAGGACTATCACAAAAGTTTTCAGGTGAATGTGTATGCAGTCATCCAAGCGTGTACGTTTTTTGCACCTAAAATGAAAGCACGAGGTTTTGGTCGAATCATTAATACAACATCAGGAATTAAAGACACGCCAGGCTTAGATGCTTACAGTATTTCAAAAGCCGCATTAGATAAATACACAAGAGACTTAGCAGTTGAATTAGCAGGCTCGAACGTATTGGCTAATTTATTAGATCCAGGTTGGTGTCGTACGGATTTAGGTGGTGACCAAGCATGGAATGATGTGAAATCTGTTTTGCCTGGTGCATTATTACCCGCAATGATTGGAAAAGAAGGCGACGAAGAGCCAAGAGGTATGTGGTTTAGTGCGCAAGATTTCGCAGGTATGGATATTTAATAATCGAGTTTGATATAAAAAAGAAGGCGTTTGCCTTCTTTTTTTTGCCTGATGATTTTAAATTAAGCTAATGGTAAATACACATCCACAATCATTTCATTTTCTGGTACATCAGGAAAAAAAGATACCCGTTCAAAAAATAATGGAAGCTCCCCTTTTTGTTCGCCACTTTTATGTAACCATGCGCCTTGTAAAAATTTAGCAATGTGCGTTAATTGATCATCACTGCCTATGTGACGTACTTTTGCACAACGCATAGTTGGGAATGTTTTTTGTTCAAAATCTTGAGTATAAGCAAAATCAGAATGGGGAATTTGCGCTGCTAACACAAAACTAAATGCTTCAGGATTAGTTGGAAGAGGCGGGCTTAATGGAATATTAAATGTGCGGCTTTTATCAGGTGATAAACCGTTTTGTTTACGCCAATTAATAAATCGTTGAAGGGTTTGAGCTAACATTTTTGGGTGGCCAGAATGTTTGATACTCATTGTGTTGAGGGTTTTAAACTCAACTATCTCAACTTCATAGTTGGTCAGTAAGTCATTTATGTTCATAATCTTCTGTCTTATTTGTTGTATTTGCATTTGTTGATTAAACCAAATCTCAAGTGTTGGGGTTGTTCTAAATTGCTTAGGTGTGCGATGTAAGTGATGTTTAATTGCGCGTGAAAACCCTTCATAAGATTCGTAGCCATTATCTAAAGCTATGTCAGTCATACTTATTTTAGTGCGAAAGAATATTTGAAAGCTGGCGCGTTTTAATCGTATTAACTTTAAATATTGACCTACCGTCACTCCAAACTGTTGTTTAAATATTCGTTGAAAATGATAAGGCGACAAGCACGCAATTTTGCTCAACTGAGAAATAGTTATTTTTGAAGTTGGGTTTTTATCAATAAAAGCAATAACGATGCTTAAGCGGTTGAGTATATTCATGCCATTATTGTAATTGAGTTGAGATTTCAAACATGACTTAACGTGCTATTTTCAAATGTTAGGCAAAAAAAAGGCAGAATCTAAATTCTGCCTTTTTTGTTTTTAATTTAACTGCTTAGAAGTTAATTAAATAATGAGCATAGATTGAAGCGCCATAACCTAACGCAATTGCCCAACTCCATTTTAAATGGCTGAAAAATGTGTATAAGCCTTTTGACTGACCCATAAGTGCCACACCAGCAGCAGAACCCACTGATAATAACGAGCCACCCACACCTGCTGTTAATGTGACTAACAACCAATGTTCATGAGACATTTCAGGGCTCATTGATAAAATAGCAAACATTACCGGAATGTTATCAACAACAGCAGATAATAAACCAGCAACGATATTAGCAGTCATTGGACCCCAACCGTTGTACATGATGTCTGATACAAGTGCTAAATAACCAATTGTACCTAAACCGCCTACACAGAAAATCACACCGAAGAAGAACAATAATGTGTCCCACTCTGCTTTTGCTACTTTGTTGAAGATATCAAATTGTGTAATATCTTGAGAGAATTTTTTGTCTGTACGTTTGATGTAATAAGCAAAGAAGAACAAATAAGACAATCCCGTCATCATGCCTAAAAAAGGTTTTAAGTGTAAAAATTGCTCAAAACTTACCGCAGTTGCAATGGTTGCCAAAAATAAACCAATAATCACAAAGCCACCACGTTTAACTTCTACTACTTCATCAATTGCTTTTGGTGTCTCATTAGGAACAGCAAAGCTCATGATTGCGGCAGGGATTATAAAGTTTACAACTGACGGGATGAACAAGTTAAAGAATTCAGCAAAATTCACGTGACCTGACTGCCAAACCATTAAGGTTGTGATGTCGCCAAAAGGAGAGAATGCACCACCGGCGTTCGCTGCAATTACGATGTTAATAAACGCAACACTTACAAACTTAGGGCGATCGCCTCCTACTGCTAATACAACTGCACCCATTAATAATGCGGTGGTTAAGTTGTCGGCAATTGGTGAGATGAAAAACGCTAGAATACCTGTTATCCAAAATAGTTGACGGTAGCTTAATCCTTTGCCTACTAAATAAGCACGTAATGCTTCAAATACGTTACGTTCAGTTAATGCGTTAACATAAACCATTGCTGTTAATAAGAATAATAATAAAGCAGAAAATTCTAAGAGGTTGTGATCAAGTGCAACGCCAACGATCTCTTTTCCGCCTTCAACGGTATTACCTAAAATGGCAACTAATATCCAAATTACACCTGCTGCTAAAAGTACAGGTTTAGATTTACGTAAGTGGATGAATTCTTCTGCAATGACTAATACATAGGCTATTACAAAAAAGATGACACCAAAAATCGCTAATGGTGAGGTGATTAAACCCAATACTGGAGATGATGCGCCTTCAGCAGAACTGGCAAAAGCCGGTACTGTTAATAAAGACAACAATAAAAACATAAACGCTTTCATGGTTAGTTTCCTAGAAAATGCACAGAATCTGTGCGGTTGATAAATTTGGAGCGCGATTATAACGCTTTATAGGTAAGGATACCTAAAAAATTATGGAAATTTATAGGTAATTTTATGGTTGTTTAAGAATTTATTGGTTTGAATACCGTTCTAAAATGTTTTCAATTAATGCGTCAGAATTAGGGTTGTTAATTTGTCTTTGTGTATCCTGTTCAAACCATTGGATTGTTTGCGATATGCCTTCAGAAAAAGGTATTTTACAATTGAAATCTGGAACAAAAGCTTTTATTTTATTGTTATCAAATAATGTTGAGTTGGATTTATCCCCTTTAAGGGATCCTGTTTTTTCAGGTGCAATTTCGCAGATAAAATCCGTAGGAATATAAACTGCATTTAATGGTTGCTTAAATATATCGGCAATATGTTGATAAATTTCGTTCCATGATGGTGCTTCGTCACTTGTGATATGAAATGCCTGTCCAATTGTTTTGGGGTTACCTAATAAACCTGTGAGTCCAATTGCAAAATCTTTTGCATGAGTAATGGTAAATAGTGCAGCTCCATCGTCATGGATAATAATGGGTTTGTTCTGTTTAATGCGATTAATGATGTTGTAATCTGTCCAGCCGCCAAATGGTACAGGAATTACTGTGTCATAAGTAAGTGACGGCCTAACAATACAAACTGGAAAGTTGATCATTTTGTTAGCTGTAATTAACAGTGCTTCGCAATCAATTTTATCTTGAGAGTATTGCCAGTAAGGATTGTGTAATGGTGTGGATTCAATAATTTTTTGTCCTGTTGCAACTGTGTCATAACATGAAGCAGAACTGATAAAAATATATTGTTTTGTGATCGAATCAAATAACTCAATATCTCTTTCTATATCCGATGGGGTAAAGGCGATCCAATTTACAACGCAATCCCATTTTTGGCTTTTTAGTTTTTTTTGTATCTCAAAGTCATTAATGTCCCCTTGAATAAAAGAGGCACCTTTAATATCTGTGTGATGATTGCCTCTGGTTAAAATGGTTAGATGATAACCAAGTTCAACACAGCGTATGCTTGAATGTGTACTGATATTTCCGGTGCCGCCTATAAATAAAATATTCATTAGGATTTCCTATTTTTACGTTTTTTTAATTGTTGTTGCAAGCGCATTAAGTGTGAGGGTGAGCGGCGCATGGGTTTAGACTTTGGCAAATGTATATGAAAATGAATAGCCAAATAACGAATAAAAAATACAAAAAATGTCGTTGACCATAATAACCATTGATCATTTACCATAAATTGATTTAACAATAAAAAGAATACCCCACCTAAAATAGAGGCGGTTGCATAAAAATCTGAGTGAATGACCATTGGGATTTCGTTGACTAATAAATCGCGAATTGCGCCTCCACCACATGCAGTAAGCGAGCCCATAAAAATTGTACCAATGACACTCAATCCTGCTTGTTGTGCAATCATGCAACCAATAGCAGTAAATACACCTAAGCCTAATGCATCCGCTAATACAATCCAGTTCCAACGCCAAACTACTTTTGATGCCGCAAAAAATACAAGTAAACCTGCAATGACGGTAAGTATAATATAAATTTCTTGAGAAAAAACAGATGGTGGCGTGTTGCCTAAAATTACATCACGCATCATTCCTCCGCCTACACCTGTAATCGTCGCTAAAATAATAACGCCTAATAAATCTAGTTCATATTTAATTGCTTTAAATGCACCAGAAACTGCGAAAATAAATGTCCCAAATAAATCAAATATAAATAACCAGCTCAAAGTATTGCCTTAATTTTTTGTGATGTATTCATATCAAAGCAATATTTAATAATGCTGTAACTGTCATTATCTTTTGTGCTGAATATGAGTGAGTATTTCGGATGATCAATTTGAATGTCTTGAATGTTGCTTGTATTAATCTCCCAATGAATGTTTTTACCGGTTTTAAATATCACGGTACTGTCATTAATAATTAATGCAGTCTCATCTGTCGCCTTGAATGTCAGCAGATGTTTTAATAACAGGTGAATAAAAGCATGAATCAAAACTAGGGATGAAACGACTAAAGGAATGAAACTAATGGAAAGCAAAAAAAATGAAGCGATGGTTAAAATAGAAAGCCCAGCAAGAATGAGTGATGGCATTTTAAATGAGCCTTGGTAAGGCGATGCTGAAAAAGAATGATTCATAAATCACCAATTTTAATTATTGATCAACTCTACCACAAAAACAAAAAAACCTGCATAGAGCAGGTTTTGTCGGTAGTACTCAAATCTGCTGGAGCAGATTTTGCGATTGAGCATTTAAGAAAGTTTCCTTTCGTTAGAATGCTCACAAAGCGTTTAATTTATTCAAGGAATGAAGAAATTAAACTTAAACAGCACTTAAAACAGAATTCTTGTTTTAATTGTACCTTTAATTGTTTTGATTTTTTCTAATGCCAAGCTTGAGCATTTTTGATCAACATCCATCACAACATAACCGACTTGTTCAACAGTTTGTAAATACTGACTAGAAATGTTGATGCCGTTTTCTGAGAAAATGCTGTTGATGTCACTTAATACGCCGGGGCGGTTTTCATGAATATGCAAAATACGGTGCTTATCAGGGTGAGCTGGTAATGCCACTTCTGGGAAGTTAACAGCAGAAATAGACGTGCCGTTATCAGAATAAGTAGCTAATTTTTCAGACACTTCAAGACCAATATTATATTGTGCTTCAATAGTTGATCCACCAACGTGCGGCGTTAGTATGCAGTTATCAAATTCACGTAAAGGAGAAACAAATTCTTCTTTATTTGATTTTGGTTCAACCGGGAATACATCAATTGCAGCGCCTAAAAGCTTTTTAGTTTTTAAAGCGTTTGCTAATGCATCGATATCAACCACTGTGCCACGAGCAGCATTGATAAATATGGAATCTTGTTTTATTTGGGCAAATTCTTTTTCACCAATCATCCATTGTGTGGATGGGCTTTCAGGAACGTGCAAAGAAACAATGTCTGATTGTGCTAAAAGTTCTTCTAATGTACTAACTTGAGTTGCATTACCTAATGCTAGTTTGGTGACGATATCATAAAAAATGACAGTCATACCTAGGCTTTCAGCAATGACACTTAATTGGCTACCAATAGACCCATAACCCACAATACCTAGTTTTTTGCCGCGAATCTCGTAAGAGTTTTCAGCGGATTTTTGCCAGCCGCCACGATGACAAACTGCATTTTTTTCAGCAACGCCACGTAATAATAAAATGGCTTCAGCAATCACTAATTCTGCTACAGAGCGAGTGTTTGAAAAAGGCGCATTAAATACCGCAACGCCGTGTTCTGTTGCTGCTAATAAATCAACTTGGTTAGTACCAATACAAAAACAACCCGCTGCAACTAGTTTGTCAGCCGCTTCAAATACTTTGCGCGTCAGTTGTGTACGCGAACGTAAACCAACAAAGTGTGCATCTTTAATTTCTTCGATTAATTCATCTTCTGCTAAAGCGGTTTTTAGATAAACAATGTTTGAGTATCCTGCTTTTTTAAAGTTTTCGACTGCAGATTGGTGAACGCCTTCTAATAAAAGAATCTTGATCTTGCTTTTATTTAGAGAATTTTTGCTCATGATTTAGTTAGCCTTTTAAGACAATCATCGTGTGATGAATTAGTGAAATTTTATCGATAGACACTTTAAAAAAATTTGAAAGTGTCCATGAATAAAATAACTAATGAGCGTTGAATCAACGCTCATTTATAATTTTATTAAAGTACGTCTTTTGCGTTTAAATCAGCAAATGCTTTTTCTAAACGTGCAACCATTGATTCTTGACCTGCGCGTAACCAAACACGTGGATCATAGTATTTTTTGTTAGGAGCATCAGCGCCAGTTGGGTTGCCGATTTGACCTTGTAAGAACGCTTCTTTTTCAACGTAGAAGTTTTTAACGCCTTCCCAAGTTGCCCACTGAGTATCAGTGTCGATGTTCATTTTGATTACGCCGTAACCAATTGACTCTTTGATTTCTGCTTCAGTAGAACCAGAACCGCCGTGGAAAACGAAGTTTAAAGAGTTAGCTGGAATGCCGTGTTTTTCAGAAACGAAGCTTTGAGAATCACGTAAAATAGTAGGTGTTAATTTTACGTTACCTGGCTTATAAACGCCGTGTACGTTACCAAAAGAAGCAGCGATTGTGAAACGTGGGCTAATTTTCATTAACTCAGTGTAAGCGTAATCCACTTCAGATGGTTGAGTGTAAAGTAAAGACGTATCCATATCCGTGTTATCAACGCCGTCTTCTTCACCACCAGTACAACCCAGTTCGATCTCTAGCGTCATGCCCATTTTAGACATACGTGTTAGGTATTCAGCACAGATTGAGATGTTTTCTTCTAAAGGCTCTTCAGAAAGATCGATCATGTGAGAGCTGAATAATGGAGCGCCAGTTTTTTCAAAATGTGCTTCAGAAGCATCTAATAAGCCGTCGATCCAAGGCAATAATTTTTTAGCTGCGTGGTCAGTATGTAAAATAACTGGAACCCCATAAGCAGCTGCCATTGCGTGTACGTGGTGTGCACCAGAAACCGCACCAATAATTGCTGCTTCATGACCGTCTAATTTCAAACCTTTACCCGCATTAAAAACAGCGCCGCCGTTAGAAAATTGAATAACAACTGGCGCTTTAACACGAGCGGCAGCTTCTAATACAGCGTTGATTGAATCTGAACCAACAACGTTAACAGCTGGAAGTGCAAATTTATTTTCTTTTGCTACAGCAAAAACTTTTTGTACGTCATCGCCAGTAACAACACCTGGTTTTACGAAATCGAAAATCTTAGACATGAGTTAAACCTTTTTAAGACTAAAAGGAGCGATAAGCTCCTTAATTTAATTGAATGAGTAATTAAGCGTTTTTTGCGCGTTGTTTTAAAATGGCAACTGCAGGTAATTCTTTACCTTCTACCAATTCTAAAAATGCGCCACCGCCAGTTGAGATATAGCTTACATCTTTGCTTAAACCGAACTTGTCGATTGCAGCTAACGTGTCGCCACCACCAGCAACTGAAAATGCGTCACTAGCCGCAATTGCTTTTGCAACATCGCGAGTACCGTTTGCAAATGCATCAAATTCGAATACACCACAAGGGCCATTCCAAATCATAGTTTTTGCATTTTTGATGATTTGAGAAACTTGCTCAACGGTTTTAGGGCCGTAATCAATAATTTCTTCATCGGCAGCAATTTCGTTAGTTGCACGAACCGCTGTAACGGAATTATGGTTCCAATCGCCAAAACCTTCTTTTGTGATGCGAACGTCTTGGGCGAAAATAATTTCAGTTTCTTTCATTAATTTTTGTGCAGTTGGAATCAAATCTTTTTCATATAAAGAATTGCCCACTTCATTTCCATTTGCCGCAACAAACGTATTTGAAATGCCGCCACCCACAATTAAGATATCGACTTTTTTTGATAACGCTTCTAATACGTTTAATTTAGTGGAAACTTTAGCACCGCCTACTAAAGCGACAAATGGGCGCTCAGGCTTATCAAGTGCTTTGCCTAACGCATCTAGTTCAGCTGTTAATAATGGGCCAGAACAGGCAACGGGAGCAAAACGTGCTACCCCTTCAGTGGATGCGTGCGCGCGATGGGCTGTACCAAATGCATCCATCACAAAAACGTCACATAATTTAGCCATTCTTTTTGCTAATTTTAAATCGTTTTCAGATTCGCCTTCATTAAAGCGTACGTTTTCTAGTAAAACGATTTCACCTGGATTTAATTCAATACCGTCAACCCAGTCAGAAATTAAAGGAACGGGGCGATCTAATGCATCTGCTAAATTAGCAGCAACAGGTTTTAAAGAAAAAGCGTCATCAAACTCGCCTTCAGTTGGGCGACCCAAGTGAGACATAATCATAACCGTTGCGCCTTTTTCTAGGGCCAGTTTGATCGTTGGTAATGAGGCTTTAATACGAATGTCGCTGGTGATTTCGCCGTTTTCATCTAATGGAACGTTTAAATCTTGGCGAATTAAAACACGCTTCCCAGATAAATCCAGATCAGACATGTGGATCACTGACATACTTATACCTTTGCTGTTGAAAAAATGTGCGCGCATTATAAAGGCAACGGGTTCACAAGTCTATTTTGAAACGGTTAGATTAGTGTTGTAAAAAGGTATCGAGAAAGGAAAAAATTGAAGTGTAAATGGGAAAGGGGAGTACTTATATCCTTTTGAGGTATAAAGGTGGGGTGGGTTAAATTTAAAGCAAAAAAAAGACAAACTCGAAAGTTTGCCTTTTATATAACAATCTAAAAGATTAGATAGCTACGATGTTTTCAGCTTGTGGGCCTTTTTGACCTTGTGTTACTTTGAAAGAAACACGTTGACCTTCAGCAAGAGTTTTAAAACCAGAGCTTTCGATTGCAGAGAAATGTGCAAAAACGTCAGGACCAGATTCTTGCTCGATAAAACCAAAACCTTTAGACTCGTTGAACCATTTAACTGTACCAGTTGTAGTAGACATATTATGTACCTATATTATTAATTAATTTTGCCTTCAAGAGGCGGATGTTTAGCGGAAAAATACTCTTGAATTTAAAAACTACAGGTCGAAGTACTACTGAAAGGCAACGAAGTGGAGACAGATAAAAAAAGGACTTACTTTCTAGCTGCCGACGAATATATAGAAGTGAATGTGTTGTGTCAACTTTATATTGTAATTAAGTGTAATAAATTAGCATTTTTTTTAGCTGAAACCCTGTGGTAAAGGGGGAGTTGTGCGGGAAAAGAAATTTTTATTACTTTCAATAAAGTGAGGGTTGTCTAACGGTGGTAATCTGGGTTGTTTAAAGGTGGTAAATAGTAATGGGAAGGGAGTGAGGTGAGTGCTTTATTTTAGGCAAAAAAAAGACAAACTCGAAAGTTTGCCTTTTATATAACAATCTAAAAGATTAGATAGCTACGATGTTTTCAGCTTGTGGGCCTTTTTGACCTTGTGTTACTTTGAAAGAAACACGTTGACCTTCAGCAAGAGTTTTAAAACCAGAGCTTTCGATTGCAGAGAAATGTGCAAAAACGTCAGGACCAGATTCTTGCTCGATAAAACCAAAACCTTTAGACTCGTTGAACCATTTAACTGTACCAGTTGTAGTAGACATATTATGTACCTATATTATTAATTAATTTTGCCTTCAAGAGGCGGATGTTTAGCGGAAAATACTCTTGAATTTAAAAACTACATAACGAGAACTACTGAAAGGTAACGAAGTGGAGACAATAAAAAAAAGGACTTACTTTTAGCTGGCGTGAAATATATAGAGAGTTGAGACCTGTGTCAACTAAATAAAGTAATTAAACGTAATCAACAGAGTCATTTATGATAAGAATTCTCAGTTTTAGAAGAGTCTATATAAAGGAATAAGATGATTAACAATTTTACTCGGTGATTTAATAGCCATCGGCTACCTATAAAGCTAAAATCGCGCCCTTTAAAAATAAAGCTAAACAAAAGTGGGTTGTAATGAGTAGAAAGGTTGAATTATTAGCGCCAGGCGGTGATGTAAATGCGATTAAAGCCGCGATTGTCGCGGGAGCAAATGCCGTATATTGCGGACTCGATGTATTTAATGCGCGAAACCGAGCATCGAATCTTTCCTTTGACGAATTAAACGGCGTGATTCGTTTAGCCCACGAATATGGATGTGAAATATTTTTAACCGTTAACGTCGTGATTTTAGAGCAAGAATTGCCATCGCTTATTAATCTTTTTAATCAATTAGTGAACACCCATGTTGATGGCATCATCGTACAAGACTTGGGTGTGTTTAATTTAGTTAAAAAATATTTTCCAAGTTTGCATATTCATGCGTCCACTCAATTAACCACACATAATGAAGGGCAGATTGTCTTTTTAGGTAAAATCGGCGCAACCCGTGCGAATTTATCTCGTGAATTAAATTTAACCGAAATCAAACTGTTATCGGATTTGGCCCACGAGCATGATGTATTAACCGAGGTGTTTGTACACGGCGCATTATGTATTGCGTTTTCTGGGCAATGTTATTCAAGCTCGGTAAGTGTGGGTAACTCTGGTAATCGTGGTCGTTGTTCTCAAGCTTGTCGTGACGAATACGAACCCACAGCAATGGGAAATAAACACCCACTTAATTTAAAAGATAATTCTGCGTATTTTGATTTGCCAGAATTAGTAGCCGCCGGTGTCGACTCAATGAAAATTGAAGGTCGCATAAAAGGCGCAAACTACGTACACACGGTTGTGGATTCGTGGCGTCAGCAAATTGATAAATTTGTTCAAACTGGCGAACTACTACAAGATGATTCCAACTTGTATAAAGTGTTTAACCGAAACTTCACCAATTTATTCTTAAAAGGCGATATGACCAAATCGATGTTCACCGACAATGCGCGTGATCATAGTTTTACTCATGCCAATGAAAAAAGTAATGCCATTTCTGTTGTACAAATTCAAGAAGCGCAAGATCAATTATCACAAGAAAAAAATGAAATTGATGCGTTAGTGAAACAAAAAATCAAACACTTAGATATCAGCAAGCATAAATTACGTTTTGAAATTTCAGGTCAGCTTGATGAACCATTAACCATTAATGTGTTTATTACTTCAACCAACTCATTAGGTGAAATTAGCCGCGATGAGCAAATCGAAGTGCAATCAAAACTTACATTAAAAAGTGCGGGTGACGCAGTAACCGACCAAGGCGCCATCGAAAAACGATTTAAAAGTTTTAACAATGCTAACTTTGTCATCGAAAAATTTGATTTTACAAAACTGGGTAAAAACCTAAGTATTCCATTTAAAGAATTAACCGCGTTACGTAAACAAGTGGGATTCTTATTAAATGATTCAAAAGAAGTCATCGCCCCTGTTGATGTACCAAAACTAATTAACCATCCAAAACCAAACGGCAAAACCACTATGTCGATTTTAATTGCCGATGAAGCAGACAGTTATTTGTGTGATGTTACCGATGGCGATGTGTACTTTAAATTACCAGAAAGCTTTAAAGCAGGTAACAATAAATACATAGACATTCTAAAAAATAATCCCCGTTTAATTCCGTGGTTTCCAGCGGTGTTAATTGGTAAAGACTATATAGAGGCTGTCAGAGTCTTAGAAGAAGTGAAACCAAAACGTATTGTGTCTAACAATACCGGTGTGGCATATAAAGCCTTTGAGTTAGGCATCAATTGGATTGCAGGTCCATTTTTAAATACGACCAATTCTTACGCATTATTAACCATGCAAGAAGAGTTAAATTGCCAAGGTGCGTTTATTTCAAACGAAATCAACAAACGTCAAATTCAAAATATCAAACGTCCAGCAAACTTTAAAATGTTGTACAGCATTTATCATCCAATATTAATGATGACAAGCCGTCAGTGTTTTTTCCAACAAACTGTAGGTTGTAAAAAACCAAGTATTGAAGCGGGCTGTATGTTGAGCTGTAAAAAAGAAACGACAGTCACCAATGTAAAAGGGATTTCTTTTGCAATTGATAAACAAAAAGGCGGATACCCAAGTATTTATAATCACGAACAATTTTTAAACTTAGATATTGTGAATGATCTGTCTCACATGTTTGATGAATTTTTTATCGACTTAACGGATATCGGTTCGGGTTCAAAAGAGGTATTAGACAAAGCGGAATTAATTAAACACTTTTCGCGTTTAATTAGCGGCGAGCAAGAAGCGTCGAATCATTTAAATAACATGGTAGAAATCAAAACCAACGCACAATATACCCAGGGTTTATAGAAAGTAAATTCTCATCCTCGACAGCCACACCGTCGAGGATTCAGAGACTAAATAGGAAGTTGTCATGAATAACAATCAATCAGAACACCCCATTTTATATTCATTACAACATTGCCCCTACGCCATACGCGCCAGAATCGGAATTTATTTGGCCAAGCAACCGGTTATGTTGCGCGCCATCAACATGAAAAACAAACCCGAACACATGTTACAAGCCTCACCAAAAGCAACGGTGCCTGTGTTGATTTTACCTGTGATAATGTTAGATGAAACATTAAAACAAGAAAATTCAGTGGTGGATGAAAGCCTAGACATTATGCTTTGGGCATTATCAAAAACCGACCCACAAAACTTATTATATTCACATGATAAAACCGCATTAAATAAAATGTTGACACTCATAACACTCAACGACAAACAATTCAAACCCGTACTAGAAAAATACAAATTCGCCAAACGCAAACACGAAGTGTCTGAAATATATTACAGACAGTTATGTGAAGTATTTATTCAACAATTTGAAAACACCCTTAAAAAACAACCCTATTTTATGGGCGAAACACCCAGCCTAGCTGACTACGCGTTACTGCCTTTTATAAGGCAATTTGCCAGAGTCGATAAAGCTTGGTACCGCACCTCGCCCTATGTCAATGTTAAGCGCTGGTTAGATGAGCATCTACAGCAACCCTTTTTTACAAAAGTCATGGCAAAATATCCTCTGTGGTTAGATTGCGGTGAAGCGTTTTTGTATGGAGAGAAATAAAAAATACTCACTGAAATAACTCACTGAGACATCCATAGTTGTGTTTGGTGTTAATAAATGTCACAGCTAAAATAGATGTGGCAAATATTAGTGAATCAATCGCTAAATTGAGATTACTAATTTGGCATTGAGAGTGAATTGGTATGGATGTCTTGGTAATTTTTGTAACTGCGATGGGTGTTGCTGTTTATTAAAATTAATAAAAAACTTAATCCAATATAGGTAAGTTTCAATGGTTCGCTTGGCGTAACCTCGTTGCACCATCTCTCTATTAATGGATGTTAAAAAAGGGGAATTTGACATATTTTTATACTCATATTTACTGGTTATATATACAGGTTTGATCAAAAAAATAGTAAATCCAGAAAAAACACAGCACCTTGTAAAATGAAATAGGGCGATGACAAATACGGAAAAATTCCGTATTTGTCACTTATTTAAATTTTTTGGGTTATCTCAACTTGTTATCTAAAGTATAAATTTCGTATGAAAAATAGATAAACATGCTGCTAAAATCAGAGAACATGTAATCTATTAAAGTAAGTGCTGGGTAAATAGACCGACAGAAATAGCAGGCAGTTTCTGTTCGTCCTGAACCCACTGCATTAATGCATCCCTGCATGTCAATTTTTCCATGTTTTTATTGATCATGAAGAAATTTTCTATGTACTCTTATCAAAGCCTAGAAATAGTGAGGAAATTTTCTGTATTAGTCTCAAAAAAATAGTAAGTAAAATTTTGAAAATAGAAAATAACTGGGTATAGTGTGGCCTTAAACCAACTGACGGACTTTATTTAAAATGTTTAAAACAGATTTTTTCCGTCTAATAACATGTTAGAGATAAGGATAGATCGTGCAAGAAACATTAATAAAAGTCGGATCTGCAGTAGCGCTATTGGCGTTTTACATACCTTTTCTAGTAATTATGACGAGAAGTGTCGGGGCTAAAAGTGGCCGTCGTCACTTTTATAGATCATTGAAAAATATATTTGAGAGAGAAAAAGATAACTCGAAAGCTATAGATCAGATATCGATTATTTATAGGCAGGTCTCTGAAAATAACACAGAATTTTCAAAGAAATATAGAACTCCAATAGATATATGCGAAGATCTCCTATCTAGAGCTACGGGTTTCACATCGTTCGTGTTTAAGCTTCACTATTCCCTTAGCTTTACTCCTGAAGAAATCAGTAGATTAGCTGATATCGTTAAGTCTATAGAAACAGAAATGCCTTTTATTTCTTTATCGCCAAAATACGGAAATCAACTTGAGATGTTAAAGCTTGCTTATACGTCAAATGATGTCGATCTTGGTTCAAACGGTTTAAAACAACTTGCTAAAGATATCAAATTTTTAGAGTCTACAATCGAAAATCAAGAGCGTAAAAATCGCACATCTACGTGGGTTTCAGTAATAGGTGTAATTTTAACAATTGTGTTTGGTGCCGTTTCCATATTTCAAGTTTATGCCTCGTCACCAAACCTCTAACAAAAAGCTCCACCTGACAAATATTGCTACGCTCGTTTTTGTGTATGTCGCGTAGCTCCATTTTACACAAAAACGCTCTCCGCAATATTTACAGGTGAGCTTGGCGTTATGTTACTAGGGCTGACTTATGCGTTCTTTTAAAGGTGTTGATTTAAAAACCACACAAAATTTGCGAAAGCAGTTTCCACAATTAATAGATAGATTATGTGATGATGGTTTCAATTATGATTCTAGGGTTTGTATTTTTGATCACTTCTTAAATGCACAAGAAGCAGTTGAGTTAATGGATAAAGTTTCTTTGGAAGAAAGGACTAAGCGTGACGCATCATGGCACAAATTTTATGAAGCCATAGTTAACAATTTCGATATTTTCATTATTAAATATGCACGAGAAAAATTGATTTTTAAGTCACCGCGAAATAATAGTCTAGCGATAAAACGTTTAGATTTGATGGAGAGTGCAGGATATATTAGTTTTGTCATTCCTGTATTAGACCTTTATTATGAACAAGGTTGGGATGCTACGCATATCGTTTATTACCAAGAACCGAACAAATTAGAGTGTTTAAAATCAATTGTTAAAGAATCTGGCTTGTATTGGTTATAAAGTAACATAATAAATAAGAATAGGTTGCGCGTAGCCGCAACTTAATTCTATTGTTGTACAAGCCCGGTCTTCATTTATAGTGTATTTCTTTTCTGTGACTTTTTTCTGGGTTTTGGCTTCCTTCAACTTTTTCATGTTTAAAATTTGAGAAGCATCCTTACTCTCATTCTACTGTTTCCTTTTTTTGGGTAATTCTTAATTAATTCAGTGTCATATAATATTTTTACCCCATTAGTTTTCTGATTTAAACCTATCCCGTATACCTATCCTTTTTTACGCCCCGATCGTTCGCATTTTTTCTATCTTCATTTTTGATTTTATAAATCCACAAAATGTCATTACTTTTTTACAGCAAGGACAGATGACTTCGTAATGAAACGATTCACAAAGTTCAGGCAAGGTTACTCTTAGCATGAGTTGGATTTTCATAAGGAATACATAAGGAATATAAAGGAATATAAGGAATATAAGGACATGCAAAATAGTATAGGAAAATGAAAATCACCGAAAAGTAAGTGGTTTTTTAAATTAGGTTCAATGTGATTATTTAAAATTCATATCATTTTTATGAAAATGGTAAAAGGTGGGGAATAAGATGCTATTCATTGAATTGCGGGTATGTGTAATTCAACCAAGAAACGATGGAAGTTTTTAAGCCAATAAATTACAGGAGTTTTATTTTTTTATTTAAAATCCCAGAACTTGCAAAGCTTTAACCCAGCCACAAGCTCGTTTTAGTCCGAATTTAGAAAAGTGTTGATCGATACTGGATGCCTTGCCAATTAGATTGGCAAAACTTTTATTGATATTTACCGAGGCATTTAAAAATTGGGCTTCGGTTAAATCAATCCGAGATAAAATGTCAGGTAAATCAGATTTAATCGAACCTTTTTTGCCTTCGGCTAACTGCCTGCCAGTCCAATCTACCAGCTCTAAATAGGATTGTGTTGATATTTGAATGTGTTTTTTGCAATGTTTGGATAGTGGTAACAAATCATCAGGTTGATCTTTTACCGAGTTAGAGTGATTGGATGCTTTGAAACTTGCACTTCGTTTTTTAACTGATGTAAATTCAGATGTTTCAGGTGTGTCCGCCATTTGGGCGCGAACTGGGTTTAAATCGACATATACCATCGCACTTAATAACCCTTCATCATCTAAAATGGCTTTTGATTTATAACGGCTCTCCCAAAATTTTCCTGTGCAGTTATCTTCAATATTCGAAAGCCTTGCCATAGGTTCGTTAATGTTTTTCATGAACCAGCCAATATTCATCAAACGTTCACGCCAAATTACAACGCTTTCACTCAGCAACTTTTCTTCTAAATCGCTCAGTTTTGCGCCTTGTACAAAAGCTTGAGAAATCACAGTGCCGTTGTAGAGCTTATGCCAGCGTTTAATTATTTCGATTCTGGACCAAGATTCAACTTTTTGAGTGTCTACGCTAATTACTAAATGAAAATGGTTACTCATGATTGCATATGAAGCGATATCAATGGCGAATATGGTGGGTAGGTTTAATAAAATATCTTCGAGCCAGCCACGACGATGCTCATAATCTTGATTGGTGTATTGATCCTTACCACATAAAAAAGCACGTCGAACACAACGGCAAGTGATTAAATATTTAGTGGTGGCGGTATAGTTTACAAGGCGTTTTCTAGCTTGAGTCATTGTGATTCCATAATTAATGATTAATAATAATTTATTGGGAAACATTCAATCCATTTGAAATATGTTGTAATTAATTAAATGATAGATTGGAATTAGGCGTTGTCAAGTTGGCTTCCGTTGCATGTCCAATAGGGTCCTTCCAATAGGGTCCTTCAATAGGGTCCTTACCTCCTTTAGGTTTTGGTTTGGCTTGAATATTAAGCTGTTGTTCTATTTGTTCGATAAATTTAGATGTGCCTAATACCCAATATTTATTCGTGCATTCTCGAATATCTTGAATGAGTGTGTCTTTGATTTCTTGCAAAAACTAATTTGACCCTATTGGTTTCCATTCAGAACAAGATTCACTAAATGTTTAAAAATTTCACGCAATGCTTTACAATAAAAACCGTATGATTAGCATTCATTCTAATAACTAATCAAACAAGGAAAAACCATCAAATTTAATTCACTAGGATAACCATGAAATTACTAATAAGCTTAATCATTGCAATAGTTGTTACCAGCTGCTCACCTATAACTACAAATATACAAACCACTTACAACGATGTTTACAAAAAAAATCAACTAAATATAATCGTACAAGATAAGAATAAATTACCAATTGAAAACGTCAGTATTTATGTAGGGTATAATAGTTCAAAAATGATAACTAACCTAATTGACGAAGTTACAATAACCCCTATAAAAACAGACAGTAATGGCAAAGCAACTTTAACCCACTCAAAACAATGGAATCAGACAGTTAAAGATAATGCAAAATGTATTTTGAAATCAAAGGAGTTATTCTGCACCGAAGAACTGGTTGAAGGATTTGTTAGTGAGGAGTACGTTTATATTAACAAATCAGGATTTAAGGAACAGAAAATATTCTATTTATCTATCATTAATTGCAATATTTTAGGTGCAACATGCCAAACCGTCGAATTAGAAAATGGCAATAAACAATTCGTTATTAATCTAGTTATTGACTTAGAATCTATATAATTAACAATGGTAAATATAGAGCTAGAAAACTAACTAAGACCCAAAATAAAACCTAGGCCAATCCTAGAACTAATCAGGGTCAAATCGTACGCCGTTACCGGCAATATATCTAGCAGGTTAAAGTCCTGTCCTAGGAATTACTCATTCACCTAGGTAGCACTGAAAAGCAGTGTTCAAGTAATTGGATGCTGTAAGTTTTTCAAAGGCAAAACCGCAGACCGCAACGCAAGTGAATCTGTTTAGCCTCGTTAACTAAATAAGGACGCTGACTCTCTGTTTTGAAGGGGAAAGCTGTCATCTTTCAATCAAAAATATGATTTCTGATCTGTCTTTTTTTTAGACAGTCACAAACATGTTTAATGAGCATGAACGAAAGAGTCCTTCGGGGTTATAAGAGTGGTATGTGGTGGAAGATACATTGTGCAGGACGGGAGATCCAATAAGGTGATTTTTGCAGAATCAACGGTCATTTATAAGCGAAGAGCGAAATGATGACGGGCTTTATTGGAAGTCAGAGGGGCTAATAGTACCGTTTGAGGGTGAGCGACAACATAACGACACCCAAGGGAAGTGGCTCTACTTTATTCATGTAACCAAAGAGGAAAAGGCTCAGATGATTGCATTATGCTATTAACATCTTCCAGTTTGAAAAAACGAGTCGGTGACCTTCAGAGGAAACTATTTCAAAAAGCCAAACAACAATCCACATTTTGCTTTTATTCAATCTATGACAAGGTTTATCGTTTGGATGTCCTGCAATATGCTTACGAACTTGTTAAGAAAAACAATGGCAAACCTGGTTTAGATCGGGTGACATTTGAAACAATAGAACGAGAAATATCAAAGTGGCGTTACTTAAATATTTTACAATCTAAGCTTAAATTTAATTCCTATCAATCCAGTCCAATTAAACGTGTCGACATACCGAAAGGTAATGGCGAAACTCGTCCGTTGGGTATCCCGAATATTGAAGATCGAATCATCCAAATGGCTGTTAAAATTGTCATTGAACCAATTTTTGAATCGGGCTTCAGTAATAACAGTTACGGATTTCGTCCTAATCGATCGGCTCATCAAGCCATGAACAGTATTACTCAATCGTTAAGATCGGGACATACACAAGTGATTGATGCTGACCTGTCGAAATACTTTTATACCATCGCGCACGTTAAGCTCATGAAGTTAGTATCGCTGAGAGTTTCTGATAAGAAAGTATTAGCGTTATTAAATCAATGGTTAAAGTCGGTGGTGATCAAAGTAGAAAAGAGCGGAAAACAAACGGTTATTGCAGGTGGTAAGAAAAGTAAATTAGGCACACCTCAAGGTGGTGTTATCTCGCCATTATTGGCCAATATCTATCTGGATGTATTGGATAGAATATGGGACAAACACAATTTAGCATTTAAATTAAAAGCGAAAATAGTCCGATACGCTGACGATTTAGTGATTCTTTGTAAAAATGAAACAGATGCATCATATAAAGTGTTAACACAAGTTTTGGGTAAATTAGATTTACAACTTAATGGAGACAAAACTGAAGTGGTAGATTCGCTAAAAGAGAAGTTTAATTTTCTAGGTTTTGAAATTTCAATGGCAAAAAGCAAACAATCAGGAAAAGTATTCCCGATGGTTGAGCCGTCACAGAAATCGATGAAAAAAGTAAGTGAGAAGATTAAATTTTACACTCGAAGAGCGATGAATCCAGTACCGATAAATGAAGTGGTTAGACAATTAAATGCAACAGTCAGAGGCTGGTGCAATTATTTTTATTATGGTTACGGTCATCGAAAAATAAAGAAGATCCGATACTATATGGAAGAAAGTCTGCGACACCAACTAAGGTACAGACACAAGGTGAGAAATAGAGGGGCGAGTTATCATAAATTTCCAAGGCAGTATTTGTACGGTTATTTAGGGTTGTATCAGCCACCAGTAAAACCGCGTTGGAAAGTTGTGCATGCTTGAGAAGAAGGATATCGGAAAGCCGTATGCGGGAGAACCGCACGTACGGTTTGATGAGGGGAGGCTGTCATGTTTTTTTAGATGTGGCTGTCTTCTACTCTATTTGACTTCATACCTCACTGCAGTCCGAAGTCAATATTTGACCCTATTCTATTTAGATTGAGATGAGTGTATGAAAAATAAAAATAAAAATAAAAAATTAAAAGAAGTTAATGAAAATAAAATACCCGATGTAAAATCTTATAAAGAATTATTTAAGGAGAATAGGAAATTTATTTTTTTGGTAGTTATTTTTATTACATTATCCGCTATAACAGTTCCTCAAATTTTTACAATACCCGTTGGTTGGGTGATTAATTCAACTATAACTTATGAATTTAATAATTATAGTTATGCTAGAGGTAGTGGTTTTCAAGTGGTGTATTATTTGCAGCTTGTTGGTGAAAATAATTTGAAGGAACTTGGGTTTTTTATATACATATTTGCAATTATTTTATATGTATTTTTATTAGGAGTCGGCTCTGTACTTTTTAAGTATATTAAAGGTGATAAACATGTTGAGTATAAATTGCTTGTGTTGTTGCTCCCATTATTTGTAACGCTGTTGATTTTTAAAATAGATACTTCACATGTGATATTGAAATTCTTAATTAATACATATTAATCATTTAGGGTAAATAACAAGGAAAACAGAATGGACCAATGGGGGCAGAGTAAATAGAGAACGCGTTAAATTGAAGGCTTACTCTGACACACACAATAAGCTTGAACAAAACCAACCAAAACACCCAAAATAAAACCGAGGCCAATCCCAAAAAGATTGGCCTTTTTTTATCCAACGTAAACTAAGTGAAATACACCACAAAACAGAATGGCAAAACAGAATGGGGTCAAATCGTACGCCGTTACCGGCAATATATCTAGCGGGTTAAAGTCCTGTCCTAGGAATTACTCATTCACCTAGGTAGCACTGAAAAGCAGTGTTCAAGTAATTGGATGCTGTAAGTTTTTCAAAGGCGAAACCGCAGACCGCAACGCAAGTGAATCTGTTTAGCCTCGTTAACTAAATAAGGACGCTGACTCTCTGATTTGAAGGGGAAAGCTGTCATCTTTCAATCAAAAATATGATTTCTAATCTGTCTTTTTTAGACAGTCACAAACATGTTTAATGAGCATGAACGAAAGAGTCCTTCGGGGTTATAAGAGTGGTATGTGGTGGAAGATACATTGTGCAGGACGGGAGATCCAATAAGGTGATTTTTGCAGAATCAACGGTCATTTATAAGCGAAGAGCGAAATGATGACGGGCTTTATTGGAAGTCAGAGGGGCTAATAGTACCGTTTGAGGGTGAGCGACAACATAACGTCACCCAAGGGAAGTGGCTCTACTTTATTCATGTAACCAAAGAGGAAAAGGCTCAGATGATTGCATTATGCTATTAACATCTTCCAGTTTGAAAAAACGAGTCGGTGACCTTCAGAGGAAACTATTTCAAAAAGCCAAACAACAATCCACATTTTGCTTTTATTCAATCTATGACAAGGTTTATCGTTTGGATGTCCTGCAATATGCTTACGAACTTGTTAAGAAAAACAATGGCAAACCTGGTTTAGATCGGGTGACATTTGAAACAATAGAACGAGAAATATCAAAGTGGCGTTACTTAAATATTTTACAATCTAAGCTTAAATTTAATTCCTATCAATCCAGTCCAATTAAACGTGTCGACATACCGAAAGGTAATGGCGAAACTCGTCCGTTGGGTATCCCGAATATTGAAGATCGAATCATCCAAATGGCTGTTAAAATTGTCATTGAACCAATTTTTGAATCGGGCTTCAGTAATAACAGTTACGGATTTCGTCCTAATCGATCGGCTCATCAAGCCATGAACAGTATTACTCAATCGTTAAGATCGGGACATACACAAGTGATTGATGCTGACCTGTCGAAATACTTTGATACCATCGCGCACGTTAAGCTCATGAAGTTAGTATCGCTGAGAGTTTCTGATAAGAAAGTATTAGCGTTATTAAATCAATGGTTAAAGTCGGTGGTGATCAAAGTAGAAAAGAGCGGAAAACAAACGGTTATTGCAGGTGGTAAGAAAAGTAAATTAGGCACACCTCAAGGTGGTGTTATCTCGCCATTATTGGCCAATATCTATCTGGATGTATTGGATAGAATATGGGACAAACACAATTTAGCATTTAAATTAAAAGCGAAAATAGTCCGATACGCTGACGATTTAGTGATTCTTTGTAAAAATGAAACAGATGCATCATATAAAGTGTTAACACAAGTTTTGGGTAAATTAGATTTACAACTTAATGGAGACAAAACTGAAGTGGTAGATTCGCTAAAAGAGAAGTTTAATTTTCTAGGTTTTGAAATTTCAATGGCAAAAAGCAAACAATCAGGAAAAGTATTCCCGATGGTTGAGCCGTCACAGAAATCGATGAAAAAAGTAAGTGAGAAGATTAAATTTTACACTCGAAGAGCGATGAATCCAGTACCGATAAATGAAGTGGTTAGACAATTAAATGCAACAGTCAGAGGCTGGTGCAATTATTTTTATTATGGTTACGGTCATCGAAAAATAAAGAAGATCCGATACTATATGGAAGAAAGTCTGCGACACCAACTAAGGTACAGACACAAGGTGAGAAATAGAGGGGCGAGTTATCATAAATTTCCAAGGCAGTATTTGTACGGTTATTTAGGGTTGTATCAGCCACCAGTAAAACCGCGTTGGAAAGTTGTGCATGCTTGAGAAGAAGGATATCGGAAAGCCGTATGCGGGAGAACCGCACGTACGGTTTGATGAGGGGAGGCTGTCATGTTTTTTTAGATGTGGCTGTCTTCTACTCTATTTGACTTCAGACCGCATTGAGCTATCTTTAAATTAAGCCCACTTAAAGTTAGCTCAATATGTCTAGACCTTTACGAATTGAATTTGAAAACGCTTTTCACCATGTTATGAATCGAGGCCGTGGACGGCAGGATATTTTTTTAGATGATACAGATTATCAATACTTTCTTCATTGTATCGAACTGGCTTGTCAGCGATTTAAGGTTGAAATTCACGCTTATTGTTTGATGACCAATCATTATCATCTTTTAATAAAAACACCTAATGCTAACCTTAGTTATGCTATGAAGCATATTAATGGGCTTTATACTCAATACTTTAATCGAAAACACCACACTGATGGGAGTCTATTTAGAGGGCGCTATAAATCTGTATTGGTGGATGCTGATAATTATTTATTGCATGTTAGTCGATACATTCACAGAAACCCAATTGAAACAAAAAAGCCCATGGTTGAAAAGTTATCGGATTATTTTTGGTCAAGTTATCCTGCGTTTATAAATGAAATCAATCCACCAACTTGGCTAAATAGAGATTTTATTTATCAATTACAAAATAAACATCAAAAATACAATGCTTATAAACAATATGTTGAGTTGGGTAATGATCAGGCTATTGGTAAAATTTATAACGCTAAAAAATTATTGTCTATTTTGGGTGAGGATTCATTTGTTAAAAGGGTCAAGAATAATATTAAAAATGGTAACGATGAAATAAGATTGGTATCTAAAAATATATCGCCAGAAGTGATTGTCGCATATTTATCGAAGCGCTTTAGTCTTGATCAGTTTGATATTTTGAATGCTAAGCAAGGCGTGAAAGAAAAGAACTTACCACGCTGGTGTGCAATAAAGTTATGCCAAGATCTTTGTGGAATGAGGCTTAGTGAATTAGCTTATTTATTTAATGTGCAAAGTTATACAACAATCTCTAAAACCGTGAGTCGATTAAATAAATTAATGCAAGAAGAAAAAGAAATAAAATCAAAATATGATAAATTATTAAAAGGTTTGATGTCTGAAGTCAAGATTTGACCCCTAGCCCTAAGATTTGACCCCCTGCCCTGTGGACCCCCTGCCCTGTAAAGGTTATTTGACCCTATTGGCTTCTTATTGTTGATAATTACGCGACTCATAAACATGAAAATGTCAGGAAGTGGCTAGAAAAAAATAGTCGCGTGCAATTACATTTTATTCCCACAAGTTCGTCATGGTTAAATTTGGTTGAAAGGTTTTTTGCTTTAATTACACAAAATCAATTAAAAAAGGAATTTTCACATCGGTAAAAGAACACCACCTAATCAAGACACACCTAATCAAGACACACTGAATAAGCAACAAAACGTCACAAAACTAGGATAGTGAAATCACCGTCTTAAACTATTTTACGCTTGTTTCAGGATATCAAATATCTTATCCATAAATACTTTGAATTTATTGAAAACGCTTGATTAACATTGATAATGTAATTTGTTTATTACGTGTATTATTCATGATCAATAATCTTAATAGGGGCAAATCTTTACTTCAGACCTCACGATTGGTTATGCGGTCTGAAGTCAAGACTCGACCCCTTCTTTTTTTATGCGGTCTGAAGTCAAGACTCGACCCCTTCTTTTTCCTTCTTTTTCGCTTCTTTTTAATGGGTTTTTGGTGATTAAGGTTGGTCCAATTCAATTATTAAATCGCTTAATCTTTGTATGTTGTCTGCATGGTCCACAATAATAATGGAATTGACTCTACTTGATTCTATTTGGGTAATATAACCGTATTTCGAAACCAAAGGTCTTAATATGTCAACGGCATTGGACGCTTTGATGTTTTTTAATTCAATGGTTTCAGTGATTACCTCGCTGCTTTGAGGGTTTCCTGTTGTGTCTATTTTTGAAGATTTATTTTTTAAATGACCAGTAGGCATAACAACATAAAAACTGCCTTTATCCACTAATCCATAATTATTTAACAATAAAGTTTGGTTTAATAACTCAAATAATTGCTCGTTAGTTGCGTTGTCAAAATCAATGAAGAGTTTGACAGATCCTTCTAATGTGTCATTAATAACAAAAGATTTTCCCGTTGTGTCACCTACAATGTTGATCAATTCATTTAATGTGATCTCTTTTAAATGATCGTAGTTTTTTGAAAAAGTAAGAGGGCTGAATAAACACAGTAGGGTTAATGCGAATGCCTGTATTTTAACTGTCATAGTATTGCCTTAATGGTTGATCGCGTTATCCTGAAACGCAATTGATTGTTGCATCCTTATGTACAGTCTAAAGGAGTGCTTTAAGTTATGAGTGATGAATCTTTTATTAGTTTCAGATCAATATTTATTTATTTGGAGGCAAGAAGCTCAATGGGGGCGCGCCTTATATTTGACATAGACACTTACAAGATGATTAGTTTTGTCGCAGAAAGCAAACGACCTACGAATAAAATCCGTAAATTAAGCCTAGAATACTGAAAAAATTCCATTAACAAAAAAACAAAAGTCACACACTTTTGAACGCTATTCGTTAGTCGATTCAAATATTGGTTTTAGAAAAGGGCAGATTATTGAACTAGGCAATCATGATGAATTGAGTGATAGTGGAACCAGAAATGATACAAACCACATAAAAAAGACCACTAAATAGTGGCCTTTTTTATTTTTTGAAGGGTCGGGGCGATTGATTATTAATGCATCAAGATGACCTTAAAGTGATTCGAGTAACCCTACATTAACGCAAAATCTTGAATGTTTTTTTGGTCATCTGCATTCATTACAATACCAAAATCCCCAAAATCTTTTTTCACACAATTAATTGCATCAAGAATTTCTCCATCTACTTTTTTATGTTCAATAGGGAATATCATTTCTTTAGGTAGAATATTATTCAGTTTTAATCGCTTTAATTTTGCCAACCACGCATCACTGTGTTCATATATTTTGTTAACTTTATTCGTATCTAAAAATAATGGTTTTATAATTTTAATCCGCGCATTTTCATGTACCTGTGTTAAATCAAAGCGCGCGGTAAATCCATTATCTGTCTTAAGTATTTGCCTAATAAAAGGGCGCTCTAAGTTTAATTCTGTTAAAAAACCATTTATTTTAGAATGTAATTTCTTTTCATAACTTTCTTTAGTCGCGAATTTATGATTTACAAAATCATCAAAAATATTAGTCAATTCAGCATCTAAGTCAGTACTAATCAATTTTGTACGCTGTTCACTAAAGTTGATTATATTTGCTCGAGGCATCACTAAATGCTCTAAAGCGTCCATTGCGTTTATATGTTGATTTTCAACCTGCTCATTTAAGTAAGCCAACTCAGCTGTAAAATATTTCACGGCATCACTCACCAATGCTTTATCTAAGTGCTTAAAAAACTGAGTATAACGAGTAAAATTTTGTATCTCTAACTTGAATAGAAACTTATTCAATTTAGGAACCGCCATAATAATACCGATATTGGCAAATTCCTCGCTTTCTGGATACGGCATAAAGCGCACTACGGCGTAACGACAGGCTTGATTATTCATTTGCTACTCCAGAAAGAAGGTTGTTGATAAAGGTTAAGTATGGCAAAAATTGAGTCATAGTCTAACTCAATTGGACAAGTCTCTTCAAGGTCGGTCCATTGCCATTGTTCTGGTATTTGATTTAGACTTTCTTTTGCAGAAAGTATTGCTTGGGCCATTTTCAATTCAAATGCCTCTTTCTTAAATAAATCACCAAATATCTTGTCTTTTAAATGAGGAAATACGTGCAAGTCAAAAAAATCGGATTCATTAAATTCTAAATCAAAAGCTAAATTATGATCAATCACGACTAATTCTTTTTTAGTATGATTAAATAATAAATTTGGATTGCTATCCGTTCTATCTAAGTTTTGAACCCAAAAATCAAACAATAAAATTTTAATCGCTAACGACTCATCTATCAATTTTATTGAGCTTTTTTGAAACCATTGCGAATTATCAACATCCACGGTACCAAATGCTGGTCCTTCGCCAATTATTTTCTGATCGTTTGGCAAACAATCTATTAGCTCTTCTGAAAAATTAACCAGTTTAAATTCAGGAAAAGGTAGCTTCATTGAAACGGCCAAATGCGCACAAATCCATTCCTTAATCTGATCAAGACGACTAACATTATGACCTTTAACCCAATATTTTTTATGATCATCGCCTTTACATAGATGAACCCCACTCATTCCTTGAGCTGATCTGTTAATGACTTCAATTATTTCTGTCATGCCTTAACCTTTCTAGTGTTCGATTCTGAATATGAGCATCATTAACTAAGTTAGCTTAAGTGTCAAAGATAGCAACCAATAGAGGCTTACTCTGACACACACAATATGCCTGAATCCCTTGTGCTAAATGGGTTAAAAATTCAACTTGTTAACTGATTAAGGACACCTAACCAAGACACACTGAATAAGCAAAAAAACGTCACAAAACTAGGATAGCGAAATCACTGTCTTAAACTATTTTACGCTTGTTTCAGGATATCAAATATCTTATCCATAAATACTTTGAATTTATTGAAAACGATTGATTAACATTGATAATGTAATTTGTTTATTACGTGTATTATTCATGATCAGTATGTCTTAGTAGTTTTTATTAATGTAAATTGTCATTTATGATAATAAGTGACTATTTAAGCAAGTTAAGCAAGTTGGTGTGAGAATTTGGTCGCTACAAAATTGCGAAGAATCAGAGATTTAAATGTATTTTTTTATATATTCTAATTTGTTTTTTTGCAGATTAAGTCAGTTCATATTGAATTATTTGTATTTGGGAAAACTAAAAAATAAAAATGAAACACTATCGAAAAGCGCAACCAAAAGATGCGCAAGCATTAACGGACTTAATACGAAAAGCCAAAGCGCATTGGGGATATCCTGATGAGTGGATGGCACAATGGGAGCCGCTTTTAACGATGACAAGCGATTGGATTGAAAAACATAACGCGGTGCTATTATTAGATAAGCAAAAAATAATTGGTTTTTATGGCATTGAATTTAAAATCGATCATGCTTATTTGGAACACTTATGGGTGAACCCTGATTGGATCGGTACTGGTTGTGGAAAAGCGTTGTTTATTAAAGCTTGTGAAGATGCAAAAAACCAAGGGTTCACAATGATGGAGTTAAGTGCAGATCCAAATGCATTAGGGTTTTATTTGCATATGAACGCCGTTAAAGTAGGTGACATTCGTAGTTCGATTTGTGGGGTTGCTAGAATATTGCCGACTTTGAGGATCGATTTAAATACTTAGCACGCCTCAATAACATGATCAAAACCCCGCAATGATCACTCTGGTTACAATTAAAAGCGAACCCATTCTCAATTCAATGATATAATCGCGTTTTTATTATTTTAGAGCGAACTATGAGTTTCAAGCAGCTGGGCATTTCTGAGCCTATTATCCGCGCGTTAAACCTTAAAGGTTACACCGATGCGACGCCCATTCAGAAAAATTGTATTCCTGAAATCTTTGCGGGCAAAGATATGGTTGCCAGCGCACAAACGGGTACGGGTAAAACCGGCGCGTTTACGTTACCTCTCATTCAGCGTCTAAATAAATACGGCCCGTTAGAACCTAAAAAAGTGCGTTCTATTATTTTGGTGCCTACTCGTGAACTTGCCATTCAAGTACATGAAAACATATCTCAATACAGCCAGTTTTTATCTATTAAAGCCGGCGTTGCTTTTGGTGGTCAGCCATTAGCTCAACAAATTAAAGCGTTAGAAAAAGGCGTGCATGTTTTAGTGGTGACTCCTGGTCGATTGATGGATTTACAAAAACGTAAAGCCATTGAGTTAGATCAAGTGGATGTAATTGTATTAGATGAAGCGGATCGTTTGTTGGAGTTGGGTTTTCAAGCGCAGCTAGGAACGATTTTGGCTCAATTGCCTAAAATTCGCCAAACGTTGATGTTCTCTGCTACATACGGCGCTAAGATCAAAAAACTAAGCGAACAATGGTTAAACAACGAAGTACGTATCAACACAAAAGCACAGAACACCGTTGCTGATAACGTGACTCAAAAAGCCATTTTATGTGATAAAGAGCGTAAGTTTGAATTAACCGCGCACTTAATTAAGAAAAATAATTGGTCTCAAGTATTGGTTTTTGTACGAACTAAAGCCGGTGCCGATGAATTGGCCGATTACCTTTATGATCACAAACACGGTGTAAGCTTAAGTGCTGCGTCTATTCATAGTGATAAAACACAGGCTAAACGTACATCGATTTTGAAAAAATTCAAAGAGGGTAAAATTCAAGTATTGGTAGCCACCGATGTGGCCGCCCGTGGTTTGGATATTAAAGATTTACCCGCAGTGATTAATGTTAACTTGCCATTTGTTAAAGAAGATTACGTACACCGAATTGGTCGTACAGGTCGTGCTGAAGCAAAAGGTGAGGCTTATACATTGATTAGTGCAGACGAGTCTGAATTGCTTGATAAAATTGAAGTGTTATTACAAAAAGTGGTTGAGCGTGAAACCATTGTAGAGTTTCGCCCAAGACAGCCCGTTGCCCCGACCCGTTTGCGTTTGAAGTATCAACCGCGTGACCGAACTAAAAAACCAGGCGTGAGAAAATCAAAAGGCGCAACAAGTAAAAAAGATTTGGCAGCAAATAACCCGTATTTAATGGGTTTATCTAAACGCGCACGTAAAGCGGTAAGATAATAGTACGAGCACTTGCATGGATGCAGGTGCTCTTTATATTAAGGTTGTTGTTCAAAGCCCTTTTTTAAGGCTATGTTTAAAAATTATGTTGCTGTATCTGCAACAGCTTGAATTCTAACAATTTTTCTTGCTCATTTAAATTTTCAGAAAACACCTGATATTTATGCCAAGCCAGCATCCTAAACCAGCCCAGATATTTCGGTAAATACTTACTCGCCACCCCATGCATTTTTAAATACCACTGCTTCAATTGTGAGTGATAATTGTTGATATTTTGAATATGAAACACGCCTTCTTTAGTACGCGCATTGGTTAACACAACATGATGCAAATGATGATTTTCACAAATTCGATGATACGCAGGCTGGCCGTCAGTACATAAAATGGATTCATCCACAATTTTTGAGCCTAAATACATCTCGATTTCGTCACCGGTTACCTGCTTTAAAACATGATCAAACTCGTGATGATTCCGGTCCATCGCGGTTAACACTGCCACCCAATCTGTATTATTAAGCCCTTTTGTTGAGGCTTTTGTGCCGCGTTTTCGCGCTGGCCGATTAAGGTGTTTGTCGCCTTTTTTAGATTCTCGAAAGTAAGTTTCGTCAGCCTCAATAATGCCTTCAAGCCTGTCTTCAAAGGTGTTTTCGGCTGCATTCATATAACGGTGGCGCCAGTTAAAAGACGTCACCGAACTGATGCCCACTTTTTTAGCACAAACCCGAATGCTGTCTTGATCCAACATGTGCTCTAAATAGGCTTGCCAGTCGTCGGCTTTATGCTGATAAAAATACGCGCTGCCTCTTGTGCAAACAAAAGTCTTTTTACAATGATTACAATAAAACCGCTGGCGGCCGTTGCTTTTGCCGTATTTTCGCAAACGCTCACTTTCGCAATGAATGCACTTTCCATGAGAAATGCACTCTTTGGCTAAACGCTCTAAAATGGGGTTTTCTTGCAATGTTAGTGTTTGGACAAGCTTTTGTTTTTGCACAGGGTCTAATTTAGCGGCTTGTTTAATTAATTTTTGAAATTGTTGACGGTTCATACTTCGATCTATCATTAAGGTATAACTTTAGGTTAGATCGTGAAATGAATTTTGCTAGTAGCAACAAAAATGTTAAACATAGCCTTTTTAATTATCACTACTCGATCCAATGATGATGCAAGTATTCATAAGCCTCTTGTGCGGTATCCACAATTTTAAAATAATTTAAATCCTCTTCATTTATAGCGCCTTGCTCCACCAAAAATTCAAAGTTAATCAGTTTACTCCAATATTCTTTACCAATTAACGCGATGGGAATCGGTTTGACTTTTTTAGTTTGAATCAGTGTCAATGTTTCAAATAATTCATCTAAAGTGCCGTAACCACCAGGAAAGGCAGCCAGTCCAACTGCACGTTTTAAAAAGTGCATTTTTCGTATGGCAAAATAATGAAATTGAAAACACAGGTCTGGCGTAATAAACGGATTGGGTTTTTGCTCAAACGGTAAAACAATATTTAAACCGATGCTTTTGCCATTTTCATCAGCTGCACCTTGATTCGCCGCTTGCATCACACCAGGGCCACCACCTGTTACCACAACAAATTGTTTTCCGTTATATTTTAAGGACAGCTTGGTAATGTTTTGAGCAAGTTTGCGAGCCTCCAAATAAAAGCGACTGTTATTAACAATATTTTGTGCAATGGTTTTCTTTTTTAAGCGTTGTTTATTTTCACCTAGGGACTCAATTTCATCGCAAATGGTTTTTAATTTTTGCTGGGCAACCGATTGTTCTGGAAAGCGTGCGCCACCAAATATGACAACGGTTGATTCAATTTCATTTTCAGTTTGAATGATGTCTGCTTTTAACCATTCAAATTGCAAACGTGATGCACGCAGCTCATCGCGTAATAAAAAATCATCATCTGCATAAGCTAATTGATAAGACGGATTGTCCATTCTACTTTTGCGTGCTAATTCAAGATCTTGTGCTGCGCTAATCGCATCGTGTTTGGGTGCTTCTTGGTGACTCATGTGAGCTCCGTAATTAATATTTTTGTGAAATATTAAAGCATTGCATCGATGAGTGTCAGTTTAATTTTTTGGTTTGATTTTTTGGTTTGATTTTTTGGTTTGATTTTTTGGTTTGATTTTTTGATTGAAGCGATTAATTAGAAAAACACATTAATTAGAAAAACACATTAATTAGAAAACACATTGTTGTGAGTCATTAAATGATATTAGATTGATAAGGAAATTAGTACAAAAAGCCCCATTGCTACAACGCTATCATTTCATTACGACATTGTTGAATAGCATTGTTTAATAAAGGTAAATAATTCTCGTCTTGTCTGGCTAAAAAGTCTTTAGTCAGATAAATGCCAACAGGCATGCTTCTAGCAATAGATTTATGGATTTTGGTTGTAATATTGTTTTCTTTTATAAATGTTTCTACGGCTAATTCGTTGCCCATAAATACATCGATCCTATTGTTTAAAAGCATGCTGACTAAATTTTCAGTTTCAGCTACTTTGGTGACTAATCGGTAGTCGTTTTTTTCTAACCAATTGGCAATGTTAGAGCCGTTAGTCGCAACTACATCTATATCGGATTTGAAATGCTTACTTTGCGGATCAATATTTGAATCTATATAAAACCACGCCCAATTTTGTTCAGCAATGGCGGAGGTTCTAACGGCATAAATATCTCTGGTGGCATTTCTGGATGCTGAAAAAAATCCATCGGCAAAATTATTTTTAACCGCATGTTGTGCTCTTGCCCAGGGTAACACTTCAATTGTAAGGAGGGTGTTTAGTTTGGAGAATGCACATTGTACGACACTGACACTTTTACCAACTAATTCACCTGATTGGTTATAGTAGTGATACGGTGGCCAAATTTTAGTCGTTAGTCTGACTAGTTCGCTTGCATTTGAATAGCTAGTTAATGCGAAAATAATTAATAATGTGGGCTGTATTTTGAATAATAATTGCGTTTTAAATCGTTGAGTGGCTTTTAATCGTTGGGTAGTTCTAGTTGAAAATTTTAATTTTGCATGATGCATAGTTTTTTTTCACCTAGAGATTGTATTGCATTGTTTAAAGCATAGCAGTCAAAATACTGTTGAGTTGAATTTGCATTTAACAATTGTGTTACAAGTTGTATCGATGACAAAATTAGATAATATGTTCGATTTAGGTTTAAATAAAATGACTTCTGTTACTCATAAATAAGAGGCAAGAGCGTAAGCTGTCCTCTTTATTTTTTTGCAGAATTTTCTATGACTTCTCAAGCCGATATCCAAGTTTCCTCCTCAAACATTCACACTAAACACTCTGATCCTTCTTCTGACCCTTCTTCTGATCCTAGCTCACAAAAAGCGCCATTAAATTTATTAAAAAATTTAGTTCCTTTTTTGGCACGTTACAAATTGCGTATGGCGGGTGCAATGACAGCGTTATTGGTGACAACTGCCATTACTTTGTCGTTTGGCTCGGGTTTACGTTTATTAATTGATGAAGGGTTTGCCACGCAATCTACCGATCGATTAAATCAAATTTTATTGGGAATGTTGGTTTTGGCGGTCATATTTGCTATAGGAACAATTATTCGATTTTTTTTGGTTACCACACTGGGTGAATTAGTGACCAAAGATATACGTCAATCTGTTTTTAATCATGTTGTTAAGTTACATCCAAGTTATTTTGAGGAAAATAGAAGCGGTGAGATTATGTCTCGCTTAACCACTGATACCACGTTGTTACAGTCGATAATAGGGTCGAGTGTTTCCTTTGCGTTGCGAAGTGGTTTAACGATGGTGGGTGGTTTAATCATGATGTTAATTACTAATCCCAAACTAACTATGGTCGTTATTTTGGCTGTACCTTTGGTATTGATTCCAATGATTGTATTTGGCAAAAAAGTACGTGAATTATCAAAACGTAGCCAAGATCGTGTGGCCGATGTGGGTACATTTGCAGGCGAAATGATTCAGCAAATTAAAACGGTGCAAAGTTATAATCGAGAGGCGTACGAAATAAATAATTTCGATAAAGAAGTTTCAGGCGCTTATGATGTTTCAAAGTTGCGTATTCGCTATCGTTCAATTTTAATGGGCAGCGCCATATTCTTATCATTTTTTGCGATCGGAATTATGATTTGGGTGGGAGGCAGCGATGTGATACATGGACGTATGCAACCCGGTGAATTAGCTGAATTTGTCTTATACGCAATGATGGTTGCAATGGGTGTCGCATCCATTTCTGAAGTAATGGGGGAGTTACAGCGTGCAGCAGGTGCCACTGAGCGTTTGATGGATTTGATCAATGTGCACAGTGAAATTCAAACGCCTGAACATCCTATTGATGCATCATCAAGTAAAAATGGCGATATTGAATTTAAACAACTTAGTTTTAATTATCCTACTCGTCCTGATAAGCCTGCTATTGATGATATTCAATTAAGCATTAAACAAGGTCAAACAATTGCGATTGTAGGGCCAAGTGGTGCTGGTAAATCTACTATTTTTGAACTGTTGCTGCGTTTTTATGATCCGCAAAAAGGTCAAATTCTAGTGAATCAGCATAATATTAAAGACTGGTCTTTAGATGCATTACGTCAAAATATGGCTTGGGTGCCTCAGCATCCAATTTTATTCAGTGCAGATGTAATGCATAACATTCGCTACGGAAAGCCTGATGCCACTTTTGAGGAGGTAGTAGAAGCCGCTAAAGCGGCAAATGCACATGAATTTATTGAAAAATTACCCCAGGGTTATGAGTCGTATTTAGGTGAAAATGGCGTACGTTTAAGTGGCGGTCAAAAGCAGCGAATTGTGATAGCAAGGGCGATTTTAAATAATCCAAATATACTTTTACTTGATGAGGCGACCAGTGCACTGGATGCACAGTCAGAGCATTTAGTGCAAAACGCGTTAGATCGGTTGGTACTTTCAAGAACAACGCTGGTGATTGCGCATCGTTTGTCCACCATTAAAAATGCAGATTGTATCGTTGTTATGGATGAGGGGCGAATTGTTGAAACTGGCACCCACGATCAATTAATGCAAACGAGCAAGTTATATCAAAACTTAGCCCGACTGCAGTTTATGACATCGGCCCAATAACCGATTATAATGCGCCGATTTTATTAATTGAGTGAAATATGAAGACCTATACATTAAAGGCTGTGCTAATTTTCACAGCACTTACGTTTACTTTTCCATTATTTATTTTGGGGGTGGCAAAACTTGCTGGAGCGCGTGAAGCAGGAGCGATGCTTTTGCCTTTTTGCGCAGCTTCATTTTTATTTTTAACATTTTTTTATTCAAGATACTTTATGGGGCGTTTTAAATGGCCTGAGTCGATTGTGTTTGGTTTTATTTTGTCAGGTGTTGTGGTTGCATTCTTACTAAAAGTTTGTGTGCTATTTACAAACTTATTAGGTATTTAGTTTATTTCCTGATTACTTGTTGCAACTTAACTTGATTAAAGGCGCATTTGATAGGCTGTGTTTTGGTCATTATTTTTATTTCTAATGCTAAACCCAATCAGGAAAATCACTAATTGAGCTAATTATAGAATTTATTGTTGCATAATATTTTTTCTTTGTTGGAGAAGGTAAGAAATGTTTATTAAATATATTGCTTGGCGTGTATTAATGTTAATAATGCAGTATTAGAATTGTTATACCTATGCTTCTATTGTTTTTTAAGTATAATTCGCGTTTTTAAAAATTGAGAGTCTAAATATGAAAATAATTCGTGTAGTATTAGGGGCTTTGATTTTATTTTTAGATTGGGTGTTTACGCCAAAATCTGTAAAGCGCAGCGCAGCTTTTCAAAAGCAAATAGAGCAAAAAGTCAAAGGGTTAACCTTATATCAATATAAATCCTGTCCATTTTGTGTAAAAGTTCGCCGTGAATTAAAAAGACAATCTATACGCATTCCATTGAAGGATCCAAAAAGGGATGAGGTCGCAAAAACAGAGCTATTAGATGGCGCAGGTCGTTTAAAGGTGCCTTGTTTGAAGATAGTTGAAGGTTCAAATGTACGTTGGATGTTTGAATCGTCGGACATTATTGAATACATAAGAATGCGCACACTTTGAAGTAATAAAGGTTGATTAATTTCAGCCTTTTTTATTTTGCAATCAATGAAATATTTAAATATTGCACTGTGGAAAATGAGCCATTGATCCAGTCTAAACTTAATCCTGTTGATATACTCAATTGATCGGATCTTAACCAGTTGGACTCAATTGAAATATTAGAGAACGACTTTTGATTGTATCCAGTGTGGCCTTTTGGATTATAAAATTGATTGTTTATAAAATGGGATGCGTTTAATTTTATTTTATTATTTATTCGATTCCATGTTTTGTTGTAATTCACTTGGAAGGCTGTGGCAAGTTTGTTATTGATTAACTCATTTTCATATTTTGATGAAAGTAACGCTACAGATATTTGATTGTCACGATACTGACCACCTAACTTCATTTGCAGCCAAGTGCCTTTTTCAAATTGATTGTCGTTTGTTTCTTGGCCGCCTTTGTGGGTAATAAATATTTGTTCGTTAGTAAATAGATGCATATTTTTACTTTTCAAAAATCTATTTGAATGAATTGCACCTACTTCAAAATATTCTGCTGTGTTTTCTGTTTCTGCCACTTTCCAATTTGCCCATAAATCCATGTTGTTTCGTTGGGATGAGTTTAAATATTGAATTCCTTGTTCGACTTGTTGTTGATAAAAGTCATTATCCATACTTAAACCTTGATGAATGTCATGAGATTGATTGAGCACACCAAGAATCAAATTTTGATCGTTATTTAAATCAATATTTAAGCGAAACAAAGGTTTGATGGTATTTTGAGAATCACTTCCATATTTTATAAAGCCTATTGCGCCAATATCTAATTCAACTCGGCTGTTGAGTTGGCGACTTGCATAAATTGGAGCGATATTGCCAAAAAGTGTATAACCTTGAGCGCCATGTTCTTCAAACCATTCGTAATTGTATAAATAAGCAACGGCTTCTGTGGTGATGTGCCAATTTTTTGTAGATAAGGTGTTATTTGCTGTTTCAATCTGTCCATGAATATTTGCATAAGATAGTTCAGTTAAAACACCTAATATAATCATAGTGAAAACTTTAAATAACACGCAACGGGTTGCAGTTATATAACTCGTCGATTTGCTATGGATGTCGTTTGTAAATTGCATAACCGCACACTTTATTAGTGAAATATGAATATAATTCGTTTGTTCCCTTTATTTAATATAGTGGACGCTTTAGGGGTCTTAAGGATAAAAATGGTAGTGTTTTGTGTAGTTATATTGCATTTTATGCTTGTGTGTTTGTTTATGTGTTCAGGGATGAATTACTCAAATCTTCAGATTAAGAGTCTAATGGTTATGTAACAAAAGGTTGGAACTAATGAATCGGTGCTTTATCATGTGTTTTTTTTTAGACAAGTAGGACTTTATGAGTGATTTAAATTCATCAGAAATAACTGAGTCGTCAGAATCTCAAATTAAACATCGAGCAAAGGGTGTTTATATTTTACCGAATTTAGCAACGACTAGTGCCTTGTTTGCTGGGTTTTACGCAATTATTGCTGCAATAAAAGGCGATTTTATTGGCGCGGCTATGGCAATTTTTGCAGCGCAGGTTTTGGATACATTAGATGGACGAATTGCAAGAATGACTAATACTCAATCGGATTTCGGTGCGGAGTATGATTCATTATCTGATTGCATTTCATTTGGTCTGGCTCCAGCATTGTTAGCATATCAATTTGCGCTTCATTCAATTGATAAATTAGGGTGGATGGTTGCATTTGTTTATGTGGCTGCGGGTGCGTTAAGATTGGCAAGATTTAATACACAGGTTGGCACGTCGGATAAAAGATTTTTCATTGGGTTAGCTAGTCCTGCCGCTGCTGCAGTAATTGCCGGTGGGGTGTGGCTAATGAGTGTTTATGAAATTAAAGGTGAGGATTATTCGTACTATATAGCAGCAGTCGTGGCTTTTGTGGGCATTTTAATGGTGTCTAATGTTCGGTACTTTAGTTTTAAGGTAATTGGTACGTCTGGAAAGATGCCGTTTGTGTTGGTTCCTTTATTTTTGATTGTTTTTGCATTGATTGTTTCAAAGCCGGAGTATTCTCTAACCATTATGTCCATTACCTATGTTATTACAGGGGTTATGTTTGAAGTGTATTGTTTTGCCAAAAAGATGTTGGCAAAAAAACAGCCTATCAATGATTCTAAATAACAGGGTTTAGGGCAATATTGCTACATAGCCAATATTGTCCAAGTTTTTACTATTGGTATTTTTTTAAACACGCATGGATTGCTTGTTAAAAAATAAGTAACTTTTCTACTCATATCGAAATTTGCACGCGCAAACTCATATTTTCCTTGGAATCAAAACGTTAATGATTTCAAGGTTTGATTTTTCTGTTTTCTCCCATGATTTTGTAACAATTAATATAGGCTATGATCTAAATAGTCTTTACTGCGTAAAACTTTCATCCAATCATTACTTGAATAGGGCCTAATTGATGCGATTACTTAAATTTAAAACCGATTTAAAAGAAAGTGATGTCACTCCAAAAGACATTTTTGTTCGTCGTAGGGAGTTTATGGCGGGTTCTATTGCCCTTGGTGTAGGTGTCCAAAGCTTTGCTTCCGATGAAATAAAAAAAGATAGCTCACCGAAATGGATGCAAGATAAGTTATCTATTAGCAAAGGGACGACTATAAAGGCTGAAGATCAATTAACTCCTTATTCGGATGTGACTTCACATAATAATTTTTATGAATTTGGTACTCATAAAGCAGCGCCAAAATTAAAGTCTGAAAATTTCAAACCATTTCCTTGGCAGGTAAAAATTTCAGGTCATGTTGAGCAAGCAGGTACATTTGATCTTGAATATTTAATTAAAGAAATGATGATAGAAGAACGAATTTACCGTTTACGTTGTGTTGAGGCTTGGTCGATGGTGATTCCTTGGATGGGGTTTTCTTTAGCAAGTTTAATTAAAAAGCTTCAACCTACTTCCAAAGCAAAATATATTCAATTTGTAACTTCTGATGATAAAGAACAGTTTCCTGCAATTGGTGATCGTTTTTCCAACATTGACTGGCCGTATAGAGAAGGTTTGCGTATGGATGAAGCGATGCATGATTTATCATTTATGGCGATTGGGTTATATGGTGAATCATTACCTGCTCAAAATGGAGCGCCATTACGATTAGTAGTTCCTTGGAAGTATGGGTTTAAAAGTATTAAATCCATTGTCGAAATTCGTTTTGTTGGAGAGCAGCCTTATACAACATGGAATGCAATCTCTTCAAAAGAGTATGGGTTTTACGCAAATGTAAATCCTGAAGTGGATCATCCACGTTGGAGTCAGGCAACTGAACGTCGCCTACCAAATGGGTTGTTTTCGGCAAATCGTGTAGATACTAAGATGTTTAACGGTTATTCCGAGGTTGCTTCTTTGTATAAAGGTATGGATCTGAAGAAGTTTATATAATGAATGCTAAAAGAATTAAGCAGCTTGCGTGGTGGTGGGGGATTTTCTTAATTGCTTTGGTGCCTTTGATTGTAAATATTATTGAAATCATCAAATTACAAAAAGGACTACCTAATCAACTGGGTTCTGAGCCTGGTAAAGTCTTGGTTGATCGATTTGGTGAGATTACTTTAATTTCACTATGGATCGTGCTTGCAATTACACCTCTTAAAAAATGGCTTGGTTTTTCAAAACTAGTCAAATTTAGGCGTATGTTGGGTTTGTATGTCTTCTTCTACGCCAGTTTACATATATTATCTTATGGTACATTCTTGCTTGAGTGGTCGTGGTATCTATTAATGGAAGATGTGGCGCAGCGTCCTTATATTTTTGTGGGGTTTGTGGCTTGGCTTGGTTTGACTGTATTATCAATCACCTCCCCAAAGTGGATGATGAAAAAACTAAAAAAGAAATGGGTTGTGATTCATCGTTTTGTTTACGTTATTGCTATTCTCACTGTTGTGCATGAATGGATGCAAGTAAGGGATACATTTTTTGAACCTTTAATGCATGCATTAGTTCTATTTGTTTTACTTTGCTTGAGACTGCCCTTTTTATTAAATTTACGATTTAAAAAATAAATCGTAAATTTATCTAAATAAAGGTTGCACTCAAATCTAAAACGCGTATTATTCGCCTCCCTGCTGAGACAGAGGGGGATCAAAGCGAGGCCAAAGCGTGCTAAGTACTTGATTCAGTTAGTAATTTTTAAAATCTAATTCAAAATTAAATTTTAAAAAAGATTGACAAAGGTTCGCAACTCTATATAATGCGCGCCTCGCTTAACGAAGCCAAACGGCTACTTAAGCAAACGTTCTTTAACAAACAAAAAAACAATTTGTGTGGGCACTGGTTGAAGTCGAATAGCTGGTCCATGATTTACCTCGGTAGATCGTGAGATCGGCACAAAAAATTTGACTCAATTAGAGCTTACATAGTGAATTTTATTTACAGTAGTTTTAATAATAATGAGTATCTAGATATAAACTGAAGAGTTTGATCATGGCTCAGATTGAACGCTGGCGGCAGGCTTAACACATGCAAGTCGAGCGGAAACGATTCTAGCTTGCTAGAAGGCGTCGAGCGGCGGACGGGTGAGTAACGCGTAGGAACCTACCTAATAGAGGGGGATAGCCCAGAGAAATTTGGATTAATACCGCATAATGTCTACGGACCAAAGTATGGGACCTTCGGGCCATACACTATTAGATGGGCCTGCGTCGGATTAGCTAGTTGGTGAGGTAATGGCTCACCAAGGCGACGATCCGTAGCTGGTTTGAGAGGATGATCAGCCACACTGGAACTGAGACACGGTCCAGACTCCTACGGGAGGCAGCAGTGGGGAATATTGCACAATGGGCGCAAGCCTGATGCAGCCATGCCGCGTGTGTGAAGAAGGCCTTAGGGTTGTAAAGCACTTTCATTGGTGAGGAAAAGTTGGTTGTTAATAGCAATCAGCCGTGACGTTAACCAAAGAAGAAGGACCGGCTAACTCCGTGCCAGCAGCCGCGGTAATACGGAGGGTCCGAGCGTTAATCGGAATTACTGGGCGTAAAGCGCGCGTAGGCGGTATGTTAAGTTGGATGTGAAAGCCCAGGGCTCAACCTTGGAACTGCATCCAAAACTGGCATACTAGAGTATTGTAGAGGGGTGTGGAATTTCAGGTGTAGCGGTGAAATGCGTAGAGATCTGAAGGAACATCAGTGGCGAAGGCGACACCCTGGACAAATACTGACGCTGAGGTGCGAAAGCGTGGGGAGCAAACGGGATTAGATACCCCGGTAGTCCACGCCGTAAACGATGTCTACTAGCCGTTGGGAAGCTTGTCTTCTTAGTGGCGCAGCTAACGCAATAAGTAGACCGCCTGGGGAGTACGGTCGCAAGATTAAAACTCAAATGAATTGACGGGGGCCCGCACAAGCGGTGGAGCATGTGGTTTAATTCGACGCAACGCGAAGAACCTTACCTACTCTTGACATCCAGAGAATTTAGCAGAGATGCTTTAGTGCCTTCGGGAACTCTGAGACAGGTGCTGCATGGCTGTCGTCAGCTCGTGTTGTGAAATGTTGGGTTAAGTCCCGTAACGAGCGCAACCCTTATCCTTATTTGCCAGCGAGTAATGTCGGGGACTATAAGGAGACTGCCGGTGACAAACCGGAGGAAGGCGGGGACGACGTCAAGTCATCATGGCCCTTACGAGTAGGGCTACACACGTGCTACAATGGAGCATACAGAAGGTTGCTAACCCGCGAGGGGGCGCCAATCCTCAAAGTGTTTCGTAGTCCGGATCGCAGTCTGCAACTCGACTGCGTGAAGTCGGAATCGCTAGTAATCGTGGATCAGAATGCCACGGTGAATACGTTCCCGGGCCTTGTACACACCGCCCGTCACACCATGGGAGTGGGTTGCAAAAGAAGTGGCTAGTCTAACCTTCGGGGGGACGGTCACCACTTTGTGATTCATGACTGGGGTGAAGTCGTAACAAGGTAGCCCTAGGGGAACCTGGGGCTGGATCACCTCCTTAAACGATAAGACTTTGATCAGTGTTCACACAAATTGTTTTTTAGATTTTTTGACATAGCTTGGCTAATTTAGTCAGGCTGTATAAAAAATCATGTTCTTTAAAAATTTGGAAAATGAAAATAAGTTTTATGTATTGAAAGACTGTAAGCGCCATTTATGACACTTACATGAAACAATTATTTAAAAACTGAGTTTATATACAAGCGTTGTGCGAAAAAATATCGTTATAAAATGTAATAAATGAAAAAGAGAGATTGAGCGAAAGCTCAAAACCTTGAGTATCACCAAGAACATTATTGGCTTTGTGCATATAACCTAAGTCTTGTTGATCCAATCGTAAGATTGAGTCAATGCAGACTGTTTAGGGTTATATGGTCAAGTGAATAAGCGTACACGGTGGATGCCTAGGCAATTAGAGGCGATGAAAGGCGTGGAAATCTGCGAAAAGCTCGGGGGAGGCGATAACATCCTATAATCCCGAGATTCCTGAATGGGGAAACCCAACCGTCATAAGGCGGTTATCTTTACCTGAATACATAGGGTAAAGAAGCTAACCCGGAGAACTGAAACATCTAAGTACCCGGAGGAAAAGAAATCAACCGAGATTCCCTAAGTAGCGGCGAGCGAAAGGGGACTAGCCCAAAAGTATATATAGTTTTAGTAGAAGGCTCTGGAAAGTGCCGCCATAGTGGGTGATAGCCCCGTATACGAAAGAACTATATACATGATACACGAGTAGGTCGGGGCACGAGAAACCTTGACTGAATATGGGGGGACCATCCTCCAAGGCTAAATACTCCTAATTGACCGATAGTGAACCAGTACCGTGAGGGAAAGGCGAAAAGAACCCCTGTGAGGGGAGTGAAATAGATCCTGAAACCGTGTACGTACAAGCAGTGGGAGCCTACTTGTTAGGTGACTGCGTACCTTTTGTATAATGGGTCAGCGACTTACATTCAGTAGCAAGGTTAACCGAATAGGGGAGCCGAAGAGAAATCGAGTCTTAATAGGGCGTTGAGTTGCTGGGTGTAGACCCGAAACCGAGTGATCTATCCATGTGCAGGTTGAAGGTTGAGTAACATCAACTGGAGGACCGAACCCACTACCGTTGAAAAGTTAGGGGATGACGTGTGGATAGGAGTGAAAGGCTAATCAAACTCGGAGATAGCTGGTTCTCCTCGAAAGCTATTTAGGTAGCGCCTCGGACTTATACCACAGGGGGTAGAGCACTGTTTGGGCTAGGGGGTCATCCCGACTTACCAACCCCATGCAAACTCCGAATACCTGTGAGTACTATCCGGGAGACACACGGCGGGTGCTAACGTCCGTCGTGGAAAGGGAAACAACCCAGACCGTCAGCTAAGGTCCCAAAATCTATGTTAAGTGGGAAACGATGTGGGAAGGCTTAGACAGCTAGGAGGTTGGCTTAGAAGCAGCCACCCTTTAAAGAAAGCGTAATAGCTCACTAGTCGAGTCGGCCTGCGCGGAAGATATAACGGGGCTCAAACATAGTACCGAAGCTACGGATTCTTATTTATAAGAATGGTAGAGGAGCGTTCTGTAAGCTGTTGAAGGTGAATCGAGAGGTTTGCTGGAGGTATCAGAAGTGCGAATGCTGACATGAGTAACGATAAAGGGAGTGAAAAACTCCCTCGCCGGAAGACCAAGGTTTCCTGTCCCATGTTAATCAGGGCAGGGTGAGTCGACCCCTAAGGTGAGGCTGAGAAGCGTAATCGATGGGAAACGGGTTAATATTCCCGTACTTGTTATAGCTGCGATGGAGAGACGGAGAAGGTTAAGTGATCCAGGCGATGGTTGTCCTGGTTTAAGGTAGTAGGTAAGGGGATTAGGCAAATCCGGTCCCCTCTCTTTAGTGAGAATACTGAGAGCCGAATACGGTGAGTCTACGGACTCCGAAGTCACTGATACCATGCTTCCAGGAAAATCTTCTAAGCTTCAGGCTATAACGAATCGTACCCCAAACCGACACAGGTGGTCAGGTAGAGAATACTAAGGCGCTTGAGAGAACTCGGGTGAAGGAACTAGGCAAAATGGTACCGTAACTTCGGGAGAAGGTACGCTGTTGCCGGTGATGGGACTTGCTCCCTAAGCTAGCGACAGTCGAAGATACCAGTTGGCTGCGACTGTTTATTAAAAACACAGCACTGTGCAAACACGAAAGTGGACGTATACGGTGTGACGCCTGCCCGGTGCCGGAAGGTTAATTGATGGGGTTAGTCTTCGGACGAAGCTCTTGATCGAAGCCCCGGTAAACGGCGGCCGTAACTATAACGGTCCTAAGGTAGCGAAATTCCTTGTCGGGTAAGTTCCGACCTGCACGAATGGCGTAACGATGGCCAAACTGTCTCCACCCGAGACTCAGTGAAATTGAAATCGCTGTTAAGATGCAGTGTATCCGCGGCTAGACGGAAAGACCCCGTGAACCTTTACTATAGCTTCGCAGTGGACTTTGAATGTATTTGTGTAGGATAGGTGGGAGGCTTTGAAGCAGCGACGCTAGTTGTTGTGGAGCCAACCTTGAAATACCACCCTGATACATTTGAGGTTCTAACTCAGGTCCCTAATCGGGATCGAGGACATTGTGTGGTGGGTAGTTTGACTGGGGCGGTCTCCTCCCAAAGAGTAACGGAGGAGCACGAAGGTTGGCTAATCCTGGTCGGAAATCAGGAGGTTAGTGCAATGGCATAAGCCAGCTTAACTGCGAGACAGACAAGTCGAGCAGATACGAAAGTAGGTCATAGTGATCCGGTGGTTCTGAATGGAAGGGCCATCGCTCAACGGATAAAAGGTACTCCGGGGATAACAGGCTGATACCGCCCAAGAGTTCACATCGACGGCGGTGTTTGGCACCTCGATGTCGGCTCATCACATCCTGGGGCTGAAGCCGGTCCCAAGGGTATGGCTGTTCGCCATTTAAAGTGGTACGCGAGCTGGGTTTAGAACGTCGTGAGACAGTTCGGTCCCTATCTGCCGTGGACGTTTGAGATTTGAGAAGAGTTGCTCCTAGTACGAGAGGACCGGAGTGAACGAACCTCTGGTGTTCCGGTTGTCACGCCAGTGGCATTGCCGGGTAGCTAAGTTCGGACGGGATAACCGCTGAAAGCATCTAAGCGGGAAGCCTCCTTCAAGATGAGATCTCACTGGAATTTAATTCCCTAAAGGGCCCTGGAAGACTACCAGGTTGATAGGCAAGGTGTGTAAGTGCTGTGAGGCATTGAGCTAACTTGTACTAATTGCCCGTGAGGCTTGACCATATAACGCCTAAGCTGTTTACTAAAATCGTTCCATACGATTTTGAGTATTTCCTCCATCCGTGGAGGGCATACAGACTTAGCGTTATATGAGCTAAATTGTAGAGATACAATGAAGCGAATGAAGCTAAGAAAGATATTTTAAGCACGAAGTTTGTGTGTAAACGAAGAGATAGATACTGTATAATGAGCGACGTAAGTTACTTGAAGTACAGACATAAAACTTAAACTTATTTTCCGAATTTGGACGAGCGTTGCAGATTGAATTGAGCTGAAAAGCGAGAGAAAATCATTAAGACAACAGGAAGCCATAAAGAATTGTTTGACGACCATAGAGCATTGGTACCACCTGACCCCATCCCGAACTCAGAAGTGAAACGATGCATCGCCGATGGTAGTGTGGGGGTTCCCATGTGAGAGTAGGTCATTGTCAAACGCCAATTAAGTCTAATTTATTCATCCCTGAATTAATTAGAAGCTTGGTAAACAAGACAGCGGAAGGAAACCTTCCTAGCTTGTTTAGTCGCAAGACAGGCTCCAAGCCCGAACATGAAGAGCCCCGTCAGGTTATCCTGACGGGGTTTTTTATTGCCTGTAGGATAGTGAAATGATTAAATGTAAGCATGAAAGTTGGTATTTTATTAGTTTAACCGTATTATTCATCCCTGAATAAATTAGAAGCTTGGTAAACAAGACAGCGGAAGGAAGCCTTCCTAGCTTGTTTAGTCGCAAGACAGGCTCCAAGCCCGAACATGAAGAGCCCCGTCAGGTTATCCTGGTGGGGTTTTTTATTGCCTGCAAAAAAATAACGAATAAACTATAAATAAGAAAAATTAAAAAAGCTGTAAGTCGCAGATTAGTTAATTAAAGCAGTAAGTTTTGGTGTGAGCGTTTTGGTGTGAGTAATGGATTAACAGATAAGGAGCGTTTGAAATTAAATGCCTCTTTCGAGGCATTTAATAAAAAAGTAATGAATCTTAATAAGTAGGGCACTTTTCTGATGGGTTAACTTTTATATCTTTGATTAATACCTTCCAGTCAGAATTGTTGTTTTCATTATCAATTGATAGTGCTTGAGTTGCGCTGTTTTTTGAATCAAATTCACATTTAGCTGCATATTCTAATAATTTTGGTAATGCATTTTGAATTTCTGGTAACTCAACATCATGAGCTATCTTTTTAAGCTCTCTAACATCAAAACTCTGTTCCGGAGAGCAAAGATATTCAGTAAATATTGAACCAGCTGTAGCATAATAGAATCGCTCTGCTTTAGTTAAATCAGAAGGTGTTTCGCTTACAATTTTAAAATGAGCAAGTCCGACGGATTTAAAAATTTCAGAAACTAATAATCTAGAGTTCACATTGTTTTTATGTACTATATTCAATTGTTTGATATCACAATGAATGCTCTTGCAGATAACTTTTGCAACATAGTCTGCAGGTACAATATTCAAAGAGCTAACCATATTGCAGGTGACCCTCAATGGCGATTGTTTATTCGTTTTGTTTTGCAAAAACGCTGCACATTTAGCAAACCCATAAAAAACATCAAATTTACTCATATAATAGTAAGGTTTTTCTAATAAACGACCGCAGACAATGCTAGGCCGTAATATTTGCCATTGCATATTATGTGACTTACAAAATTCGACAACGGATTTTTCAGTTTGCAATTTATACTGTTCATAATGATTACGTGAACTGCCGTTTGTAGATGTTAAATAATCATCGGTTATTACACCTTCTTTTTGGCCAATAGCAAAAGAACTACTTAAATAGCAAACTTTCTTGGTTTTCGATGCTACTGCTTTTAATAGATGAAAAGTTGCGATCATATTGTTGTCAAAAACATCTGCTTTTGCCGCATCATTTGATGCTAAATTTGTACTAGCTGCGCTATGTATTACCGTTAAATCATGAGGTAATCTATCTTTTAATAGTGCTTCTAAATTATCAGATAATAAATCGGTATTAATGATATCAATGAAGTTTAAAAAATATTCAAAAGGGAACTTTGTTAAACTTGTTGGACATGAACCTAAATCAAATAGTTCCTGAAGTCGATCATAGGGGGATTGTTCTGTTGCTCGAATGGTTACAAAAATTTTATTGATTGAAATCCCTTTTATATTTTCTAATAATAATTCGTATAGAATATGACGACCTACTAATCCAGTTACGCCAGTTAATAATATATTTTTTTCATTCAAACTTTTCATGTATCACCTCACCCTGGTAAAAAAACTTTAAAATATAGTATTGAAAAAATTCAATGATTTTATACTACCTAGTTGTAAATATGCTGTAAATAAAGAATTTAATCTTTTTTCTAAAAAAAATTTATTTCATAAATAATTAATATTTTTAGAAAATAATTTTGAATTAATTTGCTAGTTTGTGACGTGTTTTGTCACTTGGTGTCGTATAGTTTCAAACGATAATCAAAAAAATTATCAATAAAATAATATGCCATAATTTTAGATTATTAATTGGATAATGAATTTTGTGAGCTGATTCTAAATATTTTATTTCGTCAAATATATGGCTGTCATTGAAAGAAGGTCGCTAAAATATTGACTCAAATATTGAACCTATAAATTCACTTGGTGAGAAATAAATTTGGCTGGTAAAAAAGATATTGGATAAATAAATTTTACTTTTTCAATGTCTTATATTTCGTTTGAAAATTGAAATCTTCAAATATACTTCCTTCTTTACTACAGTTAAAATTTTGATAATTTTTAGTTGGTACTTTTGACACGATTTTAATCAGTAATCAAATTGTTGATACAGCCAAATAAATCCTAAGAATATCTTATCTGTAAATAACCAACTATCTATCTATAAATCTACTATATGATGACAGGGTCAATATATTCAGTAGATACTCAAATTAATCAACAAGCTTGATCCTTTATAAATAAACAACGCCTATCAATCACTTGATAGGCGTAAAGAGCGATTATTCCAACTATGGGGCTTTAAATAAACAATGCCATACCCTAATTCACTTAATGTCATAGCGGTATTAAAATGGATGAAAAACCGTTTGAATTCTAATTGTTGCAGATGCAGCATCACAAGTTTAAAAAATAGCCCTTTAAAGGGAATATAATGAAGGTAATACTTTTATTATGCGTTTTTTCATTTTTGTAAATATATCAATGAAGTATCCTGACCTTTCTAGGTGATTTAAACATTTAAACTTCAGAAGTTAAGCTGTCACTATTAATTTAACTCTCATTTTTTAGTGTTTAACAATTTGTTTCTAATAATGTTACTTAAGATATAATTATGAGACTGTAATGTTTCAGTTAAGTGAATTTCGAACGGTCATTTAAACAAATTATTCATTGTCGAGTTTGACAAAACACGCAGTCTCTAATAAGAAAAATAGCCTATATTAACTTCAAATTTATCGATAAGGTCATTTAGCCATTAGGGTAAGCGACATTCATCTGAGTTTAATACTTACCTTGAGAATTATTTGCTATCACTGATTAAATAAGGAATATCAATGAATAACCAAGCTTCAGTGCTATTTTTTACCTGATGTTACAAACAAATTTGATCATTTAGTCCCCTAAGTTATCTAAATGATCGAATTTGAATGCAATCTGGCGTATGATACGCGCCGTTTCTAACCAAGGCTTAATCATGAAAAAGACATATAATTTAGACCATCCAAAGATCAAACCTGCTCGTTTGGTTGAGTCCGCAAAACACGATGTTAAAAAATACTTAAAACGCGAACGCAATAAAGCGTTGCCTAGTGGATTTGATTACTGGGAATTTGATTGTAAATTTGGCTTAACTCAAGAATCCGCAGCAGTTGTGTTGGTTGAAAATATGATTGAAAGTATTTCGCAAGCTGAATCTGAAGGTTGTACTGGTTTTTATATTGAAATATTAGCTCGTTCAGCTTTAAAAAGTGAGCGCGTGAGATTTAGCTCATAATTCTAATGAGTGTTAATTTAAAAAAACCAGATTATGAATCTGGTTTTTTTTAACTAATTTTCTTCGTGGTCATCTAAAGTTTTTTTAAGAATAATATCAAGTTGTTCTCGGTTGGTTCTGGCTTTTTCAATAAATACATCGTTATTTTCTTGATCGTATTCTTCTGCCATTTGATGTACAAATTCAATATCAATTTCTTTAAATTTAGTGCAAATCTTTTTTGCACTTCGCTCAGACATACCTAAAGAAGTCAGCGCTTCGTTTGCCATTTCAATAGACGATGAAAATGTTTCACGATAAGGATTATCTATACCTGCTTTTATTAATTCATAAGCCTCAAAACGCCCCCGACACCTGACTAAAATTTTAATGTCAGGATTATGCTTTCTAACATACTCAATAATTTTTAAAGATTTATCTAAGCTATTTAAGGCAATGACTAATAATTTAGCTTGCTCAATGCCTGCGCTGTGTAGTAAGTCTGTATGAGTGGCATCTCCATAATACGCTTTGTACCCATATTTTTTTACCATTTCAATGTGGTCAGGGTCGCGCTCTAAAATGGTTGTCCCGTATCCATTAGCATGTAATAAACGTACAATTATTTGTCCCACACGTCCAAATCCAATGACGACAACAGGGTTACTTTCGTCGACACGATCATGAACGCGGTCGTTTGTTTGTATATTATTATTGGCTGCAAAAAAACGTTCATATGCCATTAGCATAAATGGTGTAATTAACATGGTTAATGCTACAACTAAAACAAACGGGTTAGTTTGCTCGACACTTAATACGTTGTTTTGGTTGGCAAATGAAAATAATACAAAGGCAAATTCGCCAGCTTGGGCTAAGCAAAAGTAAAATAGTCGATTTTGTGATTGAGGTAATTTAAATAGTTTGCCAATAGAAAACAGTACAACCATTTTAACAATCAATACAAGTAAAGTGATACCTAATACAAAAATCGGCTGATTAATTAATACATCAAAATTCATACTCGCGCCAACCGATATGAAAAACAACCCTAATAACAAACCTTTAAAGGGCTCGATGTCCACTTCTAGCTGATGACGGTATTCACTGTCTGCTAAAACCACGCCCGCTATAAATGTACCTAAAGCTGCTGAAAGTCCAATCAAGTCCATTACAAAGGCAATGGCCACAACAATCATTAATGCGCAAACCGTAAACATTTCACGCAGTTCACTTTTTGCAATCATTCTAAATAATGGATTTAAAATAAACCGAGACACAAACACGATGGCCGCAATAACTGAAATAGAAACAATGGCTTTTAACCAGCCTGTTAAATGTAAACCTGTACTTGCATGATCATCAACGCTTTCATTGTGTAAACCTGCAATGGCTAATAATGGGAAGATTGCCAAAATAGGAATAACCGCTATATCCTGAAATAACAAAACTGAAAACGACGATTGCCCTGCAATTGATGAGAGTAATTTTTTCTCATTTAAATATTGTAAAACAATCGCCGTTGAAGAAAGAGATAAGGTTAATGAAATAGCAGTGGCTGCTTGCCAAGAATAATTAAATCCATAATGAAATATGCCATAAAAAATAGCACTCGAAAGGCCTACTTGTAAGCCGCCTAGGCCCAAAATTGATAAACGTAACTTCCAAAGCAAGGCGGGTTTTAATTCCATGCCCACTAAAAACAACATCATAACCACACCAAACTCGGCGAAGTGCATGACTGAAGTTTGGTCACCTACTAACTTAAGAACAAAAGGGCCGATGAGTATGCCGGCAATTAAGTAACCTAAAATCGAACCCAGTCCCAGTCGTTTGGCGATAGGTACGCAAATCACAGCAGCTAATAAATAAATGACCGCCATGGATAAAAACTCATGCCCCATTAGGGAATCCTCAATTGTATGTAATTGAACAGAATTGTAGCATAATCGTTTTTGATTAAAGAGATTTGAATCGAGCCGGAGGTGGGTGTGAGGAAAATATACATAGGTTGCAGGCGTGAAAAATAAGCGGATAACTGAATATCCTTATTCAGTTATCAACAAAATTGTGATTATTTTACCAAACGTGTACGTCACCTTCCCAAGTAAAAAACGTACCACTTTGTTCAAGCTTCACCGATTGTGCCAATCTATAAATGCCTTGCGCACTTTCTAGCGCTGTTATTTCAGCATCAACCCCACCCATTTGTGTTTGTACCCAGCCTGGGTGAATAGGACACACAATAATGCCTTTATCTTTAAGCTCAACGGACATGGTTTGCATCACTTTATTAACCGCTGCTTTTGAGCTTCTGTAAGCGTACATACCCATGCTGTCTCGATGCAGTGCCGCCATCATGCTAGATATGGTTAATATTCTAGGGCGTTTAGATTGCATTAAGTTTGGCAGTAATGCAGTAGAAATCATAAATGGCGCAATGCTGTTCACCGCAAAGGCGTGCATCCAACCGTTAGTGTCCATTTTTTCTAAGCTTTGATCAGCAGGGCTAATAACACCTGCATTGTTGATTAAAATATCAATGCTTTGATTATCAAGCAGCTTTACCATATTTGAAATAGACGCATCACTTGTGACTTCTAACTCAATTAACGTCACGTTCGCTAATTGTGCAATGTCGTTTAATTCAACACTTGGCTATCCACGATAGGTGGCAAGCACATTAAAGTTTGTTGAAAATTGTTTTAATAATTCTAAACCAATGCCTTTGTTTGTGCCTGTAATTAATATGGTTTCCATAATTGCCTCCTAATTATAAATACTCAATTTCTAAAAAACTGCCTGATATTAAATTTAAAATACGTTGCCAATAATTGGTATGTTCAATATCACTGAATGCCTTTTTAAACGCAGGGTCGTTCCAACGATTTACAATCCACACAGGATGTTGCATGATTCTTAATGTTTGTAATGCGTCTATAAATTGTAATTCTTTTCGATCAAAATCTAAAAATATTTCGTAACCTTCTAAAATTTCACTTAGTTGGTTAGGGTGTTCAAACTTTTCACCAGACAATAACATCCAAATATCACAAATAGCCGGACCCATATAGCTGTCATCAAAATCCACAATGAATACTTCTTCGTCACGAATCATAATGTTGCCCGGATGAAAATCACCATGCACTCGAATCTTTTTACATTTTTCGTAAATAGGATCAAGGCGTTCAAAATGCGGCAAGATGCGTGCAAATTGTTGTTTGAAATTTTCTAATAAATACCCGTCGATCCATTCTATTTTTAAAAACTGTTCGCAAAAATCTTGATACTGTTTTAACAAACTTAAGGTAGGGCGATGTTCAAATTTTTGTTTTTGCGCACACAAATGAATGCGGCCTAATTTTTGGCCAATTAAATACAATTGCTCTTCGTTATCTAACTCAATAGGACTGCCGCCTTTTAACGGCCAAATAGCAAAGATGTAGTCTTTGTATTCAAAATAAGATTGTCCATTAATTTGGCCATTAATCTTAAGGGGCGCAATCACAGCGTTTTCAGATTCATCTAACTCGTTGATGAATTCTAACTCTTCGTTTATTTGCTCTAAGCTCCAGCGATCAGGGCGATAGATTTTAACCACCACTGGACGAGCTTCGTCGATGCCCACATAATATACGCGGTTTTCATAGCTGTTTAATGGGTAAATCACGCCGCTGGTTAACAATCCAGCAGACTCGATGGCATCCAAAATAAGATCTTGGCTAAGGTGATCAAAAGGTTGGACTTCAGTTGATACAATAGACATAAAAGATACTCATAATAAAAATGGCATTGTAGCAGAGCCTATTACACCAATGGAAAAGGTTCTGTAATAAAGGTAATAAATTTGCAAAAAAAAACCTGCAAATGCAGGTTTCGGTAATACTAAATTTTGTAAAAGGTCTCAGGATTATTATATCGAGAGTAGATCAATTGGTTGTCTTTAAATTCAAACGTGTACTGCCACCCTAATACATGAAATAAAGAATCGCTTAGTGCAAGTAATGTCGCTTTTTTAGGAAAATCAACAGGGGATGCGATAAATCCAGTAAACGTAGCAAGTTGGTTGTTTTCAATGAAAATTTCAACTACTTCTTTTGTGTCTTGGTTTTGATATTTACCACAAAGCATTCCTAATCTACCTAGTGCAACTTGAATGTTTGGTTGGTTAAATATACTTTGCAAGCCCTGAGTGAATCCTTCTGGATTAACTAATGCGTGGCCTGCATTTTTAACTATTTTAAATTCACATGAAAACTGATCAAGGTTCATGTCAGTTAACTGTTGGGTCATGGCATCAACTTCTTCAGCTGGTTCCCATTCACCGCGACCTGCAATTAAATGAACAGGTTGGGTTAATTTATGATTAGCAAAATTATTCAATGCTTTTCTAAATTTTCCCTCTTTGGTTAGCCAATTTACCCCAATGCCAAAGGCTATGTAGTCACTAAATAAATTAGGACGAGCAAGACAGGCATAATAAGAAAACACGCCACCATATGAACTGCCAATTAATACAGTTTTATCAGTGGTTGCATATTCGCTTTTGATATGTGGAATAATTTCTTGATCAAGACACTCAATAAACGCATCGGCACCACCATGGTGTGGCGAGCTTGGGTCGACATCAGTGGTTAAGTCGTGAGCGCGTTGTTCAAACAAATTTCCGTTTTGCCAAGTAATGCCAACTATTAAAGCCTCTGGCATTTGGCGGTCGTGATGTAATGTGCCGTAAATGGCGCAAATAGTAGGGAAGTGCCATTGAGCATCTAATATATAAATGACAGGCAAAGGTTTGGGATCTTTACGTTGTAAATAACCTTCAGGGTATTGAATGCAAATGCCGTACTGTTTGTTGGTGATGTTTGATCTAAAGGAATACACATCAGTATTTTCAAGTACAAACGGGTTGAGCTTTTTCATTGTAAAGTGAATCCTTTGGTTGGGTATTACACATAGTCTTTGGGTTTGACTGATTCAGTGGCTTCATAATCAATTGGGATTTCTAGTAAATCGGTGTCATCAGAATTATCACCTATTTGATCCACACTGATTTTTTCAGTTTTAACTAGCAACTCAGCACCAGATTGAATATGAAGCTGCACCTTGGCGTATTGCTCGTTTAATGTTTCTAGCATTTCGGTTGTTTGTGAAAAATGCTCAGACACATCATATTGATATTGCTGGTGATCTTTTTTTAACTCAGCAAGTTGCTTAGATAATGACTTACCACCATGCTTGTTCATTAAAAAGAAGTGATAAATGAGTATGCCAGTGCCAATGCCAAGAATGATTAATCCAATATTGATAAACATGATCGTACTCCTCAATTAACTGAGCATCAATGATAACAAATGAATGTAAAGAGGCAACTAAAACAAATGGGTAGAAATAGTTAGATTATCGTAGGCAGGTTTATATTTGTAAAAAAACCTTTAAAAACAGGCATGTTCTGTACGGAACATGCCAAATTTAATATTTTAAATTAATAGCTTTTCATTTCTTCCATTTGTTTTTTGCTATTTTCTTCAAGTTGTTTGGCGGCATCCTTCGCTTCGTCGATGATTTCTTTTGAATCAGTAATTAAATTATAAGTTTCTTTTTTTACATCCTCGATTACAACGGCTTCTTCTGACTTTTTGGAACCGCATGCACTGATAATAATAGTAGATAATAACGCGGCAATTAAATGTGTCTTTTTCATTTTATTTTCTCTTGTGGAGTTGATGGATAAACCAAAGGTAGACGATACTGTATTTTTCACTAAATACAAAGAATAAGCTGTGAGATTAATTATTGAATGCAATCCAATGCAATTTGCTGATTGAAACGGCGGGGACCAATTTATAAAAAGGCATGAAATGTATAAACAGAAGTTATCCCCAAAATTTTAATAGAAAACATAAGCGAGTAGGTAGCGTATTCCAGCGACGATTCAAGTCCATATCGGGATGTTGATCGAGTGAAGTAGTCATTTATTGGTGGCTGTGTCGTTATCTCATGCCGAATCTTGTTAGAGCTCAAATGGTTAGTAGTGCAAAAGATTGGCCTTGGAGTAATTATCGAGGTGCGGTTGATGCAAATAAAAACACGATTGTTTAACCACCTTTGGGTGTTATCTATCTTTGGAAAAAATGAGAAAGCCTTCAGCTGAGAAATATCGAAAATTCATTAAACAAGGAAAAATTAAACCCTCGTCTTGGTTAAAATTAAACCCCGTTAAATTCTTAGGTTTTTATCAAAATATATTTAATACTCGAAATGAAGCAGTGGCAATGGCGTATTTAAGTGTTCACTATACTCTTGAAAAAGTGGCTGAACATTTAGGGGCGAGTTATGCAACGGTGAGTCCATAGGTGAAGCAAGTAGAAAGTAATGCTTGAATTAATGGGGGTGAAATATGCCCCATCTTTAAGGTGAGACATATTACAAAAAATGCACGACTAGATTCGATAGTTTTTACGAATTTGTTGTGAAAAATCTTTATTAGTTGGATTTGAATCTTTTGGATTTAGTTTGGATAATTGCCTTAATTCTTGGATTGAAAGCGAGGTATCTAATAAACCCCATTTTTGAGCCAGCGTATCTGAATGTCCAGGTAGGACTGCTCGGTAATCAAATAAAAATCTAAATGCATTAAACTTATTTGAATATTTAGCGATACTAGTAAAACAATTATCAACCAGCGTGTTATAAAACTCAGGTTGTTTTTCTAACTTGATAGACTCATCTACTAATGCTTTAAATAAATTTTGAGGTTGAAGTGTCTCTAAATCTAATGGGTATAAATACACTTTATGTTTTAAATAATGCGTACGTAAACCAATTAGGTCATTCTCTGTACCAAATACTATGGTTTTATTGTATGCCTTAAAAAGACCTTTTACTGGGCTAAATTTTTGTTGAGATTTTCTTCTAGCCTCAATTGATGTGACTAAATACTGACCGTCTTCAAATTCAAAACTTAAAAAGGAATGGGCAATTCCATATTTTGCAAAATGAGCAATTCCATACCAAACCGATACAACGCTATCGATATTGTAATTACTTTCGATGTATTTTATTTCTTTGATTTCACCGTCTTCAAAATAAGTAAAATCGTTAATATTCTTAATATTAACTAGGTTGTTTGAAATTTTAATATCGGGTGTTTTCTTATGAATTTCAGTCCAGTTGGCAAATTTTTTAGGGCGTTTTAGTAACACTACTAAAAGAAAAATAACGATTAAACTGAGCAGAATATATAAATACATATTAAGATATCGATTAAATAAATTGAATATAAGTGTAATGGATTTTGTCTAAATTAGTAGAGTTATCCAGTAAAATCAGTTTTGCATAAATACAACAAGGACAATTAAAGAGCTTACAGATCTATTATAAAACTTACAATTAACAAATTAGTGCAATCTATTAGAAAAAACCAGTCAATGGGTGTTGGTATGTTATTTTAGAGGTGAATGTGTATTTTTGAATGCTGTTGCGCATGTGCGCTAATCGTAATGCTTTATCATCCAAAAGACTTGATATTAAAAGAAAGACTCCTATAAACGGAGATCATTGTTACAAAGTTTGGTACAAAAGCCGAAAGCCGAAAGCCGAAAGTGAGTGTCGTAAAATTAGAAAGGGTCTCAACTTACGCACAACATTTTATCGATAATATACTTTTAACTCACAAATATACTTATAACTCACAAATAAACTTTAACTCACAAATATAATTACATACAATGAGCCTTGCTACTGTCAAATCAAAAATTTCATTGGCGGGCTTTTTCTTTGGGTCGCCAATGATTTCTGGTAAATCAACTGTCGTACAGTTTATGAGAAACTAATTAGAAAGGATGTCCTATGCATTTTGAAGCTGATACCCCTCAAAAATACAATTTTTTATATTCAAACTTGTTGTCCTATTTTTTACATCTTGAAAAATCAAATCAAGCGCTCGATATCATCGCCCCAATGATCAGTAGAATCGTTGCTTACCGAGAGGCCTATCCAGAGACAATTGACAAATTTTTCTATATTAAGCTTTCTGCGCCTGAAGTGGTTGTATTAATCGAAAGTTTCGATTTCTTTACAAAACAAAATAAAGTCGACGAAGAGACATTAGACATTATTTCCTACTACACAGAGCTTGCAAATGAATATCAAGACGACTTTGCCCAGCTGGAGTTTAGTGAGGCCGTCATTCATAATTTTTTTGATACATATAAACAAGAGCTGCAAATCTATTGCCAAAATACGATTGATACCCATGTTGAAGAGGGCAATGAGCCCGTGTATGTTTTTTGTATTCAATCTTTTCCTGGGCATCACTATAAACTTGCGACAATGAACACAGTAAAATCGCTGCATGAAATGGCAGGTAAAGATGGGTTAGAAGAAGCTGCAACTGAAGGGTACAATAGTGAGCTTTATAACCCAGCTTGTTTTGAAATGGAGTCACCTTCTCATGACGAATATGACAAGGCTGAAAATGCGATTCGAGAGTTATATGAACAACTCTATGATGCCACCAGTGACTTTAATGAAAACAGCTTTGAGGAAGGCACTGCTGAATACGAGGCGATCAAAAAATTTGAAAAGTTAGCCTATGAACGTTTTGATACTGACAGTATCGATGTGCTTAATAATCTTAATTTTGAAAAATTAAATAAATCAGATAATTTTTGTGCAATTCTTTATTCACATGAAGACAGTGAGGATGACTTTTATTTAAATGCCCAAAAAACGATACCAGAAGATAAGTTTGCGACTATTTTTCCGAATGCTTTTAAAGTACCTGAAGATTATATTGATTTTGAAACTGCAACTGAGGCTGAAATCGTAACCTACTTAGTGACATATATTAAAGATTACTATATGAAAACGGTACCCGATGGTAGGAACTACACCCCTAACAAAGTTTATGAATATCAAAAAAAACTAAGAACATATAAAAAGCTGATAGACGATGAAATTTTGGATGTGGTTGAGAGAATTATTGATAGGGCAAAACCAAATCCAAACGATCCAGAGGAAATACACTACGTCAATCTGTTTACAAAACGAGGATCAGTTTGTTCGGATCTTCTATCCATTTTACTAAGAGTTAGAGTCTACAAACAAACCACACAGGATAGACTTATTTCTATTTATAAAAAGGTGATAATTGGAAAAAAACCGTCCGACGATCAGTCTGCTTTTTTGCATCGTGATCTCGCTTTTTTAATATATCGCACGGACACTAATAAATATCCTGAAGTCGATTTTGATTTTGAAAAAAATTATGTCAACAATATGCATGATTACATAGCTTGATCTGTCAATAATTTAAGTAATAGGTGAAACTCAAATATGGCCATTATTTTTGATCTTCAAATTCAATTTTTAAATAAAAATGCAAATTACCATGATCTATACAATACCTTAAATAGTAAAGTTACTCCCTTTGAAGGTATTGATTTTCATAAAGTGAATAATACATTTATCACCGCCGACGGACCTGTAAACAGTCAGGTATCAATCTGTCCAGAAAATGTAGGGTTAGCCGTTTCGTTTGATGATCTCAGTAAAGGCCGAGTAAAGCTATCTGAAGAAAAAATGCTCGAACTATCACTGCATATGTATGATTTCATTAAAGATGTCCCAGAAGTTGACCTTGCGATCGTTGGATGGGAAATTGGGTCATTAGATGTATCCTATTTAACGTTTGATAAAAATGAAAAAGTGGTAGAAGTGGCCGAGGTAGAAGGTCTTGTTGTTTCCAATCATTTATTTGAACATGCATTTAAAAGTTCTGAGTGGGAAGAATTTGATGCCACGCACAGTTGGATTCGCTGCGAATCTATGCCTGCATTTGATTAGTAAATGATTGTTTAATACAAAAACTTTATCGACATATGTGAATAAAACTTAGAAAAACTAAGGACAGGCAACTTAATATAAAACATAGGTATCCAAAAATATAAAATCGTTTTTGAAGTGACTAAATTAAAATAAAGAAAAAAATTTAGTGGAATTGACAGAAGTGTTTGAAAGAAGTGTTTGAAAGAAGTGTTTGAATTTTTACTATAATTTACGAGTGTTCATTAAATCCCAGGTATGAAATATTAATCCAAGTTAATAGAGATTGGCTCAGATGAATATAAATGAACTAATTATTGAGTTAAGCTAAAATCCATATATTTTGTCAAAATAAATTTGATACTCGAAATGAAGCAAATACCTAGTCAGGACATTCACGATAAATATAAAAAGACACAAAAAATAAAATTACCCACACTGAACACTTTCGTTTTATAGCATGCTTATTCGATTAATTGCGATGCGATTACTTTTAAGTAAGCGCATCACCCAGCTGATAGGTTTTTTTAAGGCATTATGACTTTTAAGTGGCTGATTACTTTATTCTAAACTGAGTCTTTAACCAAGACTGTTCAGTAGTAAAGAATTTAATCCAAATATCATTTCCAACTTGTGCCCAAGAGGTTTGACTGGCATTACGAACTGCATTTAAGTCATTTACTTTGGTTCGGTTCCCCACTTTATGGCTATTTCCAATACCTGCGAATTTAACAATAGATGAGCCGTCTCTTGGGCCGGTTGCAATATAAAACTGAATATCAAAACCACCATTAATGCTATTTAAACCATCTGGGAAATTAACCGTATAATCACCACCATTAATCTTAACCAATGCGTTCGTGCCCGAAAATTGCCCTGTACCTGGGTTATCTGTTGCAACATCACCATCAGGTGTTGTCACACTAAAGGTAGTATCAGAGCCACCAAAGTTCGCCATTCTCATTAACGCATAACGATTATCCGACACCCGAACACTCCAGGTTTGAGGTTTTATATCGTCGCTGTCGTAATAATATTCATGATCTGCAACAACTGTTGAGCCTGCCTGTCCACCTACGTGGCCCGTCAGTGTGCCGTCCTCATCATAAAGAACGGATGGTGCCGATTTACCTAATGGCTTAAGGTTTTTGTAATTGATTGCATAACCAGCTTCGGTAGCAAAGCGCATATTGTTCGCCGAACCATCATCTTCATAGGATGTATTTCGCATCACAAAGTGCGTGTGACGACCAGCAATTGCGGCAACTCGGAACATATGTGCATTGTTTGCTGTAAAACCAGCAAAGTGAGATCCATCTAGAGTATTTGCGCCATCATAAAAAGTATGGCCAGTAACAATTTGATTGAGATCACTGTTACCACGACTGTGGCCTATGTATAGCGCATTACTAATACGCTGAGTAAAGGTAATAAATGTGCTGTTGAAGTTGTCAGCGAATTTATTGTCTACAAAGTTAGCAATTCGTCCACGATGATAAACCGCCACTTTGTGTTTGTAGCCAGTCACGTTTGCAAACTGCGGCTCTACTGCTGGCTTGTATTCATTACCATTAAAATTAGGTAATAAGGTATCGCCAACTTCACCCTCTAAATCACTGCCTCGGTCAACATTTAAACCAATTGGGGATGAATGTGTTGAGTTGTAATTATACTCGCCTAAGTTAACTGTATCGGGTGTGACACCTGCATAGGCTGGATTATTAGCTGCAAGACCAATGGGAGTACTTGGGAATAAAAACCAAAAACCTGTTCCTTGTGAACCTGCTGAAATATTGCCTCGCCAGATATTATCAGGATTGGTCATCCAGTAAGCGGCGGAGCTTAAAAAGCGCGTTGGGTTTTGTCCTACAAAATCGTGCGTATCTACAATAAAAGGATCATTCGCATCAGGCGCTTTATCACCCACAGCATCACTTCGACCCACTTTGTGAATACCAAAAGCAATGTTTGAAAGGAAGGTATTGCCTGTTTCCACAGCGTCTTCCATAAAGAAACCATGACCATGGATATCATGTAACACCACATCTTGAATTAACAAATTATGAGTTCCATGTACGGTAACACCACGGTTATTTGAGTTAGTGATTGAAACACCACGAAGTGAATCTCCAGTACGATCCCCTGCCACATGCCAATGCATCGGATAACGACCTAAACGACCAGTCTGCCCCATTTTATCTAATTGAACACTATCTAAATTTACAGGGCCAGCTGTGCCCATAGCCATTATGTTACCACCCACGCCTTGGCTGACTCCAGCGTTAAAGTTCACTCTATCTCCAAAGTTTACATCGGTGTCTTGAGACGACAACCCTTGAATTTTAACGTTACGATTTAAAATAGCGACTTCAGCACGCATATCAATTTTTCGGATATTATCGCCTTCACCATAACTTTCAATTTCACCATAATGGCGATGCAAAAGCGGTGAATCTAAGGTGATAGAAGAATTTGAATTACCCAAATCAGTAATTTCAGTAATGGTTCGTATTTCTTCATCGGCATAATCATAAGACGAACTTGCAATCACAATTTGATCGCCCACTTCCCAATTCAATTCACCATCAGACTCAACTGAATATACACCATCATAATTTCGCTCAGTTAAGTTTCTAACATATATAACACTACTATTCATTTCTGCTGTAGCAGCTAAGCGCGTGTAAGTTAGCTTATTTTTTCCAAAAAATTGCAGACTTCCGCCCATGCCCGCCATGATAAATCCATTATTATCATTCACTGGCATAAGAGCACCACTTGCCATTTCAATGTCCCAATCGGCCTCTGGATCATCCCCTGTTAAAGTCAGCGTAAAATTACCTTCATCGTAAGGATCATCTTTTGTGCCAATTTGGAAAATACCGTTTGAGTTCACGTGAACCCAGTCTGTAGATAAAGAAAAATTAGCACCCGCTTGCTCACCAACTTTTAATAAACCATGTACCACAACGCCATTAGCACGAGGGTTTCCACCCCATATTGTGACCGTTTTACCTTGAGGAATAATGGCTCTTGTTGTTGCTGTTGGCACACCATGGCTCCAAGTAGCCGCTGCACCCCAGCCACCATTTACAACGGCTGTGGTTTGAGTGGGCGGCGGGCTTAAATCAAATTTAATCCAGGTAAGATTAAAATTACCACCGATCACTTTAAGCCTTAAAATAGCGTCGCCTGCAGGAATATTGATTTCATTAAGCGTTTGAGTTTCATAAGTTTGCCAAGCACCAGTTGAGCTCACATCTAACGTACCTAAATCTACAAAACCTGAACCATCATTAATTTGAATTAAAATCGAGCCTGGATCAGCATGAGCAGAACCTACTCGTGCCGAAATATCATAAAACCCTTGGGTGGCATCAACTGTGTAATTCATCCATTCATTATCCACAGTCCAACTGATATTAAAATCACCTTCAGTATCTTCAGTTACTTGAATATCTACACCTTCATCTAGACGGTAAGCAGCAGAACGATTCTCTGGTTCAAAATCATTGTAAGCAACACCTTGACCGCCTAAGTCAAAGTTTTCTGCTTGAAGAGTTGCTCCATTTTCTAGCTTGAAAGGAGTCATGCCAAATGGCTCGGAAGTTTGCTCAGTCTCTGTTTGAGTAGCAGTGTCAGTAATTGTTTCTGTTTGAGTATTAGAATCAGTTTGAGTTTGAGTAGCTGACTCAGTTTGTGTCTCTGATTGAGTTTGAGTAGCTGACTCAGTTTGTGTCTCTGATTGAGTTTGTGTCTCTGATTGAGTTTGTGTCTCTGATTGAGTTTGTGTCTCTGATTGAGTTTGTGTCTCTGATTGAGTTTGAGTAGCTGACTCAGTTTGTGTATCTGATTGAGTTTGAGTAGCTGACTCAGTTTGTGTCTCTGATTGTGTTTGAGTAGCTGACTCAGTTTGTGTTTCTGATTGGGTGTCTGAATTCGTATGTGTTACTGAAACTAAGCTAGAGCTAGGGTCCGCACAACCTATTTGAAGTAACGATAGAATTACAACAGTTTTGATCGTGAATGTTTTAACTAATGACATAAAATACCCCAAGAATTTATCTAATTTTCTAATTGTGACATTTTTTACTGAACTCGGTTGTTATCATATTTATTGAATTTTTTAATTTTGAATTTTGAATGTAGTTTTAAAACTTTATATGTTTTGTTTTTTATTTAATTTGTTGTTTTTATTTTTTGTGGATTAATTGTTTTATTTGTATTCTTATTTATTTTTTTGTATTTAATCTGTTATTTAGGCATCAAATATCACTGTCCTAATCATTGGGTTGAAACGGCTATAGTCAAAGAAACTGAATTGGCATCCATTTAATTTTAGCTTAGCTGAGTTGATGAAGGTATATCGGCCTTTATAATGTTTAGATTTTTCTAACTGAAATTGCCAAAAATCAGGTTTTTAGGACATAATGTGTGTTACTGCTTATACTTTATCCTGAACATCGTTCAAAAAATTCACAGCAATTCTTAACATAATATTATCAGCGCTGTCACACCTCTCAATTTAAACAAAAATATATATAATTGTAGTATTTTATCAATATAATGTTATTTCTTTGTATGTTTGTCTTTTTGATAGGCCAAACACTTTCTCTTCCAGTTTGAAATTGTAAAAAGGCACGATATGTTGAAGCATCTTTTATTAATATTTTCCATGTTTTTGTTAATTAGTTGCGAGGACATTGCAAAAAATAAAGTGAAACAATCACCTGTAACGGAGCAATCTAAACCCGTTATTAGTATTCAAAAAGAAGTGAATGTAAAAGGTGGTGATATTTATATTATTGAGTTTTCAACATCAGATAAAGATGGAGAAGTTCAATTAGTCTATGTCAGCCAAAAAGATGAGTTAACTTTTGATTTACAGGCCATTATTAAAAACGATAACCAGCTTGTTATCGATATACCTGATTCAAAAATTGATCGAACCATTGAATTAACCATTACCGCTGTTAATGATTCCGATGCAACCACAGATCAAACAATAACAATTAATGTTTCGCCCAGTAGTGAAAACTTAACGCCCCCTAATTTAATATTGCAAGAATCAATAAGTGCGCTTGAATTATCACTTGTTAATGTGCCAAGTACTGCAACGGATTCAGATGGCGAAATCGTGCATTATTTATGGAAACAAAACCCATCAGATGCCATTCAGCTTAACCTTCATAGCAACATACTTTTACAACCTGTTTTAATGTTTACAGCACCTGAAGTCACTCAAGACACTGCATTACATTTTGAATTAACAGTGACGGATAACGATAAACAATCAACCCATCAATTCATAACTGTTATGATTTTAAATAACAATGTCACCTACCCAATTAGCACTGCTCAGAATTTTACTTCATTTGAATCTCAAATCATTTCGTTAATTGCTTCTACTCCAATTAATGATTCAGACATTAAAAGCATAAAGTGGACTCAAATTTCTGGTATGCAAGTGATGCTTAATCAGGTTAATTTGTTCGAGGCACGATTTAGTGCACCTAATGTTGAATCAACACAGCAATTAAGCTTTAAAGTCGAATTGACAGATATATATAACACTCAAACATCTGACACAATCACCGTTACGATTCAAAATATTACGGATTCTGGGACATTTATTTCATCGATTATTGACTCTGTTTACGATCAAGCACTTAAGCAATGCATCTTAGACCAAGTAGGTACATACACATATGAAATCACTGAAATACATTGCAATACAAAAAGAGTATCAGATACGTCGGGATTATATCATTTTGAAAATTTAACCAATCTCAATTTTTCCAATCCTGAATCAAAGGATGCTGAAAATCCATTTAGTTATGTTTCAAATCAAACCATTACAGCAATGAATTTATCGAACAATAATTTGTCAGAATTAAACACTGATAATATGGAAAATATTAAGCAACTAGATGTATCAGGTAACCCTCTAAATACGTTGGATTTTTCAAATTTTGATTCTTTGCAAGTTGTCAATCTTACTAACACTAATATTAGTTGCGAATCCATTACGTCATTATCAATGATGTATCCTAATATCATCATTCAAAATAAATCTTGTGAATTAGATGACACCTTAGCTCAAAATAATAATTACAATGCACACAAAACCAATTATACACCTGTTATCGACGGTATAATTGATGAGTCGATTTGGGAGGTTTCACAATGGCAGGCAATGAATGTTTTTTGGATGGCACCTCTTGTTTTACCTACGGCTGATGATTACAGTGGGAAATTTAAAATAATATGGGATGAAAATTATATATATTTATTATTTGAAATAATTGATGAATTTATTGATGCAGGCACAACACCCAATCACGATACGATTGAGCTTTTTGTAGATGAAAATCAATCTGGAGGCGAGCATACAACTGCACAAAACAGCGCAAATGCTTTTGCTTATCACGTAGGTGTTGATGGTGTTGCAAGAGATGAATTTGCTCGACGCCCAGTGAGTTACGACTTTGAACATATCCATGGTGTTATGGCCAGTTACGGTGACACTCATATATGGGAAATAAAAATGAAAATTTATTCTGATAGTTTTAATTTGGAACAAGAAGCTTGGAATCCAACAAGTGCAGAGGTGTTATATGCAGATAAAATATTAGGTTTTTCTGCAGCTTATATAGATGGCGATGGCACATTTGGCCGAGAACATTTTATTGGAACTGTGGATACACCAGAGCATCATAATAACGACGGATGGTTAAATGCAGATGGATTTGGGACATTGACATTATTAGATGAATAACTAACGCAACATAAATTGTATGCCGCTTAAATTTCAGGTTCAGGTCAGAATGATTTAAATTAAACTAGGTTGATATTATCTTAAAAAGATTGGCCTTTTTAATTCATTGCTATAGAATTTTTTGATTTTGATTTTGATTTTGATTTTGATTTTGATTTTGATAGATTTAGATGGTCTTGTTTTTGCGCTCTAAATTAAATATCACAAAAAGTTCAATTATTTAAATCGAATAAAAAAGCCCTGTATCTAAAAAATATAGGGCTTTTTGATGTTTAAATTAAAATTTAATCCAATGCTTTTTTCATAAACTCTGGCGTGCAAAGTGCCCCAAGATGAATGCCGTAGTTATAGTATTGTGTATCAAATACTTTGTTTTCAGCATCGCTGGCTCTAAATTGGGTGACATCTAAATCTTTACTTGCCATCGTGCAGCTCCACCAACCTGATGGGTAAATAGGTTGTGGAAACGGTAGGGTTTTTAGGGATGTAAATCCAGCGGCTTTTAATTCAGTATGTAAATCTTTAATTAATGTATTGCTATGAAATAATGGCGATTCACTTTGTTGAACCAATACGCCATTAGTATTTAATGCGCGTAAACATTCGCCTAAAAACTCACGATTAAAAAGACCAGCAGCAGGGCCAACAGGATCAGTTGAATCAATAATGATGACATCTAAAGAGTTTGCAGGTCTTTCTTTTAACCAAGCAATGCCATCTCCAAAATAAAAATTAGCGCGTGTGTCGTTGTTGCTGTCGCACAGATCTGGAAAATATTCTTCTGATACACGAGTTACACGTTCGTCAATTTCAACTTGCCACGCTTCTTTTACAGTTGGGTGTTTTAATACTTCTTTTAATGCACCGCAATCACCACCACCAATCACTAATACTTTTTTAGGATCGGGGTGGGTAAATAAAACAGGGTGAGTCATCATTTCGTGATATAAAAAATTATCACGATCGGTCACCATGTAACAGCCATCTAATACCATAAGGTTGCCCCAGTGAGTAGTTTTGTAGATGTCTATTTTTTGGTAATCACTTTGTTCGGTGTGTAGTAATTCGCTTACTTCTAAAGAAAAACTCGAGCCTTCAGGGCTCCAGATTTCTTCAAACCAAGTTGTTTTATTGGTCATGTTGTTCTCTTAATTTTTAGTACGGATAATTTTATAAACCGATTTTAATTTGCGTAAGCGTTTCATAACTTGCGCCATGTGAATTCGGTTTTCAATTGAAATATTAATTTTTAAACGACTCATGTGTTTGTCGCTTTTATCAATATTAATGGAGTTAATGTTGGCGTGCTCTAAAGCAATAGTGCCTGCTATTTCTGCTAATACGCCGGGGTGATCCGATGCATCAATTGCAAGTGTGACAAAGAACTGGCCATGCATTTCTTTGTCCCATGTTAAATGTAAACAACGATCTGCTTGATTTCGAATGTCAACTAAATTTGAGCAACGCGAGCGATGAATAACAACGCCTTTGCCTACGTTAATTACACCTAAAATATGATCGCCAGGAATAGGGCTGCAGCATTTGGCATAGGAAATAGCCAAGCCTTCATTGCCATGAATTTTCATTGGTGTTTGAATGACTTCTTTGCTGTTAGGGGACACTTCTGTGCTTTGAATCAGTTTTGATGCAACAATATATGCCAGTTTATTTCCAAGACCAATATCTTCTAGTAATTCATTTAAAGTTGAAAAATTCGATTCATTTAATACAGAATCAATAACAGTAAGTGATATAGAGTCTAATGTGTGGTTGGTAATAGATAGCGCATTTTCTAATAAGTTACGCCCAAGCAAAGTGGTGTCAGAAGATTTTAATTGTTTTAAATAACTGCGGATATTACTGCGCGCTTTTTGGGTTTTAATGAATGATAACCATGCGGGATTTGGTCTTGCGCCTTCGACTGTTTTAATTTTAATGGTGTCGCCATTTTTTAAAGGTTCACTTAAACTGGATATTCGGTTGTTGATTTCGCAACCAACGCATTGCTCACCAATTTTAGTGTGAATTGCAAAAGCAAAATCGACAGCGGTAGCACCTGCATGTAATTCAATAATTTTACCTTTAGGGCTGAATACGTAAATTTCTTCGGGAAATAAATCACTTTTGACGTCTTCAATAAATTCTAACGGTGTGGATGCTTGTTCTTGCATGTCTAGTAAACTTTTTACCCATTTTTGTGCGCGTAAATTGGTAAGTGAATTACTTTGAGTGTCGTCGGATTCTTTGTATAGCCAATGACTAGCAACACCGTGATTGGAATGTGCTTCCATTTCTTTTGTGCGTATTTGAATTTCTAAAGGTAATCCGCGTGGGCTAATCACAATAGTATGCAATGACTGATAGCCATTTGCTTTTGGTACGGCTATATAATCTTTAAAACGATCAGAAATTGGTGTGTATGCACTATGCACTGCACCTAATGCGCGATAACAATCGTCGCTGGTTTTGACAATAATTCTAAAAGCAAACACATCTAAAATATCACGAAAAGATTTTCGGTTATTTTTCATTTTATTATAAATACTGTAGAGGTGTTTTTCTCGCCCCGAAATTTCATATTCAAAATTTAAAAGATTAATTTTATCACTAATAGACGATGTGACTTGATCAATATTATCTTTGCGGCGACCACGCATATTTTTTGTGGCATTTTGAATTAATTGCGCACGCATGGGGTGCAAAGCATGAAAACACAAATCTTCTAATTCAACGCGAAAATTATTAATACCTAAACGTGCAGCAATTGGCGAATAGATATCTAATGTTTCTCGGGCGATACGTCGTTTTTTGTCAGGGCGTAAAGCACCAAGGGTGCGCATATTATGAATTCGATCAGCAAGTTTCACAATGATGACTCGAATATCACGAGTCATGGCCATGATCATTTTTTGAAAGTTTTCAGCCTGCTCATGTTGTTTGGTTTCAAACTCTAAATGGGTTAATTTACTCACTCCATCAACTAAGTTTGCAACTTCATCACCAAATTGAGCCACGATGGCTGACTTTGGAATATTGGTGTCTTCTATCACGTCATGTAACATAGCTGCCATGAGTGTTTGGCTGTCGAGCTTGATTTCGCTTAATATGTTGGCAACAGCAAGTGGGTGAGTGACATAATGCTCGCCAGATTGCCTATTTTGCCCTTCGTGTGCTTGCTCTGCATAATAGTAAGCACGTTTCACCTGACGGATTTGTTCTTCAGGTAAATATTCTTTTAGTCGGTCGGCAAGCGCGTTGATGCTAGGCAAGGTATGTATTCTCTTTAAATGTACTTGAATAATAAGAATTTTATGTAATTAAGCAATACTAAATTTTAGTATCGTCATTATTTTATGCAATCAAAAGGTTAACTATGCACACAATTTTATGCTTTGGTGAATTACTGATCGATTTTTTGAATTTTAATCTGTATCAAGATGGTGAAGATACCTTAAATGAATTTCGGCAATACCCAGGTGGTGCGCCTGCAAATGTGGCAGCAGCCATTGGTAAACTTGGTGGTAACGCTCGATTTTTAGGCCAAGTAGGCGATGATAAATTTGGTCGATTTTTAATAAACGCGCTGAATGACTATAACGTCGATACGCAGTTTTTATATATCCATCCTATCGCATCGACGCCATTAGCGTTTGTATTTTTAGATGAACACAAAGAGCGCAGTTTTGAATTTTTTAGAACCAACACGGCCGACATGGTGTTTAAACAAGAGCAAATTGTCGATGACGTATTTAATGATGTCAGTATTTTTCATTTTTGCTCAAACACATTAACGGATGATCACATTTTTGCAGTAACAATGGATGCGATACATAAAGCCAAAAGCCATGGTTGTACAATCAGTTTTGATGTGAATTTACGTTTTAATCTATGGAAAGATAAACAAGTTGATATTCACAAAATTACTCAAGCACTTCAATTGGCCGATATCATAAAAGTCAGTAAAGAAGAGGCCGATTGGATTTTTAGCCAAGGATTTGAAATAAAGTCATGGTTACAAACAGCTAAAATTATTTGGCAAACCGACGGTGGTAATGACATTCAAATTTTCACTAATGACATGCAATTTTCATTACCTTCTCAAAAAGTCACCGTTGTAGACAGCACAGCCGCAGGAGACGCTTTTAGTGCGGGTTTATTATTAGCCATTAACGAATTTGATAATTTAGAATTCTCACAACAAACCATTAAAGATATTACGAAATTTGCAAGTAGTTGTGGTGCAGTAGCGGTGCAAAAACAAGGTGCATTGCCAAGTTTACCAACGATAAAAGATGTTCAATCAACCTGGGTGTTTTAAATGAATTTTTTTGATAAAGAATTTCTAACCACGCATATACAATCTATTTTGGATTTTTACGAACCGAATGTTATTGATGTAAACGGTGGTTATGCACAAAATTTTTATGATGACGGCTCTGTTTTTAATGTGGATCAAAAACAATTAGTTAGCTCTACACGGCTCATTGTCAATTACGCTTTAAGTGCTCAGTTATTTGACAATATCCATTATCGTCAAAATGCGTTACACGGGTTAAAATTTTTAGAAGAGTCGCATTTTTTAGAAGATGAAAATAAATTTGTTTGGACATTTAAAGATGGCAAGCCAAACGATTTAACTCAGCAAGCTTATGGCTACGCTTTTGTTTTATTGGCTTATTCACAGCTTAAAAAAACTAACATTATTCAAAGTGATGAATGGATTGATAAAACGTTTAATATGCTAGAAACCACTTTCTGGCAAGAAGAATTTGGATTGTATGCCGATGAATTAAGCGAAGATAATGTCCTAAGTGATTATCGTGGTCAAAATTCAAATATGCATTTATGTGAAGCCATGATTGCGGCATATGAAGCAACTCAAAATCCAAAATATTTAGCCCGTGCAAAAATATTGGCATTTAATATTGCTATTAAACAGGCTGACTTATCAAATGGTTTGGTGTGGGAACATTTTAATACTCAATTTAAAATTGACTGGGAATATAATAAAAACGACCCTAAGAATTTATATCGCCCATGGGGGTTTCAGCCAGGACATCAAACCGAATGGACAAAACTTTTACTTCAGTTATATCAATACGATCCACAAGAATGGATGTTAGAAAGAGCTAAAACGTTATTTGATACTGCATGGAATGTCGCATGGGATCATAACAATGGAGGGTTGTTTTACGGCTTTGACACAGATAAAAATATTTGTGATGACGATAAATATTTTTGGGTTCAAGCTGAAAGTTTTGCAGCTGCTGCTCTGTTATACAAAGCCACCAACGATGAAAAATATTTAGAGCGTTACAATAAACTTTGGCAATACAGTTGGGATCATTTTGTGGATCATGAAAACGGTGCTTGGTATCGAGTTTTAAAAGCAGACAATTCGAAGTATTCAAACAAGAAAAGTGAAGCAGGCGCAAAGTGTGATTATCATACAATTTGTGCCTGTCTTGAGGTTTTAAAAATGTTATAGGTTAATAATTATTTCAAAAACCCTTCGCAACTTGGTTTGATTCGAACGGCTTTGTAATAATGTTCAACCAAATTCACATGTTGAGTTAAGCCATCGATACGGGTTTTATGGCTAGGGTGGCTGGACATAAACTCAGGTGGCTGGCCTTGTGAATTATTTGCCATGTTTTCCCATAAACGAACTGCATCATAAGGGTCAAACCCTGCTTTTGCCATTAAGACATGGCCTCTTACATCGGATTCAGATTCGTGTGATCGGCTAAAAGGTAATGTCACACCATAATTAATACCTAAGCCTAATCCAGCCATAATTAATCCTTTGTTTTCTTCTGATGCATTGCTTAACGAGCCTTCGCCAAGTGCCATTGCAGCGCCTGCTACCAAACCTAAACTCATACGTTGATTAGAATGCTCTTCTAAAACGTGTGCCACTTCGTGACCAATAATTGCAGCAAGTTGACCCTGAGAGGTGGCGACATTTAATATCCCTGTATACACTCCGATTTTACCGCCAGGTAATGCAAACGCGTTAACTTGATCGGACTCAAACACCACCACTTCCCACTGACCTGAAAATTCGTCAACTGAAACTTGATCAGTAATGGCATTAGCAACACAACTTACATAACGATTGGTTTTGTAATCTGTTGAAATGGGTAGTGTTGTTTTCATTTCTTCAAATGATTGTATGCCCATTGCATCCATTTGTGCATTTGGAATCAATGTCATTTGGTTTAATTTTATTCCGCCACATGCACTTAGCGCGAGGATAGTTGCACCAGTTAAAAGTTTTTTATATAACATTAATTGTCCCATCTTTTTAATTGTTGTTGATCGCTTAATTTAGCATCGACCCAATAACTTTGATCGTTTTTAGATTCCTGCTTCCAAAATGGGGCGCTGGTTTTGAGAAAATCCATAATGAAGTCGCAGGCCAAAAATGCTTCTTTACGATGCGAACTGCTGACACCAACAAATACAATTTGCTCACCACGGGCTAACTTGCCAACACGGTGCACAATTTTAATCTGTCCGATTTCCCATTTAGATAACGCTTGTTGGCATAAGTCACTTAACACTTTCATGCACATAGCATGGTAATGTTCGATAATTAATTCTGTGGACTCAAACTCACCATCGTCACCCATTAGGTCTCGAACGGTGCCAGTAAACGTCACAATTGCCCCTTCGTGGGTATTATGAAGGCTTTGATGTAATAAACCAACATCAAAGTCCTCTTCGCTGATCTCAATACTAAAAGGTTGGCTTTGCATCTAACCTCCTGTAACTGGTGGAAAAAATGCAACTTCATCACCTTCATTTAACTCAGAGTCAAAATCAGCCATGTCTTGATTAATAGCAACAAGTAAATTCGCTGTATTTTTTAAATCAGATAACGCTGCATTTTCAGCAGATAGACAATCAAAAAGCTGTTGGATATTAGAGCAGGGTGCTTCAATGTTAAGTTGATCAATTTTAAACTGATCACGTAGTTTTCCAAAAAATAAAACAGTAATCATATTAGCCTCTTGATTCGCATTGATCGGTAATTTGATTGTTTACTTTTTTAAGTTGAGCCACAAAATTACAAGGTTTATGGGTGGCATCTAATTGCTCTTTTATTATTTTATTCCAAGCTGTTTTGCACGCTCCTGTTGAACCAGGCATACAGAAAATAATCGTCTCGTTAGACAAGCCTGCTAAAGATCGAGATTGAATCGTTGATGTGCCAATTTCTTCAAAGGAAACTTGTCTAAATAACTCGCCATAACCTTCAACGGTTTTATCTAATAACGGTTTGATTGCCTCAGGTGTGCTGTCTCTTGAAGTGAAACCCGTACCACCTGTAATTAAAATTACCTGAGTGGTGTCACTTGCGATCCATTGTGAGGTAACGGCACGAATTTTATAAATATCATCAATCACAATTTTTTTATCATCTAATACATGCCCTGCTTCTTTTAATGCAGAAACTAATGATTGTCCTGATGTGTCCGTGTCTTCATTACGAGTGTCTGATACTGTTAAAACCGCTATATTTAAAGGTTGAAATGATTTAGATGCGCTCATGATTTAAGTACTCCTCCCATTGCTGGGGTGTATTAATATTAATAAGATAATGATCGTCGATGTCTATGAAATGTGTATTTAAAAATCGACTGAAATGATTGATTGACCAATTAGTCTCAGTGGTTAGTTGATTGTCTAACCACTGTTTTGTTTGACGGTTTACTTTAAAAACCAAAGGTAAAATAGAATTAGTAAAGGCCACAGATTGATTGCTGTTAATTGCAAATTGAATTAATTGATTGATCGAATCTTGGTTTAAATTGGGCATATCCACAGGCAAACAAATACAAAAATCAAAGTCTAAAAAATCGTCCACTTGAAATAAAGCATCTATTGCCCCTAGTGGCCCTTTTTTCTCAAAGCGATCTTTAATTTGTTGATTGTCGCAAACAAATATTTGCTCAATATTACAAGATTCTAATATTGAAATTTGTCGTTGCTTTAAACTTTGATTGTCTATTTCTAATTTGGATTTGTCTTGTCCCATTCTTGATGATAAACCACCGCCAAGTAACGCTGCCGCTATTTTCAAATTACCCTCCAATCATGGCTAAATGTTTGGTCGAACCAGAAATATTATCGTGTAAAGAATGACTGTCTTTTTTATAACCTAATACCGATTGTAATTCTGATATTAAATTTTGTTGTGGCTGGTCTGCTTGCATAAACGGTCGTAAATCAAATCCGCCATCACCAAATAAACATAAATGTAATTTACCGGTAGAGCTGATGCGTAATCGATTGCAGGTTTTGCAAAAATCTTGGCTGTAAGGGGTGATAAAACCGATGTTACCTATAGATTCTCTATGCTCATATTCAATGGCTGGGCCTGCGGTTTTTGATTTTTTAATGGCTGTCCAGCCCAATAATGAAAGCTGTGAAATTAAGCTATCTGCGCGAACGTGTTCTTTGTTAAAAAATTCGGTGTTATCGCCGGTTTGCATTAATTCAATAAATCGCAATGTAATGGGTTTGTTTTTTACCCATTGCACAAATTGTAAAAATTCATGGGCATTAAACGATTGCATCAACACCACGTTGACTTTGATTTGTTTGAACCCTAATTCAACGGCGCGATCTAATCCTTTTAAAATATCATCTAAAATAGAGTGTCCAGTAATTTTGTTAAACGTCGAAGGGTGCAGGCTATCGATAGAAACCGTTAAATTATCTAATCCCGCGTCTTTCCATTGATCGACATAATCGTTGATTTTATAACCGTTAGTGGTCATGCAGACTTGTTTGATGCCATCGATATTTTTTAACGTGCGAATAATCTCTACGTGATCTTTTCGTAAAACAGGCTCACCACCGGTAACACGAATTTTACTCACGCCAAGTTTGGCAAGAGATTGGGCGGTGTGTTTGATTTCAGGTAGTGTCAAAAACTGGTTTTTACCATTTTTTTCATAACCGTCAGGCAGGCAGTAATCGCATTTAAAATTACATACATCAGTGATAGATAATCGCACATAGCGAAAATCACGCCCTTGAGGGTCGGTTAACCCTAGCGTTTTAATAGGTTGAGCTGTCATATACCTTTCCAAATTCGGGAGATTAGGTCGTTTCCTTCCTAACCCTGGTAAACACAAGGTTTACGGTTAACAGATCGTAGCGATATACCTTAGAGCTGAGAACTTCGGTTATTGTGACAAAAGTATAGTGGAAATTGTGATTCAGTCCTATGGCAAAGGGTATTTTTTTGCCAAAGTACGTATTTATGAGTAGGTGAAAAAGAGGAGTGGAGCTGGGAGTTTGAGGCTTGAGGTGACAGGGTTTGATGTATTCATCCCCCTTGGTTAATTTAAAGGGATGAATCACTTTGGTGTTTATTTAATTGGCTATGTTTTAAATTGTTGTTGCAGCATTCAAATCGCTTTTTACAAACTCAGCAAAGTCATTGTAAATAGTAAAATGTATGCAATATTTGAGTAAACTTTGCTAATACTCAAAACCATTTCAAATCAAACAGTTACGGTAATAGCAACACAAATGTAAAACATAGCGCTTTAGTTAAGCCGCTAATTTAGCTAATTCCACTTTGATAATGCCAATGGCTTGTTCAATTTTTTCAACGGATGCGTGAGTGAAATTCAATCTAAAGCCAACTTGCTGATCTTCCAAGGCAAAATCAGACGGGTAAAATACATTACTAGGTACCACGGCTACATTCGCTTTTAATAATGTTCTTGCCACGGTTTCAACATCGGCTGCTTTGACATGCTTAAGAGCAACCCATAAAAACATACCGCCATCGACGCTTTTTGCTTCTGCGTATTCAGACAAATGTTCGTTGATTGCATTTAACATTGCATCGTGATGAGTTTGGTATTTTTGTTTGATGTTTTCAATGTGTTTTGGGAAATTTTCGTGAGTTAATAACTTTAATAACAACGCTTGCATAGGAATACTGCTGTGCAAATCAGAGGTTTGTTTGATTTTAACTAACGTATTAATCAATGTTTTATTGCCAATGACGCTACCCAGTCTTAATCCTGGTGTGGCAATTTTTGAAAACGAACGTAATACAAAACAGTTTTCATAAAAATCAGAAACTGGCGCGATGGGCTCGTTCTTAAAGCGTAAGTCACGATACGGCACGTCTTCAATAAAGAACACTTCATATTGTTTACATAATGATGCGACGGCTTTACGAACTTCTAAGCTCCAGCAAATGCCTGTAGGGTTGTGAAAATCAGGAACGGCGTAAAAAAACTTAACGTCATTTTGTTTAAAGGTGTTTTCTAATTGCGTTAAATCAGGGCCCGTTAGTGACTCGTTTTCGCCAATGCTGTGAATGTTGGCTTGAGCTAATTCAAAGATTTGCAGAGCACCCAAATAACTCGGTGCCTCCATTACAATGTGATCACCAGGGGCAATAAACCCACGGGCAATTAAATCTAAGCATTGTTGCGAGCCTGTGCCAATCATGGCGTCGTCTTGTTCGCGCACGACATATTGCTCGCGTACGTAATTTAATAACGGGGGATAACCCTGCGTACTGCCATATTGAAATATGGTGCGATCACTTTTAATTTCCTGCATGGATTGTTCAATAATTTCCATAGGAAACGCACTTTCGTTGGGTAACCCGCCTGCTAAAGAAATCATGCCCGCTTGATGAGTGGCAGCTAAAATTTCTCGGATGTAGCTTGGTTTAATTGCTTGAACGGCTTTTGTAGGGGAGAGTGTGAAAGTCATGATCTGCTCAGTTGGTTATTTTGAGGCAGTATAAGTGGTTAATTGATGTCTAATTTGTCCGTTTATGCTTTAATATTTGTCCATTTATGATATTTGTGCATTTTATGAGTCACCAATCACGAATCAATGATGCGTTGTATAAAATACATCAGGATATTGCCTCCCCCTTACCCGCCAAACAGCTTGCAGATATTGCCTGTTATTCTGAACAGCACTTTCATAGAGTATTCAAACAGGTGGTTGGGCAGTCGGTGCATCAATATATAAGACAGTGCCGATTAGAGTACGCGGGCAATCAGTTGATGTTTGATGTGCGCTGCCCTGTGATTGAAATTGCCAATAAATCGGGTTTTACCTCCTTATCTTCTTTTAGCCGTGCCTTTAAAGAGCAATACGATCTGTCTCCTGGGCAATGGCGTTTAAAATCAAGTATGAATCAAGATCGGCCATATCTGCAAAATCCTGAAATAAAAGCGGCGTATGAACGACTAAAAGGTAAAGGATTACCCAAACCAAGAATTAAAGAGTTACCTGAATACCATGTAGCGTACATACGTCATCAAGGTTATGGGCGAAGTATTTCTAAGTCCTGGAGAGGATTGCAAAGCTGGTGCTTGAAGGAAGGCAGAAGTTTCGAGTATCAATTTGGATTACACCATTCTAATCCGTCATGTGTCCCGTTAGATGAATGTCGATATGTTGCTTGTGTGCAAATTGACAAGCCAATACTAAAAAGAGGGCATGTTAACTCCTTAACGATTCCAAAAGGTTTGCACGTTGTGTTTCGATTAACGGGACAATATGGTGAATTACTGCCGCAACTTTCTAAAATTTATGAGCATTGGCTGCCAAAATCAGGCTATAAAATGATGTCTACACCCAGTGTGGTGCGTTATATAAAGAATCAATTTATGGAAGACGATGAGAGTTTTGTATTAGATTTTTGTTTACCGATAGGATTTTATTAGAAAACTGTAATTTTGCGTGTAAAAAGTAACCAATATTGAAAAAGAGCAAAAATATGCAGTTTTTTGAGTTTATATTTTTGTTATCCCGATAGTTATCCACATAAAATTTGGAAAAGTAATTTCATTTTTTTGTTGACAAGCCTAAAATTTTTTTAATTCTATTTTTGAAATAGATAAGTCCTAAAAAAATTTCAGAGAAAAAAATATTGAAATAACTCACATAGACGATGTAAGGCATTTATTGAATAAATAGATTGTTGATAACTTGTCATTCTTATTAAATCATTATATTTCAATGGCTTAGCTTATATATGTAATGTTTGAAATTAACGTGAAACCTTGAAAAATTCACTTGTAATTAAGTTATCCTTGAAGTTATCCACAAATAAAAGTTACTTAAATAATAAAAGATAAGTACCCGTTTATTAAAATATACCAGGCGGATGTTTGTTTTTTACCAGTGAATACTTACTAACTGTTTGGTGGGCATTACATTGTTTCAAAAAGTTTTACACAATCGATAAATTCGAGGCTGCAATAAAAATGTCATATTTTGGAAAGCTAAAATCCCCTGTGTAGTCAAATTATTGATGATAAATTAGTAATGAATGCGTCAATTCTTCCTTCCGTTTACAAAAAACTGTAATTGAGAGTCTCATTATTTATAGAATTGTATGGTATATTGTCAGACCGTTTTTTAATCAATTGGTGAACCATGAGGCTGTTTTCTGCAATTCCATATGCGTACCGCGTCGCTTTGATGATTAATGCATCAATTGTTGTCGTTATGGCAGCATTTGGTGGTATTGTTTTAGATCGTCAGCAGAAACTGTTAGAAGAACAGTTTACAAAATCTGGACAATTGAGCGCTTCGCAGTTAGCAGGTTCTGCAACTGAACCACTATTTGGGGGCGATAAATTCAGTTTAACCCTTCAAATTAATGCATTGACCGCGGATACTATTGATATTTCTGTGTTTGACTTTCAAGGACGCGTTAAAGCACGAACTAATTATTTGCAAAATAATGAAGAGCCAGCAGAATCTTTATTTTCTTTTTTCGAACAAGCGCCTGACTTTACCATTCCAGCTAATGTTTATGGTGAAATTGAACTTAATTCATCTAATATTACCTCTCAGTCTGGTGCAGAATATAAAAAAGAATTAGTTTCAACGATTAACCACATCTATACCAAATATAGAAATCAATGGTTAGAAGACACGCCGATGTCTTTTGACTGGCAGGACCTAGATTCAACGCGTCAATGGACAACGTTTGTTTCCCCAGTTAAGTTTAGAGATGCAGTGGGCGGACATGTATTTGTCACCACCAGTCGAAAAGAAATTACACAAGCAAAAAATGATATTTTACAATTTATCATGGTCGTCAGTTTTATATTAGTTGTTGGCGTTTTTACTTTATCCATGGCCATTGGTCGCAGGCTCTCTAAGCCGGTTCTTGATTTGATTAAAGCAACCAATGCCATTTCAGATGAACAATACTCGTATCGAATTTCAAAAGTGTATCATGGCGAATTTGGACAGTTGATTCGTTCATTTAACCACATGGCAGAAGAAGTTGAGCGTAAGCAAAAAGTAGAAAATGCTTTAACTCATTTTGTATCGGATTCAGTTGCTGACCAGTATTTATCTGAAGGTGGTGGGCGAGGTGAAGGCAAGATGGTCGATGCTTCGGTTATTTTTGTGGATATTGTAGGGTTTACATCATTTAGTGAGAACAACTCAGCCAAACAAGTTGCTGAAATATTAAATGAATATTTCGAATACTTTACTTATTGTTGTGAATTTTATGGTGGTCATGTTGATAAATTTATTGGTGATGCTGCGATGTTTGTATTTGGTGCGCCTAATGAAGACCCTGAACATCCTTTTAACGCCGCTGCTTGTGCAGTGTTAATGCAAAAAATCATTGCAGATATTAACAATAAACACAAAGCTCAGAACAAACCCTGTCTAGAAATACGCATCGGAATAAGCAGTGGGCAAATGCTTGCAGGTGTGATTGGAAGTAAAAGCCGACTTCAATATACGGTTGTTGGCGATCCAGTCAATTTGGCATCAAGACTATGTGATTTAGCTGGATCAGGGGGGATTTTAGTGGATGAATCGTTCTTTAATCGAGCGAATCATCATAATTATTTAAGCTCTGGTAAACGAGTGAGTGTAAAAGTGAAAGGTGTTAAAGAAGAGGTGAAAACAGTCTTTATTGAAGATATTATTAAAACACCTTATAGCCATTTCGAAACAGTAAGGGAGCAATTGAATCTACATGCATAATTTAACTCGTACATTTTTATTGGCGTCATTATTTATTAGTCCACTTTGTTTTGCGCAATCAGTTGTAGAAAAAGCGACACAATTAATACAAGAAAATAAATTTTCAGAAGCAAAAAATTTAATTTTATCGGTTAATTCCAGTGAGTCTGAGTACCGCGAGCTTCAAAAAGTATTGGTCTCAATCACGCCTGCTCAAGAAGCTTTTGTGGATGGTGTTATTGCTGAGGCAAATTTGTATTTTCGCAACCGCACAAAAGATTACGGTAAGGCAATTAATATCCTCACTGTTGGTTTAAAAGAATTACCAAACCACCCGAAATTAAAAGAAGCGTTTGTTGCTGTTGATGTTGAACGAAAAGTAGAAGCTCAAAAACAACGACAAGAAATCTTATTAAACCATGGTCGATATTTATTGGATGTTGCTCAATTTGAAAAGACAGTGAAAGACTTATATCCAAATGATCCGATTGTACAAGCTCGGTTTGAGCAATTTTTAGTTGAAACACAAAATGTAGCAAATCAATTATCGGTGCAAGCACAGCAATTATTAAAAATGGAAGATATACAATTGGCGGTCGCTCATAGTAGTGCATTATTAGCGTACCAACTTGATCCAAGTGATCGAATTACCCAAATTTATACCAATATAGATCAACAAATGAAGTCGCGTATTGCAGATATTGAAGCTGCTCAATCTGAACAAATGCGTGAACGCAGTATCGTAGAAATTAACTATTTAAGTGATCAATTTTCTATTGAGTTAAGCACCAATAATATTACTGAAGCACGACGTATTCTTAAAGAGCTGCAAAGTTTTGGTGTAGATGTGGTTGAATTAGATAAGAAAATTGAAAGAAAAATTAATCAAATTGTTCAGCGTGCTCTTGATAGAGGGAATGTGCTGTGGAGTGAGGGGCGCATTGAAGATGCCCTGGCAAAATGGCTTGAAGTTCAGCAATACGGAAGAGATAACCGAGTGTTAAATAACAATATTGCAAAAGCTCAGAGCTTCATTGCTTATTACAATGAAGTAAAATTAAAAAACTCACAATAAAAAGAATAACTATTTAGGTTGCATATTCATGGCAAAATTAATTTTTAAAACCCAAAGCGTACCTGATGATGAGTGTATGGCCATTAGGAGATTATTGGTGGATAACGATATTGTGTTCCACGAAACGAGCTCAGGGCTTTTGGGGTTGTCTGTGGCAGGGTTGTGGGTGGATCAAGAGTTAGTTGATCAAGCTAGGGCTATTATTGAAACAGAGCAGTGCACTCGTCAAATGCAAATGCGTGAAACATTTTCGAGATCCCCTGTTACATTCAAAGAGCAATTTAAGCGTCATCCAATCAAGTGGATTGCAAGTGTTTTAGCGGTCCCAGCCATTTTATCCCTCATAATTATTCCATTTTTTTATTTCTCACCATAAGTAAAAAATACTTATAGTAAAAAAACTGTGAACTAGTTCAAAAAAATCTTGTATTCCCTAATTACTTTGTTAGAATGATTTCATATTGAGATCTGCGTCACGTTTATTCTCAATAAAATCTAACATAAATTATTTTAAAGAGGAATTATCATGAACATTGAACAATATAATCAAGCATTTCATGAGCAACCAGGCCACGAATTTGACAATTACGTTAAAGTCGGTGATTTAGTGAGTCCATTTACAAAAAGAGTTTTAACTCAAGCAGAAGTGGATGCGTTTAATGGTTTTACGGTTGCATATAATCGTTTACATAAAGATACGGCTAAACAAATTTGTTTAGAAAGCCGCAAAGAATACTTAAAAGAGTGTTTTTTAACCGGTGCTGATGAAGCTATGTTAGCTGAATAAATTCTATGTAAATCACTGATAATCAGTGATTGCATAGAATGCATTTGATATTTTTATTGTATTTTTTATATTCCAAAACAATTTAGGCGTGCCAGCCACAGTCTAATAATTTTTTACTGCTAAACTAAATATAGATAATTTTGGTGAAACAGTATGAAACCCTTTTATATTCTTATTTTTCTCTTATTTTGCACAAAAACATTTGCTTTTGATCAAAAACGTAAAGGCACGTTTATTGATTTAGGTTTAGGTGTGAATATCCTCAACTCTGATTTAACTCAACGTTCAAACTCAATTATTCAATCGTTTAATGATGCTGGAATGTCTGGAAGTATTCGTATTGGTAGCGGGTTAGTCAAAAAGGTATCAATTTTTAGTGATATCAATCATCGTCATTATTTAAGTCAATCTGATCAAGGTAATTATTTTATTACTGATATTGGGTTGGGCGTTCAATATTATTTTACCAAGTATGTTCAAACTTTTTATGTAATGGGTTCATTTTCTACCTCGGTGGTTGGGTTTTCGGAAGAGAAAATAAGCTTAGGAAGAACATTTAAAAGTGGAGTTGGATACGAATTTACACCAAGGTGGCAAGCGGAATTAACTTATCAAGATACAGCATCAGAGATTAATCACACACTTTTTGATCACTTAGAATCGAAAAGTGTGCAATTTACTATTCATTTTTTATGGTACTAAACAATTTTGAGAAATGTTTAAAAACGAATTAAAGAACTTTTAATAATTCAATATCAAAGATTAATGTTGAGAATGGGCCAATTTTTCCACCAGCGCCTTGTTCTCCGTATGCTAAGTTATACGGAATGTATAAACGCCATTTAGAACCTTCGGTCATTAATTGTAATGCTTCAGTCCATCCGGTAATTACGCCGCCCACTGGGAATTCTGCAGGTTGGCCGCGCTCGTAAGAGCTATCAAATACTTCACCGTTGATTAATGTGCCGTGGTAATGCGTGCTAACAGTATCAGATGCTGTAGGTGTTGCACCTTCGCCAGTTTGTAATACTTCATATTGTAAGCCAGAAGCGGTAACGGTAACTTCTTCACGTTTAGCATTTTCTTCTAAGAATTTTTGGCCTTCACCAGATAACTCTTTAGCTTGCTCGGCTTGTTTTGCTTGCATTTGTTCGTTGATCATACGAAATGCAACTTCTAAATCTTCTTGAGAAACAACAGATTCAACCCCTGCATAAGAATCTTGAACACCTTGCACTAATGCTTGGATATCTAGACCATTGAATGGGTTAGCTGCAAGTTGATCGCCAAAATTGCGACCAATTCCGTAGCTTGCTTGTTGTTCAGGTAGTTTATAAGACATAATGTTCTCTTAAGTTGAGTGAATAAAGTGCCAATTAATGGGGTTTGATTGATTGGTTTCAAGGGTTGCTGGTATATAATGTTAAATTAAGTGAATAATTAAAGAATATGAATGTAATGAAATCGGTATTTTTTTTAGTTTTTGGGTGCTTATTCAGTGTTTTTGCCATAGCAGGCACTGAGTTTTGGGATTGGCAAACGAGGCATAAGCAACTAGTAGAACAAAAAAATGTGGCAGTATTGCCTGAGGATTTGGCTTATATCCAAAATTTATCGGATTCTTGGGAAACTCAAGCAATGAAATTGGATGAGTACGTACCTTTAAATTATTCAAAAACGATGCCTAAAAAACAGATAATCAATATTGAAAAGTTTGAATCTGCCCGTGCTCAACAATTGACTCAACCTTTAATTGAAATTTTAGATACTAAGCATATTTTAAGTGAAAGGATTTCATTTGATTTTTATCAACATCACTTTCAAATTAAAGATTCCAGCAATTGGCAAACAGATTTAATTATAAATCAAGCAAATGATGTATCAAAAGTTTGGTCGTATTTCGCAAGTTTGCCCACAGAACATTTAATTGAGCAGATGCTAATTTTAAAACAGTCCTTGAATTTGAATGATTGGGATTATGCTGTCATGCTTTTTCAATACAGTTCAATTTGGCAAAACGATATTAACGCACAGTTATTGCAGGCGCATTATTTATTAGTCAAATCGGGATTAAATGTCAGAATTGGTTTTGCTAATGAAAAAGTGTATCTATTAATGCAAACTCAGTTATTTGTTTTAAATGAAAGTTATGTGCAAGATAGCATGAAAAAGCGTTGGTATATTATGGATTTTAATAATGATATTACTCCAATGGAAAATATTGATTTGGTAGAGAAATCCCATTCAAATTCTAAAGAGCCATTAAAATTATTGATGAACCCAAAGTTAAACTTAGGCGGGCAGTGGCAGCATAAATTATTTAATTATCAAGTTGGAAATACACAATACGATATCTATTTACCATTTCAAGCGGATATTCTTGAACATTATAAGTACTATCCGATTTTGTTAGTGGATAATTACATTAATCAAGAAATACATGAGATTGTTTTTCAATCTATTTATGAGCAAATTAAAGACAAAATAAATCCTCGAGATGAGCAGAAAACCATTAACTTTTTACTGAACTTTGTGCAGACTTTAATTAAAGAGAATAAAGAAACTGGGAATGTGAATAAGCAATTGTTTGTTCAGCAGGTTGTGTTTGAATCAAAAGGGGGGGCTCAAGAGCGTGTGTTATTGTTTAAAAATTTGGTAGAAAAAATATTAGGGAATTACATGATGATTGTGCTTTATGATAATCATATTTCAACTGGAGTTAAATTAAAAACTAAGCAAAATTTAAGTGCTTTCCATGTTAATTTAAACGATTATGTATTTGCTGATCCGTCTTATACCCATGCAAAGCTGGGTGAAAAAATGCCATTAGAAAATAGTCCTTTTAAAAAATGGCTGCCTATTTATTGAGTAACCATTATTGAGCATCCATTCATGGTTTGTTATCGATGAAATTCTTTGAAATTATAACTGCCCTGTTATTGCCTGAATTCTTATTTCTGTCATGGTTTTAATGCAAGCTTGAGTGTCCTTGATGTCATTTTTTATGCAATTAGAATTTCTTTCATTTAACCATTCAGGTTGGTTTAGAATATTAAATTCAGATGTTTTGGTGGATTTTTTCCATTTCTGTAACACAAAATTCATTCGTTTATCTTGATCTAATAAATCTGAATTGGCACAAATTATTCGCTCAAGTTTGTTGTTTGGTGCATCGCATTCAATCATGCTATCTAAATGATCAAAGGCAAAAGAAGTAGTCGTTGTTGCGGGTATTATAACGGGTGATGGCTCGAGTTTTTGTATCGTATTTGAGTTAGAGATAGTCGTGGTTACAGAAGTGGAATCATCTGACTGTGGTGTTGGGTGAATCACTTTGTTAATGTCTTGTTTTGCTTGTTTGACACTTTGAACTAACCAGTCTTTATCTTTATTTGAATATAAAATATATGATTGCGCTGTACATATTAATATAAGCGTTACAATAAGTAGATTTTTAAACATGTTGGTTACCTTGGTTTGGGCTTGAATTCTCGATCCATTCGATCAAGTTCATTAAGTTCATATTCACTGAATCCAGAAGCTAATCGAGCTTCGCGATTAAATGGGCCTTTTGGTGGATTGGCTAAGAATTTATTGACCAATTGTATAAATGTTTGGTCACTATTAACTTGTTGTAAATCACATTGATGCTTAAACCATCGTGTGGATGAACTAATATGGCCAATTTCCTCATTACCAATAATGTTAAGGGTGTCGACCATTTTTCGATCACCTATGTCAGAAAATCTTTGTGACGTCATTGGAATTGCGTCTAATGCACGAGCCTCTAAAATCCGATGAACCACTCCCATTCTTTCTAATAAACTATGACGAGTTGTTCTTGCCATAGCCCAAAGCTCTCCATGTACTTTAAAGTCGCCATAATTAAAGCCTAATATCTTTAGCGATTCACAAAGAAGTTTAAAGTGAGTGGCTTCTTCTTTGGCACATTGTACCCAGTCTGAATAATAATCTTTAGGTAATCCTCTAAAGCGATAAACACTATCCCATGCCAAATTGACTGCAGTTAATTCAATATGCGCTAATGCATGAATGGCGTTTGCTTTGCCATATAATTTTTTGAATGGATAAGATTTAAGATCTTTTGGTGCAACAATAAATGGTTGAGGTTCTTTGCCAGGATCTAAATAATCAATGATAGGTAAGCCTTCATTCCAACTTAGTTTATTTTGTTCAAAAAGGTTTGCACAATCAAGTGTGAGGGCAATTTTTTCATCTGGATTTTGGCAGAGGAATATTTTTTGAGCTTGTTCGAATAAGTTCAATTGATGACCTAGCGTTAGAGGGGTGGAGATTGGCCGATTTTACATGAAAAGTGAAGGGAATAGTTGAGAAAATAGTGTACATTTTATATCGAGCAAAGTAGCCTTGCGCGTGTTAAAAACATAGGTGTCATTATGACTAAAAAATTGAAAGAAATATTGTTTGAATATAAAGGATTTCTAGTTTTAATTTTACTTATGCTGATAGTTAGGTCCAGTGTGATGGATTGGAATCCAGTACCTAGTACTTCGATGATGCCAACTATAATTGAAGGTGATCGAGTGTTAATTGATAAGCTGGCTTATGATCTAAGATTTCCTTTTTTTAAATGGTCATTAGTGCATTTTAAGGACCCTCTGCGCGCTGATATTGTTGTAATTAATTCCAGTCAGGCTAAAAAACGCTTAATTAAACGAATCATAGCGATACCTGGAGATGAAATATGGATAAAAGATAATAGGGTAGTGATAAATCAATCAGTGTTAAGTGCCCAATTAATAAGGACCGATTATGATAAATTAGCAGGATTTGAAGAACTGCTTGAAACAAATATTACTCAAAATGGAAAAAACCGTTCATATGTTGTTCGTTTATATGTGAATCAAGAAGATATTTCACCATTGAAAAATATGAAGCCACTTAGGGTGCCTGAAGGTTTTTATTTTGTTATGGGTGATAATCGCCATTTAAGCGATGACTCTCGATTAAATCTAAAATTAGTTCCAAGAAATGAAATTATTGGAAAAGCGAAAAGTGTTGTTTTTTCAGCGGATTATGAAAATTATCATCTACCTAGAAGTGATCGTTGGTTTGTACCTTTGTATTTAAATAATCAAGATGCAGTTAGGAAAAAGTGATGTAGTTTATCTGGACCATTCTTAATAATGGCCCAAGTATTAGAACGATAAAAATAAATGGAGTTCACTCAAACTGATACGCAGTTAAGGTTAATTAAGGAGCGTATTGGATAAAATGTAACCAGAAAATCCCAGCCAAGATATCGCCAGCAATAACCAAGCGATAGTGGGTTGTTTGATGATGATTGTTGGCTCTATTGAGTCGCTGGTGTTTTTATTGGCTTTCTTTTTTATTTTGTCTTGCTCTCTAAGTTTTGCCTTATGTTGTTTCTTGTAAAGCTCGATACCCTTTTGAATTCCTTGGGTGATTAGCTTTGTTTGTTGTTTGGTTTGATTTGGTTTTTGAATTGACTTTGCCATTTTTGCGGCATCTTCATTTGATTTGTTGGGTGAGCTTTTCATGTCTGTCATCTTATTGTCAATTATGTGGAGTAGGATAAAGCCTTGATTTTAAAAGTAAATATTTAATTAAATAAAAAAATAGGCATAAAATTTGCTTTATTTTAGATAGTTGAAATTATATGACAATTTTTTGAACACTAAATATCAAAGTAGTTATCACGATATTTATAATTTATCATTTTTACATTACACGGAGACAAGTTATGTCGATGAATTTATTACAAGCTGAACTAAGTAACATTGAAAGTAATGGTTTGCATAAACCAGCTGAAGTAAGTGAAACAAAACGTGATCGAAATCATAGAAAGTTAGCAGCAAGACGAGCTGTTGAAGAGCATCTTGAAAGGCAAAGACTAAAAGAAGAGTATGCAATGGATATGCTAGATTAAACAACCAAATTATCTAAAAGAAGATGGATTATTATCCATCTTTTTTTTCGCCTGTCATAAAACAAGTAATGTTTATTTTTGTTACCCCCTCTTGTAAAGTGAGTGAGTACTACTAATCTATTTGATACAAAAGTATTAATTTATAGAGTATTTATGTCTAATATTTTGACTGTAGATGATAATGAAGCCATGCGTAAAATGATCTCCCATACTTTATGTTTAGGTGGGTTTGTGGTTGCTGAGGCAGAGAATGCTCAAATCGCTTTGGATAAAATGCAGCATGAATATTTTGATTTAATTATAACCGATATCAATATGCCCATCATGGATGGTATTGAATTTACAAAAGCAGTGCGTCAATTAAGTCAACATCGTACCGTCCCAATTCTAGTCCTCTCAACTGAAGATACCGAAGATTTAAAAAAAACAGCCTCCACCGCAGGTGCTAATGGATGGGTTGTCAAACCTTTTTCACCATCAGATTTGATTCAAAAAGTACGTAGCGTTATGCATTGATTAAGTTGTATCCAATCCTTTAACTCTGTAAGTGGGCATTATGAAATATTCTTTTTTATCATTAGTTTTTGTTTTAATGGTTTCATGTCAATCAGATCGAACTGATAATCTAGAAAATTTCCAATCCGCCTCTGGATTTGATGCGAATGTATTGGATTTTTCTGGACGCATTTATGAAGACTCAGTCCGATTAAGTTGGTCATTTAGTTCAGCTAATCAGCAAGTAATGCTCCGACGAGGAAGTGGAAGTTTTCCATCAGATGAAAGTGATGGAACGCTAATGTATAGAGGTGTGAATGATTTTTTTGTGGATGTATCCGCACGGCCAAAAGAAGTTAATTATTATCAATTATTTATTTATAAAAATGAGCAAGGTTATCAGCCCATTGCTCAATTAATTGTTTCTGTTGATACTCAAATTGAAACTACGATTTTGCCTATATTAAATTTAAGACATTTAATAAAAGACGCAGAGGTTATTTTAGAATGGGATGTGCCTGAGGATATAGAGATTTCTCAATTTGAAATTGTAAGAAATAATATTTCTATTGCAAAAACAACTCGCCCATTTTGGAAGGATCTAAACCCACCTATTGGTAGTGAGCTTGAATATGAGGTGTTTAGCTTAAATTCAACCGATGAGCGTTCGAAATCATCTTTAAAATTTATGGTTACTGTTTCTGAGCCAATTATTGAGGTGATTGAGCAATTACTGATTGTAGCTGAAAATAATCAAGCTCACATCACTTGGGGGGTACCTGAAAATAATTATTATCTTAAAACGGTTTTATTTCGAGATGATGTTTTAATATTTGAAGACCTTGAAGGTGCTGGGGTATTTGTTGATAGACAGGTTAGTAACCACAATAACTATAAATACTCAATTTCTCATATTAATACAGCATTGGTGTTTTCTCCATTGTTAGAATTGGAAGTGACAATTCAAGATACCATTGGGCCGAATAACGTGAGTGAATTTCAAATAGATGCAAGAAACAATCAATCCAATATAAGTTGGGTGTTACCTCAAGGTGTCGATTTTGATTATGTGGAGTTATTTAAAAATGACGCCTTAATCTATTCAGGTAATGATACTTTATTTATTGATACCGCTGTTTTGAATGGAGATACTGTTATTTATAGGATTCAAAGTGTCGACACTTCAGGAAATCTTAGTGCGATTGAGCAATTATCTGTTGAAGTCATCGATGACATCGCACCAAATACAATTGCTAATGCGCATATAGAAATCTATGACTCCCAGCTTACTGTATCTTGGGATGTGCCAGAAGAAGAGTATGAAAAAATTCAAGTATATAGAAGTGATTCACCTTTGCTAAATTATCAAGATGGATACTTATTATTTGAGACCTTTTCAGTAGCGCCGTCGTTAGAAATTTTGGATCGAGAGTTAGTCAATGATCAAGAGTACTTTTATGGAATTTTTGTCATAGATAGTTCAGGCAATGTCTCACAAGGGGTTCAACTAAGTGCAACACCTTTAATTGAAGGAAGTATTGAATTGCCAACTAATGCCTCATCAATAGTCGAGTTTTCTCCATTTGACAGTATGATGACTTATGTAATGGATACACAAATTGACTCAAAAGGCAGGGTATTGTTTCTTTGGCAGGACTACAGTTTGCAGCCAGTTGGATTTAAATTAGAACGACGATTTGCTGATGGGCAGTTGGATAGTACATTTGGGGATATGGGGACGGTTATTTTTCAAGATGCTTCTGAAAATATTTACCCAAATAAATTTGCTCTAATTGATACTGGTGAAATAATAGTAGCGGGCAGGACTTATATTAATGAAGATCAGGTTTTATTGCTTGCAAAATTTTCTGAAGATGGCGTATCTGTAAATGGTTTCGGTGTCACAAGTACACATGGAGATATTAATATTGTTGCAGATAGTGCTTCAAAATTTATGACTATTGACCATGTATCTGCCTATTTCAATGACTTATCTGTTATTTCATATTCCGGGAATGATATTTATTTAGTTGGAAATGCCTCTTTAGCATCTGACGATATAATATTTACCCTTAAATTGGATGCTAATATAGGGGAGTTGGATTCCAGTTACGCTTCAGGTTTGGGTATGAGTGCTATTAATACAACCCCTAATGTATTTTATAACTTACGCTCTGCAGTGGATGACTTAGGGCAAATTTATGTCTCAGGTGTAACTTCTGCTACAGGAATATTGGTACGTTTAAATTCAGAAGGGGATTTGGATACAGCTTTTAATTCTGGTGCGCCTGTCATTTTACAAACTGATTCACAGTGCTTGCAATTGCAAGAGGTAAGCAATGTGGCACTGGACAATTCAAATGATATTTATTTAAATATTAATTGCTACGACAATGTTAATTATTGGTCCCCAAAACAAATTCATAAAATTAATGTTGATGGCACATATAGTTCGGCATTTGGGGGGGGCTCAGGAATTACGACATATTTGAGTCAAGATTCAAGTAATATTTCGCATATGTTAATTGATAAGCAACAACAAATTTGGGTAGCCAGTTCGGTAAATATTCAATCAGATTATGATGTTACGCTTATGAAAATGAATTCAATGGGCGTAATGCAAGATGGATATCCTTTGCTATTTTCAAATTATTTTGCCCCAGGTGAATATGAGAATGTAGGGGACTTTTTGATGCACCCACTTTCAGATAAACCAATAATACTTGGAACTAAATATGAAAATGGGTCCGATCATTTATTTATGATGAAAGTAATTACAAAGTCGATAGATTATCTTGAGCCTTCAATGAATTAGTTAAAAACGCATTCACTTTATCAATTAATTGATCTGCTAGTATTTGCATTGCCTCTATACTTGCCCAAGCGATATGAGGTGTAATTATTAAATTATCTAACATTAAATTTTGCATCGCAATGTCGTTTATATGTGGTGGCTCTGTGGGTAATACGTCTAGACCTGCTGCACCAATAGTTTTGTTTTGAAGTGCGTTAATTAAAGCAAAAGAATCAACAATTGGACCTCTTGCAGTATTAATCAGAATGCAATTTTTTTTCATCATTAATAATTCCTTTTCGCTTATAAGCGATTCAGTATCTTTATTAAGTGGGCAGTGAATAGAAATGATGTCCGATGTTGATAAAATTGTATTCAAGTCGACACATGTTTTTTGATCTACTGAATGCCGATTTGATGGGCTATAAAAATTAACTTTCATAGCAAAAGCCGATGCAATCTTTGCAGTTTGTTTTGCTATTTCCCCTGTTCCAATTAATCCAAGAGTTTTACCTTTTAATAAATGTATAGGTGAAGTGAAATAACAAAATTGCTTCGATTTTTGCCAGGCATTTTCTTTTAATGTTCGCTCGTAACTCTTTAATTGTTTGGTTAGGCAGAGCATTAACATAAATACATGCTCGCTTACTGTGTGTTTTGCATAGTTGGTGATATTGGTTACAGTAATGTTTTTTTGTTTGCAGTATTGAAGATCAATAATATTGAATCCTGTGGCTGCTACGCAAATGCATTTTAATTGCGGAAGTTGAGAAAGTATTTTTGCATCTAGTATGACTTTATTGGTGATGGCAATCGTTGCGTTTTTTAAGCGGTCAACCGTTTGTTCATTTAAGGTTTGGCTGTATTCAATATAAGTGCTATTAGGTGCTAGTTTTTTAAATTGAATTTGCTCAGCAAGTGTTGCACGGTCAAGAAAGACTACTTCAAACATAATATTTTCCTATTTAAAAGGCAAAAAAAAGTCGAACTATAAAAGTTCGACTTAAATATAACAAAAAATAAGTGGTACCGACGACTAGATTCGAACTAGCACGAGCTAAGCTCACCACCCCCTCAAGGTGGCGTGTCTACCAATTTCACCACGTCGGCAGAAGTCTTATTCTAAATCTTCAATAGTAGGTTTAGCATCTTCAGAAATCATTGAATCCATAACTTGCTCAGCAGGTGCCGAAATAATATTTCGATCATCATAATCTGATTTAGCTAAATATACCAAAGCTAAGCTAGTTAAGAAAAATAACGTCATCAAAATAGAAGTGGTTTTCGTTAAAAAGTTACCACTACCTGAGGCGCCAAAAATGGATTGTGACGCGCCGCCAAAAGAAGCGCCAGCATCAGCACCTTTACCACGTTGTAATAAAACAAAACAAATTACTGAAATTGCAATTAACACGTGAATGAATAGTATATAAGTAGCCATTGTATTTCCTCCAGTTAAACAGCGGCGGCACAGATTGCAACAAATTCTTCTGCAATCATAGATGCACCACCTACTAAGCCACCATCAATATCTGGTTGGCCAATTAATTCTTTAGCATTAGCAGCTTTCATGCTTCCGCCGTATAAAATGATCAATTTTTCCGCTACATCTGCATTTTTTTGTGCAAATAATTGGCGAATAAATGCGTGCGCTTCTTGAGCTTGTTCTGCTGAGGCAGTAACGCCTGTGCCAATTGCCCATACAGGTTCATATGCAACAATAATATTAGCAAATGCTTCCACACCAACACGATCGATGACAGCGTTAATTTGGCGAGCAACAACCGCTTCCATATTGCCAGACTCGCGCTCTTCTAAAGTTTCGCCGATACAAAAAACAGGAGTAATGCCTGCTTCTAATGCAGTCGCTGTTTTTTCAGCAACCACTTCGTCTGTTTCGCCGTTCATTACACGACGCTCAGAGTGACCAGTTAAAACATGGGTGCAGCCCACTTCTTTGATCATTGATAAAGATGTTTCACCAGTAAAAGCACCGCTTGCAGCAGTGTTTGCAGTTTGCGCGCCTACACTGATTTTGCTGCCTTTTAGTTGTTCTGAAAGAGCAGATAAGTAAACATGTGGTGCAAATACAGCGGCATCTACTTTTGATGTATCAATGCCAGCTGCGAAAGCTTGAGCTAGATTTGCATTTGAGGCTAAATCGCCATTCATTTTCCAATTTGCAGCAACAAAAGGACGACGCATAATAATACCTTTTTAAGTGATCGATGATTTTTTGAGCGCGCAATCTTAGCTGTTTTCAACTTTAGTCGCAATGAAAAAGCGTAAAACGACTGCAAATGAGCGCTTTATATGTTATTTAGGTAGTTCTTCTACCGCTTGTTTAACTTTTTCGGCCAAAGCTTGGCAGACATCGGACACTTGATGCGCGTCTTTTCCTTCAACCATTACACGAACAACAGGTTCTGTTCCAGATGGTCTAAGTAAAATTCGGCCATTATCAGCTAATTCAGCTTCGGCCAATTTGACGGCTTCTCGTACTGACTCAATAGACATCACATCTACTTTAGTTGCTAATTTTACGTTAATCATTTCTTGAGGGTATTTTCTCATGCCTGATTTAGCGGTGTATAACTTTTGATTGCTATCCACTAATGCTTTAAGTACTTGTAAGGCAGCAACAATGCCATCGCCTGTTGAGGTGACGTGTTTGCATAAAATGTGGCCTGAGTTCTCGCCACCAATGATCCAATCGCGTTTACTCATTTCTTCTAATACGTAACGATCGCCCACTTTTGCACGAACAAAATCAATTTCGGCACGCTCTAATGCACGCTCAAAACCAAGGTTGCTCATTAATGTGCCGACAACGCCGCCATTTAATTTATTCTTTTTCTTTAGGTAGCTGGCAATGATGAATAGTAATTCATCACCATCAACTATCTCACCTTTATGATCCACCATAGCAACACGGTCGCCATCGCCATCAAACGCAATACCTAAATCAGCACCCGTTTCTAATACTTTACTTTGAAGTCTTGCTGGTTTTGTGGAGCCACATGCATTGTTGATGTTGATGCCATCAGGGTTGATTGCAATAGGAATCACTTTAGCACCTAACTCATCAAATACCTTTGGCCCAACATCGTAAGTTGCGCCATTCGCGCAATCTAAAACAATCGTTAAACCTGTTAAATCTAAATATCCGCATGTGCTTTTGCAAAATTCAACATAACGGCCGCCAGCATCCGTTAAGCGGCGAGCTTTGCCAAGACCTTCGGAATCGACAGTGGTTAACTCACGCGTGTCTAATATGTCCTCTATGGCAAATTCAACGTCATCGTCAAGTTTCTCGCCTTTGCTATTAAAGAACTTAATTCCATTATCAAAAAATTGATTATGAGACGCACTGATGACAATACCTGCATCGGCTTTAAATGTTTGCGTTAAATAAGCGATAGCTGGAGTGGGCATTGGACCAACTAAAATAATATCGACGCCCGCTGCTGACAAACCTGCCTCTAATGCAGATTCAAACATGTAGCCCGATATACGTGTATCTTTACCAATTAAGATGCGTTTTTTGCCAGTGCTTGCAAATACTTTACCTGCTGCCCATCCTAGACGCATGATAAATTCAGGGGTGATATTGCCTCTGCCTACTAATCCGCGAATACCATCTGTTCCGAAATACTTCTTTTTACGACTCATGATTAACCTTATTCATTGCGTCTACAATCTGTAGTGCTTGTTTAGTTTGAGGCACATCGTGCACTCTTAATATTTGTGCGCCTTTCATGGCGCTGATTACCGCTGCGCTGAGGCTTGCATGCAATCGTTGATCTTCTGGAAGCCCTGTAATTTGGCCAAGCATCGATTTTCGTGAAATACCAATGAGCAACGGTAAATCTAAAGAATGAAATGTTTCCAATTGGTTTAACATTTGAAGATTATGCTCTAGGGTTTTTCCAAAACCAAAACCGATGTCTAAAATAAGTTTTTCCTGCGATATTCCTGCAGTTTGACATTGTTTGATTTTTAATCTAAAAAAATCGCAGACTTCTTCTAATATATTTTCGTAATTAGGTTTGATTTGCATGGTCAAAGGAGAGCCTTGCATGTGCATCAAACAAATAGGTAAATTTGTTTTGGCTGCTATTTCTAATGCATTTTCACGACTAAGCGCCCTAACATCGTTAATTAAATCTGCACCTGAATTATAAGCTTCCCACATAACTTTTGGGTTGCTCGTATCCACAGAAATCAAACAATTAAATTCTTTTTTTAATGCGTTGATAACAGGAATCACTCTGTTTAGTTCTTCTTCGTCACTGACCGCTGTCGCACCTGGGCGGGTGGATTCCCCCCCTATATCAATTATGTCGGCGCCATTTTTAAGCATAAACTCAGCATGAGTTAATGCTTGATTGAGCTGATTGAATTGACCCCCATCGGAAAAAGAATCCGGTGTGACATTTAATATGCCCATTATACTGGTTCGATTTTCTGACAATCCTAGTAAGGATAAGGCGTTGTTTTGCATATGCTTTGCTCAATAAAAAAGACGACCTAAGTCGTCTTTTGTTTAACTAGAACCAAAGTTTAATCTTTTTGTTCATTATTTTCATCTGATTCTTTTGGTGTTACTTCGGAATCTGTTTTCTGTGCAGGAGTATCCACGCTTGGAATGTTCCAGTTTTTAGGTGGTTGAACCGGGCGTCGATTCATAATGTCTTCAATTTGGTCAGGTAATAACGTTTCGTATTCCATTAGCGCTGTTTTCATAGCTTCAAGAATGTCCCTGTTATCAGTTAGTATTTTAGTAGCATTGGTATATCCAGTTTCTAAAATATCCATGACTTCTTTATCAACTTTTGCACGAGTTGATGAAGTAAAGTCGCTAGATGAACCACTTCCACCTAAATAGTTCTGTTCTTCTTTTTCGTATAAAACAGGGCCAAGCTCTTTAGAAAAACCAATTTTTCCCACCATGTATCGTGCATAATTTGTGGCAACTTGAATATCTTGCTGTGCCCCAGTTGTTACGCCGTCAAACCCATAAATTAATTCTTCCGCTATACGGCCGCCGTAAGCAACCTCAATTGAGCTTAAGAACCATTGGCGGGATCGGCTGACCACATCACCTTCAGGAATTTGCATTAAGAAACCTAACGATTTAGAGCGTGGAATGATCGTTACTTTATGAATTGGATCCGATTCTTTACTTAAATAAGCTAATATTGTGTGACCAGATTCATGATATGCCGTATTTTCTTTTTCTTGATCAGTCATCACTTTGTTTTTACGTTCAGATCCCATGATGATTTTGTCTTTGGCTTTATCAAAATCTTCTGCGCTTACGGTGCGTTTATTTAATCTTGCTGCAAATAAAGCTGCTTCGTTGACTAGGTTTGCTAGATCGGCACCAGAAAAACGTGAAGTGCCGCGTGCGACTACTTTTAAGTTAACCGTTGAGTCCAATGGTACTTTTTTGGAATGCACTTTTAATATCTGTTCACGACCAACTACGTCAGGTAGAGAAACTTCGATTTGGCGATCAAAACGACCAGGACGTTTTAATGCTGGGTCTAATACGTCGGGACGGTTTGTTGCAGCAATGACAATAATCCCGTCGTTAGCCTCAAATCCGTCCATTTCAACTAATAATTGGTTTAATGTTTGTTCGCGTTCATCATTTCCGCCACCCATGCCTACACCACGAGAGCGACCAACGGCATCAATTTCATCAATAAATACGATACAAGGCGCTTGTTTTTTAGCTTGTTCAAACATATCACGCACTCGTGAAGCGCCTACGCCTACAAACATTTCGACAAAGTCAGAACCAGAGATTGAAAAGAATGGCACTTTTGCTTCACCAGCAATGGCTTTTGCTAATAATGTTTTACCCGTACCAGGTTGGCCAACCATTAATACACCGCGAGGAATCTTGCCGCCTAAACGATGATATTTACCAGGGTCGCGTAAGAAATCGACTAACTCTTCAACGTCCTCTTTTGCTTCATCAACACCCGCTACATCAGCAAATGTTGTCTTAATCTGGTCTTCAGTAAGCATTTTGGCTTTAGATTTACCAAAGCTCATCGGGCCACCCTTACCGCCGCCACCGCCTTGCATTTGACGCATAAAGAAAAAGAAAACCGCAATTATGATTAGTATTGGAAAACTCGCGACGAGAAGCTGAGTTAATAAGTTGGGTGTTTTTGGTTGAAGATATTCAACTTGAACGTTGTGTTCTTCTAAAAATGGAATAAATGTTTGATCAAATACATAACTGGCATTGTAGACCGTTGTATATTCTTTACGATCACGGGTGTAAATTGTGATGACGTCGGTTCCGATTTTAACGCTTTCAACACTGCCATTAGATACCATCATTTTGAAGTCACTTGATGGGATGGTTTCTGGTGCATTCATCTCGCTGATGTTCATTGCTATTACAAGAAACACTGAGATCAATACAAGCCATAACACTATATTCTTTGCCATAATTTTTACACTACCCTATTAATTGAATGAGGTTGGTATCATTGAATGAAACCGGTTGCCACTACATACGTTTCTTTAGATCTAGCCCGAGATGATTCGGGTTTACGTATGACGACTTTATTAAATTGTTGGCGAAGTGATTTGATGTATTCATCGAATCCTTCACCATGGAAAATTTTTGCCACAAACGCTCCGCCTGGTTTAAGCGTATTTTGTGCCATTTCAAAGGCCAATTCGATTAAGTACATCGATTTTGGCTGATCAATTGCGGACATTCCACTCATATTGGGTGCCATATCCGAAATTACAAGGTCTGCTTTATTATTTCCTAAATAATCTAAAAGGGATTGATAGACTGAATCTTCTGTAAAATCCCCTTGAATAAAATGCACACCTGCAATTGGATTCATTTCTAATATATCCGATGCTAGGACTCGCCCGTGGTCACCTACGTATTTTACAGCCACTTGAGACCAGCCCCCAGGCGCACTGCCAAGGTCAACTACGGTCATGCCTGGTTTTATAAGCTGATCTTTTTCTTGTAATTCTATTAATTTATAACAAGCACGAGATCGATATCCGTCTTGTTTTGCCTGATTTACATATTTGTCATCGTGGTGTTCTTTTAACCAATCACCACTGCTTTTTGAGCGTGCCACAAAACTACCTTTTGTTCATTAACGTAAACTGATTTAAACTATCGTTTTTAAAAAGTGAATATACCCCATGAGTTTAACCCAAGATACTAAAAAACGTTATAGGTCTATCGGCCATTCTTTAAATCCAGTTGTGATGGTAAGCGAAAATGGCTTGACTGAAAACGTGCTTGAAGCCATTGAAACGGCTTTGTTTGATCACGAATTAATCAAAGTTAAAATAAGCGTAGGTGATCGTGAAGATAAAAAAGCAATCATTGCTGAAATTCTTAAACAAACTGGCTGCACTTTGGTTCAATCCATTGGCAAAATGATTTTGATTCTTAAAGAAAATCCTAAAGCCAAGCCAAAGCTTTCTAATTTAAAGCGCCCTCTTTAAAACTGTAAGTGATACCTGTGGAAGTTATGCTTATAGCTTCCACTTAACTCCAGTTGTGAAATTTAGACCCTCAAGGGATAAAAAATTTAAGCCTTTGTTTGAATCATCATCCGATGTATTTGTTTGATCTGAATTGGTTTGATTATTTTTTTCTTGGTAAAACAACAATTGTTTTGCTTTAACGAATAGTTGATAGTCTTTCGCGTTAAATTCATAGCCCATACTGAGCCTGGTTAATATCGCATTAAGCTCATTCATACGTAATGAGCTTTTAATAACGGGCAATCCTAAAAATAAAACTGAATCGTATTCTCGGTAAATATAATTATTCATATTGATTTTATTAATGTCTATTTGCGCATCAAATCTGTGTTTATTTTGTATCCAATGGTGATGGATGAAAAAATTAAGCAATGTATTGTTGCCTTTTACAAAAATGATTTTACGACCAATACCAAAGGAATTTGCCACTTCATTTAAATAAAAAACATCCAAATAAGGCGCAATTTGAAAAGTTTGATGAGATATACCTGCTTTGAAATTAGCAAATTCATAATTAATCGAAAGTTTTTCATGGTCAATGGGGAGTTTGTATTGAATGTTAAAATTGTCTGAATCAAATGCATCCTCATCGTTAAATTGCATTTCATCTTTTAAATAATTTAAGGAAAAACGTTGTTGTTTGAATTGATAATCCAATTGCAGTTCTGCGCAATGAGCAAGGGATTTAATATTGGCACAGATCACTTGTATCCATTGCTTTGTATCAATTTGATATCTAGTCGAGAATTGGAGCTTTTTTTGTTTTATCTTCTGGTTAAAGTCATAGCCAGCATAATCAATTGATAATAATTGATTATGCGTGGATCGTAATGCTTGTAAAGTCCATTTATCATTAAAATTTAATTCCATGGCTTGTTCAGAAGCGCCAATGCGAAAAGCATGCCCCTTGTGATAAAAATCCATCATCACATTGATTGATGGGTCCTCAAGTGATGCACCGTTCCCATTGGGTATAAAAAAGTGAGATTGGTCTTTAATTTGGTACTTAACTGCAATGGATTGCATAAATTGTTGATAAGTAATGTAGTTATGGTTGTATTGATAATCAGTAAGTTTAAAGCTTTGATTTTCTAATGAAATAAATGAGTCACTAATAGTGCTGAATAGTTGATTTGAATGGGTTGGGTATAAAATTTGATTGATTAGGTCTTCTGCAAAACTAAGATTTGGAACCCAAAAAAACAAAAATACCGAAAAGATACGGGGGAAATAGGACATAGTAAATGCTTAGATCGTAATAAAAAAAGCCAGTAAAAACTGGCTTTTTGAAAGGGGGATTCTATTTATAAATAAATATCTGAATCTTCAAAATCTGCAGAAATTTTCTGTTGAAATTCTTCCAAATCGTATTCATTAAAAATAACAATCTCAGAACTATCCGTAAATACTGCAATCAGTTCAATGTTTTCAATATCTAATTTTACCTGAGCTACCACTTCGCCATTACTGACAATCGACCCAATATTGAGGATATTGTTGTCATCTGGAGTGGCATTGCTGTTTTGTGCGATTACTAATGAAGTGGCGATATTATCTTTTTCAGAAGAGATGACGTAGCTGATATCGGCGTATTCAGTATCGTTATCTATGTTCACAAGTAATTCAATTGCGTAGGCGTATAAACGATCGCCAATTGCAAGGCTGTAGTCGTTACTTAATTCAATGCTACCTGAATTTGATGCTTCGATAAATTCGATTTCAAATAAAATATCATTACTAAGTTCGATGTAATTAGCGGTTGTAAAGGCTTGAGAGTAATCAATGCTATAGCTTAATCCTCCGGTTATTAAATCAATTGTACCGTTGTGATCGCCATCGGTAATATCCATGCTGAAGGTTGTACTTGCACTAAGTTTTTCTAATTTACTGTTCTGCAATGAACCATCAAGACTGAAATCAATGTGAGAAACCGCTGTATCTGAAGTGTCAGAGAAATCGCCAGTTATATTTAAGCTGCCAGAACCCGTTAAGATTATGTCATCTAACTGTACAATGGCTTGTTCTAAACCGAACGAAATGCCTTCCAAATCGGTTTCACTGACACCATTTTCAAAAATATCTGTATTAGCAAATTCGTCTTTAAAATCGACGGTCAAATATAGGTTTTTAGCGTAAATTGTCGAAACAAAATCGTCTTCACTGTTAAATTCAACTAATGCCGTATGGATTTGGCCATTTATATCCAATGTTAAATTCGGTAATAAAATAGAAAATGACGTTGTGATCGTATTGTATTCAGTCTCTTGAGATTCCCAATTAGTGTATTCAACTGTAGTTGTGCTGTTAACACTCAACACTAATGTGTCAGCATTGAATTCAAAATCACCGCTGAAGGTATTGATAGAATCAAATGGGTAGTTGCTTTCGCATTCTTCTATATATTCATAATCATTTATTTCTGGGTTATAAACATAGTCGGTATAACAAGTCTCATTTGCGAATAATTCAGAGGAATTATAAGATTCAATGGAAGCACTTGAAGGTAATAAGTCAAAATCGATGCTAACTTCCTGACTTTGGTCATCCAATACAATCGCATCAATTAAGTATAAGGCAGTTAATGTTGAAATTTGGCTGATTGCTGAAAAATGAGCCGATATTGAATCGCCATCGTTTTCTAAGTTGTTAAAGTCGTCAGCTACATTAGATCCAAATCCCATTAATTCATCTTGTACGGCCATTGCTACATTTAATTGTTCAGATAATTCTACAGCTAATTCTTTGCCATGAACTAATGCAATGTTTGTATCTGTTTCAGTATTTGAATGAGTGTCGGTTGCTGTATTTGAATGAGTTTCGGTTGCTGTATTTGAATGAGTTTCGGTTTCAGTAGTTGAATGTGTTTCAGTTTCAGTAGTTGAAATTGTTTCTGAATTGGTTTGTGTATCAGTCAAAGTCCCAGTAGCTACGTTATCATTTGTGTCAGTATCATCTGTAAACACGCTTTCAACATTACAGGCGCTTAATACGATCGCGGAACTTAATAGGGATATTTTAAGGGTTCGGTTAAAACTCATTAGACTTTCCTTTGGTTAGAGCAAAAATGTGCGCGAAGATTAATCCAAAAACAGGTAAAATGCAAAATAATAACCAGTGTGAGTTACTTTTAAAAATGACAATTCAGCATAAAACAATGTTTGTGTTTGCATGTATAATGATGTCTTGTGCCATTGTATTGGACGCAATGGGCGCCCATGCATTATCAAAATTTTTAAATCAACAACAGCTATCAATTTGGTCGATAGCGGGTCGTTATTTATTAATTCAATCATTGGCATTGTTAGTATTGAGTTTGCTAAGTGAAAGCAAAATATTAAACATCAGTTTAAAAATGATAACTTTCGGTGTGTTGGCCTTTAGTTTAAGCCTATATACACTATGTTTTATCCAAATTCCGTATCTCGGTTTGCTCACTCCAATTGGGGGTGTTTCCATGTTAATGGGCTGGCTGGGTGTAATATTGAGTGTAATTAAGAAGTAATATGAAAGAACAACAAAATCCAGGGCAACAAGACGAGCAAAATACAGAGTTAACACCTCAACTTCGACGTATACGTAGTTATGCGATTCGAGGCAAAGTCTCTCAAGCGCATAAGCAGGCATATGCAGATCATTGGGATCAATACGGCTGCAATGTTGAAGATGGAATGTTAAATTTCACTGAACGTTTTGGGCGTGAACACTTCAAGGTGCTTGAAATTGGCTTTGGTATGGGGAAATCATTACACCAAATGGTGGTATCTTACCCTGATCAAGATTTCATTGGTGTGGAAGTACATGCGCCAGGAGTCGGTCGTATTTTGATGGACATCGGCGAAAGTAAAGCGAATAATTTTTTAGTATTTAAACACGATGCCATTGATGTGTTAGAGCAATGCATTCCTGATAACAGCCTAGATCGTGTGCAATTATTTTTCCCTGACCCATGGCATAAAGCCCGTCATCATAAGCGCAGAATTGTGCAACAGCCATTTATTGATTCGATAGCGAAAAAATTAAAAATAGGCGGTATTTTCCATTTAGCTACAGACTGGGAAAACTACGCTGAACACATGATGATCCAAATGAATGAAAATAAACATTTTGAAAACACGGCAAAAAAAGATCAATACAGTGAGCAGCCTGAGTATCGTCCAACTACAAAATTTGAAGTGCGTGGACAAAATTTAGGACACGGTGTTTGGGATCTGTTATTTAAAAAAGTTTAGACATATATGGGTCGCAACCTGAACTGCGACATAATTACCAAACATAAAAATTTTGAAAATATTAAGTGAGAATAAAATGAAAAAAGATAAAGTCAGAGTTGAAGAAGAAGTTTTTAGCCAGTCACAAATTGAATCGTATTTAGAATGCAAAACCTACGATGAAGCGGATGCGCAATTTGTAATGTTAGAAAAAGCCTACCGATCAATGCCATTAGAACATTTTGAAAAATTCTTAGATGTATTTTTGGCTAAAGGATATAACTTAAATGCTAAAAATGTTGATGGTCAAACCATTAGCGAATTAATGATACCTAATAAAGCGTTTCAAGATTATTTAAACGCTATTCAATCACGAGTTGCGTAACTTTGAATCTTATGAGTTTCCAGCAGTCTGTTGATTGGGATGATCTGCGTTATTTTTTAGCAGTGGCGCAAACAGGCAGTTTGCTGGGAGCAAGTAAGTTATTGAACGTCAATCACTCCACTGTGTTTCGCCGCATTCAATTGTTAGAAGACAAAATAGGTCAACCATTATTTTTGCGCTCTAAAGAAGGATATTTACTTAACGATTCTGGCCAAGTGGTGTTTAAACACACTCAAAATATGGCAGAACAACTGGATATGATGCATTTAAAGTTATCTGGTTTGGATAATCGTTTAAAAGGTAAAATCAGTGTAACTGCACCAGCAAGCATGATTGAAAGTATTCTCATCCCCGCATCGAAGCTATTTCAAACATCCAATCCAGATGTTCAATTTGAATTCATATCTTCTTTAGAACAGGTGGATTTGCGTCGAGGTGATGCTGATATTGCTTTACGTGCAACCACTACCCCGCCAGATTATTTAATTGGACATAAAGTACAGCAGTTTTCTTGGGCGATATACGGGGGGGTTGAGTATCTTAAACAACATGGACAGCCTCAAACATTGGAAGAGTGTTTCACTCATCAATGGATTGGGCCAAGCAAGCATATGAATATTCAGGCGCGTTCTGAATTTGATCAAAAAATACCCGCAAAATGTTTTGTATATCGATCCAACGATTTAGGCTTGTGCCGTTCCATGGCAGAACAAAATTTAGGGTTATGTTATTTGCCAAAAGCGCCTGATTACGAAGACGCCAATTTAATCGAATTAAGTCATATTTCACCTGGTAACTCTATGAGTCAAATTTGGGTGCTGGTTCACCCAGATTTAAAAGGATCTGCTAGAGTAATGGGTTTCTATCGTTTTATAATCGAGTATTTGGAGGGTAAAAATGAAATATAATATGACACCAAATCAAGCAAGAGTATTAGGGGCGTTGATTGAAAAATCCATTACGACTCCTGAGTATTATCCATTATCCTTAAATGCATTAACCAATGCATGCAATCAAAAAAGCAGCCGCGATCCTGTTACTAGTTTTAGTGATCAAGTGGTGCAAAGCATTTGTCAAAGTTTGCAAGAAAAGCACTTTGTAATTAAAGAATCCAGTTCAAGAACAGTAAAATACAAACATCGTTTTTTTAATACAGAATTTGGTGAATTAAAATTAAATGACTCTCAAATCGCAGTTGTCTGCGTGATGTTACTTCGTGGGAATCAATCTGCAGGTGAATTAAAAACACGATGCCAGCGTTTGTTTGAATTTCAATCAAACGAGGAAGTTGAACAAACATTAAAAAGTTTGGTTGAACATGCATTAGGCCCATTTGTGAAAGAACTGCCTAGAGAAAATGGTAAGCGGGATGCGAGATGGATGCACTTTTTTGATCAAGCATTAAATGTCGACTTATCAATTGAAAATACAGAAATCGAAAATACAGAAATTGAAAATACAGAAAATACAAATGTGCAAGGCACCGAATTAACTGCGCACACACAAACTGACTCAACAGAGAGTTACGTTGAAAAACCGAAAACGGATGCCTTAGTATCTGCTGGTAATGAAGAATTTGATGTGATCGCAGAAATTAAACAATTAAAAATGGAAGTCGAGAAATTAAAATTACAATTCTCTAACATCAATCAAGAAAAAAGTTGAACTGGATCAAACGAAGAGCCGAATAAATTTGTTACGCTAATCCCTTGATTGATATAGGTATTTTGCATGGCAAACGAAACATTTGAATCTTGGTTGTTGATTCCAGGTAATCATCGAATTATTTTACAGTTAAAAAAGCAGGTGAGTGTGATTTTAAATAAGCCTGCTAAAATTGATTCTTGGCGCAGCTTGTATGAATATTACGAAGTTGTACTTGATCAAGGCCTTACCCATGCTCAAATCTTTACACCCGTGTTTTTTAGTCACCCACCATCTATAGAGCTAGGAGCAACTTTTGAACAGGTGGATTTATATCAACAGGTTATCTCAGTGGTATAGTGGTGTAGTGGTATAGTGTGATGAGCTTAAGTTAATTGATGTTGTTTAAGTTTTCGCCATAAAGTGGCGCGGGAGCATCCCATTTCAAGGGCAACATCACTACGCTTGCCATTAAATTTCTGCATCAATTTTGCTAACTTCATTTTTTCGTCATTTTCTTCAAATTCTAATTCGAATAAGTCTTGAGGCAAATCATCGATTGTGACGGTGCTGCCTTCACCAATTGCATGCATATATTCACATGTATTTTGTAATTCTCTTACATTACCAGGCCACTCATAATTCATTAATACTTCGTAGCTGTCTTCGTCAAAGGCAATAACTTTGCGAGGGTTTTCGTTATTGAGCTTTTCTATAAAATGCCACAATAACATTTCTACATCACCAGTTCTTTCAACTAACGAGGGTAAAAATAAAGGAATTACTCGTATGCGATACATTAGATCTTCACGAAATTTTTTTTGTGCTACTAAAGCGCGTAATGATTCGTGTGTAGCAGAAATCAAGCGAATATCTGTTTTTAACGTTTGGGAAGAGCCTACAGGTGAAAATTCTTTATCTTGTAATACACGCAATAATCTTGCTTGAATGTCCAATGGCATTTCAGCTATTTCATCTAAAAATAAAGTGCCTTTATCCGTAAGTTGTAATAAACCTTTACGATCTGAAATTGCTCCAGTATATGCACCTTTTACATGGCCAAATAATTCAGAAGTCATTAACTCGCCAGTTAATGTGGCACAGTTAATGGCTTTATAACTTTGATTGGATCGTAAGCTAATATTATGTATGTGTCTTGCAATTAAATCCTTACCTGTTCCTGTATTGCCTCTTACTAAAATCGATGCATTCGTTTTAGCGACGCGCTCCACTTTATGTACAAACTGTTTCATTTGAGTAGAAACCGTTAATAAACCGGAATAATTTTCAGGAACAAGTTTCGGATTTTTTTTCATAATTAAGAAATACTAAAAGTTAATGTGTCATTAATATTATCGATGCTAACAGTTTGTTCAGTTACGACATCGCCACTTAAAATTAAGTTTGCTAATTCATTTTCTAGCAACTGTTGAATAGCGCGTTTTAATGGTCTTGCGCCATAAACGGGGTCGTAACCAGCTAAACAAATTTTCTCTAACGCGGCATCGGTCAATACTAAATGAATGCCTTGTTCCAATAAACGTTTCTCAATAATGCTGATTTGAATATTAGCAATGCCTTTAATTTGATCTTGAGCTAATGGATCAAATAACACCACTTCATCAATACGGTTAATAAATTCAGGCCTAAAATGTTTGCCAACTATTTCCATTACGGATTTTTTAGTGTCGACATTATTTTTACCTTCGGTATTCATTTCTTGAATGATGTCACTGCCTAAATTAGATGTCATGACAATGACTGTGTTTTTGAAATCAACCGTACGACCTTGACCATCTGTCAAGCGACCATCATCTAGCACTTGTAATAAAATATTAAATACATCTGGGTGTGCTTTTTCAATTTCATCTAATAATAAAACCGAGTATGGGCGACGGCGAACCGCTTCAGTTAAGTATCCACCTTCTTCGTAGCCTACATAACCTGGAGGTGCCCCAACCAGTCTGGCAACGCTGTGTTTTTCCATGAATTCAGACATGTCAATTCGCACCATGGACTCTTCTGTATCGAATAAAAAATGCGCTAAAGTTTTACATAATTCAGTTTTACCGACACCCGTTGGGCCTAAAAATAAGAATGAGCCATTAGGGCGATTTGGATCTGAAATACCAGCACGACTTCTGCGAATTGCATTACTCACAGCTTTTACAGCTTGTGCTTGACCCACAACACGATGGGTGAGCACACCTTCCATTTTTAATAATTTTTCTCGTTCGCCTTCAAGCATTTTATCAACAGGAATGCCTGTCCATTTCGCCACAATATTAGCAATCGCTTCCTCGGTCACGGTGTTGTGTAATAATTGCATGTCTAGCATTTCTGCTTGGCTGGCGCGATCTAGTTGCTTTTCAAGTTCAGGAATCAAACCATACTGTAATTCAGACATTTTATTTAAATCACCAGCTCGGCGAGCACTTTCCATTTGTTTGCGCGCTTGCTCAAGTTGTTCTTTAATTTCTTGGCTGCCTTGTAATGCGGCTTTTTCAGTGTTCCAAATTTCTTCTAAATCGGCGTATTCTTTTTCTAATAGTTTGATATCTTCTTTTAATTTAACTAATGTTTTTTTAGTGCCTAAATCTTTGTCTTTACTTAATGCCTGCGCTTCCATTTTGTATTGAATTAATTTACGTTCAAGTTTATCCATTGATTCGGGTTTAGAATCAATTTCCATACGAATTCGGCTACCAGCTTCATCAATTAAATCAATGGCTTTATCGGGTAATTTTCGTTCTGTAATATAACGTTGTGATAATTTCACTGCTGCAATAATGGCGCTGTCAGAAATATCCACAGCATGATGAATTTCATAGCGTTCTTTTAATCCACGTAAAATTGCAATCGTCGCTTCTTCGTTTGGTTCGCTAACCAATACTTTTTGAAAGCGTCGCTCAAGCGCTCCATCTTTTTCAATAAATTGACGATACTCATCTAATGTTGTTGCACCAACACAGTGTAATTCACCACGAGCGAGTGCAGGTTTTAACATGTTTCCTGCATCCATTGCCCCTTCGGATTTCCCTGCGCCTACCATGGTGTGAATTTCATCAATAAATAAAATGATTTGACCTTCTTGTTTGGCAAGTTCATTTAATACGGATTTTAAGCGTTCTTCAAAATCACCACGAAATTTAGCGCCTGCTAATAATGCACCTAAATCTAAAGAAAGCACTCGTTTATTTTTTAACCCCTCGGGTACTTCACCATTTACAATCCGTTGTGCCAAACCTTCAACTATAGCGGTTTTACCTACACCAGGCTCCCCAATTAATACTGGATTATTTTTACGGCGACGTTGTAATACTTGAATCGTGCGACGAATTTCATCGTCACGACCAATGACAGGGTCTAATTTACCTTGCTCAGCACGTTCATTTAAGTCAATACAATATTTGTCTAGAGCTTGGCGCGATTCTTCAGCATTTTGTGAATTAATAGTTTCGCCACCACGTAAATCCAAAATCGACTTTTCTAGGCTTTTACTGTCTATATTGGCGTCTTTTAATAATTTTCCCACTTCACCTTTATCTTCAGTCATCGCTAACAATACCAATTCACAGGAAATATATTGGTCGTTGCGTTTTTGTGATAATTTATCCGCCATATTCATTATACGTATACAATCGTTGGACATATGAATGTCATTTTGTCCTTGGACCGTGGGCATATTAGCTAAGGCTGATTTTATGCTGTCTTGTAATTTTGATAGTTGTCCGCCTGTTTTTTGAATCAACGGAGAAATACCGGGTTTGTCATTTAACATGGCGCTTAATAAATGAATAGGCTCGATAAAATTGTGATCTTTACCCAGCGCGATAGATTGTGCATCAGATAGAGTTAGTTGAAGTTTATTTGTTAATTTATCGATTCTCATGTTGACCTCTTAGTGGATACAGCATAAATGGTTAATAACTGTTTGGTTTCTAATTGATAAATGGGGTGTTTATATTTAAAAGCAAGATCAGTAAAAATAAAATATTACATTTCTGTTAGAAAAAAGTGATGTGCAGAACCATTCAATACTCGATAGAATGAATGAACTTAAATTTTGTTTAAAAACAGTGGATATCAAATGAGTGAACTTGAAGTGACCCAGACACTATCTTATCCAGAAGATAGAGAGACTGTACGACTAGCGTTGGCTTCACAGGCGGGATTTCGTAAATTAGTCGAGCAATATTACCCAATAATGATTATAGTAGCGCGATCTATCGTAGGTGAAAATTTAGCTGAGGACGCCGTGCAAGACAGTTGGATATCAATTCATCGAAATTTGCCAAAATTTGAGTTCCGATCTTCCTTAAAAACATGGGTAAGTACGATTGCAGCAAATGCAGCAAAGGCAAAAATTAAAAAAGAATCAAAATACGAAACCCAAGAAAATAATGATTTCATGGACCGTTTTGATGATAAAGGGCATTGGCAATCGCCCCCTTCAAAGTGGGAGCAAGATAGCCCTGAAGCGCTATTGGGGCATGATCAATTGAAAAAATGCATCGAAAAATTTATTGGCTATTTAAAGCCAACCCACCGAGCTGTTTTAAGCTTAAAAGAAATGCAAAACTTAGATAATTCAGAAATTTGTAATATTTTGGACATAAGTGAATCTAATGTAAGAGTGCTGCTGCATCGGGCACGTGTTGAAGTATTTTCACATATTGAACATTATCAAGAGACTGGCGAATGCTAAATTGTAAGCAAGTAACTGAACAAACAAGTGAATATATCGATGGAAACGTAACTGGATTAGGGAAAGTTCGGATAAAATTTCACTTATTAATGTGTAAACATTGCCGCGGATTTGTTAAGAAAATACGCATAACCAAATCTGTAGTGGGAAAATTGTCCTTCGCCCCTGTGGATAAAAGCAAAATCGATGATATTATGGACAGAATTGAGCGAGATCAAAAAGAATAATCATACTCGCGCCACAGGAGTGAATTATCAACTTTTTAATTGAATCGATTGTATCTGCAACGGGTACACATCAAATAAAAGAAAAAGAATGTCTACAAATTTTATGGAGCGGGTATGGTAAAATACTGCGTTTCGAACTTGATGGTCAATCTAATAAAACCATTATTGTTAAACATATCCACCTACCTAAAGCTTCATCACATCCAAAAGGATGGAATACTGATAATTCTCATCAACGAAAATTAACCTCTTATCAAGTCGAATCAAACTGGTACGAATTTTACAATGCTCAATCCCAACACTGTTTGATACCAAACTGCTTAGGTGTGTTTAATCGAGTAGATGAACGTGTCATTGTGATGCAGGATTTAGACGCAATTGGTTTTACGCAAAGATTGGATCAAGCAAATAATAATCAAATAAAACAAATAATATCGTGGCTCGCGTTTTTTCATGCTAAACATTTAAATGTGTCACCTAATCTTTTGTGGCCAAAAGGTACGTATTGGCATTTAGCCACAAGGCCCGATGAATTAGAAGCCTTGGATGATATGGCTTTAAAAAATGGTGCCAAATTGATTGATGACAAGTTATCAAACTGTCCGATTCAAAGCATTGTTCATGGTGATGCAAAGCTGGCTAATTTTTGTTTTAACCCCACTAATCACACAGTGGCCGGAGTCGACTTTCAATATACTGGCGGTGGTGTGGGTGTCAAAGATTTAGCTTATTTTCTAGGAAGTTGTTTAAATGAATCTCAATGTCAACAAAGTGCGTTTAAGTGGGTTGGTGTATATTTCGAAGAGTTAAGTCAAGCGATGACGCAACAACAATCATCCATTAATTTTAATGAGGTTGAGCAATTATGGCGACCGTTGTTTGAATTTGCTTGGGTGGATTTTCATCGATTTTTAAAAGGTTGGAGCCCAGGGCATTGGAAAATCAATGACTTCAGTGAACAATTAAGTAAAAAAGTAATAAAAGAAATATCTACTTCGACGATTTTAAAATAAGTTATAAAATAGGTAAGAAAGTATGCAATTAACTTCTAAGCAATTATTAGCATTAACGCAAACTGCTAAACAAGCTGCATTAAAAGCAGGAAAAATCATTCAAACCTCCTGTGTCGAAGAGTTAAATATTCAAACCAAAGAAATGGCCACAAGTTTAGCTTCAAGTGTATTTACAAAAATAGATTTAGAGTGTCAAGAAATTATATATCAAACATTAAATGATTCAATTTTACAATTTGATATAGGCTGGCTTGGGGAAGAGTCACAAGATGATTTAAGTCGATTCAAAAAAGATTATTTTTGGTGTGTCGATCCATTAGATGGCACTTTATCTTTTATTAAACAGCGTGCTGGATTTTGTGTGAGTATTGCACTTATTAATAAACAGGGTGTCCCCGTTATTGGTGTGGTGTTTAATCCTAATTCATCAGATTTATATCACGCTACTTTTGAGCAGGGCGCATTTAAAAATGAAAATGAAATTAAAGTTGAATATCAAAAAAATATAACTTTGATTAACGACGATTCATTTGTAAATACTGATTATTATCAAATTTTAAAAGACAAGCTTGAGTTTAAAAATAAAAATATTGTCCCACAAATTCTACAAGGTGGCGCAGTGATGAATGCCATTTGGTGTATTGAGCATGCACCTGCGTGTTATGTTAAATATCCTAAAAAAACAGAAGGAGGTGGTAGTATTTGGGATTACGCAGCAGCGACCTGTATTTATAATGAATTGAAATTGAATGCGACGGATTTTTATAGGCAGCCACTGAATTTAAATAAAAAAGGATCGGCGTTTATGAATGAGCAAGGTGTGATTATGAGCACACTTTTGGATAATACAATTATTTAGAAAAATACCCTCAATGTTTATTGAGGGTATTTTTTTTATTTAAAAAATAATTTCTCAGAGTTCAAATAGCACTGGTGCAACACTTCTTCCACATCAATATTTTTAACGTCTGCTATTTTTTGTGCAATAAACGGTAAATACTTAGGATGGTTAGGTCGTCCACGATAAGGAATCGGTGTTAAATACGGCGCATCGGTTTCTAATACAATTTGATCCAGCGGTGTCATGCTTAATACTTCGCGAACATTCTCTGCAGAATTAAACGTCACAATGCCATTAAAGCCTAAAAAATACCCTTCACTTAAACAGTATTCTGCTAATTTCAAACTAGAAGTAAAGCTATGAATCACACCACGTTTTTTATTGGTTTTTTCACAGTTTCTTAATATTGCTGCTGTATCGTCGCATGCTTCACGCGTGTGGATCACAACAGGCAAGTCTAAATCATCGGCAATTTGCATCTGTCTAGCAAACGCCGCTTTTTGTATATCTGGTTCACAATGATCATAAAAATAATCCAAACCAATTTCGCCAACCGCGAGCATTTTTTCAAATTCTGCATTTTTACGAATAATGGCTTCAACTTCTGGGTCAAAATCTTTAGCGTCGTGGGGGTGAATACCTTGAGTACAGTATACTTTTTCATGGGCTTTTGAAATTTCAACAACTTTGCTTAAGTTAGCCTTACTGACCGCAATAGTGACGATTTTTTCAACACCAACTTCATACGCTGTGTCTAAGGAATCTGCCATAGTGTCCATTTCTAAATAGTCTAAATGGCAATGTGTCTCGATAATAGGGGTATTAAAACGCGGAATAGGTTTGTTAGATTTACTCATGATTTTATTGTGTTTGCAAAAAAACGTATTATAACTGAATTACTATTAAATTAAATATCGCGGATTCAAATCCGAAGTGCATCATCTAACAAGGTAGAAAAAGAGGTCAGCTGAAGGTAAGCTCATAATCTTTTTCTCCGGCAAGAGATGAAGTGATTATGAGTATAAACCCACAGCTAACCTATGAACAAAGATGCCAGATCTACGCATTAATTAAAAGTGATTTTTCACAAAGAAAAATTGCAGAAATTATTAATGTCAATCAATCCACAATTAGTCGAGAGCTTAAACGCAACACAGGCGAACGCGGTTATCGGTACAAACAAGCACAGATATTGACTGATAATCGAAGGAAAAATGCTTGTAAACCAACAAAGATGACTAAAGAATTGATCTTAACTATAGAGACTAAAATTAGATTGGATTGGAGCCCTGAACAAATCTCAAATTGGCTTCTTAAAGATGAGGCGACACTCATCAGCCACGAAAGCATCTATATTCATATTTGGAAAGATAAGCGTGCAGGTGGTTATTTATACACACACCTTCGTCGAGTTGGAAAAAATATGATAAACGCCGTAATGGAAAATCAACACGAGGACATATTAAAAACCGAATCAGTATTGATGATCGGCCATCCATTGTTGATTTAAAATCCCGCGTGGGTGACTGGGAGATTGATACCATAATAGGAAAAGGACACAGTGGTGCATTAGTTACTATTGTTGAGCGTAAAACAAAATTTACAGTCGCTGCACAGGTAAAAAGCAAAAGTACAAAAGATGTAACAGCGGCAACAATTAGGCTACTAGAACCTTACAAAGACCTTGTTCACACGATTACAGCAGATAATGGAAAAGAGTTTTCTGGACATGAAGAAATTAGTAAAGCACTTAACGCAGAAATTTATTTTGCGCACCCATATAGTTCCTGGGAAAGAGGGTTGAATGAAAATACAAATGGATTAATTCGCCAGTATTTTCCAAAATTCACTGACTTTAAAACTGTTAAGCAGCAAGAGGTAGATTGTGCGATTAAAAAAATAAATACAAGGCCAAGAAAAATACTGAATTATGAAACGCCATATGATTTAATGCATGAATATCAAGCAGCATTCGCTGCATAGATTTTGATGCACTTCGGATTTGAATCCGCGTATTGAAAAAAGTCGTGATTTTAGCTTTAAAATTAATGGCTAAGGGGTAATTCAATTTTGATTGTTGTTCCAGCTCCTTTTTTGGAGCTTAAAGTGATTTTACCTAAATGATGTTCAATGATCGTTTTTGAAATTGCCATACCTAACCCCGTGCCTTTACCAATCGGTTTAGTAGTAAAAAAGGGATTAAATATCTGCTCTTGAATGTCTAGATCAATACCACAACCATTATCGGTTACTTCTATTTTACATAGAGTATCCGTACAGGTTTGGGTAATATGAATTTCACCAAAATTTTCAATTGCATGGCACGCATTGACTAATAAATTGATAAGTACCTGACTAAGTTGGTTAGGAATGCAATCGATATAACATGATTCTGTGGTATCTAAAATGACATTGGCTTTATGTTTAATTTCACTGTTTGCCAAATTTAATGCGCTTTTAATTACATACACAATGTCGTGGCTTGTGAATTTATCTTCTTGATTGTATGCGTAATATTTTAAATCTTTTACAATGTCAGTGACACGTTTAATCCCTTCATCAGATTCATCGATGATTTCCTTAAAATCCTCCAATAAAAATTGAATTTTATACACTTCTTTTAAACGTTTTAATAACATTTCATTTTCATCAACATCATTATAACCAAGGGTTTCTTCTATATCGTTAAAACAGGACGCTAGTTTGTCCAAGTTTTTAGAAAATGCGTTCATATTCGTTTTTATATACCCCATCGGATTGTTCACTTCATGGGCAACCCCTGCGGCAAGTTGGCCTAATGCTGCCATTTTTTCGTTAGCTATTAAATGTTCTTGAGCATCAATAATTTGGTTTTTTTGTTCGATAAAAGTGAGGTTTAATAGAATTCTATGTCTGAATGTTTCTGGACTAAATGGTTTTCGTATGAAGTCAATTGCACCTGCCAGTAAACATTTTTTTTCTACTTCTAAGTCGTCACAGCCAGTCATAACAATAATAGGTGTTTTGTAGTTCTTACAGGCTTCTAACACAAACATGCCATTTTTATCTGGCATTATATAATCCGTAATAATTAAATCATAAGTATCAAGATCTTCATGACTTAAAAAGTCATCAACATGTTTAAATGTGATGACATTACAGTTTTTTTCCAAAATAACCTCAATACAATGCAATTGAGATGGTGAATCATCGATAATAGCGACATAAGGTAAAGGCTCTGACATTGTAAAAACCAATTAGAATATTAATGAATATTTCAAAGTATAGATGGGTTTTTACAGTTTTCTAATTTTAGTAAAAAAAGTTGAAATTGTGGAAACATCGAAAATTTTTACTAAGCTTCAGACAAGAAATTTTATATTGGAATTTATGAATAGATCGATTTTCTCACTACTGATGACTGATAAAAAAATATCAAAATTGGATTCTGACAATGACTAGCGGTACTAAAAATAGCTGGGTCGAATTTGATACTGAGTTTGTTATCACAAAAATACTGTCTAAAGACAACCGATTACGTAGTTGTGGGTACCATTTTGGCGATGAGTTACCTCAGCTTGTCATTGATTTTATTAAAAATAAGCTATCTTTTTTTGGTTATCAGTTCGAAGGATTAGATATAGAATTAATTCGTCCACAACCAAGTCAGCTTGGATTTAGCGTGTGCGTGTCAGAAAGTTTTAGCTTTATAGAAAATAAATTAGAAAGTATCAGTAAAATTAATGATACATTAATGGCTTGTCACTCACGAAAAGAGTTGTTTAAACAGTCTGTTTCGGTGTGTCTAAATGATTTAGATGTAGATCGAGCGGGGTTTTTTACATTTGATCATGCTAATGGAAATATGCATGGCACCTGGGGAACAGATGAACAAGGGCAACTATATGAAGACTTTGATCTTGTTAAACCCTTGCAGGGGCAAGATTGGTTATTAGATATGTTAGAAAACCATGAAACTATTCGTATCAGAAAAAATGTAGAATTAGAAACCAGTGGGCGCATAGGAAGTAATGGATGGCATATCAGCATCATTGTTTGGACAAACGATGGCGCTTATGGCTGGTTGTCTTGTGATAATATGTTATTGCATAGACCCCTATATGTTATGCAAAAAGAATTAATGAGGATTTTTAGTAAAACATTAACGCAATGGTTTTCAGTAATTGAAAATAATGAAAAGTTACAAAATATTTCAAGTGAGTTGCGTAAAGTACTTGATGAAAAATCCTCACATTTACAAAAAAATATATTCGAATTAAGTAAAATGCATAAACAGGTACACTCCTTTGAGCGTATAAATATGCTATCCAAATTTACTTCAGGGCTTGCACACGAAATTAATAACCCCAATAGTTTTGTTATGGCTAATATTTCTTATTTACTCAAGCAAGAGACGCTTATACAAAGTATTGATGAGAAAAGTGTGGATGAATCGTTTAAAAAATCTCTTTTAATTCTAAAAGATGATTGGGCAGATATCTTAAATGACTCTCAAGAAGGTTTAAAACGAATTAAAAATATTATTACTGCATTAGAGCCAATTAATTACTGTATTTCAGAAGAGTATTGCGATATTTATATTATTAGTGTGTTAAATATTATTTCTGAAAAATATAAAGACCTGTTAGTGATTAACTTGAATATCCCAAGAGATTCCCTGTTTAGAATTAAAAGTAAAAAAGTAGTAATCGATACAGTATTAAATAATGTTTTCAAGAATTCATTTGAAGCTTACGAAAAAGATTGTAGCAGTATTGACGATCGTATCGTTGATGTGAATATTAAAGATGAAGGTGGGCAAGTCATGATTTCAATTAGAGATCATGCAAGTGGTATAAAAAATGAGGATATTAACCGAATTTTTGACCCATTTAGTACCGACAAAAACGAGCACAAAAGTGTGGGTTTGGGACTGTCGGTGGCTCAACAGCTTTTGTTAAGTGTTGATGGCAATATTTATGCAAAAATTTGCCCTGTTGGAATTGAAATTATTATCGAGCTTCCAAATAAATCTGAATAGTTTGGTTGTTATTTTAAATCGTAGATATCTTGAAAATCTTCAAATTTATGTTCTAAATTATATAAAATCATTTTAATAAAAGTATCTAAATTTATCAGGCCATTATTTAGAGCGTCGCCTTTTGCAAATTGTTGAATTCTTGCAGAAAAATCGATATTTAATGTATGCATGTTTTCGTAAAAATTTGTGCAATATTCGATAAAATTAAGTGGCGAATCATTTAATACATAATAAATTGACATATTCGAAATCGCTCTAAAAACGGATTCTTCTAGGGTCGCCATAGGTGTGTGTTGCTGGAGCATTGGCCATAAGAATTGCGTGTATTGACATCCGCTGCCCGCAGTTGATAAACCAATCAAAGATGAGCAAACCCTAGCGGCACTGGCTTTAGCTTGAAAGTGTAATTCTTGATTAATGAAAACGGTTAACTCAAATACTTCAATTGAACTGATATCTTTAAAATACTCAGCAATACTTCCTATTGATTGAGCCACTGGGCAGTAGGGTTTGTTTTGTGTTTGGTATGGACAATGTTTACATTGATTGCATTCTAGCTTTTGCCATTGCATATTCTGAGATTCAGGTTCGATATGGCACCGATGTTGTTCATTATCAAGTTTAAATACCCATGATGTATTTTCATAAGTAGTGGATGAAATTTTATATTCAATAATGATGTCGCAGGCCATAGTAAATACTTTTTGTAAGTTAATGTTTTGATGCTTGAAGTTTGTAAAAACTGTCTATACTCAATTGAAGTGTAGTAGGGTTTAATATTATGACTAGTAAAATCTTAATTGTAGATGATGAAAGAAACATCAGAAGAGCGTTAAAACGTCTTATAAATGATATTGATGTTGAAATATTTGAAGCTGGAAATGGACATGAAGCATTAGAATGCGTGGACAATCATCCAGATATAAAAGTGGTGATATCTGATCAACGAATGCCTAAAATGGGTGGAGCAGAGTTGTTTGAGCGACTTGCGGTTCAGCATGAATCCATTAAACGTATTTTAATTACAGGGTTCACTGATTTGGAATCAATCCGTTCCACGATTAACGATGGTTCAGTGTATCGTTTGATTTTAAAACCCTGGGATGATGACGAATTATTACTAAGTGTAGTGCAAGCCATTAATGATTTTGAATTGGCTGATGAAAATAAAAAATTGCATGACAAAATATTAACTATTAATAAAGATTTAGAAAAAAAAGTCGATCAAAAAACTCGCGTACTTCAAGTCAATATCAAATCATTAGAAATGTCTAGAAGGATATTGGATGAGCTACCAGTGGCGATTTATTGTATTAATGAAGAGGGGGTAATAATTGAATCTAATGAAATGTCTAAAACAGTACTTGGCTGTAATGGTGCAATTGATGGATTAAATTATCACAATGTATTTTCTGATTCGATGATTCAAGCTGTTGAAACAAATAGCAAAAATAATATTTTGGTAGACGAGCAAAAATGGATGCCCATGCTATCTAGTTTAAATGGTATTGAGGGTAAAATTTTAATAATGACTAGGGCAATGTAATGATGGTGAGTGTGAATGATTTAAACCCAGGTGATATCCTCAATCAAGATGTTGTTATGCCTAGTGGGCGAATCTTAATGACACGTGGAATGATTCTTACACAATCAATGATTGAATTAGTTAAAAAACGAAATTTCACACAACTAAAAATTGAATCACTTAATAAAGACTCTTCATCAATTGTGGATGTAATTTTCACACAAGAAGTGTTAGTAAATGATGCGATGTTCGACTTTAAAAAATACGTACAGCAACGAGTCGATTATTATGAACTTATTTGATGATAGGAGGATAATAGTTGATAAAACAATGGTTTGAAAACAATAAAGTAAAGTTGCTTGAAATTAATTCTCCGATTTTACCTTGTGTACGTGAAGCATTAGTTATGCTTGAAAGTGAAGATGTGAAAATTGACGATGTCGTCAGTTCAATCTCTAAAGATCCGATGTTATGTACAAAATTATTAATGATGGCCAATTCGCCTTTTTATGGATTACCCCGAGAAGTTAAAAACTTACAAGAAGTGATTGTTATTTTGGGGGCTTATAAAGTCAAATCATTAATTATGACAGGCAGTGTGGATGCTTGGAAAGGTGAGATGGATACAGAGCAAAAAAAAATATGGATTCACAGTTTAGCGGTTGCCTCATTTTGTCAAAATTTTGCATTGAAGTTAGGTGAAAATGATCAAGAAGCGTATTTAATTGGGCTTTTACACGAAGTGCTTATGTTTAAATTATCATCAATAGATAATGATTATGTTGGGGAAATAAATGAATTGCTCGAGTATTGTATGCCAAAAATGTTAACACTGTGGGGCTTTCCTGAAAATATAATTCAGTCAATTTCTCGATTTTATAAGAAACAATACTTAGAGGGCGATGTACTTCCATTAGCTCATTGTGTCACCCATTCTCTTAAATTCTTTCATAAATGGGACGATACAATAAATATAATTGAAAAAGAAAATTTATGTGGAAAAGATTTTGATTTTTGGCTTCACGATTCTAATGAAACTGTTAAAAAAATTATTAGTTTGAGGTATTAGTATGAAGGGTTACGGAATTTTATTTGTAGATGATGAAAAGAATATTCTTTCATCTTTGAAGCGATTGACCCGAGAATTAGGAGTGAATTGTTATTTTGCCAATTCAGGACAAGAAGGTTTAGATTTATTAAAAGTTGAAACCATTCATATTGTTATTTCTGATATGCGTATGCCAGGAATGATGGGCGACGAATTTTTGAAAAAGGTAAAAGAACAGTATTCAGAAACCATTCGTTTTTTATTAACAGGGCAATCGGATTTTCAGTCTACAATTAATGCAGTTAATAAAGGAGGAATCTCTCGCTTCATTTCAAAACCTTGGGACGATGAATCACTTTTGGGTTTGATAAATGATGCTTTAAATATTTTAAAATTAGAAAATGAAAATAAATCACTTAAAACAAAAATAGAAGCACAAAACGTATTGTTATCTAAGTCTAATCGAGACTTAGAAGAAAAAGTAAAAATTAGAACTTCAGAACTACAACAAACTTCAGATATGCTTGAAATGAGTAATGTTGATATGAAAGAAAATTATCGAAATTTCATTCGATTGTTTTCTCATTCTCTACAATTACGCGCAAGCTGTGTTGATGGATTCTATGAAATATTAGATGAAATATTAGTTGCTATGGCCAAATACTTCGATTTAAGTCCAGGTGATACAGAAAATTTACGCTACAGTGGAATGTTGTATGAAATTGGTAAACTGAAAATTAGCGATGAAATATTAAAACTTCCCTTTACGAAAATGGATGAGCGCCAATTACGTGAATTTAAACGTTACCCAGCTGATAGTGCGGCTTTATTAACCAGTGTGCCTTATTTACATGAAACAAGTTTGATTATTAAATCTCATCGTGAATACTGGAACGGAAATGGATATCCAGATCATATTGAAGGGGACAATATTTTATTTGGTTCTCGAGTATTATCAATTTGTATTGATTATTTAGAATTAGTGTTTGGTATAAAAACAGGGAAAAGCATCGAAGATGTCGATGCAGTTAAAATGTTAGAGACCAAAAAAGGTAAAATTTATTGTCCAGATGTGGTTGATGCATTTGTAATTGTCATTAAAGAAATTGACGATAAAAGTGATGGCGATTTAATGAATCAGCTTGAAATTGATGAGTTGCGACCTGCTATGAAACTTGCTCGTGATTTTGTTAATAATAAAGGCATGTTATTATTACGAAAAGATATGGTATTAAGTCGTGGAATTATTGATAAATTAGTGTATCTGAAAAAACGCGATAAAATGGCTTATCATTTATTTGTGTATAAAGATTCAATTAAATAATAAGCCGTTAGGTTTCAATATACCAACTAATCTTTAAAAGGATACAAAAACTGACCAATATAGGTTTGAGGTAAAGGTTTTGTTGTGCCGTATTTTTTAGGCCAGTATTTTATAGGCATATGATACGTACCAAATAATCTATCAAACAATACAGTATGAGCTGCAAAGTTAGTGTCTATTGCTGGTTGGTCACTTGCATGATGCCAGTGATGAAATTGCGGTGTGACCAAAATAAAACGCAACCACCCAACAGGTAAATCGCTATTTAGATGTATTAAAACTGCTTGAGTGGCAGCAAAAATTATATAAGTGTCTACTACGGTTTTATCAGCGCCTAATAAAAATAATAAAAGCATAATCAAGCTGCGTTCAAACACACTGTGAACCATATGGCTGCGTGAACCTGCTAACCAATCCATGTGTTCAGTACTATGATGCACTGCATGAAATTTCCAAAGTTTTGGATAAATATGAAATACTCGATGACTCCAATATAAAATAAAATCGGCACACATAAATATTATTAGAAATTGTAAAATTACAGGAATAGTTCTAATTTGCGCTTGGAAATCTTCATTGATTGCCCAACTAAATTGATGGCATCCCCAGTTGCCCACCAGCATAAATCCAGTAATTAATAAGTGATTCACACTGAAATAAACCATATCCAGTTTCCATTTCGGGCGCAATACAACCTGTTCTTTGTATTTGGGAAATGTTTTTTCTAGAGTAATACAGATTATTGCTGAAATGATAAACGCTAAAATTAACCAATCAAATCCAAATGAAAACACATCATCAGTTGCTTGTTCATAGTTAATGGAATACCCACCTAATAAGTGTGCCCAGCTTGTATATAGCACACCCACAATGGCTAACTTTCTTCGACGTTCTATCACTATACAAATAACAGCAAATAATATTGATGCCCACATACCGACTTGCAGCATGATTTTTAAAAAGTCGGGATTGTAAACTTCACGAAGAGTTTGAGTGGTTAAATAGGTCGGAAACAAAAAACATAGTACAGCTAAAAAACTAAAGACACCTAAAAAACTGCTGATATATCCGGCAAGTTGACCATTATAAAGTGTCATTTCTTTTTTAGGCATTGCCTCAATTTGGCGTTCACCGTATTGATATTGTTCATTTGTATTTGTTGTATTTTGCATGATACACCTCACTAATAATTACTGTTTAAATTATATGAAGTTAGTACTTGCTTGGCTGTAGACGTTTATCTGAACTGGTTTTGCATAAATGCAAAGCAAAAAAGGAGTTTTTTGAATTTCGATGGCGTTCTGATTTGACTGGTTGCAAAATCGAACGTAAAACAAGCGTATGTTGTATTTGTCATGCTAACAATAACGTTAATCTACTAATTTCAATCGTCATGAATTCAGCTTTGTTTCACACATAAAAAAGGTCGCTTAAAGCGACCTAATATATAACATGATTGTGGTTTTTGATTAACCATCAAGATCAGTCATTGCCATAGCTTGTTTCATTTTTTTCATGGCGTTTTTCTCAAGCTGTCTGATACGTTCTGCAGACACGCCGTAATCAGCAGCAAGTTCGTGCAGTGTTGATTTCTCATCATGCAGCCAGCGACGGTTCAAAATGTCTTGGCTGCGCTCATCTAAGCCTTGAATTGCTTTGTAAAGCTGAGCTTTGGAGTTATCTTCGTATGCATTAGTGGCTACTTGCTCTTCAGGGTTGTAGCGATCATCCATTAAGTATTGTGATGGAGCAAACGCTGCAGAGTCATCGTCATCGTCAGCACCGCCATCAAATCCTGCATCAAATGCTGAAAGCCGTGTTTCCATTTGGTAAACCGCTTCTTCTTTAACGTCTAAATCTTTAGCAATTGCCTGGGCTTCTTTTTGTGACAACCAACCTAAACGTTTCTTTTTACCGCGTAAATTAAAGAATAACTTACGTTGAGCTTTCGTAGTGGCCACTTTAACAATACGCCAGTTACGTAAAATAAACTCGTGAATTTCAGCTTTGATCCAATGCACAGCAAAAGAGACTAAGCGCACGCCAACTTCAGGGTTGAAACGTTTAACCGCTTTCATTAAACCCACGTTGCCTTCTTGAATTAAATCGCCTTGATTCAATCCGTATCCTGAATAGCTTTTTGCAATATGGACTACAAAACGTAAATGAGAAAAAATTAGCTCACGCGCGGCAGTTACATCACCGTCATAATAAAGGCGTTCGGATAATACTTTTTCTTCCTCAGCAGTCAAAATCGCAACTTGACTGATTGTTTGAATATAAGAGTCTAGGTTTTGACCTGGAGACATGGTTTCAAACATTCTTGCTGGTAATTTAGTGCTCATTTTCTACCTCAATATGAAAAAACATATTTATTAACGCTTCAAAGAGTATATAAAAAATTTTCATAAAATCAATTATTCAGAAGCGCCTTTAGTGTAACAAATAAAATGTAAATACTAACGGTCATTAGTCACCTTTTTAGACCATTATTTTATGTAATTATAGGCAAAGTTTATATCATGCGGGATTTATGTCACGAAGATGGCGCCAAACTGCTAGCCATGCTCCGATCATTGCGCAAAATATAGAGCCTAAAAGTAGGTAAATAGTTCCGCCAATATCCCATTGCATCACAGAAAACGACATACCACCGTAGTTTTGTTCGAGTATTTTTAATGGTTGTTGTAATAATAAAGAACAAATAAACACTACAATCCAAGCACCTATCGCACCAAGAAAGCCATACCAAAAACCCATATATAGAAAGCCACGACGAACAAAGGCATCGGTTGCGCCCACTAATTTTGAAACTGTAATTTCTTCACGGTGCGCTTCAATATTTAAACGGATGGTATTACCAACCACTAATAAAACAGTTAGTGCTAATAAAGTTGCAATCACCCAAACAGTCTGTTTAATCACTAATAACCAGGCATTTAAACGCTCAACCCAGGCCATGTCGACTAAAATCTCACTTACAACCCCTAGGTTTTCTAACACCAATTGAAGTCGTTCAATGGATTCTAAATCATCTTGTTTTGGGATGACTTCTATTGCAGAAGGCAGGGGGTTCTGGTTGACAAGTTGTGATATTTTTTGTCCAACAAATTGTTGTTGCATTTGCTCCCATGCGAGTTCTTTTGAAAGAAATTCAGCAGATTTAATCTCATCGCGAGCCTGAAGGGATTCAACAATATCCAGCGCTTCATTTTCAGATACATAGCTGTGTAAAAACAAAGTGATGCGTCCGCCTTTTTGTAAATCAGCGGTGCGATCAGTGATATTGTCTAGTGCCACAAACAACAACGAAGGCAAACTCAAAGAAATGGCAATCACCAACCAAGTAAGTGCACTTGATAACGGTTTGTTCATAATCTGTTTGATTGAGCCTACCATCATTTGACGATGATGAAACAACCAAGCAGATCGTTTTTCTTTTGAGCTGATTTTACGGCGGCTCGCGCCACTGGATTTTTTAGCCATGCTACATGTTTCGTCTTATTGTAGAAAGAATCGTCTTATTTCAGATTATCTAAAGCAGTTTGAGCAGCCTTTTTAACTTGATTAGGTGCAGTACCACCAAAATGATCACGCGCTGCAATTGAACCATCAAGGGTTAACACCTCAAAAACGTCATCCGTAATTTGATCAGAGAACTGTTGTAACTCTTCTAATGACATTTCTGATAGGTCTTTTTTAGTTTTTAAGCCATACGCAACCGACTCACCCACAATCTCGTGAGCATCACGAAACGCAATGCCTTTTTTAACTAAATAATCCGCTAAATCCGTTGCCGTTGAGTAACCTTTTAACGCGGCAGTACGCATCACGTCTTGCTTAGGGGTAATGTGTGGCACCATATCAGCAAACGCACGTAAACAACCTTGAACTGTATCAATCGTATCAAAAATCGGTTCTTTGTCTTCTTGGTTATCTTTGTTGTAAGCAAGTGGTTGTGACTTCATTAATGTTAACAAGCTCATTAAATGACCAAATACACGACCAGACTTACCACGTACTAATTCAGGTACATCCGGGTTTTTCTTTTGCGGCATGATTGAAGAGCCCGTACAAAAACGGTCAGGCAAATCAATGAAATCAAACTGAGCAGACGCCCAAAGCACTAACTCTTCAGACATACGAGACATATGCATCATCATAATGGCACTCGCAGCACTGAATTCAATCGCAAAATCACGATCCGAAACAGAATCTAATGAGTTAGCCGTCGGTTTATCAAAACCTAATAATGACGCCGTTAAATCACGATCAATTGGGTAAGTAGTACCCGCAAGCGCTGCAGCACCAAGTGGTAATTGATTCATACGTGCACGACAGTCAACAAAACGAGAGTAATCACGTTTTAACATTTCAAGCCATGCTAATAAATGATGACCAAAGCTAACGGGTTGTGCTGTTTGTAAATGAGTAAAACCAGGCATTACCACATCGTTATACTTCAGCGCTTGATCTGCTAAGCCTTTTTGTAAACGTGAAATCTCAGTTAAGATAAAATCAATTTCATCACGCAGATACAAACGAATATCCGTTGCCACTTGGTCATTACGCGAACGACCCGTGTGTAATTTTTTACCCACAATGCCGATTTTTGCAGTTAACGCCGCTTCAATGTTCATGTGGACATCTTCAAGTGCCACAGACCATTCAAAGTTACCCGCTTCAATATCAGCTTGAACTTCAGCCAAACCTTTAATAATTTGGTCAACTTCGTTTTGAGTTAATACGCCTACTTTGCCAAGCATCGTAGCGTGTGCCACAGAACCTTGAATATCATGCTTATACATGCGGCGATCAAAGTCTACCGATGCAGTAAATTGTGCAACAAACTCGTCAGTGGCTTCCGTAAAACGGCCACCCCAAGAGGCATTAGTAGATGATGAATCGTTACTCATGGTTTTGCTCCAAAAATCGTAAAAATAAAGGTGAGGGATTATATGCTAAAAAATTGCATAAATCAGGTTGATTTTAGTGCTGAATTAATCGCGTCAATCCAGTGTTTACCCGTTATAAAATATAATCATTTGCCTGTAATCATCTATGATGACGAATTAATCCGATATACTGAAATTAAATAACCAAAAGAGAGAAGAATGTGGACGTTTTTAAAGGACAAAATTACACCGACGCAGCCCTGACAAAAGAAGAGTTAACCCAATCAAAAGGATGGTTATTATTAGAGTTTGGTGAAAACTGGTGTCCAATTTGCCAGCAAGCTCAACCCTTAATTCAATCAGCGTTATCTGACTTGCCTGACATTCAAAGACTGATGATCATTGATGGCAAAGGTAAGCGCTTAGGCAGGCAGTTCAAAGTAAAGCTTTGGCCAAGTTTATTTTTACTTAATAATGGTGAAATAAAAGGCAGTTTGGTTCGACCAAATTCCCAAAACCAAATTGAGCAATGGTTAAACGAGTTGATGTCAACTTAATCAAATGACTCAAGACACTTACGTCTTCTAACTGCCCTTAATACACTGCCTTTTTTAAACTGAGTTCTGTTATGCGTAAACGCTATCGTTATCCTCTTACAAGCATTGTATTTATAGCATTGCTTTTCACTACAGGTGCTTTCATGTTCAATTTTACTTTCAAATCAACCGATCCGCTTCGAGAAGAATCAACAATAAAAGACAAAGTACAAGCCTCTGATCAATTTAATGGTAAACAATTTGTGAATATCGATGCCACCCAAATGGTGACTAATTTTTGGGCGGTTTTAAAAATGTATCTGTTTGATAAACAAAAACCCGCAAGCCCAACTACCCCTATTCAAGTTCAATCCATGACAACTGATCAACTGATAGCTTTACAAAAACAGTCAATATCTAAACAGGATATGTATTTTTCAAGATTAGGACACTCAACAATTTTAATTTTAATGGATGGTGAGTTTTGGTTAACAGACCCTGTGTTTTCAAAACGAGCTTCGCCTTTTAGTTTTGCAGGCCCAAAGCGTTTTCATCAACCGCCATTAACGATTGAACAATTACCTCCTATTAAAGGTGTGTTGTTGTCCCATAATCATTATGACCATTTAGATCAATGGGCAATCCAACAATTAATTAATAAGGTTGAACATTTTTATACACCGTTAGGTGTTGGAGAGGATTTAATTACTTGGGGAGTAAAACCAGAAAATGTTACTCAACTAGACTGGTGGGAAAGCGTGACAGTTAATAATTTATCTATCACTGCAGCCCCCGCTCAGCATTTTTCAGGAAGAGGGTTGGGCGATTCAAATAAAACACTATGGGCAAGTTGGTCGGTAAAAAGTGATCAAGCTAGTTTTTATTTTACTGGAGATTCTGGTTACTTTGGCGGATTTAAAGAAATTGGCGAACGTTTAGGTCCATTTGACGTGAGCTTTATAGAAACAGGCGCTTATAATAAATTATGGCCTGATGTTCACATGATGCCAGAGGAATCCGCTCAAGCGCATTTGGATGTGAAAGCAACATTTATGGTGCCCATTCATAATGGTACATTTGATTTAAGTGTGCACACTTGGACTGATCCATTTGAAAAAATAGTCGAACTATCAAAGCAAAAAAATATTAATTTGGTTACGCCATCAATGGGTGAAATCACAAGTCTTCAATCGCTTAAAGAAAAACCTTTAGTGGAAAATTATTGGTGGGAGTGATCAAAGAAAGTTGTATTTTTTTTAGCCTAAAAGCTAGATATTCTATGGCATCTTGGGAAAAAATACGTCTAGGATGAGTGATTGAAATAAGATTACTGTCTCTTTTTGCGCCATTTTTTACAGTCTTGAGCTACATTCTTGAGCTACATTCTTGAGCTACAGTCTTGAACTACAGTCTTGAACTACAGTCTTGAACTACAGTCTTGCTTTACAATACCATCGTCGTTATCCCGTGACTTGATCGTGATGCTTAGTGATGATTGATGGTAACGAAAGTCTACTTTTTATATTTAATGTTTAAATCGTTTTCAATCCAATTTCTAATATAATTTTGTTTTTTCATATCCGCATCTGCCAAATTTTGAATACACAAATATGCGCTGTTAGGATTTTGTTGAATCGCATTTAATTTTAATTGGACAGCTTCAAATGAAATATGATTTGCTTTAATCATTTCACTTTGTTTTTTTGAATTAAAAACGGCCTTATTTTTTTCTAAAGCATAATGTACCGTTAATCCTTCAGGTGAGTATTGTTTGTTGCTGCGAAATTTATGGTTGATCATGTGATGCATTTTTTCTGGATGATTTTCAAATAAAAATTTATAACAGGATGTTAAAAAAGGGTGGGGCGCATGATCCAGAGAAACAAAGCGGTGTTTAAACCCAAATGGTTTACTGCTTAAGTACACGGATTTAATGTGGCTTGCATTGTTGATTTTTTTCTTAAAAATACCAAGATTTTTATTTAAAAAAATAATCAACTTAGTTTTAGTTGGGTATAAATTCTCCCATTTCCCATTAATTACTATTTTATCGTTAATAAAAAAATCTTTGGCAGTGACAGGCTTAATGATTAAAAAATCGTCATTAAAATAGATGAACCGATCTGAAATACCATGAATTTTCCAAAGCATCATAGGAATTGATCGAGAGTTGAAACTTGGCAGTGCATGTTCAAATCCTGAAAATATCTCTTTGTGATCAACCACTTTAATTTTATGTGTTAATTGTGCGTATTCAGGCAAATCTAAAAACTCAGGGCGTTGATCATCAGCAATGATGAAAATATTACGTATCCAAGGGGCATTAATTAAAATTGAATCCACGCACCATTTCACCTCACCAACATCAATTAGTCTAGGCCCTTGAAGTGACACAGGGATCGCTTTGCCCAAATCAGCCAAGGTTTGCTTTAGTTTGGCAGCATGCTTTTCATCGCTGCCATTTACCCATGTAATGACGGCGTCTATATGCATGTCTTTAGGTGTGTCTCTAGGTGTGTCTAAAGTTGCGTTGAAGTTGTTTGTGTCACAGTGCGAAGTCATAAGTAATAATCAAAAAGAAAATATAAAGGGAAATAAAAACAAAAAGTCAAACCTTGCAGAATGATACCAGCGTTTGATAGTTGATTCTATGAACAATGCTCAACTAAGTCTTTATATATAAAAGGATTAAAATTCAAGTTCATAAAAGTGTAATAAATGTGTAAGAAATGTTTCATAGTTGGCAAGTATTGTACTGCGAAATTTTTTAACCCATGAGAATAACTATGAATAAGTTTTTATTATTAAATGCAGTGTTATTACCGTTATTAGTGTCATCTTGTAATGATAAAAAAGAAGAATCACCTGTTGAAGAATCCATCAGCCACTTTAATCGTATATCGAGTTATTTTGTTTGTGAGCAAATCGATGCTAATTGTAATGACGACAGCGAAACCTCTGCTGAAATTGTGGCTGCATCAACAGATGGTATGACATTAATTTATACCGACAGCCCAATGGATCAAATTGGTTTTGTAGATATTGCAGATGCGCATAATCCACAATCATTAGGTGTATTAGCAATGAATGGTGAGCCAACCAGTGTGGCAGTGTTAAACGATTACGCATTGATCGCAGTGAATACCTCACTTGATTATATCAATGTGTCAGGTGTGTTAAATGTAGTAAATATTCAATCACAACAAATTGAACATACTATAGATTTAACAGGACAGCCAGATTCTATTGCCGTCAGTAAAGACGGAAAATATGCATTAATAGCCATTGAAAACGAACGTGACGAAGATTTAGGTGACGGCGCTCCCGGACAATTACCAGCAGGCAAATTAGTGGTCATTGAATTAACAGGCGAACCTACTTCTTGGGTGGCATCAGATATTCTATTAACAGGAATGGATATGTTATTTCCAACCGATCCTGAACCAGAGTACGTTGATATTAATAGCAAAAACCAAGCGGTTGTTACGTTACAAGAAAATAACCACATCGTTATTGTAGATTTAGCAACTAAGACAGTTATTGATGATTTTTCTGCAGGGTTTGTTAACTTAACTCAAATTGACGTAACTGACGAAAAACCACATAACATCTTTTTAAATGATTCGGTTATGCAGATTCCACGTGAGCCAGATGGTGTTACTTGGGTTGATGACACGCATTTTATTACGGCGGATGAAGGTGACTTAAATGGTGGCAGTCGTGGTTTTACAATTTTTGATATTTCAGGAAATGTAGTTTGGGCAGCTGGAAACGAGCTTGAGCATTTAACTGCAAGCTTTGGTCATTACCCTGATAAGCGATCAGATGCAAAAGGTAATGAGCCTGAAAATGCAGATGTGGGTGTTTTTGGATCAACGACTTATTCGTTTATAAATTCTGAGCGTTCATCTTTAACATTTGTGTATGACATGAGTGATCTAAGTGCACCTAAATTTAAACAGGCTTTACCAACGGCTGTTGCACCTGAAGGTGTGTTGGCATTACCTGAGAGAAATTTATTAATTGTGGCTAGTGAAGCCGATTCACGTGGTGATAAATTTCGCTCAGGTTTGAATATTTATCAATATGCAGTTCAAGAGGCTGTTTATCCAAGTTTACATTCTAAAATTGAAAGTGGTAAAGCACCGATTACATGGGCTGCGCTTTCTGCATTAACTCATGACACGCAAGACTCAGATGTTTTATACAGTATTAATGATAGTTTTTTCGCATCAAATAAAATATTTACAATCAATACTGCAACGATTCCTGCTGTAATTACTGGTGAAGTAATGATCAAAGACACCAATGATGTATTAGCAAAAATTGCCGTTGAAATTGACGATATGGCAGACATTGATAATGTATTTACAGCTGATGATTTGAGCGAATTAATTAATGCGGATAAGACCATTAACATCGATCCTGAAGGTTTAGTACAATCTGAAGATGGTGGTTTTTGGATCGCATCTGAAGGAAACGGGACAATCAATGAACAGGCGCGTCCAATTAAATCTTTAAACATGTTAATTAAAACCGATGCACATGGTGTGATTACGCAAGTTGTATTGTTGCCAAAATCAATTAACGACAAGCAACTGCGTTTTGGTTTTGAAGGAGTGGCGCAATCAAATGGACAGTTAATCGTAACGTTCCAGCGTGCTTGGTTAGGTGAAACGAATGCAAGAATTGGGTTGTATGATATTGCTAATGCAACATGGAAGTTTGTCATGTATCCACTTGATGCCGCAGAATCACAAGCAGGTGGTTGGGTTGGATTGTCAGATATTGCAGCGTTAGGTGAAAATAAATTTTTGATTTTAGAGCGTGATAATCAATCAGGTTTTGATGCAGCAATAAAGCGTATTTATGAAATTGATTTAACAGATGTAAAAGATGGCGATCTAATTACAAAAACACTATACAAAGATTTAATATCAGAACTTGCCAAAACAAATGGTTTAATTGTTGAGAAAATTGAAGGATTAGCTATTGATAACAACAATAATGTTTGGATCAATAACGACAACGATGGGGTGGATGATAATAGTGGTGAACATCATTTGATTAATTTGGGGCAATTTTAGTCTTAATATCATTTGAGTTATGAAATGGTCAATTTTGTAAAAGATTGGCCATTTTTTTTGCATGTGGGAATTTTTATGCTGTCTATGATCACAGCAGCTATACTTTTATTAGGATAATAAAAGGTAAAGTCAATCATGTTAAAGCAAGGCCAACTTAATAATACCCATAGAAAAATGCTGAAAGTTTCTAGAATTTTATCGTTGTTATCCAGTGGATTTATTCTGGCTGCATTGGTTTTTTTGCATCTTGCTAAACCCGAGTGGCAAACTGGCGTCATGACTTATAAAGGTGTGTTTGCCAGTCAAAACTGGTCTCAAATCGGTTTGTTCATTGCTTTACCTTTAAGTTTTGTTTCAAGTATTCTGTTGTCATTTGTGTGGCTTTTTCGTTATATCGAATATGACAGAAAAGATTCCCCGCTTTTTGTGCATTTTTTAATGTGCGTTTTATCTTGGTCTGTGTTTGGGATTGTGCTGACCATTTTGTATAAAGCATGGTTTTAATGTAAATATTTGTAATTTTATAAAATAACTAAATATTTAATGTAAGCGCTTAACTTAAGGTGTTAATTTCACTAAGTGAGGTAAATTCACGTTTTTACTGATACAGATCTCAATCCAACATTTCTATTTTGCTGTTTGCGACGCTGATTTCTATACTCGTGCCAAATTCTTTTTTCGCGAGATCTTCATGAAATTTTCAAAATTTTATTTGTTAAATGCCATTGTTATTGCCACGACTGTTATTGCCACGACAACCAGTTGTATTGATTCAAAAAATACTACTAACACAAATACAAACACTCAACTAAATACCGCACCAATTGTCGCGAATTTAAATAATATTGAAGCAACCGTTGGGCAAACGATAAATTTAACGCCATTAATTTATGATGAGCAAGGCGATACTTTATCCTATGTTTGGACTATAAATGGAGAATCATTTAACTCGGAAACTTTGCAATATCAATTTTCGCAACCAGGCAGTTATGACGTTGTTTTAACTGTGTATGATAATCAAACAAGCACAACAAAAAATATGGTCGTTGTTGTTTCATCTGAAGCGATTAATTTATCGCCAATGATTACTTCTATCAATGATGTTAATGTTTTAATTGATGAAACTATAAGTATTTCTGCCGATGCTTCAGATCCTGAAGGAGGACAATTATCGTATTCATGGATGTACGAAGGTCAAGAATTATCAAATGAATCGACCTTGCATTATGCCTCTTCAAACTCAGGTGAATTTTCAATTGTCTTGACTGTAAAAGATGCACAAGGCAATCAAGCTAGTGAAGAATTTAATATCACTGTGTACGCACCGAATCAAAATCAAAAACCAATTATTGAACAAATTGCTGATAGAGAAATCACAATTGGTGAAACTCTGACCATAACCCCTAATGTGAATGATCCTGAAAATGGACAGCTACAATATAGCTGGACAGTCAGTAATCAAAACACTCAGCAATTTAATTATCAGTTTAATACAATTGGAATGGTCACTGTTGAATTGACGGTTATTGATGATGCACAAAATAAAAGTACGATGAGTTTTGTTGTGAATGTCGTAGCTTTACCTGTTAATCAAGCTCCCGAAATTACTGCAATAAATGATGTAAATATTTTTGAAAATGAAAATATAAATATTACAGCGATCGTCAATGATAACGAAAATGACGATTTAGAATTTGAATGGAAATTAAATAACCAAATTATTGCAACGACTAATCCAATTAATTATCAGTTTGTTTCTGCTGGTCAATTTACTATTGAGTTAAATGTGTCAGATGGATTGAATACTTCTCAAATTGACTTTGATGTTTATGTAAATGAAACCCCCATTCCAAATGCCGATGGTTATGTTTGGAATCCTGTTGTGATTAAAGGGGGTGGTTTTGTTTCGGGTTTAATTTACAGCAAAGCCGATCCAAGTATTTTATATGCCCGTACAGATATTGGCGGTATTTATCGTTGGAATGCACCCAATAAAACTTGGATTCCATTAAACGACTCTTTCACTAATGGTAATGACTGGGGTGTGTGGAGTGTGGCGGCTGATCCATCGGATGCTAATAAAGTATATATGGCAACCGGGCTTTATAGTGCAGATTGGGGACAAGTCGGCTCAATTTTTTCATCAAATGATAAAGGTGATAGTTGGACAAAAGTAGCAGCGGCTCCTGTGAAATTAGGCGGAAATAATCCAGGTCGTGGCAATGGCGAATTTTTGCAAGTAGATCCAAATAAACCCAATGAATTATTATTAGGTTCTAAAAAAGATGGCCTATTTAAAAGTACTGACTCTGGTGCAAGCTGGAATAAAGTGTCCAGTTTAAATGCTTCATATATTACCTTTGTTGAATACGACGATCAGTCAGGTGCCAATGGATCATCGACACCAATTATTTATGTAGGTGTCGCAGATTATATTTATAACGGTGGAAATGTCGGCGTATATCGTTCAACCGATGCAGGACAAACTTGGTCAAAATTAATTAACCATCCAGCCCAAATGGCTGCAAAATCGTTTGATATGGATAATCCGTCAAATGTGACAGTGCCCATGGGAATGGCACGAAATGGAAATAGTTTTTATTTTGTTTTCAGTAATACAGTCACACCTGATGGTGATAAATCTTTAGATGCAGCTTATTGGAATCCAACAAATGGTGCGGTATTTAAATTTAATGCAGCAAATAATAACTGGACAGACATCACTCCAGCCGGTTCTGCAAATTTACAAGGCGGATTTGCAAGTGTAGATGTCAGTTCAGTTAATCCAAATATTGTAATGATCAGTACCATTGGACGTTGGTATCCGATGGATGAAATTTATTTCACAGAAGACGGCGGCAGTAATTGGACATCCACATTTAATAGTTATAACTATGCAAGTACTTGGGGAAATAGCTTAAATAAAGCAGCCATTACTGGTGATAAAGCACCTTACGCAGATGAGAGTCATTTACACTGGCCTGCAAAAGTGCGTTTTAATCCTGTTGATCATAACGAAGCGATGGTTGTGAGTGGTATGGGGATATACATGAGTTTTGATGTGTCCGGATTATTAACCAATACCACAGCAAATAATTCAGAATTTACAACATGGAGCTTTGAAAATGACGGCATCGAAGAAACCGCGCCTTTAGATTTAATCAGTCCTCCAGGCGGTGCGCCATTGGTTTCTGCGTTGGGTGATATTGATGGTTTTAGGCACGATGATTTAAATGTATCACCACCAGCTGGTCGTCATTTAGTAAATAATTCACACCCAGGCACAACACGCTCCATTGATTTTGCACAAAATTCACCAGACAAAATCGTGATGGCTTATGATAATAACAATCATAATAAAGGTGCGTTATCTACTGATGGTGGCTCAACATGGAATGCTTTTGCAACCAAACCTAGTGGTGTGGCAGATAATGATTTAAGCGGCAATATTGCTATTTCAGCAAATGGCAGCACGATTGTTTGGGGCAGTCAAAATGCGACAATGGCGTATTCTGCCAATGATGGACAAAGCTGGGCAGCTGTAAATGGTTTGTCGGTGTCAGGTTTAAAACCTGTTGCAGATCGTGTGAATAGCAATAAATTTTATGCCTTTGATCCTGCTACACAAATTATGTATTACTCTACTAATGCAGCCAGCTCTTTTAGTAGTACTGCATTAAATTTAACGGGTATTCCTAATTATTTAGCCCCTCAACCTGAAGTGAAATCTGTTTATAATAAAGAAGGGGATTTATGGTTAGCAAATTATACTCACGGTTTATATCGCTCAATTAATAGCGGAACAAGCTTCAATAAAATATCGGGTGTAACAACTGCATTTAATGTTGCGATTGGCGCACCTGAAATAACAGGTGATTATCCTACCGTTTATATTTGGGGCATTATAGATGGTGTAAATGGAATATTTAGATCCCAAGATGAAGGTGTAAACTGGACACAAATAAATGATAACGACACCCAGTGGGCACAAAATCATTCTGACTTAACCGCTAGTCAAACTATTTTTGGTCGTTTATTTATTGCATTAGGCGGACGAGGGATTATTTATGGTGATCAAGGTTGCCAGCGTGATAATGACGGAGATTGTTTGTAATAAAACATAAAACATAAAACATAAAACGAAAAAAACCGATTTAAAAATCGGTTTTTTTATATCTCTATAATCCCGAAAAAAACGGGCAACATGGCTTATAAAAGTGTATTTGATAGTTAAAATTAGTCTTAAATCGTTTTGTTTATTGCGCTGCGTTAAAGTTTTTTTAGTGCTTTATTGTTATTTGGTTGGCTCTTTCTAAATATCGAATATGATATAAAAAATTCATCTTTCTAAATCAGAGATTCCTTTAATGTGTTTTTTATATTAATTCGTTTTTGTGCCGTCCTTAGGTTTTTATATAAAGAATGATTTTAACCTGAATCCGTAGCATCGAATATTTACAATTTATATAATCACTTATATTTTTAATGTAAACGATTAACATATAGTATTAATTTCATTGCCTTAGGTAAATTCATTTTTTTTACGGATGCAGATCTCAATCCAACATTTCTTTTTTGCTGTTTGCGACGCTGATTTCTATACTCGCGCCAAATTCTTTTTTCGCGAGATCTCCATGAAATTTTCAAAACTTTATTTGTTAAATGCCATTGTTATTGCCACGACAACCAGTTGTATTGATTCAAAAAATACTACTGACACAAATACAAACACTCAACTAAATACCGCACCAATTGTCGCGAATTTAAATAATATTGAAGCAACCGTTGGGCAAACGATAAATTTAACGCCATTAATTTATGATGAGCAAGGCGATACTTTATCCTATGTTTGGACTATAAATGGAGAATCATTTAACTCGGAAACTTTGCAATATCAATTTTCGCAACCAGGCAGTTATGACGTTGTTTTAACTGTGTATGATAATCAAACAAGCACAACAAAAAATATGGTCGTTGTTGTTTCATCTGAAGCGATTAATTTATCGCCAATGATTACTTCTATCAATGATGTTAATGTTTTAATTGATGAAACTATAAGTATTTCTGCCGATGCTTCAGATCCTGAAGGAGGACAATTATCGTATTCATGGATGTACGAAGGTCAAGAAATATCAAATGAATCGACCTTGCATTATGCCTCTTCAAACTCAGGTGAATTTTCAATTATCTTGACTGTAAAAGATGCACAAGGCAATCAAGCTAGTGAAGAATTCAATATCACTGTGTACGCACCGAATCAAAATCAAAAACCAATTATTGAACAAATTACTGATGTTGAAATTACAAAAGGTGATACGTTTTCAGTAACCCCTAATGTGAATGATCCTGAAAATGGACAGCTACAATATAGCTGGACAGTTAATGGTCAAGCTGATCAAACAAGCGCTCAATTTAGTCATCAATTTAATTCAACAGGTATATTTCCAGTTGAATTAACCGTGACCGATGATGCACAAAATACTCAGACCATGAGTTTTAATGTGACTGTGGTGGATGCAGTTGTGAATCAGGCACCTACTATTTCGCAGGTTAATAATATTGAAATCACAATCGGCGAAACCTATTCAGTTACACCCGTTGTAAACGATCCTGAAAATGGGCAACTTCAATATAACTGGACACTTAGCAATCAAACAGGCGAGCAATTTAGTTATCAATTTGATTCAATCGGTACATTTACTGTTGAATTAACTGTGACCGATGATGCACAAAATTCTGCAACCATGAGCTTTGATGTGAAGGTGGTCAATCAAACGGTGGAAAATAATTGGACCAATGTAAAAATTGGTGGGCATGGTTATACACCTGGTGTGATTTTCCATCCGGTAGTTCCAGATGTTTACTATGCTCGCACCGATATTGGTGGTCTTTACCGTTGGGATAAAGAAATTGTGGGATGGCACGCCGTTACTGACAGTTTTGATGTGACAGAAGGTGGCTATATCGGTGCAGAAAGTGTTGCGCTTGATCCTAACAATGCAGCGATGCTCTACATGAGTACTGGGTTGTATGTCCAAAATGGTAATGGACGCCTCTATATATCATCTGATCAGGGTGACAGCTGGACACATGCGGATTTACCCTTCCCGGTAGGTGCTAATAATGACGGCCGTGCTATTGGTGAGCGCATGATGGTTGATCCTAATAATCCATCGACACTATTTTATGGTTCACGCACTGCTGGATTGTGGAAATCAACAAATAGCGGTCAGAACTGGACACAGGTGAGCAGCCTGTCTACTGCCAAGATGACAGTTAACTGGGGGGATGCCATCCCTGCGGGAATTGAGTTTGTGGTTTTTGATACAAACACTAAAGGGACGGGTTCAGCAACCCAAACTATTTACGTTGGTGTCGGCCCTAAATACGCCAGTGCCGCAGGTCTAGACAAAATGGTTTATCGATCTACAAATGGCGGAGCGACTTGGGAAGGGGTCTCGACGCCTCTGGATAATGACAATACTGATTATTATATTCCACATGTGGTGCGCTCAGATGATGGCAAACTCTATTTTATTTTCACCGGCGGCATGGGCCCAGGCGCTTCTGGCCCCGCACGTCTTTACCGCTATGATGGCAACAATTGGGATTTATTACGCCAAATGAATCCGGGTTCTGGCATAGATGCTGGGTATGCTGGTCTTTCTGTTTATGGCTCGGGAAACAATACTAAAATCGCACTGGGCATTAGTGGTACTTGGGGTACATGGGCAGGTAAACCCGTGCTTGAACTGTCTGAAGATGGCGGTGCGAATTGGAGAGAGATTTCCAACGGTAAACCTCATACACCTAACGAAGATGTTTCGGGCTGGATTGATGACGTGGAGATCAACCCTTTTAATCCAGATCACATTATGCACGTGACCGGTGGCGGGCCTTGGGAGACCTACAACGCAACTGATGCTAATCCGAGCTGGCATAAAATGGTGGAAAATCTTGAAGAAACCGCCACCCTTAATCTGACCACGCCACCGCCAAGCGCTTCTTACGCATTGTTGAACGCATCGGGCGATATCGGGACCTGGGTACATACAAATTTAACCCAAGAGCCAACGCGTACACCAAGCGGCGATCTGAAGTTTGCTAACGGTATTAGTGGAGATATGGCTTGGTCTGATCCGTCGTACATAGCGACTATTGGTACGAGACACTGGGCATTTAACAACACCCCTGCGGCGCGTTATTCACGAGACAACGGCTTGACTTGGTCTGTTTTTGGCTCAATGCCTCAAGGTGTCAATCCCAGTGCAGGTGGGTTAGATAATGCAAATAATATCGCGGTGACCTCGCCTGATAATATTATTTGGTCAGTAGCCAACTCAAAGCCTTATTACTCAACAGATAGCGGGAGCACTTGGCAAGCAACGGGGCTGCCAGTAGTGGCTCCAGTGAGTAATGCAGTCGGCGGTTACCATGTAGCAGCGGATCGCCAGAACCCGAACAAGGTGTATGCCTATGACTACGGTGCATCTTGGTGGGGAACACCTGGAAATTTCTACTATTCAACAGATAGCGGTAAAACCTTTAGCAAAAGTACAGACCCTAATCTGGATTTAAGTGCCAACGACTGGGCTCACACATCCATTGCCGTTAATCCAAATGCTGAAGGTGATATCTGGCTTGTTGATGGTCACAGCGTGTTCCATTCCCTAGATTCTGGGGCGACTTGGAACAAACTTGATGTGACGGCATCTGTATACAGCTCAAACCAATGGCCGGATATATACGGAGCTTCAGCCATTGCCGTAGGTAAAGCCGCCAATGGCTCTAGTTACTCAGCTGCCGTTTATGTGGTGGGTGTAATAAATAATCAATGGGGCGTGTATCGCTCCGATGATATGGGCGTGAATTGGGTGCGCATCAACGACGATAACCATCAGTATGGTGGCATTGAACGACTTGCCGCAGACAACAAAGTTTACGGTCGCGTGTATTTTGCTGGTGTTGGCCGAGGCATTCTTTATAACAAGTAATCAGCCGCAGCAAATATGAAGCCTGTAGCAGCCAGAATTTTCCCTTGAATTTTGGCTGCTCTTAAACGCAAAGATAACTAAAAACTCTGCGTGGTTTTTAACTTTTGGTTTAACGATTATCGCTAAAATCGTTGGGTAAATTGTTGAAGACAAAGAGGGCTTAAGTTAAACGAATACAATGTCCAAAAAATCATGTCGGCTTAACTGCTAGACAGAGTATATTTACTTGAATATCCCTAGCGATTGATGGTCATGGTTATCAGCGTGATAACGATTGCTTATAAACATTTATTCCACACGAAAAAAACCGATTGTTAAATCGGTTTTTTGCTTTTAAACATCAAACATCAAACATCAAACATCAAACATCAAACATCAAACATCAGGCGCTGCTTCAAAATCTGCTTTACGTTCGTCCATCCATTTTTGCATAGCAATCGGATCAGTCATTAAATGTTTCATGTCATTCATCGCAGTTAAATGCGCTTCGTCAGATTTTTGAAACATTTCCATCCCGTGAGCACGACTTAAGTTTGCCATCTCTTCAAATGTGTTTGCGCTAATTTCTAAATCGCATGCCCCGCCAAGTTGCTTACATGTCATTGTTTTCATTTAAATTCCCCTGTTTTTAAACGTTAAAAGTATAAATACTCTCTCATCTTTGAGTCTGATTCACAACCATAAAAAAAGTTTAAATTGACGCACCATCATAAATACTAAATGGTAAGGTTGAAGTATCAATTGTTTCCACACAACCTAAATTAATTCGATAATACCCAATTTCTTTCATTGATTGATGAAAAGTATATACACCACAATTATTACAGAAATGATGTTTAGCCACATGACTGGCAAAAGTATATGTGGACAAAGCATTATCTTTAATTGAAATATTTATATCCTTTGGCGCCAATGTGAATTCGGTCATAAGCGCGCCTTTACGAACACAAATAGTACAATTACAGCGAGTGCCGTTTTCAATCAGTGGGCTTGTAAATTCAAATTGAATTTTAGCGCAATGGCAACTGCCTTTGTAAATCATGATTTGTCTCGTAAATTTAATGTAATTTTAATCTTGGACGAATCACTTTATTGATACGCCCAGAAATTGTAATCAATACCATTTTGAAAAAACCAAATAAAGCCAATTGATGTAATCGATATAAACTGATGTACATAATGCGTGCAATGCGACCTTCAATCATCATCGAACCTTTAGTTAGCCCACCCATTAAACTACCAACGGTTGAATAATGGCTTAAGCTCACTAATGATCCATAATCTTTATATTTAAATGGTTTTAAATTTTCACTTAAAGGCATTTTATTTTTCATTAATGACACTAAGTTTTTATAAGTGACGCTTGCCATTTGATGAGCTGCTTGTGCGGTAGGCGGCACCATTTTTTGGCGGCCATTTTCAGGTATGGCTTCATCAGGATTAAGTGGCAAACTTGCGCAATCGCCAATGGCAAAAACACGATCGTCATCTAATGTTTGTAAGCTGGGTTTTACCATTAATTGATTAATACGATTGGTTTGTAAGCCTGCAATGTTATTCATAAAATCAGGTACTTTTACACCTGCTGCCCAAACCATCATATCACTTTGAATTAACTCGTCGTTGTCTTGTAAAAAACCATCTGGCAAGCCTTTTACAACTTTTGTATTAGTTAACACATTGACACCTAAAGATGATAATTCGTGAGTAGCGTTTAAACTAATACGATCAGGTAATGCTGGTAAAATACGCGGACCAGCTTCAATTAAATTCACCTTTAAATGCGCTGCGGTTAATCGACTTAATCCGTAAACTTTTAGGACATCCACCGCGTTATATAATTCAGCACTGAGTTCAACCCCAGTAGCGCCAGCGCCAACTATTGAAATAGTTAATTTAGAATTTGGTTCGGTTTTTAGTGTTTCATCTAACGCTAATAAAGACTCTAATAACTCAGTATGAAAACGCATCGCTTGTGAGGGTTTGTCTAAAAAAATACAATTTTCACTGATGCCTTCTACATTAAAGTCATTAGTAATACTGCCTAAAGCAAAAACCACATAATCGTAGGGCACAAATCGAGTTTGTAAAATGACTTCGTCGTCTGAGTTTAAAAGGGGGGCTAATTCAATCTGGCGAGTATCGCGATTAATATTAATTACTTTACCAAGTTGAAAATCAAAACCACAATAATGACCTTGAGCCCTATATGAGACCGCATCAATACCGGAATCCAGAGCGCCTGTAGCGACTTCGTGTAATAATGGCTTCCAAAGATGGGTGTTATTTTGATCAATTAACGTGATCTCGACATGATCACGAAAATTACGTTGTTTTCGTTTTTTACCTAATTTACTGGCTAATTCAAGCCCGCCGGCGCCTCCGCCAATGACAACTATTTTCATGTGAATACTCCCAAAATAACTCTATTATCAATGTTATAAAGAAAGTCGCAATGATTAATCGGTAGTTTTTCAATTAATTAATAATTAGTTAGCTTATAATTTTTATAGACATACAATAAAAAAGGCTAATAAAAAAGGCTAATAAAAATTAGCCTTTATAAATGACAGTTTTAAGGAGACTCTTAAAAGCTAAGATTTTTCTTAGTTAATCAGAGGCTCCTTGAATTTACTTAAATAAACCATCAACAGTGCTTGTGCCAAACATTCCAATTTGATCACTCAAACCAAGTGCTTGGGTAATGGTGTCTAATAATTCGTAGTTATCTTTTGCTGATACATTACGCCCACCGTCAAAAATATTGTTACCAGCGGCCATCATAAAAGGAGCATTGCTCGGATCATGAGCATCGGCATTACCAAAGTCTGTTACTTTTAAAACCAACGTTGAATCTAATAATGGCTGTCCGTTTTCATCAGTAGTGTTTTTAAGATTGTCGATTAAATATGCAATACGTTCATTACAATAACGAGAGTAAGTTATATATTTATCTTTACCATAATGAGTCATTTCATAAAAGCCAACCCCTTCAAAATCTGGAATGGTAGACTGGGTCGATGTATCAGGATTACTTAGTTGAAGAGTCGCTATTTTTGTAATATTACATTTAAATGCAGTGGCAATTGTGTCGCAATGCATATTAGATATTAATGTAAAATTATTAGAAATTTCACCATTCCAATCGTAAATATTTTGAGTTTCATTTGAGCACAAAACCCCTGGCATATTTTGATTTTGTTTTTTAATTTTTTGAATGGCAGTTTCAAAATCTTCTATGCGTTGGACTTTTTTTGAATCATGACTAATCGTTTGTTTAATTTTAGCTAACTCTTCAAGGTTGTACTCTAATGGGCTCACAATTTTTTTATAATCTTGCGACAGAAGGTTATTTCCTGTTGCACTAATAATATCGTTATAAGCGTTGACTGGATTGTTCTGTTGGGGCACAACTTGGTTGTTATTATATGAAATACTCGTTGTTGAAGTTTCTACTCCTAATTGGATAGAAGGAATAAGACTTTCATTTTCAAATGCCTCACCTAAAGCCACATCTAGAGTCTTACTTCTATCTCTTAAACCTAAAATACCATTAGTTTGGTATGTTGAAACATTTGAATCACAACCTTCAAAAAATATAATATTGTCTTTGTGGTTCTCTAATGGCTCACAGCCTTCTTGTAATTCACTATCATTATTGAAAAGGTGTGTTCCTGGATATGCACCAAAAGGTACATACACAAACACGACACGCTTAATAGGTGAGTCAGTAGCTGCCATTGCTTGAGTTGATAATACATTTAAACCAATAGCACTTGTTGGCATAGTTGCAACACCAGCACTGGCTTTTAGAAAATTGCGTCTTTGTACCTGTTGTTTTGTTTTTAAATTTTTCATAATCCGTCTCCTATTGCTCAGCTGTGTAATGAGTACGCAATCGAACTAAGTCCGACAAACCTAATTGAATGAATGCAAATTTTAAACTGTCATTGTTATCTTGCATGGTGCTTAACATTTTATTTTTTACACAGGTGTTACTTAATTTTTGTTCGTCGGTATAAACATCATGATATCCATAATAATCATTATTTTGAATGCCGTGTCCCATTGTGAATCTAAATGCCATTTCTGTATAACAGGCTTTAGCTGTTTCACTTTTTGCTAAAATGTCACCTAACTCTTTAGCGCCTTCAAAAAAGATTGGATCATTTTTTTCATAAATATTATCACTGCCATATAGTGCAGATTTATGGTATTCGTCAGTTTCATCAAAACCCATAAAGTCGACAGGTATACCATTTGCGTAAGTGTCACGAAGTTTTCCCACAGCATCGTAATCTTCAAGACCTAATCCTAAAGGAGCAATAATCGTTTCATGGCAGCCTTGGCAAGCATCTGGTTCTATGTTGATAAACGTTAAGTGAGCAGGGCTAATATACCCTTGGGTCTCTTTTGTTATGTCTTCCACTTTTTGCGCTTGCACTTCGCGTATCGGGCCTAAATCTATATCAGTAGGAAAAAGTGGAAGATTTTGGCACAACATATTTTCACGTATGAACGCACCGCGTTTTAAAATGGATGATTCATCGTGTTGAGCATTTTGAGTTAAAAATGCACTTGATGCAGTTAGACCTGCATATTCGGGTAAAAACACTCTGGAAAATGTTTCGTCTGAGATTGCATCACCATCCACACTTGCTGAATAAAAATCTAACAACACTTGGTCCATCATGGCAAAGTTAGTGTCGTATAAGTCTTCAAACGTACGATGCTGAGTGAAAAATGCATCTTTAAATATTTCTTTAGTTTGTTGATTCATCGACGCTTTGACAGTGTCATCAAAATTCGGAAATAAATCTAAGTCTTTTTGTGAGTGTAATACTCCCTCACTGCCCATCCACTGTGCAGCAAATTCTCCCATTTGAATTTGTGCTCTATCGGTTTCTAATAAACGTTCAATTTGAACTAAAATCTGTGCATCTGTTTGTAATGCATTATTTTTTGCAGCGATTAATAATTCATCATCAGGTGTGCTACCTGTATAGGTATAAGATAAAAAACTCGCCATTTCAAAAGTCGTTAATTCAAATTTATTGTCTTCATTTGCAATTGGCTTACCTATTTCAAAACGGAATAAAAAATTGGGAGAAGTTAGTGCCGTACGCAATGCTAATTCAAATCCTGCTTTAGGGTTATCTTGAGTGTTAAATTCAGCGTTATCAAAAAAGTATGAAAAACGTGCTTGTTCATCAATGTTAATGTCACGTCTAAATATTCTTGGTAATAATTCATCAATAAATTGTGTTTTACAATTTTGATTTTCTAAACAACCTAAAGTGTGTTCGTTTGTTGTAAAAGCAGCATATGAAAATTGCTCAGTAACGCTATTGGCTAAGTTGATATACAAATCCAAATTAGAGGTGTTCACAGATTGTTGATTACCTGTTTTTATATTGTAGAAAACAGTTGGATCATTTGGTAGCTGACTTTTATCCACGTCAATATTTAAAATATCTGAAATACTATTTATGTATTCGTGGCTAAGTAATAAACGCATTTGTTGTTGACCATAAACCGGTGCGTCATTGGGTAAATCGCAACTTGATCGTTGGCTGTCATTTGGAAACGCATCGTCTATATCTGCAACATTATCCGCATCAACATCAATAAAATCATCTACGCTGTCATCAATTCCATCGCTATCTGCATCCACTTGAATCAGTGCATTTAATGGATCGGCATCATGGATATTTAAAATGCCGTCACCATCAATATCATCATCGATTGAATCATCTTTACCATCATTATCCATATCATGGGCAAGCATGGCGTCAAATGAATTGACGTCATCTTCATTTAATGTCCCGTCATTATCAATATCTGGATCAGAATTGTCACCTAAGCCGTCATTATCAAAATCGGCCCACTCATTGACATCTAAAGGAAAGCGATCTTCGGAGTTTTTATATGTGTCATTATCTAAATCATCGTCAGAGTTATCACCAATTCCATCATTATCATAATCTTTAGATTCTAATGGATCCAAAGGAAAAACATCAAAGGCGTCAACAATGCCATCATTATCGTCATCATCATCTAAACGATCGATCACAGAGTCTTGATCTGTATCTAATTCTTGAACGATAGTCTGAGTTTGAGTGTCTACTACTGCTTGGGGGTCATCAGTATGGTTAGTTGAGTCAGAAGGGGGGCCATCAAACTCACATGAAAGTAATAATAAGCTACTGCTAATTAGTAATGTTGATTGAATAATAGACTTAAAAGGGCGTTTAGCCATGAAACTCTCCTAGATGTTACATGCAATTAAATTGTGCTCGTTGTTAACATGCACAAAAGTTGAGGCGAACAATATATTAATAATCTAAAATTAATGTATTTCGATTGTAAAAATGTGATGGAGTTTTCTTAAATAATTATAAAATTTATCATTGTTAATTTTAGATGACAGTTTTTGATTACTGAATTAATCATTTTGTAATAATTTATACAAAACGATTATTCACCATAATATTTTTCAATCGCTTTAAAATCACAAATTGGATCAGGGCCAATGTATTTTGTTCTAATCCATGACACTAAAAAAACGACGTTTGCAAATATTGCTAAGCAACTTATCAGTAAAGACAATAACGAACTCAATAATAAAAAATGATGTAAATAAGGGGTTCTGATATAGGTTTGAAGGCAATAAAAACTGGCTGTAATTGCAAAAATAATTAACAGCCAATTAAAAATAAAAGTTAATTTTTTTAGTTTGAAATCAGATAGATACTCACCTTCAATTGGCATTGGGTCATTCAAAGAAAACTCAATAAACTTAAGCCAATTAGGCTGAGTAAAATGCACTAAAGCAATAATTGAAAAAACAATTAAGTACCCTATAAAAAAATAAACTGTCATCATTATATTTTACGTTCATCAATACGTTTTCTAAATTCTTCCATATTTTCTTTGCGCTCTGAATAACGATCAACAAAATATTCTTTATTATCACGAGTCAATAGCGTGAATTTCACCAATTCTTCGCACACATCCACAATACGATCATAATAAGATGAGGGTTTCATTGCATTATTGTCATCAAATTCTAACCAAGCTTTAGCCACCGATGACTGATTAGGAATAGTTAGCATACGCATCCAACGACCTAAAATACGTAATTGGTTGACTGCGTTAAATGACTGGGAGCCACCGCAAACTTGCATGACAGCCAGAGTTTTACCCTGAGTAGGGCGCACCGCTTGAATCGCTAATGGAATCCAATCAATTTGGCTTTTCATCACACCGGTCATGGCACCATGACGCTCAGGACTGCACCAAATCATACCCTCAGACCATGTCACCAAATCACGTAACTCTTGAACTTTTGGATGATCTGCATCGCAATCATCAGGTAATGGCAAGCCTGAAGGATTAAAGGTTTTACATTCTGCCCCATAGTATTCAAGAATTTTTGCGCATTCTTGAGTAACTAAACGGCTGAACGAGCGATCTCTTAAGCTTCCGTACATTAAAAGGATTTTGGGTTTGTGAGTAGAAAATATGGGTTGTATCTGTGTTGGATCAATGGGTTTAATCACTTCTTGATCGATATTGGGCATGTTGTTTTGGGGCATGTGCTGACCTAATAATTTGATGATTTATTCAACCTGATATTTTAACGCAAAGTTAAATTTTTATCATGTGTTGGATACGAGTATGTGATAAATGAGAACTTATTGAACGATGCTAGGTCAGGGCACAGACTGAATGAATTCAATAGGAAATATAATGAATCGAATATTCTACGTAGGTACTGTTTTAATAATAGCAGCTGTAATAAGCATGATTATCTTAAATAAAAATATTGCAGATATTCAAATTCAAAAACAAGACGTGGTAATGCAGCCGCCTAAGAGCATTGATCAAGGTATTAAGTCAAAGGAATCTTCAGGAGCATCAAAAGATGAGATCGAATATAAAACCCAGCAAGATATTCAAAGTGATCAAATTATAAAAACTCCGGTTAAAGTTGAAAGCTGTGTAATAGATAAAGGGCGAATAATTAAAGGTAATTGCAAAATATTTAATAATTTAGAAAAAATGAATTTAGATCGATTTACCAATTTACGTTTACATGACAGTTTTGAAGACATGTTAATGAAAAGTCAGTTTGATGAATATCATAATCAAGGATTTTTATTCTTAGAATTAGGTAAGTCAGATCAGGGATACGTATATCAAGTTGTTAGTTTTGATATGTCTACAAATGGCGAGTTTTATGTGTTTAATTCAAAATTAAATAAAATTTCAAATATTGTATTACAGTCTGAAATTGATATTAGTATTGAGTCAGTCAATGGAATGGATCTAATAAACTTAGATGTTACGGGTGGTATTAAAATAACTAAAATGAAAGAGCAGGATTCAGAATGTTTAAATGAATATTTGAATATTATTTATGAAGAAAATGGATACGACTCAGATTATGAAAAATGCTCATCAGATACAGAATTACTTGGTGATTTTGAATTAATCAAACCCATAAAATTTGAAAATGATGAGTTACTTTCTGATTTTCCGATTTTTGAATATTGCACCATTAATTACAATGGCGAGGTGGTAATAATTGATAAAGTTACCTCAATTGAATGCAATTGGTTAGAAAATATAGATACATCTCCATTAGCAAGATTTACAAATCTTAATTTTTTTACACTTAGAGATTCATCTGCAGATTTAAGTTTTCTAAAAGATTTTAAAAATATAAAACAATTAGATTTAAGAAACATTGAAGAATTAGATGTGAAGTTGATATCTAATTTTTATAACCTAACGGATTTAATTATTATAAATTCTAAAATTGTGAACGTAGATGGGTTAAATAATTCTATATTTCAATTGACGAATTTAAAAATACGAAATTCACAGTTGAATGAGCTTGATTTTTTAAAGAATCAGCATGCATTGCAAGTCGTGTCTTTAATTGATTTGAATTTAGAAAAATTACCTGAATTTGGATCCTACGAGTCTGTGAAATCATTGAATATTAAAAATAACTCAATATCTGATGTAGATTGGTTTTATAAATTTACCTCACTTGAGGAGTTAGATATGAGAAATAATAATGTTAAATATATGTCTCAAGTTAGCTTGGAAAATGGTGTAATTAGAAATTTTAATATCACATTCAATCCTTTAGACTGTGATGATTCTGGTTTGTATTATTCTCCAATTGTTAAAAGCAGTTGTAATATTAAATTAAAGAAAGAATTGAAAGTTAATTGAAGACGATCTTACTAAGACATCCACAGTGTTGTGAATCTGTGTAAAATGTTATATCTAAAATAGAAAATGGCGATTATTTATTCAATAATCGCCAAGTTGAAGTTATTGATTTGGCATTTAGAGTGGATTGGTATGGATGACTTAGTAAATCTTTAGTAATTCTTGACTTACATTATCATCTAAAAGGGATTAAACCTTCATAAAAATCATATCGTTTTTCAAAAAATGCATTTCTAACTTGGCGAAGACACATCACAAACAGTGCCTTCAGGTGCAACAAGCAGCATACGTTTTTGACCGTAAGGTGTCATTTCAGGCTGTTGAATAATTTCGTAACCTAATTTTTGAGATAGCTCGAAACAACTGTCCACGTTTTCAACAACAAATGTTAAGTATACTCCCAAAATTTTTCCTTTAACTTGATCTGGAACTACAGCATGATCTTGAGCAATGATGCCTAATTCAAGTTCTCTGCCTTCTGATATCAGATGCACAAACCAATCACTGTCGTAATCAACGTTAAAGCTGAACAAAGAAGTATAAAACTGTTTGGATGCTTCCAAATTTTGTGAGCAGACATTTGTTAATAAACGGTTTATTTTCATTATATTGCCTTTTTTAAGAGTTGCGTCTAACACATAGATACTGGAACATTGTAAATTAATTGAATGATAAATCAGCTTGAATAAGAATTAATCTAATGAACTCTTCACTATTGTTCAAATTTGTACAAGTAAGTTCAAAGTTGTTTTCCATAGCTATTCGAACAAAAGTAATGCCTCTTTCTTGAAAGGATACTACCTTATTCACTTTTTGATATTCAATAGTGGTGGAGTAATCTGAATTCAATATTTCATATTTAAATGTTTTATCGTTGAGTGTTATTTTACATTTTTCATGAAAGTCAGGGGATTTTCTTCTTAAATAATGTAAGGCTATTAAGAAAGAAATAAAATGAGGTTTATTAAGTAATAATAGTGAGTTTGTCGCAATTAATAAAAATAGAACCCACCCGGTTGAATCAAAATTTGGTTTGCAATATTCTTTTGATGAAAACGAACTCATAAATTATCACACTTCAAAAAATACATAATTTGAGACTAGAATGATTTAAAAAATCCTACTCTACATCCTGGGTTTTTACTTAATCTGCAGTTTTATTTTTTCTAAAGCACTGCGCATGTCTTCGTTTGAAAATTCAACCGTGACTTGAGTTAGATCGTAATCATTACCTTTCTCTGCCTTGGTCATTAGAAATACAGTATCATTACCTTCTAACATCACCTTGGCAGAGCCGCCAGATTTTAATACTTCTTCTAATGCTTTTTGAGTGTCAGGCTCAATTGGAATGACATTGCTATTTGATTTCTTCATTTTATTTCTCTTTTTCTATGTGGAAGATACTTGGATTATTGAATGCATAATACATCATGTAAGTGGAAAAAAACAAAACGAGGGTAGTGTTCGCCAAACTCAAATTGGTTTATGGTGGGCCCGACTCTGGTAACCTAGAATATCACGTCACTAAAATGGTTGGAGGTGGGCGCGATCCCAATATCCAAATTTTTAGTCCGTTTAGAAAATGATAAGTAGGGGTTAATCAAAACTTGACTTCGACATCAGTTCGAAGATCGTGAAGTATGAAGTCGATATTTGACCCTGATTTCTCTAATAATTATGATCCTTTTAATCCAATACCGCTCATTAATGCCACCATTAATGCTGACACACAGAATAAGTCCAAGAATTTATTTGTTCTTTCGTTAATTTTTATGAATATTTGTTATTTTTTGTTTTAATAACTATGTGTGTCTGGATAATCGTCCAGGTGGGGATGCGAATTTTATTGGTATCGGTGCGAAAGCAGAAGGTGGCACTGAAGTTGGAAAAAATAAAGTAAAACTATATGGTGGCTTGGGGTTGACTGCATTAATTGGACTATATGCAAAAGTTGGTATAGAGGCAGGTCTTGAGGAAGGTACAGTGGAGCAATTGAAAATTATTTCTGATAAAATAAATGAAAAAGCAATTACACCAGTAGTAAAACCAATTAATGATGCAGTTGATAAAATTAATAAATATGAGCAAGGTTTGAATGACTATTTTGAGAATAAGCACTTCAATAATTATTAAGAAGGTTAAATTATGAAAAAGTTAATAGTAGGTTTGTTAATGTTAATTTCCAATTTATCATTAGCAAACTGGGATATCAATGTTGATTTTCTAAATATTAATATTGAAGCAATTAGAATTGCCGAGGTTGAATCACCACAAAGTGGCATTGATTATTTTGAAAAAGAAGCTTCTGAATACGCAAATAAAGACGGAAGGTTTGAGTATGAATTATCGTCTTTGTATTATGAATATGACAATCTTTCAGAAGCTTATAAATATATAATTAAGGCCTACTTTTTAAATAAAAAAGCATCCTTAATATATTCTAAAATGGCTGATCTTCAAATGAAGAATTACGGTGAAAACGTAGATAAAGGAGACTTAGAGACGCTATATAATAAGGCCGTTTTATATTTACGTGAAAATAATATAAATGATAATATTGCGATAATGGATTTAGAGTTTGAACTTGAATACTATCAAAAAGCCTTAATAAGATACGATGCAATTGATCTTATTATTGACGGATACAATAAAAAAAGAGAAAAAAGAGGTGAACCTGCTTTTTCATATTTTGATTTCCCACATATCGCTTATAAAATTAAAGTTCTTAGAATACTAGGTAATGAAAAGCAGGCAGACGACTTAGCTATTAAATTGAAGAATAATACTAGTGTATTAAGGTCATTGACTGAGGAGTATACGAATGACAACGCAACAAGATAAAAGTAGATTTGATCAATGGAATTGGGGCGCGTTTTGCTTTAATTGGATTTGGGGGCTGAGCAATAACACGTATAGCGCTTTTAAGATATTTATTCCATTTTATGGAATATATTATATGTTTATGCTTGGAAAGCATGGAAATAAATGGGCTTGGGAAAATAAAAAATGGGAAAATGAGAACGCATTTTTTAAATCTCAACGTAAATGGAATATTGCGAGTTTGTTTATAATTCCAATCATTTTAATATTTATTACCCTGATCTTTTTTATTATTTTATTATTATTTAAGAAATCTGCCCCTTATTTATTGTCATTACAATTATTAGAAGCATCACCAGAGTTTAAGGACAATATTGGTAACAGTTTTAGCACGGGTATGGTTCTTGGCAGTATTCAATATAATAATTTAAAAGGTGATGCTGACCTATACTACACAGCTACAAGTGAAAAAGGATATGTGAATGTAAATGTTGTCGCGACTAAATCAAAGCAATGGAAAATTGTTTGCCTCAAGGCAGAATATAACGATTCAATTATTAAATATTATGGAAATTGTAAAAAGTAAAAATAACAAGAAACATGGGTGTCTGAAAACTTAAGAATCAGATAGGTAGGCATACTGCAAAATAGTAAAATGAAACTAACTCAGACACCCAAAGTAAAACTTAGGCTAATCCCAAAAAGATTAGCCTTTTTTTGTACAAAATTTCAAAATCAGGACTAATCAAGCCGCCATAAAAAAACCAACAAATCATTATGGTCACCTCACAATCCATGCTCATCAACCGCCAATATTCATGATGTACAAGAATAAATGGAACAAGTTCGAAATAATGTACATACTTGGTGAATATAGCAATTGTGTTGCAACAACAGATAGGCGGAACCATCATGGCTAAAGGCAGTATTTTTACAAACAATCGAACCCAAGCAGTGCGGTTACCTGCGCAAATGCGTTTTGATGATGACATAAAGCAGGTAAGTGTCCGAAGAGTGGGTAAAGATCGTATTCTTTGTCCGTTAGAAAATACCTGGGACAGTTTCTTTATGCAGGAAAGAAATGGGGTCAAAAAGAAATGGGGTCAAAACGTACGCCGTTACCGGCAATATATCTAGCAGGTTAAAGTCCTGTCCTAGGAATTACTCATTCACCTAGGTAGCACTGAAAAGCAGTGTTCAAGTAATTGGATGCTGTAAGTTTTTCAAAGGCAAAACCGCAGACCGCAACGCAAGTGAATCTGTTTAGCCTCGTTAACTAAATAAGGACGCTGACTCTCTGTTTTGAAGGGGAAAGCTGTCATCTTTCAATCAAAAATATGATTTCTGATCTGTCTTTTTTTTAGACAGTCACAAACATGTTTAATGAGCATGAACGAAAGAGTCCTTCGGGGTTATAAGAGTGGTATGTGGTGGAAGATACATTGTGCAGGACGGGAGATCCAATAAGGTGATTTTTGCAGAATCAACGGTCATTTATAAGCGAAGAGCGAAATGATGACGGGCTTTATTGGAAGTCAGAGGGGCTAATAGTACCGTTTGAGGGTGAGCGACAACATAACGACACCCAAGGGAAGTGGCTCTACTTTATTCATGTAACCAAAGAGGAAAAGGCTCAGATGATTGCATTATGCTATTAACATCTTCCAGTTTGAAAAAACGAGTCGGTGACCTTCAGAGGAAACTATTTCAAAAAGCCAAACAACAATCCACATTTTGCTTTTATTCAATCTATGACAAGGTTTATCGTTTGGATGTCCTGCAATATGCTTACGAACTTGTTAAGAAAAACAATGGCAAACCTGGTTTAGATCGGGTGACATTTGAAACAATAGAACGAGAAATATCAAAGTGGCGTTACTTAAATATTTTACAATCTAAGCTTAAATTTAATTCCTATCAATCCAGTCCAATTAAACGTGTCGACATACCGAAAGGTAATGGCGAAACTCGTCCGTTGGGTATCCCGAATATTGAAGATCGAATCATCCAAATGGCTGTTAAAATTGTCATTGAACCAATTTTTGAATCGGGCTTCAGTAATAACAGTTACGGATTTCGTCCTAATCGATCGGCTCATCAAGCCATGAACAGTATTACTCAATCGTTAAGATCGGGACATACACAAGTGATTGATGCTGACCTGTCGAAATACTTTGATACCATCGCGCACGTTAAGCTCATGAAGTTAGTATCGCTGAGAGTTTCTGATAAGAAAGTATTAGCGTTATTAAATCAATGGTTAAAGTCGGTGGTGATCAAAGTAGAAAAGAGCGGAAAACAAACGGTTATTGCAGGTGGTAAGAAAAGTAAATTAGGCACACCTCAAGGTGGTGTTATCTCGCCATTATTGGCCAATATCTATCTGGATGTATTGGATAGAATATGGGACAAACACAATTTAGCATTTAAATTAAAAGCGAAAATAGTCCGATACGCTGACGATTTAGTGATTCTTTGTAAAAATGAAACAGATGCATCATATAAAGTGTTAACACAAGTTTTGGGTAAATTAGATTTACAACTTAATGGAGACAAAACTGAAGTGGTAGATTCGCTAAAAGAGAAGTTTAATTTTCTAGGTTTTGAAATTTCAATGGCAAAAAGCAAACAATCAGGAAAAGTATTCCCGATGGTTGAGCCGTCACAGAAATCGATGAAAAAAGTAAGTGAGAAGATTAAATTTTACACTCGAAGAGCGATGAATCCAGTACCGATAAATGAAGTGGTTAGACAATTAAATGCAACAGTCAGAGGCTGGTGCAATTATTTTTATTATGGTTACGGTCATCGAAAAATAAAGAAGATCCGATACTATATGGAAGAAAGTCTGCGACACCAACTAAGGTACAGACACAAGGTGAGAAATAGAGGGGCGAGTTATCATAAATTTCCAAGGCAGTATTTGTACGGTTATTTAGGGTTGTATCAGCCACCAGTAAAACCGCGTTGGAAAGTTGTGCATGCTTGAGAAGAAGGATATCGGAAAGCCGTATGCGGGAGAACCGCACGTACGGTTTGATGAGGGGAGGCTGTCATGTTTTTTTAGATGTGGCTGTCTTCTACTCTATTTGACTTCAGACATCACTTCGAAGATCGTGAAGTATGAAGTCAAGATTTGACCCTGATTTTTTGCTGATTTTTTGGACCCTGATTTTTTGTAAATTAATGGATCAAAATATTAAAAATTTATTACATAGAAGTAGTGATAACTCATGAAGGTTATATTTCCCAAAATTCATATGGCGATACAGAGCAAAACACCCATACCCATGAACCTTTTTTATTATGGCTTATTCTTCAATTGATATTCATCAATTATATTTCTAGTATATTGGGTGGTTAATTCTATAAAATCAATTAAAAAATCAATGTTTTTTAATCGGAAATATAATATGTCACCTCGAAACCAAATATTGTGTTTTTTGAGTAAATCATAGCCAATCACTTTATTAAGTTGAGTTTTCTTGTTTTTGTTTAAAATTGAAGAGTTATGTACTACAGCATTTCTTATTGCTTTATAAGATAAGATATTTTTCCATTGATGTTTGTCGCAATTAGCAGAATCAAGGTTTATCACTAAGTGTATGTATTTTCTGAAAGTGTCTATCTCACCACTTCCCTTGATGTCATTTGGTTTTATCAAATTTTTTTCTGAGGATGAAAAGCAATTCGTTATTCTCTTCATGTGGTTTTCAAACATAGAAAAAGCCGATAAAAATAGTGAATTCATTAATAAATAATCGACATGGTATTGATAATGATTTAAATCATCAAAAGTTTCTTCACAAAAAGGTATGTAACCCTCGGATTCTAACTTTTGATTATCTTCACTCCATTTCTCAATTAATTCGTGAATTTCACTTATTCTGAACTCCCTGTTTCTTTCGCTATCTTGATAGATGGAAATTAAGGAATTTAACGAAGATTTATATATTGAGTGGCTTAAATTAATTTCTGCAATTACTTTTGGAGCAACGATAATCATAAAATCACCTTAAAAACAGCTATATATACTGCAAATAAAAAATAGGGTAACAGTAGTGTTATTTGAATATTATAATAAACAACTATACCGTCGAAATCGATAGAGGTCTATAAAAGGAAAGAGCTGTACTCTGACTAATTATATTTAAAAAATAAAGCCGATTGAAAATTCAATTGTTTTGAGGAGGGTGGGGGAGGTATTTTAGTAAATATCAATTATATAAAAAGCCCCAGCAACAACAAAGTCATCACCAAGGCTTTACGAGTCCTAAAAACTAAACAGCTAACAAAGCTTCATTAAGCTCTTTATTTAGTTCGGCCTTATTAACCCCACGTCTTTTCTCAATACTCACCAACAAAGCTGGCACAAATAACAGTATCAAAATAGTTGCATAGGCTAAACCAAATACTAAACCTGCTGCCATTGGGATTAAAAATTGTGCATCAAAAGCCGATTCAAATAATAGTGGGGTTAAACCACCACAGGTTGTCATCGATGTCAGTACTACAGGGCGAAAACGTCTTACGGCTGCTTCTTCAATCGCTTGGTAAATCGCAACCCCTTCTTCCCTTAAACGTTTGTAGTAGCTCACTAATACAATCGAGTCATTGATCACAATTCCGCTTAGGCCAAATAATCCGTAGATTGATAATGCTGATAATTCTAGACCCATGAAATAATGACCAAAGATTGCGCCAGTTAAACCAAGTGGTATCGCAGCCATTACCGCTACCGGCCATGCATAACTTTCAAATACCCAAGCCAGTACACCAAAGATTAAGAACATACCAATTAATGCGCCAAACTGTACGTCTACTAAAAACGATGCCTGTCCAGCTGCGTCGCCTTCTAGGTTTACGTTTACATTAAACTGTTGCAATAATTGTGGAATATAAGTGTCGGTGACGTATTTGTTCACTTCGTTTAAATTCACATTACGATCTGCACGTTTTGCGCTGACTACTACTGCTAACTCGCCGTCTACTCGGTTGAGTTGTTCAATGGCTCTTGAGTATTGGACATCTAAAAAGGCACCAATTGGGCGATAGCTTCCATCGTTTAATTGAATCGGAATATTTTTAATATCCTGCCAATGGGTAAACGAGTTGTTGTATCCAATTTGTACTTTTAAGTCGTCATTTAAATGCTGTAACTCTTGTACGGTTGTTGTGCCAGTTATGGTGTTGATTTGTTGTGATAACGATTGAACGGTTAGTCCCGCAGCCACACCTTCGCTGTTAATAGATAAAATGATTTGTTCTGCGCCTAACGGTAGGTTGTCGGTAATTTCTACCACGGTGCCTAAGGTTGCCATTTGGTTTTGTAGCCAGTTTGACGCTGCTTTTAATTCAGTTAAGTCGTCACCTGAAAGCCTAAACGATACGCTGTTTGTGCTTGGGCCTTGTTGACCTTCTTTAAATTTAACCGATAACAAACCTGGGTAAAATTCTAAATTTTCACGCCATTTAGTTAATATTTGATCGTTACTTAACGCGCGATCGGTGCTGCTGTCTAGCTCTACAAATATAGAACCTGAATGCGCGTCACCAGTGGCTACATTTTTAATTACCGATTGTACAAAACTTACGCCTGATTCTTTTTCAATATTTAAAATTATTTGTTCGTTTTTATCTAAGTAGTCTGATAATAAATACGCTGGACTGTCTTGTGAAAACTCAACTTCTAATTCAATTTGTGGTGACGCAATAGCAGGGAAGAATACAAATTTAACTCGACCGCTGGTTACCATAGTAATAGACAAAATAAATAATGAAACGATAATCACATATAAAGCACGGCGGTTATTAATCGCAAGTCTGACTAATTTTCTGTAAGGATTTTCACGTACGTAATCGATTTTGTCGTTAATCCACTTACGGTATTTATTTTCTTTTTTGTCTTTTTTTGCTTTTAAACTGTGAGCTAAATGACCCGGTAAAATAATGAAACATTCTATTAATGAAGCAACAATGGCAAAGATCACAACCAACGGTACACTTTTAGTAAACGTGCCTGCTTGGCCACCTACTAACAATAATGGTAAAAATGCAGCAATTGTGGTGATGCTACTTGCAATAATCGCTGGCAACATTCTATGTGCTGCGGTTACAGCGGCGTCTTCTGGTGTCGCGCCTTTTTCTATTTCGGCGTAGGTGTCCTCTGAGACCACAATGGCGTCATCAACAATGATACCCAGCGCAATCAAAAAACCAAACAGTGAAATCATGTTGATGCTGGTGCCGGAAAAATCCATCACAATCAACGCACCCAAGAAACTAATTGGAATACCCGCTGCTACCCACCAAGCTAAACGTGAATTTAAGAATATAAACAAAATGATTAACACTAACGCCATGCCGCCTAAGCCATTGTTAACAATGATTGAGATTCGGCTTTTTACGAATTTCCAGTTTTCGTTATACACTTTTAAATTAACGGATTGCGGTAATGTTTGGGTGTAGTCTTTTTCCCATTGAATTAAACGGTCGGCCACTTCTAATGTGTCTTCGTTTTTAGCGCGGCTTAAACTTAAAATAACCGCACGTTGGCCTTTATAGAAAATAGTTTGTTCGTCGTTATTAAATTCATAAGTTAAGTCGGCTAAATCTGTTAAATTAAATTTTAATTCATTTAATGAAATAGACGCGTCACTTAAGTTTTGAATCTCGCTACTTTGTTCTGAAAAACGTAATTGTGTTTGTATAGATGGGGCCGTACTGTTATTGCTTTCAATTTGGCCAGCAGGTGTGTTGCTGTTTTGTGCGCGTAATAAATTACCTAATTGTTGTGCACTTTGATTACGATCAAGAGACTGTTCAATGCTTAACTCTATATTTAATTGTTTTTCTGGTAAGCCCGATACATCTAACTTACTGATGCCTGCGTTACGTAAACTTTTTTCAGTTTTTTCTGAAAGTATTTGCAGTTCTTCTAAGGTCAAATCGCCATATAAAATAACATTGGCTACGGGATCAAAAAAAGTAAATTGTTCAACAGTAAATTCTTCAGCGCCTTCAGGTAGGCTAATGGAATCTACCGCATTTTGAATGTCGCTCATGGCTTGATCAACATCGTCTACGTATTCTTTAAGTGTCACATTTAAATTTGCGTAGCCTTCTCTTACGGTTGTGTTGACTGAGTCTACTTCAGTAATCGCAAGAATCGCTCGTTCTGCAGGTTCTGCTATGGACGATTGCATGTCCTCAACATTAGCGCCACTCCAAACGGAAACTGCATTGACTAATTTTAATTCAAAGTCGGGTAAAAACTGTGTATTGATTCTGTTTAATGACCATAAGCCACCTAGAATAATCACAAACATTACAATGTTGGATGCGATGCGATGTCTTGCAAAACTTTCTATTAATGATTTCATTTTTTTATTTCCTCAGCTCGATTAATTTTATTTAGATTCAACAACGTTGACTTCAAGGCCGTTAATTGCATCATTTAATCGAGTGGTTAATAAATTAAATTCAGACGTTGTTATTGAATCTGAATTAATAATTTTAATTAATAAATTGTTGTCTTGTTTACCCAACACTTCAATATTAATTCTGTTTAATTTGTCATTTAACACTGCATAAATTCTATTGTTTGAGTAAACAGTATGTACTGGCACTGAATAAATATTATCAATGCTTTTTAAAGGAAGTTGGACATTCATATAGCGATTTACCGCTAAGTCTGTTTGATTCATAGCGCTAAAGGTTAATTTAATTGCCCCTTGTTTTGCTACTTGGTCAAAGCTTGTTAACGTTAAGTTGATTTTTATATCATCAATTTTACCAATAGCGGTTGAGCCAATGTTTAAATCTGCAAAAGACAATGAGTTAACAGCTGCATAAGTTTCAACTAATAAAGCCGACTGGTTCACCAATGTTAATAGTGATTGGTTTAGACTGACTTCTTCAAATGTTTTGATATTTAATTGGTTAACCACGCCAGAAAAATCCGCTTTAATCGTCAAATCATTTACGCTGTTTTGTAGTTGATTAAACGTAGATTGAATTTGTTTTTTTGAAGCATTTAATTGGTTGATTGTCGAAGCATGTTTTTCAACAGTTAATTCACGATTGTTTAATTGAAGTTTTTGACTTTGTAAGGCGCGTTGCGCACTTTCTAAATCACTTTGTGAGGCTAACCCGTCTTTTACTAACGCTTGTTGGCGAGATAATGATTTTTCGTTGATGTCTAATAATGATTGTTCAATTTTTAATGCGTTTACATCACTTTTGTACTGAATGTTTTGTGCATCGATTTTAGCTTGAATGTCATCTAAATTTGCTCGCGCTGCATCCAGTTGAAATTGTAAGTCAGCATTTTCTATTGTGAGTAACACATCGCCTTTATTAACGCGCTGGGCATTTTTTACATTGACGGAACTTACCTTGCCAGATGCTTTTGCAATGACGTTTACTTGGTTATCGGCCTTTAGCGTACCATAGAGGCTTAAGCTGGGAGCATAGCTGCCCGGTTTAATGGTGGCGGTTGTGACATAAGCGGCTTGATTGGGTTTGTCAGCACTTACCTGTGCCACTGGTGGTTTTCCACCGGTTTTAGCAACTACTGTGATGATTGCTAATGCAATAAGGATTAGCCAAAGTGGTAAAAATCGTCGAAATATAGAGGGTTTTGGCGCGGTGGAGTGAGTAGTCATTTTTAAAGTCCCAGCGGTTCGGTTTTAAGGTAGGTTTTAAGGTTTTGATGTTATACGCAAGAATGCTAAGAATAGATGAGAAATTGCTTATAGATATTGCAGGTTGTAGGTTTGATATTTATGTTAAAAAATAACAATAAACAGCTGTAATTAAAGAAAGAATTTAAACTCTATTAATGTAGGATAATATAAATAGACCGATTGAGAAAAACATGACGACAAATGACAGTGTGTTAAAACGATTTATTAAAAGATTGCAATTCGCATTTGTATTGACAATTGATTCGTCTGCAACTCAAAAAATTAGCATGGTTGTATTTGGCTTAATGTTATTTTTGCATTTGTTGATTTTTCCATCAGAAGTGATTGGTGGAGAAATTGGTATTGAGTCGTTTAAAAATATCAGTATTAAAATTTTATTATTGTCGATTGTGTTTGCAAGTTTTGAAGCAGTGCTGGTGAATTTGTGGGTGTATTTAATGCGTAATAAAAAACACTGTAAAACTGCGCCAGCAAGTGGTGGCTTTTTAATTGGTTTTATTAGTCCTTTGTTATGTTGTACACCGTTGCTGCCTGCAATATTAAGTGTGGTTGCATTGGTGTTTCCTTCAGCATTAACAGGACAGGGAATCGAGATTCAGTATTTTGTGAATGTCTATCAAATTCATTTAATGGGGTTGGCTTTGTGTTTGCTGATACTGGCTATTGTGCAGAATGTTAAGTCGTTAGAGGAATAAGTGGGAAAGTTAGTGAGTCGCGAAAAAATCTACCGCGCCCTAGGAAATTTGTTCCAGATATTGCTCTAATATCTACTTTCTGTAGGGTTGTCTCTTATGCTCATATGAAGTGTGAGATGATGATTGTCTAATTTTAATAAGTATGAATTGTGTTTAATAAAGAGATGTTAGTGTGCATGATTTTTTTATAATTTATCATTGACTTAAAAGTATATTTTGATGCGTTGTTAATTGTATGAAAAATAATTTCGTAGAAACGATTGGTAATGCCATTTAATATATAATTAGAGAATATCTACAAAACCAATTAATTGAATTAGATAGTAAAGCGAGTAATGCTGACCAACTCGGTTTTTTTAAATTCATTTACTTTTGAATGATATTGTTATTGCAACGTTTCTATATTTATTAATTTTTTTTAATTTAATATGTGTTCTAAATAATAAAATATTCACGATTTTTTTAATCATCATTTGTATGTACTTAATGCATAATGTGTTATTGCTTTTGATCTGTATAGTTGCATATTTTGTAAAATTGTAATTTAGGTGAGGCTTGTTTTATGTTGGATCAATTGGAATGGTGATTTTATAGTGTAATCCACCACCTTCTTGGTTAGTTGCCTCAATAAATCCATTCATTCTTTGTACAATTAAATTGTAGATAATGAAAGTACCAAGTCCTAAACCTTTTTTGCTTTGAGTTTGTGAAAATGGATCATATAAATTTTCTAAATTAGTTGAGTCTCCTTTTCCGTTATCTGAATATTGAATGATCAATCTTTTGTTATTTCTGTCGGTTGTGATGAGTATTTTTATAATGCCAGTGTCAAGCCCTGGAAATCCATGCTGTAAAGAATTCGTTACAAGCTGATTAAAGACTTGAGTTAATAAACTTATTTGTAATTTTGCTTTTACTTCAGTTTCGCTTACAACTATAAATTCGTGTTGAAGCGCTTTGTTTACTTGTTTTATGTTGTCTATTAAATCAGGTATAACGGTATCGATTTCAACTTCTCTAATGGAATCATCTGTTTGATTAGATGCAATGGTTTGGAATTGACCTAATAAGCGAGAAGCTTTACTTTGGTTTTTATTTATTTTATTAAATAAAGTTCCTACAGATTGATGAAAATCTCGCATGTCGCTATCACTTAAATTTCCTTCTAGTTGTTTGGTAAAGAAACTGTCCACTATCGTTTTGAATTCTGTTGTTGCATTTAATGAGTCTGTCAAAGGGTCTGCTAATTCTTCCGAAATGCCTTGCACTAATCTTCCTAACGCTGACAGTTTTTCACTTTCTATGATTTGATCTTGTGCATAAGAAAGTTTTTCCATTGTTTTTTCTAAAAATGAATTTTGATTTTCTAAATCTAAATTTATTTCAGAAAATTGTTTTTGGGATTGAATGCGCACTAGTAACTGGCTAACGATTGCACCAAACAATTTTAAGGTTTCGAGTAATTCATCAGTAATGGGTTTTTGCGAAATTAAATTATCTGAAAATATCCATCCCTGACATTCATTTTTATGAAAAATAACTATGCTTGCATGCCATCCTTTTCCTACACATTCTGTTCCGTCGTATAATTTTCGGTCTTCTTGAACATCAATGATGCCTTTGTATTTATCAGCATCCATTTGAATACGATGGTCATAGCTTATTTCAATGCTTAAATCTTCTTCGTTTCTTAATACGCCATCACGATCTGTGCCCCAAGTGCCTTTTAGTTTGTCATTTTGCTTGTCATATAAAAGCACCCCTAATCGATCAAAGCCTAAATTATTTAAGGCGTAGTCAATAGCTAAATAAGACAATTGCGAGATGTCGCCCGCATAAGAAAGTTGCGTGGTGAGTTCATAAAATTTTGTTATTTTGTCGTTGTTTTTTTTGAATCCGAACATATTTCATTTTACCTATTACAATATCGCTTCTGGTGTTGTATTGCACCTGTGTAAATACTCATAGTAGTGATGGTATTTAAAAAATATGAGTGTTTAAGTCATGTATGGCTTCATAATTTTTTATGGTCTTTATTTTACTATAGCTATTATTTATCAAATATTTATTAATCAATGTGATGTTTTGTTAACGTCACATTGATTTTTTAGTGAAGTACTATCTATATTGATCTTGAGTATAAATAATGGAGTCCTGATTGTTGTTGATTCCAAAATCAATTGTGGATGTTGGTGAATCGACACCTATGCCTAAGTAATCAAATTGCAAGTAGGATGGGACATTGAGTTTAACTTGTAAGCGGCCTGTGTTGTTTTCACCAGGGCCATCAATAGTGGCATTTGCTTCTCCTGATGTTACTCCAGAAAAACTATGAGGCGCTGCAAACGTATTTTGATAAGTTGCGTCACACCAAGTCCCAGACTGTTCCGTACAGGATAAAAATTCAAAATCAGTAAGATTAAATATGCTGCAACTATCACTGGTTATCGTGTAAAAATCCGTTAAATTATTTTGAGTAGCCCATATTTTTAGCTTAACAGGTAAGGTTGCATCCATTAATTCTGATTTAATTTGGTTTTGTAAAAATACTACGCCATAAATAATGGTAGCTCCGGTAATATCGTTGGACTCGAAATTTGAACATCCAGAGCCTGTATCAAAACAAACATCATCAGAGTCCGTTAATAGGGCGCTTGAAACCTGTGCGTATAATTCTGCAGAAAAAGGTAAATCGCTTGTTAATGGTGAACTGTTTGATTTTGGAAACTCAATGGAGTCGACTTCAATTGAAATAACCCAATCACCGTCAAAATTGGTTTCATCTGAAATAGAAGGTGCAAGCCATGAAATATTTGGAGCGGTACCCAGTGTGCTAGTGGTGGCGGTCCTGTTTAATGTGGGTAAAAAACTTGCAGTGTCAAATTTATTAAAATCCCCTGCGTAATTTAATACAGGTAAGCCAGAAGCGTTTAATGCGTTAAACGTAAAATCTAATGTTGTATCTAAAGCTAATTCTTGTCCTTGATAAGTAATGCCGCAAGCATTAAATCCGTCAACTAAATTGACAGCGTTTAAACTGACGCTGAAATGATCTGGAATGAATCGGCCCACAGTATTTAAAGTGGTTAATGCATCCACGCCACTGTTTAAAAATCCGTTGTTAGTAATTTGTGCGCTTAATGACACAATACCTGCTTCTGAATAACTTAAAACATAATCATGACTATTACTTGAATAATCGCTGCTTGAAGTTGTGCCAGATAATGTTCCAGTGACTCCGCCTGCAGGTAGCAAATTTGAAACCGTAATTTCTATGGCTTCATTGGTTGAATTAAAATTGGGGATCACATCGTTATCACTTAGGTCTGCGCCTACATCAACTATTCCGTCATTGTTGATATCATCTGCGCTGTCCCATAAAACGGGTGTGACAGTAAGGGTAAAGTTTTCATCTACAGCTTTAAAAATAGAGCCATTGGCATCTGCAGCTAAGCTATTTGCTGCATCTGCATCGTTAGCAACATCCATAGCCAAGGCAAATGGGCGTAAAGTTATAGTGGGTGATTGACCTTCAATTCTTAATGGTGCACCAAATTTATCATTTTTATATTGTGAAATTTCGTCCAATACATAAAATTCAAATTGGCCAACATCATCATTAGTCAATGTGATATTGGCAATACCATTAACAAAGTTAAAAGTCTCATTAAATGAGTTTGGCTCATTACTTTTTAGCTTCACATTGTTTAATTTAGGTGCGTTATTTCCCGTTAATAAAACAATAGGGTCGTACCAAGATTTGATTTGTACTTGATTGTAATCTGTTGCAATACCACATTGATTACTACTTGCATCCGTTAATATCAGGGTAACTTTCACACCCAATGGTTTGCCTGCAATTTGTAATGCATCAGGCTCTACTAAAAATACGTTATCGGCAAAACTAATATCGCTGCTGTCGGTACTAACTGATGCTGCACTGTCTTCAACAGTAATGATGCTGGTATCTGCGTGGGTGTTTTCTAAATCAAGGACAATCTCTCCTAGATCGGAGGCGACAAATGTGTAACTAGCAAGGCCATCATCATCGGTGCTGTCAGTAAGTGTTCCGTCAGCATTATTAATGCTCCAGGTTCCGTGTGCGCTTGAAACACTTAAATCAATGCTGCCAACATAATCGGTAATTATCGCATTGGATGCATCAAGTGCTCTGATAGTAATTTCGCTGGCAAACCCCGGACAAGTCGACCCTGTGGGTGCAAAGCTGATATTAAAGTGATCAATGCTTGGTGCACCGCCACCTCCAGTTAAAGTACAGATATCAGTAAAACTCGGAGAGGTAGGTGCTAATAATGGGTCTCTATAATTTAATGTGACGGTACTTGATGTCCATATTTCATCTGCGGCAATACTGCCCCAAAATTCATTAGTAGATTGAGATTCGAATTTTCCTTGCACATACATGTAACCCGAAAATGTTGAACCGCTATTAAAAAATACACCATTATAAAAAACAAAAATTAATTTACCTGTATCACCTTCAAGTCCACTTGGTGAATTAAAATCAGCGTAAGATTGAATATAGGCGTAATTTTTTACAAATATTCTTACTGTGCCGCTTCCAATAACATTAAATGCCATGTTTGAAGTGGTGGCTAGAGTTTCGACATAATAATCACCAGCGGCGAAATTAACGGTACCACGATCCCCAAATGTTAAGGATTCAATTTTGTAAACACCACCTGAGGGTGCAGCCATATCTAATTGCCCTTCAGAGTCCATTCCAATGCTTTTAATATCAGTAACAGAGCCGTCAAAACTCATTTGCGACTGATAAGCGACGTAATAATCAGCACCACCAGTTTGGGTTTGAAAAGTAGGTAAGGTAAAAGGAGTAAAAGGAGAACCCGTTGCTGAGCAAAAATCAGAGTCACAAGTTTTTGGGGATTGATAGGCGTTATAAATGATTGAGCTGCCATTTAATGTAGTGTCAGGATTGTTATAGATTACACTTTGGTAGCCGATTTCTATGGTGCCATTATTACTGGATGCACCGACTGCATCTGTAAAAACATCATTACAGCTATCAGAGGCATCAGCCCAAGCAATTGATGTACTTATAAAACCTAAAATCAATAGGCTGAATAATTGTATACTTTTTGAAAAATGCCTCACTTGGTTTTTGAACATATATAACTCGAAATTCGACCGATGTATGTTAAAGGTAGTATCAACATGTTTAATTCGTTGTAAATTTTTGTGTGTTTTGCGTAACCGTTGATTGATGACTCAGCATTTGATTTGATTTGATTAAATAAGGGAGGATGCTTTTTTAATGTGCTTAACACGGGTTAATGCTTTTGAATGCTGTTCGTTTAGTATTGAGTCATTATCAATTTATTAGGGTGTATTATGAATGCAATCAAAGAATCAACTAGATTAGTTGATAAAACAATTCTAATTACTGGTGGCAGCGAAGGGGTTGGGTTCGCTTTAGCTAAAATATTATGTGAACAAAATACAGTGATAATTTGTGCAAGGAATGAGGTGAAATTGAATCGTGCTAAAAAAATGTGCCCAAAATTAATTATATATTGCTGTGATATTACGGATACAGTGCAGCGTAAAAAAATGTTAAATCATGTTATTAATGAGCACCCTTCATTTGACTGTTTGATTAACAATGCTGGTGCAAAGCATGTTACGCAGTTACTCGATCCTATTAATTTAGTGGAATCCATGCATCAGGATATGCTATTAAATTTTACAGCACCGGTTATGTTGTGTTCTGAAATATTGGACTATTTCAAAAAACGACCTCATGCCATGATAATCAATATCACAACTGGATTGGTGTATTTACCAAAGGCTCAGCAAGCATTTTATAGTGCTGCTAAAGCAGCGCTTCATTCTTATACACAAAGTTTGCAGTGGGAGTGTGCCTTACTTAAAGTTGATGTAATAGAAGTTTTATTGCCTTTGATTAATACGCAATTTCATAAAGGCAGCTTGCCAGATAATATTTCCCCAATGTCGGCTTCACAGGCGGCAAAGCAAATAGTTTACCGTGTAAAAAAAGGGAACAAGACTATTCACATCGGCAAGTCGATTCTAGCAAAATGGCTGAGTATTATAGCCCCTTTGACAGGTATGAAAATTATAAATAAATAACTGGTTATCAATGAAGTGTGTGGGGTATGTTTGAGTTTTATACATAAATTATCGTTACAATGGTGTTGTATTATAAATGAGTATAAAAAATGAGATTAACCAAGCTAACTTTAGTATCAGTTCTAAGTTATATAGTTGCTTCTTTATGTAGTGCTCAACCAAGCGAGTTAAATACTGAATTGCAAACTAAGTATAAACAGTATCAGTCAACTTTGGCTGCAAAAAAAGCAAAAGATCTGTTCCAAGTGCCTGATGTTATACATCAAAATAAGCAAACTCAGCGTTGGTATGGCATTGAGCGAATTGATAAAGGTAAAGCTATTTATAATCAATTATGTATCGGTTGCCATTTGAAAGATGGGATAGGTACTGAAAATTGGCAAGAATCGTTGGATGAGGGTGGGTATCCACCACCTCCATTAAATGGCACTGCTCATACTTGGCATCATCCATTGGGTCAATTACATGAAGTAATAAAGTATGGGCTTATTGAATACGGCTCTTCAATGCCTGCTTGGGGAGCTGTTTTAAGTGATGATCAAATTTTGGATTTGATTGCATCTTTTCAATCTTATTGGAGCGATGAGACTTATCAAAGTTGGCTGGAGCGTCATTAAAATTGCTCAGCTTAAAATTCTTCTAAATAAAATCAAATAAAGGTTGCACTCAAATCTAAAGCGCGTATTATTCGCCTCCCTGCTGACACAGAGGGGAATCAAAGCGAAGAACAAAGCGTTCTAAGTCCTTGATTCAGTTAGTAATTTTTAAAATCTAATTCAAAATTAAATTTTAAAAAAGATTGACAAAGGTTCGCAGCTCTATATAATGCGCGCCTCGCTTAACGGCTCCAAGTGAACAGTTAAGCAAACGTTCTTTAACAAACAAAAAAACAATTTGTGTGGGCACTGGTTGAAGTCGAATAGCCGCTCCGCATTTACTAAGGTCTAGTATCTTGTGGATGTGAGAGAGGCACAAAAAATTTGACTCAATTAGAGCTTGCATAGTGAATTTTATTTACAGTAGTTTTAATAATAATGAGTATCTAGATATAAACTGAAGAGTTTGATCATGGCTCAGATTGAACGCTGGCGGCAGGCTTAACACATGCAAGTCGAGCGGAAACGATTCTAGCTTGCTAGAAGGCGTCGAGCGGCGGACGGGTGAGTAACGCGTAGGAACCTACCTAATAGAGGGGGATAGCCCAGAGAAATTTGGATTAATACCGCATAATGTCTACGGACCAAAGTATGGGACCTTCGGGCCATACACTATTAGATGGGCCTGCGTCGGATTAGCTAGTTGGTAGGGTAATGGCCTACCAAGGCGACGATCCGTAGCTGGTTTGAGAGGATGATCAGCCACACTGGAACTGAGACACGGTCCAGACTCCTACGGGAGGCAGCAGTGGGGAATATTGCACAATGGGCGCAAGCCTGATGCAGCCATGCCGCGTGTGTGAAGAAGGCCTTAGGGTTGTAAAGCACTTTCATTGGTGAGGAAAAGTTGGTTGTTAATAGCAATCAGCCGTGACGTTAACCAAAGAAGAAGGACCGGCTAACTCCGTGCCAGCAGCCGCGGTAATACGGAGGGTCCGAGCGTTAATCGGAATTACTGGGCGTAAAGCGCGCGTAGGCGGTATGTTAAGTTGGATGTGAAAGCCCAGGGCTCAACCTTGGAACTGCATCCAAAACTGGCATACTAGAGTATTGTAGAGGGGTGTGGAATTTCAGGTGTAGCGGTGAAATGCGTAGAGATCTGAAGGAACATCAGTGGCGAAGGCGACACCCTGGACAAATACTGACGCTGAGGTGCGAAAGCGTGGGGAGCAAACGGGATTAGATACCCCGGTAGTCCACGCCGTAAACGATGTCTACTAGCCGTTGGGAAGCTTGTCTTCTTAGTGGCGCAGCTAACGCAATAAGTAGACCGCCTGGGGAGTACGGTCGCAAGATTAAAACTCAAATGAATTGACGGGGGCCCGCACAAGCGGTGGAGCATGTGGTTTAATTCGACGCAACGCGAAGAACCTTACCTACTCTTGACATCCAGAGAATTTAGCAGAGATGCTTTAGTGCCTTCGGGAACTCTGAGACAGGTGCTGCATGGCTGTCGTCAGCTCGTGTTGTGAAATGTTGGGTTAAGTCCCGTAACGAGCGCAACCCTTATCCTTATTTGCCAGCGAGTAATGTCGGGGACTATAAGGAGACTGCCGGTGACAAACCGGAGGAAGGCGGGGACGACGTCAAGTCATCATGGCCCTTACGAGTAGGGCTACACACGTGCTACAATGGAGCATACAGAAGGTTGCTAACCCGCGAGGGGGCGCCAATCCTCAAAGTGTTTCGTAGTCCGGATCGCAGTCTGCAACTCGACTGCGTGAAGTCGGAATCGCTAGTAATCGTGGATCAGAATGCCACGGTGAATACGTTCCCGGGCCTTGTACACACCGCCCGTCACACCATGGGAGTGGGTTGCAAAAGAAGTGGCTAGTCTAACCTTCGGGGGGACGGTCACCACTTTGTGATTCATGACTGGGGTGAAGTCGTAACAAGGTAGCCCTAGGGGAACCTGGGGCTGGATCACCTCCTTAAACGATAAGACTTTGATCAGTGTTCACACAAATTGTTTTTTAGATTTTTTGACATAGCTTGGCTAATTTAGTCAGGCTGTATAAAAAATCATGTTCTTTAAAAATTTGGAAAATGAAAATAAGTTTTATGTATTGAAAGACTGTAAGCGCCATTTATGACACTTACATGAAACAATTATTTAAAAACTGAGTTTATATACAAGCGTTGTGCGAAAAAATATCGTTATAAAATGTAATAAATGAAAAAGAGAGATTGAGCGAAAGCTCAAAACCTTGAGTATCACCAAGAACATTATTGGCTTTGTGCATATAACCTAAGTCTTGTTGATCCAATCGTAAGATTGAGTCAATGCAGACTGTTTAGGGTTATATGGTCAAGTGAATAAGCGTACACGGTGGATGCCTAGGCAATTAGAGGCGATGAAAGGCGTGGAAATCTGCGAAAAGCTCGGGGGAGGCGATAACATCCTATAATCCCGAGATTCCTGAATGGGGAAACCCAACCGTCATAAGGCGGTTATCTTTACCTGAATACATAGGGTAAAGAAGCTAACCCGGAGAACTGAAACATCTAAGTACCCGGAGGAAAAGAAATCAACCGAGATTCCCTAAGTAGCGGCGAGCGAAAGGGGACTAGCCCAAAAGTATATATAGTTTTAGTAGAAGGCTCTGGAAAGTGCCGCCATAGTGGGTGATAGCCCCGTATACGAAAGAACTATATACATGATACACGAGTAGGTCGGGGCACGAGAAACCTTGACTGAATATGGGGGGACCATCCTCCAAGGCTAAATACTCCTAATTGACCGATAGTGAACCAGTACCGTGAGGGAAAGGCGAAAAGAACCCCTGTGAGGGGAGTGAAATAGATCCTGAAACCGTGTACGTACAAGCAGTGGGAGCCTACTTGTTAGGTGACTGCGTACCTTTTGTATAATGGGTCAGCGACTTACATTCAGTAGCAAGGTTAACCGAATAGGGGAGCCGAAGAGAAATCGAGTCTTAATAGGGCGTTGAGTTGCTGGGTGTAGACCCGAAACCGAGTGATCTATCCATGTGCAGGTTGAAGGTTGAGTAACATCAACTGGAGGACCGAACCCACTACCGTTGAAAAGTTAGGGGATGACGTGTGGATAGGAGTGAAAGGCTAATCAAACTCGGAGATAGCTGGTTCTCCTCGAAAGCTATTTAGGTAGCGCCTCGGACTTATACCACAGGGGGTAGAGCACTGTTTGGGCTAGGGGGTCATCCCGACTTACCAACCCCATGCAAACTCCGAATACCTGTGAGTACTATCCGGGAGACACACGGCGGGTGCTAACGTCCGTCGTGGAAAGGGAAACAACCCAGACCGTCAGCTAAGGTCCCAAAATCTATGTTAAGTGGGAAACGATGTGGGAAGGCTTAGACAGCTAGGAGGTTGGCTTAGAAGCAGCCACCCTTTAAAGAAAGCGTAATAGCTCACTAGTCGAGTCGGCCTGCGCGGAAGATATAACGGGGCTCAAACATAGTACCGAAGCTACGGATTCTTATTTATAAGAATGGTAGAGGAGCGTTCTGTAAGCTGTTGAAGGTGAATCGAGAGGTTTGCTGGAGGTATCAGAAGTGCGAATGCTGACATGAGTAACGATAAAGGGAGTGAAAAACTCCCTCGCCGGAAGACCAAGGTTTCCTGTCCCATGTTAATCAGGGCAGGGTGAGTCGACCCCTAAGGTGAGGCTGAGAAGCGTAATCGATGGGAAACGGGTTAATATTCCCGTACTTGTTATAGCTGCGATGGAGAGACGGAGAAGGTTAAGTGATCCAGGCGATGGTTGTCCTGGTTTAAGGTAGTAGGTAAGGGGATTAGGCAAATCCGGTCCCCTCTCTTTAGTGAGAATACTGAGAGCCGAATACGGTGAGTCTACGGACTCCGAAGTCACTGATACCATGCTTCCAGGAAAATCTTCTAAGCTTCAGGCTATAACGAATCGTACCCCAAACCGACACAGGTGGTCAGGTAGAGAATACTAAGGCGCTTGAGAGAACTCGGGTGAAGGAACTAGGCAAAATGGTACCGTAACTTCGGGAGAAGGTACGCTGTTGCCGGTGATGGGACTTGCTCCCTAAGCTAGCGACAGTCGAAGATACCAGTTGGCTGCGACTGTTTATTAAAAACACAGCACTGTGCAAACACGAAAGTGGACGTATACGGTGTGACGCCTGCCCGGTGCCGGAAGGTTAATTGATGGGGTTAGTCTTCGGACGAAGCTCTTGATCGAAGCCCCGGTAAACGGCGGCCGTAACTATAACGGTCCTAAGGTAGCGAAATTCCTTGTCGGGTAAGTTCCGACCTGCACGAATGGCGTAACGATGGCCAAACTGTCTCCACCCGAGACTCAGTGAAATTGAAATCGCTGTTAAGATGCAGTGTATCCGCGGCTAGACGGAAAGACCCCGTGAACCTTTACTATAGCTTCGCAGTGGACTTTGAATGTATTTGTGTAGGATAGGTGGGAGGCTTTGAAGCAGCGACGCTAGTTGTTGTGGAGCCAACCTTGAAATACCACCCTGATACATTTGAGGTTCTAACTCAGGTCCCTAATCGGGATCGAGGACATTGTGTGGTGGGTAGTTTGACTGGGGCGGTCTCCTCCCAAAGAGTAACGGAGGAGCACGAAGGTTGGCTAATCCTGGTCGGAAATCAGGAGGTTAGTGCAATGGCATAAGCCAGCTTAACTGCGAGACAGACAAGTCGAGCAGATACGAAAGTAGGTCATAGTGATCCGGTGGTTCTGAATGGAAGGGCCATCGCTCAACGGATAAAAGGTACTCCGGGGATAACAGGCTGATACCGCCCAAGAGTTCACATCGACGGCGGTGTTTGGCACCTCGATGTCGGCTCATCACATCCTGGGGCTGAAGCCGGTCCCAAGGGTATGGCTGTTCGCCATTTAAAGTGGTACGCGAGCTGGGTTTAGAACGTCGTGAGACAGTTCGGTCCCTATCTGCCGTGGACGTTTGAGATTTGAGAAGAGTTGCTCCTAGTACGAGAGGACCGGAGTGAACGAACCTCTGGTGTTCCGGTTGTCACGCCAGTGGCATTGCCGGGTAGCTAAGTTCGGACGGGATAACCGCTGAAAGCATCTAAGCGGGAAGCCTCCTTCAAGATGAGATCTCACTGGAATTTAATTCCCTAAAGGGCCCTGGAAGACTACCAGGTTGATAGGCAAGGTGTGTAAGTGCTGTGAGGCATTGAGCTAACTTGTACTAATTGCCCGTGAGGCTTGACCATATAACGCCTAAGCTGTTTACTAAAATCGTTCCATACGATTTTGAGTATTTCCTCCATCCGTGGAGGGCATACAGACTTAGCGTTATATGAGCTAAATTGTAGAGATACAATGAAGCGAATGAAGCTAAGAAAGATATTTTAAGCACGAAGTTTGTGTGTAAACGAAGAGATAGATACTGTATAATGAGCGACGTAAGTTACTTAAAGTACAGACATAGAACTTAAACTTATTTTCCGAATTTGGATGAAGGTTGCATATTGAGATGAAGGTTAAATACGAAAGTGTTTAATAATAGTCAAAATAGCTAAGACAACTGAAAGCCATAAAGAATTGTTTGACGACCATAGAGCATTGGTACCACCTGACCCCATCCCGAACTCAGAAGTGAAACGATGCATCGCCGATGGTAGTGTGGGGGTTCCCATGTGAGAGTAGGTCATTGTCAAACGCCAAATAGTGAAGAGCCCCGTTAGGATTATCCTGACGGGGTTTTTTATTGCCTGTAGGAAAGTGAAATGATTAAATATAAGCATGAAAGTTGGTATTTTATGAGTTTAACCGTATTATTCGTCCCTGAATAAATTAGAAGCTTGGTAAACAAGACAGCGGAAGGCAACCTTCCTGGCTTGTTTAGTCGCAAGACAGGCTCCAAGCCCGAACATGAAGAGCCCCGTCAGGTTATCCTGGTGGGGTTTTTTATTGCCTGCAAAAAAATAACGAATAAACTATAAAGAAGTAAAATTAAAAAAGCTGTAAGTCGCAGATTAGTTAATTAAAGCAGTAAGTTTTGGTGTGAGAAATGGATTAACAGATAAGGAGCGTTTGAAATTAAATGCCTCTTTCGAGGCATCTTAAATATTAGGCTTTAGAGTCTTGCTTCCCTAACTGCTTCGCCATATTTACGCACGCTTTAAGAAGAGCATCCCTAATACTAGGTTCAAATGCAGAGTGACCCGCTTCCCTTATAATATCTAATTCACAATTATCCCAATGTTTATATAATTCAGTAGCATTATCTAAAGGGCATACCATATCATATCTTCCATGAACGATCACAGCAGGAATATGAGCTATTTTACTCATATTATTGATGATTTGATTCTCTTCAATAAAGCAATAATTTAAAAAGAAATGAACCGAAATTAATGCCATGGGTAACGCAATTCTTGGGTCTAAAAGACCAGTAATTGTTTCTTTACTAGGTTTTAACGTTGAACACGAGCCTTCCCAATTGACCCATGCTCTGGCTGCAGCCATTCTTTGAATCTCGTTTTTACTTGTTAGTTGTTCATAATATGCTTCCAGTAAGCCAGCTCCTGTTCTTCCGTTTACATGGTCTGTAAAAAGCTGCCATTGATCTGGAAATATTCGACTAGCACCTTCGTCGTATAACCATTTATATTCTTGTTCCCTTGCTAAAAACACACCTCGTAATATTAAACCTAATACATTGTTAGGGTACTTCTGTGAATATACCAAACTTAAAGTTGTTCCCCACGACCCCCCAAATAACATCCATTTATCAATATTTAAGTGAGTACGAATATCCTCCATATCTTGGATCAAGTTATTCATAGAGTTATGCTCAAGAAGTGCATGTGGTCTAGATTGTCCACATCCCCTTTGGTCAAACATGATTATATGATAATCATTAGGGTTGAAAAAAGATCTTAATTTTGCATTACTTCCACCGCCAGGACCACCATGTACTACGCAAACAGGAATGCCGTTTGGGTTACCTGATTGTTCAAAATATATTCTATGACCTTGTCTTTCAAAAGTGTGTTCTGAAAAGGGTTTTATATCAGCAAATAAACTGTGCATATCGATCTCAATTGATAAAAATAGCTATTCAAGTAAAGCAATAAAACTGAAGAAATTCCAGTATTAAACAATATTAAGGTGCTAATGAATAATCGTTAACCGCAACGTCGTTACCAATTTGTTGTAACCTATCCCAGTTGTAGACATCTTCTCTTCTTTGTAATTTTCCTTGCTCATCAACATAAGCTGTCCAATAAATTAGATAAACAGGGACAGGTTCTGGCAACTTAACGTATGTTGTCTTGCGCGTATCAATAATATTGTTAAATTTTTGTTGGCTCCAATTAGACTTGCCATCTAAAAGGGCTTGGGCAAGCTCAAGTGGCTTTTCAACACGAACACAACCAGAACTTAATGCTCGGTAATCTCTATCAAATAATTCTCTATGGTTAGTATCGTGTAGGTAAATAGCCATGTCATTTGGAAGTGCAAATTTTACAAGTCCTAATGAGCTGTTGTATCCCGATTTTTGTTTAAAATAAAACGGTAAATTATTGGGGCCAATACTATTCCAATTAATCGTAGTTGGATCTATAACTTTTGCATTTTCACCATATCCTTTTAATATTTCTATATTATGACTGGAAAGGTAATTTGGATCTCTACGAGCTTGAGGGACTATATCTAGCAATGCAATTCGTCTTGGCACTGTCCATGTAGGATTTAATACGACTGTTTTAATCGGATCAATTAATGTAGGTGTTCTTCTATTAGGCCTTCCAACAATTACTTTCATTTTCATTATTGATGCACTATTTTCATATAAATTCAAATCAAATGCAGCCATATTAACCATAATATGCTTTCGACCTAATTCTTCAGGAAGTCGTCGCCAGCGTTTCATATTTAAAGCAATTTGTCTTATGAATCGTTGAGGTGGTGTTTGAAATAGTTTTCTTGTTTTAGGTCCAACTTCACCTGTCGGCTCTAATCCGTTTTGGCTTTGTATAATCTTAATACGTTCAGAAAGTATTTCGTCTAATATTTTTGCAGATTGGGAATAATCAATATCTTTAAAAAAATTTGGATATTCAATTTCAGTCGGGTTGGCTTCATCATAGAAGCTTGCTGCTTCCAAGAAATTAACTTGAGCACGAATTAATGCAATGTCTTTGTGCTCTGAATGCAATTTAATTAACTCTCCTTTTGGTAATGGTTTCCATGTTTGAAAGCTTGAAACCAATATAAAATGATTAAACATTTTACGCATTGTTAAGTAACCTTCATGTTTTGGAAACAGTGCATCGATGGCTTCAAGCAATTGTTGTGCTTCAACATGTTTTATAATCCAAGCAACAACATCATCTGTAGTTAGTCGAACTTGTTCTTCAATGGGTACCTGTACAGCTTCTGAATTATGATGATCATGATTATTCAAATCAGGCACGAAATCATTGTTAAGTGCATCTTGGACGATGCTGACAAAGGCATCGGTAACAAGCATGTCTAATTTTGTAATATCTTTAATGAATACGCTGTGTTTGTTGATTTCATTTTTGAACGGAATATCAGAATATCGATAAAAATATCGATCGTCAGCTACTGCTTCTCTCATTAATGAGATTAATTTATGCCCCTCACTTTTAAATTCTAAATTATTAAACCAAATCATTTCATACCCAGCAGCTTGGTAAATCTCCATTACATTATTTAAATTATAAATTTTTGCTGTTTTTTGATCATATTCAATTCTAGGGGGGTTAGAAATCCAATGTTTAAGATGTTTTTCAATTAGTCCAGGAGGAAATATCGTTGTAATATTTGAATTTGCGGCAAGAGCAAAAACTAAAACACTCATACACATAATCATTAATATAGCCGTCACCAGTATGGGTTGGGCTTTACCATTTTGTGTGGTTGTGTTGATATTTTCCCTTGAAACCATATTGAAACTTCTATTTCGTAAGTGAATGTTACTTTGGAATCTTAAACTTTAAAAATTTAAGCCATTATTAAAAGTATGGCTGAGGTTTTTAAAAGTATTGTATTTTTTCGATTATATTTTTAATTTTTAAATTAGCGCGCTGAGTTTTGTTGGCTACACTGAAAATTAAGTAATATTTATTGGAAAAAACATGAGGCGAAATGGTGAAGTGAATAAGCAAGAAAATGTGCTTTCTGATTCTGCAAATCTTGTATCAGCAACGGATTTAAATAGCCGTATCACATTTTGTAATGATGAATTCTTAAATTACTCAGGATATGATCGTGAGGAACTAATAGGTCAGTCCCATAATATAGTTAGGCATCCTGATATGCCTCAAGTTGCTTTTAAAATGATGTGGGAGAGATTAAAAGATAAAAAACCATGGATGGGTATAGTTAAAAATAGATGCAAAGACGGGAGCTTTTACTGGGTAAATGCATATGTAACCCCAATTTTTGAAAATGAAAATGTAATCGGTTATGAATCGGTCAGAACAAAAGCAGATAAAAGTGAAATAAAAAGAGCTGAAAAAATATATAAAAAAATAAATGAATCTAGTCAACCCTTTGATTTGGTTTATAAAAGTTCACCATATATAGAAATATATTTAATGGTTGCTAGCATAGTTACTTTAAGTTTTACAATTAATTACTTTAGTAACCAGGTACTTCCAGTTTTTTTATCAATCTTGATTTCTGTTTTACTTGGCACAATTATGGGCGGTGTATGGATAAAAAAATATTGTGATAAACATCTAGATTCGGCAGTAAAAGTGACTGATGATAAAATTGCCCAGTATATTTATATTAATGAATCCGGCAGTTTCGGAAGATCCAAACTTGCAGGGTTGATGCGACAAAAACACCTTCATACCGTTTTAGAAAGGCTTCGGCAGCTTGCTAATTTAGTGGATATCCGTACTTCTAAAACTCAAGAAAATTTTGTGGAAACTCAATCTCTTACCAATGAACAAAAACAACAATCGGCATTAGTTGAAAAAAATTCACATCAATTAGTCGCTGGCGTTAATTCTGTAAATGACTCTGCAAATAGTTCTAGAAAAACAACTCAATTAACAATTCAAAATATTAAAAATAGTAATCAGCAGTTACAAAAAACAATAAACTCATTAACCCAGTTGAATACTCATATTGTCAACTCAAATGAAAAAGTTAATATTTTGGCAGAAGATTCAGATGAGATTAAAAATGTAGTTCAGGTGATTCGCTCAATTGCCGAGCAAACAAATCTTTTAGCTTTAAATGCTGCTATTGAAGCTGCAAGGGCTGGTGAACAAGGAAGAGGATTTGCGGTAGTGGCAGATGAAGTTCGAAATTTAGCACAACGAACACAAGACAGTACCGCTTCAATTACGCAAATTATTGATAAATTAACGATCACCACTAATGAAACTGTCACTTCAATGCAGCACTCAAAAGAGCAGTCTGAACAATGTATTTCTCAAATACATATGGTTGAGGAGGAGCTAACACAAATCACAGGTCAAATTAATGCCATAGATGAAAAAGCATTAATGCAGGCTGAAGTGGTAGAAGATCAAACCAAGGCAATCAGTTCAATTGATAAACATGCTCATCGTATTCATGCTTTAGCTGAATCAACAGATGAAAAAATGATGCAAGCAATTGAATTGGCAAACGAATTAAAACAACTGACTCAATATCAACACAAATTGATTTCAGGATTTCAACGTTAAAAAAAGAGGCAAACATGATTGAAGAATTAGCACAGGGTTTATTAGATAAATCAATTGAAGGCAAATTATCAATGCCAATGTTGCCTGAAGTTGCTCAAAAAGCGATGTCATTGGCTCAAGACCCAGATTCTGATGCTGGGAGTTTGGCTAATTTGATACAGTCAGATCAATCTCTTGCCGCACATGTCATGAGAATTGCCAACTCAGCTGCTTACTCACCAAATGGAAATATCATTTCTTTGCAGCAAGCTATCAGTCGATTAGGCATGAATATGATTGCAGAGATTACCTTAACTGCAGCGTTAAGTGCTGTTCGTTTTAAAATAAAAGGATTTGAAAAAACACTGGATCTGATTTGGCAGCATGCTGTATTAAGTGGATTATGGAGTAAGGAAATTGCACGTAAGGCGAGAAAGAATGTTGAAGCCGCCTACATTGGAGGATTACTTCATAGTATAGGTAAACCCGTTATAATTCAGGCATTAGTAAATGATGATCCAAGTGTGACTCCTGAGCAATGTTTGAAGGTTTGTGAATTATGCTTTTTGCAAATTGGTGTTCATATTGCCAATTTTTGGAAAATGCCTGAACAAGTCATAAAAGCCATTCAAATTCAAGATTCCAATGAATTAAGTGATGCCGTTTATATAGGTAGCTTATTTGCTGGAGTAAATTTATCTGAGGAATTAGATTGGGAGTCACTAAAAGGTCAGGAGCGTCTTGCGAGTTTAAATCTTTATGAAGAGGACGTTGAAGCATTAATACAAATGCAGGATAAAATTCAATCTGCGAAAATGGCGATGATGTTATGAATCAAATAAAAGATTTAGATTTTGTTGTAATTGGATCAGGTCCAGCTGGTCAAAAAGCTGCAATTCAAGCTGCAAAAGCAGGTCAGTCAGTCGCTTTAATCGAGCAGGATGCATTATTAGGAGGTGCGTGTGTACATAGAGGGACTATTCCTAGTAAAACATTAAGAGAAAATGCAAAGCGCGTAAATATTATGCGTGAAAATGCAAACTTAGCTAATTTTCAATTAGATGAAACAACAGAAATGAACACGTTGATTGATCGCTTGGATTTAGTACTAAAAGCCCATGATCATTTTATGGTTAAACAAATAAAACGAAATCAAATTGATCATATTCATGGTCGAGCAAATTTTGAAGCCTTTGATGAAAATAAAAACAAGCACGTTATTAAAGTTAGATTTATCCAAGGAGATGAGCAAACTATTTATGCATCGCAAGTAGTGATTGCAACTGGGTCTATTCCTCGTGAGCCTGATGATGTGCCTATAGATCATGAATATATTTTTGATTCGGATTCTATTTTATCAATGCTGTATCTTCCAAAAAGTTTAACTGTGTTGGGTGGCGGTGTGATTGCAAGTGAGTATGCATCAGTTTTTCAAGCCTTGGGGGTAAAGGTAACAATGATTGATAAATATCCAAGACCTCTTGGGTTTATGGATCATGAATTAACCGATCGTTTTGTTCATGCCTTCGAACAAATGGGAGGCACTTGGCTTGGAGATACACAATTGAATAAAGTGTATTGGGACAATAAAAATTCAGTAGTATGTGAAACATCAACAGGAATAGAAATAAAATCTGAAAAATTATTATGTGCAGCAGGAAGAGTTGCGAATATTAAAGGATTAAAAATTGAAAATGTAAATTTAAATTTAAATGATCGGGGCCATATTCCTGTGGATGAAAATTTAGAGACACCTACTAAAAATATCTATGCAGCAGGCGATGTAATTGGACCACCTTCATTGGCATCTACATCAATGGAGCAAGGGCGAAGAGTTGCTTGTAATGCATTGAATTTAGAAATTGGGAAAATGAGCCATTTAATTCCAACAGGTATTTATGGTATTCCCGAATTGTCAGCCGTTGGGCTAACTCAAACGCAAGCTGTAGAAAAGTATGGCGAAGTATTAATAGGACATGCAAATTTTGAAGAGATTGCTCGAGGGCAGATTTCGGGTATTCAAAATGGCATGCTGAAATTAATTTGTTCTGCGGATGCAAAAACTATTTTGGGAGTGCAAATTGTAGGTGAAGGCGCAACAGAATTAATTCATATTGGCCAAATGGCAATGTTAGGTAATTTTAAAGTTAAAGATTTTGTTGAAACAATTTTTAACTTCCCCACGTTAGCAGAAGCGTATCGTGTGGCTGCACTTTCTGCTTTGGGAAAACTTAAAAATTAGAGTAACTTAAAAATTTTAAGTTACTCTAATTTTAAAAAAAGCGATGGATCGATAAGGTAATCGCATTTGCATCACTAGTAAAAGTGCTAAGATTGATTCTTGCAAAAAGATCCGCCTGTAACTGTAATTCAGCTCCTAAAACAAAACTGGGTTGAAAATTAGAGGTGGAATTTATAGTAATTAACTCTGAGTTAGTGCGATTTCTAACCGCCGACAAACCTGTTTTTATAAATAAATTGTAAGGTTTTAGTTGTTCGGCTTTATATAAATAACCACCAACATATAGTGCAGGGGTAAAATAATGCAATTTAGCTTCGCCAGTGATGTCTGGATTATTATTTTTTAGCGTATTAGCCCCTAGATAATTGAATTCTATTTCTGAAAATGCTCGATTATAAAAACGCCATCCTAGTTGAGCTGTGACTGCACTTGAGATCGAATTCTGAGCTTTCCAAGTACTTTGACTATCGTCAGGATTTAATAATGAAACACCTAGCTGGCCACCACCATAAAAACATCTTTGATAATATTCATTAGAATAATTACATGAGCTATAAGGTGTAATTGCTTGAGAAATGGTGGATGTTAAAAGCAATCCTAAGAACAAAAATTGAAATTTATGCGTGCTGAATCTAGTAATCATTATCAAGCTTGTAATTAAACTTATAAATAGAATTGGGAAGGATCCAACCGCTGTATTTACGCCAGGATCTACTTCAAGATAATCAATAATATTGTTGTTGTTAAAGTCACCGTTTTCCAATCCATCTATCCAACCATCATTATCTGAATCCGAATCTAAATAATTAAGTAGCCCATCTTGATCAAAATCATTAAAAGCTAAGACTTTTGCATCATCGATCCCGTCTTTATTCAGATCAATACCATTGGTAATATTGACGTCAAACGCATCATCAATGCCGTCAAAGTCGGAATCTTTTAAAAGTGGTGGAGTTTGTAGTTGTTCTAAATTATCTGTAATACCATCGTCATCACTATCAATACTAAAAACTGGATACAAACTGGACTCATTAATGTCTTTTGCGCCATCATTATTAATATCAATTATACCTAAGAAATCTACATCATAAGCGTCATCGATTCCATCAGAGTCAGAATCATTGCCTGTTAATGGCGCAGAACCACTTTCAATTTGGTCAGATATGCCATCGCCATCACTGTCAGGATCAAGTCTGTCTACAACGCCATCGCCATCGGTATCTTGATTACCTTCTTGTCCGTCAGCTATGCCATCGTTATCATCATCACCATCAATGCTGCTTGGAATACCATCGTTGTCTACATCATCTGAGCTACCATGTTTATTCGGTTCATAATCGGCTAAACCTATAATGCCGTCTGCGTCTTCATCGTCAGTGCCGTCAATCATACCGTCGTTGTTTTCATCTAATATTCCTATTGCAATGGTGGATATGTCGAAAATATTATCGCCGTTGGCATCTAAATCTTTATAATCGGGGATAGAGTCGTTGTCTGTATCGCTTGGGTTTTCAATGAGTTCAGGTGAACCATTTACTAATCCGTCGCCATCAATGTCATTTGCATTGGGGGCTTGACTGCCTCCTGTTGCCACACTGTTTGCTTCAAGTGTATCTAAGATGCTGTCATTATCGGAATCCAAATCTAAAAAATCCGCAACACCATCGTTGTCAGTGTCGATAGCCATTGCATTATCATCAATGCCATCATTATTGTTATCAATTCCAAGGGTAACATCCGCGTCAAATGTATCAATGATGCCATCGCCATCACTATCTATTAACTTTCCATTAATTAGGTGGTTTTCATTTTCAGCGCGATCACTTATCCCGTCGTTATCGGAATCTAAATCAAGAGAATTTATGATGCCGTCATGATCATTATCTAAATCAATTAAACCGTTATTATTTTCGATAATATCCACAATTCCATCGTTATCGTCATCGGGGTCTGTAATGTTTGGGTCTAAATCTTCATCACTATCAAGTAAAATAGTGACTTCGAAAGTTTGAATGTTTGTATTGTTTTCAGGATCGCTCACACTAATTTCAACGGTTAACAAAGTGCTAGCTTGGCCTTTTAAATCTAAACCATTGATTAAATGCAGTTCGCCATTATTAATCTCAAATGCATTGCCCGAGTCGTTGGTTATCTGGATGATTAATTCATTTGAATCATTATCTTCATCAAATACTTGAATGGTTTCGATATAGGTGGTTTTTTCAGCTATGGCAATTTCGACTAATATTTCACTGTTATTATTGGTGAAAATTGGAGCATTTGAAGTGCCGATTTGAACAGTTTTGGTAGAAGCAACTTGAGGGATTTCACCTACTAATTCATTACCAAATTCAATGACATAACCTGCAATATCATTTCCAGAGAATCCATTTTCAGCATCATCAGGGTAGTCGTTCCATGTGCCATTTGCATAAAAATGGCCATATAGCTCATTTCGGTTTTCATAATTATTAGGCTCTTGTGTATCCCAATTTTCGAACATATTATCCACTGGCGTGCCATTGATTAATCCCATCCAAAATGTTTGGCCAGCTTCAGGCCCCGAAACCCATTGCCATTCATTGGTGTCTCCAAGATCAATATTACGTGCGCCCATCCATGAATTGCCATTTATTTTTTCAGTCACAAATTGATTTTCTGTAATTTCAGTAACAGTCACAAGGTAACCAGTCATAGACTGATAAATAGTATTTTGAGCAATAGAATTTGCTTCAGTCCAGCTGATAGCATCTGCTTCAACGTATTTATAAAAATGATTATTGTAAAAGTTAAATAAAATATCTTCCCCAACAGTGAAGGAAATATACCGAGGGCCTTTATCTTGAGTTGCAGTGATCGTGACCGTTCTTAGTAATGCCTGATAGTCACTGTCCAAAGTAGCAGAACCATCAGAGGTAAAAGTAAGAATCCCTTTGCTTGAATCGTAAGAGCCATTAATTGAAAAGTTAGTTGCAATCTCTTGATCAAAATCTAACGTATCTCCAAGTGATAAATTAGCAATAATTACCTGCATTGCGGTTATAGGTTCATCACTAGATAAACTAAAATTTGGATCAACTAGTGTAGGTTGGTTGAGTTTTGCTATAGAAGTGCCATCTGAATTATTAATATCTAAGGCGGCGAAGCCTTGAAGGGGGAATAGAAGACTAAAAAGGATAATCAGTAATGAGAATTTCTGAGTAAATAAAGAATCAAAATTGGGGTTTGTCATAATAGTTCTCATTTTAGAAGCGGGCTTTTTCGTCAATATATGATCGATTCTTGCACGGTTGTTAATTTAAAACTATGAACTCAGGCACGAGTTGTTAAAAAGTGATCAAAAATTGTCAGAAAATACAGATATGGAATATTGTTTAATAGAAAATGAAATATAAACCTTTTTTTAATTCGAAAGAGAAATATAAGTGGAATAATTAAGGAACATTTATTACTCAGGGGTAGTAAATAGAGTAAGTAAATGTGATAAGCGTCACAAAAAGTTACAATAACTGAGTGGTTGATCACTATATTACACTTCGCAACACTAACTTATGAGGGAATGACTGGTGTTTTGACGTAGAATTGGCACACCAAAACAGAGTTGAGTCGTATTAACGAGTTTAATTTCAATTCAACCTGTTTAAGAAATTTTCCACCAAAGGTAAAAATTATGATTTTTAACAAAACGGCATTAGCCATTGGTATGACTTCAGCATTAGTGCTAGCAAGTTGTTCAAAAAAAGAAGAAACACCAGATCCTACTCCTACACCAGTAGTTAATACAGCTCCTACTGCTGCACCAGAAGTAACTGGAACTGTGGTATTGTCTAATGCAAATGATACAGCAGGTGATACTTTAACTTACTTATGGACAATAAATGGAGCACCTGTAAGTAGTGATGAAATTTTAGATTTAGCTTTATTGACTAATTTGTCTGGAGAGCAAACAATTTTATTAACTGTTGAAGATTCAGGCGGATTAAAAGCTTATGCTCCTGTTCTGTATAATTTCGGAACAGATCCAGGAACTGGTACAGGAACAGGTACTGGAACTGGTACAGGTACTGGAACTGGAACTGGAACTGGTACTGGAACTGGTACTGGAACTGGTACTGGAACTGGTACTGGAACTGGTACAGGAACTGGAACTGGAACTGGAACTGGAACTGGAACAGGTACAGGTACTGGAACAGGTACTGGAACAGGTACTGGAACAGGTACTGGAACAGGTACTGGAACAGGTACTGGAACAGGTACTGGAACAGGTACTGGAACTGGAACTGGTACAGGTTCTTCGGCTGATGTTGATATTGTTGATGATTCAAAATATAACGGAACGATCCCTTTAAGCCAAAAAGCAGTAGGTGATATAAATACTCCTTTGCAAACTCAAGGTAATCCATTCGAAGATTCATACTTTTATTTGAGTCCTGATATCAAAACTATGATGGATGATTCATTGGTGCTAGTTGAAAATGATACTGATCCAATGGCTAGTACTTATAATAAAACTGAAATGGTTAATAAAATTAAATATATCCAGCGTCAACCTTCGGCTGTATGGATGGATTCAATTGCAACTATTTCTGGTGATCCAGAAGCGGGTCGACGTTCTTTGATTGGACACCTAGATGCAGCTGTTGCTCAGCAAGAGTTTTATGCAACTAAGGATGGTGGTAAATCACCAATGACTATTGTTGTAATAATTTACAACCTTCCAGATCGCGATTGTGCTGCATTTGCATCTAGTGGTCAGTTGTATGAAATTGGCAAGCCTCAAGAAAGTTATAGTGCTGGACAGTTGGATGGTTTGAATAAATATCGTACTGATTATTTAAATGTTATTACTAGTGCAATGTCTTCAAAATCTGAGTATCAAGATTTACGTATTGTTGCAATGCTAGAGCCAGACTCGTACCCTAATATGATTACAAATACTATGTTGAATCCAGATGGTCCTTCATTAGTTGTAGATGGGTTGACTCGTGATGATGGTACTACATATTGTGATACTTTACTTGAGTACACAGAAGATGGTTTGGCGGAAGGATTAGGTGTATATGGTCGTGGTCTGCAGCTTGCAATTGATGAGTTAGATAAAGTTGGCAATGTATATACTTACCTAGATATTGGTCATGCTGGTTGGTTAGGTTGGGATGATCCTGGTAGTGAAACAACTAACATAAAGCGTGGTGTTGAAGGTTTCCTTAAGTTGATTGCTGGTGCGGATGCTGATGGAAAATCTGGTTTTGAAAAAGTGCGAGGCTTTGCTTCAAACACTTCGGGTTATACACCTGTTGAAGAGCCTCTTATTTCAAATGATACCGCTGACCGTGAGGCACTTGCTGATTATTATGAGTGGAATCAATCTGTTGATGAAGTAACTTATATTGACGCATTTAATGCGCGTGTTCGTTCAGAGCAGTCTGGATTTGAGCCAGGGTTTATTATTGATACTGCCCGTAATGGTTGGGGTATGAATGCTAATCGCCCAGTTGCGAACCAAACTCGTCAAATGGGTACTGATCCAAGTGATCGTGTAGATGATCGTGATCATCGTGGTCATTGGTGTAATGTTGCAAATGCAGGTGTGGGTGAAGTTCCAAAAGCTAACCCAGACGCTAATCGTCCTCACTTAGATGCGTTTTTCTGGATGAAGCCACCTGGAGAATCTGATGGTATTTCGTTCGATCATAATACTACGAGCACAGCTGGTTTAGATATTGTCGATCAAGCTATTTATGAGTCTGCAACGGATCCAATTTACGCTGGTAAGCAATTAGATACTATGTGTATTTCTGGATCAATACGTGATGGTGGTGAGGCTAACCCTGTTCGTCCAATGGATTATATGGCTCCGCATGCTGGTGCATGGTTCCATAAGCAATTTATTGAATTAATCAATAATGCTTATCCTGAATTAGGTGAGTCAGATTACGACTAATTATCAATCTTGATTAAAAAAACCCGGCTATTGCCGGGTTTTTTATTGAGTGATAGTTTATTTAACGCTCAGCTCCATTGTTCCCTTAATATCCTTCAAAATTATCGCATCGCGATTGCGCTCTAATATTTTCTCTCCAATTCCTTTTACGTTTAATAGTTCGTCTGCACTATTAAAAGGGCCATTTTCTTCTCTATATTCAATTATTGCTTGTGCCTTGGCAGAACCAACACCTACTAACAAATCAGAAAGTGTATCTTGAGAATCTGTGTTGATATTCACATACAACAACATTTGTGAAGAAGACGTTTTCTCTGTATCCATTGGTTCAGCATTCGCATGGCCTGTTAATAATGAAAATGCAGTGAGGGACGATAAAACAAGTGTGCTAAATTTAAAATTTCTCATAACGAGATTCCTTTGGTAAAAAATGATGGAGAATACGTTGTGTTTCTCCTTTAAGTGCCAACAATGGAAATCCTTCCAGTCAGCAAGAAAAAATATAGACAGGGAATTGTAGTTTTGCCAACTTTTTTGCTGCAATTAATTGCATCAACGGTTTTTTACTTTGAGCCAAACCATAAAATTCGTTACAATCAGCAACATTCTTTAATCTGACACCAATTTTCATGCACAATCCGCTTTATCAACGCGATGTCGTTTCGATCAAAGACTTCACCCGAGAAGATCTTGAACTGATTATACAAACCGCACAAAAAATTAAACTAAACCCAACAGGCCAATTCTTGTCGGGAAAAATAATAGCGAGTTGTTTTTTTGAAGCTTCGACCCGAACTCGATTGTCTTTTGAAACCGCAGTGCAGCGTCAAGGTGGTCAATTAATTGGATTTGCCGATGCAACTAATACGTCATTTGGCAAAAAAGGGGAAACCCTTTCAGATTCTATAAGAATGATCGATGCCTATGCCGATGCCATTATTTTAAGGCATCCAAATGAAGGTTCAGCCCGATTAGCCGCAGAAGTCGCAAAAGTGCCTGTCATCAATGGTGGAGATGGTGCAAATCAGCACCCAAGCCAAACTTTATTAGATTTATTTACCATTTTTGAAACACAAAACTCCCTAGACGGTATTAAAATTGCGTTTGTTGGAGACTTAAAATACGGTCGAACCGTGCATTCATTAGCTCAAGCACTTTCGTTATTTAAAGATGTAAAAATGCAATTCATCGCACCAGACGCTTTGAAAATGCCTGAATACATTTGTGATGAATTAAGAAGCAAAGGCGTTGAATATCAAATCGTTCAAAAAATAAGCGATGCTGTCAAGTGGGCGGATATTATCTACATGACCCGCGTTCAAAAAGAACGATTTGATCCCAATGAATATCACCTAGTGGCTTCTCAATACGTATTAAAAGCTAAAGGGTTAAAAAACGCCAAAGACAATCTAAAAATATTACATCCATTACCGCGAATTGATGAAATTTGCACATCTGTAGATAACACACCTTACGCATATTACTTTCAACAAGCGGAAAATGGATTATATGCAAGACAGGCATTATTAGCATTGTTGTTAAATGAAGAATTAAACGAACAGGTGGTTTATGCAAAAAACTCATAAATTACAAGTTGAGGCCATCCAAAAAGGCACGGTGATTGATCACATACCTGCTGGACAGGGACTAAAGATCATAAACCACTTACAACTGATGGATAAAAAGTTACGCCTTACTGTAGGGCTTAATTTACCAACTTCATCGGGCGAATTTAAAGACATCATCAAAGTAAATGAGTGGCACCTCGCTGATAGCGAGGCAGAAAACTTATTTTTATTTGCACCTGATGCCAGTATCAATCAAATAGATGATTATTTGGTTGTAAAAAAATACAAAATGAAAGCGCCAAAAGAATTAAAAGGCGTATTTAAGTGTCGTAACCATAACTGCATAAGCTTAACAGAATCGGTTACGAGTAAATTTTTAGTAGACCAGTCTGAGCAAGGTTTGCGTCTACAGTGCCACTATTGCGAGCGTTGGTTTCGTGATTGGGTGTTTGTATAAGAGATGAATATGAAAGGAAGGGTGTTAGTAACCGGGGCGGCTGGATTTATTGGTTCAGCGACATCCATTAAATTAATTGAATTGGGTTATACCGTTGTTGGTATCGATAATATTAATGATTATTATGATGTTAATTTAAAACTAGCTAGGTTAGAGCGTGTAAAGGCGTTTGAACAATTTAAATTTGTGAAATTAGATATTGCCGATCGCGACGCAATCGAAGCCTTGTTTGCACAAGAGCAGTTTGATTATGTGATTCATTTAGCTGCACAAGCAGGGGTGCGATATTCAATTGATAATCCACATGCTTATGCTGAAAGCAATTTAGTCGGGCACTTGCATATTCTAGAAGGGTGTCGTCAACATAAGGTTAAACATTTAGTTTATGCCTCTTCAAGTTCGGTTTATGGTTTAAATTCAAAGACTCCGTTTTCAACCAGTGATTCAGTTGATCATCCAATATCGTTATATGCGGCAACTAAAAAATCTAATGAATTAATGAGTCATACTTATTCGCATTTATACAACATCCCCACGACGGGGTTAAGATTTTTTACTGTGTACGGCCCTTGGGGGCGTCCAGATATGGCGTTGTTTAAATTTACTAAAAGTATTTTAAATGGTGAGCCTATTGATATTTATAACAATGGCGATTTAAGCCGAGACTTTACCTATATCGACGATATTGTTGATGGTGTGGTCAATATTTTATCTGTATTGCCACAAGGTCAAAAAAATTGGACAGTTGAAACCGGCAGTGCTGCAAATAGCTCGGCGCCGTACGCCATTTATAATATTGGCAATGGTAATCCTGTAAAATTAATGGATTTTGTCAAAGCATTAGAAAATGCATTAGGCACTGAGTCCATTAAAAATTTTATGCCAATGCAAGATGGTGATGTGTATCAAACTTTTGCCGATACCGAAGATTTTGTCGCGACAACAGGCGTAAAATCAAATGTAGACGTACAAACAGGTATTAATAATTTTGTTGATTGGTATCAATCATTTTATGGAGAAACTAAATAATGGCTAAAATTGCAGTAGCGGGAACAGGTTATGTAGGGTTATCAAACTCAATGTTATTAGCGCAGCATAACGAAGTTGTAGCAATTGATATTGTCGAAGAAAAAGTGGCGATGTTAAATAATAAGCAGTCGCCGATTGCTGATGTTGAAATTGAAGATTTTTTACAAAATAAACAATTAAATTTTAAAGCCACATTAGATAAAAACGAAGCATATGCAAATGCCGATTTTGTAATAATTGCCACACCAACAGATTACGATGTAGAAAATAATTATTTTAATACAAGCTCGGTTGAGTCTGTGATTAAAGACGTGATGCAAATTAATCCAAATGCTGTAATGGTGATTAAGTCTACTGTGCCAGTGGGATATACAAAATCAATCAAACAAGAATTTGATTGTCCTAATATTATGTTTAGCCCTGAGTTTTTACGCGAAGGCAAAGCACTGTATGACAACCTGCACCCATCAAGAATCATAGTCGGTGAAAAAAGCAAACGCGCTGAAATATTTGCTAATTTATTAGCTCAAGGTGCCATCAAACAAAATATCGATATTTTATACACTGATTCCACAGAAGCAGAAGGTGTAAAACTATTTTCAAATACCTACCTAGCTATGCGTGTCTCATATTTTAATGAATTAGACAGCTATGCAGAAACCCACGGATTAGACGCCAAACAAATCATCGAAGGGGTCGGGCTAGATCCAAGAATTGGCAGTCATTATAATAATCCCTCTTTCGGGTACGGTGGTTACTGCCTACCCAAAGACACCAAACAATTATTGGCCAACTACAAAGATGTACCAAATAGTATTATAGGCGCAATTGTATCGGCCAATACAACACGCAAAGATTTTATAGCGGATTCAATTATCAAAAAGAATCCAAAAGTGGTGGGTATATATCGATTAATAATGAAATCAGGTTCAGATAATTTCAGAGCCTCAGCCATTCAAGGGATAATGAAACGGATAAAGGCAAAAGGTATTACAGTTGTTGTGTATGAGCCAGTATTAACTGAAGATGAGTTTTACAATTCAAAAGTAATTAAAGATTTAAATGAATTTAAAGAAATCAGTGATGTGATCATTGCCAATCGTCGAGTGGAAGAACTTGAAGATGTAATGGATAAAGTTTATACACGTGATTTGTTTGGTAGTGATTAAATAATGAACTTTTTACCCGTAATTATGGCCGGCGGTTCCGGCACTCGCCTTTGGCCGTTGTCTCGTAAAAAATACCCAAAACAATTTTTAGCGTTAACGGGTGATGATAAAAGCACCATGTTGCAACAAACCATCAAACGCTTAGATGGTTTAAACACGTTGCCTATTAGCTTAATTTGTAATGACGATCATCGTTTTATTGCTGCTGAGCAATGCCGTCAAATTGGCCAAACGCAAGCTTCTATTATTTTAGAACCTGTGGGTCGTAATACCGCCCCTGCCATTGCCTTGGCTGCGTTTAATGCCATGGCAAAATTTAATCCGCAGGCTCAACAAGACGATGCATTGTTGTTAGTGTTAGCAGCGGATCATGACATGAAAGATTCGGCTGAATTTTGTAAGGTTGTGAAACATGCCTGTCCATTAGCGTTAGATAATAAATTAGTCACCTTTGGTATTGTGCCCAAAACCCCTGAAACTGGTTACGGTTATATTCAACAAGGCGAAGAAGTGCGCGTAGGTGCAAGCACTGGCAGAAAAGTAGCCAAGTTTGTTGAAAAACCCGATTTAGAAACCGCGCAAACCTATTTAGACTCTGGGGATTTTTTCTGGAACAGCGGCATGTTTTTATTTAAAGCCAGCACCTATTTAAATGAGCTTGAAAAACATCAGCCTGATATTTATAACGCCTGTAAATTAGCCATTTCAAAACCAACTCAAGATTTAGATTTTGTACGTATTGATGCCGATGCGTTTAAAGCCTGCCCTGATGATTCCATTGATTATGCTGTAATGGAGCCTTTATGTAACGCTGAGGGCTCCTCGAACGCGGTAGTAGTGCCGCTTGATGCTGGCTGGAGTGACGTAGGTGGCTTTGCTGCACTTTGGGATGTAAAACAAAAAGACGACAACCACAATGCGTTTGAAGGCGAAGTATTAGCAACCGACACGCATAATTGTTTGGTTATGAGCGAAGACAAATTAGTCGCCACCGTGGGTGTCGACAATTTAGTTATTATTAACACTAAAGACTCAGTATTGGTTGCCCACAAAGACAAAGCCCAAGAAGTCAAAGCGATTGTTGAACAACTTAAAGCGCAAAACAGACCTGAGGTAGATTTACACCGCGAAGTGTATCGACCATGGGGCAGTTATGATTCGATCGACAACGGCGAGCGTTACCAAGTAAAACGCATAAGCGTAAAACCCGGCGCTAAATTATCCGTACAAATGCATCATCATCGTGCCGAGCATTGGATTGTTGTGTCGGGCACCGCGCTGGTGACCAATGGCGATAAAGAAATCATGCTAACGGAAAACCAATCGACTTATATTCCTGTGGGTGTCGTACATGCCCTTAAAAATCCTGGGGTATTGCCGCTTGAGTTAATTGAAGTGCAGTCAGGTTCGTATTTGGGCGAAGATGATATAGTGCGTTTTGAAGATTTGTATGGTCGTGTTTAAATCACGAATCTCATATTATTAAATTATAGGAAAGTTTTACCATGGCAAAAGTTGCTTTAATAACAGGCGTAACCGGACAGGATGGATCGTACTTAGCAGAATTTTTATTAGAAAAAGGCTACGAAGTACACGGCATTAAACGTCGTGCATCGTCATTAAACACCGAACGTGTGGATCATATTTATCAAGACTTACATCAAATAGACGCAAAATTCTTTTTGCATTATGGTGATTTGACCGACACGTCTAACTTAACGCGTTTATTAAAAGACATTCAACCTGATGAAGTTTATAACTTAGGTGCGCAGTCTCATGTTGCGGTTTCGTTTGATTCACCTGAATACACAGCCGATGTGGATGCGATGGGTGCGTTGCGTATTTTAGAAGCGATTCGTTTTTTAGGTTTGGAAAAAAAGACGCGTTTTTATCAGGCGTCAACTTCTGAGTTGTATGGCGAAGTGCAAGAAATTCCACAAAAAGAAACGACGCCGTTTCACCCTCGTTCCCCTTACGCCGTGGCTAAAATGTACGCGTATTGGATAACGGTTAACTATCGTGAGTCTTATGGCATGTATGCTTGTAACGGTATTTTGTTTAACCATGAATCGCCGCGTCGTGGTGAAACATTTGTGACACGCAAAATTACTCGTGCGTTTGCCAACATTGCCCATGGTTTAGAAAACTGCTTGTATTTAGGCAATATGGACGCGCTTCGAGATTGGGGACACGCAAAAGATTACGTGCGTATGCAATGGATGATGTTACAACAAGAGGTGGCAGACGATTTTGTGATTGCAACGGGCAAACAAATTTCGGTACGTGAATTTGTAAAAATGTCGGCACAAAATGCAGGCATTACCATTGAATTTACTGGCAGCGCATTAGAAGAGATCGGTACGGTTACGGCTGTTGATCAAAGCATTGCACCTGAAGTGAATGTTGGTGATGTATTGGTAAAAGTTGACCCGCGTTATTTCCGCCCTGCTGAAGTTGAAACGTTATTAGGTGATCCGTCAAAAGCGAAAAAATTACTAGGCTGGACACCTGAGATTACAGTAGAAGAAATGTGTGCCGAAATGGTAGAAAACGATTTAAACAAAGCCAAACAACATGCCCTACTTAAAAAACACGGTTTTGATATTGCCGTTGCCATTGAAAACCAAGGGTAATTAAAGTGCGACTAGGACATCAAGAAAGGTCTCCTTTCGCAAGATGCACTACCAAGCTTTTAATTTTTCATCACTTCGAAAAATTAAACTTAAAGAGAAAATTATGAAAAGAATATTCGTAGCAGGACACAATGGCATGGTTGGTTCAGCCATTGTGCGCCAACTTAAACAACGCGCTGATGTAGAAGTCATTACAAAAAGTCGCAGTGAGTTAAATTTATTAGATCAACAAGCCGTGGCGCAATTTTTTGCGCAATCGAATATTGATTGCGTGTATTTAGCCGCGGCAAAAGTAGGCGGTATTGTGGCTAACAATACGTATCCTGCGGATTTTATTTATGAAAATTTAAGCATTCAAAATAATATTATTCACTCATGTCATGTTGCGAATATTCAAGACTTATTGTTTTTAGGCTCGTCTTGTATTTATCCAAAATTAGCCGAACAACCAATGAGCGAACACGCATTATTAACGGGTACGTTGGAACCAACAAACGAGCCTTATGCCATTGCAAAAATTGCAGGCATCAAAATGTGCGAGTCTTATAATCGCCAATACAAACGCAATTATCGCTCGGTGATGCCAACTAACTTGTATGGCGAAAACGACAATTTTCACCCTGAAAATTCTCATGTGATTCCTGCGTTGTTACGCAGATTTCACGAAGCTAAATTAAATGGTGATTCAGAAGTAATCGCATGGGGTTCAGGTAAACCGATGCGAGAATTTTTACATGTTGATGACATGGCCGCTGCATCCATTTATGTAATGGAATTAGACCAAGACACTTACAATGCAAACACCCAAGAAATGCTAAGCCATATTAATGTGGGTACAGGTGTGGATTGTACAATTCGTGAATTGGTAGAAACCGTTGCAAAAGTGACTGGGTTTAAAGGCGAAATAAAATTTGATGCCAGCAAACCAGATGGTGCGCCACGTAAGTTAATGAATGTAGATCGCCTTGCAGATTTGGGTTGGAAATATTCGATTGATTTAGAGCAGGGTTTGGCAACAACGTATGAATGGTTTTTAGCGAATCAAGATAATTTTAGAGGTGTCGTATAAATGAAAATACTCATCACTGGAGGTGCTGGTTTTATTGGATCTGCAGTCATTCGTAATATATTAGAGAATACAAATGATTCAGTAATAAATATTGATAAATTAACTTATGCAGGTAATTTAGATTCATTACAATCGATTGAAAAATCTGACCGATACTTATTTCAAAAAATTGATATATGCGATAAAAATAAATTAGTTGAAGTTTTTAAAAAACTTCAACCTGACGCAGTTATGCACTTGGCTGCAGAATCACATGTTGATCGATCGATCGATGGGCCTGCTGAATTTATGCAAACAAACATAATAGGGACATTCATTTTGCTTGAAGCTGCTAGAGAATACTGGAATACGCTTACTGGTAATGAGAAAGAACAATTTAGATTTCATCATATTTCAACGGATGAAGTGTATGGGGATTTAACCAATACAACAGATTTATTTACAGAAGAAACGTCATACGATCCAAGCTCACCTTATTCAGCCTCCAAAGCATCCAGTGATCATTTAGTTAGAGCTTGGCACAGAACATATGGGTTGCCTGTTCTTATAACAAATTGTTCCAATAATTATGGTCCGTATCATTTCCCAGAAAAACTCATTCCCCATGTCATTTTAAATGCATTAGATGCAAAGGCATTACCAATATATGGTGATGGTTCACAAATTCGTGATTGGTTATATGTGGAAGATCATGCTCGCGCTTTATATAAAGTCGTGACAGAAGGTAGTGTCGGTCAAACATACAATATTGGTGGTCACAATGAAAAAACCAATTTAGAAGTGGTGAATACATTGTGCAAAATATTAGATGAATTAGTGCCTGTTAAAACCAATGAAAAAATGAAAGGGGTAGATTCCTATAGTAAATTGATCACCTTCGTTAAAGATCGACCAGGGCATGATGTGCGATATGCTATAAATGCAAGTAAGATTCAAAATGAATTAAATTGGACGCCAGAAGAAACATTTGAAACGGGTATTCGAAAAACAGTTCACTGGTATTTAGAAAATGAGAGTTGGTGGAAACGAGTATTAAATGGTGATTATCAATTAGAACGACTAGGGGGGTAAAGTTTTGGCTAATTATAAAGGTATAATTTTAGCTGGTGGTTCAGGGACAAGATTATATCCACTCACAATCGGAGTATCTAAGCAGTTATTACCTGTTTATGATAAACCTATGATTTACTATCCATTATCAGTATTAATGTTAGCAGGTATTCAAGAAATATTAATCATTACAACGCCCGAAGATAAGAATAGTTTCAAGCGATTGTTAGGTGATGGATCAAAATTCGGTATTAAATTACAATATAAGGTCCAAAAAACACCCGACGGTTTAGCGCAAGCATTTATAATTGGCGAAAAATTCATTGGGAGTGATTCAGTTTGTTTGATCTTAGGCGATAATATTTTTTACGGACCACAACTTACTCCTAAGTTACTAAATGCAAAAAAACAAAAAATTGGGGCAACTGTGTTTGGGTATCGTGTTAATGATCCGCATAGATTTGGTGTAGTTGAGTTTGATGAAAAAAATAAAGCGGTCTCTATTGAAGAAAAACCTAAGGCTCCAAAGTCAAGCTACGCAATAACAGGGCTTTATTTTTACGATAATGAGGTAGTGGAAATTGCAAAGTCTATTTTACCATCGGTACGTGGAGAGTTGGAAATCACTGATGTTAATAATGTATATCTTGGAAAAGGTCTGCTAAATGTTGAGGTCTTGGGGCGAGGATATGCATGGTTGGACACTGGAACTCATAAAAGTCTTCTTGATGCATCTCAATTTGTCTATACAGTTGAATCAAGACAAGGCTTTAAAATTGCTTGCTTGGAAGAAATTGCGAACAATAACGGCTGGATTGATTTGAAAAAAACTAAATTTGACAACTCGGAATTAAATAAAACAAATTATGGTAAATATATTTTGGGGTTAATTAATGGAAATCATTAATTTTATACAAGATGAAGCAACTCCACATAATAATATTCTAATTAAAAATGTACTAGATAATTGTGATATGAAATTATGGTATGCAGTAAAAAAATCAAAACAGTATAATTGGAATGTTGATCTTAATAATGAAATTATTGAATCTGAAATATATGGCACGAAATTGAATTTTAGATTATTAAAATATTTTTTAGCTAAACATAAAGTTGAAAAATTTTTAATGGTTGGATGGAGCAATTCAACAACAAGAGTTTTGTTTATATTAGCTGTATTCTTTAGGTTGAATCTTTTTATGTGGTTCGATTTACCAGATGAAAAGAAAGAAAGAGGTTGGTTGAAAATAAAACTTCGAAAAATTTTTTATTTTTTACTTAAAAATTCTAAAATTCAATTATTTTGTGCTGGAAAAAACACAGTAGAATATTTTATTTTAAATGGGTTTAATAAAAATAGATTACATAATTTACCTATACAGGTAGAAGTAGTAAAATATAAAAAATTTAATTCGAGAACGAAATACCTTAAAATTTTTGCAGGAAGTAGGTTGACATTCGATAAAGGGTTTGACCTTTTAATTGCTGCGTTAGGTCAATTAGAGAGAAATTGTAATATAAAATTAAATTTAGCAGGTGAGGGTCCAGAGCTTAATAATCTAAAATCTCAATCGAAATACTTGAATATAGCTGATAAAATCGAATTTTTGGGCTGGATATCACCTTTAGAATATCAAAATCAATTATCGAATTGTGATGTGTTTATTCACCCTGCTCGAAAAGATGCTTATGGTGCTACAGTTCTTGCATTAGCGTCAGGAACCCCTGTAATTGGTTCTAATTGTGCGGGAGCTGTAAATGATTGCTTGATAGAAGGGGAGAATGGTTTTTCGTATTCTCCTGAATCAGTAGATGATCTAATGTTGCTGATTTTGCGTTTTTACGAGGATTGCTCATTGATTAAAGCGATGTCCGACAAAGCACTTTATATAGCAAATCAATATGATGGTAAATATTGGGCTAAAAAATTAGTTGAGGTTATGAAATGATTATTACAGATGAATATGAAAGTTTTATATTAAAAAGTATTTTAGTAGAAGATATTGAAAGTCTGAGGGTTTGGAAGAATAAACATAGGGGAAGCTTTTTTCATAAAAATGAAATTACATCATCAGAGCAGTATACTTGGTTTTCTGAATATCAAAATGATCCTGAAAATATTATGTTTGTAGTGATTGTTGATGGTGTAAGTATTGGATGCATGGGGTATCGATTAAAAGATGGAGGTGTTGATGTGTATAATATTATGAGAGGAGAAAAAACATCACATAAACCTTTTAAAATGTCAGATGCTTTTTCAGTAATGTTGAGTTATCTAAAAGTTAAATATCAATTAACAATTAGTTGTGTAGTTTTAAATGATAATCCTGCCTTTAATTGGTATTTAAATAATAATTTTATAGTTAAAGCAAAATACGACAATTACTCATTGTTAGAGTACTATTCGGGAAATAACATGAAAAAATATTTAATTAAGGTGAAATAATCATGATTACAGTTTTTGGGTCGCATGTAGGTGAAAAAGAAATAGAATCTGTAGCAGATTCAATGAGTAAACAATGGATGGGTATGGGGCCAAAAGTTGCAAAATTTGAAAGCAATTTTAAGAAAAGATTAGGTCTCGAAAATTTTTTGATGGTAGATAGCGGTTCTAACGCATTATATATGGCGATAACACTCTTAGACTTACCAAAAGGGACTGAAGTTATTGTTCCCACTTTTACTTGGGTGTCATGTGCTCAAGCAGTTATATTAGCTGGATTAAAACCTATATTTTGTGATGTTGATTTAGTTACAATGAATGTTACCAAGGAAACTGTTCAAGAAAAAATAACTAGTAATACCTCAGCAATAATGGTCGTTCATTATGCTGGTTTACCTGTGGATTTAGATAGAATAAAAGAATTAGGTTTTCCGATAGTTGAAGATGCTGCACATGCAGTAGATTCATATTATAAAGGTCAGGCTTGTGGCGGTATTGCTGATGTTGGAATTTATAGTTTCGATGCAGTTAAGAATTTGGCTGTTGGTGAAGGTGGTGGTGTCACTATTAAATCAAATAAAGATGCAATAAGAGCAAAAAAACTAAGATACTGCGGAATTGGTAAATCAGGTTTTGAGGCTTCAACAAATGGAAAAAAACGGTGGTGGGAATATCAAATCGAAGAAGCTTTTATTAAAATGAATCCTTCTGATATTGCTGGAGCTATTGCAGTCGAACAATTAAATAGATTGGATGATCTTCAGCAAATAAGGAAAGATATTTGGAACTATTATCAAGAAAATTTGGCAAAACTTTCTCAAATTAAAACACCAGTTGAAGCAAATGAAGGGGATCAGCACTCGTATTTTACCTATTGTATAAGAGCGCCAAAACGAGATGAATTAGCAAAACATTTACTCGATAATAAAATATATACTACTTTAAGATATCATCCCTTACATTTAAATCCTTTGTATTCTCAAATGGATGTTAGGTTAAAAAATAGTGAATTATTAAATGATGATGCATTGAGTATTCCACTTCATCCTAATATGACTATGGAGGATGCAAAAAAAGTTGTTTCTGAAATAGTTTCATTTTATAAAGGTAAATGAGTAATTCTGAAAATGAAAATTAAATGTACTAAAATTGACTCTGTAAAAATAATTGAACCAACTGTATTTGGTGATGAACGTGGATTTTTCATGGAAACATGGAATGATAAAAAGTTTCGCAACTTAGTTAGTGATAAATGTTTTGTTCAAGATAATCATTCTAAATCTAAAAAAGGAATTTTACGAGGATTACATTTCCAAACAAAAAATTGTCAAGGAAAGTTGGTTCGAGTTGTACAAGGTGAGGTATTTGATGTGGCCGTTGACCTTAGAAAAGAATCAAATACTTACGGGGAATGGGTTGGTGAATATTTGTCAGCTGATAATAAAAGGCAATTGTGGGTGCCTGAAGGATTTGCTCATGGATTTTTAGTAATGAGTGAAGAAGCTGAATTTGTTTATAAGTGTAGCGATTATTATAATCCAGAATTTGAGCAAAGTTTATTGTGGGATGATCCCGTCATTAAAATAGAATGGCCATTGAATGAGTTAGAATCACCAATCTTATCCGAAAAAGATAAAAATGGCATATCATTCTTGAATCTACCTAAAATTATAAAAGAGAAATAGGTGGTTAATAAAACACCTAGGTATACAATATGAAAGTTTTAGTTGTTGGTGACTGGCTTGCTGAAATATATGAAGAGTCATTTTATCAAGCTTTCATGGAGCATGGATGTAAAGTATCGAAATTTTCATGGATTCAATACTTCAAGTACTATCAATATGCAAATAGATACTCAGTAAAGAAAAATGTTTTATTATCATTGTATTACAGGTTTCAAAATAAATTTACTTTTGGACCTGTGATATTAAGAATTAATCATGATTTAATAGCAGATGTATTATGCAATAAATATGATCTTATATTTATTTATAGAGGAACTCATATTTACCCAAACACAATCAAAAAACTCAAAAAAACTGGGGCGATTGTATTTGGTTATAATAATGATGATCCTTTTAGTCCGCATTACCCAAAATATTTTTGGAGGCATTTTGTTCGTAGTATAAATCAATATGATCATATTTTTTCTTACCGAAATAAAAATTTAAATGATTATAATAAAGTTGGTTATGAGAATACTTCAATTTTGAGATCATATTACCTTAAAAATAAAAATTTTTTAATGTCAAAAAAAACAGTTAAAAAAAGTTTAATGTCAGATGTTGTATTTATAGGTCATTTTGAAAATGATGGGCGCGACCAAGTTATTTTACATATTTTGAAATCAGGTGTAGCCCTTAAATTATATGGAACTAGTTGGGATAAATCGCCATTAATTAATGAAATAAAAAAATTTACTGGTGAAATTAATCCTGTCTATTCAAATTATAATAAAGTATTGAATGGTGCTAAAATAGCATTAGTTTTTTTATCAAAACTTAATAATGATACTTATACTCGTCGTGTTTTTGAAATTCCCGCTACGAAAACATTAATGCTTTCTGAGTATACTGAAGATTTGGCAAGTTTGTATCAACCTGGAGAGGAAATTTTATTTTTCACAGATAAAAACCAATGTGTGAATATTATTAAAGATTTGTTAAAAAAACCAGAATTGATAAAAAAAATTAGTGATCAAGCTTATTGTAGGCTGATGAATGATGGGCATGAAGTTTATGATCGTGTCTCTGAAATTATAAAAGAGTATAAGAATGAAAAATCTAATTAAATCAAAGGGACGTTTGTTAGTGTTTTCTGCAGGTTTAGTATTTACTAACTTTTTTACAACTATTATTATTGCTTCAGTTTTAGGGTTTGGGTTAGATCTTGATATTTACTATATGACACTTTCTGTCTATCTTTTCTTATTGAGTTCAGTTGGCTGGAGTTTGACGAATGTTATTACACCAATGCTGATACGAAATGGAATTGAAAAAACTATATCTAGTGTATTTTATATAGTGTTTTCCTGGGCTTTGTTGGTTGTGGGAGGGGTGATTTTGTTGTTTCCATTTATTATAAATATTTTATATGGTAATTATTCAGAAGTATTCTCTATGAAATATATTTATTTACTTGTTTTAATTTCCTGTATTATTTTTATTATCGATATTCTTGCACAAGTTTTTATTTGTTTTGAAAATGCCTCTTCAAGATTTGGTCGAGCAATTTTAATTAATTTTATTTCATCATTAGCAGGGTTGATAGTCTGTTTTTGTTTTGTGAAAAATATGGGAGTTGTTGGTGCTCTATTAACTCAAGCAACTATAAAATTAACTCTACTAATTATTTTATTGTATTTTAATTTTAAATTTTTAACTAAAATTAATTATAATAAAAAATTAGCAAAGGAATTGTTTGAAAGATCAAAATATTTTTTTGTAAGTGGTGTGTATTATCGTACTGAAGATATAGTTGAGAAATATATCGCTAGTTTTTTGGCTCCAGGATTTCTTTCATTGGTAACGTTCGTCCAGAGGATTTATGGTGCTTTAATTACAGTTATAAATACTGTGTTTGTTACGCCAACTCTTACGCGATTTTGTAAAAGTAATACTGTAAGTGAGAAATATTCAGATCATAAATTCGTAAAATTGTTATCAGTGATAATATGTTTAGTTAGTTTGCTTTTGTTTCCAATAATTTACTTATATGGTGACGTTTTTTTATTCTTGATATTTAGTGAGAAATTATTGGGTGTAGTTGATAGCGTTACTTTAACATTGGTTTTGATATTTCCAACATTGACATTGTTGACAATAAATCAATTGTTGCATAATTTTTTATTAAGTCGCTCTAAAGAAAAGAATATTGCAGTAAATGATATGATTTCATATACAATTTCGCTTGTTGTAAAAATTGTTTTAACTATTAAGTTTGGTTTTATTGGGTTTTTAATCGGTATTGTTTTAAGTGCTTCAATTAAATTATTTTTTAAAGCAATAGTAGTGTTTGGTGTGGTAAAAACTGAACAAACTATTTAGAATTAAAAAAGAGGTGGGTAATAAATGAAAAATAGATTTATTAAAATTAAAATTAAATTTTCTGAAAGTACTAAACCTATTGTGGATATCGAAACAAATGGTTTGTTCATTATGAAGTCAAAAGTATATACTTTTATTTCAAATGATAAAGATGTAAACGATGTTGTTTTAAAAGATGATATGGATGAATGTGTTTTTTTAAAGAAAAACAATGGGGTGTTAATTAAATATAATCAAATTAGTTTGGAAATTATTAATGATCTATTTTGTACAATTCCACTATATTATGCTAAAGAATTAGATGGTCTAATTGTCACAAGTAATCCAGATTTAATTCCTAGTGTATTTAAAAAAGAAATTGACAATGCAGGTTTGTGGGAAATTATTTTATTCGGAACTTGCTTATGGAGGAGAACGTTATATGAGGATGTAAGTCAATTTCCGTCAGCTTGCAGATTAAATATTACGAAAGAAAATATAAAATTAAAAAGATATTGGGATTTCAATGTTTATGAAAATACTGAATTATTAGATGAGAATAAATATATTAAGAGACTTGATTCTGCGCTATTAGATATTTTTAATAAAATTCCTGAAGGTAAATATTTAATGGGGGTTAGTGGAGGCATGGATAGTAGGTTGTCTGCTGCTTATCTGAATAAAGTTGGTAAAGCACATATGGTTGATACATTTACATATTGTTCAACAAAATACAGTATGGAATATAAGATAGCTAAAAAAGTATGTCAAAATTATAATCTAAATGATAATAAGTTGTACGTTTTAACTGAGGAATCCTATCGTAATACAATTGATTTTCTTCCAAAATTCACATGCGGTCAAATTGGTATACAGCATTCACATATATGTTCTATATTGGATGAATATGAGGATAATGAGTTGACGCAGATATGCAACTATTATTCTGACGCTCTTTTTGGTTATGAATGTTCTGGTGAAAATAATAAGCAAAGTAATTCCTTATTAAATATATTGAATCTAAATTGTGATTTAGACAAAATAGTGAGAAAGAATATAGAGGATGATATTAAAAATATTTTTTTATTGTATGATCCAAAATCTAATTACAGCTCTTATGATGAATATAGATATGTTACTGAACGTAATCAAAAATTTCATATAAACTTATCATTTCAACAATCACAATTTTTAGATATTAATTTACCTTATGCTAATTATAACCTACTTCAATTAATGATATCCATTCCTTTAAAATTTCGTAAGCGTAAGAAAATAATAGACTTATTATTTGATAGTGGATTAATAGAAAAATATAATTTAGACGATATTTCATCCAAGCATTTTATTCAAGGTAATGTATTTGCCAATGAAAAAATTATGGGGTTACTTAAAAAAATCGATTTTAAACTGCAAAATTTACTTTCTGCAATGACAGCAAGATTGACAAAAGGGCGTATAATATTTCCAAATAAATATCATACAGAGTCACATGTAAATGTATTGCACTTTTTTAAGAAAGATTTAATTAGTGCATGTGATAAATTATATGATCTAAATGTGTTTGATGAAAAACAACGCGAAATATTTAAAATAATTCCTTTAAGATCAACAGGGGTATCTGAAAGGTTTCAAATTATTAGTTTGGCAAGTTTGTTGTGATTGGTATTGTTGTGTTTTGAAAATAAACTTTAAAAAAATAAGTGAATTGTAATATGAAAAAAATATTATTTTATGGGGAAACATCGCGCTATGCATGTCATGGTATATCAATGTCAAATGATCTCTTTTTAAAGGATTTAAAAAAAGAGTTCATAATTGAGGTTTATGAGGAAGTTAATGATTTGTCTAAATATGGTAAAGCAGGGTTTTCAAAAATATTATGTTTCTTTAACGTGTTAATTAGTATTTTTAAAGGTATTAGAATTAGTAAGCCTGATTTTTTTTATAGTGTATTAAATTTGAGTGCGTTTGGATCAATTAAATTATTGCTGCTATGTCTTGTTGTTACATTTTTTTCACGGCATACAAAAATAATTATCCATATACATAGGGGGGATTATTTAGTAAAAGTTCGAAGTAACTGGTTGATTTATTTTTTGAATTTTATAATTTTTTATTTGGCTGATAAAATTGCGCTGATTAGTGAGGCGCAGGTCAAAGAATTTAACAATAAAAAAATAATGTGGGTTTCAAAGTATAGTTATATTTGTAATAGTGTAGATTTAATGAGGTATAAAGTTGAAAAATGTAAAACTAATTACTATTTATATTTGTCAAATTATATTAAAGAGAAAGGTATATATGATCTTTTGGATGCATGGGCTTGTGTGAAGTTGAAGTTGCTTTGTTTTGGAGGGGAAACTCCTGGTATTTCGATAATGCAGTTAAAGGAAAAGTATGTTGATGAAAATATTACAATTAATGGCTCAATCGATGGGGATAAAAAAAAATCAATTATTGCTTGCTGTCATGCATTAATATTACCTTCATGGAACGAAGGTGCGCCGTTAGTGATTTTAGAAGCAATGTCATTGGGAGTACCTATAATTGCATCAAAGGTAGGGTTCATAAGTGAGATGGTTGGTGAAGAATACCCATTTCTGTTTGAACCAAAAAATAAAAAAGAATTAATAACTAGGATTCTTGAGTTTGAAAGTCTTGATCAGCCTGCAAGAAAAAAAATAAGCAATGAGCTACTTGATCGATTCGAATCAAAATATAGTAGGTCAAATAGGATCAAATGTTATAAAAATATTTTTAATTAGAAATTTATTACTTCAACTTGCCATCAAATTAAGAGCGCTATGATTATTTTAAATTATTATATATTGTTTTCCGTAAGTTTAGTACTTAGTGGAATCTATAGTTTTTTTAGGAGGGGGTTAAAACATTCTGCATTAATTTATATTTTTCCAATAATAGCTTCAATGTTTTTAGCATCACGATCGTTGAGCGGAGGGTATGACACTCGATTATATATTGAGGCTTTTCTGTCAATGGCTAACCAAAGTGAGTTTTCCCTTTCTGTTTTTTTTGACGAGTACCAAAAGCACAAGCATTATATATTGGAACCACTTTTTTCTTTTTTTATGTATTTAACTTCAAGATTTACATCAAGTGGTGTAGTTTATTTGTTTGTTTATTCATTTTTTTGTACTTTTATTCTGATTAAATCATATAAAAATTTCACGGAAAAATATGTATTTGCTTTTTTTATGTTTTTATGTTCGTTTACATTTGTTTTTTTATTCGCTAATGCAATTAGGCAAGCAGGTGCTGTTTCTATTTTTATATTTGCAGTTTCACTGTATATTAAAGACAGAAATACATTTAAATATATGTTGTTAATACTTTTGGCATCAATGTTTCATGTAACTGCTATTTTCTTTCTAATTGTTCCTTTATTAATTAGATTCAAAATTTATCAGTTATTTATCATTTTATTTATGTTGGTATGTTTAAGTTTTTCTGGGTTTGTTTATGAATTGTTAAATATATTTCCAATGCCAGAAATATTGAATGATAAATTAAATATATATTTTTCAAGAAGTTTGCCTAGAATTAATTTTACTATTATCTCATTTTTTATTTTTACTTCATTAGGTTCTTTTGTGAATAGGAAAAATAAGAATTTACAACTACTATTAGTGTTGAAGGTCTATGTTATTGTTTTTTTAGTTTCTTCCTTTTTTCTTCAATCTGATATCGCGTTTAATAGGTTTTCTGCTTATAGGTTTTTATTGGAGCCCATCCTTATAATTTTGATTTTGGATAATCAAAATAAAAATTATAAAATGAAATGGGGTGCGCTTACAGTGCTTGTTTTTTTGTATTTTTTATTGTTGGTGTCAACGAATTTAAGTATTGTCACTACTTTGAGTTCTACAAGCTTATGATTTATCGTAAGTCTTTTTAAATATTTGTCTTTTGTCTTGAGAAGAGTGTATATTTTAAATTGTTTTTTTGTTACTAAATGTTACACATTACATTTTTTTATTAGGTTTTTTTATGAAAGTTTCAATTATTACTGTATGTTATAATTCATCTTCTACAATTGAGGACACTATCAAATCAGTCGTTTCGCAAGATTATTGTGATATTGAATATATAATTATTGATGGCGGTTCAACTGATAATACGGGCTTATTAATTGAAAAATATTGTGATTTTGTGGATGTTTTAGTAAGTGAACAAGATGATGGGCTTTATGATGCTATGAATAAAGGTATAAAACTAGCAACTGGCGATGTTGTTGGTATTTTAAATTCAGATGACGTTTTAGCTAATAATAATGTCATACAAAATATTGTCGACCATATGGGGGCTTATGGTTGTGTTTATGGTGATATCGGCTTTTATTCGGATGATAATTTCAACGTAAAGAAGAGGCACTATTCCTCAAAAGGCTTTTCAATTTCAAAATTTAAGCGAGGCATGATGCCTGCGCATCCATCTTGTTATGTTAAAAGAGGTGAGTATCTTAAAGCGGGTGAATATCGTACAGATTTTAAAATTGCATCTGATTTTGATATGTTATTAAGGTTGTTTACATTACCAAAATTTAAATCAATATATTTAGAAGAAGAAATAGTTAAAATGCGATTGGGTGGAGTTAGTACATCAGGAATTAAATCAACATATCTTTTGAATAAAGAAATAATTCAATCTTGCCGCTCAAATAAAATTAAAACCAATTGGTTTTTGTTATTATCTAAATATCCGTCGAAATTTTTAGGGTATATTTTCAAATGATCGGTTTAACAGGTGCAACAGGTTTTTTGGGTACTTCTTTGTTAAAGAATTTAGATGGTAAATTCATTAAAGCTTTTGGGCGATCAATACCAACTACTTTGGATGATGGTGACTTTTATGGGGGAAGTATAAACAAAGAAACAAACTTTTCACATTTTTTAAAAGGTATTAATGTTTGTATTCATTGTGCAGCACGTACACATGTTATGCACGATAAATCATTAAATCCACTCGAAGATTTTCGTGAAGTTAATACGTGCGGAACTTTAAATTTAGCTAATCAAGCTGCAAAGGCGGGCGTAAAACGTTTTATTTTCATTAGTTCAATAAAAGTTAATGGTGAGTCTACGGAACTTCATCACCCTTTTTGTTCGTCAGATACATACATTCCTCGTGATCCATATGGATTAAGCAAATACGAAGCAGAGGTTGGTTTAAAAAAAATCTCTAAAGAAACTGGCATGGAAGTCGTCATCATTCGGCCACCGCTTGTATATGGTCCGGGTGTAAAAGCTAACTTTTTCTCAATGATGAATTTAATGTCTAAAGGTTTGCCTTTACCGTTAGGTGGCATTACAAAAAACCAAAGAAGTTTGGTTTATATTGAAAATTTAGTTGATTTAATTATTACTTGTATCGATCATCCAAAAGCTGCAAATAAAACTTTTTTAGTGTCTGATGATCATGATGTATCAACCACTGAGTTATTATCTACTATCGCTAGCAAATTAAAAGTCCCTAATCGTTTAATCCCCTTACCTAGTTCATGGCTTAATTTTATGGCAAAATTAGTGGGTAAATCTGATGTTGCACAAAGATTGTGTGGCTCACTACAGGTTGATATTGAAGAGACCAAGTCTACTTTAGATTGGAAACCACCTTTTACTTTTGATGAAGGTATTCAATTGACTGCTAAAGCTTATCTAAATAAGAATTTAAAATGAAATCAATCCTAAAATCTATTTTTGAACGTTGCCTTGCTTTATTAGGTTTAATTATTACTTTTCCCATTTTAATTATCGTAATAATAATTGGGCTATTTGACACTGGTTCACCTGTTTTTATCCAAGAACGAGTTGGCCGTAATAAAAAGCCCTTTAAATTGATTAAGTTTCGCACAATGAGTGTTGAGACTAAATCAGTTGCGAGTCATTTAGCGAGCCCAGCTTCTATTACACGATTTGGCTCCTTTTTACGCAAAACCAAAATTGATGAACTGCCACAATTGATCAATGTATTAAAAGGTGAAATGAGTTTTGTGGGGCCGAGGCCTAACTTATTTAATCAGGTTGAATTAATTAAAGAACGCCATATTAGAGGGGTTTATTCAGTCAAGCCAGGTATTACAGGTTTGGCCCAAATCAACACAATCGACATGTCTACCCCTGAATTACTTGCGCAAACAGATCAAAAAATGATCGAAGGCTTGTCAATTAAAAAATATTTTATATATATAATTAAGACAGTCATTGGAAATGGCTCGGGTGATAGAGTAAAGTAGCCGATATTTTTTAGTATTATATCGAGGCTGGCACTTGTTCTTAATTTCACGGATATTTGAATTTTCTAGATTTAGCAAACGCTTAATTTCGTTGTGCATAGATAGTGTCTTTATTTTCATCAGTTTTTGGGGGGCTTTTTATTTTAGGCTTGATAACGTTGATATCTTTTCTGAAAGTGAGTATTGGTATTTATTCACTACGATCTTAATAATTAGCGCATTATCTTTTGCTCGTTTAGGTTTATATAGAGCTGTATTGAGATTCATCAATTCACAGGCCCTATGGGCAGTTGTTGCAGGGGTCGTTATCTCGACTTTCTGCTTGATTACTTTAAGTTTCTACTTTGAAATTACCCTGCCTCGCTCCGTCCCTTTAATTTATTTTTGTTTTTCGATTTTACTTGTTGGTGGTTCAAGGTTAACTGTTCGCGCACTTGTTGAACGAGGTAATAATTACAATAAGGAACCTATTTTAATTTATGGTGCAGGATCTGCAGGTGTTCAGTTAGCAACCGCTTTAACTCAAGGGCCTGAGTACCATGTGGTGGCGTTTGTTGATGATGAGCGCGCTAAACAAGGGACAGTTATTAAAGGGATTCGAGTTTATAGTCCTGCCGAAATAGAAAATATAATTAAAACGAAAAAAGTTAAAAAAGTAAGCCTGGCTCTTCCTAGTGCAACTCGATCTAGACGAAAAGAAATTTTGTTAAGTTTGGAGTCTTTGCCAATTGGTGTATTTACTATCCCAGGTATATCTGAGTTAGTCGACGGCTCAGCGAAGGTGTCTGAATTTAAAGAGGTAGGAATTGAGGACTTATTAGGGCGTGACGCAGTTGTTCCAAAGCAAAATTTAATGACTGCCAATATCACGGATAAAGTTGTTTTGGTCACCGGTGCCGGCGGGTCGATAGGATCAGAATTATGCCGCCAAATTATTTTGCAAAAACCTAGTAAATTAGTGTTATTCGAACTGTCTGAATTTGCTTTGTATTCCATTGAAAAAGAATTGAATTCGATTAATTTGGATAAACATTTAGAAATAGAAATTTTACCTGTCATGGGCTCTGTGCAAAAAGAAAATCGGTTAGAGACTGTCTATCAATCTTTTAATGTTCAAACTGTATATCATGCAGCTGCCTATAAACATGTGCCGTTAGTTGAATTAAATGTAGTTGAAGGGGTGCGTAATAATATTTTTGGAACGTTATATGCGGCTAAAGCTGCGATTTCAGCAGGCGTTGAAAAGTTTGTTTTGATCTCTACGGATAAAGCGGTTCGCCCGACTAATATTATGGGCACAACCAAAAGAATGGCAGAGCTTGTTTTACAATCATTGGCAAAAGAACAATCAAAAACCAATTTTACCATGGTGCGTTTTGGTAATGTTTTGGGCTCTTCTGGCTCGGTTGTTCCTTTGTTTCGCAAACAAATTAAAGAAGGTGGGCCAGTCACATTAACCCATCCTGATATCACGCGCTTTTTTATGACGATACCTGAAGCTGCGCAATTAGTGATTCAAGCAGGCGCTATGGGTAAAGGTGGTGATGTGTTTGTCCTTGATATGGGGCAGTCTGTTAAAATTAAAGATCTAGCTGAAAAAATGATCAAGCTTTCAGGTTTTACCTTAAAGTCAGATACCAATCCTTTGGGGGATATTGCAATTGAATGCACAGGTCTAAGGCCTGGCGAAAAATTGTATGAAGAGTTACTTATTGGTGATGATGTGATTGGCACTTCTCATGAAAGAATCATGACAGCCAATGAAGTAATGCTTGACTGGAAGGCGCTTGAGAAAATTCTAGTTAAGTTAGATAAAGCCTGTCATGAATTTAATCATGAAAAAATCAGAGAGTTATTGCTAGAAGCTCCTACTGCTTTTAATCCAAAAGATGGCATATGCGATTTAGTTTGGACTGCAAATAAACAATAAAAACTTATAATTGCTGTTGCCCCTGCTTTTAACGTAAAATAGGCCAAATTTTTTTTGGTTTATTTTATGTCTGAATTAACATGTTTCAAAGCCTACGATATCCGTGGCAAGCTTGGCACTGAATTAGATACTTCTATTGCTTATCGTATTGGTTGTGCTTATGCGCAGGTGATTAATCCTACTAAAGTGGTAGTAGGTGAAGATGTTCGCGCGACTTCTAATGAAATTAAAAATGCCTTTGCCCAAGGTTTGATGGATATGGGGGTGGATGTACTGGATATTGGGTTATGTGGTACGGAAGAAATCTATTTTGCGACTAAGTTTTTGGGTATTTCTGGCGGTGCGATGATTACGGCTAGTCATAATCCTATTGATTACAATGGTTTGAAGTTAGTACGTGAAGATTCTAAGCCTGTATCAAATGATACGGGTTTGTTGGATATTAAGTTATCGGCTGAGAAAAACGATTTCACGTTTGCTGATGTTAAAGGCACGATGTCTGTTGTTGATACCACTAAAGAGTATATTGAACATTTAATTGGTTATGTGGCGATAGATACACTAAAGCCAATGCGTATTGTGGTTAATGGCGGTAATGGTGCAGCCGCGCCTACTTTAGATCGTTTAGAAGTTGCGTTTAAACAAAAAAATATTCCTATTGAATTTATCAAAATGAATCACGAGCCTGATTCTACTTTCCCAAATGGTATTCCAAATCCTTTATTACATGAACAACAAGCCGTTACTGGTGATCAAGTAAAAGCGCATAAGGCAGATTTAGGTATTGCTTGGGATGGCGATTTTGATCGTTGTTTCTTGTGGGACTCAGACGGCCGTTTTATTGAAGGTTATTACATTGTTGGGTTATTAGCAGAGGCATTTTTGTTGAAAAACCCGGGCGCGAGCATTATTCATGATCCGCGTTTATTGTGGAATACAATTGATATTGTTGAACAAAATGGCGGTAAAGCGATTCAATCACAAACCGGTCATGCGTATATTAAAGAAATTATGCGTAAAGAAGATGCGGTGTATGGTGGCGAGATGAGCGCTCATCATTATTTTAAAGATTTTGCTTACTGCGACAGCGGCATGATTCCATGGTTGTTGGTTGTGGATTTATTGTCTCGTCGTAGTACTGATCTACAAACATTGGTTTCTAAGCGTATGACGGCTTATCCTTCTCCAGGTGAAATCAATCGAAAAGTTGCCGATGCTGATGTGGCTATTGTAGCGGTTCGTGCAAAATTTGAAGCGGATTCTATTGCTATTGATACCACAGATGGTGTGAGTTTGAGTTTTGAGCAATGGCGCTTTAATTTGCGTAAATCTAATACAGAACCTGTTGTGCGTTTGAATTTAGAAACGCGTGGTGATGCAGTTTTGATGCAAGCCAAAACCGATGAAATTCTCGCTATTTTAGATGCGCACGCATAATTAAGTGGCAAAGCTTGTTTGTAGTGGGTTGATTTTAAACCCGCTACACATTTATTTAAGATTTTAAAGGAGCATCAATGACTGTTTTAGTAACAGGTGGCGCAGGTTATATTGGCACGCATACTTTAGTTGAATTGATTGAATCGGATCACAAGGTATTAGTGTTGGATAATTTTAGTAATTCTTCTGCTAAATCTTTGGAAAAAGTCACACAAATCACAGGGCAAGACATTTCTGTTGTGGAAGGTGATGTGAATGACAAAGCCTGTTTAACTGCTATTTTTTCAAAGCACAACATTCAAGCTGTTATTCATTTTGCAGGTTTGAAAGCTGTGGGTGAATCTTGTGAAAAACCTCTTAAGTATTATCAAAATAATGTAGCCGGCACGCTTACGTTGTGCGAAGTTATGGCGCAATTTAACTGCAAAAACTTTGTTTTTAGCTCGTCTGCAACGGTTTATGGTGACCCAGCAACCGTGCCTATTACTGAGTCTTTTCCATTAAGTACCACCAATCCTTATGGTGCATCAAAGTTGATGGTTGAAAATATTCTGCGTGATTTATATCAATCCGATCATGAATGGAATATTGCCATTTTGCGTTACTTTAACCCAGTCGGTGCACATCATTCAGGCTTGATTGGTGAAGATCCTAACGATATTCCTAATAATTTAATGCCGTTTATTACTCAGGTTGCTGTGGGTAAACGTGAATTTTTAAGTGTGTTTGGTGATGATTACGACACCCCTGATGGAAGCGGCGTGCGTGATTACATTCATGTGGTGGATTTAGCCAAAGGCCATTTAAAAGCGTTGGATAAACTGACTCAAAATATTGGTTGCGTCGAATATAATTTGGGCACAGGCTCGGGAATATCTGTACTGGAAATGGTTAATGCTTTTGAGTCCGTCACTGGGCAAAAAGTGCCTTACCAAATAACCAATAGACGAGCAGGGGATATTGCTTGTTGTTATGCGCAAACTGATTTTGCAGAGTCTGAGTTAAATTGGAAAGCTGAAAAAACATTAACCGATATGATGGCCGATGCGTGGAATTGGCAAAGTAATAATCCAAATGGTTATGAATAATTAAATAATGTTGGGTCGGGATTTATTCCGATTTTTTTGCATTGTTTGGTTGGTTTTCAATCCATTAGGGCAAAATCGATTTTTGCCCTAACTAATATCTTTTATGTTCGTCAGGCTGGATATGGAATCCGCCCTTACGGGAGGTATTTGATGATCACATTTGCGGTGTCGGTTTACGACTGACACATAGCCTCAACATCTTTAATCTCTTTCACACAATCTTTACTCAAAACATCATATCCAGTCTCAGTAATCACAATATCGTCTTCAATTCGAATGCCAATTCCGCGATACTCAATTGGAGCTTGTTCGTTATCAAGCGCAACATAAAGACCAGGCTCAATTGTAATGACCATTCCAGGTTTAAATTCACGCCACTTACCATCAATTTTATATCGTCCAGCATCATGCACGTCCATGCCTAACCAGTGTCCTGTGTTGTGCATGTAGTAAGTTTTATAGGCTTCGTCTTCAACCAGCTTATTTACGTCACCAGTTAATAATCCTAAATCCACTAACCCATGTGTCAGTATTTTTACCGCCGCTTGGTGTGGCGCATTATATAAGTTTCCTGGTTTTACTTCGGCTAATGCAGCGCTTTGTGCATCTAAAACTAATTGATATAAAGTGGCTTGTTCTTTTGAAAATTTACCATTTGCAGGGAAGGTTCGAGTAATGTCTGCTGCGTAATAGTTGTATTCGCAACCCGCGTCAATTAACACTAAGTCGCCGTTTTTGATGGGTTGGTCGTTACTGACATAATGCAAAATACAGGCATTGTTGCCTGAGCCCACAATACTTGAATAGGCTTCGCGTTTGCTTCCATTCATTTTACTATGAAAATTAATGTGGGCGTCCAGTTGATATTCCATGACCCCATCATTGCATTGTTGCATGGCTATGTGATGTGCCTGTGCACTGATTTGAGCGGCTTTTCGCAGTTGTTCAATTTCAGCGTCGCTCTTGATTAAACGCATTTCGTGAATTAAATTTGAAATGTCGTTAAATTGAGTTGGGGCACTTACTCCCTTGCGGGCATGGCTTTTGACCTGGTTAACCCAATGCATTATATGTTGGTCAAAATCAGGGTTTTGTCCAAAAGAGGCATAAACTGAACGGCAGTCAAACATTAGGTTAGGAACGATTTCATCAATTTGCTCAACTTCAAATGCCTCATCTGCAAGATAATCTTGAATCGCGCCTTCGGGCCCAGCTCGGTAGCCGTTCCATATTTCCATGTTTTTGTCTTTTGGACGAACAAATAAAATTGTTTCGCCATCACTGCGTTTTGGGCAAAGCACTAAAAAAGCATCGGGTTCTTCAAAGCCTGTTAGATAATAAAAATCACTGGTTTGACGAAATGGAAACTCAACATCGTTGTTTCGTGTTTGCTCGGTTGCACCAGCTATAATTGCAACGCAGTTTTCGGGCAGTAATTGAATTAATGCTTGGCGACGCGTTTTGAATGTATTGTTGTCGATCATAATTTATTTACCATTGAAACTTGCAGTGAAAGTTAATTAGAATTAATGAACCGGTAAGCCATCATCTAAAGCGTTTTTATTCTCTTTTTTTGCAGGTTCATTTAATTCTAAGAATAGATGGATAGAAACTAGTCGAAGGTGTTCCACCAATGCAGTGAAGTCTTCTTCAAACTCCTCTGCGCTGATGTCTTCTTCTGTGTCGATTTGTGCGATGTTTGCAAGATCATCAAGTGCATCGCGAATGTCTTCACTTAAATCTTCATCAGTATGCTTAGGATTTAAGCGGCTGTAAGTTAGGCCAAACCCACTAATGAAATTTGAGCACCAATTGCAAAGGGAGTCTAAGCGCTCTGGGGATTCATAATCTTCATTTGCAATTAAAGGCTCATATGAGAAACCTTCTTCGCTGAGCTGATTTTCAATAAATTGTGCAAAATCAACAAATATTTGGCTGGTTTCATCATCTAGAAGAATTTCAGGCTCGATGTGTTTGAAAGCTTCTTTTATATCAATTTTACCTGGGCGTAGGCCAGCGCAGATGCTACCAGTTATATAGGCATCAATTTCACTTGGTTGTGCGTTCCCTTTTATACGGATAACAAGGTCTGCAATAAAATCAAAACGTTCTTCAGAATTGGAGGGTATAGACATGCTGTTCTCTGATCATTTAACAAGGCCGTATGCTACCAGATGCTGAGTTATTGTTTAATCAAAACAAAAGATTATCTCCAGTTACTTTTGTGGTGCACCTATGTTGGGCGTATGTTTTTGATGCACCAAGTTCGATTTTTTGAAATTTTGAAGTGCAATTATGGTGCGTAAATATAAATAAGGTGATTTTTATACGCGCAAAATGGTTTGAAAAGGTGCAAAAAGTGAATAACTTGTTTGATCATTAATACAGTCAAAAGTAATAAAGAGGCGCTATTTTATTGTGATTAATTCCCTTGAAAATAAGGAGTTATCATAAAAAAGTGCAATTGGCACACCTTATGCTTTGAGTGCTTTGAGATTATTAAACGCATCAAGATTAATTGATGTAAACAACAAATGAGGTGAGTATGAAATTAGTAACAGCAATCATCAAACCATTCAAACTAGACGACGTTCGTGAAGCATTGTCTGAGATTGGTGTACAGGGTATTACCGTAACTGAAGTAAAAGGTTTCGGTCGTCAAAAGGGTCACACTGAATTGTACCGTGGTGCAGAATATGTGGTTGATTTTTTACCAAAAGTAAAAGTTGAAGTGGGTGTTGCGGATGAGGCATTAGATGAATGTTTAGAAGCCATCACTAAAGCTGCAAACACAGGCAAAATTGGTGACGGTAAAATCTTCGTGACTAATTTAGAACAAATCATTCGTATCCGTACTGGTGAGACCGGTAACGACGCGATTTAATTAATTAACTATATATTTATTACGGGATTTTATGATGGAAAATCAAATTTTAGAACTTCAATATGCAATGGATACCTTTTACTTTTTGGTATGCGGTGCATTAGTAATGTGGATGGCGGCTGGTTTTGCAATGCTGGAAGCTGGCTTGGTACGTGCAAAAAACACAACGGAAATTTTAACTAAAAACGTTGCTTTGTTCGCGATTTCTTGTGGTATGTATATGATTTGTGGTTACGCAATCATGTATGGCGGAGATATTTTTATTAGTTCGATTGGTAATGATGGTGTAGTTCTTCCTGAGCTTGCAACAATTACTGCTGAATACTTAGGTGTCACAGCTGAAGTTTTTGCTGAGTTATCACAAAGTGATATTGAATCTGCTGCATGGAATGTTGCGGTATTAGCTGAGTCAAAAGAGGCGGGTTTCTCTGGTGATTCTGTATATTCAAATGCCTCTGACTTCTTCTTTCAGGTAGTGTTTGTTGCTACTGCAATGTCAATCGTATCTGGTGCGGTTGCAGAACGTATGAAATTATGGGCTTTCTTAGCATTTGCTGTTGTAATGACAGGCTTTATCTATCCTATGGAAGGTTCGTGGACTTGGAATGGGGCTGATGTTTTTGGTTTGTTTAATCTTGGTGATTTAGGTTTTGCTGATTTCGCAGGTTCTGGTATTGTGCATATGGCTGGTGCTTCTGCTGCTTTAGCGGGTGTATTGGTATTAGGTGCTCGTAAGGGTAAGTACAACAAAGACGGTTCTGTAAACGCAATTCCTGGTGCAAACTTACCAATGGCTACTTTAGGTACGTTCATATTATGGATGGGTTGGTTTGGCTTTAACGGTGGTTCGGTTTTAAAATTAGGTGATATGTCTAGTTCAAATGCTGTTGCAATTGTATTTATGAATACATTAATGGCTGCTTCTGGTGGTGTTATTGGAGCGTTAGTTGTTGCGCGTTTATGGTTCAAAAAAGCCGATTTAACAATGGCTTTAAATGGTGCGTTGGCTGGTTTAGTTGCAATTACTGCTTCCCCTGATTCCTCTACTGCATTGGTTGCAACATTAGTTGGTTTAGCAGGTGGTATTATTGTTGTGTTCTCAATCGTTGGGTTGGATAAAGTTAAGATTGATGATCCTGTAGGTGCAATCTCTGTTCACGGAACAGTTGGTTTATTTGGTTTATTGATTGCATCAGCAATTGGTGAGGCTACATTTATAGGTCAGCTAGTCGGTGCATTAACTATCTTCGTGTGGGTGTTTGGTGCTTCATTAGTAGTTTGGTTCATCATCAAAGCTATAATGGGTATTCGCATCACTGAAGAAGAAGAATACGAAGGCGCTGATATCGCTGAATGTGGTCAAGAAGCTTACCCAGAGTTTACTGGTAAGTAATATTTGATACATATTTTTAATAATAAGGGTGCTTTTAGCGCCCTTTTTTGTGCGTGAGTATAAATTCTGTTTAAAATCTGCTTAAATTCAAAGTGTAAGGTGTAGCGATATTGGGATAACTAAGTTATCGTACTGCCAATTGTAAATTTGTGTTAAGTGATTCTTAGCACTAAGCGGGTGTAAGCTCGCATAAAATACTGAATTTTTAAAATCATTTTCAAACTGAGAACAATCTATGAAATTAATTACCGCAATTATTAAACCATTCAAATTGGATGAGGTTCGTGAAGCCATTTCTGCAGAAGGCGTTTATGGCGTAACTGTTACTGAAGTTAAAGGTTTTGGTCGTCAAAAAGGACATACTGAGCTATACCGTGGTGCTGAGTACGTAGTTGATTTTTTACCAAAAGTAAAAATTGAAGTAGCCGTTGATGATGAGCGTGCTGATGCAATTATTGATGTAATTGTTAAGGCTGCTAATACCGGAAAGATTGGTGATGGGAAAATTTTCGTTACTTCATTAGAGCAGGTGATCCGTATTAGAACCGGTGAAACAGGTACTGACGCTATTTAAAAAATGCTGTAGATGATCCAAATACAACGCGGCTTTTTCTGGGTCGCGTTTCTTATTTCAAAACCCCGCTTTTATAACACTCCATATTCAAAAAAAATCTTAAACTTAATGCGCTACATTAACTTGGCTGTTTTAAGCCTTTGTTTTCCTCATTTTTCCTTAAATAAATTGTAAAAGTCCCCCAGTGTAACTGGGCACTGCTCGTGATTTGCGTACAGTTACGCCCATTGCTTACTTGCAAATGTAACGAAGTGTTTCTATAGTGTATCATTGTGGGTAAAAGTGGGGAAAAGTGTATTTTTCTCCCATTTTTTATAACCAATTCATTTTTTGTAGAGTAGCGAATGGCCGATTCAGCGATCAGATTACGATTACGCGGAACCACGCCTTTGAATTTGGATTCAAAGGGCCGCTTTGCGCTGCCTACAAAGTACCGAGATACTATCAATGACTGCTGTGATGGGCAATTAGTAATGACAGTTGACCCTGCTGGCAGATGTCTACTTATTTACCCTGAACCTGTTTTTGAGCAAATTGAAGATGCGATATTAGATGCGCCCAATGCAACTGAAGATATGCGTAAACTAGAGCGAACAGTATTGGGGTGTGCAGAAAGTATCAAGCTTGACAGCGCTTCAAGATTGTTAGTTTCCCCCTATCTTCGTCAAACCGGTCAGCTAGATAAAAAGATGATCTTAACAGGGCAGGGTAATAAGTTTGAGTTGTGGAATGAAGAAAACTGGAATGAATATATGCAATCCCAAGTGATTCCAGAAATGTCCGATGCGATTAGGCAAATAAAGATATGAGTGCAGATCAAAATATGAGTACACAAGATACTTCTTTTGAATACAAACATGTAACCGTGCTTTTAAATGAAGCGGTGGATGCAATGGGAGTGGCAAAAGATACACATGAAGCCGTTTATATCGATTGTACATTTGGTCGAGGCGGGCATTCGAAGTTGATATTACAAACGGCAAATCCCAAAAGCAGATTGATTGGTATTGATAAAGACGATCGAGCAATTGAAACCGCAAACGAATTAGCGGCAAATGACGGACGCTTTAAAATTGTTAAAGACTCTTTTGCTCAACTAAAGCAAATTGCGACAGATGAAGGTTTGTTAGGTCAAGTTGATGCAATTTTGATGGATTTGGGGGTGTCATCACCACAGTTAGATGAAGCGGATCGCGGATTTAGCTTTATGAATGATGGTCCATTAGATATGCGTATGGATACTTCATCAGGTATCAGTGCCGCACAATGGGTGAATGAAACCGATGAAAACACAATGATGCATACGTTTTTCGATTATGGTGAAGAGAAATTTTCAAGACGCATTGCAAAAGCCATTTGTGAACATCGTGAAACCTCACCCTTTACACGTACAAAAGAATTGGCAGATGTCGTAGCAAAAGCGCATCCAAAATGGCAAAAAGGTAAAAATCCAGCCACTCGAATTTTTCAAGCAATCCGTATCAAAATCAATCAAGAACTGGATGATTTAGAGCAAGCGTTAGCAGATGTTTTAGATGTGTTAAAACCAGGTGGACGTTTGGTGGTGATCAGTTTTCACTCTCTTGAAGACCGAATTGTAAAACGTTTTATAAAAAGACAGTGTAAAGGGGATGAATTACCCCGTGGTTTGCCAGTATTTGACCAAGATCTAAATCAAACTATGAAAATGCAGGGTAAAGCAATTAAGCCGACGGCTCATGAAATAGATATTAACCCTCGTTCAAGAAGTGCAGTGATGCGAGCTGCCGTAAAACTTTAAATGTTTACACATAAGTTGATAGCCGTTGTGGTGTTAACGGCATTGGTTTTAATGAGCGCAATACTGGTCATTAAAGCCACTCATTCAACTCGAAATGCATTTGCATCCTTACAAGTTTTAAAAAAAGAATATAGAGAAGAGTTAGTCATCCAAACGCAGTATTTGTTAGAAAAAAGTACATTGCTATCACCTTCATTGTTAGAAAATTTAGCAATAGAAAAGTTTAAGATGCAAGTGCCTACTAAACAACAAATCCATATGATTGAGACGATTGAGTGAATGAATAAAATTTACGTATGGCGTTTTTATTTTGTATTAATTGTTTTGGCATTGCTTTTAGGTGTCATGCTTGCCCGTGCGTTAGATTTACAAGTATTAAATAAAGAATTTTACATTGAGCAAGGATTGCAGCGGTTCGAACGAGTCGAAGAATTTAAAGTAGCTCGTGGCAATATTGTTGACAGAAATGGCGAACCATTAGCCGTTAGTACTCCAGTTACCACTATTTGGGCGGATCCTCGAGAATTAAAACTAGAAGATTTGCCTGCTATTTCCAAGTTATCAGGTGTGCCATTAAGTGTTTTGAAAAATAGATACGATCCCAAAAAGCATTTTATTTACATCGCAAGACAATTAGCGCCTGCGGATGCAGATTTGTTAATGTCCCAAAAATTTTCAGGTGTTTACAGTGTAAATGAATTCAAACGTTTTTATCCAGCGGGGGAAATTATTTCTCAATTAATTGGATTTACGGATATTAATGATCACGGGCAAGAAGGATTAGAACTTGAATATGAAACACATTTATCAGGACACGATGGTTCGAAAAGCATTTTAAAAACTCGAAAAGGCGATGCCATTCGTGATGTAAAAATGATTGAAGAAGCACAAGCGGGTGAAGACATTCAATTAACTATTGATTTGCAACTTCAATATATTGCTTATAAAGAATTAAAAAAAGCCACAACAAAATTACATGCGCAATCAGGTTCAATTGTTATTTTAAATATTGAAAATAATGAAATATTAGCCATGGCAAATATGCCAAGTTTTAACCCAAATGATCGAGCAACATTAGAAGGCATTGGATTACGAAATCGAGTTTTGACTAATCAATATGAACCTGGCTCTGTAATGAAAACATTTACCCTGGCAGCGGCATTGGAATCTGGAAAATTTAATGAACAATCAATTATAGATGTAAAGCCAATGCGAATAAGTGGTCGAAGTACGGTATTAGAAGATCCAAGATATTATGGAGAAATCGATTTAGAAACCATATTGGCCAAAAGCTCAAATGTAGGTGTGACAAAAATCGCATTAGAATTGGGCGACCAACCAATGTGGCGAAAATTTTACGAATTAGGGTTTGGTCAATCCTCTGGTTTAGGTTTTCCTGGTGAAGTTACGGGGTATTTACCGAATCATGAAAAATGGCAAGAAGTGCAATTGTCATCATTAAGTTTTGGTTATGGCATTACTGTTACGCCTATGCAATTAGCACAAGCGACCTCAGTGATTGCAAATGAGGGGGTGAAATTACCAGTAAAATTATTAAAAAATAATCAATATCTTACCTCTGCACCTGAAACAGTAATGACAAAAAATAATGCAAAAATACTTAAAAATATGATGAAACAAGTAGTAGAAAAAGGGACAGGCAGTAAAGCTGCATTAAATAATTATTCAGTTGCTGGAAAAACAGGAACCGCTCGAAAGGTGAGTAGCGAGGGGTATATTGATGACCAGCACACAGCAACTTTTATCGGATTTGCTCCTGTTGAGGAACCAAAGATCGTTGTTGTCGTCGTAATCGATAGTCCACAAGGTGAACTATACGGCGGTGGTGCAGTTGCAGCCCCAGTTTTTTCAAGTGTTATGCAACAGGCGTTACCCCTTTTGAACGTGATTCCAAAGGAGGCAATATGAGTACAATAACTCCCTTTACTTTATCTGAATTAGAGCGATTTAATCCTATTTTTAGTGGATTAAAAACAAAAGTACTTGGCTTTCAATCAGACAGCAGAAAAGTGAAAAATGGCGATATTTTCATTGCATTAAAAGGCATGACAGTTGATGGTTTTTTATACGCTCTTCAAGCAGAGAATGCAGGTGCAGTTTGCATAATTAGCGATAGTGATTTTGCAAAAACACAACAAGATGGTTTATCTATTCCTGTTGTGTATGATGAAAGTATTCAAAAATGGTTACCTGAAGCAATAAAGTTGCTAACCAATATTAATGCGAAATTAATTGGTGTGACAGGTACAAATGGCAAAACTTCAATTACGCATTATATCGCTCAAGCAATAAATTTAATTGAGAAAAAAAATGATTGTTGTGTCATAGGTACTGCTGGCAATGGCGATATTCAAAACTTAACACCAAGTATTAATACAACGCCAGATATCTTAGATTTTTATGATTATGTTTTGCAATATCAAACGGATCATAATTATATTGCTGTTGAAGTATCCAGTCATGGTATTGCATTGAATCGCATTAAAGGTGTGGATTTTTCAGTTAAGGTGTTTAGTAACATCACCCAAGATCATTTAGATTTTCATTCGGATTTCAGTGAATATTTTCAAACAAAATCTGAATGGTTTTTAGAATCTAATGCAATTAAAGTTGTAAATGTCGATGATCCAAGATTACGTAGTTTAGTTTTAAAAAATAATTCAAATAAAATATTGAGTTATGGATTGAAGTTAGATTCAGATATCTGTGCAAAAAATATTGAGTATAAAGAGAAATCGATTGAATTTGATTTGTATATACATAAACAATTTATTGGGCGAACTGATATTAAACTGTTAGGTGAGTTTAATCTAAGTAATGTGCTTGCTTCAATTGCTGTTTTGGTCAGTTTAGATTTTAATTTAATTGAAATAATCTCAATTCTTCCAAAATTGAAATCTGTTTCTGGTCGAATGCAAATTTTTGAAAATACCAAGAATTTAGTCGTTGTGGATTATGCTCATACACCTGATGCATTAGAAAAATCTTTAAAAGCACTAAGAAATCAAACTAAAGGCCAGTTGTTTTGCGTGTTTGGCTGTGGCGGAGATCGAGATAAATCCAAGCGTCCTAAAATGGCAAAAGTAGCAGAAGATTTAGCGGATAAAATATTTATCACTAATGATAATCCGCGTTTTGAAAATCCAGAGTCCATTATTGAAGATATTCAATCTGGATTAAGTCTAAGTGGATTGGAAAAAACACAAGTGATATTAGATCGTAAAAAAGCTATTGAGTTAGCAATATCTCAGATGCAAGAAAAAGACGTGTTATTGGTAGCAGGAAAAGGCCATGAAGATTATCAAATTATAGGCAGTAAAAAAATTGATTTTTCAGATTTAAAAGTTGTTAGACAGCTTATGCAAGAGGTGTCAAATGATACCATTTAAGTTATCTGAACTTTTAAAAAATCTAGAAATTAAAATGCAATATGATCAAGATGCATTGATTTCACATATTACGATAGATAGTCGTGCTTGTATTGAAGGCTCATTATTTATTGCCATTAATGGAGAGAATAACGACGGACATAATTATGTGAAAAGCGCCGTAGAAAATGGTGCAAAAATTATTATCGTTGAAAAAAATATTGAACTTCAAGATAAAAATATTGTTTGTATTAAAGTTAAAAATACCATCCATGTAATGGCTGAAATCGCTAAACTAGTATTAAGGCATTTTGCTGGAAAAATAATTAGTCTGACAGGTAGTTGTGGGAAAACAACCACAAAACAAATGCTTGCCTCTATATGTGCTCAACAATTTAATACTCAATCAACAAAAGGGAATTTTAATAATTTTATCGGTGTGCCTTTAACGGTTTTTGATGTTGAGCAACAGCATGATATTTTAATTGCTGAATTAGGCGCAAATGCAAAAAAGGAAATTCAATATTTAAATAGTATTGTTAATCCAAATGTCGCTATTTTATTAAATGCCAGTGCCGCGCATTTAGATGGTTTTGAAGATCTAGAATCTGTGATAAAAACTAAAGGTGAAATCATAACTTCATCGGATCAAGATGCCATCATTGTATTAAATAAGGATGATCCTTCTTTTAGCCAGTGGTTGAATTCTGCAGGTGAAAAACAAGTGGTTACCTTTAGTAGTGTTGATTCCACAGCTGATGTATTTATCAAACAAGCTAATTATTTATCAGATCGATCAGAATTTACCGTTTCTGTTTTTGATCGAGACCTTATTTGTGTTTTAAAGGCACCGGGTAAGCATAATGTTCAAAATGCATTGGCAGCAATTAGCGCTGCCAGTAGTGTTGGAGTGTCTGATATCAATATAATTAAAGGTATTCATTTATTTGAAAACTGTAAAGGGCGTTTGCAAAGCATTCAAATTGAAAATGTTTCAATTTGGGATGACACCTATAACGCAAATCCTGCAAGCATTAAAAGCGCTGTGGATGTACTTGAATTACAAAACGGTTTAAATATTTTGGTTTTAGGTGATATGGCCGAAATGGACAGTCACATAGAACAATATTCACAAGAATTAAAAAAATACATTTCAAATAAGGTTGATTTTTTATTTACAGTAGGAAACCAATCGAAATTAATTTCATCGGATTTAGAATCTGCGAAACATTTTATAAAACAACAAGAATTAGTTGAGTATATTATTCAGTTAATCAAACTAAATAGCGCTTCCCAAATCAATATAATGGTGAAAGGTTCAAGAAGTGCAAAAATGGAAAATGTTGTGAGTCAACTTACTTTGTGTCTACAAGAGAATAGAAATGATTTATTGGTTAACTGAATATTTACAAAGATTTGATAGCAGCTTTGCAGCTTTTGACTCTATTACTTTACGAGCAACCTTAGCAGCGCTTACTGCATTAGTGTTTAGTTTGGTATTAGGTCCGAAAATGATCAAAAAATTAAAACATTACCAAATTGGTCAATCAATAAGAGATGACGGCCCACAATCTCATTTAAGTAAAGCCGGAACGCCTACTATGGGTGGGGCGCTAATATTAGTGTCTATGATATTTAGCACACTACTTTGGGCAGACTTAACTCAAAAATATATTTGGGTTGTGTTATTTGTGACAACGGGTTTTGGCATTATTGGCTGGGTAGATGATTATAGAAAAGTAGTTAAAAAAAACTCAGACGGTCTATCAGCTAAAGCTAAATTTTTCTTTCAATGTGTAGTGGGATTAATCGCATCAACTGTATTATATATTTATGCTCAAACCCCAGAAGGAACAACATTAATTTTTCCATTGATTAAAGAGTGGAGTATCAATCTAGGTATTTTCTTTATTTTCTTTAGCGCCTTTATGATTGTCGGGATGTCTAATGCGGTAAATTTAACTGATGGATTAGACGGTTTAGCAATTTTACCAACGGTTCTTGTGGCAGGTGCTTTAGGTGTATTTGCGTATGTGTCTGGTAATATTAATTTTTCAGAATATTTAAATGTTCCTTACATTATTGAATCTGGTGAGCTTTTAATTTTTTGCGGGTCAATAGTGGGAGCAGGGTTAGGTTTTCTTTGGTTTAACACCTATCCAGCACAGGTTTTTATGGGTGATGTTGGCTCGTTAGCACTTGGTGCTGCATTGGGTGTTGTTGCTGTTGTGGTTAGGCAAGAGATTGTATTGTTAATTATGGGGGGGGTTTTTGTAGCCGAAACATTGTCTGTCATTATCCAAGTGGCATCTTATAAATTAACAGGAAAGCGTGTTTTTAGAATGGCACCATTACATCATCATTTTGAATTAAAAGGTTGGGCTGAGCCAAAAGTGATTGTACGTTTTTGGATCATTACTTTAGTTTTAGTTTTGATTGGCCTGATTACACTTAAGTTGAGATAAAAATGAATTTAATAGTTTCAGATAAACAACGAATCATATTAGGGTTAGGTAAAACTGGTTACTCCTGTGTGAAGTTTTTATCTGAAAAAAATATACCGGTGCAAGTATGGGATACAAGAAAAAATCCTCCATTTTTAGATGAGTGTCGAAAAAATTTTCCAAATGTAAATATCATACTAGGTCCATTGAATGCTGAGCAATTATCTAGGTTTGATCAAATTGTTATCAGTCCTGGTTTACCGATGAATGATCCAGCGATTGTATATGCTAAACAACAGGGTTCAGAAGTTATTGGGGATGTTGATTTATTTGTTCAATATTGCAATGGGAAAATAGTCGCAATCACAGGTTCAAATGCTAAAAGTACTGTGACATCAATGGTAGGGCATTTGCTTGAAAGTATCGGACAAAAAGTAAAAGTTGGAGGGAATTTAGGTGTGCCAATGCTTGAATTGTTGGATATAGACACACAGGTTTATATTCTAGAGTTATCAAGTTTTCAACTAGAAACTACTCACGAACTTAATGCTGATGTTGCAACGGTTTTAAATGTATCTGAAGATCATATGGATCGTTACGATTCTTTTTCACAATATTATATGGCCAAACATCGAGTATTTAATGGATGTAAAAGTATTGTAGTAAATAGAGATGATGCATTATCTCAACCTTTGGTCTCTGATAAATATCCAAAAATTACATTTTCAAAAAATTCTCCTGATATCAATCAATATGGTTTAATTGAATTAGATTCAGCAATGTATTTAGCAAAAGGGTTTAATCCAATAATTGCTGTTTCTGAGTTGAATTTAATGGGACGACATAATTATTGTAATTATTTGGCTGCATTGGCTATTTGTGATTGTCTTAAATTTGAACCTAAACAATTTGTAAGTGCTCTGAGTAACTTTAAAGGATTAGCACATCGCTGCGAAAAAATACAAACTATTGATGACGTAATATTTATCAATGATTCAAAAGCCACTAATGTTGGTGCGACATTGGCTGCAATAGATGGTTTGAGTGATAAAAATATTCATTTAATTTTGGGTGGTGTGGGTAAAGGCGCTGACTTTTCTGCATTAAAACCTGCAATTGAGAAACAGGTTAAAAGTGTGGCAATTTTTGGTGAAAGCAAAAATGAATTATTTGAATTATTAAAACAAAACGTAAACGTAAACGTTACTTTGCAAAATGATTTGAAATCTGCGTTAAATTTTTTATTTAATACGGCAAAACCAAATGACGTGATTTTATTATCACCTGCATGTGCAAGCTTTGATATGTTTGAAAATTTCGAAGACAGAGGGAGTAAATTTGTTGAGTTAGTGGGGCAATTACAGTGACTCAAATGACACTAGAATCACCTTCAGATACTTTTAATATAAAAAATCTATATTTTGATTTTTGGTTATTAGTGCCAGTGATATCATTGTGTCTAATCGGGTTTACAATGGTTACTTCGGCATCAATGGATTTTGCAAATAGTAATTTAGGTAACCCGTATTATCATATGCAACGACATGGTATTTATCTTTTTTTAGGTCTTTTTAGTTTTGTTTTATTTTATTTACTTCCAATTAATTTTATAGAGAAATTTAGTTGGTTGGCCTTAATTGCATCATTCGCATTATTGATTTTAGTTTTAATACCTGGTATTGGAATGCGAGTAAATGGATCGATTCGTTGGATTAATTTGGGATTTTTTACTTTACAGCCTTCAGAGACAATGAAAGTTGCGATGGTTTTATACTTGTCCAGCTATTTAGTTAGACGTCAAGACGAAGTGCGCTCGCGTTGGTCGGGTTTTTTCAAGCCGATGACAATATTGGCATTTGTGGTTGTCCTGTTGTTGTTGGAACCAGATTTTGGGGCGTTCGTTGTTATTTTATCTGCTGTACTGGGTATGATGTTTTTAGCGGGTGTGAAAGCTGGGCAGTTTTTCCTCGTTATGGCCGGATGTGCTATTGCAGTGGCAATTATGGCTGTCTCACAAGAATATAGAATGCTTCGTTTATTAAGTTATTTAGAGCCTTGGTCACCTGAAAATGTATATGGTAGTGGATATCAATTGACACAGGCATTAATTGCATTTGGTCGAGGTGAATGGTTTGGTGTTGGGTTGGGAAATAGTATCCAAAAATTATTTTATTTGCCTGAAGCCCACACGGATTTTGTATTATCTATTTTTGCAGAAGAGTTTGGTTTGTTTGGTGTTGTGTGTTTATTTACGCTTTTTTCAGTGGTTGTTGGGCGAATTATGTTTATAGGTAAACAAGCTGAACAACTTGAATTATATTTTCAAGCGTATTGTGCATATGGTGTAGGCATCGTTTTGGCGATTCAAGCCATTATCAATATTGGAGTAAATACAGGAGTATTGCCGACTAAAGGATTAACGTTACCCTTTGTTAGTTACGGTGGCACCAGTATTTTAATTTGTTTAGGTGTAATTGGTTTAGTTTCAAATATATACCAAAGTGTAAAAATTGCAGAAAGTACTCAGGAGGTAATATGAAAAAACCCTCAGTACTTATTATGGCAGGTGGCACTGGAGGACATATTTTTCCAGCGATGGCAGTTGCGCAAGAATTTATTAATCAAGGTTGTGAAATTCACTGGTTGGGTGCAAAAAGTGGTTTGGAGCAAACATTAATTCCAGAAAAGAATTGGCCTTTATATAGTTTAAAAATTAGTGGGTTTGTAAATAAATCATTTATTAAAAAATGTTTTTACTTGGTTGAGTTAATACTGGCAGTTATACACGCCAAAAAAATTATTAAAAAAATCAATCCTGATATCGTCATCGGTTTTGGAGGGTTTCCAGCTGCACCAGGAGGAATAGCTGCAAAACTATCTGGAAAATGGTTGGCAATTCATGAACAAAATGCAGTGGCCGGTAAGACAAATCAATTATTAGCTAAATTTGCGCACCAAATACTAGAAGGGTTTCCAGGAGTTTTTGATCATGCATTAAATTCAGTTTATGTGGGTAATCCTATTCGCAGCGAAATTGAAAAAATTCGATGGGCCAAACAAGAAGGTGAATTTAATTTATTGATTGTTGGGGGGAGTTTGGGAGCTCGAGGCATAAACCATCTGATTCCTGATGTAGCGAATTTATTAGAGGGTTCAAAAATTAATATTTGCCATCAAGTTGGTCGAAATAATAAAGATGTGATTGAGCGCCTTTATCAAACTAACTGCCAAAACAGCAAAATTAATAATATTGAAGTCTTGGAATTTATTGATGATATTGCGTCTAAATATCAATGGGCGGATTTAATTGTGTGTCGTGCTGGTGCCAGTACTGTTTGCGAAATCAACCATGTTGGGTTACCTGCGATTTATATTCCGTATCCTTATCATAAAGATCAACAACAAATGAAAAATACGCAATATGTTGTAAATGCAAAAGGTGCTTTTGTGCATGAAGAATTTAAAACAAATTGCAATGATTTAGCTGATACAGTTAATTTATTAGTCAAAAATACAGAATTATTAAACGAAATGTCGAAACAGACATTAAGTTGTGCAAAACAAGACAGCGCAAAAATAATTACACAAAAATGCTTAACATTATCTAAAGAGTTTTATTTATGAATCAACAATTTCCTATTCCAGAAATGCGCAGAATTGGCCAAATTCATTTTATTGGTATTGGTGGCGTGGGGATGTGCGGAATAGCTGAAGTTTTATTAAATCAAGGTTATAAAATATCAGGCTCTGATTTAGCCATTTCTGCAAATACAGAGCGTTTAAAAAATATGGGTGCCACTATTTTTATAGGCCATAGATCAACGAATGTTGAATCAGCGGATGTGATTGTGGTATCAACGGCAATTGATAAAACTAATCCTGAAATTGAATACGCCTATGAACATTTAATACCTGTTGTTCGTCGTGCTGAAATGCTTGCGGAATTAATGCGTTATAGACACGGAATTGCAATTTGTGGAACACACGGAAAAACAACCACGACAAGTTTGATGGCGTCTATTTTTGCAGAGGCAAATTTAGATCCTACATTTGTAATTGGTGGCAGATTGAATGCAGCCGGAACCAATGCAAAATTAGGTAAGAGTCGTTATTTAGTTGCCGAAGCAGATGAAAGTGATGCTTCTTTTTTACATTTACAGCCAATGGTGAGTGTTGTAACAAATATTGATGCTGATCATATGGGAACTTATGGTGGTGATTTTGAAAAAGTAAAAGATACTTTTGTGCAATTTATTCATAATTTACCTTTTTATGGTTTGGCAGTTGTTTGTATTGAAGATAAAAATATCTGTGAAATTTTACCAAGATTTTCTAGGCCAATATTAACTTATGGTTTTTCAGAAAAGGCAGATTATTATGCTAAAAATATTGTCCAAAATGAATTTAAAACTTCTTTTGTTGCGCACCGTCCAAGTGGATTAGATCCTTTGAAAATAGTGTTAAATATGCCAGGGGAACATAATGTGTTAAATGCTTTAGCATGTATTGCTGTTGCTTCTGATGAAGGTGTGCATGACGATGCAATTGTAATTGGCTTGAATGAATTTGCAGGCGTTGGACGTCGATTTGAAGTGAAAGATTTTTGTCAAACACCTAAAGGCGAGGTGTTGTTAGTGGATGATTATGGGCATCACCCAAAAGAAGTTGAAGTGACGATAGATGCAATACGATCGGGATGGCCAAAGAAAAGATTGGTAATGATTTTTCAGCCTCACCGTTATTCAAGAACAGAAGAGCTATACGATGATTTTGTAGAGGTGCTTTCAAGGGTGGATGTGCTTTTATTATTGGAAGTTTATCCAGCGGGTGAACAGCCAATTTTAAATGCAGATGGGCGATCTTTGGCAAAAAGTATTCGAAAAAGAGGTAAAGTAGATCCGATATTTATTGATGATTTAGATAAAGTTTTTGATGTGTTATCTGATATTGTTGAAGGTGGTGATTTGGTTCTTACACAGGGTGCTGGAAATATCGGAATGCTTTCAAATTCAATCTTAGAAAGAAACTTAGGTTTTAATAAAGAGAAATAAAAATTGAGTGCAACAGGGGCTACAAAAAAAAATCAAAAAAAGCAAATTAATGGTTTGTCCTCGAAGGGTTATTTGTTAAAATATCCAATGATTATTTTTTTTGTATGTCTCTCTGTTTTTTTTATAAAAAAACAAGACTGGTTGTTGATAAAAACCGTCAATTTACCTAACGACGGTCAGTTTAAGTGTCAAGATTTTGTTGAGTTAGAGCTGTTGGCGCAAACTGCAATAAATAAAGATTTTATTGATTTTGAAATTTCAGAGTTTCATAAAAAAATTGAAAATTTAGATTGGATTAAATCAGCAGATATTCAATTTTTTTGGCCAAATGTATTAGAAATTTCAGTTGAAGAGTACAAACCAATAGCGGTTTGGAATAATCGTTACTTGTTGAACGAACAGGCTCAAATCTTGCCTCAAAGTTGTAATATGATTCCTGGTGTTGAATTAATCGGGCCTGAAGTTGGATTGAATGATCCAAAAACAGAAAATGAAAAAGTTTCAAATATTATGAATAGGTACCGCCAATTGGCTGTCCAGTTTTCATTTTTTAATATGGGCATAAGTCGCCTTGAATATAAAAAATATGGAAGTTGGGAGATTACATTGGATAGTAATTTAATTATTAAAATGTCAGACACACATTTTAATTTAGAGTTCGAAAGATTGTTGGTTTGGTTAAATTCGAATCATCATAAATTAATAGATATTTATAAAATTGATACTCGCTACCAACATGGTTTGATTGTTGGTAAAAAGCCAGTTGGAGCAAATGATGAGTCATAGCGCGCAAGGCAAACTAATTGTAGGTTTGGATATAGGAACCTCAAAAGTAGTTGCAATTGTCGGAACAGTTACCGCTGACGGCTCAATTGAAGTGATTGGGTTAGGCTCGCACCCTTCAAACGGCATGAAAAAAGGTGTCGTAATTAATATTGAGGCGACAGTAAATTCAATTCAAAGAGCAATTGAAGAAGCTGAATTGATGTCAGGATGTGATATACATTCTGTGTTTGTTGGTATTGCTGGAAATCATATTAAATCTTTGAGTTCTCATGGCGTAGTTGCTATTAAAGATAAAGAGGTGGTTGAGGCGGATGTTGAGCGTGTAATTGAAGCGGCTAAGGCAGTGGTGATTCCTGCTGACCAAGAAATTTTACATGTATTGCCACAAGAATATTTAATTGATAATCAAGAAGGTATTAAAGAGCCTTGGGGTATGTGCGGTGTGCGATTGGAGGCCAAAGTGCATTTGGTAACTGCTGCACTCAACGCTGTCCAGAATATTGAAAAATGTGTTAAACGTTGTGGGCTTGATGTGGATCAAGTTATTTTAGAGCAACTTGCTTCATCTCATGCCGTTTTAACTGTGGATGAAAAAGAATTAGGCGTATGTTTGGTTGATATTGGCGGTGGTACAACGGATATTGCAATATTTACAGATGGTGCAATAAGTCACACTGCTGTCATTCCCATTGCGGGCGACCAGGTTACAAATGATATTGCAATGGCGTTTGCAACTCCTACGCATCATGCAGAGGATATAAAAATCAAATATGCATGTGCGCTAGCTCGTCAAGTTGGTGAAAATGAATTGATTAAAGTGCCAAGTGTGGGAGATCGAGATGCAAGAGATTTAACACGTCAGGCATTAGCAGAAGTAGTTGAAGCAAGATTTGAGGAATTATTTCTATTGGTTCAGTCTGAAATTCGAAGAAGTGGGTTTGAAGATTTAATACCTGCGGGTATTGTTTTGACAGGCGGAACGGCAAAATTAGAGGGCGCGGTTGATTTGGCTGCTGAAGTGTTTCATGCATCAGTAAGATTAGCTTCGCCAACCGGTGTCACGGGGTTGACTGATATATTGTCAAACCCAATTTACTCAACTGGCGTTGGGTTGTTATTGCACGGTTTGGATCGCTTGGAAGGAAGTGGGTCGAAATCTGTTAATAAAAAAGAAGTCACAAAATTAGCTTGGATTGGTAAAGCTAAAAATTGGCTGGCAAATAATTTTTAATATTAGATTCATAAATTCTAATAAACGGAGCAAATGTTATGTCTACAGATTTTTTTGATTTAGTTGATGAGGAGCATCAAATCGCCAATATTAAAGTTATTGGTGTTGGTGGTGGTGGCGGAAACGCTGTTAAACACATGATTGATAACATGGTAGATGGTGTGGATTTTATTTGCGCCAATACTGATGCTCAAGCACTTCAAAATATGAATTGTAAAACCAATATTCAAATTGGTACAGCGGTTACTCGCGGTTTGGGTGCGGGCGCTAATCCTAAAATTGGCCGTGCAGCAGCAGAAGAGGATCGTGAAAGAATTCGTGATTCAATTGAAGGCGCGGACATGCTTTTTATTACAGCTGGCATGGGTGGTGGTACAGGTACAGGTGCTGCACCAATAATCGCTGAAGTTGCACGTGAATTAGGTATTTTAACGGTTGCTGTGGTGAGTAAACCTTTTGAATTTGAAGGTAAGCGTCGCATGGCATTTGCGGACGCGGGCATTGCAGAATTAAAACAATATGTTGATTCACTAATCACGATTCCAAATCAAAGATTGTTATCTGTATTGGATGCAAAAGTAACATTGGTTCAAGCATTTTCAGAGGCCAATAACGTTTTATTAAATGCCGTGCAAGGTATTGCGGATTTAATTATTAATCCAGGTATGATTAACGTCGATTTCGCCGACGTTAGAACCGTTATGTCTGAAATGGGTCAGGCAATGATGGGTACTGGTCGTGCAAGTGGTGAAGATCGTGCTGCACGTGCTACTGAGGCTGCTATTAGAAGTCCATTATTGGAAGGTGTTGATTTGCAAGGTGCTCGAGGTATTTTGGTAAATATCACAGCTGGTAGCGATTTGGGTCTTGGTGAGTACTCAGAGGTAGGTGATATTGTTAAAGAATTCGCATCCCCTGATGCGACCTGTGTAATTGGTATGGCAAATGACGACACGTTAGGTGATGAAATTATTGTTACTGTTGTGGCGACGGGTATTGGTGAAAAAGAACCTGCTCTAAAAGTGGTAGAAGCTAAGCCTGTTGTGAGTGAATCTGTTGCGAATAGCACTGTAAACTCCCATTCTGCACAGCCTCAAACACAGTCGGCAGCTCAGCCTACTCAAGCAAGAAGAGTGGATTTGAGTAACTCAAATCACGATCGTTTGGATATTCCAACGTTCTTAAGAAATCAGGCTGATTAACATTTTTTTAAATTCAATTTGCTTGATTAGAGAAATTTGATTAGTATCGCGCCCTTCCGTGCGAACACAAGGTACTAGTTAAAGTTTTATGATTAAGCAACGCACTTTAAAAAATTCTATAAAAGCTACAGGTGTAGGACTGCATTCGGGTGAAAAAATTTATTTGACCCTCAATCCTGCTCCGGTTGATTCAGGTATTGTTTTTCGCAGAACAGACCTTACACCTGTAGTTGATATTTCGGCAAAAACAGAAAATGTTTCTTGTACGACTCTATCCACCACTTTACAAAATGGCGATGCGACAGTTGATACTGTTGAGCATTTATTATCTGCGCTAGCAGGTTTATCTGTCGATAATGTAATTATTGAGTTAAGTGCTCAAGAAGTACCAATTATGGATGGCAGTTCTAGCCCTTTTGTTTTCCTAATTCAGTCTGCTGGTCTAGTTGAGCAGAACGCTGTTAAAAAATTCATCAAAGTTAATAAAGTTGTACGTGTTGAAGACGGCGATAAGTTTGCCCAATTTACTCCATTTGAAGGATTTAAAATATCTTTCGGAATTAATTTTGAACACCCAGTTATAAAAACAAAAAAACAATCACTTGAGTTGGATTTTTCAAGCACTGCTTATGTGAAAGAAATCAGTAGAGCGCGTACTTTTGGCTTTATGAGTGATTTTGAAGCATTAAGAAGTAATAATTTGGCTTTGGGTGCTAGTGTTAAGAATGCAATTGCTGTTGATGATAGGCAAGTTTTAAACGAAGATGGACTTCGAGATGATGAGGAATTTGTTAAACATAAAATATTAGATGCCATTGGGGATCTATATTTACTGGGCTACGGTCTTGTTGGGCATTTTGAAGGCTACAAATCTGGACATAGTTTAAACAATCAATTACTGAAAAAACTTCTTTCAAATAATGATAATTGGGAGTTTGTCACCTATGATTCAGAAGAAGATCTACCAATTTCATATACTTCGTTGTTAAGCGCTGGGGCGTAAAAATGCATTTAATTGTAGTTAAAAATCGTTATGGGGATTCCGCAATCCTATCTAGTCGTGTGTTAGTCGGGCTGGGTGTGATTATCTCAATGCTATTAATTGCAATTATTGTTTTTTCCTTCAATTATATCCAATTAACAAATGCGGTATTAAGTTATCAAGATCTTGAACAAAAAAATCAGCATCTTGAATCACAATTAGTTAAGCAAAAAAATGAAAACGTTATTCAGTCCAATGCTTACCGTCAGCATATTGATGCATTTGGGGTTCGCTTGGCGCAATTGCAATCTGAAGTCACGCGAATGAATGCGCTTGGTGAAAGGCTTGTTGAAGTTGCAGGTATCAGCACAGAGGAATTTAATTTCCAAGCTCTTCCTGCTACAGGTGGTCCAATCGCAGAAAGTGGTGTGGATGATGTATTTTCATGTAGTCCTGAAACGTTATCAGATGAAATGTATTTATTAAATAATGCTTTAGTTTCTCAAGCGGATAAAATTAACGTCTTGTCTCGTTTTATTGAAGATAAAGATATATTTGCTCAAAGTTATATTTCTGGACGGCCAATTACAGACTCAAAAGGTTGGTTGTCGTCTCGATTTGGAAAGCGCAAAGATCCATTTGAAAATAAAATAGCGATGCATAAAGGGGTGGATTATGCTGCAGCTGAAGGAACAGATATTATTTCAACTGGAGCCGGTGTTATTACTTGGGCTGGAAAAAGATACGGCTACGGTAATCTTGTTGAGGTGAATCACGGGAATGGGATTGTAACAAGGTACGGGCATGCAAAAGCTATTTTAGTTCAAACTGGTGATATAGTTGAAAAAGGCAGTCCAATTGCATTGGTTGGAAATACAGGTCGCTCAACTGGGCCTCATATCCATTACGAAGTACTCATAAATGGCGCTCAGGTGAATCCTGAAAAATACTTGATTAGAGATGCACTTTAATCAAACACCTTAATTAAATCATTCAAAATCACATGAAAAAGCAACCGCATCTAGGTTGTTTTTTTCGTTATGGGAACTATATAACTTAAAAATCTAAAAAACCGTCTTGTTAGCGTAATTTCGCAAGACTTCAAATGCGGACTTCGATATAGTTACGCTCAAAATAATTGATGTTGAAATACCATTATGTTTACTTCCATTGTTAAAAAAATAGTCGGCACAAAAAACGATCGTGTCGTAAAAGCGTTAATGAAAACAGTTCATCAAATAACAGCATTAGAGCCTCAAATGCAGGCGTTAACGGATGAACAATTAAAAGCAAAAACCAACGAATTTAAAGAGAGATTCAAAAATGGAGAAACCCTTGATCAACTTATGATTGAGGCGTTTGCTGTGTGTCGTGAAACCGGTTTTAGAGTAATGGGAATGCGTCATTTCGACGTTCAATTATTAGGTGCAATGGTGCTTAATGAAGGTAAAATTCCTGAAATGCGAACGGGTGAGGGTAAAACACTTGTTGCAACATTAGCGGTTTACTTGAATGCGCTTTCTGGAGAATCAGTGCATGTTGTCACGGTCAATGATTACCTAGCAGCACGTGATGCAAATTGGATGCGTCCACTGTACGAAGCATTAGATTTAACTGTTGGAATTGTTGTAAGTCAGCAAGATTCAGCTTCCAAAAAAGAAGCCTATAAAGCAGATATTACTTACGGAACAAACAATGAATTTGGCTTTGATTATCTGCGCGATAACATGGCATTTTCAATTGATGATAAAAATCAAAGAGGCTTTGGTTTTGCAGTAATTGATGAGGTTGATTCAATTTTAATTGATGAGGCTAGAACACCTTTAATTATTTCAGGTGCAGCAGAAGACAGCAGCAAAAAATACACACAAATAAATCATATTATTCCATTTTTGGAACGTGGCGAATTAAACGAAGCTGAAAAAACAACAACGGGCGATTTTGTTCTTGATGAAAAACATAGAAGCATTGAGTTAACAGAAGAAGGTCATGAAAAAGTTGAACAATTATTAGTAAGTAATAAATTATTACCTGAAGGTGAAAGTCTATATTCTTCGGGTAATCTAGGTTTATTACACCATGTTCAAGCAGCAATCAAAGCACATCACGTTTTTAATAAAGATGTAGATTACATTATTCAAGACAATGAAGTTGTTATTGTTGATGAACACACAGGGCGCACAATGCCTGGGCGTAGATGGAGTGAAGGTATTCACCAAGCCATTGAAGCTAAAGAAAACTTAGTAATACAACGTGAAAATCAAACCCTCGCTTCGACTACTTTCCAAAACTACTTTCGATTGTATAAAAAACTTTCAGGTATGACTGGTACTGCCGATACCGAAGCATTTGAATTGAAACAAATTTATGGTCTTGATGTGGTTGTTATTCCTACAAATACACAAGTTCAGCGAATAGACTACAACGATTTGATCTTCTTATCACAAGAAGATAAATACGCTGCAATTGTAAAAGACATCATTGAAACTACAAAAGCAGGAAGGCCTGTATTAGTTGGCACGGCTTCGGTTGAATCTTCAGAATTAGTCTCGAAAGCATTAACTAAAGCAAAAATTAAACATAGCGTTTTAAATGCAAAACAACATGCTAATGAAGCGCATATAATTGCCCAGGCGGGTAAAGCTGGATCGGTAACAATTGCAACTAATATGGCTGGCCGTGGGACGGATATTGTTTTAGGTGGTAATTGGAAGGCAGAAGTTGAAAGCTTAACCAACCCAACTGATGAGCAAATTAAAGCAATTAAATCTCAGTGGCAAAAAGATCACGACGCTGTAATTGCAGCCGGTGGATTGCATATTGTTGGTACAGAGCGTCACGAATCACGCCGTGTAGATAATCAATTGCGTGGTCGTTCTGGTCGACAAGGGGACCCTGGCTCTTCGCGTTTTTATATTTCACTTGATGATAATTTAATGCGTATCTTTATGTCTGATGGTGTAAAAAACTTCATGCGTAAAATTGGTGAAAAAGGCGAAGCGATTGAAGCGAAAATGGTAAATAACGCCATTGAAAAATCCCAGAAAAAAGTTGAAAACCGTAACTTTGATATTCGTAAATCATTATTAGAATATGATGATGTATCAAATGACCAGCGTACGGTTGTGTATGAGCAACGTGATGAATTATTAGAGGTACCAGATATTTCTGATTTGATTGATACCGTTAGAGTCAGTGTGATGAATGCTCGTATTGATGAATTTGTACCTCATCAATCGTTACGTGAACAGTGGGACATAGCAGGGGTGCAAACTTCATTACACCGTGAATTTGGTATTGAAGAAGATGTAAAAGCTTGGCTAGAAGATGATCATTTCACTGAAGCGAAATTACGTGAAAAAGCTTTGGCTTTAGCGCTTCAAAATTATAAAAATAAAGAAGAAGTTGCGGGTGCTGAAAATATTCGTAAATTTGAAAAACACGTAATGCTTCAAGTACTTGACCAGCACTGGAAAGATCATTTATATGCTATGGATCATTTACGTCAAAGCATACAATTACGTGGTTATGCACAAAAAAATCCAAAACAAGAATTTAAACGTGAGGCATTTGAATTATTTCAGCAAATGCTTGTGTCTGTTAAAACCGATACCATTCGTTTACTTAGTAATATAAAAGTGCAATCTCAAGAAGAGGCAATGGAAGCTGAGCGTTTAAAACGTGAAGCATTAAAAGAAAAAATGAATTTTAAACATGCTCAAGCAGATGAGGCGTCTCAAGAGCAGGTTCAAGAAAAAGCACAACCTGTAGTTGCCCAGAAAAAGCCTGGTCGAAATGAAGAATGCCCTTGTGGCTCAGGTAAAAAATATAAACAATGTCATGGTAAATTAGCATAATAGGTGTATTGGTATGGCGATAGGTAACGGGTTAGTTGATCCAGTAACTCCAATCAATGGAGTAAAATTTTGTGTCACACAAGCTGGGGTTAAATATAGTAATCGTGACGATTTGGTTGTAATTGCATTAAGTGAGCAAACCATTTCAGCAGGTGTGTTTACTACCAATAAATTTTGTGCCGCTCCAGTGCACATTGCTAAAAAGCATCTTTGTGAAGCAAAGCCTAAATATCTGTTGATCAACACAGGTAATGCAAATGCAGGAACTGGCAAGCAAGGCTTGAAAGACGCACAAACATCCTGTGAATTATTAGCTAAGCAGCTGGGTTGTAACAGTAATGAAATTATTCCGTTTTCAACAGGTGTGATTGGCGAGTATTTGCCAATGGCAAAAATTGAAACAGCGATTTCAAATTTACCAGCGGTTTCTGATTTTAAAGATGATCATGCTCGTGCTGCAAAAGGAATTATGACAACGGATACTCGCCCAAAAGCCGCTAGTATTGATTTTGAGATTGAAGGTCAAACGATCACAATTAGTGGTATGACTAAAGGTTCAGGCATGATCAAACCAAATATGGGAACCATGCTTTCGTTTATTCAAACTGATGTCGATGTATCTCAAATTGATCTGCAAGCATTATTGCTTCGTGCAACCAATCAATCATTTAATAGAATTACCGTTGATAGTGACACCTCCACAAATGATGCCTGTGTATTATCTGCCACCGGCTCTTCTGGAGTGGTGCTAAATGAAAACACACTGGAAATTTTCGAAACTAAATTAATAGAGTTGATGCAGACTTTGGCCCATGAGATGGTTCGTGATGGCGAAGGTGCAAGTAAATTTATAGAGATTAAAGTTAAAAATGCAGCCTCAAATGCCGATGCGTTATCTATCGCTTACAGTGTTGGACACTCGCCATTAGTTAAAACAGCTATTTCAGCATCCGATGCTAATTGGGGAAGAATCTTAATGGCGGTTGGTAAGGCTGACGCCGGTTCACTTGATGTTGATCAAGTAGATGTGTATTTGGATGATGTGTGTATTGTGCAAAATGGACAAAAACATCCTGATTATACGGAACAAAAAGGCGCAGCAGTATTTGCAAAAGAAGAATTCAGTATCATTGTCGATTTGAAGTTAGGTGAAAGCGAAGAATGTATCTGGACTTGTGATTTGTCCTATGAATACATTCGAATCAATGCTGAGTATCGCAGCTAATGATCAGTGTTGCGGTAGGTGTGATCGTATCTAATAAACAGGTATATCTTACCTATCGTAATGCAACACAGCATCAAGGAGATAAATGGGAGTTTCCTGGCGGAAAGTTTGAGCTAGGAGAAACAGGTAAGGATGCATTAAAAAGAGAATTATTCGAAGAGGTTGGCATTATCGTCAAACAAGCTCAACCCTTGACTCAAATTACCCATGACTACGGTGATAAGTCCGTGTTGTTAGATGTCTATATTGTCGATGAATTTGAAAACGAACCTAAAGGAAAAGAAGGACAGCACGGAAAATGGTTAGATATTAAAAAATTAGACCCGTTAGCGTTTCCAAAGGCAAATATCGAAATTATAAAAATGCTTCAATCTTCGTCATATTCTGCCTGAGTTTGGTTTAGCATACTTTCTTGTGCTGGAATTGCGTAACCATCACTTGCCCACGAATTAAAATCAATTAATTTACAGCGTTCACTACAAAAAGGTCGAAATGCATTGCTTGTATCGTATGCATGGCTTTTTTGGCATTCTGGACATTTTACCATTGTGTTAGTTTTGGTCATGGCTTAAACCCTTTAATATGTGTGTATGTTGATTCAATATGGATTGTTTGAAATCATTTAAGATTGCGTTGTTGCGAATAATTATATCAGCACGCAAGCGCTTTTCTTGTGATGGAAGCTGAGAATTTACAATATTATAAGCAGTTTGTTCATCGCATTGATCTCGTTGCATGATTCTGGCGACTTGCAATTCAGGATCAGCATCAATCAGCCAGGTAATATCACATAATTTATCAAGATTGTTTTCAAATAATAATGGTGCACAAAGCACTGTATATTGATTGGTTTTTGAGTTTGCTAATGCGCTTAATATTAATTGATGAATCGCTGGGTGGGTGATGCTGTTTAATAATTTGATATTTTTTGAGCTGGCAAACGCTTTTTGTCTTAATATGGATCGATCAAGCGTACCATTAATTAATATATCGTCACCAAATGATTCTGCTAGTTTTTGCAAAATAGGATGATTAGGTTCGGTAATCTGTCGAGCAATAATATCCGCATCGACAATTGGAATATTTAAGTCTTGTAAAATTGAACATGCGGTGGATTTGCCAGAGGCAATGCCACCTGTTAAGCCAATGATCATATTTGAGGGAAAATAACAGCAAGAATTTCTGTTGCAAAAAAGATATATAAAAACGCAGCACCGCAAAGATACGGACCAAATGGCAATGTGGTTTTTTCAATGGATTGTTTTTGAACGGTTAAAATAATAATGCCAACAATCGCACCGACTACGGATGATAAAAGAATAATCGGAATTAATGCTTTTAATCCAAACCAAGCGCCAAAGGCGGCAAATAACTTAAAATCACCAGCGCCCATGCCTTCTTTACCGCGAAGTACTTTATACAAAAAAGTAATTGTCCATAAACTTAAATAAGCAACCGCAGCTCCATAGATACTGTCTAAAAGACTGACACTGTTTAGCAAGTCAGAACTTAAAATTTGTGGTTGTGTATGAATTAAAATACCAATCCACATTAAAGGTAATGTCAGACTATCAGGTAATAATTTTTCATCCGCATCAATCATTGTCATGCTGATTAATATAAATAAAAATAAGATCAATAATACAGAATCAATTGTAACGCCAAACTGATATGCGATTAGCGTTGAAAGCGCAGCTGTAATCAATTCAATGATTGGATAACGAGGGCTGATTGAAACTGAGCAACTGGCACATTTACCTTTAATCAACATATACCCAATAATCGGTAAATTATGCCAAGGCTTAATAGGCGTATTACAATGAGGGCAGTGAGAGTTTGGCGTTGCTAAATTAAACGTCTCAGAATCTTTTTCCTCATGAGGGTTTTTCGTTTCAAGAAATTCAGAACATTCACAACGCCATTGGCGTTTCATTATTTCAGGTAAACGATAAATAACTACGTTTAAAAAACTGCCGACTAATGCAGAAAATACAAAAACACAAATCAACCATATGAATAAACTTTGTTGAAATACTTCAATCATCCAACTACTTTCCCCATTTGGAAAATTGGCAGATACATCGCAATTACAAGCCCACCAATTACTACACCTAAAAATGCCATAATCAATGGCTCCATCATTGAGGTTAGCCCTTCAACAAGCTGGTCAACTTCTTCTTCGTAAATTTCAGCTGCTTTATCTAGCATTTCATCAACTGCACCAGATTGTTCACCAATTGCAATCATTTGTACTAACATTGGTGGGAAAAGATTAGTTTCTTTAATTGCCACGTTTAACTCTACACCAGTTGATACCTCGTCTCTAGTTCTTAAAATTGCAGATTCGTAAACATAGTTTCCTGAAGCGCCAGCTGCCGATTCAAGCGCATCAATGAGTGGAACACCTGCCGCAAAAGTAGTGGATAATGTGCGAGCAAAACGTGCATAGGCGGATTGTTTGAAAATATTGCCTAGAATTGGCACTTTTAAAGAATATCGTTCCCAGTTCTGACGAAATTTAATAGATTTTTGTAGGGCGAAAGATAACGAAATACTAAAAGTTACAATGAATAATAATAATTTCCACCAATTATTAATCATCCAATCCGATAACATGACTACTACTTGAGTTGGAACTGGTAAATCTGCTCCAAAACTTGAAAACATATCACCAAATACAGGAACTACTTTCATTAAAAGGATCGTTGTAACAATACCTGCAATTATTAATATCGTAATAGGATATTTAACTGCTGATTTTACTTTTCGTTTGATACTTTCAGATTTCTCTTTGTAAATCGCTATTCGATCAAGCATCGTTTCCAAAGCACCAGATTGCTCACCTGAATCAACTAAAGAACAGAATAAATCATCAAAATATTTAGGTTGTCCTTTTAAAGCGCTTGCAAATGTACCGCCAGAGGAAACTTCATTTCGTAAAGAATTGACCATTTCTGTCAATGCTGGGTTTTGACTGCCTTCAGCGACAATTTCAAAAGCTTTAACTAATGGCACGCCTGCTTTCATCATTGTGGCCATTTGGCGAGTGAATAATGCAATATCGGAGGCGCTAATTGACGAGCCAAGGCTTAAATTAAATTCTTTAGGTTTTTTCTTAACGGATGGGTTCGCGATCCCTTGTTTTCTGAGTTGCGCTTTCACAACGTTGACGTTTGTACCTGTTACTTCACCTTTCTTTTTTTTGCCAGACTTGTCGGTGCCGCTATAGGTAAATATTACTTCTTTGATCGCTGCCATAATTAATCCTCGTTTGTCACTCGGTTGACTTCTTCAACACTGGTTATACCTTGGGTTACTTTTACAAGGCCAGATTTTCTTAAGCTATTAAAGCCTTCTTTTTCAAATTGTTCATTAAGCTCAATTGCATTGCCGTCTTCCATTATTATTTTGGAAATACTTGGGGTGATTTTCACTACTTCATAAATCCCCACCCGACCTTTATAACCATTGGTGCAAGAAGAACAACCAACAGGCTCAAAAATAGTCGCATTTTCTAGCATTGCTTCGGTAAAGCCTAATTGTTGCAAACTTTCTTTTGGGTATTCTGTTGGTTTTTTACATGAAGAGCATAAACGCCTACCAAGACGTTGTGCAATGATTAAATTGACTGTAGTTGCAATATTGAAAGTTGGAACCCCCATATTTACCATACGAGTAATGGTTTCTGCTGCACTATTTGTATGCAGTGTCGACATCACCATATGACCGGTTTGTGCAGCTTTAATAGCAATTGACGCAGTTTCCAAATCACGAATCTCACCAACCATAATAATATCAGGATCTTGACGTAAAAACGCACGTAGTGCCATGCCAAAATCTAATCCGACTTTTGGGTTAACATTAACTTGGTTGATGCCTTCTAAGTTGATTTCTACCGGATCTTCTGCTGTGGATATATTACGATCTTCAGTGTTGAGTATATTAAGACCTGTATAAAGTGAAACGGTTTTACCAGAACCAGTAGGCCCAGTTACTAATATCATGCCTTGTGGTTTAGATAGGCAATCCATATACATATCTTTTTGTTCAGGCTCATACCCAAGTGCGTCAATGCCCATTTTGGCACTTGATGGATCTAAAATACGTAATACGATCTTTTCGCCAAATAGCCCAGGCAGTGTACTTACACGAAAATCAATGGATTTTTTTGCTGAAACTTTTAATTTGATACGGCCATCTTGTGGCGCGCGACGCTCTGCAATATCTAAGTTAGACATGACTTTTAATCGAGCAGCGAGTTTTTTTGTGAGAGCCACAGGAGGCTTTGACATGGTGCGTAAAACTCCATCAACACGAAACCTGACTCGATAGGATTTTTCATAGGGTTCAAAATGTAAATCTGATGCCCCTTTTTTGATGGCTGATAACAGCATTTGGTTAACAAATTTAACTACAGGCGCATCATCCGCGGCATTGTGGTCATCGTCTTTATCGGCTTGTTCTTCTACAACATCAAGGCCTTCAACATCTTCATCCAAATCATCAAAGCTGTCATCATCGTCATCTTCATAACCTTGAATGTATGCTGTTAGTTTGTCTTCTTCAACTAATACACCTTCAGTGCTTAAGCCGGTATGAAATTTGATTTCATCAAGCCCAACTAAATTGGTGGGGTCTGAGATACCAACAAAAAGGCGACTACCACGTTTGAATAATGGGATTGCATGATGTTGCTGTACTAATTCATTAGACACAATTTCACGATCAATACTTTCAGGATCAAAAGCATCTAAGTCAAATAATGGGGTGCCAAATTCATCAGCCGTACTAATAGCTAAATCTTTAGCATTAGCTATACCCTTGGATACCAAATAAGTAATTAATGCTTGTTTTTCAATTTTTGCTTGATTACTTGCTTCTAAAGCTTCATTTTCAGAAATTATCTGATCTTGAACAAATCGCCTCGCTAGGCCGCCGATAGACATTTAATTAGTTACCTTAGTGTTTTGATGTTTAAGTATAGTAACTGATGTATATTTTATTTGCTAAATTTGAAGGTCTAAATTTGTGTTAAATCACCTTTTTATTCAATTAAATTGTAGTTTGGGATTAATTCTTCGTAGTTAGATCTATCTTTGAAGAATGGATTGTGTGTATAGAGAGTTTTTGCGTAGTTGAATATTTCCTCTGCAGATTTAAAATCTTCTAGATTATGTAGAGTTTGGATAATTTGTAAATATATTTTGGGGTGTGGTTTTCTTTTGCAAAACTCCAATGCATCCTCGATGGCTCTTAGTTTTTGCTCTGTAGATTGCATACGATTTGCATAATGTAAATTTGAGGAGATGTGCAATAAAGTTATTTCATCGTCATGGGAGAATGGATTAATGACCTTGCTCGAATATGAAAGATCATCCCCGCCATATTTATACATTTCTTTATATATAAAAAATGAGTGTAATGCGGAGGAAAAATATAAAAAGCTAATAAGAATAATTGTAAATGTAGGTAGGTTTAAATGTTTAATGGAGTTATTTTTGTATGTGTAGACTCTTAGTGGTTCGCAAAATAAAAATAAAATAATAATAAATGTTATGAAATATGCTGTAGATGTATACATTGGAAGTTCAAGCATTGAGTGAATTCCAATAGGTGTAATAATAGCGAGGCGACCAATTGATTCGATTTTATTGAATGTGAAATTTTTATAAATAATCCAGCTGAAAAATGCAACTATAGGCAGAGTGGCAAATAGGCCACCTTGAACTAACCAAAATAATAACTCATTATGAGGATGTGTAAGATGTGGAGAGATATGGGAGATATATCCAGAATTTAATGAATTTTGAACAAAGCTGCTTGCGAAACTTCCTTCAAATCCTCCGATGCCCCAACCAAAAAAAGGTTTCTCTATAAACATATTTAGTGCATGTGTCCAATCTAGTTCCCTCATCCCAAAGGATTGTAGGGTTTCAATTGATCTTGGGATTGTTTGATTTTCGATTGTGATGAATAACTGTGCTAAACCAAGTATTATTCCAGTAAAAAAACTAAGTGTAATAATGCCTTTTAGTCTTTTTGTTAATCCTAAGTAAATAATAATTAATAATGAGGAAATAATAAAAGAAATAAGCCCTAATCGTGAAAAAGTTAATAATATTGTGCTTGGGCCAATTAGTGTGATTAAAAATAATGGAAAATTAATTAATTTTGAAGTTGAATTTTTGTAAAAATATAATGACAACGAAATACCAATCATAGCAAAAGATGCAAGAATATTTGGTTGTCTAAAAAAACCTATAGGTCTGTTATTGTTGGATGTGAAAAACCAATCAAAATCTAAAGGATAGTAATATTGGAGTAAACCATAAATGCAATTCAACGTTGCTAAAATAATGATAGGGTAAATTAAGATAAAACGATTTAAATTTAATTGCTGTAACGATATTAGGAAAAACAAGCCATATGTAACCCCAGAAATTAAAATAAATCCGCTTTGTTTAAATTCGCTAAATCCAACTAAAATAAATAACCAAAGTAATAGTAGGGCGCCATATATATTGGAGAAATTGTAAAAAAATAGATTTTTTTTAACTGAATACCATATGCCGATAAAAGCTAGAATTGAAAACGGTATCCACGAAATTGCATTATTGGATATGTTTAATCCAACCCCTCCGTTATCTGGTATTATTAGTACTTCACCTAATATTATTGCTGCAAATACAAGTATATAGGTTGATGTCTTGAAAGGGGTTGTTGTCAATTTATTCTCATCCAAAAAAAAGCACCTCTACTGAGGTGCTTTGTTTAAAAGTGTTTATATCTATTGTACGTTTGATCCTGCACCAGCTTTACACTGATCTACAGTCGCAGCAGTTGTACCTGATGGGACGCTTGCGGTGTATGTAACTCTACCACTTGCAACTGCCCCAGTTATAATGCATACGCCGTCGTTATATGAAAAGCTAGGCGTTCCACCCAATGCAAAAGCAGCTGTTTTTGTTATTCCATCTGAAGGTGTTGCCGAAATTGTTGAAATTTCTGAGTTTAAAGTATCACAGCCAGTGCCCGCTTGTACGCATGTTAATACTTTAGTTTCATAGTTAGCTACACCTTTTAATGCTGCAGCGCCATGAGATTCAGCAACATATTCGCTGTATGCTGGGATAGCGAATGCAGCCAAAATACCGATAATCGCAACAACGATCATTAATTCAATTAGTGTGAAACCTTGTTGATTCGTTTTCATAATATACTCTCCACGAGTTAAGTTGATTTAGTCTGCTTTTCTTTCTGTTTAAGTAGCAGAGTTGTAATTCATATTGCATCTGGCGTGCCAACTTTTAAAAGTCACGTTTTTCGGTGGGTTTTGTTCATATTTGATTCATTTGTGATGCAGTCGTGCTGATTAATTGGGTTTAAATGTGACCATTTTTGTCAGGTATGAATGTTTGGTGTCGCTTATGCGTAATTACAAAAGTGAACTACACTGATAAAAATGGTTACACTTGGGTACGCTGCATTGCAATTTTCATTGATTAGTATGGTTTTGATGTCGTTAATCGCTGGGTTAACGGTTATGTTTCATCTGTTTAAGTTTTCTTACAAAACGGTACAGGTGGCGCCTTCTATTTTAACGAGCTTGGGCGTGTTTGGTACGTTTTTGGGTGTGGCGTTAGGTTTGAGCGGATTTGATACGGCTAATATTGAGCAATCGGTTCCCAGTTTAATTGAAGGATTAAAAACAGCTTTTTGGACTTCAATCATCGGGATTTTTGGTGCGATCTCAATTAAAGTGCGGTTTTCTATTGCGCATATTCATCAATCAGATGTGGTCGAACAATCTGAATTAACCCAAATCACACAATTATTAACTGCATGGATGGAAAAAGATAACACTCAAGCGCAACAGGTATTTTTTGATAATACTCATCAGCAATTAGACGCAATCACGCAATCTCTTGGGCAGTACCAAGAAAAAATGGTTGAAGCCACAACTGAGGCATTGATCGATGCGCTTCGTCAAATTATGCATGATTTCAATACGAAAATAGATGAGCAATATGGACAAAATTTTAAAGCATTGCATGATGCAGTCGGTGAGATGCGTATTTGGCAGGCTGAAAACAAAGAGGCGATGCATGATTTAATACAGCATCATAAAAAGTCCGCAGATTTATCCAAACAATCGTTACAAACATTTGAAGATTTGGTCAGCCATTCGCAAGTATTTTCTACAGTGGCCAGTCAAATGGCCGGTGTTATGAGTGAATTGAATCAGCAAAGTGGTAAGTTATCGTCTTATTTAGAGCAATTGGCCAATGTTGTGGTGCAAGCAAGGGAAGGTTTGCCAGATTTAGAGGGTCGAATTGTATCTCTAACCACATCGTTAGAAAAAAACATCACCACACATCAACAGCAAATGAGTCAATTACTGAAACAGACCAGCGAAGATATCGTGCAAACCAGCGAATCTGTGCAGAATCAATTTTTAATGCTGAATGAAAAAACCCTAAATGGCATGTCGCAACATGTCGAAACCTTATTAAATCGAAATACCGAGCAAGTCGAAAAACTCGATGCTGCTCTTGAAAAAGAGCTGACTCAAGCCTTAAGAATCATGGGGTTTCAGCTTTCGAGTTTGTCTGAAAAATTTGTCAGTGACTACACGCCGTTAACGCAAAAATTACAGCTTTTACTCGAATCTACCGATGTGCAAAAAGTGAAGGGAAATCAACATGTCGCCTGATTTGTCACAAACTGAAGACGATAGCTGGAGCAGTTTGTCGGATTTAATGGCCGGGTTAATGATGGTGTTTTTGTTGATTGCCTTGGTGTTTATGGTCAATGTTGAGATTCAGCGTCATCAAATGAAGCAGGTAGCGGTTTTGTATGATCATGTCAGAGAGCAATTATATAACGAGTTAAAAATTGAGTTTGCTGATGATTTGCCTGTATGGGGCGCCATTATTCGAGAGGATTTATCCATTAGTTTTCAGCGTGAATCGTTAATGTTTGCTCATGGTTCAAGCGAGTTAAGTGTTGAGTTTGAACAAATTTTATTGGATTTTTTTCCCAGATATTTGAATATTTTATCTAAATCTGATTATAAGCCGCATATTGAAGAGGTGCGTATTGAGGGGCACACATCAGAAGGTTGGGGGGCTAAATCAAAAGATGAGGCGTATATTTTAAATATGTCGCTTTCGCAATCCCGTACAAAATCCGCTTTGGCATTTGTGCTAGCTTTGGATCAAGTTAAAAGTGAAAAGGCTTGGTTGATTGATAAACTCACTGCAAATGGATTGAGCTCATCTAAACCGATTTATGATAAAAACCACAATATTGATGAAGGGAAATCACGCAGAGTGGAGTTTAAAGTGCGTACCGATGCTGAACATGCAATCGCCACACTGTTGGATACATTAAAATGAAGCTGCCCGATTTTGAAAGTTTTGAACCGTTTAATGATTTACGCGAAAAAATGGGGGCAGAATTATGGACCATGGAAGAGTCCTTTGATGAAAGGTTACATATCTCGTTATATGAAAAATCTGTGTTAGATACGGATTATTTGCTGCTAAATATGAATCAGTTGGCCCGAGACGCGGATTATCGATTACGTTTTAAAAATGCGAACGTGGTGTTGTTGGAGGATTCTATTTTTCATTTAGCGGCGTGTTCCATCGTTGCAAAAAAAGAAGGCGAGCAAAAATTAAGCTGGAAAATAGATAATCAAAAAGTCTGTATCGATTGTTTGCATCAAATGAATTACGAAGGCGTGAATTTGCATAAAACACGAAGGCAAATTCACAATGAAAAAATATCCACTCAATTTAATCTTGAGCAATATTGGAAGAAAAATCCAAACTTTCCTCTTAAATCTCGTAAGATTACAATCTTTTAATACTGTTCTTCTTCATCTTCAATGACATCTAATATTACACCAGCTTTTTCAAACATATCGCGAGATTCTTGTGCTGCATGGTAGCGTTTTTCTGCGACAACCCGTTTGATACCGCAACTTATAATGAGCATTGCGCACACTCGACAAGGCTCCATTTTACAATAAAGTGTCGCATCTTGGAGGGATATTCCGTGCTTAGCTGCTTGGCATATTGCGTTTTGCTCGGCGTGGATAGTGCGCATGCAGTGCATTCTTTCTGTACCATCATCGTCGACTACTTTTTTCATTAAATGGCCAACTTCATCGCAGTGAGATAAACCAGGAGGAGAGCCGACATAACCGGTTGTGACAATTTGTTTGTCTTTTACAATGATGCAACCCGATCGGCCGCGATCGCATGTGGCGCGTTTGCCAATGGTTTGCATTAATTCAATGAAATAAGAATCCCAGGTTGGACGCATAATATACTCTTTAATAAGTGACGGATGTCGCAGTGACGCGAGATTGTAACGTGTTGGATTTGTAGGTTTCAAATTGCACGGGCAGATAATTCCAGCGTTTTGCAAACCATATCAAAACTTTGCTTGAGCCTCTTGTTTGTTCAACAATTAACGTCTCTAAAATGCCTGCTTTTGTAAACAGGGTTTCTTTATCGATGACTTTAAAATTGTATGCTTTGATTTTATCGCCGGCGACTAAATCTAATTTAAATTGGGTTTGGCCTTGTTGTAATAGCTTTTGAATCTGTAAGGGGTAGCTGACTTCATCAAATACTTGGGTGTTTAAGTCTAAAGTGTTTTGTTTGTCTTCAAAGAGCGTAGTGACGGTTTTATTTTGATAATCAAATTGAGCGTTGCGATGTGTTTTTTTCCAAAATGCACGATCGTCTTGTTGAATATAATAAGACTGAATGGTGTTTTCTATTTCAAAGAATTTTGCAAGTTGGTGCACTTCGGCAATTTTGATTTTAGTATCAACACGATAACACCAAAGATTTAACTCGATGTCTTGAGGGTTTGTGCATTGGTCAAGGTTGATAGTGCCATTGGCTTTGGCTTTAACGGGTTTGAAAGTTTGAGCAAATACTTGCATAGAAAACGATTTAAGCTCTACAGAGTCTGACTCGGCAAAGCTTAATGTCGATAAAAAAACGGATAATGCTAAAACAATAAAGCGCATCGATGTGCCTTTGATTAATGTTAAATAGCGTTAATTTAGCTCAAAACCCTCAGGGTTTAAAACTTTATCATCTAAAACGGTTTGGTTGTTGTTCATTTTTAAACGGCCATTTAAAAACCAGTCTATCGCCATTGGATAAATGATATGCTCTTTTTTTAGTACTTTTTTAGCTAATGACTCTTCAGTTTCGCCTGTTTCAATGGCAACTTTTGCTTGAATAATATTTGGCCCACCATCAAGTTCAGCCGTTACAAAATGTACAGTCACACCAGCAAACGTTTCATTTGCTTCAATTGCGCGCTTGTGGGTGTGTAAACCTTGAAATTTTGGCAATAAAGATGGGTGAATATTTAGCATCTTGCCTAAATAATGCTCAGTAAAACCAGCGGTTAAAATTCGCATGAACCCGGCTAAAACAACTAAATGAGGATTGTAAACATCAATTTGGGTTTGTAGGTGGGCATCAAAACTTTCTCTTGAATCAAACGCTTTATGATCCACCACTTGAGTAGGGATGCCTGCTTGTTTAGCTCGCTCCAATCCAAATGCATCGGCTTTGTTACTAATCACGCAGGCAATCTCGCATTTAAGATTACCCTGTGTGACTTGATCAATGATCGCTTGTAAATTAGAGCCGCTGCCTGAAAGTAAAACAACGACTTTAGTTAAAGCAGTTTGACTCATTTCATGTCGACCTGAGCTTCATCGCCATTACGTGCGGCAATGCTGCCCACTACAAACGCTTCTTCGCCTTGAGCGTTTAAGAAATCAACGGCTTGTTGTGCTTGATCGCTTTCAACCGCTAGAACCATACCAACGCCACAGTTAAATGTACGGTACATTTCAGTTTGGTTGATGTTGCCGTTGGTTTGTAACCAGTTAAATACAGCCGGAATTTCCCAAGATGTTGTATCAATAATTGCTTTGCAATCTGATGGTAATACACGAGGGATATTTTCTAAGAAGCCGCCGCCAGTAATGTGGCTTAATGCGTAAACAGGCACTTCTTTGAATAATGCTAATAACGATTTAACGTAAATTTTAGTCGGCGCCATTAATGCGTCTGCTAATACTTTGCCATCTGGAAGGGTTTGTTGTAAATCGGCTTTAGATACTTCGATTACTTTACGCACTAACGAGTAACCGTTTGAGTGAGGACCTGAAGATTTAAGGGCAATTAACGTTTGGCCTGCTTTTACTTTTGTGCCATCAATGATGTCTGCTTTTTCAACAACACCGGTACAAAAACCAGCTACATCGTAGTCATCGCCTTCATACATGCCTGGCATTTCAGCAGTCTCGCCGCCAACTAATGCGCAACCAGATTGAATACAACCTTCAGCAATGCCTTTTACAACATCAGTAGCTACATTAATGTCTAATTTGCCAGTAGCGTAATAATCTAAAAAATACAAAGGCTCAGCACCTGCAACGATTAAATCATTTACACACATAGCCACTAAGTCAATGCCGATTGTGTCGTGTTTTTTTAGATCAATAGCAAGGCGTAGTTTCGTACCAACGCCGTCAGTGCCTGACACTAAAACTGGCTGCTTGTAACCAGCAGGAATTTCACAAAGCGCGCCGAAACCACCAATGCCGCCTAATACTTCTGGGCGAGTGGTGCGTTTTACTGCAGATTTGATGTTTTCAACTAACGCGTTTCCAGCGTCGATATCAACACCAGCGTCTTTGTAGCTTAGAGAGTCAGACATAATGAATACCTAAAGATCGAGGGATAATAAAAGCCGCGCATTGTACCAGAGCAAGAAACAAACAAAAATGAAAAATTGTAAACGAAACGGCTAATTTACTTAATATTTGATGAACTGATATTGCATAAATTGGTCTTGGTCGTCATGTAGGTATTTTAACTCTTAAAAGCAGGCAGACAATGCAGTACAATGCAGCGTTTAAAATCTATGATGCACATGTTATGAAAACACTGTTTAAATTTTTTATTTTGATATTTGTAATATTCCAAGTAAATATCGCTGCAGCCGTGCAACAAGTGGATATTTACACGCAATCTGTACTCATCGAAAAAAATGCCAGTGCGACTCGGGTGAATGAAATTCGTATGCAAGCTTTGCTACAAGCATTACAAGCGGCTACCTTAAAAACTGACATTGAGCGATCTTCAATCATTCAAAGCGGCCTGAAACTGCATAAACAATATATTTTGTCAGAAAAGGTAAGAGCGTCAGATGAAGTGTTCACTTCTGTTATCGGTCAACAAATATCAATGGTTGAGTTAGTGATCGCATTTGATTCTAAAAAAGTGAATCAATTATTGCTTAAAGCTAATCTGTCAACATTAGATGCAAAGCGACCGGAAACCTTAGCTGTAATACTTGTGCAAAATAAAGACGGCACAACCAAAATCATGTCAAGAGATGACTTATATGAAGAGTTAACGGATGGTGTTGCAAGTTCAACTGATGTGATTTCTGCGCAACAGATGCAAGATAGACAGTTTTTGGAAAATAATATTGAAGGCGGATTGCCAGGCGCACAAACTTCAGTAAATGATCAAATGGTGTTTTATCCTCAAATATTACAAACAATGGAGCGTGAAGCGGCAGCTTTAAAATTACCCATTGTTTGGCCAATGATGGATCCGCAGGATCTCTTTTTCTTTAATCAAGGGGACTTTTGGCAGGTTAATAAAGAAAGTATTTTAGGATTTGCAAAACGATATAAAACTCAAGTTGTGCTTATTGCTCGAATCAAAGAACATGATGATGGCCGATTTATTGGGGAGTGGAATGTTTTGGATCTTGGTCGACCAAATGTTCAATATTATTCAACATTAGAATCATTCAGCTTAGCAGGACTCAAGCAGTTATCTCAAGCAATCATGCAGCAATATGGCATTAACCCAAATGATAAAAAAGATGAACAGGTTTTGATAAGAATGAAAAATGTGACAAGCATTTTTCAGTTTCATCAAAACGAAGTGTATTTGAAGCAGCTATCAGGTGTTCAAAGCGTGACAGCATTAAATGTTGATAACCAGGAAGTTAACTATTTGCTTCAGTTAAATGTCAGTCAGAAGCAATTTTTAACGAATTTACAATTAAATGAGAATATTGATTTTCTAATAGAGGATGAATTACGACGACCAGTACTTGTGGATGTTGTGATAAATGACTTTGAATAAAGGATAGGACAATGACAGATTCCAAAAAATGGTTTTATATTTTAACCGCTTGCTTAATTTTATTTTTCTTTTATATGCTTTCCCCAATCTTAATGCCTTTTTTAACGGCGATGTTATTGGCTTATATTGGTGACCCAGTTGTAGATAGATTGGAGAAAAAATTCAGCCGCACAATTTCTGTTACGATTACATTTGCAACATTAAGTGTGGTGTTTTTGATTGTTGGATTAATTTGTGTCCCGATTTTATTGCGTCAAATTGATGAGTTAATTTCCACGATTCCAGAATTATTAATTTGGGGGCAGGAAATTTTTCTACCTTGGATCAGTGAAAAAACGGGAGTTGACACCACTACTTTGTCGTTAACTCAATTATCTAAAGAATTGGATTTAGGTAAAACTTCAAATGTATTAGCAAAAATATTAGGGTCCATCGGGTCATCTACTTTGCAAATTGCAGGTGTACTTGGGAATTTATTTCTAATTCCAGTAGTGACATTTTATTTATTACGAGATTGGGATGTTTTAGTGGCAAAAATAGCTCACTTAATTCCACGAGCTTATTTTCCAACCACCCAATCAATTACGCTTGAGTGTCATGAAACTCTTGGTGCATTTTTAAAAGGGCAATTAATTGTGATGTGTGCTCTTGGTGCTATTTACAGTTTAGGGTTAATGGTCATTGGGGTTAAATTCGGATTGATTATTGGTGTGATAGCGGGGCTTGCATCCATTGTGCCTTATATGGGATTAGTAGTGGGATTAGGTATTGCGTTAATCAGTGCTTTTTTTCAATTCGACTCTTATTTGCCTTTAGTGTTTGTGTTAGCTGTTTTTGTGGTTGGCCAGCTATTGGAAGGTACGGTTTTAACGCCATTATTAGTAGGTGATAAAATTGGTTTGCATCCTGTTGCTGTCATCTTTGCTGTTTTAGCTGGTGGGCAGATTTTTGGATTTGTTGGGATTTTATTAGCGTTACCTATTGCCGCTATTATAATGGTGGTGTTGCGACGCATTCATTTAGATTATAAAGAGAGTGATTTTTATGATCGCTCCAAAAAGGCAGTAAAAAACGATGTCTAAGCAGTTATCGTTAGTTGATCAAATTCCATTGGGGGTGCAGATCGAAGAGCACTCTACTTTGGATACATTCCATATCGGATCAAATGAGCAAACCTATTGTTCATTAAGGCCATTTTTAATGGATGAAAAGCAATTAATGCTTTGTCTTTGGGGGCAAACTTTAAGTGGTGTGACGCATTTATTACAAGCGGTTACCCATTTGGGAATTCAATCAGGTAAACACTGCATTTACTTACCATTAAAAACAGTTAAAGATCATTCAAGTGAAATGTTAAATGCATTGGATCAATTTGATGTGGTGTGTTTGGATGATTTAGAAGATGTATTGGATCAAAGAGATTGGCAAGAAAGTTTGTTTAATTTAATTAATCGTTTTCGTGCAAGTAAAAAGAAATTAGTTGTTGGAATGAAACAGCATCCAGCACAGTTAGAGATTGAATTAAAAGATTTACGCTCTCGATTAAACTGGGGGTTGAGTTTGCAAATTCATGCTTTAAATGAACAAGATTTAAAGCAAGCATTACAAGAGAAAGCGCACCGTCAAGGTTTGTTGTTGTCTGATGAATTGGCAAATTATATTGTTTCTCGTGCGCCTAGAGATATTCGCTCTGTGTTAAATATTTTTGAAAAACTCGATCACGCATCATTAGTTGAACAAAAAAAATTGACTGTGATGTTTGCTAAAAAAGTAATGAATTGGTGATTTTGTTATTTTGTTGTCGCGATATCTAAAACTGGTTTAACGGCTTGCTCGATAGTATCAGAAGAACCTGATCTGATGGCTTTGCGAATATCAGTGATTGCAGTGGTTTGACCGTCTTCAGTAAACTTATTTAAGTTTTGAAATCCTTTTAATGTTAATACGCAGTGGTTGAATCCATTAAATCCATCTTGTGTGCTGTAACGAATAAATCCTTCTTTTTCTAAAAATAAAACAGTGCCAAAACATGACATGTACCTTTTTGAGTGCATGCCATATTCGTCTGTTTCATCTTCTGTACATATATCATCTAGCCATAGGGTATCTTCACGAGGGAACGTCGCGTGCAATTGCACAAAGATCCGGCTTAAGTCGTGGTAAAAATCGCATATATGAATATCAAACATTACTGGCGATACTTCTCAAAAAATCTAGCAATGCGTGTCATGGTAATGGTTAGTTCATCTGGAGATTGTAAAAATACTAATCGAAAATGATCCGGTGACGGCCAATTAAACCCTTTACCGTGAACCAACAGTACTTTTTCTTGAACCAATAAATCCAATACCATTTTTTCATCGTCTTGAATATTGAATTTCTCTCGATCCATTTTGACAAACATATAAAGCGCGCCTTTTGGTTTGACGCAGCTGATGCCATCTATTTTATTTAATTCTGACCATGCAATGTCTCTTTGAATACAAAGACGACCTGTAGGCATAACTAAATCTTCAATGGATTGGCGACCGCCAAGTGCGGTTTGAATTGCATGCTGTGCTGGAACGTTTGCACATAAACGCATTGACGATAAAATATTAAGGCCAGCTATAAAATCTTTTGCGTGTTTTTTAGGGCCGCTTATTACCATCCAACCTGAGCGATATCCAGCCAAGCGGTAATTTTTTGATAAACCGCCATATGTAATGATAAATACATCTTCACATAAACTTGCGATTGGGGTGTGTTTTACACCATCATATAAAATTTTATCGTAAATTTCGTCGGCTAAAATAATTAGGCCATATTCACGCGCTAATTCAATGATCTGTAATAATGTTTCGTCATCATACAGAGCGCCTGTTGGATTATTTGGGTTGATGATAACAATAGCGCGAGTACGATCTGTTATTTTTTTGCGAATATCATCAATGCATGGATACCATAGATTTTCCTCATCGCATAAATAATGTACTGCTTTACCGCCTGCTAAGTTTACTGAAGCCGTCCAAAGCGGGTAATCTGGCATTGGAATTAATATTTCATCTTCATTATTTAAAAGTGCCATAGTGGTTAGGCTAATTAATTCGCTCACACCATTTCCAAGATAAATATCTTCAATGGTGACACCTTCTACTTCTTTCTTTTGAAATTCTTGCATAACGGCTTTTCTTGCAGAATACAGGCCTTTAGATTCACAGTATCCTTCGGAATTTTGCAGATTTTTAATCACATCTGTGACAATTTCATCAGGTGCATTTAGGCCAAAATGAGCAGGTGAACCCACATTTAATTTCATGATACGATGGCCTTCGTCTTCAAGACGCTTGGCGGCATCCAATACAGGTCCACGAATGTCGTAACATACATTTGCTAACTTGTTGGATTTTTTTAATTCGTTCATGATTGCACCTTAAGGCCGTTTAGTAAAAGTACGCTATCATACTCTTTAATCGAAAACTCGAAAACCAATTTGGAGAAAATCGTGGATAAAGCGCTGTTAAAAGAGAAATTAAGTTCAATTGCATGGGAAGTGACTCAAAATAAATCTACTGAGCGTCCGTTTACAGGTGAATTTAATAACTTCACCGATGATGGTCAGTATAGTTGTATCTGCTGTGGTTCACTATTATTTGAATCAAGTACGAAATTTGATGCGGGTTGTGGGTGGCCGAGTTTTTATGAGGGTATTGATGGTGATGCAATTAAAAAAATCAGAGATACGTCTCATGGAATGATTCGAGATGAGGTTGTTTGTGCTCATTGTGATGCTCACTTGGGGCATGTATTTCCAGATGGGCCACAACCTACAGGTTTGCGTTATTGTATTAACTCTGCAAGTATTGATTTTAAAAAACAAGATTAATCATAATCTTGTTTTTGTTGCCAAGTATCTTGGTCGTCTTCTAAGGAGTCAAGTGACTGAGAAAGGCTGTTGTTGGCGAGTGAGGCTTGATTGCGTTCTGCGGTGTATTCGCGCCAAGTGGTTTGAATATCAGATATGAAATTATTTAATTCGATGCTGTGTTGTTTGAATTGATCTCGGTGTTTGCTTTTACTGATCGCCTCGATGGCTTTTTGGCTTTGGTTATGTGCTTCACGATATTTTTCAGCTTCCAAGTTTTGTTTGGCGTTATGAATATAAAAATCATAAATGGCTTCAAGCATCATTACTTCGATTTGTTCAATCAGACTTTCGGCCATTGAATTTGGAATGCGTTTTAATGTATAGCTGTCTTGGGTGTAGGAGTGAAGGGATTTTAAGGCGCTTCTATAAACATTGACCTTTGAGGGTTCGACTTCTGAGCTTTGTGACTGGGGATTATTTTTGAATTGTTGTCTTTGATTGATGATTAGTTGCATATCGCTTTGAAGGTATTCTTTTTGACTTGGGTGTATTTCGATGCATTGACGATACGCTGTAATTAAAGATTGAAAAACAAAGTCTCGTAATTCAACAGTCCAATATTTCCCTGGCAACGTGCGAAGTGTGTTTTGCAAGCGTTTGATTTGCGTAGTTAATTCTGCAATTTTTGCTTGCCTGGCCAGTTTTGTGCGATGTTTTCCTTGTGCAACTAACATTGCAATGAACATCCCTGCAAAAATAACAACGATGCAAATAGTGATTATGCTATTCATGAGCGTGTTTTAGTCTTTAAAGTTATATGTAAATTGAGTGTAGACTAAAAACTATTTTTTGGGAGGAGTGCGTTTTTTTCGAAGAAATAAAGGGCTGAGTACAATTAACGTTAGAGTAACGCCAAAAATAAATGCAATGAGTAGCCATACAAAAAGTGGGGCTTCAGGGCTTTTAAAATCTAAAAAAGATAAATTGATGGGTTGGGTATTTTCGCTGCTAAACCCTATCGCAATGCCAATAGCAGTGAAACATAAAAGGATTAGCCAGAATTTTAGTAATTTAAATAGTTTAATCATGGTGCGAATTATTGATCAATACTGGCGTTAACGCAATCCCTAAGTTCTTTACCTGGTTTAAAATGTGGTACAAACTTCCCATCTAAAATAACAGATTCGCCTGTTTTTGGGTTGCGCCCAGTTCTAGCGTTTCTATAATGCAGAGAAAAACTACCAAATCCGCGAATCTCAATGCGATCACCGTCGGCTAGGGTTTCGCTCATTGCATCAAGCATGATTTTAATCGCATGTTCGATGTCTTTAACAGAAAGTTGATCTTGTTTTTCAATTATTCGTTCTATTAATTCTGATTTTGTCATTATACTCTCCTGTAACCTTTTTCAGTTTGTCATGTAATTATGACATTTGAATGTAATGCTATAGGTTGTTTTTTGAACAGATTTATTCTAAGACTAAATCACAAGACAGTCAAACGCAAGTCCTTATTTTTAAAGGCCTTTTTTAAATATGGAATATTAATGGTTTGATTAATGACAGGCAAAAAAAAGCCGAGAATCAATCTCGGCTTTTTGTATGAATCAATAAAATTTATTTATTGTCCATTTGTTGCTTGATTAGGTCACCAATTGTAGTTGGGCCTTCAGCTTCAGCTTGTTTTTCGCGTAATTCTTTAACCGCTGATTTCTCATCATCAACATCTTTCGACTTGATAGATAAACCAATTACACGGTTTTTACGGTCAACGTTGATGATTTTAGCTTCAACTTCGTCGCCTTCTTTAAGAACGTTACGAGCATCTTCAACTTTATCTTGGCTGATTTCAGAAGCTTTTAATACAGCTTCTACTTCTTCAGCTAAAGTGATGATTGCGCCTTTCGCGTCAACTTCTTTAACGATACCTTTAACAATTGCGCCTTTGTCGTTTTCAGAAGCGAATTCTGCAAACGGATCAGAGTCTAATTGCTTGATACCTAAAGAAATACGTTCACGTTCAGAATCGATAGATAAGATAGTTGTTTCTAGCTCATCACCTTTCTTATAACGACGAACTGCTTCTTCACCAGATTCGTTCCAGCTGATATCAGACAGGTGAACTAAACCGTCGATGCCGCCTTCAAGACCTAAGAAGATACCGAAATCAGTGATCGATTTGATCTTACCTGACACTTTATCATTCTTCTCATACTTACCAGAGAAATCTTCCCATGGGTTAGTTTGAGTTTGTTTGATACCTAAAGAGATACGACGACGTTCTTCGTCAATATCAAGTACCATAACGCTGATTTCATCACCAACTTGTACCACTTTAGAAGGGTGGATGTTTTTGTTAGTCCAATCCATTTCTGAAACGTGAACTAAACCTTCAACACCAGTTTCTAACTCTGCGAAACAACCGTAGTCTGTTAAGTTAGTCACTTTAGCAACAACGTGCTTGTCTTCTGGGTAACGAGCTTTGATGTCTATCCAAGGATCTTCGCCTAATTGCTTAAGACCTAGTGATACACGATTACGCTCGCGATCAAACTTAAGAACTTTAACGTCTATCTCATCGCCAACTGCAACGATTTCGCTTGGGTGCTTGATGCGTTTCCAAGCCATATCAGTGATATGTAATAAACCATCAACACCACCAAGATCAACGAAAGCACCGTAGTCTGTAAGGTTCTTAACGATACCTTTAACTTCTTGACCTTCTTGAAGGTTAGAAAGTAATTCGTCACGTTCAACTGAGTTAGCTTGCTCAAGAACTGCACGACGAGATACAACAACGTTGTTACGTTTTTGATCAAGTTTGATTACTTTAAATTCTAACTCTTTGCCTTCTAGGTGAGTAGTTTCACGTACTGGGCGTACATCTACTAATGAACCAGGAAGGAACGCGCGGATTGCGTTAACTTCAACAGTGAAACCGCCTTTAACTTTACCGTTAATCACACCGATCACAACTTCTTCAGCGGTGAATACACGCTCAAGCTCTAACCAAGATTCAGCACGTTTCGCTTTTTCACGAGATAATTTGGTAGCACCAAATCCGTCTTCAACTGCTTCTAGTGATACTTTAACTTCATCACCAATTGCAACTTCGATCTCGCCTTTATCGTTTAGGAATTGCGCGCGTGGCACGATGCCTTCAGATTTAAGACCTGCGTGAATTGTTACCCAGTCGTTGTCGATATCAACAACAACACCTGTAACAATTGAACCCTGTTGCATGTCAGTGGTTTTTAAACTTTCTTCAAATAATTCAGCAAAATTCTCGCTCATTATTTTAATACCTAATAATGTGATTAACGGCTCAACGGTGTGAGCACTGCCGTATCCCAATCCATACGGGTCAACCTGAGTTATGCAACAAAATCTACGACTGGGCGTTTAAGTGATTATGCTGCGGTAAAATGAATGCCTAAATTTAGTCTATCTCTTCAAAAAAAGCGAAAAAGATAGGTAAAAAAAGGAGCGCGTATTTTACAGTATGCGTATATAGATGCAAGTGTTTATATTTTGAGCGCTTTGGGCATTAAATAATGACGTGGACTTGTTTGTCTAAAAAGATCTGATCGGGTGAAATGTTGCTTTTATAAGCAAGAATTTCAACGCCTTTTTTGTGTGCTTCATAAAGTAGTTCGTGGTAGGTGGGATCTATGTGTTTTGCTGCTTCAACTTGATGAATACCTTGGTGTGCAACATGAAATAAAAGCACGGCTCTAAAGCCCTGTTGTTTCATAAGAATGAGTTCGCGCAGATGTTTGTGTCCGCGAGTAGTGACTGAGTCAGGAAAGTAGCCTTGTGAGTCCTCAAGCAGTGTGACGTTTTTTACTTCAATGTATGCGTTTGGCTCGGTTGGGTGGTTGCACATTAATATATCGATACGGCTCTTTTCTTCGCCGTACTTCTGTTCTGTTAATATGTTTTCGTAGCCAGATAACTCTTGAATTACACCGTTTTCAATGCCTTCTTTAATAATGGCATTAGCGCGGTTAGTTTGAATGCAGGCAAGATGTTGATGATCTACTTCAATTAACTCCCAGGTGAATTTTAGTTTTCTTTTTGGGTTGTCGCTTGTTGAATACCATACCTTTGAGTTTTCTTGTAATAATCCTTTCATTGAGCCTGTATTGGGGCAGTGAGTAATGATCGTACTGCCGTCATCTAAAAGAATGTCGGCAAAAAAACGTTTGTAGCGTTTAATTAAACGACCAGATAATAACGTTGGGAAGTTCATGATATTAAGCCTTTTAGATAGATGGAAATACGTTCAATAGCTTGTTTTAAGCGAGCAATTTCTGATGTATAGGCAATTCTCACCATTTGATTAGACTGAAAACCGCGAAAATCTTTGCCAGGAGTTATAGCGACACCAGTGTGCTCAAGTAAATCTTGGCAAAATTGCATGCTGTCTTTTGTAAATGCACTGGCATCTGCATAAATATAAAATGCACCATCGCAGGGTTGCTCTATTTTAAAGCCTAGTTTTTTTAATTCAGGTAATAAATAATCTCGGCGCTGGGTAAATTGTTTGGCGCGTTGTTTGAACTGTTGAATACAATCATCGTCAAGTGCGCGAATAGCTGCGTATTGAGCGGGAGTAGGTGCTGATAAATATAAGTTTTGTGCAAGTTTATCCGCAGCTTCAATCATGTGTTCAGGCACGACAATCCAGCCAATGCGCCAACCAGTCATTGAGAAAAATTTTGAAAAACTGTTAATGACAATGGTTTGGTCGCTCACACTTAATGCAGTTGAGTTGCTGTTGTTGTGAGTTAGGCCTTGATAGATTTCATCAACAATTAATTGGCTTTTAATTTTGTTTGCATGATTAGTTAATAAATGAATCTCTTCGTCATCAAGCACTGCGCCAGTAGGATTTGCAGGGCTGGCAATTAATAAACCTTTGTTTGCAGCTGTCCAATATTGCTCGATAAGTGATTGGGTTACTTTGAAATTTTGACGTGCATCAATGGGAATGGCTGCATGCTTGGCGCCTAATAAATCAATAAAATGTTGATTGCATGGATAGCCCGGTTCCGTAATTACCATGGTGTCGGATGTATCAAGAATTAAGCTTAGTGCCAGCATCAAGCCTGACGATGCACCAGGTGTAATAAAGATACGGTTCGGATTAATGGTGGTGTTGAATTCTGATTGGTAATACTGACTCAGTTTTTCTCTTAATTCTATTAGGCCAGCAGAGGCTGTGTATTTGGTGTTGCCAGCTAAAATTGCGTTGGCGCCTGCTTGTGCCACCTCTGGTAAATCAGGAAAATCGGGCTCACCCACCTCCAAATGAATGATGTCCTCGCCTTTTGCTTCTAGTGCTTTTGCCTTTGATAAAATGTCCATCACGTAAAATGGGGCGATATCATTTAGTCTGTTTGCCAGTGCTACCATTATTCAAAACCTGTAAACTGTGAAAATCGAACATTCTAACAGTTAAAGGTTGAAAACACAGTTGGCCACTCAAACAAAATACATAGGCAGATTTGCCCCGACACCAACCGGTTATTTGCATATGGGCTCGCTTGTGGCTGCACTTGCAAGCTATCTTGACGCAAAAGCTAATCAAGGTAAGTGGTTGGTGCGCATTGATGACATTGACCCGCCAAGAGAGGTTGCTGGTGCATCTGACTCAATATTAAAATGTTTGGAGCGCTTTGGATTAAATTGGGATGACTCAGTTGTGTATCAGTCTAAGCAAAATGACAAATACGAAGCGTATCTGGCTGAGTTGGCGCAAAACACATATCGCTGTGAATGCTCAAGAAAAATGATTGGTTCAGGGTTGTACGCAGGAACTTGTTTTGAAAAGTCGATTGAGCCATCAAAGCCGACGTCAGTCAGGTTGAATGTAGCAGGTGCGCTGGTTGAATTTAATGATCGCATTCAATCTTTGCAAACTGAGCAAGCAAGTGAAGATTTTGTTATTAAACGAAAAGACAATCTTTGGTCATATCATTTAGCGGTAGTTGTGGATGATTATTTAGCGGGTGTGACGGATGTCGTAAGGGGAATAGATTTGATGGATTCGACGTTTAATCATATTCATTTACAAAAGATGCTTGGATTTAATCAGCCAAGTTATGCGCATATTCCCGTTGTGATTCAAGCTAATGGTCAAAAATTAAGTAAACAGAATATGGCGGTGCCTGTTGGGGTTAATGCAAAAAGTGTTGAACGTGAGTTGAAATTGGCACTTAGTTTGTTGGGAATAAGTGTGGAAGATGCTGTTAATGTTAAAGATGTGCTGGATTTGGCTGTGAAATCATGGAATATCGAAAAATTAAAAGGAATTGAGGTTGTAAGTTGTAATGTTGGAGGAGTACCTCTGAAAGGGTAACGAATTCAATATAGTGATCTGTGATAATACATAAAAGAAAAGTGCGGTAGCGATTTTAGTAAAAAATTGTAAAAATTTAATATAAAGCTATCCTTCCAAAGAATGAATGCGCTATTGAATTAAATGATTTGCTTAGATTAATTCTTTGTCCACTTTAAAAAGTTGGTTTTTTTTAGGGTGAACATTGCAATGAAACGATGTTTTAAGCATACTTGCGCCGATTTTTTCTAACCCATTATTATTAACTAAAACTGGATGCAACTATGAATAATACAAGCAGTCCTGATCAATTGACTTACAACTATAAAGTTGTGCGCCAATTTGCTTTCATGACGGTTGTTTGGGGAATTATTGGTATGTTGGTTGGCGTGGTTATCGCTTCTCAGCTTATATTTCCTGAATTCACTTTAATTTTTGATCAACTTCACTTTGGTCGTCTTCGACCTATTCATACCAATGCAGTAATATTTGCATTTGGTGGCTCGGCGCTATTCGCCACTTCTTATTACGTTGTACAACGTACCTGTCAAGCGCGCTTGGCTTTTGAAGGGTTGGTGAAATTTACGTTCTGGGGTTGGCAAGCAGTGATCGTATTAGCGGTCATTACTTTATCATTGGGGTACACCTCTGCTAAAGAATACGCTGAATTAGAATGGCCAATTGATATATTGATCACGCTGGTTTGGGTTTCTTATTTAGCTGTATTTATCGGCACCATTATGCGTCGTAAATCATCACATATTTATGTGGCTAACTGGTTTTATTTAGCATTTATCATCACAATTGCAGTGTTGCATGTTGTGAATAGTGCATTTACACCGGTCACACTCTTTAAATCTTATTCAGCTTACTCGGGTACTCGCGATGCGATGATTCAGTGGTGGTATGGTCATAACGCAGTAGGATTCTTCTTAACTGCAGGTTTCTTGGGGATGATGTATTACTTTGTACCTAAGCAAGCTAACCGTCCTGTATTCTCGTACCGTTTATCCATTGTTCATTTTTGGGCTTTGATCAGTATTTATATGTGGGCTGGTGGACATCACCTTCATTATTCTTCATTGCCAGATTGGGCGCAAACCGCCGGTATGGTTATGTCGTTAATATTATTAGCGCCTTCTTGGGGCGGCATGATCAACGGTATGATGACGTTATCAGGTGCTTGGCATAAACTTCGTACTGACCCTATCTTACGATTCTTAGTTTTATCCTTAGCTTTCTATGGTATGTCTACCTTTGAAGGCCCAATGATGGCTATTAAAACGGTTAACGCGTTATCACATAATACAGATTGGACAATTGGTCACGTACATGCAGGTGCATTAGGCTGGGTTGCTATGATCACAATTGGCGCAACTTATCATATGGTTCCTGTTATTTGGGGTGCTAAGCAAATGCACTCAACGATGTTAATTAATGTTCACTTCTGGTTAGCAACAACTGGAACAGTTTTGTACATCGTAGCCATGTGGATCAATGGTTTGATGCAAGGTTTCTTCTGGCGAGCATTTGATGATTACGGCACATTAAAGTATGAATTTGTTGAGAGTGTTGAGAATAGTAAGTTTGGTTACATCATGCGCGCCATTGGTGGTGCTATTTTCTTAACGGGTATGTTGATCATGCTATATAACGTTTGGATGACTATGCAAGATGCCAAAAAAGAACAACAATCCGATTCTTTAGAATCAAAAACAGCTTAAGGGGGCGTTATGAATCATTCACAAATTGAAAAAAACGTCGGACTAATGGCAATATTAGTAGTGGTCGCAATTAGTTTCGGTGGCCTAGTTGAGATTGTTCCTTTATTCGGCTTAGATGAAACAAGTGATCCGATTGAAGGGTTAGAGCCGTATACAGCATTGCAGTTAGAAGGTCGTGATATTTATATCCGCGAAGGCTGCCATGTCTGTCATACGCAAATGGTTCGCCCACTACGTGCTGAAGTTGAGCGTTTTGGTGCGCCTTCACAAGCCGGTGAATACATTTACGATCATCCGTTTTTATGGGGCTCAAAACGTACCGGACCTGATTTACATCGTGTAGGTACGCGTGAATATTCTGATGAATGGCATCGTAAACATTTGATTGATCCAAGATCAGTTGTGCCTAAATCAAATATGCCAGCCTTCGCTTTCTTATTGGATGCAAAATTAGATGGCAAAAGTACAGCTGCAAAAATGAAGGCATTAACGCGAGTAGGTGTTCCATATACTGAAGAAGACATGAAAGGTGCAAAAGAAGCCGTTGAAGGTAAGTCTGAAATGACCGCTTTGATTGCATATTTGCAAAATTTAGGTCAGGCCTATCGTAAAACACAAGTTATTCAAACTCGTCAAAAAGATGAAGCGAATAAATAATCAGTTCGAGTTAAGGGGCACCAGTGGACATTAATACATTACGAGGCATCGCAACCATATTAGCAATACTCGGGTTTGCTGCTGTTTGTTATTGGGCGTTTAGTAAACGCAATAAAAAAGCATTTGATGAAGCTGCTATGTTGCCGTTTGCTGATGATGCCCCTAAAGACTCAAGTACAGAGGAACATAAAAACAATGAATAACAATATACCTTTATTTTGGAATGTGTGGATCTTTGGATTAACACTGATTGTTCTAGTTGGTTTGGTCATCTTGCTTCATTTTACCCGTAAAATGAAAGGCGATGGCGAGCCGAATAAAACAACCGGTCATGTGTTTGATGGTATTGAAGAATATAACAACCCATTACCTAAATGGTGGTTGTACTTGTTTTACGGAACAATCATTTACGGTTTGGGGTATTTCGCTTATTACGGTTATGCAAGCTTTTCTGGATTAACTAGCTGGTCTTCTGCAAGTCAGCTTCAAGAAGAGCAAGCAGAATATGATGCGGAATTTGGTCCTGTTTTTGATAAGTATTTTAAAATGTCGCTAGATGAGTTTATTTCAGATGAAAATACTGCGCCAGAGCAGTTGGCTGAAAATGAGCGAGCACTTGCAATGGGTGAACAAATCTTCAGAAATAACTGTGTGATTTGTCATGGTGTGGATAAAACAGGGCAAAGTGCTTATGGTTTTCCAAACTTAACAGATGATGATTGGCTGCATGGTTCAAGTGCTGAACAGATTGAAAAAACGATTCAAAATGGTCGCCGAGGGGTTATGCCTGCTCAGAAAGATATTTTATCCAATGAACAGATAAAACAAGTGACAGAATATGTTTTAACGTTGTCCGAGAATGATCAGATCGCAGATTTAGAATTGGCTGAAAAAGGTCAAGAATTGTTTAAATCAAATTGTGCGATTTGTCACGGAATGGATGGTAAGGGGAGCATTGATTTTGGGTCAGCTAATTTAACTGATGATATCTGGTTATTTAACAATCCAAATTTGCAGTTACGTGAAGATATTAACTTTACTGTAAAGTTTGGTCGTAATTCTCAAATGCCTGCATGGAAAAATATCATAGGTGAAAAGAAAGCGCATTTAGCCGCAGCCTATATATATAGTGAAAGTTTAAAATAAACGATCTATTTGATGCCAGCAGTCGCTGGCATCGTCTTTTTTACTTCCTTACAAAAAATTATCGCTGAGGGTGTATGAGCAATAAAATTCAAATCAAAAATGTCACAGAAGATCAAAATGGTGAGTACGATTTATACGTTGCCAGTGAGAAAATTCATATCCGTCGAATAAAAGGGTTGTTTAGAAACCTACGTTTATTTGGTGGGATATTTTTGTTTGCTCTATTTTTTGGATTTGTTTGGTTAAATTACAATGGTACTCAAGCAGTGCTTTGGGATTTACCAAAACGTGAATTTAGTATTTTTTGGATGACTTTTGCACCTAAAGATTTAATTTATTTGGCTTGTGCATTAATTATTTGTGCCTTTGGTTTGTTTTTTATAACAGCCGTAGCAGGGAGGGTTTGGTGTGGTTATACCTGTCCTCAGTCTGTGTTTACTTGGGTGTTTATGTACATCGAAGAAAAGTGTGAGGGCAAACGAAATGCTCGAATTAAAATGGATAAGCAAGCAAATAGCTTAAACAAAATCGCAAGAAGGTTCACTAAGCATGTTTTATGGCTGATGGTTGGTTTTGCAACTGGGGTGACATTTGTTGGGTATTTTTCACCAATAAGAGAGCTAGTCCCAGATTTGTTTATGGGCACAGCGCATTACTGGGAATATTTTTGGGTCGGTTTTTTTACCTTAGCTACATACGGTAATGCGGGTTGGTTGCGTGAGCAAGTGTGTATTTATATGTGTCCATATTCTCGTTTTCAATCGGTTATGTTTGATAAAGATACTCTTGTGATCGCATATGATACTAAGCGTGGTGAGAAAAGAGGTTCGCGAAGAAAAGATGCGGATCCTAAAGATTTAGGATTGGGTGATTGCATAGATTGCGATTTATGTGTTCATGTTTGTCCAACGGGTATTGATATTCGAGACGGATTGCAAATTGAGTGTATTGGTTGTGCTGCTTGTGTCGATGCTTGTGACTCTGTTATGGATCAAATGGGTTATGATCGGGGACTAGTTAAATACACAAGTGAAAACGCGCAGGAAGGAAAGGCGTTTAAGTTATTTCGACCGCGTGTGATTTTTTATGCAGCGTTACTTGTGTTTATGAGTGGTGCGATGGTGTGGTCAATATCTAATAGAAGTAATGTGGATATTGAAGTGACTCGAGAGCGGGGTAAGTTATACAATGTTTCAGAGGGGCAAATTACAAATTCATATGAATTTAAATTAACTAATACCACGCAAACTTCGCAAATTTACTCAATTAATGTTGTGGGAAATGTGAATATTACTTTTGATATTGATCCAACTTGGTCATTGAGTGCATTAGAAAGTAAAAAAGTGGATGTTAAATTACTTATGCCTTTAGATAAAATCGATGCATATAGTTATGATTTAGAATTACAAGTATTGCAAGACAATCAAATAATCGAATCTGAAGTAACAACATTTATGACAAACTGGAATCCTTAATGACAAATCAAAAGCACGATGATGACTTTAATAGCGGCCCTGCATATAAACAACCTTGGTTTTGGTTAATAATGGCGCCGCTTATGACAACCATTGTCGTAGGCACAAGTATGCTTGTGTATTCAATTATTGCTTATGATGGGGGATCAATTAATAAATTCGAAAAAGATGGGTTTGATGTAACACCATCAGTTGAAAAAGAAAAAATGGCGCAATCATTAAATTTAATTGCTCAATTAATTCAAACAGATAATAAAATTGAAATAAATTTAAATGGAAGAATTGAAAACTTACCAAAGCATTTATTGTTGACTATTTATTCCCCAGTATCAAAATCTAAAGATATAAAAATAACGTTAAATTTAGAAAAAGATAAATTTATTGCAAACCTAGATACCGATCACATGGTTTTGTCAGAGCGTGTTATGCAGTTAGTTGACCCCGGTGATTCATCTTGGTTGATTCAAGCAAAATCTGCTTGGCCATTGACTGCCCCCGTTGCATTTACTCCATTTTTGGTTATTCAATAGGAAAGCATAATGGCACAGTCATTATGTTTTCACTGTCAATTACCTAATACAAATCAAAATATATCTGCAAAAATTAATGATACGAAACAATATTTCTGTTGTTACGGTTGTCAGGCTGTTGCATTAAGTATTAGTGATTCGGGTTTGAATCAATTTTACCAATATAAAAAACCTTCTCAAAATAAAACTTCATTAAAAAAAACGCGTTATGAAATTTATGACAGCCAAGCTATGTTAGAAAGCATTGCGTTAAAAAGTAATGATGAATGCTGTGAAGCGAAATTTACAATCGAGGGAATCAGTTGCGCTGCCTGTGTTTGGTTGATAGAACAAAGGCTGAAGCAAGAAAACGCCATCGAATTTTGTTATGTGAATTTAAGTCAGTCACGTTTAAGTTTGAAATGGAATCAATCAAAAATTGCTCTTAGTCGCATTATGCAAATTTGCCAAGAAATTGGGTTTACTTTATCGCCTTATCAAGCGGATAAACATGAAGCCATACAAAACAAACAAGCAAAAAGTTACCTAATTAAGTTGGCCATTTCTGCAATTGCGAGTATGCAATCAATGATGAATGCAGTCGCATTATATTCTGGCAATATCAGTGAGCAATTTGAATTGTTAATGCGCTACGCTAGTTTATTTTTGGCGTTGCCTGTAGTTTTTTATTGTGCCTCTGGCTTTTTTAAAAACACTTTTAGAGATTTAAAACAAAGACACTTAACAATGGATACTCCTGTTGCCATTGCAATTGGTTTAGCTTTTATTGCAAGTGTAAAAGCAACACTCTTGCAAGTGGGTGAGGTATATTTTGAATCATTGTGTATGTTTACTTTCTTTTTATTACTAGGTCGTTATTTAGAATTTAGAACAAGATTGAATCAAGGAAGCCAAGGAAATCAGTTAGCCTCTTTAGTGCCTCAGGTTTGTAAGTTATCCAATGGTGACGTGATCAATGTCAATGCGCTTAAAATAGGCGATCAAATTATATGTGCAATCGGCGAAGTAGTTCCCTGTGATGGCGTGGTTATCTCAGGTATAAGCGAAATTAATGCATCAGCAATTAATGGAGAGTTTAAGACAATTGAGAAAACCCCTGGTGATTTAGTATTAGCAGGATGCATTAATGTGACAGAGCAATTAGAGGTCCAGGTTACTCAAATTGGTGATGGAAGTTCAATTAATCAAATGAGTAAACTGTTAGAGCGGGCAATGAGTGAGAAAACAAAATTAGCCAGTTTAGCAGATTCAGGTGCTTCTTATTTCGTGTTAACGGTTTTGTGTTTGTCGTTAAGTGCTTACGTATTTTGGATGTTTTTTTCGCCAGAAAATGCATTTTGGATTGCGCTGAGTGTGTTGGTAGTTACCTGTCCATGTGCATTGAGTTTAGCTACACCTGTCGCCATAACTCAGGCAGTAACTACGCTAAGTAAAATGGGGTTGTTAGTGACCCGAGCCAATGCCTTTGAAAAATTAAGTAAGGTTAAAAAAATCGTATTTGATAAAACAGGGACACTAACAAAGGGTGAATATCAAATAATCAATACTCAAATATATGCTGAGCTTAATCAACAAGAATGTTTGAATATTGCAGCAAATTTACAATTGAAATCATCTCACCCGATCGCGATGGCATTTAATCAATTTTTAATTCAATCATTGCAAATAAGTGATTTCGAAAATCAGCCTTCAAAAGGTTTGCAGGGAATGATTAAAGGTAAACAGTATAAAATTGGTCATGCGCAATTTTGCAATATTGAAGAAGTGGGGCAGAATTTGGTCGATCATCAAGTGTTGTATTTGACTGAAAATAACAATGTAATCGCCCAGTTTCATTTAAATGATCAAATTGATTCCAGTGCTTATTTATTTGTAGAAAAACAAAAGCGTCTATTACCTAGTGTCAGCTTACATATTTTAAGTGGCGATCCTTCTTCTCAGGTTAATGTTGTTGCCAATCAATTAGATATTTCAGATTTTCATAATCCATTAAATGCACAGCAAAAATTAAATTGGGTAGTGGCGCAAAAAGATCCATGTTTGATGATTGGTGATGGTGTCAACGATGCTGCAGTTTTGGCAGGTGCCAGTGTTAGTGTTGCTATGTCACAAGGTGCTGATTTGGCTAAGCAACAAGCAGATAGTGTGCTCATTCGAGATGATCTGTCTGTATTAGTAGATGCAATTTTATTAAGTAAAAAAGCCAATAAAATTATTAAACAAAATGTATTATGGGCACTAATTTATAATATTTTGGCCGTTCCTTTGGCATTTATGGGGTTGGTGACTCCGTGGATGGCTGCAATAGGTATGTCATTAAGCTCGATTATTGTGGTTTTAAATGCGTTAAGATTGCGAAAAGTGTAATCAAGGTGTAAATTCCCGATCAAATAAAATTTAAATAGAATTAGGTAAGTATTATGAGTGATTGTTTTGAAAAGTTAGAAACGATTTTAGATTCAGATTGGAATAGTGAAGATAGCTTAGATTTTATAGGTGCAATTGGTGCGCTAACTGCTCATGTGATTTTGCCTTGTGTGCAATTGGATGAAATCGTTTTCGAACAGTCTTTACCCCAAGGTGCCGATTTAATACTTTGGCAATCAGTGAAAAAAGAAATTTGTCGCGAATTAGAAGAAGAGCTTTATGGTGAAACTGCATTTGAGCTTCCTTTTGAGCTGACAGATGAAGTCGAAGATTCCGATATGCAGGCATTTTGTTGCGGGTTTATGGAGGTGTTGTTCGCCAATCAAGATGCTTGGTTTGAAAAAGATGATGAGCGTGTTTCGGTGTTGTTGTTACCTTTGGAAGTAGGTAGTGGATTATTTAACGACGAACCAGATTTTGAAAAATTCAATAATGACGGTGAATTACTGTGGTCAACCATTCAAGATATGTCTGAAGCATTAACCGATTTGTATCTTATTTTTAATAGTGGTGACAAAAGTTAATAGTTAATAAATTAAGCACAAAAAAAGCTCAATGCTGTTAAGGCAATTGAGCTTTTTTTTGATTTAAATTTAAAGTGAAACTTTATAATTTCTAGCCGCAGTTCCTAAATCTTTAATAGTGATGACCGCTTGAACATCGGTTTTGGCTCGCATGCTGATGTCAGTTTTAATTTGACTAGGTAAATACTGTTTTGGTGAAAAGGATTGATCGCCAATAAGTTTGTCATTTTTATCCAAAACCTGAATAACAACATTTGGATAATCAGCATTTGTTGTATTTGAGTTCCTTAAAACAAATAAAACTTTAACGGCATCAGGAAGTTCGGGGTGTTCAACTACCTGAAATTTCTCAATGCTAATTGTAGGTGAAATTCTTTTTGTGTCTGGAATAGTGCAGTTTAGGGTGTTGCATAATGTAGTCAATTGCGGTCGCCATTTACTTTGGGCGAGGTAATCGAAGTTATAATAAATATACTGCCCTGCAAGTGTGAGTAGAAGTATGGCGCTTAAAAAAGACCAAGCAAATAAAGTTAAAATGCCGCGACTGCCTTTTTCTAGAAGACTATCGAGTTCGTGAGTGTCTTGTGCAACTTTATGAACAATGTTTTTGGGGTTTTGTTTATCCTTAACTTTTGTTTTTTTATTAACAATCTCAGTGACGTCATCGTCAAATTCATTTGGAAGCTGTTCGCTGTAAAAACTTTTTCTTTTATTGGTAGGTGTTTTATTAGTGCTGGATTCCCCAAGATTTTTTGCAGTAAAAACGGCTTTATTTTCTTCGGGTTCATCATCTTCAATTAATGCTTTTGTCCAGCTTTCATCTGTTGTTTCATCATCAGGATTACTCACTTTTTCAGTGATTTCTTCTTTAGCAATAATGGCGTCATCTGAAAAAGCGTCTTCTATGTTTTCTTCAAAATTTAAAAAATCATCATCAATTTCAAATTCATTTTTTTCATCAACCCCAAAAATAAAGTCATCTTCATTTGAGTCGTCATCGTTATCATTAGAGTTGGTTGAGTCTGATTGAGAGTCCGATTCAGAGTCCGATTCAGAGTCAAATAAATTATTAATATCGTAAAGCTCATTCTCGTTTTGTTTGTTTTTTGATTGGGTGTTATTTGATTTTTTATCGGTTTGAATCGTGTTGTTTGAAGGTGTGGATTCAAACATTTCATTCAAGTCATGATCATCTTGCTCAAATAATGAATTGATGTCATCACTGTCATCATTAAGATTATATGATTCAGATTGGTTGTTTGACGAATTGTTAGACGAGTTGTCGCTATCTAGATCTGAAAATAATGAATCAGAAATGTCATCTTCATCATCAGTTGCGCTAACACCTGATAAATCATATTCACTTGGTTGATCGTCTAAATCCGAAAATAACGAATCGGATAAATCGTCTTCCACTTCCTCAGAGTATATATCAAAGCTAAATGATAGGTCGTCAACTTCCGTTTGAGTTTCAAGTGTTCTGGTTTCAGTGATTACTTTTTTGGCTTGTACTGTTTTAGCGGGGGTAGCAGGTTTTATTGCTTGCTCAATAAGATGGTTTTTGGCGTTAAATACATTTAGACATGCACCACAACGTACTGAACCGGCCGCCGCATTAATTTGGCTTTCGGTTAGTTTAAATTTCACTTGGCAGTGGGGGCATTTCGTTATGAAAGAATCCGCCATTTGTTACTCCATCTTATTGATCTTAGGTTATTTTTTCGTGCCGCTTAGGCAAACCCATTCATCTTGTTCTTTAATAGGGTCAAAGTCAATACAGTGTGAGTACGCATCGATCACTTGCTGATATTGATGATTTAAAATGCCAGACAGTACTAATTTTCCGCCGGATTTTAACGTACCTGTGATGCCTTCATTTAAACTAATTAACGGCCCAGCAAGAATATTTGCTAATACGATATCGGCTTGAAATGGAGTGAAATCTTCAGGCAAATGTACGGTATAAGTGCTTTCATCAATTTTATTGCGTAATGCGTTTTCTTTGGTAGCAATAATCGCTTGAGGATCGTTATCGACACCCACAAAGTTAGTTGCGCCTAATAATAAAGAAGCAATACCTAAAATACCCGAGCCACAGCCGTAATCGACCACTTTTGCGTCTTTTACTAATGCATCATGCTTGTCTAGCCATTTTAAACACATGAATGTGGTTGGGTGCGTACCTGTGCCAAATGCTAAGCCTGGGTCTAACATCAGGTTAACTGCATTTTCATCAGGCGGCTCACGCCAGCTTGGGGTAATCCATAAACGGTCACCGCATTGTATCGGGTGGAAGTGTTCCATCCATTCGCGTTCCCAATCTTTATCTTCAAGAATTTCAGCTTTGCCTTCTGGTAAGGCTAGGCCATTTACTTGATAGGTAAGGGCAATTTGATTGAATATTTCTTCAATATTGGTTTCGCCATCAAACAAACCAATTACTTGGGTTTTGTCCCATAATGGCGTGGTACCACGAATCGGTTCAAAAACAGGTTGGTCTGCGCCATCCATAAGGGTTACTGCGCTTGCGCCCAGCTCTAGTAGTAAATCTTCAAGTGGCTCAACTTGGTCGAGCAGTGTTTGAAAACGAATTTGTATCCAAGGCATAAATAGGTTCTTTTTAAAGTAAAAAGGCTGTCAAAAGACAGCCTTATATTATTAGAAATACAGATTATTTGTTTTCTAATTTATGTTCTAAGTAGTGAATATTAACGCCACCTTGTTGGAAGTGACCATCACGTACTAAATCTTTTTGAAGTGGTATGTTGGTTTTTATGCCTTCAATTAACAATTCATCTAAAGCAGATTGCATGCGCATTAAAGCAGCTTTGCGATCTTTATCATGAGTGATTAACTTACCAATCATCGAGTCATAAGTTGGTGGAACGTTGTAGCCACTGTAAATATGAGAATCCCAACGCACACCTAAACCGCCAGGGGCGTGCATATGTGTCACTAATCCAGGGCTTGGCATAAAGTTTTCTGGGTTTTCAGCATTAATACGACATTCAAACGCATGGCCGTTTAATTTAACGTCATCTTGAGTAATAGATAATTTGTTACCCGCAGCAATGTTCAATTGCTCACGAATAATATCCACACCCGTTACCATTTCAGATACTGGATGCTCAACCTGAACACGAGTGTTCATTTCAATGAAGTAGAAATTGCCATCTTCGTATAGGAACTCAAAAGTACCTGCACCGCGATAACCAATTTCAATACACGCATCCACACAAGATTTTAAACAAGCTGCGCGAGCTGTTTCATCAAGGCCAGGAGCGGGCGCTTCTTCTAATACTTTTTGGTGGCGACGTTGTAATGAACAATCACGGTCATACAAATGAACCGCATTGCCTTGGCCATCTGCTAACACTTGCACTTCAACGTGGCGTGGGTTTTGAAGATATTTCTCCATATAAACCGTGCCATCACCAAAGAACATCTGTGCTTCGTTTTTGGTTAATGCAATCGACGTAGTTAATGATGCTTCAGAGTGAACAACACGCATACCGCGTCCACCACCACCAGCTGCAGCTTTAATGATAATTGGGTAGCCAATTTTACGAGCCACAGCGTGTGAGCGTTCGTCATCATCATCTAATGGGCCACCAGAACCAGGTACGGTCGGTACGCCAGATTTAACCATCGCTTTAATTGCTTGAACTTTATCGCCCATAAGACGAATGGTTTCCGCTCTTGGTCCGATGAATTTAAAACCCGATTTTTCAACTTGTTCAGCAAAAGCTGCGTTTTCAGCTAAAAAGCCGTAACCTGGGTGAATGGCTACTGAGTCTGTTACTTCAGCCGCTGCAATTAATGCAGGGATGTTTAAATAACTTTCTGATGATGGGTTTGGCCCAATACATACAGATTCATCTGCTAACTTAACGTGCATTAAGTCTTTGTCGATTTTGGAATAAACCGCAACGGTTTTAATTCCCAACTCTTTACATGCACGTAAGATGCGAAGTGCGATTTCACCGCGGTTCGCAATCAATACTTTTTCTAACATGTTTAAGTCCTATTCGATGATGATTAATGGCTGATCAAACTCAACCGCTTGACCGTTTTCAATTAAGATTTCTTTAATTACGCCAGACTTATCAGCTTCAATTTGGTTCATCATTTTCATCGCTTCAACGATACAAACGGTGTCGCCAGCTTTAACTGTTTGGCCTACTTCACAGAAGTTAGGTGATGAAGGTGACGGTGCGCGGTAGAAAGAACCGACCATTGGTGATTTAACGCTATGACCCGTTTCTACAGAAGCGGCAGCTTCAACTGGTGCTGCTACAGCAGCAGGTGCAGCTACTGGAGCAGGTGCTTGCATAGGTGCAGGTGCATACTGGTAAGGTGCTTGGATTTTTGTCGATGAACGGCTGATACGAATCGATTCTTCGCCTTCTGATATTTCAATCTCGTCGATGCCTGACTCTTCTAATAATTCGATTAACTTCTTTACTTTGCGAATATCCATTGGGAAACCCTTATATTAAATGATGATGTTTTTACTGATCTGTTAAAAATTTGTGTGCCGATTCAATGGCATACAAATAACCTTGGCTGCCCAAGCCGCAAATAACGCCTCGAGCTAAATCTGAAAAATACGAGTGATGACGAAATGCTTCGCGGGCATGTACGTTGGATAAATGCACCTCTATAAAAGGCACATCGATTGCCGATAATGCGTCACGAATCGCTACACTGGTATGGGTAAATGCGGCGGGATTGATAACAATAAAATCCACGATGCCTCTGCTTTGTTGAATTTTTTCAATCAATTCAACCTCGGCATTGGACTGCATGAAATCTAATTGGTGCCCAAAAGACTCAGCTTTTAAAGTGCACGAAGTGTGTATGTCATTAAGTGTTTCATGACCATACACTTCGGGCTCTCTGGTGCCGAGCATATTTAGATTAGGACCATTAATTATTAGCAATTTTGCCATTGTTTTACCTAAAATTTGATTCAAACAAGTATATGAAAATCTCATATTACTTGGCTGGTTAAATATCATTTTTGTCGATTGTTTTAGATAACATCTATGAACAGTTCGACAAAAGGAGGGGTAATGTAACATTAAAGAAAAGTTGCGTAAACTTTGTTGTTAAATTCTGTAAAGTTCTGTGATATTGCTTTTAGTTGACTGATCAAAAAATAATCAGAGGTTGACTTCTATTCGTTTAAAATTTGTTATGGATTACTTGTTTTCCATTGAACCTTACCCCTGCATAAGGCATAATCGCGCCCGAAAATTAGTCCAATGAAGTCCGATTGAAGGTCCCTAGATGCAAACAACCATGTTAAAAGCAAAATTACACCAAGCGCGTGTTACCCATGCCGTTTTAAATTATGAAGGCAGCTGTGCAATAGATGGCGATTTGTTAGATATGGCCGGAATCCGTGAGTTTGAACAAATTCAAATTTACAATATTGCAAATGGTGAGCGATTCACCACTTATGCCATTCGCGGTGAAGAAGGATCCAAAATCATCTCGGTTAATGGTGCTGCGGCTCATAAAGCAGTGGTAGGTGATAGCGTGATTATTTGCGCGTATGCAAATTATGATGAGCAAGAATTAAAAACTTTCAAACCTCGTATGATTTATATGACAGAAAAAAACGAAGTCAGTCATACAAGTAATGCTATTGCTGTTCAATTAGCATAAAGAATTCTAAAAGCCGTCCCATGACGGCTTTTTTTGTGAGTGTATACTTGCAATAAATTAACGTATTTATTAAAACTTTAAACAGGAAACTTACCGTGAGTAAATTTACCCAGTTATCCGCTTTTACCAAGCTTCAAGCGCATAAAACGCAAATGGATCAAACGAATTTGATCGGATTATTTGCAGATGATGCAGATCGCGCAAACAAAATGACAGTCAGTGCTTGCGATATTGAATTAGATTATTCAAAAAACTTAGTAAACGAAGAAACGTTATCTTTATTAGTTGAATTGGCAGAGCAGTCAAACTTACAAGGTCAAATCGACAAAATGTTTGGCGGCGAAGTGATTAACGGTTCTGAAAAAAGAAGCGTTTTGCATACGGCTTTACGTGATTTTGATAAAACAACTCCAGAAGCAAAAGGGGTTGTAGCAGATTCATTAGCGAAAGTTGAAAGCTTTGTAAACTCTGTGCATAACGCAGAATTTGCTGGTTACACAGGTAAAAAATTAACGACGATTGTTAATATCGGAATCGGTGGTTCTTACTTAGGTCCTAAGCTTATTTCTGATGCGTTAAAACCATACTGGAAAGAAGGATTTGATATTCAGTACATTGCAAACGTAGATGGCACTGCAGTAACAGAAGGCATGAAAGGCTTAGATCCAGAAACGACGCTTTTTGTTATCTGTTCTAAATCGTTCGGTACATTAGAGACATTAAAAAATTCTGAAGCGGCACGTGAATGGTTCTTATCCACAGGCGCAAAACAGTCTGATGTTAAAAATCACTTTGTAGCCGTCACCACCAACCAAAAAGCAGCCGTTGATTTTGGTATTGACGCTGAAAACTTATTTCCTTTATGGGATTGGGTGGGGGGTCGTTATTCGTTATGGTCAACCATTGGTTTACCTCAAGCGATCCTGTTGGGTATGGATACATTCAAAGAAGTGCTTAAAGGCGCATTTGATATGGATCTGCATTTTAAAAATACGCCAATCAAAGAAAATCTACCTGCTTTGCTAGGCTTAACGGGTATTTGGTATAACAACTTTTACGATGCTCAGTCTCAGGCAATTTTAGTATACGACGATTACTTGCAAGAATTACCAAACCATTTACAACAAGTAGACATGGAATCAAACGGTAAAAGCGTGACTCAAGATGGCGACATCGTTGATTACAATACCGGTCCAATTATTTGGGGTGGTGCAGGCACTAACGGTCAGCACGCTTATCACCAGTTGTTACATCAAGGTACACGTTTAGTACCTTCTGATTTTATCGTTCCGTTAAAATCACATAACCCAGTTGCAGATCACCATCCGTGGTTGTACGCAAACGCAGTGGGTCAAGCTCAGGCGATGTTAGAAGGCAAAAACTTAGAACAAGTGACGGCTGAATTAGTATCAAAAGGCATGAGCGAAGAAGATGTTGCGTTTATTGCGCCACATAAAGTACATGCAGGTAATCGTCCAAGTAACATGATTACGTTTGAACAGTTAACACCAAAAGTGTTGGGTTCATTGATTGCTATGTACGAACATAAAGTGATGGTTCAAGGTGCTATTTGGCAGATCAACTCGTTTGACCAATGGGGCGTTGAATTAGGTAAAGTATTGGGTGTGGCAGTATTTGATGCATTGCAAACGGGCAATGTTGCAAAAATGGACAGCTCAACTGCAAACCTTGTGAATAAATTTCGTGATGCCTAGTAAATAGCACGCATAAAAAAAGGGTGATAATCGTAAGGTTATCACCCTTTTTTTTGGCTATGTTTTAAATTATTGTTGTTTGAATTATTGTTGTTTGAATTATTTGACCACTATTTTGTCCGCTTGCAACAAGCAACCGACTTTATTTCTTTGATTTCTTTGATTTACTTGAATCTTTGGGGTGTTTGAAATCTGTTTAAAATCAGAGGGTTATATTCATTGCAACACGAATTTAAAACATAGCCCTTTTTCTCGTAAATATTTAAGGAGACTCAAACACTTTTTGTTCTTTAGATATCGGGCAGGTAAAAGCAATTTTTCTTAAAGATATTTCTTGGGTTGCTAATTGCTCTTTATCGTCGGTTTCTTGAATAATTTGAAAACTTGGATTTGCGCTGCATGTTTTTGTTAAACCGTGTACGTCTGTTTTAATTAACATTGCCATGCGAGTTTGATTAACTGCATTTTGAAATGAGATTTTTTGAGCTGTACAAAAATCAATTGCAGAAGCATCTATATCACCTTCTAGAGTTACTAATAGCGTTGATTCAATTTGGCCGCTGTTTAATAAATCATTTAATACGCTCGCCATTTTGCGTGAGTGTGCCAATAAAAATAAACCAGATTGAGCATCACTTGGTAAAGTGATTGGCCAGTAGGGAAGGCCTTTACGGGCAAATTCAAGTTGTCTTGATACGCAGTGATGATCGCCAAAGTCGTCACCTTGCATAGGGATGCCTTGCGGTTTGTACCAAACTGAATATTCTTCGCAGTCTTCAATAAGTTCGCAGGCAATGGCTTTACTGTCTAAGCGCGCGTCATCGTAAAACACTTCAATGATATCACCTTCTTGAATGCGGCTGGTTGCTTTGCGCATGCGTTGACGATGATCACCATCTACCAGCCACACCGCGCCAATTTGGATGCATTTTTTTAGGCGCGTCTTACTAATATTAATATTATCGACTAAAAAGTCGATGAGCACTTTTGAGTCTTCAAGCTCAACTTCTAAACCAACATCGGTACGCATAATGATTCCAGTTTGAAAAAAATCCTATTCTACCTCAAAAATAATAGGAGAAAACTGAAAAAACATTATAAATTTCAATAGTTTATAAAAAAATGTTTGACATGAAAAAAATTATCCGTAATATACGCATCTCTTCTGCGGAGGGGTGGCTGAGTGGCCGAAAGCACTGGTCTTGAAAACCAGCGAGGGTTGATAGCTCTCCAAGAGTTCGAATCTCTTCCCCTCCGCCATTTTTATTTTCTAACCTATTGATTCATAAAGGTTAATATAAAAATGGCGAGTAACTCGCATCTTGTTAAATCCATGTCAAATCCAAAAACTTCCTAAATAATTCTTTTTAATATTCTATTTTTTTCGTTCGCCCAAAAAAATACCCATCATAATTTTATCTCGAATCCTATATTGCAATTCGCGGTTATTATAATGGGTTTTGTGGTTTTTTAAGTTATGCGCAGTTTAAAATTAAATTACGCTCTTTGTCATATTGTGCATCATTTAATGTACTACTTTGCCAAAGTTTGATCATCGCTTTTAATTTAGTTTGTTGGTGTGCAGGTAATGTTGTAGATAGTTTATTTTGTCTATAAATTTCAATGGCATGTAGGAATTCTAAACTTGCTTTTTTATCCTTAGTGGCTATTTCAATTAAGCGACCACGATACTCTAATTGGATAAGGTGAATATTTTTCTTTTGTTGAAAAAACAAATTTGTAATGTGTTTGCATTCAATGATTGTTTCTTTATTGGCATTGCCTGTTGGGTAAATAAATACTCGTAAATTAGTAACAAGTGCAAAGCCTTTTTTTCTTCCAAATAGTCCGTTATTTAAATCTGTGCTTTCAATAATATGTTCACCAGTAATGATTTGACTGCCTTTGAAGTAATATAATAGTGCGTTTGTAGATTTCATTGTACCTTCCAAATTAATAAATGGCCTCACCTTGAGGCGATGTTAACTATAGTCCAGAATTTTTAGTTATCCATTAAATTTTAAAATAATATCCATGTTTTTCATACATGTTTTTCATAAGTAGGTGTAAGTGTATATACAGTGGTAGATAACTTAGGTTTAATTTAAACAACTTATTAATGACACGCTTATAAAATGACACTAAGCGCAACACTTGCGGCAATCACAAATAATCCTTTTTGTAGAAGTTTTACCCAATCCATCAAAATGTCATCAATGTATTTTTGGTTATTGTCCAAATACACGCCCATCGTACTGTGCCAATCGCCTGTAGACTCGGCCGTTAATAATAATTGCTGACACTGATAAGACGCAGGTAAGTCCGCTTTAATAATACTTTGTGAAATACTAATACCTTGTTGGCAAAGCGAACTTGCCTTTAATAGCTTTTGTTTAAGCTCTTTAGATGTCATGTAGTTAGCAATTAACTTAAAGGCTGTGGCGTAATCAACGGAGCTTTGGCTAAGGTAATATAAACTGCTGATGCAAATCTGATCAAAAAACAGTTGATATTTTTTATTTTTTTGATGACTGTCCAGTTTGGTTAACCAATAAAATACGTCTTTTTTTAATAAGCTAAAAAAAATCTTAGTAATAAAATAAATGACACCAAGCTTTAATCCAATCATAAAAAACACATTCATTGCAGGCTGATCACTAAACAAATCCACCGCTGCTGTAGAAAGTATGGCAACCAGTAATATAAATAGAGGATACAGTAATTTACCTTTAACCAATTTAAGTCGGCTCTCTCGTTTGGTTTGTGCGCGCTCAATGGTTTGTAGTGCTTGATCCGTTTGTCCGCAACTTTCAGCGGCATGTAACCAGCTTGCTTGCTCTTTACTGATTAACTCATATTTAAATAATGCTTCAGACAAACTTTTGCCTTGATCAATATATTTAGCTGCATCTTTAAATTGTTGTGGGTGCGTTGAAATACTTGCCAGTTTTTTAATAGCGCTGGCAGGATCCATTCCTGCGCTCATTAATGTGCCTAAATCTCTAAAAATATTCTTTTTCATAAATTTAACTGTCCTTGAAACGATAGGGTTTGTTCAAAGTTACTACCAATAAATTGTAAAACATCATCGCAGATCGGTTGTATTTGTTTTTCAATGTACCAATCATAGTTTAATGGCGACTTGCTGTAATTAAAAATTTCGGGTCCATTGAGTGTCATGACATATTCAATTGGGCTGCCGCGCTGGTATTTAGCTTGTTCTGTTAAAGGAAGCTTCAATATTGCCTGTATATGTGGCGGAATCATTGCAGTAAATTCGCTTAATGGTTTACGTAAACGTTTTTTAAATAATAACTGGCTGTCTAGCTCTTTATTTTTAAGCTGAATAATTAACGTTTGCAGCAGTTCTTGTATTTTATCTTGATCCGTAAATACCAAAAAGAATAACTGTCGTTGCATCTTTTGTGCAACTTCTGTCCAATCACTGCGAACAGCCTCTAATCCTTTAAATATAATATCATCGGCAGTATGTTCGCCATGTTTTAAACCGGCATAGCGTTTTTTACTGCCTTTTTCCATACCACGAATTCTTGGCATGACAAAATGCTGATAATGCGCTTCAAATTCTAACTCTAAGTGACTTTGTATTTGGTGGCGTTGTTGTAACGCATCTTGCCAATATTGGTTTAATTCATTTTGTAAGGATTGTGCATATTCAGTAATGTCGGCACAAGGCTGACTTAAATGCACAAAAATAGAATCTGTATCCCCATAAATAACCTGTAAGCCTTTTTGTTCAAACCAACGTTTACTTTCAGTTAAAATTTGATGACCACGCAATGTTATGGAGCTGGGTAACTGATGATTAAAAAATCGACATCCTGGAGTACCCAAAACACCATAAAAAGAATTCATAATAATTTTGATAGCTTGAGAGCGAGCAGATAATTTATTTGCTTTTGCATCATCACGCGCAGCCCAAAGTTGAGTAATTAACTCGGGCAGTATTTGATTGCCTTTATTAAAAACCGCTTGGTTAAATCCTGCGATGTAATTGTGTTTGTCATCAATAATGGTTTCTTGTTGGTCATAGTTAGCCGACAGTTTTAAATCGTTTTGTGCAACGGCTAACCCTAATGGATCGACTTTAAATGTCTGAATAATACTTGGATAAAGGCTTTTATAATCAAACACTAAAATATTTTGATACAAACCCGCAATCGAATCAAACACATAACCGCCAGGGCTACCCACACCTTCAGGATCAATTGGTGTATTAGGTGCTACAAATCCTTTGCGATGTAATAAAGGTAAATAACGATAATCAAACGCTTCAACGGAGCCGCCTAATCGATTTAATGGCAGTCCTGTTAATTGTTCGCGCTGAAACAAATAACCAAATAAATCCGCCTTAATAAAAATTTCCCAAACCAAATCGCAATCTTCAATGTTGTAAGCAATAAAATCATCGGTTTGATCTTCAAATAAACGCACAATTTCTAAAGCGCGTTGCTCAGGGTGATCAATTAATTTACCTTTTCCTAAAAAGTGATTGGCAACAAAATCTAGCGAGTATTTATTTAGTTGGTAGGTTGTATTTTTTAAAGCATCAATGCCGTCAACTACCACGCGACCTTCAATGATTAATCGTTTGCTGTCATCGTCACGTCTACTTTGCCAAACAATGGTTTCTTGGTTTCGCCCAAGATTTAAAGGCACATTAAACTGTTTGGATTTATTTTGTAAAAAATTAAAATCAAAATCCACAACGGACCAGCCAATAATAATATCGGGATTAACCGATAAAAAATAAGCCACAAATTCACGTAATAGCTGCGCTTCATCCAAACAAATATGAATGTATTCATCATCAGTTGAAAACTTAGGTGTCGATAAAATAAATACATCACGTTGCAAACTTAAATTATTAGGGTACTGATAGCTGGTACAAGCAATCGATAGTAAGCGTTCATCCACAATGGAAGTCTCAATATCTAAAGACATCACACAAAACTCAATGTGATCAAAATGATCCACAGATTTTAATTTTGGATTATGAATAACAGAAAAATTAGGATGGGATTTGCTTGGCCTGAACTTATTAGCAGAAGGTTGTGCTTCATTACATTGAATCATCGCACTTGCGTGAATGAAACGCTCCATTAAATATCGTGACGCAGGATTAACATCAGACTCAAATGTTTGAATATCAGCAGAGCTTAATGCTTGTCTAGCAAGGTAAATCTGCTTTTGACTATTAAAATAGATGGCGCAAACCGGATTAAAATGAAAGCTTTGTAACTCAACCGGTTTAATCGACCAGCTTTGTTTGTTGGGTAATACTCGGGAGATAATATCAAAGGCTTGTTGTGAATGTTGCTGCTCAATAAAAAATAAAGGCTTCTCATCATCGATGATTACTTTGGCCACTTGGTCATGAGTTTTGAAATAAAAGGTTAACACCAATTGCTCGTTAATATCTTGCCAAGATTTTTGCAATAAAAAACCAGACAGAATATTAGACAAAACACACCTCTATTTTTAAATGGACAAATAAAAACAGATTAACAGAAAAATCATTAACCCATAAATAATAAAACCGCAAAATAACGAATTATTTGCGGTTAAGTAACATCTTGTAGCTGAGCCTATTGTAGCTGAGCCTAAGCGAATTCAGTTTATTTTGCTACTAATTTTAATTGTCATTAAATTTGTGCAGTTCGAGCCAAGAAATGTGAGTTTGCCTCTAAGTTAAGTAGTCTGTAAATACTTAGTATCTCCACCAATTCAGCTTGCGCCAAACTTTGTACAGGGCAAGGCTAAAAAATGTGAGTTTAAGTGTAAATACTCAGCACATCCTATGTTTCGCCTTGAGGGCCGACTATTCGTCGTTAAAGCTTGTTCCAGACAAGTTTTTAATCATTTTTTAAACGCAGTAATGTGCAAAGTTTGGTGTGATCTGGTTAGACTTGGCGTCTGATAACGCCTACATACACCCCTTCCACTTCAAAATGGCAAGAAGTTGTATCCACTTCAATCACATTAAACTCTTCGTTTTCTGGGTGCAGATATATCACATTGCCCTTACGTTCGTAGCGCTTAACCGTTACATCTTCATCAATACGCGCAATCACAATATCACCATTTCGAATGCGATCGGTTTTATGTACACCAATCAAATCATCTTCATAAATGCCAATATCTTTCATGCTCATACCCTGTACACGCAACAAGTAATCGGCGCTTGGGTAAAACATATTACCGGGCAAATTCAAATACTCATCAATATGCTCAGTGGCCAGAATAGGCGAACCTGCTGCCACACTACCAACAATCGGCAAGCCTTTATCTTTTTCAACAATCTTAATACCACGGCTAGCGCCCGGTAAAATCTCAATTGCTCCCTTACGCGCAAGGGCTTTAATGTGTTCCTCTGCGGCATTAGGAGACTTAAAACCTAAAGTCGTCGCAAGCTCAGCGCGAGTAGGAGGAAAACCGGTTTCTTCAATACTGGATTTAATTAAATCCAAAACCTGCTGTTGACGAGTAGTAAGTTTGATCATAAAAGCTCCAAAAGACTGTGAGTATATACATTGATGTAAGTATATACAGTAATCTGGTGATGTAAACATAGGATTTGAGTTTGTTGCTGGTTAAGTGTGTGCCACATTATAGTTTGGCCACCTGCTCAAACTATGGTGTGGATAAACAACAAGTTTGGCCAAATGAGTCTGAGTGTGAAATTCATAGTTTTAAGAAATAGTAATTTCTTTGAAGTTGAATGTTTGTTAATTGGGTTAGTTGCTAGCTCAACATTTTATTTTGATTAACAATTACAATCCTGTCCGAAAAAGGCCATCGATTTTCGGACAAATTTAATTTTTACAACTCACTAAAAGCCTTGATATTAAAGGCTATTAATTAAAAATGTTTAAGGGTGGGTGTTTGGATTTTCTTAAAAATACATCAAGCTTCTAATTTGGAAGTAGGGTTGATAAGCTCTAGAAATATCTTATAAATTTAAATGAGTGTCTCTTTTAAATTTGTCATGAGCAGCTACCCAATATTTACGTTGTGGAGCATAAAAAGTATAATCACGGCATTTACTCAATCCTTACCCAACTCTTACCTAATCCATCAATTTCTGCATATCTGGTATAAAATAAAATTATGAAAAAAAATAAAAAAGTACAAAAGCGATTTACAGGCCGAGGCCCAATTGCACGAAAGTTGATTGAATCAGCAGCAACACAATTAAAAAACAAAATTACCCACATCCAACAATGGCAAGAAGGGAAGTTTACTGCAGAGCAATATCAAAAAAGCATCGTCAGCGAAAAACAACTAAGCGATTTAGATCCATTGCATGCCTTGTATATGTATGCCCAAAACCAACTTTCTGTACTCATTGAGCAAGTTGGTCAATTTCCATCACTTGAAAAATTAACAGCCCCCTACGCTCATGCCGTTGATGAATATTTACCATCAGGGCCACCTAGTAGCCCCATCACAAAATCTTATTTTACATGCTGGGGTGCGTTTGACTTAAGTACACAGGGGGCAAAAAAAGAAACGTTATGCACCGTCGCTACGGATTTTTGTAAATTTATCAATGCCGATAACAGCTATATTGATATTTTTGAGAAAATGCAATCATCATCAATGGGGATTTATAAACATTTAGGACAATCAGGCAAGTTCATTAATTTAAAAGAATTAGTCACCAATAAAGAAATCAAAGTAATTTGCCCTTCAGGTTATAATGGTCGATCAGGTGAAATTTGGCTGGCTCGAATTTTCCCAGCGTTATTTGATCATATTGATTACAGTGTTGTTTTTACCACCCCTTATGTACTTGGAAATCAGAATCAAGACGATCATCAAGTCGAAAAAAATTGGTTAGATTTTTTTGAAAGAAATATGAAAAACACTAAACAAAAACAAAGTGTTGCGTCTTATAATGAAATCATGAAATATGGTTTAAGCACTAATTATTGGAATGAATACATATTTCTCGCTTATAAAAATTTCCAACCCAACGTGGTTTTTCTTGAAGGAATGCCTGATATAAAATCCAGCCTGCCGTTACATGAATTGGCGCGTGATTAATCAGTATTCAATAATTAAAAAAGCTTACTCAAATCCGTGAGTAAGCAAACTCCTAAAAGAAATAAGCCTTAGCATTTAATTTCAATGGCCAATAATACGAAGCAGTGCCATTTCTGCATTCCAGTCCAAATTTACAAAATTAAATCAATTCGAGTTTTAAGCTAAATATCATATCTAAATTAATACTCTAAAGAGTGTGTCCTTGTTGTCCTTGTTGTCCTTGTTGTCCTTGTTGTCCTTGTTGTCCTTGTTGTGTCGGTGTGGAATTTTGGGCCCGACACTGATATTTTTTGCTGAAAAAGTGGATGTTTTTAGGATTTTTTAAAGTTTGCGAGATTACAATTAGTCCTCTTACACGCAACTATCACCAGCAACAAAATCAAGCTTTCACCAATACTTCATCAAATCCACATATATGATATAGTCGACGCACTTTTTACATGATCTTGCGGCTTTATTAAAATGGATAAAAAACAGCTTTCTGAATCGGACATCATTTCTAAATTCATCATGCCTTCGGTCGAATCCTCAGGTTGGGACTCTATGAATCAAATCAGGCAAGAAGTGTCTTTGCGTGACGGTAAGGTGATTGTGCGCGGTCAAATTGGTATGCGCCAAACTGTAAAGTCTGCAGATATTGTGCTTTATCATAAGCCTAATATGCCTTTGGCGGTGATTGAAGCAAAAGCGAATAAACACGAGATGGGTAAAGGCATTCAGCAAGCATTAGATTATGCGCGTTTATTAGATGTCCCATTTGTATTTTCATCGAATGGAGACGGCTTTATTTTTCATGATAAAACCGCGTTAAAAGGTGAGCCTATTGAGCGTGAGATTACTTTAGACGAGTTCCCGTCGCCTCAAACCCTTTGGCAAAAATATTGTGTGTATAAAGGTTATACCCAGCAACAATTGCCAATAATTACACAAAATTATTATGATGACGGTTCAGGCAAAGCGCCGCGTTATTATCAACTTCAAGCCATTAATAAAACCATTGAAGCAATCAGTTCAGGCCAGAATCGCGCATTGTTGGTAATGGCAACTGGCACAGGTAAAACATACACAGCATTTCAAATCATTTGGCGATTATGGAAGTCTCGCGCTAAAAAACGTATTTTATTTTTGGCGGATCGAAATATTTTAGTGGATCAAACTAAAAATAATGACTTCCAACCTTTTGGCACCGCCATGACAAAAATCACGGGTCGTACTGTTGATCCTGCTTATGAAATTCATTTAGCTTTATACCAAGCTTTAACTGGCCCTGAAGAATATCAAAAAGCATTTAAACAAGTTGATCGTGATTTTTTTGATTTAATTATAATTGATGAGTGTCATAGAGGAAGTGCCAGTGAAGACAGTGCGTGGCGTGAAATTTTAGAATATTTTTCATCTGCCTCGCAAATTGGTTTAACCGCTACACCCAAAGAGACAGACGAAGTATCCAATATCGATTATTTTGGCAAACCTGTTTATACCTACTCATTAAAAGAAGGCATCGAAGACGGATTTTTAGCGCCTTATAAAGTCGTGCGTGTTGATTTAGATATTGATTTACAAGGCTGGCGCCCAACCAAAGGTATGATTGATAAAAACGGCGAAGAAATTGTTGATCGTATCTATAACCAAAAAGATTTTGATCGCACCATGGTGATTGATGAACGAACACATTTGGTAGCAAAAACCATTACCGCGTATTTAAAACGTACAGACCCAATGGCAAAAACCATTGTGTTTTGTAATGACATCGATCACGCCGAACGTATGCGTCGAGAGTTAGTGAATTTAAATCCAGAGCAAGTACAAAAAAACGAAAAGTATGTAATGAAAATTACAGGCGACGACGAATTAGGCAAAGCGCAATTAGATAATTTTATTAATCCCAAAAAAGCTTACCCAGTCATTGCCACAACATCAGAATTAATGACAACAGGTGTAGATGCCAAAACCTGTAAGTTAGTCGTGTTAGATCAAAACATACAATCCATGACTAAATTTAAACAAATTATAGGTCGGGGTACGCGTATTGATGATCGATACAATAAATTGTGGTTCACCATTTTAGATTTTAAAAAAGCCACTGAATTATTTGCCGATGAGCGTTTTGATGGGATTCCTGAGCAAGTATTAGTTGTCGATCCAGAAGATGTGATTGACACCGAAAACACAGATTTTGATGACGCGTTAGATGAAATACAGTCTGTTGATTCTGATGAGCAAGACACTCAAAAAACAGACGATATTCTAATTTCAAGCGATCCAATTGGTGGAAGCACCGATGAAACCAATGAAGAGAGTCGTTGGGTAAAATATCGAGTATCAGGCATTCAAGTTAATAAAATAGCCGAGCGTGTTCAATACTATGACACCGACGGAAAGTTAGTCACCGAATCATTTAAAGACTACACCAAAGGTTGCATCAAAAAGCAATACGCATCATTAGATGACTTTGTTAAAAACTGGCAATCTGCAGATCGTAAACAAGCCATCATTAAAGAATTAGAAAACCAAGGTGTTATCTGGAAAGCACTAGAAGATGACGTCAGTAAAGAGCTCGATCCCTTTGATTTAATTTGCCACGTAGCTTTTGATCAACCTGCATTAACTCGTCGTGAGCGTGCCGACAACGTTAAAAAGCGTAATTACTTTTCTAAATATTCAGAACAAGCTCAGCATGTTTTAAATAATTTATTAGAAAAATACGCAGACGTTGGCGTACAAGAAATCGAATCAAACAACGTATTAAAAGTGACCCCATTTAGAGAGATGGGACGCCCACTTGAAATCGTCAAGCAAGCATTTGGCGGTAAACAACAATACGACGACGCCATCAGCGATTTAGAGCAAGCTTTATATAGCCAAGATAAAACAGGTTAATTTTGAGTAACTATCCAACTCACGCTAAAATTTGCACTGTTCTGCGTTGAAAAATGATCAAAAGTTTGTCAGGAACAAACTTTAACGACGGATAGTCGGCCTGAAAGGCGAAGTACAGGATGTACTGAGTATTTACACTTGTAAACTCACATTTTTCGCCTTGCTCAGCACAAATTTGAACGCAATCTAAACAGTTTCGGATTGGGCTGAATAGTTAAATTTTGACTTAAGCGTGGTTATAAATGTACCATGCGTTAATTTTATGACATATGGAGTTGTTGATTTGCTCTATATGTTATTTTTTTGATATTTGAATGGTGCTTAGGTCAGTATATGTCACAAAACAATCAAACAAGAAGTGGGAGCTTCAGAAAGGTATCGGCAGGTTACACCGCTTTTTTCCCCAGTCATCTACCACCAGAACCTTCAATTGAGTTAAGTGAAGCTTTGCAGTTACAGCTATCACAAGCCGACAGAGCCGTAGGCGCTTTAAACATGGTGTTAAGTGTGTTGCCTAACCCCGAGTTATTAACAGGCATGTTGATTCAAAAAGAAGCGTTGTTAAGCTCGCAAATTGAAGGCACACAAAGCTCATTAGTTGACGTACTGGGCGCAGAAGAACAAAACGAACCCACAAAAGATGTAGGCGAAGTTTTAAATTATGTAAAAGCCGCGCGCCACGGATTAAACCGATTAAAAAAAGACGACATGCCTTTGTGTTTACGCATCATCAAAGAAATGCACGAAATACTTATGCAAGACGTGCGCGGCGGTATGGCCAATTTAACCCCAGGTGAATTTCGCACCATGCAAAACTGGATAGGCGGAAGCAAACCCAGTAACGCACGTTACGTACCGCCACCAGCTACCGAGTTATTAGAATACTTAGGCCAGTTTGAAAAATACCTAAATGATTCGCCTCAATTACCGCCATTAATTCAATGCGCATTAATCCATTATCAATTTGAAACATTGCATCCATTTAACGACGGCAATGGGCGCGTAGGTCGATTATTAATCACCCTGTATTTAGTGAGTCAAAACATACTAGAGCAACCGGTTTTGTACCTAAGTGCATACTTAAAAATCAGACAACAAGAATATTATGACCGCCTACAACAAGTAAGAGTTGAAGGCAGTTACGAAAAATGGATTGCGTTCTTTCTAGAGGGCATCGAAGCGGTGTCGCACATGGTGGTAGAAACCACCAAACAAGTACAAAAAATAGAACGCGACGACACAGACAAAATGATCGCCCAAGGCGCAGGCAGCGAAGGGGTGAACGTCATACGATTTTTATTACAACAACCCATCGTACAAGTCAGCGACATTGAAAAACACATTGGTAAATCCAGAGGCACCGCCACAAAATTAATCAACATTGCCGAACAACTTGGCATTATTGAACAAATTAGCAAAGGCAAACGAAACCGTAAATATATCTACAAACAGTACGTCGATATTTTGTCCGAAGGCTGTGAGTTATAACCATCGTTTACCCATTTAAATACACACAAATTTATAACAATTAAAGAGAAAAATATGTCCATTTCATCCGTAATAAAATCCATTCAAGACATCATGCGTAAAGACGCAGGGGTCGATGGCGACGCACAGCGTTTAGGTCAGTTGTCGTGGTTATTATTTTTAAAAATATTTGACGCACAAGAACAAGAATTAGAATTTGAGCAAGACAATTACAAAACCCCCATTCCAAAAAAATACTTATGGAGCAACTGGGCAGAAGATAAAGAAGGCATCACAGGCGACGAGTTATTAGAATTTGTAAACGCCGATTTAATACCAGGTTTAAAAAATTTAACCGCGCCATTAACAACCAACCCACGCGGTTACGTCGTAAAAGAAGCATTCAGCGATGCCTTCAACTATATGAAAAACGGCACGCTGTTACGCCAAATAATAAATAAATTAAACGAGATTGATTTTACCAATTCACAAGAGCGCCATTTGTTTGGTGATTTATACGAACAAATATTAAAAGACTTACAAAGCGCAGGTAACGCTGGCGAGTTTTATACACCGCGTGCCGTTACCCGTTTTATAGTACAAATGATCAACCCAAAACTAGGCGAATCCGTAATGGACCCTGCCTGTGGTACGGGCGGATTTTTAGCCTGCACGGTTGATACGCTACGCGAACAAGTCAAAGACACCGACGGCGAATTTCAATTACAACAATCGGTGCGCGGTGTAGAAAAAAAACAACTGCCGCATTTATTGTGTGTCACCAATATGATGTTACACGGCATCGAAGTACCCAAACAAATTCGCCACGGCAATACATTAAACAAACCGCTGTCTAGTTTAGATGACAACGACATGGTCGACGTAGTCGTTTCCAATCCACCCTTTGGTGGCACCGAAGAAGACGGCATCGAAAAAAATTTCCCGTCCGAAATGCAAACCCGCGAAACAGCCGATTTATTTTTACAATACATAGTAGAAGTATTAAATAAAAAAGGCCGTGCCGCTGTGGTGTTACCCGACGGTACATTATTTGGTGAAGGCGTAAAAACCAAAATCAAAAAAATGTTATTAGACGAATGTAACTTACACACATTAGTGCGCCTACCTAATTCAGTTTTCGCCCCTTATACAAGCATTAAAACCAATATATTATTTTTTGAAAAAGGCACACCCACAAAAAATATTTGGTATTACGAAGTGCCGTTACCTAACGACGTAAAAGCATTTAACAAAACCAAACCGATGAAATTAGAAGACTTTGACGACTGCGTAAAGTGGTGGGGCGAAGGCAAAAGTATTGGTGCAAAAACAAAACGTAAAAATCGTGAAGCCAATACCCAAGCATGGCAAGTTAGCATCGACGAAATTATTGAGCGCAACTACAACCTCGACATAAAAAATCCACATGTAGAAGAAACAGAAATACACGATCCTGAACAATTATTGGCTGACTTCAACAAACAACAACAAGACATTCAAACATTACGTGACCAGTTAAAATCCATTTTATCCGACGCGCTTACTGGTAAATAACATGACAGAAAAGAATAAAGAAAATACAAAAAATGATGTTGTGATTTTTGAAAGTAAAAACGGCGAAGTTGAAGTTATTTTAAAACAAGACACAGTCTGGTTGCGCCAAGAGCAAATGGCTGAGTTATTTGGTCGAGATCGAACCGTCATTACTCGTCATATTGGTAATATATTCAAAGAAGGTGAGTTAGAAGAAAAAAGCAATGTGCAAAATATGCACATTGCTCATTCAGACAAACCTGTAAAGCTCTACAACCTAGACGTAATCATATCTGTAGGTTATCGAGAGTGTGAATTAGAAGAAAAAGTAACCATCAAGGATTCCTTGATAGTTCGAAAAGAAGGCAAAATAAACGTCAAACGCCAAATCAATTTTATGAAAAAGCATACTGCCCAAGGTTACACAGTAACCAAAAATGGATTCGAGAACATCACACAAAAATTTAAGAATTATATAAATCACGTACACAAAGAAATGCAATATCAACAATTAAATGTCATGAATATGCTAGCCAACGAGCAAACACTATGAGCAGTAAAAATACAAAAACATCCCACAATTTAATCACCGACAATATGGATTTATGGACATCTACATTAATTAAAAAGTCTACCCAAGGTCGTGGAAGCTCTAAAAAAATTGATTTGTATGGGATTAAAAAACTTAGAGAGCTAATTTTAGAGTTGGCCGTGCGTGGCAAGTTAGTGGATCAAGATCCAAGTGATGAACCCGCGTGTATTTTGTTGGAACGGATTTCGGTAGAGAAAGCGCAGTTGGTTGCTGATGGGAAGATTAAGAAGACTAAGGCTTTGCCTGAGATTAGTGAAGATGAGAAGCCTTTTGATTTACCTGATGGGTGGGAGTGGGTGAGGCTAAAAGATATTGCAAACATATACAACGGTAATAGTGTTAACGCTCAAGTTAAAGAATTGAAATACTCTAACGGAAATGGCCTTCCATATATTGGTACCAAGGATATTGGATATGGTTTTGAGTCAATAAATTATAATAACGGAGTAAATATCCCAGAAAATGAACCGAAATTTAAAATTGCAAATAAAGGTACTGTTCTAATTTGTGCTGAAGGTGGAAGTGCTGGAAAAAAATGTGCAATCACAATGAATAAAATTTATTTCGGTAATAAACTATTTGCCAATGAACTTTTTTCAGGTGTTATTCCTAAATATTTATTAACAAATATATTAACACCTACATTTTATACTCAATTCTCAAATTCAATGACAGGTATAATTGGCGGTATATCTACATTAAAGTATTTGGAGCTAATCATACCGATTGCTCCAGAACAAGAACAAAACAGAATAGTAAAAAAAGTCGATGAACTCATGTTGTTATGCGACAAACTAGAACAACAAACCGAAGACAACATCGACGCCCATAACATATTAGCCACAACGTTATTAGATGGCTTAACGAATGTTGAAAGTCATGAAGAATTATTAGAAAACTGGAACCGCATAGCCGATAATTTCGACATCCTGTTCAGTGCAAACCCACAAGGCGAACTCGCCCTCGACCACCTAAAACAAACCATCTTACAATTAGCAGTAATGGGCAAACTTACCCCTCAAGATCCAAACGACGAACCTGCTAGTGAATTGTTAAAACGTATTGCTATTGAAAAAGAACAACTTATTAAAGATGGGAAGATTAAGAAGCAGAAACCGTTGCCTGAGATTAGTGAGAATGAAAAGCCTTTTGAATTGCCTGATGGGTGGGAGTGGTGTCGTTTAGATGATCTAACACTACAGTCAGGTGCTGGATGGAGCCCTAAATGTAATGGGTCACCACGTGAAGGAAACAATTGGGGTGTATTAAAAGTAAGTGCTGTTACTTGGGGGGTTTTTCAACCCAATGAAAATAAAGAACTTCCAAGTCATTTAGAGCCAAGACCGGAACATGAAATAAAAAAGAATGACTTCTTAATATCCAGAGCAAACACCCCTGAATTAGTCGCTAGATCTGTAGTTGTACCTGAGAACACTGAAGCACAATTGATGATGAGTGATAAAATTATTCGATTTAAATTTAGCCAGTACATTTCACCAGATTATGTCAGTATGGTTAACAATAGCCAATGGTCTAAAGACTATTATGCCAAAGTCGCAGGCGGCACAAGTAGTACTATGAAAAATGTTTCTAGAACTCAAATTCAAATGCTTCTAACTGCTTTACCTCCATATAAAGAGCAAAAAAGGATAATGTCTAAAGTAGAGGGTATTATGGCGCTATGTAATAACCTTAAAGAAATAATACGCCATTCTTCGAAAACTAACGTACAGATGACAGATTATATTGTCAAATTAGGAGAATAACATTGCGTATTAAATCCATTTATATTAGTGATTATAAAAATTTAAAAGATTTTAATTTAAAATTTACAACTGACAATTTTTTAGAAATATTTGTAGGTAAAAATGGATCAGGTAAATCGAATTTTATTGAGGCATTAATTGAAATATTTCGCCATTTATACGAGTTGCATCTAACTGTACCTTACGAGATAAGTTTTGATTATACGATTGAATATATAATCGATGGAAATGCAGTAATTATTCAATACAATTTTACAAATAATATATTATTAATCAACGGTGTTGAACGCGCAACACTAGGGCAAACAATCATGCCTGAAAATATTTTAATCTATTATGCAGGCCAGAATGAAATAATAAATAACACGTTAAATGCATATGAAATAAATTTTTCTAAAAGAATAATATCAGCTGACATAAATGAAAGTCGTAAATTTATAGGCATAAATTCAAGTTATAAAGATATTTTCTTAACTGTAATTTCTTTAATGGATACTAACTCTAAATTGAAGAAATTTATATTGAATAAATTAGGAATACAAATTTTAGGTAATGACTTAAAAGTAAAATTAAAAAGACCATTATATGCAAGTAGGCGCAACGCAAACACATTTAACATTGAAAGCAATGATGATATTAATGAATATTGGAAACTTACGGGCGCGTCAAAATCATTTCTTAAAAAATTAGAGGGTTGCACTTTAAAAGAGTCAAATAATGGACTTCGAACGGAGGGATACTTATCAGACACTGACACCTATCAACTATACTTTTCAATTGAAAGTATTCAGCGTGAGTTTTCAGGATTTGCACCTCTAGAATTTTTTAAGGCTTTCGATAATCTAAAAACCTTGGGAATATTAGAGTCTTTATCCATATCCATGACTTTAAAAAACGATCAAGAAATTCATTCATCTTCATTTAGTGATGGGCAGTTTCAAACCATTTATTTATTTGCAGTCACTGAAATATTCAAAAACTCAAACTGTATAACCTTATTGGATGAACCAGATTCTTTTCTTCACCCTGAATGGCAAGCTGAATGTGTTGGACAGCTTCAGAATATAACAGACCAAGCTAAGTATACTAATCACGTCTTGATGACCAGTCATAGTGCCGTGACTCTGATTAAAAATATAGATCAAAGAGTCAGGTATTTTGATTTAAATTCAGATGGGTTTGTAAATACATACTTAATACCAAAAGATATTGCAGTAAAAAAACTTTGCTCAGATATTATAAAGTACTCAGCAAATGAACAAATATTAAGTGTTTTAAACACCATTCAAATTGAAAATAAACCGGTGTTATTTACCGAAGGTAGTACTGACCCATTAATTATTAAGCAAGCTTGGTTGAATTTATTTGATGAAGAAATGCCGTTTATTCCTTTTTATGCATTCAGCTCTACTTACCTCGTCCAATTACTAACAGATGCCCGTATTCTTAACGAGATGAATGGCCTTCCAATGTTTGGTCTTTTTGATTTTGACAAAGCATATGATACTTGGAATGGCATAAATGGAGATGAAATAGAATTGGACGCGAATAAAGGGTTGATTAAGAAATGGGTGAACGGTGATTCATTTGCGATAATGATCCCCATTCCAGAAAATGCAGAAATTAAAAAACAAGTATATAAAAACCATTTTAATGGAGAGACTTTTGGTGGTAACTCATGCTGTGAAATAGAGCATATGTTTTATGGGTTAGAAGAAACGGATCAATATTTTGAAAAACAAGCATGTGCAGGTGGTAATCAAATAAAATTCAAAGCTGATGGCAGTAAAACGGCATTTGCCCAAGACATAGTTCCGCAGCTCCCTAAAGAGTCTTTTGAAGTATTTAGGCCAATTTTGGAGTTTATAAAAACTAAATGCTTAATAGGCAAACAAGAATTAGATGTAGCTTAAAATGAAAATAGAAGAAGAAAAACTATATATCTGCATAGAGTGTATTAAAAACCCATATTTAATTAATAAATTGAAGTCCAAAAAAGGAATATATAACTGTGCAATTTGTGAGAATGACGGAAAAGGAATCGCACTTAATGAATTAGTTTCTAAAATTGAAGGGGTATTTAGTGAAAGCTATCAATTAACACCTGAAAATCCAGAAGGGCATGAATATTATTTACAAAAAATTGGCGAATGGTATCGCAAAGGTGATGAAGCCGATTTTATTATTTCTGAATTATTAGGAGTTGATGAAGATTCCGAATTAACTAATATGATTTTAGAACACTTTGATTTAAGTATGTTTAATATGTACGAAGATCAAAATGATGAATTTATGTTTGAACAAAAAAAAATTGTAGATCATAACTATAAATTCTCATGGAATAAATACATAAACTCTATTGAAAATGAATCAAGGTTTTTTAATAAATTTGCGTTAGAAATATTGGATGATCTTTTCAATAATATACAAAATTATAAAAATGAAAGTAATAATTCAATTATTAGAATAATCGATAAATCCACTCCTATTTATAGAGCAAGGTCTAAATTTAATTTCAAAGATATTGTAGATATAATTGAGGATTTACCAAACTCCTTAGGTATACCCAAAAACACTGGATTAGGTAGAATGAATTTTTCAGGAATTAGAGCATTTTACGGATCTTTAGACCCTAGCACATGCATCAATGAAATTAGACCAGACGTTGATAGTTATACAATTATGGGGGAGTTTAAATTACTGAGAAAGTTAACAATAATTGATTTATCAGATTTAAGTGAGTTTTACATTAATGACAGTATGTTTGATCCTGATTATGTAAAAAACCAACAAAAGGCTAAGTTTTTAGAGTATCTAATAAAAGAAATCAGCAAACCAATTGAAAAAAACAAAGAAGAAAAAGAATATCTACCAACACAAGTTCTCTCAGAATACCTTTGTAATCATGCCAATTTAAAATTAGATGGGATAATTTTTAACTCCTCTAGAGATAAAGACTCAAATAAAAATATTGTGATTTTCAATAGATCTTGCGAAATAAGAAATGATTTTAAATACTCAATTATTGAAAGGTACGATTATGATTTTCCAAATGATATACATATTTCAAAGAAGAAAAGAGATATAAATCCAGTTAATAATGAAATTATTGATATGGATACATTTACAGAAGATTCATTAGAATTGGAAAATGTTATAATTAGTGAAATTGAATCGGTTAGTTATAAAGAAAAAAGGCATAGCGTAAAGGAGGAAGAATGAGTGATCGAGACAAAATTAAACTCTTTGATGAAATTATGCAACCTGATGTTCTTCATAAAAACTTTGCATGGTTAAGTGTCAGGCCATTAGTTTTAAATGGATACTCACAAAGTAAGTTGCTGGACAGTAAGGCCGAGGGTCAGGTCTTTATTTTGACATAGACACTTATAAAAAATGATTACATACAATATGACATTAAACCAAATGCATAGCGTTGAAGTTTACATAACATACGGTAGTGATAAAGGGTTAAAGAGTTATCCTCTTAGATTGGATTAAAAGGTTGAAAATGGAAAATAATAAAGAAGTAACAGAGAAGAAAGTAAAACATAAATTATGTGGTTGTGAAAAGTCAGTGCCTGAATCATTAGATATGAGTTTTTATTGCGCGCAATGTAAGGCTAATTCAAAAAGCTTCAATTTGAAGAGTCCTTTTAAAATCGCTGCAATACTCGCTATTTTGGGATTTACGGGCAGTAATTTTATTGAATATGCTGCAACAGATAACCGTTATTCGATATCAGCAGAGTATGATTTGTTGAATGCTTGCATTAACTCAAGCAAGAAGGTGCAGTCAAAAGCACAGTATCAAGCCAAAGAAAAAATCTGTTTTTGCGCTTTAGAGGATACGATGAATGAAATTTCCTATATTCGATATATGCTAGAGAAAGAAGATATTTTAGATAAAGATAAATTTGATGGTTTTGATAATGTGATGAAAAAGAATACATTGGAATGTAAAAAAGCCTAACATTCGTTAGGCTTGTCGTTAATTATTTACCTTTGGGTGGATTATTACCACGGCCGCCACCAGAAGGGTTACCTGTTTGACTTGGACCATTTGGTGGGGTTGCTGATTGTATGTTAATTAAAATATTCATAATGTTACCTTTTAAAGTTAATTGATCAATCGAATACCTCAAAGGATATTCAAAAATTAGGTCTAATTATTTATTTACCTTTGGCTTGTCGTTGCTTCGGCTTTTATTTGAAGGGTTGTCAGTTTTTCTAGGTGCATTTTTAAGCGAAGCGGTTTGATTTATTTGATCAGGTTTTGGGCTCTGCTCTTTTTGACTTGAGCTTTTTTTGTCTGTGATTGATTGAGCTTTAGCTGCAAATGAATCTTTTGATACTTTGCCATTATTTTTTCTAGCTTCTGCGCTTTGAATTCGTTTAGCAGCGGCTTGGTCTAATGTAGATTTACTCATGGTATTTACCTTTATATAATAAATGAATGTCTTTGTTTTGCTCGCTAGCTAGCAAAGACAAACTAAATATACGCAATAGGAATGGGACAAATGGGGACAGATGATAGCGAAATATTAAAAAAACAAATTAAAATGGTAATTGGTCAACTTGGTTGGAAGATGAATCAACTTGCAAGGGTGATATATACCGAAGAGCATGAAATTGATAATGATGATGAAATTAAACGGTTCGAAGAAACGTTTAAAAAACAATTTCAAAGAAAGTCAGATAACACAGAGCGGTTTAAGCGTTATTTGAGAATAATTTCTATGCATCCAGATTTTGTTAGGTTAGATATGGTTTTACCCGTATATGTTGAAAATGAACGTTTATCTAAACGTATGATCGACAAAATGAAAAATATTTCGAAGTTGATTGATGAATAATGATGGCTCATCGTTTAAAGTCCCTGTTAATATTTAATTATCAAAAAATATTTTCCAGTAAAACCTAATTAAAAACGAGGTTGATCAAACATGAATCAAAATAACGCTCTACTTGAAACATTCAAATCAAACGGCCTAATCAAACTAAAAAACGCCCTTAACAAAAATGATGTGTCTACATTACAAAAAAATATCTGGAAAGAAATCTACAACAAACTTGATATCGAATTAGCCAAACCAGAAACTCATGAAATACTTTGATGTATACTGCCTTTAGAAGCTAAAAAGGATGGTGAGCTATTTAAACCAAGTGAAGAAGAAAAGAAAAAATGGGATGATGCAATGAAACTCTTTCGATATGCTAAATAAACGTAAAAACTCAAACCAAAAACTTCAGGAGTCATTAAATGACTGACCTCCCACCACAAGCCCCAAAAGGCGAATTCATTTTATTCCAAAGCAACGATGGCACAGCAAAGGTTGAATGTCGCTTTGAATTGGATACTTTATGGTTGTCGCAGGCGATGATGTGTGACCTGTATGGCAAAGCTAAGGCGACCATTAGTGAACATATAAGTAACGTATTAAGCGAAGGTGAGTTAGATGAAAATTCAGTTGTTCGGTTTTACCGAACAACTGCCGCTGACGGCAAACCTTATAATGTGAAACACTTTAGTTTGCCAATGGTAATAGCCGTGGGTTACCGAGTTCGCTCAGCCCGTGGTACGCAGTTTAGAAAGTGGGCCACTCAAACCTTGCAGGAATATTTAGTCAAAGGTTTTGTCATGGATGACGAACGATTAAAAAATCCACCTGTAGGTGATTCTGCAGTGCCTGATTATTTTGACGAAATGCTTGAGCGCATTCGTGATATTCGTGCAAGCGAACGCCGTGTGTATTTGCGGGTAAAAGAGATTTTTACCATGGCGGCGGATTATGAACCCTCTAGTAAAGACACCAATCGATTTTTTCAAAGTATTCAAAATAAGTTGCACTTTGCCAGCACAAACATGACGGCTGCTGAATTGATTGCGGCACGTGTTGATGCCAAAAAACCAGACATGGGTTTAACCTGCTTCAAAGGCGATGAAGGACGTAAAACCGATGTGACCATTGCTAAAAATTACCTGAAAGAAGATGAAATTAAAACTCTGAATCGTATTGTGGTTATGTGGCTTGATTATGCCGAAGACCAAGCACTGCGCCGTAAACAGGTATTGTTAAACGACTGGCATCAAAAGCTGGATCAGTTTTTAGAATTTAATGAGCGAGATGTATTGCAAGGTTCGGGTTCGCTTACAAAAAAAGAAGCGGATGAAAAAGCCAAACACAGTTACGACCAGTTTTCTCAAAATCGAAGACAGTTAAAAGAAGCTGAGGGCGCACTAGCAAATATAAATGCTTTAAATGCGATAGCCAAAAAGAAGTTATGATGAAATGCATAATTATTCAATTAGTCATTGCGCTGCACGATGACTTTTTAGATCAACGATTAATAGGCGTTTAAATGCTCACCATCCATACCACCAAAGCCTGTAAAGAATTTTTTACTCTAACCAAAAGAAGCTACTTGCACATACACACTAAGCCTCAAATAAACCGAGTAAAAAATAAGTCTAAACCGCTGGATCTGCAAATATTACTGCGCAAATTTGAGGAAGATGTTTTTTTGGGTGTCATTTACTGCAACAAAGTTTGGATAGTTTTGTTTGCCTAAAGCAAAACCTACAATTTAAAAGTGGGTGTCCTTTGTTGTTTCCTTTGTTGTTTCCTTTGTTGTTTCATTTGATAAATGAAAGGAATTAAATGTCATTGTGTTAAATGGTTGTAAGTACTTACTTATTTTTAAGTGATGGAAATTGTTGAATATGCACTTGTGATTCACTTTTGGGATGGGTTAAGTTAAAGCCAATATTTAGATAAATTTAAAGTAACTAATCAGTTCACGCTAAAAATTGCACTGATCTGCGTTTAAAAATTATCAAAATTTTGTATGGAACAAGCTTTAACGACGATGAGTCGCTCCGAAGGGTGAAGCACAGGATATGCGGAATATTTATACATGAAAACTCACATTTTTTGCCTTGTTCAGCACGAATTTGATCGCTACAAGGAAGTAACTAATTAAAGCAATGCTTTGAGCTCGTTGCCGAGCGCAATCTGATCAGTTACAATTTAAATGACAATAAATGAAAAGTCGTGGTTTTTGGAATTAGCCATGTCATTTTAATTCAATCATAGGAAATAACCATGAACCAGCAAGAAGTAGATAATATATTAGCCCTGCATAAATTTAAATTAATGGGCATTAATGACGATTTAATTAATCAGCATTTTGGCACCAATCAAGAAGATGGTGAGCAACGCAGTTATAAGTTAAGTGACTTAGAAAGCAACCAGCTTGATTTTTCTAATAAAAAACTACGAAATGTGAAGTTTAAGTGTGTCGATTTATCTAATGCTAATTTTGAGGGCGCAGATTTAAAAGGCTCTAAGTTTTTAAATGTAAATATATCCAATGCAAACTTCAAAAATGCAAAATTTAAAGGGGCGGTTTTTTATAATGCCTGTTTAAAAAACACTGATTTGTCTGAGGCAATCTTTACGTCTGCAAGATTTGAAAATTGTGAATTGGATGGCGTTAACTTAAGCCAGTCCAAATTTAACAATGCTGACTTTTTTCGAAGCGGTATTATCGACAGTAATTTAGAGTTAATCTCGTTGTATCAAGCAACATTTAAGTTATGCAATATTGCTGATTGTTCGTTTAAAGAGGCAGATTTGTCTGATGCTTCAATTTATGAGTCGAGCTTTGAAAACGTTAACTTTGAACAAACTAAATTCTTAAAGCTATATGTTGATAGCAGTTCATTTAAAAAGGCAACATTTAACACACTGGATATGACTGAAGTTCGAATTGAAACCAGTGAGTGGATTGATGTTAGTTTTGTTGGCGTAACGGCTACGGATATTCGTTATGGAAATTGTCATTTTGAAAATGTGGAATTTAAATCATCGAAGATCACGGATTTCTATTTTGAAGAAGCGGCATTAACTAACGTCACTTTTAATAGTGTTGAGCTTAATGATGGGCAATTCTATCGTGTGAATGTGGCTCAATCTTCAACAGAATCGGTTGATAGTTTTATTGAGTGTCAATTTACCAAGGTTCGTTTTGAGTGTGCGAATTTAAATAGAATTAATTTCTTAAAGAGTAAAATCAACAGCACAACCATTACATCAAGTAATTTCACTGAGACAAAATTTGATGAATGTGTGTTAACAGAATTTCAATGTAATCGCTCAAATTTGTCCAATGCATACTTTATATATAGCCCTATTAATGATTTCTCCCTTTATTATAAAACCCTTATGCATGGTGTTCAGTTTGAAGAATCTGAAATTATAGATGCAAGGTTTAATGATTCTGAATTTGATGGAAGTAATCTTTTAAATATGAGAAAAGAAAAAAATTCCAATAATTATTACCCAAGATCTGACGATGATGAAGTTGAGTCTGCTGGATTGTTTGGTTTTCTTCGTTCGTTTTTCAAAAAATCTGCTTAATGGATTTTATCAATTATAGTTAAAAGGGTAATAATATGAATCAGCAAGATGTGAATAATAAATTATTTCAGTATGCCGTTAATTTAAAAAATAATACGCAAGATGTTTCTCTGTTGGACTTTTCTGGTGAACAACTTGAGGGCTTAACGTTTGAAAATCTAGAAGTAAATGATATAAATTTTAAAGGCGCCAATTTAAAAAATGCAATATTTAGAAATTTTGAAGCGTTTAATATCAATTTTGAAGGCGCCAATTTAGATAATGTTCAAGTTGAAAATTCTCATTTGAATGGTAAGCGCGAAGGTAATATTGACGAGGCCAGTTTTAAAGGGGTAAATATTAAAAATACATCCATGCAACAATTTAATGCAGAAAATACTGATTTTACCGATGCAGAATTGGAGAGAGTTCAAATTCATTATGTGGATTTTGATCGTGCAGTATTAAAAAATACTTCATTAAAAAATATGGAGCTCCAAAGCTGTAATTTTGATAATGCTAATTTTACAGGTTCTCAATTTAAAAGTGCTGTTTTGTCTTGTGTGAAATTTGATGCAGGTCAGTTTGATAATGCTCAATTAATCAATATGAACATTGATGAGGCCGAGTTTTTAAATACTAAATTTAACGCCACTAAAATTAGAAACAGTGACTTGTCTGTCGATTTAACTGGCGTTAATTTTACTGATGTGTTATTTGAAAATACTCAAGTAAAGCAAAATAATTCAGAGTGCAAAAAAGCGATCTTTAAAGATGTGGTTGTGAGAAATTCATATTTCGGTGATTTAGAATATATGAAGTCTGAAATGTTTAATATGGTTTTTGAAAATTCGCAGATGAATTTTGATGACATTGGAAAAGGAATTAAAATTACAGGCATGAAATTATTAAATACTAATATAGATGGATTTGATTTGGATGACGATGACCAAGTGGTAGGGGAATTTGGTTTAGTACATGAGAATTGCACGTTTTAAACTGTGTATTGATGATAAAATGTATTTACAATCTAGAATACTTTTAGCGTAATTGTTTTGGTTCTAAACAGAGGTGTTTTATTTTAAAAAGGCTAATGATTATTAGTCTTTTTTTTTGTAAGCAATTCAGTTTATTTAAAGAACTTTTGAGTAGCGACTTAAATGCTGTGCATCAGTGGTTAGGATAGGTTATTGATATTACGCGGATTCAAATCCGAAGTGAAGCTACTTGGAAGCTACTTGGACATGCACACTTAGCCATGCACAAAGGGTTAGACATACTGGCTTATTAATAAAATAGTACGAGTGTTTGGTTTAACTTGTTCATTATAATTAGATATTTTTGAATTCGCTATTCGTACTGTGCCCTATTGTACAGATGACAATTTAGGGTATGACTCTAAAATTTCAAAGATTTCGACTCTCTTGAAATTCTATAGAACTTCTATATTCTAAGTTACTTTCCAGAAAATTTAATAAGAGAGTGTAAAATGTTTAAGAGTCAAAATTTTTTCGTTTATATGTATGTTCTTAATGATGGGGGCATTGCAATCATGTGTTGATAGTAAAGACTTTAATGCTAAAGACCGTGTCCCTGAATTGGTCATGCCAGAAGGCGGTCAGCTTTATTTTGAAATCGGCGAAGAGGCAAGCTATATATTTCAAAATAATGGTGGGCTACCAAATGAGTGTTGGATTCCAGTTTCTTCATCATTACCAGCAGGGCTAGCTATTAAAGTAACAGACGATGGATTAAGTTGTGAAATTTATGGTTACCCAATTGATAAAGCTGTTGAATTTCCTACTATTATTTCCACTAACAATTACTCACGCTGGATAGAATCTGAATTAAATTTAACCATTAACATAAACTCTGAAGCACCTTATTTTAAGAAATTACCCAAATTAATTCGGATGTTTCGTAATATGGACATACCTACCATACATCTAAATAATGGGAGTGATGCCACCATTACAAAATGTGCAATTGATAATATGCCAAGCTGGATGATAATTTTGAAATCGGAAGATAGTCAAAGCTGTATTATCACAGGACATCCTACACAATTGCAGTATGAAGAGACTTTTCAAATACATGCAAGCTCATCTACAGGGGACAGATCCATTGACTTTACGTTTGAAGTAGTGGATCAGTTTCCTACGCAAATCACAGTGGACACTACAATCAGTAGCAATCCATCGGTAGAGATTCGGGCTCAGCCTTTCAATGATGTTCAACCTGATCATTATTATAACTTTCATATCGATTGGGGGGATGGATCGACAGATTCTAATCTTAATAAAAGTATCACTCATCACTATTTGGAGCATCGAGTTTATAATATTTCTATATCGGGTTATTTTCCTTCGTTAGCATTTAGTCCCAAATTAATAGCTGTTGATTGCTGGGGAAACCAACAGTGGAAAAGTATGGCAGGTATGTTTCAATCAAACACTAATTTAGCAAATGGTTTTAATTCTTCAGATCAGCCAGATGTATCATTTGTAACCAGCTTGAGTGATATGTTTAAATTTTCAAATTTTAATGATGATATTAGTCAGTGGGATGTATCATCTGTACAAAGTATGGACAGAATGATGGGTTACCCGTCGAGCAACCAAAAATTTTCCACAACCAACTATGATGCACTTTTACAAAGTTGGAGCCAGTTAAATTTACAGCGCGATGTTACTTTTGACGCTGGCGCAAGTACGTATTCTGAAAGTTTACAGTCAGCACGAGATATTTTAACCAATAATTTTGGTTGGCATATCAATGATGGTGGGATGGTTCCTTAATATTATATTGATTTATAAAATATTAGATTCTAATTTGAAGTATAGAATCAAGTGAATGTAAATTAAGTACCTAAAAAATATGTTTACTCAAATATTGAGTAAACATATTATAGAGTCAATCTACAAAGCCCCTTTCATTAAGAAGCTACTTGGACATGCACACTAAGCCTCAAATAACTTAGGTAAAAAATAAGTCTAAACCGCGTTGGATCTGCAAATATTACTGCGCAATTTTTGGAAGACGTTTTTTAGGCTGTCATTTACGGCAACAAGATTTGGATAGTTTTGTTTGCCTAAAGCAAAGCCTACAATTTAAAAGTGGGTGTTATTTGTTGCTTATTTTTTGCATTTTTGCCTTATTTGTTGTCCACAGATTCAACAAAATGAAAACACATATATGTCATTGATTGTTAGAGATTACTCGAACACTGCAATGTGTGCTCAAAAAAATAACCGAAAATACAGGGCGTGAATATATAAAGCGCATATATTACAAAACAGGTTGTAAGAATTTATTTGAATTAATGAATTTAATTTGTTCTTTGCCACTGTCGCAGACTAAATAATTTTATATTTTATACCCCTAATATTGGGACTTTCATTTTGTTGCTTAATTCTTTATTGTACGGAGCAAATTACTTTATAACTCCTGCACAATATTCTAACTCTGTTCAATTTGGTTCAATATTATATTCGTTTATTAAAATGAGAAATTATGAAAAACAAACTAAGATCATCCCTGATATTTCTTTGTGTATTAGTGGGAATACTCTCTGCTTGCAAGGATAATCCTGTTCAAACACAACAAATATCTTTCGATAGCCAATTCAGTGCTTTAATATCAAGGCTAAGTATTGAGCGTGCATTAACGTTAGATACGTTATTTAAAGGTACAATGACTGTCACGAATTTAGATCGTGATATTGAAGTACAATACCCATGGTCACTGTACTTACAAAGCGACAATACTGCCACTTCAAATGAAACCATCACATTAGCACCAGGTAATTATCAATTTGATTTAGTGCTGACAAAAGGCAACCAAACCTATATTGGAATTTCTACACAAACGATTGAGGCCGAGGGTAATTACTCAAATATTCCTTTGGTGATTAAACCAGTATTAGGTGAAGTCACAACAAACGCTCAAATAGAAAATCAATTAGCGGCATTTAAATTTAATTTTCCTGGAGAAGAGTTAAGTGAAGTGAATGCAACAAGTTTAAATATTACGATAGATGACATTCTAACCGCTTCTTTAAATTTAACTGATGGATTGTTTTTAAATGATGCAAGCGTGTGGCACATACTTAATGCACAACCTCAAACTATTCATTTAGAACTATATAGTGGTAACAAAATAATCGGACATTCAGTATTGGCGCAAGAATTACAAAATGTGCAATACGGACAAAATATCACAATGGATATCATTCCATTGTCTGCCAATGTGTCGTTTGAGATGGACGAAACTACAAACACAGCAACATTTGAATTTACACTGCCTCAAGAAGTATTAGATGAAGTGGGGGGGGCAGAAAATCTCCAAACCCGATTACAAATTTCCGGAGACAATAACCAAGATATAATTTTGGATGGCGCTGAAATTACATTCAATGAATTTCAATATGGCGAAGCAAATATAGTTTTAACGTATAGCGATATTCTAACAGGTGATGTGATCGGCTCATGTATCGTTGCAGATTTAACATTAGATAATCAATCAAGCACGAATGTGTGTCAGCTGACATTAACGCGTCGATCTGAAATATCAGGGTCATTATTAGCTGACGTAGTGCTAAATGTATACGCAAATGATGGACAGCCAGCAACCAATGCGTCTGTTTATGTTGATGGGGAATTTGTTGGGCTGACAGGGGCTCACCTAACAACTGGTGCATTGCAATTATATTTAAGTGCAGGTGAACATGTTGTCTATATAGAAGATCAGACGCACTTTAGTGAAAGTACAATCAATACAGAAGCATTATCAGTTAATAATCTATTTATTACGTTGGATGAATCGTTAGAAGTGTTACCTACTTTTAATTTTACTGATGTGAATTTAGAGAATTGCATCTTGGAATCGTTAGGATTAAATGCGGGTGATGTACCTACGACTGAACAGATGTTGTCAATTAAAAATTTAAATTGTCCTGACAGGGATATAATGAGTTTATCAGGTTTGAAAAATTGGAATCACTTGAATCAGATATATTTACCAAATAATAAAATCAGTGATATTAATGAGTTGGATAGTTTAACGAATGTCAGCAGATTGTATCTACAATCAAATGAAATTATTGATATTGATCCAATATCTAAGGAATCTCTGATTTAGAATCCTAAAGACTCAATAAAAAAAATCTTACAATTTTTTTCTAAAAAACACCCTGAAATTGCGAAAAAACTCGCATACTTCCTAGAATTTGACTGGTTTGCCAAATTCTAGGCACAACTCGCCTAGTTCATTTATAAATTCCTCATCATATAAATATTGGCTAACGTAAATAACATCGTCAGCTGTGCCGCATTTTTTGCCAGCCCTTTGTATTTCACTTTTCGAAATCCAAACTGACACTTTACGATTCTAAAAATATGCTCCACCTTCGCTCTTAATTGCGCCTTTATTTTTTCCGTGGCTTTTTTGTCATTGTAAATTGTGCCCGTCCCGTGTTTTTTTACTAATGAACTTGGTCGCTCTGCGATCAGCCATTGGGCTGAAACATCTTTATTTTCTTCACGCTGATCCGCACCTAAATACCCGCTGTCACCACCTATTAATTTTTCTTCACCGTGCAATAAATTATGCGCTTCGGTCACATCATGATGATTAGCCGATGTAAATGTCATGCTGTGCGCCACGCCTGTGTGCATGTCGACACCCACGTGCGCTTTCATTCCAAAATAATATTGATTCGCTTTTTTGCAGGAATGCATTTCTGGATCGCGTGCTTTCGATTTGTTTTTGGTTGAAGGTGATGCGTGAATAATTGTGGCGTCCATCAGTGTCCCTTCTTTTAATAATACACCTTGATCAACCATAATTTGGTTCATGGCTTGTTGCATTTTTTCTTGTAATTTATGCTTCTCAAGCAAATGCCTAAATTTTAAGATGGTCGTTTCATCAGGAATTTTATGTGTTAATTCTAATCGAGCAAATTGTCGCATAGATGCAATTTCATAAAGTGCATCCTCCATTGATGGATCACTCATCGTATACCAGTTTTGCATTAAATGAACACGAAGCATCGTTTCAAGCGGGTAAGGCTGACGACCTTTTTTATGCATTTTTGGATAAAATGGCTCGATGATAGGCAGAAAAACGCCCCAAGGAACAAGTTCTTCCATTTGATTAAGGAATTTTTCTTTTCGAGTTTGTTTTCGTTTTAAATGGGATTCTGCGTCTGTAAAGCTGAGTTGTTTCATGTGATATATAGGTTTTATTTAAAATTAATGGACACTCATATTTTAGCATTATTTAAACAGAGTTTCCCTAAATTACTAAAATTAGTTGTACTTAATTTAGATATAAATAATATATCCGATATAAATTCATTATCAAATTTAATTAATTTAGAAAAATTAAGTTTAGAGCAGAATAAAATTTTAAATGTTGATTCATTGTCTCAGTTAATTAAAATTTATAATTTAGGGATAGGCTTTAATGAAATACAAAATATTGATCCACTAATTAATTTAAAAGATATAATAAATTTTAGAGCATCAGATAATAAAATTTCAGATATTTCAATATTACGCAATATGAATAATCTAACAAGTGTTACTATGTCAGATAATGAAATTGTTGATGTATCACCGTTAGAGAATTTGAATAAATTAACTTATATTCAGATGCAGGGTAATAATATTGTGGATATCTTACCCTTATCAAATTTAAGGAATTTGACAACATTGTGGCTATTTGTTAATGAAATTCAAGATATTAGTATGTTGTCAGGTGACGTGTTAAATAAAATTACTACGTTAAATATTGGTGAAAATGAAATTTCAAATATTGACGTCTTAAGTACTTTTACAAATGTTAAAAATTTAACAATAAGTGGGAATCCAATAGTGAGTTTGCAACCAATCAGTAATTTGACTTCTATAACTTATTTAAATGTTGGAAGTAATGTTTTAATAGAAAGTTTAGATCCAATTGCTGGGTTAGTAAATTTAACGAATTTAAATTTAGCCATCACACGCAGTAGTGACTTGACAATTTTATATAATTTTCCTGAGCTCACTAGTTTAATGCTTTGGGCAAATGGAATATCGGATATTACACCCATTGCATCATTATCTAAGCTGGATTATTTATTTTTAAATAACAATTATGTGGAAGATTTAACACCATTAAGCGAGTTAACTCAATTAACTAGATTGTATCTTGCAAATAATAAAATAACGGATGTTTCGCCTCTAAGCACACTAACAAATTTAACCAAGTTACAGTTGAACGGGAATTTAATTACAGATTGTACACCTGTTGATTTCTTTGAGAATAGTGGTTGTGGCGAATAAATAGTTATTATCAATATCTAACAAAATAATAATTTTTTTAAAAAGAGAATAAAATGAACATAAAACAATTACTAAGCTTAACCACATTTTCGCTGGTCGCCGTTTTTTTTAATGCATGCGGTGATGAAAAAAATCAAACATCAAACACAACATCTGTTTCTTTTGATGGTAAGTTCAGCTCGATAATTTCTAAAGTAAGCGTTGGGCGTGCATTAACAGTGGATACATTGTTTAAAGGCACGATGACAGTCACTAATTTAGATGACGAGTCGTTTACTGCCTATCCTTGGTCTGTGTATGTTGGAGATGATTTTTCTACTACGTCAAATGAAACCATTGCATTGACTCCAGGCAATTATCAATTTGATTTAGTGTTGAATAAAAACAATCAAACCTACATTGGCATCGCTTTGCATACTATTGAAGATGCGGGCGTGTATGGCAATGTGCCTATGACAATCAAACCGGTTATAGGAAATGCATCAACACAAACTGAAATTGAAGCAAGACTGGCTGCATTTAAGTTTAACTTTCCAGCAGATGAGTTAACAGCAGTGGGTGCAACGAGTTTAAATATTACAATCGACGGCACAACGACCACCACGTTAACTTTGTCACAAGGTGAATTTTTAAATGACAGTTCAGTTTGGCATGTGTTAGATGCACAAGCACAAAATATTCATTTAGAATTATATAATGGCAATCAAATAATAGGACATTCAGTTTTATCGCAAGAATTACAAACGGTGCAATATGGTCAAAATATCACAATGGATATCATTCCATTGTCTGCCAATGTGGCGTTTGAAATGGACGAAACTACAAATACAGCTACATTTGAATTTACACTGCCTCAAGAAGTATTAGACGAAGTGGGGGGGGCAGAAAATCTCCAAACCCGTTTACAAATTTCCGGAGACAATAACCAAGATATAATTTTGGATGGCTCTGAAATTGCATTCAATGAATTTCAATATGGCGAAGCAAATATAGTTTTAACGTATAGCGATATTCAAACAGGCGATGTAATCGGCTCATGTATCATTGCAGATTTAACATTAGATAATCAAACAAGCACAAATGTGTGTCAGCTGACATTAACGCGTCGATCTGAAATATCAGGATCATTATTAGCTGACGTAGTGCTGAATGTGTACGCAAATGATGGACAGCCAGCAACCAATGCGTCTGTTTATGTTGATGGGGAATTTGTTGGGCTGACAGGGGCTCACTTAACAACTGGTGCATTGCAATTATATTTAAGCGCAGGTGAACATGTTGTCTATATAGAAGGTCAGACGCACTTTAATGAAAGTACAATTATTACAGAAGCATTATCAGTGAATAATCTATTTATTACATTGGATGAATCGTTAGTTGTGTTGCCTACTTTTAATTTTACTGATGTGAATTTAGAAAATTGTATTTTGGAGTCGTTAGGATTAAATGCGGGTGATGTACCTACGACTGAACAGATGTTGTCAATGAATAGTATTTCATGTGTATCAAAAAACATAACCAGTTTGTCAGGACTTGAAGATTGGGTGCATGTTAAAAGATTGGTATTACGAAATAATAAAATTGAATCATTATCTCCACTTTCTAATATGATGAAATTAAATTGGTTATGGGTTGGTGGAAATAATATATCTAATATTAGTGATTTACCTAATTATCCGGAATTGATGGGGCTCCAATTAAATGATAATGAATTAATTGATATTACAGCGTTAGCTAGACAAACTTCTGTGCAAAGTTTGAGCTTAAATAAAAATGAAATTATGGATGTTTCGCCTATTTCTGAATTAATAAACTTAACTTATCTTGATATATCATATAATAATGTTACAGATTTATTGCCACTTGATAAATTGGTTAATATCACAAATTTAAATATATCTAGTAATAATATATCAGATATTAATACACTTTCTAATTTGATAAAAATTACAAATTTTAGTGCAAATGAAAATTCGATTGTTGATATTTCAGTGTTTTCATTTATGATGAATCTCCAAAATATTGTTATGTTGAATAATGATGTAATCGATCTTGCACCGCTAACAAATTTAAAATATCTTTCTTATTTGCATATGCAAGGTAATAATATTGTGGATGTGTCTTCATTGGCAGGATTGAGCAATTTGACAACACTATGGTTACTTTCAAATGACATAGAAGATATTAGTATGTTATCGGGAGCGTTTTTAAATAAACTAATAGTATTAAATTTAGGTGCTAATAATATTTCTAATATTAATTCATTAAGTTCTTTCACGAGCGTAAAGAATTTAATTATAGGTGGAAATCCAATTGTGAGTTTACAGCCAATCAGTAATTTAATTTCGTTAACATCGTTAGATGTAAGTAGTAATGTTGTATTGGAAAGTTTGGATCCAATTGCAGGATTAGTAAATTTAACAAATTTAAATATAGCTATCACTCATACAGATGATCTAACAATTTTATATAATTTTCCGGAACTGACTAGTTTGGTTATGTTGGCAATTGGCGCGTCAGATATTACCCCTGTCACATCGTTAGTTAAGCTGAAATATTTGAATTTAAATAATAATTATGTTGAAGATTTGACGCCATTGAGTAATTTAACTCAACTGACTCAATTGTATTTATCAAATAATAAAATAACGGATGTTTCGCCTCTAAGCACACTAACAAATTTAACCAAGTTACAGTTGAACGGGAATATAATTACAGATTGTACACCTGTTGATTTCTTTGAGAATAGTGGTTGTGGCGAATAAATAGTTATTATCAATATCTAACAAAATAATAAATTTTATAAAATGAGAATAGAAAAATGAATATAAAACAAATATTAACATGGTCAGCAATATCACTAACTGCTTTTGCATTTACCGGCTGTAGTGACGAAGACCCACAATCAGTTGAAACAACAACGGTTGCTTTTGACAGCAAGTTCAGTTCAATAATTGAAAAAGTAAGCGTTGAGCGTGCATTAACAGTGGATACATTGTTTAAAGGCACGATGACAGTTACTAATTTAGATGATGAGTCATTCGTTGACTATCCTTGGTCTGTGTATGTTGAAGATGATTTTACTACGACATCAAATGAAACCATTTCATTGGCTCCAGGTAATTATCAATTTGATTTAGTGTTGAATAAAAACAAGCAAACCTACATTGGTATCGCTTTGCAAACTATTGAAGATGCGGGTGTGTATGGTAATGTGCCTATGACAATCAAACCGGTTATAGGAAATGCAGCAACACAAACTGAAATTGAAGCAAGACTGGCTGCATTTAAGTTTAACTTTCCAGCAGATGAGTTAACAGCAGTGGGTGCAACGAGTTTAAATATTACAATCGACGGCACAACGACCACCACGTTAACTTTGTCACAAGGTGAATTTTTAAATGACAGTTCAGTTTGGCATGTGTTAGATGCACAAGCACAAAATATTCATTTAGAATTATATAATGGCAATCAAATAATAGGACATTCAGTATTAGCGCAAGAATTACAAAATGTGCAATACGGACAAAATATCACAATGGATATCATTCCATTGTCTGCAAAAATTTCATTGGAAGTAAATGCACAAACTAATGTGGCGAATTTCAACTTTAATGTACCTCAAGAAATAATTGACGAAGTAGGCAGTGCTGATAACTTACAAACACGCGTGCAAATTGCAGGCGGTCAAAATAGTGTAGATCGTTTGATTTTAATTTCGCATAACGGTGAAGGCAATATGGCCGACTATTTAGTTTCTTATAATGACGACGTGAATATCGTGATTACTTATAGTGATTTAGCCACGCAAGAACGCATTGGTACGTGTACAGTTGAAAATATTGTATTCAACAATCAAGATCAAATATTTAGTTGTGACATTACTTTAACAAAACGTGCTGAAATTACAGGATCGTTATTGTCTGATTATGCCATTAACGTTTACAACGAAGACGGTCAACCAGCAACCAGTGCGTCGGTTTTTGTTGATGGACAATTGGTCGGTATTACAGGCAGCGATGTAAATTTCACAACGGGTTTTGTTGCAACGTATTTATCCGGCGGTGATCATGTGATTCGTATTGAGAGTCAAACGCACTTTCATGAATCGACAATTACTGTTACTCCACTGTCTGTTAATACGCTTTTCATCACTCTTGATCAACTGTTAATAGACTTGAATATGGTTTTGATTCCAGCAGGTTCATTTCAAATGGGTTCAGCAAATAGTCATCCTAATCAAACACCTGTACATAGCGTAGATGTTCCAAGTTTTAATTTAATGCAAACTGCCGTTACTTGGGATATGTACCAACCGTGTATTGATGACAGTGTGTGCGCCCAGCCAGCTGATGAAGGTTTTGGTCAAGGTGAGCGACCTGTTATTAATGTGTCATGGGAAGATGCGCAAATTTATATTGATTGGTTAAATACAAGACATTCAACAACCTACCGTTTACCAAGTGAGTCTCAAAGAGAATACGCGACTCGAGCAGGTTCAATCACAAACTATACTTGGGGTGACAGCATTGATTGTAGCCAAGCAGATTACTGGAGTGAAAACTGTAATGCCCTTGGCACAAGTATTGTTAAATCGTATTTACCCAACGCATTTAGTTTGTTTGACATGCACGGAAATGTTTGGGAATGGGTACAAGATTGTTCAAATGAAAACTATGTCGGTGCACCTACAGATGGCAGTGCTTGGGAGACTGGAGATTGTTCAAACAGAATGTTAAAAGGCGGTTCGTGGGCAAGTGATCCAACGTCTTTATATTCGTCAGCACGATCGTCGAATGCGTCTAGTTTACGATTCTTAAATATTGGATTTCGTTTAGCGCAGGATATTTAAGTTTTGATTGAATGAGTATCTGATGGTTTCGAATTTAGAAAATCATCAGGTATTCATTGATTATTAATTACTTGGCAAGCTACACAATAAATTCATCAATGATATTTGATTATTACATTTCGTTTTTTTATAAATCTCTTTAATATTCCCTCTAACAGTGTGTTCTGACACATCCCTAATCTTCGAAATTTCCTTTGGTATTAAACCCTTCATCAAATGAATGCAGGTTTCACTTTCTTTTTTGGTTAATGAAAATAAATTATTTAAAATAGCCGGGTTTAATGTTTTCTGGAATGTTGAGTCAATGGCATACACTAATGCCCCGCTGAAACTCAATTCGTCATCAACGTGTAATAGCGGTGTACAGGCAAGCCGGATCCCTTCAATGCAAATCATCTTGGACGAAAAACCATAATCTTGAATGTTAGATAAAGCCAAAACATTATTGATTTCTTGTTGTAATAACTTAGTTTTATCAGGGGACGACAATTGAAGTGTTTTGTTGGTGATATCAATATATTTGTTTTCACTAATCAACACCTGCATCGCCTGATTGTGAGCCCACAGTTCACCGTGTTCTGTAAACACCGCAATGGGTAATCGAAACATTTCAACTAATGCTCTTGATCGTTCACGATCTTGTGTGCGTTCTTGTTTTTTTAAGGCTTGTTTTAACGTTGAGGTAATAAATGGAATAAAAAAATTCAATTCAACCGAATCATTGATTGGATCAAAACTGGGTTGATTGATATTTCTCTCAATCGACATCAAAAATAGATGTGCATCGTCTTCATACATATTTGCGCAAGCGATGTCTTTTAATAGAGGAGGTTGATTGTTATTAAAATACAACGATGTTGGGTTATGTGTTTGTGAAGATAATGTTTCATTTAAAAAATAGAATTGATGCTTAGGTTGACTAAGAATGGTTTGCACAAAATCATCTTGGTGAATATAACTGTGTAGATCATTCAAATGTGCTCGATTATCTATCGTGTTGCTACCTGATACATGAAACAGAATATTTAAACTAGATTTTTTAATAATCATTATGTGAAGCATCTGTAAATTAAAATGCGACACAAACGCATCTATAAAAGCTGTCCACCCTTGGGTTTGATTGTCCGATTGTATGAGTTTACTCACAATCTGACTTATTTTAGGGTTGATTAAATTCAAGAGCATCTCTTATAAATTACGTGAGTGAAAATCAGTTTATTATCAAGGTATGTAACCATCACTAAATATGGTATTTTTAAGTATATATCAAAAAAGAATGAGTTTACGATTAAATGACGACATCAATTTATAACCAAAATACGGGCCATCTCATTACCAGTTTAATGAATGTTAATGAACATAAAAATGGATGGAAGGTATTTTTAACTGAATATGTTGAATACTTCAATATACGAGCCGCCAATTTAATGGTGTTAGAAAAAGCCACATTCATCCCGAAGTTTCATGAAGAGGGCGGGGTGATAACAAGTGATGCCGATGCCAAAGATTATATTGATAATTATTTATATCGTGATCCAATGATTGCAAAAATGATGAGTAATCCTGGTGATAAATTTTGGTTTTTACATGATTTATGCACCGTCGAAGAATTTTGGCAAACGCCTCTTTATTTAGAGTGGGACATCAAACAAGACATTCGTGATGGTGCGGCAGTAAATATATTTGAAGAGCAGGGCAATGTTTGTATTTTATTAATTACCCGAAGTCACAGCCAACCTTTGTTTGAACGAGAAAAAGACGCTCAGATATTTGACTTTTTTACGCCCATTATTAGAAATGCCATATTCAACTCAATCGAATTACAAAAAAATGTGAACGACCAGGTCAGATCAAAATCCATGGTAGAGTTATTTAGAATGCCAGTGGCAGTTTATACTGAATTTGGTGATTTGTGGGCAGTGAATAAATCCATGACACATTTAATTGAAAGCAACCAACAACTGCAATTGATTGATAACACATTGAATTTAATAGATACCGACAAAAATAATGAATTTCGTCGAGGGGTTTTTGATGTATTACACGGTTATGAAGATACCATTAAAGTCACACAATATGGTGAATTGACCTTAGTTTGCATCTCTTTAGAAACAGAAAATACAGAAAGTACTTTTCAAGGAGTAATGGTGTATGTGTTGAATCAAACACTGAATCAAGTCATGAATCCAAAACTGTTACAAGACTTGTTTTTACTCACCCCAAAAGAAAGCGATACCTGTTTAGAATTATTAAAAGGCCTAGTACCCAAACAAATCGCAGCACAAAGAGAAGTGGCAGAATCAACGGTGAGAGAAAATATTAAAAACATCTACAAAAAAACGCAATGTAAAAATCAAATATCTTTGATTAATTTATTGAGTAGTATTCCAGTAGTGTAAATGTTTATACCCCTAATATTTGATACCTTACTATTCCTCCCCCATTGGTCTAATAAAATAATGGGGCAAACGGAATATAGCCACAATTCAATAATGTGTGACCTCAATACTTTAAAATAAAATTCAACTGGCTCCACCATTTATTCGAAAATTCTGATGATCAAAATTGTGAATTTTTGGGTAATAATAATTTTGATTTGTATATATTCAATTAACTTTGCTTATTATTTTTCAGATATTTCTGTCAGAACTATTTCACACGTAAAGTTTGGTCAATTTTAAGTCATTTCATTCAAATGTTTTCATTTAAATCAAAATACCCCCAATCTTAGGACTTATGAGTTTTTAAAGACACTGCTAAAGTATGATTTCAATAAAAGATAATGCCGAGACAAATATGAATAAATTAAATTCGATCATAAAACCAGTACTATTCAGTGCTGCAGTTTTATTGGCGGGCTGTGGTAGTGATAAAGAAAAAGACGATAATGGCGATATGGATACAACCGGTGAGGATTTAAACACAGGGCAAACGGTAAGTCTGACAGGCGTGGTTGCAGACGGTTATTTACAAGGTGCTAAAGCCTGTTTAGATATGAATTTAAGTGGCCGTTGTGATGATGGCGAACCGTTTGCAATTACTGGTGCTGGCGGCGATTTTGATTTGGATGTGGCGATTGGAAATGAAGATAAATTTCCTGTTGTAGTTGAAGTACCTATAGGTGCAATTGATAGCGACTACGGTGAAGTGACGCAGGGTTATACCTTATCGGCACCTGCTGGAAAAGTGGCATTTATTAGTCCTATGACTACGTTGATTCAAGCGTATATGACTATTAATCCTGGCACTTCAGCAGAAGATGCTGAAGACGTTTTAATGTTTGCAATGGGATTGTCGACTTCAGATGTTTCGTTGTTTGCTAATTACATGGTAGAAAAAGATACGAATGAAGAATACGCAACAATGCATGTGGTCGCGCAAGTTGTCGCAGCAGAAATTTCAGACAATATGAAATCTGTAGATGACGGCGTTGCAAGTGGTGCAATTGATTCTGCATCGATTCAAGACAAACAAGCACAGGTAATGACGGTTATTGCTTCTAAGGTTTCAGATCAATTAACCGCGATTGTTAGTGAAGTTGAAACGGCTAAAGCCAATTTGGCGGAAGGTGAAACCCTTAATGTAAAAACAATTAATGAAAATATAGACACGCAAGTCGTGGTTGAAGAAATTGTTTCGGATATTGAAAAAGTTGACACACTCGCCAATGCAAATTTAACCATTGACGTGTATGACAGCTTTAATACTTACTTTGAAATTAATAATGATGATATTTTTGAAAGCAAAGGAATAAAAGCCACAATTAGAGCAAATGATTGGGGTGGGCACCATAACGCATTAGATAAAAATTTAACGACAGGTAGAGGTGCCAGTGATTTAATTTTAATCGATTCAGGCAATATTGCTGAATATATTGAATCCGATTTGATCATTGATTTGACAGATAGCTTTGTTGATCTCAAATCAACCCTATCAGCAGCGGCAGTAACACAAGGAATCGATTCAAAAGGCCAGCAGAAATTTATCCCAATCGATATGGGGCCAACAGTAGCATTTTATCGTAAAGATTATATGCAAGATTTGGATTTTGACCCAGTTGAAGTAATGGCAACTTGGGATTCATTTGTTGAGTATGGACGTTACTTAAAAGAAAACGTCACCACTACTTATATGACAGCCAAATTAGATGAAAATGGTGATTCAACGTTTGATGAAAATGGGGATATGATCATGGAAGAAATCACGCGACCTGTTTATTTAATTTCAAATACCGAGGCATTAACAAGAGCAATAATTTATGGCAATTTAATTGAAGGTGAGGGTTTTTTTACAGATGTTAATGGTGAATATGATTTGGAATCGACACGTATAACAAAAGCCTTTGAATTGACCAAACTCTTAGTGGATGAGGGGTTGGCAGCACAAACAGGATTGTGGAATGATGCCTGGTATGATGGATTTAATAATGGGACGTTTGCAATTGAAATTCAAGGAAGTTGGTTAAAAGGAACACTAGAATCTTGGATTGCCCCAGACACTTCAGGATTATGGCGCGTTTCAGAATTACCAGAGCAAACTTACTCCTATTCAGGCGGGACATTCGTAGCGATACCTTCACAATCTAAAAATAAAGAAGCGGCATGGTCAATGATTGAATACATGATTGATGCCTCTACTCAATTAGATGCTTATAAGAATTGGAATATGCTTCCTTCAAATACCTCAGTTTATGAGGATGAATATTTTGATGAAGCAATTGAATTTTTAGACGGACAAGCAGCAAGAAAGATATATGCATCAAGTATTTTAAATCGCCCAGTTGTAGAAAATTCTGAATTTGATAGGGATGCATCGAGCATTGTTTTTGGACGAGATATATTTGTTGATTTATATGAATCTGATAAAACAGTGTCTGAAATTTTAAATTATTCAAATAAATTATTAAACTGTGAGTTAGAATTGACTGAGGTTTGCCCAATTAAAATAGGTGGTGAATTAATTGATTCAGGTTTTAACGAACCAAGTTCTCCAGGTAATGTACAGTTCAAATTAGTCATAAACAATACATCAGATATTGTTATGGATATTGAAGGGTTTAATGGATTAACCATCATGTTATTAAATGAAAATTTTGAATTAATACAAACAGATATTTCAAACCGAACGCATTTAGATAGTTTGTTAGAAGGTACTTATTACATAGAAGTAACTACAATAAGTCCTCATGATTCTGGTGAATTTACGTTGATAGTTGATTCACAAAATGAAGATGATTTTGGATTGACACATCATCAAGATATTTCAATGAATAATATTGTTGCATCGGTTGAAGCTATTTGGGAACAAGAAGAAACCTATGATAATGCCTATGCTATTTTAGAGCTAAATATTTTAAAAACTTCAAATATGCAATTAAATTTTTATTCACAAACCGGTGGACAATTTATTTTATATGATGGCGATCATAATGAAATTTTAAGAAGTGATGTTTATTATGATATTGCTGATTATAATTTATTAGATGATATAGATGTTGGTACCTATTATATCGAAGTGATAAATTATAATGATTACAGTGATGGTTATAAAATTGACATATATTCTGATGTTGAAAATAGCGTGACACTTTCAGCACCCAAGCATTCAGATGTAAACAACCAAGCGCCTTTATTTATTATTAATTGTACGTCAACGGAATTAATTGTGACTTGTAATCAAAATGCAGAAGATCCTGAAAGTGATAGTTTAAGTTTTATATGGACAATTGATGGAAATCAAATGGACGGTGAATATGTTGAATATTTATATTCTGAATATGGCGAAAAAACCATAACGTTATTAGTTTCTGATGGATATAACCTTGTTGAAAAAGATTTTACATTTACGTTAGTCCAAGAGAACCTTTCATTAAATACAGTTTCTGAGTTTATAGGAACATGGCTGCCTGAAGGCGATAACGATAATGCATATGCAGAGTTTAATTTAGTCGTAAGTGAAGACTCCATCTTCCAAATGAAATTTATTTCACAAACCGGCGGTGAAATTATTTTATACGATCAATCAAATAATGTAATTGTTACAAGTAAAGTGTATTACAACCAGGCTGATTATCTTTATGGAGTGGAGAACATAGCGGCGGGTAATTATCGAATTGAAGTAGTGAATTACAATGATTACAGTGGAAATTTTCAAATTGAAATACTTTCAAATTTGTTGGACAACATAATGATAACTGAACCGCAATCAATTACAAATCTTGCTCCACAAGCAGAAATCAGCGCGAATGTAACATCAGGAGTAGCCACGTTAGACGTTTCGTTTGATGGTCGTAATTCTTTTGATAGTAACGGTTCCATTGAAAAATTTGAATGGTTTGTTGATGGAATTAGCATTGGAGAAGGTGGGCTGATTGATTACTCATTTACACAAGCAGGTGTTTATAATGTTTCATTAATAGTCACTGATGATCAAGGTGCAACCTCTGAAAATTCAATGGATATTACAGTAAGCGCAGCTAATAATGCACCTGTAGCTGAATTTATATGTTCAAAGGATGGATTAACTGTGACTTGTGATGGATCAGTCTCTTCCGATCAAGATGGTGATACTCTATTATTTACATGGAACGTAAATGGTGTGACATACAATACAATTAGTATTACGCATGCATTTGATCTCGAAGGTACGTATATCATTAGTTTGATGGTTTCAGATTCAACTAACGATGATGAAAAATTATATAGCATTACTGTAAATTAGATTTTAACAATATCAGAAATCCGTGGACACTAATTTTCCACGGATTTTGTTATGACCATCAAAATTTCAATTGTCTTTAACCTTTCCCTAAATTTGAGGGTAAGTGTTTAATCGCCAACTTGATACGATCCGCTTTTTATAGATAATAGTGAATGCTATGAGCCTGAAATTACTTCAATCCCGAGATATTTTAAAATTGTTAATAAGTGCATATCAAAATCCCATAGCAGTATTGGATATGAAAGGTAATTTCTGGATGCATAATATTAATATGCATAAAGAGATTGAAACCAGTCAAAATTTAACATTTCAAGATAATAAAATTCAAATATTAGATAAAAACAAAAAAATCGATAAATTAAAAAATATTGAATTAAACTTTTTTTTAAAAAATATAAATACGAATACAGAGGAAATGGGTAGAATAAAAATTAATGATGGAAAATACTTAGACATTAAGGTAGTAACCATCAATCAATTTTGCATTAATGAGTTTGACGTAATATTACTCACTTTACTTGATGAATATAAATATCCAGTAAAAGTAGAGCGGGTATTTTCAATTAAAACCGATTTACAAAATACAGTACACAATTAAAATTTTAAGCGAAAATGAATTTAGCAGGATAAATTCGCTTTTATTGAATTTTCGTAACTGCAATTTCGTTCGACGAGTTGTTGTATTGACTCGGTGTTATGAATAGCCTCAATCAATCATCACTAAAAGTTTATTTTTTAATATCAGTTGAGTTAATAAAGGGTTAAATCCAATTGAAATGCTTGTTCTAAATAAACGCAATACTTACAAGTTTTAATACATCTTCTTTACTAAATGGACTTTTTGCTTTCATATTGATTAATTTTATTTAATGTATACCCCTAATATAGGGGGGTATGTTTTTTGAAACAATACTGATATTTTGCATACCTTAATAAAGCCTATGAAAATTAGTTTCAGTTGGCTGCTTACTTATTTCAGCTAATCATGCAGCGGATAATAATAAAACATAAGGTATATGAAATGACAACACTACCCGTCCATGCTAATTCAGGAAAATTGCTTGGTTTGCTGATGCAAGCAGGCTCCAACCCTAATGGATGGAAATTATTTTTAAATGAGTTTGTAGAGGTGTTTAATTTACGTTCAATTAATTTGTTAATTGTGCATAAAGAAAAACTGATTCCAAAATTTCACGAAGAAGGCGGTGTCATTACTGAAGAACAAGCAGGAATTGACTATATTGAAAAATACATATTTCAAGATCCGTTAATGCTTAAAATGATGAGCAATCCTGAAAGTAAGTTCATATTTCTAGATGAAGAGTGCCCGTTAGATCAGTTTTGGAAAACCCCATTCTATTTAGAATGGGACAAAAAATATGACATTCAAGATGCCGCCGCAGCGCACATTTTTGAAGATGACGGATGGGTGTGCCATATCATTTTAAATCGAAGTCATTCCCAGCCTTTGTTTTCACCTAAAGACGATGGTCCAGCAATGGATTTTTTCTTGCCGTTAATAAAAATAGCCGTTCAAAATTCAATGGAATTCCAGAACAGCATAAATGACAAAGCCCGATCAAAAGCGATCGTCCATGCATTTAGAATCCCAGTAGCAGTGTTCACCGAATTTGGTGATTTATGGGCTATGAACGAAGGTATGGAATCCTTGATTTTAAATGACAAGCATTTAAGTTCAAACAACAAACAACTAATAATCAGTGATGAAATCCAAAACAAACAATTTCAACGCGCTGTTTTTGATGTGTTGTCTCAAGCAAGAGATTTAAAATACGGAAATTCATCTGATGTCGTTCGTTTAACCGATAGCGATGTCAGCTTAGCCTTTGCACCATTGTCAGCACTTACAAATGAATTAAATGAAGACAGCCAACAATTTACAGGCGGTATGGTTTACGCCATTGATTCTAAAAAACAAAAAAACATTAAATCCTCAACGTTACAAAAACTGTTTGGATTTACACCGTCAGAATCGGAAACTTGTCAGTTAATAATTTCGGGATTAACCCCTAAAAAAATTGCGGAGCAAAAAGAGTTATCTGAATATACGATACGTGAATACATAAAAAGAATTTATCAAAAAACAGGATGCAATAACCAAATTTCTTTGATGAATTTATTGTGTAGTTTGCCTGTTTTAGACTAGAGAGAAAATAATATATTTTGCAAGGATGCAAGTTTTAAGGAATTAAAAATAAATGATTGAAGTCACGTTCTTTTGTAGGCGTTATAAAAAATAGACTTCATTATTTTGCCTTTGCCTTTGCCTTTGCCTTTGTTTTAATTGAGAGTACGTCCAATCAGTGAATGGATTTGATTAAACAGTGATGTAAATGTTTAGCGCAAAAATGTGAAGGTTTTAAGTAGATGATTATACTCAAGATGCTTGTGGGCTAATCAATTCTGATTGTACACTTTATGCGTTGTTGCTTTTACGGACGGTGAAAGTATTAAATCATCAATCATCAATCATCAATCATCAATCATCAATCATCAATCATCAATCGCGTTGAATCTGAAAATATTACTGCGAAATTTTGAAGACAAGGCTTTTTAGTTTGTTTTGTGCAACAAAATCTAAATAGGTTTTGTTGGCCTCAAGCAAAACCTATAATTTTTTTCGACTCAAAAATCAGTCTAATTCCTCCTGTAACAACCCCGCATACACTCCTTGCATTTTTACAAGCTCATCATGATTACCGCGTTCAATAATTTCACCTGTTTCTAATACTAATATTTGGTCAGACTCTCGAATGGTGCTTAAGCGATGGGCGATGGCGATGACGGTGCGTTCTTGAAATACTCGCTCTAGGGCTTTTTGGATGAGGCTTTCGGTGACCGAATCGATGGAGCTGGTGGCTTCGTCTAGTAGCATTAATTGGCCGCCACTTGCCATGGCGCGTGCAAATGAGATGAGTTGTTTTTGCCCTGCGCTGAGTTGGTCGCCTGCATTGGTTAATTGGGTGTCATAGCCCGAAGGTAAACTTTGTATGAACTCATGGGCGTAGACATATTTTGCGGCCTCGATTATGCTGTTTTGATCAACTTTTGTTAAGCCAATGTTGAAGCTGACGTTTTGTTCGAACAAAAATACGTCTTGTTGCATCATGGTAAATAATTTAGCGAGTTTTAGTTTGGGTATGTGAGATAACTCTAAACCGTTGACTAAAATGCTGCCTTCGTAATTTTCATAGGTTTTGGTCAGTAAACGCATGATGGTGGATTTACCTGAACCAGTTGTGCCGACTAAGGCTAAATGCTGAGCTTTATTTAACGTAAAATTTACATTTTTTAGCACGTAAGGATCGCTACTTTTATAGCGAAACGAGACATCTTTGAATTCGATGGTTTTAAAGTGATTGAGTTGATCGCCCAGTTCTTTATCGGTGTATAACGTTTTGTCACTGTCTTCTAATGGTTCATTAAATAATTCATCTAAATGCTCAAACGCTGCAAATGAACGTTGAATGTCGGTAATTTGGCCTGTGAATTCTCGAATCGGTATGAATATTTTTTCTAGGGTATTAATAAACGCAATCACCACACCTAAGCTTACTGCGCTGCTTAATACCAAATTTGAGCCTGTCCAAATAATCAGCGCCATGGCAATAGTGGTGATGCCTGCCACGACTGAAAACAATGCCGCATCCCAACCATTGGCTTTTACCTGAGCATGTAAAAACTCATCGGTTAAGTGTTTGTACTTGTCTTCTACTTCTTTTTCGGCAGCATACAATTGCACAGTGGTAATGCCGCGAATGCATTCTTGTAAGTAGCCCGTTGATCGCGCTAACGATGAGCGTGTGGTTTGGTATAAGCCACGTAATTTTTGGCTGGCGTATTTAGTGATGTATAAAATGGGCGGAAACAAAAGCAAAATGACTGTAGCTAATTGCCAATTAATTATGTACAAAAATATAATCAATCCAAGGGTGTTGATGGTGTCTTTTACAATACCCAACACGCCTAACACAAAACTGTCGCCGATGGATTCTAAGTCACTGGTTAATCGAGATAGAGTCATGCCTGTCGGCGTGTTGTCAAAATAAGTGCGCGGTAATTTTATAATTCTAGCAATTAAAGTTTGGCGAATATCAAAAATAGAACGCTGGCCCACTAAGCGTAAACTATAACTATAAACGGCGTCGCTTATGTAGTTCATTACAAGCACGCCACTCATAAAAATAAGCATCTTTGGCAGGTTTTCTAGTTGTCCTGTCATTAATTGAGTGTCAATAACTTTAATGATCAACCATGGGAATAATAAATTTGCTGCCAAACTAAATGGCATTGAGCTCAGTCCGACAATAATATAAATTTTATATTTGGCCGCAAATTTCCAAAAAATTTTCAGGATTTGCCAATCGCTTTTTTTAATTTTATTCATGCGTCGCTCTCCTGTTCGTTCTGTTTTTCGTTTTGTTGCAGATCCCAAGTTTGTTTGTAATACGCGCAGTCTTTTAGTAATTGTAAATGTTGACCTCGCGCGATGATTTCCCCTTCTTTTAATACGAGTATTTCGTCCATGTCTTGTAATGCTGAAATTCGATGAGACACGACTATTAAACTTCTGTTGACCAGTTTATTATTTAACTCACTCATAATGGCGCGTTCGGTTTCGTAATCCACCGCAGACAACACATTGTCCAAAATCAAAATATCAGCGGGGGTGTAAAGGGCTCTGGCAATGCTCAAACGTTGTTTTTGTCCACCTGATAACATGATGCCTTTTTCACCTACGATGGTTTCTGCTTGATTTGTAAACCTGTCAACATCGCTTTTAAGTTGGGCCATTTCAATGGTTTGATCCAGGCTTAATTGTTGTTTGTCGAATGTGTTGGATGTGTTTTTTGAACCAAACGTTATGTTTTCATTGAGCGTGGCTGAAAATAAATAAGGGTCTTGCGTAATGGTGCGCACTTGTTTGTGCCAGTCGTGACGAGAGAACGTGGTGATGTCTTGTTCGCCATAAAAAATATGGCCTGTTGGTAAATCTTTTAAATGATTTAAACAATTCACTAGCGTGGTTTTGCCTGAGCCGACTGAGCCTAAAATGCCTAGTTTTTTACCTTGGGCTAATTCAAAGCTGATGTTTTTTAACGTGGGTTCAACATGTTCGCTGTTAGGGTAGCGATAAGATAAATTCTTAACGCTTAATGTTGAACGTGCAATGGCTTGTGTTTGTTGATCACTTAAACGTAATAAATTGGTGGGATCCACCTGGGCATTTAAAATGGTCATCACACTTTTTAAACTGGCCATGCCCATTTGCAAGACACTTAAAATTCGACCCAAACTCATAAACGGCATGGCAAGCATAACCGAGTAAGATAAAAATGCAGTAATTTCACCAATAGTGAGTTCACTTTTAACGATCATTGTTGCACCTAAGCCAAGAATTAAAATCTTCATCACTTCGTTGGCGTAATTTAAAATCGGTAAAATAAATACTTGAATGCGTTGAATATGTAACGTGACATCTAATAATTTTTGATTCGCTTGTGCAATTTGTTGTTGCACCCAATCGTCCATGTGTTCAGATTTTATAACATCCATCCCTGATAAAAAATGCACAAGTTGTTCACTTAAAGTTTGTAAACTGTGCATGCGTTGCGTCCACAATACGCGCATTCTCACAAAACCAAACCGATAAATAATAAAAGCGAACACAATCGGTAATAAACAATACAACGTTAAAGATGGGGAAATTTTCCACATATAAATAGGGGTTAACGACAACGCAAAAATGATATTAAATAATTGCATAAAGCCAATACCAAAAAACAAACGAATACCGGTGATGTCGTTGTTAATAATAGAGATCAATTTGCCGCTATTATTTTCACTGTGAAAACTATCGGTTAATCGGTTTAATTTAGCGAACAAATCGTTTTTTAATTGCGCTTCAACAAAACGCCCAGGATTTAGCCCAAACATTCGCGACAACGTCCGAATCACAATCATCACCAATGACGCGCCAATGATCATAAAAATACCATTAAGTAACGCAGGATGATTTTGGCTGATATCGCCCGTCAGTAAATCGATGGTAGTTTTCACCATTAAGGGAATTTCAACTTGCAGCCAGTTCACTAAAAAAATAAACACAATTGCCAAGCTATATGAAAGGCGGTTTTGCCAGAGATAGTGCCATATTAGCTGGGCTTTAGAGTGTGCGGATTCAACCAACATGACAGGTTCCGGATATTAGGTGGCACATCATTATTGGGGCGAAAGGGATAGATTTAAAGGTGATGACTATCAAAGAGCTTCCGACTTTAAAAGGATTGCTAGAATTTTTTCAAAGTTACTTAGCAGTCTTATACAAACCATGCGCTAATTGTTTGCTCACTATGGATGTTAAGTTGCTGTTTTTTATGAATTTTTTACCTTGATGATTAAAAAGTGATCAAATAGAATTAGGCTATTGTACAAGTATTCAATGGTTTTAAAAACTCGTTACAGACACAGTTATCCACATAAACTGTGGAGTAAATATTAAATTAATCCACAACCTTGTTATTCACGATTGTTTTTATCCAAAGCCGCCTTAAGAAAAGGTGATAAGCTTCACACTGACTTTTATTTTAGATAAATTGAATAAACTATTTTTGATTAAATTTGTTTAAATATTAATCAATATAATTGTGCGATTTGTAAAAACGACACTCAAATTTTAAGTTATCCCAATTCGAATAACTTGTTGTTTTATATCGTTTTTTACCCTGTTGATTAAAAACTAATCAAATGGATTGAGTCTATTATAGAAGTATTCAATGGTTTTAAAAACTTGTTACAGACACAGTTATCCACAGAAACTGTGGACAGAATATTTGACAAATGCGCAATGCTTTACGCCAGTTTAGATTGAGTGATTTTGGTGAAGGATAAGCCCGATAAATACGTCCAAACTGCTTAGGTTGAATTATGGATCTATACACCATGGACAGGTATATTAAGAAAAATCTTAAACAAATAGGAATCGTATGAAGCTATTCGCGGGGCAATTTAACCCAATTGCAGGTCAACTTGATCTTAATATTCAAAAGCACATTGAATTAATTGAGCTGGCTGTCAAACAGGGGGCGGATTTAGTGTTTTTTTCAGAGTTGTCTATCACTGGTTACCAATTAACTTTAGCCGATCAATTCGCTAGTACATTGAATGATGAGTGCTTTGATTGTTTTCAAAAATTAAGCGATGAGTGTAATGTTATTATTGGAATAGGTGTCCCGTTAAAATCCATCACTCTAATATCCAGTGCAGCTAATTTAGATGATAAAAACACAATCGGAATGATATTTTTTCAACCTAATAAACATAGGCAGTCATATTCAAAACAAATGATTCACAGTAGCGAAATGCCATTTTTTAAACAGGGTAGTGCGCAACTTTATATTCATGAACATAATGAGGTTTTAGTTCCAGGAATTTGTTATGAATCGTTGCAATCATCTCATTCAGAATGCGCAATAAAAAATGGCATGACTGTGTATTTAGCCAGTGTGGCAAAAGATGAAGAAGGTTATCAACGAGGAATTGAACATTACTCAAACTTAGCTAAATGCTCAAATGTGATTGTGTTAATGGCAAATAGTTACGGACAGTGCGAGGGGTTTGATAGTTGTGGGTTGTCTGCTGTTTGGAATAAGCAAGGGGATAGAGTTGCGCAATTAGGCAATGCTGATGATGGATTGGTAGGGATTGATACAGTCAGTTGTGAAAATTTTGTTATAAAGGTGAAAAGGTAGAGATAAAATAGTAAAGATGGTTATTCAGCTTATATGAAAATTTGCACCAAACTGTGTTAAAAAAAGGATTATAGATTCAGGTAAATTCATTTTTTGTTGTTCAGTAAAAAATGGTTATTCTTGTTAGTAGTTACATAGATTATTAAAAAATTCGAATAATTAAGGGAAATAATTATTTTTGTCAGTAATTTAAGTTTTGAAGTTTTGTGCGATAGGTTTTTATAATAAAACGTTATAATTTATTTTAGAATAACGTTTTATTTTTCTTAAATTTAATATTTATTTTGCAAATGTATTTTTTAATCCACGTAAAAATGCAGACAATACATCATCAGAGCAAGGCTTAAAGTGTTTGTGTTGGTTATTTCTAAAAAACGCACTTAACTCGTATTTAGTAAGTGTCACTTCCGCTGATTTAAATATTTCTATTGTGTCTTCTGCTTTTAACTCTAATGCGATTTTTATTTTATTTAAAATGGCATTGTTGCTTAATTGCGTTTCCATTTCAGGCTGCGCACCTTCTTTTTTTCCACGTTTTTCAATGATGAATCCATTTAAAAAGTGCGCAAGTTCTAAATCAGTCATTTGTGCGTAACCGTCTTCACTATTTTGCTTAAACAAATTAGCAAATTGTTCATCATTTAAATTTAATTGGGTATGGGCAAAGATTGCTTTAGTTTGAGTGTCGTCTAGGTCATAGGTTTTTCTTAATCGACGAACGATGTCATTATTAATCATAGGATTCTCGAATAGTTAAATTTGGTTGTTTAGATTTTGTTGTTTAAATTTTGTTGTTTAAATTTTGTTGTAATAATATTTAAAATCTTCGCATAAAGGCGCGTTGATTGTAATAGGTTGTTGTGTAAATGGATGAGTAAACGATAGCTCATGAGCCATTAACATCATACGAGGGATTTGTGTGTGTTCAGCGACTTGAATATTGTGATCAATGTCTCCGTATAAATAATCGCCCACAATCGGCAAGTTGGCATTGGCAAGGTGGCGTCTGATTTGGTGGTAGCGGCCAGAATGCGGTTGCGCTTCTAAAATGGATACTTCTAAGTTTTCATCTTCAGCAAAGCTGCCTTTTTTGCGAAATTGTAATTGGCGAAAACTGGTACTGGCGGATTTCATTTCTTTGTTTTCTGGTTTTTCCAGCTCGTCGTTATTTTGCCATTGGTGTTGTGTTTTGCCATGCACGACGGCGATGTACTTTTTTTGTACCTGTTGTTGTTCAAACATTTTTTGCATGATTTGAACGGCCGGTACATTTAGAGCAAATAATAATAAGCCAGAAGTAGGACGGTCTAGTCGATGTACTGTGTAAACCTGTTTGCCTAACTGGTCACGAATCACCTTCATGGCAATTTCGTTTTTTGGATGTGGGGTGTCAACGGGATGCACCAGCATTCCACGAGGTTTGTTGATGACGACGTAATTTTCATCGATGTAACAAATCTCTAAAATAGGGTCTTCTTGATTGCTCATAACGCCTGACAGCTTGGGCAAAAACTAGATGCTCGGCCACCTAGTTGTATGGATTTAATGATGTCGTTACATTTTTGGCAGGGTTTGCCTTTTTTGCCGTAAACATTAAGTGTTTGTTGAAAGTAGCCTGGCTTGCCATCGGCATTGATAAAATCTTTTAATGTCGTGCCCCCTTGTTTGATGGCCTTTTTAAGAATTTGTTTGATGGTTTTTAAAAGCTGTTGAATTTGTTCGTCACTGATTTGATTTGCAGGCGTGGCTGGGTGAATGCCGCACAAATACAAGCTTTCAGTGGCGTAAATATTACCTACGCCTACGACTACTTTACTGTCCATTATGACGTTTTTAATAGGGGCAGAGCGCTTAAGGAGTGCTTTGGATAAGTATTGTTTATTAAAAAATTTGGTTAAAGGCTCAGGTCCAAGAGTATTTAATAGTGGATGTTGTGTATCATCGTGCTCATACCATAAGCAAAATCCAAATCGCCTAGGGTCGTTATAGCGAATGACGCAGTCGTTAAACTCTAACTCAATGTGGTCGTGCTTTTTGAGGGCTTCGTCTTGCTGACAGACTCTTAAGCTGCCTGACATGCCAAGATGAAACATAAGGGTGCCTTGATCAAAACGCATTAATAAATATTTAGATCGTCGATCAATACTTCGCAGGATTTGGTTGCTCAGAATTTCTAAATCGACAGGTTCTATTGTCCAGCGTAAATTTGCTCTATGACGGTGCATGGCTAATAAGGGTTTATTAACGATGTGGGGTGTTAATCCGTTTTTTGTGGTTTCGACTTCTGGTAACTCTGGCATAGGGGCTCTTTTTTGATCAGGCATAAAAAAACCCAGAAAACTGGGTTTTTTAAATCAAAGAGGAAAATTATTTAATTTTCGCTTCTTTGTACATAACATGCTTGCGTACTTTTGGATCGTACTTTTTCATTTCAAGCTTGTCTGGTGTGTTCTTTTTGTTTTTATCTGTAGTGTAGAAGTGACCTGTACCTGCAGATGAAACTAATTTGATTTTATCACGTGGCATGATTAACCCCTTATACCTTTTGACCAGTAGCGCGCATTTCAGCTAACACAAGATCGATGCCTTTTTTATCGATGATGCGCATGCCTTTAGACGATACTTTTAATTTAACGAAACGATTTTCACTTTCCACCCAAAAACGGTGAGTGTGAAGATTTGGTAAAAAACGACGACGCGTTTTTGCCATAGAATGCGATACATTGTTTCCGGCAACTGGACGTTTACCAGTCACTTGACATACTTTAGACATTTTCAGCTAGCCTCTGACTTCTCGTCGGTACCACCTAACTAGAAGTGAAAAACCGAACATAAATGGGAAAATTTGCTCTCAAAAAATTATAGATTTTTAAGGCCAAATTTCAAAGAGCGCGTTTTATACCAGAACAGCCCTTAGAACTCAACAAAAAAAACAATTATTTGCAGTTTCGCACTGTTAGATAAGTCCTTGTTCTGCGAAGGAAAATGCCTTGTTTTTACCGATAATTATATGGTCTAACACTTGGATATCCACTAACGACAAGGCTTCCTTCAATCGACGTGTTATATTTTTATCACTTTGGCTGGGCTCTAAAGTACCTGAAGGATGATTGTGAGCAAAAATAATGGTGCTGGCTTGATGCTTGAGTGCTTCGATGACAACTTCGCGTGGATAAACTGCCGAGGCGTTGATGGTTCCGCGAAAAATTTCTTGGTATTTAATTAATTGATTTTGGTTATTTAGGTATAAGCAACTAAAAACTTCATGGGGTAATAATCCTAGTTTGCTAATTAAAAATTGTTTGCTGTCTTCCGATTTTGTGAAAGATTCGGTTTGTTTGCATTTGCTTTCAAAAAATCGACTGGCCATTTCAAGCACTGCTTGTAGTTGAGCAAATTTAGCAACGCCTAAACCTTTTGCTTGGCAAAATGTGTCTAAATCGGCGCTGAGTAATCCATGTAAATCTTCAAAGTGATTGATCAGCTGTTCTGCAAGCTCTACAGCATTACAGCCCTTAGTGCCTGTGCGTAAAAATATTGCGAGCAATTCCGCATCGGACAAGCTGTGGCTTCCGTGATGGATGAGTTTTTCTCTAGGTCTTTGGTGTAGTGGCCATTGATTAATGGGCATGTCAATTCCTTATCTATTTTAAAAGAGTAAACAACAGTATAGCCAAAGATTCACTTTTTAAGGTCACATCGGTACACTTGCTGTTTTTACAGGTTGTATCATGTTATGAGAATTATTTTAGCGATTACAGGTGGCATTGCCGCTTATAAAAGTGCTGTATTGGCAAGATTGTTAGTTAAGCAGGGGCATGATGTACGAGTGATTATGACTCAAAATGCTTGTGAATTTATTTCGCCTCTTACTTTACAGGCTTTAACGGGTAAGGAAGTACATACTACGTTGCTGGATGAACAGGCTGAAAAGGGTATGGGGCATATTGAATTGGCCAAGTGGGCTGAGGTGATTTTAATTGCGCCTGCCACTGCTAATTGTATTGCTACGTTAAATGCTGGTTTGGCGCCTGAATTGTTATATGCCGTGATTTTGGCAAGTCGTGCAAAGCTTTGGGTGGCTCCTGCTATGAATGAATTAATGTGGCAAAACCCTGTGGTGCAACATAATTTAAGTCAGTTGCGAAAAATGTATGCCCACAGATGGCATACAATCGGTCCAGATTCTGGCGAACAAGCTTGTGGGGATGTTGGACTTGGTAGAATGAGTGAACCTGAAACAATTGCGCAATTTGTGCTTGATCAATTAGATGATAAACCTGCCGATGCTTTGTTTTTGCAATCAAAACATGTGGTAATTACCGCAGGTCCCACTGAAGAGTTGATCGACCCAGTGCGTTTTATCTCCAATAAAAGCTCTGGAAAAATGGGTTATGCCTTAGCGGAAGCTGCAAGTAAAATGGGGGCAAAGGTGACATTGATTTCAGGGCCTGTGAATATTGAAGCACCGAAAAACATTCAATTAGTGAAAGTGCAAAGTGCTAAGCAAATGTTGCAACAAGTGATGAACATCATAAATGAGTGTGATATATTCATTTCCTGTGCGGCAGTGGCCGACTATGCATGCTCACAAGTGAGTGAGCATAAACTTAAAAAACAAAATGATCAGCCAATTTTAACGTTAGAATTGATTAAAAACCCAGATATTTTGGCGACGGTAGGTAAACTACCAAGCAAGCCATTTTGTGTGGGATTTGCAGCAGAAACGCAAAATGTTGAACAATATGCTAGAACCAAATTGGTTCAAAAAAATATTGATTGGATCGTGGCAAATGATGTTTCAAAAGAAGGGATTGGTTTCAATTCTGATGATAATCAAGTGACACTCATTTCACACGACAAAACTATGAAACTAAAAAAAATGACAAAACAAAAATTAGCCTACACGATTTTAGAAACCGTATGCGCTGTTAATTAAATTGGAAGGGACGAGTTATGGCCAAACACTCTAAAGAAAATAATCAAACAAAAATAAAAAAAAGTAAGCGCCGAAGTATTTTCAGTTTTCTGATCCCTTCCATTGTTGCTGTTTTAGTTATTTTACCTGTACTTGCTGTTGTGTTGATTAAATTCACAATTGAACCGATCAACGATAAATTTCAACAAGATAGTGTAAAAATTTATAGTCAGTCTATTGCGAGTAATATTAACGCTGAAATTCTATCTAAACGATCATTAATTGAATCCATTGCTAGCGATGCAAAGTTAGTTGAGTTAGTTGAGAAAACCGATACTGACGGATTGTTAAATTTTGAAAAAATTAAAATGCAATCCATTGAAGGTGTTAGGCAAATACGGGTTACGTTACCTGGTTTAGCTGATCCAAATGATGGACGCTTCCCTGAGCTTGGTTACCCTGGTGCGGATATGATTCGTGTGGTTGAAAAAGGCGGTAAAGAGCCAGCACAATTCTATCCAAGAGAAACCGGCGGAGATGTTATATTAATTGTATTGCCTGTTCTGAATGCAAATAGTGAACATATTGCATCGTTATCTGCGTCCTTTGGTGTGGGGTACTTTAATCAAGTTTTAAAATCTAATTTTAATAATGCAAGTGCGTTACAAATTGTTCAGTCCAGACCGTCTGAGCCATCACAAAACATTGCTACAGTGGGCACGATGGTTCGTGGTGATGCCATTGGTATCGATTTAAGTGTGCAATATTGGAAGCTTTATTATTTACCAAGCGACAAAATATTAAATGCACAAATTGTACAATCTAGCCATTATTTATTGCCTATTATTGGTGCTATGTTGTTGATTTTATTGGCGATTGTATTGCCTGTTTGGAACTTGCAGAAAATCGTACGAAAAGAAACAGCATCGGTTGCGGTTTACGTGCAAAAAGTATTGGCCGGTCAGCAACAAGCAACGCCTCAAGTGACTATTGCTTTGTACAGTTCGTTATTAGAAAGCTTATCTCGTGTTAGGTTTTCAAGACAAAGCGCTCAACAAGTTACTCCTAATAAGCCTGAACCTTCAGAGACAACTCAAGCACTTGAGGATTTTTCTAATCCTAGTCATTTATCCAACCAAAACTCTAATTTAAATACGTCACATACCCCTTCCACTGAAGTGTTAGATTTAGATGATGATATGGCACAAATTGATCAGATTCCTGATATGAATTTGGATATGGATAATTCCGAACAATCGATCATGTCATTGCATTTAGGTGACGATCATGATCGGTTAGGCATTGATGCCGCACAAGATCAAGCGCCGATCCCTAATCAAGGTTTAAACGTCACCCCAGAGATATTTAATGGTTTTGATATTTGTGGATTAGTAGGTGAGACGTTAGATGCATCGATTGCGCGAATCATTGGTTTGGCAATTGGGTCAGAAGCTGCGGATCGTGGTGAGCAAACCATTATTGTTGGGCGTGATGGTCGATTATCAAGTTCTGAAATTACACGTGCATTAATTTTAGGGTTAACTGAGTCTGGTCGTGACGTATTGGATTTAGGATTAGTGCCAACGCCATTAATGTATTACGCAACTAAAATATTGGGGGTGAATTCTGGTGTAATGGTGACAGGTGGAAATCATTCTCCTAATCATAATGGTATGAAAATCATTTTAGCAGGCCAAGCCTTAGTTCCAGAACAAATCGCGGCGTTGTATACACGAATTGAATCCAGAAATTTATTAAGTGGTAATGGCAGTGTCACTCAAAATAACATTATTAATAATTACATAAAGCGTATTTCAAGTGATGTAAAAGTGAAACGTAAACTCAAGGTTGTGGTTGATGCAGGTAATGGTGTAGCGGGTAATGTTGCTCCTGCATTATTTGATGCCATGGATTGTGAAGTGATTCAGTTGCATTGCGAAGTGGATGGCAATTTTCCAAACCATACACCCAACCCAACGAATGTTAAGAATATGTTAGACCTGCAAAAAGCGGTAAAAGAGCATAATGCCGATTTAGGGTTTGCATTTGACGGGGAAGCAGATCGTTTAGGCATGGTAACCAATGAGGGTACAATTATTCAGCCAGATAGAATGTTGATGCTATTGGCTAAAAACTTATTGCAGCGTAAATCAAATTCAGTTGTCATTCACGACATCAGAAGTACACGTCGCCTTAAAGCATTAATTGTGGGTTATGGTGGTCGCGCGATTATGTCTAAATCAGGCAGTGCATTAATTAAACGTAAAATGAAAGAAACAGGCGCTTTATTAGCAGGTGAAATGGATGGTCACATTATCTTCAGAGAAAGGTGGTATGGTTTTGATGATGCACTTTATGCTGCAGCAAGAATTTTAGAAGTTGTCAGTCAAGATTCTAAAACCGTTGAATCAATATTTGCATCTTTTCCTGAAGACAGTTCAACGTTAGATTTGCCTTTGAGTGTCCCTGAAAATGTTAAATATGAGCTGATAGAGCGATTATCAAGAGAAGGTAAATTTCCAAACGGTACCATCATTGAATTAGATGGGTTGCGTGTTGATTTCCCTGATGGATGGGGGTTGATTAGACCTCATCAAACCAAAAATGTACTTATTATGAAGTTTGAAGCGGATACACCAAGTTCATTACGCAAAATACAAGAAACATTCAAACTGCAAATGTTGAATCTTGATTCAAAATTACAGTTTCCTTATTAGAGAGAAGTATAAATCATGTCGATTGATTTAAAAGCAGCACAAAATTTTACAAGCGTTTTATCTGAAGCGCTTCCGTACATTCAAAAATTTGCAGGTTGTACCATCGTTGTAAAATACGGCGGTAATGCAATGATTGATGAAGAGCTTAAACAAAGCTTTGCAAGAGATATCGTATTGCTAAAAGCAGTGGGTATTAACCCTGTTGTGGTTCATGGTGGCGGACCCCAAATTGGAGACCTCTTAGAGCGCTTAAATATTGAATCTAAATTTGTTGATGGCATGCGAGTGACGACAACAGAAACCATGGATGTGGTTGAGATGGTTTTAGGTGGATTGGTTAATAAAGAAATAGTAAGTTTGCTAAACCAAGTTGGCGGTAAGGCAGTGGGTATGACAGGTAAAGACGCTTCGTTTATTCAGGCTGAAAAATTAGTCATCACAAGCTCAAGTCCTGATTTACAAAAGTCTGAAATCATTGATATAGGGCATGTCGGTAAAGTGAAATCCATTGATACTTCGTACATCGATTTACTGGTGAAGTCAGATTATATTCCTGTAGTTGCACCAATTGGTGTCGATGAAAAAGGACAATCCTATAATATTAATGCCGATTTAGTTGCAGGAAAAATTGCAGAAGTTTTAAATGCGGAAAAACTGATTTTATTAACAAACATTGCTGGTTTGCAAAGCAAAGAAGGTAAGGTGTTAACCGGATTAAGTACTGCTCAGGTGGACGCTTTAATAGCTGATGGTACGATTTATGGCGGCATGTTACCGAAGATTGGCTGTGCATTAGATGCAGTTAAAAATTCTGTGAAAAGTGCGCATATTATTGATGGACGAGTGGCACACGCCACATTGTTAGAAATATTCTCAGACCAAGGTGTGGGAACATTAATAACAAATGAAGCAATATAAGGGGGTGTCATGACTGCAGTGAGCGAACGTAAAATTTCAAGACGCGAACAAATATTACAGTGCCTTGCACGTATGCTTGAGCATAGTCCTGGGAACCGAATCACTATTTCCAAATTGGCAAAAGAGGTGGGTGTTTCTGAGGCTGCGTTATATAGACATTTTCCTAGTAAAACAAAAATGTTTGAAGGGTTAATTATCTATATTGAAGAAAGTATTTTTTCACGTATTAATATTATTTTACAGGATGAAAATTCAACTGTAGTGCGCTGTCAGTTAATTTTAAACTTAATGCTTGGCTTCGCTCAAAACAATCCTGGAATGTGTCGTATTTTAATTGGTGATGCACTAGCAGGAGAAGATGATCGTTTAAGAGTAAGAGTCGCGCAATTTTTTGAACGAGTTGAGTTGCAATTAAAGCAAGTAATACGCGAAGCACAAATTCGTGACCAACAATCGGTTCAATTACCAAATACAGTTTGTGCTAATTTGATGCTGTGTTTAGTGGAAGGCAGAATCAGTCAATTTGTTAGGAGTGAATTTAAAAAAATGCCAATGCAAGATTGGGATCTTAATTGGCAAGGTTTGCATCGAGCGATTTTTTAGATTTATTAGTATAAAAAAACCAGCATTTGCTGGTTTTTTTTGGCTGTTAAAATTTAATTCATGCGGCCATTGAATCTTTATCGATGTATTCTTGATAATGTCGAATAAAATCCGACTGGCTTGCATGACTACCATGAAAATAATGCTGCCAGCATTTTGCAATACCGTGAATGTCTTTGCGTTTTGGAATCGGGGCGTCTTGACTTGTATAAATACACCAAGCAATGGCGGTAGAATAAATTAAATTCGTCGCTAATTCGCTGTGTGGGTTTTCAAGAAACATATGCTGGCTTGCCAGCCCCCTTACTAAACTTGCAAGTTCTGGTTTTTTTGCTAAATAATCATCCCAAATACGTTCATGAGTTTTCGCATCAATATGAAACACCCCCATGCCTCTGTGGTGTTTTTGTTTAAGGTGCGAACCTAATCCAGATTCTTGGGCGGCAGTTGCCATCAGTAACTCTTCCATACCTGATGTGTAATTGCCTAATTGTTTTAATGTGGGTCTAATCACATAATGGCGTAATTCTGAAGCGCAAATTCCCATTTTAAATTGCTCTTTATGATTTTTTAATTATTTAGCAAAATACTTGCCGACAAAGGCAAATTACATGTTGAATTATAAAGATAGTGTGTATTTTTGTGAAAGGGTCGATAAAATTCATTCTTTTAATATCAATTAATAATTTAAATTTTTTTTTAAACGTTTTTGATTATATTGAAAAAAATAAAATTATTTTTTAAAGTTATATTCCTTCGTAAGCGCATAAATTAAATACTGGAACATTTAAAGTGCCAATATTTTGTACGCCTTTTAAATCAGGTAAACAAACTAGGCATGCAACCTCAAAAATATTTGCCCCAGTTTGATTAATTAAATTAATTGCCCCCATTGTGGATTTTCCTGCAGCAATTAAGTCATCAAAAATCAATACGTTGTCCTGCTCATTACAAGCATTTTTGTGCATCTGTAATGCGCGAGTATGCGAATCGTTTTGGGAATGAAGGAGTTCTCCTGCCATTTTATGGGGTTTTCTAATTAAAATTAAGGGCAAGTTTAAGCGTGCAGCTAACATCGAGCCTAAAATAAATGCTCTAGCTTCTAATACAGCTATGTGAGTAAGATTGGAATTTATATAGCGCTCATATAATCGATTAACGCATTTTTGAGTGATTTCACTGTGACGATAAATGTCAGTTAAATCTCTAAAAATATCACCTTCATTTGGCCAGTTTTTATAAGACTTGATGTGGTTTTTAATTTCAAATGAAATGTCAGCCATAAAACACCTTGTTATTGAATGAAGAAACTAAAAAAAGAAATTTGAAAAGGAGGTAAAAATTTAAGAATTAAAAAAGCCCGAATCAAATGATTCAGGCTTATTATGGGAATTATGCGACTGAGCTTACAAGCTCGACTTCTATTCCGCGATCAACAAGGGCATTAAATTCTTCTTGTTGCATATCTTCAATTGAAGTGTCTTCAGCAAAACGTTCTGAAGATTTTGATTTCGTTTTATTTTTATAACGACGTAATTGTTTTTCAAGTTTTTGCACTAAGCTGTCGACTGTGACACTCATGCTGTTGTCCGCTTCAGAGGTTGCGAAAAATTCTTTGCCAGGAATCCGAATGGTTGCTTCGGCTTGGACTTTATCCGTTTCTTGTTTAGTCAGATTAAAAGTTACGTTCACGCTTGTAATTTTGTCATTATAACGGCTTAGTTTTGCCATAGACTCTTTAATTAATGCTTTGATTTCATTTGGAACCGTAACTTGGTGACCGCTGATGTTCAATGTGTACATATATAAATCCTCTGATAATAAATTAAAAATTGACGTCTTTTTAGTGGTAATTTTTTTCCTCTTTTGTGTGGGTTGACTTATAAACTACTCCGACTGATAAAAAAGTCAAACACTTTTATCAATCATTTTAAAAATTAATTTCATACCAAAACTCAGTTCTGTTTTTATAAAATTAATCTCTATGTAGCGATAAAAGAATAGACTAGTGATCGGCTACATAGTTCATAAATGATGTGTAATTTTGAAATTTCAATGGTGGGATTTGTAAGTTTTTTTGATTTTTCTACAAAACGTGACTTTTGTCTAATTTAAAAAAATAAGCATTGAATTGCGCAGAATTTTAAATAAGGAATTCATTTAAAGTTGTAATCTCTTGATCGTTAATCAGGGAAATCCAGTGTGTAAGGTTTTTATTTTTTAATTTTGTCACAGGATAATTATTTTGCAAGTCTTGAAGGGGGAGTAGCACAAAGAGTCGTTTATGAGCCAGCGGATGAGGGATAATTAAACGTTGCGTATCCAATTTAATAGCATCATAAAGGATAATGTCTAAATCTAACGTTCTAGGCCCCCAGTGGCGATCTCGCGTACGGTGGTGGGATTGTTCGATTGCTTGAAGTGCATCAAGTAATTCAATTGGTGAGTATTGGGTTTCAATTAAAATACAGCCATTTACAAAATCATCTTGGTCTTGTGGACCAACAGGACTTGAGGTATAAATTTTAGAGCCTGCAATTACCTTGGTGTAGGGTAATTGATCGATCTCATTGCAGGCGTCCAAAATTTGCTGTTTAGGCTGATTTAAATTACTGCCTAATGCTATCCAAGCTTTCATGCTTTTTTAGGTTTGCTACGACGTGGCGGGCGTTTTTTTTTGTCTTTCTCAAGAGCAAGGGTCATTTGATGTTTACGGTCTTTGTCAGCAAATTGGAATTCTTGCCACCATGCGCCTAATCCACTTAAATCTTCACCAGCTTCTTCGCGTAACAATACAAAATCAAAACCTGCACGGAATTTTTGATGCTCTAGTATTTGTTCTGCACGTTTACCAAATCTGCGGGGTAAGCGCATTTGAAGGTCCCAAATATCGCGCATAGTGAATGAAAAACGTTTTGGAATGCTCGCGCTTTTTGCCTGAAGTGTTAATACTTTTTGACACGCTTGGTGCATAGCAGGTACAGCAGGTACGCCTTTGTCGATAAAAGATTGTTGCACCTTTAGTAACTCAGGCCATAAAAATACAGCCAAAATGAATGCAGGTGTTATGGATTTTCCCGAATTTATACGTTTATCGGTATTGATCAAGGCTTGTTTAAACAATCTTAAGTTGAAGCCTTCAGGGTCGTCATCAATGTGTTTTTGAGCCTGTGGATAAAGTGTTCTGAATAGGTCAAACTTGAGCAGCATTTCAAACGTCTCAAGTCCTTTACCATTTAGAATAAGTTTTAAGGATTCATCAAATAATCGAGCAGGGGGGATATTGGCCATCAAATCTGCAAGTTCGTAAATAGGGTTTGCCGTTTCTGGTTCAATTTCAAAGCCCAGCTTAATCGCAAAACGAACCGCGCGAATCATGCGAACAGGGTCTTCACGGTATCGAGCTGATGCATCACCAATCATACGGATTTGTTTGTTTTTAAGATCTTCTAAGCCTTGAGGTAACGCTCGAATTACAAAACCTTTCGAAGTGTAATACATTGCATTGATTGTAAAATCTCTGCGCATTGCATCATCATCAATGGTTCCGTAGACATTGTCACGCAATAACATACCTTCAGAAGAACGTGAAGATTGATTATGATTTGAGTCTTCTTGGTGGTTTGCGCGAAATGTAGCGACTTCAATCAGTTCACGGCCAAAAGTGACGTGAATAAGCTTAAAACGACGTCCAATGATTCGAGAATTACTGAATAATTGATTCACTTGCTCGGGTGTTGCGTTGGTTACCACATCAAAATCTTTTGGATGCAAATCCAATAATAAGTCACGTACACAACCGCCAACTAAATAGGCTTCAAATCCATTAGATTGTAAACGATGCAGTACTTTAAGCGCATTAGGACTGATGTCATTTCTTGAAAGCTCATGATCATCGCGTTCAACTTGTACTAGTACATCGCTTTCGAACTTTTCAATATTGCGGTTTTTGTAAGTCTTTTTCTCGTAGGATTTGCGTGATGAGTGTTTATGCTCAGCATCAAAATTATCAGAAGAAGTTTGGGATGGCTCAGCTGGTTGCTGTTCCATATTGTTTTTTGGGGGAGTGATATTGGCTTTTTTAAACCAATCACTTACTTTTTTAATCAAGCCATTTGCCATAGTATAAAAAATCATCAAATATAAATAAAAGGTGATTCTAACCAATCACCATGTATAAATCTAACTAACTAACGCGATAATTCAGGTAAAATCGGCCAACCACCAATTTCTTTATAGCGATTCACCATTTTGCAGTACAGTTCACATGTTTTTTGAGTGTCATATAGAGCGCTGTGCGCTTTAGAGTTTTCAAATTCAATTTGAGCTTCATCGCATGCTTTTTTTAATACGGTCTGTCCGTAAATTAAACCCGCAAGGGCTGATGTGTCAAAAGTAGAAAAAGGATGAAAAGGATTACGTTTAATGCCACAACGCTCACTGGCAGCCATCACAAAAGAGTGATCAAACGTAGCGTTGTGCCCAACTAACACTGCTCTTGAGCAGCCGGTTGCTTTTACTTCGCTGCTGATGATATTAAACATTTGTTTTAATGCATCTAACTCACTCACTGCACCACGAAGGGGGTTAGTGGGGTCTATGCCAGTAAATGCCAATGCTTCTTTTTCTAAATTTGCCCCTTCAAAAGGTTCAATATTAAAGCTGATACTTTTACCTGGTACTAAAAAACCTTGCTCGTCCATGGTGACGGTTTGCATCGCCATTTCTAATAATGCATCGGTTTTCGAATTAAACCCTGCAGTTTCAACATCAATTACAATGGGTAAAAAGCCACGAAAGCGGTAGGCAATGCCTGTTTTAGCCGAATCAGAATCCAAAATTTTATCACTTATAAAAATAAAGTCGCTATGGTAAAGACTAACTTAAGACAATTCAATGAGGTTTTGCCTTATATAAGTATTGGTCTATGCTAAATCTATATGATTTGAAGTGAATTTGGGAATGACTATGACGCCAATAGATGATCAAGCGCTCAGCGCATTGCAAGGGCTATTAAAAACAAGGTTTAACATTGTGCTGGAAAAATATATTGAAGAGTCTGACTCAATGTTAGAGCAACTTCAGCCAGCTAAAGAAACACATGATGAAGAATTAATGATTCGAATTGTGCACAGTTTGAAATCATCCAGCAGAAATCTTGGGGCGAACGACCTTTCCGATCTGTCAGGTCAATTAGAGGAATCATTTAAAAATGGCCAATATGATGATTTTGAACAAAACACACAGCAATTAAAGTCAATGTACAACGAAGTAAAAACGTATTTAACGTCTAATTATTTGCATTAGTTCTTACATTAGTTCTTACATTGGCTCATCGTTCTCACATTTAAGTTTGCCTTTTCTATCAAGGATAAAAGAAAGGGCTGAACAATCAGAATTTAATGGATTGTTTGATAAGTCGACATTATAAAGTTGATACAAGGTGGTTAACGGTGAGATATCTTCAATTTTATTATTATCCAGTAACAATACTTCAACTTGGGTGAATGTATATAAATTAGAAATATCCGATATGAGATTGTTTGATAAATCCACAAACTTCAAACTATTTATGTTTAATAAAGGCGCCATTTGCGAAACTTGATTACCATCAGCGACAAGAAAGATTAATAAATTTAAAGAAGCTAATGCATTTAATTTTGAAATTTGATTATTTGAAATTGTTAAACGTCGAAGATTACTTAAGTTTGCAAGTGGGGTTAAATCTTGAATATTATTGTTAGATAAATTCAGTCTTGTTAAATTATTTAAACCTGATAATGCCCGAATATTTGTGATGTTGTTAAACGATAAATCCAGTTGGGTTAAAGAGGTTAATCGCCCTAATCCTTCAAGAGATTCAATGTTGTTATTTTTTAAAACTAAATATTCAAGTTTATCTAAGTTGGTTAAGCCTCGAACATCGTGGATTTGATTTTGATTCGCAGTTAAGGTTTTTAACTGAGTCATATCTTCAAGCGCATCTAAATTGGTTAAATTATTTTTAAATAAAACCAAGTCCTCCATGTTTACAAGGGTTTTAATTGCTGAAATATCCGTAAGGCCGCCTCCTTTTAAATCTAAAGTATGAATTTGAGTCCAATCCTCTAATCCCTCTAACCCATCTGCAATGCAATTTAACCTTGTTACATACAACATGCGCTCTAATGTTGGCTGTTCTCCTTCATCTACTAATAATTTATTTTGAAGGCATTGTCTTAATTTAGGATTAGTAATATTAAAAGTAGGTGTATGCTCTGAAGTAATGCTGAAAGAATCGGATTGTGCAGCTGTAGGTTCTTCTATATCGATTTCGTTTTGTTTAACGATTTTTATTGGTACTTGTTCGGGAATATCTATTTTGTCTACAACATTTTTAGCAGGGAGGGTATCTGAAATAATAGAGCTTAAAGAATGCGTTTGTATTTTGCTATTTGTTTTTTCTACGTTATTTTTGGATGTGTCTACATCGGTTTGAGTGGCCAGATAAATCCATATTAAACCTAATGAAATAACCAATCCTAGTATTAATCGTTTCATGTAAACCTCAAAAAATTAGATAAAATCAGTCTAATTTAATTCGAGTATGATTGCGACCCGTTTAATTAGAACTGGCGATTGTATGTTTGATACCAACAGTAAAACGATCATTGCTAGCATAATCTTGAAAACTTTCTACGTGAGAAAAACCATGTTGGATGAAAATATCTGTAACCGCTTTTGCTTGATTGTATCCATGTTCAACAATTAAATAGCCGTTAACAATCAAGCATTCAAATGACTGCTTTGCAATAATACGAATATCATCTAACCCATCAACACCAGATGTAAGGGCGGTTTTAGGCTCAAAGCGAACATCTCCCTCATCTAAATGATGATCGTTTTCTTCGATATAAGGTGGGTTTGAAATCACAATATCCAAGCTGTCTGTTTTGAAATTATCTAACCAACTGCTATTAGAGACATGAATATCAACTTTGTTACGTTGCGCATTTTTAATGGCTAATTCACAGGCGCCTTTTTGAACATCAACGGCATTCACCGTCCAGTTCTCAAATTCGCTCTTAAGAGTGATCGCGATCGCGCCGGTTCCTGTACCTAAATCGACAATGGTTTTTGAGCTTTTAGGGTCAAATTCATTTAAACAAAATTCAATTAAACATTCAGTATCAGGGCGGGGAATTAACGTAGAGGCGTTGCAGTAAAAAGGCAAAGAGAAAAACTCTTGCTGACCTAAAATATAGGCAATAGGCAAACCTTTGATGCGTTGTTGTAATACCTCTTCTGCTTTTGCAAGATCCGTCTCGCTGATTGTTTGTTCGGGCCAAGTAAACAAATAAGTCGTGCTTTTATTTAAAACAAAACTAAGCAACAGTTTGGCGTCAAGCATCGCGCTATCGGATTGAATTTGCGTGTGTGCTTTTGCCAACCATTGCTGAATTTGCATAACTTAAGCAACCGTTACTTTAGCGATGCTTTTTTTGCCAGCTTGGATAATATATGTACCCGCTGCCACTTTATGAGAAATGCTCACCACTTCTTGGTCAATTTTAACGCGACCATTTTTAAGCATATCTTTACCAGCTGCGCCATTTTTAACTAACTTGGCTTGATTGATCACATAGGTAATCGCTAAATCTTCAGCGCCATCTAAGTCTAATGTAACTTGCGCAATATCATCTGGAATTTCACCGTCTTGAATAATATTACCACTGCCTTTATGGGCATTTTGCGCGGCTTGCGTGTCATGAAAACGCTCAATTAATTCAAAGGCCAATACTTTTTTAACTTCTTGAGGGTTTTCGCCATTTTCAATTTTTGCCATTAATTCATCAATTTCTTCTAATGTTTTAAAGCTTAATAATTCAAAATAACGACGAATCATCGCGTCAGGTAACGACAATAATTTTTGGTACATCACACCAGGAGCGTCAGTAATACCAATGTAGTTATCTAATGACTTCGACATTTTTTGAACGCCGTCTAGGCCTTCTAAAAGTGGCATCATCAAAACCGTTTGGGGTTTCATACCACTTTGTTTTTGTAATTCACGACCCACTAATAAGTTGAATTTTTGATCCGTTCCGCCAAGTTCAACATCAGACTCTAATGCAACAGAATCGTAACCTTGAATCAACGGGTATAAAAATTCATGAATCGCAATGGACTGACCGTTTTTATAACGTTTTTTGAAATCATCACGCTCTAACATGCGCGCAACGTTGTACTTTGCAGCCAAAGCAATCATATCAGCGGCTGATTTTTTACCCATCCATTCTGAGTTAAAACGAACGGTAGTTTTAGACTCGTCTAAAATTTTGAAGACTTGCTCAGTATAGGTTTTAGCGTTTTCAGCGACTTGCTCGGTAGTTAAAGGTGGGCGCGTCGCACTTTTACCCGTCGGGTCACCAATCATCGCAGTGAAATCACCAATCAAGAAAATCACTTCGTGACCTAATTCTTGAAACTGACGCAATTTATTGATTAAAACCGTATGACCAAGATGCAAATCTTTAGCCGTAGGATCAAAACCTGCTTTAATTTTTAAAGGTTTGCCTGATTGCAAACGTTCAATTAATTCTTCTTCTAATAGTATTTCTTCGCTTCCGCGTTTAATTTGAGCGAGAGCTTTATCAATATTTTGCACAGACATACGCAACCTTTTTGGATCTGAAGTGACTTATATGGGTCTTGATTTACATTATTTAACACAAGACACGATAAAAACGACGTTGATATTAAAGAAAATACAGTCTTTAATTTCACCAGCGTCTTAGATAAATTAGTTATCCTCATCGATGAGGAAAGCCGCGCATTATAGCAATACAAACACAAAAAACGTATTTTTTGACAAAACTAATAAGAAAAATTCATAAAAATCAAACACAACGTCATGATTTTAAAGTGGTTTTTGTTATACTTGCCCCACAAAATTGGAGTTACATTTGTTTACATGACTAGTAAAGCATTCCCTAAGATTCATACATTAGCTATTTTAATTACGATTGTGATCATATTTTTAGTGATTATTTGGCCATCATCTGAACCCAACTTAGTTGTTATTAAAGTTGTACCTACTCAACAGCCATTCCAAGTGAATTCTAAAGTTGAGTTTTATAGTAATGTTCAAGCAACCGTTAATGAGACAAACTCGATAGAATCAGAGCCTGATTTTGCAAAAATTAATCCCATTGAAGTGAAAAAACTTCAAAATGACTTACATCAAAATACCGATATAGAATTAGCCACTGTCCCTAAACCTGTTAAAGCTCCGATTATTATTACTGTAAAAAAAGAAGATACCCTTTCGCATATTTTTGAACGCTCTGGGGCAGGAGTGCGTTTAATGATGAATCTTCTGAATAATAAATCGATAAAACAAACCATTACGCCGATCAAGCCCGGTGAAAAAATAGAATTTCATTTTGATGAAAATGAAGACATTGCTCAAGTGCATTTGGTGCATGATGCAAAATACTCAGTGGTTATTACAGGGATTGTAGAAAAAAAATATGGTATAGAACAGCGCGTGGCTAAATCAGAGATAAAAACCCACTTCAAATCCGCAGCAATTGAATTGTCGTTATTTGGTTCTGCTGAAAAAGCAGGCATAAATGCCAATTTAACTGCGCAAATTATGCATATATTTGGTTGGGATATCGATTTTGGTCAAGACTTAAGGCAGGGCGATCATTTAAGTGTGCTTTATGAGCAAGAATATATTAATGGTGAGTCTTACGGAAATGGCACCGTAATCGCATCGCAGTTTTTTAATAAAGATGAGCTATTTCAAGCGACGTTATTTACAGATTCTTCAGGACGCACGGATTATTATAATCAAGACGGAAAAAGTATGAAAAAATCATTTTTACGTACACCGGTTGATGCAAGCAGAGTTTCTTCAAGTTTCAGTAAAAAGCGTTTTCACCCCGTTCATCAAACCTATAAGCGTCATACAGGGACAGATTATGCCGCACCTTCTGGTACATCTATAAAAGCAAGCGGCGACGGTAAAATAATATTTGCAGGTGTAAAAGGTGGATATGGCAATGCGATTATCATTCAGCATCAGCAGGGTATTACGACTTTATATGCACATATGAAAAACTTTAAACGTGGCATGCGAGTTGGAACAAAGGTGTCTCAGGGCGATGTGATAGGATTTGTTGGTAAATCTGGTACTGCAACTGGGTATCATTTACATTATGAATTTCGCGTAAATGGCGTTCATCAAAACCCTGAAACTGTTAAATTACCGAAAGCAGAACCTATTAATAAAAAATATTTAGCAGAATATATGGATCATGCAAACTTCTTATTAAATAAACTGAATGCACAGCGAATCGCCTTTCAGCAAATGGATGAGTTAAGTAATTCACAAGAAATATTATAATAAAGTATATAAATTAAGCACAGTTTTTTGAATTATTAGGATTTTTGTCCATACTGAACAAAGGATCCTAATAATTGTTAATTTATGTATATCAGTAAACTTGTACTCTTTATTACATTTGAGTCCTTACTTGGACTGCTTGTGATCGGCGGCTTTCTTTTTTATAAAAGCCGTTTGTATAATTTATTGCTTAAAATTTATCAAAAAAAAGAAAAAAAAGAAATCCGTCAAGCCAACCAATCACTGTTAATACAGAATAAAAAATTATTAGCTCAATTGGCTGAAGCCCAAAATGATACAACGCTAAATATAGACCTTTCTGAGCAAGACCCAGACAATACAATCTTGCAGTTAGATGGCGATCATCATCAGCAACTAAGTGCACTAGGTGTGGCGTATCAAACTGTAAAAGCCATGTTGGATGAAAATCCTCATATGGACGAGGCGCAGTCTCAGCATTTAAATGAGCGAATTGCTAAAATTCTAAATATCCCAATAAATAAAGAACAAGATGTTGTTATTCGTGAATTACAAGGGCAGATCGATTTCTTAAAACAAGAAAATTTATTAATTGAAACAAAAAATCAAAAAATAGAACAATTAGAAGCACAAATATCACGTTTAAAATCTATAGATGCTGCTGCCATTGAAAAGGCCAAGGCTCCTAAGCAAGGAGATTTTGCAGATGAAATTTATAAATTAAAATGTGAAAAATTCGATATGCTTGAAAATATTAATCGATTAAAAATGGATATTGATCGATTAAGTGGGACTCCAGAAGGCGACGAATTACTTTCAACATTACAAGAACAAGTCATTGAGCAAAACAATTACATCAAACAATCAGACGTAGTGGTTTCGTTATTGGAAAAAGAATTAGAGGCGGCCAATATTTTAATTACTGAGTTGGAAGCAAGTGGCAACGCAGACGAAAATAATTCAAACTCTGAAAATAACGATAAAGATATAAAAGCCATTCATGCATTACAAAAAGCCCAGCGTGAGACATTAAGTGAGTTAAAAGAAAAACTCAGTCAAACCGAAGAAACCACATCAGATGAATTACATTTAACACAGAAAAAAGATATTGAGACGATTGAAAAAAATATTGAAGACACTGAGCGTTGTGTTGAATCTTTAAAGTCAGAATTACAAAACGCACGCGATCGAATTAAAATTTTAGAATCTCAGCTTGAAGCAAGTTATGAAGTGAATAAAAAAACCAAGGAAAACTCGACAGGTGATGATGAACAGCTTGCAAATCAAAATAAAAATGACCGTTCAGAATCGGATGAAGAATTAGAAGAACTATTAAGAAAACTTATCAACGATTCTCAAGAAATGCTCACCACGATCGCAGACTTGGAAGATGAAAATTTAAAACTAAAAGAGCAGCTTGCTTAAATTTGAACATTTTCTCGTCATTTAAAAACAAAAAACCTATCTAACAGGTTAAAATTCCATTTCGTAAATCCCATCAAAAACCATACAATACACGTTTATAATACAGAATAATGAGGTTTATCGTGAAATTAGGCAGTGCATTATGTACAAGTGCTAAAAAAATGTTGCTATTAGGCAGTGGCGAGTTAGGTAAAGAAGTGGCTATTGAAGCACAGCGATTAGGAATAGAAGTGATCGCGTGTGACCGTTACCAAAACGCACCTGCCATGCAAGTGGCTCACCGATCTTACGTGTTTGATATGTTAGACGACACTCAATTAGAAACGATAATTAAACAAGAACAACCTGATTTTATCGTGCCTGAAATTGAAGCCATCGCCACTTCTAAATTGGTTCAACTAGAACAAGAAGGTTTTAACGTTGTACCTAGCGCAAAAGCCGTGCACTTAACCATGAACCGAGAAGGTATTCGTCGTTTAGTCAGTGAAACTTTAAATATCCAAACCTCAAATTATCAATTTTGTGAAACCGTTGAACAATTCCAATTTGCAGTCAATGAAATTGGCATACCCTGTGTGGTTAAACCTATTATGAGTTCATCAGGTAAAGGACAGTCAGTGATCAAATCAGTCGATGACATTCAACAGTCTTGGGACTACGCGCAAGAGGGTGGGCGCGCAGGAAAAGGTCGAGTCATTGTAGAAGGGTTTGTTGATTTTGATTATGAAATTACTTTACTCACTATAAACGCTATTGACGGCATTCATTTTTGCGCACCTATTGGGCACAGGCAAGAAAATGGTGATTATCAAGAATCTTGGCAACCAGCCGAAATGAGCGAGCAAGCTTTATTAGCAGCGAAACAAATGGCCGAAAAAGTCGTATTAGAACTTGGCGGATTTGGATTGTTTGGTGTCGAGTTTTTTGTAAAAGGTACGGAAGTGATTTTTTCAGAATTATCACCAAGGCCACATGACACAGGTTTGGTGACACTCATTTCACAAAACCAGTCAGAGTTTGCTTTACATGTACGAGCTATTTTAAATTTGCCGATCACCTATATTGAACAATTAGGAAACTGTGCGTCAGCCGTCGTATTAGCAAAAGGCATTAGCAAAGACATTGAGTTTGAAGGTGTGCAAAATGTATTAAGCGAACCGAATACCCAAGTTCGATTATTTGCAAAACCAGAAATAAATGGACCAAGACGATTAGCGGTTGTGCTGCATAAAAATGAAACCATTGAATCAGCAGTAAAAAAAGCAATTGAATTGTCTAATAACATTAAAGTGATATTGAATTAAAAAAACCAAAGAATAGTCAGTGAAAATAATTTCACTGACTATTAAGCTTTAATATCAGTTCAATAACGAGTTAAGCATTGATATTATCGCTTTGATTAAGTGAGTACATATTTAAATCATCACGTAACTCCCAGCCTTTATTTCGCGGATTCAAATCCGAAGTGCATCAAAATCTATGCAGCGAATGCTGCTTGATATTCATGCATTAAATCATATGGCGTTTCATAATTCAGTATTTTTCTTGGCCTTGTATTTATTTTTTTAATCGCACAATCTACCTCTTGCTGCTTAACAGTTTTAAAGTCAGTGAATTTTGGAAAATACTGGCGAATTAATCCATTTGTATTTTCATTCAACCCTCTTTCCCAGGAACTATATGGGTGCGCAAAATAAATTTCTGCGTTAAGTGCTTTACTAATTTCTTCATGTCCAGAAAACTCTTTTCCATTATCTGCTGTAATCGTGTGAACAAGGTCTTTGTAAGGTTCTAGTAGCCTAATTGTTGCCGCTGTTACATCTTTTGTACTTTTGCTTTTTACCTGTGCAGCGACTGTAAATTTTGTTTTACGCTCAACAATAGTAACTAATGCACCACTGTGTCCTTTTCCTATTATGGTATCAATCTCCCAGTCACCCACGCGGGATTTTAAATCAACAATGGATGGCCGATCATCAATACTGATTCGGTTTTTAATATGTCCACGTGTTGATTTTCCATTACGGCGTTTATCATATTTTTTTCCAACTCGACGAAGGTGTGTGTATAAATCACCACCTGCACGCTTATCTTTCCAAATATGAATATAGATGCTTTCGTGGCTGATGAGTGTCGCCTCATCTTTAAGAAGCCAATTTGAGATTTGTTCAGGGCTCCAATCCAATCTAATTTTAGTCTCTATAGTTAAGATCAATTCTTTAGTCATCTTTGTTGGTTTACAAGCATTTTTCCTTCGATTATCAGTCAATATCTGTGCTTGTTTGTACCGATAACCGCGTTCGCCTGTGTTGCGTTTAAGCTCTCGACTAATTGTGGATTGATTGACATTAATAATTTCTGCAATTTTTCTTTGTGAAAAATCACTTTTAATTAATGCGTAGATCTGGCATCTTTGTTCATAGGTTAGCTGTGGGTTTATACTCATAATCACTTCATCTCTTGCCGGAGAAAAAGATTATGAGCTTACCTTCAGCTGACCTCTTTTTCTACCTTGTTAGATGATGCACTTCGGATTTGAATCCGCGTTTTGCCAAAAAGCATTAGCTAAAGAATTACTTTTAAATACAAAAATATGAGTTTTTTGAATGCCTAGCTGCAAAAGTGAATCGATACAACTATTCAATAACTGTTCACCAAAGCCTTGGTTTCGATACTTAGGTAACACAAGTAAATGCTGTAAATAACCCCGTCTACCATCATGACCGCACATCACACAGCCAATAATCTTATCATCAATAACTTTAACAAAATTTAAAAGTGGATTACGTTCTAAATAAACCTGAGTACTCTCAAAAGAATCCGCTTCTCTTACAGTTACTCCAGGTGTGTTTGAAAATAGCTCAATTACTAACCCATGGTCGTGTATGGTCATTTCTCTTATCATAATTGTTCTTTTTAATTTTGTATGTGTGACTATGGATGGAGGGATAAAGACTTAAAACAAGGTGTTTTTAGTAATTATCTGGCAAGTTCAGTGAAAAATAAAGCTGTAAATATTAATGTGGCAATGGTGCCGCCCCATTTTAATACTGGCTGTAATTTACTCCACCATTCTTTTTTATCATCAGGTGTATTCATAGGAATTATTTCCCACCCAATTAAAGCAACGGCTAATGACACGCCGATATCAATTAATAAACTTAAACTATCTGCATTCATGGAGTACCTTACTTATAATTAATGGATCTTTTTGTGTGATACTGTACGAAGGGAAATATAAAAAAGCAAAGTGTTTTTATCGGATTTAATATGCTTATTTATTAGGTTTGTTTTGCAAGAGATATAACTAAGATATACCAAGACACACTGAATAAGCAACAAAACGTCACAAAACTAGGATGGCGAAATAACCGTATTAAACAATTATTTAAAAATGATTAATTAATTCAAAAAAATAATATTTAAGAAGGAGAATTATGCCAATTTTCAGAAAGAAACTCGTATCTTTAGAGGCCACACCATATTACCATCTGATAAGCCGCTGCTGTAGGCGATGCTACATTTTGGGTCTGGATTCGGTTACGAAAAAGGATTATTCACATAGGCAAGAATGGATTGAAAATCGTTTAGAGGAGTTGCCAACAATCTTTAATATAAAAATAGAATCGTATGCGATTATGTTAAATCAATAAAATATCTGGAATATTTTTTCATGAGCAAAGCGAACCTGAAGGGGGTAGACAGGATCTCTTAAGTATTTCCATTTAGTTGTATTTGTAGATCTTGATGCTTCTAAAAACCTGAGCGATCTTCAGGTAATCGAACGCTGGCATAAGGTTTACAAAGGCACAGTGTTAACTCAAAAATACGTTAAAGGTGAGCTTTTATCAGGAACAACAAGGAACAACAAGCAAGGAACAACAAGGACAGGCAACTAAATAAAAACCAATGACATCTAAAAATAAATAAGGCACATATTTTAGAAAATATGATGCCTTAACAAATTAATTTGTTAAAAAATAGATCACACAGAGGGAATTGCTACAATTATCGAGCATTGCTCAAATCGAAGGCGCAGGGAATTCAATCAAAATTTATTGATTCGAATAAAAGCTAATAAAATATGTATGAATAATAAAAAAGGAAGCTAAAGCCCAAGAACACTTAATGATTTCACCCAGCCACAAGCTCGCTTGAGTCCAAATTTAGAAAAATGCTGATCGATACTGGATGCTTTGCCAATTAAGTTAGCAAAGCTATTGTTGATATTCAGTGACGCATTTAAAAACAACGTTTCGGACAAATCGAGTCGAGTTAATATGTCGGGTAATTCACTATCGATTTTTCCTTTTTTACTTTCTGCACATTGTTTTCCTGTCCAGTCTACTAATTCTAAATACGCCTTAGTTGAAATTTGAATGTGGGTTTTACAGTGTTTTGAAAGAGGTAATAAATCATTCGGTTGATCTTTTACTAGATTAGAATGGTTTGATTTTTTAAAGCACTCACTTCTTTTTTTGATTGATGTATATTCAGATTCTTCAGGTGTTTTAGTCATTTGAGCGCGCACAGGATTTAAATCTACATAAACCATGGCGGCTAATAATCCTTCATCGTCTAAAATCGCTTTTGATTTATATCGACCCTCCCAAAATTTGCCTGTGCAGTTATCTTCAATATTTGAGAGTCTAGAAATCGGCTCATTAATATTTTTCATAAACCAACCAATATTAATCAATCGATTACGCCAAATTTCAACGGTTTCGGCTAGCAAAATACTTTCTTGTGGGTTGAGTTTAGAGCCATCTAAAAACGCTCTAGATATCATCGTACCCGTATACAATTGATGCCAGCGCTTGATTACCTCGGCAGCAGACCAAGACTCAGCCTGTTTAACGTTCACGCTAATCACCAAATGATAATGGTTATTCATGATTGCATATGAGGCGATATCAATTGCAAATATGCTGGGAAGTTACAATAAAATATCTTCAACCCATGCACGGCGATGCTCAAAATCTTGGTTGGTATACTCATCTTTACCGCACAGAAATGCGCGACGCACGCAACGGCAGGTAATTAAGTATTTTGTAGTAGCAGTATAATTTACTAGGCGTTTTCTCGCTTTTGTCATGTTGATTCCTAATTGATTAATCAAATGACAACAAATTCAATCCATTTGAATTATGTTGTCTTTATATTTATAAAATGATAGATCGATTGTGAGGGTTGTCAAATTATTTTAATTAGCCTGTCCTTTTTAGTTCATATTTTATGTAGGTTCCGGATGTATTCGGAAAAACTAAGCCAATCATTCAAAAAACAAAATTTGTAAAAAAACTCACAATGAATCCCGAGCCTACAGTGTAGAAAATAATCTTTTCTGTAGGTTCCGGATTTATTCGGAAAAACTATCCAGATCATTCAAAAAAAATTTGTTGAAACCCTCGGAATGAATCCCGAGCCTACAGTGTTGAAAATAATCTTTTATGTAGGTTCCGGATTCATTCGGAAAAAAACTAACCCAATGATTCAAAAAACAAAATTTATAAAAACCCTCACAATGAATCCCGAGCCTACAGTGTAAAAAATAATCTTTTATGTAGGTTCCGGATTCATTCGAAAAACTAACCCAATGATTCAAAAAAACAAAATTTGATGTCACTACAATACACTACAGGGAACCAAGGGCCTTTAATCATTTTAATAGAAACAACAGCTGGCGGGTTGTAAGCAATATTCTCAACAATCATTGCACGACCTTCCTTATCAATTACTTCAAGGTATAAATCCTTCTCAATTTTATTTCAATTAATGAATAGGATTTAGGAAATGGATTCCAATTAAGTCTTATTGAAAAGTCTTGAGTGATATCAAAAAGAGACGCTTGTCAGGATTTAAGAGGAGGTGCACTTTTTTAGCGCACCAAAATGAAACTCGATTCATTTTTTTATTGTTTTTAGCGCTTTAAAATTCTAAATAATTAGAAGGTTTTAAAATATTATACGCTATAACCCTTTAAATATGGCTGTTATAGGCTGTTTATAATGTTTTTAATTTAACTTGGCATAGTAAATGCTTTTGTATATGAGATTTGAAAAATTCTACTTTTTTATCAATGGCGATAGAAAGGTCAAAAGCAAAACGAAGTCGTTTTGTAACAAGCAAAGACGCTTATTCGTTACTTCTTAATTGAAGTGGGCGAATAGGCGTTTTTTTTTGGCTAAAAAAAGCCATCAATTAAAAAATTAAATAACGAGGAAATACCATGAAGTGGTTAAAACCGATACAAACAGTTTTATTAGGTGCAGCAGTGAGTGTGTCATTCAATGCAAATGCAGAATTAGGATACCCAGAAAAAGAGGAGCTAACATTTGGTTTTATTAAACTGACCGATATGGCTCCAATTGCCATTGCCTATGAAAATGGATACTTTGAAGAAGAGGGTTTGTATGTGACGATTGAGGCGCAAGCTAACTGGAAAGTATTGCTAGATGGTGTGATCGATGGTCGTTTAGATGGTGCACATATGTTAGCAGGACAGCCAATTGCTGCAACGATGGGTTATGGTACGAAAGCTAATATTATTACGCCGTTTTCAATGGATTTAAACGGTAATGCAATTACAGTATCTAATGATATTTGGGCACAAATGTTACCAAATATTCCTAAGCAAGCAGACGGAAAACCGGTTCATCCTATTAAGGCAGATTCATTAAAACCGGTTATTGAAAAATATAAAGATGAAGGAAAGCCATTTAATATGGGTATGGTATTTCCTGTATCCACACATAACTACGAGTTACGTTATTGGTTAGCAGCAGGTGGAATTCACCCTGGTTTTTATGCGCCACATAATGGTGATACTTCAGGAAAAATTAGTGCAGATGCATTTTTATCTGTCACACCACCGCCACAAATGCCTGCCACTTTAGAAGCTGGAACTATTTATGGTTACTGCGTGGGAGAACCTTGGAATCAGCAAGCTGTATTTAAAGGTATCGGTGTTCCAGTTGTTACGGATTACGAAATCTGGAAAAACAATCCAGAAAAAGTTTTCGGAATCACAGAAGAGTTTGCTGAAAAATACCCAAATACAACGATTCGTTTAACACGTGCATTAATTCGTGCGGCAATGTGGTTGGATGCTGAAAATAATAAAAATCGCCCAGCGGCTGTTAAAATTTTATCGCAATCAAATTACGTGGGTGCAGATTACGAAGTGATTGCAAATTCAATGACAGGCACATTTGAATATGAAAAAGGTGATAAGCGTTCAGTACCTGATTTCAATGTGTTTTTCCGTTATAACGCAACTTACCCATATTATTCTGATGCAGTTTGGTACTTAACTCAAATGCGTCGTTGGGGGCAAATATCTGAAGATAAGTCTGATCAATGGTACGACGATTTAGCAAAACAAGTGTACCGTCCTGATCTATATGAGTTAGCTGCACAATCTTTAATAGATGAAGGGTTAGCAAAAGCATCTGAATTTCCTGATTTTAAAACTGAAGATGGTTACCGTGACCCTCAAAAACATTTCATTGATGACATTGTTTATGATGGTAAAACTCCTAACGCTTACATCAATAAATTCAGTATTGGTTTAAAACAAGGGGACAAACTTTAAATAAAAATGACACTTATTAATTAATAGAAGAATTAATGGAAGCATTAATAATAAGTGTCAAAGGCTTTAAGCAGTAGCGTTTAACCTGCCCGGAAAAATGCTGCTGCTTTATTTATAAGATGTAAATCGAATCTTAATTACTAGAAATGTACTGGAAATAACGATTCAAATAAGAGGTTAGATATTTATCATGACAACTGAAACAATAATTGAGACACCTAAAAAGCAAAGAATTGCTGATTGGTTTAAAGCGTTAGATCGTAATACACCGTCAATTATTAAAGCTATTTTAGCGCCATGTATTGGAATATTAATTTTTTTATTGGTTTGGTCTGCTGCGGCATCCAATATCAATACGTCCTTGGGGAAATTTCCAGGGCCTAGTGCTGTAATGGAACAATTCAGTTCATTATATGAAGAGCATAAAACTGAACGCCAAAAAGAAGACGCATTTATGGTGCGCCAAGAAACGAGAAATAATGAACGGTTAGCAAAAGATCCAAGTTATGAGATAAAAACAAGAAGTTACCCTGGTAAAGAAACATTTATTGATCAAATATTTACAAGTTTAATTACCGTTATGAGTGGTTTTTTAGTTGGGGCTATTATCGCTGTGCCTCTAGGTATTGCAATCGGACTGAACAAATTTATAAGAAATGGTGTGGATCCAATTATTCAAGTATTTAAACCAGTATCACCGCTGGCATGGCTGCCATTGGTAACCATTGTAGTGAGCGCATTGTATGTAAGTGATGATCCGATGTTTGCAAAATCATTTATTGTTTCGATGATTACAGTGACATTATGCTGTATTTGGCCAATGGTCATTAACACAGCTGTGGGTGTTTCAAGTATTGATCAAGATTTAGTGAATGTCAGTAAAGTATTGCGTTTACCTGCTTTAAAACACGTTCAAAAAATAGTATTACCTGCCTCCATTCCAATGATTTTTACGGGTATGCGTTTATCTTTGGGTATTGCTTGGATGGTGTTAATTGCCGCAGAAATGTTGGCGCAAAACCCAGGGCTTGGAAAGTTTGTTTGGGATGAATTCCAAAATGGCAGCTCAAATTCATTGGCAAGAATCATGACAGCAGTATTTGTTATTGGGTTTATAGGCTTTTTACTTGACCGCGCAATGCTTCAACTTCAACGCTTTTTCTCTTGGGATAAAAGTACAGCAAACTAATTAGGTGAATCTTATGAATGATATTTTAAGCACGACTCCAAGCACGACTCCAAGCACGACTCCAAGCACGACTCCAAGCACTACCCCAAATAAAGTAAGTGATATTATTTTAGATATCAGTGATATCGATATGACTTTTCCAACACCCAATGGTGATTTTACAGCGTTAAAAGATGTTTCATTAAAATTAAAAAAAGGAGAGTTCGTTTCATTAATTGGACACTCAGGTTGTGGTAAATCAACCGTGTTAAATGTGGTTGCCGGACTTTATCAAGCGACAAAAGGAGGTGTGATTTTAAATGGTAAAGAAGTTACAGAGCCAGGTCCTGAGCGTGCTGTTGTGTTTCAAAATCATTCATTGCTACCATGGCTAAGTGCTTTTCAAAATGTTGAATTAGCCGTTGATCAGGTTTTTGGTAAAGAGAAATCAAAAGCAGAAAAAAAGGAATGGATTGAACATAATTTAAAATTAGTACATATGGATCATGCCATGCACAAACGTCCGGATGAAATATCCGGCGGTATGAAGCAGCGAGTGGGTATTGCAAGAGCCTTAGCTATGCAGCCTGATATTCTATTAATGGATGAACCATTTGGTGCACTTGATGCGTTAACCCGTGCTCATATGCAAGACTCGTTAATGGAAATTCAAGCTGAATTAAATAATACAGTAATTATGATTACTCATGATGTAGATGAAGCTGTTTTATTATCTGACCGTATTGTGATGATGACAAATGGGCCTGCTGCTACTATTGGTGAAATTTTACATGTGGATTTAGAGAGACCAAGAAGCCGTTTAGAATTAGCAAGCGATCCACATTACAATCAATTAAGAGCAGAAGTATTACGTTTCTTATATGAAAAACAACGTAAAGTTGCTTAATGATTTTTAAACAATAGGCAGCTAAATGAGCGAGCATCCGTTATCAACTTATCATGTGTTAAAGGAAGAAAAAGCTGATTATATTAAAAAAATAATTGTAATTGGTGCTGGCCCAGTAGGCATAAAATTTTGTTGTGAGTTATTGCAACGATCAGATAAATATGACATTCATATTTTTTCAAATGAGCCGTTTGAACCTTATAATCGAACCAAATTATCGTCTTGGTTAGCCGGTCAAACTTCACGAGAATCAATTGAAATTGATATGTCTGATCTTTTAAATTATTCACGTTTTAAATTAAGTCATATAAAAATTGAAAAAATCGATAAGAGAAATAATCAAGTTATTGATATTTTAGGCGACACTCATAAATATGATCACTTAGTAATTGCCACAGGTGCAAGGACTCATGTGCCAAATATTTCAGGGGTTAATCTTTGTGGGGTTTATACGTTTCGAAATTTAAAAGATGCTGAACATTTATTTTCACGAATCGCTCGATCGCGACATATAGTGGTAGCAGGTGGTGGCATGCTAGGAATTGAAACCGCAAAATCTCTTACTAAATTTAATACTAAAATTACTCTAATCCAACAGGGTTCGCACCTAATGAATCATCATTTGGATGAGTATGCTGCCAACTTACTGAGAAATGAACTACAAAAATGTAATATTGATGTCATTGTTTGCTCGGGAGTGAGAGAAATTATTGGCTCTGAGTATGTTGAGAGTGTTCGTTTATTTGGTAATAAAATAATCCGCTGCGATACCGTCATTTTATGTACAGGGATTAAACCCAATATTGAATTAGCTAGGAATGCAAATTTAGGTGTAGGTAAAGGCATTATTGTGAATGATCAATTAATAGCTTCAAATCAATCGATTTTTGCCATTGGTGAATGCAGTGAGCATCGAGGAAAAGTTTACTCAGTTGTTCATCCAGGTTATGAACAAGCAATGGTTGCAGCTAATTCAATCATTACAGGAAAAACTAATTATCGAGGTTCATTTGTTGTGAATAAGATAAATGTAATCGATCAAAACATTTTTAGTTTTGGCCAGGTAACCAATATTGAAAAAAATCCATTAATTAAAGTTTTAATATTTAAAAATAAAAACGTATATCGAAAAATAGTATTAAAAAGAAATAATATTATTGGTGTGATTGGATATGGTCAGTGGGAAGGTGAGCATCAGGTAAAAAAAAGTTTTACCAAACAGAAAAAACTCAGTTTTTGGCAGCAGTTAAAATTTAAGTTGTATGGCGATATTAATCCTTCAAAAATATCTGCCAATAATGCTGGAAATTTAAAAAGTGGTTTGCCTACACAAAAAATTGAAAATAAGGAGCGTTAATGACAATCATACATTATCAAAATTTAGATGTTGAACTGAAAATAGGGGAAACTTTATTAGATGGGTTATTGCGAAATGGTTTTGATGTACCATGTGGGTGCAAGGCAGGAAAATGCCAAAGTTGCTTAGTCAGTGTTAAATCAACAAACGACTCATTAAAAAGCTCACAGTATGGCGTTAATGATACACAAAAATCCCTAGGCTATGTGTTAAGTTGTCAATTTAAACCATTATCTAATACAACAATTACTCCTGTAAGTGCAAATGGAAAGCAAATTGAAGCGATCGTTATCGATAAAGTATTTCTAAATGACAATGTGGTGCGCATTCGTTTAAAAGCCCCATTTGAATACATAACAGGTCAATACGTGACACTCTATAAAAACGCTCAAATCGCGCGTTCATATTCAATCGTCAGTCACCCCATTTACCATGATTTTATTGAGTTGCATATTCGAATATTAAAAAACGGAGTATTCAGTCAATGGATTAAAAACGATGTATGGGTTGGGCATAAAATTGGTGTACAAGGGCCAATGGGGGATTGTGTGTATAAAAAAGAAAATAGGGATATGTTGTTAATTGCAACAGGAACTGGAATTGCACCAATATATGGCATTGTGCAAGATGCTATTATAAATGGGCATAAAAAAGACATTCAAATAGTGTACGCAGCCATGCGATATAAAGATTTGTATTTAGCGAAAGACTTACAGGTATTATTGAAAAAATATTCAAACATCAAATTGCATTTAATTACTCAATATAGCTCAGGAATAGGGGCGTGCAAGCAAGATGTGTATCAATACGTGCAAGAAAAAATTAAAAATTTATCAGAAAAAAACGTCTATGTATGTGGCGTTGACAGCTTTGTAAAAAAAATGAAAAAGAAATTAATTAGTAATGGTTTGAATCTTGCAAACCTTTCATATGAGAGTTTTTTAAGTTTTGAACCCACTGATGAAGGTAAGAAGCCAGATGTTAAGTAAAGCGGTATGTGAACAATTTATTCAAAAACATAAATTAGACCAAGCTTATATTGATAAAGCGCAAAAACATTACGTCTCTATGATTAAATCGTTTATCAATCAGAAAGAATATAATTCACAATCTGAACCATTAATAATTGGGATAAATGGATGTCAAGGATCTGGTAAGTCTACTATTTCTGATTTTATTGGGGCATATATTGAGGACCAAACGCATTATAAAGCCGTTGTTTTCTCGTTGGATGATTTTTATCTTACACAAGAAATTAGACAAAAAAATGGAAAAAATATTCATCCATTATTGTCTGTACGCGGTGTGCCAGGAACTCATAACGTTGCTTTATTACAGTTTGTGCTTAATCAATTGAAATTTAATCAACCTGTTTCTATTCCTAAATTTAATAAAGCTAAAGATGATGTCGAGCCAAAAGAAAACTGGACGCATATAAAAGATCCTGTTGATTTTATAATAATTGAAGGTTGGTGCTTAGGGGTTGACGCTCAAACGGATTTGGAATTACAAGAACCAATCAATACTTTAGAAAAAAATGAAGACGCCCATAGGTTATGGCGCAACTATGTAAATGATGCGATTAAACAAGATTATCAAATAATTTATGAGTTAATCCAGCATTGGGTAGTTTTAAAAGCACCCAATTTTGATACTGTTTATCGATGGAGAAAAGAGCAGGAAGATAAATTAAGAGTGAAATTAAAAAATGCAAATGATATGGATAAATCCAAAATTATGAATGATGAACAGGTAACAAGATTTATTCAATTTTTTGAACGTTTAACTACCCATGGGTTTAAAACATTACCTAGTATTGCGGATTATTGTTTTGAATTGGATGAAAATCGTGAAATAACAACTGTACAAAAAAATAGACAAACGGTGGTTTAAATATGGCGATAAGTGCAAATCACACTCTAGTATTTACGGATTTGGATGGTACGTTGTTAGATCATGACACGTACAGTTTTTCAGATGCCATTCCAACGCTAGATATTTTAAATAAAAAAAACATACCAATTATTATTAATAGTAGTAAAACCTTTGATGAAATTATTGAAATAAGAGAGCAATTAAAAATAAAAGACCCATTTATAGTTGAAAATGGCGCTGCGATTTTTTTTGAATTGGATTATTTTGATGTGATTCCTGATCACGTCATTGAATATGAAAACCATTACGTATTGGAATTAAGTAAGCCCATTCAATATTGGAATGAGATATTTAAAGACATTGAATTTCAAATAAATACAAAATTGGAGCGTTTTTCAACTATGACGCCACAACGAGTCAGTGAATTAACTGGTTTGAGTTTGATAGAATCATCAAAAGCAAAAAAGCGCTTATATAGTGACCCAATTTATTTTGATGGAGAGGAAAGTGATTTAAAATTTCTATTGGAAATGTTAGAAAATATGGGGTGTCATGTATTAGTTGGTGGTCGATTTATTCATGTGACTAATGGTTGTAATAAAGGTGTGGCTTTAAAAGAAATGGTTAATGTTTTTAAAATTAATAACCAATTAGATTACAGCACGATCGCATTAGGAGACAGTAATAACGATTTGGCGATGTTAGAAATTGCAGATACAAGTATCGTTATTTCAAATAGAAATAAAACTCCTTTAGTTGTGAAAAAGGCAGTAAATACGTTCACCAGTACATTGTTTGGTCCAGCTGGTTGGAATGAAATTCTTGGGCCGATTATTCAAACTGATTATTTATAAGGGATCCATATTATGGCTGATTTTTATCAAAACGGTATTATTACTACGCTACATAATTTATCAAAACGCCCACTTGAAGAAGTAGAAAAAGAGTTAGTTGGATTTTCAGAAAAACGGCCAATGTCGTTAATTTTACCCTCACTTTTTTCAGAGTTAGAAGGCGATGCGTTACCTAATATTGTGAATCATTTAAAAGATGTGCCGTATTTAAATGAAATTGTGATTGGTTTGGATCGAGCAGATCAAGCTCAATACGAACATGCTTTGAAATTCTTTAAAAAATTACCACAACATCATCGAGTACTTTGGAATGATGGACCAAGATTAAAAGCATTGGACGCTAAATTACAAGCACTAGGTGTTGCACCCAAAGAAATGGGTAAAGGCAGAAACGTTTGGTATTGCATGGGATACGTTTTGGCTTCTGGCCGTGGAGAATCAGTTGCACTACACGATTGTGATATCGTCACTTATGATCGTGAATTATTAGCGCGATTGATTTACCCCGTTGCTAATCCAAGATTTAACTATGAATTTTGTAAAGGGTTTTATGCTCGAGTATCCGACGGAAAATTAAATGGACGTGTGTCTCGATTATTAGTCACACCGTTATTACGTTCTTTTAAACGAGTATTAGGTGATCGTCCTTATTTAGAATTTATGGACAGCTTTAGATATGCCTTAGCCGGCGAATTTTCATTTAGACGCGATGTATTACAAGATATTCGTATTCCAAGTGATTGGGGATTAGAAATTGGTGTGTTATCTGAAATGCATCGAAATTATTCTAATAATCGTTTGTGTCAGGTGGATATTGCAGATAATTATGATCATAAACATCAAAAGTTATCGTTAGATGATCAGGCTGCAGGTTTGTCAAAAATGTCCATTGATATCACCAAAGCATTATTTAGAAAACTGGCCACTCAAGGGGAGTGTTTTACGACTGAAACTTTTCGCTCTTTAAAGGCGACGTATTTTAGAATCGCATTAGACTTTATAGAAACCTATAACAATGATGCCATTATGAATGGTTTAAAAATTGATATTCATCAAGAAGAAAAAGCTGTAGAAATGTTTGCACAAAATATCATGACTGCAGGTAAACACTTTTTAGAACACCCAATGGAAACACCATTTATTCCAAGTTGGAGTCGCGTGCAAAGTGCGATGCCTGATGTATTTGAACAGTTATTAGAGGCTGTAGAATTAGATAATCAAGAATTTATGCAAGGCTAATTAGTGTTCACTATTGAAAGCAACTCAATAGTGGATCCCTTCATATAAACAGTAAGGTAAATATTATGAGTATAAAAGATAACTTGTTACAACGGGTCCAACAACAACTTGAATTCATTTACGCTGAAGTTGAGTTAAATATTAGCTATCTTGATTTTTCGAAAATGTTAGTTGAAACCATCACCCAATACTCAGATTTACAACAACCTGAACCTCATAAAAATTTATGGACAGAAAAGGATGCAATTTTAATTACTTATGGAGACAGCATTACTCAATACGATTCGCAGCATAATGTGTTAGAAAAACCATTACATACTTTGCATCGTTTTTTAAATGATTATATTGCGCCGACCATTAATTCTGTACATATTTTGCCTTTTTATCCTTATAGCTCGGATGATGGTTTTTCGGTGATTAATTACGTTAGTGTCAATGAATCTTTAGGAGAATGGTCGGATGTGAATGCCATTGCGAAAGACTATAATTTAATGGCAGATTTAGTGATCAATCACTGCTCATCAAGAAGTTTATGGTATGCCAATTTTAAAAAAGGAAAAGGCATAGGGCATGATTATTTTATGCCTGGGGACCCTAATTGGGACTTAACTCAAGTAGTCAGACCGAGAACTTCAGAATTATTAAAATTAGCCAAAACCAAAAAAGGCGAAAAATTTGTTTGGTGTACGTTTAGTCATGACCAAGTGGATTTGAATTTTCAAAACCCAAATGTATTAAATGAAATGGTTAATATTATTGCGTTTTATATTCGTCAGGGCGTAAAAGTATTTCGTTTGGATGCGGTCGCTTTTTTATGGAAAAAACCAGGAACCAGTTGTATCAATTTAGAAGAAACTCACGAGGCCGTTCGATTATTTAGAACACTCATTGAACATGTTGCGCCAAATGCGATTATTATCACAGAAACAAATATACCTAATCGTGAAAACCTTGCGTATTTTGGTAATGCTAATGAAGCCCATTGTATTTATAATTTTTCGTTGCCACCATTATTAATAAATACATTATTAACCGGTAATAATCGTTATTTAAAACAATGGATGATGAGTATGCCGCCTGCGCAAAATGGCACCTGTTATTTTAATTTTATTGCATCCCATGATGGGGTTGGCTTACGTCCAGCTGAAGGGTTGTTAAGTGATAAAGAAATTAATGAGTTAGTTGGAACCATTCAATCCTTTGGCGGCAGAGTATCATTAAGAACATTACCTGATGGCTCCACGCGTCCATATGAAATGAACATTGCACTGTATGACGCACTACAGGGAACCACCAAAGGCCCTGATAGTTTTAATGAAGCTCGTTTTTTATGTGCTCACGCGATTATGTTTGCAATGGAAGGCATACCAGGGGTTTACATTCATTCAATGATTGCCACGCAAAACGATTACGAAAAAGTGAAGCATACCAATTCAAATCGATCGATCAATCGACATCGCTGGGATGAGTTAGAGCTCATTCAAAAATTAAATGATGACACTCATCATAATCGTATATTTAATGGTATGAGACATTTGTTAAAGGTGCGTACCAAGCAAAAGGCATTTCATCCAAATGCTACACAGTTTACTTTGCATATTAATGAACAGGTGTTTGGTTTCTGGCGACAAAGTATGGATCGCAAACAAAGTATTTTTTGTATTTTTAATATTACAGATGAACTGATTTCATTAACTTTGGCAGAAATTAATTTGGTTGTTACCGACAACTGGTGGGACTTAGTAACGGGAAATGAAATTAACGACACTCAAGAAATAATTGAATTAAAACCTTATCAATGTATGTGGATATCTAATGTGAATTCGTAAATTTCATTTCTTAAATAACGACTGCTTTTTAAAACCCTCTTTTGAGGGTTTTTTGTTATGTGTTTCACCATTACGTCACATTAATAATATAAACGATATACAAAACTACTTTTGGGTAACATAATGTATAAATTATTTAACATATGGGTGGTAGAGTAATGATGAAGTCGACTTTAGTAATCGGATTGGCAGCTGGTTTAATGCTTAGTGCCTGTGATAATGCGCTGTTAACGGGGGAATCCATTGACCAATCTACCAATGGTGCGATTGCAGATAGTACTGGAGATGTAGTGCAAACTCTCACAATGACTCACACGCTATCTAATATCGAAACGAATACTCAAACCAATACCAATACCAATACCAATACCAATTCAACTGAAACTGTGACAACAACAGTGTCTGATACGGCTACGGTTACTGAGTCTGTAGGTCAAACTGACACTGAAACTATGTTTGATACAGCCACGCAAACAAATACAGAATCCCAAACCAGCGATCAAACTGAAACAATTAGTGATACACAAACCCAAACGCAGCAAAATACTGTCACCCAAACCCAAACCCAAACTGAAACTCTCATAGATTCATTTTCGATTACGTTAGATGAGCAAAATGTACTGCTTTGTGATATTGATTCTGTCAAAGAAGATGGAAATAATGCACCAAATGGCTTTGCATTAAATAGTCCAAATGAACAGGGAGCATCGTTTTCATGGGAGTTAACTGTTGAAACAATTCAATCCATAGAGGTTTCAATTGTATTTGCTAATGGCGCGGACACAGATCGCAGTGCTGTTTTAAGTATTGCTGGAATGCAGCAAAATTTGGATTTTGTTACCGATGCAAATTGGACAAATTGGCGCACAGAAGACGTTGTGTTTGATCAGATGATTTCAGCAGGTACTTATACAGTAACATTAACCGCTAATAGCGCGGGTGGTTTGGCAAATATTGATGAAATGATATTCACATCGACTGCATTAATGTCTGCAAGTCAATCCACTTTAGATTGTTCAACCAATACAGATAGTGACACTCAAACCCAAACCCAAACCCAAACCCAAACCCAAACCCAAACCCAAACTGGCCTTGATATTGAAAATGAAGCTGCTTTTCCAGGTGCTTATGGGTTTGGTAAACACGCAACCGGTGGTCGAGGTGGTGATGTGTATGTGGTAACTAACTTAAATGATTCAGGGGCGGGCTCTTTACGAGAAGGGATTAATTCAACGTCAGGTCCTCGAACCATAGTTTTTAATATCTCGGGAACTATCATGTTAGATTCCCCTTTAAATATTAAAAAAGACAACTTAACCATTGCAGGCCAAACTGCGCCAGTGGGTGGTATTACTGTCGCAGGTTATCCAACGCATATTGAGTCGGATAATTTAATTGTGCGGTATATGCGTTTTCGTTGTACCGATTTAAATGCCAAAGCTGCCAATGGTAAACCTTCAAAAGGTAATGGCGACTTAAAAGGTGATAATGCAGATGGTTTAACCGTCACGTTATCTAATAATGTTATATTGGATCATATTACAACTTCATGGAGCATGGATGAGGCGTTTTCTGTGACTTCTTCGCATAATGTCACTGTGCAAAATTCATTTATTTATGAGGCGTTACGCGCTTCTTATCATTCTAAAGTGTTACATGGTTTTGGTTCTTTATTTAGAGCAGGTAATTCCGATTCAACTCGCAATGGTTATTCGGTATTTAGAAATTTATATGCTTACAACGATGGACGAAATCCAGGAGTGGGTTCATATCAATTAGATATTAGTTACCATCTTCAATTTGATTATGTAAATAACGTGGTATATGGCTGGGGATTGCGCAGTGGGGAAATGATTGATGGATCAAAAGGCTCAATGGTTTATGCAAACTACATTAACAACTACGCAATTTCAAATAGCGATGCCACAGAGCCAGATAGTGTATGGGCAGATGGCAAAGATTCAGGATTGATGGTTTATCAACGGGGCAATAAAATTGATGGCAATTTAAACTCAACGTTAGATGGTCAAAATGTTGGGTTTGATATGTTCGGTGGCGTCAGCGCTAATCAAGAGCAAAGCTCAAAATATAATTATCCTGAAATCCCGACTGTAAGTGCTGATGAGGCTTATGAATTAGTTTTGAATGATGCGGGAAGTTCATTGCATCGAGACGCAGCAGATCTTCGTGTTGTTAATCAAATACGCAACCATAGTGGCAATATGGTAAATAGCCAAGATGATGTCGGGGGGCTGCCATACATCGCATCAGTGGTTCGTAATAATGATGCGGACTTTGATGGAATGGATGACAGTTGGGAGTTAGACAATAATTTAGATTCCAATCAAGCAAGTGATCGAAATGATCATGACTTACATGGTTTTTACACCAATTTAGAAATGTACTTACATAGTCTGGTTAATCAATAATCAATATTTAAAAATATGGTTTCCTCTAGCGCTGTATGCCTTGGTATACGGCGTTTTTTTATGGGGGTGGTAAATGTCCCTGTTGTTAAGGGGGGTTGCTAAGGGGGCAGTTATGGGGACTTTTTTGTAAATAAATGTTTCATTATTGTGTTTTCTTTAAGTATTTCTAATTAGCTGGCTACACTGAAACTATAAGTAATATTTAAGGTATGAACTCATGGGTTTAGCTGCTATGAATGATGAATTTGAGACACCAAAGTCAATTGAATCTTTTGTTTCACAACACAGTGTGGATATTGGTCAGGATATTTTTAATACCAATCAATTAATAAAAGCGGAAGTGGTGTTACTTGAAGATAGCGAAGGCACGGTTCAAATGTTTTTTGCATCCAATACGATCTTTGAGCTATCGATTTTGTGTGAGTTAACCGGGCGCTCTCTTGTTCCGATGATGCCTGAAAAAGTTGAAAAGATTAAACATGATTGCGACGTGGGGGAGTTTCCTGCGCTAGATAATTATCTAAATATGCAGACGTTTATCGATCATCGTTTGCTAGACATTGAAGAGCTATATATTTACAACGGCTCGCGACGCCATGTTATGTTGTTAAAAGATAAATCAAAACTGGTCAGTAATGAAAATTCAAAAATTATTGATACCTGTACAGAAATTCGCTCTTTGACTATGGAGTCGGATTTAACTTTATTAGAAGCTGATCATCTTGCGATTCATAATGCGGTTGATAATTTTACATCTAAACGTATCAAACAACGCATTGAAGAGACACTTGAGATCCCTCCTTTACCAGAAACCGCACAAGCGATTATTAACCTTAGAATGGACCCTAATGCTGATGTAAATAAATTGTGTAAGATTGTTGAGACCGACCCAAGTTTGTCGGCGCAGGTAGTCAGCTGGGCTGGCAGTTCTTATTATGCGGCTCCAGGCTCTGTAAAGTCAGTGCAGGATGCCATTGTTAGAGTATTAGGGTTTGAGTTGGTTATGAATTTGTCGCTGGGATTATCCCTTGGTAAAACCTTAGATTTACCTAAAGATGGGCCAGAGGGGGTAACGCCTTATTGGACTCAAGCGGTATATTGCGCTACAGGAATGGGCAGTTTAGCCAGTATTATTCCTAGAGAATTTCGCCCTACCTTTGGTTTGGCGTATTTAAGTGGTTTGTTACATAATTTTGGATATTTGATTTTAGCGCATTCTTTTAAGCCACAATTTATTAATAGTTGCCATTTAATTGATAGCAACCCTCATTTAGAGCCGTTTACTGTTGAGAATCATCTTATGGATGTGAATCGTGAACAAATGGCCTACAGCTTAATGCAATCATGGCGCATGCCTGATGAAGTTTGCATGGCAATAAGGCACCAAAGTGAACCATTATATCGTGGCCCTCATGCAGATTATGCTTATTTGGTATATTTAACCAAGCAAAAGCTGCGTCAACACGGTGTGATTTCAGGTCCAATTTTACCAATTGATTCTTCGGTATATGAATTACTTCATGTGACAGAAGATGAGGTGGATGAAGTGTTTGAAACGCTGTTAGAGTCAAAAGATGAGCTGGATTCTATCGCGCGAGGTTTAGGAGGGGGGTTGTAAGTTCAAATCACATAATTGATATTTATAAAAGGTAAGTGGAGTGTTCCAACTTACCTTTTTTTTTGGATCGCATATATATCGCTTAATGTTTCATCGAATGAGTTGATGTCATGTTTTGGACAGTCGCCTCAAATGTTGTCGTCTGATTATTATCTAGCGTTAAAGTGATTAAAACTTTGTCGTTTTCAATTAGCGAATCTTTAATGCCCATTACCATAATGTGAAATGACCCAGATTTAAATTGTTGCTCAGAATTTGATTTAATTTTTATATTATCGACAGGGTGCATATGCATCATATTGTTTTTCATGCTGACATTATGAATTTCTAATTTTGCATTTAATGGGCTGGAAGCAGATAGGATTTGTATGTCTTGGTCACTTTGATTTTTGAAAGTAAAAAATACGGCGCTATTTGTGCCTGCTCCGGCTGGTAACCTCATAACTGCATTTTCAATTACGTAGGGCTGCTTAGAGCAAGAATGAATCAAAAAGATGCTTAACATTAAAGTGATAATTAAACTGAAATTTTTCATAGGTGGCTTCGTTATTATTAATTAAAAAATTATTATTTTTGATGCAAAATATTCATGGCTTCTTGCCACTGTGCTCTTGCAATATATTCATCGAGTTTGATCGCTTTGTTTATGGCGTCTTCTATTAATTCAAAATCCGCAGGGGCTGCTTTTTTTAAAACGTAGTTTGCCACTTCTTTTGCGTTTCCTGGGTGGCCTATTCCTAATCTTAGGCGGTGAAAGTCTTTGCTGTTGCCTAGGCATTTTATAATGTCGCGAAGTCCGTTGTGTCCACCATGTCCTCCAGAAAATTTAATTTTGGCAATGCCTGGGTCTAGATCTAATTCATCGTGTGCAACCAAAATTTCTTCAGGTTCAATTTTATAAAAATTGGCCAATGTGGAAACGGACTTTCCAGATAAATTCATAAAGGTTTGCGGTTTTAACAACCAAACTGGGCAAATACCAATTTGAATTTTGCACAGCAATGCTGAATATTTTGTATCCAATGCAAATGAGCCGTTATGTTTGCGGGCCAACTCATCCACAAAGTCAAACCCAGCATTGTGGCGGGTATGTTCATATTGATTGCCTGGATTACCAAGGCCAACGATCATTTTTATAAAAGGCATTATGTTTCCCCATAAAAAAAGGGTCAATTAAGACCCTTTGATTTAATTAGCTAAATATTGCTTATTCAGCAGCTGCGCCACCACGAGCAACAGAAATACTAGCAATTGCGCCGTTGTGATCTTCACCTAATAATAAATCTTTGCTCTGTACGCCTTCAGGCATAACGATGTCAGAAATATGTAAAACAGTACCAGCTTGAACTTTTAACATATCAACTGTTAAAGAAGCAGGTAAGTCTTTAGCTTGGCAAGTGATCAATACTTCAGATACAACGTGAGTGATTTTACCACCACCGATTTTAACACCAACACAAGCCGTTTCGTTTGTGAAGTGTAAAGGAACGCGTTTAGAAACAACGGTAGTTGGTTCAACTCGTAAAAAGTCAGCGTGCATGATTAAATCTTTTGCAGGGTGACGTTGTAAGTCAACTAAGATTACATCTTGTTTTGTGCCTTCGATATCTAAAGTAATTACAGACGAATAAAAAGCTTCGTTTAAAAGCGCTTTATTGATATCTTTTTGTACTAAAGTAATGCTTTGTGGTGCAGTTTCGCCACCGTATACGATAGCGGCAGTTTGACCAGCGTGACGCAGGCGGCGGCTCGCACCTTTGCCCTGATGTTCACGTTTAGTTACGTTCAAAAATAATTCAGACATGCTGTCTTCTCCAAAAATGATGACCTTTGCGACCAAGGCCATCTAATAGTGTTTAACCTTAATTGATTAAACATTGATTCAGTGTGTAATTTAATACCCACCAATAAACAAAAAAATCTGAGCCTTGTTAAAGACTCAGATTTTATTTTAACTTTTTTAAAAGAATAACGCGCTGATGGATTCTTCGTTATTTACTCGGCGCATGGATTCTGCCAAAACATCGCTAATAGATAATTGGCGAATGTTAGGGCAAGCTTCCGCTTCTTTTGAAAGAGCAATCGTATCAGTTACCACTAATTCTAATTGCGCTTTTGAAATACGTTCAATTGCAGGACCCGATAAAACAGGGTGAGTCGCATAAGCTACGACTTTCTTAGCACCAAATTTAATTAATGCTTCTGCAGCGTGACAAAGTGTGCCCGCGGTGTCGACCATGTCATCAACCAGAATACATGTTTTGCCTTCAACGTCACCGATGATGTGCATCACTTCTGATGTATTTGCTTTTGCGCGACGTTTATCAATAATCGCAAGGTCAGCTTCATCTAATTGCTTAGCAATGGCACGCGCACGTACAACACCACCCACATCAGGTGAAACAATAATAAGGTTTTCGTAGTTTTGACGCTGGATGTCGTCTAACAAAATTGGCGAACCGTAAATGTTATCTACAGGAATCGAGAAGAAACCTTGAATTTGATCGGCATGTAAGTCGATCGTTAAGATGCGGTCAAAACCAACAACCGTCATTTGGTCAGCGACAACTTTCGCGGAAATAGGCACACGAGCGGAGCGAGGACGACGATCTTGGCGAGCATAACCATAATAAGGAACAACAGCAGTAATACGACCAGCAGATGCACGACGTAACGCATCACAGAATAATAATAATTCCATTAAGTTGTCGTTGGTTGGTGCGCAAGTAGATTGAATGACAAACACATCCGCTCCACGAACATTTTCGTTGATCTCAACAGCAATTTCACCATCGCTGAATTTATTGATTGAGGCATCACCTAACGGCAAACCTAGGCGTTGTACAACTTTTTCAGCCAATTTAGGGTTGGCACTGCCCGAGAAGACCATCATAGAGGATTTACCTTTTTTCATATAATTCACAATTACAAAATGGCTGGGATGGCAGGATTCGAACCTGCGGTACACTGGATCAAAACCAGATGCCTTACCGCTTGGCTACATCCCATTATGCGTTGTTAGTATTGTTCCATTTTTTAAGTTCAATATGTGTATTAGACATATTTACACCCTTGGCAACCCAAGCTTGTAAAGACTTAGGTAATTGTGCAAAAGCTTGCTTGGCGTCTGATTCATGTTCAAATGTGATAAACACACATGCTCCTGTACCAGTTAGCCTTGGCGATCCGAATTTTTCGAGTAAATTAAATACTTCGTCAACTTCAGGATATAGCTTTCGAACAAGCGGCTCGCAATCATTATGAAATTCTTGCAAACAGGCCGTTTCAAATGGGTGGCGAATTCTGAGGTAAGTCGTGTCTCTTGTCAATTCCTTAGAGGTAAAAATTTTCATAGTACTGACATGTGCATCGGGTTTTACGATTAAAAAAAAGCGTTGATCTAGATTTACTTGAGAAAGTTTTTCGCCGATTCCTTCGGCAAATGACGTGTGTCCTCTTACAAAAACAGGTACATCGGCGCCTAATTTTTTTCCAATGTTGGCAAGTTCATCAATACTTAAACCTAGATTCCATAGGCTGTTTAAGCCAAGTAGTGTTGTGGCTGCATCGGAACTGCCTCCTCCTACTCCTCCGCCAATAGGGAGGTTTTTTTCTAATGTTATATGTGTACCAAAATGATTGTTGGTATAAGTATTTAGCGCTTTGGCTGCTTGAACAATTAAATTATCTTCATTTTGAATATTGTAATTATTTGTATCAGAAACAGTTAAGGAAATTTCATCGGCTATTTCAAAATGCAATATGTCAGCGATATCCACTAATTGAAATAAAGTTTGCAGCTCGTGATAACCATCAGGGCGTTGAGAGTTAATATGTAAAAATAAATTTAACTTAGCAGGGGCGCTTAAAGTAAGTTGTGTTGGCTTTGTCATTAATAAAACGTCCAGTTTTCAATAAATACAGTTGCCGATTGAGTGCCATCTGACAATTTTATTTTATTTGGCATGTTGTAGGTTTTACGATCTGTGTATTTGCTCATGATAATTTGCCAGCCGAATTGCTCAAAAGATGTCGTTTTTGGCTCGCTAGTAGCTGTTTTAACAGTGATGATAGTATCTGGTTGTGCTTCGCCTTTAATCCAGTATGAGAATGCTTCGATAGGAAGTGGTAATGGGCTGAATTGCTCCCAAAGAGAGGGTAATGATTCGGCGCTTTCATTGACTTTGGATGATTCGATCGATGCACTGCCATCAGGATTTACTCGAATGATATGCGTTCCAAGACCAAATGTGCCGGAAAAATCTAATTTTAAACGCTCACCAGATTGAATCCAGATCATATTGATTTTTTCAGCTGACCCATCGCTTAAACGAACCGATAAGCGGCCTTCCATTTTCCAGTAGTGCTCTTGATTTATGTCAACAGTATCAGTTAGCGAAAAGTCATTATTTTTAGTTTGTGGAGTACTGCAGCTAACCATTAATAAAAGCGAGATAATAGTCATTAATAAATGTGAAATATAGGTTGAAATATAAGTGTGTGCGTTGGATTTGGTTTTCATCTTGATCCTCAAATTACAAAAGCAAATTTACAATAAAGTGTGGTTATGCTAAAAAGCGCGCAAATACTATTTTTGGCATCACCATGACTGAACGCTTATCTAAAAAAGATCAAATAAACATGAATAAATTACGCAAACGTTTGCGCCGTGAAACAGGTCGCGCGATTGTCGATTACAATATGATCGAAGAAGGCGACAAAGTCATGGTGTGCCTATCTGGCGGAAAAGATTCCTATACCATGCTGGCTATTCTAAATGATTTACAGCGCTCAGCTCCAGTTAACTTTGAGTTGATTGCGGTAAATCTTGATCAAAAACAGCCAGGTTACCCTGAGCATATTTTGCCAGAATACTTAAAAAGCATAAACCAGCCGTATCATATTATTGAGCGTGATACTTACAGCGTTGTAAAGGACACTGTGCCCGAAGGTAAAACAACCTGTGGTATTTGTTCGCGATTACGCAGATCAACGCTGTATGCCATAGCAAATGAGATTGGTGCCACTAAAATTGCACTGGGTCATCATCGTGACGACATCATCGAAACATTATTCTTAAATATGTTTAACGGCGGTAAACTCAAAGCAATGCCACCTAAGTTACGCTCTGACAGCGGAAGAAACGTTTTGATCCGTCCGTTGGCGTATTGTAAAGAAAAAGACATCGAACAATACTCAATTGCCAAAAAATTCCCGATCATTCCGTGTAACTTATGCGGCACACAAGAAGGTTTACAGCGTCAAAGTATCAAAGCCATGATCAAACAATGGGATAAAGATTATCCGGGCAGAAGTGATGTGATTTTCAAATCCATTCAAAACGTGTCACCCAGTCAATTGGCCGATGGCGAGTTGTTTGACTTTAAATCGTTGGCGGTGAATGCCATTGCCACAGCACCTGAGCAAAATCATGCGTTAAGTCCACTTGCGAATATTAAGCTTAATTCTTGGGTGCCAGAGCTTGAAGGCGAATCTGAGGAAGTTGAAGAGATTGTTGAGGATTGGTCGGCGAGTTCTGCAGATGAGGTTAATTCAGTTGTGGGCAAGTCTAAGGTTCAGGTTTTTGAACCTTAGATGTTGGTTGTATTTTATTCGATATCACTAAGTTAAATTGAGCAGTTAGCGTCCCAGTTTTTTTGGAAATTGGAGTGTTTATTTTCAATTAATAGGGTGTTTGAAAATCCATAATAGAAGTGTGTTTTAGTGTGGGATGATTGGTCTTCAATTGTTCCGCACATGGATTTAAGTTCTTGTTGTCCGTATAAATTATAATTTGCTATTTTATGATTGGGTTTAATTTTTAATATTTTCTGTTCTATTTTACGTACTAAAATTTCTTCGCTACTGATTTGATTGGTGCAGTGCCTTTCCCATGATTCATTATTCGATGTATCGCCGCTCTCTATTTCGTCATGAATAATTAGCTCCTTTGTAAATGGGTCAGTCATGACTTTGATTCCTGAGTGGGTTGTGGCGCAAACTAATCGTTGGCCTGCAAATCCTGAATTATAAATTTGAGCTGTTTTGAATTCTATATTCTCATCTTGTAATTCAACTTGTAGGCGTCGTTCTATTTTGAGTATATCTAATTGATATCTGTGTTTATATTCTCCCTTAATTGGTTTGCAGTCTTGAGTTTTATTAATAATAAATCTTAAAATATCTTTGCGAATTAGGTTCTGTTTTTTGCTGGATGGATCTAGGTGGTCAATTCCTAATGATTCGTGTTGACTGAATTTTTTAGTTTCTAGTTCTGTGTGCGTCGCGCAATTTGGGTGGCTGTCGTTGCAAAATGTTAGTAATTCTGAATTTTGAATTATTTTATTCACACTTGAATAGTCTTTGCAATAATCGATATTTTTTTTAGTACAGGATTCATGTATTTCATAGATATAGTCTGAATTATTTTCTGGCTTGATATAAAGAGTGAGTTCTCTAAGATTGCCGCTTGCTTTGATGGTTAGATTGTTTTCAATATCTGACCAGGTTGAGCTGATGTTGCAGTCATTAATTTCAATGGTAATTTCATTATCTTTAATTTGGTAATTGAAAAATTCAGCGTAACTAGTGACTGGAATTATAAGTAAAAATAGTAATGATAATCGAGTGGTCATAATAAAATGCTTATTCTTTTAGGGCTTGTATTTAGAGTGTGTATTTAGATTTTGAATTTATTTAAATCATTGGCAAAAAATATCATCAATCACAACTGAGTTGTATTCAATAATGGTCGTGTTTTCAATATCTCCTGACACGGAGTAAATTCCTGCGTCATCTTGCTCTAAGGTTAAATTAAGTGTTTTAGTATCACCTAGCGTTAAGTTCACAATAAAAGCGCATTGCGAGTCTTCAATTGCAGGTGTTTGCGACAGTAAAAATAAATTATCTTCGTTTGCAGAGGCTAGGCGTTTTGTGGTTTTTCCATATAGAGCATTGGCTTACGACCCCATTCCCCGAGCAGTCACTAAATATATTGGCGTGTTGTAGAGATGTTTGTCCAGTTTTTAATTGGTTGGTTAAAATGACTGTATCGATAGGGTTGTATTCGGAAGCGTAAGTTGTGGATGCGCAGGCGCTTAAAAATATATAAATTGTGGGTAAAGGGGTTTTCATTAGGGGTCATTGTTATTAAGGGTTGGAGATGAAAAATGATGAAGAAGCTTAAATTCAGATCAAAAAAAAGACCGCTAAAAAGCGGTCTTAATATTAGTGTTTAACTAAGTCATCGAATTACGCGATGATTTTAGCAACAACACCAGCGCCAACAGTACGGCCACCTTCACGGATAGCGAAACGTAAGTTGTCTTCCATCGCGATTGGTTGAATTAATTCAACATCCATCTTGATGTTATCACCAGGCATTACCATTTCAACGCCTTCAGGTAATGTACAAGCACCTGTTACGTCAGTTGTACGGAAGTAGAACTGTGGACGGTAACCTTTGAAGAAAGGAGTATGACGACCACCTTCGTCTTTCGACAAGATGTATACTTCTGCTTCGAAAGTTGTATGCGGAGTAACAGTACCAGGATGAACTAGACACTGACCACGTTCGATATCTTCACGTTTAGTACCACGTAATAAAACACCAACGTTCTCGCCTGCACGACCTTCGTCAAGCAATTTACGGAACATTTCAACACCAGTACAAGTAGACTTAGTAGTTTCTTTGATACCAACGATATCAACTTCTTCACCCACTTTAACGATACCACGTTCAACACGACCAGTTACAACCGTACCACGACCAGAGATTGAGAAAACATCTTCAATTGGTAATAGGAAAGGTTGGTCAATGGCACGAACAGGTTCTGGAATGTAAGAATCCAAAGTTTCAACTAATGTTTTAACAGCAGTTGTACCCATTTCGTTATCGTCACGGCCTTCAAGAGCCATTAAAGCAGAACCAGCGATGATTGGTGTGTCGTCACCAGGGAATTCGTACATGTCTAATAATTCACGTAATTCCATTTCAACTAATTCTAACATTTCATTGTATTCTTCAGAACCTGCTCCACCGCAATCTTCTGCAAGTAAATCCGCTTTGTTTAAGAATACTACGATGTATGGAACACCAACTTGACGTGATAAAAGGATGTGTTCACGAGTCTGTGGCATAGGGCCATCAGTTGCGCCACATACTAAGATAGCGCCATCCATTTGAGCAGCACCAGTGATCATGTTTTTAACGTAATCGGCGTGACCTGGGCAATCTACGTGTGCGTAGTGACGAATAGGTGAATCGTATTCAACGTGAGAAGTTGAAATAGTGATACCACGCTCACGTTCTTCAGGTGCGTTATCGATACCGTCGAATGCAACGGCAGCGCCGCCCCATACTTCAGAACATACACGAGTTAATGCAGCAGTTAATGTAGTTTTACCGTGATCGACGTGACCAATAGTACCAACGTTAACGTGCGGTTTGTTTCTTTCAAAATTAGCTTTAGCCATGGGAGCTCGCCTTAAAAATTAAAAATAATAAATTAAAAAACGCAGGCTAACCCTGCATGATGTTTGGTGCTCACGATGCGATTTGAACGCATGACCTCTTCATTACCAATGAAGTGCTCTACCACTGAGCTACGCGAGCGATTGTTCGATTATGGAGCGGGTAGCGAGAATCGAACTCGCCTATTCAGCTTGGAAGGCTGACGTTCTACCAATGAACTATACCCGCGGAAATCTTCAAAAAATGGTGGAGGGGGGTGGATTTGAACCACCGAAGCTTGCGCGTCAGATTTACAGTCTGATCCCTTTGGCCACTCGGGAACCCCTCCAAATTTGGATGCGAATCTTGCCAACTTTAATTATTGTAGTCAACCTTTTTTACAATAATTTTTTTACTACTAGCAGATTCTTTTGGAATCAACGGTATGTGTCGTTTTACTGACTGGCCATTGCCCGTTGAGTGAGGCGCATTATACGTAGTTTTCCTTTTGAATCAATACCTTAGCAATCTTTTTTTGATTTTTTTATTGTGCTGCTACTTTTTAAAAGCTCATTCCACACATTATTATCGAGTTTGGTACTGCTATGTGAGGGTAAATCAAAGAAATAAAGTGTTTTAAATATTTTGCGTTCTTCTAATCTTGAGTCGAACCCTTTTTTGTTTATTCGTTCAACTTCGCCTTTAGCATTGCTTAAACCACTATATAAACCCAATGAAATAGCGCCAGTGTAGGGTTCATTTGCACGAATATAATAATCAATGGATTCTTTCTTTAAGTTGCTGACTTCCAGTTTGGTTCGATTAGTTGAAGAAAAAGGGCCAATTAAAATCCAATATTCTGTTTTAATTAATGACTCCAGTTCGCGTACGCTATGGGTTATTTGATTTTTATTTAAAATTGATTGGATGCTTGTTACTGTTTCTGGTTCGATAATTTGGCTGATTTCAATACAAAAAGTAGCAGGTTTGACTGGTTGTGCTTGAATCGCGGGTTTTGCAGCTTCAATAGGCTTAATCGAAGCGGTGGTTGGTTTTTGTTGGGTTGTCGATTGGGGGGAGTACGCTAAGTTTGAAAGCGTTGCTTGAGTGCTTTTCACTGTTTTGTTTTTAGCATCCGTTTTGGTGCTGAAATAAAAAGCGGCAAATACGATGTTTGCAGCAATGAGTATATAAGCAATAAGTTTCATAATAACCTTGTGGATAATTTGGTTAGGGTTTGCATGATTAAATCTGGAATAATATGTATGGATGTATCCATATTGGCAAATTGATTAGCGTTGCCGCCACATATTATTAAATTGTCTACTTTATATTCTTTTACAATGGCCAATACAAGTCCTTGGTTCATAAATGCGAGGCCTGTTTGCATGCAATTGTATGAGTCTTTGCCAATTTTAATGGCTCGATCGACATTTAATTTGGGTAATTGTTGTGCAGTAAAAAGCGAATTAAGCATTAATTGATTGCCTGCTATGATCATTCCGCCTTTGTGTGTTTGATTATTTATCAGTTCGACTGTTGTCGCGGTGCCTGCATTAATTACTGCAAGATTTGGAGATTCAAATAATAATCGAGCGCCAAGAGAGGCCAGTAATCGATCGATGCCTAATTGGTTTGGATCTATATATTCAGTATTAAAACCAAAATGTTGTTTTATAAGTTGGTGATTAATTTCTATGACTTTTTCAAACTGTGTTAGTAATAATGTTAAAGAATGGTGGGATGCCACTTTGGTTAAAATTGCCCGACACTTATTAAATATGTTTTTATTTGATTCAATAAATTCACTTGTTAGCAGTGGCCAATATAAAACAATCGAACGTACCGTGCGCTCCCCATGTAATTCTCGAAGTTTAATGCGCGTGTTACCGGCATCAATGATCCAAACAGATGATTGATCATTCACCGGTTGTATCCTTTAAACGAATAGATACTTCGCCGCCAGTTAATTCTCGTGGACTGGATTCGCCTTGTATTTGAACTAATAAGTTTCCAGCAGCATTTATACCCGATGCAACCCCATAGTAGCTTGGTTTTTGATCATTACCTGCCAATACATTTACAGTCATTGATTTTAATGCATCAAATTCATGCCAATTTGAAAAGTCAGCGTGAGGGTTAAGTAAACATTGTCCGCAAGCGTCTAATAATTCAGCAGCAATGATATTTCGATCTATTTCCTTGCCTAAAAGTTGATAAAAAGAAGTCCAAGGTTGGTCGACTTCATCCAATGCATTTGAAACATTCACATTCAAACCCAGTCCAAAAACAATTTTAAAACTGCCATCAGAGAGAACTTTAATGTCTACTAAAATCCCCCCGATTTTATGTTTGTTTACCCATAAATCATTTGGCCATTTTACTTGAATATTAGGGATGTAGTTTTGCAAAACTTCAGCAACCTTTAAGCCGGTTTGAATGCTTAAACTACTATGATCAGTGGATAATTCTTTGCAAACAGTGCTCATAGACATATAAATATTTTTTGCAATTGGGCTTACCCACGTTTTGCCGCGCCGACCTCGGCCTGAGCTTTGATGTTCTGTTAGTAATGCATTTAATTGACCAGTTTGTTTTTGTTGCAAAAGCACGCTGTTGGTTGAACTTTCAGAAAGACTGACATTTAAAGTGTCTAATTTTACCTGCTTCATTTGTTTTAGAATTTTTGACGAATTTAACCAAATAATATTTTGCGCTAACTTATACCCGCGACCATTAACAGCTATTACATCAATGCCTAATTTTCGTAACTTATCCACAGACTTCCATACCATGGCTTTGGTGACTTGGCATTCTAAACCGATCACCTCTCCACTTTTAAATGTTATGTGGGAAAGTTGTTTTAAAACGCGGTAATGAGAATGCATAAAATCGACACAGAAAAAAGAATGAATTTAAGCATAATCTGAGTTTGAAGTCAGTAATTGCAATACCTTTTAAACTTAATAGTGAGATGAAATGCGTTTAAAATTACGAGAAAAGAAATCTTAGGCAACTAAAATGTGACATTTGAGTTGCCATTTAGGGTTAAAGTTTGGAAGTGATATTAGAAGCAGCTGTTTGTATTGTGTATTGATTAGTAGCTTCATAAAAACGTGCTTCATAGTAAGGGGCTTCTGTTTTACAAATTTTATCCCACCAATTAAAGTGCAACCCAAAATTATATTTAAACCGATCATGGTGTATGTCGTGATGCGTTACGGGTGTAATAAATTTTAATGGACTGTTAAGCCACCAATTTGGGTACAGTTCAAAACCACTGTGGCCTACTGCATTTCTAACCATTAAAATATTCAAATACACAATTAATGCTTCTACATGCATCGGAACAAATTGCAAAGCGATAGTAAAAAACAATGCCTGAATAAACGCTTCAGGTAACGAAAATGAATAAGAGGTAAAAGGTGTAGGTGTGCGTGATTTATGATGCACCGTGTGGGTGTATTTATAGATTTTTTTATGATGAATAGCTCTATGTGTCCAGTAAAAATAGGTATCGTGAGTGATCGCTAAAGCTATGACTTGTAAGATAAAAGCGTAAACAGAAATTGATTGTTCGCTTGCAATCACCGATGCTGGCGTACCATATACAAAAATAAAGGCAGTTCCTAATACAGAGAACACAATAGTTGAGTTAAATGAGTGTAATATTTCAAATTTACGTTGGTGTTTTGTCGGGTAATTTTTTTGGATTTTACGTTTGATTAATTGTTTGGATAATAGAATCAATAAAAAGCTGATGCTTAAAGTCCCCCAAATATAGCGTATTAAATCCAGAGTAATAATTTCAATGAAAGTATCAATAATATTTTGAATCGACATAAAAAGTCCTAATGAGTCTGTAACACTTGGAGTTAGATAATATATCATTTAATTAGCGCCACCAAGATCAAAGAGCAAGGATGCATGAACAAAGTACACACTCAAATGATCATTTGAATACAAAATCACAAAATGGAAGCGTTATTATCATTGTGTTGCTTTCCAAACACGAAGCTCAAGCATATAATGCGCTGCATTAATTTAAGGGGAAGCTAAAAATGCCTAAAGCAAGTGAAATCAAAAAAAATATGGCCGTTGAGATGAACGGTGAAGCTTATATTGTAAGAGATATTGAGCGCAGCGTACCTCAAGGTCGTGCAGGTGGTAGTTTGTATCGTATGCGTATGTATTCAGTTGCAACCAATCAGAAAATCGATGATACATTTAAAGATTCTGACATGATTGCATTGGCGGATTTAGAGAGACGTGAAGTGACGTTCTCTTATATCGATGGCGAAGAATATGTATTTATGGACAGTCAAGATTACACGGCTTATAACTTACACAAAGATGCATTGGGCGATCAATTGCTTTTCGTTTCAGAAGATACAAAAGGGCTTCAAGTGATGATAGTAAATGACGCTCCCGTTGCATTGGATTTACCTTCAACCGTTGAGTTGGTAATTACAGAAACTGACCCGTCATTAAAAGGTGGCTCGGCTACTGCTAGAACAAAACCTGCAATTTTAACGACAGGTTTGACTGTTCAAGTACCTGAACATATTTCTATTGGTGATAAAATTAAAATCAACGTTGAAGATCGTAAATTCACAGGTCGTTGTAACTAAGATTTTTTAAATTTAATTCCGGCGTTCTGTCGGAATTAAATATTACAGTCAGCCTACAAAATTTCTGCACCGCAACACCGCAACAAATAAACCTCTCTTAAATATTCCCATCAATTAGAACCTTCCATGATAAATACCCTAGTCCAGCCCAAACCCAAAGCGATATTTTTTGATTTAGACGGCACATTAGTCGATAGCTCGTATGACATTTACCAAGCCATTAGCAAAATGTTAATTGATTTAAAACTCAAAGCAGTCACGCTAGAGCAAGTTCAAAGTTGGATAGGAAATGGCTCACGAAAATTAGTACAACGCACCTTGGCTTTTAGTTTAGAAAAAACAGAACAAGAAATTGAAGTGCAAATGGAAAATGCAATGGTATTTTTTAATCAACATTATGCGCAGTGCAGCGGTCACTCTACAAAATTATACGAAGGTGTCTTTGATGTATTAACTATATTAAAACAACAAAACATAAAAATGTGCGTCATCACAAATAAACCCAAACAATTTACACCCACTGTTTTAAAGTCTATGAAAATAGATGTTTTTTTTGAATTAGTAATAAGTGGCGACACGCTTAAAGTTAAAAAACCCGATCCCGCACCATTAAATTATGCAATAGACTTTTTTAACTTAACGGCTCAAGACGTGATAATGGTGGGAGATTCAAGCAGTGATATTGATGCGGCAAATGCTGCGAATATCAAATCTGTATGTGTCACCTATGGTTATAACCATGGTAATGATCCAAGGTTGCTGCCGGCGACCAAACATATTGATTCATTTAATGAGTTGATTTAAATCAATCGATTTAGGGGGAAGGAGTCAAAAATATTGAGTCTCTTTTAAATTTTTTAAATCAATGCAAAACCCATGCTTGCCAACACACAAAATCCCACAATCTCTAAAACCGAACGTTTAAAATAATTCAATAAAACCAATCCTATCAAACCAATTAAAATATCAAACCAAGAAACGATCGCGTGGGTAATTATTGGGTCATAAAACGTAGCAGCCAGTAAACCTATCACCGCTGCATTTATACCTGTCATAATTTTAGTTGCGTTTGGATGGTTTGATAATGTATTCCAAAAGGGCAATGCAGCAGCCACTAATAAAAAACCCGGTAAAAAAATAAATAAAACCGCGAACAATGCATTCATTATTGAAGGCGTTTGCTCAGGCATTGCTAGCCCTAAATAAGCGGCAAATGAAAACATAGGGCCAGGCATCGCTTGAGACGCACCGTAACCTGAAATAAACGTTTGTTGTGAAATTAATTCAGTGGCTACTAATTCGTTTTCTAATAAAGGCAATACCACATGGCCACCGCCAAAAACCAGTGCACCTGTTTTGTAAAATATTTGAAACAATAAAATCAAGTCTTGTTTTAATGACGGTATAAAACATAAAGACAATAATCCAAAAAACACAATTAACAATATGGCGCTGAGTTTTTTGCCGTATTGAAGTTTAAAGGTTTGTCCTATTTGTATCTGTGTTGGTTTACAAAAATAAAAACCCACAACCCCCGCAAAAAGAATAGTGAGTATTTGTGCATAACTTTGATTAAACACAATTAATATCGTAAGGGATAAAAGTGCAATGCAAATAGTGGCTGCATCCACGCACATCTTTTTTGACATACCAATAATAGCATCGGCTACCACCACTAAAGCGACCAGCGTGAGTCCATGAATCATACTTTGGCTGATGGATTCAGGTATGTGGGGTAATAGCCAAACAAAACCAATCAACAAACACACCGAGGGAAGAGTGAAGGCGATAAATGCTGAAATTCCCCCAAGCCAACTTGCACGCAATAAACCTAACGCAAACCCCAGCTGGCTGCTTGCGGGCCCTGGCAGTACTTGGCAAATAGCAACCAATTGTGCAAATTCTGATTCAGATACCCATTTTTGTTTTTCGACCAACTGTTTTCGAAAATAGCCAATATGGGCAACTGGGCCGCCAAAAGAGGTGAGGCCAAGCTTCAAAAAAGTAATAAATACATATAAAAAGGGCGCTAGTGTGTTTTTGTGTTGCATGGATAGAATTCAACAATATAAAACAGGTAGTGTACCTAAAAATTATGTCAGTTTGGATGGGCCTGACAAACATATGGGCTCATTTATCCTATTTATTTCTAGCAGAATACATAAAATAACAATAATAAAAGTAAAGGTGGATCGTTACGTCTAGAGTTAAAGATACAGATAGATAAAATAAGTGAGAGTACCAAAAAAGCGAACTTGGTTGGTTTTTTTGTGAATTATATATGAAGATATTAATCATTGAATATTCAAAAACATTTGCGCATTTACTGCAAAAAACCCTACGCACCATTGGGATGGAATTTGAATATTACTCCAACACAAAACAAGGATTAGAACGTTGTAAACAGGTTAAATTCAGTGCAATCACTATATCCCATGAAAACTCAAAAAATTATCAAGTATTTGCAAAAAACATCAAAGAGCTACCTCATTATAATCATTGCCCAATCTATCTTTTTACATCGCAATTTAGTCAAGATCTATTAATAGAAGCATTTAATGCAAATATTACTGAAGTCTTTGCAAAGCAGAATTTTTTATCGATTATTCATAGTTTAAAGCGTTCAGCATTACTTGAAAATATAGCCTCTCAAGCAAAAATTCTTTATGTGGATGATTCATTAGCTCAATCTTCTAACACGATTTTGCAATTACAACAAATCGGTTATCAAGTAAAACATGTTTCTAATGCCAGTAATGCAATTGATTTAATCGAGCATAATCAATTTGATTTAGCCATAGTAGATTTGATTTTGGATAAAGGGGATTCTGGATTAAGTGTTGTGAAATATATTCGTGCATTAAGTGATGATATTCAGCAGCAAATGCCTGTGATTGTGTTGACCAACGACGCAGATAAAGCACGATTATTAGATGTGTTCTTGATCGGTGGAAACGATTATATGATTAAACCTGTGCATTTTGACGAGTTAAACTTACGTATACGTAGCTTAATTATGCATTATCGTGAATATCGAGAAACCAAACTTGAAAACAATAAATTAGAAAAAATTGCTTTAACTGATGAATTAAGCAATTTATACAACCGTCATGGATTTAACGAAACGTCTCGTCATACCTTTGATTACGCCAGTCGAAAAAAGCTGCCCATTGCATTTATGTTAATAGATATCGATTTATTTAAAGAGATTAATGATAATTTTGGTCATCAAATAGGAGATGAAATAATTGCAGCGGTAGGTAGTGTGTTAAATAGTTGTTTACGCCAACAAGATATTGCAGCTCGCTGGGGGGGAGATGAATTTTTGGTGTTTTTTAGTGATTGTGATGAACAAAATGCTAGAACAGTGGCTCAAAGAATTCAGCATAAATTTAATTTGAAAACTGCTAAGTATCAATGCAGCTGTTCAATTGGATTGGTGGCATTAGATCAAATTAATCAACGAGAGTTTAGCCAGTTATATGATTTGGCAGATCAGGCGTTATACGAGGCAAAAGAGCGAGGGCGTAACCAAGTCGTGATGCACGATTTATCTGGAAATATCACAATGATTTCTAATGGACCTTCGATTACCGGATCAAATAATTTGATGCAGTAATCGAAGTAAATGTCGCTTATTAAAATAAATCCCCAAATAAACTGATTAGTGCTATTAAAACGATCCATACAATTAAACTACGTTGCAGTAATTTTATAATTTGTAGAGACAGTTCATCAGGTTCAATCATCTCACCTAAAGCAGCATTGGCGTACTCTTGTAAAATTTTTCTGGATGGCATTTGTATATCTAATAAATCTTTAAACCAAACATTAATGCAGCGAACAAAGTCCCCAACTAAAGCAAAGGTTAGGCCTGTCAATCGTACGGGAATCCACGCAAGAGCATGGCGTAGGTTCAAAGCAATTAAAGGAGCACATGGAGCGGTTTTAATAAATAAATTTAAACATAAAATTAATACAACCGCAGATGGGTGACCTAATAAAACGACATACCAAAAAAAGCATAAAAATAACGAATTAAATTGAAGGCCAATGATTCCACGATTAACCGCATCATATAAATTAGGATCATTTTGATTGTGTTTTTCTGGGTCTAGACCTAAATGATGTGTGGCCACGTCAAAGGCCTGTTTGTCATTTCCATTTTTGCGTAATGCAATAAAGTCCTCAAGATGTTTTTGATAGTTATTGCCAGCAAATGCGACAATCAAAAGCACTAAACTTGCACTGTAAATGAATATGTCTTGGGGGAATAAGGTTAAAATACCGATTGAAATTAAAGTGGGTAATATGACACCAATAAACAGTGCAACCAAACCATTTGCCTGTTTCATTGAGTGAATTTTAAGCAACACGGGTTGTGCTATCGGTAAAATAATACGCTGTGGGTTAAAATGTGAAAAACGAAACACCGCAAATGCGATGGCTAAAATGACCAAAATCATTGAGGATTCCTCGGTTAAAAATTGGAAAAAACACACGTTACCACAATTTAAAAAAATATGACCCCTCACAAACTAGGTAATTGTGCTTTTTTATGAAAAAGTGACGCGCAAGGCCTTCTTCAAGTATAATTGCGCGCAATTTTAACAGATAGAATGAACTATATATGCAAACTTCGAGTTTAAAGCTACCAGCAGATTTACCTTATTTATCATTATTAACCCAGCATATTAAAAAGAATGTTGAATTTGCTTTAGAAGAAGATATTCAATCTGGCGATATTACTGCTGAATTAATCGAAGCCGATTCAATCTCAAATGCTCGTGTGATTACTCGTGAGCACGCTGTAATTTGTGGGGTTGCTTGGGTGGATGAAACCTTTAAGCAATTTGATGACACCGTTAAATTAAACTGGTTTGTAAAAGATGGCGACAAAGTCGAACCAAATCAAACCTTGTTAGAATTGTCAGGCAATTCACGTTCAATATTAACCGCAGAACGCACCGCCCTTAACTTTTTGCAGCTATTAAGTGCAACGGCAACCTTGGCCAATCAATTCACTCAAGCCATTTCCAATAAAAACATCACCATTTTAGACACTCGTAAAACCATACCGGGTTTACGCATGGGGCAAAAGTACGCGGCATTAGTGGGTGGATGTGGCAATCATCGCATTGGTTTATACGATATGTTTTTAATCAAAGAAAATCATATCGCCGCTTGTGGTGGTATTGAACAAGCGATCAATAAAGCGCGCAGTTTGTATCCAGATAAAAAAATTGAAATTGAAGTCGAAAACGAAAAAGAATTAGAGCGTGCATTAGCCTGTGCACCAGATGTTATTATGTTAGATAACTTTCAGTTAAAAAGTAATTTAGCCATTGACCGAACTCGAACAAAGTTAGAATCTTCAGGTAATATTACATTAGAGACACTAGCGACATTTAATGAAGATGTTGATTTTGTATCATCAGGTCAAATAACTAAAAACGTGACGGCTATAGATTTAAGTTTACGGTTAATTGATTAAACTAGGCGTAGTTAATGTGTAGTTAATTAGTTTTAAATAAAGAGGTTAATATGAAGAAAATGCTATTAGGCAGTGCAATGAGTGTATTGATGTTGGCAAGTTGCGATGGTGGTATTACGTATTCGTCATGTAAAGTTAAAACTGATAGTGATGTGGCTAATTTTTTCATCCCAGGTGGCGAATATTGTTATGATGTGGATGGCGGCGGATTTCTTCTAAAAAGTGATGCAGAGCAATGGTGCGAAGAGCAATTACCAAGTGCTTTAGAAAACCTTAATGGCACGACTGAAGTTGAATTGGTGTATGAACTTTCAAGAGAATCGTGCTCAGCATCATCAGACGAAGAAGAATAAAAAAAACCATCCATTTTTAAAAATGGATGGGTAACAATTAATGGTGCATGCCACCTTTATTTGCCCATTGATGATAAACCTCATCACTCCATTTGCTTTGAAAAAACGCAATGGTTTCTATAATTTTCTCATCACTTAATACCTTTCCCCATGCAGGCATATTACCGCCTAAGCTTGCCGTGCCATTTTTAATAGTGGAATGTATTTGATCTAATGGATGATGCCAAGTATGCCCGTTACCATTTAATGGCGGGGGTGGAAATACACCTGACGGACTAGACTCTTTCCAATTTTCAGAGCCACTTGCGTCTTTTTTATGGCAACTTGCGCAAATTTGTTCAAAGGTTTTTTGACCGTTTACAACTTGCTCGCCAGTATACCAACGATTTGTGTCGGGTTGAGTTATTGATGAATCAGGTAACATTGTTGTGTCGCTGTGAGCTTGCATGTCGTCTTTTTTATCAGAACAAGCACTTAACGCTAATAATGCAGTAAATGTTAAAACCAAACTTTTTTTCATTTTAGAGCCTTAAAAAAAGTCATTCATCTTTAATGACGTGTTAATAAAATTGATCAATTGTTTCATATCTTGTTTAGACATATCGGGGTAACCCGGCATATCGCCAAAATACCAATGATCTTGTTTTACACCTTGGCGAATACTTTTATCAAGTCTTGCATCGCTGTGAGAGCTTGGACTGTATAGTGCAAAAATAATAGGAGGGCCTTTTAAGCCGCCTTCTAATTTTTCACCATGACACGCATTACAACCCTGTTGTTTATACACATCAAACCCAGGTAAATGATCAGCAATGCCTGTCACGTTTACATTTTTAATTGTCATCGCCTGATGCTCTAACGGATCCATTTTTGGTGTGGCTTTGCAACCAATTAATAATGTAATGACTGAACTTGTTAATATTAAGTTTGAAAAAATATTCATGGTTGCGGCCTATTTCTTTTTAGCCATGCAGCGTAAGTGTCATCGTTCCATTTGCTTTGAAAAAACGAAATCGCTTCATAGATTTGTTCATCATTTAAAATGGATTCCCAAGCGGGCATATTGCCACCGTATTTTACCGTCCCACCTTTAATAGTTTGATGTAATGCAATTAAAGGATGATGCCAAGCATGAGCGTCGCCATTTAAAGGGGGAGTATGATATGAGCCTTTTTTAGGTTTATCCATCCAGTTTTTAGCGCCACTTGCGTCTTTTTTATGGCAAGCGCCGCAATAATCTTGAAATGTTTGTTCACCGTTTTTTACCATTTGATTGGAATACCAGCGACGAGTATCTTGTTTAACCATATCAAAAGTGGGGGTGGTAAAGGGTTCATTAGTTACTGGAATGCTTTCAATGTTGTCTTGTTTGGAACAAGATAAAACCAAAACAGCGGTACTGATTGAGCAAATAATAATCTTTTTCATAAGTGGCTTTCCCCGTTATTTTATTTTGTTTAATTCTAATGATTGACGAATAAAAGTCACCATAAGGTTGATGTCTGTATCGGATATGTGAGCAAAAGCAGGCATATTGCCAAAATACCAATGATGTTGAGCCACGCCTTCTTTTATACTCTTAAATAAACGTTCATTATTATGATGACCATTTTTATAAAGCGAGAATATCAAAGGTGGTCCCATTTTAGTGCCCGATAAATCTTTGTCATGACAAACAGGGCAGCCATTTTTTAAAAATAAATCATATCCAGGGTGTTGATCAGCAAATTCAGTGATGATTATGGATTCAATTAATTTTGCTTGGGCAATGGTGGGATCAACTTTTGTTTGATCTTGTTCTGGTTGAGTCTGACAGCTAATGCTGGCAAACCCGATCATTAATAGTAACGATAAATGTTTAATTAACATAATTCAGTCCAAATTATTCCAGTCCAATATATTTTACTACAACGGTACTAATCAAAATAATGATTAACGCAACGATGATTTCGATAAAAATGGATCGATTGAGTTTTACTAAAGAATGCCTATCACTAAGATTTTTAACTAATACAAATTTATGAAGACAGGCAATAATAAGAATGACAGCGACACTTAAAAATTTAACTAAAAAACCAAGGTGGTAATTACTTGTAAAAATTGTGTTTAAATCATTAGTGTTATATACCAATAATATTCCACCAGACAATATTAAACTAGCGACAAATGCCGCAGCAATATTTCCAAATTTGTCCATCAATGATTTAACACTTGGGATATCGGTGTTTAGTGTGGGCAAACTGCATAAATATAAAGGGTATAAACTGCCAATCCAAAAGCTGACGCAAATAATATGAATAAGTATTAAAACGGTAAAAACAATGTGAGCATCATAGAAATGCCCGGAAAATATAAAGGGAGATAATAATAAACTACTGAAAATTAAATTAATGATGGATTTGAAGTATGACTTTATAGCTATTAAGTGAGTAATGCTTAGCAGTAATAAACTTAAAACACTTAGTGCAAGAATCCATTTTTGTGGGCCGTCCAAAATCAATTCATGATAAAAAGGGTCCATTAAACCAGAGAAACCTTCTTCGGCAAATACAATCACTAAAGTGATGTAATTAATTATCAAAAATATTCCCAATAAAATAATTTGTGCTATTTTCCAAGATTTTAGTTTTAAAATGATAATAGGGTTAAGTGCTTTTGGCATTATAATAGTTTGACAGATAAATAATCCTATCAGTGTAATACTTAATAGATTAATCATAATCTGGGACAATAGTTGAATCATTTCAAACATAAGAGTGACCTAAGTTATTTGGTTGTTTTAGGTGTTGTGGTTGAAGGTATTGCAGTAGTTGAAGCGATGAATGATTGATAGAATGCTTCAAGTTTTTCATCATGTTGCATATTTTCTGCATGATACATAAATGAAAATTCACCGGACATTTTGTGCCCATCTTTTCCTAAACTTGACCATTTAACTAGATAATATTCAGGATTGATTTCGTCCATCATTATTTTGTGTGTTTCAATAAATGTTTTGCCAAGATTCTTTAATTTTAATGTTTCACCATTTTGATCCGTTAACGATACCTTTATTAAGCGCATTGGTTTATTAAAGTTAAAGCCAATAGTGGAAGGTGATACATCTATTACGCTGTTTTTTTCAGGTGTAGATGATTCAAGTTTGGCATGCGAGAAAGCAAAAGTAGACAAACATAAAGCGGTGCTAAATAAAAAACTCTTTGTAATTAATTTCATAATAAATCCTCTAAAAAATAAAAAACTTCCCCGATAAAATATCAGGGAAGAACAAAATTAATGAACCATAAACCAGAATTCACCTTGCTCAAGATCATCACTTGAGTTGGCGTAAAAATATTTAATTGTATAAGTACCGGCATTTAAAGTGTCTATATCTTGTTTGAACATTGTTTCAGGGGAATCTGAAAAGTCAAATTCGACATCTAACGCTTCTTCTGCTTCGTTATACAGTGTAATAGATTTAATGGTGACGGCTTCATTAAAATGAAGCATAACGCTTTGTGGGCTGCCCATAAGCATTTCACCGTCTTCTGGCATCGTCATTACTTTGTTTTTCATCATCATGCCATTTTTCATGCTGCTGTGGTCCATATTTTCCATATGGTCCATATTTTTCATAGCATCATGTTTCATAGGCATAGTTTCTTTCATATCATGGCCGCTTGAATGGCTACCAGATGCGATTGCATTCACACTTAATGCTAACGTTGTGCTCAAAATAGTGGTTTTAACAATTGTTTGTAATTTCATTTTAGGATCCCCTAATAATTATTGATTATGTTTTTTAATAACACTTTTTTTGGTAATAAAATAAACAACAGGCAATACTAACAACGTTAATATTACCGAGCTGATCATGCCGCCCACCATAGGCGCTGCAATTCGAGTCATCACTTCAGAGCCTGTACCCGTTCCAAATAATATAGGTAATAATCCGACAATAATGGCACAAGCCGTCATCATAACTGGGCGAATTCGCAAACCAGCACCATGTAAAATCGATGCTTTTAAATTTTCTAATGTAGGCGTAACTTGTTTTTGTTCGCAGTCATCTAACATTTCTTTGAATGACTGGTTTAAATACACAAGCATAATCACGCCAATTTCTACGGATACACCGGCTAGCGCAATAAACCCGACACCCACTGCAATAGAAAAATTATATTCCAATATAAACATTAACCAAATACTGCCAATAATGGCAAAGGGTAGTGTGCCCATTATGATTAATACTTCTGTAAAGTTTTTAAAATTTAAAAATAATAAAAGCACAATGATCACAAGCGTTAATGGAATCACCATCGACAGTTTCTTTTTAGCGCGTTGCATATATTCATACTGACCCGACCAAGCAATTGCATAACCTGCTGGTAACTCAAGTTGTTCTTGTACAATTTTTTGAGCATTTTCAACATAAGTGCCAATATCAATGTCTTTGATGTCAATAAATGTCCAACCGTTTAAGCGAGCATTTTCACTTTTAATACCAGCAGGGCCTTTTTCAATATACACATGCGCTACATCTTGCAGGGCTATACGCTCACCTTTAGGGGTAATTAACGGCAGTGTTTTTAGACTCTCAGGCGAATTACGCTCCGATTGTGGATAACGTAAATTCACAGGATAACGCTCTAACCCTTCAACGGTTGTAGTGATTTTCATACCACCAATTGCAGAGGCAACCACTTCTTGAATGTCTAATATGTTTAAACCATAACGAGACGCTTGAAGACGGTCGATGTCCACTTTAATGTATCGACCACCTACTACTCGTTCTGAATAAACAGAAGCGGTACCTGTAATTGGGTCAATAATTTTCTCTAAGTCTTGTCCGATTTTTTCAATAACTGATAAATCAGGGCCACTGACTTTAATACCCACTGGTGTTTTAATGCCTGTGGCTAACATGTCAATTCGAGTTTTAATTGGCATGACCCAAGCATTGGTTAACCCCGGTATTTTCACTAAAGAATCTAATTCTTCTTTAATTTTTTTCGTGGTCATCCCTTCACGCCACTGATCTTGTGGTTTCAATTGAATGAAGGTTTCGATCATAGTTAAAGGTGCAGGATCCGTTGCAGTTTCTGCGCGTCCTACTTTTCCGTAAACCGTTAACACTTCAGGCAAAGTTTTAATCAGCTTATTAGTATGTTGTAAAATACTGCGCGACTCACCAATAGAAATAGCAGGATAAGTCGTTGGCATATACATTAAATCCCCTTCATCTAAAGGAGGAATAAACTCGCTACCGATTTTATTAACAGGATATAAACCTACTACTAAACTTAATAATGCAACCGCAATGGTCTTTTTAGGATTCGACAATACCCAATTTAAAACGGGCATATATATAAACGTTAAAAAACGATTTAACGGATTTTTATGCTCAGGTAATACTTTACCTCGAATGAAATACCCCATTAATACAGGCACTAACGTAATGGCTAAAATTGCAGATGCAGCCATAGCATAAGTTTTAGTAAAGGCTAACGGTGCAAACATTTTTCCTTCTTGTGCTTCTAAAGTAAAGACAGGTACAAAACTTACCGTAATAATCAACAAACTAAAAAATAAAGCAGGGCCCACTTCTGATGCGCTTTTTGCTACCACTTCCCAGCGGTTTTCTTTGGTGAGTGGGGTTTTTTCCATGTGTTTGTGCATGTTTTCAATCATCACAATGGCACCATCAATCATTGCACCAATGGCAATAGCAATGCCGCCTAATGACATGATGTTGGCATTTAAACCCTGTGCTTTCATAATAATAAACGCCGCTAAAATTCCAACGGGTAAACTAATAATGGCAACCAATGAGCTGCGTATATGGAATAAGAAAATAAAACAAACAAACATCACAACTAAGAATTCTTCTAGCAATTTATGCCATAAGTTTTCAACAGCGCGCTCAATTAATCCTGAACGATCATAGACAGGCACAATTTCAACGCCTTCAGGTAAGCCGCTTTTAAGTTGTTCTAATTTTGCTTTTACATCGATGATGGTTTGTCTGGCATTTTCACCAAATCGCATTACTACTACACCACCTACAGCCTCACCTTCACCGTTTAACTCACCAATACCACGGCGCATTTGTGGGCCTAATTGAATGTCTGCCACATCTTGTAATAATAACGGGACACCTTGATCGTTTGCGCCTAAATTAATTGCGCGTAAATCTTCAATTGATTGAATGTAACCCGTGACTCGCACCATGTATTCTGCTTCAGATAGCTCAACAACCGATGCGCCCACTTCTTGGTTAGAACGTTTAACTGCCATTTTGATATGCTGTAATGGAATATTAAACGCCGCTAATTTATCGGGGTCTACTTCAATTTGGTATTGTTTAACCATACCGCCAATGGTGGCTACTTCAGATACATTTGGCACCGTTTGTAATTCATATTTTAAAAACCAATCTTGTAAACTGCGCAGTTGCGCTAAGTCATGTTTGCCTGTTTTATCTACAAGAGCATAAGCGTAAATCCAACCTACACCGGTCGCATCGGGGCCAAGTTGTGTGCTGGCTTGTGGTGGTAAATTGGGTGCAACTTGCGATAAATATTCAAGTACTCGCGATCGAGCCCAATATAAATCGGTGCCTTCATCAAAAATAATGTAGACATAAGAGTCACCAAAAAAACTATAACCACGCACAGTACGTGCACCAGGTACGGTTAACATTGCCGTGGTTAACGGATACGTGACTTGGTCTTCAACCACCTGTGGCGCTTGACCTGGGTAACTTGTTTTAATGATTACTTGCACGTCTGATAAATCAGGAATCGCATCAAGGGGTGTTTTAGAAAGTGAATATAAACCCATTAAGGTAATAAACACCGTTGCCAGTAAAACCAAAAAACGGTTTTTAACTGACCATAAAATAATGTGACCAATCATAAGTTTCTCCTAATGACCCATCGATGAATGATCCATACCAGAATGATCGACATCATCACTTTTTGGTATAGGGTTAATATCAATCACTATGAATTTCTTGCCATTTTTTTCAATCGTTGTCATGACTTCCATGCCTTCTTTAATTTCAGAAAGATCGATGTTGTCAGCAAGATTAAAATTCATTTTCATGGCAGGCCATTTGAATGCTTCAATAGGTGGGTGGGAAATATTGGCTTTTAAATTCTCTATATCAAGGGTATTTATGGTTGATGCCACCATTGCGATATTTTTATTGTTTGATTTAACTGCAACAATATAATATTTTTTATCTTGTTTGCTTAATTGAACCTCTACTTTTGAGTTTTCTTTTAAAGACGTTAAATCAAGTGATTCACCGGCGTTAAAATTCATGGTCATAGCAGGCCATTTCCATTGTTCGATGGCAGGATGGTCAATATTGATTTTGTTGGTGTCTGAGTTAATTGAATTAATGGTTGCGCTTACCCATACAGAGTCACTGGCCATTTCTTTTTCGGACTTACCTGTCATACTTTCCATTTCGCTCATGCTTTCATTTGATTCAGTCGTAAAACGTTTAAAGTCAGAGCTTTTAGATGATTCAGAGTCAATCATAAACTGAGATGACGTCACAACAGTATCCGTTGCCAAAAGTCCTGATTTTATTTCAGCCCAATTTTCATTGATGCGATTAATCGTGACGTTGACTGTTTTAAATTTATTGTCATCCATTTTTACGACTACACGGTTAGTATCGCCTAATCGAATTAACGCTTCTGTAGGAATCTGAAGTGATTTTTCTGAATCTTGAATGCTCAAAGTCACATCAGCAAACATGTTAAGTTTTAATTTTATGCCTTTGTTTTTTAATTTAATTCTAGCGGTAATGTTTCGGTTTTTTGCATCTAATTCAGGGTAAATGTAATCTAACTTACCTTCCCATGTATCAGACGGATAGGCATTAAATTTCATGGTTGCAAACATGTCAGTGCTTAATAAATTAGATTGGCTTTCAAATATTTGCGTTTCGACCCAAATGTGTTCTAAATCAGCAATAGACATTAATGTCATACCTGGTTGAATATAATAGCCTTCAACAATATTAAGTTTGGTAACAATGCCTGATTCTTTTGCGTAAATTTTGACCGTTTGTTTAACTTTTTTCTCTTTTTTTAATGTGTTAATTTGCGCTTGAGAGAGTTGTAAGGCAAGTAATCGTTGTGCTGAAGCGTCCACTAAAAATTGATTGTTTCGATTAAGTGCAATTAATAATTCTTCTTGGGCGTTGACTAATTCAGGTGAATAAATTTCATATAATGCTTGGTCTTTTTCTATTTTGTCACCAACAGATTTTACATACAGTTTTTCAATCCAACCTTGAACTCGAGAATGCTGATGCACAATATAATCAGAATCTGGAACCACATAACCAATGGTTTGAATTTTTGTGTTAAATTTTTGATTGCTTACTTTGGCTGTGCGTAAACCTAAATTAAATTGAATATCAGGGTGAATTGAAATGGTGCCAGGTGACGCCCCTTCTTTTTCACCATAAAAAGGTATTAAATCCATACCCATTGGTGATTGACCTGGTTCATCACGTCGATAGTTTGGGTCCATCGGGGCCACCCAATAAAGCGGTTTGTCACTGTCCATTTCACTCATATCTTCGCTAGAATGCGAACCTGTAAATTGCGTCAGTAATTGTGTTTTTGTTATCAGTAAAAAGGCAATAATAAACCCCGTTAACAATAATAAAGTGCTAAGTATTACTTTTTTAAGAGCATTCATTTTGATGTTCCTGTGTTGATGTATTGGTATTGCGCGATAAGGTTATGTTGGTCACTTGTTAACTCTAATAATGTCAATTTAGTATTTAGCTCAATAATTTTTGCCTTTAATACTTTTGAAAAATCGTTGCTGTTAGTGGTGTAAGAGTTAAGCGCCACATCAGAAAACTCAGTGCTTTTTTCTAATGACTGATTTTGATTTAACTTTAAGCGCTCTGCATTGTTTTCCCATTGCGCTAAAATGGATTGATATTGAGTGGTTAATTGATTAGCCAATGTTTGTTTTTCAAACATTAACGCTTGAATCATTGATGATTTTGATTCCACTTTTAGGTTTGCTTTGTTCTTAGAAAAATAAGGGACATTCACGCTGACAGATATGCTTAATAAGTCACTTCGTTTCATGCCATTATCTGCATCTGCGCGATATGCGTATCCAGCACCTACTGTCCAATTTAAATCGTCCGTTGTGCTTGAAAGTGATTTTTCATTTTCAAGAATCACAATTCGTTGATTTAATATTTGCATGCTTGGGTGTGCGTTTACGGCCTCACTAATAAATTGATTTGTATCGATTTTGATGATGTTGTGATCTGTTGGCCATTGACTGTTTGCAAGATCGATTGGTTTATTAAGGTATTGAGAAAGTTTAGCAAGCATAAGATTTTGCTTGTTTTTTAGTATTAATAGTTTGTCATCCATTTTTAAAAGCTCTAATTCGGCTTCTAAAATATTTTGACTGTCTGAAAATTTGTAACCGGACTGATAATTGTTTTTACTCAAATCAATCATCTGCTCGAACCATTGATAATTATCTTTAATTAACGCAATGCTGGCATGGGCGTGAAACGCTTCTATCCACAGCTTTTTAATTTCTAGGCTGATTTGTGCGATACGTTGATCGCGTAAAAGCGGCTGTAAATTAGCTTGTTCAATAAATACTTTTTCAGATAAATGTAATTTGTTTTTATTGGGTAACATCTGCATTAACGACACATTTAACTGTGTCATGGCTTCTTGATTAAAATCAAAGCTGTCAGTGGCTAAGTTACCAAGGCTCACAGATAGCTTTGGGTCCATCCATTGTGTGCTTGCCAAGCCTTGTTGGGTTAATGCTTTTTGTTGCCAGTTTGAAGATTGGATCCATGGATCATTATCAACGGCATCTTTTAGTAAATCAGTTAAGTCTTGACTGAATACAGGAGCGCTGAACATAAATGCACAGCTAAACGTACCGCTTATAAATAAACGGCGAAATAATAAAGGTTTCATCACATGAGCCTATAAATTATGAAATTAAGAGACTATTGTGCATCGATCAATTGGTTATAAGGCTTGCTAAAAAAAGTGTTAAGTATTTTAAGCGAAGCAAAAAATCAATTTGATTATGCTAAATAGAATAAATTTTTTATAAAGGATAGGGCTATAGAAGTACTAGCCGATTAAGCTAGGTGTTTAGGCGGTCGTAAAATGAATGAAACAGTAGGGATGGGTTTAGTGGAAATGCTGGGGAATGAAATGTATGAATAAAGTGAATTTGATTTTACTTTATTTGGGTCAATTAATAGCAGAGTAAAACTACAGTGCTGGGATTTGCATTCTTTTTCATGTTGCGTGGTCGCGACGGATTCGTCTGAAGTGTTACAACAGTCATGATTTTGTGTATGTTGCATTTTCTGGTGATGTGAGGTTGTGTTGTTAGAATCAATTTGAGATGTTGAATTCATAGCAGAAGCAACGCTGACTTGTAATAAAGTCGCGCACAGCACTAAAAATGTCATCACAATTGATTTTAATTTCATGTAGAACCTCAAATTTGAGCCTTAAGTGTAACGATTATTTTTTAACATGCAATATAAAAAAGTATAAAATTGTTAATTTTCGAGATTAGTTTTTGTTTTTTAAGTCATAAACAAAATTAGATGATATTTCTTCATTAGTGTTACAAGCTGTAAATTTAATAACTATTAATGAGTAAAGTGGAAATAAATGCAATGAATTGCTTGACCCTCAACCTACTTGAGGGTTTATAGTTTTAATACTTACTTTTTTAGGTTTTATTATGAATACTGAAACACTACTGAGCAATCAAAAAAACTGGGAAGTTGCCGTTGAAGGCATTAGTTGTGGTGGTTGTGTCAATAAAATACAAACAGCATTATTAGGGCACGCTGATGTACTAGAAGCATCAATTGATTTAGCCACTAAAGTGTTAACGCTAAACTTACAATCTGCAATGAATGCTACAGTCGTGACTCAGATTATTTCAAATTCTGGATATACAGCTAAAGAAAGTACCTATACCTACAATATTGATAAAATAAGTTGTGAGCACTGTGTTAACAAAATTACACAGTCTCTATTTGAGTTAAAGGGTGTAATTAAGGTAATTGTTGCGTTAGATACTAAGATTGTAACTGTAAGCACAATTGGTCAGCAGATTTCAGATGCTCAAATTATTGAGCAATTAACTGCTTTGGATTATGCGCCTGATACAAATGAGTCTTTTGTAAAAACTGAATTACAAACTTCTGTAACCAAAAAATATCGTAATAATGAAACAGCAACTGAAATAGAGTTAATGATTGAAGGAGCAAGTTGCGCAAGTTGTGTCACTAAAATTGAAGGCGCATTAAAACAAATTGAAGGCGTTGAGTTAGCCCAAATGAATTTGGCGCAACAATCTGTGACTGTAAAAGGCTCGGTAGATGTTGATACTCTCATTAACGCGATTAAACAGGCCGGATATTCTGCCAAATTAAGCGATGCTAAAAATGACGAAGAGGCGCTGGATGAAAAAGAACAGGCTGATTTGAAATATTATAAAAAATTAATGACTCAAATGTGGATCGCATTATCTTTAGGTGTCCCGTTAATGGCCTATGGATTAATTACAGGTTCAATGAGTGTTAACAGTTTAACCGAGCAAGTTATCTGGTTTTTAGTGGGCAGCGCAACGGCCGCTATTTTGTATTTTGCTGGTAAACATTTTTACATGGGTGCGTGGCATTCGTTTAAAAATCATTCTGCCAATATGGATACACTGATTGCACTTGGTACAGGTACCGCTTGGTTATACTCTATGTTTGTCGTGTTTTTTCCAAATATTTTGCCTATTGAGGCAAGGCATGTATATTTTGAAGCATCAGCTATGATTATTGGTTTAATCAATTTAGGACTTGCATTAGAGGTAAAAGCGAAAGGTCGAACCAGTGAAGCAATTAAACGCTTAATAGGTTTACAGGCTAAAACCGCAAGAGTCGTTAAAGACGGACAAGACATAGATATTCAAATTGAACAGGTTGTATTAGGTGATTTAGTAAGAGTGCGACCTGGTGAAAAAATCCCAGTCGACGGCGAGGTAACAGAAGGTCAAAGTACAATAGATGAGTCGATGTTAACAGGTGAACCTATGCCTGTTAGCAAACAACAGGGCGACTATATTGTTGCGGGTACTGTTAATAAAAGTGGCAGCTTAATTTTTAAAGCCACTAAAGTTGGAAAAGATACGGCATTGGCTCAAATCATAACTATGGTAAAACGCGCACAAAATTCTAAGCCGTCTATTGGTCGTTTAGCAGATGTGATTTCTGGATATTTTGTGCCTTCTATTATGATTATTTCAATATTCAGTGCGCTTATTTGGTTGAATTTTGGACCCAGCCCTCAAATGGCTTATGCCATAATTGCTGCCACCACCGTATTAATTATTGCTTGTCCCTGTGCTTTAGGTTTGGCGACACCCATGTCTGTTATGGTGGGCGTAGGTAAAGCTGCGCAAGCAGGTGTGTTAATTAGAAACGGCGAAGCATTGCAAACTGCATCAAAAATAACAGTCATGTTATTAGATAAAACAGGGACAATTACAAAAGGCTCGCCGCAGGTTACCGATATTATTACGGATGAATCAATGTCTGAGCAAACCCTGTTGCAACTTGCTGCCAGTGTTGAAACTGGATCAGAACATCCACTGGCCCAAGCTATTATGCAAAGTGCAAAAGATAAAAGTATTGAGTTAATAAAACTCGATTCATTTAATGCAATATCTGGTCAAGGTATAGAGGCTATGTTGAATGATCAAAAAATATTATTCGGCAATGAAAAATTAATGAATAATCAAAATGTAAATTTACAAACTGAAAAAACAGATTTTATTGAGAAGGCGCAATGTTTAGCAAGTGAAGCAAAAACACCGATGTATTTTGCCATCGATAATAAAATTGCAGGTATTATTGCAGTCGCCGATCCCATTAAAGAAGACTCAATTGACGCGATAAAACGACTGCAAAAAAACAATATAAAAGTAGTAATGATAACCGGAGACAATCGAGCAACTGCAAAAGCAGTGGCTAAAAAAGTGGGTATTACTGATTTTATAGCCGAAGTGATGCCCGAAGATAAAGCAAAAAAAGTCAGCGAATTTCAACAACAAGGTGAAATCGTAGGCATGACCGGTGACGGAATTAATGATGCTCCCGCACTTGCATTAGCCAATGTAGGTTTTGCAATTGGCACAGGCACCGACGTTGCCATTGAAAGCTCTGACATTACATTAATGCGTGGATCGTTACATGGTTTAGCCGATGCGATTGCTATTAGTAAGGCGACACTTAAAAATATAAAACAAAATTTATTTGGTGCGTTTATTTACAATGCAGCGGGTGTCCCAATTGCCGCAGGAATTTTATTTCCTGTAATGGGTGTGTTGATGAATCCTGTTTTAGCAGGAGCGGCAATGGCGCTTTCATCTTTGACCGTGGTGATGAACGCAAATCGATTACGTTTTTTTAAAGCTAAAAAACATTAATATAAAAAGAGAATTATTATGATTTATATCAATATAGTAGGTGTGATTTTAATGGGTTTAATTGTGTGGTGGTTTTGGTTGTATAAAAAACAAACTACAAAAGTCACTGACACAATTATAAAAATTAATGTTGAAAATGGTATTTATCAACCAGCCAATATCACTGTTAATGCAAATACTGAATATACAATGGTATTCACACGAAAAGACGAAACACCCTGTGCAGAAATATTGAGTATTCCAAAATTGGAGATCAATGAAGTATTGCCTTTAAATGTGGCTACTTCAATTAAGTTGCCCAAACTTAATGCAGGGAGCTATCCATTTCATTGTCAAATGAAAATGTATACAGGTTTAATTGTTGTTGAATAATAAATACTAGTGAGGTAATAAAATGAAAGTAAATCCATTTGGAAAAGTTATATTACCTTGTCCCGTTTGTGCAATGAGCGTTGATAAAGAAAGTGTATTGCATACTTATTTAGTCGTAGATTATTATTTTTGTTCACGTCAATGTTTGCTGCGTTTTAAATCACACCCAGGATTGTATTGTGGTAACCCTAAAAGTGGAAAGTCTGTCAAGCAAAGAGGGGTTGAGGAAATTAAAAAAAGAAAAATTACGTTGTCGATCTCTATGTTAGACGATCAAATACAAACTCTTAATGATTCAATCAAAAAATTAATGGGTATTAAAGAGGTGACTATTTATGATAAAGAAATTCTGGTTACTTATGATTTAATAGTGATTTCATTAGAAGAAATTGAACATGCAATTGAGGCGAATTTGAGTATAAATACCTCAACAACTAATACTTTGAAGCGTAAATGGATTCATTACACGGAATCCTGTGAATTAGATAATTTAGCAAATCCAGTTAGTAAAGGCTGCTGTCATTAAATTTTAGGTGAATATTATGAATAACCGTCGTCAATTTTTAAAAAGAAGTATGGGTGTATCAGTGTTTGTTGTAATGCCTTTATCTTCGTGTTCTAAAAGTGAAAATACCGATTTTGAAATAAAAGTCGAATATAAAACTGAGAGTTGGCTGGATTCTAAAGTAGACACTTTTTCATATTCAATGCCAGAAATAGAGCTTATTCAAAATAAAAAAACACGAATAAAAGTAACCAATAATTTGAATGAACCCACAACGATTCATTGGCATGGTATTCGTCTAGAAAATAAAATGGATGGTGTGTCTGGTTTGATTCAAGCGCCAATTGAACCTGGTGAATCTTTTATTTATGAATTTTCAGCGCCCGATGCGGGTACATTTTGGTTTCATAGTCACCACGACTCAATTAAACAGGTAGCTATGGGTTTATATGGTGCGCTTATTGTTAAGCCAGAAAAATCGTTAAATAATTCCGAGCAAGACCTTACTTTATTAATTGACGATTGGTTATTAAATGAAAACGGAATTGACCCTAATTTTACGGCTATGCATAGTTTAAGTCATGGCGGAATAATGGGTAATGTTTTGACGGTTAATAAACAGCCGGGTTTGCAGGCGTTTCAAATTGAAGATAAGCAATACTTAAGATTAAGATTAATTAATGTGGCAAATAGTCGCATACAATCATGGTCGTTTTCTGGCTTAAACCCTATTGTTATTGCAAAAGATGGGCAGCCATTAAAAGATCAGTATACGTTAAATAAATCACTAGTATTGGGTCCAGCAGAACGATATGACTTATTGGTAAAAGTTAAAGAAATACCAGAAGACGGTTTCAAATTAAATTACGATACAGCAAATGGCGCACTTCCTATCGCTGAGTTTATTTTACCAAAAGTTAAAACTGATTTTAAAAATGAGGCATATAATATTGAGAAATCAGTATTGGTTGTTCCAAAAAAAATAGATAAAACGGTCGTTGTAGAGCTTGATGGTGGCGCAATGGGACGTATGCAAACTGGAATACTTGATGGTGAAAAATTGAGTATCAATCAATTGGTTCAGAAGAATATGATCTGGGCATTAAATGGTCAGGTAGCATTACTGGCTACCCCAATGGATAAGCTCGAGCTTAATGCTGCTGTTAATATAACGTTTAAAAATAATACGTCATTTGCGCATAATATGCATTTGCACGGACATCATTTTTTTATTGATGGTATATGGCAAGATTCTGTTTTGATTGGACGAGGTGAATCAAAATCCGGTGTTTTTTATGCTGATAATCCAGGTAAATGGTTATTGCATTGTCATATGTTGGGGCACGCAGTAACGGGTATGACGACTTGGTTTGAAATTGGTTAATTAAGGTGGCCATCAATTTCAGGCTATATATCTATCATAATCTGTCTGGAATTGAATTAAATTGTGCAAATATACCGAATATTGGTTACACTTATTACTCGAATGTTTAATTGGAAGAAAGGTGAGAATCCTTCGCTGCCCCCGCAACGGTAAAGCCCGATACAATTGAACATACTCCTTTTATCCTTCAATGTGTGCGGGTTGGCACGGGTCTAAATTATGAATTTTTTAAATATTACTTCTTCTATTACATTAAGCAAACAGTCTGTATTAATGGCTTCTATGCTTTTTACCTCTGTTTTAGCGATTGCTTTGGTTTACACCGTTGGTTTTGCACCTATGGATTTACTGCATAACGCTGCGCACGACACTCGTCATATTGCTGCTTTTCCTTGTCACTAATTAGTTAATTTCACAAAATGTAAGTTATAGAGGTAATTATGTATTTTAAAAATACGCTTATCGCAGCTTTGCTGTGCGCGTTAGTTTCGTCTGTTGTATTAAGTTCTGTTCAAACGTTGTGGGTAACTGAATTGATTTTTGAGGCAGAAGTGTTTGAAAATCAGCCAAGTGAAATTGATCACCATGACTTAGCTGATGATCATCATTCTGTTTCTAGTGATCATCATGCAGGGCAAACGACTCAAAGTTCACACCATGATCATGGCGAATCAAATGTTGTGTCTTCACGTTTTCTTAATACGGTGTTAGTGAATTTTATTTTGTCGTTTGGTTTGAGTGTTGTGTTTATCAATGCGCTTATTCTTAAAAAAGGTATCAAGCCTATACAAATTGCGTTATTTGGTGTGATTGGATTTTGCGCCATTTATTTTGTGCCTACGCTGGGTTTGCCCGCTGAAATCCCTGGTATGCAAGCTGTGGACATTCAAAAAAGACAAATTTGGTGGTTAAGTGCAGTCATTGCTACGTTAATTGGTGGATATATTTTAATGTTTTCTCATTGGAAATTTAAAATATTAGGTGCAGTTGTATTGTGTGTCCCGTTTATTATTGGTGCGCCTCATCTTGAAATTGAACAGTTTGCTTCGCACTCAATTGAAAACCAGGCCATGCTTGAATCGATTTTAACTCAATTTGAAATAAGAAGTTTTGTGATTAATGCTGTTTATTGGGCGGTGATTACGGCAAGTTTGATCTTTCTGTATCCAAAGTTTATTAAACAATTGAATGATTAAAAATAACAATAAAGGCCAAGCATGAATTTTTTTATTACAGGTGCATCTAGTGGAATAGGTTTGTCATGCGCAATGCATATGCAGGCTTTAGGTCATAATGTAGCTGTGACAGTCAGAAAAGAAACCGACAGGCAAAGACTTGAGTCAATTGGTTTTTATGTGGTGATGATTGATTTAACTAATATTGAATTAATTAAACCCGTGTTTGATCAAGTGGTCGATCATTTTGATGGGCAATTAGATGTGTTGGTTAATAACGCCGCTTTTGGTCAAGTTGGGGCGTTAGAAGATATTAAAGTGGATGTGTTAAAAGCACAGTTTAATGTGAATTTTTTTGCTGTACATGAGTTAACGATCTGTGCCATTAAGCAAATGCGTATTCAAAACGGCGGCAAAATTGTGCAAATTTCCTCAGTATTGGGCTTGGTTTCAATGAAAATGCGCGGCGGTTATAACTCAAGTAAGTACGCGTTAGAGGGATTGTGCGACACATTACGTCTAGAATTAAAGGGCTCAAACATCCATGTAAGTTTAATTGAGCCCGGGCCAATCACTTCAAATTTTCGTAAAAATGCATTAATCAATTTTGAAAAAACAGTTGATATTAAACACTCTGTGTTTAACCAAGATTATCAAACTCAGCTAACACGGTTAAAAAAACAAGGTAAAGCGGCTAGATTTACATTACCTGCGAAGGCCTGTGCAAATAAATTAGAAAAAATTGTTAAATCAAAGCGGCCGTCGGCACGATATTATGTGACGTTTCCTACGTATTTATTCGGGTTTTTAAAGCGAATATTACCTGCTAGTTGGTTAGATAATATATTAGCTCGAAGCTGAGCAAGTCAGTACTGGGTTGGTCGATAAAAAATTATTGCGAAAACATAAAGGTCGTGTCATTCTTATTATATCCAAAGAGGTAATTTAAGATGTGTAAAACGATGTTCAATACGATGTTCAAAGCGCGGTTAAATGCGAAAATTCAAGCAATATCCATCCTTCAGTATCGACGATAATATTCCTCGCGTTATGAATTATTACATCTCTTAATTCTCCCCATATTTTATTTAGGAAAAAACAATGATTTCTCGTTCACAATTTGATCAAGTTATGGTGCCTAATTATGCACCCGGAAAAATCGTCCCTGTTAAAGGTCTAGGCTGTAAAGTTTGGGATCAACAAGGCGAAGAATATTTAGATTTAAGTTCTGGTATTGCGGTAAATGCGTTAGGTCATGCTAACCCAATATTAGTTGATGCAATCACACAGCAAGCTCAAAAACTATGGCATGTGTCTAACATTTTAACCAATGAGCCTGCTTTAGAATTAGCGACAAAACTGTGCGATTTAACCTTTGCTGAAAAAGTCTTCTTTTGTAATTCAGGTGCTGAATCAAACGAAGCGGCGTTAAAATTAGCAAGACGTTATGCTTTTGATAACTTCGGTGAAGAAAAATACGAAATTATTTCTACAACAAATAGCTTTCATGGTCGTACTTTATTTACAGTTAATGTGGGTGGTCAGCCATCATACACTGAAGGGTTTGGTCCAAAACCAGAAGGTATTTCTCATGTGCCTTATAATAATCTTCAAGCAATGGAAGAAGCAATCAGCGACAAAACCTGTGCGATTATTGTTGAGCCGTTACAAGGTGAAGGTGGGGTGACTCCAGCTGATTCAGACTATTTAACTGGCTTAAGACATTTATGTGACAAACATAATGCATTGTTAATTTTTGATGAAGTGCAAACCGGCGTTGGCAGAACGGGTTATTTTTATGCGTATCAAGGTTTTGGTGTAGTGCCTGATATTTTAACCAGCGCTAAAGCGTTAGGTGGCGGTTTTCCAATTGGTGCGATGTTAACCACAACAAAAGTGGCGCAAAGTTTTGTAGTGGGAACCCATGGCTGTACTTATGGTGGTAATCCATTGGCCTGTGCTGTGTCGTTAGCTGCTGTTAACGAAATTAGTAAACAAGAGTTATTAGAGTCTGTGATTGAAAAAGGCAGAACATTTAAAGATTTTTTAAATAAAATGAATAAAAAATTTGGTTTGTTTGAAGAAGTGCGTGGTTTAGGTTTGTTAATTGGTGCTCAGTTAAAAGGTGACTTTACCAATCGTGCCGGTGAAATCATGGGTAAAGCGTTAGAGCAAAACTTAATGATATTAGTGGCAGGTAAAAACGTTTTACGTTTTGCGCCACCTTTGAATATTACTGACGAAGAATTACAATCTGCTTTTGATAAATTAGAAAAAACATTTGAAGCGGTTTGTGCTTAGAATTATATTCTAGATAAAAAAATAGGACTTTTTAGTCCTATTTTTTTGCCTGTTATTTAGTAATGGATTACTTTCTTAACCAATAATCTAAACTTACAAAGTTAGCGCCGTATTTAATAATAGTTAACAACATAGCAGCCCAGCTTAAATGTAATACCCAAGCGCCAGGGTAAACGAAAATTTGAATCGTTAGCGTAATGGCTAGTAAACCAATTGCGGCTAAGCGAGTAAACAAACCTAAGAAAATTAAAATACTTAAAAAGAATTCTGCAAAAGTACCTAAATAAGCGGCTAATTCGTAAGGGATAAGGGGTAATGCGTATTCAAGCTCAAACAAGAAAAAAGTGGAATCCGTTAAATTCCAAAACGCAAAATCTTGCCCAAATACCGTTGCTCCACTAATTTTAGTTTGAACCGATTTCCAAAATACAAAAAAGATCGCGCCACGTAATAATACATCTAAAATAGGTTGAGGCAGTTTGCTTAATAATTTTGCTACTTTGTTATAAGTTTTAATAATGATCTTCATAATTATCTCACCTGGGTAATTAATGGATTAGAAAAAATAAACTCAATCACTTCTGTAGGATCAAATTCGGGAAAATGTTGTAATGTGTGTTGAATGCCTTCAATTAAATTAAGTCCATTTTGCCAAGCTTTAAAGCAGGTATAAATAGATGGACTAAGTAAAATACAGGCAACATTATGGTTGTCTCTAAATATCAATGTGTGTTCGGTTTCATTGATGTTGGTTTCTTGCATGCCTTGGCCTGGTTGATGGCCTTTCCAAATAGTGAATATTTTAAAATTTGATTCTAAAATAAATACACTTGGATGAAAGCTTAAATGCTGTTGTTGTAATACCTGAATATCTATATTTTCTAAATCTTGCATATTGATACAATCAGCCGATTGGCTTTGTAAACTTTGTGCGCGTGTATATTCAAGCTTGGCCACTTCTGCTAAAAAAGGTAGGGTCTGGGTATGTTCAAAATTTTGTAAAAATTCTGAAAAATCCTCACCAATTAAAATCATATCGGCACGTTTTGGCAGGGTAATATTTAAATATTGCTGAGCGCAACCTTTGAAAAAATCAGAGCCGACCAGTTTTTCGCAAACCGGAAATTGTGCTTTTAGTGCTTCTATTAAGCTATGAAATACATTGTTTTTATAAATTGAAAACCGCGCTTGTTTTGTAAATTCTGAAGGTTCGTTTTTTTGAATGCTATTACAAAATTGGTTTTGCCACGTTTGCAGATCTAATGAGTCATTTAGCATGAAACCTCCTTTGTCTTACTAACTTGATCCAAAATAACATTGGCTTTATTAGCCTCATCTAACCAAATAGGTAAATCAGGTGTGTTGGTGTCCCATTCTATTTGGGTAGGAATGGCGCCATGTTTGTTGATAAAGCCTTTGTATAAATGCCAAACATCATCACAGACTTTTGATCCATGATCATCAATTTTAACGGCTTGATTATCCAGTGTTTGATCACTGTGACCTGCTAAATGAATTTCTTTAACCGCATCCGCTGGAAATTGATTTAAATAAAGCTTTGGATCAAACTCTAAATTAAATGCGCTCACGTACACATTGTTGATGTCTAGTAATAATTGACAGCCAGTTTGTTTAACCGCTTCGTTTAAAAATTCAACTTCGCTGATTTGGTTAGGCAGGCGAATATAAATAGATGGATTTTCAATGAGTATTTGTCTTTGTAAAACATCTTGAGTTTTATTGATATTTTCAATAAATATTTTCAATGATTCTTCGCTATAAGGTAGGGGAAGCAAATCATTAAAATATTGATTGTTGTTTTCACACCAAGCAAGGTGTTCTGAAAATACAGCGGGCTGATAAATATCAATTAAGCGTTTTAATTGTTTTAAATGATTGTCTTTAATGCCATTGGCGCTACCAAGAGATAAACCGACACCATGCATAGATAGTGGATAGTCTTGAGCAATTTTATCTAAGAAATAATGCGCTGGGCCACCGTTGCCAAAATAGTTTTCTGGGTGACATTCAAACCAAGCAATGTCTGGTTTGTTTTGAGTGATGTGTTCGTAATGTTGAGCTTTGATACCGATGCCGGCTTTTTGCGGAAGTTGAAATGAACTCATAATATTAGGCTTATAGGAAAATGGCGGCGACACTTACAATATAGTAATTGATGGTATCACCGCCAAATTAAATTACATAGCTTCTAAAGAACCGCCAGTTAACTTTTCACATGTGCCTTCTGGAATATAAAGCCATGCATTTTTTTGATCATCAGTTTTTGAAGTACCTGCACATGAAGTGCCAGGACCTGCAGCGCAATCATTTTGACCTGCAGCGGCAACGCCGTAACATTTTTCCATCGTTACTTTTTTTGAAGCAGCAATAGATGAGGTAGAAGCTAAAGTTAAGCCTGCAACGATTGCAGTTGATAGTGCGATTGATTGTGTTTTGTTCATGGTTATTTTCCTGTTGTATAACAATGGTTTAATTTTTGAGGGTTGAGTGTGATTTACTCATTATCCTCTTGTGAATACAAGTAGTTAGATTAGCCTAAATATAAGTTGTTACAAATTAAGTTTAAAATTCAGCAAATCGTTATTCAAATTGGTTTGTTATAAAGAATCGACTCACTATTTTTCTATACTAAGTGTTAAGTTGAATATCATACTTCGGTACATCTTATAGTTAAGCCCAGTCAAAAGTTAAGATGTCATTTAGGGAAAATGAACTTAATGTTCGCACTTTGAAAATGATTAACTAGTCTAAAAAGCGTTAAATTGTATTTAATAGTTCTGTCAATAACTCCATTGTATTGATGGGATTTGAATACCACCTTGACCTTGAGTTGGCATGGGACTATAATTTCGCACGTTTTTAGGCATATAGATGCTAAAACAACTGGAAATCGACGATTTTGACGTTAGATATAGATGGTAATCATCTTTTTAGTTATGTTGGTTTTTATAAAAATAGATTCATCAATACGTAATATTTTGATGATTTTATAGGCCCCTTTATGGGGTTTTTTGCTACTTGGGATATTGTAATTATCCTCAACACGTCGTACTAGGTAATTATTTTGGCTAAAGAACAAGAACTTATTGATTTGATTCAACCGATTGTAGAAGGGTTGGGATTTGTTTATTGGGGGCTCGAATATGTGGGTCAGGGTAAATATACAACTTTAAGCGTATACATTGATTCGCCAAATGGCATTGATGTTGAAAATTGCGCTGAAGTGAGTCGTCAAATAAGTGCGATGATGGATGTTGAAGATCCAATTACCGCCGAGTATACCTTAGAAGTTTCTTCACCTGGCGTTGATCGTTTGTTGTTTACAGTAGATCAATACGAACAATATATTGGTGAGAAAGTACAAGTAAAATTAAGAGCTCCTTTTGATGGCCGTAGGAATTTTAAAGGTCAATTAAAAGGCGTAGAAGATGGTGATGCAGTGGTTCAGGTCGATCAAGAGGAATTTTTATTACCGATTGATTTAATAGACCGAGCGCAAATCATTCCAACATTTAAATAAATTATCCAACACATCCGTGGAGCGAAGTGAACATGAGCAAAGAAATTCTGCTGGTTATTGATGCGGTTGCCAACGAAAAAGGCGTAGAAAAAGACATCATTTTTGAAGCTATGGAATTAGCTTTAGCAGGTGCTGCTAAAAAACGATTTGATCAAGACGAAGAAGGTGATGCAGACGTTCGTGTAAGCATCGATCGCAAAACGGGTGAGTACATCACTCATCGTTATTGGTTAGTTCGTTCTGACGATGAAATGGCAGCATTAGGTACAGAGCTAACAACTGAAGAGGCAACAGAATATGATGCCACTTTAAAAGCTGGTGACACCTATAGCATGCAAATTGAAAATGCTGATTTTGGTCGTATTGCAGCTCAAGCTGCAAAACAAATCATCGTACAAAAAGTACGTGAAGCTGAGCGTGCTAAGACAGTTGCACAATACCGTGATCGCATTGGCGAAATCTTAAACGGTACTGTGAAAAAAGTAACACGTGATGCGCTGATCATTGATTTAGGTAATAACGCAGAAGGTGCATTATTACGTGATAACCTAATCGGACGTGAAATGTTCCGAATGGGTGATCGAGTACGTGCTTTGTTAGAGCGTATTGAAGATGAAGGTCGTGGACCTCAATTGATTTTATCTCGTACTAATAACGATATGTTAGTTGAGTTATTTAGAATTGAAGTGCCAGAAATTCAAGAAGAAATGATCGAAATTCGTGCCTGTGCGCGTGATCATGGTTCTCGTGCCAAAATCGCAGTAAAAACCAATGACGGTCGAATTGATCCAGTTGGTGCTTGTGTCGGAATGCGTGGTTCTCGTGTTCAAGCGGTCACTAATGAATTAAACGGTGAACGAGTTGATATTATTGTTTGGGATGATAATCCTGCACAGTTAGTCATTAACGCGATGGCACCGGCTGAAGTAGCGTCAATTGTGATGGATGAAGAAACCCACACAATGGATGTTGCTGTATTAGAAGATAACCTTGCTATGGCCATTGGCCGCAGTGGTCAAAACGTACGTTTAGCCACTGAATTAACTGGCTGGTTAATTAATGTGATGAGTGATTCTGAAGCGAATGCGAAGCAGCAGGCTGAATCAGGTGCATTTATCAAATTATTCACTGATAAATTGGATATCGACTCAGATCTTGCAGCGGATCTAGTAAGCGAAGGTTTCACAAGTTTAGAAGAATTAGCTTATGTGCCAATGGAAGAAATGATGCAGATTGATGGGTTTGATGAAGATCTTATTGAAGAACTTCGTAAACGCGCGAAAGATGCATTGTTGACTCAAGAATTAGCAAGTGAAGAAAAATTAGAAAAAGCCGAACCAGCTCAAGATTTACTTGAAATGGAAGGTATGGATCAGCACTTAGCATTTGTGTTGGCCAGCAAAGGGGTTATCACAATGGAAGATTTAGCAGAGCAATCCGTTGACGACCTATTAGATATAGATGATATGACCGAAGAGCGTGCAGGAGTCTTAATTATGACTGCTCGTGCTCCTTGGTTTGCCGAATAATGAGTGCTCTGGGAGGATTAAACCGTGGCAGAAGTAACCGTAAAAAAACTCGCCGAAGATGTGGGTACACCTGTAGAACAATTATTGTCTCAAATGCAGGAAAGTGGTTTACCACATAAAAAAGACAGCGATGCCGTCACCGAAGAGCAGAAGAAAACATTATTGGCTCATTTGAAAAAAAGTCATGGTGGTGCTGATGCACCTGCTGAGAAAAAAGTAACGTTAACGCGTAAAAAAACTGAAACATTAAAAGCGGGTAAAAAAGCTGTAAATGTTGAAGTGCGTAAAAAACGTACCTATGTAAAACCTGCTCAAACAGAGCCTGAAGCTGTAGTTGAAAAAGCAGCTGAAGCACCTGTTGAGAAAAAAGCTGAAAAAGCCGTTGAAGCGCCAGTAAGTGCTGTTGATAAACGTCGTCAAGAAGATGATAAATTAGATCAAGCGCGTTTACGTGAATCTCAAGCAAAAGCTGAGAAAGAAGCGAAAGTTGCAAAAGACAACGCACCTGCTGAAGAAAAAGCTCAAGCGCCTAAAGCAAAAGAAGCAGAAAATAAGTCTGATAAACCAAAGGCTAAACCTGAATCTAATGATGCTAAGCCTGTGGTTAATGCACCAAATGCAGACAAACCTGAGCATAAGAAAAAAGTAAACAAGGTAAAACCTGTTGCTTCAGCTGATAAAGAATCAGAACAGAAAAAAGCACGTAATACCACAAACCGTCCGCAACAGAAGAAAAAAGGCAACCGCCATCAACAGATTATGGATGTTGTTGGAGATGATGAAGGTACGCTACGTCGTGGTCGTCGTCGTAAGTCTAAAGCAAGTCGCGAACATCAGTTTGAAAAACCAACGGCTCCAGTCATTAAAGAAGTTGGAATCGGCGAAGCAATTACGTTAACAGACCTAGCGTCACAGCTAAGTATGAAGACGGTAGAGCTTGTTAAAGAATTATTCAAAATGGGTGAAGTGGCTAACCAAAATACTGTGTTAGACCAGGATACTGCCATTTTATTAATTGAAGAAATGGGCCATAAATTTAAACTTGTTAACGAAAATGAAATCGAAGACAAGGCAATGGATATTGAATACGCAGGTGAGCAAATTACTCGTGCTCCTGTTGTAACGGTTATGGGTCACGTGGACCATGGTAAAACATCGTTACTTGATTATATTCGTCGCACTCGTGTCACCGCAGGCGAGTCAGGTGGTATTACTCAACATATTGGTGCTTACCACGTTGAAACCGATCACGGTATGATCACGTTCCTTGATACACCAGGTCACGCCGCGTTTACCGCAATGCGTTCTCGTGGTGCGAAAGCAACCGATATCGTGATTTTGATTGTTGCAGCAGATGATGGCGTTATGCCACAAACTGAAGAAGCGATTCAGCATGCGCAAGCCGCTGGTGTTCCGATGGTTGTTGCTATCAACAAAATGGACAAAGAAGGCGCAGACCCAGAACGTGTGAAAGGCGAATTAGCGGCTAAAGGCGTTTCTCCAGAAGATTGGGGTGGTGAATATCCTTTCGTACCTGTATCTGCACATTCTGGTGAAGGCATTGATGAATTACTTGAGCAAGTATTATTACAGTCTGAAGTTTTAGAATTAAAAGCTTACCCAACCGGTCCAGCTAAAGGTGTGGTGATTGAGTCCCGTGTTGATAAAGGACGCGGTTCAGTTTCTACATTGTTAGTGCAATCTGGTCAGTTAAATAAAGGCGATATCGTATTAGCTGGTGAAACTTACGGTCGTGTTCGTGCGATCTTAGATGAAAATGGCGCACCAGCAACGGTTAGTGGTCCATCAATTCCTGTCGAAATCCTAGGTTTAGATGGTACACCTGATGCAGGTGATGAGTTCATCGTCGTTGAATCTGAGCGTAAAGCTCGTGAAGTGGCCGCGTTCCGTCGTGAAAAACATCGTGTTGCTGAAGCGGCTCGTTTAAAAGCATCGAAACTAGACAACTTGTTTGCCAATATGGAAGCGGGTGAAGTTTCAAGCTTGAACATCATCGTTAAGACCGATGTTCGTGGTTCTCTAGAAGCGCTACAAGGTTCATTAATGAAAATCGGCAACGATGAAGTTAAAGTGAATATTGTGGCAAGCGGTGTGGGTGCGATCTCTGAGTCAGACGCTAACTTAGCCATGACATCAAATGCTGTGATCTTTGGTTTTAACGTTCGTGCAACCAACCAAGCACGTGAATTGATTGAAGCCAATAGTGTCGATATGCGTTATTACAGTGTTATTTATGACATTCTAGATGATGTAACATCAGCACTTAACGGTATGCTTAAGCCTGAGTTACGTGAGAATATTTTAGGTTACGCAGAAGTTCGCGATATCTTCAACTCACCTAAGTTTGGTTTGATTGCTGGATCGATTGTAACGGAAGGTACGGTTTACAAGAGCAAGCGAATCCGTGTACTACGTGAAGACGTTGTAATTTACGAAGGTGAATTAGAGTCGCTACGTCGTTTCAAAGATGATGTTGAAAACGTTCGTCAAGGTACTGAATGTGGTATCGGCGTTAAAGATTATCGTGACGTGAAAGTCGGCGATAAAATCGAAGTATTTGAAGTTAATGAGTTTGCTCGTACATTAGAGAGCTAAACACTACTTCCCTAAAAAGGCCTTGCCCCTAAACTGTAAAGTGAAGGTGTGAGGCTTTTTTGCATTTTAAGAGGTGCCGAATCATGGCAAAAGAATACGCAAGAACCGATCGGGTTGCCGATCAAATCCAAAAAGACGTCGCTAATATTATCCAGCGTGAAGTGAAAGACCCTCGCATTGGAATGGTAACGATTAATCAAGTAACCATCAGTAAAGATTTATCTTATGCTGAACTTTATTTTACCTGTTTGCCATTTGGTAGCCAGGCAGATGTTGATGAATTGTCTTATCGTAAAGATTGCACAAAAGTGTTAAACAACGCTTCGAGTTTTTTACGTACTCAATTAGGTAAAGGTTTAAAACTTCGCATCGTTCCTGAATTACGTTTTCATTATGATGAAGTCATTGAGCGAGCCACTCACGTGACGAATTTGATTTCTCAAGCTGTCACACAAGATGCGCAAAATATTCAAGATGACGAAACAGACGAAGAAGTGTAATGGGCAGACAGCGTAGAAACCGAAGAGATATTGATGGTGTGATGTTAGTAAATAAACCTACTGGCTTCACGTCTAATCAAGTTTTACAGAAAATAAAATGGATGTTTCACGCAAATAAAGCAGGTCATACCGGCGCGCTTGATCCTTTGGCAACTGGAGTATTACCGATTTGTTTGGGTGAAAGTACCAAGTTTTCACAGTTTTTATTAGACAGTGATAAAGGCTATATTACCACCGCAAAGCTTGGTATTCGCACAGCAAGTTGTGACAGTGACTCAGAAGTGACCGAAACCAAACCCGTTCCACAATTAAACGAAGACGACATTAAGCAGTTAATTGCAGATAACTTAATGGGAGAGATCACGCAGGTTCCACCGATATACAGTGCACTTAAAGTAAATGGTGTGCCGATGTATAAACTTGCTCGTCAAGGGGTGGAAATTGAAGTGAAATCTCGAAAAACCCGAATCGACAAATGTGAAATTTTAGCGATTCGTGAAGACGAAATTGACTTAGAAGTACACTGTGCCAAAGGCACATATATACGCTCAGTTGTTGATGAATTAGGTCAGTTAATTGGTTGTGGCGCACATGTCAGTATGTTGCATCGAATCAAACACGGTCATTACGATATCAATCAATGTATTACTCTTGATGAACTGGCAGAAATAAAAGAAAAAAATGGTGAGACATATGAATTGTTAGATCCATTATTGCAGCGAGCGGATTCACCCGTATTGGGTTTAGATGCAATTGTATTAAATGCACAGGAATGTAAAACTATTTTATCAGGTCAATTTGTATCTCAAGATAAACCATTAGGATTTTATCGCTTAATTGATGAAAACACTCAGCGCTTTTTGGGCTTAGGTGAAATCACAGAAAAACACGGCTTAAAGCCGCATCGAATTATTCGTGACCCTCAAGTATTTTGTGAATCAAAATCAGCGTGAGTTAATTTACAAACTTTTTAAAAATCTTGCACTATTCTTCATCAGGCGAGGCGATCTCGCTTGATAAAGAATATCCTTGGAACCCATCAATAAACAAATTTGTACAAATCTCATAAATCTCATTGCTTTCTATATGCGAGGCGATCACATTAATGCCGATTCCATGGCAAATATCAGTAGTAGATTGCACAAAAAATTGTGTGTCATTACTTTGAATATCCTGAATAAAACTGCCATCCAATTTTACATAATCAATATCTAAATCTTTAATATATTTAAATGAGACGAAGCTTGAGCCAAATCGATCAATGGTTATTTTGTAATGTAATTGTTTAATTGCATTGATGAATTTTTTACTTTGTTTGGGCGTATTCAATACACAAGATTCATTAATTTCAAATACTAAATTAGGCAGGCCATTTTTTAAATGTAATAAAAAGTTGATTAACCACTCAGTAAAATTTGAATCTGCAATGGCGCTGTTACTGATATTAATTCCATATTCTATTTCTTGATTATTATCACGATTTTGATTTAACAAGTTTCTTAATGTATAAGTAATGATAGTGCGTTCCAAAGTTTGAGCGATATTTAAGCGTTCTGCTGCAGCAAATACCTCGGAAGTATTTAATGGTTGTCCACTATCTATAAAACGCACAAAACTTTCATTGTATAAAACAGTATGTTCTTTTGAATAAATAGGCTGAATACTTAAATTAATAAATGCAGTTAATACATGAGTGCGGTGTAAAAATTCTGAAATACTGTACGTGAATATTTTAGAATTAGATCGATTTAAATCTAATATTTCAGCTGACTGTTCATAATTTTTTAAAATACCCTGCCATTGAGTTTTGGTTTTTGAACTACTGATAAATTCATGTTTTGCATTTTCATGGGATTGAAGAATGAGCTTTTGATTTAAACTGTTGTCAGCGTGACATAATACATTTGAAAATGTCATGTCTGGTAAAACTTCAAGGGTAATAAATGAGGCAAACCCATCTTTATGCATTTTTTTAGTTTTTGCAGTAAATAAAGTAGTAAGCTGTATAGTGATTAAATGATGATCAATGGTTTGATTACTTAAACTCAATAAAAATTCAGAACCAGATAATCGAAATAAGCGAAAATCGGTCATTTCTATTAATGTATTTTTAATGCTATTGGCCACATCTTGTACATATAAATCTCCGTCACCATAACCTTGATTGTCATTGATGTCTTTTAAAGAGGGTAATGATATTAAAAAGATCCATAGTGCGTCATTGTCAGTGTTTTTACTTTGTTGGTGCTGTTCAAAAAAGTTTTGAGCCGCTCGTCTATTTGGTAAATTCGTCAAACTATCAACAAAAGCTTGTTTAATTAATTTTTCATTACTTTGAGTGTGCTCTTCGAAGCTGCGTTTAATATTCTTACTCATTTGATTAAAGGCATGGCCTAGGGTTTTAAATTCTAATGTAAATCCGGGGATGTTATTTTGATTGTATTGTTTTTTAGAAATTCCAATCGCTTGTTTTTCTAGGGCTGATAAAGAATCTGTGATCGTTTGAATTAAGCGCCAAATGACGATTAAAACTATCAGTGCCAAAAGCAGTGTGGTTGCGAGGGTGCGAGTAAAATATTGCCATAAAGTTGTATTAAATTCGGTGGAATGAATTTGAACTTGCAATGCATAACTTAAGTTGTCGACTTTGATTATTAAATTATATATGGGAGTGTCAATTCTAAAAAATCTAAAAATACCCGAATCAGTTAAATTATTGGCAGGAGCGTATTCAAAAATCAATTGATCGGTATTGTCTTTAAGTGTGAGTAACGATAGCGGGTGAGTGGATACAAAAGTATCCAATATATCCATGATTGCGGAATAATTTTGATTACCTAAATCAGTAGTAATCAATTCACTTAACATGTTACTTGTATTCTCGGTTTTAAGTGTAATGGGTAAATCTAAATAATCTTTCATGGTATGGCTGTGATTAATAATAGACGTAACAAAAGCGTAAATAACAATAAAGCCACTAAGTGCGTAAAGTTGAGTGGAGAGTTTTAAGCCATTTTTCATGTTATCCCCATTGTTTAAAATAAATAAAAACCCGTTGGTAGAACCCGCTGGTAGAGTTATCGGCTTGGATTTTAAATTCTTTAACAATATATAAAATTATCGTATGAGAGATGGGAAATAGTGATTAGGGAATCTTAAATATCGAAGTAATAGATAGTGATAGGATCATGTTTTTAGGATTATTACGATTCGAATACTTTATTTTTTAAGCGATTTTTTTCTTGTAAAAAATAAATCCACATCACCAAACTTCGGTAAAACATAAATAAATTTAAGCAGAACCATAATTGATGGTTTGTTAAATTAAACCCGAATGTCCACGGGAAAAAACCACACAACGCTGCTATTAACACGCTGTTTCTCATCCAACTGCTTTTTTGCCAACCTAAAAATACTCCGTCTAACCAATAACTGGTACAGCTGGTTAAGCATAATAAACCGATCCATGGTAGGTATTGATAGGCTTGTTCAAGTATCATTGTTTGATTAGACATAAAACCTAAATAGAGTTTTCCTATTGATAAAATTAAAACAAGAAATGCGAAAACAAAGCAACACATCAAAACAAATGTTGATATTAATATGGATGATTGCTGCTTAGGATGATTGGCTATTTGTACCTGTGCGGAACTTGCTGATGCATCCAATACCGAAGAAATTAAAACAACAATGGTGAGTAATAATGCATTGGATGCAGCAGTGGTTTCATTTATTGATGCACCTTTTAAATTAAAAATTAAAAAGACACTTAATAAAATCCCAGAGCGTAATAAAAGGGTGCCACCAAAATCAAAGACCTGTTTGTTTTTAATCCAAATAGTTGGATCTAGTGAATAATTAGAGGCGTTGTTTTTAATTGAAAACAAAATGAAGATTAAAACAAAACAAGCTGTGATAAATTGTGCAATGACACTAGCAAGCGCAACTCCGTCAATATTCATATTTAAAACAAATACAAAATACACATCTAATATTGCATTAATTGTGCTACTGATGATTAAAACATAAAGTGCTATTTTGGGTCTTTTAATACCCGTAAACCATGCAATGGCTGCTTGAATAAATAATAAAGGTACAATTCCAAAGGACATAATTTTTAAATATGTGCTTACAAATGTTTTTAAATTATTAGAAACCTGTATTAAATTTAATAAAGGATCCAATCCAATTTGAATCGCAATAAATAAAATAATTGCAGTGCATACAGAAATAAAACTGTATTGGTATAAACGATTGCAAACTAAATGGAAGTCTTGTTGGGCATTTGCAGTGGCTGTAAATGTTGAACAGCTTAAACTGATGCAATTAAATCCCCATAAAATATAGGCAAATAAACCGGTGCTAATACTCAGAGCAGCTAAAAAAGCAGGATTAGACAAATGACCTAATATAGATGCATCAATCATAGCCAATGCAGGGGTTGCTAAATTAGCTAGCATAATAGGCCAAGCCAAAACCCAACTTTTATTGATATACTTTAAATACTTAAAATGTTGAGATGCGCTCATGCAAAAAATGATTCCAATGATTTCTATTCTATTAGGTGTGTTATTTACTTTATCAGTGTATGTCTGGAATCATACCAAGCAAAGTAAAAATGCAGCGGCATTTGAAAATATTCATTTGTTTAATCATGCACAAACAATTCCTGAGTTTGAATTGATTGATGAAAATAATCAAACAGTGACAAATGAATGGTTAAATGGAAAGTGGACAATTATCAATTTAGGTTACACCTTTTGCCCAGATATTTGTCCCACTAATTTAGCCGATACAAGTATCATGATGCGCATACTTGCTGAACAATCAATTGATGCTCAATTTATTCAATCGTGGTTTGTCACCATCGACCCACAGCGTGATTCAATTGCTGTTATTAAGCAATACACTCAAGCATTCCACGCGGATTTATTAGGAATAACAGGGGTAGAGACTGATATAAATGAGTTTGCAGCTCGATTTGGGTTTTCGTATCAAGTTCAAAAACAGCAAGAAAATAATGATTATTATTTAGTTGCCCATTCGGACATGATGATTTTGATTAACCCCAAAGGGCAATATGCTGGATATATATTGCCACCTTATGATTCTCAAAACATGGCGTTCGTACTTAGTAAGTTGATCGAGGGTGCAGGTTTAAACTAAAAACAAGACCATGAGAGGACAGTCTTAAATCTTCATTAGAGGTTTCTGATTGAATATCTGCATAGATATAATCCAAGCCAATGGTCCAAAACATATCCACCTCATAACCAATGCCAAATGTAGTGGCATTACCTGCGTGTCTACTTGTTGAAACTTTGGGAATTGAGGAAAGTTCTGAAACTGAATGATATCCATAACCGACCCCAGATTGAAAATACCAGCTTGGTTGGTTGGACTTACCATAAAAGCGAATGATAGGGCCGACATATGCTAATTGCATTAGCAGTGGTTCAGGTGAGGCCACGTCATCTAATTGACTTTGAAAAACAACATTATGGATAGATAAAAAAGTGCTGAATCGATTTGTCCACCCGTAACCTAAATCAATATTATAGGCGTATCCAGCATTTTGCTTTGTGGTGTCATATTGATTGTTTTGCAATGAATTATGTACAGAAAAGCTACCACCAACGCCTGCTGACCATTGAAATCCGTCGTGTTTGTATGCCAATGAAAATGAACTAACAACTAATAAACTAATTAATGATCCAGTTTTAAGCAAGCGTGTCATGGTTATTCCTCAATGGTTATTCCTCAGTGATATTTTCCTGTTCTGGATCAATTGCTTCAATATTTAAATTATGATCTAAAAATTTTCGTAATTCTTTAACGCCATCGTGATTTAAGCTTGAGAATGTTTGCACACTAACAAAATCATACTGTTTAAACTGTTGACGAATCTTCAATAAAGTAGATTGAGCTGGGCCGCGTTTTAATTTATCAGACTTAGTTAACACTATTCTTAATGCAAGTTCACTGCTGATTGCCCATTGAATCATTTCCATGTCGTGTTCTTTTAAAGGGTGGCGTATATCCATCAAAATAACCAAACCTACTAATGATCGGCGTTTTTCTAGGTATTCAGCAAGATGTTTGTTCCACTCATCTTTAACACTCTTAGCAACTTTAGCAAAACCATAACCAGGTAAATCCACCAGAAAACGGTGTTCTATACCAAAGTCAAAGTAGTTCATTAACTGAGTACGACCTGGAGTCTTACTGGTTCGAGCCAATTTTTTTTGACCAGTTAATGTGTTTAATGCACTGGACTTGCCCGCATTGGATCGTCCTGCAAATGCTACCTCGCGGCCAATATCCGCAGGACATTGTTTAACCAGTTGTGCACTTTTAAAGAACTGACAATTTTCGTAAGGGTAACCCATGTAATTATTTCCAATCAAAAAACTGGCTATTATAGACCTAAGCACATAATTTAGGCATCTATTTCTCAATGCACCTACTAAAAGGTATTGCAACTTATTTGTATACCCGTATCATGCGCGTTTTTATAATAGTTAGGTTGCGAATATATATAGAGGTTTTCTATGTGTTTCAAAATACCTATACTACAATTTGATTGATTACTTAAACCCTCTGGACTAAAACGATGAAAAAAACACTATTGGGATTATTAACGCTAGTTGCGTCATTTAATACATTTGCTCAAACTGCCGAAGAATTTTTCAGTGTGAATTGCGTGGCTTGCCATGGCGAAAAGGGAAAAGGACAAAGTGATTTGCTAACTGTTCCAAAACTTGCTGGCCAAAATGAAAAATACCTGATCAAACAAATTAACGATTTTAAATCAGGCGATCGCGTAAACGCGCTTATGGCTGCTCCTATCACCGCTTTACCAGATAATATGGTTGAAGAAGTGGCAAAATACTTATCTATGCAAACAAAAACCATCGGTAACGCAGATCCCGCTTTAGTTGAATTAGGTCAATCATTATATAGAGCAGGTAATTCTGAAACCGGAGTTCCTGCATGTACAGCATGTCATTCTCCAACAGGTAGTGGTAATGCTCCTGGTGGCATTCCAAGTCTATCAGGTCAACACGCAGATTATATTGAGTCACAATTAAAAGCGTACCGTTTAGGTTACCGTGATGAAATTCCATCTGATTCAGTTCGTGTTAATGATGGTGAAACTAAGATTATGCGTACCATTGCATTTAAATTAAAAGATTTTGAAATTGAAGCATTGTCTAGTTACATTAACGGCCTGCATTAATCTTAAATATTGAATAATGATAAAAGCGATCAATTGGTCGCTTTTTTTTGCATTTTTTTTGAAACTTAATTCACTTAAGATACACTAAGCTGAGTTTATCCAACTTAATGAGAGTAAATATGAAAAGAATAATTCAATTAGTTTCGGCATTCGCCATAATGACTTTTTTAAGCACGACAGCAATCTCTGCAGATAAAGAATATGTAGAAGGTAAAAACTACCGCCTTTTGAAAAAACCTATTCCTACTTTTTTGAAAGAAGGACAAGTAGGTGTGATCTGGGAAGTATTCTCATATAGCTGCGGCCATTGTTTTAATTTTGAGCCATATGTGAAATCTTGGTTAAAAACAAAGCCTGAAAATGTGGTGTTTGAACATGTTCCTGTATATTGGAATAACCCATTTTTTGCTACTCAAGCGAAAGCATTTTATGCCGCTAAATTTTTAAAAGCACCAGCTGAGTCTCATGATGCTATTTTTAACACAATTCATACAGCCAAAAAACAAGTGGGATCATTAAAAGATTTCGCAAATATATATGCAAATTACGGTGTGGATTCCGATAAATTCATGGCGATGGCTGAATCTTTTGCGGTTCAATCGCGCACTGCATTTGCTGAATCTGTATCACGCGACGGTGAAGTAGAAGGGACACCTAATATCATCGTAAATGGTAAATATTTGATTACAGGTGAAATGGCCGGCACAAACCAAGAAATGCTTAATATCGCACTATATCTTGTTGAAAAAGATGCAAAATAAGAATTAACATTTGATTATAAAAACTCATCATTTATGATGGGTTTTTTTTTGGATAATTATTATGAATATTTATATTAAAACTGTATTTTTTGCCATAGTTACTTTTATGACTATTTCTTCATGTTCAGATAAATCTAATGACGTAGCGGCTGATAGCCCTTTACTATTTGTTGAAGGCACGCATTGGTCTGTATTAAATGAGCCCTTGGAATACAAATTAAAAAAAGGCGAAATTGGCGTAATTTGGGAGGTGTTTTCTTATAGCTGCTCTCATTGTAATGCGTTTGAACCTTTTATAAAGCAATGGCGTAAATCCGCCCCTGAAGAAATTGCATTTGAGCCAGTGCCAGTAATGTGGAATGCAAAATTCAATACTCAAGCAACGGCGTTTTATACCGCACAATTATTGAATGTACCTGAGCAAGCACATGGCAAATTGTTTGATGCCATTCATATAACACGTGCAAAAATAGGATCACTTGAAGATTTTGCCCAGTTTTATTCTAACTTTGGTATTAGTGAAGATCGTTTTATTTCAACAAGTAAATCATTTGCGGTTAAATCGATGGTAGACAATGCACAAAAAATTTCGACTCAAGTTGATGCCACCCCAACATTAATTGTGAATGGTAAATACTTAATCACCACTAAAATGGTTCCTAATCGCCAAACTATTCTAGAAGTGGCTCAATACCTAGTTGAGCGCGATGCAGCAAATAAATGAATCAAACTGGCCTAAAAAATTAACGCATTTTGAAGGTAATTTTAAGTCTATTGCTCAATCACATACCAAGCCCAATGCAATATTGCGTGCTTGGTTGCTCAATCAATCCAGCCTAACTACAAAACTTCAGAATCACTTTGGTGATTTTCAAGTTGAAGTGGTCAGTGAATGTTGGATTAACAACAGCCAAGCCAAGCAATTTTTTAGACAGGCATTGAAAAATAAACAATTCAAGATTGATCGTTTGTGGTGTCGAAAAGTCAATTTGAAATGTAATGGAAACATAGTGGTAAGAGCGCATACCCTCGTGCCATTGCAAACATTTCATAATCAAACACGTCGAATTGGAAAATTACAAAATAAATCCTTGGGTCACTTTCTTTTTACTCACAAGCATATTCAAAGACAACCAATTACGATATTAAATGTTGAAAAATCGCATTGGGCAAGGCAGTCTATTTTTAACATTTATGGTTACCCGTTATTAGTAACAGAATTTTTTGAACCTGATTTTTTAAATAAAAACCAAAAATAAAAAGATTAAATAAAATGATGACATCCACTACTTTTTTCGCTCTTGTACGGTTAACTCGCTTAAATAAACCCATTGGAATTTTACTTTTACTTTGGCCAACGCTATGGGCGTTATGGATAGCCGCTGATGGTTTACCGCCATTATCAACGTTATTTATATTTGTATCGGGCGTTGTGATAATGCGAAGCGCAGGTTGCATCATTAATGATTTTGCGGATCGTAAAATAGATGGAAAAGTGGGTCGAACCAAACTGCGCCCTTTAGTAACTGGAGAAATTTCTAGTAAAGTTGCGCTGCAAACATTTTGTATTATGATTCTTGTCGCTTTTTTATTGGTGTTGTTTACTAATCCATTTACCATAGGTATGAGTGTTGTAGCGGTAGGATTAGCTTCACTTTATCCCTTTATGAAACGTTATACGTTTTATCCACAGGTTGTATTGGGTGCTGCATTTTCTTGGGCAATTGTGATGTCTTTTACAGCTTTGGAACAATCACTTGATAGTAAGGTTTGGCTTTTATACACAGCAAATCTATTATGGACGGTAGCTTATGACACTCAATATGCCATGGTCGATCGAGATGATGATTTAAAAGCAGGGGTTAAATCCACTGCGATTCTTTTTGGAGATATGGATAACGTTGCCATTATTGGGTTGCAAGTTTTGTCAATTATTACGTTTTTATTACTCGGCGGTCACATAGAGGCAGGTTGGTTTTATTATTTGGGTGTGTTGGCTATGGCTGGATGTTTTATTTATCAAGCATGGTTAACCAAAGACAGAATAAAACAGCAGTGTTTTAATGCATTTTTGCATAATTTTTGGGCTGGGATGTGTATATTTATCGGTATCTTTATCGATAAACTGACATGATACTGTCATTAAAATTACTTCGTACTGTCACAAAACTGTAATATAAACAGGTTCTAATACGCCACTTTAAACCATCAGATATCGAGTAAATAACATGTCTCAACGCTCAATCTTAATTGTGGATGATGAAGTCGCTATTCGTGAGATGATTGCTTCAGCATTAGAAATGGCAGGATATAACACGTTAGAAGCAGGGGATGCATCAACAGCGCATGGACTTATTATTGATAAACAACCTGATTTAATATTATTAGATTGGATGATGCCAAATATCTCAGGCATTGAATTGGCGCGTCGATTAAAACGAGATGATTTAACAAAAAATATTCCAATTATTATGCTGACAGCAAAAGCCGATGAAGATAATAAAATTTTAGGTTTGGAAGCAGGAGCTGACGATTATATTACCAAGCCTTTTTCACCGCGAGAATTGGTTGCACGATTAAAAGCGGTATTACGTCGAACCATTGATGAAGATGAGTCCACGCCTATTGAATTTCATGGTTTAATATTGGATCCACATTCTCACCGTGTCAGTGTACAAGAACACGAATTAGAAATGGGCCCCACAGAATTTAGATTACTGCACTTTTTTATGAGCCACTGTGAGCGTGCTTATTCACGTTCACAATTATTAGATCAAGTTTGGGGTGGTAATGTTTATGTGGATGAGCGCACTGTTGATGTTCATATAAGGCGCTTGCGAAAAGCTATTGGTGAGCCGCATCAAAATATGATTCAAACTGTTCGTGGAACGGGCTATCGTTTCTCCTCTAAAATCGCTATTTAACGGCGGCTTTTGTCTGTTAAAATCGCACTTTTTAAGCTGTATTGAGTATGATTCACAATGTTAAAGGCCGACTGGCTTCTAGAACTGTTTTACTAATAATTGCATCTTGGGTATTCGGCTGGTTTTTCGATGCCCCTTATTTATGTCTATTTTTGACTCTTATCTCTTTGCTTACTTATCATGTATATCATTTATTAGAATTAGTAAAATGGTTGGCAAGTGGCAGTAAAACGTTGCCACCAGATAGTTTTGGCACCTGGGGGCAAATTTATGATCACCTACAAGTTAAACAATTAGCCCATTCTAAAGATATTGGTCGATACAAACGCATATTAAAACGAGTACAAGGATCTACAGAAGCGTTAGCCGATGCGGTAGTTATTATTAATAAAGACAATCAATTATTGTGGTGGAATCCAGCTGCCCAAGCTTTATTAAACCTCAAGCGTAAAGTGGACAGTGGTCAATTAATTACCAATTTAATTCGTGAGCCTAGATTTCATCTATTTTTAAATGATCAACAGCCAGGCAGTGCATTGTTAATTCAAACTGTGCATAACCCACCTAAACATATCCAAATTACTAAAACAATATATGGTAATGACGAGCGATTATTGTTGTTACGTGACATTTCGAAAATGAAGCAATTAGAAAAAACTCGACGTGATTTTATTTCCAACGCGTCACATGAATTGCGCACTCCGCTTACCGTTTTAAAAGGGTATTTAGAAACCTTTGATGATTACAAAGAGGATTTGCCAATCACATTTCACAAACCCCTAGTTCAAATGCAAAATCAAACGAATCGCATGGAGAATTTAGTTCGAGATTTATTAGCCTTATCAAAATTAGAAGAACAAAATACAGAGTTAAGGCAGTCCCAAATTGATGTGTCAGATATCATGGTTGAGATCATACAAGATGCACGTGTTTTAAGTGGTGAAAAAAATCAAGAAATTACTTTTAAAGCAAATAGCGAACTGTGCATTCGTGGAGATCAATCTTTAATAACCAGTGCTATTTCGAATTTAGTTTTTAATGCCATTCGTTACAGTAATGAAAAAACAACAATCTTCATTACATGGAATGAAAATGGAACACTTGAAGTAAAAGATCAGGGCATTGGCATTCAATCTCGACACATTGATCGCTTAACTGAGCGTTTTTATAGAATTGATGAGTCAAGAAGTTCGGACAGTGGCGGCACTGGATTGGGGTTAGCGATAGTGAAACACATAATGTTAAATCACCAAGGGAAGTTAAAAATTCAATCAATATACGAAGAAGGCTCCACCTTTAGTTTAGAATTTCCAAAAGACCGATTAGTATCTAAGCTTGATGAATGATACGTTTTAACAACCAATCATTATGCTGTATTGTGATTGGTTTTGTGTGCAGCTAGGCAGTATTTTTTGAGCATGAGTGGTGACATTAATAGCAATTATTAGTGTTAACAGACTTAAGCTGATTACGGCTAAATTTCTGATTTTGTTCATATTACCTTCTTACGCTTGCTATATATTTAGTGAGCATCATCATTTTGTCTTCATCATCATCCACATAATTGAGTTTAACTAATAATTGATTACTTTGAGTTGTGCCAATTACCTGAACTAAATGCACGTAGGTGTTGATTCGAGCGACGTTTTCAATGCCTTCACCTATTTGAATGTCAATGACAACTTGTTCAAGTATTTGAGGTTTGATGGTGTCGGCATCTACTTCAAGTAGAACCTGTTGTAAATTAATGTCTCTAATGTTAACCGTTGCTTGAGTTGATGCTGTTCGAATGGTTGTAGTTGCAATGGGTTTTTTATCGACAATCACAGATGATTTTGGTTTGTTTTTTTCAACTAATTGATTGGATGCACTGTTGCTATTTAATAGGTTTGAGCTTTGATTGGTGGATGTGGATTGTTTAGGGGCAGCGCTAGCTAATAATGGATTCACCGCTTCTTCTAATAAGGCAGGGTCGCCAGACGTTTTTCGCCCAGCAGGTGGCTTGGCTTTAGCACCTAAAGCTTTAATGACTTTGGTTAATAGCTGCTCCGCTGAAAAAGGTTTGCCGATATAATCAGTTACTCCAGATTTTACAGCTTCAACTACGTTTTCTTTGTCCCCACGACTAGTAACCATAATAAAGGCTGTTTTAGGGCGGTTCTTTTCAATTTCAAATGGACGCAACCAGGTTAGCAGTTCAATACCACTTAGCTCCGGCATTTCCCAGTCACATAAAATTAAATCGTATTTGTTTTTTTGTAAAAGAATTTGGGCTTTTCGTCCGTTAATGGCTTCATCGACTTTTGCGTGAGGAATATGCTGGCGCAAGCTGCGTTTAACCAAGTCTCTAATAAAACTAGCGTCATCTACGATTAATATTGAAAGTTGAGCCATCAGGTGCCCCATAAAAAAGAATTCTTAATTAACTATAGACCAACAACAGGCTTGCAACTTTTTAGGAGTGAATAAATCAGTGGGCAACAGCGCGAGCCAATGTCCAAATACTGATGCGTTTTGCGCCTTTTTTACGCAACACTTTACTTAGCTCATTTACTGTTGCGCCAGTTGTTAAAATATCATCCACAATGGCCACATGTTCAGGCACCTGTGAGTGACATTGAAACGCGCCTTTTAATAGTTTGGCGCGTTGTTTTTTGCTGTGTTGAGCCAAAGTCGGTGTGGATTTTACTCGATTAATCCAATCAAAAATAGGTGTATGTAAGTGTTTACTAATGTGTTGGGCCAGTATTTGTGATTGGTTGAACCCTCGTTGATGGTGCCTAGATTCATGAGACGGCACATACACAATCGCATCGGGTTTAACGGTTATGCGTTGAATCAACGGCTCGCACAAAGTAGGTAACGCGTAAAAATCCCCAGAATATTTGATTTGTTTAACGAGATTTTTTACCTCGCCTTCATACAAAAAAGGCGCCAAAGCATCATCAAAATAAAACGCCTGACTCACGCAAATTTTGCATAATTCGCCCATTTCACTTGGGTGCGCACAGTGCGGGCAAGCGTAAATATTAAAATCCAGCGTTTCATAGCAATGTGTACAAATAGATTCTTTGCTTGGAATGTGACAAAGCTGGCAAGCTTGCTCAACAAATAGCCATTGGTAAACTTTATTTAAGGCAAAGTTTGACTCCTGCGGTGCACCAATTATCATACGGCTTCCTTAAAATTAGACCTGCGAGATCAAGATATGGCAACGCCTTTACGCTATGACTGGACAACAAAAGAAGTACTAGAGTTGTTCGACTTACCTTTTAACGATTTAATGTTTAAAGCGGCCCAAATCCATCGTGAAAATTTTGATCCTAATGAAGTTCAGGTTAGTACACTTTTGTCGATTAAAACCGGTTCTTGTCCAGAAGATTGTAAATATTGTCCACAATCTGCTCATTACGACACTGGCCTAGAAAAAGAAAAATTAATCGGCATTCGTAAAGTGATTCAACAAGCAAAAGCGGCTCGTGAATCGGGTGCTTCTCGTTTTTGTATGGGTGCTGCTTGGCGTTCACCAACACAACGTGACATGCCTCATGTCATCGAAATGGTAAAAGAAGTAAAAGCCATGGGTATGGAAACCTGTATGACGTTGGGTATGTTAGATGAAGACAAGGCGCAGCAGTTATCTGAAGCCGGTCTTGATTACTACAACCACAACTTAGACACCTCTCCAGAATATTACGACAAAATCATCACAACACGTAGCTACAGCGATCGTTTAGATACGCTAGGTAACGTGCGTAAAGCCGGCATGAAAGTATGCTCAGGCGGCATCGTGGGCATGGGCGAAAAAGTACAAGATCGCGCTAACTTGCTTATTCAATTAGCTCAAATGCAACCGCATCCTGAATCTGTGCCAATTAACATGTTGGTAAAAGTGGAAGGTACGCCTTTAGAGTTACAACAAGATTTAGACCCATTTGATTTTATTCGTACGATTGCTGTGGCGCGTATCACGATGCCAAGCACTTACGTACGTTTGTCAGCAGGTCGTGAAGACATGAACGAGCAAATGCAGGCAATGACCTTTTTAGCTGGCGCTAACTCTATTTTCTACGGCGAAAAATTATTAACCACTGATAATCCTGAAGCTAACGAAGACAAAGAATTATTCAGACGTTTAGGTATTCGCCCTGCTAACCCTGAAAAAATGGATCCAAAAGCATTAAAAACATGGGAACCTTCGCGTTGCCCTAAACGTAATAACGAACAGTTTTACGATGCAACCGATTCAGCAACCGATTCAACCCAAGAGTCAGAATCAAACACTCATGCCTAAAGCGTTTGATTTTGCGGGGAAACTAGCCCTTAAAAAGCAAAATAACCTCTACCGTTCACGTAAAACGCTTCAGTCTAAACAAAGCGTTTTACAAACGGTAAACGGTCAATCTGTACTGGCGTTTTGCTCAAATGATTATTTGGGCTTAGCCAGTCATCCTTCCTTAGAGCAAGCCTTTAGCAAATCTGCCAAGCAATATGGGTTTGGTTCGGGTGCGTCACATTTAGTAAATGGCCATCACCAATGTCATGACGAGTTAGAAAACCAACTGGCGCAGTTTTTTGGTTATGAAGCCTGTTTGACGTTTTCAACGGGGTACATGGCAAACTTGGGTGTCATTGATGCCATTTGTGATAAAAACACAACCCTATATCAAGACAAACTCAATCACGCTTCATTAATAGATGGCGCGTTATTAAGTGGCGCTAAACTTAAACGTTATCCACATAATCAATATGACACATTAGAAAACTGGTTAAGCACTGATGATAATCAAGTAATGATTGCCACCGATGCTGTGTTTTCTATGGATGGCGATTGCGCCGATTTAACCCAATTATCAAACCTTGCAAAAAAACACGACAGTCTATTAATGATTGATGACGCCCACGGCGTAGGTGTGTTGGGTGAACAAGGCAAAGGCACTGCCAGTCATTATAATTTAAATGCCAACGACGTTCCCATTATGATGGGCACATTAGGCAAAGCGTTTGGTTGCAGTGGCGCATTTGTATTGGCAAGCCAAGAAATGATTGACTACTTAGTGAATTTTTCTCGCACGTATATTTATACAACGGCGGTTCCCCCTGCGTTGGCGGCCACTTCTATACAAGCGTTAGAGCTGGTTAAACAAGCGGATGACGCACGAGCGCATTTGAATTTTTTGATTGCACTTTTTAAGCAAAAAGCCAAAGAATTAGAATTAATATTATGGCCATCAGACACTGCCATTCAACCAATTATGATTGGTGACAGTCAAAAAGCCATGAGTATTTCAAAAAAACTATTAGAGCAGGGTATTTTATTAACGGCGATTCGTGAGCCAACCGTGCCAAAAAATAGCGCAAGATTAAGAGTGACGTTATGTGCTTCACACACTGAAGCACACATAGAACGATTATTTAAGTCACTACAAACATTAAAAAATGAAGGCAGTTTATAATGAAGTTGTTAGTGCTTTCTGGGTGGAATACCCCTGCACATTTAATTGAAGCGTTTTGTCGACCTGTGGCAAAATCATTAAATATTGAATGTGAATTATTAAATTACACCGGCGCTCAAATATCCTTTGAAGCGCAAATACAAAAATGGGACACGCAATATAAAAACGAAACGTTATTAATCGTTGCGTGGTCATTAGGCGGAAACCTTGCGCTTAAATGGCAAGAAACTAACCCTAATATTCAATCCGTTGTTACCGTTGCTACCAACCTTCAATTTGTTGACGAACAACTGGGTATGGCACCTAAACAATACAAACAGTTTTGCCAAGGGTTTGAAAATCCTAATCCTATTTTACAAAAAAAATTCTTACAATTAGTTTGCCAAGGTGCACCCAAACCGCTTATAAAACAGCTTAAATCGGTTTATGCTGAATCAACGGTGGATATCAAAACGTTGCATCGTTCATTGTTATGGTTAGACGAAATTAAATTAGATCAACATAAAGTGAATGCAAACACTCATAATCAACACTGGTTTGCCAAACAAGATGTGTTAGTACCAAGTGATGCATCAAGTTTGTTTGACAACAGTCGAGTATTTGAAGGCTCTCATGCTTTTTTTCTAGAAGATGAGGCGTTGTATCAGAATTATTTAATTTCATGCTTTGAATCCTTAGCGGAAAACGCATAATGGATAAACAAAAAATCGCGTTGTCGTTTTCAAATGCGGCCACCCGTTACGATCAACATGCACAATTTCAACGTGACGTATGCGATCAATTATTATCGGTTTTTACAAAGCAGTTTCCAAAGCAAGATGCATTGTCTGTTTTAGATATAGGTTGCGGCACAGGTTATGGGGTTAAACAGCTTAATCAACAATTTGATGCGTCTATTTATGCCGTTGATTTAGCTGCAAAAATGGTCGAGTTTGCCAAAACAAACGCACCTTTTGCACAATACCATTGCGCAGACGCAGAAAATCTTCCGTTTCAAACACAACAATTTGATTTAGTTATTTCAAGTTTAGCTCTGCAATGGCTAAGTGATATTAACCAAGCGGTAAGTGAAATAAAACGCATCTTAACCCAAGACGGCCAAGCTTGGATCGCAACGCTAGCTGAAAATACATTATTTGAGTTAAAACAATCGTGGCAGTCAGTTGATGATCAAACTCATGTGAATCAATTCCATAATATAGACATGTGGCAACAAGCTTGCGAACAATTGGATTTGAATCTTGACGTCATCGAACAGACTCAAGTGTTGCATTACAAAAGCGTCCTAGGCTTAGCCAAAGATCTAAAAGGCATTGGCGCGCATAATGTAAATCAGCAAAAAAATACAGGCCTGACAGGCAAACAACGATTCAAAGACATGCAAAAGCATTACGAACAATTTCGTGACGCAGAAGGTCTGCCTGCCACCTATCAAATTATTTATATTAAGATTTCTAAAAAATGAAAAACACATTCTTTATAACCGGCACCGATACCGATTGCGGTAAAACCTACGCAACCGTCAGTATGTTAAACGCATTGAATAAACAGGGTAAACACACCATCGGTTTAAAACCCATTGCAGCAGGTGCGCAAGAAGTAGACGGTCAATTACAAAACAACGATGCAATTCAAATTCAAAACGCAGCCAGCATTAAATTAATATACGAACAGGTTAATCCGATCTGTTTAAAACCTGCTATTGCGCCGCATATTGCAGCCAAACAAATAGGTCGCACGGTACAGTTAACGCAACTAGAAGGCTTCATAAAAGGCGCCATGATGCGCAAATATGATGCTACATTGGTGGAAGGTGCGGGCGGCTGGTTTGTACCTGTAAATGACGTACAAATGTTGAGTCAAATTGCCAATCAAATGAATATGCCCGTCATACTAGTTGTCGGCATTAAATTGGGTTGCATCAACCATGCGTTATTAACCGCGCAAGCGATCAAAAACAGCGGTTGCCAATTAGCGGGTTGGATTGCTAACGAGCCCTTTGAACACGTGGACTGCAAGCAAGAAATATTAGAAACCTTACACCGTTTTATTCAAGCGCCTTGTATCGGTCATATTGAAAATAACGCAACCGACGTAGAATTTGATTTCGAACGTTTAGGTTTGTAACTCAAACGTTCAAATTTGCAAAATCGTGGTATAATCGCTTTTTTTAATATGCCACATGAAACTTTCGTGGAATTATCAACATTTTAAGGGCTCGCATTTACAATGACTCATAACGACATATTTCGCCGCTTACGTTACATATTTTCTTTAAGCGACTCTAAAGTCATCTCGTTTTTTGATTTAGCGGCATTTGATGTGACCCGTACAGAAATCAGCGATTGGTTAAAAAAAGACGACCACGAAGATTATAAAAAAATGCGCGACACCATGTTGGCTGTTTTTTTAAACGGTTTGATCATTGAAAAACGTGGCAAACAAGACGGCGCATACCCAGATCCTGAAAAACGCTTAAACAACAATATTATCTTTCGTAAATTAAAAATTGCATTAACTATGCAAGACGATGATGTGATTGCAGTAATGGACTTGGCGGGTTTTCCAATTAGTAAGCACGAGTTAAGCGCGTTTTTCAGAAAACCCGATCATAAAAATTTCAGAGAATGCAAAGACCAAGTATTGCGTAATTTCTTAAAAGGTTTGCAAATTCATTTAGTGGATAAAAAAACATTGGTTAAAACAGACGCTGCGAATAGAACGTCGCGTTCAGCCTCTAAACCCAATGCGAATGTTCGATTGACCGAACGCGATAATAATCCCCCTGAACCAAGATCTTCAAATCAGTCTTCTGGTGAATCCTCTGGATTCGCTTGGAAAATACCTGATAATAAGTAAAAAAATAAGCAAAAAAAAAGCTCAATAAATATTGAGCTTTTTTTTGCATTGAGAAAAGAAACACGCTTCTCTAAAACATAACCATCAGAAAAACAAACGAGACAATTCTTCACCTGGCTCATCAGCGCGCATAAACGCTTCGCCTACTAAGAACCCATTTACGTTATGGTCTTGCATTAATTTCACGTCTTCTTTTGTGATGATGCCACTTTCTGTAATGACGATGCGGTCTTTGTGTACGTCTTTTAATAAACCTAGCGTAGTATCTAATGTCACATCAAATGTGTGTAGGTTACGGTTGTTGATGCCTACTAAGCGACAATCTAACTTCTGTGCTAATTCTAATTCTTCGCCGTCGTGTACTTCTACTAAAACGTCTAAACCAATTTTACCTGCTAATTGATATAGGTCTTTCATTTGACCAAATTCTAATGCAGACACAATCAATAAAATGGCATCTGCGTTGATCGCTTTAGCTTCAAAAACTTGGTAAGGGTCAACAATAAAGTCTTTACGAATAACCGGTAATTCACATGCCTGTCTTGCTTGTTGTAAGTAACTTTCGTGCCCTTTAAAAAAGTCAGCATCTGTTAAAATAGACAAACAAGCCGCCCCTGCCTGTGCATAACTTTTAGCAATCAAATCAGGATAAAAGTCTTCACGTAACGTGCCTTTACTTGGGCTGGCTTTTTTAATTTCTGCAATTACAGCAGGGACGCCATTTAATATTCTTTGTTCAATGTTTTTTACAAATCCACGAGCGGGGCCTGTGGATTTTATTTGATCTTCTAATTGCGCAAGTGTGGTAATGGCACTGCGCTCTTTGACTTCTTCCCATTTACGGTCGATGATTTTTTTTAAAATAGTTGGAGTGTTCATAATAATTATTCGCTCATCGCTTGAGTAAAGGATGCAAGGTCGTTCATTTTTTCTAATGCCATGCCGCTGTAAATTGCGTCAAATGCCATTTCAATGCCTTGCTCTAAATCGGTTGCTTGGTTGGATGCATAAATAGCCGCGCCTGCATTAAATGCAATCATGTCCCGTGCTTTTTGTGCCGTCTCGCTTTTGTCTTTGCCTAATGCTGATTGAATTAGGGTTAGAGATTCTGCAGAGCTGTCCACTTGTAAGCCTGATAAATCTGCATAGTTAAATCCGTATTTTTTTGGATCCACTTGGTAACTTTCTACCTGTCCGTCTTTTAATTCAGACACATCATTCATCGCACAAATCGATAATTCATCTAGGCCGTCTAAAGAGTGGACAACTAATACGTGATTAGAATTTAACTCTTTTAATACGTTTGCCATAACAGGGCATAACGCAGAATTAAACACACCAATCACTTGGTTTGGCGCGTTTGCAGGATTGGTCATTGGGCCTAAGATATTAAAGATGGTACGAGTGTTCATTTCTTTACGAGGGCCAATGGCGTGTTTCATTGCGCTGTGGTGAGTTTGTGCAAACATAAAACCAACACCAATATCGTCAATACAACGAATCACTTGTTCAGGATTAATGTCTAATTTAACACCGGCTTGTTCTAATAAATCGGCACTGCCGGATTTACTTGATGCGCCACGATTACCATGCTTGGCTACTTTACCGCCAGCGGCTGCCACTACAAATGCGCAGGCTGTGGAGACATTAAATAAGTTTGAACCATCGCCACCTGTGCCACAGGTATCGACTAAATTGTCATGTTGAATATCAACTTTCACAGATAATTCACGCATGACAGTAACGGCTGCTACGATTTCATCAACAGTTTCGCCTTTCATTCTAAGGCCAATTAAAAATCCACCTATTTGAGCAGGCGTTGCATTGCCTGTCATGATGTCTTTCATGACGTCGATCATTTCTTGTGTGGATAAATCTTGTTTGTCCACAACCTTAGCGATGGCTTGTTGAATATTCATAACAGTGACCTTGTTAAAAAGTTATTTAAAATTGCGTGTCCATTTTGTGTTAAGACCGCTTCGGGGTGAAATTGTACCCCGTATATTGGTAGTGTTTTGTGTTGAATTGCCATTATTTCATCAACGGTGCCATCGTCAGTTTGTGTCCATGCTGTAACTTCAAGACACTCTGGTAATGATGGTTTGTCGGCAACCAACGAATGATAACGCGTCACATTAAACCCTGTCTCTAACTCTGTAAATAAAGAGTGTTGATCGTGGTGTAATTTGGACGTTTTACCATGAATAGCCTGTTTGGCTTTTATAATTTGCCCACCAAAATGTTGAATAATACATTGGTGTCCTAAACATATACCTAATAAAGGCAGTTTGTCGGCAAATTGATTGATCACTTCTAACGAGATCCCTGATTCGTTTGGCGTACAAGGACCTGGCGAAATGACAATATATTGAGGTTGTAACGCCTCAATCTCAGCGATACTGATTTGGTCGTGTAACACGACCTTGACGGTTTGACCTAACTCTTCAAAATAACGCGACACGTTATAAGTAAAAGAGTCGTAATTATCAATAATCAGTAGCACGAATAATTATCGCTTAACTTTTGCTAATTCAGCGCGCATTAAATCGATTTGAGTTTTGTAATCGGGTGCATTAAAAATCGCAGAACCCGCAACAAATGTATCGGCGCCAGCTTGAGCAATTTCACGGATGTTATCCACTTTTACGCCGCCGTCTACTTCAAGACGAATATCCAAACCAGAATCGTCAATGATGCGACGCGCTTGTTCTAGCTTTCTTAAGGTAGCCGGAATAAACGACTGACCGCCAAAACCTGGGTTAACAGACATCAACAAAATCATGTCTACTTTATCAATGACGTATTCTAATTCAGCAAGGCTTGCCGCTGGGTTAAATACCAAACCAGACTTACAGCCTGCTTCTCTAATTAACTGCAAAGAGCGATCAACATGAGTAGACGCATCTGGGTGGAACGTAATGTAAGACGCGCCTGCTTCAGCGAAATCATTAATCATACGATCAACAGGGCTTACCATTAAATGCGCATCAATATCTGCGGTAATACCATGATCGCGTAACGCTTTACAGACCATTGGCCCAATCGTTAAGTTGGGTACGTAATGATTATCCATTACATCAAAGTGGACAATATCTGCACCGGCTTTTAATACGTTATCAACTTCTAAACCTAAAGTGGCGAAGTTAGCAGACAAAATAGACGGAGCAATTAAAAAATCTTTCATGGATAGCACTCTGTTGGTAAAAATGGAATGAATGGTCGAATTTTAAAGTGCGCGATTTTAGCAGTTTGTGCCCTGTGGGACAATTCAAGATCGGGTTTTGAACGCTGTTTAGTTGGATTAATGTGAGTAATGTTCTGGCTTGAGGTGATATGGGCTAGATTAATGTAATTAACGGGTGATTTATTTAGAACCTCCCTAAGAAAACCCCTGGAATAAACGCAGCATCATTTTGTAACCCTTTGTCAAAACCACAGGCAAAACCACCCTTGAGCACTACGCTTAAATTTCATTATAGAATTTTGTTATGTTGAGGTTGTGGCTATGGGTCAAAACGATGGGGTGTCCCCTAGAAAGTGTTGTCAGTACGTGCAAATCAATGGAGACAACTGCGCCCTAGAGTGTTCGGGTGATGAATATTGCCAATGGCACGACCCAAAAGGGCTACAAGGATCCCCAGATATTGCCAATTCTTTGATGGAAAACTTAAAAGCAGGTAATAAAGAAGGTAATAGTGGGCAGGGTTATGTACTTAAAAATTGCGATTTAAGAAACATCGATCTTGTTAATAGAGGTCATCAAACAGGCTATGATTTGTCCTATTCTGATTGTTATCACGCCAACTTCAAGTCTGCGCATTTATTTAAAGTTAATTTTAAACATGCCTCGCTAATGAAAGCAGATTTACGTCATGCAAATTTACACGAAGTGAATTTAGATCAGTGCAATTTATTAGGGGCAAATTTCGAAGGCGCTAAAATCGAAAATGTAAATTGGGGTGATGAATTATTACAAGAAAAACAAGCCAGAGAAAATCCAGATAGAGCATTAGATTATTTTCAACAAGTAGTTGAAATTTGTCGAGGTATTCGAAAGGAGGCAGAAAACCAAGGTCTATTTGAAACCGCAGGTTACTTCTTTCACAAAGAAATGGTGTATCGACGTTATCAAATTCCAAAATATACATTTTCGCGCTTAGTGTCTAAAACTGTTGATGTTTTTTGTGGGTACGGAGAAAAGCCGATGCGGGTCGTATTGTTTTCTGTTTTTTTTATTTTGCTTTGTGCAATTGGGTTTTCATTTGTTGGGGTTTCTTATAATGGAGAAAATTTTCAAATCAGTATGGATCAATCTATTAAAGAAAATATAAAAGTTTTTTTTGGTGGTATTTATTTTTCAGTGGTGACGTTTACTACTTTGGGATATGGCGATATTACACCTATTGGAATGGTGCGATCTCTGGCGGCATTTGAAGCATTTATTGGCAGTTTTACTTCAGCTCTATTTGTTGTTGTGTTTGTAAAAAAAATGACCCGTTAACCTTATTAATGCGCCTAACTACTTTAAAAAAGTTGTCTACACTGTATTTAATATAAATTGTAATAGTCAGATTATAGGAGCCAGTTATGGCGCAGCAGAAGTTTAGATTAATCACTCGAAGTGATTTTGATGGTTTGGTTTGTGCGGTATTGTTAAAGCATATTGACATCATTGAAGATATTAAGTTTGTACATCCAAAAGACATGCAAGATGGAAAAGTCGAAGTCAGTTCTAATGATATTTCAACTAATTTACCTTATGTAAAAGGGATTTATCTAGCGTTCGATCATCATTCTTCTGAAGCGATCCGCAACGAAAAAGTCGACAATCATATAATTCATCCAAAGGCTCCATCAGCAGCTAGGGTTGTTTGGGATCACTATGGCGGGTTAGACGCCTTTCCAAGTGATTGGCTCGAAATGATGGATGCCTGTGATCGAGGAGACTCTGCACAATTTACCATGGATCAAGTTTTAACCCCCCAGGGCTGGGATTTACTTAATTTTTTAATGGATGCAAGAACCGGCTTAGGTCGTTTCAGAGAATTTAGAATTTCAAATTACAATTTAATGATGGATTTAATTGATTACTGTAAAACGCACACCATAGATGAAATTATGAAATTACCTGATGTGGTTGAGCGTATCGAGCTTTATACAGAGCAAGATGAGTTATTTAAAATGCAATTAAATCGTTGCTCAACGGTGCATGATAATTTAGTGGTGTTGGATTTAAGAGAGGAAGAAATCATCCATGCTGGTAATCGATTTGTGATTTATGCATTGTTTCCACAGACCAATATTTCTATTCATGTTATGTGGGGATTTCAAAAACAAAATACAGTGTTTGCGACAGGTAAATCAATTTTTGATCGAAGTTCCAAAACTAATGTGGGGGAATTGATGTTGAAATATGGTGGCGGTGGTCATGAAGCGGCAGGCACATGTCAAGTACCACATAACGAATCGGTAGAGACATTATTTGCGTTGGTTGAGCAGATTAATGCAGATGGTTGATTTAGTTCGATTAATGAATGTTAGATCTTAAAGACGCTTACGCGTCTTTTTTTGATCTTGAAATTGTGATGGGTTTATGAGAAATGATATAGATAATGGCTATGTTTTGAATTGTTGTGGCAGGATGCAAAATCATAATGCTGATCTAAGCTGAGATTTATACACCCACAATGACATAACCTATGAATCCACAGCATTTTCAAAACATACTTAAGCAGGTAAGCAAGCTCGATCCTGTTCAAAAACAAACTCTATCCACCGCTTTAGTTGCACAAGAAAACCCCATTCTTACACGGCTGTCTAAAGAAGTGATCACCCACTCAAAATGCATTCATTGTCAAAGTAACCGCTTGCGAAAATACGGTTTTAGTAATGGCAGGCAGCGATTTTTTTGCAACGAATGTCGCAAAAGTTTTGTGTGCACTCGAGGCAGCGCTTATTTTTATCAGCACAAACCTGAGCTTTGGCAAAAATATTTAGAGCACATGCTTGACCAAGATAGCATTCGGCGTTGCGCAAAAGATTTGAATATTTGTGTGACTACCTCTTTTAATTGGCGTCACCGTTTTATGAATGCTACTCAAAACACCTATGAATCAAGGCTTGAAGGTATTATTGAAGCAGATGAAACGTATTTTCGAGAATCTAAAAAAGGCGAGCGAAACTTAAATCGACCTGCAAGGCAACGAGGATCTAAAGCATCCACACCCGGTATTAATCAGCACGATTGGGTGGCAGTGTTAACCGCTAAAGATCGAAATCATCATGAATTTGATCAAATATTAACCCACGTAAATGGCGCTGAAATCAATCAATGCTTAGGCTGCAAAATTGCCGACGAATCTGTTTTATGTACCGATGGGCAGCCGGCTTATAATCAAATTTGCAAAGAACATCATTTGCATCATGTGGTGATAACCAACAATCAAACACAGCAAAGTTTGTATCATATTCAAAATATCAATAATTATCACAGTCAGTTAAAGAGTTGGTATTTGAAGATGCACGGAGTGGCCAGTAAGTATTTGGCGAAGTATTTGGGTTGGTTTAGAATGCTGGACTGGCACAAATATCAGACCTTTTCTAGCGACATTAAGAGCGAAAGCGAAAAACTGTTTGAATTCAAACTGTTACAGGTGCAGCAACATAAATTTGAAACATAGCCAAGATAATTGTTTAAATAATTAAAATTAACTTACAAACCAAGCCTTTATTAAATTATTTATATATTTTTTATTATCATTTCAAACTGTAAATTTAAAACTCTGAATAACTAAGTTAAAAAATCTTAGTTATTCAGAATCTCCTTAATTATTTCAACTTAGCAAAACTACGACTTGCCGCTGCAATCGTTTCATCTAAATCTGCATAACTATGAGCCGCTGACATAAAACCTGCTTCAAATGCAGAAGGCGCTAAATAAATGCCTTCATCTAGCATGTGGTGGAAAAATGCTTTAAATCGTTCTTGATTACATTGCATCACTTTTGCAAAACAATCTAAGTTTGATTCGCTGCTAAAGAAAATACCAAACATGCTGCCACGTTGATTAGTGGTTAATTCAATGTTCGCTTTGTCCGCTGCTTTTTGAATGCCGCTTAACAGATATTGAGTTTTGTCTGTAAGGTTTTCATAAAAGCCTGGTTTTTGAATCGCTTTTAACATCGCAAGACCCGCGCTCATGGCTAGTGGGTTGCCCGACAACGTGCCTGCTTGGTAAACCGGTCCACAAGGTGCAATGAATTGCATGATGTCTTTACGACCACCAAATGCGCCAACGGGTAAACCGCCGCCAATCACTTTACCTAAACAAGTTAAGTCAGGTTTTACTTCTGTAATGCCTTGTACGCCTTGTAATGAGGCTCTAAAACCGCTCATCACTTCATCAAAAATCAAGACCACTTTGTGCTCGTCACATAAAATACGTAACGCTTGTAAGAAGTCTTCAGTAGCAGGCACTAAATTCATGTTGCCAGCAATCGGCTCAATGATCACACAGGCTAATTCAGATCCGTATTTAGCAAAACCTTCTTTGATGTGTTCAATGTTGTTGTATTCAAAGGTTAATGTGTCTTTTGCAATGGCCTCGCTCACTCCCGGAGATGTTGGAACTCCAAGAGTTAAAGCACCAGAACCCGCTTTTACTAACAAGCTGTCTGAATGACCGTGATAACAACCTTCAAATTTTAAAATCTTGTCACGACCGGTAAAACCACGTGCTAAACGAATGGCACTCATGGTCGCTTCTGTGCCTGAGTTCACCATACGTACTTGTTCAATCGACGGGAAAATCTCACAAATGGTTTTTGCCATTTGTATTTCAAGCTCAGTTGGCGCACCAAAACCGATAGACTGAGTGATTTGATGTTGCAACGCTTCTACGATTTCTGGTGCTTGTTGGCCTAAAATCATTGGGCCCCAAGATTGTACGTAATCAATATAGCCTTTACCGTCAGTGTCAAAGACTTTGCTGCCTTCGCCTTTGCTTAAAAAAATTGGGTCGCCACCCACACCATTAAATGCGCGGACAGGAGAGTTCACACCACCAGGGATGTATTGGCGTGCTTGGTCAATCAAAGAAGTCATGTAAGTACCTAGTGATAAAAGTTGGATGTAAATATCAGATGCTGATTCTAATCAATTATGATGTCATGTAAAATCGCTTTTTTTTTGTCTTGGAATTAATATGCACATTTTTGACACGATCGACGCGTTACGCGAGCACCTGAATCAACAGAAAAAACAAGGTAAACGCATTGGATTTGTGCCAACCATGGGCAATTTACACAAAGGCCATCTGTCGTTAATTAAACAAGCCAAAGCGCAAAGTGACGTAGTGGTGTCTTCTATTTTTGTGAACCCAACCCAATTTAGCAAAGGTGAAGACATCGAGCGTTACCCGCGTACTTTAGAACAAGATCAAACTCTATTGATTGAACAGGGTTGTGACGTGTTGTTTATACCGGAAGTACAATCTATGTACCCAAAGGGCGAATTAACCCGTGTGAGTGTCAAGGACATCTCTGCCAAATATTGTGGTGCCAGTCGAGAAGGTCACTTTGATGGCGTGACCACCATTGTGTGCAAACTGTTTAATATCGTACAACCTGATGTCGCAGTATTTGGCAGTAAAGACTTTCAACAACTTGCCATTATTCGCCATATGGCTAAAGACTTAATGATGAACATCGACATACAGGCCGCTCCCACTTTTAGAGCCGACAGCGGATTAGCCTTAAGTTCACGCAACGGATATTTGTCAGAAGAAGAGTTAGATATTGCCCCTGCTATTTACAAGACACTCACATGGGCAAAAGAGGCGATATTAAATAATCAAAGCCAAGCAAAAATCGAAAAAGACGCCAAAGCAAAATTGACAGAGGCAGGATTAAAACCCGACTATTTTCATATTTGTAATGCCGACACATTACAAGCTGCCACCAAAGACGACACTCACATAGTGATATTGGTTGCCGCATATTTGGGAAGTGCCAGATTAATTGATAATTTGAATTTTGAAAAACAGTAGGTCCGGGATTTATCGTTACAGGGATGTGACTTATTAGAATTGTGTTTGGAGCGTTCAATCGTTTTGAAAAAAAATTCCGAAAAAACTAATATTCGAAAAAAATTAATGAAGGGAAATAAAATGGATAACCAAATAAAAATAATTCAATGTAAACATGAAAACGGTTTTGAATTAGCCGAACTTCGCGCAAGAGCCATGAAACCAAGTTTAGAAACCGTAGGGCGTTTTGATGAAAAACGTGTTCGTTCAAGGTTTTTGGAAGGCTTTGTACCTGAAGAAACGTTCAAGATTGAATTCAATAATGAGCTGGCTGGATTCTATGTAATCCAACAAAAAGAAGATCACTTATATTTAAATCATCTTTACATCGACCCTCAATTCCAAGGTAATAAACTAGGCGCATTTGCAATTAATGAAATAAAAAAGGTCGCTAAAAATAAAAAATCCCCTATAAAACTCGGTGCCCTAAAGCAAAGTCGTTCAAACGATTTTTATCAATCCCATGGTTTTATACACACCCATGACGATGAATTTGATCATTATTATATTTGGAAACATTAAAGAATTATTGTTTAAGTTGAACTTGCAGTGATTAATTCTAATTTTTTATTTTATGAATCAAATAAAGTTAATCGCCAACAAAAGCCAAAATACGATTTTCATGCAACTCGCCTTCGAGCTCAAAATGTTTCATCCCGATATCTTTGAACCCAATGTGTTTATAAAATCCAATTGCGTTTTCATTAAATACCCATGCGGTTAACCAGCAAGTGTTGCCAAATTGTGTTTGCACTTGCCCCAGCAGTTTTTTACCGATGCCCTTGCCTTTAAATTGGCTTTGAACATAAAGCGTGGTTATTTCATAACCCTGAGTGATATCTACCTGAGTGACATCTATATAGTGAGCGTCTAAATCAATGGTGATGTAACCCAAAAGAAGATCGTCTTCGACAAACACAAGTGTTTTTAAATTATTTTGGTTGAGTTGATCTAAAAAATAGTGTTCGGTAAATCTGTGTATGACATATTTAGAAATTTCATTACGCACGCCATCCACCGCATAAGTGTTTAGCCATACTTGTATGGAAAGAGCAGCTAAATTGAGGGCGTCGTTTTTATTGGCTTCGCGAATCATGTTATTTTTTTGCTCATTCTAAATTTATTAATCGATACTTATTAAATTCAAAACGTCTTGTATTGAATCATAGTTATTTATTTGTTTTGGATGCTTAAAAGTATTGCCTACAAGCACTAATTCATAACCGAGTTGTTCGCAGGCTTGTTTATCCCATAATCCATCACCAAAATATGTGATGATTTTTGATGTGGGATTGTTTGTTTTTTCAAATGCGATATTCATAATTTCGCTTCGATCATAATGGTTGCTTGAAGAGGCGATCACCATGTTGCTGACATCAATATTGGCAGAGGCTAATTTGAGTAACGCAGTTTCACGCCAGCCGCCAGTTGCAATTGATAGGCTAATATTATCTTGTCTTTTTAAGTGTCGAATAAATCCTTGGGCACCAGAAATGGCTCGAACAGGATGTGCGTCAAGGTGCGTTTTTATTTTTGTAATAAATATCGCTTTAACTTGTTGTTCGATTTTATCTATATTATCACTGATATTTTGTTCTTTTAAAAACTGATGCAAAATACCTGAATCAGTGATGTGTTTAAATCGTTTCCAATTATCATTGATCTGTTTGCCTGTCACTTCAAATACGGCTTGGCTGTAGCAGTCGGCATCAAATTCATTGGAATCAATCAACGTACCGTCAATATCGAACATGATGTGTTTCATTTGGTTTTTTACCTACTGCTCAGTATTAAGCTTAACCTAATTTTTTAAAAGTATTTTGTTGAAGTTTTGATCGGCGTCTTGAATTTTTAAATCTTCTAGTAAAATGCTTGATAAATGTTTCTTTTAATTCGTTTTTTAGTAGCTGTGGATCAAATTCTTCAGGCAATTCATGCATCCATTGGTTTAATACTTTTGATTCATTATCAAAATCTAATAATTCCATCGTAGTGTTTTTATGATTGTAGTCATAAAGTTCTTGTAACCATGAAATGGGTAGTGCGGATAATTTTTGAGTCATTTTATAATGCGTTAATTCCCAAAGTTTCACCATTGCATGGGCTTCAATACAAACAAGTTTTTCCATAGATATGTGGAATTGTTGCTGTCTATTACTTTTGCAAATGATTGTTAGTTGGTCATAAAAAGCTTGTTCATCTTTATTAATGATGGCTAATAAGCATTGTTGCATGGCTGTAAAAAATTTAGATGACGAATCTTTGCTTAATTTTTCAATGATCAGTTCAGGATTGTCATGTTTACCTAATACTGTGTATACACCCGCACAAAGCATGCGTGTATCTGGATGACCTTGTTTAAATGGAGGTTGTATTTTATCAATGGTTTTATTGACACAAACCATGTCATTAGCTGCTAACATTTTGAATAAATCAAAGACATGTATACAGTCTGAAACTGCATATTTTTCGCCACCGACCACTCTTAACATATAGCCAAAACGACCAGCTATGCTTAAATTTTGCACTAAGGATTTTACATCCTTTTTAATCACGTGTTGTGCAAGGCTCAGTTCAGTGAAATTTGCACGTATTTTATACAGTAAATTTGTAATGGGAGCGCTGGGGTCAACTGCTAAATCGTCTTTTAACAATTCAAGGTTTTTAGATATTAACCAATTAGGTGTCTGATTTTTATACCATCGTGCTAGGTCATTTCTTGCTTTTTGAATGTCTAGTTTAGAAAATTCGGTCATGTGAAGCCTTTGATTGAGTTTGCGGGCGTTATACTAACATTGAATTGAAATAAAGCCTTTGTATAAATACATATATTGAGTACCGTTAACTTGTTTTTTTACTTGGGATGAATAATTTGTAAATAAATTAACACATAACAAGTTAAGGGTATTGAAAATAAGTGAAATGGAGCATATTTAGTATTTGTTAGTGGAAGTCATTAAATAAGAAGACATCAAAAGTGATCTAATCGTTCAGATTATTTTCCTCGTACAGGTAGCCCTTTTTTACGAAGTTCTGTTTTTAATAATTCGACCCAATCTCCTTGAATTTCAATAATGCCATCTTTTACTGAACCGCCAGTGCCGCAACGCTTTTTGAGCGTTTTGCCTAATGCAGCCAATTCAGATTTATCCAAATGTAAGCCACTGATGCATGTCACTATTTTACCACCCCGGCCTTTGGTTGATTTTTGAACCAATGCTTTGCCATCACCTTCTAATGGTGCAGCTTCTTTTTCTTCTTCAATTCGACCAATTTCAGTAGAATAAACTAATCGTGTTTCTTTGTTACTCATAATAGATCCTCAAAATGAGAAAGGATTTTACCTGTTTGTGGGGATTTATTAAATCTGCTTTTTAAACGAAATTGAATCAATAGATAACGAGCTTTTGAATACTTAGATAAAAATCTTAATTGTTACAAGGTTCCCTAAAGCATCATTGGGATAATGGAGCCTGCTAATAAGGTCGCCATTGTAATGTTGAATATTCTTCTGCGTTGGGTATTACTTAGTAAGCGTTGCAATTGTTTACCTACGACTAGCCATATTCCCACACCAAAAAATCCAACACAAAAAAAGGTTAAACTAATAGTCAAAACTTCAGAAATTATGTTTAAATTTGGATTACTAAATGTACTGATTGCACCTAAGCACATGATCCAAGCTTTTGGGTTTACCCATTGAAATAACATCCCTTGTAAATAGGTAAAAGGCTTTGAAGATTTCTGATTGTTTAATTCTGTTTGTTTGATTTCTTTTAAAGTCGCAATTTTAAAAGCTAAAAATAATAAATATGAACAGCCTGTCCATTTTATCATCGTAAATATCCAGGGCTTTTGTTCAAATAACGTTTCTAAACCTAACCCAATTAAAAGTCCCAAAATAGCCATCATTAAAGGTACGCCTGTGATTATGCCTAACCAATGTGGCACCGATCGTTTCACACCAAAATTCACGCCTGAGCTTAACATCATAATATTATTTGGCCCAGGTGTTGCCGTTGAAACAAATGCAAAAAATATCAAAGCTATATTCATGACCCCCCCTTTTTTTATAGATGAAATAAAAATCAATATTTAAAAAATTATTTCCAAAAAAGCAAATTGCTTTCAGCGTTTTGTTGCTGTGTGTTTATTCCCACATCCTTAAGTTGCGATGCAGATAAATACTTAAGTTGTTGTCTAGTTTCGATGCGTCTTACCCAAATATTTAAGGTTTTTTTAGCATAGTTTAATTGGGTTGTAATTGAAGCTGATTGATATTGAATTTGAGTGATCATATTTTTGTTTCCTGTTGTGCATTAATGTGGATGGCAACGGTTTGTGTTATCAGATTCATTGAGTTAATCTGTTACTGTATAAAAGTTTAGTCTGTTAATCTGTAACGGTATAGATTCAGAAATAAATTTTGTTGACCGTAACAGATTGGTTTTTTACTATCTGTAATGGTCGATAATTAAACTATCTGTATTGGTACGGGCAAAGGTGGGTCATGGAAAAATTACTTTATATGCAATTGGTGGATCAAATTAGCCAGCAAATTCGCGACGGTATGTTCAAAGTAGGTGAGCGCTTACCCTCGGTTCGAAAGCTTTCACAGCGCGAACAAGTCAGTATTGCAACGGTGAATACGGCTTATGCAAATTTAGAGCAACGAGGTTGGATTGAGGCGCGTCCTAAATCAGGTTACTTTGTGCGGCGCTCTAGTTTAGACACAGTTGATTTGCCCTCAAAAAGTAAAATAACAGGCAGACCAAAACCGGTGAATATTAATGAGCTGGCCATGGAAGTACAGCGAGGTTCATCCATTAAAACCGGTTCGAGTTTTTGTGCAGCGGTGCCAGATATCAATTTTCCTATTTCCAAAATCATCCAACGCACCTTTGTGAGTCAAGCAAGAATGGGTAAAACTTTTGGTGAGGGTTATGACACACCAGAGGGCAATGCAGAGTTGCGCCATCAAGTTGCTAAACGTGCATTAGAGGCTGGTATTAAATTAAAGTCAGATGATTTAATCACCACAGCAGGTGCGCAAAACGCGTTGGCTTTAGCGTTACGAGCCATGACCGTACCAGGAGATATTGTTGCGGTTGAATCCCCTTGTTATTTTGGCTTGCTGCAAATGATTGAAAGCTTTGGTTTAAAAGCGGTTGAAGTGCCTGCTGATCCAAAAGAAGGCATAAGCATTGATGCATTAAAATTGGCCTTGCAACAATGGCCTATTAAAGCGGTAGTGAGCATTCCTGCGTTTTCAAATCCTTTAGGTTGTTCGATTTCTGATGAGCACAAAAAAGCATTAATCGGATTATTACAGCAATATGATATAGCCATGATTGAAGACGATATATACGGAGAGTTAAATTTTGAAGGACGTCGACCAAAAGCGGTCAAAGCATTTGATGATGATGGTCGGGTACTTTGGTGCTCTTCAGTTTCTAAAACTATGGAGCCTCAGCTGCGTGTTGGTTGGATTGCTCCTGGTAGATATTACGATAAAATTTTGCATCAAAAGTATGTGAATTCAATATCAAATCCTAGCTTAGCCCAAAGTGTAGTTGCCCAAGTTATGGAACAAGGTCAGTACGAAAGACATTTACGTCAAGCTCGAGAAGCGTATCGTCAGCGCAGTCAGCATTTATTAGATTTAGCGATGATTCATTTCCCAAGTGAGATGCGCGCAAGTTCTCCTAAAGGCGGATTAGTCACCTGGTTTGAAATGCCAAAATCCATAGACGCAACCCAGCTGTATCATTATTGTAGAGAGCAAGGTGTGCGCATTGCACCTGGTGAATTATTTTCGATATCGGGGTTATATCAGCATTGTTTTCGTATGAGTCACGCCAAACCTTGGACGACTCAATCAGAGCAAGCCGTTGGGCTCATCGGTCAGCAACTTAAAAAAATGTTGCTACAAAGCAATTAAACTATTTATTTTTTTTGTTTGATTCGCAAGGATGCATTTTCTAAAATTTTTAATTTATCAGTATTAGTTGCTTGTTGCCATGATGTGATTTCTTTTAACAATCGACCACAGCCCACGCACATATCTTTTTCATCAAGGCAGCAATTTCTGATACAGGGTGAATCAATTTTATTTGTCATAATTTTTGCAATGTGAATTTTAAAAAGTAGGTCAATAAGTTTATCACACTAAGTCTATTAATGACTTAATCGGAATTCATCATTGTAACTATTTGTAATTGAATAATTGAATTCCCCATCACTTTTGGATTGATAACCAGTTAATGTTTTAATTGGATCTGTGTGATAAATATTTTAATTTACATTTTATTACAATTAAATAATTTAAATTACAGTAATTTTAAAAATTCTTTTAATGCTATGTATTAAGGGGTTTATGGCGAATTAATCAGTAATTTTATTTAATAAATAGGATTTAAATTTTATGCCAAATTTTGTATTTGTATCTGCATCTATACTTATGCTAACAGTAAAATTAGTTGGTGATGTATGAAAAAGTGGCTTGTGCTAGTAGTGTTAACTTTTTGGGCTTCAAATGGTATGAGTAGAAATGCTTATTATACGACCAATGAAGATTTCAGCGCGATGCCCGTTTTACTTTCAAGTACTTCAACGCCCTTAGTAATGCTAGCAATGAGTGTGGATCATCAATTATTTATTAAAGCCTATAGTGATTATTCCGATAATGATGGCGATGGTGTATTAGATACAACATATGATGATTTATTTAATTATTATGGTTATTTTGATTCTGAGTATTGTTATAAACAACGCTCATATGTGTTTTACCCATCCTCAACAATTGATGATTATCCTAATTCTGTTGGTCACACTTGTTCCCAATCTAATGACTGGAGCGGTAACTTTTTAAATTGGGCCACCATGACCCGTTTAGATATTGTGCGCAAAGTATTATATGGCGGTAAACGTTCAACAGATACATCAACCACCATTTTGGAACGTGCACATTTACCAATGGATGGCCATGCATTTGCAAAAGTTTTTAGTTCATCAAGTATGACCGATTACACGCCCTATAATAAATCCACTATCACAATGTGTAATTTATCAAATGAAGTAGTTGGCGATATGCTGCCTGTCATGTTAGTCGCAGATGGATCTTACCCTCGATGGGCAACTTCAGAAAAATGGCAATGTAATTGGAACGGCACTTCCAGAGCACCATTAACTGAAAAAATTGCAGATGATATCGTGATTCGAGTATCCGCTTGTGAAAATGATTATGAAGGCTTAACAGCAGATAAATGTAAAGAATATCCAAACGGTGAAATAAAACCCGTTGGACTTTTACAGTTATATGGTGAAACTGGAGATATAGAATTTGGTTTAATAACAGGTAGTCATGCAAAACCTGATCAAGGTGGGATGGTTCGTTCAAATATTTCAAAAATAGCGGGTAATGATGACCCAAATGAAAACGAAGTGAATACTGCTAACGGAAGATTTACAACCAAAAGTGGCATCATTTCTAATATTGATGCGCTAAGAATGGTAGGCGTAGAGCGTGAAGATTCAAACTTTCATTTAAATTGTTCTGCCTACGGTATTAGCATCGATACCTATTTAACCAGTACTTCAAGTTCAAGATTGTGCAGCGATTGGGGAAATCCAATCAGTGAAATTTACCTTGAAGCACTACGTTATTTCAGTGGATTAACACCGACGACTGTTTTTTTGGGAGAGGATGATGACATCATCGAAGGATTAACCCATGTCGATAACTGGAGCGATCCGCTTTCAGATCAAAATAACTGCGCACAATGTTCAATTATAGTGTTATCAACTGGCTTGAACTCCTTTGATGCCGATGATTTAGATGGAGCAAGTGATTTAAACGGCATCACTTCAAGATCGCATTTAAGTGAATATACCGATAATGTTGGTGATTTAGAAATGGGGGATTTTACGGATTATAATTATTTAAATGGAGGAGATAATAAAGCCGCCTGTGAATCTACAGATCAAAGCAGTACAACCGTTGAACTGTCTGATATGGAAGGTGTTTGCCCAGAAGTACCGGTACTTCAAGGCAGTTACGAATTAGCAGGGTTAGCCCATTATGCAAAAACCAAAGATCTACGTAGCTTGCTTGATAATAGTCAATCTATTAATACCTATGCTGTGCAACTTGCTCAAAGTTTACCTTCTTTTGAAGTAGTTGTGGATGATGCAGTGATAACGATTTTACCTGCCTGTAAAACCAATAACTCCCCTTGCAGTTTTTTAAATGTGGATGTAATCGAACAAACCGAATCCAGAGGCAATTTGGTTTTTTATTGGGAGGATTCCCTTTGGGGAGGGGATTATGATTTGGATACCGCCCAGAGAATTGAATATTGTGTAGGCAGTGCCTGTGGTGATTCGACTGAAAATGATGAAATAAGAATCACAAATACGATGTTAAGCAAATCCACTCCTGAAATTGCCGTAAACTATTCTTTAACGGGTACAAGACGTAATGATGGTATTTCAAATTCATTATGGGTTGAAAGTTCAGATGGAAATTTCAGTGCGTTTGCAGGTGAAGTGTCCAACATTGAAGACCAGCCAGAATCAAAAACAGCGCGATTTGAAGTAGGTAATTCAGATGCAAAGTTATTACCTAATCCGTTATGGTTTGCTTCAAAATACGGTGGCTTTAATGATTTAGATGGTGACGGTACCCCAAAAAATATCAATGGAGACGATTCAGAGTGGGACTCAATTGATAATTTAACTGGTTTAACTGGAAGTGATGGTATACCGGATAATTATTTTCATGTGATAAATCCATCAGAGCTTGAGCGTCAATTAGCCAATGTATTTGATACCATTATTAATCGAACATCTTCAGGAACAAACGCAGCGGTGGTTGCCAGTAAAACCGATGGTGTCGGCGCAGTTTACCAAGCTTTGTTTCAGCCCACTTTAACAGTGAATGAGCACACAATTAATTGGGGGGGAATGTTGCATGCATTGTTTATTGATCAATACGGAAATGTTCGTGAAGATACGGATTTAGATAATCAACTGACTTTGGATGATAAAGTCATCACCATGTATTTTGATGCGATTCAAGATCAAACAATGGTGCTGCGTTATGATATTGATAATTATGGAGTTATTACTCGAGATGCGTCGCTTCCTCAGCCAATAGATAGTTTAAAGCATATCTGGGATGCCCGTGATCAATTAGCTAGAGTGCCCAGTCCATCGACTCAAAGAGAGTATTCTTTTGAAAATTTGAACCGACATATTTTGACAAGCATAGGAGGGCAAGTAAAAGCGTTCACCTCTGATGTTATGCAGTCCTATCAAAGATACTTTGCAATCAGCAATCCTAATTTTGGCTGGCAGCCATCAGACTCAGATATTACAGATTTTGTAAATTATATACGTGGAGAAGAAAATTATTTTTTCAGATCCCGTGTGATTGATTGGGATGGTTTGGGTGAAAAAGTTTGGCGCTTAGGGGATATTATTCACTCCACGCCTTTAGTGGTCGGTGCCCCAAATGGGAATTACGATTCACAATATAATGACGTCAGTTACGAGGCTTATGTTGAAAAGTATAAAAACAGACGCCAAATGGTTTATGTTGGGGCAAATGACGGGATGATTCATGCATTTAATGGAGGGTTTTGGAATCAACCTGAGCATAAATTTGAGACCAGTGCTGCTCAAATTGACTCAAGTTTAAATTATTCAGAATTTGAATTAGGCAGCGAGCTTTGGGCTTATATTCCAGAAAATACATTGCCGCATTTGCGCTGGTTAGCATACAGAAATTATCAACATGTTTATTACATAGATGGTGAACCCCAATCTTTTGATGTGAAAATTTTTGATAATGACGAAACCCACCCAAATGGTTGGGGCACTATATTAGTCGTTGGTATGCGTCTTGGTGGATCTGAAGTGACTGTTGAAGTAGAAAGCGGCGTAGAGCAGGATTTTCAGTCTTCTTATATTGTGTTGGATATTACTAACCCTGAAATACCGCCCACATTAATTGCTGAAATTAATGATTTTGATGCACAAAAGTTAGGGCTTACTGTTAGTAAACCTGCCTTGGTAAAAGCAAATAAAACAGTCAATGGTGTTGATGTTAATCGTTGGATGCTTGCATTTGCTTCTGGGCCTACTGGTGATGAAAGTCACAGGTTATCCACAAGTGATCAAAATACACATGTGTATTTTTATGACTTAAGCGCGTCAACTGATCACTTAAGCAAAGTGGAAACTTCATATACATTTGGATATGGCGGGGATGTGACCAGTGTAGATTTAGATAACGATTATGTGGATGATGTACTGTATTTTGGAAATGTTAATGCTGAATACACCACATCAATTTATGGTGAGTTAGTTCGCGTTCAGCTTAATTTAATGTCCGATATTAGCCCAACCAATTATGGCAAACCTACCAATATTTCAATCAATACAATGTTGGATACTGAGCGTCCAGTGGTTGCAGCGCCTCATTTTGTCATTGATGAAAAAGGAGAAAACTGGATATTATTTGGCACAGGCAGATTACATACAATAAATGATAATTTAAATACCCAGCAACAATATTTTATTGGAATTAAAGAAGAGAAAAATAATAGTTTTAATTATGATTATTCAGAATTTTATTTATCTGATTTGATCAATACAAGTGATGTCACACTTTATAGTGACGATACAATTTTAAGCAATAACAGCACAATAGAAGTGCAAGATGAAGACTCAAATACCATTGAATTGGACACCTTTTATGACTTAAAAGGGTATATACAATCCCAACACGGTTGGTACATAGAATTGGATAATAATTCAACTGATCCGACTGGCCGTAATATTTCCAAAGCGACAAACTTTTCAGAGCTTGTATTTTTCACTCAATACCAACCTCCTGCTAATACCTGCAAAATAGATGGTACCAGTATTTTATATGGATTGGATTTCACAACAGGCACCGCCTCTTTACAAAACCCATTTTATTCAGAAGTACCTGATGAAGATTCCAACGATAGCCCAAGTGAAATCGGTGCACAAATGTCTTTAGGTATTGGGCTGGCCTCAGCACCAGTTATTCATTTAGGTGAGGCAGGACAAGTGAGCGTATTAACTCAATCTGCTACTGGTGCCATTGAAACAACTAGCATTAATTACGAGTTTGATAAAGGCACAAGGCTAAGTTGGAAATACATCTACTAAAAATGAACCAGTTTACAACCAAATTTGCGCAGCATTTCGTTGGAAAATGATTATTTACAGAGTTAAGCTCACATTTTTTACCTTGATCTGCGCAAAATTAATCGTAAGTTGAGCCATTTTTATCACCAACTTTGATCGGTTGTAGATATTGAAAACATTAGCCCGTGTATAACTCATTGCAATGTTATTAAACGAATTATTGCTGCATTGATTAATAAGTAGGCTTTATTTTAAAAACGCATTTTGCACTCAAATATTTACAAATCTAAAATCACGCCTACAAAACCAATTCCAATTTTACGCATTAAAAATACTCAGCAGTCACTTCATAAAAAAGGTAAAATGCGCGTTTTATTATTTTTGATTGATTTATGAAATTAATTTTAGCGCCAATGGAGGGGGTGTTAGACCCGCCATTACGAGATTTATTGGGTAAAATTGGTGGTTGGGATATGGCCATTACTGAATTTATTCGAGTATCAACAACTGTTTTCCCTGATCATGTGTTTTATCGATTTTGTCCAGAATTACATAATAATTCCAAAACATTATCAGGTATGCCTGTGCGTATTCAGTTATTAGGCAATGACCCAGAGTTGGTGGCTTTAAATGCCCAGCGAGCAGTTGAACTTGGATCTTTTGGTATCGATTTAAATTTTGGCTGTCCTGCCAAAACCGTTAACCGCTCAATGGGCGGAGCAATCTTGTTAAAAGATACTCAAATATTATACGACATTGTAAAGGCAGTAAGAGATGCTGTTCCTGATCATTTGCCTGTTACCGCTAAAATGCGTTTAGGTTATGAAGACGACTGCAAAGCCATGGATAATGCAGTGGCTATGTATGAAGCAGGTGCAAGCGAGCTTGCCATTCATGCTCGCACAAAAACAGACGGTTATAGACCCCCCGCCTATTGGAAAAAAATTAAACCCATCGCAGATGCCTTACCCATTAATGTGATTGCCAATGGTGAAATTTGGACCAAAGAGCAAGCACAACAATGTCAAATTGAGTCAGGTTGTGAGGACATTATGATGGGCCGCGGTGCTTTGGCGGTACCTAATTTGGCAAAAGTCATACTTGGTGAGGATAAAATGCCTTGGAATGAAGTATTAAAATGGCTTGTTGAATATTCGCAATACGAAGTCAGTTTAGAGCTGGTTTCTTATTATCCAAATCGTTTAAAACAATGGCTCACTTTTTTAAAATTAGCTTACCCTGAGGCTCAAATTTTATTTGATCAAATAAAACGCGAAAAATCACGTGAAAGCATCACCAATTTTGTTCGTGAAAACTTAGAAAAAATTGACAATTAAATAAAGGAACCTCTGATTTAGCAAGATTTTTTATCTTTCTAGATCAGAGATTCCTAAAGTAAATAGTCAAAAAAATAACGAATACAAGGATGTGTTCGCAAATAATAAAATAAAAACCTATCTGCTTAAAAAGCATACTCTTCAAAATTATCATCCGTTAAATTATCAAAATATAAATAGTGCATAAAAATAAATTCAAATTGATTTTGCAGCTTTATTTTTTAGGTCTATGCTTACAAATGTAACCCAAAGAATATTAAATTTTGAGTGAAGTTATGTCAAAAGATGATCAAAAAAATGTAAATTTAACGTTGCCCAAAAATTTCAATATAACAATGATTGAAGGTGTGTATCAACAAATTGAGTCTGAATTGGCTCAAGCAAGTGTGATTAATTTGGATGGGGCGGCAATTGAAAAAGTAGACAGTACTGCTATTCAGTTATTAGTCAGTTTGAAAAAATACACAGCCGAGCATAATCAATCACTTAATTATTTAAAATTCCCAGAAGTTGTAAGCAAAACTGCTAAGCAACTGGGTTTGCAACAAATGATTTAACAAGAATGTGGAGAAAGCAATGAGTACAATTTTAGCTGTGGATGATTCAGCATCAATGCGTCAAATGGTGAGTTTTACATTAAAGGGGGCAGGCTTTGATGTCACTGAAGCAAATGATGGGCAACAAGCCTTTGAGATTGCCAAAACTAAATCATTTGATTTGGTGCTTTCTGATGTCAACATGCCTGTGATGGATGGCATTACGTTAGTAAAAAACTTGCGTACATTAGGGGATTATAAATTCACCCCCATTCTAATGTTAACTACCGAGTCCGCAGGTGACAAAAAAGGCGAAGGTAAAGCTGCTGGAGCAACCGGTTGGATCGTTAAACCATTTAACCCCGATCAGCTATTAAAAACCATTAAACGAGTATTGGATTAAGGTTTAAAAAATGAGTATTGATTTAAGTCAATTCCATCAAGTCTTTTTTGAAGAAAGTTTCGAAGGGCTGGATGTCATGGAAAACGGGTTGCTGGAATTGGATCTGGAAGACATAGATTCAGAATTAATCAATTCAGTATTTAGAGCCGCACATTCAATTAAAGGTGGCAGTGGCACGTTTGGGTTCAGTTCAGTTGCAGACTTTACCCATGTGTTAGAAACATTACTTGATGAAATTCGATCTGAAAAAAGAAAAATGCAAAAAAGTTATGTGGATTTGTTTTTGTTATCAGTGGATTGTTTAAGGCAATTATTGCAACAATTACAAGCAGAAGAGACGCCAGATTTAGATCAAGCAAAAGAGTTAAAATTAAAATTTGAAGCCATCTTAGAAAATACAGAAACCTCTGCGACATCTAATGTAGAAGAATCCACTAAAGACATTAAACACAACGATTTAACACAACAGGAAGATTGTGAGGATCAAGCAATACATAAAGCTGGGTATTGGGAAATTATTTTTAATCCTCACGCTGAAATCGTACAAACAGGTAATGAGCCTTCTCGATTATTGAAGCAACTTTCTGCAATGGGTGAAATGACAATTCAAACAAAATTGGATTGTGTACCTGATTTTTTTGCATTAGATCCTGAATTATTTTTTGTTCAATGGGTCATTTCTTTAAAAACTAAAGAAGACCAAGATGCTATTAGTGAAATATTTGAATGGGTTGCCGATGATTCAGATATACAAATTACATGGATCGATGAAACACAAAATCCTGATGAACATGCCCAACAGACTCCTCAAGTTAGTGGTTCAAATACTGAAATAGTAAATGAAATTGAATCAATTGATACATCAAAAAATATACCAGAATTAAAAACCAAAACTGCCAAACCTAAAGCAAATGTAGAATCACAATCTATTCGGGTCGCAACAGATAAGGTCGATAGTTTGATTAATATGGTGGGTGAATTAGTGATTACCCAGTCTATGTTAGGGCAATTGGGTAAAGAATTTACTATGGATCGATTGCATCGCTTACAAGAAGGACTGGTGCAACTTGAGCATAATACTCGAGAGTTACAAGAATCGGTCATGCGTATAAGAATGCTGCCAATTAGTTTTAGTTTTAACCGTTTTCCAAGATTGGTTCGAGATTTATCTCAACAGCTTAATAAAAAAATTGACTTAAAACTCATTGGAGAAAATACAGAACTAGACAAAACAGTGATGGAAAAAATTGGCGACCCTATGGTGCATATGGTTCGTAACTCTTTAGATCACGGCATAGAAACTCCACAAGCTCGAAAAGAAAAAGGCAAATCTGAAACAGGTACATTAACATTATCTGCCTATCATCAAGGTGGCAATATAATCATAGAAATTAACGATGATGGTTCCGGATTAAATACTCAACGTATTAAAACAAAAGCCATAGAAAAAGGATTAATAAAAGAATCAGACAATCTGGATGACGATCAAATTAATGATTTGATTTTTCAGCCAGGTTTTTCAACTGCTGATGTTATTTCTGATGTATCAGGGCGTGGTGTCGGTATGGATGTGGTAAGACGAAATATCCAAGAATTAAATGGCTCTGTAGAAGTAAGATCCATTCCCGAAGTGGGGTCTACATTTAAAATTAGATTACCATTAACGTTAGCTATTTTAGATGGACAGTTAGTTCGAGTAGGTAAAGAAATTTACATTTTACCTTTAGTGAGCATTGTTGAATCCATTTTGATAGAGGATGAGTTTGTTAATAATGTGGGTGGTGGTTTTGATGTATTACGTCTAAGAGATGAATATATTCCAATCATTAAGCTCTACGATGTATTTAATATTGAGCCAGAATCTAAAACATTAACAGACGGATTATTGGTGGTTGTAGAAGGCGAAAATCGTAAAGTCGGTTTTATTGTTGATGAATTAATGGAACAACAACAAGTAGTGATTAAATCATTAGAAGCCAATTTTCAAAAAGTTAATGGGGTGTCAGGTGCAACAATATTAGGTGATGGCACTGTAGCAATGATTTTAGATGTACCAGGGTTAATTCAATTAGCGGGCGTATCAAAAATCATCAATTTAAAACCCGATTCAAACGCAGCATAGGTCTTATAAAATGAGTGCATTAGAGCAAACAATTGAAGATGATTCAGGACAAATTCAAAATAATGAAGACAATGATCAATACTTAACTTTCTTAATGAATGGAGAAGAATATGGTGTGGATATTCTATCTGTTCAGGAAATTAGAAGTTGGGAAAAAGTCACAACTATTCCAAATGTTCCTCGTTATGTTAAAGGCGTGATTAATCTTCGTGGCACAATCGTACCTATTATTGATTTGCGAACGCGTTTTAATATGGAGCATGCAGAATATAGCAGAATCACTGTGGTAATCGTTTTAAAAGTGAAAACATCAAAAGGTGAAAGAGTGACAGGTATAGTAGTAGATGCCGTTTCAGATGTGTATTCCATGTCAAGTGATCAAATGCGAAGCCCTCCTGATGTGTCCAGTCATGTAAATACTGAATTTATCAAAGGCTTAATCAGTGTGAAAGATAAAATGATTATTTTATTAAATTTAGAAAAATTATTAGAAATTGAAGATCTTCCAAATTTAAACGCTTAAACCATTCTCTAGGAGAAAAAAATGCAAACGTCCACAGAAAATAAAACTTGGTTTGATCGAATCAATTTTTTGAAAAACTTTAAAGTGATTGTTAAATTATCAATCGCAAGCGGTGTATTATTCGCCTTGATTGTTTTTTCAGTATTTAATATGGTCAAGCTGCAAAACGATGATATAGAATTTAGTAATAAAGAATTTCAAGGAACTGTGTATATCGATCCAATGTATCAATTGATTCAATCGATTATGGTGCATCGTGGTCAAACGAATGCTTATCTAAGTGGTGACCAATCTGTAAAAGATAAATTAGTTAATGCTAAACAAAACGTAGAAAATAAATTTTCAAATATTGAAACGTTATTAAATCAATCCGATACTTTTGCAATTAAGAACCAGGTGTCAAATATGAAATCGGCTTGGAGTATCGTGTCAACCAAACAAAATTCAGAAAATCGATCCGCTATTTTTTCTGAGCATTCCAAATTGGTTTCCGATGTGATTGGCTTGATTATTTATATAGGTGATCAGTCAAACTTAACATTAGATCCAGAATTAGACTCTTTCTATTTAATGGATTTAGCTACATTTAAAGGGCATTTATTAGCCGATTATATAGGGCAAGTTAGAGGCTTAGGAGCAGGCTTGATTGCTCAAGATAGTCGTGATTTACAGTCGTTGTTAGCTCTAGCTACATTGATAGGAAAAATTAATATTGAAGCCTATAATGATTCATTTGAAGCGGCTTTTGCTGATAATGAAACATTACGTTTAAAGCTTGGTGCCGATCAAAAGCAAGCTTACGAAGACGTCTCTATTTTTAATGAATTAACTCGTTCGATTATTGATGGCAGTATTACTATGTCATCACAGGAATATTTTAATGCAGGTACAAAAGCAATTAACGATATTATTTCAAATAACCCAAAGATCATCCAAGAGTTACAAAATTTATTAACGATTCGTATAGAAAATTTGAAAAGTGAGCGAACATATTTAATCGAACTAATGTCTATAGGAGTATTGGTTTCGATGATTTTACTTTGGATAACCATTCAAAGTATTACTACTCCACTTGCCTCATTAATTAAGGTATTTAAATCTATTTCCTCTGGTAAATATGATAATCAGATTGATGTGAAGTCTAAAGATGAAATGGGTGTCTTACAATCTTCTTTATTGGAAATGCAATCCCAGTTAAAACAAAAAATTGAAGATGAAGCCAAAGTTGCAGCAAGTACTTTACGTATTAAACAAGCATTAGATGTCTGCACCACCAACGTCATGATTGCCGATCCTGATTTAAATATTATTTATATCAATGAATCGGCAAACTCGATGATGAAAGAGGCCGAACCTAAAATTCAAGAAGCTTTACCAAGATTTAAAGCCGATCAATTAGTTGGCGAAAATATCGATGTATTCCATAAAAAGCCTTCCCATCAACGTAATTTATTAAAAGATTTAAATTCAACTTATACCGCTTTAATTAAAGTAGGTGAACTTGATATGCAAGTAATTGCAACGCCTGTTTTTGATGATGAAAACGTGAAATTAGGATTTGCAGTTGAATGGCAAAATCAAACTGAGATGCTTGCAAAACAACAAGAAGAGCAACGTATTGCAGATGAAAACGTAAGAATCAAACAAGCATTAGATGTATGTACCACCAACGTTATGATTGCTGATCCTGATTTGAATATTATTTATATTAATGATTCAGCGCAAAAAATGATGGGCGATGCTGAGAAGCAAATTAAACTAGCGTTACCTAAATTTTCAGCAAATGATTTGTTAGGTGAAAACATTGATGTATTCCATAAAAATCCATCGCATCAACGTGAATTATTAAAATCATTAAATCAAACCTATTCCACTTTAATTAAAGTTGGAGCATTGGATATGCAAGTCATTGCAACACCAGTATTTGATGATAAAAATGTTAAGTTAGGTTTTGCAGTGGAATGGCAAAACCAAACAGAAATGCTAGCTAAACAAAAAGAACAAAAACGTATCGCTGATGATAATGCACGGATTAAACAAGCATTAGATAACGTGACCACAAATGCGATGATTGCAGATAATGACCGAAATATTGTGTACATGAATAAGTCAGTCACTAAAATGATGAAAGAGCGTGAAAGTACATTAAAAGAAGTGCTGCCAAATTTTGATGCTAATAATTTATTAAGTGTAAAAATCGATACGTTCCATAAAAATCCAGCGCATCAATCCGCTTTATTAGAAAAACTTAGCAGCACGTATAGTACTGAAATTAATGTAAATGGCTTAACGTTTGGTTTGACGGCTAATCCAGTGTTTGATGAAAATAACAATCGAATTGGTTCAGTAGTGGAATGGAAAGATCGCACAGAAGAAGTTGCAGTTGAGCAAGAAATCGATCAATTGGTAGAAAGCGCCTCAAATGGTGATTTAACTGCTCGAATTGACTTAAAAGGTAAAGATGGATTCTTTGAAAAATTAGGCGTGGGGTTAAATCGTTTATTAGGTATTTCTGAAGGAGTGATAAACGATACAGCAAGAGTATTAGATGCTTTGGCTCATGGTGATTTATCACAAACCATCGAACAAGATTATCAAGGCAGTTTTGGTAAATTAAAACGCGATGCGAATGCAACAGTTGATAAGTTAACTGAAATCATAACAGCTATTCGAGATGCGGCCAGCTCTGTCAGTACTGGGGCGGATGAAATTGCTCAAGGCAATACAGATTTATCTCAGCGTACAGAAGAGCAGGCTTCATCATTAGAGCAAACCGCATCCAGTATGGAGGAAATGACAAGTACAGTAAGGCAGTCTGCGGATAATGCAGGTAAAGCGAATACACTTTCGCGTGATGCCGAAGCTAAAGCCGTTGAAGGTGGAAATGTTGTAAAAGATGCAGTGTCGGCTATGTCTGAAATAAATGCTTCTAGCAAGAAAATATCCGACATTATTGGTGTGATTGATGAAATTGCCTTCCAAACTAATTTACTTGCATTAAATGCAGCAGTTGAAGCAGCAAGAGCAGGTGAACAAGGTCGTGGGTTTGCGGTAGTGGCAGGTGAGGTGCGTTCATTAGCTCAACGCTCAGCAGGGGCTGCAAAAGAAATCAAAGATCTGATCCGTGATTCCGGTGAAAAAGTAGATGCAGGAACTGACTTAGTGAATAAATCTGGTGAAACATTAAAAGAGATTGTGGAATCTGTACAAAAAGTATCCACCATGATTGCAGATATTACTGCAGCTTCTGAAGAGCAGGCAAGTGGTATTGACCAGGTTAATAAAGCAGTCTCGCAAATGGATGAAATGACTCAGCAAAATGCAGCGTTAGTTGAAGAGGCTACGTCAGCAGGTGAGGCAATGAGTGAGCAAGCTCGCAGCATGATGCAGATGATGAAATTTTTTAACACTCAATCAGATGGGCACGCTCATGCGGTAGGGCAAAGTCATCAGATAGTAGCGCCTAGCGTCGTTCACGTTAAATCTGAAAAAACACATCAGCCATCATCCAATTTAAGAAAGCCGATGGAAGACCCAAATGATCAATGGCAAGAATTTTAAACAATACATTATTTATCAGGGAACAAAATATGAAATTTTCATTAAAATCGATCAAATCAAAATTGATTATAATTATTGTTTTGATTAGCTCAACTTTATTAATTCAATCTATTTTTCAATTGAGTGCAAGTAAAGCGCAAGTGAAAAATATGCATGAATTAAAAGACACACAAATCAAAATTTTGATGCTTTCTTTTGACTTAAAATACTCAACTACGCAAGTACAGCAATGGTTGACCGATATTAGTGCCACAAGAGCATTGGATGGGTTAAATGATGGATTTATTTTGGCTGAAGAGTTTAAAGGGAAATTTATAAATGCAACGAATCAATTAAAAAGTATTGATCCAAATAACGCAGGGCTTTTTAATAGACTGAATAATAGTTTTGACGAGTATTATAATCGTGGCGTCACTATGGCTAAGCAATATGTTGAATTTGGTCCAATATCGGGAAATCAATATATGCAAAGCTTTGATGAGTCTGCCGCAAATATAAATGAACAAGTCGATGCATATTTAGAAACAAGTAAATCATTAGTGGAATCAACTATTTCTAATGAAGTTCAAATGGTGACGGCTAATCAAATGCAGTCGGTTATGTTTGCAGTTTGGTTTTTTGTTTTAACATTGATGATGATTTTAGTTTCTACAATTTGGATTCAAAAACCACTGCGTATATTACATGATCAATTTAAAAAATTAGTAGATTCTCAAGAGACTGCAAATAGCATTGATTTAAGTGGAATGGATAAAAATACAAAAACAGAAATTGGTAAAATAGGAGCGCTTTTTTCTCAATTTGTTAACAGCTTACAAAAATCACGTGCAGCTTTGCTTGAAGAATCCAGGGATCGTTTACGCGTTAAGCAAGCCTTAGATGTGTGTACAACGAATATAATGATTGCAGACCCTGATCTTAATATTATTTATATTAATGATTCTGCACAAAAAATGATGCGTGATGCTCAGCCAGATATTCAAGGTGCATTGCCAAAATTTAATGCGGATAAATTACTTGGTGAAAATATTGATGTTTTCCATCAAAACCCATCGCATCAAAGAGCTCTATTGAAGAATCTAAACTCGACCTATACAGCGTTAATTAAAGTAGGGCCATTGGATATGCAAGTCATTGCTACGCCTGTGTTTGATGAAAATGGTATTAAATTAGGGTTTGCCGTTGAATGGGAAAATCAAACCCAAATGCTAGAGAAACAAAGAAAAGATAAGAAAGTTGCAAATGAAAATGTCCGTATTAAGCAAGCATTAGATGTATGTACCACTAATGTAATGATTGCTGATCCAGATTTGAACATTATTTATATTAATGATTCAGCGCAATCTATGATGAGTGACGCTGAAAAAGAAATACAACAAGCGTTACCAAAATTTAAAGCAAGTGCATTACTTGGTGAAAATATCGATGTGTTCCATAAAAGTCCTGCTCATCAACGAGATTTATTAGGTTCATTAAATTCAACTTATACAGCATTAATTAAAGTTGGACATCTAGATATGCAAGTGATTGCGACCCCTATTTTTGATGATACAAATGATAAATTAGGCTTTGCAGTTGAGTGGCAAAACCAAACAGAAATGTTAGCCAAACAAAAAGAAGAGCAACGCATTGCAGATGAAAATGCTCGTATAAAACAAGCATTAGATAATGTATCTACCAATGCGATGATTGCAGATAATGACCGAAATATTGTGTACATGAATAAATCTGTCACAAAAATGATGAAAGAGCGTGAAAGTACTTTAAAAGAAGTGTTGCCAAATTTTGATGCAGATAATCTATTAAGTGTAAAAATCGATACGTTCCATAAAAATCCAGCGCACCAATCGGGTTTGTTAGAGAAATTAAGCAGCACGTATACATCAGAAATTGAAGTGAATGGATTATCATTTAAGTTAACCGCTAATCCTGTTTTTGATGAAAACAATAAGCGTATTGGATCAGTCGTAGAATGGTTAGATCGAACAGAAGAAGTGGCGGTAGAGCGCGAAATTGATCAACTGGTGGACAGTGCAGCAAATGGTGATTTAACCGCTCGTATAAACTTAAATGGTAAATCGGGATTCTTTGAAAACTTAGGGGTTGGGCTAAATCGTTTATTAGGTATTTCTGAAGGTGTCGTTAATGATACCGCTCGAGTGTTGGATGCATTAGCACACGGCGATCTATCACAAAAAATTGATCAAGATTATCAAGGCAGCTTTGGTAAATTAAAACGCGATGCCAATGCAACGGTTGATAAATTAACTGAAATTATTACTTCCATTCGTGATGCAGCAAGTTCAGTCAGTACCGGTGCAGATGAAATTGCACAGGGCAATACGGACTTATCTCAACGAACAGAAGAACAGGCATCTTCTTTAGAAGAAACCGCATCCAGTATGGAGGAAATGACAAGTACAGTTAGACAGTCAGCAGATAATGCAGGCAAAGCGAATACATTGTCACGTGATGCTGCAGCTAAAGCCGTTGAAGGTGGAAATGTAGTAAAAGAAGCAGTGACCGCTATGTCTGAAATTAATGCTTCCAGTAAGAAAATATCTGACATTATTGGTGTAATTGATGAAATTGCCTTCCAAACTAATTTACTTGCATTAAATGCAGCAGTTGAAGCGGCGCGAGCGGGTGAGCAAGGTCGTGGATTTGCGGTAGTGGCGGGTGAAGTTCGATCATTAGCACAGCGCTCGGCAGGCGCTGCTAAAGAAATTAAAGATCTAATTCGTGACTCGGGTGAAAAAGTAGATGCAGGCACTGACTTAGTGAATAAGTCTGGTGAAACATTAAAAGAGATCGTGGAGTCAGTACAAAAAGTATCTACCATGATTGCAGATATTACTGCAGCCTCAGAAGAACAAGCCAGTGGTATTGATCAAGTCAATAAAGCCGTCTCGCAAATGGATGAAATGACGCAACAAAATGCAGCCTTAGTAGAAGAGGCGACATCAGCAGGCGAGGCCATGAGTGAACAAGCACGCAGCATGATGCAGTTGATGAAGTTTTTTAACACTCAATCAGATGGGCACACCCATTCTCGTGCAGTTGGTCAATCTCACTTTGAAACTGAATCCTTCCCTGTTCACAATAGAACACAGCAATTACATCAACCATCAGCCTCAAATTTAAGAAAACCGATGGAAGATCCAAATGATCAATGGCAAGAATTTTAATGATTAAATTGCAATAATAAAGAAGGTTTTTACATGGCAGATTTTTTATCTAGAGAGTTTCCAATGACGGAAACTAACTTTCAAAGTATAGCTAAGATCGCTTATGAAGTGACGGGTATTGTACTGGGAGAACATAAAAAAGACCTAGTATACAGTCGTATATCAAGAAGAATTCGTTCTTTGAAATTACATAATTTTGATGAATATATCAATGTGATTGAAGATAATAACAGCAGTGAATTTACTTCTTTTGTTAATTCAATTACAACAAACCTGACTTCTTTTTTTAGAGAACCGCATCATTTTGACTTTTTAAAAGAAACCGCATTACCGGCATTAAAGAAAAAAGGTAAAACGCCTTTAATTTGGTCAGCAGGTTGCTCTACCGGGGAAGAGCCGTATTCCATTGCTATGACCTTAGATAATTTTTATGGGGGAAATACTTTTGGGGGCGCAAAAATTCTTGCAACCGATTTAGATAGCAATGTTATAGATACTGGCCGTTGTGGAATTTACGATGCAAGTAGAATTGAAGCTTTGGATACTAAAATAAAGCAAAAATATTTTAAACACCTCAATGATGAAGTCGCAGTAAGTGATAAATTAAAACCAGTCATTCAGTTTAATCGTTTGAATTTATTAGGCCCATGGCCAATGAAAAAGAAATTCGATATTATTTTTTGTCGTAACGTTATTATTTATTTTAATAAAGAAACGCAGCTTGAATTATTTAAACGTTATCAAGATGCCTTAAATCCCAATGGGTATTTAATTATTGGTCATTCCGAAAATCTCCATGGAGTGACGGATAACTTTATTTCCTTAGGTAAAACTATTTATCAAAAGAAATAGGTGGGGGATTTTATGAGTTTAACCAATGCACCTGAGCAAAGAATGCCTAAGTGTCTAAGAGGGTTTGAACATATTAAGCGTTCATGGGATAAAACACATGAATGTTGGACTGCCAGATTATTACCAGGAGAGTTTTATGTGACAACTTCTGGAGAGTCAATTAATACTGTTTTAGGCAGTTGTATATCCGTTTGTATTTGTGATCCTACTATAAAAGTAGGTGGCATGAATCATTTTATGTTACCCGCTCAAGGCGAACATTCCTCTCAAACGTGGGGTGATCCTACTTCAAGCAGTACACGTTATGGCAATTTCGCTATGGAATATTTGATTAATACAATCATTAAACACGGTGGAAGAAAACAAAATTTTCAAGCGAAAATTTTTGGTGGTGGTCAGGTTTTGGCAAATATGACAGATGTTGGTCAACGAAATATTTTGTTTGCTTTTGATTATTTGCGAAAAGAAGGGATCGACGTACAAGCATCAGATGTTGGGGATATTTATCCTAGAAAAGTAGTTTATTTTCCTCAAAGTGGACGGGTTAAAATGAAACACTTAGCAACTGAAAAGAATCGAGCATTAGAGAAAACAGAGCGTGCTTATATGCTGGATGTCAATAAAGTGAAGCCTGCAGAAGATGATAATGTTGAATTGTTTTAGAGGTCATAAATGAAAAAAATTAAAGTACTAATAATTGATGACTCTGCCTTAATTAGATCAATACTAAAAGAAATATTGTCAGCTGATCCAAATATTGAAGTGGTTGGCACTGCAAATGATCCGATGATTGCTCGGGATAAAATCAAACAATTAAATCCAGATGTGTTAACCCTTGATGTCGAAATGCCAAAAATGGATGGTATTACATTCTTAAAAAACTTAATGCGACTAAGGCCTATGCCGGTTGTTATGATTTCAACTATGACTCAAAAAGGCTCACAAGTCACTTTTGATGCGCTTGCAATTGGGGCGGTCGATTTTGTGGCCAAACCAAGGCTGGATCAAGAAAATTCATTAGCTGAAATTAGAGATGAAATTATCGAAAAAGTCATCACTGCTTCTAAAGCAAATGTTTTAACGTTGCAAAGTGAAATTCACCAACCAACACAAAAAATTAAAACCGTCGCATCAATTAAAAATGTCAACGATAAAATAATTTGTATCGGTGCTTCAACCGGCGGCACAGAAGCAATTAAAGATGTGCTTATTCAGCTGCCACCGAATATGCCACCTATTATTATTACACAACATATTCCTGCAGCATTTAGTACAAGTTTTGCAGAGCGTTTAGATCGTAATTGTCAATTAAATGTTTTAGAGGCGGTTGATGGAATGAAATTATCTCCAGGTTTTGCCTATTTAGCCCCTGGAGATTTTCATATGACAATCCATGGTAGCCCAAGTAATTGTACGATTAAGTTAAATGAATCTGAAAAAGTAAATCGCCATCGACCTTCTGTAGAAGTGATGTTTGATTCTGTTTACGAAGTATATCGAAATAAAGCCGTTGTGATTATGCTTACAGGAATGGGAGCAGATGGTGCTGAAGCTCAAAAACGACTGCATGATAAAGGTGTGTATAGTATTGTACAAGATGAGGCGTCCAGTGTGGTTTGGGGAATGCCCGGTTCTGTATATCAATTAGGAGCGTACGATAAAGTATTGCCTTTAAATCAAATTGCTTCATTTTTATTAATGAAATTAAGTTCAAAAAATTAGACAGCTTTTAAAAAATGGTTCTACACTTAATATTAGAAAGTTTATATATTAGAAAGTTTATTTTTAGCAAATTAGAGGTGAAATATGTCCGTATCTGCAAAAACCACACAAAACGGAAAAGAATTAACAATTAACATTGCTGGGCGATTTGACTTCAGTTCTCATCAGGAATTTAGGCAGATTTACGAAAATGCGCCAACAGATGTTAACGAATTTATTATTGATATGAATGACGCTACTTATCTGGATTCATCTGCATTGGGTATGTTGTTGTTGCTGCGAGATCATGCTGGTGGTGATAACGCAGACATTAAAATTGTGCATTGTAATGAAGATGTTAAAAAGATCTTAACTATCTCAAATTTCGGTCAGCTTTTTAATATTCATTAATTGAAAAGTAGGCAAAAATATGGCTGAACAAGAATCGTTAAAGATATTAATAGCAGACGACAATAATGCCGATCGGATGCTTTTAAGTGCCATTGTAAAAAAAGAAGGGCATGAAGTTATAGAGGCAGTTAATGGCGTTGAAGCTGTTAATCAATTTATAAATTTCAAACCCAATTTAATTTTGTTAGATGCTTTGATGCCTGAAAAGGATGGATTTGAGGCAGCTCAAGAAATTAAAGCGTTGGCAGGAAATGAATTTATTCCCATCATTTTTCTAACCTCCTTGCAAGATGCGAAATCATTAGCAAGATGCTTAGATTCAGGAGGGGATGATTTTTTATCCAAGCCCTATAATCGCTCAATTTTAAAAGCCAAAATTAATGCATTTGAAAGAATGCGGTCAATGAATCAATTAATTCAAACTCATGCTCAACAAATGCTTGTTGAACAAAAAGTTGCCAAAAAGATCTTTGACAATGTCGCGCATTTAGGTTGTTTGGATTCAGAAAATATTCAATATTCGTTATCACCATTATCTGTATTTAACGGAGATATTGTTTTAGCCGAACGTAAACCTGATGGTGGAATGTACATTTTTATAGGAGACTTTACTGGCCATGGATTACCCGCAGCAATAGGTGCTATGCCACTAGCTGAAATTTTTTATGGTATGACAAAAAAAGGATTTTCAATTCATGAAATTTTAATAGAAATTAATACAAAACTAAGACGAATATTACCTGTGCAATTTTTTTGCTGCGCGGCAATGGTTGATATGGATTTTATTGAAAAGACAACGCGGATATTTGTTGGCGGATTGCCACCTTTGTATTTATATAGAAATGACACTCAAAATATTGAGAAAGTGAATTCGAACTCCGTTCCACTTGGAGTGATGACCAGAGAAAGTTTCAAACCCAATATTCAAAATATTCCAATGCAAGATGGCGACAAAATATTTTTATGGTCAGATGGAATCATAGAGTCTCGTGCCAAAGATGGAGAAATGTTTGGGGATGAGCGACTAGATCGTTTGTTTGATAGCTGCGAAGATCCAGATAAATTATTTAGTTATATATTAAAAAGTGTGGATAAATTCATGGAAGGTGGCGAGAGGGATGACGACATTACATTAGTTTGTGCCTCCATGGTGGATATTAATAGTTTAAGTACTGAAGAAATTGAAGAGTCTAGCGAGATATTAGGTGGGCCACTTGATTGGACCCTTGTGTATGAATTAAAATCTCAAACTTTAAGAGATTTTAACCCGTTGCCATTAGTTTTGCAGATTGTGACTCAGGTTGATGGTCTGAAAAATTTTAGTGGACAGTTATATACTTTATTAGCAGAATTGTATTCTAATGCCCTAGAACATGGTGTTTTAGGTCTGGATTCAAAATTAAAAAGCAGTGCAGAGGGATTTGGTGAATATTACTCAATGCGAAAAGAGCGCTTAGACAATCTTGTAAATGGGTTTGTAAAGGTGAAATTGAGCCATACACCCTTAAACAATAATGAAGGTGGCTGCCTAACAGTGAGTTTTGAGGATTCAGGACCTGGCTTTAATTTTAAACAGTTAATAAATAATGACCATAAAACAGATGGTTACTGTGGCCGTGGATTACCTCTTATTAGAACAATATGTAAAGATTTTTATTACGAAGGTAATGGCAATATAGTTAATGCGGTTATACATTGGCCGCAATTAGATGAACCCAATCAAAAGTTAGTAGGATGATTATGGTAGATGCAATAGAACGTCATGTTGATGTAGACGCAATCGAGATGCTTAAAGAAATAATGGAAGATGACTTTGTGTTGCTTATTAATACTTTTTTAAACGATGGAATAGAGCGAATTAGTCAAATTCAAGATGCCGCTCAATCCCAAGTTGCCGATGAAATAAGACGAGCTGCTCATAGTTTTAAAGGAAGTTCGGCTAATATTGGGGCGCATAAATTACAAGGTTTCTGTTTGGAGTTGGAAAATGCAGGCGCTAGCAATGCTTTAGATAATATACCTCAAGTCATTAGTGAAATTAATAGCGAATTTGAAACAGTGACTCAAATATTAAAAACACATTATTTATAATAATTGTTTAATATTTGGCCTATGCTTTGCAAATAACGAGTTAACTATGTTAAAGAGAACTCATTATGCAACCGATGTTAGGCGTATCTTTTGTTAATACTCAAAATACCTCCCCCTCTCAAAGTGGCACTATTTCCCCGGTTGAACCTGCCAATAGTGGTACTAATCGTGATGTTATTGTTAAGAAAAATGATTTCACCGATATTTTTAAACAGCAAGTTAATCCATCGGAAGTTTCCTCTAGTCTACAAAAAAATGAATCGGAACTCACTCTAAGTGACGGCGAACAATTGCCAATGCCACTTTCCTTGATCGGCAATAATTTAGACAAAATTCAAACTCTTGATGAACTTAAAAATGAATTTGAACAAAATGGTTTAAATCCTGTATTTTTTGAAATAGATATAAACTCAGATAAGAAAATAGACATCCAACCTGCAATGGATGATGGAATGCAACAAACATTATTAACCGATTATTCAAATATTTTTATTTTACAACTACCTTTAAATCAAATGGGTGAAAATAATCTTGAAGACATGGAATTGAATATAAGTGCAACATTATTAGAACAAATTAATGATCAACTCAAAGCCCTACAAAAAAGCAATGAAAATTCGTTTGATCAAATAAATGAACAAACTGTATTAACAAATATTCAATGGAGTAAAAATGACGGAACATTAAATAGCATGAATCCACAAATAGAAGATGGATTTAAGCTTTGTTTTAATGAAATAGACTTCAATCAATTAAATAAAGTTTTGAATGGTATGAAGGAAATCAATGAATTTGGAATTCAAGATGGTCAGCAAATAAGTTTAATCGTGTTACCAAATACATTACAAAATGAAAATTTAAATTCATTAAATGAAGAAGCTAAAAAATTAGAATCCAATTTTATTTCAGAACAAATATATTCACAGGCAAGTTTTTTAGCTAAATCAATTGATAATGAATCAGAAAAATTAACTCAGAGCTCTTTTGTTAATACCTCTGTGGAAATTTTAGATAAATCGAAACAAACAAATGATTCAAAATGGTTGAGTCAATTAAACCCTATAATTTCAGATGGAAGTGAAATAAGTGAAAGTGAAGTTGATTCAAATTTAGATACACCTGATTTGGAATTAGAAAATATAGGAAATAAAGAAGAAGGCAAAGCTAAACGAACGATTTTGGCTGAGCAATTCAATCAAGGTGATAAATCAGGCAGTGCTAAAAATGCAACAATAGAATTACCGCCAATAAATTTAAGTGATGCCAAGCAAACAAGCCAATCAATTAAACTGGCTACAACTGAATCCGCATCATTATTAGAGACGGTTTTACCTCAAAAGCAAGCAATGAAATTAACTGAAGAAGTTGGCAGCAGAGTTATGATGTTGCATACACAAAAAATGACTTCTGCATTTATTCGATTGGATCCACCTGAACTTGGTGCTTTAGAAATTAAAGTTGAGACAAATGGTGATGAAGCAAAAGTGACCATTGTAACTTCTCAGATTAACGTAAAAGAAGCGCTAGATAGTCAAGCAAATAAGCTAAGAGAAATGCTACAAGAACAAGGGTTTACTCAAGTTGATGTGGATGTGAAGGAGCAAAATCAATCCCAGCAAGATGATACAGAAGAGTCTAAAATATCTGGTAATGGGTTGAGTGAAGACGAATTAGAAGATCAAGAATCCGCACAAGTACAAGAAAAATCCGTACATTTGGTGGATCAATTTGTTTAATTGTATTAACAGAAGTTTAACCATCGATGATTTTTCCAATATTTAAGATGATCATCAGTGAATTTTTTGGACCGATTATCCGTATTTATTTTGATGATTGAATTTTTTAAAATAAAAAAAATTAAATTATAAAAGTGGTATTAATATTATCGATAGACAGGTTTATCTGACGATTGCCTTTCACTAATTTAAAAATGGATAAAGAAAACTACATAGTACTTAAAGGTTGCGTGAATAAATTAGATAGGAGGATGGAGGCTTTTATTTTTAATTATTCTGTCCATATTCCAAAGTCAGCTTCACAAACCTGACTGAGTCTTGATATTTGTTCGGCGGTACTTTCAGCCGAAAATTTTAAAGGGTTTTGATAATGCGTGCGTCTAACTTGGGTATCAACAATGGCACATTGACCTATGTATGCACCATTTAACTGAGTCGTTTGAGAGCAGCGGTTATTAACATGAATATATGTGTCGTTCTCATCGCAGTTTTTAATTTCTGCGCCATCTAATAATTCTATACATAAATTTAAATCATTTTTTGTAATAGATTCAGGGCGGCAACTCCCTGTATTTCCATAGGTAGCAGGGGTGTTTTCATCGCGGTCCAATGTGATAATTGCCCCTCGAATTGATCGCTCACCTGTACTTGCAGTTACTTCAACAATCACATCATAAATGCCACCTAATCTTAATGTGCCAGAGTGATTTGTATCCGTCCAAGTTGTAATGTTTGCATCCGGTGCAATGATGAAATGTTCAAAACTTAACGTGACTGAAGGCAGTGTGGTTGAAGTTTGTGAAGTGTCAATTTCATAAGTAAAAGGCGCCGATCCATTTACAGACGGATTAATTTCCAATGTAATATTAATGACTTCAGATCCAGAAGGTGATGCCCTTGGATAATTAGATGCATTTTGCATTTCCGCTTCTAATACAATATCAAATGCTTGTGCATCAAACTCTTCATTGATTAATTCTTCAAGGGGAATTTGAGCCAATAAATTTTGATTATTATCTCTAATAAATAACAGGCTATTTGTGAAATCCAAATCATAATTTATCAGCTCATGCATTAAATCTAATGGATTGCTAAATGGATCAGCTAAATAATTATCGATGCGGATACTGCCTGAAGATACTGGCCAAAATGGGCGCAACACTTCTGCTAAATTAATTTCAATTAAATTAAATGTTGTTTCATCTAATAATGTTTGTGTTGTTGTAAAGCACTGGGTGTCGATGCAAGTGTTCAGATCAATGTTTTGATCACTTGCAAGCCAAATCTGGCTAATAATGTCAGTGGTTGGGTTGATATTGACAATACCATCAAATATGGATTCTGCTAAAAAATATGCCGAATGTAATGTGGTGATCTCTCCGATTGAATTGACATAAATAGATTCAAGCCAACCTTGGTTTGTATCAACATCATTTAATATATAATCGCCATTTCGGTTAGCGCGAGTACAAATTGGCTGTGCTTGTAAGGTGCAAAGTGATGCATATTGTGCGGCAATACCGATTGCTGTATTGCCACTTAGTTGGTGGTTGATTAGCCCTGTTTCGTCAATAGGGGGCTCTGTTTGAGTAGAGCAAGCAGTGATCACCAGCGCATATAAAGTAATATATGTTATTAAAAATAAGAATCTAGAATTAAAAGACATAATGTTTCATTGACGAATTGGGTGAATATAGATAACAGCAAAACATTGGCCAATCGATTATTCAATTGGCTATGTTTAAAAATTGTGTTGCTGTATCTGCAACAGCTTGAATTCTAACAATTTTTCCTGCTCATTTAAATTTTCAGAAAACACCTGATATTTATGCCAAGCCAACATCCTAAACCAGCCCAGATATTTCGGTAAATACTTACTCGCCACCCCATGCATTTTTAAATACCACTGCTTCAATTGTGAGTGATAATTGTTGATATTTTGAATATGAAACACGCCTTCTTTAGTACGCGCATTAGTTAACACAATATGATGCAAATGATGATTTTCACAAATTCGATGATACGCAGGCTGGCCGTCGGTGCATAAAATCGATTCATCCACAATTTTTGAGCCTAAATACATCTCGATTTCGTCACCGGTTACCTGCTTTAAAACATGATCAAACTCGTGATGATTCCGGTCCATCGCGGTTAACACTGCCACCCAATCTGTATTATTAAGCCCTTTTGTTGAGGCTTTTGTGCCGCGTTTTCGCGCTGGCCGATTAAGGTGTTTGTCGCCTTTTTTAGATTCTCGAAAGTAAGTTTCGTCAGCCTCAATAATGCCTTCAAGCCTGTCTTCAAAGGTGTTTTCGGCTGCATTCATATAACGGTGGCGCCAGTTAAAAGACGTCACCGAACTGATGCCCACTTTTTTAGCACAAACCCGAATGCTGTCTTGGTCCAGCATGTGCTCTAAATAGGCTTGCCAGTCATCGGCTTTGTGCTGATAAAAATACGCACTGCCTCTTGTGCAAACAAATGTTTTTTGGCAATGATTACAATAAAACCGTTGGCGGCCGTTGCTTTTGCCGTATTTTCGCAAACGCTCACTTTCGCAATGAATGCACTTTCCATGAGAAATGCACTCTTTGGCTAAACGCTCTAATATGGGGTTTTCTTGCAATGTTAGTGTTTGGACAAGCTTTTGTTTTTGTACCGGGTCTAATTTAGCGGCTTGTTTTATTAATTTTTGAAATTGTTGACGGTTCATACTTCGATCTATTATTAAAGTATAACTTTAGGATAGATCGTTAAATGATTATTGCTAGTAGCAACAACAATGTTAAACATAGCCACTTGATTAATTAAGTGGATGCATGAATATCAGTTTACCCATAGATTTACAAAAAATTACATACCGCAGCCCTATAAGATTCAAAAAATAACCTATTCTAAAATAAGTAAGCAATAGAGGAATTACTATGAGTTTTGCTAATTTATTTACCAATGCAAGTGCGTTACCTAACATCCCTAAAGTGGTTCAAGAATTAATAGAAACCTTCGATAATCCTAATGTGGATTTTGATGAAGTGTCCAATAAAATATCCATGGACCCAGTTTTAAGTGCAAAAGTATTGCGTATGGCAAATTCTGCGCATTTTGGCATGCCAAGAACCGTAAAAAATATATCCGATGGTGTAGTGTTATTGGGGTTTCCAGCATTACGAACTATGGTGCTAGCCTCTGGTATTGCAGGTTCTATGACCATACCTGAATCATTAGATCGTAAAGCATTTTGGCATCGAAATTTTACAGTGGCTGAAATCACTAAGCGGCTGGCTAAATACTGTAAAGATGTTGATGGTGAATCTGCTTTTACAGCCGGTATGATTCACGCGATTGGCGAATTATTAATCCATGCTGGAGAACCAGAAAAAGCCAAACAAATAAAAGAAGTTTTAAATAGTGGAGGTAAATTAAAAGCCACAGAAGATTCTGTGTTGGGTTATAACTATTCTGATGTCAGTACCGAACTTGCTAAAAGATGGAAATTTCCAGAAACGGTAGTGGAAGGATTAAGACACCAGTGCGCGCCTGAAAAAGCCGAGCAATTTTCAGAGATTGCCGCTTTAATTCGAATCAGCAAATACATCTATGAAGCCATGTTAAATGAAGTTGATGAAACTCAAATAAAACGCGACTTTCCAATTGCTTTGGCAGTGCAATGTCAAATGGATACTGAAACCGTTTTACAAAATATAGCTGAGGTATCGAGTTTAGAAACTGGTTTTGCAAGTATTATTGACGGTGTGGATTAAAAACTCAATCCCAAATATGTTTGAAATATACAAAAAAGCCAACATTTAGTTGGCTTTTTTGTTTGCCTAGAATGAATCTGTTAATTCAAATTCTACACGTTGGTGCATTACACCATTTACTCTGATACTAATAAAGTGTGTGCCCGCGTGATGTGTTCGAGTGCTCATTTGAGCAAAAGATTGGCTGGCTTTTAATTGTATCGTTTTACATTCTATCGTTTTTTCAGACCAGTTAAATACCTTTTGATTATGTTTATTATTGGCTTTTAAATAATCAATACAATATTCAACTCTAATTTTTCCTAATGGTTTCTTTGATTTAATTGTTGCATTAAAGGTGAGTTTTTCACCAATACTTAGCGTTGTTTGATCAATGCTAAAATCAATAACAGCAATGTGTTTAGGGTTGGAATAATCAAATAACTGTAGTGCTCGAATATTGGCTTGTTTTAAAAGCACTCTGCAAGCATGTTTAATGATCCAATCGATATCTTGGGTTTTGTGATTATTACTTTCGCACCAATTCAGCATTAAATCTGGATGGTCTTTGCTGATATCATTTAAATTATTAGCCACTGAGCGCCTAACATAAAGGCTGTCATCTTCGCATAATCGATTTAAAATTGGCCAAATTGGATCTGGGTTATGTTTTAGTTCCGTTAGTGCTTGTGCCCAGGGCAATCTTGGACGACAACCTTCGCTTGCCAATCGACGTACATGTTCACTTTTATGGTTACAGCAAGATAATAAAAACGACATGGTTTGAGTTGGAAACTGTACAATAAATGCTCTGATAGCAAATTCACTCGTACTGTTTTGAGTGACACAAATTAATGCATCAAATGCAATATCTAAACACGATTGTTGCTTTATAAGATCATAACTAAAAAATAAATCAGTGATCATTTGTGGGATAAACATACCTAAAAATGCATCGAATTCCTTGGAAAGTTGCTTTATGATTGTGCAGGCTTTTGCAAAGTCACTTTGAGGTATTAAACTTAAACAAACGAAACCTGCCCGGTTCATGCGTTGTTTTAATTCCAATTGTTCCCAGTCATCTTGCATAAATAAGGTTAATATATCTTTTTGTTTGTTTGCCAATGGTGATAATGTCGCTATTTTTTGACAAAGCAATTGAACAAAATCTTGGTTATATTGGTCTTTAAGTAATTCAGCCATAATTAATCATTTATTTAAAAAGTTAAGAGTAATAGACATGCAAAACGCAATTGGCGTATTTGATTCTGGATTAGGTGGGCTTACTGTTTTAAATGCTGCCATCAAACTTCTGCCAAGTGAACAATTTATATACGTAGCAGACAGTTTACATGCTCCTTTTGGAAATAAAAGCGATGATTTTATTTTAATGCGCTGTTTAATAATTTGTGATTTTTTTAAACGACAAAATGTTAAATGTATTCTTTTGGCATGTAATACTGCTACTTTGGCATGTGTTGCCAAGCTACGCGAAAAAATCGATGTGCCCATTGTCGCAATTGAACCTGGGTTAAAACCTGCAGTGCTTGACTCCAAAACCCAAAACATATTAATGCTTGCTACCCATAGCACATTACAGTCAACCAATTATCAAAACTTGGTGACAAATTATGCTAAAAATTCTGTGGTTCATACTAAAGCTTGTAATGGCTGGGTTGAGTTAGTAGAAAGCGGGCGTTCGTTTTTAACTCCAGTCTCACCTGATACGCTTCAGTTAATTGAGCAATATTTAGAGATTTTAAAAGACGAAACCATCGATCAAATTGTGCTTGGATGTACCCATTATCCTTTTTTAAAACCATTAATTTTACAATACATAAAAAGCATCAATCGTTTTAAAACCTTAAATGTTGTCGATACATCCGATGCGGTTGCTAAACAATTACAAAATATATTAAAGATACACAATTTATTAAATGAACCTGACAATCAAAAAAAACCGAAAATAGTTGAATGTTATAGTTCTTCTGATAAAACACAGTCGAGTCTTTTACAATCATTATGTAATAGTCCAATTCAATTTTTAGGGCAGTTTGAATAATGGAATCAATGCGTAAATATCTTAATACCGTTAATGCAACCGATGATGAAACCTGTCGCTTATTGACTGATGCATTATCACAAATATTACCAGAGGTATTGATAGAAGGCGGTGCTGATGAGCCTTTTTATAAAGCTGCAAAAAATAACGACAAAGCAAAAATTATTTATAGAAGTAACTATCCTCGAAGCCTATTACACGAATTATCACATTACTGTTTGGCAGGAAATAGAAGAAGGAACATTGATGATTTCGGATATTGGTATTCACCCTGTGGTAGATCATTTGAAGAACAACAACGTTTTGAATTAGTAGAAGCTAGACCACAGGGATTAGAAAAAGTAATGTGTGAGTTGGTTGGACTTAAGTTTTCACCAAGTTTGGATGATTTTTCAGGCATGCCGAATTCACAAATGTTTTTAAAAAAATTAGAAGAATCTTATCAAGAGATGACTTCTAATCCTCCATCCACAGCTAGTAAAGTGTTGGAAGGTTTGAAATTGTTTAAACAGACTGCCTGGACAAAAAACTAATCTAAGTAGGTGTAATAAGTAGGTGTAATAAGTAGGTGTAAGGAGTGTAAGGAACAGTATCGTTGATCGGTTTTTGAAATGAGTAAAGTCACTTGCCTAATGATACTTTTCCTACACAAACAGTGTTGTGAAACAACTGATTTTCCGCGGCCAATAGTCGAAGCGGAATTCTTTACTCTTTTTTAGTAAATTCATACTTGTTTCGTCTATTTAGTAAGTATCGGCAAAAATGACCTTAAAATTATACCGATCCCATCAATACTTGCGATTTTAATAAATCGATCATCGATTTTAAACTGTTTCTCTAGTGGCTGTTCAATCGATTTTTTTTGCTTAGTTAAAATTTACAAAATAGTTAAATTACTTTGTATCGTTAATTGTGTATTAGAATCAGTAAAGTCTTGATGGATTTTTTCAATAGTGAGCTTTTTTATCACCTGATTGTTTAACCGAATATTTAGGTGTCGATTATTAATTCAATTTTATTTTTGATAATCACCTTTCTATTTCTATCCTATTTCTATTTCTATTTCTATTTCTATTTCTATTTGTAAAGTCGATGACACAATTATTTAAATGTAAATCGATTCGGCCATATAGTTTCATGTTAAACCCCTTTTTTGTTTCGTTAATTTAATTTATTCGCACACTTATTAAAATGAAACTGATTATGGGTTTTTCTTTATGATTATCACCTTAGATTATTAGATTTCTATAGGCGGAAAAAGTAAATAGATACGAAATAGCGTATTAATTTTAGGATTGTTTAGTGTTTTTTCTCGGATGTGTGGATTTTTTTAATAATTACATTCATTGATAAAATGCCCTTTTGTTTAGTTTGTTTATTGTTTGTTATTTAAGTTTTTAAATCTTTAGAACTAGGATGTTTTGACGAATAAAAATCAGAAAAACACCTACAATTAATTTATGTTTATAACCATTAAAGTCCAATTTTATATTTAAATTGTGAAAACCTTCGCAACAATTGAAATGCAAAATGATTCCTCCTCATAATTACAATCTGATTATATTCCTACAGTGTTTGTATCATTAAAGTAACACTCATAAATTTAAATTATATATTCTATTAGAAGAGATCGAATACTATGAATGCAAAACACCCAATTAATAGGAACACTTCGCCCGCATTTAAACTGTCCGCATTGTCCTTTTTTATTTTAGCAGCGGTTAGTTGTACCTCTGCAAATGATGAAAATTCACAAGCCGATGACAGTACAATTAGCATTACAGAAACACAAACAGGTACCGAAACACAAACAGCCACCGAAACAATTACAGAAAACACACTGCCAGAAATTGAAGTATTGGGCACGCCAGCATCACTTACTGGCACTGCACCTTTTACGGTTATGCTCGATGCGTCCAACACAACCGATGCCGATATGGACGAACTTTCATTTAGTTGGGACCAATATGAAGATGGCAGTATTGAATCAACGGACATTAAAACTGCTTTAACATTTAATGAAGTGGGCACACATTCAGTTAAGCTGACAGTTTCTGATTCTACGGGGGTTAAGACTGAAATAATTTCAGTAAATGTTACCGACCCTGCTGTGGACAATCCACCCGTGGCGGATATTCGAGTGATTGGATCCTTAACGGGTGAAGGCAGTGTAATGGCTATCTTAGATGCGTCTGATTCTAGCGATGATCAACCCGATCACACTTATGCATGGGCAGTTGACGGTGTTGATATTGCAAATGACACACATTCATTTTCTCAAATTTTTTCTGTAATCGGATCTTATGAGATTACCCTTACAGTGACTGACAGCATTGGTCAAACTGACCAAGTAACAAAAACAGTGACGGTTCAACAACAAAGAATCAATGGCGCGCCAATGGCGGATCTGTCTGGAACTGGTCCAATTGTGGGTCGTGCTCCTTTAACTGTATTGTTTAAGTCCTCTCACTCAACGGATGATGACGGTATTGCTTCTATTTCATGGGACTTTGGTGATGGATCAACCTCTATGGAGGCCAACCCTAAATATGAATACCAAGCAAACGGCACTTATACAGCAACACTAACCATTACGGATACTGATGGATTAACCGATGTTAAAACCATCGATATCACATTGCTTAATCAAGTAATTTCTGGTGAGCCACCTGTGGCGCATATTTTAACCAGTACTGCTCGCGGTGAAATTCCATTAAGTGTCACCTTTGATGGCAGCGCGTCGATGGCGCAAGGAAACATCGTCAGTTACGAATGGGACTTTGGTAATGGCAGCTTTAAATATGGCCCCGTTGTAAACCATGTATTTACACAAGGCTTAGAAAATAAAATCTATTTAAGAGTGACTGACGATAAAGGCTTAAGTCATGAAACATTTACAGAGGTGGTTTCAGTATTAACGGTTCCAACAGGTAAAATTGGCGAGCCGATGCAAACTGACAATAACCCATTTGAGCACTCTGCTTTTTATGTCAGCCCAGATATTAAAGTCTTACAAGATGAGTCCTTACAGAAAATTGATAAAGACACGCAACCGTCTTTATATAACGACATTCAATTTGTGCAACAAATGCCTTCTGCGGTTTGGTTAGATAGAACCGTTGCCATTTATGGCGGAGACTTAAATGACGGTCGTCGTCCATTGTCTAAATTTATTGCAGGTGACAACAACACATTAGAAGGCCATCTTGATGAAGCGGCCGCTCAGCAAGACGCATTAGCAGTGGAAGGCATCAAACCACCGATGACCGCTGTGATTATTGTGTATAACTTACCTGACAGAGATTGCGCCGCATTAGCATCAAACGGTCAGTTAAATGAAACCAAAGATGGTCCTGATGCTGACTCATTACCAGATGGCACGGGACTTGAGCTATATAAAACGGAATATATTGACGTCATTAAACAGGCGTTTGCTTTGTATCCTGATATTCGAATTGTGGCGATGTTAGAGCCAGACGGATATCCAAATATGATCACAAACATCGATCCGTTTGTTACCGCAACCGATGATTGTAATGCTGTCAATGAAGCTGGGGTTTATAAAGATGGTCTTCAATACGCAATCAACGCATTTCATGATATGCCAAACGTTTACACCTACATCGACATTGGTCACTCAGGCTGGTTAGGTTGGGACAGTTTAGATACCGACAACCTTCAGCGCTCAGTTATTGGCTTTACCGATCTAGTTGCCGGTGCCACTGAATCGGGCGACTTAGGTGCCATTCGTGGATTTGCATCAAACACATCAGGTTACACCCCCCTTCAAGAGCCCTATGTTTCATCTGAACACAGCGCCCGTCAAAACCTAGTGCCATTTTATGAATGGAACCGTCATGTCGACGAACTGAGTTTTATCGATACCATGTACAAACGCTTTACGATAGGTGACGTTGCAAAAGGCGATGGTTCTACGGTTAGAGTGATTGAGGGTCAAGGTTTCCCTGAGAACTTAGGCTTTATTATCGATACTGCGCGTAATGGCTGGGGTGGACCTAACCGTCCATCTGGCGAAGGCGCGCCCATTCAAAAAGACGATGCGGCTTATCGAATAGACACGCGCGTTCATCGTGGTCACTGGTGTAATGTGAACAACGCAGGTATTGGTGAAATTCCACAAGCTGCACCGGATGCTACTCGTCCTTATCTAGATGCGTATTTTTGGATGAAACCACCTGGTGAGTCCGACGGTATTTCATCATTAACCGATGGCGCAAACGACGAAGGTAAATCATACGACCCAATGTGTGGTGGCGAAGCTAGCAACTCAACAGGCATTGCGGCAAATGTGATTCAAGGCGCGCCTCACGCAGGGCATTGGTTCCATGAGCAGTTCATCATGTTAATCGAAAATGCCTATCCTCCATTAGGTGTAAAAGCCCCTCAAGGTGGATCGGATGCCGCTTCTTTTGTTGATGATTTTAACAGCTACAACGTGGCAGGCACTCCACAAGGCATTTGGACTGAGGAGCTAAAAGGAGAAGCATCATTAGAAGTGGTGGATGACGTATATTATGGTTTGGTTGGTAATGCGGTTAAATTTTCAGCCGCTGAACAAGACCGCAACAACGACATGATCGCAACGATTAACCTTGCCGAAGAAGACATTGAAAGCACAGCCACTAACCAATATGGTCGAGTACGTATCAATGGCATAGATACCGGTGAATATGAAGAAGCCCAATGGAATTTCTTAACATTTAAAGGCTCAAAATCGTCACGCCAATGGTGGAATATGCAGTGGGGTATTGGCGGTTATGAAGGGTATTTATCAGCCTCTGTAACGGTGGCAAACGGCAATGGCGCCGCTGAATGTCAGCTTGTGTCTTCTACCCCTATTCCAAAAGATGAATGGGCCTGTGTGGAATGGCACATGGACGTGAACAACAACACTTTAAGTATTTGGTCAGATGGCGAGCTAGTTGAAGATCTATTAATTGATATCAACAGCCCAGGTTGCTCAAGTGAGTCGTGGATTGCACCGGATTCAATAACTGGTGTGTCGTTGGGACTTGCTCGTTACCGCCCAACTAACAGTCAGCAAGTGGTTCCTGAAACCGAACCTAAGCCAGATGTAAGTGTTATTATGGATGACTTTGCCATTGGTGGCAGTCGTTTAGGGTGTAATAACGTTCGCACACAATAGGCAAAAATGAATACCAAAAACCCCAGTCTAATTTATTAGGCTGGTTTTTTATGAGTAGTTCAAATCAAGACTTCCCCCACACGTTTTGTGGATTTTATTAGGAAATATAGAACACATAGAAAGGAAAAAACATTGAAGGAAAACTGAAGAGACATTTGACGAAATGAAAAAGCGGCTTAGAATCCTTCCTGTTTTACTTGACCAGTATATTTTCTAATCTCTTATAGAAAACTAGGGATTAAACATGGAGCTCAAATATTTGTCGGGGACTAAAATTAGGCTGTCTTTGTTAAAAATATTGTTAAAAATATCAAATTTATACCTAAATTGATCGCAATATATACGACAGCCAATAATGAACTTCAATTACAAATAATTGCTGCAATTATGACTAAGTTACAAAATCATAGCGCCTTAGCGCTTAAGATGTATCAATTAGGTGATTTATGCGACGCATTGACATAGAATGCCCCTAACTTAAAATCCACCTATTAATCGATCCAACACAAAGAGAGACTATCGTGACTCAAGACAAAACTAAACCATCTTGGACATTAGAACAATTTGTTGTAGAAGAACAAGAAGGTAAATCGCGCTTTCACGATTTTGAATTACCAATACAAGTTATGCGCGCTATATCTGATTTGGGATATGAATATGCCAGTCCCATTCAAGCTCAAACCCTACCATTTGGTTTAGCTGGTATGGATTGCGTTGGTAAAGCACAAACAGGTACAGGTAAAACAGCCGCTTTTTTACTGACCTTAATTACCGACTTTTTAGATAATCCATTAAAAAAACAATACGACTCAGAGCCTCGCAGCATAATTTTAGCCCCAACACGTGAATTAGCCATGCAAATTGCCGACGATGCAAAATTGTTATGTAAATACACTAAGCTAAAAGTAGTGACTATTGTGGGTGGGATGGATTTTGAAAAACAAAAACAATCTCTAGAGCAAGATACTATTGATATATTAGTGGCAACGCCTGGCAGATTAATTGATTTCATCAAACGTAAATCAGTATTTTTAGATCAAGTTGAAACCTTGGTTATTGATGAGGCGGATCGTATGTTGGATATGGGGTTTATTCCTGATATTAAACAGATCGTTCGTGCTACCCCTAAAAAAGAAGATAGACACACATTATTATATTCGGCGACATTCACAGATGATGTTTTAAATTTAGCAAAAGCTTGGACAATTGACGCTCAAATGGTTGAAGTGGTCAGTGATGTACAAACTTCAGATAACGTAGATCAAAAAGTATATTTAGTATCCAACGAAGAAAAATACCCATTATTGCTGTCTACTTTAAAAGGTGAGGATGTCGAGCGTGTCATCGTGTTTGCTAATCGCCGTGATTTGGTTCGTAAACTTCAAGAAAAATTGAAAAAAGATGGCCTAACCTGTGAAATGTTGTCTGGTGAAATCCCTCAGGCAAAACGTGTGAAAACATTAGAAAAATTCAAAGCCGGTAAATTGAAGTATTTAGTGGCAACCGATGTTGCAGGTCGTGGTATTCACATCGATGGCATCAGTCATGTTGTTAACTTCACATTACCTGAAGTCGCTGAAGATTATGTACACCGTATTGGTCGTACGGGTCGAGCTGGTAAAAAAGGCACATCTGTAAGTTTTGCCTGTGAAGATGATTCATTCTTATTGCCTGAAATTGAAAAATACATTGGGCAAAAACTAAAAGCTGAATATCCGCCAGAGCCTAATGCAGAAAAGCCTGAAGTGGTTGAAGCAAAAGTTGAAACGCCAACTGAAGTAAAAGCAGAAATAAAAGCTGAGCCTGTTGCAACTGAGTTAAAAACTGAAACACCTGTTGCTGATGAAACTAAAGTTGAAGAAGCTAAAGTTGAAGAGGCTAAAGTTGAAGAAGCTAAAGTTGAAGCAGCACCTGTCGCTGAGCTAAAAGTGGAAACAGCTGCACAAACGGCTAAGCCTGTTGAAGCAACTCCTAATGCTGAAACGCCAGTTGATGTCAAAGTGGAGCAATCACCTTCTGAAGTTAAACCTGAAGTTAAACCTGAAGAAAAAGCTTAACTTTAAAAAATGAAAAAGAAATAGTAACGTGATCGTTGTATTTCTTTTTCATTCATTTTTCAAAATAATCCTTTCTAAAATTAAAAATCTTCCAAATCTTAAAAACTATGAATATTCTCGCTGATGAAAATATGCCTTATATTGAACAATTATTAGCGCCGTTAAACGCTAATATTCAATTTAAATCCGGCAGAAACATAACCAATGACGATCTATCAAAAACCGATGTTTTGTTGGTTCGCTCGGTAACTCAAGTTAATTCCTCATTATTAAAAAACACCCCTGTTAAATTTATTGGCACTGCCACTATTGGTGTGGATCATATTGATTTGGATTATTGCCAAGCACAAAATATTCCCGTGGTATCAAGCCCTGGTTGTAACGCCGATGCAGTGGCCGACTATGTGATTTGTGCATTGTTACAAGTAATTGATGATTTTAGTGGGCAAAATATTGGTGTGGTGGGTTTGGGTAATGTAGGCACAAAAGTAAGCCAACGATTAAAAGATTTGGGTGCAAATGTTGTGGGCTACGATCCATTTTTAAAAGAACATGACACAACATTAACCACATTAGATGATGTGCTAAATCAAGATATTATTTGCTGTCATGCTCCTAAAACAATGGGGGGTGAATTTCCTACGTTTCATTTATTAGATGAAAACAATATCAATAAAATAAAATCCTGTAGTATTTTGTTAAATGCGGGGCGAGGTGAAGTGATTGATCAATCTGCATTATTAAACAGAATGCAAAAGCAAAATGACTTAACGTTATTAATGGATGTCTGGGAAAACGAGCCTCATATAAATATTGAGCTTATGCCATTTTGCAAAATAGCCACAGGCCATATTGCTGGATACTCACAACGAGGCAAAGTGAATGGTTCTCAAATGGTGGTAGAGGCACTTTTTAAGTTTTTAGATAAAATGGATTTGTTTAAAGCGTTAGATGTTTTAGAAATTAAAGACATTCAAAATCAAAATTTAAGCTTAAAACAGTTTTGTGAAAAGATGTATGACATCAAGCAAGATGATTCAAATTTTAGAGCTTCTCAGTTACATACTGACAGCCATATTCGCGGTGTTGAATTTGATCAATACCGAAAAACCTATCCAATTCGTGATGAATTTATTCAGTATCGTTCACTTGACGCATCACTTATTAAAGCAGGGATGAAACATGTCTAAACAAATATTAGATCCTCAACAATTTGCAAAATTAATTCAATCTCGAATTTCTATGACCGATCAAGCAGTGCGTCTGTTTCATGGTCGTGGCGGCTGTTATGAAGGGTTGGAATTTAATATTGATTATTACCCTCCTTATTTACACTGGCGTTTTTATGAACAACAAGACAATGTTGATGAATTAATAAATGCGCTAGAATTTTTGGGTGTCGAGAAAAAACAGCACATTTTACAGAATCGTTTTGAACAGGGCTCGCCCATTTCGATGCTAGAAGGTGAGTTGATTGATCAGTGGAAAACCAAAGAGCTGGATGTTGAGTATCATTTAAAGCTGGATAAACAAAACCCAGGCATATTTTTAGATATGCAAAACGGCAAGCAATTTGTAAAAGACTTTGCCAAGGACAAAAAGATTTTAAATTTGTTTTCTTATACCTGCGCGTTTTCATTGGTAGCCTGTGCAGGTGGCGCGAAAGAAGTCATAAATGTGGATATGTCCGCAGGTGTATTAAAAGAAGGGCAAAAAAACCATCAGCTCAATAACTTCACACAAAAGGTTCGATATTTAAAGCACAACATTATGAAGTCCTTTGGTAAATTAGAACGACTTGGCCCTTATGATTTAGTTGTGATTGACCCGCCTTCTTTTCAGCGTGGCAGTTTTGAAGCGTTACGTCATTATGCGAAAACCGTAAGACGCGCCAGTGAATTTGATTGTACTGACTATTTATTTTGTTTAAATGATCCAAAGGTGCATGTTGATGAATTTAAAAAGTGGATTGCCAGTGAGCAAGAAAATTTAGTCTTTGTTAAAAGAATTGATAACCCTCAATGGTTAGAGGAAATAGATGACAATTACAGTTTGAAGGTTTTGCATTATGTTAAACAATAATCAATCACGCGAGAATCCAGAAAGCTATTGTGGCAGTTGTTTGTGCGGTCAAATTACCTATCAGCTTAATCAGTCTTATTTTGAACCATTAGCCCATTGTCATTGCACGATGTGTCGTAAATTTCACGGTGCGGCGTTTGCAAGTTTAATGACTGTGGATAAATCTAAACTTGTATTTTTATCAGGCGAGTCATTATTAAAAACCTTTGAATGTGAACGTGACAGCGTTAAAACAAAAAGACGTTTTTGTGGTGAATGTGGCAGCAGTTTATTGTTTGAATCATCATTTAACACTGAACAAAATACAGTTGAGTTAGCCATTGCATCACTGGATCAACCCATAGAAATATTTGTAGACGGTCATATTTACACAAAAGATAAAGCAAATTGGTTTGATATTAATGACACCTTGCCAAAATATTCCTGTTATAGAGGAAGTGAATTGGCATGACTTTGGTCCAAAAACAAAAATGGCTAAAAATTGGCAGTGTGGGTTTAACCGTTTTAAGCGTGTCATTGCTTTTTATTGCATTAAGTCAGCCTTTTATACGAATAACTAAATTAATGTTATTTAATAAAGATACATCGTTACTGAAAGGATTTTTTGCGATGTTTGAAGAAGGTGAGTGGTTATTGCTGCTGATTGTTTTAATGTTAACGGTTGTTTTGCCATTGTGTAAAATTATCACTTATGGCATGTTGCCCTTTGTGGTATCTGCTTTACAATCGCGACTTCTAAACGTGTTGAATGTTTTATCTAAATGGGCGATGCTTGATGTGTTTGTCGTGGCTATACTTGTTGTAACCGTTAAACTTGGAGCGCTGGCTCAAGTGAGCTTACTTCCTGGTTTTTATTGGTTTATAGCAACATTATTTAGCTCATACTTATTGGCGTTTTGGGTGCAATATTTTAGACAGGTTGAATCAAATTCAGGCAAAGAACAGGAAAGCATATGATAGAAAATAATGAGAATACTCAGTCAGATTCAGCCTCAGAGCAATCTTTTGAGCCAAATTCACAACAATCCAAATGGCAGGTAATTAAATCGAAATTGTCATTTGATGGAGATCATTCAATTAAACATCCAAAGTCCATCTTATTTGTATTGTCTATATTAGTTCTTATTCAAATTATTTATGGTTTGTATGTTTCACAAAATCCTAATGTATTTGATGTGAAACAAACCGCACAAAATTCTTACGAATTAACAGGTCATACTGCTTTAATGCCAATAGGGTATACAAGTACCGTTACCCTAACTGAAATTGCAGGCACGTTAATAAATAAACCTGGTGGCTACATCACTAACGACATTTTTCCGTTGAGTTTGATTTTAGATAATATGCCTAATTGGGAGTTTGGTGTGTTGGTTCAAGTTCGAGATTTCTCAAGTGTGATGCGTCAAGATTTCAGCCGTTCCCAAAACAATTCAACCGAAGATCCTAATTTATCATTAGCTGAACCATCATTTAACCAAGACAGCAATAAATGGATTTTTCCTGCTACAGAAAAAGTCATTAAAGAAGGTATTGGGTTTACTAAAGCGTATCAAGCAAATTTAGCTAATCCTGAATTAAAGGTGGCACAATTTTATGCTCGATCTGACAATTTAGTTGTTTGGCTTAAAAAAGTGGAGAGTCGTTTAGGTAGTTATTCTCAACGATTAAGCTCTGCTGTCGATCATCCAAATAAATCTGCTCAAACAGATGAGCAAGATACACCAAAAGTAACAAGTACCTGGACTCAAATTGATGATGTGTTTTATGAAGCAAGAGGAGCGAGTTGGGCTATTTTGCATTTGTTGAAATCTGCCCAAGTGGATTTTGATCAAGTATTAACGGATAAAAATGCCCACTTCATTTTGCAGCAAATTATTTTAGAACTGGAATCCACTCAACAAACGGTTTGGTCCCCTATTATCTTAAATGGTGACGGATTTGGTATTGTAGCGAATCACTCTTTGGTGTTGGCAAACTATATCAGCAGAGCAAATGCTGCATTAAGTCAATTACAAAAGTTATTAGAAAACGGCTGATTCACACTTAAAAGAGAAAACCATGAACGTCGAACAAGCCTTAGTAGCACGTCATAGCGCACGTGCTTTTTTATCTAAAAATGTTGATCAATCACTTATTGAAAAAATACTAAAATTTGCGCGTTTCGCACCGTCAGGTGTGAATGCCCAACCATGGAACGTGGCGGTAGTAAGTGGCAATAGTAAAAAAGTGCTTGATCAAAAACTAATGGCCGAATTTGATCATTCGGGTAAAGGCGAATTAACCTATCAATATTATCCGACCAATTGGATTGAACCTTTTAAATCTCGTCGAATAGCATGCGGTAAATTGATGTATGAAACTCTAGGGATCAAACGAGAAGATAAAATCGGTCAAATCGAGCAATGGAAGGCAAATTATCGAGCATTTGATGCCCCTGTTGTGATGTATTTCTTTTTAGATAAAAACATGCAAACAGGATCCTTTTTGGATTATGGCATGTTTATTCAGTCGATCATGCTTATGGCCACACAAGAAGGGTTAGCAACTTGTCCTCAAGCTGCATTGGCTGAGTATCCTGAAATTATTATTCAGCATTTAAATAAGAATAATGACACCCAGCTTATTTGTGGGTTGGCATTAGGTTATGAAGATTGCGAGCATAAGGTTAATCAGTACCGTACGGATAAAATTGAGCTCGAGCAGTTTTGTGAGTTTTTTGAATAAGAATTGTGCGAACCTTTAAAAGCTAACCTTGTATGCCTTTATAATAAAAAAAGCTACAATGCGTCACATTTTTAAGCCTGACTTGGGAACGAAATTTGACATACTCTGTCAGGTATAATCCATTGTGCTTTTTTTAATAATTTGGTGTGATAATGATTCTATTGAGTATGCAAGATGACTAGTTGGATTCAAGCTAATAACTTGACCTCAATTCGACAAAATCGAACTCTGTTTGCTCAATTAGATTTCAGCATTTCAGCGAAAGATTTAATTCAAATTAAAGGCGTCAACGGTGCGGGTAAATCCACATTAATGCGTTATTTAGCTGGTGTGGGTCAAGCGGTTGAAGGGGACTTAAAAATCTCTGAAGCGTTTGCTTTATATGATGGGCAAATTGATCGCGCTAAAGTATTGTATCTTGGGCACCTTCCTGCCATTTCTACTCGATTAACCGTTTTAGAGAATCTTCGATTTTTAGCACAAAAATCAGGTTTACCCTATGACGATGCTTCGTTATTTGCCGCTTTAAAACATGTCGACCTTATTAAATTCTTAGATCAAAGTGCATTAGCATTGTCAGCAGGGCAAAAACGACGCATCGGTTTGGCGCGTTTATATTTAGAGCAACGCAATATTAAGCTTTGGTTATTAGATGAACCCTTCACCGCCCTTGATTTACAAGGCGTGGCAAAATTAGAATTAAGAATTGATGAGTTCACTAAACAAGGTGGCGCCGTGGTGTTAATTACTCATCATCAATTCGAGCACCCTGATTTAAAAACAATCATGCTGGGTCATCAATCACAGGAAACCATGTATGTGGATGACATTTAAACACACCTGCTCAAGAGAGCTGCTTTTATCCTCTCGCAGAAAAGGCGAGCTGTTTAATCCGCTTGTGTTCTTTTTTACGATTATGCTGTTGTTTCCAGTTGCGGTTAGTCCTGATCCAGAGTTGTTAGCGCAAATTGCTCCAGGTGTCATTTGGATCGCAGCGTTATTGTCATTAATGTTGTCACTTGATGGTTTATTTCGTGACGATTTCCAAGATGGTTTTTTAGAGCAAATGCTGATTTCACAAGATTCTTTAGTGATCTCAATGTTTGCAAAAATCCTTTGTCATTGGTTAGTCACCGGTTTGCCCCTTATTTTAATGTCACCTGTGATCGCCATCATGCTTTCACTGCCAGTTAGTGCCATTGGTGTGATGATGCTGGGTCTGCTATTTGGTACAATTTGGTTCAGTTTTATTGGAGCCATTCCTGCTGCTTTGACAGTAGGGTTACGTAAAGGCGGTCTATTATTAACCATCTTAGTATTACCCATGATGATTCCATTATTGAGCTTTGGCTCCCTTATGATCAAACAACAAATTAATGGTGAGGTATTTTCAGCAACCGCCTTATTGTGTGCAGGATTAAGTTTATTAGCGATGATGCTAGCGCCGTTTATGGCGGCGGTTTCATTACGTATTAGTTTAAGTGAATAGAGGTTTTATATGTTAAATACTATCTGGAAGGCGATTGTCGCTTGGTTTTTAAAGTGGGGCTCGCCTAAGTGGTTTTTTGAACAAAGTAAAATTTGGAGTTTGATTTCAGGTTTACTCGCCACATTAATGGTCAGCAGTGCTTTTATTTACGGTGTATTTTATAGTCCATTAGAAGTAAAAGGTCATGCAAGTCGAATCATTTTTGTGCACGTGCCTACTGCTTCGCTTTCTATGTCGATGTATTTTGCCATGGCAATTATGGGTGTAATTGCGCTGGTTTGGAAAATGAAAATGGCCAGTGTTGTGTTAAAAGCCACTGCTCAAGTCGGTGCAGGTTTTGCCGCATTAATGTTTATAACCGGTGCCATCTGGGGGCAGGCTGCTTGGGGGCAAGGCGTGGTATGGGACCCTCGTTTAATCAGTGCTGCAGGTTTGGTGCTTTTGTATTTTGGAATTTTAGCGTTGTATTACGCAATCGAATCTACCGATCAAGCCGACAAATCTGTAGCTGTACTAGCGATATGTACGGTCGTCATTGTCTTTTTAATCAAATTTGCCGTGTCATTTAGTGATGATGAAATGGCGTCTATTCATCAGCAATCAAGCAGTTTGTATTCAGGTGACGAGTCAGCAGTAGATTGGAATTATTTAGCGCCATTATTAGGTAGCATCTTTGGGTTTTATTTTATGGGCATGTCATTGGTTTTACGTGCCGCAAGAGCTGAAATTTTGGTTCGCAATCGTACTGCAAAATGGGTACAAGCTTGGTTTGATAAAGCATTAGGGCAGGAGAAATAATATGATTTTTGAAAATTTAATGGATGCTGTGCAAATGTGCAGCATGATCGAAAGACCCATTAATGGTGTGATGCGTGAGTCGATCACCTGTCGTGGTGGATATGTTTGGGCCTGCTATGCCATTGGTTTATCAGTCATTGGTTATTACTTTTTGTCCCCAATTATTCGTACTAAAAAATTAATTAAACAAGAAGCGCGTCGTCGCCTAAGTGAGTCACTATGAATCCAGTAAGAAAACAACGATTAATGATCGTGTTAAGTGTCATGATCGGCGTATCTATCGCCATCGGTTTGATGGTTTTTGGTTTTAAAAAAGGGTTTACCGCTTTTTATACACCCGTTGAAGCCAGCACCATCGCGCCTTTGCACAAATCAATTAAAGTCGGCGGCATGGTAAAAGCAGGCTCTATCAAAGAAGGCACAGTCGGTGACAGTAAAAAATTAGTCATCAGCTTTATTATTTACGATGATAAAGAAGAAACCACTGTGCATTACACGGGTTTATTACCTGACTTATTTGCTGAAAACGAAATGTCCATTGCAAGCGGTAAGTTAAATGATGAACGTATTTTAATTGCAGACAAAGTGTTGGCCAAACATGATGAAAATTATGTGCCTAAAGAAATTATGGACAATTACGGCGAACAACACGAAACCAAATAATAATTAAACTAAAAGGGGCTTTGCCTCTTTTTTAAGGTGTGAAACATGATTTTTGATATTCCAGAAATTGGCCATATAGCGACGATGATTGCATTTGCACTCTCTGTTTTGCTGGCCACAGTTCCTTTATATGGTGTGTTAACGGGCAATGTTCGTTTGCAGCGCAGTGCCATCTCGTTATCGATTGGTTTATTTGTTTTTGTTGTATTTTCTTATATTTGTTTAACCTACGCATTTGTTGTGGATGATTTCACTGTAACTTATGTGCAAGGTCGTTCCGCTCTTGATATGCCGTTTATCTTTAAGTTAACCGGTGTTTGGGGTGGACATGAAGGGTCTTTATTGTTGTGGATTCTTATGCAATCGGGTTGGATTTTTGCCGTGAGTATTTTCTCTCGTTCATTATCCTACGACACGTTAGCGGCAACTTTGTCCACAATGGGCTTTATTTGCGCCGGTTTCATCGCATTTATGTTGTTCACTTCAAACCCGTTTGAGCGTGAATTATTAATGGCGATTGAGTCAACTAAAGAGCTAAACCCAGCACTACAAGATTTCGCCTTTATTATTCATCCGCCTATGTTGTACATGGGGTATGTGGGTTTCTCTGTTGCGTTTGGTTTTGCAATGGCGGCGTTAATTACAGGTCGTTTAGATACTGCTTGGGCTAGATGGGCGCGTCCTTGGACAAACCTTGCTTGGGTATTCTTAACTGGCGGCATCATGTTGGGTTCGTGGTGGGCCTATTATGAGCTTGGCTGGGGCGGCTGGTGGTTCTGGGATCCAGTAGAAAACGCATCATTTATGCCTTGGTTAGTTGGTACTGCCTTAATTCACTCATTAGCAGTCACCGAAAAACGCGGCGCGTTCCGCTCGTGGACCGTATTATTAGCATTAGCCGCATTTAGTTATTCGTTAATCGGTACGTTCATTGTGCGTTCTGGTTTATTAACTTCTGTTCATGCCTTTGCATCGGATCCTTCTCGTGGTTATTTCATTCTAGGTATTCTTGCGATTACTATTTTCACCGCTTTAGTGTTGTTTGCTATTCGTGGTCGTTCAATTAGCTCACAAGTGCGTTTTGAATTTTATTCACGTGAGTCATTCTTATTAATTAATAATTTATTATTAACGGTCGTATCATTTGGTATTTTAATTGGTACGGGCATCCCACTATTAGCCGACTTATTCAGCGACCAAGATTTATCTGTAGGTGCACCAGTATTTAATTGGATATTTGGAATTGGCGTAGTATTTATTGTGATGGCATTAGTGACAGGGCAATTACTGCGCTGGAAAAGAAATGAGTTTAAAGGCACAAGTGCTATCTTTGTTTGGGGCTCAATCAGTAGTTTAGCGTTGGCTCTTATTTATGCGATTGTGTGTTTTATAATTAATGTTTCAACACCAATGGAAGAAACAGTAATCGAAACGTTATTGGTTCCTTGGGAAGTGGTAATGGGTTGGGTATTAGTGATTTGGCTAATAGCAAGTTCAATAAAGTCCATCTTAAATAATACACGTAATGCCAGCAGTGTTTGGGTGGGTATGAAAAAATTAAGTTTAAGTTACTGGGGCATGCAAAGCGCCCATTTTGGAGTGGCGATCATGATCATTGGTGTGGTTATGGTACAAGGTTATGAATCTGAAGATCATTTGTTTTTAACTGAAGGTGATGTTCAAGAAGTGCATGGTTACGAAGTGCGCTTTAATGGTGTTAAACCTTATATACATAATCAAGTTATGACAACTAATGTAATCGAATGCTTCCATGAAGATAAGTCTGATTGCACAAATTACATTGATTACATCGGTGAATTTGAAGTGTATAAAGATGGAGCGTTTGTAACCAGAATGCTGCCAAGTCAGCGCAGTTATTTAAATAGTAAAACTCAAACAGCTGAAGTAGATATCAAGCCATATTTCTTAAAAGATTTATACATTCAATTAGGTAAAGAATCTGAACAAAAACCAGGTTATTGGTCAATTGGTGTATTAGTGAAACCGTTTGTTCGTTGGATTTGGGCCGGTGCATTATTCATGATGTTAGGTGGTATTTTAACCATGTTTGATAAACGCTATCGCAGCAAAAAAGTAGTAGGAGCGTAATAATGAAAATTAAATACCTCCTGCCAATTGGGCTTGCTTTTGTCGCGTTTGCGATCATGGTGTTAGGGCTGATTGATCGAGGCGAAAAAGGCACGACGCAGGTTGCTTTAAAATCGCCCTTAATTGGTAAAGTCTTACCTGATTTTGAAACCTCGCGTTTATATGATGCCACATTAATAAATCAAGATGATTTATTAGGGCAGCCATATTTACTTAATATTTGGGCAACATGGTGCCCAACCTGCAAAGCAGAGCATGCCTTTTTGAATCAATTAAGCGCTCAAGGTGTGCGTATAGTGGGTTTAAATTATAAAGATGTTACCCCTCAAGCCATTGCGTTATTAAAAAAAGACGGCGATCCGTATGCCATCAGTTTGACTGATCCTCGTGGACAAATTGGTTTGGATTTAGGCGTATATGGTGCACCAGAGACGTATTTTGTTGACAGTAAAGGCATTATTCATGAAAAACTCATTGGTGAATTATCATTAAATCGTTGGAATACCACATATAAAGCAATATACGAGGGAATGGAATAATGAAAAAAATAATAATTTGTTTGTCTCTAGTTTTGTTTTTTCAATCGGCAGTTGCCCTTGAAGAGCATGAATATAAATTTATTAACAACGAGCAAAAAGCATTGTTTGTTGAAATGACAGAAATTTTGCGTTGTCCAAAATGTCAAAATAATAATGTTGCGGATTCAAACGCTGAAATCGCTCAAGATTTTCGCGATAAAATATATGAATTGGTGAAAAAAGGCCAAACCAAATCCGAAATAAAAACATACTTTACCGATCGCTTTGGGGAGTTTGTGAATTACGAAACCAGTGTGTCTTTGACAACAATTTGGATTTGGTTAATTCCAATTTTGGTTTTGGTTTTGGTTTTTGGTTTTGTATTTATTTTTAATCGGACAAAGACTCAAACAGAACTATCTAATGAAGCTTTAAGCGAGCAAGAACAAAAAGAATTAGATGACATTATAACTCTCAGTAAAAAGGGTAAATAAACATGATTATGTTTTTAATAATATCGATATTAATGGTCGTAGCAATTGTGTTTGTGTTTTATCCATTTGTTGTGAAAATGCCAGACGTTCAAATTGACGAGCATCTTGCACAAAATGTACAAGCACATGAACAACGCTTAAAACAAATTCAAATGCAGCTAGACGGTGGATTGTTAGACGAAAAAGAAGCGGACAGTCAGCGTACACAATCAGCAAGACAATTATTAAAAGATGAAGCGCAATCAAAACGTGTGAACACTGAAATAAAATCTTATATGAATGTACCTGTTGTGATGTCAGTAGTATTGATTTGCGTGTCAATTTTTTTATACATGCAAAAAGGCTATCAACTAGATTTAAAAGTAGCGCAATTACAAACTGAATATGATGCGTATCCTTCAAAAGAAGCGTTGGATAATTTATTGGCTACTAAGGCGAAATTGATTGAATCAAACCCAGGTGTGTCAGCAATTCAAATTCATGAATTGGGTTTACAGCAAATGCAAGAAGGTTTGTTTGTTGAGGCAAAACATTCATTTGAAAAAGCTTTTCAAACTTATGTGTCTCATCCGGATTATGTAAACGATGAAGCTGCATATTTAAAAGCTAGAATTGCCCATGCTGCGTTGATGTTAAACCAATATAAACCTACCAATGAAGTGAATGAATTATTAGCCGAATCATTAGCGTATGCTCAATCAAATTTAGCTAGTCAATTAAATCAATTTATTGATGCATATAAAAAAGTACATAATAATTCAGAGATGGTGTTTGGTTTAGATGTGATGCGTTTAGGGGCATTATTATATGAATTTGGCGAATACCAATTAGCGAAGCCATATATTTTACAAGCTGCAAACCTTACTCAAGAAGAAGGCACTAACCCTCCATTGGCAGCAAGAGCGTTTGCCATTGCCGCACAAATTACGGTGAACTTAAATGGCAATTTATTTGATAAAGAAGTCATGGGGTATTTAAATAGTGCTGTGCAAAATGATCCTAGTGATTATTTGGTTTTACAATTAACCGGTGAGTTTGCGTACAACGAAAAGCAGTACGATATGGTTTATCAAACTTGGTCAATTTTATTTAATGACCCTAATTATGCACAAAGTATTTCAAGTGATATGTTTGATAAATATCAAATTACTTTAGAAAAATTGGGTGTTGAAAATGATGTTAAAGGGTTAATAAAAGTAACGGTAGATATTGATGAATCGTTAAAAGCACTTTCACAAACGGGCCAGTATTTATTTGTATTAGCACGACCAGTTGGTGGAAGAATGCCACTTGCGGTTAAGAAAATACCAATGAGTGAAGTAAGTTTTCCTTTAACCATTACACTATCAGATCGTGATGCAATGACACCTCAAATGACGTTGTCAAGCCAAGATGCATTTGAAATAGTCGCTAGGGTGTCTTTGTCTGGAATAGCAAATGCGGCATCTGGTGAACCTGAAAGTGAAGTATTAAATGTGGATAATGGTACAGCGGATGTTTCGGTAATTATTAATAGTTTGCATCCTTAAATAATAAAAAGTTAAATTAACAAAATGACGAATTTACTCTTAAAAGAGTATTCGTCATTTTTTTTATCTTTTAAAATTAACCTTCAAGTTTGAATTGATTTAATTGTTTTTCAAGATCTACACTGATATCACGCAATTTATCTGAATACCTTAAAACGGATTTAACCGAAGTGGTGTTATCTGTTGCTAATTGATCAGTTGTTGCAACATTATCAGCAATAACCTGACTTGCTTGTTGCTGTTTTAATACAATTTTTTTCAATAACTGTAATTGTTCTAATGAGGAGCTAGCGCCAGTATTTAAGTCATTTAGTGGTTCAACCATATTTTGTATTAATTGAACGCCATCACCTAGTTGTTCGTTACCTTTTGATATTTGGTTCACACTTTGTTCTGTGTCTAAATCTATTCCATCCATTTGTTCATTGATGTCTAATGTTGCTTGAGAGGTGCGATTTGCTAAAGCTCTAACCTCATCGGCAACCACCGAAAATCCTCGTCCAGATTCACCTGCTCTGGCAGCTTCAATTGCCGCATTTAATGCAAGTAAATTTGTTTGATCTGCAATATCTCTTATGTTTTCAACCATTTCACGGATCACTAATGCCCGTTCTCTTAATGCTTTCACTAATTGAGTTGATTGATCAATACTTGATGAAATAATTTTAAACTCATTTGAGGCAACTTGTATGTTTTCTAATCCCGTTTGGGCTAAATCACGGGCAATTTGCGCTTGCTCAGTTGCATGATTACTCGAGTTAGAAAGATGTTCAATATCTAGTAAAAACTCATCCAAAGTTTGGTTTATTTGCTTTAGTGATTGGCTTTGTTTACGCGAATCTTTATCTACTTGAGCAACAGGATTACGTAATTTTTCAGCGTAATCATTGACATTATTAAATGATGTTTGAATTTTAAAAATTAAATCATGTAAGCTATTACCTGTTGTTTTAATTGCATTACTCATTTCACCTAATTCATCATGAAAAGGGGCGATCTTTCGTTTTTTAAGTTTGCCTTGCGCAAGTTGTTCTGCAATAAGAACGCTGGTTTTAAGTGGTGTAACAATGCTTTTACTTGTAATGTATGAAAGTAATATTCCAATTATTAAAGCAAATGCGGATATAAAAATTACAACTAAAATAGCTTGTTGACTTTGTTGGCTGTTCAATTCTAATTTATTATTCATTTGATTTTGAAAACTCATCAGTAATTGATCAACTTGTTTTAATAATGCAGTTAAATCTACAGCAGTTTGTTCGTTAAACGTTTCAAGAGCTGATTCTTGATCAAACTCAACCAATTCAACTGTGCTTGTAAATGAAGTTTTATATTTGTTTCGAGTTTGGATTAACTGATTAATTTGCTCTGAATCAATATCTGCATTTATTTGCGAAATTTGCTTGATAAGTTCGTCTAATTGCAAATTTTGTTGATCCATTTGTTTATATAATTTTATACGCTCATCTCGGTCACTTTGAGGAAGAATTTGTAATAATGTTAAAGCAGTCGCATGAGCTTTAATATTGATTTGATTAGCTAATAACAGCTGTTTTGTACCTTGATTAACCAATGTTTCAGAATGATCAGTTTGATTGGTCAATTGGAAGTAATTTAAAACTGAAATACTGATTAATAATAAAAGTAATAGAGCAAAACTAAGGGATAAACGGGTACGTATATTGGTTTTTAACATAATCAATTAAATGTGTAGTGATAAGTATTTTCAGTATAGGTCAAATTCGTAATTATGTTGTTTTATGTAAAGTCTGTTCAAAATGACATTCTAAGTTCGACAGCCGCTGCCAGCACAGGTAAAATGCGCACTGTTTTCAATTAGGTATACTCTGTGTTTTCAGATTTTCATTTCCACCCATCTTTGATCAAAGCCATCGACAAACAAGGCTATAAAGCGCCAACTGACGTACAGCAAGCCTGTATGCTTGACGCCCTTGCAAAGAAAGATTTATTAGTCAGTGCCCAAACCGGCAGTGGTAAAACCGCTGCTTTTTTATTGCCTATTTTACATTTGATGTTAAAAGGCAAAAAGAACTCAGGCGCAAAAGCACTGATTTTGGCGCCAACACGTGAGTTGGTTCGTCAAATATACAAACAATTTACGCTGTTAAGTGAATTTACTCCTATTACTGCAGCGATGTTAACCGGCGGTGAAGACTTTAAATTCCAAGCATCCGTTTTACGTAAAAATCCAGAAGTGATCATTGCAACTCCTGGTCGATTAGTAGATCACCTTAAGCGTGGCAGTACATCGTTAGAAGACTTAGAAGTCTTTGTATTAGATGAAGCCGACCGTATGTTAGATATGGGTTTTAACGATGACATGATGACCATTGCTAGTGACACTGACGCCATGAAAGCGACATGGTTATTTTCAGCAACATTAGGTCACGTGGGTGTAACCAATCTTGGAAAAGATTTATTACATGAGCCAGTCAGTATCGATTTAGCCGGCGCGCGTGATCAACATGACGGCATTGAGCAAAAAATGATTTTGGCCGATGACGACGATCACAAATTGCGTTTATTGCATCGTTTATTTAGCGATTATCCAGAAAGCAAAATTGTGATTTTTACCAATACCAAGGTAATGGCGCACCGTTTATCAATCAAATTACGTGAAGTTGAGCGAGTGGGTGTGTTACAAGGCGATATGACGCAAGACGAGCGTAACCATGTGACTCAACAATTTCGCCATGACACGGTTCGAATTTTAGTGGCAACGGATGTGGCGGCTCGTGGTTTAGATATTGAAGGCATTGGTCTTGTCATTAACTATGATCTTGCTCGTAAAGGCGATGAATATGTTCATCGTATTGGTCGTACGGCTCGTGCCGGTGCAACCGGTGATGCGATCAGCTTTGTGACCGCTCATGAGTGGAACTTGATGGCTAGCATCGAACGATATTGCCGTATTAAAGTAGAGCAAATTGTATTACCTGGCATTGAAGGTAAATACAAAGGGCCTAAAAAGATTAAAACCAATGGCAAAGCCGTAGGTAAAAAAGCCCCTCATAAAAAGAAATTGGCCAAAAAAGCAGGCGAGAAAGTGAAGTCTCATAAGAAAACAGGCGGCGGTAAACGTCCATCAAGACCTGTTGAAAAAGCCGAAGCAAGAGAAGGCGGATTCACGCCTGTTAAAAAGAAACGCATTAAACCAGAATAAGGGATAACCGATGTTAGCTAAATTAAAATTATTTATACCCACATTTTTAATTGTGATTGTCATTGATCAATTAACCAAATGGTGGGCGTGGACTTACTTTCACCCAAATGGCGCAGAAGGTTCCGTTCGTGCAGGCAGTACTTATGTATGGGATTTCTTTCGTTTAGTTTACGCAGAAAATCCAGGTGCTTTTTTAGGCATGGGTGACTCGTTACCGCCTTTTGTCAGTGTTTTAATTTTCTTTTGGTTAATTCCTATCGCGATTTTTTGTTTTAGCATTTACGTATTACGCTCAAATGAATTTGTAGGACGTAACTTGATTATCATCAGCTCAGTATTAGCAGGTGGTTTTTCAAACGTGTTAGATCGTTTATATAATGATGCGCATGTGATTGATTTTTTAAATGTGGGTTTAGGGACTTTTATTCGAACAGGCATATTTAACGTTGCTGACATGTTCGTTATGTTTGGTGTGATGTTATTGATTTTGTTTATGTTTTTAGACGACAAAAAAGCAAAAGCCAACATAGAAAAATAAGTGTCAAACTGCGTCATTACGATTGTTGATCAAACTGAAATTCAAACTCAGTTTGGCGACAATCTTTTATCTTCTCTTAATAAACACTCCCTTCTTTCAAAAAGCGCCTGTCGAAATGGAAATTGCAGAATTTGTCGTTGTCGACTGACTCAAGGCGTCATCGATTACCAAAACAAAATCCCGTTAGCATTATCTGATGAAGACATCGAACAAGGCTGGATATTGCCTTGTATCTCGACTATTGTTGGTGATATTCAAATAACCGACATCAAAGCGGTTAACCCAAAAAAATCAAATCATAAATAGGGGCTCAAATGAAAAAATTACTAGGTGAAGGATTTTACGGAAAAGTATTTTTAACCGAGCAGGGCATAGTTAAAGAACACAAATGGGAAAATATGGCCAAATTAGAGGCCAGACATTTAACTTTATTAAGTGAATACGTAGATTTTATGCATGCACCATTAGAATTAAATGACCATGTATTAGTGTTACGTTTTCAAACCGGTCACAGCTACCAACCTAAAGACAAAAATAGCGACACTCTAAAATTTGATATTGCCAATAAACTTGGTCAACTGCATCAATGTCAGCAAGCAAAATTTGATCCTTGGTTTTTAATAAACGATGACAGTCACCTTATGGCAGATAACTGGCCAGAACATTATTTAAATTGGTTAACCCTGTTTAATCAAAAATTAAAAAATGTGGATGTCAGCACCATGACCAATGTTGGTGAATTAAATACACCAAATTGGGTGTTTGATATTTTAGAGGCATTTATCACACAACAACCTTCTTTATTTGCAGAATTAAAACATGATTTGCCGTCTTTAATTCATGGTGACCCATCTGCGGATAACACCATTGTTGAAGCAGATCATTTTGTTGGATTAATCGATCCGTTTGAATCGGGTTTTTATCATGCTGAGTTAGATTTAATTTATCCATTTCAATATGACAAACAGGTTTTACAATCTTATATGGATCAATTCGGTCAATTAAAAGGCAATTGGCCATTACGTTTGGCGTATATGGCGTTCACAAATCATGTATATCATCATTTTTTAACAGGCTGGTGGGATGAATCTTACATGTTAGCTCAAGCTCAAGTCATTAAAGACCTTGAGTAGTGCGGCGCGACTGTTTAAAATGGCGCCAAAATTTATTATGAGACCCCCATGAAAAAACTAGTATTCACGACCGCTTTACTTTGCGTTGCTGTTATCAATAACGCAATGGCACAAATGCCGACTTTAAAAGTTTATACCTACGATTCATTTGTTTCTGAGTGGGGACCGGGTCCTCAACTAAAAGCACTGTTTGAGTCAACTTGCGAATGTAAAGTTGAGTTTGTTGGTTTGGCTGACGGTGTAAGTATTTTAACGCGTTTAAAAATCGAAGGTAAAAATTCACGCGCAGATGTGGTATTAGGTTTAGACAATAACCTAATGTTAGAAGCGGCTGATTTAAACGTTTTGGCTGCACACAATGTAGACACTGATATGTTAAGCGTACCAGGTGGATGGACAGATTCAACGTTTGTTCCATTTGATTGGGGCTACTTCGCATTTATTTATGACAGCGAAAAACTAGAAACCCCACCTGCATCATTAGATGAATTAATTGAATCTGATTTATCAGTGTTATATCAAGACCCTCGTACATCCACACCAGGTTTAGGTTTAATGCTTTGGATGCAGTCTATTTATGGCGAGCAGGCTTCTGCAAAATATAAAAAACTATCATCGCATACAGTTACGGTTACACCAGATTGGTGGGGCGCTTATGAAATGTTCACATCTGGCGAAGCTGATGTTGTATTAAGCTACAGCACTTCACCTGCTTACCATGTAGTTGCAGAAGGCGTAACAAAGTATAAAGCAGCAGCATTTAAAGAAGGCCATTACCAACAAGTTGAAGTAGCGGCCATGACTAAAAACACTGAACAGCCTGAGTTAGCTCAAGCGTTTTTAGAATTTTTGATCAGCAAACCTGCTCAAGAAATCATTCCAGTAACCAACTGGATGATGCCTGTTCGTTCTGATGTAACCTTGCCTGCCATTTTTGACGAAGTGATTGAAGTGTCGCCAATTTTGTTAGAACCAAAAACAGTGAAAGCAAATCGTCAAGCTTGGATCAATAACTGGTTAGAAGCGACTGCAAAATAAAAATGGAAACCATAAAGAAATATTTATTCTATAGTATTTCTTTATTAGCACCTGTATTGATTGTGGGTTTAATCATCACATCAATATGGGTGTTGTTATTATATTGGTCCCAAGATTCTGAGTCTGTAAGTGGCACCTATCTTTATAAAATCATTAAATATTCTATTATTCAAGCCGGATTGTCTTCACTGCTATCTATAGTAGTAGGGTTTTTTATCGCACGATTATTAGTACGTCGTGTTTTTTTTGGTAAGTCTTTTATCATTGCCTGTCTGAATGCCAGCTTTACTATGCCCGTTATGGTTGTGATCATAATGGTGGTTTTATTTTATGGGCGCTCTGGTTTTATTCAATCGGTTTATGATTTTAATGTGTATAGCTTGGGTGGAATATTAATCGCTCACGTTTTTTTAAACGCACCTTATTGTGCGCGATTATTTTTAAATGGACTGTCGAGTCAAAAAACATCTTTAATGCAACAGGCTGCACTGTTGCAGTTCAATGATTGGTATTGTTTTAAATATTGCGACTGGCCACTTTTAAAACCCATCATATTACCTGTGTTTGGCTTTATATTTTTAATATGCTTTAACAGTTTTGCCATTGTTAAAATATTTGGCTCAAACGGTATTACCACATTAGAAGTGGCGATTTATCATGCCATTAAACATCAGTTTGATATTCATCAAGCCACCATTTATGCCGGGTTTCAATTTGTTATTGGTTTTTCAGTGGCTATTTCGTTGTTGCGTTACAACTCCATCAAACTGTATTCTCAAGTCTCATCTAATGTGTATCGAGCAGACAAATCTTTCAAGTCTGCCAAATTAATAGACAGCTTAGTGGTTGTTTTATTAATCAGCTTTTGGGGATTACCTTTAATTTGGGTATTCAAAAAAATCACATTAGCGTCTTTAATTACTGTCTTTAATCATTCTACTTTTTACACTTCGTTATTTAATTCAATTGTCATGGCAACGTTAAGTACTTTGTTGGTTTTAATATTGTGTTTAGGTTTGGTATTAAGACCCTTACAAAACAAAAAAGGCAGCGACATGATTGCCATGAGTTTGTTTTTCTTTCCTGCGATAGTGGTGGCAAGTGGTTTATATATTGGCTTAAAGGACTATTGGTTTAATCAGCCATTAATGTTGATGTTGGTTATATTTATGAATGCGTTAATTGCGCTTCCGTATTCTTATAATGTTATTAGGCAGCCTGTTAAACAAAATTACGATCGATTTAAACCTTTGATGTTATCTTTGGATTTATCAGTTTGGTCGCAAATAAAATTAGTGTTGTTGCCTTTAAATATACGCCCACTAATGATGGCGCTGAGTTTTTCTTGGGTGATAGCTTTTGGTGATTTTTCAATGATAGCTTTGATGATCACCGATGATTTTAAAACATTGCCTTTATTAGTCTACGACCGATTAGGTACTCACCAATTACAAGAAGCGTCAGTCACTGCCTTAGTATTATTAAGTGTCACCATTTTGGTGTATTTGATTCAAGAGAGATATAAATATGCTAAAAGTTAGCAACGTAACCTTTAAGCGTGAACAAACCTATTGTTTTAATTTGGATGTGAAGCAAGGTGAAATGGTGTGTTTGTTTGGTGATTCGGGTATTGGTAAAAGCACATTGCTTTCATTAGTAGCAGGATTTGAGTCCATTGATTCAGGTTTGATTGAGTTTAATGGACTGACATTGAATACACTTCCAGTAAACAAACGTCCTATTTCCATGTTGTTTCAAGAAGATAATTTATTTCCTCACTTTAGCGCATTTAATAATATAGCCATTGGAATTAAACAAAATTTAAAAGTGTCCGATCAACAAATTCAAGATATTCATAATATTGCTAAGTTTTTATCCATTGATCAACAGCTTGATAAAACCCCAGATCAAATGAGTGGCGGACAAGTACAGCGAGTGGCGCTTGCAAGGTGTCTGCTTAGGAATAATCCAATATTATTGTTGGACGAGCCATTTAGCGCATTAGATGAACAAAAACGCTTGGAATGTTTGGGGTTATTAAGACAGTTACAAAAGGAAAAGAAATGGACAGTGATTTTAGTCAGTCATCATCCAGATGAAGCCGACCAATTTGTTGATCGGCTTGTGGATTGCCGTGCTATTTTGGCAAATACTTAATTTACCAATTTAAATAGTGATGGGAGCGATTAATGGGTTGATAGGTTCCTTTCTTTGACTTTGAGAAGTGAATCGGCAAGTCATATACATCAATGCCTCGAATTTTAAATTCATTGAGGATATGTGTCATTTTGACTTTATTATAAAGTAATGTCATATGAGTAAAGTGTTTAATTTCTCCGCTTTTTAATTTAATACTTAGCACACCTGGAGCACCTTCATAAACGGTTTTACCTAGCTTACTAATTTGTGATTGGCCCAAAGGTTTGTAATTTTTTGAAGATTCGATAGGTGCTAAAAAATACACTGACTGAACTTGAGACAAGTGTAAATAACCAAATTGTTCATGTGAATGCTGACTTATTAAATAATAAGACAATTGATCTTTATAAAATGTGATATAACGAGATGCAAATTTCCCACGACTAACGTTTCTTACTAGAAAAAAGATAATATTAAAAATGATCAACATTGTTATTAATGATAACGAAAATATAAAAGTGACATCAGAGGTGTAACGATCAAAAGGGTTGTAATTTTTTAATCCATCTAATACCAACGATTCAATTTGGGAAAATTCGGCAGTGGCAAATGTACAGCCTACTGCAAGTAATAATGAAAATGTAATCGATTTAACCTTTACCGTAGTAATATTGTGAAATCTAGATAAGGTTAAACTTAATTCTTCTTTTGATGCACTGTAATAAATGGTTTCTGTGTTTTGAATTGGATTTTCTTTCTTTTTGGATTTCTCGGTGACAGTGAATGTTTCGTCAAATTGAAAATCAAACCCCACTATTTTTACTCCTCGGGCTTTAAATTCAATAATGATGTCATCTAATTCTTGTTGGTTGTAAATGCTATCTAATAATAATAGTTTTTTTGTATCGCCATTTTTTAAATGAATACTTAAAATCCCGGAATCTAATATGTTTGCGTATTTTGCTTTTTTTAGTATTTTTTCACGGCGTATGAATTGTCTTTTTGTTTTAATTTGGTTATTTAATTGGACACTTCTTATTTCGTTATAATTAAAAGAAAACTTTGCAATGGTTTTATGTGAAATGATGCCATTACAATTAAATTGGTCGGAATTAAACTGTAACCCTACTTGAGAAAGTTTGGAAATTAATTGGGAGGGTTTGATAATATTTTTAAATATTAAGTAAATAAAAATTGGAGTAAAACATTGGAAAAAAACCAACGAAAAAGACAGCCAAGGTTGAATATTTAATGATTGCTTTAAATTTATAAAATAAGGGATCGAAATAAATGTTGAAATCGAAAATATAACAATACTGAGACTAAATGCAATAAAGATTGAATGCACAAAGCTGTATTTAAATTCATTGGCAAGAGTTGATGGTTGTAGAGGCGCGTCATTTCTTTTGCTTTTTTTTAAAAATTCTACAGTATCAAATATAACATTATCGCTATTAATAGGTTGGGTATGCCTAATATTTTCATTATGCTTGGATTTATAGCTTGTAATGTCGTTCATTTCGGTTCTTCCTAGTTGAATATGTTTTGATTCTATATGGCGATTCTAAGTGCCAATTACACATCTTACAATATATAAGTATGAAAAAGTGAATAAAAAATATAAACATAAATCAAATTATGAAGTGAATAAGGAATAATAAAAATATTCCTTATTCGAGCAAATAATTAATATAATAAAAATAACGTTAGTATGCTTAAAAAATACCCCATAACTATGGCAGGTAGCCATTTTAAATGACTAAAAAAAGTGTATTGACCTTTTGCATGTCCCATAAGAGCAACACCCGCTGCAGAACCTATGGAAAGCAAACTACCTCCAACACCAGCTGTTAGTGTTACCAATAACCATTGTATTTCTGGCATTTGAGGATTCATGGTTAATACAGCGTACATTACGGGAATGTTATCTACAATTGCAGATAATATACCCACTAAAATATTGGCTTTAGTCGGTCCTAATTCTAAATAAATAAATTCTGATGTCACGCCAAGGTAACCAATTAAGCCTAATCCGCCGACGGCCATAATGACACCATAAAAGAAAAATAATGTATCCCATTCAGCCATGGCAATTTTGCTGAATACATCAAAATATTCACCATGTTCTCTCGCCCCTGGAGGGTTGTCTGTTGCATATCCAACAAGAAGTGCTTTTTTACGTAAATAAAACCCAAATAATTTTAAATAAGCTAAGCCTGCTAACATGCCAAAAACTGGTGGGATCTGCAACCAATTATATAAAGCAATTGATGTGATAATGGTTGCTAAAAATAATCCGACAATTGTTTTTGCTCCTTTTTTTATTGTTTTATCTAATTGAATTGTAGATTTATTGGATTCGGTAGGAATAAAAAAATGCATAATAATGGCAGGCACCGCAAAATTCACAACGGCAGGTACAAACAAAATTAAAAAGTCTTCAAATTGCAGAATGTTCTTTTGCCAAACCATTAATGTAGTGATATCACCAAAAGGTGTAAATATACCGCCTGCATTGGCCGCAACTACAATGTTGACACAGGCAATGGAAATGAATTTTTTATTGTCTTTACCCACTGCTAATACAACGGCACACATGATCATGGCAGTGGTTAAATTATTTGCCACAGATGAGATAAAAAACGCAAGTATACCTGTCATCCAAAACAAAGAGCGATAACCTAACCCTTTAGCAATCAGCCAGTTACGTAACGCTTCAAACACACCGCGCTCTAACATGGCATTAATATAAGTCATGGCAACTAATAAAAAGAAAAATAATTCAGCATATTCTAAAAATGCTTCCCGAATGGCGTGTTGCATGACTTCAGTTTGATTGTGTTGATTATAAGCAATGGCAATACACACCCAAATAATACTGGCAGCAACCAATACCGGTTTAGATTTACGTAGGTGAATTTTTTCTTCAAGAATCACAAAGACATAAGCAAGTGCAAATACACTTAATGATACCCAGCCGACCCAACTTTGAGTTAAATCAATTGAGGTTGTTTCGTTCGATTGTGCAAAAATATAGGTGCTGCATAACCATAATGCAGCACCAATTAGTGATTTTAAAAACATGTTGTTTCCATTTAGATTAATAATTAAGCGTTTAAAGTAGGCTTTGTAGTACGCACAAATAAATTATGAAAATCAATATGTGGGTAATCTAGAGTGTCAATATGCAAGGATTTTGCTATGTGGCTGGCAGAAATAAGCCCTCGAATTTCGCCATTTGGGCTGTCTGCAATCAGGCAATGCGTTAAATTTGAATCTTTTAAGTGGCTTAATAATTTGCGTATGGTCATGAATTTAAATTGATCAAACTCTAAACAAAGAGTTTGAGTTTTATGTGTCATTAAATCACTGACTAAAATATCGTTTCTTGATTCACCTTCACTTACTTTTTTAATGATGGCTTCATTATTTAGTTCTTTTAGGGAAATTGTGCCTACCCATTGATTGCTTGCATTGGTGACTAATTTAAAGCGCACATGAGATTGGCGCATTAATTTTTCAGCTTCAATAGCCAGTAAGTCACTTGTAATAACAAGCGGTTTAATGAAATGAAAATCAGTTAAAATGGTTTGGCTATTAGAATCAAGTGATGTGCTTGTGTAAGTATAGTTGTGATGAATTCGTTCGATACCTGTGGTATCTACATATGCAGTAGTATTCATAAGTTTTACTCAAATAAATTAAAAAAAGTATTAAATTAAATTGTTTAAATTAGATTTTAAAAAGTTTGAGTGTTTTTAGGCGGGGAGCGAATAGAGACGCCAGATTGAAAGGCTGTAGTGAAATTAAATCGATAAAGGTAGTTTGCGCTAATAAATAGAAATACTACCCAGCTAACTAAAGTTATCCATAAATTTTGTGGAATTAAATCAGTGGAGGGTTCGTTATCTATATCATTGCTGATTCCAATAATTGAAACGACCTGAGCTTCAGATGTTACATACAAGGATGCATGACTGGCAAAAGCCAGCGCTAAGAGCAAACATAGTAATTGACTAAGCTGATTAAATTTCAAAATGTGACAGAATTCCGCAAGTTAGTATTTATAAAGGTCTATTGCTAATTATCGGCTTATTAAACTCAATTACAAGTAAACTTAAGTAACTTTTATTCAATTATTTTCAATTATGTAAACCCCTTGATAATCCAGCTTTAAACAGTATCATGAGCGTCATTTTTGCATTTGAGAATTGTTATGTCCCAAGCTTCAGACCAATCGTTAGCACCAATTGTACTTGTTGATGGATCATCGTACTTATTTCGTGCCTATCATGCATTACCTCCATTAATGAACAAACAAGGTATGGCGACTGGGGCTGCCAAAGGGGTCATCAATATGATGCGTTCTTTGTTGTTAAATTACCCTCAATCCCCCGTAATTGTAGTGTTTGATGCAAAAGGGGATACATTTCGTAATGAAATTTATGACCAATACAAAGCAAACCGCCCGCCGATGCCAGATGATTTAAGAGAACAAATTGAACCCATTCACCAAATGATTAAAGCGATGGGGTTACCTTTAATTATGGAATCGGGAGTGGAGGCGGACGATGTGATCGGCACATTAGCATTAGAGTGTACCAATCTTGGTCGAGATTGTGTTATTTCAACGGGCGATAAAGATATGGCTCAACTTGTAACTGAGCATGTCACATTATTAAATACCATGAAAAATGAGCTACTAGATGTTGATGGTGTAAAAGAAAAATACGGATTTGGCCCAGAGTACATGATCGATTATTTAGGCCTAATGGGCGATAAGGTCGATAATATTCCAGGTGTGCCAGGAGTGGGAGATAAAACCGCGACCGGTTTAATACAAGGGCTGGGCAGCATAAAAAATATATATGAAAATTTAGATAAAGTGAAAGATCTAGCATTTCGTGGTGCAAAAACCATGGCTAAAAAATTGGAAGCCAACCAAGAACTTGCTGAATTATCTTATGTGTTAGCCACAATTAAATGCGATGTGAAGCTTGAAAAAAACGTTTTAGAATTTACGCATCAGCCTCAAGATGATGCAGCATTACTCGCGTTGTTTCAACAAATGGAATTTAAAGGTTGGATCAAATCTCTAAGCGAACAGATGCAAGCAAATGGACAAACGGTTGAAATTGCTAGTGAAGATATAGCGATTACGCGCGGACAAATCCATGACAGTGAGATGGTTGAAGTATTATTAGAGCATTGTGAAACTGTTCACTATGAACAAATTAAAGACATGCAAAAACTTGCAGATGTGTTGTATAACATCAAACAACATAAAAAAATGGCCGTGGATTTTGTGTTCTCTAAAGCACATTATTTAAATAATCACCTGTTGGCAATCAGTTTAAGTTCTGAAGCAGGCACTGCATTTACGATTTGTTTTGATCATGAATTATATAAAGATGAATTATTAATTGAGCAAGAGGTTATTGAACAATTAAAACCATTGTTTGAACGATATGACATTAAAAAAACCGTCGCAGATTTAAAACAAACGTTACATTACTTGTCTCGTCAAAACATTAAACCAAGTAATATTGCAAATGATATTTCTATTCAGTCTTTTGTTTTTAATTCAACCATTAAGCGAGATAAATCCTTAGATAAACATTTTTCAGTATTAAGTGTCGATAATTTAATAAGAGTATATGGTTCAAATATTGAGGAATCATACTTCCCAAAAACCTATGCAGAAATAGCAGGGAAATTTGGTAAAAAACAATTAACTTGGAGTCAGCTTGAGTTTGATGTGATGGTCGATTATTTAAGTGCTCGTGCAGATTATATTTTGCGGTTAGGTGAGTTTTTCGAAACACAATTAAAACAAACTGGCGAGTTATTTAATGTTTACCAATCCATTGAATTACCTCTTGTGCCTGCATTGGCGCAAATAGAACAAAATGGTGCGTATTTAGATGTCAATCTTGTAAATCAATTGACCCATGATTTTACAACTCGCATGAAAGAATACGAATTACGCGCTTTTGAATTAGCAGGCAGTGAATTTAACATTGACTCACCTAAACAAATTGGTGAGGTGTTATTTGAAAAATTAGAAATACCCGTTATTAAAAAAACGCCAACGGGACAGCCATCAACAGCAGAAGAAGTATTAGTTGAATTATCAAAAGAATATGAGTTACCTGATTTAATTTTAAAGTATCGTCATCTTAAAAAATTAGTGTCCACTTATACTCAATCTTTACCATTAATGGTCGATACCAAAACTCAAATGATTCATACCTCGTACCATCAAAATGGTGCGCAAACCGGTCGATTGTCTTCTACTGAACCTAACTTACAAAATATTCCTATTCGCTCCGAAGAAGGGCGTGCGATTCGTAAAGCATTTTGTGCGCGTCCTGGATATAAAATAGTAGCGGCGGATTACTCGCAAATTGAATTACGCATCATGACGCATTTATGTGCGGATACGAATTTATTATATGCATTTAATAATGGGTTAGATGTTCATAAATCAACCGCAGCAGAAGTATTTGGTGTGCCCTTAGATGAAGTAACCAATGACCAGCGTCGAAGTGCAAAGGCCATTAACTTTGGTTTGATTTATGGTATGAGCGCATTTGGTTTAGCGGCCCAATTGGATATTTCAAGAAGTGATGCAAAGGTTTATGTAGAAAGTTATTTTGAAAAATACCCAGAAGTAAAACGCTATATGGATCAAACTAAAATGCAGGCCAATGAAGATGGGTTTGTTGAAACTATTATGGGACGTAGATTGTATCTACCTGACATTAACTCAAATAAAGGCATGTTAAAAGCCGCAGCAGAGCGCACCGCGATTAATGCGCCCATGCAAGGCAGTGCCGCAGACATCATCAAACTTGCAATGAATGATGTGCAATACTGGCTTAAAAAAGAAGACATTCAAGCAAACTTAATTATGCAAGTGCACGATGAATTAGTGTTTGAAGTAAAAGAAGAAGAATTAGATCGATTGATATCTGGTGTTAAAATCAGAATGCAAAGCGCGGCAAGTTTGTCCGTGCCATTGATTGTGGATGTCGGTGTTGGTGATAATTGGGATGAGGCGCATTAATATAATGACAAGTTTTCTCAGTTTTTAAAAGGTTATTCTAGGTATGGTATTTAATAAATAAGAATAGGTTGCGCGTAGCCGCAACTTAATTCTATTGTTGTACAAGACCGGTCTTCATTTATAGTGTATTTCTTTTCTGTGACTTTTTCTGGGTTTTGGCTTCCTTCAACTTTTTCATGTTTAAAATTTGAGAGGCATCCTTACTCTCATTCTACTGTTTCCTTTTTTTGGGTAATTCTTAATTAATTCAGTGTCATATAATATTTTTACCCCATTAGTTTTCTGATTTAAACCTATCCCGTATACCTATCCTTTTTTACGCCCCGATCGTTCGCATTTTTTCTATCTTCATTTTTGATTTTATAAATCCACAAAATGTCATTACTTTTTTACAGCAAGGACAGATGACTTCGTAATGAAACGATTCACAAAGTTCAGGCAAGGTTACTCTTAGCATGAGTTGGATTTTCATTAATAATGTTCGATTTGAGCCATGCAATAATCCATAATTTCTAACTCGCTGAAATCCTTTTGGTAATACATGTTGCAATAATCTTAATAAAAAATTCATGATAGGTTCTGTTTTTACGACATATTGCTTACTTTTACTGTCTTTATATCGCCATGTCAGTTGGTCTTGTTTTAATGACAGTAGGTTTTTTTCACTGGATACACCTCGATATAAATATTGAGACAGGTATTTTAATGCAGGTGAACCATTGCCTATTTTTTTGCAATGCGCGATCCAGTTTTTTGGATAGGTGGTTGGGCAATGGATGTCTTGAGTTTTTAAGGATTCTATAAATTTAGCTCTAAACACACTGCTTAAATTTTTGGTGTTAAACAAGTATTTTTTTCGTTTAGCTTGCCAGTTTTTTGGTTTTGATAGTGAACCTGCAGGAATCATTAAATGTACATGCGGGTGATAATTTAAGTTTCTTGAATGTGTGTGCAATACGGCTGTTACACCGAGTTGACCCGATAAGTGTTGATCGTTTTTTGCAAAAGTTTGAACCGTGGCAACCGCTTGTCGCATTAAAATGGTGTAAATTTCTTTGCTTTTTTGTTTGGCAAGCATTCGCAATTCAAATGGCAAGGTGAATGTCACCATAAAATAATCAACGGGAAGTAGCTTTTGTTGTTGGCGAGTTAACCATTTTTGGTTGGCTTGAAATCCACATTGTGGGCAAAATCGGTGACCGCAACTATGGTCGATATAACTGTGTTGATGGCACTGGTTACATTCATAGTCTAGCTGTCCCGCTCGTTGAGTTTTGCATTGTAACATTTGATGGACTGCCCACTTTTGTTCTTGATTGATAGGTTGTTTGTAAATATCAGTTTGATATTTTTCAAATAATTCGACGAGTTTCATGATGCATTTTCCTTTTTGTTGGTGTTGGTGTTGATGTTGATGTTGTCTTTTTTGTCGGTTTGCCAGTGTATTTCAAGTCGTTCGATCATTTCATTTAAAACTAGAGTACTGTTTTGGGAGATTTCATCGGTCAAATGAAGGTAGCGTGCGGTAGTGATCGGACTTGCGTGTCCTAATAATATTTGAATTGAGTGGAGGTTTAATCCTGATTCTAGTAAGTGGGTGGCATAGCTGTGGCGCAATGTGTGGATGTGAACATTTTTTGAAATATGACATTCTTTAGCGACAATTTTTATGGTTTTTTGTAACCCTCCTTTATCGATTTTTTTGTAACTGGTGTGATTGGTTGGGGCGGTGCCACCTGGAAAAAGTAGTGTTGGGTGTCGATGGGTTTGCAAAAATTGGCGCAAAGCTAATAACGTAAAATTAGGCAAAGAAACAAAACGATCTTTATTGCCTTTTGCGGCTCGAATATGGACACGCATTAAATTTTGATCGATATCTGCAGTCGTTAAATTAAGTGTCTCGCTTAAACGTAATCCTAAACTGTATGTGGTGAGATAGTAGGTTTGGTAAGATAATTTTCGAGTATGGTTGATGATGTCATTGACTTCGTTGGCAGTGAGCACGTCTTGAAGTGGTTGGATTTTGGGTGGTTTAATAATGTCGACCCACTGCCATTGTTTGTGTAATACGTGTTTATAAAATGATTGAATGGCATTTCGATCTATTTTAACGTGGCTCCAAGAAAGATTTTCGACCACGTATAGAAAAAAGGATTTTAATTGTTCTTGAGAAAGATTGTCAGGGCAACAATCAAAAAAATCAGCAAGTTGTCGCAAGGAACGCGAGTACATATCAATGGTGCGAGGGGATTTGCCTTGAAGAGTGAGTGTTTCAATATGTTGTTGGTAAAGGTGTTGAAAACGGGTAGAATCTTGAATATTCATCGCATTGACTCCCAAATTAAACCAGAATTGGTGTTGGAAGTATGAGCGATATTTGTAAATCTGCCGCGCAGCGGCTTCGTTCAACAATGTGATGTGATGTGATGTGATGATGCTGGTTATTTAATGCGCAACTATGTAACTATTAAGTGAATTCCATGTTTTCAAAGGATGCATTATTACGAAGTTAAGTAATTGTTTGAGAAAAACTTTTTTCTGAATCAGGCATTAAACCATCAAAGTTTTAAATTCTATAGACGGTTTTGCCATAACCCTTAAGTGTTTGTAGCTGTCTTGGATGGTTTGATTTTGAGCTCTGTCATCATTGCTATAAAAACCAGTTGCATGATCTTTATTATGTTGGATCAATACAATTTGTGTGTCTGCATAAAGGTAATTACGCTCAGGTTCGATTCGTAGTATCTCATCGCTAACTTGTAGAATTTGTATTTGTGACAATCGTTTTGCAAGTTTGAAAAATTCAGATGATTTTGAAAATTGACTGTCAAATTGAATCACTTCTAACTGGGCGTGTTTATAACTTCTAATAAAGGTTTTAATGGCGCTGATGACTTTGTCATCAGACCAAATGCTGTTGTCAATTCTTCTGACGTAAACATGGACATTTCTTCGTGCATTTAAAAAAACCTGTTCAAGAGCGTCGATCATTTCTTTTGGGTTTTCAAATTTTGTCATCTCATTTCCACTTCATTTAAGGAGTTGCGGATAGTAGTAAATGAATCAAAGCGTCGTTGGGATATATGTCCGTTTTCTAATGCTTTGGTTACCGCGCATCCGGGTTCAGTTTTATGTTTACAGTCTCTGAATTTACAAGAAAATCCAGCATGACTCAACTCCGAAAATGCCTCAATTAAAGTGTCTTCATCTACATGCCATAAACCAAATTCACGCACACCTGGGCTGTCTATCAAGTCACAACCATTTTCGCCATGATATAAACGTGCAGTGGTGGTGGTGTGTTTTCCTTTGCCAGTTGCTAGGCTCACTTCATTGGTTTTGGCGTTTACATCTTCAAATAATGCGTTAATAAGTGAGGACTTACCTACCGCAGACTGCCCTACAAATATACTGATTTTGTTTTGAGCCAGTTCAGTTATTTGTTCAATAGACTTTTCATCGTGACTTGAAAGGGTTAAACATTGAAACCCTAGTTTTTCGTATTCTTTCAATCCGTCAATTAAAGGATGATCAGGTGTGAGTAGATCTTGTTTGTTTAATACAATGATCGGTTTAATGTTACAGGCGTAAGCGGCAACCAAATAACGATCAATCAGATTCAGGGGAGTATTAGGACTAGGGGCAGCAATAATGAAAATTTGGTCAATATTGGAAGCAACGGGTTTCATTTGCCCGCGAACATCTGGACGAGATAATAGCGAGCGTCGATCGCAAACTGCCACAATCACACCTTCTTCATCGGCGCACATATGCCAAATCACTTCATCGCCGGTAATCAAAGCTGGCACATTGGCGCGTTTATAGCAGCGGTAGACTTGGCCTTTGTAGGGGCCATCGGTGGCTTCAACATCTAATGTGACGCCAAAGTGAGTGATAATTAAACCCGTGTATGCAGGGCCTGCTTCGCCTTCTAGCTTTTCATCTGCTTTAATGTTTCGTTTAGTTTCGCGCTTTTGTTTGAGCGCCATAATCGAATCAATACGTTTTTGCTGCTGGCCGGTTAGCCTTCTTTTTGCCATTGGTTTTGTCATTTGTATTAAGAACCAGCTATCATACCTAAAACAATCAAAGAGTGGCACAAATGGATAAGAAATCGAATTTAATTTGGTTAGATTTAGAAATGACCGGATTAGACCCAGAGTCCCAACGCATCATTGAAATAGCAACGGTTGTGACGGATAAAGATTTAAATGTTTTGGCTCATGGGCCTAATATTGTCATCAATCAGCCCAAAGCGCTAATGGATGCCATGGATGACTGGTGTACCAACCAGCATGGTGGGTCTGGTTTAACGCAAAAAGTATTAGATAGTGATATCACCACTGTACAAGCTGAACAGTTATCGTTGGATTTTATTGCGAAATACGTCGAGGCAGGCGCTTCGCCTATGTGTGGTAACTCAATCGGTCAAGATCGACGATTTTTAGTCAAGTATATGCCGACCTTTGAAGCGTATTTTCATTATCGTAATTTAGATGTGTCAACATTAAAGGAGTTGGCGCGTAGATGGAAGCCTGAAGTATTAGAATTGGTGGTTAAAAAAGGATCGCACTTGGCCTTAGATGATACGTTAGATTCGATCGATGAGTTAAAAGTGTATCGTGAACATTTGATGAAACTGTAATACATATTATTGAAAGTGGAATTTACGACTATACTTGTTTGACGCATCCCTTTAACTGTTAGGTAATTGTTAACCCTGTTCTATTATCGAACGCTCAATATTGTTTTTTGAAGGTTAGGTTTACTTTGAATACACTGAAAACCATAAATTATCCTGGTTTTCAGTGATGGTTATACAGCACAGCAGTTTATTGATAACTTAACTTTTGAGTATCCTATGACGTGTTATATTAAATCATTTTTAGTGTTGATGCTGATCGTTTCACTTAATGCTTTTAGTGAACAATCCACAGAAGCAAGTAAGTTATATATAACCAATGGAATGGGAGATAACCACATTTACGCCAATGTTGGGCGTGCTATTTTAGTTCGCTGTTATAATCGAATCGGCATCAATATTGAAATAGTGGATGTTCCCATGGATAGAATGCTTAAAACTGTGTTAGATGATAAAGCCGATGCCGCTTTATTTTCAAATTTTACCACGGCTCAAGAGTACAGTGAGTCGTTAGAATTGATTAATGTACCTCTGTTCAGTTTAAATATTATTGCGGCATATTTGGATGACTCTGTGAATATTTCATCAATTGATGATCTTAAAAATTACAGTACGGCAATTTTACAAGGCACTAAATCGTTTGAAAAAATATTAGAGTCAGTCGGAGCTGATTTTCAAACGGTTACAAATATTCAAAGTACCATCGATATGATGATCTATGGTCGGGTGGATTACTTTTTACATTCACAATATGAATTTGATTCAATTTTAAGGCGAATTCCTAAGGATATAGCACCAGATATCCATTTAACTGACCCAATATTATCGATCGATCTATACCATATAATCCATAAAAAACACGCCCATTTAGCCCCATTGATTGAGTCTGAATTATTGAGCATGCAAGCAAGTGGTGAAATGCAAAATATTATAGATGATGTGATTAAAAGCTATCAAAAATAGCTATCAAAAATAGTAATAAAAAATAGCAGTTGCCACTAAACAGCCAAATACCACACCCATTAAGATTTCAAATTTAGTATGACCTATGCGCTCCCGTAATGGTTTGATTTGCTCAAAATCTGTGTGCTTAACCAATTGATTTAATAACACCGATTGCTGTGCAATTTTCATGCGTAAACTGGACGCATCTAATAACACAATAAAACTCAATGTAATAGCGACGGCAAAGGCAGGGTGTTCTATGCCTTCTTTTAGTCCAATTAAGCAAGTTGTAGAACTGACAATCGCACTGTGGTTACTGGGCATGCCACCATAACCAATTAAATCAAAAGCAAAACGTTTTGCTCGAATACAGTTAATTAAAAATTTACTGACACCAGTAACAAACCAAGCAACGAATGGAACGAGTAAATAAGAATAATCCATCATTTAAACTGCCACTGATATAGCTGATGGCCATAGTGCCCACATGCTGACACCGATCCAGCATAAAATACATACTATTAATTGCCAATCTGAGTAAAGCGCATCCGTTGGTGATTCACCTTCTTCGTTGGCCTCCACAATAAACCAGTATCTAAATAAACCAAATAATACAAACGGAATCGTCAATACCATGTCTTCATGTTTATCCATAACGAATAAACTATAAAATAAAAGTGCTGCAGTGGCGGCCATTTCAGCATAGCGCTCTACTAAACTGACTGTGTAATGCTCTAAAACTTTACGACCTTGGTCTCCTGATAATTGTAATTCTTGGCGGCGTTTAACGGCAGCTAAAAATAACGCCAGAGACAGGGTAGTCACAAACATCCAAGAAGATAAATCTACATCTAATGCCTCAGCGCCTGCCCATGTTCGTAAAACAAACCCAATGGCAATAATAAAAATATCCACAACAGGCTGATGTTTGAGCACAAAAGAGTAAGCTAAATTGAGAACTAAATATCCAGCAATCACTAGAATACTTTGAGGGTGAAATACAAACCCTAGCCCTAAACATGCATATAAAACCACTAATAACATAATGCCTTGGGCAGGTTTGACTATGCCTTGAGCCAAAGGGCGTGTTTTGGATTTTTTGGGATGTTTTCGATCCGCTTCAATATCGTGTAAATCATTTAATATGTATGTGGCTGATGAGGCACAGCAAAATAAAATCATCACAATTAAGGACTGCGTCACACTATGAAAATCTAGAAATAATCCAGTAAACATCAGCGGAGCTAAAACAAATGTATTTTTAATCCATTGTTTAGGTCGCATTAATCGTAATAAACCCAGTACAACGGTTTTCTTGCTAGGGGTATCAGTGGTAAAGTGCATGTTTTTTTAGCCGTAGTTCTATGAAAAGTTCAGTAAAATACACTAAATTAGTGTTGTTTGCCATCATCGCGATAATCAGCAATCTACTTGGTCAAGAGCTAAGTTTAACTTTTTATTCACAGCAATATTCGATAATGTTGTCGATTTTTATCGGCACTGGAACGGGCTTAATAGTAAAATACTGGCTTGATAAAACATTTCTATTTTCCTATCAAACCACAAGCGTAAAGCACGAAGGTAAAACGTTTTTCTTGTACACATTAATGGGAATCGTCACAACGTGTATTTTTTGGTTAACCGAATTGAGTTTTGAATGGATCTTTCAAGATAAAACCATGCGATATATAGGCGCAGTTTTAGGGTTAACTTTAGGGTATTACATCAAATATATTCTTGATGGAAAATTTGTATTTGTAGAGCAAAAAAATGAACAATGACACTCAAATAAGCAAAATCCAAAGCTGGGGAAATTTTCCCCAGGTGCAGTCTAAGCAATCTTTTTCTCGTTATATTGAAGATGTAAGAGCACAATTACTTAAACCTGAATCGTTAATTGCTAGAGGTCAAGGCCGAAGTTATGGCGATAGCGCGCTTGCCCCGGATACATTAAACACAACGTTAATGAATCAATTTATTGATTTTGATTCCCAAGCGGGTGAGTTAACTTGTTTTGCTGGCACTACCCTTGAACAAATATTAACTAGCTTCACCCCAAAAGGCTGGACGTTATTAGTGACCCCTGGCACTAAATACATAACAGTTGCTGGTGCAATCGCAAGTGACGTGCATGGAAAAAACCATCATTTTAAAGGCTGTTTTAGCCAGTGCGTAAAATCCATTACATTAATGTTGGCAAGTGGTGAGTTAATTGATTGCTCAAGTACATTAAATGCCGATCTATTTAAAGCAACCTGCGCGGGTATGGGATTAACAGGTGTTATTGTTAAAGTTACCCTGCAATTAAAAGCGACTCAAACCAGTTATTTTTTACAAGACACCTATAAAGCCAATAACATCAAACACGCTTTAGAATTGTTTGAGCAAAATCAACATTGTGATTATCACGTTGCGTGGATAGATTGTTTGGCAACCGGTGATCAATTAGGTCGATCTGTAGTAATGACGGCAACAGATGCAAACCGACAAGAACTTAAAATACATAAACCAGCTAAATTGAATGTCCCATTTTTTATGCCAAATATCACCATGAATTCGTTATCAATTGGTGCATTTAATAAATTGTATTTCAACAAAGCCTCAAACACACAAAACGAATTAGTGCATTACGATAGTTTTTATTACCCGTTAGATGGCATATTAAATTGGAATCGTTTATACGGTAAAAACGGCTTTGTGCAGTATCAATTTGTAGTGCCAAAACAAAATGGCTTAGAAGCATTAACCTTAATACTAGAAAAAATCGCCGCCTCCAAACAAGGCTCGTGTTTAACGGTATTAAAAGAATTAGGTGAAGCGAATGAAAACTATTTATCGTTTCCCATGAAAGGCTACACGTTAGCCTTGGATTTTAAAGTGACTCCCAAAATTTGGGCGTTATTGGATGAACTTGATGAATTGGTTTTAAAATACGGCGGACGTTTGTATTTATGCAAAGACGCACGTATGAGTGAACAAACCTTTAAACAAAGCTACCCTCAGTGGACACAATTGCAAAACGTACGTAAAGAGTATGGCAGTTTGCATAAATTTAATTCAACACAATCGAATAGACTAGGATTACACCCATGAAAAATATCGTCATTATCGGTGCAACATCAGCAATGGCCCAAGAAGTCGCAAAACAATATGCCGATCAAAGCAACCGTTTATATTTAGTGGCTAGAAACGAAGAAAAATTAAAAGTCATCGCCCAAGATTGTCGTGTCAGAAGTGGCCAAATGGTTGATGAGTTTATTGCAGATTTAACCGACCGTACCCAAATTAATAAAATGTTTGAAGACATTCAAACAAAGCTTCCACATATTGATGTCATGTTAGTTGCCCACGGCACATTACCAGATCAAAAACAGTGCGAACAAAATGTTGATAAGGCATTAAGAGCGATTGCTGAAAATGGTCTAAGTGCAATTAATATTTTGACCATTGCAGCTAATATATTTGAATCACAAAAAAGAGGAACAATTGCTGTTATTTCATCTGTAGCAGGCATGCGTGGAAGACAGTCCAATTATGTTTATGGCAGCGCAAAATCGATGGTTAGCACGTTTGTACAAGGTTTGCGTAATCGTTTATGTAAAAGTCATGTTCATATTGTGGATATTAAACCAGGGTTTGTAGATACCCCAATGACAGCTCATATTACTAAAAAAGGCGCATTATGGGCCTCAAGTGAACAAGTTGGCACAATCATCATAAGCGCAATTGATAAGAAAAAGAACACAGTATTCGCCCCATTTTTTTGGCGATATATTATGCAGATTATTACGTCAATTCCGGAATCCATTTTCAAAAAACTTTCTCTCTAATTTAATTACAATAAAGGTTTGTTATGAATCCACATTTCACTAAATACGGTTATTGGTATTTAACCGGAATATTATTTTTATTACCTGCTAGCTGGTTAATGGCAACATTGGTTAATTCATTCCAAGATGTGAATGGTCGAATGTTGTTTACTCATGCGCCTTTTCTCAAAACTAGTTTTACGCATTTTAGTTACTTTATTATGCTCACAGTTTTGGTTGTGTTTTTTATTTTGAATCTTTTATATTTTCAAAAAAAACAGATAGATTTTTTTAGAATATTAAAAACCCACGCCCTTGAACTTTCCTTTTTATTATTGGCAACAGTATTAGTTTATTTTTCAGTAGAACAAGAGCTTCGAGTCTTTGCTGATGAATCAAATTTAGCTGCCATAGCTAAGTCAATGACATACGACAACACCGTGTATAATTCGACAATGGGTAATTATTATTATCAAGATTATCGCTCTTTTAGTAATGTCACACCTAAACGCCCTTTGATATTTCCAACGTTAGTCGCAGTATTACATACTATTTCTGGTTATCGAATTGCTAATATATTTATATTAAATTCAATGGTGTTATTTGCATTGTTGTCCATTATTTATTTTATGGTCAAAACCCGCTTTGGACTAATTGCTGCGATTTCATCGGTATTTTTAGTATTAGCGCAACCCGTTGTTTCCATCACGTCTTCTTCTGGTGGATTTGATATCCTATCCACTTTATTTGCATTATTAACCTGTATTGCATTTGCCCGTTACTACAAAGAGCAAGATGCATTTTCATTAAGCATCTTAATTGTAACGTTTATTATTTTTGCTAACATACGTTATGAATCATTAATGTACGGCGGGTTAATGCTTGTAATGTTGTTGGTATTTAAACGAGTAAACTGGCTTTCTATCAAACAAAATTTAATATTGGTAGGGCCGATTGTTTTATGGTTGTCACCTACAATATGGCAGCGAATACTGACAGCCGGCACTTATGAAAATCCAGATGATCGTGGTGTGTTAGCGTTAGATTCATTATTTATGGATCATGTGAGTGGGATGCTGAGTAGTCATTTACGCTTTGATTTCTTTTTACCTTATTCGCCGATATTAACTTTTATTAGTATTGCAGTAATAATATTTTGGGTAGGGTTCCTAGTTATTAAAAATCAAACGGATAAAGCTGTGTTAGATGTATTTAAATCACCTTTAACATGGTTTTTAGTGTTGTGTTTAATAATTAATCTAATTGTGTTTTTAATGCATCATAATGGCCGATTCGATCACCCAACTTCTTTTAGATTTTATTTGATATTTTCAATTGCAATGTCGTTAATTCCCATTACTTTGTTCTATTTTAAAAATAAAAACTTTCAATATTCGTTATTAGGATTAAGTGTTGTATTGTTTTTGGGTTATCACTCAGCTGCGATTACCGATCGAAGTACCAAAAGTTTAACGTCTGAGCGAATTGTGAATTTTGTGAATGAAATTATTGATGAACAACCTAATAATAACTATATGTTGGTGGTTGATATTCCAGGACGATTTACTCCTCAAGATATTGCTGTGGTAAGTTTAGGCCATGCTAAAAATAATCATCATAATTTACAAAGAAATTTAGACACTTATTTATATCAACGAACAATCGTATTTCAACGAGTAAATTTATCTACCAAAGAACCTATTGAAAGTGATCAATTACCTGAAGGTTATGTTTTACAAGAGTTAGATGGGCTTAAAATCTCTGGAGGAGAATATTTAAGAGCCTCCAAAATGTTAAGAACCCCAAAAATTGAAAAAGAAGAAAGTAGCAAGTAAATAAATAGGAATAAAAAATGCCCTTTAAAGTAAGGGCATTTTTTTGTCTAAAAAGAGTAAATGTAATTGATCAGATTGAATTAATTCACAATCGCATTTCAATGCCAGCATCTTGCATCGCAAGTTTGGCCTCTTCAATACTGTATTCACCAAAATGAAAAATACTGGCAGCTAATACTGCATCTGCGTGTCCTTCAAGTACACCATCAATTAAATGCTGTAAATTACCTACACCGCCTGATGCAATAACCGGAATATTCACTGCATCTGAAACCGCACGAGTTAACGCTAAATCAAAGCCTTTTTTAACGCCGTCTTGATCCATTGATGTTAATAGAATTTCACCTGCGCCATAGTTTTCCATTTTGATTGCCCATTCAATGGCATCAATACCTGTGTCGTTACGGCCACCGTGAGTAAATATGTCCCACTTGTTTTCGCCAACTTGCTTAGCGTCTATCGCCACAACAATACACTGGTTACCAAAACGCTCGGCTGCTTCTTTAACAAATTCAGGGCGTTTTACCGCAGCTGAATTAATACCCACTTTGTCAGCACCGGCTCTTAGCATTCTTTGAATGTCGTCTAATTCACGAATACCACCGCCAACCGTTAAAGGTATAAACACTTCAGCTGCCATTTTACGAACGGTGTCTTCCATCGTATCTCGGCCTTCATGTGTAGCAGTAATATCTAAAAACGTAATTTCGTCAGCGCCTTGTTCGTTATAGCGTTTGGCGACTTCAACAGGATCGCCCGCATCTTTAATATCTAAAAATTGCACGCCTTTTACAACGCGGCCATTATCAACATCTAAACAAGGAATTATTCGTTTTGCTAAACCCATGATTATACTTTCCCATTCCAGTTGACGAAATTTTTCAATAATTGCAAACCTGCATCGTGAGATTTTTCAGGATGAAACTGAGTGGCAAATACATTGTCCTTTGCAATCACAGCACAAAAATCTTCACCGTAAGTGGTTTGACCCATCAAGTATTGATTGTCTTTTAAATGAGCGTGATAAGTATGCACATAATAAAAACGCGTGTTGTCTTCAATGTTGTTCCACAACGGATGCTTTTGAGTTTGCTTAACTTGATTCCAACCCATGTGAGGAATTTTTAATGCACGACCCTCTACATCATTGCCTGCATCAAAATGCACAACATCGCCTTCAAACACACTCAAACAGTTCACACCGTTGTTTTCTTGAGAGTGATTTAATAACGCTTGCATGCCCACACAAATACCTAAAAATGGCGTGCCTTTTTTGATGACTTCGTGAACGATTTTATCAACATTAAATTTAATCATTTCGCCCATGCAATCGCGCATGGCGCCAACGCCCGGTAAAATAACATGGGTCGCATTTAAAATAGTGTCGTGATCATTAGTGATGATTAGCTTCGCATTAGGCGCGACTTTTTCAATGGCTTTGCCAACACTGTGCAAATTGCCCATTCCGTAATCGATCACTGCAACAGTGGTTTGATTCATATTAGTAATTCTCAATTAATATGGTATTGAATATTTAAGGATAGGTGTAATCATGTTTGAGATTGTTCAAACAATGACAGTATTTAATTTTATGTAAAACGACGCCTAATGCGCGGCATAAAAACGGGAGTTTACACTTGTAAATGACCGTTTTTATAACAAAGCAGAAGGAGGTGTTTTATATGAAATTATAGAGCGCCTTTTGTTGAGGGTAGAATACCTTGCATACGCTCATCAGGCGTTGCCGCCATACGCAGTGCGCGACCAAATGCTTTAAACACGGTTTCGATTTGGTGGTGAGCATTGTGCCCACGTAAATTATCGATGTGTAATGTTGCGCCTGCATGGTTCACAAACCCTTGGAAGAATTCATAAAACAATTCGCAATCAAACCCGCCAACCGCACCTTTAGTAAAAGGAATATGATATTCCAAACCAGGGCGACCAGAAAAATCAATCACAACTCTTGAAAGCGCTTCATCTAATGGTACATAAGCATGGCCATAACGCGTAATGCCGACTTTATCGCCTAAGGCTATTTTAAACGCTTGGCCGATGGTAATACCTAAGTCTTCAGCCGCGTGATGATCATCAATGTGGTGATCGCCATTGCAATCAAATGTAATATCAATCATACCGTGACGACAAATTTGGTCGATCATGTGCTCTAAAAACGGCATTTTAGAGGTGAAATCTTTTTTGCCTGTGCCATCTAAATTGATACTAACGCTAATTTGCGTTTCTGATGTATTGCGGGTGACTTGCGCAGTACGAGCCATAACGTGCTCCTAAAAAAAGGGAAAAGTGAGATAAATGATAATGGCGGCAATTATAACTGGTTTTGTGGGTAAATTTCACCCTTTCTTGCGTTTTGTCAGGTGATCGATAAATCTTGAATAATAGGGGAGGGGATGTGCTTTAAAATAGAGAAAAGCGCTTATTATAATTGCTTATAAAAGCGCTAAACAAATGAGGTTATTCGCCCATTTGAGATTGTAAGTAATTAGCTAACCCTGTTTTTTCAATTAATGATAAATGCGTTTCATAATCATCAATCAACTCTTCTTCATCTTCTAATAATTCTTCAAGTAAGTCTCTAGAAACATAATCTTGCAATTGTTCACACAATTTAATGCTTTCACGTAATGTGCTTACGCAATCCAGAGTTAAGGCTAAATCACACTGCAACATTTCTTGTGCATTTTCGCCTATTTTTAATTTACCTAAATCTTGTAAATTGGGAAGACCTTCTAAAAACAAAATGCGTTCAATTAATTTGTCAGAACGTTTCATCGCATCAATGGATACTTTGTAATCAAACTTATTTAACGCATGTAAGCCCCAGTTTTTGAACATACGAGCATGTAAAAACGTTTGGTTGATGGCAATTAATTCATTAGATAAAACTTGATTTAATGCAGCGAGTACTTGGGTGTCACCTTTCATTTTTGGCCCTATTTAGGATTGAAAATATTCAATAATCATAGTGGTTTTTCAAATTAGCGCAACCTTAATTACTTGTTATATATGATTGTTGGCAACTGTTGGTGCATATTGGAAATGATAACGATTTTTATTCCCTCAAAAGGTCAAAAGTTTAATGAATATTTAATGGAAAAAAACGTATTTATCCGCTAATGTGTTGATCAGAATTTAGTATTTCATGTAATTGATTTTTTATTTGTAATAAATGATTGATGTTGAAATAAATGATTGATGTTGAAATAAATTTTAAAAATTAAAGAGGCCTGATTATGAAAGGTAACCAAATTATTATCGACGAGTTAAACAATTTACTTGAAGGTGAATTAACAGCAGTGGATCAATATTTCATTCATTCACGTTTGTATGAAGATTGGGGGTTAAGTAAATTATACGAGCGCATCAATCATGAAATGGAAGATGAAAAACATCATGCCGACTTAATGATTAAGCGAATTTTGTTTTTAGAAGGGCATCCAGACTTAACCAAACGCTCGCCTTTAAATGTAGGCACTGACGTAAAAACCACGCTGGAAAATGATCTTCAACTTGAATACTCGGTAGTAAAAGAGTTAAAGCGTGTCATTGGCATTTGTGAAGAGCTGCAAGATTATCAAACACGCGACATGTTACGTCAACAGCTAGAAGATACCGAAGAAGATCATACTCACTGGTTAGAACAACAATTGCGCTTAATTAAGTTAATTGGCATTGAGAACTATATTCAATCTCAAATGTGAGTTTAACGGGAATTAAAGTCGTCGCTTAATGTGAGCGACCCTTGAAATATAAGGCCTGCAGAGATGTAGGCTTTTTTTTGCACAAAATATATTTAATTTATTTGATAATCGTTATCATTTGCATTACCATTACCATTAGTTTAAATGTGATGTTAAGTACTTTTTAAGTGAGATGTTATGTACGTATGTTTGTGTAAAGGGATTACTGACTCCCAAATCAAAAATGCCATAGACGATGGCGCAACCAGCTTGCGTGCCATTAGAAAAGAGCTAGGTGCCATGACACAGTGCGGAAAGTGCGCTTGCCTAACTAAAGAAATCCTTAAAGATCAGCTTGCCACCAATAAAATGATGACAGCTAATGATCTGTTTTATGCTGCGATATAACTGAGTTTCTTAAGCATTTTGCCCGCGAGCATCGCAACAAAAACGAAATAAATACCCATCAGGATCTTTCACAATAAACTGTTTTTGCACAGCCACTTGGTCATTACACTGGTATTCTTTAATTTCCATTTCTAAATAAATATCATCCTTAGCGTGTTCTAATACTCGCTGATACATCAAATCTATTTCATTTACGTCCCACTGAAAATTCACACCGCGTCCGTAAGGTTTTTCCATTTTGTCAGTCAGCCATCTGCGACCAACACCGTCTATGCCTTCTGCCATAATGTCCACGCCATCAAGGGTGAAGTAGGCAAATTGTTCTTCTATGCGTTCGTATTTTACGGTAAAGCCTAATACGTTCACGTAAAAGTGCTTGGTGATGTTTATGTCTGAGCAATACAGTTCAGGTACTAGCTTGAGTGACATATTTTATTCCTAATGTCATTATTGTTATTTTTTATTTGACCCATAAAAAAACCACTCAATAGAGTGGTTTTTTTTTAATCTAACTAACAGTAATTACTTACCGCAGTTGATTTCTTTTAAGCCGTTGTAGATTGCTTTTTCGCCTAATTCTTCTTCGATACGTAATAATTGGTTGTATTTAGCAACACGGTCAGAACGACATAAAGAACCTGTCTTAATTTGACCAGCAGCAGTACCAACCGCTAAATCTGCAATCGTTGCATCTTCAGTTTCGCCAGAACGGTGAGAAATGACAGCAGTGTAACCCGCATCTTTAGCCATTCTGATTGCAGCTAATGTTTCTGTTAAAGAACCGATTTGGTTGAATTTGATTAAGATAGAGTTAGCAATACCTTTATCGATGCCTTCTTTGAAGATCTTAGTGTTAGTAACGAATAAATCATCACCAACGATTTGGCATTTTTTGCCTAATAATTCAGTTTGGTATTTGAAACCATCCCAATCAGACTCGTCCAAACCATCTTCGATAGAAGCGATTGGGTAATCGTTGCAAAGCTCACCTAAGAAGTCAGAGAATTCGTTAGATGTGAATTTTTTGCCTTCGCCTTTAAGGTTGTAGATGCCGTCTTCATAGAATTCAGAAGCTGCGCAATCCATCGCTAACGTGATGTCTTTATCAAAACCTAATTCGTAACCCGCAGCCGCAACCGCTTCTTTAATTACAGCTAATGCTTCAGCGTTAGAACCTAAGTTAGGAGCGAAACCACCTTCATCACCCACTGCAGTGTTCATGCCTTTTGCAGACAATACTTTTTTAAGTGCGTGGAAAATTTCAGCGCCCATACGTAATGCTTCAGAGAAGTTTTTCGCGCCAACTGGTTGAACCATAAATTCTTGGATATCAACGTTGTTATCAGCGTGCTCGCCACCGTTGATGATGTTCATCATTGGTACTGGTAAGCTGTAAACACCAGGAGTGCCGTTTAAATCAGCGATGTGAACGTATAATTCAACACCTTTTGCAATGGCTGCTGCTTTAGCTACTGCTAAAGATACGGCTAAGATTGCGTTTGCGCCGAATTTATCTTTGTTTTCAGTGCCATCTAAATCGATCATGATTTGATCGACTTTAGCTTGATCTAATGCGTCTTGACCGATCAATGCTTCAGCAATTGGGCCGTTAACAGCAGCAACTGCTTTTAATACGCCTTTACCTAAGTAACGAGACTTGTCGCCGTCACGTAATTCTAATGCTTCACGTGAACCAGTAGATGCGCCAGAAGGAGCAGCAGCACGGCCTTTAGCGCCAGTGTCTAATGTTACGTCAGCTTCAACAGTTGGGTTGCCACGAGAATCCATGATTTCGCGAGCTATAATCTTTACAATTTTAGTCATAATTGACTCCTAAGTTGATTCAACGGCAAGTGCCGATAATAAATAAATGTAATAAAACTACCAAAATAAGCAGATATATAACTCAATTGTGTTGTTTAGTTACAAAAAACAATGGCGCGCATTATAGAGAAAATTGAGTTAAAAAGCGATGCTTTGGTCAAATTTTGTCTGTAGCATTAATAGGTAGGTGTGTGCGGCAAGGGCGAGTAAAACGGCATATAAATGAGGTGATGAGTAAAATAGCGATTTTGCTAGTGCGGGTTGTTGTTTACGACAACCATCACACTTGTAATTTAGCCTTCAATTTACGCACAATAATTTCATGAATGGGTCTAACAGGAATCATATAGACACGACCAAAAAAGTTTTTGTTTTTAACGCTTGTTGTAATGATCAATTTATTAGTTTTGGCATCTTTAGAGGTCGTTTGAATAGAAACGAGTACGCCTAAGTGTCGATCAACCGAAGTTAACACCAACTCGTCAGTCTCACTGTATTGCACATCAAAGAAATCTAACTTGTCACCAATATCAGGTTTGGTAGTGGGTCTTATTTTAGAAAATCCATTAATCTGTTTAACACCAAATACTCGACTGATTTTATCTCTGATGAAAAAAGACGTGCTAAGCCACTTAGGTGTATCGTCCGTCATTTTTGCAAACGCACTAATTGCATCGATTCCTATTTCAATATGACACGAGTCCTGATGATAGTAATCAAGCTCTGACTTAGGGGCAATCAAAGCAATGTGCGTGTCGTTCTCTCGAGTGAAATTCAGTGTCATGTATTCTTATCTCTATTTTTTTAAAATATTACAAACCCATATTCATGACAACAATTAACGCTTCATCGACAATAGCCACTGATTTGATGCTTGCTTTAGCAAATTTTTGTTTTTGATCCTTTTCATCTAAAGTAAATATCGGATTTTTTTTAAGGCTGCTTTTTACAACAACATGTAATAGTTTTTTAAATATTGGAATATGTTTGTCTTTTACATTATCCATTATTAATTCCTCTATCACAGTCTTTCGTAGATAAAATTCACCTTCATCATGATCGTAAAATAATTTTGCTGAAACTTTACTTTTACCTATGGCTTGAAATTTTTTAAATATCAAAGCATCAAAATCAACCCAAAATTCTATTTGATTTAACTGTCCATTTAATGCTAGTAAAGGGTTGTTAATAATGGCTTTGCCAATTAAATTAGATTTTTCGACAGGCATGGATTTCTCAATTTGAGTTTGAATTGTTTGCTGTTTAATAGTCAACATATAAGGCGCGCAGAACAAATTCGATGAGGTAACTAACAATATTATTAAAATTAAATAGTATTTCATAAATGGCCTTTGAATAGGAATTAAATAATATTGATGAATATACCATGTTTTAAAATATCTAAGCATAGGTAGTCAAATATAAAAGAAATTTAAAACACAATAATTGAGCCTGAGTTATTAAAAGTAGGGTGGATTTAATGCGAAAAAAAAGCTGGATTTCAATTAAAATCCAGCTTCCAAAATTAGTTGAATTAAATAGTAGCAGCTGTCATTTTAGCTTTGATTTTTTTACTCACTTTTTTAATCAATTTAAAATATAAAGCAGGAATAAAACGCTTAATTTTCCAAAGTGTTTTTTCCGTACTATGAGTGAATATATACAACTGTTTATTTTTAACTCCGTCAAATAATGCTTTTGCCACTTCAGGAGCTTTAATTTTAGACGATTCCATCATTGCATTCACTCGTTCGATACTGCTTTTTTCGGTCACTCGCATTGTCTTAGTTAAATCTGTTTTGAAAAAAGCAGGGCATAACACGCTGACATGCACATTATGGGTATCTAACTCAGCATACAACGTTTCGGACAATGCAATGACAGCCGCTTTAGATGTATTATAAGCGGCCATAGATGGTAGATGTAAAAAACCAGCCATTGAAGCGACATTGACAATAGTCCCTTTACTTTGTTTGAGCATTGGAATAAAAACATTACAGCCATTGGCGACACCCATAATATTAACATCTAATGTCCATTTAAAATCCTGAATCAACAGTTTATCCATGTCACCACTTGAGGCAACACCTGCGTTGTTTATCAGGCAATCAAGCCCATTCCAGCGAGAGTGAATTTCTTGGCTTGCTTTTAGCCATTGACTTTCACAAGTCACATTCAATTCTAAAAAGAAGCTGTTGTTATTAAATTCAGAATTAAGTTGCCCAACCAATGCCTCACCTTTGTCTTTTAAAATATCTGCTACACAAACTGACCAGCCTTGTTGGTTATAATATTTTGCGATTTCAGCGCCTAATCCACTTGCCGCCCCTGTGATTAAAACTCGTTTCATGGTGTCCCTTATTTTTTGATTATGAAAGCCTGAGATAATAAATACTTTTCTTTAAAATACAATACTTTAAAATAAAACACTTTAAAATATAACATTAACGTACTTTTTTGTTTTCATATTTAGATAACATAAAAGGAACAAAATAATTTAATGAATGCGAGTTTAATTAATTTAATGACACTCATATACTAAATTTAAGAATGATTTTTGAAGTGTCTTGTTAAAATAGTGTCTTGTTAAAATAGTGTCTTGTTAAAATAGTGTTTTGTTAAAATAGTGTTTTGTTAAAATAGTTGAGTATCTAAAACCAGCGAATATATTCGAGGATGGATAAATTATTTTGGCATCGTAAAATATTATCAACTGTACTGTGATCTACATAACTGGATACACGCAAGAGTGAGAATGACATATTGACGAAAGTGACGAAAACCACGAACCAAAGTCGGAAATTTAATGAAACCCTCTTTGTTTTTTAAGAAGGAAAATGATTATTTAAAGAAAGCGGGTGGTGGTGGGGGTAGTTTCACTGCGCAACGGATGGATGAAACTTCACCACACTAAATGAAACGCCCTGTGCAATATGCTCCTGCATTGCTCTATTTCCTAAATCCATTTAGTCGAGTGCAAAGCCGCATGAAGGGTGTTGTAGGGCTGAGAGTGAGAGACTCTCGGCTACCCGATTAGGTTTACAATCCAAATACACTATTTAAATCTTGCCCTTGCTTAAGTTTTTCTAAGTTCCCATATAAGCTTGATTTATCAATGCTATCAACTAAAACTCTAGAAGCTTGATAGCTGGCAAGAGAAAAGTCGAATCTATTATTTTTAACAGACTCGATGTCCTTTAAGGATAAATCTATATTTTCTAATAAATAAAGATTCCTGTAATCAACCAGTAACGCCACCCCTTCGTTAAACCAAATAGGGACATTTAAGAAATGATTTAACCAACCAACCCTATGATGCACTTCTGCGTGTGTATACTCATGCGCAATAACATCAATATTTTGCCCTTTATGGCCAATAACAATACATTGACCAAGTGGAGTCAGTAATGCTTTACCGTAAGCATTTGAACCAAAATCAGCTGCTTCACTTTCATTTGTAGTGATAACCACTTTAGGATTAGAGATCATTTTACCAAAAGTAGTGTTAACTCTAGATTTACCAAGAGTGATTGTAGAAAGTAAGGTTTCTTTCTGATCAAGATTAAATGAGCTGCTAACAAAAATATTAGGTGCGATCTCAGAATAATTAGAATATTCAATAAACTCACATGCCAATGCATGCCTTTGAGTGAGCCCCGTTAAAACCAAAATAGCTCCAAAACAGAGTATCGGTATTAAAGATAATTTCAATTTTGACACATAACCTCCAAGTAAAAATAACGAGACTGTAGAAAAAATAACTTTCTTCAACATTCATTTTTAATTTAATTAATTTCAAACAGTATATTCATTCTTTGGACATTTTAGAAATGTTAATTTCATAAAAATATTTGAATTGCGCAACACAAAGAAGGTGGAGTGTTTTGCGTCGGTTTTAATTAGTTTGTTATACGTTTTTCGACTTAAACTTCAATATTTTATTATATATTAAATGAAATAAAATTGAGAACACTAATAAAATGGAAAAGCCAATGGACGCAAAATACAAATACATTCCAGTGTAAAAATAGATATATGGTGGATCTAGTCCATAGATAGACATTAAATATTTACCTAAAAAATAGGATAACAATATGAGACATGCAGAAACAATATAAATTAGATATTTTCTCATTGGTGCCCCCAGACGTATAACGAGGCTGTAGAAAAATTAACTTTCTTCAACACTCATTTTTAATTTAATTAATTTCAAACAGTATATTCATTCTCAGAACATTTTAGAAACGTTAATTTCACAATAAAATACTTAGATTGATTATCGTCATTTTCTTGAAAATTCGACGCATTCAAAATAACCGCTCTGAAACCCAATGATATCAAGGCGTACTAAGGGATTGTAGGTTGAATGATTGATATCAACTCCATCAAACCATCATTTCTTGTTCTCGATATTTCCATCCAATTCTTTTTAGAGAGCTTCCAAATTATGAATCATACAAAACATTAACCACTGACCATTTACTTTCTTCAGGCCCACAAATTCAATTTAGCCAACTTTTATCACAAATTAATAAAATACGATGGAACAAGTCTTTCATACTCTCATAAATTAAGAGGCACTATCCCGCTATGAGAACTAACGAAATCGGCGATGGTTGTAAAATGCGGTTGTTTACCCGCTGCAAGTGCAATGAATTTTAAATCAGTCTTACACTTGCACAGGGATGTGAATGGTAGAGCTAAGTCTGGAACAATTACCCGAAACGCGTTCACGCACTTCATAAAAAGCCACGACTTGAAATCATGCCACGGTAATAGGCATAAAAAATAACGCGAAGTAATAATGCTGGGTGATAGGCTTTACGACCGACTTTACTATTTTTATATGTGTCTAGGAATGCGGTTAAATCAATTTCATTTTCTAGAAGCTGATAAAGAAAGTACTCAAATGTATCATCACCTAAAACTTCTAGATACCAAGAAAAATTAAAGAGAAATCGAAAAAGAGGGATTGCTGATTTTAAGGGGAGAGGAATTAGTAGGAATAAAATTAGACATAAAATCGTTAATAATCTGAATTATGTCTATTTTACTAAAAAACAACTATAAAATCAGTGGTTTTTTAATTTTTCTAAAGCCTGAACGCTCTAATAAGCCGCGCAAAAACGCGGAGCCTTCATTGTGTATAATTCGCGAAGCGAAACACAATGAAGGCGGAGTGTTTTGCGTCGGTTTTAATTTGTTTTGTGTACGCCCAGCATGGGCATAATCTTATGAGGTGAAAGTCCTCTGTAGGAAAATCACCGTCGAAATAACTGTGTTATTAGACGATAACTACTAGTGAATGGCAAGGGCTTAACCGCGAGGTTTGGTCTGAAGGAAGCCGGACGCAAAATTGCGAGCTGATGAACAAGAACATCATATTAGGCGTAGGCTGGAGGCGAGTTGGCACAAGGCGACGAAGCCACGTGATTTAACGGCCACCGTAAATGATGCAGCAGTGCAATGAAAGTTTATGCTCTTATCTGGGGAGATCTGTTTAACAAGCGATCAGTAATTTACCAGTAAGACTCTGGTCAATAAGTGTCTTGGCTTTTGGGTGTCATCAACCCAAAAGAGCGAACCGATGAAAACCGATAGCGTCTTTGGGAGCAATCTCAATGATGATTAAACAGAAGTCAGCAGACGGCATAGTAGCCAAACGCCCATCGTAATGGTTGGGACAAGGTGAAGGCCTGAACATTTAGTGAAAGGAGGAGCCTTGTCACACTTGAAACAACGAATGCCGAACGGCAGTGACGTGAATCAGCGTATTGATATGAAGCCAGCCTTTAGCAATAATTTATTCGAACAGATGATGCGCCCAGATAATTTACAACAAGCGTGGAAACAAGTTCGAGCCAACAAAGGCGCGCCAGGAATTGACGGCATGACTGTCGATGACTTTCCTGAGTGGGTGAAAACAAACGAATGGCAAAAGGTAAAAGCGCAACTCAATTCTGGTGCGTATCAACCCCAACCTGTTCGGCGTGTAGAAATTGAAAAACCCGATGGTGGCAAACGAATGCTTGGCATTCCAACTGTCATCGATCGAGTGATTCAACAAGCCCTCACCCAAGTGCTTACTCCCCTTTTTGATCCCGATTTTTCTGAAAACAGTTTTGGGTTCAGACCGAATCGAAGCGGTCAACAAGCGGTAAAACAAATACACCAGATCATTAAACAGAATCGGAAAATTTCCGTGGATGTTGATCTGTCAAAATTCTTTGATCGAGTGAATCATGATTTATTAATGTCGTTAATTGGACAAAAAGTTCAGGACAAACAAATAAAGAAATTGATCGCAAAATACTTACGAGCAGGTGCAATGGTTAACACTAACGCAAGCCAATCGTACTTCCAAGAAACTCGAGAAGGTGTACCACAAGGCGGCCCATTATCGCCATTGCTGGCAAACATCATGCTGGATCCATTGGACAAAGAACTCGAAAAACGTGGACACCAATTTTCCCGATATGCAGACGATTTTATGATCGTAATAAAAAGTCAGCGTGCAGGTGAACGAGTGTTAAGCAGTATCACAAAGTATTTGCAGAATCGTTTGAAGTTATCAATTAACCTCAAGAAAAGTCAGGTAGTTAATGTCAAAGACAGTCAGTTTTTAGGGTTTACCTTTAAGCGCGGACATATCAAATGGCACGAGAAAACTTTGCATAAATTTAAGCAAAGAATTCGAAGACTCACCAACCGAAATTGGGGTGTCAGTATGAGCTACCAACTTTTTAAAACCAGTCAATATATTCGAGGCTGGATAAATTATTTTGGCATCGCAAAATGTTATCAACTTTGCTGTGATCTAGATAACTGGATACGCAGAAGAGTGAGAATGGCATACTGGCGACAGTGGCGAAAACCACGAACCAAAGTAGGAAAGTTAATGAAATTGGGAGTTCATTATAAGATGGCTATTAATTGTGGGACAACCAGTAAAGGCCCATGGCGCAGTGCGAAAACGCTCGGAATTAATGAAGCATTATCAAATGATTATTTAAAGAAGGCGGGTTTGGTTTCACTACGCGATGGTTGGATTAAGGTTCATCACACTAAATGAAACGCCCTGTGCGGAGCCGCATGCAGGGTGTTGTGGGGGCTGAGAGTTAGAGACTCTTGGCTACCCGATTAGATTCTAAGACCAGAATTTCCACCAAGGTTTTTTCGGGGTTTCAACGGGTTTTGGAGTCTCTTGTAAAATTACTTCAACATGCCGAACCTTTTCTTGAGATTTGCTAGATACTACATCTAAGTGTTCATCTGAAAAGTCACCACTAAAGGCAACCAACATTTCTTCAAGTGTTTCAGATAACATTTCGTCTGGACCGTTAGTCGAAATATTACCTATCGGACTCCCTTCAATTTCAAGTTGCCAAATTATATTTGATTCCTTGGAGATAGTTGCAAGAATTTCAATTAAATAATCAATGTCTTTCATGACTTTAGGCGATTCTTCTGATGGATCGAGTTCATTTCCTTCATCATCAAATAAATGAAATAATTTTGATGATCCAGATAGATCTCCATCAGATTCAAATAATGCGAAGGGTTCTATATACCAATCATATGATGATTCAAGATCTTTTACACTGTCTGCAATCTGCTCAATAGTTTTGTTGTTCGGATTTTCTTCAATATTATAATATATTGCCACGCCCATAAACTTTACTCCTAGAATCTAACGCTCAAATAAACCGCGCAAAAACGCGGAGCCTTCTTTGTGTATACTTCGCGAAGCGAAACACAAAGAAGGTGGAGTGTTTTGCGTCGGTTTTAATTTGCTTTGTTATATGGAAAACTCGCGAACTATACATTTAAATTTAGTTGAGAAGTTATTTGCAAATTCAATGACATCCTCAATAGATTCATCTGGATGACAAGTTGTAGTAATATACCGTGATTTTATACCATCACCTATTGCAAGTTCATCCATTACATTTTCCCATACTTCACAATCTTTACCAACTGCGCAAAATAATTCAACTTTATCATCCAAAAAAGTTAATAATAATTCGTCATGTTTCGGATCATAACCACTTTCAGAAATCAGAACGACTTTATACATTTTATTTGCCATATAACGCCCCAATAAGGGGCTAAAAATTGTTTGCTAAAATGTGTAGCGAAGCGAAACCGAGCAAACTGTTTTTAGTCCCTCTTAATTGGCTTGTTATGTTTTTACTGCGCTGATATATGACCAGTTTGATCTGATACCCGCAGCGTAAGACAAGCCGATTGCTAGCCAAACGGCTGAGCTTGATACCCAAAACCAAATACCTAAACTTACAACGTACGGACTATCAAATAGCATAGGGATGAAAAAACCGTACGAGCCTCTGATTATACATAAGGCGGCAATTAATATTAGGAATAACTTTAAAAATGGAAGTTTACGAATTATACCTGCACCAGAAAGTGCGTATAAAGACCAGCCTAAAAAGATACACGCTAAAATTAAACCAACAAAAGCTGGATACATAGAGCCAGATTCAGCTTGTTTAGCTAAATTTTCACCTGCTCCTGACGCTAAATACCAATCTGGTCCACCAATTATTATTGCTATGTGAAGTAAGCTACCAAGAAAGGTTAATACTGCACCAAAAATAAAACTCTGCTTCATCAGATGACTCCTTCCTAGAATGAAAACATAACGCCTCATTAAGAGGAAATTTATAGTTGGCTAATATGTTGAACGCAGTGAAAACAGCCAACTGTAAATTTTCCTGCTTTAATGCCTTGTTATATATTTTTTAAAAGCTTAACTAAATTAACCCGTTAAACCATTATTTGCAATATGAACTGCATCACCCACCACAACGTAAACCCGAACCTGATTAAAAGGAATTTACGCATTACATTATTTTATAAACTTAAGGTTTGATTAATACAAAACCAAAAGAATTACACACCAACTTGCTTGAAATACACAAATGCTCAGAAGCAATTAAAATAGAATTAGTTGTGGTATATAACGCTCTAATAAACCGCGCAACAACGCGGAGGCTTCTTTGTGTATACTTCGCGAAGCGAAACACAAAGAAGGCGGAGTGTTTTGCGTCGGTTTTGATTAGCTTTGTTATACGGGTTAGCTAGTGAAAAATTTTATATAGTATTCTTCATCATCGTCTTCATAATATTCTGATAATTCTCTAATTTCATTTAAAAATTCAGCACCTTCCAGCTTACGTATATCAGCTGTATACTTTATATTATAAGTTAATACTGCATCATCAAGTAATCCATCTAGATAATCTGGTTTCTTTACTAAAAATACTAAATCATAACCAGACTTTCCATATATTTTGGCTTGGTCTGTTGGGTAGAAGTCACCCATAAAATCTTTGATTTTTTCTTTAATCGTATCTTCTGCATCAATTATTGCTAAATATAAATACGCTGACATTTTTTATTTTTCCTGATAATTTATCGTATAACAGCTATATATACGACAAACGAAAAAAAATCCATTTGTCGTGTTATTTTTAAATTTAAGAGCGAACTATACCAATTGAGTATTCTCAAGTCTAGGCGGTAAAAGGGGGCGTGGCTTTATGGTTGTCTTTTATGTGTGATAATTACAAAAGAAAACACGTCATATTTATAAAGGGTGTCCGTTTGTACTAGATATAGCGTCATGTAATTGTGCTTTGAATCACCTATTTTTACTGGTTTACATTTCGTAATGTCGGTTGAACAAAGATAGTGCGTCATTGAAATTTCAAGCTGATAAAATTTTCTAAAACGACAGGTTTGAACAATCAGGATTGTTTAAATTACATTTATTTACAAAATTAACTTCTATATTTTTGCGTTATTTCATTTTACTGTTACTGTTTATATATACAGTATTGGGGGGTAGGTTTAATGAATTATAATCAGTTAGAAGTAAATAATGATATTGCTAAAGTAATACCTGAAAAGCCTATTAAATTGATGGATCAATTTCGTTTTTTCATAAGAGCAAAAAACTACGCGTTGAAAACTGAAAAGACATACTGCTATTGGGTAGTATCGTTTATTCGTTTTCATAAATTGCGACACCCCAAAGAAATGGGAGCAAATGAGATTGATCAATATTTATCCCATTTGGCAGTTAATGAGCATGTAAGTATCAATACTCAAAAAACAGCATTGAATGCTTTAATTTTTTTGTTTACTAAATATTTGAAAATTAAAATTGAGAAATTGGATTTTAGGTACAGTAAGCAAACCGTTAGATTACCGACTGTTTTTTCACACAATGAAGCAGTCAGTATTATTAATGATTTAACTGGAAGTACCGCATTGGCTGTTTAACTGATGTATGGCTCGGGTTTAAGGGTTATGGAGGTATGTCGACTCAGAGTGATGGATATTGATTTTGAGAATAATTATATTATCGTTCGTACATCAAAAGGTAATAAATGGAGGAAATGTTTATTACCTAATAATTTAATAGAAGACATCAAACAACGAATTATAAACACTCAAAAGCGGCACGAACAAGATTTAGAAGAGGGTTATGGAACCGCTTATTTACCTAGCGCGTTATCCAAAAAAAGTCCTAACGCCAGTAAAGAATTTAAGTGGCAATATTTATTCCCATCAAGGAAGCAAAGTGCAAATAGAATAACAGGTGAAATTCAAAGATTTCACATGCATGAACGAAAATTACAACGTGCGGTTTCTCAGGCTATTGCAAATAATCATATCCACAAAAAAGCAAATTGCCATACATTCAGACATAGCTTTGCAACTAGGTTATTAGAAAATGGCACGGACATTCGTAATATTCATGCCTACAGGACGTAGGTAGTAGAACTGTGTCTGGAACTAACAGTCGAAGAGTTAATGGGGCATTCGGATTTATCAACAACTGAAATTTATACTCATGTAGTCGGGGTCAAAGACCGCTCTATTGTGAGTCCAATTGATTTGTAGGTTACCTATAACAGTTTAAAAAAATATGCACTTATCTAACAGGATCAATAGTCGTTTTCCGTCCATCCGTAATCGTCCTAAACGTCAAATTAATTCGAGGCAGCTTACTCTTTAAATTAATAGGCAAGCTATGTAGCCAATATATTTGAGTTTTACCTTGCATCATCAACAAGCTACCAGCTTCTAATTCGATAGAGCAGGAGTGTTTTTTTGTTTTATGTTTGAATGAGAACTTTCGTGGCTCTCCTAAACTCAGTGACGCAATGCTCGTTTGCTCACCCAATACCGTTTCATCGTCACTGTGCCACGACATACCCTGTTCACCATTTTCATATAAATTGAGTAAACATGAGTTAAATTTTTGATTGGTTTTAGCTTCAACTATGGATTTTAATTCTAATAACTCATCTGTCCACTGATTCGCTTGTTTGGTGGTGCCAGAATAATGATAGGCATAGTTTTTATTTCCATACCAAGCAACTTTACGCTTAGTGGTTACGATCTTGCCATTAATTTGGACTTGATCATGTTGCCAGTTAATTTCTTTTAATAACGTTTCAAAATAATGTTGTGCTTCTTGTGCTGACAATATAGCGCCCAAGTAATTCACTTCACCCTGATAAAGCAAAAGGTTTAAATCTGGATCATTCTCAAATAAATTCATTTATTAACTCTGTGTGTATTTAAAGTTTTTACCTTAACTTATTTTCAGCCTCAAGCCTCAAGCCTCAAGCCTCAAGCCTCAAGCCTCAAGCCTCAAGCCTCAAGCCTCAAGCCACTTTCTTCATGCCTCAAACATCCGACTTTCTAAATCCCTGTTCCCACCCAATCATGGCTGTCTTTCTTGTAGTGCCCCACATATACCCACCCATTAAGCCCGATTGTTGTATCACTCGATGACAAGGGATTAAAAATGAAACAGGGTTGCTACCAATTGCAGTGCCAACTGCGCGAGATGCTTTTGGGTTGTGTATGCTCTGCGCGATATCACCATAGGTGCTTAATGCACCATTAGGAATAGTGAGTAAGGCTTGCCAAACTTTTAGCTGAAACGCTGTCGCTTTTAAATGTAATTTAATAGCGGGTAAATCATTCCAATCTTGTTTAAAAAAACTCAAAACATGGTGGTGGCTAGGATGCGTTTGTTGAATCAACGTTGCCTGTGAAAATCGTTTTTGCAGATCTAAAAACGCTGGTTGATTGTCATCATCAAAGCCCACATAACAAATACCTTTTTCAGTGGAAGCAATTAACACGTTACCAAAGAGACAGTCATACACATCGTATTGGATTACTAATCCTTTGCCTGATTGTTTGTATTGCCCAGGAGTCATCGCCTCAATATTAATATACATGTCATGTAATCGAGCTGGGCTTGAAAGGCCGGTTAATTCACTGGTATCTAAAATAGAGCGTTGCTTTTTAAGTAATGCTTTCGAGCTTTGCACATTGGTAAATTGTAAAAACTGTTTGGGGCTCACTCCCGCCCAATCACTAAACAATCGCTGAAAGTGAAAAGGGCTTAAATTTACATGCTTGGCAATGTCATCTAACGAAGGCTGTTGGGTTTGTTTATCTAATATAAAATCAATGGCTTTAGCAATGCGTGTATATTGCGAAGCGTGCTTGTTGTGTTCAATTGAATGAGGCTTCATAAGTAAGCTGTGTTTATAAGTTATCCACATGATAAAGGCACAAAGCTGGTTTTCCCACCCGAATCTTGCTTAAATTGCATTACTGTAGAATTAAGTCAGATTATTATGAGCAACCACGCAATACAATACCAAATTATCACAAGCATTAATGATGTTTCAGCGGCACAGTTAGATCGACTAAACACTCAAAACTGCCCATTTTTACAGCACGCATTCTATTTAAATTTAGAACAATCAGGTTGTATTGGTGAAGACTCAGGTTGGATCGCGCATTATGTCATTGGTTTATTAGATAATGACGAAAGCAAGTTAGTTGTGTTTGTCCCGTTATTTTTAAAAACACACAGCTACGGCGAATTTGTATTTGATTTTACATGGGCGCAAGCATACGAAAACAACGGGTTACAATACTATCCAAAGCTTCTTAACACTTTACCCTTTACGCCAGCGGTCGGCCCCAAACAATTAATTGATGTTAGTTGTGATGTGTTTGAGGTTAAACAATCTCTAAAACAAGTATTCAAACAAATTTGCAACCAAAACCAATTTTCATCCTGTCATGTATTATTTGATCAAGACGCAAAATCCTTTGCCGATGATGACTTTATGCTACGCCAAGACGTGCATTTTATTTGGCATAATCAACAATACCAACACTTTGATGATTTCTTAGCGTTATTTAAATCTCGTAAACGTAAAAACGTAAGTAAAGAGCGCAGAGTATTAAAAGAGCAGGGCATCAGTTTTGAAATTAAAGAAGGCGATTCAATAGAGTCTGAAGATATGAGTGTCTTCTATCAATTTTACCAACGTCAACATGCCAAATACAGCCGTTATAGAAGTAATACAGGGTATTTAAATCAGGCGTTTTTTAATCAATTATTACAAACCCAATCAGACTCATTAGTCATGGTGTGTGCAAAGTTAGATGGGCAAACCGTCGGTGTCGCCTTAAGTTTTAAAGATAACGATACGCTTTATGGTCGATACTGGGGTTGCTCTGAAGAGCATGAGTTTTTGCATTTTGAAACCTGTTATTACCAAGGTATTGAATATTGTATTAAAAACAATTTAAAAACCTTTGATCCAGGCGTGCAGGGCGAACATAAACTTAATAGAGGGTTTGTGCCTCATAAAACATTCTCAACTCACTACATTACCCATCCTGAATTTAAAGCCGCTATTCAAAATTTTGTGATTGAAGAAAGACAGCATTCTGATTTGTATTATGATGAGAAGTTAAGTGAGGTTGTGTTTAAGCTTGAAGTACAAAAATGAAATTTGTATTTTGAAGTTGGTTTTTGCGCCATATTTCGATTTATATCGCATTTTAAGGTTTCAATTATTATTGAATATACACACCTTTTTACATTGCAGAAGTGGTATTTAAGGCCAAAATGACTATAATTTGCATCCGATATTTTTATTGAGTTTTTTATGGGTTTTCAGACGGCACTTTTTGCCGCTCACGTAGCGGCAAATGCGAAATTAGTCGATTTTGGTGGTTGGGATATGCCCATTCATTATGGCTCGCAGTTAAAAGAACATGAAATCGTGCGTACCGACGCAGGTATGTTTGATGTGTCACATATGACTGTGGTTGATGTGGCAGGCCCACAAGCTAAGACGTTCTTACAGCGTTTATTAGCAAACGATGTAGACAAACTAAAAACAACCGGTAAAGCGCTTTATAGCGGCATGTTAAACGCAGATGGCGGAGTAATTGACGATTTAATCGTATATTTACTTGAAGATATGTACCGTGTTGTCGTCAATTGTTCAACTCGCGAGAAAGATTTGGCGTGGATGCAGCAAATTGGTAAAAAGTTTGACGTGAGCATTACTGAACGCCCAGAATTAGCAATGATCGCCGTTCAAGGCCCTAAAGCCATTGAATTGACTGAAAAAGTCATGAAGTGTAATGCTTTAGAATTATCCGTATTTCAAGGTGCGTTTTTAAACGATGCCCGTTTTGCTGATTGTTTTGTTGCCCGCACCGGTTATACAGGTGAAGAAGGCTATGAAATTATGGTGCACCAAGACAACGCTGAATCCATGTGGAATGCATTGTTAGAAGTAGGCGTAAAACCCTGCGGTTTAGGCGCACGTGACACGTTGCGTTTAGAAGCCGGTATGAATTTATACGGCAACGATATGGACGAAACCATATCACCAATGGCGGCCAACATGGCTTGGACCATTGCTGCAAAAGACGAGCGTAACTTTGTGGGTAAAGAAGCCGTTTTAGAAGAAAAAGAATCTCAACAACAAGGCAAATTAATTGGCTTGTTGTTAGATGGAAAAGGCGTCATGCGTTCTCATCAATCGGTTGTTGGTGAAAATGGCGATGTAGTTGGTGAAGTCACCAGCGGTACGTTCTCTCCATCATTACAAAATTCCATCGCAATGGCACGAGTGACAGGTAAGCTACAATCTACTTACCAAATTGATATGCGCGGACGTTTAGTCAACGCAAAACGAGTTACTATGCCGTTTGTTAGAAATGGTCAATCCATCTATAAATTAACTGAAGAGTCATAAACATGAGCAATATTCCTGGAGATTTAAAATACGCAGCCACTCACGAATGGGTTCGTGAAGAAGGCGATAACATTGTAACCGTCGGTATTTCTGATTTTGCTCAAGAGCAATTAGGCGATATCGTGTTTATTGAATTACCAGAAGTCGGTACTTCAGTTGAAGCAGGCGACGCAGTAGCCGTAGTAGAATCCGTTAAAGCAGCATCGGATATCTACAGCCCAGTAACCGGTGAAATCATCGAAGTAAACCCAGCATTAGAAGACGCACCAGAATCCGTAAACGAAGATTCTTACGACTACGGTTGGTTCTTCAAAATCCGTCAGTCTGAAGGTGGCGATTTAGAAGAGTTAATGGACGCAGAGTCCTACCAAGATCAATGCGAAGAATAATTTAACGGCATTCTTCACGTTTAAAATCGCTCTGCTCTTCGTTGGAAAATGCTCACCTACTCCAGTAGGCTCACATTTTTTGCCTCGATCAAAACGATTTTAAACGCAAATTATTGCCGTTAAATAGTTTGGTTTTCACGCAAAAATGACGCCTGCTCTTCGTCAGAAAATGCTCACCTCACCAGTAGGCTCACATTTTCTTTCTCGATCAGACGCCATTTTTACGCAAACTAAAGCGTTAAATAAGCGGTTTTAATTTAAAAAAAGCTTAATCTGTGAATTTGTTAAAATACAATTTCTAGCTTCTAGCTTCTAGCTTCTAGCTTTTCGTTTTAACACTGTTATACCACCCTTAAACCTCAGCGAATTTCGTCTGGGGTTTTATTATATTTACCTACCCAAAGATTTTTTCCTATGAACAAACACAATTTATTTTTTAACGATGATTTTTTATCTCGCCATGTTGGTAGTGATTCTGATGCGCGCCAAATCATGCTTGAGCGTTTAGGTGTTAGCAGCTTAGAGGCGATGATTGATCAAATCATTCCTAGCGATATCCGAATTTCGGCTCCTTTAAATATGCACCCTGCACAAAGTGAATTTGCGGCAATGGATGTGTTACGTGATATCGCTAAGCAAAATAAATTGGCGAAAAATTATATCGGGCAGGGATATTATGAGTGCATTACGCCACCAGTAATTGGTCGTAATTTGTTTGAAAATCCGGGTTGGTATACGGCTTATACACCTTATCAGCCAGAAATCGCTCAAGGTCGTTTAGAGTGTTTGTTAAATTATCAACAAATGGTTGTGGATTTAACCGGTATGGAAATGGCAAACGCATCATTATTAGATGAAGCAACAGCAGCTGCTGAAGCCATGTCGATGATTAAGCGTGCTAATCGTAAAAATAAATCAAACGTGTTTTTTATTGACGAACAATGTTTTGCTCAAACCATCGACGTTGTTAAAACTCGTGCGCCGGGTTTTGGTTTTGAAGTGGTTGTGGGTAATTGGGAACAAGCAAAAGACGGCGATTATTTTGGCGCGTTATTGCAATACCCAGGTAAAGAAGGACAGGTACAAGATCCAACAGATTTGATTGAAGCGTTACATCAAAACAATTGTATGGTGGCAGTGGCAACAGATTTGTTAGCGTTAATGGCGCTTAAATCTCCAGGGCAATGTGGTGCCGATGTGGTGTTGGGTAACTCTCAGCGCTTTGGTGTACCAATGGGGTTTGGTGGTCCACACGCGGCCTTTTTTGCAACAAAAGATGCGTTTAAACGTAATTTACCTGGCCGTATTATTGGTGTGTCAAAAGACACAGACGGTAACTTTGCATTGCGTATGGCGTTGCAAACTCGTGAACAACATATACGCCGCGAAAAAGCGAATTCAAATATTTGTACTGCGCAGGTGTTACTTGCAAACATGGCGGTGAGTTTTGCGATTTACCACGGTCCAGCTAGATTAAAAACCATTGCTCAACGTGTTAATGCATTAGCGAATTTGTTTGCACATTGCTTGCGTGATAGCGGTTTAAAAATTCAGCACGAACAATTTTTTGATACAGTGACGGTGAATGTTGGCGATCGTATTGATGCCATTAAACAACAGGCTAGTGAAAAATTAATTAACTTAAATTATTTGTCAGGCTCTAAAATCAGCGTGTCATTTAACGAAACAAACACAGTTGAAGACATTTTAGATTTAGCTGAATTATTTGTGGGTCCTCATTCTATTAATGGTGAATCATTAATAGAAAGTTTTGAGGCGTTTGCAACGTTAGATAATTCAGTTTTACGTCAAGATGATATTTTAACTCATCCAGTATTTAATACGCATCACAGCGAAACTCAAATGATGCGTTATTTAAAATCCTTAGAAAATAAAGATTTAGCCTTAAATCACAGTATGATTTCACTGGGTTCTTGTACCATGAAATTAAACGCAGCATCACAAATGCAACCTGTAAGCTGGCCTGAATTTTCAAACATGCATCCGTTTGCGCCAAAAGATCAAACCAAAGGTTACTTAGCATTAGTTGACAGCTTAACGGATTACTTAAAAGCCATTACCGGTTTTGATGCAATTTGTATGCAACCTAACTCAGGTGCGCAGGGTGAATATGCAGGTTTATTAGCCATTCAAAAATACCATGAAGCAAATGGACAGCCACAGCGTAACGTTTGTATCATTCCACAATCTGCTCACGGTACTAACCCAGCCTCTGCTCAAATGGCAGGCTTAAAAGTAGTCGTTAGTAAATGTGATGATTTAGGTAATGTTGATTTTGCAGATTTAAAAGCAAAAGTATTAGAAGTAGGGGATAACCTGTCATGTTTAATGGCAACGTACCCATCGACTCACGGTGTATATGAAAAAGGCATTAAAGAAATTTTTGCTTTAATTCATGAACACGGCGGTCAAGTGTATATGGATGGCGCAAACTTAAATGCACAGGTTGGTCTTGTACAACCTGCGCAACTAGGTGCCGATGTTTCTCACATGAACCTACATAAAACCTTCGCTATACCACATGGCGGCGGCGGACCTGGCATGGGCCCAATTGGTGTGAAAGCGCACTTAGCGCCGTTTGTTGCTAACCACAGCGTGACACCCATTGACGATGCCAGTGTCGGTAATGGTGCAGTCAGTGCAGCAGCCTTTGGTAGTGCCAGTATTTTGCCTATTTCTTGGATGTACATCGCATCTTTAGGTCAAAACGGTTTACCGTTTGCTACGGCTAATGCATTGTTAAACGCTAACTATTTAGCACAAGAATTAAAAGAAGATTATCCAATTTTATACAGCAACACAGAAGGTTGGGTAGCACACGAATGTATTATCGATTTACGTCCAATTAAAGCGCAAACAGGTGTAACAGAAGTAGACATCGCCAAACGTTTAATGGATTTTGGTTTCCACGCACCAACCATGAGTTTCCCAGTAGCCGGAACCTTTATGATTGAGCCGACAGAAAGTGAAAGCAAAGGCGAGCTAGATCGTTTTATTTTAGCCATGCGTACAATCAAACAAGAAATTCAAGACATCCATTTAGGTAAAATTGAATTAACTGACAGCCCATTAAGTTTTGCACCGCATACACAGCAACAAGTGCTTAACGATAACTGGGATCATAAATACACTCGCGAACAAGCAGCGTTCGGTGCGCCATACTTAAAAGAAAATAAGTTCTGGCCAACGGTTTCAAGAATTGATGATGTGTACGGCGATCGTAATTTGTTCTGTACCTGTCCCGCTATTGAAGATTACGAGTCGTAGCGCACATATCACTTGAAAAATCGCGCATTACTGCGTTGGGAAATGATCACTTACATGTGTAAGCTCACATTTCCCGCCTTGTTCTGCACGATTTTTTAAGTAATCAAAGCTACTTGATGTGGTTCGATTTATAAATATTGCTCTGTTTTTAATAATTAAAACAGAGCGCGATGAAAAAGAACATTAAACAACTCACTGAGGAATAAAAAATGGAAATGATTTTAACGGTCATGGCTGATGATAAAACCGGTATTGTTGAGAAATTGTCAGATATCGTAGCAAGTGAAAAAGGCAATTGGTTAGACAGTCGTTTAGCTCATATGTCAGGTAAGTTTGCTGGTATTATCAAAATTAACTGCGTTGATTCAAATGTGGATGAGCTCACTAAAAAATTATCAGACTTAAAAGCGGATGGTATTTTAGTTCAATGCGAAATGGCTCAAGCTAAAACTGAATCGCTTGAAGGGATTAAAATTGAAATCACAAGCCACGACAGAAAAGGCATTGTAAAAGAAGTGACAGCAACACTCGCATCTTTGAATGTGAATATTCTTGAGCTGCATACTAAATGTTATATGGCACCCATGAGTGCTGAATTGATGTTTAGCGCTGTTTTAGATATTCAAATGCCACCAGGGGTTGGTTTTGATCAAATCGAAGGTGCCCTTGAATCGTTAAGTGCTGAATTAATGGTTGATGAAATATAAATTAACCTTTTATAACTAATTTAAATTGTATAAATAGGCGATTCAATCGCCTAATTACTAGGAGTATTATCATGAAGTATATTGTTTTGTGTGTCTGTTTGTTTGTGTTTCAAAATGCATTTTCAAAGTTCAATCAATATGAATCGGAAGATTCAGTATTTTATAATTATATAGGGTTGGGGGATGTAAGATTATCTAGTGTAGAAATAGTCGGAGGTATTTATTCATTATTAAAAGAGAATAATTACAACTCTGAAGAAGATTCTTTTGGTATTAATATTAATGCAGGCTATTTAATTAATAAAAACCTATTTACTCAATTTTCCCATAATCACTTTAATATTGATCGACCTGATTTCACAAACCTAAGTTCAACTTCTATTTTGATAGGAGTACGCTCTGTATCTCGTTTAATTGATCCAATTGTAAATATTGCATTGATTCATTCTCAAGATTTTTATGACAATCAAATCACAAATGTATATTCCGCTAATATGTATGCAGGGATAAAACTAAAGGCTCCTCTTTTTGATCAAGTTAAATTATCAAGTGATTTAAAACTGAAGTACGGTATCTCGCAAAGAAACGGTGATATGTTAAATGCAAGAGGATTATTAATTGGTTCCGATTTATATTTATTGAATCATCTTTCGATTTTTGTGGATGTGCAATTGAATATTCTGAATTTTATCGATTACAGTGAAGTGGAGGATAGTTTGTTTATATTATCCTCAAGCGCAATAGCAGGGGTGAAATACGTTTTTTAATTTTTATGCTTAAAAGCTTGTGATCAACAATCGCAAGCTTACTTTAAATTATAATGTTTAAAAACTCATAACAAACTTAGCGCCACCCAAATCAGACTGCTCAATGCTAATCCCTGCATTATAGGATGATAATATATCCACAACCACAGACAATCCAATACCTTGCCCAGTTTGTTGAGTGTCAGCACGTTCCCCTCGTTGTAAAATTACCTGTCTGCTTTCTTGTGCAATACCTGGTCCATTATCTTCAATGATGATTTGCGTCACATCACTTGCTTCATTACAGGAAATTTTAATTTGATTGTCGGTGTATTTAAATGCATTTTCAATTAAGTTTCCAAATACTTCCATAGCATCGTCTTCATTAATAGGAACCATACAGTGATCAAATGCGACGTCAATTTTAACGCCTTTGTCTTGATATGCTTTATTCAAAGCATTCACAATACGCTCTACGCTACTAAAAATATCAATTTGGGTGATGCTTTTGTTTTTGTGAGAAATAACCGCGCGGTTTAATTGATAGCTAATGATGTCATCCATGCGTTTAATTTGTTCATGGATAATCGATTGTTTGTCTGCCACTTCAAGTGAGTTCATGACAGCTAGAGGGGTTTTTAAACTATGGGCTAAATCCCCTAGGGTTTTTTTGTAGCGCTCACGTTGCGCGCGTTCTGCTTCAATTAACGCGTTTAAATTAGTGATTACAGGTTCAACTTCGCTTGGATACTTACCTAGTAAAAATTCAGATTTACCCTGTTTAATGCGTTTTAAATCAATGGCCACTTTGCCCAATGGTTTAAGTCCCCAAAAAATAATCGTACCAAGTACTAATAATAAAAATACAGTTAGTGAGGCAAGCCATACGTACATTTGTTTGCGAAATGCTTGTTGTTGAATATTGAAATTTTCTAAAGATTGAAATACAACAAGTCGAAACGTGACTTGATTGCCTGCTAAATCTGTATTGGTGACTAATTCGTTGATATAAAAATAATCTTGAAACGTACCTGCTTCAACTGAGGGGTCAAAATTATTTGTAAAATTATCTAAATCCGGCACCCATCGTGAGGACCAGCTTTTCCAAACAAGGCTGTCTTTGTCATCAAAGGCTAAACCAAAGATTGATGAATTTTCATCATTAAATGCAAGTAATCCAATTGGGCGTAAGGGTAAATAAATATTGTTATCTCTGATTTCAGAGAGTTCTAAAATATTAATTTTTTGTTCGTGTAGCGTGTCGGTGCCACTTGCAATCACTGAATTATACAGTGCTTTGTTTAAAGCAAAACCTGTTGAAATACAAAAGATTATTAACAAAAAAAAGGCTGAAATTAACAGCCTTGATTGTAATGAATTAAAAATTTTACTCATTGACGCAGCCTTTAAAGAGTCTTTAAGGACAATTAATAATTGATTCGATAACCTTGTCCACGAACCGTGGTAATGGGTTTTAACTCACCGGTTGGATCAAGTTTTTTACGTAATCGACCTACAAATACTTCAATGACGTTACTATCTCGATCGTAATCTTGATCATATAAATGCTCGGTCAATTCAACTTTAGAAATTACTTTGTCTTTTTTTAGAATTAAATACTCTAAAGTGTTGTACTCATAAGACGTTAATTCAATTTCTTCGCCATTAACGCTTGCAACTTTTTTAGCGGTATCTAAACTGATTGCGCCTGCTTCAATTATTGGTGTCGCGCTTCCTGCACTGCGTCGCACTAATGCGTTTAATCGGGCAATTAACTCTTCATTAATAAAAGGTTTCACTAAATAATCATCGGCGCCTACTTCTAAACCGATTACTTTTTGTTGCCAGTTGGAACGTGCAGTTAAGATAATAATAGGGAAGGTTTTGCCTTCGGCTCGTAATGTTCGAATCAATTCAATGCCATTTACTTCAGGTAGCCCTAAATCAACAATCGCAACATCATAGTCGTATTCACGTCCGTGAAATAAACCGTCACGGCCGTTCATAGCTATGTCTACCGCGTATTTATTTTTTGTTAAAACTTGTTTTAACGCTTCTACTAGTCTTGGTTCGTCTTCGACAACTAATACACGCATGTTTATTGTTCCTCTTGTGCAACGATGGTTAAACCTGTTGAAAAATGGATTTTAATTACTTTTAATTGGCCCTTTTTATAAAGTTTCACTTCAGCGGTGTCTCTATCGTTTGGGCTGCGTTTGAATTTGATTATTTCCATTTTTGGATAATCACATTGTATCGCTTTAATTACCTCAGCTTCATTAATCAATGGTAAGTCAGCTTGGGTGCAAGGTTGAACTTTAAGCGTTTTGCTAAGTGATTGGTCGTACACAACCTTTGGTTCGGCAAATGCCCAGCTAGAAAAGGTTGCCAAAAATAATAAACTATAGATTTTCATAATGGCCCTAATTGCTTGAAAGTTAGGTAAGTGTGCCAATTTCGGCTCACTGATGCAATAACATGCTTTACAGTATGTTATCAGTTTAGTCTTTTTGGATGAACTTTAGCTGAACTCAGTCGAGGGAATTAGAAAAAGTGAATTTTTAATAAAATTGAAGTGTTTGTTATTATCAAAGAAAAAGCCCTATCAATATTCTAGGGCTATTTTAAAAAGTTGTTCGCTTTTGTATTAATTTTATCAACTATAAAATTTTAGGATACTCATTATTTATCTTCAGGGTCTATAGTTAGTCCTGTCTCAAAATCGACAATAATGTGTTTCATTTCACCTTTTGCGTATAACTTAACTGTCACGATCTTTTCGTTTTTATCTTCAAAATCCATTTTAATTACTTCCATACCTTTGTAATCGCATTCAATGGCTTCTTTTACTTGGATTTCTTTTGATAACGGTAAATTTTCATTTGTGCATGGCTGTTTTTTAAGCTGTTTAGCTAGCACTTTGCTGTAATACAGTTCGGGTTCTGCTATTGCAAAACTTGAAACAATAATCAGTAATAATAAAAATATTTTGTTTGGTTTAATCATAATTCTCACATGGTTTTAAGTGTTTAACCTAGTTGTAGCTTGATAATTTCGCCAACTTAACTTGTTTGGCGAACGCTAGCAGGTAAGGCAAAAATCTTCATTTAATAAGCCATCATTTAATAAGCCATCAATTAATAAGTCATTATAGTAGACAAACAATGAATTTTGGCTGAATGACCAGTGTTAGTTCATAATTATCCACTTGATTGATTTGAGTGTTTTATTAAACTCAAATCATTCAATAACCATTCATCAAATAATTAAGCCCATAACCAAAGGGGTACAGTGGATCATAAACATCGTTTCCCACATTTAATTCAGCATCAGTAGGGTTTTTTGGCCAGCTAAAAGAAAGCTTACCTTTAAAATCAAAATTCACTTCACCTGCATTATTTTTAAATATCACTTCTGCAATGCCATTACCTTCGCTACCAGGAAGCCATGCCGCTATAAAGGCATCCATTTGTTCAATTTCTTGGTTTAATACCATCGGTCGGCCTGATACAAAAATTCCCACAACAGGAATGCCAGCTTCTTTAAAGCGGGTTAATGCTTTTAAATCACGTTTTACACGCTCTTGGTACATCATTGTTATGCCGTCTTGGCTGCCTTGAATAATGCCAGATTCATCGCGGTCGCCCATCATTTCAGCGTATGGCGATTCGCCAAATACATAAATTACTACATCGGGCTTTTCATCGGGTTTAAATGCGCCAATGCGGTTGTATTTAGCTTGGCCACCTGCATCTGTGACTAGCTTTTCAATCCCATCAAAAATGGTACTTCCATTTGGAAAGTCTGAATTTGATCCTACATTACCTTGCCAATCTATTGTCCAGCCACCTGTTTGGTTGCGCATGCTGTCTGCTGATAAACCCGCCACTAATACATTTAAGTTTCGCTCTAGAGGTAATATTGCATTGGTGTTTTTAAGCAACACTAATGATTCGCGCACAGCTTGGCGTGCAACTGCTCGGTGATCAGCAGAACCTAATAATTCAGTTTTGTTTGCATAAGGACGTAATGACGGTTTGGTTTGCTCAAACATACCCATACGCATTTTTACGGTTAAAATACGTGAGACCGCTTCGTCGATACGCGCCATAGTGATTTTGCCAGATTTCACATCTTTGATCGTTCCTTCAATAAATCCTTGCCAATCATTAGGTACCATCATCATATCGATGCCTGCGTTAATGGCTTGAGGGCAAGACTTAGTGTTGCAACCTTCTACTTGAGCATGACCGTCCCAATCGCCAATCACAAATCCATCAAAACCTAATTCGCCGCGTAAAACGTCAGTTAACAATAGTTTGTTGCCATGCATTTTTTCGCCTAATGCTTTTGAATACGACGCCATAACCGTTTGAACGTTTTCATTAATAGCAGGCAAATACCCAGGCATATGGATGTCTTTTAATTCTTGGAGGGTAGATTGATTGTCACCTTGGTCATCACCATTTAACGTACCGCCGTCACCCACAAAGTGTTTTGCTGTTGCAATAATGTGGTTGTCAGCAAGAATGTGGTTGCCAGCAAGAGTGTTGGTTTTAAAATCGTTGTCACCTTGAATACCACGAATAATATCATCAGCTAAGTTCACTACAATACTTGGGTCTTCGGAATACGCTTCGTAAGTGCGGCCCCAGCGATCGTTTCGAGCCACGGCTAATGTCGGGGCAAAGGTCCAATCTTGCCCTGTAATGCGAACTTCAAGTGCTGTAATCTCACCAATTTTTTGCATTAGTTCTGGGTTATTAGCTGCTCCTAAGCCTATGTTATGGGGAAATATCGTTGCGCCAATGACATTGTTGTGTCCATGAACCGCATCGGTGCCCCAAATAATAGGAATACCGATTCGGCCGTTTTCTTTAGATATTGACGCTTCATAATATCCGTCAGCATAGGTTAGCCAATCTTCAATACTGGCTCGCGGATTATTATAAGGTTTGGATCCTCCGCCATTTAATACGCTACCTAAATGAAACTCTTTAACTTGGGCGGCAGTAATATTTGGGATATCAGCTTGAGTCATTTGACCGACTTTTTCAGCAAGGCTCATGGAAGCTACAAGGGCTGCTACTTTTTGTTCCATAGTCTGTGCGCGATTGCTTGTAACCGATGTGGTTTGTTGAGACTGAAAATTGGTTTTGCAAGCAAGAACACTGGTCGCTAAAATGGCAGCTGTACTAATCAGTTTGAGATTCATTTGTGCGTCTCCAGAAATTAAATTTTAAACTAAAAGGAAGGATCAACCATAAAAAAGGATCAATCAAATAATCAAATAAATTTTGGCTTTCAAGTTTGTTCAGTGTATAAAAAATAATAGTCAATATTAAGCAAAAAAACATAAACCAATAATTAAATATTACACATAAGCTGAGTATTAAAAAACAAATCAGAAGCGTATTGAAATTTCCAAAACCCAATGCATATAACGAATATTGATTTGAAAATAAAAACATCCCGTACAATAACGCCCCTAACATAATTATACTTAATTTAAAGTGTAATAATTTTTTAGGGTCTAATGCAATTCGCCAATCAAATAACCAGTAAACATAAAAAATGACACTTAATATGGATAGTTGAGAGAACCATCCCGTTAAGAAAAAAGATAACGAATTTCCCATGTATATAGGTGTAAAACAGACAATGGCAGACATACCAATTAACCATAATAAGGGCAGTTTTGTATGAAATGTTTTGATTAAAAACGAAAAAATAATCCAACTAAAAATCATGATGCATCCTCACTTAATAGCCAAGCTAAATTAAATTCAACTAAATAAATACTTTTTCGATTATGTGTATAACTTAATGCGATGTCGCCATTTTTTTTCATTTTTAAGCTTGGGTACGAATACTCAATTTTTTTACTTTTAGGTTTGGTTACACGTTTTTCAACCCATTTTTTGTGCATCCATGTTTTACCTTGATCAACACTTATAGCAAGTCCTAACGCTTGGCGTTTTAAATCTAAAGGATTGTAAGCCATTAACCATAAATTTTGTGTAATTGAAATGACATCAATAGACGCATTTGGATTGGTAAATACAGGGTTTTGAAAGTCATTAACTTTTATACCTGAATTATTTAAATTGATTTGCGCCACTTGAATATTACCAGCGGGTTTAGGGCGTTGAAGTACTTGAATGTTATGATTGTCCTGTATAACCAAAACAGGCGCTAAGGCTTCATTGGGTGATTTTATGCCTTGAATAAAATGAATGTTATTGTCAGTGTCTAGTTTTATTATCTGACTGGATGTTTGGGCTAGCTCATAATAAGCTGGTAACCATATTTCATTTTGTTGATTTAAAATAGGATGTGCACGTACTAAAGTACTGATATTAAAAAATGGAGTTGTAACTATGCGTTGTGCCTGATTCCAGCTAAAGCCATTATCATAAGAGTGCATAACATTTAACTGGCTAGTGGCCCAACCGCCAACACTGACCGAAACATAAATCATCATTAAATGATTGTCCTGTATTTCAGTAATAACAGCATTGCCCACTTTTTTTATGTATCGGTTTAAATCAACACTGGTTCTTTGCCTGTTGGTGACTAAAAATGGCGCATCCCATGTTTGGGTGTCGTGTGTAAATCGTTGGGTATATAGCCCCACATCAGTGTGACCTTCACGGGTACCTGCAAACCAAGACACTAATAAATCTTGGTTATGTAACTCAATCACATTAGAGCTATGAAGTGCAGGCCAAACATCCAAACCCAGTTGCGTCGATTGAAAAAATACTTCATCAGTAAATGCAATGGAATCAGTAAGTGAAGGAGTGAATTCATCTGATGTTCGTGGTTGATAGGCTGTCCAGCAGATAATAAGGCTAAATAGGATGAATAAAAGTTTCACGATGATCATGGCCGATAAAAAAGTAACGCTATTATATACGCTTTGAGCTTGATATGAATGGGCAGGGAATAAATTGAAGCAATTCTTTAGGATTTTTTAAATAAAAAAAACAAACGCTCATATATCATAAGGTTGCATTTAGTTGCATGGGTATAAAAATAATTCGAACTAATATTTAGCTTATGTTTTAAATTATTACTGTTGTTTAAATATTGCCCTTCTATGTGGTCGATTTTGAAGAAACAGTCGCCTTAATTTCTAGAATTTACTTGAATCTTTAGATTCTCTAAAATCAGATAGTTACATTCAGAGCAGTAGGAATTCAAAACATAGCCACTATTATTGTTTTTTTAATTCTAATAGTATAAAAAATAGACACTTATAGGGTTTAACTTATTGTTTTATATCATTTTTTACAGTGGTGGTTATAAAGTAAACAATTGGAATTATACTACTCTAGAAGTAATCAATGCTTTTAAAAACTTGTTACAAACACAGTTATCCACAGAAAATGTGGACAGATTATTTGACAAATCCACAATGCTCGACTTTTCGACACTCAACAAAGTTGATTTAGGCTTAAGTTTGGTTTTTAACTCTCTGTTAAATGTAGGTATAAGTTATAATATTAACAATAAGCTGATTTATCATGCCGCTAAAATGTATTGTCAATTCTGAAAAAGGCCCTTAAATACGTGTGTACCCATTCAAGTGATCAAGAGTCAAACAATTCTGAGTCTATCCAGTGGAGCATTTGCCAAATTTGCAGAGGCACCAGCAAAATCAATAAAGGTATTCGCAAAAAAGTGAAGCTACGTTATCAGCGTGAATTGTTAAAATTTGAACAATCAAACCATAAAGGCAATGGACCGATTAAGCCAAAAGGGCATTTAGAGCCTTGTAATAATTGTCATGGATCGGGTTTGGTGAAGGTTAAAAATAATCCTGAATCGCAACAAAACCAACCTCTAAATGATTATCCACATGTTGCAATAATAGGGGGAGGTATTGGTGGAGTGGCGTTAGCTGTGGCGTGTTTGCATCGTGATATTCCCTTTACGTTATATGAGCGTGATGTCAAGTTTACTGCACGTGCACAGGGTTATGGATTAACATTACAACAAGCAAGTCGTGAAATACAAGGGTTGGGTATTAGCGGGTTAAAGCAAGCAGTAATATCCACACGTCATGTTGTGCATGACACCCATGGTAAAATAATTGGTGATTGGGGGGTGAATGATTTAGATCCAGCAAATATTAAAGCGTCAGTGAATCGAACAAATATTCATATATCAAGACAATCACTGCGCTCGGCGTTAATTGAGCAATTAGGAGCAAATGAAACCATTAAATGGGGGCATCAATTACTTGATTTTGAACGCAATAAAGACAGTTCAATCTCATTACGATTTGAAGTGGGCGGCCAAATAAAACATTCCACTGCAGATCTTGTCGTAGGTGCTGATGGCATTCGAAGTTGCGTTCGAAAACAATTATTTGATGATCAAAAGTCTCCTCTGAAATATTTGGGTTGTATTGTGATATTAGGAATTTGTCAGTTAGATAATATCCAATGTGATGATCGAACGTTATTAAATGGATCGACCGTATTTCAAAGTGCTAATGGAAAAGAACGTATTTATATCATGCCCTATGACGAACAATCTGTGATGTGGCAATTAAGTTTTCCAATGCATGAAACTGAAGCAAAAATATTAAGTGCAAAAGGCGCACTTGTTCTTAAACAAGAATCCTTAAAAAAATGCCAATGGCATGATCCCATTCCTCAAATATTAAAAGCCACTCAAACTGATTTGGTTTCTGGATATCCTGTTTATGATCGGGAGTTGTTGCAATCAAATCAATTTGAAAAAGCAGGTAATACCACATTAATTGGTGACGCCGCTCATCCGATGAGTCCGTTTAAAGGGCAAGGAGCGAATCAAGCATTATTAGATGCTTTAGCGCTTGGGCGTGCAATAAAAAGAGGTTGCCGACCTGAATCTAATTGGCGAGAGAAGGGTATAAGAGAAACAGTTTTGAAAAATTTTGAATCTGAAATGATTGAACGTACTCAATCAAAAGTAGTTGAGTCTGCAAAGGCGGCGCAGTTTTTACATTCAGATGTTGTATTGGTTGAGGCGAATGAACCAAGAGGGCGGTGCTTAAAATAATAATATTTTTTTAATAGTTATTTTCAAAAATACAGTTGTGAAAAAGTGCTATTAAACACGTCCATGTGTCTAAACAATATATTAAATAATCTAGATTTTCATACAAACTGTATATAAGACTGCTTCACTATAAGGTGCGGCTAATACCGTTGTAGCTGGTGGTGTTGGTGCATTCCCTCCAGCATCGAGTGTTGCACGAAATGAACCCGTTGCGCCATTGCCATCATCCATTTGGTTGTCTAATGACATCGCCGCTTTTCCGTTTACAGAATTCAAACACACTTTCAATCCACCTAAATCACCATTAATTACACCTGTAGTAATACCAATTAATCCACCAAATGCATTTCTTGGTAATGCAGCTGTATCTTGGCTTCCAACTTCACCGGTAATAAACCCAGATGCTTTTAAATGCTGCCAAAAATTGTCATGCTCTCCACCTCCATCAAATGTATCATTAATCGCAGCGGTTAAAATACCATTACGGTTGCCCGCTTGTGTCACGTTAGCCCATGAACCACCGCGAGCTTGAATCGTTGCTAAGTTACCATCATCACCAGGAATTGCTCGGTAACGATCAATATAACCATTGTAAGCGGCGGCAATTGAATTCATATCGTTCACGCCTTTTTTAACTTTTGAATTCTCAATTAACTCGGTGCCTTTAAGTACGCCACCTAATAGCAGGCCGATAATTACCAATACAATGGCAATTTCAACAAGTGTGAAACCAGATTGCTTGTTCAGGGATATATTTTTCATAGTACTTTCTCGCAATTTATAGTCGTTCACTTAAGAGTAGTTACAATTTATAAATTTGTTTGAATAAATTGCAACATTAATAAATTAGGTGAAATCCAGCTTACAATGTCATCAAATTCAGACCCGGTAAGCTCTGTAGGAAATTTAGAAATAAATACATTATCAGCATCTAGGTTTTCTAACTGATCGGCAGAATTATAAATATTACGATCAGGCCCTACAGAAAAAATAACAGCCACCACCGATTGCGCAACCACATTACCAACTGTGCATGTTGAGTTTGTGCACACGTTAAAAGGTGAGGTTTGATTGTTTAAAGAAAGGCCCGTTGCAAACTGCCAAGCATTGACATCACTCAAGCTATATCGAATAGGCGATGCCCAGTAATCAATTAATTGTTGGTTGCTATCAAATTGGCCATTAATAGACAGCGTAACAGCAGGCACAAACCCATGTTCAGTGGTACAGGAAGAACCTGCTCCAGCAGTTCTGGATTCTAGGCCATTTGATGCAGCAGTGGCAGGGCAGGGTAAAAAACCGTTAATGGCACTGTAACCAATAATTGCATCGTGTATTTCATTTAAAAGTTGTTCTGTTTTTTTAATATTTTTATTTTTTTGTTGCGCGCTTAATGGTCCTAAAATACTGCCCAATAATAAACCCACCACCACTAAAACTATGGCTAATTCAACTAACGTAAACCCTTGGTTATTTTTGAAATTCATAACATTACTCCAAGACAATGATCAGCTGATCATTAAAAGTTGAATCTAAATGACGTGATAAAGAAAACTCAAAGGTGGCATCTAAATCATTATTGTCTCTTTCAAAATAGTCGACCATTGCAGCACTTGGGCGATTTTGTCCGCTTAATGGATTACCAGGTAAAAGGATGATTGAATTTGCAGAGAGCGTTTTAGCATTAACTAACGAAATACATTGATTCCCACTTGGCCCACAAAACACATAATGCAATTGAGCTTGCCAGTGCCTTTGCACCCACAAAGGTAAATTTAAACTTGTAGGACAGCCTGCCGCATTTGCAAAGGCATTGGCTTGGTCGGTAGGTAAAAATCCAAACTCAGTATTGATGTCACTATCAAAAGGCGATGCGGTTTGAGTTGACGCCCAAGGGAATTCATTGCAACTAGGTTGATTATAATAAGTTAATAAAGATTGTTTGACGTTAGCCCCTACAAACGATTCAACATGTCGCCAATAGTCAGTTAAAGACACGCTGAATATTTCATCGTTAAAATCGGTATTGGTTGAGGTGCTAATAAATTGAGTAAAATCATTATTAGCATTGATATCTTCAAAATAATTGATTGGATTATTGTTAGAGCGCACTTGATTATTAACTGGGGTATTTGCTTTTAATAAAACAAAAGCAACCGATTGATTATCAACAAAAATATTTGAATCTAAAGACGAATTTAAATTAACCCCAGTGATTATTCGCGTGTATTGTGGATCAACCCCATACCATAAAACGGCGCCAGAGGAATCTAAAATTCGCTCAGCGGACAGTGTGACATAAGGTAAATATCCTAGATTTCTCGTGCAATTTGATCCTTGTAAGTCAGAAATGCCATCGCCATTGATGTCAGGGCAGGGCAATAAACCAGGAGTAGATTGATTAATTGCGTATCCAATTATTTCTTTTTGGATATTAGAAATGGTTTTTGAATACACCTGTGATTGATCTATTTTTTGTCTATTGAGTGAAACAGATGTAATGATAGCACCAGTAAAAATAATCATTATTACCGCTAACATGGCAAGTAACGCGATGCCTTTTTGGTTGTTTAGAGTGTGTATTGTATTATTCATAATAGTCACTTAATTATCTTGTAATAATAATCGAGTGGTATCGTTTGTTTGTTTAATTAATTCTAATGTTTGTAAACTTGAGTTGGATATGGGTTTTTCGTCTTCTATATCATCTATGTAGTCATCTATGTAGTCATCTATATAGTCATCTTTTAAGTCATCAAATTTTTCATCTTTCATTGATTCAGGTTTAATGTCGTTTTTAGGAATCACTCTTTCATATAAGTACGATTCCACCACTTGGTTTTTATTAGCACTCCATATTTGACCAGGTTTGAGTACTTTTTTATTCGCTAATTCTTTAATTAATACTTCTGATTCATCAGATGAAAACGTAACGTTGTGATCTTTATTAGTCTGATTATCAACGCGTTTGCCATTGATCCAAACCACTTTAGTGCCATCTTCGCGGATGATCATGCCAGATACAATAATATCCTGAGCAGGTGCGCTTGTTTCAGTTTGAAATTTATCGATAATTTCTTTTTTAGATTCAGAATTAACTGGCGAGCCAGAAAACTCACCATAAAAATCACTTCTTGTTGCGTTTAAAATAACGCGCTCTTGTTTGGATGTAAATAATTTAGAAAAAGGCGTATCCCAAGATGTGTTTTCAGCACTTAATGCATGTGTTGATATAAAAACAAATATAACCAAATGAAGATGTTTAAATAATTGATTCATAATCCACCTACAAAGTTGTCCATTGTGTTGTGAAATCTTCTAAATAAAACCATTTTAATTTACAACTACCCGCCATGCCTGAATAGTTAAATTCATTAACTAAGCGTAATTCACAACTTTCTACACTAAATAATCCATCGGCATTATTGTGTAAATACTGTACCAAATGGTAAAAATCCCCTTCATGTAATATTTGAAAGTTCAAACTCATAATGGCAGTTTGAAAAGACACTTCAGGGTTTTCATATAAATCAATAAGTGAATCCGAAGGCGAAGACTGCTCTAATGTGAAATTTAATGCCGGTATATTGTATTTTTCTGATGCAGTCTTAAGGGTTTCTAGCCATTGCAATCGATTACCTTGGCCTATTAAACCCTGTTTTTTTAATTCTAAATAACGCGGGTAATACTCATTGAATAACTCTAATTGAGATACCGCTTGTTCATTGATATGCACTTGGGAAGCTACTCTGGTTTTTTGATCTTTATTTTCTTTGTAAGTGCCTATAAAAAAATATAATGAAAAAATCAAAAAAACAAAGGAAGTAGATAATATAGACAATCCTATAATATGTTTTTTATAATTGATTTCTTTTATTATATTATTCATAGACACCTACCAAACTTTCATCGATCGTCACTTCTGGGTCAAAAAATGGCGTGCCTTTTAATAATAAAAGTATTTCAAAACTATCGGCACCTAGCGCTTTAAAAACAAGATTTCTATCGGTTCCTTGTTGATCTGAAAAATTAGCGTGGTTTCTGATATCAACAGGGGCTTTAATTAACCAAAGCTTTTCAATAAAATCACTATTGTTAAACTGTTCAGTGAGTTGGTCCATGATCAAAACAGTTTGTCGATAACTTAAGTTGTTTTGGTTTAACCGCCCTTTAATAGTAAGCATAGGGTAACGAAGATTGTATTGGTCGTAATTGGGTTGGTCATAATACCCATTTCCATTATTAGAAGACTTCTCTTTGTCGACATCTTGTAATATTTGAATCAATGAGAGTCCGTGTAATTTTTCCCATGCAATATTTGTGATTTTGATGCGTTCAAACGAAGGCTTACTTAAAATATTACTTAATGGAATAAATGCATTTTCTAAAGATTGATTCGCTTCCAGTTGTAATTGATTTGAAAATAAAATATGTTGCTGCACTTTTTGTGCTGTATCAATTTGATTTTGCAGTAAATCGTATTGCTCTTGATAAACATTAGATAATGCGATTTTTTCTTTTTTTAACTCTTTGGTTTCTATGCTCATATTGTTGTTGATTGTGCCAATGCTGACAGCGGATAAAAACAAAGCAAAACTGCCCATGTAACTTAAGTTGTGAATAAATCTATTTAATGAGTAAACAAAATAGTTAGCCTGATCTTTTTTGTTACCATAAGGGTTTTCTCTAATAGGGTGGGTTGAACACAAATAAGAGAAAATAGCATCTGCATGCAAAACTTCATGAGTTTTGATCGACAATTTTTTTTGTACTTCTGACAATCCATAAAATCTAAAAGTGTATTCTTTGCTATCAATGTAATGACTTTTTGCTTCATCAATAAAATTGTCAGGTAAAATACAAATAACATCTAAATTATCATTGTATTTAATATACTGTTTATTAGTTAAAAATTTCTTTATCTTATCAACACTATGATCCATGTAGGATTCAGCGGTTTCTGAAATCACATCTTCATGGGAGAGCCTTACAATTCGAGATAAAATAAGTTTGCCATCTCGAATGTAGGTTTCTCTAAAAGCTGAGCGAATTTGACGCGAGATTAAGAGTGAATTTTTTTTCTTTGGAAATAATTTTTTAGCTAACTCTTCGCATAATATCGGTAAAGACCAAATGCCACTGACGGGTACTTTATTTTTTTCAATCACACCCATCCATGAATCGATCGATTCATCATTGGTAATGGCAGTAAACAGTAATTCTTCTTCTTTTCTGTCCCCTTTTAATATACGGATTTTTTGATGGTAGACAAAGTGTGCATTTCTATAGTGACGTTTTGTCATACGTTCAATCATGGATTTACGATCTTTACCTCGCAAAAAAGGCACATTAACAATTAAAAAATCTTCTTCAATAAGCTCTAATAAAATTTGAGTAGGCACCACATCACTTGCATGAATATATTGCTCAAATCCAATATGGCCTTGTTCGTCATTTTCAAATTCAAACGAATCAATTAAGGTGGAACCTTGCCATTCAAAAACTTTTAATCGATGGCTTGTGATGAAAAAATTACGTTTCATTAATCATCCTATATTGCCAATGGCATCCCAAACAGGCCCTAAAACCGACATCATAATCCAGCCTAATAATGTCCCCATCACCACAGACAAAATAGGCGATATAGCAGGCTCTATTTTGTCAATGGCACCTTGCACTTCACGATTATAAAAATAACTGATGTTTAATAACGACTCATCTAAGTTACCTGTACTTTCACCTACTTTTACCATTCTAATGACTAAAGGTGGAAATATTTGTGTTTGTTTAAAACTGTCACTGATGCCTTTGCCGTCTCTTATTTTTTTACCCACTTCACGTAATGCTTCTTCTAATACCGCATTGTCCATAAGGTTTTCACATATTTGTAATGCTCGTAATACATTAATACCTGAGGCATATAAAAGTGACATGTAATTAGCAAGGCGAGCCAGTTTTATTTTTAATAAAATATTACCAAAAATAGGAGCTTTTAATTTAAGGTAATCAAGTCTGTATTTTACTTTTTTACTGCGTTTACCCATTGTTTTTAATGTGTAAAATATAATAAAGGGCATAATAAAAATCGCCCACCAATAATTAATAAATACCCCAGACACAATAATAAGTGCTTTGGTATGAAAGGGCACTTCGCCACCCATCTCTAAAATAAACGGTAATATTTGAGGGACTAAATACACCATTAAAAACCCAGTCACCGCTAAAACAACAAGTCCCACAATGGCTGGATACGTTAATAATTTAACCGTTGCTGAAATTAACTCATCAATCCAGCGTAACGATGCACCCATATCTTTAAGTATTTTGTCTAATTCACCTGACTCTTCACCAATTTCAATTAACGAAATAAACACTTGGTCAAAATCATTTTCAAAATCTTTTAATGCCTCTGAAAAGGTTTTACCCCCTTGAATGGACTCTACTAAGCTAGACAATAAATCTCGATAATAACCTTCATCAGCGCTGTCACGTAAATCGGATAATCCATCTAATAACGGCACACCTGATTTTGTTAATTGCTCTAACTGCACCACCATATTGATGATGTCTTTTCGATTTAATTTTCTGGCGCCTAATCGAAATGCGCGTTGTTTGACTACTTTATAATTAATTAAATCTTGATCTTGATTATTAATTAACGCCTCAAGTTCAAACACATTATTGGCATGCATTCGACCTTCAAAGCTTTTGCCGTATTCGTCCATAGATTTGTATTTATATTCACTCATTTTGATTTAACCTTGCTGTTAAATCCACAACACGATTAAGCTCTTCTATGGTTGTGTCGCCTTCAATAATACGCTCAATGCCACTGTCAGCCATGGTTTTGAATCCCATTTTTTTGGCTTTGCGTTGCATTTCAATCATGGTGGCGCCTTTAGCAATTAACTCATCAATTTCACTGTTAACCTGTAAAACTTCCAATATTGATAAACGACCTTTAAATCCAGTTTGATCACAAAGCTCACAGCCTTTTGCGCTGTATATGGTTATGGGATCACTCACACCTAAAATAACCTGTTCATATTCTTCAGTGGTTTTTGCTTCTTTACAGTGTTTGCATAATGTTCGAATTAATCGCTGTCCTATAATCCCAATGATATTTCCTGCCATGATGTCGGGTTTTACACCGATGTCTTTTAAACGCGAGAATGAACCAAGTGCCGAGTTAGTATGCAAAGTAGTAAATACTTGGTGACCTGTCATCGCAGCACGAAACGCCATTTCAGCGGTGGCTTCGTCACGTACTTCGCCCACTAAAATAATATCGGGATCTTGGCGCATTAACGAGCGAATACCGCTGGCAAAATCCATTTTAGACACTTCATTAATAGAGGTTTGGCGAATCATATCCATTGGATATTCCACAGGATCTTCCAGTGTCATGATATTCACTTCAATGGATTTTCTAAAATTTAACATCGAATAAAGTGTGGTGGTTTTACCAGAACCCGTAGGGCCAGTAACTAAAATAATGCCTTCTGGTCGATTCATTAATAATTTTAATAATTGAAACGACTCTTCACCCATTTTCAAATTTTCTAATGGGACAATGCCTTTTGAGCGATCAAGTACACGTAATACAATATTTTCACCGTGGGTGGTGGGTTGCGCCGACACACGAAAATCAACAGGCTTACCAGAAATACGCAACGAAATACGACCATCTTGCGGTGTGCGTGTCTCGGCGATATTCATTCCCGCCATCACTTTTAGTCGTACCACAATGGCCGACCAATAATCTTTATGTAATGATCTAATTTGACGTAATACGCCATCTATTCGATAACGTAATCTTAAAAAGTTAGCTTCGGGTTCAAAGTGAATATCCGATGCGTCTTTTTTAACGGAGTCAGCCAAAATAGCATTCACTAATCGCACTAGCGGGTGAGAGTATTGACCGCCTTCTGCTTCTAATGCGTTGTAATCAATTTCACCGGTTTCAATTTCTTTTAAAATTTCATTAACAGATAATTCGTAACCATAAAACTGATCAATGGCTTGTCGAATATCCGCTTCGGTTGACAGCACAGGCGTAATTTCAATATCACGTGGTAAGGCTGCACGAATTCGTTCCTGTGCAATTAAATCTAATGTGTCGACCATGGCGATCACTAGATTATGGTTTTCTTTGTCATAACTAACAGGCACCACAGAATGTTTTTGTGCAATGTTTTTTGGGATGCAATCTAGGGCTTCTTTTTCAGGTAATAATGTTTTTAAATCAATACTGTCATTACCAATCACTTCGCCTAACACATCGCGCATGATGGATTCGGTCACAAACCCTAAGTCAGTAATGATTTGACCAAGTGGTTTATTTACCTTTCTTTTTTCTGTAACGGCAATATCAATTTGATCTTGGGAGATCAAACCACGCGCTAGTAATTGGTCGCCAATTCGAGGAGCATTACTCATAGATTTTTACCAGTTGGGTAACACGATTAGTTAAAATAACACTGTCTATAAAGTGTTTACTTTGATCATCTAAGGATTGAGCTTGCTTATAAAAACCCAATGCTTGTTTGGGTAAATTTAATTGCTCTAAACTAATTGCCAGATTATAGGCGTAGACTGCTTTGTCTGGTGAGTACTGCCATGCTGTAAAAAAGGCTTGTTGCGCGTCTACCCAATTTTGTTGTCTTGCGTGTAATGTGCCTTGTATAAAGTGTAAATGTGACGCTTTAGGATTTTGAAATAATATTTCATTAAGTTGTGATTTTAATTTATTAATATTTTCAAATTTACTCGCCGCTAAAATCATACCTGACAATGCAAGGGCGTCATTTGGTTGAATATTAATTCGTTGTTGATAATACTCAATCGCCATTGAATAATTTTGTTGTGCCATGGCAATGCCCGCTAAACCAAACTGAGCGTCACTGCTTGTAGGCTCAATGGATAGCGCATTTAAATAATGTTGTTTTGCGTTTTCAAAATTACCCAGTTGGTAAAACTGATAAGCGGTATAAATCGCATCTTGATAGGGGGAAATCGTTTCTTGTTTAATTGATAATGCTTTTGTTTGAATAGGTTGGGCAGTAATGACAGGTGTTGCTTTTATTGTTTTTTTTACTTTTACAGTGGCGGGGTTATTTTCTATAACGGTTTTTTTAACTGTGTTTACAACTGCAACAGGTTTAGCTGTCACTGGATCTATTTGACTAGATTTAATTGGTAAATCTAATACTTCAGTATTTGTGTTGCTTTTTAATGTGTTGGGACCATCTTTTATATTGGTTGATTGCTCAATATAGGTATTATTTAATTCAGGCTGAATTGTTGAGGTTTCAACACCATTTGAATTCAGTAGGTTTTTAGTGGTGCTTTGAACCGCATCTGACACAACAATAACGGGCGTGTCTACTTCAATGCTGTTATTGATATAATACTGATAACCTGTAAATGTCACTAACCCAATAATGCCTAATGAATACATCGCTATTAACTGAATTTTGTTATTTCTAGTTTTATTTAGGTTTTTCTTTTTAAGGTCGATGAACGCGATTGTTTGATTTTCTTGATCTCGAATAGATTGTTGTTTACGCTCATTTCTAACATCGTCATTAGTCGGCATTACAGGAACTTCATCTATTTCAGGTTGAATAATTTCCTGATCAGTGATGTTTTCTTGAATGTCTTGTAAAGGAGCTTTTACTATTTGAGGTGTTTGAGTTTCTTTTTCAGTTAAGTCACCAGTGGACTCTGTATGTATTTCAATAGTTGATGTGCTTTGGTTTGAATCTAACGGTTCGTTATGCGCTTCTATGGATATGGATTTGATCTCATTATGGGTATCATCAATGTTTGATTGATCAAAGGTCACATCATGATTTATGTCATCTGGTGTAGCCTCAATTTCATTATTTTTATTATCTAAAAATATTGAGAACTCTTCGTTTAATTCTAATTGATCATCTAAATCAAGATCTTCTTTTTCTAATTGCAACTCGCAAACGGTTGATATGTCTGTCTCTAATTCTTGTTTTACATCTAACATTTCTTGTTTAGGTTCGATATCACTTTTAACCAAGTTTTCATTAATGACTGCACTTGCGGATGCCGTTTTAATTGGAGAAGGGCTTTCAAAATCTTGATCGGTAATATCATCTGGTAAAGTCGGTGTTTTATGGGCGCCCATATGGCTTAAAAACTGATCTTTAATAAGGTCGGAATGTCTGAGTTTTTCTAATTTATTTTTATTGTTGTTTTGTTTAGAAATGGATTCTTGTTCACTTAAAAATGAGTTAATGGATTCTTCGTCAGATATAGAATCATCAACTTCGTTTTTATTTTGTGCCCCAGGTTCATTCACCGATAGCAATGCATCTCTTTTTTTCTTTTCTAGGGCTGCATTTTTCAAGGCATCTAATAAAATACTCATGATTCTCTCCTAATTAGTAGGGGTTAAATTAGTTTGAGAATTTGATAGAGGAAGATATTGATTAAATTGTTTAAAATCCCCGTTTAAATTTGCCTGATTCACCACAGTTGGGCGAATAAAAATTACCAACTCTGTCTTTTTAATTCGTTCGTCTTTATATTTAAATAACGAGCCAATAATGGGAATGCGACCTAAAAAAGGAATGCCTTTGTCGCCAGTTGACGATTCGTCCTGCATTAAACCACCAATGACCGCTATGTCTCCGGTTGCTACTTTTAACATAGACTCCACTTCGCGTACTTGAATAATTGGCACTTCGCTGATGACACCCACACGGGCAAGTTCAGGATTAGGGTCGCGAGCTTGGCCAATCACTCTTGAAATAGTAGGGCGAATATTTAACGTCACGTTTTCAGATTGCGAAATAAATGGCGTGACACTCATAACAAACCCTACAGGAACAGTCTGTATGGTTGTTTCATAAGTGACCACATCTGATGAAGTATCGTCGCCTGCTTCAATATTGACCCCTACTGTAAAGTACACCAAGTTATCGACCACTTTTAACAATGCAGTTTGGTTATTCAGTGCCATCACTTTGGGGCTAGACATAATGCTGACATTACCAAAAGTTTCTAAAGCGGTTAATGTTGACTGAATGGAGTCACTGCCTGAGTTATTGGTTTGTGACAGTGTAAAGTTTGAGCCTGCTGTTAAAGAGGTATCAATAAAAGATTGAGACACATTGGTAATGGTGTCTGATAACTGATCGCCTACTAATGACCAATTAATACCCGCTTGATAGCCTTTACTTAGAGTGACTTCAGCAATGGTGGCTTCAATTAATACTTGGCGTTGTGAGCTGTGTAAAATTTCATTTATAAATTCACTGATCACACGATGTTGTTTATTGGTTGCACGCACCGCTAAAATGCCTGTTTCTCTATTTGTGATGATGTTGTTATTGGATTCACTACTGTCTGAATCTTCTTGATCACCAGAAATAATCATAGCGACATTGTTTTCAATGCTTTGCCAAAACTGATTGTCACTGGTATTGCTTACATCGGTTGACGAATTGTTGCCACCAGAGCTGTTTGATTCTGCACCCGCACCTTGTCCTGTAGAGTTTATTTGTGTGGATACGGTTGAATTACTAGAGCTGGTACGGCTCATGTTTATATAATCAATGCTGTAGTTTTTTATAAAAGGCGTATCCATTCTTATTTTTAAAACGTCATTTTTTATGGAATAAATAATATTACTGTTATCTGCAATGCGATCTAAAATTGCAATTAATGGTTGTTCGATTGCATTAATAGTAATCGTGCCTGTCACATCATTATTAATATCTAAATTTAATTTTGCATCACGAGCTAATGAAAATAAAAGCTCATTAATAGGCACGTTGGATACAACCACTGTGTGTTTTTCTTGCTGTTTTAATAATTGTGGTTGTTGCAAAATTGGTGGGCTTGCCACAATTTGAGGTATCTGGCTTTTATCAGATTGCGGTTGTTGGTTTAAATGCCCAGTTGATAGACCATATAGATCGTCTATTTTTTTTTGCGAAAACATTTGAGATTGGCAACCCAATAATAAAATGGTCATACCGATTAAATAACTGATTATCTTCACAATGATTCCTCTGCTAAAACGATGGCGTCGGGTAAGGTTGACTGAGGTGTGGTTTCTATTGACAGTAAAGCGTCAACACTCGGATTTTGCAGTGTGATATATGGTTTTAAAAATATGGATGCAAACGCTAAACTTAATGCTAAAAAGAACATAATCATAAAGGCGGTGGTAATTGAAAAAGTTTTTTTATAAAAATCATGATCCATCGCCGCCAGTTTGACGTCACGTTTGGTAATGTTATGGCGATTTTCATTAAAGGCCATTAACAATATTTTATCTGCAATTAAATTCACTCTTCGGGTTAATCCAAAAGAATATTTTAAAATGGTTTTGGCTATTTTTTTATTAAAAATATCAGGGCCGGTGTAACCCACGCTGCGCATTCTAAAGTTTAGATAGTTGTGCACATCGTTTAGTGACAAGCTGTCAATGTTAATAGAATGAATAATGCGTTCACGTAATTGACGAATTTGTGGGTCTTTTAACTTTTCATCTAACTCAGGCTGGCCAAACAAAATTATTTGTAAAAGCTTATGCTCGTCGGTCTCTAAGTTACTTAATAAACGTATTTCTTCTAACGTCTCTAAGCTCATGGCCTGGGCTTCTTCTACTAATAGCACCACCCGTTTGTTTTCTAGGTGCAGGTTTAATAATGCCTGTTGGATAAGGGCAATGTGTTCAAATTTTGTAAGGTTCGAATCAATGGTTAAGCCCATTTCATGGGCAATAGCTAATACAGTTTGGTCAGGCGTAAGGCTAGGTGTGGATAAATACAGCCATTGGATATTGTCTTGTGAACGAGTAGGTAGCATACGACACAACATGGTTTTACCCGTGCCGACTTCACCCACCACTTTAGTGATGCCTTCGCCTTGTTCCACCGCGTAAGTCAGCAGTGACAGTAAAGCACCACGATCTGAGCCTTCAAAAAACAAGCGCGTATCTGGGGTGATATTAAATGGCGTTTTGTCCAAACCAAAGTGTTGCAAGTACATAGCCGTCTCATTAATTAATATAAAATTACATATATTTACAATATGTAATTTCAGTATAGACAATGATTTGGATTGTAAAGGTTTGGCTTTGTTTTATTTGGGTTGGAGTGAGGGAGAATCGGTGTTTAGGTTGTTTGGTTGTTCTGTAATTGGATAGGCTTAAAATAGAGATCTTTTTTTTGCATCTAGATTTGAGTCACGGATTCATTTGAAGGTCGTTTGTTTATATCTAATCAAGGCACTATCCCTTTGGATATTAATGAAGCTAATAGAGATTTTGATTGGGATTTTGATTGGGACAGGCAACCTAAGATGATCAAGGTTGAGTCTTATATTTGACATAGTCATTTAAAAATTAAAAACAAAGCCTCTGGATCTCCAACGATGATTTTAATTGGGACAGGCAACCTAAGATGATCAAGGTTGAGTCTTATATTTGACATAGTCATTTAAAAATTTAAAACAAAGACTCTGGATCTCCAACGATGAAACTGTTGAAGATGACGTGCGGGAAGATGAAAGCGGTTTAAAAGGCAAAATGAACAGGACAGGCAACCAAAGATGATCTGACATCCTTAGTTATTGTCATTGATTAGCAGTATAAAAAATTAAACCTCAACCTTCTTAGCTATTTTATTCAATATATGCCCAACAGCGCGCATACCAAAACTAGCGGTCACCGCCGTACTTGAGCCAAATCCAGTAGAACAATCCAATTTAATATTGCCTTCCATTTCCGATTTAGAATGACAAACCGTGCCATCAGCTTTGGGAAATCGTGCTTGCTCGGTTGAAAACACAAACTCAACGTCTAACTTACGCTTAGGGTTAGTAGAGTAATTATACTCACGACGTAACCAGTTACGGGTTTTTGCAGCCAATGCATCGTTAAAGGTTTTGAATAAATCGCAGATCTCAATTTTACTTGGATCAACCAAACCACCCGCGCCACCTGCGCATAACAATGGAATCTTGTTGCGTTTGCAGTGCCATATTAATTGCGCTTTGGGTTTAACCGAATCAATGGCATCAAAAATATAATCGTATTTTTCACCAATTAATTCACGAGTATTTTCACGTGTTAAAAAACAATCTTCTATATTGACTTTAATATCAGGATTAATGTCTTTTAAGCGCGCAGCCATCGCCTCAGTTTTTAACTCACCCACATTACTGGTTAATGCGTGTATTTGACGGTTGATGTTAGTGACACAAATATCGTCCATATCAATCAGGGTGATTTCACCAATGCCAGAGCGTGCAAGGCCTTCAGCCACCCACGAGCCCACACCACCAATACCAATGATACAAACATGAGTCTGCAAAAATGCTTGAAATACCTGCGTGCCGTACAAACGCTCAATGCCACCAAATCGCTCTTTCATAACCGTCTTAAAACAAAAAATTGGAGGGGGATTTTACATGGTTGTTTGCGGTATTGGTAGATAGCGCTCAATTTAAGTCATAGCGCTTTGGACAAGTGCGCAACAAAGTGAAATAGCCTACAATATGCCAAATTTCAAATTGGCCAAATGTTATGAATTTACGCGATGAGTTTCCTTTTTTTGCACAACCCAATGCCCCTGTATTTTTAGACAGCGGCGCCAGTACGCAAAAAACCAAATCTGTATTAGATGCCCTAGCACGCTCAAACGGCGTAGAGCACAGCAGTGTCCATCGCGGAAACTACGCATTAAGTCGTAAAAATACCGATGCGTTTGAATTAACCCGTAACTTGGTCACCCAATTTGTCAACGCACAAAAAGACGAAATAGTCTTCACAGCAGGCACCACCGCCAGCATTAATTTAGTCGCTTACTCATTTGTGCTACCCAACATTCAAGATCATCAGAACATCGTCATTACAGTAGCTGAGCATCACGCCAATTTAGTAATATGGCAACGCATCACGCAGCTGACTGGCTGTGAATTACGCTTTATAGAATTAGACGCACAAGGCCAGTTTGATTTAATACAAGCGGACAACCTAATAGACGAAGACACCTTTTTAGTGTCCATGACCCATGTCTCCAATGTATTAGGCAACCTACAGCCTGTAAAAGACTTAATCGACATCGCCAAACAAAATCAAGCTTACACATTAATAGACGGTGCTCAAGCAGTGTCGCATGTTGACGTCGACGTACAGTTTTTAGATGTGGATTTTTACGTATTTTCAGCACATAAAATGTATGGCCCGACAGGTTTAGGTGTATTGTTTGGTAAAAACGAATTATTAAATTCAATGCCACCGTTAATATATGGCGGCGCTATGGTAGCCTCAGTCAGTCGAAAGCAAACCACTTTTGCCAAACCCCCACACAGATTTGAAGCGGGCACAGCACCTATAAGCTCAGTTATAGCCTTTGCACACGCCATCGAGTTTTTAAACGAACACACCTTAGAAGAAATTCAAAACCATTCACAACAATTAACCGATTATACCTTTGAGCAATTAAACCAAATTAAAGACATTCAATTTTTATCTCCTAAAACAAGCATGGGCATCGTCGCATTTAATATTAAAGACATCCACCATGCAGATATAGCTATGTTGCTGGATGAACAAAATATAGCACTGCGCAGCGGGATATTTTGTGCACAGGTCTTGTTTGATTTTTACGAATTAAAAGGTGCATTGCGAATAGGCATTGCGCCGTACAATACCAAACAAGATATCGACTTATTTATCACCGCCCTTAAAAAAAGCATCGAGATGTTGAGTTAAATTATGTCAAACCAATTAAACGAATTTAAACAACAGTTCTCCCAAGTAAACGGGTTTGAAAATAAATATATGTTGTTATTAAAACTTGCCAAAACAGGTGAGTTTTTAGAGCCTGAATTATGTGTTGATGAAAATGAAATAGCAGGTTGCGAAGCTAAGGTTTGGATGTGCTCCAGCATGGTTGATGGGAAGGTACATTTCAAAGCCAATAGTGATTCACGCTTAATTAGAGCCATATTATGGATTGTGGTGAGTTTGGCTAATGATTCTGATCAGGCTGAAAATATTGACTATGTTTCTATTTTATTGGGATTTGGATTGGGCAATGTGGTGAGTCAGTCTAGGCAGAATGGAATTATGAAAATTCAGGAATCGATAGAAATGATATTGATTTGATATTTTTGAGAGTTTTATTATATGAACGTTGACATTAAATTTGATAATTTAAATGATTTTTTACTTGACAATAAATGTGTTGATTTTGCTTGTTACACTTATGAAAGTGGATATAGACAATGTGTTAGTAAAGAAAATTTTTTTGACGAAAAATTATTGGAAAGTAAGGTGAAGTATACATTTAAATCAGATTTTATGAATCCAATATTGTTTCCATACTACGTTCTGTATATCCCGAGTAAAGCATATCTAATGTTTGAGCGTAATAGCGAAACAATAATGGTCTGGGTGTGTTATACAGAAGAGGGATCTAGAAAAAATGGATATATGACTACTTTATTAAAAAAGTTAAAATTATTGAATCCAATAAAAGTAATTAAAATAGAAACGAACAGTAAATTTTTAAGAGAATTTTGTCCATCTATCGGTATTAAGTTAATAAAAAAATAGCTGTACGTTAATTTTTTACAAAGACATACTGGTTTAAGATTGTCGATATTAACAAACTATATTCTTAAAGTTATGCTTTGTTAGTTACTATTCACTTCTCAACTTTTTCTAATACAAGTAAAACTATGATAATCGAAGCATATAAAAATGAACCAAAAAGATTAAAAGACTTAAATGGATTCGGACCTCGTAGCGAAGAAATTTTAGCTTTAGTGGATATTCATTGTATTGAAGATTTTATGACAATCGAACCCTATGAGTTATATGCCATTCTTAAGCCGATGAAATCAATGGGTTTGAACTCGATTTATTCAATATTAGGTGCTAGAGAAAACATATCATGGTTAGAAATTAAAAATACACGAAAAACAGAAATATTAATGCGTCTTGATGATTTAGGGTTAGCGCCTAAGTAAACAGTTTCTATTGATGGAATATCATGGTTTTTCCAATTTAAGCTCTACAATCTAGTATAAATTGATGTGTTATACAGAGGGCTAAAGACGGTTTATATTAAAAAACAGGCCTCTTTTACAATGGCTCTAGCCCCAAATTTATAGTAAAATGCGCCAAAATTTAAACCCAACGAGATAACTCATGTCATTACCAAAAGTATTTTTCGCGAACGATCACGGTGCAAACGAACTTAAAGATGTTGTATTGGCTTATGTAGTAGAGCTTGGCTACGAAGTTGAAGATTTAGGCTGTGACGGATCTGAGAGTGTTAACTACCCAGACTACGCCGATTTAATGGCACAAAAAATTCTTTCTACTGAAAACTCGTTAGGCATTTTAATGTGTGGTACGGGTATTGGTATCAGCATTGCGGCTAACAGACATAAAGGCATTCGCGCGGGTTTATGCATGAATGAATTTATGGCAGAAATGACTAGAAAGCATAACGATGCCAATGTATTGGTGTTAGGCGGACGTGTTGTTGGGTCTGATTTAGGTAAAAGCATTGCTAAAACATTTTTAGAAAACGAGTTTGAGGGTGGCAGACACCAAACTCGAATCGATATGTTAGATTAATATCGATGTATAGAATTTCAAAAAAAGGGGTTCAAGTAATTGAATCCCTTTTTTTATGCTTACTGCATTATCAACTTATTAATCAATAGAACTTAAATTATGAAACCAATCGTCGTACTGGATTTTGAAACATCGGGCATGTCACCTGACTTTAATGATCGTGCTATTGAAATAGGCGCGGTAAAAATTGTGGATGGCGCGATCGTGGATGAATTTCAATCGTTGATGAATCCTGGTGTGTACATCAATGGATTCATTCAAGATCTAACAGGTATCAGCAATGACATGCTAAAAGATGCGCCACACAATTCACAAGTAATGACTCAATTCTATGAATTCATACAAGACAGTCATATCGTTGCGCATAATTTGAGTTTTGATAAAAAGTTTTTAGATGCTGAATTAGGTTTGGTTGATTTAGAATTTACAGGCAGTGCAGGTTGTTCACTTTTACTAGCAAGAAGAATATTACCAGACAGCCCAAACCATAAATTAGGCACGTTAGTGAATTATTGTCGTGTTCCAAAAAGTGGTCAATTTCACCGTGCATTAGACGATGCTAAAATGACGGGTTTTATTTGGTTAGCGATGATCGATAAAATTGAATCTAGCATTGGTAAAACCGTTAGCTTTGAAATGATTCAAAAAATATGTAAAACCCCAAAGAAAAAAATACCCGAATTATTAGCTTCAATATAGATATCAGAGGAAAAAAATATGTCTACTAAAATTTACGCCATCCCGGGCACATTTTGTAATGAAAATGTATGGGACGAATTAAAAAATAATTTACCGTCTGATATCGAAATAATTAATATTGAAATACCGTTTAAAAAATCTGTTGATAATATTGTAGATTCTTTAAATACTCTGTTACCAAAGGGTGCATTTAACTTATTGGGTTTTTCGTTTGGTGGCTATTTGGCCTCTGCGTTTGCAATTAAATATCCACATCGTGTTGAAAAATTAATGGTGGTGTCAGATGCATTAGACAAATTAGAAAATGCAGAAATAAACAATCGCAAACAATACGCTGAAATCATCAAAGAAGATGGGTTTAAAGGCTTAGACTCTAAAACCGTAATGGGTGTGTTACATCCTACTAAAAAATACAATACACAATTACGTGACAAAATTATTAGCATGAGCCATTCAATGTCCGACGGTGCAGCACAAAATCAATTATTAGCCACTAACACTCGAAAAGACTGTTATAAAAAAATCGGTCAATTAGCATCTCCTGTGTGGTTTGTAGTGGGTGACACTGACAAAACAGTAAACAATAAAATAATTTCGAAGGTGGTCAGTAAAAGTCATAATTTTGAATTAAAACAAATTAATCAGTCGGGGCATTTTTTACCGTTAGAGCAACCTGAAAAGTTGGCTGAAATTGTGACTAACTGGTTGGTGTCATAAAAAAAGGACAAGTAATGAAATTAAATGATTTGGTTGCGCAATATTCATGGAACGATATAGAGCAACCTTTTATTGATTATTATGGTTTTTATTTTAAAAAACATAATAAGCGAATTAAAAAAAAGAGATTGAACCGATTTAAATCTGCTTATGAATTGCTTCAAACGCTTAAGTGTCATGAGAATCATTGGCGAATACTGGTAACCAGTACTTTGGAAGATGGCGAGAATTATGTAGATGTCTCAAGTTTAAATGGAGAGCTTGTTAAAGATCAGTCCCATTATAATGCACAAAGAGATATTGAATATGCAGAAGATGAAGTCGGTTTTGATATAACGTTTACTTCGTGGGAGCAATGGCTAGGCATGCGTATTGAAAAATCTTCATTTGATGATTTTTCAAATGAAGAAATTGTCGCGCATTGCTTGTGGGAAATGACATTTAATACATTCGATAATCAAATTTCATAATTCACTATTTATGAAAAGGACAGGCACTGATCACACCGCTCCAAACAGGTAAGTCCATGTCTTCTTTTTCGTCAGTAGCACCGCCTGTTCTTGCTTTAAACGATCCTTCGTTAATAGTGAGCTTCATCAGTGCCGTGCCTTTACGCTCTTGTTTGCTGGGTGCCCTTACTTTCTCCCATCTGTCGGGTTCTATATTATTAATAATCTCTTTAAACGCATGATCAAAATCAACATCGTTTATCACACGCGTACCTGTGCAAAATAAAACCGCCGAACGATAATTAGCACTATGATGATAGGCCGATTTCGCCATGACCCATTCATCGGTTTGCGCGACACTCACACAAATTTCATTACCTTGCTCTAGCATTTTTTGTAATCGACTTTTATTAGCCACATGAAAATACAAATGCTGATCCACCGCCCAAAGTGTAATGGGAATAATCACAGGGCGGTTATCGCTTATAAAACCTAGGTGTCCCAATTTCACTTCATTAACTAATTGCGTCACTTTTTGTATGTCGTAACTGGCTCGTTTGGGTGCACGTTTGATTGTGCTGTGGGGACTGTGATTCATTAACTGGTTCATGTCTATTTCCTAATCTTAAATTATGTACAGATTATGATTCGAGATTGGAGTAGTATAAAGATCCAATTTTGTAATTTCTATGGTACCAATATGGAGGTGGCGTCTTTTCCTGCCTTTGACTTAAATAGCAACGAGCCCTTACAGCATCAAATTCACCAGCAATTTGTGAGCTTAATTGCCCAGGGTCGGTTAACCTCAGGCTTAAGATTACCCTCTACGCGAAAATTAAGTGAAATATTACAAGTCAGCCGAAACACCATTGTATTGGTGATCGAACAGTTAAAAATGGAAGGCTTTGTTTACAGCCAAACGGGGCGCGGCACGTTTATATCAAATGACATACCTGATGTAATATCCATTTCTAACACTCAAAAACAAGCATCAAAAACAACCAAACCTGAAAAACGATCTCAATTTATGGCGCTTTCGCAATTGGGTGAAACCATGAAAAAACTCAGCGTGAGTAGTGCGTTAACATTACCATTTACGCCTGGTGTACCTGATCTTAAACATTTCCCCCATAAAATTTGGCATAAGTTAGTAAGGCAACATCAAGACCGAACGGTGTTGATGGGGTATGACGACCCTCAAGGGTATTTGCCTTTACGTGAAGCGTTGGTGTCCTATTTGTCATTATCTCGAGGTGTAAATTGTAAAGCTGAAAACATATTAATTACTCAAGGCTCTCAGCAAGCTATTTCATTATGCAGTCAAATTTTATTAAATGAAGGGGATATGTTGTTACATGAAAACCCAGGTTATCAAGGAGCGAACCGTGCGTTTTCAACATCGAAACCGTTTGTGCAACCCGTACCGTTAAAAAATAACAGCATCGATGTGGATTGGATGATCAATCATTGTGAAAAATTAAGTGAATCAAAAATAATATACACAACCCCCGCGCATCAATACCCAATGGGTGGCTTGTTGCCTGCAAGTGATCGCTTGAGATTAATTAACTGGGCGACAGAAAATAATAAATGGATATTAGAAGACGACTACGACAGCGAATACCATTTTAACCATAAACCGATTGCGGCTATGCAGGGTATGACCAAACACAATAACGTGATTTACATGGGAAGTTTCAGTAAAACGTTATTTCCTGCATTGCGTTTGGGGTATCTTATTTTACCAGACGAATTAATAAGACCATTCACGGTTGCAAAGTCGTATTTAACAGGAGACTTGCCATTATTAAATCAAGCGGTGGTTGCCGATTTTATTATGCAAGGGCACTTTGTTAGACACTTGCGTAAAATGAGAAAACAGTACAAAGAAAAGTTTTTACATTTTGAACAACTTATCAATACAGTATTAAAAACTAAAGTAAATATTATTGCAGAAAGTGCAGGCATGCATTTGGTAATTGAAATTCCAAATATTAATGATGTGCAATTAAAAAATAAATTGTATGAACATGGATTTGGCAGTTCTGCATTGTCATCGTATTATTTAAATGATGAGATCAAAACGGGTTTGGTTTTAGGCTTTGCCAATACAACGGAAGAAAACAGAATGGATTTAGTTGAATTGTTAGATAAAATTTTATGATTTATTTAATAATAACAAGGCGTAATAAATACGCCTTGTTATAAGTATTAAAACAAATTACATAGGTTGATCATTCACTGTCATTGATTTTAAAAACTCAATAATGGCGTCTTGAGAGTATTGATCTAAATCAAAGTACGCATCACGAGATTCACGAGCGTCTCCACCATGAAAATGAATCGCTTCGGTTAATGTTGATAAATCACCACGATGACCATAAGGTGCTGAATCGCCAGCGTCCCATAATTTACGAGTTAAGAATACTTCAGTTGGGCGAGGGTAGGGTGTTTGGGTAAAATCATTAGCGTCGGCATAACCTAATATCGAACCTTGAGTTAATTGTTCATTACAAAAATGATCAAAATCTTCATCACAAAGATTATGACGTTTTAAATCTGTAAATGCATTGACCACAGCGCCTTGTTGGAATTTTTTAAGTTTGGCACCTTGTTGACCATCGTTAGTCATGTCCCAAGTATATAAATTGGCAACCTCATTTTGTTGTAAATTTCCTGCAGGGTTATATGGACTTGGTTCAACAAATAAACGAGACTCTAAAACTAATTCAGTTTGATGACACTCATTACAACCAATATCGCTAAATATTACTTCACCATCAGCTACGGCTTGTTTGGCTAATGGGTGGTTAGGAATATTTTGAGTTGGAATCGGTAATGATGCTTGGAATACTGTTATTGCAGTTATATCCCCCACGGTTAATTCATTTATTACACCATCTTGATCCGGGTCAGTATTTTCACCAAAGCGTTCAACAGTTTGCATGCCATGATGATGGTTCATTGCGTTGTTAGTAAATTCACGCAAACTCACAACCGCCCCTTTTTGATGAAACGGTTTAATGATTAAATCCCAATCAACCCCTTCAATTCCAGATGGATCAATTAATCCGTTCGCTAAAACGCTAATTTGACCAAACGATACACCTTTAGTGATTAAGTCTACAGTTACTGCTTGTCCTGTAGCTTGTGCTTGTTCAATCGCGTTGTCACGAATGTTGTGCATGTCTGCAGTCATTTCGCGAGATAACATCTCGATTGCACCCGCGCCAAACATGCCTAACGTGTTTCTTTCGTTTGAAAAATTAGGATCAATGGAAAATGTTACTGGATCTAATATTTGAGCTAATACAAACACGTTGGCTACAAAATCTCCAGCACCACCAGAAAATGGCTGACTATGGCAGCTTGCACATGAGCTACTGTCAGGGCCAGATGTTCTTAAAAAATCCGGTTGACCGTGTGGGTCACGAGGTGCACCGCCACCAGTGGAAGCTGGACGACCACGGCCATCTAAAAAGTTAAAGCGCGCATCAAAAATTAAGCGGCCTTGTTCGATTAAATCAAATTTATGAATCGAGCCATCTTCAATATCTTCTTGATCTAAATGAGTTTGCACCGCTGGAGTTTCACCTATTACAAAATCAGATTGATTGTTTTTATCGTTTTTAGCGAAGGCTGAACTTGAGGCTGCAATTAGTGCAATACATGGCAGTCCTTTTATTGTTTGTTTGATTGTTTGGGTAAGTTTATGTGTTGTATTAGTTTTCATGTGAATCCTCTTCTTTAATACTGCATCTCAGGATTTGAGAAGCGTACAGTTTAAAAGGATGTTTATGAATAATGAATTCTTTTTTTTTGTTATTGGGTTATTAAATTTTTATAAAAGGTAAATGCACATTAAATTGCTCAATTATCATGCGTTTTTGATGTGGTGCACCAAATTGATTTTAAATTTTAAATTTTTTATTTGGCAATTATATTCTTAACAATGTCAGTATTGGTATTTTGTCGATAATCAAAAGACGTGGTAATAAACGTGTTGGGATAATAACTGTTTTTCACATGAGCAATTTTGGGTGTCAGCCATTGCACTTCTTGATCATCAAAAAAACATAGCCCAAAACCTTTGCCCATTATTAATTGCAGGTTTTTCGTTTTTTACGGAAGCGAGATGTAATCCGCCTGTTTTACTTTATACACAGTCACTCAAAAATTGCAGTGGATAAAGACACCTTACCAACTTACTTGAGGCAGGTGATTGCGTAGTTAATATTGTAAATTCCGATCTACTCGAAAAAATGAATAAGACAAATGTAGCTGTTGAAAGCGATCAAAGTGAATTTGATTTAGCCGATATTAAAAGTTGTGCCAGTAATCAAGTTAACGTGTTATCCGTTAAAGACGCGCCCATTCGGTATGAATGCACATTAAGAGAAACAATGAGTGTCAGTGAATTACCAGCAGGTGGCACGGTAGTGTAATTGGATGTGAAAAGTATTTACGTACGAGATGATTTATATGTGGATAAAAATATTAATCAAGCGTTTGTTGATTCTGTGGGTAAGATGGGTGGAGATTATTTCAGTTTAACTGAAAAGCAAGTGGCACTTGGACGTCCTTAAAATTTGGCAAACTTATTTATGCTGTCTGCAAACATGTGATGTCTGCATTATTAACCAAAAGTTACCATCAGTTATGGCTTGTCGTTGATTACTAATAATAATCCCGTCATCTTCAACTGTTTTATCGTTGGAGATCCAGTAGCTTTGGTTAGTAACTAATGATTAGAATTTGCTGTTCTTTTGATGTTCGTAGGGTCGATATTTATATCGAAAGTAACAAATGGATGACCTTTCCGATTTTTTTGTCGGGAAGTTAACCTATATCACTGTAGACTAGTCATTAACAATGCTAATTTTGGATCCGACCCCAAATTATCAAAAGTGGGTGTCCCTTTTGGAGCTTTCCCTTTTGGAGCTTTATATCGAAAGTAACAAATGATCTTTTCGATTTTTTGTCGTGAAGTTAACCTAGTTCACCGTAGCCAAGACATTTCCAACGCTAATTTTGGATCCGACCCCAATATTTACGACCCCAATATTTACTTCCAAAGTAAAAAGTGGATGTCACTTCAGGTCTTACTTCAGGTCTTCGACAAAACTAATATGAGTTTAGTGGTGTAAAAGTGGATGTCCCTTTTGGTCTTTCCCAAATTATCAAAAGTGGGTGTCCCTTTTGGAGCTTTATATCGAAAGTAACAAATGATCTTTTCGATTTTTTGTCGTGAAGTTAACCTAGTTCACCGTAGTCAAGACATTTCCAACGCTAATTTTGGATCCGACCCCAATATTTACTTCCAAAGTAAAAAGTGGATGTCACTTCAGGTCTTTTTGATGTCACTTCAGGTCTTTTTACAAATGGACCCAGTGGCTTCGTAATTGATTTAGTCAAAAGTGGATGCCCCATTGGTTTTAGATGTCCATTTTGGTTTTATTTCTCGTCTCATTGAGTTTCCCTTTTGGTTTTTACTGGTAAATCTACAAACTTGCATGGGTCACTGTGATGGTTATTTCTAGACTATTCATCCCTTATGCATAGTAACTGTAAGTTGCAGTATCAATTTGTATACGAACAAAATTTTATGAACCTATAGGCTTTATTTAAAACATTAATATGTTTTAATCCACAGAATATACATCATTTAGAACGACATCTTTTAACAAGGAATAAATAACAATGAAAATTTTGTTAACACAGACACTAATTGTGGCTTTTGCACTAGTTTGTTGTGCTTGTATACCTCCTCCCGAACCTCAACCTGTTCCCATTCCTATCCCTGAAAATGATACAACAGCACCTGTGATTACATTATTAGGTGAAAAAGTCATTGAATTAGAAGTTTACACTGAGTTTCAAGATCCTTATTTCTTTACTAGTGACACCCAAGATTATGAAATTACCCAATCAGTATCAGGTGAAGTCTACACCCATGTATTAGGTAGTTATACCTTAACGTACCACGCAACTGATCGTTCAGAAAATCATGCTTTGCCTGTCACTCGTACTGTCAATGTCGTTGATACAACAGCACCTATTATAACGTTGAACGGTTTGGGAAAAATATTTTTTTATGCTCAAGATGAATACGCAGACTTAGGTGCAACCGTTAGTGATAATTACGATAAATCCGTCGTTATTAAAACATCAACGAATGTAGATTCAAAAAAGCAAGGTAGCTATATAGTGAGCTATCAAGCCATCGACTCATCAGGTAACGAGTCAGTAATTGAGCGTAATGTAACGGTGTTTGTTAGCGAACTACCAGAGCTCAGCATAAATGGAGATTCACACATTGAGGTTATTGTAGGCACGCCCTATATCGAATTAGGGGCCAATGCCACAGATGATTTTGATGGGCGGTTAGACGTAGCAATAATTGGTGAAGTAGACACACAAACGGTAGGTGAGTATGAATTAATTTACCAAGTCACTGACAGTCAGTATCAGCAAGTGGAACTAAAAAGAAACGTTACGGTAGTCGATGGACTAGAAAATTTTACCACTATCTGGCAAACCGATAATGAAGGAGTAAGTGAAAACAATCAAATCAAACTTGAAGTAAACCCCCAGCTTAATTATGACTACAACATAGACTGGGGTGATGGACAGGTTGATACAAATGTAAGCAGCGAAATCACTCACAGTTATGCTCAAACAGGGCAATACAAAGTTAGTATTACAGGGGGTTTTCCTCAAATTTATTTCTCTAATGGACCTTTATTGTCAGACGCTAAAAAAATAGAGTCAGTAGAAAGCTGGGGCGATAATATTTGGTTGTCGATGAAACAAGCCTTTTATGGCACTGACAATATACAGTTCAATACAACTGACAATCCAAACTTATCGATGGTGACGGATACGTCATATATGTTTGCAGATTCTAATTTTAATCAAGATATCAGTAGTTGGGATGTGTCTTCTGTTTTGGATATGAATCATATGTTTAATGCCGCAGTGGATTTTAATCAAGACTTAAACAGTTGGGATGTCTCTTCAGTGACAAATATGCAATCTATGTTCAAACATGCAACGGCATTTAATCAGGAACTTAATAATTGGAATCTGTCTTCGTTAACAAATTTGGCGGAGATGTTTTCGGGTGCCAGTTTTTTTAATCAAAATATAAATGATTGGGATGTTTCGTCTGTGACAAGTATGTTTAATATGTTTACTGATGCATACAATTTTAATCAACCCTTAAATAGTTGGAATGTTTCATCGGTTACAGACATGCACCAAATGTTTTATAACGCTCATCTGTTTAATGAAAATATCAGTGCTTGGGATGTATCCTCTGTGACAACAATGGCATTTATGTTTTATTCAGCAACCGATTTTAATCAGGATATTAGCCTTTGGGACGTGTCGGCAGTGACAAGTATGAACGCCATGTTTAAGGAAAGTAATTTTAATCAAGATATAAGTGATTGGGATGTTTCGTCAGTAATTACAATGTCAGAGATGTTTGCAACGGCGCAAAGTTTTAATTCAAATTTAAATGACTGGGATGTATCCGCAGTAACTGATATGAGAAGTATGTTTTCTGGTGCAGTGAGTTTTAACTCAAACTTAAGTAATTGGGATGTATCATTGGTAGAACAAATGGACGCAATGTTTTTTAGTGCTATAAAATTCGATCAGCCTTTAAATAATTGGAACGTGTCATCGGTTGGGAATATGCAAGGTATGTTTTCAAATGCCATAATTTTTAATCAAGATTTAAGCAGCTGGGATGTGTCATCGGTTAAAATAATGGGAGCCGGAGCCTGGTATGGTGATACCGGTATGTTCGATGGTGCCACAAGTTTTGATCAAAATTTAAGTGCTTGGAATATTTCTAATGTGGAAGAAATGGGTAAAATGTTTAAAGAAGTGACGCTCTCAACTGAAAATTACAATGCGTTATTACTGTCGTGGAGTAACCAAATACCACAAACAAACGTTGAGTTTGATGGTGGTAATAGCCAATACACTCAAGGCTCAATGGCTGAAATATCACGAACTGCATTAATGGATACCTTTAGCTGGGAAATTACAGATGGTGGGCCAGTCGTTTTACAATAAATCATTTAAAACGACGTACTTTTTAAAGTTAAATAATATTTATAGTTTTACAAATTTGTAGAAAACATACTTTTCAATTAGGAAAGAAATAATGAAATTTTTGTTAACCCCCATGCTGATATTGCTTTTTTCAACTGTTTTGAACAGCTGTGGAAATTCACCCGATACAACTGCGCCTGTGATGACCTTATATTATTTTTATGATAATACAGATGAAATAGAAGTGTATGGCACGTATATAGAAAACTCAGTCTTATTTTCTGATGAACAAGATTATGAAGAAGCCACAATGTGGATTACAGGTAAAGTAGACACTAATGTAGTTGGCAGTTATACATTAACCTATCACGCCAAAGACGAAGCTGGTAATTATGCCGCCCCCATTTCACGTACTGTTACTGTAGTAGACACAACTGCGCCCGTTCTAACATTAAACGGCAGCGAGCAAGTCACAATAGTAATGGGAAGTGAATACCAAGACATGGGTGCAACTGCTTATGATAATTACGATCAATCGGTGAATATCCAAACATCCATAAATGGTGACTTGCAAACAAAGGGCAGCTATATCGTTACCTATCAAGCAACAGACTCTTCAGGTAATCAATCACTAATTGAACGAAATGTAACCGTTTTAGACAGCCTGCCTCCCGAGATTTATTTAATTGGCGAACAACTAAAAACGGTATTTGTGGACACAGTTTTTGTCGATAAAGGCGCCATTGCATTCGACGATGTAGACAGTGAGTTAGTGATTACAACAATCGGTGAATTAGATATGCAATCTTTAGGTGAGTATGAATTAACATATCAAGTCACTGACAGTCATAATCAGCAAGTTGAAATAAAAAGAATCATAACTGTAGTGGATGGACACAATTATTTTAGAACATTATGGCAAACTGATAATGAAGGGTGGACAGAAGATAATCAAATTAAACTAGAAGTGAATCCAGAGTTTACTTATGACTTCAGCGTAGACTGGGGTGACGGATCGATCGATAGCCATGTAACAAGTGACATTTATCATGACTATTCTGAGCCAGGGCGGTATATGGTGACGATTTCAGGGCTTTACCCTCAAATGTATTTTAGAAAAAACATTAAAAACAGTAAATTCACAGATGCAAAAAAATTACTTTCCATTGAAAATTGGGGAGGAAATAATTGGTTATCAACGAAGCAAGCATTTTATGGGTGTAGCAATCTGGTGCTAAACGCCCAAGATGAACCGAATTTTTCTTTGGTTACTGATATGTCATATATGTTTGCAAACTCGGATTTTAATCAAGATATCAGTCATTGGGATGTATCGTCAGCGACTAATATGTCCTATATGTTTGCAAACTCGGATTTTAATCAAGATATCAGTCATTGGGATGTATCGTCAGTGACTAATATGTCATATATGTTTGCAAGCTCGGATTTTAATCAAGATATTAATAATTGGGATGTGTCATCGGTCACTGATATGTCCTATATGTTTTATGACGCCAAAAACTTTAATCAACCATTAGACGCTTGGGATGTTTCAGCAGTAACCAAAATGGCAGGCATGTTTAGAAATGCCCAAACGTTTAATCAAACATTAAATGATTGGGATGTGTCATCGGTGACAAATATGGGTGATATGTTTTATCAAGCCAGTAATTTTAATCAAGCGTTATACAGTTGGGACGTGTCATCGGTGACATCTATGAATGAAATGTTTTACGAAGCGGGCAGTTTTAATCAAGAATTAAATAATTGGAATGTGTCATCGGTAACGGATATGTCCCATATGTTTAAAAATTCTATATTTTTTGACCAAGCGTTAAATAATTGGGATGTGTCCTCAGTGACTGTTATGGATGGGATGTTTATGGGCGCAACCAAATTTAACCAAGATATAAATAATTGGAATGTGTCTTCTGTGACCAATATGGAAAATATGTTTAATAATGCCAAAATTTTTAACCAAGAATTAAATAATTGGGATGTATCTTCAGTTACGAATATGGGGGCCATGTTTCATTCTGCCAGTAGTTTTAACCAAGATTTAAGTAATTGGAATGTGTCATCGGTGTTAGATATGCAAGGTATGTTTCGTTTTGCCAGAATATTTAACCAACCTTTAAGTAGTTGGGATGTATCTTCAGTGAAAAGTATGGCTTCTATGTTTAGCTATACCGACAGTTTTAACCAAGAATTAAATAATTGGGATGTGTCCTCAGTGACCAATATGAGAAGCATATTTTATACAGCCCAAAGCTTTAACCAAGATCTAAACAATTGGGATGTGGCTTTGGTAACCGATATGTCTGGTATGTTTTATTCTGCTAGTCGTTTTAATCAAGACCTAAGCAATTGGGATGTGTCCTTAGTGACCAATATGAATGGCATGTTTGCACTTACCGATGGTTTTAATCAAGATCTAAGTAACTGGAATATTTCCTCAGTAAAAAGTATGAAAAGCATGTTCTATAATGCCGAACTTTCAACTGACAATTACGATGCGTTGTTAATGTCATGGAGTAATCAAATACCCCAGGATAATGTCTCTTTTGATGGAGGCCGTAGCGTATATTCAATTGACTCATTAGCGCAAACAGCTCGAACCACATTGATGGAAACCTTTGGTTGGAGAATTATTGATGGAGGGTCGACTGAAATGGCACCCGAAATCGAACCCGAACCCGAACCAGATTTGGGCAGTTTTAATCGGTACTTATTACTTTTGTTATTATGCTTAATAGGCTTTAGATCAAAGCAACGATCCCGACAGATAATCAGATAGCTACACAGAAACACAAAATAGGCTAAAAGCCCTTATGTTTTGTTTTTCGATTAGGGCTAGTACTTCAGTACTGGCCTTTTTTTGTTTCAAAATCCTTAAGAGAAGTAAAATCAACATCTAGGTTGAATAGTCATCAAGATTTCTTTGAATCTGAACCTTAGAATTCAGACCAATTGACTCATTGCCCATCATCTTCAGCAGTTTTATCCGATAAGTGCATCGTTTTACTTACCACATTCTTGTGAATATCCCGATATCTACTCTGACTTTTTTCTTTTAAATTTGTGAAAAATCTAGAGCAAGCGCTCGCCCACATCTCTGCATATGCAGTTTTAGTTTTTCGACATAAATGTCGACCCTACACGAACTAATATGTGGTAAGAACCAAGAGAGTTGGGGGTGTTGAAAAGTCGTTCTGATTTTTGTTTTCTTTTGATTTAATTAGAAACGAGAGCAAGCGCTCGCCCACATATTAGATTCCTATATCTCTACTGGATGCTTTTTAGTTTTGCTGAATAGCAATGACAGTTAAGTCTTCAAAATTTGGCAATGTTTTTTATGATGTTTGCAAATTCGGTGATGTCGGCATTATTAAATTGGCGGTAATCAAAATACGGGGTAATGAATGTGTTGGGATAATCGGCAAGTTTTACATGCGCGATTTTGGGGGTGATCCACTGAATGTCTGGTTCGTCAAAAAAAGATAAAGCAAAGCCTTTGCCCATTATTAATTGTACGTTTTGTGTTTTTGTAATGTCTATCGGATTTAAAATAAGGCTGTGTGCGCAGTGTGTTTGTAGTAAATATTCATTGCGTAGGCTTTGCCAGTCTTTAAATGTCATTGAATTGATTTCAAATAAAATTTTGGCGTATACGTTAAAAATTTTGCGCCAGCCATTGCCGTTATCTGAGTTGATCTGTTCGATGTCTTGATAACAAATAGGAGTGATTTTGTGAGGGTCTAGTGCTGTTGTAGAAGGAGTGTTGGCGCAATATACGGTAAATGTGCCGTCTGTTGCGCCAAAGCCTGTGTGCGGTGTTTTTAAAGGTGTCACTTTTTTTAATCGGATTGTAATGCGTTGACTAAAAAAGCATCCCAATCTTTTAATTCGGCTAGGTGTTCTATTAATTCAACGTCACAATCTACAAAGCGTGTTTGTAATTGTTGTTGAATCTTTGGTAGGTCGCTCACTAAGTGGTGACCCGGTGCTAAAAAATATGGAAATAATGTAATTTTTTTGCAGCCTTTTTTTATTAATACTTCAGCCTGTGCTTCAATTTTAGGATCGGTTAATTCTAAAAAGGCAGGTAATATTAAATCAAATTTGTTTGTTAACTGTGGTGCTACACGTTCTACCAAGTCAGCGACTGCTTGATTAGACTCAACGCGTTTACTGCCATGGGCAATCCAGATTAGACCATTCATTGTTGACTGGGTCATTGTTGGCTGGGTCGTAGTCGACTGGTTCATAGTTGTCCTGTTTTTATGCTTTTTTCAATTGTTCGTACTCTTCCAGTTCAATTTTACGCGCTTGTTCTTCAAGCAATACTGGAATACCGTCTTTTATTGGATAAGCTAAACGACTTGATGTGCATAGTAATTCTGTTTCATCGGCGCTTAAAGTGAGCGGTGCTTTTGAAACAGGGCAGGCCAAAATCGTTAAAAGTTGCTTATTAATCATTGGAATCTCTCTTGTGTGATTCGCATGAATGTTTTTCACATTCAGCTTGTTTACGTAAGTTTTTAGGAACTGGATCATATCCACTTCCACCCCATGGGTGACAACTTAAAATACGCTTAGTGCTTAAGTAGCTGCCTTTGATGGCTCCGTGCTCTTTTAATGCTTCTATGCTGTATGCAGAGCAGGTTGGTTCGTAACGACAATTTTTACCCAATAACGGGCTGATAAATAATTGATAAAACCGAATCAATTTAATTAACAGCCAGTTTATTGGGTTCATGTGAACTCTCTTAAATTATCTAACGCGCTGCCAAATTACACCTTCGCGGGTGTCTTTGATTTCTACGCCTTGGGCCAATAAGTCATCACGAATTTCATCAGACTTGGCAAAATCTTTGGCTTTTTTAGCTTCTTTGCGTTGTTCTATTAAGTCTAAAATCGTTGCTTCATCAATGCCGTCACCGGACTTAAAGTAACTGTCTACTTCTGTGGTTAATATGCCCATCAATTGCGCGCCTTGTAAAAACTGAGCTTTTAATAATGCTGTGTCGCCTTGTTTTTTATTCAGGTCAGTACTTAATTGATGCATGGCCGCAATGGCTTGTGGTGTGTTGATGTCATCAAATAATGCTATTGCTACTGGGTTGGTGGTAATGTCACTTGTGCTTGCTTCAATATCTTGAGTGTCACGTAATGTGCCGTAAAATTTATCTAATGCTTGTTGCGATTGCGTTAATAAATCTTTTGTCCAGTTAAGGGTGGTGCGGTAGTGAGAGGTTAATAATGCAAAGCGTAACAACTCACCATCGTGCTGTTCTAATAAATCACGTACCGTAATAAAGTTGCCTAATGATTTAGACATTTTTACGCCGTCGATATTTAACATGCCGTTGTGTAACCAGTAATTGACGTAATCTTGGGGTTCACTTTGGCAGCACATGCCTTGAATTTGTTCGTTCTCGTGATGAGGGAATAATAAATCGCGTCCGCCACCATGAATATCAATGGTTTTACCTAAGTGCTTGTTGATCATGGCAACACATTCTGTGTGCCAGCCTGGACGGCCAAAACCAAACGGGCTGTCCCAACCAGTGGTGCCTTTTTCTGATGGTTTCCATAATACGAAATCCATCGGGTGTTTTTTATAGCTTGCTACTTCAACACGCGCACCGGCTTGCATGTCGTCTAAGTCACGGTTAGATAAGTTGCCGTATTCGTTATGTGCCGTAACATCAAACAATGCGTGTCCTTCACTTTCGTAGGCATAACCTTTGTCGATTAACGACTGAGTAATGTCTAACATTTCTTGAATATGGTCGGTAGCTTTTGGCTCTAATGTAGGGGGTAAGTTACCCAAGTTTGCCATGTCTTCTTGGTATGCAGTGGTGTAGGTTTGAGCAAATTCGTAGATGTCTAGATCTTGCTCAGCCGCTGCTGCATTAATTTTGTCATCCACATCGGTGATGTTACGAGCGTAAGTTACTTTAGGGTACGCACTGTTTAAAACACGAAATAGACAGTCAAAAATTACCGCAGGACGTGCATTACCAAAATGAATGAAGTTATAAACCGTTGGGCCACATACATACATGGTGATGTTGTTTGCATCGATAGGTGTGAATACTTCTTTTTGCTTGCTTGCGCTGTTGTATAGTTTTATCTGTGTCATGTTTTATTTTCAGTTTTATAGGTGTGAATGGTAAATGTGTTTATAAATAGTAATCATCGTTGATCTGATTGTGATCAGCGGATGATTTGTGATATTGCGCCTTTTTGCACGCCTTCAAATGCTTTCACTAAAATGTCGTCATTTGGGTATTGCTCACCAAGTAAATCACATAAATGTTGCGCAATTAATTCAACCGTTGTGTCTGTTTGCATTAAATGACAGCGGTTTTGGTTTAAGCAAATACTGAAGAAACCCTGTTCGGCTTCATAGGCAAATTCATAAAATGATTGTCCGTCTTGCTCAAACGTAGATTTGATGTCTTCTTGGGTGCCGATGTAAATATCGTGAAACCACGTGGCGACTAAATTTTCAGCATCGCTATTTCGTTTTTGATCAATATTCACTTCGATTTTACTGCGATGACCATGGGCAATACGCTGACAATCGCCGAGGTGTTTTTTCAAACCGTGTGCGTAATGATAAAAATCCGTTGGAATGTCTTCGCAACGTAATTTAATTTCAACGCGTTTGACGTTACTTGGCATTAACGTGTTGAGATATTCTTCTAACATGCGTTCAACGGTTTTGATCTGTACGTCTTTCGATTCTATTAAATACACAGCCTCGCGAGGCGATTGGTATTTTAATGTCAGCACGCCATTGTGGTGATGTTCGATAAAAATCTCGTCATCTTTTTCAACAATGCTTAACCCTTCAGCTTGAACAGGCACAACCAGTTTATGGTCAATGCCAGAGTCGATGGCTTGTTTAATTTGTTTTTTAACGTGGCCAAAGTCAAATACCATGCCTTCGTCGTTTAACTCGCCAAATAATTTTACATCTACGATCCAGCTTTCACCAATGACGCCACGCTGGCGGTCAAAATAACAAAAATCGATTACGGTGAGCAGATCTACAAATAAGGTGGACATGGGCAAAATCGGATTATTTAAAGGGCGCGTATTCTACCAATTTCTTTGCTTTGTCGCGATGGTTTTTTAATAAGGGGCAGTATGTGATGACGTATATTCGTCAATTATTGTAAGGATTGTTGTAGTTTTGTGTACTGCATCAGGGATGAGTCACATTTTTGTCGAAATACACTATAGGTAAACACTCAGAGGTTGATAGAATGGAGATATTTTTAAATTTGTATAATTAGGTCTAAGTTATGTTAAAACGAGCCTGTATTTCATTAATTTCTGTATCTTTATTTTTCTCAAGTTGCGATCTTTCCTTAAAAGGAAGTGGCGGTGTAAATAAAGCACCATTAGCTGCTTTTACAGCAGTTGCCAAAGATGGACCGAGACAATTTTATTTTGATCCTTCTTCGTCTATTGACCCAGAAGGTAAGCAATTACAATTTACATGGGACTTTGGCGATGGACTGGAGTCGTCGTCATCTGCTGTTTTTCATACTTTTAGAACCTACGGAACCTTTACTGTTAAGCTTCGTGTCACTGATGATAAACACCAAACAGACACTGTCACACGTTTGGTTAATGTATTAAATACGAAGCCTGAGCCTTCTTTTACGATTGATTATCAAGATGGTACGGTTTATTTAGATGCATCTGAATCTTCTGATCGAGATGATGAATTTTCTGATTTGACCTTCAGTTGGCAATTTGGCGATGAATCTCCTGTGCAGCAAGGCGTAAAAGTGAGTCATGTGTATGCGTTAACGGGAGATTATCAAATTAGCTTAACAGTGAAAGATAGTTTTGGGGCGCAGAAAACCATACGTCAACGCCAGTTAGTGGATATAGCAAATGGTAATCATGCTCCAAGTGCAGAATTTACTAGTGAAGTGGATGACAAAACAGTCAGTTTTGATGCCAGCTTGTCAGTAGATGCTGACGATGATGAATTGACCTATTTGTGGGATTTAGGCGATGGGAGTATCTCTGATCAAATCCAATTTACTCATACTTATGAAGAATATAATGCACAGCCGTATCTAGTGTCTTTAACAGTCACAGACTCAGTGGGTAATAGTGATATTTATAATAAAAGTGTTGCGGTGTTCAGCAGCGCCCCCGTTATCGATACGCAAACTAACACAGATACTAATACCGAAACTAATACTAATACCGATTCCTCTACAATCACTGATACTTCTACCAATACTCAAACCGATACTCGTATTAATCAAATGCCAGAAGCCGCTTTTGAATTGTCATTGTCAAATCGATTAGTCAGTTTAGATGCATCCGATTCAGTTGATTTAGACGGGGATGTTCTAAGTTATACATGGGATTTTGGGGATGATTCTGTCAGCCAAACCTCTCAAAATTCTGAGTTTGAATACACTTATTCCGCGCCAGGCAGTTACACCATTACACTTATTGTGGATGATGGGCAACCTACAAACAATCAGGACAGAATCACTCAAAATGTCACGGTGATTAATACCAAACCCGTTGCAGATTTTAATTTTGTAAAGACGGATCAAACCGTAGAATTTTCAAATTTAAGTCAAGATATGGATGGCGATGTATTGACGTATTTATGGACATTTGGAGATGAACAAAACTCGCAAGAAAACTCGCCGATTCATGCATTCTCTGAATCCATTGCCTATGAAGTAAGTCTGACAGTGACTGACTCTTTTGGTGATCAGGATGTTACAGTTAAGGTGATTGATTTTTCAATTAATGAATCACCTAATGTTAAGTTTGAATTGGTTCAACAGGGCTATGTAATATCGTTAGATGCAAGCGCAACCACTGATCCTGAAAATGATGCCATGACGTATTCTTGGTCAATGGGTGAATCCACCATGATCAATGATGTCATCAGTTTTGAATTTATCTATGACCAACAAGGTGAATATATCATTGAGTTAACAGTCAGTGACGATCAAGGTAATAGTGCGTTGGTTTCTCAAGAAATCACCATCGCTTTAGAAACACTCTCTTATAATGAATTGTCACAAAAAATGGCAACCGATGTGATTGATGGATTAGGTTGTATTAATTGCCATGGTGAATCGCCTATGCAAGATAACAACTTGAGTTTTGCAGATGTCACACCTGTTTCATTACAAAACGGTGTGTTTGCGTATTTTGAATTAGATTTTAATGGCGATATTCATTTAAAGGGTAAGCCAAATGGGCAGTTTACTCATGATGGTGGATTTGTTTTTGAATTTTTGCCTCAATTGCGTGATTACTGGTTTGAATATGTGGATCAAACAAAAATTATTTGGAGTAATATCAACCGGGCACCGGTTGCGGACTTTGTGATTGCAAATCAAGTTGATTTATATGTTGCTGTTGATGCCAGTTCATCTTATGACGAAAATGGCGATTCATTGAGTTATCAATGGGTCTATGACAATCAAACATTAACAGGTCGTTCAGCTATTTTACAATTTTCACAAGCCGGCACATTTGATGTGATATTAAATGTAAGTGATGCTGAATTTACAAGTAGTAAAACACAATCGGTAACGGTTACAGATGACCCAAAAAATACCGCCCCGCGAGGGATTTATTCACTAACGCCCAACGATTTAAATGTGAATTTTGATGCAAGTGATTCAGACGATGCACAAAATGATCCATTGACTTTTGTGTGGGACATTGACGGTGTTATTTATAATGATGCAATTGTCGATCATGCTTTTGCACAAGCTGGTACTTATGCATTCGCCCTAATGGTAAGTGATGGTAATTTGACTGATAGCGTCACAGGTTCTATACAGGTGACTGAGTCCACAGTGGAAAATCAAGCACCATTAGCCTTATTAGAAGTGACATTAGAGGGGTCGAATTTACTTTTAAATGGATCTGGTTCCACGGACCCTGAAATGAATCCTTTAACTTATGTCTATTCGGTAGATGGGCAAACTTATTCGGGGGTGAATGCTACCCACCCAATTACTCAAACTGGCAGTTATGAAGTGCAAATGACAGTGACAGATGACGGTGGGTTAACCGACCAGGACAGCCAAACAATTATTGTAGAACAAATAAATCATCCGCCTGTGGCTCGATTTGTTTCATCAACCGATGGATTTGACATGCATTTAGATGCGAGTACTTCCAGTGATGAGGATGACGATGATCTAGAGTACATTTGGCAATTCAACGGACAAAACCCAACAGGGGTAATCGTCGACTACACGTTTAAGTTTGCAAATACCTATGCTGTTAAACTAACTGTGCGTGATGAATTTGGTTTAGAAGACACAATAACAAAAAACGTTTCCATTTCCGCACCTAGTAATTACAAACCAATAGCCAGCTTTGTGATGACGCAAAACTTTATGAACGTTTCTTTAGATGCGACAATGTCATCCGACCAAGATGGAGAAGTGGTCAGTTATCGATGGTTTATAGATGGCAAAACGTTTAATGGCAGTATGGTGGATTATACATTCAATGCTGAAGGAACTTATACAATCTCGCTCACCGTAGAAGATGACGGAGGTAAAACCGATTCATTTAGCGAAGATGTCATGGTTATGATTGATCAAAATGCAAATGAAGTGCCTGTCGCAGTAATTCTAACTTCAGTGCAAGCAGGGCAATACATTTTATTTAACGGACAAAATTCCTTTGACTCAGACACCGATGACACTTTAAATTTCACTTGGATCTTATCAACGGGTGATGTTTTTTACGGATCAAAATTTTATTACGAAGCAACCAATACTGAAGAAATTACCGCTCAATTAACGGTTAGTGATGCAAAAGTGTATACCACAGAGAATGAATCAATTACACCAAACGTTGGTACAATTGATCGAGATTATGATATTGAAATGTTTGAAATGGCATCTATAACATCCTGTGCAAGCACATGCCACACTGATTCACATCCATTTATTAACCGAAATGATATGACTGATTGGGATAGTGATTTTAGGGAACAATTAGCTAAAAGAGGAGCAACCTCATTATATGAATTTCCAACAGGTCAATCTGGTGGTCACGAAGGTAATAATGCAATTGGGACTGACAATTGGGAAAAGTGGCAAAACCTAATTCGTTTGGTCGAAGCAGATATGGACTCAACTAAAAATCAGCCGCCGGTTGCAGATTTTGACGTAAGCGTCACTGGTGACACGGTGACAGTCATTAATAAAAGTTTTGATCCAGAAAATGCGACATTAACGTATTTATGGGAATTTGGTGATTTTGAAACCCAAACTCAAGCGAATCCTACCCACACATATGTAACCGCTCGCCAATATGTTATTAAATTAACAGTTGATGATGGGTATACAACTAAATATAAAACTAAGTTAGTTGATATTAATTTTTAAGCTATTGATCTAACTTTTAAAAATAATAAAAAAGGTCAATCTCAATTGAGGTTGGCCTTTTTTATTGCATCAACTGTTTATCAATTCTTTTATAACAGCGTATTTTTTTTTCGTAACGAAACCGCTCGTTATTGCTTTTTATAATTTTTATTTTTAGGTATAGATTTATATTTGATGTTCAAAGACTTATCAAAAAGGTAAAGTGCATGAATACAATTTTTTGAAACAATTTGAAACAAAGTGATAGGTAACTTTTATGCCAGAACAAATAATCGACACAAAATTTATTCAAGCCGCCAAACAATTATTAGCCCGTAGGGTAGCTGGAACTAAAGCGAATGGTTTGCCAAATAATATTAAGCCTAACAATATTGAAGATGCCCTTGATATACATCAAGCAATGATTACGCTTTGCGAACAAAAAAATATTAAAGCAAATGCATGGAAATGTTTGTTGCCGATCAATGCTGACAAAATAATTATTGCGCCTATTTTTTCTGATACTGTTCAAACAGGCGATCAGTGCAAATTGATGTGTGATGACGCTAAGGCGAAGGTTGAACCTGAAATTGCGTTTGTTTTAAATAAAGATTTACCAGCAAAAGCGTTAGGGTATTCAAAAGGTGAAATAAATGATGCAATTGGCTCTGCTCATATGGCGTTAGAGTTAATGCAAAAACGCTTTGCTGATGATACGGATGTCAGTTTTCCTGAAATGCTTGCAGACTGTTTGGTGAATCAAGGTTTGTTTATTGGGCCACAAATTGATAAAGCATTAGCCTTTAAAGCCAATGTTATTTCATTGTCGTTTAAACAAATTGATAAAAATGGTGAAATAAATGAGCAAATATTTGAGGGTAAACATCCCAATGCGTTACCGCAATTACCTGTGTATTGGGCGATTGATTTTATGAGTAAACGTGGTACGTCATTTAAAAAGGGCGATGCGTTTACTACTGGATCGTTTGCAGGAATTGTTGAGGTGGATTTTGATAAAAAAACCGACATTGAATATGTTGGGTTGGGTAATTATAAAGTGGAGTTTAAAGAGTCTTAGTTCATTTAGTAACAGAAATGCTGATCGATATTATAATTATTTTGTTGATCAGCAATTCAAATTTTTTGATATAAAATGTTAGACCTATATTTTAAATTTACAATTCTTCAGTTAAAAAATCATCCGCATTAAATCGAATAGAATCGTAACCACGTTGAGTATTATTCACTAACAAACCATAAATAGCTGTTAATGTACTTGGCGGTTTTACCGAAGATGGATTTTCGCTAGGGTAGGCTTGTACGCGCATGTTTGTGCGTGTCGCTCCTGGGTTAACTGTAAATACTTTTGTACTTGTCGTATTTTCTAACTCATCATTTAATACTTGAGCAAAGCCTTCAATGGCAAATTTACTGACGCTGTACGCCCCCCAATATGCACGACCTTGATTACCTACACTGGATGTATTAAAAATTATACTGCTATCTGGTGTGTTATTTAATAAGCTCAATGCGTGTTTAGTTAATAAAAATGCGCCCTCAACATTGGTTTGCATAACCTGTTGCCAGCTTGATAAATGGATATTACTAATTGGAGTTTGTTGACCCAATACGCCAGCACAATGTATCAATGAATCAACTTTTTCAAACTGCTCACCAATGGCTTCAAAAATAGTTAAGGCTTGATTGTCATCTAATTTTTTAAAATCAATCGGTAATAAAACAGGCTCAGTGCCGCCTTGTTCAATAATTAAATCGTAAATGGCTTCTAGTTTTTTTTGTGTGCGTCCAAGCATAATGACCGTTGCGCCACGTTTGGCAAAGTCGATACTCAGTTGTTTGCCGATGCCATCTGAGGCACCAGTAATCACAATCACTTTACCGTTTACGGCTTGTTGATTATTAAAAAAACTTTTTTGATTAGTTTGACTTAAAAGTTGTTGGTAAAATTCGCTCATGTATTTTCCCTTAACCTTTGCATGTCATTAAATAATTTACGTCAACGTTGTCGCCTAAATCAAACGTCTTAAATAAAGGATGATAATGCATGCCTTTAGTGTCGATGCATTGTAATTTGGCAACACGCGCCATGCTTGAAAGCTCTGACGGTTTGATGAACTTTTTATAATCGTGTGTGCCTTTAGGGACTAATTTTAAAACGTATTCTGCACCTAATACCGCTAATAAATACGACTTAGGATTACGATTAATGGTAGAGAAAAAAACCGTGCCGCCAGGTTTTAAAAGTGCACGAACCGCATTAATGATCGATTGAGGATCGGGTACGTGTTCTAGCATTTCCATGGCGCAAATTACATCGTATTGTTGTGGCTCACGTTCTGCTAAGTCTTCAGCGCGAATGTGCTCGTAGTCGATGTTGTCGACTTGCTCGCTTAGTGCGTGTAATTGCGCGACATCTAATGAGGCTTTTGCCATGTCGATGCCTTTTACTTGCTTGGCGCGTTTGGCTAGGCTTTCGGTTAAAATGCCGCCACCACAACCTATGTCTAAAACGGTTTTGCCTGTTAGGTCGACTTGGGAATCAATATAAGCGACACGCACAGGATTTAAATCATGTAACGGTTTAAATTCGCTTTGAGGGTCCCACCAGCGGCTGGCTAATGCGGAGAATTTTTCTATTTCATGTTCATCGACATTGGTAGTCATGTTTATTCTCTTCTATTGTTGGCTGAGCTTATCTTGCCAGCTTAATACTGTTTGCATTAATGATGGCTCATCAATACTTAATAGGGTGTTGTTCTGCATTAAACACACGCCATTTACATACACGTCGCTGACTTGATGTGCTGACGTATTGTAAACCAGTGCCGATGCTATGTTGTACATTGGGGCATGGTTGAGGCTTTGGGTGTCAATAATACACAGGTCGGCTTGTTTGCCAATTTCTAAGCTGCCTATTTTAGCATCCATTTGTAAAGCTTTCGCCCCATTTATGGTGGCCATTTCGATCGCTTGTCTTGCTGACACGGCCGTTGCGTTTTTACTGACGCCTTTTGCTAATAATGCGCCAGTGCGCATTTCGCTGAACATGTCTAAATTGTTATTGCTGGCCGCGCCGTCGGTGCCTAAACACACGTTGACGCCTGCTTCTAATAAATCAAATACCGGGCACATGCCGGAGGCCAGTTTTAAATTGCTTTCAGGGCAGTGCACAATATGCACGTTATGCTCAGCAAACCATGATATTTCTTGGGCATTAAGTTGTGTCACATGCACCGCTTGTAGGTTTGAGTTTAATAAACCCAAATCTTTTAAGCGCTCAATCGGGCGTTTGCCTGATTTTTCCATGGCGTCATTTACTTCAAACTCGGTCTCATGAATGTGCATTTGAATCGGTAAATTATGCTGTTTACTTAATTCTAAAATATCAGTAAGTGGTTGGTCACTTACTGTGTAAGGTGCATGAGGTCCGAAGGCGATTTGGATTCGATCATGCGATTTGTATTGGTCTGCTAAAGATAGTGTTTTTTGAATATGGTCTTGCGCGTCTTTGGCCCAGTTGTTTGGAAAGTCGATAACAGGCGGGGCAATTTGCGCACGAATGCCTGACTGGTCTACGGCTTTTGCACAATCTTCTGCAAAGAAATACTGATCACTGAAAGTCGTCGTCCCGCCTTTAAGCATTTCTGCTATGGCCAACTGTGTGCCTGTATACACAAACTCATCGTTTACCCATTTACCTTCTGCTGGCCAAATGTGTTCGTTAAGCCAAGTGAATAGAGGAAGGTCGTCTGCGTAGCCTCGAAGCAAACTCATAGCTGCATGATTATGTGCATTAATTAGCCCAGGCATCACAATGTGTTTGGTTTTATCAACAATGGTGTTTGAGGTGTATTGGGTTTGCTCGTTTGGCAAAATCGCTTCAATGATGCCTTGGTTGATAATTAAACAGTGGTTTTTGAGGATATCAAATTCTGAATTAACAGTAACAATGTAGTTAGTTTGAATGATTAGCTCGGCGTCTTTCATTAGAGTGTCTGCTTTGTATTAAATGGCGCAAATAATACTGGAAATACCGACAAAAAATGAAGTATTTTTTCTTAAGTATCATGAAAGAATCTAAGCCAATATAGATAGAAACTGGTTTGGATTCATAAAAAACGTCGAGTTAGGTGTAAAGTTAATGAGGGATTTATGTGATGGTACTCTCATAACTGTAATTAATATGGTTGTTTACAAAAAAAATGAAAATATAAGGAGTAATCGTCTAAGTTGTGATGGGATTCGGGTTTTTTAATATTGACATTGTGAGAATAAATTTTAAATTTTTTTTATGTTATTTATCAAATTTTATTTTTTGAAATTAATAAAAATGGGTAATGATTGATGTTTAGTGGTTGCATATTGTTGCAATGATTTTGAAGGTTCCCCTTATATTATGAGTATGTATGATTTAAGTAAGCTTGGGATTGTTACTAATTATTGTTGAATTCAGACATTTGAACGGTTTATATCTTATTTTTCTCATTGCGTGAAATTGCTTGAAAACCCCCCTTTATAATAGAATGGAGTGATATTTATAAAGAAGGCAATATTATGATTAAGCATATAGCGACAGCATCTTGTGTAGCACTTTTGCTAGCAAGCTGTGATTCACTTCCTTTTAGTGGTGACGATACAGAGACTCAAACCAATACAAATCAGACGAATTCATCTCCAGTTGTGATGGATGCTACATTTACTAATGGCCAATTCATAGCTTCTGTAAGTGATGCTGATACACCAATTAATCAATTAACTTACACCTGGTATGTAGGTACTGAAGAAATCGGAACTGGTTCTGAGTTAATGTTATCAGATGTTACTGTTGCTCTGAGTGGGACTCATAATGTTCGTTTAGTAGTGAGTGATGGCTTGAATGTGTCAATTGAAACTATTCACGATGTTAATTTTGGCTCTGCATCTAATACTGGCAATACAGCACCAACTATCAGCTCTGCTAACTTTAATCAAAATACCAAACTATTAACTGCTGCCGCCTATGATAAAGAAACTGCCTCTTCTGAATTAAGTTATGAGTGGTCTGTTGATTCACAGGTGATTGGCAGAGGTGCGTCATTTAATATTGATAATTCTTTTGTCACACTTAACGGTACAAAATCCGTACTTTTAACAGTGAGTGACGGTGATAAAACGGCAACTCGACCAGTTAATAACGTGAATTTTGGTGATGACATTGATCCAACAAATGCAGCGCCTACGATTTCATCAGCAACGTTTAATAACAATGTGTTAACCGCTATAGCGACGGATGATGCAACAGGGGTTAATCAACTAATTTATGTTTGGTCAGTAAACTCGGTGGAGATTGGGCGAGATAGAATATTTAATATTGATAATTCACAGGTTGATTTAACGGGTGATCAAACTGTTACATTGGTAGTAACAGACCAAGGCGGTAAGTCTGCATCAACAACCGTGGTTGCAAATTTTGGTACAATTGTTATGCCTGCTGGTGATGAGAGTTATTCATCATTGAATGACAATTATGCGCAATATGACCTTTTTGAGATTGTTAACTGTGGTGTCAATCCTACGTATATTTATGGTGATTATTCGTCGGTGACGAGTGCGTCGGGGGCATCATTTGGAGATACTTGGAATCATATTGATTCTACAACTGGTCAGTGGGCAGGAATTGCTAAACAACCTAGTGATTATGCGATAGCGACTTCTTTAAGTTCAAATGCTGCAAATTGTAATAATCAGTCCACCCTTAATAATATTTTAGTTAAAAAATTCGGCGATTGGGATATGCAGCATGCGAATGGTTTCAATATAATTGTGCCTAATGATCCGACTTACGCTGATTTAAATATGTTGGTGATGGATATTTTTGTTGATTCATCTAATTCTGTGCTGCCAACGCCTGCAGAAATTTCTGCAACTTTCGGTTCAGTAATGTCTCAGTCCGATATTAATGAAATGACTGATGGTCAGTTTCATGTTGATGTGCAATTAACTTCGGATAATGCCTACTCAGCATCTATTGATTTAACTTTAGATGTTGCTACGCAGTTGGATAAGTGGATTCGAGTTGAAGTGCCAGTTCAAGATATGACTTTTTGGCAAGATGTTAATTATAATCGTGTGGGCCAAAATTGGGCTGATATGAAAAATATGACAGTTAATACTATTTCATTTGTAGCTGAAACAAAAAATCGTTTAGTTTATAGAAATTATAATCAAAACGGTTTTGATGCGAATACCGCTCCAAAATTATTTAAAGAGCAAGCTATTCAAATTAAGTACATTGAAATAATTGGATCGAATCAAACGAATCCAACTAACAATGCGCCAACTGTCAATATTGGCTCTAATCAAACAGTCAATGTTGGACAAATTGTTTCAATTAATTCAAATGTTAACGATGTAGATGGTGATAATTTAGATTATCAATGGAAAATCAATAACAATAATCATTCCACATCAAATAATTTCTCTGATTCTTTTGATCAAGCTGGTAATTATGATGTGTCTCTATCTGTTTTCGATGGAACGGTCACTACTACTGAAACTATCACTATAAAAGTTGAAAGTGTTGGATCTGCTTGTGCGCAAAGTGGTACACCTGTAGAAATGTACGGCGATCTTTATACTGACGGAAACAAGCTTAAAGGTTGTGGTGGTAAAGATGTTCAACTTCGAGGCATGAGTATGTTCTGGAGTCAGTGGTCAGGACAATTCTATAATAGTGGTGTGGTTGATACTTTGGTTGATGACTGGAAGGTAAATGCCGTTCGCGCTGCAATGGGTGTTGATGCAGATGCTGGATATTTGGACGGTGGTCAAGCAGCTGAGCTTGCTAATGTAGAGACTATGATTAACGCTGCTCTTAACAGAGGTGTTTATGTGATTGTCGATTGGCATACTCATCACGGTGAAGACGCTAATATTAAATCCAGTGCAATTACCTTTTTCGAAGACATTGCGCGTCGCTATGGTGATAATCCAAATATCATTTATGAAATCTATAATGAGCCTTTAGATGTAACTTGGGATGCAGTATTAAAACCTTATGCTGAAGATGTGATACGAGCGATTCGAGCAATCGATCCTGATAACTTGATTATTGCAGGTACTCAAAATTGGTCACAAGAAGTAGATGATGCGGGTCGTAATCCAATCACTAATTATCCAAACATTGCATACACAATTCATTTTTATGCTTGTACACATAAAGACGATATTCGTGCAAATGTTCAATCTGCAATTGATAATAACGTTGTGGTATTTGCAACAGAGTGGGGTATGAGTCAAGCAAATGGTGGTACTAACGGAACTTACCCAAATACTACTAATGACAATACAATTTGTGCTGATGAAACGACTAAGTGGTTAGATTTATTCGATGCTAACAATATATCTTGGTTTAATTGGTCGTTAATTGATAAAGAAGAGTCTTCAGCTGCATTGAAGCCCGGTGCATCAGTGACAGGTGGTTGGAATCCAAACTCGGATTTATCGCCTTCTGGACAATGGGTGCGAAATAAATTACGTAGCTATTAATAATAAGCCCCCTCAACGTTACTTTATTTTGAGGGGTACTAATTAAAATGTTACCCATAAAAAAAGCCTCAATTGAGGCTTTTTTTATGGGCTGAAAAAATTAAAAACTCAAACCATATTCTTTTTCAAATGCATCCACAATAAAATAGGTCAGCTCATTAAAGTCATTAAAATTATGGTTATTGTTTTCAAGTTGGATTGAATACCGTCCGCGCCAATTCTTTTTTAATGTCGCCTTTTGGTGTTTAGCAAAATATTCTATGGATTCTAGTGCAAGGGGTTGGTTTGTTTTTATAGGATGTTTGACGTAGCGATATAGGTTTTTAAAATGTTTTTCTTGTACTGATACGGAGGTGGGTATATTGATTTGAGGGTAAAGCTCATTGATCTTTTCGCGAACAGAACCAATTGTAATGCTTTTGCCCATAACTTTAATGTAGTTATTAACATTAAGTGCAGCTTGAACATGCTTGTTAATAATCAACTGTTCTGCAAACCATAAAATATCAGGATTTTTTCCAAAATATTTTGATAAATAAGCAAACTTCATTTCGTTAAAAATACGTTTGGATTCTGAAAACTTTTGACTGTCCAATAATTCTAGGCGAAATGCAAAAGCTAAGTTCCATGAAATTTTTGACAGGTGCGCAAATTGTGTTTTCAAAAGTGGAAAAAATCCTTCAGCGACATACCAATCTTGCTCAATAGGGTCCTTACTAAAAGGTTCTTGTGTTGAAAAATGAGTGGGGGTTGCATTATGTTTATTCGGATTGCGTTCTAGGTCATAAGCTCGACGTTTTTCTGTGTCCGACAATACATCATAGGCTTCATTGATTTCATAAATTTTTTCAGCAGAATTTGGGTCGGGGTTACGATCAGGGTGGTAAATGCTAACCAATGCTTTATAGGCAGCTTTAATTACTTTTAAATCGGCGTCTTCAATGACGCCAAGAGTGTCGTAATAATTTCTTTCTACTGACATATTTATTTAATCCTTTAAGGCCTGGGTGAAATCATCAATCAAATCTTGAGTGTCTTCTATTCCAATTGTACAGCGAATCATTTTATCGCCAATGTTCATTTTTTTGCGATTTTCTGGACCCATTTCATAAAAGATCGTTTGTGCCATAGGAAGTATTAACGTTCTATTGTCACCAAGGTGTGTCGCATTAATTGCTATGTCTAATTTATTTAATACTTTAATGACATCCACATCATCTTCAAGATCAAAACTCAATATTGCACCAAAATGTTTAAAGTGTTTTTTTGCAAACTCGTGTTGTTCGTGGGTTTTTAAACTTGGATGGTACACTTTTTTAATTTTAGGATGTGAATCTAAAAAAGCGGCGAGCTTGTTAGCGCTGTCGCATTGTCGATCCATACGAAGCGCCATAGTTTCACTAGCAAGGGCAATTTGATATGCGCTATCGGAACTAAGCGTGCCACCCATGTCGCGCAATGATTTTTTCTTTATTTGTTGCAGTCCCCAACTCTGAGAATTCCCTGTGCGGTAATTTTCAAATATATGTGGGTAGGTTTCCCAATTAAATAACCCTGTGTCGCTCACTGCTCCACCCAACACATTCCCATGACCAGAGGTATATTTTGATAAAGACGTAATAATTAAATGGGCATTGACGGATTTAGCTGAAAATAAATAGCTGGATGTCATTGTGTTATCGACTATATATAGAAGTCCATTTTCTTGGCAAAATTGTCCAATATTTTCTAAGTCAGGAATTTGGGTTCCAGGGTTGGCTAAAGTTTCTACAAATACAATTTTAGTTTGTTTAGTGGTTGCAGTTTTAACAGCGTCAACGCGGCTTGTGTCTACAAAGCTTACATTAATTCCAAAATTTTCTAGTGTTGTAAAAAAAGAATATGAATTGCCGAATAAATATTGGCTGCAAATTATATGATCACCTTGTTTGAGTAGGCTTAAAAACGTCGCGCTAATTGCAGCCATTCCGGTTGCAAAAGTCAATGAGCCGATTGAATCGTCAAGCATGGCTAATAAGTTTTGCAAGCTGTCGGTAGTTGGGGTTGATTGCCTAGCGTATGCGTGTCCTTTAGATTTACCTTGAAAAACATCGATGATGTCTTCAACTTTTTGGTATCCATATGGAACGCTATTGTATATAGGAGTATGAATGCTTCCATAAGAGGCATGATTATTCTGATTGTCTTGTTTAAATTGAAAATGAACAATCTTGGAAGTAAAGCCTTTAGCCATAATGAACTCGATTACTAAATATTTAGTTGTATCTTAGCTGAAATAATTCATTTTTTTTAGCATTTTATATTATTTATCGTTACACTGGCACACTAAAATTTGGGAGCCTCAATACGTGAATTTTAAGGACCCAGTTCATTTATCCTTTTCAAGGGAATTATTATGTTAAAAAAAATCGCAATTTTATTATTAGTAGTATTAAGTGGCTTAGTGGCTGCTAAGGTATTGAATTTACCTATCCCATTTTTAAATCCTAATCCAGGCGCTGATTCTGCATTAAGTAAATCTGATGCAAGCGACTCAAATAAAGAATCAAATATTTTGAATTTTGTGCCATCAGATAGTGTGGTTTATTTTAAAAGTGACACAAAATTAATGCATGCTGCAATGAAAGCTTCTAATGTGAATGCTATGTTTGAAAATCTAAAAGAAGAAGTTGGTTCTATGTCTGAATCAGAAGAAAAAATCATGGATTCTGTGATTACAACTTTTCTTGGTGTATTTTCTGAGCAAGGTGCCATTGAATTTGGTTTTGCAACTGATGGTGAATTGGCATTTTATATGGATGGCTTGTTCCCTGTTTTTAAAATTTCAGTTGCAGATCAAATAAAAGTTCAAGCTAAAATAGATGCATTATTAACTCAGTTTGATCAAGGTGTTGATAAAACTGAATTAAATGGTCAATTAATTCAAACATTAAATATTGAAGATGAAGCAAAAGTTGCATTTTCAGTTACCGATCAGTATTTAACTGTCACTTTTGCAGCAGCTGAAGTGGATTCTTCTTCTATTGCTGCTTTGGTTACTAATCAATTCAATGATCAGTCCGTAATTGCAACAGGTTCATTTTCTGCTGATAAATTAAAGTATGGGTTTAATGATAGCTTTGCAATGGTTGTTAATTTTGAGCAAATCGCATCAGCAATTGTTAACCCACAATCTAATAAACTGGGTCAACAGTTAGTGCAGTATGTACCTGAATCGCAAATGAGTTTTGCACAGGTTCAATCAGCTGAGTGTCAGGCCGATATTATGAGTGTAGCTTCGGCAATGCCTCGTTTAATAGCAGGTTACTCAATGTTAAATTTCGCTGAAAATAGAATTGAATCTAAAAGTTCGGTTGTTTTAGAAATATTAAATCCTGAAGTGACTAACATCTTAAAAATGTTTGTAGGGCATATTAGTTCAAATGCATTTTCACAAGATTCGCTTTTAAGTGTGGGTGCTGGGGTGGATGTTTCTAATTTAGCATCCGCTTTGGATCAATTAACGCAATTGATTCAAACAACAGAGTTTACATGTATGCCGCTTGCAATGGGTAAAATGTTCCTTCCTGAAGTGCCTTCTGAATTAGCATTTTTCGCAACAATGGCAGGATCTGTGAAGGGTTTGAGCGCTTCGATTATTGATGTTGATGTTGATTTTAGCCAAGGTATGCCAGCTCTTAAAACCTTAGATGCAATTGTTACTGTATCTACCGATGATGCTCAATCATTGGCCTTGATGGCGGCTGGTAATATGTTCGTAAGTTTTGATCCTTTAAATGGTGACGGGACTCCTAGTCAGCTGCAATCAATGTTCTTGCCGCCTGAGATTGAATTGTTTGCTGCGATTAAAAATAATTTCTTAACGGTTTATTCTGGCGATCAAGGTAAAAAAGTTGCGAATTCACTGGTGAATGAAACTTTAGAGCCAAATGCTTTTTTAAGTGTTGCAATTAACTTAGGTAAGCTATGGGCAAAAGAAGAATTATTACAAAATGCAATTGCAATGAGTGGTGGAATGGTTTGTGATGACCCTTCTGTTAGTGAGGCGGTTGAGATGATGACTAAAAATCATGGATCTGAATCTATGCAATTTACAATTAACGACTTTGGTATAGTTATATCAGACGAAGGAAATTTAATTACTTCAGATTCTGGTTTAACTATATGTCCTTAATGTAGTTGTTAAAGGCTTAAAGTCTATCATGAAATAATTATATAACCCCATCATTATGGGGTTTTTTTTGGATGATAATTAAGGTCGCACAATAAGAAATTATTATCTCCGGCTTTATTGGAGATTAAGTGATAATAATTTAAATTAATGGTTGATCTTTAAAGTAATTAGCGTACTATTCGCCTCCCTGTTAACGCAGGTGGATCAAAGCGAAGCACTTAGTGCTCTAAGCCATTGATTCAGTTGATAATTTTTTAAATCTAATTTGAAATTAAATTTAAAAAACATATTGACAAAGGTTTGCAACTCTTTATAATGCGCGCCTCGCTTAACGGCTCCAAGTGAACAGTTAAGCAAACGTTCTTTAATAATTAAACCAAACAATTTGTGTGGGCACTGGTTGAAGTCGAATAGCCGCTCCATGATCTACTTGTAGATTATGAGAGAGGCACAAAAAATTTGACTCAATTAGAGCTTACATAGTGAATTTTATTTACAGTAGTTTTAATAATAATGAGTATCTAGATATAAACTGAAGAGTTTGATCATGGCTCAGATTGAACGCTGGCGGCAGGCTTAACACATGCAAGTCGAGCGGAAACGATTCTAGCTTGCTAGAAGGCGTCGAGCGGCGGACGGGTGAGTAACGCGTAGGAACCTACCTAATAGAGGGGGATAGCCCAGAGAAATTTGGATTAATACCGCATAATGTCTACGGACCAAAGTATGGGACCTTCGGGCCATACACTATTAGATGGGCCTGCGTCGGATTAGCTAGTTGGTGAGGTAATGGCTCACCAAGGCGACGATCCGTAGCTGGTTTGAGAGGATGATCAGCCACACTGGAACTGAGACACGGTCCAGACTCCTACGGGAGGCAGCAGTGGGGAATATTGCACAATGGGCGCAAGCCTGATGCAGCCATGCCGCGTGTGTGAAGAAGGCCTTAGGGTTGTAAAGCACTTTCATTGGTGAGGAAAAGTTGATGGTTAATAGCCATTAGCCGTGACGTTAACCAAAGAAGAAGGACCGGCTAACTCCGTGCCAGCAGCCGCGGTAATACGGAGGGTCCGAGCGTTAATCGGAATTACTGGGCGTAAAGCGCGCGTAGGCGGTATGTTAAGTTGGATGTGAAAGCCCAGGGCTCAACCTTGGAACTGCATCCAAAACTGGCATACTAGAGTATTGTAGAGGGGTGTGGAATTTCAGGTGTAGCGGTGAAATGCGTAGAGATCTGAAGGAACATCAGTGGCGAAGGCGACACCCTGGACAAATACTGACGCTGAGGTGCGAAAGCGTGGGGAGCAAACGGGATTAGATACCCCGGTAGTCCACGCCGTAAACGATGTCTACTAGCCGTTGGGAAGCTTGTCTTCTTAGTGGCGCAGCTAACGCAATAAGTAGACCGCCTGGGGAGTACGGTCGCAAGATTAAAACTCAAATGAATTGACGGGGGCCCGCACAAGCGGTGGAGCATGTGGTTTAATTCGACGCAACGCGAAGAACCTTACCTACTCTTGACATCCAGAGAATTTAGCAGAGATGCTTTAGTGCCTTCGGGAACTCTGAGACAGGTGCTGCATGGCTGTCGTCAGCTCGTGTTGTGAAATGTTGGGTTAAGTCCCGTAACGAGCGCAACCCTTATCCTTATTTGCCAGCGAGTAATGTCGGGGACTATAAGGAGACTGCCGGTGACAAACCGGAGGAAGGCGGGGACGACGTCAAGTCATCATGGCCCTTACGAGTAGGGCTACACACGTGCTACAATGGAGCATACAGAAGGTTGCTAACCCGCGAGGGGGCGCCAATCCTCAAAGTGTTTCGTAGTCCGGATCGCAGTCTGCAACTCGACTGCGTGAAGTCGGAATCGCTAGTAATCGTGGATCAGAATGCCACGGTGAATACGTTCCCGGGCCTTGTACACACCGCCCGTCACACCATGGGAGTGGGTTGCAAAAGAAGTGGCTAGTCTAACCTTCGGGGGGACGGTCACCACTTTGTGATTCATGACTGGGGTGAAGTCGTAACAAGGTAGCCCTAGGGGAACCTGGGGCTGGATCACCTCCTTAAACGATAAGACTTTGATCAGTGTTCACACAAATTGTTTGGTTTGACGATATAGAGAAATGGTTTTCTAGACCAGAAAGTTCGGTCTAAGAATATCTAGGCCTGTAGCTCAGCTGGTTAGAGCGCACCCCTGATAAGGGTGAGGTCGGTGGTTCAAGTCCACTCAGGCCTACCAATTTTTTCGAATTACTTCGTTAGTCAGCTCGTCGCATAGTAAACTATGCTTCCTCGCTAACTGGCTCGTACTTCAAAAAAATAACCAGATGTTTTAGTTGTGTAATTATTGCAAAATTAAAAGCCATCATGGGGCTATAGCTCAGCTGGGAGAGCGCCTGCTTTGCACGCAGGAGGTCTGCGGTTCGATCCCGCATAGCTCCACCATTATCTATATCATTATTGATTTGAGATATCAGTTTTAACTGGATACGAAGTCGCTTAATTTCATTTAAGCAGTGTCTATTTAAAACTGATTTTTTATCAGTATCGTTCTTTAAAAATTTGGAAAATGAAAACAAGTTTTATGTATTGAAAGACTGTAAGCGCCATTTATGACACTTACATGAAACAATTATTTAAAAACTGAGTTTATATACAAGCGTTGTGCGAAAAAATATCGTTATAAAATGTAATAAATGAAAAAGAGAGATTGAGCGAAAGCTCAAAACCTTGAGTATCACCAAGAACATTATTGGCTTTGTGCATATAACCTAAGTCTTGTTGATCCAATCGTAAGATTGAGTCAATGCAGACTGTTTAGGGTTATATGGTCAAGTGAATAAGCGTACACGGTGGATGCCTAGGCAATTAGAGGCGATGAAAGGCGTGGAAATCTGCGAAAAGCTCGGGGGAGGCGATAACATCCTATAATCCCGAGATTCCTGAATGGGGAAACCCAACCGTCATAAGGCGGTTATCTTTACCTGAATACATAGGGTAAAGAAGCTAACCCGGAGAACTGAAACATCTAAGTACCCGGAGGAAAAGAAATCAACCGAGATTCCCTAAGTAGCGGCGAGCGAAAGGGGACTAGCCCAAAAGTTTGTATAGTTTTAGTAGAAGGCTCTGGAAAGTGCCGCCATAGTGGGTGATAGCCCCGTATACGAAAGAACTATATACATGATACACGAGTAGGTCGGGGCACGAGAAACCTTGACTGAATATGGGGGGACCATCCTCCAAGGCTAAATACTCCTAATTGACCGATAGTGAACCAGTACCGTGAGGGAAAGGCGAAAAGAACCCCTGTGAGGGGAGTGAAATAGATCCTGAAACCGTGTACGTACAAGCAGTGGGAGCCTACTTGTTAGGTGACTGCGTACCTTTTGTATAATGGGTCAGCGACTTACATTCAGTAGCAAGGTTAACCGAATAGGGGAGCCGAAGAGAAATCGAGTCTTAATAGGGCGTTGAGTTGCTGGGTGTAGACCCGAAACCGAGTGATCTATCCATGTGCAGGTTGAAGGTTGAGTAACATCAACTGGAGGACCGAACCCACTACCGTTGAAAAGTTAGGGGATGACGTGTGGATAGGAGTGAAAGGCTAATCAAACTCGGAGATAGCTGGTTCTCCTCGAAAGCTATTTAGGTAGCGCCTCGGACTTATACCACAGGGGGTAGAGCACTGTTTGGGCTAGGGGGTCATCCCGACTTACCAACCCCATGCAAACTCCGAATACCTGTGAGTACTATCCGGGAGACACACGGCGGGTGCTAACGTCCGTCGTGGAAAGGGAAACAACCCAGACCGTCAGCTAAGGTCCCAAAATCTATGTTAAGTGGGAAACGATGTGGGAAGGCTTAGACAGCTAGGAGGTTGGCTTAGAAGCAGCCACCCTTTAAAGAAAGCGTAATAGCTCACTAGTCGAGTCGGCCTGCGCGGAAGATATAACGGGGCTCAAACATAGTACCGAAGCTACGGATTCTTATTTATAAGAATGGTAGAGGAGCGTTCTGTAAGCTGTTGAAGGTGAATCGAGAGGTTTGCTGGAGGTATCAGAAGTGCGAATGCTGACATGAGTAACGATAAAGGGAGTGAAAAACTCCCTCGCCGGAAGACCAAGGTTTCCTGTCCCATGTTAATCAGGGCAGGGTGAGTCGACCCCTAAGGTGAGGCTGAGAAGCGTAATCGATGGGAAACGGGTTAATATTCCCGTACTTGTTATAGCTGCGATGGAGAGACGGAGAAGGTTAAGTGATCCAGGCGATGGTTGTCCTGGTTTAAGGTAGTAGGTAAGGGGATTAGGCAAATCCGGTCCCCTCTCTTTAGTGAGAATACTGAGAGCCGAATACGGTGAGTCTACGGACTCCGAAGTCACTGATACCATGCTTCCAGGAAAATCTTCTAAGCTTCAGGCTATAACGAATCGTACCCCAAACCGACACAGGTGGTCAGGTAGAGAATACTAAGGCGCTTGAGAGAACTCGGGTGAAGGAACTAGGCAAAATGGTACCGTAACTTCGGGAGAAGGTACGCTGTTGCCGGTGATGGGACTTGCTCCCTAAGCTAGCGACAGTCGAAGATACCAGTTGGCTGCGACTGTTTATTAAAAACACAGCACTGTGCAAACACGAAAGTGGACGTATACGGTGTGACGCCTGCCCGGTGCCGGAAGGTTAATTGATGGGGTTAGTCTTCGGACGAAGCTCTTGATCGAAGCCCCGGTAAACGGCGGCCGTAACTATAACGGTCCTAAGGTAGCGAAATTCCTTGTCGGGTAAGTTCCGACCTGCACGAATGGCGTAACGATGGCCAAACTGTCTCCACCCGAGACTCAGTGAAATTGAAATCGCTGTTAAGATGCAGTGTATCCGCGGCTAGACGGAAAGACCCCGTGAACCTTTACTATAGCTTCGCAGTGGACTTTGAATGTATTTGTGTAGGATAGGTGGGAGGCTTTGAAGCAGCGACGCTAGTTGTTGTGGAGCCAACCTTGAAATACCACCCTGATACATTTGAGGTTCTAACTCAGGTCCCTAATCGGGATCGAGGACATTGTGTGGTGGGTAGTTTGACTGGGGCGGTCTCCTCCCAAAGAGTAACGGAGGAGCACGAAGGTTGGCTAATCCTGGTCGGAAATCAGGAGGTTAGTGCAATGGCATAAGCCAGCTTAACTGCGAGACAGACAAGTCGAGCAGATACGAAAGTAGGTCATAGTGATCCGGTGGTTCTGAATGGAAGGGCCATCGCTCAACGGATAAAAGGTACTCCGGGGATAACAGGCTGATACCGCCCAAGAGTTCACATCGACGGCGGTGTTTGGCACCTCGATGTCGGCTCATCACATCCTGGGGCTGAAGCCGGTCCCAAGGGTATGGCTGTTCGCCATTTAAAGTGGTACGCGAGCTGGGTTTAGAACGTCGTGAGACAGTTCGGTCCCTATCTGCCGTGGACGTTTGAGATTTGAGAAGAGTTGCTCCTAGTACGAGAGGACCGGAGTGAACGAACCTCTGGTGTTCCGGTTGTCACGCCAGTGGCATTGCCGGGTAGCTAAGTTCGGACGGGATAACCGCTGAAAGCATCTAAGCGGGAAGCCTCCTTCAAGATGAGATCTCACTGGAATTTAATTCCCTAAAGGGCCCTGGAAGACTACCAGGTTGATAGGCAAGGTGTGTAAGTGCTGTGAGGCATTGAGCTAACTTGTACTAATTGCCCGTGAGGCTTGACCATATAACGCCTAAGCTGTTTACTAAAATCGTTCCATACGATTTTGAGTATTTCCTCCATCCGTGGAGGGCATACAGACTTAGCGTTATATGAGCTGAATTGTAGAGATATGATGAAGTGAATGAAGCTAAGAAAGATATTTTAAGCACGAAGTTTGTGTATAAACTAAAGATAAATACTGTATAATGAGCGACGTAAGTTACTTGAAGTACAGACATAAAACTTAAACTTATTTTCCGAATTTGGATGAAGGTTGCATATTGAGATGAAGGTTAAATACGAAAGTGTTTAATAAGAGTTAAAATAGCTAAGACAACTGAAACCCATAAAGAATTGTTTGACGACCATAGAGCATTGGTACCACCTGACCCCATCCCGAACTCAGAAGTGAAACGATGCATCGCCGATGGTAGTGTGGGGGTTCCCATGTGAGAGTAGGTCATTGTCAAACGCCAATTAAGTCTAATTTATTCATCCGTGAATAAATTAGAAGCTTGGTAAACAAGACAGCGGAAGGAAACCTTCCTAGCTTGTTTAGTCGCAAGACAGGCTCCAAGCCCGAACATGAAGAGCCCCGTCAGGTTATCCTGGTGGGGTTTTTTATTGCCTTGCGTTTAATGAATTTTAAATAAATTTATATCGAGAATAATATGAACATAGATAAAAAAACTCAAACTGAAATAGAAGCGGCGACGTTTAGAAAATTACTGCAGCATTTGGATAACCATAAAGAAGTTCAGAATATTGATTTAATGATTACAGCTGACTTCTGTCGCAATTGTTTAAGTAAATGGTTTGTAAGCGAAGCTGAAAAATTAAACACAGAAGTTTCCATTGAAGATGCACATCAAATTGTTTATAAAATGCCTTACATTGAATATAAAGAAAAATTTCAAACACCTGCTACGGTTGAACAATTGAAAGCATTCAACTCAAAAAAGAAATAGTGGCAAACACTTTGCAAATAGTTAAATGAATACCGACTAAGAGCAAAACAGAATGTGGATTTCTAGATCATTGGCAATAAATTGCCTAATAATATGGTTAGGTGTTTTATGGGTAGGGCAAACTGTTGCCCAGACACGTGAATTTAATGTACCTATTCAAGATGCTGTGTGGCAAACAGAGTCTTCTATTTTTTCTTGTTATTTTAGACAGCCTATCGCGCAACTTGGGTTTGCAACATTTTTCCATGAAGCAGGGGAGGAACTATATTTTTATATTGAATCAGAGCACGAACCGTTAGCTAAATCAAAAGCAAATTTAACCATTGAGGCACCCAATTGGCGAGCTTCAGCTCGTTCTGTATTTTTGACAGAAATAGATGTTCAATTTGAAGAAAAAAAATATGTTAAAATTTCATCCGAATTTTCACGTAGAATGATGGCTGAATTGATCCAAGGAATGGCTCCAACAATTACAGGACAGGCAAGATATCAAAACGAAAGTGTGCGTATTCAAGTTTCACCTGCTAGTTTTAATAAATATTATCCAGACTATCAGGCATGCCAAGCGCTATTGCTTCCGGTCAATTTCGGTCAAGTTGAACGAAATATTTTATTATTTGACCCAGGTAAAGAGCAGTTAAGTAAAGATGTCAGGGATAAATTAGATGATATTGCTTTATATATTCTAAGTGACCCTAAAGTAAATGCGATCTACATAGAAGGTCATACTGATTCTGATGGAACTCGATACTTTAACCGTCGTTTATCTGAAAAACGATCTAATTTTGTGTATGACTATTTAATCAAAAAAGGCATCGGTTCAGATTTAATTAAAGTGGACTATCATGGAGAGCGATATCCGGTTGCCAATAATGATACTCGTGAAGGCAAAACTCGAAACAGAAGGGTGACCCTTCGTTTAGAGCGCGAAGAAGATTAAATGAGAAAGTAATATGTTTATTCCTATGTTTGTTTTAGTACTGTTAACGTTTGTTGTCGGTGGGTTTACTTTATTTTTCAGAGTAAAAAGTGTAGTCAATAAACAACTTAGCATAAAATTCTTTCAAACTATGCAATCTGAGCAAGTGCCACAAAATGTTATAAAATCAACAAGGTGTTTTAATAATCTATTTGAAATACCTGTCTTATTTTATGTGGTGTCCAGTTTGTATATAACACAAAGCATCCAAAATGATTTGGTTCTAATATGTGCATGGGGATTTGTTGTTTCAAGAGTTGTTCAGGCTTGTATACATTTGACTAATAACAATGTGATTCACAGAATGCTTTCATTTTGGTTAGGGTGTTTTTTTATTCTAGCAATGTGGATTAATTTGTTGTTTTATTTTTTATAAATAGGATACACTTGTCGCGCCTTTTCACAGAAGGCATAAAAAATGCCTTCAACTATTGCTTGGGGGCAAACATGAAACACTTCCTACCTTTGTTTTTTACGACTTTTGTTCTAACACTTCCTTTATTGATTTCTTCATTTTCTGCGCAAGCGGCCAACCTTATTAATTCGATTTTAACCGGACGATATTCTTATATTGATTTGGCTGCGGTGTCTTATGGTTTTTTAATGGTAATGAGTATTGGTTCAATTTCCCAAGGCGGAATTGGTGCTTTGTTACCTAGCATGCAAAAAGCCATTAAGGAACAATCGCATTTAGCTTTATATGCCAATATCATAGCGTTGTTGGGTTATGTATTGGTTTCACTTTTAATATTTGTAGGATTCTATTTACTTACATTTTATTTAAATGTCACGAATGAATATCAACAAACCATTCGTTTGTACTTGTTACCTATGATCATTTTTTTAATTGCATTACAATTGTTAAGTTTTGCTGTGAATATTTTAGTCATTACTGAAAAAATTAAAATTATAGCCATGTTTGGGTTGTGTGCAACAGGGTTGGATATCATTACAAGTAGCGTTTTGGTGCATGGAGTTGTTATAGATCAAGTGATTTTTATTCAGCAGTTAGGTGCGACTGGCGCCGCAATGGGTTCGATGTTCGGTAGTTTATGTGTGACGTATTTGGCCTATGCGTATTTATATAAAACAAAGGCGATTCAATTTAAAATTACAACTGAATTGTTTCAGTTATCTCATTTTATTCAAGCATTTCATTTACTAAAAATGTCATTACCAGCGGGTGTTGCTGCATTATTTGGTTGGGGGTTGATGTTTATTATCACAATTTGTTTAACCTTTACATTTTCTGCTGAAAAAAATATTGCAGCAAATCAAGTGTTATTAATTTTAAGCGGATTGTTACTTGTGTTTATTAAAGTCAGTTCATCGATTATGGTCAGTCAGTTGTGTAAGCGCACAGAGCAATCGTTGGGAAATAAACAATTTATGATTCAACATTTAATTGGTTATCCTTTATTTTATGCAATATTATTGGTTGTTTTATTATCTAATTTTGAAATAATAGTTCAGTTAATCACTCGTGAAGCAGGGGTTATTTTATTACTTGAGTCCATAAAGTATGCACTTGCTTGTTATGTATTATTAAACTGTTTTGATAATATTTTAAATAATTATTTAGTAAGTAAGCAAAAAAATAGCTTTATATTAAAGGCCCAAATCATAAGTTTAATTGTATTTTTAGGATATCTAATAATAGATTATGTTTTATTTGGCTGGACGTTAAATAGTTTGTGGGTAGGGTTGTTAGTTGAACGAAGTGTTTTACTTATTTTGAAAATAATCCGTTTGAATAAAGACCAACCTTTGAGTTGGTTTTTTAAGTTAATTTAGTTCACTAATAAAACGGGCATAGGGCAATCTAAAATGATGCCCAATGCTCTAAAAATTTGAGCTTCGTTTTCATCTAACACACCATCAAATTCAATGGTTTTTGCAATGCCTTTTAATAAAATAGGTTGCTCCAACGCTTTAAGTTGTTTGATTTTAGAAATACTTGATTCTAAAAATGAAAGTGCTGAGGTTTTTTTGTCGAATATTTCAATAATGCCTTGTGGGTAAATTCTTTCAAACCCTGCTTGGGCTGCTTGTTGTTGATGCTCACTGCTAGTGCTTTGTATTAGGGCATAAAATAAGTCCCTTACTGCCTGCTCACTTTCATGCAAACTTAGAGTTTGTTTGGTAACTTTAGGTGTATAAACGGCGTGTAATATTTGAAACACACACCATTCAAAAATATCAATTTTATGATCTGCATGAATTAAATGTTTGCAGTGGTGCATAAAGTTTTTAAATTGTTCAGGGGATTGATCTTTTAGCGAGTTGGCGGCTAATTGAATCAGTGTCAACTTATCTAGGGAGTTTAATCCTTGTGATTCTGGTAATAATTTTAGATAAGCACTAAAAAGATTTGAATTTATGTTTGTTTCTAAATATTTATTTTGAGTATTTAAAACGTCCAAATTATTATGGGTTAATATTGTAAATACTAAACATTGAGCATCAAATGGGTGATGACACGCTTCTTTTAATATTAAAGGAAGGCCAGTTAAAATAATTTCAGCTTGAGCCAAATGTGCATGATCAAACTGTCCGATATTTTCAATTGTTTGCCCAAGCGTGCTTAACGGTACAATACTTTGTTGTGGGTCTAACTCAAAAACGTCATTGACTGTTTTTGTGGGTTCAGGTTGTGTTTTGTGTTGAATGTTTGTCTCGTTAAACAATAATGCTTCGCTGTAGCCATGCGGATAAATACGTTTAATGCGATCTTTAATCGGTGGGTGAGTGGCAAACCATCCTGAAAATAAACCCGTTGCACCAGCACTAAAATAGAAGTGTCCAAATTCTTTTGCATTTGATGACTCCAATATACTGCTTTGGCTTTGTTTTCCAATCACATAAAGCGCAGATCCAATGCCCTGTTTATTGCGTGTAAATTGGACTGCAGAAGCATCAGCTAAAAATTCACGCTGTCTTGAAATTGCCGCTTTAATTAAATTTCCAAAAAACACACCAGCATAACCAAACACTAATAACAGTAATCCTAAAATGGCTATTTTAGAACTGCCATCACTTCTTTGGGAGCGGTTCGATGAATGTCTAGAATATCGAGAGCGTCGTGAGCCCACAATTAATTCACCTAATAAACCAATCATTAATATACCGTGTAACACCGCTAATAATTTCATGTTAATGGACATATCTCCATGATAGATATGGCTAAATTCATGGGCGATGACACCTTGTAGCTGGTCTCTATTTAGTGCATCTAACAAACCTTGAGTGACACCTATAATGGCATTGTTTGTACTGTGTCCTGCTGCAAAGGCATTTAAACTAGGCTCAGGTAATACATAAACCTTTGGCATGATAATGCCAGAGGCAATAGACATTTCTTCGACAATATTTAAAAGTACTTTTTGTTGAGCGTTGGCATTATCAAAATTGATAGCGACGCCGCCAAGTTTTTGCGCGACATAACTGCCTCCTTTACTGACTTCTATATATTTAAATAAACTACCTGCCCCTACCACAATTAAAATGCCAAAGGTGATGTAAAACATTTGTAATGAAAAAATTCGATCGTTTAATCCCGTTATAAAACTGCCATCGTGATTTTGACCAAAATAAAATAAAGCGTGAATGGCTATGACAGTCACTAGAATTAAAGACAATACAGCCAATACAAACAGTATGATCAGTTTATGTGTGGATCGTCTTGCTTGATCTTGTTCTTCAAAAAAATTCATAATAGTCTTAGTTCACATGAAGTTGGTGAAAACGGATGAATGCATTGCAAAAAAAAGACGCACAGGGCGTCTTCGTTGATCAAAAAGAAACTTTTGGCGCTTCTTGGATAAGTTGAGTGTCTGCAAATTCAAGTAATTGCGCATCTTTAGTGTGTCCAAAATTATTAGCAATAATAATATTTGGAAAACTTTGACGATAGGTATTGTATTGAGTCACAAAGTCATTAAAGCCCTGTCTTGCAAATGCGACTTTGTTTTCAGTGCTGGATAACTCTTCAGTTAATTGCATCATGTTTTGATTCGCTTTTAGATCAGGATAGCTTTCAAACACCACATTTAATTTACCCATTGCTTGAGTCAGTGTGTTTTCAGCACCTGCTAATCCTTGAATCGCACTTGAATCAGAAGGATTTTTTGCCGCTTCTTTTAAACCCGAAACGGCACCGTTTCGTGCTTCAATGACTTGAGTCAATGTTTCTGATTCGTGATTTAAATACGCTTTTGCGGTTTCGACTAAATTAGGTATTAAATCATAACGACGTTTAAGTTGAACTTCTATTTGAGCAAACCCATTTTCATAACGGTTTTTTAATGCCACCAGTTTATTGTATATGCCAATGAGCATAAATATGACAACAACGATGATGGCTAAAGTGATCAGTGAACCAATCATAATACTTCCCTTGCTATTAATAAATTGTAAACAATGATCATAAAAGCATCTGGATATAAATCAAGTAACTTTATACTAATTTGCGAGAGCGATACGCTTAGCTTGTTTTGCCATTATGATTACGAACAGTAGGTGGAACAACAAATCCTTTTGCTTGTAAGTGAACAGCATCGGGATTATTTTTGTAAAAAAGGCGTAATTGGTCAACTAGTGCCTGTTTTTGCTTGTCATTGATTAAACAATGTTCTGATTCATCTAACACTGACAATAAACCCTGCATAAGTGGCTTGTGTATGTCGGGTAATTTTTCTATCCAGCTTTTTAGTAAAACTGTATTTATTGTCGCAGGAATTGAGCCTAATGTTCCTACATCGTTTTGATTATGGGCCAATAACCCTGAAGTCGTGCCACGATCTAAAGTGAGTACTTGCAAAAAATACAACGAATGGTAATTCAGCTGATTAATTGATTCTTCTGTTGTGGCTTTGCGCTGTTCAAAATTAGAGTGATAGAAAATTTCACAGTAAGCATCTATGACTGCTTTACCAAATTCCAAGGCTAATTTTGAATCTTGTTCCCAATCTCCGCTGTCATGTTGCTCTAAATAAAAGTGGGTAACACCACGATGTCGATCCAACGCAGGGATGAAAAAATACGCATCACCTTGTTTTTTTGCAAAGTCATACAGGTCTTTTGCGACGGTTTTCATGGCATTTACAAAAATATTTTCAAATAAATCGTTTTTATTTGAAGGGTTTAAATCCGCCATTATTCGCCAATAACCATTGCCTTTTTTTCTTTCAGTAAAACTGATATGCATGTGCATAGACGGTGATAATGGGTGAGCAGGATGAATAATAGTTGAGACGGCTGTTGCGCTATTTAAGGGCTTTTGTGGCGAATCTTCATAAAATACTTGGGACAAATTAACCGATGCACGGTTAAATAATGTGTCCGTTGCCATCATACGACAGCCCCCGCCATGTAAGCCTTCATCGCGTAGCCATTCAACTGGTTCAAAGTCAGAAAAATCGCTTTTTAATAATGCACCTTTTTGAGACAAACCCTGCACAAAATAATGCTGTAAATGTTCAATGATTTTATATGTTTTTTGTGCCAATTCTGACTGAGCAAGTAAGCGAGACATGCAAACCCTTAATAAATAAAATAGGAAATGAAGTCTGCCTTTTTCTTAATCGACTCGCAAGGCCATTTGTGGGTATATACATCAATAAAAAATCATACTCATTGAATGCAAACTGTGATTTAATTCAAATTATTATCTATAAAGAAGTTGAGGAAAAATATGGCTGTTACAGTTGGTATTACGCATCACACTGCTTATGAATATGATAAACCTATTAACATGGGCCCTCATGTTTTTCGCTTAAAACCCGCCGCACATTGTCGAACAACGATCAAAAGTTACTCTTTAAAAATTACACCCGAAGATCATTATATAAATTGGCAACAAGATCCGTTTGGAAATTATCTTGCTAGGGTGGTATTCCCAGAGAAAACGAAAAGCTTTTCATTTACTGTGGATGTGGTCGCACAATTAGACATCATCAATCCGTTTGACTTCTTTTTAGAGACCACTGCTGAAAAATTTCCTTTTAAATACGAGGAGCGTTTAAAGGCCGACTTAAATTCCTATTTAGAGTTAGAAGAAACAGAAGAAGCGTTTAAGTATTTTGTCGAAGGACTAAAGCCTGAAAAACCAATGGTGACTGCGGATTTTTTAGTGGCGATTAATTCTAAAGTAAATCAATTATTAGATTATACGATTCGATTAGAGCCGGGTGTTCAAAGTTGTGATGAATCTATGGATAAAGGGTCGGGTTCTTGTCGAGATTCTGCTTGGTTATTGGTACAAGCATTTCGTTATTTAGGATTAGCGGCTCGATTTGTTTCTGGGTATCTTGTTCAACTATCCCAAGACGAAAAATCTCTTGATGGTCCAAGTGGTCCAGATGAAGACTTTACGGATTTACATGCTTGGTGTGAAGTTTATGTGCCAGGAGCCGGTTGGATTGGCTTAGACCCAACTTCAGGTCTATTTGCACAAGAAGGTCACATACCATTAGCATGTACACCAGAGCCATCAAGCGCGGCTCCAGTAACAGGCGGCATTGATGAGTGTGAAAGCGAATTAGATTATTACAATAAAGTGACACGCTTAATTGAGACACCTCGTATCACTAAACCTTATCGTGACGATCAATGGCAAGATATTGAAGAATTAGCCGTTCAAGTTGAAAAACAACTGGTTGATCAAGATGTGCGTTTGACTATGGGTGGCGAGCCTACTTTTGTGTCTGTCGACGATATCGAATCCGACCAATGGAATACTGATGCCGACGGTGAAGATAAACGTAAAATGGCTTACGAGTTATTTTTAAAAATGCAGGCGCATTATACAAAAGGTGCCATGCTGCATTTTGGTCAAGGTAAATGGTATCCAGGTGAGGCACTGCCTCGTTGGCAGTATGGGTGTTATTGGTTAAAAGATGGACAAAAAATTTGGAAAGATCAGCAATATTTAGCTGACATCAACAAACAGTATCCAATCAAAGATTCCAATGTAAAATATTTTCCAATTTTATTAAGTAAGTTGTTGGGCCTTGCTCCAGAATGCGTTGTGCCTACTTATGAAGATGTGCTTTATCATTTATGGCAAGAAGGGCAAATGCCTGTTGACCCAAGTCCAGAGCAAGACGGTATGTTGGATTCAATGAGTCGTAAAGGCTTTTTGCAAAAATTAGAAAAAGGCTTAGATAAAGTCGTCGGTTACGTGCTTCCCATTACTTGGGATGAAACCGAAGAAAAATGGCAAAGTTGTATTTGGAATTTTAGGCGCGAATATTGTTTCTTAGTGCCTGGTGAATCACCAGTGGGTTATCGGTTACCGTTATCTAGTATTGTAGAAGATGAAGAACTACAAGAAAATGATCCGTTTGCAATTGAAGGGGCGTTGACACTCAATAATCACAAATATAAAGATCGTGGTTATGTGAGTAAAAGTATCATTAAAACGGCGATGTCATTTGAAATTCGTGATCAAAAATTATATGTGTTTATGCCGCCACTTAGTAAAATTGAGCCGTATTTGGCACTTGTAAATTGTGTAGAAGAAACCGCGGTTAAGCTTAAAATTCCTGTTGTATTAGAAGGGTATGAGCCACCACACGATCACAGAGTACAAAAATTTGCAGTGACACCAGACCCTGGTGTGATTGAAGTGAATGTGCATCCTGTTGGCAGTTGGAATGAGCTGAATAAAAACATGACAGACTTATATGAGCTGGCGCGTTCTTGTCGATTAAGTACTAACAAATTTATGGTTGATGGTAGACACACAGGAACAGGTGGTGGTAATCACGTAACTTTAGGTGGCTCTTCGCCAAAAGACAGTCCGTTTTTACGCCGCCCTGATGTCCTCAGAAGTTTTATTACTTATTGGCAACATCATCCAGGTTTAAGTTATTTATTCTCTGGTTTGTTTATTGGTCCTACTTCTCAAGCACCTCGTGTGGATGAAGCAAGAGATGAAGCATTATACGAATTAGAAATTGCCTTTGCTCAAATGAAAACTGGTGAGAGTGATCAGCCGTGGTTAGTTGATCGATTATTAAGAAATTTATTAACGGATTTAACCGGTAATACTCATCGTGCTGAATTTTGTATTGATAAATTGTATTCACCAGATTCGCCAACGGGTCGTTTAGGTATTGTGGAATTTCGTGGTTTTGAAATGCCGCCGCATTCTAAAATGGCCTTGATGCAAATGTTATTAATTAGAACGTTGCTTGCGTGGTTTTGGAAAAAACCTTACCACAAACCATTGGTTCGTTGGGGCACACAATTGCATGATAAATTCTTGTTGCCGCATTATGTAGAGCAAGACATTCAAAACGTTTGCCAAGACTTACAACAAGAAGGGTTTAAGTTTGATGAATCGTGGTTTACGCCATTTTTTGAATTCCGTTTCCAAATTTGCGGCATTCGTCAACTTGAAGACATGCAAATTGAATTACGTAATGCAATCGAACCTTGGCACGTATTAGGTGAAGAATCAGGCGGTGGCGGTATGGCTCGTTATGTGGACTCCTCACTAGAGCGTGTACAAATTAAAATAGATAACATGACAACCAATCGTTATATTTTAAGTTGTAACGGACGACGTGTACCATTAAAAGAAACCACCACAAAATCTCAAATGGTTGCAGGTATTCGCTTTAGAGCATGGCAACCACCAAGTGCATTACATCCAACTATTGGCGTACATGCACCGTTGATATTTGATTTGTATGATACGTGGAACGGCAGAAGTGTCGGCGGATTTACATATCATGTGACGCATCCTGGTGGACGAAGCTTTGAGCAAAAACCGGTGAATGATTTTGAAGCAGAAGGCAGAAGACAAGTTAGATTTGATCAAAACGGTCACAGCATTCCTCCAAAAGACACACCTGTTCAAATGACGTATGACGAAGCTGGGCAGTATCAATCTGAATTAGTTCGTAACGTCACCACTCATGAAGCGAAGAAATCATTTACTGTACCTGCTGAGGAATTAGGCAATAGCGATTATCCAAATACTTTGGATTTACGTAGAAATGCACATATTGTTAGTTAATATGACAGGCATAAAATGAAGACAAAAAAATGCGGATAAATTATCCGCATTTTTTTGTTCTAAATTTAATAAACTGTCTAAAAAATTAGAAGTTAGTCAGTAAGGTTTTTAGTCTTTCTTTGGGAAAACGATGTACATCTACTCTGACATTTAATATCGGGTTGGCATTCCCTAAATAAACACCTTTTAAAGGTGTCACGTCATCAAAGTCTCTTCCACGAGCTACCACAATATGTTGGCCATTTGGGATGGTGTTGTTTGTGGGATCAAAATCTAACCATCCAAAATCTGGAATATACACACTAAACCATGCGTGGGATGCATCGGCACCGCGAAGTTTTTTTTCACCTTTAGGTGGGAGTGTTTCAAGGTATCCACTCACATAAGCACAGGCAAATCCCATTGATCGCAAGGCACTAATGGCTAAATGTGCAAAATCTTGGCAAACCCCTTTTTTAGTTTTTAACACATCAGCGACAGTGCTATTTACGTTTGTTGAATTAGATGCATAAGTGAATTGTTCAAAAATGGTTGTCATCAAAGCAGAGGTCGCTGCAATCATACCTTTGTGCTGAGCAAAACAGGTTTGGGCTAAAGTAAATGCTTCAAGCTCTAACGGGATGCGATTTGAAGCAAAACAAAATTGACGGGCAAATAAGTCATCTTCAGATTTTATTTTTTTTAATCGGTCCAAAATGAATGCATGGTCCACATCATCTACAGGAGGAATCAATGCATTGACTTCTACAATGCTTTTTGAGGTCACACTTAATTTTTCATGGGGCTCATCTAAGGCAAAGTATATTTTTTCATTTGAAAAATAATCTAATGAGCGAGTGTATTTATCTACATTGGGTGTGCATTCTAATTTCCAAGCTAAACAAGATTGGCTGGTTTCATTTCTTGGGATTAAATATCCAACATTTTGGGCTTGGTTAATATCAAATGGATACACATACTCAGTGGTGTGTTCTATTTGGAAAAAATCTGACATGGGTTTTCCTTATCGCATAGAACGTGATTTTTGAGTATGTATGAAACATTTGGCACCAATTTCATATGCGACATTCTCTAAAATAAGTTGAGTATGATTAATTAACGTTTTTAGGGATTGAATATCATCACTAGGAATCGTTAATATTTTTTGGACATCAATAAGTTGTACCTGTGTATAAGCATTTAAAATTGATCGTTCTGCATCGGTTATTTGACCATTTTTTTCATCAAATATAATGCGAACATGCTCTAATAATCTTGCCAAACCAAATGCCATGCCTCTTGGGTTAAATTTGTTCAATAAAATATAATTTAAGACACTATAGCTGTCCATATCGGCTCGATAATAACGTCTAAAGTTCATGGTGTTATCATTGCAACTTAAAATGGCGGCAAGTAATTCATTTTCGTTATCTTTATGTTGATCAATATCCTGTGCAATGGTGTTCGAAACTAAATGACTTAAATTGATAGAGCGCTCCAATAATCGACCTACATCTAACATGCGCCAGCCATCATCGTGATTCATAGAATCCGCAATTAATCCATTTAAAGCTAAAAGTGAAGTTAATAACGTTTCACAAGAGCGTAATAATCCGACTAATCGATGGTCTTTTGCAGCGTCACGGGTGAAGTTTGATATATCATCAATGAGTCGCCAGCTATCATTGGACCAAACATCACGGCTATGAAATGCCGACTGATTAAATAAATTCAATACATTAAATAACCCACCAGAGACCTCTGGATTTAATGCAATGGTAAAAATATCATCGGTAAAATCAGAATCTTCGTCGTTATCGTCATTATTAGAATTTAATTGTGCTTGTCGTTGTGTCTGTTGTTGGAGTTGTTGCTGTTGTTGACTTTGTTTAATGTTTTCTGCATTTATTTCAGGTTCAACAATGACTTCTTCAGCAGGCTCAACATAAAATGTAAATTCTTTTAAGGAATTTAAAATACTTAATCCTGTATCGTTTAATCGACCGTCTTCGTTAAAGTTTTCAAAATAATTACGAATAATTTGACGAATCATTCTTGCAATGATTTCAGCTCTTTGAGAGTAACGCCCCAACCAAAATAAATTTTCAGCAGTACGACTGGTGATCGAACGCGTATTTGGCGGTGCAAATTGTTGTTTCGATTGGTTAGAAACAAAAGGCAATAATGGACGGGATTCACTTGCGCGAACCCATGTGTCTTTATTAATAGCGCCATTTTGTGTGCTAACCACACCTTGATTATTTTTGGTTGCCACACAGGCTAATCCACCAGGCATTAAACTGTATGTTTTATCTTTAGCTGTTAAAAATGTACGTAATACCCCATTTCTTGGTTCGAGCTTATCGGTTTTCCAAGTGGGCATTGTGGAGACGTTTAGCATTTGTTGAGCAACATATAATGTTGGGTTTTTTAGAATGGTTTGAATTAATGATTCTTTTTCAAGTTCGGATAAGGTATTACCAAATTGAATCAATTCGCGCTTGTAAATGTGTTTGATTACCATGCTATCAATATTTTCAAATACGTGTTTTTGCGCTTTTTGTTCACCACACCACCAGGTTGCAACACTGGCAATTTTTAATTTTTCTTTTAATAAAAATTCGCAGCACCCTTCTAAGTAAGGGTAGAAACCAGGGTTCTCTAAAATCCAAGAGCCAATTGGGTTCACGACAATTACTTTTTTCTGACGAACGGATTCTAATAATCCCGGGACACCAATAAATGAGTCGGGTCTTAATTCTAATGGATCTGAAAATTGATCACTGATTCGACGTAAAATTACATCAACTTTTTTAAGTCCTTGTAGGGTTTTAATCCAAACATAACCATCGCGAACCACTAAATCGTCGCCTTGAACTAACGTATAACCTTGATAGTTAGCAAGATACGCATCTTCAAAATAGGTTTCGTTTGAGGGTCCTGGTGATAATAAAACAATAGTAGGGTGGGTGTTTTGTGCAATATCAATTAGGGTTTTGTGGGTTTGTTTAAAATACGTTGCAAGTCGGTGTACTTCACAGTGACGCATTAAATTTGGATAAACCTGACTCATTGCAATGCGCGTTTCTAAAGCATAACCTGAGCCTTGGGTGACTTGCATACGATCAGATAATACCCACCATTGATTGTCAGCGCCACGCACCAAATTAAATGAACACTGTAAAATTCGGTGAATACCAGGTAATTCAATACCCATTGCATTTCGGTTGAAACCAGGGTGTTGATAAATTAAATCAGCAGGTAATATACCTTCTTTGATCAATCGTTGTTCCCCATAAATATCTTTGTACATTTCATTAAATAAATGTGCGCGCTGTACTAGCCCTTCATCTAATGAGTCCCATTCGACGCCGTCTAATATTAAAGGGCAAGGATCTAAATCCCATGGTCGATTTTGACTGCTGTTTTCGGTATAGGCGTTAAAAGTTACCCCATTTTCATCGAGTACATTTTTTAATTCTTTTTTACGCATTTTAATTTCATTTACACCCAATTTTTCTTGGGTTTTCATGAAATCTCGCCAATGGGCACGTACATTACCGTTTTCGTCAACTAGTTCATCAAACGTCAAAGGGCTATCTTCACGATAGCCCTCTGCGATAGTTGAGTATTTTTTTAAATCACCTTCAACTGCCATGGTGTAATTTCAACTCTGTATTAAGTAGGGTTTTAACATTAGGATGCTTCTTCATAAACCATTGAAAAGTATTGTTTATAAACCACATCGTGTAATTTGCCTAATTTTAGCTGTAAATCATCCATTTGTTCAGTAATATCGTCAAATGAAGATTCAGCGCATTCGTGTACCCACTGTTTAATTGTTAAAATTGTGAGTTTAACTTCATCGCTATTAGGTAAACTGTCTGTAAGGCGCTCAAGTTTTTCAAGGCTAAACATAATCGTTTTAGGAAGGCGTATTTCTTCTAATAAAAAACGTATAACACTTTCTTTATTCACATCATCTGGATTTAAACGTCTAAATGATTGCGAACAGCCCAGTGCTTCAAGGGCATTCAACCAAAATGCACTATGGAAGCTTTCACTGGCTTCTTGCATGGGTTTATTTTCAAAAGCGACCAGGGTTGCTTTGGAGTCGATTACACGACTGATCATATCAGCGCGCTCTATTAATTGACCTAATCGAAAAAAATAATAACAATCACTTCGTTCCATATTATTAATAATAATACCAATGAACTGCTCGCAACTATTACGTAATTTATCACAATAGCGTATGCGACCTTGGCGTGTTTCTAATAAAAGTTGGTTTTCTTTAATGAAATAATACGCATTATTGATCACTTCCCAGCTAGCTTGAGGTAATAATTCTTTACTGTTTCGTACGATCTGTCTTGTGGATACTATTGATGAATAAATGGAGCTTATATTATCAATGTCACCGATAATATTTTGCATCACAAAACTTTCAGAAGATTGACTGCTTTGAGCTTGGCTTTGAGATTGACTCTGCTCAGGCCAGTTCCCCAATACCTCAAACAATGACGTCCATTTTAAATCAACTGATCTTGGGGTATCCAACATCATGTCATAAGTAGATTTAACTAAACGAGAGGTGTTTTCAGCTCGTTCGATATAACGACCCAACCAATATATATTTTCAGCGACTCTAGCTAACATTATGCTTCTCCCGTATTGATGATCCAAGTGTCTTTACTGCCGCCACCTTGTGATGAGTTTACAACCAAGGATCCGCGTCTTAATGCCACACGAGTTAATCCACCGTTAGTTACGTACGTGTCTTTGCCTTGTAAAATAAAAGGGCGTAAGTCAACGTGACGAGATTCAATAGCATCGCCGCATAAAGTGGGAACAGTTGATAAGCTCAATGTTGGTTGGGCAATATAATTACGTGGGTTTTCTTGAATTAATTTTCTGAATTTTTCAATTTCAGCTTTGTCGGCATGTGGACCGATTAGCATGCCATAACCACCAGATTCACTGGCGGGTTTAACCACTAATTTTTCTAAATTTGCCAATACATATTCCATGTCTTCAGGTACAACACAAAGATAAGTAGGCACATTTTTTAAGATCGGTTCTTCTTTTAGATAATATTCAATCATCTGAGGCACATACGAATACACCACTTTGTCATCTGCCACACCGGCTCCTGGTGCATTAGCAATGGCGACATTGCCTTTTTTCCAGACATCCATAATATGTTCGACACCCAACATCGATTCTTTATTAAAAACAGCAGGATCTAAAAACTCATCATCAATTCGACGATAGATAACATCCACTTTTACAAGTCCATAAATGGATTTTAAAAATAGAAAATCATCTTTAACGATTAAATCATCACCTTGAACTAAATAGGCACCCATTTGCTGTGCTAAATAACTATGCTCAAAATAAGCTGAGTTAAAAACACCAGGTGTTAACACTGCAATGGTCACATCTTTTGTTGTATTTTGTGAAATATCAATCAGCATTTTACGTAATTGATTAGGGTATTCGGCATTGGATAAAATATCTTGTTCGGCAAACACTTCGGGAAATATTCGCTTCATCACGTTTCGGTTTTCAAGCATGTATGACACACCAGAAGGTACGCGAAGGTTGTCCTCTAATACGTAAAAATCGCCTAAATGATCACGAACTAAATCCGATCCACAAATATTTGCCCACACACCATTATATGGTGAGATGCCTTTGCACTCTGGACGATACCCTTTAGATTGCTCAATCACATATAGCGGAACAATGCCGGCTTTCACAATATTTTGATCGTTATACACATCATCAATAAAACAATTTAATGCTTTTAAACGTTGAGTTAAGCCTTTTGTGGTTTCTTGCCATTCATTTAACGGGATTAAACGTGGAATTAAATCAAATGGCCATTGACGATCTATGTTTTCGCCTTCGCTATAAACTGTAAAACTAATGCCCATTTCTTTGATGCATAGTTGCACGTCTTTTTGTCTGGCGACAAGTTCAGAGGGTGTCATCTGGTCAAGAAAATCACCAAGTTTGGAAAATTGTTTACGTGTATTACCATTAGAATCGATTAATTCGTCAAATATAGGGATAGGATTGTTTGATTCATCTATCAGTGACATTCGAATAACTCCAGTAAGAAAGGGTAAATGATACTTGTTTAGGTAATAATCAACTTTTGTGATAGTCCGATTATTATTAAAGAGTACAAAAAATAATTCTGTTTAATCTATAGATAAAAGGGATCTTTTACAAATGATTAAACATAATCATTGGAATATTAGTAACTTAGCAATGGTTGAAAGATCCATTATTTCTTACTTAAACAATATACATGCCATGATTTTTCATTCCTTTTATTATAAAGATTAATAAACAAATAAATGCATAACATTAAAAAGCAATATAAAAAATCAACCATTTTAAACTCGTTTACAAAGCTGTTATTCAATGCAACGGATGCTTATAATACCGCTTAAGTTTTTTCTTAATCTTTATAAATACATAATCAAACCATATCTCAAATAGGTTCAAAAATGAAAAATCAAAGCATTGCGTCTTTAGCAAATGTAAAAAATATTGTTGCGGTGGCATCAGGTAAAGGTGGGGTGGGTAAATCCACAACGTCAATCAATTTAGCATTAGCATTAAGTAAGTTAGGATTAAAAGTAGGTTTGTTAGATGCGGATATATATGGGCCAAGTGTCGCTAAAATGCTGGGCGCGCAAGATAATGTGAAGTTGGAACCGTTTAACGAAACCTCATTAAACCCATATATGCAGTATGGAATTAAAGCCATGTCCATTGCGTTTTTGTCCAATTCAAAAACACCGATGGTTTGGCGTGGACCGATGGCAAGCAGTGCATTAAATCAAATGATTGCACAAACCTACTGGGGCGAACTTGATTACTTAATCATCGATATGCCACCAGGCACCGGAGACATTCAATTAACCATTTCACAAAAAATAGCTCTAACCTGTGCCGTGATTGTCACCACGCCTCAAGAGATTGCTTTGCTAGATGCGCAAAAAGGCATTGAAATGTTTAAGAAAGTTAATGTGCCTGTGGCGGGTATAGTTGAGAACATGAGTCTACATATTTGCACCAATTGCGGTCACAAAGAAGCCATTTTTGGTTCAGATGGAGGCGCGCGCCTAGCAAAAGAATATGAGACACAAGTATTGGCGACCATGCCTTTAGATAGAAGTATTCGAGAAAATGTAGATTTAGGTAAGCCAACGGTTCAAGCGGACCCTGATTCAAATATCAGTAAATTATATGAATCAATGGCCAAAAACTTAATTCAATATATTGAGCAAAACACTTCAGATGAAACAGTAAACATCTCTTTTGAGTAAATTGGTTAAAGTGCTTTAAGAAAAAATTGAAAAGAAGATGGAATTAAAAGGATGAAAGAATTAAGACACCTAAAGTAATACCAGAGTTAGTTTGGCTGTCTTAATTGAACTTTATTAATTGAACTTTATAGTATTTTTTTTGTGAAATTAACTTTTTTAAAAAGTGTTGTGAGTATGAATTTACTGTTTGAAATTAATTGTGAGGGATTGAAGTTTTTACAGTCTCTCACGTTAGGATTCACCAACGGGTAGCAGACTATTGCGACCGTTTCAATTTGGTGGACGAAACTGTCAAGGTGCTTTCCAAACGAGATACTGGTGTTTTTTCTATATCTTAACTTCGTTACACCAATATATACCTAATTTGTTACAGGGTTCATTATAAGTCAAATATTCTGATTTTCGAGCTTAATCGAATTGATGTTCTGTTTGAAATATGAGTTCTTCTAAATCTGTTTCATCAATCTGTAAAAACGATTCTATTCCTTCTTTTATCGCACTCCATTCACTTTCATTTTCAATATTGCAATGTTGAAAAACACAACGACGAGCAATTTTTAAAATTGTGAAGATAGTTAAAGCTTCTTGGCTTAATTCGTCGCTCTCAAATATTCCATCACAATCAAATACATAAAATATCGCTTCAACCTGTGAAGGAGTTAAATCCCATTGTTGAGCAATAAATGCGGATAAAGTAGTGTGAGACGTTTGATAAAGTGAACGTTCTTGTTTGGCGACGGCATCCCATCCTTGGCATTGATGGATTTCAAATGTGTTTTGATATCCTTCAAAATTCTCATAGAGTGTAGGCACGCCAGACATATGAAATAAACCTAAAACATAGGCGCTATCGCCATATTCAGGTTTATCTAAAAAATGCGCTATATTAATCGCCGTATGGGCAATTTGAGCTGAAAGTTGCCAAAATGTGCTTAATTTATGTGTGTTTGTGAATGTGCCTTTAAGTGCAACTGTTTTAACAATTGAAAAAACTCGATTAAATCCTAAAAGCATCACAGCTTGTTGTATGGAAATAATATTCGTTTGTCTTGCAAATAATGGGGAGTTAACAATTTTTAACACGGCGGAAGCGACCCCAACGTCTTCAGATATCCATTGGGAAATTAAGTACATGTTTGGCTCATTTTTTTTAGCTTCAGTAATGATGTTTACTAATATTTTAGGCCTTACAGGTAAATGCATTTTGGACAAAAGGATTTGTTCGGATGTTGTGATTGTGATTGGCATTAAAACTCAACATATTTATTAATAATATATTGAGCATAGTCTAAAAGAAGAAACTTTATGTGAAATATAAAAAACACAATACGTTTATTATATAGGCTAATAACCTTCGCTTTGATGATCAACATGGTAATTGTCGATATGGACTCGATCAATTCCAGTTGTAAATGTGCCGTCTTGATTTAACTCAAACCAACGATAACCAGGTAGAAGGTCATCTAGTTGATATTGCTGTTGTTTGGGTTTGAATTGAAAACAAGTCGAAGGCGTAGACATGTATTCAATTTTATTGATTTGTTTTTGGCTTTCTTGATGTACATGCCCCCAAGTTATGATTTTAACTTGATCATGTTGATGAATTTGACCTAACAAAAATTCGCTGTTGCGAATGCGTTGAGTATCAATCCAAGCGCTATCCATTAAAATTGGGTGATGATGAAAGCAAACCAATGTTGGTTTTTTATGTTCATTTAAATACTCATTCATTTGTTCAATACTAGCAGGCTCTATATTGCCATGGACTTTTCCGTAAACACCAGAATTAAGCATGATGAATTGCCAGCCACCCAATTCAAAATTTGGGTTTTCAAAACCTTGAGTGTCTGCATCTCGCATCGAAGGTAGGCTATCGTGATTTCCCGGTATCCAATGAGTCGGGCAATCAAAGTTTTGGCACATGACTTCAATGAATTTACGATAAGTGTGTAAATTGTGATCTTGTGCGATATCTCCTGTCACCAAAATCAGATCGATTTTAGGGTGATTTTCTTTAATTGACTCAATAGCCAATGAAAAACTGGCAAATGTGTTGATACCCTGCAATGAACAAACTTCATCTTGAAATAGGTGGGTATCGGTAATTTGTATCACTTTTAATTTCTTTGGCTCAGTCACTTTGAATTTTTGCTCTTATTTCCAATTAGGGGCTGTTTTTTATGTTGTGATTTTTACACAACTAAAAACTAATATATAGACCACTGTAAGAGATTATTCCTTTGTTTGGTCGATTTAATTTAGCTTATGCTTATTTTTTTGCTGTGTATCCCAAATTTCACTATAGACATTAGCCATTGTTCTAGTAAATCATTTAGCTGTTCTTTTTCATTTACCTGATGCATTTGTTCGTTTGGGTACGGGTACGAACCTTTAAATTGTTTTCCATGTTCGCAAGCAACTATTTCTGCCATTTTGACATCAAAGTACATTCTTAAATGTAATGTGAAATTATGAAATGCGTCGGTTAATGTTTCATGTTTGATTTCAAATGACATACAAAGTGTGTATTTGTTTCTCTCTGTAATATTAAAAATCGCACGATGGTTTGAGGTTTCCAATCCAATACAATGGGAGTCTTGATCATGGATGGTAGGTAGTAATTTAATCAGACGCCAAAAATTTTGCTCTTGTTTTGCATTTTGAGCAGCTATATCAGGGATGTATTTTTTTTTATTCAAATAAGCCATAGTTTACGTATTTTTTCTTCGTTGATTATTAACCATTGTAGACTGATTAAGGTGGAGGCATTATTTATTTTGCCTTGGTTAATCATGTCAAATGCTGCTTGCTTTTGTAATACGACCACTTTTATATCTTCGGACTCTGCTTCAAGTCCATGTGTGCCAAAGGCTGTGTTTGAATCTACCTGGGCAATAAATAGATGAATGGTTTCGTTTGTGCCACCCGGTGATGACTGATATTGCGTGATTTTACTGAGATTTTTAATATGAACACCTGCTTCTTCAAAGGACTCACGGTGAGCCACCTCTTCAGGAGCTTCATCTTTATCTATTAATCCAGCTACGACTTCTAAAAGCCATGGATTTTGTTGCTTAATTGCACCCACTCTAAATTGCTCAATTAGCACTACTTTATCCAACACTGGATCAAATAACAGTACACATACTGCATCATGTCGCAGCAGTAACTCTCGTTCGATAGTTTGTTGTTTTCCGTCATACCGTTCATGCTCAATAGTTAATTTATCTAATTGATAAAAACCTTCGTACAAAACGGACTGTTGTTTGATGCTGAATTTCATATTATGCGGTGACTTATGGCAGTTGATTTCATTCATATTTAAGGCAAACTGAGCGCCAATTTGCGAACCAAAGAATTTGGCCAATAGGATAACAAACTTATGTTTAAAAAACTCACTTTAACTGCTTGTGTAGCGATAGGTGCACTTCCTGCTTTTGCTCAAGACGATTTGTTAGGTGTGTATAATCACGCTTTGGAAAATAACCCAACATTAAAAATGGCTGTTATACAAAATGAAATGAGCCAATTAGGGGTGAAAAGCGCATTTGGTAATTTATTGCCTTCTATTGGTGCAAGCGTTGGGTATTCTGTTGGTGGGAATGCAGATAATAATAGAAATGCAAATATTGATTTAGATGATTTTGAATTTAATTTATCAGAGGGTAGCCTTGATTATAATATTAGTGTTTCACAAAATATTTATAACAAAGCAGCAATTGATGCTTACGCCGCCGTAAAAATAAATGCAAGTAAAGCCGAGTTAACTTTGTTAAAGAGCCAGCAAGATTTAATTATGCAGGTAGCGACCCAATATATAACGACGTTAAAAGCATATGATAGTTGGATGACCGCGAAGACAGGTTTAACAGCCTCTTTGCGTCAAAAAGAGCAAGTTGAAAAGCGATATGAAGTCGGTTTGGTTGCTATTACGGATTTGCAATCTGCAAAAGCGAATTATGATTCAATGAGAGTTAGTGTAATTAGAGCGAGAGCGACTTATGATCAATCCCTATTAGCACTTTCTAATATTGGTGGTCAAAAATATAAAGATATTCAACCACTTAGTGCTGAATTTATGCCGTTAACTGAATTAAAATCGCTAGGTGTTTGGGTAGATTCAGCTTTAAAAAATTCGTTAGAAGTGAATATTGCTCAACATGAACTGAACCAACAACAAAAATCTTTACAAGCTTATAAAGCAAAACTTTTACCTTCTTTATCTGGTAGATTAAGCTATAGCTATTTTGACAAATTTGAAAATAATTCAAATGGAGATAACTCTTCATCTACGAGGTTGGCCTTAAGTTTGGATATTCCAATTTACAATGGAGGTGCTTTTAGAAACGATATTAAAACCGAAGAATTAAAGTTAAGTTTAAATTCTGAAAGTCTTTCTCAGACTGTCTTAAATGTACAGGCAACAATTGAAAATTTGTATCGTCAAATTTCTGCGGATTTTGAAAACATAGAAGCCCAAAAACTTGCAATTGAGTCAAGCCAAAGTGCTCTGAAAGCGACTCAAGTTGGTTACGATCAAGGCAGTCAAACAATTGTAGAATTGTTAAATGCACAATCAAATTTGCTCAATGCTAAATTGACTTTATCCAATGCAAAGTACGATTTAATTATTAATCAATTTAAATTACGCCAAAGTGCTGGAGTTTTGTCGTTAGCTGATATTGAGCAGTTAAATGCTTCGTTAATCCAATAATAATTGGTTAGCGTACCCTAAAAAACCTGACTTCAGTCAGGTTTTTTTTGCTTTAAATTTAAGTGAAATAGTGTTTTAAAATAGCATTTCAGGACTTTGTATTTCAGATGAGTCCTCAGTTGTATCCTCTCCATTGATTTGTCTTTCAAGTCGTTCCGTTTCATCAATTATGATATCTACTTCAATGTCAGATGCTTGATTGGATTGGGAGGTGGGTGCAAAAGATTCTCTAAATATTTCTTGTGTAGAGTTACTTTGACCAGGGTGCGCAAGCAATCCAGTAGAAGGGTCTATTCTTAAACTAATGATTCCTGGGGGTTGAGAGAGTTTATTGCTGGGTTTGCCCTCTAGGGCCACTTTCATAAAATCAATCCAAGCTGGAAGTGCGGCGCTGCCACCAAATTCACCAGTACCAAGTGGGATGCTTGAATCGTGACCTATCCAAACGCTTGCTACGTAATCACCATTAAAACCCGTAAACCACGCATCAACCGCATCATTGGTTGTACCGGTTTTACCTGCTAAATCGTCTCGATTAAGTGCTTTATTGGCTCTTGTCGCGGTACCTCGAATAACGACATCCTGTAATATGTTTTGCATGATAAACACTTCTTGCTCAGATAGAACTCTTGGTGCATATGGATTTTCTTTTAATGAAATCGGTTCAAATACAATCGGATCTTCAAGGGCGAAAGTTGTACCAGATGACTCAGAAGTAGGTGAGGGTTGGCTAATTTGATCTTTTTTGTTTTCTCCCATTGTTAATTCGTAAGGTGTTGGGGTTTCTAAGCAGTCAGAGCAAATTTGTTTTGGATTAGCTTGGAATAAAATATTGCCGTGCCTGTCTTCAATTCGATTAATAAAATAAGGCTCAACTTTGTAACCTCCGTTTGCAAATGTGGCATAGCCTGTGACAATTTGAAGAGGTGACATAACTGTTGAACCAAGAATTAATGTTAAATCTTTATTCAATTCTGATGCATTAAATCCAAATCTTTGAGTAAAGTCCGCAGCATAATCGATTCCTATATCCCTCAGTAATCGAACTGCAGGAATATTTCTTGATTGGTAAAGTGCTTGGCGAAGGGGGATTAAACCTAGATAGCGATCTCCTGCGTTTTTTGGTCGCCATATACCAGCATCTCCGCCATTATTTAAGATTAATGGCGCGTCGTTAATTAACGATGAGGCAGAATAGCCTTTGTGTAATGCTGCGGTGTAAATAAACGGTTTAAAGTTGGAGCCTGGTTGGCGTTTTGCTTGAGTCACGTGATTAAATTTGTTGGATTTGAAATCGTAACCACCAACTAGTGAAACAACGGCACCAGTTTGGGGGTTTAAAGCAACCAATGCTCCAGAAACTTTAGGTATTTGAGTTAATTTCCATTTTTTTATACTGGGATCAAATACAACTCTTATTAAATCACCAGATTGTAAAATGTCCGAAGCGCTGTTTGGTGCTTCAGATTTTGAAAAAGTGGTTAAAAATCGACTTGCCCATTTTAATTCGTCCCAGTCTATATTGATAACTTCGTCATTTTTTAAAATTGCTTGGATGGATTTTTCATCGACATTGATCACGACTGCAGGTGAAAGTGATGCGACTTTAAATTCTTTTTTTAAAGATTGCTTCCAAATGTTTAATTTATCGTTAAAACTTAAAGTATCTTCAGTTTCAAAGTGTTGCTCTGCACCGTGATAACCGTGGCGAAAGGTGTAGTTGTCTATGGCATTCTCTAACCCAAAATTACCAGCATTTTGTAATTTAGACTCTATGGTTGTGTAAACTTTAAAGCCTTCAGTGTAAGCACTTTCTAGTGAATAATTTTCAACAACATAGGCTCGTGCCATTTCAGCTATGTAATCAGCACTTAAATCTGGTGTGTTGTTAGATTTTGATGCCGTTACAGGTGAATTAACTGCTGTGTCGTATTCTAGTTTAGATATGAAATTTTCATCTAGCATTCTACCTAAAACAACATTCCTTCTTTTTTTGGCATTTTCTGGGTAGGAGATTGGGTTGGCATAAGAGGGTGATTGATGAAGTCCTGCAATCATCGCAAGTTCTGCTAAAGTTAAGTTGTTTAAGTTTTTACCATAATAGACATCGGCGGCAGCTTGTATGCCATAAGAGTTATGCCCAAGAAAATGTTTGTTTACGTATAATTCAAAGATCTCTTGTTTTGACAGGTCTTTCTCTATTTGAATGGCTGTAATGATTTCGGCAAATTTACGTTGAAATGTTTTTGCTCTGGTAAATAAAATGTTTTTAACAACCTGTTGAGTGAGGGTAGATCCGCCACCTTGTTGTTCGCCTGTTGATAATAATTGTGCAATTGAGCGCAGTATACCGTTTAAATCAATACCATTATGGTATTCAAAATGTTTATCTTCAGTGGCAATAAGTGCTTGAACAAATTTTACTGGGATTTGTTCGTAGGTGACAGGGGTTCTGCGTTTTTCTCCAAATTCTGCAATAAGGTGATTGTCGTTTGAATATACACTTAATGGGATTTGTAATTTATGTTCTTTTAATTTGTTAATGTCTGGAAGCTCTGGAGCTAAAACAATGTAGATACTAGAACAAATGAGAACGATGACACAAACAGACATAAAAATAGATAATGATATAAACTTTGCAAAAATGATGGTTAATTTCATGTTTTTCCTATAAAACTAGGGGAATCGGTTGAAAGTTAGTAAATTAGGGGGGTATTATAAAGCAATCCCCAGTTTTTTATAGATTGCGAATTAAACAATAGTATTATCTAATAGTTCATAATATTAATTAATTGTAACTAATTAAAGAAATAACAAGTTTTAGTTATTAATAGGAAATCACCTGTAATGGCTTCATTGAAAAGTAAAGATAAAAGAATTTTAGGTGTTGATATTAGCTCGACATCCGTAAAAATGCTTGAAATTAGTCGAGGCACTGATGGGTTTCGCGTTGAATCATATGCGGTAATGCCTTTGCCTGAAAATTCTGTTGTAGAAAAAAAATGTAAATGACATTGACGCAGTCGCCGATGTGATTAAACAAGTTTTGACTAAAAGTCGTACCAAATTAAAGCAAACAGCGGTTGCTGTTGCCGGATCTGCGGTAATCACTAAAACCATTGAAATGAATGATGGTATGACTGAAGATGAAATGGAGTCCCAAATTCAAGTCGAAGCAGATCAATATATACCATTCCCTTTAGATGAAGTTGCTTTAGATTTTGAAGTAGCAGGACCAAGTCCAAAAAATGATGGCATGGTTGAAGTGTTATTGGCTGCATGTCGAAATGAAAACGTTGAAAATCGCGAAGCTGCTATTGAATTGTCGGGACTTCAATCAACTGTGGTTGATATTGAAGCTTTTGCAATGGAAAGATCGGTAGGATTACTTCAACCTCAATTCGAAGATGAAGAAAATTTAACCGTTGCCGTAGTAGATGTAGGTCATACCATGACTACTCTAAGTGTGATTGCTGATGGTAAAACCATTTATACTCGTGAGCAATTATTTGGTGGTAAACAGCTTACTGAAGAAATTATGCGCCGATATGGTGTGACTCACGAGGAAGCGGGTAAGGCTAAAAAACTTGGCGGTTTGCCAGATGATTATGAATCTGAAGTATTAAGACCATTTAAAGATGCTGTAGTGCAGCAAGTCAGTAGATCTTTGCAGTTTTTCTTTGCCGCTTCATCTTATAACGATGTGGATTACATAATTTTAGCTGGTGGAACAGTTGCAATATCGGGCCTTTCAAACTTAATTGAAGAGAAAATCGGTACTAAAACGATTATTGCAAATCCATTTGCAAATATGACGGTGGCACCTAGAGTGAACGCCGTTTCCTTGACTAATGATGCTCCCTCGTTGATGGTTGCTTGTGGACTTGCATTAAGGAGCTTTACAGATGGCAAATATTAATTTACGCCCTTGGAGACAAGAGCGTCGCGATCGACTTAAAAAAGAATTTATTAATATATTGGTTTTAACCTTTATTTTAAGTGCGGCAACCGCTGCTGGGTGGTACTTTTATGCAAATAAAGTTCTAGCAAATCAAAAAACACGGGTTGAGCTGATTAAATCAGAAAATAAGGTGTTATTAGCTAGAATTGAAGAGATTAAAAAACTTGAGCAAAAGAAAGCGAATTTACTTCGACGTATGACTACCGTTGCACAGCTAAATAGTAATCGATCTCAACCTGTTGAAGTATTTCAAGAGTTTGTCTCGCTTGTTCCAAAAGGTGTGTATCTTACTGAGTTAACCAGAAAAGGTGATGGAGTGTATTTGTCAGGTATTGCTGATCGAGTAAGTTCAGTATCGGATTTCTATCGTTCAATCGAATTATCAACTTGGATTAAAGAGGAATATGTACCAGGTTCCGTAAAAAGTAGAAATCCTGGTAACCCAAATGATGAATCTGTTGTATTTAGTATAAATTTGCAACTTGAAAACAATCAAGAGGGCGAAAAATGAATGCCAAAAAAATGATTGATGAGTTAAAACACTTTGATGTAAACACATTAAACGATCCTCAAACTTGGGGTACTTTGCCAGTTATAGTAAAGGGTATTTTTTGTATTTTACTAATAGCCATCGTTTTTGCTGCTGGATATTTCGGTATAATTAAAAAAACCTATGAAGATATTGAAACTCAAATAAAGAACGAAGCAAATGAAATGAAGACCTTAAAAGTTAATGCAGGTAAAGCTGCGGGACTTGAAAGGCTTAAAGAACAATTAAGTGAAGTAGAAGCAAAAATTCAAGATTTTACTGGTAAGCTTCCTAAAGTTGTGGATATTCCGGGTATGATGGATGATTTAAATTCATCCGCAACAGAAAACGGTTTGGAAATGGGGGATTATAATTTCTTAAAATCCGTGCAAAGTGATGAGTATAAAGTTTCTCCAGTTACAGTTAATTTAAAAGGCAGTTATCACGAATTTGGTACCTGGATGTCCTCGGCAGCATCATTACCTAGGATTGTAACGTTGCATGACTTTACAATTAAAAAACGAAATAACTCAGATGTGCTAGACATGGTTATTACCGCAAAAACTTACAGCTCGAAAGATGAAGAATAAGGGGGATAACATGAAAAAATTACTAATCGTTTGTGTGCCGCTTATTATTACAAGCTGTATGAATTTAAATAACAATGAAGATCTTAAAAAAGAAATTCAAGATTCTATCAAAAATGCACCCATTAAAATAAAACCAATTGAAACGCCAGAGGATCCAGTTGAATTTGTGTATTCAGCTTCGGGATCTAGAAGTCCGTTTCAAGCTGAAAAAGCGTTATTACCAATTGAGGAAGAGCAGGCAAGTTCAGTATTTCCTGAAGCGGATCGTACTCCCGAACCATTAGAGGGTGTTCGAATTGAAAATATTAGCATGGTCGGAACGCTAAAAAATGAAGATGGCGAGTTAATTGCTTTGGTTAGAGTAAGTGGTTCAGATCATTTGACAGGTGTACATCCTGTTAAAACCGGTGATTATTTAGGTTTGAATCACGGTAAAATCGTTTCAATTCATCTTTCGCATATTGCGATTAATGAAATTGTGTCTCAAGGTAAAAATCGCTGGCAGAATCGTGCGAGAACATTACAGTTAATCAATCAGTAGTTGGTGGAAAAATGAAAATAATGAACTTCAACAATCTTAATACAGTGAAACAAAATATTTTTGTTCGTTTTTTTACTGTCTTGTCTATGACTTTGGCTTTTACTCAATCAGCATTTTCTGCAGATCTAGTAAATATGTCAGTCAGTAATACATCTAATGAAACTGCTGAGGTGCGCATGGTGTTTAATTCAACTGCACCGCAAATAGAGCATTTTCTTATTGATAACCCAGCTAAACTTTCAATTGATTTAATTGAAGCTACCAGTGCACTGGATAAAAAAAGTTTTAGCTACAATAGTGGTTTAGTCACATCTGCTTTTGTTTTGCCTGTGGATGGCAAAGTTCGAGTGGTTTTATCTTTAAATGATTCTGTACAATTTAAATTAAATAAGTCCAATCCTAATGAACTGATTTTTGTATTAGGAAAATTATCCGCTGCAGATTTACTGTCTTCAGTTCCTGGAAATGATGTAGTAGCGGATTTGGTGATTGAAGATGATGCCTCTGAGGGGGTAGTGATTTCAGATACCACATTAAATTTAAATAACGCTGCCAGTGCTTCAAGTATATCAGTAGGTGGTAAACCTATGATTCAAGATATTGACTTCAAGCGAAGTGAAGATGGTTCAGGTCGGATTTTAGTTAAATTTAATTCTTCAAAAGTGAATTCGGACATAAAAAAAGACGGCACAGATATTATAGTTTCTTTTGATCAAGTTAGTGTTCCACAGTCCATTGTTCAAAAATTAGATGTGGTTGGTTTTGGTACACCTGTTCAAACATTTGAAACTCGTACTAACGCAAACGGGACGTCAATTATTATTAAGGCTACAGGCGATTTTGACCAAATTTCATATCAAATTGAAAATCAATTAGTAATTGAATTTAAACCCTTAAGTGTTGCTGAAGCCGACAACTTAAGAAAAGAGCAGTTCCCATTTACAGGTAAACGTATCAGTATGAATTTCCAAAAAATTCGTGTTTATGAGGCGTTAAACATTCTGGCTCAATACAATAATTTAAATTTAGTTGCGGATGATATTGAAGGTGAAATTAGTTTAAAACTTGATGATGTACCTTGGGATCAGGCGCTTGATGTGATTTTGAAAATCAAAGGGTTAGATAAGCGTAGAACTAAAAATGTGTTATTAGTGGCTGATGCTGACAAATTGGCGCAAGATGATTTGAAAAGAATTGAATCTGAACAACAGGCCGTTGAGTTACAGCCTCTTTATACCAAATATATTAAATTAAATTATGCGGATGCATCGGATATACGTTCAATTTTAATGAATATTTCAAGCGTGCAAAGCTCAGCTGCGGCAAGTGCTTCTGAAATCTCGGGTGGTGCTAGTTTTGTTTCATCTCGTGGTACATTATCCATTGATGATCGTACAAATATATTAATTGTGAATGACACAGCGGAACACATTGCACGAATTCAAGAAGCTATTGAAATCTTTGATGTTCCGGTAAAGCAAGTTTCAATTGAAGCGCGTGTTGTAGTGGCGAGAACATCAATTGGTAAAGAATTTGGTGTGCAATGGGGTACTGATATCGCTCCAATAGGTTTAGGTGGAACGAATAATCTATTACTTGGCGGTAATTTAACGACAACTAATGATATGCGTGACGGTGCTTATACTTATAATGCTCCAAATAGCTTAACTGTCGGTTTACCTGCTACAACAGGTGCTCAGAACTACGCATTTGGTATTGCATCAAATAACTTTGCACTTGATTTAGAATTATCAGCATTAGAAACAGCAGGTAAAGCTGAAGTGGTTAGTCAGCCAAAAATTGTGACTGTTGATGGTCAACAAGCGAATATTCTATCTGGTCAACAAGTACCATATCGTTCTTCTGACGGATCTACAGCATTTAGAGATGCTGGTTTGTCATTAACTGTAACTCCTCGTATTACTCCTGATAATTCGATGTTTTTAGAGCTAACAGTGACTCAGGATTCTGTTGGCGCACAAACAAGTGACGGGTTGTTAATTGACACTAACAAAATTCAAACCCAAGTATTGGTAAAAAATGGTGATACTTTGGTGCTTGGTGGTGTTTATCGTGTTGAAAGTGTTGAGCAAAAAGAACAGGTTCCGTTTTTAGGAAATTTACCAATTATTGGGAATTTATTTAAACGCTCTTCTATTCTTGAAGAAAAAAATGAACTATTAATTTTTATTACACCACGTTTAATTGATGATGGAATCGTTTCTCAATAAATCATGAGTAAAAATATTATACTAATTGGGCCGATGGGTGCTGGCAAAAGCACCATCGGCCTTTTGCTTGCTGATGTGATCGGGTGTGAATTTAGAGACTCTGATAAAGAAGTTGAAGATAAAGCCGGTGCGAATATACCTTGGATTTTCGATGTTGAAGGTGAATCTGGTTTTAGAGAAAGAGAATTTCAGGCCATTGAATATTTAACAAGCGAAAAGAATATTGTCATTGCAACTGGTGGCGGTGCTGTAATTAGAAAAGAAAATAGAGATTTGTTGTCTAAGTATGGTTGTATTGTATACTTGAAAACAAGCGTTGAGCAGCAACTCTTAAGAACCCACAAAGATGCAAACCGACCCCTGCTGCAACAAGATGATCCCAAAAAAGTATTAACACAATTGTTAAAACAAAGAGAGCCACTATATATTGAGTTAGCGGATCTTATTGTAGATACAAATGCCAATACTCCCAAACAAATCGTAGAAAAAATAACTGAATTTAAACAAACATATGACTTATCAAACCCTGAATGTTGATTTAGCTGAACGCAGCTACCCTATTTTTATTGGTCCAGATTTATTAAATAAATCGGAATTATTCACACCTTATATTTCTGGAAAAAAAGTATTAATTGTCACAAATCAAACGGTCGCCCCTTTATATTTAGAACGACTTAAATCCAGCTTATCAAGTTTTGAATTAGATGAAATTATATTACCTGATGGTGAACAGTATAAAACGTTAGATACTGTGAATTTAATATTCACTCATTTATTAGAGAAAAAGCATTCACGAAAAACAACTTTAATCGCTCTTGGTGGTGGTGTAATTGGTGATATGACAGGGTTTGCAGCAGCTAGTTTTCAGCGGGGGGTGGATTTTATTCAAATTCCTACCACCGTATTGTCCCAGGTAGATTCCTCTGTTGGCGGTAAAACAGGAGTTAATCATAAATTGGGAAAAAATATGATTGGTGCTTTTAAGCAGCCAAAAGCAGTGTTTGCAGATACTAATACCTTAAAAACCCTACCAAATAGAGAATTATCTGCTGGTATTGCTGAAGTGGTTAAGTATGGACTGATTACTGATTATTTGTTTTTTGAATGGTTAGAGAAAAACATTTTAGAGCTTTATTCTTTAGATGAGCGAGCTGTACAGTATGCAATAAAGCAATCTTGTTTAGTGAAGGCCGACATTGTTAATCAGGATGAAATGGAGTCTGGTGTAAGGGCATTGCTCAATTTGGGGCATACATTTGGTCATGCCATTGAAACTTCGCTTGGTTATGGGAAATATTTACATGGTGAAGCGGTTGCAATTGGCACAGTAATGGCTTCTTATTTAAGTGTGCTTGAGGGCAATATAAGTTTTGAAGATCATCTTAGGATAATTAACCTGTTTGAAAAAGTGAATCTCCCCGTTGATTCTCCAGTTGAAATGCAAGTTGATGATTTTGTTGAAAAGATGTCAATAGATAAGAAAGTAGTGGATGGCAAGCTAAGATTGATATTGTTTAGTAAAATGAGTCAGGCAATAATTAGCGATACTTTTGATCACGAAAAACTAATGAAAACATTGGCAACTAAGAATTTTCGTAATTTAGATTAATATAAAAAATTGTTAATTAAAAGGGATTCAAAATGGAGTATCTTGATTATTACGGCCTTGAATTTAATCCATTTGAATTGCCTGTGGATGCGATGTTTTCAACAGCAGGTGGTAGAGGACATTTGCTGGAAAAGATAGAGCACCTTGTCGCTTTTAGTGAATTTAATGTGTTTATTTATGGGCAGCAAGGTATTGGTAAAACTAATTTTTTAAAAAATCTGGTTTGTGTTCCTAGTTCTATGTGGAAAAGTGTTTATCTTCCTGTTACAAATGAAACGAAATTAGATGATATTTTAAAATCCGTATTATTAGAATATGAATTAACCCTTTCAAAAAATGCTTCACTTGAAGTTTTCGCTGCAGAAGTTTGTGAGAATCTACAGTCTGAAGGTTGTTCAATTTTATTATTATGCATTGATGATGCTCATCTATTGAATTCAGAAATTTTTGAACAGTTCATTAAATTAAAAATGAATTTTGAAAAGTTTGAAATACAATTGAAAGTTTTATTTGCAGGTGAGCAGAGTTTATTGGAGGCAAATTGTGAATATGCTGAAGATACAGATCAATCTTATCATTTATTTTTAAAATCATTGTCTATTGAAGAAACTAAATCCTATTTGACTTTGTACTTTCAAAAAGCAGGTCGTTCGGAAAAAATCCCCTTAAGTTCGTTCGATATAAAAAGAATTTATGAAATGAGTCAAGGGATTCCTGCAAAAATAAATCTTTTAACTCCTGAGTATTTAATTCAATCACTTGATCAGCCTGTTAATCGTTCACAGTTACCTATTATAATAGTGTCTGCGGGTGTTTTTGGGTTAATACTTTTAATTTCAGCTTTTTATTTTAATCAACAAAATCAATTGGAAGATCAAAGCTCAAGTCAGACTACTCAGTTAGAATTGATATCACAGCCTACTAGTGATGAAGTTTTAGCGAAGGCAAATTCTGTGTTAGAAAAGCTTCAACAAGCTAGTGAACATCAATTACTTTTAGAAGAACAGAAAGAAGAAGTGGTGCAGCAAAACCCAGAAATAATAAAAAATGAAATGGAAAATATAAAAGAAATTAATCCTGAATTAGAGTCAAAAATCACCCAATTAAATGAAGTTGATGAGTTGGATATAATTATTAATGAACCTGGAGCTGGTTTGCAAGTTGAAAATAAAATTGCAAAATTACCCGTCGAAGAGGTTTTAGATATTGCACAACCTTTAATAAAACTTTCGCAAAGTGATCCGCAAATTGTTGAAAAAACGGATCAAGAAAATGAAAACGATTGGTTTTATGTTAACTCAGGTTGGACTGTGCAAGTAATTGGATCGTATAACGAGCAGAGTATTGTTGATTTTATAAATGATTATAAACAATTTGAATGGCATAAATACAGACGAGTTTTAAACAATAAGGATTATTATGTTGCCGTTTTAGGTTTATTTGAAACGAAACAGCAAGCGCAGCAAGCTTTGTCTCAAGCCCCTAAAATCATACGAGATATGGATACTTGGACGCGCACAATTGATTCAATAAGACCTTTGTTAGATCCCTGATAAAAAGTGACCAAACACTCATAAATTTGAATATAACATGATCTGTGTGTATTATACCTTGCCCATTTCTGCGTTGCTTATTAAAAACCGATTGGGGAAGGCGCATCTATTTATGTTCATTTATTGATTAAGACGCCAAGAGATTATAGGTATGTTCCTTAGGATGTATCTGATGTATTTGATTTTGAATTAAGAGTCCTATCCGATGAGTAAAGGTTTGTATAACCCAAGCGAATTTAAAGATAACTGTGGTTTTGGTTTAATTGCGCATATGCATGGCAAGCAAAGCCATCGTTTGTTAAAAACTGCAATTGAATCCCTAACTTGTATGACCCACCGTGGCGGTATTGCTGCAGATGGTAAAACAGGTGATGGTTGTGGTTTATTATTACAAAAGCCCGATGCCTTCCTTAGAGAAGAGTCCACGTCTTTATTTTCCCATGAATTAAATGAGCGTTATGCCGTAGGCATGATTTTTTTAAATGCTGACGATATCAAGGCAAATATTGGTCGAGAAGCGGTAAATGCTGCTTTAGCTAAAACAGGGTTGAATGTCGTGGGCTGGAGAGAAGTGCCTATTGATACTTCTTTTTGTGGCCCAATGGCTTTAGCTTGCTTGCCAAAATTTGAGCAAGTTTTTGTGGAAGGACCAGATTTAACTTCTGAAAAATTTGCTGTAGAGTTATTTAGAGCTCGTCGCTTTGCTGAGCAAGCAATGGTTGCAGTTGCCGACTCGGATTTTTATATTGCGAGTTTATCTGAGCAAACAATTTCCTATAAAGGGTTGGTTATGCCAGTGGATTTACCTGGTTTTTATCAAGACTTGGGTAATGAAAAGCTAGAAACAGCAATCTGTGTTTTCCATCAGCGTTTTTCTACCAATACCGCTCCAAAATGGCCTTTAGCACAACCTTTTAGAATGTTGGCTCACAATGGTGAAATTAATACTGTTGAAGGCAATCGAAACTGGGCGCGTTCTCGTGATACAAAATTAGTCAGTAAATTAATTCCAAATGTTGAAGAGTTATTACCGATTGTAAATACAACGGGATCGGATTCTTCAAGTATGGATAATTTACTTGAAATGCTTGTTTTGGGTGGTATGAACATATTCCAAGCTTGTCGAACAATGATTCCACCTGCATGGCAAAATGTTGAAACTATGGATTCTGACCTACGAGCGTTCCATGAATTTAATTCAATGCATATGGAGCCATGGGATGGCCCTGCCGGTGTTGTATTAACTGATGGTCGTTATGCTGTATGTTTATTGGATCGTAATGGTTTACGTCCGTCACGTTGGGTCATTACTAAAGATGGCTTTATTACTTTGGCATCTGAAATTGGTACATACAATTACAAGCCTGAAGATGTGATCGCAAAAGGTCGTGTAGGACCTGGCCGCATTGTTGCTATTGATACGCAAACTGGTGAATTTCTACAAACTGAAGAAATCGACAATAAATTAAAGTCGACTCATCCATATAAACAATGGTTGCGTGACAATGCAGTTCGTGTAACAGCAAGACTTCATGAAAATGAAAATGAAGAGAAAAAAGTCGATAAAGATCAACTTAAATTTCAAATGAAATTGCATCAAGTATCTTTCGAAGAGCGCGATCAAGTTTTGCGTCCATTAGCCGAAACTGGTCAAGAAGCAATTGGTTCGATGGGTGATGATACACCCATGGCGGTTTTATCTGCGCGTATTCGAAATGTAGGCGACTATTTCCGCCAACAATTTGCCCAAGTAACCAACCCACCAATCGATCCTCTGCGTGAAGCAGTTGTCATGTCTTTAGAGACAATATTAGGTGGTGAAGGTAATTTATTTTACCCTGAAGCGCATCATGCAAAACGTATAATCTTAGGTACACCAGTATTATCGCCTTTGAAATTCAAACACATCCTTTCTCAAAAAGATCCATTGTTTGCAAATGCTAAAGTTGAGCTTGGTTACGATCGAAACTTAGATCTTAAATCTGCAATTGAAGCAGTATGTGATCAAGTTGAAGATCTAACTCGATCAGGTAAGGCGATTATTGTGTTATCTGATAGAAGCATTAGTAATGATCAGTTAATGATTCCTGTCTTAATGGCTTCTGGTGCTGTTCATCACCGTTTATTAGATAAAGGATTGCGTGCTGATTGTTCTATTATTTTAGAAACAGGCTCAATACGTGACCCGCATCAATTTGCTGTAGCATTTGGTTTTGGTGCAACTGCTGTATTTCCATATTTAAGTTACAAAGTAATTGATGACTTATTGGACACAAAAGAAATACTAGGAGACCGATTTGAGCTGCATAAAAATTATCGTAAAGGCATAAATAAAGGCCTTTATAAAATTATGTCTAAAATGGGTATTTCGACCATTGCCTCTTATCGCGGTGCGCAATTATTTGAAGCGATTGGTCTAAACGAAGACATTTGTAATATCTGTTTTAAAGGGGTTGTATCACGAATTAAAGGTGCAAGCTTTGATCATTTCAATCAAGAGCAAATCATGCTTAATGATTTTGCTAAAAAAGCAAGAAAACCGATATTACAGGGCGGGAATTTAAAATACGTTCATGATGGCGAGTATCATGCATTTAACCCAGATGTGGTTAAAGCAGTGCAAGATGCCGTTCAAACAGGTGATCGTAAGTACTACAATAAATATCGTGATTTAGTAAACTTGCGTCCGACAGCAACAATTCGTGATTTATTATCAGTTAAGTCAGATCGTAAACCTATTAGAATTGATGAAGTAGAGCCTTTAGAATCAATGTTTAAACGTTTTGATTCAGCAGCAATGAGCCTTGGTGCATTGTCACCGGAGGCCCATGAAGCGTTAGCTCAAGCAATGAATGAATTAGGTGGTCGTTCAAACTCAGGTGAAGGCGGGGAAGATAAACGCCGTTACGGCACTATTAAACGTTCAAAAATCAAACAAGTAGCATCAGGTCGTTTTGGGGTGACCCCAGAATACTTGCGCAGTGCTGAAGTAATTCAGATTAAAGTGGCTCAAGGTGCTAAACCTGGTGAAGGTGGTCAATTACCAGGTGGTAAAGTGAACCAATTGATTGCATCTTTGCGATTTTCTGTTCCAGGTGTGACATTAATTTCTCCGCCACCGCATCATGATATTTATTCAATTGAAGATTTAGCTCAATTAATTTATGACTTGAAGCAAGTAAATCCGAATGCATTAATTTCAGTTAAGTTGGTATCTGAACCAGGTGTAGGCACGATTGCCGCTGGTGTTGCTAAAGCATACGCTGATTTAATTACTATTTCTGGCTATGACGGTGGCACCGCTGCTTCTCCTTTGACATCTATTCGCCATGCAGGATCTCCATGGGAGCTAGGTTTAAGTGAAGTTCACCAAACATTACGTGGTAATGATTTGCGTGGAAAAGTTCGAGTTCAAGCTGACGGTGGTTTAAAAACGGGTTTAGATGTTTTAAAAGCCGCTTTAATGGGGGCTGAGAGTTATGGTTTTGGCACAACACCAATGGTTGCATTAGGTTGTAAATATTTACGTATTTGTCATCTAAATAACTGTGCAACAGGCGTGGCAACTCAAAACGAATACCTTCGTGAGAAACATTACATCGGCACCGTGCAAATGGTTAAACATTTCTTTACGTTTGTAGCTGAAGAAGTGCGTGAATTGTTAGCATCAATGGGTTATCGATCCATTCAAGAAATTGTTGGTCGAACTGATTTACTTGAACAAAATAGTGGTCAAACGGATAAGCAAAAACACATTGATTTAAGTGCTTTGTTATTCAGTGATCAAATTCCTGCTGAAAAACCACATACTTGTGAAGTTGTTAAAAACGAGCCATTTGATAAAGGCGAAAAAGCCGAAGCCATGGTTAATGAAATATTGCCAGCTATTCAGGCCAAATCAGGTGGAGAATTTGAATACCATATTGGCAATTGTGACCGTTCAATCGGTGCAAGATTATCTGGTGAAATAGCTGCGTTATATGGCGATTTAGGTATGGTCGACGCACCAATTAAATTGAATTTAAAAGGTATTGGAGGACAATCATTCGGCGTATTTAATGCAGGTGGTCTAAATCTAAGTCTTGAAGGCGATGCAAACGATTATGTTGGTAAAGGCATGGCTGGCGGAGAAATATCCATTTTCCCTCCAAAAAATTCCGATTTCCAAACTCAAGAAACTTCCATTATCGGTAACACCTGTTTGTATGGTGCTACAGGCGGTGAATTATATGCTGCGGGTTGTGCCGGTGAACGATTTGCTGTGAGAAACTCGGGTTGTGTGGCAGTGATTGAAGGTGCCGGAGATCATTGTTGTGAATACATGACAGGTGGTCAAATTACTGTGTTAGGTGAAACAGGCACTAACTTTGGTGCGGGTATGACTGGCGGTTTTGCTTATGTGTTAGATATTAAAAATGATTTTCACGATCGAATTAACAGTGAATTGATTGATATTCATCGTATCAATAACGAAAACACTGAAGGGCATCGTGAACATTTACGCGCTCAAATAGAACGATTTGTTGAAAAAACAGGTAGCGCATGGGGACAGGAGATTCTAGCTAATTTCGATGATTATCAAGCGAAATTCTGGTTAATTAAACCTAAAGCCGCAAGTTTAAGTAAGTTATTAAACCACACCCGCGCTCGTTCAGAGTGATAAAGTAGTAATGGTTCATCTGAACGGATACTCATGAGAGTTGAAGTAGGTAAAAGAATATGACAAAAAGATTAAATAACGATTTCCAATTTGTAGATGTTGGACGTAAAGACCCTAAAAAAATTGCATTATCAAAGCGAAAGCATGAATTTGTTGAAATATACGAACCTGCAAGCCTTGATCATACAGCTGATCAGTCACACCGCTGCTTAGAATGTGGTAACCCTTATTGCGAGTGGAAATGCCCCGTGCATAACTACATTCCAAACTGGTTAAAACTGGTCAGCGAAGGCAATATTATTGAAGCGGCTAATTTAAGTCACGAAACTAATTCTTTGCCAGAGGTGTGTGGGCGTGTTTGTCCACAAGATCGTCTGTGTGAAGGTGCTTGTACATTAAATGATGGTTTTGGTGCCGTATCTATTGGTAATACTGAAAAATATATTACAGATACTGCAATTGCTATGGGTTGGAAACCAGACATGAGTCAGGTGGTTAAAACTGATAAACGTGTTGCCATTATTGGTGCTGGACCAGCTGGATTAGGTTGTGCGGATATACTTATTCGTAACGGTGTAACGCCTGTTGTGTTTGATATGAATCCAGAAATTGGTGGATTACTAACATTTGGTATTCCTGAATTTAAATTAGAAAAAACAGTGATGTCTACGCGTCGCAAAATCTTTACTGAAATGGGTGTTGAATTTAAATTAAACACAGAAATTGGTAAAGATGTGCAAATGCAAGAGTTGTTGGATAACTACGATGCAGTGTTTATGGGCATGGGAACATACACATACATGAAAGGTGGTTTCCCAGGTGAAGATATGGATGGTGTTCATGATGCACTTCCATTTTTGATCAGTAATGTTAATCGTTGTTTGGGTTTTGAAAAAGATTCAAGTGATTACATTGATGTGAAAGGTAAAAAAGTGGTTGTACTAGGTGGTGGTGACACTGCTATGGACTGTAACCGCACATCTATTCGTCAACAAGCAACCAGTGTTACCTGTGTTTATCGTCGTGACGAAGAAAACATGCCGGGTTCGCGCAAAGAAGTCACTAATGCAAAAGAAGAAGGCGTTAAATTTAAATTTAACCGTCAACCAATTGAAATTGTTGGTGAAAATGGGGTGTGCAAAGGCATTAAAGTCGTCACCACTAAATTAGGTGAACCTGATGAAAATGGTCGTCGTCGCCCAGAAGTTGTAGAGGGTTCTGAAGAAATCATTGAAGCAGATTCTGTGTTAGTAGCGTTTGGTTTCCGTCCAAGTCCGGCTGCTTGGTTTGGCGATTTTGATATCCAGTTAAATGATTGGGATGGCGTAATCGCTCCAGAAAAAGCGGAATTCCCGTTCCAAACGACCAATAAAAAAGTATTTGCTGGTGGAGATATGGTTCGTGGATCTGACCTTGTGGTAACCGCTATTTGGGAAGGTCGTGAAGCTGCAAAAGGTATTTTGGATTATTTAGATGTTTAAACTTTCTTAAACCTAAAAAACTTAAATAAAAAAGCACTCAATTGAGTGCTTTTTTTTTGCTTATATGAAAAATTCACTTGCAAATATAAATGATAATCATTATCATCTTTGTTGTTAGTCATTGGGTTGGTTTATTTGGGTCGAATAAATAAAATGTCTAACTGCCCTGATCTTGCTGGGTCCAAGATCGGGGCTTTTTATTTAAAAATCTTCAGTCACTTCAATGAGTTGACCATTTTTAAGTAAATAGCGCTTGGGCAAACCATTAGCTAAATCACGGTTGTGTGTCACAATAATAAACGTGGCTGGGTGTTGTTGGTTAAGTTGCACGATCAATTCATGGACTTGCTGTGTATTGTCATCATCTAAATTTCCTGTAGGTTCATCCATTAAAACCACATCTGGTCTGTTAACCAGGGATCTTGCAATTGCAACACGTTGTCTTTCTCCGCCAGATAATTCAGACGGTTTATGGTTATAACGATGGGAAAGTCCAACTTGATCCATTAATTTTTTTGCGTATTCAGTTTGATCATTACTTGGTTTTTTTGAAATGGAAATAGGCATTAAAACATTTTCTAATGCAGAAAACTCGCTTAACAAATGATGGCCTTGAAAAACAAACCCCATGTGTTTATTTCGAAGGGAGCTGATCTTTGTTTCATTTGTCTTATTATAAGATTGCCCAACTAATAACACTTCCCCTTCAGTAGAAATATCTAAGCCAGCAAGCATGTTTAATAATGTTGATTTCCCTGATCCAGAAGCACCCATAATTGCAATAATTTCACCCTCATTAAATGAGGCGTTTATATTATTTAATACAACTTGAGTTTGGCTGCCAATTTGGTATGACTTGGTTAAATTAACGCATTGTAAATTACACTTCATAACGTAATGCCTCTGCTGGTGGAACATGTGCTGCTTTTCTTGAAGGTATGATTGTCACTAAAAAACTTAACTTTAAGGAGAATAAACAGATTAAAAGAATATCTTCCATTCTTGGGTCTGAAGGAAAAGTTGAAGTGAAATAAACGGTTGGATCTAATACCTGGAATCCAAACGCTACTTCCAAAAACCCAATGATTTCAGATAAATAATAGGCACATAAAGTGCCGATTAACGCGCCAGCAAAAGTACCAATGACACCAATGAACGTCCCTTGAACTAAAAATATTTTCATAATTTGATTTGGTGTTGTGCCCATGGTTCTTAAAATGGCGATATCACCTTGTTTGTCATTTACAACCATCATTAAACTGGTCAATATATTAAAAGAAGCCACCGCAATGATGAGTGAAAGTAAAAGGACAATCATTTTTCGTTCCATTTGAATCGAGGCATATAAGTTACCATGCATTAATGTCCAGTCATTGACTCTAAAGTTTCGATCAAATAAGTCTCGTACCTCTCTTGCATATTGATTTGCCATAAATAAATCATCCGTTTTAATCTGAATGCTCATGGCGCTATTCTTAGGTAAACGTAGCAGACTTGCAGCATCTCTGATGTGTATTAATGCGCCATTTTCATCAATTTCTGAGCGAACGTTAAAAGTGCCAATTAAAGTAAATCGTTTGTCCATCAGGTCAACGCCGCTAAAATTAATACTGGTTTGTTCGGGTACAATCAATTTAACTTTATCGCCAATAAATAACCCTAAACTTGCTGCCATCGACTGGCCAAGAATAATGCCAAAGCGATCATTTTCTAATTTATCTAATAACTCTTGGGAAATGGTTGATTCATCAAATCCTGTATTTTCATAAAGATCAGATGGTTGAATGCCTTGAACTACGGCACCACGATTATTTCTATTGGATGCAAGTAATCCTTGAACTTCGGTAAAGCCGCTTGCGGCGGTGACATGAGGATGAGATTGTGCTTTTTTTGCACTTTCCTGCCAGTTTTCAATAGGAAATTGATCAAATAAAACCGCATGAGGGACAAAAGAAAGTACTTTGTCTTTTAATTCTTTTTCAAATCCATTCATAACGGATAACACAATAATGAGTGCCGCAACACCCAAAATCATCCCGAGCATTGAAAAAATAGTTAAAAAAGATAAAAATCCATCTCGTCGTTTCGCCCGTAAAAAGCGCAATCCAACGTACCAGTGAAAATGATTCATAATATTCCTGAAATTAATAAAAGTTAGGTATTATCGCCTACACTTAAAAGAAGCACAAAGCTAAATACAGTATTGTTTTAATGGTTTGAATTAAGGGTAAGGTATGGACAACGAAAGAAGAGAATATTTCCGTGTAACGACCAATGCATTTGTTGCGGTTGCCCCAATTGATCAAGACCATAATTCGATCCCCGAATATTTTCCTAAAATCAGTCAGTTTACGCTACACCAGCAATTAGAAGAGATTAACAATGATTGTTTTGAGCAGCTTAATTTATTAAAGGACAAAACTGCTCATAAAATTTTAAATTTACAAAATCAAAAAATCGATATTGTATTAAAACTGGTGCAACAAAAAGCAATTGAAAGTGCTAATTTAGTCACTCAGTCAATTGAAATTGGTGAGGGTGGGATGTCTTTTGTTTCAAAAGACGTTTATGGATTAAATACTGAATTAGCAATAATGGTGATTTTTACACCCAGTTATCAGGTAGTGTATTGTCAGGGTACTTTGGTAGATCAATCCTCACAGGATAAATGCCATATCCAATTTGAGAAATTAGCTGAAACACAAAGACAAAAATTGGTTCAACATTTAATGAAAGAGCAAACGGCTCAACGTTCTAGTTGAGCCAATTAAAGTCAATCAATAATTACTGAATAGTATTTTCTATTAATTGCCCATCTTGGTAAGTATCTAGCAATAATAAACCACAACCTAATCTATCTTTTCTGACCACTTCAGCAGTCATGACCGGTGGTGTGTAATTTAATCCTTGAAACTGGATTCGTACAATATTTCCAATATTCAAATGTGAACTTTGGTCTTCTTCTAAAATGACATAAACGCCATTTTCTGAAAAGTCAAAGGATCGTGCAATAATATCGGGTTGATTGTTACATAAAATTGAAATCGGAGCGTTTAAATTGACGCGCTGAAATTGTCTTTGGTTGGTCGGGTTCATATTTCACTCTTTATTAATTTATGCCGTTAACAAATTTATAAAATAATTATTAAATTCGTCACCAATTTAAGTATTCCTTAAGTATAATGACTTTTTTTAAAAGGGTAGTGAAATGTCGGAAGAAATTGTATTTGGTATACATGCGGTTAAGTCGTTATGTGAAAGTCCTAACCCTAGAGTTCGTGAAATTATCGTGCAAGAAGAGCGGAAAGATCAGCGGGTTAAGGCCCTTTGGGATTTAGCAAAAGAGAAAAAAATTCGCATTAAACGCGTGAATAAACAAAGCTTTTTTAGATCCATTGATTTACATAAACTTGGGGATTCAACTCACCAAGGTGTGTTAGCGTTTTGTACGCAAATAGAGCAATTTCAAGAAAGCCAGTTAGATGAAGTACTTGGAAAAGCAGGGAAAGATCCATTGGTGCTTGTATTAGATGGTGTAACGGATCCTCATAATTTGGGTGCATGCTTACGAAGCGCGGATGCTGCGGGGGTTGCTTGTGTGATTGTGCCAAAAGATAACTCAGCTCAACTAACGTCAACGGCGTTAAAAGTAGCTTGTGGTGCAGGCGAAAACATCCCTTTATTTTTTGTAACCAATTTGGCTAGAACTTTAAATGAATTAAAAGAAAAGGGGTTTTGGTTAACTGGGACCGCCGGAGAAGCGACAACTTATTTATATGATGCTGATCTTTCTGGATCTCGTATTATTGTGATGGGTGCGGAAGGCGACGGCATGCGTCGATTAACGAAAGAAACCTGTGATGAGTTAGTAAAATTACCAATGCATGGTTCAGTTAGCTCTTTGAATGTTTCAGTTGCAACGGGCATTTGTTTGTTTGAGGTGGTTCGACGTAGAATGAAAAAAGCTTAATATTATGTTTGTAGTGCAATCCAATAAATCGAGATTGCCTAAAATTATTCGTATTTAGGCAATTTTAATTAATTTTCGACGAAGTTTTGGTTCGAAATTCTCACCAGTATTTATTTGATTATTTAATAAAGTGATAGATGCAAAACCCATAGCTAAGCCAATTAAGCCAATTAAGCTAACTGCAACATCATGTAAATTTAATAATGATGCCGTTAATGCAAAAAACATCATCATCAATAAAGGCATTAAGTACATTATTAATGCGGCTAATACTAAGCTGTTTTCAGGTAAAATTAATTCTACTTCTTCGCCAATGGAAACTGTTTCATCTGAAAAAATAGTGATATTATTTTTTTTAACCTGTTGTTCTTCATCGCCAATTTTGGATAATAATGCTTGTCCGCATCCACTTTTTGCTTTGCAAGACTGACATGAAGCACTTCTTACGGTTTGTAAAGTGATTTGATTGTCAATTATTGATTCGACCCAAGCATTTTCAACGATCATGGTGTTATTTCTTCATCAGTAAATTCAACAGATTGTGCTATTTTTTGCAAAGCTTGTATAGGAACTTCGCCTAATATGGATATTAACTTTTGATCTTTAACCGTTACTAAAATATTTGTAGCGCCCATCGTTTTAATTGATTCTTCAATAACACTTGAATTGTTTGTTTTATTGGAAATAAACACCGAGAAATTATTTAAACCATCACTGTACGTATAGTTTTCATAATGATCTGATCCAGAATGAATGGTCAAACTATTCACTAACACAAAATTGTTCGGACGCCATGTAATTGGTGAAACTAACCCAGGTTGCATCCAGCTATCAGATTGTTTGAGTTTTGAAACAATTGTGCTGTGTTCATGTGTTTTTTCATAAGTGGGCAGAGTAACAAACTCCCCCTGTTGTTTGATTTCAATATCTATGAAACGATATTCTTCAATGGTTTGATTTTTAGAGTCAACCATAGCAATTTTTAGTGGCAATGCGGATGACTCTTCAATCCATATTCGATAACTATGACGCCACTGGTCTGCATTTAATTCTAATACGATTGCTTGATGGCCGCATATTCGCTCTTTTGGTTGCAAGCTGATTTCATAATTATTGAGCAATTGATCGCTGTTTAAATTGGCAAATATTGAAAAGGGCGAAGGTTTACTTATGTGAGTTAATTGAGGTTTTAATTGAGATGGTGTCACTTGAATAATCGAAGTTTCATTAGAAATGATTTCAATACCATCTTGGTCTAATTGTAAAATCCGTTCAACGGATTGATTGTTTTTATATGTGTGTTGTAGGTAATAGGCAAAGAGTTTATCTTCGCCTCTAACAATATACGTGCCTTGATAATCGCGCTCGGTTATGGCGTTACCCATGCGATCAAACCACATGGTTGCCATATTGGCTTGTGAGTAAGCGCATACTAATAGTCCAATAATCAAACCAAAAGCTAGTCTACGCATTTTAATTACTCAGCCGATTTCCATTTAACTTCAACTTGTGTTGAAGGATCAATTGTCGTACCAAATGAAGTTTGAGAAGAGTGCTGTTGGAAGTGCTCTTTTAATTGTTGCTGAATGAACAAACCTTCTTTGCCAATTGGTGTGGCAACCGGATTGCCAGTTGCCATCACACTGGTGTTTTGAAGTTGTCCAGTTGGCTCAATTTCAAAACTATTAATGCCAAGCACAGTCGCAGCGCAAACACTTGCAGCAATCGTTGCTGAACCAATCCATTTTTTAGAACGAGTGAAAAAAGTGGCATTGGCCGGTACTTGTTGTTCAACAATAGGCTTGGCATTAATTTGATGAACAGCAAGCGTGTCAATTTCCCCTTGAGCGTAAAGGGCCTGGTTAACTTGACTTAAAACATCAAAACTCTGCTCACCTTGACATGAACTATGTCCAGCAGCTACTTGCTTCCACTGAGTGATTTTGTCTGGGTGACTGTCCATCGCTTTTAGAAGGCGTTGAATGTCAATTGAGCTTGCTTCATCATCTAATAGAGCGGAAAAGCTTTCGTTTATTGGGTCGGTCATTATCGGCTCCTATGCAGTTTTACTGCTTAAATGGTGAATGGATTGGTCAACTGAGGCGCGTGCTCTGAAAATACGCGATCGAACGGTGCCTATCGGTGTTTCCATCGCAACAGCAATTTCTTCATAACTTAAACCGTCAAATTCACGTAAAGTTAATGCGGTTTTTAAATCTTCGGGTAATTGCGCAATTGCTTTATACAATTGGTCCTCCAGTTGTTGAGTAGCTAAAGCATTTTCAGGAGTTAGGCTATCGGCTAATTTTTCAGCGCCTTCATAAGAGTGCGCATCGCTGATATCTACATCCCATTGAGGGACTTTTCTTGAACGTGCCATTAAGTAATTTTTAGCGGTGTTAATTGCAATACGGTAAATCCAAGTGTAAAAAGCGCTTTCGCCGCGAAAATTATTCAAGGCTTTGTATGCTTTAATAAAAGCGTCTTGCACCACGTCTTTGATTTCATCGTGGTCCTTTATATAGCGGCTTACTACGCTGCCTAATTTGTTTTGATATTTAAGAACTAATAGGTCAAATGCGCGGTTATCACCTTGCTGAACGCGTCGCACTAATAGCAAATCCGGGTTTTCAACAATCATGAGATAATCTCGTTTTTAAAAGTAATGTTATGACTGGGGTCGTCGTTAAAAGTTCTTTATTTTGATGAAAACTTTTGGATTTACCACTTCTTTTTGTAATAAGTTCTATAAATTCACAGTTAAGTTGCATAAAATCAGCGTACTTTTATAAAAATGATGATGTTATGGATTTTGATGTTCTTATTATTGGTTCAGGTGCTGCGGGTCTAACGCTTGCCTTAAATCTTGAATCCACTAAAAAAATTGCGATTGTGTGTAAAGCGCAATTACTGGATGGCTCCTCATCTAAAGCGCAAGGTGGTATTGCTGGCGTATTAGATGAGCTAGACAGTTTTGATGAACATATTGCTGACACATTAAACGCAGGCGCAGGATTGTGTGATAACCGTGCTGTGAAATTTACCATTCGAAATGGCACTGACGCATTAAATTGGTTAATCAATCAAGGAGTGCCTTTTAGCTTAGAAGGCAAGCAACTTCATTTAACTAAAGAAGGTGGACATAGTCATCGTCGAATTATTCATGCTGCAGATGCGACAGGTTATGCAATTAGCTCAACTTTGATAGATAAAGTCAAAAAACGCCATAATATCACATTACTTGAACATCACAGTGCTGTGGACTTAATTACCACGCGTAAATTAGATTTACCTGGCAATCGATGTATTGGTGCTTATTTATATAATATAAAAAAAGAGTCCGTTGTGACCATGCGAGCGCACCATGTTGTACTAGCAACAGGTGGTGCAAGTAAAGTGTATCTATATACCTCAAACCCAGATGGTGCCTCTGGTGATGGTATCGCAATGGCTTGGCGAGCTGGATGTCGCGTAGCTAATATGGAGTTTAATCAATTTCATCCCACTTGTTTATATCACCCAAAAGCCAAAGCCTTTTTAATCACGGAGGCCATTCGAGGTGAAGGTGGGCATTTGACATTACCCAATGGTGATCGATTTATGCAACATTACGATGAGCGCAAAGAGTTAGCGCCACGTGATATTGTCGCCCGAGCCATTGATAATGAAATGAAGCGAAAAGGTTTAGATCACGTATTTTTAGATATTAGTCATAAATCCAGTGAATTTGTCACTTCTCACTTTCCAACTATTTACCAAAAATGTTTGAAATATGGCATAGATATGACAAAAGACCCAATCCCAGTAGTGCCTGCTGCCCATTATACTTGCGGTGGAATTATGACCGACTTAAATGGTAAAACAGATATTTCTGGCTTGTTTGCAATTGGTGAATGTACATATACGGGATTACATGGCGCGAATCGATTAGCAAGTAATTCATTATTAGAGTGCATTGTATTCGGCAGAAGCGTGGCAAAAACCATTAACAACAGTTTTGATGAACAAGAGTTTGATGATGTACCTTTATGGGATGAGTCATTAGTGACCGATTCAGATGAAAACGTAGTCATCTCACATAACTGGGACGAAGTTCGTCGATTTATGTGGGACTATGTCGGTATTGTGAGAACGGATAAACGTTTATTGCGTGCCCAGCATCGAATTAAACTATTACAAACTGAAATTCAAGATTTTTATAGTAACTTTAAAATCAGTAATGATTTATTAGAATTGCGAAATCTTGTTCAAGTAGCAGAATTGATGATTGAGTCAGCTTTAAAGCGAAAAGAAAGTCGAGGATTGCATTTCACTTTGGATTACCCAGAAACCAAAGATGTGGCAAGAATTACTGTTTTAAGGCCAAATTGATTTGTAAAAAATAGCATGTTGAAAGTATTGTATTGTGGTTATAAAACATTTGATTAAATTTGAATTTGTTGCAATTACAGAGTAAAACAAGCTTTGATCAGCGTTTTTAGTGATTTAAATTCATTATTACCAGGTTGATTGAAAAAGTTAGTTGTTAACTTTTACAGTCAAAAGCCGCATTTTTGTGGCTTTTTTTTGCGGTGTAAAATTGAGCAAAGCAGCAGTTAAGGGTAAATAATGGAAATATTTTTGAGTTTTTTCTTTTCAATTCAAAACATAACGAAATATATTTAAAATAATATGTAAATTTATGTGAACAATTTTTTCCTCTGCCAATAAAACGTTACAGAAATTAACCTATAATCCGTCAAAAACCCTAAAAAAATAGAGAAAAAACGGACAGTTTTGACCCACATAACTAATCGAACTTAAAACAGTTTTATTAACGTTTTTTATTACATTCAATTTAAAAAAAGTTAACTATCTTTCTTACTATGAATAAATTGTTCGATTTTGTAAGGGAAAGTAATTATGACTAAAACAGCAGAAACATCATTAAAATTTAAATACGCAGATACTTCTTTTATTGGCAGTAAAGAAGAAGAGTCATTAGTAGAACGCACACTTACTTCAAGGACACGTTTACGTGATGAAATGGAGGCAGATATTGAGGCGTTTATTAATGGTGGAGGAGAGATTCAATTGGTTGCTAAAAATATGCGCACCGATATTCCTAAAAAACCACAATCCAACTATGGTGCAAGACCCATTTAAACGATCAGATACAAAAAAGGCCGCTAATATAGCGGCCTTTTTTATGCGTGCTCGTTAAAATTAACGTGCGCGGTATGTGATACGGCCTTTGGTAAGATCGTAAGGTGTCATTTCTACTTTTACTTTGTCGCCAGTTAAAATGCGAATGTAGTTTTTACGCATTTTACCCGAAATGTGTGCGATAACGACGTGGCCGTTTTCTAATTCCACACGGAACATTGTGTTTGGAAGTGTATCAATGATCTCACCTTCCATTTCAATGACATCTTCTTTAGCCATGTTCAAACCTTAATTTGTTAATAAAATATTGAAAGGCGCGCATTCTGCCTGAAAAGTGACCATTTTTCAAAGGTTTTAAATAAAACATTCATTAACAGTCAAAAAAGCTTCAGGCCAAGGTCTTTTTTTATGGTTTGTCAGGGTGTTTATTTGATTTTCGAACAAATTGCGTGAAATTTGTACAAATCCTAGTGAGTTTAAATAATCGTTTTCAACTTGCCCATCAATTAATTCAATACCTAATGTTTTGCAAAGTTTGCACAAACCCACAAACGCATATTTTGAGGCATTGGTCTGAAGGCTAAACATTGACTCTCCAAAAAATACACCACCAATATGCAGTCCATATAAACCCCCAATCAATAGATTATCTTGCCAAACTTCCACGCTGTGAGCATGACCGAGTTTATGCAGTTCAGTGTAAGCATCAATGATATCTGGACTAATCCAGGTATTGTCTTCGCGAAGATCACAGCAATATTGAATGACTTCTTCAAAGGCGGTGTCCCATTTAATGGTGTAATCGACCTTTTTAGCGGATTTTTTTAAACTTTTACTAATATGCATGTCACAGGGTAGGCATACGGTTCTTGGATTTGGTGTCCACCATAAAATGGGCTCTTCGGGGCTGAACCATGGGAAAATCCCCTTCTTATAGGCATTGAGAAGGCGTTGTGGGCTTAAATCTCCCCCAAAGCATAACAGGCCGTCAGGTTCGCTCAACGCTAAACTTGTTGGGGGAAATTCAAGATTGGTTAAGCTTAATTGTGCAATATTAATCATGTTAATGTTTTTCGTGTACCGATTACCTGTTATAACAGGTAAAATGTTTTATTTCGTTAATTTATTATCATAAGGTAACTTTGTGTCAGTAAACAATCAACTCAATGAAGAGCAATCTACAGAACATCGGGCCGTTACTAATCGAATTGAGCTTGGTATTCAAGAAGGATCTGCACTAATTTTCCTGTTGGCAGGTGTGTTTTTATTTTTATGTTTAGTCAGTTATGACGCAAATGATCCTGGTTGGTCGCATATTGGTGACTCTCAAATAGTACAAAATTGGTTAGGCTCATTTGGCGCTAAATTGTCTGATGCCTGTTTCAGTTTATTTGGTGTGGTGTCTTATTTATTTCCATTTTTATTTTTATCCCATACTTTTCAAACCGTAATTTTACGCAATCGAAGTGGCCAAATTGATTTTAAGATGGTTGCGCTGCGTGCTTTAGGGGGCGGCGTTGCTGTGTTGTCTGCTTGCGCATTAGCAACAATGCATTTTATTGAAACTAATGTGAATTCATCCGGCGGAATTTTAGGACTTGCAAGCTCACAAGGGGCATTAAGTACTTTGGGTGTATTAGGTACAACCATGATTTATTTTGTGTTGTTACTTGCAGGACTCACATTAAGTTTAGGGATATCTTGGTTAAATGTAATTGATAAAACTGGCGATATTACAATTGGTATTGCTAAATGGTTTGCGCAAAAAATTAGAAGCTATCGTTTAAAGCGTGTTGAGATAAATAATCAAAAAACAGCATTAGAACAACGTAAAAGCAATGTCGAGATAAGAATTGCAGAGCAGCCAAAGCGAAAAGAGCCACCTCGCATCGCACCTTTAAAACCAAAAGCTGAAAAATCTGTTCGAATCGAATTAGAAAAACAGTCCCCTCTTGATTTATTTGAAGAAACTTCCAAGCCTGAAGGTGAGTTACCTTCATTAGGTTTATTGCATCCAGCGGATAATGACCAAACCCAAGGGTATAGTGCAGAGTCGTTAGAGGCCATGTCGCGTTTACTTGAAATCAAGTTAAAAGATTTTGGTGTTTCGGTTGAGGTGGTTTCTGTGGCGCCTGGACCAGTCATTACCCGATTTGAAATTCAGCCAGCTCCAGGAGTGAAAGCCAGTAAGATTTCAGGATTGTCTCAGGATTTAGCGCGCTCGTTAGCAATGGTTAGTGTACGAGTGGTAGAAGTGATTGCAGGTAAAACCGTTCTTGGGATTGAAGTGCCAAATGAGCACAGAGCAATTGTTAGATTGTCTGAAGTACTGGAAACTAAAATGTTTGATGAGGCTAAATCCCATTTAACCATTGCGTTAGGCCATGATATTAGTGGTGCGCCAGTGATTGCTGATGTGGCTAAAATGCCACATTTATTAGTGGCAGGTACAACAGGCTCCGGTAAGTCGGTCGGGGTGAATACCATGTTGTGTTCACTTTTATACAAATCAACACCAGAGGATCTTCGTTTAATTTTGGTTGATCCAAAAATGTTGGAATTGGCAATTTATGAAGGTATCCCCCATTTATTAACACCAGTAATTACCGATATGAAAGATGCCGCTAACGGCTTGCGTTGGGCTGTGGGCGAGATGGAACGACGCTATAAATTAATGTCTAAAGTAGGCGTGCGTAACATGGCAGGCTTAAACAAAAAAATTGTCGATTCATTAAAAAATGGTGAGCCTTTAAAGGATCCACTTTGGGATCCGGCTCAACATATTGATGGTTCTGTTCATCCAATTTTAGTAAAACTGCCTTCCATTGTGATCGTAATTGATGAATTTGCCGATATGATGATGATGGTAGGAAAAAAAGTGGAAGAGTTGATCGCACGTATCGCACAAAAAGCGCGTGCAGCGGGGATTCATTTGATACTTGCAACTCAACGTCCATCTGTGGATGTGATTACAGGTTTGATTAAAGCGAACGTACCGACCAGAATGGCGTTTCAGGTTTCCAGCAAAATCGATTCAAGAACAATTTTAGATCAAGGCGGTGCAGAGCAATTATTAGGTCACGGTGATATGTTGTATTTACCACCTGGTTCTGGTTTACCAATTCGTGTCCATGGTGCATTCGTTGACGATGATGAAGTGCATAGAATTGTGGATGATTGGAAACAGCGCGGACGCCCAGATTACATTGATGAAATTTTAGCGGGCGATGCAGAAGAACAATTAAGCGTCGCAGGTATCGATGCTGCGCCTCGATCTGAAGACCCAGAAGCCGATGCTTTGTTTGATGAAGCCATCGCTTTTGTTACTACAACAAGAAAAGTCTCCATATCTTCAGTTCAACGTAAATTACGTATTGGCTATAACCGAGCTGCTAACTTAGTAGAAGCCATGGAAGCGGCAGGGGTCATTACAGGCCCAGGTCATAATGGTTCACGAGAAGTCATTGCTCCGGCTCCAGTAGAATTCTAAACAGGAAAAAACCAACATGAAAAATAATTTAAAAAAACTGACATTAGCATTAACTGTATGTTTACCAATTTGTGCATTTTCAGGTGTGCAAGGTGATGTAAACATTCAATCAACTCAAATTCCATCACCATTAATGCCAGCCCAAGAATCGCAAGCACCTGTCAATAATGAAATATTGATTGATCATTCAGAACAAGACACTCAATTGTTTATTGGAATAATCAGTTCCATGCAAACAATGGAAGCAAAATTTGAACAACTGAGTATTAATAATTATCGCCAAACACAGCAAAGTTCATCGGGTGTATTTAAAGTAAAAAAACCTGGGAAATTCGCTTGGCTTATTGAAAAACCGTACGAGCAATATATTTTAAGTAACGGTAAAAAAGTATGGGATTACGATGTGGATTTAGAAGAAGTGAATATTTCTAAAGTGGATGCACAAAACAGTCAAATGATGGATTTATTGCAAAGCGATAAAGAAGCGTTATTACTAAGCGATTACGCTATAAGTGCCGATCGATACGCAAGTGAAACCGTATTTACCTTTGTACCAAAATTAGAAAATAGTGAAATTGCCCAAATTTATATCAGTTTTGTAGGCAATGTTTTAAATTCTATTCGAATACAAACGGATTTAGAGCAGGCAACAATTTTTGAGTTTTCAGATGTACAAACCAATATTGAAATCAAAGACAGTGTGTTTGAATTAGCCATACCTGATGGAATTGATGTTTATGATGAAACGCTTTTCTAATGGATTTATTTGAAACAACTAATGAATTTGCCCCTTTAGCTGAACGTATGCGCGCAAACTCGTTAAATGAATACGTCGGCCAGCAACATATTTTGGCCAGCGACAAACCTTTGTATAAGGCGTTAACTCAAGACAAAATACATTCCATGATTTTGTGGGGGCCACCGGGGGTGGGTAAAACCACCTTGGCTAAATTATTTGCAAAGCAATCTCAGTGTTATTTTCATAGTATCAGTGCAGTATTGGCTGGTGTAAAAGAAATAAAAGAAGCGGTCGAACAAGCCAAAATGCGTTTGCATCAAGGTCGTAAAACAATCTTGTTTGTAGATGAGGTGCATCGGTTTAATAAGTCTCAACAAGACGCTTTTTTACCCCATGTTGAAGCGGGCACCTTTGTGTTTATCGGTGCTACTACTGAAAATCCCAGTTTTGAATTAAACTCGGCATTATTGTCTCGAGCTCGAGTGTATGTATTACAATCGCTTCAACCAAGTGAATTAATTCAATTACTGAACCGTGCTAAAAATGATGAGCAATTAAAAAATAAATCCATCAGTGATGATGCAATAGAATTAATTGCTCAGGCCGTTGATGGCGACGCTAGGCGCGCATTAAATCTATTGGAGCTTGCCTGCGATTCTTCTGATGATGTGAACATTGAATCGGTAACGGGGTTGTTAGAACATTCTCCAAAACGTTTTGATCAAAAAGGCGACCGTTTTTATGATCAAATTTCTGCATTACACAAATCCGTGCGTGGCTCCTCTCCAGATGGTGCGTTATATTGGTTTTGCAGAATGTTAGATGGCGGCTGTGACCCTATTTATGTAGCAAGGCGAGTCGTGCGAATGGCCAGCGAAGATATTGGTAATGCCGATCCGCGTGGTTTAAATCTAGCTATGAGCGCATGGGACGTGCAAACTCGCTTAGGCAGTCCAGAAGGTGAGTTAGCTATAGCGCAAGCTATTATTTATTTAGCCTGTGCACCCAAAAGCAATGCCGTTTATAATGCCTACAATCAAGTGCGCAAACAAATTCAAACTCAGCCTGATTATGATGTACCATTACATATCAGAAACGCACCAACTAAGCTAATGAAAGATTTAGATTACGGCGCGCAGTATCGTTATAGTCATGACGAAGAGCATGCCTATAGCGCAGGCGAAAATTATTTACCTGAAGACATCAAACGCAGTGAATTTTATAAACCCGTTGATCGAGGCTTAGAAATTAAGTTAAAAGAAAAACTTGATTGGCTAAAACAATTAGACCTACAAAGTCCAAATAAAAGATACGAATCATGAATTTTCAAATATTAGCCATTGCCTTAGGTGGCGCAACAGGCGCATTAGCGCGTTATGGTGTTGGCACTTTAGTGCATAAAACTTGGATGCCATTTGGAGTGTACACAGGTACATTTATAGCAAATAGTTTAGGTTGTTTCATTATGGGGTTGGCTTTTGTGTATTTTGATTTAAAATACAGCGCATTAACTTCATCAAACGAAGCGCTAGTGGCCATTCGACAATTTTGTATGATTGGATTTTTAGGCGCATTTACCACCTATTCATCCTTTTCGTTGGACGCATTTAAGATGTTACAACAGGGGCAAATATTTCATTGGGGTATTTATATATTTTCCACATTAATTGTGAGTATTGTGTCCTTAATGATCGGTGTATTCATCGCAAAATTTTTACTAACATAATTAAAATTGTTCAATATGAATTGGACACTTACCTTTAATAAACAGGATTCTCCATGCTAGACGTAAAACTGATTCGTAAAGAAACCCAAAAAGTTGCGGATTTACTTAAGAAAAAACATTTCACATTAGACGTAGAAAAATTCAACGAATTAGAAACGAAACGTAAATCCGTTCAAGTAGAAACAGAAAGTCTACAAGCTGAAAAGAAACGTCAATCCAAGCAAGTAGGTTTGTTAATTAAAGAAGGCATGTCACCAACTGATGCCAAAGCACAAATTGCCGATGAAATTGCAAAAATCAGCAAGCAATTAGATGAAAAAGAAGACGCGCTAAAAGTAATCCAAGCTGAGCTTGAACTGTTTTTAAACGACATTCCTAATATTCCATCCGTTGACGTACCAGAAGGCAAAACAGAAGAGGACAATCAAGAAATATTAAAATGGGGCGAACCTGCCACTTTTGATTTTGATGTGTTAGATCATGTGGATTTAGGTGAACAAAATGGCGGGCTGGATTTTGAATCCGCCGCTAAATTAACAGGCAGTCGCTTTAGTGTTATGACAGGCACAGTGGCAAGAATGCACCGTGCGTTAATTCAATTTATGTTAAATACCCATACAAACGAGCATGGTTATAACGAAATTTACGTACCATACATGGTTAACGCCGATTCTCTAATGGGAACAGGACAATTACCAAAGTTTGCTGAAGATTTATTTAAATTAGAAGGTGAGCAAGAATATTATTTGATACCTACCGCTGAAGTGCCTGTTACTAATATGGTTCGCGGCAAGATTTTAGATAATAAAGAATTGCCAATTCAGTATGTGTGTCATTCACCTTGCTTTAGATCAGAAGCGGGAAGTTACGGTCGTGATACTCGCGGTATGATTCGTCAACATCAATTTGAAAAAGTAGAATTATTACACATCGTCAAACCTTCAGAATCTGATGCTGCATTAGAAAAATTGGTCGGTGATGCTGAAAATATTCTTAAACTTTTAAATCTACCATACCGTAAAGTGATTTTATGCGGTGGAGATACTGGTTTTAGTGCATACAAAACTTACGATTTAGAAGTATGGTTACCCGCACAAAATCAATATCGTGAAATTTCTTCATGCTCAAACATGGGGGATTTCCAAGCACGTAGAATGAGTGCACGCTACCGTGATGAAGATGGTAAAACACAATTGCTACACACATTAAATGGATCAGGCCTAGCAGTAGGTCGTACATTAGTAGCGATTCTAGAAAACTACCAGCAAGCAGATGGTCGCATCGCCGTGCCAGAAGTGTTAAAACCTTATATGGGTGGTGTTGATTTTTTATAAGCTAAAAAATTGATAAAATTAAGACTGCTTTCGCAGTCTTTTTTTTGGCTTGAAGAAAAGCGAGAATAATGAATATCATAAATTGGCTAACGCCGTCGTATTTGCTAAAATCGCGCTTTATTTTTAAATAGTGATTTACATGTCTCAATCATACATTCCATTATCAATCAGCTTAACCCGCCAACCATGTTTAGTGATTGGGGCAGGTAATATTGCATCCAGCCGAGTTGAAAAATTAGTTGAAGCTGGCGCGGTTGTGACCGTGATTGCATCGAATATTGACGCTCGAATCGAACAAATGAGAGATGTTGAAATCATAAAACAGCCATATGCGAGCATGGATTTATCAAAATATAAATTAGTAGTGATTGCTACCGATAACGATGAAGCAAACCAAACAGCGTTAAAAGACGCGCAACGCGGCGGTTGTTTAATCAACAGTGCGTTTGATGGTTTGCAAGGTGATGTGATTTTTCCTGCGATTATCAAGCGTGGATTGTTTCAATTAGCATTAACCAGTCAAGGCGTGACACCCACATTAACTCGTTTATTACGTGGATGGTTAGAAGCACGCATTCCGTTTGGTGTGTCTAACTTGGCTCAGTTTGCCAGCGAAAACGCAGGCACAATTAAGAAACGATTCAAAACCGAACAACGTAAATATTTTTGGCAGTCATTGTTTCATGGAATAGCAGGGCAAAAATTAATGGATGGCGATCAATTATCATTGTCAGAAGTTGATGACTTAATTGAAAAGGCCGATGAATATAAACACAAAGGCGAAGTGTATTTAGTAGGGGCAGGTCCAGGTGACCCTGAGTTATTAACTTTTAAAGCGCTTCGTTTAATTCAGCAATCTCAAGTGGTGTTATACGATCGTTTAGTGTCCCAAGAAATTCTAAACATGATTCCAGCTGATGCGAAAAAAATTAATGTCGGCAAAGAGCGCGACATGCATTTAGTGCCTCAAGGTGATATTAATCAGTTATTGGCCGATGAAGCGAAAAAAGGCCAGCGTGTACTTCGCTTAAAAGGCGGTGATCCATTTATTTTTGGTCGTGGTGGCGAAGAGATCGAATTGTTATTTGATCAAGGTGTCCCATTTCAAGTGGTGCCAGGCATTACCGCAGGCGCAGGTTGTTCAAGTTATGCAGGCATTCCGTTAACTCATCGTGACTATTCACAATCAGTTCGTTTTATTACAGGACATTTAAAGAACGGAACATCTGATTTGCCGTGGCATGAATATCAATACGGTAATCAAACCTTGGTGTTTTACATGGGCTTAAAATCGTTGCGAATTATCTGTGAGCAGTTGATATTAGCTGGCAAACCCAAACAAACACCGATTGCATTGATTCAAAAAGGCACCACTAAAGATCAAAAAGTTTGGACAGGCACATTAGAAACTATGGCTGATGATATCCAAAACGAAAAAATCCAAGCTCCGACATTAATTATTATTGGCGAAGTAGTGAAGTTGCGTGAGAAGCTTGCTTGGCGAGGGTAAGATTTATTTGTTTTGAATTAAGTGTTTAAAGTTAATGTATTTTCTTTGTATTAAACGTTACGAATTTTCAAGAATGGTAATAAAATTGATAAGGGAATTATTGATATATGGGTAATTTCCAAAGGGCTTGTTTTATCAATTCAATCTCAAAAGATTGTTTGGATTTAGCAGGCGCTTCGATCCCGTCTTCAAATAAATCATCTTCTAAAGTTAATTTACTAGTTGATACGTTAATAAAAAAATCACCTTGTTGATTTGATTTTATTTTATTAAATAAAACATCCGAAAATACAATCCCTGCTTGATTGGCCATGACGTCGCTGTAACTAAATTTAGTCGCACGGGTAGTTGCGTCGTTATTTTCTTTTACTTCTCCCATATATTCTGAAAAATTACTGCCACCGATTTGCTCTAAAAAAGCGGAGTAAATAAAGTGTTTTGCCAAATCATATCGGTTTTGTAAAGTAAGCTTCACTGATGGTGAATTTAAATTCAAATTTAATAAACGGTTTGCTTGCGCAGTGTCAACACTTGCAAATAAAACAGACCAAAATACAATTCGATCCGATGGGTGTTTTAATTGATTGGTTAAATTAAATAAAACTAGCATCGCCTGTTGTAAGCTGGATTTCGAATTACCCATTGTTTTTAATTGATTTTGAAAAGTAATATAAATGTTAGTAATTTGGGTGTTTGTATGGTTGTTTGATTGATTTAAACTATTTGAAAGTCTTTCATTCCAAGTGTATTTAATGATTAATGTGGAATCTAAAACGGTTAAAAATATATTTTCTTTAGTCAGTATTGATTCTAAACCCTGTTGTTGAATGTGATTGGTGATTTTTTTGTTAAAAAAGTTTTTAGTGAAAATTGGAAAAACATGATGTTTTATTTCAATGGAATCAATTGGTGTTTGAAAGTTATTTAATTTAATTGAAAATTTTACTGGGATGTACCGGGTTGTAAAGTATAAATCAATAGGGTGTTCGATAGATAAATCTATTGAATCTTGGTTTAATAAAAGTGTTGATCGGGTGTCTGTGTTTTTAAACGTTTGAATTAATGAAAATATCAATGCTGTTTGTAATTGAGCTTCAGTGAATTCAATTACATAAACTTGCCCATTAATATGATAACGATTGTTAAATGTGTCGATTGTATTTTTGATTTCTAAAGATTGTTGAAAACTTAAAGTATTTTTATTGATAGTCGCATTGGATGACGTGAAGTAAAAAAAACCTCCCACTGCAAATAACAAAATAAGAATACTAATAAATAATATTCGTTTAAAAAGTGTCTTCAGTAATCTCATTTTATATCGCTTGGTAGAGATGAATTTGGATCAAATTTCCAATCACCACTTTTTCCACCGCTTTTTTCTAAAACACAAATTTGATCAATGCGCATTGTTTTATCTACCGCTTTGCACATATCATAAATTGTCAATGCCGCAACGTTAACGGCACATAAACTTTCCATTTCGACGCCTGTTTGCGCTGCAATTTTGCAAGTAGCAAAAATTATTACGCTGTGATTTGAATGATCCAATTCGATATCTACTGTCACTTTTGTCAGCATAATAGGATGACACAATGGAATTAAGTCCGGACATTTTTTCGCAGCTTGAATGCCAGCAATACGAGCAATAGCTAATACGTCTCCTTTTTTATGACCCCCAGTTGCTAGTAATTCAAACGTATGAGCTTGCATACTTACAATTGCTTGTGCTGTAGCACTTCGGCTTGTAATGGCTTTATCGCTCACATCCACCATGTGTGCCTGACCTTTTTCATTTAAGTGAGTAAGATTCATGATTCGTATATCGTATTTAATGTTCGTTGAAGGCCGCGTCGCCATGGTAATTGCTTAATGCCAAAAGTATGTAATAGTTTGGTGCAATTAAGGTTTGCATATTTTATATGAGTTAATTGTGCCACTGTCGGATTAGATGCAATTACTTGTTCTGTAATAATTGAATCGTATTTTTTGGATCCGTTTATAATCGCTTTGGAAAACTCTAAAAAGTTAGTTTGATCCGATCCACCATAATGGTAAATTCCCCAAAGCGGAACATCAGCTTGGCAATTTATTTGATCTAACATCGCAACTATGACTCGGGCACAATCTACATTATGGGTTGGATTAAAATAATGCAATTCAGAAAAATATAATGTTTTGTTATCCTTGGCTAAAGTCAGTACGTTACTTAATAAATTATTGCCATGTTCACTAAAAATCATTCCGGTTCTTAAAATAATGGCATTCCCGCCCACTTGCATGATTTTTTGTTCGGCTTTGTGTTTTGTTACACCAAAATGATTAATTGGATTTGGGTTATCGCGTTCTGTGTATCCTGCTTTTCGTTCTCCATCAAATACTTGGTCGGTAGATAGCTGAATCAAAACCTTGTCAGTACGAACACATAGTTTTGCGATGTTTTCACAGGCTAATGTGTTCACCTCAATGGCTTCTTTGGCATGTTCTTCTACGTATTGCATATCATTTAGTGCGGCGCAATTAATCACAAATAACGCATCGGATTCTGTAATGACCCGCTCTAAAGCAAAAACATCTGTAATGTCTAATCGGTGAACTCTAGGAAGGTTTGGTTTAATATCAAATGCTTGAAAAAAAATACTGTGCTCATCAAATTTTCGCATTAATGCCGTGCCGACTTGGCCACTTGCACCTAAAATTATGACATTCATTTACCAGCTTCCTGTATTAGGCATAGACGCCCATGGCTCTGTAATGGGTAAATCATCGCCTTTTTGTAATAGTTCGATTGATATACCATCTGGACATTTAATGAATGCCATATGACCTTCTTTAGGTGGTCTTAAAATGGTAATTCCATTTTCAATTAACGAATCACATAATTTATAAATGTCATCAACTTGATAGGCTAAATGACCAAAATTACGACCATTATCATAAGGTTCTGTTTGATCCCAGTTATAAGTAAGCTCTAATGCAGGTGTGTCAGGATGTTCATCGGTTGCCAAAAACACTAAAGAAAAACGACCGTTTTCAAAGTCTCGGCGATTGATTAATTTTAAACCCAATAAATCGCAATAAAAGTGAAGGGAGGCGTCAAGGTCAACAACGCGAATCATGCTGTGTAAAAATTTCATAAGGTTCTTAATTGATTTGCAATGCTACATAATACTCCGCTGATGAAAAAATTCTAGACTCAAGTTCGAACCAATCTATAATGAACCTAATTATTTCAATAAGGCAAGCATATGACAGTTTCAAATAATTCAAATTGGTGGCGTGGCGCAGTCATTTATCAAGTGTATCCTCGCAGTTATTTAGACAGTACAGGTACTGGTGTAGGTGATCTAAAAGGGATAACAAGTAAATTAGAATACATTGCTAGTTTGGGCGTAGATGCTGTTTGGATCTCACCATTTTTTACGTCCCCTATGAAAGATTTTGGTTACGATATCTCAGATTATTGCGATGTGGACCCTATTTTTGGCTGTCTTGCTGATTTTGATGTCTTAATTGAAAAAGCCCACTCATTAAATCTTAAAATAATGATCGATTTAGTATTGAGTCATTGTTCAGATGAACACAAATGGTTTAAAGAATCCCGCTTAAGTGATAACAATGATAAAGCCGATTGGTTTGTTTGGGCTGATGCAAATGACGATGGCAGTGTACCAAACAACTGGCAGTCAGTTTTTGGCGGTGCCGCTTGGACTTGGGACTCTCGTCGTAAGCAATATTATTTGCATAACTTTCTTACCAGTCAGCCTGATTTAAATTTCCATAACCCTGAAGTGCAACAAGCGTCATTAGATACGGCTGAATTTTGGTTAAAGCGCGGTGTGGATGGATTTAGATTAGATGCAGTGAATTTTTATTTTCATGATCAACGTCTTCGTAATAATCCACCAAGAGTTGAAGTAACCGAAGGGGCTATTGGGGTGCGACCTGATAATCCATACGGATTTCAAATGCATAAATACGATAAAAGCCAGCCTCAAAATGTACGCTTTTTAGAAAAATTTCGTTCACTATTAGATCAATACCCAGGCAGTGCTACAGTAGGTGAGATTGGTTGTGATCATTCCATTGAAACTATGGCTGCTTATACAAGTGGTAATAATAAATTAAACATGGCGTATTCATTTGATTTATTAACCGAAGAAAAAGGAGCACCATTTTTAAAAGGTACGATTTTAAGACATCAAGAAAAATTATTGGATGGTTGGCCTTGCTGGTCAACAGGTAATCATGATGTTCAAAGAGTCATGACTCGTTGGGCCGATAAAGGCACAGTTGAAAAGCAAACGGATTATGATGCTAATAATCAAAAAGATATCGAACGCGGTTTGGCATATTTGGCCAGTACAACCTTGGCACGTGGTTCGGTATGTTTGTATCAAGGTGAGGAGTTAGGTTTTACCGAGGCTAAGTTAACTTATGAAGATTTGGTTGACCCTTATGGGCTAACTTTTTGGCCTGAATATCAAGGTCGTGATGGGTGTCGTACACCTATGGCTTGGACAACGGATCAACCAAATGGTGGCTTCTCTACTGCGAAGCCATGGTTGCCTGTAGCATCGAGTCACATTAAAAATAGTGTAGAGGCTTTAGAATTACAGCCTGAAGCGATTTTGCATCATTATCGAGATATTTTAAATTGGCGTAAACAGCATGAAGTATTGCTTGATGGTGATATGGAATTTATTGACGGTCCTGAGGATGTTTTATTTTTTGTTCGTAAAAATGATAAACAAACATTGTTGTGTGCGATTAATTTATCAAATAAAGAGCAAACTATCGATGCGACACATTATGAATGTCAATTAATGGCAATTCCTAAATCCTTTGCATTGCTGGAAACGGGCAAAAATACTTTGGCACCTTGGCAGGTGAAAGTTTGTCAGTTGTAACTTTCACGAAAAAGCCCCTTAACTGTTGTACAGTTAAGGGGCTTTTTTATTGCTACGGATTTAATTAATTACTATCTCGAATACCAAAGTGTTTGAGATTCATTCCAGAGCGTTTCAATTCTGCTTTTACAATTGCTTGTACAATAGACTCATCGTCGACTTTCATTACTTTTTCAACTAATTGTTGAGCAAAAGTTAAAGAGGTTTCACGGATGACCGCTTTTATTTTCAATAAACTTGCGGCATTCATTGAAAGCTTTTGATATCCCATGCCCATTAACAATATTGCTCCAACCGGATCACCTGCAATTTCACCACAGACACTTACAGGTGTATTTGTTAATTTTGCTTGGTCAATTATATGTTTAAATGACATCAATACAGCAGGGTGTAACGATGAATATAACTCAGCCACACGAGGATTATTTCGATCGACAGCCAATATGTATTGAGTTAAATCATTTGAGCCAACGGATAAAAAATCACATTCTTTTGCAAGATGATGAGCTTGATAAACCGCTGCGGGTACTTCAATCATTACTCCAATTTCTGGTTCAACAATTTCTAATCCGTCTTCTCGTAATTCATTAATGGAGCGATGAATTAAATATTTAGCAGTTTGAAGCTCGCTAATAGAAGTGATCATAGGTAGCATGATTTTTAGATTATTTAACCCTTCACTTGCTCGAAGCATAGCGCGAAGTTGAACCAAAAAGACTTCAGGGTGATCCAGTGTGATTCTAATACCGCGCCACCCTAAAAATGGATTGTCTTCCACAATTGGTAGATAGGGTAAAGATTTATCTCCCCCAATATCCAATGTGCGCATAGTCACAGGGTGAGGGGCAAAGATTGATAATTGTTGGCGGTAAATTTCTGCTTGTTCAATCTCAGAAGGGAAACGACCAAATGTCATAAACGGCACTTCGGTACGATATAAACCAACACCTTCAGCACCTAAATCTTGTGAGCGTACAACATCACTCATTAAACCTGTGTTCACAACTAATGACATTTTATGATTATCAGTTGTGATGGCTGGCTTGTCTTTTAGATTTTCCAATCCTTTAACTAGGAGCTTTTCATCTTCAACTAATTGTAAGAATAAGTTACGTTTTTCATCGGTTAAATTCGCATAAACATGGCCAGAATAACCATCAACGACTAACTCTTTACCTTCTAAAGCGCGAAGCGGTAAATCCACGGCCCCCATAACAGTAGGGATACCCATTGCACGGGATAAAATGGCTATATGAGAATTGGCAGAGCCTTGCATGGACACTAAGGCAACCACATTACGTGCTTGAAACTCTCCAAGCATGGAGGGGTTAACTTCTTCACCTATGACAACCGCACCGTAAGGGATTTCTGTTGGAGCTGAATGGTTTTTTTGTAAATGGCTTAAAACTCGTTGACCTAAATCACGAATATCCGAGGCGCGTTCTCGTAAATACGCATCTTCCATTTCATTAAAATGTTGCTCATAACCTTTAATCACTTCGCATAATGAGCCTTGAGCCCAATTGCCTTCGCGAATGCGTTTCACCACTTCTCCACCAAGTGCGTGATCTTCTAACATACCTAAATAGACATCAAACAATGCACGTTCTTCAGGTCGTAATGCATCTGCTAAACGCTCTCCAGCTTTGGAGATATCCTCACGAACTGCATCGAGCGCTTTCATAAAAGCTTGTTCTTCGGTGTCAATATCGGTTATGGCTTTTGTTAAGGATACGGATTTTAAATCTGCAGATGGAGTACAAACGTAAGCAATGCCCACTGCGATACCAGATGCGCCACGTACACCATCAAAGCGAGAGTTAAAAGCAATTTGACCCGAGAAATGCTTTCCTTCAACCACACCTGATGCTTCAGCTTGCGCAATCGTGCCTGCAATTTGGGCTGAAAGGGTGACTAAGAAAGCTTCTTCAGATTCATTAAACTTACGAGTATCAATGTTTTGAATAACCAAAACACCCAACACTTTACGTTGATGTATAATTGGTACAGCAAGCATCGATTTAAATTTATCTTCACCAAGACCAGGAAGATAGTGGAATTCAGCATGGTTTTGAGCATCTTCAAGGTTAATAGGTTCTTCACGAGAACCTGCTAACCCTACAATACCTTCAGTTTCACCTAAAGATACTTGGCCGATAGCGCGTTTATTTAAACCATCGGTCGACATCAATACGTAACGACGTTCTTCAAAATCAAATAAGAATAAAGAACATACATCGACTTCTAGGTTTTGTTTTACGCGTGAAGTAATCAAATGCAGAATCGCGTCAAGATTTCCTGCGTTTGATACTTCTTGAATTATTTTGCGTAAAATCGTTAACATTATTTAGCCATTTTGTTGTGTTATTGTATTAACTCTTGGAGCAAGCTCTTTAAGCGCCAGTCTGTATACATCTTTTTTAAAAGAAACTACCTGTGCCAAAGGGTACCAGTAGCTCACCCAGTCCCAGCCATCAAATTCAGGAGTATCACCTAAAGTTAGATCGATTCTGCTGTCAGGACAATTAATTTGTAGTAAAAACCACTTTTGTTTTTGACCAATGCAAATAGGGAGGTTTTGGTACCTCACCATTTTTTTCGGTAAGCGATATTTTAACCAACCGCGGGTACAAGCAATAAGTTTTACATCATCAGGGTCTAAACCGACTTCTTCGTTAAGTTCTCGGTACATCGCCTGTAATGGGGTTTCATTAGGATGGATGCCGCCTTGTGGAAATTGCCATGCATCCTGCCCAACACGTTTTGCCCAAAGTACTTGCCCTTTAGTATTGGCTAAAATAATACCGACATTAGGTCTAAAACCATCGGCATCTATCATATCTCAGCCCTTATAAATTTATCATTACCGCCATTCTTCCATATATAGAATAAAACACCAAGTAATTGTTGGCAATTTACGTAAATTGTTGTTTATTACCGAAATCGACAGTATTGTACTCATTTTTTTTCGGTGAAATTCAATGGCATTAGCAATTTTTGATTTAGATAACACATTAATTAATGGCGACAGCGACCATGCGTGGGGCAACTTTTTAGTTGATCAAAAAAAGGTAGACGCTAAAGTTTACGAACAAGCCAATCATCAATTTTATTTGGATTACAAAAATGGTGTGTTAGATATTAATGAGTATCTACATTTTTGTTTAAAACCTTTGGCAGTGTATTCGCAGGATGAATTAACAGAATTGCATCAATTATTTATGGATACAGTTATCAGTGACATGATGCTTGATCAAGCAAAAGCCCTATTAAAGAAGCATAAAGACCAAGGGGATTATTTGTTAATCATTACAGCAACAAATGAGTTTGTGACAGGCCCCATAGCAAAGGTTTTGGGTGTCGATGATTTAATCGCCAGTCAATGTGAAATAATAGATGGTAAATACACAGGCAAGCCAACAGGTACACCTAGTTTTCAAGATGGTAAAATCACACGATTAAATGAGTGGCTAAAATCAAATCCTATGGATTTAGAAGGCAGTTATTTTTATTCAGACAGCCATAATGATTTACCATTGTTAAAAATGGTGACCCATCCAATCGCTGTGGATGCCGATGAAACATTAACGCAATATGCGAAAGGTCAAAATTGGGAAATCATCAGTCTTCGATGATTATTTGTAATCGCTTCAATTTTGTATCTATTCAGCACAACCCGTAACTGCTCAAATTGTAATCAAATTATATGGCTATGTTTCAAATTTATGTTGCTGCACCTGTAACAGTTTGAATTCAAACAGTTTTTCGCTTTCGCTCTTAATGTCGCTAGAAAAGGTCTGATATTTGTGCCAGTCCAGCATTCTAAACCAACCCAAATACTTCGCTAAATACTTACTGGCCACTCCATGCATCTTCAAATACCAACGCTTTAACTGACTGTGATAATTATTGATATTTTGAATATGATACAAACTTTGCTGTGTTTGATTGTTGGTTATCACCACATGATGCAAATGATGTTCTTTACAAATTTGATTATAAGCCGGCTGCCCATCGGTACATAAAACAGATTCGTCGGCAATTTTGCAGCCTAAACATTGATTGATTTCAGCGCCATTTACATGGGTTAATATTTGATCAAATTCATGATGATTTCGATCTTTAGCGGTTAACACTGCCACCCAATCGTGCTGATTAATGCCAGGGGTGGATGCTTTAGATCCTCGCTGCCTTGCAGGTCGGTTTAAGTTTCGCTCGCCTTTTTTAGATTCTCGAAAATACGTTTCATCTGCTTCAATAACACCTTCAAGCCTTGATTCATAGGTGTTTTGAGTAGCATTCATAAAACGATGACGCCAATTAAAAGAGGTGGTCACACAAATATTTAAATCTTTTGCGCAACGCCGAATGCTATCTTGGTCAAGCATGTGCTCTAAGTATTTTTGCCAAAGCTCAGGTTTGTGCTGATAAAAATAAGCACTGCCTCGAGTGCACACAAAACTTTTGCGACATTCGTTGCAAAAAAATCGCTGCCGGCCATTACTAAAACCGTATTTTCGCAAGCGGTTGCTTTGACAATGAATGCATTTTGAGTGGGTAATCACTTCTTTAGACAGCCGTGTAAGAATGGGATTTTCTTGTGCAGATAAAGCGGTGGTTAGAGTTTGTTTTTGAACAGGATCGAGCTTGCTTACCTGCTTAAGTATGTTTTGAAAATGCTGTGGATTCATAGGCTATGTCATTGTGGGTGTATAAATCTCAGCTTAGATCAGCATTATGATTTTGCATCCTGCCACAACAATTTAAAACATAGCCAAATATATTCCAATCAACTCCAGTTTTTAATTCCTCTTTTTTATCACATACCAAAACACGATAATAAAATAGCCACGTAACAATCCAGCTAAAATTCCAAAACAAAGTGAAAAACACTATTTACGACTAAACTGAATTCTATTAAACGTATAAATATGGGAGTACTGCGTGAGTCAATCGAGTTTTAATGTTTTGTTTAAGCCAATTAATGCATTAGACGTCAGGATAAAAAACCGCTTTATTATGGGCTCGATGCACACTGGGCTAGAAGATCATAAAAAGAATTTTGATGAATTGGCGCAATATTACAAACTCCGTGCTCAGGGCGGTGTGGGTCTGATCGTTACAGGTGGTTTTGCTCCAAATGTTACGGGGTGGGCAGTGCCTTTTTCTGGTACGTTACAATTTTCATGGCAGGTGAAAACCCACAAAAAACTTACCGATGCAATTAAAGGTTATGACTGTAAATTGGTTCTGCAAATTTTACACACAGGTCGGTATGGGTTTCATCCGTTTATTAAAAGTGCAGACACATCAAAAGCACCTATTAATGTGTTTACTGCCAAAAAACTCTCGACCAAACAAGTTCAAAAGCAAATAAATGCGTTTGTGCGCTGTGCTGATTTGTCAGCTCGTGCGGGATACGACGGGGTTGAGGTGATGGGTAGTGAAGGTTATTTAATTAATCAGTTTTTATCCAAAAGAACCAATAGTCGAGATGATGTGTACGGCGGCTCATTAGAAAACAGAATGCGCTTGGCCGTTGAAATCGTCTCAAAAATCCGTGCAAATCATCCTAAGCAGTTTCTAATTATTTTTAGATTGTCGATGGTGGAGTTAGTTGAAAACGGTCTAACATTACCTGAAATAATAATTGTTGCTAAAGCAATAGAACAAGCCGGTGCCAGTATCATCAATACAGGTATTGGCTGGCATGAAGCGCGTATTCCTACCATTGTGACTCAAGTGCCCAAAGCGGCCTATGCGCATTTTACTGCGGCTATTAAACAGCAAGTGAGTATTCTGGTTTGTGCCAGTAATCGAATTAATACCGCTGAAGTTGCAAATGAAATTGTGCAAACAAAACAGGCCGATTTAGTCTCTATGGCAAGACCCTTTTTGGCAGATCCTGATATTGTGAATAAAATTAAGGACAATCAATTAAGTGATATCAATCATTGTATTGGCTGTAATCAAGCCTGTTTAGATCATGTGTTTGTTAAAAAACGCGCTAGCTGTTTAGTGAACCCGCTGGCTTGTTATGAAACCCAGTTTGATTTAACGAAAGTAAAACAGCCAAAACAGATTGCCATTGTTGGAGCGGGACCAAGTGGATTAGCCGCTGCATACTATGCGGCACTTAAAGGTCATTATGTCAGTTTGTTTGAAAAATCCAATCAACTAGGTGGCCAGTTTTTATTGGCGCAAAATATTCCTGGTAAAGAGGACTATTTATTTACCATTGAATATTACGAGCAACAATTGGCTAAATTAAACGTACAGGTTTTTTTAAATAAACCGATTTTAGATAACAGTGAGTTAGATCAATTTGATCACATACTGAATGCCACAGGAATAATACCGCGAGATTTAGGCTCAAAATTTAAAGGTGAAAACGTATTCAGCTATGAGCGATTATTAAAGTGCGGATCTGCAGATGAGTTAATTCCTAAGCAGTCATCAGTAGCGGTTATTGGCGCTGGAGGCATCGGTTTTGATGTATGTGAATTTTTATTAAGTGATCATATTAATGAGGGCGAGCATAATAATAAATCCATTGATCAAAATAAAATCAAACATTATTTTAATTACTGGGGGGTAGATCAGCAATCGGGTTTATTAAAAACAGACGTGAGTCCAATTACTCCTATTAGAAATATAACTTTATTACAGCGTAAAAATGAAAAATTAGGTAAATATTTAAGTAAAACAACCGGCTGGGTGCATCGTCTAAACCTTAAAAAAGAAGGGGTGAAACAAATAGCGGGGGTGAGTTATCAAAAAATAGATGAGCAAGGTTTACATATAATCAAAGATGACAAACCTGACATCATCAAAGCGGATTATTTTGTTATTTGTGCAGGGCAAGTCAGTGTTGAACTTAATATTCAAAACGACAAAATGCAATCGATTGGTGGGGCACTTAATGCAAATCAATTGGATGCGAAAGTGGCTATTAGGCAAGCGTTAGAATGGGCCATTAGTATAAATTAAAATTAATAACTTGATCTATTTAACTTTTAAAGTTATTTTTAAAAGACGTAGCACATTATTCAATTATTTTTTCAGAGAATCACATGAACATTCAACACTCACATAACCGAAAATGGCAAGCCAGTAAACGTAAACGTTAATTCGTGGCATGTTATTTCGTGCTGCGTTTTTTTGCGGCATGATGTGAGTTCCTTTTAAATATCTTCCCCTCCTAAAACGCAGCCAACTCTTTTTATATCTATAAGAATTAAAAAATGAAAATTGGCTTTATCTATATCGTAAGTTACACCTTTATCATGGCGTTTAAATCCGTGATAATTAAATTATTGATGGCACAGGGTTTTAATACTGTCGAAATCATGATGTTAAGAAATATCATTACTTTTACAGTAGTAAGTATTGCGCTTTTTATTATGTATAAACTCAAAAAAATCCACATCGAGTCTTTTAAATCCATCGCTTATTTATTGGTCATAGGTTTATTAGGTTTTCATATCAGCAGTTTTTTAGACTTATACAGTTTAAATTATATTTCAGTGAATCTAGAACGACTAATTGTGCATTTGTATCCGTCATTGGTGTGTTTGTTTTTAGTGATTAAAAATGGAAGACAGGCAGTAACTAAAGATCAGTGGCTGGCAATGGGTATTATTTATTTGGCAACGGTTGTGTTTTTTGGTTTTGAATACAAAGCGAATGAATTTGCGTGGTTTGGAATGTTGCTTGCTTTTTTTGCCGCTGTATTTTATGCACTCTATTTTGTACTTATTGAGTCCAGTGTTAAAAAATACGGAGGCACTCAGGCAACGTTGTTTTCTTTGCCTTTGGCAAGTATGACAATTATGGGGCAATTTATTATTGTAGATGGCGACATAGATTTTGATTTGTTTGGTCATCAAACTTTATTATTAATTGTAGTATTAGGGGGTGTAATTGGGGTGGGGTCTATGTGGTTAATTAATAGTTCTATTACACGTTTTGGTGCCTCTAATACGGCTATTATTTCTAGTTTAGGCCCATTTGTGACTGCTGTTATTGCCTGGCTTATTTTGGGTGAGACTTTAAATGTTTATCAAATGTTTTCAATGGGTGTCGTCGTAATAGCCATGTTTAAACTTAGTAAACCACAACGTACCACAATTAAACCCGTTTAATAAATAGTCCCATTAATGGGACTATTTTAAAAGTAAATTGTACTTAGAATGAAATAGGCGTTAAGTTTTTAACATTACTTCTAGCTGTCGCCTTTTCATCTTCACTTAAACTAATAATGCCTTTGTCTAATAAATAACCATCATCACCAATGGATTTTTCGCTGACAAATTCAGTCATAAATTGTCTTAAACCAGGAATGACATCCACATGTTTTTTCTTGACATAAAAATATAACGAACGTGAAATAGAGTATTCGCCACTGGCAATGGTTTCAAAGCTTGGATACTGACCGTTGATAGACGAAGCTTGAACTAAATCTCTGTTTTGATCTAAAAATGAGTAACCAAAAATACCTAACGCTTCAGGATCCGCCACTAATTTTTGCACGATTAAATTATCGTTTTCACCGGATTCGATAAACGCACCGTCTTCACGAATAGAATGGCAAACGGCACGGTATTGTTCAGTGCTTTTGTATTTTAATTTGTCTAACCAATCAAAAGATTTACAGCCATCTTCTAATGCAATTTCATTAAACGCATCACGAGTACCAGAGGTTACTGGAGGACCTAACACTCGAATTTTAATATTCGGCAAAGACGGATTCACATCTTTCCAAGTTTGATAAGGATTATCAATTAACTTGCCTGGTCGTTTACCTGGCACTTGACGCGCTAAGGCTAAAAATATATCCCGTGTAGTTAAACGAAAACGTTCTGCTTTGTTTGAGTTTGCCAAAGCAATCCCATCGTAACCGACCAATACTTCAATAATGTCATCGATACCATTTTTTTTACACAATCCAATTTCTGATTTTTTTATACGGCGTGATGCATTGGCAATATCAGGATAATCGCTGCCGACACCTTGGCAAAATAATTGTAAGCCTCCACCTGTTCCTGTTGACTCAACAGTTGGTGTACTGAATTCAGAAGTTTTACCAAAACGCTCTGCTACTGTAGTAGCAAATGGATAAACCGTTGATGAACCCACAATGTTGATGGTATCACGAGCTAGGGATAATCCGCTGCAAACTATGGTAGTTGCAAAAATAGTGAGATTGATTATTTTAAATTTAGGCATGTTATTTCTCTAATAAAGATTGTTAATTTTTTGCGCATAATATGACACTTATGTGACAGTTTTCTTACAGCTATGAAATAAAACAAGGTGAGTTTGCAATGACTGATATGAATAAAAAATGAATAAGTGTCGCTGTCATTTTTTTGTAATAAATTTTTAACAAATCTGTCATAAAACCTTCAATAAACTGTCATCTAAATCCTCATAATAGCGCGGAATAAATTAATCATTAAATTCAAATTACAAAAACAAATACAAAATCAAATACCATTAAAATCAAAATACATTAGGCATCTCCATGAAATTACGCAACGCGTTATTGGCTGCAAGCATTTCCATTGCATCAACGCCATTATTTGCTCAAGTTGAACCCGCACAAATTATGACTGAAATTGAAAAAAATATTAAAGACAGTCAACAATCTCAAGTAAAAATTGATACATTAAATCAAAGTACTTTAGCCTTATTTCAAAAGTTTCAATCTGAATTAAAATTGGTTGAAGGGCTTCAGGTTTATAATGTTCAATTAACTGAACAGGTAAACGCGCAACAACAAGATATTAATATTTTAGATGAATCAATAGATAAAGTGACACACATTGAACGCCAGTTAATGCCTTTGATGCTACGAATGATTAAAGCATTAGAATCATTTGTGATATTAGATCTTCCTTTTTCGTTAAAAGAGCGTAATGAGCGAATTGTATTTTTAGAAGAGGCGATGATTAATCCTGAAATTACAGTTTCAGAAAAACTTCGCCAAGTATTAGAAGCTTACCAAGTTGAAATGCAATATGGATCTATGATTGAAGCGTATCAAGATAATATCACAGTTAATTCACAAAATTTGGAAGTAGACATATTAAGAATAGGCCGAACAGCTCTGTATTTTCAAACCCTTGATAAAAAACAAAGTGGAATTTGGAATGTGCAGGATAAAAAATGGACAACGGTTAGTGATGATTTTAATAATACCATTCGAGACGGTATACGAATTGCGCGTAATCAATTACCAGCAAGTTTAATGATGTTACCTGTCGCTGCAGTTAAGGAGCAATAAAATGAAAAAAATATTCGCATGTATATTAATTTGTGTGTCATTTTCAAGTGTTGCGCAAACTGATTTAGAAAAATTGATGCAATCTGTTAAGCAGGGAAATGTTGCTACTACTGAAATAAATAAAAAGCGTGAACAAGAATTTTTAAATGAAAATGATAGCCGTGAAAAATTGTTTGAAAATGTTCAGGTAGAAAAAGAAACTCAAGAATCATTATCAGATTCTCTAGAAAGTCAATTTGAGAAAAATGAAATTGTATTAGTTGAAAAACAAGAATTATTAAATAAACGCCTGGGTACGTTAAAAGAAATGTTTGGTGTGGTTCAAGGATCGGTTGGGGATGCTTCAAGCCACTTATCAAACAGTTTAACCAATTCCCAGATTAAAGGTCGCCAAGATTTTTTGATGCAGCTAAACGCTAAAATGGGAAAAAGCACTCAATTACCCGAGATTCATGAACTTGAAAAACTATGGTTAATATTACAAGAAGAAATGACTCAATCTGGAAAAATAGTGCAATTTACAGCCGCAGTTTCAACACCAAGCGGGCAAACGGTTGAAAAAACAGTGACACGCATTGGTGGATTTAATGTGGTAGCTGATGGTAAATATTTAAGTTATGACGTCATCACCGGATCATTAGTAGAACTGGGTCGTCAACCATCATCAAGATTTTTAAATGGTGCAAAAAATGTTGAAAAGTTTGATGGATCTATTACTGGATTTGGTTTTGATCCAACAGGTGCTAAAGGAGGTGGATTATTAAAAGCACTTATTAATGCACCTAACTTAAAGGAGCGAATCAAACAGGGTGAGCTAGTCGGTTATGCAATTTTAACCATGTTAGCATTTGGTGCAGTAATTTGTGTGTGGCGTTTGTTTTCATTATTTATTATGAGTATGAAAGTGAATGCCCAATTAAAAGATATTAACAAGATAGATATTTCTAATCCACTAGGTAGAGTGTTATCCGTTTTTAATGCTAACAAAACATTGGACACGGAAAGTTTAGAGTTGCGAATTTCAGAACAAGTACTTGCTGAAATGCCAAAAATTAATGCAGGTCTTTCAATGATTAAATTTATGTCGATGGTAGCACCATTAATGGGATTACTTGGCACTGTAGTGGGTATGATTTTAACATTCCAGGCGATAACCATATTTGGCGCGGGCGACCCTAAAACAATGGCTGGTGGAATTTCTAGTGCATTGATAACAACAGTTTTAGGTTTGGTCGCTGCGATTCCATTATTATTTTTCCATTCATTATTATCATCTAAAGCACGTGAGATGATTATGATTTTAGATAAACAGTGTTTGGGGTTAATTGCTCAACAAATTGAACAAAATCATAACCAAAATGAAAACTCCACACAAAACAGTGTAAGAGTGTAATCATGGAATGGATGATTGCACTGGAAGGGTTTTTTAATAAGGGAGGCAATGTTTTATGGTTAATTTTTTTTGTTGCTACCTGTTTGTGGATGTTGTGTTTAGAGCGTTTTTTGTATCTTTGGGTATTTATCAAACAAGATGAAAAAACTATATTTGAAACATGGAAAAAACGTTCGGATCATACAAGCTGGTTTGCATTGCAAATAAAAGAAAACTTAAATAATCAGTTAATAGTGATGTTACAAAAAAATATTAAATTAATTGCAACACTTATTGCGCTGTGCCCTTTATTTGGTTTATTAGGTACCGTGACAGGCATGATTGAAGTGTTTGATGGAATGAGTGTGAACGCTGCAGCAGATGCAAAATCTATGGCTTCAGGGGTTTCTAAAGCAACTATTCCCACTATGACTGGTATGTCCATTGCGTTATTTGGATTAATAATGAAAACATTTATTGATCGTAAAGTAGAGCAGTTAACTCATAAGATTGAAATCGAAAAATAAATTTAAGTAATGTTGAATAAAAAATTCGAAAAAGGTGAATTATTATGGCTAGAAAATTAGCCTCTCAAACAATAATAGAAGAAGAAACCGCCGTAGATTTAACCCCAATGCTGGATGTGGTTTTTATTATGTTAATTTTCTTTATTGTGACGGCGTCATTTATTAAAGAAACCGGTGTGGATGTTCGACGTCCTGAATCATCTAGTGCTAACCAGGTGCAAAATTTAAGTATATTGATAGCCGTTAAAGAAAATGGTGAAGTATGGATGGACCGTCGTCGTATAGATATTCGTCAAGTGCGTGCAAATATTGAACGACTACGTGCTGAAAACCCTAAAGGTTCTGTGGTGATTCAAGCAGATGGCAAGTCGACAACCGATGTAGTGGTTAAAGTATTAGATGCTGCACGCGAAGCTGGTGTGTTAGATGCTTCTTTGGCGACGAGTGAATAAGCATGATCAATCAATCTGGATTAATTCGTTATGCAGTTTCAGGTAGTGTAGCTTTAGCCATCAGTTGCGCATTATTTTTACTTTTAAACTATATGATTTTAAGTAAAGATCATTTGGATTTGGATAACAAAGCAGAGCGTATTGTTGATTTTATACAAATACAAACTGAAATTACGGTTATCGAAAAAGAAATTCAAAAACCACAAAAACAAGAAGTGTTGGAGCCAATGGATTTAGATATTCCATTAGCGCCGATGGATAACAATAATAATGTGGATAACGGTGTGAATTTTTCAGTTTCTGATTTTTCAGCAGGCATTGATATTGGTATGGGAAGTTCATTAACCCCTGGAGATGAAGATGGTGACGCTATTCCAATAGTGCGTGGGCAACCAATTTACCCACAAGCAGCTGCAAAAAAAGGATTGGAAGGATATGTGACACTTAAATTTACTATTTCTGAAACGGGGTCAGTAAGGGATGTCACAGTAATTGATGCTAATCCTCAAAATGTATTTGAGCGTTCAGCAATTTCTGCGGTGATGCGATATAAATATAAACCGAAAAAAGAGAATGGTGTGGCAATACAGTCTGTGGGTGAAGTTGTAACATTGAACTTTACACTGCAACAATAAGAGAAGAGCAGAGAAGAAAAATGAATAACAATATTAAAATGAAGTCTATTTTTGCGGTTATTTTGTTGTGTGTGTTGTGGTTAAGTGTACTTCCTGCAATTGCAATTGAGCGAACAGTTAAACCAATTACAGCAAAAGCATTGCGTAATTTATCCTTAGCTCAACAATATATTGATGAAAAAAACTTTGAGTCAGCATTAAAAGAATTACATATATTGGAAGCAGGTGAGGCGCGTTTAAATGAGCATGAAATTGCAATGACTCATAGTTTACTTGGATTTATTGCTTACACAAACGAAGATATCCCAAATGCAATTTCCCATTATCACAAAGTGATACAACACGCTAAATCCATCCCTGAAAATTTAGAATACTCAACGGTATTTGGTTTAGCTCAATTGTATTTTGCGCAAAAAAAATTCGATGGTGCAGTAAAGTTTATGCGTCATTGGTTAAGGTTGACTGAAACTGAGTCAGTGCAAGCGCAATTATTATTGGCGCAATCATATTATCAATTAAAAAAATACAAACTGGGTATAGCTCCAATCAAGGAAGCCATACGCATTAATCAAATTAAAGATAAGCCCATTGATGAAAACTGGTTACTACTTTTACGTGTTTTGTATTATGAAAATAAACAACCAGACATGGCGATTAAAACCATGCATGATTTGATTAAGTTAAATTCAAAAAAAGAATACTTTATTCAATTAGCATCGTTATATGGCCAGCAAAATGAAATATCCAAGCAATTAGAAATATATGACGCACTATATAAAGACAATCGTTTAGATAAAGAAAGTGAAATCATTACCTATGCAATGTTACTTGGAAATAATCAATTGCCATTTTATGCAGGTAAAGTGTTAGAAGATTCAATAAATAATGAGCTTATTGAAAAAAATTATAAAAATATTGTGATGGCAGCGGATCAATTTGCAGCCGCTTATGAAACTGAAAAAGCAATTAAATTTTATAAGATGAATCATCAATATTTTGATGAAACAGGAAAGTCTGCTTATTTTGCAGGACGATTATCCTCAGTTTTACAAAATTGGGAGCAAGCTAAAGAATATTTATTCATGGCGATTAATAAAGGTCAGTTGGATCGCGAAGACCAAGCTCGAATTATGCTTGGTGTTGCATTAATGAATTTAAATGAGTTTGATGCCGCAAGAGTAGAATTTTTAAAAGCAAAAGAAGATAACCGCTCCTTAAAAATAAGTAATTCCTGGGTGAAATATTTAAACTCTCAGCAGCGTCATGTGGAGTCTATTGAAAAATACCTTTAAATTTATCAATAATTAAAGCCTGATTGATATCAGGCTTTTTTTTACTCTGTAAGAAAATAGAAGGGAAATAATTTAATAAAACTGTCATAAAAAATCACTCATTTTGTCATATTAAAAATTTAAATTAGCGCCAACTTTTGAAAGAAGAATCTTTTAAAACTTAATTTTAAAAACATTAATTAATAGGTAATAAAATGAAATTTAATAAATTAACATCAGCGATTCTTTTGTCTGCTTCAGTATTAGCATTGGCATCTTGTGGAGAAGAAGATGACAAAGTGGATGAAGTAGTAACTGGTTGTGGTGGAGTAGCAACAGCAACAGCAATGAAAGATATGTTAAATGGAAAAGAAGTATGTAAATTAAGTGGTGTAATTAATGAAGATATTACATTAACCAGTGATAAATACTGGGCATTAGAAGGCGTAGTAAAAGTGGGCGATGATAATAAGACATCTACTCAAGAAAAAGACACGACAATCATAATTGAAGCAGGCACAACGGTTGTTGCTGTTTCTGGTCAAGATGTGTTGGTTGTCAGTCGTGATGCACAGATTCAAGCGGTCGGTACGCCAGCTGATCCAATTACATTTACTCATTGGGATGATGTAAAACTTGGAGATAATTTTGTTGAAGCTAAAGGTTTATGGGGTGGCTTAGTAATTAGTGGGTACGGTGTTTCTAACCAAGGTGTTAACCCTGAAGGTGAAGGTAACTCAGGTTTTTATGCAGGTACTAACAATGCAGATGATTCAGGTACTTTAAAATATGTAGTGGTTAAATACTCTGGTCAAAAAATTGGTGAACTAAACGAATTAAATGGTATTGCATTTCAGGCAGTAGGATCTGCAACAGAAGTAGATTATGTTCAAGTGCATATGTCTCTTGATGACGGTGTTGAATTTTTTGGCGGTGCAGTGAATGCTAAACATTTAGTTTTAACCGGTAACGATGATGATTCTCTAGATGCTACTCATGGTTTCCAAGGTAAATTGCAATACGTTTATATTGAACAAGACGCTTCTGGCGATCGTGGTATTGAAATTAACTCTGAAGAAGATGATGGTTCAATGCCAACTGAAATCTCTATGCCACAAACTGATGTGAAAATTGCTAACTTAACGGTTATTGCAAAATCAACAAACGAAGATGGCGATGCTGTTAAATTCCGTGCTCGTGCAATGGCTACTTTAGTCAACGCATATATCACTTCAAACGGTACTAAAAAAGATTGTTTAGAAGGCGGATCTGAAGCAGTTGTGACTGCAACAGCGACTGTTGTTTCAAACTGTACTGCTAACTTATCAAAAGGTGCTGTGACTTACACTGATGGTGAAGTTGAAGGAACAGATATGAACACAACATGGACTGGAAATGAAGTTGTTGTGTCAGGTGTAACGGCTGTTGATGCTTCTATTACTGATGCATTCTTTGATGCTGCTCAATTTACAGGTGCGGTTGGATCAACTGACTGGACTTCTGGTTGGACTGTTGGTTTATAAAAACTAACGTTTAAAAAAAGGAAGGCTTTGCCTTCCTTTTTTTGTTTGTATAAAACAATTAGGTTTCAAAAATAGCTTTCTAAAAAAAGTTTTTATAACAAGAATTTTTCTTAGAGAACCATAAAAAATATTAGATATTTAGAAAAGGCCTAAAAATGAAGTTTAAGAAGTCTGTGCTAGCAATGGCGATTATTTCAACACAATTGTTGGTAGCGCAATCCGTTTTAGCAGAAGAAGAATTTTCAATTGATGATTATTTTAGTGATTACGATGATCTGTATGAGGAAGAACAAACTGGTGAATTAGACAAGCCAAGCGATCAACGCAATGAAGAAGTGATAGCAGAAGAAATAGAAGATGCAGAAATTGTCGAGCCACAAAATCTAGAACAAAATCTAGAACAAAATCAAGACATACAATATTCACAAGCAACCGATGATGAAATTGAAAACGCAGAAGAATTAGACGTAACGGGTTATTTTATTCCCGATGAGAAAAAAGAAACCTCACAAATTGCCAATGTATTAAGTTTCGATGACATGGCAAAAACTGGCGATTCAAGTGCCGGTGATGCCTTAAAGCGTGTCTCTGGTTTGTCACTTGTGGGTGGCAAGTTTATTTATGTGCGCGGGTTAGATGATCGATATTCATCTGCATTATTAAATGGAGCCGTATTACCTTCACCCGAGCCAAATAAAAAAGTGGCACCAATGGATATATTTCCAACCAACGTGTTAGAAAGTGTACTAGTGCAAAAAACCTACTCACCTGAATTTCCAGGAGAATTTGCAGGGGGTATTATTCAAATGCGCTCTAAAGCCTTACCTGATTTACCGTTTACAAAAATATCCTTTGGGGGCGGATTTTTAACCGGCTCTACTTTTGCAAATGGCAGTTATAACCCAGGTGGAAATTATGATTGGTTAGGGTTTGATGATGGCACCCGAGGTATGTCTGACACTCTTTTAACGGCCATTGAACAAAGTGGAACACGTATTATTTCCACAGGCCCTGATGCCGTTGATAATATAGAAGAAGTCGGCGAGTCATTTTATCGAAAATATACACCGTCACAAAATACAAACTTACCGCCAGTTTCATTTAATATAGCCTATGGTAATCGCTGGGATATGGGTCAAAATTCTTATGGTTTAGTAGGAAGTTCGTCCTATTCGTATTCTGCTAAAAATCGCGAAGAAAAACGCTTTAAGTTTTCAGGTGACGGCGAGCAAACTGGTTTTTATGATTATAATTACACAACCGAAGAAGTCAGTTTAAATGCAATGTTAACTGGTGGGGTTGAGATTGGATTTGATCACGCTATTAAATTTACAAGTTTATTTATTCAGGACGCTCAAGATACCGCTTCGATGAAAGTCGGAAACTGGAGTCAAGATACCGACCCTGAAGATACCCGTGAAGATTATTTTGTGGAGTATATTTCAAGACAGCTAATTTCTAATCAAGTGGACGGTAAACATCAGTTTGATTTGTTTGATGCATTTTGGAAATTAAATTATTCCCAAGCCAATCGCGAAGCGCCTAACACCGTTGCCTATGGTTATGTTGTCGATGAAAACGGTGATAGTTCTTTATACACTAACACTGATGATATTAAACATGCATGGTTTGATATGAAAGATAGCGTTTTGGATATTTCATCGGATGTGGAGCATCATATTTATAAAGGGCAGTTAGAGGGTTCAGTGAAAGCTGGTGTGGGGTTGTTATATAAATCTCGATATTCAGATGCACGTCGTTTTCGCTTTGAGCAGCAGGTACCAGGTTCAATCAATATTACTAACGTGACACCTGAAGAAATTTTAATTGATGAAAATATTCACGGATCGAACTCAACGGGATATTTATTAAATGAAACAACGACACCTACTGATAATTACACTGGGGATAAATTTGTATTTTCTGGCTATACACAGTTAGATTATCCTTTTGATGAAACTATGCGAGGTACGGCAGGCGTTAGAGTTGAAAGTGTGAATCAATCGGTTATTACAAGAGATATTTTTAATTCCAATGCAGACATCAAAGGTACCTTTGAACAAATTGATATTTTACCTGTAATGACAGGCACGTATATTTTTTCAGATGCACAACAAATGCGCTTTGCATATAGTCGTACAGTAGCAAGACCTGATTTTAGGGAAATGTCCAGTGCGCGATATTATGATGTGGAAACAGGCAATCCAGTTGCAGGTAATCCTGATTTATTGCCAACGACAATTGACAGTATTGATACCCGTTTTGAATGGTATGGAAAAAATGATCGAGAATTTACCTTTGGTGCCTTTTTTAAATCCTTTGAAAATCACATTGAAAAAAGTGTAAGAGCGGGCTCTGAAGGTCTAGTCACTTACATGAATTTATCAAGAGCAAATAATTTTGGTTTTGAAATTGAAGTAAAAAATGATTTAGGTTTAGCAAAGAGTCGACTATCTGATTTTTATGTGTCCAGTAATTTAACTTATATTAACTCAACACTTTCATTAACCGATGAAGAAAAAGGTGTGATGACTAATAACAAAAGACCGATGCAAGGTCAGTCGGATTGGCTAGCTAATATTCAAATGGGTTATGACAATATAAATACAGGCACACAGGGTACATTGGTATATAACTACACAGGCAAGCGTGTAGATGAAGCCGGTCGTGACGGTTATGAAGATGTGTATGAAGATGGACGGGGTACGTTGGATTTTATTTATAAGCAAAATATTCCAGGTCAAGTAGGTTTGGCTGTGTCTTTTAAAGCTAAAAATATGTTAAACGGAGCGCATACTTACTCTCAAGGTGGAAATGTTGTGCGTGAATATCAAGAAGGGGCGAAGTTTACGATCTCTATTTCTAAAACTTGGGAAGCGTTACCAATTGATATTTGGTCAGATGACTAAGTTTTTGTTTCAATTGTTTTAAAGGAATTGTTTTAAAGGAATTGTTTTAAAGGAGTTGTTCTACAGAAATTGTTTTATGTTAATAAGCATAACTAAAGAAAGGGGCTTCTGCCCCTTTTTTAGTTATATTGTCATATAACTGTCATGTTTTTTGAATACAATCCGCGTTTTATTTTAAATGAGATGGGTTATGAAAATTTTCTTTGGTAAGTATCGATTAATTGTTTTTCAATACTTGCTTTTGTGATATTCGACGCTGCAGTATTATTTTTAAATATCAATCAATCCTATAAATTAGCAAATGATGCCCATGCGATACATTTAGCCAATCGTCAAGAATCATTATTGCATAAAATGCATGCGGGATTATTGAAAGCTCAAAATGATATTTATACCAATAGTATTGATGCGAATTCGGATTTTGAAGAGTTAGAAATACCCTATCGACAATTTGATGAAGTAATTGATTCTTTTTATTATGGCGCATCTTTAATAGGGCTAGATCAAGGAAATGATCAATTATTAAACGAGCAAGATTATCGACAGGCAAATGAGCAAGCATTAATTCAAATGCAATCCATGTGGCAGCAATATCGACATATTATTTCATTGATTGCATATTCCAACTACACAATGGATTTGTCAAATCCTTACGAGGTGGCACAGCTTAAGTTGAAAATAGAAATGGCATTGCAGATGTCCGATCAATATGTGGGTAAGTTAGCAACGTTATCCACAGAGTTTGCCAATTCTGTTGAATCCTTTGCAGAGCAAAAAACAAAAGACATGCGTTTGTTACAACAGATATCAATTGTATTATCAATTTTGTTTTTGGTGTTCATTCTATTTTATGCAGTTCGTAAAATGAGTAAGTCAGATGAAGTAACTAAAAAAGTCCAAAAAGAATTGGTCTTAATTTTAGATACAGTGGATGATGGTTTATTTTTGTTAGATGAAGATAATATTATTGGTAATCAATATTCAAAAAATTCTAAAAAAATAATATTTGAGAATAAAGATGAAAATGATTTTGTTGGTCATGATTTCTTAGAGTTAATCAAGTCGCAAGTCAGTGAGCAAACATTACAAGAAGCTGAATCTTTTTTACATGTTATGTTTTCGCAACATGCTGAGGTGGAGCTGTTAACTCAATTAAACCCACTGAATAAAATACAAACGCAAATGTATGATGCTAAAACTCAAAATTTTGTCACACGATATTTGAATTTTGATTTTATCCCAGCGAAAGAAAAAGGGCGTTTGAAGCACTTATTGGTTAAAGTGACTGATATCTCAAAACAAATAGAATTGGAATCAGCATTAAAGAAAATTGATGAAAGTTCGAATATGGATTTTCAATTATTATTATCTTTACTTGATTCTAATTCTCAGGATTTATTTGATTTTATTAAAAATATTCAGAATTCATTAACAAAAATAAATTCGGTATTGCAAAATCAAGACAACGATTCATTTAGTTTAATTCGAAAGTTAAACGAAATATCAGCAATTACGCATAAAGTGAAAGGTGAAGCGACAACGATTAATTTGCCTGTTTTTGTAGCCCAAATTCATGATTTTGAGCATATTATTGTGACGCTACGAGATCAAAAAAATATTCAAGCTAATGATTTGTTGCCAATTACTGTAAAACTAAAACAAACAAGAGAATTCAGTAATAAGGTTTTACAGTTAGTAAAAAGCTTAAATGGTAATGATCGTATTATTCAAAATGAAAATAAAATATCTAAAGTTTCTGCCATTGATAGTGCTATATATCCATTTCATCCATTTGAAAATTTGGCGAGTGTGGTTTCTAAAGATATGGGTAAGTCCTTAAGATTGGATTTGAATGAGTTTAATAAAAAGGATATTCCTAATTCAATTAAAGAAGATGTGGATCAAATATTAACTCAGCTAATAAGAAATAGTGTGTGTCACGGAATCGAGAGTAAATCTTTGCGGTCTGCTTTAGGTAAATCTTTTGAAGGCGTGATTAAAATTACTTCTAAAGTTGAAGGTAATCAATTAATACTGAGCATTAAAGATGATGGTCAAGGTATTAATGTAATGAAAATTAAAGCCAGAGTATTAAAGTCTAAATTAATGGATGAAAACACTTTAAGCAAAATTTCACATAAAGAATTAATACGATATTTATTTAATCCAGGTTTTACCACTGTTGACGCTCAAGATACTACCCATGCAGGTCACGGAATAGGGTTATATAGTGTGAAGCACTTAATTAATAATTTGAATGGGAAGCTCTTTTTGAAATTTAAGCCACGCGAATATACAGAATTTAAAATATCTATAAATTTAGATGCTAAAGATAATAAAGAATTATCTAATTTTTTTAACATTTCATCGGAGGCAGTATGAAAATTTTAATTGTGGATGATTCTTTAATTATTCGTAATAAAGTTGAGAGATTTTTAGGAAGTGAGCACAGTTATGAAATGGCAATTGATGGGGTAGAAGCGCTTGAGTTTTTTAATCAACAATTACCTGATTTTGTCACTATGGATTTAACAATGCCAAATATGGAAGGTGTTCAATGTATTGGCGAAATACGTAAAATTAACAGCAGTGTAAAGATTTTAGTGATCTCTGCATTAGATGATAAGTTAACCGCGCTTGAAGCCATTAAAAGTGGTGCAAATGGATTTCTAGGAAAGCCTTTTACAGAAAAAGAACTAGCAAATGCGTTAACTGTATTATTTAAATAAGAGGCAATAATGAAACAACAAGAGATTCAAGTGTTTATAGAGGGTGTTAAACATTATTTTAAAAAAGAATCCAATATTGAGGCAAGTGTAGGTACGCCATACTTGGTTGATTCTAAAGATTCTCCTGCGTTATCTTATACTGGCATTATCGGTATTTCAGGCGAGCGTAAAGGCTGCGTATATTTTACAGCGCCTTCGGTAATGTTAAGACACTTATTAGTGAGTATGGGTGAATCAGTGCAGTCGGATCATTATATTAGTGATTTAACTGGCGAAGTAGCCAATACTATTTCAGGAAACGCAAAAAAATCCTTTGGCTCACAATTTATGATCAGTGTGCCCATTGTGGTTAAGGGTGTACCCGATCAATTACAGTTACCCAAAGACATTGATGTGTATGTCGTGCCTATGAGTTGGAAGTCTTATGATGCAAATTTGGTTGTGTGTTTAGAGTAAACAGTAGGCAAAAAAAATCACTCAAAAGAGTGATTTTTTATTTATATTAATCGTAATTTAAATCTGTTGCCTTACCTCTAAATATCCAATATGAAAATAAGGTATAAGCAATTATTAAAGGCAATACTACTGCCACACCATAAAAGATGATACGCAACGATTCTATGCTAGAAATACTCTCTGATGCGAGCATTTGTCCTGGTACGACGTATGGAAAATAACTGAAGGCAAAACCGACTGCAACTATTAAATATAAAACGATGGTCATTAAAAATGCACTGTAATCATTTTTTATTTTTTTGTTTTCAAGGATTTGTTTAAAGTGGTAATCAATGGTCATGTACATATAAAAAGACGCCATTAATAAACCCAACATTAACATTAATCCTGTAAAGCTTAACCAACGTTGTGCGACGTCTTCTTTAAAATATAGATTGGTACTGCTGATAATGATCATGCCAATAATAAATACGTATCCTGCAAACTTTCCCCATTTAGCTGCTTGTTGTTGTAATTCGCCTTCTGTTTTATACACCAACCATGCACTGCCAATTAACATATAAGCGGCACTGACACCTATTGCACTGAGTAATGAAAATACGACACTTTGTATTGTATTTTCAAATCCCATGACATACATACCTAGCATGTAACCTTGCATTAACGTAACGACAAGTGAGCCAATTTTAAATACACGGTCCCATCTGTTTTTGTATTGCGTTGGGGCTTTTGCTCTAAAGTCAAAAGCGACACCACGCATAATTAAACCAATTAATAAAAACGTAGCGGGTAAATATAAGTGGCCTAAAACCAGTGAGTGTGCATTTGGAAACGCAATTAATAATATGCCGACCGCAAGTACTAACCAGGTTTCGTTTGCGTCCCAAAATGGCCCAATGGTGGCAATCATTTTGTCCCGTTGCGGCTCGTTATCCATGGGCATTAAAATACCAACACCCAAATCATAACCATCTAAAATTGCATAAATAAATATCGATAACGCCATCAGTCCTAAAAAAATGGTAGGTAAATATTGATCAAACATAATTTGCTCCTAATTCATCGGGGGTATGATTATCTTTTGCCAGCTGAATTTTTTTACGTGTTAAATAATAAATGGTATGAATATAGGCCACCAATAATAAAGCATAAACTGATAAATATAATATTAGTGAAAGTCCAACATGAGAAGCAGGTTGGTCAGTTACCGCTTCAGCGGTAGTTAAAATACCTTGAACTAAGTAGGGCTGTCTGCCAATTTCTGTGACATACCAGCCTGCCAAGCTTGCGATCCAACCTGAAAAAGTCATAAGCGTGAATAATCTTAATGAAAAGGTTGGGAATGCTTTTTTTCTTACTAGATAAAATACACCTATAAGTGCACTTAAAAGCATAAGTCCGCCCATGGCTAACATGATTCGAAAACCAAAAAACAACGGCTTAACAGGTGGGTGTTGTTCAAAATCATTTAGACCTTGAACTACGCCTTTTACATCATGTTTTAAAACCAAGCTGCCTGCATTAGGAATAGCAATTTCAAACTTATTTGATCGTGTTTGTTCATCTGGAATAGTAAACAGTACAAAAGGAATATGGCTGTCTGTTTCCCATATAGCTTCCATGGCGGCGATTTTTTGTGGTTGGTGTTCTAAAGTGTTTAAGCCGTGCATGTCACCGACAATAAATTGTAAAACAATCAGCACTGCTGAAAAACTTAATGATGTTTTTAAAGATTGTTTCGCATCGTCTTGATTTTTATATTTCAATAAACGATACGCACTGATTCCAATCACAAGAAAACAAGCGGTTAAACCTGAAGCAATAAGAGTGTGAGTTAAACGATATGGCATGGAAGGATTAAATATAATTTCAAACCAACTGGTTGCATGTGCCACGCCGTCGATCATTTCAAACCCTGCTGGTGTGTGCATCCAAGAATTAAGGGCGATGATCCAAAACGCCGAAAGGGTAGTACCAAATGCCACTAAAAAAGAGGCAAGTGTATGTAGCCAACTCGGCACACGTTTCATACCAAATAACATGATACCTAAAAACGTCGCCTCTAAGAAAAACGCAGTTAATACTTCGTAACCTAAAAGCGGCCCTGCGATATTACCGACTTTTTCCATAAACCCTGGCCAGTTAGTACCAAACTGAAACGACATGGTAATGCCAGTTACGACACCAAGGGCAAAAGACAGGGCAAAAATTTTGACCCAAAATTGATAGATGTCCATCCAAATTTGTTTCCCTGAAAGGTTAAAACGTAATTTGAAATAAAATAACATCCAGCCAAGGGCGATGTTAATCATGGGAAATAAAATATGGAAGCTAATGTTCGCTGCAAATTGAATACGAGAAAGCATCAATGTTTCTAACATGTTGTGCACCTGTTTATAAAAAAATTTTCTAACGATTCAAAATTTGAGGAAATAACTTTGAATCGTTACAGAATGTTTCTATTAAAAGAACTTATCTTTCAGTTTTAAAACTTTTCCAACCTGTCCTCCAATTTTTAAAAGAGTTTTGATTTGGTCAGGCTCTAGGTATTGAATTTGCTGTAAGGACTGATCCACCATTTCTAATAATTCTAACGACTCTTTCATTTTTTCATGAATATAAGTATCAGGATTGGATGTGGAGGACATCATTTGGCGACGTAACATAGTCAGTGTCGGCTCAATTTCACGCTTACGTCGTTGATTGGCAATTTGCATCGACAACTGCCAAATATCACCATTGGCTTTGTAATAAATTTTACGCTCACCACTGACCGGTTCAGTGCTGATTAACTGCCAGCTTTGTAATTCTTTAAGCCCCATGGATGTATTGCCGCGTGAAATAGTCAGCATTTCACTGATTTGATCGGCATTAAGCGGGGCTTCATTAAATATCAAAAGCGCAAGCATTTGACCAACGGTGCGGTTAAAGCCCCAGTGACCACCCATTTGTCCAAAGTGTACGACGCAGGTTTGTAATTCTTCGCTTATTTTCATTTGTTTGAACTTTCAGTAATTTCTGAAACTTTAGTATTTAATTGTGAGTAGTGCAAGTTCTTTTTAGGGTTATTTGGTGGGTAGATTGAATGTGTGGTGATTAAGGAGGGGGGAAGTGTGTTTGTGCAGGTTGTTCTTTAACGTCAACAAAGCAATTTAGTTTTGTTCCCGTAAACGGCAACCTACTATGGTTTGAATGGGGTTACTCTTTTTCCCAATGACGCTGCATTTCAAGATATAAAAATGAGGCGGTCCAAGTGATTAACACAAGTCCTGTTAACGATTCAATTCCAGTTAAGTAGCGAAGATTGCCAACAGGTTCAATGTCGCCAAAGCCTACGGTGCTAAATACGGTAAATGAAAAGTACGCGCAATCCATGAGTGTGCCTGTGAAATTCCCTGTTAATTCTCCCCAGCTGTCACTGTGGTGCATAAAATAATAGGCAATGGCAAAACACCAAATTTCAACTGCATGGGCGACAAGCGCAACCAAGACACCCACTACAATTCGGTAGCGATGAATAATTTTCATTTTAGGCATAATGAGGGTGATGCGATATAAAAATTCATAATGAATAATCACCGCTAAACCAACGACGAGACTGTGAATGATGAAAACGTAAAAGATCATGTTTTGGTGACCGTAAATTTGTATTGATTAATAATAGCAGTGAATGGTTTATTTGCCTGTCTCACAAATGTTTAAAATAGCTTGGGCGGTTTGCTCAATGCTCATATTTGAATTGTCTGCTATGTCCAAAGCTGGGTTGCACAAATCCTTGTTGGTTTAATTCGTCGATTCTATTTAGTACCCAATTAGATAACGCTCTATTACCGCGATTGGTTTTTAATACATCTAACCCAGAAAATAATGTCACAGCTACATGTTTGATTTGTGTGTCTTTTAATAACGCGCAAGCAAAGCCGTAATTTTCGTCATTAATGGGATAGCTTATAACCGAATGTATAGAGGCTTGGTCAAAATTGATCGTAATATCGATGGCATTTTTTAAGGTTAAGTTGATGGATTTTTCTATTGGCATCCTGCGGGTAAATTCCCTTAAATCATCCCCTTTAATGTGGGTAAAACCACAGTCCAAGTCTTTTATATACTTGGCTGTAGTGGTTTTACCTGAGTTGATGCATCCATTTAAAAATATAATCATGGTTAATAAATAGGCTTAATTAAAAGAGGGGGGCCTGAATATTATAAAATACTATTCATGCAGTTTGTTTTTTTGTGCACGAAGTCGTTCTCTATATTTTCCTTTTGCTAAGGCTTGCATATCGGTAACGGTATCGCTTTCGTCTATTATTTCACGACCTATCAATGTTTCAATAGCGTCCTCTAAAGAAACAATCCCTGAGGTTTGTCCGTATTCATCTTCAACTATAAATAAGTGCATCCTATTTTTTAAAAAAAGATCGAGTAATTTTGTCACTGCCAGTTTTTCGGATACGCGTTTAATTGGAATGACAAAGTCTGTAATGGGGGCGTCTGCATGCCCTGAGCGTTCGGCTTCATATAAGCTGTTTCGTAATATTTTACCTTTAATATCGTCAATGTTCTCGCCAATAACGGGTATCCTAGAAAACTGAGTGGTCGATGGTAGGTCTAGGGCTTCTTTAACTGTGAGGGTGTCCTTCAATATATGAACGACGGTTCGCGGCGTATAAATATCGACTGTTTTTATTTCTCTTAACGTTAATAGGTTAGCTAAATAGTCATTCTCTTGGGTAAATAATGTGCCATCTCGATGGCTAAGCGATGCCAGGGCGATAATTTCTTCACGTGTGATTTCGTTATCTATATTACGGTTAAATACACGTGTAATGCTTGTGGCTAACCAGACTAAAGGGAAAACTAATTTTACTAACCATAAAATAACAAATGCAGAGGGTACAGCCAGCGTTCTCCAAAAAGTAGCCCCTAAGGTTTTAGGTATGATTTCTGAAAAATACAGGATTGCTAGTGTTAATAATACAGCTATAAACGTTTCCCATTGTGTGCCAAAAACTTTTACACCTTGAGTACCTACGCCTGCCGCCCCCATTGTGTGAGCAAAGGTATTTAATATTAGAATGCTCGATAGGGATTCATCTAATTTATCTTTTACTTTACTTAGAATTTTACCCGATAACGGTTTTGATGAACTCACTTGCTCAACATAGCTGGGAGTGATGGAAAGTAACACAGCTTCTAAAATTGAACATAAAAATGATATGCCAATGGCGATTAATAAATATATAATTAAAAGTGTCATGTTTAAGCCTTAAATAAAAGGGTATTTTACCCAGTATTGAGTTGTAAAAATACCAAGTAAACGAAAAAATCGTGAATTGTCATTTTCAGCTTAAACTGGGCCAGATTAAAGGCGCCTCATAACAACACAACTAAAATTTCTTCAGTGAGACAGTGTTGCATAAATGTTGCTGCGGTTGACGATGCGAAATGACAGGTCCTTTCGAGTCAACGTACAAAGTGTTTATGCCACTGCCCCTACTAAAAGTTCCTCTCCAGTAGGGGAGGAGAAACCTTAATACACTCGACTTTGTGCTCCTGCAAAGTCTAATTTGATGTTTCCTTAAATCGATTCGTTGCACTACTTTGAAATACGCCGTTATTACTTCATCAGCAAGCCCCGACTAATAAAATGTCTGAAAGCCTGAATTTATCTTAGTTATTTAGAGGCTTTAATTCCTTGAATACGCTTAACTAAATCGATAGATGCTTCAATTTCGACTTTACGTACGGATACTGATTCAATGTTACAACCAATCGTAATGCCTTTATTATCAGCAAATTCTTTTAATTCTTTAAAGCATTTTTCGCTGTAATCGACGCTGGTTTGTAAAATATCCCCCGAATTTAATAATTCATTTTCTAGCCAGCGAGGAATGCTGATGCCTAACCATTTCATAAACTGTAATGTTTTAGCAGAACCACAAGGCGTTAGGGTGAATAAAATCGGGGCAAGTTCTAAGTTGTTGGCTTTTGCGTGATAGTAATAATCACTTAAGAAATTTTTAGACGCTTCCACATCGTAAACCCCTTGGGAGATAAAAAATGAACAACCCTGTTCGATTTTTTTAAATACACGTAAATGCTCGTCTTTTTTAGAGTCATGACGCTCTGAAATCACAACACCACCCATTAATGAGTCGGCATGAGTTTGTTTTTTAAGCTCGTAAGCTTCATTCATTTTCATGCTAACAGACTGGCTTTTAGATGCTGCACCTACAAAAACCGATAAGTTATCTTTGTTGGTTTCAATAAAATGGCTTAATTCGGGTTTGGAGTATTTGCCCACTGCACGATAAATCACCTGTTGAACGGACAAATCTTGTAAGTAGTCTTTGCCATATTCAAAGGCGTCTAGTGTTTCCATAAAAGGAAATGGGCGCTCGTCTTGTGTGCGAGTCTCTTCGTCTTGAATGTCGTAAATGACCAGACCGTCTACGTTAAGCGGTAATAAACGCTGTTTTTGTAGATCTGCAATTTCTTTTACTTTAGCCGGATCAGTGCCTTTTTTAGGAGGCGTGATGCCATATAGGATGATGCCAGATTCTTTGTTTTTGATTTTTTCAGATAACATGGGTTGAGCCAAATTCGTTGAGTTGGGGGTATTTTATATGATGTGGTGAATTTTGCTATGGGGTGGGGGATTTGTCTCCTAAATTAGAGTGTTATTTTATTTTGAGTTAGTTAATGTCACTGTAGCGACATAAATACTATTCAAGTAAAGTAATCGCTAATATTGGATTGAAAATAAAGAGTATGAAATTTTTACTTATATTAGGCTCGGTGCGAGATAGTTCGCCTCCTAAACCTGCGCGCCTTGGTTTGCGAATCGCTCGTGCCTGTCTTAAATGTTTGAATGCACATTACGCTGAGCATCAATTTGAATTAATTGACCCCCTTGATTATCCATTTGAGTCTATTTTTAAACCGCATTTTTCTTATGCAAAAAATAAAGTGCCCGACGCATTAGAGCTCGTTTCTAAAAAAATTCAATCAGCGGATGGTTATATTATGTTGAGTCCTGAATATAATCATAGTATGAGCCCTGCGTTAGCTAACTTATTAAATCATTTCGGCAGCTCATTATTTTCATATAAACCCAGTGCGATTGTTACGTATTCTGCAGGGCAATGGGGCGGGTTACGTGCTGCAGTGGGTATGCGTAGTTTTTTAAGTGAGCTTGGGTGTCTTCCTGTTTCGGCGATGATTCATGTGCCTAATGCGCAAAAGGTATTTATGGAAGATGGTAATATGCAAAGTGATGAAAGTCAGAACTCATGGTTTGATTATTTTTCACGTACGTTTAATCAATTGGTTTGGTGGGCGCATGCATCACAAAATCAGCGCGAGGTGATTGATCCGAATAAAATGATTGGTGATTTTAAGAAAGATCCTTCTGAACGTAATGGGCCTTAATTGTTTGTTAGCCTTAGCCTTAGCCTTAGCCTTAGCGTTAGTTGTCAAGTCATTAAGTAATTACTCTGGCGTAGGCTATGTTTTGAATTGTTGTGGCAGGATGCAAAATCATAATGCTGATCTAAGCCAACAATCAAACGCAGCAAAGTTTGTATCATATTCAAAATATCAATAATTATCACAGTCAGTTAAAGCGTTGGTATTTGAAGATGTATGGAGTAGCCAGTAAGTATTTGGCGAAGTATTTGGGTTGGTTTAGAATGCTGGACTGGCACAAATATCAGACCTTTTCTAGCGACATTAAGAGCGAAAGCGAAAAACTGTTTGAATTCAAACTGTTACAGGTGCAGCAACATAAATTTGAAACATAGCCATGGCGTATTTAACTACACTTTGCGTATTCAATATCATGTATCTAGCGTCATGAACTGTCCCTTAAATATTCTAGCTTATCCGTTAATAAATCTTTACTGCCAAACACTTGAAACTCACGTATAATAGCGCCCTTTTCTATATTTTGTGAGTAAGATTGTGGATTTTCCTACACGTTATGATGTGATTGTGATCGGTGGTGGTCATGCGGGTACTGAGGCGGCTTTGGCTGCAGCGCGCATGGGTTCTAAGACTTTGTTGTTGACCCATAATACTGAAACCATTGGGGTAATGAGCTGTAACCCTGCTATTGGTGGTATTGGTAAGAGTCATTTAGTTAAAGAGATCGATGCATTAGGTGGTGCGATGGCAACCGCTACGGACAAAGCTGGGATTCAATTTCGTGTATTAAATTCACGTAAAGGCCCTGCGGTTCGAGCGACTCGTGCCCAAGCGGATCGTTCATTATATCGAGCGGCTATTCGTGAAATTGTGGAAAACCAAGAAAATTTACAAGTTTTTCAGCAAGCCTGCGATGATTTAATTGTTGAAGGCGACACTGTAAAAGGTGTGGTTACGCAAACAGGCATTAAGATATTTGCTGAGACCGTTGTGTTAACAGCGGGTACGTTCTTAGGTGGTGTGATTCATATTGGTATGGACAATCATCAAGGTGGCCGAGCAGGCGATCCGCCTTCAAATGCATTGTCTAAGCGTTTACGCGAATTACCATTTAAAGTCGATCGCTTAAAAACAGGCACACCTGCTCGTATTGATTCTCGTAGCGTTGATTTCTCTGTGATGACGGAACAGCCTGGCGATACGCCATTACCTGTGATGAGTTATATGGGTAATGTTGCACAGCATCCAAAACAAATCAGTTGTTTTATTACTCACACAAATGAAAAAACCCACGATATTATTCGCTCAAACCTTGATCGCTCACCTATGTATGCAGGTGTTATTGAAGGCATTGGCCCACGTTACTGTCCGTCTATTGAAGACAAAGTCATGCGTTTTGCTGATAAAACCAGCCATCAAATTTTTGTTGAGCCCGAGGGCTTGAGTACGTTTGAGTTATACCCAAATGGTATTTCAACAAGCTTGCCGTTTGATGTGCAAATGGATTTTATTCGCTCAATGAAAGGGTTTGAAAATGCTCACATTACTCGTCCAGGTTATGCCATTGAGTATGATTATTTTAATCCACAAGATTTGCGTCAAACCTTAGAAACTAAATTATTAAATAACCTGTATTTTGCTGGCCAAATCAACGGCACAACCGGTTATGAAGAGGCGGGTGCTCAAGGGATACTTGCAGGTTCTAACGCAGCATTGCGTGCTCAGCAAAAAGATCCTTGGATGTTGCGCCGTGATGAAGCTTATATTGGTGTATTGGTTGATGACTTATCCACATTGGGTACTAAAGAGCCGTATCGTATGTTCACAAGCCGCGCCGAATACCGTTTGATTTTACGTGAAGACAATGCCGATTTGCGTTTGACTGAAAAAGGCCGTGAAATTGGTTTAGTTGACGATAAGCGTTGGAGAGCATTCAGTGAAAAACGCGAAGCCATTGAAATTGAAAAACAACGTTTAAAAGACACATGGGTCAGACCGAATACCGAGCTAGGTGATGAGGTCAGTAAATTACTTGAAAGACCGATGGCGCGTGAATATTCAATGATGGACATTTTAAAACGTCCAGATGTAAGGTTTAAAGATTTGCAAAATATCCATGGTGCGAATCCTTTGGCGGATGATGTGGCTGAGCAAGTTGAAATTTCAGCTAAATACGACGGATACATTAAGCGCCAGCAAGAAGAGATTGATTTGTTACGTCGCCAAGAAAATATGCCATTACCTGATGATTTCACTTACGACAATATCAGTGGTTTGTCCAACGAAGTGAAACAAAAATTAAACGATATTCGCCCTGCAACGTTAGCGCAAGCGTCACGAATTTCAGGTGTGACACCAGCTGCGGTGTCTTTGTTGTTAATTCAATTAAAAAGACATACATCAAGTAAAGCCAATACAGCAACCGCTTCTACGCCATCTACAGCAACAGGGTCAGTTTGATGTCACAAGATTTTAAAGCAAGATTAGAGCGTGGGTTTAGTGAATTAAAACTAGCAACCACGCCTGAGCAAGTAGAGCAATTACTGGCTTACCACACGTTATTAATTAAGTGGAACAAAGCTTATAACTTAACGGCGATTCGTGACCCAATGGAAATGATTGATCGTCACTTGGTGGACTCGTTAGGCATTATAGATTTTCTAGATGACATTAAACGTTTAATTGATGTAGGTACAGGCGGTGGCATGCCGGGTATTATTATTGCGATTATGCGTCCTGAGATTCATGTCACATTGTTAGACAGTAACGGTAAAAAAACACGTTTTTTACAGCAAGTGGTTATGAGTCTTAAGCTTTCAAATGCCAAAGTGGTTCAGTCTCGTTTAGAATCGTTTCATGTTGAAAACGAAGATTTATTTGATTGCATTACATCAAGAGCGTTTGCGACGTTACAAGATATGGTCGATAAATCCCATACTTTGTTGGCATCTAGCGGACAATATTTGGCAATGAAGGGAATTAATCCCGTTGATGAGATATCTCAATTGCCTTTAGGCTTTAAAGTGAATAAAGTGTGTCCTTTATCTATTCCTTTTGCCGATGGTCAGCGTCATTTAGTTAGTATTGTAAGAGACGCAAGCTAACCTCATATATTTTGGATTCATCGAGCAAAACTATTTAACGGATCATCAAGCGCATGGCAAAAATTTACGCAATTACCAATCAAAAAGGGGGTGTAGGTAAAACCACTACATCCATCAATTTAGCCGCTTCTATGGTCGCAATGAAACGTAAAGTTTTATTGATCGATTTAGACCCACAGGGAAATGCGACTATGGGCAGTGGTGTTAACAAACATGATGTAGAATTAAGTGTCTACGATTTATTAACCAGCTCTGTGCCATTGACTGACATTATTTGTTCAAGTGAATCAGGTATTGATGTGATTCCGGCTAACTCTGATTTAACCGCTGCTGAAGTTGAGCTTTTAAATTTAGACAATAAAGAAATGATATTGGCTAACAAAATTAATGAAGCGAAGGGTAAGTACGATTATGTATTTATTGACTGTCCACCTTCATTAAATATGTTAACCGTGAATGCCTTGTGTGCATCTGACGGGGTGATTATTCCTATGCAGTGTGAGTATTTTGCGCTTGAAGGGGTAGCGGATTTAATTCAAACCGTTGAAAATATATCGTCCGTTGCCAATACAAAATTAGAAATTGAAGGGGTGTTACGTACAATGTACGACCCTCGAAATTCATTAACCAAAGATGTTTCAGAGCAATTAACTGGCTTTTTTGGTGACAAATTATACGAAACGGTGATTCCACGTAATGTGCGATTGGCAGAAGCGCCAAGTTACGGTATGCCTATCATTCAATACGATAAAGCGTCCAAAGGTGCGATGGCTTATTTGGCTTTAGCGGGTGAAATTCTTCGACGTCATAAAACTAATTAAATAGTAAAAGGGAGACCGTAATGTCTGTAAGAAAAAGAGGCCTTGGTAAAGGGTTAGATGCTCTTTTAAGTAGCCGAAATGACATCAGTCTAATCAGTGAAACAGCAGTTGAAAAAGTAGCTGATGGCACATTGAGGCAGGTACCAGTAGAGTTTATTCAGCGTGGCAAATATCAGCCGCGACGTGATATGTCAGCAGATGCATTGGAAGAATTGTCAGCGTCAATTAAAGCACAGGGCGTGATGCAGCCAATTGTGATTCGTCCTATTGATTCAAAAGACGAGCGTTATGAAATTATTGCCGGTGAGCGTCGTTGGCGTGCAAGTCAATTAGCAGGGTTAGATTCAATTCCTGCTGTGATTCGTACAGTCAGCGATGAAGATGCTATCGCGATGGCGTTAATTGAAAATATTCAGCGTGAAAATTTAAATCCAATGGAAGAAGCCATTGCGTTACAGCGCTTAAAACAAGAGTTTGAATTAACTCAGCAGCAAGTTGCTGATGCGGTGGGTAAGTCTCGAGTAACTGTGACGAATTTATTGCGTTTAATTGCGTTAACCGATGATGTTAAGCGTATGTTGGAGCATGGTGATCTTGAAATGGGGCACGCTCGAGCATTATTAAGTCTGTCTGAAAAAGATCAAATTCATGCAGCCAAACAAGTTGTAGCAAAAGGATTGACGGTTCGTCAAACTGAATCATTAGTGCGTAAGCTTAATCAACCAGATGTGGAAGTGCAGCCAAGTCAGCAAATGACTGCCAATGTTAAATCATTAGAAACCAGTTTGGCGCAAAGATTGGGTGCAAGTGTGGATATTAAGCATAAATCGAAAGGTAATGGACAGTTAGTGATTAAATATAATAGTCTTGCTGAGTTAGATGGCATTTTAAAGCACATTAAATAAAAGATAGGTGAAGAAATGAAAAAGGTTGTTTGGTTGGTTGGATTGTATGCGGTGATTACAATCGTGCATGCAGGTAAAAAACTAACTGAAAATGAAATTTATGATTTAAAAAATCCTTATAAAGCAGAGCTTAAGTATAAGCGATTTGAATACTGCAAAAACGGATTGATTCCTTTTCGTTCGATTGCTACTACGCCAAAAGCTGATCTTGACTCCAGTGTTGGGTTTTATGAATTTGATGCTGAAGATTTAAAATACGCTCAAACCAGAGTGATTCAGTTAGCTGTGACTCAAGGAAAAAAATACAACGGAAAAAAAATCGATAAAGTGATCGGTAATTTTTGGAATGAATGTCTTGAGTTACCATTAGAATTTTTTAAAGACGATCAAGTTGAATCAGATGCTTTAGAGTATGAAGAACTTGAGTCTTTGTTGTAACAAATAGGTTTAAAAATTATTGAGAATGTCTGAATGTTCTGTGTAGGTATTCTTGAGGTAATAAAAAAGGAGGCGATGCCTCCTTTTTTGTGCCTAACTAACTAAATTGATTGTATCTGGTTAAGCAATGAGTTCACGATGTGACTCGTGCAAACTATGAATTAATTGGTCTTCTTTTTGAAATCTGTCTTCTAATAACTCACCAATTGTCGATAATTCTAAATGCAGCTCGTTTAAATGTTCGCTGGTGTTTTTATCGTTGCTGTATTTATCATTAAAATCTAATAAATCTTGCGTATTCACTTTTAGTTGTGGGTAGATTTCTTTTGCAAGTTCTATTGAACCATCATCGAATTCTTTCGCCTCTTTAAATAGCTGCTCATACACTTCAAAGTGACCAGCAGAAACGTAATCCATCATCATTTGACAGAACGCTTTTGTTTTTACTTCTATAGAGGCGTCAATTGGTGTGTACTGATCTAAACCTTCAATTGCACAGTAAAGTAAAATTACTTCTTGGCGCTCATTTAACCAACGATCTATTAACTCGTGGACGCCACCCCATAGTTCTTTAGCATTTTTACAACGTTCTAACATAGTGTGTATGCTCCCTAATTAAATAACAGTGGATGGAATATAAAGATTGCAGGTCGCAGGGACAAGCATTTTATTTTGTTATTTCACATATATTTGAACTTGATTTATTTTGGATTTGAACATTATGCTGTTTCAGCCTATTTATGCTAACTAGATGTTATATAAATTAAGGTTTTTAGGTCAAAATTGTTTTAACTTCTTAAGTTGCAAATGGATAGTTGGGCATGAGTCTTTCGTTTTAATCGAGCTGTGCTAATCTCAATATAAGTTAAATATAATTGGATAGGCTATGTTTAAAGTACTAAAAAGCGTCAGTTTGGTTATTTTGTCTAGTTTGGTTTTAACGCCAATGGCATTTTCTAGAGAGTACGTGGAAATCAAACCGGAATTTATTGTGAATTACGGTATGGATCAAAAACTGCATTTTATGAAATTTGAAATGTCACTTAGGTTAGAAGACAGTGCAGATGCGTTAGATGTAAATATCCATGCTGATTTAATACGGCATGAAATGATTATGTTAATGAGTCGCCAGGAAACTTCAGCCATAAATTCAGTAGAAGGTAAAATCGAAATTCAAGAACAAGCATTAGAGGCTATTCAAAAAGTATTTTTGGAAGAATTTGGAAAAAAAATGGTTGATCGTGTGTTGTTCCTAAATTATATCGTTCAAAAATAAAGTATAAAAATCAAATAGTTACATCATTTATGGTGAAATTTGATTAAATAATAAACAAAATGATAAATAAATCACCTAAGTTGTTATTTTTAAAAGATTTTTTAAAAAATATGGTTGACTCTGCCAGTAAAAACATTAATATACGCACCACGTTAACGCAGTGACCCACTGAGTTAACAAGTTTGTAAGCGGGAATAGCTCAGTGGTAGAGCACAACCTTGCCAAGGTTGGGGTCGGGAGTTCGAGCCTCCTTTCCCGCTCCAAATTATAGGCCATGTTAGTGGCTGGATAGCAAAGTGGTAATGCTGTGGACTGCAACTCCGCCATCGTCGGTTCGATTCCGACTCCAGCCTCCAATTGCAGTCTAAAGTATGTAGCAATATTAGTTACAAGTAGGACACCAAATCCTACTATAAAAAAGTCCCTCGATGCCCGGGTGGTGAAATTGGTAGACACACAAGACTTAAAATCTTGCGACTTCTGGTCGTGCCGGTTCGATTCCGGCCCCGGGCACCACGTTTTAAAAATCCCCTATTATAAAATAATTATTTCAATCTGAAATACATTAACTTCCCATTATTATCTATTAAAAATTTCAAATGTTCATTTATTACGTTCAATTAAATATTCAAAAGTCTTAATTGTGTCTAGCTCATTTTATTAAATTAGCTACTTGATGCATGTTGTGAAAAGTTTTCTTAATTTTTGGTGGTTGATTGCGTATAATACGCCCTTTTTCCAAACTGAATTTTGAGAGCTCTAAATGACAAAAGTTCGTACTCGAGTAGCGCCTTCCCCAACAGGTGATCCGCACGTAGGCACAGCCTATATCGCTTTATTTAACCGCGTATTCGCAAAAAGCCAAGGCGGTGAATTTATATTACGTATCGAAGATACGGATCAGTCGCGCTCCACGCCAGAATCAGAGCAATCCATTATGGATTCTCTAAAGTGGTTAGGATTGGATTGGGATGAAGGGCCGGATTGTGGTGGTCCTCATGAGATTTACAGACAGTCAGAGCGTAAAGAAATTTACCAAAAGCATTGTGCAGACTTAGTTGAAAACGGCCATGCCTTCCATTGTTTTTGTAGCACTGATCGTTTAGATCGTTTACGTCGCGAACAAAAAATCAATTCACAACCAACAAAATACGATGGTTTGTGCAAAGGTTTAACAAAAGAAGAAATTGCTAAGCGTCATGCTGCAGGCGAAAAATCCGTAGTGCGTATGGATATTCCTGTTGAAGGCGAATGTATTATTCATGATGAATTACGCGATCCCATTGCTGTTGAATACAAACAAATCGACATGCAGGTTCTTTTAAAGTCTGATGGTATGCCGTCGTATCATTTAGCCTGTGTGGTTGATGATCACTTAATGGAAATTAGTCATGTGATTCGCGGTGAAGAGTGGATCTCATCGACACCTAAACATCTGTTGTTATACCAATACTTTGGTTGGACTCCGCCAAAATTCTTCCACTTACCTTTATTGCGTAACGCAGATAAATCAAAGTTAAGTAAACGTAAAAACCCTACTAGTGTGGATTATTATCGTAAAATGGGTATTTTACCTGAAGCGTTAATTAACTATTTAGGCATGATGGGTTGGACGATGCCAAAAGGCGAAGAGAAATTCTTATTACAAGAAATGATCGATAACTTCGATATTTCTCGTGTTTCTCTTGGTGGTCCTGTTTTTGATGTTGAAAAACTAGAGTGGTTAAATGCTCGTTACATTCGTGAAAACTATTCAACGGATGAGTTTGTAAGTGTATTAAAAGAATGGGCGTTCAATGAAAAGTACATCAATCAATTTATGCCATTAGTGCAAGAGCGTGTGACAAAATTGTCTGATGTGGCACCATTGGCAGCATTTTTCTTTTCGGGTATGCCAAAAATTAACGAAGAAAGTTTTGCTCATAAGAAAATTGATTTAGACACCATTAAGAAAATTTTGCAATTAACATTGTGGAAACTAGAAACTCAGCGTCATTGGGATAAAGAAAATATCATGGCCGATGTAAAAGCCATTGGTGAACATTTGGAAATTAAATTCCGTGATGTGTTGTTTCCAATGTTTATCGCAATAGCTGGCACAAGCCAATCAGTATCCGTTTTAGAAGCGATGACGATATTAGGGCCAGACATCACTCGCGGTCGTTTGCGCTTTGCTGTAGATCTTTTAGGTGGGTATTCTAAGAAACAATTAAAAACATTGGAATCAGAATTCACAAAGATTGCTGCGTTTTTAGATTAATTGAGCAGTTTTAATTAAAAACTTATTGAGTAGTTTTATATCAGGGGTTTCCAAATAAGGCTGAAATTTGCACATAAATCAAACATTAATTGTATTTTGTTTGATTTATGTGCATTTTTTTTGCCGATTCATAATCACTCATTGGCATAAAAAATTCACCTAAATATTTAAGCGTTATTTCAGGTTTTAAATAATCCTTGGAATCATTTAAGGATTATATTTATGTTACTTCGTAATACGTTATCACTTTTTTATAATGGTACGTCATTTCTTTTTTCTTTCCTTTTTTCTTTCTTTTTTTCTTTCTTTTTTGGTTTACATTAGTTTTAACTTAAAAGCAGGGTCGATAATAATTAATCTGAGGGTTGGGTATTTTATTGTTAGCGCCATTAAAAGTACTCGATCTTTTTTGAAGAATATACCTGTATCTGTGGGGTGTTTCTAATTACTGATTCGGTTTTTTGCTCGTATGTTGTTACTTGAGTGTCTTTTTTTATTTTATAAGCTTGATCTAGAAATTATTTAATAACTCTTCTGCTTTTCGATTGACATATTCTGAACCAAAATGACTTTGAGTCCTTTAAATTTTGGAAGTTAATGATTTGATCTTATTTTCTTATTTTCTTATTTTCTTATTATGGAATTAAATATTGTTCACGGATTTTTTATCGATTCTTTATTTTTAAATTGCGTAACCTTATCTACTGGGTCGATTTGATACACACTTTTTTCCAAAATTGACTTGGTACACCTTGCTAATCCTTATGAAGTCAATATTTTTTTGCCTGGTGTTAACTTTGAATATTTTGATTTTGTGTTGTGAATGTTTGCGCTTGTTGTATGTAGGTTTTTGATTGACGAAACTTTTGTTTTTGGACGGGGTATTTTTGGACAAGGTATATTGGGGCGATGTATATTTTGGAAAGGAGTATCTAAAATTTTTAATTTTATTATTTTTCAAAAGTATGTTTGTATAATTTTTTTATAACATGTTTACATGGATGTTAAGAAGATGTTTGGTCTTTAAGATTATTAATATATCGGACTAATTTTTTTTACTTCATTTATTTTTGTGGGTGTCAATTTTGCATTTATGGTTTGTTTATGTTCTATTGGTAAGGCGAGTTAATTACTGGCAGGATGGAAGTGATTTTTTTCATTAGAAATTGAATAATTGCACCTTTTTTATACGTGTTCCTGTTATGTTATAAAATTTTATAGGTTTTTTTGATAAAAGATACCATACATTTTTTATCAAAATTACGAAAAATGTAACGTTAATATTTCCTTGATAAAAGATTCAAGGGCTTGAAGCTTTCAGGTTGTTTGAATTCATAATCGGTTTCATTGTATGGTTATGAACGAAATACGCTCTTTATATTCATTTCATGGTGTAGTGAACTAATAAGAGTGAGCTAATAAGAGTGAGCTGATTAGATTTAGCTCATTTTATGTTGGACAAGGCTGGGGGATCTTAATCCCGTAAATAAGGTTTTAATCGACTAGGCTGAAATGAAGGAATATAAATTCAGTAACGTGCTGGGTACTCCAGCAAACTATAAATACAACAATTCTTTTAAGGGCAAACTTATGCTGTATAACGAACCGTTCAATACTGACTGTCCTATACGTCAGAAAATCCGCGAGTATTATCATATCGATGAAAATGTGGCCGTTGATCATATATTGCCTTTAGCCGAAGTAAACGTCAGTGCTCGAAGTCGCGCTTGGGAGCGCGCTCGTAAGATGGCGTTACAAATTCGTAAAGATGAAGCAGGTAATGGTGCAATTGACGCGTTATTAAAAGAATACACATTATCAAGTGAAGAAGGTGTGGTGTTGATGTGCTTGGCTGAGGCTTTATTGCGTGTCCCCGATCATCATACTCAAGACACATTGATTCGTGACAAAGTGTCTCAAGGTAAATGGAGCAGTCATTTAGGCAGCAGCGATTCGTTATTTGTTAACGCATCTTCATGGGGACTATTAATTACAGGTGCCATGGTAAATTACAGCGATTCACGTAAAAAGGACAGTTTTGGTTTATTAAAAAAAGTCATTGGTCGATTGGGTGAGCCCGTTATTCGTAAATCAATGAACTATGCAATGAAAATTATGGGCAAGCAGTTTGTTATGGGTGAAACCATTAAAGATGCAACCGTAAGAGCAGCAACAAAAGAACAGCAAGGTTATGTGTATTCTTATGACATGCTTGGCGAAGGCGCGCGCACCATGGCGGATGCTGATCGTTATTTTAAATCCTATCAAAATGCCATTGATGTGATTGGCAAAGTGGCTCAAACATCTGGAAAAAATGACCCTCGTAAAGTGCCTGGTATTTCTGTGAAACTTTCTGCGATTCATCCTCGTTATGAATTTGTGCAAAACGAACGTGTCATGAATGAAATAGTACCCAAGCTTAAAGCACTATGTTTACAGGCTAAAAGTTATAATATTGGTTTAACGGTTGATGCAGAAGAGTCTGAGCGATTAGAGATTTCTTTGGATGTCATTGAAGCTGTTTTTATGGATAAAGAATTAGGCAATTGGGCAGGGTTTGGTATTGCTCTACAGGCGTATCAAAAACGCGCATTGTTTGTGGTCGATTGGTTAAGACAATTAACCTTGCGTGCGGATCGAAAAATGATGGTGCGTTTGGTGAAGGGCGCATATTGGGACAGTGAAATTAAACATGCGCAAAAAGATGGACATCAATATTTCCCAGTGTTTACACGTAAGTCTTCAACAGACGTGTCGTATCATGCTTGCGCTAATAAATTATTAGAATACCGAGACAGTATTTATCCACAATTTGCCACTCATAACGCTTATACCGCCGCCACCATTGTTGAATTAGCAGGAGACGATAAAGACGGTTTTGAGTTTCAGTGTTTACATGGCATGGGAGATTCTTTGTATGATCAAATTGTACTGAGTGAAAGTATTCAATGTCGTATTTATGCACCCGTAGGACGACACGAAGAATTATTGGCTTATTTAGTTAGACGTTTACTTGAAAACGGCGCGAACTCTTCTTTTGTTAATGCCATTGTTGATGAGTCTCAACCGGTTGAAACGTTATTGGCCGATCCAGTTGAAAAAACTCAGCGCTTAAAAGACAAAACCAATCATCAAATAAGTAATCCGTTAGATTTGTATCAAAACACAAAAGGGTTAGGACGTGAAAACTCTAAAGGTTTAGATTTAACAGACATTCAAAAAATTACTGAATTAAAATATACATTAGATACTTGGTTTGATAAAAATCAGTTAAATAATACAACGACTGACAAAGATGCAGTAGCGGTTAAAAATCCTGCTAATCATAATGAAGTGATTGGATTCGTGCGTTATCACAATAAAGATGACATGCAAAAAATGATTAATACCGCACAAGGCACATTTGAATCTTGGTCGCATACTCCAGTCGAAGAGCGTGCAAGATTATTAAATAATATTGCAGACATACTTGAAAGACACACACATGAATTAATTGCGTTGTGTATTAAAGAAGCAGGCAAGGTTGCACAGGACGGCATTGACGAAGTAAGAGAGGCGGTTGATTTTTGTCGTTACTACGCAAACCAAGCCATTGAACTTGAAACAGATGAGCGACTACAGGCTCGTGGTGTCGTGTTATGTATTAGCCCGTGGAATTTTCCGTTGGCAATATTTTTAGGTCAAATTGCAGCGGCTATTTCTACAGGTAACACTGTAATAGCCAAACCTGCTGAACAAACCAGCTTGATTGCACTGCGCACCATTGAGTTATTGCATTCAGCAGGACTGCCGCAAGGTGTGGTACAAATAGTGATTGCAAGCGGTAAATTAGTTGGCGAAATTATTGTACCTAATGACCATGTTCAAACGGTGATGTTTACTGGATCCACACAAACCGCCACAATTATTTCACAAATTTTGGCAAATAGAGGTGGTGATCAAGTGCCGTTTATTGCAGAAACAGGTGGTCAAAATTGTCTGATTGTGGATTCGACTGCCCTGCCTGAGCAAGTGGTTGACGATGTGATTTCATCGGGTTTTCAATCTGCGGGACAGCGTTGCTCTGCTTTGCGTGTCTTGTATTTACAAGAAGATATTGCTGATACTGTGATCACTATGCTGACAGGCGCCTTAAAAGAATTAACAATAAGTGATCCACAAAAATTAAGTACCGATGTCGGTCCTGTTATTGATCAAAAAGCGTTAACCGCATTAACGTTACACAGTGATTATATGCAAACTCATGGACAGTTATTATTTCAATGTGAAATTTCAGATGAAGTTAGTGCTAAATTATCTGAAAATGAACATTTCTTTTTTGCTCCAAGACTTTACGAAATTAAAAATATTAATGTATTAAAGCATGAAGTATTTGGCCCCTGTGTGCATGTCATAAGATTTAAGGGGGAGGAAATAGAGCAGATTGTTGATGACATTAACAGCACTGGTTTTGGTTTAACTATGGGTATTCATACTCGAATAGAGCAGCGCGCATTTGATTTGGCTAAATTGTCACGAGCAGGCAATGTGTACATTAATCGAAATATGATTGGTGCCACAGTAGGTGTACAACCGTTTGGCGGCCGAGGTCTGTCAGGTACAGGACCAAAAGCAGGCGGGCCCAATTATTTAACGCGACTAGTAAAAGAAAATGCGACACCGACAATTGAACAAGCTAATTTAATACCTTCACAAATGGCGGTATTTGATGGTGATGAGCAATCTCAAAAACAAGCTAATGTGTTTATGCAACAAGCTAGCAGTGCAGAAAAAAGCTGGCGCTTAACTGAATTAAACACACGAATATCCTGTATGCGCCAATGGCTTGCAAAAATTGCTCGTGTAGAAAGCGTAGATGATTTTGCCGATGATTTAGAGCGTACATTAACTGATGCACGCTCTCAATTAATAGACATTGAAAAACGATTAAAAACCCCCACAATTTTACCCGGGCCAACAGGTGAAACGAATGTGTTGTTTTTAGAAAATCGCGGCAATATTACCTGTTATGCAGATGAACATGTGAGTTTTCATTTTTGGTTATTATCTATCGTAACGGCATTAGCAACAGGTAATACAGTGATTACGGTTGTCTCAGATTTGTATTACGATGAAGCCATTGCCTTTAGAGAAAAATTCAGAGACATTCACGACGATGAACATATATTTCAAGTTGCCAGATTATGTCATTTATCAACATTGTTAGCGCATCCAGATTTAGCGGGAATAGTAGTAAACGGAAAATGTCAGTGTAAACATTATATTAGTGAGCAACTGGCAAAACGAGAAGGTGCAATTTTGCCTGTCATTAGTTCTGAATATTATGATAATTTGATTCAACGATTATTAACTGAAAAGACAGTGAGTGTCGATACAACTGCGTCTGGTGGTAATACATCACTTATGACCTTGGAAGAAGATTAAGAATTAAGTCTGAAGTATCAATCCTACAAAAAAATGTAGGGTTGATATTTATATCAAAAAAATAAATTAAAAAATGAAATGGATGCATGAATAATTATTATTACCTAGAAAAAACACATTGAGTTCACAATAAAAAAATATTAATTAATATAATGGGATAAGTGTATTTTTTTCATTTTATATTAAACCTTTTTTAGTGCTTGTTTTAGTGTATGGTTTAAAGGGAATTTAATATTCATTAACTATGTGTTTGGAATCGGCTTTATTATTAGCAATATTTCATAGCATATAAATTAATGAGAAATGAAATAAATTTTTATTTTGGGTAACTTGTCACTGTCTAATACTTGTATTAAGACAAGAGTTTTTTATTGTTGTTCAATGAGTCAGCATAAAAAATTGATAGTTTACAAATTTACTTTGAGTAAGTTTTTATACTTTTTTGGAGAGATGCAGCACTGGTTAATGTTAATCAGATTGCTCAAAACACGCTGGCTAGTGAATGCTCGCTATGCCAGAAAAAATTAATCAACTGGAGACAATTATGACTTTATTGTATGCACAATTTGGCTTGTATTTAATTATGATGCTGGGCATCGGGTATTACTCGATGTTAAAAACGAAAAATAACGAAGGGTTTATAATTGGTGGGCGAACGTTAGGTCCAGTGACAACAGCCGTCAGTGCTGGTGCATCAGATATGAGTGGCTGGTTAATGTTGGGCTTACCAGGGGCGGTATTTGCTGGAGGATTAAGTGAAGGACTATGGATCTCTATAGGCTTAATTATTGGTGCTTATACCAACTGGGTTGTGGTTGCAGCAAGAATTAGAACGTTTAGTGAACAGCTTAAAGCGTTTACATTACCCACTTACATAAGCAATCGATTTGAAGACAATACAGGTGTACTTAAAATAGTTTCTGCCGTAGTTATTTTATTTTTCTTCACGCTTTACGTAGCATCAGGTCTTAAAGGTGGCACGTTATTATTTGCACATACATTTGATGCAAGTGAGCAAACTGCAATGATCATTACAACGTTAGTGATTGTCTCGTATACATTCTTAGGTGGTTATTTAGCAGTATGTTGGACCGATTTAGTTCAAGGTATTTTGATGTTTTTTGCATTAGTATTTTGTGCGTTACTGGCTTATTTTGCCATTGCAGGATCAGAAGTGAGCATTGCAGAAATAAATCCTAAAGCGTTTGCATGGAAAACCGGCTCGTTGTTAACGGGTGCTTCATTAATGGCATGGGGTTTAGGTTATTTCGGACAGCCACATATTTTAGCTAGATTCTTAGGTATTAGAAGTGCAGAAGATGTTCCTGCTGCAAGAAGAGTGGGTATGACTTGGATGATCGTTGCTTTGATTTTGTCAACTTGTATCGGCCTAGTCGGTATTGGTTATGCAGAACTTAATGGTTTAACGGGTTTGACAGGTGAAGGTGGAAATAGCGAGCGAATTTTCTTAGCACTTTCAAGTGCGGTATTTAGCCCATGGATCAGCGGTATTATTTTAGCAGCTGTATTAGCGGCGGTAATGTCCACTGCAGATTCACAATTATTAGTGTTAAGTTCTTCGTTAACAGAAGATTTATCATTATTTAAAAATGTGTCTGACGAGAAAAAAGCATGGATCAGCCGATTTGGTATTGCTGGGTTTGCATTAATTGCGTATGTGATTGCTGCGAATGATACTGGTAGTATTTTAGGTATGGTGGGTTATGCGTGGAGTGGTTTTGGTGCTGCGTTTGGACCGTTAATTATTCTTTCATTAGTTTGGAGAGACACAACAAAATACGGTGCCATTGCAGGTATTGTAATTGGTGCACTTTCTACGTTTATCGTTAAGAACTTTGTATCATTTGAAGGGCATTATTTCTTTGAACTATTACCAAGTTTCTTTATTGCATTTATTAGTATTATTGTGGTTAGTACATTCACTGCTAAGCCAAGTGAAGCGTTATTGAATAAACTTAAGCTATAAATCACAAATCTTAAATCACAAATTTAGAATTGTTTAGAAATTAAAACAAAAGCGTATAATCCAAAAGGGTGTGCGCTTTTTTCAAAAAAATTGAGCAACTTAATAAAACACTAAGGTGGCCCTTGTTTAGAATCTCAAGCATCCAATAAAAATTCTAATTTTTTTATTTGAAATATTGACTCAATATTATACCGATTACTTTTACCTGTATTTATTCGAAATAAAGCATAGACTTAATTAAGCAAAAACTTCTGCATAATTATAGTGGTTTTAATTGAAATCCTTCATTTCTAAAACTGTCAATATTTATTTGACCTTGTCCGCATCCAATAATGTTTTAATTAATATTTGGTTTAACAACTGCAAAGGTAAAATGATTTATAATTATTGAAGAATTATTAAATGAGTAAAGTCTCTCATTGCGCCAGATGATGAAAATTTCTATATTGATTGGTTGATTGGTTGATTGGTTGATTGGTTGATTTTGAAATTAATGAAAAAAATCACCATAATTTTTTGGATTACTTAGTTGTTTAAATCAAAAGGCCTATCAGGTTTGAATTATAAATATATGACATGCAAATCATGTATCATTTTTGCTATGAACAAAAAATATGCATCATATTAGACTGAGATTGAATTTTTACTAATGTCGAGGTTTGTGAAACGCTTCCAATTCTTTTATTTTTATTAAAAATATATTGTGATAGCATTGTTTTTTTACTCATTCAGAGTAAATAAGGAAGGATATATGAAACGCTTATTCAATTGTGTACTTGTGTTAAATTTTTTAATTATTATTTCCTCGTGTGTTGGTAGTAATAATCAACCAAATTCAACAGATACCCAAACAGATACCCAAACAGAAAATAGCAAACCTACTATTTCACTAAATGGTAATGCTGTGATTGATATTTCTGTGTTTACTCAATACACCGACCAAGGTGCAATAGCAAAAGATGAAATGGGTGGAACCGTTTCAGTGGTTACATCCGGCTCAGTGATCAATGATGTAATCGGCACTTATATCCTTACTTATACCGCCACTGACTCCCAAGGTAATCAATCAAGTTTAACTCGTACAGTAAATGTCTTGGATACTACCGCACCTAGCATTGAACTGATTGGTCAGAGTAGTACCGACTTGTTAGTCGGTAACATATATTCTGAACAGGGTGTGGATGCAGCAGATAACTATGACAACGAATTGCAGTTGGTGGTGTCTGGTCAAGTTGATAATACCTTGCTGGGCGCTTATGACATTACTTATCAAGTAATGGATCAGTCGGGTAATGCTTCAAATATTTTGACACGAACTGTTAATGTTATTGACACCATTTCGCCAAGTATCGAGTTGATTGGTTTAAATGAAGTTAATATTGAAGTGGGAACTGAATATCAAGAATTAGGTGTCAATGTAACCGATAATTACAATACTGACCTACAAGCCAGCCTAACAGGTCAAGTGAATGCTGCACTTAAAGGACGTTACGTCATCAGTTATCAGGCAGTGGATTCATCAGGTAATGTCTCAAATATCGTGACACGCACAGTGAATGTTCGTGATCCTGCCTCTCCTTTAATTACATTAATCGGAGAAAATAATATTGAATTATTAATCGGTGAAAATTATCAAGAACTAGGTGCACTGGCTAAGGATAATTCTGGGGCAAATATAAACGTTGTTATTTCTGGCGAAGTTAATAATCAAATAGCGGGCAGATATGAAATTACCTATCAAGCAACCGATCAACAGGGAAATCAAAGCAATATCTTGCGTACAGTTATTGTTAAAGAATTCAGAGCGTTCATTACCACCTGGCAAACAGATATGGATGGTGGAGTTGATAAAGAGATTACACTAGGGGTTAGCTCTGATTATGATTATAACTTCACAGTAGATTGGGGGGACGGTCAACAGGAATCTAATATAACATCCAGCATTGTTCATGCCTATGATCAAGTTGGCACTTATTCAATCAGCATAACAGGCTCGTACCCACTGATTAATTTTAGTGATGATTGTAGTAAGTTAAAGTCCATTGAACAGTGGGGGGATATGCAATGGCAGTCTATGCATCAAGCATTTATGGGCTGCACGGATGTAAATATTGTGGATATTGACGCCCCAAACTTATCCGAAGTGTCGGATATGTCCTATATGTTTTCACTGGTGTATTTATTTAATCAAGATATTGGTCATTGGAATGTATCTTCAGTAACAAATATGGAAGGTGCTTTCAAATATGCGTTTAGTTTTAATCAAAATTTAGATAATTGGGATACGGCTTCTGTGACGAATATGCAAGAGATGTTTTTTTCAGCCGCTGATTTTAACCAGAGTATTGAAAGTTGGAATACTTCTGAAGTAACTAATATGAGTGGAATGTTTAGAGAAGCGAAAAGCTTTAATCAAAATATTAATAACTGGAATGTATCATCGGTAATCAATATGAATGAAATGTTTAATAACTCAGAGCATTTTAATCAACCATTGGATAAATGGGATGTGAATTCCGTAAAGTCGATGTCTAGAATCTTTAGAGGGGCTGTTAATTTTAATCAAAATATCGCAAATTGGAATGTATCTAATGTGACGAGCTTTAGTGGGGCATTTAATGGTGCAACTCAGTTTAACCAAGATTTAAGTGCTTGGGTTGTATCTTCTGTTACTGAAATGAGTTCAATGTTTGCCTATTCAGGTTTTGATCAAGATATCAGTCTTTGGGATATTTCAAGCGTTAAATTTATGAATGGTATGTTTGATGAAACCGAGCTTTCAACAGTAAACTACGACCTGTTATTAGTATCATGGAGCAATCAAATGCCACAAGATGGTGTAATATTTGGAGCTGGAAGCAGTCGCTATAGTGCAGGGTCAATAGCTCAGACTGCTCGTACTGCTTTGATTGAAACTTTTGGTTGGGCTATCTCGGATGGTGGTGTAGTTGATAATGTTCAATAATCCTAAAATTTGAATTATTGATAAGATCCGTTAAATTAAAAAAATTAACGGCTCTTTTATTTGGAAAATAATATTAGTCATTTTTTAATTTAAGGAAACTCTGTTTAAATAATGCTAAAATATGAGTGTCTATTAATTTTAAATAAAACCTATATATCACATGAAACAACTCAGCTTTACAGACGCAGAATCCCATTTAAAACGAAAACAAACTCGAAAAGAAAAATTCCTTAATCAAATGGAAGGACTTGTTCCTTGGGGCGTTTTTCTGCCTATCATCGAGCCATTTTATCCAAAAATGTATAAAAAAGGTCGTCAGCCTTACCCGCTTGAAACGATGCTTCGTGTTCATTTAATGCAAAACTGGTATACGATGAGTGATCCATCAATGGAGGATGCACTTTATGAAATTGCATCCATGCGACAATTTGCTCGATTAGAATTAACACATAAAATTCCTGATGAAACACCATCTTAAAATTTAGGCATTTGCTTGAGAAGCATAAATTACAAGAAAAAATGCAACAAGCCATGAACCAAATTATGGTTGATCAAGGTGTATTATTAAAAGAAGGGACACTGATGGACGCCACAATTATTCACGCATCACCTTCAACCAAAAACAAATCGAAAGCACGCGATCCAGAAATGCATTCCTGCAAAAAAGCGAATCAATATTATTTTGGAATGAAAGCGCACGTGGGTGTCGACATGTACACAAGCGTGGCGCACAGCATGACATTTACATCGGCTAATCATCATGATGTGACCGAAGCGCATAATTTATTGCACGGTGATAGCGGATATTTAGGTGCGGATCAGCGTGAAGAAAATAAAGATGTTTCAGCCCAATGGCTGATCGCAGAGCGACCAAGTTCATTGGTAAAAAAACACGGGACGGGCACAATTTACAATGACAAAAAAGCCACGGAAAAAATAAAGGCGCAATTAAGAGCGAAGGTGGAACATATTTTTAGAATCGTAAAGTGTCAGTTTGGATTTCGAAAAGTGAAATACAAAGGGCTGGCAAAAAATGCGGCACAGCTGACGATGTTATTTACGTTAGCCAATATTTATATGATGAGGAATTTATAAATGAACTAGGCGAGTTACGCCTAGAATTTGGCAAACCAGCCAAATTCTAGGAAGTATGCGAGTTTTTTCGCAATTTCAGGGTGTTTTTTAGAAAAAAATTGTAAGATTTTTTTATTGAGTCTTTAGGATTCTAAATCAGAGATTCCTTAATATTATTTAAAGTATAAATTAATTTCTACTTTATACTAACAATCAGGTAACAAAAAAATTGATTAAAATATTAAATATAATTTATTAATAACAATTATGTTATAAACTTAATACATAACAGATTGGAACTTACTATTTTGATATAAATAATTAGCTTTGAAATATTATTGATTTATTACATGTTTATTACAGTTCTATTAAATTTTAAATATTTAATTGTCTTTAAATAATTAGTGTTGGATAAGCTTTAAAAATAGTACTTAAATTACGCTTCAATCTATTACAAATAACTATGTTTATATATGTTCATACTTTATAATTTATATGCATGTCTATATTTTTGACCAAAGGTTTGGTCAATTAAAATTTTAACCAAAGGTTTGGTGGATAAAGTATAGCTTGCTTAAATCATATAAATAATAAGGTAAGGGTAAGTTATGGAGTTTTTAAAGATTGTGGAAAATATATTGTTTTCCCAAAACAAAACTAAAATTAAGAGGATGTTGTTTCGAAAGAAAATGTTTGCTTCAAAAGGAAGTCATTTAATTCTCAACGCAAAAAAAAAGTTTGATGCATCGGAGAATATATTTTATAAAAATAGTTTGAGTCATTTAGGTACATTTGTATCTAGCGTAATATTTGGCGTAATCGCATTACTAGTTACACCTGTTGCTATTGCTTTGCCATTAGGTACAAATTGGGTTGATTCAAGGGACGATTTTCAATCAGCTGATGAATGTTCAGGTTGTCATAGCACTCAATTTGAACAATGGCGTTCTTCAATGATGGGGTATTCATCTATTAGTCCACCTATTCATGCGCTTGAAGCTGTTGAAAATCATGAAAATGCTTTTGGTGCAGGTCATGGTCGATTAACTCGAACCGATGGTGCAGATTACGGTGTATTAAGAACTGAAAATCAACTATTTTGTCAAAAGTGTCATGCGCCTGTAGCCGTTCTCACAGACGCATTTGAAGATGTTGTTTTTGATGCAAATACGCTAATTGGAAATAAAGATATGGATGGTAATCCGTTGATTCCTGATTCGCATACACGATTGGTTAATATTGCAAACGACACAAGTGAAAACTTTACAGATATACAAAAAAGTAATGCAAAAGTCGCCACTGAAGGCGTGACCTGTACTGTTTGTCATAGTATGGATGGACAAAATATATACAATGGAGCAATAGATAATCGACCTGGTTTTGAGGTGGGTACAGCTAATAGTGGTTATTTAATTGAGCGCCACAAATCAAATGATACATCTAACCGAATGTATTTTGGACCATTTGATGAAATTGCTGGTGGCGTTTTTGCCGATTTATCAAGTGCATTTCAAATGTTTGCCCCTCACTTAGCAGATGTAACAGAGTTCGCGGCACTACCAACTTCCCCTACTTCACATACAAATTTACAAAATGTTAAATATATTGGTGAAGATGGCTTGCAACGGCCTTATATTAAAACTGGTGAAATGTGTGGCAGTTGTCATGATGTACGTATACCAGCACCAGACTTAAATGCCGATATTGCAGATTCTGATAAAGACCCATTTAGACGCGTAGAAAATTTATTTTCGGAGTGGCTAAATAGCCCGTGGAATAATAATGATAATACGTTTAACAAAGTCAAAATAGACAATTCAGCAGCTAATCAGCCTGGCAATAATCGATTTACTTATTATACCGATAGTATCCACCGTTATGCCTATGATGAGAATAGTGATATTTATGATGAAAACTTGGCTTACGCAGCATTTATCGATCCTGGGTTACGAGAATTAGAAAATCATATAGCAAATCCGCGCGAACCCGCTAAAACTTCCACTGGTGCTCAAGTTTATAATGCCGCTGGTGATAAAATGAAACGAATTACAACCTGCCAAGATTGTCATATGTCAACTTACATGACCGACCCTGATGCTAAACCTGGTGACTACAAAATGGGTAAAGTTTCAACCTTTTCTGATGATATTGAAGAAATTAGTAATCATCGCTTTATTGGTGTTGATCGGTTCTTAACTCATGAATTGCCAGCGATTGATCCAACCGCTCCAGGCAATAATGGTCTAGCGAATTTCGATATCTCAGAAATCCCTATTGGAACAACAGCTTTCAATGATTTTATGGATAAAGATAATGTTAACTCAACTTTAGATTTTGATGGTGGTGATATATTTGACGCTCGTGAAATTCTATTACAAAAAGCGGTGGATTTTAAAGTTATCTCAGCTGAAGTGGATACAGTAACTAACACTTTGCCAATTAAAATCTCAGTAGAAAACGTAGGGGCGGGTCATAATATTCCTGCAGGTTTATCACAAGAGCGTCAAGTTTGGATTGAATTGGAAGTGTTAAAAGGTGAAGGTACCGAAGATTCTCCATATATCAATGTTTATACATCAGGTGCATTAACTCAATTTTCACACAATGCAGCAGATGAGATAATAGATAGTAATGGTCAAACATTATCCACACAAAACCAAGTTGCAGCTACAGAATTTAATCCATTTGGGCCTGAGCGTTATAATAAAAGCCATTGTGGTGAATCCAACGGTGAAAAAGAATATGAATGTGATTTAGGGGCATTTTACGCGAAATTGGATGAGCGATTTAATATTAAGGTGGATAATGGTGTTTATCAATTATTTGATGGTTTGGATGCTAACTTACGTGATAATGGTGTGAATTCAGGGATATTAGCTGACGGCACCAATTTAGGTCTTGTGAATTATCAAAATGGCTTTACGTTAGGGTTAGATGTAAATGGAGATCCAGCCTCGCAAACTCAATTACCTGAAGTATCAAGAGTTAAAGTAATGACTCAATTTATTGCCGACAGCATTGTGAACTCTAATGCATTAAAACCTTTTGAAAAGCGTATTGAGCAATATGATGTTCCACTTGATGGTCATACTGGACCGTTTACGATCAATGCACGTTTGCGATTCCGTCCATTACCTGCTGAATTTTTAGAAAACCTAAGTAGAGAAAATGGTTTGGCTGCTAGTCGAATTGATGCAGAAGTCATTAAGAAAAACAAAGTAATCGAAATGGAAAATGACAGTTGTATCAGTGGAAGTCGAGCGACTGCAACCCATCGTGCTTGTAGCCCTGTAAAGAGTGTTGATATGGCGTATAGCAGAAGCTGTGCTATTTTAGAAGATAAAACAGTGCAATGTTGGGGCAGTGGTGCATTTGGCGTGCTTGGAGACAGCATTACAACCTCTCATTTCGTATCGACACCACAGTTAGTGCCTAATTTGAGTAATGTCACTATGCTCGCAGTGGGACTCTCAACGAGTTGTGCATTATTATCAGATTCACGAGTTAAATGTTGGGGACTTGCTAGCTATGGCGAATTTGGTGATGGGAATACAAATAATCATTATAGCTTAATTCCTAAAACCGTAAAAACCACATCAGGTGACGAGCTAACTGGAGTTAAGGCTATTTCTGCTAAATCCAGAACAGTTTGTGCAGTTATGAATGATGATACCGTACAATGTTGGGGCGATAATCGAGATGGAATTCAAAATAATGAAAATGGATACCCTGTTGTAGTGCCAGATTTGTCAGGTGTAACACAAATGGATACTGGATTTAATAATAGCTGTGCAATCATCTCCACTGGTGAAGTTAAATGTTGGGGGAATGGGATTTCTGGATCTTTAGGGGATAATGATTTATCAAATCATTTTGAGGCTTCGCCTGTCACGGTTCAAGGGATAGATTATAGAGCGGTAAATATTGATACTGGATATTATAATTCGTGTGCAATTCTTGAGAATGGTTCGGTAAGTTGCTGGGGACAAGCTCATCTAATACAAACCAATTCCCACACTGCAAGAACTGTAGATAATTTACTTCTAGAAGCAATAGATATTGCTGTGGGTCAAAGTCATGCCTGTGCAGTACTTATTGATGGTTCTGTGAAATGCTGGGGAGCTGACAGTCATGGTCAATTGGGTCAAGATACTGTAACAGGTGCATCTGAACTTTCGCCTGTTCCAGTACAAGGGGTAAGTAATGCTGTTGCAATTTCTGCAAGTGATAAGCAGACATGCGCGATTTTAGCTGATGATTCTGTAAAATGCTGGGGCTTAGGTGAAAGTGGTCAAATTGGTGATGGCGGACCGATATCTGTTGGTAAAACATTCCCTACACCTACCACTGTTGTGGGTTTAGATCTTAGTGTTGAAATGACTAGCTGTGAAACTGAATCTGATAATATGGTACCTGATTGTGACATGAGTATCGTAAGTTCAGTAAATTGGATCGCGATGGCTAATTCATCTGCGGTGGTTCAAAATGTATTTGATGGAAATGAAATGCAAATTGATATTGGTAATGCCGGTAATGAATTTTGGCATGCACAGTCTGTGATTTCAGTACCAACTCAAGCAGGAACTTACATCCTTAATTTTGAAGCACGAGCAGAAAGCGATCGAAATATAACGGTTAATTTCGGTGAAGGTGGGAATGATTATACGAGCTATTTCCGTGAAGAAATTGCACTCACTACGCAAATGCAATCATTTACTCGGGTAATAGAAAATGTTCCAGTTGATAATCTTGCACGCTTAGATATTAATGTTGGTGCGAATGGTGGTTTAAACGAAACTGCCGATGTTTTTCTTGATAATGTCTATTTATCATTACAGCAAGAAACAGGAACGGGAACGGGAACAGGAACAGGAACAGGAACAGGAACGGGAACAGGAACAGGAACGGGAACGGGAACGGGAACTGGAACGGGAACTGGAACTCAAGATTGCAAGACTATAACAAGTAATATTATCCCAAATTGTAGTTTTGACAATCCGTCTGCTACAAATTGGCAGTATTTTGCTAATGAGGGTGGTTCAGGTCAGAATATTTACGATGGAAATGAATTACAAATCGCCGTTTATAATCCTGGTAATGTATTTTATGGAGTGCAGGCAGTCACTGCCTCACCTACTCAAAGTGGTGATTATACGTTAACGTTTGAAGCTCGAGCTGAAAGCAATCGAGTCATGACAGTAAACTTGGGTATGGGCGGAGGCGCTTGGACATCTTACTTCCGCGAAGAGGTAAATCTTACGACTCAAATGCAGACTTTTAGTTTTAACATTCCAAATGTTCCTACTGATAATATTGCTCGTTTAGACTTTAACGTAGGTATTCATTCTAGTGGCAATAATAATGCGAATGTTTTCCTAGACAACGTTAATCTGGCGATAGTCGGTACAGGCACAGGTACAGGCACAGGTACAGGTACAGGTACAGGTACAGGTACAGGCACAGGTACTTCATTTGCATGCGACTTAAGTAACTCCGTCAGTATCTCAGCGGGAGGACAATTGTCAGTCACACAAGGCGATTGCATTAAATATGGCCACAATTCGGGTAATCTTCAATTAGGCACTTGGAGTGGTAGTGGAAGTATTTTGTATGATGTACAAAACTGTAATGGTGTTGTTCAAGAAAATGTTATGCAAACACTGAATTCGTATACAAGCATCAATACTGGTACGAATAATTGTGATCATTATATTCTTGTTAAACAGGCATCGAGTAGTTTCCAACTTCAATTTAATAGTTGGTAGTATGAGTTGAGCATAGTCAAGGTTACGCTCAGTATTTATGTTTTATGTGAATTACTGAGTGTAAGAATTGATTTAGTTTTTACATAATAAATAGAGTTATATAAATTATTTATTTTTGGCTTTTGCTTTCGGGCAAAGGCCTTTTTTATGAAATTTCAACATACAGTGAATAATAGTTTGTACTCCTTCTGTAATCCATAAATTAAGTGCAATGATGTAGTTCCTGAGCCCATTCAAATATTGAATGTATTGGTTTAGAAAAATAAATTGATAAAATACAAATTACTTTTTATTCAGTCATATTAGACATTTAGATATTCCATACGCACATAAAATTGGTTGTTAAATTTATTAATATTCAATTATGAGACGAAACGCTGTATATAAAACTTGATAGTTTTATATAATTTGTTTTTTTTGAATGGATAATCAAAATGCGAACAATCATTACTTTTTTTCTACCTTTGATTTTGGTAATAATGCCATCAATAGTGTCGGCACATATCTACTTAAAACCAGACGGGAATGTGATACCCAGAAATACAAATGGTGTAACCTGTGATGTGCCAGGGACTTATCATGCAATCTTTGAGTCTAACTCAACGGTTGATATTTTGTATTCGGTGGGTATTCAACATGACCCATTTGAAATGTATTTAATTGATAATACAGATGAAAATATTATTTATACTTTAGTTGAAAATATACCCGACATTAAAGGATTAAATACTCAAAGTATTACTTTTCCTGATATTGAATGTGCATCCTGTACATTAAAATTAAGTCAAAATGCGAGCTATTCTTCTTGTGCAGATATTACGTTAACTCGTCGTGAAAATATTTTGCCGACAAACTCTGTCAGTCACATTATAAGTACGCAAACAGATCAATCAGTATTTTTAGAATGGGATAACCCTGATAATATTAATCAGGTCATGATTTTACAATCTGATTTTTATATTGAATCTACACCGGACTCGACAAAACAATATCAAAATGGTGATGAGATTGATGGTGCAACTGTTATTTTTTTAGAAATTAATGACACTTATAATGTGAATGGATTGATTCCACAAACTGATTATTATTTTCAGTTTTTTACTAGAAACATGGCCGGTAATTATTCAAAAGTGAATCCATACAAGGCTACAACGGCTGAAGTAATTAATAATCAACCGATGATTTCTCTTGAGGATATCAGACTACAAAGTGATGGTGTTTGTGAGCAGGCCATTAATATTGTTGCCACAGTGACTGATGTAGATGCCGGTGACATGCATCAGATTCAGTGGGTAACGAACCCAGTATTAGAAAATCAAAGCACTGATCCGTTAGAGTTTTATAATTCTTCAAGCATCAATGATGGTACTGAAAAGCAATTCGAAATAACTGCAGTTGTGACTGATAATGGCGCGCCCATTAAAACGCATTCTCAAGTATACAATTTTAGCTGCGCAGCAGATCCTAACTTAATAGAAGATGAGCCAATAGCTGAAGCTAATCATGCACCTAAAGTTGTATTGATAGCAGGTATTCAATCTATTTATGGTTGCGAAGATATCGTTGAGGTATTTGCTGCAATTGAGGATGAAGATGAAAACGATACGTTTACAGTTAAGTGGTCAGTAGAACCAGAACTAGAAAATCAAAGCCTAGATCCCCTTGTGTTTATGAACAGCACCGACACGAGTGGGTTACAATCTAAGCATTATAAATTTACGGTAAATGTGACTGACTCAGGAGTACCTGCTCAAATAAGTACCAAAGAGTTTGATTATGTCTGCGAGCCTCATCCCGATCAGGGGCTGGTAATAGTTGATAATGAATTAAGTTTAGGTGGGTTGTCTCATATTTATTTGTGGATACTAGCGATATTTGCAATGGTTATGAGATTAAAACGTAAAGTTTAAACTTGCTTTGGGCGAGAAATCGCCCAATTTTCAATTTTTTAACAATTTTATGCCTGCACCTTAAAAAATGAGAAATCTTCAGCAACCCCTCATCAAAATATCCACTAAATTTTACATTTTGTAATTTTTTGACTTAACTTATAAATGAACATTCATTAAATGAGGTTAAGTATGTTAAGTAACTTTCAAAGTGAAGTGGCTAATCGGATTGTAAAATACCTTCCAATCGAAGGGCAGTTATCCATGCATTTTTACGATAATGGATTCAATTGTGCTCGAGCCCAGCAACGGATTTTAGATCATTCTTTACAAACTAATTACAATGCAATTTCAGGTTCTACTGAAAAGCAATTTGTATTATTTACCTTACCCAAAGATAAAAATCACATGTTTATAATGTTCTGTAATGGTGATAATCGGTTATTAGCAAAGGATTTGGCTAATTTACAGATGTACAGCGAAGCAAAAGAGCAAATAAGCAGTGGTCATTCCATTGAAGCCGACAACTGGTATATCAAACAATTTGGTTGGAGCGATTATTTGATAGCGCCTGTGGATTTTTCAGGACATGCACTTCCCGATGTTTTAGAAATTCAAGAGCGAAAAGTGCAAGTCAATTTAATCTTTCCTATTTCAAGTAAAGAAAAAGCATTAAAAGATGAAAAAGGCACTGAAGAATTGTTAGAGCAATTTATGTTGCAAAATCGTGATATTTCGAATGTGACGGGTCTGATGCACTAGCGTATTTTAAAAATTAGAAAGTTAAAGATTGATATGCTGAAGTGAGTAATTTAAATACATGGATGTTCAAGAAAAACACTTATTTCAATTTTTAGTATTAATATCTATTTAAATATGACACTCAATAAATTCGAGTCGAATTTTATAAATCACTTTTTATGAACGATGCATGTTTGCAAGGTCTACTTGGAAAAAATGTTCTTTCAGCGTTGACTTAATTCTTTTTTAATTTTCACTCACTACGTCCCGCAATAAATCGAACCAACATTAATGTTAAGTTTTCTCTGCGTGATTGATCAGGCCATATGGCGTAGTAACCTAATGGTTTTAAATCCCATTGCGGTAATATTTGCACAAGTTCACCGGTTTCTAAATGAGACTTTATTGCGTGTTCGGGCAATATTGTGAGTCCTAAATTTTGTAATGCTAAATTTAGTAAAGCTTCGGCGCTGTTGGCGCTGATTCTTGAATGTTCTGAAATACTGACGGCTTCGCCTGCTTTTGATGTGAAATCAATAGTGTTGTTGCGCATTTGAAATCGTACCCAGTCGGCGTCTTTTAAATCCGTTGGATGTTGCACCTGCGCAAATTGTTTTGCGTATTGTTTGCCCGCCACGAGCATGCGTTTACTTTCACCTAATTTACGCGACATCATCGAGCTGTCTTTTGGCCAGCCTACTCGAATACTTAAATCGAGCCCTTCTTTGACAATATCCATGACTTGGTCGGTATAAAACAATGACAGCGACACCTCAGGATACAACTTAGCAAACTCGACGATGGCGTTGGTGATTGTGGAATGCGTTAAAAATGCAGGCAGCGACACTTTAAGTGATCCCGCTGGTTTTTGTGAAGTGGCATTTAATTCGTTGATGCCTGCCTCAGCATGGCGAGTGACTTGAGCGGCATGTTCATAAAATTTACTGCCTTCGGTGGTTAAACTGAGTTTTCTTGTGGTTCGATAGAAAAGCGTCACCCCTAAAAATTTCTCCAAATCTGAAATGGTTTCACTGACTCGCGACGGCGCAAGGCCAAGTGATTTGGCCGCTGCGCGAAAGGATTGTTCATCGACCACTTTTGTAAACACCGCCATATGGCGTAAATAATTAATCATTGTTCTGTTTTTCGGAATTATAAAATCTAATTATTGCATATATTCAGATCAATAATTAAGAGATATATTTCATACCGTCTTATTAACTTAATCAAAAGCGCTTTGCCAGCAACCGTTGGCAGCGAAATGATTGAATATTCTATTTTGGAGAATGTATGAAAACGTTAAAAAATACTGTCTTATTAAGTGCTGCGATGACTCTGGCTGTTCCTTCTTTTGCTTTGGCTGAAGGCTTGTATGTGACGGGGCAATTAGGCGGCAATTTACAAACAAGTGCGGCAATGCCTTTTGGTCAAAACATTGCAACCGATGCGGATTTTCCAGCAGAGTTTGATGGCGGCGCAGGTTTGCAAGCAGGCTTAGGTTTAGGTTATGCCATCAGTGATACATTGCGTGTTGAAGCACGTTTGGCTTATCAAAAAAGCCGCTTTGATGACACGCAAATGGGCACGGGCGCACGTGATGGCGAAGAGTATATTTTAAATGGTGGTGTGGCCAGTACGTCGTTTACCGTTGAAGGGTTTTACGATTTTGATTTAAGTGGATCCATTACGCCATTTGTGAAAGCTGGGCTAGGGGTTTCAAGTAATAGTGTCACTGCGCGTTTAGGTGGCGAAGGCGTGGCTGCATTTGATGCATTTGATGGAGAAGAAGATGGCTACTATGATGCATATGCAGATGAAACCAGCACCGCGTTTACTTGGAATATTGGTACAGGTGCCAGTTTCGATGTATCTGAAAAAGTCGCGCTATTTGGTGAATATCAATTTGCATCTTACGGTGATGTGCAAACCGGTCAAGACTCTTTTACTGATGGCTTTAAAATTGATAACGTGTTGCGTCACTCAGTTGTCATTGGCGCCCGTTTTAATTTTTAAGCATCATTGACATGCTTAATCATCGTACTTTAGAAGTGAGATATTTTTGAATGTAAATGTCTACTTCTAAAGTGATCTGAACTCAAAGAGGAATAAGAAATGGGACCTAAAATGAGAATGACTCAAGTGAGTCGAATTGAAAATTTAAGCCAGCATATGACGCGTATTGTTTTAACAGGGGATGAGCTGAGTGATTTTCCTGTTGCACAAGAAGGGGCGCATGTTAAATTGATTTTTCCAACATCGGGTCAGTCCAAACCGAAATTTAATTTGTTGACAGGCAAAAAAAATATGCGCTCGTATACCATTCGAGCGTTTGATCCACACACAAAAGAATTGGCAATTGATTTTGCTGTGAATGATCATCAAGGCTTAGCTTCAAACTAGGCATTAAATGCAAAAATAGGCGATTTTTTAGGCGTAGCGGGACCTGGGCCAACAAAATATACCGATTACTGCGCACAATGTCATTTAATCGTGGCGGATTTAACCGCATTGCCAGTAGCGGCTGTGTCATTAAAAAAATTACCAGATCATGCAAAAGGGTTTGCGTTCATTCAAGTGCCAAAAAAAGACGACATTCAAAACATTAAAGTGCCAGAATGTGTGCAACTTGAGTGGGTCATTGGTTCGTATGAATCACGCAATGTGTTATTAGAAAAGTAAAAGAAATAAAATGGTTAGACGGGCATCCTGCTGTGTTTATTGCCACTGAAGCATCCCATATGAAAGCGATTAAAGCGTTGATAAAAAACCAACCGTTTTACCAAAAAGCACTCACCTATGCATCAGGTTAGTGGAAGGAATAAATCAATTACAGGCGCGGATTCCAAATCCGCCCTGACAAATCAAAATGTAGGTTGCGGATTCATTCGCAAAAAAACAAACCAACATGTTCACCTGTAGGTTGCGGATTTATTCGCAAAAAACACTATCATCATTTTTCGGAATGAATCCCGAACTTACAGTCCGTGACTATCATCATTTTTCGGAATGAATCCCGAATCAACATATGGATGCCGTATCCAACGAATAATTGTAGGTTGCGGATTCATTCGCAAAAAAACAAACCAACATTTTTACCTGTAGGTTGCGGATTTATTCGCAAAAAAACAAACCATTATTTTCACCTGTAGGTTGCGGATTCATTCGCAAAAAAACAAACCAACATTTTCACCTGTAGGTTGCGGATTTATTCGCAAAAAAACAAACCATCATTTTCACCTGTAGGTTGCGGATTCATTCGCAAAAAAACACATCAAACCGCAGGGCGCGGATTCCAAATCCGCCCTTGCGAACCATTCCAAATCCGCCCTATGTAATGTGGAGCATTAAAAACCAAAAACTATCAGGCTTTATATTCAACCCAAACAATGGCAGCGCTGCTTGAGAAATTAAAATGCCGCTGATCGTCACAAAGATCATTAATGCGTAGAGTAAAAAATCCCAAAACACATTAAAGCGATTTTCAATGGAAAGTTGTTGAAAGAAACGTTTGGGGATGGCTTTGATCCAGTCCCAATGTAATAAAATATGAATCACAAAAGGAATCAAATAAATAAATGATACCCACTCATGCACGACCGCCAGTTGCCATTGGTGCAGAGGCGATGACAAAAAATAGTAACAGTAACAGTAACAAGTCAAATACGTATCGCACTTTGATCGGGCGATGGGTCCAGTTTTTCATATTAAACCTTAATTGAATTAGGATTTTTAATTGTAGAAAGGTAATGTGTGAAAAATATGGATATTGTTGGCAATGAAAGACGAGATCCTGTTATTTAATCATCATAATTAGTTATGCGGTATAAAATAAAAATCCCTTAAATAAATATGCATTAATTTTTAAATCAAATATCTAAAAGTACGCTATGCAGCATTGATAATAATCAACCTGCGCCACATCGCTTTACACAGTATTTAATTTTGTAATTAAAAATTAAATAAAGCAACGAGTTAAAAAAACACTTGCTCAATAGACTTGATTAAATTTCACAGGTATAGTCCAATTTTTAAATTAACAGTAACCCCGTAAGTGATGTGAAATGTCAGTTGTGGTATATATCTGTAATGTACTATTCGTAATCTGAGTGAGTCATGGCATCCTTAACCGATAGAATAAAACATCTAATTAATGAAATTCAGAAATTTCCACTAGGGGAGTGTTCTCCTTCTGATGATCCTGATAAACAATCTGCTTATGTCTACGCTTTTCTTGATCTAGCTCGAAGATTTGTTGGTTCTGCTAAGAGAATAGACAGTGAATTATTAGTAATTGAACTAAATAAAATAGATCTAGATATTCAAGTAATAACTGAGGCATACGAACTTAAAGCCGAATTACTGAATGTATCAGATCTTATTGAAGATTTAAGTGATGACCCAAATTCAAAATTAGAAGCAAAAATTACAATATCTCCTGCAACTGCAAACGAATTACTTAAAATTATAACTAACAACTTAGTAAGTGAGTCAGCAAATAACTTGCCGTTAATAAGCGTTGGTTATGGTTTAAAAGAAGGTGATATATCTGAAGCATTTGTAAGTAAAAAGAATTATATCCACTCTAGAACCTGTCATTTATCGCCAGCTGAAATTTTATCCATTGCCGAAAAAATGGCGTATAAATACCCAAATACTGAGCTTGAAGTTATTCTTAGTAATATTCGAGACTCCAATGAACGTTTAAATGTTATTTCCAAATTTGATGATATTAAATCCCTTTTGACTAATGAATTAACTAAAGCAAAGTTCACAATATGGGTTGCTGTAGCATGGTTCACTGATAAGGATTTAGCTAACCTTCTATATAAAAAGTCGAAAGAAGGACTGAATATTCAGATTATAATTAATGGAGATAAAATAAACTCAAAATTATCTACAAAACTAAGTAGTTATTTTGAAACATATCTTGTACCTGAAAGTAATCGAAAACTGATGCACAATAAGTTTTGCGTCATTGATCTTAATAGAGTTATTCACGGTTCATATAATTGGACAAATAAAGCGCAATACAATAATGAAACAGTTAGTCTTATTGAAAATAGGGCTGTAGCCGTTGACTTTGCAAACCAGTTTGTAAAGTTAAAAAAAGAGCTAAAATTTCCGAATTGAATTAACATAAACAGCGCATTAAATCTGACGTCATACATTGTCCTATTTTTTCTTAAAAAGACAATAATGAAAAAAGTCAATCAATATATTTCACGAGCGTTTAGGCTGTATAAAATAAAAAGTCCACTTATTTTATAGTGATTTTTCAGTAAAATATTCATAATTCAGATCATTAACCATTTTATGATTTTTTGAATGTATCATAATTTGGTGGTTCATTTAAAATGGTTGGAAGTAATTGAAGTAAAATTATGATGTTTAAATTAAATGCCATTTTGTGAAATTAACGTTTCTAAAATGTTCTGAGAGTGAATATACTGTTTGAAATTAATTAAATTAAAAATGAGCGTTGAAGAAAGTTAATTTTTCTATAGGCTCGTTATGAACTGAGGAGAGATCGTGCAGATGTTTGATATTTCATGGATGGCTATATTTAAGATAATGGGAGCTGGTGCTTTCACTTTTGTTGTCCTTCCTTTATTGCTCGTCTTAAGAGACATGCTTCTACATAAAGCTATTAGCAAGTGGGTATTGACGGATGACCTTAATAGTCTCATTAGAATGTGTGAGAATGATCGTTGGTTCCTGAATAACAAATACAACAAAACAAATGGTGTGGTTTACGGTTCCGAGTCAACAATCTACAATATTGATGATAAGCCAGTGACAATTGAGGAATTTGATACATACGAGAAAGGTAGAAGTTTTCATTCAAAGCGTTTTGAATTTGCAGATTCAAAAATTGTTATGAAACACAATCTGATCACTTGGCTTACAAGGCACTACAAACAAGCGGGTGGTGGCAATCCAATTCCATCTCTACGGGAATCATATTACAAAACTGCTGGTGCACATGAAAATAATAAAACCTAACAAGGCACTCAAGCAGGGAAAATAACAGTTGGTTTTTGCTTCAGCGTCGCTTATTTTAACCGACTGTTATTTGACTCTTAGTGAGGCGTTCAGGTTGTAGGGAAATTAAAAAACGACTAGGTTTTTAGTGAAATAGTCGTAATTCAGTTAATTGATTTATGCTTAATTTCATTCCCTGCCATTCCTCTCCCTTAAAATCTACAATCTTTTTAATCTCTCTTAATTTTAATATGTCTAGAGTTTTTGAATGTATCGAACTTTCAAAAAAATGACGATAATCAAATTAAATATATTTTTGTGAAATTAACATTTTAAAAGTGATTAGAGTATGAATATACTGTTTGAAATTAATTAAATTAAAAATGAGTGTTGAAGGAATTGGTTTTCTACAACCTCGTTAAGTGTTTGGATAAATCGATGAGTAAAGATCACTATGTTCCCCAATTTTATCTACGCAGATGGGCTAGAGATGGTATTATCTGCTCTGCAAAATGGGAAAAAAAGAAAGGAGAGTTATATTGGAAAAGTCTTTCAACAGCATCTGTCGGATATAAGTCAAATCTATATGAACAAGTAGAAAAAAAGTTCTTCATGCCCCTAGATACTAAGGCAGCTAAGTTCATTAATCTCTTTAACGAGTTTGATGGACAGAACCCACGAAAGAAAATTTTATCTAAAGAGGATTCTGAATTATGGGCGAAATACATACTGGCTCAATATATTCGGACTCCAAATAACGTTGATTCCATTTGTAATAATTTTGCAAAAGTAGGCATGGATATAATTTCAGCAAAAGATCAGCTGCCAAGTATTATTGAAAATAAGCGTGCTGTAAGAGATCTTTGTAATATGCAGTGGGTTTTTGCCACAATTTCCACTGATTGTGAAATTATTACTTCAGACAACCCTCTAATTTTCAAGCCCAATAATTTAGCACATAAAAGTTGTGTAATAATATTGCCTATGGGACCAAAGTCATTTTTCTTAGCCACACACTCTCAAAATATGCCACATTTTGAAATGAACCAAAGAAAAATGGTAGCTTGCATTAATCAAGAGATTTTAATATCAGCTAAAGAAAGAGTATTTATCCGAAGTAAGTCATCAATACAAGAAAGCTTTATTAAAAAGCATTGGCCAGTATGCACCTAATAAATATGTAACGTAAATTTATCAGATCTTACATGTTACATATCAGTCTTTATTTTCAAATTTTTAACCGATCGACTTACTGTCGCTTAGCTCACACCAAAAAATAAAATTAAAGTAACTGTCATGTTTGGGCTCGGCTATATATGTAGGTCGCTAGCTTGCTGCGACAAAGCTAGCTAGTTTGTAGAAATAATAGCGGGCAAGTCGCTTGTATTTACAATACTTTTTATTATGCACTGCCTCTTTCTTAGGAATGGGATTTTAGTTTGAAAATTGCCATTCAAAAAATGATTAGTTTTGTCGCAGCAAGCATACGACCTACAAAAAGGAAAATATTAAGTTCACCCATTAGAAAAAAACCGTCAATAGCGAAGTAAATTTCTTTACTCTTTTTCATATCGCCTAAAAGACATGCAGTCTAATCAATTTTTAGGGTCGCCCTCTCTATTTGAAATCGACACTCAATCCAATAGTTAATTAATTTATTTTACAATTCTTTAGAAAGGTTCATTTAACTCAACCCCCAATCTATCTTGCATGTTGTTATATTTTGAGGGCATTGATCACACTTAAATTATAAACTGTCTAAAAACTGTAATATCTTGTGTCATACAGTTCTTTTCCAATAGGTTATTAAGTATTATCTGTCATATTCAATTTATCAAAAAACTGGCAACTTATGATGACAATTCAAATGTTTCGCAATCAACTAATTGGCACGGCTCTTCTAAGTTTCATTCTATTATTAAATGGGTGTATTGAATCTTTACCGACAACCGATCATTCAGAAACAAATGACTCTCAGACTCAAACCGATATAAATGTAGAGACTGAATCTGAAACGATCATTGGAACGGGCACAGAGACTCAATCTGAAATCGATACCATCATGCAGACTGATACAAACATTGCAACACAGTCGCAAACCCAAACCCAAACCCAAACCCAAACCCAAACCCAAACCCAAACCCAAACCCAAACCCAAACCCAAACCGATGTAACAGTGAATGAAAATTATTTGTCGGTGCCATTGTCTGCCAGCATTACAAAAGTACAACCCATGACTGGAATCGTTTTTTGGGAGTCTAATTCTAATGCGTTACAAGAACTTGGCGATGCTGTGCAACTTGAGTTTTCTTATTTAATTTATAGCGATGTGATTCAATCAGAAGGCGTTTATGATTGGTCTGAATTTGATGCATTATTAAATAAAGTTGAAAATAGAGGGCATCAATTAGTTTTGCGTTTTCGTTATACCTACCCAGGTGAAACCGTTGTGTCGGTGCCTGAATATATAGTCAATCAAGATGAGTATAATTTAACGTATGCCAATGTTGAATCACAAAATACATTTTTACCTGATTGGAGTTTTTCAGGATTAGAAGATTTTACTTTAGAGTTTTTTGAAGTGTTTTCAAATCGCTATGATGCGGATCCAAGACTTGCAAAGATCCAAGTGGGGTTTGGCTCGTACAGTGAATATCATTTATATGATGGGCCTTTAGATTTAGGTGTGAATTTTCCAAGTAAGCAATTTCAAACAAACTTTTTAAATCATCTGAATGATAGTTTTGAAACCACACTTTGGTCAATTTCAATTGATGCAGCAAGTGACGAATATTCCCCTTTTGCAAATCAAAATGAATTATTAGAGTTAGACTTTGGTTTATTTGATGATTCGTTTATGCATGAAACCCACTCTGAAACTGATCGCGAATATAATCGAGCGTCATGGTTGTTTTTTGGGAATGATCGTTATGAAAATAATATGCAAGGTGGCGAATTTAATTATTACAGCAATTACGATCAAAAAAATGTTTTAACATTACCCAATGGTCCTTGGGGCACAGATTTTGAAACGTTTTCAAGCTTATATAATTTATCTTATATTATTGGCAATGATCAGTTCGAATATCAAAGTGTGGCAAGAATTGAACAAGCAAGTCAATCAATGGGATATAAATTTAATGTGGATATTTTTGAAGCATCGGATATAAAAACAAGAGTAGTAATTACCAACCAAGGCATCGCGCCCATTTATTATGACGCGTATCCAACAGTAGATTCAATTCGATCCGAAACATCGTTAAAAGGACTATTACCTAATGAAAGTCGTGAATTTATAATTGAAACAGGAGGTGAAAACCCAACATTAACAATTGAAAGTGATCAAATACTGGATAGCCAAACAATTGAATTCTCAGCTTATTTGTAAATAAGTGCGATTAAATAAGTGCTATTTAAAAGGTGCCTTTTAAAAAGATGACAGTCAGGGCGAAAAAGGAATTTGCCCCTACGGAAAATAGGTATTCATCCCGGCCAGGACGATGATCTATTATGACGCTTATAAAAAAATTGCCATACTTAAATTAGAAGGGTGGTATAAAATTAAGCGTTGCCTCTAAGTGTATTAAATAAAAAGACGTGAGATGATCAATCAAATATAAACTAACGTTTTAAAAACCTGCTATACAGGTAAAAAGATCATCAACCTGCATCAGGGCTTTTTACAGGCAAAAATTTTCTTGACTATGACACCCGAACAAACATTTTAAACATTTATTTGGTCATTAGGTATAGCCGGATTATTGTTGTTTTCTGCCATTCTTCTCTCTGCTGTAACTAAGTTAAACGGCAATTCGGTAACTGCTGAAAATGATGGTATTGCATTTGATAACTCAGGATTTGTCAATATTTTTAAGTTTTTTAAAAATAAATCGGATGATAAATAATGGCTAGTAAGGAAATTAAAGCAGGGCGAGGGAGTCTGGCATATGATGGATTTGGCATAAATAATAGCCCGAACTTCAACCTGAATCACATGGCTAGATTCGGCTCACTACTTAACCCTTTCTAATTTCGTAACTTACAAAAATTTAAAGAAACCTTTCATGTCTGTTCATAAATTTAGGTTTTTAAAAATTTATGACTTGTCATAAATAAAATTATAAAAATAAATCCGATCACTGACTTTTTATCGTAATAATTATAGGAGGAATTATATTTAAAAATTCTGAATTTAGATGATCCTGTAAATATATTTGGGAACTTAAAATTCCTTATCTATAGTTCTTGTCTATAGTTCTTGTCTATAGTTGTATTTTGTAAATAAATCTATTTTATATAGCTGATTTTCTTTAAATATGTCTCATTAAAAAAACTCACAAAATGTTACACTCTGTTAGATATATTCTATGCATATAGATATATTTCTTTTTCCCTCTGTGACACTCTGTCACATATCAACTGAGTCTCATTCTTTAAAATTGATTGTGTTTGGTTTGTTAAACAGAACACAATTCAACAGAAGTTAACAAGTAACTGCTGGGGTTTTGCATGATACTTAATGCTTCTTTTTTAGTCCTAAGAATAATAATTATGCAAACTCAATTAAGAACTCTATTTAAATATTTGTGCAGCTTTTGTGTGTTTTTGTTTTTGGCAGGTTGTGGTGAACCTACTCAATTACAAACCGGCGATAATATTGCTACAAATACCCAAACAGATTCAGTTACTAATACTGATGAAGCCACACAAACTGACACCGATACTGAAGCTTCGAGCACAGTGACTCAAACTACAACTGAGACTGAGACTCCAGTTGAAATTACCCAGCTGCCAAGTGCTGATTGGATCTTAAATGCATCTAGAAATGTTGAAGAGTTAGGGCTATTAATTGATGGCGACATCACTACACGTTGGGCAACTAAGCAAGTTCAAACACCAGGGCAATGGATCAGCATTGATTTACAAGATGCATACCTGATTGAATCCATTGATTTAGACATGGGTGCAAGCGTAGATGATTACCTGCAAGGCTATGAAGTTTACATCTCTGATGACGGTGTAAATTGGGGCGACGCCATTGCAAGCGGCGTGGGTTCTGCTGTGATGACCATAGAGTTAAATCAGGTAAACACACAGTATATTCAAATCGTGCAAACTGGCAGTTCGACTAATAAATGGCTATCGATTCATGAGCTAACCATTAACGGTGCGCCAACAGATGGCGATATAACAGAAACGATCACTGATACAGAAACCGATACAGACACAGGTGCTTATATCTGTCCAACGATGGAAACCTTATTGTCGGATCTTAACTGTACAAACTCCGCGTGTCATAGTGTGACACCAAGCCAGGCAGCTAAAATATCCTTAACCGGTTCTATTGAAGATTTAGCGATTCGTTTTAATGATACCGCGTCGGTAAGTTCGAACTGTTCCGAAGAAAAAGTCATTGATGTCGCTAACCCAAGTGAATCTTTATTACTTAAATTAGTGAGCCCTCATTCTGGAAGTCAATGTTCAAACAAAATGCCAGTGGGTTCTGACGGCGTAACCGATGACCAATTTAAATGTTTTGAAGCTTGGGTAGAAGAAATTGCCAATACCAATGTAGATATTGAAGATCCAGATGCTGAGCCATTTGTATCATTAACGGGGTTTTCTTCTTTAAACAAAGTGAAGTCCTTTTTACATGGTGGTGCAGTCACTGATGCTGAAATGAATACCGGATTAAATGATAACGGCGATTTAGACATAGTTGAGCTTCGCTCAATGATCCAGCAATGGATGTTAACGTCAGAGTTTGATGCAAAAATCAGCGACTTTTTACAGTTAACGTTACAACAAGAAAACACAGGCACCGACGGTGGGTACGTTGCAACATTGGATGCGTTAAGTAATAACTTAGCTCTGGGTGGATTCTTAGGCTTAGAAATGATTGCTGACCTTGAAGAGAGTTTTGTTCGTACTGCTTTGCGCATTGTAAAAGACGGCAGAGACTTCAGAGAAATTGCGACCACCACTACTTGGGATGTGACCACATCGGTATTAGTGGCGATGTCCTATCACGATTACCAAAACCGTCGTCCGTTTTTACGCGATGAAGAAAATCCAGGTATTTTAAGACAGTATTCGTATTTTGAAGATGGCGATTTTGATGACTGGCGTCAAATTACGTTTACCAAAAGTGATACTCAGGCTTATTTCAATTTAGGTGACCCAGCAACGGCCGGTAACTTACGGGCCCTTGTTGATGGTGATTCTGTTGCATTTAAATCACCACGTGTTGGCTTTTTAACCACCATTCCTTTTTTCCAAAACTGGGACAGTAATGTGGGTAATAAATTTAGGGTAACCACCAACCAAGCAATGATTGTGGGTACAGGTTTAACTTTTGAAGCAGGGGACATAACTGAAGAAGGTGATCTTTCAGGGTTGGATGTGGAACACGCGGGCGCAGATGAATGTTTTGCCTGTCACAGACTCATGGACCCAATGGGGCAAGTGTTTAGAAATACTTATGGCATCAATGGTACGCGTGCTTTAAATACTATGGGCGACACACCTGCTGCGTTTGCATTTTTTGGTGCAACCAGTGAATTAAATGACATGTACGATTTAGCCCAAGCCATTCACGATCATCCAAACTTTGCAAAAGCTTGGACAGCCAAATTATGTAACTGGGCAACGTCAACGCAATGTGATCAAACCAGCGATGAATTTAAACGTTTAGTCAGTGCATTTGTTTCGAGTAATTATCAATTAGATGATTTGATTTTAGAATTATTCTCATCGCCATTGGTGACTTACAGCGAATACATAGATGGCATTCAGCCTGCGCCAGCAGTGATATTAAATAGAACGAATCACTTCTGCCAAAACATGCAAGTGCGTTTAAAACAAGTACGTACAGCAAACGGTGTCGGTGAATCGAATTCAACAGATTTATGTAATCTGTCTGCGAATATTCAAGAAAAAGCTGGGCTGTTAGCGCAAGACGAATTTTCTCGCGGTGCATTATTTTTAACTCAAGCGGTCACGTTAGATCCGTTTTTAACTTCGGGTTACAACCAACTGTGCGAAGAAACGCAAAGCTATATGGTGGCGGCTAACGCAGGAGTAGACGGTAATAATAATTACAATAAATTCTTTGATCAAAATGATGAAACCACGTCCATAGAAAACATGACGTCGTTTATTTTGGGATATCCGCCTTCTCATGCTCAGCATGATATCTTTAAAGATTCTTTGCAAAAAATGTATGACATTCATAGAAGCGGAACGCTTTGTTCGGACACTGGGCAAGATATAGTAGATGCAAATGCTGACGGTGTGGTTTGTGGTTTAGGTTCAAATAGAGCCACTGCACTAAAACAAGTTTGGATTGCTGCCTGTTCAGCGCCAAGTGTTATGTCGATAGGGTTTTAATTATGAAAAACATATTTAGTAAAAATAAAAAAACAAATGCACCCAAGCTTAATCGAAACATAAGTCGTCGCGATATATTAAAAAACGGCATGAGTGGCGCAGCTGCATTTTCATTACGCTCTATGGCAACAGGTTTACCTGTCGGCTTTTTATTAAGTGGCGCTATGCCTGCATACGCCGCACAAGCAAAAGATCAAAAATTAATATTAGCCATGAGCGATGATGGTGAGTCTATCAATTGTTATGCACCGGGTACGTATTCATCTGATGCATCCAATGCATTATCAACCATTGAAAGACCCACTACAGCACAATTAGGCACAGGCGTGTTAGGCACCATAAATGGTAACGATGTGACTGCTCTGGATTTTTCAGAGATGGCTTCGTTTAATTTGGGTGACACTCAAGTGGATGCAGCAAGATATTTGTCGTATTTACCAGAAGACTTACGTGAGCGTTTAGGATTCTTTCATTTACGCACAGCGGCCAACGGGCATCCAGAAGGTCCAAATGTACATGGTGTGCATGGTGGTTTAACGGCAGTAAACGGGCGTGGGGTTGAAGAAATTCAATCTGCATTAATGCAAGAAATGCAGTTAAATTCACTGAACCATAACAGCTTATTAACCACACCGATGGTGTTGGGAAATGGCCGAGGCTTAGCGACACTTAAAAATGAAGGCATCGCCATTACCCGTTATTCACCTCTTGATATTAAGAATTTATTTTTAGGTGGCGAGGCAAGCGTAGATTTAAATAATATGAAGCGTTTGTATGAAAATACAATTGACTCAATGTATCGTGATATCAAACAAAACGGCAGCACGGCGCAAATGAACTTTCTAGATGCTCATGCGTTATCACGTTCGCAAGCGGTAATTTTAGGAGAGGAGTTAGGGGATTTATTAAGCAGTATTACCGGTGAAACCAATACCGACCAAGCATTGGCATCTGTCGGATTAATAAAAGCCAATCTAGCGCCAGTGGTTGTCATCCGATATGCATTCAGTGGCGATAACCATAGTGATACCGATTTAAGTGGTGAGGTTGCAGCCAGTATTGAACAAACTAATGCCATCGTTCAGTTATGGGATTTATTAAAAACCGAAAACTTACAAGACGATATTAACTTTGCCACTTACGATATTTTTGGTCGAACCTTTGGCAGAAATTCAGAAGGTGGGCGTGATCATCACAACAGTCATTGTACCAACTTTATGTTTGGCTCAAACGTAAAAGCTGGAGTGGTTGGTGGTGTGGAAGCATGGGATAATTCAGGTATCCGCATAGCACGCGCATCGGGCATTAACTCCACAACGGGATTAATGGCTGACGCCGACATATCACTTGACGAAACATTAGTGGCGTATTGTCGAACATTAATGGCCATGCAAGGTATACCAGAAGAGCGAATTGCTATTCGATTGCCAAGCAGTAAAACCGTATATGGTGCATTGAAATCGTAAATTGTATTTGAATTAAAAAAGCCATCTTTTTAGATGGCTTTTTTTTGGATGATATTTTTTGAAGAGATAATTAAAGTGTCACTTTTTTAAATATAAAAAGTCCTTTAAAAGATAAAATCATCATTCGTTAATAGCAGTATTAGTTGCTAATTTTTTTAACTCTTATTATTTATAATGCATTATATATTCGCTTTAACGTTCGCAAAAAAATTACAAAACATAACATTTGATGGCTTTATTTTTAGTGTATTTCTTATTTTATGGGTGACACGGTGTAATTTGTTTTAAAACTCATTCTCATTTTTTATTATTAACCCAAGGCTGTTGATAAACCCTTCTCAGTTTAAGTTTTTATAAAAGATTTATGTATCCTTAAGATTTAACATTTAAATCTATTAAAACTTAAAACTGGGCTGGCTTATATGAAATTTATCACTACATTAAACTTAACGTTATTGGCCATTGCCATAAATGGTTGCCAAGTAGAAAAAGATAATGTTCCTGAAGAGAGTCAAACTCAAACAGACACCCGTTTTGAAACACAAACACCTACTGAAACCGAAACAGTGACTCAAACTGTAACTGAATCTGAAACGCAAACCGAAACAGTGACTCAAACTGAATCTGAAACAGAAACAGAAACAGAAACAGAAACAGAAACAGAAACAGAAACAGAAACTCAAACAGAATCTGAAACTGAAACTGAAACTGAAACTGAAACAGAAACAGAAACAGAAACTGAAACTGAAACTGAAACTGAAACTGAAACTCAAACCGAATCTGAAACCAAAACCGAAACCGAAACCGAAACTCAAACTCAAACTCAAACTCAAACTCAAACTCAAACTGAAACTGAAACTGAAACTGAAACTGAAACTGAAACTGAAACTCAAACAGAAACAGAAGTTGAAATTCCCTCTATTTTTACAGTACCAGCAAGAATTGAAGCTGAGTATTTTGGACGGTATTTTGATACAGAAGGCTTAAATAAAGGTCGTGTATTCAGAACCGATCAAGGCGTAGACATTCAAGTTTGTGAAGACACTGATTGCGGCTATAACATCGCATGGACAGAAGATGGTGAATGGCTTGAATATGACATTAGTGTTGAATCAACCGGTGTTTATGAAGCGCAAATTCGATTAGCCACACCCAATGATTCATCACACTTAAATGCGTTAATTGATGGCAATATTGTAGGCAACCATTTAGTGCGATCTACAACTGCATGGCAAGTATGGGACACCCAAACTATTAATCTTGGGTTGTTAAGTCAGGGCGATCATACGTTGCGTTTAAATATAATAACCGGTGGCGTTAATATTAATTGGTTAGACATTGTGGATGTTAGCGATGCAAATACACCACAAGGCTGTACTGAAATAAACTCACTTGAAGCGCTTGCGCAATATTTAGATGTCAGTGATGCCTGCATCAAAATGCAACCAGGTACGTATCAATTAGACACCAGCAATGTGGGTGAAGGTTTATTATTTTCAAATCCATCGGTTCTACTTTTTACAGGATCAAACAATACATTTATTTTTGATGGCGTCACATTTGAATACGACACCAATGTCTTTCGTCAATTTGGCAGACTGGCTGTTTGGGAATTTCATGTGGTGGGTAATAACAACCAGTTCAGAAATTTAACCATAGTCGACATCGGAAATATCGCCCCTTATCAAACAGCTGAATCCATTATTATGGATGGTGAAGATAATTTAATTGATGGGTTCAGCGTAACGGTAAGAGGTTCATACCCTTATGGTTATGGTGATATTTTTGGTAAAGGTTCAACACGAGTGCTCAATCATAGAAAACACGCAGGGGTGTTATTGCGCGGCGAACGTAATCACTTAAAAGATCTTGCTTTATATATGCGCGCTTACGGTCATGGTGTGTTTGTACAAGGCGGCAACGATGTATTAATTGAAGGGGTTTATGTTGAAGGTGAGCTTAGTACGGTGAATGCGGTGCTAGCAGAAGCCGGGACAGGCACAGATGCAGATAATGTTGATTTCTTAACGGTTTGGGGATTTAACTTAGATGAGCAAACAGAAAATTATCATTTTAGTTTACAAGAAGATGGCATTCGCTCTTATGCAGATGGTTTAAATTACGCAACAGGCGAAACCAAAGATTCAGGCAACGTATCAGTGATCGATTCCAAAGTGAAATTCATGCGATCAGGGGTCACCATTGGATGGGCGCGTGGTGAAAAATTTGTTGATAACGCAACCGTACTTGGCAATGAATCTGGCTTTTGGGTAGGCTCAAATGCAACCGTATTAAACTCTCGCGGCGACACATCTGTTGGACCATTAATTTCAGAAGATGTGTATAGAAATGACTCAAACATTGAAGTGACCATTTTAGATAATGTGATTGAAAAAATTGGCAACACGCCATCGTTTTACATAGGAGGTAATGGACATGACATTACAATTAAAGATGGCACAACCACTGTTAATTCAGGCATTAATATTCAAGTGGGAGGGATTCGATACGGTCACAGATGGTTGTCTGGTTCAGTACAATTACCGCCAGAATTTGCAGCGGACAATATTGCACTTGATAACCAAAGTGAATACCCCGTAACTTTAGAAAACACATCATCAAGCACAAGTGGCACATCATGTGGTGCAGTGACTGATTTGGGTATGAATAATGACGTGCAAACATGTGATTAAAATATATTAATTATAGGTTAAATGAGAAAAACCATTCCTGAAAAGGCACGTTGGTTTTTCTCATTTTTTTTGATTTTGTTTCTCGTGTTTTTGAAAAGACAGTTTGAAATTGATTCAATTTACTCTCATTTATTTCTTGTTTTTAATGCTTACTATTAAAGCGCACCCTTACAAAGAATTACACCGTGTAACAAATTTGAACTGTATAGATAGGTTATTTCTAATTATCGATATGACACTCTGTCACATCTTTTAAACTTTATTCTCACTTTTAACTAATATCCTCAAGTTGATGTTAAACCCTTCTCAGTTTAAGTTTTTATAAAAGATTTATGTATCCTTAATATTTAATATTTAAATCTATTAAAACTTAAAACTTAAAACTGGGCTGACTTATATGAAATTTATCACTACATTAAACTTAACGTTATTGGCCATTGCCATAAATGGTTGTCAAGTAGAAAAAGATGATGCTCCTGAAGAGAGTCAAACTCAAACAGACACCCGTTTCGAAACACAAACACCTACAGAAACCGAAACAGTGACTCAAACTGTAACTGAATCTGAAACAGAAACCGAAACAGTGACTCAAACTGTAACTGAATCTGAAACGCAAACCGAAACAGTGACTCAAACTGAAACCGAATCTGAAACTGAAACTGAAACTGAAACACAAACGATTACAGAAACAGAATCTCAAACTGAAACCGAATCTGAAACGCAAACGGTTACAGAAACTCAAACCGAAACCGAAACCGAAACCGAAACCGACGTCGACGTCGAAACTCCTGCCGATCCTATCGTAATTTCAGGGCAATTAGATCGCCAAGCTTGGGTGTTAGATGCCTCGCACAATACAGCAGACTTATTACTTTCAGTAGACAGCGTTGCCAGCACAAGATGGACAACCAAAGAATTACAAGCGGATGCGCAATGGCTAAGCATTGATTTAGGCGACTATTACACCATCAACACCATCAAACTATCTCACACAGAAAGTAGCGAAGATTACCCGCGTGGTTATATCGTACTCACTTCTGTTGATGGAATAAATTGGGACACAACCATTGCAACTGGCGTTGGCACAAGCGGTGTGACAACCATTAATTTTGAAGACACTGATACTCAATATATTAAAATTGACCAAACAGGCAGCGATGAAAACAGCTGGTGGTCAATCCATGAAATTGATGTGATCAATCAAATTGATACCAAAGCTGATTGGACAGTTCAAACGTTAAGCGAGCTTCGTGATGCCATTACCCAAGATAATCAAACCATCATTATGCGCTCTGGTAACTATTCAATTGCAGACCTACCAGAAGGCTCAAGAAACTTATTATTTTCAGGTTCCAACAACACCATTGATTTAGTGGATGTCTATGTTGATGTGCCAGTTGGCAGTACAGCGCGTGAAAATTATTTAGTAATGGAAGGCTCAAACAACACACTTCTTGGTGGCACATTTGAAGACACCTACGCAAGAGAAGATCAAGAAATCACTGATTTTGTAGGCTATAACATTGATGGTTCATTATCTTATGGATTGAGAGGCGATCCAGTTATGGCAATACGAGGCGACGCTAATTTAATTGATGGCATTCACTTAACGGTGCGTGGTTCATTCCCTTATGGCTATGGCAGTACATTTGGTATTGGTGCTGGCAACACATTTGGTTTAAGTAAGCGTTGCGGAATTGTGGTTACTGGTGTGGGCACAACGATTGATCATGCTGTATTACAACAGCGATCATTTTGTCATGGCATCTTTATGCAATCCCCAGCTGATAACACGACAATCAGAAATACTTTAGTTGAAGGCGCTGTTCGTGAAACCAACGACATGTTAGCTGAAACGTCAACCGACAGTTTACCTTATCGAAATGGTTATTTAGACAATGACGGCAATCCAATTCCTGTAGATGAAATGCACTCTTTATCTGAAGATGGCATTCGAGTTTACTCAGGCGGCGGAAGTGTCGTCGTAGAAAATACAGTCGTTAAAAAAATGCGTGGTGGTTTCAGATTGTGGTTAGCAACTGAGGTAACCATTACCGATTCAAGTGCCATTGATTGTGGATTATCTAATTACAATCTTCCAAGAAATGCAAATGTGATTAACTCAAGTGGTAACTTCTCAAATGGTCCATTACATGATTTTGCGGGTGCAAATCGAAGTGGGCAAAATTTAGAATTAACCTTATTACCTTCACCTGATGCAGTAGGTGCTCATGACATTATGAATATATTACATGACAGTCATACTATTGTGTTCCATCGTGCAGACGGCCCAATCGACAGTGACGAAACTCGAGTCATTAGGGTTTCAGGAAATAACTCAACCATCACAAACGAAACCGAATACACGATTATTTTAGAAGAAGGCACTAGCGGTAATACAATTATTAGTGCGGGTGACGTAATTGATAATGGTGATAATGATGTGACGTTAGTTGAACTTGAATTATAAAAAAAATGATAAAACCTGCTCAAATTATTTTGATTGGGTTCTAACAAATTTTAAATGTTTTTCAAAAAATCCCGTTTTAATATTTTAAAAAAATTAAAAAAAATTAAAAAAAATTAAAAACACTTAAATTATTTCACGCTAAATGGAGCGCAACGATGAAACTCATAACCTCATTAAATTTAACCTTGTTGGTAATTGCTATTAATGGCTGTCAAGGTCTAAATGACGATACACCAACTAAAAACGACAATTCTAATAACGAGAGTCAAACAGATTCTGAATTAAGTACACAAACTTTGACAATGACGCAAAGTGAGACAGCCACACAAACGGATACATCATCAGAAACTCAAACTCAAACTCAAACTCAAACTCAAACTCAAACTCAAACTCAAACTCAAACAATGACCGACTCAGAAACGGTTACTGAAACAATAACAGAGACAGTCACTGAAACTATCACTCAAACAGATACGCAAACTCAAACAGACACAGCGACCGACCCAATTATTGTCGATGGTCAATTAGATCGAACAAATTGGATTTTAGATGCGTCCCACAATACTGACGATTTATCATTAGCAGTAGATAAAAGTGCAGGCACAAGATGGACAACAGGCGAAGTACAAAATGACACTCAATGGCTAAGCATTGATTTAGGTGACTATTACACCATCAACACCCTCACTCTTTCTTATGTAATCAGCAGTGAAGATTATCCTCGCGGATACAACGTATTAACTTCAACTGACGGCATCACTTGGAACACCACCATCACAACAGGGGTGGGCACAACTGACTTCACCACCCTCACTTTTGATGACATCAACACTCAATATATTAAAATTGAACAAACCGGAAGCGACGCAAACAGCTGGTGGTCTATCCATGAAATTTCAGTGGCTAATCAAAGTGACACCTTACCCGACTGGACAGTGGCAAACTTACAAGAATTACGCGAAGCGGTAACGTTAAATGATCAAAATATTGTGCTTCGACCTGATATTTATTCCATTGAAGAATTAGCGGATGGCGAGCGACATTTTCTTGTGTCAGGTAGCAATAACACCATTAACATTACGGGCTCTTACATTGAATTTCCTGTCAGCATCAATGCCAGCGTGGCGCATTTTTATTTTTCAGGAACAGGCAATACATTAATAGGTGGTACATTAGAAAATACCTATGACAGTGGGTTGTTAGAAGTAACCGATTTTGTAAGCTACAACAAAGACCGAGATAATCTTGCTCAAGGTGGCAAACCCCACATGGTAATAGCAGGTGATGACACGACCGTCTTAGAAACAAAAATGATTGTTAGAGGATCGTTTCCTTACGGTTATGGCAGTTATTTTGGCATTGGTGGAGGCAATAGTTTTGGCTTAGACAAACGTGCTGGCATACAAATTAACAGCGCCAATACAATTTTGGACGGCATAGAGCTTTACATGGAAGCGTTTGGTCACGGTATTTATATTGGACCTGGCGAAGGGGTAATTTCAGATAATACAATTATTCGTAACACCCATGTAGAAGGTTTAATACGTCATACCAATGACTTACTAGCAGAGCGCGGCGGGTTAATGGAAACCAATAACTATCTTGATAGCGACGGCAATCCTATTCCTGCAAACGATGCAGAATCATTATCTGAAGACGGTATTCGAACCTACCCAGATGCAGGCAGTGTGATTGTTGAAAATTCAGTTGTTAAAGGTATGCGTGGCGGAATTCGTTTGTATAACGCAAGTGTTGCAACCGTCACCAATTCAGCAGGTATTGATAACCGACTAAGCAATTTCCAAATGAGCAGAAATGGCGTGGTCACTTCATCATCTGCAAACTTTACATACGGCCCAGCTTTATGGGTGTCTAACTTTAAGCAAACCCAAGAAGTCGACATAACAATTATCCCTTCACCAAACGCGGTAGGTGAGCATAACATTGCGAATATAGAACGTGAAAACAATAAAATTATATTGCGTCGAACACCTGGTCCAGAAGACACTCAAGAAACACGAGTAATTAGTGTCACAAATAATGGATCAGAAATTACTAATTACACAGAATACACAATAGTATTAGCAGAAGGTACAAGTGGAAATACAATTATCAGTGCAGGTGAAGTGATTGATAATGGTGATAATGATGTGACGTTAATTGAATTAGAATTATAAAAAAAATGTTAAAACCTGCTCAAAATATTTTGAGTGGGTTTTAACAAATCTAAATTGTTCCTCATAAAATAATACACCTTATTGTTTTAATTATTTCCAATAAATTTAAAATCAAAATGTTACACGATGTAATACAATAATACGGTATAAATAGTGTATTTCTGATTGTGAATGTGACTTGGTGTCACAGGTGCGCCCGTCACAGACTGAATCTAAAGGCTTTGATAATTTGCTTAATCGTTCTCGTTTTGATTTGTTTGCGTGTGAAATATAATTTTTTTTATAGAATAATCACCCAAAGTGTTAAGCGTTATTTTTAAAACGTCATTCGGCTTTTGAATCGTCCTCACAATAATAAGTTGTGTATCGATGTAATTAAATATCATTTTTTTCATAAACATGAAACAGGCAAACACATGATCAATACACTATCGCTACCAATAAAAATTATTATTCCTTTATTGATACTGTCCCTTGCAGCTTGTCAGCCTAGTACGGTTATTGATGCCGATCCAATTGAAGATGGCAAAACTCAAAGTACAACCGATATCAGTACTGGAACACCTACCGATACAAGCGCACAAACAAGCACACAAACAAGTATCGTGACCAATACGGACTCAAATACCGAAACGCAAACCGATGCAACACCGTCACCTAGTAGCGACTCAGTTGTCACAATTTACTCTGAATGTGACTATAAAGGCGAGCGTGTTGAATTGGCTTTAGGCAAATTGAGCACCAGTGATTTAACTGCTAATGCTATTGGAAACGATGCTATTTCATCCATCTCTATTCCAAGCGGCTACATTGTGACGTTGTTTGATAATGATTTAGAAGGGGATGCCATTGTTAATACTCAATCAAGCAACTGCTTAGACAATGAGAATTTTAATAATCAAACCAGTTCTGTCTCTGTGGACATTAATCCTGACAGCGTGAGTTTATTACAAGGCCAAAGTGATTATGCCGCTTGTACTTTATGTCATGGCGATGAAGGTGATGGACTTTATAAAATTGAAGTGAACGCCTGTGTTAAAACTGACTGCACAGATTTAACTGTTCTTGCGTTGTATATCGAATCTGATATGTCTTCAAATACCACAAATGGTTGTGGGTTAGATGTAGAAAACATTGCATCAAGCTGCGCTGCGACGACTGCCGCTTATATTCAAAATCACTTTAGTACTGACCGCTCAAATACGACCCCTAATCCAGAAACAAATACTGAAACCGATTCAAACACCCAAACGGATACTGTCATTGAAACAGAACTAGAAACAGACACCCAAACAGAAACAACGGGTGACCCGATTGAAGTTAGCCCAATCGATCACTCCGCTTGGCTGTTAGATGCCTCTAGTAACACAGCCGATTTAGCATTATTAATTGATGGCGATATTTCTTCGCGCTGGACATCCAAACAATATCAAACGCCGGGTCAGTGGATCAGCATTGATTTACAAGATGTTTATGTTGTGAGCACAATTGAATTAGACATGGGTACAAGTGTGGATGATTTCCCGCAAAGTTATGAGGTGTACGTATCTTATGACGGTGCTAACTGGGGTACGGCCATTGCAACGGGTGTGGGCTCGGCTGTGACTGTTATTGAATTTGATCAAGTAAACACTCAATATATCAAAATCGTTCAAACTGGCACCTCTTCGACTAAATGGTTGTCCATTCACGAAATCAACATAAGCGGTGCGAATGCTTTGGATTCAACGGATACTCAAACCGACACCACTGTCGACCCAGAACCTTACGTCTGCCCAGACATTCAAGCGCTCATGTTGCAGTCCGATTTAAACTGTACCAATGCTGCCTGTCACGCATCTAGCCCAAGTCAGTCTGCACAAATTTCATTAACTGGCACCGTTGACAGCATTGCTCTTCGTTTGGCCGATGCAGATTCGATAAGCAAAGCCTGTTCGGATCTTGGTGAGAAAGTCATAGACAGCCAAAACCCTGAAAATTCATTGTTATTAAAATTAGTGGACCCCAACTCTGGCGATCAGTGTTCTCGTAAAATGCCAGTAGGCAGCGATCACGGCGTAACCGAAGATCAATTCGCTTGTTTTGTTAATTGGGTGGATGAAATTGCTGCGGCAGCTCCGACAATAGTTGAGCCTGAACCGATATTTGAAGCGGTTCCTGCTTTAAGTGCATTAACCAAAGTTAAAGAGCTTTTACATGGTGGCGCATTAACCATTGAAGAAGTGGACAGCATTTACATTTCGGACACGCAAATTAATCAAGATCAGTTAAAAGCGGCCATTGAAGATTGGATGACCACGCCTGCTTATGAGCAAAAGTTTAAAGCGTTTTTACAATTAGCTTTACAGCAAAAAAACGTGAACACCGATATGGTTTACGCCAACCAATTTGACACCATTGTGACGGCAGCCAAAAACAACGGGTATATCAGCAACACAAAAATGAAAGCCAATTTTGAAGAAAGTTTTGTGCGTACTGCATACAAAATCGTGTCACAAGGTGGCGACTTCAGACAAATTGCCAATACACGAGATTGGGAAGTGACCACTGCATTATTGTGGGCATTAAGTTATGGCGACGAACAAGCCAAAAATCCAGGAGGTACACGCTTTAGAGCATTTGTGCATCTTTGTGGTGATTTATATACAGATGAAGATGTGGATTGTGGTGAGACAGACGATTACGCCGATTGGCGTACCGTCACGCTTACACAAGGCACGGCAAAAGCAGACATTGAACAATCGGCCGCCCTTGCACAAAGTCTGCGCGAAGTCCCTGCTGGTGGAAGCTTTGCATTATTAGCACCACGTGTTGGTTTTTTTACCACACCTGTATTTTTCCAAAGTTGGGAATCTAATGTGGGTAATCAATTTCGAGTCACGGCAAACCAAGCCATGATTGTCGGTTTAGGTTTAAGTTATGAGTCAGGTGACGTGACGCCATCAGGTGATTTATCAGGTTTAGATGTCGCCCATGCAGGCGAAGACAACCCAGAATGTTATGCCTGTCATCGAATGATGGACCCAATGACACAAATCTTTAAAAACCATTATCACGTGTTTAGATCTCGTGCGATTCCCACTGCTGGTAACACGCCTGCGTCATTTGCATTTCATGGCTATGAAGCGGATCTTGATACCATTGATGATTTGGGCCAAGCGATTTTTGATCATCCCCATTTTTCTACCGGATGGACAGCCAAATTATGTAACTGGGCATCATCCAAAATATGCGACGAAAGCGGATCAGAATTTAAACGCTTAGTAGGCGTGTTTGAACAAAGTGATTACAACTTAACAACCCTAGTCATCGAAATGATGTCGTCGCCTTTAATTACAGGCATCGACTATGTTGATGATTTTGCAACGACTCAACCAAGCATTGTATTAAATCGCACCAACCATTTTTGTACCACCCTAGAGACACGCTTAAACCAAGTACGCGCCAGTCAAGGCTTACCTGATTCAACGTATGCGAACATTTGTAACTCCACTGCAGACTCCATTGCTGCTTCAAGTTTATTACCAGAAGACGGCTATACACGCGGTACGATTGAGTTTGTACAATCGGTGAGTTTCGATCCGTTTTTATCCGCAGGTTACAACCAGCTATGTGAATCCATGGAAGTGTATATGGTACGAGCAGGAGCAGGAAGCGGTGGCGATGCTAAATACAATGCTGTATTTAACTCCAACCAAGTTGACCAAAGCATTAATGAATTAATCACTTACATCATGGCGATACCACAAGCATCAAACGATTATGAACCAACCTATACCGCTCTAAGAAGAATGTATGACATTCACAATCATCAAACCAGTTGCCTCGACGCTGGACTTGATCCGGTGACAGCAAACCAAGGGTTAAGTGGAGACGATTTACAATGTGGATTTGCAGCTGCAAGCACAGCAGAAGCGTTTAGACCACTTTGGAATTTTGCATGCTCATCTCCCTCTCTACTTGGCTTAGGACTATAAAACGATGATTACTAAAATAATGAAAAAATCGACCAAACAAGCATTAAATCGTCGTCAGTTTTTAAGTGGAAGCATGAAAGGCGCCGCCAGTTTATCGTTAAAATCCTTAGCGACGGGTTTGCCAATTGGATTTATATTAGGTGGGCACATGCCAGCGATGGCAGCCGAAGGCGACAGTAAAAGTTTAATATTGGGTATGTCAGATGATGGACAACCATTAAATGTATACGCGCCGGGTAGCATAAGTTCAGATTCAACCGACCCATGTTTTGTGATTGAACGTGCCGATGAAGCAGGACTTGGCGTCGCAAGTTTAGGCAACATAAACGGTAACGATATTTTCGCGTCAGACTTCTTTACACCTTCAACAATCAGCATGGGTGAACAATCAGTAGTGGCACCTAATATTTGGTCAAATGTGTCACAAACATTGTTAGATAGAATGCAGTTTTTTAATTTAAGAACTGGAGCAAATGGACACGCAGAAGCACAGCGCGTCAGAAACGTAAACGGGACACTTTACGGTGCAGACGGTCGAGGATCCGAACAAATACAATCCGCCATCATGCAAGAATTAGCCTTACAAAACGCAAGCTTAAACAGCGTATTAACCACACCATTAATCCTAAGTGGCGAAGGTGGACGACTATTAACATTAAGCCAAGAAGGCGTGCCCATAAACCGCTACACCCCACTGGATATAAAGTCATTATTCTTAGATGAAGCGGCCGCCGAAATTGAACAGATGAATCAAGTGTACGACGAGACGCTTGATCAGGTGTATAACAACATCAAACAAAACGGCACCGCCGCCCAGAAAAAATATCTAGACACTTATTTGTCATCAAGAGTGCAAGCAAGTTTATTAGGTGATCGTTTAGGAGACTTATTAAGTGACATCAACGGCGAAACCAAAAACGACCAAGCACGAGCGGCCGTTGCATTAGTAGAATCAAACCTATCACCTGTGATTGTCATACGATATGAATACGGCGGAGACAACCATGGTGACGAAACCTCATCAATCGAAACCAGCCAAACGATTGAACAAATAAACAACCTAGAATCCATGTGGAGCTTAATCCAAACCATGGGATTAGAAGACAAAGTGAACTACGCCACCTACGACATATTTGGGCGAACACTTGGTAAAAACTCAAGAGGCGGACGCGATCATCACAACCAAGCTTGTGTAAACATGATGTTTGGCTCAAACATACAGCCGGGGGTTATGGGCGCAGTAGAAACATGGGTCAATTCAGGAGCAAGATTGTTACGTGCATCGAGCATCAACTCCACAACAGGCCAAAGTGTTGATACCGACATAGACGCAAACGACACATTAACTGCATATGCCAGAACATTAATGGCAAGTGTGGGGGTGAGTGAAGAACGCATCGATTTACGTTTTAGTAGTGCAAAAACCGTTTATGGTGCGTTGAAATCTTAAATTGTATTTTGAATAAAATAGCCATCTTTTTAGATGGCTTTTTTGTGGGACAGTGTCAAATCGTTAAAACAAACATGCTTGTAATTGCCCTGCATTGATCCACTTAACGACATCGTGTCGTCATCGGCAACAATCCTGGGGTCTGGTCTGAATGGCACTGCATTAAGCAACTAATGGCTTATACATAAATAAAGGACAGCTAGGAAATATAGTATAATAGATTCACCACAAACCAATACTATATGACCTAGCTGATGAAATATTCTAACACTAAATCTACTAAAAACCCCCCTTAAAATAATTGATAATTTTAACTTCATCGATATCATGAGTGACTCGACTATCAAACCTATTATTGAACAATTCCTACCCGAGTATAGAGAACGAATTTTCACCCCAACAATTACTCTATCACTATTCTTAAAACAAGCATTTAGCCCAATTAGTTCCTGCACCAATGCCGTAAATAATTTTATAATTGAAAACAAAGAAAAACTGCCTAATAAAGTGAGTAACTCCACAGGATCTTATTGCAGAAGCAGGCAAAAGTTGCCTATCGAAATGATTCAAGCATTAACCAAACACACAAGTATGGAAGTGAAATCTAATCTAGAAAAAGAATATGATGTTAGAGGAAATATTTATCTAATTGATGGTACTACATTTTCGCTTCCTGATACTGAAAAAAACCAAACTAAATACCCACAACAAAAAGCACAAGCGGAAGGTTTGGGCTTTCCCATTTGTCGTGCATTAGGTGTATTTTGCCTTGAAAGTGGTGTTGCAATAAATGCAGAAATTGCACCTTTCAAAGGTAAAGATGCAAGCGAGCACCATATGCTAAGAAAATTAATAGACACCTTCCAAGCAGGTGATTTAATTGTTGGAGACTCCTTGTATAGTAGCTTTTGGCTAATTGAACACTTTCAGCGTAATGATATTGATTTTGTATTTCAGCAAAATGGTCAGCGCAGTAAAAAGTCTGATTTTAGAACAGGTAAAAAGCTAGGGAAAAACGATCATATTATTGAATATAAAAAACCTCCAAAGCCAGAGTGGATGAGTGCTGAAAAATATGAAGGCATACCCAAAACAATCAAGGTTCGTGAATTAAAAGAGCAGTATAAAATATTAGTTACTTCGTATAATGATGTTAACGAATACCCTTCTGAAAAAGTAAATGAAATATACAAAAGACGATGGAATATTGAATTAGATTTTAGAAATTTAAAAACAACTATGTCACTATCTCAATTAAGTTGTAAAACGCCTGAAATGTGTGAAAAAGAAATTTGGATATATCTATTGGCTAATAATATTATTCGAATATTTATGATGCAAACTTCAATTAATTATAAAATAAAACCAAGAACGATTAGCTTTAAATGCACACTTCAAATATGGAATAAAATACTGGATAAGTTTGAAAATCCATTGGCTGTAGTCGCTGATTTTTTATATTTAATGACGAGAAATAGAGTTGGAAATCGACCAGGAAGAATAGAGCCTAGAGCAAAGAAACGACGATCGTCTGCTTACACCTTACTGATGGTTCCAAGAGAAGTGGCGAGAGAGAATGTACGTAAAAACGGGCATCCCCCTAAAAAGAGAAAAAACACTGGTGAACGTGGTGGTAAAGCTTAATGCAGTGCCATTCAGGCCTGACCCCTAAATTCTGATGTTTGCAAGAGGTGGTTTTGTTGAATTGACGAATAACTCACTTTATTGATTAATCAATATATAGATCGACTCAAGTCATTTTATTTTCATCACCATGATTTTCTTTGCATTGTCATCAACGGTTTGTTTGGCGTTGGCTGAATACGCAGTATTGGATTTTATATCAATTGAACAGATAAGTAATATTTTCAACCCTTTTTCGGCAATGTAAAAAAGGAAGGTGCAATCAAATAATGAATAACCAAATAACGAAAAATATACACAAGATAAAAAAAATAAATCCCATATATACTTAGTGCCCTATGAGCGGAGTGATTTCTGCTGATTCTAATAAAATTTCTAAAGTAAATAATATGAATGTAATTGTCGTTGCTATTTTACGTTCGCTGATCTATTGGTCACCATGAAAGTTGCTGAAAAAATTTAATTAAAAAGTTAAAATAGCTTAAATTCTGATAATGATTGTATTAATAATGTTGAATTATTTATTTTTAATTGAGAAACGCATTCCATGGATCTAACAAACCAGACAAAACCACATTGCTTTACAGCATTTAAAACATCAATTGCGCATTGTGATATACCTACAAGATTTACGTTTCCTTTTTGCTACCAGCCAAATGAATTAAGCTTAATTGCAACGCAAGAGCTGCAAACCTTTTTGTCAACTGACTTAAAATGGTCAACAGGTGATCGAGGCTTGGGTAGAATGTTTGGTGTGTTGGTGGTTAAAAATAAAAACAACGACATCGGATATCTCAGTGCTATTTCAGGTAAGACAACCAATGAGATGACATTAAATAATTTCGTACCCCCTGTGTTTGATATGGATATCACCACACAAGATAAATCTTATACAGGCGAACAAGCCGTTATCAATCAAATAAATACTGATATTAAACGATTAGAAGGTAATCCAGACCTTCTTAAATTTAAGCAAGACTTAGACAATAAAACCAAAAAATATGAGCAGGATATTGAACTTAAAAAAAGACAAATGACTCAAGATAAAAAATCGAGAAAAGCATTACGTTTAACTCAAAAAGAAACACTGTCTGCTGATGATTTTAGAGAATTTAGTCAAGCGTTAGATAAAAATAGCGTTGAACATAAATTGCAATTAAGGGATTTAAAAAATAGTTGTCAAGCCAGTATTGATGATACCCAACAAAAACTTAATACCCTTACAAGTGAAATAAATCAATTAAAAGAACGTCGAAAAAATAAATCATCGGCATTACAAAAATTAATTTTTCAACAATTTAAATTTTTAAATAGTAAAGGAGAAATAAAAAACTTAATAGACATATTCGGCCCAACACCAAGAGGTGTACCTCCATCGGGCGCAGGCGGTTGTGCTGCACCTAAATTATTACAATATGCCTTTCAGTGGGATTTACAGCCAATAGCCATGGCTGAGTTTTGGTGGGGCGAAGCACCGAAATCAGAAATTAGACAGCATGGTAATTTTTACGGAGCCTGTTTAGGAAAGTGCGAACCAATATTAGCTCATATGCTAGAAGGGATGGTTTTGGATGATAATCCATTATTAGATAATCCAGCAGAAGGTAAAGAGTTAGTCATCATTTACCAAGATAAAGATTTGTTGGTGATCAACAAACCCGCAGAGTTTTTGTCGGTGCCGGGTAAAAATATTCAAGATTCAGTGTATACAAGAATGAAATCACTTTTTCCAAACAATGAGAGTCCATTTATTGTGCACAGACTCGATCAATCCACATCTGGATTAATGGTCATCGCACTAAACAAAAAAGTCCATAAAAAACTACAAAAACAATTTATAGAACGAAGTGTTAAAAAATCTTACGTTGCTTTAATTGAAGGCGACTTGAAGCAAGATCAAGGTGTCATTAACTTACCTTTACGTGGTGATTTAAATGACCGACCTAGACAGTTAATTTGCCAAGTCAATGGTAAACCATCTGAAACATCATGGAAGGTGCTAGAGAGAATTGAGACTACAGGACAAGTAAGAACCAAAGTACAGTTATTTCCAATTACAGGACGCACCCACCAACTACGAGTACACTGTGCGCATTCATTGGGTTTAAATATGCCGATAGTGGGTGACGATTTATATGGAAAAGTTGAAAACCGATTGCATCTACATGCGAATACATTGGAGTTCATGCATCCTAATACCAAAGAAAATATGACGTTTGAAATTGAGAGTGAGTTTTAGCTGTTCAAAAATCAGAGTAGTTCGGGATCTTCTACTTTTGAGTACTATAAAACCGATGTTTGATTGATTTTTCAAGACGTTCAAAATTCTCAAAACGATGACCGCCAGTTTTAAAAATTGCACAGGGGTATCGATTACCAACTAGTTTAAGTGATACATTGCTATCCAATATTTCGTCATCAAGGGCGAATATATGAAGCACGCTGGTGTTAACTTCCTCGATACTGACACTGTATTTGGGATAAGCTTTTAAGTCTTCCTGCGTTACCTCAATATTCACTTCATTGCTTGGATCGTTATCAAACTTACTATAAATCCCTGTTTTAAGTGTCTTGTATGGTGCAAGTGACGGGTTAATCGCCACAGTGATTAGATCATGTTTGACGGCGGCCCAACGCGCCCAAAACCCGCCAAGTGAAGTACCAACAAAACCTTTGATGTTTTTAGCACCAATTTTTTCAACAATATCTTTAATGGCCTTAGCCGCATCTACTGGTTTGTGTGGCTCATATTTCAGACCAAAGACTTCACATTCAGGAAAGAAGTTTTTAATGTGTCCAACTTTAGATCCGTTTTCGTTACTTCGAAACCCGTGTAAGTAAATGATGATTTTTTTTTGTGGGGTCATTTTGTTCTCATTTGATTAATGCAGTATTTTAAAAAGAGGGTGTTGTATTTTAGATATTCAAAAAGTATTTTATTTTTTGTTTTTTAAATTTTAGTTATTTTCCCTGCTTCAAATTTAATGAATTTATCGGCTAAATGAAAATAATTATCATCATGAGAAATGATCACTACAATTTTACCCTGTAGTTTAAGCTCAGGTAATAATTTAGAATAAAAATATTTTTTAAATACAGGGTCTTGATCTGCAGCCCATTCATCATATACACAAATTGGTGCATTTTCTAAGTAAGATTGTAATAACGCGATTCTTTTTTTCTGCCCCTGGGATAGATCCATTGTTGATAATATTCCATTTTTTGATTGTAATTTTTCATCTAATTTAAGAACTTTTAAATAGTCCATTATGATTGAGTCATCTGCTGGATTACCTTTTTCATCCAATAATTGTTGGAATAATGCAAAGTCTGAAAATATAGTAGAGAAGTAATTTTTATATTGCGCCTGACTCATGCTCTCACCTAATAATTCATCATTAACATAAATATTGCCTGATTGAGGGGGGTACAAACCAGTTAATAACTTTACAAATGTTGATTTACCACTTCCATTTCCTCCAGTTATAAATGTTATTTCGCCAGACTTTACTGTTAATGTTATTGGGCCAAGAAAGAAATCATCCCTTTTATTTTCATGTGTTTTACTATATTTAAAACAAACATTTTTAAAATGAATAGAGTTTACTTTCTTTTTAATTAATTCTTTAGTTTCTGAATCTGTTAATGTGAATTTATCAACTTCTTCTAATTCCAAATTGTCTATTTTTTTTAAAGAAACACGCACTTTAGCGATTTCTCCAGATATACTAGCAATATCTTTAAGTGGTGGAACTATGTACATAATCAGTAATACGAAAGATATAATTATGTTTATTTCCATGTTGGGTAAATATTTGCTGCTGCCATAAACTATGACACCAATTAATAAGAAAAATATTACGCCTGTAAAACTATTGTATAAAACAATTATTGATTGTGATGTGGTACTTGATTTTCTTATTTTTTCTAAAATTGGAGACACTTCGTTATCATGAAAATATTGTCGTCTATTTTTATTTAAGTGGATCTCTTTGCCTCCATTATTAATAGCTTCAATATTTGAAAAAAATGAATCTAAGTTTTCACGTAATTTTTTTAGATTAGGTATCAATATTTTTGTCAGAATTTTAACTATTGCCGAAGTCACCACTAAACCAACAACAACCACTAAAAATAATATTAAGGATTGATGCATCATGTATCCAAGACATACTAAAATAGTAATAACATTAAAGGTAAACGACGGAATCATCATCAATCCATGTCCAAGGTTAGTTACATCCTCTTGCATGACAGCCATTATTCGATGATTTCCAATTTATTCTACTTTTTCATAGCTAGTGGATATTATTCTTTGTATCGCGGATTCAAATCCGAAGTGCATCATCTAACAAGGTAGAAAAAGAGGTCAGCTGAAGGTAAGCTCATAATCTTTTTCTCCGGCAAGAGATGAAGTGATTATGAGTATAAACCCACAGCTAACCTATGAACAAAGATGCCAGATCTACGCATTAATTAAAAGTGATTTTTCACAAAGAAAAATTGCAGAAATTATTAATGTCAATCAATCCACAATTAGTCGAGAGCTTAAACGCAACACAGGCGAACGCGGTTATCGGTACAAACAAGCACAGAAATTGACTGATAATCGAAGGGAAAATGCTTGTAAACCAACAAAGATGACTAAAGAATTGATCTTAACTATAGAGACTAAAATTAGATTGGATTGGAGCCCTGAACAAATCTCAAATTGGCTTCTTAAAGATGAGGCGACACTCATCAGCCACGAAAGCATCTATATTCATATTTGGAAAGATAAGCGTGCAGGTGGTGATTTATACACACACCTTCGTCGAGTTGGAAAAAAATATGATAAACGCCGTAATGGAAAATCAACACGTGGACATATTAAAAACCGAATCAGTATTGATGATCGGCCATCCATTGTTGATTTAAAATCCCGCGTGGGTGACTGGGAGATTGATACCATAATAGGAAAAGGACACAGTGGTGCATTAGTTACTATTGTTGAGCGTAAAACAAAATTTACAGTCGCTGCACAGGTAAAAAGCAAAAGTACAAAAGATGTAACAGCGGCAACAATTAGGCTACTAGAACCTTACAAAGACCTTGTTCACACGATTACAGCAGATAATGGAAAAGAGTTTTCTGGACATGAAGAAATTAGTAAAGCACTTAACGCAGAAATTTATTTTGCGCACCCATATAGTTCCTGGGAAAGAGGGTTGAATGAAAATACAAATGGATTAATTCGCCAGTATTTTCCAAAATTCACTGACTTTAAAACTGTTAAGCAGCAAGAGGTAGATTGTGCGATTAAAAAAATAAATACAAGGCCAAGAAAAATACTGAATTATGAAACGCCATATGATTTAATGCATGAATATCAAGCAGCATTCGCTGCATAGATTTTGATGCACTTCGGATTTGAATCCGCGTATTAAAGATAAACGGATTTCTTTTAAAACTTTACCACTTAAGCGTAATAAGATGTTCTGTGCAATTATATTGGTTGAAATTACCATAAAAGAGGCAAGTGCAAATATTAAAAATGAGTATTTAGGTATACCGTTTAATTCTTTAAAACTAGCAATAACTTCTGAAATTATTGTTAGCATTGCAATTCCAGAAAATGCACTGACACCACTAAAAAGTGCCGCTATTATTAAGCTCCATTTAAAACGTTTTAATAAATTTACAAACATACATCCTCGTTAGTTATCCAATTCTCAATCTGATTTTATAGTAGCAAATTATTTTTCCTATGTCGCAATATTGTTCAGTTGTACAGCATTCTTTGACATTGCACATAGAGTTGGATGCCACTTATAGCTATATGGATTATGAATGGTTGTGTCAGATTTGTGATGCAACCTGCGTTGATGTTAATAAGCATTAAGTAATATAAATTTATCTATTAAATGCGAGTTTTAAACCAAAGGCAGAGTTTTGTCCGACACCATAATAATAATTGAAAGGGATGATGTTAATGTTTAACGATAATCCGTAAAGGCTGATTAGTTGCAAATCTATTTGAGTATTTATGCCGTAGTGTGTACGTGTATAGGATTCAGAATTGTCGTAAGTTAAGATGCCATATTCGTAGATTGTATGAGTATCATCAATATCTGCAATTAATAATGCTGGACCAGCGGATATTGAAATATTGTGATAATTGTATTTGTATAATAAATTTATACGGTTGAATGAATCACTAATGATAATGCCTTTAGTTTCATGATAAGGATCTGGTGGTGCATTCGGAAGTGCTCCAGCACCTTGTATAGGTTCATACTCTTTAAGGTGAACTCCTTCTTGCTCAATTAAAAAATGCATCTCATTTATACTGAACTCAAGCCCAATTGCAATTGAGTTTCCATGATTAACGTCATTAAGCCATTGATTGTCACGTTGCAGATATTTATTGTAATTCATGAGAAAATCAGTATTAGCTCTAAAGCTAACACCTTCTAGTTTAAAAGCATGTAGCTTGGGACTTAAAATTAATAATAAAAAAAAGATGTATTTCATGGGGTTCACCTAAAATATTTTTATATATTTAATTGTTTTTAATGTCCATTTATTTTGGCGTAAAATCTATGTTTATCTCGAATTAGTGAACTGGGTGGCTAAGAATTCGTAAGGTTGGTTGATAGATTTTTCATTTTTCTAGAAGATACAAAAGTTGGTGCGATGCAAAAGTGGGTGTAAAAGTGGGTGTCACTCTTGGTCTCAATATCTGCAATTAATAATGCTGGACCAGCGGATATTGAAATATTGTGATAATTGTATTTGTATAATAAATTTATACGGTTGAATGAATCACTAATGATAATGCCTTTAGTTTCATGATAAGGATCTGGTGGTGCATTCGGAAGTGCTCCAGCACCTTGTATAGGTTCATACTCTTTAAGGTGAACTCCTTCTTGCTCAATTAAAAAATGCACCTCATTTATACTGAACTCAAGCCCAATTGCAATTGAGTTTCCATGATTAACATCATTAAGCCATTGATTGTCACGTTGCTGATATTTATTGTAATTCATGAGAAAATCAGTATTAGCTCTAAAGCTAACACCTTCTAGTTTAAAAGCATGTAGCTTGGGACTTAAAATTAATAATAAAAAAAAGATGTATTTCATGGGGTTCTCCTAAAATATTTTTATATATTTAATTGTTTTTAATGTCCATTTATTTTGGCGTAAAATCTATATTTAACTCGAATTAGTGAACTGGGTGGCTAAGAATTCGTAAGGTTGGTTGATAGATTTTTCATTTTTCTAGAAGATACAAAAGTTGGTGCGATACAAAAGTGGGTGTAAAAGTGGGTGTCACTCTTGGTCTTATGCAAAGATGCAAAAGTGGGTGTCACTCTTGGTCTTATGCAAAAGTGGGTGTCACTTTTGGTCGTAACATACTCAATCAAATCGTCAACCAGATGATCGTATGTTTAAATTAATATCAAAACGGCAAGTCTGCAATCAAACCAGAAGGATACAAAAGTGGGTGTTACAAAAGTGGGTGTCACTTTTGGTCTTACTTTTGGTCTTTCATCACTTTTGGTCTTTCACTTTTGGTCTTACATTTGATCCATATTAGTAAGATTAATAGTTCGGCAATAGCGGGATATACTACTTAAATAATGAGAAGGTGCCTGCCCCGCTGCCAAGACTTTTCTCACTTTGCTGTTGCCTGCCTAAAGTCAGTTGGTTTAACCGCGTGTTATATAAGTTGTTATGTTGATACCAAACTAAATGACAGTCAAATATACATTCCGGGCAAAGATGTCTTTCATGTACGGTTTGGTGTGTATGATCCTAATTTAGGTGATCCTACTAATAATATGTTAGTTGAGGATAGGCACATTCGAATGGCTTATGGAAAAGATTATATTGACGTTTGGCCTTAAAAAGGTAGGGCTGACTCCAAAGGAAGTGATTCACTTAAAGTAAGTGTGAATGTTGATTGTATTATCCAAATAACGACTTCGCCTTTTTCATACCTGCAGTTTTGTTGATGTCGCAATGCTTCATTGCATTACAAATACTTTTAATAGAGCCAACCATCCTATGAAATTGACTGCCATAATTTTGTGCACTATATAAAAATTCATTGGGGTCAATATTAAACTCTAATAGCACCGATGGTGTGTTTTTATTGATCGAGGATTTATTGTCTCGTAATTGTTTTCCTGTCCATTCTACTAATTCAATATAAGAACTCACTTTAATCGGAATGTCATTTTTTTTGGTTCTAGAATAATTCCCAGTTAATTTTGATAACTCTTTAGGTTGCGTGTTTACATTATTAATATTTTTGGCTTGTTTTGCTTTTTCATAACGTTTTTTAATAGACGTAAATTCTGATTTTTGAATGGTCTTACTCATATTTGCACGAATAGGGTTTAAGTCCACGTATGCCATGCACGTTAATAATGCTTGCTCATCTAATAACGCTTGTGACTTAAAACGAGACTCCCAAAAACGACCTTTACAGTCGTCTTCTTTGTTAGCAATACGCGCCAAAGGCTCGTTAATATTACGCATAAACCAACTAATATCATGTAGTTTCTTACGGCAGTTTTCTGCAAATTCTAAAACTAAATCAGATTCAATTTCAGTTAAATTTTTCCCTTTTACATAAGACTTAGATAATTCCGTGCCTTTGTAAATTTTGTGCCAGCGAGTTACCACCTCCAATGGAGTCCATATATCAGAAACGCTTTTGTGTACATCCAAAATAACATGGTAATGGTTACTCATCACCGCATAAGCGCAAACATCAATGGCAAACACAGTGGTTAAAAAAAGAATTCGATCTTCAATCCATTTTCTACGATCAATCTTGTTTGGGTCATCTTTTGAATGATCATCAAGGATGAATGCTTTTCTAACCGTGCGTGTACAACAATGGAATTTAGAAGTTAAAGATAGATCTATCTGGGCGGAGCGTTTAACAGCCATAATCGAAGTCATTTAATTGGGTGGTTTATTTAAATGTAGATGATATTGGCTATTTTGCACATTCATAATTGTAATGATTTGTTTCAAAAGTGGGTGTCACTTCTGAACTTGTTTGGTGTCACTTCTGAACTTGTTTGTTCACTTCTGAATCTCTTTGCGGCTTCGAAATCTGGCAGAAAGAATATAGTTAGCATAAAAGATAGCGCGCATAACACGAAAAATAGACTGCAAATCCATTTTAAGCCTGTGATGATTTTAATTTTCATATTTATACTTTCCTAGGTTACTGATATTCAAAAGTGGGTGTCACTTCTGAACTTTGTTTCAAAAGTGGGTGTCACTTCTGGTCTGACTCTTCTGAATCTTTGTTTATTATTGCTCAAAGGAGGTGGCACTTCTGAGTTTATAATAAATGCGACTAGTTTGTTGTTCATCGTTTGTAATCAGGAATCTATTAATTTTTACTTCACTGTCTGCGCTTGGGAAATTTTCAATAAGACGTTCGGCCACAGTCTCATTGCAGACTTTTGTTTTTTTAGTATGTTTATTAATGTTTTTTAAAGATTCAATTAAACCTAAAATTTGATGTTTCGTACCAATAAGAATAGCTTCATCCCAACCGAATTCACAGGTGATAATGGGCCCAATCAAAACACTTTTCTTGCATATATCAACCAAACCTAAACTGATTTTTTGATGTAATCTACTTGTTTGTTGATCATCTGTAGAAATAATTAGCCAATCGAATGATATATCTCCAAAATCACTTTCAAGTTGATAATTCAATATGTTTTCATCGCTTAATTTTTCTTTAGTCAGGTTGTTTAATGCTGTCGTTAAAAGGTTTATAAATTGTATTAATTCACTTTCTGTAAAAATAAAAGATACCAAACCTTCTTCGTTCGGGTAAGTCATCATAGGGCCTTGGTATAAATCATCAATCATATAGCTCTCTAATATTAAAAGTGGATGTCACTATTGGTCCTATTCTGAACTTTATATTTCTGGTAGTAATGAATTTAGAAAAGCAATGCATTCTTTTTCATGAAGTGAAAGGTTGTTAGGTCGAGAGTTAAAAATTTTCCATAATTGTTTTTTGTAAATATCTTCGGAAACTCCTAGTGTTGATATTGCTTGGCCAAGTATAGTTTTTCCAGGGAATATTTTAAGAGTGTCTTCAAAATCTTCAAGTGCTGAATTACAATCAGCTAATATCTTTGTGAAAATGGAATTTGGATTGAATCCCCAGTTTGATGGATCTAACTTTTTATTGAAATCATTTTCTATAGTTTCTAAATCTTTGTTAGGTTTAACAGAATTTAAAATAGGTGTTAGTTTGAATTCTACAAATTTTTTACTACGTTCAAGAACAGTTTTGTTGAAATCAATACCAGATAATACCTTTTCTATTTTTATTTTAAATTCCTTCCACTTATTCTCTATTTCATGTGATTCATTTCCAAGTGATTCAGCAACTGCAAAAAATATTTTCTTGTGTGTTAAAATTGACTCTAATTCATGATAGGGTAAAACGTTAATATTTGAAGAGAATTTTGTAAAGTATTCATCAGGCCAATAATCTCTATCAATAATTCCAGAGACTTTTAAGCTAGAGAAAATATTATTGTCAGTCATGGCTTCAACACATTGGATTACGCGTGAACAACTTTCAACGGGAATGACTGCAATATCAGAATTATACCATTTAGAATAAAAGTCAATATCCATTTTGTTTGTAAGAGTGCCTTCACAAAAAAGAATTTTACTTGTTGAAATTGAAAAGGATGCGGCACCTAAAATTGTTTGAAAAATTGAATCTGGTAATATATTACTATATTCAATTATCTCTATGTCATTAGGGTTGTTTACTGCAATAAAACTTGCATTATTACGAGTTAGTGCAAAGTGGAGGTCATGTGTAACATAAATGAATCTGCAATCTTGACGATAATTTTCTAATGTGTCCCAGATTAATCTCGCTAGTTGGGTATGAAAGTGTATTTCAGGTTCATCAATAATTATAATGCCCTCTTCTGCAGAAATAACGCGGACTATTAAATATAATGCAGCTCTTTCTCCAGCAGATAGACGACTTATACTGAAATTGGTTTTGGATATGTGTGCTGCATTAGCGGTAGGGTTGTTAGTGCTAAAATCAATTTTCCGTTTGGGGAATAACTCTGCCCATATTTTTTCAACTATATCAAATCTAGTTTGAGGGGCTATTGTTTCAGGGTTTAATTTGTGATCTCTCAGAAATTTAATTGCGATATTACTTTCTTCTTCCTTGAATTTCTCGGAAAATGCTTTGAAGTCATTTGCAAGCCCCCAAGGGTGAGATTTTTGTTGATCTGTTATTTGTGAATATGATTTGGTTCGGTCGTTTGTATAAGGGTCCATTGTGATTTTATCGGGTAAAGAGATATTTCTATGTGCACCTATATAGTCACATTTTTTTTGTTTAGATAGTTTGACTGCAAAAGTTGTTTTCCCTGAACCATTTGCTCCAATAATAACAATTGGTTTTTTTCCTTCCATAGTTTTTTGATTTACATTTACTCCATATTTATCATCAGATTTTGTATTATTTGGCTGAGTCATAATTTTTTCCTTTTAACGTTGTTAAATTAATCGTTATTCAATGGCAATTTTATTTACTAGAAAAAATGTCAAGGAGTAATTTTGAAGTACATTTTATCATTTTAAGCATACTAAATACTTTTCAATAAAAAACCCCAATAAGCAAAGCCGCTTGGGGTTCTTTCTTTTTTAACTAATCAGCACAGGGATGTGCGTCTGCGTTAGCTTTTAATTTCTTCAGGGAAGAAGAAATTAAACTTGAGAGCCAACCCACTTACGCGCATTACGGAACATACGCATCCAAGATCCATCTTCTTCCCAAGCATCTGGTGCCCATGAAGTAGTCACTGATCTGAATACACGCTCTGGATGAGGCATCATGATTGTTACACGACCTGACTCGTTAGTTAAACCTGTAATGCCGTCAGCTGATCCATTTGGATTCAACGGATAGCTTGTGGTTTTTTCGCCACGGTTATCAACAAAGTTGACAGCCACTAAACCTGAATCAATGGCTGCTTGCTGTGCTGCGTCTGATTTGAATTCTGCGCGACCTTCTCCGTGTGCTACGGCGATTGGCATTTTAGAGCCAGCCATGTCGCTGAAGAATACTGAAGGGCTGCTTTGTACTTCAACCATTACTGTGCGCGATTCAAATTGCTCTGATTCGTTTTTAACAAAATGTGGCCACTGTGACGTACCCGGAATGATTTCTGCCAAGTTTGATAACATCTGACAACCGTTACATACGCCTAGTGCAAATGTGTCTTCACGCTCAAAAAACGCTTTGAATTCGCTGCGTGCTAACTCGTTAAATAAGATTGATTTTGCCCAACCTTCACCAGCGCCTAATACGTCACCGTATGAGAAACCGCCACAGGCTACTAACCCTTTAAAGCCTGCTAATGACACACGACCCGAAAGAATATCGCTCATGTGTACATCTACTGCGTCAAAGCCTGCTTTGTCAAAGGCTGCTGCCATTTCGATTTGGCCGTTGACACCTTGCTCACGTACGATGGCAATTTTTGGTGGTTGCTCGCAATCTTCATTAATGTCAAAACAGATGTCTTCGTTTACGTCATAGGTTAAATCAGCAAACAAACCTGGGTTGGATGCGTCTAGGTGTAAATCAAATTCTTGTTTTGCGCATTCTGGGTTGTCACGACGTGCTTGCATTTGGTAGCTGGTTTCTGACCAGAAACGTAAATACTGTGTACGCATGTTGGCTAGCACTTCTACTACACCAAAGTTAAAGCGAACATGGTCGTCTTGGTTTAATGTACCTATAACGTGTGTGCAATCGCCTAAGCCTGCGCCTTCAAATTGGTACAATACTTCTTCAAGTTCGTTGTTATTTACTTGAATCACCGCACCTAATTCTTCGTTGAACAATACGTCTAAGCATTGGTCCTCGAAGTCAGTTAATGTTTCTAACTGAATGTCGACACCCACGCGACCTGCAAATGACATTTCACAGATAGTGGCAAATAAACCGCCATCAGAACGGTCATGGTAAGAGATGATTTTGTCATCGCCATTTAAGCCTTGGATCACAGCAAAGAAGGCTTTTAAGTCTTCTGCGTCATCTAAATCAGCGGGCGTGCTGCCGATTTGGTTAAATACTTGAGTTAGGGCAGTGGCACCTAAACGGTTTTGGCCACGACCTAAATCAATTAATACTAACGACGTCTCACCTTGGTCAGAGCGTAACTCTGGTGTGATGGTTTTACGTACGTCGGTGACTGGTGCAAAACCGGTTATGATTAATGAAAGCGGAGAGGTGACTGATTTTTCAGCGCCGTCTTCGTCCCATTTAGTACGCATGCTCATTGAGTCTTTGCCTACTGGAATAGTCACGTCTAGCTCTGGGCATAATTCCATGCCGACTGCTTTAACGGTTTCAAACAATGCTTGGTCTTCGCCAGGGTGACCGGCAGCTGCCATCCAGTTTGCTGATAATTTAATATCGGCTAATTTTTCAATTTTAGATGACGCTAAGTTGGTGATGGCTTCGCCTACTGCTAAGCGACCACTTGCTGGTGCATTCAAAATAGCCACTGGCGTACGTTCGCCCATAGCCATTGCTTCGCCTGTGTAACCTTCATAGCCTGAACAGGTTACCGCAGCGTTAGCTACTGGAATCTGCCAAGGGCCAACCATTTGGTCACGGTTAACTTGACCGGTAATCGAGCGATCACCAATGGTGATTAAGAACGACTTACTGGCAACAGCAGGTAATTTTAATACGCGTTCTGCGGCAGTCATTAGGTCGATATTTTTACGAATGAATTCGCGTTTTTTGTAATCGGTTGTGTCAAAGCTGCGTGACATTTTTGGTGGTTTGCCAAGTAATACGTCAAGGGGCATATCCACTGGGTTGTTACCAAAATGCGAGTCACTTACGGTTAAGTGTTTCTCTTTTACTGCTTCGCCAATCACGGCAAACGGACAACGCTCACGTTCACAGATTGCTGTGAATTCTGCTAGCTTGTCTGGAGTAATGGCTAATACATAACGCTCTTGAGATTCGTTACACCAAATAGCCAATGGCGACATACCCGGCTCGTCGTTTGGAATGTTACGGATTTCAAAACGACCGCCTAAGCCGCCGTCGTTTACTAATTCTGGGAATGCGTTAGACAAACCACCTGCGCCCACGTCATGAATAAACGCGATAGGGTTGGTCTCGCCTTTTTGCCAACAACGGTCAATCACTTCTTGGCAACGACGTTCCATTTCTGGGTTGTCACGCTGAACCGACGCAAAATCTAAATCTTCGTTGCCGTCTTTTGAATCCATTGAAGATGCTGCACCGCCACCTAGGCCGATTTGCATTGCTGGGCCACCCAGTACAATAAGCTGAGAGCCTACGGGTACTTCGTCCCATGCTTTATCAACATGATCGGTTTTGATGTTGCCGTAACCACCTGCGATCATAATTGGCTTGTGGTAACCACGTACTTCCATACCGTTTACTGTGTCGACTGTTTGCTCATAAGTACGGAAATAACCGTTAATAGCAGGACGACCAAATTCGTTGTTAAACGCAGCGCCACCTAGTGGGCCTTCAATCATGATGTCAAAAGCAGACACAATACGTGTTGGCTTGCCGTATTTAGATTCCCATGGTTGTTCGAACCCAGGAATGTTTAAATCCGAAACCGTAAAACCGTTTAAACCTGCTTTGGGTTTACCGCCAGTACCGGTTGCGCCTTCGTCACGAATCTCGCCACCAGAACCCGTCGCCGCACCAGCAAAAGGGGCAATAGCCGTTGGGTGATTGTGTGTCTCAACTTTCATTAAGATTTCTACGCTTTCAAAGTTATAACCGTATTGATGGTCTTCGCCTTGAGGATAAAAACGCGATGTTTCAGAACCACGAATAACCGCAGCGTTATCTTTATAAGCCGACAGAATATCTTCTGAATAGTTTTTGTAAGTGTTTTTGATCATTTTGAATAATGAATGATCCTGTGCAACGCCGTCTACTGTCCAGTCTGCGTTGAAAATCTTATGACGACAATGCTCAGAGTTGGCTTGAGCAAACATCATTAATTCGATGTCGTTAGGGTTACGCTCTAATTTGATGAAGCTTTCTACAAGGTAGTCCATTTCGTCATCAGCTAGGGCTAAACCTAAGTTACGGTTAGCTTCTTCTAATGCAGGTTTGCCTGCATTTAAAATATCAACGCTGGCAACTTTGGCAGGCGTTGCTTGCACAAACAACTGGCTCATTGAGCTTTCATCAGTTGTGATGGTTTGCGTCATACGGTCGTGTAGAAACGATTTCAAAATTTTTGTTTGCTCAGCATCTAATGCTTGGCTGGCATGAACCGTATATTTAACCGCACGTTCTAAACGTTTGATTTGGGTTAAACCACAGTTGTGCGCGATGTTGGTCGCTTTACTTGCCCAAGGCGAGATCGTGCCTAAACGAGGCGTGACATAAAATACATCGCCTTCAATTACTTCGCTTGATTGCTTTGGTCCGTAAGTCAGAATCTTTTCTAATACTTGTGTTTGCTCGTCATTCAAGCTTTCGGTGGTGTCTGCTAAGTGTAAAAATTCAGCATACACTGCCTGTACACTTGGTAATTGAGTTTGAATTTGAGTCAGTAAACGTTGACGACGAAAAGTTGATAGAGCCGGTGCTCCACGCAATTCAAGCATGTTAGATACGCCTTAAGATAGTTGGCCAAAAGTTGTTGATAGAAGGCTAAGAGTCAATGAAATCAGAGCCTAAAAATTTGCGCGCTATTCTACCTGATATTTAGAACAAAAGCAGTAGGGCAGTTGGGTTGATTACGAACTGTTACCAAGAGTGTATTTTACGAAGAAAAGACGGATATAACACTGGGGTAAAGGTGGTTTTGTCTCAATAGTTTGAAGGGTAAAAAATGATGGGCAAGAATTGATTTGGTTTCAGTGGCTGTTTTGATTTAGTTTCAGTGGTAGTCGATTCATAGCAAAGAAAGTGAAAGGTTTTCAAATGATTGACTTTTCATTGATGAGTTTACAACAAAAAAGCAATAAATTTAACAGGGTTCATATTTTACATTCTTAGATCAATATGCGTAAATGAGCAAAACGGTTTAAGTGGATGTGAGGATGTGCATTCGTTTAATACAATGGAATTATTAAATTAACCTGGTTAAATTATGCGTCAATTTATTAAAAGCACAGAATTAAAGTCAATTTCAATTTGGATGATTAGCACTTCAATTTTATCTGTAGTTGCGTTGTTTTGTTACACCTTAATCCCAAATAAAGTATTAGAACTTGTTCCTATTAACCCTGAAGGAAATATCCTGTTTTATGATGGGTTATCAAATGGAACAACCACTGGTAAGTGGATAGATAAATCCAGTAATAGTTTTGAATGTATTGTCACAAAAGGCATTCAGTGGAATTATTGTGGTTATCAATTTGATGTGGCAGATTTTTTTATGCCTGTGGATCTATCTCAATATAATATTTTAAAAACTAAAATTAATTATTCGGGAACCCAGCTTAATAAAGCGGTACGTTTAACGTTTCGTTCAGTTGAACCGTCAATCTCAAAGCCAAATATTATTAGTTCATTTAAACATATGAACGTTGAATTAGAAAAAAATGAATTAAAACATGAGGTGGTGTTAACTAAGCAAGAATGGTCCATTTCTCGTTATTGGGTGGACAAAAATACAGTACCAAGAAGTAAGCATAATCTAGATTTTAGTAGAATTATTCAATTATCAGTCGATTTAACGCAACCGATCGAACTGGGTCATCACATGATTTCTGTGGAATACCTTACCTTAGAAGGCGCATGGATTTTAAAAGAAACTTGGTATTTAGTGATCATCATTCTTTGGATGGGAATTAATTTTTTTATTATTTCTCATCGAGTCGTAAAGTTAGATTACCGTGTTCATAAAGATATTGAGCAAATCACAGCATTGTCGGGTTATACCAATATCTTAAAAAATCAGTCTGAGAAATATAAGGCATTATCAGCAACTGATAGTTTGACCGGCGCTTTAAATCGATACGGGTTAAATAATTTCGTGACCGATCTATTTCCTAATAAAATTTTGACAGGCGAAGTGTCAATTTTGATATTAGATTTAGATCATTTTAAAAGCATTAACGATTCTTATGGTCATAACATTGGTGATGTAGTGCTGAAAAAAATATCTAAAGTGATTATTAGTATCATCCGTTCAAGTGATGGTTTTTGCCGTTGGGGCGGTGAAGAATTTATAATGTTTTGTCCAAATACTGATGAAAGCGAGGCAACAAAAATAGCTCATAAAATTCGTAAATCCATCAGTGATTTGATATTTTACACGGATAATAGAGTTGATTTTAATGTAACTGTCAGCATCGGTGTTGCTCAAGCGTATTTAAATGAACATTTTGATGAATTATTTAAACGTGTCGATAAAGCGCTATATGTAGCCAAGCATTCTGGCAGAAACCGAGTTGATCAGGCTGAGTCTGAAGAGGTTTATTAAGCCTCAATTCTAAATTCTAGATTAAATTTTTTGTAAACGGGTGCACTAATGAATGAGTTTGATAATAAACCAATAGGTGACACTCAATCCCTTACTCAATCCCTTACTCAATCCTTTACTCAACCCCTTTCTGAATCCCATTCCCACGAAAATACAGCGATAAATGGGCCCATTTTTTCTACTTTTCTTAAATTTTTAATACCTTCTTTAGTTGGCATTATTGCAATGTCAACTGCAGCAATTGTCGATGCGATATTTATTGGCAATTATGTAGGGGCTCAGGCATTAGCCGCTGTCAATTTAATTATGCCGTTTATGTCGCTGTTATTTGGTATAGGCCTGACTTTGTCAATTGGTGGTTCAGTACGTGCAGGTAAGTATATAGGTGAAAATAATAATCGTGCTGCCAGTGCTATTTTTAGTAAAACCTTAATTGTCATGAGTGCACTGGCTATTTTAATTTGCGTAACAGGGTTTGTTTGGCATGAATCTTTGTTTAAATCCTTTGGTGCAAATGAAATTGTATTACCATTAATGGCTGAGTATTTTTTGCCGTTACTGCCATTTTTAGTGGCACAAATTATTACCATTGTGTTGTATTTTTTTGTAAGAATAGATGGACATCCAAACTTGGCAGCTACTGCATTGGCATTAGGCAGTGTTCTTAATATTGCATTGGATTATCTTTTTATTGTGGAATTTGGCTGGGGCTTAAAGGGGGCTGCTTTAGCAACAGGATTAGCTCAGTTGATACCCATGCTGATATTAATGAGCTATTTTTTAGATAAAAATCGAAAACTAATGCTTTCATTTAAGCAAACTAAATGGTTTGAAGTGTTCAGCGCTTTATATAACGGATTGTCTGAGTTTGTTAGTGAAATTTCAGCAGGGGTGATTGCATTTATTTTAAATTGGTTATTAATAACCTCTGTAGGGGTCGAGGGGGTTGCAGCCATTACGGTTGTAAATTATTTGATCATGGTTGGATTTATGATGTTTTTTTCAGTTGGGGATGCTTGTCAGGTCATCATCAGTCAGAATTTTGGTGCTAAAAAAATAAAACGAATTGAGCACTTTTTGCGGTTGGCGTTTATCATAACTGCCCTGGTAAGTGTTATGTGTATTGTCCCATTGTTAGTATTTACTGAAGTTTTGATTGCGGTGTTTCTAGAGCAAACAGCCCTTGAAACTATGATTTTAGCCAAACAATATGTTGAAATTATTTGGATACTGTTCTTGTTTGTTGGATTTAATATGGTGATCAGTGCTTATTTAACTGCTGTGCATTTGCCTGCTCAATCAGCCTTTGTTGCTATATTTAGAGCGTTAATTTTACCTGGTGTGTTATTACTTGTGTTGTTTTTATTCATAGAGGATGTGCATTTTTTATGGGCATTGCCATTGGCTGAGATATTGAGTTTTGCGCTTGCGTTAGGGTTGTTTGTTAACCATCAACCTAAAAAACGAATCAGTCAATGACTGAGGCTGCAAATCTGAATGTTTAGGTCGATTGTCATAACCTGATCGTTAAGAGAACAAATCATTGCAAATCAAATAGGTGCAATTACAATACAAACACTCAATTAAAAATCAATTTTATGATCTTTAAACACTACGCCATACAGCAATTATCTATATTCCTTTTTGGGGTAGCATTGTTGTTGGGGGTGCTTTACCTGGGTTATGAAAAGCGAAATCATTTAAATGAGGTTACTGCAAGGCAAACATTGCGCATTGCTGTAGTGGTTAACCCTTCTGTTTATTGGCCTGAAAGCACTGGCACAAAAGGTTTTGAGTTCGATTTAGTTGAGCGTTTTGCGAAGTCTAAAGGTCTAAAAACTCACTATCAAGTGGTCGATACTCGAGAACAGTTATTACGCGCAATTAATTTAGATACCGCCGACATTGCTATGAGTGGGCATACGGTGATGTTTAATCAAAAAAAACCTATAGGTTATGCTTCTTATCTTGATAAAAATCATTTAGATCGATCCCAAACAACGCTGCCTATTTTTCCAGCAATTGCTCAAGTGTTATATCACTCCACCTATTTACCTCAAGGCTCAGAAATCAACAATATAGAACAGCTTCAAGGTTTAAATATTACCGTTGCAAAGGGCTCCCCCTATTCAAAATTAGTAGAAGTATGGAAACAACAATGGCCTGAAATTAAATGGCATGAGCTTGAAGGTCATAGTATTGATCTTATGAAATTATTGGATGAAGGGTTAACGGATATTGTGATATTACCTTCTACTGAAGTGCGTATAAATGAAGTGTATTTTCCTGATTTAGATATTGCATTTGATGCCACCGATGAGCTCCCAATTGTGTGGGAATTAGGCATCGATCGAGATTCGTCATTGCGCATCAGCATAAATAATTTTATTTTAGAGATGAAAAATAGCGGTGAATTAAATGTCATGATTGAACGTTATTTTGGACACTTAGATCAAGGGCCATATTATGTAAATCCTGTTCGATTTGAAAAACTTATTAAATCACGTCTAACCCAGTATCTTCCTTTATTTCAAAAATCAGCTGCAGATAATGGCTTAGACTGGCGTTTGTTAGCGGCGATCAGTCACCAAGAATCCCATTGGCGCACCAATGCTATTTCACCAACAGGGGTGCGTGGTTTAATGATGCTCACAAGAGCCACCGCTAAAGATATGGGGTTTGATAATCGTATTAAACCTGAAAACAGTATTGAAGGAGGCGCTCGTTATTTGAAGTCCCTTAAACGACGGTTATCAGATGAAATAGTAGAACCTGATCGTACTTGGTTTACCTTGGCATCGTATAATGTTGGAATGGGCCATGTAAATGATGCACGAAAAATTTGCGAAGCGTTAGAAAAGAACCCTAATAGTTGGTTAGATGTGATGGAGTGTTTGCCGCTGTTAAGTGATCCAAAATGGTATAAAGATACAACCTATGGAAAAGCAAGAGGAAATGAGCCAGTCACCTATGTGCAAAATATTAGACAGTATTACGATTTACTTAAATGGCATTTTGGTGAAGAGCTAGAAATAGAAAGTAATATCAGTAAACCTCAAATAGAAATTTCAGTGCCTTCGGGGTTGTGATTTTTCAGTTTGAAATCCTTGACTTAAAAATAGTAAACATCAGCAATCCCTTGCGCAATGTTCCAAAAATTTTATCACTTTTCACATACTACTTATCATTTACCAATAATCAAACCTAACTTAATTTTTTCTTTACGAATATAAATAGAGGTTGCAAAAAACTGAACTAAAAGTGTGACACTTAACAAACCACCAATAATACGATCAGAAAACTGCTGGGCAGATTCAAGTATGGTTGGCTCGCCATAGTATGTGTTAAATGCAACCACGCATGTATAAATCAAATACAGCATAATCACGTAACACATCCAAGACAGGCTTTTGATGTTTTTGCTTAAATACGCAGGAATAAACGCCAATAAAAAAATCACTTTAATTAACGAAAATATCACCACACCACTGATTAAACTCGATTGAGGCATGTCATTATATTTAACCTGAATTAAGCCATTACTTAATGTATGACCAACAAACAATAATACGACAGCAATTAAGCTTGCCACTGAAATTTTGAAATAAGTTAAACTGCTCACGATTGATTTGCCTTTAAGTTAGTTTGAGAAAGAAAGTTGATCGTTAGATTTTACACTTAAATGCTTGAACGCTATAGCGATAAATGCCAGCGAAATCACAAAGGTAATAATGTCAGAAATTGGAAATACCCACCAAATTTTAGTGACATCAAATACAATAGGCACAATTAATAACCCAGGAATAATCAATAGATACGTTTTTAAAATTGATAGAAGAAATGCAGGTAATGCTTTACCAATTGCCTGAAAATAAATAGCAAACAATCCCGTCGCACCGGTCACAGCAAAGCCTAAATAAGAATACTTAACAATGTGAATGCCTTCTTGAATCATCATTGGATCATCGGAAAATAATCGAAAGATGGGTTGGGCAAAACTAAGCATAATTACACTGATCACTGTGCAATAAATACTGGTGACGATCACTGCAAAATTTGTGGATTGCTTGACTCGATCAAATTGATTCGCTCCATAGTTAAAGCCGCAAATTGTTTGGTATGCGATGGTCATGCCGATCATTGGGAAAATGAAAAACATATATAATCTGCCATTTAAACCATAGGCACTAATGATATGATCTGAATTTTCTAGATTAGAAAACAAAACCAAATTCACTATAAAAATCATCAATGCAATACCAAAATGACTAAAAAATATAGGCAAACCTAAGGAGATAATATTTACAGTTCGCTCAAGTGAAAAATCGAAAATTTTAAAATTTAATTTAACGTATGTTTTATTATTGAGATAAAAATACAGCATCAATGCTAATGAAATACTTTGCGCTAATATCGTCGCTAATGCGACACCCATCACACCTAAGTCCAAAACGTAAATCGCAATCGGATCAAAAATAATATTTAAGATGGAAGATAATAAAATAGACAGCATCAAAAACTGCATTTTTCCTTCGGCGCGCACTAAATCATTTAAAGCACTTAATAGCATGATAATGGGGGTGCTGTAGATAATTGGATATAAAAAATCAGTGGCATACGGACGCAATTCATCGGATACATTGTTTGCTAAAAAATGCGCACCAAACAATAATAAAACAGGAATTAATACTGCGCTTAAAATCAATGCCATCCATATTCCGCTCATGGCTGTTTTTTGTGCCTGCTCCAAATCTTTAGCCCCTAATAATCGAGCGACAATAGACGATGTACCTGCGCCAATTAATCCAGCAATGGCAAACACCGCCATTTGAATTGGAAACACTACCGACACGCCACCCATGGCAAATTCGTTTACGCCTTTGGTGACAAAATACGCATCGACAATGTTATACAACCCGCCGACGATTAATCCTAAAATAATAGGAATCGCCATTTTGAAAAACAGCGGTTTAATTGGCTCGTTACCTAATTGAAACGTTTGTTTACTCATGATTCTAACTCAGCAAATTTCTGTAAAATAAATGATTTTAACGTGGGTTCCCAAGACTCAATCGCGTCAACAAACTCATCGTATTTTAATTGATAAATCGCGCGGCTGCATTGCTCAAACCCTGGTTGATCGCCCACGCATTGATACAAAAACTGATCCAATTTTTGTTGTTTAATCAGCATTAAGTCCGACTCAGGCGAGACAAGCATGGCTTGGTCTATTAATTTACGAATGGCCCCAGATGCGCCGCCTTGTTGAATCGACAACCACTCCCAATGCTTGGGTAATAACGTCACTTCTTTAGAGCGCACGCCCAATTTAGGTCGTCCACGTTTAGCGGTGGGTTGGATTTGTTCGCTGTCTAATACCTGCTGTTGACTAAGGTGCCAAGGAGCATTGATGCGTTGTAATGTGTCGCATTGTATAACAAATGGCTCGTTTCCATTGCGTGAATGTTCGTAACTTTGTGTTACCACCTCATCCCACGAACCCTTAAACCACTGGTTTTCAATGGATTTTACAAAATATTGCTTCATTTTATTTTACCCAGATAAAAATAATAAAATAATTTTACCCCGATAAAATAAAAATGCAAGAATATTCATTTAATTAGAGCAAAATTTAAATACTCCTTTTTATAACTCTGCAGCTTACATCCAAGATTGCACAGTTTCGGGTTGTGCAAATAGTTACCGCTTTTTTTTAAAATACGGTTTCAACCTTTCAAATAACTGCTTATTATGAGGAAAATAATTTGGTTGAATATTATTTTCAGATTCATAAATATTCACCAAACTGTCATAAAAAAGTCATATAACCCTGTTTAAATGTTGATCATTGTTTAAAACTAATGCTCAGCATTTAACTGTTTTAGGAGTCAAAATGCTGGATAAACGTTTACAAAATGATTGTTTAATTATTGCGCAATCATCAATGAATTATTTGTTGCTAAATAAAGATGCAAATTATCCTTGGGTGATTTTAGTACCCAAGCAAGAAAATATAAGTGAACTGTTTGAGTTAAGTGAGCAAGATCAATGGCAATTAAATTTAGAGGTTAATCTGGTTGCTGCGCGATTAAAAAAAGCATTTCAAGCAGACAAAATGAATATTGCAGCAATTGGCAATGTAGTGAATCAATTGCATGTTCATATTATTGCGCGTTTTAAACTGGATTCGGTTTGGCCAAAACCAGTTTGGGGGGCAATTGAAGCAAAACCGTATGCAGAGAAACAACTCAAAAACACAGTTGAGTTAATCTTACATGCAATAGATGATTTAGATTTTTCACGCGAATGAGACACTAACCAAAACGTGCTCATTTGAAGGAGATTGACATGAGCACAATAAAAATTTTTCAAAAAGTACATGGATTTGACTGTATTACTTTTAATTGGTGTATGGCATTAAAGCACCGTGAGTTGATCACACAATTTAGCAAACTTTTATCAAAATCAGCGGACGGATTAAGCTATTTAGTTTTGGGCGTGATTTTTTTATTAATCAATTATCCTAATAATAAATATGTATTTATTGCTTTGTGCGTTGCTTTTATTATTGAACGTAGTATTTATTTTGTAATAAAAAATGGATTTAAACGCAACCGTCCAGGCAGTGCAATTGAAGGATTTGAAATGTTTATTAAACCCAGTGATCAATTTAGTTTTCCTTCGGGTCATACCTCTGGGGCGTTTTTGTTTGCAACGTTTATTGTTTTTTTATTCCCTGAATTTATTTGGGTGGCTTATACATGGGCGGCATCCATCGCCTTTTCAAGAATATTTTTAGGAGTGCATTTTCCAACTGATACCGTTGCAGGAATGGTAATTGGCACGGTGGTAGGAAAACTAGTTATAACAGGATTATTAGTATGAATATTTTATATGCAGTACAGGGTACAGGAAATGGACACATTTCAAGAGCGCGTTCGATTGTTGGAAAATTAAAAGAGCAAGGTGCATCGGTGGATTTTGTTTTTTCAGGGCGCGATAACAAGGAAGATTATTTTGATATGGAAGAATTTGGCGATTTTAAGGCGTTACATGGTGTGCGTTTATGTATGGACAAAGGTCGATTAAATATTTTAAAAACGATAACAACATTTAGTTATGCAAAACTCAAAAAAGAAATAAAATCGTTGGATTTATCTAAATATGATTTGGTATTAACTGATTTTGAACCAATCTCTGCTTGGGCGGCAAAACAACAAAATGTGCCTTGCGTGGCAATTGGACATCAATATTCATTTGGATATGATGTGCCATGTGAAGGGGACAGTTTATTAAGTCGATTTATTTTTAAATATTACGCACCAGCTGATCGTCATATTGGATTTCATTGGCATCATTATAATGCACCCATATTACCACCATTGATTCATATCATTGATAAAAAGATTCAAGCAAGTGTTGTAAAAACCAATCAATGTTTAGTGTATTTAGTCCATGAAAACAGCCAAGAAATGATAGTGTTGTTACAACAATTACCTGAAATACAATTTGTATATCACTGTAAAGATATAGATCCTGGTATATACGCAAACGTGACAGTTAAGCCTTTTAGCCGCGAAGGATTTCAAAGAAGTTTACTTAAATGTAATTACATTATCACAGGTGCAGGATTTGAATTTCCATCTGAAGCGCTGCAACTTGGTAAAAGTATTATGGTTAAACCCGTTAAAGGGCAGATGGAACAGTTATCTAACGCTAAGGCATTAACGCAATTGGGTTACGCTACAAGGATAGAAAAATGGGACATTCAAACGATTCGTGATTGGTATCAATCCAGTGAACAAGTAAAAGTCAGTTTTCCAGATATTACTGAGGATATTGCAAAATGGGTGATTGATCCTAATTTTGAAAGTATTGACAGCATTACCAAACGATTATGGAAAGAAGTGAAAGTCAGTAAAGTTGAAAAAGAAGAGGAGTTTAATCTTTCGGCAATTTTAGGGATGGCGTAAAGTCGTATAAATACGCAATTAAAATATTTTAAAAGGAAGGAAGGGCTGCAAATTTTTTGTTGTTCTTCATTTATTTATTTATCACCATTTGCTCGAACCCCTTTATGAAAATAATGGGGTTCGAGCTTTTTTTAAGTTGAATTAAAGTGTGTTTTTCAATTGATAAATTAAATCCAACGCTTGTCTTGCAGTTAAATCATCGGCATCGGTATTGTTTAATAAATCCAAAGCAGGGTGCGACACTGAAAATAAATCATTTTGCAAAAACTCAGCGGCTGCTTTTTCTTTTTTGGTTTTGCTTTTTGGTGCCGGTCTTTCTTGTTCTTTTTCTTTTTCTTTTTCTAAATTCTCTGATTTATTCGATTCACTTAATGCCTGTCCAATTTCTAACTCATGTAATTTTGCTTTCGCTTGATCAATCACATTAAACGGAACGCCTGCTAGTTTTGCTACTTGTAAACCGTAACTTTGACTCGCGGCGCCTTTTTCTACTTTGTGCATAAAGATGATTTTGTCATCGTGTTCGTGGGCTTTTAAATGCACGTTAGATGCTAGTGAAAACTGATCAGGTAAGTGGGTCATTTCAAAATAATGCGTGGCAAACAATGTGAAACTTTTGGTTTCTCTTACTAGTTGCTCGGCACTTGCCCAGGCTAATGACAAACCATCAAATGTGGATGTCCCGCGTCCTACTTCGTCCATCAACACTAAGCTGTTTTGCGTGGCGTTGTGTAAAATGTTGGCAGTCTCTGTCATCTCAACCATAAATGTTGAACGGCCAGATGCGGAGTCGTCGCTTGATCCCATTCTTGTGAAAATACGATCAATAGGACCCACTTTCATACTTTGTGCGGGCACGTAACAGCCTGTGAACGCAAGTAATGTACAGATCGCAGTTTGGCGCATATAAGTGGATTTACCGCCCATGTTTGGACCGGTGATGATCAACATTTTATTGTCTTCATCTAACAAACAATCATTAGGAATAAACGCACCGTCGATGATTTGTTCAATCACTGGGTGTTTGGCTTGTTTCATTTCTAAGCAGTTTTTGCTCGTTAATTCAGGGCGAACTAAGCCTAGAGTTAAGCTTCGTTCGGCAAAACAAGTTAATGTATCTAACGTGGCTAAGCCTAAGGCGCATTGTTGTAATCCAACAATTTCTTTCGCACATATTTGAACCAACTCGTCGTAAAGCATTTTTTCGCGGGTTAATGATCGGCTTTTTGCGCTCAGTGCTTTGTCTTCAAATGCTTTTAATTCTTCGGTAATAAAACGCTCTGCATTTTTTAATGTTTGGCGGCGCGTGTAATTTGCTGGCGCATTGGCTGATTGCGCTTTACTGATTTCAATGTAATAACCGTGTACTCGGTTGTAGCCCACTTTTAATGTCGAGATGCCTGTTTTTTCGCGCTCTTCATTTTCCATTTTTAATAAAAAATCATTCGCGTTGGTATTCAGTCCGCGTAACTCATCTAATTCTTCATCATAACCTTGTGCAATCACACCGCCGTCACGCACAACCATTGGTGGGTTTTCGATGATGGCTTTTTCAAGTAAGGAGACTAACTCATCAAACTGTTGAATTTGTACGCTTAGATTTTTAATTAAAATTTGGTCGATGTTTGATAATTGGGTTTGTAATTCTGGTAAACGAGCAAGGGCATCACCTAAACGAGATAAATCTCTTGGGCGGGCTGAGCCTAATGCGATGCGCGATAAAATTCGTTCAATATCACCAATGGGTTTGATGGTGGATTGAATCGCTTCAAATTGATATTGATCAAGTAACGATCCAATCGCATCTTGGCGCATTTGTACGGCTTTAATATCGCGAAGCGGTCTGTGTAACCAACGCTTTAATAATCGGCTACCCATTGCGGTACAGGTTTTGTCCAATAACCAACTTAATGTGTATTTGTCTTCGCCTTGAGAGTTAACGTCAATTTCAAGATTTAAGCGTGTCGCAGGATCTAAAATAATCGCCTGATCATTGTGCTCATACTGAATGGCTTGTAAATGAGGTAAGTCGCCACGCTGAGTTTGCGTCACGTAATGAAATAACGCACCCGCGGCCGATACAGCAATGGCTTTGTCGCTTAAATCAAAACCTGATAAATCTTTGGTTTTGTATTGGTCGGTTAGTAATGTTGTACAACTGTCTAAATCAAATAACCAAGGGTCGAGTGTTTTTTTATGTTCAAAATCTAAATCTTCATTTTGTTCACACAGACTTTCTGTAGTTGGGCAAATTAATAACTCGGCAGGTTTTAAACGTTCTAACTCGGCATTTAATTGCTCAGTATTACTCAGTTCAGTCACAATGAATCGACCGTTACTCACGTCCATGGACGCTAATCCAAATTGATCGTTTTTACTAAAAATACAACTGATCAAATTGTCGCGACTTTCATTTAAAAATGCTTCGTCGGTAATGGTGCCGGGCGTCATAACACGCACCACTTTTCGCTCAACCGGACCTTTAGAAGTAGCAGGGTCGCCTACTTGTTCGCAAATGGCGACGCTGATGCCTGCTTTAACTAATCGGGCGATGTAATTTTCGGCGGCGTGATACGGCAGGCCACACATGGGTGTTGGGTTAGCGCTGCCTTTACCGCGCGCGGTGAGCGTGATGTCTAAAAGTTGAGAGGCCTTAATGGCGTCTTCATTAAATAGCTCGTAAAAATCCCCCATACGATAAAAAACCAAATCATTTGGGTGATCTTTTTTAATCGAATTGTACTGAATCATCATTGGGGTGAGTGGTTTTGACATGACTTGCCTGAATACTGTTAAAAGAAGGGGCGCATAGTACTAAATAACGAGGTGGTTTTTAAGCTGGTTATTCATAAAAGTTCAAAATTACAGAGAAATTGAAAATTAACACATCAAAGCAATTGTTAGAAAATTACTACTTTGTACAGAAATACTTTAGTAATGTACGTTTATTTCATTCTTTGGTATTGGTTGGTAATTATACAAATACAATTTTGGAAAGTTACTAAGGAAGTATTTTTTGAATGTGGATAATTGTTCGCAGCATGTGCATAAAGATCAAAAGTGAACTAAATGTTTCGATATGATTTATGTCGGGTTTAACCCCTAAAATTAAATTTAAGGTGAACATTATGATTTTTAATAAAACAGCTTTGGCCATTGGTTTGGCTTCAGCGCTTGTACTTGCTAGTTGTGCTAAGAAAGAAGTAAACCAAGCACCAACAATGAGTATAAGTGCAAATAATAGCACTTACATTGTTACAGCTAATGATGCTGATGGTGATACGTTAATTTATTCGTGGTCTATTGGTGGTGCAAGCTACGTAGATACGCCAGTTTTTGATACTGAAGACGCCAATATACCTTTTACAGGTATTCAAGTTGTAACTGTTAAGGTGATGGATAGTGCTGGAAATTCAGTTTCACAAGAAGTGACGATGAATTTTGGTGGAACTGGCTCTGGCACTGGCACTGGCACTGGAGCTGGAACTGGAACTGGAACTGGAACTGGAATTAGCACTGGAACTGGAACTGGAACTGGCACTGGAACTAGCACTGGAACTAGCACTGGAACTAGCACTGGAACTAGCACTGGAACTAGCACTGGAACTGGCACTGGTGTAGGTCCTGTGGTAGACGGTCCTGCCGATGTAGTGGTCGATGCTAATGATTTGGCAGCTGCGATTGCAGCTGCGACCGGCCCTGGTGAAGCAGTGTCTGGTAATGTGATCTATACACCTTTAGCGGATGGGCAAGTACCTGAAGATGTACCAGCGCCAAGAGTAATCACAATTGATGAAAACGATAATGTAGTCGAGTATAAATTGCCTCGCCCTCATACGTTTGATTATGGTTTACCCCTTGGTTCGGGTTATGTTTTAGATGATTTTAATGATAATGACCACCAAAATAACGTGGGTGGCGCAATGGGAACAATGCATTGTGAAAACTACACTGAAGGTGGCGGGTACTGGTATGTGTTCGCTGGTGAATCATCAACCATTACCAATAAAAATGGTCTGCCAATTAATGCTTATAATATCATTGAGGCAGTACAAGATCGTAATCTAGAAGTGAATATGAAAGCAGGTTCTGGTGATAATGGATATGCGGGAGTAGGCACCAATATTGTGTTTGAAGAATACCCAGTGCCATTAAGTGGATTAACATCGGTGACGATTGTGGCAAAAGGTTCTGGTGAGGTGGTTCCTATGTTTGAACCGGATCGCGTTTCTTTAGGTTTAGATGCAGCTTCACTGGGTCAAGCAGAGCCTGACTGGGGGAATTACGCAGCTGGTCCAATAACTTTAAGTAACTCGTGGAAAACCTATACTATTTCGGCAAGTGATTTTATTGGTGAAAAATATTCATTATTAGGTGGTGAGGATGGTGGTGATACTACTTTATTGGGTGAAGGCACAGCGACTAAGTTCTTCTTCCAAATTAAAGATGGTGCAACCGCAACGATTGCAATTGATTCAATTAAGTTTAACGGCAGTTTAAGTATTGCTGATATCGACTACAAAAAAGAAGGCGTGCCTTCGGTTGAAGATTGTGGGTTGATAGCAAGTCTTGAAGATGGCTCGTATGTACAAGGTACACCGTCATTGATTCCTGATTATTACATTGATTGGGCAGCGACAGGTGATATTGCAACTCCTGATGCAGTAACTGCTGAAGATTCCCCTGTTGCAAATGGATCTACTGGTAAGTCTAACTGGTTACGTGTTGATGGCTCTAAAATGTACGATAGCAACGATAATCAAGTGCGCTTAACGGGTGTGAACTGGTTTGGTTTTGAAACACGCGCAATGATCCCGATGGGATTATGGTCTGCAGACGAAGATGGTCGTACCTATAAAGAAATGTTAGATCAAATCAAAGCGCTTAAATTTAATACAGTGCGCATACCATTTTCTGACGAGGTGATAACTCGTTCTACAAATGGTGATTTAAACTTTGAAGATCACCCTAAAGTGTTCTCAATTGATTTAGCGGCTAATGGTTTAGAGCCAGGAGATAATCCGTTAGACTTGATGGATCTTATTGCTAATTACGCTCAAGAGATTGGCCTTAAAATCATCTTAGATTCCCATTCACGTGGTAGTGATGGCTATTTAGTAGAAGGTTACTGGTTACCTGAAGAAAGTGCTGAATTCCAAATTACTTATGAGCAATGGGTTCAAAACTGGAAAGATTTAGCGGATCGTTATAAAGATAACGACGCGGTTGTTGCTATGGATCTAAATAATGAGCCACATTTTGATGCTTATTGGGCAGATGCTGGTGAAAACGGTAAGACTATTGATGAAACCCATAACTGGAATGAAGTGGCGCAAGAATTGGCTAAAAATATCTTAGATATTAATCCAAATGTGTTAATCATTGTTGAAGGCGTTGAGCGTACTCATGACGGCGCAACGGCACTGAATTCATACTGGTGGGGTGGTAACTTGCAAGGTGTAGAGCAAAACCCAATTAACTTAGGTTCTGCTGCACGCAATGCGAAACTAGTTTACTCGCCACATGTATATGGCCCTGAAGTGTATGTTCAGCCTTGGTTTAAAGACTCTAACTTCCCTAATAACTTAAAATACATCTGGGAAGACCGTTTTGGCTTTATTAATACAAACAATACAGGTCATATGTTGATCGGTGAGTTTGGTATAAAAAATGATATTCCAGGTTCGGTTTCAAATGCATGGTTTGAAGAGTTCTTAGCCTACATGGGTGAGCGTAAAGATGGATATTCTTGGACGTTCTGGGCTTGGAATCCAAACTCAGGGGATACTGGTGGTATTTTGAAGAATGACTGGGAAGCGGTTAATGACTGGAAGGTTGAATATTTAAATGGGACGCGCTCAATTAAAGGTCAGCCAGGAGTTAACTTAATGGCACCGTTAATTGGTAACTTAAATGGAAAGTAAATAGTTTCAATTTTAAATAAGTAAATATGTAGCCCTGAAATTCACGTTTCAGGGCTTTTTTTTGCCAGTTTTTTAAGGTTAAGATCAAGTTTGATTTGGATATGAAATATATTAGAGCAGTGTCTTTGAATTCATATTCACTGTTTCTCAGTTTTAAACGCTTTTAATTATATTATTAACTGAGAAATAAAAGTCTCAGGCGAAGGGGGGAAGGCTTTTTTGTTTGTATTATTAAATGGGTTTTTATGTATAAATTGTAATTTAAATTGGTACTACTAATACAAAATAATGTAAAGTGGCAAATATACACAGTATGTGCCTAAAAGGGTGTCAAATATGTCGATTTTGACAGAAAAATATTGACAACTTGATTAAATTTACTCAGATGGAAGTGAATGTGGCTACAAAAAAGTAAGAAAGTGTAAAGAAATAGCGCTTATTTGTAGTGATATTCGTTATTTGAGTAAAGGTATGAAAGTTTAGTTGATAAACTGGGTACGTAAAGTCAAAATTGTGCCAGATAGTTCACAAAATGTATAAAAAAACAGAAACAAATGAGTAAAGTTCGATATCATTCGTCTCGGATTTACTCCCTGATATGTAATTTTAAGGTGAAAATATGATTTTTAACAAAACGGCTTTGGCCATTGGTATGACTTCAGCACTAGTGCTAGCGAGTTGTTCTAAGAAAGAAGAAAACCAAGCTCCAACAATGAGCATAAGTGCAAATAATAGCACTTACATTATTACAGCAAGTGATGCTGATGGTGATGCATTAACTTATTCTTGGTCAATTGGTGGTGTAAGCTACGGTAATTCACAAGTTTTTGATACTGAAAATGCTAGTATCCCTTTTACAGGTAGTCAAGTTGTTACTGTTAAAGTAATGGATAGTGCTGGAAACTCAGTTTCACAAAACGTAACTATGAATTTTGGTACTGTTGGTACAGGAACTGGAACTGGAACTGGTACAGGAACTGGTACAGGAACTGGTACAGGAACTGGAACTGGTACAGGAACTGGTACAGGAACTGGTACAGGAACTGGAACTGGTACAGGAACTGGTACAGGAACTGGAACTGGAACTGGTACAGGAACTGGAACTGGAACTGGAACTGGTACTGGTACTGGAACTGGAACTGGTACAGGTACAGGAACTGGTACTGGTACAGGAACTGGAACTGGTACAGGAACTGGAACTGGAACTGGCACAGGAACTGGAGATAATTCGCAAGCTGTAATTGATGCTTTGGAAGATTACGATAGTTCTGTTGCTGTTAGCTCTGAAACAAAAACGGCGGCACAGGCAGTATTAGCTGCATATGATGGATCTGTTCCAGTTCCTGCTGATGTTCAAGCAGCTGCATTATTGCTTAAAGTTGAAATTGGTGAAGAAATTTCTGGTAACGTAATTTATACGCCAGTCCCAGACGGTCAGGTTCCTGATGATGTTGCAGCACCAGTTACAGTTACTGTTGATGCTGATGGAAATGTAACTTTAGTTGAGCTGCCTCGTCCTCATATCTTTGATTACGGTACTGACGAAGGATTTATTTTAGATGACTTTGCAGATAACGATCATCAGAATAATTTAGGTGGAGCAGTGGCTACTTTGCACTGTGAAAACTACACAGAAGGTGGTGGTTATTGGTATGTGTTTGGTGAAAAAGGCGAAACACAAATTGAAAATGCTGCTGGTTTATCAATCAATGCATATAACATCATTGAAGCAGTTGATAACCAAGAATTGCATATCAAAATCAATGGTGGTGCTTATGCTGGTGTTGGTACGAACTTAGTTTTTGAAGAATACGAAACTGATTTAGCTAATCTAGAGTGGATTGAAGTAACAGTTAAAGGTTCGGGTACAACTTCTGCAATGTTAGAGCCTATTCCTGAATTTAAACCAGATTGGGGTAACTACACTGCGGGTGAATTCACTTTAACCAGTTCTTATCAAACCATTCGTTTTGATGTAGCTGACTTTGTTGGTGAAGAATATGATCCTTCTATTGCAGATCATAATTTTGTAGGTGATGGTAAAAAAGCAACTAAATTCTTCTTTCAATCTAAATCAGAAAGTGGCGTAAATGTTGAAATTTATATTGATAAAATTGAATTTGGCGGAACGAATTTAAAAATTGCTGATATAGATTATAAGAATGAAGAAGCTAAATCAGTAGCTGAATGTGATTTAGATCAAACTACTTTAGATGTTCCAGCTGTTGCAGAATACCCAGCTATTGATTACGCAGATTTTGCTGCCACTCATGGTGAACTTGGACAGCCAAATGATGTGATTACATCTTGGCCTGTACATTCTTTAGCCTCTACAGGCCAGCCAAATTGGTTGACTCGTGATGGTCGTATATTACGTGATTCGCAAAGCCGTCCAGTGCGTTTAACTGGTGTTAACTGGTTTGGTTTTGAAACTAAAGCGTTAATCCCGATGGGTATTTGGGAAGGCGGTCGTACAATTGATGGCATGCTAGGTGATATGGTTACTCAAGGTTTTAATACTGTACGTATTCCATTCTCAGATGAAGTGATTGCTGGTTCATTAAATGGTTCTATCATGTTAGGTGACTTAGATATCGACCTTTCAAATAATGATGGTTTGACCGCTACTGATACGCCATTAGACTTGATGGATGTAATTATTGAGAAAGCATCAGCACTTGGCTTGAAAGTAGTTCTAGATTCTCATTCTCGTGGATCGGATAAATACTTAGTTGAAGGCTACTGGGAAGGTGATTATGGCACTCCTGATTTTGGTTCAGAAGAAAAATGGATTGAACATTGGGTGATGTTAGCTAATCGATATAAAAATGAAGATGCGGTTGTAGCATTCGATTTAAATAACGAGCCTCATTTTGAATCAGCTTGGGGATCAATGGATTCTGATTACAACTGGAATGAAGCGGCTGAGCGTGCTGCAAATGCAATTCAAGCTGTTCATTCAGATGTGTTAATCATTGTTGAAGGTGTTGAACATTTGCTAGGTAATCAAGAGCCAGATGATGCACAAAAAACATTGAACGCATACTGGTGGGGTGGTAACTTGCAAGGTGTGCATGATAACCCAATTAATATCACTGATAATAGTAAGTTGGTTTATTCTCCACATGAATATGGCCCTGAAGTTTATACTCAACCTTGGTTTAAAGATTCAACATTCCCGCGTAATATGCCTTATCTATGGGAAGATCGTTTTGGCTTTATTTATCAAGAAAATATTGGTCATATGTTTGTAGGTGAATTTGGTATTAAAAATGATATTCCAGGTTCGGCATCTAATATTTGGTTCGATAATTTTGTTAAATACATGTGTGATCGTAAAGAAGGGTTTTCTTGGACATACTGGGCTTGGAATCCAAACTCAGGAGATACAGGTGGTATCTTAGGTAATGACTGGACTGAAATTAACGACTGGAAAGTCGATAAAATTAAAGACTGTCAAGCACCAATGATTGGTAACAATAACGGTTAATTATAAATTAAGCGTTAATTCCCTAAAGCCTCAATGCTCTGGCATTGAGGCTTTTTTTTGTCTAAAGAACAGATATTACATTCTAATAACATTTGGGGTAATTTAAAGATAATTAAGTAGAACCTTTTTAAACATTTGTAAAGTTGATACAATCTCGGCGATTTTTTTGAACTGCGTCTCAAATTTTTTCATTTTGCAAATGATTAAATTACTTGAGCGCCCAATGGGAACAATTTAAATAATCTATTTGAATGTTCACTGTGCATCTAATTAAAAAGTGATAAATATGATATTTAGCAAAAAAGCACTAATAGCAGGGCTTTCATCTGCTCTAGTTTTTACTGGTTGTATAAAAGATTCAGATGAGTCTTCTGAAATAAAGAATAAACCACCCACTGTGCAAATAAATGTAGGTGATGGTTTTTATACGGCTGCAGCAACTGATCCTGAAGAAGATTTGTTGACTTATTCTTGGGAGGTCGCAGGTTTAAGTTATGGGCAATCTGAAACTTTTACACCGAGTCAAACAGGATTACACGGTGAAAAGTTAGTTTCTGTTATTGTTACAGATGCTGCGCAAAACCAAGTTACAAAAATAATTTCAATAGATTTTGGTGCTGTTATAAATCTTGCACCAACTGCTGATCCAATTTTATCAGGATCTATTTTGACGGCTAATGCAAAGGACCCTGAAGGTGGCAACTTAACTTATGTTTGGAAAGTTGGTGCTGTAGAATTAAGCGAACAAGAAACATTTGATATTAATGATGCGCCAGTAGAAATTTTTGGTGTTCAAAATGTTGTATTAACAGTTAATGATGGTAACTCTGAAGCGCACTTTACAGTTGATGATGTCGATTTTGGTGAAGCACCCAATAATCTACCTGTAATTGTGATGGGTAATTCAATTACAGCATTAACCGGTGAGTTGTTCCAGCTGAGTGCTTCGGCAACGGATGCCGATCAAGACATGCTGACATTTAGTTGGGTATTAAGTGATGGTCAAACCGCAATGGGAGAAACTCCTAGTTTTACTATCAATGTTGAAGATGAATACATCGCAACATTAACTGTTTTTGATGGGGCTGATACGGTAAAGCAAACAGTTAATATCTCAATTACAGAACCAAATAGCATTCCAGTTATTACATTGGCAGAAGCAACGGATACTGAATTAAATGCCGCTGCAACCGATGATGATGCAGAGGATGTATTAATCTTTACTTGGTCAGTTGGTCAAGCTGAAGTGGGTGTGGGTACAACAGTATTATTATCCGATGCGCCATTTTCAATTGTTGGCGTGCAAGATGTGTTATTAACTGTTACAGATGGCGAAGACTCAGTTTTCTCACTTTTAACAGGTGTGGATTTTGGTACGCCAACGAATGAAGAAATTGTTGAAGAATATAACGGTGAGCTTCCTGTTGTTGATCAAACCATTATTGATTCCGCTGAAGCAATTTTGGCTGATTATGATGGATCATTACCTGTTCCAGAAAACGTCACAAAGGCAGCTGCATTAATTTTAGCTGATACAACCGGTCAACAAGTTTCAGGCGGTGTGATTTACATACCAACTGAAGAAGGTGGTCAGCCAACGGCTCCCTATTTAGTTCAAGTCAAACAAAATGGCGATGTTGAATTAGTGGCATTACCGGTACCACATATTTTTGATTACGGTACTGAAAATAGTTTTATTTTAGATGATTTTGCAGACAACGATCACCAAAATAATTTAGGTGGCGCAGTCGGTACCTTGCATTGTGAAAACTATACCGAAGGTGGGGGTTATTGGTATGTGTTTGGTGATGCGGCAACCACTATTGTTAATAATGTGAATATTCCTATCAACCCTTACAATATTATTGAAGCGGTGAGTAACCAAGAATTGCATTTGAAAATGAATGTTAATAAATATGCAGGTGTTGGCACTAACTTAGTATTTGAAGAATATGAAACGGACCTAACGGGAATCGAAACAATTGAATTAACGGTTAGAGGTTCAGGTAAATTTATACCTATGTTTGAACCGATTCCAAGTATAAAAGGCAATTGTGATGATTGTTGGGGTAATTACGCTGCATATAATGGAGCAATCGGCACACCCTATGAGTTAACTTCATCTACCAATAAAATAATAATTAATGCTTCTAGTTTTGTTGGTGAACAGTATTCCCAGCTTGATGGATCAGCAGATGGTGGTACACAGCATGATTTTATTGCTGATGGGTCAAAAGCGACTAAATTCTTTTTACAGACAAAAGATGAAGGTCAAAATTTTGAAATTTATATTGAAAAAATTGAATTTAAAGGAACGGGTTTAAGTATTGATGATGTTGGCTATAAAGGCATGACTAAAGCTGAATCTGAAGCAGAAATTGCTCATTGTGATTTAGATAAAACCGCATTAGATGTACCTGTTGTGGCTGAACATCCAAACCTTGATTACGATGCGTTTGCCATTAAATACGTTGATTTAGGTCAGCCAGATGAAACAGTGAATACTTGGGTTGCCCCTTCGTTAACAGATACTGGCACGCTTAATTGGTTAAGTGTTGATGGTCGTGTGTTAAAAGATTCTAAAGGTAATCCAGTGCGTTTAACAGGTGTAAACTGGTTTGGCTTTGAAACCAAAGCATTAATTGCAATGGGTCTTTGGACTGGTGGTCAAACCATTGATGATATGTTGCAGTCTATTGTAGATGAAGGGTTTAATACAGTGCGTATTCCTTTTTCTGATGAAGTCATTGCAGGGTCACAAAACGGATCAATTTTATTAGAAAATCTAGATATTGATTTAACCGCTAATCCAATTGCTGATCAAGATGGTGACAATATGCTTACCCCACTTGATTTATTAGACGTAATCGTAGCAAAAGCCAGTGCAAAGAATTTGAAAATTGTTTTAGATTCTCACTCACGTGGATCAGATCAATACTTGGTTGAAGGTCATTGGGTAAGTGATAATCCAACTGCCACATTTGGCACAGAAGAGCAGTGGATTCAAAACTGGGAAATGTTAGCGTTACGTTATAAAAATGAAGATGCTGTTGTGGGTTTTGATTTGAATAACGAGCCACATTTTCAGGCAGCTTGGGGTTCTAATGAGGCTTCTGATAACTGGAATGAAGCAGCAAAACGAGCAGCGGATCGAATCCAAGTGATCAATGAAAACGTGTTAATTATTGTTGAGGGTGTTGAGCATTTAAATGGCGATCAACAAATGGATGATATGCAAAAATCACTAGAGTCATATTGGTGGGGCGGAAACTTACAAGGCGTAGTAAATAACCCGATTATCCTTACTAGAGATCAATCAAAATTGGTTTACTCGCCACATGAATACGGGCCTGAAGTGTATACTCAACCTTGGTTTAAAGTAGCAGGATTCCCACGTAACTTACCTTATTTGTGGGAAGATCGTTTTGGCTTTATCTATCAAGATAATATAGGTCATCTGTTTGTAGGTGAGTTTGGTATCAAGCATGATATCCCAGGTTCTGCTTCAAATATTTGGTTTGAGAGCTTTTTAGATTATATGTGTGCTCGTAAAGAAGGTTTCTCTTGGACTTATTGGGCTTGGAACCCTAACTCAGGCGATACAGGTGGTATCTTAGGTAATGATTGGGAGCAAATTAACGGTTGGAAAGTTAATCTGCTTCAAGGCTTAAATGCCGATGGATCAAATAATCCAAACAGAGAGAATTGCCAAGCACCATTAATTGGTAACAATAACGGTTAATTATTAATTAAACGTGAATTACCTAAAGCCTCAATGTGAAAGCATTGAGGCTTTTTTTTATGGCTGGAATAATCAGGTTGATCAAGCTTTTGGCTATCAATATATAACCTGTGCTTATACATACTCAAAATTTCATAACTCTAGTACAAACAAATATAAGACCGAGCTTTTTATAACTCATTGATATTGATACAATCCGCGCCAATTTCCACTATTCACATTTATAGGTTTGCAGTATGAATGATCATCGCTTAACCCATTTAAAACAGCTTGAGGCAGAAAGTATTCACATTATTCGTGAAGTGGCTGCTGAATTTGATAATCCAGTAATGTTGTACTCCATCGGTAAAGATTCCGCTGTGATGCTGCACTTGGCTTTGAAAGCGTTTTATCCTAGTAAATTACCGTTTCCAGTGTTGCACGTAGACACTAACTGGAAATTCAAAGAGATGATTGAGTTTCGCTCAACCATTGTTGAGCGTTACGGTTTAGATTTAATTGTTCACCAAAACCAAGAAGGTTTGGATATGAACATCAACCCATTTATTCATGGTAGTGCCAAGCACACAGACATCATGAAAACCCAAGGTCTAAAACAAGCTTTAGATAAGCACGGTTTTGATGCCGCCTTTGGTGGTGCACGTCGTGACGAAGAAAAGTCTCGTGCAAAAGAACGTATTTATTCGTTCCGTGATGCTAAACACCGTTGGGACCCAAAAAACCAACGCCCAGAATTATGGAACATCTACAACGGTAAAGTGAACCAAGGCGAATCCATTCGTGTATTCCCATTGTCTAACTGGACAGAGCTAGATATTTGGCAGTACATTCACATGGAAAACATCCCATTAGTGCCATTATACAAAGCAGCAATGCGCCCTGTGGTTGAACGTGACGGCACGTTAATCATGGTTGATGACGATCGTTTTGTCTTTGAAGAAGGCGAAAAACCCGTTGATAAAATGGTTCGCTTTAGAACATTAGGCTGCTACCCATTAACCGGTGCAGTTGAATCAGAAGCCACGACATTGCCTGAAATTATTCAAGAAATGTTATTAACCTCAACATCAGAACGTCAAGGTCGTGTAATTGATAGCGACTCATCGGGCTCGATGGAGAAGAAAAAACAAGAGGGGTATTTCTAAATGTCACACCAGTCTGAACTGATCGCACAAGATATTAACGCGTATTTAAAACAACATGAAAACAAAGAGCTATTGCGCTTTTTAACATGTGGTAACGTTGATGATGGTAAATCCACATTAATCGGACGCCTACTTTATGATTCAAAAATGATCTACGAAGATCAACTAGCCGCCATTGAATCAGACAGCAAAAAAGTCGGCACAACCGGCGAGAAAATTGATCTAGCATTATTAGTAGATGGATTAGCCGCCGAGCGCGAACAAGGCATTACCATTGATGTGGCTTACCGTTATTTCTCAACAGAAAAACGCAAATTCATCATTGCCGATACACCGGGCCACGAACAATACACACGTAACATGGCAACCGGTGCATCAAACTGTAACGTAGCGATTATCTTAATTGATGCGCGTTACGGCGTACAAACACAAACAAAACGTCATAGTTTTATTGCGTCATTACTAGGCATTAAGTCAGTGATCATCGCAGTAAACAAAATGGATCTTTTAGATTTTTCTGAAGAAAAATTTGAAGAAATCAAAAAAGATTACAACGAATTTTCAAAAGATCTAAACCTAACGGACGTGCATTTTATTCCGATGTCAGCACTAGATGGCGACAACGTAGTAAACCGCTCAACGCGTTCGCCGTGGTACACCGGCCAAACCCTAATGGAAACATTAGAAAGCATTGAAATTGATGTGGAAATTGAACAAAACTTCCGTATGCCCGTGCAATGGGTGAATCGTCCCAACCTAGATTTCCGTGGATTCTCAGGCACCATCGCAGCGGGTGAAGTTAGCGTTGGCGATACATTAGTAGTGATACCATCGGGTAAAACCTCTAAAGTAAAATCCATTGTCACCTTTGATGGCAACTTAGAAACGGCCTTTGTAAAACAAGCCGTTACGATTTGTTTAGAAGATGAAATCGACGTATCACGTGGTGATATGTTAGTGAAACCAGGCCAAGAGCCGTTAGTGGACAACAAAATTCAAGCGAACATGGTTTGGATGATCGAACAGCCACTAGTTACCGGTAAACAATACGATTTCAAATTAGGCGCAACGACATCTTCTGGTGCAATCAGTGACATCGAATACAAAATCGACGTAAACACATTAGAAAAACAAGACGCAAACAAATTAGAGTTAAACGAAATTGGCGTATGCCAAATTAACCTAAACAAAGCGTTTGCCTTTGATGCCTACAGCACAACACGTGGCACAGGTTCATTCATTGTGATTGACCGTCTAACAAACGTCACCGTGGGTGCGGGCATGATCCTACAAGGATCATCTAATGATGAAGTGATTGCAGTAAGTGATACCGAACGTGAACGTCGTTATTCACAAACTGGCGCCATTATCAAAGCAGCCAACGAACAAGTAGCCACAGAACTTGAACGTCGTTTATTTGATGCTGGACACCTAGTTGTTAACCTAGAAAATGCAGATCAAGCACTATGCGAAACCTTCAGCGCACAATCCATGTTAGCGATTACGTTAGCCGATGTGAAAGCCGATATAGAAGCAAAAACCGCAATGGACGCATTTGTAGAATTAACCGCTAAGAAAATTTTGAAGTAATTTTTTTAGATTTAAAAAAGCCTTCGTTTAGAAATGAACGAGGGCTTTTTTGTGGGTGGGTATTTTTGATTTATATTGATGTGGGTGATGGCTTGCCTTCACAACTAACTGTCTTGAAAAGTAGGTATTCAATTTAGCTTGATTAGTAATTTTGGTTATGAAGTAATTAGACTCATTTTCTTGGTTGTCAACTTGAGCAGTTTTATTGTTGCTTACAGGAGGTAAGTAAGGAGTGAGAGCATGCTTAAAGGGATTTAAGTTGTAGTAATTGTAGGAGCATATTGATAAGGACATGGAAGTTTGGCTTTGGTTGGGGAGGTAAGTGAACGTTTTGCCAGTTGAATAACTAGGTGTTTAAGAGTTTGCTTTTTGCTAAAGTGGTATGAAACAGCGACTTGATTTATTCTGTTTTTTAGCCGCTCTGACCTTCTTGAAATTAACAAACGGAGGTTTTTTTGGCGGGAATAAATTGAATTGGTGTATTTGGTTGTAGGTCAGAGGTTTGCCCTGACAGCTAATATGTTTTGGAAGGTGGGGAGGGCTTGCACTTATGATGTGTTGTGGGTGTCTATGCCAGGTTTAAAACTTTGACCCTATGCATTGCTCGTTTTCTTGGTCGTCATTTTCAACAGCTTTATTGTTGGATGTCCAGTGGCTTTGAGTGGTAAAGTGCGTCGATCACTTTTCTATGCTTAGTAAGGATTTAATAACAAGGTGTCTAGTAGGTTATTTTTTGCTAAAGTAATGTGAGGTAAATGAATTGACTCCTTTGCTTTTACTTTTTCGACTATTCATTGGTTATTAGTATTTCGTTATAATCCATATTTAATTACTGAACGATAAATTATTTATAATAAGGAGTGTTGTTATTAAAATTTTCATTAATAATTTCCCCAAACCAGTTAGCAAGCTAGTTCCAGTTGGAAATACTGGAGAGAGAAATGTAGGTCCTACCATTTTAATGGGATTTGATATGGGTGGTGATATTAAAGAGATGTATTACAATGCATTAAGTAAATTCTTTTTAAGCTTTATTATTTATGATGAAGTTATTATTACAGATAGTGATTTTAAAATACTAGTATCTAAAATAGGGATAGAAAATTGTCTTGCTCTGTTAGATTCTAAAAAATTAAAATTAATATATGATAAAATTGACGTAGGAATGGAATTTTTGAATTCAAATGGTTCAAGATTAAAATTTACAAATCAATTTACCACGATACCATTTATAGAATATATTGATAGAAACTATAAAGAATTTTCAAATAAAAAGTCATTAAAACCCAAGTTTATTCAATATATGGATAACGCTTTATTAAAAAATATTCAATCATTAGACGCAGGTGCTGATAATAGTGTTTATGATAATGCATATAAAGAATTGATTAATGAGGTTAATTCATCGGATATATCTAAAGAATTTCTTTCAGGTGTTGAATCGATCCATGATATGGATCCATTCCAATCAACGAAGACAAATAGATTATTCAATGCTTTAAAAGGATTTTCTTTCCAGGATAAATGTGGTGCGGAAGTTATTTTGCAAGATGCTTTTTCGAAAGAGTATCTTAATAGTAAGTTAGCTTTTTTATTTAGAGGTGAGTCTATAGATAAAGTTGATTTATTTAGTGAAATAACAAAATCGAAAGGAATACCCGATTTTTATCATTTATTGCAAAAAAATATTATTGGTATTCATGATATTGTTGAGTTTGCAACTTCGAAAAAATCTAAATTTTTCATGGATTGGTTTGCTGATGAAAATGTTTCTAAAGAGGATGTGTATTTTAAATTGATGGCCTCTAAAAAAGAAAGAGTAACCAGTAAGGGAGTTAGATGGTTGTTTCCTAATATTGTGGGTCTTGTAAACCCTGTGTTAGGTGTTGTTGCGTCAGGTGTCGATAGTTTTATTGTAAATAAAATAGTGAAAGGATGGAATCCTAATATTTATTTAGATGAATTCCTTAAGTCTAATATTGATATTCTGATAAATGATAATGAAAAGAAGTTGAAAAAACGTGACATAATAAATCGCTTTGGTTCTGTAAAGCCTAATTCACCTTGTCCTTGCCAAAGTGGGTTGAAATTTAAAAAATGCCATGGATATTAAACCACTGGGGTTGAGTCCCCCATCACCCAAATGGTGTTTGGTGGACGCGACCCTAAATCACGCGTAAGCTAGATTAAAAAGAGCCTTCGTTTAGAAATGAACGAGGGCTTTTTTGTGGGTGTGTAATGTGACAAACTAATATGAATTGGAAGCTGGGTGGGAGCTTGCTCTTGATAGTTTTATGGGGCTATGAGACCTGTAGCTAAAGATATGCCAAGCTAACAACCAACACTGGGGTCGCGTCGTACGCCGTTACCGGCAATATATCTAGCAGGTTAAAGTCCTGTCCTAGGAATTACTCATTCACCTAGGTAGCACTGAAAAGTAGTGTTCAAGTAATTGGATGCTGTAAGAAATCAACGGGGTCGCGTCTTACAATTGACATAGACACCCACATAAATAAAGGTCAGCACTTCAGTGTCGGCCTTTTTTGTTTATCTAAAGCGTAAAGTCGTTGATTGGGTTTAGCTTCTAAATGACGGATGATTTCTCAAAAAATAAGTAGCCATATAAAACTAAAGCAGTTAAGTTTTCGTATAGTTAAAAAATACAAAACGAGAGATGCATATGAAATTTTTAATCGTAATAGTAACACTGAGTTTAGCTGGATTTAGTTTTGCCAAAGATAACCAACCCCCAGAATACTTTGCAAGGTATCAAATAAATCAAACTATCGGTTTTGGTCAAATATTAGATGATAAAATTCAACCATTAATTGGTGATTTATTTCAGCAATTTGAAAAATCAGGCGAGCCGATTTCTTTAAAAGACGTCACTTTATTATTACCCACACAACCTCAATCGGTATTTGCAGTGGGCATGAATTTCGCCAGTCACTTGTCATCACCTTCTAATGCGCCGCCTCCGTTATTCTTAAAATTACCTTCCTCATTGATTACGGCAGGTAAGAATATCGAATTACCTAAAGATGCCACAAACGTGCATTTTGAAGGGGAGTTGGTGTTAATTATTGGCAAACAAGCTAAAAACATTTCAATAGAAGAGGCAGATGATTATATATTTGGAGTGACCGTTGGTAATGATATTACCGAGCGAAATTGGCAGAGTTCAGACTTACAATGGATGCGTGCAAAAGCAATGGATGGATTTGGTCCAGTAGGTTCAATCATGGCAACAGGGTTGGATTATAACAATCTGTTATTAACCACCAAACTAAATGACAAAATCGTTCAGCAAGAAAATACAAAATTTATGATTCACAAACCTGCAAAGGTAGTGAGTTATTTGAGTCAGTATTTTACATTGATGCCAGGGGATTTAATTTATATGGGCACACCTGGGCGCACGCAATCTTTAAAGCATAATGATAAAATATTGGTGAGTATTGAAAAAGTTGGAATGGTTGAAAATATGATAGTAAGAAAAAATCATCGAGGTCGCGTCTTACAATTGACAAAAAAATCATCGGGGTCGCGCCTTACATTTGACATAGACACCCACATAAATAAAGGTCAGCACTTAGGTGCCGGCCTTTTTTGTTCATCTAAAGCGTAAAGTCGTTGATTGGGTTTAGCTTCTAAATGAAGGATGATTTCCCAAAAAATAAGTAGCCATATAAAACTAAAGCGGTTAAGTTTTCGTATAGTTAAAACATACAAAACGAGAAATGCATATGAAATTTTTAATCGTAATATTAACACTGAGTGTTTCAGGATTTAGTTTTGCCAAAGATAACCAATCCCCAGAATACTTTGCAAGGTATCAAATAAATCAAGCCATCGGTTTTGGCCAAATATTAGATGATAAAATCCAACCATTAATCGGTGATTTATATCAACAATATGAAAAATCAGGCGAGCCGATTCCTTTAAAAGACGTCACTTTATTATTGCCCACACAGCCTCAATCGGTATTTGCAGTGGGTATGAATTTCGCCAGTCACTTGTCATCTCCTTCTGATGCGCCGCCTCCGTTATTTTTAAAATTACCTTCCTCATTGATTACGACAGGTAAAAATATCGAATTACCTAAAGATGCCACAAACGTGCATTTTGAAGGAGAGTTGGTGTTAATTATTGGCAAACAAGCTAAAAACATTTCAATAGAAGAGGCGGACGATTATATATTTGGAGTGACCGTTGGCAATGATATTACTGAGCGAAATTGGCAGAGTTCAGACTTACAATGGATGCGTGCAAAAGCAATGGATGGATTTGGCCCAATAGGTTCAATCATGGCAACAGGGTTGGATTATAACAATCTGTTATTAACCACCAAACTAAATGACAAAATCGTTCAGCAAGAAAATACAAAATTTATGATTCACAAACCTGCAAAGGTCGTGAGTTATTTGAGTCAGTATTTTACATTGATGCCAGGGGATTTAATTTATATGGGCACACCTGGGCGCACGCAATCTTTAAAGCATAATGATAAAATATTGGTGAGTATTGAAAAAGTTGGAATGGTTGAAAATATGATAGTAAGAGAATAAATAAGAGCGAGTCAGAAATAAAAAAGCCCTCAACTGTTTCCAGAAGAGGGCTTTTTTATGAGAAATAATTAAGCTTTATAAAGACGAGTATTCACAAACAAGCTAGAAATTGGTTTTAAGCGTTTAGCTGCAAACAACAGTGCTAAATCTGCAACCGGCTCAACAATAATTACAGTTAAGTATGCTGCAGCAAATACACCTACATTCACAAACGTTTCAACCGCAAAACCTTGGCCGTAAAACGCCCAAAACATTACCCACGCCACAATACCTGATTGGTAAATCGCCGATAATTTTAAAGTCTGTGTGTATGTTAAATCACTATATGCGGTGTTAGGGTCAATAAATTTAGGCGCGATGGCGGCCATTGCAAATAATGGTACTAACAATGTGGTGATATTCATGAAGTACTGAGGCAAGTCGGTTTGTGCAAAAAATAAACTTTGTATCAATAAACCAAATGTTAAACCCAAAGCGGCAGGGGCCAATGAAAATAACAAGAAGATTGAAGAGCCCAAAATCAAATGCACTTCTGAAACGCCAACTGGTTGTTTAGGGAAAACTTCAAAAAACACCAATACCGCAACGGTAGCTAATAGTGTTTTAGTGGCTAATGATGCGACGCCATTTTGCTTAACATGGCTAGTAATGTGTTTGCTAGAAACCACAAAGGCAGTAGCGGCAGTAGCAAGGCTTAATAAAATTTTAGCGCCGTCAACGACACCTGGTTCGATATGCATAATAATTTCCTGTATTTCGTGCGAATAAATAATTAATGATACGGTCATCTGACTTGCATGTTCAATTAATGGACAGGCTCACAGTTGCGCAGACAGCGTAGGATTCACACCTACTTCCCCGATGCTCTGTAGTGTAATCGTTTTGATGTATAACGCAATTTTAATATTTTTGGTTTAATGGTTTTTTAACCGGTAGGAGTCGTTATATTTTTTAAAAAATTAGAAATGGCCCAATAAAAAAACCGACATAAGTCGGGTTTTTTGATTAAACTTTTAGATTAGTCGTAATCCGACTCACCAAGCGCTGGATATGCATGTTCAATTAAATTTAAAAATTGGTAATGGAACCATTCGCCTGCATGAGGAGCTAAATAAGGCGCGACATTTATAGGTTCAAATTGACTTTCCCCTGGCATGCACATTGGATCCAATGCTTTAAGTGAATAATCAGGGTTAGTTGCAGAGTCATAGACATTATATTCTATTGGGTCTAATGCATTGATTTGGGCATTAGTGAATGAAGCATAATCAAATGAAACTCCGTCTGATACGCCAGGTAAGGTTACCCAATAAAATGCATCCAAATGAGGGCGTGAAGAATCAGGTGAAGATTTTGGGGCTTCGCCAATGCCTGCATTTTTAGGATTGCACCAGTGCTCACGATGAGCTCGCTTATCGACACGCTGTGATGAATCCGTACCTTTAAAGCCTTGTCCAACAACCGGGCGGTTATTTGATCCCCAACCATTTCGCGATGTATCGATAATAAACCCGGGATCAAATGTAGGTTTTAAGTTTCGAATGCGAGCATTAAATGCATCAATATAAGTGAATTCATCCACCGCTTGATTCCATTCATAGAAGTCAGACAATGCTTCGCGATCATCTGCTAAATTTGAAATTAATGGTTCTTCAATTGGAATGTAATCAGAGGTGTTGCTTGAAAAACCTCTTACTTTATCAAATCCTGATATTCCATCGGCATTAGCGCCATCAATCAATTTTAAGAACCCATCCACACTACGTTTTAAGTTTGTTCCTTCTGAAAGGGAATTATCCCAGCCAAGTTTGGCTGAATGTGCTATGTCGATGTATTGATAAACGTTACCGACATGAGCTAAATCGTTGATTGCTATTTGGATACCTGCTCCATAAACACCTAAGTCAGATTCTAATCCTACTTGAGTGTAATTTAATAAAGTGTCGCAATAGGGTATGCCGTCTGTTGTTGTAAAACCAGGAATAACGTAAGCAGGGCCATCAGGATTTATATTACTGTTAATGATCATATTAGGATAAGAATTAGGTTCAAGAATTGTCACAATCCGTAGATTTTGATATTCGACTTTAGATTGTAATACTTCCACAATTTTACCAATGTAATGAACTTTGTAATTGTACAAACCATTTAAGTCACCAGGCAAAGTGCTGCCATCTGGTAAACCTATTTCAAACAATTCACGATTAGATGAATAAGAAGCACAATCCCGATCCGGTAGATTGTAAAGTACTAATACAACACTCATAGGTGAAATGGCGTCAGCGCCATTGTTAGAGTCAATTTGGGCGAAATAGTTTTGTTGAGAAATTGCAGCATCTAAATGCGCTTCTAGCGAACGTTGTCCTTTATCAGATGAGCCTGAAATCATTTCAATAGAGTCAAGCCAAATAGCAGAGGGTTGACGTTGAAGGTATTTAATTTTTTCAGCCATTGCGTGGTTGTTTTCAGTTAGCATAAGTTCTAATGAATAATCCATTTTGGCTAGGTTATCTGGGTTGATGTAAAAGTAGGCATTATCAAATGGGTTGTCAGCAGTTTGTAAGCTTGCTCCTATATTACCGATCATTTGTTGGTTTAAAGGGATGCTGCCATCGTAATTACTGACGGCTTCAATGGCATCGATTACAGGTGTTGCAAAGTTATATGTGAAAATATCCACAACGGATAGCCCCCTAGAATCGGTAACAGTAAGAACGATGTTTTGGGTTGTCATCAATGCATCAAATATTTCAGAATTTAGATCTAAAAAGGATTCTGTGCTCACAGTGGTGTCATTGATTTCCCATTGATATGACAAAGTATCATTTTGTGCATCGAAGGCATTTGCAAAAAGCACAGAGTTTACATTTTGAAAGTTAATAGTTGGTGCAGTGTTGGTTTGTGTCGTTGTTCCAGTACCAGTACCAGTTTCTGTATATGTTTCAGTTTCTGTCAGGGTTTGGGTGTTTGTTTCAGTAGAATTGCCAAAATTGTAAAAAATATCTACTACTATAAATAAGCCCTTAGCGTCGGTTACGGTTAATTCAATTTGTTGATTCCCCGAAAGTTCAGTTGTATTCGTATCAAAAAATGGATTTGTGCCATAATTCACTTCATTAATTACCCAAGTATAAAAAAGTGCATCATTTTGTGCATCTTGAGCATTAGCAAAAATTATTGCTCCAGAGATGAAAGGTGTAGCAGTAGGTGCTGTATTTTCTGGTCCAAAATCATAGTTTATGTGCGAAATAAATACCCCACCGCTCGGATCCGAAACAGTTAATGAAATCGTTTCAATACCATATAAATTTGTCAGTTCAGCTAAATCTAATGTGCCACTCGTACCAATTTGGACTCCTTGAATTTCCCATAAATAGTTCAGGACTTCATCATCAGGATCCGTTGCATTTGCTAGTATTGTGGTGCCAATAATTATTGGATTAGCTGAAGGTTTGATGTTAGGTGCTGCACCAAAATCATAAATTAATGATTTGGATTCACTTACGCCGAATTCATCTGTCACCGTAAGTGTAATTATTTGCGTCCCATAAATATTTATGTCAAAAAGTGGTAGCGTTTCATTATTACCGACGGATATATCATTTACAGTCCATAAATACGATAAAGTATCATTTTGAGCATACTGAACATCAGATGAAATGAACGCCCCACTTATTTCAATATTAACAGTAGGGGCTGTATTGGGGGGGCGGCCAAAATTGAAAGGGATTTCTTTGGTTACAAAAAGACCTTCAGGGTCAGTCACAGTCAGAACGATTGTTTGTTCGCCGTAAAGATTTAATATCGTTAAGTCTAATATTTCATTGCTACTAACTTTTATATTATTAACCTCCCACGAATAAATTAAAGCACTATCTTGTTCATCATTTGCATTCGCAAAAATAACAGCACCTGAAATTGATGGTTCAGCGGTAGGTGCAGTATTGGGATTAGGGCCAAAATCATAAATAATAGGAAAAATGACTTGGTGTCCAGCAGAGTCATTAATAATTAATGAAATATTTTTTTTGCCATAAACACTTAATGTAGTGGTATCAAGTATTGTTGCAGTTGAAATGACAGAGCCATCCATCAGCCATAAATATTTGAGATTATCGTTATCAGCATCAACTGCATTAGATATGATGGAAGTACCTTCTATATTAGGCTGCGCAGTAGGTGGATAATTTTTTGGAGGCGTTTGTATTATTGGTTTAGGTGTATAACTAATATGTTTAACAACCTTTAATCCTTCTTTATCGGTCACGGTTAAAGTGATTTTGGTTGTATCTGTGATATTAATTAAATTGTTCATATCTAAAGTAGAGTCGGTACTCACTACTTTATCATCGATGCTCCAAGAATATATTAAAGAATCTTTTTGAGCATCCACTGCATTAGAGCTAATGACAGATCCAGAGATTTCAGGAGAAGCGGTAGGAGCAGTGTTCGTCTCAACTGAGTTGTTATTTGTTTTTTCTTCACAACTTGAAAAAATGAGTGCTGCGCTCAATCCTAAAACGAGTACAGATTTATTAGATATCATATTATTAGCCTTATAAATGAAATTTACACAGAGCTTTTTATGGATGAAAGTTGTGCTGTTTTAAAAAGTGTTGATCATTGTCCATGGTTTACATTGGTTATTTTATATTATTTAATTTTTTTTTCATAACGTGAATTTTATGTTTGTTTTGGCCATTAATTAATTTTGTCAATTCAATAAAAAACCCGACAAAAGTCGGGTTTTTTTGGTTTTAATACTTAAGAGTTAGTCGTAATCAGACTCACCTAATGGTGGGTAAGCTCTGTCAATTAAATCTAAATACACTTTATGGAACCAGCCACCAGCATGTGGCGATAATCCATCAAACGGCGCAGTTGGAACACCTTCACGATCAGAGTTTGCAATACACATAGAGTCTAATTGTTTACCTGCATAGATTTCTAAATTAGCACTATCAACTACAGCTTTATCTATATCATCCAATGCGTTGTACTTAGCATTTGGAACGCCGTTATCAAAGTATTCATTCACATCAAATGAGATACCATCGGCTTCTCCAGGTGGTTTCATCCAGAAGAATGTATCTAAATGAGGGCGTGAAGAATCTGGGTTTGGTTTTGGAACTTCCCCAACACCAGCATCTTTAACATTACACCAGTGGCCACGATGTGGGCGTTTATCTACACGTTTTGAATCGTCCGTGCCTTTAGTTCCTTGACCAGGAACTGGGCGATCAGGGCCACCCCAACCATTTCGAGCAGTATCAATGATGAATCCAGGCTCAAAACCAGGTTGTTGTGAACGCACACGAGCATTAAACATATCAATATAAGATAATTCGTCAACTGCATGGTTCCATTGATACCAATCTTGTAACAACATACGATCAGCTTCAGCATTAGAAATTAAAGGCTCTTCTACTGGCGTATAGCCTGAAGTATTTGAACCAAAGCCGCGAACTTTATCAAATCCACTTTTACCATTAGCATTAGCACCTGCAATTAAATCTAAGAAGCCTTTTACACCACGCTTAAGGTTTGTATCGTTATCCATTGAATTATCCCAGCCTAACCAGCCGGCATGTCCAATGTCTAAGTATTGGTAAACATTACCTACGGTGTCTAATTCGTTAATAGCAATTTGTAGACCTGCACCATATACCCCTTGGCCTTGAGCTAAATCTTGCTGTGTATAAGTTAATAAAGTATCACAGTAAGTATCGCCACTTGGCGTAGTTAGACCAGGTACAACAAGCGATGGCCCGTCAGGATTTAATTTAGTGTTTGTAATCATATTTGGATAGGAATCTGGTTCTAACATTGCAACGACACGTAGATTTGCGTATTCAGACTTAGATTTTAGAACCTCTACAATTTTACCGATATATTCTGTACGGTATTTATTTATTCCATCTAGATCACCAGGAGGCGTAGAACCATCAGGCTTGCCAATTTCATACAATTTACCGTTTGATGCATAAGCGGCACAATCGCGATCAGGTAAGTTATAAATAATAATTACAATGGTCATTGGCGCAATTTGGCCATCTTTTTCAGCATAAAAGGCTTGTTGTTCTACAGCTGCATCCAGATGACCTTCTAACGTACGACGACCTACATTATCAGCGTCAGTGATCGTTGCAGTAGAATCCATCCAAACCGCAGAAGGTTGGCGCTGCACATAGCGAATTTTGTTCGCCATATCTGTATCGCCATCAGCAAGAACGATATCCAATGAATAATCCATCATTGTTGAGATGTCAGGGCTCAAATAGAAGTATGTATCTGCAAATGGGTTTCCTGTAGTTTGTAAAGACGCTCCGGGTTTACCAATTACTTTTTGACTTAATGGGATCGTGCCTTCATACGTTGAGTCATCAATGATGGCTGTATTTGGAGTGCTTGTGCCTGTTCCAGTTCCAGTTCCAGTGCCAGTGCCAGTGCCAGTGCCAGTACCTGTTCCAGTTCCAGTGCCAGTGCCAGTGCCAGTTCCAGTTCCAGTTCCAGTTCCAGTGCCTGTTCCAGTTCCAGTTCCAGTTCCAGTTCCAGTTCCAGTGCCAGTGCCAGTTCCAGTGCCAGTTCCAGTACCAGTACCTGTTCCAGTGCCTGTTCCAAAATCAAATTCAACTGCCTCAACAGTTTGTAATCCACTTGAATCAGTAACTGTTAATATGACTGTTTTTTTACCAGTCATTTGTGAAAATTGAGACATGTCAATTATTGGATTGCTACCAATTGGTGAATTATTCATTTCCCATAAATAAGTTAATGTATCACCTTCAGCATCCTTAGCATTTGAATTAATTGCACTGCCAATAATCATTGGTGAGGCAGTAGGTGCTGTATTAGCAGGAGAGTCATCAGGTGATGAGCAACTGGCTAAAATTAATGCCGAACTTAACCCAAGGGCTAATGCGGTTTTATTAAATATCATATAATGTACCTTCAATTAGATAGAGGGATTTTTAAATTTTAAAACACGTTAAACTATTAACACAGCATTGTGCTTTGAGAAATATTCTACTTTAAAATTCTGGAATATCCTTTAGAAGAAAACGTTGCAAAATGTTGCATAGAGATTTGTTGCACAAAATAAATCTTAAAAAGTGAACTGGTTAAAACTTTTTTGTGTTTTTTGTGAGTTGGATTTGTATTTATTAGTAATAAAAATATATCTTTTAAATTTTTTTTATGTTTGTTCATTGAATGTGTGTGGGTGTTACTTTTAAATTTAAAATCAAAATGAATTTACCTTTAAAGTAAATTGAATGTTTATTTTTCGTAATATGGTTCTATTAATGTTAACTACTTTTATATGGGGTATTTCGATATATTAGTTATAAGGCGAAGTTAAACGAGTTTAAGTGCCTGATTTATAAGCGGTGTTTTTTTTGAATAAGGATGGGGTTTTTTTAGTATTTATAGATATGTTTTTGAATGTTGTATTTTATAATAATAAAGCAGAGTTTAATGTGGTTAACTAAACTCAACTTTGATCATTGTGTAGAAACTAAATAATTTCGATTTCCAATCCAAATAGTAAATTAATTGCTTCTTCCTTACTGAATTTTGCCTGTTTAATATTGTTGATTCTGACGTCAATTTGATATTCGTAAGCAGATTCAAAATTTGTTGATTCTAAATTGGTATTTGAAAATTGACTAAACGAAAAATCACTCGAACTAAAGTCGGATTTAGAAAAATTTCCTTCTCTAAAATCTACTCGATGCACACGACAATCGTGTAAAACAATTTCACAAAGTTTTAATGCGTAAAATGAATTATCGGATAAATTGCATTCAAAACATTTAATAGGGCTGGTTGTATTAAATTGTGACCACCCCACTTTTGTCCAGTCAATCCCTATCATTTTACATTGAGCAAATTCCACATCACTAAATGTTGAAAAACTAAAAGCTATGTTGGATAAGTTGCAGTTTACAAATTGGCAATTTATAAATTTACAACTGCGAAATTCAGCAAATTCAAAATTGCAGTTTTCAAATGTGCAACAATCAAACTCAATGGATGAAATTTTGTTGTCACTTTCGTCTATTTTACTAAACGTCTGTTCGTAATATTCAGGTTGATCAAAGCTCATAAAGCGGCCTGTTAAATAAAAATAATTATGTATTATCAGTGTAATCATGCATTTAGCAATTGAAGTTTTGTGTTTGTCCGACACTTTTAGATTGAAACAGTTATCAAAATTCAACAAAAAACCATTCATTACGCTTACTTGCAATGAATTACAAATTAGTTAACTTGTTGATTTTAAACGGTTTTTTTGGTTTTTTGAAGATGCAGAAATATAAATTTACGAATGCAGGATCAGTTATTGTTTGCTAGCTTTATAGCACAAAATTACTTTTGAGGTCTGATATGTCTAAATCAAATTTTACTAATACGATGCAGTTAATAGTGATGCTCTGTTTGACTGTATTTTTAGTCAGTTGTGGCGTGGACGAATTAAAGGATGAGTTTGATAGTGATTTGGACGCAACGGATCAGCAAAGCGACAATACAACCACTGACTGGGAATTTTCTGCTCAATTGGTTGCATCTGGTGAGCAAATTTATATCGCACAGTGCACCACATGTCATGCATCCGATGGCAGTTTACCAAGTAATGGTAAATTAATTGGTTGTGCAAGCTGTTCAAATCAATCGACATTATCCGCGCGTATCAGCACAACGATGCCGCCTTCTGATTCTGAACTAGTGACAGGAAGTGATGCTGATGCTGTAGCTGCGTATGTGCTAACTCAATTTAATAGCGAACAGGCCAATCACGACACAACAGAAAGCTCAATTTTAAAAATTACCAATAAAGAATCGGCATATAAAATGGCATTTGATTTAGTCAGTAAAGTGCCAACAGCTGATGAAGTGGCAGCCTTTGAAGCAGGTAATCGATCTGAGGTGTTGGATCAATGGCTCGATAGTGAGGCATTTTATACGCGTTTAATGGACATCTATAATGACCAAATGCATACGGATCGTTTTCATTCTAAATATGAACGCGAATCTAATTATTCAAATGGACGTGATTTACTAACACTTTGCGATCGTGGACGAGCTGGCACCTGCAATAATTCAAATGCCGAAAGAATGCGTTATTATCCAGATATTTATTGGTGGGAAGATTTACCATATGAAGGATTGCTTGCGGATTTAACCAACGACGCCATTGCAAATGAGCCACTACAAATTATTCGATATGTTGCCAAAAACGATCGACCTTTTAGTGAAATATTAACCGCAGATTACGCATTGGTAAACGCATTTTCAGCAAGGGTGCTTCATCCAAATACTTTAGATGGTGAGGCATTGAGTCTTGATGCATTTGATAAATTTGCTGCCCCATTAATTGATGTAGAATTCACAGATGAACAAACCATGGAAGTTTCAACTATTCAAGTTGCAGACGTGACAGAAATTAAAGCTGGATTTAAAACATTAAACTTATCGCGTTCATCAGATTTACAGCTACGACCAAGTGATGGAACCGATTCAGATTTCAGAGATTTTTTAGTGGATTACCCTCATGATCCAAGTCATTTTATTCCAGTAAAAGTGTCTCAAAACGGCACCGCGCTTCCACATGCGGGTATTTTATCAACCCCTGCATTTTTAAATTTATACACCACGACCCCTACAAATATGAATCGTGCACGAGCGCGTTTTGTTTATAAGTTATTTGCAGCTACCGACATTTTAGCCATTGAAGGTAATCGTGATGCGAGTGTCATTGATTTTTCAGATTCTATTGGTTCAATGGATCCAACTAAAACAAATGAAGACTGTTTAGTTTGTCATCGCCGAATTGATCCGGTTGCCGATGCATTTAAAAACTGGTTATACAGTGGCGCGTATAAAAATAGCGCGTGTTCAGTGTCCAGTAATAATTATGAATGCACGACTATTCCAAGTGTGGGTATCGGATTTGAAGGCACATTGGCACCTGTATTTGGAACTAATTCTGTGGATGCGAATGCTTTACAATGGTTGGCAGGGCAGGTTACTCAAAATCCATTATTTGCCAAAAGTGTAGCAAGTACATTGTTTACCGGTTTTACAGGGCGAGAAGTCTTATCTTTAAACAATGACATGAATAATGCGTACCAAGCAAGTTATGAGCAACAACAAACCGTCATTAACGCAATGGTTAAAGCCTATAACGATAGTGGCGAAAACGTGAAAGCCGCTGTAAAAGTGTTGTTAACCAGTGATTATTATTTAGCGGATGCCGTCGAGGGAAGTCAGCTGGATTATCAAGTAATTGGTTCTGACCGTTTATTAAGCCCAGATCGTATCCAAGCAAAAATACATGCAATTACAGGACACCTATGGTCTCAAGTAGAAGTCGATGACAGCTTTAGAATGCATTTAGGCAATCGAAGTACTTGGCGATTATATGGTGGGGTGGATCATAACAACACCAAAACCGCACCAAACGAACAGGGTGGAATTATGGTGGCGATGCAACAACGAATGGCCAATGAAATCGCCTGCTTTATGACCGCTCAAGATTTTTATCGAACACCTGAAAATCGAAAACTATTTGAATTGATCGCATATGAACCAGCACGAGCAGATACAGAAGAAAACTTTTATATCGCTACTGAAACGCAAGTTAAACAAACCTTAGTGAATTTACACTTAACTTTATGGCATCAAGAAGTAGCAATTGATTCTGATGAAGTGGATATGGCTTACCAGTTATACCAAAGTGTTTTACAACTGGGGCAGCAAAAACGCTTAGTTGGACAGGCAGGTCGCGATTTATCCTACTTATGTCGTGTGGATTACGATCCTGACAGTAATGAATTACTTGAAGGTGAAAACAGAGTCTACAAAGATACTTCATATGCAATTCGAACTTGGGCGGCGGTACTTAACTATTTCTTAAAAGATTTTGAGTTTTCACATTTATAACATCACATAAAACGTGACAGTGAAAAACAAACATCAAATAGTTAACCCAATTTAATAGGTAATATTATGAACACAAATCGTAGAAACTTTATTAAAAACATGACCCTTTCAAGTGGGATGATGACCATGCCATTAGTGGCACAAAATGCTGTAGCAGCTGGCAGTAAACCTGATCAGTTTTTTGTATATTATCATTGTTCAGGTGGATGGGATCCAACCAGTTTTATTGATCCAAAAGGCGATGCGGATCGAGGTGATAACCGAGGTGATGACAGCCGTGTAAATAAATTTACAGCCGATCAAATATTGCAACGAGGCAATTTACGCTATGCACCGTTGTGGATTAATAATGCGTATGTCGATGATGCCAATATAGGTGTCACTGATCCTGATGAAATCTTAAGCGACGATGAATTTGCATTAAATACATTAAATGATGCGTTAAATGCAGATGCTACTATTCGAACTGCTGCACAAGAAGGATTGTACAACGCCTTTGTGTATCGTTATCAAAATAAATTACGTTTTATTAACGGCGTGAATCATCAGACCAACAGTCACCAAACTGGTGCGCGTAACGCAACCAGTGGCACTAATGGTGATGGGTATCCAAATTTTTCTGCGTTATATGCAGCGATGTTTGATGGCGAATTACCGATGGCATTTATTACAGATGGGCAGGGTTATAACTTTACCGCAGACTTGGTGCCAGAAAGCCGATTAGATGATGTAAATAATATCAGCTACATCACAGACACCAACAAAATTGATGCAAATTATAATTACTACGACGCGGATATTTACGATTTAATTGAAAACAGTCGTGAGCAACGCAATCAACATTTGTTAAGCAAAACAGAATTACCTTCAAAGTTACGCAGGGTTCAATTAACTCAAGCAGCAAAAGCAGGAGGCGAATTACAACAATTAATTGATGCATTAAGTGTGGATGGGTCATTGACTGTGACAGGTTTAAATAATCAACAACGACAAATGTCTATTGCCGCTGCCAGTTTTGCAAATGGCCTTGCCGCAAGTTGTCATATTGCCAGTAATGGTGGATTTGATACTCATTCAAACAGTGATAATGGGCAGTCAGCAAATATGCGTGAAGTATGCGCTGACTTACATCATTTGTGGCAGCAATTAGAGTCCAAAGGCATAGCAGATCAAACCACTGTTATAGTGGGCTCAGACTTTGGTCGTACTCCGTGGTATAACACCAATAACGGCAAAGATCATTGGAATGTTAGCTCCATGATCGCAATGGGAAATGGTGTGACAGGCAATAAAGTGATCAATGGCACCGATGCATTAGTAAATGCAGTACCAGTCAACTCTAATACATTAGAGCCAGATGCTAATGGTGTCATACTTACCCCAGCTCACGTGCACCAAGCGTTACGACAATTATTTAATGTCACAGGTTCAGGTGTAGATGCTGCCTTTGCATTAGATGCTCAAGTGATTCCTATTTTAAATGGTTAAAAATAAATATCTCAAAAAAGGCTGACTACATAAAACGTAGTTGGCCTTTTTTTTTAATTTTTAACATCTAGAAGTTAGTTTAATGTTTGATCACAGAAAAAATCAAAATATAATAAGTAATGTTTTTTATTTACTTATTTGTGGCAAGAATATACCATGCACGAATTCATTAAACAGTTAAACGAGAATCAACATGGAAAACATTATACAACAAGGGATATTTGCCTTAGCAAGTACGAACAATAAGCAAAAAGACAATTGGTTTTTAGGTCATATTGGAGCTTCTATTATTGCAGGTGGTTTGTTTTTACATAGAAAGTTTGTAGAAAATCAAGACACTTATCAGGCAATTTTGACCAGAGCTGAAGACGAAATAAACAAAAACAAATCATTTATTATTCAGTTTGATAATAATAATTTATTAAGCTATAAACAGTCGATGCAGATCATTGTTAATGCCATTCAAAAACAAAAAAATCAACTAATGGTCGACGGACATAATGTGATTTTTGCCGCATTGGTAATCGATGCCATTAATGAATTTAAAATTTCACTAAGCGAAGAAGTGATTAACAATATCGTTAACGTACTTGAAAATTGTCAAAACGACAACCCAAAACGATATTATTCAATAGATGATCACACAAAAATACCCGCCCCAAAAACGGATATAATTGACTGGAATGGATTTTATAAAATGGTGATTGATAAAAGTGTCACTAATGTTTTTCACGATATTGACGGGTATTTTTTAGCAGGTTGCAAGTTACACGGTATTACCTTTGCCCATGCTATTTCTATTTTCAAAAAATTAGAGCATCATCAATTGGCGAACTCGTTAGCTAAACAACTATTAAAGAAAATAGAATTAAGTGAATTGCATCCAAAAGAAAATGTTACAAAACTTGTACCTTATAAATTTGATGTAAATGAATTAAGGGTTTGGCGTGATGTTGAAGGTAATGATAATGCGCATCAAATAAAATTAGTGCATAGTTTTTATGAATTAGCTCAAACATTAAATGTACCTACTTCAAAATTAGATGGATTGTGGGGAGTGTTTAAAGCCGTTAGAAACAATGAAAAATAAAACTGAATATTAAAAACAAACTCACTTTTAAGCGAGTTTGTTTATTTTCACACATTTAAGTTAAATGTGATTTTTTGTCAAATTAAGCCCCGCCAACAAACCCCATTTGTCTCCAAGCTTCATAAACAATAATCGCTGTGGTATTAGATAAGTTCAAACTGCGACTATCTTGTTTCATAGGTAAGCGTAACCAATAGGGTTGACCAATTGCATCAAGAACATCTTTTGGTAATCCACGAGATTCAGGGCCCAACACTAAATAATCGTCGAGTTTAAAACCTGCTTGATCGTGTCCGGTTTGGCCTTTTGTCGTGAGCGCAAACATTCTTTTTGGCTGGCAGGTGTCCACAAATGCTTGAAAGTCTTTGTGAATTTTAACATTGGCAAATTCGTGGTAATCCAAGCCTGCACGTCTGAGTGCTTTATCATCCATTTTAAACCCTAAAGGTTCAATCAGGTGTAGCTGTGCACCAGTATTAGCGCATAGGCGAATTATATTGCCGGTATTTGGTGGAATTTCTGGTTCAAATAAAACTACGTTTAACATCATTTCTCTTTATATTTTAAAAAAAGTTTACATCGTAAATTTTCGTCTATGCTGATTTATAAGGGCTCAAAAACCTATCGGTGTGAGATCTTAAAGAATTAGGCTTATAAGCACAAAAAAAGTGATTAAAAGCATGGCATAGATGTTTTAAAGAGGAAGTTTACTCTGAAAATGAAGTTCAAGCCAAATAATCAACCCACGCGCATGATTTGTTTTGAAATAAAACAAGAAGGCATTGCGATGGCAATGGTTGAAATTAAACGAAATGAACCGGCGATTATTCATGCAAATGCATGGATTGAGACGAAGAAATTCACTGTGCAAGAAGTGCAAAAAGTGATTGCTGAGTACAATTTAAAAGATTGGCCAGTAAGCATATTGTTACCAGAAGAGCAGTACCAAATTCGCTTGGTTGAAGTGCCTGATGTGGACGAAGATGATGTCGTTGATGCTATAAAATTAAAAGCTAATGACTTTATTTCTTATCAAATTGATGATGCGTTTGTTGATGTGCTGCCTATGCCTGAAAAAGCATTTCATGGGCGTCGTAAGATGGCTTTTGTTGTGATAGCAGAAGCAGAGCCAGTAATGGCAACCATCGATATTATTAAGCAAACAGGCTTAAGTGTGCATAGCGTAGATATAGCAGATCAAGCGCTGAGGAATTTGTCTAGTTATTGTAATAAACATCATAATTCAGGATTGTTATTAATCAGTTGGCAACATAGCCAAATCAACTTATGTCACGATCATAATTTAGTTGTGAATCGAAAAATTGATATTGGCAGTTTAGGATTGTTAGCAGAAGATCAGCCAGTAGAAAATCAACTGTCAGACAAAATTCAACACGATTCATTGGTGTTGGAAATTCAACGATCAATGGATTACTTTGAAAGCCAATTAGGATTAGGGGTGATCAATGAAATTTCGATTCTTTCGTTAATGGAATTGCCCAATTCTATCTATAATTTTTTAAATGATAATTTTAATGCAAATATTCATTATGTTGATATTGACGATGTATTTGTAATGGGCAAACAAAGTCAGCCTGAAATGTTGAGTCAATGTTATCAGGCACTAGGAGGGGCATTGCGCTATCACGGTGGAGTAGCATGAGTTCAATTCATAAGTCTCAAGTTAATTTATACCGTGAAAATGAAATCCAAAATAATGTTAAATTCAGCACATCCGCTTTATTTAAATTATTTATATTTCTAATGGTGGTGTTTGTAAGTTGGAATGCCTTTTTGTATATCCAACTTAATTTAGCCAAAGTGAGCACCCAGCAAGCATTTATACAGCAGCAGAATCAATATCAAATTTTAATTGACTATCAACAGCAGTTTCCAAATAAAATTACAAGTCTTAATTTAACGAATGTCCTGGAGGCCAAACAAAGTATATTGGCTGAAAAACAAATGATATTTGATGCGTTAACCTTTAGTGAAAATTCATCATTTATTGGATTTTATTTGTATTTTGATGCATTGGCAAAGGCTGATATAAATAATTTATGGTTAACAAATTTTACATTTTCCGATGCAATGCAATCAATGAAAATCAATGGTGTTGCTAAAAAAGCTACCGATGTAACGGATTATCTAAAATCTTTGCAACAAACTATTTTTTCAGGCTCAACTTTTAATGGGATTCAACTTTTTCCATTAAATGAAACTCAAAATGCCATCAGTTTTGAAATTAGTACGTCACAAGATTTCAAAGTCTCTAAAGAAAATACTCAAAAAAATGTAACCATAAAAACACCTAAGTGGTCTTCATTGGAAGAAAATTCAATCCGTGCTAAAAAATTAAGTGACAGTTTAATTGGAGGTGAACAATGATTAAATTGAAGGCACAAATTTATAAAATTACCACCAAATTAAATGAGGTTCCCATTGCGCATCGATTGTTTATTGCATTTATGCTGTGTTCAGCTATTTATGGGTTAAGTATCTTAACAGCAGTGGTGTTAAATTTTAATACATTGGAGCAAGTAAAAAAACAAGAAACTAAGTATGTGAATCAAGCCAAGCAGTTTGAATCTGATTTAACAAAATTAAAAGCCTTGGTGAATCAACCAGAAAAAGCATCATTAGAAGAAAAAATAAACATCACGGAATCAAAAATAAAAGAAGTGGACAGTCAAATAGAATTGATTACACGATTATTAATTGATCCAAAAACCATGACGTTACTTTTAGATTCTATAGTCAGTAAACAAGATCATCTTACGCTGGTTTCGTTAAAATCTGTTGACCATATCAAACAAGAAGCGCTGGGTTTATATCAGCACCAATTAGAAATAACGGTTGAAGGCAGTTTTTTAGACGTTGCTAAGTACTTACATGATTTAGAAGGTATGCCCTATAAAGTGTATTGGAAAAGCATTGATTATCAGACGATTAACGGTGCCAACACTTCACCTAATGCAGTGGTTGTATTAACGATTTATACATTAAGTCGTCAAGGAGGGTGGTTGGGTGTCTAATAAAAAAGGTATTCAAGATATTAAAATGATTAGAGGTGGGTGTTGTTTAATTATTTTATCTGTTTTGTGGGTATTCAGTGTCGAGTCATTTGCTCATACAAGCGCACATATTAAAACTGATCCAACAAAAAAAGATTTTAATTTAAACGAGATGGCAACAGTAAAAGCTAGCGTTCTAGATAAATCCGACTCTACTAAAGTTAAAAATAAAATAATAACTGAGAAACCAGTGATACCAATAGATGTGCAATACCATTTAGATTCAATTAGTTCAATTGGCGATAAAAAGCGCGCATTAATCAATAATAAATGGAGCGAAGTCGGCACAAAAATAGGTGTTATTGAATTGATGTCAATTCACACAACAAGCGTGATTGTAAAAAAAGACGATCAAACTTATGAATTGAAATTAAAACAATCAAAAAGTGTATTTGAAAAAAATAATCAAAATAAAGAATCAACCATTAAAGCAGTAGGTGATGAAAATGAATAACCCACATTCAGAAAGTTTTTATTCAAAAAGGTGGAGTTCAAATAGTATGTATGTCGTGTTATTGATGATGTCGTTTTGTTTGTTTGGCTGTGCTTCAATTGAAAAACTCGATATTCAACAAGAAAACTTTATGGATTCAAAAAATGAATTTGATCCAAATTTAAATGATGGTATTGATTATGATGGTATTGATGATGATGCAATGTTGAATTTGTTGGATGATAATATTATTGAAGAACAACCTGTTGAATTAAAATTAAGTTTTGATGTAAAACAAATGCCCGCTGCAATGTTTTTCGAAGATTTATCAAATAGCATTGAAATGAATATTTTGGTTGATCCAAGTGTGAGCCAGCGAATTACATTAAAACTTGATCAAGTCAGCTTGTCGTCTATTTTTAATGCCATTGAAGATAGTTATCATTTGGATATTAGAAAACACGAATATGGATATCGTGTGTTACCAAATTCTATTCAAACTCGAATTTTTACCATTAATTATTTGAATATTGCACGTAAAGGTAAATCCGATACGGGTGTCAGCAGTGGCAGTATTTCTGGTGAAAATACTCAGTCAAGTAAAGTAGAAACAAGTTATAACAGCGACTTTTGGCAAGAGTTAGAGCAAACTTTAAAAATGATGGTTTCTAATCCGTCCCCAAATTCTGTTGTGGTAAATCCACAAGCTGGCATGGTGATTGTGAATGCATTAACCGATGAACTAAAAACCATTGAATACTTTTTAAATAAAACAGAATTAAGTTCCAATAAACAAGTGATTATTGAGGCAAAAATATTAGAAGTCAGTTTGTCAGATCAATATAAAACAGGCATTAATTGGAATACATTTGCAAGTCAAGTTTCGCAAATTGGCAGTAATATTTTTAGCGGTAATCTTGATGGTAATATCGTACCACCAGTTAGTGATATAGGGGGTGTGTTTAATTTAAATGTGAATGCTGGAGATTTTTCAGGCATTTTACAATTGTTACAACATCAAGGAGAAGTTCAAGTGTTATCTACGCCAAGAATTTCTACTGTGAATAATCAAAAAGCAGTCATTAAAGTGGGCACAGATGAGTTTTTTGTGACGAATGTTTCGACAAACTCTTCTGATTCTTCCGATGACAGTGCATCAAGTACACCAAGCTTAAGTTTAACACCTTTCTTTTCTGGTATTGCTTTAGATGTGACACCACAAATCAGTGAAAATAATGAAGTGATTTTACATATTAAACCTTCCGTTACGGAAGTCGTTGAAAAAACGAAAGTCATTTCAATAGATAATAAAACTTACCAACTGCCTTTAGCATTTAGTTCGATTCGAGAATCCGACAGCATCATACGTGCTCAATCTGGTGAGATTGTCATATTAGGTGGATTATTACAAAACAAACAAAATAACAGTCAAACAGGGTTGCCTTGGTTTGCAAGGTTACCCATTATCGGAGGTTTGTTTGGCCAAACACAAGATGTGCGCGCAAAAAGTGAATTGGTGATTTTGCTTAAACCAATGGTCGTTGATGCCGATACATGGCGTCATGAAGTAGAAAAAACATTTGAGACTACTCAGTTTATTGAGAAGTAATTAGGAGTCAATATGTATACTAAATTTTATGGTCTTGAACAAATGCCATTTTCCATCAGTCCGGATACTTCATTGTATGTGAATTTACCTTCTCATAATCATTGTATGGAATTAATGAAATTCGCTATTGAATCAGGTGAAGGTTTTTTAAAAATTACTGGGGACGTTGGAACAGGTAAAACGATTTTATGTCGTAAAATTTTACATTATTTGAAACGTTGTAAATCAGAAGTAAGCGCTGAAATTGAACCAGTCAGTATTCAAAAAAGTGAAGTCAAACAGAAAAATAAAGTCGCGGTTAATGCAGGTGGTCAATATTCTTCAGGCACAATTCAAGTTAAATCTTCAATTAAAGATTGGGTGAATGAATATATTAATATTCCCAATCAAGAGAAAACTTTAAAACAGCAGGAAGAACAAAATAAATACGTTTGTGTTTATATTCCAAATCCTACCCTAAGCAAACGAGGTTTATTTCGACTTTTAGCAAAAGAATTAAAAGTGGATATCTCAGATCACATTACCGTTGAAGTTTTAATAGAGCGAGTGCATGCAAAGATATTAAATTTAAACTTAACCCATTCAAGTGTGGTTATTTTAATAGATGAAGCTCAATCGTTACCTGAGGAAACTCTGGAAGCGTTGAGGCTGATTACCAATTTTGAAACTGAAACTCATAAATTAGTCCAAGTGATTTTGATGGGACAAAGCGAACTGGATGAGTTATTAAATCAACATCGTTTTAGACAGTTGCGCCAACGAATTACGTTTAGTTTTCACCTTGACTCATTAACGGTTGCTCAAACTAAACAATATATTATGCATCGGTTAGGTCGATGTGGTTACAATTCAACTGGGATTTTTACAGAAAAACAATTTCATTTGATTCATAAGTATTCTAAAGGAATACCAAGAATGATTAATGTCTTATGTCATAAATGTTTATTGTATGCATTCTCACAAAACAGGAAAAAATTACAAAATACAGATATTAAACTTGCCATATATGACGATGAATTATTTGAACAACCTTCATATCAATCGGCTTTTTATTATTCAATTTTTGGTTTAATGACATTGAGTATTTTTACTTTGGCATTATGGTATAACTTCATTGTATAACTTCATTGTGTAGGCTGATATGAGTCATTATTCTGATATTTTAGATAATATTCATGCATTAAAAGCTACGAAACAATACGTAGGGTTTAACCCTATGTCGCAAAAAAATACAGCGCCTGATAATTTGAAGTTTATCTATGTGATTATGGCAGTGATAGCTTGTTTTTGTTTGGCTGTAATAATTTATATATGGGTACATAATTCTCAAAATGTTGGGGTGAGTTTGTCAAGTGTTGATTTAGTTACGAAAAATTCATCACTACAGAATATGCAACATAATCAAAGTGATATTAACCAAAAACAAGCAGGTGTTGAGTATGAGAATTTTGAAAGTTATGAGAGTAATGAAAGTTATGAGAGTAATGAGAGTAATGAGAGTCATGCGGAAACTTTTAATGAAACTTCTAACGAAAGTTCAAGTGCAGCTATAAATAAAAAGTCATCAAAATCAGTTGATTCCAAAATTAGTTTAATAATCCGAGATCCAAAAAATAGCATTGATCGTGAAAAAAATGAATCTGTATTTGGTGATGTTTATCCAAAAGTTACATCTGATGTGATAAATAAAAATATATTTGAAAAAAGTGACATAAACAATAAAGACAATTTAGATAATCGTATAAAAGAATCAAAAGAGTATTCTTCATTTGAAACCAATTCAGATTCGAATGTTTTATTTAGAACCAGTAATCAATCAAAACGCTCTGAGTTAAGTTCAGCTGAATTAAATTCAGCTGGGTTAAATTCAGCTGGGTTAAATTCAGCTGGGTTAAATTCAACTGAGCTAAATTCATTTGTTCAAACCTCTGCAAAAATGGATGTTCAACAAATATTGAATATGGTAAAAGATAAGAAATTTGATCAAGCTTTAGCGCAATCAGTGTATTTAAGTAATATGCAAAAGATGATGGTCCAAGCTAAAGTATTTGAGCAAACTGATCCAGATCAGGCAATTTTGCTATATCAAAAATTAATTCTAAATGAAAATAGCCCCATTGAGTATGTGTTAAAACTGGCAATATTAAATGAAAAGGTAGGTAATATTAACCAGGCATATTATTTTTATGACATGTTTGAAAGACACAATACTCAAGTAAATAAAAAAGTCCAGATTTTTGTTGAAAATAAAATACATAATTTAAAGAAGATTAGGAGTCGTCAATGAATTCTGATTCCTCAAAAGATAAAGAAAAACAATCCCTTTTAAGGGTTGAAGAAGATTCTGTGTTAGCGAATATATTGTTGGACTTAAATCTTGTTACAGAGACTCAAATTGATTTTGCAAACGATAAAATTATGCAAGGTGATCCAAGGCATATTGGATCTATTTTAGTTGAAGAAGATCATATTTCAAAATCCAAACTGATTACGACGATTGTAAAATATATTAATTTGCCTAAAGCACAGACCATGCTTGAAAAAAAGATTCTCCAACGTCAACAGCGTAATAAAAATGTAATAGGAAAAGGAATTGAAAATAATGTATCGCCCTATGTAATGGACGATTCAAAAGTGAAACAGGATTTATACTTTCATAATGGAAATGTTGAAATACTAGGGCCGGAATTAGACATTACACCATTTAAAAAATGCAAAATGGATGAGTTGCAAGTAGCGCAAATGGCACTAATGTTATTAGCGGAACAACAATGGGAAGAAACAGAAGAATATCTTATTGAAGCGATACATGACTTTCCTCAATCTGTCATTCTTCGTTATCAAATTATTTGGCTTTATAACGTTACTGGATTTCAAATCAAAGCCATTGAACACATTAGACTGATTGAAAATCAAGAAGTTGAAGAGGTGGTCGTATTTGAATTATTAGCCTGGACGATGCTTAAAAATAAAAAATATTTAGAGGCCATTCGCTTATATCAGCAGTTAAGTAAGTCAGAAGAAAAACAGTCAATTTGGTTTTATTTATTAGCGTATTGTTTATATCAAGAAAAACTTTATAAACAAGCGCGTAAAGTATTCAGTTATTTTTTAACTTTGGGATACGATTCAAATGATGTTATCAATAATGCAAATCAATATTTGGAAAAAATACAGGGGCAGTTATGACACAACAAAAACGGATTCGAATCGGTGATGTATTAGTTGACGAGAATATAATCTCTAATGACCAGTTAATGCTTGCTTTACAAGAACAAAAAACATCGGGGCACAAAATTGGACGTGTTTTGGTTGATATGGGATTGGTTGAAGAAAAACAATTATTAGAAACATTATCCAAACATTTGCGTTTACCATTTATAGAACTTAGACACTTTCAATTAGATCAAAAAATCATCAAACAATTACCTGAAAATAATGCACGTCGTTACCGAGTATTATTGTTGTCTAAATTAAATGATCAAACCATGCAATTGGCAATGGCCGATCCTATGGACTTGATGGCCATTGATGAGATTCAACGCATTATTGGTAAAACAGTCAGTCCAGTTATTGTCAGAGAATCTGAATTATTAGCGACGTTAGATATTGTTTATCGCAAACAAGATGAAATTGCTGAAATTGCAACTGAATTAGAAGGGGAGTTAAGCGATAGCGATTTTGATTTAAATAACTTAGCGGAACAAACTGACGTAACAGAAGCGCCTGTTGTGCGTTTATTACAATCTATTTTTGATGACGCAGTTCAAGCGAAAGCCTCAGATATTCATATTGAACCTGATGAATCTTCTATTCGAGTGCGTATGCGTATTGATGGCGTACTGCAAGAGCAAATAATGAAAGAAAAACGCATTGCAAGTGCCTTGGTGTTGCGTTTAAAAATTATGTCAAATTTGGATATTTCAGAAAAACGACTCCCACAAGACGGTCGATTTAATATTCGAGTTCATGATAAATCCATGGACGTACGTTTATCGACATTGCCCACTCAATATGGTGAGTCTGTGGTCATGCGTTTATTGGATCAATCTAATGCATTATTGACATTAGAAAAATTAGGCATGCCCGAGGATATTCGTAAACGTTATGAATTATTAATTGAGCGTCCTCATGGTTTAATTTTAGTCACTGGGCCAACGGGCTCTGGTAAAACCACTACCTTGTATGCCTCTTTAAATAAATTAAATAGCCCTCATCGAAAAATCATTACCGCTGAAGATCCAATTGAGTATCGTTTGTCTCGAATCAATCAAGTCCAAGTGAATAGTAAAATTGAATTATCATTTGCAAGTATTCTACGCAGCGCATTACGTCAAGACCCAGACATTATTTTGGTAGGGGAAATGCGAGATCAAGAGACCATTAATATTGGTTTACGTGCGGCATTAACCGGTCATATGGTGTTATCAACCTTGCACACAAATGATGCTATTTCTAGTGCTTTACGATTAGCGGATATGGGGGTCGAGCCATTTATGGTGGCTTCAGCATTGCGCGGAGTTGTCGCTCAACGCTTAGTTAAAAAAGTTTGCATAAATTGCAAACAACCCTATACACCTACTGCTCAAGAAAAAATGTGGATGGGACATTTAGAAAAATCCTTTAAAAAAGATATATCCACAAGTGATAAAATTCAAATTAATGATCAACTGACGGATTTAGACCCAACTGAAATGTTAACGATGGATCAATCGGTGGAGATAAATAATGAGATTTTGGAACTGGATGAACCAGATGTGATAAGCCATTTAGAAAAAGAAAATATCGATTCAGTTAGTAATCCAATCACTACACAAACGCAGTTTCAATTTTATAAAGGAACGGGTTGTTATCAATGCAATAACACAGGGTATTCTGGGCGAATTGGGATTTATGAACTACTTGAGTTTAATGATGAAATGTTAACGCATTTAAGAAATATGGATCATAACGGATTTATAAGATCTGCAAATAACCATCCTTATTTTATTAGTTTGTCTGAGCGAGCATTAATGTATGCACGAACTGGTGAGACGGATTTGACTGAAGTATTTAGAATCAGTAGTGACTTGGAAGATCGAAGCAATGATGAAATATAAATACAGAGGCCAAGATGGTTCGGGAAATTCAGTTACAGGACAATTACAAGCAAAATCCAAACACGATGTGCTCAATGAATTAAAACGAAAACAAATTATTCCTATTTTAATTTCACAAGACAATGGCGGTTTTGATTTAAGTTTTGATATTTCATCTGTTTTACCTAAGCCTAAAATCAAAGAAGATGACTTGATTATTTTTTCAAGACAGATGTATGCATTAACTCGATCGGGTATTGCCATAACAAGAGCCATCAGTGGATTAGCTCAGTCCTCACGATCCGCTCATTTAAGAGAGATATTGATTAAAGTAAATAGCAGTCTAACAGGGGGTAATACACTAGCAAACAGTTTGTCTGCTTATAAATATGTATTTGGAGAGCTTTTTATTTCAATGGTGCATGTAGGTGAAACTACTGGTCGATTGGATTTAGCCTTTAAACAATTAATTGATCATCTTGAGTTAGAAAAAGAAACACAGAAAAAAATGAAATCCGCCACGCGTTACCCAATGATGGTCACCATTGCAATTGCTATTGCATTAGTTGTAGTTAATTTATTCGTGATTCCAAAATTTGCAAAAATATTCAGTAAATTTGGTAATGAATTACCAATGCCTACCAAAATATTAATGGGCACCAGTGAGTTTTTTGTACAATTTTGGCCACTGCTTTTAGCGGTGTTAATCATCAGTATAATTTCTTGGAAGATTTACGTTCGTACTGAAAAAGGCATTTTATTTAAAGACAGCTTGATATTAAAAATTCCAATCGTAGGTCCTATTTTTACAAGAATCACCCTTGGAAGATTTGTAAGGCCCTTTGCTATGATGCTGCATTCTGGTGTGCCAATGTTACAAGCACTAAGTGTTACTGCTCGGGCAGTTGGGAATCAAAAAATAGGCAATGCAGTATTGAGTATGAAAAATGGTATTGAACGGGGCGATACTCTTTTAAAAACAGCAGCCAGTACAGGTGTTTTTAATAATTTAGTATTACAAATGATGGCCGTAGGGGAAGAAACTGGGCAGGTAGCTGAATTATTAGAAGAGGTTGGGGATTTTTACGAGCAAGAAGTAGAGTACGATTTAAAGCGACTGGCTGAATCCATAGAACCAATTTTGTTGGTGTTTATGGGGGTTATGGTTTTAGTGCTTGCGCTGGGTATCTTCTTGCCAATGTGGGATTTAAGTTCAACCATGGGTGGGTAATAATTTTATTTCAAGCAAAAAAAACGAGATTAAATTCAACATTTAATCTCGTTATAGGGATATACAATCCATTAAAATTTCAAATAGAAGCAGTGTAGCGAACTTTTAGTGACGCTTTGTTAAATAACTGCCCATTAATAGGAAATGCTAATAAATACCCGTCTTTTGGGTAATTAGCGCTGACCATATAACGATGTCCTCGTATTTTTATTTCATCACCAATGTATTTTTTATGCCATTGTTCTTTTTGCATTGTTTCCATTGTCCCTTCCCCTAATGCTAACTGTGGAATGTTATATTTTCTATATCGGCATTTTGTTATTTGGCTTTAATATTATTTTTACATTTGTTAACTCATCTTCCTTTTTTATGATGATTACACACTCGATGTTAGTCATGAAAGTATAAATGAGAATATAAAAAGAAGTATAAAAGTGACTTTAAAATGACTTGATTCACTATTTACACAGATATTCGTTTGTAACTCGGCATAGTTAAAATCACTGACTATACTTATTGTTACAAATCTGATTGTTACAAATCTGATTGTTATAAACTTATTGTTACAAATATTTTTCTTAACTTATTTGACCATATTCTGGAGTCAATATGCACCAATACAAAGCGCCCATAGAAGACATTCATTTTGTTTTAGATAGTTTAGATTATTCAAAACACTGCCAAACCATAGGAGCAACAGAGGCCAGCGATGATATGGTTGAAGCCATTTTGGAAGAGGCTGCAAAATTTTGTGAACAGGTATTAGCGCCTTTGTATCAAGTGGGAGATCAAGAAGGCTGTCAATTTGATAACGGTGTTGTAACAACGCCTACTGGTTTTAAAGCTGCTTATGAACAATGGGTTGAAAATGGTTGGCCATCTCTTGCACAAAAAGAAGAATTTGGTGGGCAGGGTATGCCTGAGTCGTTAGGCAATGTGATCAATGAATTAGGTGGAAGTGCAAACTGGGCTTGGGCTATGTATTCAGGTTTAAGTCATGGGGCAATGAATACTTTAGAAATGCATGGAACAGACGAACAAAAAGAAGAATATTTAACTCCACTAGTGAGTGGGCAATGGACAGGCACAATGTGTTTAACAGAACCTCATTGTGGAACAGATTTGGGATTATTAAAAACCAAAGCGACACCACAAGATGATGGCAGTTATAGCATAGAGGGAACTAAAATTTTCATATCTGCAGGTGAGCATGATTTAGCAGAGAACATCGTTCATATTGTAATAGCAAGGATGCCAGATTCTCCAGAAGGCAGTAAAGGGATTTCTTTATTTGTGGTACCAAAGTTATTAAATGGTGAAGCCAATCATGTTAGTTGTGGGTCGTTAGAACATAAAATGGGCATACATGGCAACGCAACCTGTGTGATGAATTTTGACGGTGCAAAAGGGTTCTTAATAGGTCCGAAAAATAAAGGGCTAAATTGCATGTTCACCTTTATGAACTTCGCAAGATTGGCAACAGCGGTTCAAGGTTTAAGTACTATGGAACTGGCGTATCAAGGTTCACTTGCCTATGCAAAAGACCGTCGTGCTATGCGTGCGATGACAGGAACAAAATCCCCAGACCAACCGGCAGATTTAATTATCGAGCATGCAGATGTGCGACGTATGTTATTAACACAAAAAGCCTTTGCAGAAGGTTCGCGTATGTTGATATACCAATTAGGTATGTTTGTGGATATTGCCAAACAAGAACAAGATAGTCCTGAAAAAACAAGAGCCGATGAATTTTTAGGATTATTAACGCCAATCGCTAAAGCATTTGTTACTGAGGCAGGGTTTGAATGTGCAAACTTAGGAATGCAAGTGTTTGGTGGGCATGGATATATTAAAGAATGGGGCATGGAACAAATTGTTCGTGATAGCCGTATCTCAACATTATATGAAGGCACAACAGGGATTCAATCTTTAGATTTACTGGGGCGAAAAGTGCTGTCTAATCGAGGGCAGGTATTAAAAAAATACACAAAAGAAATGCAAAGTTTTTGCAAACAAGCTAAATCCATAAAAGAAATGAAACCTTTTACGAATCGCTTAATAAAAATGAGTAAAGAATGGGGGTGGATGACACTTAAAATCGGATTAAAAGCGCGTAAAAATCGAGACGAAGTCAATGCAGCATGCGTTGAGTATTTAATGTATTCAGGTTATGCAGTACTTGCTTATATGTGGGCGCAAATGGCATATAAAGCGATGCAAGCATTAGAAGATCCAAATTGTGAAAACAAACAACAGTACATTAATAAAATACAAACCTGTGAATTTTATTATGAGCGTCTATTGCCAAGAACCCGCGGATTTAAAGATTGTTTGTTAGGTGGATCAAAAACATTGATGCAAATGTCTGCGGATGATTTTTAAGTTGCTCTTTAAGTTGCTCTTTAAGTTTAATTAATCGAAAAGATGATTAATTAAACGCTTGGTGAACATTCTGGCTGAAGGGAACCTTCTTTGAATGTTCAGTCGCTCTTTAAGTTTAATTAATCGAAAAGATGATTAATTAAACGCTTGGTGAACATTCTGGCAGAAGGGGACCTTCTTTGAATGTTCAGTCGCTCCTTAAGTTTAATTAATCGAAAAGATGATTAATTAAACGCTTGGTGAACATTCTGGCAGAAGGGGGACCTTCTTTGAATGTTTAGTCGCTCTTTAAGTTTAATTAATCGAAAAGATGATTAATTAAACGCTTGGTGAACATTCTGGCAGAAGGGGACCTTCTTTGAATGTTCAGTCGCTTTTTGTGCTTTTGTGCTTTCGTGCATGGGTAAGGTTTTTTATATTATTGTTTAGAGGTTTTTATGAGTATTTACCAAGCGCCTATTGAAGATTATCAATTTTTATATCGTGACGTTTTTAAGTTAAACGAGTTTTGGCAGCATTCTACTAACTTTACCGATGCCACTGACGATATGGTGGATTCTATTTTAGATGAAGCTGACAAAATTTGCAGGCAGGTATTGTTGCCTATTAATGCCTCAGGTGACGCAGAAGGTTGTCATTTTGATTTAACACAAACCCCACCTGTGCATACACCCAAAGGATTCGTAGAAGCCTATCAATCATTTTCTGAAAACGGCTGGTTTGGTTTGTGCGGTTCTCAAGAATATGGTGCCATGGGATTTCCAAAATCCGTAGGAGTTATGTTTGAAGAAATGCTTTACGCAACAAATTGTTCATTTACGTTGTATTTGGGGTTAACCACAGGCGTTTCACAAGCATTACTTAATCATGCAAGTGATGAATTAAAGCAAAAATATCTACCTAAGTTATACAGTGGTGAATACTCAGGAAGTATGTGTTTGACTGAACCCCATGCAGGTACAAATTTAGGATCCATTCGTACTAAAGCGGTACCAATTTCAGCAACAGACCAATTTGAAATTACAGGTAATAAAATATTTATAACAGCAGGAGAGCACGATCTAAGTAAAAATATTATTCATTTGGTTTTAGCCAGAATTGAAGGTGAGCCTGAAGGAAATAAAGGCATTTCATTATTTTTAGTCAGTAAATTTAATGAAGATGAGCAAGGTAATTTAACCAATAATAATCATGTGCAATGTACAAATATTGAACATAAAATGGGCATCAAAGCCAGTGCTACCTGTGCGTTAAGTTTTGAGAAATCCAAAGGAGTGTTAATTGGTAAAAAAAATCAAGGGCTACAAGCGATGTTTACCATGATGAATTTTGAACGATTATCTATTGCCGTACAAGGTTTGGGATTAGGGGATATCGCATGGCAAAATGCACTTGAATATGCAAAAGAGCGTGAGCAGGGCCAAACCAAATATGGGAATAATTTATTAGCATTTGGCGATGTGCGCAGAATGCTTAAAGTTCAAGAGGTATTATCTCAAGGCGCTCGTTGCTTAGCGATATTTATTTCTCACAAATTAGATCAATACAAAGACACTCAGGATGAAAAAATAAATAGTCAGGTGGCTTTGTTAACCCCAGTTGTTAAGGCTTTTTTAACCGACAGAGGGTTTGAATCGACAGTGCTAGCTCAACAAATATATGGCGGTCATGGTTTTATACAAGAAACCGGAGCTGAGCAATATGTGCGTGATGCACGAATTGCTCAAATTTATGAAGGAACAAATGGTGTCCAGGCTCTTGATTTTTTAGGTCGAAAAGTGGCTTTTGATCAAGCTGTTGTATTGAAAAAATTCACAAATGAGCTATTTGCTGAAATGCAAACGTGGCAATTAGAGGATCAATTTGTCAATTACAGTGAACAATTGGAGTTGGGCTTTACTGAGTTTTTGAGTTGCACGAATAAGTTATTAGCGCAAAAGGATAAATTGGATTTTACAATTAATGCAGTTTGCACCGATTATTTGGATGGGTTTGGGTATTTGATGTATGGTTATTTTTATTTAAAAATGATTAATCAAATTGACTCTGGCTCTCAGCGAACTGAATTTATTGAAAATAAAAAGCAAAACACACACTTTTATTTCCAAAAACTCTTCACACGAATGAAAATGCATGTCCAAAATGTGAATAACGGTGCACAATCTTTACTGCATTAATATCCAGTTTTTATTTTGAGTATAAAAATATACTCTAAGTTTTGATTATAGCGTTGTAATAGCGTAGAAACCCTTGCCTGTAGTATGTTAAAGTGCCATCTTTTGTTAGGAAAACACAAGATGGCACATTTAATATCTAAAACCCTTCCCTTCTTTGTGTTGGGTGCTTTCTCCAGTTCCCATGTATTCGCTGAATCTGTTACTCGTTCAATTCACTTTGATGCCTATCAGGCATATTTAGGTAATGTTGCCATGGAAATTAATTTTCCTATTAGCGATAATATTTTATTTGGTGGTCAGGTCAATTCTGGGAATCATTATTTTGATAATGAACCCAATCATATAATTAAACAAAGACAGTCAACAAATGGATTTAGGCTGGAGTACAATTTCAGTGGAATAGGACAATCTGGAATAATTGCAGACAGTACTTTTGGCAAAGGATTATTAGTAGATCAATTTTCAAAAGATGGAAATAAATGCGAACAAATTCAAGATTATTTCTATTCAAGTTTTGGCGTGGGTTATAAAGCAATGATCACCAAACAAATAGTGATTCGTGCTTCTTTAAAATACCAATCCACGATAGAGCCTAAAATCAATACGGTGTGTCAATCTACCAGTTACAACGAAGTGATTTCTCAGCCCGTTGCTGAAGTCATTCCTGAAATCACAATAGGAATGCAATTATAATGATAAGTTTAAAGAAGGCGAGTATTGGGATTTTCAGTTGTTTGTGTATTAGCGTTTCTGCATTTGCGGCAAAAACAACACAGGAATTTTTTGATTTTTCAAAGCAAAATGCCCCAATAGATACCTTGATGTATATTCAATCGAGCTTTTCCAAAAATAATTTAGATCAAACAATTGAAAATTTAAACGACGAGCGTGTTTTTCATAATGAACAGTTGTCTGAATTAACTAAGTTTTATAGAAGTATATTGTTAGATATGAAAAATTATATTTCTAACGATCAATTAAATCAGTTAATTCAAGATTATGGTTTTACCCAGACTATCGATTATGCAGTTTACTTTGAAGGTCCTGCTCCTGTTTTGCATATATCACTGAATGATGCCAATAAATTTTCAAATAAAGTTCAGGAAAATTTAAAAAAAAATGAAATAACTTTTACAAATAGAAAAATTAAAGGGCGTGATTTTTTAGTATCGGATATCCTCTTAAAAAACGTTGATGTGATGAATGTAATATACATTCAGGAATCAGTTGCAACATTTGCTGTTATTCCTAAAAACTATAGCGATGAACAAATATTAAATGTAATGGGGGTGATAAAAGGTGAACATAGTTTATATACACAACAAACCATAACTGTAATGGAGAATAAATACGGTTATAAAGACGTTTCTTCAGGGTTTTTTAATATCAAACAAATAGCTCAAACACTTTTTGGAAAAAATGAAAGCATTAGTAGTGAATTTTTATTCGGTATTGATAAAAAAATTGATAGCCAATTAAGCCAAGATTGTAAAAATGAAATACTGACATTAATAGATACTACGCCAATATTTATGTTTGGATATAAGCAAAACTCGCTATCGGCTACCAATATGTCTTTTGATGTTTCAGGATTATTTGAAATCAATGAATCTTCTTTAAGAAATGAGCTGAGTTCATTAAGTGGGCATTTAATGCCGATTAATCCAGATGCTGCGTTTTCACTTTCAGTTGGTTTGAATATTAATAATTTAATATCAACTGCAACTGCATGGCAACAACGAGCTAAAAATACTAAATATAAATGTAACGCTCTAGCAAATATTATGACGGTGCTAGCAGATGAGTCTTATTTACAATTTGTAGCGCTATTAAGTACGGTACAAAGTATAAAAGGTCTGCATGTTTCTTTTTATGACTTAGATCTTTCTGAATTTTTAATTGGGAAAATGAAAACCGATATGCTTGTAAGTGTGACAAGTGAGTATCCACAATTATTATTGTTATTAAGTAAAACCGTACCGTTTTTATCTAATATTAAAATTCCAATGGATGGCAGTTCAACAATTGTACCCACTTCTATTAACTTTGATCCACCTTTAAAAGCTTCGATGCAAGGCAAACATATTTTTGTTTATTCAGGTGACCAGTCTGAGCAATATGTGTCTCAATTAGCCAATGTTAAAATTAATAAACAAGGAATCACTAACGCCTCTGTGGATTATGTAAAATTTACAGATGTCTATTTGAATAATTTACAATATATTGCTCAAAGCTCAAATAAATCTCAAAGTAAATGCATTGACGAGTATAAAAATTTTCTAGATTTTAAAAACTTAGAAGCTAAAATGGGATTTGAATTTAAAGCAGACAATCAAGGAGTGTTCAGTGATTTAAATATGAGCACCAATAATGAAATTGTATTTGATTCGATCAAAACTGGTAAGTTAGATGTGATGCATTTAAATACAGCTTGTCAGTGGGAAATTCTTGGTAAAGAAACATTTAATAAAGATAACACCGGTGGATATCAAGTCAAAGATTCAAACAATCAATGTGATTTATCAGTTGTTGAATACTCATGGAGTATCAATGAAAATGCAATTGATATTGTCGAACATAAAAGTCAATCTCGCGAACATTGCCAGCAAGAATTACAAGCGAGTGAAAATAATCAATACAGTTGTTTATTATTAGAAAGCACACAGGACGGATTTATTTGTTATGTTCAAAAAGACGGGATTGTGGATTTATATAGGTATCAATAGATGTTTCATATCGAAAAAGTAAATTATGAAGATGCAAAGCAAGCAGAAGAGTTATTGTTTCTATTAAATGAATACGCAATGGATGTTATGGGCGGCGGGGAGCCAATTTCAGCTTACTGTCGAATCCATTTAATTGATCAGCTTAGAAAAAATGATTCTGCAGTTTCATTTATTCTGTACGATGAAAAAAAAGCAATTGGTTTTGCAAATTGTTTTATGGGATTTTCAACGTTTGCCTGTAAGCCATTATTAAATATCCATGATTTTGCTGTAATAGGAGATTACCGAGGTAAGCACTTAAGTCAAAAATTATTACATGAAATAGAGCAATACTCTGATTTAAAAGGTTGCTGCAAAATAACATTAGAAGTATTAGAAAATAACGTAGCAGCTAAAAAAGCCTATTTAAATTACGGATTTAAAGGTTACGAATTATTAGAAGACAGTGGGCCAGCTGAATTTTGGCAAAAAATAATTTAAACAATAACGAGAAAAAACATGAAAAAAATGAAAATATTAGGAATCGTATTAATTATCGCTGTATTTGGATATGTAGTAGGTGCTCGTTATACAAACGACTCTAAAAATGTATTAAATACCATGCGTCAACATGCACCTGCACATACATTAATGTATTTAGAGAGTCAGTCTAATTCTGCATTTATAGAATTTATGGATCAATATATAGAAACCATCAATCAATTAATCCCTGAATTAACTGAGCAACTAGATACTTCTCTCATGCCAGAAAAATTAGCTGAATTTTATAGTGGTTATTTTGAATTATTCAGTACTTTATCTAAAGATGGTATGGCTGGAATGTATGAGAAATTTTCCATTGCATTAGATGGATACAGTGTATTTTATTTAGATGGTTTAATGCCTGTCATGCATGTTGAAATTATCGATAAAGAAAAATTCGAAATGACTTTTAACGAATTTTCAAAATCTTTGCAATCTATTACTGTGGCATCAGTAAACGTAAAGGCTTGGCCAATTCCTGGTACCGATTTAAAAGTGGTAATTCATAACAATGAACAATTCGTTACCATTGCTTTGATTGATGATAAATTTGATGAACAACGAAAAGCCAAAATATTAGCACTCACAGCAGAGGAACAATCTATTATTGATACTAAAGAGCTTGTGCGTATTAATGAGCAATATCAATATAATATGGTTCAAGGCTTTATTAATATTGAACAAATTGTTGCTTCTTTATTAGGAGAAAATTTAAACGTTGAGCAAGATATTAATGCATTTGGTTTTGACAGGTTAGATAGCATCAATGCTTCAATTAGCAATGAATGTAAAAATGAATATTTACAAATTATTAAAACGACACCTAAAATTGTTTTTGGAGCAAAAAACATTGTTTTGACTCAAGATAATTTAACAATGGATTTTAATTCAACATTAGAAATTCATAATTTGGAATTAGCTCAAAGTTTAATGACGTTAAATGGACATATTCCAGAATATGTGAATTCGACGGATGCGATGTTCAGTTTTTATTACGCATCTGAACTTTCCAATGTGGTGGGTTTTATGAATAAATGGGTTCCAGTATTAAGTTCAAGCACTTTTGAATGCGATCATTTATTAACCTTGCAAGAAAATGTGTCCCCTTCTTTAATTTCAAAAGCTGCATTAGGCATGCAAATGGTTAAAACAATTAAATCAATTGGCGGTACTTTATTTAATGCAGACTTGGGTAAAATGAATGACTTTAAAGGTTTGGATGCATTAGTGTCTGTTCATTCTTCAGATCCTAAAAATTTAGCATTATTAGCTTCGAATGTTCCGCAATTGCAAGGAGTGAAAATCAGCCAAACTCCCGCTGAAATTCCTTTAATGAGCATGATGTTTTCAGATGAAGAAGCATTTGTACAAATAGCTGGTAATGCAATTGTTGCTTATTCAGGCGATCAATCACAATTATTAGTTGAACAAATAAGCGCTGAATCTTTAAATCAAAATGGCCTAATAGCGATGCGTATTGATTATGCCGATTATATGGATTTGATGATGGGCGCAATATATAGCGGAAATTTAAGTGGTGTATTAAGTGCTGATCAATGTTTGAACTCTTACAAAAGCATGAGTTTAATGAAAGATTTCATAGGTTATATGACAATGAATTTCGCATTTAGCGAAAATGGCTTTGAAATGAATTATTCTTTGGAATATAACAAAGTGCAATTACAAGACAGAATTGAACCAGGCACTTATGAGCTAACGATTTTTGATGATTGTTCTTGGACCGATCCAGATAAAGAAATAATTCATTCAAATGGGACTGGATATTATGAAGTAACCGAAATTGATGAGTACAGTGATGAGTCTTGTATCATCATTCAGGCCGATTACAATTGGACCCAAGAGAATAATAGTTTTAAATACACAGAAACTAATTATGAGTATCGTGATTATTGCGAAGATGAGTTCATAAAAGAGGACGTTAGTGTGCTTGAATCTTACGATTGTGAAATATACAAAATTAATGCAAGCGGGTTTGAATGTACCTATTATGATGAAGAATATGACATGCGTTCTTTATATCGATATCGTTTAATGGACAAGGAAATACAAACTCAATAAATTAGAGTTAAATAAATAAACGAGCAGGCTTAGAAATAAGACCTGCTTTTTTTATACCTTGAATTTATATTAAAGCTGGTTTTGAGCTTAGAGTTTAGTAAAGATAAAATAGAATAACAAAAACATACTAATTATTTCATAATCTTTCGCATGTACTACACTTTATATATGGTCGTTTTTAACAAAAATTTATATGAAATTAGGGGCTGAATTGGAATATATTGAAGATAGTGATTATAAACAATTAGTGAAATCATCAAAGTTAAATAAAGTGCATTGGTTTATTATTAGTTTTTCTTTGATTCTCACTCTTTTTGTTTGGCAATTTTTAAAGTTTCAAGTTGAAATTCGTAAAGCTGATAAATTCAGTCTTTATGCGGATCAAACTATTTTATTAATAGAAGAGCGTTTAAATTTATATAAAAATGCACTCACAAGCGCAAAGACCTTTGTAGACAATGCCGGAAAGAGTTTCGATCACTCTAAATGGCAGGAATTTTCAAATATCTTAAAAATAGAAGAAAACTATCCCGGTGTGAATGGAATAGGGGTGATTTTTAAAATTAATGAAGACAATCTCGATGCGTTTACAAAACAACAGCAACAAACACGTCCATATTTTGGGGTTTATCCTAATACTGAATCGAAAGAAAAATGGCCAATTACGTTTATTGAACCAGAACTTCCAAATTTTAAAGCGATAGGGCTTGATGTTTCTTTTGAAAAAAATAGGTTGGCGGGTGTAAAGAAAGCAGTTGAAACGGGGCAGCCGACTATAAGTGGCCCTATTGTGCTTGTTCAGGATGCCAAACAAACACCAGGGTTTTTATTTTATGTGCCTTTTTATAAAGACGGGCTGACGTATAACTCCAAACAAATGCGTGAAGACAATGTTTTGGGGGTGGTTTATGCCCCGTTTATTATGAGTGACTTAATGATCGGGTCTATTTCTCATGATAATTTATTTGTAAGCTTCGCTATTTTAGATGGTGATGATGTGTTGTATCAAGATGAGAATTTACCTACTGCTCATGAAGCCTTTTTAACAAAGAGTATAACTAAAAATGTGTTTGGCAGACAGTGGGTATTTAGTGTTACAACAAATGATAGTTTTGAAAATTCGAACACCAATAATCAACCATTATTTGTTTTGATAGGTGGGTTGATAATTAATATTTTATTATTTTTATTATTTATATTTTTAGCAAAATCTAACAAGCTTGCATTAAGTTATGCCGATTCCGCATTAAAAAAATTGAATGAAAAAACAGTGATGCTAGAGAACTCAAATCACGATCTTGAGCAGTTTTCATATGTGGCCTCTCATGATTTAAAGTCTCCTATAAATAGTATTAATCAAATTGGACAGTGGCTAGAAGAAGACTGTGGCGATATTTTACCTGATAAATCTAAGGAGCATTTAAAGCTGTTACGATCTCGTACTGCCCGCATGATGAAGTTACTTGATGATATTTTGAACTACTCAAGAATCAAACAAATTAATTCTGATTATGGGGAGGTTAATTTGCGTGAATTTGTGGAAGATATTTTAAGTGTGTATGACTTAAAGGAGCGATACGTTATTGATGTGGAGAATAAAAGTATTTTCGTACAAAAATCCCCATTAGAAATTATCTTAAGAAATTTAATAACTAACTCAATTAAACATCATGACCAAGACCATGGAACGATCGTCATCCATCACGAACTTTCAAGCTTAAACCATCATGTTTTTACTGTGAGTGATGATGGACCTGGAATACCTGAAGATTTATACGATAAAGCACTTGAAATGTTCCAAACTTTAAAATCAAGAGATAAAGTGGAAGGAAGTGGGATGGGGTTGACGATGATTCAAAAAATCATTTCTCAAAATAAAGGAACCTTTGAGCTGCTTCAAAATAAACCTAATGGGTTAGTTGTTAAATTTTCATTACCCAATCAAATTGAGGATAAAGCATGAATACACCTGCACAAGAAGTCACATTGTTTCTAATTGAGGATGATGATGTTGATGCTATGATGATAGAACGTAGCTTCGAAAAAAACAAAATTGCCAACAAAATTGTAAGAGCGATTGATGGCGTGGATGCATTTGAGAAGTTAGAAAGTAATTTTGTTACTAATCCTTTTGTGATTTTACTGGACTTACAAATGCCGCGTATGAATGGATTAGAATTTTTAACGAAACTTCGCGCAAATGATAAATACAGTGCTTTGGTGGTATTTGTATTAACCACTTCTGAAAATGAAAATGACATTCTAGCGTCATACAAACAGCATATTTCCGGTTATTTTGTAAAAGGTAAAGTAGGCGATAATTTTATAGATATTGTGAATACGTTAAATAGCTATTGGAAAATTGTACACCTTCCAAATCCCGTCTAAGCTTAATATACTAATACTAAAAGGTTTTGTGTTAATGAAAATATTAATTGTCGATGACGACCCCGTTGACAGAGAACATATTTACCGTAATTTAAAATTTTCTGATTCTAATATGGATATTCAAGAGTCGGATGATTTAAACGATGCGCTGGAGCGTATAAAAACCAATGAATTTGATGTGGTGTTATTGGATTATAATTTACCGCCTACTAATAGCTTAGAATTGATTTTAGAGACTAAAAATAATCATGCCATTGCAACTGTGCCTATTATCTCAATCAGTAATAGCTCAGATGAAAGCATTGCGCTTAAATGCATACAATCCGGTGCATTAGATTACTTAGTGAAATCTGAAATCAATTCATTTCGATTACATCGATCCATCATTAATGCTAAAGCTCGATTTCAACTTGAGCAAAAGCTATTAACGAGCTTTGAAAATGCTAAGGAGTTATCTGAGCACGATGCTTTGACGGGTCTAGCTAATCGTTATATGTTTGATTTAACCTTAAAAAGTAATATACAGCTGCATTTTCGTGAAACTAAAAACCTGGCCTTGTTGTTTCTAGATTTGGACCATTTTAAATATATTAACGACGAACATGGGCATGATGTTGGGGATGTTTTTCTTATAGAGGTCGTGAAAAGGATGAACTCATGTATACGCTCTAATGAGTTCTTAGCAAGGATAGGGGGGGATGAGTTTGCAATCACATTAACCAATTTATCAGACCCGCAATACGCAAATAAAGTCGCTTTACGTATTTTGGATTCATTAAATGATCCCATTCAAATTGGCGAGTTGTCATTACAAGCCAGTGTTAGCATTGGAATATCCGTATTTCCAAGAGACGGTAACGATTCTCAGGATATATTAAAGCACGCGGATGTCGCTATGTATCGCTCCAAAAGTAAGGGGCGTAATCAACTTTCATTTTATGCTGAAAATATGCAAGAGGCATTTTTACAACAATATGAAATGACAAATAGATTAAAAAATGCATTAGTAAGTGATGAATTTCATCTTGTTTACCAGCCCGTTATCGATATGAAAAGTGCTGGTTTAGTTGGAGCTGAAGCGCTGTTAAGATGGAGTTATGATTCTAACGATATCAGCCCTGATATTTTTATACCGATCGCTGAAAAGTCAAAAACCATCAATGAAATTGGTCAGTGGGTGTTAGATAACGCATTAAAGCAATTGTCGGTTTGGCATAAGATTGATAATTCAATGTTTATGTCGATTAATTTGTCGCCAATTCAATTAAGTGATCAGAGTTTGATCCCTTTTATTAAAGCGTGTTTAGATAAGTATAAAATTAATCCTGAAAAAATTAAGTTAGAGCTTACAGAAACCGCTTTATTATTGGATAACGAAAAGAATCTATCTATGATTCAATCGTTAAAAAAACTCGGATGTTTAATTGCCCTTGATGATTTTGGCACAGGATACTCATCGGTGACGCACCTTTATTCTTTTCCAATTGATACGGTTAAAATTGATAAGTCTTTAATGCCTACGTTTTCTAAACACCCGGATACATTAAAGGTTACTAAAGGATTAGTGGCGATGATAAATTCATTGAATTTAGATATTACAGTAGAAGGGGTAGAAACGACGTATGATCTTAATTTTTGCCAAGGTTTAAATATTAATAATATTCAAGGGTTTTATTATGACCAGCCGTTAGAGCCTGATGCGTTTAAAGATAAATATTTAATAAAAAGCAAATTTCATTATTTATTTAGCAGACATAAATAGTGGGTTAACGAGCACTATTTATGTCTTAGTTTAAACGGTCTCTAACTACAGCACTTTAGAAAAACTAGGAATTATATTGTTCAAATAGGCATCAAATTTCATGCAAATTGGACGAATCATTAATTTACCAATATTGGTGACTTCAATACTCTCATCATCCACTTTAATTAACCCTGAGCGAATTAAATCATCTAACGAGTTTAACTCTGATTTAAAGTATTGCTTGAAGTCGATATTAAATTTCACATTTATTTCATGAAAATTAACCGTTTGAGCGCAACTTAATAAGTTAATGACTTTTTGTCTGACTAAATCATCATCACTTAAACTCACACCTTTGTTTATTGGAAATAAACCATCGTCTACGCTTTGTTCATAAAGCGCTAAATCTGAATGATTTTGCCAATAAAATGGGCCCATTTTACTGATGGATGAACAACCTAAAGCCAATAAATCTAAGTTGCCACAGGTTGCGTAACCTTGAAAATTTCTTTGTAACGTTCCATTTTGTTGAGCTTGTACTAACTCGTCTTCTGGTTTTGCAAAATGATCCATTCCAATGTATCTATACCCTGCGTTTTCCAATTTCACAATACTTTGGCTCATCATCTCAAGTTTTTCCCCAACTGAAGGTAATTGATTAGTATCGATTCGTCTTTGCGGTTTAAAACGTTCTGGCAAATGAGCATAATTGTAAACAGCAATGCGATCTGGATTTAAATCGATGACTTTATCGATAGTATTTAAAAAGCGTTGAGTTGTTTGTTTTGGAAGGCCATAAATCAAATCAAAATTTATGGATGAAAAATCAAGTTTTCGCAGTTGGTTCAATAATGACTTAACCATCGATTCTGGTTGAATACGGTTAATGGCTTGTTGAGTCAGTACAGAAAAATCTTGAACACCAATACTTGCTCGATTAAAGCCGAATTTCTTAAGCACTAATAAATGTTCGTCACTTGTTGCACGAGGGTCCAACTCTATTGAGTATTCCCCTTGGTCGGACATATTGAAATATTGTTTGATTAAATTTAATAATCGAGTGAGTTGATTAGGAGTTAAAAAAGTAGGGGTACCTCCACCAAGATGCAATTGCTCAATAACTCGATGACCGAAGGTGGTACTGTATATTTGCATTTCTTTTTCAAGCTTGTCTAGATAGTGATCTGCTTTGGTGTGATCTTTTGTTGCCACTTTATTACATGCGCAATAAAAGCAAATATGCTCACAAAAGGGAATGTGAATATATAACGAAAGCGGCTCGGTACGACCAATCTGCAAATTTAACACTCTTTGAATGTTATTTTGCGTGATTGGGTCAAATTGCAAGGCCGTTGGGTAGCTTGTGTATCTTGGGCCAGAGACATTATATTGTGTGACTAATGTTTTAATTTGTTGGTTGTTATACACAGAAGCATCTTCAATTATTAAAAATTAAAGTTTAATGTAATAATAGGCATTCACAACGCCTATAAAGTGGTATAAATGGCGCTCATTATTGGTCATTGCTCTTTTTTGCTGAATTCATCACAGCTTTGTTTTTATAAAGGTTTTAATTATGAGAAAAATACTAACAATCGGTTTGTTTATGTTAATTGTGCCTTTTGCATTTTCTAAACAGTCCATTTCCGATGCAGAAGCATTGAATTTCTTTAATTTGTATCAAAAAATGATTCAAGAACGTTCCACCAATGTGATGCAATTACTTAGTAAAGATGTGCAGCTATACAGTAAAACATTGACCGCTAATGGCACAACCTATGTCACGCAATATGATATTGAAGAGGTTTTGAAATTTATTAGGGCTGTCCAAGCTTTTATTTATTTAAATAAAGAAGAAAGTGAATTTGAAAAAATCGCACTAACTAGAAAAGCCGATCAAGTTATAATTCGTGCGCAGCGCTTTTCTACAACCAATTGTTATCTAGATAAAGAGTATTACGTCATTATTGAGCGTGAGCGTAATTTTATAAAAGTAATGGAAGAAATGATCACTATTGATCAAACCAAAAGTTGTGAATCGTTAGAGAATATTGATTTAAAAATTAAATAAATAAAATTGCATTAAATGTAAAACCAGAATCTAAAAAGATTCTGGTTTTTTTTTAGGTATTAATAATTATCCCATTGTGGACACCAAGGTCCATCAACTAAACGTTTTTTCTCATCTATTGTTTTAATGGTTTCAATTTCAGAAAAACTTAGTTTAATTTTTATCGCATCAAAATTTTCTTTTATACGATCAAAAGATCTAGCAGCAGGAATAACACTGTAATTTTGAGACATTAAAAAAGCTAAACTTATTTGCGCAACGGTTGCATTATGATTTTTCGCAATTTCTGTAAGTACTGGGTGTCCCATTATTTCACCACGGGCTAGGGGCGAATAAGCTGTCAGTGGAATACCTAAAGATTTACAATGTTCAACGATAGGGGTGTTTTGCATTAATGGATGTATTTCAACTTGATTAGTGATGATCTTTCGATCCCCAAGTAACGAAATAGCTTGATCTAATAAGCTAATTGTGAAATTTGATAATCCAATGTTTTTACATAAACCCATGTCATACACCTGTGCAAATTGCGCGATGTAATCTTCCATATCGTATTCACCACCAATAGATGGGTAATGTAATAATAATAAATCCACTTGTTCTGTTTGAAGTTTTTCTAAACTTTCTTTTACTGTACCTAATATTACATTAGGTCCAAAGTTTTCAGGTTTAACTTTTGTTGTAAGAAATATTTCTTTTCGATCAACTTTGCTTTCTGCAATTGCTTTGCCTACTGCTTGTTCATTATCATAACCTTGAGCGGTATCAATATGACGATACCCGATTAATAATGCATCTTGAACACTTTGATACGTTTCCAATTCGGTACGATTCCACGTACCAAAACCCATCAATGGTAATTTGTTTTCTGAATTCATTTAAAAACCTGATTTAATTTACGTTGTGCGTGTATTTTAAAGTATACTGCGCGCTTTTTTTGTATGTGGGTTAACAAAAATTTTATGCAACGATTGCAATTTTTTTCAAAATTTGGCCGGGCTGGTAATTGGTTATTATTGGCAAATGTTATGACCGGTTCCACGTTTGCTTTTATTATACCTGTGATGAGTTATTTCTTTTTGGATCAAAAGGGAGATGGGTTAAATGCAAGGCCCATTGATTTTTTAATTTACCTAGTGGCGATTACTTTTTTTGGTACACTTTGTAATCAATTCATGGGTCGAATGGCTGATAAAGGGCATAGTTCTAAATGGATTTATATTTTTTCTATGGCCTGTTCGGCGATTGCTACATTGCTTTATGCCAATATTGAATCGGTATATTTAATTTTTGTTGTAGGTATTGTGTTTGTAAGTTTAGGCAGCGCAGCAGTGCCTCAAATTTTGACTGTATCGAGACAGTATGCTGATCAAGCAAATATTGATGTCAATCAATTTAATTCAGTGTTAAGAGCTTCTTTTGCTGCAGGGTGGGTGATCGGTTCAAGTTTTTCCTATGAATTGATTGCTCGCACTGGGTTCTCTGGTGCGTTTTATGGGTCGAGTATTGTCAGTGTACTCGCGATTATTGTGGCACTGTATGCGTTGCCTAATTATCACAAATCCAAAGAACATCGTACAAACGGTAAGCCTGATTTTGTTCCGTTGGGGTTTTGGTTATTAATGGGAGTCATGATTATTGGAAATGTAGCAAATAGTTTGTATATGTTGTCGATCCCTTTGATTATAACTAATGAATTGTTATTGCCCGAATCGTTGCCAGGAAAATTATTTGCAATTGTCGCATTTTTAGAAATCCCTTTTATGTTGTATTCGGCAAAATTAGCCATTCGCTTTAATCGATATCACCTTGTTATGGTCAGTTTTTTAATGGGACTTATCTTTTATTTAGGCATTTATTTTGCGACTCAAAGCTGGCAATTTATGGTTTTGCAAATATTTAATGCAGCGTTTATTGGTATTTATGCGGGGCTTGGTATATCCATTGTGCAGGATCAACTACCAAAATTTGTAGGGTTTACTTCTACAATGTATACCAATTCATTAAGAATAGGCTCAACATTAGGGGCGGTTGGTATATTTGTTGTGGGTGAATTTTTCACTTATCAGGCTGCTGTTTTAGCCGCATTAGCCTGTATGTTACTGTGTTTGATTGGTTTGATTTTATTACAAGCCAGTCCTACACAAAAAAGCGTTTGAACCAAAGCACATAAGTTATATGGGTATATGGATTTACCCTGTAAAATCCGTATGATAGTGGCAATATTATTTAAGTGTTGAGCCATCTATTATGAAAGAGTTACGAATCGCCACCCGCCAAAGCGCCCTTGCTATGTGGCAAGCAGAAGATCTTCAAACAAAATTACAAAATTTATACCCAAATATAATCATCACTTTAGTACCTATGGTCAGTCGTGGAGATCAAATATTGGATGTCGCGTTATCTAAAGTGGGTGGAAAAGGATTATTCACAAAAGAGCTGGAAGTCGCCATGCTAGAAAATCAGGCGGATATTGCTATGCATTGCATTAAAGATTTGCCGATGTACTTTCCTGAAAGTTTAGATTTATACACGATCACTGAAAGTGAAGATCCAACGGATGCATTTGTATCGAATAAATACGATCATTTTGATCAATTACCACAGGGTGCGATTGTAGGAACTTCAAGCTTACGTCGGCAGTCTCAAATTTTAGCGAAGCGACCAGATTTAAAAATCGAATTTTTGCGCGGAAATGTTGGCACACGTTTAGGTAAATTAGATGATGGCCAATACGATGCCATCATTTTAGCAACCGCAGGTTTAATTCGTTTAGAGCTGCAAGAGCGTATTAAACATAAATTAGATACTCACATGTGTTTGCCAGCTGCAGGTCAAGGTGCATTGGGTATTGAATGTCGAATTGCAGACACTGAAATTCATAAATTATTAGCCCCCTTGCACCATGTGGATACTGCCATTCGAGTCTATGCAGAACGTGCGTTAATTAAACATTTAGAGGGCGGTTGTCAAGTTCCAATAGCTGGGTATGCACAAATCGAAAATGGCAAAATTTCTATGGAGGCTCGAGTAGCAGAAGTTGATGGTTCAGTGGTTTATATAGAAAAAGCTCAGAGTGATTTAACGGATTCTTATGAACAAAATGTCATCATTGCTGAAAAAATGGGGAAAGACTTGGCGATAAAATTAGTCGAACAAGGTGCAGATGCGATTCTTGAAAAATTAAAAGCCGATTTATGAGTCAAATTTTCATAACACGGCCAGAAGGGCAAGCTGATGAATTAATGCATTTGCTGAATCAAAGCAAACACAATTCAAAATCGTTTGTACATTGGCCTCTTTGTAAAATTGAAAATATTGAACTCACTGGAAAAGGGCAAACATGGTTGTATGAATTTGATTTATACGACTATGTATTTGTTGTTAGTAAACATGCTGCGTATTTATTGTGTGAATTTTTAGATGAGCGTTGGCCAATGTTACCCATTGGGCCAGAGTTTATTTGCCCAGGAAGTGGAACAGCAAGCGTTTTGAAAAAATATGGAATTATTGCGAAATTCCCTGATCAACAAATGGACAGTGAAGGTGTATTAAATCTAGCGATGTTCACGGATGAATCATTATCAGAGAATAAAAAATGGTTAGTGGTTTCAGGAAAAGGTGGGCGAAGAAAAATATCTGCAAAATTAATGGAGCATAACCAACAAATTGATGAACTAGATTTGTATGAACGTATACTTAAACAAAACCTACCAAACAAAGCATTTAATAAAAATGACGTGATCGTCATTACATCTAAAGAGTCATTGATACAAGCACAAAAATTATTAGGTGATCGAACACAACAATTAAATTTATGGGTACCAAGTAATCGAATTAAACAATCTGCCCAGAACTGGCAAAATGTTTTAATTATGAAAAATGCCTCCGATCAAACAATTATTCAAACGGTTGAAAGTCATGAGTGATCAAAAAGATTTAAACGAAAAACAAAAAAAAGAAGCCGCTGAGGAAAATATAGCGCAATCAGCACAAAACCATGCTGAAGAAATCATCGAACAAAAACAAACTCCAGAAAAGGGAAATGACGAAATAGACTCTGATGATATTTTAAAATCTGAAGAAGATTTAGAAATCAAAAAAAATGAATCCACCAATACTCAATTTGATGATTTATCCGAAAACCCCTCTGGTGCACAAACAAGCAAATCTAAAGAAAATGAATCCAAATCCAAAACACATCCCTTAAAATCATATAAATTTATAGTGATTTTAATATTGATAGTTATGTGTGGTGTGATTGTTTTTTACCTTTCGCAAAATTTTAAAAAACAAGATCAGGAAATTTTATTATTAAAAAATGAGTTGAATACTCAAATTAAAACGCTTGATGCAAAGTATAATTATCAGCAGGCCATTGATAAATTAATTGCTCAAGATGCAAAGCTTCAAGCTAATATTATTGCTGTGTCAGCAATTGATAATACAACATTGCAAACTCAGTTAACTGCGCAAAATAAAGAACTTGAAATACTTCGCCAGCAATTAATTCAAGCTGCTACTCAATTTAATCGTAGTGAACAATTCAAAACCATCGAATGGCAGTTAGCGGAAGCTAAATATTTATTAAGAATTGCACAACAAAGAATAGTAATGGAAAAAGATGTAAATAGTGCATTGTCGGTAATAAAAGCAGTGGATGATTTATTTGTGAATACAGGCGATGTGAGTTTGTATAATTTACGTGAAGTCTTAGCGCAAGATAAAGCTGCATTAGAATCTGTTAAGTCTGTTGATTTAGAAGGCGTTTATATTCAACTTGGTAATATACGTAATCAAGTAGAACAATTTAATTTCGTATTGAATTTAAACACTGAAAACACTCAAGAAAACAAAAGTTTTATGCAACGAGTTATGTCTTCGATTAAGGTTCGTGATATCAGTGAGCAATATGTTGGGCAGTTAGATCCTGTTTTGCACAATATTGCCAAACAAACATTGGTGTTAATGCTTGAGCAAGCACAGGCGGGTTTATTAAATAATCAACAAGATGTATTTGAATTGGCCGTTAAAAAAAGCAAAACACAATTAAATCAATATTTCTCAAATGAAGCTCAATTTGATTGGATGACTCAACAATTAAATTCCATTCAATCACTACGTTTAAATCAGAATATTCCTGATGTTTTAAATAGTATAAATGCGTTAGACCAATACCTAATTAACTTGAGTGAATGAAAATGAAATTAATTATTAAAGTAATTTTGTGGTTATTATTTATCGGTTTGATGGCATTTGTTGGTCAAAATATGATGAATACTCCTACACATGTTCAAATTATATTAGGATCAAAACTAATAGAAATGAGTTTATGGGTGATGTTGGTTGCGGTATTAGCAATTAACTTATTTATTTATTTAGTTGTAAAATCTGCCAGTTTAATTCGCCCTGTTGAAACTTATTATCGTTGGAGAGAAAAAACAAAAACCAAAAAAAGTTATCGTTTTTTAGCTGAAGGATTATATCAATGGTTTGACGGGAAAGAAAAAACAGCTGAAAAACAAGTTCTAATGGCAAAAGTACAACAGCCAATCTTATCTCAATTAATGTTGGCGTACCTAAAGCATAACTATCAGGATGCCATAAAAGAAGTTGAAAAAGTCGATGCTCGATTTGTGCCATTTTTACATTGGATGCAATTACAAAATTTAAATTCCCATGCAGATTTTATGAGCGTATTGCCTATTTTAAGAGAAGATACATTAATTTATAAAAAAAATGCGCATTATCTAAAAACCGCTGTACACATTTTTTTAAATACAAATCAATATGAACATCTAGTCGGTTTATACAGTAATATTGAAAAATTATTACCACAAAATAGCGAAGCCTTAAATACTCAAATTTCAATTGGCTATCTGACTCAATGTCAACATGAGCCTAGCGGTTCACAGATGTTAGTAAAACGATTTAAGAATTTGAATACAACTATGCAAAAATCAAGTGCAGTGTTAGAGCAGTATTCCATTATCGCTGCAAAATTATTAGAGCCTGCACTGGGTGTTAAAATCATTCATAGTGCTGCTAAAACAGTATTAACGACAAAAATGGTGAATGCGTTTCATCAATTACCAATTGAAGCTCATGAAAAACTTAAACAGATTGAAATTTGGTTACAATCTCATCAAAGTTTATCTGTGTTGCATTTGGTTGCATTTGAAAATTGTGAAATTTTAGATTTAGCCGCCAAAGCCCAGGTTTATATTGTCAGTTACCACGAACTTGAAAAAACAATTGAGTCTAAAATGCGATTAATGTCCTATTACAACGAAAAAAATCAGTCTCTGCAGGCATTAAAGTTATTACAGTGATTGTGTTTAAAATTTGAACAGGTATTATTCAATCTAAGACGTGTTATTTAATAACACTGTTTTGAATCGTTCATGTTGAATGCTTCATGTTGAATGCTTCATGTTGAATAGTTCATGTTGAATAGTTCATGTTGAATAGTTCATGTTGAATAGTTCATGTTGAATAGTTCATGTTGAATAGTTCATGTTGAATAGTTCATGTTGAAGGGATAGCCCAAGTGTCATGTATTCGCTTATGGTTTAAACAAGTAGATTTTTTAACTTCCCCAAAATCCGCATTAAAGTTTAAGGTTAAAGTATGTTTATATGGCAGCAATCGAATTGGCCAAATTTTGAATATAAAATTGAAGAATTAGACGATTTACTCAATGAAATTGTGAAATTACAAAATCGAATCAGTAAACAGGTTATTTCTCTACATTCTCAAGATTTATATGACATCCAAAAGAAAAGTCTAGTAAATAATGTGTTTTTATCAACACATTCTAAAGATGAAGGTGTTGATCTTTTAAGTATTGAAGATTGTGTAAGTGTTTACTTACTAAAAGAAAAGGCCACGCATACTGCTTTAAGTATTGAGAATCCATTGTTAATTCAAATGTTTTCTAAAGTGATGGATGACTTGCATTTACCCATCACTCAGTCCAAATTGTACCAGTGGCATGCCACATTATTTGCGCAATCTACAGATCAAAATATAGGTGAGTTAAGAAGACAATCCACTCATGAAATGTCTCATAAAACCTTAAAATATATAGCCCCTCCCAAAGAAGAATTAACCAATCAAATTCAAAAATTTAAATTTTGGTTTAATGAACCTTTTGAAAATGATAAGCAAAATATTGTAAGAGCTGGCATTGCGCATTTCTGGTTTATTACACTGCATCCTTTTGAAGATGGAAACGGTCGAATTGCTCGTGCATTAACGGATCGAGCATTGGCTCAAGCCAAACCTGAAAATGCACATTTATATTCCATGACCCCCGCAATTGATGCAAATAAAACCAAATATCAGTCGTTATTAATTCAAACACAACGATGTCAGATGAAAAACCAACAATCAAACCCAATGGATATCACTCAATGGCTTGAATGGTTTTTGCACAATTTATATGAAGAAATGCTTAAAGTATTACCTTTTATTGAATATAAAAATGCTCAAGATTCTTTCTGGTTATCTCATTCTCAAACGGTGTTAACTCAACGGCAAGTTGATGTTTTAAATAAAATTGCAAAAAATGCAGATTTATTTGTTGATGGGATTAATGCAGGCGGTTATCAAGAGTTAACAGGAGTCAGTAAAGCCACTGCAACTCGTGATCTAACAGGGTTGCAAAAAAAAGGGTGTTTAAAAAAAATGTCCAGAGGTGGACGCAGTACTCGTTATCGACTCAAATATTAGACAACAAACCACCCAAAAGCGTAATATGTATCAATTACAAAATAGTAACAATCTAACAGGGGAATAAGATGAAAAAAGCACTCGTTATTGCAAGTTTATTAGCATCAATCAGTGGTTTCACTCAAGCTGAAGGTGCAGATCCAATTGAAGCAAGAACTTTTTTTGAAGTTGAAGCGGGTTTGGCAAGTTTAAATCAAACACAAGCAACAACTGAAGGCTTTGATTCCAATGCAATTTCAGTAAGTGGTTCTGCGGGGATTATCCTAGGATATTTTCGTGGTGGTATTGGTGCAATCGGTATTTTACCTAACGACTCCGACATTGGAAATTTATTCGATGATGAAGGCTATGTAGTGGCAAATCCATCAATTGCATTTGCGGGTTTTAACGCGTTTGCTGGGGGTCGTTACGCATATTTAGATAAGTATGAATTTAATTTTGATGTAGGTTTATCAACTATGAGTCATTTTCAACAGGGAAATGATGTAAATATTCAGCAAAGCTCACTAGAATCAAATGGTGGATTATTCATTCGCCCAAGCTTCAATTATTACATTACGTCATTTTTTGGTATTCACGCATCTTATCAACAAATGATTGGTTCTGAAACCACACTAAAATCCACATTTTCTGCTGGTACTGTATTTAAGCTTTAATCAAAAAAATATCAAAAAAAAACCAATCTTTGATTGGTTTTTTTTTGCAATTCATTAACTGGCTTTAGGATCTTGTTCAATATTTAATAATTTTCTAATTCTAGATTCATCAAATCCTTTAATCACTTGATTGCCAATAATGATTAACGGCGTGCCACGACCTTCAAGTTTTACAAACGTATTATAAGCTTCTTTGTTAGATGATATGTCGTATTCAAAATACGCAATAACATTTTGACTTAAAAGTTTGCGGGTTTTTTTACAATAATGACACTGAGGCGTCCCATAAATAATGACTTTTGCTTGTTCAATAGAATGCACTTGCGTTGATTCGTAGCTTGATGTGGTTGCAGCTACAGCAATAAACGCTATCAGTCCAAGCAACAAAATAAAAAACATGGCATAAATTGTTTTTGTAGGGTTCATAAGTTATTCCAATAAAATTAAAAATATAAAACTATAGAGTTAAAAAGAGCCATTTAGTTACAATTGTTTGTAAATAAAAACTATTATTCAAAAAAATGTAAATCGGTGAATTCTGTAATGCAAAAATCCGGCTGGCAATGTTTTTCATCACCTACGTGATACTTTCCTGATTGAACTAAGGCAGTTTTAAAGTTAACTGCTTTTGCACCTTGTATATCAGTTTGATAATCATCGCCTATTACCAATATTTCTAGATCTTGATTTTTAAATGAGTGGCTTGCATTTATAAAATAATCAGTCGATGGTTTACCAATCACGTCAATTGTTGTTTGAGTGATCGATTCAATCAACGCGACAAAGGCACCAGTATCAATTTGTTTATGACTGTTTTTTAAATAAAATAAAGAACGCGACGCAGTTATGATCGGTATGCCTTTTTGCGCAAAGTCGATGATGTTTTGTAATGTACAATAGCCTGCGTCGTTTTTTTCAAAATCTAATAAAATGATGATTTCTGGACAGATTGAATTATGCTCACAGTGAATTTGCTGCACTTCTAATGTTGACCCAATGATTAATCCAGTTTTAATGCGTTGAGTAGCTAAATAAATATTAATGGCATCGATCGGTGAATAAAGTTGATTGGCAGTTATATTAATACCTATGGCATTTAATCTATTAATTTGGGACGGTTTATCAATAATGGAATTGGTCGCCAACAAAAAATCATAATGTTGATTTTGTAATTGTTGAATAAATGCGACACTATTATTAATGGGTTGATCATTTTGAACAATGGTCCCATCAATATCAATAATGAAATTGTACATACAAAATCCTTAGGTTTAGAAAAACAGGTCTTTTAAGGCAAGCTAAAAAGACCCATCATCGGGTTATTTATGCTTCGTCGTCGTCTTCTTCATCGCCTTCAAACATATCAAAAAATACACCTGCAATATCTTGCGGCATAACTTCTAACCAGCGAGGCATGACCTCTTCGTAACTTTTACCATCTTCATCTTCAAAATCTACTAAGTCACGAAAGGTTTTAGAATGATCATTAATGGCGAAATACTCTTGATATCCTTCTTCGTGTTCGATTAATGCGTAGATCTCAATGCCTTTACCTAATTCTACGATTTTATTTAATAACTCAATCCAATTTGTACCCATCGTATCAATAAACAAATATTCATCTATAGACTCTAAGCCCTCTTGCTCAAATTGTTGGGAAGTAAAACTTTCAATGATTGCTTCGTCTTGAATGTTCGCGTGTTTAAGTAGTTTTTTGATCAAATCAGCAGCAATGATTTGCTTGCTTTTTAATAAATTACTATGAAGGATTAATGGAAGTTTTACTGCAATTGAGCCAAATGCTTCAGCCATGATGGTATCTCGTTATATTAGTAGTATGAAAAATGCCATATTATCACATTAGATTCAAAGGTATGAATGTTGTTTTATAAGGATAAACGCTCAAACGGCTTAACATGTATTATTTGATGTTCTAACATTTTTCATATTGAATGCACTAAACCTAGGCTTTATATTGACTGTCATTATGAAAATATTAAGTGAATCGTAAAATGTATGAATGTTTTAGAAAATTACCTCTATTAGTTATTGGGTTGACATCAATTACATCATTTGGCTTTGCATTTGATAGTGAGGCTGAATCTTTATCAAATCAACACCATAACAATCAAGAAACGCCAATAAAAATATCTGGCTCAATATCATTTGATGGGTCTTTATTAACCAGTCAAATGGCCAGCGAAAATTTAACTCAGGATTTGTATTTAAGAAAACTAAAATTAGGCTTTGAAAAAGAATTTATTGAAAATTGGATGGTAGAGCTAACGCTAGATTTAGAAGAAGATGCCGATGTGAAATTGGACGATTATGCCATAAGTTATGGCGCAATAAACGATTTAGATATTGCAGTAGGGGTCGTTGATATTGAATTAGGGTTACAAAATAGCACAAGCAGTAAAGTGTCCAGTACATTGGAAAAAGATCTAGGTACCAATGCGTTAATTCCCAAAGGAAAATTTGGGCTAGCACTTCAGTGGCATCAAAAACACTATTCGGCTTTTTTTAATATGTTTGAGTCCAACCGTGATTTTAATACGGGAAATAATACATATGGGCTTTCGGCAAAATTGAATTATGTATTTTCCAAAGATTATCATTTTGGGGTGAATGTCGCGTTAGTGGATTATGGCAGCCAGCTTTTTGAGATTAATGCAAAACCTGAATTAAATCTAGCTGATGATTTGATTCAAAGTGATGCCTTTAGAGCGCGTTCATTACGCTTTTTTGCATTAGAATACGCACAACGATATAACCAATTAAATCTACAATCTGAAGTTATGTGGTTATTTGTAACAGCGGATCAAGAATTTAATCCAGTCAATCCTAATTCCAGTCATTCAAGTGCGTATTTACAAGCTAGTTATTTTGTAAAAGGCGATGCCAATAAATTCAAAAAAGGAAATTATGCAAAGCGATCAGATACCCAGCATGCTTTAGAGTTAGTCACACGATTAAGTGGTTTGTATTTGCAAAATGAATCGATCACTGAGTCTATGGTGAATGTATTGATTGGCGTAAATTATTATGTAAATGATGATATTAAGTTAATGGGTAATATGGTGATTGTAAAAGATTATGGGCCAGGTTTTGCTGCACGAGCGCAAATCGCGTTTTAAGTCAAGATGACAGCTAAATGTTTATTGATCAAACATTCGGTTTCTTAATAAAACGGTTAATGTTATCGTGAAAAAAACGCCTAGGTATTATACTTAGGATTATGTCCATTTAATTATATAGAATTGAATTATGCTTATAGATTGGTTAGATAATATTTTTCAACATTTCCCGACACTAATACAACTGAGTGTATTTGTAGGCAGTATATTTTTTGTTAAATGGTGGATGCTAGGATCACGTTTGCAACTGGGAGCTGAAGCAAAACTTCCTCGTCAGGTTTTATTTTTCTTTATTAGTATCGTTATTTTTGTTGGTTTGATTTTAGTGCTGAATGTACCAGAATCCATCAAAGGGCAAATATTAAGTTTATTAGGGATTTTATTGACTGCTGTGATTGCATTGTCTTCTACAACATTTGTGGCAAATGCAATGAGTGGCCTGTTATTAAGAATGATCAACAGTTTTAAGCCTGGTGATTTTATTAAAGTGCAAGGGCAGTTTGGTCGAGTCACACAACGAGGGTTATTTCACTGTGAAATTCAAACAGAAGATCGAGATTTAACTACAATTCCTAATTTATATTTAATGACGAATAACGTCAGTGTAATTCACAAATCTGGTACGATTGTGTCAGTGAGTTTGTCATTAGGTTATGAATATCATCATCAAATTATTGAACCATTATTATTGAAAAGTGCACAGGACACCCAATTAACTGATCCATTTGTGATGGTGACTGAGCTGTCGGATTTTTCTGTTTCTTATAAAGTTGCGGGTTTTTTAGAAGATGTTACTAAAAATTTAACAGTTCGTTCAAAATTACGTAAAAACATTTTGACAGTTTTGCATTCAAATAATATTGAAATTGTCTCTCCAAATTTCGTTAATCAACGAGTGTATGATTTGGCGGCACAATTTATTCCTAAAGCTCAGCCTACAATGAATCAAGTGTTAAAAAATGAATCCATAGCAGAAGATATTATGTTTGATAAAGGCCAATTAGCTGATGAAATTGAACAATTAACTTATGAAAACTCTATCGATCAAGCCCATATGATGCTTTTACTTACATCTGTTGAAAATCTAGAGGATGAAACAATTAAAGATCAACTTTTGAAAAAAGTAGAATCATTAAAAGAGTCTAAAGACGCTCAGTCATAGAGCAGGGCGAAATACTTAATACCGCATAAGGAAAATGCAATATAAATCAATAAATACAAAACTGTGTAAATAATTTGACATTTTTTTGTAACAAAGCTTAATAAGGTGAATCTTATAGTCAACTATTAAAGATGTATGACTATGAATTCACCATTTATCTCACCTGGAATGCCACCACTAGATCAAAAAGGTAAGCAAACTTCATTTTTTGAATTTTGGCCAATGTGGCTGATGTACCTGCCTGTTTTTTTTATGTGGATTATTTGGGCCATTCGATATCGTTCATTAACTTTACCTTTAATTGCCAATCCAAAAATTAATTTATCTGGAATGGTCGGTACTCCAAAAAGCGACATATTTAATATGGCGGGTGAATTTGCAAAATCGTCCATTCTGGATTGGTTTGTGGTTCATCAATCTAAGTATTCATATCAACAGATCGTTACTCAAATGCAACATAAAGGTTTTTCATTTCCGATTGTGGTTAAGCCAGATATTGGCTGTCGTGGAACCGGAGTGAAATTGATTAAAACCGAGCAAGAATTAAAAACAGTTTTAACTACTTACAGCGAAGATTCACCGATAATGGTACAGAAATTGTCGGATTTTGAAGCAGAAGTAGGTTTGTTTTATGTGAAATTGCCTGGGCAAAAAACGGGCACCATTCAAAGTATGGCATTTAAATATAGCCCTTATGTGGTGGGTGATGGCACTTCAACGCTTGGAGAGTTATTGCAAAAAGATGATCGTGCAAAAGATCTTTTGGATATTTATCAAAACAGTTGCGATTTTGATTTGGTGTTAAAACCTGAAGAACCGCATAAACTGGTTTTTTCTGCTAGTCATTGTCGCGGTGCAATTTTCAGAGACGGTATTGAATTTAATACTCCAGAGCTTGAAGCGCAACTAGATAAAATTATGTCGGATATTCCCGATTTCAATTACGGTCGATTAGATGTGAAATTTAAAGATTTAATGTCTTTGCAAAAAGGTCAGACATTGCAAATTGTCGAAATTAATGGTGCAGCGTCAGAGTCGCTTCATATTTGGGATCGTAATGCGAATTTAAATCAAGCATTTTGTGCGTTGTTATGGCAATACAAAACATTATTTTTATTGGGTAAACAGGCTCGCGAAAAAGGAGTTAAGACGCCAGGAATAAAAGCGTTAATCAAAGCATGGTTACACGAACGAAGTTTAGTTAAATTTTATCCAGTTAACGATTGAGAATGATATGTCAGTAAATAACCCATTTAGAATTCCGTTAAAAAATAATTTAGTGGCGAAATCATTAGAGATGATTTTAGGTTTAAAGCCGTTGGCGCAGCATTATGATCTTCGTCCACAAAACCTAGATGCAACTGCATTTTTAGCATATACCCAAGACGCATTAGGTTTAGAAAGTTGCAGAATTAATTTTGAAGAAAATCTGAAAAAAATTCCAAAAGACGGACCGTTAATTATTGTGGCAAATCATCCTTTAGGTGGATTAGAAGGCGTAGTATTAAGTCAATTATTACTTAAATATCGTCCAGATTTAAAAGTATTAACGAATAAATTACTGACACACATTCCTGAATTTAAAGAATTATTCATAGGTGTAAATGTACTTGCCAAGGACGCAAAGGCTGAAAATTTTAAAGGCATTAAAACGTCAAGTAAGCACTTATCTAACGGTGGTGCGTTGTTGATTTTTCCTGCGGGAAAAGTCTCGTCGTTAAATATTAAAAAATTGCGCATTGAAGATATAGCATGGAATCGACAAGTGGGACTTTGGGCAAAAAAATACGAATCTAATGTATTGCCAATTCGAATTAATGGCTTAAATAGTTTTAAATTTTATCTATCGGGTTTAATTCATCCACGTTTACGAACCTTATTATTGCCTCGTGAATTTGTAAATAAACGCGGTAAACACATTGATATCTCAATTGGTAATATCATTGAACCAAAAGAAATTAAAGGTTTAAGTGATGCCCAAGCCCTCACAAATTACTTTCGGTTGTGTACAGATTTATTAAAAGACAATACTTCAAAAAAAGGCATCATCCCTGAAGGGCAAAATCATTTGCCTATCTCCAAACCACCAGAACGAGATATATTAGACTGTGCAGTGAATCAATTATCAGAATATAGGTTAATAAAGTTTAAACATTATTCAGTTTATTGTGTGCCAGGTAGTGAAATTGGTGTCATCAGAAATGAATTGGCATTTGCAAGAGAGCTCACATTTCGCACCGCCAATGAAGGAACAGGGCAGCTTGAAGATTGGGATGAATATAATGAATATTATCTTCAGTTGTTTGTTTATGACCATACCAACAAAAAATTAGCAGGTGCTTACCGTATGGCTGAAACATTTAAAGTGTTAGACAGTCATGGTGTGAAAGGGTTGTACAGCAATAAAATGTATAACTACGATGAAAAATTATTACGTGACATTGGCCCTGCTTTAGAAGTTGGTCGCTCGTTTGTTCACCCAGATTACCAAAAAAGAACCGCTGTTTTAGATTTATTATGGAAAGGCATAGGTACCTATGTTGCTCTAAATAATCAGATTACTACGGTATTTGGTGGTGTAAGTATCTCTCAAGAATATTCAGAACAAGCCCGTGTGTTTATTGCAGATTCTATGCTGTCGAGTTTTAAATTCGATCGAGTAATTTTTAATGTAGCGCCTAAAATTCCTTTGAAAGTAAAAAGTAAATTATGGAGCTCTGAGCACCTTTATAGTATTGGTAATGTGCCGTTATTTAATAAATTATTAGGTCAGTTTGAGCAGGGAAAAGTGATTCCTATTTTGATCCGACATTATTTAGCGCTCAACGGAAAGTTTGTTTGCTTTTCAGTGAATCAAGATCTAAATGAATCATTAGATGGTTTGATTTTGGTTGATTTTGCGACCATGCCGGCTAAGTATTTAAAACGATATTTAGGTGAGCAAGGCTCAATAGAATATAAAAGAAAGTGGAGTATTAATGATTGATTTAGTAAGAGCGAGCGTAGAAACAATACAGGAACTCGAATATATTTTAAATAATTTAGACGAGCAAACCTACGGGGAAATTGGCACTAAAACCAGTTTTAGCGTGGGTCGTCATCTGCGTCATATCGTTGGATTTTACATTGCACTGCAAAAAAGCAATCAAGATGGTGTGGCGGATTATACCGTTCGCCAACGAAATAACGTGATCGAAACCGATCTTAGTATTGCAAAAGAACAGGTTGAATCTATTAAAAACTGGTTGCCTACACTTGAAAAAGACAAGTCTATTCAAGTTAAAACTGAGATTCAACAATCGCAAACAGTAGACTTAACAATTACATCTTCATTAATTCGTGAACTTGCATATATTAGCGAACACAGTATTCATCACATGGCCTACATTAACTTAATGCTCAAAACCATGGGTATTAATTTAGAAAAAGAAGTGGGCGTCGCTCCAAGTACGGCAAGTTATCTAAGAAATCAAAAGGCAAATGCATAATGTGTACAGTTAGCGCATTTTACGATCAAAGTGGCTTAGTGGTTACAATGAATCGGGACGAGCAGCGCACAAGACATGAAGCTTTGCCTATAGTTAGTCAAACTATGTTATATCCGGTAGATGAAAAACAAGGTGGCACCTGGATGGGTGGCAATCACAATCAAGTCATTATGTGTTTGTTAAATTTATATGAGCACGAGTATTTTGTTGGAGAACAATCAAGAGGTAACATCATCCCTGAATTATTGGAATTAAAATCCTTTGATGCTATTACTGTTTTTTTGCAATCTCAGTTTGACCCATATTTATATTCTGCTTTTTCACTGTTAACATTTTATAAAAACCAAGTATTTAAAAGCAAATGGGATGGCATAAGTTTTACTCATGAATTAAGTAACTTAGATCCTTGGTATTTTTTTACATCTTCAGGGTTAGATTCACTGAATGTACAGTCAGGTCGGCATATACTGTTTGATCAATACAAAACAAAAGGGGCGGACTTTAAACAAGCGAGCAAACCCACATCAATACCCAGTATTCACTTAACCTATGTTAAAGGCAATGAAACCCAAAGCTGTTTTGTGCAACGTTTAAAAGTGCATACCAAAAGTATTTGTCAGTACTATGCTGATGAAAAGACTATTAAGTTTCATTATTACCCTGAAAATTTAATAGTTGAATATATTAATAATCCAACCATCAATCCAAGTTTATCAAAGGTGTTTTTCTTGGAATAACATTCTGCTAAATCAAAAGAGAGTCATTATGAATAAATTTTTAGTCGCAATTTCTGTATTAGTTGTCAGTGTATTTAGTCATGCAAAACAAGATGTATATACGTCTTTTGCTAGTGATGAAGCCATTAAAGGTTACGATCCTGTAGCATATTTCACTCAAAATGAGGCCGTACAAGGCAGTGATGATTTTAGTTTTAATTGGATGGACGTAACCTGGTTATTTGCTTCCAAACAAAACCTTGATTTGTTTAAATCGAATCCTGAAAAGTACAGTCCTCAGTTTGGTGGGTATTGTGCTTTTGCTATGGCAAGTGGTAAAAAAGTAAAAATTAACCCTAAAAACTTCTCAATCATAGATGATAAATTGTATTTAAATTACAACTCTAAAGTGCAACAAAATTGGTTGAAAGACAGCGAAGCGTTAATTAAAAGAGCAAATGATGTTTGGGTGGACTTTGCTGAATACTGACATGTTGGTAGCAGCTTATTTTTCGCTATGTTTTACATTTGTGTTGCTATAAACGTAACTGTTTGATTTTAAATGGTTTTTAACAATAGCAAATCTTACTCGAATATTGCATGTATTGTACTATTTATCATGGCTTTTGCGGGGTTTGTAAAAAATGCGTTGAATGCTGCAACAACAATTTAAAACATAGCCTTATTTTTTAATTAGGCTGCTTTTTTATTGGTGTCAAAATACTTCAATAATTGCTTTCGTTCCTAAGAAAGTACGCCTCAAAATCACTACATAATGTTAAATGAGAATAATTAGATTGTGATTACTTTAAATTAATAATGTAACCGATTGTGAATAGATATATTTATTACTTATATTAAATGTAAATTAATTTACTTTTAATTTATGAGTTTTGTATTATTAGTTATGTATTATTTGTTTTATTTTATATTTATAATGTATTTTTTTTGGTTAAAGTGTAATTAAAATATACCATTTAAGTAATAATTATTATGATTTTTCAAAGTTAATGACTAGTTAAATGACTAATTAAATTGCTGAATTACAACTAATGATGGTTGTATATGTTACATTAATGACACAGGGTGTAATATATGTAATCGTTTTAATGCTCGGTTTCACAAATAGTACTTTAATTTATATTCCAAATGAAAAACATCCTATATATTCGGCGCAACTTCTTTAGAAAGCATAATTTAAAAGTAATAAAAATAGTAAATTATTTTCTTGTTACTTTTTATATTTTTAAGTGATTTTTTGATAAAAATTTTTTTCACGATTTTGCTTTGTTTAGTCTTAATACTTAAAATTAATCATTGATTGAAGTTAACGAAAATTAGTATTTATCAAATTTATTGAGGTCAGTTGTGAAAAAATCAGAAGATAATGAAGGTGTTTTAGAGTCCAATTATGAGAAAATTTCGAGCCATGATATCCAAGATTCTGAGCAGATAAATTCTTTGCAACTGTTGCAAAATATCGAAGTTGAATATATACAATCCGACAAGGTACTAGATTGTGAAAATGTAATTAATAAATATGTGATTCCAGATAAATATTTAGTCAAAGATGAAGGGGTAGATTTGACCCAAGAACCAAATTTAAAACAATTACTAAAAAAAGAACTTTCTCAAGAATTGATCTTAAAGGAAAAATTAAAAAGAGATATAGGGCTAAAACAAAGATTTAACAGAAAGCTTATTCGAAAATTAAAAAAAGAAATGACAGTATTAAAAAGTCAATATATTAAATAAAAAATTTGACGGTTGGAGTTATTAAATTTATTTGTTTAACCATTTTATAATGTCCATGTCCATGTCCATGTCCATGACCAAATCCAAATCCAAATCCAAATCCAAATCCAAATCCAAATCCAAATCCAAATCCAAATCCAAATCCAAATCCATGTACTGGTCCTAACTTGATCCTAAAAGGAGAATTATCTGTTGTTGAATAATTATTTATAAATACGATTGTCTTAAAATTTTATTGTAATTATGTTTTGAATTGTATTTTTTATTTTTTTTGTCTGGAGTAAGTTTGTTTTAAGTAGGGTTTTGTTCGGGTGTTTTTTATTAAAAATGTGCAAATTATGTAATTTTTATTAAATTTATTTACTCGTATTGTGATCAAAAGTATGTGTTTTAAGTTTTGGTTCACAATTTATTTATTAGGTGTATTGATTGAATACTTTTATGAGGTATGTTTTCAAAATAGTTCCATTTTATTAATTTAAATTTTTTATTTTTTGAGGTGTTCCCATGAACAAAATTATATTCTTATTTGTAATCATTTATAGTCTTACTGGATGTGGTTCGGATACGAAAATTGAAAGTGTTGATAATTATTCGAATAATGATGCAGAACAAACAAGTGTTAATTCTGAATTAGAAACTGATTTGAATACAAGTATATTAAATCCAAATGAGACCGAAACTGGGAGTGGCTTCGATATTAATAACGGCCAACGCCTGTTTGCATCCTCTGACTGCTCTGGTTGTCACATCGACAAGCAAGACGGTACAAGTGCTGGGGTTTTTCCTTTTGATGTAAATGCCCTTAAATTTCCAAATAGTGATGATTATTCGCAAGCCACCCAAGCAGAGCTGGCTCGTTATATAGAGCTAACCATGCCCACTACAGACCCAACGCAATGTGACGCAGCTTGTTCAGCCGATATTGCGCAATACTTATGGTCATTTTACGTAGCAACGCAAACACCTGTTAAGACCGAAACGCCTGCTGAAACCGAAACACCTGTTGAGACTGAAACCGATACTTCTGTTGACCCATTAATGGGTTACTCACTTAAGTCATCCGAAAAAGAATCTTTTAATTTAATTGGCATTTATAATGTTGCCTACGGTGCTAATGGTGAGTTTGAATTTTTAAATAATCAAACAGGCCAACTTACTTGTGCAAATGAAACATTTGGCAAAGACCCAATTCCTGGCGTTAAAAAAAGCTGTTACGTAGAATTTGTAGCGCAGTTTTCAACAGATTCTGAAAAATTATTTAATGAAAAAACCTGTAACCTTTGTCACTCACAAGGCAAACAACTCCCTAATTTAGCGCAATTAATAAATAACAATACCCTTGTAAATGTAATTCATACACAAATGCCAGTTAATAATATTACTGCCTGTGTCGATGACTGTGCAGAAATCTTGGCTCAATACATTATCAATAGATTTTCTTCAAATATAACTGAAACAGAAACGCAAACTGAAACTCAGACAGCAACAGAAACCATAACCATAACTGAAACTGAAACTGAAACTGAAACTGAAACTGAAACTGAAACTGCAACTGCAACTGAAACTGAAACTCAGACAGAAACGCAAACTGAAACAACTGCCGACATTGGAAATGGAAAACGTTTATTTGCCTCTGCTGTTTGCTCCCAATGCCATACCGATGAATTAAACGGAAGTGTATCTGGTGTATTTCCTTTTAATGTTAATAATTTAACATTTTCAAAAGGCGATGCTTACGAAAAAGATTCTGAAGCTGAACTAGCGCGTTACATTAAAGAAACGATGCCTAATTCTGATGCCACTGTGTGTCGAGAAATTTGCGCAAGAGATATTGCTGCTTATCTATGGACGTATTATTCACCTGAATCACAAACTTCTGAAATTTATGAATTACGCCCTGAGTCTTACTTACGTAAAGCAAAAAATATTTTAACGGGCCTTGCTATTACACAAGACGAATTAGTCGCGGTTCAAGAAGATCCTGCTGCTATGGATTTATTAGTGAGACAGTGGGTAGAGCATCCTAATTTTATGACAAAAATTGAGCCTTTTATAAAAGACAGTTTACAAAGTCATACTCAAGTTGGTCGCTTGCAAGTCCCACCGTTTATTTTAGGAACCGAAGCGGCTGCTGCCATTATTTTAAGAGGGCAAGACCAAGACATTTATGAAAATATTAGTAGCTACGCTCATCGTACCTTTATGAAAATTGTTGAAGATGAACAACCTTTTACTGATTTTGTCACAACCGAGCAATGGCAAATGACCCCTGCATTAATGAGTTTTATGATTGCAGGTGATGCAAAGCCTGCTAAAGATGATGAAACATTAACACTTAAAATTTCAGATTGTGACCAAACGGTTCCACTGGCTAAAATGGTAAGAGATCGTTTTTATTGCATACCTCAAGCAACCGTTTCTTCTATCCAACGAGATTTTATAAACAATAGAGACATAGGTGGCATGTGGGCAAGAATCATGACTGCAAATGGTATTGGTCAAAACGGTACGGTTAAAATAATGAAACCAAGTGATTTTAATACTTGGAAAACCGTAACAATAAAACCAATTACTGCTGACACACCAAAAGATGCCATCATATCACCTTTTGATTTAGCGGAACTACGAAATGCAGACACAATTTATGTGAATGTACCTCGCCCTGGATTTTTTAATACGTTCCCATTTTTAACTAAATGGCGTACCAACGTTGATAACGAATTTCGTGTAACGGTTAACCAAATGTTAATTGTGGCTTTAGGTAGCCCAATATCTATTGGCGATGACTCAATTCCATTTAGCACCATTGGTCTTGATGAAGAACACGCAAGCCAACCTGATTGTACTGCGTGTCATCAATTACTTGATCCGATGCGTGACTACTTTATGCGTGTCTATGATGCGAACTGGTCAAAACCTTTAAATAGAATATCGCCTCGCATGCCAAGCTTTACCTTTTCTGGACACTCTGATGATAGCGGACCAGAGCTAACTGATTTAGCACGTGCTATTTCTGAGCATCCTCAATTTGCTGAGGCCTGGGTTGTGAAACTTTGTATGTACACAAACTCAACACCATGTTCAACAAGTGACGACGAAGTACAGCGTGTTGCTCAAATATTTAAAGATTCCGATTTTAACTTTAAAGAATTAGTGATTGCGTATTTTAGTTCTGACTTAATTAAAACCCTTGTTGAAAATCAAACAACACTGGCAACCCCTTCAATTACGTCTGTTACCAGAAAAAATCATTTTTGTTTCAACTTAAAATCGCGCATGGCAAAAGTGGCCGGCAAAACCAATAATTTATATGAGCCATGTAATGACTCAAAACTGAATGTAAATAAAGTAGCGGCAGGTTTGCCATCTGATGAATGGGTTCGTGGTAATGAACAACCCGATCAACCGACGATTCCTGATTTATTTCATTATTCAGCTAGTGAAGGTATTTGTTTGAATGTTGCAAAAAATAAACTAGGCAGCGCTGAAATGCCAAACGGAACGTACCCGGAATTTAGAGATTATTTACTAGAAGACATTATGGGTGTCGTGCCTGCTGATGCTTATTACGACAGAACAGCACAAATTTTAAATCAGCATCACAATGCTGCTCGCGAACTTGGCGCTGATAAAACACAACGCTTTGTATCGTTATTTACATTGGCTTGTAGCTCGCCATTTCTAATTTCAATTGACTTTTAAGGGGCATTGCCATGAATGAATTACGTAGAGATTTACTAAAATACATAAGTACTGGCAGTGCAACGGTTCTATTAAGATCAGTTGTCTCAGGTATTCCTGCTGCTGCATTACTGACTATGTCAGCACCATCAATGGCGGCTAACTCTAGAAATGAAGAGGCCATGCCTCCGCAATTTTTAATGTTCAGTATGCGAACTGAAGGCGACCCAATGAACATTAACTGTCCTGGATCTTACGATTCAGGTGTTGATGTTGTGGTTAATAATCCTAGCCCTAAATTAGCACCTGTTGAGGTTTCACTTGGTGGTCAAATACATAGAGCATCGACGCCTTGGAGCACTTTACCCCAATGGGCTTTAGATCGAACGGCATTTATTCATCACAGAACTTACCAAGGCATTCATTCGCAATTTGGTAACGTGATGGAAATGGTGGGTAAAACGCGCGGCCCAGAAGGCGAAGCGAATTTTCCAGATCATTTGTCCTCAATCATTTCTCATGCAATGGCTGAACCTGATCGTTTTGGCACCATTCAAAGTCGCCCTATTCGTTTTGGCGGTGGCGGAGTTAAATACCAAAACCAATCCGTACAAGAAATGTCGCCTTCTGCATTACAAAGTTTGTTTGATGCGCCTAGCGGTGTTGAAAAGCAATTGCAAGATTTACGCGACCAAGAAGTTAATAAATTTTCAGACATGCTTAAACAAACGGGTAATAAAAAAGCGAGTAAATCTCAAACATTATGGCTTGATCAACACATTCGCTCTAAAGAAGAATTGCGTTCGTTAAACATACAGTTACTTGAAGGTTTTACTAAAATAAACAGTGGCGATTTACATGACCAAATTGATGCAGCGCTGCTTTGTTTTAAATTAAATCTATCATCTGTTGCAACCATTGGCATTCCATTTGGTGGTGACAACCATAACGATGAAGATTGGGAAAACGAAATTAACGGCACAATAAGTGGCTGTAATGATATGACATATTTTTTCAATCGTATTGAAGCTGAAGGCTTAAAAGACCAAGTAACCTTAGCAAATTTAAATGTATTTGGTCGTACATTCAGACAAATAAGAACAGGGCGTTCACATAATGCTGAGCACCATATGATGGCGATTACAGGAGCCAATATTAACCCAGGTGTCATCGGTGGGTTAATGCAAATAGGTAGTGATGCTGGTGCAACGGGCATTAACAGTTTAAGCGGTGCCTCAACCAATAGCGGTGATATACCTGCAACAGAAACGTTAGAGTCAGCAGCAAAAACATTAGCCTTTGCTGTAGGTGTTTCAAAAACTGTTATTAATACTCGTATTCAAGCAAAAGGTGAAAATTCACAAGGTGCGCCTGTAGGTAAAATTATTCATGCTGCAATAAAAAACACCTAGTTTAAAAAAGCCGTGTTCAACATTTTACACGGCTTTATTTTGATATTTTAAAATCTAAAAAAATCACCACTGATTTGAGTTGTAATAAATATCAATAAAAATGGATGATGGTATAAATGAATATTCATCTATGTGACTTAACACCCTAATCAATAATAAAATCGAGAACTGATATGAAAAATATCTTAGCTATTTTTGTTATGACTTTTATTTTTATAAGTTGTGATACAAATACATCCCCCGTACTAGATCCCACCAATAATAATGGTGATTTTATTTCAACAATTTCAGAAACTGAAACAGCAGCTGAAACCCAAACACCTGTTGAGACCGAAACGCCTGTTAACACTGAAACACCCGTTGAGACTGAAACGCCTGTTGAAACCGAAACACCTGTTGAGACCGAAACACCTGTTGAAACCGAAACCGATATTTCTGTTGACCCATTAATCGGTTACTCACTTAAGTCATCCGAAAAAGAGTCCTTTAATTTAATTGGCATATATAATGTTGCCTATGGTGCTAATGGCGAGTTTGAATTTTTAAATAATCAAACAGGCCAACTTACTTGTGCAAATGAAACATTTGGCAAAGACCCAATTCCAGGGGTTAAAAAAAGCTGTTACGTAGAATTTGTAGCGCAGTTTTCTACAGAGTCTGAACAATTATTTAATGAAAAAACCTGTAACCTTTGCCACTCACAAGGTAAACAACTTCCTAATTTAGCACAATTAATTGATAACAATACTCTTGTAAATGTAATTCATACAGACATGCCAAAAAACAATGTGACTGCCTGCATTGATGAATGTGCAGAAACATTGGCTCAATACATTATCAATAGATTTTCTTCAAATCTAACTGAAACTGAAACAGAAACGCAAACTGAAACTCAGACAGAAACAGAAACAGAAACAGAAACAGAAACAGATATTAATCATGTAACGATCGAATCAACAAACTGGATATTAACCTCAAGTCACAATGAAGCAGATATTTATAATCTAGCTGATAAAGACATGAATACTCGTTGGGCTACAAAAGCAACGCAAATACCTGGTCAGTGGATTAATATAGATTTGGGTGAGTCTTATTTTGTAAGTAATATAGTAATGGATCACAACCTAAATCCGGACGGTTTTCCAAGAAGTTATGACGTTTCTTATTCTAATGATGGCATAAATTGGATTGATGCACTTACCGATCAAATTGGCACATCCCCTAAAACAATCATCAGCCTTGATAATATTACTGCGCAATATATTACCATTACGCAAACCAGCACTTTTGATAGTAGATGGTGGTCGATTCATGAATTAAGTATTCAAGGCGAACTTAGTGGAATGACGGTTGAACCACCCAAACCAGTAGAACCTTCCGTTTTATTTGAAACAAAAGGTTGTGCTAATTGTCATGCTGGTGGCGCTCAATTACCTAATTTAACCAGTCGAGTTGAAAACGATACTTTAATTTCTACAATCACTAATAACATGCCACCGACAAATCCAATTGACTGTATCGACGACTGTGCAACCTCATTAGCGAACTACATTAAAGAACAATTTTACGTACCCACAAGCACAGAAAGTATTCAAAAATCTGAAGTGCCTATTGAATCGGTGATGCGTAAAGCAAAATTGTTAATCAATGGTTCAGCATTAACCAATACCGAATTAAATACGGTTAAACTGGATGCATCAGCAATGCCTGACTTAATTCGTCAATGGCAACAAACCGCTGGCTACACTGAAAAAATGGAATGGTTTTTAGAAGAAAACTTACAACTTGCCCATGAGCTAGGCCCTGATGAATATATTGGACAATTACGCGGGTACATAAGAGCAAACATACCAACACGATATATTAATCAAACCATTTATGAAAACGGTCATGAGTCTGCAATTAAAACAATTATGGAATTAATTGTTCAAGAAAACAAACCGTTTACAGACATTGCTACTCAAGACGAATGGATGATGACACCTGCGCTTATGAGTTTATTTTTAGCCATTGATCACCCGAATGAAAAACAATTATTAGATTTTAAAATTGGCGTAGATTTATCTGAAGAAGAAAAACAATACACCATGCAACAAAAAATCAATACCCGTCGCTTTTACTTTCCAGCACCACAAGGGCAAACAGGGTTTATTAATCAAAGAGGCGATTACGACACGCTTATAACTCGTCCTGAAATTGCATTTGTTTGGGGAGCATTAAATCAGTATTCCGATCAAACAAGTGGGGGGAATCAATTTAAATTATTTAAACCTCAAGATTATACAAATTGGAAAAAAGTCAAAATTGTTAAAGCAACCGATGAAAACAGACCTATACGTTTTTGGGATTTACCCGCAATTCGTCAAACTGATACCTTGTATTTAGACACTGAAAGATTAGGATTTTTTACGCACCCTAACTTCTTTGCACGCTGGGAAACTAACGATGACAATCAATGGCGAGTTACCATTAACCAGGCATTAATTACTGCATTAAATCAAAGCTTTGCTGGTGATGATGTGTCGATCACTATTAATGAAGATGCCATTACACCTGACCATGCGGCCCCTGGTACTGATTGTTATGGGTGTCACCGTTTGTTAGATCCAATGCGAAATTATTTTAGAAATAATTTTGATGACAGTTTTGGTAAACCAAGAACACAGGCTGAAAAAGCAGCCATTAAACAGTCTGCATCATTTAGCTTTAATGACCATGTCGAAATGGGCAGTTCATTAAAAGACTTAGGTAACGCACTTGCTACGCATCCAAACTTTGCTAAAGGCTGGGTACAAAAATTGTGTTTTTATGCTAACTCACAAGACTGTGTTGAAACAGATGAAGATTTTATTGCGGTAAGTGAAGCATTTAAAACGTCTAACTTTAATTTTAATGAATTAATTGTTGAATTTTTTAGCTCAGATTTGATAGCAAAAAATATTGAAGAACAATCAGATCGCGCACAACCTGCCTATGCGTCAATCACTCGCAGACAGCACATGTGCGAATTATTGCAACAACGTTTAAGTAATTACTCTGGAAATGATGTGGACCCCTGCGTTGACACTAACAATCAAATTAAAATATTAAGTGAAAGTATTCCTGAAGATACTTGGACTCGTGGCGCATTAAAACCTGCCACTCCCACACGCCCTAATATGTTCGCTTATGCCACGATGGAAAATATGTGTCGACGCATTGCTGTGTACTATTACAACAAGCCTGAATTTCCTGTTCTTGCTATTGACGATTTTTTAGATCAATACTTATTGCCTGAAATTATGGGTATTGCTTCTAATGATTCAAGATTTGATGTGATTCGCGCAGGTTTGAAAAATCATAATGACAACCTTGCCAGTATTAATGGAAATTTATACGAGCGCTTAATTTCAGTTTTCACTTTAGGCTGTACGTCTGCCTTAATATCTTCAGTCGATTTTTAGGAGACACTCATGAAAAAATTAACATCACGCAGAGCACTTTTAAAAGCAATGAGCGCACAGGGCGGGTTATGGACAACTCGATCTTTTGCAACCGGACTGCCAATGGGCGTTTTACTTGGTGCAATACCATCAGACGAAGCCATTGCAGCAACAATTGATCATCCACAGTATTTAATGATGGCACTGAGTCATTTTGGCGAACCAATTAACAATAACTGTCCTGGAGTTTATGACACAGGATTAGATGGCGTGCATCACAACACACAACCAAGCATGGTCGCTCAAAATGTTGAGTTAGGCTCTGGCACTTATCGAGCAGCGAAACCTTGGGCTGATTTGCAAAAAAGCGTACCTTGGGCCATGGATCGAATGAGTTTTATTCATCACGATACACGCACTAATATTCATGCACAGTATTCAGGTGTCATGAAATTAATGGGCAGCTCTCGTGGACCAAACAGTGAAACCAATTCGCCTGAATTTTTACCATCGATATTATCAGCAGCTTTGCAGCCAATTCATCAAACCATTCAAGCACCACCATTATATTTAGGTGGCCCTGAAGTGGATTTTGAAGGACAGGCAATTGGTCAAATCAACCCTAGTTCTATGAAAACATTATTTCCTTCTTTTAATAATAGAGATCAATTAATTCGAGAAATGCGTGACGCGGATTTAATGGCGTTAAATGAACAACTCAAAAAAACAGGCACTCGCAAACAAAAAGCATGGCTTGATGATCAGGTGCAATCGTTAGTAGAAGTTAGAAAACTCAATGAAGAACTTATTGCAAAATTTTCAGAAGTAAAATACGAAGATAAAAATTTAGGGTTAATCGATGCTTCAATTATTGCCTTTAAATTAAATATGACCTCAGTAGTAACACTTAATTTAAATTTTGGTGGCGACAATCATATTGACCCTGGTTTACTAGATGAAGCCAACGGCACAGTGCAAAGTTGTAAAGAAATGGTACACATGTTTGAAAGTCTTAAAACACATGGTATGGAAGACAAAGTCACTTTTGCAGCCTGTGGCGTTTTTGGCCGTACATTACGAAAAGTAAAAAACGGTGACGGTCGTGATCATAATTTACATCACCATGTGACAGTACTAGCAGGTAAAAATGTGAAGTCAGGTGTTATTGGTGGATTGCGCGAATTTGGTGGAGACTTTGGTGCGATGCCAATTAATTCCACAACGGGGGCTGGTGATATGAATGGTGATATTCCACTTGATGAATCATTAGAAAGTGTGGCTAAAACCATTGGCGCGGCATGCGGCTTAAAACCCTATGCAATGAATCGACGCATTAAACGTGCAGGCGCAGATGGTGACTCAAACGTGGGTAAAATAATTACGGCTGCGATAGTGAGTTAATTAACAATAAAGGCATTTTTTAATTTTAAAAAATGCCTTTTAATAATTATAAACCCTCTATCTAAAGTCCAAAAAAATCTAGAAAGGATTATTTTAAAATAATTTAAAGAGTAATAACAACATGAATAATCATATAGTACTAACGAGTGCACTTTCTACCGCTTTAATATTTTCATCCTGTGGTGATAGCACTGAAGATGCCGTTACACCTACTGATGTAACTGATACTCAAACTCAAGAAACAACAACACAAACTGGGTCAGAAGTTTTAACACAAACTGAATCAGAAACTAAAACCGATACACCAACTGAATCGGAAGTACCAACACAAACACAAACTAAAACTAAAACTGAAACTGAAACTGAAACAGAAGTGATAACCGAGACTCAAACAGATACAACCATTGCTCCTGTTTTAATAAATGGCGTTTGGATCAGTGCTAGTGCAAGTGACGAAAATTTACCTGTTAATGTTTATGATCAAGACATTAACACTCGCTGGTCTGCTCAAGGTATTGGTCAATGGATTCAATTTGAATTTAACGACACACAAACTCTTGAAGGATTAGATATTGCTTTTGTAAAAGGCGATGAACGCACCACTGATTTTACTTTTGAATATTCATCAGATGCATTGCAATGGACTGAAATTTCAACTCATACATCAAGCGGCGCATCGTTAGATTTTGAATACTTTGATATTAACCCAACGAATACTCAATTTTTAAGAATAGTGGGTGGCGGTAATTCAATTTCAGATTGGAGCAGTTTAGCTGAAGTAATCTTTTATTTTGACGAAGATAAAGTGATTACACCTACTCAAACAGAAACAGAAACAGAAACAGAAATTACCGTTGAATATGATTTGTATTCACAAACCGGTGAAGATGATCTTTGGATGGATGTGCTTGCCAAAGATAATTTACAACCATTAGGGCAAACCAGTACTACCGGTGTTACAGGATCCATTATCAATGTTAAAAATGCATTAGTTGAAACCACGCCTTATGCTAAAAATGCACAACTTGGTGAGCATTTAAAATTACATACAGTGGCAAATTCAGACATTGATTCCAATGATTTTTCTAAATGGAGTCGTTGGTATCAAGAAGATGGCGACACTCAAATATTTCGATTATTTAAGTCAGAAGAAAACACAAGAAACTCAAGAGCACTTGCCGCTAGAAGCGAGGTATATAGTCCACAAAATCGTTGGAATGTTGAAGCTGGGGTTTGGCGAGAATTTCAAGCACGCTTTACAATTATCAACGCAAAAGGCTGTGGGTTTGAGCATACTTGTTCGTTGATGCAAGCCAAAGGTAACGAAGTAGATCACTGGTCGGTAATGTTACGTTTAGATGGTGATGGACACTTATGGTTTAAACCAAGAGTGGGCGATACTTTTATTGTTGCGCGTAATATGGAAGGCAAAGGCATTGATTTACGAGTGCGTGATAACGGTTTAGATTATGAAATGTACGTTGACGGTATTTTAAAAGGCACCGGTCAATGGGAACGTACTGATGAAATTGGCTATCGTTGGGGTCTTTATATTGGCGCAAGCGAAGTGGTTGATGATGTCATGATATTTGTGTCGGGGGTTAACATGTTTTCATCTCAACCGCCTGCTGGATATATTTTTGCCGCTCATCCTAATGAAGAAATACACATCAAAGGACAGATGGATATTGCATGGGGCATTGACGGGGATTTTGTTTATTTAAATAATCAAACTGAAAATATAACCTGCGAAAATTCTTCTTTTGATTTTGATCCCGCTGTTGGTAAAACAAAGCAGTGTTTCACAAAAGTATCCGACAACAATGATGCTCCAGACGGCTTTACTTTTATAGCAAACGGACAAGCATATTTTGATGTTGTCGGCACAATGGATATTGCATTTGGTGCAGAAGGCAAATTTAATTATCGCCGCAATCTTCATGCTGACTATCCAAACACACTGACACTTCAATGTAATCGTGCAAACTTTGGCGACCCGATTCCTAGTGTTAATAAAAAATGTTATTACAAATCCGTGCCCGCTTCACAAGCACCCAGTGGTTACGAATGGGTAGCTGACGAAGGTAAAGAGGTTATTATTAATGGCGAGGCTAATCTTGCTTTTGGTACTAATGGTGAATTTGTATATTTAAATAATCAAATCGGAAGCGTGATGTGTAACAACGCAAGCTTTGGTAGTGATCCTGTACCTGGAGTACGTAAAGCGTGTTACCTACAAGATTTATTTGTAGTTTCTACAACCCCTACTCCAGATCCCGATCCTGAAGAAGTCACAACTAACGGCATTAAACATCCTGGAATGATGACACCTATTTCTCAATTAAATATTTTAAAAACACGCTTTGCGAATGGCCATGCTGTGACAATAGCGCGAGTTCAAGAAATGTTTGATTTAATTAATCGAAATGGACGCCGTATTAGAAATCCTGAACAAGAAAATTTTGCAGCAGGTGGCGCAGGGTTAATTTATTGCGGCAGTTACAACAAAGATAAAAACGGTGAGCGAACCGTGCAAGCTTGTAATTGGCCAACTGAAGATGGCATTGACGTTTACACCCTAGCGTTATTAGGGTTTATTACAGGTGATGCACAGTACTCTGAAGAAGCCATGGATTATTTAGAATCTTGGACAAACACAGATAATTTTCGAGGCTTTGATCCAGAAGGCTCAAATGCAGCATTGCAATATGGCTGGGTATTACCGTGGTATGCAAATGCCGCTGAAGTGTTACGTTACACTTATGATGGCTGGACAAATTCCCATACTCAAGATATGAATGCATTCACCAATCTAATGCTACCTCGCGTGACTGGCGACAAAGATGGCGCAGCTAATAATTGGTTACACGCTCGTATTGAAGCGCATATGAGTGCTGCCATTTGGTTAAGTAATAAAAACATGATGGACAAAGCGATCAGTCGCTGGAAAGAACACACGCCATCTTATATTTATATTGCCGCAGATAATGGCATACCCGTAATGCCTACGTCGTCCAAAAGTGCAGAAAAAGGTATTCGTGCTTGGGACACAAATAAATTTGTACCGGGCATGACTTTAGAAACCTGTCGTGATTTAGTTCATCAAGATTTAGGAGTACGTGCCATTATCAATACATTGGTGTTAGCAAAATCACAAGGCATTGATATCACCCAAGGCAATGATAATGCCGAACGAATTAGAAAATATATGGAAGTGCAACCAAAATGGGGACAGTCACGTCAATCAAATCCAGATGGTGTTTGCAAAAATCCAGTGGTCATTCAAGGCAATGATACATCGGGTCGAATGCTAAAAGACAATACCGTGCGTTTTCCAATGCCACTTGCTCATGTATTATTCGCCACAGACAACCGACCTTTAAATTTAGCGTTACAAGATATTGAAAAAAGCTCAGCTACCACTGCTCAACGTTGGATTAAAAAATGGGAATCTTTATATGCGTCTACTTATTTTGATTAATTTATAGATTTTTTATTTCAAGCTTCGCATCATTAATTGATGCGAAGTTTTTTATTAGAGATAATTATTTTATAACCTTAAACTCTCCCTCCTGATTTCGAAACCCAAGTACAAACCCAAGTAGCACTTTTACTTACATTTTAAAAAATAACAATTAATTATACGGTCTTGAGCTGCCTGTCCAAGCAGCGTCTATGTAATTATCAAACATCCACGCTACTTTTTGTCGGTCTTTTAAATCATCACTAAAGGCCATATCTGCACAATCTTTAGCGAATATTTCATCAGATTTGTCAATCCAATTTGTTTCACATAATTCAACGGGGCTCTGGGCACAGGCTGAACTGGCGATACCCATTGCAACAGCAGTGGACATGATCGTTTTTTTAACACTATTGAACATACATTTTCCCTTTCTAATATATTAGAAACCAACTAATTGTTGGTGTTTGTTTAATTGAAAAGCAATTTTATATTGGCTATGTTTTAAATTGTTGTTGCAACATTCAAATCACTTTTTACAAACTCAGCAAAGGCATTGTAAATAGTACAATGTATACAATATTTGAGTAAAGTTAGCTAATACACAAAACCATTTCAAATCAAACAGTTACGGTAATAGCAACACAAATGTAAAACATAGCGTTTATATTGCTTGAGGCAGCTTTACTTTGAAAGTTAAAAAATATTTCTAACTAAAGCTCTTAAAACATTCTAAAGGATTATGCATGTCAGACAATAGCAAAGATTCATCTAAATAGACTTCAATCATGATTCAATTATTAGGCGATGAGACAAAAATCAACTCCTGAAGAAGGGGATCATAATGTACATTTCTGTGCTACATAAACTCAGTGTGCGCAAATGTAATGATGGCAGCATCGGTAACATGGGGCCGGCACATTTGAAGATGAAGTACTTTGTAAAATGAATTACAAGAAATATTTTTAAAAAGTAGGGCTGAGTTGCAGTATTTAGTAAATGTTTGCGTTATTATGTAAGCGCTTACATAAAAAGGTGAGGAGGGGGGGAATTCATCAAAAATATATGTTCTTACAAATAAACTCTAGGCATGAATTTTTAGCGAAACCGATGTATTTAGTGTTTTTTGCTGATTCCTTTTTGGTGTAGAGCAATAATTAAAATCAAGTTCCATAAATCTTTCACTACCGACTATAAGCATCAATTGTAATGGCTTTGATACAAATGAAGGCGAAGTCTTTGCTGCAACAGGCCATATGAATTTGGCTAGTAGGGCTGACGTAAATTATTCTTATTTATTAAATCCACTCGAAAATGCTGACTGTCTTGTATTTTGGATTGGTGTTCGACTTATTTAAGGTGTTTACCATGCATGTTATACAAAATGTGATGTCAGAAAGAGAAACATCACCCATACAGGATCAAAAAAATGAATCAAATACTTAAGCAAAAGCTGCAACAGGATCATAGTCACAGACAATCACAGTCAAAGGATTTAGAATTGAAACTTCGACTGCAACAGGAATTGAATCTGTTGCAGGGACTTCCAAAAGAAATGTTACCAACACCTATTTTGAATTCAGATCCTACAGAGGCAAAGACACTGTTAGAAAAATTAAAACTGGAATTGAAGCAGCAAGGGCAGTGCAAACAATTACATCATCCGATTCTTTAGGTTTTTATAAATAGTCCAAGTTGATGAATTAATTGTGCGTGATATTTTTATGACTTAAGACGTTGAATCTAGCTTCTAACTTTAAATAACTAAACAGTTAAATTTTTATCTCAACGAGAAAAATGTCAATTTATCAAACGAATTCTTTATAACAGGATAGATGTATTTTAATCTTAGTAAATATTCGTCAAAATTCATAAAATTGGTTTGAGTTTAGATAAAAAAATAGAGCTTTAAACCCTAAGTGATATGTTTAGTTGATGTGTTTGAGGGTATGTGTTTGAGGGGATGTGTTCGCTCATTTATCCAATGGAAAAGATTCAGAAATCAATAGATAAATGAGGAAATTTTAGACTGTATTTTTACGCAGCAGACAGGAAATATTAGTTAGTTGCAATTGAATAAAAAAGTACGTATTCGATTTCTATTTTGAATTAAGCTATTCAATGTATTCCAGCGATATTTAATATTTCTGTAGTATTTACCTCATCAATTTGAGAAGGCGATAAATATTTTTCAGCGTATTGTTTGTAGGTACCTGTGGTAACAAATAATGAAAAAATCGATGCATCAATTTGATTATGTTTCACCATATTTGCCATGATGGATAACGATTGGGTTAAATTTTTAGCCTCTTTATATGGGCGATCACATGCGGTTAATGCTTCGAAAATATCCGCTACAGCCATAATGCGTTCTGGAATGGTTAATTCACTTGCTTTTAATTTTCGTGGATATCCTGTTCCATCCATTGTTTCATGATGATTCCCTGCAATGTTAGGTACATTTGCTAACTCTTCAGGTAACGGTAACGATTGAAGCATTTTTATGGTTTGCACCATGTGGTTGTTCATAATAAAGCGTTCTTCGTTAGTTAACGTTCCACGTTGAATACAAAGATTATAAATTTCTCCACGATTAAATTCGTATTTAGGTAACTCCATATCAAATCCCCAAATATTTTTAGGATCATCTTTTTCAACATGAGGTTTTCGTGCGCCCCATTCAATCAGTTGTTCTGGTTTATCATCTATTAAATATTCAGTGGCAGGAAGGTGGTCGGCTTTTTTAATTCGACTGGCTTCATCGTAAGACAAACCAATGGTTTTACTAAAATGTCGCTGCCAAGTTTGCATGCCAATTTGTTTGATTTCTTCAATGGTTTGCTCATCTGTAAATTCCGCTCCAATGTTGGTTTTGGCTAATAATTCAAACTCTTTTTGTAATTTTTGCTGTTGTTGTGCACGTTTAAACAAGAGCGTAGTTTCGTCTTTATTTTGATTTAATCCTTTTAAATATTCGATTTCTACATCGCGCCATAATACTTCAAAGCGAGTGCGTATTTCGTGAATGCGATTATAAATTGTTTCCAGTTTTGTTGCTTTATCCACAACGTATTCCGGACTTGTGATTTTCCCACAGTCATGTAACCAAGCTGCGGTTTTAAATTCGTGACGTTGTAATTTATTCATTGTGAAGTGTTCAAAATCTACAGCGTCAGAGTCAATTGCAGCATCTACGATTAATTCTGCTAGGACAGGCACACGCTCGCAATGACCACTTGTATATGGGGATTTTGCATCAATGGTGTCTGCAAGTAATTTTACGATTGAATCTAATAGGGCTTGTTGCGCTTGAATATGATTGCGTGTTGAAATTGCCGTTGCTGCTGATCCTGCAATTTCTTGAATGAAGTTATCTAACGAAATATTTTTTGAAACAATATGATCTGGCAATTCTAATATTAAAGCACCAAGCATTTTTTCATTGTGATCAATTAATGGTGCAACAAACAAATGCTCATTATTAATTTCAATGGTATTTTTTAGTTGGGACTTTATTTTTTTCCAATTCTCATATTTAAGATCTATGCTGTCTGGAAAAATCAAATCAGTGCTGGTTGCTTTTATCATTTTTGACTGATCATTGTGAAATAAATACACCACACCAGATTTAGCAGAGGTAATGGCCATTAAATGTTGAGCAATATGATCAAGAGTCATTTCTCCATTGGGAGCTTGGGCTAATTTATTTGAAATCGCTTGAAAGTTTTTAATGGCTGCAGCCATGTGAGAAGTTAAATCTGCAAGCAGTTGTACTTCTTTTACATTGGATTTCACATCAATTTTTGTATCGAAATTAAATAAACTTAACGCAGTGACTTGTTCAGCCAAGGCTAACAGTGGGCTTGAAACTTGTTTGGCAATGATGCCACTTAAAGAAATTAAAATTAAAATGATGACACCTGATAATGTCAGTTGCTTAATCATATGAGCATTCACTTCAGAAAATAATTCTGATTCCGACACAGCAAATAATAATCGCCAGTCACTCATATTTTGCCCTACAGCTAAACTTAGGCCATACCAGTTGCTTTTATTGACCTCTAGTTTTGTTAATTGCGCAATGGTTTGAGTTTGTTCAGATAATTGAGTTAAAACAGAAACATCTAAATCTGTAATTTTGGCTAGATGGCTATTGCCTTGTTCATCTTGCTGAATCAGTTTTGAGCTGTCTGAATAAGCAATAGCATTGGATTGAACATCTATTAACGCAAGTTGTGTGTGCTGTGAAGGTTGTAATGCTTTTAAAACATTAGATAGATCTCCAAGCGCCGCATCCACACCTACTATAGCACCGGTATTAATATTACGTTGTGCAAACGTTAGCCCTACTTCTTGAGTGGTAAAAAAGATATAAGGTTTAGTGATGATTGTGTCAGTGCTGCTGGATGCAGATTGAAACCAGGGTCTTAAGCGAGGGTCATATTGATAATCTTCAGGTTGAATTTTATTGATGATATTTAAATTTTCATCATAGACAAACCAATTGACTTCTTGAATTTTTCCATCAGATTGACGATCGATGGCTTGTAATAAAAATTTTGCTTGTGGACCTAATCCGTATTGATCTTTTAATGCTTGAGAATTAACAGTGCGTAATAGAAAAAAATCTCCATCGTCATAGCCAAAATAAATCGCACTGAGCAGTTTGTTCATTTCTAATGTTCGAACCAGCACTTTTATGCGCAGTAATCGAGATTCAAAATCCGTTGAAGCAGCAAGTGGATCAAGTTCCAGTAATTGAACCATTTTAATGACAGGATCTGTGATTTGCACAATGCCACTATCAATGGCTTCGGTCATAATTAATGCGGTGCGTTCTACTTGTTCAATTAAAGTGTTGCGATTATTTACATAAGAGATGCTTACAAGTGCTACGGCTAATACAAGCATGCACATAATAATTGAGGCACCAACAAATGCCTGCAAACTTATTCCCTTTTTTAAAAACGGCTTAATCATGATTATTCCTAATTAAATTACTGGATAATTCTAACTATCCCTTTTTCACTAAATGAGATAAATATTGGCTCGAAGTAAAGGCTGTTTGATAGGAGGTAACTGATTTAGAGTTTAGCCGAACATTATTAGAATTGTGTATAGATAATGTGAGAAATTTATAGGATTTTATATGGAAAAGAAACGAGAAATTTACAATCAAGTGGTTTAAAAATATTACTCTTATTGAGCAGTTTTGTTTGGGTTACAACATAAAAAGGATGCATCATTACATTTAATAGCATCCTGATTTAGTTAAATTGATTTATTCTTTGAACCCTTCAGCCTGATCAAAGTCTTCATTAGTAAGAAATTTGTCCATCTGTTCTAGTAAGTATTTTCTGTGTTCAGGATTCATAAGGCTCAATTCTTTTTCATTAATTAAGCGAGTTTGATGATCTTGCCACTGTTTCCATGCTTGTTTGGAGTAATTGGCCAATATTTCATCGCCTTTGGCGTTAGGCATAGGCGCAAAATCTAAGCCTTCTAATTCTTTGTTTAGTTTTTTACAAAATACAATATTACTCATGATTGTGTTCTCTTTTATTTAGGCAGCATAGGTATTAAACTATAGTTGCCTTTTATATGGCATGAAACATGAAGGATAACGTCAAAATAACTTTACTTCATCAATTATATGTATCAAATTGTTAAATTAGACACTTTGGACAATGTTATCAGTTAAAGGTGTGTTACTTTGGTACAATCAAATATTTGGCGTTATTTTATTAGTCACTTAAGGGTTCATTTGGGGCATTATGAATATTAATTTAAGGAGAGTGCGTTCACGTAGAGTGGGGCGTGCAATACTATACGCATCATTCATCAAACATGTTTTTTTGTATATTGTCTTTTTGCTTAGCGGCTGGTCTGTGATGGGGGTAATGGGGGCAATGATGCTTTTATTTATCAGCGCGTCAATGTACTTTGAAAGTATAGAGAAAAGACGTTATACCTTCTTTTTGATGTTGACCTCCATGTTATTTTATTGGATTGGAGCCGAGATTTTATTGGGTTCTCAATATGGTTATCATCATGTTATTTGGCCTTTAGTCGTAGTGATGGTTTTACTGGATGTATTACATGGTAAACCATTATATGCAATGCTAGGATTATGTGTGGCAGTGTTAGTGGGTACTTACTTTTTGCCAGAAGTTGGTATTTTAAATGTCGCTTCCGACAATTTAATGACATTTTTCAACCTTTTCTTTCTTTTGGTATCCTGTTTGATTGTGATTCCAGTGATGGTTTACTTCCATCAAAGTAATATTGAAGTGCTTCATAAGTTGAACGAACAAGCCAATACTGATGAATTAACCAGTCTGTATAACCGCCGAAGAATGCTAGAAGACATCAATTTGCAGCAAGCGCTTAGTGAACGAAATGATGGAAGTTTTAGTTTGATTTTGGGAGATATTGATTTTTTCAAGCAATTAAATGATACCTTCGGCCATGCTGCAGGCGATGCCGCTTTAAAACATTTAGCAAAATTACTTAAAGATACAGTACGCAAAACAGACAGTGTGTCTAGATGGGGCGGTGAAGAATTTTTAATATTATTGTCTGGGTCCCACGAAAAAGAAGCCTTGCACTTTGCTAATACTTTAAGAGAATTGGTTGAGAAGCAAAAAATAGAATACGATCATAAACAATTACAAATTACATTAAGTTTTGGGGTGGCGCATTATAAAATGGGTCAAACTATTGAACGCACCATACATAATGCAGATTTAGCGCTGTATCAGGCTAAAGTTCATGGCAGAAATAGAGTAGTATTACACCAGCCATCCATGAAACATATGCCTAGTTCTGTCAAACAAAATGAAAATGCAATCAAAAATAACGCCCACCAAAAAGACGTTGAGTCCGTATAAAATATTAATATTAGGCGGGACTTCTGATGCCAGAAGACTCGCCACCTCTCTTATCAACTCCCAAATTGCTGTTATTTATTCCATCGCGGGATTAGTGCGCACTCCAGATTTAGCCTGCCAGATTCACATTGGCGGATTCAGTCAATATGGTGGAATGCAACATTATTTAAAAGATCAAGACATCCAATGTGTACTAGATGCCACTCATCCATTTGCTGTGAATATATCCAATAAAGCTCAGCAGGCCTGTAGTCTTTGTCAAACCCAATACATTCGATTTGAAAGGCCGCAATGGAACCAGTATCCCAATGATAAATGGACATCAATAATTCAATGGTCAGAAGTGTTTGGGGCACTCAAACACCAAAAAAACGTCTTTCTAACCGCAGGGCAAACCCCTCACGATATTCTTGTTAAATTATCTAAACAAACCAAAAATCTATTTTTACGTACTGCAGTTCAACCCAAAGAAGCATTACCAAACAACGTTAATTGGATAAAAGCAATCGGCCCGTTTGATCAAGTAAGTGAACAGCAATGGTTGAAAGATAACCAAATCGATTTGATTATCAGTAAAAATAGCGGAGGGCAGGCCACTTATGGCAAAATAGCCGCCGCACGCGAGCTGGGTATTGATGTGATCATGTTTCAGCGTCCAGCTATTTTACATGTGCCATCTGATCAATCGTTTGCATTTAATACTCTAGATCAATGCATCGAACATATCTGCAATCTAAATGGGTCGATTTATGAACATTAAAAATATCATTGTTGAAAAATTAATCTTAATAGAGCCCGAAATTGAACTGATTTATTTATTTGGTTCGATGGCCTCTAATACAAACAAAGCCCAAAGTGATGTAGATGTGGCTTTTTTCTCTCAAAAGAAAATAGACAATGTACAGAGATGGGAGATAGCACAGTCCTTAGCGTTAGTGCTTAATATGGATGTCGATTTAGTTAATCTTGATGAGTGCTCAACCGTAATGCGTTTTCAAGTTGTGACGGAAGGTATGGTGTTATATGACAAATTTGATAAAGCTGATATGTTCGATACTACAACCATCAGCATGTACCAACATTTACAAGAAGCAAGAAAGCCAATGATTGATGATTATATGGAGCGAATGAGTCATGCAAAAAGATAAATCAAACATCGATGGTGTTCTGTTAAATAAGTCGGCCACCATTGTTCGATGTTTAAAAAGAATCAACGAAGAGTTTTGTGATTCTGAAGAATTTAAAATGAATTTTACCAAACAAGATTCCGTCGTTTTAAATTTACATCGCGTATGCGAAGCCAGTATCGATATGGCAAATCGTTATATCCGTTTGCATAAGTTAGAACTCGTACAAAGTGCACGAGATGCATTCGTAATTTTGCATAAAAATCACATCATTGATCAAGTACTTAGTGAAAACCTACAAAAAATGGTTGGGCTTAGAAATATAGCGGTACACGATTATCAGTCTTTAAATATTGAAATCGTGAAATCAATCGTAAATAAACATTTAGTTGATTTCGAAAACTTCAATCAAGTCATGTTAAGCGCTTAATTTTCTTATTTTAAACACCCTTTAGAAAACTATTAAAAAATGAATTTTATATACGAACCCAATCCTCAAAAAATTGAAGAAAAAAGCTTTCAGTTAATTCGTGAACAAACGGATTTAACTAGCTTTGACAAAGAGCAAACACAAGTTGTGATGCGTATCGTACATAGCGTGGGTTTGCCTGAAGTCGCCACATTAGTTCGCTTCAGCCCCAATGCTTGTCAAAAAGGATTAGAAGCCATTAAAAATAACGCCGCCATTTTGTGTGACGTTGAAATGGTCAAACAAGGCATAACTAAACGATTGATTTCAAAAGAACCCTATTGTTTTTTGAATCACCCAGACGTACCAGCGCTTGCTAAAAAAATTAAAAACACACGCACCATGGCGGCAATGGATTATTGGACACCCTATTTAAAAGACTCCATCGTTGTGATCGGAAATGCCCCCACTGCGTTATTTGGTTTATTACAAAAAATAAAAGAAGGCGCAGACAAACCCGCTTTAATTATTGGCATGCCAGTAGGGTTTGTAGGCGCGGCAGAATCTAAAGATGCACTGTGGCAACACTTTGAAGAGTTAGGGTTAGAATGCATTACCTTATTAGGTAAACAAGGTGGCAGTGCGGTTTCTTCTGCTACTGTTAATGCGTTATTACGTTGTCATGCAGGAATGTATTTTTAATGAAAATTTATGTGATTGGCTTGGGTGTACAACAGCATTCTGATTTTTCAAAAGAAGTGGTTGCTGTCTTAAATTCTGCAGATGTCATTTTTGGCTCACCGCGCCAACACGAAGTGATCAATCATCAAATTAATCATACGCGTACACAAGCCTTACCAAAATTATCAATGCTGAAAGAACAAATCACAGAACATAAAACCATTGTGATATTAGCCTCGGGCGATCCGCTTTATTATGGCATTGGTCGATGGGTGTCACAGCAGTTTGAGTCTGATCAATTAGTTTTTTACCCTGCTGTTTCAAGTATTCAATCTGCCTGTCATCAATTAGGTTTGTCATTACAAGACTGTGAAGTCATCAGTTTACACGGCCGGCCTTTATCAAATATCAAACGCAAATTGTTAGCCCATACTAATCTTGTAATTTTAACGGATCAAAACAGTCAGCCCAAACATTTAGCAAATGAGTGTTTAATAGCAGGGCTAACCGATGCGATTATTTATGTGTGTGAACAATTAGGGTATGCCGATCAAAAAGTAAAATCATTTACGGTTGATGAATTATTAAAAACCGATATTAAATTTGATCCACTGCATGTGAGTGTTATAAAAACAGGACAACAAACTTCAAAACTACCCAGTTTTCCAGGGTTTGAAGATCATCTATTTATTACCGATGGTGAATCAGGAAAAGGTATGATGACCAAGCGCGAAGTGCGTTTGAATATACTGTCGTTATTGTCAATTCAAAACCAAGATGTAATTTGGGATGTGGGCGCAGGGTGTGGTTCAATTTGTGTCGAATTGGCGTATTGGAATAACAATACAAATATTGTAGCCATTGAGCATCACCCAGAACGTTTAGAGTGTCTACAAGCTAATAAACAAAAATTTGGTGTGAATAATTTATCGATTGTTAATGCTAAAGCACCAAGTGGTTTTGCGAATCTTCCTAAACCCAATAAAGTATTTATTGGTGGGAGCGGGGGGGAGTTAAACGAAATTTTAAAACAAGTTTGGCAAACTTTACCCATTGGCGGACTACTTGTAGCCAGTGCCGTCACTGAAAATACAAAACATCAATTACTTGAGTTTATGCAAGCACAACAACTCCACCAACAATGCGACAGCCAAACCTTTCAAATTGCAGTAAGCCAGTCAAAAAAATTAGCAGGGCAAATTATGTATCGACCAAATTTACCAGTGACCCTGTTCAAGCTAACAAAAACGGAAATCACACAATGAGTGTATATATAGGCTGTTTTGTAGGGGTAGGCGTGGGGCCGGGTGATCCAGAATTAATGACACTTAAAGCGGTAAGGCATATTGAATCAGCCGACGTGATTGCGTTTTTAGTCAACGATAAAGGCCATTCTCAAGCCAAAGACATTGCAAATTTATTTATTGAATCACAAACGCTATTGCCAATTTTAATGCCTATGGCTGATGATGCAAAAGTAGGCGATGCCGTTTACGACCAAGCAAGCGAACAGATACAATCGCTTTTAGATGACAACAAAAAAGTGGTGTTTTTATGCGAAGGCGATCCGCTTTTTTACGCGTCATTTACTTATTTATTATCACGCTTAGATCATAACTCAACTTTAGTTGTACCAGGCATCAGCTCACCACAATCTGCTGCCTGTGCATTACAACATCCATTAACTATGTTAACAGAATCGTATTGTGTGATTACAGGTAGGCACGATGACGCGTTTATTGAATCGACTTTAAAAAATTACGATTCAATTGTGATTATGAAAGCAGGACGCGCACGAGTTAAAATACTTAACTGTCTAGAAAATTCCAACCGATTAAATGAGGCCAAATATTTAGAATACATCGGTCGAGATAATGAATTCATCGAAGAAGACGTCACGCAATTAGACAAACAGGCCGGGCCGTATTTTTCAATGTTTGTAGTAACCAAAAAAGATAGGCCAAGATAATGAGCGTATTAAAGGTGTGTATTATTGCGCTAACGGAACAAGGGTTAATTCTTGCTAATCGCTTAAATTCATTAGTTGAAAACAGTGAAGTATTATACAAACCAAAACCGTTTACCCAAACCGTTCAAGAGCATTTTAAACAGGGTCATCGTTTAATATTTATCAGCGCAACGGGTATTGTGGTTCGAACATTAGCGCCAGTATTGCAGGACAAATATAAAGATCCCGCAGTATTGGTATTAGACGAACAGGGTGAGTTTGTGATTCCACTGTTAAGTGGGCACGAAGGTGGCGCCAATGATTTTGCTGCAACAATTGCAAATAAAATAAATGCTAAGTTAGTACAAACTACCGCTAAAGCTTACGTTAAACCTATTTATACAATTGGATTAGGCTGCGAGCGAAACTGTCCTATTTCTTTTGTGCAATCGTTAATCACACAAGCACTCTTCGATGCCAATCTAGAACTAAGCCAAATAAAAAGCATCAACAGCATCGATATTAAAGCGGATGAACAAGCGTTTATGGCATTAAGTACATTGCTCAATATTCCATTCAATACATTTGATGTACCTACATTACAAACGGTAGAAGATCAGTTAAGCATTAAATCGGATTATATATTTCAAACCGTGGGGGTGTATGGCGTGGCAGAATCTTCCGCACTTTGTGGGGCGAGTAAGATCACAGGTAATGAATCAGAATTAGTCTTAAATAAAATCAAAAATACAAAAGCCACTGTGGCCATAGCAAGAAGTTACCCATAACCTACCCGAAATTTACTGTAGGTTCGGGATTCATTGTGAAAAAACATTCAAAAATCAAAACCATTGAACTCAACCCCAAAAACTGGATAATTCCCCTCCAAATCAATCAACCTAAAAAGTGATCAAAATCGTGTCAGAGCCTAAAAAAGTAAGCATTACCGTCCCTGTAGAAAGTTATGAATTAGTTGAATTGAAGGGTAATAATAAACCAGCAATTTGCTTAGTTAATAAAAGCTTAGTCGCGTTTAAACACCAAGAAGTATTTCCATGGTTTTGTACTCTTACATTAGATTTACAAAATTTAGATGACAAAGACATGCCGACGGATGCTGAAAAAGAAGTACTAAATACGTTTTTTAAAAAATTAGATGTCGAATTAAAGAAAAATCACAACGCATTGTTTGTTGCCCGTGTAACATGGAATAAAACACAGCAACTTGTGTGGCGTTTGCACGACCCTGTGATTGCCGATGATTTTATTCAAAGCATTATTGAAACTGAAGATCACCCAAGAGCATTTGATTACGCAATTAACCAAGACCCAACTTGGAATAAATCAAAGTGGTTATTGGATCCTTTGAAATAATATTGAATCATAATTTATGAATACATTAATATTTCAAATACATATTGAACAGTGGGATAAAGGTCAAAAAGCACCAGATGAAGTAATGTTAGGTGAATACAAAACTCGATGCTTTCCCATTCAAGCCAAACCCAAATTTTTCATATTAAATTCAAACTGCATAATTGATCGTCATAGTAATAGTGATGATCAATCAACAGATGCAATAACACGCAAGCTTAAAACCAGTTTGTTAAAAGATGGCTCTGTGATGTTAGAGCAATTTTTAGTTAAAGCGTCTGATGGAATTATTGAGTTAAGTTATCAACATAAAAATGGACAGTTAGAGTTAATAGGACAATTGAATGATGGCTGGTTACAAGCGAGTTTTACTTGGCGTAAATCTGTGGAGCAAGATAATCAGATTTTTTGGCTTTATGAGAAAGTGACACTTAATGCTGCTTTTGTGGAAGAATTTGAATGTGATTATTTTTTAAGTCATGGCCCTCAAAAAAGTATACAGATTGAAAGTGAGTAAGGCGGTTTGGTTGGCTTACCCTTGTTTATTGTTGCTAATTAAAATCTAAGTTAGAATGTCCATCCATATATTAAATATTAATGGATACACAATGCGTATTACGATCACCTTTATTTTAACACTTCTAATCAGTCTAAAATCATTTTCAAACCCACCTGAAATTATTAAATTAACCGATACGCTTTCATCAATACCCGGTGTTATAGATGTTGAAATTGGTAAATTAGATATTGAAGAAATAGAAGAAGATCATTTTGGTTTACTTCCGTTTGCTGAATATCCATTAGGTGCCATATCTCGAACGCAAGGTGGTAAAGATAAAGAACTAGTTATTTATATGGATTTCAAAATCACTCCCGATGCAAAAGGACTTCGTGCACTTGAATTTATTTCTTGGTGGGTCAAAGATGAAGCACGCGCAGGATCACCTATGCAAATTAGAAGTGTTGCTCTTCCACCTATTATAGGTCAATTTGGAAATACATTGAAATTCACGATTGATTATTTTTATATCGATCCTAATCAAGATATTAAAAAATTGATATCAACCATAGGTGAAATAGCTGATGATTTAGAATTAATGATTGAGCTATATAAAGATGTTATCTTTAAAGACTAATATCAACAATCTAACCTCTCAATGCTGGGTGTAATTAAATGATTAAAATCGGAATAACCGGATCAATTGGAAGCGGCAAATCTACTTTAGCCAAGCACGCATCGGTTGAATTAGGCATTGCTGTTTTTGATGCAGACCAAATAGTTAACGATCTGTATTCTGATAATGATGATTTAAAGACATTCATTAGAAATAATTGTGGTGATGATTTTATTCAAAATAATCAAGTGGATCGCAATAAACTAAAAACAATTTTATTAGACCCGAAGCAAATCGCGCTTTGGAAATCCATCGAGCAAGAAGTACATAAGCTTGTTTGGCAACAATATGAATTATTTGTTGCGCAACAAATCAAAGCCGGCGCATCCTTTATAATCGCAGATATTCCGTTTTTATTTGAAACAAAAAGCGAATCGTATTTTGATTACAGTATTAATGTGTTCTTACCTTATGAGCAACAAAAAATACGAGCACTCAATCGTCAGACACCCAAATTAACGTCAGCCGATTTTGAAAAACGTTATTCTGTATTTATGCCAATTGAACAACGAAATATCCGAGCAGATTTTGTTGTCGATAACTCAGGTGAGTTAGAGGCAAGTGTATTGCAGCTTCGATTGTGTTTAGCTCAAATGGTTGATTGTCATAAAATTGAATCCGAGCCATTAAATTATAATACCTCTGCTGTTTATGTCGGTTCGTTTGACCCTATGACACTTGGACATGTAGATGTTGTAAAAAGTGCTGCAAAAATGCCATATCCTAAATTGTATGTGGCCATTGGAATTAACCCAAATAAAAAACCGATGTTTACTGTAGATCAACGACTTGCCATGATCGAGCGAGAAATGGATCGCGATGTTCGTCCGTTTTTAGGCGCAAATCAAGAAGTGATCGTGACCGCATACGAAGGCTTAACGGTCGATTTTATGGAAAGTGTCGGTTCGTCATTTTGTGTGCGAGGTTTACGTGGCATTAAAGACCTTGAAGAAGAAGGGGATTTAGCGGCGGTTAATAGAGGTTTGTTTGCAGATTCTTTAACCGAGCCTGGGGTACAAAGTTTTTCACAAGCTTATTTTGCTACGACTAATCCAGATTTACGTCATGTGTCCTCTTCGTTTGCTCGTGGAATTTGTTTGAATACCAACAAAGACTTGTCGTTATTACGGTATGTGTCTTCTGATGTTGCAGCTAAAATGATTGCAAAGCGCGATCAAATCAATAGAGCTAAAAATAGTTACAGAACACCCACAAAACAAGAGGTGAATCAGCTTGAATTAATTTGGAATGCATTACCAATAGGTGATTCATTATTAGCGAATCAAATATTTTTAGACCTAATGAATCATTATAGTGAGTCACACCGTACCTATCATAATATAGGGCACTTAGTAGAATTGTTTGAGTATTTTGAACAGTATAAATATAAACTAAATGATCCTACTTCTGTTGCAATGGCTTTGTTTTTTCATGATGTGATTTATGACGTATCAAGTTCAAGTAACGAAAAAAATAGCACAATATATGCACGTAAAGCCCTTAAAAAATTAAATGTAGATGTAAAAATTATTGATCGTGTTGAAGCGCTTATAAACATGACGGCTTCACATGATGTGACTGATAATGATGAAGACTCGAAACTGTTTCTTGATATGGATATGGCAATATTAGGTGTATCAAATACCCAGTATATTAAATATTGTAAAGCAGTGGAATGTGAGTATTTATCTCATTATTCAATCGAACAATTCAAAAAAGGACGAAAGGATTTTTTATCAGTTTTTAAAGAAAAAGATAGAGTGTTTCTAACGGATGAGTTTGAAAATACACTGGGTGAAAATGTGTTTGTGAACATTAAAAGTGAGTATCTTAAATTGCAGGGGTAATTTAATTTTTATTTATAACCCAATTTAGATCAGCGTTTTTATTAAAAAAATCTTCCTTTGAATGGTAATTAGCATGTAATCGAGTTACCCATGCTTCATAAGCTGGGTAAATGGTTTGATAGTCTTTTATTAGGTTTATTGACTCATCTGAAGAATAGGCGATGACAAACCCATTGGTTTGATGATGTAAATCTATAATGATGAATTCATTGTTTGTGAAATTTATTCTCTTACCATTTAATGGTGTGAAATATCCCTCTGTTTTAAATGAGTGTTTAATTGTTGATATGGATTTTTTAATGTTTCTTGATTGTGATGTAAAGTGTGAAGTGGCAAGTATCATTATGCTGATAATAATTAAAATTAAAGAATATGCTAAAGGTTTATTCATTTCAAATTGTTAGTTAGTAAAGAGTGTCAGGATTAGGCTTGATTTTATTAAGTTAGTTCCGTGTCAAAAGAACAGTACTCTGGGTTTTAAATAGTAATAATGACTAATTTAAATTATTTAGGATTAAAAGTTGGATTCAGTCTATAAAATCAACTATTTTCAGAACCTTTGACCAGTATTAAGTATTAAGCTTGGGATTATGTGTGCTGCTCTTGATATCATAATTAATTGATTAATATTGTAACTCAGTGTCAAGTCCAAACACCTCAAAACCACCTCTATATTTCCCCTCACTTTTTGCGTACAATGCGCGTTTTTTTTACAGCAATAACGGCTGTATCTACACACAGAACATAGAGGCGATCAAAATGGGTATTAAATGTGGCATTGTTGGACTTCCAAACGTTGGTAAATCCACGTTATTTAATGCGTTAACTAAATCGGGTGTTGGGGCGTCAAACTTCCCATTTTGTACCATTGAGCCAAACACGGGTGTGGTAGCCATTCCTGATCCTCGCTTAACGGCATTGGCTCAAATCGTTAAACCTCAAAAAACCATCGCAACTACAATGGAGTTTGTTGATATTGCAGGTTTGGTTGAAGGTGCATCTAAAGGTGAGGGTCTTGGTAACCAGTTTTTAGCTAATATCCGCGAAACAGATGCCATTGCGCACGTTGTACGTTGTTTTGAAGACGATAACGTGATTCACGTTGCTAACAAGATTGACCCTGCTGATGATATCGACATCATCAACACTGAATTAGCATTAGCGGATTTAGAGTCAATTGATAAGCAAATTTTTCGTTTAGCGAAAAAAGCAAAAGGCCAAGACAAAGAAGCCATCCGTCAGATTGAGATTCTTAAAAAAGCTAAACCACATTTAGAAGCTGGAAAGCCATTACGTTCTTTAGAGTTGGAAGAAGAAGAAGCGTTATCGTTAGATAAAGAATTCCACATGCTAACGATCAAAAAGACTATGTACATTGCTAATGTTGATGAAGATGGTTTTGAAAATAACCCACATTTAGATGTTGTGCGTAAAATTGCTGAAGAAGAAGGCGCAAGTTTAGTTGTAGTATGTAACCAACTTGAAGCTGAAATCTCTGAATTAGAAGACGAAGAAAAATTAGAGTTTTTAGAAGGCATTGGCATGACAGAGCCTGGTTTGGATCGTGTGATTCGAGCAGGTTATGAATTATTAGGTTTGCAAACTTACTTCACAGCAGGTGTACAAGAAGTACGCGCTTGGACTGTGAAAAAAGGCGCTACTGGCCCACAAGCCGCTGGTGTTATCCATGGCGATTTCGAACGTGGATTCATTCGAGCTGAAACCATCGCTTATGATGATTTTATTGAGTTTAAAGGCGAGGCGGGTGCGAAAGAAGCCGGTAAGTTACGCGCTGAAGGTAAATCTTATATTGTTAAAGATGGTGATGTCCTTCATTTCTTGTTTAATGTTTAAGCATTAAGTATTAAACAAATAAGGGCTTTCGCCCTTTTTTTGTATCTGTCATTTATTAATTATTCTTTAAAAAGTCAGGCTGATCCATGGGTTGTTGGACATAGTATCCTTGAAAGTATCGAATGCCACTGTCCCATAAACTTGAAAACTCATCGGCGGTTTCTACGCAACTTGCTACGATATGAATGTTATTTTCTATTAAATGTTGAATCACCGATTGTTGTAATTGGGTTTGTGCATTCACTAATTGTGGTTTGATTGTGGGTTCAATTTTTATATACGACGGTTGTAAAATATTAGTGATTTTTACTGTGGTTTCATTTAAATCACTATGATCAATACAAATTGAGCAATTAAGTTGTTTGACTTTTTCTGTAAAAATTCGTGCTTGTTCAAAATGTTTGATTACCCAAGGTTCGGTTAATTCAAATATGATTCTATTTTTTCCCATTAATCGATGACTGGTTAATTGATTGCTAAACCAGGGTAATATTTTATTTAAATTGTCTTCTTCAGTATTGTTTGATGGTAGTAATTTTAAAATTAAATCCGCTTCTTGAGATATTTTATTATGGGAGCTTAATTCTGCTAGTGCTTTTTGAATGATTTTACGATTAAACTCATGGGCTAAATCCTGTTGGATGATAATAGGGAAAAACAAACCAGGATCAAAGCAAAGGTTATGGTTGTCACATAATCGCGCATAGGCTTCAAACACTGCGAGATTTTTCTGAACATCTACAATTGGCTGATATTTCATAAAAATACCATCGTTTTTAAATGCTGAGACAATATCTGCTTTTGTTGGATCTTGCTGTGTGGAAATTACTTTTTGTCCTTCTAAATTTGAATTTTCTGTGTTGCTATGATGGTCTGGTAAAATGTTTTCTGTCTGGATCGCATTGTTTGTTTCGTTTAATAAAGTAAGACTAGAGGTATTGATTGAATTTGAGATACGCATGATTTTTATCGATTGTGAATTACTTGGTATTTGTCTAAGTACTGAATCGGTGAAATCAATTATGGTATCTAAATTATGAGTATCGTTTATTTCTGATCCAACGCATTGGAATATAAGTTTTAAATCATAAGGTTTGGCAAAAAAATGTAAATTTGAAAGTGTGTCTGCAAGTACTGTTAACTCTTCAATGGCATGATGTTCATCAATAATTTCTTTAATTAATAAATAATCAAATATTCCATTTTGGCAAACAATATCATTGTTTAATAATAATGCTTCTAAAGTTTTTTTAGTGATGTTTGCAAGTTTTTGTTTTTGGCTGAACCCTAAATGATCAATAGGATTACCATTTGATAAATAAGAAATTTTAATATTAAAACAAAAATGTGAGGCTGATTTTTGGTCTATTTTTAAATGATTGAATATATATTGATACTCATTTAAAAACGATTCTGTGCTGAGAATTTTTGGAAATTTTTCTTCGTTAATATCAATGTTGTACATGGATGTTAAATGTTGTGCTAACGGTTGTGCTAAATGTTGAGTTAAATGAATTTGATGCTTACCTAGTATATAAATTCTATTGGTTAACTGATCAAAACGTTTTGCGCAGTCTGTCATATTGTGAACCGCATATTTTATTAACTTTTCACCAATGGTGTTATTAGGTTTGGTTGATGCATAAAATATTGGTAATAAACAGGTTTGTGGGTGGCTTTGTAACAGTTCAACTAATTCAATGGTGATTCTTTGTTCAATATCAAATAATAAAACGATCTGTGCTTTTTGCTCGATGCAGTCATAAACTAACTCTAAGGGGGTCATTGCACAATGTAGATTGATTTTGCGCTGTTGCATAATTGAACATAACGCATCGGTTTGTTTCGCGTGAATAAATAACCCAACAACATTAATTGTGGGCGACTCATTTTGCGAAGGATCAATTAATGCATTGAATTGACTCTCCAAAATTGGGACTTGTAAAAAGTCGGTACATTTAAAACGAATGGCATTTAAACGAATATGTGCATCAGTTCTTGGGCTTACGGCAATAACGTTTTTGCATTTTAAATGAATGTCTTTAATGTAAATGAATGAATCTTGATTAGGAATACTTTCATCTAAATAAACAAGTACGGCATCAAAGGATTGTTGTTCAAGTTGTTTTTGTAAAAGTTCAAAGGTATGAAACACAGAAATGTTAGCGTTGGGTTTTTCGGTAAAAATATGATCAATCTTTTCTTTATTTTTAGATTTAATTAATAGAGCAACGTGAAATTTTATTTGTTTTGGTTGGCTTTTTTCACTGGTAATGGATTCAATGGTTTTTGAGCCGCAAAGGGTATCTATTTTTTTTTGGATTTTTTTAAACTCATTAATATCTGGTGAACGTTTTTCATTTAAAATATCTGAAAATAGGCGATGGATGTCCACTGTTTGGTAATATAAATCAAAATATTGTTGCTGCTCGCTGATACTAATTAGCTTAAGAAGGGTTTTATCAAGATTATTGAAAGTGGATTCAACCCAGCCAACGTTTACTAGTTTATTCCAGATTGTCTGTATTTTTTGTAAGTGCACAGGCAGTTGACTCAAAAATTGAGTGTTGTCATGTTGTTTGTGATTCAACATATTGCTCATTGAAATCTCTTTTTTAAAAATGAATGTTGAAGTATTTATCTATGACCATGTAAAGCTAGGTCATAAAAATTTAGGCTTTTATTAATGTGTATTAATAAATCGTTTTTAGCTTTAGTAAGTATAGGAATTAATCGGATTAAAAAGGGTAAAAAAGTGTTAACGCAAATGAATATGGCGCCTAGAAATCTAAGGTGTGAATATCTAAAAAAGTCAGAAAACTGTTATTAGAGAAGGGTGTATGTAATAAATTGTAAATAAATTTTAATTTAGGTTAAGCAGTTGATGCTTAATGATTTGATTGGTTATTTGTTGTCATCAATGGTGGCTATGATGTTTTGATTAGTGATCGTGTGATTTAATGGAAATCAGGAGGGTGGCAGTTGTTTTTTACTTTGAGTTGTTCAAAAAAAAGCCAGTATTCACTGGCTTTTTTTATTTGATACTCGTTAATTTAAAAATTTACGATTCAATTCTTTTTAGTATGCTTGGTCCAACTTTGCCTTCTGCAATTTCACGTAAAGCGATAACAGTCGGTTTGTCGTTTTCTTCAGGAACCATTGGCTCGTGGCCACCTGTAGCAATTTGGCGCGCACGTTTTGATGCAACCATGATTAATTCAAAGCGGTTATCAACGTTTTCTAAACAGTCTTCAACAGTAACTCGTGCCATGTTGGTGTTCTCCTCAATGCTGTTTGCGCAGCTTAAATTAATAAACAGCGCATTTTACTGATTGTAGCTAAATGTACAAGTAAAATTACCATTTAGCTGCAATCTATGTTAACTCAAAGCCCTTTTTTAAGGGACGCTTCAATAAACTTGTCCAATCCGCCGTCTAATACGTTCTGTGTGCTAGAGCTTTCAACGCCTGTTCTCAAGTCTTTTATGCGTGAAGAGTCAAGCACATACGAGCGAATTTGGCTGCCCCAACCAATGTCGGATTTGCTGTCTTCTAACGCTTGGCTTTCAGCATTTCGAATTTGTAATTCACGCTCATATAATTTTGCACGAATTTGTTTCATGGCTTGGTCTTTGTTTTTATGCTGAGAGCGCTCGTCCTGACACTGAGTAACTACACCTGTTGGTACGTGAGTAATACGTACCGCAGATTCGGTGGTGTTAACGTGCTGACCACCGGCGCCTGATGCACGGTATACATCAATGCGTAAATCCGCAGGGTTAATGTCGATTTCAATATCATCATCAATTTCAGGGGAAACAAACACCGAACAAAACGAAGTGTGACGTTTGGAGTTAGAATCAAACGGCGATTTACGAACCAAACGATGCACGCCTGTTTCGGTGCGCAACCAACCATAAGCGTACTCGCCTTCAAAGTGTATCGTAGCTGATTTTACCCCTGCAACATCACCGGCTGAACATTCTGTTAGTTTGACTTTAAAGCCTTTTTGCTCGCCAAATCGTAAAAACATACGCAGTACCATTTCGGCCCAGTCTTGTGCTTCAGTTCCGCCTGAGCCCGATTGAATATCCAAATACGCATTGTTGGGGTCCATAGGGTTTGAGAACATACGGCGAAACTCAAGCTTAGCAAGCAATGCTTCTGTTTTACTTAGCTCAGATTTGACTTCATCTACACTGTCGATGTCTTCTTCTTCTACGGCCATGTCTAGTAATTCTTCAGCATCAGACAGCGCTTGATCCATTTCTTCAATGGTTTTCACAACCATTTCTAAAGAAGAGCGCTCTTGGCCTAAGGCCTGAGCTTTTTCAGGATCGTCCCAAATGGCAGAGCCACCTAGTTCTAATTCAACTTCGGTTAAACGTTCTTTTTTGACATCAAAGTCAAAGATACCCCCTGAGAGTATCAGTACGGGTTTGTTGGTCTTTAATTTGTTCGCGAATCGGATTAACTTCCAAGGCAAGGCTCCAGAATAAATGTATGGTTTAAAAATGCGCGATTTTAACGGTTGGCGGGGAATTAGGGAAGGCTATATTGATTTAATGATAATTTTTGGATCTGACCCTAGGCTAAGAAATGGATGATGACTTGCCTTTACAACAAAGCAGGGATCGATTAAAACCGAATTTGGATCTGACCTTAATACCTGAAAGTGGATGTCACTTCTAGTTATCTAAAAGTGGGTGTCACTTCTAGCTTCACTTCTAGCTATCCTAGTTAATATCTAAAAGTGGGTGTCACTTCTAGCTTCACTTCTAGCTATCCTAGTTAATATCTAAAAGTGGGTGTCACTTCTAGCTATCGGTGTCACTTCTAGTTATCTTTACAGTGTATCCAGAAATTAATAAGTCATATTTTTGGGGTTGGTAAAAATAGACTCAAATTACTTCGTAGAAACGATTGGTAATGCTGCAACTGAAGATTTAGTTAGAAAGTTTGTACAAAATCTATCAATTAATCGAAATGTGGATTGTAAATAGATTCATGCGACCAGCTTGACTTGTTTTAAAGCACGTCGCTTATAGCGGGATAGGCAGGATTTTTATGTAGATTTCATCGGAGGTTTTATTATAGTCTGTATGGGATTAAGTAAGCACTTTGACTGTTTTTTATAGGAAAAATACATGAATTTTGAATTTCTAAATGAGTACTTCGCGCAAATAATACAAAGCGTTGCTCAACATATGTCTCAATCCACTACTTATTTTCAATTAGTCGCGATGCTCGCTGTGTATCTGATCGCTTATTTGTGTTCAAAACACATTCGCAAAAGACTGAAAATAACCAGAGATGAGCCGATTATAGGAGCACATATATTACTTAAATTAATCTACCGAATAGGTGGGGCTTTTTTTCCTATTCTGACTATTTTGTTGCTGCGAATTATGATGGAAGTGATGCAAAACTTACATTATCCCGTTTGGATTATTAACGCTGCTTTAATAATAGCGGTATTATTGTTTTACAATTCAATGGTGAAAGTGTTTGTGCCTACTAAAGGTGTCGCATTTTTATTTCGTTTGGTTGGTTTAATCATTTTAGTCCTACATTTTTTGGGTTTTTTAGGTCCTGTAGTTTCAATACTGGAAACCATATCGCTATCGATAGGTAATTTTGAATTATCTGCTTATGGCGTGGTTAGAGTATTTATTTTCGGTGGATTTTTATTTTGGCTAGGAAGGGTGTCAAATAGTTACGGCCAAGAAGTGATACGTAAACAAAACTCTTTGGATGTTCGCACCAAAGAAGTGTTCTCAAAACTTTATGCTGTCGGGTTATTCTGTGTTATTGCCATTTTATTATTGAACGTGATGGGGGTGAATTTAACCACTTTAGCAGTATTTGGTGGGGCAGTAGGGGTGGGATTGGGATTAGGGTTGCAGTCCATCGCTTCTAATTTTATTTCAGGAATTATCATTTTACTTGATCGATCATTAACGGTAGGGGATTTTGTTGAATTAGATGATGGGCGCAAAGGGTTCGTACGCGAGTTTTGCATGCGTTATGCCGTTTTAGAAACTTACGATGGTAAAGATATTCTTGTCCCAAATGAAAAATTTATTTCGTCATTATTGATTAACTGGACACATAAAGATCCAAAGCAGCGTTATCGAGTGGATTTTACAGTGCCCTATGTAACCAATGTTCGTGAGATGGTTGAATTTATAAAAGTTGCAGTCGCAAAACACCCGCAAGTCATTGCTGAGCCAGGCACGCCATTTGAGGAATTACCCGATTGTGAAATTGACAGTTTTGGTGATTCAGGCGTAAATATGTTTGTTGAATTTTGGATGGCAGGCATAGATGATGGGAAAAATCGAGTAGGTGGTGATTTGATGTTAATTATCTTGGAAACATTAAAAGAAAACGGGATTGAAATGCCGTTCCCTCAACGAGAAGTTAAAATTTTAAATGATAATATGCAGGCTGTTAAAAAAGTGGAATGATCTCACTTTGATTTTACATTTGCAGTGCGATTGAATTTTATGATTCTTCTAATAAATTCGATCGTACACAAAGTTTGTAATTATTATGGTTAAACAGTCAAAGTTGGCAAAAGGATGCATTAGGCACCATGTGAACTTGTAAGTTGTTCGAAAATATAAGTGAGTAACTTTCTCTTAATTTTCCCTTAACTCGTTGATTATCCAAATAACGACTTCGCTTTTTTCATGCCTGCTGTTTTATTAATATCACAATGTTTCATCGCATTGTAAATACTTTTAATTGATCCAACCATGCGATGAAATTGTTTACCATAATTTTGCGCACTATATAAAAACTCATCAGGGTCAATATTCAACTCAGTTAATAATGAGGGCGTATTTTTGTTGATCGACGCCTTATTGTCTCGTAATTGTTTTCCTGTCCATTCCACTAACTCAATATAAGCGCTGACTTTAATCGAAATATCATTTTTCTTGGTTGTAGAATAGTTTCCCGTTAATTTTGATAACTCTTTAGGTTGCTGATTAACGTGATTAATATTGTTGGCTTGTTTTGCTTTTTCATAGCGTTTTTTAATTGAAGTGCATTCTGATTTTTGAATGGTTTTGCTCATGTTTGCACGAATAGGGTTTAAGTCTACGTAAGCCATGCAAGTTAATAATGCTTGTTCATCTAATAATGCCTGTGACTTAAAGCGAGACTCCCAAAAACGACCTTTGCAATCATCTTCCTTGTTAGCAATACGCGCCAAAGGTTCGTTAATATTACGCATAAACCAACTGATATCATGTAGTTTTTTACGGCAGTTTTCAGCAAATTCTAAAACTAAATCAGATTCAATTTCACTTAAATTTTTGCCTTTTACATATGATCTAGATAATTCAGTGCCCTTGTAAATCTTGTGCCAACGGGTAATTACCTCCAATGGTGTCCATTCATCTGAATTGCTTTTGTACACATCCAAAATAACATGATAATGGTTGCTCATCACGGCATAAGCACAAACATCAATGGCAAACACAGTGGTTAAAAAAAGAATACGATCCTCAATCCATTGTCTACGATCAATTTTGTCTGGATCATCTTTTGAATGATCATCAAGGATGAAGGCTTTTCTGACTGCGCGTGTACAACAATGGAATTTTGTGGTTAAAGTGAGATCAATCTGTGCGGAGCGTTTAATAGCCATAATCATCGTCATCTAATTGAGTGGTTTATTAAAAGATAGATGAATTAGGCAGTTTTGCACCCTTATAATTGTAATGAATTGTACAAAAGTGGATGTCACTTCTGGGTATCTCACTTCTGGGTATCACTTCTGGGTATTCTTCCAAAAGTGGGTGTCACTTCTGGGTATTTTCACTTCTGGGTATTTCACTTCTGGGTATTCTCAAAAGTGGGTGTCACTTCTGGGTACAAAAGTGGGTGTCACTTCTGGGTATCCTTATAATGCCGGTATTTTACGTGACGAAACATTAGGTGTGTTAAATGTTCAAAGCATAAACGATCAATTTCAAACCAATAGTCTAGCGCCGTTATTAGTCACTGAATCGCTGTTAGATTCATTAATGGATCAGCAAACTCTAAGCAAGGTAGTATTTATAACCAGCCGTATGGGTTCAATTACCGACAATACTTCGGGTGGTCGTTACGGGTATCGTATGAGTAAAGTGGCATTAAATATTGGCGCTAAATCTATGAGTGTCGATTTAAAAGACAATAATGTTGCGGTTGCTATTATTCACCCTGGTTTAGTGGGCACGGATATGATCGGTGGAGTGGGTAATTTAACACCCGATGAAGCGGCTCAAAGTATTAACGAAAGAATTGATGGTTTAAGCCTAGATAATACTGGTACTTTTTGGCATTCAAATGGTGAAGTGTTGCCTTGGTAGGATGTTGAAAGTTATAAAATATAGAAACTCAAAAGCTAGTATTTAGCTGCTAGCTTTTTAGTTTTGTCAGAGCAAGCTCATGACCTACATTGTTTAGCTAAAGCTATGTTCTAACCTAGACCTACTCGAATCAAACTACTTGAATCATCCACCTCAATCAACCGCAACAAAACCCCACGTTTAGCATAATCCTCAAAAATATCTTCCGCCTGAACACGATCCAATAAATAACTAATAAACAACTCACTAACAAATACCTGCGAAGCAACTGCTTGAATGTTTTTAAACTCGGCTTGTGTGTCTTTATTTTTTTGTAAAATGTTATGCAGGGTTTGCTTGTGAAACTCGGTGTCTAACAGCGCTTGTGTGGCGATGAATTGAGTGGGGCTACTAACGGTCCATTTACCAATCTGTTCGTTTAATAGGGTCAATATAGATGGTTGAGCGAATACAAAACCTAAGCGCAATCCTGCCAAACCAAAGAATTTACCCACTGAGCGTAATACAATTAAGTTTTTGTGTTGATTGAGTTTTTCTAAAATACTAGGGCGTGAACTTGAATCAATAAACGCTTCGTCGATAACTAAAAAAGCATCGTTGTGTATTTGTTTTAAAATGGTTTCGATCTGTTCAAAACTAAACACTATGCCCGTTGGATTATTCGGTTGAATAATTAATACGTGGCTAGGTTGTTTATTTAATGCGTTTTTTATTTCGTCAAAGGCTTTATCCACATTAAAGCTTGAATACATGTCTGTTTGAAATTGTTGTTTAGCAAAATGAAAGCGGTGTTCTTGATAACCGGCAAATGGAATGAGTACGTTATCCACAGTACTTATTTGTTTGAGTAATACGGGCAATTGTTCGATGGCGGTTTGACTGCCGGGTACAGCTAAAAAGTGATCCACTTTGTAATATTGTTTGACTGCCTGTGTGAATTTAGGACACTCATATGGCAGTCTTGCGTAGATTGATTGCGGCACTATAGGCACCGGGTATATAAACGGACTGATGCCTGTGGATAAGTCTGTCCATTGATCGATTGGAATATTATATAGCGTGCTTGATTGTATTAAGTTGCCACCGTGATTTAACGTTTTGGGTGTGTTGTATTTCAAAATTGTTTCCCAAATAAGTCAACGATCAAAACTAATGCCACCCATAAATACACACTTCTGTTTAATAACCCACAAGCGTCGATTATTTTTTTAGGAGTGGCTTTGGTGACTGTGGTTTCTTTTGGGCCTAATACGTCTCGGTCTTGCCATTGGCCATGATACAAAGCACCGCCACCTAATGAGACGTTTAATGCACCCGCGCCTGCTGCCATTACCGGACCTGCATTTGGGCTTTTCCAATTGTTGCCCTGTTGTTTCCAGTAAACAATTGCGTCGCTGTAGTTGCCCATTAATGCATAACTTAATGCGCTGATTCTGGCAGGTACAAAATTTAAAACGTCATCCAGTCTTGCGGCAAACCAGCCAAAGTATAAAAACTGATTGGTTTTGTATCCCCACATGGCATCGAGTGTGTTGACCATTCTGTAAAACACGGTCATGGCGCAGGCCGCTTCTATTGAGAAAATAAAACCAAACGCAATAAACCAAAAAATAGCTGAAAACACAGCGTCTGCTCCGTTTTCTAATATGGATTCTATGGTGGCTTTGCTTATACTTTTTGCATCTAACTCTTGGGTGTCACGGCTGACTATTTTACCTAATTCAATTCTTGCTTGTTCAATGTCGCTGTTTTGTAATGGGGTGATAATGTTTTTGGCGTGTTGAATTAAACTTGTCCAACCAATGCATAAATATAAAATTAAACTCGCAATGATGATTAATGCAATTTGATTTTGAATAAACATGAGCGTGACATAAATTAAAACGGCTACGGGTAAGGTGATTAATAAATGTGAAAAAACACCTAATATTCTAAGCTTAAAATGATGGGCGTGTTTAATATTGAATTTTTGTTCAGCCCAATTTGCTAAATTGCCAAACCCAACAAGAGGATGATATTTTTTAGGCTCACCAAATAATCGATCAAACAATAAAGCTAATACAATATAAATAATCATGGGTTTATTCCTAGGCATTGTTTTATTAAATGGACATCAAATACTTTTTCAACTTCTTGGCTTAAGTATTCGATTTGTTGTTCTTTGAATGCTTGATAATCAAAATTTACTGCACTTTCTATGTTTGTGTTTGAGCTGAAGTCTGCCCATTTTAAAAATGCTGGCATAAATTGTTTAGAGTCAAATATGCCGTGTAAATAAGTAGCAATGATTTGTTTGTCTGTACTGATAGCACCTTCTTTAATGCTATTAATTAAACAAAACGGTTGATCAAATGCTTTGCCTTCACTGATGCCTGCATGAATCTCATAGCCGGTGACATCAAAACTTTCGTCATTTAACACGCAGGTTGCATTCACTTGGGTAAGTGTTTTTTGATCGGTTAATGTGGTTTGAATATCTAGTAAATTTAGGCCGTCTTTTTGTGCTACTTCAGACTCAATATGCTTAGGGTCTAAAATTTGGTTGCCTAGCATTTGTAAGCCACCACAAATCCCCATCACTTTTCCGCCATAGCGTAAATGTTGGTTTATTTTTTTGTCCCAGCCATTTGATGTTAACCAAGTTAAATCGGCAATCACAGATTTACTGCCCGGCACAATAATGACATCGGCATTAATGCATTGCTCTGGAGTTTTACATAAACTTAAATTAATTTGAGGGTGCACAGACAGTGCATCAAAATCTGTGAAGTTACTGATTTTAGGTAATGCGATGACACATACATTTAATGCATCTTTTGAATTGTTTTTGGAGTTGTTGTTAGAATTTAAATTACCTAACTGCATCGAGTCTTCTGCTTCGATGTGTAAGTTTTCAATAAATGGAATCACTGCTAATACAGGTACGCTTGTTTTTTGTGTTAACCAATCGAGTCCCGATTGTAATAACGACACGTCACCGCGAAATTGATTGATCACAAACCCTTTGATTCGACTTTTTTCTGAGTCAGACAATAATGCGTAGGTGCCGTATAAATGTGCAAACACGCCACCACGGTGAATGTCTGCCACTATAATTACCGGACAATCAATGGCTTCTGCAAAACCCATGTTAGCCAGATCATGTTCACGTAAATTAATTTCAGCAGGACTTCCTGCGCCTTCAACAATAACAATGTCGTGCAAATCGTTTAATTGTTTGTGACTGTCGATGACTTCATTTAATAAATTGGGTTTGTATCCGTGATACACCTTCGCGTCCATGTTACCAATGGATTTACCGTGTACGATCACCTGCGAGCCTGTCTGGCTGTTTGGTTTTAATAAAATAGGATTCATTAACGTGCTGGGTTCTAATTTACAGGCTTGAGCTTGTACGGCTTGTGCGCGTCCTATTTCCCCACCTTGAGCCGTCACTGCGCTGTTTAACGCCATGTTTTGAGGCTTAAAAGGCGCGACATTAAAATTGTTGTTTCTTAAAATTCGGCAAAGGGCAGTCACCAAAATACTTTTACCCGCATCAGAGGTTGCACCTTGCACCATTAATGTGGCTTTTTGATTGCTTTTTTTTGCGGTGTTATTCATTGCTGAACCCTTCTTTTTTCTGATCAATGTCTGCTAATAATTCTTGTAATTTTTGTTCGTATTCTTGACTGTCTTGCCACATGCCACGTTGAATTGCTTCAAGCATTCTCTCGCTCATTTCTTCTAATGCGTTTATGTTACTGTCTTGCATAAAGGCTTGGTTTTGTTCGTCAAAAATTAAACTGTCCGCGACTTTTTTATATTGATAGTCATCAATAAAATCGGTGGTGGCATCAAATGCAAATAAATAATCCACGGTGGCGGCCATTTCAAATGCGCCTTTGTATCCGTGAGTTTGCATCGCTTCAATCCATTTTGGATTTAATACACGCGAACGTAAAACTTTGTTTAACTCTTCTTTTAACGTGTTTATTTTTGGTTTAGCAGGATTAGAATGATCGCCATGATACACCTGAGGTTGTTTGCCACTTAATGTAGTAACCGCGTTTGCCATGCCACCTTGAAATTGATAATAATCATCAGAGTCTAAAATATCGTGTTCACGGTTGTCTTGATTTTGGACGACTGCCTCTAATTTACTTAAGCGATGTACGAAGGCATCTTTAGCCTCAACGCCTTCATTAAAATGATTACTATAAGCAAAGCCACCCCAATTGACATAAGCGGTGGCCAAATCAGATGACTGCTCCCAACAACGTTCGTCGATTAAGCCTTGTAGGCCAGCGCCATAACTGCCGGGTTTGCTACCAAATACTCGAAAGCTGGCTTGTTGTTTGGCTTCAATTTTTGAATACCCTTCTTGCAGTAATTCTTGTTCGCGCTTTTTGATGTTGGCTTTAATGGTATTGGATTGATCGGGTTCTTCATATTGGGTTAACGCAATGACCGCGGCATCAAATAATTTCATCACACCCAAAAATGCATCTCTAAAAAAACCAGACACTCTTAAGGTAACGTCGACTCTTGGTCGATTAAGTAACATACAAGGAATGATATTAAAATCGATCACACGGTTAGCGTGCTCGGACCAAATTGGCTCGATGCCCATTAATGCAAACGCTTGGGCAATATCGTCACCGCCAGTACGCATGGTAGACGTACCCCAAACAGAAATACCAATTTGATTTGGGTAGTCGCCTTCTTCTTGTAAGTGTCGATCAATTAATGCTTGAGCAGACAGTTTACCTAATTGCCAAGCGGCAGGAGTAGGGATGTTTCGATTATCTATAGAGTAAAAGTTTCGTCCTGTGGGTAGGCAATCTAATCGGCCTCTTGTAGGCGCGCCACTTGGTCCTGGCGGCACCCATTGATTATTTAATCCTGAAATTAACGCTTGAATCTCTTGAGTCTCTGATTGCTTTAACCATTGTAGAAGTTGGTTTTTAGCAAACAAAAGTGTCTCAAAAGTATTAGGGAAGTCTTGTTTAATTGAATTTAAATCATTGTTTTGTTGATTAATGTTTAAAACAAAATCCTGCATCCATTGTAATGCTAACGCTTCTAACCTGTCTTTAGTATGTTGCTGATGAAACCAAGTTTGATCGCTTATGTTGGCTAGAATATCAGGTCGTTTAGATTGCCAAATTTGGGTGTCTGCGTCTAACGGATTAAACACTTCGCCATCTACTATTAAGTCTAAATCTTTACTCAAGTTATTTAAAATACCTTGAGTATGAATTTGCGTACCGTGAGGTAAGCGTAACAACGCGACCATGGTATGAGCGATTTTGTCTTGGTTGGGCAGTTTGCCTAAAATATGCAGGCCATAACGAATTTGTGAATCTTTGATTTCACATAAATAACTGTCAAGGGCTTCTAGGCATTCTTGTTCGTCAGTGTCATTGTCTCCGCTTAAAGATACTTCATCTAATAAATTTGTGCTTTTTGCCAGTTTTAAAATTTCTTCTTTTAGCCAATTTTCACGGCGTGGATCTAGCCCCATGGCTTGATAATATTCATCCACTAATGATTCTAACTGCGCCAATTCTCCATAGCTTTCTGCTCGAGTCATGGGCGGCATTAAATGATCGATAATAACTGCTTGCGTGCGGCGTTTGGCTTGAGATCCTTCGCCGGGATCATTAACAATAAACGGATAAAAATTAGGCATAGGGCCTAATATTAAATCGGGATAACATTCGTCAGACAATGCGGTGCCTTTGCCCGGTAGCCATTCTAAATTACCGTGTTTGCCCACATGCACAAACGCGTGCACGTCATAAATAAATCGTAACCAAAAATAAAATGCCAAATAATTATGCGGTGGCACTAAATCAGGGTCGTGATAATTAGCCGATAAGTCTTCGTTGAACCCACGAGCAGGTTGAATACCAATAAACTGTTTACCCAAACGAATGCCCGAAATCATAATGCGATTGTCTCGGCATTTAGGATCCGTTTCAGGCTCGCCCCAGCGCTGTATAATCGCGTCTTGATTTTTTTGTGGTAATTGTTTGAAGTAGTGTTTGTAGCTGTCTAACTCCATTGATTGCCAGCAGGGTAAATAATGCAGGGAATTTGGATTGTTGGTGACCACTTCTAATAACGCTTTTATTAAGCCGTCGCCATCGTTTGGAATATTGTTGATGTCGTATTTGTTTTGCTCTAATGCGTTTAAAAATTCGATAACAGAATTGGGTGTGTCTAGTCCAACGCCATTGCCGATTCGGCCGTCTTTGGTTGGGTAGTTGGCAAGAATAATGGCAAGTTTTTTATCTTGGTTTTGAGTGTCACCTAACTCAATCCATTTTTTTGCCAGTTCAATAATAAACGTGGCGCGCTCTTGATGTAATTGATAATGCACAATATTTAATTGGGTAGTTTCATCAAAATGATTGTTTTCTTTGAAGCTTAAACTGCGGGTAATAATGCGCCCGTCCATTTCAGGGAGCACCACTTGCATGGCTAAGTCGCGACCAAATAACCCTATGTTAGAGTCTTTCCACGTTTGTGAGTCTGAGCTTGATAATATTAGTTGTAAGACAGGTAAATTGTTTACAAATAACGATTCATTATTTTCAATATGACTGCAAAACCCTGTAGCGTTTAATACAATTTTTGCGTTTGTCTGTTCAATTAATTCATTAATTAATAATAACGAAAAATTATCTTTTAAGGATGTAATGGCAATTGGCAGAATATTTAAATTTGTATTATTAGCCGTTTCTATAAAGGCATCAAACATTTTTGTGTGTGCATTTAATACATGGCTTTTATAAAAAATAAAAATAGCTGTGGGTGCTTGCTTATTTATTTGTGCTTGCCAATGTTTAACATGTGTTTGTATTAATTGTTTGTTGTATATAAATGCATTGGGTGTCTGTTTGGCCTGAGGCGTTGAACACAATTCAAAGCTTTGGTTGTTGACACAATATTGTTCGATGAATGTATAACAATTATGAATGTTGTCCACGCCACCTTCACGAATGTAACGCCAAATTAAATAAGCGGCGCTTTTGTGTTGTCCGTTTAATTCAAACAGGGCAGGGTCGTCTTGGTCGTCGCCTGCAATTATGATTAACGTACGATTTTTGTTTTTGTGTTGAAGGGATAGTGCCCAATTTTGTAAACGTTCGATACCATAAGTGAAATAATTTACGCCACCTAATAAAGAAATAATGACGACTTTAGATTGGTCTAATACTTTGTGTTCGTACAAATCAAACGCGGCAGGTTTGGTGAGGTTCATCCAATTGGCAAGGCGTAAACTGAAATTAGGTTTAAACGAATTTATGCCTGCACTTAATAAAGATAATTGACTGTCAGCCGCACTTAATATCACCACGTCTGCAGGTGATTGGTCTAAGTCGATGATGCCTTCTTCGTCGGTGAAACCGCCGGGACTTGCTGCTAGTAGATGCATCTACATGTTCCAAAAATTAAGTTTTACAGTGAAATATATTGAGCGTTTAAGACTTTTGCAATGTGTTCGCATTTTGAACGTTTAACGACACTTGAATCTAAATCTACGACAACCATGTTCTCGATCGGTTGTAATGAATTAATATCTTCATTAGTACGACCATCGGTTAACAGATAAGTGAAAATGGTTAATTCTGGCGTTTGTTTGATGAGTTTTTTTTGCCACAAATGAAGTTGTAAAAGGGATTGCACAACAGGGGTGCCACCACCTACGTCAATGGTGTTTAAAAACGGCTCAATATCTTTGGGGCTTTTGACAATGTTGAGTTGTTGTTTGAATAATTCTTTACCAAAACTATGAATGCAAATCTTTTCTCTTGCTAAGTACGCTTGATTAGCAATGGCATGAATCACACCTTTGGATTTACTTAAGGTCTTGTTTTGTAGGGTAGATGCGGATGTGTCTAGCAATACCATGTGTAATACACTGGCTTGTTCTTCATTTTTATTAAACACTAAATTGTTTTTTAATTTAGATGTGTCTGTGCTTTTGCTTTTTTTAAAACTTTCGATCCAGCTTATATTATTTATGCTGGTCTCATTTTTATTTGATTTTAAATGTTGAGAGGATTCGGTTTTATCTTTTTTTTTAATCTCAATATTTTTGATATTGGGTATGGTTAAATTCTGTTTTAGGATCTCGTTGTGGGATTTTTTTTCCATGCTTCCCCAGTCTTCACCTTCGCCTTGATTTGAATTTTTGTTATTTTGTTCGGGCGAAGTGTTTTGATCTTTATTGTTGCTTTGAGTCTGTTCGTTTTCTTTTTTTGACGGTGGTGTTTGAGGATTAGTTGGCGGTATTGTTGGTGGTGTCGTTCTTCTGTGGTTTAAAACAAAATCTGATACCGCATCAATATCTGTTTGATCAACGCTCAATTTACCAGACCAAGCCGCATGTGCGGTTGCCGCTTTACTTAATATAATGTCAGCGCGCAGACCTTCTACGCCAGCGTCAATACAGATGTTGGCAATGATTAATAAATGCTTGTCGTCTAATTCTACTTTAGCTAATACTGATTGTGCGTCTTTTATTTTTTGTTTTAATTGGGTTTGTTCAGCTTCAAAAGTTTGCACAAAAGTTTGTGGGTCTGAACTAAATGCCTGTGTTTTTTTAATAATATTGACACGGCTTTGGGCGCTGTTGTTGTGGGTTAAATCCACCTGAAAAGCAAAGCGGTCTAATAATTGGCTGCGAAGTTGGCCTTCGTCTGGATTCATGGTGCCCAGTAATATAAATTGTGCGTCGTGTTCGTGGCTGATGCCGTCACGTTCAATTTTATTTACACCGCTTGCCGCGACATCTAATAATTGATCCACCAAGGGATCGGGTAATAAATTGACTTCGTCGACATACAAAATACCTTGATGGGCTTTTGCAAGAAGCCCTGGTTTAAAGTCGACTTGTTTGTCTTGAAATACTTTTTCTAGATCCATGGTGCCAAGTAACATATCGACACTGCAACCGAGCGGCAAAGTGGTAAAATTTGCATGTTGTTCAGTGGTGATCAGATCGGCCATTGAGCGCGCTAATGTACTTTTTGCACTGCCTTTGTCGCCACTGATTAATACGCCCCCAATTTTAGGGTCAACGGCATTTAACAATAATGCTAATTTTAAAGACTCAAGGCCTTCTACTGCGGTAAACGGAAATATCATAACAAAGACAGGTTTGGTTAAAGTGAGGCGTAGTTTAATGGGTACGTGTTTATTGTCCAGACAAAGCCATCATTTGGCTGTTTTTTGTGTACAATTGGCGCATTAAATCAGCCTAAAATACAAATGCGCGTTCATAGCTCATGTAATTGATGAAACAGGAAAGACGATGAATATTAATTCTCACCTTGTATTACGAGAATCGGATTATGAAATTACCCCCATTCGCGCCCAAGGTGCGGGGGGGCAAAATGTCAATAAAGTGTCTTCCGCGATTCATTTGCGTTTTGATATTCATGCTTGTAGTTTGCCGGATTATTATAAGCATCGTTTACTGCAAATTAAAGACAGTCGCATCACCAAAGAAGGGGTGATTGTGATCAAAGCGCAACAACATCGTACGCAAGCAAAAAACAAAGCAGATGCCATTGAACGATTGGCTCAATTTATTGAAGAAAATACCCGCCCCATTAAACGTCGAGTGGCCACTAAGCCTTCTCGAAACTCTATGCGTAAAGTGTTGGACAAGAAAAAACAACGCGGGCAGACAAAACAGAATCGACAAAATTACGGTTATTAATAATTTGCAAACAATTAATAACAAAACAGCAAAGAAAAGTGCTTGAAAATCTACTAAGTTACAAAATATTGACGGTATTGTGCCGTTAAGTTCACAATATATCGTTCTGCTTATAGACGTATGGTTTCAGTTTTATACAATCGGCCAGATATAATACAAACCATAGGTAATTCTAATGTATAACAAAACCCTAAGCGCACTTTTAACCAGTGCTTTATTAATTAGTTGCACGCCTGAAGTCGAAGATGACAATAAAGCGCCTGTATCGAAATACACAGTTAATAATAATTTACTTATTGCAAGCTCAACGGATGATAGTAATTCTGGTTTAAAATATGAATGGAGTGTAGGTGGCACTTCAGTCAGTACAGGAAATTATTTAGATATCTCAGGTTTTCCGGCTGGTTCATTAGTCATTTTAAAAACTACGGATTCTCAAGGTTTATTTAATGAAACTATTTATATGATTCCTGGGGTTGGTTCTCAAACAACCACTGAAACTAATACTGACAATACATCTGAGACTCAAACTGAAACTAATACTGATGATACATCTGAGACTCTAACGCAAACCAATACTCAGTCTGATACCGATACACAAACTAAAACTGTTACTAATACTCAGTCAGATACAGATACAGATACAGATACAGATACAGATACAGATACAGATACAAATACAAATACAAATACAGAACTGCCGATTAACCTTCCTCCGGTTGCAAAATTTACTATTGCAGCAACAGACTTGACAGTAATGGTTAACGCCAGTACTTCATCGGATCCTGAGATGTTCAATCTTACCTATGCATGGGAATTTTATAATGCAAATGGTCAATTAGTGAAAACCGATGATACTCCATCTTCTAGCTTTACATTCGCAAATGCAGGGTTGATGAATGTGAAATTAACGGTTACTGATTCAGAAGGTCAGTTAGATGAACTATCAAAACCGATCGATATAATAGTTGAAACAAATACTCAAACACAAACAGATGATTCGATTGGTGATTGTTCTGATAATACTTTAGATTTCTGTGCCGATTTTGAAGATCAGCAATTGCCTAATGCATTATCTGCTGCAAATAACTATTCTTTCGATAATATTGGTTATAACAGCGATTACTCAGTAAAAGTGACCGCTGCAAATAGTTCTAATCCTGGTTTTTTCCAAATTGTTCCGCCTGCTGCAGATTTTTGGACACGTGTATTTATGCGTTCTAGTGGTGATTCAGCTGGAAATGGTTGGGGAGGCGATGATGAAGGATTTGCAAGAGCACACGGTGTTTTGCTTAAAGGTGTTGAAGGTAATGCACAAATGCGTGTTGGTGATCATCGCTGCCAGTTGGAGATTAATCGTGATGGTGGTTCTGGACATTTAGGTGATGATTTAGAAATGACATCAGGTAATTATGGGGCAGATGGAACAATATGTAATGATACGATTGGTGCACGAATGCAGCCTAATGAATGGTATTGTTTAGAAGTGCATTTCAATGGTCCAGAAAGTGAAATTCAAGTATTTTGGGATAATCAAAATGTTGAACAATTACACGTAACTGCTGATCGTACTTGGACTAATGAAGATAAACCACCAGGAGGTCAGTATTCGCAAAATGCAGATCAACCTTGGGGTCCATATAACTACGATTATTTTGCCTTTGGATATGAAAGTTTTAATAATAATGGTGCACCAAATATATCATTTTGGTATGACAATGTTGCCGTTTCAACACAGCGCGTTGGGTGTGGCGGTGATTACACAATCAATGAAACATTAGATGAATCAACTAAGTTGCAACCAACCAGTAATGGTTATCCGTATACTGAATCTACAGGTGGTAACACTGATACAGAAACCATGACAGATACTGATACCGATACTGAAGTGAGTACTGGTGATTTAGGTAATGGAACGATTATAGCCTATGAAAACTTTGAGGATGTAGCTGTAAATGCAATACCTTCTGATTGGTCTGTTTTCAAGCAAGCGCATTTAGATTCAAATGTATATGTAGTAGATGATAAATCTGCTTATGGTAATAAATCATTAAGATCAACCACTAAACCTAATGATGGCGATCAAGCTATTATTAAAGAATTACCAGCTGATCAAGATACTATTTATGTGCGTATGATAATGAACTCTGCCTTTGATATAGGTGCGCCATCTACTGGTAAAAACCATAGTCATTTCACTACTTTGCAAACAGTACAAACAAATCAATACGATATTTATTCCGTTGAACAACAAATTCGAGTTGGTGATGCGAAAGGTACTCTTGGATTAAATGAAAAACATACAGATGGTGTATATCCATTATATGAACATTGGAATGGGCATCCTACAAATTATATCCATGCTGATACATGGACATGTGTAGAAGTGGCATATTTAAATGCTGACCCAGTAAAATCCGCATTTAAAATGTGGGTCGATGGTGAGCTTTTTGTTGATGTATTGGGAGATGAATTCCATGTAAACCTTGCAAAAGGGGATAAATGGTTAGATGGTGTTTTTCAGTTTGTTGGTATTGGGTGGTATGACTGGGGCTTTAATGAAATAAATACAATTTGGTATGATGAAGTAGTTATTTCTACAGACCGAATTGGATGTAATCCTCCTGGTTAATTGATTCATATTAAAAAAGAGCCGAAAGGCTCTTTTTTTTGTAAAAATTTCAATTCAAATAAAGGTTAAATATAATTTTCTACATTATCCATAGTTACATCCAACTGAAAATCCAACATATGGGTTTTTGCATAACCTACCCACTTTCCGCTTTTCAAAAATAAATCAAATACATCAGGATCAATATGCCCTTCATTTTTCATACGTTTTAAAATTGAAAATGCTTCAGATAGTGCCATAGGCTTTTTATACGGACGTTCTTTTGCTGTAAGGGCTTCAAATATATCGGCAACCCCCATAATGCGTGCGGGAATAGAAAGTTGGTCTCTGGTTAATCCTTTAGGGTAGCCTTTACCGTCCATTCTTTCATGATGGCCGCCTGCGTATTCTGGGACTTTTCGTAGATTTTTAGGAAACGGTAAAGCTTCTAATACTTCAATAGTAATGTCGATATGACGATTAATGGTTTTGCGTTCTTCTTCGTTAATGGTGCCACGGGTAATACATAAATTATCAATCTCATCTTGATGTAACATGGGCTCTAAATCTCCCTCGATATTTTTGTATTGATATTTAGCTATTTTACGAACCCTTTTTTTAAATTCTTCACTCATGAATTCTCCTCCTTTGTTGATAAGGCTTAAAAATTCAAAATCCGACCGGTATTGTTGCTTTATTTGTTTGATATCAACTTCTAAGTTTTCACTGTTACCATCAATCATTGCTTGTTTATAAAGTTGAATCTCTGCGTTACTGATTAATGCGGCAAATCGTGCTTTGATAGAATCGATGCCATCTAAAAGTGTATTGAGTTTGGTACCTTTATTGATTATCGAATCGGGGGTGGCGAGTTTTCCGCAATCGTGCATCCAAGCTGCGACTTTTAATTCATACCATTGATCTTGATTGAGGTTGAATTCTTTAAAATATCCGTTTGTATCTTCGCAAGCCGCCTGTGCGATTAATTCAGTTAAAATAGGTAATCTTTGGCAGTGGGCTGACGTATGAGGCGATCGCACATCGATTATTTTTGCTAATGATTGAATAAAAGCATCAAGTAATTCTTTGTGGCTGTGAAGTAATATTTGATTTTCAAGTGCTGTTGCTGTGTAACCGGCCATGGCTTCTATTAATGCTTCATTATCGGAGCTAAATTCAATAATTTCGTCCGTTAAGTCGTCTTTGGCATTAATCAGTTGCAATACTGCGATGACTTCATTGTTATGATCTAATAAAGGAATAGTCATAAATGATTCAGATCGATATCCATGATTTCGATCAAAACGTTTTGTTCCAGAAAAATCAAATTCGTCGGTCAGATATACATTTTTTATGTTCACAAGTTGTTTGTTTAAAGCGACGAAGGTAGCCACATTATGGACATTAGGCTCACCGTTTTCATAAAGTTTTAGATGATCAATATTTATATCATCCCCAGCGTAAGCGTTTAGTCGGATGCCTAATGACTTGTTTGACATTACAGAGAATTTCAATTTTGCTTTTTCATCTTCACCTGACATGACGTACAGTGTGCCGCCATCAGCGTTTGTTAAACGCTGTGCTTCTATTAAAACTGCCTCAAACAATGAGGGTAAATTTTTACATTTGGCGAGATTTATCAGAATAGCTTGAGTATTAGCAGTGAAATCAATATCTAGTGCCATAAAAGATTGTGGATTGCTCATAGTGGTTGTCTTCATCGTCAATGTCATTACCTGCTAGACAAATTACGCCTTGGTCTTTGAATTAATTATAAAAAGTTAGTAAAAATAATGAGTATTCATTTAATACTAACTTAATTTGTTTTTTAAGATTTGAACTAAGGCTCAAAAAATTAAAAATATAACTATATTTAGGTATAGCGGTTAATTAATGATCTTGCCTTAAAATCATATCGAGTTCTTTTGGTTTTATGGGTTTTAAAATTTGTTGATCCATTCCACAATCAAGTATTTTTTGTTTGTGTCCTTGATAGGCATGAGCGGTTAAAGCAATGATTTTGAGGTGTGGGAGATGGTTTGCTTTTTCATATTCTCTCCACTGAATTACTGCGTTGTAGCCGTCTAAAACAGGCATATCACAATCCATGAGGACTAAATCATAGGTTTTTGATTTGAGTTCATCTAGCGCTTGTTGGCCATTATTTTTGATCGCATATTTGTGCCCTAAATTACTTAGGAGTTTGGATATGATTAATTGGTTTATTGAATTGTCTTCTGCAACTAAAATGTCTAAGCTTTTTTGCGGTTTATTATGGATTTCAATATTTGTGTCAATGTCATCGCACTTTTCAAGCTCAATAGTAAACCAAAAAGTCGAACCTTCATTGATGGTGGATTCTACATGAATTTCTGCCCCCATCGCTTTGGCTAATTGTTGAGTTATAAAAAGCCCTAAACCCGTGCTAGTTTGAGATGAATTACCATTAGAATCTGCCTGTTCATAAGGATTAAAAATACGTTGGATATTTTCTTCACTAATGCCAGCGCCTGTATCAATAACTTTAAACCGATACATATTATGTGTACGGTAAACTAAATCCACATCTAGGGTTATGCAGCCTTGTTGCGTAAATTTAATGGCATTACCTAATAAATTTCCAATAAGTTGTCTTAAACGATCTGAGTCAGCTTGAACAAATTTAGGTACGCCTTTTCCAATTAAAATTTGAGTTTGAATTCCACTTCCATTTAATTGAGTAAATAAACTGCTGCAAATTGAATGAATTAAATCATGTAAATTAGTAGGGTGTAGATTGATTGAAAATTTACCTGCATTGATTCTGGAAACATCTAATAAATCATTTATAACAGTTAATAGTGCCGTCGCACTTTGATGAATCATGTGGTTGTAAGTTTTTGTTTGCCCTTTAAGCATTGGAGTCATCAAATGACTGAGTCCTAAAATACCATTTAAGGGGGTTCTTAGTTCATGGCTGACTTTTGCAATGATTTCACTTTTAGCCTTGCTTTCATGTAATGCCTTTTTTCGTTCTTTGTCGATGTATCGAATTCTAAAGGCGATTGCGCTAGCAAAAATTAACATTTGGGCGCCCATGACAATTTTTAATGTATTCCATAAATTATTAATATCAAAGGGCATTAAGCCGATAATGCTCATTGTTATAATTATGCATAGGATAATAAAACTGGTAATGGAACAAATAAAAATTAGGCTAATAGGGTCTTTGTGGATGTAATAATGAATTAAAGAAATAACTGGGACGCATAAAAAAGTAAGTAATAAAATACACAGTGAGATAAAAATTGAAACATGAATAGATACAAAAAGTGCAATAAACAGTGCAGTGAAATTTAAATATAAAATTGCTTTGGAAAAGTATTTGAATAGTTTATTTTCTTTTTTGATATTTAAGAAATTTAAGCATAATAAAATAATTGAAAGTGAAACCAGTGGAACTGCTATTTTTCCAGATAACGCATTTAAAGTAGGGGTGTGTGGCCAAATATACTGAAATAAAATACCATCCATATAACCAAATTGAAGCGCAACTCCAACTGTAAAAAAAACATAACTTAAGTAAATAGGATCTCTAATAATACTTAAATAAAATAAATGATAGAGCGTTAATGCAAGGAAGAATCCATAGAATAAGCTTGAAGTAAGGTTTAAGCTTAGTCGTTCATTAAATGCATGTTTTGGTGTGTTTAAAGTTAAGGGTAAATCAAAATAGCCATTTTGCTTGATTTTGATCCAAATTGAATGGTTACCCTTTAGGGATAAATCAATATCAAAATGATTGTGTGATGTTGACATGAATTGATCAGTATTGAACGCAAGGCTCATACCTATTGGTCCCATGTGGAATAATTGTTGATCAGGTGTTTGATGGTAAAGCTCTAAATAAGTTAATGTTGAATTGCCAAATGCTATTACGTAGGTGTCTGAAATTGCTTGATTGGTGACTTCTAATTCAAATTTCACCCAAACTGTTTTATCAATTAATCCAAGTGATAATGCGGTATCGGGACTGGGGAGCCATTTTGTTGTTGTATCTTGTTGGATATCAGTTATCGATTCAATTTCGGCAAATCGCCACGATACATCATCAATTAATTTAAATTGCTCACTTTGGTCAATTACTACCCGCGCAAAACCGTACGAATTTATCGTAAAATACATTAGTGGAATTGATAGTAGCAACATCAGTTTTTTGAAACGCAATTTACTCTTCTCTTGTGATGGTAAGCATCTTCCTTGAACCTTATTCAATAGTTTGTCAAATTTTTTCAAATGAACAGATTCATGGATCTTTTTAGTATAGAACCTAAATTGAGGAATTTGTTTGAATTGCAGCTTTTAACGTAAAAAATCATAGCAAAATATAGTGAATTACTTTATTGTTGGCGCTTTTTTTGCGATGACTACTAGGTTGGCGAACGTTTAAGTTTACCTGCTGTCCACATAGAATATTTTAAAATGGGAATCAAAATGAGTGAAAGACCGAGTTCTTTAGAAAAAGAGCAATTATTAGATTGTGGTTATGGGCGTATGTTTGGCGAAGGTAATGCAAAATTACCAGTTGGTAACATGCTAATGATGGATCGCATTACAAGTATTACTGCCGATGGCGGTGAGTTTGGTAAAGGCGAAATTATTGCTGAATTAGACATTAACCCTGATTTGTGGTTTTTTGCATGTCATTTCCCAGGTGACCCGGTAATGCCCGGTTGTTTAGGTCTAGATGCTATGTGGCAGCTAGTTGGTTTTTTCTTAGGCTGGAAAGGTAACTTAGGTAAAGGTCGTGCTTTAGGTGCTGGCGAAGTTAAATTTACTGGTGAAGTATTACCCACTGCTAAAAAAGTCACTTACCGTTTACAAATGACACGTGTTATCGAGCGTAAATTGGTAATGGGTATTGCTAACGGTACCGTTGAAGTAGATGGCGAAGTTATTTACACAGCAAAAGATTTACGTGTTGGTTTATTCACTAAAGATCAGTCACAATAAATAATAAAGGGGTGAGCATGAGACGTGTAGTTGTTACGGGTATGGGTATTGTTTCTTGTATAGGAAACGATTTATCTACAGTTACTCAATCTTTGAAAGAAGGCCGTTCAGGCATTAAATTTAAAGAAGAATATAAAGAAATGGGCATGAGAAGTCATATTGCAGGTAGCTGCGATATTGATTTGTCAGAACACATAGATCGTAAAAGTTTACGTTTTATGGGTGAAGCTGCTGGTTACTCTTATGTCGCAATGCAGCAAGCAATTATTGATTCTGGTCTTGAAAAATCAGAAGTGTCGAACGTACGAACTGGTTTAATTGCTGGTTCTGGCGGCGCTGCAAGCTCATCTCAAGTTGAATCTGCTGATATTTTACGTGAACGTGGATTAAAGCGAGTGGGTCCTTATCGTGTGACTCAAGTAATGGGTTCTACGGTTTCGGCTTGTTTAGCAACACCATTTGAAATCAAAGGTGTTAACTATTCAATTACATCTGCATGTGCAACCAGTGCACATTGTATTGGTAACGCCGTTGAGCAAATTCAACTTGGCAAACAAGATGTTGTGTTTGCCGGTGGTGGTGAAGAAGAGCATTGGACATTGTCTGTATTGTTTGATGCCATGGGTGCGTTAAGTACTAAATATAATGACACTCCAGATAAAGCGTCTCGTCCATATGACGCAGATCGTGACGGGTTTGTTATTGCAGGCGGCGGCGGAATGGTCGTACTTGAAGAGTTAGAACATGCATTGGCTCGTGGCGCGAAAATCTACGGTGAAGTCACCGGTTATGGCGCAACAAGTGATGGCTACAACATGGTTGCTCCTTCTGGTGAAGGCGCGGTACGTTGTATGCAACAAGCAATGAGTACAGTTAACGGTCCAATTGACTACATTAATGCTCATGGCACATCGACTCCTGCAGGTGATACTGCTGAACTTGGTGCAGTAAATACTGCATTTGGTGATAACGTTCCAATGGTTGCATCAACTAAATCTCTAACGGGTCACTCGTTAGGTGCAACAGGTGTTCAAGAAGCAATTTATTCATTATTAATGATGGAAAATAACTTCGTAGCGGCATCTGCAAACGTTGAAAACTTAGATCCTTTAGCGGTTGACGCAAACATCGTAACTAAAATGCGTGACAACATGACACTAAATCGTGTGATGTCTAACAGCTTTGGTTTTGGTGGCACTAACGCGACATTGATCATGGATAAATACAACGCTTAATTATTTAGCGATTATTTAATCCAAAAAAAGCCTGAATGTTTCGATATATTCAGGCTTTTTTTTGTTTGAAATTTGATGCTGTTAGTTTGTTAAACAGCTTCGAGCTTAGCAAATTGGAGCATCAGCCATTTGGTGCTTTCTATAAATTGAACTTCAACTCGCGCATTAGTACCAATACCTTCACAAGATAAAATAACGCCTCTGCCAAATACAGGATGGTTCACATCTTGACCCAATTGAAAGCCCGAGTCACTCATGATTTCTTTTGGCGTTTCTGTAAACATAACAGGGCGCGACACTTGAGAATTTAATCGAATCTCTTGTAAATGTTCATTTGGAATTTCTCTAATAAAACGCGATGAAGCATTGAATTGCTCGTTACCATATAAGCGACGACTCTCTGCATAAGAAATGCACAAATGTTTGCGGGCGCGAGTGATGCCAACATAACAAAGACGGCGCTCTTCTTGTAAACCGTCGGGGTCATCCATCGACATTTTATGAGGAAATAATTGTTCTTCTAGTCCTGCTAAATAGACTCGGTCAAATTCTAACCCTTTGGCGCTGTGCAATGTCATTAAACTCACTGCTTGTTCGTGAGTGTCTGCTTGATTGTCTCCTGCATCAAGTGATGCCTGAGAAACAAATTCGGATAAATCACTATTGTCGCTTTCATTTATAAAACTGGCAGCAGCCGATACAAGCTCTTTTAAGTTTTCTACGCGAGTGCGGCCTTTTTCGCCTTTTTCTTTTTGGTGATGCGCAATTAGGTTGGATTGTTTGATGATAAAATCGGTGATTTCTGCCAAATTCATTTCATCGCTTTGGCTGTCGATGTCATTAATTAATGTTAAAAACCCTTCAATTGCCGAGCAAGCGCGATTGGGTAAAATTTTATGTTCAACAATTTGTGATGCTGCTTGCCAAAATGATATGCCTTGGTCACGTGCAAATATTCGCATTGTATCAATGGACTTATTACCAATGCCTCGAACAGGCAAATTAATAATGCGTTCCATGGCGGTGTCGTCATGACGATTTAACATCATGCGTAAATAACACATTGCATTTTTAATTTCTAAGCGGTCGTAGAATCGATGCCCACCAAAAATGCGATAAGGAATCGACATGCGAATTAAATGCTCTTCAATTACACGTGATTGTGCGTTTGAGCGATACAAAATTGCCATTTCATTAAACTCATCGCTTTGCCCGTCAATGTCATCGGCTATAAAACGCGCTTCATCATGTTCGTTATAAGCGGCATATAAACGAATGGTTTCGCCATCTTCATCATCGGTCCATAATTCTTTACCTAAACGACCAGAGTTATTATCGATCACGGCATTGGCTGCTTTCAAGATATGTCCGCTTGAGCGATAGTTTTGTTCAAGTTTAACGGTTTCTACTTTTGGAAAATCTTCGCTGAAACGTAAAATGTTCTCAACTTTTGCACCGCGCCATCCGTAAATGGATTGGTCGTCATCACCCACTACCATTAAATTTGCGTTTTCTCCACAAAGCACTCGAAGCCAAGCGTATTGAATGCTGTTGATATCCTGATACTCGTCCACCAATACATGACGAAAGCGTTCTTGGTAATGTTTGAGTACCTCTGGATTGTTTAACCATAATTCATGGGCGCGAAGTAATAATTCTGCAAAATCCACCACGCCAGTTTGCTGGCAGATTAATTCATATTGTTCGTAAATTTTGAGCATGCCTTGTTCATGAAAATCAGAAGAAGGTGGAATATGTTTGAATCGTTTGCCTTCATCCTTTTGGCCGTTAATGAACCATTGAGCGGATTTAGGTTGCCATTTTGTGTCGTCTAAATTTAAGTCTTTTACGATTCGCTTTACAAGACGCAATTGATCATCGCTGTCTAATACCTGGAATTGCTCAGGTAATTTGGCTTCAACGTAATGGGTTTTTAATAATCGATGAGCAAGGCTGTGAAATGTGCCGACCCACATGCCCTTTGGTGGTTGCATCATTAATGATTCAATTCGAGAGCGCATTTCCTTGGCAGCTTTATTAGTAAAGGTAACGGCTAACACGCCAAAAGAGCTGGCTTGACCGGTCTCAACTAAATAAGCAATGCGATGCGTTAATACTCGAGTTTTCCCGCTACCGGCACCTGCAAGCACTAAAGTGTGTTGACTGTCGGTACAAACCGCTTGGCGTTGAGGTTCGTTCAGTGGGTCAATAAGGCGAGAAATATCCATTGCTATAAAATACCTGTACAAAAATACAGGTAGTTTAGCATTATTGGGTTTTAAGGTTAAGCAAAAAAATAATAAGTGAGAAGTAACTTTAACTTTTTATTCTTTGAATAATATTCTAATTGAGCCAGGTTAACACAGTGGATTTGTGAAACTTTCTTATAAGTCTTTGGGGGGGCTGTCTCCTTTTTAATTATTAATATAAGTAGGTGTATTGCTTGATTCTACACAATATCACTAGAAGTGATGTCATGGCAGTTTGTGCAGGAGGTTGATTTATTAGCAGAAAGCCTATTAACACAAAGCCTTTTAACACAAAGCCTATTAACACAAAGCCTATTAACAAAAACAACAGCTTCTCAAATTTTGCTTATTCTGGATTAACTTCAATATTGTCAGTTTATTAGTGAATCAACTTGATTCAAAGATCCTTAAGTATCAATTTAGAAAAGGACTAATTATAATAATTATTTTTTATCGACACTTAATTATGAAGTCACTTGAAATTCTGCAATCTATAAACTCAACGCATTATAATGCTAAGTGGACACTTAGTACTTGGTTATATTGGTTAATTGTGCCTGTCATGTTGATAATATCTGTATTATTCGTATTTTTACTCAATGCAGATGAGATTACTCGAGCTGGATATTGGGGGATGCAAATTGATTTTTTTATAAAAATGAATGAAGTATTGTCATTTTTACCAGATTCGCTTTGGTTAAATATGACATATTTAGGTGATGGTGCGGTGATTTTTGCATTGTTCTCATTTTTAATCATTGTTAGAACCCAGATTTGGGCAGCTATGTTTGGATCAGCAGTCTGTGCTGGATTAATGTCTTATTTTGGAAAAAAAGTGTTACATATTCCAAGACCCGCAGGTGTGTTGGATGTTGAATTATTTAATGTGATTGGGCGCACACTTAAAGGATATAATAGCTTGCCCTCAGGTCATTCAATTACTATATCAGTGACTGCAATAGCCATTCTAGCTACATTGTATGCTCATCCAAGTTTGTTAAAACATAAACTCATATTGGGTGTTGGTTTGTTGATAACATTAGTATTTTGTTTATCTCGTGTGGCTGTTGGTGCGCATTGGCCATTAGATATTATTAGTGGGTTAGCCTGTGGTTGGATTGCAGCATTAACTGGCGTCACTTTAGCGCGCAAATATCCTAGGTGGTGGCAAAGCATGCTTGAAGGTAAAAGATTATATATTTCAGCAGTAATTTTATTATTGTGGGCGCTAGGGTTAATTGTTCGAGCGTTTGATGAAATCGCAGCGGCTCCTGTTTTGATGGTGTCCGCATTTATGGCACTTTGTGTGTCGTGTGTATTATTTAATAAATCAATAAAAGGATAATCCATTGTCCAGAATGTTTGTATTTAAAGAATCTAATCCAAAGGGATTATTTGCAAATTGGAAAGTAGGGCCATATCAATTTATATTGTTGGTGTCTTTTATTAATGTTTTAGTTTTCCACAAACCATTATTTGACTTCACCTCTACTAATCTAAATATTTGGTCATTTAATGGTTTGCAAACGTCAATAACGCTTATATTGGTCCCCTTTATTTTCTCAGCTGTTTTTTTATATTTTGCAATGATGATACACCGTCATGTAGCAAAAACATTGTTCATCCTTTTAATAATTACCAATTCTGTCTTTTTATACTATATCGAAACTTATAACATTATCTTAGATAAATCTATGATGGGGAATATTTTTAATACTGATCGTGAAGAGGTTGCTAATTTAATTACTTATAAAGTATTTGTTTACCTTTTCTGTTATGGCTGTATACCCAGTTTTCTGTTGTTTAATTTAAAATGCAAACCTGTAAAACGAATTAAGCTGACTATTCAAATCATAGGTACTTTCTTTGGTGTCCTATTGTGGATATTTTTAACTTATAAAACAACTTTGTGGATCGATAAAAATGGTAAGCGATTGGGGGGCTTGGTGCTTCCTTGGTCTTATGTAGTAAATGGTCTAACCGTCCAAATTCCAAAATATTTAACGCCTCCAGAATTAATTTTATTGCCCGAAGCTACTATAAAAGCAACGGATAAGACTGTAGTTGTGCTTGTGTTTGGCGAAACCGCGCGCGCTAAGAATTTTGAATTTTATGGATATGAGCGTGACACTAATCCTAAATTAAAAGAAGTAGGAGCAATTGCGTTAAAAAATGCAAAGGCGTGTACAACTTACACCACTGGTTCATTAAAATGCATGATGAGCCATGTTAAACCCAGCTCTAAAAATTACGAACCACTACCGAATTATATGGTTAGAAATTCAGTAGAAGTATGGTGGCGTTCTAATAATTGGGGGGAAAAAAATATTGAAGTTAATGATTATAAAAAAGCAAAAGAGCTTCGTGAAAACTGTAAAAGCGATGGTTGTTTTACTGATGAAGTGTTGATGCGTGGCGTAATTGAGGGGATTCAAAATTCATCGAAAGATCAAATACTCGTCATTTTGCATCAATCTGGAAGTCACGGACCGACTTATTATAAAAAATATCCGAAGTTTTTTGAAAAATATACGCCAGTTTGCAAGTCTGTCGAACTTAATACTTGTAGCGAACAATCGTTGATAAATGCCTATGATAATACAATTTATTATACTGACTTTGTTTTGACATCCGTTATTGAGCAATTAAAGCAACTGAATGATTATTCGACAGTTATGATTTATGCTTCGGATCATGGTGAGTCTCTAGGGGAGTCGGGGTTGTATTTGCATGGTACACCAAAGCAGTTTGCTCCTGATGTACAAATTGATATCCCTTTTATTGTTTGGATGTCTGATACCTTTAAAGCGTCGCATCAAATTACTGAAGCTCAGTTGTTGGAAAAAGAATCTCACACTCATCAAAATATTTTCCATAGTGTAATGGGTGCATTTAAAATGCAAAGTGATATTTATCAACCTGAGTATGATATTTTCAATCAAAAACAATAATTATTTATCAATCTTTAAATGGTTATTTACATCACGACTTTTCTTAATTAATGCATCGTGATCGATTGGTTTTTTTTGTTTAGCCATTCGGTCATAAAGCACAACATTGGTTGTTGCTGCTAAATTCATGCAACCAATGGTTGGAATATATACAACATGGTCTGCTGATTTTACAATTGACAGATCAATGGATCCATCTTCTGGACCAAATACATAAATAGCCTGTTCGGGGTGTTTAAAGTCTGGTAAAGCAATTGCTCCTTCAACTAATTCAATACAAACGATTTTTGATTTACTTGTTTTTAATGTTTGAATGTTTTCGATTTTATTTAAGGGGATTGTTTGGCTGTGATTTTTGGTGTCTTGTTGGTATTTTTGTGCGCGTTCAAACCGATCACCTGTGTAATAAATTGCTTCAGATGCATAGCAGCCTGCCGCCCGCATAACTGCACCCACATTTGATGGGCTTTTCGGGTTGCATAATACTATGGTGCTTTTGGGTCTATTCATATCAATACTAATTTTGAAAGTGTTTAAAAATTATAAAGTAATTAATTTTTTGTATGGGGATAAGTTTAACATTTCTACACGATGATTAATAAATACTAATTAACGTCTCTAATTTGATTTGGTCATTGATGAATCCTTCAATACCCTGGGCGAGTTTTTCTTTGGCCATTGTGTTTTGTTCCATGGCCGCTATAAAAGACTGTTTGTCGAGTGCTTTGTTTCTAACTGATGATGTTTGTGCTTTAAGTTGGCGTGTTAGTGGTTGTTCTATCTGTTTTAATTCATCAAGAAGTACTGGGCTGATGGTTAATTTATCACAACCTGCTAATTGAATAATTTGCCCAGTATTTCGAAAGCTCGCTCCCATAATAATGGTTTGAATGCCTTGTGATTTAAATTGTTCGTAAATACTTTTAACCGATTTTACGCCTGGATCATTTACGCCGTTTTCAATTTTCTGTCCCTGTGCTTGATACCAGTCTGTAATTCGCCCAACAAATGGAGATATAAGTGTTGCATTAACATCTGCCGCAGCAAAAGCTTGGGTGTCACAAAAAATGAGTGTGACATTACAATGAATACCCTGTGATTCTAAAATATTAACCGCTTGTATTCCTTCCCATGTTGCTGCAATTTTAATTAATATTCTTGATGTGTCCACGCCTTCTAATTTGTAAAGTTCAATTATTTCTTTAGCTTGAATAATTGTTTTTTCAATATCAAATGAATATCTGGCATCCACTTCTGTAGAGACTAAGCCTGAAATACTATTAAAAATATTGGTTCCAATTTTAACGATTAAACGATTGGTAATATCGCTTATTTGAGAGAATTCTTTGCGTAATTGTACGATGTATTCATCATATAGACCCGATTGAATCGCTTTTAATACTAATGATGGGTTAGTGGTGGCATCTTGAGGGGTAAGTCTTTGAATGTCATCAATGTCACCAGTATCGGCAACTATCTCTGTCATGGTTTTTAATTGAGTTAAAATGTTCACGGAAATTACCAGAAAATTATGAATAAGTTATCCCAATACTTACTTGAATGACAAAGGTTGTAAAGGAGTTTTAAGCTCGCATGAGCACTTCTGCATTTTTCTTGAGCCATTGTTCAGCGTATTGAGTGTGCTCACATAAAGAGTGAGTTAATCGCCAAAATTTTTTGGAGTGGTTTTTTTCAATTAAGTGTGCGATTTCATGACAAATTAAATATTCCAGTATCATCGGCGGAGCCATCAAAATGATCCAATTAAATTGCAATCGTTGATCACTGGTACAGTGCCCCCATTTTGATTGAGTACGCTTGCATGTAATGGATTTTACTTTCGGATGTTTGTTGTCGTTAAGTCGAGTAAGACAGTGAGTCACTAAATCAGGCATCATACGATTTGCTTGATGGTGTAACCACTTTAAGTATTGTTGTTGAATTTGGGTTGCATCATTAGGGTTTGCTTTGAGTGTGATTTCATTATTTAGCAGTAGTCCAATGTTTTTTTGCTTGGTATTGCATAAGATTTTATATTGTTTTCCCATATACCAAACCAAACCATTTAATTGGTATTGATTGAAGTCAATATCTGGTTTAACTCCAATCATTTTTCGTTTTATCCATTCTTGTTTACTGAGTACAAAGTTATGAATGTAATTTTGATCAGCATCGGTTGGTGCTTTGACAATTACATCTTGGAAATGAATTTGAATAGAAATGGATTTTCGTTTAGCAGAAAGTTGGAGTTGGTACTGGATGCCGTTAGGTAGGGTAAACATAGAAGTTTTTTAATGAGATTTTATTTATTTTTTAATGGTTCAAGTAAGTGTTCTAATCCATTAATGCGAATTTCGATCATTAATTGCATTAATGCACCCAATTTACCAGCTGGAAAGCCTTTTTTTGAAAACCAAATTAAATAATGCTCAGGAATATCACAGATAAGCTTGCCTTTATATTTACCAAAGGGCATCGTTGTTTTTGTGGTTTCTAATAATAGTTCAGGTGTCATAGGCAAATACAAAAAAGCAGCACTTTTCAGTGCTGCTTTTTATAATCAGTTAGCTGATTTATCTTTTTCAGATTGGTTATCAAATAATTCTGGTTGAGAATTATTCTTTGCTGCTGCTTCTAATTCACGACGCTTAACTTCGCGTGGGTCGTTATAGGCGCGAGCGCGTTTGCGTGGTTTAGGTGCATCTGCTTTCGCTTCTTTTACTGCTGGTTTGTTATCTGCAACAGGTTCTGCTTTAGCAACGGGGGCTTTTTCAGGCTCGGCACTTGGTTTGATTTTAGGAGTCGTAGCCACTTTTGGTGCTTGTTCTGCTTTTACTTCTTTTTTCTCAGCTACTTTTTCAGCCGTCTTTTCAGACTTAGACACTTTTTCAGGCTTAGGTGCTTTTTCTGTTTTAAGGGCTCCATCTTTAACTGCTGTTTTTTTAGCTTCAACCGGTTTAGTTGATTCTGTTGACTGAACTTCAACAGCAGCAACGTTTGCAGTATTTTCTTCTAAAAATGAACCCGCATTAGCTTCTGTAACTTTTGGTTTTGACTCAGGGCGTTTGCGACGATTTGGAGAGCGTTGCTTACGATTCGCACCTACATCTTTGTTATCAATGCGACCTTGTTCGTCACGTTCTGGACGGCGATTTTTTGAAGGGACGGTTTTTTCAGTACCTTCAGGTTGGTTCGTACGGTTGTTGCGACGATTGCGTGTGTCTTTTTTAGGTCTTGCGTTTTTTGACTCTTGAACAGTTGATTTTTCATTTGCTTGAGTCGGTTTTTCAGCTGCAATATTTGGTTTTACATCGTTCTTATTGTCGTAACGTTCGTTGCGATTGTTGCGGCTATTGCGATTGTTGCGGCTATTGCGGTTGTTTGGCTTTTTGTTTGAATTACGACGATTCTGGTAGTCTTCTTTTTTCGTTGATGTGGTCTTTTTTGTGTCGCTTGTTTCATCTGAGCTGAAGATTGATTTTATTTTCGACCAAAAGCCTCCTGTTTTTTTACTTTCTGCTACCGCAGGTACTGCAGTTGTGGCTTGTACAGGTGTAGGAGCATTTGCAATCGTCGAGCTAATAGCCGCTTCTTGATGATGTGTTTTATGCTGTAGTACTTCTTCTTGTTCTGCGTTAGTGTTGTCTTCAAGTTTAATTGCGAAGCTATCCTCAGGATGAGAAACCGTTTCATCGTCATCACGTAGGCGAATTACTTCATAATGCGGAGTTTCCATGTGTGGATTTGGCACAATTAATACATGAACTTTATTGCGTTTTTCAATTTCAAAAATTTCCGCACGTTTTTCATTAGACAAGTAAGTGGCTACTTGTAATGGCACGATAGTACGAATTTGAGCGGTGCGTTCTTTTGCGGACTCTTCTTCGATTAAGCGTAAGATCGCTAAAGATAATGACTTAACATCACGGATTGAACCTTGACCTGAACAACGCGGGCAGGTAATGCCGTTTGATTCACTCAAAGATGGGCGCAAACGTTGGCGTGACATTTCTAATAGGCCAAAACGAGAGATACGACCAATTTGGATGCGTGCGCGATCCGCTTCAGCGACTTCTTTGATTTTGTTTTCAACTTCACGTTGATGACGAGACTGTGCCATATCGATGAAATCAATCACAATCAGTCCGCCCATATCACGTAAACGCAATTGACGAGCAATTTCTTCGGCCGCTTCAATGTTTGTATTAAAAGCGGTTTCTTCGATATCGGTGCCTTTTGTAGCACGAGCCGAGTTAATATCGATTGAAACTAATGCTTCTGTCGGATCAATAACGATTGAGCCGCCAGAGGGTAATTTAACTTCACGCTGGAAAGCAGTCTCAATTTGAGATTCAACTTGGTAACGGTTAAACAATGGCACATCATCTTCGTATAATTTAACGCGAGCTTCGTAATGAGGCATCACTTTACGTAAAAATGCGATGGCATAATCGTAAGTTTCTTTGTTATCAATTAATACTTCAGAGATGTCTTTGCGTAAGTGATCACGGATCGAACGCATGATGATGTTGCTTTCTGCAAGGATCAAAAATGGCGCTGGTTTTTTAGCGTTCTCTTCTTTGATTGAATCCCAAATGGATAACAAAAAGTTTAAATCGTTTTGTAAATCTTCGCTGCTTTTACCAATTCCTGCAGTACGAACAATGATGCCCATACCTTTTGGGATGCTTACGCCATTTAATGCTTCGCGTAACTGTTGGCGCTCTTCGCCTTCAATGCGACGTGAAATACCGCCAGCTCTTGAGTTGTTAGGCATTAATACTAAATAACGACCAGCTAGACTGATCATAGTTGTTAAAGCTGCGCCTTTGTTGCCACGCTCTTCTTTATCAACTTGAACAATTACTTCCGTGCCTTCAGCAAGGGCATCTTTAATTGAGATACGACCCGATGGTGCGCCGTCTTTGTAGTATTCGCGAGAGATTTCTTTAAGTGGAAGAAATCCATGACGTTCTGCCCCGAAGTCAACGAATGCGGCTTCTAAGCTGGGTTCAATACGGGTGATTCTGCCTTTATATATATTGGCTTTTTTTTGCTCACGAAAACCTGATTCGATATCTAGGTCGTACATTCTTTGCCCATCAACAAGGGCAACACGCAACTCTTCAGATTGAGTTGCATTAATTAGCATTCTTTTCATGCGATTTTACTCGATTAAACAAGTTATCGCTTGCCGGATTTGTGCTTGGCAATTAAATTACCTGCGCTCACGCGCAACCCCAGATTTAGTACCTCTGGCGGTTAAATGTACAATGTATCTATGTTGTAGTTACAAAGTGATTGACAGTTTGTGTCATGTAATAAAATTGGCCTGATGTTCTTTGTCATGCGGATAGAGTCTGATGTTAGGAATTAATGTCACTGAAATCTTTATTAATTCAGGCTTCCTGTAGTTGCTCTTTTTATTTATGGCTTAATCTCGGTGCAAAAAAGCGACCTCTGCATCCATAATTGTCCGCTGCTTTCATCAGCACAAACCATAAGCAAGCAATATCTTGGTATGGTTTGTAAAGGAACTACATAAGTGTAGAGTTCCATATAATTTTTGGCTTGTTGCCTAGCTTGGTGCTCGATAAATTAAAGTGCGAAGATCAAAATTTTTATGTACAACTGATCTTTTTCCAAGGTGAATGGAATATAGCAGTAAAAACCTTATGCTTCAAACATCTATATGCATTAAACTATGCAGATGAGTAAATTAGACCCCAAATTTAGTGTTGTCCAATATTTGGACATTGATGAAAATCATCATAATCAACGCGTCGATAATTATTTATTAACATTATTGAAACGCGTTCCCAAAAGCCACGTTTATAAACTTTGCCGTAAAGGTGAAGTAAGAGTGAACAAAAAACGTGTTAAACCCGATTACCGTCTGCAAGAAGGTGACATCATTCGACTTGCTCCTGTTAAAATGGATGAGAAAACCGTGAAGCCAATCGCAACGGCAGGTTTGTTCATGAAAGATCAAATTTTAGATAGTATCTTATATCAAGATGATTTTATTTTAGTGATTAACAAACCTTCTGGACTTGCAGTGCATGGTGGATCTGGCATTAGCTTAGGATTGATTGAGTCCTTAAGACAAATTTTTCCAGAGCAACGTTACCTAGAATTAGTGCATCGGTTGGATCGAGATACTTCAGGTGTTGTCCTACTAGCTAAAAAGCGCTCCGCATTAACTTATTTGCATGAATGTTTTAGAGCCAAAAAAGTCAATAAACAATATTGGTGCTTTGTAAAAGGTACTTGGCCCAATCGCGTGACTTTAGTCGATGCCCCTCTTAAAAAGAATGATTTACAAGGTGGTGAGCGAATTGTTGTTGTGGATGAAGAAGGTAAATCCTCACAAACTCGCTTTAGAATTCTTAAGAGATACGAGCGATACACGTGGGTTGAGGCTTCGCCGATTACAGGTCGAACCCATCAGATACGTGTACATTGCGCCTCTCAAGGACACCCTATTATTGGTGATGTAAAATATTGTGATGAACCAACAAATAAAATTGCAAAATCAGTAGGGGTCAAACGATTGTTTTTACATGCCGCTTCATTGCGATTCCCTCATCCGGATACAAGAGAGTCAATGGAAATTAAAGCGCCCCTTGATAATAAATTACTGCAAGTGTTAAATAACTTACCCGAAAAAACAGCACAAAATAGGAAACCATAATGTTGAATGATTCGAATTTAGAACAAAATGCACAACCTGATTCCAAAAATGACCAAATGGCAATTATGTCAAAACAAATTGATATGATGGGGTTGACCCTTAATCAAGTCATTAAAGAACAGCGTTCAAGTCGGCGGTGGAAAATTGCTTTGAGGGTTGTGAAATATATTTTGGTGATGTTTGTTGTGTTTGCTTTAATTGGATTAAGTGATCAAGGTGCAGATAAAACAACAATCAGTACTGGAGGGCATGTTGCCGTTGTCAGTATCAAAGGCACTATTGCTGATGGTGAGCAAGCCAATGCATCAGATATTAACAAAGGTTTACAAAAAGCGTTTAAACATAAAGATTCAAAAGTGATTGTGCTATTGATTAATTCTCCAGGTGGATCACCGGTGCAATCTAATTATGTAAATAATGAAATATATCGATTAAAAGCACTTTATCCTTCAAAGAAAGTTTATGCGGTAATAAGTGATACCGGAGCAAGTGGTGCTTACTTTATTGCGGTAGCAGCAGATGAAATATATTCTGACCCGGCCAGTATTGTTGGTTCAATTGGTGTTACTGCTGCAGGTTTTGGCTTTGAAGGTCTGATTGAAAAGCTTGGTATTGAGCGTCGTAAATTTACTTCAGGTGAGCATAAAGGGTTTTTAGATCCATTTTCTCCCGTAGATGAGGCCGAGCGTGAATTATTTGCTAAAACTTTACAAACCGTTCATGACCAATTTATTGCAAAAGTAAAAGAAGGTAGAGCAGATCGATTAGTTGAAAACAGTAAGATGTTCTCAGGATTGTTTTGGAGTGGAGAGCAAGCTTTAGAATTAGGATTGATTGATGGTTTTAAAACATTAGGAGATATCACAAGAGAGGCCGGGGTATCACAAGTGATTGATTTTACTGTGCAGCAAGATCCATTTGAAAAGTTTTTTGGAAGTGTAGGTGCCAGTATCTCTTTAAAAGTGATCAATGAGCTGTCTGAGCAAAAAAGCACCATTCAATATTAATTATTTATAAAGAGTCTAATAAGTTTGACTCTTTAATATTCCTCATTCGTTCCCATCGTTACCTTCAGTTTTTTTTACTGTTGTTAATGGGTGGGAGTTCTCTTCCCTTTCTAAGCGTTTTTCTTTTTCTCGTTTTTTCTCTTCTTCTTCTGAATTAAAAATTTTAGATATTTTTTTTGAAATACTTTTGATTTGTTCAGTTTGATTGTCAAAATTAACATCCGTACTTAGTAATAATTCTTTTGCATGTTTGTAATAAGATGCGGCTGTGATTTTGTCGTATTTTTGTTCGCATTTGTTCCCTTGTAATAAAAATGCATCGACTTCAGATTGCACTTTGAGGCGCCTTAAGCGTGTAATATGTTCAGATCCTTCATATTCGTTTAATAATCCTTGTGCAATAAATCCCTTTAAATAGGTAATTGCTTTACCTGTATGTCGTTTTAAAATACTGATTTGGTGATCATTTTCAGGTACACCAACTTTAATAGGCAAAGTTTCTGCTAGTTTATTTTTTTTATTTTCGTAGTGTTCGAGTAAAATGTGATTTTCTTGGGTGTTTTCAAGTGAGATGACTTTTTGCATCAGGGATATGATATGACTATATATAGTAGTAAGAAGGCTGACATTTGCATCATACATATTTAAGGTGGTGCAAATATCTTCAATGTCGGTAATCTGTTGTTTGACGGTGCGCGCTTTGGATCTTGCTTTTTTGGCAAGCTCTTCTCTGTGTAAGATTTGTTTGCTAAACCATAGCCCAGAAACCAGTAAGAAAAATAGTATAAATCCAAGTACAACAAATAGCATAATGATACCTCTATCGCAAAATCTCACATTCTTAAGCTTAGCAGTTAGAAATTTATTTTTTAAAAAATCTTGACCCCGCGGGGGGAAAAAGGCGATAGTCTGCGCGAATTTGTCCATAAGGATGCGTCCTTTGCGATAAAATAGTGCATTATATTACGTTCAATTAACGCTAAATTGTAAAAATGCATCTACAGTTAATACAAAAAATTACGAAAAGAATTGGAAATATATAACGTCATGGGTAAATCATTAGTTATTGTCGAGTCACCTGCAAAAGCCAAAACGATTAATAAATATCTTGGTTCAAATTTTGTAGTTAAATCATCAATTGGTCACATTCGAGATTTGCCAACTTCTGCTAAATCAGAACCAGTGGATCCAAAAGAGCGCGCAAAAGCTGCAGCGATCACACGTAAACTTTCGCCTGATCAAAAAGTTATTCATAAAGCGAAAAAAGCAAAAGAACAATTAATCAATCGTATGGGGGTCAATCCTGAAAAAGACTGGGAAGCCAAATACGAAATTTTACCAGGCAAAGAAAAAGTCGTTGCCGAATTAAAAAAATTAGCTGAAAACGCTGATTTTGTCTATCTCGCGACCGATTTGGATAGAGAGGGGGAGGCCATTGCGTGGCATTTGCGCGAATCTATTGCTGCCGCTCCTGAAAAATACAAGCGCGTTGTGTTTAATGAAATTACCAAAAAAGCAATTACAGAAGCCTTTGAAAAGCCAGGCGAGTTAGATATGGCAATGGTGAATGCTCAACAAGCACGTCGATTTTTAGATCGGGTTGTTGGCTTCATGGTTTCACCACTTTTATGGGCAAAAGTGGCTCGTGGTTTAAGTGCGGGTCGAGTTCAATCGGTTGCAGCTAAATTAGTGGTTGAGCGTGAACGTGAAATTCGTGCATTCATTCCCGAAGAGTTCTGGGATTGCCAAGTTAATACCAATTACAAAAATAAGCAGTTATTGTTAGAAGTAGCACGACAGGGTGACTCTGCTTATAAGCCAACCAATAAAGAACAAAGTGATGCCGCAGTTGCCGTATTAAACGCAAGTGACTTTATTATTAAAGCGCGTGAAGATCGTCCAACAAGCTCAAAACCTTCAGCACCTTTTATTACTTCAACGCTTCAACAGGCTGCAAGTACGCGCTTAGGTTTTAGTGTGAAAAAAACCATGATGATGGCACAACGTTTATATGAAGGCGGTTATATTACTTATATGCGTACTGACTCTACAAATTTAAGTGCTGAGGCAGTTGAAAGTGCGCGTGATTATATTAATGGGCAATATGGGGAAGAATATTTGCCCGCAGAGCCAATTCGTTATGGTAGTAAAGAAGGCGCGCAAGAGGCCCATGAGGCGATTCGTCCATCGAATGTTGAATTAACCAAAGACGATTTAGTTTCTCAAGAAAATGACGCACTTCGTTTGTATCATTTAATTTGGGCGCGTTTTTTGGCTTGCCAAATGACACCGGCAAAATATTTAAGCTCAAATATTATTGTTCAAGCCAGTGAATTTGAATGTAGGCTAAAAGGTCGTATTTTAAAATTTGATGGTCACACTCGTGTATTACCGCCAGGTGGTAAAAAAGAAGAAGATGTAATTTTACCAGATGTGAATGTATCGGATAAGTTAGAGTTAGTTGAAGTATTACCCAAACAACATTTTACAAAACCAGTCGCGCGTTTTACAGAGGCTGCATTAGTAAAAGAATTAGAAAAACGAGGTATTGGCCGACCATCTACTTATGCATCGATTATTTCTACGATTCAAGATCGTGGTTATGCCAAAGTTGAAAGTCGTCGTTTCTTTGCCGAAAAAATGGGGGATATTGTTACCTCTCGTTTAGATGAAAGCTTCAACGAATTATTAAATTACAATTTTACAGCGTCAATGGAAGAGCGTTTAGATGACGTAGCTAAAGGTCAAAAAAATTGGAAAGATGTATTAAATGAATTCTATTTAGACTTTACCAAACAACTTGAAAAAGCATCTGGTGAAGAAGGTGGAATGCGTTTGAATGAACCGACTTTAACTGATATTGAATGTCCAACTTGTTCGCGCCCGATGACGATTCGTACAGGCACAACAGGGGTTTTCTTAGGTTGTTCGGGTTATGCATTGCCTCCAAAAGAACGTTGTAAATCAACGATCAACTTAGTTAGTGGAGATGAAATTGTTGATTTAGACGCAGAAGATGAATCTGCCGAAACAAAAGCACTAATGAATAAACGTCGTTGTGATATTTGTGGCACAGCAATGGAAAGTTACCTAATCGATGAAAAACGCAAATTACATATTTGTGGTAATAATCCAGATTGTGAAGGGTTTCATGTTGAAGCGGGTGAGTACAAAATTAAAGGTTATGATGGTCCTTCATTAGACTGCGACAAATGCGGTCATGAAATGCAATTAAAAGATGGTCGTTTTGGTAAGTATTTTGGTTGTACGGCAGAAGAGTGTAAAAACACCCGTAAACTGTTGAGAAACGGAGAAGCAGCGCCACCTAAAATGGACCCAGTGCCAATGCCTGAGCTTAAATGTGTGAAGGTGGATGACACATATATTTTAAGAGATGGTGCCGCTGGAATGTTTTTAGCTGCAAGCCAGTTTCCTAAAAATCGTGAAACCCGACCGCCTTTGGTGAAAGAAATTTTACCACACAAAGATGCCATTGATCCTAAGTATGAATTTTTATTCAGTGCACCTGTGAAAGACAAAGCAGGTAATCCAACGGTAATTCGTTATAGTCGTAAAAATAAAGAACAATACGTTATGACAGAAGTGGATGGAAAAGCCACGGGTTGGAAGGCGACGTTTGAAAGTGGTAAATGGATCATTGATGATAAAAAAGTCAAAGTTGTAAAAAAAGACTCAAAGGCTACTAAAGAAAAAGCTAAAAAATAGGTTTTCTATTTTAGCAACAAAAAAGGCTTCTTGTTTTGGCAAGAAGCCTTTTTTTTAATCTCTAAATCGTTGAGTTAAATCATTATAAGCATCAATTCTACGGTCTCGCAAAAAAGGCCAAATTCTTCTGACGTTTTCACTACGCTGCATATCTAAGTCCGCTAAAAGTGTGGTTTGAGATTCACTATCAGCTTTTACTAATATTTCACCTTGAGGCCCACAAATAAAACTATTTCCCCAAAATTTAATGCCATCATTATCATCGACAGCCGCTTCACTTTTTTCAAATCCTACACGATTAGCTACAACCACAGGCACACCGTTTGCCACAGCATGAGATTGCTGAATAATTTGCCATGCGTTTTGTTGACGAATTTGTTCATCAGACTCGTCGTTTAAGTCCCAGCCAATTGCAGTTGGGTACAATAAAATTTCAGCGCCTTTTAAGGCCATTAAACGAGCCGCCTCAGGATACCATTGATCCCAGCAAACTAAGACACCCAATTTTCCGACACTTGTCTGAATCGGCAAAAACGGGTTTTGATGATCCCCAGGGGTAAAATAAAATTTTTCATAAAATCCTGGATCATCAGGAATGTGCATTTTTCGATATTTACCAATGACACCTAGATGTTTGTCAATCACCAAGGCTGTATTGTGATACAAACCTGCACTTCTTTTTTCAAAAATACTGATCACTAAAACAATATCCAACTCTAAAGCAATCGCACTAAAATGCTGTGCCGATTTTCCATCAAGGGCTTCTGCTTGATCAAAGTGATCGGTGTTTTCTGTTTGGCAAAAATATAAACCAGAATGTAATTCTTGTAACAGAATTAATTGCGCACCATCTTTAGCCAGTTTACGAATTTGAGATTCACTATGGTTGTGATTGTCTTGTTGATTGTCATTGCAGCATTGTTGAACAACACCGACTTTTAATGTATTTTTCATAGGTTTTTTTAAAATTCAGGGTTTAATGTGTGTTGAGGCAATTGCATGGTAATACAGTGCAAAGAGCCGAATTGTTCAATCAAGGTTCTGCAATTAACAGGCACAATTGTGTATTGTGGTAGTTTTTTTGTTAATAACTCAATTACAATTTTATCATTGTCACATTGATAAATAGGGACAAATATATGTTGATGACTGATTAAAAAATTCACGTAACTAGCTGGTAGCCGTTCACCATCTGCATCAAATTGAGCTTGTGCTAAGGGAAGTTCGATTAAATTATATGCACAGCCATCTAGTGTTTTAAATGATTCAAGTTCAAACTTCATTTCGGTTAATGCATCAAAATGCTCATCATTTTTATCGGTGCAACCTTGAAACACAATAGTGTTTTCGTTTACAAATCGTGCAAGGGTGTCAATGTGTGCATCGGTATCGTCTCCAGCTAAGTGACCAGATTGTAACCATAAAACACGCTTAACATTTAAGTGTTCAATCAGTTGTTGTTCGATCTGTTGCTTGCTTAAATGTTTATTACGATTGGGATTTAACAGGCAAATTTCACTGGTTAATAATGTGCCTTTTCCATCTGTTTCAATGCTTCCGCCTTCTAAAATAAAATCAATATTTTTTAAAGGTTGATTGAAAAACTGGATTGCTTCGAGTTTGGAATTAATTTGATTGTCCTGTGAACTGCCAAATTTATCGCCCCAAGCATTAAACGTAAAATTTAAACTTTGTGGAATAACTTTGTTTTGAGTATCAGTTAGGGTGATCACCCCAAAATCACGTGCCCAGGTATCATCATAATTAATATTGATAAAACGGATATTTTGTAAGTTGACTTGTTCAGATAATAAAGATTGCTCGATGCTGATTTGATCTAAACAATCATCAATTAAGACGATCATCTTGGTAATCGGGCTGATTTTACTAACTAATTCAATATAGGTTTGATTCACCTGTTCAAACCAAGGTTGCCAATCTGTGTTTAGGTGAGGCCAAGCAATTAAAATGGCATCTTGATTTTGCCATTGGGCTGCAAAACGAAGCATACAGTCATCCAGTTTTAAAAGGACGAATTGTTGTGCTAAACGCGTTTAAATTCAAGTGAAAATTAAAAGCATTTACCTTAAATAATCAAACAAACTTAATGCAGTGACTTTTGCGTAAGATTGTTGAGAAGCCTCTAAAACAAAACTTTCCATTTGTAATTGACTGACGGCCTCAGCAAAATCGATGTCTGCAATTTTGGATCTTACTTCTTGTGCCACTAGTTTTAATTCGGCATGTAAGTTTTCCGTAGATTCCGTTGTGTTAAGTCTTGCACCGATTTGCGCGCGAACTTCAGAAATATTAACCGTTGTGCTATCCAAATTTGTTAGCGTGTCATCCAGTAAATTGCTTAAGGTATTTCTGTCATCTGGATTATCTTCCAGGTTTTCAAGGCCGTATAAGAATTTTTCAAAGGTATCTAAAATGCCCTGTTTTTGCGTGGTTTGAATTACAAAGTTGTCCCCAGTATTGGGTGAGCCTGTAATGGATATTTGCATGCCTGAAAACTCAATGGTGCCATTACTTGAAAAAGGCACATTATTTAAGCCGTCTATCACATGATTATCGCTGCGTCTTCTAACGGTGTAATTGGCTTTTGGAGGCTCTACATCAAACTCGTGATTAAATTCTATAATTGCATCATCTGGAAATAACGCATCAAGTTTTTCTTGGTCTGTTGTGATGCCAGAGGAAATTACTGGTGTCGGTTTACCTGTGTTGGTATCAAACCCGTAGGTATTAAATGTATTTTTCGTGGCGTCAATATCTAAAAATAATGATTTTCCTGAATCACTGGTTGCAACTGTGGTTGTGGTGGCAATTTGTAAAAATCGCTGTCCTTCATCACCTTGATATTTGTATCCACCACCTGGATTTTTAACAAAGGGTTGTGTTTGTCCATTAAATCCAGAAAATAAATATTCACCATTTGAATCTTTTTTGTTCATGTTGGTGAATAATTCTTCAACACGTTGTTTGACTTCAAGTGCAATGGATTTTCGATCATCCATCGTGTACGCGCCGTTACCTGCTGCAACCGTTAATTCTCTGATTCTTGAAATGCCATCTTCAATGCCTGAAATAATGCCTTCTTCTTGTTGTAAGCGTGATGTGACATAAATGGTGTTATTTTGATATTGATTAGTCAAAGCAATTTCTTGGTCAAGTTGTAGCACACGAGTAGACGCGACAGGATCATCTGCGGGGGTTAAAATTCGCTTACCTGTTGAAATTTTTAATTGCGTGTCATTCACCGCCTGAGTGAGTGACATCATTTTATTGATACCCTGACCAAAAATTTGATTGGTTGAAATACGTCCTGTCATAGCAGTCTCGCTTAAATTATCTGTTCAATTAATGGTTATCTGATAATGATTATCTGAAAGTTGAAATCAGCGTATCAAATAATGATTGTGCAATTTTGATTACTTGAGCAGCAGCATTATACGCCGTTTCAAAACGAATGAGTTTGGCTGCTTCTTCATCTAAATTGACGCCACTTACAGCATCACGATCATTGGTGTTTTGTTCTAAAACCGATTGTGCGGCTTCTTTATTAATTTGTATTTGTCGCGTTCTTGTACCGACTTTGCTGACTAATTCTGAGTACGATTCATTTAATGTCTGTCCACCATTTTGTTTGTTCAACACATCTTTTAATTCAATCGCAACCATTTGCAATGCATTTCGATTATCACTGGATCCATCGTGGTTAAAATCAATTGTAAATTGATCGCCTTCTTCTGGGCGCCCATTAATATTAAATTGAAATCCAGGAAAAATGGGAAGTGCTTCGGGAGTGCCTGAGAATAAATTACCAAAAGGTGGTTCAGTGTTCATCGTCAGTCCGTCAGCTAAAACCACATCAAGTTTGCCCCCAATGGTGATTTTTTCAGAATCATTGGTGCTCCAGCCCTTTAAGGTTTGAAACGTTTGAAAACTTAAGTTGCCTTTATTAGTGATTGATACTTTTATATCGGCAGGGTAGGGAATTTGTTCATTAATTTGTTCGTGAATTGCTTGCATGACTTCATCGCCAGTTGCAAACGAACCGGTGATCTCAATTTGTTTTGTGCCGTAACCTGGTAGATTAAATTCGTATAAATAAGGTCCTGCATCATCAAAATTAAACCCTGCATTTTTAGATAATAAACCGCGCGTACTCTCGCCAACATTGGTTAAATTGATCAACTCCCCATTGCCAACTTCAAAGCTATCTCCAGGCACCGATAACGATGGATCGCTGCGATCACCTTTCATTTCAATTTCAATATCTAATCCAATATGTTGAAAAATGGTCACTGTTTCACCGTCACTTTTCGCAGTAAATCCTAGATTTTGTAATTCGACATTATGGTTGATTCGATTTGCAATAAAATCCGGCGTAATGGGGTCTGGTACGATCTCTTCAAAACCTGCTAAAAAATCACTTTGAGACGGACCGAAATTTGTTTGAGTGATTTCAACACCATTGATGTAAATATCCATAGGATTGTCAGGGGCATAGGGTGGGGTGCCAGAAGTGAAATTTGTCATCACAACTTGATTACTTGCACGAGCATTCACGCCTTCAATGGTATTTAATCGTGCAGCGGTTTCATTGGCCGGCAATCCTCCAGGCAATGAAAGTACAGGATCTTGAGTTACAACTTTAGTGATTGGGTCAGTTCTAGAAATATAAATGCGTTCAGGGTTAAAACCATTGGTTGGGGTTGTGACTTCGTCATTCACATCTTGATAAAATGGCCTTACAGGTAACCCACCTCGAAAAGATTGCAATAATGTTGAGCCATCATCCTCGGGCATAATTGCGTTACTTACTCCTGGCACAAAGTTTAAATGTTCCAAGGGCGGGTTTAACGATTTTGGATTTAACGGGTCTGTGTTGTCAAAAATGGAATACCGATTATCACTTTCAAACACAACAATTAAAGGAGGAGATAAATCATTGCCTTCTTTAAACATGGCAGTATCTTTACTGATCATGACACCTTGGTCAATCACTCCAGAGCCTTGATTGCCTAAACTAGTGCTTGCTTTGACTGGCATTGCAAGGGCAACTTGAGAGGGTTCAGCAATGACAGCTTTAAATTGTGCGGCTGCATGGCGTAATGGTTGAATTCGAAACACATCTTTTGCTTGAAACGACCCTGCTTCTAAAGTGAGTTTTAAGCCTTCAAACTCTATGCTTTCAGGGAAAGACCCCATAAATGCGCCTTCTTTTACAACGGTATCATCGCTGATTCTTGTTACTTTATATTCAAAATCTTTTGGGCCAGTGAATTTCAATTCATAATCTGAAGTAGTCAGCAGTGTATTGTCGGTGATCTCTACGCTTAGTATTCTGTCATTGGGCATTTGATTTTCGCTACTTGCTTGAACACGATCACGAGTTAATTCAGGTGCGTTTAAATCTTGAAAAATATCCTCACCAAAATTCCCATCTAGATCCAAGCCTAGTCTGTGTTGTTCGTTTAATTCAGAAGAAATAGCAATGGCAACACGACCAAGGGCATTCATAGAGGTATCTAACATTTGAGCACGAAAAGTAAGTAATCCGCCTAGTTGTCCCCCAGTAATTTTTTCAGTTAAATTTAATTGTTCAGTAGGAGAAGTGAACGTGACATCTTTTCTTGATGGATCAGTATCTCCAGCAATGGTGTCCAACCGTCCTGTATCAAATTTCAAAACCAATGACTGCCCATTACCTATTGAAATATCGTAAATACCATCGTTATCAATTACTTCAATATTGATCTTTTCGGATAACTCTCTTACCAATTCATCTCGTTTGTCTAGTAAGTCATTAGGCGCTTTGTAATCTAAATTCCCTGTTGAAAATGCAATACTTTGATTTAACTCAGCAATGCCTTCTGCAAGCACATTAATTTCATCTGTTAATGCCAACACTTGCCCGTTTATGACTTCGTTTTGTGAATTGAGTTTTTCATGAATGGTATTAAATCGATCAGCTAATGACTGAGCTTGTCCAATAAATACCTGTCTTGTTGGAATGTAAGCTGGATTATCTGCCGAGGATTGTGCTGCTGCAAAAAATTCAGCCAATGCGGGAGTCAAACCCGTTCGTTCATCCGCCATTAATCGATCTATCTGTTCGACATTGGTTTCGTAAGATTCCAGAGAATTAAAACTTTGAGTGCTGTCGCGAATTTCGGCAGTTAAAAATTCATCTGTAATGCGTCTAATTTGAGTGACTTCCACCCCTGCGCCAATATAGCCTGCGCCAGTGTATTGAGCATTGGCTGTATGAGTTACCACTTCTTGTCTTGTGTAGCCTGCGGTTGTGGCATTTGAAATATTATGCCCAGTTGTTGCAAGTTGCTTTTGATTGGCTTGCAAGCCTGAAATACCGATACTCAATAAAGAAACGCTCATTAGAACTCTCCTTTATCAGTATCACTGCTTGAGATATCCATCGCCAAAATCATTTCATTAAACATGGCGCTTTTGGAGATGGCGCGAATTTTTTGGCTATAATTAGGATCCGTTGCGTACCCAGATTGTTGAATATTTTCAATGTATTGATTTGGGTTGGCTAGGGCATTTTGATAACGTTCACTGCCTTTAATAAATTCAACATAATCTTTAAACGATTCAGAAAAATTATCATAGACTCTAAACTCATCCATTACATTTTTTTTGATTCCGTTTTCATATTCATGAGTCATGACTTCTGCTGTTTTGCCTTCCCATGAATCTTTGCTTTTAATACCAAATAAATTAAAACTTATTTCTCCATCATTATTGTTAAATATTTTTTGACCCCATCCGGTTTCTAATGCTGCTTGAGCTAATAAAATTTTAGGATTGATATTTAAGTTTTCTGCTGCATCTTTTGCCATTGGCCAGAGTGTTTTTACAAAATCCATAGGTGAGTCAATGGTGCGTTTTTCATGATATTCTTGAGCGGTTGAATCGGTTTTTCCAAGTTTGGGTTTATTAATAAAAATATCCAATGGATTTAAATGTTTATAATGATCTAATCCTTTGTAATCTTTATCGTTCAGTGTTCGAATGGAGTTGTCACCAAGATTAAAGCCTTGATTTGCTTCATCAATAGTATTTAATTGAATGGATGCTAAATCTTCAGGGCTTGATGCTTTTGATTTTAATTGTTCGTATAAAACATCAGCAACGCCGAATCCACCTTGTTGGGACAGAGTTAAACTTAATTGTTCATCATACATGTCCTGATAAAAATCCGTCTCTTGCGAGTTAAACATAGAATCTTTACCTAATACTTCGTTTGCTTGGCGCATAGAGCTGAGCATCATGTTCACAAACATTGATTCGAATTGCTTTGCCACTTGTTGTAAAGCGCCATCTTCATCACTTTTACTTTGTGTTTTTAAGCTGTTTAATCCTGCTAAGTCATTGTAGACAAAGGCACGGTCAATATTTGCTGTCATGTGGCCAACTTTTGCCGCTGTGGGCAGATTGTCAAAGATATATCTTCCAAAGCAAAAGCTGTTCCTAATAATTAAACTCAATGAGTGTAAAAATAAAATATCCATACGGTAAGTAGCATTTAATTTACAGTTAAAGGACATTAAGTTAGATAAAACGCTGGTAGAATAGGGTGAATCGAATTTCACTCGTTGGAAAATAATGTGAAATCTGTCACAATGCGTAAATTAGCGATTTAAAATTTAACTTAGGAAAAGTGCATGATTCTATTACCTACTGAAAAACGCTTAGATTGGTTGCGTGCGCCAATAGTGTTAATGAGTATTGTTTTTTTAAATATTGCTGTATTTTTTTTGTATCAAACTCAAGATGCTAAAAAATATTCTGATGCTTTACATCAATACACTCAAGGACAAACCAATTTTTTTGCAAATGAACGATCTGCTTATTTTGATTATTATCCTGATTACTATGATTCAGTGGATCAAATCACTCCTTACGAAATTTTATTTGACGATGAGTTTTATATTTATTTTAAGGAAAATTCTTATATTGAAATGGATCAATGGCAATATGATAATTATTTTTATCAAAGAGATGAAATTCAAAAATTAATATTATCAAACAGTGCATCGTCATTTGGTTATATACCCAGTAATTTCGAAATCACTCGTGTATTTACTCATATGTTTTTACATGGGGATATATTTCACTTGTTGGGTAATTTATTTTTCTTGGTACTGTGTGGGTTTGCAGTAGAAGCAGCTATTGGGCATTTACGTTTTTTATTATTTTATATGATTTCGGGCATTGGGGCTGTATTCGCTTTTGCATTATTTGATTTAAATAGTACTACTGCGTTGATTGGTGCGTCAGGGGCCATTTCTGGTGTGATGGCAATGTATCTTGTTGTTTTTAAACTCAAAAAGATAGAGTTTTTTTATTGGTTTTATTTTTTCGTTGGATACTTTAAAGCACCCGCGTTATTAATTTTACCCATTTATATTGCAAATGAAATCTATCAATATTTGACTATGGAAGGATCGAATGTCGCGTTTATGGCCCATGCTGGTGGGTTTGTAACTGGTGCGATTTGTTTGGGGGGAGTGCAATTAATATATCCTAAAACAATTGATATCGAATATATCGAAGAAGATGATGTTGAATTTGAGCGTTTGCAAAAACTTGATGCTATTTATAATCGCATTGAAGCTTATCGATTTAAAGAGGCAAGTCGATTAATTCGTACTTATCAAATGGAATATGAAGACGATGAAAATTTAAAGTTAATTCATTACCATATGCTTGGTCTGCAACAGACGCAAGAGGCTAAAAATAGCAGAACACGACTTGCTATAAATTTGCTATCGCAAAAGAAAATCGAAAATAAAAATTTACCTACAATTGCTAATATTTGGTCAAATAATTCAGAAGTAAAAAATCAAATGGATTTAGAAAAGTTACGCCGATTAGCGTGGCGTTTATGCGATTATAAAGATTTACAACACGCTGAAGAAATTACTGTACATCTAGTAGAAAACAAAAATGACGATTCGATTATTGCATTACTACAAAAACTAGCTAAAGAATTTGCTGAACAAAATAATCAACCTAAACGAATAAAATACTTAAAGTTAGCTCAATCTATTCACGCTCAGGGAATGTAACATGATTCATTGCAAATACCACCCAAGTAAAGACGCGACCTATTTTTGCAAAGTTTGTAATGTGGATTGTTGTGACCAATGTACAGATGTGAGCGAATATTTGGACGAAAACCGCTGTTTTAAATGTAATAGCCATATGCAACAGGTGAAACAAAATCAAATAAAAAAACCATTTTGGCGTAGACTTCAAGCCAGTTTTCGTTATCCATTAGATATTAAAACTTTAGGTGTCATTGCATTGTTTGTTTTGATATCGGGTTTGATTCCTTCATTGCCATTTAAATTTATTCTTAGTTTGATTGTGTTTGGCACATTATTTAAGTATTTATTTACCTGTCTTAAACATACCGCCATGGGAGAGTTTAACCCACCTGATCCAATAGATGCGATTGAAGGTGGCTTTGTACTGGCATTAAAAGTAATTGGTCTTTTTGTGGTGTTGGCTTTTGTCATTAAATTTATGTTTGATGTGATCAATTATCAACTTGCAGCAATTGTTACGTTTGCCATTTTTCTATTATTGCCAGCAATCGTTATGGTGTTAGCTTTGACAGATTCCTTAGTTGAAGCGTTAAATCCAATGAATGTCATTCACGCTGCCGTTCAATTGGGATTACAGTATCTTGTGTTTCTAGGTTTTATATTTGTCATGATCGGTTCCGCTGAAGTATTGAATTCAACGATATCTTTAGTGTTTCCTCAAGCTTCCAGTTTTTTATCGGCATGCGTGGGTATTTATTATTTAATAGTTGCGTTTCATATTATGGGTTATATGGTTTATGAAAACCAAGGTAAGCTTCTAAAGCAAGAATCCATGTTAAATGATAGCGATAAGGATCAAAGAACTCCGGCTCAACGAGCATTAGCTAAGGCAAATATCTTTGTAAAAGAAGGATTGTTTAATCATGCTGTTAGTGTATTTGATCAAGGTATAAAAGATTCCCCACAGGATTATCATCTACATACTAAGTATTTTGAATTTTTAATGGCTTGCCATGCATCAGATCAAATGTCTAAATTTGGTGGAAGATATTTAAATCTACTTATAAAAACTCACCGGAATGAACGAATTTATTCAACCTATAGAAATATATTAGAGTTGACGGGTTCTTTTCAAATTAATTTATTACAAAATAAATTAATTGTTGCTAGAGCATGTTATGAGAGGGGGAATAATGTTCAATGTGTGAAGTTGTTAAATGGCGTCCAAAATTTACACAAAGACGATCCGGATTTAATTGAAGCATTTCAATTATTACATGATGCATTGATATTTATACCAGGACAGGAAGAAACGGGTAAAAAAGTAAGAGCGCATTTGAAGGCGCTAATTTCAAAGAAAAAAGGTCAGGATTCATTAGTTGATCGTAAAGGACTTGTTACTGATACTCGTATAGCTGCAATTAAAAATACAAATGAAACCATGCGTAATCAAACATCAGAATCGTTAGATGATAAAATCAAACTTACAAAAAAAGATATGGAACAAGCAAGAAATGAACTTTCTAGAAATCTCAAAATCTCACCTGAAAATTATTTAAAGCAACAAGAAGATTTAGATGCGCCTTTGACTTTAGAGGGTGAAACTGATCAATCATCAACTTCAAAAGTTCACACGTCCCCCTTTGATTTCGAGTCAACTGAAAAAGAGGAAGGTTCAGATTCATCAAAACGATCGAATACGTCCAAATCAACCAATAAATATCAAGATGATTTCTCACCAATCGAATTTAATTAATATCCGAATGCCTTACTCAGTTTAAAAATGCGCTCAATTTTTATTGTAAACTCATTTTTTGCTGATTTTCCAAATCGTTACTTCACAGATTTTAATATTGAAGTAGTGCAAAAATCATTCAGCTGATAAGATCTTTCTTTTTAAAATTAAGGTTAGGGCGTGTTTGAATTATTAGGATTACTTGGGTTTATCTTTACAGGAGCCTTATTGTTAGGAGTTATCTTTGCTTGGATTGTTTTTTTTGATCATAAAAAAACAAAACTAAGACTATTTCAGTTAGAGAGTGAACTTGCACAACTTAAATTAAAAAACATTTCTGAATCCAATTCTGAATCCATTTCTGAATCCAAAGTTGAAGAAGTTGAAGAAGTTGAAGAAGTTGAAAAAGTTGAGCAAATACAAAACTTAATAACCAATTTAAGTGACACTCAAACACTAATAGATGAAACGACAAAGGTTGACGATGAACAACTATTGCCAAAACCGATCCTTAATGAAAAAGTCAAAAAAAATCCTTCAGAAAATAGTTTACAACTATCAGAAGTAAACACCTCCCAAGCGTATAAATCGTCTCAACAATCCCGCTTATTCTCTACAACTGAGTCAAAGGTTCATCAACCTAATGCAATTGAGCACTTTGTCGCTTGGGTCATTACAAATTGGATGGTGAGTGTTGGTGGTTTAAGTGTTGCCATAGCGGGTGTGTTTTTAGTTAAATATTCAATGGATCAAGGTTATTTAAGCCCAGCTTTAAGAATTAGTTTTTCTATTATGTTTGGATTGATACTTCACGCTGGGGCATATTATTGGATGAAAAAGTCCAAACAAGTAATAGCATCGATCTCTGCTTTAGCAGGTGCGGGCAGTATCACTATGTACGCTGCCATTTTAGCAGGGTTGCGAATGTACGATATGTTCCCATCATTGATTGTATTTTTATTGTTGGCTGTCATTTCATTATTAACTATGGCTTTAGCGCTTGTATATGGGCCTATACTAGCGGTTATGGGAATCATTGGTGCTATGGTTGTTCCATTATTAGTTGGTAGTGATTCTCAGGGCGGTATTAATGATATTTTAATTTATATTCTTGTGATCAGCGCATCGGCTCAATTTTTAATTAAAAAAGTGAATCGTTCTTGGTTGCATATTTTAGTATTAGTGGGTGCTTTAATTTGGTGGGCACTGACGTTTACTCATTTTTTAACGCCTTTTAGTCATCTATATTTGACCGGTTTATTATATTTGTTTGTCTCAATACCCTATGCAAATTATTCATTAATGCAATGCTTTATGCCAATCAATATTCAACCAGATCAAGTTTCGACAAATGTCTTTCAAAAATTAACATTAGGATGTCAGCTGTATTTACTACCAATAATAACCATTGGTGGTATTTTAATTGCGCAATGCATTTCAATTATTTATGAGCCTAATTGGACGCGTTCACTATTGATTTGGTTGCCTATGTTTACAATTTTATTGTTTATATATAGAGCTAACTCCGTTTTAAGATTGTTGCCTTGGGTGATGTTTTTAGGTTATTTAATCAGTATCTTTATTACCAGTTTATTTGCTTCAAATTTACACACAGACAATATAATAGTGCTGTATTTAAGTATTGCTTTATTGATGTCTTTGACACTGTTTACTAATAGAGTGAATTTAATAAATCAAGTAAACAGGGTGATTTGCTATGAAGATGCCATGCAATCTGCACTGATGGTATTTGCTCCGTTAATGAGTATCGCTTTAATATATTGGTCATTTGAATCTCAATTAACCTTATTTAATTGGGCGATTTTGAGTTTATTAATAGGTTTAAGTTATTTGGCTTCATCGCTAAATCAATTACAAAAAAACAATCCATCAATATTAGTAATATGGAGCATGATTGCCTCCCATTTTGCGTTTGCTATGACATTTGTAATGTGTTTTGAACAATTCTATTTAACTTTAGCATTGGCTTGTCAGGTACTTTCGTTAGTGTGGATGTTTAAACGGTATCAACTAAATCATGTGAATTTTTTAGTAAAAGCACTTTTGGCTGTCATTATAATTCGTTTAACTTTTAACCCTTGGTTGGCGCAGTATGATAGTACGGTTCATTGGACATTATTTACTTATGGCGGCTCTGTTTTATTGTTATTTATAGCAAGTAGAATTTGTGTTGAAACTAAATTAAGACAATGGCTAGAAGCAGCCACATTACATGTCTTTGTATTATTTTTTAACGCAGAGATGCGTTACTGGTTATATGATGGTGATATTTTTAGTTATGCATTTAGTTTTACAGAGGTGTATTTAAATATGCTGATGTTTGGCTCTGTGGCTTGTGTGTATCACGTGCGTAGTAAATTTGCACAAAGTCTTAAAGCAATCTACCAAATAGCTTCACAAATATTAATTGCATTAAGTGTGGTGAGTTATTTTATTATTTTAATTCCTAAAAACCCATTGTGGAATGTTGATGCCATTTCATCTTTTCCAATTTTCAATGGTTTATTGCTGTCATTTGGGTTGGCTACGGTATTGTGGTTTGCAGTTAGTAAAGTGTTTGAACAAAAATATCAAACTGGATTTAAAGCTTTAGCTGCTTTTTCGGGATTTGTTTATATTTCTATGAATATCCACCATTTATGGCAGGGGCAATTAAATATTGAAGCGAATATTTCAATAGCAGAACAGTACACGTATTCCATAGTCTGGTTGGTTATAGCGGTGTCAGTGTTTGTTCGTTCAATTTTAAAAGATCAAACTGCGCTATATAAAGTGGCGGTAAGTTTTTTGTTATTTGTTATTGGTAAAATATTCATAATGGATATGAATGCTCTGGAAGGGATTTTAAGAATTTTATCATTCTTAGGACTTGGATTATGTTTGTTAGCTTTAGCTGCATTACATAATTGGTTAAAGAATTTGAATAGCTCAGATGAGAAAGCGCTAAATTAAATGGTTTAGGTTGTGTGTGAATAAAAAAACGAGCCACCGATCACGTTGACTCGTTTTACATGTAAAAAATCAGCCGTTTAAGTATTCTTTTAAAAATACATCAAAACTCACATTATCAGTAGATTCAATCTCTTTTTGATCAATGATTGATTGCTCACTGAGTTGATTAAATGCCTTTTGGGTAACCTCAGGTAAGTCTAGTTTTTGAAAATACGCTTTATGTTCATTCGCCAAACTTTGTCCTGCTTTTAAAAATGAACCTTGATGTGCGCTTATATGTTTAAGCAATAAATAAGATGGCGTATATTTATTATCATGAACTTTTTTAAACTGTTGTTGGATTGCCTCTTTAGTACCAGTTTCAAAATTTTCAACAACATCTGCAATATCATTTAAACTTTTGAAAATAGTTTCAGCTTGTTTAATCAGAGGTGTTTCTACATTATCAATTAGCAGTGTTAAGTTTTGATCACGGCCACGTTGCGTGACTCTTTTTGTATTTTCAGCCACTTCTTCACATTCAATGTCATCTATTTTGTCTTGTTCGGATAATAAACAATATGTTAAAAAGACATCGAGAAATTTCATTTGGCTTTCGTCTATCCCGCAAGGCATGAACGGATTTAAATCTAAACATCGTACTTCAATATATTGAACGCCTCGGTCTCGTAATGCTGCAATGGGTTTTTCACCGGAATTAGCAACACGTTTTGGGCGAATATCGCTGTAATATTCGTTCTCGATTTGTAAAATGTTTTCATTTAATTGCTTGGCTTGATCTCCATCTTTTAATCCGATTTTTTGATATTTAGGGTAAATGGTTTTGATGGCTTTGCTTAATGACGCTGTATAATTTTCTAGCGTGTTATAACAAATATTTAAAGATGATTGTGCGTTGTTTGAATAACCAATATCACTCATACGCAAACTTGTGGCCATAGGCAAAAAATCGGTGTCTTCGCTTAATGTTTCTAATTTAACTTGTTCGCCAGTTTTAAAGCTTTTGTCTAAAGCTGGTGATGCACCAAATAAGTAAAGTAGTAACCAAGAGTGGCGACGAAATCCACGAATTAAATGAAAATATTGTCTTGATATGAAACTTTGCATATCTTCTGTGTTGCCTTTGTGTTCACTAAAGGCTTTCCAAAAATCATCAGAAAATGAAAAGTTAAAATGCAAACCTGCAATTGCTTGCATCATTCTGCCATAACGATGCCATAGACCATGGCGATATGCCGTTTTTAGCTGTCCTATATTAGAGCTGCCATATTGGGCGATATTTATAGCAAGCTCATTAGGCACAAAATTTGGCATGCTAGCAGGCCATATTGTTTGTTCGCCAAGATGTTGATAGGAGAATTGATGCAATTGAGTTAAATGCTCGATGGCATCTTTTGGTTTTTTAAAAACAGGGGTAATAAATTCAAGTAAGCTTTCTGAATAATCAGTGGTAATACTTGGGTGCGTTAATGTAGAACCTAATGCTTGTGGATGTGAATTGTCGGCAATTTTACCGCTTGCTTCGGTACGTAGACCTTCTTTCTCGATGCCATGAAAAAAACTTACGACATCTTCGCTTTGCTTGGAAAGCCAATCTAAATTACTTTGAAAGTCCAATAGGATACCCATTGTAGAATTTTGTCAAATGAAGCCCTGATATAGGGCGAAAGAACTATTTTTCAAGTCAACCATTTAAAAAAAAGTGAAACACCCTTATATTAGGGTTTCATAAATATTTTCAATGAGGATCAAAATGTCTTTAATTCCAGAAACGTTACGCGATAATGTCCGCTTATTGGGCGATTTACTTGGGGAATCCGTTAGTAATTATGAAGGATCCGACATTTTAAAAATCGTCGAAGCCATTCGCCAGTTTAGTAAAAAAGCAAGCACAGATGATTCGATTGGAACGGATGAATTGCATGAAGTATTGGCTCAAGTAGAAGACAAAGACATTTTACCTGTTGTGCGTGCATTTAATCAGTTTTTGAATTTGGCGAATATTGCAGACCAAGAACATACGGCCAGTCAAAAACCAAATGTTGATGAGCTAGATCAGTTATTTAAAAAATTAAGTGACTCGCACGGTAAATCCAAACTGCAAGAAGTATTAAGTAAAATCAAAATTGAGTTAGTGCTTACTGCTCATCCTACAGAAGTATCACGCCGAACGTTAATTCACAAATACGATCAAGTCGCGACAAGTTTATCTAACTTACGCCGCACAGATTTATTAGATTATGAAGTGAATGAGCAGCAACATAATTTAAAGCGTTTAATTGATGAAATTTGGCAAACTGATGAGATTCGCACCGAACGTCCAACTGCCTTTGATGAAGCAAGATGGGGATTTGCAGTCATTGAAAACAGTCTTTGGAAAGCTGTGCCTCAATTTATGCGACACTTAGATTCCGTTGCTCGCAAACGCGTTGGCCAAGGTTTAGATTTAAGTGCAACGCCATTTTCGTTTTATTCTTGGATGGGGGGCGATCGCGATGGTAATCCAAATTGTACACACGACATCACACAAAAAGTGATTTATTTAGGTCGTTGGATGGCAGCAGATTTATATTTAAATGACATTCATGCTTTAGCTGGTGATTTAAGTATGACCGATGTCAGTGCTGAAGCAGCTGAATATTTAGGTCAACCTTCAAGCACGCCTTATCGAGAATTATTAGTATCTGTTAAACATCGTTTGGAAATGACCAAACAATTTTGTGATGATCAATTAAGAGGAAAAGAAAACTTTACCCATGAAGATCAATTATTGACCAAAAAATCTCAAATATTAGATATTTTAGAATTATGCTACCGCTCCTTAAACGAAGTTGGCTTAGATAAAGTTGCTAATGGACCATTGCTAGATAGTATTCGTCGAGTGTATTGTTTTGGTATCAATTTATCACCATTAGATATCCGTCAAGATGCGCAGCGACATGTTGAAGCTATTTCTGAAATTTGTAATTGTCTTAATATTGGCGATTACGCCAATTTCACAGAAGCGCAGCGTCAAGAATTTTTATTAAAAGAGTTGCAATCGAATCGTCCATTATTACCTATTCATTTTGAACCAAGTGCAAATGTTAAAGAAGTATTGGATACCTGTTTTGTTGTGTCTAAACAACCTCAAGAGTGTTTGTCCCATTACATTATTTCAATGGCGCAACAACCATCAGATGTGTTAGCTGTCGCGTTATTATTAAAACAAACTGGTATGAAATGGAATATGCCTGTCGTGCCATTATTTGAAACGCTTGACGATTTAGATCGTGCGCCAACTGTAATGGGTAAATTATGGCAAAATGAATGGTATCGTGAATATTCAGCTCAATGGCAAACGGTGATGATTGGGTATTCTGATTCCGCAAAAGATGCTGGCAAATTAACAGCTACATGGGCGCAATATAAAGCACAAGAACAATTAGTAGCATTAGCTGAACAAAACAGCATTGAGTTAGTGTTGTTCCATGGACGTGGTGGTACGGTTGGACGTGGTGGAGGACCAGTAGCTAAAGCAATGGCTTCACAACCTCCAGGTTCTGTAAAAGGTGTGATTCGAGTGACAGAGCAAGGCGAGATGATCCGATTTAAATTTGGTCGAGCAAGGGTCGCGTTTAATTCATTCAATGACTATATGATTGCAAATATTCAAGCAACACTTGCTCCAGATGAAGCGCCTAAACAACAATGGCGTGATCTAATTGAACAAATGAGCACCGAATCTTTAAGTGCATATCGTAAAGTGGTAAGAGATGATCCTAATTTTGTGCCTTATTTTAGAACTTTAACCCCCGAGCAAGAACTAGGTAAGTTGGCATTGGGCAGTCGTCCAGCTAAACGAAAAGCAACAGGTGGTGTAGAAAGTTTGCGCGCAATTCCGTGGATTTTTGCTTGGATGCAGGTTCGATTGAATTTACCTGCTTGGTTAGGTGCAAGACAGGCATTGCAATTTGCACACGAAAATCAAAAAGATGTATTAGACGATATGATTAAAAACTGGCCATTTTTTAACAGTTATTTAGATCTATTAGAAATGGTGTTGGGTAAAGCTGATTTACCAATTAGTGCACATTATGAAAAAGAGCTCGTAGCAAAAGAGATTCAATCATTAGGTGTCACATTACGTACAGATTTAGCTGAGTTAATTAATTTAATGAATCTGTTAAAAGGACAGTCACAATTACTCGAAGGGGACAAGATACTTCAAGGTAATTTAAAAGTGCGTAAACCTTATATTGATCCATTAAACTTAATGCAGGTTGAGTTGCTCAAACGTGAACGTCAGTCTGGTCAAATTAGTCCTGAGTTGGAGCAGGCACTTAAAGTGACGATGACAGGTATATCTGCAGGTATGCGTAATACTGGCTAATAAATGTTTGAATTTTGAATTAATATAAAAGAGGCGAAAGCCTCTTTTTTTTGGTTTTTGACTAAATATTAAAAAAAACGATTCGAAAATATTTTGCATGATCAATGTTAGCTTATTTCGAAGGTATTTATTTAACACAATTCTAAGATTATCCATTGTGATTTTGTGTACTATTTTATTAAACCATATATTTGATTTAATAATGTTTTTAAAGTCGCTAATAGAGAGGAATTATTTTTCTGTTTTATCGTTTGGGCTCTGAATTAGTTCAATTCTTGATATAGTGATTGATTGACTATGCCCATTGTTTGATCGTCTAAGTTTGATTGACCATGTTTGATCGACTGTGTTTATCGACTAAGTTTGATTAACCATGTTTGATCAGTCATTTTTGATAGACCATTCACATTAGCTATAGCTAAAAAAACGAGTAAGCATAAGACCTGTTTTGTTATTTCATGGTGTTGCACAGTTTTCGTGTCTTCTATAGTACGCTGTTTGTTGAAAAATTCGGCAATTTTTTTAGAGAGTAAAATGCACTAGAGCAAAAGAGGTGAATCATGACTGGCTTCTTTAGGGTGAACCATTTGAGTTTTTAAAATAAAAATGGCGCTAAAAAGCGCCAATTTAAATAGAGTTTATTATTTAACTAATAAATTTAAAGTACCGTATCCATCAGCATTTAAGTATCCCTCATTGTTTGTGTGACCTTGTGAGTCTACAGAGCCAATAAAGTGCTCTCGATTTCCGCCTGTGTCACTGTCGTTGTATGATGCAGTAAACCCTAATACTTTATTTTCATATAACACTTCAGGATCAATTGGGCTGTGTGGTTGGCCATAGGGATTGAATTCGTCAGAATAAACTTGAATTTTAATTTCCCAAATATGAGTATTTCCCGTGCTTAATAACACTTTAGATATATGCTCTTCTGGAAGTGCGACTGATGTTCCAAATGGAGAATAAGGCGCATTTTCAATTGGGAGGTGATATGCGAATGCATTAGCCTTTCCACTTTCGTATACAGTGCCACCGGATTTGTCTTCGTCTAAAAATATTTCAACGGTGTCGTAAGTGTGGTCGTGACCAGCAATTAGTTTGTCATCAATAATTTCAAACAGCATATACAAATAGCCTTCGTCCCAAATCACTTTAAATTTACCTGTGAAATCTTCAGGAGTTGGTTCGTTTAGGTTTAACCAAAGCACATCAATCACTTGCCATTGTGAAACGTTCCAAGCGTTATCATCAATAATGCCGTCTATAACAGGTGGTGTGCCTGTTTTGTAAGCGTTATAGGTATTGCTTTGTGCTAACGGGGTATTTGTGTCACAGGTTTGTTGTGTTACTACTGGCAGAACTGACATGGAAGGATTGTTGGCCTTAATGGCTAAAATATCTTCACAATTTAATAATGTGTTACTAACATCCAGTGATTCTAATACTGGGAAATCTAACCAATCAAGATCACCAATGGCGTTTTCTGAAATATTTAATTCAGTAAGGTTGATTAAGTTTGTATTGGTGAAGTGAGTAAAATTATTATTTTGAATATTTAAAATCTTAAGTTCCGATAAGTATTCAAAAGATAATTGATTGATATTGTTTCCTGAGATATTCAACTCTTTTAATGCAAGACTGCTATTGATAGTTAAGCTTTCTATATTTGCATTACTTAAATCTAGAGTGATTAAATTTTCAAAGTTTTCTAAACCTTCCAGCGAACTTACCGTTTGATTTGCACAATTAAGCGATGTGATTTCTAATGCATAGCTTAAATTTGTATTTAATAAACAGGCTTTTAAGTTTTGATCGGTCACTTGCTCAGCGGCATCGGAAGTTAAAAGTAAATAGGGGTCGGTATTATTTGAAATAATCTCAATGGAATCGGTAATACTCTGGCCGCTTAAATGCGTCACGCTTAATTCAAACGTAACGATTTCTTGGCTGGTGGATTCTGGAGTCATAAAAGAGGTGGTTAGCTGATTATTTGTTGTTAAAAAAGTAGCAATGCCAGATGTTTGTGTCCATTTTACAGAAAGGATTTCATTTAAATTTAATGATGACTGTCCAGTTAAATTAATAAGTGTATTCTCATCGGCAGAAATATCTTGTCCAGCATCAACAGAAAATACATAGGTCAAAGGATTGATTGTTATAACGATGTCTTTACTTGCTGTTTGATGATCGGAATTCATTACCGTCAGGTTAAATCCATAGCTACTGGTTTGGTAAACTTCATCAGCATCAAAACTTAGAGTTAAAAAATCATCGTTATCAATAGTTATTAAATCACCTGAAGTTTGTGTCCATAAAATTGAAGTTAAATTGTCAGTGTCTTCATTTACAAGAGCGCTGATATTGACAGTTGAAGTGGCAAGAAATTGATACTCATTATTTAAGCTAATTGTTAATGGGGTAGTCATATCTTCAATGGTAATGATCACTTCTTTAGTGGTAGTGAGTAATTCATTGTCAGTGACCGTTAAAGTAAAGGTTACTTGAGTTTGTTGAGTCACTTCTGGTGCGGTAAATATTAATGTGCCATATTCATCGCTTGTAAAATTTATGGTTGTCCCGCTAGTTTGGCTCCAATAAAAATCAGTTACGCTTCCGTTTGTGTCATAAAACGATACAGGAATTGAAACTTCATCGAAATTATTAACAGTAACTGGATGGATATCTTCAATAACAGGGTAATGCAAAATTGAATCAACTAATGTTAAATCACCAAAACCGTCTGCGTTTAAATATCCTTGGTTTGCTAAGTGGCCTGGGCTGTTAACCGAACCTATGAAGTGTTCACGAACTGAGGAGCCATCATTGTCGATATAAGAGGCACTAAAACCTAACTCTTTACCTGTGTATAAAGTAACAGGAGTATGTATTTCAGCATTTTGATTGGCAGAGTTATTATCATAGTTATAAGTGTCATCATAAATATTGATTCTTACTTCCCAAGTATGATGAGTACCATTGCTGATAATTTGACTTGTTATATGCTCATCAGAATATGTAATGGGTGATCCGTTGCGAATATCAATAGCACGACCATCTAAGCCAATGTGATAAGCAAATGCATTTCCATCTGAATTGTATCCATTATGATCGCCACCTGAATGGTCTTCGTCAATGAATAATTCAACGGTGTCGTTAAAGAAATATTCATGACTAGAATCTAATGAGTCATCGATGATGTCGAATAACATATATAGCGCATTTTCGTCCCAAATCACTTTGAACTTTCCGCTGAAATCATCTGGAGTCAAGTCATTAGAATTACCTTCCCATATTACTCCAATAGACTGCCAATTCGCTTCATCCCAAAGTTGTGAGTCCATGACACCATCAATAATTGGTGCTCTAACCGTTTTGGGTGCACTGTATGAATTACTTAAAACAGGCGGTTGATCATTACAGTTTGTAAAAGTAGGAGTGAATGTCACATTTGGATATTGTGTTATTAATGCATTAATTTGATTACAACTAAAATCGGTGTTGTTTAAATTAATGCTTTGTAATGAAACCAAATAATCAAAACTTAAAACGCTAATAGGGTTGCTTGATAAATCTAAATGGACAATGCTTTGCATGTTGGTTGTATTAATTTCAGTTAATGCATTGTTAGATAATACAATGGTGCTAATGGCATTATGGTCAGCAAACATAAATGTATTATCGGTGTTATTTAAATTGTGGTTATCAAAACGGATACTTGTTAAGTTTTCAAAAGCATCTAAACCTGTTGTGTTATTTACGCTTAAAGTTGAGCAGTTTAATGTCGTCAGCTCATTTGTGTAAGTTAGATTAAGATCATTAATACATTGTTTTAACTCATCATCCACAATATTAATTAACACTGATGAAATTAATGTATCTTGCTCGAGAAGATTATTCACTGTCACGTTTACTGTATCTGTAATGCTGCCACCATCAATGTCAATTAATTCAACTTGAAACTCTAATGTTTCAGTTTCCATAACATTAGGGGCTATAAATTCACTTTCAAATAAATTATTTGTAATTAAATTTACCATCGTTCCAGAAATCTGTGTCCAATTTACGCTTTGAATCTGCGACTGGTCCATTAAAGAGCTTGCTAAAAGTGTAACTACAGATAGTTCATCTGTTGTCATATTTTCTGGAGCCATTACCAAAGGTATGATCGTTACCGGATTTGCAGTAATAGTGATGGTTTTTGATGCAGTTTGATTGTCATTATCTTTCACTGTAAAGGTGAATTGATATTCAGTTTCAAGGCTTATATCAGGAATGCTAAATGTTAATTTGCCGTTCGCATTATCGGTAAATAATATTGGATTTCCAGAAGTTTGAGTCCAATGCGCAGATATGATTGAGCCATTGCTGTCTGCATAAATTGCGGATATTGAATGTGTTGTAATTTCATCAACAGATAAATCACTTATTGCTTCGATAGTTGGTTCAATATTAACTTGAGCAATGTTTAACAGCGTTGTGGCTGTGTTGGTTAATCCGTCATTATCTGTGACAGTTAGACTGAAATGCAATTCAGTGGTTTGATTTACTTCAATTGCATCAAAAACTAAGTGCTGTTGATTCAAAATAGAGTTGCTTAAATTTAATTGAATTGTGTCGGACGCATCTTGTGCCCATTGATAATTAACGATGCTGCCATCAGTATCGGCTGAAGTTGAGTTGATTGTAATTTGCTCTAATTCGTTAAAGGTATAAAAAGTATCTAGCGAAACAGAAGGCTTCTTTGCTTGGAATAGTATCGTAATAACTGTGTTAGCCTTTGCGGTGAGTTGGTCGTTATCAGTAATGGTTAATTCAAAATTGAATTGAGTATCTGTTGTTACTTCAGGGGCTGTAAATATTAATAAGTTGCTTTTTAAAGTAGGGTCACTTAAATGTAGTTGGATTAAATCGTCCTCAGATTGTTTCCATAAATATTGTTCAATTGTGCCATCTTCATCATAAGCTTCGATATTAATGACGACTGTACTTAATTCTTTGGCTGTCACAGATTCGTTTATTAATAAAGTGGGGGGAATAAATGATTGTTCTGATTTTTTAATTGAAACAAATATCTGTGTTTGATCGGTTTTATTTTCATTATCAGTGGTGATAATTAAAAAAGTAACGGTTCGATCAATTTTAGATTCTGGAACATCTAAAATTAGCAAAGTGTTATTAATAATGTTTGCATCAATTGGAAAATCTAAATGGGTTTGTTGTGTGGCTGTCACGGACTTGATGCTGCCATCTGAATCCGAAGCAGTAAATGTGATGCTGTCTTTTTTTCCAGATAAAACATTAATTTGTGTTTCTATTTCAATAGTTGGTGCTTGATTAGAGTTGGTAGGTGTTTTTTCAGGGTTGATCATTTGGTTAACTGTATCGCAGCTGTTTAGCGCAAAACATACAAATAATAGTGAAAGGTGCTTAAGCATTTAGAATCCTTGAGAGTAATAAAACTCGATAATTTGATGTACTAATTCATTTTGCTTTTAGTGCAAAATTTGCGAGGGAGATTGTATATTTTTGTGATAAATATCTCAATTGGGTTTGAGGTGCTTTTTTGATGTATTGGAGGGTGTATGTATTTGTTAAATATTTTTAAGTCATAGTTTTGTTTGTTTCTTTAATGATATGTAGGTTTCTAGTGGGGGGATTCTTGTTGATCGTTTATTTGATTGTATTGTTTTAAAGTCTTGTAGCTTGCGAAAAATCAGCCCCAGCTTCTTAATCTGCCAGTATCTAGGTGTATAAATCCGCTAGAGGTGTATTTGCCGGTACCGCCAATTTTCATAGATTGGCTAATTTTGAATAAATCCTGAGTGCGAATACCCTCAACTCTAAAGTCTATTGCGCGCCCTTGCATGTGTAAGGATTTTTTTGCAACACCAGTGGAGGTGGAGTTTAACATTTTGTTAGTAATTGGGCTTCTGTAACCTGAAATGATTTGAATGGGGGTGTCGGTGGATTTGGCTAAAACAGAAGTGCAATGTTGTTTGATGTTGGCAAGTCCAAGTAGTAGCTTTATATCCATTATTGCACTTTCGTTTTGGCGAAAGTCTCTTAATAAATGATGTACTTTTGCTAGATTCTCTGTAATGGGTTGGTTGTCACTAAAAATGACATCGTTAAAGTGTTCACCTGTATGGATGTTATACAGGTTTAACTCAATATCCTCAGCTTTACTTTTTGATTGTAGTAGGCTTTTTGTTTGCGCAAACACATTGGTTGGCAATATAAAACATGATGAGCTTAAAATTAATTGACGACGATTTAACATTAAATTACAAATTCAAAAAATAAAAATCGAATTCTATCAGTACTTGTATTTTAGGAAAGCCTAATTTGTTAGCTAAGTCATTGAATTTACAGTTATTGGTGTGAAATTGTTTCGTAGGCTAGGTTGAGTGCGGTCTAGAGGGTTTGTAACGGAAGGTTATTAATTGTAACAAGATGTAACTGATGTTTAGTTGAGGATGATTTAGTGGCGTAAAGCGTCTTTTGCTTTTTGATGGGCGAAAAAAAACCGCATTATGCGGCTTAATAAAATGGTGCCCAGACACAGAATCGAACTGTGGACACAAGGATTTTCAATCCTTTGCTCTACCGACTGAGCTATCTGGGCACGTTGCGATGAAGTATAAATGGTGCCCAGACACAGAATCGAACTGTGGACACAGGGATTTTCAATCCCTTGCTCTACCGACTGAGCTATCTGGGCGACTTCAAAGCGAGGCGTATTAAACGAATTTTTGAACCAAACGTCAAGGGCTTTTTTGCTAAATGATTGATTTTTCTGTGTTTTTTATTAAAAAATCAAATTTTGAATAAAAAAAGGCCAGTAAAAACTGGCCTAAGTTAGAAATGTTTTAAAGATTAACGGTTTGGTAAAACGTCTTTTAATTTAGCGTGCATATCTAAAATCATTTTTTCGGTGGTATCCCAAGCAATACACCCATCTGTTACAGAAACGCCATATTCCATATTATCTGAAATACTTTGATTTCCAAAGCCAATGTTACTTTCAACCATTAAGCCAATAATGGATTTATTGCCTTCTACTATCTGATTCACAACGTTCCCGGCTACAAGTGGTTGTAAGCTTGGATCTTTGTTGGAGTTTGCGTGTGAGCAATCAACCATGATGCTAGGTGTGATTTTTGCTGCTTCTAACTCTTTTTCACAAATGCTGACATTTACAGAATCATAATTAGGTTTTCCTCCGCCACCGCGAAGTACGACGTGTCCGTATTTGTTACCCTTGGTTTTAATGATGGCCACTTGGCCTTCTTCATTAATACCTAAAAAGCGATGCGGATGGCTAACGGATTGTAATGCATTGATCGCAACAGTTAATCCGCCATCGGTGCCGTTTTTAAAGCCTACAATTGAAGATAAGCCAGAAGACATTTCACGATGAGTTTGCGACTCAGTTGTGCGAGCGCCAATTGCAGACCATGCGATTAAATCCTGTAGGTATTGCGGGGAAATTGGGTCCAATGCCTCAGTTGATGTTGGGATGCCCATTTCAGAAACATCTAAAAGTAATTGACGTCCGATATGTAGACCTTTTTCAATTTGAAAAGAATCATCCAAATCTGGGTCATTGATTAGCCCTTTCCAGCCTGTTGTAGTACGTGGTTTTTCGAAATAAACACGCATCACTAATAAAAGTGTGTCATCGACTTTTTCACTTAATTCTTTTAAGCGTTTAGCGTAGTCAATTGCTGCATCTGTATCATGAATAGAGCATGGGCCGATAACTAAAAAGATACGCTTATCTTTGCGATCTAAAATGTTACGAATATCTTGACGACCTTGATCGACAACGGCTTGTGCTTTTGCAGTTAAAGGGATCTCAGCTTTAAGCTGGTGAGGTGTAATAAGTAACGCTTGAGATTCAATATTGATATCTTCTAATTCTGTTGACATGTTTTTTCCAAATAAAAATTGAAAGAATAAAAAGGGATAGTTTACTGATTTTTACGTTTAAAACCACGGAAAAGTGGTAAAAATGTCAACAATTGCTATAAAGAAGGGGTAGGTTTTGTTTTTAAAGGCTCGAATATGGCTAAATCGAATGATAATTGGTTGTTTGGTGTTGTGATCGCATTAGGAATATTTTTTTTAGTGCTGGTTTTGACAATTTTTTTAAAAGGTGTGATACAAGAGCGTAAAGCTAAAGAGGTAAGTGAAAGTGGGTTGCAATTTGGGCCTGAGGGAGTGAAAAAAGGGGATTATTCGTTGCAGCAAGCCTATTTGGTTTGTAAATCTAAAGTAGAGTCCTTAGATTATTTGGATATTCATTCTTTGAGGTTAGATGGGCAGTCAAGTCGTTTTGACTCAAAAGCTAATCAATTTATTGTATTTTTAGATGTTGATATCATTCGAGATGATGAAATAATCGATGAATTTGCACGATGCCATATTTCAGCTTTAGATAACTCGATCACTGAATTTCGTTTAAAAGGCAATCGCAGTCTTTTTGGGGGCCTTAAATGAAATAGATTAAATTCAATAATCTAAATGATTACAAGGAGTAACCATTTTTTTACCATTGTAATAGTGTTTTCCTATCGTTTGATTTTCAGTATTCTTTAATTGTATTAATTTATGTTGATCTGTTTAATTATAAACATTTCACTGGGTTGTTTCGCAAAGGTTAACTTTTATTAATTTGTGATCAGGTTATAAGTGTTTTAAGTGTAATGATTTAATGCAAGGCTGGAGGGTTTTAAAGAGGGTAATAAAATAGCTAGTAAAAGGGTATGTGATTGCTAACTAATTAGGAAGGCTAGCTAAAGGTGTAACTAAAAAGGCGTAACTTTAAAGTTACGCCTTTTTAGTTAGCTAAAGAAGAAATGTCACGCAGATATATCCTAATGTGCCCATCACAACCGTGTAGGGAAGTGCCATCCAAACCATTTTTCCGTAGGATAATCTTAAAAGTGGTGCGGCGGCAGAGGTTAATAAGAATAAAAATGCAGCCTGCCCATTTGGGGTTGCAACACTTGGCAGGTTGGTACCAGTGTTAATAGCCACGGCAAGTAGCTCAAATTGTTCTTTGCTGATACTTCCTGCTTGTAATGCTCTATCAATTTCACCTATATATACAGTTGCCACAAAAACATTGTCACTTATTGCCGATAACACACCATTAGCAATGAAAAACATCCCAGGCTGGGAAGCTTCAGGTAAGGTAAGAACCCAGGTAATCATTGGAGTAAATAAGTGTTGATGATCAATTACAGCAACTATGGTAAAAAATACAACAAGCAATGCGGTAAATGGCAGGGCTTCTTCAAAGGATTTTCCAATTTGATGTTCGTCAATGGCTCCTGTAAATGCGGTTAATAGTATAATGACTGCAAGGCCAATTACCCCTACTTCTGCAAGGTGAGTTGCAAGCGCTACCACTAAAAAAACGGCAACAAGAGCCTGTATTATTAAATTGGCTTTTTGGTGGGTGGTTTGTTTCTTTTCCTTTAAAGTTTGGTCATCTAATAGTATTTGATACACACTTTTTGGAATCGTATCGCCGTAACCGAATTTTTTAAATACTTCTAAAGCAATACAAGTGAGTAAACCTGCAAACAACACTGGAACGGTAACAGGAGCCATACGTAACGCGAATTCAATAAAATCCCAATGGGCCTTACTTGCAATGAGTAAATTTTGTGGTTCGCCAACTAATGTCATTGATCCACCTAATGCCGTTCCAATTGCGCCGTGCATAATTAATGATCGAAGAAAGGATCGAAATTGATCTAAGTCCGCTCGGTGAATTTCTTGTAAGTGCTGATCATCTGAATGATCGTGACTGTGATTGAAATGTTTACCAGAAGCAACTTTGTGATAGATAGAATAAAAACCAACTGCCACGGAAATTAAAACGGCTGTAACGGTTAAAGCATCTAAAAATGCTGAAAGTATTGCGGCTGAAAAAGAAAAAGTCAGTGCAAGTAGGATTTTATTTCTGATTTTTAGAAGTAATTTAGTGAAGGTGTAAAGTAATAAATCCTTCATAAAGTAAATGCCAGCCACCATAAACATAAGCAATAACAACACAGGAAGGTTGTTTTCAATTTCATGCATTACCGATAAGGTTGCCTCGAAGCCATGTCCAGACTCGTTACTCCATGACCCCGTCATTCCAATTGCAACTGATTCAATTGCAAGTAAGCCCCCTGGAATTAATGGGTAACATTTAAGCGCCATGGCGAGGGTGAAAATAAACTCAATCACTAAGATCCATCCAGCTGCGGTGTGATTGATCGTAAATATTATTGGATTTAGGATTAAAAATCCGATAATGGTTAACTTATACCATTTAGGGGTATTGCCCATGAAATTGTGGAAAAACGAAGCGGATAGTGAGTGTTTCATACTGTGATCCTAATTTAATTGATTTTGATAGAAAAAAAATCTGCAAAATCGGCGTCAATTATATAGTATATGGTTCAAATTCAATGGTCGGCATCAGAAATAACCAGTCAAACTTTGACTGAGGCTACAATTTAGGAAATCGTAGCTGTTAATTTATGCCCCTATATAGCACGATAGCACAAAATAATTTGAGAGTGGTTTTTCCGCTTCTTTACAGCACATTAAAACGATATTCGATCTTTAAAGGTTTTCAATGGCAAATACAGCGTCTTTTAAAGCAGTAAAACAGGAATTAGAAAATACGTTAACTCAAGCTCAAATAGCGCTTGAGGAATTTTCGACGGATTTAAACAATTTATCAGCAATTGAGCGCTGCATAGAGCTTATCAGTCAAAGTCGAGGTATTTTTGTAGTCATCGAAGATAAAGGCGCATCGCTTTTAACTGAAGAAATGATACATTTGCTAAATATGTTACCTATTGATGGTAAAGTGGATAAATCAGCATTAGCAGAACAATTTGATGCAATCAGTCAAGCAATGATTATTCTTCCTAGATATTTAGAGTATTTGGATGCTAATCCAATCGATTTACCTTTATTGCTAATTCCTACTATCAATGGCATTCGTAAAATAAGAAAACTATCTTTATTAAAAGAAAGTCATTTCTATGAATACCAATTAAAAGATTTCAAAAAGCCTGCAAGCAAAGCATTTAAATTCACTGATCAAACCTCAGTACAATTGCGTAGTTATCGTCAAATGTACCAAGCAGCTTTTTTAAGTGTGTTAAATGGCGAAAGAACCAAAGCGGCATTAAAATATATGTCCCAAGCTTTGTTGCGAATTGATCAAATCTGCGCAGATAGCGAGATTGCGCCCATGTTTTGGGTGGGCAGTATTGCATTAGAATGCATGGCACATTCAAATGCACAGATGCAATTTGAGCGTAAAATATTTTTAATTCAAATCGATAGAAGTATCGCAAGATTAATTAAAAATGGTGAATCTGAATTTTCTATTGAACCGTCACGTTCTTTAGTGAAAGAAATGTTGTACTTGATTGCAATTATGAATGAAGATAATGCAAACGTAATCCAAGTCAAATCACTTTATCAATTAAGTGAAGTCAAATATTTTGAAAATCAAATACAGCAGCAGCGTGAAATGTTGTTCAGTCCTGGTAAATCAACTACCAATTCTTTATCAAAAGCCATATATGAAGATTTAGAAATCATTAAAGATATGATTAATACTGCGGCAAGGGCTGAAGGTAAAGACTTTGATTCAAAGTTGGCTGCTCAGTTGATGAATAAAATAGTTGAAGTATTGGCGATAATTGGATTGCCAAGTCCAAGTAATGTATTAAAACAGCAGTCTGTAATCGTTGATAAATTAGATGAGTCTAAAGCAGTAAGCTCTGAAACTCTAAATGGTGTGGCAGATGCAGTGCTATATTGTGAAACGGCAATTGCTCGAATCAAAAGCGGAAGCCAAGAGCAATATACAGGAATGGATGAAAAACAAATTGCGATTTTGACGCTTGTTAAAGAAGCTAGAGTTGTATTAATCGATGAAGCTGAGTCTGGTTTGTCTCAAGCTAAACGTGCTATTTCATTATTTGTTGACTCACAAGATGATAAAAATCATTTAACCAATGTTCTTGAAACTTTAAATAGTGTTCGAGGTGCATTGATTTTCTTAGATTGTATCGATGCTGCAAATTTAGTCGCAAAAGCCATGAATTTTGTTCACCTTAAATTATTAGAGGGGGATCAATTTCCGGCAAGTGAAAAGCTAGAGGCTTTTGCAGATGGTATTTCTAGCTTAGAGTTTTACCTTGAAGGGTTGTTAGTTGAACAAAAGCCAGATGAAAAAGTATTGGCCATGACCACAGAGAGCTTAAATCAGCTTGAATACTAATAAATTAAATTCAGTCCCACTTTTTATTGATTTAGAAGCGTCAGGTTTTGGGCGTGGTAGTTATCCCATTGAAGTGGGTGTGGCTGATGAAAATCAAAAAGTAATGAGTTTATTAATAAAACCAGAAGATCATTGGACTCATTGGGATGAAGGTGCTGCTGAAATACATGGAATTTCAAGAGATGTATTAATGAAAGCTGGAATCAGTGCGAAAGATGTTGCTTTAAGCTTAAATGAAAAATTTATTGGTAAAATTCTGTATTCAGATGGTTGGTCGTTTGATAGCAGTTGGTTAGGGTTGCTGTATAATGATGTGGGGATTTTTCAGCGTTTTAAATTAGAGACCGTAACAAAAATATTAACTCAGGCTCAGTTAGAGATTTGGGATAAAACCAAAAAAGAAATCGGCGATGCCATGAATCATACTCGTCACCGAGCAAGTGTTGATGCAAAAATATTGCAGCAAACTTATATTAAAACCTTAGAAATCACTTCAAAATAAGACTGATTCGTTCTGGTTAGTCTTTCTAAAATTTCAAAAAAATCTTTTAAATAAATAATTAGATCGAATCTATAAAATAAAATAAAATAATTATTTTATTACGTGAGTTCGATATTTTTTATGTTACAATTTTCTCAAGATCTTGTCGGGGTGCCCGTTTGCTTAAATGCATAAAGGGCTGAGACCAAAATATTGGACCCGTTGAACCTGATCAGGTTAACACCTGCGTAGGAAACAAGAAAGAGCCTCAATGTGTCTCCAAATTTGGCATTCTCTTATTTTGTTCGTGCGCGTTTTCTTTGTATTATTTTAAAGAGTAACGTTATGACTTCTCCTATTTCTAAAAACGCTAAAATCACCCGTGAACCTTTATCTGGTTCAAAAAAAATCTATATTGAACAAGACAATATTCGTGTTCCGATGCGCGAAATTACGTTAAGTGATACTAAATTATCCAACGGCACCGTCGAAAAAAATCCGCCTGTACGATTATACGATTGCTCCGGTCCTTATACTGATCAAAACATTGAAATCGATGTAAAAAAAGGACTGCCCCGTACTCGTGATCAATGGGTAAATGATCGTGAAGATACAGAAATATTAGACAGTCATACCAGTAGTTTTGGTGCTGTGCGAGATCAATCTTTATTATTTGAGGACATTCGTTTTCAATCAAAGGCAAAAATTCGCAAAGCAAAACCAGGCAAAAACGTCACCCAAATGTATTATGCACGTCAAGGAATAATTACTGATGAAATGAAATACATCGCACTGCGTGAAAACTTAGTAGCCGCGCAATCTGATGATGTAGGTCAGCACCCAGGGCAAAACTATGGCGCTAATACGCAAAAAGAAATCACAGCAGAATTTGTAAGATCAGAAGTCGCGGCAGGTCGTGCCGTGATTCCAGCAAACATTAATCACCCAGAATTAGAACCGATGATTATTGGTCGTAACTTTTTAGTTAAAGTAAACGCAAACATTGGTAACTCTGCGGTTACATCAAGCATCGAAGAAGAAGTTGAAAAATTAGTTTGGTCTACACGCTGGGGCGCTGACACGGTAATGGATTTATCAACCGGTCAAAATATTCATGAAACACGCGAATGGATTATGCGTAACTCGCCAGTGCCAATTGGTACGGTTCCCATTTACCAAGCACTAGAAAAAGTAAACGGCGTCGCTGAAGATTTAACGTGGGAATTATTTCGTGACACGTTAATTGAACAAGCAGAGCAGGGTGTCAGTTACTTTACCATTCACGCAGGTGTTCTTTTACGTTACGTACCAATGACTGCTAAACGAGTGACAGGTATTGTTTCGCGTGGTGGTTCAATCATGGCTAAATGGTGTTTAGCGCATCACGAAGAAAATTTCTTATTTACACACTTTGAAGAAATTTGTGAAATCATGAAAGCTTATGATGTGACATTTTCATTAGGTGATGGTTTACGTCCAGGTTGTATTGCCGATGCAAACGATGAATCACAATTTTCAGAATTAAAAACATTAGGTGAGCTTTGTAAAATTGCATGGAAACATGATGTGCAATGTTTCATTGAAGGTCCAGGTCACGTGCCAATGCACATGATTAAAGAAAATATGGACGAGCAATTAAAACACTGTGACGAAGCGCCTTTTTATACATTAGGCCCATTGGTGACAGATATTTCTCCAGGTTACGATCACTTTTCATCAGGTATTGGTGCGGCCATGATCGGATGGTTTGGTTGTGCGATGTTATGTTACGTGACACCTAAAGAGCATTTAGGTTTACCTAATCGTGATGATGTTAAGCAAGGTTTAATTGCTTATAAAATTGCAGCCCATGCCGCTGATTTAGCAAAAGGACACCCAGGTGTTCAAGTTTGGGACAACGCAATGAGTAAAGCGCGTTTTGAATTTCGTTGGGTAGATCAGTTTAATTTAGCGATTGATCCTGATACTGCCATTGCTTATCACGATGAAACGTTACCAAAAGATTCTGCTAAAGTGGCGCATTTTTGTTCGATGTGTGGCCCGAAATTTTGTTCAATGAAAATCTCTCAAGAAGTACGAGATTATGCCGCTGCTAAAGAAGAAAAAGAAAAAGGCATGTTAGAGCAATCTGAAAAATTCAAAAAAGAAGGCAGCGAGTTGTACCAAGAAGTTTAATTATGATTGAGTCAATGAAACAGGTTGCCATTGTAGGTGCAGGTTTAGTTGGGAGAATGCTTGTTTGGCGATTGTTAAACGAGTACCCCGATTTAAATATTCACTTGTTTGATAAAGATGATTTATCACAATCAACAAGTGCTGCGCAAACAGCCGCTGGTATGATCAGTCCATTAAGTGAATTGTGCGTCAGTGATCGAGCAATTTACGATATGGGGTTGGCAGCTTTAACTCAATGGCCAAATTGGCTTAAAAAGTTAGAGCAGCAAACTGGGCGAAAAGTCGATTATCAATCTTGCGGTTCCATCGTGTTGGCTCATGCATTAGATCAAAATGAATTAACACAGTTTCAACAGGAAATTGATTTTAAACTCACACAACATGATCTAAATAAGCAGCCATACAAGTGGTTAGATAAAACTCTGCTTCTTGAAAAAGAATCAATGATTGGTCAAAATTTTGAGTCAGGATTATTTTTAAACGACGAAGCCTATATTGATAATCGTGAATTATTGACATCACTTAAAACATTTATTTTAAACAATCATATTACTGTTATTGATAATTGTCAGTGTGACATTGTGGATAACGTTGTTGAATTTGACGATAAAAAATTAAAGTTTGATTTTGTATTTGATTGTCGTGGAATAGGCTCGAATGTGGAAAACTTACGCTCTGTGCGCGGCGAAGTGATGCATGTTGAATGCAAAGAAGTAAACATCAAACACGCGATTCGATTTATGCATCCAAGATATAAGCTATATATTGTGCCTAAACCGAATCATCGTTATGTAATTGGTGCGACTGAAATTGAAAGTCATGACAACAGCCCGATGAGTTTACAATCCATGATGGAATTAGGCAGTGCACTTTATAGTGTGCATCCTGCCTTTGCTGAAAGTCGAGTGTTAGAAATTGACGCTAATTTACGACCTGCTATGTTAGATAATAATCCTGTCATAAAAATTAGTAATAATGTGATGTGTGTAAATGGTTTATATCGACATGGATATTTACTGATTCCCGAAGTGATTAATACAGTAATGAATATTCTAAAAAAACAATCACATCAATATCATTGGATGGTGTCCTATGAATGAGAACAATATAAATATAAGTGTCAACGGCGAACAAAAAACCGTAGAAAAAAATAAAAATTTGAGTGAAATTTTAACATTTTTAAATATTGAAAAACGCATGATATCCATTGCGGTCAATTCCGATTTTGTGCCTAGAGAACAATATAAAGAATTAATCATTAATGAAAAAGACGCCATTGATATTTTAACCCCTATTGCAGGTGGTTAAACGATGGAAGATTTGAAGTTATATTCAAAAACGTTTTCAAGTCGTATTTTAATTGGTACAGCCATGTATCCTTCGCCACAAATAATGTTAGATGCAATCAAACAATCAGCATCAAACATTGTGACGTTAAGTTTGCGTAGACAAAACCCAAACGAGCAGGGTGGAGAACAGTTTTGGAAATTAATTCAACAAACAGGCTGTGAATTATTACCCAACACCGCAGGGTGTAAAACCGTTCAAGAAGCGGTGACATTAGCTAAAATGTCTCGTGAAATATTTAATACCAATTGGATTAAATTAGAAGTGGTGGGGGACGATTACAATTTACAACCTGATCCATTTTTAACCGTAGAAGCGGCTAAAATATTAATTAAAGACGGGTTTGAAGTGTTGCCATTTTGTACTGACGATTTAGTATTTAACTTAAGATTATTAGATGCAGGTTGTGAAGTATTAATGCCGTGGGGCTCACCCATTGGCACAGCTAAAGGTTTAATGAACCCTTATGCATTGCAAACATTACGTGAACGTATAGATCATGTACCTATGATTATTGATGCCGGTTTAGGTAAACCTTCTGATGCCTGTCTTGCTCTTGAAATGGGATTTGATGCCGTATTATTAAACACCGCCATTGCCAAGGCAAATGATCCCGTACGTATGGCAAATGGGTTTAAGTCGGCAGTAGATGCCGGAAGAGATGCGTATCTTGCTGGAAAAATACAATCCAGACAAACCGCGCAAGCATCGACACCTACAATTGGTATGCCGTTTTGGCATCAGCAAAAATAATAGACACATTAATATGAAAACCATTTGGACCATTGCCGCTTTAGATAGTGCTGGTATTTCTGGAATATCAGCAGATACAAAAGTATTTAACGCCTTTGATTGTATCACTTGTAATATTGCCACAGCAGTAACTGCACAAAGTGTCGATCAATCTGTTTCATTACAAAAAATAAACGCTCAAATATTAAAAGATCAATTAAACGTATTGTTAAAAAAACATAAACCCGATGCCATTAAAATGGGTGTGTTGGTCGATGTTGAGCAAGTAAACGTGATAGCGGGATTCTTAGCACAACATCAATTAAATGTTCCAATTGTTTACGATCCTGTTTTAAGTGCCAGCAGTGGATTGTCTTTTAATCAATTAAGTTTGCAAGATTTAAAACCACTTTTAAAATTTTTCACAATCATTACGCCAAATTATGATGAGTTTGAATGGTTGTGTCATAAAAATATTGAGCAATTATTTCAAACGGGTGTGAAGGCTGTTTATGTCAAGGGCGGTCATCATGATGTTTCTCAAGACTATATTGTGGATCAACTTTGTATTAAAAGTGAACCCGATTTATATTTCCATAATATTAAACAAGCTAAAAAAGTTAGAGCCACAGGTTGCAGCTTTTCAAGTTTGTTGGCCGTATTTCTTTTAGAGTATCCAATCAATGATGCCATCACCATGGCAAATGCAAGTTTACAAAAATCAATTAAAGACACTCACGTTTCAATTGATGGGTTTTATATTTTAAAACAATTTAGTAAAAGTGAAGATCTAAATGATTTTCCAGATGTGTCGCATCATGTATTAAATAAACAGCAAATACCGTTTGAATTGTGCGAGCCACTTGGATTATATCCCGTGGTAGACAGCGTTAAATGGATTAAGACCTTAGCGGGCTGGGGAGTTAAAACCCTTCAAATACGCATTAAAGATCAAGCAGGCGAGCAATTAGAACAGTCGATTAAACAGTGCGTTGAGATATGTCACAAACATAATATTCAATTTTTTGTAAACGACTATTGGGAATTGGCAATTAAATATCAGGCATATGGTGTGCATTTAGGGCAAGAAGATATTCAAATTGCAGATATCGAAGCCATAAGAAAGGCGGGTGTTAAAATTGGAATTAGCACGCATGGAGAGATGGAGTTTTGCATCGCTAAAAGTATTAAACCGAGTTACATTGCTATTGGTGCAATATTCCCAACAAATACAAAAGAAGTGCAAGTGGTAGGGTTAGATAATTTAAATAAATGGGTGACTATTTTAAAAGTGCATTATCCATTATGTGCGATTGGGGGTATTGGGTTTAATAATATTGAGACAGTGTTGAAATCTAATGTGGGTTCAGTTGCATTGGTGAGTGCTATTTGCAGTGCGGATAATCCAGAATTAGCTACACAAAAATTATTGAGTTATTTTAATTTATAATTAATTTTGAATTACCTTATCATTTGTAATCCAATTACTTTGTGTCTTTTTCCCTAATGGTGTTAATTCATTTACGGTAAGTGGGCCAGTATGGCATGAACTACAAATCAGGTCAGGTTGAGTATCTGATTTTGATTCTACTACGTCATGTTCATACGAAGTAGTAGGAAGAATTCCTCCAGTTGAAACATATTTAGATTGAGATTCAGCATGGTGTTTTCCATTCAATGACGTGAAACCATTTGTAATAGGTGTCGGTTTAATTTTTTTATCACAACCAAGTAATATGACTGAACTGATCAAAGTGAAAACTATAAATTTTGTTGGCATGTTAACTTCCTTTATTTTTAATTTGTCATCCTCGGTATCTTTTCGTCGGGGATCCAGTGACTTAAAATTACTATCACCTTCGACGATTTAATTGTCAAAGGTGATAATAATAACTTACAACATTCCTTGAGTTTCAATAAACGTAATAATCTCATCAAGGGCAGTTTGGTTTTTCATGTTGGCAAACACAAACGGTTTGTCGCCACGCATTTTTTTAGCATCACGATCCATCACATCTAACGACGCACCAACTATGGGTGCTAAATCAATCTTGTTTATGATTAATAAATCCGATTTAGTAATGCCAGGGCCACCTTTACGTGGAATTTTATCACCAGCTGAAACATCAATCACATAAAGGGTTAAATCTGATAATTCAGGACTGAATGTCGCACTTAAATTGTCACCACCACTTTCAATAATCACTAAATCTAAATTTGCATGGCGTTGTTGTAATTCGTCAATGGCCGCTAAGTTCATGGAAGCATCTTCGCGAATGGCGGTATGAGGACAGCCACCGGTTTCAACACCCATAATACGATCTTCTTCTAACGCATCATTACGCAATAAAAATTGAGCGTCTTCTTTTGTATAAATATCGTTTGTCACTACGGCCATATTGTATTTGTTTCGAAGTTTTAAACACAGCTGAGTGATTAAAGCGGTTTTACCAGAACCCACGGGTCCACCGATGCCGACGCGTAATGTTTGTTTTGATGACATGTTGTTTACCCTTTTTAAATTTGTTAAATATTTTGTTTGTTATGAACGAAATAATCGACTGTACTGATGTTGGTGTAGGCTACTTGATAACGCAAAGATAGGTAACGAATTACCCATGGTTTCAAAATTTAAACCATTTGCTATCTGTATTGCTTGTTCTATATCAGGCATTAATTTTTGTAAAATTCGTTGCATTTGTGTTTGGCCAAGGGGTTTTATTTTGCCTGATGCCGCCACTTGGTTTTCACACCACGCCCAGCAATATCCCATTAAAATACTGTGAGTATCCATTTTGTAATGAGAGCTGGCTAATGCAAACCCTAGTGCCACAGTAGGTTTGTTTAAAAAATCAGCATCATATTGAATGTCTTGATTTTTTAACAACAACAATAATGCTTTGCCTACTTGCTGGTCTTCAGTCCACAGTTCTTTGGTTTCTCTACTGGCTAATAATGTGAAATTAATTTCTTTTAATAGATGCGCATCATTATTTTCAATGGCTGTTTTCATTTGTGCAATGCAAGGTAAGTCCCAGTGAGATATAGAATGAACTAATACAGATTGAATCCATTTATAAATGTCTTCTTCTGTTTTTAGCCATTGTTCATCAATGGCATATTCAATGCCTTGAGAATAAGCAAAATTACCAATAGGTAATGCTGGCGATATTAAATTAAATAATTGCAAAGAGCTTAATAGCGAAGTGTTCATTAATGGCTGTGCTCACTGGTTACTTTGTTAGCTAATGTGTGTTCTGCAGAATGATCTAAACCGTCGTTATGAGAGTGTCCGCCAAATTCACCATAAGCACCGTTTAATGGATTAAACGGTAATTCAACTTCAACTATTTTTAAATTGTAATGTTTACACAAATCGGCCAAGACATGATCCGATTGAAATAAAAGCGTAAGAGGTTGTATTTCAAGGGTTAAATGACGATTTCCTAGGTGATAACACACGGTTGAAAACGTTAACCAGTCATCACAGGTTGCTTGCATGACTAATTCTTTTTTGGCTTTGATTTTGTAAAACTGATTATCTTCAGTCGCTACAATAAATCCATCAGGTAATACATTCCCGCGAGGTAAAAATAAACCAATGTCTGTACCGTCAGTGGTTTGTGTTTTTAAGCGTGCTTTTTTTCGATCATCAAATGTTAATTCAATGACACCTTGGATTTCACCATGACAGTGGTCACCAATGACTTTTGTTATTTCAATGACAGACATACATAACCTTTGTAATTTGTAAGCTCGGGATTTATTCCGAGACTAATATCGTTTTTAAAATATTTTCACAATTAATTTCGAACCTACACATCAAAATAAAAAATATCGTTGAGCTAACGGCAAATCTGTTGCTGGCTCACAGGTTAATAACTGTCCATCAGCTTTTACTTCGTATGTCTCAGGGTCAACCGTAATGTTTGGTTGATACGTATTATGAATCATATCTTGTTTGCTGATGTTTCTTGTATTTTTACAGGCAACTAAATTTCGTTTGATATCAAACTTTGTTTGAATATCCAAATCAATTGAGGCTTGTGAAACAAAGTGCACAGAAGTTTGCGATGGTGTTTTACCATATGAGCCAAACATTTTACGATAATGTACAGGTTGAGGTGAAGGAATCGACGCATTTGGATCGCCCATTGCAGCCACTGCAATCGCGCCACCTTTTATAATGAGTGTCGGTTTTGTTGCAAAAAATGCAGGTTTCCATAACACTAAATCTGCAAGCTTGCCTTCTTCGATTGAACCCACTTCATGAGAAATACCATGAGTGATACAAGGGTTAATTGTGTATTTAGCAATGTAACGTTTAACACGATTGTTATCACTAAATTCACTGTCGCCCTCTAATGGACCACGCTGAACTTTCATTTTATGAGCGGTTTGCCAAGTACGTATCACGACTTCACCTACACGACCCATTGCTTGAGAATCAGACGCAATCATCGAAAAAGCCCCTAAATCATGCAGTATATCTTCAGATGCAATGGTTTCTTTACGTATTCTAGAATCTGCAAATGCCACATCTTCTGGAATGTTGGCATCTAAATGATGGCACACCATTAACATATCTAAATGCTCGTCCACTGTATTAATAGTGTACGGGCGAGTAGGGTTGGTTGATGACGGTAAGACATTTGATAAACCACAGGCTGTAATGATATCCGGTGCGTGTCCACCACCTGCGCCTTCAGTATGGTATGTATGAATCACACGATCTTTAAATGCACCAATGGTGTCTTCTACAAACCCGGACTCATTTAATGTGTCGGTATGAATCGCCACTTGCACGTCGTATTTATCTGCGACACTCAAACAGGTATCAATTGATTGTGGTGTGGTGCCCCAATCTTCATGTAATTTTAAACCCATGGCGCCAGCGTCAAGTTGCTCTTCTAATGCCATTGGTAAACTTGCGTTGCCTTTACCCAAAAAACCAAAGTTCATAGGAAAGTCATCACAAGACTGAAGCATCATTTTTAAATGCCAAGGCCCTGGTGTGCATGTTGTTGCATTTGTGCCTGTCGCAGGTCCTGTTCCGCCACCAATCATGGTGGTCACACCAGAGGCTAATGCTTCATCAATTTGTTGAGGGCATATATAGTGAATATGACTGTCTACGCCACCTGCGGTTAAAATATTGCCTTCACCTGCAATTACTTCTGTACAAGGGCCAACAATAATATCAACGTTATCTTGAATGTCAGGGTTGCCAGCTTTACCAATTTTACTGATACGACCGTCTTTTATGGCAACGTCGGCTTTGACAATACCCCAATGATCAATGATTAGTGCATTAGTAATCACTGTGTCAGGGGTGTGTTTTGAGTCTAATTGTGACTGTCCCATACCATCACGAATGACTTTGCCTCCGCCAAATTTAACTTCGTCGCCGTAAGTAGTGAAATCTTTCTCAACTTGTACCCATAATTCAGTGTCGCCTAATCTAACGCTGTCACCAACGGTAGGGCCAAACATGTCTGTATAACTTTTACGATCAATTTTCATAATGTACCCCTTAAGCTAATTTGCCTTGCACAAGACCACGAAACCCATAAATGGTTTTGGTGCCTGCATATTCCACTAATTCAATTTCACGAGTTTGGCCCGGCTCAAATCTTACTGCGGTGCCTGCTGCAATGTTTAAGCGAAAGCCTTTAGTGGATTCACGATCAAAATCTAATGCAGCATTGGTTTCATAAAAATGATAATGACTGCCTACTTGAATTGGGCGGTCACCCGTATTGGCAATAGTTAACGTTAAAGTTTTACGACCGACATTTATTTCAATGGCCTGATCTTTAATTTTGTATTCACCTGGAATCATGATTCGCTCCTTAATTTACACAATGGGATTATGAATGGTGACTAATTTAGTACCGTCAGGAAATGTTGCTTCGACTTGTACATCGTGAATCATTTCAGAAATACCAGGCATCACTTGTTCAATACTTAACACTTCACGACCTTCACTCATTAATTGAGCAACGGTTTTGCCATCACGTGCGCCTTCCATTACCCATGCACTTATAAAGGCAATAGATTCTGGATAGTTAAGTTTTACGCCCCGAGCTAATCGGCGTTCTGCTAATAAAGCGGCTGTGAAAATTAATAGTTTATCTTTTTCTCTAGGTGAAAGTTCCATAAAGGAGTCCTCATGTATTCCAAATTCGTGGTGGACAGGCAGGGGTGTTTTTTGCAATGGGGCGTAATGTTTCCCAGACCTGTTTAAAAAGTGTTTGTGCGTGTGCGGCATTATTGCCTAAATATCGGGCAATTAATAATCCGTTTTTTTGTGTCAGTGCTATATAGAAGTCTTCGTTTTTTTGAATTTCGAATAATTTCTTTTCAAGATTTTCAATCAAAACAGAGTTTTCTTTATTTAAAAATATTTCGCTGTAAGCATAGAATGTTCCAAATACAGGATAGTTAGAAAACCCAGCGGGGCTTTTAAATAATTCACTTTGTGCATTAAGTTGATTTCTTTCGATATGAATTAATTGATCATCACAAAAAATACGCACATTTTGATTAATGTAACCTGTAGAAAAGTGCTCACCACTTTTAAGTCGACCTAAACAAAAGGTGTCCCAGTAAAATAACGTAGCTGACTTGTGTAAATGAATATCGCAAAAGTTATTGGCTTTTGCGCTATCAAATACAATGGTTTCTTGGGGGAGGTATTCAATACAACTTTGTTCGTCAAGGATAAGTGTGGTTTTTTGTAGTTGAGTTTGTTCTAAGGTTTTTGCACCATAAAATTTTCCAGCAGCGGGGGTGGTGAGCAAACATTGTGCATTGTTTTGTGCATGTACATTAATTTGCACATCATCCCCTGCAACAAATCCTCCTGGGGGGTGAAGGATGTACAAATGTGGGCATAAATCCGATTCTGGATAAAAAGGACGTTGTATGCGTAAAGGGCCATTATGGTGGCATTTTGTTAATACGGATTTAGATAATTTACGCGTTAAGCAAAGCGATAAACTGGCCTTCCAGTATTTATTTTGAATAATTTTAGTTGCTATAGTCATGACACTATTATGCCCATTATCAAATTCTTCACAACAATATTTTTTACTAACAATGTAAGAAATTGGGGATAATTAAAAACAAATCGCACCAAAAAGAATAGATCAATCCAGACAAATAAAACTTTGTCTGGATTTGGTGCGTTTTTTCTAGATCGTTACTTTAAGTGTTTTTTTTTGGTGCACGATAAAATAAGACTGATCAATGAGTATCGTCAAATTTGAATGAAATAATTAAGAAATTAAAGTCTTCAAAGTTTTTTAAACCCTTTAAATACAGGGGATTTAAAATAATATTTGTTTTAAATATTTAAAATAAATAAATTGGCACAGCATTTGTAATAGGCTACTTCGAGGAAATATACAAATTTCTTATTTCATAAACTTAAAGGTGAGAATCACAATGAAAACATTGATAAAAAAAGCAGCACTTTGTGGTGCAATTGCATTAACTGCAGGTGTAAGTGTTGTAGCACAAGCGGCTGATACTATTAAAGTAGGTGTCCTACATTCACTATCTGGCACCATGGCCATTTCTGAAACCACATTAAAAGATACCGTTTTGATGATGATTGAAGAACAAAACAAAAAAGGCGGTTTGTTAGGTAAGCAACTTGAAGCGGTTGTGGTTGACCCTGCATCTAACTGGCCTTTGTTTGCTGAAAAAACTCGTGAGTTAATGGAAAAAGCAGATGTGGATGTTATTTTTGGATGTTGGACTTCAGTTTCTCGTAAGTCAGTATTACCAGTAATTGAAGAATTAAACGGTTTATTATTTTACCCAGTACAGTACGAAGGCGAAGAGTCTTCTAAAAACGTTTTCTATACAGGTGCTGCGCCAAACCAACAAGCGATTCCAGCTGTTGATTACTTAATGAATGAAGTCGGTGTGAAACGTTGGGTGCTTGCAGGTACAGATTATGTTTACCCACGTACAACAAACAAAATCTTGGAAGCTTACTTAAAATCTAAAGGTGTTTCTGATGCTGACATCATGATCAACTACACACCTTTTGGACACTCAGATTGGCAGACAATTGTATCTGACGTTAAAAAATTCGGTTCAGCTGGTAAAAAAGCAGCCGTAGTTTCTACTATTAATGGTGATGCAAACGTTCCTTTCTATAAAGAATTAGGTAACCAAGGTATTTCTGCTGAAGACATTCCTGTTGTTGCTTTCTCAGTTGGTGAAGAAGAATTATCTGGTTTTGATACCACTCCATTAGTAGGACACTTAGCAGCATGGAACTATTTCATGAGCGCTGAAAGTGATATCAATGACGAATTCATTGATGCATGGGTTGAGTTCACAGGTGATGAAGATCGTGTAACCAATGATCCAATGGAAGCAACTTATATCGGTTTTAAAATGTGGGCAGAAGCAGTTGAAAAAGCAGGCACAACTGATGTGGATACAGTTCGTGCAGCAATGTATGGAATCACAGTGCCTAACTTAACCGGCGGTTATGCAGTTATGAATACAAACCACCATTTAACTAAGCCAGTATTAATTGGTGAAATCACTGCAGATGGCCAATTCGATATTGTTTGGGCAACTAAAGGTGGCGTAATTGGTGATGCTTGGACAGATCATTTAAAAGAATCGGCTAAGTTAGTTGCGGATTGGACTGCACCAATTTCATGTGGTAATTACAACATCTCAACAGGTGTATGTTCTGGTCAAAATTATTAAGAAATAAAAAAAGAAAAATATACAAGGCAGCTTTAAGCTGCCTTATTTTTTACAAGAAGTTAAAGAGTTAAGGTTGTTTTCTATGATCACATTTTTAAGAAATGGGTTAACAAGAAGCTGTCAAATTGCATGTATGATGTTATTGGCTGTTAGCCAAGTTACGTTTGCTGATCAGTTTGATGAAATTACACAAAAATTATTAGACAAAGATTTCGATGTAAAGGCCGCGGCAATAGATGAATTAGCGGTTATCGAAGATGAGCGTGTTAGAGCATTATTTGAAGGATTAACTGAATCTACCGTTTATTATATTAAAAAAACAAACCAAATTGGTTATTACCAATTAGATGAAAAATCAGTGACATTCACCACTTTATTAGAAGGTGAGGTTATTGATGATTTATCAAAGCGTTCTTATAAAAAAATCACCACAAATAATGCATTACGTGGCCAAATAAAATTGCACTTAGCGGCATTGAATATCTTATCAAAAGAAGCAGATGTGCGTTTAACCGCAATTGATTCAATGTTGAAATCTCCTGATCCTTTGTTATTAGATATATTAATTAAAGCGCAAAAAATCGAACAAAACAGAAAAGTAAAAGCGCTTATTGAATTAAATATTGCTTTGATTCATGTAGAAAGTGAAAACGAAACTGAAAGAAATGTGGCATATAAAGTTTTAAGTGAATCATTGCATGAAGCTGCAAGAATTAAGTTAACTGAAATAAAAGATAGTGAAACTCAAAGTTCAGAAAATATAAAGTTTGCAACCAAGGCTTTATTAAAAATTGAAGATAAATTGAAATACTTAAAATTCACCGAAAACGTATTTTTTGGTTTAAGTGCGGGTTCGGTTTTATTATTAAGTGCCATCGGTCTTGCTATCACGTTTGGCGTGATGGGAGTAATCAATATGGCTCACGGCGAAATGATTATGATTGGCGCATACACAACGTATGTGGTGCAGTTATTAATGCCTGATCATATTGCATTAAGTATTGTCGTTGCTATTCCAACTGCATTTTTAGTCAGTGGACTCATTGGTGTGATTATAGAGCGAGGCATTATTCAATTTTTATATGGCCGGCCTTTAGAAACATTATTAGCTACATTTGGCGTAAGCTTGTTTTTACAACAAGCCGTACGTAGTATTTTTTCAGCGTTAAACATGCCTGTTATTACTCCAGACTGGATGAGTGGTTCTATCGAAATTAACGATGCATTATCTTTCACGTTTAACCGTTTATACATCATTATTTTTGCCTTAATGGTATTTATAGGTTTGCTCATTATATTAAAACGTACATTCTTTGGTTTACAAATGCGAGCTGTTACACAAAATCGTAAAATGGCGCGTTCAATGGGGATTCGTTCAAACTGGGTTGATGCAATGACATTTGGTCTAGGTTCGGGTATTGCAGGAATTGCTGGGGTGGCATTAAGTACCATAACTAACGTAGGTCCAGATATGGGACAGGCATATATTATTGACTCGTTTATGGTCGTGGTATTTGGTGGTGTCGGTAATTTATGGGGTACGTTTGTAGCTGCAATGAGTTTAGGTGTAGCCAATAAGTTTATTGAACCATTTGCAGGTGCTGTATTAGCAAAAATTATTATTTTGGTTTTTATCATTATGTTTATTCAAAAAAGACCTCGAGGTTTATTCGCCTTGAAAGGTCGTTCGGTGGAGGGGTAATTTATGCAAGCTTTAAAATCTATATTTTTTCCATCAATAAACGATGCAGCAAGCCGTCGTATGATAATGACGTTAGCTGCAATAATGTGTGTCATTCCAATTTTAAATTTGCTATTTGCAGAAGACAGTTTTTTTCATGTGAGTAATTATACAATTAACTTACTAGGAAAATATTTTTGTTACGCTATTTTAGCAGTCGCTCTTGATTTAGTTTGGGGATATTGCGGTATATTAAGTTTAGGTCACGGCGCGTTTTTCGCATTAGGCGGTTACGCAATGGGCATGTACTTAGTGAGACAATACGGCGTGACCATCGAGGCTACCGGAGAAGTCATTCCTGAATTTATGATCGCAATGGGAATAAGTGAATTGCCATGGTTTTGGTATGGCTTTGATAACTTTTGGTTTGCGTTATTAATGGTGGTATTAGCACCAGGATTATTAGCGTACTTGTTTGGTTATTTCGCTTTTAAATCTCGAGTTTCAGGTGTGTACCTTTCTATTATTACTCAAGCGATGACGTTTGCTTTAATGCAAGGATTCCGTTTAGGTGAATTAGGATTTGGCGGCACAAATGGTTTAACAGCGTTTAAAGAAATTTTAGGGTTTGATATTACATCGGATATGACACGTTTGGTTTTATTTATGTTGACTGTCTTTGTGTTATTGTTAGCACTTATGTTGTCCAAATTTATTACTAAATCCAAAGCAGGTCGTGTATTAGTTGCCATTAGAGATGCAGAGCCTAAAACACGATTTATTGGTTATAGAGTAGAGCATTACAAATTATTTGTGTTTGTTATTTCTGCTGCACTTGCAGGTATTGCTGGTTCATTATTTGTCTCGCAAGTGGGAATTATTAACCCAGATGAATTCAGTCCATTAAACTCAATTGAAATTGTAATTTGGGTTGCCTTAGGCGGTCGTGCCACCATTTATGGTGCCATTATTGGTGCGGTATTAGTAAATTACGCTAAAACAGTATTTACAGGTTTGTTCCCAGAATTTTGGGTGTTTTTATTAGGAGGCCTGTTTGTTGTTTCAACACTGTTCTTCCCTAAAGGGATTGCAGGCATGTTTTCAAATACAAAATTTCAATCTTTAATGGGTGGCATTAAACAAAAAATGTTCTCTAAAAAAGGAGACGCATAATGGTTAATAAGCATTTAGATAATAATGGTATTTTGTATTTAAGTTCTGTGAGTGTCAGTTTTGATGGGTTTAAAGCGATTAATAATTTAAACCTAATTATTGAACCTGGTGAAATGCGCGCGATCATTGGGCCAAATGGTGCGGGTAAAACCACAATGATGGATATCATTACTGGTAAAACCCGACCAGATGAAGGTGATGTGATTTTTAAATCAAAAGTCGATTTAACAAAATATGATGAAGTACAAATTGCAAACATTGGTATTGGTCGTAAATTTCAAAAACCCACTGTTATAGAAACATTAACCGTATTTGAAAACTTAGAAATGGCCATGGCTGGACGACGTACAGTTTGGCAGTCATTAATTCATAAATTATCAAATGAAGACACTCAAAAAATTAATGAAAACCTAGCGTTAATTAATTTAAGTGAAGACGCACAACGTTTAGCAGGAGATTTATCTCATGGTCAAAAACAATGGTTAGAAATCGGCATGTTGATTTTAACGGAACCAGAATTGTTATTAGTGGATGAGCCCGCAGCGGGAATGACTGATGAAGAAACCATGAAAACCGCCGAGTTATTAAAAGAAATTAATAAAACTCGATCAGTTGTTGTGGTTGAACACGACATGGATTTTATTCGTGCTTTGAACTCTAAGGTGACGGTTTTGCATGAAGGTCATGTATTAGCCGAAGGCACATTAGATCAAGTGCAAAGTAATCAACAGGTCATCGATGTTTACTTAGGCCGATAAACCTAAGTTAAAATATAGGTAAATAATATGTTAGAAGTTAAAAATATGAATTTACATTACGGCGCTTCGCAAGCGTTGTATAACGTAAACTTAAAATGTGAAATCGGAAAAGTAACCTGTTTGCTTGGTCGTAATGGTGTTGGTAAATCATCAACACTTAGAAGTATTACAGGGCAACATCCGGCATCATCCGGTGAAATTATTTATGACAATAAATTAATTAACCAAATGAGTTCAGAGATCCGTGCAAAAAACGGCATTGCCTCTGTGCCTCAAGGGCGTGAAATATTTTCACAATTAACGGTGCATGAGAATCTAATGACCGGTTTTTCAGCATTACCAAGAAAACAAAGAAAAATCGATAGTGAAATATATGATCTATTTCCTGTTTTAAAAGATATGTTACACCGTCGAGGTGGCGATTTATCAGGTGGACAGCAACAACAGCTTGCCATTGCTCGTGCATTAGTTATGAAGCCAAAATTGTTAGTGTTAGATGAGCCAACAGAAGGCATTCAACCATCTATTATTAAAGACATTCAATTTGTTATTGGTTATTTACGTGACCAAGGCGAAATGAGTATTTTGTTGGTTGAGCAATTCTTTGAATTTGCATGGGACCTAGCCGATGACTTAACGGTTTTAGATCGAGGTCAAGTGGTATTAAGTGGCGCAAAAGCAACATTAGATAAAGAAAAAGTAAGACAGGCAGTAATGGTTTAATATATTAGTACAAAGGTTTGGGCTATTGTTCAAACCTTTATTTATTGTTTATGCAATTTAAATTTAGTTTCATCAGCCAAATCTAATTTCTCCATATTTTATACCTATTCAGAACAATGTGTCACTGCTCAGAAAGTGATTAAATTTTAACTGAATAGTTATCTTGTTATCAAATTGATATTCTCTATACCTTCTACAATAAAATTGTAAATCATAATATTACATTGTTACTCAAATGCTTATAAGAAACTTTGATCAAATTAAATAAAACCAAAATTGAATACTTCACGTAAAAGCATATTCATAACTCCTAAATATTTGAATATTGGCAACTAAGTAAAAAACTTGTCAATATGCTTAGAGGTAAAAAAATATGCATGCTTGGGTAGCAATATCAAAACTTTTTTTAATATTTATATTAATTATCATCAGTGGGGCGTCTTATGCTCAAAACAAATTTACAAATACCTTTGTTCTAAATTTTACAAATGATCTTAGTTTAGAAAGAAAAAATTGGTTGATTGTAAATGACAGTGTAATGGGTGGTTTAACAAACAGCGATATTGATTTGGAAGTTGGTAAATTAGTGTTTGCTGGGAAGTTGTCTTTAAAAAATAATGGTGGGTTTGCATCGGTCAGAAGGCGCTTGATTGATAACGAAACCAATCAAGCGGATTATGTGAAACTGATTATTAAAGGTGACGGTCGAGCATATAAAATTCGTTTTAGGCTCAATGGTTATTTAGATGGTCTCGCTTATGAACAAACTATACAAACTAAATTAAATGTTGTTGATACCTATGTTTTACATGAAAAGGATTTTGAAGCGGTTTATCGCAGTCGAATATTTAACGGTGACGATGCGTTTGATCTTCAGGACGCACTACAGTTTGAGATTATGTTGACTGACAAAAATGAGGGCGAATTTTATTTAGAATTAATTGAACTTAATTTTTTAACTAACAAATAAATCTAGGCAAACCTTCATTGAAAATAGACTTAACGTGATATTTATTGAAGGTTTGACATAAATTTAAAATACAATTTTAAATATAGGTACACATTATCGGCGAGGACGGCGACCTTTAGAATTGTCTGAGTATTTTTTCTTATGGCGTTTTTTATCTGATGCGTTTTTGTTGTTGTCTTCAAATGAATTTTGCCCAGGCTTTTTAGTTAAATCTAACTCGTAACCGGGTAAACATTCTTGAGGTAATTTACTGTCTAGTACTTTTTCAACGGCCTCTAATAACCATTCTTCACCACGGCTTAATAACGAGACAGCCAAACCTGTTTTGCCTGCGCGTCCTGTTCGGCCTATGCGGTGGATGTAATCTTCTGCTATATAAGGCAACTCAAAATTGATGACGTATTGTAAATCGACTATGTCTAATCCACGTGCTGCGACATCGGTTGCTACTAATGCACGTGCGCTGCCTTCTTTAAATTGGGCTAATGCTTTGTTTCGTGCACCTTGAGTTTTGTCACCGTGAATCGACACGGCTTTGATGCCGTCTTTGCACATTTCTTTGGCTAACAAATCGGCGGTTTGTTTGGTGCGGGTAAAAATTAATACCTGTCGCCAATTTTTCATGCCGATTAAATGCGACGTTAATTCTCGTTTTCTGTCTTCATCCACTGTGTAAACAATTTGTTCAACTTCAGCTGCCGCAGCATTTCGCTCGCTCACTTCAATCAGTTTTGGATCATTTAATAATGTTTTACTCAAATCAAAAATTGCATCGTCAAAGGTGGCAGAGAATAATAATGTTTGGCGGTTTTTAGGGGCACGTTTGAGTATATTTTTGATTTCTGTTTGAAACCCCATGTCTAACATTCTGTCGGCCTCATCAAACACTAAATACTGTAAATCTTGTAACGAAACAGACCCATTTTCAATGTGATCTAATAATCGACCCGGTGTGGCAACGAGTACTTGAGCGTCGTTTGCAATTTGTTTGGCCTGTGGTTTAATGCTGACGCCACCGTAGGCAAGGGCGATGTTTATTTGAGTAAACTGTGAGTAGTCTTCAAAACTTTTAAATACCTGTTGGGCAAGTTCACGAGTAGGGGTGAGCACCAATACGCGTAATTTTTTATCAACGGATTGTTTTTTATCTAACAAACTTAATAACGGCAAAGCAAACGCTGCGGTTTTACCTGTGCCGGTTTGTGCACCGGCCATAATGTCAGAGCCCGCAAGTATGGCAGGAATGGCTTGTTCTTGAATGGGGGTGGGGGTTTCGTAGCCAGATTGCGTGACGGCTTTTAATAGATTGGGGTTAGAAATTAATGATGAAAAGGTCATGTAGTGTTTCGCTTGTATATAATGTGCGCATTATACCAGTTATTACTTAGTTTCCGAGTTTGGTTTTGTAGTCACTCAAAAGAAATGCATTTGTACTGGTATATGTATTTTATCGATATGTTATTTATACCGTTATGATATTTTCGGTTGGATTAAAAATGAAGGGTTAAAGAATTTGCAGGGTGAACAGCCACGCCCAAATAATCGAAAACTGCATCGTAACTTGTCCAGCATTTATGCAAGTAAACACTCATCTCGCAGATAGCAAATAAAAGTGGGTGTCAGTTTAAAACCATCAGTTTAAAACCAAAAAGGCTAATCCTTTTGGTTAACAATGTAGAGTATATTCAACCTGTAAGTTCCGGATTCATTCGGAAAAAACAAACCACACTCTGTAAGTTCCGGATTCATTCGGAAAAAAACAAACCCAATCTTTTAAACCCACTATCAAAAACACCATCAAAACACACTCGATAAATACGAGGAATATAAATAAAAAGTGAAAAAGGGTGATCCTTTTGGTTGACGATGTAGAGTATATTCAACCTGTAAGTTCCGGATTTATTCGGAAAAAATAAATCCAATCTTTTAAACCCCCTATCAAAAATACAATCAAAACACACTCGATAAATGTGAGGAATATAAATAAAAAGTAAAAAAGGGTGATCCTTTTGGTTGGATCGGGAACCAGAGTTGGGCTGTATTAATCAGTACTTATTACTTTTGTTATTATGCTTAATAGGCTTTAGATCAAAGCAACGATCCAGGCAGATAATCCAGAGGGTTTGAAATTGAAGCGGGCGTGGGGTTGATATTGATATCAATGGAATTCATAAATGGATGTCACTTTAGGCTTTTCACTTTAGGCTTTTTTTTGGATCCGACCCCAATTTATCCTACTCCTGGTTCTCAAAAGTGGGTGTCACTCCTGGTTCCATAAGTGGATGTCACTTTAGGCTATAAGTGGATGTCACTTTAGGCTTATCTTCATTTTCAGCAGATTCACCCCAGATAATCCAGGGGTTTGAAATTGAAGCGGGCATGGGGTTGATATTGATATCAATGGAATTCATAAGTGGATGTCGCTTTAGGCTTATCACTTTAGGCTTAGAAACAAGGATGCTAACTTAGACGTTATGCACAAATTGGTTTTTGCTATTTTGGGTTGAGTTAATAAAGATAACAAAGCAATATAATAAAAAGCGGCTAAATTCCACATCACTTTTGAGTCGTTTAAAAATTGCAAATCGTATAAATTACTAACATTAAAATAAAAAACGACTGCTATTATTAATGATAAGATTTTTTTAAATTTACAGGTTAATACATGAAATTATTATTTATATTTGGATTGGCACTCTTAAGTCAGTTTGCCCATGCAAAAATCAGCGTTGCAGTTGATGAAGGATATATCAATAACTCATTGGCAATGGATGATGATCTAATTGAGGCTTATCGGCGAGTGGGGGTTGAGGCCGAAGTTTTCGTACTGCCACCAGAACGTGCAATCGAGCGGACAATATCAGGTGCATTTCAAGCCCTTGATGCACGGTTGCTCAACCCACAATCTTTACCTGGATTAATTGCAATACCCGAACCCATATATAAAAGCCTGCATTTTCACATTTACTCACTAAATAACCTACCACCAATAAATAATTTTAAAGATCTAGAACAATACACAGTTGGGTATGCACGAAACCAAAAAATATTTGAACAAATTCTTATTGATCAGCCAAATTTAAATACCTATGAAGCAACTGATTATGCGAAATTGTACCGTGGGTTAGAATACGGGCGTGCAGATGTGGTATTTGTTTCAGAAGAAGCTATGAATGGCATTTGGACAGATGCGCAAATTCAAACTGTATTTCAAATAAGTCCAGAGCCGATATTAACTGCAAATTTGTACCATCATATTCATCCTGATATCGCGTACTTGTTAGAGCCACTTACTAAAGTAATTAGACAAATGAAGCTTGAAGGCTATTTTGGTGGGTAATTTTTTGCAGTTAGTGTTAGATTGATTAAAATTTATAATTGATATAAAAGTGGGTGTCACTTCAAAATATCACTTCAAATAGGTGTCATTTCAAAATACGCCGTTTGCTTAAAATGCAATCTACATCAAAATTTGCACTTAAATTAATCTGTGCAATGAACATTTCAAAAGTGTTTTGAGAATGAATATACTATTTTAAAATTATTGAAGAAAAAGTAGGCGAGGTGTATGGTGCGTTTGATGAGATCTATGCGCCAATGCGAAAAGCCTCGATGACTTACTTACCCGCTTAGGAGAAAGTTGAAATGAATAAGCAAAATTCAAACAAGGAAACTGAATCTGTTGAATGTGTATTTCCTAAGGAGCGATGCTGATGTATAGAAATGTACCAGGCTTATATTGTTTTCCCGACTTTTTTTCAAGTATCGAATGTAAATCAATACGAAACGATGCATTGGCCATTCATGGCAAGTTGCAAAATATGATAGGTTCGAGTCAAAAGAGTGAATCGACTTCTGTCCCGCAACCAGATTTAGTCAAAAGTAACCAACATAACCTAGCAAGTGAACAGAAGTTCATTCGGGCTAGATTACTTGATAGCGACCAGCGCGAACTTAAGTGTGAATACTTTACCGAATACGGTGATCAAGGGCACGAGTTGGCGTATTTTCGGGGCAATGGAAATCTGCCTCAGTTTGCATTGCACATGCTGCCATCGATTCAACAGATGATCGATTCCTTAGAGAATGAAATAATTGTTGTAAAAAAACAGTGGCGTTTGACGATGAACTTCTACAAGCAGGTCGAAGGCGCGGTGTCGGGCTTTGCGTTTCATGTGGATATTCCTGCAAATGGTGTTGTGACGATGATTCTGAATATTCAACGCCAAGCCAATTTTCAGATTACAGATGGCAATAGAGTCGAGGATATAGTGTTGCCTGTCGGGGCGTTATTATTGCTAAGTGGCGAAAGCCGATATCAATGGAAGCATAGAGTGTTGGCATCACATAACCCTCAGTCTGCAAACGGTGAAATAGAGCGTATTTCTTTGGTTCTTGGTGTCCAGTAATTATTATTGCACACACTATTAATGGGTCGCGTTCATCTACATAGACAACCAAATAGTGACATCCGCTTTAGTTGTTCAATTGCATCTTAGACACAACAAATATTCCTAAACTTACAAACGCAACCACAACAAACATAACAAAGACGAGCACGAGCCAGTTAATCGAACCGCTTCGCGTGTCAGAAGTAGTGCCGACTCCGCTGGGTTTTTAGGATTGTAATAGGCTTTTGTTTTTTGGCCGGCTGGAAATTGTTGACTGAGTTGTTCTGCTTCTAATTTTGAATCAAAAATTTTAGGCAACCCCGCATATAAGGTATTACCTGTGTAGTTTTGCCCTTTAACGCTATAACGGTAGTTTGTAGTAAGCTTGTAATCAGTGGTGTTGCTGTTAGCCATTGCACTATTGGGGCTGTAGTAAAGCGCAGCTATGTTGTTATTTACAGCTGTGGCATCAATAGGTGTCCAGTTTTTACTTTTTAACAGGATTACGATACTCACAATGGCTGTAAACATGGCTAAACCGACGGTTTTTTAAAATGCGTATTTTAAACCTAAATCCATACCTGTCATGCTATCTTCAACTCGAATGTTAAATTCTAAATAGGGTTGAAAATGTTCAAAGTCCTCTAGGTAACCCATGAATTTAAATTTTAGTTTAGAATTTAATCGTTCATCTTGAATATTTCTTTGGCTGAATCCCAAAATTAAAAACCCATTTCTACGTACTTTTTTATCAACCATTACAAAGGTGGTTGATAAACCATATTCATAACCGGCTTTGAAATGATCGCCCATTAATGATGGCATGATGCTCTCTATTTCTGGGTTTGAATTTCTCTCTAATACAGTGACCAAATCCGCGTAGGCGGATAGTTCTAATTCTTTACTACGATTAGATAAGAAATAAAAAATAATGGGTTTTCTTAAACCTAAACCTGCATTTAGTTCGGTTCTGCTTCCTAAATTATAAGATTCATTTTTAAAATCTAAATATCTTGAATATTGACGGATACCTCCATGAGTATACACATTATTAAGCAGGAGATAATGGCCTTGAGCACTGATTCCAAAACCACCGGTTGTGGTCTGTGTATTAATATATTGTCTGTCTACAACAAAACCAACATCCACAGAATTGAAATAGCGTTCCGTATAAAGGGAGGTGTTTTTAGTGGCTAAACCGAAGGAAGAAAGTGAAACTAAAATAATAAATAGCAGTGTTTTCATTTTAACATTCTATGTAATTGTTTGATGTTATGTTAGCATTAATCAAACATTTAGACACTGAAATTTAAACGGTTTTATAATCTTAAAATGAATTTGGAGCATCACGTGAAATTGTCAATATTTTTAATACCTATCCTGTTTTTAGCAAGCTGTTCATTTATTCCGGTGTCTAGTAGCCAACATTACAAAAGTGATGAAGTAAAAAGTGCTGAGTTTGCCACTATTACGACTGAGACCAGTTTCTCACAGAGAATCGATATCAGTGAAGCCATGAGTAAAAAGTTAACACATTATGATGTCACGTTAGTAAAAAACCCCATAATCACTAAAATTAATGACATGCCTTACAAAAATAAAAATGGCAAAACCAAAGATGCATTTAAATCACGATTTAATTTAGACGTGCCTATTGGCGAAACGTCCATTACACATGCTAATAAAAATTATTATTTTGAATTGACAAAAGACCATGTGTACGTCGTGATGAATATTTATTACGACAGTTCGACAGGTATTTCAAGTTACACAAGTCGATCAACTACTTTTAGAACGAAATGGAAGTCACAATTTATTGTATTCGATTTAACCGATAATAAGTTGGTGGATATCAGGGTTGTTCGTAGCAGTAGCGACATATAATGGTTTTATTTAATATTTACATACTTTCGTTATGCCGGAAAAGTCGGTAGAGCAAGTTATTGAGAGTATTAATAAAGATCACTTGGTTAAGTGGGGATAATTTGTTGTATTCTCTCTTAAAAATCAACTTAAAAACTGTCATTTTATGAGTGCTTCAACCTCATGGTTTGATATAAAATATCCATGGTTTGACTAAATATTAAGTGACGATATTGAGTCACTAACATGTACTTATCAAACAAAAATTAATCTATTCAATTCGTCTTCCAGCCATTCCACTAATACATACATCATCATGCTTTTGTATAATATCTGTTAGCATCTTAAGGGTATACTGTTGTAAATACAGACAGAGTTCTCACTAATACTTTTCAAATTAATTATAATTAGCGCCTCATAATTAAATTATATTAAAAGGCATTAATATGAAATTACTACCCATAACCATGTGCATAAGTGCAACATTATTTCTTAGTAGTTGTTTAGAGGATTTAAGAAATAGCTTAGTTGACGATACAACTACAGATGTAAGTACATCAACACTAAGCACGACAGACACTTCTACTCAAACTTCAACCGACATGACAACTGACACGCATACTCAAATTTGTGCAGCTCTTGCTTCCCAGGTCATATTTTCTTATCAAATAGTTGAGAACAACGTAGTTAAATTTGATGCGTCATCTAGTTATATTGCCGATTGTTCAAATGCGGTATTGTTTGATACTTATAATTGGGATTTTGGTAACGGCACTCAAATACAAACCAACTCACCCATCACAACGGTTCAATTTGACGATGCTTCCGTTTCATATTTAGTGACACTTAGTCACGAAAGTGGTATTTCGTATTCAGCGACTATTCAACCACAGCTTGAAGATTCAGTGTCTGATTTGGAATGTGCGCAAACCACTTCAATTATTCAATCTCAAAACGAATCAGTAATTACTTTAAGCGCACAACTTGAGTCTAATTGTGAAAATACATCCTTAGGTTTTTCATGGGATTTAGGGGATTCTAATTTTGCTGATGGGCAATCTATAACACACGAATACAATCAAGGCGGCCAATATAACGTGATGTTAACCGTTGAGGCGAATGAAGGGATTGCTACTCACCAATCAGCGGTTTTTGTACCTGTTATTGATTCATGTTCTCAAGAGCTACGTAATCTTCCACCAATTAGCGCTTTCCAATTTTCTGCCAACTCAACGGTGCTCACATTTGAAGCCAACTCAACAACCGATTGTGATGAAGTATTAAATTACCTTTGGGATTTTGGTGATGGCAACACGCACATCACTGATTCAGAAACGATCTCCCATACATACTCTGGTGCTGGCACTTATGTAGTTTCACTAAAAACAATAAGCTCTTCTGGGGAATTTAATATTTCCACTCAAACCATTACGGTTAATGAATTAACTTACGAAATTAAATACGAATCTTTATTTCCAGGAAGTGATGAAGTCAGTTTCTATATTGACATACCACAATACGAAAACAGCGAATTAATATTTGATTGGTATACAACAGGTGGGCATGCAGGTACTCAAGCAGAATTTAATGTGCTATTTCAAAATGTAGGCACTTATATTGTAGTGGGATCTGTATATGGCCCCAATGGTTTTAATTTACGATTAGAATTAAATTATGACGTGTCCATCACTTTTTGTTCTTATGCACCCATAGCTGCACCGCAGCTTCCTGTTTTGAACACCCTTGTAACGGACTTGACTGTCGAGCTATCTATAAATTCATTAACCTCAGAGTGTCATAATCCTTTTATAGGTGTCGACTTTGGAGATGGATCGGAAATTGTAGAAAATAATGATCCCAGTGCAAGCGAGTCATTCACTCATGTTTATGAACAAGCAGGTCAGTATACAATTCAAGTTATGACAGAAGCAGGCGTGGTCGATGCAGTCGTTGAAGTAACAGAGCCTCTAGTGTGTGTGCCAAATGATACTGCATATTTTACAGTTGAAATGCTAAACGCACATGATTTCAAATTTGAAGCCACTTATGGTGTGGGTTGTTTAAATCATTTTAGTTGGGATTTTGGCGACGGCACAACACTTAGCACAAATGAAGGTACCGTTGAACATCATTTTGAAGAATTAGGTGAGTACAATGTTATGTTGTCACGTGGTGGTGAGCAACACTATGTTGCAAAAGTAGTCGTGACTGATGAGTTGTCTTCCTCAGAATACATAACATTGGACTTTAACTATGGGGTTGATGACCAATCAACGTTAAGCATGTACGTTATTGCAAGCATTCAAGAGTTTAATAATATGATACCCCCCATTGACATTGATCCGTATATTTATGAAAACGAAGCGCTAGCGATAGATGAATCAGAACCGTTATCTGAATTAGTGCTCATCGTACCACCATTAAATAATTACGAATTTAATTATTCAATCAATACCGGTGAGGGTATGACATACGCATCTTATCCATATTCTGCATATGGGTATTCTATTTCACATGAATACGTAGCAGGGGGGACTTACCCAATAAATATTTCAGCTTCCAATTATCTAGGACAAATGATCAGTGTAGATTTAGATATGTACATTAGACATGAAGATAAAATTTTAAGCGACGTCACATCAAGTGTGGTGGGTGGGCAAGTATTTTTAAATGCTGAGACTTCATTTAATTTTGATGAAGAAATTGCCGTAGCGGTCCAATACTCATGGGATTTAGGCGATGGCACTATTTATTCAGGCTTAAACTTAAATCAGCTTCAACACGTGTATTCAGAAGTTGGCCAATACGATATAACCGTAACCATGCAAACCGAATATAAATCATTGGAACTGGTTAAAACCTTGAGTGTCGACATCATAGATTTAGACGTACCCATTATTATTGTTCATTAATATAAATTATTTTTAATAAATAGTAATAAAAATCAAAGCCAATCTAAAATATTTTTAGATTGGCTTTTTTATTAATAACAAAAAATAATGATTGTAGGTTGGGGATTTATTCCCAAAAAGTCAGTAAGTGCATCCTAAGGTATCAAATATTTTCTGTAATCATCATTGATCAATAACACTCCATCACATTCCCTTCTAAATACTCACCCAACTCCCATTAAAACTCAAACAGAACATCATCTTTATTCTTACTGGAGAGTCTGGTTCAAAAAATATTAAATGAAGCTAATACATTGTGAAAAATAAAAATGCAGCCAGTTTTACTTGATTAAAAGTTAGTGTTGGCCTGATATTATTGATGACTGAAATGGATTCTAGAAAGGGAGGTGTAGGATTGATATTTATATCAATGGAATTAAAAAGTGGATGTTCCTTTCGGTATGTTGCAGTGAAAATTTTGGATCCCCCCCTCAAATTTTTGAAAAGTGGATGTCCCTTTTGAATGTTATCCAGGCAGATAATCCAGAGGGTTTGAAATTGAAGCGGGCGTGGGGTTGATATTGATATCAATGGAATTCATAAGTGGATGTCACTTTAGGCTTTTTTTGTATCCGACCCCAATTTATCCTTTTGGATCCGACCCCAATTTATCAAAAGTGGGTGTCACTCCTGGTTCTTCACTCCTGGTTCTATTATGACAATATTCAAAAAGTACGTGACACTCAAGATTGGGAGGCTTGGTTGCTATACATGCTAGAAGGACTGATTGATACAGCTAAAAATACAATCTCATTAATCAGCGAAATTAAAACACTCATGGCTGATTACAAAAAAAGAATGAAAACCGATCTGAGTAAAATTTATCGCCAAGAATTACTCAATAATTTATTTTACCACCCGTACACCAAAATCGAATTTGTGATGGACGAATTAAACGTCACACGTATCACCGCCACCAAATATTTAGAACAATTAGTTGAGCATGGCTTTTTACAAAAACAAAAAATTGGCCGCGCAAACTATTACATCAATCAACCATTATGCTCGCTTTTAATGAGGCACAGTTAAAGCCGATGTAATGCAAACAGTGGAATATGAATTGGATTGGATTGGATTGTGTCGATTAACGCATGCAATCTTCTGTGACAAATAAAACCAAGCCCTCAATTGAGGGCTTTTTTTTGCCTGTTTGAAAAGGATGTTGCAGGTAAATGCAGTCAATTAAACCCCGTTAATCTTTGTCATACCTTTTTGATCTCAGGTACGGCTGTCCATCTTAATTAAATCCTATTTAAACTCATGGTTAACCAACCAGTAATGCTAACTATAGTCTGTAGAAAACATAAAAAAATCGTTCAAACTCATTATCAAACTAGACATAAAATAGAGATACTGAATGATTAAATTTGAAATAAAATCCAATAACCAAATCATCCAATCCAAAATCTTGCATTGTAATTTAACTCTTATAGATAGTGATTTACCTGAAATAATTATTTTTATCATGAATCTCAATTTCAAACATATCAGCCTGTTTGATTTAATAAAATTATTAGAAAATGAAAACCCAATTAAATACGACGACACTCAGGGGCATTGGTTTTATTATGCAAAACTTATTAAATTTGTGAATGCGGTGTTAGGTGGTGTGAATGCAAATGATGTCTGGACAGGTATAGAAAACAAAAGGTTTAGTTTGTTTGAGTGCAATAACCTTCATTGTGATTTTGACTTGGCTGTTTTGGATTGCGCCTATTTTGAGCGAGTGTTGTTGGGTGATGGTACGTGTAAATTGTTGGTGCATTTGAATATTGAATGCAGGGAATCTGACTAACTGCATAATCTAATGGGTGTTGCTAATTGTTTGCGTAGGTCTGCCTTTAGGCTGTCAAACTAACCATGTTTGAAGTTAAGCCACGGTTCTCACGTTCAATTCAACACAGTAACAAACTCACCAACCACCCGCATACCCTCACAATCCTCTTCATGAATCACAATGTCTTTAAATTGTGGATCGGTTGAATTGGGTTTCAGCAATATAAATGGAGAAAGTTTTGGATCCGACCCCAAATTATCAAAAGTGGATCTTCCTTTTGGATCTTGCCCGTCATCTTCAGCAGGTTGATCGCTGGAGTTCTAGTGGATTTGTGACTGATTTGGACAAAAGTGGATGTCCCTTTTGAGTTACTGTAGGTCGAAAGCTTGCTACGACAGAACTAATATCGGTTTAGTGGTGTAAAGTGGATCTCAATTTTGGATGTTTTATAATCCAGTTATCTTCAACTGCTCTATCGTTGGAGATCCAATGACTTTGGTTGTATACAATGAAATGTAGGTTGTCGCTTGCCCTGACAATTGTCTGAATGATCAAGGTTGAAAAGTGAGTGTCACTTCAGGTTACTTCAGGTTAGTCCTTTGATAGTGGCCTTGCGATCAATGACTCTGCCCCTTAGATTTACTGAGATTTAGAGCCAAGGACAGTATTGTGAAGAAAGTGACTTGACCCTGCGCACTTATTTATCAAGACGTCATTAAAAATAAGAAATAGTCACAATATGTTATAAGCCAGTAGTGATGCCGAAAGAGAACTGATTCCCCAAAAGACTCTCAGTAATGCTTATTTTGCAATCTATATAGAATCCGAACCTAGTAGAAAAATTATTATCAAGTAATTGCGTCGGGCCCCAAAACCGAACTAATGGTTTTAAATATAAGCCTTCAGGGACAGAAAAATTTATATCATTTCTTGAAATAAATATTTTTTCTGTGCCAAGTAAAATACTCCAATTAATCCGCTTTTTAGGAGAGGCAATCAACCCAGCTTCAAAATAAAATATGTGCGCATTTAGAATACTTGAACCGGAATTTTGACGATCACCTATATAAGTATAGTTATATCCAATAGAGGTTTCAAATCGATTGTTAAATAGTACATCAAAATTTCCGCCCATAGCAAACCCATAATCTGCTAATGAATTTGATGCTGCAATCTCTTCATCAAAATTTAGAAAATTGATTCCCATAGCATAAGGAGCTGCGATGTTAACGCCCGTAAATTCTAAACCTTTAGATATGGAATATAAAGGGGCTAGCAGAATTAGTATTAACAGTATTTTTTTTATATTCAGAATCATATTTCTAGCCCACTTCCCGATTGACGGAATTAGAAACCTAAATTATCTAATAAAACTGGGAAGGAGAATAGCATCTAATAAGTAAAATAACCTTTCATTTATGGGAGGCAGCACAAACCTTATTCTATAATAAGGTCGCTATTGAGGCCTTTTTCATTTCTATAGGAGCAACAAATGTCACTTAAATTAAAACTTAAAACACTACCAAGACTGCAACTACCAAGACAGACTGAATTAAAAACTCACGCTATTAACTTTTTGTATTTACTATGTGTGTTAATCTAGGTGATTACTGATTTTGAAAACATATTTGAAAGTTTTTAATAATTTATCACTAATTACTTTATTCTAAATATTACATTAAGAATAAAGTAAAACAGAAAAGTTTCAGCAGTTTTGGATAGAGTGTGTTTGGAGCTAGTGTTGGGTGATGCTTTTAAGTTGGTGCTGCATTTGAAATAGAATGATTCGGATTAATTTAAAAACCAGAAGTTATCGAGGGCAAGCACTCGCCCACAATGAGTAAATAAAATAGTAGGCTGCCTTCAGGCTGTCAAACTAACCCTATTTGAAGTTAAACCATGGTCTCAATGTAAATCAATTAACACAGTAACAAATTCACCAACCACCCGCATACCCTCACAATCCTCTTCATGCAGCACAATGTCTTTAAATTGTGGATCGGTTGAATTGAGTTTCAGCAATATCACTGAATGTTCCCACTCACCAGTATCAGAGATTCTTTTTTCACTGGCGTAGGTTTTAATTGTAAATGATGAGTTATATTCTTCGTCATGTTTACCGTAATTTTCAATCAATACAATTTTACCATTTTGAGAACCTCCGCGAGATTGTTTTTGAATAAAAGAAATAATAAGTTAATATGAGTGTCCATTTAAGGTATGCAGTAGCAGGTCTGGTTGATTTTTAATTAGAATGAAAAATATGAATGACACTGTTTAACTTTCATTAATTAAACGTAAAAGTAAGCTTCAAAGGGGTAGGGTATGGATTCGAATGTAGCAGTTAAATTATCTAAAGTTATTGAGAATTATAGTAATTCATCAGATTCTTTAGTTATTGAAAAAAAAGAACCTAAAAAATCATTAGCTAAATTTCATCATTGGGCAAATGGAAAAACATTTGAAGCTGGTTTTTTAATTAGTAACTCACAGGGGCAGAATATTTGGTTACTACTCATGAAGTGGCATACAAATAATGGGTTTTATTTGGTGTTATATCCAGAGGATAGATCAGGTCCTGTCGCAGAAATACACGCCATAAGTGATGATTTTAATTCATTAACATGGAAGTATATGCCTTCAAAATCAGATGGAAGAAATATAGAAAGAAAAGAATACTTTGAAAAATTTAATCACGATTTAAATATAAGTTTTCATATACCATCAAATAACTATGAAACAAGTATATTTCTTGAAAGTCTAACAGGGCTATTTAATCTTAGGTTGAAATCAGATGAATTAGATGAGGATACACCAGCATATCGAGATGGATTTCCTGAAGGGCTTTTAAAAGAAAAGTTGCACAAATATAAAGAACGCAATACCGAGCTAATTAGAGAAGTAAAAAGAGAGGCGTTAGATAAATATAAAAAATTAGAATGCGAATGTTGTAATTTTAATTTTTCAGATACATATGGAGATTTAGGGGCTGAATATATTGAGGCACATCACCTTAAGCCCATTAGTTCATTGAAGGATGAGGGAGATTTAACAAACAAAGCCGATATTGCACTAGTTTGTTCAAATTGTCATCGAATGTTGCATAGAAAGAGACCTTGGTTAGGTATTGGTGAATTGAAAGAATTATTAAATAGCTAATATACTCGATGTACTTAGTTAGCTATTGTTGGACTGGTTAGTTCTTGTTTTGTTTCATAAAATAAGCAATACAATTAACTGGCATACTTAGAATGAAGATAGTCAAAATTTTAATATTGGAAATAAAAATGAATGAAGTAGACGAAAGAAAAAAAGTAGATAAAGTAATTGTAAGTGGTAGGAAGTTATGGGCGATTTTAGGTGCTATATTAGCATTGAGCGCTCCGTATGCTCACTATTATGGGTATTCATATTTGAAGGGGAAATTATTAGGTGTTGGCTTCTCTGACCCTCAAGTTAATTTAAATTCATTTGATATGTTGGGAATATTTTTCTCAACTACAGTAAATCCTGTACTTGATATCTTAAATGGTTTTTTGAATTTCCAAGATTTTAAATTTTTTGTAGTGATATTTATTATTTCGGTTCCATTTGTATTACTTTATTTGAAATCTAAAAAACAAAAGAGTAAAAAGATAGATGAGTTTAATAAGGGAAATGAAAAAACTGAAGATAATTTCTATAAAAAAGATGTGCGAAAAAATAAAATAAATAGTAAGAATAAACTGAAAGATTGCATGCTTCTATCTTTAGATGTGATTGATATTTGGCTTCGAGGGGTGTTTGTATATCTTTTAGCTATACTGGTAATTAGTTTAATCGTATGTATACCTTGGTTATTCGGTTTAAGTGGTAAGATGGTTGGTTATCAAGAAGGTCGAGAAATGTTGGAGGCGAACCGTTGTGAAATAATCCCAGATGATAAACTGGAAAGTTATAAAAAAACAAACTCACATAATAAAATACTATTAAACTGTGTTGTGGTTTATTTTAAGAATAGTAATGATAAAGAAGTTATTAAATTAACGGGTGTAAAATTACATCGAAATAAGAATGGTATAGTATATTTTTTGACGGAAAATAAAGCTATTGAAATAAATTCAAAAGATATTATAAGTACCGAACGATATTTTTTTGAAAATGAATTTTATGTAAAATAAGAGTGACCCCCACAATCCAATAATCAGAAATTAGTGATTTTTTGAACAAGTATGTATTGTTATTTTTAATAAAATGGGTGGAGGGGAAAGTATTCCTAACACTCATTCAAACGCCAAAATATAATTAAAAATTTACTATCTCAATATTGTAACTTTCTTTCTTTAATTTTGCCTTTTTTAATATGATATTAGGGTTAACTGAGTGGGCTATATTTTTTATCAATGTTTGTTGGTCGTCTGGCATTTTATCACCGACGACTATTTCTAATAATGAGTTTGGGGTGTAACTGTGTGAGTTGTTTTTATTAAGGCTGAGGATTCTAATTTCGTTTTCGTATTTCCATGATTTTGATTTTGTGGAAATTGAAGTTAATAACTCATCCAAAATGAAAAGTCATTAGTTCCAAATAGGGAGCTTGATTTAAGAAGTTTGCTTATTTTAAAGGTGTTAGGTTTTTCTTTATATTTTACTTCAGCGAATGTTTGTTTTTGATTTTGTGAATAAGTAAATTTCGATTTAATTTTTTCTCTGTCAAATACCATACAAAATCCTCGTAATCCATCGGCATAATGGGACCACATTAAGTTTTCATAAATAGGATCATTATTTTGTGTGTGTTGAGACATACAGAATATTTTTGAAGATTTCATTATATCTAATGCTATTTCCATTTCTTTTTTTGCTGCTTCCACTAGGAATTTACGAGTTCCAATTTCGTCTTCTGTACATTGTATGTCATTTAAGAATTTTTCTTTTTCCTTTGTATTAATGTTTTTGTCTTCATTCCATGAAATGGTTTTAAACTTTTTAAATTCAGGTTCAGTTATTGACTTATCAATTTTGCATGCCCCTTCAAAGGGATCATTAAAGTCATTTAAGCTTGAGAACCAAAAATTCGAATTAGCTAATGAGCTTAAACTATATGTATCGACAGATCTGAATTTATACAACTTAGACATTTATTGTATCCTTTGATTAGTCGTTTGTTTTATCTAATAACTCTTTGATAGTTTCACCAAGCGCAAGCCCTAGTAGCGGAGGTACAGCATTACCAACTTGAGTATATTGAGGTACTTCAAATCGTCTCATCTTTCCACCAGTTGTAACTTTAGATCTAAATTCATATCCATCAGGAAACGATTGGATTCTAGCCATTTCACGTACTGTTAGTGTCCGTAACTCGTTTTCATCGTAATGACAGCCGTCATCAGGTATAGAGAGTGCAGCAGGTGCGGGCAGCTCTCTTATTAATGCTTTTTGTGTTTGTTTTTTTGTTGAATGCGATTGAAAGAAGATAACTAGATCAAATGCAGTTTTGATTTTTTTTAACTTACCGTCTTCTTGTAAAAATTTAAACCCTTTTAATTGGCTCCATGCTAAATCCGTTAATACGGTAGTTTTGCCTTTTAAAACATCGGTGACTTCTTTTCTAATAGGTTTGTCACATTCGTTTAGTATTTGATAAATTCTAAATCTGCGTTTAACTAATTCATTATTATTACGTGGTTCGTGGTTTGATAAAGGTTGATCTGTAGGGATTATTTCACTGAAAGTTTCATTTAATTGTTCGATATAGTTTGAAACAGGGTCAGGGTGTTTAAATTTAATATCTCCTAACGCATCTTCCACTGAAACTTGATCTTTGTTTACTAGATTATGTAGAAAAGATTCTTCGAAGTAATGTAAATCAAGTGGTTTTTGAGCATCAAAATATCTGAAGTCAGTAATGTTGGTGTCTACACCTTTTTTACAGTTTTTGAGCAGGTTTAATCCATAAGAAAAAAGTTCAGTTTCTAATTCATCAAAATTTTTAGAAATTTCATTAAATACATTTTTTCGAACACCAATCATAATAAATCGTGGTCGGTTTTGTGCAACTCCTGCAAGCCTTGCATTGATGTGCAAACATAAAGGCACATAGCCTTTTTCAGCAAAAGCTTTAGACACTTCAAACCAAGCATGATAGCTAATGCCGTCTTCTTTAAATGGTCTTAGTATTCCAGTGACATTCTCTAGTAGTACAATTTTAGGGCGAACGTGATCCACGAATTGTGCAAATTCCCATGGTAATGAGTTTTTATCACAATCTTTTTTGCGTAAACCAGCAAGGCTAAAGCTTTGGCAGGGTGGTCCACCAGACACTAGATCGACACCTGTACTCGCAAATCCTGTTTTAAGGGCGTTAGAAAACTTCTTGTTTTTAGCTAATAGTTGATTCAAATGAATGATGTTACCCACTACTAAATTGCCTTTAAGCTCATTGATATTCGACGGTATATCTGAAATACCTTCATTAAGCTCAGGGTAATGGAGTGGGTTTTCTCTCAAGCGCTTGGTAAGGCTGTCGTGTCGACTGCTAATCCAGAAGGTTCTTTCTGCTTTCCTGTCAGATTCTCCTAATTCCTTTAGGTTTTCATTTAATAGGTTGTATGCAAATGTCTCAGAGGCCATTGGTGATAGTTCATTGGCTAGTTTTAATGTGAATCCTGCTTTCTCTAGGCCTAGACTTAATCCGCCGCAACCAGAAAATAACTCAATATGGTTCAATTTCAATACCTCTAATACTTGATTGGAGGTATTCTAATTCAAATTGTTCTGTAAGTCCAGGATTGTTATGTTGCGTTGTATAAAATAATATAGGGCAATAATAGATTGTTTTATTATTTACGAGTTCAACAAATAGGTTTAAATATTAGGTATAATAATTTTGCTTGACTATATATCTATTGGTGTTGAGCCGAACAGTTTTATTACCCTCGAATTATTTCAAAATCTTGTTATTGATCAAAAAAGGACCCTTAGTTATGAATGTTAGAGATCTTACCCCTGCTGAATCTGAAAAAATTGAAGTCTTAAAAAGTTCAAAAATCGATTTTGAATTATTATTCTTAACTGATACAGCGCTAAATAAAAGTATTTTAGATGCTACAGCACCTGTAGTTGAATTATTAAAAAATAAACAAGTACATAACTATGATTCTCAGGTTAATGGTTCTGAACACAAAGTAATGCTGCCATGTATTATTTTGAGTAATGGTGTTCTTGAGGAAACTAAAGCTTCGCTATACCGAGCAAATACTAGGGGGGATACACGCTTTTGGCCTGGGAGATTTCATAATTTTGCCTCACACGATCAGGTTTTTGCATTATTTATCGAAAATAACAATATTGTAGTTTTAAATTTATCTGACGGTGAAGTGCTTGATTCAAGTGAAAACTCTGCCGTATTTGAAATATTAGATCGTATTAAATACGATTCAACTGAATTTATCGGTGTTCCAGAATTTGGGGATGAGACAGAAGTTGATGACCCAGTTAGTAGTGAACTTGATGAGCCATCTAGATTCGAAGTGTCAAGTTATGGTTGGGATAGTGATGTTGAAGGACTTGTGAAAAGACTGAATCGAGGTGATATTAAATTACCCCGTTTTCAACGTGGTTTTGTTTGGAGCCCTGTAGAACAATCTAGATTTATTGAATCCTTGATACTCGGATTGCCTGTGCCAAATATCTTTCTTGCACTTGATCGTGACACCAAAAGTTTAAATATCGTAGATGGACAACAACGACTAAAGACACTTCAGCGATATTTGGGTGGTGAATTTGCAATATCTAACAGCAAAAAAATTCATGAGGATCTTCGTGGTTGTTATTACAATCGTAATGTTGCTAAAGGGAAAAAATCTAAAATATTAGATGATGCTGATGAGAGGACATTAAGTGATTCTATTTTACATAGTATAGTGATAAAGCCTGATCCTTCGTCGGATAGCCTTGAATACGGTCAGGAATATAATAACGCAGTAGTGCAGATATTCAGAAGATTGAATACGAGTGGAAAAGCTTTGCAACCTCAAGAGGTAAGATCGTGTATTTTTTATGGTGCATTTGATGAACTTATCCATGAGTTAAATGATAACAAAGCGTGGCGTGAATTTTTCGGTGCCGTACATGGTAGGTATAAGGATGTTGAAACTATTTTGCGTTTTTTTGCATTGTATGAAAATTTCGAAAATTATAAAGCGCCGATGCCTAGTTTTCTCGATAAATATATGGAGAAAAACCGTAGTATAGATAATGTCAAGAAATCAGAATTGAAAGATATTTTTGAAAGTGTGATAACACTTCTTTTGGATGCTTGCGGTCCATTGTTATTTAAAACAAGTACAACTTTTCTTTTATCAAAATTTGATGCAATAACTGTTGGTTTAGCGAAAGCTTTACATGAAGGTGTTACTTTTGAAAATTCTGAAATTATTTCTAAAGTAGAGCAGTTACTTGAAAATAAGGCTTACATAGACTCTACAGTTGAGTTTATAAATGATACTGGTAATGTAACTGGTAGAATTAAAGCAGCAATAGAAATATTTAAAGGGTAGAGTTATGGCATCTCAATCTCGTTCACGTTCACGTCATCAAGCTCATGACAAATACAGGCAAAGAATTAATCAATTATTTAATACCTATGAAAAAGTTGTGGATCTAGAGGAACAGGCGCATAGCGCAAAGTATCTGGCGGTTCTAATATCTGGGTATCTAGAGCAAGCGATAAAGGAATTGTTATTGCATTATACATCTCAGGGGGCTATGTCTCAGATATCAAATTATGTTGAACAAACATGGCCAATATCTAGAAATATGAAAACCCAAAATATAAAAATGATTCTTAGTCAATTTGATGAAAAATGGGGTGATGATTTTCAGTGTTTATTTGTAAATGATGAGAAAAAAAAAGGGCATATTAATTCAATAGTTGAATGGCGTAACAGTATTGCTCATGGCAAAGAAGGTAATACCTTAGGTGTGACAATTGTATCTGTTAAACAAGCATTCAAAACAATTATAGAGTTAGTTACATTTGTTGAGAGTAAAGTCAAACCACAATAATAAACAGGCCTAGGGTCTAATAAACAGGCCGAGAAGTGAAGGGGTTAGAAGTGAAGGGGGTCAAGTCGCTTGCTTCACAAAGGAAACCAATGGGGTCAAGACGTAAATTTTATATAGACACCCATAAATAATCTTCATCGGTGTCGATTCTATAATCTTGACTATTTTAAATTAAAGGTTTTAGATTCCCCTCCCCTCAGGTAGCATAAATAAGATAACTTTATGTACAACTAAATGAGAAAAAACAGTTGTGTTATGTCATTAATATTTCAACTGATCAAGTCCGCAAAATGGATCAATGGCCGCTTGATCATTAAAATTAATTTCACCTACTAATGCATCCACCACTGCTTGTTGTACATCAGAATTCGGGCAGTATGCATTAATATAGACAGGCACAGAAGGTGCGTCATACAGTAAATATGGATGTCCAAATGATACCATTACTGTTGGTAAGTCAACCCAAGGACGGTACATTGATTCCATAAACCCTGCGTGTAATGACAACCAATCTATGTATATTCTGGATTTTAATAAACCTGATTCATTAGAAAATAAATATAAAATCCAATCATAGTTTTCGGGTTGTAATGAAATGCCTGCTTTAAACTCTACTACCTCAAATCCTTTTTTAATTAACATTTCATTTACTTGTAATGGGATAGGGTGCGGTGAAAAAATATTTTTGATGCCTTCGGATATAATTAATACTCGTTTTTTTGATTCAACAGTAATGGGTAAGAAATCGGATTTATTTTTAACGAGATGTGGTGTGCTTCGATTTATTTTTTTAATGTTTTTGGCGTAATCCGATTGGGTTAATTGTTTGAAGGCATCAACTGATAAATCCTGTGATGGGTGATGTAAATTTAAAGAGGCTTTCATGGCTAAAATTCGTAATACTGATTGCTCTAATCGAGCTTCAGATAATTGACCGTTCCGTAATCCATTTAATAAAAAGTCAAAATCTTGTAATGGATCTTGGCAAAATAAAAGCATGTCACATCCGTTTTCTATGGTTTCGACGCACACTGTTTCTCGATTACTAAAGCTGCTCACGCCAGCCATGGTAGAAGCATCAGAGACGACTAATCCATTAAAACCAAGTTCATCACGTAATAGGGTTTGATTAAGGTGTTTGTTAATGCTCGCTGGACGCCACCATTGTTCTTGGTTGTCTTCATATAATTTTGTGTATTGTGGTAGTGCAATGTGGGCAGACATAACGGCTTTTACATCATTATTAATCGCGGATTGATAGAGTTTGCCAAAACTTTGATCCCATTGATCTTTTGTCATGGGGTTAACCGTAGTAACCAAGTGTTGATCTCGGTCGTCGAACCCTTCACCGGGCCAATGTTTAACGGTGGCGGCAATATTATTTTGTTGTAAAATCTTAATGTTTGCCTGACTCATGCTTTTAATTAAATGGATATCACTGCCATAAGAGCGAGTGCCTACAATGGCGCTTTTAAATTTTTTATTGATGTCTATCACCGGTGTAAAAGACCAATTAATGCCAAGTAGTTTGGCCTCTTGTGCAATGACATTGGTGCAATAATCAACCGCTTTTTTATCGTTTAATCCGGCTAATGCTAATTGATTAGGCACCTGAGCACCAAAAGAAAAACTCATGCTGCCCCCTTCTAAATCAGAACTGATTAATAATGGGGTGTTAGATAAGTGACGAATTTTGTTGATGGTGTTTATTTCAGTTTCTAAACTGCCTGTGACAAATTTGGTAATAGCACCAGGTTGAATTTTTTTAATCATCGCTAATTCATCTGGTGAGTTTTGCATCACCATTAAATTAAATAGCTGACCTATTTTTTGTTCGGTTGTAAAGTTTTTGTAAGTATCTTTTACCCATTTAATTGCTTGTTCATCTAAATAAAATGGGGCTTGTTTAAATGTGTTTAACATAAATATCTCTTTTTAATAATATATAAAGGTAAGTGGCATTGTTTTAGTCGTTTAGAAATATTGAATTATTCGTTTGATGTTCATGAGGTGTTTTTAACTGGCCATGAATTTTTCTAGTTTGGGTTTGATCGTTATCGTCATCACCACACTTAATAATATTCCAATAGGAAGCGCAGTTAAAAATCCATTAAGCCAAGCATCAGCGTATAAATTAATATCCGAAAACCCAATATTACTTGCCGCAGTTGTCGCCGCCATAATGGATTCCATCATGATTGCCATCATCACACCCACAACTAAATTCTTTTTAAAAGTGGATAAATTAGGTAATAATTTTCCGACTATATAACTATTTGCTGTCATCAAAATAAAACCTGAAGGCACTAAAAAACAAACAGCTAATGCAAATGAGGTTAACCAATTTATAAAAAAGAGATCGGTGTAGCCTAAATTGACAAGCGTCATAATCCCCGTTAAAGAGCCAGCCATTACCGTCACAATCGAAATGATCACCATTATTTTGTACAAGAGGGGTGTTTTCTTTCGTTTGTTTTTTATTGGCTGCGATGAAGAATTAGAATTAAATGTTGAAGTAGCCGATGGTTCTGTTTGTGAAGATTGGTTCATATCTAACGTCCTGATTGTGTTTGCTGTTATGCAAACTTGAATTGCTATATAATTTATCTTATTTATTATATAGTTGACATCATCAATCATAATTGAGTTGGTTGACTTCGTCAATCAAATACAAGGTAATTTTATGTCACAGCTTAACCCCGTCGATGTTACATTTCGTTTAATGTATGAATTAAAGAAAAGTATTCATCGTCAGATGGGTTACTTAGATTGCAGTCTAAACCCTGGGGATATTAATGTATTAAAGGAAATTGCATCCCATGATGGAAACATTACAGCGAATGAAATTGCGAATTTATTAAATCGAGATAAAGCACAAATTACACGAATACTTATTTTATTAATTAAAGAAAACATGATTGAAAAACAAGCCAACCCCAATGATAAGCGTAGTCAATTTTTAGTTATGACCAACAGAGGTAAGGCGATACATCAACAGATTTCAAAAGTAGATCAATTGATGTTAGAGCAATTAGGTGAAGGTTTAAGTAAACAAGAATTGCAGACTTTCCAAAATTTGGCTGAGAAAATGATTTTGAATTTAGAGGTTTGAAGTCTCTTTACAGTCAAAATCCATCACATCGTCAAGGCTTGCAAACACCAAATGTAAGTGAAGGGGTCAAGTCGCTTGCTTCACAATACTTTTGAAATGAAAGAAAATCTTAGGCGTAGAGTGGCCGAGGGTCTGGCTTTATGTTTGACATAGACACCCAGAAATAAATAAATGAGATCTGGTTTACAAGTGAAGGGGTCAAGTCGCTTGCTTCACAATACTTTTGAAATGAAAGAAAATCTTAGGCGTAGAGTGGCCGAGGGTCTGGCTTTATGTTTGACATACACACCCAGAAATAAATAAATGAGATCTGGTTTACAATTTACATGACAGTTAAAAAAGGCTGAGATATTAAGCTATCTCAGCCTTTTCTGTTTTAGGTGTAGTATCAGGTGTTGTATTAGTTTTTTGTACAATTGAAGTTTTTAATTCAGAGTTGGGCGCGTGTTATTATGGCCGAGGGTCAGGTCTTTATTTTGACATAGACCCCCAAATAAAATGCTTACTCAAAACCTAGAGTAAGCATTTAAACACCTAATAAACCCAGCCACATACCCAATCAACTCGAACACCGGGGGGGCAAGGCTCAGGCCTTTAGTTTGACATATGAATGGAGGTGATTACTTTTTCTTTTATTAAGGTTCTATAAGCTCAATATCTCCTTGCATTGTTCACATGTTTTACCGAATTCGTTTGTTTTTATAGGAGTGAGTTTATTATCAGAATAATCTTCGTAAGATCGAATTGAAATTAATATTCTTTCAAAATCTTTAGAGAAAGATTTGTGATTCAATGCTGCTATTTTCATCATTTGTACATCAAATTTTAATTCATCATTTTTCGTTCTTAACATTAGGCTATTAAAATTACTAAATTTCTTGTCTTTCTGGTATAGGTCTGTTTGTTTAAATACTTCAATATCAAGCACATATTTAGATAATACCATTGATAAATTGTCTATAATTTCAATTATTTGATCATCTGTAAAATGGGTATAGTACAATCCAGCTTGATACATATATTCTGTAATATATATAGTGTTACTACTATTTTCTAATTTCAAAATATCATTATAATGAGTTAAAAAATGATCGGCGCCCTCGATTGAATTAAACCCTCTGCCATGTTCATGCTTGTGTTCAACCTCAAGTAAGTCAGTCATTCCGAATTGAGAAAAAATGCACAATAGAAAAATTAGTAAAGCTTTCATTTCAATATCCGTTAAAATTAATAAATCTTAATAATTTTATCAAATAAAAAACTCGGAGTCACACATTAGTAAGTCGAGGAGGGCATGCCTTGCATTTTAAATGCAGGCCAGTGGTGTCAGAGTAATTGAAATATTTAACCGCGAGGGGGGCAGATAGTCGTTTGTGTAGCTGAAAAAATAAAGGGATCAAGTCGCTTGCTTCAAAATACTTTGGAAATTAAAGAATAACTTAGGTGTAGAATTTTGATCAGTTTTTAGCAAACTAGTACTACGAAGGCCGTGCCCTCCAATAGTCTTTTATGTAGCTTAGAATGGTTGAGGTTGGTTTTTAGATTAACACACAAACACTTGGTCAGTCAGGTGAATGATTAGTCCGTTAGATAGGTTAGATTTTACTTGCTCAGAACATGATTAAAAACATCAAAATTAAGTCTTAAAAAAGACCTGTAATAAAAATCAATACAGGTCTGTAAAGATAAAAATTAGCAATTAAGGAGCCATTACTTTTGTCTTTTCTTCTTGAGCTGCTTCTGCAGTATAAACCGTATCAGAGTCAATAAGAATGCTGTTTGCAGGCTTATTAGTTGATTTGTCACAGTCTTCGCTTGATTTACCCATACCACTTCGGGTTTTAGTTATTGTGTCCCAATTTCCATCTCCTGTTGTATCCCAAAAACAACGAGTTGTGCCACTACTTTTTGAAGAAGTCACTAGATCGGCTGCTAATGCCATATTAGAGCATAATAAAATGGCTGTCATTGATAAAACGGCTTTCATATTTTTTCCCTTATTTAAAGTATGAGTTCAGTTTCTAAGAAACTTGTTGATTGTAGTAAGCATTTTTTTAAATTCCATAAATGCTCTTATAAGTTAAAAATAAAAATGCCAGAAGTCAAGCCTTTAGCTTGATCTAAACACTTAAAAATCAGGCAGTTTGGTATGAAACTAATGTCCGGTAATCGAAAAGGTCGTGTCGCCCATGAGCCATATATTAAGTGGGGGGATGCGACGCTAATGTTAGATAGTCTAAGATGATCATAATAACTTGAAAACTAAAATCTAAGTCTCGCCCTATAGATTGGACTATTCTGGCAATCAATAGCTATGAATTTATATTTTGACGATATAAATGTCGATTATATCGTCAAATAAAGAAGAGACATTTTTATAAGGGGTTCTTTTTACAGTCTCCATTTTCACGTATTCATACCTTCACTACTTAAATAGCTTCTCCGATGCACACAATGGTTCAACATGGACACTTAATTAATTACCAATCATAGGTTTAAGCAGCAAGTTGATATAGGTGATTTTTATAATTATTCAAAACTATCGAGAGCAAGCGCTCGCCCACATTGTTGGATTGTTTTCCCTGTATTGTTTTAATAAATAACTTCCTTGTTGCTATAAGTACTGGCACAGCGATCAATTAATGAATGCTCGTTTTAAATGGGCATTCCGTAATTTAACTGATGTATTAATATTCTAAATTGATTGTGTTTGTCTTTTGGGTATATTAGTTGAGTATCTGAAACTTGCTGGCACCAGTTTTTAAGTTTCGGTGCGCTGGCGATGTTTGTGGCGACCTCTTTTGACTGACAGGTGACTAATTTAAAGTCCCCTTTATTGTTTACTGCACTTTTATTTGATTCCATTGTTTTAAAAAATGACTCAATTGAATTAGAGAAATATGGCTGGGTGTCTCTATTTTTTAAAAATGATTGTAACTCATTAAGGTCGCCACCATTTTCTAGGTATGACAAAATTTTATCACTGGATAATACCCATAAGTTTTGCTTTTTTTCTTCTGCGTAATTGGTTAGAAATATTTTTTCATTCACACTGGGCGGTTGTTTAAATTGAATGTTGTGCCGACCAACAAACTCTAAATTGGTTTGAGATACTTTTTTAGTTTGTATATAGCTGTCCTTTATTTTTAATACATAGGCACCTAGTGGTGTTAAGCGTAAATAAGCCAAGCCGTCATAGCGTGACAGGCAGTCTAAATCCCAATAATTTTCACTACTGAAATAATTGTCTGTTGATTCTGTTGGGTGACAATAAGCGATATCAATTAAGCCTAACGTAAAAAAATACTCCATAAGTAAACAGCGCATATAGGCTGTGACTAAAAATTCACCATCATAAATTTCACCATAGTGTTGATCACCTATGTATAAAAAACTAGGCTCCTGTGTAATAGGTAGAAAATCTTTGTTTGCGATCATCAGTCGTATAAACTCGTTGATATGCAGCCATTGATTAATAGGGCATTGTTTCAATGTATTAATGCAATTTTCTCTTCTTAATAAAGCGGGAGTGAAATATTTTTGCCCTTTGCCTTTTTGGCCTTTCACTTCATCGATTCGACTGAATTCATCCTGTTTGCTTTTTTGTTGCCAATCCCAAAATAACGCCTTAATGATTTCATGAAATGCTTGGTCAGTCGGGAATTTTTTTGTATTGATCGTTAATTCAGTTGTTGTCTTTTTTATCTAGGTGGATGTGCTTAATATTTGTATCCAGCCAAATGAACAGATTGAGGTTAAATGAATGTCACCGTTATTTGTTACTTTATTGTACGGTTCATTAACCTGAATAGATAAATTGTCAAGTAACGCTTTTGAAGGTAAACCAGTTTTTGCGCTGACTTTTAGTTTATTCAGTTTCATCATATTAAGAAAAATATTGAAGTCATTTTCAATATGGTTGATTGAAGTATTAACTTCTAAGGTGTCATCTTCTAATTGGGTTACGGTTTCTAGTTTAAATGTGGGTGGTAATTCAATGTGTGGTTTTATGATGGTTAATAAATCTTGGGGAATGCGATAACTATAAGTAATTCCTCGTTCAGGGTAAAAAAATACAGAAAATATACTGTCATATCGGCCTGTATAAGCGGTTTTCGACGTGTTAGTAGGAAATGGCTGCTTATATTTACTGCTAAAGCTAAATTCATCGATATAACCATTATAGTTATGAACTGATTCTTGTAATGCTAACTTTTGATGTGGAGTTAACGTTTTGTAAAGGGTGGTTAGTATTTTTTTATCGCTTAGGTTTGAAAATAATAGCTTTGCAATATCTGCCTTTCTAGTTGGTTTGGCAGCGCTATTTAATATTGGTAATGCCTTCAAACGTTTTTTAAGTTCGTTTACAGTAATATTATCAATAAGGTCGTTAAAGTTAGTCATGTCATTCCAGCTGGTTTGAATTTTAAGCGTATTTTACCTGATAAATTTAACGAACGTTAAAAAATAAGAAGGATTGTGAAAAGTGAAAACTGTTCTTGGAAGATGTAGAATCTGCGCTCTACGTTTTTGGATTTGTTTTTGCGAATAAATCCGCAACCTACATTTTGACACATACACTCATAAATATTACTTACTTAATTCATAGAAAGAGAATAATGAAGTAATATTTTTTACAACGATTAGAGGTGGATTTGATTTATAACGTCAAAATTTTAACTTATTTATTCTTTTTAAAGCATTCGACTTTTTCTTGATTTTTATTTTGTCTTTGTTTAAACGGTTATGTATTTTATAATTTGATCATTATTCACTCCCTTAAATGTAGTTGTTATTTATGTCCTATTCTTCGTTTCAAAAAACAGATCATTCACTTAACCCTAAAATAATTAAAATTTATCAAAAAGGCGAAATCACCGATTACACTTATGCGGCTTGGCTTATTTTTTAATGCGTTCTTTATAGAATAAGTCTAAGCATTGAATCATAGAAAGTGCTGGATGGTTTTCTAAATAAGTAGTTAATGAGCTTTTAACAAAATTAGTATTTTGTTTATGTTTTAATGCGAACGCCTTACACAATTTCTCTTTTTGTTTTTCAATAATAAGCTCTTCCATTTCTTGATGATAAGCATTGATCGCTTGATCAAAATCGATATTGTTATCAAGCAATCGTTTTTTCAAAACACTGATATTGATTCGATATTGCTTGGCAGCATACTGAAGTGCGGATCTAAATTCTTCAAACTCTTCACCAAATACTGTAAACGTTTTAGGCTTACTCGCTTTATTATGATACACAGTACCGTCTAGTTCATATTCATAACCTGCAAACTGTATTCTGTCGTCTGCTTCTTTACCTAGTGCTATTCCTGCTTTTATGGATTTTATAAAATCGACAGATAAATCGTCTAATTCATCTACTTCCCAACGTTCATAAATATTGAGTGCTCGTTTGTATGTTTTCTTTATGGATTTATTAATGTGTTTTTTTCTATTTTCGATTACGGGAATACGACAATCCATTAAAAACGAATGGCATTCTTTACAGCATTGGACAATGGCGAATGCGCATTCCTCGTTTGTTTCTAAATAAAACGTTAAGTCACTTTTTTGCGGGATGTAATCGTCAAATTTTGATTCAGCTTCGCAGCCACAGTAATAACATACACCATGATACTTAACGTTTACAGGAATTGCTTTGGAATAATACTTATTTTCTTCCATTGTTTTACTTATTCTCTTTTTTTGCGATATTTGGTTGGTGCAAATTTGACAAGGATTATAAAGGGTTGTTTTAGCAGATTATAGGGTGTGGGTTGAATGTTAATTATTTATTTCGATTTTTATAATTTAAATAGGTGCTGTAAAAGAATAGGGTGCAACTATTAAGTGGTGGACGTACCCCTATTGGGGACTTAATTTTTCATGGCATCTTCAAAATACGAGGGCAAGCGCTCGCCCACATTTTTTGATTTTTTCGATATCGATAATTTCTTCTGCATTATTCTAATGGATTACTCCATGTAGCTATAAATATCACCCTACAGATAAATATTTTATTACCAAGTAGGTCGTTGCAATTTCGCACAATCAGCTTGTCTAAGGGCTAGGTTTTATCTTTAATATCGAGTATAAATAGAAAGGTGAATGTATTAGTTGTTGTCAGTTGATTTTGGATAAATGGTCGGTGTCATTATAGGAGTAGGTTATGCAAGGTAAAATAAGTAAACCCAATCAAGCAATCATCGGTAGTGCGTTTGGCGTGGTGGTGTGTTTGGGGCTGTATATGTTAATGATTAATAGAGGGTTGCCCTTTTTAAAAGATGAATTTGTTGTGATGCATGGACAAAATATTGCAACGCCTGTTTATATTGAATCCACAGCGCCTATGTTTTTATATGCAATACCTGTATTTGTTATTGTGGGTTTGGTTAATTTTTTTATTTTAAAAAAGCGTGAAAACAAAGGTTAGTTTTTAGGGCGGGTATCTATTCTTTACATTCAATAAAAGTAATGCTGACGTGTTGTGTTTTTTATAATCGCGGCACGAAGATAGAAGTTTATGTTTCTTACTTTATCAACCAATTATTACGATGCTTTGTTGCTGTCATGGGCTAATCAAATTCCACAACAACATGTCATGTTTGATGCGGGTAATAGCCAATCTACAAAAGATTCCCTTGCGCAAACTGCGCGTAATGCATTGGTGGATACATTTGGTTGGACAATAATGGATGCGGGTTCTGTGGAGTCTGTGCGGTAAACGCATAGTGATGAATGTGAATTAATTTAAATGAAGGGTTAAGTTTGTTGTTTCAAAATGATAATTGCTAATCCTGTTTCGTTAAGTCGTAATGACTTAACGACATCATCAAATTTTGATGAATTAAGACAGTGGCATTTTGATGTCCAGCCAAAGTAGATAAATAAATGGACACTTATAAGTTGTTGTGCATTGTGATCTACAATAAGTTGCATCAACTCGTGATCTATTTGTTTACGTATAGTAGACCTTTAGCAGGCGATTCTACAGAAATAGTTATTGATTTTGTTATCGTTACCTTTAAAGCACAGCCCTATTGGTGGCTTTAAAATCTAAGTTAAATTTGTGAGGGTATGGGATGTAAAGGGAAATAAAAATTACAGCGTTAAGAAAATAGATTTATCAATTATCGCAGTATGTTGACCTGACTCAGGTGGTAAGTTTAATATAGCGCGATGAGTATACATGATTTAAAAATAACTAAGATAGGATTAATTTTATGTTAAAAAAAATAGGTAAGAGTGCATTATTTTTCATCTTAATGTTAGTTATTAGTGCTTTGATTATTGTGATAGCCGTTAGCAGACCAACATTGGTCAATAGCGTAGAGGATCAAACTGAATTGTTTGTAGATAAGGATATATTACAAAAGCATGTCATCTATTTAAGTGAAACTGCTTATCCAAGAAATTATATTAATACTGATAATTTAAATATAGTAGCTGATTACATTAAAAATGAGCTCAGTCCTTACTCTGAAGATATTAGTTTTCAACCCTATAAAGTAGGTGAGCGTACTTACAAAAATGTGATCGTAAAATTTGGCCCAGATACGGATGAGATTATTATTATCGGTGCACATTATGACACCCATTCAGACTTACCCGGAGCTGATGATAATGCCAGTGGCGTAGCAGGACTTATAGAGCTGGGGCGTCTGTTAAGTACAATAGAATTAAAACGACAAGTATTACTGATAGGGTACACCTTAGAAGAGCCGCCTTTTTTTAATACTGAACATATGGGCAGTTATGTGCATGCCGCTTCAATAAAAAATAAGACAGTTAAACTTATGGTGTCACTTGAGATGATTGGTTATTTCAGTGATGAACCAAATTCTCAAAAATTTCCGATAGATCTTATGGGATTAATATACCCTACCGTTGGAAACTATATTGCTGTTGTAGACACATTATTGGCAAATAATGCTGCTGGTTTAAAATCTTCGATTAACAAATATACCGATTTACCTGCTTATTCAATTAATGCCCCGAGCACTATCGTAGGCGTTGATTTTTCTGATCATAAAAATTATTGGGCGTTTGGTTATCCCGCTGTGATGCTAACAAATACCTCATTTTACAGAAACACGAAATATCACACGACACAAGACACCCACGACAGGCTTAATTACGACTTAATGGCTAAAGTGGTTTATGGGTTATTTAAGTATGTTGAAAAAATTGGACGTGAGTCGTTATAAAGTTGATAAAATAACAATTCATTCAAATATCAAAAAAGGTCACGAATATTGTGACCTTTTTTACATCTGTCAAAACCTATGGCGCAAGTCATTATCTAATCAACATGCATCCAAATCTACCCGCACTGTATCGATAAGCACTAATTTACTATCAACCCAAATCTAAGCTAAACTCAATGCCAGTAAACCTACTGTTTTCCAATCCATTATCGATTAATGAAGGAGTCTCTATTTTGTTAGATAACCATGTTGCACAAAAAGTCATCGACCATGCTTTAAGCTTAGGTGCCGACTTTGCTGAAATTTTTATTGAACGCCATTTAACCAGTTCGGTTAATACTTTAAGTGACAAAGTAAAAACCGTAAATTCCGGTATTGATTTTGGTATTGGTTTGCGTTTGTTTTTTGATAACAAAGTGCTTTACGGTTACACCAATGATTTAAACGAAGAAGAGTTAAAACGCATTGTCAGCGAGTTAAGCGCTAAGGATCGACGCGACCCTAAAACCACAAGCGAAAGTTTTAATTACTTAAAATTTGACGACATTCACCCTGCAACGATGCCTTTAGAAAAAGATTTTTGCGTGCCACAAAAGGTAGAGTATTTATTAGCGGCCAATAGTGCAGCTCAATTACAGGCTGACAAAATATCTCAAACTATGGGATTTTGTGTACAGCGCCAACAAAATATTCAAATTTTTAACTCTTTAGGTTTAGAAGCTAAAGACAGTCGTCATTATACACGAGCAGGTTTAACCGTTGTGGTCAGCTATAACGGCGAGCAAGCCACGGGCAGTTGGAACGACGGCGGCCTTGTGGGTTGGGAATTAAACCAAGGCATTGATGCAAAAGCGACAGGTGTCGAAGCTGCGCGCCAAGCCATGGTGAATTTGTCTGCCAAACCCTGTCCGTCTGGCAATATGCCTGTGGTAATTGGCAATGGTTTTGGCGGAGTGATATTTCATGAAGCCTGTGGACACTTATTAGAGACCACTTCGGTGGCTAAAAAAGCATCGGTATTTCACGATCAAATGGGTGAAATGATAGCAAGTGAAGTGGTGAATGCAGTGGACGATGGTTGCATGGCAAACGAATGGGGGTCTATCAATATTGACGATGAAGGCATGCCAACACAGAAAACCCAATTGATTAAAGATGGCAAACTGAGTAGCTTTTTGGTTGATAAAATGGGCGCACAACAAACCGGGTTTGAACGCACAGGATCAGGTCGTAGACAGTCATATAAATACGCACCAGCATCACGTATGCGCAACACGTTTATAGAAGCCGGTAACGACTCGTTAGACGATATGATTGGCAGCATTGAAAAAGGCATTTTTGCGTCCCACATGGGAGGCGGTTCGGTGCAACCGGGTACGGGAGAATTTAACTTTGCAGTAACCGAAGGCTATTACGTTGAAAACGGAAAAATTCTTTATCCTATTAAAGCGGCCACGCTTATTAGTACTGGCCCTAAAGTGTTAAAACAAATTAGCATGGTCGGTACGGACTTTAAACTGGCCTGTGGTATGTGTGGATCGGTCAGTGGGTCAGTGCCCACAACCGTAGGACAACCCGCTATTAAAGTGGATGATATTTTAGTGGGAGGTAACGCGTAATGAGCCAAACTAATCATGCAAACCACGCTAGACAAGCACAAAAAATACTAGACAGTATCAAAAAAAATAACGCCACAGGTGACGTTATTATTGATGCGGGTAATTCTTTATCACTTAAAGCCAATAAAGGGGAACTAGAAGAATACAAAGTAAGCTCTAGCCAAATCTTTGGTGTGCGTGTCATTAAAGACAATAAAGTAGGCACTGCTTATAGTGAAGCAAGTGACGATGATGCTTTAGAGTTAATGGTGCAACAAGCGATTCAAAACGCGGGATTTTCACAGGCTGAACCATTAGAGATGATCAATGCACAAACGGATCAATTAAGCTCTGATGAGCGTATTTTAAACCCAGAAGACAATACATCAACCGATGAAAAAATTGCGTTTTTGTTTGAATTAGAATCAAGCGTATTGGCAGGTAAACATGTTCAGTCGGTGCCATATAACGGTGTAAATAGCACAAGCTCAAGTCGATCCATTTATACAAGCTCTGGTTTAACCGCGTTTACACAACAACGTTTCAGCAACGCTTATGCATACGCATTAGCTAAGCAGGGTGACAACAATACCATGCAAGGCCACGGGACATTAGGCCGAAAATTTAGTGAATTAGACTTAAACAGCGTTACTAAAAAAGTGCTGAATGATTGCGAATCAATGTTGTTGGGTAAACCCATAGCGTCTAAAAATTACGACGTGATTTTTGACGAAGAAATGATTGTGAATGTCTTTAACGTATTTTCAATGGCCCTAAATGGACGCAGCGCAAAAGATGGCGTTAACCCATGGCGTGAAAAAGTCGCTAAACAAGTAGCGAACAATCAATTAACTATTTTGGATAATCCACTAAACAAACAGGGTTTTGGTTATCAAACCTTTGATGCAGAAGGCTTTGCCAACCAAACCACTCATATCATTAAAAACGGCGAACTTAAAACGTTGCTACACAATTCAGTGACAGCAAAACACTTTAATGTCGCAAATACATTTAATGCCAGTCGTGGACCTAAATCAACATTGGGCGTCAGTGGCGTGCAAATGGAAATCAAACCAGGTACAGGGCAGGGTGAACTTTATGAGGGTGAGTATTTATTGATCACAGATCTTACAGGCATGCACTCTGGCGCTAATGCTATTTCAGGTGATTTTAGTTTTGGGGCGTCGGGGTATTTGTGTAAAGACGGTGAAAGATTACAAGCTGTACGTGGTATTACAGTGGCGGGTAATTTTTATCAAATGCTTAACAATATTAAAGCAATTGGCAATATTCAAAAATGGAATTGGACAAAGTCTGATTTGGTGGTGGATATTCGTTTTGCTGATTTGTCGGTGAGTGGTAAGTAGGGTTATTTATCTTGTAGGTTGATAGGACTAATATGGGGTAAATGGTTTACTCTCTGACAACCCAAAAGTGAGGACAACCCAAAAATGAGTGTCACTTTTGGGTTGTGGGTTGTGACGTTGAAATTATTTTGATGGGTGAGTTATTTAGTGCGTTTACTAAAATAAAATTACTGGATAACTAAGAGGTTTCAGTACAATTACGCAGCTACTTTTAATTGTTTATCGCGATATTTACTTTCTCAATCTATTAAAAATAACGATGGATTTAAAGAATGGGGGTGGTAACTGTTGATATGAGTATTTGAATGCGTTTAAATATACTATATCGATAAAGTTATTATGTCGTTCATTCAGTTCATTCAGTTCATTTAGACTATGGATTGAAGTAATATTAATGGAAATTGTAAAAACATGTTCTTAATAAATAATGATATACAAAAGTTAGTACCCTTTAATAAATTATCTATTAAATTTTTTGTTAGATTCTGGAATGCTCCTTTTAATATTTGTTTGAAATTCTTCTTTCGATTTTCGATAGCATCAATACTATTAGTATTAATTTATAAGAGCTACGCCGAGTTTGCGAAGTCTTTTATTTGGCAGGATGAAATTGATTATTCATTTGATATAAAACCGAGTTTTATATATAAATATGTAATTGATAGTTTAGATTTTATTGTGTTTGTATTGATGTCTGGTTTTATTGTTTTTATTAAAGAATACGATAATGATAATGCATTTATACTTAAACAGATTACTTTAAGGATTGTTGTATGGATTAAAAAAATTTTTGTTCTTTGTATTTTATATTTCTTACCCATTTCGATAATTTATTTATTGAGTGATCTTTTAAATTTGTTCGATGTGATTAATAGTAACTTTGCTATAAAAATTATTTTAAATTTATTTCTTTTTACATTGCTTAGTTTGGTCGCTTTTGCACCGTTATTGTTGCTGATGAAATCTGAGTTAAGTGTGGTGCAATCAATAGTGGTTGGAACTAAAGCTTTATATGCTAATGCTGTTTATGTAGTTTTATTTGTATTGTCACAGTTGATGTTATTAGTAACAGGATTGTTCTGTGCTATCAAATTACTCGATTTTTTTATGGTTTCTTATCAGGTAAAAGGTCTGTTTACATATATTTCATATTTTTATTTATATGGGGTATTTTCCGTGCTTTTTATTGAGTTGTTTGATGAAAAGTGATTTATTGTAATGATTAGTTTGACAGTATAAATACAGACCTACAATTTTGTATATCGATAATTACTTGGCTTTGGCAACTTGCGTCTAACTACCAAATACATCACTTTATAAGCCTTGCATTCTCCTAATAAACCACTTCCTGTGAAACTAATCAAGGTGATCCACTTTTAATAACATAATTATTTCAAAACAATCAATCATCATCCTGCAAAGGGATTGAAGATTCTCCAGAATCCAGACTCATCAATTTTTGTGCAATGCCTGATTTATCATCACTTGATAAAATAATTGTCTCGGATGCAGGATAAAAAATATGCTGATCTTTTGCAGCATTAAATTTAATTCTGCCTAAGATACTGCCTTGATCGTTTATGCAATCTAGATCGTTTTGAATTGGCCAAAATAGCACCATTTGACACCTCTTTTTTATGTTGATTAATTACTTGGTAAATAATCGATGATTTTGGCGTGCAAATTATATAGTTTGTTTATTAAAATCAAGGGTTAATGTATTTCTATAGTTTTTAGATTGATTAGTTTGACTGCATAAATACAGACCTACGATTTTCCGGTCCTATGTTTTTCGGTATAAATATCGACCCTACGTTTTGTGTAGGGTTGATATTTATATCAATGTTTTTTTTGTTAATCCACCCAAAAATTATCAGGATCGGCATCATCAATATTTAGCACACCATCACCATCTTTATCAGGATCTTGTGCATCGGCAAGACCATCTAAATCAATGTCTGACACGATTACTATTTCAAATATTTTAGAGGTTTCATATCCTCCTTCTATTGCAATGATTTCAACAAAATAGCTGTCATTGATTCCATAATAATATACGGATTCTCTGAAGGTTATGGTTTGGTTATAAACATCAATATCAAATAAATCTTCGTCATGACCAAAACCTGTTTCATAAATAATACTGTCAGAGTCTAAATCTAACGCTTTGAATTTGAATGATGTTTGTGTGCCTTCTAGTTGATAAAATGTGCCGTAACCAAAGTTTTCGTAAAAGGCAAAGTCTGTATTGTTTGATGTTGCCATTACGTCCATGTCACCGTCTTGGTCGTAATCGGCGGCTACGGCATTAATGGTTGTCCCGTTTAACATCTGTGGCTGAACGTAGTCAGAGTTAAGGCTATAATCGGTTGCTATGTCGTACACTAACCATTGTGCAGTTTGTTGATCGTAGACTGATCCAAATAAATCTAAATCGCCATCGCCTTCTACATCTAGTGCGCTTAATTTTGTGCCTATCACATTTTTAGCAAAACTTTGTTCAATAAAGAACCGATCATCGTCATGATTTTTGATTACGGTTAAATCTTCTGATGTATTGGCAATAATATCGACTAAGCCGTCTGCGTCATAATCTACCGCAGTTAAGTAGGCGGCTTGGTAGTAATCGGTATTTAAAAAATTGTCTGTAAAATCTCCAGTTGAATCTTGTTTTAAATAACGGATCGCTAATAATTCTGTGTCGCTGTAAACAATGTCTTGTAATCCATCGCTGTTGGTGTCGGTTATGACAAAATCAAAAACAGGATTACCACTATTTAAAAGTACATTTGGTGTAAAGTTTGCGCGACCGTCGTTTGTGTATAACACAAATCGGTTGTCGTCTAATAAACGAATAATGTCTAAATGTTGGTCGTCGTTTATGTCGGCTAATTTAAAGGTTACGCCTGTGTATAAATCATCAACTAACAAGTACTCTTCAAATCTATAATCGTCAAATCGTTGGTTGTATTGATTGTCAAAAATCCAAATGGCACTGTCGTTGTTGGCGCTTAATATAAAATCTATGTCGCCATCTTTATCAAAATCCATTAACTGCATAGTGTTAAGATCTAATGAAGTGGTGAACAATAATTGATGATCAAATTGTCCCTGTCCGTTATTTTCTAATAAAAATACCTGTTCGTTGTAGTTGCTACCAACAATGTCCATGTCGCCGTCAAAGTCAAAATCGATATTGTATAAGTGTCTATCTATTAACGTGTCACCATTGTAAGTGCTTTGATGATGAAAAAAACCTTCAACAAATTGGGGTACTTGTGATTGTCTTGAATTAAAACTGTCGATGTCAGATGCGTTTAATACACCGTCGTTATCAATGTCAGGATCTGAATTGTCACCAATTAAATCTCGATCAAAATCTGCCCACTCTAATGGATCCGTTGGAAATAAATCTGAATTGTTGCCTACGCCATCATTGTCGGTGTCGTATTGTTCGGTTGGATCATTATCAAAACGATCTGCGTTGTTGCCCACACTGTCGTTGTCGTTGTCGTATTGTTCTGAAGGGTCGTTATCAAATACATCTGCATTATTACCCACGCCGTCTAAATCGCTGTCTAACCATTCTGTTTGATCATTTGGAAACGCATCTGCATTGTTGCCTACGCCGTCGTTGTCGGTGTCAAATTGTTCTGTCGGATCGTTATCATAACGATCAGCGTTATTACCCACGCCATCTAAATCGCTGTCTAACCATTCTGTATTATCATTTGGAAACGCGTCTTTGTTGTCGCCAACGCCATCTAAATCAGAATCTTTTGTTTCGGTTGGATCATTTGGAAAAGCATCATTTTGATTTAAAACCAAATCGCCGTCTCGATCAGTATCAGAATTATCGCCAATTAAATCGTTGTCTAAATCTGCATGTTCTGTTGGATCATTTGGAAAACGATCAATGTTATTACCATATCCGTCTGAGTCAGTATCTAAATGCTCGCTTCGATCAAAAGGGAAGGCATCGATATTGTCACCATATCCATCACGGTCGCTGTCTTTTTGTTCGGTAGGATCATTTGGAAAGACATCTTTATTGTCGCCAGTGCCATCTGAGTCACTGTCTTTTTGCTCGAAAGGATCATTTGGAAAGGCATCACTATTGTTGCCTAGGCCATCTAAATCGTTATCATATTGCTCTGTTGGATCATTTGGAAACACATCTTTATTGTCACCGATTCCATCTAAGTCGGAATCTTTTGATTCCGTTCTGTCATTTGGAAACACGTCTTTATTGTCGCCCACACCGTCTGAATCGGAATCTTGAGTTTCAGTGGGATCATTTGGAAAGGCATCAAATTGATTGCGCACACCATCATTGTCAGTATCTTGGTTTGAGGTTGGGGTTTGATAACATGATGACAGTGCAAGAATGCAAGTTAAGGCGATCAGTGAGGTTTTCATGTGGGCTTTCCGAATTAAGAATTTTTTATACAATAGCGTTTGGATGCTGAATAACGGCTTAAGAACTAAAAATAAATTTCGTTAAAATAGGGCAATACTTTGAAAATAATTAACTTATTTTTTTTGTTGCACAGATCGCCCAATTGTTTTTTATGTATATAAAAGAGACAGGTATCGTTTGACTATTTGAAATTATGGACTAAAGTTATGACGTTTTTTAAACAGGAGGGAGTGTGTTGAATATAGATGTTAAGGAATATTCACTCATTTTCAATAATAAAATTAATAATTAATGTAACTATTTAGCTCACCCTAAATTTGCACAGATCTGCGTTTAAATATCATCAAAAGTTTGTCTGGAATAAACATTAACGATGATTGTTCGGCTCTAAGGGGAGTACAGGATGTGCGCAATATTTACCTAACTGAACCCAGATTTTTTGCCCTGTTCTGTACAAATTTGATCGCAGCAGGAATGTAACTTATTAGGGCAATTCAGGAGCACATTGCCGATCGCAATCTGAGCAGTTATGGACTGCGCTGAATAGATACAAATTAATTAAAAGGGAAACCAAAATGAAGCAATTTATAATTTCAGTAATTTGTGCAAATTTTTTAATATTAAGTAGTTGTATGTGGGCGCCATTAAATGGTGCGGTACTTTCTGGCAACAGCCAAACTATACCGATTAATATAAGTGGCGCATATTCAAAGCCGAATATGCCAATTACTATTGAAGGTTATAATATGGCAAATGCCAGTTGGGAGGTAATTGGTCAGGCAACCACTAATTCAACAGCTAACCTTGATAATGATAAAGGACAGTTATATTTTTTTAATCAAACAGTCACTGCAGGCAATCTTTGGGAGCAAGATGGTATTATGCAAGTACGAGCATATTCTATCGATGGAGGAAGAAAATTCTATTTAGTTACCTTTGATGATTTTGGTTGTTTGGTGGATAGATTAAATGCGGGTGACACATATAGCGATGCAGGCATTGCTTGTGCAAGTTATAACACTTCTATTGTTACTCTTAATGATTCAGGCAATACACCCGATTATGATATTAGTGTTAACCCTTTCTTGTCTGTGCGAACACCATCAGGAAATATTGATTATGATTGCAGTGATAATATTTGTGAGCAAAAAGAATATTACGCAGCGACTAATACGCCAAGCACGTTTACTGGTTGGTATTTAGATAGTACATTTTCTGAACCATTTTTGATTGTTAATAAGCCTATAGTGCAAAGCTTTTCCCCTTTAGTTCAGTTTTTATCAGCTTCAGCACAGTATTATAATGCGTTTGATTTAGGATTTGGACGCAACATGAATTGTAAAAAGTCTTTTAATACGGGTCGAGTATCCTGTTATGTTAAAAACCATGGACAGGTAGTCATAGATGATCATGTTACGGCTATTGCGGATGCCATCAGTGGTAATAATTTAGTTGCAACGGTTGTTATGAATTACGAACCAACGAGTAATAATAACGCCGTTACTTTTGCTGCATATAATTCAGCAGGCACGTTACTTAATGATGTTCAGTTAGATAATCAAGGCGTCAAACCTATGCCAGGGTTATGTTTAAATTGTCATGGTGGCAATTATAATGCTGCAACTAATTCAATTACAGGGGCCAATTTTTTACCTTTTGATTTAGATAATTTTTTATATTCAGATGTTGATGTTACTAAATCCCAGGCCGCCCAAGAAGAGTCATTTCGAAAGTTAAATCAAATAATTTCATTAACTAATGTACCAACTGACATGGCTGGTATTATTAATGGGTGGTACGATAATAATTTACAAACAGCTAACCAAACATTTAATGGAGAGTACTATCCAAATGATTGGGTAAATTATAAAGTGGTTTATGATGAAGTGGTAAAACCTTATTGCAGAACTTGTCATGTTGCAATGGAGCCTTATCGGGATTGGGATAGTGCATCTGAATTGGCAGGATACTCTAGTTATGCGCTGGATTTAGTATGTAATGATAATGCAATAAGTAGAATGCCTCATGCAGAATTAACCATGGATAAATTTTGGAAAAGCAGTGGGCGTGCGCATTTAATTGCATTTATGCAAAAAGAAGCGGGTTATCAAGTCACTGAGTCTTGCGCTCCCTAAACATTAACAAGATAAGAACATTTAAGCTAAGCACATTTAAGGTAAGGATAATTAAGTCAAACATTAAATATGTTTGGCTTAATTTGTTTCTTAATTGTATTTTTAATTGTGTTAAATTATATGTTTGTGTATTTTTGAATTTAGGTCATGGATACTTGTTCCGTTAATCAAACCAACTTATATGGATTTTTGATGTTTAGTAATTTTCCCGATGTAGCAATGTGTTTAGTATTAATAAAAAAAATGGTTTTAAAATTTAAAAAATCAAAAAATATAAAACCAGATAAGATTGAATTGGAAAATATATTTATCCCACCTGGAACTCAATCTCAAGTATTTAATGGGTTTGTGACCTCTCAATCGAATGCGTATGGATTGGCAATTAAAATTCATCATGAAAAAAATGGGGGGGTTGGATGCAAATGGCAACCTTCGTCGAATTATGAAGGGTATCCAAAAATATTGCATGGTGGAATTAGTTTTGCAATTTTGGATGAATTGCTAGCCTATGCCATTTTTAAAAAATTTCAAACCTATTCAGTTACATTAAACAGTAAAGTGACATGGCTTGGAAAAGTAAATATTAATTCTGAAATTTCAGCGAAAGCACAAATTAAGAAAAGGTTTTGGCGATTTGTTCGTGTTCAAGGTGAAATTCATAACCATAGAGGGCGTAAAGTGGTCGATATGAATAGTTTATTTTATATACCCTCAAAAGCAGAGTTTAAAGGATTGGTAAATATTTCTATGCTACCAAAAGAAATATTACCTTTTTGCGGCAGCGATCAAATAAAAGAGAGTGATTATGAGTGAAGAGCTTTATGAAATACTTAAAGAAAAACAAGGATTAGATAGAAATTTATATCAAAATTTTAATAAAAAAGAGCAGGAGCGAAGGGTTGCTTACCATTATGAAGTGGACGCTAATTTTTTTAAAATATTAACGGGAGGAGAATGGAATGTGTATTCCTCACCAATGGGGTCGTCCGAATTTTCGTTAAACGATGCCCAAGAAAGAAAATTAGATGAGTTTGCAAAATTAATGAAATTAAAACCAGGGATGACCATTCTTGAAGTTGGATGTGGATGGGGCGGTCCGTTAGTGTATTTATGTCATAAATATCATGTAAAAGGTGTGGGCATAACATTATCTGAAAAAGCGATTCCTGTGGCGACGCAAAGAGCAAAAGACTACGGGGTGGATGCACAATTTTTTGTTAAGAATTGGCAAGATTTAGATAATGATAATAAGTTTGATGCTATTTATACTGACGAAGTGATTGTGCATTTTAGTGACTTACAGGGATTTTTTAATAAAGCTAAAACAATTTTGAATCCAGAAGGTATATTAGTTAATAAAGAATTGCATTTTAAACATTCAATTCATAAGCATTCCATGGATAATTTAAGTGCCCATATTAATCGTATGTATGGTTATTCTGGAAATTATCGGACATTATTGGATGAACTGAGTATGATTGATCATGCAGGTTTTCAATTAGAAAAAATTATTGATATACCAATTGAAGATTATCGTTATGCGATAGAAAATCATTGGATTAAAAATATTAATAGAAATAAAAAACACCTTGAAGAATTAACCAGCAAACGACATGTATATGATATTAAACTGTATCTAAAAGGCATAAATAAAATATTTCTAGCTGATGTTTTCGGTTTACATATAGTCGCTGTAAAACCTAATTTTTAAATTTATAAAATACTTCGATAAAAAAGTCTTTTTTATCGAAGTAAATTTGTGTAAGGAATAGCTAGGTTGAAAGTGTTCCTTTTCAATTTGAATCAATAAAATGTAAGTCTCATGTGAAACAAATTTGTTATCGCTGTATTGTTACAAGTTGAATGAATTTTTCAGGAAACGAAACTGTTAGTGAATTTAATAGTAATCTGTTAAACACATTCTAAATTTTCTAGTATTATCTTTACTTTTATACATCCGCGATCTTTATAATTATTCAGTAAATTGTATAAAATGTTGTACCACCCCAAGCATTGCAATACTTGCACTGAAAATACACACTATTAATAATAATTGTCTGAAATATTTTTCAGTATAAATTCGTAATTTTTTACCGATATAAAATGCAATAAACGCAATGGGGGTGAGTGTTAAACCAGTAATCCATAAGTGAGAATCCATCAGTCCAGCAAGTTGATATCCCACTAATGAAGTAAAACAAGCAAACACAAAATACCCTGATAAATTAGCTCGAGTGTGATTGGATTTTCCATGTTGCATGACAATGGCCATTGGTGGGCCACCAATAGATGTTGCAGAACCTGCGATGCCTGAAAAAAAACTGGCCACTGACATATTTAAAACAGTGGAGTTAAAAGGTTTAATAAAAATAGTAACGAAAATTGCAACAAACACCATCAGTGTGATTATAAGTTGTAATATAAATGTTGGCATTAATGCAACTAACGCAACACCGATTACGGTTCCTGGTACGCGAGTAATATAGGCAGGTAACATAAATTTCCATTGAATATCGGATCGTAAATTAGTGGCATTTTGTACGCTTAAAAACAGTGCAACAATGGTGATCACGCTTGGAACATATTGCGGCGCAAACAACATGATAATAGGTGCTGCAACAATAGCCATGCCAAATCCAAGAGCAGTTTGAAGTACACAACCAATAAATAAAGCTAACGCAGTGCCTTGCCAATATACATCAAACATAACATGCCTTTAAATTTTAATAATTGAAAATCATCACTTTGCCAGCTCCTTTAATTGGATACAACTTGTATTTTTATAATCCATAGTAATGCAGTATTTATCCATAAACTGACACTTCATTGTGGAAACATCATTGTCGACATATCATGTCGCTGTCTGCTTAACATCTGTTTTTCATATTGCTCGTTTAGGGAGGTCGCAATATAAAAAATCCAAACAAACCAAACAAACCAAACAAACCAAACAATCCAAACAATCTAGTTTAAAACATATTGTTGTTTTTCTTCCATGGCAAATAAAATATCAATCCAGTGTTTACAGTTTTTTAAATCAGAATATAAAATGTCCATTAATGGTTTTATGTTAGCTTTAATTTGAGACTCACTTATGTGTTCTTTCAACATAAAATATATGACATTTAAATAGTCACTATTTGAAAAATCTGTATTTTTATTTAAATATGTGTTTCTAAAACAATAAGCAATTTCAACGCTAATCATCATAAACTGATTGATGACTGTTTTATGGTTATTCGATAAAACAAGCATATGTTCGCTAATATGTAATGCTTGTTGGTATAGTTTAATAGCATGAGACCACTTATTGTTTTTAACATGTGTACGTGCTTCAAAAAAAAATTGAGACCACATAGACTTTAATTCTGTACTGCTTAAATCATTACAATGGCAAGTTAAATGATTAGTAAAAGACTGATCATGATGTTCTATTTTTTCATTTTTAATGTTCATGAAATACTCTCAAATTCGTTAGTTATTTTACTAATCCATTGCTGGATTCGTATATCTGATAAATCAAATTGTTGATCTTCATCCAGTGCCAATCCACAAAATTCTTGATCGTTTTCAATACAAGCCCTTGATGCATCAAATTCATAACCCAGCGTGGGCCATTTTCCAATAAAATTTGCCCCAGTAGGAAGTAATTTTTCATATAACCAACCCACAGCATCAATGAAAAAATCTCCATAACCAAATTGATCGCCTAATCCATAAATAGCAACTTTTGATTGGCTTAAATCTAATTCAGATAACTCATCTTCTAATTCTTCCCAGTCTTCTTGTATGCCACCAAAATCCCAAGTTGGAATGCCAAAAATCAATAAGTCATATTGATAAAACGTGTGTATATCAGCATCAATAATATTATGAATATCAATTTTTATATGAATTTCTAGAAAATAGGCGGCAATTTTTTCAGCCACTTCTTGGGTGTTGCCAGTATCGGTTCCATAAAAAATAACAATTTTTGCTTGTTGTAGAATCATGTCAATCTCGAAGAATACTTTGTTTTAGGGTGAATAAATTCAATAAATAAAATTCGTATAGTAATTATTAATATGCCTATTAATAAACAGAAAATAACGGATGCAAAATATTGATACAGCACTAAATTAGAATGCGAAAATTCAAATAATGGAACATTAAAAGGTATTATTAATAATGTTGAAAATAATAGAAATAAATAAAAATATTTTGATTTCATTTTAAACTCCGTTATTTGAAAAATTATGAAAATTATAAGCCGAACATAAACTTTTAGCATATCGTCTGATTATTTTGAATTCAGGTAGGCTGTGTCTATATTTTTTTAAAGAATCTATCCAGCTATGTTTTAGCTGCTTGGTTGCTTTTAATGCACTTAATTGTCTGTACTTAAAATGATGGCAGATTTTAAAAATTGGTATGCAATTTCATATTGCTCGCAGCCTTTTTTTGACCAATTTAACTCAAAATAACAATTTGCTAAAAGACAATGGCTTATTAAAATTCTATTCACTTTAACTTGCATTTGAGTATTGTCGATAAATGAAGTTACACAATGGATGTTATGCTTTGTATGTAGCATGGCATTAGCTTGTTTTAAAGCTTGTTCATAATGACCTAGTGCAAATTCAAAATTTTCATCTTTAAATTCACGATTGCCATTGTGTATAAATGCGTCCCAAATTTGCATGATTCACCTCTATGATTTAATGCCTAAACTGTGTTTAAAAAATTTATAAGTCTGTTGGAACTCATAAAATATGGAAGTATTAATTACTTTGATTTGACAATTTGTCTTACCAGATAACCCTTTTTTTTGTTCATATTCTTCACACTCTTTTAATCTAAAAAGAGGGATGTTGATTAAGTCTAAACAGTTTTGTCGATATGAAATGGGTAAGCATTCATCGCAAATAACTTCGAGTAATAGGCAGTATTGGTCTATATACATGCGGTGATATTCTGTATTGGAATCGCAAGGAACTTCACAAAACTGAAGCCAATGTTTAATGGTGCAATAATAATTGTCATGTCTGTTATTAGGAATTAATCCGTTCCTAATAGCGTGACGTAATTGCCCCTGACTTTGAAAATTCCTGTTTAAAGCGGCGGTATGTTTCATTTGGCTTTTCTCTCATTAATCTTAATGATAATCATTATCACTAAGGTAATCCTATTTGTCAACTACGGAAATTAAAATAAATAAAAATTGCAATCTAAATGATAACCATTATCATTACTGCAAATTCCAAACTAAGAGTATTAATAAATGAACTACAAAAACGTACCGTCGACATTGTTGGGGGCATTGGCTATTTATGGATTTGCTGGTGTTGCCATTGCAGAGCAATTGCAGGCTACAGAACAATCTCAACCTATAACTGTTGAAGCTGTTGAAGCTGTCGAATCTATAGCAACTGTTGAACCTAATGCAGCTCAAAAAGGTGAAGCAAATACAAATTCAGTTATCCTTGATGAAGTACAGGTGTATGCACCTGCAATTGAGTCAGATGTTTTGATTTCGCAACAGCAGTTCAACAAAAAATCCCCTTCAACTCTGGCTGAAATTTTTGATAATACCCCTGGTGTTGGTGTGGGTGGTGGTGAATTACCTATGGCTCAAAAAATATTTATTCGGGGTATGGATGATATTATGCTGAATGTTATGGTTGATGGTGCATCTAGAAATGGTGAAATTTTTCACCATCAATCACGCATAGCTATTAATCCAGATATTTTAAAAGCAGTGGAGGTTAATGCTGGTGTAAGTTCTGCTTTAAATGGGCCAGGTGGATTAGGTGGGAATGTAAATTTTGTAACAAAATCGCCTTATGATTTATTAGCAACAGAGCAAAAATTTGGTGGCACAGCAAAAGTTGGTTATGACTCTACCAATGATGGGTTGCAAACAAATTTAAATGTATTTGGCACTATCACTGATTCCGTCGGTTATTTATTTTCCATCACTAATAATAGCGCCGATTCTTATGAAAACGGAAAAGGCGAAAGCACTAAATATACTGATTTTAATCAGTTAGATTTGTATGGAAAAATCGATGCTTTTATTGGTGAATCCCAAAACTTAATTTTAAGTGTAAATAAATTAACAGATAATGGTAAGCGTAATGAACGAACTCAATTTGATATTGATTATCGAGGAGCGGGTACACCTGTTGATCAAGAATTTTCTACTTCAGCAATGACAGCAAATTATTCTATTGAAACAGACATTCTAAATTTAGAAGCCACTTTGCACTCAAGTGATTCTGAATTGAAAATGACACGAGCAGATGACTCAACATTAGGTGGTACCAACAAAACCATTGGTTTTGATGTACGTAATGCTATGGATGTCCAAGATCATTTAATTGTTGGTGGATTTGATTTAAATAGTAATACAAGTACGCCATTAAATGACGCTTATACACAATGGGCGCAGCAGGCACAATTAAACGACCCTAGCGCTGTTAATATTCCTCAAAGTATGAAATCTGATGAAGCCCTTGTAATTGGGTTGTATGTTCAGGATAAATGGCAAGCACTAGAGAGTCTTGTTTTAGATTTTGGGACACGTTTAGATTTTTATTCGTTAAATGATAATTTGGAAAATGAACATAAAGTTTCGGGTTTTAGCCCTAATTTGTCAGCTGTGTATTCAGTGACTAACAATTTTGATGTGTTTGCTAGTGGTGCGCATGTTGTCAGAGGTGTGGGTGCAAAAGAGGCGTTATTAATAGATTATCCAGGTCCTACTCCACCGATTCCAGGATTTACTGCAATTAACTTTACCAATGTATATGTTGAGGATATTGAAGCTGAAAAAACAAATACATTTGAAATAGGAAGCTCGTTCGTTATTGAAAATTATTCAATTAAAATAAATGTTTTTCAAACAGAAATTCAAAATTTTGTAGGATACTTAGGTCGCGAATTAGCAGTTGACGCAAACGGTGATAGCACGACAACATGGTTATATAACACTAATGACAATATTGGTGATGCTAGCATGTCTGGTTTTGAGTTGAGTGTTGGGTATAAAAATGAAACAATTTCAATCCAAGCGAATGTTTCTGATAGCGCTGGTACAATCACAAATGAGGCCGGTGAAGAGCGTGTGCTAAATGATGGTGATTTTGGTTTAGGAACAACGGTTGGAATGAGTTCAAATTTAGCGGTTGATTATTATATTAATTCTATGTATTTAACATTGGGGTTAAATACTAAGCATGCTCAAGAAGAATCCTATGATATGGATGGAACTGAAATTGTAAAAGAAGCGTACCTGGTTCATGATTTATATCTGTCATGGAATCCTAAGAAAGTTGAAAACTTAAATTTAAAATTAAATATTGATAATGTGACAAATGAATATTATTTTGATCACACTACTTATCATTCTGGAACTACTCCTAATTATGGATTGGCAGAAGCTGGCTTAAATGTTGGGTTAACAGCAAGTTATAAATTCTAATATTTAAAATTAAAAAAAAGACGCAATTTGCGTCTTTTTTTTGTTCTGTAATCTTTATAACTTAACTTTTATGGGTCCATCAGTTCACATTCAAATTTGCAAAATTTTATCACAAGTTGAATTACTACGGATAATGCTGAATAAATACACGTTAATTAAAAAAACCTAGGAGGCAACAATAATAGGGGCGTGGTTATGTTGTACAAAATCACAATTCACATCAAACAAGTCACTGATTAATTTTTGATTCATTATCTTATTTGTTGGGCCAAATCCAATCTGCTTGCCTTGTTTTAATGCAAGAATTTTATGGCTAAATCGTACCGCGCAATTAAGGTCATGTACAACCATAATGACGGTTTTGCCATGATCAGCAAGGGTTTGAATCATTTGCATGACTTCATGTTGATGACCAATATCCAATGCACTTGTGGGTTCATCTAATGTAATAATTTGAGTCTGTTGCGCTAAAATCATAGCAATCCAAGCGCGCTGTCTTTGCCCTCCAGATAAACTAGACACTAGTTTGTGTTTAAATTCCAATAGCCCAGTTTGGTTTAATGCCTCTTCGACTATTTTTTTATCTTGATTGGTAAATTGATTAAATAATCCTTGATGTGGATGCCTTCCATAACTGACTAAATGAAAGACATCCAAACCTTCAGGGGTATAAGCAGATTGTGGCAAATGGGCTAAGACAGTTGCCAATTCTTTTTGTTTGTATTGTTTTATTGATTTCTCGTTAATGCTAACTTGCCCAGAATCAAAGGGAATTAAACGACACATTGCTTTTAATAGGGTGGATTTTCCACATCCATTTGGGCCAATGATGCTGATTATTTCTCCAGGTTTTGCATCAAAATTGATGTCATGTAAAACCTTAGTTTGTTGGTAGCTAACATTTAAATTTTGTATGGATACATTCATAATGTTGATAACTTTTAAAATGGATTTCAATATTTATTTCGAATTAACAGTGCTGTTTATTTTTTTAGCAGTATAAATAATAACAGAGGCCCACCAATTAATGTGGTCATAATACCTGCTGGAATTTCATTGGGCAGTACTGTGCGAGCGATGGTATCTGCTATTAATAAAATAATGGCACCTATTAACATGCTTAAAACCAAAGCAATGGCTGGTGGTTTAATAATACCTGTTGCAATAATGGGGGCTATTAATGCTAAAAAGGCAATTGGGCCTGCGACGCTTACACTAAAACTTGCAAGCATTAATGCTATAAAATATAAAATAAATTGCAGTAAATTTGTGGACACTCCTAGGCTTCTTGCAGTATCTGTATGAAAATTTAACATTGGTAATTTTTTTTGTAAAAAAAATAAAACGGGAGTAATCGCGATTAATGTTATTCCAATGCCCCATAATTGTTTGAATTCTACGGCATTTAATGAGCCAAGTGACCATAAAAATATAGCGCTTGCGTGCTGTAAATCTGTTGTGGCTAACATTAAATCATTTAATGCTCGGATCAGAGCGCTTACACCAATGCCTAGCATGATAAATTTATATCCGCTTTTGTCTGAGCGTCCTGTTAATAATAAAAGAGTAACACTTGTTAAAATGGCTCCAAAAGGTGCTACCCACCAAGGTCCAAGTTGTGCAGTAGCGCTAGTGACAATAAAAATCATTAAAGCAAAAATGGCTCCATCAGTGATGCCTAAATATTCTGGGTTTGCTAGTTTGTTACGTGCCACTAATTGAATTAAACAACCACTTAATGCCAAAGTGGAACCAATGACAACTGCGGCCAGTACTCTTGGAAAACGCAATTCACCAATTATAAAATTTGTTTTAAAGTTGGCTTGATCAATTAGCCCTAACATAGATTGCAATGGACTGATGTATTGATTACCAACACATAAACATCCAATAAATATAATGGCTAAAAGTATAAAAAAAATAAGATGGATATTGAATTTTAATAAACGCGATTGCATGACAGAAACGACGATGTCTTTTTGATTGGAGTCGTGCATTATAATTTTCCTTTTTTATTATTAAAAACGATATATATTAAAAAAGGCGCGCCAAATAAAGCAAGTAAGACACTCAAAGGAGCCTCAAAAGGTTGGATGATTAAACGTGATACGATGTCAGCACTTAAAATTAATAATGATCCAATAAGCATGGAAAATAGCATTTGATTATTAGGATGATGTCCAAAAAAGAAACGAGCAAGATGTGGTGCAATTAATCCTAAAAATGCAATAGGTCCAGCAATAGCTACTGAGGCTCCTGTTAGTAAAGCGACACTTAATGCAATAAAAAATCGAATGCTGTCGGGGTGATGCCCTAAACTTTTGGCGTTATCATCACTTAATAAAAGTGCTTGTAAATGCTTGCTTAAAATAAACACAATACTGATGGCAATTAAAATTGCAGGAATGATCCAGATAATATTCTCAAATTGAACGCCAGATAATGATCCTAAAACCCAGAAGCGATAATGATCAAAACTGAATTGGTAAGTCAGCATGATTAAAGCACTGATGCCACTAAACATAGCTGAAATAGCAATGCCTGATAGAATTAGACGTATAGGTGTCATTAACTCACTGGTTCGAAATTGAGCAATTAATAAAACGGTAATCGTACCTATTAGTGCACCAATAAATGCAAATATTAAATAAGTTAAGCTGCTTTGAGCTGAAAAAAAAGTAATGCCAATAATCACTCCAGTTGAAGCGCCGGCATTCACACCTAATAAACCACTTTCAGCTAAAGGGTTACGAGTAATGATTTGCAATAATGCACCGGATAAGCCAAGTGCACTGCCAACTAAAATTGCAGCTACTAATCGAGGAAGGCGATACTCAAATATTACCATGTGCAGATGAGCGTTAGTTGTGTCACGAGTTATAAACTGATTGATGCTATCAAATAAGCTATATTGACCTGCACCTAATCCAATTGATAGAAACGAAAAAACGCAAAGCAAAAGCAATGCGCTAATTAATGACACCTTAAAATACAAAGGTTTTTTCATTTTAAATACATTAAATTAAAGTTTATAAAAGATTCAATTCAATAAAATCAAGAATTTGCATGGCACCAATTGGCCCACCTAAACTGGTCCATACAGAACCATCAACCGCTAACGCTTTTTTATTTTTAACTGCATTTAATTGCATAAATGCAGGACTTTTAAATCCATCAAGCATTGCATCAACGGATTCGCCATGATTGTCTAATGTGCCTATGAATAAATAATCCGCATCAATTAAATGCAAATTTTCAAAACTTAATGGTTGAGAATGGGCTTGGCCATCTTGATGTTGTGCCTTTGGTCTGTTTAATCCTAATTCTTCTAAAATGGTGACCGCAAAGGCTTGATTTAACATGTAAGCTGGACCTTTTGGGTTCCATCTAACAATGCTGATTGTCTCGATATTTTTTTCAGATAATCGATTTTTTATATCTGCAACTCGTGCATCGTATTTTTGCATAAATGCTTTGTGTTCAGCTTGTTTATCTAACACGTTTGCAATTTTTTTAAATGATACCTTCCAGCTTTCACCTAAGCTATAAGTTGCAACGGTAGGTGCTAATTGACGTAATTTTGCCATAACAGGTGGAATCGGAACGCCGCCGGCTAGTATTAAATCGGGTTCTACTTGTAGTATTTTTTCAGCATCTGGCTGGTAGAAATTACCCACAATGACTAAATCATTATTATAATTTTCTAAATACCGTGATGGGACATTTTGTCCGCGTCCATTTGTCGTTCCATATGGTTTCATTCCTAATGCATACATTGCATCTAAATCAATTTCGCTGACAACTAATATTTTTTTAGGTGCATCAGGTATGGTAACTTCAACAGACTGGTCGTCAATGATTGTTCTGTTTGCCAAGGCACTTAACGTGATAAGACTTGATAATAAGAATGTGGAGCTTGATTTTATTACTGTATTAAATTTCATATTTTTTCCTCTAAGTTAATATTCTTCATCCATCACAACATGGCGTGCTTGATGATATTGCTCTTCGTTTTGGCCATTTGCCCAATAGGGTACGGCGTACAATAACGATTTATTTAAATTGTATTTTTGCTTCAATGTGTCACGTATTGCCACTACTTGGCTGTGTTCCCCTCCAATAAATGCACTGACAGATTCAGCAAATTCAGGTTTGATTGCATTGATGGTTTGTTCAATTAATAAGCTTGGTTGATTATTTTTTTTGACAAGCCATGTAACATTAATGCATTCACTTACATTTAATTTTTGAATGTCTTGTTTATGTTTTACTTCAAGAAAAACATCGGCATGTTGGTTGGGTGGCATGTTTTCTATCAATGCAATAATTGCTGGAATGGCGGTTATATCGCCAGCCAAAATATGCCAGTCAGCAGGGGCTAATATTGGATATGGGCCGCCAGGTCCTGCTACACCTAATTTATCACCGATTTGACATTGCTTGACCCAATCGCAGGCAGGGCCTGGGTGGTCATGAAGTGCAAATTCAACTTGTAACGTCAGTGTGGTTGGATCAAATTTTTTAACTGTGTAGGTGCGAGTTATGGGTTTATTTTGCTTACTTGGCCACATAACTTTGCCCTTTTCTAAGTAGGGTAAATCCGGTTGAGTTTGATGAGGCAACGGCAAAAAAACCTTTATATGATACGCATGACTGTCAATTGGAAAACCAAGTAATGGATCACCGGATAAGTAGACACGCATTAAACTATTACCAACAGATTCTAATTTACTCACAGTTAATAGCATCGGTGGTCTGCGAGCAGGTTGGTGGTTGGCTTTTAGCTGAGTGATTAATTGAGTTTGTTGTTTTTTGTTCATAGTAATAATCTAAATGAGAATTATTAACATTTATATCATCTTATCCATATAGTTACAATTGGAAAACTGAAAATCGTAATTATTTTATCTAACATCACCATATGTATTGATAATCTAAATAATAATCATTATCATTCATTTAATTCGTATTTTTAATAAGGGAATTTTATGAGTAATGTGATTGATCAAGTATCAGATAAAGTAAGATCTGTTCGTTCTGAAAAAGAGTCGAATAACCTGTTAAGCCAATTTGTCAATAATGAGGATGTGTATTTTTCTACCACACAATACGCTTTATTAGTTAAACCGCCATTTGCTGCAATGGGTTCAACTAAGCATTCCACTTTAAGTAAATCGGTTCATGACGGATTAGATTTTCTTAAAAAAATAGGGGTTGAAGATTGTATATTGGTAGGGGCTGTTTCATTTGATGTTGAGCACGAGTCGCAATTATTTGTGAGTCGTAATTTTAGTTTTGATCATAATCATACTCGAACCTATGTTAATGATAATTCAAGGGCACCATTAATAGCCAAGTCAATTGTAGAAATTCCGAGTAAAGCAGAATTTAAAAAGGGGGTAGAGAATGCATTATCTCGTTTTGAGCGAAATGAGTTACAAAAGATGGTGTTGTCACGCACTTTAAATATTAAATTTGATCAGGATATTCAGATCAAAAAAACAATAGAAACTTTAGAGCAAACTAATCAATCCGGTTTTGTGTTTGGAGTGAAAATGTTCAGTGAGCATTTGCAGCACAATCAAACCTTAATTGGTGCGAGTCCTGAATTATTATTATCCAAACGAGGAAATAAAATTTCTGCTATGCCGCTTGCAGGGTCAGAACCTAGAGGAAAAACGGATTCTGAAGAAACGATATTATCACAAAGATTGTTGACCTCTGAAAAAGATCTACGCGAGCATGCGTTAGTTGTTGAAAGCATCAAACAGGTACTTACTCCTTTTTGTAAATATTTAAATATTCCTGATTCCCCATCATTGATTAATACTCCTACTATGTGGCATTTAGCTTCAAGTATTGAGGGAGAATTAAATAATGCTGATGTTTCATCGTTAGATGTCGCATTAGCCATGCATCCGACACCTGCAGTTTGTGGGTTTCCCAAAGCAGTAGCAAGACAGGCAATCAGTGAAATTGAGAGCCATGAACGTGGTTTGTTTACAGGTATGGTTGGGTGGAATGATGCAAACGGCGATGGAGATTGGGTAGTGACTATTCGATGTGCAACAGTTGAAGGAAAAAATGCAACATTGTACGCAGGCGCTGGAATAGTAGCGGGCTCCTCTGCGGAAAAAGAATATCAAGAAACAGGGGCTAAATTTAATACGATGCTGAATGCATTTGGTTTAAAAGGACGGTTAAATGAAAAATGAATTAAATGGTTTTGTCGATTGGCCTGAAGATTTTAAGCAAAAGTATAAACAACTTGGTTTTTGGTCTGGCGAGTTTTTAGGCGATATGATTGCGCAATCTGTTATTAATTGTCCAGAAAAAATTGCTATCATTGATGGGAGTCGGGCTATTAGTTACCAGCAATTAAATCAAAAATCTAATCAATTGGCGTTAGGTTTTAAATCAATTGGTTTGGTTATGGATGATGTCGTGGTGTTGCAATCACAAAATCAAATTGAATTTTTTGAAGTGTTGTTTGCATTTTTTAAAATTGGAGTTAAACCAATTTTGGCGTTGCCAGCTCATCGGTATTTTGAAATTGATGTATTTTGTAAGATTTCTCAAGCTAAAATGTATTTGGCAATTGGTAAGGAGCAATCCAATCAGTACGCGCAAATTGGAAATAAGATTAAACAAAATTACAATGATAAATTAATTGTGTGTCTGTCAGATGAACATTTAATTGTAAATGACTTTATTCAATTAAATAGTTTATATCATGATGATTCATATCAAAAAGATATGACAAATTTAAATGCAGAAAAAATAGCATTATTCCAATTGTCTGGTGGCACAACAGGGATGCCAAAATTAATTGCTAGAACACATAATGATTACCACTATAGTGTCAGAGCAAGTAATGAAATTTGTGGCATCACTCAATCTACTGTGTATTTATCTGTTTTACCGGTTATGCATAATTTTTCATTAAGTTCACCAGGTGCGCTTGGGGTTTTGTATGCGGGTGGGACGATTGTTTTATCAAGCCCTACAATTGCTAACCAGGCTTTTGAGTTAATTGAAAAATATAAAGTGACAATAAGTGCCTTAGTGCCTCCTTTGTTATTAACATGGTTGCAACAATTAAAATCTGATTCTAAATTGGATTATTCTTTAGAGTCATTGGAGGTGTTACAAGTAGGTGGCGCTAAGTTAAGTAAAAATGTTGCTACTGAAGTTAATAAGATATTTGGTTGTCAATTACAACAAGTGTTTGGGATGGCGGAAGGGTTAGTCAATTACACTCGATTGTATGATAGTGAGGATATTGTAAATTCAACACAAGGACGTCCCATCAGTGAAGCTGATGAAGTGATTGTGGTAGATGATAATGATCAACCACTTGAATTTGGTCAAAGGGGACATTTGTTAGTAAGAGGTCCATATACAATTAGGGGGTATTACAAAAACGAAGTTCACAATAAAACAGCATTTACTAATGATGGGTTTTATCGAACAGGGGATATTGTTACGCAAAATCATAATGGATATATTACGGTTGAAGATCGAAGTAAGGATCAAATAAATCGTGGAGGTGAAAAAATTTCAGCGGAAGAAATTGAAAATCATTTAATAAATAATATCCAAATATTTGATGCGGCAGTTGTGGCAATGCCTGATGAATTTTTGGGTGAACGCAGCTGTGCGTTTTTAATTATGGATACGTCCTATGAATATGTAAGTGATTTTATTTTGAAAAAAACACTGCTTCAATATTTGAGGTCCATAGGAATTGCCGATTATAAAATACCCGATCGATTTGAGATTTTAGATGCGTTTCCAAAAACGAAATTTGGAAAAGTGAATAAAGTCGCTTTGCGTGAAATGATCAATAAAAAAATAAATTTAATTTAACAAATAATAAATCTACACACTTAATAATATTCTTTATAGGCTTAGCTATGTCAATCCCAAAAATAACACAATATCCATTGTCAGGTGCACTTAACAATATCGAAAATAAAACCACGTGGAAAATTGATCCAAAAAAATCCATATTGTTGATTCATGATATGCAAAATTATTTTGTTAATTTTTATGATGATAATGGTGAATTAATTAAAACCATCGTGAATAATATTGTTGAATTAAAAAAATGGTGTGTACTACATGCCATTCCTGTTTTTTATACAGCACAACCAGGAAATCAAGATCAAAAAGAGCGTGCATTACTGACTGATTTTTGGGGTAAAGGGTTAGATGGATCTGATAATAAGCCTGATATTATCGATCAACTCAAGCCAACAGATAACGATGTCGTATTAAATAAATGGCGTTATAGCGCCTTTAAAAAATCTAATCTTGAACAAACAATGAAACAAAGTGGGCGCGACCAATTAATTGTTTGCGGTATTTACGCACATATTGGTGTGCTATCAACTGCATTAGACGCCTTTATGTATGATATTAAACCGTTTGTTATTGCTGATGCCGTAGCGGATTTCACACAAGAAGAACACACAATGGCCATGCAATATATTTCAAAACGTTGCGGTAATGTGTATACGCTTGAGCAATTAAAAAAACAAATACCGTCTAAAAATAAAGTAAGCCTTGAAGCTATTTGTAATGACGCAGCGGTGGTGCTTTCTATGCCTGTTGATGAAGTTGATGCAGATGAAGAGTTTATGTATTTAGGGTTAGATTCGATTCGTATGATGACTTTAATTCAACAATGGAATGAAAAAGGATGGGGTGGCGATTTTTCACAATTAGCTCAAGCGGCAACCCTACGGGAGCTATACAATGTATTGGTAGCACAAGCGTCTATTGATCATGATGAAATTCATTCTGAGTTAGCTTAAGTGAGTAAAGTCATGAAATCGTATGAATTATTAGATTCTCAGTTAGGTATTTGGTTAGGCCAGCAAAAGGTGGGCGATTCATCTATTTATAATGCCGCTGAATACTATGAAATTAATGGACAGATTGATATTGATAAGTTTATCTGCGCGACAAATTTAGTAGTGAATCAAGCAGACTGTTTGTTTTGTGTATTTACAATGGCTGATACACAGTTACAGCAAACGCGATTAGAATCTTCCTTTGAATTGCCTGTCATCGATCTTAGACAAAAAAATAACCCAGAACAAGAAGCGTTACGCTGGATGCAAGTTGCAAGAAAACAAAGATTTGATTTACAACATGGCCCTATTTTTTCAATGGCATTAATTCGTCTTGATAATGAGCGTATGTACTGGTTTCAAAATATCCATCACATAGCCAGTGATGGGTATAGTTTTTCATTACTCAGTCAAAAAGTAAGTGATGTATATCAGGAATTAATAGTTGAAAATTCTATTAATGAAGCTGCTTTGTTTGGTGAGTATGAGTCATTGATTGAAGAACAAAATAAATACAAACAATCCAAAGCATTTGAAAAAGATAAAGAATTTTGGCATAAACAATTAATTAATATGCCAACGCCTCATTCATTGTGTGAGTCTTTAGATGATAATGTTGGTTTTGCTTCTCAAAGCATTAAATTAACTTATGAATTTAGTCAGGCAATTTTTAGTAAAATTCAACAGTGCAGCACTGAGCATAAAGTGATGTGGTCTGATTATATCTTAGCAAGCGTTGCTATGTTAATTGCAGAATTTAATGCTCAACCACATGCAGTTTTAGGCCTGCCTGTTATGTCACGAATGGGCTCAAAAGCAATTAATGTTCCGTCTATGATAATGAATATCGTGCCGATTACATTATCGTTTTCAATCCAATCCACCTTTGAAGAAATATTAGCCTTAACCAGTAAAACCGTTTCTAAGACTCGCCCTTATTTTCGTTATCGATATGAAAACATGAAAATGGATCGGTTAAATTTAGAATCACAAGACAAAACGGCCAAAAAATTATTTGGTCCTGTTGTGAATATTATGCCTTTTTCAAGACGATTGATTTTTTCAGAAGCGACGGTTGATTATCATAATTTAAGTGCAGGCCCCGTTGAAGATATTTCCTTTGGTTTTTCTCTTAATAAAGATCAACGATTGATATTAAATTTAGAGGCAAATCCTGAACGATATACACAGACTCAACTAGAAAAAATATTAAATGATTATTTAGTGTTAATCGAAACCGTCGCCTTTAATGTTTTATCAAAACCAAAAATTAAAGTAGATGATTTGTCGTTTTATCAATCTGATAAAATATTGGATGAAAAACTTGGGGTATATCCATTATTATTACAACAAGCGAAGGCGTATCCGTTTAAAGATGCCCTTTTATTTGAACATTACCAATACAATTTTTCTCAATTAATTCAAGCAATTGACCGTATGGTGTATGTATTAGAGCAACATTATGTCGACTCTGGTCAAAATGTAGCCTTTATAGTCAATCGATCAGATATTGCCATTATAGGGATGTTTGCTTGTTTAAAAATGAAAGCCAATTTTGTTTTTTTGGAAACCACCGCGCCAACAAATAGAAATGATCAAATTTTAAATTCAACTCAACCTGCTTTGGTTATTATTGATGATAATGAAAAATATAATAAGTTAGAATTTTCAACGTTAACAATTGACACAATAAGAAAGCAATTAAATAAAACTTCAGATTATTTTATTAAAGATTACGGATCATATGAAAAATTAAGTGATTATACTGCCTATTTAATTTTCACATCAGGTTCAACAGGTCAACCAAAAGGCGTAGTGATCAATCAACAAGCATTAACAGATTTTGTGCTTGCATCCAAAAATGAATATAAATCAGTGTATAACGATACTTGGTTACAGTTTGCTCCATTACACTTTGATGCTTGTATTGAAGAGATATTTGTCAGCTTATGCAGCGGTGCTAAATTAGTTGTACGAAATGATGACATGATTCAATCACCTTCTACTTTTATAAAACAATGTGAATTATTTTCGTTAACTGTATTAGATTTGCCCACAGCGTATTGGCATGAGTTAGTTTATGCCATGCAAGATCAAAACTTGTGTTTACCTTCTTTAATGCGAGTTGTGATTATAGGTGGTGAGGCGGTATCACAAACAACCGTAAAAACTTGGCTGTCATTAGATACACAACATATCAATTTATTTAACACCTATGGGCCAAGTGAAGCCACCGTTGTCGCCACCGTTGCTAATTTAACTAAACGCCAACAAGGAATTGGTTTGCCATTAAAGGGGCGGGCAGTTGCGGTTGTGGATGCCAAGTTAAATGTAGTACCAAAAAACCAAGAAGGAGAATTATTGTTATTAGGTGTAGGTTTAGCGGATCAATATTTAGATAATTTTGAACAAACAAAACACGCATTTATTGATTGGGTGCATCCTGTTACGCAAAATATTATGCGAGCTTATCGCACTCAAGATCGTGTGAAAATGCTAAAAGATAATAATATTGAATTTATTGGGCGAAAAGATGATCAAGTAAAAATAAGTGGTGTACGCATAGAGCTGGGTGAAATTGAAACAACCATTGCAAAACTTGATGGCATCAAACAAGTGGTGGTTTTAAAACATATTCACCTAGATGTCGCATATTTAGTCGCTCATATTGTTTGTTTGGATAAAACGTACACAAATCTTTATAGCGATATTTCAAATTTAAGACGGGCTCTTAATACTCGATTGCCAAAAGCGATGTTACCTTCATCGGTTATGATGCATCATTGTTTTGATAAAACAGCTTCAGGTAAAGTGAATAAAAAAATATTAGCCCAAAAAAGTGTTGTTACACCTAACAATCAACAACAATATGACGATGAAGTATTAAATAAAATAATTAAAGTATGGTCAGAAGTATTGGGGAATCCTCATATTAAACCACAGGATGATTTTTTTGTGTTAGGTGGTCATTCGTTACAATCTATCCAAGTTGCTAATCGACTTAGTAAGATATTTGAACTTAATATTTCAATGAATGTGATTTTTAAAAATCCAACGGTTTTAGACTTAACCGATTATATTAAATCCAATTTAAGTAATTATGACACAGTTCCAATGGATGATTTAAAACAAAAAAATGAAGTACATCAATTAATAAAAAATGATTTAGACTATTTTAAAAATAGTACTTTTATAAAACAAAATATTGATAACTCTTCTAAAATTAATGATAAAAAACAATCTATTTTACTGACTGGTGCAACTGGTTTTGTTGGGGTTAAGTTATTATCCAAGATATTAAATACGACTCAATTTAATGTAATTTGTTTTATTAGAGCAAAAAGTATTGAAGACGCTAAATTAAAACTGCATAACGCTTTAGCGCAACAGTCAATTAACATCAATACAAATAACATCAATACAAATAACAGAATAACTATTGTATTAGCTGATTTAGAGTTAGAAAATTTTGGGTTAGATTCGATCTTTCTCAGTGAACTGGCCAGTCAGTGTGTGGCGATTATTCATAATGCAGCCAATACCTCAGTGATGCGAGATTATCAATCCTTACGAAAATGCAATGCAATCAGTACGCAGCAGTTATTAAATTTAGCACAACAATACGATATAAAATTTAATTTAATTTCGACAATTTCAGTTTTGGCAGGTGCACATAAAGATAAAATAGATTCCCAAGGGTATGTAAAACAACACGATGGTTTGCAAGATGGATATCAACAAAGTAAGTGGGTGTCTGAAGAATGTGTTCGATTAGCTTCTGCTAATGGTTTGCATACATCAATTTATCGACTTGCACGAGTGACGGGTTCATTGAAAACCGGTTATGTAAATAGTAAAGATATTGTGTGGTCGATACTTAAAGTAGGATTAAAACATAAAGCTTTGCCAGATTTATCTTTTGAAGAGCCTTGGAGTACTGTGGATGATGTGGCTGCTTTTGTGATCAAAGATGGTTTGTCTGAGTGTGTTAATAGTGTGTTTAATGTATTGCCTAATCAAGATGTGGCACTTAAATGGGTGTATGACAATATTCAAAATCATGCATCATTTGAACGTACTAAGCTTTCGATTGTATCGGTGTCTAGTTGGTGTGAGAGCATTCGTGCTCTGGGTGATGATGAGGATTTGCCAATTCTTAATTTTTTTGAGCAACGAAAAAGTTTACCAAAATTACATGAAAGTCATTTTAGAATAAATCAAATAGGTTTAAATGAACGATTAAATCACTTAAATTTAAGTATATTAATGATAACTAAACAGCAATTTTATCAATACCTAGAGTATGCCATTAAACACAAATTAATTGATTGTGAAAATAATGAAGACATAATAAATAATAGCAGTGTGTTGATATGAGCTTAGTTGAAACTAAAAATGAAAATACGATGCGCTATAAATGTTTTAATAATAACATTGCTTTGGTGACAGGGGCTCAACGAGGTATTGGTTTAGAAGTTGCCAAACAATTGCATTCACAAGGTGCCATTGTAATCTGTTTGGATGTTAATTATCCCAATAAAACATTAATTGAAGTCTCTACTCATTTTTATAATGTGTATGCTGATGTAGCGGATATAGATTCAATACATTCACTTATTGAAACTATTGAAAAAGATATTGGGCCAATAAACTACTTAGCATCGGTGGCCGGTATATTAAGAGTCACGTCACTTTTAGATATTGATGAGAACACATTAGATGCTTTAATAGAAGTGAATACTAAGGGTGCATTTTTTATTTGTCGTAATGTTGCATTAAAAATGAAGTCGAGAAAAAAAGGAAGCATAGTGGCAGTAAGTTCAAATGCCGCAAGCACACCAAGAATAAATATAGGCGCTTATGGCGCATCAAAATCTGCACTGAATATGTTAATTAAAACCCTGGCATTGGAAGTTGCGCCTTTTAATATTCGTTGTAATTTGGTTTCACCTGGTTCCACATTAACTAAAATGCAAACCGATTTTGCAAGTGGACCAGATGCACAAAAATCCATTTTAAACGGAAGTTTAGAACAATTTCGTTTAGGTGTGCCACTTAATAAAATGGCAACGCCAGAAGATATTGCAAACAGCATTGTATATTTATTATCTGAGCAAGCCTTGCAAATAACCATGCATGATTTGGTGGTGGATGGTGGGGCAACGTTAGGTGTTTAATTTAACTAATGATTATTCATTACAACGTGTAAAGATTGATGATTGTCATTTATCGTTATATTTGAATACCTATCAAAAGTCCTATCTGAATGTTAATGATATGGCATTTATGGCAATGACATATCTTTCATTATTTGAGTTAAATACATTTCATAAATTTAATTACTTATTTTTAAAGTATGACTATTTGGTAAGGTGTATTTTTTTAAAAAAAATATTTAAAAATATATTCGGTATAGAAATATGTGAAGAACATTTACACAGAAATAAATACGGAAAACCTTTTTATTATGGTCAATCTAATCTTTTTCAATTTAATATTTCTCATAGCACCAATGATAGAGAATCTGCCATTATTTTTGTATGTCTAGAAAAAATGAGTGGATATGAGCAGGATATACAAATAGGGGCTGATATTGAATTGAATTGCTGTTCAGTCGAACATTATGAGTTTATCAGTCAAGTATTGAGCCAGATGAATTATGAATTAACCATTGAAATGCATCACTTGAATCGATATTGGTCGATCATAGAAGCTTTGGGTAAATGTATGGGTAAGGGACTAAGTAGTCAATGGGAGCAGTTAACCGTAAAAGATATTTCACAAAAACGATCCGTATTTATAAATAAATTTGATAATAATGAATACGTGGTCGAATCCGTTTTTATTAAAGATTTAAATCACTATGCATATATATGCATTAATCGAAAAGTATAGAGAGGCTAGTCATGACCGTATTAGATAAGCAATTTATGAATGAGGATGTTAAAGAATTAGACTTAACACAATCCATTGCATTAGCAGAAAAAAATAAGCAATACATCGCTGGGTTTACTCAGTCTATGATGAAAAAACCAGAGCAATTTGCATTAGGTAAGTTTCCTGTTTTTATAAAATCAGGACATGGAGCGGTGGTTGAGGATTTAGACGGCAATCAATATGTCGATTTTATCTGCGGATTAGGCGCGAATATGCTTGGGCATAATCATCCTGTTGTGAATCACGCAATTTTAGAAAACTTAACCAATGGTATTTTACATTCATTACCCGCACCTGTTGAAGCAAAAACAGCCGAACGTTTAGTGAATATGATTCCTAATGCACAGATGACCCGATTTTTTAAAACCGGGGCAGATGCCAATTCAGCAGCGATTCGATTAGCAAGATATCATAATAAGAAAAACGAAATCATAACGGTAGGCTATAACGGATGGCACGATCATTTTATGTATGACACACCAGGGGTGCCTGAATCTTTAGAGTCATACACAACACGCTTGCCTTTATTTACGCCACCAGATGAAGCAAAATTATTTGAAGCGATTAATCAAAAACATGAATCTTTAAGCGCGGTGTTATTATCGGTACCTTATAATCGAGAATTAAGTCAGGAATTTTTCAAGACATTAAGAACATTGTGTACTGAAAAAAATGTTTTGTTGATTATAGATGAAGTGGTCACGGGATTTCGTTTAGCGCGTGGCGGTGTGCAAGAATATTTTAATGTGAATGCCGATCTTGTTACTTTTTCAAAAGGCATTGCTGCAGGTATGCCGTTGTCGGCAGTAACCGGTAGTACTGAATTAATGAATAAATTAAATGATTTACAGGTGTCCACTACATTTGGTGGTGAAATGTTGTCCCTTGAAGTATGCGATGCTGTTTTAAAAGAGTATCAAGAATCTGATTATATTTCCCATATCCATCAATTAGGAAAACGTTTAAAAGATGGTGTGAATAGCGTTGCTCAATCGTTAAATGTATCATTAAAAGTAGTGGGTTATGATTGTATTCCTATGTTTTTATTTGCACCTAATCCTGTAGAACATGTGAAAATGGCGGAACCTTTTTTAGCCGCAATGGCTAAGCGAGGAGTCATTATGAGACGAGATGTTAATTTTATTTGCACGGCTCATACGGTTACTCAAATTGATCAAACCATTGAGTCTGTTAAGGGTGCTTTACAAGAAATGATTAAAAATGGAAGCTTGACTGTTCAATAAAAAAAGTAAAAAAACCGATGATAATCATCGGTTTTTTTTAATTGTTATATTTATTTTATTTCTTGGAAATTTATTGTGATGACAGCAGAAGTCCCATCTATTTCGTCGTAATAGTTAGCCACTTGAAATGCATAATTAGTGCTAGCTTCATCACTTGCATCTGTATCAATTACGTATGTTCTAAAGTTTGGCCATAATTCATGTCCACCTGCTACGCCATATGCATACCAGCTGTTTTCAGAAACCGCACCTTTCAAAGCGTCAGCAAAAAATGAATAACCAAGGCTTGCCATTTTTTGTGCTTCGGTTAATTCTGCATCATCTATTAAATCAGATGCCATGGTTAATGCATTTGCTGTAGCTTGATCAATCACTTGATAATACGCAGAACCTGATACAGAAATATTAATTGAATATCCATCAACGATTGATCTGATGTCGTAGTTTTGTGTTGCACAATCTACTGTTGCAGCTTCGCTTAAATTAAAACAAACATCGCCAGCAAATGACACTTCAAAGGTAGAAGGTGTTGTTGAAAATTGAGTGTCATCGTTTAATTGTGAAAATACTTCAAATGTGTATGTGCTTGTTTCTGCGTCATATTGCGTTGCATGTATTTTTGCAAACTCATTAAATGCACTATTAGCTACCACATACCAGCTTTCTGGGTTTGCTGTAATGGCGTGTGTGACTGGGTTGTAGATGTACCAGCTAGAATCAATCGCGTAACTCATTTCATCTTTTAAAAATGATAGTGTTGATAGATCATAAGCGGTGGCTAATGCCATTGCTTCTTGTTCTGCATCTGCTGACACAAAAGAGCTAGCGATTGCGGCTCCATCTGCATCGTAAAAACTTTCAGGGGTATTGGCTAATGCTATTTGTGCTGAATCGGACCCAGAGATGGCTGTTCGTTTTACCATGATGTCCCAGTCATCAGCATCGGTTACTTCCCTTGAAGTATCAAAATCAACATAAGCAAATTCAGTTTGGCTGGTCGCATCAATGACAATGCTTGAATACGCATGGGTCGTTGTTTGTGTTTCTGTCTGTGACGTTTCTTCTTCTGGTTCACACGCTACAAATACGGTGGCAATGCTAGATAGTAATAATAGTTTTTTCATAATGGTTCTCGTTTAGTTTTTTACGTTTGATTTAAGGATTAAATGAAATATGCACGGCGAGTTCTAAACCTGAATTGGGTCTACTATCGCCTGTTATTTCAGGGTTTTTGATTTGATTGGTTAAATTATTAAGGGCAACATTCATGGATAACGTTTTGCTTAAGTCTTGTTGCCAGCTAACATTTACTAATACAACATCAGGTTTAGTTTCAAGCACTGAGTTAATGGCGTCTGATTGCCAAGCAATTTGTGTTGTGAAAAATTGATTGTTTTTTAACTTCCATTTGGCGTCTGCTTTTATTTTTTTATTAGGCTTGTTGATCATTTTTGTTTGATCAATTAGGTACGTTGCTTGTAATAAGTTTGTCGACCATGAAAGATCTAGAGCGTCATTGCCTGTCCATTTTATTTGACTGTCAATACCTATAATTGAAGCTTTGCCATTGTTTATATTGATATAAGAGTCGATGCCATTGTCGATGCTGTCATCTAATGTTTGTTCAATTAAATCGTCTAAGTAATGTGCGTACAGGGTATGAGAGAGATCAAAATTATGAGTAATGTATTGCCATTGTAGTTGGCTTGAAAACGACGTTTCTGGTGTTAAATCTTTATTACCAATGACTTCATAACCATAAATACTGTGATCAAATATAAAATGTCGTTCTTTTAAATCGGGTACCCGATAACCAATACCTGTGGACGCTTTGATAATATTGTTAGCGTTAACGTCCCATCTAATAGCCATGTTAGGACTATTAAATACACCAAAATCAGAATCAAATTGAACGCGAAGACCGCTTTGTAGACTGACATAATCTGATAGGTACCAATCATGTTGCGCGTAAAGTTCAATAGATGATTTATTTTGAGTTTCACTCAGTTCATTCGTTAGGGTAGTGATGCCTCTTTTTGTTTCCTCTTTTATTTGTTCTAAGGATTCTGCGTGACTAAATGCACCAACTAATACCGAAGCAGTGGTGAACTCGATGTTTTTTTGAACGTTTGCTTGAATAAAATGTGAGGTGATTTCTCGATTAAAATCGTTTGAATCCGTTGTGGATATTACATCTTGAATGGATTGTGCATTTAAATATTGATATTTTGAAGATGCTTGCCAATCTTTTTTATTGTAATTAAGTTGTAGAAACCCTCTATTTTCATTTTCAATTTTATGTTTATCAATGGTGTTGGTTGCTACTTGGTATTCAAATGGACGAGTCAGTCTTTTTATATTTAATTGGGTTTGTAATGTTAAATTCTCTTTTGATATTTTTTCATTTAACAGTATTCGATATCCGCTGGATTGCTCTGATTCATTAGACTCTTTGTTTAGTTGGCTTTGAGAATAATTATTCACCTGAACATGATGAGAAAAATTCAGGTCATTTATGCTTTGTGCGTAATGTATTTGCGCCGATGTATCACCTAAAATACTTGTGTGTTGTTTGTGGGTTTTGTAGTGAACCGACCCACTTGGAAGTGCGGAAGATGCAGTAGGTTTACTCACCAAATTTATAACGCCACCCAATGCTTGCGATCCATATTGACTCGACGCATTGCCTTTAATTATTTCAATTCTTAAAATATTTGCCATGTTGATGTCGTTTAAATTAACCGCTTGCCCGCTTGGGTTAATGGCCAGTCCATCAAGAGTAATCAGGACATGATTACTATCCATACCATTTAAATTGACCGCTGTTCCATCTTGTCCGTGCATGGAATAGGTATCAATAGACCCACTTTTTTGCAGCACATCTTGTAATGAAATGCTGTCACTGGTGATGTTTATCACCTCAACATTTAAATTACTTAAATGTATAGGTACGCCCGTTTTGTCTGCCTGAATCGTTACATCTCCCAAATCATAGGCATGACAGAGTGCTGAGAAAGGAATGAGTAACGCTGATAAATGTGAAGATTTCATAATGTTATTGCAAATGCTAATGATAATGATTATCATTTAAACTTAAAGTTTGGCATCGGTCAACTATTTTTAACAAATGAGGTCAGTTATGAGTGTTCAACAACAAATTATTCAATCAAATTTAAAACAGCAATCCCTTAAAAAACAATGGGATGATTTTTTAATTGAAAACCCTAAAAAACGAATTCGTGATGTTGCTAAATCTTTAAATGTCAGTGAAATGGAATTACTGGCTACTGATTTAACTAAAGGCGTTTGGTGTTTAGTGGGTGATTTAAAATTAATGGCTAAAGAATTTAAAACCCTGGGTAAAGTGTTCTCATTAGTTAGAAATGAATGGGCCGTAAATGAAAAAACAGGCACGTTTAAAAAACTTGCAGGCATGGAGCATGTGGGTTTATTTTTAGGCGAAATGGATCAACGATTATTTTTTAAACAATGGGCTTATGGTTTTTTTGTGAATCAAAATGATAAACAAAGTATTCAAATTTTCGATAGAAACGGCGATGCGGTATTAAAGCTTTATAAAAAAGATGAAACGAATGAATCAGTATGGAACGATTTAATTGAAAATTTTAAAGATGAAGTGATTGATATACTTGAATTTACAGCGCCTGAAATTGAAGAAAAAGAAAAGCCAGTGGATATCGATGCCGTGCAATTTTCTAAACGTTGGGCGGCCATTAAAGATGTGCATCAATATGCTCAGTTATTACATGAATTAAACATGACTCGCCAGCAAGCATTCGAAAAAGTGCCCAAAGAATTTGCACACCGTTTATCTAAAGAAGATGTATTACCTTTGATTCAAGACATTCAAAAACAACAAGTACCCGTTGTATTGTTTGTGGGTAACAAAGGCGCCATTCAAATATTTACGGGTAAGTTTGAAAAAATCGTATTAATGGATAAGTGGTATAACGTATTTAATAAAGACTTTACGTTGCATTTAGATAGCTCAGGTATTGATCAGTTTTGGTTAGTCAGACGACCAAGTGCGTATGGTGTGATTTCATCCGTTGAAGCATTAGATAAAGACGGCAATACCATTATGCAAATTTTTGGTGAGCGTGCGCCTAAAGATTTAGAGTTAGAATCTTGGAGAGAAATTTTAAAAGGTTTCCAAATCAATAGTGTAAACGATACACAAGCATTATTAACGGATATCAATAAAAATAATGAATTTGTGACAACCAAAGAGGTGGCTCATGGGTAAGTTAATTTTAACGTTGTCGTTATGTTTAACCTGTTTTGTTGTTGCTGCAAATGAACGATTAGTTACCATTGATGGTGCCGTGACTGAAATAGCGATTGCATTAGGATCTCAAGAAAATATTGTGGGAAGAGATTCTACTTCTTTGTATCCAGCATCTATTCAAGTTTTGCCAGATGTAGGGTATTTAAGAGCATTGTCTGTTGAGGGTGTATTGTCTTTAAAGCCCAGTATGATTTTAACCACTACTGATGCAGGCCCAATTGAAACATTAGACACCCTTAAAAAAATGGGAGTCGATATGCATATTTTGGAAAATACCTATTCGGTCAATGGCGTGTTAGATAAAATCAAACAGGTCGGGCGTATTTTAAATAAAGACACCCAAGCCATTGCGTTAATTAAAAAAATACAAACCAATGTTGATAAAATTGAAATTGCTCAAAATAATCCAAGTGTTTTATTTGTTATGGGTGGAGGTGACCGTGGTTTTATGGCGGGAGGTCAACATACCAGAGCAGACGCTATGATTAATATTGCTGGCGGTAAAAATGCGATGGCATCAATAGTGGGGTATAAACCCATTACACCAGAGGCGATGTTAACGATTAATCCTGATGTGATATTTTTGCTTAGGAGCAGCCAAAGTGCAGATCAGTTTTCACAAAACTTCAGTATTAAAAATACGAAGGCAGCCAAAAATAATAAAATATTTGATATCAGCGATTTAGACTTATTAACCTTTGGTCCTCGTATTGATGAGTCTATCAAAACGATGGTTGAATTGATTAAATAACATGAATATAAAAATGGTCAGCACAGGGTTAATTGTAATTTTATTGAGTGTCTGCATTTTATCATTAATGATTGGTGCCTATCCCATTGAGTTTAAATCCATTTTACAGATTGTATTTCGATTTAATGTTCAAAGTATTTACCCTACCGATGAGGCTGTTCTATTACAGGTGCGTTTACCTAGGTTAATAATGGCTATGTTAATAGGTGGCTCATTAGCAATTTGTGGCGCTGTCATACAAGGGTTATTTCGTAACCCTTTGGCAGATCCTGGGTTGATAGGGATTAGCACGGGAGCGATGTTGTTCGCCATTTTTACTATTGTGTTTGGTGGAGTTTGGTTAAGTGCTTCAGTGCAAGCATACGCATTACCTATTTCGGGTTTTGTTGGAGCCTGTTTGGTGACGTTTATGGTTTATCGATTATCCACAACCAATAACCATACAGATATAACTATTATGCTTTTGGCAGGCATTGCCATTACCGCTTTAGGTGGCGCGTTAACGGGCATCATTATTTACATGGCGGATGACAACCAATTACGGGATATTACTTTTTGGAGTATGGGCAGTCTTGCTAATTTAGATTGGCATGATGTGATGATCACTGCTCCTGTCTTGTTGGTGTGCGCTTTTGTGTTGACTCGCTTCGCAGGCCCATTAAATTTAATGTTAATGGGGGAATCAGTATCTAAACACTCTGGTGTGGATGTCATTAAATTAAAAAAACGCATTATCATGATTGTCGCATTAATGGTCAGTATCTGTGTGTGTTTAAGTGGGTTGATTGGTTTTGTAGGATTGGTTTGTCCTCATATTGTGAGATTAGCCGTGGGTCCTGATCATAAAAAAGTGATTCCATTAAGTGCTGTTTTGGGTGCTTGTATGTTGTGTGTCGCCGACTTATGTTCAAGAGTGATCATCGCCCCTGCTGAATTACCCATCGGTATTATTACCGCTTTAATTGGTGCGCCATTTTTTATGTGGTTATTAGTGAAACAAAAACAAACGAGTTAAGAGAATACAATGCTTAAATTAAATCAAGTCAGTTTTAAAATTGGAAAGCGTATAATTTTTAATGATGTCAGCTTTGAAGTCAAACCCGGTGAATTAGTCTGTTTACTAGGAGCAAATGGCGCAGGTAAATCAACCTTGCTTAAAAGTATTTGTGACGATGTAACATTCAGTGGCGATATTTTATTAAATGATGTCAACCTTAAGAATTTCAACTTGGCTTCACTTGCCAAAATACGATCCGTCATGCCTCAAAAAGTAAATCTTAATTTTGCCTTTTCGTGTTATGAAGTAGTGAGTATGGGCAGAAGTGCACATAATCAAATATTAGATGACACTGACAAACGTATTATTAAAAAATGTATGCTGTTATGTGGCGTGTGGTCATTTTGTGAGCGTCGTTATCCTTATTTGTCTGGTGGTGAGCAACAGCGTGTTCAATTAGCACGAGTGCTTGCGCAAATATATTTAGACGGAGGGGATTCTCAATCGCAACCTAGGTTGTTGTTACTTGATGAATGCACCTCCAGTTTAGACCCTAAGTTTCAGCATCAAGTGTATCGAATTTTAAAATCTCTAAAAAATCAAAATATAGCCATTTTGAGTGTCGTGCATGATATTAACTTGGCAAGCCAATATGCCGATCGAATTTTGTTGTTAAGTGACGGACAGTTGATAGAAGATGCGAGTCCTTCTTATGCGATTAATACACAAAGCATGCTGCAAACCTATGATTTACATACACAGGTAATAAAGCATCAATGTGTTGATCGCCCAGTGGTGATTGCGTTGGAGCAGTAAAATGAATCAATGCATTATTTATGTGTAAACAAAGATGTTAGGGTTATGTAAAGCTGTCTGATAATTCTCAAAAATTTATAATACTATGCATTTTGATAATTTTGACTGGCGCTCATTTTGAAATTGAAGAATAATGCAAGGATGCGAAAATTATTTTTAAAACTCTATTTTAAGATGTTTCTGACTATGTTGTTGTTAGCGGCTATTGGTGTGTTGGCATTTACAATGTTATCACAGCGTCAGCAGCAACACTTTTTACAGAAACAAACCCTCATTATGGTTGAACAGATTCAAGGGTATTTTGCTGCCAAATATAAAGATAAGGTGTTGGTTGGGAATGTTTCAGATAGTTTGTCAAATGAATTACTCGTTTTACAGCATTCATTTGGAATGCATATATCACCGAGTAAAAAACAAACTGGCATAAATTCTTCTTTTTTAATGATCGTAAAACCTAACAATGTAATCGATGTTTGGTTTGATGTACTTTTAAATAATCAAAAACAAGCGGTAAAGTGGCGATACAGTTACACCCAACATCAGTGGATAACTCAATTAAGTGAATTAATTTCAGCACAATTTCAATTGGAGACCTTTGACTCTCAAAATCAATTGTTCAATTGGGTCGCGCAATATCCTTCTAATGATCAATTAATGATTTCTTTAAAGCCTTTTGATTCTAATCAATTAACCGAACATCAAATAAATCAAATGTTAATGCAATTGCCTGTTTTTGAAATGGGTGATGCTAATAATCAAAATATTGTTGTGTATAAACGGTTAGATAATCATTGGGTGTTAACAATTGAAATGCCTGTGTATTTAGGTAGACAATCCATTGAAATTTTATTGTATACATTAGCCATGGTTATGTTTGTTGGGTTGTTTGTGTGTATTTTATTTATTCGACCTATTGAAAGTAAAATTGCTAGACTGTTAAAAAGCTTAGACAAATTTGAATCCGCCAAAGATGAGCCTTTACTGCCTATGCAATTAGAGGCCATGCACAAACCTGAAGATGAGATTGCTCAAATAAGTAATAAGGTATCGCAAATGATGCAAAGAATGCATCAACTAGCTAAAGATCAGCAAGAAATGACGCGAGCAGTATCGCATGAGTTTAGGACTCCCATCGTAAAAATGGGATACCATGTTGAATTATTAGAATGCGATTTGCCAAAAGACGATTTTAGTATTTTGGGTATAAAGCAAAATATGAAAGAGTTGCATAGTTTAGTGGATGAACTCTTGTTATATTCAAGTTTGGAACAAGGTTTTCAAGTTCGATTCGAAGAATTTGATATTAAACATGCTGTTGAAAATTTAATCGAACAATTGCATACAATCAATCAATGTAAGTTAAATTTAATGATGTCTGAACAGTTTATCATTAAAGCCCATGAAGGATATTTAGTGCGTGCATTGCAAAATTTAATCACTAATGCACAGCGTTATGCTCAAAATCAAATCAATATTTATGTTGAACAAATTGGCAGTCATGTTCATATTCGAGTAGAAGATGATGGGCCTGGTTTAACAAATGAACAAAAACAAACGGTGTTTGAGCCATTTACTGTCATTGAAAAAAGCAGAAATAAAAAATTAGCAGGTCATGGTTTGGGATTGGCAATTGTTAAGCGCATTGTTTTGTTTCATGGTGGAAAAGCATTTGTTGATGAACCTAAACAATTAACCGGTGCAAGTTTTGTTATGGTGTTTCCAAAGCGTGCTATTTGAATTAATCCCTGAAAAACACAGGAGAATAAAATGAACCCACATATTGTATTAGTTGAAGATGATGAGGATTTAGCAAAACTCACTCAGAATTTTTTAATTCGTCAGGGGTTTGAAGTCAGTATTGTCACTGATGGATTATTAGCGATTGAACATATATTGAAAGTAAATCCTGATGTGGTGTTATTGGATATTATGTTACCAGGTTGTGACGGTTTAGAAGTGTGTCGTAAAATTCGTTCAAGATTTTTTAATCCAATAATAATGCTAACAGCAAGAGATGATCAAATTGATCAAGTATTGGGTTTGGAAATTGGCGCGGATGATTATATTTCTAAATCCGTAGAACCTCGTTTGTTAGCAGCACGCATAAAAGCAATTTTACGTCGTGATGAAGTGGTAAAACATGGTAAAAAAGCGTCGGTGTTAGATTTTGGCAATTTGGTGTTTCACTCAGGCGCGCGTGAAGTTCGTGTGTTTAATAAACCCATAGATTTAACGACACCTGAATACGATTTACTTTGGATGTTGGCAAAAAATGCAGGGTTTGTTTTATCAAGAGAGAAAATATTTGAATCGTTAAGGGGGATTGAATACGACGGGCAAAACCGATTGGTTGATATTACAATTTCTCAAATTCGTGCAAAATTAGATCATCCAAAACGAATTATTACTGTACGAAATAAAGGATATTTATTTTCAGATCAGACAGATTTAGATGAACATTCAAAGCAGTAAACCAAAGAAGATCAGGCTCTTTATTACATTATAATGTGATAAAGAGCCGAATGAATTAGATTTGATCCGTTAATACTAAATATTTAGCCATTAACTCATCTTTGGACTCAACATGGTTTTCATCTTTAGGAATGCAATCGACAGGGCAAACTTCAACACACTGTGGTTCGTCATAATGCCCCACGCATTCAGTGCATAAATTTGGATCGATCTCATATATTTCAATGCCTTCGGTAATTGCTTCATTTGGACATTCTGGTTCGCACACATCGCAATTAATGCATTCGTCGGTAATTAATAACGCCATTTTATTTCTCTTGGTATTTAACTTTTAGTGCTGTTTGTACAATAGGATGAACAAACTTGGAAACATCGCCATTTAACATTGCAATTTCTCTAACAAACGTAGAAGAAATAAAAGAATGTTGTTCGTTTGGTGTCAGAAATATGCTTTCGATTTGAGGGGCTAATACTCGATTAATATTTGCCATTTGAAATTCATATTCAAAATCACTGACCACTCGAAGGCCACGAATAATGCCGCATGCATGGTTATTTTTAGCAAGCTCTACAAGCAATCCAGTAAAACCGATCACTTTTACATTTTTAATATGGGATAGGATTTTAACGGATAAATCGACGCGTTCTTCAAGGGTGAATAACGGCTTTTTACTCGTGCTTTGGGCAACAGCGACGATGACAGTATCAAACATTTTTGCCGCTCGTTCAACAATATCCATGTGGCCAAATGTAATTGGGTCAAACGTTCCAGGGTAAACTACCGTGCGAGTCATGTTGTGTTCTTTAAGAAAAAAGCGGATTCTAACTCACTGAACTGCAGTACTCAACTATCTATATAACTCTCTATATAACTCACTATATGGTTGAGCTGCTGTACTCATATTGCAAATATGCACAATATGATTGGCAAAATTAGGCTTTGCCTTTGCACAAAAGCCTATTAATCTTATTACACGTTTTTAAGGGAAAGACCGATGATTAAAAATACAGAAACTTCTTATGGCTTAGTTGCAAAATTGCTCCATTGGCTTAGTGCTTTAGTGATAATTTTTATGTTTGGCCTTGGGTTATACATGATGGATTTATCCTATGGTCATCCATATGAAAAAAGCTCATTAAGTTTGCATCAATCCATAGGTATGAGTTTTTTCATTTTGTGGACAGTAAGACTTATTTGGAAGTTTTTGAATCTTTCACCAAAACTGGCTCAAGCTGACTCAACAATTAAAAAATTGGAAAACTTCGCTGCTCATGCAGTACATGGGTTGCTTTATGTAATGATGTTTATAATGCTGTTTTCTGGCTACTTGCTTGCCATTACTGATGGGGCTGGCAGCTCATTTACCTTTTTTGGATTATTTGAAGTGCCTTCGTTGGGCGAGTTTTTTGAAGAACGCGCTGATATAGCCGGATTGATACACGAAAAAATGGCATGGGCTTTGATTGTATTAGCCGGATTGCATGGCCTTGCTGCTTTAAAACATCACTTTATTGATAAAGATGATACATTAAGAAAGATGACACGCTAAAATTTTAACCGCCATTAAGGCAAACCATTAACTGACTATTAAATTTGATTTAATACTGGAGAGTTTCATGAAAAAATTACCATTGGCTTATGCATTAGTTGCAGCTTTAACTACATCGATTGCAGCAAATGCTGCTGATTATAATATTGACCAAACTCATACGACTATTGAGTTTAAAGCCAGTCATTTAGGCTTTAGTTATGTGATTGGTCGATTTGATGATTTTGAAGGCACATTCTCTTATGATCCTGCAAAACCTGAAGCTTCTAAAGTCATGGCAACAATTGATACCACAAGCATCAACTCAAACCATACCGCTCGTGACAAACATTTAAAAAGCGATGATTTTTTAAATGCAGCTAAATTTCCTGAAGCGACGTTTGTTTCAACTAGCTTTAAGGTGACTGATGAAGATAATGCGGTAATGATGGGTAATTTCACTTTAAATGGTGTGACTAAGCCTGTATCTATTGATGTAGCGAAAATCGGCGAAGGTAAAGATCCATGGGGCGGATATCGCGCAGGATTTGAAGGTTCTTTTGAATTTGGAATGGATGAGTTCGATTTTAAAAGTAATTACGGTAAAGTGATGATCGATATTACTGTTGAAGGTATTAAAAAGTAAGTTAGTTTTTATTTGAGTGGCACGAATCATAGAGAGGAGTTTCTGTGATCGTGCCATTTTTTTGTTAATTGTTTATGAATTAACAGTTACCACCAATTTCTGAGAGCATGGATTCATCGATTTTTAATTTTTTAAGCGCGTGCTTTCGTAAATCTTCGATTGGGCTATCCCAAATTAATTTACTGTCCGCTTCAACACAAAGCCAAATGTTTTCTGCTATTTCTTCCTCTAATTGATTTTCTGTCCAACCGGCATAACCTAAACAGCTAATGTATTCAAATGGCCCTAATCCAAAGGCAATCGATTTTAACGTTTCCATCGAATTGCTTAATGCAATGTCAGGATTAAATAAATTTGCACTGTGATCAACACTGGGTTTGTATAATACAAATGCCTGATCTTGACCAACAGGGCCTCCGTATCTTAAATTTTGATTGTCATCTAATTGCGTTTCTATATCTGCCTGTTGCATTAGCATTTGCATATTCATATTAATGGGTTTGTTTAAAACAAATCCAAACGCGCCTTTTTCATCGTGTTCGGCAATGTATATAACAGAGTGTTGAAAATGTGGGTCGTCCATTTTAGGCATGGCAATTAAGAAGTTATGATTTAAATATTGAGTCATAATTGATTTCCTATCCAGTTAAACAAATCGCTCATGGCATCTTGAGCGCTTACGTCGTTAAAAATCTCGTGCCTTGCATTTGGGTAGGTGAGAGATTCAAATTGATTATTTTGTTTACTAAGTGATGTTTTTAATCGATCAACGCCACCTTTTAAATGTGCGTTACAACAAAATTCCCCTTGTTGTAATAATATTGGAAAGTGGAAATGATGGTTTTGTACTTGATTATCTAAGCTGCTTAAACAGGATAATAGCCCACTCCACATGCCATTAGTTGGTATAAAACCACATAATGGATCTTGTAAGTATAGGTCAACTTCTTCAGTTTTTGAGGACAGCCAATCAAAAGCGCTTCGATTTGGCTTAAAAGGTTTGTTAAATGCTGAAAATGTTAGCTCATCAAAAAATTCACTTTTTGCTGTTTTGCCTTTGATTTTACATAAAGTTTTATTAATCAATGTAGCGGCTAAAATCATGGGTTTAGTATTATAACCGCTTCCTGAAAGTATTAACCCATCAATAGATGGGTTATTTCTAATACAGTAATCCAGGGCTATATATGAGCCCATTGAGTGGCCTAATAGGAATGTTTTTAAATTAGGTGCGATGCTCTCGCGTAATTCTAAAATAAACTGAATGCGCTCGGACATTTGGGTAAATGGACCGTCTAAATGGCCTAACTGTTCGCAGTGCTCACCATGACCAATGTGATCCCAAGCTAACACGTTGATATTTTGTTGGTTAAAGTACTGGGCGAATCTTTCATAGCGTTCGCTATGCTCAGCAAGGCCATGTGCAATTAGCAGCCATGCTTTAGGTTTTGCTACTAACCAGGCTCTATAGTGAATGTCGTCGTTTTCTTGTTCTAACCAGTCAGCTAAATATTGCATCGCGTCCTTTCCTGTAAAAAATTGTAATTCTGACAAGCTTTACTTCTAAAATACATCAGAATTTTTAAAAATGTGTAAATGGTCTAGTCTTAAAGAGAATTATTGAAATTTTGAGGTTGATTTTGCACAAATTGAAAGCTGTATTTTTAATTATATTTTTGTTCTTTAATGTGCAATGTGTGCATGCTTTTGATGAAAATGGCCATAGAGTGATTGCGCAAATAGCTTTATCATATTTATCTAGTGACGCTAAAAAAAGATTAAGTGTTATTTTTGGTGAAGATTATCAGCAACTCTTTTTAGAAGCTCCGGATTATATTGCAATTAAAGAGCAAAATTTAGACAGTAAATGGATGAAAAATCTGCATTATGTCTTTTTTAATGCAGAGGATGAATCCTTTGATCCTCAAACACATTGTCCACATAATCAGTGTTCTGTTGCTGCGGTTTTAGAATCTAAAGTGGTGTTGCAAAAAGCCAAATATTCCACCACACAAAAACGGCAGGCTTTACGTTATTTGGTGTATTTTATAGGGGATATTCACATGCCAATGAATAATGGCTTTTTAGTGGATCGAAGCGGAAATAAAATTCAACTGCAAAAAAATGATTTGTCATATGTCAGTTTAAACTGGGCTTGGAATAAAGGCTTGATGATCGAAAAGGATCAAAAATGGTTTGCATTAAGTGGTCAATACAGAAAAAGTATCGACAGGGAGCAAATCCAATTATGGAGTGAACAGGTAGAACCAGCTCAATGGGCAATTGAGTCACATCTATTAGCAAAAGATTTTGGTTATAGATTAGCCCAAAATAAACGTTATGATTCTGTGTTTATAAAGGAAGCTATGCCTGTCTTTGATTTGCAGTTAAAAAAAGCAGCAATCCGCTTGGCAACTATGCTCAATCAGCTTTATTCTGCAATTGATTAAATGTGGCGTTGAATAATATTAGAACTGGGCTATAATAAAAATGCTTGAAATTAAGAATAATTTTTGTGCTCATTGTTATTCACGTTTACGTAAATGTCTCTGCTCATAAATAGTGATTTCTTGTTCTTGCACGTTTAAATTTTTATTTACAGGAAAGAGTTATGTCTAGCAATGTCGGAACCGTAAAATGGTTCAATGAAGCAAAAGGCTTCGGTTTTATCGAACAAGAAAATGGCCCAGATGTGTTCGCACATTTTCGTGCAATTAACGGTTCAGGTTTTAAAACGTTACAAGAAGGCCAAAAGGTTACTTTTGAAGTAACTCAAGGCGAAAAAGGCCCACAAGCTGAAAACATCGAAGTAGTTTAATCTTTTTTTGATGTCTTGAATTTTGAAGGTCTCTTCTTCTGGAATGGGCCTTTTTTTGTGGCTGAGTGTTTTGTATTTCTTGGATGATTCATGTTTTTAATTGCACTTTTGATTATTGCAGGCGCAGGGTCATCAACCATTAATACCTTTAATTCTCCAGGAGCCAAATCTTGTACTTGCCAGTCACCAATGGCACTTCTTACTAAACGCAAACATGGAAAACCAACATTTGCGCACATTCTTCTTACTTGTCTGTTTCTGCCTTCTTTAATTTTTAGCTCAATCCAACTTGTGGGGATATTCTTGCGTTCTCTAATTTCTCTGTGCCATAACCAAGTAGGTGGCTCGATGATTGTGCACTTTGCAGGAAGTGTGAATCCGTCCTTGAGTTCTACGCCATCTTGCAAGGATTGTATGGCTTGATCAGTGATTTCACCTTCAACTTGCGCTAAATAGGTTTTTGCGGATTTGAATTTTGGGTTGGCGATTTGTTGATTAAGTGCGCCGTTGTCAGTGAGCAGTAATAAGCCTTCACTGTCGTAATCTAATCTACCTGCTGGATACACTTTTTTGATTTTTATAAATTCAGCTAAAGTTTGTTTGCCATCAATAGGGCTAAATTGAGACATCACTTTAAACGGTTTATTGAAGAGAATTAATTGTGCCATATTTTGATCTTTTTTTAGACTATGTTAGCTGGTTCACATCTGATATAATACCGCGCCTAAAACAAGCGGTCTATCAACCTCTTAAATAGACTTAGATTTATAAGCCAAAAGCTTATAAAAACAAGCAAACTTCAACCCTTTTTATTCTAGGAACACTCATGACATCGAAGATTATTTATACGCAAACTGATGAAGCACCTGCGTTAGCAACTTACTCATTTTTACCCATTGTACAAGGCTTTGCAAAAACAGCCGGTGTATCGGTTGAAACCCGTGATATTTCTTTATCCGGTCGTATCATTGCTACGTTCCCTGAAGTATTAACTGCTGACCAAAGAATCTCTGATGCACTTGCTGAGCTTGGCGATTTAGCTAAAACACCCGAAGCAAATATCATCAAATTACCTAACATCTCTGCTTCGGTTCCTCAATTAATTGAAGTTATTAAAGAGCTTCAAGCTAAAGGGTATGCATTACCAAATTACCCAGAAGAGCCAAAAACCGACGAAGAAAAATCCATTCAAGCACGCTATGACAAAATTAAAGGCTCAGCCGTAAATCCAGTTTTACGTGAAGGTAACTCAGATCGTCGTGCTCCTGGAGCGGTTAAGCAATTTGCTCGTGTTAATCCTCATTCAATGGGTGCTTGGTCTAAAGATTCTAAATCATCAGTAGCAAGCATGACTTCAGGGGATTTCTTTGAAAGCGAAGTGTCTACAACGATTGAAAAAGCAGGTTCAGTTAAAATTCAATTAAATACAGGTTCACAAACCGTTGTATTAAAAAAATCAGTACCTGTACTTGAAGGTGAAATCATCGATGCCGCGGCATTAAGTGTTTCTAAATTACGTACATTTATTGCTGAACAAATTGTTGAAGCTAAGAAAAATGATGTTTTGTTTTCATTGCACATGAAAGCTACCATGATGAAAGTATCGGATCCAATTATTTTCGGTCACGTTGTTGAGGTGTTCTTCGCACCCGTATTTGAAAAATACGCCGAAACATTTGAAAAGTTAGGCGTAGATACCCGTAACGGTTTGGGGGATGTGTACTCTAAAATTAAGTCTTTAGATGAAGCGACTCAAACGCAAATTAAAGCGGATATTGATGCGGTTTACGCAGATGCACCTTCAATTGCGATGGTAGATTCTGATAAAGGCATTACAAATTTACACGTACCAAGTGATGTGATTGTTGATGCATCTATGCCTGCAATGATTCGTGGTTCGGGTCAAATGTGGAATGCCCAAGGTAAGCAACAAGATACAATGGCTGTGATTCCAGATCGTTGTTACGCGGGTATTTATCAAGCAACTATTGATTTTTGTAAAGAAAATGGAGCGTTTGATCCCTCAACAATGGGTACAGTTCCAAATGTTGGTTTAATGGCTCAAAAAGCTGAAGAGTACGGCTCGCACGACAAAACTTTCCAAATGCAGCAAAGTGGTACAGTTGAAGTGGTAGATGACTCTGGCGTGGTATTACTTTCACAAAAAGTAGAAGTAGGTGATATCTTCAGAATGTGTCAAGTTAAAGACGCACCGATTCAAGACTGGGTAAAATTAGCGGTTAACCGTTCTCGTTTATCTGGTATGCCTGCAGTATTTTGGTTAGATGCGAATCGTGCGCATGATGCGCAGTTAATCAAAAAAGTAAATGCATATTTACCAACTCATGATGTATCGGGGTTAGACATTTCAATCATGGCACCAAATGAAGCAACCGTTCATGCTTGTGGTTTAATTAAAGAAGGCAAAGATGTTATTTCGGTAACAGGTAACGTATTACGTGATTACTTAACCGACTTATTCCCAATTTTAGAATTAGGTACTTCGGCTAAAATGCTGTCTATTGTCCCACTAATGAATGGCGGCGGATTGTTTGAAACAGGCGCGGGTGGTTCAGCTCCTAAGCATGTTCAGCAATTAGTTGAACAATCTCATTTGCGTTGGGATTCACTGGGTGAGTTTTTAGCATTATCGGCATCATTTGAACATTTAGGTTTAACAACTGATAACGCGAAAGCGATGGTTTTGGCTAAAACATTGGATACTGCTACAGGTACTTTCTTAGCAAATAACAAATCACCTTCTCGTAAAACAGGTGAGTTGGATAACCGTGGTTCTCACTTCTATTTAGCTATGTACTGGGCTCAAGAATTAGCAGCGCAAACTGAAGATGCTCAATTAAAAGCATTCTTTGATAAAGTTGCTGGTGAGTTAGTTGCTAATGAATCTGCAATTGTTAAAGAGTTAAATGATGTGCAAGGTGTTGAATCTGATTTAGGTGGTTACTATAAATTAGATGAAGCAAAAGCTGAAAAAGTCATGCGTCCAAGTGCGACACTTAATAAAATCGTTGATTCAATCTAAGCATTGATCCATTCTAAGCATTGATTCAATCTAAGCATTGATTCATAAATAGTTAAAAAAAGGCTGATTTAATCAGCCTTTTTTGTGCCTGTCGTTTATAAATTTGATATGAAATTATGGATGATATAAGAAAAAATCTCGTTTTATAATAATTAAGTGTCCCCATTCTATAGCCCTTCTTTTATTTTCGATTAACTGAAAATCGATTCTTTTAACTTAAAAAAATACATGACTCAATTTTAAAGTGACATTCTTTTCCTGTACGGCAACTCTTGGCCTTGTGTTTGCATTTGACGTTTTACGAAGAAAATTAGTCAATGTAATGACAATTTAATATTTATATTAAATGGGGTGTAAAAACCGGGAACAAAAGGGACTTTCTTTGTGGCTTGGTTGGGACGAATCAAGTGGGAGTATGGAGTCAGGATGATTGCTTTATTTAAAGCGACACCTACAAAATAACAGGGCAAGTGTTGAGTAGGTGAATTTTTTTATTTGAGATAAGTTAGGGGGCCGAAATGAGCGTAGATCGAATGGACATTAGTCAAGTGTTATCACAAATGCGTGCATTAAAAGCTCAGATGCCTTCTCAACAATTAAATATTAATCCCGTGCAAAATGATGCGTTTAAACAGCAACTTAATCAAGTGCAGCAAGAAGTTTCAAACGTAAATAAGCCAGATTTTTCCCGAGTGAATTCAAATACAGATGGAATATTACCTGTAGAAAAAGATGAAGGACCTTCGTTTGGTGATATGTTCAAATCTGCAATTGATTCTGTAAATGATAGTAAAAGTCACGCTAATGATTTGTCATCTCGTTATGAGCAAGGCGATCCAAGTGTTGATTTACCTGAGGTTATGATTGCCCTTCAAAAATCATCCGTTAGTTTTCAGGCCATGACTCAAGTACGCAATAAAATGGTAGAAGCGTACAAAGAAATCATGAATATGCCTTTATAACCGAGTAATAGATAATTATGGATCAAGCACAAGCGTCACCTGGTGATATGGAGGGATCAAACCCTCCAATGCTCGATACAGTCAACGCTGAAAGCGCGGCGGTAAGCACGAAAAAAATACATCCTATTGTAGCGGGTTTTAGTAAGCTTACTATGTTGCGTCAATTGGGTTTATTAATTGGCCTGTCAGCTGCCATTGCATTAGGCATTGGCATGGTGTTATTTACTCAAAGCGAAACTTATAAACCGCTTTTAAATTCTGCTAATTCCTATAATACAAAAGAAGTGATTCAACTTCTGCAACAACAAGACATTGATTTTAATATGAATCCAGTATCTGGGGTGATATTGGTAACACAAAGTGATCTTCATAAAGCTCGTTTAGCTATAGCGGGCGCCGACTTAGCTACCGATGACTTATTGGGTTATGAATTATTAGATCAAGACCAGCCACTTGGTACCTCTCAGTTTATGGAAAATACTCGTTACATGAGAAGTGTAGAAGGGGAATTAGCCAGAACCATCGCATCCTATAATTCTGTAAGATCTGCACGCGTGCATTTAGCATTACCAAAAAGAAGTGTGTTTGTGCGTGATAAACGTAAGCCTACTGCATCGGTTATGGTCGAATTATTTGCAGGTGGACAGTTAGAATTTGATCAAGTCAAAGCCATTAAAAATATGGTGTCTGCTTCTATTTCAGAGTTGAATCCTGAAGATGTAGTTGTGACAGATCAAAAAGGACATTTATATGAAAACAACGAAGAACAAACCCAAGAAGAGCTCACTAAAAAACAATATGACTTTACACGTAAAATTGAAAACGATCGGATCAGTTCGATTAACTCTATTTTATCGCCAATTTTAGGAGCCAATAATTTTGAAGTATCCGTTAATGCACAGGTTGATTTTACAAAAGTTGAGCAAACGGATGAATTATATAATCCTGATTTATTAACCATTCGATCACAACAAACTTTAAGCGAAACCAAAACCGGAGAACAAAATGGTGGGGTGCCTGGTGCGTTAACCAATCAGCCGCCATTAGATGCACAAGCCCCAGAAGAAGCTGGAGCAGGTGACGCAGCAAATGCGCCTCCTACAAGCACAAAAGACCAAGCAACCACCAATTATGTAAATGATAGAACATTGCGTTATTCAGAACATGCAACCGGACAGGTAAAAAGATTAACAGTAGCCGTGGCGATTAATAATTTAACCACAGTGGATGCAGAAGGAAATTCTGTCACAGAGCCTTGGCCTCAAGAGTCATTAGATAAATTAAAAATCATTGTTCAAAATACAGTTGGGTTTGATATTTCTCGTGGCGATTCTGTTGATGTGATTAATTCAGAATTCAGAGCCCCGATTGTTGCACAGGAGTTACTTAATTTTTGGGAGCAACCTTGGTTTTGGGATAACGCAAAACAAATATTAGGCGGCTTGTTTGTATTAATTATGATTTTTGGTGTGCTTCGCCCAGCAGTTAAAAACCTAATGGAAAAAGGTGAGGATGAAGAGTCGGATGAAGACGATGCACTTGAATTATTAAATATTGATGAAGAATCCATAACCGATGATAAGGTGACACTTTCAGGCGCAGATGAGTTTTTATTGCCTGGACCTTCAGAGACATTTGAGCGAAAACTCGATGCACTTCGTGGGTTGATTGCTGAAGACCCAGGTCGTGTGGCTTTAGTATTGCGTAAATGGATTATGGCCGATAAACAATGATAATAAGCAGACAGTCATGAGTGAAAATAAACCACCAGATAGCCAAGAAACCGCTTTAGCTAAACGTGTACTTGAGCCTGTCTCAAATCTTGAGCGTGCCTCGATATTATTGATGAGTATTGGTGAGTCCGATGCTGCAGAAGTGTTAAAACATATGGGCCCAAAAGAAGTGCAACGTGTGGGGACATCCATGAGTGCATTAAATGAAATTAGTCAAGAGCAAGTCGAAAGCACCGTGCATTTATTTTTAAATGATGTGGGGGGGCAAACCAGTTTAGGTATTGGTGCGGATGAATACATTCGAGCAATGTTAACCAAAGCATTAGGTGAAGATAAAGCAGTTTCATTAATTGATCGAATTTTATTAGGCGGCAATACCACAGGTTTAGATACCTTAAAATGGATGGAAGCGCGAGCGGTTGCCGATATTATTCGTCACGAACATCCGCAAATTCAATCCATTGTGATTTCCTATTTAGAGCCGGATCAATCCGCAGAAATTTTATCGAATTTTCCTGAAAAAGTGCGTTTGGATATCATCATGCGTATTGCTGCATTAGATACCATTCAGCCTGCTGCATTAAGTGAATTAAACAGCATTCTAGAGCGTCAATTCTCAAGTTCTGCTGGTGCGCAACAAACCACATTGGGTGGTGTGAAAACAGCGGCTGATATTATGAACTTCCTAGAAAGTGGTGTTGAAGCTGAAATTATGGATGGCATCAAAGAGGTGGATGAAGATTTGGGTCAAGAAATCGCCGACTTGATGTTTGTGTTTGATAACTTAATTGATGTGGATGATCGCGGAATTCAAACATTATTACGTGAAGTATCAACCGATGCGCTTAAAATTGCACTTCGTGGTTGTGACGACTCATTGACTGACAAAATATTGGGTAATATGTCTAAACGTGCTGCGGAATTATTACGTGATGATATGGAAGCGTCAGGCCCAGTTAAAGTCAGTGATGTTGAAACTGCACAAAAAGATATCTTGTCAATTGCTAGAAGAATGGCAGATGCAGGTGAAATTATGCTTGGTGGTGGAGGTGGCGAAGGCATGCTTTAAATGCCTTCTTCGCTTCAATTAAAAAGAGAATAAAATGCCAGAGATTCCTCTAAAACCAGAAGATCAAGAATTGTGTCGTATTCATGATTATGAATACGAACAATGGGGAGAGCAAAAAGAAAAAGCCAAACCAAAAGCAATGAATGCTGAAAAAAAAATAAAACCAGAAGAGAAGCCAAAGTATCCAACCATTGACGAGTTGCAGAAAATTCGTGACGATGCTTTTAATGAAGGATTTGAGTTAGGTTATAAAGAAGGTATTGCAAAAGGAAAAAAACAAGGCGAGGCTGATGGGTTTGAATCAGGTAAAAAAGAAGGTCATGAAGAAGGATTAAAGGCAGGAACCGAAAAAGGGTTGAAAGACGGTTTTGACCAATCAAAAAAAGACGTTGAAGACACCTATTTAGTAAAATTTAAAAAACAAAATGAAATTTGGCAAAGCGTGATCGATCGATTAAAACAAAGTATTGATGAGCAAGATGAAAACATAAAATCATCTTTGACACAGTTGATTGTTCAAATTTGCCGCGGCATTTTTGTGAAAGAAATGGCATTAAAACCCGAGCATATTTTATATATTGTGAAGCAAGTATTGGATGCGTTACCAAATGACGAACAAAAATTACAAATATTTGTAAATAGTGATGATCATGCAGAATTAGAAAAAGTTATGGATTTTCACCCTAATCAAGAACTGCAATACAATATTGATGATGCATTACAAAGTGGGGGGTGCATAGTTAAAGCTAAGTATTCTTATGTGGATTATTCATTATCAAAACGTTTTCAAAACCAGTTAAAAGATTTAATGGAATCCGTGACAGAGTTAGATTGGGATTGCATCATTAACTTGCAAAAACCATTGCCTGAAAATGACATCATTGAAGAACTTGAGAATGAAGAACTTGAGAGTGAAGAACTTAAGAGTGAAGAACTTGAGATTGAAGGTGAGTTAATAGTTGAGGATGAAATAGAAACTGAAGAACCTCAAATCGAAGATAAAGAGTCCGTTGAATATGATGGATCAGTTAAAGACGAAGAAATATCAGCAGAGTTAAATGAGCCGACTACTAAAGAAGAAAGAAATCAAGAAGCTGAAGAGCTTGTAACTGAAGAGCTTGAAACTGAAGTTGTACAAAGTGCTGAAGATAATAAAAAAGAACTAGACAACAAAGAACAAAGTCAAGAACCATCGTTGACAGAAACAGAAACAGAAACAGAAACAGAAACAGAAACAGAAACAGAAACAGAAACAGAAACAGAAACAGAAACAGAAACAGAAACAGAAACAGAAACAGAAACAGAAACAGAAACAGAAACAGAAACAGAAACAGAAACAGAAACAGAAACAGAAACAGAAACAGAGCAAAGTAAAGCTGAAACATTAGATCAACAAGAACAAGAAAAAGAACAAGAAAAAGAAAAAGAACAAGCCGAACAACTGAAAGACGAAATAAAAAAGGACGATAAAAATGTCTGAAGTCAGTGACTTTTTTACCAAACAATCTGAGATGATGGGGGAACAAAAACCCTTAGTAGAAGGCAGATTAACTCGAATGGTTGGGTTAACAATGGAAGCTTTGGGTTTGCAAGTCACCGTAGGCGATCGTTGTTTAATTGATGACGGAACAAAAAAAATTGAAGCTCAGGTCGTTGGATTTGATGCAGGTAAAACATACTTAATGCCGTTGCAACCTTTGGTCGGTTTAAAATCTGGGGCAAAAGTCATTCCTATCAATCAAGATGAACCGCTAGCCATTGGGGATGAATTATTAGGCCGAGTAGTCAATGGTTTTGGTGAGCCAATTGATGGCAAAGGGCCTTTAACCTGTCGTACGCATCGCTCATTAGATGGCGAATATATTAATCCATTACATCGAGAACCTATTAGACAACCACTAGATGTTGGCATAAAAGCGATTAACGCCATGTTAACCGTAGGACGTGGACAGCGTTTAGGATTATTTGCAGGCTCAGGTGTAGGTAAATCAGTTTTGTTAGGCATGATGACAAAATTCACAGAAGCAGACATTACCATTGTGGGGTTAATTGGTGAGCGTGGACGAGAAGTAAAAGAATTTATTGAAGATATTTTGGGCGAAGAAGGGTTAGTCCGATCTGTGGTTGTCGCGTCTCCTGCTGATGACGCGCCATTATTACGATTACGCGCCTCCCAATATTGCACCACCATCGCAGAGCATTTTCGTGCTCAGGGTAAAAACGTTTTATTACTGATCGATTCATTAACCCGTTATGCCATGGCGCAACGTGAAATTGCCTTAGCCATTGGCGAGCCACCTGCAACAAAAGGGTACCCGCCATCGGTGTTTGCAAAAATCCCTCAATTAGTTGAGCGAGCAGGTAATGGAGAAGCAGGGGGAGGATCGATTACTGCGTTTTATACAGTATTAACAGAAGGGGATGATCAACAAGATCCAGTAGCGGATTCTGCCCGCGCAATTTTGGATGGCCACATCGTTTTGAATCGAGCGATTGCGGAGCAGGGGCATTATCCAGCAATAGATATTGAGCAAAGTATTTCTCGTGCTATGCCGCAAGTGGTTGACGAGGTGCATTTGCAAACGGCTCAACAATTTAAACAGATCTTTGCTAAATATCGACAAAACGAAGATTTAATCACCATCGGTGCGTATCAAAAAGGCAGCGATCCACAGCTTGATCAAGCAATTTTAATGGTGCCGCAAATGAAAGCGTTTTTACAGCAAAGTCACAAAAAAGCAGAACCCTTTAAAGAATCACTACAACAATTTGTTCAAGCCATGCAACCTCCAGCGCCACAAAAACAACCATTAAAATCAGGACAAAAACAAGCAGGGGGCGTCAGACGATAAATGAAACCACAATCCCAGCGTTTTTTAATGGTCTTAAAAGTATATGAACAAAAAGAGAAAAAAATGTCAGACATGTTGCGTGAACTCACCATTCAAAAGCAACAAGAAGAAGAGAAGTTGACACAGCTTTATGACTATCAAAAACAATACGAAGCCAATTTTCAAATAGAAGCAAAAAAAGGCATTACAGGGTCACAGCTGCATTCACAACAACATTTTATGGCGCAACTAGATGATGTAATTAAAGGTCAACACAAAGCACTAAACGATCAAAATCAGTACTTAGAATCTGTAAAAGAAAAATACATGCAAATGTTATTTAAACGGCAAAATTTTGAAAAACTCATCACTAAAATAAAAAATAAAGAACAGTATCAATTAGATAAAGTTGAACAAAAACTAATGGATGAACTGACCTCACAAATGATGCGACGTCAGTATTAAACGAAAAACCAGCGATTGCTGGTTTTTTTATATTCAAATACCCCCTTTAGTTATTTTGCGTAAACTCATCAAAAGCGCGTAAAGCGTCCGCGGCATACATCAACGCAGGACCGCCTCCCATATAAACACACATCATTAATACTTCAGCGATTTCATCACGAGTAGCACCTAACTTAATTAACGTTTTGATATGAAACCCAATACAGCCATCACAATGCTGTGTGATTCCAATTGAAAGCGCGATAAACTCCTTGGTTTTTTTATCAATTAACCCGTCTTTAGTCGCCGCAGCCGACATCGCATAAAACCCTTTCATCCCCTCTGGCATAGCCTTTTGCAATTCACCCGCATATTGAGAAATGTCTTTGGTGATGGATTGATAGCTTTTAGTCATGGGTTGCCTTTATATTAAGTTTAATTTAATAGTTACATTTAATATTCTATTCGGATTTAATTGTATAGCTTTATGGCATAAGTACGATATGCCTGAATGGGTAGGTGGGTTGTTAGCCGTAGGGTGGATTCCATATCCGCCATTTTCTACGCGGCCGATATAAAAATTGTAAGAAATATTTATTTTTCATTATTGTCCATGTCAAATATAAAGCCCACCCGAGATAACAATGTGAGTGATAGTTTCTAGTCATCTTCAACTGTTTTATCGTTGGAGATCCAGTGGCTTTAGTCTTTGCTTTCAGATTAAAAGTGGATGTTTGTTTTGGTTTTACGATATCTTTACTTGTGAATAAATGATTAAGTAATGTTATTATGGTATGAATCTTCAAACCCATTAAAATAATAGTTAATCAAAGGAAAATAATGAAATCGGTATTTGTTTTTTTAATCCCCTTTATTGCGATAATGACATTCATAGGCTGTTCAGAAATTGGTAATGATAACGCAGGTAATGTGCTTGCTGAGCAAGACGTTAAGGCAGACTTTTTTCAATTTACAGACGCAAATGATGTGCAGCCAACACAATTAATTGAAAGTAATGAAGTAGTTGTTACTGGAATTAGTGGGAACGTGGCAGTCAGTGTAATTGGAGGGAAATATAGTATTAATGGTAGTAATTATACTAATAATAATGGTTACATTAATAATAATGACTCGATCAAAGTTCGAGGGGTGTCTTCTGATCTATATGGTGTCTCGAATAATGTAGAATTAAGTATTGTCAATGCTTTTTATAATTTTAAAATCACCACAAAACAAGTTCCTGTTATTGGTGTTGAAGATGTTAATTATGAAAGTAATAATGAAATATCTACATCAATTACTGCTTATAAAGATGAGGTTTACAATGATTTAACTTTTGTTATTAGTGAAAATATAGTTGATGTGGATCATTTTGAATTTTCAGTTAGCTTTGAAGATCAGGAAATAATTGCGGATCAAAGTATTAATATAATTGATAATGGACACTCTAAGAAGATTAGCTTTACTCCAAGTTCAGTTGGTCAAACTGTATTAACTGGACTATTAGTAAATACATTAACGAATGAATCGTTAATAACGACATTGACAGTGAATGTCGTTGAATTACAAATCAAAGCAAATTTGTTTGCTGCATCTAACTCTAGAGATATGGTTCATAACCCAGCTAACAACACTCTATACATTACAGATGGGAGCGATGTGCTGCATTATGACTTGTTATCTGGCCAGTTACTGGAAAGGATAAGTGTCGGTGGAAATTTAATTGGTATCGATATTAATCAAAATAATTCACAGTTAGTTGTGGCTGACGGAACAAGATTTGAGAATACAAGTAGTCGATTTGATGATGAAGTTAACCTTTATTTTATTGAAATTGATTCTCATGTGGTTTCTTCTATGGTTATAGACGCAGAGTTTGGTGAGTCGGGATCTTATTCAGTGTTATATTTACCCGATAATAAAATAATGTTTACCACCGATTATGCTGGCTCTGGTGGTGTTTTAGTAAGGATTGTTGATTTAGGGTCAGATGCGGTTTTATATGAAAGAAGCATTGAACAACGAACAATGTTAAATGCTAATAATGACAGATCAATCATCGTGCTTTCTGAATCAAATAGTAGTGCTGGGCCATTTGGTATTTATAATATTGAGACCAATTTAACAAAGCGGGGTCGAACCGATTCATTTTTGTATGATATTTCCATCGATCGAAATAATGAGTTTGTGGCAATTCCTAGTATTATGTCTTTGAAAATATTTGATAATATTGGGAATTTAATAATAAGAATTGATTCAGAAAATTATGGCATACCTTTGGGGGTGGCTTATAGTCCTGTTTCAGATTTGCTTTTTGTTCCATGGGCAGATAAATCTAGTATTGGTATATTTAATTCAATAACAAATGAATTTGTTGAGAATATTTCAATTCCGCATATTATGAATTGGCATAATAATAAAGGTATGAATGACGGGCGTATTAAAATTTCAAAAGATGGGTCTCTAGGGTTTGTTCAGGTTGTGGGGGGGATTCATAGTTTTATAATTCAATAAAAAAACTAATGGGGTCGAAGCTGAATGAGACTATGTTAAGCCCCGAAGGCATATAAAAAAGGTCTGCAGAGCTAAAACTCCCTTAAAAAGTAACAAGACAGTCAGTGATTACGATCCAGTCAGTTTCATTGATTTTTTTCATAAAAGGTTAGTGTAATTAATTTAAGAGATAATCCAGTTGGTTTTTTGGGTAACTATGTCAAATGTAAGACTCGACCCCGACATACTGAATCGAGTAATATTAAATCAGTAAATATTGTTAGTTATTAGCTATTTTAGAAGGTCAAGTTATAGCTTAATTCTTAATAAGATGGATAATAAATGAACATAGAGCATCTACTTTGAATATGATTGAATTAATTGGCAATTCGGTACTGGGGGGAAGTGAATATTGAAATATTTTATTTGTCCTTGTTGTGATAAAAAAACATAACAATCAAGCAGAAAATAATACTGATTTTTAAAATTGAGTATAAATGCCATGAATGCAATGAGGCGATATCCGTCTGGAGTGGATATGAAATAATAGGTCGCTTTTCAATTCCGGGGATCGCAATATACATATATTCAATTATGCCAATTGTTAAGAATGAGTGGAATTTATTAACAATATTTATTTCATTAAGCCTTTCTACAATACTATATTTCATAATCGGTGTTTTATTTATATCAATTAACAAAAAATAAAGTACAAAAGTGAGTGTCACTTTTGAGCGTCTTGTGAGCATCTTTCTAATGGGTTAGTTGTGAGTCAATTATGGATCCGACCCCAATATTACGACCCCAATATTAACCTGTAGGTTGCCTTTTAAGGGAACAAAACAACGGTAAGTCAATATGGATAATTACTCGTCATCTTCAGCAGGTTTATCGCTGGAGATCCAGTGGCTTTGTAATGGGTATGGCGAAATGAGCATCTTTCTATTGGGTTGGCGTGTGTCAATTTTGGATCCGACCCCAATATTATTAAAAATAAAAACGTAGGGTTGAGCTTTAGCTAAAACACTAAAGTGGGTGTCCCTTTTGATCTGTGTGTCAATTTTGGATCCGACCCCAATATTATTAAAAATAAAAACGTAGGGTTGAGCTTTAGCTAAAACACTAAAGTGGGTGTCCCTTTTGATCTGTCCCTTTTGATCTGCTTTTGGGTGGTTGATAGTCTTATTAATGTTAATCTTGAGATGGTTGTGAAATAGTTATTTTTATCATGTTGACCGATCGGTCAGTAGTGGGTAGTATTGTGCTTAACTTAATGTAAAAAACAAATCAAATGCATACTACAAAATTGAAAATATTAAATCACACTATCCAATTGATTGGTGAGGAAGGACTATCAGGATTAAGTGCAGGTAACTTAGTCAAACAAATAGGCATAAGTAAATCAACAATATTTCACCATTTCGAAAGTATTGACCAGCTCTTAATTGAATCGTTTGACTTGCTTATTGAGCAATTATTTATACAACAAGATGTAAAATACCCTTCATCGCAAGAGTATTTAGATGCTTTGGGTGAACAAACATTATATGCCTGTGAACATTATAATAAATTCATTACTGCTTATTTTATGTTTTTCACGAAATCTATTTTCAATAATGACATTAAACAAAAACTAAAAAGATCAATTAATAAATTTAAATGCAATATGAAAAATGACTTGTCAGCCTATTTTTCTAAAGAAGAGGCTGAAGACTATGCCGAATTAATATTCACTAGTTTAGATGGTATGGCTATTCACTTTTTAATCTTTAAAAATAACCAAAAATTCATGAAGTCTTGGAAACTTTTATCAAATAAACTAATAACGTAGGGCTTTAATTATGTGGTTAACAAATGATATAAATATCATTAAATCTATGCATGATGTGTTTGGGTTAAAACAGAGTGTATTTTCAATTCTTTCCATTTTTAGCTTCTCTATACTCAGTACCATTTTATTATTGTATATCGGATGGGATTTTTTAAGTGAATTAGCGTTATGGAAAACAATCGTTGCAATGGTGATTGTTTTAGATATTAATGCTGGATTAATTGCCAACTTTACAAAGGGTACTAATGATTTCTACCAAAATGAACCTAAAAAAAGATGGATCTTTATCTCGATTCATTTCCATGTATTAATTGTTGCTTGGCTGTTTGAAGTTGAAAGTTATAGTGCAGTCGTTATTTCTTGGGTGGCTACAATATCAGTTGCGTCGATGCTGAATATATTGAAAAGTAGCGCGTGGAGTTCAATGCAGAGAATAGTCGCTGCAGTGTGTCTAGGGTTGGGCTTAATTTTAATCATGGTTTTAAATTGGTCGAATTTAGTTTTACAAATAGTGGCTATGTTGTTTTATATTAAAGTGGCTTATAGCTTTTCGGTTAACCACTATGAATAATATACAGTATTATGAATTAACAAAAGCAGACGTAAAGCAAGCTGTTGATTTAATTGAATTAAGCTTTAGGCAGGATCCAATGTTTTTGTCTATATTTAGAAGTATAAAATGTCGAAAGTTTTTTATTCATTATTTAATCAAACAAAATAATATTATCGGTGGAGCAACAACTGTTGCGATTAGTCAAAATAAAATGGTCGCTGTTTATTTATTAAAACCCTATATTGCTAATCGATTTATTAATTTTCTAAAAGAATGCCAAGCGTTTATAGTCTTTTTACCACTTTTATTTAAGATTGGATTAAAATCAAGCAAACAGTTAAATGATTATTATAAAATAATTTCAAAAACAAAACCTAAAGGCCCACACTCATACCTCACTTTAATTGCGGTGAGTGATCATGCGAAGGGGCGAGGTGTGGGAAAAATGGTTTTACAAAATATTATTGAGCGACTACAAATTGAAAACAAATCTCAGGCATTGTTACTAGACACTGAAAACAAAGAAAATATCGGATTTTATGAACATTTAGGTTTCACACTAACTCAAACTAAATCCGTCAATGAACTTAATATTTACTCTATGAAAAAAGTTAGTTCAGACATCCAAAATAAAAACTAGGCTAATCCCCAAAAAAGAGCATTTTTTGTCCAAAATCTCAAAATCAAAACTAATCAAGATACCCAAGGTAAACCCTATAAGTTATTATGAATATCTAATTAATGTGGAAATAAAAATGGAATTCATAGAATTTAATAGCAATAGCCCACTGTATGAAGAAACAATGGAGCTTCGATATCACACCTTCTTTAAAAATTTTGGTTTGCCTAAGTCAGTCACACCCGATGAGCTAGAACCAGAAAGCATTCATTTGGCGTTGCTAAATCAATCAGAAATTCTGGCTTATGGTAGGTTGTCACCACTTGAAAATGGTGTGTTTAGAATCTCTCAAATCATAGTGCCTGAAATGCATCGTAAAATCGGCTATGCGACAGCACTGCTATTAAAGCTCATAAAACGTGCTCAGTCACTTGGGGCGACTAGCATTCAATTGAATGCTCAAGTATCGGCACAAAAGCTCTACGAAAATTGTGGTTTTGTTGCTAGTGAAAAACCATACAAAGTAAAACTAACAGGCGTTGAACACGTAAAAATGGTGGCGACACTATCCACGTAACAGGCAGGTAGCATTGCCACTTTGTGGTCACAATTTTTGGTGTAACAACCAAATTGATAATCTAGAAAAAGTAAATGAATACGAGAAACGCTTTCAATTGAACTTGCACAAAAATCCTATAACAAAGACGATTAAAACAAGGCAATTAAAGCGGACACCCAAATCTTGGCTGGTGCTCGTTGCTCATAACCATTATAGCCAAGTATTTATTGCCGTTTATTACGGCGTCAGGTGTTTGATGAAAACGATTGAAAAAATCTCTTACCGTAAGGCGACTGAGAAAGACATTCCACAGCTTATTGAACTTCGTATCAAACAGCTTATAGATGAAGGATACCCTGAAATCAGAGACATTCGTCACGAGTTGCAAACGTATTTTGCAAACAGCTTAAGTAATGGCTCGCTGGTTTGTTGGCTTGGGCTCAGTAACGATATAATTATCGCCACTGGTGGGCTTTGTTTTTATCAACTCCCTGGTTCTTTTTCTAATCCAACTGGAACCAATGCGTATATAACCAATATGTACACTGACGATCAATTTCGTAAACAGGGCATTGCATCATTATTAATTGATAAACTTTTAGTTGAGGCAAAAGAACGAGGCTTTGTATCTGTAAAACTGCATGCATCAACCCATGGAAAAAGTGTTTACGAAAAAGCGGGTTTTGTAAAAGCGGACGGTTATATGGGATTGACGTTTTGAGTTTTACCATTAAGTAAACTAATTAATCCTATGCGTTAAAATAGGGTGAATCGATAGCAAGCTAAACCAGACAACCAAAGTAAAACTTAGGCTAATCCCAAAAAGATTAGCCTTTTTTTGTACAAAATTTCAAAATCAGGACTAATCAAGCCGCCATAAAAAAACCAACAAATCATTATGGTCACCTCACAATCCATGCTCATCAACCGCCAATATCCATGATGTACAAGAATAAATGGAACAAGTTCGAAATAATGTACATACTTGGTGAATATAGCAATTGTGTTGCAACAACAGATAGGCGGAACCATCATGGCTAAAGGCAGTATTTTTACAAACAATCGAACCCAAGCAGTGCGATTACCTGCGCAAATGCGTTTTGATGATGATATAAAGCAGGTAAGTGTCAGAATCGTAGGTAAAGAGCGTATTCTTTGCCCATTAGAGAACACCTGGGACAGTTTCTTTATGCAGGATCAAAGCGTAGATGACGATTTTATGTCAGAGCGTGCCGAGCAAACTGAAACAAAGCGTGAGTCGTTTTAATACTCAAATATATGCGCAATACAAACATTGTCATATACATTATAAAGCGCCGCCCAATTGAAGTATTGACTCAGTTTAATAACCACCAAGGACAATTATGCATTAGTAGCGTGACCTTGGCGGAGTTAATTCATGGGGTTGAAAAAAGCGAAAGACCTGAGCACAACCTTAAGCAAGTAGAAGATTTTATTTCACGCTTAGAAGTGCTTGATTATCAAAGTGGTGCCGCGTTTCATTATGGTGAAATACGAGCGAATTTAGAAAAAAAAGGCACCACCATAGGTGTGAATGATTTGCATATTGCAGGGCATGCTCGAAGTGAAGGGTTGATTATTGTCACAAATAATTTAAAAGAATTTGATCGCGTAGAAGGATTGCGTTGTGAAAACTCGGTGGCAGAGCACTAGTTTAATATTGGCGCCCAATAAAATAGAGCTCGATTTAATCGAGCTTTTTTTGTGCCTGTTGGTTATAGAAGAGGAAAGCTTCACTCGTCATCTTCAACTGTTTTGTCGTTGGGGATCCAGTGGCTGCGGTTTTAGTTTGATGGTTAAAAGTGAAAGGGCAGTCAAAATGTGGGTGATGGCTTGCCTTCATAACTATCCTAAAAAAAATTTGGATCCGACCCCAATATTGCAAAAGAACAACAAGAAGTACCAAAAGTGGATGTGAATTTGGGTTCTTGTTTTCCTCTAGATTGCCTTTTAAGAGAACAAAAGCAACGGTAAGTCAATGTGGGTGAGTGCTTGCCCTCATGGGAAATAATTCAAAAGTGGGCGTCGCTTTTGATAGCTATTGGGTTTTTTGAACGCTCTTTGTTGTATAATTAGATTCACTAAAAAACAAGACACTCTCAAAGGGAATGCATGGAAATCGAAACGTTATTAACCCCACTGATTAAACCCTTTGTATATTTTGTAATATTTTCAATTTTTGTGGCAGTGATCAAGTCTGCTTGGTTCAAAGGTAAACTAGGGGAGTTTAAGGTTAATCTATTGCTGAAGTTGTTTCTAAATAAAGCACAGTATCATCTAATTAAAAATGTCACGTTACCGACCTTTGATGAATCAGGTCAGCACAGCGGAACCACACAGGTTGATCATATTGTAGTGAGTGCATTTGGTGTGTTTGTGATTGAAACCAAACATTTTAAAGGTTGGATATTTGGCAGTGAGTTCCAAAAGCAGTGGACACAACAGATTTACAAACATAAATCGAGATTCCAAAACCCGTTACTGCAAAACTACAAACATTGTAAAACCATAGAAAACCTGTTGGGTTTAGATGGCACTGACAAACAAGACAAGACCAAACGTTTGATCAAAAGCTTGGTGGTATTCACAGGCAGTGCTGAGTTTAAAACCGAGCTTCCAACGAATGTGTGTTATGACTCAAAACTGATTAAAACAATTAAAGGATTTAAAACCCAATTATTAGACGCACAGCAAGTGGCAAAAATAATCGAACAGATAGAATCTGGCCGATTAAAGCGTGGGTTTGTTACTGACAAACAACATGCCGAGCATGTGAAGGTACTTGTTAAAGACAGTCAGTCAAGAGGCGGGAAAAGAGATAGTCAAAGAGTTACCCAAAGAGTAACGTCGTCAGGTAAACATGACAGACAGGGTGGTTTGAAGCGGGGTAGTAGAGTGGGTAGTGAGGTGGTTAGGTCTGAGATTGCTCGTGAAACTAGCGCTCAAGACTAGGCTAACCATAATTCAACTGATGGTGTTTTGATTGCTGATGTTGAACCTGAGTGTCCTAAATGTGGTGGGGGGATGGTGAAACGTCAATCTAAAACAGGTCAGTATGCAGGTGTCCCGTTTTTTGGGTGTTCGGCTTTTCCTAAGTGTCGAGGTTTGGTTCGGGATTGAAGTTGGCTGAAGCCTGAAATCGTGATTTTATAACGCTTTTCCGTTGAACTTAATGGCTGATGGGGGACGCGACTTCGTTATTTCCGGAAAGAGCTCAGTTGCTCAGACTCATTTCATGTTGGACAAGGCTTAAGCTCTTGATAAAGAAGTCTTTAGTGTAATATATTAACGGGAATATATATTTAATAAGACTTTTTTATGAACGATATCCAAATACCTGACTTTCTAAAAAAGTCCTTAGCTAGTGGCGAAGTTATTCCTTTGATTGGTGCTGGTGTTTCAATGTCAATTAAAACCAAGGAAGGTGAAAAAGCATTTCCTTCTTGGTCCGAATTACTTTTTAATGCAGCAGAAAAGCTAGAGAAAGAAGATAGTCAACTTGTTAAGCTTCAAGTAAAAAGAGGGAAGCTGCAACGCGCGGCTGAAGAAGCACAGGAGCTTCTAACAGGTCGTCCTTGGGGGGACTTTCTTAACTCACAGTTTTCTATTAATTTCAAAGAATTAGATGTTAGAGGTAAAGCGCTTCCTAAAGCTATTTGGCGATTAAGTAATAGAGTTGTCACTTTGAATTATGACAAGGTTCTTGAATGGGCTCACGAAGAATCTGCAAATTTATGTGTTTTTGACAATTCTAATTGCACTCAACTTTCAGAGTTTTCAAGACCAAGTCAACAAGAGATGCTCTGGCATTTGCACGGCACAATTGAACACCCAAAACACATGGTACTTACTCCGCAATCATACCACCGCTTATACGAAGAAGAAGCTGAAAAAAACTACAAAGCAGCGCTTACCAAGTTTAGAGAGGTGATTAGCAATAAGATCATTCTTTTTATTGGTTGCTCACTTGATGACGCAGAACTACTCGCTGAAATAGTGAAACAAAACGAGCTATTTGATGGGAATACTGGCCCTCATTATGCGCTGGTAAGAAAAACGGATGAACAGGAAATCAAGTCTAAGTTAACAGATAGTCATGTTCAAACCATTACTTTTAGTGATTTTGGTCAACCACTTATTGATGCTGTCACACAATTAGCTGAATGCAAAAAACAGCAACAGCTAGCAATCAATAATGAAAAAGAACTTAACCAACAACCTAAACTTGACAATGACAAAGAACAAAAAAAGAAATTCAATAAAATAAGCCTGTTTACGGCCTCACCTTTAGATAAACCATTAGATGAAATTGATATCATCGCAAAACTTAAAAAATATAAATACCCTATTTTTCAACAAGCTTTCACCGAAAATAACCTAATGCAAGCCGATGATTACTCAATTATTTTATTACTCGCCAAGAAAACGAATGGCGGACTTCTAATTGAAGATGATAATGCTTGTAGTGATTATTTAACTATTGAGGAGTTAGAACAAAACTTGCCAGTGAATGCTAAATTAACAGTATTGATAACGGACAAGTTACTTAGTGAGCAAGAACTAAAAACAATTAACTTTCCTTTGCTTGTTTTACCTGTATTAAATAAGCAGGGGAAAGATTTAAACATTCTAGATAAATTAACTCACCAGCTGTTTAAAAAACAGGATATTAAACCCTTTGTTGATAAAGAAGACATTCAATTAGTACAAGTTAGCGACGAGTTATTGAAGTCACTTAACCCTGAAAATCGAAAGGATTGGTTGAAGCATAATCCTGTATTACCCCGTGATATTAACTCAAGTGAGCTACAAGGTTTTACTGGGCGATTATCTGATTTAGCTGATATTAGTCAAAAACTTACCAAAGCGGCGAATGGCCAAAGATTATTAACCATCAAGGGGAGTGGCGGGCTAGGAAAAACTACGATAGCAAAAAAAGTTGCATTAGAATTAGCCAATCGTGGCCGCTTTGATGCAGGCGTTTACTTTGTTGATTGTGAAAGTATAACCAGCGTAAATCAACTTGAAATGCATATAGGTGAAGCTTTTAAATTACGCTCCGCTGATGATTTATTTGGCTACTTGGCGCAACATCACGATCAGCTTAGTCGCTTGTTGATTTTTGATAATTTAGAAAGTTTGCTGTATTTAAAAAAATCTGACAAACAGCAAAACAAACAAGCTGTAGATCAAGTTAAAATTTTGTTATCACGTACTTTGATGTATGCGAACGTATTAGTGACCTCAAGAGAGATTATGAACACTGAATGGGAAGATGTGCTGTCGTTCAGGCAAATGGAATCTGAAGAGGCGCTAACCCTATTTAATCGTTTAACCAAAAATAACTATCTCAACGAAGATGATCAGGGCTATGTACGTAGGAAAATTTTAGAGCCGCTACTTAACAATAATCCGTTAGCTATTAAACTTATTTGTGATGGCATGCCTAATGGTAAGTGCTTAAAAGGGTTGAAAAAAGAGTTAGAAGATGACTTTTTTGGTAAGGTCAAAGAAGAAGATTTAATCTTGATGTTTGACGATGAAGTTGACGCTAATATTAACCGCCAAGAATCGCTTTACGTTTCTATTCTATATTCATATGAAACGCTAAATAATAGTCAGAAGAGAGCGCTTGAATCATTTTCTCTATTTCCAGATGGTATTGACTTAAAAACCTTTAAGGCTTTGGTAGCAGAAAGCAAAAAAAGTGACCGAAACCAATACGAGAATAAATTTAAAAAACCCGTTAGCGACAAAGATATTACGGTACTTGCAAATAAATCATTAATTGAAAGTAATAATGGAATTTATTCTCTACAGTCTGTCATTCAACGTTTTTCCCGTTTTCGATTTGACCAAAACACTCAAGAAAAAGATAAGATTGAACTTTTTAGAGGAGCACTTCGTTATAATGAGAAAACGCTGGAGTTTATTCAAAAATTAGAGAGAGTAAATAAAAAAGCAATCCCTCTATTTCTTTCAATCGTAAATAACTTATTCGCTGCAATTACCTATGGAACTAAAGAAAATGTTGTGAGAAATTCAGAAGAAATAGAAGATTATTTTCATATGGTAAGAGCAATTAAAAACTTATCAATTACATTGAACTTATCTCACGACTTTTTAACCGTACTTAATGAAAATGCTATTGAACATCTCATCACTGAAAATAATAAAGAACAGCTAGAATTAGCATGGCAACTATTTAAAGTTAGCTCTATGTATTATAACGGGGAATTTGATACTGCGTACAGCCAGTTAAATTCATTAATCCCTGTTAAGCTATTAATGACTATCTATGAAAATGATGAAAATGATGAACTTAATAATATAATTTATCATACGGCGCAACACGTATATTCCATGGAAGGTGATATTATCAATAATGTTTTGCATATTGAAAAGTTTAATCAGTATCGCTATTTTACGTTAGTAGCATCTCAAGTACAAACAGCAATGAATGTTGAGCCATTGATGAAGCTGGTTATTCCTGACTTAGATTACTTCGAAGCGCAAAGTTATTTAAGTGAGGGTGTAGACCTTAATCAAATAAATAAAGTGATTGATGAGTTGCACGAGAATGAACATTTAGACCGAGTAAATTTAACTTATATTAAGTCACGTGATGAGTATGTGAATTATGAGGTTATCGAAAAATTAGTTAATGTAAACCCTTATACGAGAGGTTTAAAAAGACTGATGTATGCACTTTCATTTGAACATAAATTACTTGCTGAAGAGGCTAACCCTGAAAAGAGTATTCCTGACGAGCATAATATCGAATTAAATAATAGGGTTATCGGTTATTATCAATCAGCATTAACTGATTTAAAGCATATCAAATTTTACTACGTGCAAGCACTTTATTTTTATGCGAGGTTTCTACAAAAAACAGATAATAAAAATTTCGAAAAAGTCTATGAAAACGGATTACAATTAACGAAAAAACACCATTATCGTCTTTGGCAACATAAGTTTCATTTGTTGAAACAGCCAGCATTAGGGCCCTATAAACCTGAGAACTATCCTCTACCTGATAATCTTGACCTTTCTCCATTAATTGAAAAACAAGTAAAATGGATAAAGGATAATTATGGTACAAGCTTGAACCCTTTTAACAAAATAGGCCGAGGATCAGGCCTTTAGTTTGGAAAGCTAATTAGAGTGTAAAGGGGTCAAGTCACTTGCTTCACAATACTTTAAAGAGAATTAATTGAGACTTCCACTTTTAGTTTTCTAAATCAAACTAAAAAGCCTCGGTCATGCATGTGACTGGGCTTTTTTTGTGGATTGTCGTTTACGGCAACAAGACTAATGATGATTCTGTGTTCCCCTGAAGGGCAACCTACAAAAGATCAAAAGTGACAGCCACTTTTGAATGTTTCCTCATTTGCTTTTCACACCCCAACTATTTCAACTTACTAGAAACAGCCAACAATATATCTGCCAAATCTAAAACCCGTGCAACGTAACCATCTTTATAGTTATGAGTTTGTTCTGACTGTCCTGTTAGATTTTGTTCAAGTCCATCAATAGGCCGAGGGTCAGGCCTTTAGTTTGACATAGACACTCAAAAACCAAGAGGGACAGTGTAACTTGAAAACTAAAATCCAAGTTTCAACCCTCTAGATTGGGTCTGTCTGACACTGAATAGCCAAGTATTCATTCCTCAAATTACATAATGTTACATAATATCGAAACAAAAGATTTGAATATGCGATCATTTGTCGCTATTATCGACAAAACCTTGAAAATTTGGAGGCCGTTATGGCTGTAAGCGTTAGATTAGATGATGAGTTCGTTCAGCACGCAAGAGTGCATGCAGAAGCTGAAAGTCGCTCTGTGCCTAAGCAAATTGAATATTGGGCTAAAGTGGGACAGATGATGATGGATAACCCCGATCTGTCTTATGAGTTTGTGCATGAAGCGCTATTGGCGACTTCTGAAATGAATCTAGGTTTGGTGAAACGATATGAGCGACGATCTAAAAAAGTTTGAGGTTTATGAATCGAGACGTTTCACTAAAGCTTTGGATAAACTTTCTGAATCGCATTTAGTGATTGTGGAAGATGAGATTGAAAAAATTATTGCCGATCCTGAACTAGGGACGCAAAAAAGGGGCGACCTATCACATCTTTGGGTGCATAAATTCAAGATGGATCGGCTTGAGGTGTTGTTAGGGTATAGTTGGTTTGAAGGTAAGCTGGAAATGTATTTATTAAATTTTTCTTCTCACGAAAACTTTTATGATGGAATGAAAAAAAGTCGTAAGGCTGATATGAAATTAATGAATTAATATACGATCAAAAGTGACAGCCACTTTTGAATGTTTCCTCATTTGCTTTTCACACCCCAACTATTTCAACTTACTAGAAACAGTCAACAATATATCTGCCAAATCTAAAACCCGCGCAACGTAACCATCTTTATAGTTATGAGTTTGTTCTGACTGTCCTGTTAGGTTTTGTTCAAGTCCATCTATGAGTTTGTGTAATTTTTTATCGTGCCAGCCTAGGGATTTTTGTAATGGGTCGGTGAACATGCCTGTGTACGATGCGATCATGCCTAATACTATGGCCACGCCTCCTGTGCTAAACATCACTGCCATTTTGCTGGCCGCTGTTGGCAGTAATGAATAATACACCGCGCCCATTGAGTTACCCAGTGCAAATGGGAGTACGGCAGAATAAATAATGATTGGTGTATTTAATTAAATAACTTCGAGAGCAAGCGCACACCCACTTTTTTAGTTTTTTTTCGACTTGAATGTCTACCCTACGAATATTTGTTTAATGTTGAATTGTTAATGTTTATTTTTATTTTATATAAGTGAGAGGGGGGGGATTGGTTAAATCACTTGATGAACAATACTTTCCATCTTCCACAAAAAAGACCTGACAACCAGGCCTCTATACCAACATACCAACAAATTATCCAAAATCAAAAAACATAGATCTTTTGTAATCTAACCTGTTTTGGCAGGTAAGGGGATGCCCATTTTTCTTCGATGGTAGCCAATTATTTGTGGGGGGATGTCGGTTGATCTTGATATGTCGCTGTCTGGTATTTTGCCTAATTTTTTAATGATTGATGCAGTGAAGTTATATTTACTTTTTCTTGTTCGCTCAAAAATTGGGATGCCGCGTAATTGACGGTGCAGCCTAATAATGTAACGCGCTCGTTTGTATTTTTTTGATATATTGAAATCGGTGTCGTTGCCTAATTCTTGTATCGCCTCATCACACAAATGGGGTGTGCGTGTAAGATTGCCTGTGCCATAGCTCGGTATTTTCATTAATATTCGTTTTGTCGATGTACTTAGCTCACTGATGCCAAATGTTTCGGCAAATTCTATATCGGGCATTTCGCCTAAATATCGTAACATTTGATCAGTCCAATTGATGGGGGCACGCTCACTAAAAGGCTCAATGCCTATTGAATTTCGAAATGCAGTGATGGAGCAGCCAGACAATCCGATAATAGGCGCAAGCTCTGTGTCATGCATGGTGCCTAGTAATGATAACTCGTGTTCAGTCCAGTGATGTGGCGAATATGAACCTTTAAATTTTGCAAGAGGGGGCAGGCTGTAAGGTTTGATACCTAATTGTGAGCGTTTATTTTGGATGACGTGTTTTTTTGTACGCCATTTGGCGGCAAGGTTTGTGTCATAAGTAGTGCCTAGTAATTTGATTTTACTAGGGCTCCATACAAATTCAATTTTTGTATCGTTAAATATTTTAATACTCTTGCTTTGGCGTAATCTTTTAACGTGGCGACTTGAGAGGTTAAACTTACCTGCTAGGTCTTCGTCACTGAGCTTACCTAAAAGTTTAATGAATTTATTAAATTGTTTTTTGGGTAAATCTTGAATTTTAAGGTGATTGTTTTTCATGGTATTCCTTCTTATTCTCAGTATTATTGAAATGCATATTAATTAGTTAGCAAATTTTATACCTGCTTGATTTTTATGTGTTTTAGGAAGGGGGGGGGGATTGAGATAAATTAATAGTGAATTTGTATTAGATTTTTATACCGTTAACTTTAAGGGTTAAACGGGACTTCTTGATATACCAATATTGGGCGCAGTATGATTGATCAAAATATTAAAGAGGTTACATGTGTTTTCGACTCAATGTGGATTGGGGTTTCCCTAATGGATCGAATGTTGAAAATAATGTTCATTTATAATCTAACGGATACAATACAAAAGTGGGTGTCACTTTTGAGAATACTTGCTACTAGAAATTGAGAAAAACACTGAGTAACAATGTGAATACAGAATAGGGCGGATCGCTTGTTTCATGATACTTTGCAATTAGTATTGTGAAGCAACTGATTTACCTGTTTTTCTGTGGAATGGGCGACACAATCCCGTGAATGTGCGCTGCTCTTCAAAAGTGGATGTCCCTTTTGGCTAATTTGTTGATTGATGTGTATACATTTATAGAGTAGTTAATTAAAATATAGATTACTTTGGCTGTGTTACAATCCCAGAAATGTTATGAATTGTACAAAAGTGGGTGTCACTTCTGGTCCCACTAAAGTGGATGTCACCCATTAGAAAATCCCGGTCAATAGTCGAAGCGAAATTCTTTACTCTTTTATAGTAAATTAATAATTTCATCTTCGGTTCGTTATAACAAGTATGGCCCTAAAATTTACTATTGTTGGTGTCACAAATACACACCAGTCACCCATCTGAATTAAGGCACTTGAATGAAAACGATAAACGGTAACATTCGCCCTTGGCTTTCGCTTCAGTAATTATTTAGTACCTCAATAATGTCCAAGTGATTTGCAATTTCTTGCATGACACTTTTTATAGGATTCAAACATATTGTTTGTCCTAACACTTTATGGCTCACATCGAAGGCATATTTGCTTTTTCAAACGCTTTAAATGAAGGTTAAACGAACGGTTTAATCACTTTTATGGTTTTACCAACACCCACTATGAACTCGTCCGTTTAACCTAACTGGTTTAGTTATTCATTTTGAATAACCAAATGCTTTTTCGACATCAAATTCTATGCCGTCTTTTAATATGTCCTGAATCCAAAGCATCGATCATTTAATATCGTAAGAACAACCATATCTTTTAAAAATAATATAAACCAATTAATAAACCAAACTTTAAACCAATTTTTAAACTTATTTTATTTTTAAATCTGTGCAATCATACTATTTTAACCGCCATTGCTACACTACAAAAACAGATATACATGACCCAATCATTTTGATTAGTCACATTTCAATTCTATCTGTTTGTTTCAATTTTTTTTTGTTAATTCATTAATAATTTACGGTGCAATTTTTCGAATATAATAAAATTTACATTGTACCGACCAAATGCGAGTTTTATACGCCGACTACTTTTAATAATTCGTACCGCTACATACATCAATTCTTGAATGACTGTTTTTATTCTTCGTCTTTTCGCTTTTTTTCGTTTCGGAGAATCGGGTCCTAATAATCCATTTTGACCAATCCAGCGCAAAATATTATAGGCCAACATGCTGCATCCTAACACCAATGCGTTTGTGTCAAACTTTCCTGATGGCAGTCGCTCTATATCCATATCGGTTTTAAATTCACTATGAAATTGTTCCGATGTTCCATGATCACAATATAATTGAATGATTTCTTCATCACTGAGCAGTAAACTCGTCCACCAACCTTGTATTTCTATTTCAGGAATTAAAATATACTGACCAAATTTATCAATACTACGTTCAATTACTTGCATGACACGTTGAATTTTATAAGTGTGGCCACGCCAAACTCGCTCTTCTTCAATGCGAAATAAGGAGACACGTTTGCCTTCTCTAGGATATGTCCATGTGTTTTGTTCGTCTGCAAATTTTAGCCATTCATCTTTATTTTGTTTTCTTGGGTTCCATTTAATTAAAAAATCAACATCATTTTTTTCAGCATTATTTGCGTTGTGATCAAGAATTACATCAATATTTTCGATGGCGTCATTACCACTATCAAGCCGTAAAAGTATGGGCTGATTTGTGATTTTCTGTGCTGATTTAAGTGCATCTTTAAGAAATTCAGGCGTGCCACTTTGGCAGTGTTGCTTACCTTCGCGTAGTTCAAATTTAATACAATATCCTTCCTGTCCTAAATATGCAGGCATGGGTGCATAGCCATCATGGCCCTTATAAGTTCTGGACACGCCTTCTTTTTTACTGCCACTATTATCCATAGGTGTCACATCAACATCCAGTGGTCTGTGTCCTGTATATATGGGTGTTAATTCTGGTTTGATATTTATTAGAAAATCTAAATTTGCTTTTTCAACTATAGGTAAAAATGATTTTGCGTAAGTGTCCATGCGTTGGCGCAACGTAGATTCAGAAGGAATTTCTTGAACATCCATTGCATGAGTAAAATAATATTCACTCTCAATAGTGTTAATCGCTTCGAAGTCATTTTTGCCAATACACAATAAAGCCGTATAGATTTTAATAATGTCGGAATGTTTTGTTCCGTGACGAAGTGGTATGAGTTTATCAATGCTATTTGTTAAGTTTGTGTATTTTTTAATTGCTAGACCAATTAAAGATAGGCCACCATGACTGATTATGTCTGCATCGGATTTTTCTAGAATAAACTGTTTCATATCGCACTTATTGGGTGAGTTTTAATGCGGGGTATTTTAACAAAAAAAATACTTATATTAAGAGATTAATCTGTGAATCATGCAATTTAAGTTACGGATTCAGGTATGTAATAACACGCTCTTGCTAATTTATGCGCGACTGCCTTTCTAGCAATGACGGCATTCGTTTTTGCTAATTTTCTTTGATAGAATCTTTTGACTGTGTCATTAAATCTTATTGCAAAATTGGCGGCTTCAATAAATGCCCAGCAGAGATATTTGTTGCCATTTTTTGTATTGGTTTTCGCTTTTTTCTTTCCGTTACTGTATCTGGCACCTGAAACTAATCTGCAGTATGACGCATATTGACCCACTTTATTAAATCTAGAAATATCAACCGTCTCAAGTGTGATTGTTAAACCCAATATTAATCCTATCCCGTTAATGCTGGTTATTCTGACATATCGATCGTCCAGCTTGAGTTGAGTTTTTAACTTATTTTCAATCAATTTTATCTGTTGTGTTAAGCATTGAAGAATACTTAAATTACTGATGACAGCCAGTTGTGTATTGGTGTCTTCAAAGTCTAATTCTACTTTATCGGATTTTAATTTTTTGATTTCATTATTTGTCATTCTAAGATTAATATGTCGCTCATATAAACCTTGTATAGATAGTAAATGTTTTGTGTTTTCTTGAACAAGTTGCATTCGTTTTCTAAGTAAATCACGTTGCATTCGTTGTTGTTTTGGGTAGATATAACCAGTAGGTAAAATATCAAGTTTTAACATTCGAGCAAGCCAATTAGCATCACTATCATCATCGGCATATTTCAAACCAGAATATTGCTGGATAGCGGTTGTGTTCGCCAGGTGCATTTTAAAGCCTGCATTCATTAATCCATCAACAAGCCAGTACCAGTTATAAGTGGATTCAACGACAAGTCCGACTAGGCCATCTGAATAAGGTTGTAAAGTTGAAATCATTAAGTCGATATTATTTTTAATCTTCTTCTTAAAGATCACGGTTTCGTGTTCGTCGATGATATTGATAACACAATTATTTGAATGCAAGTCGATTCCACCATATAGTTGCATGTTAAGCCCCTTTGTTTTTCGTTAAATTAATGTATTTGCACACTTATTATAACGAAGCTACTTAGGGGCTTTTCTATATGATTATCACTTCTGGGTTTGCTAAAGTGGATGTCACTTCTGGGTTTGATTTAAACTTGAAAAAGACGGGTATTTGATACTAAGTGATGAGAGTTAGTCAAAAGCGTTATTTTAGATGTAATTATTAGCAAAAGTAGGTGTTATTTATGGGTTACATTGATGTTTAATTCTATAAGAGGCTAATATTGACCTGATTGGTTTTACAAAATATGTAAGATTAAGGTTGGTGGAAATGTAAATCGGAATTATAAAAAGGTAAATATGAAAATAATAATGATACTAAATTGTATGTTGCTATTAGGTTGTCAGCAATTAATCACTAAGCAAGAGCTTGTGCCTCAAAGAGAAAATACTCTGGTTTTGTCAGATGAAAATACGAAATTGATTGCATCTATAAGTAGCGGAATAGTAGGGTTGAATCTCAGTTTAAAAGATATATACATTGCAAAGGATGAAAGTAAGTACAGTAAATTAATAAAATTTCGTTGTACAGATAATGTTTCAGAAACACGTTCAAATAAAACATTTGAAATAGTTGTATCCGAAAATAACGAATATTTAGGTAGCTTTCAATGGAATCGATGTTTAATAAATTCAATAGCTGGGAATTTAGGTTCCATATATTTTAAAGGGCTGGGTCTAATTGAAATTTATGAAAGTAATGAATATGAAAATGGTATGAATGCAATTAGAGATGTTTTAGATTTAAATGCTAAAAACATTAGTATAGGACGCGAGTTTGGTTCACAGGCCATTGTATTGACGAAACTTGAAGTTGAATATGTGCATAGTGGTAAAAGTAAGCTTTCTTTTAAGGCTGAAGGTTATTTGAAGGATGATATTAATCAAAGGTTTGAATTGAAAACAAAAATGCCATTTTTTATTAATTCATTAGGTGTAATTGTTGAGCAAGGTGAAATTTTGTTAATTGGTAAAGATCAAAAGTATATTTTATTTAATTATGATTCAGGTGGTAATGTGAGTTTATTTAAATAATTATCCCTCAAAAATGGGTGTCACTTCTAGATGTTATATATAGCTTGTATTTAGTGAGTGTCTAGTTGACAGATATTTGCTAAGGTACTGTGTAGTAATCGATCGATTCCTTGTGCGTAAGTGGTGCTCATTATAGGGTACTGATAAAATTTAAAATAAATCTGGACTGATATACATGTTTTTTAAAAAAGGGAAAATACTTAATTCACTTCAATACAATATTGATAAAAATATTGACGAAACTCTGTATAAGAATAATGTACAAAAGTGGGTGTCACTTCTGGTCCGTTTAAATAATTATACCTAAAAGTGGGTGTCACTTCTGAGTTTTCTTTTCTTGAGCCTATTTTCTGGATGTACCAATGTACAAAAGTGGGTGTCATTTCTGATTTACATGATTCTAATCAGCTTATATTTTTTGAATAAAACCTAAGCCTTTTTTCTATATTTGGCCGATGGTTATTCTGATACCTCTCTTTGCGAAGCAAATTTCGCCTTAGCGAAACCCTTGGGGCGGGTAGTTCACTTTTTTCTGATTTTCCTGGCACTTCATACAAAAAAGTTTATAAAAATTTTGAAATAAAATATATTTACCTGTCTATCTTTTAGTATCTGATGATTGATATTTGTTAAAGTGATCGGTACTATTAATACTCAATTTTTAATTTATGGATTTATTAAATGGGTATTAATGAAAGAGAAAACATATTAGCAGTTATTAATTTTTTTTGGGGAAATGGAATGACTACTTCCTCTGCGATAAATGATAATGTAGCTCTAGTAGTATATAAGGCATTAAAAGAAGCAGGAATTTGTTCGGATTCTATGGATCTTGTTCCTAGACCTGCATCAGGAATCCCTTCTACAAAATGGGTTGTTAAACAAGTCGCTAAAGCTGGTAAAAGAGTGTTAGATGGAGATCCTTCTGTTTATAATTCGTGTAAAAATCAAGTGGCAGCTTTGTATGGGACAGAGCTTCGAATGGCGCTATCAGGGTTGTAATTATGAAAAAGCTCCTTTATGTTTTAATTTTTGCATTAATTTTAATTTCAGCAATTTGTGCAAATCTATTCCTTAATCAAAATTCCGAATCAAGAGTGGATGTTCACTACTTGGGGATGAATTTCAGTGTTCCAAGCAATCATATGTTAATTGGATTGATTCAAGGAGGGAATGATTTATTGGTTTTAAAGTATGGAGATGAACTTAGTAAGCAATACATTGGGTTTACCAATGAGTCTAAACCTTCAGGCATTGATTACCAATGTGAGTTACAAGAATTTTATCATGATGTTTTTACAGAAGCTGTAAATTCAAATTGTAATGCAGAGGAAATGGGCGCTTTTAAGAAAGTGTTTTTATCAAATAATGAATTTGGTCAATGGAAAAATAATGATTTTATTTCATATTATATTTCTGGTGATAAAGGTGTGTTCTTATTTGTTATACTTAAGGAAAAAGTAATTCGAATTAATTCAGATTATCTTGCTTTGCAAGAACTTAAAGAAATCGTTCTGCAACATCTATGAATATAAGTGAATTGGAATAAATTTCCACTCAACGATCCCGCACCTTGATGCGGGATTTTTTTAGCAATCAAATTTATGAAACTATTTCTTCTTGCAATCGCCTCTCTAAATTAAATTGTTTAAATTTATGATTTTCAAGTAAATACTTTAGTCGTTTACTTCGAGGTATGAGCCTATCCAGTTTATCCGAAAAAATATCTAGAAATACAGGATGAAAAACAACAGCCACAATCGTGGATGTTTGTAATCAATGGAGGCTTGCGAGTAAATTGAAAGTTGAATTTAATGGATAGAAATTTATTATCAATAAAAACCGAATTAAACAACAATTAATTCGGTTTTTTCTATAAGGAAAAATTATCAACAACAAGCAACTAAACACTAATCCCCAAATTCTTACAAATCTGTAAGTTAGGCTCAACCGAGTTCATAGAATAAAAATGCAACCCAGGCGCGCCACCTTTAATAAGTGTCTCACTCAACCGAGTAACAATCTCAACACCCAACTTTTGAGCACTATCCGCATCATTTTCATAAGCCTCAAACTGCTTAGACATCCATATTGGAATATCCGCACCACATGACTTTGAGAATCTAGCTAGATTTTTAAAGTTTGTGATTGGCATGATTCCGGGAATGATATCAATCTCTACGCCTTGTGCGTGTACTTTGTCTCTAAAATTAAAATACGCATCGGCATTAAAAAAGTATTGCGTGATGGCACTGTCTGCGCCCGCTTTTACTTTTGTCACAAAGTTGTTGATGTCTTGGTTGTAGTTGTCTGCCTGTGGGTGCATTTCAGGATAGGCTGCGACTTCTAGGTGAAACTGGTCGTTGTAGTTTTCTTTTATGAAGGTTACTAAGTCACTTGCGTAATCAAATTCGCCTGCGGTTGAGTCCATGCCTTCTGGTAGGTCTCCGCGTAGGGTGACGATTCGGTTGATGCCGTTGTCTTTGTATAAATCTAACAACTTAGTTAAGTCTTTTTTGCTGTTGCCGATGCATGTTAAATGCGGGGCAGTGGCAATGCCTTTTTTGTGAAAATCCAAAACCGTGTTAATAGTACGTTCTTGCGTGGTGCCGCCTGCGCCGTATGTCACACTAAAAAAGTCAGGATTTAATTTACTTAGCTCGGCATGTACGCCTTGAAGTTTTGTGTGTCCTGCGTCAGTTTTTGCGGGAAAAAACTCAAAACTGAATTGGTTTACTTTGTTCATTTTATTCACTTTCACATTTATTTATCATTTTCGAGGCGAAAAAATAGAGTGCTGTTTAATCATCGTTAAACAGAAAATGATAAGTTTTTAAATTGAGTTAAGCAGAAGATAAAACTTAGCGGCTGAAACCGCTAAGTTTTTGGAATCCTTTATATAAAGAATTCCATTTGGAATAGAGTATATTTTTTAAGTTCGAGGCATAAAATGTGAGCTTACCCATTTCTTAAAAAAGAGTTAAGTGATCATTTTAAAACGAAGAAATTAGAAAATATAATCGTTCCAATTAGTACTTGTAGCTTTCTGGCTTGAAAGGGCCGTCCACCGGTACGTTAATGTATTCTGCTTGAGTTTTCGTTAACTTAGTTAACACACCAGCAAAGCCTTTCACCATTTCTGCTGCTACTTCTTCATCTAATTTTTTCGGTAATACTTTTAGATAAAGGTTTTGTGATTTTTCTGCTTCTGGTAAATCTGCAAATTTTGCCTCGAAAAGATACATTTGAGCCAATACTTGGTTAGCAAATGAACCATCCATAATACGTGATGGGTGTCCCGTTGCATTACCTAGGTTCACTAAACGACCTTCTGATAATAAAATCAAATAATCATTTTCTGCTTCGTTACGAATGACTTTGTGAACCTGTGGTTTTACTTCGTCCCACTTGTAGTTTTTACGTAAAAACGCTGTGTCGATTTCGTTATCAAAATGACCGATGTTACATACTACTGCTTTTGATTTGATGCTTTGTAACATGTTGCTGTCACATACATTTGCGTTACCAGTAGTGGTTACGATCAAATCAGTTGAACCTAAAAGTGTAGTGTTGATGCAATCGATTTTGCCAGTGTTTATTCCGTCGATGTATGGAGAAACCACTTCAAAGCCGTCCATGCATGCTTGCATTGCACAGATTGGGTCAATTTCAGATACACGAACAATCATGCCTTCTTGGTTTAATGATTGAGCAGAACCTTTACCCACGTCACCGTAACCAATGACTAGTGCTTTTTTGCCTGCTAATAAATGGTCAGTACCACGTTTGATTGCATCGTTTAAAGAATGACGACAGCCATATTTATTGTCATTTTTAGACTTAGTTACCGCATCGTTTACGTTGATTGCAGGTACTTTTAATTCGCCTTTTTCTAACATTTCTAATAAACGGTGAACACCAGTGGTTGTTTCTTCAGAAATACCGTGGATGTCGTTTAATAATTGTGGGAAACGGTTATGCACCATTTCTGTTAAGTCGCCGCCGTCATCAAGAATTAAGTTTGGCTCCCAAACCACGCCTTCTTTTTCTACAGTTTGTTCGATACACCATAAAAATTCTTCTTCAGTTTCGCCTTTCCATGCAAATACAGGAATGCCCGCTGCTGCAATGGCTGCTGCTGCGTGGTCTTGAGTAGAGAAGATGTTACAGCTAGACCAACGAACACTTGCACCTAATGCAACTAGTGTTTCGATTAAAACCGCAGTTTGAATTGTCATGTGGATACAACCCATAATGGTTGCGTCTTTTAATGGTTGCTCGCTTAAATAACGTGTGCGTAATGCCATTAGTGCAGGCATTTCTGATTCAGCGATTTCAATTTCTTTACGGCCATAAGCAGCCAGTTGATCAAATTCTTCTTGAGTTTTTGCGCTTACTTTAAAATCTGTAAACCCATTTGCGTTAATAGTCATGTGTTATTCCTGTAAATAATAATTAAGTTTGTAAAAAAAGGCGGATGTTCTGTCCGCCTTTTTAGAAATATGAATTAAAGCTTAGCTGCTTTTTTTAATGTGTCAGCTTTGTCTGTTTTTTCCCAAGTGAAGCTTTCTTCTGTACGGCCAAAGTGTCCGTAAGTTGCCGTTTTTTGGTAAATAGGGCGACGCAAATCTAACATTTCGATGATGCCATGTGGGCGTAAATCAAAATGTTCACGTATTAATATAACTAATTCGTGATCAGGAAGTTTGCCTGTGCCAAATGTATTAACAGAAATTGAAGTAGGCTCTGCAACACCAATTGCGTAAGACACTTGAATTTCACAACGATCCGCTAAGCCTGCTGCTACGATATTTTTTGCTACATAACGACCTGCGTATGCTGCTGAGCGATCCACTTTTGAAGGATCTTTACCCGAGAACGCTCCGCCGCCGTGACGCGCCATTCCGCCGTAAGTGTCCACAATAATTTTACGACCGGTTAAACCGCAATCGCCTACAGGACCGCCAATTACAAAGTTGCCAGTAGGGTTGATGTGAAATAATGTATCAGCGTGTAGCCATTTTTCTGGTAATACAGGTTTTATGATTTCTTCTAAAACCGCTTCACGTAAATCGGCTAATTTAATGTTTGGGTTGTGTTGTGTTGAAAGTACAACTGCATCAATGGCAACGGGTTTTCCGTCAGCGCCATAGCGAAATGTCACTTGAGATTTAGCGTCTGGACGTAACCAAGGCAATGTGCCGTTTTTACGAAGCTGCGCTTGTTTTTCAACTAAACGATGGGCGTAAGTAATCGGTGCTGGCATTAACACGTCAGTTTCGTTTGATGCATAACCAAACATTAAACCTTGGTCGCCTGCGCCTAAATCTTTGTCGTTTGCTTCATCAACGCCCATTGCGATGTCAGATGATTGCTTACCAATTGCGTTTAATACCGCACAGCTTGCGCCGTCAAATCCAACGTCTGAAGAGTTGTAACCAATGTTGGTCACTACGTCGCGAACTAAGTCTTCTAAGTCAACATAAGTAGACGTACGAACTTCACCTGCTAATACAACCATGCCTGTTTTTACTAACGTTTCAACGGCAATACGTGAATGCGGATCGTCTTTGATGATGGCGTCAACCACAGCATCAGAGATTTGATCGGCCATTTTGTCTGGGTGTCCTTCTGATACTGATTCAGAAGTAAATAATTGATATTCGCTCATAGTTTGAACTCTCTTAAGTTTTGAAAAAATTTATATATTTGTTTTTGAAAAAAGTAAGCACTGCACTTGAAAACCATTTCGCATGGCAACAAAGCTTGTTTTCGTTAAATTAAGTCGGGCTTTTTGTGCCCAGTTTTCTAATTGTAATTGTGAGAATCCAAGCCACAGATCAGCGCAACTTTCTTTTGCCCATTGCTGATCGTGCTGACATAGATCCGTAATCATTAAGTGTCCCGTTTGTTTTAATAAACGAGACGCTTGTAAAATAAACGCTTGAGGTCGAGTGATATGATGCAGCACCATATTTAATACGATTAAATCCGCATTTGGTTTACTTAAATTTTGTAAATCGTCTAATTTAAATTCAATATTGTTTAAATTAGCTTGTTTACAGGTGTTTTGCGCAATGTCTAATAATGCCTTAGATACATCCAACGCTAACACCTTTTTATATTGTTTGGCTAACGCTAATAAAAACTCACCTTGACCCGGGCCAATTTCAATGGCGTGGTCGTGGGGTGCATTTAAAGACAACATCATCTCTTCGCAAAGAGATTGGTACGATGCATATTGGGCAATTAAATCTTGTTGTTGTTTAAATTGCGTTGCGTGTTTGGCAAAAAACGCTTGAGAATTTAGCTCTCGCTCATTTTCAATTACGTTTAAATTCGTTAACACTTGTTCATCAAAAACCGTGTCATCAATGGCAGAAAAAATAGTTTGCTGCACATCAAATGCGTCTTCTAAACTTCGACGGTAAAAAATCGAATTACCTTCACGCTGTGTTGTCACTAAATTGGCCGTGGCCAAAGTTTTTAAATGATGGCTCATGCCCGATTGTTTCATTGTAAAAATTTGGCTTAATTCTAGTACGCCAAAACTGCTTTCGCCCAAAACTTTTAATACCTGAATGCGTAATGGATCTGCCATAGCTTTTAACACTAAAGCAAGATTGTTACAGGTAGGTTTGGGTGCATCGGTCATATTGTTAAATAGGCAGTTTTATGATTTTGCGGATTGTAGGGGAGTTTTCTTTGAATTGCAAACCTATATCAAAATAAATTGATATAGGTTTGCTGGTGGTTCATAAAAATCAATTTTGAGGCGGATTACAAGTATTTTTAATTCGGAGGTATGGGGGAGAAAAAGCAATGAATCACAAGAGAGTTTAAGAGTCACCGATTGAAGAACAAACAATTAAAGACACCTAAAATCATGCAGTTATCGCTCCTTAACTTGCTAAATATTTCTCTAATTTAGGTTTGATGGTAGTTGACATTAAAACGGATAACACTAACCCAAGTGGCAGCGCCCAGAGTACACCGTTGATCCAGGCAGAGGTAAAGATAGTTATGCTGTTAAAACCAACATTAGTAGCAGCGGTCATTGCAGCCATGATTGATTCCATAATGAATGCCATAAAAACAGCAAAAATTAAATTTTGAATGAGATAAGATGTCCTTTTAAAGGTTTTCGTGACTAACTTATGTAATAAAAACGAAAATAGCGCGCCACATGGAGCCATTATTAAAGCAGACAATCCAAATGCTTTTAACCAGTTGGGTAAGAATTGTGAGGTTAACCCCGTATTGCTAAACGTCATTATTGCTGTGATCGTGCCTGAAAAGGTTAATATCAAGCTTGCAATGACCAATGTTTTTTGTAATTTACTCGGGGATGGTTTATTTGAGTTCAACGCGGTGTGTTTGCTCATATTTATGCCTTTGTGAATGGTTTAAAAAATCGGGTCGATCTATTTTGGTGTTAGTTGATGAAGTCAACTAACTCTGGAAACTATATGGAAACTGATTGATAATATCAACTATATTTTGTGAGGAAGTGTAAATGGCCAACCAGCCAATCCCAGAAGCCATTTTCAAAATGGTGCATTTATTAAGGCGTAATTTGCATGAAGCGTTTGCTCAAACAGGGTCTGAATTGGCTTCGATGCACATCAATACTCTATTTATTATTAATGCTAATCAGCCTTGTACCGCTGCAAATATTGCGCATATTCTTTATCGCGACAAAGCGCAGGTCACTAGGCTAATTAATGATTTAATCAAAAGTGATTGGATCGAAAAAACAGAAAATCCCGATGATAAGCGCAGTCAATTTCTTCAGTTAAGTGGAAAAGGGTTGGCAGAATTAAAAAAAATACAACTTGCTGAAATTCCCGTTATTGAGCAATTAACTCAAAATTTAACCGATAAAGAAATCTATGAATTTGTAAGATTGACTAAAAAATGGCATTAAATTTAAGTAATAATGAAAGTTGATTACTTATTTTAATATCAAGTTTTATGTTTTATGTTTTATGTTTTATTGAAATTAAATTAAACAAAGAGAGGGAAAATGCAGGTTCCTAAGAATTTACAAAATAATGATCGAGTTTTGTTGTTTGATGGTGTGTGTAGATTATGTAATTTTTGGAGTAAATTCATAATTAAGTTTGATAAAAATCAACAGGTTAAGCTTTGCAGTGTGCAATCAAAAGCGGGACAAGAGATATTAAAGTATTATGGTTTTTCATCCGATGTATTTGAAACGATGATCTATGTTGAATATGGCCAATGCTATCAAAAAAGCGATGCATTTTTTAGAGTTGCATCTGTTTTAAAATTACCTTGGTCACTACTCGTTGTGTTTAAAATTATTCCTAAAATTTTGAGAAACTGGGTGTATGATCGCATTGCTTTAAATCGCTATAAAATATTTGGTCGTTATGAGGTTTGTGTCTTGCCTAAAAATAAAGATAAACACCGATTCTTAAATGAGAATTGAGAATTGAGAATTGAGAATTGAGAATTGAGAACTGATAAATAGTGAATAAGGTCTGCTTTGATTAACTGTATAATATTTGATTGTGACGGAACATTGGTTGATAGTGAGTTGCTTTGTAATTTAGCGCTTGTGATTTTGTTGAAAAATTATGGGGTGAATGCATCGGCCGAATTATTTTTGGATAAATTTCGTGGCGGTAAATTGTCAAAGATCCTTAAAATAATTGAACACGAATATGATATTAAATTGAATGAAAACTTTGTTGCAGACTATCGATTATTGGTAGAAGAGTTATTTGAAAAACAATTAACTGCATGTGATGGTGTTGTTGACTTGCTTTATGCTCTTAAAATACCCATCTGTGTGGCATCAAGTGGTCCAATGCAAAAAATTAAAAAGGCATTATCAATTACAGGGCTTTCACAATTTTTTAATAATAATATATTTAGTTCTTACGATGTGGGTTCCTGGAAACCTGAGCCTGGTATATTCTTACATGCAGCGAAAAAAATGAATGTTGAACCTGAAAATTGTTTGGTTATTGAAGATAGTTTATTAGGAGTTAACGCTGCAATTGATGCAAATATGACCGCAGTTTTATATGATCCAAATGGCGTCCATCATTCTAAAATGCATTTAAAAGTGATCAATCATATGAGCGAATTAAAGAATATTATTCAACTATTGAATTCATAAAATCTTAAATAAAACTTAAGGTGAACCCATGAATGAAACTGGGCTATTGATTATTTTTTGTGGAAAAGTGGGCGCAGGAAAATCCACGACATCAAAAATGCTGGCAGCACAAAAAAAGCAATCGTCATTAGTGAGGATTATTGGTTGTCATCGTTTTACCCTAATCAAATTCACGCATTCGATGAATATTTGAAATATTCAGCATTGATCAAACCGCAGGTTAAATCCCATGTCCAATCTTTATTAAGAATTGGGGTTCATGTCATTATGGATTTTCCTGCAAATACTGTGAAGCAACGTGCTTGGTTTTAACAATTATGTGATGACATTGAGTGTGAACTTGAATTGACTTACCTAAATGTAAGTGACGAGCAATGTTTAAAACAGATTGCAAAGCGTCGAATTGATCAACCTGAACGAGCAAAGTTTGATAATGAATCCGTTTTTTTTGCAAGTTACTAAATTCTTTGAGGCTCCAAGTGAAAAAGAGGGCTTCATTTAATTGAATATAAGCATGAGTGAAAGTATTAGAGCGCTTACTATTCATGCTGTTAATCAAACAAACGGTTCATTGTAAAGCAGAAGAAATGACGTGCTTATAATGCTCAGACAAATTCGTTTTATCTCTTTTTGGTAGGCATTCTGGTTTCAGGCATTTTGATTGGGTTAAATGACTAATAATTAAATCCGCCATTTGATAATGATGAAATACATCCTGTGTTTCCACTATGTTTGAATCATTAAATAAGTAAAAAATATTCACAAATGTATTGTTGTTATGGCTTGGTAAATAATCAAGCTCAGCGTACACATCACTCATGCCTTTCATTGGGGGAAGGTGGTCGCTGATCACTAATATTAAACTGTTTGGGTCGATAATATGTAATTGTTGAATATGAGTTTCAAGCGCCACCATTCGATAATAATACTCATTCACTATGTTTTGCATTTCAGTATTATGTTCGCTTAAATCCAATTCAATTACATCTGGAAATCGCTGTTTGTCCCTAATGTTCGGCCAATGGCCATATACACCAAGCATGTAATTGAATAAAGGCTGCTTATTGGGTGAATTAATGTGAGCTTGTACAAATGCTCGATTTTGTTCAAATAAATCCCCGTCATACATAAATTGAATGTCATCTTCTAGGCGTGTTTCAAAATAACTTGAGGCATCAGGTTTGTATTCTTTAGCAAAATAAATTTCATCGAATTGTAAGCCCAGATAGGCCTTTTCGCGATTAAAAAAACTAGGTTTGTATGCATGCGTGGCGACAGTTTTCCAGCCAGCCTGTTTGAGCCATGCAGGTAAACAACTGGTCGGTGCCCCAGTAAAAACATTAAATTCAATAATGCTGGTTTGTTGTAAAGCCGGTACATTGCATAAGATTTCAAATTCAGCCTGTGGTGTTCGATTACCAAAAACGGGTGAAATAGACATGCCTTTTTTAGAATTTATTTTTTTAAAGAAATCAGGCATGGCGGTTTGTATGTTTGGTAATTTGTTTAGTAATGTCGGATCTAGAAACGATTCTAAAACTATAATGTGAACATTTTTATGCTCTGCAATGAGTAATTCGTTTGTTTTTAAATTACTTCTTTCATCTTGCCAATTTTCAGGGTGGCTAAGTGAATTTAACGCATGACTTCGGACTGCTTCAAAATATAATAATGTCACCCAGCGACCGTTTTCACTTGTTTGTTCGTATTCTTGAGGTGTGTTGATTGACGGAGATATAAATTGAATGACATTGATATATTGCGCTGGAATAAAATAAGCAAAAAATGCCGTTAATGCTAAAGGCGAAAAGCCAGCAAGTAATAACCCAGTTCGTTTTAACAAGAGGTTTTTTAAGAATAACCAGGTTAAAAAGCCAAATAATAATAAGGAGCAAACAGTGAAATAAGTGGGTAAAATATCGTACATTTCGGGTAGTTCAAGAAATTCTACTAACTTAAATACTCGATTAAATAGAATGTAATAAATATCCACTATGGAATAAAACAATAACCAAGGAATCATGGCCACCCATGTACGAAAATGCGTTTTTTTGTTAAGTGCAAAATAAAAGCAGCCTGTTGATAATAAAATTAATGGGACTTCCATTAAAAATTGTTGCCAATTAGCCACAATGCCCTTTAACAAATAAGCCAAAGAATTATAAGCAATAAAGGTTAAGATCACTTTTAAGACAAAAGGGATGAATTTGTGTAACATGGAAAAAACAAAGGCGTGCATAATTTATTTATCAGAATAGGTAGGTAAGGTATTTCAGGCGCGCGATTATAGTGACTTCTGTAGGTAAAAGGTAATTTTTTGTCCGTTTTTTATTCAGACTTGCAATGGTTGACCCAAAATCACGATTTATTATGCTTAAAACAGAATAAACATGATTTATTGACACCCAATCAAACGTGGTTAGATTCTGTTTCTAAATTCGATCTTGATCAATTTATGCAAACTCAAAACACGCATATGTTAGGCACCTATTATGAAGCATTGTGGGCATTTTATTTGAACCATCACCCAAGCACTCAATTAATCGCACAAAATATCCAAATAAATGATAAACAAAGAAAAATGAATCCTACTGTGGGTGAAATGGATTTTATTTATTTAGATAGACTTACTCAACATTATGTTCATCTTGAAGTAGCGATTAAGTTTTATTTAGAAGTGAATCCAATTGATCCAAATGAGCCATTAAGTAAGTGGATGGGTCCTAAAAAAAATGACCGTTTGGATATTAAATATCACAAATTAATGGATCGTCAAACCAAGATATTAGATTTTGCGTGCACACAAGCTACTATCAAACCCTTGATTCAAAATAAACCTATTCGTGCGGCTGCAGCTCTTCAAGGTAGGTTGTTTCATCAATTTATTGATAATGCTGATTTTGAATCAAGTTTTAATAAACCTAATTGTCAAAAGCATGTTTGGTTCACCATAGATCAATTTAAAATTTGGTTTGTTCAACATCACAATGCTTATAACGTCCAATCCATAATTAAACCCCATTGGTTAAATTTAAAAATGTATTCAGATTATCTAAAATATCCATTGCTATCGTTGACCCAAATTATTCAAAAAGTCATGGATCATGATTATGCTCAGCCTTTTGTTGTATCGACTTTACAAACTCAATCTATACAGCGAATGATTTTTATTGCGCCAACAACTTGGTTATCACCGCTGGTAATAAAGGAAAATGTATGAAAATAAAAACTGAATTAACTGATGATCAATGGTTGCGTTATTCAAGACACTTACTGTTGCCTCAATTTGACCAATCACATCAATTGCGCTTAAAAAACGCAACGGTTTTTGTTTATGGTGCAGGTGGGTTGGGCAGTCCATTATTATTGTATTTGGCAGCAAGCGGGGTTGGAAATATTATTGTCAACGATTTTGATGACGTTGAATTAAGTAACTTACAGCGTCAAATAATTCATAAAAATGAATCAATTGGTGTCAACAAATCTATTTCAGCTAAACAATCCATGCTCGATTTAAATGATGACATTCATGTAGAGAATATTGATAACAAATTAAATGAAGCACAACTAAAACAAGCAATACAATATTGCGATTTGGTTTTTGTGGGCACCGATAATTTTGATAGTCGATACTTAATAAATAAAGTATGCGTTCAACTCAAGAAACCACAAATCAGCGCGGCGGCTTTAGGGTTTGAAGGTCAGCTTTTTGTAATGGATCCCAATAATGATCATAGTGCTTGTTATCGATGTTTGTACCCAAATGCAGGTCAGCAAGAAATTACCTGTTCTGATGCGGGGGTGTTTTCACCAGTAGTGGGTGTCTTGGGAACTATGCAAGTTTTAAGTGGGCTTAAGTTTTTAACTAAAATAGGTGATAGTCAAATTTCAAAGTTACAGTTGTTTGATGCTTTATCAGGGCAGTGGAGAATTATAAATGTCACTAGAAGAAAAGATTGTCCTGAATGTTCTTCCTGATTATTCGTTTTGAATGTCCAAAATAAATTTTACGACATTGAAATTTTTTAATGTATATCTATCCAGTGAATTGCTTTGGTTATAAATAAGAAGTATCGCTAATACTCAATCAAAGTAATGTGTTGCTGAAGTTAACTGGTTGATTTTTAAGGTTTAATTAATGTCATGGTTTTTATCTATATTAAGGTGAATTTATAACATGGTGAATTCAATTTTTTTAATGTTCAAAAAATTGAAAATTAACTTAATCAGATAGGTTGACATCTAAAGAATTGTTAACTATTTTTGAATTAACCTAATCGTCGGTTTGCATCTCGTTGTTAAGACATTCACATGTTATAGTGCTGTTCTTAGAGTTAAAGTCCGTCAAACTTTAAAAACAAAAAAGGCTTAAATGAAATGACTAATAAACAAATCATTAGTAAAGTTAAGGCAGCATTTAAAAATGGTGCGATGCTACGTGAAGCGTTAGAACAAATTTCCATTACCGATAATAAATGGAGAGCCGTTTTAAGAGAAGAGGGTATCACTGTTTCAGCGCCTCGCGCTAATAGTGCAAAAACATACACTCCAGAGCGCATTAAAGAAGTTCAAAAAAGACTGAAAACGGGTGAGTATTTAAAAGACATCTGTCAAGCTATGAATATGGACCCGCGAAATTTGGCGCGATATTGTCGTGTGAATGGCATTACATTATTTACAGCCAAACAAAAAGCCGAAAATTATAAAAAACGAGGTGCTTCTCGACTAGGTTCTAAAAATAAAAAACGTACAGCCACTTCCAAAAAAGCCACCGAGAAGAAATCGACTGTTAAAAAAGCAGTCACAAAAAAAGCAGTCACAAAAAAAGCAGTTACTAAGAAATCGGCCGTTAAGAAACCAGCTGTTAAAAAAGCAGCAGTTAAAAAGGCAGTCACAAAAAAAGCACCCGCTAAAAAAGCGATGGCAAAAAAAACCTCTAAAAAGAAATAAGCATATATATACAGATAAACCCAGCTTTTGCTGGGTTTTTTCGTTTTAGCAATGCTGTATGTGAATAATGCTATCAAAACCATGAAAATTACGAATTAGCTATGGTAAAGTGAGGGATAAATAGATTTTTAGAGTAAATTGATTGTGCTAAAAGAAATAGAGTTGAAATTACAAATCCATCCAAAAGATGTAAAACAATTATTAGAATTAGATTGTTTAAAATCTAATCAAAAAGATACGTTTGTCCTAAAAAATACCTATTTTGATACTGTAGAAACGATATTAGCCAATCATAAGATTGCCCTTAGAATTAGGCAAAAAGGCAGTCGATATATTCAGACACTCAAAACACAGGGTGAAAATCATGGGGGATTACATATAAGAAGTGAATATGAAAATGATTTGAGGGGGTATGAATTAGAGTTGGGGCTAATTGAAGCCCCATTAAATCAATTGTTAACCGATCATACTCTTTCTGATTTAGAGTTATTGCCCATTTTTTCAACCGATTTTACACGCCATGAAATTCAATTAAACGCAATGGAGTTTGTGCTTGATCAAGGTTGTGTGACTTATAAAAATTTAAAGGATCAGATTTGTGAGGTGGAATTAGAGCTTAAAGTAGATGCATCAATCGATTTTTCACAGAAACATCATATTCAATTAATATTTCAATTGGCGCAAAAAATCGCACAAAACATTAGTGTCATGCCAAGTGATACCTCTAAGGCATTAAGGGGTGAGCGTTTAAAATTATTAGAACAAGGGAAAAAGTACCAAGTAAATTTTGAAAAAATTCCAGAAAAATCAACTATCCAACAAAAAGTTGCATGTTTTTTGCAGTTCATTCAATCCAATTGGGAGGCGTTTTACTTTTTAAAACAAACTGCCTATTTAGCAAGCGCAATTGATGCAATTGGCTCGCTTTTAGATTTGTTAAAGCAACAACAAAACACCTATTATGCACACATGAAAATTCCATTACAGGCAATTATTGATAAATGGCGAAAGCTTTTAATTGAATGCAAACCATCATTAAATGAGGTTCAATTAAATCAACTTATAGATTCAATATTTCAGGATAAAGAAATTGGACAGATTTGGTTATCTATGAGTATGTGGTGTCATTTAGGGGGAAATCATGAGTAAATTATTTGAAAATATAACCGGAAAACTCACATTTGCGCAAATTACCCATGCACTGGTTCAAGATCAATTATTAGACATAGAAAAACTTGAGCATGCTCGAAAATTAGTGGACGCTAACAAATTAGCTCATATAAAGCATCCTATTTCCCAGTTAGCAAAAATTAAAGTCGAAAACAAAAAAAATCCCCTTGAAGTATTAGATGAACAGTTTTTAATACAATGGTTGGCAAAAGAATCTGGATTAGAGTGTTTCACAATCGATCCATTAAAAATTGAAGTGTCCAAGTGTACTTCGGTTATGAGCTTTGAATATGCAACACGACACGTTTTATTGCCTGTAAAAGTAACTGACGAAGAAATAGTGATCGCGTGTGCAGATCCATTTGATGAAACCTGGCAAGATTCAATTCATCAAGTCAATCGTAAAGTTGTTACTAGTGTCATGGCGTCACCTGCAGATATTTTGCGATACAGCACTGAGTTTTATACATTAGCTACTTCAATGTACGGTGCAGCAAATAAAAATAAATCTTCTCAAGGGCAAAATTTTGAGCAGCTGTTAGAGCTTGGAAAATCGGGCAGCGCTGATGCAAACGATGAGCATGTGGTGAAAATTGTAGATTGGCTTTTAGAGTATGCATTTGAACAAAGAGCCAGTGACATTCATATTGAACCTCGAAGAGAGAATCATAATATTCGATTTAGAATTGATGGAGTATTACATGCGGTGTATCAAATGCCTGTTCAAGTTGGTATGGCAGTGACCAGTCGCTTAAAAATATTAGGCCGAATGAATGTAGCTGAAAAAAGAAAACCTCAAGATGGGCGAGTCAAAACAAAATTTAAACAAGGTTTAGAAGTAGAATTACGCTTGGCAACAATGCCAACTGCTTTTGGCGAAAAAATGGTCATGCGTATTTTTGACCCCGAAGTGTTAGTCAGAAGTTACGAACAGCTTGGTTTAAGTGATGAAGATTTAACGTTATGGAATAAAATGACAAGCCAATCAAATGGAATTGTTTTTGTCACAGGTCCAACTGGTTCAGGTAAAACCACCACTTTATATTCCACATTAAAACAACTGGCCACTGACGAAGTGAATGTTTGCACTTTGGAAGATCCTATAGAAATGATTGAACCTGCTTTTAATCAAATGCAAGTTCAACATAATATCGAACTTGATTTTGCAACTGGAATAAAAGCATTGTTGCGTCAAGACCCTGATATTATTATGTTAGGTGAAATACGTGATTTAGAAACCGCGCATATGGCAATTCAAGCGGCCCTTACTGGACATTTAGTGATTTCAACTTTACATACAAACGATGCGCCTTCAGCAATTACTCGATTGCAAGATTTAGGTGTCCCTGCGTATTTAATTCGCTCAACATTAATAGGTGTGATGGCGCAACGATTAGTGAGAACGTTGTGCTCTCATTGCAAACAAGAAATTCAAATTAATGAAGATCAATGGAAAGAAATGATTCGACCTTGGAAGGTGAGTGTCCCTAAGGTGATTTATGATGCTGTGGGGTGTATTCATTGTCGAAATACTGGATATAGTGGGCGTGCTGGATTATATGAAGTATTTTCACTCTCTGATCCATTGGCACATTTAATAACTGAAGAATCTAATATTCAATTGTTTACCGCTCAAGCGATGAAAGAAGGCATGAAAAGTTTACGATTAAGTGGTGCATTAAAAATTGCAAAAGGGGAAACAACAGTAGAAGAAGTATTGAGGGTGGCGCCAATTTCAACTCGGCTCTAAATTAATTTACGCGAACGTGTAAAACGAACATAATTAATTATTTTATTTTATTTACAGGGGATCAACCAATGGAAAATAATATCATGACAATCGCAGTCATAATTTTTGTAATTTTTATTTTATTTTTTGTCTTTAAAGGCATTAAATTTGTCCCGCAGGGATATCACTATACTATTGAACGTTTTGGTAAATATACTCGAACATTACAACCTGGATTAGGGTATTTAATTCCTGTAATCGATTCGGTAGGCCATAAAATAAATGTGATGGAGCAGGTATTAGATATCCCTCCTCAAGAAGTAATTTCTCGAGATAACGCAATGGTAACGATTGATGCAGTTTGTTTTTTTATTGCAACCGATGCTGCTAAAGCATCTTATGAAGTCAATCATTTAGAACATGCGATTCGTAATTTGACGATGACAAATATTCGAACTGTCTTAGGCTCGTTAGAGTTGGATGCCATGCTTTCTCAGCGTGACAATATTAATGATCGATTATTAAATATTGTGGATATGGCGACCAATCCGTGGGGTGTAAAAGTGACACGTATTGAAATAAAAGACATTACGCCACCTAAAGACTTGGTTGATGCAATGGCAAATCAAATGAAAGCTGAGCGTAATAAACGTGCGTCCATTTTAATGGCAGAAGGGGAAAGACAGTCACAAATTTTAGAAGCTGAAGGTTTTAAACAGGCGGTAATTTTAAAGGCTCAAGCGGATAAAGAATCCGTTGTGCTTGCTGCAGAAGCACGTGAGCGTCGAGCTGAAGCAGATGCGAAATCTACACAAATGGTTTCAAAAGCAATTGCAGAAGGGGATATTAATGCAATTAATTTCTTTATTGCCGAAAAATATACAGACGCATTAGCTCGAATTGGTGATGGACAAAATTCTAAAGTCATTATGATGCCCCTTGATGCATCGGGTTTAATGGGATCAATTGGTGGTATTCAAGAGTTGTTAAAAGGCGTTTCTAAATAGGAGTGACATATGTTTGAACTTGTTTATTGGCATTGGCTTGCTTTAGGCTCATTTTTGCTTGTCTTAGAATTAGCTGGAGCGGCGGGGTTTTTACTTTGGGCTGGCTTAGCTGCATTTGTTTCAATGGTCATTTCTTTTGTATTCCCTCAATTAGATTGGAAAATTCAAGGGGTAATTTATGGAGTGATTACTTTGGGTATCAGTTTTTTTTGGTATTACCGAATAAAGTCGCGTCCAACTATGACCGATCAGCCTAATTTAAATAATCGCTCACAAACATTAATTGGCCGTCAAAGTGAATTATTAAAGGATACGTTAGGACAAGAAGGAAAGATTAAAATTGATGATGCAAATTGGAATGTTATTGGAGTTCAAGGGGTAAAAGGCGATATGGTTAATATTGTAGGTGCTAAAGATAGTCAAACTTTGATTGTTGAAAAAGTATAAATTAAATAAATATTTGGATCTTCGATGATTTGTAAAAATGATTCGAAGATCCTTTTTTTTGGAAATGAGTTGTAGAAATGAGTTGTAAATGTTAACTGAATTTAAATCGTTAGAAATTTCCCACCTAAATATACCATCGGATTTTGAAATACAATTTGCAAAATCTTGTTTTTGTAGTGAGTTTTTTAAAAATAATCTGTTAGATTTTGATCAAAATGCATTAAATATTTTTTTAGAACGTATTGATTGCAATGAAATTGAAAAGACATTGCAAGTGGGCGTGTTGCAATTAATAGATTTTGTGAACACTTCAGAGGATGAATTTAAATCTGCATTAAGAATTTGGCGCAATCAAAATCAAATGTTGATTATTTTTATGGATTCCAATCAATTGTGGTCTTTGGAACAGGTATTAACTGCAACAAGTAAAATGGCAGATGTGGCAATTGAGCTGTCTCATAATTATGCACAATTTATTATCGAAAATCGATTCGGTAAACCTTCTTCAAAAACAAATGAAATAAAAAATTCATTGTCGGTGTTGGCAATGGGTAAATTGGGTGCGTTTGAATTAAATTTATCTTCGGATATAGATTTGATTTTTGTGTATCCATTTTCAGGTAATACGATTATTAATGGTTCAGATCAAAAAAGTATTTCAAATCAAGAGTTTTTTATAAAAGTAGCAAGGAAAATAATAGATTATTTACATCAAGTGACTCAAGAAGGGTTTGTATATCGTGTTGATATGAGATTGCGTCCTTGGGGGCAAGGTGGCGAATTAGTATTAAATCAAACGGCATTTTTTAAATATTATATTGAACATGGACGCGATTGGGAGCGTTTTGCTATGGTAAAAATGCGACCGGTTTGTGGAGATCCTCTGTTTAATGAATCGGTTATTGAATTTATTAATCAATTTGTTTATCGAGCTTATGTGGATTTTCAAGCCATTGAAGCATTAAGAGACTTGAAAAATCAAATTAATAAAGAATCCTTAAAGTTACCTAATTTAAACGTAAAGTTAGGTCGTGGCGGAATCAGAGAAATTGAATTTATTGTTCAATCATTTCAGTTGGTTCGTGGAGGAAATGTACATGCATTACAAACCCCAAATTTATTTGAAGTGTTGAATGTGTTAAATAACAATGCATTATTAGATGAGCAATCTCTAGCTGAAATAAAAGTTGCTTACATTTGGCTTAGAAAAATTGAACATGCTATACAAGCTTATCAAGATAAACAGGGCCAAGTATTACCAAATGATGCTGGTTTGCGAATTAAAATTGCAAAGTATATTGGTCTTGAGACTGAAGAAAATTTACTTGAAATACTAAGTGAACAGACGAAAATTGTGACCAAGCATTTTGAAAATTGTATCCAAAAGGAAAATAAACCCTATCCATTGGATAAAACGCTTGAACAACTGTTAGTACAGTCTATATCTAATAATATGAAGAGATCTGAATTGTCAAATTTAAGCGAGCAATTAAATGTTGTGCTTGCTGGATTTATTAATAGCCAAGCATTTGAAAAATTAACACCGCAAGTGCGAGATCGTGTTTTAATCACTTTAAATTACATTCTACAAGAAATAAAATCTCTGCCTGAAATGTCCCAAGAAACGACCTTTAATAATTTGATTTTAATTTTAGAATCCGTGTTACGCCGATCTAGTTATTTGACTTTGTTAAATGAACATCCATTTGCCATTTTTGAAATGGTTCGTTTGGTTTATCGTTCTAAATGGATAGCCCAGCAATTAATTGAAAAACCCTTTCTATTTGATGAGCTGATTGATCATGATCGTCTATATCATTTACCATCCGAACAAGAATTAAGTGCACAATTGCGTTTGATGATGTTACGGATTGAACAAGATGATCTAGAGCAGCAAATGGAATCGTTGAGACAATTTAAGCATGCACGTGTGTTTCGTGCCGGCGCATGTGAAGTGATGAAAACATTAGGGTTAGGCAACGTCAGTGATTATTTAACTCAGGTTGCAAATGTAGTCGTTAAATATTCTTTGCATTTGGCATTTGAGCAAATGATCGAACGGTTTGGCTTCCCTGAAAAAAATGAAAATGAAAATGAAAATGAACAGGATCACTCTTTTGTTAATTCTAATGAAGACTTATCGATAATTGCATACGGTAAAATGGGTGGGTTTGAATTAAATTATCATTCAGATTTGGATGTTGTATTTATTTATAATAGTTCGATTAATGGAAAAACTGATGGCGTAAAATCCATAGAAAATATTGTATTTTACACAAAGGTGGTTCAGCGTTTTATGCATATTTTAAACAGTAAAACCTACAACGGTCAGTTATATGAAGTAGATATGCGTTTAAGACCCTCTGGAAATTCTGGCTCTTTGGTTTGTTCTTTAGATGGATTTAAAAAATATCAATTAAATCAAGCTTGGACATGGGAGCATCAAGCTTTAGTTCGGACTCGAAGCGTAGCAGGTATGGATGATCATTGTTATGTACGTTTAAAAACCGAAATTTTGACTCAGGTTGATAAGCAAGATCTGCGTGATAATATTGTCAACATGCGCAATAAAATGATTGATCAACTAGGATCAAAGTCTAACCATTCTGATAAGTTCAATATTAAGCAAGATCGCGGTGGATTAGTTGATATTGAGTTTATGGTTCAATATTGGGTGTTAAAGCATTGCGAAGCCATACCACAATTATGTCTATTTAGTGATAATTTGAATATTTTAGACTGTCTTGCCATTAATAATGTGATCTCTAAAGAAGATTCTACAGCGTTGGTGCAAGCATATATGACGCTGCGTTCATTATTGCATGCTCAAATTTTGCAAGATCATAAATCCCAAGTAATCGATATTCAAAGGGATGAAAAAATTACCAATACAATTAAAAATGTTGAGGCATTTTGGCATAAATTTATGGTATCCTGCGCGCCTTAATTTTACATACATAATCACAGAGTTTTAGGGGAATCTTATGGCAGCGCCAAACATGGCAGATCGTGAAGGTCTAATTTGGTTAGACGGAAAATTTGTAGATTGGAAGGATGCGAAAGTCCACGTTTTGACTCATACATTACATTATGGAATGGGTGTTTTTGAAGGGGTGCGTGCCTATGAAACTGCCGATGGTCCTGCTATTTTCCGTTTGCAAGATCACACCGATCGTTTATTTCGTTCTGCGCATATTTTACAAATGGATATGCCGTATACAAAAGAAGAAGTAAACCAAGCGCACATTGATGCGATTAAATCGAATAACTTAAATCATGCGTATATTCGTCCGATGGCGTTTTATGGATCGGAAGGAATGGGATTGCGTGCGGATTCTTTGAATGTCCACTTGATGGTTGCTGCATGGGAATGGCCGGCTTACATGGGCGAAGAGGCTCGTGAAATTGGCATTAAAGTAAGAACCTCATCTTACACTCGTCATCATGTAAATATTAGTATGACTAAAGCCAAAGCAAACGGTAACTACATGAACTCTATGCTTGCGTTACGTGAAGCATTAGCATCTGGTTGTGAAGAGGCATTATTGTTAGACCCAGAAGGGTTTGTTGCTGAAGGCTCTGGCGAGAATATCTTTATTGTACGAAATGGTGTGATTTATACCCCTGAATTAACGAGCTGTTTAGATGGTATTACGCGTAATACGATTATGCAGTTTGCTGAAGAGTTAGGTTACAAAATGGTAGAAAAACGCATTACACGTGATGAAATATACGTGTGTGATGAAGCGTTCTTTACCGGAACCGCAGCAGAAGTCTTGCCGATTTGTGAATTAGATGGTCGTAAATTAGGTGAGGGTCGTCGCGGCCCTGTGACAACTATTATGCAGGAAAAATACTTTAAAACTGTATTGGGTCAAGACCCTGCAAAATCTGATTGGCTAACGTTGTGTAAGTAGTTAATTAGGATCAAAAAAAAGAGGCGAAAGCCTCTTTTTTTATGTTTGTGAAATTTTTTCGCGACTATTTGTAACTATTTACACCATACGACTTGGTTTCTGCCATTATTTTTTGCTTTATATAAAGCATTATCAGATTTTAGTGTGAATTTACTTGCATTTAATTCGCTATTTGACGTCATGCCTCCAATTGAAATCGTCACTTTTAAATCTGGAGATATTTGTTTAAAAGTGAGCTTTGCTAGTGATTGTCTGATTCGTTCGGCAATCATTTGGCCTTCATGCATATTGGTGTTTGGTAAAATGATTGCAAATTCTTCGCCACCCATTCTAGCTGCCAAATCATAAGGGCGGATTAATTTTTTAATTAATTTTGCAAATGTAACGAGCACTTCATCACCGCCTTTATGGCCATATTGATCGTTTATCTGTTTAAAGTGATCCAAATCTAACATGATGACACTGATGAATTTATCCGTACGTTGGTAACGGTTAATTTCATCTTTTAATCTCATAAAGAAAAAGCGGCGATTATATAAATTAGTTAACGGGTCCGTCGTGGCTAGTAATGTTAATTTTTCAGTTGTATTTTTTAATTCAATTTCAAGTTGTTTGCTGCGAGTGTTTTCGATGCCATGAAATACAATATAACCCTGTTCATTGGTCGTTTCATTGCATAAATACCAGCGATCTTTGAGGGTATTGATTTCAAACGTTCGTTGTATTTCGGAGCGTCTTAGTTTATTTGCTTTGTGTAACCAATTCTCAATATTATCTGTATCGTATTTTAAGCCAGTTTCATTAATATAAGAATGTTTGACGCAATCCTGCCAAAGTTTACCGTTGACTTCATTTACGCTTAAGTCATATAAACCAGCAAATGTTTTATTGCTAAATAAAATGGCGTCATTAGGGCCAAACACTGCTATGGCATCATTTGTATTTAAAATATTATCAAGCAGCATAGCTTGAATAATTGAAGGTATATTTTCCATGTATCAACTAAAAGGTTATGTAATTTGGGATATATCCATTATTGGGCATCACACAGCTAAGTTAGCTTGAAGAAGGAAAATGTATATGGATAAAGTATTTTTGAGGAAGTTTAAACAAAAACCTTACGCAATGTAAGGTTTTTAACTGAAAATGATAATTTGAGGAACAAATCTTTGATATTACTTGGTGGCTTTGATTATTTTAAACCCTTTTTGGCTGTAAAGGATTTCTATTTCATTGAACGATTCTTTTACAGTACTTTCGTAATCCAAAAAGTCATTCACAACCATAAGTAATTTTCCATTTGGTTTTAAGTGATGAATGCTTTGTTGGATGAATGTTTCTGTAATGGAATAATTTGTGCGTTTATTTTCATGAAAAGGTGGATTGGAAATTATCCAATCATATTGATCAATAACGTGTTTAGGAAGTCCATTTGATGTGATGTATTTAATACTGGTTTTGTTTTGAGCGTTAGCATTATTCGCACAATAGATTGATAAATAATCCGTATCTAATCCTGTGATAGATGCGCTGTACTGAGTACAAAATTGAGCAATCACTCCACACCCACAGGCAAAATCTAGAATATCGCCTTTTATGTTTTGTGGATTTTGTTTCAGAAAGGATATTAATACCTGGGTGCCTTTATCTAAATGACCATGACTAAAAACGCTCGGTAAAGTAGAGAGTTTTTTTCCCTCAGATTCAAAGGATTTAAGATGAGCAGTTAGGTTAAATGGTTTGTCAACTTTAGAAGCTGGGTATAGTTCAAATATTCTGCAACGCCTTGCGGTGTCCACTAAATTACTTTCAAAATTATAGATTTTAGCCAGTTTATCAAAACTCTTGGCGCCTAAATCATTTTCGCCGACGACCCACAGATTGGTGTGTTCTAAATTTTGTTGGCTAAGCCAATGTAATAAAATTTCCGTCAGTTTTTTTGCTTTTGGCAAAATTAATATCAATTCAGATTGATCTATTTTAGGATCATTTAAAAAATCAATAATAGACAGGTGCTGACACTGCGCATTAACTTGATCTTCCCTTAAACAAACATACGTAACCTGTTCAAAAAACGGGGTAATGGATTGGAAAATGTTTTCCGGATTGATGACAATTGCGTGATTGTGATCGAAAATATTGGTATTTTGTTCAACGAATCTTTGAATAACTGACTGAATAGGGGTGTTCAAAATAGGTGCTCTGTTTATAAAAAAACCTATGTTATCAATAGTTGTTTACCAAGCGTTAGTGTTTAACTGTATTTATTATTGTTTTTGCACATAAAATTGATACATGCTCTCAAAACAGTTATGTGTTTTCTCAAAACTTTCCCAGTTGTTCAAATTTACCATCATCGGATCATTAGGGTATTTTGTTAAATAAGCTTGTTTTACATCATCAGCCACACGAACAAACCCTAAAAATCTCACGTCATTGAGCTCGCATAATTGTTTTATTTGCTTGGGAGTGGAGGTGATTTCACTTACATGAAAAAGCAAATCTCGACATCCACTTAAACTATAAAAGTCCGGTGATTTAAATAATTGTTCAAAAGCTACTTTACTGGATTGTATTAATGCAAATCGAAGTAAACGAATGCCATTTTGATCAGATTGAATTTGCTTGATTTCAATTAAATTACGCATTTTATCAATGATTTTTCTAGCTTGTTTTGAATACAAACCTACTTTCATTAATCCGCCAGGAAGCAGCTGATCCTTTAAAATCTTAAATCCAGTTTGGATATCTTGCATGTGATGTAGCACACCCGAACATTCGATGACATGGTATTGTTCAGTTTTAGGCAGTTGTAAAATATCCATTTGTTGGAAGTGAATGTTTTGGATATTTAATTTGTCTGACATTTGTTTTGCATATGCTAATGATCGACTCGACAAATCGATTGCATTGACCTGGGTATTTCTAAAATACTTAGCTACTTTTAAAGCATGTTGGCCGGTTCCACAGCCTGCGATTAACACTTTTAATTCACCTCGATTAAAATAATCAGGTGCTCGGAAGCCAAAAAATTCTTTCTCTAATGCTCTGCCGTAATTGGTTGCCGTGTTATACCCAAGCTGTAACCATCTTGGGTATGGGTGGTGTTCGTATTGTTGTTGTACTTTTATTGAGGTTTGATTGGTAAGTGGGTTATCTAAATGGAATTGCTCAGATAGTTCTATTTCTTGTTTCACATTCCATACCGCCCGGGTGATCAAAGGACGAATATTTGAAGCCCATTTGTTGATGGGATGATCCATAATTTTGTGCCAATTCTTTAAATTGGAAATTGGTTGGTACATTGCAAATAGCAGTAATGCGCTGGATATAGATTTGCAACTCCATTGTTGTTGTAAATCAGATTCAATCACAGCTTGAATATGATTAAGCATGATGTCTTCTTGGGCGTCAATATATAAAATTTGTTCATCATTGATGGCTTGTTGAGAAATTGCAGTAATTAATGGCATCCATTTAGTGTAGTTCTTTTGGCTTTCTAAGCATTTAAATAAAATTTGTTTACGCAAGCTTAAAATGAATTTTTCGATGTATTTATTGGTAAACAATAAATGGGTTAACCCATTTAATAACACTTTGTTATCTACTAAGTCATTGATGTCAATACAAGGTGGGTATTCTTGATCTAATTCGTATTGATGAATAAGCAAACTGCTGGTTAAACTGTGAAGTTTTTGAAAGTCTACTCCTGTAAATTCAAAGAATGCATTTAAATCATTATATAAACGTAAAGTGAATCGATCCGCTTGAATTTTAGAGCTGGCTTCAAATAATTTAGATTTAATATGACTGTCTTTTGGGTGGTTTTGCACCAATTCACGATAATTTAAAAAAGCTTGTTCTGGTAAATTTAAGGCTAAATAACAATACGCTAATGAAGATTGGGCTCTTGTGCTATCAGGAGCAATAGAGTGGGCTTTTTGAAAATATTCAATGGCGGTTTTTAGTTGTGCTTTTTGTAGAAAAATATGCCCGTAACTGTATAAAAAACCCGCATTTTTAGGCTCAAGTACAATGGATTTTTCAATATACATTTGAGCTTTATCTATAAAACCATCATCTAATGCGACACGGCCAATTAAATTATAACTGACTGCTTTGTATTGATTGGTTTGACCAAGATCCATGGCTAATTTTACGATGCGCTTGCGTAACTCACTTACATGTTCACTTGATAGTGAAAGGCTCAATGACTGTTTGTACATCTGTTGTAACTTATTAACCAGCGCTTCATTGTGTGCGTTGTTTTGTGAATATTTCGTAAGTTGCGTCATTGTCATTGCCCTTGATTCGGAAGTGAATTGCCGAATTAATTTTTAATGTAAGTATTTGGGAAGTTTGCAACGAATATGCCAGTTAATTTGTAATAATTTATTAAAGGTTTTTGGGGGAAGGCCGAGAAAGAGGAAAGAACAACTTGAGAAGTATCAATTTGCAAAGAGTTAAAGCAAAAAGTTTTACTGTTGCATTATGCGGATTGAGGCGTTTTGAGGGAAAAAATCTTAATACATAACATCAAGGTGGTTTAACTATGTACTCAAATGGCGCAAAACAATATCAACAAATGAGTGCTCATACAGCTGTAATGGATGCCGATCCGCATCGTCTGATTCAGTTGTTGTTTGAAGGGGCATTAGCTCGAATTGCTAAAGCAAAAGGGCATATCGAACGATCTGAAATAGAAGCTCGAAATGAAACAATCAATTCGGCAATTCGTATTGTTGGAGGGCTTCAAGAAAGTCTAGATATGGATGCCGGTGAAATCGCACAGAATTTAGAAAATCTTTATGATTATATGATTCGTCGATTGTTTGAAGCCAATTCCAAGAATTCAACTGTAATGCTTGATGAAGTGGCTAAATTGCTAATTGAAATCAAATCTGCATGGGATGATATTCGTCAGGATGCATTAGATATTCTTAATAAAAGCGAAAAACAAAAAGTACAATAAGGGAGCGATAAATGAATCATTATCCAGAAACAGAATTACTTAATGAGCTCATTAAAATTCAAGAGCAAATTGAGCTATGTTTTGATATGAAGCAATGGTCTCAAGTTGAATCCATCGATACTCATTGTCGATCTGTTTTAGAAAAAGTAAACGAGTTTGCCAAAACTGGCGCATCTGTCATGTTAAAGCTTCAAGTGGAGGCATTAATTAAAAGTTATCGTGAATTATTAACTCAGAGTATTTTTGAACAAAATGCCTTAAAAGATAAGCATGATCAATTGGCAAAGCAGCATGAGTTTACCGATCTTGTGAAATCTGAGTTAACACCACAGATGAGTGTTCAGTAAACGCCAAATGAGTTTATAAAAAGGTTACAAAAATATTGGATGCTGGGATAGATGTTAAAAAGGCGATAACTTAAACAAGTTACCGCCTTTTTTGTATCTAAAAGAAATCAGTTAATTGCTAATCTCTTGGAGCTGGTTTGCTTCTGCGTTGACGCTTGTGATGAGTGTTCGAGCGAGGCTTTCTTGGGCCGCCTTCTCCATGGTCATTACCGCGAGGTGCTTTTTCAGGACGTTCACCAGAAAATTCAGAAATCTTGATTTTTTGACCTGAAATCATGGTATTTTTCAATACATCCATCACTTCTTTAGGCATGCCTTTTGGAAGATCAACCGTCGAGAATTGAGGATAAATTTCGATACACCCAATGTATTGGCTATCAATGTCTGCTTCGTTTGCAATGGCTCCTACGATATTACCTGGCTTAACACCATGGTTTTGTCCCACTTCTAATTTATAAGTCGTGGTTTCCATATCGGGATGGCCTTTTAAGCCTTTAGTGCGTTCTTTACGTTCACGACGAGGACGTTCACCGCGTTCTGAGCGAGAACCACGATCATCGCGATCATTATCATCAAATGAACGATTGTTAATGCGTTCGTTCTCATCTAATAATAATGGGGTATTGCCTTGAGCCATTGATGCTAAAGCTGCACATAGTTTTGTTTCATCAACTTCATTTTCTTCTTTGTATTGAGAAATGATGTCGAAAAACATATCAAGATTGGCTTGTTCAAGTGTTTCACTAATACGAGACTTAAAACGATTGATGCGCTGTGTGTTGATGTCCGATGCCGTTGGCATGTTCATCGGCTCAATCAATTGCTTTGTCATACGTTCGATGTTTTTAAGTAAACGACGCTCGCGTGGTGCCACAAACAAAATTGCATCACCAGCACGACCAGCACGACCAGTACGGCCAATACGGTGAACATAAGACTCTTGATCGTATGGAATGTCATAGTTGATAACATGGCTAACACGAGGAACGTCAATACCACGAGCGGCAACATCAGTTGCAATCACGATGTCTAGTTTGCCATTTTTCAAACGCTCAACGGTACGTTCACGAATTTGTTGTGAAATATCACCGTTTAATGCAGCAGCAGCAAAGCCCCGTGCATTTAGTTTTTCAGCTAATTCAACCGTTGCCGTTTTAGTACGTACAAAAATGATAATGCCATCAAAGGTTTCTGCTTCTAGAATACGGGTTAATGCATCAAGTTTATGCATACCCGAAACGATCCAATAACGTTGACGGATATTTTCAGAAGTTTCAGTTTTTGTTTTAACTTTGATTTCAACTGGATCGTTCAAATGCTTTTGAGCAATGGTACGAATTTCTTTTGGCATTGTCGCTGAAAATAATGCAATTTGGCGTGTTTTAGGTGTGTGCTCCAAAACCCATTCAACATCATCAACAAACCCCATACGAAGCATTTCATCTGCTTCATCTAGTACTAGAGCTTGAAGATTATCTAATTTTAAAGTGCCTTTACGGATATGATCCATTACACGACCAGGGGTGCCGACAACAACTTGAACGCCGCGTTTTAACTGGCGTAGCTGTGTGTCATAACCTGTGCCACCGTAAATAGGCGCCACATGGAAGCCCTTAATATGGCGACAATAGGTTTGAAAAGCTTCAGAAACTTGAATGGCTAATTCACGAGTGGGCGCTAAAACTAAAATTTGGACGCCTTTGGCTTTTGGGTCAATATTTGTCACAAGTGGTAATGCAAACGCGGCAGTTTTACCCGTACCCGTTTGTGCTTGACCAATAATATCTCGACCTTCTAATAACACAGGAATACTTTGTTCTTGAATGGGCGAGGCGGTTTCGTAACCGATTTCACTAATGGCTTGTAAAATTGGTTCTGCTAAACCGAGATCTTGAAAAGATGTGGACATGTTTTTCCTGTATTTTAAGAATGATCGAGGTAATGAATCTTACCTGATTTGAAAGGGCGCGAATTGTACGCGTTTTTTCGTGAAAAATCTTGTTATTTTATGTATGTAGCTAAAATAAATAGTATATAAATGAATTGTGGTGGTTTTATGGCAGAAAAAAAGTCCAATTTGTGGGTTAGAATGATGCTTTTGCTAGGAGTAATCCTTGGTTTGCTTATTTATTATGTGAGTGGCCCAGGTATTCAGGCGAAGCAAATATTAATTGATGTACAAAGGTATCAAAAAAGCCATGAAATGACCCCAACGGTTGCGCAATTGAGAAAACAATCCGCTACTTTTCGAAATTTAAAAGGAAAGTGCCCTTGTTATTCTCAATTAAGTGTTGATCATTTTAAATTGAAGTACAGGGGTGCTTTTTGGCAAACCTATGAATTCCATAGCGTGCATGGAAAATGGGCTCAATCAAGTCCGAAATAAGATTGCGCGGCTATAATGTCGTCCCATTTAATGTATTGAAATAATATTCGTCCATTTACATATATATCTACTGAGTCTAAATAGACTTTTAATTCAAGTTGATTATTTGTGCGACCATCTTGAATGATAATTGAGCCAGAATACGGGTGAATAATGCCAAGTTCAGTTTGTAGAGTGTTTTGTGTATGAATTGAAAGATTGCCTTCTATTTTTCTAGAATGATCATGTATCGATAAATTAGATGAAAATTCAGTCCAAACAATTTGATCGTCAAAATGCTGATACGTTACTTGGCTTTGGAAGTGATCAATATCCCAGTAGCCTAAATTGTCATTTTCTAATGACCAATTACCACTTATTGTCGCAATCAATTCATCGGTTTGTGGTGAGTTTTGATTGGAAATATAGTTTTTAAAATAGATGTTGTAATTTAATGCCCCATCAAGAATCGATGGTGTGTATTGGGTTGAATGAGAATTGGTAATGTCGCATTTGTTTTGTGTGTAAAAAGTAAAATCCCCTTCATATTCGTCGAAAACCTGATTGTTTAATGTATAACGATCAAAATAGGGTGTTTGATTATTTGAAACCGCCACTGAACCATAATCGCAGATATTATTAATAGAATTGTATTTAAAGTCATTTGATTGAATGCCAAGCATGTCCCCATCAATCAAATTTGTCATTAATACGCTTTTATTTAAAAGATTGTCATTATTGGCTATAACCGCCAATTGATGAGGTTGGTTACTCAGTGTATATAGCTGCATTGCATAACCAGACAATAATAATGCGCGGTTGTAGCTCAGTGATTGATTAATAGTGATTTGAGTGAATGGTGTGTTTTCGTTGGAGTTGTAATCGTGATGATGCGAATCCGTCACTTCAATATAACAACTGCTTAGAAATAGGCTTACACCTGATAAAAATAGAAAGTTCCGCATAGTGATTCTCGTAAAATAACTGTATGGGGTAATTAAAGCACGAGTTATATGAATACAAGCTTACTATTGGAGTGGGAATTTTAAAATTTAATATAGATATAAAAGGATCAACCCTGCTGTATGCAGGGTTAATCTTTTGAGAGTTATTTTTGATAAGAAGGTAAAGTAGATACTATCCCGTTAACTAAAATTGGAATGAGTATTTGAATATCTTCGCTAGAATAGTCTTGTTCTTCAATAAAAACCGATTCACGAAATATTACTCGTTGAGCAACGCCTAAAATGCAATGGTGCAAAGTGAAAAAGAATTTTCGAATTAATTGGTCGTCGACATTTAGCTCTTTTTGTTTGCATATTAAAGCAATGATTTCCATTGCTGGGTTGTTTGTCATATTGCGATCTTTCATGATTTTATGATAGCGATCTAAATTATCATCCATTGAAAAGTGTCTAAAATGGTAATCAAATTGTGTAATAAAAATAATATAATTTTTATTATTTAAAAATCGTTTGATGTAAGTATCACAGTAACTTTCAAGCTGTTTGGTGTAATCTAAATCATGATTGATTTTAAATTCTACTGTAGCGCCATAGTTTCGAAGATATTCAATTTGAATATCAATGGCCATCTCTTCCTTGTTATTGTAATAGTTGTACAGGGTTCTTCTTTCAACACCGGCAATTTTTGCAATATCAATCATGCTCGTTGACGCAATTCCTTGGGTTCTGAAAATTTCTTCTGCTTTAGTGAGCAATAGTTGACGTTTAGAACGTTTTGTTCTGCTTTCGTCTTTAAAGCGCTCAGGCTCATAAAGTAATGTCATAAGAATCTCATGGAAATTTAAAGCGAGGGATTTTGTCAGAAAATGAAGGGGTTTTATAGTTAAAAAGTGAATAAAAATTTAGAATGTTGGCTAAGTCACTGTTTTTAGTGTTTTTTTGTGTGTTTTTAGAGGGTTGTGAACTTGGTATTTGTTAAAGTTCTTAAAAAATGTGCCAAAAAGGTAAGTTTTTGGCACAAGTTGTTGTTAAATTAACTCTTTGTGTGTATTTAATTCGATAGGTGAAGACTCTTTCACTTCTACAATTTCACTATATGAATCTGATGTTTTTGGAAATTGAGAATTTTCCTGAAGTGCACGTAAGCCATTTGCGCTTAATCTTTCAATCAACCAGCCAGATTTATAAGGTTTGGCTTGATTAACGATTCCATTTTCTGGAAATCCTTCGTCAATTGGGCCAAAAAGACTGGCTTCACCAATCGCACTTTCAATTATGCCTGAATGTTCAAATCGTCCAATTAATGGAGACCATGCAACGTAAATGTTGTGTTGCATTGCACGCATTTGAGCGGCGATTTTTGCACGATTGTAAGATTGAGGGTTATCCGTTGCAGCAGGCATGATAATTAATTTGATGCCTTGCTCAATCGCTTGGTTAATCACAGCATCATATTCAATGTCAATGCCTAGGCACACGATGAATTTTAAACCTTTGCAATTAAATACTTTTAATTCTTTGCCGCCATTTACACCAAGAAAATCTTGTTCGTAAATAGATGGATGTAATTTATCTTGGAAATCGATACCTTCAGGGCTAACTACCCATGCACGATTACGCCATCCCTCATCGCTTCTGAAAATAAAGCTCGGGGTGCAAATACATAGATCTAATTCTTTTGCTAATTTTGCGTAAAAATCTCTTAGAGGGAATGCAAATTCTTGCATCGCATCTGCTTGTTCATCAATTGAATATTCAGAATCTAAAAGATTAGTCAGTTCGTAGCTACCAAATTCTGGCATACAAACCACACTTACTTTTTGCATTTTTAATCGCTGTAAACGTTGTTCGACACGGTCACAATAATTTTCAAAACTACTTACACCCGAAATTGGATGTTGGCTAATTGCTATTTTCATGTTTTCTCCGATATCAGCATCCATGCCTCAATAGTATTGGTTAAGCTTATAAAATTATAAGCAATAATTATATTTAAAATATGGAACTTAATGCCAATCTTAATTCGTAATAAATTGAACAGATTATATTTGTTAAATTATTGGAAATTCGACTAAAAACTGGATTGTTTTCCATCTTATCTTGACCAAGATCCGTAAATTAAGGTCAAAACGGTAAAACTCATTTATCGAGCGTAATAGTAATTAAATATAAAAATAAGTCCAGTATTTAACTAAAATATTTTATTTAATATGTTCAGATAACTTAGTGTTAATGAAAAAAAAGTCTATTCTAATTAAATAAGGTGAATTTAGGATATCAAATTTATGTTTTTTTCGAAGAAAAATTTAGAAATTGCGGATTTAAATCAAACAATTAAGGAGCTTAAAGCAGAAATTTATGAGAAAAACTCACAATTACAGTTATTAAATCAAGTGAAAATTGTTGCAGATATGCGTGCAGTTCATATCGATCAAGCAGCATTTGAAAATAATAGTCTATTAAGTCAGATGTTTCAAAATACATCATCAATGAATCACATTCGCGAAACCGTTGTTGAGAATGCAAATATATTAAATAAAGAGAAAGAAAAATTATCTGAATCCCATGCTACTTTTAATCAAATAGGACAAATTCTTAATTGCATCACCGATGATTTAAAAGAAATCGATGCTCAAGCAAATACAACGTCAAAAGCAATGGAGAAACTAAAAGCTTCAGCTGAAAATATTGAAGGTTTTGTTGGACAAATAAAAGGCATTTCTGAGCAAACTAATTTACTTGCTTTAAATGCGGCAATTGAGGCGGCAAGAGCAGGTGAACAGGGGCGGGGGTTTGCAGTAGTTGCAGATGAAGTTCGTAATTTGGCTAAGCGCACTAATGAAACTACTGAGGAAATTTCTAAAATTATTAATACCATCACATTTGAGATTAATAATGCAGATCAAGGGATTCAAATTATTGGAAAAGAAAGTGATAAATTAGCTGAAACAACATCTTCTGTGTCCGACACTGTAGTGGAAATTACAAGTATTTCAAAACATATGTACCAAATCATCGATCGCACCAATAGTGAAGGGTTTATTCAGTCTGTAATGATGGATCATATCGTTTGGAAAAATACAATTTATCAAAAATTCACATCTAGAAATTATGAAAAAATCGAAAATATTGCCAATCACCACCAATGCCGATTAGGGAAGTGGTTTTATGAAGGAGAAGGGCGGGCTTTTGAGCATTTAAAAAGTTATTCACAGCTTGAGGGCTATCATAAAAATGTTCATGATAATGGTGTTCAAGCATTGGAGTTAATAAAAAATGATGAATTAACCCAATCTTTAGAAAAATTAAAGCTTATGGAATCTGCATCTGAAAAGGTCATGTCCGTGTTATCACAATTGAGCCATGAGATAACAGACGAGTTAGCTAAAAACGATGATATGGAAGCGAAGCTGGGTAATAAAGAGGATGAATTGTTTTAATGTGGATATGAAAAATTAAATACATGCGTATATACTGGTTTTAATTGGGAAAGACAAAAAAGAATCATTTTCCCAGTGTTTAATTTTTATTTCGAGGCACATCGAATCGTTGCCTTCTTTCCCAAAGGCATTTTCTAGAAACCCCCATTTGTTGAGCCAACTGGGTCTCACTTAAATTGTTTTGGTAAGTCATGACATATTGAGTGAAAATTTCTTTTTCAGAAAAATCTAAATCTTGAGTATCCATAGCAGTTTGATCTAGTTCGGAAAATTCATAATCGATCCCTAGGTCAACTGGTTCAATATTCACACCATTAGATAAAATTAACGATCGTTGTACCGCATTTTCAAGTTCACGGACGTTTCCAGGCCATGGGTATTGTCTTAATATGGATAAGCTATCAGTAGTGAACGTTTTATCGACAAGTATATTTAATTTTTTGCTATGCTTTTTTAATAAATATTGAGCAATTTCAATGACATCATTTCCTCGATCCTTTAAAGAGGAAAGGTGAAGTTCAATCACTTGAATGCGATAGTATAAATCCTCTCTAAACAAACCCTGTTCTACTAATTTTTTTAAGTTGCGGTGAGTTGCACATAGAAAGCGGACATTGATTTTTTTTGAAATACTTGACCCAACTTTTCTAATTTCTTGTTCTTGCATAACGCGTAATAATCGCGCTTGAGCTTCTAAGGGGAGTTCACCAATTTCATCTAAAAATAAAGTACCATGATTTGCCGCTAAAATAAGGCCTTCGTTTGTGTTGACTGCACCTGTAAATGCACCTTTTTCGTGCCCGAATAATTCTGACTCTATTAATGATTGCGCAATGGCAGCGCAGTTGACGCTTACAAAGGGCTTTTCATTTCTATTGGAATGTAACGCAATGGCTCGAGCCGCCAATTCTTTTCCTGTGCCTGATTCCCCAGTAATTAATATAGTGACATCTGTTTTCGCAACTCTTTCACATTGTCGATAAAACGTTTTCATTACTTGAGAGCTTCCAATAAAATCTGAGAAATTGAACTCATTGGATGGTTTTGGGGAAGGTTTGGTTTTAGGTGACTCACTGATGGTTTGAGGCTTGAAGTCTTGTAATATTTTGTTAACGCATTCGATCATTTCTTGATGATCAAATGGCTTAGCTATGTAGTCGATGGCTCCAAGTTTAATCGCATCTATTGCCGCTCGCATGCTAGCAAAGCTGGTCATTATTAATACAGGGGTGTTTGATGCAAGATTGATCAGTTCAGTTCCTAGGCGTCCAGGCATCCGGACGTCACTGATAATTAAATCAAAATCATCAAAGTTATACTCGCAGGCTTGATCAACATTTTCAGCTTGACTGGTTTGAAATTTATTTCTTTCAAGTAATCTAGCTAAAGTACTGCGAATAATACTTTCATCTTCAACTATTAAAATTTTATACATGTTTAGGCCAATGGTAATGAAATGGTGAATCGTGTGCCAATATTGGTGTTATTTAATGTGTCGCATAATACAGGTGAGTGAGCACTTAAATGTCCTGAGTGTTCTTCAATAATGCCATATGCTAATGATAATCCCAACCCAGTTCCACTGCCAACTGATTTTGTAGTAAAAAATGGATCAAAAATTTGTTCAAGGTATTCAGGGATGATGCCCTCACCGTGATCTATTATGTCAATAATTACTGTGAAATCATCTGTATGAGTTTCAATAAAAATCTTTTGTCCATCTGAGCTAGCATCCTTTGCATTATTTAATAAATTAATAAAAACTTGAGTAAGCTTTTGGCTGTCGCAAAATATATTTAAATGCAATTTGTTATTGTTAATAATTTGAATGTCAGCTTGTTTGTCAGCTAATTCCACAAAGTGAATAGATTGCTCAATAATGGTGTGAATGTCATGCTTTTGATTGATAGATGCATTAGATTGATCATTGGAGTGAGAAAAATTTACTAATGATTGAACGATTTGATTGACTCTATTAGCTTGTTCGCGAATTTGTGAGGAAATTAATTTTAAATCATCACTGCTCACTTCTTCGTCAGCCATGTAGTTTAATTCTTGAGCTAATGAATCTATTGCTGTAATAGGGTTGCCTATTTCATGAGCTACCCCTGCTGCTAATCGACCGATGGAAGCCAGACGTTCGTTATGAATCAGTTCTTGTTCCAACATTTGAGTGTCTGTTTGGTCTTCAACTAATATAATAGTTCCATCAAATTGGTGTTTGTTTTTTATGTTTTTATTTTTCGTTAAGCTGAGCCATTTGGGTTGACCGTTTATGTTTACTTTGCATTTTTTATTATTTTGCGAGTCAATAATGAAATCACTTAGTAATTGATCAAATGGATCGTTCAATTGCGAAACGTGATACCCCACAATATTGGAAGAAGGGATATTGCTGATAAGTGTCATTGCTTCATTCCACATAATGATTTCATTATCATCGGATATTGAGCAAACGCCTAGTGGTAAATCGATTAAGGTTTGTCTATGGTATTGACGTAATTGATCTAATTGAGCAGCAAGGCCTGTAAATTGTTTGTTGAAGCCTTCTAAATGGCGCTCCACGAAATATAATTCTTCTTGCACAGGAAATTCTTGTTCTGTTTTATGGGGTATATGTTGCTTAATGATACTTTGAGCCGCGCTTCTTCCCATAATGCCAGAAATGTTTGTTTCTATGGTGTCTCGAAGTTTTTGAAGCGCAAAGGGTCTGAATTCACCGATATTATAATTAAGTTGTTTTAATGCGGTTTCGACTTCTCGTTCAGCAATCACTTGACCTAGAGGTTTGCTCAGTTGTTGAATGAACTCAAGGGGGGATTGCGCTTTTAATTCTCGTTTTAATGAACGTTTAATTGTATTCGCATTGCAGGCGTTTGCCGCGTTTTTTTCGTCTTCAGTTTGTTTGGTAAAAAATGAAACTGCAATAAAAACTATTGAATTGATCGCTAAGGAAATTGTCGCACTTTTTACCCAAGCATCAGTAGTTAAAAAACGCATGGGTTTTCGAAAAATTAATTCCATTGCTTCGTTATTTAATCCTTCAAGAATTAAAGGTGCAATTGAAAATAGTATCCAAATACTCATTCCAAGACTTAATCCAGAGATAAATCCTTTTTTAGTGGCTCTTTGCCAAAACAAAATTGCAATTATGCCAGGCAAAAATTGCAGGGTACCAATAAAAGCAACAAAACCTAAGTTAGATAAATTTTGTATATTGCCAAATAGTAAATAACTTAAATAAGCAATAAACAGTGTGAAAATAATGAGTTTTCTGCGTGTCCATAAAATCCAGTCATAAATATCGGTTTGATTCTTTGGTTGGTAAAATGGAAGAATAAAGTGATTAAGCATCATAGATGACATAGCAAGTACAGCAACAATTACGATGCCTGTTGAAGCTGCAAATCCGCCAGTGTATGCAATTAGATTGATTAATGGTGATTCATGACCTAACCCAAAAATTGCAAATTCTTCAAATGCCCCAGGTTGATTTCGTTTTCCGCCCCATAAAATCGGTAAAACGGTTGCTGCCATTAAAGCAATATAAATGGGCGCCACCCAAACAGCCGTTTTAAATTGAAAGCTGCCTCTGTTTTCTTTTAATCCAATTTGAAACATATGTGGCATGACAAAAGGAGCGATAAAAAACATGAGTGTCATAAGAAACCAAGGAGTGGGAGAGAGCGTTTGGAGATTATCTAAACGAAAAGCAGAACTTGAAAGCCATATATTAAGTTCACTTACCCCGCCAAAAATATGAAAAATTGCGTAATAAGATAAAAACAATAGGATGACGAGCTTTAGAATTGACTCAAACGCAATGGCAACGACCAATCCTGGATGTTTTTCAGTAGAAGATAAAGTTCGAGCACCAAACAATAAAGTAAAAATACAAATCAAAAAGCAATAACACAATGCCATCCATGAAAAGCCTGTAGTGTTCCCTGATAATAATAAAGTGGCATCAGTTACTGCTTGGATTTGCATGGTTAAAAAGGGGAGTACTGCTAATAAAATTGCGAAAGTGCTTAATAAACCTGCAATTTTAGAGCGAAAACGAAAGGCAAATAAATCCGCAATTGAGCCAAGTTTGTATGTGCGTACTATGCTTAAAATGGGTCGGTACAAAAGAGGGAAAAAAATAAAAGACAAGCAAAGTCCAATATAGGGAGCAAGGTATCCAATTCCATATCGATACGCCATCCCTGTTGATCCATAGAACATCCAAGATGAGCATAAAATACCAAATGATAATGAGAAAACTATTGGGTTTTTAGCAAGCTTTTGACTGATCCAGCCTTTTTCAACGCTGTAAGCGATAAAAAAAAGTCCTAATAAATAAATAAATGCAATCAATAATAAGGTGGTGAGGTGAATGGTCATAGTTTCAAAGTATTGGGATTTAATTAAGCTTGAGTTAAGATGGTTTTTTGATTCATCAGTGAGTGTTCGTTATGTCTAAGCAATTTTATACACCCCATCAAGAAAATATGGAAGGTCCAAGCCAACAAAAAGCGAAATTACCGCTGTTTATTTCATTATTGAATGTATTGATTGCCCCAAAAAAAGTTTTTTTTGCATTGATAGATAATGGATTCAGTTTTTGGTTGCCATTATTAATGCTGCTTGCATTTAATTTTGGATTTTTATTCATCTATTTTGATACTGTTGCGCCTGTAGAATTTTTAACCGATTTAATGAAAACGTCACCAGATCTAGACTCCACTGGGAATTTTGATGTATTGCTGGTGAATTTCGAATTTGTTAAATACCTTTTTATATTTATGTATAGCGCGGCATTGATTATTTCTTTTTTACTTAGTGCCTGGGTGTTTTATATTATTTCTAATATTGTAAGTTATAAAAATATTAGTTTTGTCAGTTGGTTGGCTTGTGTTAGTTGGGCAAATTTACCTATGGTGATTGCATCAATAGTGCAAATTGGGTTGTTTTATGGTTATGGCGCAAATGACAGGTTTTTTTCAATTGATGATTTGAAAGTGCCAAATTTAAACAGTTTGATTGTGCATTTAGAAGTGACGGATTTGGGCTATGATTTATTAATGAAAATTCAGCCATTTTACATTTGGGTTCTTTTTTTGAGTGTGTTTGGATTTAAGCAAATGACCCAGTCCAATTGGCTTAAAAGCTCGTTACCTGTTATTGCTGTGATCGCTGTAACATTTGGTCTGTCCGTAATAATTGGTTGATGCGCCTGTAAAATTGAAATGAAAGAAAACACAATCTTAAAACAAGACTCGCAAAAAACATGGTTTGTGTATTTGTTATATTGCGCTGATCAAAGTTTGTACTGCGGTATAACCACAGATTTAAATCGTCGCTTAAATGAGCATAATAGTGATAATGTCAAAGCAGCCAAATACACACGAGCCAGAAGGCCTATTACTTTGGCATTCAACCTTGAGTGTAAAAATCGATCTGAAGCTTCAAAGCAAGAATATCGAATAAAAAAGCTGACGCGCAAACAAAAGTTGGAATTGATTGCACAAAACACAGTATAATCTCGCAATTTTTTGAGGCAATAATATGGCAGAGTCAATGGCAAAGCTGCCAAAGCGAACATTTGAAATTGAACAAACTGAATTGATATTGGGTAATTCCAACTCAAACTTTTCAGGTGTGACGTCTACAATGTTGCAAAATCTGCCTTATCAATTAAAACATATGAATGTCATGGTGATGGGAAAGCATCACATTGACAATGCCGAATATATATTAACATTTTGGCAGGCAGTTAAATTGTGTTTTACTTTTCCTGAAAATGGCAAAAATAGAATATTCCATGCTCGAAGAAATAATGAAATGATTCAGGCATTAGTTCTCAAATATGTATTTTTTGCCAAAATTAAAATTGTATTTACCTCTACAGCCCAACGACATCATTCAAAATTTACCCGTTTGTTAATGAATAAAATGGATGCAATTATTTCTACATGTACCATGGCAGCACAGTATTTAAGAAATAAACCCGATATGATAATTGCACATGGAATTCAGACTGAAGTTTATTGCCCAGTACAAAATAAGCGACAGATTTTTGAACAATTTAATATTAAAACCTCCCACTGCGTAGGAATATTCGGTCGAGTGAGGTCTCAAAAAGGGGTCGATTTATTTGTTGATGCGCATTTAGAAGTTTTAAAAACAAATAAACATATCACCGCGATCATTTGTGGAGCTATATTGCCAAGTGAAATGACTTTTGTTGAAGAATTAGAACACAAAATTAAACAACACAATTTACAGGATCGAATTGTATTTTTAGGTGAACAACCATTTGAAAGCATTCCTAAAATAATCGCTTCCATGGATTTGGTGTGTGCTTTAAGTGTTAATGAAGGTTTTGGTTTGACTGTATTAGAGGCGTTAAGCTCTCAAGTTCCTGTTGTTGCAACTAACGCAGGTGCTTGGAAAGATATAATCGTGGAAGAAAAAAATGGATTTGTTGTAGATGTGGGTAGTGCATCACAATTGATAGAAAAATTAGAATACTGTTATTCGAACCTGAATCAATTAAAAAGTATGGGTGAGCATGGAAGGGCACACATTTTACAAAATTACAAAGTTGAACATGAAGCTAAGTCTTTATGTGATTTTTTTAGAGGGCTATAACAAGTATGAAAAAGTATTTTTGTGTGTCGCGTAGTTTAATTGCACCTGTAGTGAGTAATTCTGAAGAATATTATATTTGTCAGTCTAAATTACGATTTGTGTTTGGGTTTTATATCAAACAAGCCAATTTGTTTTTATTTATTAAACAATACCTTTCTATTTTTCTAAGTAACGACAGTCAATATGATTACTTGTTTAAAACCAATTATATTCGAAGAAAAATGCGTTTTCCTGCATTTAAAAATATTGAATTCATCCATGGATTCTTTTTAAGAGCCAAGCGAGCAGAAAGGTATTTTTATGATTTGTATTTTAGATCAGAATTGCAAACTTCAAATTGTTCTACGGTATTAATTTGGAATGGCTCGCCAAGTCCATCGTCAATTTTAAAAGAAATTGCTCTATCACTAAATTTAGAATGTTTTTTTTGGGAATTGGGCTACTTTCCAGGAACGGTTCAAATTGATCCTAATGGTGTGAATTATGAAAACTCATTACCAAGAAATCCTGATTTCTATTTCAAAAATAAGGCTAAATTGAATCAATATGAACGTCCTGAAATTATAGGAATACGAGAGTCAAAGAAAAAATTAGAAGGTGAGATAGAATTGCCTAATCAATATATTTTCGTACCTTTTCAAGTGCCAAGTGATTCTCAAATATTGGATTATTCTAATTGGATCAAAGATATGGAACATCTATATCAGGTTATTTTCGAACTTGCCTGTGCTTTTGATCATTTAAATTTTGTTATTAAAGAGCATCCTAGTTATAAAATTTCCATTATCGAAAAAGTGAAAAAACATAAACGAATACTATTTGCAAATAGTAATAAAACACCGGATCTATTGGCGCATTGCGATTATGTGATAACGGTTAATTCAACTGTCGGTATTGAGGCGCTAGTTTACAATAAACCAGTTATTACACTAGGTAGTGCTTGTTATAATATCCAAGGATTGGTTGAAAATTGTAGTAACATGGATCAGCTGAATTTCGCTGTTTCAAATTTCGATGTAAATAATTTTGATAATGAGTTAAGGGATGTATTTTTGAAGTATTTGAAACATGTTTTTTTAGTGCCATTAAGTATTAAAAGTGGCCATTTTAATGAGATTGATATTACAAATGTTGGAAGAAGATTAAAAGATAGTGATGCTAACTCGGAATTTATTTATGACTAATATTAAAAAATACTTAAATTCTAAATTTATTTTTCTAAGTATCAATGTTCTTGTTTTGGCCGTTTTTTTTATATTGGTTCCATGGGTAAATCATGTTTTTGCTGCACCGGTAATTTTATTTGCGTTGTTATTATTTGTTTCTTTGTTTGATAAAAAAAATAAACGTCCACTGATAGATTGGGAACGTTGGTTGCTGGTGTTGTTGGTATTATTTTTCGTGTCACAATTTATTACCAAATATTTTATTGATGGGTATCGTAATCCTGCCAGTTTCGAACAATCATTTCGTTTTTTTATTGGGGCATTGGCGTATTTGTATTATCGAAAATATCCTATTAATTGGAATGTGCTAGCACCTCTTGTTGCTATTGGATGTATTTCTGCGGGAATACAGGCTATTGAGGCTCCAGCACATCGATTAGTAAGTGTGATGCCTGCAATAAAATATGGAACTTACAGTGCATTGATTTCAGTTTTAATGTTTTATGCAGCCCTTCATGCAATAGCATCGCCTGGAAAAATCCACAAAATTAAAGCAGTGATTTATTTTATATGTATGATTGTTGCTGCTTATGTCAATGTGCGTGCTGAAAGTAAAATGCCAGTCCTTGCAATGTTTTTTGGTTATATGGCAGTTCTAATAATATTTATTATTCCTTTAATTAAAGTCTTAGGTTGGAAAATTATTAGTGCATTATTGGTTGTGTTCATTAGCCTAATTGCTGTCAGTGGCATGTTTATTATGAAAAATAATATAGGTAAGCGTTTCAATAATGCGGTAGTGAATTTTAATAATTACGAATTCGGTAAAAAATCTACAGCATCCACTTCCTTGCGTTTAGATATGTGGTCAATCGCAAAATTACATGCGACAGATTCAATTATTTTAGGTAATGGTCAAACTGGTGTTCAAAGGCTTTACAAAAAATATTCTGACGAAAAAATGGTCAGTCCATCCTTGAAGCGATTTCAGCATATGCATAATGATTACATTGATATTTATATGAAAAGCGGATTATTTGGGTTGATGGTATTATTAGGGCTTTATTTTGTATTATTAAAAGTCAGTCTTCAATATCAATCGATGCCAATATTTTTATTTGTATTGATTAATATGCTCTGTGGTTTAACGGATATTACATTCTCACATATGATTTCTATTACAGTGTTTTTGACTTTTTTAATCTTATTGTTGCCTAATCTTTCAGCTGAAAAAAGTCGATCTCTTAATTAATTAAAATTGGACGTTTTAGTTGTTGCTGTTCAATCGCCCACAAGATATGTTCGTCCACCATGTTTGAAGTATTTCCTAAGTGATCATTTAATGCTTGAATGATCACTTGGCTAAATGGTGCGTTACCCAGCGCAATGGCAATATTACGTTGCCAGTTTTCAAACCCTGTTCGTCTTATGGCAGAGCCTTCTGTATTTTTTAAAAAGGTCGGTTCGTCCCAATCAAATAAATCTAATAAATCCAATTGATCTAAATCATGGCGTGGCCAAAAATCCGTTTCGTTTGTGGTTGGGCTGAATTTTGTCCAAGGGCAGAATATCTGACAGTCATCGCACCCGTAAATTCGATTACCCATTTTACTGCGCAACTCAATTGGGATACTGCCTTTGTGCTCAATAGTTAAATAGCTGATGCATTTTTTTGCATCCATTACCCAAGGCGATACAAATGCATCGGTCGGACAAACATCCAAACATGCGGTGCAACTTCCACAGTGATTGTTTTTTTGTTCAGCATCGATTTCTAACGGCAAATTAATAAATAATTCACCCAAAAAAAACCAGCTTCCTGCTTTTTCGTTCAAAATTAATGTGTTTTTACCAATCCAACCTAAGCCTGCTTTTTTAGCAATAGGGCGCTCAAGTACCGGTGCAGAATCCACAAACGCACGATAATCCAATGTGCCACTTAGCGACTCGATGAATTTACCCAGCAGTGTGATCTTTTTGCGCATCATTTTGTGATAGTCGCGACCCAGTGCGTAACGAGCAATGTAGCCTCGGTTTTTGTCAGCAAGCGCGGTTTTGAGTTCGACATCAGGCAGATAATTTAAACGTACACTGATGATTCGACAGGTGTTAGGGTGTAATTCAGCCGGTGCAAAGCGTTTGTCTAGGTTGTTTTCTAGATATTGCATGCCACCTTGATAACCTTTTTGTAACCAAGATTCGTAATTTTGTTGGTAATCACTCACATCCGTATCGGTGATTTTTATGTCCGCAAAACCAAGCGATAGACCATGTTCAATGACCTGTGCTTTTATTTGAAGTAATTGATCGCTGTTTAATGTTGGAAATTGCGCTAAGTCGTTCATTTTTCAGGCTTATTTATCGGTAAAGTAAATGATACACTTACGCGCTTGATTAACACAATTTAGTTTCGTATTTTAAGAGCACCCTTTATGAGTAGTTTACCTGTTAGTTTGACCTTAATTGCAAAAGATGAGCAAGTGATGACTCACATAGCACAGGCCTTGGCTAAGTTTATGCCAAGTAAAGCCATTGTGTTTTTAGATGCAGATTTGGGCATGGGTAAAAGTTTTCTAACTCGTGAGATTATTCGCAGTTTTGGCTATTCAGGTGCCATTAAGAGTCCAACCTATACATTAGTTGAGCCGTATCATGGTGAAAAACAAAACGTATTGCACTTTGATTTGTATCGATTAAGTGACCCCGAAGAGCTTGAATTTATTGGTATTTGGGATTATTTGTCAGAAGATGCAATCAGTTTTATTGAATGGCCAGACAAAGCAACAGGTGTATTGCCAAAGGCTGATTTGTTAATCGAGATAACGGATTATGAAGCAGGCAGGCAGTTAGTGTTCACCGCGCAAACTGAACAAATGCAACAAACATTGGAACAAACAAGACAATGGTTATCTAAACATAAAGATGTAATTCACTTAACAACGGATTTTAAATAATGGTTTCATTTTTCAATCGCTTTTTATTTTTTATATTGATAGTTAACATTACATCTACAAGCTATGGTGCAACTGATGTAAAACAACTTCGTATTTCTAATACTGCCAATTCCGTCAGAATTGTTTTAGATTTAACCGACCAAGCGGAATATAAAATTTTTACTATTGATAACCCATATCGAGTAATTATTGACTTAAAAAATACTCATTTAAATACTTCTATTGCGCAACCTGATGTAGAAAAAACGGGTATTCAGTCGATACGAAATGGTGTCCAAGATTCAAATAATTTAAGAATCGTATTTGATTTAAAACAAAAAATGACAGTCAGTAGTTTTGTTTTGGCCCCAGAGGGTAATAATATCCATAGATTGGTGTTGGACTTAAAGCATTCGAAAACCGTTCAAGCCAAATCGGTTAGCCAAATCAATCAAGGTAAACGGGATGTTGTTATTGCTATTGACGCAGGGCATGGTGGAACCGACGGTGGAGCAACGGGCAAATTTTTAAAAGAAAAAGATGTAGTGCTGTCTATTTCAAAAGAAATTAAAAAAATTATTGATGGTGTACCTGGTTATTCCGCATTTTTAATCCGTGATGGGGATTATTATATTCCTTTGGATCAAAGGCCTGCCATTGCCCGTGAGAAAAAAGCAGATTTATTTATTTCCATTCATGCTGATGCATTTACAACTCCTCAGCCACGTGGGGCATCTGTTTATAGCTTATCTTTACGTGGCGCCAGTGGTGCAATGGCCAAATTCATAGAAGACTCTGAAAACTCAGCGGATGAACGTGGTGGTTTAAACTTATCAGAGCGATCGGATATATTAGTGCAGGTGTTAGGTGAGCTAACTTTGGACGCGACTATGGATGCAGGCGTAGACGTGGGTGAATTTGTGCTTGGGTCATTAAAAAAAGGCACAAAAATGCATTCTTCCGTTATTCAAAAAGCGAATTTTGCAGTGCTTCGTTCACCGGATGTGCCTTCAATTTTGATTGAAACGGGTTTTATCTCTAATCCGGATGAAGAAAAAAACTTAGGATCCGCAAAATATCGAAAAAATCTGGCTTCTGCAATTTTTAAAGGAATAGATCGATATTTTCAAGCCAATCCTATTCCTGGGACTTACATCGCATGGTCTTTAGAAAATAAAAACAAGCTGATCGATTATACCGTTAAATCAGGTGATACTTTATCGGGTATTGCTTACAAACATCGCATTAATATGAGTCAAATAAAAGCCATTAATCACCTTAAAAGTGACTCATTGAGAATTGGACAGGTATTAAAACTGCCATTAGTGTCCAATTAATTCAACTCGAATTTTATAAACCAAATAAATAAAGAATTATTATGTCGTCAACTATCCAAAAATTAAGTCCACGTTTAGCTAACCAAATTGCCGCAGGTGAGGTAGTCGAAAGACCCGCATCGGTGATCAAAGAAGTAGTTGAAAATGCATTGGATGCAGGGGCAACTCGAATTGAAATTGATATCGAACAAGCTGGCGTAAAATTAATGCGCATCAAAGACAACGGCAAAGGCATAATAAAAGACGAATTAGACTTAGCTATTTCAAGACACGCCACCAGTAAAATAGCCAATTTAGATGATTTAGAAAACGTACAAAGCATGGGGTTTCGTGGAGAGGCTTTGGCCTCAATCGCCTCAGTATCAAAATTATTGTTAACTTCTAAACCTGAGTCGCAAGAAGATGCGTGGAGTGTGTTGGCTAAAGGTCAAGACATGGACACTCAAATACAGCCCGCTGCACACCCTGACGGCACGACATTAGAAGTGACGGATTTATTTTTTAATACACCCGCGCGACGTAAATTTTTAAAAACCGAAAAAACAGAATTTAATCATATTGACGAAGTATTTAAACGTTTAGCGTTAAGTCGATTTGATGTGTCATTTCATTTAAGACACAACCAAAAAACCATTTACGCATTAAATGTGGCGCACAATCAATTAGAGCAAGAGCGCCGAATCGCGCAATTGTTATCTAAAGATTTATTACAAAATGCCGTTGTGATTCATGCAGATGATCAAGGTATTGAGTTAAAAGGTTGGGTTGGATTACCGACGTTTTCAAAAGCCCACGCGTCTATGCAATACTTTTTTGTGAACGGCCGAGTCGTGCGCGACAAAGTGGTGAGTCATGCGATTAAACAAGCGTATCGTGATGTGTTGTATCACGGTCGTCACCCTTGTTATGTACTGTATTTAACGATGAATCCTAATATGGTCGATGTGAATGTGCACCCGACTAAACATGAAGTGCGCTTTCGAGAACAGCGTGCCGTGCATGGATTTTTGTTTCATCATTTGCACAAAGCATTAGCAAGCGTTCGCCCTAATGCGCAAATAGAATCGCAAGTGCATTACGCTAATCAAAATACAAATCCTGGGCAAAATCCCGAACATAGTCCTGCACATAATAACTACGCACTTTCCACTGCTTCATTAAATCAACCTGAAAACATGCGTGAACAAACCGCCATGAGTTTAACTAACTCTGGATCAGGTTCTGGATCTTCAGCCGGTTATGGTAATCAGCCATTAGCCAAAGGCGAGGCGCAATCGCAAGTGCATCACTACGCCAATTTGCATCCGTCTGAACCGATGCAAATGAACGAAACTTATAACGGGACAGGCACAGATTCAATAGTGAATCAAACAGGTTTGCCTGTGGTCGATGAAAATGAAGGGCATCCTTTAGGTTATGCATTAGCGCAATTAAAAGGCATTTTCATTTTGGCAGAAAACGCCAAAGGTCTATTAATAGTAGACATGCACGCCGCTCATGAACGCATAACATATGAGCGTATGAAAACCGATTACGCAAGAAGTGGCATCGCATCACAGCCAGTTTTAGTACCACAAAATATTAATGTCAGCGCCCATCAAGCAGACGCTTGTGAAGAGTTTGCTCAATACTTTTCACAATTAGGTTTTGACGTCAGACGCACCGGTCAAGAGTCGGTGATGGTGCGTGAAATTCCCGTGTACCTTTCACAGTCTGAGGTTGAACCGTTAATTCAAAAAGTATTAATGGATTTACATCAAGCAGGCAACAGCGATTTAATTGAAGCCACACGAAATGAAATACTTTCAACCATGGCCTGTCATGGATCGGTTCGCGCGAATCGTCGATTGTCTATCGCAGAAATGAACGCATTATTACGAGACATGGAAATCACAGAGCGGTCAGGTCAATGTAACCATGGTAGACCCACTTTTGCACAGCTAACCATGCCTGAGTTAGACAAACTATTTATGCGTGGCCGATAATTATGAGTGCTGTAGAAAAACAACAACAAAAACCAAAAGCTATTTTTTTAATGGGCCCAACCGCGTCAGGCAAAACCGATTTAGCCTGCACATTAGTTGAAACACTAAATTGCGAAATTATAAGTGTGGATTCAGCTTTAGTTTATAAAGACATGAACATCGGTACAGCAAAACCTGACGCGCAAATGTTAAAACGCGCACCGCATCATTTAATTGATTTAATTGATCCAACCGAACAATACAGCGCAGCAGATTTTGCCGAACAAGCGTTAGAATTAATGACCGACATTACAAAACGAGGCAAAACGCCATTATTGGTCGGTGGCACGATGTTGTATTACCGCTCATTATTAATGCCATTAGATGACATGCCATTAAGTGATCAAAACTTAAGAGACACTCTAAATAAACAGTGGGAAGAATTAGGTGCACAAACCATGCACCAAAAGCTTCAAGCGGTGGATGCAAAAAGCGCAGAAAAAATTCACCCCAACCACAAACAAAGATTATTACGCGCCTTAGAAGTATTTGAATTAACAGGCGAAAAATTAAGTGACATGCAAAAACAAACAAAAGACTTTGATGAAAAAATCATCGAAGCGTTTGCTTATGACGTGACACAAATTGTGGTCAATCCAGAACCAAGAAAAAAACTACACGAGCGCATCGCATTACGTTACGAAATTATGATGCAGCAGGGTTTTGAGCAAGAAGTGCGCGCATTGTATGAGCGAGGCGATTTAACCGCAGAGCACAACGCAATACGCTGTGTGGGTTATCGTCAAATGTGGCAATACCTAGAAGGCGAGATCGATTTAGAAGAAATGGTTGAGCGTGGAATTATAGCAACCAGACAGTTAGCAAAAAGACAGTTAACCTGGCTTAGAGGTTGGCCTTGTTTGACTTGGTTTGATTCTATGGATAACGATATGACTGAACAGGTTATGCTATTTTTGAAAACCCGTGGATTTTAAATTTCTAATCACGTACTAGAAATAAATACTGAGCGCAAATATAAGTTTGAGTTAACAAATCTAATAGATCGATTAGGAATATAAATCAAAGGTTGATAGATTTATTTTGTATAAGGTTTGTTTAAATTGGCTTAAAAATAAGTCAAAAAATAGGCTAAATGATTAAAAATGGTGCGAAACTGATTGCAAATTGTTTCATAATAATCAATTGAAAGGTGTCAAAAAAATTGCAAAAGTAGCTCGATCCCTTTAAGCACGGGTATAAGGTGTTAACAAGGGGGGAATGCATTGATATATTAAAAATATATGACACTCATTGTGTTATTTAAAATTATGGGTGTTTAAAAAATAGGCTGATTTTTTTTCTTATCGCATTTTGGTTTTATTTTTACTACTATCAGCGATGGAGGTGCGTCGTGACAGACAGGGAATCACAAATTTTATTCACTAACTGTATTTAAGAGGCACCTATGTCAGAGAACAAATCATCAGCCAATTCTTTTTTATCTGGCTTAAAAGAAGAATCCAGCGCATCAACATCCAGTTCATTCACTAAGCCCGTTTCAGACACACCAGCTCAAGCTCGTTCTACAATCGGTAAAGGCATCAGTTTTCGCGGTGAATTAATCGGCACTGAGGATCTTCATATAGAAGGTAAAGTAGAAGGTACGGTTATTATGGCTGGGCAAAACCTTTCAATTGGAAAAGAAGGCGAACTTAATGCAAACATTCACGTGCAAAATATTTGTATTCACGGCAATTTAACCGGTGATGTGTTAGCAGAAGAATTGATTGAAATTAAAGAATCAGCGATAGTAAAAGGCAATCTAATTGCTCCTCGTATTCAATTAGAAGACGGTGGTAAGTTCCGTGGTTCTATGGATATGATTGATTCAGAAGAAGAAAAACGCCAACGCAACGAAGAATTCAAAGCGAAATTAGTGCACCCTCACTTACCTCAAGAAGAACGCTTAGCACCGGGTAAAGTTGATGCAAAACCATCGGTGACTCAATCAAATAACCAACCTGAAAAGAAACACGATTCTAATAAATCCGATAAACATGATAATAAAGATCCGCTAGCTAAAAAGAATTAATTTAATTTAAATTAATTTATATTTTGTTGTAAAACCTAGCCTTTGGTTTTACAACAAGCTTAATTCGCAGATTTTTACTTTGTTGCAATTCAATGGATAAACATTATTCGTCAAGTTTAGCTACGGTACTTACTCAATTAGTACCAACAGGCGGTGCTGTGCTCGATTTAGGCTCAATGAGCTCAGGAACCACCGAGGCGTTTTTACAAAAAAAGTGTCGATGCTATGTCGAAGACTTACTTGATTATTTAGATGACATTCATAAAACAAATGCTGAGCCCATCGCAGCATTAAACGCGCATTTGTTACCTAAAGATGCCTCCCAGAAATTTAATGTGATTTTATGCTGGGATTTATTGAATTTTTTAAGTTTAGAAACAATTTCCAGTTTATTTGAAACCCTTAAGCCGCATTTGCAACCAGGTACGTTACTTCATTTTATAAAATATTCTGGCAGTAAAATTCCAGCCTATCCAAAAAGATTCAGATTATTGCAAGATTTTACTTTTGAATTATATGGAACCGCAAATGACCAATCGTTAATTAGCTTTCCCCATTCAACAATTAAGCTTTTAAAACACTTGGATTTATTTTCTATTCGCAATACCTCAATGAATCAACAGGGTATGCAAAAAGATATGGTTGAATATTTGTTAGAGTTTTCTGAGAACGGATCAAGACCCTCTGCGCATGGTATTAAGCAAAGCGGATTGGTCTCGTACTTTCAAAGCACACAAGCTCAAAATGTCTGTGAATTTCATGCATTAAATTCATTGTTAGATTCAGTGGAAGATAAATCCATTACAACGATTTTGGATTTAGGAAAAAACACAAATAGAAGTTTGGAATATTTAGACAACCATTGTCAAAAATTATTGGTTGAAGATGTCTATTCCTCTATGACATGGCAGCGAAAACTTAAAGGCAATAACGATGATGTGATCAGTGATGGTTTGTTAACATTACCTAATGCTACTTCTTTAGATTTAGTGTTGATTTGGGATTTATTTAGTTATTGTTCACCAAAGCAATTTGAGCGATTAGCGCAAATAATCGCCAATAAAATGCAGGCCGGTGCATTACTTCATCTTGTGATGCATCGAAATAAAATGATTCCTGAAAACCCGGCCACTTTTGAAGTGATGTTAAATAAGCAGGTAAATATCAGTGGTAATTTACAATGCAAAAATAAAAATGAATTTATTACCATAACGGGATTAATGAAATTGTTGCCACAATTTAAAATCAAAACACATAACACAATTCGCTTGAACGATGATATTGCTTATCAAGAATTGTTGTTGCAATTTACGCCTAATAGAACTTTTTAATTATGATGTTTGAACAAATGATTTTTGGAATGAATGTTATCACTTTTTTATTTTTATGCTTGATGCTGATGATTTTTATGTCAGGTGTACTGCTGTCTTGGTTTAATAAAAAAAATACATTTGGCGATTTTATTCAATATATTCCAAGCGCATTAACATCAATTGGTATTTTGGGGACATTCACAGGCATTGTAATTGGACTTAGATCTTTTAATTTAGATCAAATTGATTTGAGTATTGCATCGTTACTAGAAGGTTTAAAAACCGCATTTATAACCTCTATATTTGGTATTTTACTTTCAATTGTATTCAGGATGATTGGTTATGTTTTACCTAAGCCCGATAGCGCTTATCAGCCTGCTTCGCAAAAAACCATTGATGATTTATATCATGTATTAGAAAAATCTCTTGTTTTTCAACAAACCAATCAAACTATGATTAATCAGCAAAATGAAAAACAACACACTTTTTTACAAGAATTTAATCAAGATTTTTCAGAGAAATTTACCCATGCTATCGTCACTAAGTTAAATGATTTAGTGGGTAGTTTTAATGAAAATCTCACGGTTCAATTTGGTGATAATTTACAGCAGTTTTCAGCCAGTTTTAAACAGGTAGAAACAGTGTTTGTAAATGCGAAAGCGCAAATTGAAAAACAACAACAGGTATTAGATTTACATCAAAAAAAGTGGGAAACCGCTCAAACTCATTTCGACACATTTGAATCTGTCATTGAATCAGTTAACTTAGGCATAAATAAGTTAGCGCAAACCTATGAAACGTTAACGCCAATGTACGACAATCAAATGAATCAATTTAAAATCATCCAATCAGACAGTGAAAAATTCAGTGCAACTCTTACAAAGTTAGATAGTGTGTTGCCTGATATGGGTGATAAAATCTCCAGTTTGGAAAAATGTTTATCACTACTTTCAACAGATTTGACGCAAAATTTATTAAAGTACCAAAAAGATTTCCAAGTGCAAACCATACAACAAAGTGAATTATTTGAGGCAAATATTAAACAATGGACAGGCTCTGTAGAAAAAACACAGCGTGATTTTGTAATAGCTAATGATGCGCTAGAAGGATTTATTGAACATACTCAAAATATAAAAAGTACCTCGTTTGAAAAAATAGCCAATTTAAATATTGAACAATTTGAAAAAAACCTAGAGCAAAATTCGATATTGCAGCAACAGTTGCATGAGAAAATAAGCGAAGGGCTTAATCAATCGTTAGAGCAACAATTGCATATGGCAAATGGGTTTAGCGCAAAACAGCATGATAAAATTGAAGAGCTATTACAACGTGAATTAGATGCAGTATTTAGTCAAATGGGAGACGCATTAGGTGAAATCAGTGGACAGTTTACACGAGATTATCAATTGTTGATTCAGCAAATGCAGCAGGTATTGAATAAAAATCAGGCTTTATTAAAATGAGCCTGTTGCCTCAGGTCAAAACGCAACCAGAAGATTCTCATTGGCTTAGCTTGTCGGATTTAATGGCAGGACTAATGATGGTGTTTTTATTGATTTCTGTTTTGATGATGCGTTCGGTAATGCTTGAGCGCGAAAAAATTAAAACCATTGCGGTTTCATATCATGAAACTCAATTAGCAATATATCAAGCGTTGATTGATGAATTTGAATACGATCTTAATCGGTTTGGTGTGAATATTGATCAGCAATCTTTAACAGTAGTATTTACTCGCGATGATGCGATGTTTGAAACCGGAAAAGATATAATTAGCGATGATTATAAAATGATCCTTGCTGAATTTTTTCCAAGATACTTAAGTGTAATTTTACACTTTAAAGATTCAATTGAAGAAGTACGTTTAGAAGGGCATACAAATTCTCAATGGGCAGGTTCATTAAATGAAAACGACGCGTATTTTAAAAATCTGGAGTTGTCTCAAGATCGAACGCGATCGGTTTTGAGTTTTTTGTATTCACTAGAGCAAACCATGGTGCAGCAAAATTGGATCAAATCCCATTTAGCAGCGGTGGGGTATTCCTCATCCAAAGCGATCATAAACGATAATGTAGAGGACAGGTTGCAATCCAAGCGAGTCGTGTTTCGAATTATCAGTGATTCGCAATTAAAAATTAGAAGTATATTAGAACAATGAGACATTCATTATGACAAATAGTAAAAAGCGTTTTGGCTTATCAAGTTTAACTGCAAGATTTAAAAAGAAATCAATTTCTACTCAGGTGGAAGAGGATTTTTTAGATCAGTCTTTAGATGCGAATCAAAAAGCGCAATTTCAGTCATTACCAGAAGAAGACAAAGAAACATTAGATGAAGCTCAACTAGCGCATTTAAAATCGTTACCAGAAGAAAATGAAATTGAAAAACTAGATGCTACCAATATGGCAGCATTAAATGCGTTACCTGAAGACGGCGAGCTTGAAAAACTCGAGTCCGCTCAAATGGCTCAGTTTGAACAATTGGATGAAAATAAAAACCAACAAATGCTTTCTGATTTAAACGATGATAATCAAGAGTCAATTGAAATAAAAAACGAAGTAGATCAACTAACTGATATTTCTAAAACGGAAAAAGCCATAAAAAAAACGGTTGAAGTTTCTAAAAAAGAATCAGCACCTAAAAAATATAATGATTCAAAAGATAAAAAAATAGAAAACAATACAGGAAACAATACAGGAAACAAGGAACAAACTCAGCGAAATTTTGAACATTCATTACAGCAAGGTTTGTCTGTTCAATTAAAAAACCTACAATTTAATGGCAAAACTTGGTCCTATCGTAAAATTCCAGTGTTTGTATTTCTTTTTGAAAATTCAGAAAACACACAATTAAAGCAGCCCGTTAAAAATGTTGCCCATATTACAACCTGTGCTGATGAATTAGAAAATTTAGATTTATGGGTTTGGGTGTCTTCTAATATCGAACGATGTAATGAGCATTCAAACCAAGCGCCAATAGAGGTGTGTTCATATTGTTTATCCTCTGTGGATTTCAATGGATTTTCATTGTTGGATGATGCTCGAAAATTTGAACTGATTCAAAATTTTGAATTTAAACGATTTGTGGCTCGTTTTAGTGAATTTTATTATGCACATGGCTTGGTTAAAAAATGGAGTGAAAACCTAGCGATTGATTCGGTCCAAACCGAAACAGGCCTTGAAACCTGTGATAATTGCCAATGGACACCTAAAAACAAAGACTATTTATTTGGAAAAACAACCTTTGATGCTGATGTGACATTGTGCGTGTGTTGTATTACTGAATTACCTAAATTAAATGTAATCGTGCCTAATAATATATCCGTTGCGGCCAAACAAGCACGCTATGAACAACAGGGTGGATCTGTTCAATCTTGGGATGAGGTGCGTGTTCACTTACCTGTTAAGTGGCATCAATTAAGCTTTCATTTGCAAGTGGCCGATATGCCATTTCCAGAATTGTATCAAAAAATTAAAAGTCACTCTCAAACTGAAATCACTACCGTTATGTCTTGGCCTCAAGCCAATCGACATGTAATTGATGATGAATTATTGAATAATGAATTTGATGAAGAGCTAACAGTTTGGGGCTATCAACAGGTGCTAAGTGATGTGAAGCCTTAAAACTAATTGTTGTTAAGATTCTTTGGCTACAAAAAAAATTACTCAATGTTATAATCATTTATTTTTCACATGAGAACTCACAAATGTCAGCAAGTTTAGAAATAACCGGTGAAATTCACTCGATGGGCGAGACCACGCAATACGGACAAAATGGATTTACAAAGCGTGAATTTGTCATAAAAGTAACAGGAGAGGGTGTAAACCCAGACTACCCAAACTACGTTGCACTTGAATTAATTAAAGATAAATGTGCACTGTTAGATCAATATTCAGTGGGCACTGAAATTAAAGCGCACTTTAATTTGTCTGGTCGTTTATGGCAGCCAGCAGGTAAACCTGAAAAATGTTTCACAAGCTTGCAAGCTTGGAAAATTGAATCAATAGGGGCGGCACAACCATTCACACAACCATTAGCACAAGCAGCGACTGCACCGCAAGCTGCAACAACCTTTGACAATTTTGATCAAACAAACTCTGCATTTGATGATGATATTCCGTTTTAATTAATTCAATTCCGTTAAAAAACACTGACATTTATAAAAACCTTAATGTCAGTGCTCCTCTTAAATTACTTCCTTTATAAACTTAATCCAATCGAGACAATTGGTGGTCTAACCATTAATTCATTTGTGGATGCATTGTTGATTACAGGTAAACGTATTTCGTAAATTACATTTTCTACTTTATGTCCGAAGGTTAAACTGTATCCAAGGGAAAACCTGCGCTCTTCATCACTTGAGCCAAATCCAATGTCAGGTATTTGTGCGTAATGTGAAAATACGGAAGCATAACTATTTTTATTTGAAATAATAAATCCCAAATTGGCAGAGGAGGCAAAGGATAAATTAATACCCGCATCAAAAGCCATATCAAAATTGTCATTACTTAAAAATTGAAGTTTTAAATCTGCTCCAATTGAGGGTAATAATGGGGCGATTGGCGGCGTGTCTTCTGAGTTAATGCCAAATATTACCGGTACATTTAAATGATAACCAAAATCCAATTTTTGGTTGATGCCATGTCGAGCATTATATTGTAGGACACTAAAAACGATCATTTCGGATGTGTTTTCATCAAATACCGGTGTAGCACTTAACCCAATCACAGATTCTTTTTCGCCAACAGGGGTAATGGAAGCGCCTTGCATTTGTTGCATCGAGCCACAAGCAGTTACAACAGCGCCAAAAATAGTTAATAAAAAGAGGTTGAGCTTTGAAATATTCATCAGGACTTTCCACTAAGTTTAAAATTTGATCATAACAAACCGTACTTTAAAAATCATTCTGAATGCTAATAGCTTGGTGCTAGTTATCTTTTTATAACTTTAAAAAATAGAGGTCTGCTCAATGCAAATCTCTTGATTTAGATTTAATGGGTTAATAAAAGGGCGACTTTACTATACAGCTCAATTCCCCAAATCACGTTAAAACTGAACGTGATCGCAAGTGAGGCAAATAATGCTTGTGCCACATTAGCTTTAGGGTGCGCTTGTTCAAATACTGCTGGCACTGCTATATATGATGCACTGGCACCAAGTACTGCTAATAATGTGGCACCGCCATGGCTTAGGCCAATCATCCAAGCTACAGCTAAACCTACAGCGGCCCCCAGTAATGGCATGCCAATCCCAAAGCTAATAATGAATACTTTGTTTGAACCAATGTCTGCTATTTTGCTTCCTGCTAATGCGCCCATGTGTACTAAATATAAAGCCAACATAACACCAAACATCGGTTTTAAATTTTCTACCAATGGCTTGGAAAACTCGCCGTACAATCCACCAATTATCATGCCTATAATAATCAGTGCCAAACTTTTATGAGCAAAAATTGTTTTTAAATCAAGTTTGTTTTGTTTATTTCCTAATAAATATAACCCCAGCACAATGGCGGGCAGTTCAAGTAATGCCACAAATAAATTAAGAGTTAATTCATAGGAAATATTGTGTAATTCTAAAAAACTCACTGCAACAGCAAAGGTGCCCACGCTGACCGAGCCGTAATGTGAAGCCAATGTTATGGTATCTAATTTATTTAGCTTGGAGCCTACTTTTATAATAAGCAGCGCAATGAGTGTAATTATTAATCCCATAACAATAATCAAACCGCTTTGACCAATTAACGAAAAATTAGCATTAGAGGTAATGGCTTGGCCGCCTTTTAAGCCAATTGTAATTAATAATATATAGGTTATTAATTGATAGGCGGCATCGGGCAAACGTAAATCAACTGAACATCGTTGGGCGATGAGTGCGGTGATAAAAAAGGCGGCAAGAATATCTGGAAGAAATTGAGACATAATATGTACTGCTATGTAATGAATGATTTGGCTATAGTATGATTTTTATAAGTATAATAAAAATACATATTTTTAATTAAAACTATAGATATTTGTCTATATACTAAGGTTCGGATTTTTATTTGGAATAAGACTATGAGAACGCCAACATTAAGACAGTTACAGATTTTTATGGCATTGGCAGATGAAAAAAATATTTCAAAAGTGGCGCAATCCTTACATATTTCTCAGCCATCAGTGTCGATTCAATTAAAAAATTTAACGGATTTAATAGGGTTGCCATTATATAACATAAATGCACGAAACATTGATTTAACTGATGCTGGTAAATCCGTTTTAAAAAATGCTCATGAAATGTTCTTTTCATTAAATAAACTGAAAATTGAAATAGAAGATTTAAAAGGCATTAAGTCCGGTACTTTAAAATTAGCTGTTGTTTCCACGGCAAAATATTTTTTACCTATATTGCTGGGTGAATTTTGTAAGCGTTATCCGTTAATTGATGTGCAACTAAAAATTGGCAATCGTCAGCAAATTATAGAACGCTTTAATCAAAATAAAGACGACTTCTATGTATTTAGTCAGTGTCCTGAATCTGAAAATTTAATTGCTGAGCCTTTTGTTGATAACCCATTAATTGTAGTGGCACCAGTAGGGCATGCATTAACCAAGAAAAAATCCATTACATTAAAACAACTCAGTCAATTCCCATTTTTAATGCGAGAGCAAGGATCCGGCACCAAACGAAGCATTGATGACTTTTGCAAACAGCATCAATTGGTTTTGAAAACGAAAATGACCATAGAAAGTAACGAAGCGATTAAGCATTGCGTGTCCGCTCATTTAGGATTGGCGATTTTAAGCAGTCATACATTAGATTATATGGAAGACACTAGCTTAGTGCGATTAAAAGTGGCGCATTTTCCTATTAAATCTCAATGGTATTTGGTGCGAACAAAAAATCGTGGCCAAACCGTATTAGCAGAATTATTCCATGATTATTTACAACAAGAAGGGTTGTCTACTTTAAAAGAAGTGGCGGTTAATCGAAATCGATCGACGTTCTGAGGCTTTTTAATATTTGATTAATCAATTCATTAACAATTGGTGAACACAGGTAACTCTTTTAATTACACATCAAGAGTTAATTGTGAGGTTGCTCACAACTTTTTTGATCAAAAGATATTCAAAACGCACATTAAGTTAATATGCGTTTTTTTTAAATCTTTCCGATTAGGAGATCCGCAAATGTTAAAGAAAATATGTTTATTGTCGAGTATAGCATTACTTGGAGCGTGCGACATAATTGATAACACCCCTGATGATACAAACATTGAACCCGTCGCATTAATTAATATAGACACTCAAATATATCTTGTAGATGATTTTGTAGGCTTAAACGGTTCAGCATCTTTTGATGAGGACGGTACGATTCAGTCCTTTAGTTGGAAAGTAGACAACCAATTAGTATCAACTAGCAATTATCATAAACATCAATTTTCTGAGGCAAAAAAATACTCCATTGAACTCACTGTAACGGATAATGATGGTGCAAAAAATACAGCCTCTCAAATGATTACAATAGAGCAATTACCAAAAATCGTAACGTCGCAATATGATTCAATGGTTATGCTTGGATCGGTTGCTGTAATCAACGCAAATCTTTCAACGGATAATGGCTCAATTCAGTCCTATATATGGACATATAATGGTGATGTTATTTCCAATGATTCACGTTTAGAGTTCACTCCCTCAGCACTGGGCGAGTTTACTGTGAGTTTAGAATTGATTGATAATTTGGGGCTATCCAGCACTCAACATTTTATCATTACTGCAACAGCTGATAATTTACCCCCTGTTGCTGAATTAACCTCATCGGTTGAAACCGCATTAATTGATACAGATATTTTATTTGATGCAAGTGGGTCCACAGATAATGAAGACGGAACAAACTTAACATTTGCTTGGAAAGTCGATGGAAATTTAATTTCCCAAACACAGTCTCAAGTGCAATTAAAATTTATGGCAGCAGGCAAACATACTGTTGAAGTGAGTGTGACTGATTCTTCAAATCAAACACGCATCGCTGCAAAAAGCGTCACGATTACCGATCCTCAAAACATGGCTCCAACAGTAATATTAAACACTGATAGTGTGATTCCTGAAATTGGCGATTATGTGAATTTTGTGGCCAGTGCGAATGATGTAGATGTCGGTGACACATTGACTTATCAATGGTTTGTAAATGATGTGGATGTGAATGTTGATTTAAATACGTTTAGTTATCAGCTAAATAATTATGATGCAGTTAATGTAAAAGTGGTAGTGACTGATAATCATAATGCCCGTGCAGAAGGTGCGTTAATGATAAGTGTGCCAGAAGTAACCGATCCAACTTGGGTGGTCAGTGCACCAAATACTGCTGTTGTGAATGAGTCGGTAAGTGTCGTGGTTACATCAGTTGAAAATATTGAATCCTTTGAAACATTAAATTATCAATGGCGCGTAAATAATCAACTGGTTACTGAGTCCAGTAATACATTAACTATGTCGTTTGAATCAATTGGTGAGAAAAATATTTCCGTTTTGATTTCTAATTCAAACAGTCTTTCTAATACAGTTAATCATACAATTAATGTGACAAGTACCTTTGTTAATTCAAATCCAAATGCGGTTATCGTTGCGCCAACCCAAGTGAATCAAAATACCCAAGTATTATTTGATGGATCTGGCTCAAGTGATCACGATGCTAATGACAGTATTGCTTCATACAAATGGTGGATTGATGGAAATTTGATTATCACAGAATTTAACTCTCAGTTGAGTCATACTTTTGTTGAAGCAGGTGAACACAAAGTTAAATTAGAAGTTACGGACACTCATGGTGCGGTAGATGATGTCGTTCATACTATTAATATTTTGCCCGTTGAAGATCCAGTAGCACCGGTTGCTGTTATGAAATTATCAAACGAAGATATTTCAGCAAAAATGACAGTGACACTTGATGGTTCAACTTCAACGGATATGAATAACGATATTGTAAAATATCAATGGTATGCCGATGATATGTTAATTGGTGAGCAAGCAATATTAGATTACCGTTTTGAATCACAAGGCGATGTTGTAATTAAATTAGTCGTGACAGATTCACAAAATTTATCTCATTTTGTGACAAAAGAGATTAATGTAACTGTTGAAGTAAACGTGCCACCTATAGCTGTAATTACTTTAAATGGGCAGGTGGTAACGGGTGAAATATATGTGACACCTGGTGAGGAATTAATATTTGATTTAGATGCGTCTTTTGATCCAAATACTAACGGCGGAATTGGAGATAAATATTGGAGTTTTGGTAATAATGCGTTTATTCGAAACAATACGTTTACTCAAAGTTTTACTGAAGGTACTCACAGTTTAACCTTAACCGTCTTTGATTATACAGGCTCACAAGGTGCCACGACTTTATCGATTGTGGCGGCCTATGAAAATGAATTACCTGAAATTGTGTTAACAGGTTTGGCAAATAAATATGACATCAACAAAGAAATTGTTGTGGCTGATGCGTCTAATTCTAATGATCCAGATGGGGCAAATTCTAGTTTAGTTTATCAATGGTATTACAATAATATGCTCATCAGCAGTGATCCCATGTTGATGTTTAACTTCAGCGTCGAAGGTACTTATGATTTTGAATTAACAGTGATTGACGTTAGAGGTGCGCAGGTGATGCAAAGCATTTCGGTAGAGGCACAAGATATTCCAGAAACCGCACCTGTGGCTGTCATCAATGTATCAGCACAAACAGGCTTTGCGCCATTTACAACACAGTTTGATGCATTAAATTCTACTGATGTGAATGGTAACAATACTATTGTCAGTTATGCATGGTCAGTAAATGGTGAACAAATCAGCACCCAAAGTGCGTTGGAATATACCTTCGAAGAGGTGGGGGATTATGAATTAGCATTAGTGGTCACCGATGCAACTAATATGAGTTCGCAAACGGAATTTACAACAATCACAGCTGAAATGTTAGATCCAAACCACCCAGAAGTGTTTACATTATTAGAAGACACAGGGTTAATGAGTATATACAAAATTAATAACTGTGGAGTGAGCGAGCAACCTATTGAAAATAGCGGAGCAATCTTAGTTGATCAAAACGGTACCAGTGTGACACAACCAGGATGGAATCATATTACTGCTTCCAACTCGCGCTTTGCAGATATTACAGCGAATAATTACAACATGTATACCAATGTCAGTTCGCCTTCTACAGGGTGTGCATCAGCATTAACCAATGCCAACATATTAGTAAAACGTTATTCTGATTGGCATAACCAGCACGCAAACGGTTTAGATTATTCTGTATTAAACAACATACAATTTGGAGACATCCATTCATTTGTTATAGACCTATACATTAGTTCACAAAATACAGAATACCTAACGCCACAACAATTAATGGATATTTATGGTCCTGACTCAAGTATTGCATTTCCATTAACTCAAGCAGAAGTACAGGATATGGATGTAGGACATTTAAATGTTGCATTTGAAATTGCAAAAGGTGATGGGCCAGGTGCAAAAGTAGCATTAGCAAATTTAAGTATTGATCCAAAATACATGGATCAATGGATCCGCATTGAAATGCCATATGAAAATATGTGGTTATTTGAAAAAGATCAAAACTACATTCCTGTAGATCGAACAGCGGCGCAATTAGCGAATGAATCCGTTGATGAAGTAAAAATGGTAGCAGAAACGCAAAGTACCGATGTGTATCGTAACTATCGTCAAAATGAAATTCATGCAGCAGAAGGGATAACAGCAAATGATGATATGCCTAATACATACCCTAAAAATTATAAAATAATTGATTTGAAAATTAAGCGAATGGAAATTATTTTGAAGCCGTAGTTGTAGTAAGATTATGTTGTAGTAAGATTATTTTGAATTTTAAACAAAAAAGCCGATATCTATTTAACCAGATATCGGCTTTTTTGTTTTAGCTAAAATTTTTACCCAATCATTTGTTTTAAAAATCCACCGGTAATACTTTTTTTATTATTGGCAACTTCTTGTACGGTGCCGGTTGCAATAATTTGTCCGCCTTTTGATCCGCCTTCGGGTCCTAAATCAATCACCCAGTCGGATGTTTTGATGACATCTAAATTATGTTCAATCACTACTATGGTGTTGCCGTGATCACGTAAACGATGTAATACATTTAATAGCATTTGAATGTCTGCAAAGTGCAAACCTGTGGTGGGTTCATCCAAAATATATAACGTATTGCCTGTGTCGCGTTTAGATAATTCTTTGGCTAGTTTTACTCGTTGTGCTTCACCGCCTGATAATGTGGTGGCACTTTGGCCGATGCCTATATAACCCAAGCCTACATCCATCAAGGTTATTAATTTTCTTGAAAGTTGTGGGATGTGGGTGAAAAATTCACAGGCGTCCTCGACAGTCATACTTAATACTTCGTGGATGTTTTTGCCTTTGTATGTGACTTCTAAGGTTTCGCGGTTGTAACGTTTGCCTGTACAGGTGTCGCAGGGTACGTAAATGTCGGCTAAGAAATGCATTTCTACTTTAATTAAACCGTCGCCTTGGCAGGCTTCACAGCGACCGCCTTTTACGTTAAAGCTGAATCGACCTGCTTTATAACCGCGAGCACGAGATTCTTCAGTACCTGCAAATAAATCACGAATACCTGTAAATAAACCAGTGTAAGTCGCGGCGTTTGATCTTGGTGTGCGGCCAATAGGGGATTGGTCTATGTCGACGACTTTGTCGAAATGCTCGAATCCGCTTACTTTTTTGTGAGGTTTAGCGTCTAACGTCGTCGCTCGATTTAATACGGTTGCGGCTAATGGATATAATGTTCCATTTATAAGTGTCGACTTTCCTGATCCTGATACACCGGTCACACTTGTAAATAATCCCACTGGAATTTCAAGGTTTACATTTTGTAAGTTGTTTCCTGATGCGCCAGTAATTTTTAATACTTTTTCAGGATTAAATGGGGTGATTTTATCAGGGCCTTTAATGACACGTTTGCCTGATAAATATTGTCCTGTTATTGAGTTAGGGTTTTTAATCACTTGTTTGGGTGTCCCAGAGGCAATGATGTTGCCGCCATGTACACCCGCGCCAGGTCCAATGTCTAAAACGTAATCCGCTTGGCGAATGGCGTCTTCGTCATGCTCAACCACAATCACTGTATTACCTAAATCACGTAAGTGAAATAACGTTTGAAGTAAGCGCTCGTTATCGCGTTGATGTAGGCCAATGGAGGGTTCATCTAATATGTACATGACACCTACTAAACCTGCGCCAATTTGGCTGGCTAAACGTATGCGTTGAGTTTCGCCACCAGACAACGTATCTGCTGAGCGATCAAGAGATAAATATTCAAGCCCGACATTCACTAAAAAAGACAAACGCTGACGAATTTCTTTTAAGATTTTATCGGCAATTTGACCTTTAGCGCCTTTGAGTTTTAATTTACCAAAGTATTCATTAGCTTCACCAATCGGAAGGCTGGTTGTATCGGATATGGTTTTATTGTCAATGAATACATTGCGCGCGCTTTCTTTTAAACGACTGCCGTTACAATCTGGGCAATGTTGTTCTGCTAAATATTTGGTTAAGTCGTCACGTACTGATTGAGAATCGGTTTCGCGATATCGACGTTCCATATTAGGCACCACGCCTTCAAACGGATGGTTTCGCTTGTACTCGTCGCCACGGCTATTGATATAAGAAAATGCAATCTCTTGATCGCCTGATCCGTGAATTAAAGCGTTATAGAATTTTTTAGGTTGTTTCTTAAGGGGTTTGTCAATGTCCACTTTAAAGAAATCAGCAAGGCCTTCAACTTGTGAAAAGTAATACGCGCTTCTTCGATCCCATCCTGAAATAGCGCCTTCGGCCATGCTTAAATTATCGTCAACAATGATGCGTTTTAAATCAAAATATTGTTTAACACCTAAACCGTCACAGGTTGGGCAAGCACCTGCTGGGTTGTTAAACGAAAACATACGAGGTTCTAACTCTGCTATGGCGTATCCACAAACAGGGCACGAGAATTTGCTTGAGAATAAAAGCTCTTCGCCGGTTTCGCCTTCCATCGGCATCACAATCGCTAAGCCATCTGACAATTCTATGCAGGTTTCAAAAGATTCTGATAAACGTTGTTTTATATCACTGCGCACTTTGAAACGGTCGACGACCACTTCAATGCTGTGTTTTTTACGTTTGTCTAATTTGGGTAAATCATCAATGTCACAAACCGTTCCGTCAACACGCACTCGAACAAAACCATCGCGTTGTAAATTGGCAAACACATGAACATGCTCGCCTTTTCTATCGCGAATTAAAGGCGCAACCAACATCACTTTACTGCCTTCGGGTAATTCTAAAACTTGGTCAACCATCTGTGAAATGGTTTGAGCTTGAAGATGCTCGCCATGTTCAGGACACTTTGGATCACCGGTGCGAGCAAATAATAAGCGCAGGTAATCGTATATTTCAGTGGTGGTGCCTACGGTTGAGCGAGGATTGTGGCTTGTGGTTTTTTGTTCAATTGAGATTGCAGGAGACAGGCCTTCAATATGATCAACTTCTGGTTTTTCCATCATTGATAAAAATTGACGAGCATAGGTAGAAAGGGACTCAACATAACGACGCTGACCTTCAGCGTATAACGTATCAAACGCTAATGACGATTTACCCGAACCCGACAAACCCGTAATAACGGTTAATTTGTCACGGGGAATTTCAACGTTTACGTTTTTAAGGTTATGGGTGCGTGCGCCTTGCACAATGATATTTTTTAAACCGCTCATGGATGCCTATCTCTCAAAAAATAAAGGATGGCACTATACTGGATTTTTATACAGTGGTCTAGGGTTGAGCTTGTGACTGTGTTGTTTGTGAAATTCAAACTTATGATAAGCAATCGCCATCAATAATTAGTAGTTTTACGCCTTTTTTAGAAAGAGATCGATGCGAGCTAAGATTGTCTGAAACAATATAAGACATTCCTTTTTTTAATACCGATTGGGTGCCATTTTTAAATTCATTGATGACTTCGCCTTCTATACCTTCTATACCTTCTATACCTTCCTGACAATAAACAATATGGCGAAGTTCACACCAGTGATCCGCTTCATAGTTTTTTGAATATTCAACATGTCTAACGCGTAATCCTGAAAATTAAATGGTTTTCCAATATGCGATTCCTGTTGTACCGAAATGTTCAGTTTGGGGGATGCTTTTTCAGTCAATGGTTTGGAATGGGATGTTTGATTTTTTCATAATTAATTTCCGGTATTATTAGCAAAATATTAATAGGTGATAAATAATTTTATTGATGATTGTAAATAATTTATCGTTTGAACTATTGTTTTTTTGTTGAAAACACCACAAGTGCCGTTCCCGTTAAAATCACAATAATCCCCAATATTATTTGCAGCGATAAGGTTTCATTTAGCAATAAAACTCCCCAAGAAATAGCAAATATAGGAACTAAAAATGTAACGGTAGAGCTTGCCAGTGCGCCGAGTTTTTTAATTATTTGGAAAAAAATCAAAAATGCGATCACCGTACATAATATGGTTAATGCAAAAGCTGATAACCAGCTTTGTGTGCTTGGTATTTGTTGTGGCCAATATATAACCCCTGGAATAATTAAATACAGGCCACCAAAAAATAATCCTCCAGCGGTCATTTCAAGGGCTTTTAATTCGTGTAGATATTTTTTTGCATGTAATAATGAATAGCCATAACCGCTTGTTGCTATTAATCCTGCAAAAATTGCTAACAATGTTCCGTTTAAATATAAAGATAATGATTGTATAGAAACGATATAAATGCCTAAAAACGCTAATAATAAACCAATGATTTGTTTAACTTGAATTTTATTTTGAAAGAAACTGACACCTATTACTGCCGTTAAAATAGGCGTGGTTGCATTTATTAATGAAGTGAAACCAGAGTTTAGTGTCAGGCTTGTGTAAGAAAATAATGTAAAAGGAATGGCGTAATTGGTTGCACCTAATAGCATAAAGTGCGACCAGTATTTTTTAAGAGTTTGCCTAAAGTCGGGTTTTAAACACAGGGGTAATAAAATTAATGCAGCCCCCGTTATGCGAATTAAGTTTAATGCAAAAGGACCAAATTCGGGACTGGCGACACGCATAAATAAAAATGATGCGCCCCAGATAGCGGCTAAGATAATCAGTCCTATAAAATAGATGAGCTGCATGTTAATTCCATTTCTAAATAGTGAAACAATGATATTAACGTACAGGTTTGTAATAACGAAGAGAAAATAATTGGGAGAGGGGTGATAAAAGGACAAAAACAAGAAGGGGGTGCTTGTTTTTGTCCACTGATTTTAACTTTGTCATTAATTTTATTAATGAGTTAAAATTTATTTTGGTAAAATTACCGAATCTATTACATGAATAATACCGTTGCTTGCTTCAACATCGGCTAATACTACTGTTGCGCCATCAACCATTACTCGACCGTTTACTACATTGATAGAAACACTTTGACCTTGGACGGTTGTTGCGCTTTTAAAGTTTAATGCATCAGCAGCTCTGACTTTACCAGCTACTACATGGTAAGTTAAAACGGCGATCAATTGATCTTTGTTTTCTGGTTTAAGTAATGATTCAACGGTGCCAGCTGGAAGCTTTGCAAAGGCTTCATCGTTAGGTGCAAATACTGTAAATGGGCCGTCACTTTTTAACACATCAACTAAATCTGCAGCTTGAACGGCTGCAACTAATGTGTTGAACATGCCTGTTTTCACCGCTACATCAACGATGTCTCGTTTCATGCCGTGATCAATCATGCCTTTGTCGGATGCGACAGATAAAGTAGAAAAAGAAATTGCGCTTACACAGATTGCGAATGTAGAAATGATTTTGTTGAACATGGTATAGCCTCGTTTAATTTAATTTTTTAGTAACTATTCAGCTCACACTAAAATTTGCACTGATCTGCGTTGAAAAATGATCATTTACATGTGTAAGCTCACATTTTCCGCCTTGCCCAGCACAAATTTGAGCGCAATCTGAACAGTTACGGATTGTGCTGAATAGTTACATTTTTTATTGGATTAAAAGTGAATCTCTTAATCACATAATAAGTACCTGAATAATTACGCGAGGTTTTTTAAGTTGGATGTTAAATAATGGAAGCTTATGACTTTTGGTTGGTTTTTATTTGTATGTGATCTGAATTTTTTAGTTTTCGTATTGTGAATTTAAAAGATCATCCTAGTCTGGTTAGAATGATCGATTATGAAATATTTAGTTGGTGTCGTTTATTTTACGATTGAAATGATTGATCCATCTTCAAATTCAGTACTTAACTCGTCACCCGATTTAAGTTGTTTGGCGCTGGTCACCACAGTTTTACCTGATTTGGCAATACTGTAACCGCGCTTTAAAGTATTAAGAGGTGACAATGCATTTAAGGTTAACATTTGATCGTGATGTTTGGTTTGTTTGTGTCTAAATACCTGATTGATTTTGATGTGCAATAACTGACTTAAATGATCGAGCTGGTTTTGTTGTTCGCTTATGATTGTCTCTGGATTATTAAGCGCAAGGCGATGTTGTAAATCAATTAAATGGGTTTGCAGTTCTGCTTGTTTGATTTGAACCTGTGATCCAATTTCTTGCATTGCATCGTCTATACGTAAACGCGCTTGTTGAATGATGGATTCTGGTTTTTTAAGTGCGCGTGTGGCGCTTGATATTTGCCAAGTGTATTTTTGCAATTTTTGTTTGATGCTTAATGTCAGTCTTCTGTTTTGGTGTTCTAGCATCTGTAAAATATCTTGCTGGTTTTTACTGATTAATTCTGCAGCTGCCGTTGGGGTGGCCGCTCTTACGTCTGCTGCAAAATCACTGATGCTGAAATCTACCTCGTGCCCGACTGCACTAATCACTGGAATGTCGCAGCTTGCAATTTGGCGGGCGAGCATTTCGTCGTTAAAACAAAATAAATCTTCTAATGAGCCGCCGCCACGCGTCAGTAAAATACAATCTAGATCCATATTTTGTGACGCTTGGGTAAACGCAATGTTTAAACTTAATGCTGCGTCTTTGCCTTGTACTAAAGAAGGATATAAAAATATTTCCATCATTGGCCATCTGCGTCTAATGGTTGTTAAAACGTCATGAATGGCGGCGCCAGTATCTGAGGTGATAATCCCTACTTTTTGAATGTTGTTAGGCAATGGTTTTTTGTTGTTTATATCAAATAGTCCTTCGCCTTCTAATTTGTTTTTAAGTTCGATAAATTGTTGTTGCAGTGCGCCGTCACCTTTAACGGTCATAGACGACACGATCATTTGGTAATCGCCTCGGCCTTCATACAAACTCAGTTTTCCGGTAATTACTACTTGGTCGCCATTTTTAGGGTGAAAGCTTGTTCGGGCCAAAGATGATTTGAACATGGCGCATTTAAGTTGGGCGGATGAATCTTTTAATGTGAAATAAATATGACCAGAGGCGGGGGTGGCTAAATTGGATATTTCGCCTTCAACGGCAATATGGCCGAACTGGGTTTCAAGTAAAAATTTTACTTGGCGATTGACTGCGCTGACACTTAATGCCGAAGGTTGCATGAATCGATCTCTAAATAGGTTAAATAACAAAAGAGGTGACACTATATAGAAAAGCGAATAAAGATTGAAATGCGTTAAGGGTAATTTTCTTTAGGGGTGATTAATGTTTGCAGGTTGATAGCCTACAAATTATAATGTGCAGTTAATCAAATTACACCCATTCATACATTTAACTGTATGAGTCAAAATAAGGTCCCACAATGTTACGTATCGCTCAAGAAGCACTGACTTTTGATGATGTGCTATTAGTTCCAGGTTATTCTGAAGTACTGCCAAATCAAGTGTCTTTGAAAACAAAAGTTTCAAAAAACATCGAGTTAAATATTCCGTTAATGTCTTCTGCGATGGATACGGTAACCGAAGCGCGCCTTGCTATAGCAATGGCTCAAGAAGGTGGAATTGGAATTATCCATAAAAACATGACCGCTAAAATGCAAGCCAAAGAAGTGCAAAAAGTAAAGCGTCATGAAAGTGGTGTGGTGGTTAATCCTATTACAATTGAGCAAGACGCTTCTGTTGAGCAATTGATTAATTTAATGCGTAAACACAATATTTCAGGTGTACCTGTATTAGATAATGGCAACTTAGTGGGTATTGTGACTCGTCGTGACTCACGTTTTGAAAAAAACTTAGAAGCAAAAGTTTCCACAATTATGACCACTAAAGAGAAATTGGTCACTGTTAAAAAAGGCGCATCGAAAAAAGATGTAAAAGCTTTGTTGCATGAAAATCGAATTGAAAAAGTATTAGTGGTTGATGATAACTTTGGCTTAGTTGGATTAATGACTGTTACTGATATTGAAAAAGCCAAAGCGTTTCCAAATGCATGTAAAGATGAAAATGCACGTTTACGTGTTGGCGCTGCGGTTGGTACTGGTGCTGATACCGATGAACGTGTGCAGTTGTTGGTTGAAGCCGGTGTGGATTTAATTGTTGTGGATACATCACATGGTCATACAAGTAATTCATTAGGAAAAGGCGTGATTGATCGCGTTAAGTGGATCAAGGCAAACTTCCCTCATGTTGAAGTTATTGGTGGCAATATCGCAACGGCTCAAGCGGCGTTAGACTTAGTTGCTGCTGGTGCTGATGGTGTTAAAGTGGGGATTGGTCCTGGTTCAATCTGTACCACTCGTATTGTTGCAGGTGTCGGTGTGCCACAATTAACTGCCATTTCAAATGTAGCTGCTGCGTTAAAAGATTCGGGTATTCCACTGATTGCTGATGGTGGGGTGCGTTATTCGGGTGATTTGGCCAAAGCCATTGCAGCAGGCGCTTATGTGGTAATGGCTGGCGGAATGTTTGCGGGTACGGATGAATCTCCTGGTGAAATCGAATTGTTCCAAGGTCGTTCGTACAAGTCATACCGCGGTATGGGTTCTATTGGCGCAATGGGTCAAAAACAAGGATCATCTGATCGTTACTTCCAATCAGCAGATGAAGGTAATGAAAAATTAGTACCAGAAGGTATTGAAGGTCGTGTTGCGGTTAAAGGTCCATTGCATGCAGTAATTCATCAACAAATGGGTGGGTTACGTTCTTCAATGGGCTATACCGGTTGCGCAAATATTGAACAAATGCGTACTAAACCTGAGTTTGTAAAAATTACCAATGCGGGTATGAGTGAATCTCATGTGCATGATGTGCAAATTACACGTGAAGCCCCTAACTATCGCGCTGGCTAATCTTGAGATTGACCTGCTAGCGCTCAAATTTGCGTATGTCTTCGTTGAAAAATGATCATTTACAGTTGTAAACTCACATTTTTCGCCTCGACCTACACAAATTTGAATCCCATCAGATCAATCCCAAATTGAATTAAATTAGTCTAATTGGATTAATTAACATAATTAAGTATTTCTACCACGCTGATGAAGAGATTGATCAGCGTGGTTTATTTTTTTGAGGAAAGTAAATGTCTAACATCGATATCCATAGCCATAAAATTCTAATTCTAGATTTTGGTTCTCAGTATTCTCAGTTAATTGCTCGTCGTGTTCGCGAAATAGGTGTGTTCTGTGAATTGCACCCATTTGATATGACTCAAGAAGATATTAAAGCATTTGGCGCAAGCGGTATTATTTTAGCTGGTGGTCCTGAGTCGGTAACGTTGGAAGACACACCGCGTGCACCTCAAATTGTATTTGATTTGGATATTCCAATTTTAGGTATTTGCTACGGCATGCAAACCATGGCGTTACAAATGGGCGGTGAAGTATCCAGCTCAGACAAGCGTGAATTTGGTTATGCAGAAGTAAAAGTAGAAGCACAGGATGCGTTCTTTAAAGGTACTCACGACAAGCAAACTGAAAATGGCGCAGGTCTTTTAGATGTTTGGATGAGTCATGGTGACAAAGTAAGTACGATGCCTGAAGGGTTTACTATTTCAGCAAGTACACCAAGCTGCCCAATTGCGGCAATGAGCGATGAAAAGCGCAAATACTACGGCGTACAATTTCACCCTGAAGTGACGCACACTAAACAAGGTGGTGTTTTACTTGAGCGTTTTGTGCGTGAAATTTGTGCAACTGAAGCGTTGTGGACGCCTGCCAATATCGTCAGTGATTTGATCGAAAAAGTTCAAGCACAGGTTGGTGATAAAGAAGTGTTGTTAGGTTTGTCAGGTGGTGTGGATTCATCGGTTGTGGCTGCGCTTTTACATAAAGCCATTGGCGACAAATTAACCTGTGTATTTGTTGATAACGGATTGCTTCGTAAAAACGAAGGCGATGACGTGATGAAAATGTTTGCTAAAAACATGGGTATCAAAGTGATTCGCGCTGATAAAGAAGAATTGTTTTTATCTAAATTAGCAGGTGAGTCGGATCCTGAGAAAAAACGTAAAATCATCGGTAATGCATTTATCGAAGTATTTGATGAGGAGTCTACTAAGTTAAACGGCATTGATTTCTTGGCGCAGGGTACAATTTACCCAGACGTGATTGAGTCTGCTGCTGCAAAAACAGGCAAGGCACACGTTATTAAATCTCATCATAACGTAGGTGGGTTACCCGATGACATGAAAATGGATTTGGTTGAGCCATTACGTGAATTGTTTAAAGATGAAGTGCGCAGAATCGGTCTTGAGTTAGGTTTGCCGTACGATATGGTTTATCGTCATCCATTTCCAGGGCCTGGTTTAGGTGTGCGTATTTTGGGTGAAGTGAAAAAAGAATACGCCGATATCTTGCGTGAAGCCGATGCGATTTTCTTAGAAGAATTACATGCAGCAGATTGGTATCACAAAACAAGCCAAGCGTTTGTTGTGTTTTTACCTGTTAAATCTGTAGGTGTAGTAGGGGATGCTCGTCGTTACGAATGGGTGGTTTCTTTGCGTGCTGTTGAAACCATTGACTTTATGACGGCTCGTTGGGCGCATTTGCCTTACGAATTATTAGAAAAAGTGTCAAATCGTATCATCAATGAGATTTCTGGTATTTCTCGTGTTGCTTATGATGTGTCATCTAAGCCACCCGCTACGATTGAATGGGAATAAAACCCGATCAACACTGGATGCGTTTTGCTTTAGAGCAGGCGCATCTTGCTGCTATTGAAGGTGAGGTGCCTATTGGTGCTGTGATGGTTTATAAAAATGAAATCATCGCAAAAGGGTTTAATCAGTGTGTGGCTAAAAATAATGCAATGTTACACGCTGAAGTGGTGGTGATAGAGCAAGCTTGTAAAGTGCTTAATAATTATCGTTTGAATCAATGTACATTATACGTCACGCTTGAACCTTGTATGATGTGTTGTGGTGCTTTGGTTCAATCTCGTATAGCGCGAGTGGTTTACGGTGCTAAAGAATCCAAAACAGGCTGTGTTCACAGTCATTTAAACTTACTAGAACAATCCTTTTTAAATCATAAAATATTAATTACATCTGATGTTTTAAAAGATGAGTGTCAAAATATTATGATTGATTTTTTTAGTAAAAAACGCAAAACAATAAAGGTTGAATAATATGAAATTTGTTTATGTTTTATTAATTTCTTTGGTGTTATTGGTGGGGTGTAAAGACAAACCAATGGATGCTCAAAAAAGTGGCGAAGCGTATTTAAAAGCGATGTTTATTGATAATGACATCGATGCGATTAAAAAAATGACGCACCCCGATCAAGTTGAAGATTTTACCCGTTCAATTGGCGGTTTGGCTAATATGCTTGTGTTGATGGATGATGCGAGTTATGAAATTAAATCCGTTAAAGAGGATGGTGATTTAGCAGTAATTGCATTTGATATTTCAATGACATCCAAAGGTAAGACTGAATTCAGTTCTGAAACCATGACTTTGCAAAAAATAGATTCTGTGTGGTATGTGAAGTAAATGACCTCTTTAGCCGTAAATAAAGCAGTAGATTTAATGACACCAATACAAAAATATAAATACGATATTGAGCATAACGGGTTTTCTTATGATCCGGCTCAAGAAGAGGCGATTGAAGCGTTAGATCAGTTGTTTCATAAAATCATTAATAAACCTGCTCCTAAAAACTCAATGTTTAGTAAATTATTTGCTAAAAAAACAGTTGAGCCAGAAATTGGTTTGTATTTTTGGGGTGGAGTCGGTCGTGGTAAAACTTATTTAATGGATTTGTTTTTTGACGCATTACCGTCGGACAAAAAACTAAGAACGCATTTTCACCGTTTTATGAAATTGGTTCATGAGCAGTTAGTGGGTTTAACTGGGCAAAAAAACCCATTAGAAATCGTGGCAGATGATTTGGCTGGTAAATATCAAGTGCTTTGTTTTGATGAGTTTTTTGTATCAGACATTGGTGATGCGATGATTTTAGGTACATTGATGGAGCATTTATTTGCCCGTGGTGTATGTCTGATTACTACGTCGAATATCGTTCCAAGTGGTTTATATAAAAACGGATTGCAGCGTAAGCGTTTTTTGCCTGCTATTGCGTTATTAGAAAAATACACAAAAGTCATGAATGTTGATGGCGGTACGGATTATCGATTGCGTACCCTAGAGCAAGCAACGTTGTATCATCACCCTCATAATGATGAGGCGATGCAAAAATTAGAAGAAAGTTTTAAAAAGTTATCGCCAGATTCTGATTTAACCGTTGTTGATGCAAAAGTTGAAATTTTAGGTCGTCACTTTTTGGCGCGTCGTATGTGTGAAGATGTAATTTGGTTTGAGTTTAATGAATTGTGTGACGGTCCTAGATCGCAAAACGATTACATTGAATTGGCAAGAATTTATCACACTGTTGTTTTGTCAAAAGTCCCTCAATTTGGTGAAAAAAATGATGACGTTGCGCGTCGTTTTATTTATTTGGTTGATGAGTTTTACGATCGCAATATTAAATTATTAATTTCAGCTGATGTGTCCATTACTGAGATTTATACAACGGGCAAGCACGAATTTGAATTTGAGCGAACACAATCAAGATTGTTGGAAATGCAATCTAAAGAATATTTAGCACGAGAACACTTGGGAGCTTAGTTCCTAAATTTAAAGTTGTGATCATTTTGATTGCAACTTCACTGGCTCAAAAAAGAGTCGACTTTCATAGCACTGGATTTACGGTTCAGTAAGCGGAGATAAAAAAATGTCTAATACATCTAGTAATAAAGTAGTGGTGTGCGCGTTATATCACTTTGTCACTCTTGAAGATTATCAAGAAATCCAACCCAATTTATTAAAATTATTAAACGACAACCATATTCGCGGTACGTTGCTTTTAGCCAAAGAAGGTATTAATGGCACCATTGCCGCAACACGCGAATCAATGGATGTGTTTTTAAATTGGTTAAAATCAGACCCTCGTTTTGCTCCTACTGTTTATAAAGAGTCATACGTAGATGATATGCCGTTTTTGCGCTCTCGTGTAAAACTGAAAAAAGAAATCGTGACCATGGGTGTAGAAGGGATTGATCCAAAACATATTGTGGGTACGTACGTAAAACCTGATCAATGGAATGATTTAATCAGTCAAGATGATGTGTTGTTAGTGGATACCCGTAACGAATACGAAACTCAAATTGGCACGTTTCAAGGTGCTATTGATCCTCATACTGAAACCTTTCGTGAATTTCCTGAATACGTCAAACAAAATTTTGATCCAAAAAAACACAAAAAAGTCGCGATGTTTTGTACTGGTGGTATTCGCTGCGAAAAATCAACAGCGTATATGAAAGAGCAGGGTTTTGATGAGGTGTATCACTTAGAAGGTGGTATTTTAAAATATTTAGAAGAAGTACCTAAAGAAAAAACCATGTGGGAAGGTGAGTGTTTTGTATTTGATGGGCGAGTATCGGTGAATCACGATCTTGAAAAGGGTATTTATGATCAATGTCATGCCTGTCGTAGACCCATTTTAGAAGAAGATAAAGAGCGAGCTGAATATCAAAAAGGCGTCAGTTGTCATCAGTGTTTTGATAAATTAACGCAAGATCAAAAAGATCGATTCGCACAGCGTGAAAAACAAATCGAATTAGCAAAAGCTCGTGGCGAAACCCATATTGGCCAAGATTATAATCAAGTCATGCAGCAGCGTCGCGATGAAAAGTTAGCTAAAAAAAATCAACAACGAAAATCCGATCAATAAAATAATTCAAATACCCAGTTAGATGTTATCTATGGGTATTTTTTTGTTTTTAAAAACGTGTAAAAGTGCCGATGTATGTGCGCGATGGCGATTTTTGGGTAAAAATTATTAATTAATTATATGGTTTATGCATTTAAAAAAACGTTTGGATGTAGTTTGTTGGTTGTTATTTTTGTGAAAAGACGTATAATTCGCGCGCTATTTTAAGTGGGTCGAAATTCCTTTGATCCCAAACAAGAACGATAGGTAATTTCAAAACCTATCCAAATAGGAGATACGAATGGTTGTTATTCGTTTAGCACTTGGGGGCTCTAAGAAGCGTCCTTTTTATCATATCAATGTAGCTGATAGCAGAAATGCTCGTGACGGTCGTTTCATCGAACGTGTCGGTTTGTTTAACCCTGTTGCTCGCGGACAAGAAGAGCGCCTTCGTGTCTCTTTAGATCGCATTGAGTACTGGGTAAGTAAAGGGGCTCAGACTTCTGAGCGTGTATCAGTTCTATTAAAACAATATAAAAAGAGTCAAGCATAATCTAAAGGGCTCTTAACATGAACAAGTATCAAGATTTGGTGATTTTAGGTCGCATTACGTCGGTCTTTGGCATTAAAGGTTGGGTGAAATTATTTTCATATACTGACCCTATGGATCAAATCTTAGACTACACCGATTGGCAAATCAGTAATGGTGGCCCTTGGCGTAGTATTGAAATCGATGCAGGTCGTTCTCATGGCAAAGGTATGGTTGTTCATATCGTTGGTTGTGATGATCGTGAAATTGCCAAAGAGTTTGGTGGTTACGAAATAGCGATTCATAAATCGGCATTACCTTCTTTGGATCGTGATGACTTTTATTGGCATGAACTGGAAGGCTTAATTGTCTGGACAGTCGATGGAAAGAAGCTTGGTCGTGTTGATCATATGATGAGCGCAGGCGGTGCTAACGATGTAATGGTGATAAAAGCCAATCGCGATAGTATTGATCAGCGTGAACGGATGATCCCTTATCTATTTGGTGAGGTGATTAAATCGATTAGCTTAGAGGAACGTAAAATCGAAGTTGATTGGGATCCGGATTTTTAAGTGAGTAAAATGTGGTTTGGTGTCATTACCCTGTTTGAATCCATGTTTGATGGGTTTTGTAACGAAGGGGTAGTGGGAAGAGCAATTCAATCTGATTTGCTAAAAGTGGATTTTTTTAATCCGCGCGACTTTACTACAGATGCACACAATACCGTGGATGACCGACCGTTTGGTGGTGGTCCCGGAATGTTGATGAAGGTTGAGCCTTTGCAAAAAGCCATCGAAGCTGCAAAATTGCAGATCGGAAGCGATGCAAAAGTGATATATCTTTCACCTCAAGGTCAACCATTGGCGCAAAAAGGCGTTGAAAAGTTGGCACAAACTGACAAATTGATTTTTATTTGCGGTCGTTACGAAGGTATCGATGAGCGAGTCATTACACAGTTTGTAGACGAACAATGGTCTCTTGGAGATTTTGTTCTCAGTGGTGGTGAAGTTGCGGCGATGGCGTTTATGGATGCTATTTCCCGTCAAGTACCTGGTGTACTTGGAAAGCAATCGTCAGTATTAGAAGATTCGTTTGTCGAAGGTTTATTAGATTGTCCGCATTATACGCGTCCAGAAGAATTGAATGGCCAGACTGTGCCGAAGGTTTTGTTAAGTGGTCATCACGAAAATATTCGTAAATGGCGCTTAAAACAGTCGTTAGGAAATACTTGGGTAAATCGACCAGATTTACTGGAGAAACTAACGCTAACCCCAGAGCAGTTAATATTATTAGATGAATTTAAATGTGATTTTTTAACATTAAATCGCGCAGAACAGGAGTTGTCATAATGAGCAACAAAAACAGCATTATTCAGGCTATCGAAGCTGAACAAACTGAAAAGCAAATCCCAGCTTTTCGCCCAGGCGATACAGTTGTTGTACAAGTTAAAGTAAAAGAAGGTACTCGTGAGCGTCTTCAAGCATACGAAGGTATTGTAATTGGCGTTCGTAGTCGTGGATTAAACTCTGCGTTTACAGTACGTAAAATCTCTCATGGTGTTGGTGTTGAACGTACGTTCCAAACTTACAGCCCATTAGTAGAAAGCGTTGAAGTTAAACGTCGTGGCGCAGTACGCCAAGCTAAATTGTACTACTTACGTGAGCTTTCTGGTAAAGCTGCTCGTATTAAAGAGCGTTTAAACCGTAAAGGTTAATCGTTATTGGATAAAATAATTGATTTTTTTTGAATCAATTTGCTAATCCGCAAAAAAAAGGTAGCTTAGGCTACCTTTTTTTTTTGAACCCTATAAACTATTGCGTCCTTTTGCTGTCAAAACCCTTTTGGTTTGGAGAAATAAAATGAAGTTAACAATCGTCTCAATAATTGTGGCAATACTTATCGGGTTTGTATCCTTAGGTTTTGTGCAATCTAAAGCAACAGAAACACAGCAATCCGTCGCACCTCATATCGAAGCCGCAGCTGCAGTATCTGCACCAATATCTGAAAAGGATTTAAAAGTCCAACTCACTAAATCGCTTTCGGCTGTTTTTTCTAGAGATGCGGTGATCACCAATGCTAAAGCAACGCCTATTGATGGTGTCTATGAAGTGTTATTTAATGAAGGTACGATTGTTTATACTACATTAGATGGAAGTTATTTCTTTTATGGCAGTAATTTGGGGTTGTTTCAAAATAATAATGGCGAAGTGGCAAATTTAACTGCTAAAACTCTAGAGATTGCAGAGCAAAGTAAATCTAAAGATCGATTGCCATTGCTAAATCAAATGAGCCGCGATGATCTTGTTATTTTCTCCCCTAAGGGTGAGGTGAAAGCGTCAGTGATTGTATTTACCGATGTTGATTGCGGATATTGCCGAAAATTACATTCTGAAATAGAGTCATACTTAGATCTAGGGATTGAAATTAAATACGCTGCATTCCCAAGAGCTGGTCTAAGTGGCAACTCCTTTGATAAAATCGTTACTGCATGGTGTGCGCCTAATCAGCAGCAAACGATGACAATGCTAAAAAGTAATCAGTCAGTAAAAATGCAAACTTGTGACAATCCTGTGGCGCAACAGTATCAGTTAGGTCGCCAAGTGGGTGTGACAGGTACACCTTCTATCTTTACTGAAGATGGACAAATCATACCTGGATATAGACCGGCTGCTGATTTAGCAAAAGTGTTGGGTATATAACAAATAATAATTTTTATGTATAGGCATCTTCGGGTGTCTATTTTTTTGTATTTAATTTTTGAGGTAATACATTGAAATCGGTAAATGTTGGATTGTGCGGTTTAGGTACCGTTGGTGGAGGCACATATCGTGTTCTTAGAGATAACCAAGCTCAAATTAGCGCGCGAGCAGGTTTTCCAATTAATATTACGCACATTGGTATGCGTACTGTTAAAGAAGGCTATGACTACACGGGCATTACGGTTTCTCAAGATTTACTAGAAGTGACTATAGACCCAAATGTTGATGTGGTTGTAGAATTAATTGGCGGCTACGATTTAGCAAAAGAAATCGTAATGAGTGCCATTGAAAACGGAAAGCACGTTGTAACAGCAAACAAAGCATTAATTGCTGTACATGGTAATGAGATTTTTGCAGCAGCGTCTAAAAAGGGCGTAACGGTTAATTTTGAAGCAGCGGTTGCTGGTGGTATTCCAATCATCAAAGCAATGCGTGAAGGTTTGGTTGCTAATAAAGTAACAAGCTTGGCAGGTATCATTAACGGTACAGGTAACTTCATTTTGACTGAAATGCGTGACAAAGGTCGTGCGTTTGAAGATGTATTAAAAGAAGCACAAGAGCTAGGTTACGCAGAAGCGGACCCAACATTTGATGTTGAAGGTATTGATGCGGCACATAAATTAACGATTTTAGCGTCGATCGCTTTTGGTATGCCATTACAGTTTGAAAAAGCCTACACAGAAGGCATCAGCAAAATTACAGCACAAGATGTCAATTACGCTGAAGAGCTAGGTTATAGAATCAAACACTTAGGTGTAGCGGTTAAGCGTGAAAACGGCATTGAGATGCGTGTTCACCCAACGTTAATCCCTGAAAAATCATTAATAGCTAACGTAAATGGCGTGTTAAACGCAGTATTAGTTAACTGCGATGCAGTGGGTCAAACTATGTATTCTGGCGCAGGCGCTGGCGATACAGCAACGGCTTCATCGGTGATTGCTGATATCGTAGATGTTGCAAGATTAGTCGGCACAAACGCTCGCCCAGTACCGCATTTAGGCTTTGGTGAAATTGATGATTCAATTGAAATTTTAGATGTAGATCAATCTGAAACGGGTTTTTACCTTAGAATTGAAGTCTCAGACAAAGTCGGCGTAATGGCGAAAATCGCTCAAATTATGAGTGAAAACGCCATTAATATTGAAGCGATTTTACAAAAAGAGCCTGCTGAAGACGCAAAAACATTACCTGTGATTATGTTAACGCATAAAGTAAAAGAACAGGATATGAACACAGCAATCAAAAAATTAGAAGCATTAGACGATGTGGTTGAGCCAGTTGTCCGCATTCGTGTTGAACATTTAAACGGTTAAGAAAATGAAATACATAAGCACAAGAGGCCAAGCGCCAGAATTAAATTTTGAAGACGTATTATTAACAGGCTTAGCAAGCGATGGCGGCCTATACGTTCCAAAAGACATTCCACAATTTAGCCAAGAAGAAATTCAGTCTTGGGCAGAATTACCGTACCACGAATTAGCATTTAAAGTGATTTCGCCATTTGTGGGTGACAGCTTTGATGAAAAAACCTTAAAGCGTATCTTAAAAGAAACCTACACAGGTTTTGCGCATAAAGCCGTCGCGCCATTGCAGCAAATTGATCATAACGAATACGTGTTGGAATTATTCCACGGTCCAACATTAGCGTTTAAAGATTTCGCATTACAATTGTTAGGTCGTCTTTTAGATGAGTCTTTACAAAAACGTGATGAGAAAGTTGTGATCATGGGCGCAACATCTGGTGATACTGGATCTGCGGCTATTGAAGGCACAAAAGCATGTAAAAATGTTGATATCTTTATTTTGCATCCGCATAACCGTGTATCTGAAGTTCAGCGTCGTCAAATGACCACCATAAAAGGTGATAATATTCATAACATCGCCATTGAAGGTAACTTTGATGATTGCCAGCAAATGATTAAACAATCCTTTGCTGATCAGTCTTTCTTACGTGGCGAGCGTCGTTTAGTTGCGGTTAACTCAATTAACTGGGCGAGAATTGTTGCACAAATCGTTTATTATTTTTACGCGTCACTGAACTTAGGTGGCCCAAAACGCGAAATGGCATTCTCAGTACCGACTGGTAACTTTGGTGATATTTTTGCGGGTTACATTGCTAAGAAAATGGGTTTACCTATTAAGCAATTAATCGTAGCAACCAATAAAAACGATATTTTACATCGTTTCTTAAGCAAAAATTTATACGAAAAGCACCCTTTACAACACACGTTATCGCCATCAATGGATATCGTGGTTTCTAGTAATTTTGAGCGTTTATTGTTTGATCTTGAAGATCGCAATGGCGAAAAATTAGCTGAACTAATGGAAAAAATGGGATCTGAAACCGTTTCTTTAGACGAAGCTAAAATGTCTAAAGCACGTGAATTATTCGATTCATACGCAGTTGATGATCAAACCACCTCTGACACCATTAAAGAAGTGTTTGAACAGTCTGAATACTTGCTTGACCCTCATACGGCTATTGGTGTTAAAGCCGCTCGTGAAACACGTCGTGACATGAATATTCCAATGATTACATTGGGAACAGCACATCCAGTTAAATTTACAGATGCAATCAAAAAAGCGGGCTTAGTTTCGCCAAGCTTGCCAGCGCATTTAAGTGATTTAATGGAGCGTGAAGAGAAATTCAGTGTGTTAGAGAATGATCTTAAAGCGGTTCACAACTTTGTAGAAAAGACTATTTTCTAAATGTGAATTTGAGATTGAAAAAATAAAAAAGACCGAATATTCGGTCTTTTTTTTGTTTAATAAAAAATTAAGCTTGTTCGGCTTTTTTAAATTTCTTAATGATTCTTGGAATATAAATAACAAAAGCCAATAAACCAATGGCTATAAAAATACGTGAAATCGTTTGTGGCAGATCGCTCTGGCCATTTAACGACTGAGCCGTTGCGTGTCCTAAATAGTTGTAAGCAAGACTGCCTGGTGCCATACAAATAAATGAGGTGATGGCATACACGCTCAGACGAATACGAGTTAGGCCAAGTGCGTAATTAAGTAATGAAAAAGGAAATACAGGCACTAAGCGTACAAAAGCAATGAATCGCCAGCCTTCTTTATCGACCCCAGCTTGTAATTGGTTTAATCGGTCACCTGATTTTTTTTCAATCCAATCACGAGCGACAAATCTAGAAATAATAAATGCAATGGATGCACCGATTGTAGCGCCAATTAATGTAAATAATGTACCAAATATAGGGCCAAATAATGCACCACCAGCAAGCGTGATCAGTGAGCCTGGAATGAAAAATACAGTCGAGACAATGTAGATACAAATGAATATAACCGGTGCCCAATATCCTAAGCTTTTTAACCAAGTTTGAAGTTCTTCAAAATTAATGTGTTCGCGAAAAATAAACACACAGGTAATGGCTGTGATCAGTAGAGCTAGAATTAATAGTTTAATTATTTTTGATTTCATGAGCGCTTCTTAAAAGGTAAAGTTAATATCGAAAAAATAGGTTGAGTGTCTTGTTTGTCTTGTAATTCTTCTAAACCTATCACAAAATTTTCATCATCTGCTTGGACTTTATAGCTGCCAAATAATATGTCCCACCAAATTAAATGAAAGCCAAAATTTTTCTGACTGTCTTTTAAATTTGTACTGTGATGAATTTCGTGAACGTTTCTTGTCACAATTGCGTATCTCAAAATTTTATCCAATTTAGTCGGTAGGCGAATATTGCTGTGATTAAACATAGCTAATACGTTTAATAATGTTTCAAATATCACCACAGCAATAACCGGTGCGCCTAACACTAAAATGGCTAATAATTTAATCATTAAAGACATAACCATCTCTATTGGATGAAACCTAACGGCAGTTGTTACATCTATATCCAAATCAGCGTGATGAACTTTGTGAATGGCCCACAAAAAATCGATCACATGGAATAATCGATGTTGCCAATAAATGAATAAATCAAGCAAAATCACGCATAAGATAACATTCAATGTTAATGGGATTTCGAAATAATTAAATAACCCAATTTGATGATTTTGAGCGTAAATAGCTGCGCTGATCGCTGCAATGGGGGTGGCAAAACGTAAAATTACACTATTTATTATCATTAAAAATAAATGATGCAGCCAGCGTGAGGTTTTATTTTGAGTGAGGGGGCGGTTAGGATGAATCCTTTCAATCAACCCAAAAATAAACAAGGCTAAAAAAAAGAAGAATAAGCGGATGTAGGATTCATGTTCAATTAAAAAATTACTTATATTCATAGTCAGTTGGCTTTTTCTGGTTGGCTGTCGCTATACTGAATTTAGATGTTTTTATAAAGTTTGTATATATGAAAAAATTGTTTTTGAGTTGCATGCTGAGTTTAATGGTATGTCATATTGGATATTCTATTTCAAGTGATACTAAAACAAACGGCATTAAAGGTAAGATTTTGTCTGGCCAAGATGTGAACCTAACGCTACCTTGGATGGCGGGAATGTATGTTTCCCATAATAACTCTGTTTGCTTACATGCTGATGGTTGCTTTGACAGTTTTGTTTTTAGCTGCGCGGCTGCTTTAATTCATCAGCAGTGGTTAGTAACAGCAGCGCATTGCGTCACGGTTTCATCTGAAGTGATTGAGCCCCAAGCGTTAAATTTATTTTTGGGGGAGTATCAATTAGGGGAGGTTGTGGAATTTGAGCCTGTCGAACAGATAATCGTACATGAGTTATATGCAAGCTCAGAAGACTATAAGTACGATATTGCATTGATTAAATTAGTTGAGCCTGTGTTATTTAACCCCATTGAAATAATAAGTGAGGGTAAAGAATCATTGATAACACCTAGTCATTATTTGTTATTAGCCGGTTGGGGCAGAGATTTACGTGATGGGTTTTACTATTATCCTGATCAATTACAAATGACAAACCTAAGTTATGTTTTGCCGGCTGCTTGCAAAGAAATATTTGATCCGTTTACTCAGTTAGAGGACACTCAAATGTGTGCTGGTGGGGATGGCATTCATGATGCCTGCGACGGCGATAGCGGTGGGCCGTTAATTATTAATATAGCCGGTAGATGGAAGTTGGTGGGATTAGTCAGTTTTGGTGTTGAGATTTGCGCCCTTGAGGGTTATCCAACTGTATTTACACGTCTATCTCAGTATAAAACATGGATCACAGGAAAAGGCGTACCAGCAAATAATATAGAGTTAGGGCATATTAACTTGGTTTGGGTATTGATGATTTCTATCATGTCGCTGATATTGAAGCGATGGGCTCAAATCAAACAAGCATTGGTCTATCAAAAGAAATAATTTATCAATTTCTGGAAAGGGTAGATGAGCGAAACATAATCTTACACCATACATTGCCTCAGAGTTAAATGGCTTTAACCACTGGGGCTGATAATCAAAAAGAAAAATCTCTTGGGTTAAACTGATAATTTCTTGATTACCCAATGCCATTTTTAATTGTTCGCTGCTTTGTTCGTCTTCGCATTCAATCCACATTATACCTAGAAAAATATTCACATTTTGCTTAAGTGAGGCAATTGTTTTGCACTTAGGAAATACGTGAGTAAAAACAAAATCATTTAATTGACTGTGTTTTGCTTGCCAGGAATTAAAAAAATCTCCATTTGTAAATAGTTTTTTCAAATAAGAGTTGGCGTGAATTTCATTAATATTTGATTGGCTTTGAATGATATTTTGGAAGTCAAAATCCCAAACATTTGGGTATTGAATCGCGCAATAGTGTGTGATTGAATCGAATAAAACTGTTGTAGAACAAAGTGAAATAGTCGTGTCAGGCAAAAGGTTTGAAAAATTAAGTTTAGGTCTTTCAAGCCAGTTTAAACTGGCATCTTCAATAATAAAGACTTGATATTTTTTGCAGAGTACAGCAATTTCATTTTTTTGAGTGTTACTAAGCGTCAGCCCAGTAGGTGTATGGGTGTGGCTGTGTATAAAGAACGCTTTAGGCTGATAAATTTTACAATATTGTTCTATAACAGCAATATTCAATTCATCATTTTTAAAAGAAAGGGATTTTAATTTTACTTGGTGATTTAATGCGATTTTTGAAATTCCTGGGTGCGTTAAATTAAGACATAATACTGTGTCTTTTGAAGTGAGAAGTGTTGAAAAACAAAAATCTAAGGATTCATAAATATTGGAAGTCAATCTGGTTTTACGATCTTGGGATGGCATGTGTAATTGATCAAACCAAATATCCAGTATCTGTTGTATATCAGTGTTTATAGTGTTTGATGATGAAGAAGCAAATGAATTATCATTCATCAAAATGCAGCGAAGTTTGCGGGTATCAAAACGAAGGGATGATTCATTGATAGAATTTGATTGGGTTTGAATTTGATAACACGTAAAACTGCCTTTTCCAGGAAGGTTTTGAATGAAACTTAGCAATGCTAAATGTTGATACACCCGATTGATAGTCGCCAATGTTAAATTCAGGGCACTAGATAATTGTCGTTGCGAGGGTAATGCTGTATTAATTGAAACGTCATTTGATTGAATTGAGTTTTGAAAACAGTTAGCTACTAATATGTATTTTTTATCTTTATTTGTGCAAGTTTGTAAGCTGTAAATTGCTTGATTTATGGTGTTATCCCAAATTGAATCAATCATTTTTGTGTCCATTGTTGTTCTATAACGGTTTAAATAAAGACCATAAGTACAAAAAAAGCCAGTTTGGGGTGGAAAATTATCTGAAAATAGGTAGATTGTACTTTTGATAATTAATTTATGGGGTTCACTAAATAATGAGTTTATCTTACTTTGTTGTTGATATTTTTGCAGATCAAGCTTTTGAAGGGGCGCCAATGACAGTAATTGTGGATGATCAGCAATTAACTGATTACCAGATGCATACACTGGCTCAAGAAAATCCACTGACATTAACTGTTTTTGTTAAATTAAGTGATGGCGCTGAAAAGAATGCAAAAGTTTTTTCACATACAGGAGAAGTGCCGTTAACCACTCACTGTGTTATGGCGGCCACACAAATTCTTGCAAATGAATGTGAGGGGCAAATTCCAGATGATGGAAAGGTAAAGTTTATTATTCCAAATGGACATTTTTTTGATACTCATGTGCTAGCTCAAAATGGAGAATCTTTTGTCACCATCGCTCAAACTGTAAAAGCAGTTGAGGATCGAATGGCGCCAACAAATCAACAAATTGCCGATATTTTGAATTTAATTCCTGAAGATGTTTGTTTTGAGAGGTTTGAACCTATGGTTGTAGACTCTCAAGGCGCTTATCTTATTGTGCCCATTAAATCTTATAATGCAGTTCGAGCGGCAAGAGTGAATCAAGATCTTTGGATTCAATCATCGTTAACTTCGTCGTTAGTGAAAGGTATGTTTTTATTCTCAAATAATACGGATTCAAATACAGCGGATTTTCACTCAAGAATTGTGAGTCCGGATTTTGCTAATAACTTTGACCCACCAACGGGTTCATTAATGCCAGGATTTGCATCGTATTTGTGTTACCACGATTCTGTGCAAGAGGGTACTCATTCTTTTGAAGTGCAGCGTGGTGCAACTCAATCTCGACAGTCTCATATTCATGTTGAGATGGATAATAAAAAACAAGCTGAAATTAATGTCAGAGTTGCAGGTGGCGTAGTGACTGTAATCAAGGGTAAAATTAAAATACCTCAATAAATAATTGAGGTGTTAATTAGTTATATGCTACAAAAATCTTAAATTTCGCATTTTGATTGACTAATTTTACGTCTTTAAAGTGCGATTTTAATTCACCTAAATAAGGCAATTGTCGATTCGCAATCACCCAAAATTGCCCGTCTGATTTTAAACTAAAGTTAGCCTGTTTGATTAAGCTTTGAGTGATGTGAATGCCCACTGTGTGGTTTTGATGAAACGGGGGATTACAAAGTATAAAATCGAAAGATTGCGCTTCTTGATTTAACAGTCCGTCATTTTGAATAAACTGCGCACTGTGCGCACTTTCATCAAACTTATTTAACATCCAATTTTGCTTTGCGCAATCGACTGCCTGTTTTGATTCATCAAATAACACAAAATCTAACGCATGAGCTTTTGTCATGTTTGCCATCAATAATGACAAAATACCATTTCCACAACCTAAATCTGCAATCTTTGCTTGGTTGTGTGTCTCAATCTTTTTGAAGTTTTCGATAAAAAAACGCGCACCAATATCAATGTGCTTTTGGCAAAATACACCGGGTAAATTGTTCAATTGAACCCCGTTGTATTCTAAGCTTGGATTTTTTTGACTGATTGATTGTTGTTTAGGTTCAGACAAAATCATACAGCGTGCTTTTTTTTCAGCACGGGAGACATCAATGGATTCAAAATATCGATTCATTAAATCGATGTGTCCGTTAGATATGTACTTCACCATACCGGCCAAAACAATAGGGCGATTAAGTTGGCTCAGTTTTTCTAATTGCCACTGAAAAAAACTCAAGGATTTTGGAATTAATCCTGCAATGACATCGCCTTTAAGCGCGCTTAAATCATTATTTAATTCAATGCTCTTTTTTTGATTCGCTTCAATATTAATGGACGTTGCGCATTGAGACAAAAACGAATCATTGTAACTGTCTTGTATTTTTTCATTAAACACACAGCTTAATGCACCGAAGTTTTCATTAATTATTGACAATGAGACTTGATTAAATTGTTCATCTAATTTTTTAGCAAGCAATACTTCAGCTTGACTAAATGCCGTTAACGACGCGTCACTAGAAACGGGGTAGCGTTGTAATGTTAATTCGTTAAATAATAAAGCAGCATCAGTCATTATTTACGAACCAACTTCACAGCAGATTCTACATGGTGTGTATAAGGAAATTGATCAAACATCGCAAAGGAAACAATTTTGTGGGTGTCGCTTAATTGTTCTATGTTTTGCTCTAATGTGTCTGGGTTACAAGACACGTATAAAATACAATCAAATTGTCTAACTAATTCACAACTGTCGATATCAAGACCGGCTCTTGGTGGATCTACAAACACCGATTGGAAATTAAATTGAGACAAGTCCATGCGCGCAACGCGACGTGAAATGGTTTCGTCTTCTTTTTTGGCTAATAACGAGTTTGAAAAATCTTCCGCTGACATTTTATAGATATACACATTATCTAAATGATTTAGCGCAATGTTTTCATTGGCAGCATTCACAGATGTTTTAGAAATTTCAGTGCCTAAAACCTGTTTGAAATTCATAGAAAACGGCAAAGTGAAATTCCCATTACCACAATACAATTCTAATAAATCGTCGGTGCGATCTTTGGTTTGTTCTACCGCCCAATTCAACATGGTTTGGCAAAGCGTTGCGTTGGGTTGAGTGAAGCCGTTTTCATATTGACGATAATCAAAAGTCTTACCGTTTACTTCAAATGATTCTTCAATGTATTCTTGAGAAATCACAATTCGTTGTTTGCGTGAACGACCAATCACATGAATATTTAATTTTGCTTCAAGCTCGCGGGCGATAACTTCCCAATTTTCATCTAATTTACGATGATAAATAAGCGTCACTAACGCCTGACCTTTTAGGGTGGTCAAAAACTCAACTTGAAATAAACGCTGGCGAAGTTCGTCGAATAAATGAATTTCAGCGAGTAATAAAGGCATTAAATGCGTGATGAGTTTTGAGCCAATACTGAAATTGGTAATTTCAACAGGGGTTTTTCGATCAAGGGGATTAAACATTGCGTAAAATGAACGATCGCCTTCGTGCCATATTTTGAACTCTGCGCGATAACGAAAGTGACTCGGTTGTGAAGGGTGAACCTCAAGCTCTGGTGGATTGAACCGTGCAAATTGCTCGGTTAATCGAGTGGACTTCTCTTGAATCTGAGTTTGATATTGTTCAGGTTGGGCTTGGCCAATTAGGCATTCGTCGCTCATAATCTACTACGCAAAAAAGGGCGTATTCTAAAGGATGAGGCAAAAGATATAAAGTTGATTATGCCTGATCGTCAGATAGCTGCTGTTTGATGATTTTTTGTGCGCTTAATGTCAGGCGATGACGGATGATTTTTTCAACTTTAGGTAGGTATTCATCAAGGGTTTTCTTAATGATGATGTTACTTTCTTTGATGATTTCGGCCTCAATATTTTTGATGCTCTGTTGTTTGCCTGATTCTTCAAGGGCATCTTTATGCTGTTTGATAATGCCGTCAAGGGGCAATCCAATAGGTTCAAGGTCTATTAAGTCAATAGCAAAACGTTGTTCGTCTTCCTGGCGCTTATGAATTAGCTGAGTTAATGAAGGGCTTGATAAAAACGGATTAAATGTAGTTTTGGAGCCTTCTGTTTTAGGTTTTAACGGGTATAAAGGAGTATCGATTGTGTTAATTTGTTTTGGGATGCAGTTTTCTAAATCTTTTTGAAGCGCGAGTAGTTGTTGAATTAACTCAATAGGGGGTTCGATTTTATTGGACTCTATAGGCTCATAAAACAATGGCGTTTGATTCTCTACTTTTTGATAGTCTACTTTTTGAGAGTGTTGCTTTTTATCAAATGGCATATTGCTCATAATTTTTACCCTGCAGGTCTTAAATCATGTTGGATTAGCGGGTAACCACGAGATTGATAAAAACGATAATGTTCACGGGTTGCTTTTAAAGTAGTCTCATTTTGGCAAACTATTTCTAATAAACGATTAAATTGACCAAACCACACTGGAATATGAGTGCTTAAATTGATGCATACATCATGGAAATCATGCATTGCTTCATAATTTTTATCGTGAATTAAGAACTGGATGCTACTTGATTCTTTAAATTCAATTTCATGTGGAATAAACGCATCTTCTTTAAAATGCCATAATAGATCACTAAGCTGTTTGGCTTGATCTAGATCATCACACACTACAATGACATTTAAAGATTGTTTGAAAATTTTATTTATTAACCGACAAGTATAGAATAAACGATCTTGCTCGTTGGGTTGGGCGAGTATGTGAAAGTCAATTTCAGTCATATTAATAATTGTTTACCTGTTGGGTTTGCATTGTATTTTTAATTTTGGAGAAGCTCAATGAGTAAATCAATGAATGCCAGTATTGCTACCGAGCTTTCTATGATCATTAATAAAAATGAAAAATCAAAAGCCAGCGCTTCTGTGCTAATCATAGTACGTGAATTTGAACAAAAACTTCAAGTGTTACTCACGTTGCGAAGCGAAACTTTGCGAAATCATTCAGGTGAATGGGCACTGCCAGGTGGGAAATGTGATAAAGGTGAAACTTCTGGTCAAACTGCAATGCGTGAAAGTAATGAGGAAATCGGTTTAAATATTGATCAAATTAAAATTGTAGGACAGTTAGAAAGCTTTCAGTCTAAAGATGGATTGGAGGTGGATGTTTGGATAGGTGTGTTAAAGGATAAAGATTTCCGACCCATATTAAATGAAGCTGAAGTGCAAAAAATATTGTGGTTGGATTTACACCATCTTTTAAAAAAAGCGGATCGTACTCATAAATTAAAAAGAAGTCATACCTATGTGTCGATACCATTTTATGATTTTTTGACACCCAGTTTATGGGGGTTAACAGCAATGATACTTCATGGTTTGGGGAAAAAGATAAATAGAAATATGAATGATTTACCTGTCTTGCAAATGCTTTTGAGAGAGAAATGAATGTGCTATGATGTTTTTTTAATAATAATTCTTAAAATATATGTCTCAAAAGCGATATACAGTGGCAGTGTGTTCCACAACTTTAAATTTAGAAAAACAGCGTAACATTGTCTATGAAGCGCTGGCGGCAAATAATTGTATCGCTACCAGTTTTCCTTTTCCTAATCCTACTGATCCATATTTATGGAAATTATGCCTGCGTGCTATCGCTGAGTGTGACTTTTGTGTGATTTTAATAGGTGATCATTATGGTGCGTTAAATCAATCTGGAGTAGGGTATGTTCATCAAGCGCTATCTCAAGCCAGTGCATTTAAAAAACCCATACATAGTTTGATTTATTCAGGGATGGGGCGATCCTCTTTAAATGCAGATGATCAAAATAGATTGCAACTTTTTACTCAAGGGTTAACAAAAACAACGTTGCACTCTTTTTGGCGTGATGATGAACAGCTGCGAGATGTATGTGAAGGCATGGTTGAAAGCATGCTTGATAAATACGATTTAAAAGGTTGGTTACCAGCCAATCAAGTGAATACTGCCCAAGCTCAAACTAAGCAAGATACCGATTTAAAAAAACAAGTTGAGCTTTTAACCGCTGCATTAAAAAAAGAACGAGAGAAAAATTTACATTCAAGCGCAGATTTTGAACAGCAATCCCAACTGTTTGAAATGCCTTATCAGTGTAATGCGTTTAGAGGTGGGACGCTTATTAAGGTTGAAGAAAGCTGTCAATTAGGATTGAAAACTTATTTTGATATGTTTGCTTCGTCGTTAAGTTTGGGCTGTACTTCAAGTAAAATCAGAAATGCTCTCAATGCTTTTTTGCAAAAAAATGAAATCGAAAAGGTGAAGTCAAAGGTCAAAAAAGCCCATGCTATTACTCAAATGCAAGCTGATGAAGATCACTTTGAAAAATTACTATTAGCATTACGAGCTTATGGATTAATAAAAGTTGAAGGAAAAGTATGGACACTGACCAGTTTTGGTGAACATTTAGCTTTAAAAACTGCATTAAAATGGCGTTAGAGTTGTCATGTATAAGGAAATGAATGCATTGCAGTTTAAACATACCTTCGTACAAAATTTAAAAAAACTATGTGATCAATCATCTGTAAGTCAGGTTGCAAGACAAACAGGAATAGGCGAGAGCACTCTGCGTAAATACTTAAATGGGAGTGAACCAACACTTAGTAAGTTTGAGCAAATTGTTAAGCATACAGGACATTCAATTATTTGGTGGTTGCAATCTAATCAAACGGTAGATCAATTATGGGGAAGTATTGATCAGGATATTTGGGAAAAAAGTGAAGGTTTTACTTTGCTTTATTTTGAAGATATCAAACAGGTGCACCCACAGTTTGGTGTTGGACGAATATTATTCACTGTCTACCACTTATTGTCTAGCGGCTGGCAAATAGAAGATTTACTTGGTTTGTTTAAAGTTAAACAATAAATCAATTTAACACTTAACTAAAATGCGTTGAATTTAAAGCAGGTGTGGATTGTACTGATTATTGAATGAAAGTTGGAAGTCAATGGCGGCTAGGTGGTTTTTTATACCGTTATCTTTTTTGTGTGGTAAAGATAATATTTTTTCGGTTACTGTAAAATAGGTGTTGAACTGAGCTTTTGACATTAAAAAAATATTTTTAAGCATAAAACACTCTAAGCAAATGATGGAAATATGCTGAATCTGAACTATTAATCTGTACAATACGGCCAAATTTTTCGAAGCGTAGAATTATGTTGTTGATGCGAAAAAGTGCCGGTGCTTGCTCCTTGTTTGTAGAGAAAATATGTGTAAAATTTCTTTTTAAACCCGTTAATCGAACCCTGCCTGAACAGAAAAAAATGGATGAAAAAGCAAGGCAATTTGTTTTGTATGAGCTTAAACACTGTCCAGATTGCTCAAAACTTCGCAGAAAGCTTCATCAAAATCAAATTAATATTGATACGCGTAATGCTCAAAAGTATCAGTGTTATCGAAATGAAATGCTTAAAGGTGGTGGTAAGATTCAATTTCCGTGTTTAATGGTGCAAAATCCTGATAATACACAAAAATGGATTTATGGTGGTGAAGCGATTTATAATTGTTTACAACAACAATTATTAGAAGTCGCATAATATGTCAAAATTGGACCTTACGACCAATACCATTTTATTAGATACAAAAGGGTTGTATTGCCCAGAACCCGTTATGATGTTGCATAATGCAGTGCGTGATGTTGATGATAAAATGCAAATCAAAGTGGTCGCCACTGATCCATCCACTCAGCGTGATATCCCAAAATTTTGTCAATTTTTAGGGCACAGCTTAAAATCTCAATCCCATGTAGCAGACGAATTTATTTATTTAATAGAAGTGAATAAATAATTAGAAATTTAAAAACAGTTCGCTAGCCAACTCTTAAATGTCTCAGTATGATGCATGTCTGGTATTTTTTTAACGAGCCGATATGCAATCAAATTTCAATGAAGAAACCTATAAAATTCAAACCACAAATGGAATGCAGGTTTTATTGTCTAGAGTGAACACTCTTGGGCATAAAACACATGCCCCCTGTGTCTTTATGCTTCACGATATTGGTCAATCTTCAGCGTTGTTTAATCACCCTGATGGACTGGCACACTTTTTAGCGCAACATGGTTATGATGTTTTTATGCTTGATTTGATGGGTCGTGAGGGTACTTGGCCAAGAGTCAGTAAACACATGAATTATTCAGTGAATCAAGCTATAACGGTGGATTTGTCGAAGGTTATGGCAAAAATTGAGCGCTTAAATGCCTTGCCAAGTATTTATGTTGGTCATGGATTTGGTTCTGTATTGCTGTCTAGTTTTATTGCACGTATGCCTGAGTTTAATAAAAATATATCACATTTTATTCATTTTAATGCCCGTCGATTGATGACCTTGCCTTCTAAAGAATATAGTTTTTTTAAGGATGTTGCGTGGTTTCATTTGGCTAAAATTCAAGCATCTTTGTTTGGTTTGATTAATAGCAAAAAAATCATGTTAGGTGATGCCATCGAAAGTAAGGTGTTTTATGAGCAATATCTAATGTTAACAAATGGTCGCTGGGTTGATCCAATAGATGAGTTTGATTATGCCTGCGCGCTAAATAAAATTAAATTTCCTAAAAGTATGTATTTAGTTGAGCAAGATAATGATTATTTGGCCCATCAGCAAGATGTTCGTGCTTATATTAAAGAACTTGGCAATCATAATGCACAAGTGATTTGGTTAAGTAAAAAAAGCGGAAGTTTGCAAAACTATAAAGGAAATAAAATATTAAACGATCCAAAAGCGAAGGACGATCATTTTTTAAAATTGGCGCAATGGCTTAAATCGTGATCACTCTTAAGCAAATTCAATACGCATTGAATGTAGAGAAAACCAAACATTTTAAAAATGCGGCTCAGCAGTGTTTTGTGTCTCAATCGGCATTAAGTACGGCAATTTCAGAAATGGAAAACCAATTAGGTGTGCAAATTTTTGAACGTGATAATAAGCAGGTTTTAATCACTGCAATTGGTGTGAAAGTGTTAGAGCATTTTAAAAAAATCAAACAACAAACTGATGACTTGTATACGGTTATTGCTAGTTTAGATCAACCGTTAAATACTCCGATGAGCATTGGAGTGATTCCGACAATTGGCCCTTATTTATTGCCTAAAATTTTACCTTCCGTTAGAAAGAAATATCCTGATTTTAAAATGACCATTATTGAAGAACAATCTCATGTATTGGTAGATAAGGTTAAAAGTGGTGAATTAGATACTGCAATATTGGCTTTGCCTTATCCAACTGAAGGGTTGCATGTGTTTGAGTTTTGGCAAGAGGATTTTTATTTTGTTTGTTCAACTATGCAATCGATGATTACAAATATTTCTTCTGATCAAATACAAACTTCTGAATTGATGTTATTACAAGATGGGCATTGTTTAAAAGATCATGCGTTAGCTGCTTGTTCGCTGCCTATGTCTGCCTATAATCAATCCCTTGGGGGGACAAGCTTGTATACGTTGGTTCAAATGGTGGCAGGTAATATGGGGGTGACATTAGTGCCGCAAATGGCGTTGTCATCATTGGTTGAAATTAATACAGAATTGCAATTTACCCACTTAAATGAGCCTGGCCCACATCGAAAAATTGCGATGATTACGCGATTAAATTATCCAGCTGTTAATAATATTGAGTTGTTAATGTCGCTGTTTAAACAGTCTTTGCAAAAAGATTAAGCGTTTAACTATTCAAAATTGATCCTGTTTTATTAAAATTCAAACTATGTATTGGTTGTTTTGCTATTTCTTTTAGTGTGATCGATTAAAGAATACACTGCTTCACATTTTTATTTCTCTAATTCTATATACTCATAAACGTTTTTAAATGTTTGTATTTTGTTATCATGATGTATTTGTTGTTTTGGTAATGATTAATTGCGTAATTAATGTAATTGGGAAAAATAAAATGAATTCGAAATTATTAATGCTGTCATGTATAGGGATTACTGTGGCAACCTCTAGTTGTTTTGTTGACTTAAGCGAAAACAATCCGCAATCTGATTCAACCTCAACCTCTAGTCTTGTAAATACAGAGGTTGCAACGGATTCGCAGTTAAACACCGATATTGTAACGAATACCCAGTTAGAAACGGATTTATACACCCAATCTCAAACTCAAACTCAAACTCAAACTATAACTCAGGTTCAAACTGAGACTATGACCCAAAGTCAAACTCAGACTCAGACTCAAAGCCAAACTCAGACAGAAACAAATACCCAAACTCAAATTATTGTAAATACGCCACCTGTTGCAGAGTTTTCTTATGTCAGTGATGGTGATTTAGTTCAATTTAACAATGAATCTACGGATGAAGATGATGATGGTTTGTCGTATGTTTGGGATTTTGGTAGTGCACAAACAAGTACGGATCTTAATCCATTAGTTAAATTGGGTTATGGTAGTTTTGTTGTGCGATTAACTGTGTCCGATGGTATCGATTCCCATTGGATTGAGCAGACTATTGTGCTTGAAAAACCGGAAGTTTTTCGAGTTGAAGCAGAGTCTTATTCTAATGCGACCGGTGAAGTTGCTTTAGAGAATGCAGGTACTAGCGTTGGTTATTTTAAAGGTGGGGATCATATTATTTATAGTCAAATCGATTTGAGCGATGTGACCGCTATTTCTGTTTCGTATGCTTCTAATACAGGAACGGGTTCAATTGAATTACGAGCTGACGGCGTAGAGGGCGAATTAATTGGCGTGCTTTATTTAGAGTCTACAAGTGATTGGCAAGCCTATGTTGAAATCAATTCGGATGTTATTAATTCACTAAGTGGCTTGCAAGTTGTGTACGTATTAGCAAAAGAGCCTGATCAGAATTTTATCGCCAATTTCGATTTTTTTGATTTTCACCGTGGAGATAAAAAACAAATTGGTAATAATCAAACTGTGATCGAAGAGCAAGTAGATGGATTTTGTTTTGCAAATGGCGTGACTGAAACTGAGCATGGTGGCCTAGGCGGATATACTAATGTTGTAAATGAAGTCGGTTCATCGATTCATTGGGCAGTTAATGCCGCTAATGCTGGGGTATATGAGCTGAAAATACGTTATGCGCTAGGTGCGACTGATGCTCGACCAGGTGAATTAACAGTCAATCAAATTGGGCAGCAAACCTTTGATTTTAATCCAACAACTGCATGGACTGATTGGCAATATGAATCTATGAATGTGATGCTTAAACAAGGCGATAACTCCATAGAATTAAGCTCATTAATTGCAGTAGGTTTGGGTAATGTTGACAGTTTGACGATTGTTGGTGATGGTATTAGCCCAATAGATTGCGAGCAAATAGTTGAGCCGCCAGTTGTCGAGCCACCAATTGTCAAGCCGCCACAGTCAGGGCAAGTTTTGAAAATTACTGATACACCAATTGGATGGGCAACTCAAAGTGGTGGCACAACAGGTGGTGGCACCAATTTGTCCAATGCCGTGACAGTCAGTAATATGAGTTCACTGCAAAATGCAGTAAAAGGCAGTGGCGCAAAAATAGTATTGGTTTCGCCAGGTACGTATACCGGTGAGTTAAGACCTGGAGCAAATACAACTATTATTGGAACCGCACCTGGCGTGATCATCCAAGGCAATGTAAAAATCAGTGGTGAAAATTACTATAATATTATCATTAGAAACATTGCGGTACGCGGTGATTATTGTGGCAGTTATCAAGAGTGTAAAGATGGAAAGGATGCTTTTTATATTGGTAATAAAGCGCATCACGTTTGGGTCGATCATGTGGATGTGGCAAATGGTCAAGATGGGAATTTTGATATTACACAAGAAGGGGACTTTGTAACGGTTTCATGGACCAAGTTTTCTTATACATATGATAAAGAACATCGTTTTTCAAATTTAATTGCAGGTAGCGATAATGAAACAAACAGTGAAGGTAAGTTAAGAATTACATATATGAATAGCTGGTGGGCCGATCGAGTGGATCAGCGTCAGCCACGAGGACGATTTGGTAAAGTGCATTTACTGAATAATTTATTTAGCTCTCAAGAAAATGGCCAAATTGTACATGGACCTGGTCTGAAGATGTCCATGATTATTGAGGCAAACTATTATGACTTGCCATCAAATGTATATACCGTTAAAGATGAATACGGCACAACAAGCGGTTGGAAAGCGTTTAATAACGAAGGCACTGCTAGAGAAATGAACGATTCAGCAGGTGGGGCAACCTTTACTATTCCTTATAATTACACGCCAATCAATGCATCTAGTGTAAAAGCAGTCGTGAGTAGTACTCAATGTGGGGCAGGTAATACCTGTGTGTTTGAACAATAATTTTGTCCCCTGCAACCTTAAATGGTAAGGGGGGTAGACATTAAAAAAGCAGATTAGGGAAATCCTAGTCTGCTTTTTTGTTTGGGCTAGTGGTCGTTTTTCAAAACCCGACGTTTTTCAATATTCCATTCACGTTCTTTAATTGAAGCGCGTTTATCGTGATCTTGTTTACCTTTAACAAGGGCGATCTCGCTTTTTACTTTATTGCCTTTCCAGTACATATTCAAGGCAACCACTGTATGGCTTTCTTGCTGGTTTCCTCTGACCAATTTTGCAATTTCTTTTTTATTTAATAACAGTTTGCGGGCACGGCGTGGCTCTGCAATTACATGGGTACACGCGGTGCTTAATGGTGTAATATGGCAGCCGATTAACCAAAGTTCACCGTTTTGAATGTGTACATAGGAATCCACAAGCTGTATTTTACCAGCGCGGATTGATTTAAGTTCCCAGCCTAACAAACACATGCCAGCTTCGTATTTATCTTCAACGTGATAATCGAATTTGGCCTTTTTGTTTTGGCAAATGGTATTGGACGATGTTTTACTATTCTTTTTACTCATGGCGCAAGATTATACGCCCAAGTCTTCAGATAAGGTAGATGATTTTTGGCAATTGAAGATATTCGTTGGCGATCCAATTTCACTTTTGTGATGGTCGCGCTCGCAGCAACATTAGGATTGGGTAATTTCTTTAATTTACCCTATTTAATGGCCACGCATTCAGGTGGCACAATATTATTATTGTTTGCCTTGGCAAAAATAACTATAGCGCTGCCGTTATTAATCGCAGAAATGTGGATGGCAAGGCGCACCCGTGCCATTGCAAGTGTGGCATTTACTTGTTTGGCTGAAGCGCATAAATTATCAAATATATGGATTTGGTTTGGCAGGTTGTTTTGGTTTTCAGCATTTGGTTTGCTTGCTTATTATGCGGTAGTGACTACTTGGGGGGTCGTATATACCTGGCAATATAGTCATGTATCCTCATTTGAAATTGAGCAAGTCTGGTTTCAATTTCAAACCATGACAAGAGATGTGCCCACATTATTGTTAACTCAAACTGTTTTATTCGGTGTTTTAGGTGCCATTATGCTGTTAGGTATCAGTCGAGCGATGCAGTCCGTTGCAATTATTATGGTTGCGGTGCTTTTAAGTATTATTTTATCAATGTTTGTTGTTATGAGTTTAAATGCAGAATATATCAGTAGCTTAGGTGCATTTTTAACGGTGGATTTTTCAAATGTCGATCAATCATTGGTATTTGTGATATGGCAACATGCATTTTTAAGTACGGGGTTGGGAATCGGTGGTGTATTTGCGTTCAGTATGTTTGCCCCCAAAACCGTTCCAATTATGAAATCCTCGATGATCATTGTGGTGATTGATTATTTGTTTGGTGTATTGGTTGCGCTTGTGGTTTGGTATTTTATTTACAATATTCCACCAGAATACACAAATGGGGTTGAGTTGTTTTTCCAATCGATATTAATTGGTGCAATTGAGGTTGAATCTTCATATTTTCTTTTGCCCCTATTGTTTGTGGTTTTTGTCATTAGCACGTCAATGGCGTTAATGTTTTCAATGTTGCCAGTTGCCATTGCTATTCGTTCGCATTTCCATTTGAATTTTAGAGTCAGCGTGGTATTAACGCTTGTGTCTGTATGGGGAATCAGTGCGATCTGTATGCTGTCCTTTAGTGTGTTTTATAACCACTTATGGTATGGCATGACGATCTTTGAGGTGGTGTCATATGGTACCACTCATATATTGGTTCCTATTTGTGCTTTAGGTGTCAGCGTATTTGTGGGTTGGCGTTTGGCGTCTGGTAATTTGGAAAAAGATCTGCATTTTAAGCGTACTTTCTATTATTATTTATGGCGCTTATTATTGAAATTTGGAGTGACCTGTTTTTTGTTTTTATCAGTGCTGGCTAATTTACCTTCAGCCTGGCAACTTAGCTCGGATTGGCAAATGCTGTTAGTGCTCGGATTGGCAAATGCTGTTAGTGCTCGGTTTGTTTTTGGTGTTAATATACTTACAATGGGTTCACCCAAAGTGGTTCTCTGTCGAAGATTCTGAGCAAATTTCAAAACAAGAAGTAGATTGATTATTATGACTGAAGTGAAACGCGAAGCATTGGTGATGTATAGTGCCAAGCAAATGTATGACATTGTGAATGACGTGAATGCTTATTCAAGTTTTTTGCCAAATTGTCAGTCTTCAGTTGTTTTGGACAGTTCAAAAGAAAAGTTAATCGGCCAATTAACCTTAGGTAAAGGAGCGTTGAATTTATCCTTTGTGACAGAAAATACTTTAAACCCTTTTGATTCGATTCAATTGAATTTAAAAGAAGGGCCGTTTCAATCATTAAATGGTGTTTGGTATTTTGAAAAATTAACCGATCAGGCTTGTAAAGTGCGTTTTGAATTAAATTTCCAAGCCAATGTATTATTTAAATTTGCTGCAAAAACACTGCTAACTCAAATGGCCGATCAAATGGTTCAGTGTTTTATTGCTCGCGCACAAACTATATATACCAAATAATAATCTATATAATTCATTAATTTTAAGAAAGTGTTTCCATGAAAGTAGAAGTTGCATACGCCACCCCCAAAAAACAATTAATTGTAAGTGTCGAGTTTCAAGAAAGTATGACCATCAGAGAGGTGGTGCTGAATTCAAAACTTGATTTGCAATTTGACGGTTTGGATTTACAGACTGTGCCTATCGGAATTTTCGGAAAGAAAGTTATGAAGCCGCAAGAGCAAGAGGCTAAAGAAGGGGAGCGTTATGAGCTATATCGACCTTTGTTGATTGATCCTAAGCAAGCTAGGGCAAATCGAGCCGCTAAAAAATAAAACAGCCGTTTGGCTGTTTTTTTTGATTCATTGAGTTTGATTATTTTTGAATGACTTGATTGGTAAATTGATAGCCTTTATTTCTTACTGTTTTAATACGATCACTGAAATCCAGTTTGGAGCGCAATTGAGAAATGGTGATATCAATAATTCTATTTTGACCGTCGTATTGAATACCGCGTAAGGATTCAAAAATTTGTTCACGACTTAATACCACCCCAGCATTTTGTGCCAATAATAATAATAACTCATATTCTGGGTTGCTGATTGTGATTGGTGCTTCATTTACCACCACCACGCGAGAGCCGGGGTCAATTCGAATCGTACCAAAATCAAGTAACGTGACATCCATTGTTGTAGGAAGTGCTGAAGCATTGATTTGGCTTCTTCTTAATAATGATTTAATTTTAGCTAAAACAAGTCTTGGTTCTGATGATTTAAATACATAATCATCTGCTCCAATTTCTAATCCAATAATTTGATCAATTTGATCTTCACGTGCAGTAAGCATCATAATAGGACCTTTATACTGGTCTCTAACTTTACGACAAACTTCCATTCCGTCTAATTTAGGTAGCATGATATCAAGTAATACGATATCACTTGGTTGGCTTAAAATCGTTTCAACGCCAGCTTCACCATCATGCACAGTTGTTACTTCAAATCCATGACTTGTTAAATATTCGCTCGTTAACTGCGCTAAATCAATGTCATCTTCGACCAAAATGATACGGTTACTCATCTTAATTTACCCATTGTAATGTTAATTGATGCTTCCACTGATTGTATTGAAAATAAACATCGGTAGAAGTTTTATATTTGTACTGTTGCGTTAAATACAACAACCATTGGTCGTTGATTTTATAGCTCAATTTATTTAAAAATCGGTTTTCTAAATCTGTTCGCTCATCTTTATTGATAACTTGAAAGCGTGTATAAAACTGAGTTGCCCACGCAAGCTTTTGGTTAAACTCGTAAGCGGCACCGATAAACTGTTCCAAACGTACGTACTGAGTGTCGCTGTCTGCAGAGCTAATTTTGCTTTTCCAGTTCAATGATAACTCATTTGGCAAAGATTTAAATCTATGTACTAAAGAGCTTTGATATTGAGCGCCTATTATCCAGAAATTATCTTTTTGTTCACTAAAAATATTATTATTATTGTCAGTGTCTTCAATATAAGTCTCATAGCTTTGCCAATGATGCTTAGTAAAAGCGGAAAACTGCTGTTTTTTCCAATTATAATTAAATTGAGATAATATACTAGGTTCCATAAATGAATCGCTTTTAATCCAATAAATGGAAAAATTCAATCCTATTAATTGGTTTGAATCTAAAATTCGCTTCAATTCTACATCATAGTTCGTATTAATGATTGAATAAATTACATCATCAACGGAATAAAAATCTTTATTTTGATGTAAGTTGAATGTTTGCTCGAATTTCCAAGGGGAGTCTGGGTGGTAATATTCATGATTCAAAAACACAGAATATCCGATACCAATTAAACTTTGTTTTTCTTGATTTAACTCGGAAGGGATCTGAGTGGCATTTGAAATCGATGTAATTGTACTTGAAGCTAATAGATTAATATTATTAATTGAATCTGGATTAGTTAACTCTTCGTTTGGTTGATCTAGGTTTTGCTCAGATAACGTTAATAGCATTGAAAGGACCGTTTGATAAAGATTGCCCACGTTTGTTTTCACTTGATCCGGTGCGTTTGCAAATGATTTGTCAGCTGTGACCGTTTCAATTTCGATTTTGGCTAATTCATATTGTTGAGTGTAAAAATAACTCAGTGCTAGATCAAGGCGTAATGTTAAGTCATTAGGCTTGATCTTTAAAAGCGAAAGATAAAGTACAATCGATTCTTTGTACTGTTTATTAGACTGATATTCAGTGGCCAATTTGCGTAATTTAGAATATTGCTGCGCATTTGTGGACGTAAGTGTAGATTCTGATGTCACTGACGCAGTATTAGATTCACTTTGAGCAAGGCTTGTTTGACTTATCAGCAGGGTAAATAAAATTATGCAGTATAAGTGAACATTTTTAGAAATATCAAAATGCTTCATACATCCTCTAAATAAAGACAATAATTCAATATCCAATAAAGTATGTTTTATTAATGATATTAAGTGAAGGGGTAAATTTATCATATTAAAGCCCTTCTTTATTAGTATTAATTAATATTTGTAAATGAATTGTGCTTTTTTGAGTGTCATTTTCGTTAACTATGGTCGTTTTTTTGAAATTTTGAAATTTTGGAGACAGTTTAATCTTTTTTTCCGCTTCATTGGGTTTGGGGGTATTGTTCGGAAGTGGCGAATGAGTAAAAGGTGTGGGAATGTTATTTTCTGAATCTTGAATGTATGTTGGGCTGAGTTCAGGAACGGTTTCAGTGCTAATATCATTTGCTAAATTTGATTGGGCAAGCCATTTTAGATAAAGAATTTTATCATTTTCATTTAATTGATCGATATCTACAAATTGATGGCCATTTTCTAATTGCCATAATTCAAATAAAATATCATTAGGGATTGTTGTAGTTGATGTATGTGTTTCGGTGCTGGTTTGTTTTGGAACACCATCTAATTTGTTAAGTTGATTAAATGTTTCATTTGTAAATTGTTGATCACTCATGTCCTCGCTCACCCATTGGCCCCAATCATCAGTAGACCACTGTTCGCAAAATACAAAATTAGGCATCATAAAACATAAGAAGCAGACAAGGGATTGTTTATATTTCATTTAACCTCCGTTTGCTTTATTTGTGCAATACTTGCATCAAATGTTAAATTAAATTGCGCGCCACCTTGGGTATTATTTCTCGCTTCAATTTTACCTTTTTGCAATAATGTCATACGTTGTACGATTGATAGACCAAGACCATGCCCAGCCATTTTTTTATTTCTTGATTGCTCTTCAACAAAAAAAGGTTCGAATATATTTTTGACATTTTGTTGTTGAATGCCAATGCCATCATCAGAGACAGTAACAGTTAATTGTTTTTCGTCTAATAAAACTAAAATATCGATTTTAGATTTTGCGTATCTTTGGGCATTTGTTAATAAATTTTGTAATATTGTTTTCCAATACTGTTCAATTCCAAGGATGTAAATTCCCTGTGGGCATTGAATATTGATGTTGGATCGACTTAAGGGTTCTAAATCATTTTTTAAACTAGTGCATAATGCAAAAAGATTAAATTGTTTAGACTCGGTAGTGGGGTTAAATTCTAACGAGCTGTAAAGCAATAGTTCATCAACTAAATTGTGTAATTCAGTCATATAGACTTTTAATGTTTGAGCGTGGTGACTAGTTAATTGGTTGGATTCTTCTAGCATTGCAATTCTGTATCCCATTTTCACAATTGGGGTGCGAAACTCGTGGGAAATTGAACGGCTAAGTTGCTGTTGGTCTTTTACTAATGTAATGACGCGTTTTGCCATTTGGTCAACTTCCTGTGTTAACACAGAAAGTGCGTCATCACCTTGCTGACTGATCGTAATATCAAGGGAAGTGTTTCCAAGTTTATCTAAAATAGCGACATTATTGACATCTTCAGCTAATTTTTTTAATCGACTTGCAAAGGGTTTGAATAAAAACCAGCCTGTAATTAAAGATACAATTAACACAAAAATTGTGAGGATAAATATCCAAAACATAGGATAAGGGTTGAAATGTTCAACAGGGCCCACTTTTAAAATCATGGGAGATTTACCAAATTGACTGAACGTAGTGATTCCATCTGATTGGTTAAAGCGATAAACCACTATTTTATTAATATCTAGCTGCGCTTTTTCGTAGTCAGTTAAAGCAAGTTTGTCTCGATGAATTAAGCCAATATCGGTGACAAACCATTCTTTAATTTTATTTAACTGATGTTCTCTAAGGGGTGGTGGGGTTTGGCCGAGCTCATTGAGTATGAAGTTATTGACACCTTCAAAAAGCTGCCTGTTAAAACCTTGGAATTCAAATGAGATTAGCTGGGAGTCGTTAATTGAATACTCAACATGTTTTAAGTCGGAATTCACCAAACTGACTGAATAATGATCTGGTGATTGGTTGTTGGCGTTGCTTAGTTTCATATTTAAGCCGGTGGCTTTGATGGCTAATTTAAACCACTCTTGCTGTGCATCACCTTCATGTCTATTTAACCCATTTTTAATTAACGCCATAACTCCTGATAATTGTGACTTTGTATATTCAAGGTCTCTCTTTTTACTTAATTCATTAAACGCAAATAGCCCACCTAAGCAGACTAAAATAGTTACTACAAGCATTCTGGAGTAAATACGTAAAAATAAATTATTCATAAAATTTTAAATTCAAAAGAAATCGATTATATCTAAAATCAATCTGGTTTATTGTTTTAAATAAAATATTTTGAAAATTGAATTGTGATACAGGCTGGGTTTTGTTTGAAGTGTGATTCAGTTCTAATTTTTTAAATGGGTAGATAAAATAGAAATTATTCTGTTGGCTCAATCATTGGTTGTTCGGGAGCTTGAGTGGGGTCTAAATTAATTAATTCACGTTTGTTTTCAAATTCAGGAAGTTCAAATCCACGGTTGTGCTCAATTAGTTGAAAATTAGGCATTTGTAAATCTTCATTGAAACCTGGTGTTGAACTTGAATGAGCTTTTGTTGTGTCGGATTGATTGGCTGTTGCTTTTCTAAGATCTAGGTGTTCTTTCGCAGATTCATTAAGGCTTTGAAGCATTTCAATAGAGAATTTTTCATCTTGCCATTGTCCCCAGTCGTCATTAGCTAAACTGAAGCTTGAACTTAAGCTTAGTAAGGATAATGTCACTAATTGGTAGCTGCGTAAAAAAGTCATTTAATACCTATTAAATAAATGTTCAAAGTCATTTACTGGCTTTGAAATTGTTTGTTAATTGTATTATGCATATATTTATGTAAATAATGTCTAAATCTTGTATTTATATTGTAACTGGATGATTTGACGAACCAGACATTTTAATTTTGAATGGACAAATAATTCATCTAAAACAATAAATCATCTAAAACATTGTGCCTATCAATTGTGCCTATTAATAGTGTCTATTTCTTCATCGTGCCAATTATATTCTTCATAGTGCCAATTATAACTATCTTGAATGGCTTAATAAAGGTGCAAAACTTTTCAAAAATAGCGCTGTAATCCTTTTTTATAGTTGTAACTTGTTTGGGTGGCCGTAATATATGGGGCTGAGGCGTAATTGGTTATTTAATTAGTGAAATAGTTATTTTTTGTAATCGGTTATAATGAGAAATAATTCCGTATTTGAACGTTCAATTGATTTTTGAACGATTGCTTTTATTAAGAAATAATAAAATGAAACCATTAAATTTACAGTTGTTGTTAGATGTCTTGCTTGATTGCAATTCCGAATTACCCCTTCGAAAAAAAGTTTTGGATGAGTTTGTAGAGTACTGTGCCTTAATCACAGATATAGACGCGGATGTGACTTTTAATGCTTTTGCGCCTGACACGCATTTGCCATCGGGGATGGCAATTAACCCCCAAGCTGCTGCAATGTGCGTGACAGACTATGGGCGCACAACAGCATTTATAAGAGCAGTGCATGATGCGATGGAATATTTATTAGCTCAAACCCGAAGTAATGCACTTACAACCTCACAAACTCTTAATGTGCTTTATGCTGGGTGCGGCCCTTATGCCACATTGATGCTTGCTACCATTGTGAAATTTCAAGAACACTCTATTAATTTTCATATGTTAGATATTCATCAATCTTCATTGGATAGTGTGCAAATACTGCTTAGGCACTTTGGTGTGGATGTGCAAAAAATTCAGTTTTTTTGTGCCGATGCCTGTGAGTTTAAACCAAAAATTAAGTTTGATTTAATAGTTGCCGAAACCATGCAAAAAGCATTAGAGCAAGAGCCTCAATTCCAGCTAACTGTAAATCTCAAACAATATTTAACCGAAAAAGGGGTTTTTATTCCTGAGGCGATACAGCTTCAATTAGCATTAATTCATTGGAAGCAAGAGCTTGAAATAACCCTAAAATATAAACAAAAATTGCTTCAAACGGATATAAAACAATTTGACCGAGTGTTAATTGGGGGGGATTAACACTTTCAATAGATTCGGTGGATCTTTGGTTGGAAAAGCATAATCATTCTGTTGGGGGATATTTGGATTTTGGCCAGATTTCCTTGCCTTATATTTCAGGTAATATTCAATATGATGTTGCAATTTTGACTGAGATTACTTTGTTTAAAGGGCATAAATTAAAGGAGTATGAAAGTGATTTAACCCTTCCTACTAAAATGCATGAAGCTTCTCCTGCAGTCTCTCAAACAAATTATCAATTAATCTATCAGTTGGGTAATTACCCTAAGTTTGAGCTGAATCTAAAATAAAAACTCATCTAAATGCATTAACGATATAAATATTAATCATTAGTCAAAATCATTGAGCAGGGTACAATGCTTTATTTTTTGACTTTATAGATTTGATATTATGACTGATTTTTCTAAAGCCGATTTCCCTACTATTGAACAATTCATTGGAAATACGCCATTAGTGCGCTTACAACGCTTGGTGCCACAAGATTCAACCAATGTTGTACTGGTGAAGCTTGAAGGCAATAACCCAGCAGGTTCTGTTAAAGATCGCCCTGCCATGAATATGATTGTTCAGGCTGAAGCTAAAGGTTTGATTAAACCAGGGGATTGTTTGATTGAAGCTACAAGTGGAAATACGGGCATTGCCCTTGCTATGGCTTGCGCCATTAAGGGCTATAAAATGATTTTGATCATGCCTGATAATATGAGCGAAGAGCGTAAAGCGTCGATGCGTGCTTATGGTGCTGAATTGGTTTTAGTCACCAAGGAGCAGGGTATGGAATACGCACGAGATTTAGCCTTAACCATGCAAAGTGAAGGTAAGGGAGTTGTTCTAGATCAGTTTAATAATGGCGATAATCCTAATGCGCATTATTTAACAACCGGTCCTGAAATATGGGAACAAACTAAAGGCGAGATCACGCATTTTGTCAGCGCGATGGGCACAACTGGCACCATTATGGGTAACTCTACGTATTTAAAAGAGCAAAACCCAAGCATTCAAATTGTAGGTTTGCAGCCTGAGGATGGTGCGTCCATTCCCGGTATTCGTCGTTGGCCAAAAGAATATTTACCGGGCATTTTTGAAGAGGCCAAAGTCGACAGTGTGATCGATATGGACCAATTAAGTGCTGAAATCACCATGAAACAATTAGCCAGCCAAGAAGGCATATTTTGTGGTGTGAGTTCAGGTGGCGCCGTTGCCGGTGCATTAAGATTAGAAAAACAACTCACCAACAGTGTGATTGTTGCCATTATTTGCGATCGCGGTGATCGCTATTTATCGACCGGAGTGTTTAATTGATTCGTAAACGATTACCAAAAAAAACCAAAAGTGCTGTGAGTAAACAAGCGCTTAAACCCTTTGATGCCACGCAATTAATCGATATTGATCGATTGAGCCACGAAGGCGATGGGATTGGTTTTTCTCAAGGCTACACAGTAACTGTGCCGTTTAGTCTGCCTGGTGAAACAATTTTAATTAAGCACCCTAAATACGATGAACGCTCTGTTTTAGCGGTTATTGATAAAATCGAAAAAGTAAGCGACAAACGAATCGAGCCTGCTTGTGAATACTTTGCCCAATGTGGTGGCTGCGATTTACAGCATGTTGATTACCAAGAGCAAATCGAATTAAAACAATCGCAATTTTTATGGCAATTTAAAGACCTTTTATACCAAGATTTAAAAGGCAAAAAGAAAAGTAAAATTGAAAAGCCATTGTTAAGCGAGCCGTTTGAATATCGCCACCGAATAAGATTGTCTGTTAATGATGGCAAGATTGGCTTTAAACAAGCAGGCAGCAATAATGTCATTCAAGTTGATTCTTGTTTGATTACCCACCCTTTGCTTCAAGCTAAATTGTCCGTCTCACAAGATGATGTCGTGACTCAATTGCATTCTTTGCAATCCGTTGAATGGTTAATTGATGATAATGAACAGATTGCTATTCGTCTGATTTTGAAAAAAATGCCCAACGCCACCAAACTTGCTCAATTAAGCGAGTATTTGGCCGAACACGAGGTGCACAATATTCGTGTAGAAGGTGGCAGTGAGATTTGGCAAAACAGTGAAAACCTCACCCAAAAAATAGAATATTTAACTTACCAATATCGTCCAGGTCAATTTACTCAAGTAAATACTTCAGTTAATCAAAAAATGATCGCTCAAGCGCAGCGTTGGATTTTAGATAGTGTTGGCAAAAATGAGGCAAAACTGAATCAAGCACTGGATCTTTTTTGTGGAATGGGTAATTTTACATTGATGTTGGCAAAGCACTTTAAACACACTATTGGAATGGAAGGTGCTAAAGAGTCTATTCAATGCGCGTTGCAAAATACAAAAGAAAATCAAAAACAGTCTGAACCCGATAAAAAGTCTGAACTAAATGAGTTAACATTTCTCAAACAAGACTTATTTGATCCGTCTTGGCATGAACGATTAGGCTTTAAAACCTTTGATTTGGTTGTGTTGGATCCACCAAGAGCAGGTGCTAAGCAGATTTGTAGCGATATAGATAAAATAGATTGTGACTACTTGTTATACATCAGTTGTAACCAAGCAACATTAAAGCGTGATGCGCAGTTACTAAAACGAAAAAACTTTGTTATAGAACGGGCAGGCATAATGGATATGTTTGCACAAACGCACCATATTGAAACGATGGTGTTGTTTAAGAAAAAATAATAAAAGTGATTGGGTTTTTAGTGATGAATACATTTAATGTGAAATTGCTTAGTTAATCGTCATAAAAATCCATTCACCATAACTTATAGGTAAAAGGGATAATGGTTAAAGTAAGAGAAGAGCATCCAGTATTTAAAGATGGAACCGTTGATATTGATCAGTGGATGATTCGTTTGCAAGAACGTATGCCAATAGTGGATGAAGAGTCATTACTTCGAGCGTGTAAAATTGCTCGTGTAGCACATGAAGAAGGATTAGAACGTCAGGAAAATGCTTGGCAAAATGGGACTTCTAGTTATCATACAGGCCTAGAGATGGCGATGATTTTATCGGATTTACATCTTGATGAAGAATCATTAATCGCCGCTATTTTGTATCGCTGTGTGCGTGAAAATACACTTGCAATCAGTACAGTAAAAGATCAATTTGGATCGAAAGTGGCCTCTTTAATTAAAGGCGTTTTACAAATGGCGATGATCCATACAAAATTTCGTTCCACTCGAGCAAAATTGTTGGGTCAAGATGACACTCAAGGTGAAGCCATTCGTAAAATGCTTGTCACGATTGTGGATGATGTACGCGTCGCCTTAATTAAGTTAGCTGAACGAACCTGTGCCATTAGAGCGGTAAAAACCGCGACGGCAAGTAAACGTTATCGGGTTGCTCGTGAGGTATTTGATATTTATGCACCATTGGCTCATCGATTAGGGGTAGGGCACTTAAAGTGGGAGTTAGAAGATTTATCCTTTCGCTATATTGAGCCTCAAGAATATAAGCGAATCGCTAACTTAATTTCCGAAACCCGATTAGATCGCCAAGAATATATAGATCGTGTACTTAGTGATTTAAAAGATGCTTGTACCAAGCAAAATATTGAAGCCCAAATCTATGGCCGAGCCAAACATATTTATTCAATTTGGCGAAAAATGACTAAGAAAAATATTAATTTCTCTCAGGTTTATGATATTCGTGCCGTCAGAATTATGGTTGAAAACGTCACGCAGTGTTATCAGGTATTAGGGATCGTACACAGTTATTGGCGACATATACCTAAAGAGTTTGATGATTACATCGCCTCTCCAAAACCCAATGGATACAGTTCTTTACATACTGCAGTGATTGGACCTGAGGGTAAAACTTTAGAAATACAAATTCGTACTCCTGATATGCATCAAGATGCGGAACTAGGTGTTTGTGCGCATTGGAAATATAAAGGGACAGACACAAAAGGCAGTCAAGCAAGTAGAAGTTATGAAGAAAAAATAAATTGGCTAAGAAGTGTTTTAGAGTGGCATGAAGAAATCGGCGATTTGGATGGATTTTCTAATCAAATGGCCGAAGATTCATCCGCAGAGCGCATTTATGTATTAACACCTGAAGGGCATATTGTTGATTTACATAAAGGCGCAACGCCTTTAGATTTTGCTTATAAAGTGCATACAGAGATTGGACACTCATGTCGAGGGGCAAAAGTTGCTGGGCAAATAGTGCCGCTTTCATATGAATTACAAATTGGTGATCGAATTGAAATATTAACCACCAAAAATGGAACACCTTCAAGAGATTGGCTAAATAAAGAATTAGGGTTTGTGACTTCATCAAGAGCAAGAAGTAAAATCAAACATTGGTTTAAATCTCAGAATCGAGATCAAAATATTATTGATGGCCGAATCACATTACAACGAGAAATACAACGGTATCACTTTGATAATATAGATTATAACCTCATTGCCCTTGAGGTGAATTTTGATAAAGACGAAGATATGTTTGCAGCAATCGGTGCTGGGGATTTAAGTGTCATGCATGTAATACATGCAGCTGAAGATATTTATAAAGAAAAACAAGAATCTTTTCCAATTTTTAAAGATGTTGTTACAAAACCGTTATCTACTTCTGATATTAATATTCAAGGTGTCGGTAATTTATTAACAAATATTGCTAATTGTTGTTTACCAGTTCCAGGGGATGCCATTGGAGGATTCATTACACAAGGTCGTGGTGTAACTATTCATCGAGCCGATTGTGTGAATTTTTTGCAATTAGAAAACCAAGAGGCACAGCGAATTATTTCTGTTAATTGGGGGCATGAACCAACAAGTGTTTATCCAGTTGAGATTCATATTTCTGCTTATGATCGAACGAATTTATTAATGGATATCATGAAAGTGTTATCGGTACTTGGGGTGAATATTACAAAAGTGAATACAATTTCTAATAAAAATGAATCGTTAGCTGAAATGAGATTGACAATTGAAATTGAAAATATTCACTCACTTAGTAAAATTTTTGCTCATATTTCAAAAATATCCAACATTATTAATGTTGAAAGAGCGGTCGTTTAAGGTTTGAAAAAATGAAAGATCTGTTGTACTTAATGCAAAGATTACGTGATCCAAAAGATGGCTGTCCTTGGGATTTAGAACAAGATTTTAAATCCTTAAGACAATATTCTTTAGAAGAAGTATATGAATTGGTTCAAGCAATTAACTTAAATGACCATGACAATCTAAAAGAGGAACTGGGGGATTTGTTATTTCACATCACCTTTTATGCTCAAATCGCTCAAGAGAAAAATTTATTTAAATTTGATGATGTCGTACAAACTGTTGTTGAAAAACTAGTAAGACGCCATCCCCATGTATTTCCTGAAGGTACGTTGAAATCAAGACGCGATCCAAGTCTCCCAAAATGGACCCACGATCAAATTAATACAATGTGGAGTGAAGTAAAAGCAAAAGAAAAGCTAAGCTTAAATTCAAAATCGATTAAGCCTAAAAGTCAATTGGATATTTTAAAACAAGGATTACCAGCGCTTAAATACGCACAAGACATGCAAAAGCTAGCCAGTAAAACAGGATTTGATTGGACTGAATTAAACGATGTGATTTCAAACTTAGAAGGTGAGATATTGGAGCTTAAAGAAGCCATCGCATCAAAAGATGAAGATCATATCGAAGATGAATTGGGCGATGTTTTATATAGCGTTGTGAATGTTGCAAGACATTTAAATAAAGACGCCGAAGCCAGTTTAACCAGAGCCAGTACCAAATTTAGATTGCGTTTTGAACAGGTTGAAGTCTTAGCAGAAGATCAAAACTTAAATCTAAAAGAGCTTGAATTAACTCAATTAGATTTATTGTGGAATGAAGCTAAAAACCGAATTTAATGCCTGTTAAATTTCTCTTTTAATTGCAAACACAGTCTTTCGTATTCAAAAATACTGTGTTTTTTTCCTACATTTTTAAATAAGAATACATTAATGATCGGCACCAACCCAATTGCATATTGGGTGAATAAAATAACATCTGAAAAATAATGTGACAGTTTATTAAGTACAGAGAAGTCAGTAGCTGAAATGAGTTGTTCTTGATTATTAAAAAACTTTAATGTGAATGCGTTTTTATATCCTGCAAATCTATGTGGGGTTCTTGGTACTAAATCCCCATTTTTAACCACTCTATAAATAGTTTGCCCAAATTTTTGTGTGATGTAATTGGCTAATTTTTTGGATGCAAATCTTGGAGCAGCAAATACATAAGACTCCCGTATCACGACGTTTTCTGGTAATCCAGTTAATAAAAAGCGTGTACATGCAAGTTGCGCCAGTCCGCCACCTAAGCTATGGCCTGAGAACCATAAATTGGCGACTTCATTATTTTCATGAATTCTTTTAATTTCACGTTCGACTTTAGAGTTGATTTTTTCCCAAACAGAATCCACCGCGTTATAAAATCCGCTGTGTACTTCACCTTTTGCTTCATGATATGGCCAAGGCATTTTTTTATAAGTGAAATTGGTTTTCCAGTCTACGGCTTTTGCTTCACTGCCACGAAAAATAATAAATATATGGGTTTGGTAACTGAACACAAAACATTGGGTGTCTGTGTCGTTATTTTCAATAAAAATATCCGAAAATGGAATATCGATACTGTGTTCTTTTAATGTTGCCAACATGGCTTGTTCATTAGAATAAGCAGTTTTGGATAGTTGAACAAAAAAGTTTAAATGATCCACTGAAAAATCAGTGGATTCAGGGGTAAATAACGATAACGACATAGCGATCCTTAAAAGGGCTTAGCGACAACCAAATACACAATAGGAATTAATAATAAAAGCGGCGCTTCATTTAAAAAACGAAAATACACACCGGTTTTGGTATTGCGACCTAGTGTAATTTGTTTTAAATGATAAAAACAAAATCCATGATAACCGATCATAATCAAAACCAAGCTCAGTTTTGCGTGTAACCAGCTGCCTGATTGAAACCAGTTAACGTAATAAATTAACGCAGATCCAAAAATGAGGGTTAATACTAACATGACAACCATAAACTTATTCAGCTTTTGCGCCATAATCAATAAGCGTGACGTGTCTTGGTTGTTTTTTTGTCCATCGGCAAAATGCACAAAAATACGCGGTAAATAAAAAATACCCGCCATCCAGCTCATCATAAATATGATATGAAATGTCTTAATCCACTCGTACATAATACTCTCCTGTTATTGATCTTCTATTTTACTTCTATTGATCTTCTTGCCAGCTTAAAGCTAATTTATATAATTTGTTTTTCTTTTCGCCACAGTGTTGTGCGGCTATTTTTGCAGCAGTTTTTAAGGGGATATTTTCGTCAATTAATAGTTTTAAAAGCATTTCTGACTCGTTGTCATCTTCGGATTTTGCACAAGTTGCCCCTTGCACCATAATTACAAATTCCCCTTTGGTTTGATTACGATCTTCATCCATCAACTTTAATATGTTTTCAATGCTGTCTTTTTTTATGGTTTCAAAGGTTTTGGTTAACTCACGGGCAAAACAAATGGTATGTTGAGGGCCAAGAACTTTTTGCAAGTCTTTTAGGCTGTCTTGAATGCGGTGAGGAGATTCGTAATACACCCAAGTGTGTTCAAAATCTTTTAATGATTCAAAACGTGCCACACGGTTACTTGATTTTGCAGGCACAAATCCTTCAAAATAAAAACGATCCGTCGGTAAGCCTGATACACTTAAAGCGGCAATAATGGCACAAGCTCCGGGAATGGGATAAACCTCAAATCCCGCTTCTTTTACACAGGTGACTAAAAAACAACCTGGATCAGAAATCAGTGGCGTACCGGCATCGCTGATTAGTGCAATTGATTGACCCGATTCAAGCCATGCAACAATTTGAGCCGATTTATCTTTTTCATTATGATCGTGTAAAGATTGTAATTGTCCTTTGATGCTAAAATGTTCTAATAATCGTTTAGAATGGCGAGTATCTTCGCAACAAATAATGTCTACTTGTGAGAGAACTTCGATTGCCCTTGCGGACATATCCTGTAAATTACCAATTGGAGTGGCCACAATGTATAAACAAGAGGCTTGAATGTATGACATAAGCGCTTACAACAGTTAAAATAGTCATTTTGCCTACATCACAATTTATTTCTAGAGTTATTTAACAATGAATCAAAAATTTTTATGTTCAAGTGTCATTAAAAATCTTTCTATCATGCTGTTTGGTGTTGCTTTTTTGTTTGGTTGTCAAACCCAGAAAACCCAGTCGCAAAATAATCAAGGGGCGAATCAACCCATTTATACGATGGAGCCACAAAATTTAGCTGACGATGGTCAAGCGATTATGTTGGCCCGCGATATGATAAATGAAGATGCCATCAATGATGCCATAAGTATTTTAAAACCTTTATCATTTGATCAATTGGCTGAAAATGAAAAACAGCTTTATATTTTGGCTCGAGGAGAACTGGCCATTGCAAGATTTGATGTCGAAGAAGCAAATTATTGGTTAGCTGGGCAATATACTTATTTATTTGATCGTGCCTCTAAAGTCAAACAAATCAATTTACGTTTTTTAAAATCCGATGTGGCTGAAATGAATCAAGATTATTTATCAGCTGCCCGTGAAAGGATTTTTGTGGATGTCGAGTTAAGCGGTGCAATCAAACAACAAAATCATGATGTGATTTGGGAAAATTTATTGAAATTAGGTCCTGAGCAAATCAGCTATTTTTTAAAATCCGCAGGTAATCAATACAGTGCGTTTGATTTAACAGGCTGGTTACAGCTGGCTTTTCAAATTCAAAGTGTGAAAGGTCAAATTTACGTTCAAAATCAAGTGTTGAATCAGTGGTTGTCTACTCATTCATCCCATCCAGCTGCAATGATGTTACCAACCTCGTTGTCCATGTTAAGTGAAGCGCTTAAAAATCAGCCAAAGCAAATTGCAGTAATGGTGCCAATCACTGGTAAATATGGGATTGTGGGTCGATCAATTCAGGCAGGTATTTTGTCTCAATATTATCATAACGTCAGCCAGTCAAACCCAGTAGGTAATATTCGATTTTATGATACGGGGGGAGATAATTTAAATATTATTAATTTATATAATCAAGCAGTGAGCGACGGAGCTGAATTTGTCATTGGCCCATTTTTTGAAAAACCAGTTAATGAATTAGCCAATTTCGAGGGGATAACCGTCCCTGTTTTATTATTGCGCAGTACCAATCAGCCGGCCGTTGTAGCAGATAAAGTCATGCAGTTTGATTTATCCTTAAATCATGAAGTTACCAGAGTCGCAGAACAAGCCATTACGGATGGGCATAGAAATGCAGCAATTATCTATACAAAAGATTCCACTCGAAGACAGGAGTTTGCCAAAATATTTGAACAACGATTCACTCAACTAGGTGGAAGAATTGTTGCAAGAACCCCGTTGGATACAAAGCAAAAATTCATTTATTCCGTTAAAGAATTAATGGGAATTGATGATTCTGAAAAACGCGCGCAAATGGTGTATCAATTATTAGATCAAAGTATCAATAATTTTGAAGTTCGCCCAAGGCGTGACATAGATATGATTTTTATGGTGGTTTCTCAAGATGAAAGCGTACGTTTAAAACCGATTTTTAATCAACAGTATGCCTCTGAAATCCCATTTTATGGGTTAAGTGATATTTATTCTGGTGGTCAATTACCCAAACAATACGATTTTGATAACATCAGGTTGCAAACTATGCCATGGCAATTACAAGGGGTGACGCATAATCAGCTGCCTGAACGCAACGAATTAACCACCGCTTATCAAGCAAATGAAGTATCGGTAAGTATCGCCGCTCAAGGTGTAGATGCCTATAGCATTATGATGCAGTTTGATATTTTTAAGCAGTTTGAAGCTAATACAATTTCAGGTGTGACAGGTAATTTGCATCAACCTACCCCTGGTGTGATTCACAGTAATCGCGATTGGATAATTATTGAACGTAATAAAATTAAACCTTATGAAGTGGATCAATAAATTACTTGCCTTTTGGCCGTTTTCTAAGCGTTCGTCGGGCAATCAAGCAGAAAATATTGCTTGTCGGTATTTAAAGTCAAAAGGGTTGAAACTTAAAAATAAGAACTTTTCCTGTAAAATGGGTGAAATAGATTTGATTATGTTTCACAAAGAAGTGTTAATTTTTGTAGAAGTGAGAATGCGTAGCCGAAAAGATTATGGCGGTGCGTTATTATCAGTGAATCGTGCAAAACAGCTTAGAATTATTAAAACTGCTCAAATGTATTTAAAAAAATATGGTGCTCATCCTCCAAAATGCAGGTTTGATGTTATTGCGATTGATGGCAATCAAATGCATACTGCTAAACATTTTCAATACAATGATAAAACCTATGAGTTAACATGGGTAAAAAACGCGTTTAATTTGGGGTAGTGATGAGCCAGCATGAGTTAATAGTTAAGCATTTTGAACAAAATATCCAGACAAGTATGTACGCTCAAGATATGTTGGTTGAACATATAGAACAAGTGGCACAACTTTGTACGGATGTGTTGGTCTCAGATTCACATAGAATATTTACCTGTGGCGTTCAATTAAGTGAAATTGTCGCACAATATTTTACAGCAGCATTACTAAAACGCGCACCGGGAGTGAAACCTGCACTTCCTAGTATCAATTTGAATCTAAACAGTTTTATGCAAATGGGCGCGGGAGTAGATGCACATATCGACACATTACGCGCATTAGCCCGTCCAAAAGATGTGTTATTAGTATTTGCTTTAGATGGCGATGATCCAATGATCATACAAACCGTAAGAGTAGCGAATGAATTAGATATTCAAGTTGTGGTGGTTTTGGGGCAGCATGGTTTTGGTGTGAATAATGAATTAACTGCGCAAGATGTTGAAATACGCATTCCTGCTGATGATGATGCCTCAGTGATTGAGCATCAAATATTGATATCCAATACATTTATAAAATTAATAGACAATCAATTATTTGGGTTTTAAAGTGAAAATCAAACAAACTTTTTTAACAATCAGTCGCATTTTAGTCATTGGGTGTGTGATCGCATCGGTTATGAGTAGCTGCGCGATGTTTAAAAAAACCGAGAGCATCGATCTTAAAAGTGAAGCTCGAACCACCGATCAATTGATTGATGATAGTCAATTAGAACGCTCTATTGAAAAAACATTAAAAAATACATCTGAAAAATTTGATCAATCTAATATCAGCGTATTATCAAGTAACGGTTGGATCTTACTAGTAGGTGAAGTTCCTGAAGCGTCCATGATTTTGCAAGCCGAGACCATTACCAACGAAGTACCTGGGGTTGTGGCGGTACATAATTATATAAAAGTGGATGAAAACCGTACCTTATTAGAGTCTGCTCATGACAATTGGATTAAATTAAAAGTGAGAAATCATTTAGGCATTGATCCTAAATTTCCTTCGCAAAAAATTACAGTGCATACTGAAAAAGGCATCGTTTATTTAATGGGGCAGATTAGCTCTGAACATGTTTCAAAAGCCGATGCAAACGCACGTGAAGTCAAAGGTGTGCAAGATGTGATTAAAGTGTTTGAAGTGATTGAATAATAACTTTCTATCGTCTTAATATCGTTTAATGATTTAATTGGTCGCTTTTAATTGATATTAAAAGTGACATAACCATTTTATGGATTCCCATTTATGTTGAGTCTCAATCAACGCGCACTTTTAATATTATCCATTATTACCCATCCCAATACGTTAATTTCAAACAAACACGCGCCCAGCCAATTTGAATATTCAACCCTGCCAAATCGTATTTTGCAATTTAATCAATTAGGTTTGGTTGTATTACTTCCTTGGTTGTCTGCTATTTTGGCCATCATAAGTACGCAAAGTATTTTGATGTTGTCCGATCAAAAACCGCTTAATTTATTCTTTTTATTATTTATTTTGTTAGTGATGCCTTGGTTAACTTACCTTTTAATGCTTTGGCTTAAATTTCAAATAGTAAAAATTTTACCTTCAACACAAATAACGCCAACGGGTTTATTAAGCGGTTATATAAAACACATGGCCAGTGAAGCGGCTTTTGTTTTTTCGTTGGTGTCTTGGGTGTGTATTTGGCTTAATTTATTATTAACGGATATTCCGCTGGGCTGGAGCAGTACTTTTAGTTTGTCATCAGGGCAATTGGCGGCTGTTGCGAATTCGATCGCTTTTTTATGGTCAGGTTGGCTTGAGTCTTTTAGTTTGGATGTCTCTTGGTTTGAAAAAAGCCAATATTTTCATTTAGAACAACCCCAATTACATGACGCTTCTCAAAGTGCACAGGGTTGGCGTTTTATCATGCTTGGTGTTTTAGTGTATTCATTATTACCAAGATTGATGATATATGTATTTCATAAAATTAAATTAAATACACAATTAAAAAAATGGATTCAACTTCAGTGGCCATTAATGATTCAACAAATGAATCAAAGTACTGGCAATTCACCTAAATCAAAAGAATTGGTCGAGTTAACTCAAAAAGTATTTGAAATCCATCAATATGACCAAGTTTTAGGCTGGCAAACCAAGCTAGATGGCGAACATTGGGTTGAATTAGGCACTCATGCATGGCAGCACGATTTAGACTTAATCAATAAAATAAAATTAGATAATCAAATAAAAACCGTCGCAATCGTTGTGAATTCAGCTCACGCCCCCGTGGCAGAATTGTCTGATTTATTAAGTTCATTGAAAGAATCTAACCCTGCTAAAACCATAACATTGGTGGTGTTAACTTCTAAAAAAGTACGAGACGGTCAAATTTATTCTTGGCAAAGCTTTGCAAAAGAATTAAATATTCAAAGCTATATGGCGGATAAATTATAATGAATAACCACCCACCCACCTTTGCTGTTGTCGGTCAGCCCAATAAAGGTAAGTCTAGCGTTGTGGCAACATTAGCTAGATTAAGTGACATTGAAATATCAGCACGCTCGGGCACAACACAAAAAAGCGATGGTTTTGATGTAAAAACTAACGATAACGTTTTGTATCGATTATATGATACACCTGGATTTCAGCGTGCAAGACAGGTGATGCATTGGTTGTCATCACAAAACCCTGATGCGTCACAACGCGCACAAACGGTGCAAGACTTTATTCAATATGCAAAATCAACTGACCAGTTTCATGATGAATGTGAATTACTGACACCCATCTTTTTGGATAAATCATCGACAGGCATTATTTATGTGGTCGATGGTTCTTGTGAGTATCATCCAAGCATCGAGGCCGAATTAGAAATTCTACAATGGACAGGACAGCCAAGAATGGCACTGATCAATCCTATTGAATCCGATGAATTTGTCGAACAGTGGAAGCAAGCATTAGGGCAATACTTTTCAATAGTAAGAGTGTTTAATCCCGTGAGTGCTAATTTTGATGAACAAATGCAATTGCTAGATGGCTTTATGCAATTAGAAGGGAATTGGCAAGGGGCTTTGCAAAATGCAAAAACACAATTAAAAGCAGAAAAACAATCTTTGGTGACTTTGAGTTCTTACCAAATAACATTGATGATTGAACAAGTATTGCGCTTACAAATCAAACTGCCCATTGTGCATGAGTCTATGATCGAGACTGAAAAAAATGCCTTGTTAGCAAAATTTAAAAAACAAATCATCGAATTGGAGTCCAATTGTTTTTTGCAGTTGGGTTTGTTGTTCAAGCACCATATTCAAATAAGTAGTGAAGCAATCCAAATGGACACTGATGCATTATTTGATAAAGAGCAGTGGTTTTTATGGGGGTTAAATCAGACACAGTTAGTTAAGTATTCCGCAATGGCCGGTTTTACATTAGGTGCAGCTATTGATCTAAGTGTGGGTGGGGCGTCATTGCTATTGGGTGCAATCAGTGGTGGGGTTGTCGGAGGTGTGGGCAGTTTAGCGGCTATGAAATATTCTGATAAATGGCTAAAGGACATTCATTTAGTAGGAGAGAAGATCGTAATTGGGCCAATTGGTAATCAAGCGTTTATGTTTGCTTTATTAGGTAGAAGTATCTCGTTTTTAAATACACTAAACAAACGTAATCATGCAAATCAAAACAATCAAATCGCAATAAACGATATAGAAGTTAAAGCCACTAATTGGTCAAAATCATTAAGTTCTAAACAATTATTAGAATTAACTAAATTATTAAAAGTCGTCAATAAGCGCGCTTGGAAGTTGTCCGAACAATCTAAAATGCAAAGCTTGATAGTGAAAATATTAGACAGTCAAAGCTTATAGTGATTGAGATTTTTAACGTTGTACGGTAGATTGGCTTTTTTTATTATCAAAGGGAAACAAAATGGAAATTAAATCAGAATTGTTCAACATGGGTATGCAAATGAGCACAGAATTATGGTCACTCATTTATATGGGAGTATTTTTATTAGCGCTAGGATTATTGCCATTAATTGCTAAGTTTATTCAAAATGGACTTGGTAAAATCATTACTCGAAAAGATTTACCAGCCTTAGAAGGTTGGGGCGACAGAGCTGAACGCTCAGTTCGTAACCTTTATGAAAGCTTACCTTTATTTACAATACTTGCCTTAATTGTTCATTTTCAAAATTACTCAAATGAAACAACCGCAATGGGTGCAATTGTTTTTTGTGTGAGTCGCACGCTGCATCCTGCTACTTATATCTTCAATCTATATCCTTTAAGAACATTAACGTATGTTACTGCGATTGTTGGAATGGGGATGATGGGGTCGGTATTTTTCTAAATTGTACTGATTAATAAGCCAAGCCAGAAGTTTAACTCTGGCTTGGCGAATGTTTTTGATTTCTTGGGACTATTCATTTTAATAAACTTTTAAGCCTCTAAACCCCTTCTTTTTAAATTCACTCTAAATAAATACAGTCAAATTTGATTAGAATATTTCTATTGTTAAAGCTATGTTCTACGCTTGGTGGAGCTGTAAATTCTATGTTAAAAAGTAGAAAACAAAACCAGTTAAAAAAAAACATATTTTTAAGGGCGTGGTCTGTAATTATTTGTTATTATCTCGCCACTTTAAAATTGCCGCTGTGGCTCATTTCTTAATTGATGGGAATCATTATGTCTAACGATTTAAAACAAGATGCGCTGGATTACCATGCGTACCCAACACCAGGTAAGTTATCAATTGAATTATCAACTGATGCGTTAACTGCTCGTGATTTAGCATTAGCTTATAGCCCAGGTGTCGCTGAGCCAGTAAAAGCGATTGCTGAGAATCCAGAAGATGCATACAAATATACGATGAAAGGCAATTTGGTTGCGGTTATTTCTAACGGTACTGCTATTTTAGGTTTAGGTAACTTAGGTGCATTGGCCTCTAAGCCTGTAATGGAAGGTAAAGGTTTATTATTTAAACGTTTTGCTAACGTGGATTCAATTGATATCGAAGTGGATACAACTGACGTTGACGATTTTGTAAAAACTGTTGAAAACATCGCCGAAACATTTGGCGGCATTAACTTAGAAGATATCAAAGCACCTGAGTGTTTTGAAATTGAAAAGCAGTTAATTGAAAAATGTAATATCCCTGTTTTCCATGATGACCAACACGGTACCGCAATTGTTACAGTTGCCGGTATGTTAAACGCGTTAGAGATTCAAGGTAAAGACATCAAAACCGCTAAAATGGTCTGTTTAGGTGCAGGTGCTGCGGCATCAGCTTGTTCTAAATTATTGATTACAGCGGGCATGAACCCACAAAACATCTTTATGTTAGATCGCCAAGGTGTGATTCACACAGGTCGTACTGACTTAAATAAATACAAGCAAGAATTTGCAGTAGATACTGATCGTCGTACATTAGATGACGCAATGGAAGGTGCTGATATTTTCTTAGGTTTGTCAGGTCCTAATCTGTTAACACAAGAGCAAGCTAAAAAAATGGCACCTAAGCCAATTATTTTTGCATGTTCAAACCCTGATCCAGAAATCGCACCTGCTGAAGCATTAGCAGTACTTGACGATTTAATCATGGCAACAGGTCGCTCTGATTTCCCTAACCAAGTAAATAACGTGTTAGGTTTTCCTTTCATCTTCCGTGGTGCATTAGATATCCGAGCAACCCGTATTAACGAAGAAATGAAATTAGCTGCGGCTCACGCAATTAAAGATCTAGCTAAATTGGAAGTGCCACAAGGTGTAGTTGATGCATACGGCGGAGATCCATTGTCATACGGTAAAGAATACATCATTCCAAAACCAATGGACGAGCGTTTGTTAAATGCAGTTGCCGGTGCAGTCGCGCGTGCTGCTGTTGAGACAGGTGTTGCTAAGTTAGCACTTCCAGAAAAGTACAAAATTTAATCAGATTTTTTAAATTAAATTGACTATTATCAAGCCTAGCTATATTTGTAGTTAGGCTTTTTTTTGCCTACCATAAACTCAAAATATCCACCATGGAGCCAACATGAGAGAGATTAAGTCAGAGAGTCAAATAAACGCACCGATCGATAAAGTATGGAGTGTATTAACTGATATCAACAATTGGGAAAGTTGGAATCCCGGTATGAAAGGAAGCGGACGTACAATAGAAGGCAACAGCGTCACCATTGAAATGATCGATGAAAACGGCAATACCACCACTAAATATGAGCCACTAATTTTAGATGTAAACGCCCCTAAATACTTTCGTTGGAAGGCAAAAATGATGGCAGGCTTTATGTTTACCAATGAGCGTGTTTTTGAATTAAGTGAAAACGAAAATGGCGTATTATTAATTAACAAAGAAACCTTTTCAGGATTAATGGTGCCATTGTTTTGGGGTAAAATGCAGGGCTTTGTTGGGCCGACGTTAGATAAAATGAATGTGGCGTTGAAAGAGAAAGTAGAAAAAATAGAAAAATAGAAAAACTGTAATTAAATCAGTTAGGCACAAAAAAGCCCCTTTTATACAAAGATAAAAGGGAATTTTTTATAGAGTGGGATTTACAAAATACCCATACCCAATTTCTTACGAATATCACTCATAAAAGGTCCGCTCACAGCACGTGCTTTTTCAGCGCCTTTTTGTAAAACAGACTCTAAATACGCAGAATCTTGCATTAATCGGTTGTACTCTTCACGAGGGCCAGAAAGCTCTTCGTTGATTAATTCAAACAATTCTTTTTTCGCGTTGCCCCAACCGATGCCTTCCACAAATTTTTGCTTCATGCTTTCAATATCAGACTCGCTAGCAAACGCACTGTAAATATCAAAAACGGCTGAATCATTAAAGTCTTTTGGTTCACCTGGCTCTAACGAGTTAGTGACAATTTTGTTGATCGCTTTTTTAAGCTTTTTCTCTGTTTCAAACAATGGAATGGTGTTGTCGTAACTTTTGCTCATTTTACGACCATCAAGGCCGGGTAAAATCATAGAGCTGTCATCAATCACCGCTTGTGGTAGTGCAAACGTATCACCAAAGTGATGGTTAAAACGACCGGCAATATCACGGGCCATTTCAATGTGTTGAATTTGATCTTTGCCTACAGGGACTTGGTTCGCATTAAACATCAGCATGTCAGCGGCCATTAAAATTGGGTAGCTAAATAACCCCATATTAATGCCTTTGTCGCCGTCTTGTTCGCCGCCGTCTAAGTTGTCTTGTACTGCTGCTTTATAAGCATGCGCACGGTTCATTAAACCTTTGGCTGCATTACAAGTTAACACCCAGCTTAACTGTGGAATCTCAGGAATGTCCGATTGACGATAAAAAGTCACATTGTCAGTATCTAAACCCAAAGCTAACCAAGTAGCAGCAATGGCTTTACTTGATTCAGCAATACGCTTTGGATCTTGACACTTAATTAATGCGTGATAATCAGCCAAAAAGAAAAACGAATTAACGTCTGTGTTTTTACTTGCTTCAATAGCGGGTTTAATCGCCCCTGCATAATTGCCCAAATGTGGAATGCCCGTAGTGGTGATCCCAGTTAAAACGGTTTGCTTAGTCATAATTACAACACTTAAAAAAATTTTGCGAAGAGTAGCAAATATGCGGGAATAAATCGAATATCCTCTTTGGAATTAATGAAATTATGTTTGTATGCAGTGTAAATTAAGTGAAAACAAACTCTATTTAAAGACAGTTTTCTTGGCAGGCTAGGGCGCTCAATTTTATTCATCTGATAGATGAAATTACGTTTGATGATATTTATTATAAATGGCTAAAATACATTTTTATTGTTATATTTGGCGCCTTGTAAAAATCGCGATTTGATTTTTTTAATTAACACAATATACATTTCGAATTTGGATATTGATCAAAGGAAAAAATATATGAATATCAAGAATTTACTAGCCGGTTCAATATTAATTGGCAGTCAACTAGTTTTAAGTGGGTGTAAAGAAACACCTGTCAAAGATAACACTCCTACTCAAGCAGAAAAACAAGAGGCTGCATTAGTTCAAGCCAAATCATTCACAGCCAACATGCAAAGTGATATGGCTGCCATTGTTGATGTTGAAGACGAAGTGATGAGTTTTTTTGAAGGCGTTGAACAGGATGCTGAAAACATCAATACACTTGCACTAGAGGCTCATTTTAAAGCCATTGCGCAAGCTACAATTTTAACAGCTCAGTATTTAGAGCCTTCCGTAATAGAGATATATGATGACAGCGGTGAATTTGAAAGTGTAGCGCTAGATTTCTCTCAAATACCGTTAACTGCCTCAATTGAAAGTTACAATACTGGTGATTTAGAGTCATTATTATCTTATGATTATGAGGAAGTATGTGAATACTTTAGCAGCTACATAAATGGAGATGTTTATGATGACGAAGGGAATTTAGTCAGTGTTGGTCGAATTGAGTATTATAACGAAAATTATATAGATAGCATTGATGGTAATTATGTCACTTCAACAGATTCGATTTTTGACCCGCAAAGTGGAGAATATTATACCAGTTATGAAACCTGCTACGAACAACCACTATATCCTGTAAGCGAAGATGGATTTGCAAACGCATTCACAGGTGATTTTGTTTTTGATCCGCAAACGAATATTTTAACCGTAACAAATGCAACAACATCAGTCACAACCGATGATGGTGTTGATAGTGTGACTGCGGATGTGATGTTTAGTTATGAGGTTAAATTACCTTCATTTGATCAGGATGGTAAATTCACTGTAGCATTAACGAACTTTCAATCTTCTGATAATTACAATAACAGTTTAACCATTGATAATTTATATTTTAATTTAGAAGCGGGTGTTGGTTTTAGTAATTATGAATTGACTTTCTACGAAGATACTATTGAGGCAGAAGGCGAGCGTTTGCTAAATTCACTCACTGCTTTTTCTGTTGGGTTAGATGCTATTGAATTAGATTTAAATGGCTTAAAAATATACGGCTCTGGTTCATTATCTATGTCAGGTATCGAAATTGATACTGAAATCCTAAATACAAAAGTAGGTGCTTTTGAATTAAATATATCAGGTGGTATTGAAAATAGTTCTGGTGCTAAAGTTGAAGTGAATGCGGCATTATCAATCTATGAAACATATTCTGATGGTGCTTCAGTTAGAAATACAGTTATGGTGAACCTTCATTTAGATGCAATGTTATACAAAGCAAATAATACTACTCCTGAAATTTCAGCAATTTTCGATTTTGCATTAACATCAAACCTTACAGACTCTGCAAGTGACATCGACTCTGATATGTGTGGAATTGAAACATACAATGAAGAAACTGATGAATATGACTATACGGCGTGTGATTATGAATTTATCTCACAATATATAGAGTCTATTCAAATCCAAGCGGATTACCAATTAATTATTGGGCAAAACGTTTATGAATTTGGCGGTTATTTAGATTTAAATCTTGTTAATGAATCTGCTGATTTTACATTAACTCAAGTGAAAGGCGGTTCAACGACTCAGTTGGTTTTATATCAAAATGCAGATGCTGATTTTGATGTTGAGAAGCTTGAAATTGGGGTAATCAAAACCAATTCAATTGAGGTAGGCACTATTTATTTGAATATGGATACAAGTAATATCGAAGTTGATTTCATAGATGGGACAACTGACACCATGTTTGATGCTAATGAATTTTTAGAAATGATGTAATCCTCTAAATATTAGCTTATCAGGCTAATTCTTTATTGATTATTAAGACCTATGTTCAAAATTGAATATAGGTCTTTTTTTATGCGTAAGGATGTCGTAGTTAGATGTTGTAGTTAATAGAATTAAGTTGCGGCTACGCGCAACCTATTCTTATTTATTAGATTTTGTAGTTAGATTTTAAAGACTCAAGTTGATTTTCTGTTATTACCTCCATGTTAGTTTTCGTCATCCATAGAACAAGAGATCCTTGACCTAATCCATTTAAAAAAGGAAAATGAGCGTTTTTTAACACTTGAATATACATGAAAACTCCGTTTAATTATTTGCTAGTTGTTTTTCTGATTTTACTTTCCATTCAATTTGCCCATGCTCAAGCATTTGCTAAATACAAAAAACATGAAAAATACGATAATTATTTTGCAAAATATTCCAAGCGTTTTTTTGGGCCAGCATTTGATTGGCATGTATTTAAAGCACAGGCCATTGCCGAGTCTAACTTGATGCCTGAGGCAGAATCTTATGTAGGCGCGCAAGGAGTGATGCAAATTATGCCCAGAACCTATCAAGAAATTATCAATAAAAATCAATTTATTACGGGGGCGGCCACCGAGCCAAAATCCAATATTGCAGCTGGTATTTATTACGATAAACAAAAATGGGATTTTTGGACAGCAGAACGCACATTAGAAGAGCGATTAAAATTTATGTTTGCTTCCTACAATGCAGGGGCAGGAAACGTATTAAAAGCTCAAAAAAAATCCGAACAAAATGGCATTCAAGCCAGTACTTGGGAGCCAGTTTCTGAAAGTTTAAAAGAAGTAACAGGCAAACATAGTACAGAAACAATTAACTATGTCGAAAAAATTTTTATAATACACGAGGATATAAACTGATGGATTTCACAATCATCTTGATAAACTTTACATACGCAATAATAGGGTCGTTTGTTGCCATTTTTATGATGGTAATTGGCTATAAAATGTTTGATAAAATCACACCGTTTGATACAGCAAAAGAATTGCAATCTGGTAATTTAGCAGTGGGTGTTGTGGTCGCGGGTATCTTTATTGGATTGGGTTTAACTTTTGGGTTAGTGATGGGGATGGGTTTAAACTAATATACGTTACTGCGCAATGACTTCGATTATTGCGCTATTTTTTTATCTTAAATCTAAGGAATCTCTGATTTAGAAAGTTAAATTCTGGTTTTCAGATTCATTGTATTTAAAAATAACCTTGGGTCATGAATTTTTTCAAGTAATGCAGTATTTGGCAAACAATCATCGTCCACATAGTCTGCATAATTGCCTCTAGAATCAAACACTAAAATATCAAACGCTAATCGATCTAATCCATAAACGCCACGATGAATCATATCCGCTGAAAATAATAAAAGATCTCCAGCGTCTAGTTTGATTTGGGTGCTGCTGCTTAACTCTTCGCAACTCGTTCGGTTTTTTCGCTCCATGCGAACATCCAACTCTTCCATTGTGTCCCAGCGTTTGTGGGTACCTGGCACTAACTGCATACCTAATTCATCAAAGATCGGAACCCGTAGATGCATCACTTGAGGTTCAAATATGACTCGTTTTTGATCTTCTAAATCAAAATCGTATTGGCAGTCTCGGTGCCAAAACGTTTTTAGTTGTTTATTAAATGGATTAAAAAATAACTGGGTATTCATAAATGCAGGTGTGGCTGTAATGATCGACTCGATGGTTGTCATCATTTTTTTCGAACTGATGAAATTAAATAATATAAGTCTGTCCTCGTCATTTAAATACTGGCTGCCTGTGATTAATGATGAGTTAAATGCTTCGGTTTCATAAAAGTCTTTATTATCTGTTTTCCATGCTTCATGAAATTTTAATATCACGTTTCTAATGGTGTCCATTTCACAAAGGGTAAAAAAATTTCGAATGACCACATAACCTTGATCGTTATATTGCATTGAGTTGTCTTTCATATGCGAAACCGTCTTTTTGTATTTTCATGTATTAGATTGTATTGGGTTGGAGTGTATTACACTCACTATTTAGAATAATGACTCACCATTTTTTGAACTTCCTCATAACGAATCTGTTCGCATTTTCCAAAACCGGCCAATTTTCGTGCTTTTAATTTAGTGAATATTGGCATAGTCATACCGACTAAAAACCGTGTTTTTTCATCTAAACTTAACGCGTCTATTTTTTTGTCTGATACTAATTGGTTAAGTTCGCTTAAATAAATTGATATTTTTTCTACGCTTGGTGCTTGGTGAGTCGCACTTTTAAATAATTGCACAGTTTGGTTTTTACAAACACTGCAATGCCCGCATTGATCTGGAGAATCGTGGTCATCAAAATAAAGTGATAAATTTTTAGTTAAGCATTTGTCTAGTTCAAAAAAGCGTACTAGGGTTTTGATGCGTTTGATTTCTTTTATTTCGTTACTTTTAAAATAATCAAATAACGACAAAGAGAGTTGTTCAATGTCTTCTAGTTTTTTTAGATTCACGGCATACACATCGGTTATTAAACTGCTTTGTATTTCGATCATTTGCTGATTTTGCAAATATTCTAATGCGTTAATGATGCGTTTTCGACTGCAATCAAATGATTGATGGTTCGCTTGATAGATAGCGTCAAAATCGACTTGACCCCATGTTTTTTTAAATAAAGTGTATTGAAATATGGCTTGTAAAAACAGTTTGCGTTGATCGTTAAACTCACTGAATATTTTGTTAGAGTCTACTAATAGCTTTATTTTAAAATCGGCGTAATAACTGTATAAAGGTTTGATGACATTTAATAATTCTAACTGAACTAAGCATGTTTTAAGGGGCAGTTGTTTTATATTACTTAATTGTGAAAGTTGATAGATTTGCATTTCCCACTGTGGGTGTTGGCCGTGTTTATACTCAAGATTTTGCTTGATATCATTTAATACAGTACGAATGTTTTTTTGCTCGGGTGTGTCGCCATACACAAAATTTTCAATGGTATTAATACCGTCTAAATTTGCAAGTGTCGTACAGTGTGAGGGCAAGCCATCGCGTCCCGCACGGCCAATTTCTTGGCTGAAATTTTCAATGGATTTAGGTAAGTCATAATGCAGTACAAAACGAATGTTTGATTTGTCGACACCCATTCCAAATGCGATGGTGGCAACGACCACATTGATATTATTACTCATAAAATCCATCTGAATTTTTTGCCGAACGTCGTAATCTAATCCAGCATGATAGGCTTGAGCATTAATGCCTTGGTTTGTTAAATGATCAGCGATAATCTGTGCGGTTTTTTGTAGCGTTACATACACAATGCCAGCTGTTTGCGGATCGAGTTGAAGTTTTTCTGAAATGTGCTGGCTTACAAAATTCATTTTGTCAGACTCAGCAATGGCTTTTATATCGACCTCTAAGTTAGGTCGATAAAACCCAGTTTGCACAATATGGTTAGGCTCAATATTAAATTTACTGGCCATATCCAATTTTACTTTTTTGGTGGCCGTGGCGGTTAATAATAAAACTAAAGGTATGTTTAATTCTTCACGGTATTTAGGTAATTTTAAATAGTCTGGTCTAAAATTATGTCCCCATTCTGAAATACAATGTGCTTCATCAATCACGAGCATTGAAATATTCACTTGATTAATAAACTGGCGAAAACGTTCATTTTTAAAACGCTCAACAGACACCATTAACATTTTAATGTCGCCGCTTTTTACTTTTTGAATGGTGTCTTGATATTGTTGAGCTGTTAATGTCGAATCTAAACTTGCCGCATTAATGCCTTTCGCGTTCAAAAAATCTACTTGATCTTTCATTAACGCTAAAAGAGGTGACACCACCAATGTGACGTGTTCTAAATGCAAAGCTGTAAATTGATAACACAGAGATTTACCAGAGCCCGTAGGAAAAATAGCTAAGGACGATTGTTGCTTAAGTAATTGCTCGATGCATTGTTTTTGACCTGTACGGAATTGATCAAAGCCAAAATAATTGGACAGGGATTGTTCTAAGTTAATAAAGTCGTTGGTTGTATTTTGATCACTCATTGTGATTCCTTATCATAGTTTGTAAGTCATTAAATATCGTGCTTATAGTAAATTGAAAGTGAATTGAAAAAGGTGAGGGTGTTAACATGTAATTTATAAAAGTCGCTCAAAGTTTTTTGTTCTTTTTATTGCCACAACGTATACATACATAAACACTGATTAATTTGCCTTTTTGGCTGTCAAAGGGGTTGGATTTTTGTAATTCCCATTTATGAAACCCACTTGAGCACAGTGTTTTACCAGCTTGTTTTTTCTTTTTGATTTTTTTAGGAGAAAACGCAATGATATCGCCCATATATGCCTCGTTGATTATTTCTCTAAATATCATGCACGGATTTTAAATGTGAATCAATGAAAGATCATACCAAGGGTGGTGTTCATTAAAGGTATTATTAATCATTTACGAATCAAAGGTTTCTTTATGTTCGAGTTTATTGATTGAATGTCGTTTAAATCAAGAGGACAATGATTTTTTTATAACTGAATAACTTTTGGAATAGTATGAATATTGATAAATCAACAAAGCGCATTGAAAAAAGAGTGAAAAAGGGATTTCAAGGATACCCACAAATCACATTGTCCTATTTTGGTGAAACAATCGATTGCGCCACATCTGTCGTAGTTGGGTTTATCGAGCAAGAAGGGGCGCCAACTCAAGAGCAAAAATTAGTCAGCATCGCTGATGCAAAAAAAGACGAAACCATCCAAACCACAATTTTAAAAATTATTGAACGTGCTGATGCTAAAACTGTTATAGAAATTGAAGGCATATCGATAATTTAAATAGGTGTCTATTATGCGTTTACATGCAGATTTTACAAAAAAAGTGGTCATCCGACCCAATGATTACAGTTGGATTGACTCGCCAATAAAGGGCGTCACCAGAATGATGCTAGATAGAATTGGAGATGAAGATGCTCGTGCCACCAGTCTGGTTCGATATCAGTCTAATAGTGAATTTACCGCCCATACCCATGTGGGTGGTGAAGAGATATTGGTGCTAGAGGGGGAATTTGGGGATGAGCATGGATTGTATCCGGCAGGTACTTATTTGCGAAATCCAATCGGTTCTAGCCATAAGCCTAAAGTAGGTGATCAAGGGGCGCTGATTTTGGTTAAGCTGCAGCAGTTTGATGTGAACGATACTGAGCAAAAAATAATAGACACTAATATTCAGCCTTGGTTACAAGGTTTAGTTGCTGGGTTACAGGTTTTACCATTACATGAATTTGAAACTGAGCATGCAGCATTAGTAAAATGGGCGCCTAATACGTTATTTAACACACACAAACATTGGGGTGGCGAAGAAATTTTTGTGCTTGGTGGCACATTTTATGATGAACATGGCGTTTACGAAAAAGGCAGCTGGATTCGCAGTGCGCATTTAAGTCAACATCAGCCGTTTACTAAACAAGATGGCGCGTTAATTTTTGTGAAAACTGGGCATCTAAGTGAATCGTTATGACAATAGGGTGGATCTGTGGGAATCAGGTAAATCTTTGCGCTATTTAAATTTAAACAAACCGACTAAACTAAAGCCTTAATAAGTAGTAAATGTAAATAGAGGTATATTGTGGATTACGATTTTTTTAAAGACGAATATGAACAACCCTGTGTGCAATGTTCAATGGAATACGAAGCAATGGGTGTGTATTTAACTGAAGAGGTGAATACCGCTGAAAAAGTAAACGTGTTATTGGAAGATATACAATCGATTCAAGCAAAAAAGATTGCTTCAAAAACTTATGATGGAAAAGAATTTAAGTTGTTTCTGGATTTAGACGATGCAAGCGTGAAGTCTAATTTATTAGAGTCTATGCCTGATGACGAAATTCCTGAAGAACTTGAATATTATGACAGCCAATCAGAAAGTATTTGTGGGTTGGATGATTTTTTACAGTTATTAGAAGATTGGTTGGCGTTTTTAGGGGAAAGATAAACTTGAAAAACTCAAGTTGAAAATATAGCTAAGCCAGAAAATATTCTGGCTTTTTTTATGCCTAAAAATTACTGATTTAAATCCCAATCATACTTATATTGAACTGATGATCCATTTTTCAATAATTCCGGCTTGGCATAATACTGTGCCACATAATTTAAAACATCGGGTTCATTTTGGCCAAAGTCATCAGCATACCACTCAAATATTTTAGATAATGTAATTTGATTATTTTGAACTAAAACACCTCGTGGATGATTCATGAATTCATGAGCGGATTGTTCTAATAAGGTTTCAATATTGCTTGCAGTAAAGGCAATAGGTTGGAGGTTAGGGCAACCTAAACTGGCGCAGTTAACGGCAAAATGAATGCGTGGATCTTTAAATTTTGGTCTTAAAATATTGTGTTCAATATCATTTAAACTTAATTTTTCTCCCGATACTTTAATAATGTTTTTGTCCCAAGGGCCAAAAGGCGAAGTTAAAAAACGGATTTCTTTTATGGAGTCCACGGGGTATTTATCTAAAATTAAATTTACGGTGACAGCATTGTAAGTATTAATCCAATAGCTGAATTGCTCATTTTGATTCAAAGTAGCAGGTTGGATGGTTTGTAGGTAATTAATGTATTTTTCTAATGATTGTTTGTCTTTTTTTGAAACCATAGAATAGTTAAATCGGTTAATGCCTGACGGATCTTCAGAATTTAAATATTGATCTAAAAGTGCTTGCCATGAGCTATGGTCTACCATTTTTTTGCTGGTTTGATCGTGAGTTTGCCAAAACTCAAAATCGAATTTGGCTATGCTTAATGAGGTAAAAAGTAAAAGACTTAATAATAAAGTGACGGATCTCATAAATAGTGATTTTGTAATGAATGTCTCAATTAGAGATAAAACCTGCTTAATTGTTACAACAATTGTTACAACATTCGTTTTAAATCTATTTAAAGAAAACACAGTAACAACAAACAACAGCAACTTAGGCAAGCTTCTGCTATGATGCGCGCCTTTAAGGCTCTATTTGTCGGTGCCTTTCGTATTTATGAGTTGTATATACATGAGTTTTGACACTTTAGGTTTATCACCTGACATTTTATCTGCCGTAACCAGTAAAGGTTACACCACACCATCTCCTATTCAAGCCAAAGCGATTCCTGTTGTATTACAGGGTAAAGACGTTTTAGCCGCAGCGCAAACAGGCACGGGTAAAACCGCAGGTTTTGTGTTGCCAATATTACAATTATTATCAGGCGGACAGCCTGCTAAGCCAAACAAAGCGCGTGTTTTGATCTTAACCCCAACCCGCGAATTGGCCGCCCAAGTTTATGACAACGTACAAATGTACGGCGCAAAATTACCTTTAAAAGCAAACGTAGTATTTGGTGGCGTTAAAATTAACCCACAAATGATGAAATTACGTAAAGGCACCGATGTGTTAGTAGCCACGCCAGGTCGTTTATTAGATTTGATCAAACAAAACGCATTAAGCTTAAACGAATTAGAAATATTAGTGTTAGATGAAGCCGATCGTATGTTGGATATGGGGTTTATTCACGACATTAAACGCATCATTAAAATGTTGCCGCCACGCAGACAGACATTGTTGTTTTCAGCAACGTTCTCAGCAGACATCCGTAAATTAGCCAAACAGCTAGTTAAAGATCCCGTTGAAATTTCAGCAACTCCAGAAAATCAAACCGCACCTACCATTGAGCACAAAGTGTATCCCGTTGATAAAACCAGAAAGCCTGCTTTATTAACGCACTTAATTAAATCTCAAGAATGGACCCAAGCGTTAGTATTTACCCGTACTAAACACGGTGCTAACAAGCTGGTTAAATTCTTAGAAAACAACAAAATTACAGCCGCCGCCATTCATGGTAATAAAAGCCAAGGCGCAAGAACCCGTGCATTAGCCGAATTCAAAGCCAATGAAATCCGTATATTGGTAGCAACCGATATCGCCGCTCGTGGGATTGATATTCACCAATTACCGCAAGTCGTGAATTTTGAATTACCCAATGTTGCAGAAGACTACGTACACAGAATTGGTCGTACAGGCCGTGCTGGGCACAAAGGTAATGCGGTATCGTTAGTATGTAATGATGAATTCAAAGATTTAGTTGGTATTGAAAAACTGATTCAAGAAGTGATCGAGCGCGAAGAAGTAGAAGGGTTTAAACCACAAAATCCATTGGCTAATTCAACCCCTTCAAATAAACCGAAAAAGCCAAAAAAACCAAGAAATCCACGTACGTTCGCTAAGAAACCTAAGCAAGATTAAAAGAATTCGTTACTTATAAAGCAGGCCCAGATTAACCAAGTTAATTTGGGTTTGTATTTTGAAGAAATGGCGTGCTACTTTATATTTTTCCTTTCCTTTCCCTTCCTTAGCATTTGGTTTTCTAACCATCGAATTAAAAAATCTTTTGAACTTTTACCACAGGTTCTTTTCCAGCAAAAAACGGCGAAGGTGTATGTTTTCTCAAAATAAATCCCTTCAACATAAATCCCATAATTTTTGGTAAATATGATTTTGGAAATGTTGGATGTACATCATCAGGCATCGTTCCAAGGGCATACATACCAAACGCTTTCATTGTAATAGGGCCTAGCAAATCTTGTTTTTCTTGCTCGTTTGAAAATTTCATTAAACTTACTGGCACACCCACAAATGGCATTTTAGCTGAAGTCATAGTGTTAGCTAAAGGCATATTACAACAAGAAACACTCCATCTAAAAATACCACCCTGTGTTTGTTGAATGGCGCAAATTTTATCGTGACCCTGTGTGATTGTCATGTATTCTGGATAAGTTTGAACCAAATCAGTCGCACCATGCATATCTAAGATATGCGCTTTATTGTTTAGATGTCCTGCAAAACTCTGACAGTCACAACACAAACACTGCACATGCAATCGAGATCTTTTTACAATTTTAAGTGAGCCTTTTACAGTACCGCAGCGACATTCTAATTTAACTGAATTTGACATATTTATTCTCTATTTATTCTCTATTTTTTTTATTTTTGTAATTAATTAACATCGACTATAGCGCTTCTTTAAGCATTATATAATACAGCGAAATTACCCCAGCTTGAATCAAACAGGGTAATACAGTAAATAGAATTGCGAAGTATCGAATGTCATTTGCAACGAATTTACCGATCATCGATAAAGCAAGCACACAGCTACCAATCAACCCTGCAATTATCACCCCGAAAGTTAAGCTGGCAAAAGTTTGATCGTAGGGTTTACCATAAGCGTGGGCATAGGTTGCTATCGAAATAAACCCGCTAAAAACAGGAATTCCATAAATTGATAGAAATTGCAAAAGAGTAGTCATGTTATATCTCGATTAATTTTTGAATGATTGAAGGCTCGATCCACCCATCATTATTTATGTTTACAAAAAAAGGCAATTGCCAGGCTTGGGTTTTTTTACCCGACTGGGAAAATACCCTTGTTTTAATACTTCCACGATCGGCACTCCAAGGCGCAAATACGCGAAACCCTGTTTTTCCTTTTTTATTATCAGATTGAACAATACCGCGTTTGATCAATTCTGAAACAGGAAATATAAATAATCCACTTTGAGTTTGATCGACATCGTTTACTTTTACAAATAAATAATCCAATTCATCAATACTTAATGGCTTCGGTTTTGTATTTTTACCTTCAACTGGTCGTTGCCAAATAGCCAAAAAGGAGCCTGGGCGATCAGGGGTAATGTTGGCTTTTCGATAGACGATTTTTTTATTATTGAGTGCAAAAACCAATGCATCGTATTTAACGCTTTCAACGACAGAATCTAAACACACCGATTGGGTAATTTCAAACCCAGCAGGAATAAAATTAAACTGTAATAACGTATTCATTTGATCAAGATAATTATTGTTCATATTCAAAAAAAACGATACAAAAACAAGAAAGTAAACCCAGCAGTAGCAATCGTGCCACCCCATTTAACAAAGGATTTATAGCGCTCCCATTTTACTTGGTTATGTTGTGCAATTTTAATTTTCACTATATCCCAACCAATTAATGCCGCATACAACGGTAATGCAATATTGATTAACCCACTTACCATTTCAGCACTCATATTTAGTCTCCAACATTCGAAAATCAAGCAGATAACTTTGCTACTTGTAGAAATAATAAATAAACGGATGTTAACATATTTAATAATTAAAATTTTAAAAAGGTAGCAAAGCACCATTCGGGTCAGTGAAAATAAAGATCATACAATCGAGCCCGCGATTTATGATACTGGCCATTTTTATGATTACCTCCTTAGGTTTTGGTTTATCAAGAATATTAAACTGCTGTTTTATTTGTTTGATAATTCGGCCAAAGTTAGAGCGTTGAGTTGTGCACCATCTTTGCCCGAACAGAATTCAATTTAATATATCGACTGACAGTTAAAAATTAATGGTCAGTGGCAATGATTGTAGATTTAAAACAACCTTTAGCGACAGTGATATAGTATTTTGTTTGCAGGATAATTAAGGTGTCAGTTTTATAGTAAGTTTGATTGATATATCGAACATAATAACGCCCGAGATTGTATTAATTTACTGATTGCCGATTTTGTTTATTGGGTTAATAAATGAACATCGTTTGTCATTAATACTAATGCACATTTTAATTTACCCTGACCCGAAAGTTCACTCTAACCCGAAAGATAAATTCCTCGTCATCCTAGGTATCTTTTCATCGAGGACCCAGCGGCTTCAACAAATTTCTAAAAGTGCCTGTCAAACTTTCCAAATCTGTAGGTTCGTGATTCATTACGAAATAAAATCCAAATCAATACGAAAAACATCGCCCACACTTAATCCTCGAAATAGAAATTAATCTCACCTGTAGGTTCCGGATTCATCGTCACAGGGATGTGACTAATCAGAATTGTGCGCACCTAAATGGACTTAGGCGGTAGAGCGACGCAGGGATGCCAAAGCCGAAGAGCATGCAATCGTTCGGAAAAAAACTATCCAAATCATAAAAAATAAGGCATTGCATATTTTTTACCTACCATTAGTGCAACTAGATATACAGATTTGGAACACAGCACCTTGTAAAATGAAAAGTCGACAGAAATAGTAGGCAGTTTCTGCTCGTTTTGAACTCACTGCATTAATGCATCCCTGCATGTCAAATTTTCTGTATTTGTCTCAAAAAAATAGTAAGCAATATTTTGAAAACAGAAAATAACTGGGTATAGTGAGGCCTTAAACAAAATGACGGAATTTATTTGAAATGTTTAGAACAGATTTTTTCCGTCTAATAACATGTTAGAGGCCACTCAAGTATGAGTTTCATCCTGAAGTATATTATTCTATTCGCTCTCTTTATTCCTTGTATTGTATTTGCAAACAACAAAATCACTAAAGAACTTAAAATGAAAAAGTTAAGCGATAACGTTTATCAACATATCTCATATAAGAAGGTTGATCCATGGGGTTTAATTGGAGCCTCAGGTCTAGTTGTTATTAATGGCACTGAAGCGCATATAATTGATACTCCTTGGACAACCCAAGGAACAGAACAACTAATCGAATGGATTGAGGTTAGAGGACTAACTATAAAAAGTGCAGTAGTTACTCATTTCCATGAGGATGCTAGTGGAGATATACCACTTTTAAATGATTTAAAAATAAAAACCTATGCAACAACACTAACTAATAAACTACTTAAATTAAATCAGAAAGAAGTGTCTAGTGATGAAATATCAAGTAATACCTTTGAATTTATTGACGGTGTTGCGAGTGTATTTTATCCCGGAGCGGGTCATACAGAGGATAATATTGTTGTTTGGCTACCTAATGAAAAGATATTGTTTGGAGGTTGCTTTGTAAAAAGCCTTGATAATAAAAATTTGGGTTATACGGGCGATGCAAATATTAGTGAATGGCCAAACTCTATGCAAAAAGTCATTAATCGTTATCCTGATGCCAAATTGGTTGTTCCAGGGCATGGTAAAGTTGGAGATGTTAGCTTACTAAAGCATACACAAGAATTAGCTTTGTCTGCCAAGGTCTCGAACAAGCAAATCAACAAGGACTAAAAGCAGCGGGTTGTTCGCTGCGCTCCATTTTAGCCCACTATTTTTAGCCGTTAGAGAGTTGTTTGGGCGTTATCTGGTGAATACTATGTATAAATTTAAAATTAGGCCCGGCTATAAATCGTCAAATCTACTTATTGATTTCACTATTGATAATGCGGATGATTTATTTTTTGGCACTCTATATGATGCTTTAAGTCCGTTAAATATATCAGAATTAGATCTTACAGATTTGTGGGTTAATGACGAGATTATATTTCAATGTAATAGCGATTTAGGGCGTTTTGAAATCACCCGAGATTTTTATGATTTAGTATTTATATTGGCTGAAAATAATCAACGTGTAATAAAGAAAATTAGCGAATTATTAAGTAACCATAAATCATTTTCTAATCAAAGTTTTAATTCGAGTGAATATAGCTAATAAAGCTAATTAAAACCGCCGCAAAACACTCTTTCTCACTCAGATGGAGCCTGTAAATTAATATTGTGCACACAAATGTTAGCGCTGAGTTTGTGCGAAGCCGCGGCTACATTGGTTTTATCCGTTATTTGGTATCCTGCTGTCTTGCCATCGTATCCATGCACGTCTTTAGTTGTGTTTTCATTTATAGTGTATTTCTGCTCTGTGATTATGCTTGCTTCAACTTTGCCATTTTCAAAATTTAAGAGTTAGCTTTACTCCCATTCCATCTCTTAAAAACAGCAGTCTCTCTTTTTCGATTATTCTTTAATTTTTCTGGGTATCTAGAAGTTTTTAGTGATGATATATTCGAATAATTTCTTAACTCGTTGTTAGAAAATGAAATTGATCAAAAAATCACTTTCAAGTGAATTGGTGAAATTAACGTTTCAAATATCTTGTGATAATGAATATACTGTTTGAAATTAATTAAATTAAAAATGAGTGTTGAAGGAAATTAATTTTTCTACAGTCTTGTTATGAGTAAAGCCATGCAATGGAGTAACATCAATAAATACCTTGAAGGTGAGCCTACAGATTTATTGGAAGTGTTCTTTTTGGATTTGTCTGCTTCGTCTTGGAAAGACCTATTTATATGGATGTCGGATAGAGTGATCGTTCTTGATTGTCAGTTTGGCCGTCTAAATATCGATGAATTAAATGTCGAATCATTTTTAAATGGCAGTATGAGTTACGTCGCTCATATAAAAGGTAGCTCTGGAATTGAATTGTCGATATCGGCCATTGATGAATGTGAAGCATCTATTGACGTTGAAATAGAATCTATTAATAATGAAGAAAGTTTTCGTGTATTTTTGGAAAATATTTCAGAAATATCACGAGTGATTCATTGTAAAAAATACATTGTTTGTCAGGAGTTTAAGAGAGAAAAACCTTTTATTGTTAATGGTGTTTTGGTATGAATTTACTCATTACAATTTGGTCAATCCGACCTACACGACGTCGTCCCGGCGGGTTACCAATGCGTTCGAAAAAACTACCTAAATCAATACGAAAAATATCACTCACACGTAATCCTCGATATAGAAATTAATCTCACCTGTAGGTTCCGGATTCATCGTCACAGGGATGTGACTAATTAGAATTGTGCCTGGAGCGTGCAATCGTTCGGAAAAAACTAACATCATTTTCACGTCGACCTCGATATCTTTTCATCGGTGACTCAGCGACTTCAACAAATTTCTAAAAGTGCCAGCCTAGTTTTCCAAATCTGTAGGTTCGTGATTCATTACGAAAAAACAATCCAAATCAAAACGAAAAAATCACCCACGCGTAGACCTCGATATAGAAATAAATCTCACCTGTAGGTTCGTGATTCATTACGAAAAAAACAATCTAAATCATTAAAAAATAAGGCATTGAATATTTTTTTACCTATCATTAGTGCTGACTGGATATACAGATTTGACCAAAAAAATAGTAAATACAGCAGATACACAGCACCTTGTAAAATTAAACGCAGACAGAAATTGTAGTCAATTTCTGTTCGTCCTGAACTCGCTGTATTAATGCATGTCAATTATTCCGTATTTGTCCCAAAAAAATAGTAAGTAAAATTTTGAAAATAGAAAATAACTGGGTATAGTGTGATCTTAAACCAACTGACGGACTTTATTTAAAATACGCGATATTTAAAACAGATTTTTTCCGTCTAATAACATGTTATGTTTAAGGAGAGTTACTATTGTTCAGTTTAGAAGTAGATAATGAAATAAAGTTGTCATTGGTTCAAAAGTCTTTTTCGCCAATATTCGCACAATTAGTCCAAGAAAATTTACCTTATCTTGAGCAGTGGTTAGCATGGCCTCCACACTGTAAAATTGAGCAGGACTTTGCTTCATTTATACGTAAATCCCTTCATGATTACGCCGATGGAAAGTCAATGGTCTGTGGCATATTCTATGATGAAGTATTAGTTGGTAACGCATCTTTTAATACGATTAATAATGAATTAAAGAAAGTCGAAATCGGTTATTGGCTTACAGAGTCAGCTCAAGGCAATGGTATTATTACTCGTGTTTGTAAAAAACTTATAGAAATAGCATTTGATGAATTACTAATGGATAAAGTTGAAATATCGGCCGCTACTGAAAATTTGGCTAGTAGGGCCGTCTGTGAGCGTCTAGGTATGCAGCTAGAAGGTGTTATTTCTAATGCTGAAAATCTAAATGGGCGAATTGTTGATCATGCTATTTACGGCCTTCACCGCATATAAACATAACAAACTAATTAAAACCGACGCAAAACACTCCGCCTTCTTGCGTGGTTTATTAGAACGTTCAGGCTGTAGGAAAATTAAAACAATAAAAATTATACGTGCGCAGAGTGATCTAAAATTATTTTTAAGGGTTTCAACCTATCTAGAATTTGAAATACGAGGCTATTTTTAGCCTATAAAACAAACAATTTTTAAACTGACTGTAGAAAGTTAATTTTTCTACAGCCTCGTTAGTTATATACGAATGTGAGCATTTATACATGAATGGTACTTTTAAATTTTTGGCTCTATTAGTAGTAATGATTTGTGGATACGCGTTTTATAACTATTTTCCGATCACAAAACATAGGGTTGTTGGGAAGTATGAAATTGATACTAGTTTTTATAGTGGAAAGAATGCCGAGTGGCAAAAAGAACATTTTAAATTTGAAATTACATCCGATGACAAATTCATATTTTTTGAAAAGTTAGTTGATGGTAGTTTTAAAAAAACATATGCAGATGTCCATTGGTATCGCAACTCGCCGCCAATGTTATTTAGGCTAAATCTAAATTCACCTCATGAGCTTATTGATACTTACCCTGGGCTTTATCGGGGAAACCGAAAGTTTTATTATGTTTTTGAAACTAAATTCGGAAATATGTTTTACCGTAAAATATAGCTAATAAATAAGAATAGGTTGCGCGTAACCGCAACTACTTTGATTTAATTAACCTATTGTTGGTCATTCCAAAGCATCCTGCTATTTCTTTTTTAATTTTAAATTAACTCAGTGTCTTATATTTTTTTAAATCCAAGCTAATGTTTTGTATGCCCCATAATTTGAAAGCATTCTAAAAAGAATTGGATGGAAATATGGCAAATATGAAATGATGGCTTGATGGAGTTTATATCAATCATTCAAACTACAATCCCTTAGTACGCCTTGGTATTACTGGTTTTCAGGGGGGTATTTTGAATGCATTGAATTTTTATGAAAATGACGATCATCAATTCAAATATTTTTTTGTGAAATTAACGTTTCAAAAGTATCGTGAGAATGAATATACTGTTTGAAATTAATTAAATTAAAAATGAGTGTTGAAGAAAGTTAATTTTTCTACAGCCTCGTTAGGTATCACATGCTAATCGTCATCCTAATAGTTGGAATTCTGCTAGTTGTTTCATCTAAATTTGATATATTTCTACCACGGGAATACCGTAATCGGAAATGTATGGGGCAGCAATGGCGGGCAGAATTTCCAAATTTATCAAATGAAGAAATAAGAAAGTTTTTGATTATTTTTGTAGATGCTTTTATGTTTAAGCATAAAGATAAGTTGAAATTTGAGCCAAGTGATAAAATACTTGAAATATACAAATCAATCTATCCAAATAGTGGTGGTGCGGATCAAATGGAGTTCGAGTTTTTTTCAGATGATATTAAGGAAACATATGATGTAGCATTGAATAAAGTTTGGCATGACAATATTACTTTGGGCGAATTATTATCCGTCTGTGTTGCCCCCTAAAAGACTATTTAAAACCGACGAAAAACACTCTGCTTTCTTTTTTTTTAATATCAAGACTTAAAAAAGTTGGCAATTTCGGTTCGTTCTGAACTCTCTGCATCAATACATCCCTACATGTCAATTATTCGGGATTTATTTCAAAAAAATAGTAACTAAAATAATTTTAATTGTGCTCGAGCTCATGTATATTGCGGACTTTAAATAAGTTGATGTGAATTATTCAAAATGTCAATTGCAGAAAATTTACTTTTAATTATATGGTCTATTCAATGGAGTATTAATGTTTATAGTATCCCTAACATACAAATCGGACTTATCCGAAGTTGATAAGCTTATCAGTGAACATGTCACTTTTCTGGAAAAATATTATGCTTCAGGTAAATTCATTGCATCAGGTCGTAAAGTACCTCGAACTGGTGGAATAATCTTAGTAAATGCATCTAACAAAGACGAAGTGATTGCAATTGTAAAAGAAGATCCATTTTACATCGCAAATTTGACAAACTACGAAATTATAGAATTTGTTCCAACTATGGCTGCAAAAGAGTTCGAAGCAATCAAAAATTGCATTTAATAAATAAGAATAGGTTGCGCGTAGTCGCAACTACTTTGATTTAAATTATCCTATTGTTGGGTATTCCAAAGCTTCCTGTAGTCATGCCGTTAATGCATTCATGCACGTCATCACCCCGGTCTTCATTTTCCGAAGAATTAGAAGTTTAGAGTTTACAGTCGATGAAGCGACAGCGATTGTTTATGGTGTGGAAAATGTATTAATGAAGTACCCTAAGAGTTCAGAGTTCAGAGTTCAGAGTTTAAAGAAATAAAAAAACTTTATCATCATGCGCAATGTGTCATATAGCGTTTTAAGTATCAATCAGTATTCATCAACTGCAATTATTCAAGCGTACAATCCTTTTGTCGAATTTTAACAATAAAAATCTTTATTCTTGAAGTAGTATTAAAATGAATTAAGTGTTTTTTTTAATTTTGTTTGGCGTTTAAAAGACATTCAGCATCCATTTTGAACTGTCTTTTATTTAATTTAATTTATTATCAAGGATTCTTGTTCAAAGAATCAATCAAACATGCCGCCACCAATCAACTTTCCATTTTTAAGTGTCAACGCTCTATAAGGCAATCTAGCAATTAATGCCAAGTCATGGCTGGCAATTAATACTGATGTTCCTACGCGGTTAAACTCGGCAAATAACGCCATAATGTCTTTGGCTAATTGCGGGTCTAAGTTACCTGTTGGCTCATCGGCTAAAATCAGTGCAGGTTTGTTTACTACTGCGCGGGCAATGCCTACACGTTGTTGTTCACCGCCAGACAGTTGAATTGGGTTGAATTTTTCTTTGTTTAGTAAGCCTACTTTATCTAATGCGGCGCGTACGCGTCTTGGAATGTCTTTTGGCGACTCGCCAGAAATAATTAAGGGTAGGGCGACGTTATCAAAAACCGTGCGGTCAAATAATAAACGGTGGTTTTGAAATACCACTCCAAATTCACGACGCATAAATGGAATCATTTTGTCGCTGGTTTTGTTGGCGAGTTGTCCGTTTACTCGTACCTGTCCTGAACTTGGTCGTTCCATTAATGAGATTAATTTTAATATGGTGGATTTTCCTGCACCTGAGTGTCCTGTTAAAAATGCCATTTCACCCTGTTTAAGGTGAAAGCTGACACTGGACAATGCTTCAAACCCGCCGTCATAACGCTTGCTGACTTGGTCAAAAATAATCATATAAATAGTCCGTTATTTAATGGGTTTCAAAAAGCGCTTTGACAAAATCTTTGGCATGAAAATCTCGAAGATCTTCGGCTTGTTCACCCACACCAATAAATCGAATCGGTATATTTAATTGCTTAGCCAAAGCGAAAATAACGCCGCCTTTTGCTGTGCCGTCTAATTTGGTAAGGGTTAACCCTGTGACGTTGACGCATTTATTAAATTCGCGCGCTTGGTTGATTGCGTTTTGGCCGGTGCCAGCATCTAACACTAACATGACTTCGTGCGGTGCATTAGGGTCTAGTTTTTTCATGACACGAACAATTTTTTCTAGCTCGCCCATTAGGTTGTCTTTGTTGTGTAAGCGTCCTGCTGTGTCGGCTATTAATACATCCACATTACGAGTTTTGGCGGCGTTTAGTGCGTCAAACAAAACTGATGCGCTGTCGGCGCCTGTGTGTTGTGCAATCACGGGTACTTCGTTTCGATCGCCCCAGGCTTGTAGTTGTTCGACGGCTGCTGCACGAAATGTATCACCCGCAGCTAGCATCACTGATTTGCCCTGTGCTTTGTATTTTTTAGCTAGTTTGCCGATGGTGGTGGTTTTACCTACGCCATTAATACCTACCATTAAAATCACAAACGGTGTGTTTGTTGAGGTGACTTCAAGTGGTTTGTCGACACTTTCTAGCATGTCGGCTAACGAGGTTTTTAAACTTGTAAACATCGCCTCAGGATTCGCTAATTCTTTGCGAGCGGATTTGTCTGTTAAATCTTTAATAATGCTAGAGGTGGCTTCAACACCAACATCGGCAGTTAATAATTGCGTTTCGATGTCTTCTAATAATTCATCATCAATGACTTTTTTGCCCAAAAAGACATTAGCAAGTCCGTCGCTGAAATTGGCACGAGTACGACTTAGGCCTTTTTTAACGCGAGTGAACCAGCTTTTCTTTTCCGGGGCGGGCTGTTTTGTTGGTGATTCAGTGATTTTTGCAGTTGAGTCTTTTTCAGTCATTTCTGACGTTTGATTTTGTGCTGGTTCGTCTATTAACTGATTAATTGCTTGATCTACAGGTGTTTCACTTTCAGCGGGCTGTTGATCGATAATCTGTTCTTCAATTTGTTCCTGTTTAACAGGATTTTTCTTGCGTTTTATAAAACCAAACATGGCCACTCACTTGCTTATAATTACAGAGATTTAGAAAGCGCGGGATTTTAACAGAATATGAGTGGAAATACATGACACAAATTGATCCATACGAACCATTTGAATTTAAAGAGAGAAAACGCTTTTTTTCCAAGAAAATGTTGTGGGCATTAAACCTAGTTTTATTGCCTTTAATTTATGTGTTATCTCAAGTTGGTGTTGAGTCAAATGATGCGTTGGTTGAAGATAAAATGCCCACTGAATTTTATAATTTGCAAGATGTGGTTTTTCATAAGGATAGATTTAATGGGATAGGGCTGCATTGGGCTGAATTTGATAATGCGCAAGAAATTTATTTTGGTTTTGTGATCAATCGGCAACCTATTGCCTCGGTTTCTATACCCGAATTCGTTGAGGTGCACACACAGGTGCAAGGTGGCAAACTTTGGATTAACGTAAGTATGCCAAATAATCGTGACATTATTTATGATGCATTATTGTTTATTCAGTTGTGGCTGCCAAAACTGACACAATCAGATGAAATCATGATTGCCGGTGAGGTTAATGAATCAATTGTGGCCACATTAGTAGAAAATCTTATGCATAATCAAGGTGACTTTGTTGCGTTTTTCGCAGCTTCGTCGAATTCTAATAATATAATCCCGGCGCCACAAATTGGTGATGAAAATTTCGAATCCTTTTATGTGGCTTACCTTTTGTTATTGCAGCGTACTCAAAAAACATCGGTCAGTTTACGATGGGATGTTAAAGGCGGTCAGCGTTTTTTGATTCTTGATGGTGTGGTAGATGCAAAATGGTTTTCAGATGTCACTTTCCAGGAATTTGATCAATTAATGAGTGAGCTTATTAAAAATATTGAAAATCAAAAAACCAAACGCTCAGGGTTAGTGCGTTACTTAATGCATCAAGCAGGGTACAATTTGCCCGTTGATTATTTTCAATCCCGTCCTTTGCGCTACCAACAAGTGACTATACAAAGGGTGAATGAGCAGTTAAATAAAATAAGCCATGATAAAAAAATCTAGACATAAACGCACTGATACACCTGATCAAATTGAAGCTCCGGTTAAACGCAAAAAAAAATCAAACGCTACTGAAGTGATCGGAAATATCCGCATTATTGCAGGGGATTGGCGTTCTCGTAAAATCAATGTGATTGATCAAGATGGGTTAAGACCCACCACAAATCGCGTAAAAGAAACGGTATTTAACTGGTTGCAAGTAAGTTTATCAGCAGCAAAGGTGTTGGATGTTTTTGCCGGCACAGGATCATTAGGTCTAGAGGCGTTGTCTCGTGGTGCGCAGTCGTGTCACTTTAACGAATTAAGTGCGCCCGTTAGCATAATGCTTAAACAAAATATTGAATCGCTAGGTGCGCAAGATAAAAGTAAGGTCACTAGTCAAAATGCGCTGATGCTTTTAAAGGGGTCTTGTGTAGATTCTATGGATTTAGTATTGCTTGATCCACCGTTTGGTTTAAATATTTACACAGAATGTTTTGAGTTAATGCTGCAAAATGGCTGGGTAAAACAAGGCTCGTTAATCTATTGTGAGTCGGGTCGTCGTGTTGATTTTGATGTGCCTGCTGGATTAAAACTTAAAAAAGAAAAAGTCGCAGGCCAGGTGTGTTGTCGATTGTTTGAAGTGATTTAATTTAAAATTAATGTGGGTTGTTATTTATGACAACAAAACAAATATTCGTAGGTAAGGCTTCAGTCTGTCTTTACAGAATAATGTAGCATTAGTTGAATAATGACAAATCCATAAAGTAAAACAGAGTGATGTTATGTATTAATTGCTCTGCTCATACGCTAAAAAATGATTCATGAAAATATGAGTTAATATGCTGTCTAAACCCACTTTTGAAACTGAAAAAATCACCGCGATTTGAGCATTGTTTGAATGCTTAATTCCCCTTATATTTCAATCGCTTAGCTAATTTATACCGATAAACTGTTTAAATGGCTTTACAGTGCTTTATCCCTTCTTGTATAATCCGCGACCCTTGTTTTAGGTGAAGGTTCATCTAATGTGAGCAGGGTTTTATTCAACAATTAAATTTTAAGGTAAACACATGCCAGCTGTAAAAGTAAAAGAAAACGAACCATTTGACGTTGCATTACGTCGTTTCAAACGTTCTTGTGAAAAAGCAGGTGTACTTTCTGAAGTGCGTCGTCGTGAACATTATGAAAAACCAACTTGGGTTCGTAAGCGTAAAGCTGCTGCTGCTGTTAAACGTCATGCTAAAAAGGTTCAACGTGAATCTAAACGTATGGTTCGTTTATACTAATAAGTCCAAAAATTTGTTGAATACGTTTGCCGGTCAATTAGTTTAACTGACCGGTTTTCTACTTTTAAAAAGAGAATATTATGTCTGCGATTGTTAAAGCTGTAAAAGACGCTATTAAAGATGCGATGCGTGCCAAAGATAAAGAAACATTATTGGTATTGCGTGGAATGTCCTCTGAATTTAAAAAAGTAGAAGTTGATGAACGTATTGATGTGGACGAAGCAAGAGCAATTACAATTTTAGATAAAATGCAAAAACAACGTCGTGATTCGATCAGCCAATATGAATTAGCTGGGCGCGATGATTTGGCCGCAATTGAGAAAACCGAATTGGAGGTGATAACAAAATTTTTACCCGCGGCGTTAACAGAAGAAGAATTGGTTGATATGGTTGCAAGCGCAATTGCGCAAGTAAGTGCAACTTCAATGGCAGACATGGGTAAAGTCATGGCTATTATCAAACCGCAAACGATTGGGCGTGCAGATAATGCTGCTGTCAGTAAACAGGTTAAGGCTTTGCTAACCGCTTAACTTAAACGCCAGTTGTAGGAAAACATACAAAATGGCGGGTTCCATTTCACGTGGTTTTATTGATGATTTATTAGCTCGTACCGATGTGGTCGAGGTGATCTCCTCATGCATCGACGTCAAGAAAAAAGGCCAAAACTATTGGGCCTGTTGTCCTTTTCATAATGAGAAAAGTCCATCATTTTCTATTAATTCATCGAAACAGTTTTATCATTGCTTTGGCTGTGGTGAATCAGGTGATGCGTTAAAGTTTTTACAAGAATACGAACGATTAAGCTTTGTTGAGGCAATCGAAGCCCTTGCTAAAATGGCAGGTGTTGAAGTCCCTAAAGTGATTGATCCAGTTCAAGAAGAAAAGCAAAAAAAGCGTACTCAATTAACCGACTTAATGGATGATGTGTCGGAGTATTACTATCAAAATTTATTAGATCACCCCAAGAAAAATCAAGCCGTTACCTATTTAAAAAACCGTGGACTAAGTGGTCAAATTGCCAAAATGTTTCAAATTGGTTTTGCACCAGATGGTTGGCAAAATCTTATTGATAAATTCGCTAAAAAAGATGAAATATTACATCAATTATTAGCAGCCGGTATGATCGTCGAAAAAGAATCGGATCCAAAATCTAATAAAGCCAGTAGAGTGTACGATCGTTTTCGCTCTCGAATTATGTTTCCTATTCGAAATAATCGCGGAAAAACCATCGCATTTGGTGGTCGTGTATTAACTGATGAAAAACCCAAATATTTAAATAGTCCCGAAACCCCAATTTTCTCAAAGGGCCAAGAATTATATGGCCTATATGAAATCAAAAAATACAGCAAAAATGTCGAGCGCATTATAGTTGTAGAAGGTTATATGGATGTGGTGGCCTTGTTTCAAGCAGGTGTGGGTTATGCAGTGGCTACATTGGGCACTGCAACCAGTGTGACCCATATTCAAACCCTGTTTAAACAAGTGGATGAAATTGTATTTTGTTTTGATGGTGATGAAGCCGGTAAAAAAGCCGCTCATCGCGCATTTGAACAATGTTTAAATGAAGTAAAAGACGGTCGCCAAATTAAATTTTTGTTTTTGCCTGAGGGGGAAGACCCGGACAGCATGGTTCGAAAAATTGGCAAAGATGCGTTTGAAGAACAAGTTAAGCAATCTAAAACACTGTCCGATTACATGATTGAATATTTACAAACTCAAGTCGATGTAAATAGCGAAGCGGGCAGAGCAAAGTTAGTGGAATTAGCGAAACCTTATATGATCAGTTTGCCTGATGGTATTTTTAAGCAATTGTTGGGTAAGCGATTCTCTACGTTAGTTGGAGTGGAATTACAATTTGGTGCGTTTGAACCGACCGTTGTGAAAACATTTGAACGAGCAACAAAGCCAAAAATTACACCCAAGCCAAAAGCAAGCGATAAAACTGAGCAACCAATTGCTCAAGAAATGGTCAATGACATACCAAGTGATTACGGGCAGTCATATGACCAACCTGATTACGATGAAGAAGATAATTTTCTAGCCCCTGATGATTATTGGGAAGAGCCTGCTGATCAAAATTGGGTTGAATCGATTCCAACACCTAGTGCCAATAAGCGCATTCCCATTAAGTTGTCTCGTTCTGACAAAGTGGTAGCGTTATTAATTCGCGCACCATTTTTATCAACGGATTATATTTTCGATTCAAGATTGTTGATCTTGCCAGATTTTCAATTAGTGGCTCAAGTGATTGGGGCATTAAAAAAATTACCAAAATCGGATTATTTTCAAGCTTATCAATTTTTAAAAGAGCAGAATTTATCCGATAGAATTCACGATATAACACACAGCGAATATTTTTGGTTACCAAGAAAATCAGATAATTTTAAAGAACTTATCCTTGATGAGCTTGAAAATATTTTAAGTGCCCTTATAGATGGGTTGCCCAATGAGGCCTTTGATCAATTGAAAAGACGAGTTTTAGCTCGTGATCCTTCCTTAAGTGAAGAAGAGAAGCAGCAATACAAACAGATGTTGTTGCAAAAAAAGTAAAAGATTTCGCAAAATTATTATTATTTCAAATAATACACGCGAGCATCCCTGTAAAATTATGCTATTATGTTTGGCTTGTTTGCGTTCATCTGTATTCAAGTTTTGAACATATTTATTAAACCTGAGGCGCCTGAATTTATACCCGTAAATCAGAGGCTCCATAAATAAAAGCAGAGAAAATATGACCACTGGGCAAAATCAGCAACAGTCTCGTCTGAAAGAACTTATTAGTCGCGGTAAAGAGCAAGGTTATTTAACCTATGCGGAAGTAAATGATCATCTTCCAGAAGATATCGCAAGTCCTGACCAAATCGAAGATATCATCGCGATGATTAACGATATTGGTATTAAAGTATATGAAACTGCTCCAGATGCCGATGATTTAGTAATGGCGGATGAAGGCGCGTCTGATGATGACGACGCTTCTGAAGAAGCAGCAGCTGCATTAGCAGCAGTAGAAAATGATGTAGGTCGTACCACTGACCCTGTGCGTATGTATATGCGTGAAATGGGTACCGTAGAGCTATTGACTCGCGAAGGCGAAATTGTCATTGCTAAGCGTATCGAAGAAGGGTTGCGTGATGTGATGCATGCCATTGCATTTTATCCAGGCAACGTGGAGCGAATCCTAGAAGCTTACGAAGACTCAAAGTTAGAAGAAGGGCGATTATCAGATATTCTTGTATCGTTCTTAGATCCGGATTCTGAAGAGCCTGTTATTGCTGAGCCAGTTGAAGAAGTTGTGGCTGAAGATAGTGATTCTGAAAGTGACGATGATGACAGTGTTGAGGATGAAGACGAAGCGCCAACGGGTCCAGATCCTGAAGAAGCAGCTGAACGTTTTGGTCTTTTGGAAGCCGCTCATAAAAAAGCTTTAAAAGCAGTTGAAAAACACGGCTATCAATCTAAAGAAGCAAACAACGCATTTAATGAGGTGGGTGATTTATTTGCACCACTTAAATTAGCAAATAAAAAATTCGAAGAAATCAGTAATCGTGTTAAAGATGCCGTGATTGAAATTCGTGCTCAAGAACGTTCTTTGATGGACTTGATTGTTCGTCGCGGCAAAATGCCACGTAAAACATTCTTAAGACAATTTCCTGGTAATGAAACTGACGCAGATTGGTTGCAAGGTTTATTAGACAGTGACGAATACGGCGATCGATTATTTCCGTATGAAGTAGAGTTAAAAAGAGCGCAACGTAAAATTCGCACAGTTGAAGCTGGTTGTGGTTTGGATATGTCATATATTAAAGACATAAACAGACGGGTAACAATGGGCGAAGCAAGAGCGCGTCGTGCTAAAAAAGAAATGGTTGAAGCTAACTTACGTTTGGTTATTTCCATTGCTAAAAAATACACAAACCGTGGTTTACAATTCTTGGATTTAATTCAAGAAGGTAACATTGGTTTGATGAAAGCGGTTGATAAATTCGAATACCGTCGTGGTTATAAGTTCTCAACTTATGCGACATGGTGGATTCGTCAAGCAATTACACGTTCTATTGCTGACCAAGCGCGTACAATTCGTATTCCGGTTCACATGATTGAGACAATCAATAAATTGAACCGTATCTCTCGTCAAATGCTTCAAGAAATGGGTCGCGAACCTACTCCTGAAGAATTGTCAGAACGAATGGATATGCCAGAAGACAAGATACGTAAAGTATTGAAAATTTCCAAAGAGCCTATTTCTTTAGAAACACCAGTTGGTGATGACGAAGATTCAAACTTAGGTGACTTCATCAAAGATGAAGGAATGGAAGCGCCAATCGACTCTGCAACTGTTGAAGGGTTAACTGAAGCAACTAAAGAAGTGTTGTCAGGTTTAACGGCAAGAGAAGCAAAAGTATTACGTATGCGTTTTGGTATTGAAATGAATACCGATCACACGTTAGAAGAAGTGGGTAAGCAGTTTGATGTAACCCGTGAGCGTATTCGTCAAATCGAAGCGAAAGCGTTACGTAAATTACGTCACCCTACACGTTCTGATCACTTACGTTCATTCTTAGACGATTAAGAATTAGACTGTAAGATTAAAAAATAGACACTTTATGTGTCTATTTTTTTGTCTAATGAAGCTGTCTAAAAATATATTAAAAAAAAGTTAAAATAAAAACTCTTTTTAAATCAAAAAGTTGGCGTTGATTGTAACCTTTGGTTATACTAGACGCCGTTTTCGCATATAGCTTCAAAAATATGCAATTCGGGCCCGTAGCTCAGTTGGTTAGAGCATCCGACTCATAATCGGCAGGTCCCCAGTTCGAGTCTGGGCGGGCCCACCATTTATCAATACTCGAATCCTTTCAAAATTAGAGCGTTCAGCTCAAATTCCAAAATTCCAAAATTCCAAAATTCCAAAATTCCAAAATTCCAAAATTCCAAAATTCCAAAATTCCAAAATTCCAAAATTCCAAAATCAATTTGTATGTGCGAAAATATCTTTCTTTACTATTTGTGACTGTCCTGCAATAAATTAGCAATATATTACTTTTAATACAGACGAAAAAAAGCCCAGACTAACTGGGCTTCTAACTTCTAACTACTAACTTCTAACTTTACAGCTATTTCTCATATTTCTCATCATGTTTATCAACAAGTGCCTTACATTCAGCCCGAATTTCGTCAGATACGGGCAGGCCATTTAAAATATCTAATGCATGTTCAACGGGTGAGCTTTTCATAATTCCCCAGAAAAAATGACCAGGTTGAATGCCTACTAACTTCATGATTTGATCTACATCATCAAACGTTCGTTCATCTTCAAACCACTCAAAAATTGTATCGTTGCGAGTAGGTTTAATACGAACCGCATCGGTAGATTCAATATTAACAGTTTGAGTTAAACGTACGTCTCTGCTTGAAGACGATGCGCGAATCACATATTTTCCAGCTTCAGTAGCAAAGCGGTTTAAGTGTGGTACAAAATGTTCAAACGCTCGATCACATAATTGTATTGTGACTGACTTTGATTCATTAGGTGCTAAGTCCGCTTTCACAAACCCTTTAAGCTCTTGTTCTGCACGCATTAGGTAAGGCTTGTTAGGCGATACATAAATTTGTACGGTTTCTTTAGCTTGAACCTGTCCTGTATTTTTAACTGTAACCGACGCTGTGTTTTTAGCTAAATCTACGTTTAAGTCTGAATATTCAAACTCGCTGTAACTTAAGCCGTGTCCAAATGGAAACTGGACAGGTAATTTTTTAGTATCGTAATAACGGTAACCTACAAGTGTTTCTTCTTTGTATTCAACGTTTTCTTTGTCGCCAGGAAAACAATCAAAACTAGGATTGTGCTCTAGGCAAATAGGGAAGCTTTCAGATAATTTACCACTTGGCGATACATCACCAAACAATACTTTAGCAATGGCGCTGCCTGATGCTTGGCCGTTGAACCAGTTCATCACAATAGCTGGAGTTTTATTGACAAACGACTGCATGTCCACCACGCTTCCGCAGTTTAAAACAATAACCGTATTGGGATTTACCGCTAACACTTCATCTATTAGCTTAATATGACCTTCTGGTAATAATAAATCCGTACGATCAAACCCTTCGGTTTCAATCGCGTCCGTTGTGCCTACAAATAAAATCACCGCGTCTTTGTTTTTGGCCGTTTCAATAGCTTGGGCTAATTGTGTGTCACTTGTGGTTTCTTCTGTGTAACCTTCAGCAAATTCAACCTGTGCGTATTTTTCTAATTCTGGTAATGCGTGGGTCACCATTTTAGGGGTTAATGACGAGCTTCCGCCGCCTTGAAAACGAGAGTCTTTAGCAAACTGTCCAATCACTGCGTAGCTTTTGTTTTTAGCTAACGGTAATGTTTGATTGTCATTTTTTAATAAAACGATGGACTCGTTAGCTACTTGCTCGCTTAACTGGTTATGTTTGTCCCAGTTTATTTCGTTGACTTCTTGTTTGCCATCTACTGCTTTTTTAATCAGGTTTAACACATTTAATGCACGTATATTGATGGTGTCTTCTGTGATTTTACCAAGATTAAACTGCTCTAATAAAAATTCATTTTTACGAGCCGGCCCTGGCATTTCAATATCTAAACCATTGTTGTGTGCTTCTAATTTATCTCGTGTAGCTACCCAGTCAGACATCACCGCGCCATCAAATTTCCATTGATCACGTAAAATTTCATTTAATAAATAGTTGTTTTGGCAAGCTGGAATGCCGTTGACTGCATTGTATGCACCCATAAGCGTCCAAGGTTTTGCTTGTTTCACTGCAATTTCAAAGGGACGCAAATAAATTTCATGTAATGCACGCTCGCTGATCACACTGTTAATTAAAAAGCGACGGGTTTCTTGTTCGTTACCTGCAAAGTGCTTAAGTGAAGTCCCCACGCCTTGAGATTGCACGCCATTGATAAATGCAGCTGCAATTGAGCCTGATAAAAAAGGATCTTCAGAATAGTATTCAAAATTACGACCAGCAAGAGGGGAGCGTTTACCATTTACACCAGGGCCAAGTAGAACACTTACATTATAGAAGTGACATTCTTGAGCGATACTTTGGCCAACTTCATGAATTAACTCTGAGTTAAAGGTGGCAGCCATTGCCGCTTCCGCTGGAAATACGGTAGAAGGTAAAAAAGTAAATGGGGTAGTGGCTTCGCTGTCATCAAGGCGTACACCATGTGGGCCGTCTGTTACGGTTATACTTGGTACGTTTAGGTGTTCAAAGCCTTTTAATTGCCAAACTTTGTCACCACATAATAATGATATTTTTTGTTCGATAGAAAGTTGTGAAAGTACATTTTGAGGGTCAAACATAAATCATTGTCCTGTTTCTTAAATTATTTTTTATGCAATAAGTTGCATGAAAGTCAAGGAATACTTAAGGATTTTAGAGCAATGATTTACATTCTTCTATGAATAATTAAACTAAATTAAACATATGGGGTACAAAGTTTTTAATTTGTGGTTTTTGTATCAACTACGCGATGCCATACTTGAGTTCTACCTAATAATGCGAACCCAATAAAGCCTCTTACTTTTAATTCGTTGTCGTTTTCAAGTTCCATCACTAACGAATAAAGTTTGCCATTGCCAGGGTCTAATATTTCACCTTTTTTGTATTTTGATCCATATTTTTTAGCATCAAAAATAATTTGCATTCCCAATATTGGTTGATCTTTTTGAACACCTTCACAAGCAGTGCAAATTGGATTTTCTTCTTTTGGGTCTAATAGTTCAATGATTTTGCCTTGATACTTTTTACCGTCAAACCAAACTTCAATTAACGACTTTGCTTCACCTGTTTCATCGTCAATGGTTTTCCACGTGCCTTCAATGCCTTGGGCAAATAATTGACCACTTAATACAAGTAAAAATATTGCGAGTAGCGTTTTCATAGTTCACCTTTTTTGGAGCGTTAAAATAAGACTAATTATAGTCAGTTAAAATAGATGTGCGTAGTTTAATGGATTCCATTATTTTTCATAGGATATTAATTGTGATTCTACTAAAACTTGTGTAAATACGGTTTTGGTGCAGGGCCTGCCAAGTTGTTTGCTTAATTTATTATCATTAATGCGCATGTCAGTATTAAATAAATATCGGGTGACATCCAAATACTTCATTTTACGAATAAATAACGACATGATCTTTATGATTCCCCACGGAAATTTTGCCATTTTCACGCTTAATGGCGTGTGCTGTTCGATATTTTGTTTCATGTCATTAAATGAAAGGTGGTGTCCTGCAAAGCAAAATTCTTCAAAGTCATTCAAGTTTGTTTCTAATACATCGGCGGTATCCTTGGCCAAATCAGGCAAAAAGGCATAGGAAGTTGGGCTATCAGGATTTCCAGTTGCGCTAATAGTAATCTGTTGTTTGGATTGTTTTACTAAAAACCTTAACCAGCTGCTAGGTGCCTGTGCACCAATGTAATTTCCTGCTCGCATGATTAATACATTCAAACCGTTTTTGCTGGCTTGTTTAATTTGTGATTCCATTTCAATGCGCACATCTGCTAAAAAATGCAGAGACTGTTGTGGGGTTTGCTCATTAATTTGGCTATGTTGAATTGGATTGTAAGGGTATATGTTAGCTGGAAAAACAAATCGTGCTTTTGATCCTTCACACGCTTTTAACGTAGCGCTTAAATATTGAATAGCTTTGGTTTGCCAGTCGGCATAAGGCACATTTACCCCGTAAACAATAATGTCATGTGCCTGACAATTGGATTTTAAACAGGTCTTATCTAATAAATCCCCTTCAACAAAACTTAAATGTGTGTGCTGATATAAGTCACGTTGCTTGCTGTTACGAATGAGCGCCGTCACTTTATACCCTTTTGCTAATAATGCTTGAGTCATGGCAAAACCAAATGAGCCGCTAAACCCTAATACAAATGCTGTTTTCATAATATTCTCTTTTTATTTGGTAGATGTAAGCAGTATGGTTGGTTTATTATTGTATGAGAATAGAAGTAATTCTTTATCAGGTATACAAATATGAATAGCGATATTAACTGGCAGTGGCTTCAATTGTTTTTAGTAGTGGCAAAACAGGGGAGTTTTTCTAAGACGGCTAATGTGTTGAATTTGTCACAACCCACAGTGAGTAGGCAGATTCAACAACTTGAAAAGCAGGTGGGTAAACTGCTGTTTCATCGCACACCAAGCGGGTTAACCCTAACGAATGACGCGCAACATTTATTTGAAAAAGCATTGATTATGCAAGATGCTCATGATGCCGTATTGCGTTCATTAAACGGGCAAGACGAAACCTTAATGGGCTCGATTCGTATTAGTGTCAATGAAGTGATGGGATTTTATGCCCTGCCGCCGATTATTGCTGCGTTTTCAAAATTGTACCCTTCCATAGAAGTGGAGTTGGTGGTGACTAATCAATCAAGTAGCTTAAATAAACGAGAAGCAGACATTGCTTTAAGAATGTATCAACCGGTGCAACCGGATTTAATCGCGCAAAAAATCACGGATTTAGCGTTATGCGCATATGCTTCCCAAGACTATATTGATGTAAACGGCACGCCAAATGATATTGCTGACTTAGTTCGTCATCATAAATTAATAGGTTTTGATAAAGACCTACAAATGATCAATGGATTCAAAGATGTTGGCGTGCACGTCACACAGTCAGATTTTAACTTTCGTTGTGATCATTTGTTATTGCAAGTACAGCTTCTTAAACAGGGTTGTGGTGTTGGGGTGACCCACAAAACGTTAGGTGAAAAATATGGGTTGGTTGCTTTGTTTGACGGTATGGAAATAGGGCAGTTGCCACTTTGGGTGGTGTGTCATCAAGAGGTAAAATTTAATAAAAAAATACGGGTGTTTAAAGACTTTTTAACTCAAAGTCTAAAGCGCGATCCTTATTCTTTTAATTTTAATCATGATATAGAAGCGATTTAATATGTGTGGGTATTTTGCAAATATAGACTTAACTCCTGAGATTATTGAGGTGTCGAATCAGCTTGGCTTAACGCTTCCTAATGAAACTCAAAGAGCGTATCAAAGGCAAAATTTTAACGCGCTGGTGACAAAATCTGGCAGCATTTCGCAAAGCTCTGCGATGTGGTGGTATGCTTTAAAATCCTCAGATAACGGATTTGTTGTAGATGAGCGAATTACCAGTTTTAATGCACGAGATTTAACGAAACCTTTATGGTCTGAAGCGTTTAAATTACGTCGGGGATTGGTGTTTGCTAGTGAGTTGGGTGAGAGTCAAGGTAAACAACAGTATCTGATGCAATCAAAAACAGGCTTTGCTCTGGGTTGTATCTATAAAGACTGGATACAGGTGGATGGCAGTGTGACTCGATCATTTGCAGTGATTACTCGCCCACCTCACAAAAGATATAGTGAATATCATTCTAAATCTACGCCGTTATTTTTGCCATTAGATGCAGATGTGTTAACTCGCTGGCTTGATCCCGCACCGCTGTATACCGATTTAAATCAATACGTTGAACAGGCAGTATTAACTACAGATTTTGATGTGTATCCAGTTAAAACCTATCGCTCACCAGACAGTCTTTTGCCACCATTTGAATTACTGCGGGATTAAAATCACAAAATCTTACATTGAGGCTAGTACAAAGTGTAAAACCTCTGTGTGCTGATTATCAAATTTGCACGGATCTGCGTTTAAAAATAATCATTTACCCTGGTGAATTCGCATTTTTCCGTCTTGTTCTGTATAAATTTGATCGCTACTTATAGGTAGCTTATTAGAGCAATGCAGCGCATATTGCAGATCGCAATTTGAACAGTTAAGGAATATGCTGAATAAATACAGTGAATCAAATACTCAGCTCAAATAATATAGCAATTGCATTGTCTTATCGTTTGATATTTAATCTTGGTTTAAGCTTTTTGAACTTATCTAAAAGCGCTAAGTGAGAAATAAATGATCAAGCAAACAGACGACAGTCATTCAAATTGGTGGGAGCAAAATACCTTAGAAATTGGTGAAATGTGTCAAATTCAACTGGGTGATATTTGTTTAAAGCTTTCACGTCATCTTAATGAGTGGCATTGTTCCTACGACTATAGTGAATCCGAAAGCGATATTAAATTTTGTAAAATGCAATTTGAACAATCACAAATGGAGTCGAATCTTAAGCGTTTAGCCAATGTTGCCACACATGGTACATTTATGATCAAACCGATGGTTTCTGATAAGCCATTTGTGATTCAACCCACTTCGCCAATTCATTTGTTTGCTAATGAAAGCACAACTATTTACATGAGTTCAATTATTTGGCTGCAAATTTGTATTGGCGAATCCTTACAGGAGTGGTTCAGTGTACCCGTGCAAATCCCAATGGAGACTTGGGTGGGGGAAAACACAATGGTGGGTGAACTATGTTACGCCAGTAAAACCGCAGGTAGATTGCAATTAGAACTTCTGCCAAAGCGTGTGTTTCGTGTGATCACACCTGTGACAATCATAAATAAAGGCACGGATATATTGTTAATTGATAAAATTAATTTACCGTTACCTTATTTATCTGTTTTTTCAGATCAATTTGACAATTTTTGGACGGAATCAATTAGCATTACACGAAATGTGAATCTACAAGCTGCAAAACTTGAAATTGAAAATTATAAAAAATCCGACACTCAACAATTAGTTCTTGTAACTAGTCCAAGAAAATCACAACAAAGTAATCAATTCATTAAAACGGTACATCAATTATTTGGTTAATTAAAAGGCAAAGTATTGCTTATTAAATTAAAAAAATAGATTTTTACACTATTACTTAAATGAGAATAAAATGAACGAACCTTCAATGTTAACTGATAATTTGGCAAATGTGATTGGCTGGAGCAATTGGTTAAGAGCTTTTATATATATTGCCGTTGGCTATGTGTCTGGAAAATACATCAGCAAAGCCATTGAAAAAATATTGTCCCCTCATATGGGGATGCACCATAAAACGTTAATCGTTCGAATCGTATTTTATACATTACTTATTTTATTTTCAGTGTCGGCATTACGTGAATTTGGATTTAAACTGAGTGTGCTTTTAGGAGCAGCAGGTTTACTTACGGTGGCGTTAGGATTTGCGTCGCAAACTTCGGCCTCTAATTTTATAAGTGGCCTGTTTTTATTAGGGGAACGCCCATTCAGTATCGGTGATATTATTTTAGTTGATAATGTAAGAGGGGAGATCATCACAATTGATTTGTTGTCTATTAAACTTCGAACATTTGATAATCTATTTGTTAGGATCCCAAATGAAACCATTATTAAATCCACAGTGACCAATCTCAGTCGATTTCCAATACGCCGTGCAGATATTAAAGTCGGTATTGCTTATGGGGAAAGCACACAAAAAGCCCGTAAAATTTTATTAGAATTAGCAGAGAAAAATCCGTTATGTTTAAATAATCCTGCGCCATTTTGCATTGTGACGGACTTTGGTGCCTCATCAGTGGATTTACAATTATCAGTTTGGACAGATCGATTAAAGTTCCTTCAATTTAAAAACGATATTATGGAAAATATAAAAGATGCTTTTGATTCAAATGGCATTGAAATACCATTTCCTCATACCAGTTTGTATGCGGGCAGTAAATCCGCTCCCATTCAAATTCAATTGGTTGAAGCAGTAGAGACAGAAAATCCATTTATGCAAGATAAAGTAAAAGAAAATCAAGCTAACAAGTGAAAATTCATTAATTATTGTGCAATGAAATTAGTCAGAATGGGTAATTTCATTAGTTTGATCAAAAAAATTGATTAAACTGAATAAAATAATCGATTAATTTTATTAAAATCTGATAATTCAATTAGCAGTTTCATGTTATTAATATAAGGCGTATGCAACATTAAGCCCTTACATAAGGAAATAACTGAATAGCCTGTTCAATAACTTCGGCTTTCTGGCTTTTAGCTAAATAATTGGCATAAATATCCCTTGAATACACAGGGGCATTTTCAACAATATGCAGTTTGTTTTTTCGCACATGTTCAAACGTCATTTGTCTAGGTAAATACGCACTGCCGCCTACTTCTAATATAAAATTCAAGGCGACAATAGGTTGATTCATAGAATGTTTTGCCCCGGGCGCATCTTGAAAATCACGTAAATACTGTGAGTTTACAGACTCTCCATACTCGACCATGATAAAATTATTTAAATCTTTTACGTTGTCTATGTCATTGATTTCTGTTGAAACTAGGTGCAGTGCAACCGTACCAATTTTTTGGGTAATCAAGTCTTTAACGTAGATAGGTTCGAATAAAAATGCGATATCAACCACTCGATTAAGTAGGCTTTTTCTTAATTCAAAAGGGCTGTAAGTGGTTGTTAATAAGCTGCAATCATCCATATTACGATGGATTTTCTGTAACCAATCCTGTAATGAAATATCCCAAATGGACATGATTGAACCCACTACTAATTGCATGGAATGAGATTGGGCAATGCCTACATCTTGTTTGGTTTTTTGCCACATAAAAATTAATTCATTGGCATGTTTAATAAGTCGGTGACCTTCTGCGGTAAGTTTTAAATGTTTTTGACTTCTATCAAACAGGGATACTCCTAAATCATCTTCAAGCAATTTAATTCTGGCACTCACTGCTGATTGGGTGATGAATAAAGATTCTGCTGCTAGGCGAAAGTGGAGTGTGCGACTGACTTCTAAAAATGTTTTTAATAACTCAACTTTCATAAAAAGTTCTCTTTAATTAATATGTTTGATCAAAAAAATTGATCAAACAGTATAAAATATTTAATTTTATTGTCCAGTGAATAGGTATTATACTGAGTTTCATTAATATAAGGCGCTGCATTAAGTCGTGTCATTGTTCACATTCGGAATTTAATCCTATGAAAATTGCAATTTTATCAAGAAACCCAAATTTATACTCAACTCGTCGATTAAAAGAAGCGGGTGAAGCCCAAGGTCATGAAGTTGAAATCATTGATACTTTGCATTGTTATATGGACATTACAAGTAGTCGTCCTACGGTTCGTTATCACGGTAAAGAACTGCCAACTTACGATGCAATCATTCCAAGAATTGGTGCATCAGTCACGTTTTACGGCACTGCAGTCGCGCGTCAATTCGAAATGATGGGAACATTCAATGTAAATGAATCCGTCGCAATTAGCCGTTCACGCGATAAATTACGTTCATTACAATTATTGTCACGCAAAGGCATTGGCTTGCCACGTACGGGTTTTGCAAGCAAGGCAGACAACATTAAAGATTTAATTAAAAACGTGGGTGGCGCGCCATTAGTAATTAAATTATTAGAAGGCACTCAAGGTATTGGTGTGGTATTAGCAGACACTGCAAAAGCGGCTGAAAGTATTATTGAAGCATTTATGGGTTTAAAAGCGAATATTTTAGTTCAAGAATACATTAAAGAATCAGGCGGTGCGGATATTCGTTGTTTAGTGATTGGCGATAAAGTAGTTGCTGCAATGAAACGTCAAGGTGCTGAAGGCGAATTCAGATCAAACCTTCATCGTGGTGGTTCTGCTGAAGTGGTTAAGCTTTCTAAACAAGAAAGAGAAACGGCTGTTAATGCAGCAAAAGCGATGGGTTTGGGTGTGTGTGGCGTGGATTTATTGCAATCAGTGAATGGTCCGATGGTTATGGAGGTGAATTCTTCACCTGGCTTAGAAGGCATTGAAAAAGCGACAGGTAAAAATATTGCGGGAATGGTATTTGATTTTATTGAGAAAAAAGTAAATTCAAATGCTACTAGCAATAAAACACGCGGTAATGGCTAATAACATTGAAATCCATTAATAGTCGTTTTAAAAAGTTAGAAATTAAAAAGGTAAGAACATGACTGTACTTCGAATTGGTGAATTTGAAATATATCCAGGTGAACAGCGTCAAATAGAATTGCCCGTTGCAAAATTATATACCGATGCGGATGTGTCACTGCCTGTATATATTATTCGAGCGAAAAAACCAGGGCCGACTATTTTTATCAGTGCAGCCGTGCACGGCGATGAATTAAATGGCATTGAAATTATTCGTCGATTAATTGGGCAAAAGAACTTTAAAATCATACGAGGTACCGTCATAGCAGTGCCGATGGTAAATGTATATGGCGTGGTGAATCAATCTCGTTATATGCCTGATCGAAGAGATTTAAACCGTTGTTTTCCAGGCTCCGCAAAAGGCTCATTAGCCGGTCGTGTTGCGCATATTTTTCTAAATGAAATTGTTAAGCATTGCGACTATGGTATTGATTTACATACAGGTGCTATCCATCGATCCAATTTGCCCCAAATTCGTGCAAATATTAATGATGATGAAACCCAAATATTAGCAAAAGCATTTGGAGTGTCGGTGATTTTAAATTCCGATGTGGTGGATGGTTCATTACGTGAAGCTGCTGTTAAAAATGATACTAAAGTTTTGTTATATGAGGCTGGTGAAGCGTTACGTTTTGATGAGTTTTCAATTCGTTCTGGTATAAAAGGGATCGAAAACGTATTAAAACATTTGGGATTAATGCGTAAAACAGCAAGCAAAAAGAAATTACGTGAACCTTATATTGCTCGAAGTAGTGGTTGGCATCGAGCAAATGCAAGTGGTATTGTGAATAATAAAGTAAACCTTGGTGATCAAATTACAAAAGGCGACGTGCTTGCTGAAATTGGATCCCCTTATGGTGAAGTGATTGGCGAAGTTGTCGCAACACGTTCTGGTATATTAATTGGAAGGCAAAATATTCCGTTAGTTCAGGAAGGCGAAGCGATGTTTCATATTGCTTATTTTACTGAAGATGATGAAGAAATTGCCGAGCATATTGAAATTGCACAGGATACTTTGTTACCTGAAAGCGAATCTATAATAATTTAAATACAAAATAACTGTTCAATTAATGGATATGTTTTTAATTGAACAGTTAGAATATTTTTAAGGGAAACTTATGAATACAGAAAATAAAATTATCATCGGTCGACTGGAGTCAATTGATTTACCATTACTTAAAATTAAAGATTTGCAAGTAAGGGTGGATACTGGCGCAAAAACTTCATCAATTCATGCTGACAATATTGTAAAAATTATCAAAGATGGAAAAAAATGTGTGTCATTTGATATCCATCCTGATATTCATAATGTGAATAAATTGATTTCATGTGTGGCACCAATTAGTGATATTCGTAAAATAAAATCTTCAAATGGTGAGTCAGAGCAACGTTATGTAATTAAAACGCCAGTGACGTTAGGTGCTCAAAAATGGGAAATAGAAATTACCTTGACTAACCGCGCAGATATGAATTATTTAATGCTATTTGGGCGTGAAGCATTAGGCACTCAATTTTTAGTGGATGCCTCTGAAGTATTTTTACAATCCACAGGCGATGCAGCAGAGTAAGTAAATACCTGTGATGCGTTTTATTAAGGCCTTTAAATTTTATTTAAGGGCCTTTTTTGTGTTCGGGATTTCATTTTTGAGAAATTAAACTGGTCCACTAGACTGGTGTAAGCTGTGGACGTATAGTTCAATCAATATTAATTTAAAACTAAGTGAGAAAAAATGGAGCTTTTGACATTAACAATTGTGGCATTGACATTAATGATTGTCTTTACTTTGGAAGTGATTGCGCCAGCCTCTAAAAATCACTGCGATCGTCGTTGGATGATTTTGTCTGGTGTTATTACTGCTTTTCAATCGGTATTCACAATTGGTTCTGGAATCGTGTTTGCGCAAACATTTAAAGCCATTTCCTTATTTCATTTTAATAACTTTCACATGTTTATTCAGGGGGTGCTAGGATTTTTACTCACCAGTTTCGTGGCATATTGGTGGCATCGTGCTATGCATAAATTTGATGTGTTATGGCGCGTATTTCATCAGTTGCATCATAGTCCAAGTAGAATTGAATCCTTAACTTCATTCTATTTGCATCCATTTGATGGTATTGCCGCTACTTTATTAAATGCACTGTGCTGTTACCTTGTTTTAGGAGTAAATGCCTATGGGGCTGCTGTGAGTTTAATCATTGCGGCTGTTTATAATATTTACATTCATTCAGATTTAAAAACACCATTTTGGATTGGGTTTATATTACAACGTCCAGAAATGCATCGAGTGCATCATAAGCGAATGCATCATTCTCAAAATTATGGATTAGCAATTTGGGATGGTATGTTTGGTACTTTTTTGAATCCGAAAGAATATATTCAAGAAGTTGGATTTGATCAACAAAGAGAGCATCGAATTTATGACATGCTTAAAATGAAAGACGTTTATAAAACCAAAATGAAAACTAAATGAAAAACTAAAGGAGAGTAATTTTCAGATGCCACAGCGAACTTTGATCGAATAGATATAATGCGTTATTGTGCAGAACAAATCCATAATGTTTATCTTGCTAGTTCAAATCGGGAGTTTTGTGTGGTTCAATCAACAGTTGAATCGTTTCAATTAATTGTAACTAGTTTTTGTGATCACAAAGGTTGATTTTAATATGTATATCGGCGACGTCAGTAAATTAACCGGTTTGACTGTAAAAACGATACGGTTTTATGAACAAAAAAAGTTGATATCTATCCCTGAAAGAAAAGGACGATATCGAATTTACAATCAAAAAATAATTGATCAATTATTTTTGATAATTAAAGCAAAGTCTTTAGGATTTACATTAAATCAATTTTTTGAAATTCAGAAATTATCTAGTTCAAAAAATATGTTGCAAGATAGTGATTCAATAGACTGGTCTGTTGTATTTGAATATTTAGAAAATATGCAGTTAACAAAAAAACATACAATTTTAAAAATAGAAAACGAAATTAATGAAATTGAAACAATGAAATTGGAAATCAAAGAGTGTTTTTAATTTAATTTGACTCTCCCCGTTAGGGGAGGCTCTATTATAAAATGAATTTATAATAGAGTAGAAAAAATGCCTAATTCACAACCAATCACATTACTGATCAATGCTAATCCAAAATCAACCAGCTTTTGTCATGCAATCATTAAAACCATACACGCGCAACTGATTTTAAAAGATGAAGTTGTTCATCTTTATGAATTAAATGATTTGAGTTTTAATGTGGATTTGCCTGAAGGTTACGCTAAAGCTTTGACATTAGAGGCGGACTTAATTCGCTTTACTCAATCTTTACAAAATGCATCCAATATTATTATAGTGACACCGGTTTGGTGGGGTGGTTTGCCTGCAAAATTCAAAGGATTAATTGATCGAGTGTTTGTTCCTGGTGTTGCTTTTCGTTTTGAGAAAAACAAGTCTTTACCCATTCAATTGTTAAAAGGTAAAACGGCTCAGTTAATTTTTACTTTAGATACACCTGTGTTTTATTTTAAATTTTGGCAAAAAGCGCCAGCGGTAAATGAACTTGAAAAGACGATTCTTAATTTTTGTGGAGTGAAGGTAACTAAAAAAATATATTTTTCACCTCTTGTTAAATCGAATGCTGCCGATCGTAATAAATGGTTGAAAAAAGTAGGGGAGATATTTAAATGAATAAAAAAACCAGCCTAGGCTGGTTTTATAAATAAATTATATTAACGTTTATTCAGCACTGACAGATGCACAAGAAATTTCAGTGTTGTTCATTGACCATGAACCTGGAATTCTAATTGCCGAGGTAAGAATAGAATTTAACAATGCAGTTCCGAACTTTGTTTCTACTTTAACTGATGACCACTCTTTATTGTCACCACATGTGCCTTTTAAATCTAAAGGAGCTGAAACTTCAACTAAAGCAAATACTGCATGATGATGTATACTTTTTTTAACGACATGACCAGTTTTATTGCCGTTATCGAAATAAATAGTTGAGCAGCTTGAACTAATAAGGATAGTTGCTAATAAACCTAATTTTAAAATATTCATATAATTTCTCCTATTAACACCAAACTTCAACGGTTTTTGGTGTATAAATTCCTATAGTTAAGCCAGCCAAGAGACCATTTACGAATGAGGTTTTTGCTCTCATTTGTTTTGGAGCTACGTTTCCACAAATTGATACAACATCAATATGGCGTTCACCTAACGGTCCACCAAAATAGAAAGGTACAGTTGCTTTGTAAGTAGCAGGACCGCTTACTTCAACAGGAGAGGGTTTGATTGTTACGTTTGAACAGCTAACTGTTGTTGCTATTATTATCGTTCCAATTAAAAGTTTTAGTTTCATTTTTTATTCCTATATTAAAAAAACGTGAATATATATTAAATTGAGATAAATCTCAATTTGATATTATCGATAAAAATATGACACTTATATAAAGTGGATGTGAGCTATAAGTGTCGTATTTTTTTAACCTTGCAGTTTAGACTTCAATAATCCATTAACCTGACCCGGATTCGCTTGACCTTTTGATGCTTTCATCACTTGACCTACGAAGAAACCGAAAAGCTGTTCTTTACCGCCACGGTATTGTTCAACTTGGCCTGGGTTGTTAGCAATTACGTCATCAATTAATGCTTCAATTGCACCAGAATCCGTAACTTGTTTTAAGCCACGTTTTTCAATGATTTCATCAGTGGTGCCTTCACCTTCCCACAATCCTTCAAATACGGTTTTCGCCATTTTAGATGAAATGGTATTGTCTTTGATGCGGTTGATCATGGCTGCTAAATCATCAGAAGATACTGGGCTGTTTTCAATGTCTATTAAGTTTTTGTTTAACAAACTTGCAAGATCACCCATGATCCAGTTGGTTGATAATTTTGGCTCAGATGTGATTTTGGCAACTGCTTCAAAATAATGGGCCATTTCTTTGGTTGCGGTTAATACAGACGCGTCGTATTTGCTTAATGAATATTCATCCATAAAACGCGCTTGTTTTGCCTCTGGTAATTCAGGCAAAGTTGCACGAATCGCTTCAACGTATTCTGTTGTAATCACAACGGGCAATAAATCGGGTTCTGGGAAATAACGATAATCGTTTGCTACTTCTTTTGAGCGCATTGGACGAGTTTCATTTTTCTCTGAATCATACAAACGTGTTTCTTGTGTGATTGTGCCGCCGTTTTCTAATATTTCAGCTTGGCGTTCCACTTCTACTGCAATCGCTTTTTCTACAAAACGAAATGAGTTTAAGTTTTTAAGCTCAGTACGTGTCCCGAATTCTTCTTGACCTTCTGGGCGTAAAGAGATGTTTACATCACAACGCATTGAACCTTCAGCCATGTTACCGTCAGAAATTTCTAGGTAAGTGATGATTGAGTGAATTTTTTTCAAATACGCAACGGCTTCTTTTGCGTTACGCATATCTGGCTCAGATACGATTTCTAACAATGTTGTAGAACAACGGTTTAAATCGATACCGGTTTGACCAGGGAATTCATTGTGTAATGATTTACCTGCATCTTCTTCTAAATGCGCGCGGGTCACACCAATTTTTTTGGTGCTGCCGTCGTCTAACATCACTTCTACTTCACCGATGCCCACAATTGGGTAATCCATCTGTGTGATTTGGTAGCCTTTCGGGCAATCTGGGTAGAAGTAGTTCTTACGATCAAATACAGAGGTATAGCCAATTTCTGAATCGACGGCTAAGCCGAACATGACGGCTTTGCGAAGGGCGTCTTCGTTAAATACGGGTAACGCACCAGGCATTGCCATGTCAACGATTGACGCTTGTGTGTTCGGTGCAGCACCAAATTTAATGCTAGAACCTGAAAAGATTTTTGTGTTGGTTAAAAGCTGTGCGTGGATTTCTAATCCAATGACGATTTCCCATTTCATATTAAATCCTCCTTATGCTTTCGCTGGCGTAAGTGTGTGCCAGTTAGTTGCTAGTTGATATTTATGCGCAAGATTTAATAACTTCGCTTCGTCAAAATAATTACCGACAATCTGTAAACCCACTGGTAATCCGTTTGCCATACCTGCTGGTACTGACATGCCTGGAAGACCGGCTAAGTTTAATGACACTGTGTAAATGTCTTCTAGATAGGCAGAAACTGGATCTGAGTTTTTGTCACCAATATTCCAAGGAGAATTCGGTGTCGTTGGACCCATAATGACGTCCACTTCTTTAAACGCGTTTTCGTAATCGTTTTTAATTAAGCGACGTAATTGCTGTGCTTTGCGGTAATATGCATCGTAAAATCCAGCAGAAAGTGCGTAAGTGCCCACCATAATACGGCGTTTCACTTCTTCACCAAACCCTTCTTGGCGAGTACGGCAGAACAAATCGTCTACGTCTTTTGGATCTTCACAACGGTAACCGTAACGTACGCCATCGTAGCGAGAAAGGTTCGTTGATGCTTCAGCAGGCGCGATGATGTAGTAAGCAGGAATCGCTTCAGCGGTGCGAGGTAAAGAAATTTCTTTTACGATCGCGCCTTGTTTTTCAAATTCTTTAACGGCTAATTCAATCGCTTTTGCAATTTCAGGATCTAAACCTTCACCAAAGTATTCTTTTGGTAAACCGATTCTTAATCCTTTGATGTCGTTATTTAAAGTGGCGGTGTAATCCGGCACTTCTTTATCTAAACAGGTTGAATCTTTAGGATCAAAACTCGCCATCACGTTCATCATTAATGCCGCGTCTTCAGCGGTTTTTGTCATTGGACCGCCTTGGTCTAATGATGATCCATAAGCAATCATGCCCCAACGAGATACACGACCATAAGTCGGTTTTAAACCCGTTAAACCACAAAATGATGCAGGTTGACGAATCGATCCGCCCGTATCTGTACCGGTTGCAGCAGGTGCTAATTGAGCAGCAACGACAGCTGCTGATCCACCAGAAGAACCGCCTGGTACTTTGTTTAAGTCCCAAGGATTTTTAGTTGGGCCGTAATAACTAGACTCTGTTGATGAACCCATCGCGAATTCATCTAAGTTCGTTTTACCTAAAGTAACGGTGCCCGCTGCGTTGAAATTTTCAACAACGGTAGAGTTATAAGGCGCTTTGAAGTTGTCCAGCATTTTTGAGCCACAAGAAGTACGAACGCCTTGAGTACAAAAAATATCTTTGTGAGCAATCGGTACACCAGTTAAAGGTGCTGCGTTGCCCGCTTTAATACGCGCATCGGCTGCTTTTGCTTGCTCTAGTGCTAATTCTTCAGTCACGGTGATGTAACCGTTAATGGCTGGATCTTCTTTTTTAATTTTTTCTAAGTAGGCGGTAGTTAACTCAACAGAAGAAAACTCACCTTTCGCTAACGAATCTGAAAGCGACTTTAAGGTTTTATCAAACATTTTGATTCCTAATGGTTATTCAACAACTTTCGGTACTAAGAACAAGCCAGCTTCAGAAGAAGGGGCGTTGGATAGTAGGTTTTCGCGATCGTTTTTCTCTGTAATCACATCTGCACGTAAACGCTGTGTCGCATCAAGCGGATTGGCTAACGGCTCGATGCCATCGGTATTCACAGATTGTAATTGATCCACTAAGGATAAGATTTTGTTTAAACTTTCTAGGTTCTTTGGCAAATCTTCTTCAGAAACCCCAACACGGGCAAGATATGCAATGTTTTTCACTTCATCTATTGTCAGACTCATGATCACTCCTACAGGTAAATTGTGGGCGGTATTGTACCTATAACTTCATGTAATTAAAACGTTCTTTATGCAGTGGGGCAGTTGATTTGAAAAGGTGAGATCTGGTGAATAATATTTAGCGCTTTAAAGTGAAGAGGGGAATCTAAAATTTTTAAAAACACCAAGTTTATAACACTTTTAAACTTGGTGTTTTTAGGGTTTTTGGTGTTTTTAAATGTTATGAGTTGTAATATTATTTGAAATCAAATCGTTTAAAAATGCTTCATGTTGTTTTTGCGAAATATGCAGTTTTGTTTTTAAATCATCAATGATCATTAAACCTTGTTCTGTTTTTAAATCCCCTCGATAAAAGGCGTCACTTAATGCTTCTTTGTAAATAGTACTTGATTCGCTTTTGCTTATTTTAGGCATGATGCGCGCTAAGGCATAAATTTCGTGGTGAGACAAATCCACAACGGATCGATTTTCTAGTACTTCATTCCAATTTATAGGAGATCGCTTGATGTTATTGCGTAATGTGTTACCAACAGACTCGATTTTATATTCTTGTGCCGTACGTTTAAATGATTTAACGAGCCAAATTGTACTGAAAGCAATGAGTGAAAAATCGATTATGTAAGTTAAATAAAAGGGCAGCGAGTTTAAATTAGAGCGACCGCTAAAAATATAAAAGACATTAAAGGTAATAAAAACACTGATATTAAATGCAGCATGTAAATATTCTTTTTCACTTAATGGACTGCCTGCTTTTAATCGAAGGTTTTGATAATGGTTTTGCAGGGTACGCCCAATGATATTTGTCAATAAAATACACAATGCAATCACACCCGGAGCAGCAATAATTTTAGGGATTTTGATGATCTGATTGTTAATAAACAATCCTGGATTTAATAATGATTGTATTTGATTGATATCTTTTACTGGCTGACCGGTAAATACATACTCCCAGTTGCCAGAATATAAAAAATAATAAAGATAAAACCCAATTACCAGACCAGGAAACCCAAAATAAAAGAATTTACGTCCGTTTTCGGTGATTTCAGACCAGTAATTTTTTTCTAAGTCAATATCGGGGCAGTCTGTTTTACATGCAACGCAATTACTTTTATTGTCTGATGTTCTGCACATAGATTGAGTGATGTTGGAGTTAGAAAAGTGTGCCTTTTGTTCTAAAAGACCGCTTGTTCCTGAATAAAATTTTTGGACAGGTCCCATTGGGCAAATATAATGGCACCAAGTTTTACCGGAAAATAAATATCCCATAATTAATGCGGAAATGATTAAAGTAGAAAAAATCACCAATAATCCAATCGGATCAGCATTATAAAATAAAATGCGTCCCGTCACTGCTGAAAAAAGTATAAAAAATTGCAAATACCAGTAATTTTTGGCCAGCCAAGAATTTTTGTTAACTTCTAGTTTTGATCGGGTGATTTCACCATCTTTTGAAATGATTTTTTTCGAAAATTGAATATTAAGCTTTCTAGGTATTTGCATGATTGCTGATAAAGGACATATTCTTCTCCAAGTGCTGTGTCCAAATAATAATAATGAAACTGGTATCAATGGGATGATGATTGTCCAAAATATTTTATTAAATAACGAAAAAGGTTCAATATTTATTGGCTGACCTTGAAATAGGACTGAGCTTTCAATTGTAATAATTTCATTTGCTGATTGATTTAAACTCAATGCATCATTTAATAGCATTGTTGCAATAAAGGCCCAACCTAAAACCATGCCCCATCTTATTACGCTTATTTTTCTTTCTGAAATTTGACTAATCATTTTTAATTCCTTTTTTAAACTTCTAATTCAACATCTTCAACACTGGTGTGACAACAAGCTAATACAGTATCTTGACTGTCTACTTTTTTTCCGCTTTTAAGTGAGATTACCTTTCCCGATACAACTTTCACTTTACATGAGCCACATGCCCCTGCTCTGCATGCATTAGGGATGGAAACTCCAGCTGATTCTGCACATTCTAATAAGGATTGTGGGCTGGTTATGTTTGCAACGATATCCGAAATATTAAAAATAATTTTGGATAAAGTGGATTCTCCATTAAACGTGATTTCAGTATTGCCGCCAAAGCTTTCATAAAAATAATTATCAAAATTGAAGTTTAAGGATTTCAAAACCGCTTCGATTGAATCTTTGAACTTATCGGGGCCACATAAATAGATATGCCTGTCATGTAGATCAATAGCTGCTTGTTGTAGTAATTCTGCATTCAATCTCCCAGTCATGCCTTTCCAAGATTTTCGACATTGCCCAGTTAATGAATAATGAAATTTCAAAAGCGGCATTTTTTTACTATAAAAATTAATTTCGTCTTTAAATACAATGTCTTTTTCTGTACGGCAACTATTTAAAAAAATAATATCCATATTTCTATTAATATCATATAAAGAACGGAGCATTGACATTACCGGAGTAATGCCACTACCAGCACTGATGAACAAGGCTTTTTTAGTGATTGAATGATTAAATATAAATTCCCCTGCCGCTTTTTTAGCGTTGAGTTTTGAGCCTTGGTGGATGTGACTTTTCATCCAATTGGAAACCAGTCCACCTTCAATAGACTTAATGGTGACTTCTAAAATGTCTGGACGAGTAGGGGTTGATGAAATGGTGTAGGAGCGACTTACTTTTTTTGAATCAATCATTAAATTAAAAGTAATGAATTGACCTGCTTGATAATCAAATAGTCGATTATTGATTTCTTTGAAACGAAATGTATGAATGTCATTGGTTTCTTGATTGACACCAATGCATATTAAATCAATGGATTCAGCAGAACAAAATCGGTCAGATGATATTTGTCTTTCAATTTGAGAGGGTTCATTTTTACGTGTGTCACTTTGAAATATTAATGTTTCATTAATTAATGTCTCAATAACTATGATTGCATTAGCCTCAGAAGTGCTGATTGTATTAATGCCAAAAATTCCCCCATCTGTTTTAGCAATTGCTTCGCAAATTAGTAGTAAATCATCTTTGATATTTTGACAATCAGAAATTGGATATTGAAACTTGATTTTTTCCAATAGTATTCGAATATCTAAAGAGTTTAATTTAAAACTTCCATCTTGATATTGCTTCCATACGGTTTTGAATATCTGAGAACTTAAATTGACGTGTTCGATTAAGTAACGGCTTTTACACCAACTGGTTTTGTCTATTAAGCGGTGAAATGTTTCTATTTCTTTAGGAGATATGTCGTCATCGGCTCCTGCTATCCATAAAAATAAGTAAATTGGGAGGCGCGCAAGTTGTTCATTATTATTATTCATTATTAATCCTTAAGATAATGCTTGGATGCTCAGTAATGTGCAATAAAATGTAAAAAAATGCAACAAGGTTCTCAATTTTTATCATGATAGAAATGAATGCAAAACAATGATTGTTTGTAAAAAAGCATGAATTTATGTCGAGTTACCTGTAAATATGGAAAAATTTAATTAATTTCAAAAATTGACCAAAAGCTGTGTATCCTCTAACGTTAAAGGAAGCTTCGTAATTCTATTAATACATTTAGGTCAAATTAATGCAGCAAAATGCAGTACCTATAAAGACGATTTTATTCATAATGAGTACGGTGCTGATATTAATGTCAGCCACGATCTCAGCACTTAATAATTATGAAAAATACTCCTATGAAACGACCACCATAAATGTGGCGGACAATTGGGTGAAAGTCTATTCGGATTCAATTTCTCAGGGTAATAGTTGGTCTAAAAAAGTTGAAGAGGGGGCGAGTCAAGGGTTTGATTGTGAAATTAAAAAAGGAGACCCACACCCATATTGCATAATGCTGAATTGGATTACCCCTAGTGAATTTCAAGGGTTAAATTTAAGTTTGTATAAGTATATGACTATTCATGGAACTTATGATTCGCCCAGTATGAATGATTTTTTAAGAGTCAGCTTGAGGCAATTTGATTTGGGTTATACCCAAATGAATAAAGTACATACCTATAAATATAACTTGATTGAAATTCAGCGTAAAAACTTTAAAGATGAAATCAGGATCGATTTAAGTGATCTGAGTGTGCCTTTTTGGTGGATGTCGATGATGAAAGGACAAAAAGTCGATAGTTTCGTTGCTATTAACAATGTACCTTTAATAGAAGTTTCCACAGGAACACATGCCACAATTGGTGAACATAAACTTCGGATATCGTCATTTGATTTTGATCGTGAAGTGGTGCCAATTACCAAGGTTTATGAGTATATATTGCTTGTTTGGGGCTGTTTTATCTTTTTAATTTTAATGATTGTTTCAATATATTTTGCCATTTTACTTCGAACGAAAGTCGATAATGAAAAGAATTTAATTCAAATCAATACTGCGTTATCTCTACGTTCAGCAGAGCTTGAAATTTTTAATAAAACCGATGAATTAACAGGTGTACTTAATCGAGCTGGTATGCAAAATAAGATGATGGATTGCATGAGCCAAGATGTATTGCCTCTTACCGTTGTGATGGTGGATCTGGATCATTTTAAAAAAATAAATGACCGTTATGGCCATCAAACAGGGGATGTGGTTTTGGCTAATTTAGGTGAATTATTAAATAAATTCATAAAAAATGATGAAAGCGTTTCTCGTTTTGGGGGGGAAGAATTTATGATATTAATGCCAAATCAAACATTTGAAATGGTGAAAGAAAGAATTGAAGCATTACGAGTCGAAATTGAAACTTATGATATGCCAATTGATAAGCCCGTTACGGCAAGTTTTGGGGTAGCAACTTCTATCTATAGAATTGAATTTAAACAATTGATTGAAAAAGCTGATAACGCATTATATGTTGCAAAAAATAATGGCCGAAATTGTATTAAGCATGAAGGGGACTAGATGCCTAAATTATTCAATTTAATAAATGCCCTTGTACTTATTCCAATTATATTGTTTGTATGTTTGTTGGGGTCGGTATTTTTAGTTGTTTTTTATCCATACTATTCAATTGATAGAATGTATATAGAAGTAAACGAATCAAACACCATTGCAGCAATTGAAATTGGCAGTGAAGGATTTACAGTCATTAATAAAATGGCAAGTGATCAATTTTCAGGTTTTGATTGTCAGATTTTAGATGAAAAGTCTGATCCTACCTGTCGACTTGAAATATGGATAACAGAAAATAAAACTAAGGGGATAGATTTATCCAAATTTGAAGAAATGACGGTTTTTGGTAATTTTATTTCACCCACCTCTGAAGATTTCTTAAGGGTAAGTCTTCGAAATTATGAGGTAAATGTTAATAAATTAAATGAAGACCCTGACACGTTTTATAAATTTAATTTAGTCGAATTATTAAAAACAGAATTAGGGCCTCCGATTCATTTGGAGCTTAATCGATTGATTGTGCCAAATTGGTGGCTTACAAAGGTGAGGGATGAAGACGTTAAAAGCTCAGTTGATTTAACTAATGTGCCAATGATTGAAATTTCAACGGGTTCTCATCCGTCTGTTGGCTCATTTAGTTTAAGAGTGTCGGCGATTGAATTAAAGCGAAGTATATTCACAATTGAACAACTTTATGAATATTTACTTTTATTTTGGGCGGCAATTTTAATCTTATCTTTTTTAATAATTTCACTGTTTTTAGGGTTTAGAATTTGGCGAACCAATAAAAATGAAAAGATACTTATTGAAATTAATGATTCATTATCTGAAAGAACTGAAAATCTAGAATTAATTAACAAAACTGATGAATTAACCAGGGTGTTAAACCGAAACGGAATGAAGCAACAAATGATGTTGTGTCTAACCAATAATTGGTTTCCGTTGACTGCTGTGATGGTGGATATAGATTTTTTTAAAAAAATTAATGATAAATTCGGTCATCAAAAAGGGGATGTTGTTTTGATGAATTTGGGGAGGATATTAATGGATTTTACGCATGATTATGAAAGTGTGTCACGTTTTGGTGGAGAAGAGTTCATTATTTTGATGCCAAATAAAAATAAAGCTCATTTTGAGCATAGATTGGAAAAACTGAGAAGAAATATTGAAAGTTTTGATATGGGTCTAGGATATCCTGTTACGGCGAGTATTGGGGTGGCAACTGCAAACAGTAAATCTGAATTTAAAGATGTAGTTGAGCATGCTGATCAAGCATTGTATCAAGCTAAAAATAATGGTCGCAATTGCGTGAGGTATTTTCAAAAAAGCAAAATGAATTAAGATCTAAACTAAATAGTGTATTTTACTTTATTGAAATCACTTTATGGTTTTGTAAGGATGCGGATTAAATAAAGTAATAAACATGCCCCAACGGTAGAGGTGATGATTGAGCCAATTATGCTGTCAGCATAAAAGCCTGCGAGTCCAAAAGTAAACCCGCCAATTATCGCACCGACTATGCCTACAACGATATTGCCAATTAAGCCAAACCCTTTTCCTTTCATGATATTGCCAGATAACCATCCAGCAATGCCACCGATAAATAATGATGCAATGATGCTCATGTAAACTCTCTTTTTGTAGGATTTATTGTAACGATACAGTACATGTCAGCGTTACACAAAACTGCGTTATAAGTGAATATTGACCACGTAAATTCATACCTGTCGCCTGATATTGCCGATTGCTACATGGAAGTAGCTTATTAGGCAATGCAGATGCTATTAACAATCACAATTCGAGCAGTTGCGGATTGCACTGAACAAACATTATTTTTTAATAATTAAAAACATCCCAACAACTGTGGTGATAGCACTACAAATATAAAGCCACATCACTTTATCTGTATGAGCACCGGTGATAACTTGGGTGACCTTGGATCCTATGGAATCTGAAAGTTGAACCCCCCAAATTCCAAGTCCAATTCCTGCAATCAACAATACTAATCCAATAATTTTAATGCGTGTATGGGTATTCATTTAATGCCTTAATTATTAAAAGTAAACCACAACATCATAAGTAGTATTGGCTTTGATATCACGGATTATTGAGTCTGTTATTGTTTCAGCGTTAACATCCACGCGTAAAGCATCATTGTCAGATTTGATATAGCGAACATTAAAAATAGCGCCTCTAAATTCACGAGTACAATGAGCTTCTTGCCATTGACTTGGTAATTTAGGTTGAATATTTAAGCCTTCAGGGCAGCCTTTTAATCCCATCATTTCTTCGCAAGTTAAACGGTAGAACCAAGCGGCAGTACCTGTATTGAACAGGTGACTTGAGCGGCCTGCAGTTCGAGGAAATTGATAATATGCGCCGCGATAATAATTAGGAATATAAACCGGTAATTGGCCGCGTTGTTTGATATCGGCGTCATTGGGTCCTGAAATCATTTTTCGTAATACATCAAATGCTTTATCGGACTCATTTAATTGATACAAGCTTGATGCATAAAACGCGGCGGCATGGTTATAAACGGATCCATTTTCAGCACTGCCTGGCCATTTTTGTGTGACTCGACCCACATCATCACGCATGGCTGTATAAGCAGGTGCGTACATCATCACACCATATGGTGTGTTTAGTTGTTCATCAATGGCGTTAAACATTTTTTGTTTTTGGTCATCAGAAGGGGCGCCACACATAAGTGCCCAGCTTTGTGCATTTAAGAAAATTTTACCTTCTTTGTCTGCATTTACGCCAAAAATGACGCCGTCATCAGTGATGCCACGACCATACCAATTGCCGTCCCATAATTCGTTATTAATGCATTTGTTAATTTCTTGGGCAGTTTGATTCAGTTGATCCGCTTGGGTTTGATCGTTTTTAATAACACAAACTTTAGCCCATTTTTGAATCGCAAAACTGACCGCTTCAGTTAACCAGCCTGATACGCCTTTGCCTTTGTAACCCACCATGTTCATAGGGTCACACCAATCGCCTTGAGCGATGTAGTTAAGGCCTCGATGATCACGCTCTTTGATTAAAAATTGCATGGCTCGTGATAAATGATCGTACACAGAAGTGATTTCATCGCTATCGCCCCATTTAACTTGTTCATCTAAAATAGCCCAGTCAGCGGTTTCATTTAAATACGCTTCAATCACAATGGTTAACCAAACAGGGTGGTCAGTGTGAGGGATTTGGTTTATGTATTTAAGCTCAGCTTCATCGGTTAGCAAAATACCATCTGGCATCGCACCTGATGATTCTTGTTGGCTAAGAGCATGTAAAATAGATGCGCGAGTGCTGTCGGGTTTGATGTACGCCATACCCATTGCATCTTGTAAATAATTACGAGTTTGCGGGTCAGTTGATAAACGATTGGAATCGCCATGATAAAACACTTGGCGCGGTAACCAATTATTAACAAAATTATTTAATTGATCATCCGGTGTGTGAATATCAAAACAGCCATTTCCTGAATGAATATAATCTTCATAATCATGGATTTTGTCGTTTAAACTGCCATCAAATAACTTCGCTTTAAGATTTTTAATTTCGGCTTTATCAAATGCTGGGCCAAACAAAAGCGTGGTATCTTCTTGTTGGTTTGATGCTAATTCCAATTCAAATTGCATGATACAAGCAGGCATTTCGTATAAAGCATTGCCGTTTGTAAGATTTTGCTTGTCTTGTAAGGCAGAAGGGTTGTGCAAGCCACCATCGCCTTCGAATTTTTGAAGTGCCACTTCATACGAGTTAGGCGTACGATCCGCTGTTAAATACGTGATGTCTTTAAAATGCTTTTGCTTGAAGTGATCTTCTACTTTTTGATAAGGCGAAATACAAGTACAAACCACCGCGTTTAGTTCTTTATCAAAATCGCCCCCCATATTCATCCAAGATGAATATCCAACAGGGAAATAAGGGATTAAAGAAATTTTACGAGGTTTGTTCGATAAGTTTTTAACACTCACTTGGTAGACTTCTGCGACTTCGTCATTCACTAATGTTAAACGTATTGTGATTTCGATTCCAAATTTTTGTGCCACCCAGGTCACATCGCTCAAGCCAGGAATAAACTTAAAGTCATCTAGCTTAACTTTCATAGGCTCATAAGGCGCTGAGAACATTTCACCAGTTTCATCATCGCGTACATAAAAGAAACGACCAGGATGATGGGAGAAATAAGGTTGTTCAGGTTGCATGAAGCTTTTGGCGGCAAGAGAAGGTATGTGAGCGTATTTTGCAGGTTCAGGTTGCATGAATTGGCCAACTGCGTATCCTCGGCAGCTAACTTGCACCATCATTTTTTTATTCCACAAATAGGCTGCGCTATTTGGAGCAATATCTGGATTGTCTAAAAGGTACTTTGCACCGTCTTCAATAAACTGACTCATCTAACATCTCGCTTAATTCAATTACCTTCAACACTGCTGTTTTATACCAGTATTGATTTTTTAATGGGTTTTATGTGAAAAACGCGCACTATAAAGTAAACTGAACTAAAAACAATATTTTAAACTCTTAATAATATGTGTGAAACTCTCAATGAAAATCATAATCGATAATCAATTGGTGCTTGGTGATAAGTCAAAAGAGCGATTTATGACCCCAAAAGAGGTGCCTATTTTAACGTCAATGGGGGTCTCAATGGCGGGTATGACGAAGGTTGTAGATAAATACCTTTGTTCCAGAAGTGCCCCCCATCATCATCGATTATTAATTAGTGTCGAAGGCTGTGCATCAATTAATAGTCATAGAGGGCATTTTGAAATTTTGCCCGAACAATCTATTTTATTCCCCGCTGGACAAGATTTTGTGTATTACGCAAATCAACCTTGGGATTTTATATGGTTTATGTTGCCCAAAGAATTATCACCTGATTTGTTGCCTCAAACGTTAAAAGTTGAAACGTTTGAACACAGTGAAGAGATTTTCCATATATGTGTTTTACTGCAAATCACTCAAACTTCATTACTCAAAGATACGTTAAGCCAGCGGTTACAATATTTAGTAGAGCAGGCATTAAAGCGGTCAATTGTTGCAGGAAATGGAGCGATAAAATTACATCGACTTTTTGCAAACGTCGAACAACAATTGCATCTCTTGTGGACTGTAGAGGATCTATCTACTCAAATGCATTGTTCAAAAGCCTCATTACATCGTCATTGTATGAAAGAATACGATTGCTCACCCATGCATAAAATTACCCAGCTTAGAATGCGCAGAGCCTGTGATTTATTAAATCAAACAGATTGGTCAATTAAGCAAATTGCACAACAAGTCGGCTTTAAAGATCCATTAAATTTTTCACATCGTTTTAAACAATGGCATAATCTCAGTCCAAAGCATTATCGAGCAAACAAAATCGAGCCAACAAATGACAATATTAACAATTAGTAACAACAACCTAAGCATGGGTATTTCAACTTCAGGGGGCAGAATAGTCTCGTTTAAAATCGATGATCAAGAGTCATTGGTGCAACAAGGGATTCAAGTAGGTTCAACTTTTTGGCCTGCACCTCAATCATTGTGGGGGTGGCCGCCTCCAGCAATTTTGGATGAAGAACAATATGATGTATTAGAGCACAGTGAAACCTGTATTGTGTTGCAATCTAAAGCAGATGATAAGTTAGCAGTGAAGCTTCAAAAAATCTTAACATGTAAGAAAAATGGAATTGAAGTGACTTATAAGTTAGTCAATATTAGTGAAAAGCCAAACCAAATGGCGCCTTGGGAGATCACTCGGTTAGAAGGTGGTGTGACGTTTTATGAAAGTAGTTGCCAATTAGAGTCTCAATCCACATGTGATATTGAACAACTGGGAAAGTACCAATGGTATGATTATCAGCCTGAATTACTTGCCGATCCTGTACCTAAAATTTTTGCAAATGAATCTACAGGTTGGCTTGCAAATGCGCACAAAGGGTTGTTGTTAATAAAACAATTTACCCCAGTTGAAAAGTGCAACGTTGCCCCTGGTGAAAGTGAAGTTGAAATATACGCTCATCAAGATGCAGCGAATGCTTATATTGAAATTGAGCAACAAGGCGCCTTTGAAGTCATTGAATCCGGTGAGTCTTTAAGTTGGTCGGTATTGTGGTGTTTAAGCCGCTTAGATAAGCAAGTTACTATTAAATCTGGAAATCAATTATTAATTGATCATGTACACAATCACTTAAAGCTGTGAACTCTATTGTGAACCATGTAGAATACGCCACTTTTTAAAATTGAATGAGTGTTTGAGGATTCATTATGATCAAAATTGCCGTACCCAATAAAGGTGGATTGTTTGGGCCAACGTTAGAATTATTAAGTGAATGTGGTTATCACATCAAAAAATCTGAGAAAGCGTTGACGTGCATTGATCATAAAAACAACGTTGAATTCTATTTTATTCGGGCAAGTGATATCCCAATGTATTTATCTGCTGGCATCATTGATATTGGAATTACGGGTATTGATTTTTGTGTTGAGCGCCAATCCAAAGCGGTTAAAGTGTTGGATTTAAATTTTGGTCATTCTAAATTATGCGTTGCTGTGCCAAATGAAAGTGAGATTACATCTCAGGATGAAATTCAAAATTTACGCATAGCAACTAGTTTTGTAAATACGACACAAGCATTTTTTGCAGGAAAAAATAATACTACTGTTGAGTTAGAAGGTGCCGTTGAAATTTCGGTTAAATTGGGTATTTCTGATGCGATCGTAGATATTGTAGAAACAGGATCGTCAATTAAGCAAGCAGGTTTGCGTATCATTGGTGAGCCAATGAGTTATTCAAATGCGGCTATCTTTACTCGCCCAGAGTACAAAGAAAATGATGAAATTAAAAAACTTACATCAAGAGTGGCAGGTAAAATTGTTGCTTCTCAATTTGTGATGATTGAATACGACGCACCAAAAGCCGTTTCTGAAAAGGCGTGCCAGTTAACTCCTGGTATTAAATCACCAACGATTACACCTCTAAAAGACACAAGTTGGGTGGCGGTTAAATCGATGATCGAGCAAGATAAGGTCAATGAGGTGATGGATCAACTAGAGTCATTAGGTTGTGAAGGGATTTATACAACTAAAATATTAAGTGCTCGTATCTAATTGAGCAAAAGCAAAAAAAGCAGCCATTGGCTGCTTTTTTTATGTCAGAAATAAAAGAATTATTTCCAGATGATTTCAGTGGTTTTTTCATTATCAATATTTAGCCAGCAGTCAGGGTTTTCTGTTTCATCTTCTTCCCAACTTGATTTTATGCATCGAGCTTGAATTTGAGTGTCTTGTACAAATTGTTGGGCGCAGGCTAAATCGTTATTCCATGTTGTGTTTTGGCTATCAAACCAAATGCTTGAAAAGCCAGATTGTGCCTTTAGTAGGACATTCACATCGATAATATGGTCTACAACAAAAATTTGAGTGCTAAGCATGTCGCCTTTTTTGCTAAATTCAACCGTTCGACTTGAAAGTGTGCTTAGCCAGTTTTTGATAGTTTCAGCGTCTTTCGTTTTTACGTAAATTTCAATATCGGGTTGGTTTTGACTGGACATGGTTTACTCATCTAAAAAGTATCTAAGGATGCGAAATACGCTCAACGCCATATATCCGCGAAAGCTGATTATGATACCAAATATTAATACAATTAACCCAACTAAAGTAATCAGTTCCGCTTGCAAAGAGGGTTCTGCCAAGGTGTTGGTCCAAACAATCACCATCATGCCAAGGGCAAACAGATAGCTGCCTTTTACTAACAAAGCAAAATTTTCAGTTGGTTTTTCCGATTGCTCAATAATCCATCGTTTACTAGATTGTTTAAACTGTTGGAAGTTAATCATGATTTATCCCTTTAAAAATCGTATAATGCGCCACCTTTTTTAGTTTAGTTGAAATATTTACGTTATGTCTGACTCTCGCACAATACAATATACCTACGATCTTTTATCTCGCCAGTCTGTGACACCAGAAGACTGCGGTTGCCAAGAATTTATTTCTGATACATTAGCGCCATCTGGTTTTGTGTCTGAACAAATGAATTTTGAAGATGTGAAAAACGTCTGGATTCGAAAAGGCACACAGTCTCCCGTATTTGTATTTGCAGGTCATACTGATGTTGTGCCAGTAGGCGATGCATCAAAATGGGATTCAGATCCGTTTGTGCCAACGCTTCGTGATGGAATGATTTACGCACGCGGAGCCGCTGACATGAAAGGCTCAATTGCCTGTTTTATGGATGCTGCTGAGCAATTTGTAAAAGATTTTCCTGACCATAAAGGTTCGATCGCGATGTTAATTACGTCCGATGAAGAGGCTGATGCCATCAACGGCACCGTTAAAGTGGTTGAAGTATTAGAAAAACGTAATGAAAAAATGGATTACTGCTTAGTGGGTGAGCCTTCAAGTAGTGATGTCGTTGGTGATACCATCAAAAATGGCCGTCGTGGTTCAATGATTGGTCGGTACACGTTCCATGGCGTGCAAGGTCATGTTGCATACCCTCAATTGGCCGATAACCCTGTACATAAAATATTGCCATTTTTACAAGAAATGGTGGACACAGTTTGGGATGAAGGTAATGAGTTTTTCCCAGCAACCAGCTTTCAAATCTCAAACATCAACAGTGGTACAGGCGCTACTAACGTCATTCCTGGTGAATGTCACATGATGTCGAGCTTTCGTTTTTGTACTGAATCGTCACCAGAATCATTGCAAAAACGTGTTCAAGATATGTTAGATAAATACGGCATTAATGCTGAAGTAAATTGGGAAATTTCTGGTTTGCCCTTTTTAACTGGTCGTGGAAAATTTGTAGATGCGGCCATGAGTGCCGTAAAAGAAGTGATGGGTTTTGAGTCAGAACTTTCCACTGCTGGTGGAACATCTGATGGTCGCTTTATTGCGCCAACGGGTACTCAGGTTATGGAGTTGGGCCCTGTAAATGCAACCATTCATAAAGTGAATGAATGTGTGAAAAAAGACGATTTAGAGAAACTAACAGAAATTTATTATCAGATTTTGAAAAACATGTTGGTAGATTAAACGTTTAACTCTCTATAAATATTAAGCCAGAGCATATTGTGACTCTGGTTTTTTCGGCTTTTTTGTCTAGTTTTTATTATTTTCTATCTCTGTATCGATTTCATCGTGCAGTTTCGCTTCAATATGAATCACAAGATGGTGGTTGATTTCTTTTTCAAACTTTTTAATGTTTTCAATGTTCACTTTGCTAAGTTGTAATCCCTTTGGTAATAAAATTACACCCATGTCAGTTTTTATATCTTGAGTGAGTATCATCTCTGGTTTTAATTGAAATACTTCGACGCTTTTAGAGTGGGTTTGATCTTTAAATTCTCCTTGGTTGATTAAATCAAGAAATGCTTCAACCAAATGTAAATCATATTTACTGCCTTTATGTTTATGTAAATATTCATTTGCTTGAGTTTTTGTCATTGGTTTATTGAAAAAACGACCTGAAATTATCGCGTCATAATCACTGCATAAACAAATGATACGTGCACCAATGTGTATAGATTTCGCCGTTAGTGCATTAGGGTAACCGCTACCATCTAAGTATTCATGATGTTGTTTGATTATTTGAGCTGCTATTTTTAAATCAGAATTTTTACTTAAAAGTGTTTCCCCTAAAATTGGGTGTTGTTGATACAGCTCCAAATTTTTTCCCTTTAAGGATTGCGCAGGTTTTGCCAAAATATCATCTTTTAAACCCAGTGTACCAATATCATGAAGATACGCGGCTATTGTTATTTGTCGAACTTGTTCGTCATCTAATTTTATTTTATGTGCAATGGCTGTGGCAAATTCACATATACGTTTGCTGTGACCTATGGCGTGATTTTCACGCATTTGTACCACGTCATTTAATAATTGAGTGGTTGAATCAAGATGTGATTTTAGCTGGTCATTAATCTGTTGCATGATGATTAAGCCTTGCTCAACTTCTGCAGTTTTTTGTTTGTTCTCTTCTAATAATTCTTGATTGTGTTTGTTGATTTGTTCAAGAATTAATAAACCCTGTTCTACTTCTGCGCTTCTTTGAATGTTGTCTTGGGTTAAGCTTTGTTTGTGTCTATCGATTTGTTCTAAAATAATTAATCCTTGCTCCACTTCGGCACTTTTTTGTATGTATTCTTGTTTAAGGTTTTGATTGTCACCATCAACCATATTTAAAAGTAACAGGCCTTGTTGAACTTCTGCTGTTTTTTGCTTGACGTCTTCTTTTAAATGTCCGTTTAAATCAATTAATTTAATGTTATTTGATTTTAATAATTTATTCTGTTCAACCAATAAATACCTTAAGCGTAATTTTTCTAATTCACTTTTTCTATATTCAATCGCCATTTCTATGGTTTGAATTAAGGTTTCATTGTTCCAAGGTTTATGTAAATAATTAAAAATTTTTCCGTGATTAATGGCACGGGCGGTATCTAAATCATTTGAAAAACCTGTTAACAAAATGCGAATAGTATGGGGATGAATTTTTGCAATTTCTGTAAATAATTCAGCGCCATCCATATTGGGCATTTGCATGTCACTAACGATGACCCAAAAATTATGCTTCTCCACTAATGTTAAAGCAGATGCTGCACTATCAGCAGTAAAAATATTCCATGAAGTATCAATGCAGGTTCTATTCAAGGCTCTTAATACACCAGGATCATCATCGACAAATAATATTTTAATTTTGCTCATTATTTTTTTCCGTTTCTAATATTGAATTCTCATTGTTTAAAAATCTAATTGTAAATTTAGTGCCACTGGCAGGTTTGCTTGCTACACAAATATTTCCATTAAATTCTTCGATGATGCCATATACAATACTTAATCCAAGGCCAGTGCCTTTTCCGATAGGTTTAGTTGTAAAAAAAGGATCAAATAATCGATTTAATGTCAGCTCGTCCATGCCATTTCCATTATCTTCAATTTCAAATAATACATAATTTTTTTCCTCCAATGCCGAAATTTTTATTAATCCTGATTTTGAATTGATATGATTTTCTAATTCATTGATTGCGTCACAAGAATTAATAATTAAATTTGTCAGTAATTGAATAAATTTACTGTCGTTTCCCATAATTGTGATGTCTTTAGAAATTTGAAAATCAAAGTGAATATGATTCGGTAATGCGCTCTTCATCAATACAAACGCGTTGTCGATATTTTCTTGAATATTAATTGGATGCAGTTGGGTTTGTGTTTGACTGCTTGAGAATGTTTGTAAGCCTTTCACAATTTGACCGATTTGAATTAATGCACTTTGGCAGTCTTTGATTAATTCAGGTAAATCTGAAAAAATAAAAATGGATTTTTTGTCTTTAGGATTAATATGTTGACATAAATGTTCCGTGTATTTTTGCATGCTACTGAGGTTGGCTGTAACGCTGCTTAGTGGTGTGTTTATTTCATGGGCAACCCCTGAAGATAATAATCCGATCGATGCCAGTTTTTCTTGTTCAACTAATTGTTTTTGGGCTTTTTTTAATTCGTCATTTGTTTTTTGTAATGCTTGAGTTCTTCTATTTACTCTGTCTTCAAGTTCGGCATTTATGGTTTTTAAGCTGTGTTCGTAATCATCTCTTTGATGTTTAATCTGTAATAATTGGGCTCGCATGTGATTATAAGTGTTGGTTAATTCACCGATTTCATCTTTGCTTGTTGTGTTTATTTCTACTGAATAATCGTCATTTGCGATGGCGATACTTGCTCGATTTAAATGGGTCAATTGGGACGTTAAATAACAACCTAAAATATATGAAAATAATGCAACTAACATTATTTCAATTCCTGCAAATATAAATAAATTCTTTTGTGTGTTTAAAATAGATTGCTGTAACGACTGTACATTAAAACCTAGTTGGGTTGAGCCAAAGGGTTGAATGCCCGCTAATATGTCAGATTCAAAATCGTAGACACCATCAGTGACTCGACTTAATTCCAAGTCAGCGATAAAGGGTTTATTAAGATTGGTTGAGTCACCTAATTCTAAAATTGGCTGTTGATCAATGTTAAAAATTTTAATATAAGCCACGGAATTATTTTCAATCATTTTTTCGCTGATATCTAATACAGTAGCTTGATCATAGGAAAGCAATGCGTCGTTAATTGAAGCGACATACAAATTACTTAAGCTATAAATACGTTCATTAATTTGAGTTTGATTGGTTTGTTTAAGGTTATTTAATACAGTCATAATAATGATTGCTAACAATACAAATTCAATGGATGCAATGCCTATTATGGTTTTATATCGAAATTTCATGGTGAGACCAAATGCTGTAATAGATCAATGTTTAATGCCCGTACATCATTCCAGTCAGCATTTGTTGCTATTTCTAATTCAGGAATATTGATGCTCATCAGTGCTTTTTTTCCTTTCTCACTTGATTGCATATCTAACATAATTTGTTGAAATAACAACATAGTGCTTTGTGGCACGTTAGGGTGTGCTGCAAAAGCATGGGGTGTGTACTTTGGGCTACTCCACAGGATTTTGAGTTGTTGGAAGGTCTCGCTTCGGGTATTTTTTAATGTTCGAACAATGCCGCCACCTGCAATAAAGTGATGTTGTGCAATATTTAAATACACGGAGTCATGTGAAGAGACGTATACAGGCTGATAATTTACGCCAATTTGCTTAAGTTTGGCTTGTAAAATAATCGACGCTGCAAAAGCTGCGGGTGAAGGAAAGGCAATGTTTATGTGCTCAAACTGTTTTAATTGCTCAATGTCATTAAGTTCACTGTCTTTAGATACAACAATGATGCCTTGAATGCCTTTGTTTTTTTGTTTGAGTAGGGCTTGATATCCCGGGTTTTCGTTAAAAACCGTGAAGTGATAAGGGTTCATATAGGCAAAATCGTATTCTGAATTTGCTAAACGTTTCTCAAAAGTAGGGATGTCCTTAGCGGTACTAAATAAAAACGTGTCGCCAGTTTGCTCACTTAATATAGACAATAGTGGGCTCCAAAGTTGAGCCAGTTTCGTCGCACTTTGTTGAGGAACGATGCCAAATGTATAGGTATCTGCAAAACTCACATTGTAATGAAATGTAAAAATGAAAAATCCGATTACGAAGCGTAATTTAGTCATTTTGGTATCTAATTTTTTTGAATGATGAATTCAGTATAGGAACGGCTCATGGTTTTCGCTTAATTAATTTTAAAGGGATTATAAGATTGTATGGTTAAGAAGGCGCAATTACATAACTCAAAAAAAAGCATTGTAATTTTTCAAGGTAAAGTCTTAATAAAAATTAATGAGTGGCTATTTATTTTATTACTTGAAAAATCAATCTGTAAAATGTAATCGATAACATTTCTTTTTAAAAAATATAAGATATTTTAATGAAGCCTTATGGGTATTGGATTTGAGTTTGGTTAACACTGTGTACTATTTTTTATTAAAAGGATGCTTATAAATTATTTAAAAACATAGAATATTTTATGTTTATTTATAGTGTATGTTCCTGATATAAAAAAACTTAAGCGCATAATAAAAATAAAATATGTGTTTAAGATTATTTTACAAATTTATAACTAAGCGTAATAGATAAAAAATAGACACAGTTTAACTGTGTATGATTTTTTAATAATTGAATGTGGTAATAGTCTTATATTTTAGTGTATTTCTATTAATTATAAATTTTTTTGTTTTTTATTTAAATACAAAATTAAGACAATGTGCATTTTTTTGTTTTTAATATAAACAAAAATTAAACGTACTAAGAACTTAATTTCACTGCGGGTGAAATTAGTTGTGGTAAAATGCTCGCGAAATTTGGCCTGATCGATACTTTAAAAGTATAGATTAAAAGAGCAGTAAAAAATGTTAAGTAGTAAACAAATTGAAAACGGTTTTACATTAATTGAATTAATGATTGTTGTCGCCATTGTGGGGATTTTAGCTGCAATCGCATTTCCTAGTTATAGTAATTATTTACGAACGGGTCGAATTGATACTGTTCAAAATGATGTGAAATTATTAGCCAATAGTGTCGATGCCATTTATGCACGACAACTTTCCTATCCTAGTAGCGCCAAAGATGCATCGACTGAAACTGAGATCCGAACAAAATTATCCGTCAATTGGCACTCTGCTTCTGGCAGTGATTTTGAATTTTCTATTGAATTTAATAATGGCTTTAAAATAATAGCGACAGGTAAACATGCTTCGGTATCTGACTGCATTATTGAATTAGATGATCAAAATGACTTGGATTTAACTCAATGTGTAAACGGTTAATGAGGGGCGTAATGAATAAAAACACAGGATTTTCATTAATTGAGTTGATGGTTGTCATTGCGATTATAGCAATTTTAGCTGGCATAGCAGTGCCCAGTTTTATTGCTCAAATTAATCATACTCGAATTGACGATGCGCAAAGTGCGTTAATTCAGGCAGTAGGTCGAGCCAGAGCGATAGCACTACGAAATGAAGTAGGTAATTTTGAAGGCAAACAAAGCACTGTTGTGTGTTTTGACTCAAGTACGACTGCGATTTCATTACATGGTGCTGTTCGAAATGTTGCAGGCACTTTGGTCGATGCAAATTGTACTGATAATCAAATTTGGATCCACAATACTCTGCATTCTGATATTAGAATTTATACCGTAACCTATGATGCTTTGCGTGATGAAAAGGCATTTTTGCAAATTGCATTTGATAATAAAGGTCGAATTGTTATTGGTTGTCCAACGGGAATACTATGTGCCCAAAATAATTTATTTTTAGTTAAATTAAATGGCACCTCGTATCAATCCGATGAAAAGGTGATTTATTAATGAAATACCCAATTAAAAAACAAATAGGTGATGCGTTATTAGAAGCATTAATTTCAATTGTTTTGATGGCAATCATCGTTTTGGGTGTTGCGTTTATTGGTGGGCAAGCTGCAAGAAATTTAGCTGAAACTAAATCCAATATTTTTGTGGTGAATCAATTAAAACAAAAGCTTGCAACATTAACTCGTGATGATATTTGCAATGGTGCAGGTGCGGGTAATTTTGCAATGCCAAATGGCACTGAAATTGAAATCAGCGAATCCAATTGCAACACACCTATCGCCATCACAATTAATGCCCAAAAAAATAATATTGATGTGACCGGTGTTAATGCGCCAACGTCTATGGATGCGCCGATTGTATTTGCAGCTTCGATTAATGGTTTGGAGTATCGAGTTGGCGGTGTGGTTAGAGGGGCGCCATGAATAATTTACAATCCATTAAATTAACATTTAATCAGCAAGGCGTTTCGTTAGTTGGGCTGATGATTGCGATGGTGATTTCATTGATGACACTGGCAGCTGCGAGCATGTTGTTTCAACAATCTTATCGAATATCTCATTCATTATCTAATGAGGCGATAATTGAAGGGGCGATTAGTACGGCTTTTTCGCAAATACAGCTTGAAGTTTTGAATGCAGGTTTTGGTTTGACCTCAAATGTGCCTGCTCATTTTGTCATTAAAGATGGGAATAGCATTTATTGGCGGTATGATTTAAAAGATTCAAATGGTGTGATTTGTAAAGGATTCAAACAAATTTCAAGTTCTAATCAATTAGAATTCCAATGGGTTGAGGCGACTTGTGATGAAACCACTGAGTTAACTGCCATCAATACTTGGTCAGCAAGTGGTGAATCGAACATCTTAGAAAAAAGCTCAAATACCATTTTAGTTTTTTCAGCCTCTTCAAGTGAGTGTTGGCCCTATGTGGATGGTACCGTTGCCACTCATATCAATTTTACAATAAAAGCAAAAATAAATAACGAAAGTGGCATCGAATACATTCAAAGTGTGTGTCTTGTTAATACATAATCTTAAGGGGTTATTATGACTGTTATCTCAAGAAAAAAATTCCCAAATATGGCTAAAAAACAAAGCGGCCTTGCAACCATTTTGGTTGTGATTGTCATTGGTATGTTATTGACTACTGCAACATTGGCGGTGATTTCAAATAATCGAAGTACTCAAGAAAGGCAGTTAGCAACTCATGCAATTGTGCATTCTCAAGCAGGATTATGGTCGGGGGTTGAATTGTTAAAGGATTATATTAAAAAGTTAACCGATGAAGAAAAACTGAACTTAACAGATCAAACCATTAACATTGCATTAGCAGATACAAATAGCGCCTATAAAATTGATCAAATTTCCTATACGCAAGCCACATTAACTGAAGTAGAAAATGTCAAAGCCCATATTTATTATCAAGACGTCGATGCAAAATCTAACTCTGCAATGGAAGTGTATTTTGAATTTGTAGAGTTAGGTTGTGATGAGAATGTAGAAAGTTGTTCGGATTTAGACGGTAATATTAATTTGTACGGTGATTTAGATCTAAAACAAGCCATTGAGATTGATGTTGGGGAAAACACAAAGGTGAATGTGGCGGGTAATATCACGTTTTCTGATGATGGTTCAATGCAAGGTATTGATGATTTAAATGCAACGGGTAATATTGATTTAGGCTCATCAACCAATCACTTTGAATTTATTAAATCAAACGGTACGTTTACAGCGTCTGGTGGGTCGGCTACATCCGTCAGTTCCAGAGGAGCAATCACGTTACTGGGCACATTTGTAACGGATTTGGCTCATTCTAATTCAACCATCACAAGTGCTTCATCAGAAGAAAATCTGATCTTTTTAGCTCAATCTAATATTTTCTTAGAAGCAGGGTCAAATGTTGATTATGTTCGCTCTAACGCAAAGGTTGATGTGAAAGGGGAGGTGGTTAATGTTGAAGCTCAAGGAGACGTCGACGTAGCGGCAAACATCCATAACGTTGAAACCATTAAATTATACGGTGATTCCTACTGTATAGAAGGCACAAATTGGGATAGCGGGCCTGAAGAGCTAACAATTAATCAAAACCCAGTGAATGTTGTGAGCCCAACAATGGGGTTGTCTACATCAAACTGTGCCGAAAACGATGAACTTATTTTTGATGACACCTTGGTGGTTGAAACAGTGCCAGAGGTTCCGCTTTATGAAATGAATAAGCCCAATGTAAATATTTGGGAATTAAAAGAGTTGGTAAATTATGCGTTTTCTTATGATCAAACGCAGGTGATTGATGCTCACAAAATCAGAGTGTATGTGAAAAATATTAAAGAAAAAGCGCAGGGGTCTTATTATGTTGTGGGTGCTGGTTCGCAACAAAAATTTTGTTTAGCTTTAACCATGGGGCAATGTGATTTAACTCAAGACTATATTTTGCCGTGTTTGGGTGAAGGCAATGAGGTTGTGAATTCTTGTTTTGCAGTTGAGTTAATTGAAGTAACACCTGAAATAGATCTGACAAATGATGACTTGGAAGGCAGTGTAATAGTGCAGGGTGCATTAGAAGAAGGTGAAGTGACTACTGATCCTGTGGAGGAAGAAATACAGGAGCAAGAGTATATTGTCACTTGGAAATTACAAGGACATACCATCGCGCCGGGGTCATATTTTTTTGAAGGTGATGTGATCGATAACACCCAGTTTTCTATTACAACCAAGCTGGCTACAAATAATTATTACAGTGGTGGCGTATTTAAAGATGCAATGGCACCAAATTTTGCTGGATACAAAGCGCTTTGTTTGAATAATTACGAAGATCTTGCTTTGTTGCCACAGGCTAGTACTTGGCAGCAAAGTACTAATTTTATCAATTATAGTCCGCTTCAATTTTGCGATTTTTCCGAAGAAGAAGCCATTAATACTAAGTCGGGTAATATCGTGATTGGCTCAGGTGGAACCAATCCAAGTGTGTCGCCATTAATATATGAAGGTGGAATAGTGGATTTCACTTTGGGAACAAGTTCTCGAGTATTTGGCACTATTATGGCCGGTGATCATCTTGTGACCGTAAATGATATTGGTATTCATGGGGCAGTGGTGGCGTTAAATGATAATGATTCCATGACGGTAGCAAATGAATTAAGTGGGTCTTCAGCAATTACTTATGACTCAGCAATTGGTGGCTATGATCCTACAATATTGCCAACTTCAAATTGTACTGCTCAAGACGGAACTTGGATACTTGATGAAAATGGGGACTCAACCTGTGTAGATGCCGTGATTCCTAAAGATGAAATAATTCCATCCGTCTCTTGGGCACGATTTTTATAAATTTAACTGCTGTGGGTTTGGAAATACCAAACCTGTACAGACCTTTAAATTCCCTACTCTATAAAAAAAAGCTGCACAAGACTGCCAACTCAAAAGCAAATCTGCTAGAATCCGCGCCATTCAAAAGTTGGGTGTCAAAATCCAACGAAAACACAACGTTTTTGGCAAATAAAGCCACTGGAGAGACCCACAATGAGAAAAACAAAAATTGTATGTACGATTGGACCTGCTTCTGAATCAAAAGAAATGCTAGGCAAGTTAAGTGAAGCGGGCATGAACGTAATGCGTTTGAACTTTTCCCATGGTGACTTTGATGAACACGGTGCTCGTATCACTAATGTTCGTGAAGTTTCAAAAGAGCAAAACAAAAAAATCGCAGTATTATTAGATACTAAGGGCCCTGAAATTCGTACGATCAAACTTGCTAATGGCGATGTTGTGCTAGAAGCGGGTCAAGAGTTTACATTAACAACTGATCAGTCGGTGTTAGGTGATAACACTCGTGTTGCGGTTACTTATGCCGATTTCGCAAAAGACTTAAGCGTTGGCAACACGATTTTATTAGACGATGGTTTAATTGAATTAGTTGTTACGTCTATTTCTGGTAACGACGTAATCACTAAAGTATTAAATACTGGTGAATTAGGTAACAACAAAGGCGTTAACCTTCCTGGTGTTAGCGTTAACCTTCCTGCATTATCTGAAAAAGATAAAGGCGATTTAGTTTGGGGTTGTGGTCAAAAAGTTGATTTTGTTGCTGCTTCTTTCATCCGTAAAGCATCAGATGTAACTGAAATTCGTGAATTGTTAACGGCTAATGGCGGCGGCGACATTCAAATCATCTCTAAAATTGAAAACCAAGAAGGTGTTGATAATTTCGATGCAATCTTAGAAGCGTCTGACGGTATCATGGTTGCTCGTGGTGATTTAGGTGTTGAAATTGCTGTTGAAGAAGTGATCTTTGCACAGAAGATGATGATTAAAAAGTGTAACGCGGCTCGCAAGCCTGTAATCACTGCAACACAAATGTTAGATTCAATGATCAAAAATCCACGTCCTACACGTGCTGAAGCTGGCGATGTAACAAATGCTATCTTAGACGGTACCGATGCGGTAATGCTTTCTGGTGAGTCTGCTAAAGGTAAATACCCAACTGAAACAGTAGGTATCATGGCAACAATTTGTGAACGTACAGATGATGCAATGAAGCAAAGCAAAAAAGCAGATGTTGCGGATGAAGAGGGTGCATTACGTGTAACTGAATCAATCTGTAAAGCAGCGGTTGCAACTGCACAGCACTTAGATGCTCAGTTGATTGTTGTAAGTACTACTGGTGGTAAAACAGTTAAGTCTGTTCGTAAATACTTCCCTAAAGCAATGATTTTGGCGTTAACATCTAATGCTAAAACTGCACAACAATTATGTTTAACTAAGGGTGTTGAAGCGCTTGTTGTTGACACTTTTACAAATAGCGATGAGTTCTATGTAACTGCTAAAAAATTAGCGGTTGAATCTGGTTTAGCTAAAGCTGGCGATACTATTATTACTGTTTCTGGTGCGTTAGTGGGTTCTACAAATACATCTTCAGTACACGTTTTATAATTTAAAACGCTGTTCTATAAAAAAAGCGAGCTTATGCTCGCTTTTTTTATGTTTGCGTGTTTGCTTTTGAGAAGTAAGTCGATTCAATTACGTGCATTTTTTAAAAAAGCAGATATGATACGTGCAAATTTTGATCGTACTATTTAAGTAATAGTAATAAATTATGTGCACAATGAATGTGCACATGCGTGACAGCAAATTGATAGAAAGGCAGTAATGTAATGAAAACAACAGAAGAAATTTTATTGGAAAAAATTAAAACAATCGTATATGCAGCACCTGAAAATTTAGCCGCAGAAATTAAATCTGCAAAAGATATGATTGAAAATGGTAAATTTATTACCCGTGGTCCAAACACTCAAGAGTTACACGAACAAATTAAAAAGTTAATTGCGGATCCGAAGAAATTTGCTAAATTAGGTGGATATTGGGCAAATAACATCTTTACGTTTGAGCATTATAAATTTGATGAAAAAACGTTAACGGATTTGTTGGCTAAAATCGAAGAAGATTAATTCCGATTCTATAAAAAAAAGCCTCTGTTTTGTACAAAACAGAGGCTTTTTTTTGCTCAAAATAAAAGATTAACCGGTGCAGGCATCTTCTACTTTTGCTTTGCGTGTTTGATAATGGCTCATTGCAAGTTTGGTTGCTAACGTACCAATGCTGTATGCTGCAATAATGAGCCAAACGTCTGTCCCACCAAAACTGATACTTGCAAACATCGGTCCTGGGCAGTAGCCCGCAATGCCCCAGCCAATACCAAACAGAGCTGCGCCAATTAATAACGGTTTATCAATGTCGGTTTTAGCAGGTTTATGGAAAATTTCACCTGCAATTAAGGGCGCTTTTCGTTTTGAAATTAATCGATAGGCAATCAAATTAACAAGTAATCCGCCACCCATTACAAAGGCTAGACTTGGATCCCAAGTACCTGCTAAATCTAAAAAGTTAATGACTTTAGTAGGGTCAATCATTTGGGAAAATGCCAAACCTAAACCAAATAAAATGCCCGTTAATAACGCTGTTAATAGTTTCATGTCAGTTATCCTAATAGGTGTCTAATAATGAAAACTGAAATAAACCCAGTGGCCATAAAGGAGAGGGTGGCAAAAAGGGATCGAAGTGAAAATCGACTTAAACCACAAATGCCGTGACCGCTGGTGCAACCAGAGCCTAGTGTGGTGCCTACGCCTACAATAATGCCGCCAATAATGATCCAAGTAGGTGATACAGCCGCTTTTATGGTGGTGCCGTCACCTGTAATTAAATGCCAAATAAACCCGCCAATCACAATGCCTAGAATAAAAACAACGCGCCAGCTTAGGTCGGATTTAGTAGGGACTAAAATCCCGCCAAATATTCCAGAAATGCCTGCGATGCGACCTTTAAATAAATATAAAAGTGCGGCTGAAAGCCCGATTAATGCGCCGCCAAAGAGGGCGGAATAAGGAGTGAAATTTACAATGGTCATATCTGTTGATTATCCTGCAAATTGAAAAGTTAGGTTTAATGGAATTTTTAAATAGTGTTTGTTGTTGTCCTCTTGTTTTGGTAAATGTCCTGCTTCAATATTCACTTGAATACTTGGAAATAATAAAACTGGGGCGGATAAACTGCTGTCTCGGGTTTCGCGCATGGTGACAAATTCTTCTTTAGTTGTTTGATCGGTTAACTGTTTGTTTGAAGCTTTGGAGTCTTTAATGCTGGTTGTGTATTTTAATTCTCGGCCATTAGGTAAATAATCGTGCCCAACAAAAATACGAGTGTTGTCATCTAGCTGATACAGCACTTCAGTTACGCTGTGATACAGTGCATTGGCATCGCCTTTAGGAAAATCACAACGGCCAGTGCCATAGTCAGGCATAAACAATGCGTCGCCAGTAAAGACTGCATCGTCTATTAAATAAGACAAACAAGCCGGTGTATGTCCTGGTGTGGGCAGTGCTTTTATTGTTAATGATCCAGCTGTTAATATTTGATTGTCTTTAATTAATAAATCAAATTGTGATCCGTCTGTTTGATGGTTTGATAAGTTGTAAATAACTTTAAATGTTTTCTGCACTTCACGAATATGCTCGCTAATGGCAATGTTTACATCAGGATAAATTTCTTTAAATAACTGACTGGAAGATAAATGATCAGCATGGGCGTGAGTTTCTAAAACTAAATGTAAATTTAGATTGTTTTGCTTTAAAAAATCCACCACTTTACTGAAAGATCGGTTTTCAAGTTTTGAGCCTACAGGTTGATAGTCTAAAACTGGATCAATGACTATTGCGTCTTTTGTGGATTCATCATAAACCACGTAGGTAAGGGTGAATGTTTGTTGATCATATAAAGCGTGGATGTTCATTTTGTTACTCCAAATACAGCTAAGCCAATATTTATTTGTGTATGATTAATTTTAATATTTAACAGTGGTTTCCAATAACTGTGCCAAAGTTGAATTCAAGCGTGATACAAATTAATGTATTAATACTTTAAAGGCTCGAAGACCAGTTACTATAAGTGTTCTGGGTTGATTTAAATGTGGATTAATATTTTGAATGGTGAGTTTTTGTAAAGGCAAACTTGATTTTGCCCTCAATTTAATTTTTGATGTATCAATAAATGAAACGTTTTTGATTTATGGTGAAGCGTATGGGTGATTAGAATTTACATCTAAACTTAATTTGTGAGCGATAGAGCCTGATATCATCGGGTATATAAGGTGTTTAGAAGGTTGGCATGTTACTTGAACTATAGTAATGAAATACATGAATAAAGATACACATATATGCTCAAACAATTTTATGAAACCAGTCGATTATTTCACTACCAAAAAAAATGGTTAGCAGGAGATGTGATCGCGGGATTTACCATTGCTGTGATGTTAGTGCCACAAGCCATGGCGTATGCAATGTTGGCTGGATTGCCGCCAATAATAGGTTTGTACGCATCCATTGTGCCTTTGATTATTTATGCTTTTATTGGAAGTTCCCATCAATTAGCTGTTGGTCCTGCTGCAATGGTTGCTTTATTAATCAGTGCTGGAGTGTCTCAATTAGCTGCGCCATTTTCTTCTGAATTTGTGTCCATCGCCATTACGCTTTCTTTAATGGTGGGAGTCATTCAATTTTTAATGGGAGTGTTTCGTTTAGGGTTTTTAACAAATTTTATTTCCCATCCTGTTGTATCGGGTTTTACAAGCGCAGCTGCAGTTATTATTTTGGTCTCACAACTTAAATCGTTACTAGGTATAAATGCGCCACGCACTGAAGGCTTTTTAGAAACAATCGAAGTGTTATTGCAAAATATTGGAAACGTTAACGGATATGCATTGGCATTAGGGTTGTTATCAATAGCTATATTACTAATAAGTAAAAAATTACATGTGTTAGTGCCAGGGGCATTAATTGCAGTTTTGATCACTACTGTTTTAACTTGGTGGTTTAACTTAAATGAAAAAGGCGTAGAAATTGTTGCTGATATTCCAACAGGGTTGCCAGCTTTTACAGTCCCAATTTTTTCATGGGATCAAATTATTAGCCTTTTACCTTTTGCTATTACGATTTCATTAATTGGGTTTATGGAATCCTATTCAGTTGCACAAAAATTCGCGATTAAAAACAAATACGATTTAAATCCAAATCAAGACTTAATAGGGTTGGGTCTTGCTAATATTGTCGGGTCATTCTTTAAAATATTTCCTGTAACCGGTGGGTTTGGTCGCACCGCTGCTAATGCAAATGCTGGGGCAAATACACAGCTGGCGGCGATTATTACCGCATTGTTAATTGCGATGACGTTGTTGTTTTTAACCCCTGTGTTTTATTATTTACCAAAATCAGCACTGGCTGCTGTGATAATCGTTGCTGTATTAAGTTTAATTGATATTCATGAAATACATCATCTTTATAAAGTAAAGAAATCGGATTTGGTTCTACTATTAATTACTATTTTGGCAACTTGGTTTTTAGGAATAAAAGAAGGTGTATTAATTGGAGTGGGTGTATCAGTTATCTGGTTTGTTTATAAAACCAGTCGCCCACATGTCGCTGTTTTGGGTAAGTTGCCTAATTGCAAAGACTATCGAAACATTACAAGACACAAAGAGGCGATTGAGCCAGAATGCGTGTTGGTTGTTCGAATGGATGCGCAATTATATTATGCCAATGCCACTTTTTTTAAAATGACCATAAAGCAATTGCTGCAAAAAACATTACGTCATCGATTAATTAAAGCGGTAGTTATTGAGGCAAGTGGTATCAATCAAATTGATTCAAGTGCTATTTCAGTTTTACTGACACTTAAAGAAGAATTGGAAAAACAAAATATTAAATTAATGTTAAGTGCCGTAAAAGGCCCTGTAAAAGATGTGATGCAACTTAGTGGGTTTTGGGATGAGGGTTGCGAGTATTTAAATACCCATAAAGCTGTAAAAAATGCACAATCCAATAATTAATCAAATGACAATAAAGGTGAACAATATGAATATTGAAATCATAAACGATCAGTTTTCAGTAACGGCCCAAATAGAAGTTGAAGATTTAGAAAATTTACAATTAGAGGGGTACGATTCTATCGTATGTAATCGCCCTGATGATGAAGAGTCAGGACAGCCAAAAGCCTTAGAAATTAAAGAAGCTTGTGATGCATTAGGTTTGAAATTTTTACATATTCCTATGACAGCACCTATTTATAATGAAAAAGACAAAGTGCCATTTAATGAATTTTTAAGTGACTGTACAAAAACATTAGGGTATTGCAGAACCGGTCGACGTGCATTGGTATTATATAAAGGGGCGAATGATTTATGATTCCTACCCAGTTTGAAACTTGGCAAAAACAAATTCCCATGATTGATTTGATGGGGGTGAAACCTTTGTATACATCGGAATATGTGTTGGAAAATCAAGTAAAATTTGAGCCTAATGAAAATGAAAAACATTCAGTATTAGGTGGCAGTTTAACCTCAGCTTGCGCATTAAGTGGTTGGATGATTTGTAGTGGTTCATTTGAAAAATCAAGCGTGTCCATTATCAAGCAAGACAGTGAATTTACTGCGCCAGTTTCACGAGATTTTATTGTAAGGGTGACGGTTTCGCCAGATGAATTAGATGTAGTGAAGCAAAAAATGCAAGTTCGAGGAAGATCAAGTATGAAAGTTACCGCACAGGTGTTTGAGGTAGGCAGTCCAACCGTAGCGATGCAGGCCAATATGGTTTATGTAATTGAAAAATTTAAGAATTAATGTAATTAATGTAATTAATAGACATCAACTAATTTGAAATAGCATGCCTGTTTCATATTGGTTGCTGTCTTTTTTTATGGGCGTCCAGTTTAGTTTTTGTGCCAAGCGTAAACTGCCTATGTTGCCGTCGGCAATGAATATTTTAACTTTATTAAAATCAAAATCTGGTTTTAGTTGATCAATTGCCAGTTCACACATTTGTGTGGCAAACCCTTTGCCCCAAAATTTCTCTCGTAAAAAATAACCAAAATCATCCACGCCATCTGATTTTGCAATGCCGCAAAAACCAATTAATTCCAATGTGTCGGATGTTCTAAAAGTGAAGCGATACGGCTCATTAAAGGCATTTTCAAACCATTGTAATGCCTCATCATTCGATAATACTCTGCGTGGGCCTAAAAAATTCATGACGTTTTTGTTTTGGATTAAATCAAATACAGCGGGTTTATCATCAAGTGTTAATTTAGAAATAATAGGTGAATTCATTTAAATACCCAATAACGGTAGATGTTTAATATTGTGATAATTTAAAGCCAAAGCAAAACAATGACGTAATACATCTAAATCAATCGGCTGATTAATGTCCATAATTAACGCGCGATTTCCATCAAAATCAAGATTGATGGTCTGGCTATGAATTTCTTTTATGGATTCAACTAATTTACTTTTGCAGTTAAAAAACACATAACACTTATCGGGTGTTTTGGGTTTGAAATCAATACGGATGGTGCTGCCTGTTTTACACAAATAACTGGGCTCGCCCCATTTTAACGTTTCTTCCAATTTTTGAATGCCTAAATCGTTTGCCGCAATAAAAACTTGGTTACGAATGACGTCCATAATTAATTGAATGGAAGTAGGGTAGCTGTCCCATTTTTGTTGCACGTCTTTTGGTTTTTTAGTTTGAGTGATCATAGAATTAATCGTCCGTAGAATATAAAGCAATAACCGTTTTGCTTGATACGCTTTTATCAAAATGTTGTTCGCGTATTGTTAAATAGTCAGCACTGCTAAAAAAATCGTCCATCACCTGTTTAGAATCAAAACTAAGAGTGAAAACACGATTGATCGGCTCATCCGTTTTTGAGCGTAACACCTCTGCAATTTTAAAATCAAAACCAAAAGATCCGCCAATTGAAATCAAAAGTGGCTCCATGGCTTCGCGGTATTTTTGGTATTCAGTCTCATCGCTGACTTGAATGCCCATTATTCTTTCATATGACATAAATTGTCCTGTGTTTTTCGCGTTAAATGCATTTAATTGCTGGCTTTGTAATAACCAATTTTAAAGATGTTTACTTCGAAGGCAAGCCATCAACCCCAATGGGTTAATTTAACTCTTTTTTCACAATGAGCCCAATCATTCAAAAGATTCCCTTTCTAAGGCCAAGGTTAACTTTCAATTGTGTCCATAAAAGACTAAAATACTGCCTTTTTAATTTTTGTTGCTAAGGCCAAACTCCATCATGGAAAATCTTGCTGAATTAGTTGCTCAAGCCAAACTAGCCGTGGACGCATCTACTGACGAACAGTCTTTAGATCAAGTACGCGTATCGTTTTTAGGTAAAAAAGGGCAAATCACGGCGTTGTTAAAGACGTTGGGTAAATTATCAAACGAAGAGCGTCCGGCTGCGGGCGCTAAAATCAATGAAGCGAAAGAAGCGGTGGCTGAGTATTTAAATACTCGTAAAACATCGTTAGAAAACGCGAAATTGGACGCTTTGTTGTCTTCTCAAACCATTGATGTGACGTTACCTGGTCGTGGAGAATCAAACGGCGGGTTGCATCCTGTTACCAAAACCATGGAGCGCATGGTGTCGTTCTTTACAAGTATGGGTTTTGAAGTGGCACATGGTCCTGAAATTGAAGACGATTATCATAACTTTGAAGCGTTGAATATTCCTGATCATCATCCAGCACGTGCTATGCACGATACGTTCTATTTCGATCCTACTACATTGTTGCGTACTCACACTTCTGGCGTGCAGATTCGTACGATGGAATTAGGCGAGCCACCATTTGCTATTGTGGCGCCTGGTCGTGTTTATCGTTGTGATTCTGATTTAACGCACACGCCTATGTTCCACCAAATGGAAGGGTTGTTAGTTAAAGAAAATGTCAGCTTTGCTGAATTAAAAGGCACCATTGAAGAGTTTCTTCGTGTGTTTTTTGAAAAAGATTTACCTGTTCGTTTTCGTCCGTCTTATTTCCCATTTACTGAACCGTCAGCAGAATTTGATATTGCCTGTGTGAATTGTTCAGGTAAAGGCTGTCGTATTTGTTCTCAAACCGGTTGGTTAGAGTTAGGCGGTTGTGGCATGGTGCATCCAAATGTATTGGAAAGCGCAGGCGTAGATAGTAAGAAATATTCAGGTTTTGCTTTTGGTTTAGGTATCGATCGTTTTGCAATGTTGCGTTACAACGTAACCGATTTACGTACTTTCTTTGAAAACGATCTTAAATTCCTTAAGCAATTTAATTAATAGGGCCGCATATGTTATTTAGTGAAAAGTGGTTAAGAGACTGGGTTAACCCAAGTATTTCCGCACAAGAATTAATGGATCAAGTCACAATGGCTGGTCTTGAAGTAGATGGATCTGAGCCTGTAGCGGCGGGTTTTAACGATAAAATAGTTGTCGGTGAAATCTTAACCGCGCAGCCTCATCCAAATGCAGACAAGCTACAAGTGTGTACGGTTTCAAATGGTACGGACACGTTACAAGTTGTGTGTGGTGCACCTAATGCACGCGCGGGTATTAAGGTTGCGTTTGCACAAATTGGTACCGTCTTTTTTGAAGATAATTTCAAAATCAAAAAAGCTAAACTGCGCCAAGTTGAATCATTTGGTATGTTGTGTTCTGAAAAAGAATTAGGGTTAAGCGACAGTCATGACGGCATCATGGAAATTGCGCAAGATGCGCCACTAGGGTTAAATATTCGCGAATATTTAGATCTTGATGATATTTCTATTGAAGTGGATTTAACCCCTAACCGAGCAGATTGCTTAGGTGTGTTAGGTTTAGCTCGTGAAGTAGGTGTCCTAAATGAAATGATAGTGACACAACCTGAGATTAATCCGGTTGCGGCACAAATTGATGACACGTTTGCAGTTAATGTGACTGCTGAAGAAAACTGCCCGAACTATGTCGGTCGTGTTATTAAAAATGTTGATGTAACAAAAGCATCGCCATTATGGTTAAAAGAGCGTTTACGTCGCAGTGGCTTACGCTCAATTGATGCGGTTGTGGATGTCACAAACTATGTATTAATTGAATTAGGTCAACCGATGCACGGTTTTGATTTAGCACAATTAAACGGCTCAATTAATGTACGTATGGCAGACGGCGAAGAAAAAATCGTGTTGTTAGACGGACAAGAAATTCAGCCACGTACTGATACCCTTTTAATTGCTGATGACAATGGTCCATTAGCATTAGCCGGTATTATGGGTGGCCAACACTCAGGTGTGAGCGAAACAACGAAAGATATTTTCTTAGAGTCTGCGTTTTTCACACCTAAGTTAATTGCGGGTAAAGCAAGATCTTACGGTTTGCACACGGATTCATCTCATCGCTTTGAGCGTGGTGTGGATTTTAAATTGCAACAAACCGCGATTGAACGTGCGACTCAGTTGTTATTAGACATCACAGGTGGCCAACCGGGTCCATTAGTGATTAAAGCATCTGACACTCACATGCCAAAAGACAAGCAAGTAGTGTTGCCAAAAACAGCAATCAAACGTTTGTTAGGTGTTGAATTGGAAGAATCGGTAACTGAAGGTATTTTAACCCGTTTAGGTTTGACGCTTTTAGAATCAAATGACACGCAATGGACTTGGGATATTCCAAGCTGGCGTTTTGATATTTCGATTGCTGAAGATTTAATCGAAGAATTAGCACGTGTATATGGCTATAACAACTTGCCAGTAACCGTGCCTAATTTAGCATTAGAGTTACCGAGAAAACCAGAAACGACATTAAGCTTAAATAGCATTCGTGGGCAGTTGGTAGCAAAAGGTTATCAAGAAGCCATCAACTACAGCTTTGTTGATGAAAAAACACAATCAATGATCGAGCCTGAATTTGAATCGGTTAAATTGATTAACCCAATCAGTTCTGACTTAGCCGTCATGCGTACGTCGTTATGGACAGGGTTAGCTAAATCATTACAGCACAATTTAAATCGTCAACAAGATCGTATTTTGTTTTTTGAAACGGGTTTACGTTTTAGAAAAGACGGCGATAAAATCTTGCAAGAAAACGCAATTGCAGGTATTGCATACGGCGCGAAATACGACAAAAACTGGTTTGAAACCGGCGAACAAATAGATTTCTTTGATGTGAAAGCGCACTTAGAGTCAGTGTTAGATTTAGCCATTGGTGTTGAATTTACCTTTGTACCAGGCAAACATCCAGCGTTGCACCCAGGTCAAACTGCTCGCATTGAAAAAGACGGTAAGTTAGTGGGGTTAATTGGACAGTTACACCCAGCGATTCAAAAACACCTTGGCTTAAAACAAGCTGCGTTTGTATTTGAATGTTTGATTGATTTAATTACTGAATCTAAATTGCCGCAGGCAAAACCATTATCTAAATTCCCAGCATCTAAACGTGATATTGCGGTTTTAATTGATGCAGCAACGCCAATTCAAGACGTGCTAGACAGCATTAAAGGGCAGTCGGGAGAGAACTTAGATAATCTATCGATCTTTGATTTGTATCAAGGTGAAGGCATTGAACCTGATAAAAAATCAGTGGCAATGAGAATGTCTTGGCAGCATCCAGAGCGTAGCATGATTGATGATGAAATTAATGAGATTATGCAAAGCATTGTCGAAACATTAATTAGTCGTTTTGGTGCGGTTTTACGAGGTTAAAATTTAAAACGATAAGGTGATGTAAAAGTCATTATTTTAAAATTGTAAAAGGCAGGATAATCTATTATTCTGCCTTTTTTTTAAATCAATTTAGGTGTGCGTCAATGAATATTTTATCATTTTTCAAACTAATATTATTATTGGTTGTTGCTTTAAGTGTGACAAGTTGTCGTTATATTTTAACTTCTGATTTAAAAGAAGAAGTTGAAAAATTAGACGCTGCTAAAATATTGTGGAGTCAAAAAAATACGGGAAGTTATCAATTTACTAAAACTTACGCTTGTTATTGTGATGCGGTAAGTATTACTATTTTTGTTGCAAATAACCAAGTAAGTCAGGTGATTGATGCAAATAACGGCGAGATGCTTTCATTGGATTCTGCAGATACAATAGATGAAATTTTTAGTTGGATTGACAAACAGCTTTCTGAGATCCCTTATCCAAGTAAATTTGATGTAATTTATGATGAAGAAAATGGCTATCCTGTAAGTATTTATAGAGACACAGATGAAAATGCCAGCGATGATGAGACTAGTATTTCGATCACTGAATTTTCATTTTAATTTTTTTATAAAATAATATGGGGTAAAAAACGGCTCATGTCCTGAGTGATTTTATCTTTGTCTTCACGAATACAGATGCCTGCACTTTGGTTGTCTACTAACCAACTGCCAACCAATGTGTAGTTGTCACCAAACATCGGCAGTTCATGAAAAGCCTGATAAATAAATCCTTCTTCGCCATATGGGCCGTCTGAATCACTAATTACTTCAGAATTTTCAATAATAGATATGTTCGAGCCTTCACGGGAAAATAAAGGTTTGCGCACCCATTTTTCACCATTATTATTTGCTGCAAAATCTTCTTCGAAAAATGCAGGTAATAAATTAGCGTGGTTAGGATAAAGTTTCCAAAGCATAGGTAGTAATGCTTTGTTTGAAAGGATGCTTTTCCAGGCGGGTTCTAGCCAAATGGTTTTTTCTCTTAATAAAAATTCACCAAATTCTTCACGATACATAAATTCCCAAGGATATAATTTAAACATCCAATTTATGACGCGATCATCTAAATCTGTAAACTCACCTTCTGGGCTGATGCCGATATCTTCCACATAAACAAAATAATGTTTAATGCCTGCCTCGGTTGCGCAATCTTGTAAATATTGAACCGTACCACGATCTTCAATGGTGCCTTTGCAACAAGCAAAATGAAGTGATTGTTGTGGATAAAAAAGTGCCATTTCTTTAAATCGATTAACTAGTTTTTCTTGCAAGCTATTGAACTGATCGGCGTTTCTGGGAATGTTGCCTGCGTCGACTTGTTGTTCTAACCAAAGCCATTGCCAAAAACCAGATTCGTATAAGCTAGTAGGGGTGTCTGCGTTATTTTCTAAAAACTTAGCGGGCTCTTTGCCATTATATGCAAAATCAAAACGAGAATATAAACTGGGTTCTTGGCTGTCCCAAGATTTTCTAACCATTGGCCAGTATTGTTCAGGTATGGCAAATTTCTTTAGTAATTGGTCATCCTTAACTACCACATCCACAACTTGTAGGCACATTTGATGAATTTCTTCTGTGGGATCTTCAATGCCTTGTTCGATTTGTTGCAAAGAGAATTGATAGTAAGCAGATTCATCCCAATAGCGGTCACCATACATAGTGTGGAATTTAAAACCAAATTCCTCGGCTGTTTGTGTCCAGTCTTTTCTTTCTTCTATTGGGATGCGAATCATTTATCCGCCCCAACTGCTTGAGGATTTTTTAGAGCTGCCCCAGCTAGATTTACTAGATGAGGTTGAGCCAAACCCACTTCGCTTAATTGTGCTTGTGAGTTTTTCGCTGCTTGACTTTACTGTGCTGGAAGGCACTTTTACATTTTTTAAGTTAAAGTCCCCTAAAATGGAGCCATTACCTAAACGGTATGAATTACGGTAGCGTGAATCATTTCCGTAATAGCGATACACTGGATTATTAGAGCTGAATCGATTTGAGATTACTTGAGAAACTAAAAAGCCACTCATAAAAGGAATGAATGATCCACCTGATGATTTACATTGATTGGCGCCGTAATCTTGTTCGCATAATTGTTGTGACGTAAAACGAGGAGCGGTTTTTGCCGCTTCTTCTACCGCACTTTTGTAAGCTGCTTGGCATTGTGCTTGAGATAGTTCTGTATTTGATACGCAATCATCTACACTACTTGCTACGTAGGCTTTTTCTTTGCTGCTTCCAAAAGTTGAAATTAAAAATGCGCCACTTGCTATGGCAAGAACCAAAGGTTTAAACCCCGGTGAAGAAACAAATTTGCGCATTTTGTCTAATGATATATCTTCTGATCTTTTCATTAAAATATCCTCAATGTCTGTTTATTAATAGCTCATACAAGCCGCATTTAATAAACCAACAGCAACGTTAACTGCAGCCAACATTACACCAGCACCAATTTCATTGTTTTCAATGCGTGTTACGATTTTAGGCATAAACACTAAACGAACAATATAAAAAGCAGCAGTTTGTGCAATAAGTGCAACGCCTGTCCAAATTAAATAATCAGTGAATGAAACCGAATTTGAAATGGTGCCTGATACTGCCAAAGCAAAGCCTAAAATTGCGCCGCCAAAACCAATGGCTGCTGCAATATTTTTTTCTTCCTTAATTAATTTCCATTCATCATGCGGGGTGATGAATGCGTAAACGTATTTAAAAATAATTAAAAACGCTAACGCTGAAAAAAAGTAAATAGCAAAATTGATAAGATTATTAATATCCATGAGTGACCCTTTTTATTAACCGTGAATTTTTATTTGTGTAGGAGAAAGCGACATGCCAGTACTGATAACTAAACAGCGCTCATATTGATTGTGTTTGTTGATTTTTTCTTCTGCTGATAAATACAATGCTTCAAAATCGCCAGTTTCTAATTCGCGTTCATACAGCATGGTAAATTGATCCGTTTGATCAAAATCATTGGCGTCAACTGATGTTGCGTCATAAGTTTTTTCTTGCATGGCAACTGGTTTATGGTAGTCACTTGTGGATGTCCACACTCGATTGTATGTATGTCCATTTAATTCATAACTGGCATTGCCCATTTTTTTGAATAATAACTCGTCCCAGTCAGATTGGTTTTCAATATTTAGTGTATCGAAATAATGAAACATTTTGACATCAATAACATGTTGTTCAGCGGTGCCACCTTCGGATACAACCTGCAAAAATCCTTCATCATCGGTGTAAAAACGAAAGATATGATTACCATCTAATTTAACATAACCCACCGCTTGAATAATTTGAGTAGGTGTACATTGATTGATCGTTAGGTGAGGTTCCAATAATTTTAAATGTAATGCGTCAATTTCAAAGCTGGCCTCTAAGCGTAATCCCATTATATGGGGGAATAGTCCGCGAGTATCTTCTTTTTCAATACGAAATAATTTTTTAAAAAATGACATGGTTTCTCCTTTTTCTATTGAACAAATTAGTCAATAAAATGATTTAAAATCTGTCGGATATCATACAGGATTAAGGTTTGATTGGAACTGATTAAATGTTGTAATGTTTATTATTTACACACAAAAACGCCGAATTAAATTCGGCGTTTTATTGGTGGTAAGCGAAGGCTTTACGCTTTCTTTTTTGCCAATAATTGAGCCAGTTTATCTTGGCCCGATTTAGGAGTATTACCAGAAAGACCAGCGGCTTTTAATTTATTATCTAAATCGCTGCCAGACTCTTCGTTTGCAAGTTCTTCTGCAGCTTCAAGCTCGGCACTGCGTTGGTTTTGCTTTTCTTTGATGCGTTCTAATGAATCAAGAGCGGTTTTGACTTTATTGTTCGCGCCAATATGGCGAGAAGATACTGCTGTTTGAGCACGTTGAACTGACTCAGTAGCTTTAACTTGATCAATCTGCTGTTCCATTTTACGCACATTGGTTTTTGCTTTTGCAATGTTCGCTTTTAATGTTTTTTCAGATTTTAAAAAGCTATCGCGAATTGACGTTTCAGTTTCAAGTGTCGATTCTAAATCGGTCACACGATCCGCACATTCTAAAGCTAAGTCGTTATTGCCTTGTTCGCTTGCTGTAATTGCGTGTTGCGTATAAGTGTCTACATCTGATTGAACAGATTTGATCTTTTGATCAGACAATTTACGTTTTGCCATAATACGCGTTAAGTTTTCATCACATTTTTGTAACTCAACTCGCGCATCGCGTAATTCTTGGTCCAAAATGCGAATAGCTTGTGTGTCCGCTACTGCTTCTAAACCTTCGTTTGTCGCACCGCGTAATGCGGTCCATAGTTTTCTTAAGCTCATGCTAATGCCTCTTGTTTTAGGTATTGACCATAGGTTTCTAAAAATTCACCAACGTTATCAAACAAGGTTTCAATTTCTTCGATAACAACTTCTGCTTTACTGTTAACCGATAACGATCCGAATGCCACGTAATATTCTTCGCCATCAATTGAGTGAATGCACACAGTGGTAAGTGGCATCAATTGGTGAGTGCGTAAAATAATATCGTTTAATGCATGGGGGTCGCTTACTAAGTTTTTTGGAAACAAGGTAGATTCAACAATCAATTGCGCTTCACCTGCATAAATAAAAGCATCTAAGCCTTCATCGTTTGAGATGCTTATGCAATCGCCTTCAGTCTCAATCACCCAGTTTTGATTTTCGTTTAGTAATTTAGCTAACGTTTCTTGGTTCCAATTCACTGTTTGGCTCCTTTAATTAAAAAATTGTGGAATATTGGTAACAAATCTAGCACTATAGTTATATAAGTCAAGAATTTATTTTCATTTTTATGTTAAATAACCCTTTTATGTGTCATATAGGTCACGGTTGAGTATTATGAAACACGAGCAAAGCATACATAACAAAAACGCCCTTAAACCTTATAAACAGGCGATCAGTCGATATATACGATCAGCCATGGTACTAAAGGGAATGAAATATGACCAGCTCTCAGAGCGATTGTTGGACAAAGGTATTGATTTAACCTCTGACAATTTAAGAAGCAAAGTCAGTAAGGGGATGTTTTCTGCAGATTTGTTGGTGGCGATCATTGATATTTTGCAAGTTGAAGAGGTGGCGATGAGCGAAATTTTAAAGTTGATTGATTAAGTCAAAAGCTCGCGCGTTATTTTAAAGCAGGACGAGAGTCACGCATTAAATAATCGAGTGCTTTTTGTGCTTTGGTTTGATCTAATAAGTCCACAGCTTCTATCATTTCGCAATCGTCGCGAATCATTTCATTAATGCTTGTTGGGTAGTGCCTGCAATCTTCAGGTCGATCGTAATAAATACTGCATGTATAGATCGATGGTTGATTTTGGTTTTTAATGTTTGGATTGGGTAATTGCTGCAGAAAAGGGCAGTAAGATAATTTCTCTCCAGATATTGGGTCGACCCAAATTTCACCGTTTAGGGTGTACTGTGCAATATGCGGTTGAAATATTTCCCACATTTTGATTTCTTCTTCGCTGGCATCTAACGCGCCGTCGGCGTATTTAATGCAACATTTGCCACATTGAGTGCAGTCTTTCATTTTACGCTTCTTTGTTGAAGGCTAATTTTAAGCGCCATAATAACCCAATCCAGGCCAGGGTTAATCCGCAAGTTAAACCCACCCAAAAACCTCTTACCCCAATATTAAAATCTGAAAAATACGTTAAGTAATAACCAAGTGGTAAAGCAATCACCCAAAATGCGACAAACGCAATGGCCATTGGCCAGTTGGTGTCTTGGTATGCGCGAAGTGCGCCTGTGGTAGTCACTTGTAAACAATCAATGACTTGAAATGCGCCACCAATAAATAAAATGGAGGTGCCCAAAGTGATAATGGCCGCTTCTTTACTGTATAACCCAATTAAAAATGGAGCGGATATAAAGTACATACTCATTAAGCTTAAACCTAAGATCAGGCTAATTAATAATGACATCCAAATAGTGCGTTTGGCTTGAGCAAAATCTTTTGCGCCTAAATGATGACTGATACGAATAGTCAGTGCCATCGACAAACTTAATGGAATCATAAACGTTACAGATATAATATTTAAAGCAATTTGTTGGCTGGCAACAATTTCATTGCCTAATTTTGCAATGAAAATAGCAATAAAGCTGAATGAGCTGACTTCTATTAAAAGTGAAAAACCAATGGGAGTCCCGATTTTAATGATTTGAAATAAGCTTTGAAAATCGGGCTTTTCAAACGTAAAAGGCACGTTGTCTTTTTTTAAATATACGATAAAGGCAAGTAACGTGATATTGGTTGCAATGCTACTTGCCACCCCGCAACCCACGCCACCTAATTCAGGCAAACCAAATAACCCAAAAATAAATACATAGTTTAATGGAATATTAATTAACGCCATAAACAATGACATGTACATAATGACTCGGGTTTGACCTAAACCATCACAGTACGCACGCATAAACTGAATAATAATTAATGCAGGAATACCGTATTTAAACGCATTTAAATAATCGTTAGCAATGTTTAAATCATCAATAGGGGTTTGAAAATATAACAGGACAGGTTTAAAAAATGACAGGGCTATGAACGACAAAGGAATTAATAAAATGGGTAAATACAAAGACTGGGTGAAAAGGGTAGCGATTTTATGAGTTTGCTTAGCACCAAATAAATTGCCAATTAACGCCGTAGACCCAATGCTGATACCCATAATAATTAATAAAATCGGTAACCAAAAACTGCTACCTAAGGCGACAGCGGTGACATGCTGGGCGCTTACTTGGCCTGACATCATGACATCTGCTACACCTAATCCCATTTGCGCTAATTGCGTAATAAGAATGGGCCATGCAAGTTTTGAAAGTGTGGAGAATTCTTTTTTATAACTTGAAAAAGATGAAGTGTTCATAATTAAATCGATGAATAAAAACAACAGTGTAACGAGTGATGGCTGTTTTTACGATCTTTTACAGAAATTCTATGCGAGATTTATGAGGGTAGTCCTTCCAGAGCTCTTTTGCAGATTGAGTTTTGCTGGGCAATATTAAGTCAGGTAAAAATTGCGCAAGTGGCCCTAACACATGGGCATTATAAAACACTTCTTTGCGCGGTAGGGTTAAATGAAAATAAGTACCTGCCCAGTTATTAAAGCTGATGATGTCGATGTCGCATTTTTTATTAAAACAGCCCGATGGATTACTGATAATACCAATAGATTGCTCAATGGATTTCATTTTTGTTTTTAAATCCACAACCGACAACTGCGTATGAATCGCGATAACCGCATTAATAAAATCCGCGCCATCAAATCCCACTGCTTTTGATTTAACGTATTTTGAAATCGTTAAATCAGCGTCCATTTGTTTAAGGGCTTGCAATCCTAGTTCAAGATTTAATTCAGGTTCGATATTGCTACCGATGCCTAATAATACAAAATGTTGAGAGTTGTTTTTCATAATGTCTTAATAATCAACTGCGTGACGAACGATTTTAATGCCGACGGTGTTGGCCTCTGGAATGATTCCGACTTTTGCGATTTTTAATTCTAATTCGTTAATACTGAATGTAGCAAAAAGGTGGGCGCAAATTTTTTCTGCTAAAGATTCTAAAAGATCATTATCTTGAGTATCGCTAAACGTTAAAATGGATTCACATAAACTGGCGTAATTCACCGTGTCTTTAATATCGTCTGACTGACTGGCCGCTTTAATATTATGAGTGACTTGAATGTCCATTTTTAATACTTGGCGGGTAAGTTTTTCCCAATCAAGCATACCAATGCGCGTCGGTACGTTTAATTGTTCAACAAATATAACGTCGTCACCAGAAGAGTTGAAGAAATGGTTAAATTGACTCATGACAAAGGCTCCAAAGTATCGATCGGCCAGCGAGGTTTGACATCAACAGACTGTGTGCTGGATTGCCCTGCGTTTAAACGAAGTGCGCCAGCAAGGGCGATCATCGCACCGTTGTCTGTACAAAATTCAGGACGGGCATAAAACAGTTTTGAGCGTTTAGACTGGCACATCGTCCCCAGTTGCTCGCGTAATCTGACATTGGCACTGACGCCGCCTGCAATCACTAATGTTTTGTGGCCTGTATGTTCTAATGCGCGTTTGCATTTAATGCTTAACGTTGAACAAACGGCGTGTTCAAAACCAAAGGCAATTTCTTTTTGGCATTGCTCGTCAAAAGTTTCGTTTTCAACTTCTTTTTTAATGGCATTTCGCACAGAGGTTTTTAAGCCTGAAAAACTCATGTCCATACCCGGGCGATCAATCATCGGTCTAGGAAAGGTAAATCGAGACGCATCCACACTTTGTGCAAGTTTGCTTAATAGTGGTCCACCAGGGTAGGGCAGTCCCATCATTTTAGCGGTTTTATCAAACGCTTCACCTGCGGCATCATCAAGGGACTCGCCTAAAATTTCGTATTGACCAATGGCTTTTACATCTACAAGCATCGTGTGACCGCCAGAAACCAATAACGCAACAAATGGAAACTCAGGCGGGGTATCTTCTAACATGGGCGCCAATAAATGGCCTTCCATGTGATGCACACCTAATGCAGGCACGCCAATACTTTTAGCAAAGGCAGTGGCAAAACAAGCGCCAACCATTACGGCACCAATCAGCCCAGGGCCTTGCGTGTAGGCTACGGCGTCAATGTCTTTTTTGCTTGTATTGGTTTGATCAAGAAGTTGATTGATTAATTGAGGCAATTTGATGATGTGATCACGCGATGCCAGCTCTGGAACCACTCCGCCAAATTCTGCATGCATTTTTATTTGAGAAAATAATGTATGGCCCACCAGCCCATTATCAGTGTCATACAGCGCAACACCGGTCTCATCACATGAGGATTCAATACCTAAAACTAACATCAAAACACCCTAATAAAATTTGGTGCGTATGATACAGCAGAACGCACAATGGCACTACAGACAATAATGTGTAGAAAAGGTAACTGAATATTATTTTAAAAATTGAAGAAGAGGGAGGGTGAAAAAAGGACTATTACCACCAGCCCCAATCCCGAGGCTGATGGTAACAAAGGGTTATTGTGCGCTTGAGTGAACGTCAGTGGTTTCTGAAAAATCTACAGAAAATACTTCACCATTAATTGCATAATGCACGGCACTGCCACGAATCACTGCACGAGACTGATAAACATCTCTTGGTTGATCCGTGACTTCAATTTCATTTACTTGAGTAATAGTAGCTGGTGAGGTTGAATAATCTACTTGAATTAACCAAATACCTGCCATATTTGTGTAATACGTCTCACTATTGACTGTCCAGTCATTATAACCCCAGCGCTGAATCGGAATGGCTATTCTGAATAATTGGTTTTCAGCATCATTAATGGAGGTGAATGCTTTGTAGTCCCATGTTGCAGGGCTGTAAGTTCTTGAGTCTAATTCGATGGTTCCTAGTACAGAAGAATCGGTACCTGTTTGATCGTAAAGCTCAATTTTTAAACGACGATCATCTGTTTGGCCTAAACCTACTGTTAATTCAGTGTCTTCGATATTGTGTAAATAGGTTGAAAAACCAGGTATTTCTAATTCAGATTCCATCCAAATATTACTTGGATCTGAAATATTAAATTCATATAAAGGATCAGAATTTAAATACGTCACAATTTGCACGCTGTTGCCATCAATGCGTGCGCTGAATATATCTTCACGCTCTTTACCAATCGCTTTTTCGCCTGCTTCAGGGTACACATCAAGTTGCGTAAACTCACTGCCGTTTACTTCAAAGTTACGAATGTAATGCTCTCGGTTGTTGCTGTTTTGTTCGGTTAAAATCAACGTTAATACCTGTTGCTCATTTAGGGTTTGTTCTTTGATTCTGAATTTAGAATCAATGCCCCAGCCTAAGCTGCCATCCGTATATAAGCTGCCAGTGTAGTTTAATGTGTTTAAATCAAATCGATCTAAATTGGTTTTGACGCGGTTGTCGTCGTTTCTCCAGTTATAATCTGTTGTTAAAAAATACACTGCTTCTTCATTCATATAAATAGAATGCATAGGTGCTAACGTACAAACCGTTTGGATGTTAGAAGGATCTGTTAAATCAATTTTGGTTAGATATGTAAATGTAATGCCCCAAGCAGGGCGTTCATCTTTAGGTAAAAGACAGGTTTCAATAGGTGATAATAATTGAGGTGCTTCATCGTTTAATTGAATGGTCCCCATTAACTTATTAGTTGGAATGCTGTTAAGGGCGTCTGTATTTAATGTGTCAGCAAATTGATAAAACTCATAAGGCGAACGACGGCTAACCACAAATAATTCATCATTTAATACACGGGTGTCCACAATATAACCATCCAGTTTAATGCTCCAGTTAGCTTGAGGATTAATTGGGTCCGAAACATCGATCATGTCAATGCCAGACTTGTTGTGCCACCAGCCATAGTTGCTGCGCATTTCGGGTAATTCATCGCTTAAGGAGGATAAAACCAATAAACCTGTATCATCCAATACGTCGTATAACCCTGACACATAATTAGAATACGGATTCAGTTTTGTGTTGGAAATAATCGCACTTGAGGCCGGTGTTTGAATCATTTCAAAAACTTTTAATTCACCTTCAGTGATATAAATGTCATCTAATTCCCAGCGGCCTTCACACCAATTATAAAAATAAGGCTCCGAAGTTTTAGAATCTATTTCAATGGTGTCTACTATGCTGTCTACTTGCACGGAAGGTTCAATAAAAAAGCCACCGTCAAAGTAATTATCTTGGCAGTCTTGTTTTTGCTTGGCTGTGTTTTCTTTCCACACATATTGGTAATCGACTTTAGGTTGTTTAGGTGTCGCTAAATAACGATTGTCGATGACTTTTACCCAATCAGACTCATCCACACCGTCTTCAATGGTGTTGGTTTCGCTTGCTTCAATGTTATCAGTTGCAGGAGCAGCAACAGCATCAAAATCTTGCACAGTCTGAACGCCAGCTTCTGCGCTATTAAGTTCATAGACAACATTGCGTTGTTGGTTTTCAAAATTTTTGGCTAACCAATCGATCACTTCACTTTGGTTGGCTTGGCAAAGTCCATTTTGCAGTGTTTGACTTTCACATTGTGTTGCAGCAGTAGGGGTATCATCCTCAATGTCAAACTCAGTGAAACATCCTGTTAATACTAAAGTGGATGCACAGGTCGCAAAAAGAACAGCAGTTGGTGTGCGTTTTGTTTTGTGTATCATGGTTTACTCGCGTTGATTGGAATTAAAGGTTAAATTATACCTCTAATATAAAAAACAAATGTAACGGTATTCTCAAAGTAACAAGGTAATTTCATGATTAAGTGGTTTTTAGGTTGTAGTTTGTTGGTTTCTATTTTTTTAAATATAGTGTTTGCTGTTGCATTAACGGATCAAACTAAAGTGGAGTCTGTTGATGTTCAATTTTCACAGCAATTTTCACAACAATATTCACAACAATTTTCACAGCAAGCGCAATCATTAAGTGAGCCAAATAAGCTAACTTTAATTGAAATTGAACCACTTAATTTGGCTGTTGAAAAAAAACAAGAAAACCAAATGTTGTTCGAGCAGGATCAATTAACTCAACTTATTGATCAATTCAATCAATTTTCTGATCAAAGTGATTGGCAAAATATGTTGGATACTCAACAAGCTTTATTTGAATTGGTTTTAAATGAAAATGATGAATTATTATCAAAAAAGGTAACGTCTTTAATTCATGCAAATTGGTTAAGTCAACTAACGCTGAATCAGAAATCTAATTTAAATGAAAGTTGGATCGATGCGATGTTGCAGTACATTGATCGTCAGCCTAATGATTTAGCTGTTGGGTATGTGTATGTCACTTATTTAATAGATGATGGGCAGTTTGACGAAGCTGTCAGTTATGTAAATTATTTAAAACAGGTTTCAACTAATAATATTGATTTAGAACAAATAACGCATGCATTTAATCAACTTGTCATTGATCAATTAAATGAATTGAAAGCTCAAACCAATTACACACAGGCGTTAAGTTTATTAAATGCCGTTTTGCAATATGAAGTATTAAATGTGCCCTTTTTGATTCAAAAAACCGATTTGCAAATTTTGTTAGGGGACTTTTTAAGTGCTGAGCAAACATTATCCATGTATGAATTTGAATCTGAATATCAAAATCAAGTGGAACAATTAAAATTACGTATTGCAAATGCACCCAAAGATCATTCTATAGCCCTTAAAAGTTACGGTGGGCAATTTATTGTAAATACAATCTTTGATGACGGATATCAAGAAAATACCATTGCATTATTAATTGATACCGGTGCGAGTATTTCTGTGATTAATGAACAAATCTTCCTGCAATTTGTGGATTCTCCAAATATTCGTTTTAGACAGAATATTTCTGTGGATACAGCAGGAGGTAAAGTGATAGCGAAATTGTATGACATAGAACGCATTAAAATCGGTGAATTTGAAGTATTACAAACTCAATTTATGGTATTACCCATGGCAATTGATAAACAATATCAAGGATTGTTAGGAATGAGTTTCTTGCGGATGTTTGATTTTAATATTGACCAAAAAACCGCAAGATTGCATTTGAAAGTGCTATAAATCCGTGGTGTTAAAATTTTAAAATACTGACTTTGGATAAAGACTCTTGATATTCATTTTCAGCAATTGATTCCATCACAATTCCTCCGCCTGCGTAACAGCGCAATTGGTTGTTATGATAAATAAAACTGCGAATTAATATATTGCTATGCAATTGTTTGTTTTGACTTAATGCAATCATACTGCCGCAATATAAACTTCTGGATTGATCTTCTAATTCATCAATAATTTGCATGGCGCGTTTTTTAGGCGCTCCTGTAATCGAACCTCCAGGAAAAGAATGTTTTACGACATCCATTAATGTAAATTTTTTTTCATCTAAAACCGAGCTTACTTGGCTAACTAAATGATGCACGTTACTGTATGAATGTACTTTGCAAATTTCAGGACATTTCACACTGCCAGTTTTTGCAGTTATGGATAAATCATTACGCAGTAAATCGGTAATCATGATATTTTCTGCGCGATCTTTTTCACTGCTGGCTAATTGCGATTTTAAAAGTGCATCTTCTATCGGGTCGGTTGAACGCTTGATAGTGCCTTTAATTGGGAATGTATTAACTTGACTGTCTTTAATTTGAATAAAAGCTTCAGGAGAATGGCAGCTTAACGTTAACTCGGGGGTCGTGATGAATCCACTAAATGGAGTTGGGCATTTGCGTTTGCGCGATTGATACAAAGCAAGCGTATCGAGATTATCAGTGTTAGTTTCCCAACATTGAGTGTAATTGGTTTGGTAGCAGTCACCGTTAATGATGTAATCTAAAATCCTTTGGATGTTGGAAATATAATCGGTTTTTTCAGTTAATGCTTGCCAATGAAATTCTGGTAATTGTTTTTTGTTATTTGCTTTTACCGTGTTAAAAATCGATTCGATTTTAAATTGTTTGTATTCGGAACAATTAAACCACAAATAGGACTTTTTTAATTGATGGTCATTAATGCAGGCCCAGTCATAAAACCCTAATTGCGCAAGGGGAGTATTAAAAGCGCGTGTTTTATTACTGGTTTTATTTAAAATTCGTTGCTGCCCTAAATCATAGCTTAAGTATCCAAGCCAACCACCAGTAAATGGAATTGTATTCGGATGAGTGTCCTGATATTCAAAACCATTTAAATAGTCAAAGATATCTTGTTGGATTTCATTGGATTGAATTAATGTTTGTTCGTCATTATAAATCTGTTCTAGTAACGGTGTATCAGAATTTAACGTGATGGTTTTAGTGGGTAAACCGCTAAACCAATCAAATCGTTCTTGTTGGCAGCTATCAAATAACATCGACCAAGCAAACTGGTTAAAGTGTGAAAAACGTTCTGAGATATCTGCCTGATAAGGCAATTCAATCAATGACATGGTAAAGTTCAAATTATTAAGTTGTGCGGTATTTTACCTAGTAGCGCAGCTTAGTAACAGCGAAAGTAGAAACGAATCTGTATCAATTGAAAATTAGATAAAGTGAATCAATGAAATCCACAAATAAACAAGTGACCCATGATGGTTATCATGTGTTTTATAAACGTATAGAATACTCAAATTTTGAAAGCATCAAACAGCCAAAATGTGTTGTATTGCTGCACGGTGCTGGGGTAGCTGGTGAGTTAACCTGGTTGTCTATATCAAGAATGTTAAAACAGTTTGATCTGTGTTTAATTCCTGATTTACGTGGTATGGGAAAATCATTTGCTATAGATGAGCAAGAGCGTGCATTTAGCATTAATCAAATGGTTATGGATGTTGCGAAAGTATTGCAGCAAGAAAATATACATGCAACTGATGTAGTAGGGTATTCATTAGGCGGTCTGGTCACAATGGAGCTTAAACGACAATTTTCAGATTTAATACATGATTTGGTGTTAATCGAGCCTGCCATGTTAGAGCGTGAAGATATTGAATTGTCTAAACAAATTCGAAATCAATATTCGATAGCAGCACAAAAAATGCGTGTCACTCAAACCATGACTGAAGGCGTTCGTTTTTTCATTGAAGCAGTGTCGCCAATACGAAATCGACCTGCAGGTGCGCAACTATCTATGGAAAAAAGATTATCAGCGCGCGCGGTTGGATTTTCTTATGCGTTGGATAGTGTAACCGAACACATGAATTCTCACGATCGAATGGAATTGTTAAATGAAATAACACGTATTGGGCACATAACAAGTTTAGTTGGCGCCAAATCACGTGAGACCATGCATGAGTTTCATGAAAATTTGCAAAGCAGGTTCAATAATTGGAAATATATAAATGTTCAAGGCTGTGATCATTCACTTCCTTATCAAAAACCGCGTAAAATCGCTCAACTTATTGATGAATCATTAAAGAGATGAATATGAAAACTCTACTTACCCACTTAGCGCAATCACGTTTATTCTGGTTGGCTGTATTTATTATTTGTGCCTGTCTTGAAGGAGGTGCGTTATATTTTCAACACGTTTTAGGAGTGAATGAGGACGGGCAAAAAGTATTTTATCAGCCTTGTGAACTATGTATTTACACGCGAGTTTGGTTGGCTTTAATTGCAATAGTTGCAATTATTGGAATGATAACCTGCAAAGCTAAATGGCTTAGACGAGCAGTTTTAAGTATTCAAACATTATTAGTAATTGGATTAAGTAATGAGGTATACAGTTTATTAAAAGTGGAATATCAATTTGGCGATGGTGGCAGTTGTAAATTCAGGGCGAATTTTTATGATTGGATGCCGTTAGATCAATGGTTTCCAAATGTATTTGAAGTAAAAGATATGTGTCAGGCAACCCCAGCCGTGTTTGGTTCTTTTACAATGGTACATGGACTGACTTTGGTCTGTGGTTTGTTGTTGAGTGTTTTTGTCATCAGCGCGTTTCAAGAATGGCAAAAATCCAAATCCTGAAACAAAGTGTGAGCTAAGTTCACAAAAAATGACGAATAATTCCGCTTAACGACAAAAGCCTAACATTAATACCGTTCACAAGATGGCTTGGTTTGTTAATATACAACTTGTAAGTACTGGGTGTAAGTACTGGGCGACATTAACTGATATAACGCCCTTAATTATTTTAAAACAGATTTAGGTGTAAAAATGAAAACAATAAATAACAATAAAGGGTTTACTTTAATCGAGCTAATGATTGTCGTTGCGATCATTGGTATTTTATCAGCAATTGCGGTACCTAGTTATACAGAGTATCTGGATGAAGGAAGAATTTCAGTTGCTCAAAGTGATTTAATTTCATTGTCTTCAGCAATTGAAAGTAAGTATCAAAAAACACTTTCATATTCAAGTACTTCTTTGGCGACTTTATCAGACATTAAAGGTGCGTTTACTGACTGGCAACCTGCCTCTAAGGATTTTGGTTTTGTTTTAACGTATACAGTTACTTCAGGTGTGACTACAGGTTATACATTACAAGCAACCAGCAATGCAGGCAGAACCAGTGGCTGTGTTTTGTCTTTAACAAATACCAATACTCGTACATTAAATACCGATGTTTGTAATGTGGGATCAAATAGTGGGTGGCTGTAATATGAACCAACTTCAATCAAATAAAGGGTTCTCCCTTGTAGAATTAATGGTTATTGTTGCAATAATGGGGATTTTGCTTGCTATTGCTGTTACTTCTTCGAAGTCATCATTTGATATCAACAAATTAAACGAAGCAGAGGCCAATTTTTCTCAAGCGATAAGTCGAGCTAAAGCAATATCAATACGAAATCAACATGGTGGTAGTGGAAATCAAATTACTGCAATTGTGTGCTTTAGTTCAAATACAATCTCAGTGAGGGAAGCAACAACAGTCGGCGGAGCATTTACTGCAGCGACGTGTAGTTCGGCATTGAATTGGTCAGGCACTATTGATGATGGTATTTCTGTTAAACATACCAAAGACTTAGATCAAGACTTTGGAGGGTTATGTTTTAATAATCGTGGTCGTATAGTTCGAATAGGTGACTGTTCTGCTGATGCATTATCTGAATATAATTTATTTTTATTCACATTAGCAGGGTCAGATGAAACTCTACAAGGGGCAATATTCTAATGAATAAATACAATTTAAAATCGTGCACAAAGCAAACAGGCGACTTTTTAATCGAGGCATTAATTTCCATTGTGTTTATGGGGATTGTTGTTATGGGAGTAACGTTTGTTTTAACTAAAAGTGCTTTAAATGCCGCTGAAACAAAAAAAAATATAGTTATTACAAATCAACTTAGAAATATATTACTCAATTCAAGCGCGGGTGGTAATAATTTATGTAATGGTGGGAGTGCTAAAGTAACGCTTCCTGGAGGAAAAGAATTTCCTGTTGATGTTGAAAATTGTAATCCAATATGGCCTGTTGAATTAGATGGGCCTGATGGAGAAAAAATACTCGTTCCTGTAAAAGCGCCATTAGTACTTGTTGTAAATATTGATGGTGATGAATATAAAGTTGGAGGTGAAAGTCTCGAAGAACAAGGAACAGGAACCTGGGTTGATACATGGACGCGCGTAAATAGTAGTACAGGTAATGGTGGTGGCAGTACAAATACTGATGTAGTAACTCAGACAGATAGTGAAACCGAAACAGAGGAAGTGACTGATACTCAAACAAATACAGAAACTCCGACTGAAACAGAAACAGTGACAGAAACTCCGACTGAAACTGAAACTCCGACTGAAACTGAAACTGAAGTTAATATAGCACCAGAAGCGAAATTTACATTTGCTCAGCGAGATGATGGTTCATATGCATTTGTTAATCAATCAACCGATTCAAATGAGGATCCATTGACATTTACATGGGCGGTAGATGGAGCAATAGTATCCAATGATGTGACATTAAGTAAAACATTCACAACAGGTAGCTATGTTGTGACATTGACTGCTTCTGATGGATTGTTGAGCGATGATTATTCATTCACAGTTAATGTAAAAGTGAATACACCACCTTTAGTGGGTATTGAAACATTTAATCTGGGTGACGGAAAATATACGATTAAAAGCACGTCAACTGATGACGATGGTGATACGTTAACGTACATTTGGAAAATTGATGGGGAGCAGGTCAGCACACTAGAAAGCTTTACCCAAGTACTCGAAGCAGGAACGTATGAAGTATTACTTACTGTTTCTGATGGTATTGAATCGGTTCCTGGGGGAACAACCGTTACTGTTGACGCACCATTAACTGTGAGTATAAATACTGTTACTTCTGATTTGGGTACTTATAATTTTACGGCAAATGTGTTTAATGAATCTGGTAATGCATTGACCTACGAATGGATTATTAATTATCAATACTCCTATGAACCAACTGCGCTATACACTTTTGATCGAAGTGGTGAATATACGATCAAACTAACAGTGAAAAGCGGAGCAGACTCAGTAACCGCAACTAAAGTGATTCAGGTTGATGGTCTAGATGCTCAAACTAGAGATGATGCAGAGGCTAAAATCGCAGAAGTCAAAGTAGCGTTAGAGGCATTAAATGCAAATATTACGAAATATGAAGAAGAAGCAGCGGCAATTAAAGTCGATGTAGTGACCATTCATAATAATAATGCTTATAAAAGTGGAGAAGGAACAAAAGATGCTCAATCTCAAGGTTATGTAGGAGATATTGACACACAAACTGGAGCGATTTCATTTGGATTATGGTTGGCAACTGGCCCCAATGAACAATCAATAGCAGCGTTTGATAATGGCCAATATGACAGTGCGCTTGCTCTGGCTACTACGGCTTTAGCTGAAATAGAGAAATTGAATACCTCATCTGCTACGGCAATTGCAAATGTGAGAAAAGTACTTACCGATATCAAAGCTTTATGGGGAGTGAATTAATGCGCCCGACCATTACAAAAACTCAGCAACAAGGCTTTAGCTTAATCAGTATGATGGTAGGAACCATCATATCAATGTTGACAATCGCAGCGTCATTTATCCTTTTTCAGCAAACTTCTAACAGAGCTAATAATCTAAATACAGATATGCAATTAGAAGGGCAAATGGCAACTATACTGACAACAATACAACTTGAAACTCAGTCAGCGGGCTTTGGTATCAATGATCCTATTTCTGAAAACGCAACGGGCGCTTTTTTTTCTAGAACTAATAGCGGGATGAGTGAAATATATTGGCGGTTTGTTGATGTAGGAGTTCAATGTCGAAGTTTCGTTGAAGTTCAAGATGGAACCACTGTTGAAATGCAATGGCGAGAGCCAGCAGATGCGACTCAGTGTACCGTTGATTCTAATTTTTTGACAGGCATAACAAGCTGGAAAGTGATAGAAATTGCTGCTCGTTTTGAGCGAACAACAGGTAGCTTAATTTCATTTAGTACATCTGATTCAAATTGCTGGCCATATAATCAGGGTATTGAAAGTTCGCACACAAAATTAACTGTAACTGGAACGAGCTCAGTTGAAAGTGAAACACATAGTTTCACATATTGTTTAACTAACTTATAAGTTAAGTGGAAGGTATAAAATGAAATACGCAACCAATCTTAAAAAACAAAACGGTGTGGCTACGTTAATGATTGTACTGGTTATAGGTATGATTCTTACTGTTTCCACTTTAACAGTGATGTATTCGAGCAAAGGGACGCAACAAAAGCAAATATCCACCCATGCCTTAACTCATGCTCAGGCTGGTGTATGGGCTGGAGCTGAAGTGTTTCGAAATTATTTTGATCGTTTAGGGGTAGATGGGCGAGTTGAATTAGAAGGTATGGAGGGAACCACTTTACCTGATATCCCAGCTGGTATTGGTAATGGTAATGTTTATAAAATAAAAATTACAGATTATACCCCTGCATCTGTTGGTGTTGAAGAAGCTGCTACGGCTATTGTGACATTTAAAAACGCAGCTGCTAAATCCTCTTCTCAATTGGAGGTAAGAGTACAAGCCGAGGTTGATGTGATTAAAACGAATAGTAGTGGCGGTGCACTTAACTTTTATAGTGATGTAACTTTTAGTGGTGGAATTCATGTTAATACTGACCCAGGTAATTCTAAGATCAGAGTTGATGGTGATGTGAATCTATCTAATATTGGTTTAGATGGTTTGGAAAGTATTGAAGCAACAGGAACTATCACAGCAAACAGTAGTTCTAAATTTAAATATTTGAAATCAAATGAAGATATTATTCTACCAGATGCTTCTACTTTCGAAGCATATGCATTGGGTAAAATTGAAGTCGGTAGTGGGGGTTCTGGTTTAGCATACATCAGGGATGTTGGTTATGCTAATGAGTCAATCACAATTTCAGGTACAGCTGATGCAGGCACCATGTCTGCAGATATGGATACATTTCAACAAGCCTTATATTTGGGGGCTGAATATTATTCAGCGGCTAAAATCAGAACAACAGACGTTAATGGTGAGTTTGTGTACGATGCAAATAAAGATTATGTCTATGCTGATATGGAATCTGCAGATAATTCGGTATTTATAAATAGTACCACAAGTTATTCAAAGTCAATTACGTCAAATGGACGAGTTGGAGCTCAATACAGGTCGGTTATCAATGATAAAATATCCGCAAAAGGCGATGTAATATTAAATCCCTATGGTGAGGTATTTATTAAATCAGTTGAAACGGAATCCTCAATCGTTTGTGATAACACTTCTTGGACTGAATATGAAGAATTGACTGCAGCTGGCACGATTACAAATTGTAAAAAAGATCCAGACGCTTTTACTTATAATGATAACAGGACATTTATTAATGCGCCGTTTACAAATACCACTTCTGCATCAACGCCTGTAACGGTTCCTGCAGTTGCGTTATTAGAAAAATTTGAAATTGATCCAAAACCTAAAGTCGATGTTTGGTCGATTCAAGAATATGCCAATTATTCCTTTGAAATTTTTGAAAACACTTTCATTATACAAATTAAGAATGTGAATAATATTAATGACGGATATTATGGGTTTTATGATGGGGCCGATCAAAATGGGGATGATGCAAATCAAGAGCAAAGGATTTGTTCATTACAACTAGATACCACAACGAATACTCCATTGGTTCAAGGCGGAAGTTACGTTTGTGAAACGAAATTAGATGAGCGAATTTGCGTCTCTTCTCATTCAAATTTAAATCAAGGTTGTATAGGTTTTAATAATGGGACTAATCAATTTTCAATTGGTAATGGATCAGATACATCTTTGGCGCCGGGTGTTTATTTTTTTGAAGGCGCATTAAATATACAATCTATATTTGCTCAAGCATCCATTTATGCAGCCTTAGATATTACAACATCAGGCGCAGCGATTGTTAGGTCAATAAATTATTCAACATTTGACTCTATATGTAGAAATGATTATGGAATGAACGGGTTGTCGCTACAAACTAATCAAAAAGGCGCAGCTGAAGAAATTGAAACATTTTACTCCTATGATATTTTTAATGGTCAGTACCCAACAAATTATTGCGAAATTTCAGACGGGGTATTAGGTTCGGAATTTAATTATAACTCCATCGGCAACGTTGTTTTAGGGGCAGGTGGTTACAATCCTGCTGACACACCTGCGCCAACTGTTGCTAACCCAGATCCTGATGATGTTTATAGTGGCGGGGATATAAGTACAGGTGCTAAATTTGTAGGTTATGGTACTGTTATGGCTGGTGATAATTTTTCTGCAAGTGGTTCCACTATTATTCATGGTCATTTAATTGCGCTAAATACTGAAGAAAACTCAATTGCATTAAATGATAAAAATGATGTAACTGCATATTTTGAAATTGATTTAGAAGACGCGCCTGTATCATTTAAGCCAAATGAAATACCAACTGTTGTAGATATTTGTCTTACAGATGAATCTAATGAAAAAGCTTGTGATATAGCTAAAAAATCATCAACTGTCATTGAATCTGATCCAGTTGTACTATGGTCTAGGTACCTTTAAAACCTAATTAATAAATACTTTAAAAAACCGATTTTCTATGTAGAAATCGGTTTTTTTTTAAGTGTAGAACGAGAAGAATATTCATTGATTACCATTTCAGAACAATAATTCCTGTTTAGTAGCGGGTGGTTTTTGCCCACACGTGCATGCGCTAGGATTATTTAAGTAAGCATAATTTTTTAGTAACTAAGTAATAAGAAAAATGAATAGGCTGATATAACACTCAATTAAATAGTCAAACTTTGTGCGGTTGAGACAATAATTCTATTTCTGGCTGTGTAAGAAAAATATGGAGTAAGTCAGTTTTAAGCAAAAAAATATTTGAATCATTTAAATAAAGGTTTGATAAAAATAAAGTAACGCTAAAAACGGATTTGGAAAAAGTAATTAGCAATATACATAAAATGTGGTTAATTTCGTAAGCTATATCGAATGCGTCAACGATTGATGAGATCAAAATATTATGCTTTTGGAATGTGAAAACCGTGGTTAGTTAATTGCTCGATTTAACTCTAAAACGCAACATTCCCAATGAATATTCGATTCAATAAAAAAGGGAATACCCATTGGGATATTCCCTTTTTTATACAGCGATGTTTTTGCTATTGTTTACCTAAACGACGCTCTCGTTGAGCTAACCATATATTAGGTGGGTAAATGTTTTGTGCGGATATATCTTCAAACAACCAATCTAATGGTGAATTTTGCGAGCCTTTCATGCTCATGCCTGCAAATAGCATTTTAGGACCATAATCTTCATCGGGCCATTCTATAAATTGTGTGCCTGTGATATTCCATAATGTGCTGTAAATGCCTGTTTGGTAACCACGGTTTTTACTGCCACCGGCATACCAAGGGCGATCAGCCTTGCCAATATCTATCTGCGTAAATAAATTAGCAAATGAGGCGGCACGATGATGGTCAAGGGCAATATTATTTGCTCTGCCTTGTGTGAATACGTTACCAAATGCAAACCATTCAACGGTTAAGTCATGGCGTAATTCAGCTTGAATATCAAACCCACGAACTAGGTTATCTGCGGATCGGCCAATACTGACGCCATGATGACCACCACGATTATTTTCGTTAATAATAGTTAAATCAAGAATACTGACAAAATATGAGTTTTTAATACCAACCCCATAATCAATATTTTTCATTACCACATCTCTTACCCATGAGTGTTGAGCGCTGATATCAATACCATTATATCCATCTTCTTCTAAGTGTGGTTTAGCTTCAGTTTGAGGAAATTCAATGGTTAGCCCTTCTACGCCTACTTCACTATAGGGGCTTGTCGTACTATAAATCTCAGCATCGTATATAGGGTCAAACGCGATAGGTAATGGGCGTTCAATGTTGATAGTTTGACCATTTATGCTTTTAATTCGACTGAAAAAGCGCATTTCAACTTTACCCTCAAGATCATCATAATCGCCTAGAACGTTAGTGTGCCCGTCATAGAGCTCTTCTAATAAAAGTTGATCGCCTGCATCTTTTTGTCTGATTTGAATCCAATCGCCATTATTTAAGTTAGAAATATTGTCGACTTTGATTTGTTTGCTACCGCGTTCAGCTTTAGCGGTTATATCGGTTATTTTGCTACCACTTGAAGTGGAGCCTTTCATTTCAATAAACCCACCTTTAAACGATGGATCAATTCCAGTGACGTCAAAATAATTAGTTGGAATATAAATTGTTGTTAATTCGCTGCCAGCACCTTGTAAAACGACACCATTTGGTATTTTTAATACATTTGTCAATAAGTAACGACCAGCAGGGATATAAACCACATCACCATTTTTTGCAGCATCTAATGCGTTTAAAAAAGCCTCCGTATCGTCTGTGTTGTCATTTGGTGTTGCGCCATGATCAGTGACAGTATTGATAGTAGGGTTTTTTACAGGTGGTTCTTCTTCACCCCAATGGTAGCCCGCATAGGAAAAATCTGACAAATAACCGCTTGGATCATGAATTGCTCCATTGTTACCCCATAGGTTTGTCGTTTGCCCGTATTGATTGTGCTGAGTAAATTCAATGTATTGTAAATTAACAGAACCGGTCATCCACACCACTTTTAACTGGTGGTCACCAGAAGGTAGGAAAATGTCGTTTAGTGACACTGTTTGTAATGAATCGTAATCAGAACCTGACACACTTATTGTTCCAATGGTTTTATCATTTAATTGTATTTTTAACCCTCTGGAATTTTGATTAGACGATACTCTAAAATGGATATCCATTTTTTGTGAATTAACAACGCTAACATCGAACGCTAACCATTCTCCAGGTTTAGTCCATCCCACAACACAAGCAGAGTGATTGTCATCTGGAGCATTTTGCATATCCACTGCACCATTGCCGCATGTGCCCAAGTTTGTATTGTCACTATCATAAGAATCAATATAATTTTGAGCCCACACCAAACCCGGTAACGTTGGAATAGAATGATTAGTTTCAGTTTCAGTTTCAGTTTCAGTTATCGTCTGAGTTGAGGAAGTTGTCACAGTCTGAGTGTGTGTATCAGTTTGACTTTGGGTATTAGTGGTTGTATTTAATTGAGTTGTGTTTGTGTTTGTGTTTGTGATTGTAGAAGTTTTGGATTGTTGATGTGTCTGAGTTGTTGTATCAGAATCCACAGAAGTTGAAGACTCAGTATCAGTTGAAGACTCAGTATCAGTTGAAGACTCAGTATCAGTTGATGACTCTAGTTCAGTGTTAATATTGGAATCCGTTAGCGTCGAAATTGATTGATTGTGATTTGTGTTAGTTGAATTATTTTGATCCGGATCTTCTAATACAATGTCGCAAGATGTGAATGTGATTGTAGAGGAAATTAAAACCGTAAGTATGAATTTAGAATAAATGGGCATGCAAATAGCTCGTTTTGAATGTTGGTTGTTTGATAATTATAAAGTGAATTTTATAAATTAAATTGCATGGTGTCACATAAAAATTAAAAATACAAAATAGATTTATTGCTCATATAATGAATTATTTCTATTTTAATGGTTTTTTTGGTTCGTTATATTTTGATTTTTTAGTTTAGATTCTTTGGGTTGAATTATTGTTTTTTATGTAATCTTTTAAGTTTAAAAGTTGGTGTTATGTAAGTTGTGTATTTTGAATATATATTTTGTAACTTAAGTGATTTAGTATTAAAAGCAATGAATAAATAGTTCGAATATTTTATAAAACCGTGATTATATAACGGTTATATAAACTGGATTGTTTTTAACAACGTTTTTAACAAGTCAGGCAAAAGTAATAAAAATTAGGGTTTATTATGAATCTATAACAATGAAATAATAAATTTTTTTTTTTGCATGTTTTTTAAACATTATTATGAATTGTTCAGTTTAAAATCCCGAGTTTGCTTCCAATTTAAATTAATTATCCTAACAAAAAGATTGCAATTAATATTCAGTCTATTAAGTTGATTATAAATATTAATTAAAGGTGAAACAGTGGAGTTTAGAATAGCGACGTTGAGTGAAATTGATGAAGTGTTAACTTTGCATCAAAAATACCAAATCGACAGCATTAATGAAAATGATAAATCCGATGGTTTTATTACCACAGCATTCACTAAAGCGCATTTAGTTGAATTGATTCAAATTGAACAAGGTTTGTTTGTGGCCATTAATGATGATGTTATTGTGGCTTATGCTATGTCTGCTTCCTGGAACTATTGGTCAAAATGGCCAATGTTTGAATATATGATAAAAAAATTACCCGAATTAAGTTATGAAGGTATTGAATTAAATATAAATAATTCATACCAGTATGGTCCTGTGTGTGTTGATAAATCTATTCGTAATAGTGGTGTATTTGAAGCGCTTTTTGAGTTTGCTTTAACTGAAATGTCAAAGCGATATCCCGTTTTAGTAACGTTTGTGAATAAAATAAACACACGCTCATTTGCAGCCCATACACGTAAAGTGAAGTTGGATGTAATTCAAGAATTTGAATTTAATAATAATTACTATTATGAATTAGCTTGTAAAACCGAGCGTTAACCTAATATTCAATGACACAGTTAGCTCGTTACTATGAATTAGATTTTAGTTCTAATATCTGTTTGTATAAAGCATCTGCTTCAAATGATAATTGAGAGTAGCTTTTTATATCTCCATTTCTTTGACAAAACATGGCTTGTTCAAGTTTCGCTTCGTATTGTTTTTGAAGCTTTTTAATTGGATTGGATTTAAAGATTGAAAACATACAACACTTACTTAATTGATTGATTATTCATTGTACGTCGTATTTTACGTTTTCGATGAGTCGTCGTGTGTAAATGTTTAATAAAGGGGGGCGTAAATGCCACATTGTATCGTAGAGCATTCTGGAATACATGAAATTGATACCGTCATGGGGGTGGTGAATAAATGTGCATTAAATTCCAAATTGTTTTCTAAAAATGGAGAGGATATTAAGGTGAGGGCAGTACAATTTGATAAATATTTAATGGCCGATGGATCTGCCAATTTTATTCATATTGTCTTAAAAATTCTCGCTGGGCGGTCGTCTGATCAAATATCACAGTTATTAAACAATACAATGGAAGCGTTAGATGATTTACAACTTTCAAGTATTACCATAACCATTGAAGTACTCGTCATTGATAAAGCGCGTTACCTAAAACGAATAATCACGTAATATCTTAATTACCCTATTGTTTTAAGTGACGATTTAGATGAAAAAAATAACATTAGTAAATAAAAACGCGAGCGCTACTGTTTACGACTACGCAGCTCATGTGACCAGCTGGGTGGGTCAGTCGGGCCATCAAAGAATATTCACAAGTAAACAGGCTATCTTTGAAGCACCCAAAGCCATTCGTGGTGGTGTGCCGATTATTTTTCCGCAATTTAATGAAGTGGGGGAATTTCAGCGTCATGGTTTTGCTCGAAATGTGTATTGGAATAAACTGGATACTCAAACATCTTCTGCGCACTTTCAGTTAAATAGCGATGCGCAAACCCGTGAAATTTGGCCGTTTGAGTTCAGTGCCGATTATAAAGTGGATTTGAGTGCGCAAGGTTTGTCTTTAAGTTTGAGCGTTAAAAATACAGATTCAAAACCCATTACGTTCACCGTGGCTTTGCACAGTTATTTACAAATTAAGTCATTGAAAACCTGCTCAGTATCAGGGGTGAAAAATCTAAGTTATTGGGATAACGATGGCACTGATTTTTCAATTCGCACAAAAGCGTTAACGAATGAATTAACCTTTACCGATGCCATAGATCGTGTGTATTTTGATGTGAAAAACGATGTGGTGTTAGATACTGGAAATGGACAGTTAAATATAAGTCATAGCGGTTTTGATGACATGGTAATTTGGACACCTGGAAAACAGGCTGCAAAAGATATGAGTGATTTTGCTGATGATGAGTTTGATAATATGCTGTGCGTAGAGGCCGCTCAAATAGCGAAACCCATTACGTTACTGCCCAATGAAACTTGGACAGGCAAGCAAATTCTTACAGAGGTGTCTTAACTCTTTTGACTTTTAGACACTAAAAAGATCACAGGAATCAATCCTGCGCACACTAAGGTAAGCGCAGGCACTGCTGCTAATTCCCATTCGCCCTCGCTTGTGTATTCAAATATTTTTACCGCCAACGTATCCCAGCCATATGGTCGCATTAATAATGTGGCAGGCATTTCTTTCATGGTGTCTACTAATACTAATAAAAATGCAGTGTAAACGCTGGGCCTTAATATAGGTAAGTGAATGCGTCTAAATAATGTAAATCCCGATGAACCTAACAATAATCCCGCTTCAGTAATCGAAGGGCGAATACTACCAAACCCAGAATTCATTGGTCCAAACGCAACTGCGTTAAAGCGAATGGCGTAGGCTATGATTAAAGCAAATACACTGCCTAATAAAATGGGTTTAACAGGCAGTTCTAATGCAGTTTGAATCGGTATAAAAACACTGTGATCAATACCGGCAAATAACATCATAATGGCAATGGCCAAAATTGAACTAGGGAGCGCATACCCCAGAGTTGAAATAGCAATCCAAATTTTAGTTTGAACAAACTGTTGATTGATCCAAGCTAAAAACGTTGCAATCACTAATGTCAGGCATGCGGCCAATAGCCCTAGTGTGAGTGTATTGCCTACCCATTTAAAATATCGAGGGTCAAAAAAGAAATCGCTTTTTTTAATAAACCAAACAATTAACTGTGCTACAGGCAAAATAAACGACAACGAAAAAATTAAAAGACAAAATCCGGTCATAATTAATTGTTTGAGTTTGCTTGTTTGCATTAATTGTTGTGTGCTTATATTTTGTTGGCGATAAGAGGCATTTGCACGAGAGCGTTTTTCTAACACAATCATAATCAACACAAACATTAATAATAATGAAGCGATTTGCCCAGATGCGTGAATATTTTTAAAGTCATACCAACTTTTATAAATGGCCGTGGTAAAAGTATCAAAACTAAAGACACTCACCGCGCCAAAATCTGCCAACGTTTCCATTAAAGCAAGTGCAATACCAGCAATGATAGCGGGGCGGCATATCGGTAGTGCCACTTTAATTAAAGCTTGAAAAGGTGAAAAACCTAATGTTTGTGCGGCTTGTATTGTGTTTTGACCCTGTTGTAAAAAACTCGATCGTGCCAGCATATAAACATAAGGATATAAAACCAAAGAGAACACAATAATCGCACTGCCACCATTGCGTACTTGAAAAAATGAATAACTGTTGCCAAACAGGCCTTTTAAAAACTGTTGCACAGGACCTGAAAAATCAAAGATACCCAAATACACAAATGCCATGACATAAGCAGGCATGGCAAGAGGTAACATTAATGACCAACTAAAAAAACGTCGTAAAGGAAAATCATAAAAACTGACAAATAAAGCTAACGACACGCCTAAAAACGACACGCCTATGGCCACGCCTACACATAAAAATAATGTATGGCTTATCCATCTAAATAATAAGCTGTCTAGAAATCGTTCCCCTAAATAATGATTCCAAATGCTCAAACTTTCAAACCCCCAGCTTGCAATAATCACAAGCAACGGCATCAAGCTAAATATCACAATCACAGCTAAAAAGAATTTAGATTTAATGGGCATAAATTGAATACTTACAAATAAGAAAACCCCACTAACAAAATATGTAAGTGGGGTTTTGAAAAAATTTTATTAATATCAGTAGGGTATTATATCACTTCTTATTTTATTGATGTCATCAAATAGAAGTAATTGATGACAGCAAAAGCAAAAATAATTCTATTGATATCCAGCATTATCCATCAGCATTACCGATTGAGATTGCAATTCTCCGGCGGTTTCAATGCTTAATGGATCTTTTTTGAATTCACCCCAAGCTTGAACTTCAGCGCTTGATTCAATGGATGCGTTGGCTGGAAATTCTTGATTTAACTCAGCGAATAATTTTTGTGCATCTCCCTGTGCTAACCATTCTAAAAACGCTTGAGCTTGTTTTGGATGTTTGGCGTGCTTAGTGACACCTGCTCCAGATACATTAACATGAGTGCCTGTAGTGTCTTGGTTTGCCCAAAAAATGCCCACATTAAAATCTGGGTTTTCTTTTACTATGCGTCCGTAATAATAGGTGTTCGCAATACCAACTTCACATATGCCGCTATCGATGGCTTGTAGCATTTTGGTGTCATTTGCAAATACAGTGGTTGCTAAATTATCAACCCAGCCTTTAACTGCTGTTTTTGCATTCTCTTCACCTAAATTTTTAATAAGTGAAGCCACTAATGATTGGTTATACACTTTTTTAGAGGTGCGTAAACACAATGCGTTTTTCCAGCGTGCATCGGCTAATTGTTCATAAGTAGATAATTCAGATGGGTCCACTAAATCTTTATTATAAAAAATAGTACGGGCGCGTAATGACAACCCAAACCAGTCATTATTGCTTGAGCGATATTGTTTGGGAATGGATTGATTTAAAACAGATGAGTCAATGGATTTCAACACACCACTTTGAGATGCGTGCCAAAGGTTGCCACCATCAACCGTGATTAATATATCCGCTTGTGTTGCACTGCCTTCGGATTTTAAACGTTCTAATAATGGCGCTTCTTTGTCTGTAATTAATTCAAATTTAGTGCCTGTTTTTTCCGTATACGCTTCAAATAACGGCGTTAATAATTGTTCATTACGGGCAGAATAGATCACAAGTGTGCCGTCATCTTCTTTTTTTGAACAGCTCAAAAGCAATGAAGTAAAAACAGCTAACGCTGCAATGGAAAGTTGTAGGGATTTCATGGGTAAAGCCTTGGTTAAAAATAATTCGTGGATAATAATGATAATGGTTCTTATTTTCAATGCTATTAAGTAAAAAAAACATCAATTCTTAATTTTGAATGATTATAGTGTTGTAAATGCTGTTATTTTGTTAGTTTATGATAAGTACTCGGTCAAATAGTGATCATTAACTTAACAAAAAAGCACAATTGGCGTATTCTTACTTCAAATAATTTTTATAATAGGGTTGCCCATGGATAGGTTACGAATGCTCGTAATATGTTCACTTTGTTTTTTTGTGTTCGGATGCGAGCCAACAGAACAAAGAGCTGGATCTTGGTTTGGTGGAGAAAGTGAAAACCAAGCGCCAATTATTGAATTTAATGCGCAATCTGACGGATTGACCTTAAATTTAAAAGCCACAGCCACCGATGCTGAATCCGATGAATTATCCTATTTATGGAAAATTGAAATTGGTGAGGAAGAGCCAATTCAGTTAGAAGGCTCAACTGTCTCTTTTCAATTTGAATCAGTAGGGGAATATTCAGTTGAATTATTTGTTAATGACGGACATGGATATGTCAACTCAAGTAAAGTGGTTTTAATTCAAGAACCCGTACCTATTACAGGTGAATCTTTATTTAATGAATTATGTACCACATGCCATAGTGCCGATGGGCAAGGTTCAATCGCTCTAGTATTTTCAAAATATCCTGATCGCCCCTCTCTTTCCTCGTATATTCAAAATTTTATGCCACAAGGCGACGCTGTTAAATGCGATGAATCCTGTGCTGATTTAATTTCTCAATATTTAAAAGAGTTCAACCAACTTTATTCTGAAGTAGAAGACTTGCTTGTCGCAGAGCAAATGTTTACTAATTCAGAATATGGATATTGTGATACCTGTCATGAAGGCACTGAGGGTCGCTCTATTAAAATCAAATTAGGCAGTACAGAATTGCGTCCGTTTAATTGGAATCGATTTGATACGGTTGAACAATTAGTTCAATTTGTAAACAATGCAATGCCATATAACGATCATGAAGCCTGTACAGAAAAAGATAACTGCGCATTGTTGGCAGGTACCTATATGTGGAGCCAAAAAGAAGTTGTTGAAACCATCGTAAATGTAGAGGGTAAGGCGCTTTTTGAAAACTTATGTGTGGGCTGTCATCGAGATAATGGAATGGGCACCCGAACCAACACAGAGTTAGGAGACGGCTATACCATGATTCGATTTAAAGCAGGCATCGATCCGAGTGATCCAAATAATATTGAATACCCCGATAAAGATTCACTAATCAATAAAGTTGCCCTAAGTATGCCTCAAGGAGCAGCATCCGATACCTGCGAAAGTGAATGTGCTGCAAACATTGCTGATTATTTATGGGAAATAAACGATCTTGGATTTGAAGCGGATTATTCCTGTTCTAATCCTAATTATGTACCAAAGCAGGTTCGACTATTAACGTCATTTGAATACCTCAATACACTAAAAGACTCTCTATCTATTGATGTCAGCGAAATTATCGCCTATTTTCCAAAAGAAATCGGTGGAGATAATTTTGAAAATGATGTGTCCAGTGCCAATGTAGATTCAGCACGGGTTCAAGAATATTGGAATGCTGCGTTAACCATTGCCCAAAGTGCGATTGCGTTTCAAGATTTATCGCCTTTGTATGAATGTGATATTACCACTGACAGTTGTGTGTCTGAATTCATAGCTAATATGGGAAAAACATTATTTAGACGACCATTATTGGTTGAGGAACAACTTAAGTTTGAAGCATTGTTTGAACCGTCACTTACACAGTCCGACCCAATGATGGGGGTGCAATTAACCTTGCAAGCAATGTTATCTTCTCCGCATTTTTTATATCGCTCTGAAATTGGTGAGTCTGAATCCGAAACAGAAATTTCAACATTAACCGCTTATGAAACAGCAAGCTTGTTGTCTTATACATTTACAGCTTCGTCTCCTGATGCGTTATTAATTGAGGCAGCGGATAATGATTTATTACAAACCCCAGAGCAATTAAGCGCGCAAGTCACAAGGTTGTTAGAAACCGATCGTGCTAAAGAGCAAATGGCGCGTTTTGCCGCGCAATGGTTCGGTGCCGATGAAATTATGGAATTACCACGAAATTACGTGCAATTTACTGACTTTACTCAAGAGGTCAGAGAATCCATGAAACAAGAATTTGACCTGTTTGTAAAAGACATCATTTTCAACGATTTACCCGTGTCGACTTTATTAAATGCCAAATACTCCTATTTGAACCAAACCCTAGCGAACTACTATGGCGTGAATGCACAAATTGCAGACGAGAATTTTGTCAAAACCGATTTTGGGTTAGCCAAACGTCAAGGCGTCGTCACCATGGGTGCTGTGATTTCAAGTCATGCAAAAGGCGATGAAAACTCACCAGTATTTAGAGGCATATTTGTGCGCAAAGATTTGTTATGCCAAGACTTGCCAAGTCCCCCTGATATTTCAGGTCAAGGCGGTGGGTTTGATCCAAGTTTGCCAGTGCGCGAACGAATGGCGCAACACGCTAACATTGCAAGCTGTTATAACTGCCATAAAGTGATTGATGATTTAGGCTTTGCCTTAGAAAATTACAACGCCATTGGTCAGTATTTAGAGCAAGAATACATTGCAAGTACTGGCCAAGTGGTCGAAGGTAATATTGATTCCTCGGGTATTTTAGTAGGCATTGAAAGCTTTTTAGATGATACATCCGTACCGTTTGCCAACGCCTTAGAACTGGCAACCGTCATCTCACAAGACGATGTTTCCAAACAATGCGCCATCGAAAAATGGCAACAATACAGTTATGGTCGAACAGAAGACATTGCATGCCAAAAAACAACCTTGTTTGATTTATGGCAAGACAAAGCATTTACCATGAAGCAGCTATTAATCGAGTCGGTGAAAGTACCCGGCTACTTGAATAGGCAGTAAGAAATATGATGAAACGACGCGCGTTTTTAAAACAGACTATTTCCAGTGCCAGTGCAGTGCCTATTTCATTGGGAATGCTAAATGCCGCTAAGGCAGCAACTTCAGGTACAACGCCTACCAACTTTGTTTTCTTTTATGTGCCAGACGGCTGTACACCAGATCGTTGGCATCCTACCGGTGAAGACGGTAATTTAAACTTCCCCAGTCAAACTGCAGGTTTGGCAGATATTCAAGACAAGCTGATTTTTCTAAAAGACATCACCATGTATGGCCGCGACGGCAATCCAGGTGGTGGTGGACACGAGGCTGGCATCAAACGCATATTAACTGCCAACGCGACAGAATCACTAGATTTGTATCTAGGTCGTCGTATTCAAGAAGCGCAGACGCCCGTTCCATATTCAAATTTATTTTTAGGTTTATACGCTAACTACCAAAGTACCGCACAAAGTAAAATGAGTTACAACAAAGCAGGCTCTGAACCGACGTATTTAGACGATCCACTGCATGCGTACACCACTTATTTTGGTGATATGGGCACCACGCCAACCGGTATATTGCAAAACAAAGCCGTCATCGACAGCATCAGTGCAGACTTAAATGCCCTTAAAGGCAAAGTGGGCTATGAAGAATACCAGCGATTAAATACCCACACAGAATCACTATTTGAAATGGAGCAACGTTTAACCAAACCCGCAGACACTGATGGTGATGCCTGCTCACAAAATGTATTTAACCCAGGTGGGTTTGACAGCTCAAACAGCGCGTATTATGAAGAAACCAACGCCGATACCTTGTTCAGTTTACAAACTGACGTAGCCGTTCAAGCATTAGCCTGTGGTGTCACCCGAGTAGTGAGTATTTCAGTCTCGCACAAAGTCAGCCCAAACCATTTTGGCTTAGCCTTTGGTCAGCATCATCCAATGAGCCACACAACCGGCTCAAACGAATTTGACGCATTAAAAAGCTACACCAACGCTAAATTTAAACAGCTTGTCCAAAAATTGGACAACGAAGGCTTACTAGCATCAACAGTAGTGTTGTTGTGTTCAGAACTTGGTGATTCAAACAGCCACTCGCAACAAACCATGCCATTTGTATTAGCAGGACAAGGTGGGCAGGGCAGTAAAATGCCAACAGGACGATTAGTGCAGGCCGACGCCCACACTAACTTGCTTGTCAGCTTAATACACATGGCAGGATTCACCGATGTGATTAAATACGGGGACGATGGCATAAGCCAAAATACAGGGCCCATGAGTGGTTTGATTTTGTAAATGGAGTGCAATATTAATTAAGCTTTTTTGTGTCAGTCCTGTAGGTATTAATTGAATGTGGTTATTCTGCCAGTATCGGTGTCGTTATGGTTAGTTTCTAGTGTCGAGCGTTCTAGTTGAATCCCGTTTGCAACCCATCACCAAAATCGATAAAGTCTTGCCAAATATAACGGCTGATTTATTGTCAAAAAAATAGAATTATATTCAAAAAAGATGCATGTCCTTATTTTTGCCACTTATTTTTTACAAACCGTCCATCAAAATGAATAATCAGTAAAATCAACAGGTATCTATAACTAGGAAAGTTAAAATCATCACGAAGTTAGTAGAAATAACTAAATTTCAAACTGAAGAAATATTTCAAATTAAGGATGAAAGTAGAAAAAACGCAAATGTTTAATGGAGTTTCCCTGAGATTAATCAATATAGAAGCACAATTTAAATTGCCTATATGAACGAAGGTAAATAGATTATGTTTAAACAATAAGTCTAGTTAATTTTTGAAAGATTAGGTGTTTAAAACAATCATGAGATGTTTTTGATATTGGTAACGATGTTTGGTTTTGTGACCTTAAAAAGCAATATTTGATTTGATGCTGATGTGATGCTTCTGATGTGAAGTTGTTATGTCTTAAATAGTGAGTATGAACAACGTGCAAGGTCTATAAAGGAGCCCCCAAAGTTTGTTTATTTGGCTGTGGGTATGCATCAAAACATCAAATAAGGAGTATGAACTTAAACACGCACATTCTTTAAAGCGATCGCCCTGATCGTAATTTGAAGGTTTCATCACGAATTAAACAGGGCTGTATCAAATGGTTATTGTGCTTTTTTTAGATCAGGCAAGGATTGTTTATAGTCTCTAAGTGCTCGTCGAGCGCGCTCAACTTGGTTGTATATTTTGTGTCTTGTTTGTTTGTCGCCGGCACCAGCTGGATTATTCGCTACAAAGTCGCGTTTAAGTTGCTCAGCTTGTGTGATTGCATCTTCCAATTCTTTTAAACGATCCATAATTTACCTTTACTACTTGGTTAAATGGGTTGATTCATTAATTTAAAGGTAGTTAAAACCTAAATAAAATGTTTGAAAATGAAATGGAAATACGGCTTAAATTATCTAACTGGTTGTTTTTTAAGAGATTTTTATTTGTAATGATTCGTCAGCTAGGGTGTGTTTTCGTAAATTTTTCATTTTTTAATACGCCTATTGTATCTGAATCGTAATTATTCGAACGTGGTTAGAATTGGTTTTTTAATTTGACGTTAGATTTTGTAATGTCTACTAGGTCGATGGGTGTCGCGTTGGTAATTTTTTTATGATGATTTAATGCAAATGTGGTAGGCGAAATTTGATGAGTTTTCCATTTAAATTGACAAAAAATTATTTGTTTTTTTCTTCTATCCATTTGGACAGATACTGTTCAGCTCGAAATTGTTTTTGCCATAAAAGTTGTTGGTAAAAGTCATTGGCACGATTGAGCTCAAGGTGAGTTAAGTGTTCGGTTATTTTGATTTTTAAAGCAGGGGAATGCTCTTTGTTATCAAAATGGTTTGTTAATTGGGTGAATCCAGAGTCAACAAGTTGATTAAAATAATTTGAATCGCTATAAGCGGCTTGAATTTGACGTGCAATTTGTTTTGGTTCAATACTTGGGCGGTAACCTAAATCTTCATCAAATGTCATTGATTCAAGGGCAATAGGGGAGCCAATAGTGGCGGTGCCTGTCAACCAGCCTTCTAATACTTTGCCTTTTTGTCCAGCACCAAAACGTAATGGCGCAAGATTGATTCGATATTGTTTAAAGGTAGAAAGGGCATTTTCGCAGTGGCCTTTTAAATGTATGCCTAGTTTGGGTTGATGCAGTTGTTGATGTTTATCACTTGAGTAAGCCCCATAAATATGCAGCTCTAATTGTGGTAATTGTTTTCTAACCAAAGGCCATATAGATTGAACTGCAAAGCGCGCAGCGTCCCAATTAGGCTCGTGTAAAAAGTTACCAATCATCATAACGTTTGCGCGTTGTTCAAAATTTGGAAGCTCAGGTTCAATGGCATCGCAATCAATCACAAAGGGAAAATAATGAATTTTATTCGAATCAATTTTGAAGTGTTCTTGTAAAATACGCATTTCAACACTCGAAATCATTAATGTTAGATCGGTGCGTTGGATGGATGCAATTTCCCTAAGGGCTATGTCGTTATTAAGATTTAGCTCTTGAGCAGAATTTAAAGCAACGTGCCTGGCATATCGTAAGCTATGTAAATCACTTGTATCTAAAATTGTCATCGCATTCGGGCAGGTTTGTCTTACGCGCCAGGAAAATTGTTCTTCGATCATAAATCGGTCGTAAATGACTAAATCAGGATTTAAATCTTGGATAAAATCATTGAAACTTTGGTCATTGAGTTTGATTTGATAACAGGATATGTTTTGTTGTTCTAGGCGTTCACAATGTTCTGAAATTGCGCCACCACAGGCAGCGTGAATTTCAAAATTACTGAGCACATTTAATATATCAAATGTGCGTCTGCCAGCTGCCGTAGCGTTAGGCTCTGGCCAATGTTTGGCAATCAATAATGCTTTCATATTTTTAAAATGATTTGAGTTCCAGAGTATTTATCTGGGATGCTTCTTGAATATTCATCTTTAAACGCAGTGAAATAACCGATACCGCCTAACCAAAAGCTTGGCCAAGCTAGAAGGTATCTCACTAATGTTTGTGATAATTTCAGTTTGCCCGTGGTGCTAATTAATTGGATTTTCCATGCTTTCATTCCAATGGTTTGACCACCATGAGTGAAGCTAAAGTGGTAATAAAAAAAGTAACAAAGCATTAATGTGATTTGCATTGGGATTTTTAAAGGGCCGACGCCGGATTTTAAATAGGCTTCATCAAATTGTTCACCTTGGTAAAAAAATAAGTGGTCTGCCCATTGAAATAGTGCAGCCACTAACATGGTAAAACCAATTAAAATCATCACGTCATAACAAAGAGCGTAAAATTGTTTGCTTAACAACTTCATTATTTTTGCTCAGCTAACCAATGTGCCACCACATTTAAAGTCTGATTTAAATTAATGTCATTTGCATAGTCATATAAGCTCGAATCTTCTTCTAAATCCAAATCTTTTAAAATCGCTTCTCTTTGAGTTTTACGCATTTGTGATTGTTTTTTGCGCGTTTCCAAATTTAAGCTCAACGTCTCTTGCTCAGCACGCTCTTTTAAAATGGCACTAAATGTTGCTTGCCAATTTTCATTGGCTGCAAATTCTTGTTGTTGAACAAGGGTTAATTTCTCAACTAATTCGGGAGTAATAATATTCAACGCTTCAATTTCAGGTGCACTAATTTGATTAAAAGGTAGGGCATTATCTAAAGACGATTCACCAATTTTATCGTGTTTGATATAACTATTTAAAAATAGATGAGGCTCAACACCTCTGTGCTGTGTGCTCATTCCCGATACGCGGTAGAACATTGCAAATGTCAGTTTGATTTGACCAAAGGTCACAGCTTTTAAAGTTTGAACCGTGCCTTTTCCATAAGTGGTGTCACCAATAACCAAGCCACGGTTGTAATCTTTAATGGCCCCTGCAAAAATTTCAGATGCAGATGCACTTAAACGGTTGGTCATAACAGCTAAAGGGCCATCCCAAGCAATTGCTGGGTCTTCATCATTATTAACAGCGATGTGACCATTTGAGTATTTCACTTGAACAATTGGGCCGTCTTTGATGAATAATCCAGAAAGAGCAATCGCTTCACTTAACGCACCGCCTCCATTGTTACGCACATCCATTATCACTGCATCAATTCCGTCTTTTTTGTATTGAGCCAAAATTTTAGCCACATCAAAAGTGGTGGATTTAAAGTTTTCATCCCCTCGTCTAGCAGCTTCAAAATCGTAATAAAAACTAGGAACGGAAATTACTCCGACTTTAAGTGTTTTGCCATTAAGTGTGACTTCTTTTACTTCATGCTTTGTGGCTTTGTCTTCTAAAGTGACAACTTTACGAACGATTGGGACAATTTTTTGATTATCTGCGTTGCCAAGTTTTCTAACTTTTAAACGAACAGTGGTATCGACTTCTCCACGAATCAGCTGAACCACATCATCTAAACGCATGCCCATAATGTTTACGAATTCTTTATTGCCTTGCGCCACTGCAATGATTTGGTCTTCTTCTTGAAGTAGGCCACCTTTTTGCGCAGGCCCATTTTCAATTAATCGCTTAATAGTTGTGATGTTTTTATCAAGTGATAATTCCGCGCCAATACCTGTTAAAGATAGACTCATGTCGATATTAAAATCTTCTTCACTAATTGGGGTGAAATAAGAGGTATGGGGATCAAAAAGGCTTCCAACGGCATTTAGGTACTTTTCGAAAATATCTTCTTGTTTGGTTAATTTAATTTGGCTTAAATAATTTTCATAACGCTCTAATAAGTCAGCGGCCACTTTTTCTTGAGTGGTTTCGTCATCTCCTAATATATTTTCAATGATGCTTGTTTTGGCTAATTTGCGCCAATATTCATCGCTGTCTTTTTGAGTGGAAGGCCATGACTTGCGCTCTAATGGAATGGATTCATCAATGGTGAAATCAAATTTATTTTCTTTGAATAGTGCAATGATAAATTCATAACGATTTTCAATACGAGTTTGGTAGCGTTCATGAATAATAAAGGCGCTTTGTGAATTGCCTTGTTTAAATTCGTCGTCTAATTTGTGGGAAAATCCTTGGAACTCATTGATATCACTTTGTAAAAATATGCGTTTGTTCGGGTCGATTTGCTCTAAATAAGCGGCTAATAAATGCTCGGAAAACACATCGTCGATGGGTTGTTTTTTATAGTGCATTTGATTTAAATTGGACAGTAACTCAACAGTGGTGCGGCTGAAGTTTTTTTCGGATGCTTTGACTTTTTCTTCATTGGCAAAACACGCAGTGCTAGAAAGTAAAACAGCGGAGGCGACTAAAATATTAAGAGGTCGGTTGAAAAAATGAGTCATAAAAAGCCTATTATTATAGATATAGTGGTCAATATAGTGATTGATTGAGTTACCAAGCATAGTGTACCTAAGATTACACAGATGGGGTTTTTTCAAAAAAGTTCAATGCTTTGGCTGATTTTATGCCATTTATTGGACTTGGATTGCAATAAATAGTCATATCTGATCCGCATCAGAGTTAATTATCACTTGAGCTTCACCTTGAGCATTTTCATTAATTTCTAGATAAAAGCAGCTGGTGCGATTGGTGTGGCAAGCCGCCCCTTTTTGGTGAACTTGCATCAAAATACAGTCTCCGTCGCAGTCAAAACTTAAAGACTTTAGGGTTTGTCGGTGTCCTGATGATTCACCTTTGCGCCAGTAACAATTGCGTGAGCGAGACCAGTAACACACTTGTTTTGTCTCTATGGTTTCTTTTAATGAGTGAATATTCATCCAAGCAAGCATTAACACTTCTTTAGTTTTATGATCTTGTGCAATAGCGCTGATCAAACCGTCTTCGTTAAATTTAACTTGTGACAATACTTTGTCCAGTTCTATAGCTGATCCTTTGGTTAAGGATTCGAATGATTTAAATGTCATGGAACGACTTCTTTTGAATTGAGTTAATAAAATAAGAAACACCAAGGGTTAACGCAAATAAACTGGCACAACTTACTACGATAGAAGGGCCGCTTGGTGTATCAAATGCGTAGGACATAAATAAACCAAGTAACACTGAGCTTATGGCAACTAGAGCTGCATATAGCGCCATTGAAAATGGAGTTTTGGCTAATAAACGTGCGCAAGCAGCGGGCATAATTAGCATCGCAGTAATTAATAGAACCCCTACTAATTTCATAGCCACGGCAATTAATAGTGCAATTACAAAGGTAAATGTTAATGTGTAACGAGTTACTTTAACGCCTTCTGCTTTGGCTAATGATTCATTAATACTGATTAATAATAACGGCTGCCAAATGATTTTTAGGGTGATTAATGCAATGCCTGCCATAACAGCACACACTGCCACATCTATCCAGTTCACGGTTAATAAATCACCAAATAAAATGCTTTCAATATTGGTGCGCTCGTTGGGCATGAGTTTTAAAACGATGATGCCTAATGCTAAAGCCAGGTGAGATAAAATACCTAATAAAGTATCACTTGGAATTTTCTTTTGTTGTTGTAATCCCAAAAGAAGTAGGGCGCATAAGAAGCAAACCATCACAACGCCAACAGTTACGTTGACATTAAAAAACAAACCAATAGCAATGCCTAGTAATGCGCTGTGTGCCATAGTGTCACCAAAATACGCCAAGCGTCGCCATAACACAAAGCAGCCTAAAGGACCTGAGGCTAAACCTAAAAAACTGCCAACCAGTAAGGCGCGAATAATAAACTCTTCCATTATGGTTGCTCGCTATTGTTTGAGTGATTGTGTTGATGAATGCTGTGGTTGTGGTCGTGAGTACAGGCTTTAACTTGCCCGTCTAAGGCATGATCGTGGTCGTGGTCGTGTTGATAATAACCCACATTTTTTGCGATTTTATCACCAAAAATATTTATGAATTCAGGGTGTTTAGATATGGATTCAGGCTCACCAAAACAGCAAATATGTTGATTTAAACAAATCACTTGGCTGGTTTGTGCCATGACCACATGTAAATCATGAGAGATCATCAAAACGGCGCATTTTAATTCTTTTTGAATTTGGTGAATGAGTGCGTAAAGTTCCGCTTCACCATGAAAATCAATGCCTTGGGCGGGTTCATCTAAAATCAATAATTGAGGTCGGCTCAAAATCGCACGGGCTAATAACACGCGTTGTAATTGACCACCGGATAAACCTTGAATTTTTTGATCTTTTAAATGCGCAATGTTTAATAACTGAAGCGTTTCATCTAATTTATCGGTTTTGGTTTGATTAAGTAAAATAAATCCAGCCACATTAATTGGTAAACGATCATCAATATGAAACGCTTGGGGGACATAACCGACACTTAAATTGTGTGATTTAACGATTGTTCCACTTGTTGCACGGGTAATACCCAATATGAGTTTGACTAAGGATGATTTACCCGCGCCATTAGGGCCAATGAGTGTAATGATTTCATTGGGTAAAATATCAAAACTGACATTTTGCAAAATAGTCTTATTTTGAAGGATTAAATTGAGATTTTGGATTTGCACTAAGGCTTGGGAATTCATCTAAGGGCTGAATATATAACGAAAAAATGATATTGTAACCGATTGTCTTTGTTTAGCGAATGAAAAATGAAAATGCCTAAAAGATTCTCTCTTAAACCCTTATTTATGATTGTTTGTGCTCTGTTTTTATTCAGCTGTAGTGAAAACAAACAAACAGTAGTACAGGATGATCAAACAATCCGTGTGGTCAGTACCATTAAACCGCTGCATTTTATTGCCGATGCATTATTAAAAGAGGTGGGAGAGTCAACATGGTTAATAAAATCCCCTGATGTACACGGATATCAATTAACACCATCTGATATAAAACTGATTAATCGTTCCGATATGCTTATTGGGATTGGGGAATTTTTTGAGGGCAATGTGACTGAATTGTTTACAGAAAAAGATTTTTCCTTTGATGATTATCAAGCGAAATTAGCTTTATTGCCATTAAGAGATGGATTGATTTGGGGGGATCATGATCATGTTTCTCACGATGAGCACGATGAGCATGAAATCCATGCTAAACACATCGACATGCACTTTTGGTTGTCGAGCAAAAATGCGCTTTTGTTTGCTAAAGCGTTGTCAGAAAAGTTAATTCAGATCTTTCCTCAACATGCGTTTAAAATTGAGCAAAACCTTGAGCACTTTGTACAAGAAATCAATGCACTTGAAATCAGTATAAAACAAAGACTTGCTCAATCTGAACCACCAAGTTTTATGGTGTTTCATGATGGGTTTCATTATTTTACCCATCAGTTTGGGTTGGAGGAGCAAGCGGCAATTGTTAGCGATCCTTCACAGCAGGTTGGTATTAAAACGTTACTTGAATTAAAAGATTTGATGGTGAAAACAAAGGTGAGTTGTATTTTTGTAGAACCGGGTTTTAATGAATCGCTTACCAAAACATTATTAGAGTCCGTAGAAAGTGAGTCGAAAGTTAAAGTAAAAATACTGTATTGGGATCCAATTGGTATGAAAGCTGAGCGTTATCAAGATTTAATAATGGGTTTGTTTGATGGGTATTTAGATTGTAAGTGATTTATAAAAATGGACTAGCCACAGTGGCTAATCCATTTTGCTATTAGGTCGGTTATTTTTGTTCGATGTTGAAAAGTGTTTGTGTTGGAAATGCAAATTCTAATTTTGCTGCATTAAACTGAGTCAAAACGCTTAAGTTAATTGCGCTTTGAGTTTTGGCAATATCTTGCCCTTTTGTAATGTAATAAATAAACATGACATTCAAAGAAAAATCCCCAAAGCCATTAAATGACACAATTGAGTTTTCTTCAGTTGACGCGTTTTGAGTATTGATCTGAGTTAAAATCTCTAAAGCCTGTTGAATTTTTTCTGGTTGTGTATCGTAAGTTAAACCTAAGTTTAAAACCACTTTTCGTGATGGCTCCAGAGTAATGTTTTCAACAGGTGCATCTGAAAATTTTGCATTGGGAATGGTGACAATGCGACCCTCTAAAGTTTTTAATCGAGTGCTGCGTACTCCAATTTCTATGACTGTCCCGTCATATCCTGCAATTTTAATACGATCTTGAATTCTAAATGGTTTGTCCGTAAAAATAGTGAAGCCACCAAATACATTGGAAACCGTATCTTTAGCTGCCATGGCCAGTGCTAAGCCACCAATACCTAAGCCCGCAATCAGCGCGGCGACATCGTAGCCGGCATTATTTAATCCAATAATAATGGCCATGGTCCAGATAATAAGTTTGACGCCTTTACTTAAAATAGGAGCTAACTGATCATCTAAATCGCTTTCGGTTTTGTCGGTAAAGGGAATGATGTATTGATTATATAAGGCATCAAAAAGCCGACTAAGCAACCAGCCTATTAATAACGCAACGATTACCTGATAAGCATTTGATAAAATTTTGCTAAAAGTTTCAGATAGGACGAGTTGGTTTAAAGCAAACCAAAATCCGACAACAATCACCATAAATACTGCAGGTTCTTCTACCATATCAACAATGATATCGTCTAATTTGCCTTTGCTTTTATTGGTAAAAATTCGCACGAATTTAGAAAAAGCCCAGTAAATAATTTTACCAAGCAATACAGAAAGTACGATTAATGAAAGAGAAATTATCCAGCTTTGAATAGTGTTGCCATAATAGGTTTGGGATAGAAAATCGAACATATGAAATCCTTAAAATTTCAAAAAATTATGTGTTAAACACGAATATATTTGGGGCGCGTATAATAAGAGTTGTTGCTCATAAAGGCAATGATCATGTTATGAGCTCATTATTTATTAAAAACTTTCATTTTCACTGCGAACATAAACATTGACGGATTCATCGAATTCGATTTGTATTTGAAAGATGATAGGGCGACAACATACTTGGCAGTCTTCGATGTATTCTTGATTTTCATCTAAAACTTCTATGATGACATTGATGGTTTCACCGCAATAAGGGCAGGATACATTTTTTTCTATTAATCCATTCATGTGGGGTCCTTGTTTATTTGGTCGTATGTAACTCAAAAAATGGAATGATTTCATCTAATATTGATTGTTTTGTAGGCAGCATCCACATCATATTTTTAATCATATCGACATGATTCATTTGAGTATAAAATTTAGTAGTGACAAGGCCGTTTTTTTCAATAATTTTATTGGATAATAATTCGATATTTCTGCGATAAACCAATTTGTCTTGTTCGCCCCAAATTAATAACATGGCAGGCTCATTTCCTTCTATAAAATGGGTTACTTGCATTTGGGAATAGTCATCTTCAACAGGTGAGAAAATGGCTTTTAGATTATCGGTGTTTGGCTCAAAGTCGTATGGGCCTGCTAATCCTGCAAAGGCATTAATGATAGAATGATCCAGTCCATATGGCGCCAAGTATTCATTGTTGGCGCAGATCATCGCCCCAATATATGCCCCGGCCGAATGGCCAGAGATATAAAGTTGATTGGAGTCTCCTCCATATTGCTCAATGAATTGGTGTACCCAGGCGACGGCTTTAGCGCCATCTTGTATAAACTCAGGAAATTTCACTTTTGGGAATTTTTCATAATCTGCAATTACAGTGATGTATCCTTTATTGGCAAAGGCCTCTCCCATAAATTGATACATCTGTTTATTGCCATCTTCAAAACTGCCACCATAGAAAAATATCACAACGGGTAATTTGGTTTGTGTTTTTATATTCTTGGTAGTTGACGGCTCAGGGATATAAATGTCCAGTAATTGCCATGGCTGACTGCCGTAGCTGATATTTTTATGTTGTTGGTTGTTAGAAAATTTTGCAGGAACATTAGCAACAAAAAGTCCAATTTTTGCGCAACCAGAAGAAACTAGTAGCGTGAATAAAAGCATGCTTTTTTTTAACATTTTCTACTTTCTATAAAAATAACAAGGGTCCAGAGTATCATACATAAATATGACAATCAGAAAATATCAATTTGAAATATGGAAGAAAATCCTGAAAAAATAATGCTTTGCGCACTAAAATGTGGCCTGAGGTTGTTTCTAAGTTTTTTATTGTGCGTTGTTGTGGTGCGCCTAGATTGTTTGATGTTTTTCCTATTTTGTCTATTTGGTTGTATTTTTTAAGAATATAGCCGTTATTTTAAGTTATTTTGAGTGATTTTGAGTGATTTGTTGCGTTGGCATGTTAATGGCTTTGTGGGTATCAGACCCCATGTCGGGGCATTATTGTTGATAAGAGGAATCTAAAATGGCGTATATCGAACCTTCTGAATTTGTCACCAAAATGGTGGATAACGGGGAATCTAAAATTTACATGTCTGTAAAAGACACAATCATTCGTGCTTTTATGGCGGGGGCAATTTTGGGTTTAGCTGCTGTATTTGCTATTACAGTTGCAACAAAAACAGGGTCTCCAATTTTGGGTGCGTGTTTGTTCCCTGTTGGTTTTATTATGTTGTATTTAATGAAATTTGATTTGTTGACCGGTGTTTTTACACTTGTTCCATTAGCATTGTTGGATAAACGTCCAGGTGTCACCGTGGGTCAAGTGTTAAGAAACTGGGGTTTGGTGTTTGTCGGTAATTTTGGTGGTGCATTAATGACTGCTTTTTTTATGTCATTCATTTTAACTTATGGTTACAACACCGATGGTGGCGCAATCGCAGCTAAAGTGGCGACGATTGGTGAATCAAGAACTGTAGGTTACCAAGAGCATGGCTTTGCTGGTTGGATTACGATTTTCATTCGAGGCATGTTGTGTAACTGGATGGTATCTATGGGAGTAGTAGGTGCAATGATTTCAACGTCTGCAACGGGTAAAATGGCTGCAATGTGGATGCCTGTAATGTTGTTCTTTTACATGGGTTTTGAACATTCAATTGTTAATATGTTCTTGTTTCCATTTTCTATGATTATGGGCGGTGATTTCACGGTAATGGATTATTTAGTATGGAATGAAATTCCAACTGCATTGGGTAACTTAGCTGGCGGATTCTTATTAGTAGGTTTGCCTCTGTATTTAACTCATGTTCGTACAAGTCCTCAGCGTAAAATTGCTTAATTAAAAATCAATTAACTAAACAAGGAGATCTTCGTTAGCGCGAAGATCTTTTTTTATGACAAAACAACTTTTAATTCAAACCGGGCAAGCAACCGATGCAGGCCGAAAAAAAATCAACCAAGACTATATTGGGGTGAACCTTCCTAATGATTTGCTTGTTAATAACAAAGGCATTGCGATTGCGATTGCTGATGGTATTAGTAGTAGTCAGGTGAGTCAGGTGGCCAGTCAAGCCGCAGTAAATGGATTTTTGGAAGATTATTTTTGCACAAGCGATGCGTGGAGTGTAAAAACTTCTGGCATAAAAGTATTGTCTGCTTTGAATTCTTGGTTGTTTTCACAAACACAAAATAGTCCGCACCGTTTTAATAAAGACAAAGGTTATGTCTGTACGTTTAGTGCATTAGTTTTAAAATCCAATACCGCTCATATTTTTCATTGTGGCGATTCACGAATTTATCAATTAAGTGGGCAGCAAACAAAAAGTCCAAAATTAGAACAATTAACAATGGATCATCGAACCATTATCTCTTCGACTGAAAGTTATTTAGCAAGAGCGTTAGGGGTTCAGCAGCAACTGGATTTTGATTATCAATCCGTCCAATTAAATGTAGGGGATTATTATATTCTCACAACAGATGGTATTTATGAATTTGTTAGCGAGCAATTTATTATTGAACAAATCCATAAGCATCATCATGACTTAGATCAAGCGGCTAACTCTATATTAAAACAGGCGTATGCAAATGATAGTGGTGACAATCTGAGTATTCAGATTGTAAAAATCATCGCTTTGCCTGATTTGGATTTAGAAGAAATCAGTCAGCAAATTTTAAGCTTGCCCATTGCACCAAGTTTAAGTCCTCGCATGGAGTTTGATGGGTATTTGATTCAAAGAGAGATTTATATAAGCAGTCGAAGTCATGTGTATTTAGCTCAAGATATTGAATCGAAAAAGCAATATGTCATCAAAACGCCATCAGTTGAACTGTGTAAAGATACGGCGTATTTAGAAAGTTTTTTAACCGAAGATTGGATTGCAAAGCGTATTGATAATGCGCATGTATTAAAAGCACCGAACAGTATACGGCCTAAAAACTTCATGTATTTAGCCTGTGAATACATCGAAGGTAAGTCCTTGTCTCAATGGATGCGCGATAATCCTAATCCATCTATTGAAAAAGTACGGGATATTGTTAATCAAGTTGCTAAGGGGTTACAGGCATTTCATCGACAAGAAATGGTGCATCAAGATTTACGTCCTAATAACATCATGATTGATCAACAAGGTTTGGTCAAAATTATTGATTTTGGATCGACCAAAGTGGCAGGTATTTTAGAAACTAAAAATATGAAAGAAGATAACCGTATTCAAGGTACCGCATTATTCAGTGCACCGGAATATTTCATTGGTTATGGAGGTGATAGTCGCTCAGATTTATTTTCATTGGCAGTGATTACCTATCATTTGCTCAGTGGCAAACTTCCCTACGACACAAAAGTGTCTCGGTGTACTAATAAAAAAGATTTACAAAAATTGCAATATCAAACATTACAACATTTTGATGAGTTGGGTGTTGCACCTTGGGTAGACGAAGCAATCAAAAAAGGGTGTCATCCAGAGCCTTTAAAGCGATACCAGGAAGTCAGTGAATTTATTTACGATTTGCATCATCCTAATAAAGATTTTTTAAGAAAAACCAGGCCTGCATTAATTGAGCGTAATCCAGTTGCTTTTTGGCAGGGGGTGAGTGCCATTCTATTAGGTGTAGTGGTTTTTTTATTAGCGCGTTAATCACAAACGAAGCAAAACTTCGAATTTTCCATCAGAAGAGGTAAAAACTATGATTCAATCAAGAGATGAAGTCACGAAAATTATTTGTTCAACCAAAGTGGCCAAAGGTATAAAGTGGAGCGACGTTGCGCATAAATTGGAGTTGTCTAAAGAGTGGACGACAGCTGCCTGTTTAGGTCAAATGGCTTTAACAAAAGAGCAGGCTACCATTGTGGGAGAGGTGTTTTCACTGTCGGATGAAGCGATTGCTTGGTTGCAAATAGCTCCATACAAAGGCTCATTACCAACGGCTGTTCCAACTGATCCATTGATTTATCGTTGGTATGAATTGGTAAATGTTTATGGCACAACCATTAAAGAGTTAATTCATGAAGAGTTTGGTGACGGGATTATGAGTGCGATTGATTTTTCAATGGATATTCAGCGTGAGCCTGACCCAAAGGGCGATAGAGTTAATGTTGTGCTTTCTGGTAAATTCTTGCCTTATAAAACGTATTAAATTTGGATTAGCAGGTCTTTTGGCCTGCTTTAATATTTGATTCTATGGTGTCTCAGTATTTTATTATTCAATAAATTTCATAGAATTATTCTGATTTAGAGAAACTTAAAAAAGTGGATTCAAGTAAAATAATATATCAAAAAAATTCAAATACCTGCTTAAAAAACGGAATCAATTAATATAAAACAACGCTTATTAAATAGGGTTTTAGATAAAATTGTCCCACTGATTAAGCCAATATTGATTAATCGAACAATATTCAAATAAAATGATAAAAAATTATCTTACGACTATTTAGCGAAATAAAGCCTAAATTATTGAATTCCTTATCAAAATTGCATATTCTGTCCAACTTTTACACTAATCGTATTGTTGTGCGTAGGATAATGCCATTATGCGCTTAAAGGCCATAAAACTTGCTGGGTTCAAATCGTTTGTAGACCCAACTTACATCCCATTTCCATCTAATTTGTCTTGTATTGTCGGCCCAAATGGCTGTGGAAAATCAAACACGATTGATGCTGTACGCTGGGTAATGGGTGAGTCATCGGCTAAAAACCTTCGTGGCGAAAGTATGACTGACGTTATTTTTAACGGCTCAAATGCTAGAAAACCCGTCGGTCAATGTACCGTAGAATTGATTTTTGATAATACTGATGGGAAATTACGCGGTGAATATGCCTCGTTTACAGAAATTTCCATTCAACGTAAAGTGACCCGTGACGCTCAAAATACTTACTATTTAAATGGCACAAAATGTCGTCGTAAAGATATTACCGATATTTTCTTAGGCACCGGTTTGGGCCCAAGAAGTTATGCGATCATTGAACAGGGCATGATTTCTCGTTTAATTGAGTCCAAACCAGAAGAGCTTCGAATATTCATTGAAGAAGCCGCAGGTATTTCAAAATATAAAGAGCGTCGGCGCGATACTGAAAATCGTATGCGTCGAACGCGTGAAAATTTAGAGCGCTTAACGGATATTCGTGAAGAGTTAGGCCGACAGTTATCACATTTGCATCGCCAAGCCCAGGCTGCTGAAAAATACACTGAGTATAAAAAACAAGAGCGTCAAGAAAAAGCGCAATTAAATGCCATGCGTTGGCAGTCACTAAATGTGCAGGCGCAACAAGAAAATGCACAAATTGCTCAATTTGAAGCACAGATTGAAGAGCAACGATTAGGGCAATCTAACGTTGATTTAAAAATTGAAGAATTTCGTGAATCTAATTATGAGGTAACGGAGTCATTTAACCAGCTTCAAGCTAAGTTTTACGAGGCAGGTCAAGAAATTGTATTGTTTGAACAAAATATGAAATTCAAGCAAGAACGTGCAGGCAAGCTTGGTCAAGATATGGCCGAAGTGGATCGTGATATGGCTCAGGTTAATCGTGATTTACAACAAGATAAAGACGCGTTAGAGCAATTAATCGAACAACTAGAAATGCTAGAGCCTGAAGTGGAAATGGCCATTGAAGAAGAAATGATGGCAAGCGAGGCGATTGCTGAATCAGAAGAGAACATGAATCAGTGGCAACAAGCTTGGGAATTATACAACTCAGGTGCGGCTGGCCCACAAAAACAAGCGGAAGTGGCGCAATCGCGTATCCAACATTTAGAGCGTGTGATTGAACAAATTAATCGTCGTTTAAGCACTTTGCATTCTGAAAAGTCAACCTTAGTAACCGGTCCTGAAGCGGAATTAATTCAGGAATTGCTTGAAAAATCCGAAGAATCTCAGGAGCAGCAAGAACAATGTGCGTTGCAACTTGAAGGCTTGAATGAAGACCTACAAACAACAAAAGAAACCGTCGAGAAAAATCGAACCAAACTGCAAACCAAGCGTTCTGAAGAGCAACAAGCAAAAGGCCGTAAAGCAACATTAGAAGCATTACAAAAGGCTGCCAAAGATGAACAATCCGGGGAGGTAGCAAAATGGTTAGAGTCTCAACAACTTAATAATTTACCTAGATTAGCCCAAAGCATTCAAGTGCAAAATGGCTGGGACAAGGCCGTTGAAGTGGTACTGGGACAATATCTTCAAGCGGTTTGTGTGAATGATATTCATGCAGGTCTAACTGAATCGTTGCTGCAGTTAAGTGAAGGTAAATTAGTACTGACAACTCATTCGACTAATCCGAACCAAAGTAATTCATTAGCTTCACAAGTCACGTCTTCGTTTGCTTTGGGGAAAGATTTAACTCAAGTTTTGATTGCTGATAATATTGAGCAAGCTTTATCCTTAAAAGCCAGTTTGCAGCCTGGACAGTCAGTGATTACCAAAGAAGGTATTTGGTTAAGTAAAGACTGGTTCAGAGTCAGCAAAGACAGCGATTCAAGTGCGGGTATTTTGTCTCGTGAAAGTGAATTAGAAAATTTAGAGTGTGTTTTGGATGAACTGGATGCTGAAATCGAAGAATTAGAAGTCGATTTAGAAACTGCTATATTGCGCCAGCGCTCCCAAGAACAAGAAAAAGAAACCACTCAACGTGAATTAAATGAATTGTCTCGTCATTTTTCTCAAATATCAGCAGAGTTAAGTGGTAAACAGGTTCAAGTAGAGCAGGTTAAAAAACGATCTGTTCAGGTCAATGAAGAAATTGAAGAGCAAGAACTGCAGCTTGAGCATGAACGTGAACAAATATCCGATTCGCGAATTGAGCTACAAGAAGCTTTAGATGCGATGGAAGGTGGTGTTGAAGAGCGTGAGAATTTATTGGCAAAAAAAGATGATGTAAAAATGTCATTGGATGAAGCGCGTGATCGTGAGCGTGATTGCAAAATGAAAGCTCAAACGTTAACGGTTGAAAAAAATAAAGTTCAAACGCAAATTGAATCCAAAGAGCATGCTAAACAGCGTTTGCAAGAACAGGTTGAGCGTTTAAATGAGCGTAAAGAACAAATTTTAATGTCAATGGAAGAGTCAGACGATCCATTAGATGAAATGCGTTTAGAGCTTGAAGAAAAATTAGAACGACAGCAAGAAATTGAAGAAAAAGTAAATCAAGCTCGTGGTCAAATGACACAGATTGATGCGCAAATGCGTGAACTTGAAATGTCCAGAGGGGATTTTGAGCGTAAAGCATTAGCCTTAAGAAATGATTTAGAACAGGTGAGAATGTCTGCGCAAACAATTATAACAAGGCGTCAAACATTACAAGAACAGCTGGCGGAACAAAACTTTAATATTGATGCCGTGTTAGAAACTTTGCCTGAAGATGCAAATGAAGATCAGTGGCAGCAATCATTACAAGAGATTGGAAATAAAATTCAGCGTTTGGGTGCTATCAATTTAGCAGCAATTGATGAATATAAAGCACAAGCTGAGCGTAAACATTACTTGGATGCGCAAAATGAAGATTTAGAAAAAGCCATTGAAGTATTAGAAAATGCCATTCGTAAAATTGACACTGAAACACGTAATCGATTTAAAGAAACCTACGATAAAGTAAACGCTGGTTTACAAGAATTATTTCCAAAAGTATTTGGTGGCGGGCATGCTTATCTGGAACTTACAGGCGATGATTTACTCGATACAGGGGTTGCCATTATGGCAAGACCACCTGGAAAACGAAATTCAACCATTCACTTATTAAGTGGTGGAGAAAAAGCACTAACAGCCATAGCGTTAGTCTTTTCGATATTTAAACTGAACCCAGCCCCATTTTGTATGCTAGATGAAGTTGATGCACCTCTTGATGATGCTAACGTTGGGCGTTATGCTCGGTTAGTTGAGGCGATGAGTGATCATGTTCAATTTATTTACATTACGCATAATAAAATCGCAATGGAAATGGGACATCAATTAATGGGCGTAACCATGAACGAACCGGGTGTGTCCCGTTTAGTAAGTGTAAACGTTGAAGAAGCTGCAAAATTAGCAGCATTGTAAATTTAAATTAGGTATTTAAAAATGGAAACACAAACGATTTTTTTTATTATAGGTGTAATCGTTTTATTGGTTTTAGTGATAGATGGTATTCGCAGAATGAGAAATGCAAGTCCTAGATATCAACAAAAAATGTATGCCAAACAAAAAGTAGAAGTTGACGATATTTCATCTGCCGAACTTCCTAATGGTGGATCTCGTATTGTTAAAAAAGAAGGTCAAGATACTGAGTCAATGGCACACATAAAAGGCATCGATGATTTAGAGCAAGACTTAGATGAGCATGTACCCGTCTTGATGGATTCCGTTGAGCATATAATTGAGCAGTTGGATGAACAAGAACCAAACATGGATATTGCCCAGCAAACCAGTTTGGATTTGCAACAACCTGAAATAGACGAAGATGATGTGTTGTTACAACCAAATAATTATAATCATTCAGCAAATGAAGTTTCTAGTGAGTTTGAGCAAGATAGTTTTTCTGCGGTTGAAACTGAATATGAAATTGATGCCGTGACTGAGTCGAAATCAGAGAATAGTACACAGAAAAAAGAAACGGCTCAGGATGTATTAGTCTTAAATATTACATCAAATGCAGAGACGTTTAATGGTCAAGATTTATATCATGCCATGATTGCAGGCGGTTTACGTTTTGGTAAGATGAATATTTTTCACAGTTCAACACAGGCAGGAAAAACACAATTCAGTTTAATTAATTCTGTGCAACCTGGTACGTTTGATTTGGAAAGTATTAATCAATTTAATACGCCAGGGGTGTCTTTGTTTATGCAATTGCCATGTGAAGTTGATCCTGTTTCTGCATTTGAGCAAATGAAAAATGTTTCAGTTTTTATTGCAAATGAATTAAATGGTCAAGTGAGAGATGATGCACAAAACCGTTTGACTGAACAAACTATTGAAAGTTATAGAGATCGTATTCGTCAATTTCAACGCTCACAATTATTAGAACAAGCTTAACTATGACTCCTGATTTATTTGAACAATCCAATAAAAAAGAAAAACAAGACAATCAAACAATATCAGAAAAAATAGAATCACTCAGGCAACAAATTGAAGGGCATAATTACCGTTATTATGTCCTTGATGAACCATTTGTGTCTGATTCAACCTACGATAAATTGATGCAAGAGTTAATTGCATTAGAATCTAAATACCCAGAATTTCAATCCAATGTTAGTCCCACCCAAAAAGTAGGCGCAGAAGTCAAAGCTGGATTTACAACTGTAAATCATGAAATCCCAATGTTGTCATTAGATAATGCATTTAATGAACAAGACATGCATGAATTTTCTAAACGTATCGATAACCGAATTAATAATACTCAGACACTTAAGTTTGCCTGTGAGCCAAAATTAGATGGTATCGCTGTTAGTTTATTATATATTGAAGGCCAATTAACCCGAGGTGCTACACGCGGTGATGGCGCAACCGGCGAAGATATAACAGCCAATGTTCGTGCTATACAAAATATTCCATTAAGATTAATGGGAAGTGGATATCCAAAAATTTTAGAAGTTCGTGGCGAAATTTACATGCCGAAAAAATCATTTGAAGCATTAAATGTATTGGCAGAAAAGCAAGGTACGAAAAGTTATGTCAATCCAAGAAATGCAGCATCTGGCAGTGTGCGTCAATTAGATGCAAATATTACAAGTCAGCGTAAATTGGAAATGTGTGCATATAGTGTCGGGTTAGTTGATGGTGATGGACTTGCGCAAAACCACAGTGAAATATTGGATCAATTAAAAAGCTGGGGAATAAAAATAAATGAAAACTCAAAAGTGGTTGATGGAGTAAATGGGTGTCTTGAATACTTTGATCACTTAAGTAATATCAGGAATTCGTTAGATTATGAAATTGATGGCGTCGTTTTTAAAGTAGATGATTTAATTCTACAACAACGATTGGGATTTGTTTCGCGTGCGCCTCGTTGGGCAATTGCTCATAAATTTCCAGCTCAAGAAGAAAGTACCATAGTCGAAAAAGTTGAATTTCAAGTTGGCAGAACGGGAGCGGTGACTCCTGTGGCAAGATTAAAGCCTGTATTTGTTGGTGGTGTGACTGTTTCAAATGTTACGCTACATAATATGGACGAAGTAGAGCGGTTGGGTTTATATGAAGGCGATACAGTATTAATAAGTCGTGCTGGAGATGTGATTCCAAAAGTAATGGCAAATTTAAGCAAACGTTTAATGGATCAAAATGAAAGCGATTCAAAAGGGGATTTAATAAAATCTGAATTATGCAAAGTGGAAGAGCGATCTAAAAAGGTTGTTGCCCCTGACTGCTGTCCAGTTTGCTCGACAAAATTAGTGCGTATTGAAGGTGAGGTGATTATTCGCTGTATGAATTCTTTAGAATGCAGTGCACAAAAAACCGAAGGGTTTAAACATTTTGTTTCAAGAAAAGCATTGGATGTCGATGGGTTGGGTGAAAAACTTATAGAAGTGTTAGTTGAAAAAGAACAGCTTAAACATTTTGATGATTTGTTTTATTTAGAATTAGAACAATTAGCAAATTTAGACCGTATGGCTGAAAAATCCGCTCAAAACGTGCTTGATGCCATTGAAAAAAGTAAAGCTACTACGTTAAATCGATTCATCTATGCCTTAGGTATACGTGAAGTGGGTGTGGCAACTGCAAATAATTTGGTCACGCATTTTTTAACGTTAGATAATATAATGACAGCCTCAAAAGAGGCATTACTTGAAGTGGATGATATTGGTCCTGTGGTCGCTGAATATATTTTGCAATTCTTTGCAATTGATTCCAATGTTGAATTAGTGAATAAATTAGCGACAATCTTAAATTGGCCTGAAGTAGTTAAAAAAGAAGGCTTGCCATTAAATGGTCAGTCTTGGGTGGTGACAGGTAAGTTATCTGTAATGAGTCGTGACGAAGTAAAAGATAAACTGATTTCATTGGGTGCAAAAGTAGCAGGCTCAGTTTCAAAAAACACCCATACATTAGTTGCTGGTGAAAAAGCAGGCAGTAAATTAGCTAAAGCACAAACATTAAATGTGTCCATTTTAAATGAACAACAATTTATTCAATGGTTAGACAACTTAATCGGAGAGCAAAATTCATGATGATTATACCGTTTAGACAATTGTCAGAAGAGGCACTTGATAATTTATTAGTGGAATACGTAACACGAGATTCCGATGCATCTGAAATTTCAATTGAAACTAAAAAAGGGCAAGTATTGCAACAGTTAAAAAATGGACAGGCATCGATTGTGTTTGATTCGCAAACCCAAAGTTCCACTATTATCAGTGTGGATGAATTAGTATGATTTGGCTTCTTTGTGGATTGTTGATTGTTCTTGGGTTGTCAAGTTATGCTTTTATTTTATGTTTGCAAGTTTATAAAAAAAATAATCATGCAAAAGAGCAGTCTTTCAAGTTAGAAAACGAACGTCATATTGCCAATACAAAACACCAAAATTATCTGCAAACCAGTTTACATGTAATTGCGCAATCTTATTTAAAAGGTGAGTTAAATATTTCTGAAGCCTGTATTCGTGTGAAAGTGTTACTTGATAATTTGGAAATGGAAAATTTAGACAAAACACCATTTAGTATTTTTGATGAAGTCTACGAAAAATTACAAGATTTTGATACGCACCAAGCAAGAAATGCATTACCAGAAAAAGAAAGAAAAATTCAAGATCGTAAACGGCATTTTATAGAAATGAAAAATAAAGAATCACTCGAGGCTGCGTTTAAAAAAGTAGCTAATCAATTTAAAATTATTAAGGACTAACCATGCCATTTGTTATTTTATTGGTTCTATTTGTTTTTTTATTAAGTAGTTTACCCACTCTTTGGATTAAGTATCAACTTAATCGATTTTCAAAACATCGCGAGGATTTACCCGGTACGGGTGGCGAGTTTGCTCAGCATCTAGTAGAAAAGCTGAAACTTGTTGAAGTTCAAGTATTACCAGGTGATTCTGATTATTATTCGCCAGATGAAAAAACAGTGTATTTATCTTCTAGAATATATAGTGGACAATCAGTCGCTGCCGTTGCTGTAGCTGCTCATGAAGTTGGTCATGCAATACAGCATGATAATGATGAAAATATGTTTAACCTTCGATTAAAAATGGCACCTTTTGCTTTGTTATTTCAAAAAATCGCTGTGTTAATTATTTATATGCTACCAATACTTGGGTTTGTAATTAAGTCACCCATTGCAATATTGTTTTTTGTGATTGTTGCTATAGCTTGTTTTCTTGTTGCGGTATTATTTCAATTGATTACTTTGCCTGTTGAAGTGGATGCCAGTTTTAATAAAGCATTGCCAATTTTAGAAAAAGGTCAATATCTAGATGATAGTGACTTGCCTGGTGTTCGAAAAGTTTTACGTGCTGCGGCATTTACTTATGTTGCAGCTAGTTTGTTAAAAATGATTAATGTGTATACGTGGATGAGAATTTTAAAAAGATGATGAATAAGTCGTTACTCACCAATGTCGTTGTTTTTATTGTCGTAATTGTTGCCGTGGTTTTGGATCAAACTATTTTATTGTCAGTTGGATTATTCGCACTGTCTGGCAGTTTAACAAATTGGTTAGCGATCCATATGTTATTTGAAAAAGTACCAGGCCTATATGGTTCGGGAATTATTGAAAAAAACTTCAATCAATTTAAATTGGCTATTTCTAAAATAATGATGGAAGAGTTTTTTAATGTTGAGAATATTCAAAAATTCTTAAGTCAGTCAAACGGTAAGAAAATTGATTTATTACCCGTTATTGAAACCATGGATTTAACGCCTGCTTTTGAGGCGTTAAAACATGCGGTAATTGAATCATCATTTGGTTCTATGTTAGGTATGTTTGGTGGCGAAAAAGCGCTGGATCCTTTAAAAGAGCCGTTTATCAAAAAAATGAAAAACTCTTTGGAGGTCATTGCTCAAAGTGAGTCTTTTCAAGAGTCCGTTGAAAAGCAGTTATCAAGTGATGATTTAAGCGAAAAAATTCAACAAAAAATTGAAGTGATCATCCAAAGTCGTTTACAAGAATTAAGCTCTGCTCAAATTAAAACCATCGTGCAGCAATTGATTAAATCTCATTTAGGTTGGTTGGTAATTTGGGGTGCAGTATTTGGTGGTGTGATCGGTTTAATGTTTGAAGTGCTTCGTGTGTATTTATAAATCAATCGATTATTATTTACTAGACTCTTGAACTGCTCAAGTTACATCAAATTTTGATGTGATCTGAGTAATAAACTAAACAAACACTTGAGTTAAATCTAAATCATCCGCGCCTAAATCAAACTGAGCGCAAATTCCCTCAGCATCATTATTTATTCCTGCCCAATGCCTAAGTGCATGTTGTACATGTCTAGGTTCTATAATTATTCCCGTTTCTTGATCGTCAGCAACACTTAAATTTGAATTTAACGAAAGCGCTAAATGTTTTTCATCTGTTTTACCAATGACCTGTGTTGACCAAGTAGGACTTTTTTGCATAAACATGGCAGAGCCAATTGGCCAATGATCTTTACCGTCTCCTTCATTATATTGAGGGGTGCGTGAAAAATCAGAGGTCATGAAAACACGCAGGCGATCTGCAATCCCTAAACGTTCAGCCTCTTCCCATAAATAATTAATGCCTTGAGTTAAATTCGTTAACGCAATGGAATGTTCTTCATCGTGTGTGGCGTGAGTATCAAAACCACCCAGAACTAAATCGGCCGATACGGTTAAGCCTGCTTTAGCCGAGGCTAATACCATTTGGGCTTGAGGTAGAAGTGGGTTGTAAGTACCGTATGTATTTGCATTAATGAGTGTCTCTGGAATATGCGCTTCCAAAGCACTTAATTGAGATCTTGCCGCAATGGCCGCTTGCATTTGAATTAACGAATGTTTGGTTTTTGGTAATAATAAATCGTTTGCTTCTAAGCGATTAAAACGTGCAGATTTAGCCGATTGAATTAAATCCATTTCACCGGGGCGTGTCAAATTTTGAGGGCCAATGTAAGTTGGTCTGTTTGTATTAACTAGTGAGCCTAATGTGTTTGGGTTGGACATTAATGTAAATGGAATAAGGCCTGCTGTTTGACGATATCCTCCGTTACTTAAAAATGCTAAGGGTAACCCCTGTCCATAAATTCTTGCGGCAAGAGCGGTAAATGAAGGATAACCATCTGCAATTTGTCCACTCCAATTATGTCTAACGCCAACTTGATGTGCATTAGTTTGAGCGTCAATGCCATTTACAATGAGCATTTTGTCTCCATGGTTTGTAAATAATTCTGAGTTCAAAGCAAAAGGCGCATATTTAATTTCAGAGTTGGTCACACTTTGTATGTTTGAAAAATTAGGATTATTTGGATTTGCCCAATTATTTACCCATACTTGGTGGTTGTCTTCGTTGGTGTAAGACGTCTTTGGGTCGCAAAAGCTGGTTACGTCCCAGCCACCTTCACAAGAAATACAAATGAATATCGGGCCATTATATGCGCTTGATGTCGCTGCATTGATATTGGGAATATATGACGCACTTAAACTTGAAGCTGTCATTAATTGTAAAAATGATCGTCTTTGCATAGTTGGCCTATTGGTACATAAAAAAGTAATCGGTCATTAAGTAAATTAAGATCGCAGACCAAGGGCGAATGGTGTGTTCAGGATTATAGAATTCGCCTAAATTAGCTTTAATGTTTTCGATTTTTGAATAATCTACATCATCCCAATTTAATTCATCCCAATTCACTTCGCAAAATTCCTGCAGCTCTGTATTTTCGTTGTCACTATTGTGTAATGAGCTAAAATCAGTTGCATTTTCTAAACGAGACTGCCAAATGTTTTGCCATAATTGGTAAATAGCCAGTACCTCAGGGTCGTCAGCACTAAGTTGTTGATTCCAAAATAAATGCACTAAATATTGAATTTGTTGAATGATGTTGTCTTGGGATACTTCGACATAATCCAGTACTTGTTCGTTTAAGTTGTCATTGGTTAAAAATGCCGATAGAGGTAATTCTGGAATGGTTTTGGCGTTTACAAATGTGAATAGTTTACGTGTATTTAAATCAGCATTAAATTCATCGAGTACAAGTTTGCAACTCATCTCTTGTGCCATACGTTCAATAGTTTGAACCATCATCGTATTTATTTCTCTTGTACGTTCGGTGATTTTGTCAGAATCAATACCACCCAAAAATAAATAATAATCGTCAATTAATTTATGGGTGTCCAAAGACCAGTTGTAGGTCCAGTGTTTACCCGTGATCGCGATCATTTTATTGTCAATTTGCTCTGGAGTTAATAAATTACCCAAGCCTAAATTTTTAAATTCAATATCATGTGAAGATGAGGCGTTTTTAAATTGTTTTGCAGCAAATAAATCAGTGAGTGTCATTTCAATTAATAATGTTTTTAAATCATAATTAGATTGTACAAATTGATCGGTTAACTCTTTAATAATATTTTGTTGAATTTGATAGGCAAGAAATGCAGGAGAGTCTGTGTCTTCAGGTTTTAATAATAAATCATGGGACATAACGGCAGGGTACCAAAATTCAACAGTGGCAGAGGCAAAGCGTTTGTCGTTAATAATGTGTTTGCCAAGCCATTGAATAGGATCAACAAATTGAGTGTCTTCAATTTTCCCGTATAAGTTTTGTGTGTTTATATTCTTGCCGTTTAAACCAGGTGGTATGTTAGAACGATACCATCGATCATCTTGTTCATAACTTTCATGATTACCAATGTAGTCCCAAGGTAAAGAGCTTGTGCCTGCAGTTTCTAAATAGGCGCCAGAATCTCCAAAACTTTGAAAAGCGCCTGCAACAGGATCCATAATAATATGACATCCATAACACGAGCTATTTTCAGAACCAGGGTCCGTTATCTTCGCAAGTTCATCTGGGTCTTGAGCGCGTTGTACTAGTCTTTCTATATCGACACCTAAAAAGAACTTATAAGTCCATCGTGCACGTGCACGATTTTTATTGGTGTCTGTAGATGGAAATCGCATTAAAAAAGCAGGGCTTGATAAAATACCGCTATTTGGCACATGACCTTGTTCGTATTGGCTGAAATCTTTATCTGCTTGTGCAATTTCACCATATTGATCAATAGATAAAAAACGATGAGAGGCAATGTAGCCTTCAGCCCATGTTTCATGATCATCCTCTGCTAAATCTTTAATTGCATGCTCACCATTAAATGCTTGGTTGCTATATCCGTTGACCATCATATAGTCGGCAGTCAGTATTTCTGTATACGGTCGGTCATTTTGCACAACATGATCTATTAGTCTTAGGGGTTCTTCTGCAATAGCGCGATTAATTTTTTTGCGCATATCCCAATTTTCGTCGGCTAGCGTTTGATAATGCAGTCTGGCTTGAATCACTTTTGGGTCATCTTCTGGTGGGGTGACGGTTGATGCATCAATAAGGTCTTGCATAGCTTTTTGAGCAAGATCTCTTGCAATGTCACTTTCACCTAATTTTGTATAAATATCTTGATAAATCCAGGAGTTAATACTGTCAATTGCGAAACTTTGCGAGTTGGCAAATTTTAAAGTGAGTAAGCGATCATTTGCTCCATTGATCAAAAATGCAGTAAAACCATCCTCTGATAATTGGCTACGAAGAGATTGTTTGAATTGTTGTTCGGTGGTTATTTGGTTAATACTTGTTAAAGATTCTGTTTTACCTGTTAAAGTAAATAATGCTTTTTGATAGTTTTGCGAAAGAGATAATCTTGTAATATTGCTTAAACGCGCATCGATCACCTCGTTATTAATGATTAAATCTGTTGAAGTACATTGAAAGGGCAGTTGTTCGGTTAAATGGATAAAATCAGAAAATAGCGATTCGGTATTTGAATCGGTATCAATTTGATATCCACCATTATGCATAACTTGATTGGTGGGTTTTAAAACAAAAAAATTGGCATTTGGGTTGTCGTATAAATAATCAAGAGTGCTTAGAAAAGCTAACTCACTGGATTGGTTATTAAATTTATAAGGCGTTTCAAAAGCGGAGTTGCTTATGTGGCAACTTTCGCATGTACTAGATAAAACTGGGAAAATACTCTTTTTAAATTCTGTAAATACATCGTTGCATTGAATATTAGGTGTTTCTATTTCAGTTTCAGTTTCAGTTTCAGTTTCTGTTTTTGTTTTTGTTTCAGAAGTTATGTCAGTAGAATCTGTTTTTGTATCGATTATTACAGGCTGGCAAGATTGAGTGAAAATAAATAATGTCAGAAAAGGTATGAGTGCTACTTTTAAAGTGTGTTGTGTATGCGGTAATTTGTGTTTAAAAGAATGCATAGCTGGCTCAATATATTCAATTGTTTATAAATATAGCAATTTATTTCAAGCTCATTGAATTTGAGCGGCTAAACTTGGTTACACTATGTAAATTTGATGTGTGCTTTGATAAATCGTGTGCGCTACTAAGCAATTATGATAAAGTCGCATTTTTAAGTATTGTCTAGGGAAAAATATGTTAAATCTTGTAAAGCACTTTGTTGAAGATCAACTTTTGAAAAAGCCTTTATTGATTTTAATTGCGGTGATCGGTGCACTTGTTGTTTTTACTAGTGGCTTGGATGATTTTGAGTTGGATGCATCGGCTGAAAGTTTAATTTTAGAAGGGGATGAAGATCTTCAATATTTTAGACAGCTTTCAAAAAGATACGGTCAGCAAGAATTTTTAGTTCTAACATATACACCAGAAGCGCCGTTATTTTCAGTTGAATCTTTAAAAAATCTTACTCAATTGCGTAACGATTTACGTACTGTTACCGGTATTGAATCGGTAATTTCGGTAATGGATGTCCCTTTATTATCTAACCCACCTGTACCCATTGATCAATTAGTCAATAATATTAAAACATTAGAAGATCCTGATGCGGATATCGAGCTGGCTAAAAAAGAGCTGGCTAATAGTCCTTTATATGTAAATATGTTGTTAAATCTTGATAAAAACACGACAGCATTACAAATCAAATTCCCTATAGATACCGTAAAGGAAGAATTACTTGCCGCAAGACAGACTTATTATGCGCTTTATGAAAAACAGCCTTCCAAAAATCTACAAGTTAACATCGATGGCGCAACGGAAACCATTAAAAGGCACAATGCAGAGCAGTCTGCTAAAACAAGAAAACTAATTAAGGATGTTCGAGAAATATTAGAGAGATATCAAGATAATGCAGAGATTCATTTAGGCGGTGCGCCAATGATCATTGATGACATTATTCGATACGTTCGAAATGATTTAATTAATTTTGGTGTAGGGGTGCTTGTCTTTTTAATTGGGATGTTATGGTTAATTTTTAGAAAGCTTCGCTGGGTGATGATTCCTTTAATTTGTTGTGCTGCTGTAGTCTATAGCATGATTGGATTGCTTGGAATATTGCATTGGCAGGTAACTGTGATTTCCTCAAACTTTATCTCGTTGTTATTAATTTTAACTTTGTCAATGTGTATTCATTTGATAGTACGGTATCGAGAAATTTATGCGCGTGAGTCAATTAGTCATATTGAACGTGTTCGTAAAACTTTAGAGCAAGTTTTTGTACCCTGTTTATATATGTGTTTGACCACCGGTGTGGCTTTCATGTCATTGCTTGTCAGTGGTATTCGTCCTGTAATTAATTTTGGTTGGATGATGACGCTTGGAATTATTGCATCATTTACACTTACTTTTATTATTTTCCCAGCAATTGTGATGTTACTAGGTCCGAAATCTGAAGACGTTGAACAAGAAGGTAAAAATAAAGTTACCAAGTTTTTGGCAAGATTAACTTTGCGTTTTGGTAGTTCGGTGTTGGCTATTTCTGTATTGATGGTTGGGTTTACTGTAATAGGTGCGTCTAAATTAATAGTTGAAAATAGTTTTATTGATTATTTTGATGAAAGTACTGAGATTTATCAGGGGATGACTGTTATCGATCAGCGCTTAGGTGGGACGACGCCATTAGAGGTTATTATAGATTTTCCAGCAGGGCCGGATATCACCAAAAAGTCAGTGCCTAAAAATTTGATTCTAACAGACTCAGACGAGGATGAATTTTTAGACGAAGGTTTTCTGGATGAAGATTTTCTTGATGGCGATATAGAATTGGGGTTTGCTGATGATTTTGTCACTGATATTGATCCTGAAAAATATTGGTTCACCGCTGAGCGCGTTGCCACTATCAAAAAAGTACACAACTATTTAGATGCCCTGGAAGAGACTGGAAAAGTAATTTCTTTGGCAACGATGATTGAAATTGCAGAAGGATTTAATGATAATTCAGCGTTCAGTACCATGCAACTTGCTTTATTATATGGTGTGATTCCTGAAGAGTTTCGTGAAATTGTGATATATCCCTATGTAAGTGTTGAGCAAAACCAAGCAAGAATTAATGTGCGCATGATTGATTCCTCTCCAACATTGAATCGAGCCAATTTACTTGAGCAAATTCAGTTGGATTTATCGCGAATAGTTGAGGAAAAAGAAGGCACGATCAAAATTTCTGGAATGATGGTACTTTACAATAATATGCTGCAAAGTTTATTTGATTCTCAGATTTTAACGTTAGGTGCGGTTTTTGCCGGGATCATGATTATGTTTTTGATCTTATTTAGAAATATTAAGTTGGCTGTAATTGCAATTATTCCAAACTTATTAGCCGCAGGTTTCGTTTTGGGGGTTATGGGTTGGCTGCGAATCCCGTTGGATATGATGACTATAACCATTGCCTCGATAACAATTGGCATTGCAGTAGATAATACAATTCATTATATAGTGAGATTCAAGCAAGAATTCGCAATCGATCACAATTATCAAAAAGCAGTGTTTCGGTCTCATGCAACCATTGGTAAGGCTATGTTTTATACGTCCCTCACTATTATTGCGGGTTTTTCAATTTTAGTGCTGTCTAATTTTAAACCTACCATTTATTTTGGGATGCTAACTGCAATTGCAATGTTTATTGCGTTACTTGGCTCTTTAACTTTATTGCCAAGGATGCTTCAGGTATTTAAAGCTTTTGATGAAAAGCCAAAAAAAGTTGAAGAGAAATAGTTTGTTCAGTTTGAAATTTAATCAAATATTAAAATAAACGGTTAAAAAACAAACTAAAAAACAAGCTTGCCATTTTATTTTAATAAAATGGCATTTTTTTTTGGTTAATTGGTTGACTAAAAATCTAAAGCGCGTATTATTCGCCTCCCTGCTGAGACAGAGGGGGATCAAAGCGAAGCCGAAGCGTGCTAAGTACTTGATTCAGTTAGTAATTTTTAAAATCTAATTCAAAATTAAATTTTAAAAAAGATTGACAAAGGTTCGCAACTCTATATAATGCGCGCCTCGCTTAACGAAGCCAAACGGCTACTTAAGCAAACGTTCTTTAACAAACAAAAAAACAATTTGTGTGGGCACTGGTTGAAGTCGAATAGCCGGTCCATGATTTACCTCGGTAGATCGTGAGATCGGCACAAAAAATTTGACTCAATTAGAGCTTACATAGTGAATTTTATTTACAGTAGTTTTAATAATAATGAGTATCTAGATATAAACTGAAGAGTTTGATCATGGCTCAGATTGAACGCTGGCGGCAGGCTTAACACATGCAAGTCGAGCGGAAACGATTCTAGCTTGCTAGAAGGCGTCGAGCGGCGGACGGGTGAGTAACGCGTAGGAACCTACCTAATAGAGGGGGATAGCCCAGAGAAATTTGGATTAATACCGCATAATGTCTACGGACCAAAGTATGGGACCTTCGGGCCATACACTATTAGATGGGCCTGCGTCGGATTAGCTAGTTGGTGAGGTAATGGCTCACCAAGGCGACGATCCGTAGCTGGTTTGAGAGGATGATCAGCCACACTGGAACTGAGACACGGTCCAGACTCCTACGGGAGGCAGCAGTGGGGAATATTGCACAATGGGCGCAAGCCTGATGCAGCCATGCCGCGTGTGTGAAGAAGGCCTTAGGGTTGTAAAGCACTTTCATTGGTGAGGAAAAGTTGGTTGTTAATAGCAATCAGCCGTGACGTTAACCAAAGAAGAAGGACCGGCTAACTCCGTGCCAGCAGCCGCGGTAATACGGAGGGTCCGAGCGTTAATCGGAATTACTGGGCGTAAAGCGCGCGTAGGCGGTATGTTAAGTTGGATGTGAAAGCCCAGGGCTCAACCTTGGAACTGCATCCAAAACTGGCATACTAGAGTATTGTAGAGGGGTGTGGAATTTCAGGTGTAGCGGTGAAATGCGTAGAGATCTGAAGGAACATCAGTGGCGAAGGCGACACCCTGGACAAATACTGACGCTGAGGTGCGAAAGCGTGGGGAGCAAACGGGATTAGATACCCCGGTAGTCCACGCCGTAAACGATGTCTACTAGCCGTTGGGAAGCTTGTCTTCTTAGTGGCGCAGCTAACGCAATAAGTAGACCGCCTGGGGAGTACGGTCGCAAGATTAAAACTCAAATGAATTGACGGGGGCCCGCACAAGCGGTGGAGCATGTGGTTTAATTCGACGCAACGCGAAGAACCTTACCTACTCTTGACATCCAGAGAATTTAGCAGAGATGCTTTAGTGCCTTCGGGAACTCTGAGACAGGTGCTGCATGGCTGTCGTCAGCTCGTGTTGTGAAATGTTGGGTTAAGTCCCGTAACGAGCGCAACCCTTATCCTTATTTGCCAGCGAGTCATGTCGGGGACTATAAGGAGACTGCCGGTGACAAACCGGAGGAAGGCGGGGACGACGTCAAGTCATCATGGCCCTTACGAGTAGGGCTACACACGTGCTACAATGGAGCATACAGAAGGTTGCTAACCCGCGAGGGGGCGCCAATCCTCAAAGTGTTTCGTAGTCCGGATCGCAGTCTGCAACTCGACTGCGTGAAGTCGGAATCGCTAGTAATCGTGGATCAGAATGCCACGGTGAATACGTTCCCGGGCCTTGTACACACCGCCCGTCACACCATGGGAGTGGGTTGCAAAAGAAGTGGCTAGTCTAACCTTCGGGGGGACGGTCACCACTTTGTGATTCATGACTGGGGTGAAGTCGTAACAAGGTAGCCCTAGGGGAACCTGGGGCTGGATCACCTCCTTAAACGATAAGACTTTGATCAGTGTTCACACAAATTGTTTTTTAGATTTTTTGACATAGCTTGGCTAATTTAGTCAGGCTGTATAAAAAATCATGTTCTTTAAAAATTTGGAAAATGAAAATAAGTTTTATGTATTGAAAGACTGTAAGCGCCATTTATGACACTTACATGAAACAATTATTTAAAAACTGAGTTTATATACAAGCGTTGTGCGAAAAAATATCGTTATAAAATGTAATAAATGAAAAAGAGAGATTGAGCGAAAGCTCAAAACCTTGAGTATCACCAAGAACATTATTGGCTTTGTGCATATAACCTAAGTCTTGTTGATCCAATCGTAAGATTGAGTCAATGCAGACTGTTTAGGGTTATATGGTCAAGTGAATAAGCGTACACGGTGGATGCCTAGGCAATTAGAGGCGATGAAAGGCGTGGAAATCTGCGAAAAGCTCGGGGGAGGCGATAACATCCTATAATCCCGAGATTCCTGAATGGGGAAACCCAACCGTCATAAGGCGGTTATCTTTACCTGAATACATAGGGTAAAGAAGCTAACCCGGAGAACTGAAACATCTAAGTACCCGGAGGAAAAGAAATCAACCGAGATTCCCTAAGTAGCGGCGAGCGAAAGGGGACTAGCCCAAAAGTATATATAGTTTTAGTAGAAGGCTCTGGAAAGTGCCGCCATAGTGGGTGATAGCCCCGTATACGAAAGAACTATATACATGATACACGAGTAGGTCGGGGCACGAGAAACCTTGACTGAATATGGGGGGACCATCCTCCAAGGCTAAATACTCCTAATTGACCGATAGTGAACCAGTACCGTGAGGGAAAGGCGAAAAGAACCCCTGTGAGGGGAGTGAAATAGATCCTGAAACCGTGTACGTACAAGCAGTGGGAGCCTACTTGTTAGGTGACTGCGTACCTTTTGTATAATGGGTCAGCGACTTACATTCAGTAGCAAGGTTAACCGAATAGGGGAGCCGAAGAGAAATCGAGTCTTAATAGGGCGTTGAGTTGCTGGGTGTAGACCCGAAACCGAGTGATCTATCCATGTGCAGGTTGAAGGTTGAGTAACATCAACTGGAGGACCGAACCCACTACCGTTGAAAAGTTAGGGGATGACGTGTGGATAGGAGTGAAAGGCTAATCAAACTCGGAGATAGCTGGTTCTCCTCGAAAGCTATTTAGGTAGCGCCTCGGACTTATACCACAGGGGGTAGAGCACTGTTTGGGCTAGGGGGTCATCCCGACTTACCAACCCCATGCAAACTCCGAATACCTGTGAGTACTATCCGGGAGACACACGGCGGGTGCTAACGTCCGTCGTGGAAAGGGAAACAACCCAGACCGTCAGCTAAGGTCCCAAAATCTATGTTAAGTGGGAAACGATGTGGGAAGGCTTAGACAGCTAGGAGGTTGGCTTAGAAGCAGCCACCCTTTAAAGAAAGCGTAATAGCTCACTAGTCGAGTCGGCCTGCGCGGAAGATATAACGGGGCTCAAACATAGTACCGAAGCTACGGATTCTTATTTATAAGAATGGTAGAGGAGCGTTCTGTAAGCTGTTGAAGGTGAATCGAGAGGTTTGCTGGAGGTATCAGAAGTGCGAATGCTGACATGAGTAACGATAAAGGGAGTGAAAAACTCCCTCGCCGGAAGACCAAGGTTTCCTGTCCCATGTTAATCAGGGCAGGGTGAGTCGACCCCTAAGGTGAGGCTGAGAAGCGTAATCGATGGGAAACGGGTTAATATTCCCGTACTTGTTATAGCTGCGATGGAGAGACGGAGAAGGTTAAGTGATCCAGGCGATGGTTGTCCTGGTTTAAGGTAGTAGGTAAGGGGATTAGGCAAATCCGGTCCCCTCTCTTTAGTGAGAATACTGAGAGCCGAATACGGTGAGTCTACGGACTCCGAAGTCACTGATACCATGCTTCCAGGAAAATCTTCTAAGCTTCAGGCTATAACGAATCGTACCCCAAACCGACACAGGTGGTCAGGTAGAGAATACTAAGGCGCTTGAGAGAACTCGGGTGAAGGAACTAGGCAAAATGGTACCGTAACTTCGGGAGAAGGTACGCTGTTGCCGGTGATGGGACTTGCTCCCTAAGCTAGCGACAGTCGAAGATACCAGTTGGCTGCGACTGTTTATTAAAAACACAGCACTGTGCAAACACGAAAGTGGACGTATACGGTGTGACGCCTGCCCGGTGCCGGAAGGTTAATTGATGGGGTTAGTCTTCGGACGAAGCTCTTGATCGAAGCCCCGGTAAACGGCGGCCGTAACTATAACGGTCCTAAGGTAGCGAAATTCCTTGTCGGGTAAGTTCCGACCTGCACGAATGGCGTAACGATGGCCAAACTGTCTCCACCCGAGACTCAGTGAAATTGAAATCGCTGTTAAGATGCAGTGTATCCGCGGCTAGACGGAAAGACCCCGTGAACCTTTACTATAGCTTCGCAGTGGACTTTGAATGTATTTGTGTAGGATAGGTGGGAGGCTTTGAAGCAGCGACGCTAGTTGTTGTGGAGCCAACCTTGAAATACCACCCTGATACATTTGAGGTTCTAACTCAGGTCCCTAATCGGGATCGAGGACATTGTGTGGTGGGTAGTTTGACTGGGGCGGTCTCCTCCCAAAGAGTAACGGAGGAGCACGAAGGTTGGCTAATCCTGGTCGGAAATCAGGAGGTTAGTGCAATGGCATAAGCCAGCTTAACTGCGAGACAGACAAGTCGAGCAGATACGAAAGTAGGTCATAGTGATCCGGTGGTTCTGAATGGAAGGGCCATCGCTCAACGGATAAAAGGTACTCCGGGGATAACAGGCTGATACCGCCCAAGAGTTCACATCGACGGCGGTGTTTGGCACCTCGATGTCGGCTCATCACATCCTGGGGCTGAAGCCGGTCCCAAGGGTATGGCTGTTCGCCATTTAAAGTGGTACGCGAGCTGGGTTTAGAACGTCGTGAGACAGTTCGGTCCCTATCTGCCGTGGACGTTTGAGATTTGAGAAGAGTTGCTCCTAGTACGAGAGGACCGGAGTGAACGAACCTCTGGTGTTCCGGTTGTCACGCCAGTGGCATTGCCGGGTAGCTAAGTTCGGACGGGATAACCGCTGAAAGCATCTAAGCGGGAAGCCTCCTTCAAGATGAGATCTCACTGGAATTTAATTCCCTAAAGGGCCCTGGAAGACTACCAGGTTGATAGGCAAGGTGTGTAAGTGCTGTGAGGCATTGAGCTAACTTGTACTAATTGCCCGTGAGGCTTGACCATATAACGCCTAAGCTGTTTACTAAAATCGTTCCATACGATTTTGAGTATTTCCTCCATCCGTGGAGGGCATACAGACTTAGCGTTATATGAGCTAAATTGTAGAGATACAATGAAGTGAATGAAGCTAAGAAAGATATTTTAAGCACGAAGTTTGTGTATAAACTAAAGATAAATACTGTATAATGAGCGACGTAAGTTACCTGAAGTACAGACATAGAACTTAAACTTATTTTCCGAATTTGGATGAAGGTTGCATATTGAGATGAAGGTTAAATACGAAAGTGTTTAATAAGAGTTAAAATAGCTAAGACAACTGAAACCCATAAAGAATTGTTTGACGACCATAGAGCATTGGTACCACCTGACCCCATCCCGAACTCAGAAGTGAAACGATGCATCGCCGATGGTAGTGTGGGGGTTCCCATGTGAGAGTAGGTCATTGTCAAACGCCAAATAGTGAAGAGCCCTGTTAGGATTATCCTGACGGGGTTTTTTATTGCCTGTAGGAAAGTAAAATGATTAAATATAAGCATGAAAGTTGGTGTTTTATTAGTTTAACCGTATTATTCATCCCTGAATAAATTAGAAGCTTGGTAAACAAGACCGCGGAAGGCAACCTTCCTAACTTGTTTAGTCGCAAGACAGGCTCCAAGCCCGAACATGAAGAGCCCCGTCAGGTTATCCTTGTGGGGTTTTTTATTGTCTTGCGTTTTATATATTATTTATATTTAAATTGTTTTGATAAAACAAAGAGCTAAAAAAGAGTGTTTTGCAAAAATGAAAAAGGCTTTTTCAAAATTAAAACTAACAAAAAGTAAATAATGCGCCATACTGAGTTAAAGTAGTTTGCAATAGGATCTTTCAACGGATTGGAAAAAGTTGGGAAGTGCAATTTGTTTTCAAACAAAAGGACAGTTTGAAATCGCGTAAAAGCCTCTTTTGAGGCTTTTTTTTTAATTAATGTTTATGTTTGTAGAATTGAATCATGTTTTTAATATGTATTAGGCTAAGTATTTATGTGGTGATTAAATAATATTAAGTTGGAAAATTAAATTGTTATTGTATATTTTTGATTATTCGTCATTTATAAAAAAATTATAATAAAATAAATATAGCGCCTTCTTAGCGTATATTTTAATAATTAATTAAAGTAAAATCCGCACTCCTTTTCCTGTATATATTTTAATTAATAGAGAATATATTTTAATGTCAGATATAAACGATAACACACAGTCACAACTGCAAGATGAAAATAAATTAATTGCGCAACGAATAGAAAAGTTAGACAGTATCAAAGCTCGTCGTAACGCATATCCTAATCATGTTAGACGCACTCACACTGCAACACAGTTGCAATCTGAGTTTGGTGAAGAAACCAAAGAAGATTTAGTGGGCATTAATAAATCGATCACGATAGTTGGGCGCGTAATTAGTCGTCGTGGCCCATTTGTTACTTTGCAAGATGAGTCAGGCACAGTACAGGCCTATTTAGGTAAAGCATTGCAAAAAAGCAATGAGGATTGGGCTGTATTAGATTTGGGTGATATTATTGGTTGTTCAGGTATATTAGCTAAATCAGGTAAAGGGCAATTATATTGTGAAATGTTCACAGATGACGATTTTATAATTTTAAATAAAACGTTACGTCCATTACCAGATCAATGGTCGGGTTTAGCTGATCAAGAAATTAAATATCGTCAGCGTTATGTAGATTTAATTGTTTCAGCTGAAACCCGTAAAACTTTTTCAATACGTTCGAAAATAATTTCTCAAATACGTAGCTTTTTAACAGAGCGTGGGTTTATGGAAGTAGAAACCCCTATGTTGCAAACTATACCAGGTGGTGCGTCAGCTAAGCCGTTTGAAACGCATCATAATGCAATGGATATCGATATGTTTTTGCGTATTGCTCCAGAGCTATATTTAAAACGTTTAGTTGTAGGTGGTTTTGAAAAAGTATTTGAAATCAATCGTAACTTTCGAAACGAAGGCGTATCAACCCGTCATAATCCAGAATTCACTATGCTTGAGTGGTATCAAGCCTATGCAGACTATAACGATTTAATGGATTTAACTGAAGAAATGTTACGTCATCTAGCTAATTCAGTTCTTGGTTCAACGACACTTACTTATGCTGATGAAGAATATGACTTAGCCGTCCCATTTGAGCGTTTAAGTATGCTTCAGGCTGTACTAAATTATAATGAACAATTTTCAGTATCGGATTTTGCAACATTAGAAGCTGCTCAAAATGCAGCAAAATCTATTGGAATAGAACCTAAGGTAACTTGGGGGATTGGAAAACTATTGTGTGAAGTATTTGAAGAAACGGTTGAAGAAAAACTAAAAGGGCCAATCTTTATCACAGAATATCCAGCAGAGATTTCTCCGTTAGCGCGTCGTAATGATGACAACCCTGAAATTACTGATCGTTTTGAATTCTTTATTTCTGGTCGTGAAATTGGAAATGGCTTCTCAGAATTAAACGATCCAATTGATCAAGCTGAGCGCTTTAAATCTCAAGTTGCCGAAAAAGATGCAGGCGATGACGAAGCGATGTTTTATGATGAAGATTATATAAATGCATTAGAGTACGGTTTGCCTCCAACAGCTGGTGAAGGCTTAGGGATCGATCGTTTAGTTATGTTTTTTACTAATAGCCAAACTATTAAAGATGTCATATTATTTCCGCATATGAAACCTGTTTCTAAAAATATTGAAAAAGAAGATAACTAAAAGGAGCCGAGTGTGAGTGATTTAGATCGTAAAATATTAGAAGCCAAACGCTTAATTGAAGAATTAGAAGAGCAAAAAAGAAAAGAAGCTCGTCGTAATGAAGGGATCGAAGCGTTTGATGCCTCTGTTCGTGAAATTTTTTCAGAATATGGATTAACTGAGCGAGATTTGTTTTTATTAAAAAGTACTCCAATTGTAGAGTGGATTAAAGTGGTGGGTGAGCAATCATCTAAACCAAGTTTTTTTGAAGATTTAAAAAATTATTTTTCAAAAATAGTTGAGAAAGAAATTAAATCTGAATTAAAAGCGAAGGTTGAAAAGAAAACCAAAAAATCGATCCCAAAACCTACGTTGGTAATTGGTAAATATCGTAACCCAATCACTGATGAAGTGATTGAGAAAAAACGTCGCAATCCTAAACCATTGGATGACTGGATAGAAGAGTTTGGTCTAGATATGGTTCAGTCTTGGCAGGTTCCTGTTGAGGCTTAAATGTTAATTGTTCAAAAAGCCTCTATATAGAGGCTTTTTTTATTATATATTTTTACACTTTTTGATGTCGTTAATTATAAAAACATATTTCAAAAAGTTTACATCCATTAAATTTTTAATTAGGTAGTACATGTCAAGTTTTGTTCAAGGTCAACGTTGGGTAGTAGATAGCGAACCGGAATTAGGTTTAGGTAGTGTGGTTCAGTCAGATGTAAGAACCGTTACATTATTTTTTTCAAAAAGTGATGAAGAGCGTTTGTATGCTATTAAACAGGCTCCTTTAACGCGAATTCGATTTGAACAAGGCGAATCAATTCAAATTGATACAGGCGAAACATTAGAAATTAAAGAAGTGTTAGATCATGAAGGTTTTTTACTTTATGACTGCATTAATGGAAAGGGTGAAGATCAGCTTATTCCTGAAACCGCCTTAAGTGCAAATATCGAATTAAATTCACCATTGACAAGACTGATTACTTCGCAATTAGATCATCCGAAATGGTTCGGAATAAGAAGACAGTTACAAAATGGCGTACAACAAGTTTGGCAGCAACAATTAAATGGTTTAATTGGTGCGAGAGCGGGTTTGCTTGCTCATCAATTGTATGTGGCACAACAAGCCACTCAATTAGAGCAAACTCGTGTTTTACTTTCTGATGAAGTTGGCTTAGGTAAAACCATAGAGGCGGGTTTGATAATTTCACGTTTGTTGCGCTTAGAGCGTGCCAGCCATATTTTAATTTTAGTTCCAGAAGCACTAAAAGTTCAATGGTTAGTTGAGTTGATGCGTCGATTTAGTTTAACTGTTCAAATGTGGGAACAAGGTATTCCAGTTGATGAAAAAGCAATTTATATAGCCAGTCATGATGTACTTGATGATTTAGGGGCTTTTGTGGAAATATCAAGAGAGCGATGGGATTGCATTGTAGTTGATGAAACGCATCATATTGAATATACAATCGATGAACCTTCTATCGCCTACGAGTCATTAGATCAAATGGCGCAAGAGGCCAAACATTTAATCTTGTTGTCAGCAACGCCGGAGCAGCTTGGTATAGAAGGGCATTTTGGTAGATTGAAATTATTAGATCCAAATAAATTTTCAAGTTTAGAGTCCTATTTAGATCAAGAGAAGCAGTACTTAGATTTAACTGAAATTATCAATGATATTGAAAATGATCTTTTATTAGATTCTGAAAAACTGAAAATTTCACAAAAATATAATGTGGATTTTGATCAAGATACTTCAAATATTGTTAATGAATTAGTTGATCGTTTTGGAACAGGTCGGGGGATTTTTAGAAATACTCGTAATGCAGTCAAAGGATTTCCTAAGCGTACTTTTAAAGAAGTAATTTTAGATGCGCCTTCAATTGAAATAGATGATGTATTAGATGCAAAATTAGAATGGTTATCAAATTGGTTGGACCAGCAAGATAAAAAAGACAAACATCTTTTAATTTGCCACGATTTAGAAACAACATTGTTAATTGAGAAGTATTTATGGGATAAAAAAGGATTAAGTTGCGCAGTATTTCATGAAGATTTAAGTTTGATTGAGCGAGATCGTTCTGCTGCATTTTTTGCAGACTCAGAGCAAGGTGCTCGAATAATGTTGTGTTCTGAGATAGGCTCTGAGGGTCGTAATTTTCAATTTTGTCACAATTTAATTTGCTTTGATTTGCCTGCTCAACCAGATTTATTGGAGCAGCGCATTGGCCGACTGGATCGAATTGGTCAAACTCAAGATATTAAAATTTGGATACCCTGTGTAAAAGACACTCAAGAATCTCATAATATTAACTGGTTTCATACCGTTCTGAACTGCGTAGAAAAATCAAACCCTGCCGCTGGACAGGTTCATAAAGAATTTTTTGAAGCCTTTAGCAGTCAAACTGATCCTAAATTGAAACAAGTTATTGCGAGTGAAGCACGAGCTTTAAGTGAAGATTTATTATGTGAAATACAAGAAGGTCGCGATAAGCTATTAGAAATTTCAAGTTGTCGACAACCAGATGCGGATGCATTGGTTGCAAAAATCAAAGAGTTTGAAAAGCAAACACCATTCGAATTATTGGAAGTTGCATTTGATGCGTTAAATGTGCACTTCGAAGAGCTTGGTAACGGTTTTTACACATTACAACCAAGCGATAATATGTTGGTACCTTTTGTGCCAGGCATTCCAGAAGAAGGCGCTGAAATTACCTTTGATCGTGAACTTGCTTTAAGTCGTGACGAAGTTAGATTTGTGACTTGGGATAGTCCTATTGTGTTAGGGCTGTATGATTTATTAGAAACCAGCGAAATTGGAACTGCAACATTAGCGTTATTTCCAAGTGATGCATTACCCGCAGGGCTAGTGTTATTGGAAGGTATGTATCAATTAAGTGTCCAGCACCCATTGATTCATCAAGTTCAACCGTTTTTAGCCCAAGCATCTATTCGTGTTGTCAATTTAGAAAATAACCCGAAAGATTTTGATCAGGTTTTAGCAGAAGATAAGTTGCAAGACTCCTTAACAAAAGTGAAAGGGCAGCTTGCAAATCAAATTGTTCAAAGTAAAAAAGAAGACATTAAAAAACTTGGTCAAACTTCAGAACAATTAGCAAAAGATAAATTGGCAGATTTAATTGTAAAAACGATTGATAATGCTAATGGTTTTTACAATAAAGAAATTCAACGATTGCAATCAATTAAAGCTCGATTTAATGAGCAGCAGGATACAACTGAAATAGACGAAACTATTTCGCGTACTGAGAAACAATTTGATGATATTATTACTGTAATTAATAATGATATCGTATTGGTTCAGAGTTCATTACGATTAATTGTGACAACACAAGCTTAATAAAAAGGGTCTGAGATGAAAGCATTAATCAATCCAGTCATTGTTTTTGGTGTGAGTGGTTGTGGAAAATCTACCATTGCAAATGAAGTGTCAAGAAATTTAAGCGCTGAGTTTTTGGACGCAGATGATTTTCATCCGCAATCTAATATCGACAAAATGGCTTCAGGACAACCATTAACTGACGATGATCGTGCGCCTTGGCTAGCGCATTTGAATCAATTGATGATTGAAAAAGCAAGTCAGAATCAGCAGGTTGTCTTAGCTTGCTCTGCACTCAAAGAGCAATATAGAGTCATTCTTTCCGATAATTTGAATCCTTTTTGGTGCCATCTTGCTTTGTCTGAGCAAATGGTAATTGAGAGAATGATGCGCAGACAGAATCATTTTATGAAGGCAAATATGGTTCGATCGCAATTTGAAGCATTAGAAAAACCCGAATATGGATTAATAGTCGATGCAACTCAGTCCGTTGAAAATATTGTTAAAATTATTTTGGAGCACATAAATGAATAAGCTAGAGGTTATTTCGATTGAAACACTTCCTGTTGATCCTTGCAGTTTAGGTGAAGGGCCTACTTGGCATGAACCTGAGCAATCTTTTTATTGGGTTGATATTTTAAAAAATCGTTTGCATAACTGGCATCCAATTAAACAAACACACAGAAGCTGGACATTTGAAAAAATGATTGGCTGCGTGGGTGTCTGTGAATCTGGGAAATTAATCATTGCATTAAGTAATGAAATTATCTTTTTTGAACCTGATTTAGGTATGCCTTCACGTAAACAATTATGTTTATTAGATGAAGATATTCCAGCTAATCGTGCAAATGATGGAAAAATTGATCCATGGGGTCGATTATTTGTTGGTACGATGTCCACAATTGATGGTAAAGCTACGGGAAGATTAAGTTGTATTGATTCAAATGGACATAAAATCACTATTGAAGAAAATATTGGTATATCAAACACATTAGCTTGGAGTGCGGATAAAACGAAATTTTATTTTGCAGATTCAACCAAACAAACGATATGGGAATATCCTCTTGATACGAATGGGTTACCAATTGCGAAACAAAAGAAAGTATTTATTCAAACTGAAATTGAAAGTGGTGCGCCTGATGGATCTAGCATAGATAATCATGATAATTTGTGGAATGCACAATGGAATAACGCAAGGGTTCAATGTTTTAATCCTCAAGGCGATTTAATTGATGAATTACATTTACCAGCCTCCCTTACAACCAGTGTTTGTTTTGGTGGGGATGATTATCAAACAATGTATATCACCACAGCAAGTATCGGTCTTTCTGAACAAGATTTAAATGATAAACCTGAAAGTGGTAAAGTATTTTTAGTTAAAACTAATATTAAAGGTCCTCAAATTAACGTATTTAAAGATTAATCTAAAATGAAATTACTATAGGTGACTTTGCTCATTAGACTTATTCAAGCAGAACGACTAAAATTCCAACCTTTAAAATAAATGTGTGCGTATATGACAATTTCCATCAAAACCCCAGAAGAAATAGAAAAAATGCGAGTTGCAGGCAAACTAGCGGCGCAAGTGTTAGAAATGATTGCCCCATTTGTCGTACCTGGAGTCACAACTGGAAAACTGAATGAAATCTGTCACGATTATATGGTAAATGTTCAAAACAGTATTCCTGCTCCTTTGAATTATCATGGATTTCCGAAATCCATTTGTACTTCGGTTAACCAAGTGATTTGTCACGGGATTCCAAGTGATGACAAAGTGCTTAAAAAAGGAGATATCGTAAATATTGATATCACCGTAATTAAAGATGGTTATCATGGCGATACCAGCGAAATGTTTTTTGTTGGGGATGTCCCTGAGCATACAAAAAGATTATGTCGTATTACCCAAGAATGCTTATATAAAGCTATTAAGCTGGTTAAGCCAGGTGCGCGTTTAGGCGATATAGGTGCCGTTATCCAGCAACATGCTGAAAAAAATTATTACACTGTCGTACGTGAATATTGCGGTCATGGTATTGGTAAAGTGTTTCATGAAGAGCCACAGGTTTTGCACTATGGTAAAGCAGGCACGGGTGTTGAGTTAAAAGAAGGCATGACATTTACAATTGAGCCAATGATTAATGCGGGTAAACGTGAATGTAAAGTTCTGGGTGATGAGTGGACGGTTGTGACAAAAGATCGTAAAAACTCTGCACAATATGAACATACATTATTAGTGACAAAAGATGGGGTAGAAATTTTAACCCTTCGTCAAAATGACACGATCGAGTTATAAATGAAAAACGAAACTTCCTCTAGCGAATCGGATGATTTTTCTTTACCTCCTTCTATTTTAAATATCGACATGATCAAGTCTCAACTTGAATCTGGTCGATCTCCAATTGTTACTTATAAAGAAGCATTAAAACAATTAGATCTTGAACTTGAATCTGTTTTTGACCCTTTATCTCAAATTGATCAAATAGTATACGCACGAAGTAATGCCCTTGATAAATTAATCACTCATATTTGGTTGTCGTTTATTAATAACCAAGAAGTGTGCTTAATTGCCGTAGGTGGTTATGGTCGTTGTGAAATGTTGCCTAAATCCGATATTGATTTGTTATTATTATTTGAAGACGAAGCGGTAATAGAGCAATACAAAAGTAAAATTGAACAATTCTTAATGCAGCTTTGGGATATAGGATTGGACATCGGTTCAAGTGTTCGTACTTTCAGCGACTGTGAACGTGAAGCTTCAAATGACATTACAATTACGACCAATTTATTGGAAACTAGGTTAATTGTAGGTAATCACGCTTTATTTGCCCGTCTACGAACAAGAATGCGTGATGATGATATATGTGATAGTGAAACTTTTTTTTATGAAAAAGTAAAAGAACAAAAAGCGCGACATGCAAAATGGGAAGATACCGATTTTAGTTTAGAACCAAACGTCAAAACGGGAGTCGGTGGGTTGCGTGATATCCAAACCATTGGCTGGGTAGCAAAGCGACACTTTGATGATAATCATCTTGAAAATCTAGTTTCCTGCGGTTTTTTAACTGAAGAAGAACTGACAACTTTATTAGATTGTCAGAATTTTTTGTGGAAAATTCGATATCAATTACATCGCATCACAAAAAAAGAAGAAGACCGTTTATTATTTGATTTGCAAGAAAAAGTTGCTGAGGTTTTAGGGTTAATAGATAGTGAAAATCTTTTAGCTGTAGAGCAATTAATGAAAGAATACTATCGATGTGTTGGTAAAGTTTCAGAGTTGAATGAAATTTTATTGCAACATTTTGAAGAAGCTATTTTAAAAATAGACCCTACCTTATCTTTAATTCCTATAAACAAAAAAGTAAACCGTCGTAATAACTTAATTGATTTTAAAGATGAGCAAACCCTGTTGGATGAGCCTTCTTTAATATTAGAAATTTTTGTAATGCTATGTGATGACCCGACTTTAAATGGAATACATTCTCATACCCGAAGAGTCATACATCAAAACTTAGATTTAATAGATGATGAATTTAGACAGTCAGAAAAAAATAAATCATTATTTAAACAGGTGTTATGTTCTTATCTTGGTACATCATCAAGTTTAAGAAGAATGGATCGATTGGGTGTTTTAGGGAAATACCTCACTGAATTTGGCCGGGTAATTGGTCAGATGCAGTATGATTTATTTCATATTTATACAGTAGATGCCCATACTTTGCTCACCATTCGAAATATTAGGAAATTTCGCCATATTGAAAACACAGAAAAATTTCCAACAGCCACAGCTGTGTATCATCGAATTGATCGAGTGTATGTATTAATAATTGCAGCTTTGTTTCATGATCTTGGAAAAGGTCAAGGAGGCAATCATAGTATCATTGGTGAAAAATTTGTCATCGAATTTTGCCAATCTCACGGGTTTAATACAGATGATACGAGTTTAGCAGGATGGTTAGTAAAAAATCATTTATTGATGTCATTAACTTCTCAACGAAAAGATATTTCAGATCCAGAAGTGATTGCAGACTTCGCAAGAGAGGTAGGCAGCATTACAAGACTTCAATATCTATTTATTTTGACTGTGGCTGATATTAGTGCAACTAACCCTGATTTATGGAATGCGTGGCGTGCTGAGTTATTAAGAAAACTATTTAATGAAACCTATCGAGCACTTCGTCGGGGGTTAGATAATATGCTTGATCGACAGGAAGTCATCGAACAATGTAAGCAGCGTGCAATAAAAATCCTTATAGATGATGGGTTCGATGAAGCGTCAGTTCGTGATTTTTGGGATAATCCAGGTGATGATTATTTTTTACGTGAATCACCTGAAAATATAGCATGGCATTTTAAAGAAATAAATTCGTCAGGTTTAAATAATCCCAAAGTATTAATTAAAGAAATGCATGGATCGCACTTTAGTGGTGCCACGCAAATATTCGTTTATGCACCCGATCGAGATCAATTATTTACGGATATCGCTACAACATTATCGAATTTAAATTTAAGTATTCAAGATGCAAGAATCATCACATCCACATCCTCAGATTTCTCATTGGATACATTTATTGTATTAGACGAAAATGGAGAAAGTATAGGCGATGATTTTGATCGAGTACGAGACATTCAGTTTAAGTTGTTAATGGCCATTCAAAATCCCGACGAAGTGAATCGTCAAATTAAAAGAATCAGTCGTGCTAAAAAGATTTTTGCTGTAGAAACGATTGTGTCTCACTCGGTAGATGAAGAGAATAATCGAAGTATTTTAGAAGTGACCAGTTCAGATCGCCCAGGATTATTAGCTACATGCGGGCGAATTTTAAATGAATTAGATATCCAAATTTTAAATGCTCGAATTGCCACCTTAGGTGAGCGGGTTGAAGATATTTTCTTTGTCCAAACTCGTGATAGAAAACCAATTGAAGATCAGAACCTTATTAATCAATTATGCATCAAGCTTAAAGCTGCGTTAGATAAAGAATCCTAATCCATATGAATCCTAAATTAAAATTATTACAACCATATCCCTTTGAAAAGCTAGCGAAATTATTTTCAGCCGTTAAACCTAATTCAGAGTTGGACTTAATTGCATTAACTGTTGGAGAACCAAAACATAAAAGTCCAGAATTTGTTTTGGAATGTTTTAATGACAATAATTCCAAATTAGCGAATTATCCTGCTACTGCTGGCACTGCTGAATTAAGATCGTGTGTTGCGACTTGGCTTAAAACACGGTTTTCTTTAGGGCAGGTTAACCCTGATACTCAAGTGATTTCATGTAATGGCACACGTGAAGCATTGTTTGCTTTTACCCAAGCTATGTTTGATGACACCAATAAAGAAAAACCTTATGTGCTAACCCCTAATCCTTTTTATCAAATATACGAAGGTGCGGCTATTTTAGCAGGCGCTGAACCTTATTTTGTCGATTTAGATAAAGACACATTTTTAGCGGATTTTTCAAATATTGATGAGTCAGTATGGCAAAAAACGCAAATCGTATTTTTATGTTCACCAGGGAATCCAACCGGAGCAGTTGTGGGGTTTGATCAATTAAGACAATTATTAGAATTGTCTGATCAATACGATTTTATTATTGCCAGCGATGAATGTTACAGCGAAATTTATTTTGAAGATGCCCCAATTGGTTTGTTGGAGGCATGTGCAAAATTAGGTCGAGATGATTATAAAAATGCCATTGTGTTTCACTCACTTTCAAAGCGATCTAACTTACCGGGTTTGCGCTCTGGGTTTGTAGCAGGTGATGCACAGATTATTCAAGGCTTTAAGTTGTATCGAACCTATCATGGTTGTGCCATGAGCTTAACTAATCAAGTTGCAAGTATTGCTGCATGGTCAGATGAAGCCCATGTGCAAGAAAATAGAGATTTATACCAAAATAAATTTAAATCATTTTATGAAATTGTATCTGAATATTTACCATTAAAAATGCCTGATGCGAGTTTTTATTTTTGGTTGCCAACTCCTGAAAAAGGCACTGTGTTTGCTAAAAAATTATTAGAAAGCCAAAATGTAAAAGTGTTACCGGGTGAATATTTAGCCCGTGAAGTAAATGGGGTAAATCCTGGTCAAAATTTTGTTCGAATCGCATTAGTTGCCACTGAAAATGAGTGTCTAGAAGCTGCAAATCGAATTGTCAATTTTATAAAAGAGGAATACAAATGAGTTTAATTATGTACGGAATCAATAATTGCGACACCATTAAAAAAGCCAAAAAATATATGGAAGCGCAAGAAGTGGCATTTGAATTTTATGATTATAAAACCAACGATGTGCCTGTTGAATTATTAAAGCAGTGGATTGCACAGTTTGGTTGGGAAGAAATATTAAATAAACGTGGTACGACGTTTAGAAAATTAGAAAAAGAAGATAAAGAAAATATCGATGCACAAAAAGCACTTGCTTTATTGACGGAGCATTCCTCAATGATCAAGCGACCAATTTTTAGTAACGGTGAAAAAACATTAGTCGGTTTTCAATATTCTGCATTTAATGCATTTGTTGAAAGCTTATAACATTTAAACACAGGAAAAAATTATGAGTTACGCATTAGCGCTGGGAACCACCACAAAAAATAAAGACGGTAAAATTATTGAAGCTTATTTTCCAGCGCCATTATTAAATCCTTCTGCTGAGTTAATCAGTAAAGTATCTGCTGTTTCAGGTTATACATCAGGTAATGCTGATATTGAAATTTCAAATACGCAAGCAGGTGAATTGGCAGCGGCATTTGAAGATTTAATCAATCAACGTTTTGCAAAAAAAGCATCAACATCAAATGCTTCTTTAGTATTAGTGGTGTTAGCTACAGATGAAAAGCCAAGCTCTATCTCTGAAGGTTTTTTAAAGTTGCAGTTAATTTCTCATCGTTTGGTTAAACCACACGGTACAGTATTAGATGGTATTTTTGGTTTGTTGCATAACATTGCTTGGACAAATAAAGGCCCAATCGACTTACCAGAATTAGCAGAGCGTCAAATGGATGCTCGCTTAAATGGCGAAACCTTAACGGTTGATTGCGTGGATAAATTTCCAAAAATGACTAACTACGTCGTACCAACAGGTGTGCGTATAGCTCATACTGCTCGTGTACGTTTAGGTGCGCACATTGGTGAAGGCACAACGATCATGCATGAAGGGTTTGTTAACTTCAATGCGGGTACAACGGGTGTATCAATGGTTGAAGGTCGTATCTCTGCGGGTGTCGTAGTAGGTGATAATTCTGATATCGGCGGCGGCGCGTCTATTTTAGGTACATTGTCAGGAGGTGGTTCAATTGTAGTTTCATTGGGCGAGAATTGTTTATTAGGAGCAAATGCCGGTACAGGTATTCCACTTGGTGATCGTTGCACGATTGAAGCGGGTTTGTACATCACTGCTGGCACTAAGGTGGCGATGTTAGATGCAGATCGTAAAGAAGTTGAAACTGTTAAAGCCCGTGAATTAGCGGGTAAAAGTGACTTATTGTTTATTCGCAACTCGTTAACAGGGCAGGTTCAGTGTTTGACTAATAAATCGGCAATTGAATTAAACTCTGAATTGCATTCAAATAATTAATTATTTGATAGGCATAAAAAAACCAGCTAATTAGCTGGTTTTTTTGTTTTGGGAAAATTAAAGTGCGTTAACTAAGTTTGCCCAAGTTGCTTGATCTGCAGAATCCCATGTGAAGTATCCATCACCACCATGATCTGGATTAGTAGGGTAAGTGCTAATGTCTCGAGATGAGCTGTTAATTGCGCTTTGTAAAGTGGTTGTTACACTTGCGTTTGTTGCTGTAGCTCCAAAGGCTAAAGTTGCGTCACCAGATAAACCGTTATCTGCCGTGTTGTGGCAAGTTGTGCAATTTGATGCATTAACTAAAGTTGTAACTGATGTTGTCATATCATCTAAAACATTTTCAGATATTTGTTCAACTAAATCTTCGTAATTTGTTTTTGAACTTGCAAAATCATTCCAAATATTACCACCAATGTGCGCAGTTCCAGCTGGTTTACTTTTAATTAGTGCGGAATTTCCAGAAAAATCACTAGAAATGTAACTAGCTATACTGCTTTCAATAGCAGAATCAGTTGTGGATGAAAAAGTTAATGCTGGGATAGTTTCACCATTTGCATGGCAGCCAGAATCTGTACAACCTAGATTCATCCTAATATCTTGTCCTACTGTGGCTAATAACTGATCATATGTTAGTGATGTGTTGGTGTTGTTTTCCATCTCCTCTTCTTCTACAGGCAAGCAACTAGAAAAAGCAGTAGCTACAGAAAGGGTCAAAATACTAAGGCCTAATTTTTTATTCATTTTTATTCTCCAGTGTGGGTCGTTTTAGATCGATGTTATAAAAAATTGAACATTGGTGAATCAATTTAGTCCCTAATCGATCATTTTACTAATTTTGAGCATTATAATTATTATATAAATTCATAGTATGTGTATTACTGCACAATGTGATGTAGTCCATAACTTTTCAAGAAAATTTGTGTGAATGTCATAAAATTGTTCGAAAATGTATTGTTAAGCCTTAGGTAAAGCACTCGCTATTGATTCTGAATTCTTCTATAATTTGCCCCTTTAAAATTGTTGCTGTGGAGTACACATGTCGGATATCAAAAAAGTAGTGTTAGCGTATTCTGGTGGTTTAGATACATCGGTGATTGCTAAATGGATTACTGAAACATACAACTGTGAAGTGGTAACTTTTACAGCGGATTTAGGTCAAGGTGAAGAAGTAGAGCCAGCTCGTGCAAAAGCACAAGCATTAGGCATTAAAGAAATCTACATCGATGATTTACGTGAAGAATTTGTTCGTGATTTTGTTTTCCCCATGTTTCGCGCGAATGCAATTTACGAAGGTGAATATTTATTAGGTACGTCTATTGCCCGCCCTTTAATTTCCAAGCGATTAATTGAGATTGCAAACGAAACCGGCGCAGATGCCATTGCTCACGGAGCAACGGGTAAGGGTAATGATCAAGTGCGTTTTGAATTAGGTGCATATGCACTTAAGCCTGGCGTTCAAGTGATTGCGCCTTGGCGTGAATGGGACTTAACCAGTCGTGAGAGTTTAATGGCGTACTGTGATCAACACGGTATTGAAGTTGAAAAGAAAAAAGGCAAAAAATCTCCTTACTCAATGGATGCAAACTTATTACACATTTCTTATGAAGGGGATATTTTAGAAGATCCTTGGAGTGAGCCTGAAGAAGATATGTGGTTATGGTCTGTTAGTCCTGAAAACGCACCAGATGTCGCAACATATTTAGAAATTGAATATGTTAAAGGTGATATTGTTGCATTAAATGGCGAAAAAATGAGCCCTGCAACTGTGCTTGAATATTTGAATAAAGTGGGTGGTGAAAACGGTATTGGTCGAGTTGATATCGTAGAAAATCGCTATGTGGGTATGAAAGCGCGTGGTTGTTATGAAACACCGGGTGGCACGATTATGATGCGAGCGCATCGCGCAATTGAATCGATCACATTAGATCGTGAAGTGGCGCATTTAAAAGACAGTTTGATGCCAAAGTATGCTGAGTTAATTTATAACGGTTACTGGTGGTCACCAGAGCGTCGTATGTTGCAATCTATGATAGATGAGTCTCAAGAATTTGTTAATGGTACGGTTAAAGTGAAATTATACAAAGGGAATGTGAGCGTTGTTGGTCGTAAATCCGATGATACATTATTTGATGAAAGCATTGCGACATTTGAAGATGATGGTGGATCTTATGATCAAAAAGATGCAGAAGGGTTTATTAAATTAAATTCATTGCGTTTACGTTTGGCTGCTTTAAAAGGTCGTTCACCTTTAGATCGTGAATAAGTCATAAGTGTTGCCTTTAAAAAACCGATGCGAAAGTGTCGGTTTTTTTATGTTCAAACAAAAGCGATGGGTCAAAAAAAACCGCAATTGATTGCGGTTATTAAAAAGAATTAAGTATTAAGCGTCTCTGTAACTTTTTTCTTTCATCTCTTGGCGTTGTTTTTCTTCAGCACATAACGTGGCAGTAGGGCGTAATAATAAGCGTTGAACCCCAATAGGGTCGCCAGTAATTTCGCAGTAACCAAAATCATCATGCTCAATACGTGCAATGGCTTGTTCGATTTTAGGCAGTAATTTAGTTTGTCGATCTAAAAATCGTAATTGTAAGCGACGATCTTCTTCTTGAGCCGCTTTGTCTAGTTCGTCAGCTTCATAAGATTGAGAGGATAAATTTTCACGTGCTTCTTTTAAGTGATCTTTAATGTCTTGAGCTTCCGTTAAAAGTAAATGTTTAAAATACTCATGCTGCTCATCGTTCATGTAGTCATCTTCTGACATTGCGAGTAATTGTTCTTTTGTTAGCATCGCTTGTTTCCTATATAAATGACGCCAAATCGGGGTAGCTGCAAAGCAATACCGTGGCGTTTGAAATTTAATGGACAAAGTTTAGACCAATTTTATATAAAATGGTGAAAAACTTGTTCCAATAAAGATTGCGCTTATCAAGCGGGCGCACATCTTATATCATTATGTAAACAATTGTGAAGAAATTTTATAAAAACTCACTTAAACGTCGTTTAAATTCTAGGAATCATATGGAACCTGTATATCGTTTAACCATCTCTTGCCCTGATGCAGTGGGCATTGTGGCTAAGGTTAGTCAATTTTTAGCTCAATATAATGGCACTATTACTGAAGCAAATCATCATGCTGATTTAAACAGTGGTTGGTTTTTTATGCGAAATGAAATCAAGGCGGATTCTATCCCCTTTGATTTAAACACCTTTTGTGACGCGTTTAATCCTATTGCTCAATCATTAAATATGAAATGGCAAATTACGGATTCAAGAATCAAGCCTAAAGTGATTTTAATGGTAAGTAAGCAAAATCATTGTTTGGCGGATTTATTAAATCGCTGGCACAACGGGGAGTTAGATTGTGAAATTTGTGCTGTGATTTCAAACCACAATGATTTAGAAGAACAGGTCAATTGGTATGGATTACATTTCCATCATGTGCCTGTTGATCCAAAAAACAAACAGCCGCATTTTGATGAAGTATCGAAATTGATTGATCAATATCAAGCTCAAACGATCGTGTTAGCTCGTTATATGCAAATTTTGCCTGAAACCGTTTGTAAAAAGTATGAAGGGCAGATTATTAATATCCATCATAGTTTTTTACCATCATTTGTAGGGGCAAAGCCGTATCATCAGGCCTATGAACGTGGTGTGAAGTTAATTGGTGCAACCTGCCATTATGTGACTGAACAATTAGATGCAGGCCCGATTATAGATCAAGATGTTGCACGCATTTCACATCGAGATACCGTTGAGGAAATGGTGCGTCTTGGTAAGGATGTCGAACGAAGTGTCCTTGCAAGAGGATTGCGTTGGCATTTACAGGATAGAGTGATAGTACATGGTAATAAAACCATCGTTTTTAGCTAAAATAATCACCTAATTGCATCTTTATTGAAAATATTAAACTGTGATATATGTCGAAAAAAGTTGATTTTTTGCCATATTTCTATATAAAGGTGCACAATTTTTTATATGCGAAAATTAGACAAAATTTAAATACTTGTTTTGTATATATTTTTTAACCAAACCCAGCATTTGAGGAAATCTGTAATGCAAGAGAATGAATACGGTTACTTTGACGACGCAAACCGAGAGTTTGTGATCACGACTCCCTACACACCAACACCTTGGATTAACTACTTAGGCAACGATGGTTTTTACGCGTTAATGTCTAACACAGCCGGCGGTTACTGCTTTTACCGTGATCCAAAATTCCGTCGTCTTACTCGTTACCGTTACAATAACATTCCAGCCGATTCAGGCGGACGTTACTTCTACTTCAATGTAGACGGTGAAACATGGGCTGCAGGTGGTCGTCCAGTTGATACTAAATTGGATAAATACGAATGTCGTCACGGCATGGGTTACTCTAAATTCAACGTTGAAAAAAATGGCATCGAGTCAACATTGACATCTTTTGTCCCATTAAAAACAACCGGTGAAGTACACCGCTTGCAAATCACTAACAACAACGATGTGGCTAAAACCGTTGATTCGTTCTCTTTCATCGAATGGTGTTTGTGGAATGCTGAAGACGACGGTGCAAACTTCCAACGTAACCTTTCTACAGGTGAAGTTGAAGTTGAGAAGAACACCATCTTCCATAAAACTGAATTCCGTGAACGTCGTAACCATTACGCGTTCTACAGCTGTAACCGTGATATCGATGGGTTTGATACAGACCGTCAAGATTTCATTGGTACGTACAACAGCTTTGCAAACCCTAAAGTGGTTGCTGATGCTCAATCAACAAACAAAATTGCTCACGGTTGGTCTCCAATCGCATCTCACCACAATAAACTTGAGCTTGCTCCTGGCGAAACAGTCAGCTTAATCTACGTATTAGGTTATGTTGAAGTTGAACCTGAAGATAAGTGGGAATCAAAAGCGGTTATCAATAAAAAGCCAACTTGGGCATTCCAAGAGCAATTCGATACAGATGAAAAATTCGAAAACGAATTGGCTAAATTAGAAGCTTACTGGACAGGTTTATTAGAAAATATCGTAGTAGATACTCCAAGTGATAGCTTAAACCGTTCTTTGAACATCTGGAACCAATACCAAAACATGACAACATTTAACTTGTCACGTTCTGCTTCGTTCTACGAATCAGGTATTGGCCGTGGCATGGGCTTTCGTGATTCTAACCAAGATACAATTGGTTTTACTCACATGGTACCAGGTGAAGTACGTCAGCGTATTTTGGATCTTTCTGCTATTCAAATGTCAGATGGTTCCGCTTATCACCAGTATCAGCCGTTAACTAAAAAAGGTAACGCAAACGTTGGTGGTAACTTCAACGATGATCCAATGTGGCTAGTACTTTCAACAGCAAACTACATCAAAGAAACGGGCGATACGTCAATTCTTGATCAAGAGCTTGCGTTTGAAGATACACCTGATGTTAAAAACATCCATTTTGATCACTTAACGGCTTCTTTCAATCACGTAATCAATAACTTGGGACCTCACGGTTTACCATTAATTGGTCGTGCTGACTGGAATGACTGTTTGAACCTTAACTGTTTCTCGACTGAGCCAAACGAATCTTACCAAACGACTCAACGTGGCGACTCAAAAGTTGCTGAGTCAGTAATGATTGCTGGTCAGTTTGTACTTTACGGTAACGAATACGCACGTATTTGTGATCTACGTGGTTTAACTGATGAAGCAGCTCGTGCTCGTGCTGAAGTGGCTAAAATGGTTGCTACTGTTGATCAACACGGTTGGGATGGGGAATGGTTTATTCGTGCATACGATTCACGTGGCGAAAAAATCGGTTCTAACGAAAATGAAGAAGGCAAGATCTTCATCGAATCTCAAGGTTTCTGTTTGATGGCCGGCATCGGTTATGATGATGGACGTGCAATTCAAGCCCTTGATTCTGTAAACAGCATGTTATTAGCTGAGCACGGTATTGTGTTAAACAACCCTCCGTTCAGTGAATACAACAAGTTTATCGGTGAGATCACTTCTTACCCACAAGGCTACAAAGAAAACGCAGGTATCTTCACGCACAACAACCCTTGGATTGTTGTCGCTGAAACAATGGCTGGCCGTGGTGATCAAGCATTTGATTACTTCTCACGTTTCACTCCATTGTTCCGTCCACAAGATATGGCTAAACATAAAACTGAGCCATACTGCTACAGCCAAATGATCGCGGGTAAAGATGCTGCGATTCCTGGTGAAGCGAAAAACTCTTGGTTAACCGGTGCGGCTGCTTGGTCTTTCTATACAGCGACTCAGTACATCTTAGGTATTATGCCGGATTACTCAGGTTTATTAATTGAGCCTTGTATCCCAACTGATTGGACAACATACAACGTGAAACGTAATTTCCGTGGCGCGTCTTATGACATCACAATCAACAACCCGAATGGCGTAAGCAAAGGGGTGGTTAGCATTGAAGTAGATGGTAATGCAATTGAAGGTAATATCATTGATTTCGCTACTTTCTCAGGTACGCATAAAGTTGTGGTAACAATGGGTTAATATTTAACTTATTGAAAAGCCCTGATCAAGAAATTGGTCGGGGCTTTTTTGTGGAATAAATAGAATAAGAAAATAAAAAACAAGCAGGTTAAGGTTTAGATTTTAAAGATTCAAATTTCGGTCGTTCTTTAATTAACTTTAATTGGTTTTCTATTTTTTGATTGCGTGAATCAATGCTTATGAAATGTTCTTTAGCTTGTGTAGGGCTTAATTGGTCTTGGATTTTATTATATTGAGTTTGAAGGTCAACCTGAGCCATTTGTAGTTTTTCTAAGGCTTCTTCTTGGGATGTTGAAATCACTAGCATCTCTTCTGTTAGTGTTGTCTTTTCTTCATCACTTAAATTTGATGTTTCACTTAGGGTTAAAATTTTAGCTTGTAAAGCCAGAACCTGTTCATTTAATACTGTAGTGGCTTCAACAGATGCATCATAAGCGTCATCAGTTGTTCCATTAAATAAGCTGTAATATGAGTCGATCTCTTCAGAATCTAATGTGTACCCTAAAAACGCAATACATAGGCAAACCACAGTGACTGATACCGTTCCTTGCTAAGTACTAGGGTAGGCTAATTTTTGACCAAGAATTTCTATTGAGCTTTCTGACATGTTGACGTCCTTAAATATAGTGAAAGCAAATATTCTAACAGTGTGATTGTACCTGTCAAAATATATTATTAGGCGTCTAAAAGTCTTAGAAATTATTTTTAAGCGTAAAATAATCCATTAATGGTATGATTAAGGCTTCAAATAAGGGTGAATGAAAGCATGAAAGCAGTATCTTTAAAAAAAATGGGTATATTACTGCTGTGTTGTTTGTTTTTGAGTTTTTCACATTCTGCCGATTTAAATAAAATTACAAAAAAAAATATTCAATTTGAACAATATTCACAATTGGATACTACGATAATAAAAAAAATGACAGGAAATTTGAATTTCTATCGATCTCAGGTGAAAGACCCCAAACAAAGTGTGTCGGTTGGTCGTCAAATTAAAGATGAAAAAAATATTTTAAAAAAAGTACTGAATGCTTATGGATTTTATAATGCATCTATAGAAGTAAATATCATTAATGAAAATTCTGATATTTATGCCGATACCTCCTTAGAACAATTTAATGATTTTGTTCAACAAAGTGATGAAGGTGAAGTTGAATTATTTAAAAAAAGAGGGTTTAGAATTCAATATAATATTGAATTGGGTAACGTGTTTTTAATAAAATCCATTGATTTTAACAATGTATTAGAATTGTCTAAAATCGATACTAATCAACTTCCCATTCAAGAAGGGTATATATTACGGGCACAAAATATTTTAGATGCATTTGAATTAATTAATGAAGGCATTAATGAGCATCAATGTTTTGTTGATGGAAAACTGCATTATGATGTACGTATCGATTCAAAAACAAACTCAGCGTTCGTAAGTTTTGATCACGATCAATCCATGCAAAGTTATTTTGATAAAGTCAGTATCACTGGTTTGGAAACTATTCAGGAAGCTTGGTTTATTAAAGAGTTGGGATTAAAAAAATCTCAATGTTTGACTAAATCCTCAATTAATAATGCAGTGTTAAAATTATATGCCACGAATCTGGTTGCGAAAATTAATACCCAAATCATTAGGCGACAACAAGATGGTGTACAAATTATAGAATTAAAATTAAATATTACTGAACGAAAGCATAAAACTGTTTCAATAGGTGTGGGAGTCAATACATCAGAGGGGTTATATGTTAGTTCTGGTTGGCAACATAGGAATGTATTTAATAAAGGCGAGCAAATAAATATAAATGGATTTATAGGTAGTTATGAACAATCCCTTTTGGGGGATATCACGTTACCCAAAACTCATTTTTTTAATACTAGTTTTAATGCTTCTACTCGTTTGCACCGAGAAAATTATAATGAAGAAATTTCTATTGAATTAGTTAATCAAATTGGTTTAACTAAAAAAATAGATAAGTATACAAGATTTAAAACTGCCATCGAACTGTCCAATAAAATTCAAGATATAGATGAATTTCAACAAAGGTTAGATCAGGTGTTTTTACCAAATATACTCACATGGGATATTAGAAATGACGCATTAAATACGACGCAAGGACAATATGTTCAAGTAGGTTATACACCTGTTTGGGATGTACAGCATAAATCCTTTGGATTTATTGATTATCAAATACAAGGTAAAACCTTCTTTACAATAGATCTTTCAATTCCTATAACCTTCGCTTTTAAATATGAAGGTCACTATATTTCAGTTAACGATACAAATTTGTTACCTAGAGATGAACGAATTTTTTTAGGGGGGGGGAATAATTTAAGGGGGTTTGGTTTTCAAAAAATTGATGCACAGGGTTTAGGTGGAATTAAATCGAATGTGTTTAATTTTGAATCAAGAATGCGATTTACTGACACCATTGGAATTGTCGCGTTTTATGATACAGGGCAGCTAATCACAGAAGGGGAAGCGTTCAAAAATTCAGACCTGTATTCTGCAGTAGGGTTAGGGGTTAGATATCACACTTCTTTTTTCCCTATTCGGATTGATGTGGCAGTGCCTGTTAAAAAATACACTGTTGATACAGGAAAATTTCAATTTTATTTAAGTATTGGGCAGTCTTATTAATGAAGTTTTTAAATAAAATAAAACATCTTAAAAAAATAGTATTTCAGATATTGATTGTAATGTTTTCAATGATTGTTTTGCTGGTTATTTTGTTGATTGGCTTAATGAATCTTTCATCGGTGAGAGAATCTGTAGTTTCATGGGGTGCTCATAAATGGTTGCCAGAGTTTGAATTGTCTAATATTTCAAGCCCAAAATTTTCAGTATTTAATATTGAAGCTGTTAAATATGATGAAGCGATGATAGAGGCCGTCAATATTCAAATGAATTGGATGTCATTGTTTGCTAAAAAAATTCATATCACTTCATTAGAGGTTGGGGCTTTTTCACTGGACGATTATTTTAATAATAGTCCATCTACAGAACCTCTTCAAAGTTTGGAAGAATATGCGGAGTATCTAGAGCTAAGTTTTCCAATTAATATTGATGTTGATCGTTTAAGAGTTGATCAATTCATTACAAATGATCAATCATTAGAGGTTATTGGAGAGCTAAAATGGAACGCTTATCAAAATTGGCCAAATGCAAATTTAAGTGTATCGATTGATAATAAGCGCATAAGTGCGAATATCTCTCAATCAGTAATAAATAAAAAAGATGAGTCAATTAAATCAATGTTTGATTTTAAAATTGATGTAGAAATGGATCAATTATTTGGGTACCAAAATATAAAACAAACAAGCAATGGACGTATCGTTTTTAATCATAATAATACTGCTCATATAGTAGTTTACTCAAAAGATTCAAAGGTTCAATATAATAATTTCGATTTAGATACATCGTTTGATTTGAATGCTTGGCTGTCATTAGATTTTAATAAAAATCAAAAAATAAAAATGGATTTAAAAGTGAATGAAGCAGTCGTGATATTAAACTCAATATTTGAAAGTGGTACAGTTGATTCTAAGCTGAGTGTAGATGCTTTAGATGTCAAAACAGTATTGCCATATTTTGATGTACAAATGGATGATGTTACTGGAAAAATACAGGCCGATATGGAAGTGAAAGGAAATATTTCTAGTCCAAATATTATGACAAATATTGTTCTTGATGGCTTTTTGAAACAACAGCCAATGTATTTGGATTTTAATGTAAATAATATTGCATCTAATTTGTATTCTATTAAAAGTGAAATTAAATCCAGCTTTTTAAATGCTAATTTAATAGGTGGTGTGGATTTAAAAAACAGTTTGGCGGATTTATCACTTGATATACATTCATTTAATGAGTTGGTCTATGGGTTGAAATTGATTGAAATTATAAAGCCCTTTGATCGAGGGCAATTTTTTACATCAGGCAATATGGCCGCCAACATTGATTTTTCAAAAGAATTGGGTGTGAAATGGACAGCAGATCTTAAAGGAAAAATTATAGATGAAAAACAATATTTGGATGTCTCTTTTAACGCCGAAGGCAATCTAGATGAAGTAAATATTAAGAAAATAACATTAAAGAATTTAGAAAATACAACAATGATCGATGGGCATTATCATATATTTAATGATGCACTTAATGTTGATGCAAAATTTAATCTGACTCAATTAAAAACATTGCCTTTTTACAACGAGTTTGTCTCGGATGTGGCGCTACAAAAAATATTTTTGATTGACGAAAATATGGCGCTGTTTTATGAAAATGTATTGCCAGCAAATGATGTATTAAATGCAAGTTACTTAGGGCAAACCAATTTTGTCATGAATGCCGAACAATTTATGCTTAATGATATCGAGGTCTTAACAAAAGGGGTTATCTACAATAATAAACAATATAAACTAGATTTTAATGCTGACTTTATTGATTTGGAACTAATGGATGCCATTAATTTTAAGGCTGATTTAACATTAGGTGATTCAAAAGCAAAAGCAAAAGGATTGTTTTCTTTGGAAGGTGAAAATGACTTTGTAGTTGATTTTACTAAGGTAGATTCAGTTGATATTCAAGCCCTACTTATGGATTATGATTTTCATTATACACAATCTTTAAGGTGGTGGTTAGACGGGCAATTGGATGTGTTAGATTCCTTTGATCAGTTTCAATATATTACTAACTTGCATGCAATGGTTATTGACGAATATGAAAATGAGACTTATCAAGCTGATATTTATTTGAATGCTGTTGGAGATTTAAACAGCATTACGCTCCATTCTTTCAAATTGAAAAATAATGAGAATACTTTAAAGATAGAAGGAGAATATTCGTTTTTAGATGGCTCAATCGATATCAAAAATAAATTAAATATTCAAAAAATCCAATCAATACCCTGGGTGTATCGTGCCTTAACAGATTTAGAATTTCAAAAGTGGGTGGATATTGATCAGTTAGTTGGGGGGGTAAAGTCTGAAGTGTATGGGTATCAAGATTTTCTGAATGCAAAGATCAAGGGGGGATATCAATTACATTTCGATGACGAACTATTTAAATTAAAATCTGTTGATTTAAATATCAATACAACTATTAATTCTCAAAATGTGATGGCTGAGATTCAAACAGACTTCATTGATTTAAATAATATCATTATTGATAATTTGAATTTGAAAATTACGCATACTGATATGTTTTTAAATGCGAAAGGTACAATTTCATTGGATGGTGAAAATGATGTTCAAATTGAGTTTGATCAAATAAATTCAGATTTTGTAATTGATATATTAGGGTTTTATGGCATGGTTGAGCAGCAGCCTTGGTATTGGGTTGTTAGTGGGGCTGCAGGGTTAACTGGTACGTTTCAAGCCCCAAATATTAAAATACATAGTAATAATTATATAAATTATGAGTCTAACGAAGTCACTGGTGATATTAATATTGATGTCAGTGGAGAAGTATCAGACCCCACGGTTTTAATAAATGTGAAATTATTAAGTTTAGAAAAAGACGTCCCAATTAAACTAGTAATCGATAGTCGATGGAATACTCAGTTTTTGGATGTGAATCAATTCCATCTGACTATGTTGGATCATGTAGAGGTGGTTTTAAATGGTCAGTATGTTCATGATTTTCTAAGTGAAGATTTACTTTTAGGACAAGCAGATTTCAATTATGTATTTGATCTAAATGTAGGGGCGATTTATCCAATAATTAAATCGCGCTTGAATTTGGATTTACCTTTGTTTTTAGTAGAAGGAGAAATAGCTTCGAAGGGGCGAGTATTTGGTGAGTTGTCAAATGTACAATTAAATTTAAATACTCAATCTACAATTAAGGCAGCCACGAGATTAACTGCAAAACCTTCTGAGTTTTTGTTTGAGCATAACGTGAAAACAGAGGATAAGAATATTTTTCAAACATTAAGTTTGACCATTGATCAAGAAAATCAAATCAATTTAACAGCGATTCATGATCGGGATTTTGAGGTTATGGTGAGTAGCCCTCAAAATTTTAATTGGGAGGTGTTGTTGGGTTTAAAGGGGCAATTAAGGTCTTTGTCTAAGCTGGTTCCAGAGTTTGGCGATGGGTTAAGTGGGGCTTTGGATCTGACATTAGATGCCTCAAATAAACAATCTAAATTTCAAATAAACAGTCAAATGGGTGTTAAAAAAGGTAAGTATTATAATGAAGAGTTGGGATTATCAATTGGTCAATTTACGATTGACTCCAAAATGATTGATAATTTAATGACACTTGATGTTAAATCTAAATTGGATAATCGAGGAAGAATTAATGCTAGTGGGCAGGTTCGATTAAATGAATTAAGTTCAACTGCTTTAGAGATTTTACAAGATGTGAATTTGAAAGTGGAATTTGTGAATGCTCAGTTAATAGATCGCCCTGATGTGGATAGTAAGTTAAATGGGGTGTTAAACGCTCAGGGAAATTTTGAAAAAATGTTGGTGTCAGGAAATTTGGATGCGACAGAGTTGTCTGTATTTTTGGACCGAATTCAAATTATTGGTGTGCCAGAAATAATCGTAACTGAAATGCATTTAAATGATGAAGCATTATTGCCTGATTTCTATGAAAATATCAAACTAGATATTCAGGTGTTTGCAGATAAAAAAACTAAAGTCTCGGGCCGTGGAGTGAATATGGCTTTAACGGGAAAAGCGTTAATAAATGGTGATTTAGAAAATACCAATATATCCGCTCAGTTTGATTTATTAAATGGAAGGTTTGATCTATTTACCCGAGTATTTGAAATTGAAAAAGGTGTGTTTCGCATTGAAAATGATGATATTTTTGTCGATATTAATGCATTCCATCAGCGTGAAGGGATTGAATATTATGCAAGGGTTGTAGGAATTGAAGGTCGATATGATATTCAATTAAATTCGAACCCGGTGTTTGATCAGGATCAATTAATATCGCAATTAATGTTTGGTCGAACAGTTGAAAAAATCAACGCTATTCAAGCCATTCGATTAGCCAGAGCGTTATCATACCTTAAAAATAATGGCTCTCAACTTGACGTTATTAGAAGTACGGCAGATTTTTTAGATGTCGATAATATTGATGTGCAAACCATAGATGGCGCGATGCAATTATTAATTGGTAAATATATTAATGATAAAGTATATGTGCAACTGGGGACGTCACGCTCTCAAGATCAATCCAATGTAAGTGGATTGATAAATATAGAGTTGAATGAAAATGTAGAGCTTAAAACGTATAGTGGAACAAACGAGCTGGATAGTGGTGTTGAGTTATTTTGGAAAAATGATTATTAAGATCTCACGTTAATATGTAATGATATAGAATCAATTTTGTCATGTTATTTTTATCAATTAAATTTTTGACTACTGGAATTGTGTTTGGAGGCGATAATCATATAGGGTTGACTAAAATTGAATCTAATTTTGCAAAATGAACGGTATTGTATGAAAGTGCTTTTTCTTCGGGAGCCAATGCTAATTTTCAAATTTATAATTTATAATTTAATGATTCAAATAACCGTGACGTTTTAAATACATTTGATTTAAACGCAGAGCAAGTAAATGAGACTTTGTTAAATTTAAACTATTCTACTGCAATGGGTGCAGCATTTGTTTATAAAAAAACATCAGATTAAGTCGTTATATGCTGTAAATTATTTAATAAATACTAAAACTTAAACTCAGTGTAGCGAGTGTGAGCTTGTTATTAATGAAATAATTGACGGTGATTATCTTCAGTCAATGATTAAATTTTATTTATGGGAAGTTGATCCTTTAATAAAATTTGGTAATACCGGAGCTTTTAAATGGTTCATTGAGCAATGCTTGGTTTGTTGGTTGGTTTGTTGGTTGGTTGGTTTGTTAGTTTATTTATTAAGTAATATTCATTCATCTAATTGGATAGGACACCCATTGATCATAACCCGTTAAAATGGTTATACGGTTATTGAGTTTATTTTTGAAATTTTCATCAAATGAATCAATAATTAGCGGTCGATTATTTAAATTCAATAATTTTCGTTTATGGGCAATGACTGTTAAGTTACTTGGGCTTAATTTTTCTAATACAGATTGATTAAATTGATGGTTGCCACGTCCAAATATATGCCCCTGTCCACCTATAACACTCAATAATAATTTATGAGTATGTTGATTCATTAAATTTAAAACGTTATTGGCGGTTAAGTCAGATTGAATGATTTTTTGATTCATAATTGCATCAACCCCCAATAGAGTATTGGGTAAATTTAATTTTTGCATCATGCAGTCTAATGTTTTCCCTGATCCTATAAAATACAAAGTATTTTCATCTAAAGTTTCAATTAAAAAATCAGCAATTTCTTCATTGAGTAATTCGTCGCTTTCAATACCGCATGATTTAACCGCTTGAATGTATTGCGGTTTACTTGGTGTATGCATTAGACCAAAAAAACGAGTTTGAACTTTGTTCGCTCTAAAGGCTTCTTCGTTGATGTCACGAACTTCTTGTTCGGTTATTTGCATCATTGGGTTTTGGGTTAATTCTGCTAAACACCGTGCGGCATCTTGAGGGGTAATAGCGTAAACCCCAGAGTGTATTTTTACTCCTGCAGGAATACCTAAAACAGGAACTTTATTACCAATAATTGTATAAAGGTCGCGTGCGGTTCCATCTCCTCCTGCAAATAAAATTAAATCAACTTTTTCTTGAATGAATAATTGAGCAATTTTTATTGTGTCAGCTGAAGTACTGGGGCTGTGCGCATTATAATTAATTGGATTAAATGGGATGTGCATTTTTTTAAGTGTGTGGCCTCCCATTTCTCCAGGTGCGCAAATCCATTGAATTTTTGAATTGTCAGTTAGTTGTTTGAATAATGTAAAGCATTGCTCTACTTTTTTTTCACATGAGGGTGTTGCGCCTCTTTTAAGCGCTTCATTAACAATATTGATTCCATCTGAACCTTTCAAGGCAACTTGGCCGCCAATTCCAGCCCAAGGGTTTATTAGTAACCCAACTTTTAATATATGTGTGCTCATTTGGCTTTAATTATCTAAGGGTTCATGAAGCGCAATGCGGTTGCCCTCACTATCTAAAATGATGGCTCGTTTACCATAAGGTTGAATTTCATGAATAGGGCGTATGATTTTACCTCCATTAATTTCTACCTGTTTGATAGCATTTTCGATGGATTGAGAAAGGTTAATATAAATTAGTGCGCCTTCTTTGGATGGGGATTCATCTGTTGATTGAAATAAACAAATTGAAGCGTGGCCAGATTTATGATCAAGCGCGGCGACTTGTTCACTAAAGTGATGAAATTTACTCGCGGTAATAGCACTATAAAATGTCATAGCGCGTTTTAAATCTGTCACGGGTAAATCCACCCAAACCACTTCACTTGTCATACGGTTCTCAAAAAATAAGCTATTCTATTAAAAAAGAGGGGCCATTATGAAACGTACTACCAACTTTAGCCATGCCAAAATGATCTTTATTTTGGAAAAAATACCGTTGTTTAGAAATTTCTCACCAACTGAGCGTGAAAAAATAGTAGCACATGCGCATTTTTATCATGCAGTACAAAATGACAAGCTAATTGAACAATCGACATTAGATACTTCGTTTTATGTATTGATGAGTGGAAAAGCCGATGTTTTTATAGAGGGGGTGGGTCATAGTATTGCCGAAATTTCACCCGGAGAGTTTTTTGGTGAGCTTTCTTTTTTATTAAATAGACCTAGATCTTCAACCGTTGTGGCAACTAAAGAATGTGTACTTTTACGATTGGATCGACAGCTTTTAGGTAAATTAAATGCTGAAATTAGAGAAAAAATTAAAGATCAAATTATTGTAAAAATGGCCAAAATGTTGGATGCGAAAAATAAGAAAGCGTCCTAAGATGTTGTTTTTTAAAAATATTTTCAAAAAAAGCTTGCGTCGATTAAAAATATCAGTAATATACGCACCACTTTTGAAGTGAAGCAAAATGTCCCCTTCGTCTAGTGGCCTAGGACACCGCCCTTTCACGGCGGTAACAGGAGTTCGAGTCTCCTAGGGGATGCCATTTACAATCATAAATATGATTTGAATGACTTCAAGATACAAAGAGTTAGTTAACTAACTTTCTTTGCGCTAAAGAAGTAATTCTAAAGTGTACCATTGAAATTTTTAATTAAATTTTAATTGCGGGAATAGCTCAGTGGTAGAGCATAACCTTGCCAAGGTTGGGGTCGGGAGTTCGAGCCTCCTTTCCCGCTCCAAATTTTTATAAAGAAAGCCGATTTGAAAAAGTCGGCTTTTTTTTGCCTTGTTGAAAAGTATTCCTGATTTACAGTCGTAGCAGTTTATATGGAATGTTTTCAAATTTTGAATCCTGAGGACATCATTGTTAATCGTTGTTAATGAAGCGTTGTTTTTGAGAAAAGTGTTATTCAGCTTTTTATTTCCTTACAACTACAAATTGAATAGCTATGTTTAAAAATTATGTTGCTGTATCTGCAACAGCTTGAATTCTAACAATTTTTCCTGCTCATTTAAATTTTCAGAAAACACCTGATATTTATGCCAAGCCAACATCCTAAACCACCCCAAATATTTCGGTAAATACTTACTCGCCACCCCATGCATTTTTAAATACCACTGCTTCAATTGTGAGTGATAATTGTTGATATTTTGAATATGAAACACGCCTTCTTTAGTACGCGCATTGGTTAACACCACATGATGCAAATGATGATTTTCACAAATTCGATGATACGCAGGCTGGCCGTCAGTACATAAAATGGATTCATCCATAATTTTTGAGCCTAAATACATCTCGATTTCGTCACCGGTTATCTGTTTTAAAACATGATCAAACTCGTGATGATTCCGATCCATCGCGGTTAACACTGCCACCCAATCTGTATTATTAAGGCCTTTTGTTGAGGCTTTTGTGCCGCGTTTTCGCGCTGGCCGATTAAGATATTTCTCGCCTTTTTTAGATTCTCGAAAGTAAGTTTCGTCAGCCTCAATAATGCCTTCAAGCCTGTCTTCAAAGGTGTCTTCAAAGGTGTTTTCGGCTGCATTCATATAACGGTGGCGCCAGTTAAAAGACGTCACCGAACTGATGCCCACTTTTGTAGCACAAACCCGAATGCTGTCTTGGTCCAGCATGTGCTCTAAATAGGTTTGCCAGTTATCGGCTTTATGCTGATAAAAATACGCGCTGCCTCTTGTGCAAACAAATGTTTTTTGACAATGATTACAATAAAACCGTTGGCGGCCGTTGCTTTTGCCGTATTTTCGCAAACGCTCACTTTCGCAATGAATGCACTTGCCATGAGAAATGCACTCTTTTGCTAGGCGCTCTAAAATGGGGTTTTCTTGCAATGTTAGTGTTTGGACAAGCTTTTGTTTTTGTACCGGGTCTAATTTAGCGGCTTGTTTAATTAATTTTTGAAATTGTTGGCGGTTCATACTTCGATCTACATTAAGGTATAACTTTAGGATAGATCGTGAAATGAATTTTGCTAGTAGCAACAAAAATGTTAAACATAGCCACTAGAATGGTTGATTTAAATGGGGTTCAAATATTTGTTTATTCATTTGAAAATTTTAACGTTATTTACTATTGTTTATTTTGTTGAGTTTTTAATTTAAAAACACATTTGATAATGGTTTGAAAATTAAATACCTGTATCTTAGTCATTGGGTTGTTAAGGAAAATAGCTCATCAAGAATTCATAATTCATAATTCATAATTCGTTTTTACGTATTGATACATTTATTAATCAAAATGTTACGGTGAAATTTAAGGACAAACCTAGGCTTATAATAGGAAGTAAATATGGTATCAGTTCCCATGAGAATTCAATGGTGTGCAAATGTTGGTCGTTTGAGTGTTCTGTTAATTGTGTTTTTGTTCAATACAAATATTGCAATTGCGAATGTTTTTGAAAGTTATAATGAAAATGGACATGGCAGTTTCACTGATTATGGTTATCAAATTAATGAGCATGAAACCTATTATGAGGATGCGGGATTATCCTTTAAATCTGTTAACCCTCAAATTACTGTTCAAATTGAATCTATTGGTTTTGAGCTTTCCGAGCAATTTGAGCGCGATATTAAACTGCAGGTGTCGATCGCATATTCTGTCATAGAAGGCTATTTTTTCCCTCAAATAGATAATAATCAATCATTAATTGTGAAAATAAAAGTTGTACACGATTTTGATACTTTTATTAACATGCAGCAGTCCAAAATTGGTCGGATAATCAGTCACTCAGGTTATTATACTTTGGGTGATAAAGTAATTACAGTTTTACGCCAAGCATCCAACCAAGAGACCTTTAAGACCATTAAACATGAAGCCTGTCATAGAGTATTGCATCAATTTACCCAGAATCGGGTGAGATGGTTAAATGAAGGTATTGCTGAAAATTGTGAAAATGCTGAACAAAATGGAAACTTTGTAGAGATAAATCAAAATATTGAAAATAATCGTTATATCAATAAGATGGCAATATCCTCTCGTTTAATACCAATGGATGAAATGCTTACATTGGAAGCGAATCATGCACAACAGGGGAATAATGCTATTTTAAGTCAGATTCAAAGTGGCCAATTTATATATTTTTTATTAGAAAGGCCTGAGTCAGAATATTGGTTAAGTCAGTTGCTTTTGTTGGAGCGTTCTCAAATTAATATCGGACATGTGCAAATACGAGAACGTTTAATTGATCTAGAGGATGAGTTTGTAAGGTGGGCTAAACGATAAAATAGCACTGCCAAGTATAAGCTGTATTTGGCCGTGCTATTTATAAGGGCATTTGTTATTTCTTTTTTAATATAACGGTGGCTAAAGGCGGGATATTTAAACAAATTGAATGAGCGTATCCCTGTGCCGCAATTGGATTGACTTGATATAAAATTTGTTTAGTAAACCCACTACCACCATATTTTTCATCATCGGTATTAATGATGATTTCGTAATTTGTCAGTGTTGAATCACTGTCTACGCCAATATTGTAGTTGTCGTGGGTGACTGGTGCTAAATTGGCAATGACCAGTACTTCATTCTCAAATTTTTCATCAAAGCGCGCAAAGGCTAAAATATTTTGCTGATGTCCAATGCGTTCAATCCATTTAAATCCTTCATAATTAGCATCGGTTTCGTATAATGCTTTTTCACCTTTATAAAAATGATTTAAATCTTTATAGAGAGTTTGGATTTGTTTGTGATGATCAAATTCTAATAAATGCCAGTCTAATGATTGTCTAAAATTCCATTCTGAAAATTGGCCAAACTCAATGCCCATGAAATTTAATTTTTTGCCCGGGTGTGCAAACTGCCAAGCAGCTAACGCACGTTGATTTGCGCATTTTTGCCATAAATCCCCAGGCATTTTATCAATAATTGATCTTTTACCGTGTACGACTTCATCGTGAGAAAGGGGTAAAACAAAGTTCTCATCAAAACAATAAACAAAACCAAAACACAGTTGTTCATAATGATGAGACCGATAAATTGGATCTTTTTGAAAGTATGAAAGCGTGTCGTTCATCCAACCCATGTTCCATTTAAAACCAAAGCCTAAACCACCACTTTCAATAGGGGATGAAACTCCTGGGTAGGCGGTTGATTCTTCGGCAATCGTGATGGCTTTAGGAAAACTTTGGTAAACTAAACGGTTAAAGTTTTTCAAAAACTCAATGGCTTCTAAATTTAAATTGCCGCCGTTAACGTTTGGTGTCCACTGCCCATCTTCACGAGAGTAATCAAGATATAACATGGAGGCAACGGCATCAACGCGCAGGCCGTCGATATGGAATTCTTCTAACCAAAACAATGCAGTGGATAACAAGAAATCACAAACTGATGTTTTACCGTAATCGTAAATATACGACTTCCAATCGGGATGCCAGCCTTTTTGGCTGTCTTCATATTCATAAATACAGGTCCCGTCAAATTTGGCTAAGCCGTGTGCGTCTGATGGAAAGTGCGCAGGCACCCAATCTAAAATAACAGCAATGTTATTCTTATGGCATTGATCGACGAAAAATTTAAAATCATCCATGCTGCCTAGGCGTGAAGTAGGTGAGAATAATTGAAGTGGCTGATAGCCCCAGCTGTCATCTAATGGAAATTCTGCGACAGGCATTAATTCTAAGTGGGTATAACCCATTTCAACCACATAGTTTACTAGCTGATCGGCCAGTTCAATCCAAGATAATGGATCTGCTTGATCGCCATTTGGGTTTTGGCGCCAGCTAGGTGCGTGAACCTCATAAACATTCATTGGGCTTGCGTGTGGTGGTGTTACATCACGGTCAGTCCATTTTTGATCCTTCCATTTGTAGCGGCGTTGGTTTTCAACTTTGCTTGCAAATGAAGGGTATTGTTCGGTGCTAAAACCGACAGGGTCAGATTTTTGAGTTAATACTTGGCCGTATTGATCTTTAATTTCGTATTTATAAAGCGCGCCTTCAGGAAGATTTGGCATAAATATGCGCCAAATGCCATCAACATGACTGCTCATTGGTGTCGCGTTGCCATTCCAAATATTAAAATCACCCACTAAACTGACGCTGCGGGCATTAGGTGCATAAACGGCAAATCGAACACCGTCTAACATGTTTGGTTTTTGCTCAGTGCCAATATTTACTTGGCAGCATTGTGCGCCTAAGTTTTTATATTGTTGATAGGCTGTGTGTTCAAAATCTTGAAACGCACGATCGCCAAATTGGTAAGGGTCAAAATATTTGTGTTGGTTTTGATCTTCGTAGTGGGCAATTAAATAATACGTGCCTATCCATTTGTCTAATTTAATAGAAAACAAACCACGCACATCATCACAACTCATTGTGCCGATGTGCTCGTCTGTATGATGGCAGTACACTTCAATTTTTATAGCGTGAGGTTGCCATGTGCGAATGACCCAGCTGTCTTTGAGTGGGTGTAAACCTAATTGGTCAAAAGGGCGCGTTTCTAAGGTGTGAAATAATGAATCAGCCAGTGACATAAACAAAAATCCAAGATGGTCAAAAAAGATCGTTCCATCATAGACAAAAGATTACGTAATTACATGCTTTTTTATTAAAACTACCAATTTTGAGTTGGATGGGAAATTAACCAAATCCTTATGGTTATTATTGTTAGCCTTTTGCGATTGTGTCTGTCACTTTATTGGTGGCATGCAGTCCGCATTCTTTGATGGTGTCTTCTTCCCACCACCAACGGCCTTCACGTTCGTGTTGATTAGGCAGTACAGGGCGAGTACAAGGTAAACAGCCAATACTTGTAAAGCCTTTTTGATGTAATGGGTTAAATGGAATTTCATTACCGCGAATGGAGTTCCATACATCCGTTGAGCTCATATTGGCTAATGGATTAAATTTAACAAGGGTTCTGCCTTCGCCAGCAAACGCCTTGTCTTGCTCAATTAAATTCACCATAGAGCGCGTGCTAGGGCTTTGATCTTTTCGCTGTCCTGTTATCCATGCATCGACATTCGCCAATTTACTGCGAAGTGGTGCAATTTTACGCACGCCACAACATTGTTTATGGCCGTCTTCGTAAAAGCTAAATAAGCCTTTTTCTTGGGTAAATGCTTCAAGGGCTTCTTTTTCTGGGGATAGTACTTCTAATTTGATATTAAAATGTTTGCGAACTTGTTCTAAGTATTCATAGGTTTCAGGGTGTAATCGCCCCGTATCTAACGTGAATACCTGTACATTTGGATTAAATTGAACCGCCCAATGAATTAATATTACATCTTCTGCGCCACTGAATGAAATGGCGATGTTGTCGAAGGATGCCATTGCGGTTTGGATGATTTTACGACTTGAGTAGTTGTTGAAGTCATCGTTTAATTGTTCAATTTGGGTTAAATCAAAAGCCATGGGTCTCTCTTATTGGGTCGGTTTTTTTGAGGAGGGTAAGATTATCAGAAAATGCAAAAAGTTGAAAAAATCAATTGATTATATAGTTAGACTCATCGGCATTCAAATTGGTATCTGAATCAAAGAAGGTTATGCAGGGCCTCCTAGTAATAATCATACAGACATCAATACTTTTTCTCGATAATCATCATCAATTGCGGCAGCCATCACTCGATGTTTCATACCTCGCTTTGTATTGTCTTTTGTTGTTAATAAATTCATGCAAAAGCGCTTGATGACAGCCATGCTCATCGCACCACTATTCATACGACACTCATCTTCTCGAAAGATCACGTCAAGTCGCCAATGTAGATTATTCTCAACCCCCCAATGCCCTCTAACAGCATGACCTGCATGCTTCGCATCCACATCCAATGAACTTAAATACCAAGACACTTCTGTCGACTCTTTTTCATTTATAATTCTTTTTCGTTCTGCTCGAATAATTGTTTTTGCTCCCTCCCATTGTTGTGTTGATTCCATCCAATCGGTGAGTGCTACATGGTGGTAAATTCTTTGTTCAATTCGTCCGTGCCCTTTTGTTACTTCTTCAAAAAAATCATGTTCAATTCCAATAAAACCTTCTCTTCGTGCTTTATGATAAAACGCTTGTATTTCAGTGTTTAAACACTTTTGATTACCTTTAACTTGTAAAACATAATCTCCTTTTTTATCCATTATTTTTTGAGCAATTGCACGCTGACAACCCATCGCGTCAGTTGTGATTGTCGCGTTTTTTATATCAATAATATCCAGCAGTTTTGGAATGGTTTTTATTTCGTTAGATTTGCCAACAGATTCAAGTGCAGCCAAAGTAATGCCCTGCTTATTTGACCATGCACTGACGACATGAATGGCTTCAAATATTGAATTGCGAGTACCACGCATTGTCTTTCCATCAATAGCGATGCAGTCACCTTCGGCGGATTCTTGAACAAATGCTTGGAACCCTTTTATAAGCTCATCAGGTGAAAGTCATGCAATAAAAAAACGTAATGTTTCTGCGCAGGGAATGGAGTTGAGGGTGACATATTTTTGGAGCCAAGTTTGCTTGATTTTGGCAAATTCCGCCATAGAGTTGGGAGTATCGTAACCACTTATCACTGATGAAAAAATAATCAACATCAGACTTTCGAGAGAGTATTTTTGATTTTTTGTTTGTCGTGAATCTGTAATGTGGGCTGTACAACTAGAAATATTCAATTTAAAGAGGCTGTAGAAAAATTAACTTTCTACAACCAGTTAAAAAATTGTTTATTTTATAGGCTAAAAATAGCCTCGTTTTTTAAAATCTAGATAGGTTATGGCATTAAAAAATAATTTTAAGCCACTCTCCGCACGATGATTTTTTGTGGTTTTAATTTTTCTACAGCCTGAACGCCTTAAATTGACGGGATTTTAATATTATTGGTTATTTATTGCTAGGTGGCCCTGGAAGGTTATGGGGAGATAGGGTATTTGTAATGGGAATGTTTATAATTTAGTGGATTTATAAAAAATAAAAAAAGAAATCGCAATTGCTGTCACAAATTTTAATATCAAAATCATTATTTAAAAAATTGTTGTTATTATTTTATAGCCTAGGGACTAGGTGGGTTTTCAATTGGAAAAACGTTAATCGCGCAGGAGTTAAAAATGAATTATAAAATAATAATGGGAATGAGTGCTGTGTTATTAAGCTCAGGCTGTTTCTCAGATCTAGAAGCTAATAAAAATGATGGTTCAAGTAATGAGGTTGTAAATACGCAAACCAATATTCAGTCAGAAACTAGTGAGAATAATGAATTATCCACTTCAACTGAAAGTCAAAATCAAACAGATACACTGACGCAAAGTATCACTCAAACACAGTCAGATGTGATGACGCATTCAGATGTTGAAACTAAAACCCTTACTCAAACCAAAACAGAAACTCAAACCCAGTCAGATGTTGAGACCTTAACAGTTACACAAACACAATCAGCCACGCAAGGCCAAACAGAAGTTGGTCAAACTGGTGAACTTTCCATCACTCATACCCATCAAGATGACACTTATGTGTTTAGAGCCAATGCATTTGAATTCCCTGATGATGCGAATCTAGAATATGTATGGTCAATTGTAGGTTCAAATATTACCGATGAGGGGCGTGTGTTCACGCATACATTCGATTTTACCCTGCAAGATGAATTTGAATTGTTGGTGTCTTCAATGTATGAGGGGGTGCAATATACTGCAAAAGTTACCGTGTATGCTTCGGTGTGTGAGCAGGAATATTCAGCACAAATTGTGATCAATAGTATGATCGATCAGCAGGTTGTTTTGGAAGGCAAAGGTCTAAATTGTTCGGATGCGGTAGAAATTTCGCAATACCAGTGGGATTTTGGTGATGGTAATGTATTAACTACCGCTGAATCTTTAGTAAGTCATGAATACGCCCAAGGAGGTGAGTATACCGTTCAATTTACTTACGAGTTTGCCAGTACCACAAAAATAATTGAAATTGCTGATCAGCCATTAAATGTCAGTTGTGAGCAATCCCATAATTACGGTCAAAAACAATCCACATTATTATCCTCCGATGAATATAATAATGCGGTATTAGATCTAACCGGTATCGATAGTAAGCTGGCGTATGATGTCAATAATGTTTCCTTCTCATTATTTACTGAGCAGGCTAAATTAATAGCCAGTCTTTCAGAGACACAAAATTTTGAAAATATTGTTAACTGTGAGTTTATAACGCAAAGTGCGTGTTCACAAAAATATTTAAACAACGTATTGCCTCTTATTCACAGACAATCCAAACCGTTAACCCATACATACGATCGTTTGTACGATCACGACTTTCACGCTGACTTTTTTGAACAATATGATTTTAACATGGCGATGAAATATTCGTTGGTAAGCGCACTGAGCTCTCCTCAATTTTTGTTTCATTCATTATTAGGTGAAACAAAACAATCCATAATAGAGGGGATTGAGGTTCTGCAGAGAGTTGATTTTGCTCAAGTGCTTGAAGTTGGCTCACCCATCATTCAATTGGATTTAGATGAGCAAGGTATCCCGTTATATCAAAGCTATTCAAACTCTAGTATTGATGTGGAGCAAAGCGGTGAATATGCATTGAGTGTCTACCTTAAGGGTATGCCTTATGGTGGGTTGAATCCGTACCTCGAATTGAATGTGAATCACCAATCGGTTGAAACCATTGAAGTTGATTGGCAAACCATTGTTCGTTTAGATTTAAATGTGAATCTAACTGCGGGCTCTAATGTGATCTCAATTGGCAATGTCACTGGGCAAGAAGGGTATAACTCGAGCTCTTTAATCCTAGATAGAATGGATATCAGTCCTTGGGTGTCGATTCCTTTTAATGTTAGATCTAACACTGCATATTTTGATTTGTATGATAATAATGATTTTGTTTTAAGTAATTGGGAAATAGCAACGTTATTGTCCTTTAATTATTTAGGGACCGTGCCAGATACAGAATTAACTGAATTGGCCATTACTAAGGCGTTGGATGACACTGCGATTGTGCAACAACAAATAGAAAGACTCTCACAAAGTGATCAATCGATGACTTGGGAACAAATGCATAATGTGGAGCAAATCGAAATTCCATTACAAAATTGCATGGATCAACAATCACAGGGAGAAATGAAATGAGCCATTTATTAAACGCTAAAATAAACCGTCGTCAATTATTAAAACAAACCGTGTTAACTTCATCTGTTGCAGCATTAAGTTCAGTGGCATTGCCTTCAATTTCTAGACAGGCAAATACAGCAAAAAATGTGATTTTCTTTTATGTACCCTACGGTGCGCCTGCTGGAAAATGGGGGCCAACTCAAAACTCTGCGGGTTTAGTTATGAATGAAGTGAGTGCGGTGTATGAGTCTGTAAAAGAGCATTGTGTGTTTTTTACCAACATGGAAACCAAAGGCGCGCAAGGTCGTGATTTGGGGGGCTTGCAAGTAGACAATGATAATATTGATGATCCAACACTTATTGAAGTATTTTCTAAAGAGTTTGGTGTGTATTCAACCATTAATTTTTTGTCATTAACCAGTAATCGATATACGGCGTTTTTAGATGTGTTAAATGTTGCTCAAATATCAGACCCATGGCAAGCTCGCCAGTGGGTAATGAGTCATACAACGAATCCATTTGATACTATCTTGCAGGAAAATATTCAGCAGGTGCAAACGTTAATTGATCTGACTGAAGGCAAAGATCAAAGTGAATTAATGCGTTACCAAAATGAATTGAATGCACAAAAAAATAATATTGAATTACAAAGTGTCAGTTGGGATTTACCTGAGAAAACAGGGGGGGAGTCCTTTAATGATTTAACGGATTTACAAATTACGAATATGGTAAATACATTAAAATTTGGTATGACGAATATTGTGCATTTTTCAACCGGCGAAACGGAAAATCAAGAAGTTTTAGATGGCAGTGGTGAGTATCACAATATACTTCATCGTACTGAGGCGGATTATATTCAACATAGAATGGCTTTTGATCAAAAGGTGGCTAATTTAATCCAGCTATTAAAAGAGACTGAAGATACAAATGGCGAGTCGTTATTAGAATCAACTTTAGTCGTGTTGTATTCAAATGAAGGTAACGCTGAGGCCCATGATCATATCAGATCGCCATATCTATTAGCTGGGGGAGGATTTTTGAATGGCGGGCAAATAAGTAATGAGTCAAGTAATGATCGATTTATTGATACGGTTATCGATTTGATGGGTTCTTCGACGCCATTTTCCACGGGGCTCGGGCCAATAGCAGGAATTAAAGCTGCGCTATAATTGACTCATTATCCGTTCATAAAAAAAGGGCGACTATTGCAGTCACCCTTTTTTTTTATGCTAGTAAACTATCGGGTTATTTACCTAATAACTTCAATAACATCGCTTCAATATCGTCAGCTTTAACATTTTGGCTGTCTTTATCTTTTCTGAATTTGTATTCCACTTCGCCTTCTTTTAATCCACGATCAGAAATCACAACACGATGCGGTGTGCCGATTAATTCCATGTCTGCAAATTTAACCCCTGGGCTTGTTTTTTTATCACGGTCATCTAAATATACGCTGATGCCTTTTTCTTTTAGGCTGTTATATAACCCTTCTGCAAGCTCGGACACTTCTTTAGATTTATGGGCATTTAATGGCACAATGCCGACGGTAAATGGCGCTAACGCTTCAGGCCAAATGATACCGTTGTCGTCGTAGTTTTGCTCAATTGCAGCAGCCACAATTCTTGAAATACCAATCCCATAACAACCCATGTCCATCACGGCGCTTTTGCCGTTTTGATCAAGCACGGTTGCATTTAATGCCGCGCTGTAGGTTTTACCTAATTGGAAAATATGACCCACTTCAATGCCGCGTTTAATTTCGATAACGCCTTCGCCACATGGTGATGGGTCGCCCGCTTGAATGTTACGAATGTCCGCAACGCTCGAAAGTGCAATATCACGCGTCCAATTGGCACCCGTTAAATGTTTGCCATTAATGTTTGCGCCACACACAAAATCACTGGATACACTTGCTGCACGATCAATAATGACGCTGATGTGTTCATTTTGAATGTTTGGACCAATGCAGCCCGTATTGCAATTTAATAACGCTGCAATTTCTGCATCTGTTGCAAACGTAAGGGGCGCTAACACAGACTCTATTTTTTCGGCTTTAATTTCGTTTAATTCATGATCGCCACGAACCACTAATGCCACTAATTTTGTTTGTTCTTCACTGTGATCGGCTGCTAGCACCATTAAGGTTTTAAGAGTTTGCTGCGCTTCGATATTTAAAAATGCACAGATTTCTTCAATGGTTTTATGCTCGCCAGTATCCACTTCTGCTAGTTCTTGGGACGGTGCGTCTGCTTCTGGTTTTGGTAATAATGCTTCTGCCATTTCGATGTTTGCGGCATAGCTAGATACACTACTAAAGGCAATATCATCTTCACCTGAATCGGCTAATACATGAAACTCATGAGAAGCGTTGCCGCCAATTGAGCCTGTATCTGCTTGCACAGGGCGATAATCCAAACCTAAACGATCAAAAATTCGGCAGTAAGTTGCGTGAATGTTGTCGTATTCTTCTTGTAGGCTTTCTTGGCCTACGTGAAAGGAATAGGCATCTTTCATGATAAATTCACGTGAACGCATCACACCAAAGCGAGGGCGGGTTTCGTCTCTGAATTTGGTTTGCACTTGATAAAACGTCATTGGCAGTTGTTTGTAGCTGGCTAACTCATTGCGCGCTAAGTCTGTTATGACTTCTTCATGAGTCGGGCCTACACAAAAATCACGACCATGACGATCTTTTACTCTTAATAATTCACCGCCGTATTTTTGCCATCTGCCTGTTTCTTGCCATAATTCAGCCGGTTGAATAGCGGGCATTAAAATCTCTTGAGCGCCTGATCTGTCCATTTCTTCACGTACGATCGCTTCCACATTACGTAATACTTTTAATCCAAGGGGTAACCAGTTGTACAAGCCTGATGCGACTTTGCGGATCATTCCGGCACGTAACATTAATTGGTGACTGATCACAACAGCATCTGAAGGGCTTTCTTTTAAAGTAGAGATTAAAAAACGACTGGCGCGCATGATGGCATCCTGTTTGAGTATGAAAAAAACGCGTATTTTAATGGCTTTGAGTTAGATGTCTATTGAATTAAAATTTGGGTGCGAATATTTGTTCAATACGGTAGAATCCGCGCTTTTTAACTAAGGGTAATCTCATGTTTAAAGTAAACGAATATTTTGACGGTAAAGTAACCAGTATGGCTTTTGAAGAAGCAACCGGTTCAGCTACTGTTGGTTTGATGGCTAAAGGCGAATATGAATTTGGTACAGACAAGAAAGAAATCATGCATGTGGTTTCTGGTGAGTTAGTTATTCAGCTTAAAGGTGAAGAAAACTGGACGTCTTATAAAACGGGTGAGCATTTTAATGTGGATGGATCATCATCGTTTAAATTACAAGTACCTGTTGATACCGCTTATCGTTGTCAGTACATTGATTGATTGAATAAGTTAATCGTTCTGTATTTAAGCCATTGTTTTTCAATGGCTTTTTTTTGATCTAATTAAAAATAATACATGTTCAAAGTTGGATTCTGAACAAATTCTGTTTTACTTCTAATGCATACACTGTTAAAACTCTCGTAAAATAATAAAATATAAAAGCAGGTGCACGTTATGTCATTTACACTCATTGTTGATTCAAATTGTGATTTATCTCAATCAATGTTGAAGCAATATAATGTAGGTGTGATTCCTATTCATTACTATATTAAAAAAGAAGAGTTTCAAGAGTTACGTGACACTGACGAAATTAATGATTTTTATAATACAAACAAAAAATTAAATGCCAAGCATTATGATACAGGGCCGAGTTCGGTCAATACGATCAAAAACATACTTTTGCAAAAAATTGATGAAAATCCGAAGAATGATATTTTAATTCAAACGGTGATGCGAACCCGCTCTAAAACCTACGAAAATGCAAATCTAGCCATTGCAGAAATACTCGCCCAAGACAAATATAAAAAACTGAATATTAAAGTAATGAATACTGGAACTGCTTATGCAGGCCAGGCATTATTTGCCTGTCATAGTATTGCGCTGCGTAAAAAAGGCTTAAGTATGATTGATACTCGACGCAGAGTTGAGGCTATGGTTGATTATATGCAGTCATTTGTGATGCCTCCGAATATTAAATATGCACGTGAGCAGGTGGTCAGTCGTGGTTTAACCGCAGATGGTGGCGTAAGTTGGTTGACTGCTCAAGTGGGCAGTGCATTAAGTGTTGTGCCTGTTGTGTTACTTAGAAAAGATGCATCCACAGCATTAGTAAAAGCTAGAGGGATCGAAGCGGCTTTAGAAAAAGTCATTGATGATATACAAGTGAATATCGATAACCTAATTTCTCCATTTATTTGTATTTCTTATGCAGGGAAAATGGAAGAATTACAAAAAAATTCAAGTTATAAAAAATTACTCTCAATTGTTGAAAATAAAAAAATCAAAGTGGTTTCAACGCCAATGTGTGTGGCAGGCGGTATTGTTTTGGGATTAGGTTGTATCAGTGTTGCATACGCAACTCGAGCGCCATTTAATGAAGATGCTAATAAACTAGTTTCTTCAGATGAGTCTGTAACCGTTTAAAAAATATTAAATTTAAAAACGCAATATAAGGTTAACTTTATTGCGTTTTTTTGTTTTTTGATGGAATAAAAATGAATATTAGGTTGGGAGGTTGATTATTGTTAGTTTCGATGTATAGTGCCTAACTTTCAAAACGAAACTTAAAAGATGTCCAAACGTAACACCCAACAACGTCGTCATAGTATTTTGCAATGTGTCAATACGCAACTAGAAGTCAGTGTTGATCAATTAGCTCAAATGTGCGACACCTCAGAAGTGACTATACGTAAGGATTTAAGTGCCTTAGAAAAAAGTGGGTTATTGCTTCGTCGTTTTGGTGGGGCCCTTGCACTTCCTTGCGAAATTACATCAAACGAAAACAAAAAAGTTTCAATTCAAAAAAAACGAATCGCCCAAAAAGCGGTGTCGTTAATCAAACCTCATCATCGCATTGTATTGGATTCAGGTCGCACAACTTTATCAATGATTGAGCATTTTGATGCCATTGAGGGGTTGTTGGTGATGACAAATTCATTGTTAATTGCAAATAAAATAAATGAATTAGAAAGCGAGCCTACGTTGTTAATGACCGGTGGCACTTGGGATCCACATTCAGAATCTTTTCAAGGACAGGTGGCTGAATCTGTATTACGCGCTTATGATTTTGATCAATTATTTATTGGTGCAGATGGAATCGATCCATCACGTGGCACCACTACGTTTAATGAATTATTAGGGTTGAGTCGTGTAATGGCGCAATCTGCTCGTGAAGTCATCGTGATGGTCGAGCATGAAAAAATAGGGCGTAAAATTCCAAACTTGGAGTTGTCCTGGGAATTAGTCAGTGTATTGGTAACCGATGAAAAATTGGATCAAGATACTGAAACATTAATTGAACAAGCAGGGGTAAAAATCCTGTATGCATAACTTAAGGTAAATATATATGTGTGGAATAGTTGGCGCCGTGGCGCAAAGAGATGTAATGAGTATTTTGGTCGAAGGATTACGCAGACTGGAATACCGTGGGTATGACTCGTCGGGAGTGGCAATTATTGATAAATATAATGCAGTACAACGAACGCGTAGAGTTGGCAAAGTTCAAGAATTAGCCGATGCATTGCATGCTAATCCGTTATCAGGTGGGACGGGGATTGCTCATACGCGCTGGGCAACCCACGGTATTCCAAGTGAAAGTAATGCACACCCTCACGTGTCTGGTGATGGCGCGCAATCTGCGAATATCGCAGTGGTACATAATGGCATTATTGAAAATCACGGCCCCTTAAGAGAAAAATTAAAAAAAGCAGGATACGAATTTACCTCTCAAACTGATACTGAAGTGATTGCACATCTGGTGCATTTTGAATTGCAAACCAGTGAAACTTTGTTAGAAGCAGTACAAAAAACAGTCAAACAATTTGAAGGCGCTTATGGAACGGTGGTGCTTGATTCTAATACACCCGAAAAAATGGTTGTTGCTCGCTCAGGTAGCCCATTAGTGATTGGCTTAGGTCTGGATGAAAATTTCATTGCATCGGACATGATGGCGCTTTTGCCAGTTACTCGTAAATTTATGTTTTTAGAAGAAGGGGATGTGGCTCAGGTAACCCGTTTTGACGTTTCGGTTTATAACAAAAAAGGCAAATTGGTTGAACGTGAATCAAAAGAACACGACATTTCACATGAAGCAAGTGATAAAGGCGAATATCGTCATTACATGATGAAAGAAATTTTTGAGCAACCCACGGCCGTTAGAAACACTTTGGAAAATGGATTTAATGGAAATGATATCAATTACGATGCATTTGGTCATAATGCTGAAGAAATTTTCAAAGGCATCGAGCATGTTCAGATTATTGCCTGTGGCACCAGTTATCACTCTGGAATGGTCGCGCGCTATTGGCTGGAATCATTAGCAAATATTTCTTGTTCAGTCGAAATTGCCAGCGAATTTCGTTATAGAAAATCCTTTGTTCCAAAAAAATCTTTAATCGTTACCCTATCCCAATCTGGTGAAACCGCCGATACTTTGGCTGCATTAAGATTGGCCAAAGAAATTGGTTATCAATCCAGTTTATGCGTGTGTAACGTACCGGGCTCTTCGCTTGTGAGGGAGTCGGATTTAACCTTTTTAACTAAAGCTGGGGCGGAAATTGGCGTGGCTTCAACCAAAGCGTTTACGACTCAGTTAGTCGGTTTATTAATGATGACCATTGCGATTGGGAAAACTCGAGGCATGGATGAAACGCAACAAAATAACATCATACAATCATTAAAAGCCCTGCCAAATACCTTGGAATCCGCATTAACTTTAGATAAACCTATTGAGGAATTAGCAGAAGATTTTGCTGATAAACATCATTCATTATTTTTAGGTCGTGGCGCGCAGTATCCAATTGCAATGGAAGGGGCATTAAAGCTTAAGGAGATTTCTTATATTCACGCTGAAGCTTACGCAGCTGGAGAATTAAAACACGGTCCACTTGCATTAATTGATGCAAAAATGCCTGTGATTGTGGTGGCACCTAATAATGAGTTATTAGAAAAGCTTAAATCCAATGTTGAAGAAGTGCGTGCTCGTGGTGGATTAATGTATGTGTTTGCAGATGTTAACGCACATTTTGAATCCGATGACACCCTTAAAGTGCTTAATGTTGTGCATTGTGACGACGTGGTTGCGCCTATTGTTTACACATTGCCATTACAGTTGTTGTCCTATTACGTAGCCATCATTAAAGGTACGGATGTGGATCAGCCACGTAACTTGGCAAAATCAGTAACGGTTGAATAAATGAGCGTTAAAACCATAGTGGTTTTAGGTGGTTACGGAAATTTTGGCAAGCGGATCTCAGAGTTTTTCTCTGAAGATCCAAGCTTAAAAGAAAGGGATTTAACTGTGTATATCGCGGGTCGAAATATACAGTCAGCTCAAAATTTTTGTAACACATTTGAGTCAAATCAAATGACTACCTATCTTCCTTTAAAAATTGATATCTTCGCGGACAATTGTTTTGACATTCTTCAAACCATTCAACCAGATTTAATCATTCACACATCGGGGCCGTTTCAAGGCCAAGATGCATTTATTGCAAAATATTGTTTGCAGTTAAATTGCCATTACATTGATTTAGCCGATGACAGAAAATTTGTTAATCACATTACAGATTTAAATAAAATTGAAAACATTAATCCAGATTTATTAATTGTGTCAGGTGCCAGTAGTGTGCCAGGGGTGTCATCAACTGTTGTGTGTGAATTAGCAAAGCAGTTCAGTGAATTGCATGTCATTGATATTGCCATTGCACCAGGAAATCAAGCGGAGCGAGGTAAAGCCACATTAAAAGGCATTTTGTCTTACACGGGGAAACCCTTTTTAATTTGGAAAAATAAAAAATGGCAGCAAGTTTTTGGTTGGATGGATTCAAGAAAAGTTGATTTTAAATATGGAATTGGTAAGCGACATTTAGCGAATGTGGATGTCCCAGATTTAGAATTGTTTCCAAAATATTTTCCAGCATTAAAAACCATGACGTTCCAAGCGGGATTAGAGTTGGGTTGGTTGCATAATATTATGCTGCTAATGGCAAAATTGGCAAAACATAAATGGATTAAAAATTGGGCAAGTTACACTGGGATTATTTATTATCTAGCATGTAAGGTTGAAAGGTTCGGCTCTGGTGATGGTGCAATGCGTGTAAAATTATCGGGCTTAAATCATCAAAAACAACAACAAGAAATAATTTGGACGCTGGTGGCCAAAGATGGTATTGGTCCATTTATTCCAACTTTTGCAAGTTTGATATTAGCCAAAAAATTGATTTTAAACGAGGGCGTTTATAAAGGGATTACCCCTTGTATGAATTTGTTTTCATTAAAAGAGTTTGAAGATTTTGCATTTTTAAAAAATATTCAGTCGCATATTGAGTTAAAGGATAAGTAAATGGAAAGTATGTATTTTACAATGAAACTGTTGCATATATTAGCGGCGGTTGTGGTGATGGGTACCGGTGCAGGTATCGCATTTTTTATGTTAATGGCGGTAGTTTCAAAAAATAATACAGTCATTAAAGTGATTACAAAACATGTTGTGTTAGCGGATTGGTTATTTACTTTTCCCTTTGTGTTATTGCAAATTTGTACAGGAGGTTGGCTTATGCAATATTTAGGATTTTCATTTCAATCTCCTTGGTTTCAAACAGTAGGCAGTTTGTACCTATTAATTGGTTTATGTTGGATGTTTGTCGTTTGGATTCAGTATCGACTTAAAAATATTGCGCAGCAAGAAGGTTTTAATGTGTTGGATAATCGTGCTTTTAAACGAATGTTTCGTTGTTGGTTGTTTTTAGGTTTTGTTGCATTTTCTGCCTTAATCATTGTGTTTTATTATATGGTTTTTAAACCTGCTAAGTTTTTTTAATGATTCGATTCAGTCTTTCCTTTTTATGGCTTTTTACTGCGCTTACTTCTGCATTTTTTGCCTTTGAAATCAGTTTGGAGATTTTAGAGCAAACGATCATCCCAATGAAATATCATGTTTTTTTAATTTATTCAGGCAGTGCTTTAGATGGAATAATTGGGATTTGGTTATGCTTTGCAAAAAAAATTAGATGGGTAATATATTTGCAATGGATCGTTATTTTAGGGTTTACCTTAATCATTAGTTGGTTAGTTCCGAATTATTGGTTGCATCCTTTTGGTCCTGTGACTAAAAATATCCCTATTTTCGTATTGTGCTGGGTGTGGTTGAAGCAACATGATGATGAATAAAAAATTAGAAATGCATTTTATTATATCCTCATCAAATTATTGAACCAAATCAATTTGTTCCACCTAAACATGTAGCAAAAAAATTATTACTTTTCGCTCTTTTTTAAATTTTAAATATCTGCGTTAACTGTATTATTTTCCATGTAAACTCATAGGTTTCATCTTATTCTGTTCAAATTTGATCGCTACATAGCGGTAGCTTATTGGAGTAATACAGAAATATTGCTGATCGTAATCGGAATAGTCACAATTGAGCTGAATAGATTTATAAATTTTCACATTTAACTTTTATGCTTTTTATTCAGTTATTTAATTTCAGATGAAACTCCCTTTAAGGGCAGGGCGATGACTGTTTTGTTATTGCTGGCTTTTTGTATTGCAAGCTTCATTTTTAATACTAAATCATCATCAGTCTGGTTATTAAATACTGTCCATAACCCTTTTTCTAATTCTTTTATATAATAAACCAGCTCAATTTCATTAATGTCATAGCCCATGGCAGCGGCTCGGCTTAAAAAACCATGACTGCTTGCTGGAATGATATCCACTCTGCCACGCATTAACATATGGGTTAAAGAATCACTTTCTCCAACTAATTCAAAATTATTAAAGGATTCTTGTTTGAAAAAATGATGGATCGCACTATCAATAAATACGGCACTTGTGTATTTTTCAATGTCTGAAGTTTTAGTGATGTGAATGTCGGTTCTATTTTTTAATTTAAAAATCCCCACTTGAATGTAACCTACTGGTGCCACCCATTTAAATAAATCTTCTCTAGCAGGGAATCGAACCACTGAAAATAAAAGAGTATTAGGTTCAAGTTCGCCAATTTGATATGCACGTGCCCAAGGATAAACTTCAATATCAGAAACTCTCATATCAAACTCTTTCAAAGCAGGCGTCATCAAATCAATCACAGTGCCTTGTAATTCATTATCAACTAAATAATGAAACGGAGGAAAGTTCTCAGTGACAACTTTGATTTGTGTCGAAATAGCAAATGTCGCCATAAATCCAATACAAAAACAAAGAAATATCGAACTTAAAAAATTAGAAAATCGTGGTAAGGTCATTTGTTTTTTTTTCTTAATTATGTTCATTTTAGATTAGTTGAATAAATGAATAATTTAATTGAGGATGCAAATTAAATTAATATTTAACAAACAATCACATCAAAAGTCTGGCTTATTTTCATTTAATGTCTTTGTTTTCAGATCACTGTGTCATTTGGTTATGTTTGAACTATGCTAAATACATTCATTAGTATTTTATTAACCCTCTATAGGTTTCGAACTTGGTATCGAACTTGGTTTTGAGCTAGGTTTGAGCAAGGTATCGAACAAGATATCGAACAAGGTATTGAGCATGGCATCGTCTTTTAATCGAAGAAAATTTCTTATCAATTCTATCAAAGGTACATCTGCGGGTATTGCCGCGGTAAATGCTCCTTATGTCTTTGCAAAATCAAAAACCACATTACGTGTAATGGGTACCCATGTAACATTGCAAGAAGAAATTCGTAAACAAGCTATGAGTGATTTAGGGATTAATCTTGTGTTTGAAGCAAGAGGCGAATCAGAGTTGTTGCAAAAAGCTACAACTCAACCAGAAGGATTTGATCTTTATGAGCAGTGGTCAGATAGTATTAAAACACTTTGGCAGGCAGATGCCATTCAGCCCATTGAAACGAATAGGCTCAAGTATTGGAATGAGATTAATGATATTTCAAAAAAAGGTCGAATTATACAGGAGGCATCAATTGGCAAAGGTGATGCCCCTTACAAAATTTTAAATATACAACAAGATGGTGAATTAGGTTCAAAGTTCACAGGCAAAATCAGCTTTTTGCCTTATGTACATAATGTAGATTCCTTCGGTTACAACACCGATATCGTCCCTGTTGGGGTGCCGTACGAAACTGAAAGCTGGGCTTGGTTATTAGATGAAAAATGGTCTGGAAAAGTTGGAATTATTAATGCGCCCACTATTGGATTGTTCGATTTGGCTTTGGCAGCACAGGCAAAAGGATTAATAAATTTTGTTGATATTGGCAATATGAGTATTGTTGAAATTGACAAACTTTTTGAAATTTTACTGCAATATAAAAAAAGAGGGCATTTTTCAGGTTTTTGGAATTCAGTGCCTCAATCCGTTGATTTTATGACCACTAAACGAGTAGTTATTGAAAGTATGTTTTCTCCTGGTGTCTCTGCTGCAAATGGCTTGGGGACACCAGTAGCATATGCTGCCCCTAAAGAAGGGTATCGTGCATGGCATGGTGTGATGTGTATGTCAAAAGCCTGTGATGGTCAGGTTAAAGATGCTGCTTATGATTATATGAATTGGTGGTTAAGTGGGTGGCCAGGGGCCTTTATTGCTCGTCAAGGGTACTATATTTCTAATCCACAGCGGTCCAAGCCATTATTAACGACTAATGAATGGGGGTATTGGTATGAAGGAAAGGCAACAAATATTGCACTTCGAGGAACTGATGGAAGTATATCAGTGCCTGCAGGCGCAGTAAGAAGAGGTGGCTCCTATATAGATCGATTCAATAATGTCGCAGTATGGAATACAGTAATGGATAACTATGACTATACATTGCAAAAATGGTATGAGTTTTTGGTGGCTTAAGTATGGATATTAAAAAGAATGCATCTTTATTTAATTTAAGTATTAGGCGAAGAATAATAGTTAGCTTTGTATTGCTTTTTTGTGCGAGTTTTTCGGTGACGGTTTATAATTTATCGGGAATGACTGAAATTCGACAACTGTTTAATGATTTTAGAAAAGTCAGCTCAGGAACCAGCTTAATGTTAAAGGTTGATAATAATATTTCAGAATTACAACGAAATATTCTTATATACAGCCATACACAAAATAAAACCGTTATCTCTCAAATAATTGATATTCATCTGGAGTTGCTTGCTGATATTGACAAGTTGAGTCAAGAATACCCAGAAAAAATTAAAACCCCTGATTCACTTTTACTGCAATTTCAAAAAGGTGCGTCTCAATTTTCAGAAAAAATAGAGTCATTGCAACAACAACGAGTGAGTCGCGATCAGTTAGTGGAAGTGGATTTGCTGACTAAAATGGATTCTTTGGATCGAACATTTACTCAGTTAGAAATTATTGAAAGTATTAAAGGTGATGATGAAATTTTTGATCAAGTTACCCAAGCGAAGTTAAGTCTATTACAAACTGAGTTGTATATAGTTCAATATTTTGTCAATAAAAAAGCAGAATATAAATCGTTGATTGGGAAAAATATTAAGCAAACTAAATTAGTATTAAATGAAATTAAAGTATCAAATAATGTTAAAGACGTTCAAGTAAAAATCGAAATGATTGGTGAATTATTAGATGATGTGAATAAAATATTTAAAAAATCTGCTCAAGCAGAGCGAAATTATTTATTTTTAGTTAATGTGGTTATTGCTGGTGAAACCTCAGAATTAAGGATTTTGGCAGATAAATTAACCGATGAATTTTTAAAGGATGAAAAAAATGTGTTTGAAATTACAGATCAAGAATTATCATTTATCCAAAAAATATTATTAATAACCTCTGGTGCAGGTGCTTGTTTTGTTTTGTTTGTAGCAATTGTGACAGGAAGATCCATTAGTGAGCCTTTAAAATCCATTACTCAAATATTTGAAAAATTAGTCAGAGGTGAAAGTGTGGATCAAGTGCCAGGTTTTGATCGTAAAGATGAAATCGGGACCCTTGCCCAAGCTGCCAATGTGTTTCGAGCAAAGAACGAACAAACTAAATTGTTGTTAGAAAAATCTGAAATTGATAAACAGGAGTTGAGAAAAAGTGAAAAAGCGCTTCAATTGGCGGTTGTTACTGCAGAAAATGCGAATCAAGCAAAAAGTGAATTTCTTGCAAATATGAGTCACGAAATTAGAACGCCAATGAATGGCGTGATTGGTATGACAAATATTTTATTAGGTACAAAATTAGATTCAAAACAAACCACTTATACTAATACGGTTAAAAATAGTGCAGAAGCCTTGCTTGCAATCATTAACGATATTTTAGATTTTTCTAAAGTGGAAGCGGGTATGTTAAATATTGAAAACATTGAATTTAATTTATCGCAACTAATTGATGAGGTCGGAAGCACTTGTTTTTATCGGGCAGAGGAGAAAGGATTAGCTTTAAATTATTTCGATAATACAAACTATGATAAATGGTTATATGGTGATCCAGGAAGAATTCGCCAGGTTTTGAATAATTTAATTTCCAATTCTATTAAATTTACCGAGAAAGGAAGTGTCACAATTCGATGTTTACTAGAAGATGTTGAGCATCATCACTCTCATATACGAATTGAAGTTTCAGATACTGGAATTGGATTAAGTGATGATCAAAAAATGAATTTATTTGAAAGATTTAGCCAAGCTGATGGGTCCACAACACGAAAATATGGTGGAACAGGATTAGGGTTGGCAATCAGTAAGCATCTTATTGAATTAATGGGGGGAGAAATTGGAATTAGCAGTACTCTTGGTAAAGGCTCAACATTTTGGTTCACATTATTGTTAGAAAAATCGACTCATACACATCGTAATACTAAAACTGAAGAAAAAAACTCAACCGATGTACTTCTGGAAAACATTGATTTAAATTCCGATATATATTCAGCTAAAGTGCTTGTGGTTGAAGATAATTTTACGAATCAAATGGTTGCACAATGTATGTTAGAAGAGTTTGGAATTGTGCCAGATATTGCAGAAAATGGGCAAGAAGCGCTCGATGCAATGAGTGAAGTTCAATATGATATAGTCTTCATGGATTGTCAGATGCCAGTGATGGATGGTTATCAAGCAAGTCGTACTATTCGAAACCCAGAATCAAAGGCATATAACAAAGATATTATTATAGTGGCGATGACAGCCAATACTATGGAGGGTGATAGGGAGAGGTGTTTGGATGCTGGGATGAATGACTTTATTCCAAAACCGGTTGTCAAGGAGCACCTTAAAGGGGTGCTTAATAAATGGTGTCACTCTAATAAAGTAAAACCAACCCTTTAATTTAAAGGGCTGAAGGTGAGTGTTTACCAATAGTATGGAGGTTTGATGGTGATGTCATTAACGTTATTTAATCCTGTGCTGTTATCATCGACTAATCCGTAGTACCAGCCACTGTTTTTGTTTTGTGAGTAATATTCAATATCGCCAATAAATCCTGCAGTACCTGAAATACCTCCTCCTGGAAACCAGCCCATTGGGTACATTGTGGTTAATAAAGTTGCGTTGTCCAAAACATTAAAATTTGCCGCGCCATGGTGTGGATTGCTTGCTACTCCTACAATTGAAAGTGCACCTACTGTTGCATTGTCACCAATTTCACCATTAATGATCGTTGCGTGATCTTTGATGATAGCGTTTGCTCCAATTTGTCCTCCTAATACTTTTGCATATTGACCTACATATGCCGTGGCTGGAGTATTTGGTGTTGCGCATCCGTTACCATTTCCATGTCGTTGTGTGCCAGCAGGGCATTGTTCTAATTGGCCATCACTAAACCCTTTAGGCCAGGCGTTCTCAAATTCAACTAAATATGGATAGCGGTAAATGCTAGGATAAGCAGTGCCGTCAAAAGGCTGATTCCACTGGATTTTTTGATATTCAGTTGGGGTGGCAACGACAACTAAAAATAATCGCTCTCCAGGGGTAAAGCAAAATTGCATTTGACCTTCGTTTGAAGTTTGCAATTCACTGTAACGTGCAGTATCTAAATTTTGGTTGGTTGCAACCACTGCCCAGCGCCAGCCTGAATTGGCATTTTGTTGTTCAATTCCTTTAAAATGAATGGAAATGTCAGTTTCACCTGATTCTGGTATCAATTCAATTACGTTATATCCAAGTCGTTGAGGCGCCCAATGATAAGGTGATTGAAATCGACGATTTTGTTGCCAATTATTGTCTAATGATTCAAGTTGGGTTAAACGTAAACGTCGTTGAGAATAGTTGCTTTGCGTGTCATCAATAGCGCCATAATTACTTCGATAAATGGCGCCTTGATTAATGCCGTCAGGACTTTGGTAATCCCAAATAACGTTTTGCATGGCAAATTGCGCAAACTCATCGTTGAACCTTGCTATATCCCAGCCTTGCTGATACATCAGTTTTTGCCAAATATCTCGTTGTCCCACAGGGGCGGATTTTTGCCATATATCGTTCACAGCCGCTGGACAATAAGCGTCTTTTATATATTCAAAAAATTGCCAGTTACAGTATCGGTTACGAGTGTTGCCGTAATGTAAGTGGGTGCTGTTTGCAAGCATTTCTGAACAATGCACTTCATCGGGCCATATTTGATGTGGCGCCCAATTTGCGTGACTTTCATATGCCCAGCAGGACACACCGCCGCATTCTTTGATCCCATCTGATAGTATTTGTACGCCATGGACAAATTCATGAGCAAGGCCCCATTTATCTGCTGAAGCGCCAGACCCTATCCACATGCCTGCATAGGTTTTTCCATCACGTACCCAAATGCTTGCCTCCAAACCTTTTTTATCATCAAAGTGAACCGTTGCTTTGTATTTTTCAGCTGAATGACAAAATGGTGGCTCCATATTGATTGGCTCTGAAAAATATTGTGACCAAATAAACTCTAAATTTTCAAGGGCTAATTGTACTTGAGCATCAGTGACGGTTGAAATATTGACGCCACGATCTAAGTGGGCTTGAGTGATGCTGTTTTCGTCATGCCAATACACCGCAAAGTGTTCGCTTTCTGCGCGAAAAGGTCGATCTTGATCACCTGTCGTCCCAATAGGTCTTAAGTATTCTCCATCAATACAGCTTACTGTTGCCTCGCAGATTTGAGCGCGTTTTGGCATGGATGGATCAATCGAGCAAGCGGTGCTTATATCTGTTTCAGTATCCGTTCCTGTAATAGTGGCAGTTATAGTATTTGTTTGAGTGTTGGTATCGATTGTAGTTGAAGTTGTAGTTGAAGTTGTGCCATCAGTTACAGAATTTGTTTGAGTTTGAGTTTGAGTGTTGCAATCTAGTGATTCTAAATTAACGTTCATTAAACCCGTGCTGGAGATTTTAATTTCATCAATATTTGGTAAGCCTGATTCATTATTTGCTTGCAAAGTGATTTCATAGTTGCCTGATGAGGTGGCTTCAAAATTTAAAGTTTCAGTTTGCCATACAGTCCAATCATTATTGGCTGCAAACACTGCATTTTTGCTTTGTCCCGCAAGTGTGATGTATGAAGGTCTTTCTAAATTTGATCCATTACCAAATCGTATGGTGACTACTAAGCTCTGCCTTGATTCAATATGTATTTTCCAAGTAAACGCTGCACCATTTTCATTAGGACTATTTAATGCACCTGTACCATTTGGTGAATACTTGGTTTCAATGAATTGCTCATAATCACAAGCATGAACATTGCTTTCATCTAATATCAACTCTGACGGTGTATTTTGTTCAGTTTGAGTGTTTGTAGTGATTTCAGATTCTGTTTGTGTGAGGGTGTCGGTGGAGGTATCCAGTTCCGCTGTCGTGGTTGATTGATTCGTATTACTGATTGAATCCAATTCATTTGGTTTTGTTAAATCACAGCTTAAGATTGCAAGGGTTAATATCAAAGGTAAGTAAGGAAGTCGCATGGTATGCTCCAAAAATTGTTATTGAAATTATATTGAAATTACAATTTAAAACTGTGAGGTAACATCCAAGTAACAAATGTGGTTATTTATACCGAATTTGTAATTTTATGAAAAACTCTGAAAACCATATTTGCTGACTTTAAAATAGAAAACAATTTTTGAAAAAAATCTAAAGGAGTTAACACTTTAGCAATATTGCCTTTTGTATCGTTGAGTAATCAGATCGTGAATTGAATGGCATAAAGAGTGGATTGTGCGTATAATTCGCGCGATTTTATTTCTGTCAAACCTATAGGTATTTTATGTCAATTGAACGTACTTTTTCTATCGTAAAACCTGATGCAATCAAGCGTCAGCTATTTGGTCAAATCGAAGCGACAATTGAGTCTAAAGGCTTAAAAATCATTGCGGGTAAATTTTTACAATTAAGTCAAGAGCAAGCTGAAGGGTTTTATGCTGAACACGAAGGTCGTGAATTTTACGCTCCTTTAGTTGAATATATGACAAGTGGTCCAGTGTTTGTGCAAATATTAGAAGGCGAAAATGCCATTACTGCATACCGTGAATTAATGGGCACAACCAATCCAGAAACAGCCGCTGAAGGCACCATTCGTAAATTGTTTGCTGTTTCTATGCGCGAAAATTCAGTGCACGGTTCTGATTCTCAAGAATCCGCAACTCGTGAAATAGAATATTTTTTCCAACCTTCTGAGATCTGTGCCTAATCCTTATGAATGATGTCATTATATCAAGCGCTAAAACGAACCTTCTGGGGATGACGCTTCCTCAATTACAATCATATTTTATTGATGAACTTGGCGAAAAGAAATTTCGTGGGGCGCAAATCATGAAATGGATTCATCAACGTGGGGTTGATAATTTTGATGATATGACCGATCTATCCAAAGCATTGCGTGAAAAATTAAAAAACCATGCTGACATTATTTACCCTGAAGTCTTGGTTCAAAAAGAGTCTGTTGACGGAACGCGTAAATGGGTCATGAAAATGGATGGTGGCAATTCCGTTGAAACCGTTTTTATTCCTGAAGGTGATCGTGGTACGTTATGTGTGTCTTCACAAATTGGTTGTTCGTTAGATTGTTCATTTTGTTCGACAGGCAAGCAGGGGTTTAATCGAGATTTAACCAGTGCTGAAATTATTGCGCAGGTTTGGGTGGCCGCTAAAAGCTTTGATATTCCAGGTCAAGACCGTAAACGTCGTGTGACTAACGTTGTGATGATGGGGATGGGCGAACCTTTAATGAATTTTCAGCCTGTAATGGATGCCATCAATATTATGATGGAGGACAATGCATACTGTATTTCTAAACGTCGTGTCACATTAAGTACATCAGGTGTGGTGCCTAATATTGATAAAATGGCAGGATTAACTGATGTGTCATTGGCTATTTCGTTACATGCGCCTAATGATGAATTACGTAATCAATTGGTTCCTATTAATCGTAAGTATAATATTGCGATGTTGTTGGAGTCTTGTGCAAACTATTTGCAACATTTGCCAGACAAGCGAGTCATTACCATTGAATACACATTGATCAGCGAAATAAATGATGAGCAAGAGCATGCGCATCAGTTGGCAGAATTATTAAAAGACACACCATGTAAATTGAATTTAATTCCGTTTAATCCATTTCCAAACTCTGGGTATAAACGACCAAGTAATAATCGTATTCATCGCTTCAAAGATATAATGCATGAAGCAGGATACAATGTGACGGTTCGTAAAACTCGCGGAGATGATATAGATGCAGCTTGCGGGCAGTTAGTTGGTCAATTTGATGACCGAACAAAACGAAGCGTGAAATTTGTTGATGCAGTGGCTAACGGTCAAACCGCCAGTCAAATTGCCCATAAATAATAGGAAACATCATGAATAAATTTATCGTAATGAGTTTTTGTTGTGTATTGAGTGTCACCTTAGCAGGTTGTTATGCTCCAGTGAATAAATCAGGCGGAAAAGCCCTGGTTTATGAAACACCGAGATCCGAATCTCAAAAAGCGGCGGATAATTATATTGCATTGGCTTTTCAATATATTAATGCAGGTCAATTAGGAACTGCGCGTTCAAAATTGGATCAAGCGAAAAACTTTGATTCTACTAATCCAAAGGCTTATTTAGGTTATGCGTTAATCTATGATCAAGAGCAAGAAACTCGATTAGCTGAAGAAAACTTTAATAAAGCGGCAGCGCATGGCGGTGGGGCAGAAGTGTCGATGTATCATGCTTTGTTTTTATATAACCAAGCTCGATTTACTCAGGCCCAGGTGCATTTTGATAAATGCATCAATGATGCAACGTTTGATAAGCGTGCATTATGTTTTGAATTGGCGGGTTTTAACCAAATGCGATTGAATAATCCACAAAAAGCCATTGCTTCATTTATTAAAGCCACACAGATTAATCCTAATATGCCTGTTTCTTATTTGTCTTTGGCTAATTTGTATATTCAAAGTGGTGAAAATAAATTAGGTTACGATGCCTTCAAACAATACGATCAAATGGCTATTTATATTGAATCTGTTAATCATACCGCTCAGTCTCTTTGGATCGGTATTCAATTAGCAAGTGCAGTAGGTGAAAAAAGTGAAGTATTAACGTTTGCTAATAAATTAAATAAGCAATTTCCAGGAAGTGAAGAAGTGAAATTGTATAATGCTTGGTTGCAAAATTAAGTGGTGCGAGTGAATAAATAGATGAACAAACAAGGTAAAAGTCCAATAATTCGCAGGTTGTCGCGTAAAATTTACGTAGGTGATGTGGCTGTCGGTGGAGATGCACCGATTTCTGTACAGTCTATGACCAATACAGAAACTTGCGATGTACAAGCAACTGTTAAGCAAATTAATGATTTAGTAAATGCCGGTGCTGATATTGTGCGTGTCTCGGTACCTTCAATGGAAGCGGCGGAAGCTTTTGGTAAAATCAAAAAATTAGTTAATGTGCCTTTGGTCACCGATATTCATTTTGATTACAAAATTGCATTACGTGTGGCGGAACTGGGCGCGGATTGTTTGCGAATCAATCCAGGTAATATTGGTCGTGAAGATCGTGTGCGCCAAGTGGTTGATGCGGCAAAACATCATGGCATTCCTATTCGTATTGGTGTGAATGCAGGCTCATTAGAAAAAGATCTACAAAAAAAATACGGTGAACCTACGCCTGAGGCGATGGTTGAATCTGCCATGCGTCATGTGGATATTTTAGATCGATTAAACTTTCCTGATTTTAAGCTAAGTTTAAAGGCCTCGGATGTGTTTATGACCGTGGCAGCGTATCGTCAAATTGCAGGACAAATCGAGCAGCCTTTGCATTTAGGTATTACAGAAGCTGGTGGCTTGCGTTCAGGTACAGTCAAATCCGCTGTGGGTTTAGGTATGTTATTAAATGACGGCATCGGCGATACGATTCGAATTTCATTAGCGGCCGATCCTGTAGAAGAAATTAAAGTGGGTTTTGATTTATTAAAATCATTACGCTTGCGCTCAAAGGGGGTGAACTTTGTTGCTTGCCCAAGTTGTTCGCGTCAAAACTTCGATGTGATCAGCACAATGAATCAATTAGAGTCGCGCTTGGAAGACGTGCTGACACCCATAGATGTGGCCGTGATTGGTTGTATTGTAAATGGGCCGGGTGAAGCAAAAGAAGTGGATGTGGGTCTAACAGGTGGTACACCTAATAATTTGATTTATTTAGATGGAAAACCATTTACAAAATTAAAAAATGAAGAGTTAGTTGACGGGTTTGAAAAATTAATTCGTGAACAAATAAAAATAAAAGAAGCGTTGTTAGAAGACGTCATAATAAAGTCGTAGAGGAATTATTTTGAGTAAGATTCAAGCCATTAGAGGCATGAACGATATTTTACCAGGCCAATCAGAGATCTGGTTATATGTAGAAGACACCATTAAACAAGTATTAAAAAACTTTGGTTATCAACATGTTCGTATGCCAATTGTTGAAAAAACAGGTTTATTTACCCGTGGTATTGGTGAAGTAACCGATATCGTCGAAAAAGAAATGTATACCTTTTTGGATCGTAACGACGAAAGCTTAGCGTTACGTCCTGAAGGCACTGCAGGTTGCGTACGTGCTGGTATTGAACATGGTTTGTTTCATAATCAGATTCAACGTCTTTGGTATACTGGGCCGATGTTTCGTTATGAAAAACCACAAAAAGGGCGCTACCGTCAATTTCATCAAATTGGGGTTGAAACCTTTGGTATGGCCACCGCACAAATTGATGCTGAGTTAATTATTTTAACAAGCAATATTTGGAAAGCGTTTGGTATTACTGATTCGTTAGAATTGCAACTCAATACATTAGGTTCAAACGAAGCGCGTGCAAATTATAAAGTGGCGTTGGTTGATTTTTTAAACGGCATCAAAGCCGATTTAGATGAAGACAGTCAAAACCGTATTGATACGAACCCTTTACGAGTATTGGACAGTAAAGAAGCCACGACGCAAACATTATTAGACGGCGCACCTGATTTTAATGACTACATCGATGATGAATCAAAAGCGCACTTTGAAGAATTAAAAGCCTTATTAGATGCATCAGGTGTTGTTTATACATTAAATCCTCGTTTAGTTCGTGGTTTAGATTATTACAATAAAACCGTTTTTGAATGGGTCACTAAAGAATTAGGCTCGCAAGGTACAGTTTGTGGCGGTGGACGTTACGACTCTTTAGTTGAACAACTAGGTGGGAAATCAGTTCCTGCTTCTGGTTTTGGGATGGGGGTTGAGCGATTTATTCTATTATTAGAGGCGATGGATGCTTTACCTGAAGCCATTAAAGCTACGCCAGATGTGTATTTTGTGGCAGCAGGAGACGGTTGTAGTGTTGCTCAGTTCAAATTAACGCAACAATTACGTGAACATTTGCCAAATATCCATATAATCACCGACTGCACAGGTTCTAAGTTTAAAGCTCAAATGAAAAAAGCCGATGCCAGTGGTGCAAAAGTATGTTTGATTTTAGGTGAAAACGAATTAAGTGAGCAAACTATTGCGGTTAAAGATTTACGTAATGGTGAACAAAATGTGATTCAGTGGGACAAGCTGAATAACGAATTATTAATAATATTAGAAAAGTAAATTTAAGGGGAAAAGTGTGAACGAAACAGATCAGGAACAAATCGAATCATTAAAGCAATTTTGGGCTCAATGGGGTAATGCGATTATTGCTATTGTGGTGCTATTGGCAGTTTTAATGATTGGTTCAAACGTATGGAGCGATTCAGTTCGTAAAAGCAAAGAAACGGTATCAGATGAATATCAATTAGTTGTTCAGTTATTAAGTGAAAATGCCCAATTAGATTCTGCTCAACAATTAGCGTTATCGGAACTTTCTAACGGTATGAAACACAAATACCCAGACAGCATTTATACTAATTTAGCAGCTTTAAATGTTGCTCAACAATCTGTAGTTGCTGGAAAATTAGATAACGCATTGATTGAGCTGGATTATGTAATTGCTAAAAGCGGTGATCAAAGCATGATTGAAATCGCAACTGAACGTAAAGCTAAAATTCTTCTTGAAAAAGGTGACTTTGATGCTGCATTAACCGCCATCTCCCTTAAAAAAGTAGAAACTATGACGGTTCAATTTTTAGAAACAAAAGGGGATATTTTAGTGAAACAAGGTAACGTTGAAGATGCGAAAGTTGCGTATCAATCGGCGATTGACCAATCTGTTGAATTAAGATTGAACTCTAAAAATATTAAACAAAAATTAAACGATATCACTATCGCTCAATAATTATTTTAAGGTAGAACATGAACATAAAAGTATTAGCATGGGTTTTCAGTTTTTTTGCATTTTTCTTGCTAATCAGCTCATGTTCTTCCGGTAAAGTGAAACGTAAACCTACACCATTAGCAGAAGTTTCGTTAATTGGTGCAAAGTTTAAACTTAATTGGTCTGTAGATTTGGGCTCAGAGTCCACCTTTCAAAGAATCCAACCTGATATACATGACAGTTATATATTAACCGTAGCTACAAATGGCGATATCAGTAAAATTGATCGTCAAACTGGTGATGTGATTGAGCGTTTTTGGTTGGAGCCAATTTCAACAGGTGTTAAACAAACCAGTCTTGGTTTCAGTTATGTCAATCAAGATGGGTTTTTGAAGCATCGTAAAAATAATCGTGAATTACTATGGTCAAGTGAATTAAAATCCTTAGCATTTCATGCTCCTATTGAAATTGATGGTCAGTTGGTCGTGCAAACCATTGATGGGCGTTTAAGTAGTTTTGATATTAAATCAGGGCAGTTGCAATGGGTTTACCAAATTGTACAGCCAGAATTAACCATTAAAGGACAGGCAGAGCCTTTAATTTATAAGAATAACATCGTTACCGCATTTGCTAATGGTCGTGTGGTTAGTGTTGATGCCGCAACAGGTGACGTGAATTGGGAGTATTCACTTAAAGGTGCTGTCAGTTCAAACGTATTAGAAAACTTGTTAGATATCGATGCGCCAATGCAAATTTTTGGAAATCAATTATTTGTGATGGGTAATCATGGAAACATGACAGTCTTAGATTTGGAAAGAGGTTCGCCACTTTGGGAAAAGGATGTTCAAAGTTTAAAAGCATATGCATTAGATACAACAACAAATCGTTTATATATCGTGTTAACTGATGGGTCAATTACTGCTATGAATATGGCAAGTGGAACCTATGAGTGGCATGAAAAATTCTTACTATATCGTAACCCAACGGGCATTATTTTAGTGAACGGTGTTTTGCTTGTAGGGGATTATGAAGGGTATTTGCATGTGATATCGACAAAAAATGGACAGCCATTAAATAGACGATTAATAGACAAAGCAGGCATCCAAACACAGTTAATTGAATATGACGAAACCGTTTATATTCAAGGTCAAAGCGGCCATATAATATCTTTAAACGTAAGCGAGCTTTAATCGCTTACGTCTCTATCTGGAAAAAAACATGTTACCCGTCATTGCCTTAGTTGGCCGCCCTAATGTGGGCAAATCTACATTATTTAACCGATTAACCAAAACCAGAGATGCGTTAGTAGCCGACTACCCCGGCTTAACACGTGATCGTAAATATGGTGATGGAAAAACAGGCGAAGTACCTTATATTGTTGTTGATACTGGTGGTATCAGTGGTATGGAAGAGGGGATCGACTATGAAATGGCCGAGCAATCTTTTGCTGCCATAGATGAGGCGGATATCATTTTATTTTTGGTAGATGCAAAAGCAGGCATGACTGCCTCAGACCAAATGATTGCCGAGTACCTTCGCAAAGAAAATAAAAAAACCTATTTAGTCGTTAATAAAACCGACGGATTAGATGCAGACATCGTTACTGCAGATTTCCATGCATTAAGTTTGGGTGTCCAGCCTATGCCAATTGCTGCATCACAAAATCGTGGTGTGACAAAGTTAATGGAATTGGTGTTAGAGCCGTATCTTGAAGCTTTTGCAGATTATCAAGAAGAGCAAAACAATCATAAAGGCATTAAAATTGCCGTGATCGGTCGTCCAAATGTGGGTAAATCTACATTAGTAAATCGTATGCTTGGAGAAGAGCGTGTTGTGGTTTATGACGAGGCTGGCACAACCCGTGATAGTATTTATATTCCTTTTGAGCGTGAAGGTGAAGACTACACATTAATTGATACAGCAGGTGTGCGTCGTCGCAAAAATATTGAAGAAGCGGTTGAGAAATTTTCTATTATTAAAGCGCTTCAAGCCATTCAAGATTGTAATGTAGCCATTTTGGTTGTGGATGCGCACGTTGGTTTGGTTGAACAAGATTTACATATGTTGGGGTTTGTGCTCAATTCAGGTCGTGCGTTAGTGGTTGCCATTAACAAGTGGGACGGCATGGAATTGTACGATAAAGAACGTGTAAAAACTGAATTAGATCGTCGTTTACCATATTTGGATTGGGCGGATAAACATTTTATCTCAGCAAAACATGGTACAAACGTAGGACACTTATATAAGTCGATTCATACAGCCTATGATTCAAGTACAGCAAAATGGTCAACGAATTATTTAACAGGTGTATTGCAAGGTGCGATTGAGACTCATCATCCTCCTTTAGTGCGTGGACGTCGAATCAAACTACGTATGGCGCATCAAGGTGGATCAAATCCACCAGTAGTTGTGATCCATGGTAATCAAACAAAAGAAGTCCCGGGTTCATACAAGCGGTATTTAGAAAATACGTTCCGTAAGGTATTGGGGATTCGTGGCACGCCAATTCAGTTTGAATTTAAAACCACCGTTAATCCATTTGCAGATAAAAAAGAAAAACTGCATTCAGGTCGTTATACTAAGCAAAAAGTGGATTATTCTTTAGAGGCTAAACCTAAAAAAGGTGAGGGTAAACAATCTAAGTCCATTTCTAAAAAGCGTTAAGTAGGATTGATTAGATTGAAAAAAATAAATGCGTCCCACCCATATGTTCAAGCATGGCACTTTATTTTATTATTAAGTGCGGTGCTAGCATTTTATATGTGGCCTCAAGCTATGATTGAGCATCGATTAAAATCTTTTTTTGCGGTTTTAATCGTATTGGGTATCTTTTTTGTGCATGTCGTGTTCGTTAATAACTATGATCTGTACAAAGCAAAAGAGCCGCTATTAAGTTTTGAAATCCCCATTCCCGGTTGGTTAAAAATTGTTTGGGAAATATTGTTGTTTGCAAGTGCGACTTGGATCTATGCTCAAAATCAATCGAGTTTATTTCTACAGTTTTATGTTTTTGCAATTGTATTGTTGTATCTATTAAGCTGGGATCGTACTTGGCATATGTTGATAGGAAAAAAGAAAAAAGGCAGTGAATAAGTGAAATATAAATTAATTACCACAATTGATAGGCCGATCAAGGAAATTTTTGATTTAATGATCAACCCTGAGTATTTTAATCAATGGCAAAAAACATTCATTGATTATGAGGTATTATCTGGAAAATTAGCTGAGCAGGGATGTCAGACACAATTAAATTATCGTTATGGAAAAAAAATATTACAAATGAAAGAAACGCTATTAACTATTGAGGCGCCACTTGCATATAGTGTGACATATGAAACCGACACAGTATGGAATCATGTGCAAAATCGATTTCATAAGTTGTCAGAAAATAAAACACAATGGACATTTGAAACCGAATTTAAATGCAAAGGTTGGTTGAAAATAATGGCTAAAATTATGCCGTTTATTTTTAAAGGTGAATCCAAAAAAGCGATGAAAAGTTTTAAAATTTTTGTCGAGTCTAAGCAAAATTAAATAGTATTTATTTAGAATGATAAAGCCAGTTTTAGCTGGTTTTTTTATATCTGTTGTCGCAGTTAATTAAAATTCAATTCAAAAAAAACCCAGCATGCGCTGGGTTTTTTGTGCTAATTAGAAAAACTAATTAACAGCTGTAGTACATATCAAATTCTACTGGGTGAGTAGTAGAGTTAACACGTTCTACTTCTTCCATTTTCAATGCGATGTAACCTTCGATCATATCCGCAGTGAATACATCACCTTGCATTAAGAATTCTTTATCCGCTTCTAATGCTTCTAAAGCTTGTTCTAAGCTAGATGCAACTGTTGGGATACCCGCAGCTTCTTCAGCAGAAAGATCATATAAATCTTTATCAGCAGCAGCGCCTGGGTGAATTTTGTTTTTGATACCGTCAATACCAGCCATCAACATTGCCGCAAAACATAAGTATGGGTTAGCTGTTGGATCAGCAAAACGCGCTTCAATACGCTTGCCTTTAGGAGACGCTACGTAAGGAATACGAATCGATGCAGAACGGTTACGTGCAGAGTACGCTAACATTACAGGTGCTTCAAAACCAGGAACTAAACGCTTGTAAGAGTTAGTTGATGCGTTAGCAAAAGCATTGATCGCGCGAGCGTGCTTGATGATACCGCCAATGTAGAACAAAGCCATTTCAGAAAGACCAGCATAATCATCGCCAGCGAATTGGTTTTCGCCATCTTTCCAGAAAGATTGGTGAACATGCATACCAGAACCGTTGTCACCAACAATTGGTTTAGGCATGAACGTAGCTGTTTTGCCATAAGCGTGAGCAACGTTATGTACGCAATACTTAAGTACTTGTACTTCATCGGCTTTTTTAACTAGCGTGTTAAATTTAATACCGATTTCGTTTTGGTTGGCTGTTGCTACTTCATGGTGATGCACTTCAATTTCTAAGCCCATTGCTTCCATTGCGTTACACATTTGTGCACGAATGTCATGTGAAGAGTCAACTGGTGGCACTGGGAAGTATCCGCCTTTAACGCCTGGACGGTGACCCATGTTGCCAGCTTCGTAAGCTTTGCCTGAGTTCCATGCTGCTTCTTCAGAATCGATCTTAACGAAACAACCTGACATATTTACGTCCCATTGAACGCTGTCAAAGATGAAAAATTCTGGTTCAGGACCGAAAAACGCAGTGTCGCCTAAGCCTGTTGTTTGTAAGAATGCTTCTGCACGTTTAGCAACAGAACGTGGGTCACGCTCGTAACCTTGCATTGTGTTTGGTTCAATGATGTCACAACGTACGTTAACAGTTGCATCTTCAGTAAACGGATCTAAAACCGCTGTTGAATCATCAGGCATCATGATCATGTCTGATTCGTTAATGCCTTTCCAACCTTCGATAGAAGAGCCATCGAACATTTGGCCGTTTTCAAAAAAGTCTTCATCTACAGTTTTCGCAGGAACAGTAACGTGATGCTCTTTACCACGAGTATCTGTAAAGCGAAGATCAACCCATTTCGCTTCAGTCTCTTTGATTAAATTTAATGTATTTTGTGACATTGTCGTCTCCAGTTTTAGATAGCCAATTAATTGGCCGATATACAAAGTGTAAAAGTTATAATTAAGCGCTCACTCATAAAATTAAGGCGAGTTTGAGCTAAAATAAACGGCGAATATAGTAACAAATAGAGCTTTAAAAGATAGCGTTATTTTGGTGCAATAAAAATTTTATTGGATTACGTGTTTTGAAAATGCAAAAAAAAGGAATATGGCACATATGTAGTGTGTCATATTCCTAAGTTGTTGAAAATTTGATCAAATTAATAGTCGTTTGATATAGTCGTTAAATATAGTAATTCAATATAGTTATTCAATAATAGTATCGCGACAAATTTTAAAACGTTCTTTAAGTGGTGCGCGCACTTCATCTGAAATAGGTCCCAGTGAATACCATTGTCTTGTCAGTTCATCTAATTGCTCGCGTACGGTATCAGACTGTCCAAAATCATTTTTTAAACGCTCAACCTGTAAATGCATTCTTAATGCTTGTTCAGCAGTTGGGGATTCAATATTGGCTAATATCTCCATACGTATGCAGATTTCATTTAACGTCGAGGCGCAGTGGTCAATTTCTGTGATGGAATTTTCTAAAACTCGATCCACACGAGACTGAAAACCAATAATATCATAAGGTAAATTTTGAATATTGTTGCTGTCTTGTTGTAGTTGTTCTTTTAAATGATCATAACTGGATTCATTTAGCCAAGCTTCTTCACAAGCTTCGACGTCTTTTGCCAGTTTTTCAAGATTGATCCATTTTTCTTCTTGTTTAGATAAACGTAATTGGCGATTCTTTTTAATGATTGCATCCGCTGCTGCTCGAAAGCGATTTTGTGTGGTTTCAATGGATGGTTTTGGAATCATTCCCACTTGCTTGTATTCTTCTTGTAGGGCTTCAGCTACATTTAAATCAAGAGTATCAGCGGCTAAAAGCGCTTCTAATTTGTCACAGATTTCGTTGGCTGCATTTAAATTGTCTTGTAGCTGTTTTTTAAATTCTTTTGATTGTGCATTACGTTTTTCAAATACAGCATCGCAATTTTTACGAAATTCTTCCCATAGTTTTTGTTCCGTTTTACGCTCAATTAACCCAACATTTTTCCATTGTTGTTGTAATGATTTAATGGTTTCAACAGATTCGCGTGCATTCTCGATTGTGATGGCTTCTTCGGCTTTTTTAATTAAATTTTCTTTAATTAATTGATTGTCTGCAAATTCCACGTCCAATTGTTTTTGAATATTTTGAATGCATTCATTAAATTGCTTTTGTACTTTTTGCGAAGCAGAGCGTTCAACAGGTGAGTAGGACTGCCATTGTTCTTTTGCTGCACGTAATAACTTAATAACCTGTTTGAAATCTGCACCTGACCAGTTCATACCAGCAATATATTCTTGTAACTGTAAAACCATCTGTTCGCGTTTTTCTAAATTGGTTTTACGTAATTGTCCAACTTCATCAAAAAATGATTTGCACGGAGCATAGGCTTTTTGTGCGTGTTCATTAAATTGCTCCCAAAGTTCTTGATGTTTATCAGAAGAGCCTTGGCTTAATTGTTTCCATTGAGTTTGTAGATCTTTTACTTTGTTGGCTAATAATTCTGGATTAATGCCGCAATTAATCAGTTTTTCCATTTTAGCAATTAACTCAAGCTTTTTAGGTTCGGTGGCGTATTCGTGCCAGTCCTGTAATTTAGCAAGCTTCTCATTAAATTCTTCAAGCTTTTTGTTTAACATAGCAGGGGCTTTATCAAGATCGATTTTTTCTAATTGATCTTCAATGCCTTTATTAATGCCAGCAGAACGACGAACTTGGCCGTTATTAATGGCAGAAAAGCCACGTCTAAATAAATTAAATAATTCATCAATTGCCGCTTTTTGTTCCGCTTTTTGCTCTTTGAAGGCTTTTTTGCGCTCAAAAATGGCATGTTGAGCTTTGACAATGCTTTCGTGGTTTGACTGTTTGATTTCAGCAGGTAAAGACTTAAACCAAGTTTCTAACTCGGCACTTGCTTGAGACTCATTAATGTTTTGTTCAACAAATTTTGAAACCAAACGAGAAAGTGTGTTTTCTGCTTCAGCAAAATTTTGCAAGCGTTGTAATTGTTTAACCGCCGATTCTGAAAGATTTTCTTTTAATGTGTCGACAAATAAATGTTGTAATGCTTCAAAAGCTTCGTCGTTTTGATTGTCTAATAAATCTAGGCAGGCGTTTTTGCATGTTTCAACTAATTGAGTTTCTTTTTCGTTATCCAAAGTCTCAACTTCTTCAATGACTAATTCAACAGGTTGTTGTGTTTGCTTGTCTTGTTTGGCTGTTTGTTTTTCTTCTAATTCAAAGATTGTATTTTCACAGATCAATTTAGCCTGTTCAAATTGTTCTAATTGTGAGGTGCTTGGATGAAAACGGGCATCACTATGATCGATATACTGCTGCCAAGTTTGAATTAATAATTCTAGTTTCGCTTCAAATTGAGGGGCATAAGTGCTGCTGGCTAATTTAGTTAGGGACTCTAAATTATGTGCAACTTGATTTTGTATTTCTAATAATGCTTGTTCAGCTTGAGTATGTAGGTTTACTTTTTCTTGAGCGGCACGGTAAATGGTTTTGTCTTTACCTTTAGTTGCGCTCAATAATGTTTCAAAGGATTTAATGTCAGTTAATTGATTAAACGCATGGGTTCTGGATTTTGCAGTCAATCCTTCTTGAGCAAATTGCAAAAATAATTTTTCATTGGCGTTCGGGCATAATTGGGTTAATGCCTCTTTGTTATCAAGTAATAATCCAATTTGTAATAATCGATCAATTTGAGAAATGTTTTGTTTGATGTCGCTGATGCTGATTTTGTCTTCATTGCATAATGTCACGATACGCAGGCATAATTGTTTTTCTTGTTGGGTGCTGCTTGCATGAATTAATTTAGAAAATAATTCCTCGCTGTTATCGATATCATTAATTGAAACTTCTTTAATAACAGGGGCTTTTTTTGCAGGGGTGTCTTTAGCGGTTTTACGTTTTCTAAAAAGTGAAAAAATCATGAAGATTGTCCTAAGTGTCCCAAGTCGTTAAACTGGAAATAATTTAAAATTAAATTGGCAGTGTTGCCATTGTTTTGAGTATTGAGCGTTGTTATAAATAAAAATATTCAAAATTAAGTATAAAAGTGCTTAAAAGCGCTTAAAAAATACTGAATGTCCCTAAAAACACAATAAATACGCAAGTAATCAAGTTTACCTTATTCCGATAAAAGGTAAAGACACCTGATGATAACTAAGTCTTTTTAGTGGGATATATTTAGTAAAACTAACTCATTTGGAGTATGCATGAACCAACCCACTATGTTGTGGTACGACTATGAAACCTTTGGTGCCAAAGTCAGACAAGATAAACCTGCACAAATCGCGATGATTCGCACCGATTTAGATTTAAATATTATTGAAGAACCGATTAATATTTTTTGCAAGCCCGACGCGGACATGGTGCCATCTCCAATGGCTTGTTTAATTACAGGTATTTCACCACAATTAGCCAAACAAAAAGGCGTTCCCGAGCCCGAATTTGCAAGACTGATTTACGAGCAAATGATGCGTCCACAAACCTGTGTGGTCGGTTATAACTCCATTCGTTTTGATGATGAAATCGGGCGATTTTTATTTTATCGTAATTTTTTTGATCCCTATGCACGCGAGTTTAAAAATGGTAATTCGCGCTGGGACTTATGATGCGGTAAGTGAGGTCAAAGGCACGATCGAATTTGCAAAAAAAATTAAACAAGCTCAGCCTAAATTATACGAGTTTGCATTTTCAAAACACAGCAAAGATAGCATTAGTGAATTATTAAATGTCGTAAGCTTAGAGCCAGTTGTGCATCTCTCTGGTATGTTTTTTCATCTTCTGCAAAGCTTTGTAAACTTTCAAGTTCTTTGATGGCTGAGTCTGATAAATTCTCTTTAAATGTCTCAACAAATAAAAGCTGCAGAGCTTCAAAAGCCTCGTCGTTTTGATTGTCTATTAAATCAAGGCAGGCATTTTTGCAGGTTTCAATTAATTGCGTTTCTTTATCGTTATCAAATTTGCTAACGGCTTCAGCTACCGGTTCATCTGGAGTATTGCTTGGTTGAATTGGTTGCGCTTCTTGTATTTCAAAAATGGTGTTTTCACAGGCTAATTTAGCTTGATCAAATTGTTTAAGCTGAGCTTGGCTTGGATGAAAACGAGTATCTTCGTGCTCAATATGTTGTTGCCAAGTTTGAATTAATAATTCCAGTTTCGCTTCATACTGAGGGGCATAGGTACTGGTTGCTAACTTGTTGATGGATTCTAAGCTGTGTGCAACTTGATTTTGAATGTCCAGTAAGGCTTCTTTTTCTTGATTATATTGATTGACTTTTTCTTGAGCGGCTCGGTAAATGGTTTTGTCTTTACCTTTGCTTTGGCTCATTAATGTTTCAAACGATTCAATTTGACTTAAACGATTAAACGATTGAGATCTGGATTTAGCCGTAAATCCTTCTTGGGCAAATTGTAAGAATAACTTTTCATTGGCAGTGGGGCATAATTGAGATAACGCGTCGGTATTTTCAATCAATAATGCAATTTGCAACACATGCTCGATTTGTGAAATGTTTTGCTTGATTTTAATGGTGCTGATTTTACCTTCATTGCATAACATAGCGATACGGATGCATAATTGTTTTTCTTGTTTCTGACTGTTTAAGTGAATTAATTTTGAAAATAATACATCGCTGTTTTCCATTTCATTTATGGATGGTTCAGCATTTATTGGTTTTTTTGCTGCTGCGATTTCTTTAGCTTGTTTAGGTTTTTTGAAAAGTGAAAAAATCATGTAGATTGTCCTAAGTGTCCCAAGTGGTTAAACTGGAAATAAAATTTAAATAATTTCCTTTAGTGCGTGTAAACTATTTCGATTTAATATTTGGCTAAAAAGCACTTAAAAGCTTTAAAAAACCACTGATTTTCCAATAAAATACACAAGATATCAAGTTTACCTTATTCCATTAAAAGGTACAGCTGAGACTGACTCTGTACAACTTTTTAGGCGGCAAAAACGCGCATTTCTAACTCAATTGGAGTATGTATGAACCAACCCACTATGTTGTGGTATGACTATGAAACCTTTGGTGCCAAAGTCAGACAAGATAAACCTGCACAAATCGCGATGATTCGCACCGATTTAGATTTAAATATTATTGAAGAACCGATTAATATTTTTTGCAAGCCCGACGCAGACATGGTGCCATCTCCAATGGCTTGTTTAATTACAGGTATTTCACCACAATTAGCCAAACAAAAAGGCGTACCCGAACCTGAATTTGCAAGACTGATTTACGAGCAAATGATGCGTCCCCAAACCTGTGTGGTGGGTTACAACTCCATTCGTTTTGATGATGAAATCGGGCGCTTTTTATTTTACCGTAACTTTTTTGATCCTTATTCACGTGAATTTAAAAACGGCAATTCACGTTGGGACTTATTAGATGTCACTAGATTGTGTTATGCACTTCGCCCAGAAGGCATCATATGGCCAAAAGGCGACAACGACTTAACGACATTCAAATTAGATCGTTTGTGTCCTGCTAATGGCATCGAGCACGAAAATGCCCATGACGCGGTAAGTGACGTAAAAGCCACTATCGAATTTGCCAAAAAAATCAAACAAGCTCAGCCCAAACTATACGACTTTGCCTTTTCAAAACGCAGCAAACATGCGGTAAGTGAATTATTAAATGTCGGCAGTTTTGAGCCAATTGTCCATGTTTCGGGTATGTTTCCTGTTGAAAATGGTTGTTTAAGTGTCATTGTGCCATTAGCGACGAATCCTAATAATCAAAACGAAGTGATTTGCTGGGACTTAACTAAAAACTGCGATGAATTAAAATCATTAACTATTTACGAATTAAAAGTGCGTCTGTTTCAAAAAACAAGTGAGTTGCAAGAAGGTGAGCAACGCATAGGTATAAAAGGTGTACACATAAATAAGTGTCCCATAATTGCGCCAATGAATGTGTTAAACGAACAATCGGCATTACGCCTAGGCCTAAATTTACCTGCTATAAAAGCAGAGCTAGAAAAATTAAAATCCTTAAAAATTCAAAAAAAGATCATTGAATTATATTCAACGCCAGCCAAATTTGATCCGTTAGAAGCGCAACAAGATTTGTATAACGGATTTATCTCTTATGCGGATCGCGCCAAATTAAATCAATGCTTGCAGTTTGACGAACACAACTTAGCCAATCCATTGTTTGAATTTGACGATCAACGCTTAACGGATTTATTATTGTTGTATCGAGGCAAACACTACCCAAACTCATTAAAACAAGACGAAGTGGTTAAATGGCGTAAGTACTTAATACAAGCATTTAACCAAAGTGACGTAGGCTCAAGTTTAAGTATTGAACAAGCCTTACAAGAAACCATCGAACTAAAAGCATTGCATCCTGACGTAACCGTTTTGGATGAAGTATTACAATATTTAGATACCTTGCAAATTCAACGAGCGGAAATTTTAAACCATGCAAACTAACCCTATTTTAACGATTCTGTGTGTCGCTCAACTTGTATTAGTAGGTTGTCAAACCACTCAAGTTCAACAAAAAGTAGAGCCTGAAATAGAAGCCATTACGCCAGATGTTCAAGAACCTCAAAAACCATTAGTGATTGTCACGCCAACAGTGGAACCCAAAACCATCACCCTAGGTTTTGTGGGTGACATTCTTTTAGCAGGCTCTGCAAAAAATACGTTAGTTAAAAATGGCTATGACTTTCCATTTGTGAATTTACAATCCACATTAGATCAAAGCGATATATTATTTGGAAACTTAGAAGGGCCGTTAACCAACTTTGATGAAATCTACATCGAAAAAACCTACGCCTTTCGCTCAGACCCACAACCAACTGCCCAAGCATTATCCAAAGCAGGCTTTGATGTCGTCAGCCTAGCCAACAACCATGCACTGGATTATGGCTGGCAAGGATTAAGTGACACACAAAACGTATTAGATGAAGTTAACATTCAATACGTAGGGGCAGGGGCAAATAAAACAGAAGCAAGAGCGCCGGTTATTATTGAAAAAGAAGGCATTAAAATAGGCTATTTAGCGTACAACAATACCTTCCCAAAAGAGTTCTGGGCAACCGATGAAAGCTTTGGTGTGGCATACGGTAAACAATCGGAATTTTTACAAGATATAAAAAAGCTTGCCTTAATCAGTGACATTCAAATCATATCGTTTCACTGGGGCGTAGAAGGCAGCACCAACTTACGCGGCTACCAAACCGACTTTGCTAGAGCCGCCATAGATGCAGGGGCCGACATAGTAGTAGGGCATCACCCTCATGTGTTACAAGCCATCGAAAAATACAACGATGGTTTAATTTTATATTCAATTGGTAACTTTACCTTTGGTACATACGGTCGATTGGCGCAAACATCGGGCATGTTTAATGTTGAAGTGACTAAAGAGGAAGTGGTTTCAATGAATATGACGGGTATTAATATTTATAATAAAGACGTGCATTTTCAGCCTACTTTGTTGGGTGAAGATGAGATGCAGAGTTTGTTTGATCAGTTGGATGGGTTGAGCTTGCCGCTGGGGACTGAGTTGGGGTTGGTTGAAGGGAAGTTGGTATTAGGGTTTTGATTTGAAATTATTAGAAGTTAAAACTTACTATTATTTATTTGGTCACTAAGTCTGATGGAATATTAGATTCTAAAGCCATTTTATAAATGAGAGTTTACTTTGTAAATTTATTAAAGGGTGACAATATATGGAAACTGAAAAAGACATTAACTTAGAATGTGATCTAGCTTTTTTAAAGCCAGGTACTACTAATTGGCAGGCGCTAACAGATGGAACTTTATTGTTTTTGAAGGAGCCCAAATTAGAGGCAACCAGAGAGCTTGATAGTGACGAAAAGAATCAAGTGAAAAAGAATAAACAACATTTAAATGACATACTTTTGAAATCCTTGCAGTTGCCTAATTTATCATTTTTTGCGGGTAGTGGCACTTCATTGGGGGAAGTGGGTGGTCCTAGTATGTGGGATCTTTGGGAAAAAGCAATGCTCGAAGTTAACTTTATTGATGATGCTATTGGCAATAAAAGAATTACGAAAGATGCTCAAGAAGTTTTAGATTTAGTTAAATACTCAGAAATGCAAAATCCAAATATTGAGCATTTTTTATCTAAATGTGATGCATACCTTTCATTTAATGAAGATGATCAAATCGTTAGTGCTTTTCTTAACAAGGTTAAAAAAATAATTTTGGATGAATGTTCCTCATTTTTAAGTTCGCAAACTAATGATATTTCTGCGTATCAAAGTTTATTGCAAAAATTAGCTCGCCGAAGAGTACGAGATCCCCGTCTTAAAGTATTTACAACTAATTACGATATGTGTTTTGAAACGGCCGCTTCTAATTTAGGAATGATGGTAGTTGATGGGTTTTCTTATACAAGAACTCGCCGTTTTGATGGGAGTTATTTTAATTATGATGTAGTAAGAAGGGAGAGCGAAGATCATGAATTTATTGAAGGTGTGATGCATTTATATAAACTTCATGGGTCAGTTAGTTGGGAACGAAAAGGCAATGATATTATAGAATCTAGTTCACCAGAACCTGATAAGGCTGTTTTGATTTATCCAGCCAAAGGTAAGTATCAACAAGCATTTGTTCAGCCTCATTTAGAGCTATTATCTCGATTTTTAGAGTCCCTTAGAAAGCCAAATACATGTTTAATATTGGCTGGATTTGGCTTTAATGATGATCATTTATCTGAACCTATAATTTCGGCAATAAAATCTAACCCTAGTTTGAAATTGATAATCGCTGATTTTAAAGCTTATGAAAATATTACATCTCCATCTTCAAAAGTAAGCCCATATTGGACAGAACTGTCGCAATTGGCTCAGCAAGGTTACGATATCCATTTTATTAATGGATCATTTAATAAGTTTGTTTCTTTAATACCTCATTTAAGGTCGCTTACACCAGCAGAACAACTAGCTAAAGCAGTGAAGCAACAGGTAAATAATTATGGATCTTAATAAACATTTTACAGATTCAGGGATATTACGAAATGAACTGAGAGTAGGTGTAGTATCAACTGTGACTGCTCAGGGTGTTAAAATTAACCTTGCTCATGCAGGTGATGTAAGTGGGAGTTATATTAATGGGGCAAGATATGGACGAGGTGAGGTGGGTGAGCTCCTTTTAATTGAAGGTCAACAAACAATATCTTTAGGAAGACTTACTGAGGTCTGTTTGCCAGATAGAGATAGGTCTGAACTTTCTCAAGACTTTAATGGTGCAAGTCAAATTGATGCGATTGGTTTTGTACAATTATTAGGTTCAATAAATATTGAACATTTAAAAATTCAAGCTGGAGTAAGCTCATACCCAAGGCTTGGTGATCGAGTTTTTTCTGCACCAAGTGAATTTATCAGTGCATTACCCGAGTTAATGAATGGTGGGATTACTGATGAAAATAATTCGAAAATAACTATTGAATTAGGAGAGGTAACAGGTGAAACGGGTAGTAAAATTCGTGTTACACCAGAAAAACTATTTGGACGACATTGTGCAATTCTAGGATCGACAGGTGGTGGTAAAAGTTGGACTACAGCAAAAATAATTGAAGAATGTTCTAAATATAAAAACTCTAAAGTGATTATTCTTGATGCAACGAGTGAGTATCGAAGTTTAAATTCTAAATATACAGAGCATTATCATTTAGGTGATCCTATTCATAAGCATCCGAAATCGAAAGAAGTTTGTATACCACCTACTGATTTTGTTGAGTCGGATTTTATTGCGATGTTTGATCCAGCAGGTAAAGTGCAGGGGCCAAAATTAAGAGAAGCAATTAAAAGTTTACGGCTTGTTATGTTGGCACCGGAAATATTTCCAGATGGGTACATTAAAAAAATAAATGAACCTAAAGAACATTACCGATTAGCATTGAGAAAAAATAATAATGCTAAACTAGTCGATGATCCATCACAACCATTTAATATTTCAATGTTAAATAAACAAATTCAAGAAGAATGCTGTTATCCAGAAGATTTTAAAAAAACTGGAAGATTATGGGGAGGGGAAGATGGTAGTGTTGCTTTTTGTTCTTCTTTGTTTACAAGGATTTTATCTGTTACACATTCGGAATCACTAAAATCTGTATTCAATGTAAAGCCTAGTGTTGAAAAATTAAGTGAGGTACTTGATAGTTTTTTTGAAGGTGAGCTAACTGTATTAAGATTGTGTTTAAGTGATGTAAGTTATCAATTTTATGCTAGGGAAGTGCTGGCTAATGTGGTTGGAAGGAAGCTCTTATCATTAGCGCGAAGTGAAAAATTTCGAGATAAGCCAGTTTTAGCAATAATCGACGAAGCGCATAATTTTTTAGGTAAAAGAATTGGATCTGAAGATCATTCAGCTAAACTTGACTCGTTTGAAATTATTGCTAAAGAAGGGCGTAAATATGGATTGAATATTTGTTTGGCTACGCAAAGACCACGAGATATCACTGAAGGAGTTCTTAGCCAAATGGGTACACTTTTAGTTCATCGATTGACAAATGACCGAGATAGAGAAGTTGTAGAGCGAGCTTGTGGTGAAATAGATCGTTCATCCGCATCTTTTTTACCCAATTTAAAACAAGGTGAAGTAGCGCTTATAGGTGTAGATTTTCCAATACCAATGACAATACAAATGGATAAACCATTAAATCCACCAGAATCAGACGGGCCAAGTTTTCAGAAAATTTGGGAATAAAATATAGTTATAAATATTTAATAATAATTACTAAGGTGGATTTATGGGTGTAATAATGACAGTTTTTCTAGGTGCGCTGGGTAGTGTACTTGCTTCCTTATTAATAATTTATTTTTTGTACAATATCAGGCCAAAAATTTCCATCTCACCTTTAATAGCTTGTAGCTCAAAAGAAAAAGGTGACACTACTTTTAAGATTAAAGTGATTAATAAAACTACAAGAAAAGTCATTGATTTAAAAGGTGAATTAACATTAGTTAAACCAATTAATAGACCTGAAGGTATTGGAAAGAGTTTGACTAATATACCATTGAAAACTGAAAGTTTATTAGAATTATCAGAATGCGGTGTTTCAGATGAATTTAGTGATTTTGCATTTCATTTTATGACGACTTGTGATTTACATAAAGTATGGGGTGATGATGCGGGTGAATATTTAAGATTTAGAATTAAAGCATCCGATTCTTTAAGTAATCATACATGTGTTTTTACAAAAGTTTATCATAATAAAAGTACATGCATAGTTAACGGTATTTCTTCTAAAGGAGATACATTGGAAGTGGCTGTTTATTAAAATAACAGTGTCGAGGGTTATGAGACCAATAGGGTAAGCGTAAAACCAAAATAATAAATCAAGCCAGTGCCGCTCAAGTTACTGGCTTTTTTTATGTCTAAATTCTATTTGTTTTTTCTGTGTCATACTGTCATCAACAAGGTGGCACGTTAGCAAACTAATCAAGACAGACACACAAGTGGCCTGATTTAGATTGTTATGAATGTCTAAGTTGGCTTGTTCTGGTTAATATTTTTTATTAACCGTAATTGGAATTACAATAAACGTTGATTCACAAGTTCTAAATCATCCTCAAATATCACAGCATACCCCATAGTCTTATAACTCTTTTCACGCTTTTTAAACATTCGATCTAACATAGGTAAATGACAATCCACATAGTCATGAATGGTCACTGATTCTTTACCTGCAATTTCCCTATGAATTCTACCCGCGTATTGAGCTAAAGTGCCTTTCCATGCAATAGGCATAGCTAAAAATAATGTATCGAGTCTGGGTAAGTCAAAACCTTCGCCTACGTATTTACCTGTAGCGACTACCACTTTTGCGGTTGCTAATTGCTCTTCTGCTTTTTTACGTTCGGCTACACGCATGGCGCCTTTTAATACAACACAGCTGATGCCTTGCTCTAAAAGCATAGTGTTAATAATTTCTGCATGCTCTCGTCGCTCAGTTAATACCAGTGGCTGTTTTGTTTGTTTTACACTTTCTAAAACATCTTGAACGATTTGTTCAGTACGATTTTTGTTTTCTAATATCCAACGATAAGCATCTGAAATTTTTGGGCGTTGTTCTGGGTCTAATAATGATTCTGGAGGTTGATCGTAAAGTTTGTGAATGATCACGTCTTGTTCGAACTTTTCATGATGGTCATTCTTAACTTTGTGTCGAATAGGACCTGCACACATGAATATTATTTTTTGCTGTCCATCTTGCCTTTCTGGGGTAGCGGTAAGGCCTAATACGTATTTTGCGCGTATTTCATTGATTACCATTTCAAAGCGTGGGGCGCTAATGTGGTGACACTCATCTATGATTACCTGTCCATAATCTTGCACAATATCTGAAATACTGTTGTCTTTTTTATTGATTAAACTTTGGTAGGTAGCAATATCGATAACACTACTTGGTTTTTTCTTGCCTCCACCAATGATACCAATTTGAATCTCAGGTAAAAACGTTTGGATGCGCTCTTGCCATTGATCAAGTAATTGTCGGCTATGAATCAATATTAATGTGTTTGTTTTTCGTTTTGCAATCAGTGCGATGGCGGTGACTGTTTTACCAAATGCAGTGGGTGCATGAAGAACTCCAGTGTCGTGTTTACTTATTATATTTACTGCATTTTGTTGATTTTTTCTCAGTGTGAATAATGGTTTTAGTGATTTAAGCGTGACACCACTGTTACGTTTATCATCGAATTCAATATCGATTTTATTTTCTGTTAATAATGCTATTGCTTCATCTAGGCAACCACGTGGAATGGATAAATAACCCTGTTCAATTCGTGCGCAAGAAATAATGCGTGGGATGCCATGAGTAGAAAACCGTAAAGCTTGAGTTTTAAAGAAAACTGGATTTGAGAAACTGGCTAAACGTCTTAATCTGGCAATAAGCGGGCTTGGCAGTTCATGGGTCTTAAAATAAATATGATTGGCTAATGTGATGGTTATTTTGTTTGGCGGGTTGTCCAGCAGTAATGGTTTTACTTTGGCTGTTAATTCCCAAGGTTCTCTTTTCTCGATCACCTGTTGTTCATTAAATAGTTTGGCTGTAGGTGAAATTTTAGTGAGTAATTCGGTTAATATTTGAGTTGAAATAGATTCTATTTGAGAGAGGTATTGCCATTGATTGCTTATTATTTGTAAATCTTGTGATACAAAAGTGCTGTTACTAGATAATCTTGCTTCTTTTTGCAACGGTAATGCAATCAAATTACCAAAACCGCCCTCGGGCATAATATCTTGGTTGGGAAATAATCGGTCATAGGAATCAAAAGATAAATTAGGGTAAATTTCCATCGCTTTATCAAGTAGTGCAAAACCCAATAGTCTCGCGGTTTTTGCAGGTACATTTTCTTGAAAAAACACCCAAAGGTGTGCGCCATTTCCTGAACGAGATATTTCAATGCAATGAGGTATAGAGTATTTGCTACAAGCTACTGATAGCGCCTTTACTTCGTCTTGCCAGCCATCTTTGTCAAAATCAGCGGCTAGAAAATAACATGAGTTGTCATGTAATAAGGGATAAATGCCGACAACTTTTTGGCCTGCTAAATGTTGGTAAATGATTTGTTCATCTAACTCTGAATATTGTCGATGGTTACAATCGGAGCATTTGACTCTTGGTTTATTGCAAATACCTTGAATCCATTCGTTATTGCAAGCTACTGAATAACCACTTCGACCTTGTTTGTTTTGCCAGCGAGTGGCGAAAATGTCGCTACGGCCACGAAACAAGTTTCTGAATATGGTGATTTTTTGATCTGTAGAAAATGATTCCGTACTTGGGATTATTTCATTTGTGTTGAGTAGATTTTCTTTGATGGCGAGTAATTGTTCTTGTTCTTTCTCCAATTGCTCTAAACGAATATTGATACTGTCGATGGTGTGATTCATATAGTATCCAGTCGAGAAATTGAAATAATGAATGGTTTGCAGATATTCTAATTATAAGGCAAACAGCTAAAACAGGCATTTACTTTTAATTATTCTTAATCGAAGACCAATGGGGGTCAGAGTAAAATCAAAATAATAAATCAGCCTGTACGTCTCAAGTTACTGGCTTTTTTGTGTCTAAATTCCATCGCTATTTTCTATGTCATACTGTCACCAATAGGATTTCTGGACTTGTAGAAAAACTAAAATTGTCGAAGGTTTTCTTAAAGTTGAAATTACACTCATAAATATAATTGAGGGCACCAACGACCCATTTGTATACAGTTGATCAAAAATATACCAATTATTAAATTACCTAACCCCACGAAAAAAACCAAACTACTCAGAATAAAACATTCAATTTCCACCTTATAAGTCACCCTTAAAAATCATGACTTCCAGCCAATTGTAAATCCAAAATAAAAACCAATACTATGCCTGTCATTAATCAAAAGTAGTAAAGTAAAAATGAACAGAATATTCTTATTTTTAGCCACAAACCTAGCGGTAATGTTTGTGTTTGGTATTTTTGCCAGTATTGTCATGCCTTTGTTGGGGATTCAAAGTGATGGTTTAGGCGGATTGTTTTTGATCTGTTTGTTGTTTGGAATGGGCGGCAGTTTTATTAGTTTGCAACTGTCTAAATGGTTGGCCAAACGCAGTGTAAATGGACAGGTTATTAATGATTCAAACGAACGCCAAGCACAAGATTTAGTTCGTCGAGTGCAAAAATTAGCAGATAACGCGGGTATTCCTATGCCTGAATTAATGGTGTATCACTCACAAGATGTAAACGCATTTGCAACTGGTCCTAGTAAAAACAATGCATTAGTGGCAGTAAGTTCTGGGTTGTTAAATAAAATGAGCGATCAAGAAGTGGATGCGGTGTTGGCCCATGAAATTAGCCACGTTGCTAATGGTGATATGGTGACACTGACATTAATTCAAGGGGTGATGAATACCTTTGTGATGTTCTTTGCGCATATTGTGACGGGCATTATTGATAACTTTTTTCGAAATTCACAGGGTGAGGGCGGGTTAGGATTTTTTGTAAGATTTATTGTTGTGTCTGTTTTACAAACGATCTTTGGTATTGGTGCGTCAATTATTGTGAATTGGTTTTCAAGAAAACGCGAATACGCTGCTGACAAAGGCGCAGCAAATTTAGTGGGCGCAGCGTCAATGATTGCTGCGCTTGAGCGATTAAAAGGTGGCGTTGAATCTGACCTTGAAGGTGAGATGGTGGCGTTTGGGATTAAAGGTAAGTTAGGTTTATTTGCTACTCACCCAAGTCTGGATGATCGTATTCAGGCGTTGCGTTAATTACGAATAGGAAAATCATTTAAGCCAGTCATTTTTTAGTGCTGGCTGTTTTATTTTTCACAATTTAAAAGGTTGTAATGAAAAGGAATGATATTTACATACTTTGAAAGATTGAACATAATATTGCAGAACATTATTAAATAAATTGGAAAAATCAATGAATAAAGCATTAAAAATAAGTGAAGGTAAATTCATCAATATGGATCATATCGTACAATGGGAAGTAAGCGATGACAGTATTAAATTACAATTAATAAATGAACAAATCTCCATATCTGAATTAAGTGGGTTTTCAAAACAAGATGTTGAGTCTATTCATAACGACATTTGTCAGTATATGGGGGCACAAATTAGTTCGGTGACGAATCAAAAACAACAAGTAGAAACACCAAATAATAATGAATTAAATTTAACCGTTACCCAGATGAATGATAACTGGCGACCAAATCAAGAGGTAAAAGATTTTTTGTTGGAAAATAAAATTCCTAAACCTTTTTCTGATGCACAATTATTAAAGTTTAAAAAATATTACATTGAAAATGGAAAATCAGCGATGTTTTGGGATGCGCGATTTATCAATTGGTTGCAACAAGCTCAAAATAAACTCGGTTAGAAACTCACAATCTCTGAATAGCTTAAATTTACAGTGAGTTATTCAGAGTTTGACTCAATCAAATAAATAGTCATTCCTCTCCATTTCTCCATTTCTCCATTTTGTGTAATTGTCAGTTAGATTTTATTTGTATCTAGTATTAATCAATATGGATTTTATTTAAATGAATATTAGCCCTTCCTAAATGATTGCGTTTGTTAAAACCAATACATATCTAAATATAAACAAGTTTCATTAAATAATTGTGTTATTCGGTTTCGAGAAAAATCAGAGAAAAATCAATGTAACTTGTTTGGTTAAAGTGAATAAGGATTAGACTCGATAAATATTGAATAAATAATGGTTAATGTCATAAATTCAACTTTAATAAACTGTCAATTTTTCATTATAAATGCATTAGATAGTAATAGACGGTTTTATGACATTTAAAAACGATATTTTTAAGCAAGTTAAAAATGTTCTGCTAACCTTTTAATCTTAATTTGTTTGTTAGTTAAATGTAATGAATGGATTAAAACCTCATATTTAAAGCAGAGTTTATCAGTCCTACTTTAATGTCTAAAATTTAACTTAAATAATTTGGAAAAAATTAATGTTAAAATCAAAACTATTAAAAAATGTTAGTGCGTTATGCGTATGTGCAACTGTATTAGTTGGGTGTAATTCAACCGATGACACCAACACCGCTACCCAAGTGACGTTTGAGCCTAAGTTCAATTCTTTAATATCAACAAATGGATTTGCTAGAGCAGCAGACATATCAAGTTTATATTCAGGGTCTATGGAGATTTTGGACTCGGATAATAATGTAGTAGATGTGCAAAATTGGTCAGTGTATTTAGAATCTGATGATGTCACCGGACAGTTTACTGCGGTTTCTAATAAATCATTGTCATTAACTCCTGGCCAATACACCTTTAATTTATCGTTAACAAAAGGCGAGCATGTATATTTTGGATCCACCATGGCAGATATTGACGATGGGAATTTTGATGTTGTACCCATGATCATCAAACCCATTTTAGGGGTTTCTAAAGTGAACGCCCAAGTGACAGAGCGAATTGCTGAATTAAAATTAAACTTCCCACAGGCACAACTTGTTCAAGTGGGGGCGACGCATTTAAATATTACCGTTAATGATGACATGACAACGAGCTTAATGCTTTTAGATCCTGTTACTGGAACATCCAGCTCAGTTTCTTTGTGGCATGTTGTTGAAACCGGTGAGCAAAATATTAAGCTTGAATTACTGAGAAATGGACAGGTCATTGCGCATTCAATTACAGAGCAAGAAACTCAGTCAATTTATTATGGTAAAAACATCAATATGGATTTAATTCCACTATATGGTGAAGTGGCATTTTCTGTTTCTGAGCATGCAGCGGATGCAGTATTTGATTTTACAGTGCCAAGTGAAGTCATGGCCGAAGCGGGCGGCGCGCATAATTTAGATGTACGTTTTCAAGTTACAGGGCAATTCAATCAAACCGATCAATTGCTTTCAACGTTAACAGAAGATGCAAACGGTAATGGCATTATTTCTGTGACGTTGGCTGACTTTCAATATGACACAATGGATGTGGTGCTCACTTTTATCGACAATATGCAAGATGAAATCATAGGAAACTGTGTAGCTGAAAACGTCGTGTTAAATCAAAATGTAACGGCATTAAATTGCGACATCACGCTTCGACGCAGAGGAGCAATAAGCGGATCTTTATTAGCAAATTATGCAATCAACACCTTCGATTACGATGGTAATATAGTTGAAAATGCATCTATTTTTGTTGATGGTGAGCTTGTCGGGATCACAGGAAATCATCAATCATTAAGTGCAGGATACTTAAATACATTAATTGCATCAGGTGAGCATACAATTGAAGCGCAAAGTGTCGGATTACAAGCGCAACAAGTGATCAATGTTACTCCTTTAAGCGTGAATAACATTGATATTATGATGCAATCTATTATCAATTCTAATATTCCTGTTGTGGTTCATATCGACAAAACTCAAGCACCCACGCCACCTGCTGGAATGAAAGTGACTTGTATGATGAGTGCTGATTCATTAGCTTCATCTTCTACCTGTCCTGTTATTCAATATAACGATATTGAGTACTGGGCATTTTCCTATACAGATAATCGATCCTCAATTGGTTTAGTGGGTTATGATGCGGGCATGGTTGTAAGCCAACAAGAATTGTCAGGCGTGCGTTATGTATGGGACATTACAGTTAATGAAAACAATGAAACTGTATCAATTTTTGGACAATCAACAGGACAGGCAACCATTGACTGGGCAGAGCTTGTTGATTCCACACCTGTGAATAATATTCCTGTTGTGGTTCATATCGACAAAACTCAAGCACCCACGCCACCTGCTGGAATGAAAGTGACTTGTATGATGAGTGCTGATTCATTAGCATCATCTTCTACCTGTCCTGTTATTCAATATAACGATGTTGAGTACTGGGCATTTTCCTATACAGATAACCGATCTTCAATTGGTTTGGTGGGTTATGCAGAGGGCATGGTTGTAAGCCAACAAGAATTGTCAGGCGTGCGTTATGTTTGGGATATTACAGTTAATGAAAACAATGAAACTGTATCAATTTTTGGACAATCAACAGGGCAGGCAACCATTGACTGGACAGAGCTTGTTGATTCCACTGCTGTGAATAATATTCCTGTTGTGGTTCATATTGACAAAACTCAATCACCCACGCCACCTGCTGGAATGAAAGTGACTTGTATGATGAGTGCTGATTCATTAGCATCATCTTCTACCTGTCCTGTTATTCAATATAACGATATTGAGTACTGGGCATTTTCCTATACAGATAACCGATCCTCTATTGGTTTGGTGGGTTATGATGCGGGCATGGTAGTAAGTCAGCAAGAATTGTCAGGCGTTCGTTATGTTTGGGATATTACAGTTAATGAAAGCAATGAAACTGTATCAATTTTTGGACAATCAACAGGACAGGCAACCATTGACTGGGCAGCGCTTGTTGATTCCACACCTGTGAATAATATTCCTGTTGTGGTTCATATTGACAAAACTCAAGCACCCACGCCACCGGCTGGAATGAAAGTGACTTGTATGATGAATGCTGATTCATTGGCATCATCTTCTACCTGTCCTGTTATTCAATATAACGATATTGAGTACTGGGCATTTTCCTATACGGATAACCGATCTTCAATTGGTTTGGTGGGTTATGCAGCGGGCATGGTTGTAAGCCAACAAGAATTGTCAGGCGTTCGTTATGTTTGGGATATTACAGTTAATGAAAACAATGAAACTGTTTCAATTTTTGGACAATCAACAGGTGTAGCAACTGTCAGTTGGTTGAATTTAGATTGATGGGTAATTGAGTATTTGGAATAATTAAAAAACCAAATATTTAAAGCTGGCTGATATTATCTTGATAATATCGGCCTTTTTTTTAAGGATTTTGATTTAGTTTATAGGTGTTAAAAAGTAGCTCAGTCATGAGCAATAAATACCTATTTGTTGGATTCTCAATATTTAAAGCAAATATAAATAATAATACTAATAAAAATCACCCAAGTGCTGTTTTATAAAGATCCAGTGTGATCAATCTTGCCTGTTTGTGATCAACAATAGGTGACGGGTAATTTATTTTTTTCTCACTAAATAACCCTAGTTCATCGAACTTATGGGGTTCATGAATATATTTATCTGGCACGTCTTTTAATTCTGGAATCCATTTTCTAATAAAATTCCCTCTGGCATCAAAACGTTTTGATTGTGTAGTTGGGTTGAAAACTCTAAAGTAGGGGGCGCTGTCAAACCCCGTTGATGCACACCATTGCCAACCGCCGTTGTTGCTTGCAAAGTCGCCATCGCACAAATTCTGCATAAAATACTGTTCGCCTAAGCGCCAATCGATGTGTAAATCTTTTATTAAAAAACTCGCGCTGATCATTCTTAAGCGATTATGCATCCAGCCTGTTTGGTTTAGTTGTCGCATGGCGGCGTCCACAATGGGAAATCCCGTTGTGCCATTACACCATTGTTTAAATACGTTTTTGTTTTGACTAAACGGGATGGATTCGTAATTTGGCTTTAGGCTTTTGCCTTTGCAAATATAATCAAAATGAAACACGGTATGTCGATAAAATTCTCGCCATATTAATTCATTTAGCCATGTGTTCGCGCCGGTTTCTGATTGCCAAATGGTGTTGGGTTGTTCTTGTAATAATCGAAAAAATGCCTGTTTAACACTTATAATACCGATGCTAAACGCAACTGATAATTCACTGGTGCCTCGTATCGACGGGGTGTCTCTATGCTCTAAATAATCTTCTGATTTATTTTTACAAAACGCTCTCAAGGTTTTAATAGTTTGTTTTTCTGTGATGGGTTTTGGCTGGTCGGTAATTAATTGTGTTACATCAATATTTTTATCGGTCAAGCTAAGCGTTAAATCTACAGTTGGAAAAGATTTAGGTTTAGCTAGGCAGCCAGGTAAATATTGAATCACGGGTTTTATTTTATTTTTAAATGCACTGAATACTTTAAAAGGTGTGTCTTGTCCTGTTTTGATTTCGTCGGGATGACAAAAAAGATTACCGTCGAATTGATGAGTATTTAAGAACGATGAAGATTGGTTGATAAACGACGCATCGCGTTTTATTTCATCCACCTCGTATTCATTATTTAAAAATAAATCCGTCGATTTTGATTGCTTGGTTAATTTTAATAAATGATGAACACTGTCTTTATAATTAGGCGTGTTAAAAATATATAATGGAATATTTAACTCATTTAATTCTTCAGTTAATCCAAGTAAACGTTGGTAAATAATATTCATTTTACGCAGGCTTAAATGGTGTGACTGCCATTGCTCTAAACAAATATAAAATACAGCGATAGTCGGTTGTTTGTTTTTTTGTGCATAAAAAATAGCTGGGTTATCTAATGTGCGCAGATCGTTTCGAAACCAAATAAAATTCATGGATTAAGGCATTTTTAATAAAAGTGGGTTGTAGGGTTTGAAATAACTTTGTTGCGCCAAGTATTCATTAGGGTACTTTCTGCAAAAATGAATCAGCAATGTTATCGGCGCTAAAATATCAATAATATCATTTTGATACTGTTCGATTAATGAACACATTTCTTGTTTTTCGTCTTTGTCTAAATCGTTTTTAAAATACCCTTGAATGTGATTCAACACATTACAATGTTGGCCCGCTGTTGGAATTATTTTCATGGCGTTCATGAAAATTGCGAAATATTCATAATAATCATCAGTTGAGTCTTTAGATACCTTTGCAGTTAACTGTCCAAGCTGTTTGTAGGCGACATTACTGTGAGCCATAATTTGGTATTTATATTGGCTATGAAATTTTATTAATTTGGCGGGTTTTGGATCTTCAAGCACGTCTTGTTTGAAGTTTTTATAGGCAAATAATCGTTCTAAAAAATTCTGTAAAATGGCTTTGTCTTGTAAGCGGCCATTTTCTTCGATTGGTATTAACGGATATTTTTGCATTAATTCATTGGTAAATACACCCACTGAATTTTTGTGAATTAACATGCCGTTTTCACCGTATAGTTTTACTCGCTCCATACCACAACTTGGTGAGTTAACAGTGACGATGATGCCGTCTTTGTCTTTGAAATTATTTTGTGTTTTTTCAAACAAGTCTTTCATTTTACCGCTTAAGTCATCGTCACTTTCAGCGTTTGTTTTAAGTTGGATTTGATTGTTTACATCAATTAAACGAATGGTTTTGCGAGGGGCGGGCAAGCCAATTTCCATTTCTGGACAGTAAGGATGAAACTGGGCGTATTCAGACAAAACCGTGGTGGCCCATTTAAAGGTTTTGGAGCCCCCGTCGTATCTGACTTTATTACCAATTAAGCAGCTGCTGATTGCGATGTTAAATTTTTTCATGTTGTAAGCCAATTAATGATGTCTATTTAACTTTACGCTACATTTGGAAAATCGGATTAAAAAATTATTTTTAGGGTGAAATGAGTTTGTTAAGTTGTTCGGTGCTCAATATTCCATTTCCAAATATAACTTTGCCTGTGTGTTGGTCAATAAAAAACCAAGAAGGTGTGGACGAAAGTTTCAAAGAGGACGTTTGGTTTGAAAATGCATTTAATTGGTTTTGATAATCTTTATTAAAATTACATTGCATTAATTTTTGAGTATCCCAACCTTGTTTGGAGGCCAATAACCAAAGTGATTGTTGGAAGTTGATGCGCTCGGATGTTTTTAACGCTTTTGCAAATAATAGATCACTAAATTGCCAAAACTGATTTTGACCAAGGGTTTGTAACACGCAGATTGCCGTTTGAGATTGTAATAAAGAGCGTTCGCCTAAAATTGGAAATTGACGATATACCCATTTAACATTGAGGGTTTTAGCGTCTTGGGTTTGGATCCAATTGGATAATGTTTGGTGAAATTTTTGGCAATAAGGACATTGGTAGTCTGCATATTCAATGAATACGTAACGTGCATCAGGATTGCCTTGAAATGCGTCGTTAGTAAAATCTGTAAAAAAAGTCGGGTCAGTTGATTTAAGGTCGGCAAAACTGATACAGCTTAACAGACATAAAAAAAGCCCAATAAATATTGGGCCTTTTGTTTTAGTTAATGATTTAACTAAATTAAGCATCTTGCTCTGAAGACGCTGCTTCAATCATTGTTTTTAATTCGCCAGACTCATGTAACTCAGTGATGATGTCACAACCGCCTACTAATTCGCCTTTGATCCAAAGCTGTGGAAACGTTGGCCAGTTAGCGTATGCAGGCAATTCAGCACGAATATCTGGATTAGATAAAATGTCAACAAACGCAAAACGCTGCCCACATTCCATAATTGCTTGAACAGAACGCCCAGAGAAACCACACATAGGTTGATTAGGTGAACCTTTCATGTAAAGCAAAATGTCGTTTTGCTCAATTTGTTGCTTAATCGTATCAATAGTTAATGACATATAAACCTCGGTTGGTAATTATAAATTGGTAAGTAATTAATGTACTGTAAAAAATTGCGCGAATTCTAGCATTTAATCTTTATAAATTCGATATGACTTTAGTATTCATATTTGAAATTTACTTCCAAGCGGCTCCAACCAGCCCTAGAGACTCCATTTACATTCGTTTACACTTGTCGTTTATGAGTTATCGGCAGTTATAATCAATGAAAAACAAGCAGTTTACCCAGCAAGAATCCGATTTATTAGCGTCAATTATGCAATCAAGGCGAGATGTTAGGGGCAATCATTTTATTGATAAACCATTAGAGGATACCGTGATTAATCAGATTTTAAACGCCGCTCAACTTGCTCCCTCAGTGGGATTTTCTCAGCCTTGGGAATTTGTGTTGATACAAGATCAATCCACCAAAGATCAAGTAGTTGAATCCTTTAACCAAGAAAATCAAAAAGCCCAGCGTCAATTTGAAGCGCAGCAACAATCAAAATACACGAAATTAAAATTAGAAGGCATCAAAGAATCTGCTTTAAATATTGCGGTGTTTTATTCTCCATCCAATGAGCCTGTGTTAGGGCAAACCAGCATGCCTGAAATGGGTAAGTATTCTGTGGTGTGCGCCATTCAAAATATGTGGCTGATGGCAAGATCCTTAAATGTGGGAATGGGCTGGGTGAGTATTTTAAATCCTCAAACTGTAAAATCGCTTTTAAATGCACCGGATCATTTAGAGTTGGTGGCGTATTTGTGTGTGGGGTATGTGGATGAGTTTTTAGAAAAACCTGAGCTTGAACAATTAAATTGGAAAACCCGTAAAGACATAGAAGGCTTGATTCGTTTTGAGTGTTTTGATGATGTCTAAAAACAAATTATCCATAAGATTGTGTCACTTTCAGCACGGTTGCAATCGAAATTTTCAGCCCAAATTACACTGCATATTTTAATAAAGTTGCATGACTATGATTCCCTTTTCAATTCTTGATTTAGCCCCGATTACTCAGGGTAATACAGTGGCCGATTCATTAGATATGAGTCGTAAAATGGCCATTGCTGCAGAGAAACATAATTACTTGAGGTTTTGGTTAGCAGAACATCACGGCATGAAAGGGGTGGCAAGTTCGGCTACATCGGTGTTGTTAGCGAATATTGGCGCGGCGACTTCTAAAATTCGTATTGGCTCAGGAGGGGTGATGTTACCTAATCACTCTGCTTTGGTTATTGCCGAACAATTCGGTACGTTAGCTCAGTTATACCCCAATCGAGTTGATTTAGGTTTGGGCCGAGCACCAGGAACTGACAGTAAAACCGCTCTAGCACTTCGTCGTAATATGCAAACGGGTGCTGAAAATTATCCTAACGACGTTTTAGAATTACAAAGTTATTTAGCTAATGGTGTGGATTCTATTGAAGCAGTACCTGGTAATCAAACTTTTGTGCCGTTATGGCTTTTGGGCTCTAGTCTTTACAGTGCAAAGTTAGCAGCACAATTTGGTTTGCCATATTCCTTTGCTTCACATTTTGCGCCGGATCAATTAATGCAAGCATTGCAAACCTACCGAGCGGATTTTAAACCTTCTGTACAATTACAAACATCACATTCAATGGCTGGCATTATGGCGGTAGTTGCCGACACCGATGCTGAAGCTCAGTATTTATTTACTTCAGTTCAACAACAATTTGTGAATATGTTTCGTAATGTGAATCAAGCATTTGCGCATCCTGTCGATTCAATGAACGGGATATGGAGTGCAGGGGAGAAACATCATATTGAACATATGTTGCAGTACGCAATTGTTGGTTCGAAAAAAACCGTCGCGTTTCAATTATCACGGTTTATTAAAGCTACTGAAATTGATGAATTAATTGTGTCTATGCCTATTTATGATGCCGATGCAAGGTTGAAATCTTTAAAATTAATGGCGCAAGTAAGAGATGAAATGGTTGGCTGATGCATTTATTGTTAGCGCTTTTGAATAGTAAGTTTTAAATGGCTGACCCCGACTTTAAATAGACATTTTGATCATCAATTTTATTGCGCTTTTTAATTTAATACTCGATTCATAAATAAATAGCAAAATTAATTTTCTATCACATTAAACAGACTAACAATGTATGAACAGCGCCCGCAGTGGCGTGTATCAAAACACTGGAAAATAAGTTTTTAAAATTTTAAAAAATCATTCAAAAATCCCTTGTAATTATTTGTAGTCTAAAAAATAGATGCTATACCTATAGTTACGAACAGATAAATTTGTTTACAAAGCAAAAATAGATCTTTAGAAATATAAAAATTCTAGGGATGACAAAAAATTGGGGTAAAGTCATGACAAATCACATTTTAATCTTAGTCGCAGTAATGTTGCTCTCCGGCGTGTTTGGGGGGTTAGTTACGTTCTATTTGCATGGACAACATGATCCAGATAGTGCGAATTTACCGCGTTGTTTAGTGGTGGGAATCGGTGCGTCGTTTTTAGTGCCGGTTGTGCTGGACTTAGTGAACAGTGAAATCATCATTGAAAGTCAGGGGGATCCATCTCAGCTACTGATTTTCACAGGTTTCTGTTTGATAGCTGCGATCTTGTCTCGATTCTTTATAGTAAATATGTCGGATCGAATTTTGTCCGAAGCCCATACTGCTCGTGAGCGTTCTGAGTCTGTGCAACATGATCTGAAACTCATCAAACATGAATTATTACCATTAATTGATACTGAGACCGAACAAGACGTGATGACTCAAAATGCATCTGAACCATTGGATATCACACAAGATGAAATCGATGTGACGTCTTCAATGGTATTAAGAACGTTATCAAGCGGACGATATATTTTCCGATCCTTAGCAGGGTTATGTCAAGAGACCGAAACAGAAGAAACCTCAATGGTGAAAACATTGAACTTTATGGTTGCTCGAGATTTAGCTGGAAAAGTGACAGGCAAAAAAGGTGTGCGCTGGCACATTACTGAAAAAGGAAAGCGTTTGTTGGAGTTGGGTATTTAATTTTGAAACTTACCCAACAATAAATGTGAATAACACGTCAATTCAAAACAAATCCTCTGAAAAAGAGGATTTTTTTTGCCTAGTGTAATCAGATATTTAACAAAGTTAAGAAATGTAATCTATTCTTGTTACAGACCCTAAATTAATCTCACAGCCAATTAGGTAAGTATTATGAATCGATGGGCAATATTCAGAATTAAAAGTATTGCACTGTGTTTGTTTTTATATATGTCCTGTATAGGTATCTCTGCAGCGGCTGAAAATGATAACAAGCAACCTCTGGATGTCAGGATATTAATTGATATCTCTGGGAGCATGAAACAAAACGACCCAAATAATCTGCGTCAACCTGCATTAGAGTTGCTGATTGATTTATTACCGGATAATTCTAAAGTTGGGGTTTGGAGTTTTGGCACCTACGTCAATATGTTGGTAAAACCCGATAGCGTCGATGCAAATTGGCGTGAGCAAGCTAAAAAACAAATCAGTAATATTCATAATTTAGGGCAACGTACGAATTTAACTCAAGCTTTAAAGACCTCTGCCTATGATTTTGGCTTTTCAACATTTAAACCTGATACACATTTTATTTTATTAACCGATGGGATGGTGGATGTCAGTCGGGACCCAAAACAAAATCAACAAGCCCGAGACGATATACTACAAAATATTTTGCCTAATTTTGTGTCTAAACAGGCCGTTATTCATACCGTGGCACTTTCTGATCAGGCAGATACTTCTTTGCTTCAACAATTATCCATTCAAACTCAGGGCGTGGCGGATACCGCTTATGTGGCGGATGATTTAACCCCTATATTTTTGAAAGCTTTTGATCGATTGGTTTCTCAAGAGCAGGTTTCATTGGTTGAAAATAACTTTTTAATTGATAAAAGTGTCGAAGAATTTACTGCGCTGATTTTTCATGAAAAAGATAAAAGTATTCAATTTAAATCACCTAATGCGCAAATTATTGCAAAAGACACAACAAGAAACGATGTTAAATGGAAAAGTTTAGCTACCTACGACATCATCACAATCGAACAACCGAAGTTTGGGCAGTGGGAGATAGTTGGGCAAGTGGATGCTTTGTCTCGAGTCAGTGTCATTAGTGATTTGTCCTTGAATATGACGGATATGCCAAATAATTTATTTAGCCATCAAATACCTGAATTTGCAGCTTGGTTAACAGGTGAATATATCACAGGCAATACCAATTCAGAGCAAGATAGCGACCGCATTATGGACGAATCATTGTTGTCTTTAGTGGATGTAACAGTGATGGTTGAGCAACAGGGTGATATGATTTTTAAAGATCAATTAAATAGAGAACTGGATGAATTTCAGTTTAATGAAGAACATATTTTAAGACAGGGTGAATATAAATTAACCCTCAATTTAAAAGCCCCCACTTTTGAGCGAACTTTAATAAAAAATATCATGTTGCGCTCCGCTTTTAGTGTTGAGAGTTTAGGGATTTCAAAACCAGAAGAATTTTACTTAATACGGATTTATAAAAATGATCGAAATATAGATTCCAATTCGGTGATGATTTCAGGTGAGGTTAATGGAAATACCGTTGATTTTGTTATGACGGATCATGGGTATTGGGAATATAAACAATTTCCTATGGAAGGAATCAACACCATTACAATGACAGTGAAAGCCAGCTATAAACGTGGCGTTTTACAAAACAACGATGAAAAAATTGCCAATTTAACGCTGAATTTTCCGGTTAACAGCCTCGCACCTATAGTGCACAGTCAGTCGGTTGAACCAGTTGAAGAAAACAAACAAGACAAAATGCCTGAGCCTGAATCCATGCAAAGTGAAGACCCCGCTGAATTACAGCTTGGGAGTCCTGATATGGTGTTGGGCTTTAATAAACTGGTGATGCCTAAAATTCAATTAAGTGATCAGAAAATTGAAAAAATGGATCCTGAACCGAAAGACACAGAGACAGAATTGAATGTTGAACCTTCGGATCCAATCGATTCGATTGAGGATGAATGGGGGGATGACATTGTGATTGCTGTTGCTGATGACTCTTTAAATGCGCTCACAATACTATTATCAACATTGCCTTTGATTTTGATATTAGGTGGTGGTTTTTGGATTTATAAAAAACTCACATCTGATTTAGATGAACACGAATCTCAAGAGGATTACACGCCAGAAGAAAAGGCAGCATTAGAATCTTTAGAAAATAATGAGTCAGTTGATGAAGTAGTTGTACAAAATGAGCAAATAGATGAAATAGAAATTGATGATGTTGAATTGGAAAAAGAACTGACACCGCTTGAAAATGAAACTCCTATTGATGTGAAAGAGATAGATCGCTTTGATAAACCTGATGAACCAGATCTAGACATTGAGGCTGAACTCGATGCTGATTTAAGTATAGATATAGAAGATGAAGAATCTGAATTAGACAATCAGGTGATTGATGAATTTGCCATTGATGATCCTATTGATGCTGATTTAGAAAGTGATCCAGTTGAAGATGCAATTGATGAATTTGAAAAACAAACCTCACAAATGGACGATTTTGATTCCGATGACCCCATTGGCGCTTTAGACCAAGCTGAAGAACAGGCATTAGAAAGCTTAGAACAAGCCATAGACGATGATCCGTTTGAAGATATGCCACTAGAAACATCTGAAGATGCCAATGAACAAGAGCTAGAAGAAATAATTCAAGATCCAGGTAGTGATACATCCGCATTAGATGACTTAATTGATTCTGATCCAGATTTTGATATTGATGTTGATTCTTTAGATTCAGGTGGGCTGGATGATATGGAATTTGATCAAGATGATGATCCATTTGAAAATGATAAAGATCCAAAATGATCTAAAACAATAAATTTAAAGCATTAAAATTAAAGCGCATCTTTTGAAAAAATAGATTTTTCGAAAAGTGAATGAAAAAATGGTTGTAATTAGTGTATCTTACGCCGCTAAAATTGAAATGAGGAATGAAATAATGAGCCAAACGTATTTTTTAAAAGAATACCCAGCAGGGATGAAGGCCACAATTGACCCGGAAAGTTACCAATCGGTTGTGCAGTTGTTCGATCAAAGTGTTAAAAAGTTTGCGTTAAATTCTCACAGTACCTGTATGGGACAAACATTAACCTATGAGCAATTGGATGAAAAAAGTGCTGCATTTGCCTCATATTTACAACATCACACTGATTTAAAGCCAGGCGATCGCATTGCGATTCAATTGCCAAATTTGCTTCAGTTTCCTGTTGTGGCCTTCGGTGCATTACGTGCTGGATTGGTTTTAGTGAATACCAATCCCCTTTACACCGCTCGTGAATTGGAATATCAATTTAAAGATTCTGGCGCTAAGGCTTTAGTTGTTTATGAAGGTATGGCCCAAACCGCATTATCTATCATCGATAAAACGGATATTGAACATGTGATTGTGACTAAAATTGCGGACTTTCACAGCCCAGCAAAACGTATATTGATTAACTCAATTGTTAAATATGTGAAAAAAATGGTGCCGAAGTATGATTCAACAGGCGTTCACTTTTTAAATCATGTGCTTGAGTTAGGTAGGCAAAAAGCGTATCAAAAGGTTGAGCGAAGCCCAGATGATTTGATACTTTTGCAATATACCGGCGGTACAACTGGTGTTGCAAAAGGAGCGATGTTAACGAATCGAAATATGATCGCTAATATGTTGCAGTCTGATGAGTTTTTTAAAGTTGAATTAGAAAACGAAAAAGAAGTAATAATTGCTCCTCTACCTTTGTACCATTGTTATGCATTTACAGTGAATTGTTTATTAATTACACAAACGGGCAATCACAACGTGTTGATTCCAAACCCTAGAGATATTAACGGGTATATTAAAACACTTCGAAATACTAAATTTACTGCAATGACAGGTTTGAATACGTTATTTATCGCAATGATGCGACATCCAGATTTTAAAAAAATCGATTTCAATAATTTACATTTCACTCTAAGTGGTGGTATGGCATTGATGCATGAAACCGCGATTAAATGGCAACAAATGACGGGTTGTCCAATTTATGAAGGGTATGGAATGACTGAAACATCACCTGTTGTATCTTTTAATCCTCCAGGATTTCATCGTTTAGGTACTATTGGTATCCCTGCACCGAGTACTGAAGTGAAAGTGATTGACGATGATAATAATCCACTAGAAGCGGATCAAGTAGGAGAGTTATGTATTCGTGGTCCACAAGTTATGAAAGGTTATTGGAATAAACCTGATGAAACTGAAAAAGTACTCAGTATTAATGGTTGGTTAAAAAGTGGTGATATGGCCAAAATCAGTGAAGATGGTTACATCACTATTGTAGATCGTAAAAAAGATATGATCATTGTGTCTGGATTTAATGTGTATCCAAATGAAGTTGAAGACATTGTTACCCAATATGATGGTGTGGTTGAATGTGCTGCAATTGGTGTATTTAACGAAGACACTGGTGAAGCTGTAAAAGTGTTTATTGTGGCAACCAAACCTGTTAATGAAGCGCAATTAATAGCATTTTGTCGCGAAAGATTAACTGCCTATAAAGTACCAAGACTATTTGAGTTTAGGGATGAACTGCCTAAAACTCCAGTGGGAAAAGTTTTGAGAAGAGCACTTAGATGACGTTTGGCTGACTTAATAAGAGATTACAATTATGGCTATCTGAAAAGATGGCCATTTTTTTTGTCTTGGATTTTAGTTAATACTATCAGACTAGCCCTAAATCGATTACCTGAATAACCAGGGGTCGGATCCATAATCAATAGAATGCTTGTAAAGTGGTAAAAATTGTATAAGGGGTGTATATAAAGGGGTCGGATCCAAATCCGATATCTCACTATCAAGTTTAGGATCCGACCCCAAATTAAAAACTTGAGCTCTTATATTTCGTACCATTTCATCTCTTATTGAATTCCTAATATAATGGTTCAGAAGAAAAGCATCGATAAATATAAACGCTATGCTTCCACTAATAAGTAGTAAAACTATGCCAAGAATTAAGGTTGACCAGCGTAGTTGTAGGCATTGAAGCTAGTAAACAATATTGTAATGATCGCAATTATCATCCCTAAGAACACCACAGCACTAAATAGCAGTTTTAAAGTTAATAATGACAGTAGTATTTTCTTTTTTAAAAGTGTTTTCCTTTTTGGTTAGATGATTGTTTTAAGTGTTATGGGGTAGAGCGTTTCTAAACATCAATTCGGGGGTCGGATCCAGTTTTTCTAATTAATTATAAATGCAGGGTATGTAAAAATGGATCTGACCCCAATCTCAAAAATGTACTGATTTGGAACGGACATTTAGCCGAGGGTCAGATCCAAAAAATTAACGAATCAAAGAACGAGATAACAATAAAATGGATCCGACCCCAGGATCCAGATCATCTGAATTCCAGCTGGTTAAATAATTGGTTTATTTATCAAAATCAAAAGAAGCCCAAATTGGCGCATGATCTGATGGTTTATCCATGCCTCTAATATCGTAATCAATGCCTACGTCTGTTAAATAAGGCACTAACGATTCACTGATTAGCACGCCATCAATACGTAAACCACGCTTGGGCGTATCTTCAAATCCTTTAGATCGATAATCAAACCACGAAAATTCGGAATTATCACCAGGACGTTTAATGCGGTAGCTGTCTTGAAAGCCCCAATCTAATAATCGTTTGAACCATTCACGTTCAATGGGCTGGAAACTGCATTTGCCAGTTTTTAACCAGCGTTTTGCATTGACTGGCCCAATGCCAATATCGCAATCTTCTGGGGAGATATTAAAATCGCCTAATACCACTATGTGTGATTGTTTATCTTGCTTGTCTAACCAATCCATTAAATCTTCGTAGAATTTTTGTTTAGCTGGAAACTTCGTTTCGTGTTTTAAACTGTCACCCTGTGGGAAATACCCGTTAACTACGGTTAATAATTCACCATTAGGTAGTGTGTGCTGTGTCATTAAAAATCTACGTTGAGACTCTTCATCATCGTGTTCATACCCGTGCTGGCTATGGAAAATCTCTGTTTTAGATAAAGTAGCCACGCCGTGATAGCCTTTTTGGCCGTGGGTTTTTACGTCTTTAAATCCACAATTTAATACGTCTTCAGTAGGGAATTGACTGTCGTGCACTTTAATTTCTTGCAAGCATAAAATGTCGTTGGTTTGTTCACCTGTTTTATCGCCTAGGGCGGTTAATTGGTGCAATCGAGCGCGAATGCCGTTGCAGTTAAATGAGACAATTTTCATAAATAAACCATTTTGAGACCATAAAAGTACGAAGATTTTAGCATGGCAATTGCAATTCTACTATCAGCCCCTATATTAGGAGGCTTGACACCTTTTTATAGAGACAATGTATGAGTCACCCCGCATTTAAATTATTGCAAACAAGCCCAATCGAATCGTTAAATCTGACATTAGAACATTACGAACATATCAACACTGGGGCTCATCATTATCATTTAGCCTGTGACAACCCAGAAAACGTATTTTTGGTGGGTCTTAAAACCGTACCGACCGACTCAAAAGGCGTGGCGCATATTTTGGAACACACGGCATTGTGTGGATCTAAAAAATATCCCGTTCGTGACCCGTTTTTTATGATGATTCGTCGCTCATTAAATACCTTCATGAATGCGTTTACCTCAAGTGATTGGACGGCGTATCCGTTTGCATCTGAGAATAAAAAAGATTTTAATAATTTAATGGATGTGTATTTAGACGCTGTTTTCTTTTCGCGTTTAGATGAATTGGATTTTATGCAAGAAGGCCACAGAGTCGAGTTCAGTGAAGAGGGCAACCCTGAGTCTGATCTAGAATTTAAAGGCATTGTATTTAACGAAATGAAAGGCGCCATGAGCTCACCCGTTAGCCAATTATGGCAAACATTAACTAAGTATATATTTCCAACGTCGACGTATCATTTCAACTCTGGGGGTGAACCTTCAGACATCGTTGATTTGACTTACCAAGAGTTAAAAGACTTTTACAAAGTGCATTATCATCCAACCAATGCCATTTTCATGACTTTTGGTGATATTGACGCCCAAACGCATCAAGCTAAATTTGAAGAACAAGCTTTGAAGCACTTTGAACGTAACCCAATCGCGATTGATGTATCGTTAGAAAAACGCTATCCAAGCCCAATTCGTGTTCAAGAAAGCTATCCATGTGAAGACGAAGACTTAAGTGATAAAACGCACATGGTAATGAGCTGGTTGTTGGGGGAGTCCGACAATACATTCAAGCAGTTAGAGGCCCATTTATTAGCTGACGTATTGTTAGACAATTCAGCGTCACCGCTTCGTAAAGCATTAGAAGAAACCAAACTAGCGCAATCGCCATCTAACCTTTGTGGATTAGAAGATTCAAATCGTGAAATGTTATTTGCCTGTGGTATTGAAGGCACTAATAGTGAACACGTTACTGAATTTGAAAACCTTGTGTTAGACGAATTAAAAGCCGTCGTTGAAAATGGCGTAGATATTGAAAAAGTAGAGGCGGTTTTACATCAATTAGAATTGTCTCAACGTGAAGTAAGTGGTGACGGTTACCCTTATGGATTGCAAATCATTCAGTCTTCTTTGAGTGTGGCGGTTCATGGGGGCGATGTGTTAAATCATTTAGATATTGATGACGCGTTAAAACAATTACGAATCAATATCCAAGATCCTAAATACATACCGTCATTAATCACTTCGTTGTTAATTGATAACCCACATCGTGTGACGTTAACGTTGATTCCTGACGCTAATATGTCTGATCAAAAACAAGCATTAGAAAAAGCCCAGTTACAAAAAATTCAAGATGCTTTGACTGATGCTGACAAACAGAACATCATTAAAAAAACAGCCGAGTTAAAAGATCGTCAAGAACAAGAAGACGACATGGGCTGTTTGCCAAAAGTAGGCTTAGAAGATGTGAGCGCCGATATTAAATTGTCTCCTGAATTTATCAAAGAAGGTGGGTTAATTCGTTATAACCAGCCAACTAACGGTTTGATTTACGTTCAAAAAGTCTTTCCAATCAGTGGCTTAAGCATTGATCAATTAGAAAATATGCCATTAATGTGTGCGTTGATTACTGAATTAGGCGCGGGTGAATTTGATTACCTGTCTATGCAAGAAAAAGAATCGGCTGTTACCGGTGGCGTGCATTGTTTTACTCAGTATAAATGCGACTTACACGATGAAAGTAAGATTCAAGGGTATTTGTTCTTTACAGGTAAGGCTTTAAACGAGAATCAAAAAGCATTAGTGGATGTAATGCAGTTGTTTATCAATACGCCTTGTTTTACAGAATACGATCGAGTGAAAGAACTGATGGCGCAAATTGTGTCGCGTAAGGTTCAATCTATTGTGTCATCTGGTCATTCGTTAGCAATGAGTCATTGTGCGTCGTACTACACACCTATGGCACGCTTGAGTAATCATTTAGGCGGATTAGAAAGTGTTCAACGTGTTAAAAAATTAGAAAGTGACATTAAAAAAGACGAATCGGCGCTTATTGCATTGTGTGAAACCTTAGCGTCTTTGCATCGTCATATTTGTGTTGAGATATCTAGTGAACTTAAAACACAAGGTTGGGTTCAAGTAGGCGAAGCTGAAAAACTAGATAGCCAAATTGCCGATCTAAAATCTGTGTCTAACTTCAGTGAAAAAGGCGACGTGTCTTTAGCCTCTAATATTGATATTCAATTAGAAAAAGAACCTAAAGACATCGCTTGGGTCACTAACTCACAAGTTGCGTTTTGTGCCATGGCATTTAAAACGGTTTTAGGCGATCACGAAGACGCGCCAGCGCTAACGGTGCTTTCAAGTGTGTTACGTAATGGTTTCTTACATAGAGCCATTCGTGAACAAGGTGGTGCTTATGGTGGGGGTGCTTCACAAGACTCAGCAAAAGCAGTATTTGAATTTTATAGTTACCGAGATCCGCGTTTAGCGCAAACCTATGAAGACTTTGCTAATAGTATTACTTGGGTGTTAGAACATGACATTCAATTTGATGCGATCGAAGAAGCCATTTTGTCTGTTGTCAGTTCATTAGACAAACCTAACTCACCAGCAGGTGGCGCTAAGCAAGATTATCAAAATACGTTATTTGGTCGCGATGACGAATACCGTCAACGTTTTCGTCAACGCTTATTAAACGTGTCGATTGCGGATATTAAACGCGTGGCTAAAACCTACTTAAGCGGTGATGTAAAAGTCATTAAGTCCTGTGTGATTGGTCATGCACATTTAGAAGAAGCGAAATCTATGCAATTTGAAATTGAGGAAGTGTAAATGATCTATTCAACTACCGAACAACTAGCAGGCAAAACCATTGAAACTACCTTAGGCGTTGTGTCTGGATCGGTGGTTCAGTCAAAGCATTTAGGGCGTGACATTATGGCGGGTCTTAAAACGTTGATTGGTGGTGAATTGGTCGGCATGACTGAAATGCTAAATGAAGCTCGTGAAAAAGCCGTTCAACGAATGTTGGCTCAAGCTAAGCATTTAAATGCCGATGCTGTGGTTTCGGTAAGATTCACAACCAGTACCATTATGCCCGGTTCGTCTGAAATCTTGGCATTTGGTACTGCGGTTAAATTTAGCTAATGGCGTTTGATATTGAACAAAAATTAGTAGTGGGGGTGGCATCAAGCGCATTGTTTGATTTAACCGCGCCTCATGATATTTTTGTGAATCAAGGTCCTAAAGCCTACAAACAACACCAAAAAGACAATATCAATGAAGTCTTACAGCCAGGTGTTGCGTTCAGTTTTATTCAGCGATTATTAAAAATCAATCAACATTTCAGTGAGCAAATGCCCGTTGAAGTGGTGTTGTTATCTAGAAACTCCCCCGCTACGGGAGAGCGAGTATTTCGCTCAATTTCACATTACGGTTTAGATATTTCACGAGCAGCATTCATAGAAGGGCAATCGCCATTTAAATATTTACCGACATTTAATGTAGCGCTGTTTTTATCGGCCCATCAACAAGATGTGCAAAATGCCATAGATGCTGGATTTGCCGCAGGTTTAGTATTAAGCGGGCAGGGGCAAGACGATGAATCTGAAGAATTACGCATCGCTTTTGATTTTGACGGCGTCATTGCCGATGACGAAGCAGAAAGCGTATTCAAAAAAGGCGATTTAGAATCGTTTATACAACATGAGTCGTCTCGTTCACACATTCCTCATAACCCTGGACCATTAGCTGACTTCTTTAAAAAAATCGCCTTAATTCAAAAACTTGAAGACGCCAAACAAGAAAACGACAGAAGCTATCAACGTATATTAAGAACCTCAATTGTCACCGCAAGAAATGCCCCCGCACATGAACGAATGATTACAACCCTAGAGAACTGGGGCGTCAGTCCAAACGAAACCTTCTTTTTAGGCGGCATGAACAAAAACCGAGTGTTACAAACCTTAAAACCGCATATTTTCTTCGATGACCAGCTTACCCATTTACAAGCAAATGAAGCCGAAATACCCATGGTGCATATTCCATTTGGTATCGCGAATGCATAATAAATATGTTTGGTTGATGTGTTTGATTATAGGGTTGTCAGGATTGATAGTTGTAAAATATGGGATGGCCAAAATGACATCAGAACGATCGATTAAAGCGTTTGAGCAAAATGCACCCGCTTTAAAAGAGCAATTACAAGCTAAAAACTTGGAATTTGGTGCTCCGATATTCATCAGAATATTTAAGTCAGAATCGATTTTAGAATTATGGATTGAAAACAAACAAGGCAAATTTGAATTATTCAAACACTATCCGATTTGTAAATTTTCCGGCAAGTTAGGTCCTAAACTTAAAGAAGGCGACAGACAAAGCCCTGAAGGGTTTTATTTCGTTAAACCCAATCAACTCAACCCTAATAGCCGTTTTCACTTGTCATTTAATATCGGTTTTCCAAATGCCTATGATCGGTTCCACCAAAGAACGGGCAGTGCGTTAATGGTACACGGAAACTGCGTATCAATTGGCTGTTACGCAATGGGCGATGACGCAATAGAAGAAATTTACACATTAATTACCGCAGCCTTTGAAAACAAACAACCCTTTTTTAGAATTCATATTTTTCCTTTTTACATGGATGCGACTAATATGAATCAGTATAAAAATAACAACTGGTATGATTTTTGGTTAAATTTAAAACAAGGGTACGATGCCTTTGAAAACAACCATCAAGTGCCTAACGTTGAAGTTAAAAATGGACAATATATTTTCGAGTGATTATGAATAACCAACTTACCTTTAATATAAATATCCCCTATGAGGATTTTGAAGCCGTATACCGAGGCGCTGCAAAAAGCGTTTTGGCCAATTCTGAACAAGGCAAATCCGTGCGCTTTCCTGCAGACATATTAAGGCCGTTTTTAACCCGTGATGGCATAGTTGGCCGTTTTTGTGTGCAATTTGACGCAAATCATAAGTTTTCTGGTATTAAACGTATGTGAGCTTTTTTGACAATCTATGCTACTTTCGATCAAAAAATTAGAAAGGGGTCGGATCCAATATTTAAAAAACTTACCTTTAAAAGCTACTATCTTAACCTAGGGTCGGATCCAAAAAATTTCCATTCCAGTCTATCCTTTCATTATTGGCCTAGCTAAATAACAATATTAAGTGGCAATAAATTTCCTAAAAGGATCTGACCCCCTCATAGAAATGGACTACTCTGAATATATTACTAATATTTGGAGCGCATTATGCCTCGAGCACCAAGAGTCAATTTACCCGATATTGCACAACACGTTGTTCAACGTGGCAACAATAAACAAGCCTGTTTTTTTTCAGAAGAGGACTATGTTTTATACCTTTCTAAAGCAAAAGAGTATGCCCTAAAATTTGAAGTGGATATTCATTCTTATGTTTTGATGACTAATCATGTGCATTTTTTATTAACCCCGAGAAAAAACAATGGCGTGAGTTTGTTTATGCAGGCATTGGGGCGATTTTACGTGCAATATATAAACAGAACGTATGAGCGAACAGGAACATTGTGGGAAGGACGTTATCGATCAACGATTGTGGGTACGGATGCTTATTTTCTACAAGTAAGCCGCTATATTGAAATGAATCCTGTGCGAGCAAAAATGGTCTTAAAGGCCTCAGATTACAAATGGTCAAGTTATCAGCATAATGCGTTAGACAAAAATATTGAGTTAATAACGCCTCATGCATGTTATATGGCATTGGGCAAAACCGATGAAGAGCGAAAGTTTTGTTATTGCCAGTTTGTAAATAAAGCAATACCTGAAAAGCTACTCACTCAAATACGCGATTCCACTAAAAAATCATGGGCTTTAGGTGATAAAGATTTTATTTTCAAAATTGAAGAAAAACTAAATCGAAGGCTTTCAGCGGTGCATGATTACCAGCAAGCTCATAATCATTAGTATACCTCGAATATTTATACCGTTATCTATTTTGAGGCTATTGTTTTGAAGGTGACTCTGTTAGCTTGATAAAAGTGAACGATTAAGCGTGTGAGAACAGTCCGTTAAATGTGGAATGTTTATCAAGTGCCTAATCAAGAATGAGTAAATTTAAGCTCTCAATGAAACTAGCCTGGGGTCGGATCCAGAAATTAAGCGAACCTTAATTTACAAGACTAATAGTTAGATAATGACAATTTGGATCCGACCCTAGGCTAAAATCAAAACAATACAAACAACTAAAAAAGGATCTGACCCCAGGCTAAATTTCAATTGCTTAAACGATCACTTACGAATTTGGCATAATTTTGCTATGATGCGCGCGATTTTAATTAGGGGCTAAATATGTACGATCTTCTTCGCAATGCAATGTTTTTACTTTCTCCAGAAACTTCTCATGAACTTGGTTTAGATGCATTGGGTGCAATGAATCGTTTACATATGTCTGGGCTTTTGGCCGCTAAAAATGTAGATGAGCCTAAAGAATTTTTAGGCATGAATCTAAAAAATGCAGTCGGCATAGCAGCCGGCCTTGATAAAAACGGCGATTATATCGACGCGTTAGATGCATTAGGTTTTGGTTTTGTAGAAGTAGGGACGGTGACGCCACTTGCTCAAGCTGGAAACGATAAGCCTCGTTTATTTCGTTTACCTGAAAAACAAGCCATTATTAATCGTATGGGCTTTAACAATAAAGGCATCGATCATTTAGTCGCTCAAGTTAAAAAACGTAAATCTAATGGTATTGTCGGTATTAACATCGGTAAAAATAAAAACACACCCGCAGAAGAGGCGGTAAACGATTATTTAATTTGTTTAGAAAAAGCTTACGAAGTAGCCGATTACATTACAGTGAATTTGTCTTCGCCTAATACGCCAGGTCTTCGTGATTTACAGTTTGGTGAACCTTTAAATAGACTATTAGGCCAGTTAAAAGAAAAACAAACACAATTAAATAATCAAACTGGTTTATATCGTCCTATCTTGGTAAAAGTGGCGCCAGATATGGAGCCTAGTGATATTGAGCAAGTAGGTGCGTCGTTTGTTAAATATGGCATCGATGGTGCCATTACAACCAATACAACGATCAAACGAGATGCTGTGCAAGGTTTGAAGCATTGTGATGAAATGGGCGGTTTAAGTGGTGAAATATTATTAGAAGACTCTACAACGGCACTTCGATTATTTAAAGAAGTGGTAGGGGACAATCTGCCAATTATTGGTGTGGGTGGTATTACTAAAGGTGAAGATGCTGCGCTTAAAATTAATAATGGCGCCGATGTGGTTCAGGTTTATAGTGGATTTATTTACAAAGGCCCGAAACTGATTTCAGATTGTGTTGAAGCGATTAAACGTAATAAATTGTAAAAACTGTTCATAGAGTATTATGAGATGTTCACTTTTTTTGTAAAAGTGAACAAATTTTCAAATATCATTCAAACGATTGTTTTGCTTTTAAATACGCTTTTTCATATAGATCTGGCAAAACGTCTTCTTTTCCAAAACTATTTTTAAACCACTGCCAATTCAATTTATCCCATTGCCCTTCAACATAGGTCAGACAAAAAATCATAAGTTGTCCCAAATCCCCTGATTTTTTTAAAATTGCATCTTTGATATGTGTTTCAAACGGCATTTTTTCTAAAATCGCTTCAAATGGTAAATCCATAATAGATTCTAAATGTACGCATATTCCGATAGTAAATGCTTCGTTTGGGTCAATTTTGTCACATTTTTTGGCTATTTCTTTCATTAATAGTGCACATAATAATGATTGAAAATGAAACATATCAGGGCGTTGATCAAATTTGGCGAAACTTAATAATTGCACCCAATTTCTTAGCTCTGCAAGTCCAATAATAATGCACGCCTGTTGAATGCTATTTACGTTGGATTGCCTTTTGAATAATGAGCTATTAACTAGCTTTAATAAACCTACACATAGCTGTGGATCTTGGCTAATTAATACGCTGATTTGATCCAGTGAAATATCCACTTTGTGTATTTGGGCCATCAGTTTTAGTAAAGACGATTGATTTTGAGTCATTTTTTGACCCTTAATCAATTGTGGTTTGCTAAAGAAAAAACCTTGAAATAATGAGAATCCCAACTGTAAACACAAATCAAACATTTCTTGATTTTCAACTTTTTCTGCTAGTAATTTACATTTATAAGGATTTAATTTAGAAACTAAATTGATTAATTCACTGTTATTTAGCCCTAAAACTTCCACTTTAATGATGTCCATTAACGGTAAAAGTTTTTCATATTTGCTATGCCCTTGGTAATCATCAAGGGCAAGTTTGTAGCCTGATTTTTTTAAAACGTTAACTTGATCTATCAATGCGTCATCTACAGACACTGTTTCAAGAATTTCAATCACAATATTGTCCGTCATTTCTAACGGAGGAGGGCTAAAAAGAAGGTCTTTGGGGAAATTTATAAATATTAATTCATTGTTTTCTGGCAAAACATATTCACTAAATGCATTGATCAGTACATTTGCAGTTGCATGATTGTCGTCAATTAATTCGGACAGGTCACTTATTTGGTTGCCAGATCGATACAACAGTTCATGGGCAACTGTCTGTTGTTTTCGATCTAAAATTGATTGTTTTGCAAAAAGAATTTGATCCATGGTTGGCTTACTTCAATCATTGTCTACACTAACAATATAGTTGCTTTGAACCATTTGTTTTGAGAATGAGGAAAAAATGTCAAATATTTTACAAAACGTAGATAGTCGCACGAACTTAGTTGGGCAAAACCGCCTTGAATTACTGATGTTTCGACTACTTTCGAATCAGACTTACGCAATAAATGTGTTTAAAGTACAAGAAGTGCTGACATTGCCTAAATTAACGACTATGCCTGGTTCAAGTCCAGTAGTTATCGGAGTGATTTATTTAAGAGGTCGGCCCATACCTGTGCTTGATTTAAGTATTGCCATTGGTGGGCGGCCACAAAAGGTGGATGTGACTTCTAATATTATCGTGACGGAATATAATTCTACCGTTCAGGCATTTTTAGTTACTGGTATTCGACGTATTGTGAATTTAAATTGGGAGGAAATTCTTCCGGTCCCATCCGGATCTGGAGGATTGCATTACCTAACTGCTGTTTCTCGTTATGAAGATGAAATTATTGAAATTATAGATGTTGAAAAAGTACTCGCAGAGGTTCAGCCATTTAAAATGGAAATTAGCGCTGGGATTTTAGATGAGACAATTAAGTTAGAGCTACAGAATAAAGAAGTGTTAATTATTGATGATTCCGCCACAGCTAGAACACAAGTTCAAACCATAATGAAAGCATTAGGCTTGAAAGTACATGTTGCTACAAACGGGTTAGAAGGACTAAGAATGCTTCAAGCTTGGCTTGATGAAGGAGTTAATATTTATGAAAAATTACTTCTAGTTGTAACCGATGCGGAAATGCCAACAATGGATGGATATCGCTTGACCACTGAAATACGTCAAGATTCTAGGATGAGTAAGTTATTTGTGGCTTTGCATACATCTTTAAGTGGAAACTTTAATGAAGCGATGGTGAAAAAAGTTGGCTGTGATGCGTTTTTAAGTAAGTTTGAACCTGACGCATTGGCAACACTGGTTCAAAATCGTTTGAAAAACTTGAAAGTTGATGGGTGAAAAGTGTAAAAATATCTCATTTTCAATTTGAATGGACAGAGTTATAGTCAGATAATTACCTTCATGATAATGTTGCACATTTTCATATGGTAAATTCATGACAACTCTGGCCAAAATTCAATCATCTTTTCAACGAGTTGAAAAAAGTCGCTTTTTTCAACTCGGTATTATCTTTGTTATTCTGCTTAGTGCTTTATCTGTTGGCGCGAACACCCATGATATTAATTGGCCGAAAATTACTGTCGGCTACAGCTTGCTCGATCTTTTTGATCATCTCATTACTCTATTTTTTGTCATTGAAATTATTATTCGTTTCTTGGCAAATAAACATAAATTGCACTTTTTTAAATCAGGTTGGAATATTTTCGATTTGTTGATTGTCATTGGCAGTTTAATTCCTGATGACGGTAGTGCAGTGTTATTGGCTCGTTTATTACGTGTTTTTCGTGTATTACGTTTAGTTTCTATGGTGCCTGAATTACGTTTGTTAGTGAATGCATTATTAAAAGCCATTCCAAGAATGGGTTATATTGCACTTTTAATGTTTGTTATTTTTTACATTTACGCTGCAGCAGGCAGTTTAATGTTTGAGCATGTTAATCCAGTGCTTTGGGGGGATGTCTCCATTTCATTGTTAACCTTGTTTCGCGTGGCAACATTTGAAGATTGGACAGATGTGATGTATGAAACCATGGCGTTTTATCCTATTAGTTGGATGTTTTACCTATCATTTATTTTCCTTTCAACTTTTATTTTCTTAAATATGATGGTCGGAACCGTTTTAGATGTTATGAATCTAGAGCATGAAAAGGCGCGAGCGACTTCCCATGGTGAATCATTAGAAGAAGCAGAGCCTTCTAGTCGTGCCCAAGTGGATCATCTAGAAAGTGAAATAGAAGAATTAAAACAAATGATTTTGGAATTGAGCACGAAACAAAAATAGAAAAAAATAGCAGATCAAATCAACTATTAATCGCTCTTAACTCCGTGTTTTTCGAAGTATTTATATGAGCGATCTGCTATAGTTCGCGCCTTTTTAAATTTAACCAAATAGACCTTCCATGACTGAAATCGAAAATTCCCCTGAAACTGTTTACGAATTATTTGTTACCTGCCCAAAAGGCTTAGAGCATTTAGTTGACTTAGAGCTTGAAAGCTTTGGTTGTCAGACTCGTAAAATTCAATTTGCAGGGGTTGCTGTTGAAGCCACTTTAGATCAAATGTATCACATTTGCCTGTATTCTCGTGTGGCTAACCGAGTGTTATTAAAGCTTAATCAAGGCAAAGTATTATCTAAAGACTACCTGTATGAGTTAGTTAAAAGTATTGATTGGCAACAGCATATGCGCACAACCAGTACCTTTAAAATAACATTTAATGGTCAAGTGCAGGGCATTAATAACAGTTTGTACGGTATGCAGTTAATTAAAGATGCAGTGTGTGATTATTTTCGCGATCTATATGGTGTGCGTCCAAACGTAGCTAAAAGCCAGCCCGATCTGCATATTAATGTTCATGTGCATAAAGATTTAGCAAACGTCTATTTGGATTTGTCAGGAGATAGTTTACATCGTCGCGGATACAAAAAAGACAGCGGTAAAGCACCGTTAAAAGAAAACTTAGCGGCCTCTTTATTATTAAAAGCAAAATGGCCAGAGCTTGCTAAAAAAGGCGCGGCTTTAATTGATCCTACATGTGGTTCAGGAACGTTTTTAACTGAAGCTATTTTGATGGCAACGGATACTGCACCTGGTTTGTATCGTACCTATTGGGGGTTTGAACGTTGGTTACAACATGATCCTGTCTTATGGAATAACCAATTAATAGATGCGCGTAAACGTCGCTCAATTGGTGAAAAAACAACCTGTAAGTTCTATGGTTTTGACAGTGATGGCGGTGCAATTAGCTACACAGAACGCAACATCGCTAGTCTTAATTTGAATGTAAATGTGACGTTAAATCAACAACCATTAGCAAAATTAGTGCGTACAGACGATATGCCAGATGTTGGTTTGTTAATTGCCAATCCACCGTATGGTGAACGTATGAGTGATAAAGCGCATTTAACCAATTTGTATCAATTTATTGGTCAAAGTATTCATCAGCATTTCAACGATTATAACAGTGCTATTTTAACCAATGACGCGCAGTTAGGTTTTGCATTGAATATGCGTTTAGGTCATAAATTCCAATGTTTAAATGGTAAATTAGAGTGTGTATTTTTACAGTTTCAACCAGATAGCTTTAAAGCTGATCGCGTTATTGGTTACAATAAAACAGAATCCGATTCACCTGTCGTTGAAAAAGCGATTGAATCAAGTCCGGTTATGACCGCAAGTTATGATGATGAAGTGACAACAAGCGTAGAAACGACTGCGGTACCAAAAGTGGAGAGTTTTGAGCCAACGGGTCCTGTTGTTGATTTTGTTAACCGAGTGAAAAAGAATCAAAAACGCTTGAAAAGCTGGATTAAGAAAAACAATCTTGAAGCGTATCGTTTGTATGATGCGGATTTACCAGAATACAGTGTGGCCATTGATATTTATCAAAACAAAGCATTAGTACAAGAATACCGCGCTCCAAAAACCATCGATGAGCAAAAAGCCCATTCCCGCATGATGGATATTATTCAAGTTTTGCCGTCTACATTGGGTTTTGCACCTGAACATATTTACTACAAAGAGCGTGAGCGTCAACGTGGTAAAAGCCAATACGAAAAACAACAAGATTCACAAGCGTGTTTTCATGTAAACGAATACCAAGCGAAATTGGAAGTGAATTTAAGTGATTACTTAGATTCAGGTTTATTCTTGGATCATCGCCCAATTCGTAAGTGGGTGTTTGAAAACTCGCAAGGTAAGTCATTCTTAAACTTATTTTGTTACACCGCAAGTGTCAGTGTGCATGCCGCGTTAGGTGGTGCAACACGTACAACCAGTGTGGATTTGTCCAACACTTACACAAAATGGGGGCAACGTAATATTGCTCAAAACGGTTTGTCTGATTTTCAACATCGTTGCGTGGCAAGTGACTGTTTTGAGTTTTTAAAAGAAGATGAGAAATTCTACGATTTGATATTCATGGATCCACCGACATTCAGTAACTCTAAAAAGTTAAAAGATGTGATGGACATCCAGCGAGATCATTCAGATTTAATTGACTTATCTATGAGGCGATTGAATGATGGCGGTACGTTAATTTTTTCTAATAATTTCAAAAAATTTAAATTAGATGATCAATTATCCCAAATGTATGACGTGAAAGAAATTACAAAACAAACCATCGATTTGGATTTTGCGCGTCATAATAATATTCACAGATGTTGGATGATTAAGGCGAAATAAGGTTGAAAATGAGTCAATTTAAACATGTTGGAATCATTGGTCGATTACAGAGTAATCAAGTATTAGGTACGATTCATCGATTACTTTCTTTGCTGAGTGATCAGCAAGTAGAGGTCAAAGTGGATCAACGGCTAAAAGCGCATTTGCGAGATAAAGATGTGGATTTTACTTCCGTTCAATCCTTAGGTAAGTGGTCTGATTTAATTATTTGTGTTGGTGGAGATGGTACACTTTTAGGTGTCGCTCGAGAAATGCTAGGGTTTAATGTTCCTGTTCTTGGAATTAACCGAGGTCGGTTAGGGTTTTTGACTGATGTGATGCCTGAAGCCATGCAAAGACAAGTCGTTGACGTTTTAAATGGCAAATACATCATGGAAGAGCGGTTCTTATTAACCGCTCAATTGGTTCGTGATGGTAAAGTGATACAAACGTATCCGGCGCTTAATGATGTGGTTTTGCACCCTGGTCAATCCATTCGAATGATTGAATTTGAATTATATATTGATCAGAAATTTGTATATTCTCAGCGTTCAGATGGTTTAATTGTGTCAACTCCAACGGGTTCAACTGCTTATGCGCTCTCAGCTGGAGGGCCGATGATGCACCCAAGTATGCAAGGAATCGTATTGGTTCCAATGTTTCCTCATTCTTTAACTTATCGACCATTAGTGGTCAGTGCAAACAGTGAAATCAGAATTGTACCAAGTGAAGAAAATCCGTTGCCGCCTCAAATAAGTTGTGATGCACACAATCATTTAGTCACACAACCAGGTGATGAAGTCATTATTAAAAAGCTGGAACAGACTTTGCATTTGCTTCATCCTGTCGAGCATAATTATTATGATATTTGTCGCCAAAAACTGGGCTGGGGTAGCCGGTTAGGAGAAGACTAAAATCTTTTAATTGTTGTAAAAAATTGTTAAAAATTGATATTAATCGACATATTAAAAATTCTAAGTAATTATTTTTTGCTATGTTTAAAAGGGAAGGTTTAAAACACTTCAGTTTGGGGAAGTGTTTTAGTTTTACGATTAATACCCTCATGCATTGATTAACAAGGTAGGTTAATTTTGTACGAAAACCAGATGCAATTACGATTAGAAAGTGACCGAGCCGAGCAGTCTCTAAATGATACTGTTGAGTCTGTCATCAAACAATTTCGTAATGAATACGATTCTAAAAATGTTGAGTTGATTTACCTTAAAGGCGAAAATGTGCCTGCATGGATAAACATTAATTCAAGTATATTAGCGTCATGTTTAAAGTCTTTAGTGGGAAATGCGTTACAGCATACTGTTAAAGGTGAAGTGTTAATTTTGATTCATTTGGATCAAGGTACTACGCAAGAATCCAAAATTCGAATTAATGTTTCTGATACAGGCGAGGGCATAGAGTCAAATAAATTAAGGCACATAGAAAATATGATGCTTAATCCCAATCCACCAGTTAAAAAGAAAGTGCTAGCTAAATGTACAAAAGAAGCAAGGCATCTTGGTGGGCATATTGGCATTCGTAGTACAATAAATCGTGGAACTACAATCTGGTTTGATGTACCTATTCGTATGAGTGAGTCTATGATGGCCGCAGAAAAGCTGCGATTTTTGATCAAGGTGTTGTTTTTGCAAGCCATAGTATGAATCAAACTGCTTTATTAAGGTATATTTCACCGATTTGTAAAAAGAGTAAAATTGCAAGAACACAACATGATATTTCTATTATGAATAATCAAGGACCAATTGATTTATTAGTGATTCAAGGAAAAGTGCCCGATCTAAGCAATTTGAAAGTTAAAAAAATAGTCTATGTTGGAGATATTGAGCCCAAATCGACAGACGAATTTGTATTGCCAAACGGGACGCAATTTATGAGTAAACCTGTATTACCTAGTGACTTTGAACACATCAGTCAATCCAGTGAAAATGATCAAGATTTTGAAATGGCGCAAACTATCTAGCTCAATTGGTGCGCAGTTGTTATTATTGGCGCTTTTACCATTTTGAGTGTGATATGAGCTTTACTGACGTTGCGAAAAATCTTGATTTACCTACCTATAAAAAATTAAAAACCGCTATTGAACTTGGCAAATGGCCAACTGGAATTGCATTAACCCAAGAGCAAAAAGCGATTTGCCTTGAGGCAACGTTGACTTATGAAGCGGCAAATATGCCACCAGAATCTCGAACGGGTTATATGGATTCAGCCTGTAAAAGCAAGTCGAATGATGATTTAATCATTAAACAATAATCAAACTATATCCAAACTCTAACCAAATAAGAATTATTATGAATGATTTATTCGATACTGCGAATTTTCAAAATAGCTATAGTGGAGTGGTTGAAAAAATGCTCAATCGCCAGCAAAACCCTATTCAATATCAATTTGTAATTGGGCAATCTAATATTCCATTAAACGCATTAATTGGCAAAGAAATTCGACTCAGCCATCAAGGTGTGATTCGGTGTTTACATTGCAAAAAACAAATCAATAAAAGCTATGGTCAAGGATATTGTTATGATCATTTTATGCAATTAGCCTCTAATGATTCGTGTATGATGAGTCCTGAAAAATGTCATTTTGAGCAAGGCACTTGTCGCGATAATCGATTTGCTGAAAGTGTGTGTAATCAAGGGCATTACGTGTATTTAGCCAATACATCCGAGGTGAAAGTGGGGATCACACGTAGCTCTCAAATTCCTACGAGGTGGATGGATCAAGGTGCTAAGCAAGCAATGGTCATTGCTCGAGTAAGTACAAGACATTTAGCCGGTTGTGTTGAGGTAATATTTAAACAATTTATTGCAGATAAAACCAACTGGCGAAATATGTTAAAAGGCGATGCACAGTTAATGGATTTAAACGCTATTCGTGATGAGTGTCTTTTCAAATCGAGAGAGCAAGTACAAAGCTTACAAGAAAAATACGGGTTGGTTGCCATACAAATGTTTGAGCATGGAGAGGTTGTCGAGTTTAATTTTCCAGTCAATCAATATCCTGAAAAGATCACAAGTTTAAACTTAGACAAAAATCCAGAAATTCAAGGTTGTTTAAAAGGTATAAAAGGCCAGTATTTAATTTTTGATACTGGTGTCATTAATATTCGTAAATATTCCGGTTATGAATTAACAATAGAATATTAACATGTTGATTTACGATCAGGATCAAATCACACATCAAATTAATAATGAGCATAGCAAGGGAAAATCATGAGTGAACTTAATACTATTTATTTAAAAGATTACACAGCACCATCTTTTTTGATTGAAAAAACGACATTAACGTTTGAAATTTTTCCAGAATATACGTTAGTTCGCTCTCATATTCTATTTTCACAAAATCCATTGCGAACAGATCTTCCTACACAATTGGATCTTTTTGGAGTCGATTTAGAGATTGTCAGTTTAAGCATCGACTCTATCGAATTATCTGATAAACACTACACTTGGGTTGACGAAGTGTTGTGTATTAAAAATGTGCCTACGAACTTCTTATTTGAGGCGGTAACTAAAATATACCCTGATAAAAATACATCGCTGGAGGGGTTGTACCTTTCTAATGGAATGTATTGCACGCAATGTGAAGCAGAGGGGTTTCGTAAAATCACATTTTATCCAGATCGACCAGATGTCATGAGTGAATTCGAAACGCGTATTGAGGCGGATTTAAACGATTATCCTACATTACTTTCTAATGGAAACTTATTGGATTCTGGTGAGCTTGAAAATAATCGTCATTTTGCAGTTTGGCAAGATCCTTTTAAAAAACCCTGTTATTTATTTGCATTAGTTGCTGGTGATTTAGATGTGAAAGAAGATGTTTTCACAACAGTTGAAGGAAAAAAAGTAGAATTAAAAATTTTTGTTGAATCGCACAATATGCATAAAACAGAGTTTGCTATGCAATCTTTGATTCGTTCTATGAAATGGGATGAAGAGCGTTTTGGCCGTGTTTATGATTTAGATTTATTTATGATTGTTGCTGTCGATCATTTCAATATGGGGGCCATGGAAAATAAAGGCTTGAATATTTTTAATTCAGCATTGGTTTTAGCGGATGAAGCAACCACAACCGATGCTGGATTTGAGCGAATTGAAAGTGTGATAGGGCATGAGTATTTTCATAATTGGTCGGGTAATCGTGTCACTTGCCGTGATTGGTTCCAATTAAGTTTGAAAGAAGGTTTTACTGTATTTCGTGATTCTGAATTTACAGCCGATTTACATGATCGAGCAGTGAAGCGTATTGACGATGTGAAATTGCTCAAAACCATGCAATTTGCAGAAGATGCTGGCCCAATGGCGCATCCAATTCGTCCATCTTCTTATGTTGAGATTAATAACTTTTATACATTAACAGTCTATGAAAAAGGCGCAGAAGTAGTACGAATGCTGCATACCTTATTAGGTGAAACTACTTTTAGAAAAGGAAGTGATTTATATTTTGATCGTTTTGACGGGCAGGCAGTAACCACAGAAGATTTTGTGGTCTGTATGCAGGAAGTCAGTGGGTTGAATTTAGATCAATTTCAGCGTTGGTATAATCAAGCGGGCACACCAATTGTTGAGGTGTTTGAGCACTTTGACCAGGCAAGTGGTAAATACACACTTAAATTCAAGCAATCTTGTCCACCATCTATTAATCAACCAGAAAAACTTGCGTTTCATATCCCAATAAAAATGGCGTTAATGAATAAGGCAGATCAGACGCATTTGGATTTAACTGCTATTGATGAATTTGATATGGACACACAGGTTTATCATTTAACTCAAGATGAACAGATGATCACTTTTGAAAACCTAACTAGCAAACCGGTTGCTAGTTTGTTACGTGATTTCTCAGCACCAGTGAAGTTAGTTTTTGATCGTCCAAAAGTAGAATTCGCGTATTTGCTAGCTAATGACGATAACAGCTTTAATCAATTTGAAGCAGGCCAATCTTTAATGCAGTCGCATTTATTAGAACAATATTCAATACTTGCAAAAGGTGGTGAGTATCAAATGGACAGTGATTTGATTGATGCTATGCAGTCTGTGTTAGCTCATGATGAATTAAGCGATGCTAAAAAAGCAGCCATTTTAACTTTGCCGAACTTTAGCTACTTGTCTGACCAGATCGATCAAGTGGATGTGGATGTTTTATTAAACTTGCTAAAACAATGCAAAACTCAAATTGCAAAAGCGTTAGAGCAACAATGGTTGGATAACTTCAATGCATTAAATGATTCTGTTGAATACGCGTTTGTAGCCAGTCAGGTAGGTAAGCGCAGCTTTAAAGCGTTGTGTTTAAGCTATCTAAGTTATTTGGGGCAATATTCAGGCTTGATTACAAGTTTGTATGAGAGTGCTTCAAATATGACGGACCGTTCACTTGCTTTAAATTTGATTGCTAATAGTAATAATAAAAATCAAAAACAAGCTATTAATGCTGGATTTTATGAAAAATGGAAGCAAGATACTCAGATGGTTGAGCAGTGGTTGTCGATTCAATCACGTGGCGAAAGCACCTCAATTGCTGACATTAAAGCATTGATGCAACATGAATCATTTGATATCAAAACACCGAATAAAGTACGCAGTGTGATTGGATCGTTTGCAATGGGAAACCCATTACATTTTCATGCAAAAGATGGGTCGGGCTATGAGTTTTTAGCGGATCAAATCTTAGTATTAAATGAATTAAATCCACAGATTGCCAGTCGATTATGCGCAGCTTTGACTCACTTTAAACGCTACGATGAAAACCGTAAGCTTAAGATGATTGATCAATTACACAGAATTGATCAATGTAAAAGTTTAAGCAAGGACGTAAAAGAAATCGTGACACGTTCTTTGCAAACGGTATAACTTTTAGGAGTATTTCTTAGAATAAGCTATTAATTAATTGCATAGCAGTGGATTGGTTACCATTAACCATCCACTCAATGCCAAGTGCAATCGGTGCAAGGGCAATTGCGTGAATAAAGTACATTGGAAGAGCGTGTCGCCCCATTATAGCTAATATCTTAAATATCGCGATGTTAGGTAAACTTGGTAGTTTATAAGGCAAACTTCCAATAAAAATACCGATTAAAACCAATCCAAACCATGGCACAAAATACGATATATCAAATGTGTATTTTGGTAAGTTTAAATAGGGTTGTAAAAAGTTAAAAAGGAATTGAAAGCTGAAATAATATTGAAGATTACTAATATTATAAGTTGAAATTAAATACTCGCTAATGGTAGAAAATATTTGCCCTGTCACAAAAAAATGACCAGTAATAATGAGTATTCCCATAACTAATGAGATTTTAGGAATAAACGAAAAAAGCACGCCGACAAAAGTAGACACAAACAAAAACTGCAAAATACCAAAATATATCCAATTGTTTGGTACAAACATATAAGATGCAACGCTAATAAATAACGCGCAAATCCCTAAAAGCCCCGTTCGCTTTAAAAAACTAGGCCAGCGATAACCGCGTTTAGCTTGCAAGGCTAAACCAATGCCTGCACATCCCAAAAACAACGTCATCACTAATAAGCGTAAAAGAAAAACCTTTGGATCGTCGTATCTAAAAGACCAATCAAATAAACGGCTTAAATAATACCAAAAATGAAAAACAGCCATAAAAACGATGGCACTGCCGCGTGCGACGTCTAAATTTAATGATCGATGATATTGACTCATTTTCAAACCCAAAAAATCATCATCATTCCAGTTGTTAAAAAATAAATCAATAGTTTGAACGATGTTTTAAAAGGGGATGATTTTCAGTTGCCGTTGAAAAAGTTGATTACGATGCAATATAGAGGGTTCTTAATTATTTGATTGGCCGAAGTGTGACAAATAAAACAGTTCAACTGGATATTGTATCTGACGTGATGTGTCCATGGTGTATCGTGGGATATAAGCAATTATTACCTGCATTGGCGAAATTTAAAGATGTGAATTTTGAAATTAATTGGCAACCCTTTGAGCTCAATCCAAATATGCCAAATGAAGGGCAAGATTTGAGAGAGCACTTACATGAGAAGTACGGATCAACTGATGAACAGAGTATCGAAAATCGTAAAAGACTAACAAAAATAGGCGATGACCTAGGATTTGAATTTAACTTTACTGAAGAATCCACAATTTATAATACGTTTTTAGCTCATCAATTATTACATCACGCAAAAAAAATTGGGAATGAACAAAATAAACCTGAACTCCAAACTAAAGTAAAATTAGCTTTATTCTCAGCATATTTTACAGAAGGTAAAAATGTCAGTGATATGAATGTTTTGATTGAAGTTGCATTGGCTTGTGGGATAGAAGAAGAATCAGTGAAAGATGTATTGTCGCATCAAATTCATAAAGATGAAGTACGAGAGATTCAAAAAAAATGGCAGCAAAATGGCATTAGTGCAGTGCCTGCTGTAGTAGTAAATATGCAATATTTATTATCTGGCGCTCAGCCAACCGAAGCATATATTGATGTTATAAATAAAGTTATCAGCGAATAAATAACCCGGGGGTCAGATCCTTTTTTGATCAAACCGGAATTAAAAATAGCCAGGGGTCGGATCGTACGCCGTTACCGGCAATATATCTAGCAGGTTAAAGTCCTGTCCTAGGAATTACTCATTCACCTAGGTAGCACTGAAAAGCAGTGTTCAAGTAATTGGATGCTGTAAGTTTTTCAAAGGCGAAACCGCAGACCGCAACGCAAGTGAATCTGTTTAGCCTCGTTAACTAAATAAGGACGCTGACTCTCTGATTTGAAGGGGAAAGCTGTCATCTTTCAATCAAAAATATGATTTCTAATCTGTCTTTTTTAGACAGTCACAAACATGTTTAATGAGCATGAACGAAAGAGTCCTTCGGGGTTATAAGAGTGGTATGTGGTGGAAGATACATTGTGCAGGACGGGAGATCCAATAAGGTGATTTTTGCAGAATCAACGGTCATTTATAAGCGAAGAGCGAAATGATGACGGGCTTTATTGGAAGTCAGAGGGGCTAATAGTACCGTTTGAGGGTGAGCGACAACATAACGACACCCAAGGGAAGTGGCTCTACTTTATTCATGTAACCAAAGAGGAAAAGGCTCAGATGATTGCATTATGCTATTAACATCTTCCAGTTTGAAAAAACGAGTCGGTGACCTTCAGAGGAAACTATTTCAAAAAGCCAAACAACAATCCACATTTTGCTTTTATTCAATCTATGACAAGGTTTATCGTTTGGATGTCCTGCAATATGCTTACGAACTTGTTAAGAAAAACAATGGCAAACCTGGTTTAGATCGGGTGACATTTGAAACAATAGAACGAGAAATATCAAAGTGGCGTTACTTAAATATTTTACAATCTAAGCTTAAATTTAATTCCTATCAATCCAGTCCAATTAAACGTGTCGACATACCGAAAGGTAATGGCGAAACTCGTCCGTTGGGTATCCCGAATATTGAAGATCGAATCATCCAAATGGCTGTTAAAATTGTCATTGAACCAATTTTTGAATCGGGCTTCAGTAATAACAGTTACGGATTTCGTCCTAATCGATCGGCTCATCAAGCCATGAACAGTATTACTCAATCGTTAAGATCGGGACATACACAAGTGATTGATGCTGACCTGTCGAAATACTTTGATACCATCGCGCACGTTAAGCTCATGAAGTTAGTATCGCTGAGAGTTTCTGATAAGAAAGTATTAGCGTTATTAAATCAATGGTTAAAGTCGGTGGTGATCAAAGTAGAAAAGAGCGGAAAACAAACGGTTATTGCAGGTGGTAAGAAAAGTAAATTAGGCACACCTCAAGGTGGTGTTATCTCGCCATTATTGGCCAATATCTATCTGGATGTATTGGATAGAATATGGGACAAACACAATTTAGCATTTAAATTAAAAGCGAAAATAGTCCGATACGCTGACGATTTAGTGATTCTTTGTAAAAATGAAACAGATGCATCATATAAAGTGTTAACACAAGTTTTGGGTAAATTAGATTTACAACTTAATGGAGACAAAACTGAAGTGGTAGATTCGCTAAAAGAGAAGTTTAATTTTCTAGGTTTTGAAATTTCAATGGCAAAAAGCAAACAATCAGGAAAAGTATTCCCGATGGTTGAGCCGTCACAGAAATCGATGAAAAAAGTAAGTGAGAAGATTAAATTTTACACTCGAAGAGCGATGAATCCAGTACCGATAAATGAAGTGGTTAGACAATTAAATGCAACAGTCAGAGGGTGGTGCAATTATTTTTATTATGGTTACGGTCATCGAAAAATAAAGAAGATCCGATACTATATGGAAGAAAGTCTGCGACACCAACTAAGGTACAGACACAAGGTGAGAAATAGAGGGGCGAGTTATCATAAATTTCCAAGGCAGTATTTGTACGGTTATTTAGGGTTGTATCAGCCACCAGTAAAACCGCGTTGGAAAGTTGTGCATGCTTGAGAAGAAGGATATCGGAAAGCCGTATGCGGGAGAACCGCACGTACGGTTTGATGAGGGGAGGCTGTCATGTTTTTTTAGATGTGGCTGTCTTCTACTCTATCATTTTTGTATTTATGCTTCAAATTAATCGTTTAAGTGTTTTTGGATCCGACCCCTGGCTAAATGAGTTGCTACATAAATTTAGTGTAGCTGTTCCTTTGTGTTGAAATTTATACCGTTATCTTCCAAGGTTTCACTGCTTACTTTTTTTTAAAAACATTCCAATAAAATGTGAGGGGAGTGCAATAAAGTACGGTCTGTATAATACGGGCTGTCATTCCCTGTGTGCTTTGTTATAATCGGCTCCTTTTTTATTCTGAGTATTGTTCGTGAGCGATCTATCTTTAATCCGTAACTTTTCCATTATTGCCCACATTGATCATGGCAAATCCACTATTGCCGATCGTTTTATCCAAAACTGTGAAGGTCTTTCCAATCGTGAAATGTCCGCACAGGTCCTAGATTCTATGGATATCGAGCGCGAGCGCGGTATTACCATTAAAGCTCAATCCGTTACATTAAATTATACGCCAAGTGATGGTAAGACTTACCAATTAAACTTTATTGATACACCAGGTCATGTTGATTTCAGTTATGAAGTCTCTCGCTCTTTAGCGGCTTGTGAAGGTGCTTTATTAGTAGTAGATGCCGCACAAGGTGTTGAAGCACAGTCTGTTGCCAATTGTTATACCGCTATTGAAATGGGCCTAGAAGTCATGCCTGTTTTAAATAAAATGGATTTACCGCAAGCCGAACCTGATCGTGTATCTCAAGAAATTGAAGATATTATAGGCATTGATGCCACTGATGCTGTGCAGTGTTCTGCTAAAAGCGGTATGGGTATCGATGAAGTACTTGAACGTTTAGTGAAGACCATCCCTGCGCCCGTTGGGGAAATTGATGGTCCGCTTCAATGTCTGATTATTGATTCTTGGTTTGATAACTATTTAGGGGTTGTTTCCCTTATTCGAGTTAAAAACGGCAGAATCAAAAAAGGCGATAAAATATTAATGAAATCTACTGGTCGTCATCATTTAGTTGATGCGGTGGGTATTTTTACGCCTAAACGTGTCGTAACAAAAGAGTTAAAAGCGGGTGAAGTAGGCTTTATTTGTGCGTCAATTAAAGACATTCACGGCGCGCCAGTGGGTGATACGATCACTCATTTAAAAACCCCTGATGTTGATCAACTACCTGGTTTTCAAAAAGTAAAACCTCAGGTTTATGCAGGTATGTTCCCTGTATCAGGTGATGATTTTGAAGAATTTCGTGATGCTTTAGAAAAACTAAGTCTTAACGATGCGTCATTGTTTTATGAACCAGAAAGTTCCGATGCCTTAGGGTTTGGTTTTCGTTGTGGCTTTTTGGGTATGCTGCACATGGAGATTATTCAAGAGCGTTTAGAACGCGAATACAATCTTGATCTAATCACTACTGCACCCACTGTAATTTATCAAATTGTTAAAAATAATGGCGATGTGGTTGAGGTTGATAACCCATCTAAATTACCGGATATTGGATCCATCCAAGAAATGCGCGAACCAATCGTTCGAGCAAGTATCTTAGTGCCACAAGAGTTTTTAGGTAACGTTATTACGTTATGTATTGAAAAACGCGGTGTGCAGGTGGATATGCAATTTATGGCGACTCAAGTATCGCTTGTTTACGATTTACCGATGGCCGAAGTAGTCATGGATTTCTTTGATCGTGTTAAATCGGTATCTAAAGGTTTTGCATCATTAGACTTTAACTTTGATCGATTCCAAGAAGCGTCTTTAATAAGATTGGACATACTAGTAAATGGTGAGCGAGTGGATGCATTAGCGGTTATTATGCATAGAGATTTGGTGCGAACTCGTGGACGTTTGTTGTGTGAAAAAATGAAAGAACTGATTCCACGTCAAATGTTTGATGTTGCTATTCAAGCTGCAACAGGTAGCCAAGTTGTAGCAAGAACCACCGTTAAAGCTTTAAGAAAGAACGTTACCGCCAAGTGTTATGGTGGTGATATTTCACGTAAGAAAAAACTCTTACAAAAACAAAAAGATGGTAAAAAACGTATGAAACAAGTAGGTAATGTGGAAATACCTCAAGATGCGTTTATGGCCGTATTAAAATTGGATAGTTAATATGTTTACGATGTATGCCTCGATCACTGTTGCTTTAATTACCGCTTGTTTTCTAGAAGCTGTTTTTATAGGAAGAGAACGGTTAAAAAATGCAACTAGTGAAAGCAGCAATGAAGTTCTAAAAAAAGCGTTACATGGCAATGAACTCACTGCTGTTTTGCATTATGGTTTTATCGCTTCATTGTTGCCTTTAATATATGCCGCCATAAAAGAAAGTGCTAACTTTGAATTGATGCTTGTTATTGCTGCGTTGTCAGGAGTGATTTTGACAATTATTGATCGTATATACTTCAAGACAATACGTACAAATGTTCAAGTATTGGTGTTAGAGCGTCAAAATGAAGAATTATCAGAATTTGCCCAGCGTGAATCAGGGATTATGGAGTGGGGTAAGTCGTTTTACCCAATTTTGATTTTGGTGATCTGTTTGAGAGGATTTTTGTTTGAACCCTTTCAAATTCCATCAGGTTCAATGCTTCCAACGCTTAGAGTTGGGGATTTTTTGTTAGTGAATAAGTTTACCTACGGAGTGCGTTTACCTGTATTAGGCACCGAAGTGCTTGATCTTAACGATCCTCAAAAAGGGGATGTGATTGTATTTAAGAAATGGCGTGAATCTCAAGAAGATCAGTTGCTAGGTCGAGACAGCACCCATGAAAATGGATATGAAACTTGGATTAAAAGAATTATTGCAGCCCCTGGTGATACATTTATGTTAGATTTTCCAAATCGCTTAATTTATATAAATGGCGTTCGATTATCCAAAATAAAAATGGATGAAATAAATGATCCTCAAGCAGGTAATCCAACTTATGTCTTTGAAGAATCGATTAATGATGTAAACCATTTAATTTATAATCATAAATATGACGCGGTTTCTCCTGGATATCAACGCAATGCTTTTAAATCGGGAGTGGTGTATACCGTTCCTGAAGGTAAATATTTTGTAATGGGTGATAACCGTGATGGAAGTCATGATGGCCGCTTCATCGGTTACATTAAAGAAGAAGATATTGTAGGGAAGGCATCGGTAGTTTGGATGCATTTAGAAAATTTCAAACCATCATTTAACCGAAATGGGAGTATCCAATGATCCGTTCACAAAAAGGTGCATCATTATATTCAATTGCAATTTTAATTGTTGTTGTTCTGTTTTTTGCAAAATTTGGTATTGAAGTGATTCCAAAATACATTACTAATTTAGAATATAAAAAACACGTAGAGTCAACAATTTCAAAATTCGAATCCAATGCAATTATCAATCAACGACTTTTTAATGAAGCCTTTAAAAAAACCGTGATCACAAGCAATTGGAATCGAAAAGTTGAAGATGAAGTGAGTATTGCTAAAAAAGGTAATGGATATGAGGTGAAACTTCATTATATTGATCGTTCAAATTTATTTCATAATATCGATGTTATGATTGAATTTAATGACACGTTCATTATTGAGTAATTATGAGCATTAAAACTTTAAAAACATTAAGTAAAAAAATTGGATATCAATTTAATGATATCCAACTGTTAGAATTAGCGTTAACCCATCGCTCAATCGGTAATAACAATAATGAACGTCTAGAATTTTTAGGGGATTCTATTTTAAATTTGACCATTGCTGATGCATTGTTTCATCAGTTTCCAAAAGAAAAAGAAGGTAAGTTAAGTCGTCTTCGAGCATCAATGGTTAAAGGTGACACCCTTGCGATTATTGCTAAAGAGTTTGGGTTAGGTGAATATTTAATATTGGGTCCAGGTGAGTTAAAAAGCGGAGGTTTTCGACGAGAATCGATCCTAGCGGATGCCGTTGAAGCTATTATTGGTGCAATTTCTCTAGATAGCGACTGGGAATGCGCGCGAGCCTGTACTTTGAGGTGGTACGAGTCTCGTTTGAAGGTGTTAGATCCAAAAGATATTAACGTAAAAGATGCCAAATCACGTTTACAAGAATACCTTCAAAGTAGACAGAAATCGTTGCCACAATATGAGGTCGTGAATATTACTGGCAAAGATCATAATCAAATGTTTGAGGTGAATTGTAAAATTGAAGATTTACCTCATGTTGTTAGTGCAACTGCAGAATCGCGCAGAATTGCAGAACAAAAAGTCGCCAAAAAAGCATTGGTGAGTTTAGGAATTGATAACAAATGAATGAATTTCAACTGACAACCCAATGTGGTTTTGTCGCAATTGTTGGACGACCAAATGTAGGTAAATCTACATTATTGAATAAAATTCTCGGTCAAAAAATTTCCATTACTTCAAGAAAACCTCAAACTACGCGTCAGCAAATTGTGGGCATAGATACCATTGATGATATCCAAGCTATTTTTGTGGATACACCAGGGTTGCATCTTCATCAAGAAAAGGCTATCAACCAATACATGAATCGCGCAGCTAGTTCTGCTTTGGTTGATGTTGATGCGGTTGTATTTATCGTTGATAAAATGATTTGGAACGAAGAAGACGAATTCGTACTACAGAAATTAAAAAACGTAAAATGCCCAGTCTATTTAGCCATCAATAAAATCGATCAAATTAACGACAAAGAAAAGTTATTGCCTCATATCGAGATGATTTCTAAAAAACACGATTTTGATGCTGTTTTTCCTATGTGTGCATTAAAAGGTGGGAATGTTGAAGAGTTGCTTACGGTTGTTCGAAAAGTATTGCCAAAAGGTTTATTTCATTATTCAGATGATCAAATTACGGATCGTACTGAACGTTTTTTAGCTGCTGAAATTGTCCGTGAAAAAATCATGCGTCAACTAGGCGATGAAATTCCTTATGAAATTGCGGTTGAAATTGAAAAATTCAGTTTTGAAAATCGTATTTTGCACATTCATGCGTTAATTCTAGTTGAACGCGATGGGCAAAAACGAATAGTAATTGGTGATAAAGGTTCTCGTTTAAAACTTATCGGCAGTGAAGCGCGAAAAGACATGGAGGCCATGTTTGAGTGTCAGGTGATGCTTCATACTTGGGTGAAAGTTAAAAATGGATGGTCCGATGATGAGCGTGCACTTCGCTCGTTGGGATATACTGACGACTAAATCATGAGTCAATTCTGTCGGTGTGTCTTACTTCATATTCGTGAATTGTCTGAATCTAAAAAAATATTAGAATGTTTTTCGGAAGAATATGGTCGAATTGCATTTGTTATAAATATAGATAAACATTCATTACCTGAATATTTCAGATTAATGGATGTGACTTTTTTTGGCCAAGCCGAATTAAAAACCCTTCAAATATTTGAATATAATCAAAAATATCTACATTTAGCGGCTTCTGAGCAAGTTGTGGCATTGTACTTTAATGAATTAATGTTTTATTTAACTAAGCCGTTTGATGTACATCAATGGTTGTTGCCTTTGTATTTAACTGCGTTGGCTAAATTAAAGCAGTCAAGTGATATCGATATGGTCATTAGAGAGTTTGAATTTGATTTGCTAAGCAAAATTGGATTTGGAATTAATTTTGAGCAAGATATTGATAATCAACTCATTAATGAAGCAAATTGGTATGGCTTTTTGCCCCTAAAAGGGTTTGCTAAGGTTTTACCTAATTCCAATAAAAGCCTGAATGGCTCGATGTTAAATCAATTGAAATGTAAACAGTGGCAAATCCCACCTAATAATAAAATAATCCAATATATTTTAACTGCCCAAATACAAACGATTTTAGGGGATAGGCAATTGCAATCCAAACAATTATGGCCAAGTAAAATATTTAATAAGGAGCACAAGTGAAAGGTATCGGTGTAGATATTGTACAAATGACACGTTTTCAAAAAGAAGAAAAACAAACTCAAAAATTAGCAAATCGAATTCTTACTCCAAATGAATTGGAAATGTTTGGGAAAAAAAAGGAGAAGAATCTGCAACTAGCACAGCGGTATCTAGCGAAACGATTTGCGGCTAAAGAAGCGGCAAGTAAGGCGTTAGGTACTGGGATTGCCAAAGGGGTGACGTTTCAAGATTTTGAAGTATCAAATGATGAATTTGGTGCACCTCATATGACATTCACAGGTCAGGCATTGATGTCATTTAATAAGAAGGGCTGTCGTGAAATCAATATTTCAATAAGCGATGAAAAGGATTTTGCGGTTGCATTTGTTGTGATTGATTGAATAATAATCAGTTGTTTTAATTTCACAATTAGTGTTAAAAAGCCGATTAGACGTCATTTTTAATTATAGAATTATTTTATAATCCGTACCCCAAATTAGTTAGTATTGAGGTGTCGTTTGTTGTATTGCTTAAAAAAATTAGGCTCAAATTTGTTAGTCAGTATTGCCAGTTTAACTATTCTCCCTTCTTTAGCGGCAGATGATGGCTCGCAATTAAATGAATCTTTTCGCATTAATTACGCAGGTTATTTGCCTCAAGCTACTAAAACAGCTTTATACCTATCAAACAATTCAGGACCCATTAATTGGTCATTAGACGGTACTCAATGCTCAGGCACAGAAGATACTTATGTCTCAAATGATATTAGTTCTGGTGACAGTTTTTATATTATTGATTTTTCGCAATGTACGGAACTTGGAAATAATTTACGTTTAACTGTCAATTCAAATCAATCCGCTCAATTTGATATTTCATCGGATCCCTATGGCAATATAAAATATGAATTTTTCGATTACTTCAAGGATCATGAAGATAATAATACATTTAATCAATCTGTGAATAATTGGTCTAATGGGCTAAATATAAATTTTGATTATGTAAAAGATGCAGGTGATAACGGAGCATATCCAACCAATACGGCAGAATCTGCATGGGCATTAATCAATATGCTCGAAACTTACCCGCAAATGAATACTTATTACAGCTCAGCATTTAATGGTGCTCGTTCGGTTTATGATCAACTAGTTATTTTAACGGATCAATTTAATCATGTATTTGATCATGGCGGTGATTTGGCAATTGCAAAATTTCACACTAATGTGAACGAAACTTGGGCGACTTGTACGCCTCATTTTTCAGGTAATTGTATTTCAGAGCCTGAAACCAAAGCGACATTCGCAACTGCTAGAACGCTTGCGGCTATGGCAAGGCTACATGATCAATATGGTACCAGTGAACAATCAACTTCAGCTTATCAAACTGCAAAAAATGCATACCAAAATGCATCAACGCAATCTGTTGTGTGTAATCAGTCTGATAGTTTTGGAGGGGAAGGTGGATTTTATCCTGATAATGATAATTATAGTATTTATCGTAATCCGAAAATCGCTCGAGATCATTGTGTGGCAGATCGCGACAATACGCAGGATGATCAATATTCGGCATTGGTTGAGTTATTTTTGGCAGCCAATCACTTAGGGCATACTGGCGATGCTGCAACTTATCGAGCCACCATAATTGCACATGTTAGATTTAATGAAGCGTCCTCTTATAGTTGGTCAAGAGTTGCAATGGAGGGTAACCTTTCTTTGTTGACCCATGAAAATAATCACAATATTGATTTAGCGACTTTCAAATTGAATGTATTGACTAAATCCGATGAAATTATAGGGTTTCAAAATGAAGGATACCCAGGTGTAACTTGGGATCCACGTTCAAATTTTTGGGACAATGGCGATCAAGACAATGCCGATAATAATGTGCGTTGGGGATCACATCGTAATGCGTTAAATGATGCTCGAATTTTAATGGCGGCGGCTGAAATTCAAAAACGAAATAATAAGCGCAGCTCTGCTGCAGAATATGCTCGTGCTGCTATTCGAGTTTTGGATCATATGTCTGGATTAAACGCGATGGCACTAACAATGTATACAGCATCAGGGTATTCGCAATTTGAGCATGCAGTAGAAAGAACCCATGATGGATCTGATCCAATGGATAATTGGGCGGGTAAATTAGTATTGGGGCCAAATAATTGGACCAATGCGGATGATGGGGATATGCCGGAGTTTAACTCACAACCAGGGTTGAAAATGTTTGCGGTAAATGGAACAGGTTGGGCATCACGTGAAATTTCAATCGACGCCAATGCTTCGTTGGTGCCAGTTGCGTATTTTACAACTGAAGTGGCGCCTGCAATTTTAGCGGCAAGTCCGATTGGTGGATTGCCAGATCCAGTTAATATACCTGCTCAACCAGAAAATGCTTCTTATTCGAATTTGACAGATCATTCGGTTCAATTAAATTGGATTGATCAGTCAGGAAATAATGACGATGCAGCGATAGAGTTTAGGCTGTATCAACATACTTCAAACGCAATTCCATTATCCAGCGATACTGTTCAGTATGCTTCGAAAACAACTTGGCAAATTAATGGTCTTTTGCCAGATACGACTTATTATTTTTGGATTGTAGCCAGTAATGATTTAGGGCAGTCACAGCCAATTAGTATCTCAATCACAACAAAAGTGGCGGCGCCTGTTGAAAATTTAGTTTCAAATGGCGGATTTGAAAATGCCGAATCTGATTGGTTATGTCATGTTGATACAGGTAACGCGCAATGCAAAATTGAAGATGGGCTATTTCAAGTGCTTATTAACGATGGCGGTACTCAAGATTGGCATATACAGCCAACAATTGAAAATATTACATTACTAAATGGCATGACTTATACCTTAGCTTTTGATGCTATGGCTGATAGTACAAGAACGGTCGGGATAAAGGTTGAACGTGCCGAATCTCCTTGGGATGATTTTTCGCAAACAGGATCCGGTCAGACTTTGAATACACTAATGCAACGTTTCTCATATACCTTTACGATGAATGAAACCGTTACTAATGCGCGTCTAGTTTTAAATGTAGGTGGCAATGATAATGATGTAATCCTTGATAATATATGGTTGGTTGAATCTGCTTTTGATCCTTGTAATGCAATGGTAGGTTGTACAACTGATGTTGAAAATTTTGATATCACAGTTTATCAGCCTGTACATGGTGCAATTTCGCCAGCTTCAATGACTGTAGCTTCAGGAAGCACACAGTCATTTTCTGTTGATATACAAGAAGGGTATAAACTTGTAGATGTATTGATTAACTCAATCTCGCAATCACCTCAAAACCCGATAGTCGTAGAAAATATCAGTTCTGACATGACTATTGCCGTTACGATAGCACCGGTTAATGGCGAGGATAGCTTTGATATTGATATCTCTGTTGGGCCAAACGGGTCTGCAGACCAGATTTCGAAAATTGTTAGTTCAGGTGAAGATTTAACTGTGAATATTACTCCTAATTTGGGGTACCGTATTGCTAAAGTGATTTTAAATGAACAAGATTTGGGGGCAGTAAATGTAATAAATTTAAGTGATATTATTTCTGACCAAAGTATTGATGTGTATTTTGAATTGATTCCTGAAATTGAGGGGGCATATTCAATCACAGTTTCAGGCTCTACAGGAGGGGCTTTATCTTCTGGAAATGTAAATGTAGAGGTGGGGCAGTCATTTACTTTTTACATCGCACCAAATGATGGATATCAAATTAGTGAAATTCGTAAAAATGGGAATCTAGTGAATACTTCCTCTATGATTACTTTTTCAGATATAGGTAGTAATCAATCTTTATCCGTTTCATTCATAAAAACGAATGACACACATAGTGTCGCTGTGAGTGTGAGTGGTGCAGGCAGTGTTACTCCAAATATTAATTCAATTAAAACAGGTGATTCTGCTGTTTTTAAATTAGTACCAGCTGAGGGCCATTATATTTCGAAGGTATATTTGAATTCTGTTGAAATTGAAGCACAACCCGAAATTGTGATTAATGAAGTGATTAGTTCGCAATCTTTGGTGGTGATTTTTTCTCCAAATGAAACGAAGCCCAGTCAAGATGAGGATGATTCATTATTTGGAATGGGAAATGTTTCATTGTTATGGTTATTGAGCTTGTCTATGTTACTGTTTAGGCGTATTCAGCATTAGTCTTCAAAAACAATCCTCGTTTATCGAGGATTTTTTTTAATTGTAAAACAGACCTTGAAACTCTTTTTATTATCACAATATAGTGAACCACTGTTCAATGTGATAAAAAAATATTCAAACTGACAATATTTAGGCTTTACTAAAAGGGAATTATCAGCCGAATTGTTTGTCGTTGATAGTACTAACAATGATTATAAAATGGAGTCTAATATGTCTAAAGGTCAGAATTTGCAAGAACCGTTCTTAAACGCTTTGCGTAAAGAGAAAGTGCCCGTATCTATATTTTTAGTAAACGGGATTAAGTTACAAGGGCAAATTGAGTCGTTTGATCAATTTGTAATATTATTAAAAAATACAATCAGTCAAATGGTTTATAAACATGCAATTTCTACTATTGTGCCCGCACGTAATGTAGATATTTCTGAAACTGAACTGTTAAATAATGATTAACACCTAAAATGGGAGCTTATATTGTTTTTTGAACGAGTCGATTCCGGGGACCAAGCGGTACTGGTCCATATAAATTTTGTTGATGAATCTGAACGTGAAGATCCCGATGAGTTTTTAGAGTTAGTAATTTCAGCAGGTGTAACGCCACTGATCACCATAAATGGTTCAAGAAAAAGTATCCATCCTAAGTCTTTTGTAGGGTCGGGGAAGATTGAAGAAATTAAAGTAGCCGTGGATTCATTAGGAGCTAACGTTGTACTTTTTAATCACACTTTATCTCCACGTCAAGAATGGATGATAGAGCAAGAACTTGGCTGTCGAGTAATTGATAGAACAGGTTTAATATTGGATATTTTTGCTCAACGGGCAAGAACACATGAAGGCAAACTCCAAGTTGAACTTGCACAATTGCATCATCAATCCACTCGTGCTTCTGGTGGTTGGACTCACCTTGATCGTCAAAAAGGTGGGGTGGGCATGCGTGGTACTGGTGAAACACAGCTGGAAACTGATCGACGTTTAATTGATAAACGCATCACTTGGGTTAAATCTAAAGTTTTAAAAGTGGCAGCTCAACGTGATCAATCACGTAAAACTCGGGTAAAATCTGCAACCAAAACCGTTGCGATTTGCGGATACACCAATGCGGGTAAATCTACTTTATTTAATTATCTCACGACTTCTAGTGTTTATGCAGCAGACCAATTATTTGCAACATTAGATCCTACGATTCGACGATTAGAAATCCCTGGTCTTGGGAAAGTAATGTTAGCTGATACCGTTGGATTCATTCGCCATTTGCCTCATAAGCTAATTGATGCCTTTAAATCTACCTTGCAAGAAACTTCTGAAGCGGATTTATTGTTACATGTGGTGGATTGCTCAAATCCAGATTTACGTGACAATATTGCAGAAGTTGAAGATGTATTAAAAGAAATCGAAGCACATGAAATACCGTGTATATTGATATTTAATAAAATTGATAACTTGCCAGGCAGAGAACCCTCTGTAGAATACAACGACGAAGGTAAACCAACGCGAATTTGGCTATCAGCTAAAAATGGGCTAGGTTGTGAATTAGTAGAAAATGCACTATTAGAAGCATTAAGTGATGACTTATTTGAACAAGATATCACTTTGTCACCCAAGTATGGTCAATTACGAGCAATGTTATTTGAACAAAATGCAGTATTGGCTGAAAATTTTGATGATAATGGTGAATGTGTATTATCTGTAAAATTGCAAAGTAGAGATTTTAAAATGATGTTGTCTCGCGCTAACATTGATCCAATCGAATTTATCGCACAAGAAAAAGAATTTTATGAAAAATAACATTAATAACGAAAACAATGGGGAGATACTAATGGCTTGGGACGAACCACCTAAGAACGAAGGGGATAAAGATCCTTGGGGCAATCCGCGAAAAAAACCAAATAATAATGACGGTCCACCAGACTTTGATGAATTTTTAAAAGGTTTGGGAAAACTGTTTGGTGGTGGAGGCTCAAATGGCTCCGGAGGCGGTAAAAACGACAATCCTGATTTTGGGAAATCATTAGCACTGGTTTTATCATTAGCTATTGTCGTGTTTACAGGCTTTGTCTTTGCAAAAGGGTTTTACAAAGTTGATGAGCGTGAGCAGGCTGTTGTTTTACGTTTAGGTAAATTCCATAGTATAGCAAATGCGGGTTTGAATTATGCGATTCCATTTTTCGATACCGTCGATGTTGTGGATTTTCAAACAATTGAATCCATTAAAATTGCAAAATCTATTCTAACTAAAGAAGGTAATGTGATTTCTGTGGAAGTTGAAGTTCAATATCAGCGTTCTGGTGTAAAAGAGTGGGTTTTAAATGTTCAATCTCCTGAACAATTGTTGCAGCTTTTAACTGAATCCGCTCAACGACATGTTGTTGGCGATACAGTTATGGACGATTTGATGACTGGTCGTCGTGCTGAGTTCGCTTTCCAGGTTAAATCACGTTTACAAGAAGATCTGCAAAAATACCAAACTGGTGTGAATATTTATCAAGTGAACGTATTGGATGTTGGGCCACCTCCTAAAGTTAAAGATTCTTATGCTGATGTATTACGTGCTCGTGAGGAGCGTGTGAAATTGAAAAATGATGCGCAACGTTACCGTTCTCGAATTATTCCTGAAGCACAGGGGGCCGCTACTCAACAACTACAAGAAGCTTTAGCTTATAAAAACAGAATCGTTGAAGAAGCTAAAGGTGATGCGGCACGTTTTGAATCATTATACGAACAGTATGCACTAGCACCAGCTGTAACTCGTGAGCGTTTATATCTTGAAACGGTTGAACAAATTTATTCTGAATCCAATAAAGTGATCATTAGTGCTAAAGAAGGTAATAACATGATGGTGTTACCAATTGATCAACTTATAAAAAATAATCAGAAGTAGGGGATTAGAATGAATAAATTAATAGCATTTTTAATAATTGTAATGTTGTCCGTTACTGCATTTTTTAGTTTTACATTTATCGTTACGCAAAAAGAAGTCGCGTTAAAATTACGTTTAGGTGCAATTCATGAAGGTAATTTAGAGCCTGGTTTACATTTTAAATGGCCATTTGTAGATGAAATTGTTTTATTTGATCACCGAATTTTGGTGTTTCAATTAGAAGAAGAACAATACAAAACAGCAGGTAGTGAAATTTTGGATGTTAGTTCATTTATCCAATGGAGAATCATTGATGCTGAATTGTTTTACCAAAAAACTGGTAGCAATTTAATGCGTGCTGAAAATATTCTAAAAGGCCGTTTTAATGATAGTCTTCGTGCTGAATTTGGTAAGTTATCATTAGATGATGTGATTTCAGGGAAACGTGATGAAATGATTAAGCTTTCATTAGACAGTGCAGCCCCTCAAGTTCTCGAAACCCTTGGTGTTGAAATTGTCGATTTGAAAATCAAAACCATACACCTACAAGACGATATTTTAGACAAAGTATATGAGCGTATGATCTCAGCTCGTCAAAAAGTAGCGCAGGAAGATCGTTCCGAGGGTCGAAAAGAGCAAATTGAAATTCAATCAGAAGCGGATCGTGAAAAAGTGGCGATTGAATCAAATGCTTATCGAGATGCGGAAATTATTCGTGGTGAAGGGGACGCTGAAGCGGCTAAAATTTATGCTGATGCATTTTCTGTTGATCCTGAGTTTTATGCATTTTTAAGAAGTTTAAAAGCATATGAAGTCTCTTTAGGTAAAAAAGGCGACATTATGGTACTGGATCAAGATGATGACTTTTTCAGATATTTGAAAAGTGGTAATTTAATTGCTCAATAAATTGAATTAAGTTTTATATAAGCCGGTTTTTACCGGCTTTTTTTTGTTTAAAATAATGTAAGTGTCTTATTGGTTCACATGGTTAAAATTAATCATTTTAAAGGATTGGATTAATTGGTAGTCTTGGTTTTTTTTATTACTCCTAAATCATGAACGATACCAATTATGATAACTTTTTACTTAACTATCAAAAAAAGAGAGTCACTCAATTATATTGGTTGATCTTAATTAGTTTTTGTTTGATAGATATGGTTGCCTTCTATTATGCAATTAAGCTTCCTGCTGTTGTATTGTTTTTGGGTATTCTCGTAACCGCTCCTATCTATTTACTTCTTACTCACCAGCCAAAATGGGCGTTTATTTCACTAGTGTGTGTATTAATGGTGATCGTTCAAATAATATTTTGGCTGGGATATGGTTTGAAAGCAATTGCTGTGTATGGTTTTCCAATACTATTAATACTGACAATATTTTTTAATCAAACCAGGCTGTTTTGGCTGTTGTACAGTATTACTGTAGTTAGTTTTTTTACAAACTCAATGATGTATGAATTAAATATCCTCAACTTGAGTCTTGAATTACCTTCAATTGAACGTGCAATTGTTTTAGTGCTTTCGATTACTTTATTTTCATTTTTATTGCGATTTTTTTACAGTGATTCAGCAATGCTCATTCGAAATTTAAAGCAAGAGCAAGAACGTTTAAATTTGACAAAGCAACAGCTTACCCGATTTGATCATTATGACCCGCTAACTCAACTATCGGATCGGTTGTTCGCAAAAGACTTTTATGAAATTAGTATTAATAATAAACTGCCAAATGAATTTATTGCCATTTGCTATATTGATCTTGATAAATTTAAACAACTCAATGATGCTTATGGGTATGAATTCGGGGATCAATTTTTACATAATATTTCTAAAACACTGGTTAGTTGTATCGAAAAAGATGACGGAATTTTCAAAGTTGGTGGTGATGAATTTTTATTGATATTAACAAAAAATAGATATCTTGATGATTTAGACTTTAAGCTGTTTGATATTTTAAGACAAATTTCGCAACCTTTTTCAATTAAAGAAAAATTGATAAGTATACATTGTTCAATGGGAGTTTCGATCACACCTAAAGATGGAATTGAATTTGAAAAATTATTAGCTAAATCAGATTTATCAATGGTTGAAGCCAAACGAAATGGTGGAAGCAGATTTGAAATTTATCAAGAACAAATGCAATCTAAACAACAACGAAAATTGAAGATAATACAATCTATTGATCAATTGATGACTCAAAAAAGTATAACACTGAATTTTATTCCAATTCATTTAGTGAGCACAGAGCAAGTTTTTGGTTTTAAAATAGAGTTGAAGGCTCAACACGATGGGCTGGGCACTTTACCCCAACAAACATTGTTTGAAAGCTTGCAACAGTCCAGAAAGTTTTCCCAACTTTGGCGATGGAAAATAGTTGAAATTCAGAACATGATGCAAATGGTCCAAAATCAAGGGTTTTATAATTTAGATATTTGTATCACAGCCCCAACACAATTATTGCTCAATGGACAAATTTCGAGCATTTTGCATGAACAATGGCATGAGTTTGAATGGCCATTTAATCATGTAGTCTTACTTTTGGAAGAATCGATTTTTAATGAATCGAATAAAGGTGTGTTTGAAAATATTGGTCAATTACATCGATTGGGTGTGCGTTTTGCTGTGTCGAGTTTAAGTTATACTATGACAAGTTTAAATCGCTTAAAACTTGATTTTTTGGAGTTTGTTTTTTTCGAAGAAGCTTTGATAACAGAGGGGAAATCTAACACCATTGATCAAATTATGCAGCATTCAATTTTAAGGATGATTCATGCGTTACATTTAAAAAGCTGTATTGAACTTAGTGAAACTCAGCTGAATGCTGCACAAAACCCATTATCTGAATCGGATTGCTATTTAAAGTCAAATTTACAAATTGATTCTAAAGATAAATTAGTAAGATATTTATTTGAACATAACAGCGATATTTTGTATGGGGTTATTTGAATCACTGATAAAGGTAAAGCGAAAAAATTTGAATTCCATTGGCATTGCAAAAGATTATTACAATAGTCACTAATTATAACTATAATGAATCATTACACATTCATATATTATGCAAATTTTTGGGATTATTTAATGCGAATTGATTTATATGTTAGATAAACAGTCAAATAAAACGGATTTTTTTGTTGGGAATAAGAATAAGCGTTTATTGCAATTATTTTATTCTGTTCAAACTACCATGATATTGGTGTGTATACAGCAATTATTAGTTGGTAAAATCCATACTACTCTTATACTAGCTGGCAGTTTTGTAATATTATTTGGTATTTACTTTCTAATTAAAAAAAATTACACCAATCTTGCAAGTCACATGCTGTTATTAATTTTAACATCTATTGCAATGTATTTAATGTGGAAGTATGAGGGTATTCATGATAGTGCTGTTTTAGTCTTACCAACTGTTCTCATTCTTGCAGTTATGTTGAATTTACCTAGATTATTTTTCTTTTTATATTTTTTGATTATTCTTAGTATTTTATTAAACGGTTATTTTAACGATATTGGTTGGGTCGAGAATATAGTCAATCAGCCCACGTTAAATGATGCATTTGTGATGACTGCAATCATAAGTGTCATAAGCTTCTCCGTTTGGTTGATGCTCAAAGATTTACAGAATTTGTTGACTCGATTGTCTCAAGAAGTCGTTTTGGTAAAAGAATCTAAAGCAGAAATCGATAAAATGTTACATCACGACTCTTTGACTGGGTTACCTAATCGATTTTTAGCAAAAGAATTTTTTAATGATGTGTTATTAAGGGCCCGTCGTACTAATGGTTTGGCATGCGTAATTTTTTTAGATTTAGATCATTTTAAACATATTAATGATAGTTTTGGTCATCAGGTGGGAGATGAATTTTTAAAGCATACTGCTGGTAAGCTTAAAAGTATTCTTAGGCAAACGGATCGTGTTTGTCGTCACGGTGGAGATGAGTTCTTAATTATTTTAGAAGTGGTGCAAACTGAAAAAGAAATCACTCATATTATCAGTAAAATTTCAGAGCAGGTGGCTAAGCCATTTTTATTTGAAACATTTGATATTATTACAACCTGTTCTTTAGGAGTCGCAATAGCACCCAATGATGGTAATGATTTTAATACGTTGTTGAAAAAAGCCGATTTAGCTATGTACCACAGCAAGCATTTAGGTCGAAACGGTTTTAATTTTTATAACGAAGCCCTCAATAAAAATTTACAAGAACACATGGAATTAGTTAGTGATTTACATAAAGCCCTTGAAGGAGGGCAGTTTTTTCTATGCTACCAGCCTAAATTTGACTTTTTAACCGGTGAAATAAATTCAGCCGAAGCATTAATTCGTTGGAATCACCCTCAAAAAGGTGTAATTGGTCCCGATGTATTTATACCTGTAGCAGAAAGTTCAGGGTTAATTGTTCAAATTGGCCAGTGGGTAATTGATGCAGCCTGCGAGCAGTGTAAAAAATGGCAAGAGTTTGGTTTTTATACGCTAGGTGTGTCAGTAAATGTATCTGCAGTGCAGTTTCAGCGTGATAATTTAGAAATCGTGGTGGAAAAGTCATTATCTAATTATTTGCTCCCTGCAAATAAATTAGAGTTGGAAATCACGGAAACAGTGTTGGTAAGTGATACAGACATTGTTAAAGAAAAAATGGCTAAATTGAGGGCATTAGGCGTTAAGTTTTCAATTGATGATTTTGGCACGGGTTACTCCAATTTAAATTATTTAAAAAACTTAGAAGTAGAAACCTTAAAGATTGATCAGTCGTTTGTTAAAAATTGCTTAACCGATGAACAAGATCGCGCCATTATTAATGCAATTGTGCAAATGGCGAATAGTTTACAGTTGAAAACAGTTGCTGAAGGCGTTGAAGAGGAAGAAGTAGCTGATTTTCTCAAAAGTATTCGATGCGGTGCCGGGCAAGGGTTTTATTGGTCTAAGCCACTTAACTCTGATGAGTTTATTGCCTTTTTATACGCTCAAAATAATTCATACATGCCTAAAATATAATAAGAATGGCGGGCTGTTTTAATAGATCCATTTATCATTGGGGGCAAAAAAAGCCTTGGATTGTTGTCCAATTTTCAAATTCTGTGAAATCGATTGGGGCAGTTGGATTTTGATTTCAGTTTGTCCTACACATAAAGTCACATCATCGTACCAACCATGAAATTGTTTGTTCTGAATGTTAAATTCAATATTCCCATTTTCGTTAAAATTTAAATTTTGAGATCGAATTAATATTTGATAAGCACCATCTTTTAATGATTGATTAATCTGATAATTTTGGTGGAATAATTCAAAGGATTGCTTATTAATTTCAATATCTAAAAATACCCCATCACCAAAAAACTGTGCCACTTCTATTGAGTTGGGGTAGGAATATAAAGTTTGTGCCGATCCTAATTGCAAAATGGAGTCTTTAATATCAGTAGATTGAGTTAGCAGTGCAACCTGATCTGCCATTAAAAATGCTTCTTCTTGATCATGGGTGACTAAGATCGCTGCTGTGTTTTCTTGTTTGAGAATATATTTCACTTCACCAGCAAGTTGTCTACGTCTATCTAAATCTAAGTTAGAAAAAGGCTCATCCAATAATATTACTTTAGGTTTGGGGGCTAATGCTCTGGCTAAGGCAACCCGCTGTTGCTGTCCACCGGAAAGTTCATGTGGAAATTTTTGTGCGTAATCGTGTAAATCAATTAATGCCAGCAGATCCATTATGCGCTCAAATCGTTTTTGCTTATCTTGCTTGTGCAATCCAAAGGCGATATTGTCAAAAATACTAAGATGAGGGAAAAGGGCGTAATCTTGGAAAACCATGCCAATTTGACGATTTTCGGGAGGGATGCTTTTTGTTTTAGAGCAAATTAATGCGCCATCTAGCTTTATTTCACCGTTATGTAGCGGATTAAAGCCAGCTATTGCGCGCAATAATGTCGTTTTACCGCAGCCACTTGAGCCAAGTAAACATAGAATTTGACCTTCATTTAAGTCAAAGCTTACATTTTTGACCACTGTAAGTGCTTCATACCCACAATCGACGTTTGAAAGCTTTAACATATATGGCCTATTTTGAACCCACTAATAAAAATTCTAATAATGCTTTTTGAGCATGAAGTCGATTTCCCGCTTCTTCCCAAACGACACTTCGAGGATCATCTAGCATATCTTCACTGACTTCTTCACCGCGATGCGCAGGCAAGCAATGCATAAATAATGCATCTTTATCAGCGGTATCCATCAGTGCAGGACTGACTTGAAAATCAGCAAACTGCTTAATTCTGGCTTCTTGCTCTTCTTCTTGGCCCATTGATGCCCAAACATCCGTCACAACTAAGTGTGCGCCTTTTACCGCCTTTTTAGGGTTGTTTGTGACAGTCACACGGTGTGCATGTTGCTGAACTAATGATTCCATTGGTTCAAAGCCTTCAGGGCAGGCAATATTTAGTTGAAAATCAAACATTTCAGCGGCATTAATATAGGAATGGCACATGTTATTACCATCACCAATCCAAGCAACGGTTTTACCTTTTATATCGCCATGTACTTCATAATACGCTTGCATATCAGCTAATAACTGACAAGGGTGAAAATCATCAGTTAACGCGTTGATAACAGGTACAGTTGCAAATTGTGCGAATGTTTCAATTTTTTCGTGTTCAAACGTTCGAATCATAACGGCATCCACCATTTGGCTTAACACTCGAGCACTGTCTTCAATAGGTTCGCCTCGGCCAAGCTGTGTATCGTTTGGTGATAAAAAAATTGATCCTCCGCCAAACTGTTGCATACCTGCTTCAAAAGAAACACGTGTTCGAGTTGAGGACTTTTCAAAGATCATGCCTAGCACTTTATTTTTAAGTGGCTCAAATAATTCGCCACTTTTATGCATGGTTTTTAATTCGCATGCACGCACAATAAGTTGATGTAATTCGTCTTTCGATAAGTCTTTTAAAGTCAAAAAATGTCTGACGGTCATGAGCAAAGCTCCACCTAGTGATTCAAAAAAAGAGGCGGATGTTACATGATTTTACAAAAAGGGGAAAGCTTGAGCTGCTTGTAAAATAGACAATATAAAAATGAACTTAAATAAACGCTTCAAGAAAGTAGAGTTTCAGGTTAAAATGAGCAAACCGAGTCACAAAACCTCGGTTTTTTTATGTCTGTAAAAATGCAGCGTTTTAATTAGTTAACAGTAAGGTCCGAGCGAGCATGGGTAAGAATGTTGTTGTATTAGGTACACAGTGGGGAGATGAAGGCAAAGGTAAAATTGTTGATTTATTAACCGACAAAGCCAAAGCAGTAGTACGTTTTCAAGGTGGTCATAATGCAGGGCATACGCTCGTCATTGACGGTGTTAAAACAGCGCTACATCTAATTCCTTCTGGTATTTTACGTGAAAACGTAGAGTGCATCATCGCAAACGGCGTGGTATTAGCACCCGATGCATTATTAAAAGAAATGGCTGGACTTGAAGCGCGTGGCGTTCCAGTTCGTGAGCGATTAAAAATCTCACAAGCCTGCCCTTTAATTTTGCCTTATCATGTTGCGTTAGACCAAGCACGTGAAATCAAGCGCGGTAAAGCAGCAATTGGCACTACAGGTCGTGGTATTGGTCCAGCGTATGAAGATAAAGTAGCCCGTCGCGGTTTACGTCTTGGTGATTTTTACTCACCAGGTTTTGCTGAAAAATTAAAAGACGTGATGGAATATCATAATTTCGCATTAGTGAATTATTATGGTGTTGAAGCGCAAGATTACGAAGAAACATTAGCCCTTTGTAAGCAATGGGCAGCTGAAATCAAACCAATGGCAATTGATGCAGTTCATGAAGTACATAAACTTCGTGAAGAAGGCGCCGATGTTATGTTTGAAGGTGCGCAGGGTTCTTTATTAGATATTGACCATGGTACGTATCCTTTTGTTACTTCATCTAATACAACCGCTGGCGGCGTCGCTACGGGTTCTGGTCTAGGTCCAATGTACTTAGATTACATATTAGGTATTACAAAAGCATACACCACTCGTGTAGGTGCTGGTCCTTTCCCAACAGAGTTGTTTGATGAAGTCGGTACGCATTTATCAGTAATTGGTAAAGAAAAAGGCACAACAACCGGTCGTGACCGTCGTTGTGGTTGGTTCGATGCTGCATTGGTTAAGCATTCAATTCGTATTAACTCAATAACAGGTATCTGTTTGACGAAGTTAGACGTATTAGATGGATTAGAAACCGTTCGTGTTTGTATCGGTTACAAAGACGACGAAGGTAATGACGTAACATGGCCAAGCAGCGCAGAGCAATTTGCGAGCATTACGCCTGTTTATGTTGATTTACCAGGTTGGTCTGAAACCACTTTTGGTGCACAATCTATCGATGATCTTCCGCAAAATGCGAAAGACTATATAAAATATATTGAGAACGCCATCGGCGCCCCAATTGATATTATATCTACCGGGCCTGATCGAGTAGAAACCATCACATTAAGACATTGTTTTGATTGATAAATAATACATAAAAAGGCATCTTAGGATGCCTTTTGTGTATCTAAATGAAAGAAAAAAGAGAATAAATGAAAGATAAAAAAATTAATAAAAAACCCGGTAAGGATCAACACGCCAAGCGGGAAGAATCGAAATACGACAAGCCAGTGGCAAGTCGTGAACACTTAACTGAAGTGTTGGAATTTGTAGGTAAACCTCTGACTCATCCACAAATGTGCGAAGAGCTTGGCATTACTGATGCCGATGCAATTGAAGGCGTGCGCCGTCGTTTAATTGCTATGTGCCGCGATGGACAATTAATGTCTAATCGTAACGATGCATACGGTTTGATCAATAAATTAGACCTTGTAAAAGGTCGCATCCAAGGCCATCCCAACGGTTTTGGATTTTTAATCTGTGAAGATGATCACGAAGATGTGTTTATTTCAGAGCGTCAAATGCGTTGTGTATTTGATGGCGATGACGTATTGCTGCGTAAAATGGGTTTGAACTTCAAGGGCAAACCTGAAGGCAAAATCATTGAAATCATCAAACGAAACACACAATCACTAGTGGGTCGTTTTAGTGATAAAAGCGGATCATTTTTCGTCACTCCAGAAAACAAACGTATTAGCATTGATGTCAGTATCGATGCTGCTCATACCATGGGCGCAAAAGAAGGCGACGTGGTTAAAATTGAAATCACCGATCAACCTCAATATCGCAGACCGCCAGTGGGTCAAGTGGTTGAAGTCTTAGGTGAAACCTTTGCTCCTGGTTTAGAGATGGACATTGCGTTGCAAAACCACAATATCCCTCACGAATTTCCAGAAGCAGTATTAAAACAAGCTGATTTATTAGCCGATACGCTAAATGATGAAGATCTTGTTGGTCGTGTTGATTTACGTGGCAAACCGTTCATTACCATTGACGGCGAAGACGCTCGAGATTTTGATGACGCTGTGTTTGCACAGGCTAAAAAAGGCGGTGGATTCCACTTGTACGTGGCCATTGCTGATGTCAGCCATTACGTTCCAGTTGGTACCGCACTTGATGAACACGCGCATGTGCGTTCAACGTCTGTGTACTTTCCAGAACGTGTGATCCCAATGTTGCCTGAGAAACTATCCAATGGATTGTGTTCACTGAATCCACAGGTTGACCGCTTAACCATGGTTTGCCAAATGGAAACCGATGCTGATGGACAATTGCTGGATTACCATTTCTATCAAGCTGTGATCCATTCTCACGAGCGTTTAACGTATACGCAAGTGGGGGGTTATTTAGAAAATCAAACCAAAATCACCGAACAAAAATCCGTCACCAAATCCATTAAAGCGCTATATAGCTTATATAATTTGTTAACGGTTCAGCGTAAAGCCCGCGGTGCCATTGAGTTTGAATCCGTTGAATCACGCATCATATTTAACGAAGACCGTAAAATTGATAAAATCGTGCCTGTTATTCGAAATGACGCGCATAAGCTGATTGAAGAATGCATGTTGATGGCCAACGAATGTGCCGCTAAATTCTTAATTGACCTAGAAATTCCCGGTTTATTTCGAGTGCACAAAGGGCCAAATGAAACCAAATTAGAAAAATTACGCGGTTTCTTAGGCGAGCAAGGCATCGATCTAAAAGGTGGCAACAAGCCAACCTCAAAAGACTTTTTGGCCGTCATTGAACAAATTCGAGATCGTGAAGATTTTGAAGTGCTTCAAACCGTATTGCTTCGTTCAATGAGCCAAGCGGTCTATGATCCTGAAAACGACGGTCACTTTGGTTTAGGTTACGAAGCGTATACGCATTTCACCTCGCCCATTCGTCGTTACCCAGATTTATTAATGCATCGCGCACTTAAATCCGTAATCGGTTCTAAAAAACGTACAAACCGAGTACGTCGAGTTCAAAAAACACCGAAGATCGATATCAACGATATTTATCCGTACGATTTTGAAAAATTAGTGCATTTGGGTGAACATTGTTCAATGTGCGAACGTCGCGCAGATGAAGCAAGCTGGGACGTATTAGCTTGGTTGAAATGCGAATACATGCAAGACAAGGTCGGTTTAACCTATACCGGAATCGTATCAACGGTCACATCATTTGGTATATTTGTTCAGTTAGATGAGATTCACGTTGACGGATTAGTGCACGTTTCAAGCTTGGCTTCCGATTATTATCATTTTGATGAAGCAAAACATCGCTTAATAGGCGAGCACACTAAAGCCGTATTCTCTATGGGCAGTGAAATTGAAATTCGCGTAAAAGGTGTGGATTTAGACACCCGCAAAATCGATTTTGAATTAGCCCAAGAACAACCGGCGAGACCTAAAAAGCCGAAGAAAAAGAAAAAACCTAAACATAAGTAAATGTTTAAAACAAAAAAAGCCTCTAAATACTTTGTGTTTAGAGGCTTTTTTATTTGAATTAGAAAATGACGATCAACATTGTTTAACGCTACAGTCTAATTTAGTTTTGACGAGCTAAAACCCGACCTTGAATCTACAAATAAAGATTACAAATCAAACCTGTAGGGCTGGGATTCATTCCAGTAAAACTAACCTCAAAGATTCCTACACAAGCAAATAGTTGCGCTGCGGTAATTTTAATTACAGGTACAGGGTTACAATGATCGTGATCAAACAATTGGAGCGCACAAACCTTTTAAAGTCATTGCTGATTATTTAACTAAAGCTGGAATTGCTGTGCTTCGTTATGATGATCGTCATTTAAAAATGAACGCAAAAAAAGCATGGCAATTTACCTCGCAAGATTTTGCCAGTGATGTTCAAAGTACTTCTGAGTTTTTAGAGGATCAAAGTGAAATAGGCAACAACAAAATTGGTTTAATCGGGCACAGCGAAGGTGGGTTTATTGCATCAATTGTTGGCACTCAAAATCCAAATATTGCGTTTATCATCTCATTAGCTGGCCCAGGTGTGTCGGGTAAAACAATAGCCATTAATCAAGCAAACGATTTTAATACTTCTGAAATAGACAAACAATACGCAATAAAAGCCGTTGAGATTGTTGTGAATGAAAGTGATTACAAGAAACGAATTAAACGTCTAAAACAACATTTAATTAAAACCTATGGCTGGTTGAATTATTTTAAAAATACACGAAAGCGCGGTTTATTATCTATAGCTGCTTCAAATTGGAATAAACAATTTTGTGAAAGTAACCCTCAAGATTATTGGAAACAAATAACCACTGCGGTTCTGGCTATTAATGGTGATAAAGACATTCAAGTTAAAGCCCATGAGAATCTACCTGTAATTGAACAAGCATTAAAACAAGCCGAAAACCCAAATTACAAAATAAAAACCATCAAAAATGCCAATCATTTATTTCAGATAAATGAAACGATTGATATGAGAGATTATAACGCGATGTTTAAGGATTATTTTGATTCTAAGTAGATATTTAGTGAGGATGTTTGGGTGATGATTGTTGATTGGGTGAGAGGAATGCGTTGACATAGAATTCAGTCATTACTTATCGTTTTAGTGTAATGGCTTTAGGTTTGTTGTGTGTCTGAATAGGTTTATGCACGTTTACTGTCTTGAATTGAATATTGTTTGGCTCGTTCTAAATTGTTTTCCCAAAAATAAATGCCATAACCTAACCAGTCGTATTTATTGTTACTGTGTTTAAAGTTATCTTCTTGAGTAAGAATTTTGAATGCAGAGGATTTGTCTATGCCATGAAATCCATAGACGATAGAGGGTTTAGATGAGTACATTATTTGCTTGATTTAGTGTCTTTTTCTTCACTTGAGAAAAAACGTGAGTCGATCTCACCCTGTGCGTTCAGTACATGGGCTTTTTTTAATAGTTCTATGCGCTGAGAATGATCTCTCTTTTTGCCAGCATCTTGAACCAAAGCAGTTAAATCAGTAATAGACATATTAATCTCTTAAACATTATATTAATTATCTATGTATCAATTAGATAATGCAAATATTACATATTGTATCGTTAGTTTTTTAATTCATTACAGCAAAGTTTGAATGTATTAAAAGCAATATTACCACAGACAACAGACAACGCAGATACACTACATAACACCCCGAGCGGTTAATATGGGTATTAGGGCTTTAGGCTTATAGTGTGTGTCAGAGTAGGCTCTATTCTGTGTGTCAGAGTAAGTTTCCATCAGAGAGGAGATTATTAAGACAGCCATGTTAACTTACTGGGCAGAAAAAAGGCCAATTTGCTTATAACTGACCTAGGTTTTACTATGGATGTCTCACTAATTTCCCTATGGATGTCTCACTAATTTCACAGGCTACTAATAATCCAAAACAGGACGTAACCACCTCTCAATAGCCACTAAACCCATTTCTGGACGACAGTTCGATAAATATTACTACCATTCAATCACAACCAATTCGTTCATCAATAATATGCTCATATTGCTCACCACCATTTAAAGTATAATCTTTAACTTCAATATAATGACACTCATCACTGGAAACAATATGATTAGATCTGTTTTTTGTAAATAGAGTTGTGCCGTTAGCGCCAAAATAATTGACTTTGTCGTATGGGTTGCTTCTTACTAAAAAATTCCCTATAGCTTCTGATTGTATATAGGTTACTTCATTATAATTTTTGGAAATAGCACTCTCAATTCGTAGGTGTTGATCATTTGAATCATAATAATCATAAATTCTGTACCAGCCATAATCTGTTGTTTTAAATTCTGAATATAATGGAGTTGAATTAATTCCACAGTTTTCACTTTGGATTATTTCGCTAATCTTGCTGTTATTTATTTTCAAAGTTTCGTATGTGATTAAGCCATTATTGACGCAAGAGTATCGATCGATCATGGTTTCATCTTCTTGCTGCGAATCAATAATATCCAACTTTTGTTGTCCAATAATATCTGAGAGTTTGAATTGAAATTGGAAGTGAAGATTTACAATTTCTTCAATATTGGATTCATCTATTTCCAATGTGTAATTAGTTGAATCAACCACTGGATCAAATCTATAACCTGTAGATGTCGTTAAAGTAATGAACTCTGGGTGTTGTTCATCATTAGAAATTTGAGTTATTTCACTTAATTCTGCATCAAAACTTTTTAACCGTAATTGATTTTTTATGTCACTGCTGGTTGAATCGAATATTAATTCTATAAAATATTGGCCATTTTCTAATGAAATGGTTTTCAATCCAGATTGTTTATTTCTTTCATAAAAATCGTAATAAACTTGAAAACCTTTTTTATCATATATATTCATTTTATAATTTGAGCTGGTGTCAAAATCAAAATATATTTCACCCTCATTCAAAACTGAAAATGTGTAGAAAGTTCCACTTTTAATAGATTCAACTTCGGATAATGTATTTACGTTTATTTCTTCAATGAACTCCACTGAACCATTATCAAGTTGAAATCTTACTTGAATATTTGGTGTATTTTCTGGTGAATATGCATGCTGGATATGCATATAATAAATCCCTTTGTTTAATAGTTGGCCGGGGTAAAATTCTTGTTCAGTTCCATTCCAATTATTACCGCTGAAATAATTATTATTGTATATAAATGCATGTTCAATTTTGAGGTTGTCAGAATCTAATAATACGGGTGTGAATTTTGTTTTAAAGTCTTCAGAAACAATTGTGAAGTTTAGCTCTGTATTGTCTTCAGTTATATCAATCTTATAGATCAATTTATTATGAGTATCAGTCCATTTTCTTGAATCTATAAATGTGTACGTATTTAAGCAGATTTTTTCGGGGTCACCTGTAATAAAATCTTCAATTTTATTGCCATTTAAGTAGGTTATTAAAGAATAATCAAGGGGACAGTTTTCGCTATTAAATTGATGGTCTTCTGAAAATACAGTCTCAAAATAAGTATTATCAGCGCCAAAATATTTGATAGTGTCTTCTGAACGTCTAAAAATACTGCCTAGTTTTTGTGAAATAATAAAAACTTCAGAAATTAAGGATTCATGATCTCCTTGAGCAAATACTTCATATTTCCCATGCTTTCCATCATAACCAATTATGTGATCTCTGCTGTGTTGATTTGTTCGATACAATTCTCTTGAAATAGTTCGTCCATCTAGTTCGCAGTTTTTGGTAGTTATTTCTAAGTTATATTCTAAATCATTTGAATAGCTAATATAGTTATAGCTAGCATCATTAAAACATCGGTACACAGATTCTGTTATATCATATATTCCGTCATAACTTTGCTTTTGTGTGCCGTCATTTTGATTTATTTGCGTTGGAACATATTGCTGTTCCCAAAGAGAAAATAGCTCTTGAAGTAGATAATCATAATTATCGTCAGTGAATTTAACACTTAAATCGGAAGGGTAGATAGGCGTATCTAGAATTGTACTAATTGGTTGCTCTTCGATAATCGCAGGATTTTCAGATTCTGGTGGATTATCAGTAGTGTTACATGATTGGAATGTTAAACATGTTAATAAGGCTATTAAAATTTTATTCATATTATTGGTGATCATTTAGGTGTTTAAAGTTTTAATGTAAAAAAGCCGTCAATTGACGGCTTTTGCATAGATATTACAACAAGTTACAACCAACTAATAATCCAAAACCGGACGCAACCATCTCTCAATAGTTTCTAAATCCATCTCTGGACGACGCTTAGCTAAATCTTCCACTTGGTCTTTATTAATCTTACCCACACCAAAATACTTAGATTCAGGATGAGAGTAGTACCAGCCACTTACACTGGCTGCTGGCATCATCGCAAAGCTTTCTGTTAACTCTACGCCTGTGTTTTTCTCGCCATAAAAAAAAATGGGGTCAGGCCGTACGCCGTTACCGGCAATATATCTAGCAGGTTAAAGTCCTGTCCTAGGAATTACTCATTCACCTAGGTAGCACTGAAAAGCAGTGTTCAAGTAATTGGATGCTGTAAGTTTTTCAAAGGCAAAACCGCAGACCGCAACGCAAGTGAATCTGTTTAGCCTCGTTAACTAAATAAGGACGCTGACTCTCTGTTTTGAAGGGGAAAGCTGTCATCTTTCAATCAAAAATATGATTTCTGATCTGTCTTTTTTAGACAGTCACAAACATATTTAATGAGCATGAACGAAAGAGTCCTTCGGGGTTATAAGAGTGGTATGTGGTGGAAGATACATTGTGCAGGACGGGAGATCCAATAAGGTGATTTTTTGCAGAATCAACGGTCATTTATAAGCGAAGAGCGAAATGATGACGGGCTTTATTGGAAGTCAGAGGGGCTAATAGTACCGTTTGAGGGTGAGCGACAACATAACGACACCCAAGGGAAGTGGCTCTACTTTATTCATGTAACCAAAGAGGAAAAGGCTCAGATGATTGCATTATGCTATTAACATCTTCCAGTTTGAAAAAACGAGTCGGTGACCTTCAGAGGAAACTATTTCAAAAAGCCAAACAACAATCCACATTTTGCTTTTATTCAATCTATGACAAGGTTTATCGTTTGGATGTCCTGCAATATGCTTACGAACTTGTTAAGAAAAACAATGGCAAACCTGGTTTAGATCGGGTGACATTTGAAACAATAGAACGAGAAATATCAAAGTGGCGTTACTTAAATATTTTACAATCTAAGCTTAAATTTAATTCCTATCAATCCAGTCCAATTAAACGTGTCGACATACCGAAAGGTAATGGCGAAACTCGTCCGTTGGGTATCCCGAATATTGAAGATCGAATCATCCAAATGGCTGTTAAAATTGTCATTGAACCAATTTTTGAATCGGGCTTCAGTAATAACAGTTACGGATTTCGTCCTAATCGATCGGCTCATCAAGCCATGAACAGTATTACTCAATCGTTAAGATCGGGACATACACAAGTGATTGATGCTGACCTGTCGAAATACTTTGATACCATCGCGCACGTTAAGCTCATGAAGTTAGTATCGCTGAGAGTTTCTGATAAGAAAGTATTAGCGTTATTAAATCAATGGTTAAAGTCGGTGGTGATCAAAGTAGAAAAGAGCGGAAAACAAACGGTTATTGCAGGTGGTAAGAAAAGTAAATTAGGCACACCTCAAGGTGGTGTTATCTCGCCATTATTGGCCAATATCTATCTGGATGTATTGGATAGAATATGGGACAAACACAATTTAGCATTTAAATTAAAAGCGAAAATAGTTCGATACGCTGACGATTTAGTGATTCTTTGTAAAAATGAAACAGATGCATCATATAAAGTGTTAACACAAGTTTTGGGTAAATTAGATTTACAACTTAATGGAGACAAAACTGAAGTGGTAGATTCGCTAAAAGAGAAGTTTAATTTTCTAGGTTTTGAAATTTCAATGGCAAAAAGCAAACAATCAGGAAAAGTATTCCCGATGGTTGAGCCGTCACAGAAATCGATGAAAAAAGTAAGTGAGAAGATTAAATTTTACACTCGAAGAGCGATGAATCCAGTACCGATAAATGAAGTGGTTAGACAATTAAATGCAACAGTCAGAGGCTGGTGCAATTATTTTTATTATGGTTACGGTCATCGAAAAATAAAGAAGATCCGATACTATATGGAAGAAAGTCTGCGACACCAACTAAGGTACAGACACAAGGTGAGAAATAGAGGGGCGAGTTATTATAAATTTCCAAGGCAGTATTTGTACGGTTATTTAGGGTTATATCAGCCACCAGTAAAACCGCGTTGGAAAGTTGTGCATGCTTGAGAAGAAGGATATCGGAAAGCCGTATGCGGGAGAACCGCACGTACGGTTTGATGAGGGGAGGCTGTCATGTTTTTTTAGATGTGGCTGTCTTCTACTCTATTTACATTTGACATAGACAGTCATTAATAATGTTTTTAAACTAAAGCTGGTGCAGAAACATATCAAGACACACCATAAACAAACAAGCCTAAACAAAAAGCCGTCAATTGACGGCCTTTTATTATAGATATTACAACAAGTTACAACCAACTAATAATCCAAAACAGGACGCAACCATCTTTCAATAGTTTCTATATCCATCTCTGGACGACGCTTAGCTAAGTCTTCCACTTGGTCTTTATTAATCTTACCCACACCAAAATATTTAGATTCAGGGTGAGAGAAGTACCAGCCACTTACACTAGCTGCTGGCATCATCGCAAAGCTTTCTGTTAACTTTACGCCTGTGTTTTTCTCGCCATCTAACAATGCAAATAATTTTGCTTTCTCGGTATGGTCAGGGCAGGCAGGGTAGCCTGGAGCCGGGCGAATGCCTTGGTATTGTTCTTTGATTAACGCGGTATTGTCTAGCGCTTCGTCTTTAACAAATCCCCAATGTTCTTTGCGTACTAGCTCGTGCATTTTTTCTGCAAAGGCTTCTGCAAATCGATCGGCTAATGCTTTGATCATAATCGCATTTGGATCATCGCCTTCTGATTCGTATTTTTTCGCAATTTCTTCTGCGCCAAAACCGGTAGAAGTGATGAATCCACCAATGTAGTCGCCTGCATTAGGGGAGATGAAATCAGACAAACAGTAGTTTGATTTGCCTTCTGGTTTGCTGCCTTGCTGACGTAAGTTTTGAAGTTGAGTTAATAAATTACCGTCTTCATCGCGTACGTCTAAATCGTCTGTGCCGTTACGCTGACATGGCCAAAAACCGATAACTGCATTTGCGGTTAACCATTTTTCGGCCAATATGTTTTTAAGCATCACTTGCGCGTCTGCAAACAATTCTGTGGCGACTTCGCCTACTACTTTATCGGTTAAGATTTTAGGGTATTTACCTGCTAACCCCCATGAGATAAAAAATGGTGTCCAATCAATATACGGCACTAATTCTTCTAACGGGAAGTCTTTAAATACTTTTGTGCCTGTAAATTTAGGCTTAGGCGGTGTGTAGTTTTTCCAGTTTAGTTGCATGGCATTTTGTTGCGCTTGCAAATAGGTCATAGTTGCTTTAGCTTTACGGTTTTTGTTACGTTCACGTACTTGCACGTATTCTTCTTGAATGCCTTTTACGTAATCTGGTTTGATGTCGTCACTTAACAGGTTAGATACTACCGATACCGAACGTGATGCGTCAGGCACGTAAATGACTTGGTCATTTTGGTAGCCTTGCTCAATTTTAACCGCAGTATGGGCTTTTGATGTCGTTGCGCCACCAATTAATAGTGGAATATGGAAATCATTACGCTGCATTTCACGAGCTACATGCACCATTTCATCTAACGATGGGGTGATCAAACCACTTAACCCAATCACGTCGACGTTTTCTTCTCGAGCGGTTTTAAGGATTTTATCCGCCGATACCATCACACCTAAATCGATTACTTCGTAGTTGTTACACTGCAATACAACACCCACAATATTTTTACCAATATCATGTACGTCGCCTTTTACTGTAGCCATTAAGATCTTGCCTTTTGCTTTGGCACCTTCTTCTTTTAATGCTTCAATAAACGGCACCAGATGCGCAACGGCTTGCTTCATAACACGCGCTGATTTAACCACCTGTGGTAAGAACATTTTACCCGCGCCAAATAAATCACCGACTACATTCATGCCGTCCATTAATGGACCTTCAATCACGTGTACGGGTTTATCAGCTTCTAATCGCGCTTCTTCTGTATCTTCAATAATGTGGGCGGTAATGCCTTTCACTAACGCATGTTCGATACGTTTGTTAACAGGAAAGCTGCGCCATTCTTGGGTTTCTTTTTCAGCTGCTACGCCATCACCACGGTATTTGTCGGCAATTTCTAATAATCGATCGGTACCGTCTGGACGACGATTTAAAATTACATCTTCTACGCGCTCTTTTAATTCCGCTGGAATATCATCATAAACCACCAATTGAGACGCGTTAACGATGCCCATTGAAAGACCGGCTTTAATGGCGTGATATAAAAATACTGAGTGAATCGCCTCACGCACTGGGTTGTTACCACGAAATGAGAACGATACGTTGGATACACCACCGGAAATTTTAGCAAACGGTAAGTTTTTAGTGATGTATTCGCATGATTCAATAAAGTCCACTGCGTAGTTATTGTGCTCTTCAATACCTGTTGCCACCGCAAAGATGTTCGGGTCAAAAATAATATCTTCAGGTGGAAAGCCAATTTCCATTAATGTGTCGTAAGAGCGCTTACAAATTTCGTTTTTACGCGTAACGGTGTCGGCTTGACCTACTTCGTCAAAGGCCATTACAACTACTGCAGCGCCATATTTCATACAGAGCTTGGCTTGTTTGATGAAATTCTCATCGCCTTCTTTTAATGAAATTGAGTTAACAATACATTTACCCTGTACACATTTAAGACCCGCTTCAATGATGTCCCATTTAGAGGAATCGATCATGATTGGCACACGGCTAATGTCTGGCTCGCCAGCAAGTAGGTTTAAGTAATGCACCATCGCGTCTTTTGATTCCAACATGCCTTCATCCATGTTGATATCAATCACCTGAGCGCCACCTTCCACTTGCTCTAAAGCTACTTCTAGGGCAGTTGTGTATTCTTCTTCAACAATTAGGCGTTTGAAACGGGCAGAACCGGTTACGTTGTTACGTTCACCCACGTTGACAAACAAGCTATTGTGATCTACATAAAATGGCTCAAGGCCACTTAAGCTCATTCTGTGTGTGTCTTCTTTTAATGGGCGAGGGGCGTGGTTGGTCATTTCTTCAGCGATCGCTTTAATATGCGAAGGCGTCGTTCCACAACAACCACCAATGATGTTTACAAAACCCGCTTCAGCAAAGCCTTTAACGATGCCAACCATTTCTTGTGCGTCTTGATCGTATTCACCAAATTCATTAGGCAAACCCGCATTTGGATGAGCCGAGACACGACACTGACCCACTGCGCTGTTTGATAATGCTTCAACGTATGGGCGTAATTCTTCAGCACCTAATGCGCAGTTTAAACCGATTGAAACAGGATTTGCGTGTTTCATTGAGTTGTAAAAGGCTTCAGTGGTTTGGCCTGACAGCGTACGGCCAGAGGCATCAGTAATGGTGCCTGAAATCATAATCGGTAATTCAAAACCTAACTCTTCAAACACGGTTTTAACAGCAAAGATGGCCGCTTTTGCGTTTAAAGTATCAAAGATCGTTTCGATCAAAATGATGTCCGCGCCGCCTTCTATCAAGCCTTTAGTAGATGCGACATAATCTTCAGCTAATGCATCAAAGGTTACATTTCGAAAAGCAGGGTCGTTTACATCGGGAGAAATGCTTAATGTACGACTTGTTGGACCTAACACACCTGCAACAAAACGAGGTTTGTCAGGGGTTTCTAATGTTTTAGCGTCACAGGCTTCGCGCGCAATTTTTGCTGCCTGCACGTTAATCTCATAGGCAATTTCTTGCATTTGGTAATCGGCTTGGGAAATAGTCGTTGCGTTAAACGAGTTAGTTTCAATGATATCTGCGCCCGCATCTAAGTATTGTTTGTGAATACTTTTGATGATGTCAGGCTGAGTAATGCTTAATAAGTCATTATTGCCCTTGATGTCCATATGATAATCAGAGAAACGCTCACCGCGGTAATCCGCTTCGTCTAATTTAAATTCCTGAATTAATGATCCCATCGCGCCATCTAAAATCAGAATACGTTGTTCTAAAGCGCGATAAAAAGCTTCGATGCGGGGGTTTGACATAATTGGCCTATTAAATAAAGTGTAATTAAAGGTGCAAATAAAAAAAGAGCGCGATTATACCAAAGTTTGGGGCGTTGTTATATTCAAAATTAGAAGGAATTAGGAATTACGAAATTTAAGCCTGGGGTCAGATCCAAAATAAGCCTGTGGTCAGATCCAAAATATTCAAAACGAATGATATTCTGGGGAATTTTAAAAAAATGGATCTGACCCCTGATTTAACAAAAATTTATCATGGGGTCGGATCCAAAATATTCTTAAGGAATCTTAAAATTTAGGAGCCTATTGATAATTTCTAGAATTTAGCTGGTTTTTCTAAGACCAGTACGCAATTCGCCTAACTCAATTATAAATACCTCATTATGTGAATATTTACTAATGATAATAACATCCTCAATTGCGCCGCATTTTTTGATAGCCCTTTAAATGTCACTTATCGAAACCCAATTTAGCGTTTTACAATTCTAAAAATACACTCCAACTTTACTCTTAATTATGCCTTTTATTGTTTGCGCTGCTTTTTAGTCATTGTAGATTGTGTCTTTTCGCTTTTTTCCTTCTATGTTTTTTATTAATGTATTTGGTTGTTTTGCGATCACCTATTATGGATTAAGTGAACACAAAGCATCATTTCAAGCGGATAAAGCTGACGACCTTTGTTGTGCATTTTGGGATAAAATGAATCGATGATAGGCAGAAAAACGCCCCAAGGAACAAGTTCTTCCATTTGATTAAGGAATTTTTCTTTTCGAGTTTGTTTTCGTTTTAAATGGGATTCTGCGTCTGTAAAGCTGAGTTGTTTCATGTGATATATAGGTTATATTTAAAATTAATGGACACTCATATTTTAGCATTATTTAAACAGAGTTTCCTAAAATCTCGTTTGAAATACTTACTTTGATGTGGAGATAAGTTTTTTAGTTATTGAAAGGGGCAAACGAAAAGCATATTCGCTATTGTAGAAGTTATGTTTAAAGTACAACTTAAATGATGATTGAAATACATACAAAATTAAAAACTCTTTTCGAACAATTTTATTAGTTGGTATTTGATTTAAATGCCAAACTTCTATATGTTGCAGCTCAAATTATATTCAGGTTATTGCAATGAAATATCTCAATAAAAACAACTTTCTTCATTTAATGGCATTTATTATCCCCTTGACAGTTTATTTTATAACCTGTTCAACAGGAATAGGGTTCGGTGACACGGCGATAATAATTGATAATATTTATAATATTCGCATTAATTCTCAAGTTAATACTCATGCTTTATCGGTGTTTTTTGGCCAGCCATTTATGTGGTTACCAATTGAAAATATAGCTTTTAAAGCAAATTTAATGTCGGTTGTTGCCGGTGCAACCTCAGTATTTTTATTATATATCGCCTTGTATTTAGCATTTAAAAATCGCCTTATAGCATTTTTAGTTGCAGGTATTTTTATGTTCAATAAATCAATGTGGTGGCATAGCACTGTAGTTGAAAACTATGCAGTCAGTAGTATGATAACGGGTTTAGCATTAATTGCATTTGTTAAATTATGGCAAACTCAAAATAGTCGTTGGTTTCAATTGCTATTCTTCTTATTTGGCATCGGCTTGTACAATCATGTTCAATTTGGTTTTTTAGGAATGGGGATTGGCGTTGCATTTTTAATACAAATACGAAAAGAATCTGATCCTTTAAAATTTTTCATACGATGCTCAATTGCTACTATCATCGGTTTGTTACCGTGGGTAATTACACTTTTATACGATTATAGTATTTCTGGTGATTTTCACCTGACCCTTAAAATGGCGCTTGTTGGGGTATTTGAAAATACATTTTTCTCAGTGAGTTTTATGACTGGCTTACGTGATACTGGATTTGTATATTTGCTTGAATATCCACATATCTTCTTACCCATACCATTTATCGGAATTTATTTTGCTGGTAAAAAAATGGGGTGGTCCTCACCTTCATTTTGGGGCGTACTAACATTTCTAGTCGCAAATACGCTTTGTTTTACTTATTACAATACTTGGGACCGTTTTGCATTTTTGTTGCAATCCTTTATGGTTTTGACTTTTTTTGGAGCATTCGCAATAGATGCATTATTCGATTATTTCGATAAAAATGGGAAAAACTCTTTAAAAATAGTAGTTTCAATAGGCCTTACAGCATGTATGGTTTGGTCAATTCTATTTTATTCATTGATGACTCAGTGGGGAAAAGATCCTAATTCAATTTGGTATAAAAATTGGAATAACAATTATTCAATTAATCTTTACGAACACTCGGAATTTACAATTAATCCTAATAAATCAAATTATCGTGAAATTGATCTTTTTGCTGAACGTTTATTTGCTGTGCTACCAAAAAATGCAATTTATATTGATGATGATTCAAGAACCTATTACCCTATTGTTCAATACTTCCAAGATCTGTTAAAACAGCGTCAGGATGTTCAAGTAGTTTTAATAAATTCATGGGGTATTGATGGGTGGGGTAATAGCCCAGGTGATATTGCAAAAACAATTTCTAAAGCGTATAGCCAAAACCAACCACTATTTATGGCATCGTTGAAGTCGCCTTATTATCTAATTTTGAATAAACTTGATCCAAATATTAAGTTTGAAAAGTTAGCGATTGCTGAAAACCGATGGATTTATAAATTAGTTAATAAAAATTCGGGAAGTTCATTTTTCGATGTGAATAAACTTGATAATAGCTTGTATATTGATTTTGATTCTAGGCATATTTTAAAAACGGACACTATTTATTCAGTTATTCAAGATATGGAATCATTTAAAAATAAATGGGAGTTCCAGGATCAAATATTTGTTGATCTAGTAAATAAAGATAACATTATTCACTTTAATTTTACTAGTGAGGTCGAACAAGAATATTTGATTACACTTTATTTAACGCAAGCAAATGACTTTGGCGAATTTCAATTTAGTTTAAACGAGGAGGTTATTTTAGATAAAGTAAACCTCAAATCATCGGAAGTAATGCCTATTCAATTAAAAGCGTTTCAGCCTGTAATAATTAAACAAGGCCAAAATACAATAGAAGTAAAAAACATCAATGCTAGTTCCACAAAGTTTGGCGTGGATGGAATTAAACTGATAAAAGCTAATTAATTCATGTTTTTAATGTTTTGGGCCAGTTCAATAAGTGGCCCAAATCATTGTTATACGAATATTTTTTAATTCCAAATACTTTCAAAATTTGAATTTCAATTATTCACCCCAATAATTAACTAATGACTCAAAAAACACATTGGTTTAATTGCTTCAAAAGCACTTTATTATTTATTATATTTATCTGGTTGATTAAATTAATCGAGCAGATGTATTTCTTCGACTTTCATTTCATGGCTATCTACCCGCGTGAATTTTCAGGGCTAATTGGAATTTTATGTGCGCCGTTTTTACACGGCTCTTGGGGCCACTTGGCAGCCAATACTTTCCCTTTGTTAGTACTTGGTAGTTTGCATACTTATGGTTACCCAAAAACAAAATGGAAAACGTTGTTGATTATTTTGTTGGTATCAGGAGTAGGAGTTTGGTTATTTGGTAGACCCAATTATCACTTGGGAGCGAGTTCCATCACTTCTGGTTTGTTCTATTTTCTGTTGATAGCAGGGTTATTTCGCCGTGACAGAGTCTCAATTTGCTTAATGCTCATTGCTGTATTTATGTTTGGTAGTATTTTGTTGGGTATTTTTCCTTTAGATCCAAAAATATCCTTTGAAGCGCACTTTTTTGGCGCATTAGGCGGATCCATCTGTGCGTTCTTGTTTGAAAAACAGGATTCGAAACCGCCTGTAAAAGTGTACGAATGGGAAAAAGAAGGGTATTCCATTGAAGATGAAGGTGAGTATTGGAAAATTGGTTATGTAGAGCCTGGCGAGCCTTTACCGCCAATTGATCATCAGCGTGATCAATTTCCACCCATTACTAAAAAATAAATATGACCATGCTACACTTTTAACCTCAACTTACTTTTAAGATTGTAAAAGTAGAGATGTTTTTTTATAACGCATTCAATTTAAACATGTCTAGAGTCTTTCAAACTATAAACATCAAAATAAAAGGGTTTAAATGCAGATATTAATGAGATCAATATTTAAATTTACGTTATTCATGATCGCCACGTTTGCATTGGCTAATGAACCATTTTTAGATATTAAAGGCCAATGGATTCAAGGCGGGTTATTGCATGGACAAACCTCACCAGAAAACGCGATTTATTTATTAGACCAACAGGTGTTTGTGGATGAACAAGGGCGTTTTATTTTAGGTTTAGGGCGTGATGCTCAAAAAGTCATAACTTTAACTTTGAAACAACCCGACCAAACTATTCAAGAATATTCATTTGAAGTCACTCAAAGAGAATATGACATTCAAAGCATTACCGGTATCCCAGAAAAATACGTGGAGCCTGACAAATCAGTTACCACACGTATTGCAAAAGACAGTGAACAAACCTTTAAAGCAAGACAAACTTTTCGTGAGACTGATGAGTTTCGTAAAGGATTTATCTGGCCATTATTAGGAAGAATCTCAGGAGTTTATGGCAGTCAACGAGTATTTAATGGTGTGCCCTCAAGACCGCATTTTGGATTAGACATTGCCGCGCCAACAGGTACACCCGTTAACGCACCAGCATCAGGGGTGGTGACGTTAGCACACGATGATATGTATTATTCTGGCGGCACGTTAATTATTGATCATGGACAGTCACTGTCTTCAACGTTTTTACATTTAAGCAAAATACACGTAAAAGAGGGCGATATAATTAAACAAGGGCAATTAATTGCAGATGTAGGATCAACAGGAAGATCAACAGGCCCCCATTTAGACTGGCGTATGAATTGGCATGACCAGCGTATTGATCCGTTTTTATTGCTGCCAGACCAACTTTAACGCAAATTTAATACGTGTGATTTAATGGTTAATAAATGAATTTCTTAATTATTAAAAGCCGACATTATAATGATGATGTCGGTTTTTTGTTTGCCCAGCAAAGCTGGAAACCCCGATGAGCTGAAAGAAGCTCTATACCCAGACTAAGGGGAAGATAATCTGAATGGCAAGGGCGTCACTGGCTAACGGTGGGGTCTAAAGGAAGCCATAAGAAGTTAGAGGTACACAACTAACCGTAAACTGTTTCGGTAATTTTGGTGGGTCAGCGTGCAAAATAGCGCAACGCCCGATTCTTAGTCAAACCAATTTTGTGATTGAGGGTGGCATTTCTAACAGGGATTCAGCGCATTAACTGGGGAAGCCTGACACCTAAACTTATTTTTAATAAGTGTCATTTATTCAAGAGGAAACTCAAGTTTAATTGTCGGTGGGAGGTGGCAGATGGCAGATGGCAGATGATCCCGTAGTAGTGAGTAAGGCAGCCCGTAATGGTGTAGAGGATAAAACCCAGCCGACCATCAACAAAGTTTCTATTTTCAAAAAATATAAAAAATAAGTTTGATGGAATTGATCCTTGCCAAAAGCATTGGTCGGCGGGAGGTAGCGAAAGTGAGCGTGATACTCAAAAACTTAACGAAATGGATAAGGCGAAGGTTGAGAAGTGTGCAGATGAAGTTGTGGAAAAAGCCGAAAAAGTTACATAGGCGATTGAAGCGTGAGGCTATAAGCCACCATTTGAGTTCATAAAAATGAGTGTGTGGCGAAATAGTGCAAGTACATTAGCTCATATGTCGATGTCAAATAAGTGGTTTAAAGAGATCGGATTATACGAGATGGAAAAAGTTGAAACATTATAATATGGATATGCAACCATATTATGTTTGGGGGAATTAGAAAATGAAAGTATTTATTTTATGTTTAACTTTGTTACTTTGTTCAAATTGCACGGCAACAGAACAAAAAACTGCTATCAGCCCTGAATTATTTGATAACTCATTGAGGAACTTAAATAATTCAACACAAGAATTAATTTTAAATGGTGAAGATTATTATAAAAAAATTGGTTTTTCGAATTTAAGGAAAAAAATGAGGGATGAATTTGGTACACAATTGTGGGCTGAACCTATTATTGAAGAAGATGATGGTATCGTAAATTTTTATTTAAAGGCATTTGGTATATACTTTTTAATAATTGGTCTTGATCATATTGATAGTAATGGAATGAAATTTAAGTATTGGGTTGTTCAAAAGACTTCTAGTGGCTGGGGAGGTGATATTTTTGAAACGAACTTTTTTTTATCACAAAATAAAAATGGAGAAAATAATTATATTTATGAATCAAATCAATTTGAATCACTAATTAGAATTGAAGGGACTGATTATAGTTTTAACTTTAAAAATATTGAGTATCTATACTATCTATCTGCTTGGAAATTCCCAGAAAATTACCAAAATACAGAATTAAGCAATTTCGAGATTGTTCCTTATAAAAATAATCAAGGTCAATTGCAATATAAAAAAAGCTTATTTAGACACACAAGATAAGCCTGAAACCCTTGTGATAGTTAGGCTAATAAAAACTAACTAAGGCACTAGGGGACAGGCTTTACATTTGACATGTAAGACCTGAAAATCATATAGAAAAACCCTAATCCGTTTCGTTATAAATCAAAGAAGCCGAATTTTAGTTCGGCTTTTAGTTAGACTAATTTTGAAATAATCGATAAAACCAACTTTTAAGGGGCTATTCAATCGTTTTAATCTCAAAAATTATATAGATTTAAAAAACTGACTGGGCTGATTAATTGTTATTGAATGTTTGGTAGTGAGTTTCACTGAATTAATTGTGAATTTTCGTTTGCGTTAATAAAATAAGTTAGTGTGTCGCGGCAAGCTCACGACCTACATTCGAAAGTGAAGCTAAACGATTACAAAAACCGCGTCAGCTCTTTCATAAACACTTCTTGTTTTTCAACATGAGGCCAATGTCCTGCCCCCATAATTAATCGTGCTTTGCTATCGGTGAACTTTGATAAGATTAACAGTTGGTCATCAGCGCTTAAGTAGTCTGATAATTCACCTTTAATAAATAGAGTAGGGGCATCAATTTTATTTACAAGCTTAGGCGCGTCTGCAATTTTCTCGTATTGATTCGTTAAAAACTGCCAGTTAAATAACCACTCAAACAATCCTGTTGTTTTATTTTTAGATAAACTTTTTAAAATAAATTGACGGACACCCATTTCAATAATGCCATTTGATAATATTTGATCTGCTTGTTTACGCTGGGTGATTTGAGTTAAATCTAAGTTGGCTATGGCATTAAAAATAGTCTGATGACGATTTTCGTAATGCTTGGGTGCGATGTCGACAACTATTAATTTTTCAATTAATTCGGGCGCATCGTGCGCCAGTTGCATGGCTACTTTTCCACCCATTGAGTGACCAAGTAGTGTGCAGTTTTTAAGATCATTGTCTTTAATAAAATCAATAACCGTTTGTGCCAAACTTGAATAATCAAAAAATTCTAAGTCATCAGACAAACCATGATTAGGTAAGTCTAAACAATACACGTCTCGATCAATGCTTGATTTTTGCGCAATGGTTTTCCAGTTGTCACCAGAACCTAATAGGCCATGTAATATGACCAGGTTTTTTTTAGGTGTCAGTGACTTGGTTTGACTCTCAAAATATTGCGCATGTAAATTCATTAGCTTGATGTCACTCGAACTCGTTTACTGCCAGCTACCACTTTTTTGGCAAAGCGTTTTTCGCGTTCTGAAATTTGATGATCGACTAAGTTTTTAAAGGCGATAATTAAACCCAAACCAATAAATGCACCAGGAGGTAATACGGCAAATATGAAACTTGTGTAGTCTTCAAATACAACCACTTTTAAATGATCGGCTCCGGGAATTAATAATTCCATACCATCAAACAATGTACCTGCACCTAAAATTTCACGCATGCCGCCTAATACTAACAAGACAGCTAAAAATCCAAGGCCCATAAATAAACCATCTAAAGCCGACAACCAAACTGTATTTTTACGGGCGTAACCTTCGGCGCGACCTAATATCGCACAGTTAGTTACGATCAAGGATACAAACAAACTGATCACTTGATATAACTCAAACGAGTAGGCTTGCATTAATAACTCAGCACAGGTCACAAGGGAGGCAATAATCATTACAAACGCAGGTAAACGAATGGTGTCGGGCACATAACTTCTGATTAATGACACGGCAATGTTGGAACCGATGATCACTACCAATGTTGCCAGACCTAAGCCTAATGCGTTAACCACACTGCCTGTAACAGCAAGTAGAGGGCATAATCCCAACACTTGAACCAGTGCAGGATTTTTTCGCCATAAACCGTCAATCAGTAATTCTTTTATCATATTTGGCCTATTGCTCTTTTACAGATATTTGAGTGTGTTTTAAAAATACAGATTTGTTGATGTCGTAAAATTCTAATGCTTTTTGTAATGATTTAACCACGGCTCTTGGTGTAATAGTCGCACCAGTAAATGCATCAAAATCGCCACCGTCTTTAGTGACTTTCCAGTTGGCATTGTTTAAATTTTTATTATCAAAACCTGTAATCCACTGGGATTTTTTGATGTCAATTTTATCACCTAAGCCCGGTGTTTCTTTATGCTCAATGACACGCACACCTAATACTTTACCCTCTGGTGAAATAGCAGCTAACATTTTAATGTTACCTGTATAACCGTCAGGTGCGGTAATCGGTAAAATAATGGCTTGAATTTGGTGATCATTAAACCCTAAATAATATACATCGTTTAATTGTAAATTTAATAATTCAAGTTGATCAAACTGTTTGTCAAATTCGTGTTCGTCATTTAACACGTTATTATCAATTAAGCCTTCTGGCATTAATTCTAAAAGTGATTTCTGTTTGAAGTCTTTTACATTTTGATCAATAAGATCAGCGGTAGTTATTTGTGTAATACCAATTAATCCCGCTGTAAAAAATGCAAACAAGGCAAGACCAATGGCATTTTTTGAAATGGATTGAATCAGTGTGAGTTCCACTTTTTGATCGGCTACTTCTTGTGTGTCTAGTTTGTTATCATCTTTCATGCTTTATAGCCTCGTGTTGCTTTAGTTTGGCCATAAGTACGTGGGCGAGTGTAATGATCAATAAACGGTGCACAAAAATTCATTAACAATACCGCAAAGGCAAACCCTTCAGGATTTGGGCCCCATGTACGAAATACATAAACCAAAATACCAATACCCGCACCGTAATATAATTTACCTAAATTACTGGTTGCAGAAGACACTGGGTCCGTTGCAATAAAAAACGCACCCAACATAGTTGCGCCTGCAAATAAGTGCAAAGAGATGGTTGTGTGAGTGTCGCCGTCATAAGAAAAAATCACGCTCATAACAAACAGACCTGCTAAAACACTAACAGGTGTGTGCCATGTAATCACTTTTTGCCAAATCAAAAACAGGCCACCTACTAAATACATCAATGATACCCATTCCCAACCTTGGGCAACAAAGTCACCATAGATTGAATTTTCACGAATTTCTGCTTGGGTTAATGCATCAATACTTTGTTTATATACATCTAAAACCGTGGCACCTGTAAAGCTATCGACGTTTGAGCTTGTAAAAATAGCGCTTAAAGTTTGAGAAAAACTGGCAAGCGTGTGGCTGTCTTGTAATGCAACGGACCAGGTTGTGGTCATTTGTAACGGAAACGAAATCAATAATAATGCGTAAGCCGCCATGGCTGGGTTAAACGGATTATGACCCAAACCACCAAACAAATGTTTAACAAACACAATCGCAAAAAAGATCCCGATGACTAATGCCCACCAAGGTAAAAATGGCGGCACCGCAAGGGCTAATAACATGGCGGTGGTCACGGCGCTTAAATCAGAGATTGAAAACCAAATAGGGCGTTTGCGTAATAATGCAATCATGGTTTCAAAAAATACTGCCGCACTAATAGCAAGACAGACATTAATTAAATACCCCCAGCCAAAAAAGTAAGTTAACGCAGCAAGTGCAGGCACTAATGCCAAACACACTTTGCCCATCATTAACGTAACCGAGTTATGACCAACAACGTGGGGAGACGTGATATTTACAAATGCCATTTACGCATCCTCATTTAATTGTGCAAGGGCAACATCTAATTTGCCTTGCATGGTGGCGACGGATTTTTCAAAAGCAGGAATCAAATCAGGATTATTTGCTTTTGCGTCTTCTAATTTTTGTTGCATGGTGGCTAATTTCTTTTCAGCTTTGGCGACTTTGTCTTGCGCCGCTGCTTTCATTTTTTGTTTAGCTTCAGGATCACTAGCAAGGGCTGCATCAAGTTGTACTTTTAATGCTTCAGCTTTTGCTAAAAACGCAGAAACGTTTTTTTCTAAGCCTTCTACTAAATGTGGTTTTTCTTGCTTGGCGTGTTCAAGTCTGACCGCTGCTTTTTCGTGTTTTTCTTTAGCTTGATCGTAACTTAATTGAATGCTTTCAAGATCTAAAACGGGCTCAGCTTCAACAGGAGTTGTCTGTGCTTCTTGTTTAGGTGCTTGAAATGCTTGTAAAGCCTCTTGAGCTTGCTTGGCTTTTTGGGCGAATTTTTCTAACGATGTCGTTAGCATGTCGACTTTTTCAGGCTCAGAGTCTTTGACATCGGCCAAGCGTTGTTTTGCTTTTTCTAGCTTTTCTTCTGCTTTGTTTGCCTTGGCTTGCAAGCTGTCTAAACATTCAAACGCATCAGCATTTAAAGCAGGCTGTGTTTTTGGATCAAACGATTGGGCTGAGTTAGATCCTGCCTTCGCTTCATCTAATGCTACCTGTGCTTTATTGGCTTTATCGATAAATTTGCCAAGGGCTATTTCAAGTGCACCGGCCATATCGGGTTCAGATATTTTTGATTCTTCGATACGTGCTTTTGTTTTCTCGACTTTTTCAAGGGCCGTTTTTAAATTAGCCTCTAACGTTGCGGTGTCTGTTTTGGCAACCGGCGCTTTTGATGCCGCGACTTTCGCTCTTGCTTTCGCAATTAAATCCGCATCAGGTGCACTGCCTGTTGTTTTCGCTTTTGCAGAAAGGGCCGCTTTGTCGGCACGAGCTTGACGCTTGGCTTCTTTCACTGCTGCTTCTGCATCTAAGCGTGCTTGGCGCGCTTCAAAACGGCCTTTTGCGCGCTCTGATTCTTCGTGTGCTTTGTCTTCTTCACGAATTTTACCTTTGGCGTAACGGTAAAATTGAACCAATGGAATATGGGACGGGCATACAAATGAACAGGCCCCACATTCGATACAGTCTGCTAAGTTTTCTAATTTCGCTTTTTCTAAATCGTCATTTTTTGCGTACCAGTGTAATTGCTGAGGTAATAATCCAGCAGGGCACACCTGCTCACATTGTCCACAACGAATACACGGATTCGCAGGATTTTGTTTAGGTAGCTCTTTCTTTTTAGGTACTAATAAACAGTTGGCGTTTTTAATTAAAGGGGCGGATAAATTATCAGCTGTGAAACCCATCATTGGCCCCCCAATGATTACGCGCTCTGCTTGATTGGCTTCCCACTTTACATGGGAAAGCAATGCTTTAATTGGTGTTCCCATCAAAATTTCATAATTACCTAATGAGCCACCTGCATCTCCCGTTACTGTTGTGATTCTAGAAATCAAAGGATGGTCATTCATAACCGCATCATAAATGGCGTAAACGGTACCGATGTTTTGGCAAACAATGCCAATTTGATTGGGCAGCCCGCCTTTAGGCACTTCTTTACCCGTTAAAATATGAATCAATTGTTTTTCACCGCCTGATGGATATTTTGTAGGGAATATCCGTACTGTGATGTTATTGATTAGGCTGTTTTTTACAGCCTCTTGCATGGCTTGAATGGCTTCTGGTTTATTGTCTTCAATGCCAATAAATACATCTTTAACTTGTAAAATATGTTGGCAAATTTCAATGCCTGTCACTATAGATTGTGCGCGTTCCCGCATCAAACGATCGTCGGCTGTAATGTAAGGTTCACACTCGGTGGCATTGATGATTAATGTATCAATTTTAGAGCTATCTTTAGGATACTTAACATGAGTTGGGAAGCCTGCGCCGCCCATTCCTGTAATGCCAGCAAGTTGAATCATTTCAACTAATGCGCAAGCAGATAAAGTTCGGTAATCTGATACTGGATGTCGATCAATCCAAGTTTCGTTTTGATCAGGTGCTAACACAATACAGGTCGCCTTCATGCTTGATGGATGCACTATCGGACGCTCTTCAATCGCTTTAATGACTCCTGAAGTAGGGGCATGTACATTTGCAGAAACAAACCCATCTGCTGATGCAATTAATTCGCCTTTTAAAACAGTTTGACCGACATTAACCAACACTTTACTGGGCGCACCAATGTGTTGAGATAACGGCAAGACCAATTCATTTGGAATGGGCCCAGTTTGAATAGCTGTTTGGTTTGACTGGTCTTTGTTTTCGGGTGGGTGCACGCCACCTTGAAGCGGATAGACCTTATGTACTTGGCTCATAAATAGGTCTCGCTATTAATTTGTTTGGTTTGAATCAATTCCACACCCATTTTTGGTTGGTCCCAATGCCAAGACTGCAATGTAGTGGCAACAGGCACCATATCAATACAATCCACAGGGCAAGGTTCGACACATAAATCACAACCGGTACATTCTGACTCAATGACGGTATGCATTAATTTGGCTGCACCTAAAATGGCGTCAACAGGGCAGGCTTGAATACATTTAGTACAACCAATGCATTCGTCTTCACGAATAACTGCCACTTGTTTGGGTTTTTCTTCGCCGTGTTCGGCGTCCAAAGACATGGTTTCAACATCAAGTAATTCAGCTATTTGATCAATAGTGGATTGGCCGCCAGGTGGGCATTTGTTAATGTCTTCGCCATTGGCTATTGCCGTTGCATAAGGCTTACAGCCAGGAAAACCGCACTGTCCACATTGTGTTTGCGGTAAAATCGCGTCAATTTCATCAATAATTGGGTCCCCTTCAGGTTTGAAGCGAATCGCCGCAAACCCTAGCAAAGCGCCAAACGCTAAAGACAGTAAAACAAGTGCTGTTATAGATAATGTAAAAATCATGTCGAATCCTTATGCTGGCACTAAACCGCTAAAACCTAAAAAGGCGAGGGCCATAATACCTGCTGTGATCATACCAATTGCGCTGCCTTGAAAAGGTAACGGCACATCTGCTTGGTTAATACGTTCACGCATCGCGGAAAATAATATCAAAACTAAAGAAAAACCAATTGCACCACCAAACCCATATAAAAAAGATTCCATAAACGTATGATTCTTTTTAATGTTTAGCAACGCCACACCTAATACCGCACAGTTAGTTGTAATCAACGGTAAGAAAATACCCAAAACTCGATATAAAAGAGGGCTTGATTTTTTAACCACCATTTCAGTAAATTGAACCACAACGGCAATCACCAAAATAAACGAGATGGTTTGCAAAAACTCTAACTCTAACGGCACTAATAGCCAGTTATAAGTTAAGTAAGCAAGTACGGAGGAAAGGGTCAAAACAAAAGTCGTTGCCAAACTCATGCCGATGGCGGTTTCTAGTTTATTGGACACCCCCATAAACGGACACAAACCTAAAAATTGAACCAACACGAAGTTGTTCACCAAAATAATACTGACAAGCAGGGTGAGATATTCAGCAATCATAATAATCTAATAAATCTTACAGATGAAAAGAGTGCGTATTATCCCGATTGCGCTTATGCCCTACAAGTAGATGTCCAAGTTTTTTAAGTTTTTTTAGTTATATGGTTCTGTGTTTTTTGGTTAAATGATTTTATTTTGAAAATTCGTGACTTACTTCTTGTAAATGTGTGTAATTTTTGCAATTGTGTGATCGATTTTTAAACAGTAATGCCTAATTTTTATAAATCATGGAATTTTTACTTATTAATGCTAATTAACAGGGAATACAATGAAATCCACGGTAAATTTCAATTCTAAATTATTACAATTCGCAAAGCACTCGTTAGTCACGGCTTTAGTCGCAGCGACTGCAACCAGCGCATACTCAATTGATTTTAATGCTTCACAAGGAACGTCAACCGCTTATTTGGCACAAACCAACCTAGTTGATAATCAATTCTCAATTAACTTAAGTATAAATGATAATGACTCAATTCCAGGTATGTGGGTGGTCTTAAAATCGCCTCAAACTGGGGATATATTGAGTTTCACAGAGCAACATGGCGTAACGGGTGTTTTTGAAACTGATAATGTTGATGCCTATATTTTGAAGCTTTCAGGCATTGCAACTGCCGCGCAATATCAAGAAATAGCAAGAACCGTTTCTTTAAGAAGCTCAGTGTCAGGTGCTCGTAAAGTGGATTTTGTATTTGATGACAATAATCCAGACACGTTATATAACATTTATAACAGTCACTACTATTTATACGTACGCCCAGAAGGCTACGATGCAGAAGGTTTAGATGATATCAATATCACGTGGCAAGAAGCCAATATTGATGCAAACACAAAAACGTATTTTGGCCTACAAGGTTATTTGGTCACCATTGGGGACGATCACGAAAATACATTTGTTTATTCAAAAATTGATGACAATACATGGATGGGCGCATCGGATGACCCCGCAACTATTAACGAATTAACGGGTTTAACTACCGTTGAAGATCACTGGTATTGGGTCACTGGCCCAGAGAAAGGTACGCAGTTTTGGCAAGGTAAATCCGTTACACACACTGGTTCAGATCAAGGTTTTCCAGTTAATAATCAGTACTCTAACTGGGATGAAGTGGATGACCAAGAACCAAATAACTATCAAAATCTTAATGAATCGTTTGCTCACTTTTTTGCTAAAGATGAAAACTTAGGTAACTGGAATGACGTACCTAATACAAGTGGTTACTACAAAGTAAAAGGTTACTTAGTTGAGTTTGGTGGATTAGACGTAGATTCAACCTCATTAGTATCGACTAAACAAGTGATTGTTGAAACTAATCAAGCACCAAGTATTGCAGTGACATTAGGGGAGCTAATTGTTGAAGGTTCTGCTTCTGAAAATCAACAGATTGCGACTTTTACTGCATCTGATATAGAAGATGCAACAGCACCAACAAGTGATTTTAAAACAAACTCAAATACGGAAAATTATTATTTAATCTCAGGGTTAAATATTTTGTTAACACAATTGGGAGCTGATTTCGTAAATGCTGGTGGCGTATTGCCTGCCATTATTTTAACAGCGACGGACTCTGAAAATTCAAGCACTGATTCAACCCCAGTGACGCCTATGTCTGACTTCAATAACGACGCACCTGTTATATCAGTTACGTTAGGGGCGGATGTAGTTGAACATTCGGCAATGGATTATCAAGTTGTGGCTACTTTTTCTGCAACGGATGAAGAAGACGGCACGCCAGCGATCACATTCGAATCAAATTCAAATGCTAGTGCTTATTACGAGATTTTGGGCTCAAATGTCGTACTCTCACAATTGGGTGCAACTGCAGTTAATGCAGGTAACGCATTGCCTGAAATTCAATTAACAGCTACCGATTCGCAAAATTTAGCCACGGATTCAAATGCTGTGACGCCTGTTACCATGCTAATAAACGATTCGCCTGAAATTACGCTGACATTAGGCTCTGACATAGTTGAAAATTTAGCAACTAAAGATCAAATTGTTGCTAGTTTTGTTGCAACCGATGAAGAAGACGGCACGCCTGCAGTGACTTTTGCATCAAATACTGACATGTATTATACGATTACAGGTTCAGATGTTGTGTTAACTCAAGCGGGTGCGGATGTTGTGAATGCAGGTGGAACATTGCCAAGCATCACATTACTCGCGACGGATTCTGATTCTGAGGCAACCACTTCAAATTCAGTAACGCCTGTTAATGCTTCAACTAATGATGCGCCTGAAATTACACTGACGTTAGGTTCTGACGTGGTAGAAAATTCAGCATCTAAAGAACAAGTTGTTGCTAGTTTTGTAGCAACCGATGAAGAAGACGGAACGCCAGCAGTGACTTTCGTATCAAACACTGACATGTATTACATGATTACAGGTTCAGATGTTCTGCTAACACAAGCAGGTGCAGATGCCGCTAACGCAGGTAATTCGTTACCACTTTTTGCTTTAACAGCAACTGATATAGAAAACTCAAGCAGCACGTCAAGTTCTGTAACACCCGTCATAACTCCAACAAATGATGCCCCTGAAATTACGCTGACATTAGGTGCAAGCGTAACTGAAAATTCAGCGGCAATGGATCAAGTGGTTGCAACGTTTGTAGCGACAGATGAAGAAGACATTATGCCTTCTGTTACTTTTGCATCAAACGCTGACATGTACTACATGATTTCGGGCTCGAATATTGTGTTGACGCAAATAGGGGCTGATGCTGTAAACGCTGGTGGAATCTTGCCTGCTATTACATTAGTTGCCACAGATTCTGAATCAGAATCTATGAATTCAAATTCAGTTACACCATTGATTACACCAACAAATGACGCTCCAGCAATTTCCTTGACGTCGGACGCCAGTGTGGATGAAGAATCCGCTTCGAAAGATCAAGTGATTGCCACTTTTGTCGCTACCGATGAAGAGGACGGCACGCCTGTTGTTGCGTTTGAATCACCAAATGATTATTTCGTAATTGTAGAAATGAGTGTTGTGTTAACTCAAATGGGTGCTGATTTTGTCAATGCTGGTAACTCATTACCAAGCATTACGTTAACGGCTACAGACTCTGATGATTTGGAGACGACTTCAAATACAGTGACACCAATAACAAGTTTGTTGAATGATGCGCCTGTTATCACTATTACATTAGGCGATAACGTGGTTGAAAATTCAGCATCTGTTGATCAAGTAGTTGCAACGTTTGTAGCAACAGATGAAGAAGACATTACGCCTTCAGTTACTTTTGCATCAAACGCTGACATGTACTACATGATTTCAGGCTCGAATGTAGTGCTTACTCAAAAAGGTGCGGATTCTGTGAATGCGGGTGAAGTTTTGCCTTCAATTACATTAATAGCAACAGATAGCGATGCTAAGTCGGTGGATTCAAATACCGTTATGCCAAATACAACTTTGGTGAATGCAGCGCCTGTTATTACCCTGATATTAGGTTCTAACATTGATGCTCGTACTGTTAAAGGCCAAGTGATTTCAAGCTTTGTGACTTCTGATGAAGAAGATGAAAATGCGCCTATGGTTGAGTTTAAAACAAACTCCAATACAAATGACTACTATGCTATTTCGTCAATGAATATAGTGTTGACTCAAGCGGGTGCAGATTTTGTGAATACAGGTGGATCATTGCCAGCAATCACACTTACTGCAACGGATACAGATAATGCCAAAACCAATTCAGCGCCAGTTACACCAATAATCGGTGACTTTATTGACACGGATATGGACGGCATTTTAGACAGCATTGAAGGTGAGGGCGATTCAGACGGCGATGGTATTCCAAATAATTTGGATATAGATTCTGATAACGACGGCATTAACGATTCTGAAGAGACTGCTAACGATTTTGATGAAGATGGCATTGCTAACTATTTAGATTTGGATTCAGATAATGATTCAATCCCTGATGCAATTGAAGGCAATGTTAATTCTGACGATGATGATCAGCCTAACTATTTGGATTTAGATTCTGATAATGATGGCTTACCTGACTTTGTTGAGCAAAATATTTTCTTTATTGATGAAGATCAAGACGGCATTACCGATCAATTAGACACGTCATTTGTAGATGGAGTTGATGCTAATAACGACGGTCAAATTGATGATATTGTATTAATTGATACGGATTCTGATTCTATCCCTGATTATATCGATCCTGACTCTGATAACGATGGTATTTATGATTCACTTGAAAGCGATTTACTAGATGAAAATGGTGCGCTTAAAGATGCTGACAATGATGGCATTGCAGATGCGTTTGATATTGATGAGCACACAGATAGCGTTGATTTAAATAATGATGGCATTGCTGACAATGCGATGGCGTTAGATACAGACTCAGATGGTAAGCCAAATTATGTGGATTTAGATTCTGATAATGATTCATTATCAGATTTACGCGAAGCAGTTGGTTTCCCAAGCAGTTTAGATCTAAATGAAAATGGCGTAGCGGATCAGTTGGATACTCACATTACCAACCCGATTGACACAGATGAAGATGGCTTAGCCGACTACATTGACGTGGATTCAAATAATGATGGTGTATTTGATATTGAATCAACAATATTTGCCAATCAAGATGCTGATAAAAACGGGTCAGTTGATTCTTTATTAGATGAAGATAACGACGGCATTATGGATGTTGTGGATTATGAGCCGACTATCTACGGTAATTTAAAAGACCAAGATGGCGATGGCATCATTAATAGTTTAGATCCAGATGATGACAACGATGGTATTTCTGATGTGAAAGAAAGTGAGGGTGGCAATGACCAAGATAGTGATAATGATGGTTTACCTGATCGCTTAGATACTGATAGCAATAATGATGGCATTCTAGATCAAGTAGAGGCGGGCTTACCAGAACCAACAGGGTCAGATGAAGACCAAGACGGTATTGATGATGCCTATGATGCCGATATGCCTGGGGCAATTGATTTAGATCAAGATGGGTTTGCAGATTTTGTCAATCCAACGCCTGCTCCAGCACCTGAATTAGATAGTGATAACGACGGAATTCCTGACTCGCAAGAGAGCTATAATTTACCGCCTTTGGGCAATGATACCGACACTGACGGCATTGACGATCGATATGATGTGGATCAAACCGGTGGTAAAGATGCGAATAACGATGGTATTGATGATGATTTAGTAGCTAATAACGATGTTGATGGCGACGGTACGCCCAACTACTTAGATGTGGATTCTGATGGTGATGGGCATTTAGATAGCATCGAAAACGGCGACTATAACGAAGACGGCGTCAGTGATTATTTACAACCTGAAGAGTCATTAACAACCGGTATTCGTGGCGCGGGTTCATTATCACCTGCTTTGATTTTAGCGATGCTTTCTTTGATGTTTGGTCGAATATTACGTTTAAAGAAAGTGGTCGTGGCTGTTTTTGCATCTATGGTATCTATGTTTTCAATGTCGGCGCAAACAGCTGACATGAGTGCAGATATGAATAAACCCGAAGTCTCTAACTTCACCGTGTGTCATAAACACGATCCAAGTATGTTAGATAATCTTGGTGATTCAGCAGAGCAACCTAGTGCTTTAAACTGTGTATATGGTGGCTTGGGTTTGGGTATGTCATTGCTCTATCCAGATGATGAAATCAGTAGCTGGAAAGTAGAAAGTCATGCTTCTACTGCTATTAATGGATTAGTGGGGTGGCGTTTTTCGCCACGTTACTTCACTGAGTTGCATTTACACGGCTTAGGTAATGCAAAAATTGAACACATTAACCCAAATATTACGAATGAAGAGCGCCTTAAATACTCGGCTATTTCGTTGCATTTAGGTGGGTATTTATTTGATATAAATAAAGAGCGTGAAATGAAATTTAACCCATTTGCAAAAGTGGGCATCGCGTCATTATCTTCTAAAGCATCAGATAACATTGTGCCTGTGGAGCAAAAGAATAATATCCAATTAGCGCTGTCTATTGGTGTACAAAAGCAACTAAATAAAAGCTGGTTTGCACGTTTTAATGTTGAAGGGTTTGATAAAGATGCAAAAAGCTTAAGCCTGTCTATTCAACGCTATATCGGTTCTACCGTGATTGTTGATAATTCAGAAGTAGAGCAAACAATGATTCAACCAGAGCCTGTTGTTGAAGAAGTGATTGAAGAAGATGTGGTTGAAGTTGCAGTGTTACCTGTTATTCCAAAAACATACTGTAAAGAAGTACCAGACGGACTCGAGCTAGATGAAAACGGTTGCCCAATTTTACATAATGCATTGGTGAGTATTTATTTTGATTTTGATGATGGCAGTCTGAATCAAACAGCTATTGAAATCACAGACAAAATCATCGCATTTATGAAAGCTAACCCAGATTATGTGTTTGAAATACAAGGCAATACGGATTTAGAAGGCACGGTTGAGTACAACAAAGGGCTATCGTTAAAGCGTGCACAAAATACGCTGGATTACTTGGTTGAACAAGGCATCAAAAAAGAGCGGTTAACCATTATTGCTTTTGGTGAGTCTTTACCGATTGTTAATGCAGAGAACCAATATCTGTCCGATGATAAATTAAGACGTGCTGATTTTGTTATTTTGAAAAAAATTGACTACTACTCGGATGTAGACGCACCTAAACAAGAAGATTAGAAATAGCCTGGGGTCAGATCCAATTTAAGCCAAAATTTAAATTAGGGTCAGATCGTACGCCGTTACCGGCAATATATCTAGCAGGTTAAAGTCCTGTCCTAGGAATTACTCATTCACCTAGGTAGCACTGAAAAGCAGTGTTCAAGTAATTGGATGCTGTAAGTTTTTCAAAGGCGAAACCGCAGACCGCAACGCAAGTGAATCTGTTTAGCCTCGTTAACTAAATAAGGACGCTGACTCTCTGATTTGAAGGGGAAAGCTGTCATCTTTCAATCAAAAATATGATTTCTAATCTGTCTTTTTTAGACAGTCACAAACATGTTTAATGAGCATGAACGAAAGAGTCCTTCGGGGTTATAAGAGTGGTATGTGGTGGAAGATACATTGTGCAGGACGGGAGATCCAATAAGGTGATTTTTGCAGAATCAACGGTCATTTATAAGCGAAGAGCGAAATGATGACGGGCTTTATTGGAAGTCAGAGGGGCTAATAGTACCGTTTGAGGGTGAGCGACAACATAACGACACCCAAGGGAAGTGGCTCTACTTTATTCATGTAACCAAAGAGGAAAAGGCTCAGATGATTGCATTATGCTATTAACATCTTCCAGTTTGAAAAAACGAGTCGGTGACCTTCAGAGGAAACTATTTCAAAAAGCCAAACAACAATCCACATTTTGCTTTTATTCAATCTATGACAAGGTTTATCGTTTGGATGTCCTGCAATATGCTTACGAACTTGTTAAGAAAAACAATGGCAAACCTGGTTTAGATCGGGTGACATTTGAAACAATAGAGCGAGAAATATCAAAGTGGCGTTACTTAAATATTTTACAATCTAAGCTTAAATTTAATTCCTATCAATCCAGTCCAATTAAACGTGTCGACATACCGAAAGGTAATGGCGAAACTCGTCCGTTGGGTATCCCGAATATTGAAGATCGAATCATCCAAATGGCTGTTAAAATTGTCATTGAACCAATTTTTGAATCGGGCTTCAGTAATAACAGTTACGGATTTCGTCCTAATCGATCGGCTCATCAAGCCATGAACAGTATTACTCAATCGTTAAGATCGGGACATACACAAGTGATTGATGCTGACCTGTCGAAATACTTTGATACCATCGCGCACGTTAAGCTCATGAAGTTAGTATCGCTGAGAGTTTCTGATAAGAAAGTATTAGCGTTATTAAATCAATGGTTAAAGTCGGTGGTGATCAAAGTAGAAAAGAGCGGAAAACAAACGGTTATTGCAGGTGGTAAGAAAAGTAAATTAGGCACACCTCAAGGTGGTGTTATCTCGCCATTATTGGCCAATATCTATCTGGATGTATTGGATAGAATATGGGACAAACACAATTTAGCATTTAAATTAAAAGCGAAAATAGTCCGATACGCTGACGATTTAGTGATTCTTTGTAAAAATGAAACAGATGCATCATATAAAGTGTTAACACAAGTTTTGGGTAAATTAGATTTACAACTTAATGGAGACAAAACTGAAGTGGTAGATTCGCTAAAAGAGAAGTTTAATTTTCTAGGTTTTGAAATTTCAATGGCAAAAAGCAAACAATCAGGAAAAGTATTCCCGATGGTTGAGCCGTCACAGAAATCGATGAAAAAAGTAAGTGAGAAGATTAAATTTTACACTCGAAGAGCGATGAATCCAGTACCGATAAATGAAGTGGTTAGACAATTAAATGCAACAGTCAGAGGCTGGTGCAATTATTTTTATTATGGTTACGGTCATCGAAAAATAAAGAAGATCCGATACTATATGGAAGAAAGTCTGCGACACCAACTAAGGTACAGACACAAGGTGAGAAATAGAGGGGCGAGTTATCATAAATTTCCAAGGCAGTATTTGTACGGTTATTTAGGGTTGTATCAGCCACCAGTAAAACCGCGTTGGAAAGTTGTGCATGCTTGAGAAGAAGGATATCGGAAAGCCGTATGCGGGAGAACCGCACGTACGGTTTGATGAGGGGAGGCTGTCATGTTTTTTTAGATGTGGCTGTCTTCTACTCTATCGTTTTTAAAATTGAATGTAATTGATTGAATTGTCAAAAGTGACAGTCTCAATCTAAAATATGGATCCGACCCCCGGCTAACAATTAATTAACCGGGGGTCGGATCCTTTTTTAAAGACAAAGCTAAAGCTTTAATTTAATATTCATTCATATTTTTAAAAACATACATTTTATTAGAATATTTAGGAATGACTTATGAGTATTAAAAAACGATACATTCAACTTGCAGCTGTTGCTTTAAGCTCAGTTACTTTTACTGCCTTTGGTGGTACTAATTCAGAGTTGCTAGTGGGTAATTGGCAATGCGGATATTCAATGGATATGGAAGGCATAACAATGGATTTGGATATGAGTGTGAGTTACGAAAAAAATAGTACTTCAAGCGCAAGTGCTCGTATCGATTTGGTTAACCCAATGATGGCAATGGATTTAGCGTATCAAGTTGAGGCTTCTGGAACTTGGTATATTGAAGGTAATACTATTTATGAAACGCTAACAAAAGGGCATTTTGAAAGTTTAAAACCTTCACCGTATGATGCACTAATGTCCGAGGATGATTTAATGCCTTTCGGAGTTGAACAATCCTCTACTATTGTAGAGTTAACTTCTGAAAAATTAATCATGACAACCGGTGATATAGCGATTAATTGTACGAGAAATTGATTTTTTCCTTTTTAATTAGAAAATGACTAACAGATTGTTTATCGCTACAGCCTAATTTAGTTTTGACGAGCTAAAACCCGACCTTAAATCCACAAATTACAATCACAATTACAAATCAAACCTGTAGGGCTGGGATTCATTCCAGTAAAACTAACCTCAACGATTGGATGTAAGATGGTGGATGGCGTGACACTTATGACTGAATATCTAAATTATAGGTGTTAATTAAAGTTGTTAATTAAAGTTGTTAATTAAAGTTGTTAATAAAAGTTGTTAATAAAAGTTGTTAATAAAAGTTGTTAATAAAAGTTGTTAATAAAAGTTGTTAATTATAGGTGTCCAATTTTTCAGTTCTTATTTCCAATAATTAAGTGTGATAAGATCCCGTTTTTTTAAAATCTAACCCGTTCAACTAAGGATAAAAATATGAAAGCGTTCAATATTTCTAGTTTATTAATCTCGTCGATGCTCTGTTTAAGCGCTTGTGGTGGCGGTAATGGTAATACTTCTGGTAAGACTGATACTCAAACACAGACAAGCACCCAGTCAGAAACCAGCACTAATTCAGAAACAAGCACTCAATCAGAAACTGATACGCAGTCAGAAACTAGTACCCAGTCAGAAACAAGTACTAATTCAGAAACCGAAACTCAAGTTGAGACAGACACTCAAGCCCCGGTGATCACGTTAAATGGTTCGGCTGACATCCAAATTTCATTAGGCACTAGCTATTTTGAATTAGGCGCCAATGCTACGGATGATGAGGATGGCAGCATCACGCCCGTTATCACCAGTAATGTAGATGACACGCAAATAGGCAGTTATTCGGTGCTTTACACAGCAACCGATGCCGCAGGTAATCAGGCTTCTATCAGCCGTTCGGTCAATGTAATACTGGGGGCAGATACAACGGCGCCGGTTATTACCTTAAATGGGCAAGCAGAAATAACCATAAAATATTTAGAAACCTACGTTGATGCAGGTGCAGTTGCAGTGGATGTTCGTGAAGGCGAAGTGGCAACTTCAATTTCAGGACAGGTCAATAACGCCATTTTAGGCGATTACACCTTAACCTATCGTGCAAAAGATTCTGCCAACAATATTGCTACTGCCACACGAACCATTCATGTAGTCGACAAAATCGCCCCAGTTATTACATTAACAGGCGAGTCGGAATTAACCTTAGAAGTCAAAAACAGCTATACCGAACCAGGCGCAACAGTAACGGATAATTATGATTCAGACGTAGAGCTGTCCATTACTGGTGAAGTAAATACACAGGTGATTGGCAGTTACACCGTCACTTACCAAGCAACCGATAGTTCAGAAAATGCAGCCAAAACCATTACCCGAACAATTAATGTGGTGGATACGATCTCACCTGAAATTACATTAATCGGTGAGTCTGACATTACCTTAGAAGTGGAATCCGATTACACAGAACAAGGTGCAACCGTTAGCGATAACTACGACTCAAATCTAAGCGCGAACATTTCGACGGATTTAGACATGACGGTTATCGGTACTTATACCATCACTTACCAAGCAATCGACAGTTCAAATAATGCCGCTGAAGCAATCACTCGCACTATTAATGTAGTCGACACCACCGCGCCAGAGATGACATTAACAGGCGATTCTGTAGTGTCAGTTGAAGTCAATACGCAATACTCAGAACAAGGCGCAAGCGTGACTGATAACTATGATACAGATCCACAAGTAACAATAACAGGTGAAGTTGATGCCGATGTTGTTGGTAGTTATACGGTTACATACGAATCTGTTGATCAATCAATGAATTCTTCAAGCGTGACTCGTACAATTAATGTGGTAGATACCACCGCACCTGAAATTACATTAATCGGCGATTCTGTTATATCAATTGAAGTCAAAACGACTTATTCAGAACAAGGCGCTACTGTTGCCGATAATTACAATTCAAATTTAATAGCCAATATCTCAAGCGATTTAGATATGAACGTTGTTGGCAGTTACATCATCACCTATCAAGCAACCGATGTTTCATTAAATTCAGCCGAATCAATCACTCGCACAATCAATGTAGTGGATACCACAGCGCCAGAATTAACCTTAATTGGCGATTCAGAAATCACTATTTTTGAAGGCGATATTTATCAAGAATTAGGCGTAACCGCCACAGATAATTACGATGATGAATTAAACGTTTCCATCAGCGATAACATTATTTCCCAAACTTTGGGGACATACAATGTGACGTATTCAGTCAGCGATGCAGCAGGTAACCAAACTAGTCTCGCACGCACAGTAACAGTAATTGAAGATTTAGCCCCAGAAATCACGTTAAATGGTGAGGCCAATATAAGTATTTATTTAGGCGACAATTATGCTGATTTAGGCGCTACTTCCACGGACGATAAAGATGGCGAATTAACTATTGATATAGAAGGCTCTGTCGATAGCCAAACAGAAGGGGAATACGAACTAACCTATTACGCAACAGACAGTCATGGTCAACAAGTCATAGTTAAGCGTTGGGTCACCGTGATGTCTAGTTCATTCATCACCATCTGGAAAACTGATAACGAAGGTCAAAGTGAAGACAATCAAATTACGTTAGAGGTGAATTCAGAGTTTAGTTATGACTTTACTGTTGATTGGGGCGATGGACAAACTGACAGTAATGTCACTAGTGAAATTACCCATACCTATAATCAAGCTGGGGAGTATCAAGTGATCATCACTGGTACCTATCCGCAGATTTATTTTACGTATTCCTCAGATTCAAGAAAATTATTGTCTGTGGAACATTGGGGGAATAATGTTTGGTTATCTATGAATCGAGCATTTCATTATGCTGAAAATATGATAATGAATGCTGACGATGTGCCTGATTTGTCTTCGGTGACGGATATGTACCGTATGTTTGCTGGTGCCAGCAGGTTTAACCAAGATATAAGCAATTGGGACGTGTCCTCGGTGACGAATATGACGTGGATGTTTTATTATGCCATTAGTTTTAACCAAGACCTAAGTAGTTGGAATGTGTCTTCTGTGACGAATATGAAGGCGATGTTTTATGGTGCCCAAAGTTTTAACCAAGACCTAAACAGTTGGGATGTGTCTTCTGTGGCGGATATGGGATCTATGCTTCAATATGCCAGCAGTTTTAACCAAGACCTAAGCAGTTGGGATGTGTCGTCTGTGACGAATATGGGGTGGATGTTTTATTATGCCAACAGATTTAACCAAGACCTAAGCAGTTGGGATGTTTCCTTGGTGACGAATATGTATGGGATGTTTAGGAATACCAGCAGTTTTAACCAAGACTTAAGCAGTTGGGATGTGTCATCGGTTACGGACATGGGTGATATGTTTAATAGTGCCAGCAGTTTTAACCAAGACTTAAGTTTATGGGATGTTTCCTTAGTTACAAATATGGAAACTATGTTTTTTGAAGCCAGTAGATTTAACCAAGACCTAAGTAGTTGGGATGTGTCTTCGGTGACGGATATGAGTTATATGTTTGAAGGTGCTCGCCGTTTTAACCAAGACTTAAGTAGTTGGGATGTGTCCTCAGTGACGAATTTGGGTTATATGTTTTCTGGTGCCAGCAGTTTTAACCAAGACTTAAGTATGTGGGATATTACCAGTGTGCGTTATATGGCTCAGATGTTTAACGGCGTGACACTCTCAACCCCAAACTACGATGCATTATTAGCCAGCTGGAGTAACAAAATGCCTAAAGAAAACGTAACATTCGATGGCGGCAACAGTAAGTACACGCCAAGCTCATTAGCAGAAACTGGCCGAACTTATTTAACTCAAACCTTAGGTTGGACCATCACCGATGGTGGCCCAGCTGAGGCTGTGGTTGATTAATATGCAAGTTTATATTCTTTAAATTAAAAAAAATGAACTGAAAACACACTGGATCCCCGAGAAAGTGCCCTCGAGGATGACGGAAATGAAAAATAAAAAAGCCTCTAAATACTTTGTGTTTAGGGGCTTTTTTATTTGAATTCAGAAAATGACGATCAGATTGTTTATTGTTTAAAAGCAATGACAAATCAAACCTGTAGGGCTGGGATTCATTCCAGTAAAACTAACCTCAACGATTGGATGTAAGATGATGGATGGCGTGACACTTATGACTGAATATCTAAATTATAGGTGTTAATTAAAGTTGTTAATTATAGGTGTCCAATTTTTCAGTTCTTATTTCCAATAATTAAGTGTGATAAGATCCCGTTTTTTTTAACATCTAACTTGTTCAACTAAGGATAAAAATATGAAAGCGTTCAATATTTCTAGTTTATTAATCTCGTCCATGCTCTGTTTAAGCGCTTGTGGTGGCGGTAATGGTAATACTTCTGGTAAGACTGATACTCAAACACAGACAAGCACCCAGTCAGAAACCAGCACTAATTCAGAAACTGAAACGCAGTCAGAAACAAGTACTAATTCAGAAACTGAAACTCAATCAGAAACAAGCACGCAGTCAGAAACCGACACTCAAGTTGAGACAGACACTCAAGCCCCGGTGATCACGTTAAATGGTGCGGCTGACATTCAAATTTCATTAGGCACGAGCTATTTTGAATTAGGCGCCAATGCCACGGATGATGAGGATGGCAGCATCACTCCCGTTATCACCAGTAATGTAGATGACACGCAAATAGGTAGTTACTCTGTACTTTATACAGCAACCGACGAAGCTGGAAATCAAGCTTCAATTACTCGTACAGTTGAAGTGGTTTTGGGCGCAGATACTAAAGCGCCAACGATCACTTTAAATGGACAAGCTGAAGTAACTTTAGAATATTTAGATGAATATATTGAAACAGGTGCAGTGGCAGTAGATTTGCGCGAAGGTGAAGTACAAGTTGAAATATCAGGACAGGTAAATAACTCAATTTTAGGTGATTACACGTTAACTTATACCGCAAGTGATTCTGCAAATAATATTGCAACCATTACACGACTTATTCATGTAATGGATAGCACATCACCGGTTATTAATTTAGTTGGTGAAACTGATATTACTTTGGAAGCAGGCAATGAATATGTAGAGCTTGGTGCAACCGTCAGCGATAACTACGATTCAAATCTAACAGCGAATATTGCAAGTGATTTAGATATGTCCATTGCTGGTAGTTACACAATTACATATCAAGCAATGGATAGTTCATTAAATTCTGCTGACATTATTACACGAACTATCAATGTGGTTGATACCACTGCGCCAGAATTAACTTTAAATGGCGAATCAGACATAACCATTTTTGAAGGTGATATTTATCAAGAATTGGGTGCAATTGCTTCTGATAATTCAAGCTCAGAGTTAGTGATTGTAATCAGTAATAACATCAATAACGAAGTAGCTGGTGTTTACGAAGTGACATATCAAGTAAGTGACGCATCAAGTAATCAAAGCAGTCTTACTCGTACCGTAACTGTGGCCTTAGACCTAGCGCCAGAAATAACTTTAAACGGTGAAGTTTATACAAGTATCTTTGCTGGTAATAGTTATACAGAGCTAGGTGCTAGTGCAATTGATGATAAAGACGGCGAGTTAGAAATTGAAATAGTTGGCACAGTTGACACCCAAACAGAAGGTGAATATGAGTTGACTTACTATGCAACTGATAGTGCTAATCATAAAGTAGCAGTAAGGCGTTGGGTAACTGTATTGCCCGATGCATTTGTGACTATTTGGAAAACAGATAATTACGGGCAAAGCGAAGACAGTCAAATAACGTTAGAAGTAAATTCAGAATTTAGTTATGACTTCACGGTGGATTGGGGTGATGGGCAAACAGATAGTAATGTGACTAGTGAAATCACCCACACATACAGTCAAGTAGGTGAATATCAAGTGATCATCAGTGGGACCTATCCGCAGATTTATTTTGCTAGTTCCCGATCTACTGAATCAGATTCAAGAAAATTATTATCGGTGGAACATTGGGGTAATAATGTTTGGTTGTCTATGAATCAAGCGTTTTATTATGCGCAAAACATGGTAATGAATGCTGATGATGCTCCTGACTTGTCCTCAGTGACGGATGTGAGTTTAATGTTTTTTGGTGCCAGCAGTTTTAACCAAGACTTAAGCAGTTGGGATGTGTCCTCAGTGACGATTATGGAAAGGATGTTTTATGATGCCAGCAGTTTTAACCAAGACCTAAGCAGTTGGGATGTGTCCTCAGTGACAGAAATGAAGAATATGTTTCGAAGTGCCAGCAGTTTTAACCAAGACCTAAGTCGTTGGGATGTGTCCTCAGTGACGGATATGAGTTCTATGTTTTCTGGTGCCAGTAGTTTTAACCAAGACCTAAGCAGTTGGGATGTGTCCTCAGTGACGGAAATGAGTAATATGTTTGATGGTGCCAGCAGTTTTAACCAAGACCTAAGCAGTTGGAATGTGTCCTCAGTGACGGAAATGAGGTATATGTTTTCTGGTGCCAGCAGTTTTAACCAAGACCTAAGCAGTTGGGATGTGTCCTCAGTGACGAATATGTACGACATGTTTAGTGGTGCCAACAGTTTTAACCAAGACCTAAGTAGTTGGGATGTGTCCTCTGTGACGTATATGAGTTATATGTTTTATGCTGCCAGCAGTTTTAACCAAGTCCTAAGCAGTTGGGATGTGTCCTCAGTGACTGATATGAGGAATATGTTTACTGATGCCAGCAGTTTTAACCAAGACCTAAGCAGTTGGGATGTATCCTCGGTGACGAATATGAATCGTATGTTTAGAGGTGCCAGCAATTTTAATAAAGACCTAAGCAGTTGGGATGTGTCCTCGGTGACGGATATGAATTGGATGTTTTTTGACGCCAGCGGTTTTAACCAAGACCTAAGCAGTTGGGATGTGTCCTCGGTGACGGATATGAGTGCGATGTTTAGAGATGCCAGCAGTTTTAACCAAGACCTAAGCAGTTGGGATGTGTCCTCGGTGACGAATATGAATCGTATGTTTAGAGGTGCCAGCAGTTTTAACCAAGACCTAAGCAGTTGGGATGTGTCCTCAGTGAGGTATATGCGGTATATGTTTTATGGTGCCAGCAGTTTTAACCAAGACCTAAGCAGTTGGGATGTCTCCTCGGTGACGGATATGGACTGGATGTTTTATGGTGCCAGTAGTTTTAACCAAGACCTAAGCAGTTGGGATGTGTCCTCAGTGACGAATTTGGGTTATATGTTTTCTGGTGCCAGCAGTTTTAACCAAGACTTAAGTATGTGGGATATTACCAGTGTGACGGATATGAGAGAGATGTTCAAAGACGTGACACTCTCAACCACAAACTACGACGCATTATTAGCAAGCTGGAGCGCACAATTAACACCCAAACAAAACGTAACATTTGATGGCGGCAACAGTAAGTACACACCGGGCTCATTAGCAGAAACAGGCCGTAATTATTTAACTCAAACCTTAGGTTGGACCATCACCGACGGTGGCGCGGCTGAGGCTGTGGTTGATTAATATGCAAGTTTATATTCTTTAAATTAAAAAAAATGAACTGAAAACACACTGGATCCCCGAGAAAGTGCCCTCGAGGATGACGGAAATGAAAAATAAAAAAGCCTCTAAATACTTTGTGTTTAGAGGCTTTTTTATTTGAGTTAGAAAATGACGATCAGATTGTTTATCGCTACAGTCTAATTTAGTTTTGACGAGCTAAAACCCGAGCTTGTATCTGCAAGTCACAATTACAAATCAAACCTGTAGGGCTGGGATTCATTCCAGTAAAACTAACCTCAACGATTGGATGTAAGATGGTGGATGGCGTGACACTTATGACTGAATATCTATAGGTGTTAATTAAAGTTGTTAACTATATGTGTCCAATTTTTCAGTTCTTATTTTCAATAATTAAGTGTGATAAGATCCCGTTTTTTTAAAATCTAACCCGTTCAACTAAGGATAAAAATATGAAAGCGTTCAATATTTCTAGTTTATTAATCTCGTCCATGCTCTGTTTAAGCGCTTGTGGTGGCGGTAATGGTAATACTTCTGGCAAGACTGATACTCAAACACAGACAAGCACCCAGTCAGAAACCAGCACTAATTCAGAAACAAGCACTCAATCAGAAACTGATACTCAGTCAGAAACAAGCACCCAGTCAGAAACAAGCACTAATTCAGAAACCGAAACTCAAGTTGAGACAGACACTCAAGCCCCGGTGATCACGTTAAATGGTGCGGCTGACATTCAAATTTCATTAGGCACTAGCTATTTTGAATTAGGCGCCAATGCTACGGATGATGAGGATGGCAGCATTACCCCCGTTATCACCAGTAATGTGAATGACACGCAAATAGGCAGTTATTCAGTTTTATATACAGCAACCGATGAAGCGGGCAATCAAGCAACGGCAATTCGAACGGTTAATATCGTTGATGGGCAAGCACCGGTGATTAGTTTAAACGGAAAAAAAGACATCACCTTAGAGTATTTAGATGACTATATAGAAGCCGGTGCCGTTGCGGTTGATGTAAAAGATGGCGAAGTAGATGTCGTTGTTTCAGGACAGGTAAATAGCGCTATATTGGGCGACTATACCTTAACTTACAGCGCAAGTGATTCTGCGGGTAACAGTGCAACTATTACACGTACGGTTCATGTTGTAGACACCACCGCACCTGAAATTACATTAATCGGCGATTCTGTTGTATCAATTGAAGTGAATACAGATTACACAGAACAAAGTGCAATCGTAAGTGATAATTACGATTCAAATTTAACAGCCGATATCTCAAGCAATTTAGATATAAGCGTTGTTGGTAGTTATTCCATCACATACCAAGCAATAGATAGTTCAGGAAATCTCGCTGAAGCAATCACACGTACGATAAATATTGTCGACACCACAGCGCCAGTGATTACTCTAATTGGTGATTTAGAAATAACTATATTTGAAAGTGACTTTTATCAAGAGTTAGGAGTGAATGCTACAGACAATTACGATGATGAATTAAACGTTTCCATCAGCGATAACATTATTTCCCAAACTTTGGGGACATACAATGTGACGTATTCAGTCAGCGATGCAGCAGGCAACCAAACCAGTCTCGCACGCACAGTAACAGTAATTGAAGATTTAGCCCCAGAAATCTCCTTAAATGGTGAGGCTAATATAAGTATTTATTTAGGCGACAATTATGCTGATTTAGGCGCTACTTCCACGGACGATAAAGATGGCGAATTAACTATTGAAATAGAAGGCTCTGTCGATAGCCAAACAGAAGGGGAGTACGAACTGACCTATTACGCAACAGACAGTCATGGTCAACAAGTCATGGTTAAACGCTGGGTCACCGTAATGTCTAGTTCATTCATCACCATCTGGAAAACAGACAATCAAGGACAAAGTGACGACAACCAAATCACATTAGAAGTGAACTCAGAGTTTAGTTATGACTTTACTGTGGATTGGGGCGACGGCAATACCGACAGCAATATCACCAGTGAAATTACCCATACCTACAGTCAAGTAGGCGAATATCAAGTGATCATCAGTGGAACCTATCCGCAAATCTATTTTGATGGCTCTAATTCTTCGAGCTCATCAGATTCAAGAAAATTATTGTCAGTGGAACATTGGGGGAATAATAATTGGTTGTCTATGAATCAAGCGTTTTATTATGCGCAAAACATGGTAATGAATGCTGATGATGATCCTGATTTATCTTTAGTGACGAATATGAATTATATGTTTTATAGTGCCAGCAGTTTTAACCAAGACCTTAATAGCTGGGATGTATCCTCGGTGACGAATATGTACGCCATGTTTGCTTATGCCCGCAGTTTTAACCAAGACCTAAGCAGTTGGAATGTGTCCTCGGTGACGAATATGGCTTATATGTTTTGGAGTGTAAGCAACTTTAACCAAGACCTAAGCAGTTGGGATGTGTCATCAGTTACAACTTTGAGAGCCATGTTTGCTTCTGCCAGCAGTTTTAACCAAGACTTAAGCAATTGGGATGTGTCTTCGGTGACGGATATGGAAGGTATGTTTCAAGGGAGCTATTTTAACCAAGACCTAAGCAGTTGGGATGTGTCCTCGGTGAAGAGTATGTACCGTATGTTTGATGGTGCCAGCAGTTTTAACCAAGACCTAAGCAGTTGGGATGTATCCTCGGTGACGTATATGAACGGTATGTTTAATTATGCAAGCAGTTTTAATCAAGACCTAAGCAGTTGGGATGTGTCCTCGGTGACGAATATGAACGGTATGTTTACAGGTGCCAGCAGTTTTAACCAAGACCTAAGCAGTTGGGATGTGTCCTCGGTGACGAATATGTACGGTATGTTTTATGGTGCCGGCAGTTTTAACCAAGACCTAAGCAGTTGGGATGTTTCTTCGGTTACGGACATGGGTTACATGTTTAATGGTGCCAGCAGTTTTAACCAAGACCTAAGCAGTTGGGATGTGTCTTCGGTGACGGATATGCGTAATATGTATAGAAATGCCTCCAGTTTTAACCAAGACCTAAGCAGTTGGGATGTGTCCTCGGTGACGGATATGAGATATATGTTTTATAGTGCCAGCAGTTTTAACCAAGACTTAAGCAGTTGGGATGTGTCTTCTGTTACGAGTATGCAGTCGATGTTTGGTGATGCCAGCAGTTTTAACCAAGACCTAAGCAGTTGGGATGTGTCCTCTGTGACGAGTATGAACCGTATGTTTTATGGTGCCAGCAGTTTTAATCAAGACCTAAGCAGTTGGGATGTGTCCTCGGTGACGAATTTGGGTTATATGTTTTCTGGTGCCAGCAGTTTTAACCAAGACCTAAGCAGTTGGGATGTATCTTCGGTGACGGATATGCGCGGCATGTTCCAAGGCGCTATCAGTTTTGATCAAGACTTAAGTATGTGGGATATTACCAGTGTGCGTTATATGGCTCAGATGTTTAACGGCGTGACACTCTCAACCACAAACTACGATGCGTTATTAGCCAGCTGGAGCGCACAATTAACACCAAAGCAAAACGTAACATTTGATGGTGGCAACAGTAAGTACACGCCAGGCTCATTAGCAGAAACAGGCCGTACTTATTTAATTGAAACGTTAGGTTGGACCATTACCGACGGTGGCCCAGCTGAGGCTGTGGTTGATTAATATGCAAGTTTATATTCTTTAAATTAAACTGAGATAGTACTTAAAAAAGCCCTGTTTGGATGATTCCTAATGGGACTTTTTTTATTTTGAGAGGATAATATAGGTGATATGGTACTGTCTAAAAATATAACAGGTCTATGGAAATAATAATATGAAGGTTCAATTTAGTCTGATAACCCTAAACTTAATGCTTTTAATTTCAACATCTTGTGATGTCTTGAATACTGAAGCTGGTCGCTCTGGCTATCTCAGTGGTTACGAAGTGGAAGATATTTATCCAGATAAATTAACCGCTAAATTAGCAACCGCTGCTGGTGAGGGTGATACTCAGAAGATGGATGAACTTATAAGCCAGGGTGCAGATGTAAATGCTTTAGGTTTAGATAATTACTCTTTATTGGTTTGGGCGTTTAAAATGGATAACCTAAAGGGTTTTAAACATTTATTAGCAAAGGGCACTAACCCCGATTTATTGTATGGTTTGGGAGGTGATAGTGCGATTATAGATAGTATTATTATATTTGATGAAATCGATTATTTAGAGGCGATTTTGGAGGTAGGGGCAAATCCAGATTTACTATTTGGTCAGAATACCCCATTAATAGCGATTGCATTTGGCAGTGAGAATTTGAAAATGGTGAAATTGCTAGTGAATTCGGGTGCGAAAATTAATTATCAAACAAAAGAATATAGTTTTTCAGCAACCACAATTTCACTATCATCTGGACATTTTGGTACAACTCTTTATTTGTTAGAACAAGGAGCAAATTACCAATTAAAAGATTTTAAAGAACGTACAGTTGTTACTGAAATGTATGACAAACGTGATTTTTTAGATCCTGATCGCTATAAATACGATCAATTTTATTCAGGTTACGCAACATTGATTGAATGGTTTTTGACAGAAGAGGTTGATCTAGGATTTTGTGTACAAAAAACTAATGATATTTATGAATTGTGTCCTTAATATAATTATAAAATGCGAAACCTAATCTAGATGTAAAAAAAGCTGTTTTGAATCCATTTCAAACAGTTTTTTTTATGGATGGTTGATATTGATAATATGATACTATCCATGATTACTCTAAATGGAAATATGGAATAATAAAATGAGACCTAAGATTAGATTGCTAGCATTTAGCTTAATTCTTTTAATTTCAACATCTTGTGATGTCTTGAATACTGAATCTGGTCGATCAGGTTATTTTAATGGTTATGAAGTCGAAGATATTTATCCAGATAAATTAACCGCCAAATTAGCAACCGCTGCTGGTGAAGGTGATACTCAGAAGATGGATGAACTTATCAACCAAGGTGCAAATGTAAATGCCACTGGTAATAATGGTTATTCATTATTAGTTTGGGCATTTAAAATGGAGAGTTTAATCGGTTTTAAATATCTGTTAGCAAAGGGAGCAAATCCTGATCTATATTTTGGTTTAGGTGGTGATGAGGCTATGATTTCTCATATTATTTCACGTTCAGAATATGACTATTTAGAAGCACTTTTAGAAGTTGGTGCGAACCCCGACCTGTTAACGGGTTCAGGTCCTTCAACGCCGTTGATGGATGCTGTTTATTGGGATGATGAACAATTAAAACTAGTGAAACTATTATTGCAGGTAGGAGCTCAAATAGATTTTCAAACACCAGAATATGGCTATTATGCAACAAAATCTGCTATCACTTACAATAATTTCGACATTACACTTTACTTATTACAACAAGGTGCAAATTACCAACTAGAAGATTTTAAAAATCGATCTGTTATCACTGAAATGTATGACAGCCGAGATTTCTTAGATCCTGAACGATATAAATACGATCAATTTTATTCAGGTTATGCAACATTGATTGAATGGTTTGAAACAGAAGGTGTAGATCTAGGATTTTGTTTTAATAAAAATAATCAAGATATTTATGAGCTTTGCCAGTAAAGAGCGGTAAGTTAATAAAGTCTACTTCTTTCCAGTAATGCCAAAATAAGTACATAAATGCACATGAATTACTTCAAGTGCATTTATTACACGCCAAACTCTTAAGAAACAACCTCTTTAACTCGACCCACTTGCCCATCTTCTAACATGACTTTTATGCCATGTGGATGAAAGGCCGATTTTGTTAAAAACTTTGAAACCACACCTTCTGTCAATTTGTTGCTGCGCTGGTCTTGTTTCAAAACCACTTTTACGCAATCGCCAATCTCAATATGAGCTCGCTCTCTACCATCTGACATATTCATTCTCGTTATTATTTGATTTAAACAGTTATGTTACTGGCCTATTTTTCAAAATATAACCCAGGTGTTTCCTTCGTATTTTATTTCTTAGGATCTTTTAACACTTCAAGTTGAATATTCAATGCAATGCCCGATATGTACACTTCGTACAAACAAAGCAGCAAAGATACAATCAAACTGACCAAACTTGCCGTTAATATTGTAACGCCAGCGGTTTGCCATTGCTCTAACAAACACATCATTGAAATGGTGCATAGGATGAATGACACAATGCCTGTCATCTGTGTATAGCGAATAATTAAAATTCTCAATTTTAAATGTTTGATCTGACGAGTAATTTGTAAATGGTTCGTTTCATCGCGTTGTTCAATTAGCGATCTTATTAGCTGGCCAATGACGATAAATCGGTTGGTGTAAGCCAGCATCAATAATGAAATCGCTGGAAACAATAGTGCAGGGGTGGTGATCGTCATCATATAAAATTACTCCAAAACCATACTTGTTATTTGGCTTGTTAAAATACTCATCTATAGTTTGGGATGCAAGCAAGTTTGGTAGTTCTAAAAAACTGAATGACTTATTCGGTTTAATAAATTTTAAAGAATTAAAAAATGAGCGCATACTGTTTTTCGTCATTCACCCACAAGAGATAAAAAATAATGATTACTCAAGTTCCTCAAGTTGTATTTAAAACACGCGTACGTAACGAAGCATTACAAACACAAAACCCTTTCGAATGGAAAGATGTAAGTACTGATGATGTATTCAAAGGTAAAAAAGTAGTTGTATTTTCATTGCCAGGCGCTTTTACGCCAACCTGTTCGACCAGTCACTTACCGCGTTATGAAGCGCTACATGACGAATTTAAAGCACAGGGTGTGGATCAAGTTGTCTGTGTTTCGGTTAATGATGCGTTTGTGATGTATCAATGGGGCAAAGGCCAAAATGCTAACCATGTATTTTTATTACCAGACGGCAACGGTGAGTTCACTCGTAAAATGGGTATGTTAGTGGACAAATCTAATCTTGGATTTGGTATGCGCAGCTGGCGTTATGCCATGGTTGTCAACGATGGCAAGATTGAAAAAATGTTCATCGAAGACGGTTATTCAGATAACTGCCCAACAGATCCATTTGAAGTGTCCGATGCCGATACGGTTTTAGATTATTTAAAAAAGTAAAATAGGCAAACAACCAGGCTAAATGTGCATTGGATTCAAATGAATACACTTGAATCTACTGATCAAACACTTTAGCCTGTCTTAAAATTTTATACATACAAAATAAGGGTAAACATGAGCGAGTTTGATTTTGATTTATTTGTCATTGGTGCAGGTTCTGGTGGCGTTAGAGCAGCAAGAAAAGCAGCAACAGAAGGCATTAAGGTCGGCATCGCGGAAGAAAAAGCCCTTGGTGGCACCTGTGTTAACGTAGGTTGCGTGCCTAAAAAATTAATGGTGTATGCATCAAGCTATCCGCAACAAGTTAAAAACGCACAGGGGTATGGTTGGGATGCAAGTATTGGCGAATTTGATTGGCCTGCATTTATTGAAAAGAAAAACGCTGAAATTCTAAGACTCAATGGCATTTATGGGAATTTATTAGACAATTCTGGTGTGACATTATTTAAACAACGCGCTCATTTAATTGAGCCTAATGTCGTCAAAGTAGGCGATAAACGGATTCGAGCAAAACGTATTTTGATCGCAGTTGGTGGTCAGCCATTTGTGCCTGAATTTACAGGCAACGATTTATGTATTACCTCTGACGATGTGTTTTATTTACCGACACAACCAAAAGATTTACTGATTGTAGGTGCAGGTTACATAGCCGTCGAGTTTGCTGGTGTGTTTAATGGTATGGGCACAAATGTTGATATATTAAGCCGTAAAAATACTATTTTAAATGAGTTTGATCGCTCAACGGTTGATTTTTTAACGCAGCAAATGCAAGAGCAAGGCATCAATATTTTATTTGAAAACGGCATTGAACGTGTTATTGAAAAAGACGGTAAAAAACAAGTCACATTCAAAGACGGTCAAATCAAATCTTACGATGAAATATTATTAGCCACCGGTCGCACCACAGCCGTTGATAATTTAGGTCTAAAAGATTTGGGCATTGAGTTAACCAAAACCCGAGCCATTCAAGTCGATGAAAACTACCAAACCAATATTAAAGATATTTACGCCATTGGTGATGTTATCGGTAAAGTACAATTAACTCCTGTTGCCATTAAAGAAGCAATGGGCCTTATTGGTTATTGGTATCAAGGAGCAACAAGCGCCAAAATTGATTACAACAATATTCCAACTGCTGTTTTCTGTCAGCCAAATATTGGAACGGTCGGCATGACTCAAGAACAAGCTGAAAAAGAAAACGACATTCAAGTTTATGAAAGTAATTTCAGACCGATGTCCAATACCATTTCAGGTGATACCAGCAGAATGTACATGAAGCTAATCGTAGAAAAACAAAGTCAAAAAGTGTTGGGCTGGCACATGTGCGGTCAAGATGCAGGTGAAATGCTTCAAGGGTTTGCGGTTGCCATTAAAATGGGCGCAACTAAGCATGACTTTGATTCAGTTATAGGGATTCACCCAACGGCGGCAGAAGAGTGGGTTACCTTAAACTGAAAACAGTTCGAATGGCTCTGAATAAATACAAATGAAATCAAAAAACCAAATCTAAGTATTTGGTTTTTTTTTTGTAAAATATTTTTCAAGCATTAAAAATATAAAAAGAAAGGTAAAAAATGAATATACCCATGTTTGAATTGTACGCAAATTACAATCTAAGAATGAATAAACAAATTTATACTGCTGCTCGAAAATTAAAAAATGAAGAATACAACAAAAACATGGGGGCATTTTTTGGATCCATCAATCACACTTTAAATCATATTGCAGTTGGCGATATATTTTGGCTAAAACGATTTGGTGAACATGAGGAATTATTTCAAAGTTTGGAGCCGATTCGACAATTGTCACTACCTCAAAGTTTAGAAACTATTCTTTTTTATGATTTAAAAGGGTTGTTTCATTTAAGAAAATTAATTGATCGATGTATTGTGTCTTTTGTACAAGAATTAACGGAATTAGATATTAATTCGAATTTAACGTATACAAATTCAAAAGGTGTTGAATCTAATAAACATTTTTGTTTAGTGTTAATGCATATGTTCAATCATCAGACTCATCATCGAGGGCAGGTGAGTACGTTGTTTAGCCAACTAGGAGTGGATGTAGGGGTTACGGATATGATTGTGGATGTCCCAGAAATAGATGTAATTTGATTATGAAAACTCATAACCCAACACTCTGCCCAAAATGCCAAAAAGAAAATCAATGTTCTCTAGCAATATCAAAAGACAAAACAAAAAAAGATTGTTGGTGCATGAATCCAGATTTAAAATTCCCAAAAGCATTGATTGATGAATTACCTAAATCTGCAAAAAATAAGTCCTGCATCTGTTTGTCTTGTGCTCAATCCTTTGAGCGAAAACCGTCTAATTAATCGCGCGCCATGGCGTGTTTTAATATCCAATCTTTTGGAAATAAAGGGTGGTTTGTGAGTGCCATCGCTTCATTTCGAATCAAAACTTGCATCGGATTCTGTCCTTTAAACCCTCGTTTAAATCCTTCCATTGCCCCTTGCATGATTTGGTTGGGTAATTTTCTATTACGCTCAAAGCGTTTTAATAATGTTGGGTGTCCCAAATTTAATTCATTTTCTTTTGCTGAAACAATGGTTTCAAATAATGCTTTCGCATCGGCAAAACCTAAGTTAGCACCTTGACCTGCAAGTGGGTGAATACTGTGTGCCGCATCGCCAATAATGGCTATGCCTGCTTGGATGTAACTTTGGCAAGCAAGGGCGTTTAATGGAAATTGCGCTTGATCGCAAACCTCTAAAATTTCACCTAATTGTTTGGGTGCGTGCAGTCGAAGTTGGTCGATTAATGATTTTTGGCCAAACGATTCTAACTGTTCGTCATCTACCGACCACACAATGCTATAAAATGATTCTTCGTTTGAATGCTCGGTTTGATCATGCAACGGCAAAAAGGCCAATGGCCCGCAGTATGTAAAATTTTGCCAGCAGGTTTTATTGGGTTGATCTGAAAATTGTTCAGGCGTTTTTACTTTTACTGTCGAAACAATCGCCGTTTGATTATACGACCAAGTTTTAGTCGGTAATTTTGCAAGATTACGAATCGTGGAATGTTTTGAATCCGCACCAATAATTAATTCAGTGGTTAAAAACTGTCCGTTATCTAATTCGATGGTTCTTAAATTGTCCGTTGAAAGATCGCTAATACTCAACACTTTTGTATGTTCGAATCGTTCTAAATTGCCCATATTTTGAATCAACGCATCAATCATTCGATCGTTTTCGACAATATGACCTAAGTGCTCACAGGGTAAGTCAGACGCACTGAACTCAACGTGTTGTGTGCCTTCGCCGTCATACACGTACATGGATTGGTATGCACATGCGTAAGGTTGAATCGATTCCCAGGCTTTTGTGTGTTCAAGCCACTTTTGACTTAACTCAGTTAACGCACTGACACGATTGCTGTATGTGTCTGGTAAGTTAGATTCAATGATGCGCTGCTCAACAATCGCGCACTTTAACCCTGCTTGATCTAATGCGTTGGCCATTGATAATCCGATTAAACCGGCACCACAAATAATGACATCAAAATGCATACTCAACCCTTTTTATAAACCCATGGCAAAACGGCTAAATACGCCTTTTGCAATGGTGTGAGATTCTAAAATACTTAATAAAACAGAACGAGTCGTACGAACTAGAGGATTGCTCGATTCAAAACTTTGCACCATTTGGTGGCTAAATTGACTCATCATTTGTTGGCGTGGCCATACAGATTGTTGGTAATCCATTAGCATTGGTAAATGATTGATCTGTTCAATAGATTGTTTATTAAGTCGTTGTGTTAATGCTTTAACCGCAAATAACGCCAAATTAAACCCTTGGCCAGCAACAGGGTGCAACGCACAAGCGCTGTTGCCTAATAATATAAGGCCGGGTCTAACTTGTTCTTTGCACATGCTCAGTTTAAGGGGGTAGTGTGCAATGTTGCCTATTTGATTGATTTGGCCTAAGCGTCTGCCAAAGCGTTGATTTAAAAGCGCCAGTTTGTCTGTGTCACTGGTTTGTAAAAAATCGTCTAATTTATCTGCACCCATTGTCCACACCAAAGCGCTTAAATTGTCTTGATGAAACGGCAATAACGCAATAGGCCCCGATTGATCAAAACGCTCAAATGCTTTGCCGTTATGTGGGTTTTGGGTTTGTACATTGCTCACAACCGCGACTTTTTGATAATCAAACGTTTCGTCTTTAAATTTTAGTTTTTCTTTTAGCTCTGATCGACCACCATCGGTTAATAGTGTTAATCTGGCTTGTATGCTTTGGCCATTTGTTATCAAGCATTCATAAGGATAGTCACTAGCGTGCGTCTTGGTGATGTCTTGAACCTGTTGCTCATAAAGGTAATCAACTTGTGTGATGTTTGAGCAAACTTGCAACAACGCTTGGCCGATGTGTTTGTTTGAAACGATATATCCAAACGCATCGGTATTGGCTTGTTTGTGATTTAATTGCGTTAGACCAACTTGACCAAAACTCGACACTTCAATATCTAAAATCGGTTGAGCAAAGGGTTTGATAAATGACCAAATTCCAATTTGCTCAAGATACAACGTACTTGCTAGTGATAATGCAGTGGCTCGATCATCAAAGCTCGGTGAGCTTAAACCATCTTTACTTAATGTAGGTGGGCTTGCAGGATCAATAATAATGATTCTCGCACCCTTTTTGATTAATTCAGAAAGAGCGATTAAAGTGCATAGCCCAACCATGCCCGCGCCAATAATTGCGATATCATATTTAGTATTTATGTTTGTCATGATTTTGTAATTTAAAAATATCCACCAATGATACCTGTTTTTAAGTGTGGTTTGTAAGATGTTTAAGTAAGCAGTGATATGGCATTTATATTTTATTATTTTAAAGTTGATCGATTATTGGTTGGAATATAGTAATGGGTAGCATTTGTTTAAAATTTTATTAGGACTACGCATTAAATCGAGTTAAAATGTCATGTTATTTAAGTGATTTATAGTTTATTTGTAAAGAAACTATATATATTTTATTAATTAATTGTATTAAGAATGTATTTATGAGCAAGCAAATCAAAAAAGTGACCATCGAAGATATCGCAATGTATGCTGGTGTTTCAACTGCTACAGTTTCAAGGGCATTAAGTGATAGTACTTCAATTAAGGAATCCACGAAACTAAGGATCATTGAAATTGCTAACGAGCATAAATATGCAGTCAACCACAGCGCTAAACTATTAAGTCGCCAAAAAAGCAACACAATTGCTTTATTTTTACCAATATTTACCTATAACCTCCCTAATTCGGCTCCGATTGCAAGCGATCCTTTCTTCTTGAAAGTATTTTCAGGTATTTTGAGTCAAGTTGGAAAATTAGACAAAGAGCTTTTAGTTAGCAATTTTGAAAATAAAAAAAATGCGAAATTAGTACAAGCTGTTCGCTCTAAAAAAGCCGATGGCATTATCATTTATGGTGGTGATGCTAATGATTGGGCAAATGATCCTATTGTTGATGATGAGTTCCCGGTTGTATTTTGGGGGGGCAGTCGATCCAACCCTTTCCATTGGTTAGCTAGTGATGAAATATTAGGTGGGGAAATTGCTGCTGAAGCCTTGATTGATGCAGGTTGCAAAAATTTAGCTTATATAGGCGGTAATGATACTGCCTTTGAAGCTCAAGGGCGATTAACAGGTTTTAAGCAGTATATTGAAAAACAAGGAATGACTCTTAAAGAATCCAATATCAGTTTTGAGCATTATTTTCCGCATAGTGGTTTTAATCAGATGAATCGCTTATTAGAGAGTGACCCTACAATTGATGGTGTATTTGCAAGTGCCGATGTATTAGCTTTATCAGCAATGAACGCAATTCAAAACAAAGGGCTTAGAATTCCTGAAGATATTAAAATTGTTGGGTTTGATGATATTGATGGTGCAGCTGTAAACAACCCGTCATTAACTACTATTTCACAAGATGGGTTCGAGGCGGGTAAAGCGCTTGTTAACCGCATTATCGATATAGTTGAAGACAGGCCAATTACTGCAAAGCATGAATGCTTAGGTTTAAAGTTAATCAAACGTAATAGTTGTTAAAACTTCTGACGGTTTAATGCTAAATATTCTTGAAATGAATGTTCGCATTTAAATTTAGAAAACTGATCAATTTGCAAATTGCTTCTCACTAATTTATTAATTTTTACACTATGATTCATTTTTAACTCTTAGTTACCTTTTTTGTAACAATTGTGTAAGCGATTACAATGTATTTACCGGCGATCAATGTCGGTTATTTTTGTATCTTATATGTAAGCGCTTACATCAAAAAAGAGTTCCACTTTCGGAGAATAACAATGAATAAAAATACATTTGTAACCATGCTTAAAATAGTGCTATTAAGTCTATTTTTAGCAAGTTGTGGGGTGGATCCAGCATTAGAAACCTCCAATACAGACTCCAATACAGACACTCAAACTAGTACCCAACTAGGCTCATTTGTAGATTTAGATAAAGACCTAATAGCAGATGATATTGATCAATGTCTTAACACTCCATTAAATACTGCTGTAGATGCAACAGGCTGCCCATTGATAGTATCTAATGAAGATAAGGATATGGATGGTGTTCTGGACAATGCTGATCAGTGCCCTCAAACACCTCTAAACTCTCCTGTAGATGCACGAGGCTGCATAGTTAATGCAGCGATGGATGCGGATTTAGATGGGGTGTTCGATGAACAAGACCTGTGCCCAAATACCCCTTTAAATACAATTGTCGGTGTAAATGGCTGTAAAGTCGATGTGGCTATGGATTCGGATTTAGATGGTATCCAAAACTCATTAGATGATTGCGCTAACACCTCTTTAGATGAAGTAGCCGACAATAAAGGCTGCTCAGATATTCAAATAGGTGAGCGTTTCTTTAAGGATTCTACTCAAAACTGTCAGTTATGCCATGGCACAGAAGGCAAAGGGTTTGCAGATACACCTAAATCTCTTTATGACACACCTTTGGATATTTGTGTGCTTGTAGATTGTACAGATTTAGAAAAATTAACTGCATATATGGTGACGGACATGCCAAAAACCAAACCAGAAATTTGTACTATTGAAAATAATTGTGCGGACACTATTTCAAAATACATGATTAAACATATTGTTCAGCCACCAAAAGATGCTGACGAAGATGGTATATCTGATAATGTGGATCAATGTCTAAATACGCCACAGGGTTTATCTGTTGATGCTGACGGATGTGCTGATGTACAAAAAGATTCAGACAACGATGGTGTAAACGACAATTTAGATACCTGCCCAAATACAGCATTAGGCAGCACGGTTAACGCTCAAGGTTGTGCTGATACAACAGGTGGCGACGATGCGGATAATGACGGTGTGCTAATACCCAATGATGCTTGTCCAAATACACCAGCAAGTTTTAAAGATGTGGTCGGCTCTGATGGTTGTTCTTCTTATGACCGTGGTTTTGAAAATTACTTCTCTAAATTAGGTGGCGATAAAAGCTGTGCCGATTGTCATGGTAATGAAGGCCAAGGTGGTAACGGTGGCGGAACCATTAACGGTATTTGTATTACGGTTAATTGCCAAGACTTAGGTGCTTTAACGACGTATATCAGCCAACAAATGCCTTATGGTAATTCAAATCTATGTGGTGAATCTGCCTCAACAAGCTGCTCTAGTGATATTGCCAGTTTCATGAACGAAGCGTTTTATTCAAAAGTCGATGATGGTGATTTTGATGGTATTTCAGATGATGAAGATATGTGTTTAAAAACCAATTCTGAAGATTTAAAAAGCATCGATCACACAGGTTGTGTGGTGAAAAACGGCACAACAGGCAGCGTTTACGCAATAAACGTAGGTGGTGATGCATTTACTACTCAAGCTGGCGTGAAATATAAAGCCGACCAAGAAACTTACTATGAAGGCTCATTAGGTTCAACAATGGGTGAACTGACCTTTGATGTGTTAAATACTGATGATGACCAGCTATATCGTAAAGAACGTTGGGGTAAAAACTTAACCTACACCATACCTGTACCAAACGGTGTGTATTCTGTTGAGTTACACTTTTCAGAAGTGTTTTTTACTGAAGCAGGCAAACGTGAAATTGATGCATCTATCGAAGGCGTTAAAGTATTAACCGGTTACGATCCGTTTGTAAAAACAGGTGGTAAAAACTACGCAGGGTTTGAGACGTTCGAAAACATTACAATTGCTGATCAAAACGTCACTATCTTCTTAGAAGGTATTGTTAACAACGCAAGTATTGTGGGCATTAACATTCTAGGTGAGTTGACCAACGATGGTGACTCTGACGGGGTCGATGACAAATTAGACAGCTGTCCAGGTACAACCCCAAATGTTTCAGTTAACGAGCAGGGTTGTTCTAATGCGCAATTAGATAAAGATGGCGATGGTATATTATTACCTTTAGATCAATGTGAAAATACCCGTGAAGATGAAGTTGCCACGGTTGCCACGTCTGGTTATTTAATTGGCTGTTCTGAGCGTGTGCGTAATATTGATACTGATAATGACGGCATTGCGGATGTTGCGGACAATTGTCCTGCCACACCTGAAGGTTCAAAAGTCGGTGTAACAGGTTGTACTGGTTTAAAAACATTATCTGCAGGTAAAATTGTCAGCCCACAATTTCGTTTAACCAAACGTGAGTACATCAATACCGTAATGCGTGCGTTTGCCGTTGATAATTTACCGGTTGCAACATTCTTAGAAGATACCTCAGGTCCATTTAGCGCTTATTCAAATAATGCGGCAGATAAGTCAGCGGACTTCAGCTCATTACTGGGTAGTTCACAAACCCTTGCTGATGAATTAGCAAACCAGCTGGTTGATCTATGTGATTGGGATGTGAGCCCGCGTAACTGTGTAACGGCCCATATTCAAGGTGCACTCAAAATATTGTATCGTGAAAATACATACCTAGATTCAGATAAAGAATCCGTTGGCCTTACCATTGCAGCGGCACGAAATGCAGGTGCGGATGAGCAAGCAGCGTTAGCCACGGCATTAACGTTTGCATTAGTGGATGACCGTATGGTTTACCAAATGGAATTTGGATCTGACAGAAGTGCTTTTGGTAAAGCTAAATTAACGGATCGTGAGTTTATTAACCGTTTGTCCTTTATGTTGGTTGATAATTCCCCAGATGCGCCATTGATTTCTAATCAAGTTGGCATAGTGGATGACGTCAATATCATCAATGACCAAACAAACCGTTTAATGAACGAAGACGCATATAAAGAAATGGTTTGGCAGTTTGTAGCTCAGTGGTTACGTATTGCAGTGGATGTGCCTGAAATCACACCTTCAGCACCTTCAACGCCCATTGCTGGCGATCAATGTAACGCAACCAGTCAATGCCAAGCTTCTTTCCCTGGTGTAGCGCAAAGTTATGATTGTCAAAACTCAGGATCAAACGCAAGTATTTGTATGTGTGACGGCGGACGTTGTGATGCGATTGCTGTGCCATCGGGTATGGCATTAAAAGATGCCATGCAAATTGAAACGCGTTTGTTTGTTGAATATATCCTTGATAACAACTTACCGTTTACTGAGTTATTTACGGCTAAATACAGCTTCATTGATGCAACCTTAGCCGAGCATTATGGTGTGGTTCCACCCATGACCGATTGGGCTAAATATGAGTTTCCAGATGGTGTGGGTCGTCAAGGTATTTTAACCCACGCCAGTTTCTTATATCACAATGGTGCACATGGCCGTGATGTGAATACGATCTTTCGAGGCAAAATTGTTTATGAACGTTTGTTCTGTGAGCAAATGCCACCACCGCCACCACCTGAGCAATCAGTCGCATTAGCTAGTGAAGTCAGTGATCGTGGTGTGCATCCGTCATGTAAAGGTTGTCACTCAGTGGTTGACCCAATTGGTCGTATGTTTGATTTATACGATGATTTTGGTAAGCGTTTTGAAAGCGCTGAATTACACGGTGGTTTGTATATGGATGTGGATGCAGCCGCTACTTTTGAAGGGGTTGTAGATTTCTCATCAGCACTTGAAGATTCTGTAGCCTTTAAACAATGTGTCAGCAAACAATTATTCCGCTTTGCTTTAGGTCGCGATGTAAAAGCCTCTGAACAAGACAGCTTTGCTCAAGTTCAAGATGCCCTTGTAAATGAAGGCACACTAAATGCGACTATTGGTGCATTAGTAAGCAGTGATGTTTATAAATACGTTTACTCAGATCAATCCACAGCATTAGCGTGTACAGCAGGGGAATTATAATGAAAAACTTTAACCTAAATCGAAGAAGTTTATTAAAGTCTACTGCTGCATTTGCAGGAGCCAGCTCTTTATCAATGGCCATGGTTGAGCGCGCTTTAGCGGCAACCAGCCACAAGCGAGTGATCTTCTGGTATGTACCAGAAGGCTGTGCCCAACAAGGGTTTTGGCCTGCAAACACTGGCGCACTTGATATTAATATGAATGCGTCTATTAATGGGAAGAATGTACAGTCAAAAGGTAATTCAATTCGCAGTTACGTAGACAGCAGTCAAGCGGGCTATGTGATACAACCTTTAAAAGAGTTTGAATCTGAAATTTCGATGTACAGTGGTTTTAAAAATAACGGATCAGATGCGGATGACCCACATAAACAAGTGGTTGAAAACGCCCTAACAGGCGGTAAAAAAGTAGAAGGCAGTATTGATCAAATATTGGGTGATAAATTCAAAGCATCCACACCGATTTCTTCTATTTATACAGGTATGTGGGGACACCACGTTCACACTAAAGGCACCAATGAAGATTATTTAAATCCATTACGTACCATAGGTGGTAACACAAAAGGTAACGCTAACTGGAACCCGATGGAAACTTACAAAACGGTGTTTGGTAATGATGGTATTCCTGCACCCACAGGCGGTGGCGGTGGTGACATAGGCTTTACTAGTCGTCACTCCCAGTTAGAAGTCTTAAAACAAATGGAGTCTCGCTTAGCGGCAGTAAAATGCGTGGGCGGTGAACAGGCTCGATTAAAATACGAAGCGTTGTTAAATTCATTCACTAATTTAGAACAACAAACGCAAGCGCTGATTAAAGCAGACGAAGAAATGGCCATGGAAAATGGTCCTGATATGCGTTTTGATATTCCAAACGGCTGGCTAAATACCAATGGTAATGTCACCGATCGCAAATACTATTGGAATGACTCAGTTAATTACGAAAAATTAATGGATATTTCCATTGATACCACTGTGGCTGCATTAGCATTGAATCGTACACGCGTTTCGTTATTACAATTTAGTGGCTCTGGTACAGACAAAGGCGCCATTGATAAAAACCACTATCGTAACTTTGCAAGAGTAGACGGCACAGGTAATGGTGTACCAGGTCTTGAAGGCAATGGGGATGTAAATGATCATAACTTAGGACATGATCCTGCCCAAGATCGTCGTCGCAACCAGGCACGTATACATCGCTGGTATTACAGCAAACTGGCGCAATTAATTACAAAATTAAAAGCGATTCCAGATGGTGATGGCAACATGTTTGACAGTACATTAATTGTGACCTGTTCAGAGTTCAGTATGTATAACCATCGCTCAAACGACATGCCTTATATGGTGTGTGGTAATGGTGGTGGCGCATTCAAAACCGGTCAATATTTAGATGCACGCCAAGGCAATAATTTCAGGTCTCATGCTGATTTCTTCCTGTCTGTGGCGCAGGGTTTGGATTCTGGATTGACTCGATTTGGAACATCCACTAATCCATATACCGATATGTTAACTTAAAGGTTAATTGTTTGTTTAGAGGTGGTCGCTTTTTTAGGTGACCGCCTTTTTTTTGCCTATTACATTTAAACATTGGGGTTGTTTATTTCTGTTAAATTCAAGTAAATTTTAAGATTCACACTACACTTACAAAAACACACAATCTAGGAAGAGCAGGTGTTTACCCTTTTGCTCACGTTGACAAGTTTAATTGGCAGCGTATTTATTTTTTATTACAGCTCAATTACTTTTACTTTAGGGTTAATCCTATGGATGAGTGTGTGCGCCTGTTTGGTTGTGTTGCATAAGATTTTAAACATAAAATGGCAAGCAATCATCGTCATGAGTTTGATCGTTGTGTTTAATTGGAGTCACTTATTTTTAAATGCAGCGAAACAATTTAAACAAACTGAACCCATCAAAGTGACTGCGCAAATAGTCGTCAAAAACCACTGGGTAACCTATGACTATTCAAAGGTAAGTGAAGCGATTATTCAATACGAGCATGAAGGCAAAACAATCAAAACAAAGGTAAAACTCAATACCGATTTAAATTATTTGATTCCTGATTTTTGTCAATTTGATGCAACAGTGATGGTTTCAAGATTACGCCAACAAAATAATCGCTACATTTTTGATTCAGCAAAATGGAATTTTATAAAAGGCATTCAAGCAAAAGCAAGCGTGGTCGAACAATTAACCGATTGCAAAAATAACACAACCTCCATTCGTGAAAAAATACGCCAGCGCATCTTAACGATGCAAAAGTTAGATACAAACAGCAAAGCCATGGTATTGGCAATATTGTTTGGCGACCAAACCCAATTAAGCGACGAAACCAAAGCCGTATTTGTCGATACACAAACCGTACACTTAATCGTTGTCAGCGGATTACACATTGGCGTGAGCGCATGGCTTGCCTGGTTAATGGGGCAATTAATATTTCAACTCATACCCGTGAGATTTTTGCACTATCATGGCCAAACTATCAACATCGTGATAATGCGAAAACACATACAAATAGTGTGTGTCATCGGTTTGGTTTTATTTTACGGCTACTTAGCGCAATTTAACCCGCCGGCACTACGCGCCATATTAATGTTGTTTATTCCCCTGTTATTGTGGTTATTCAACCAAAAATTACGCCTGTTATTAATATGGAGCTACAGCTTAATTGGTTTGATACTGATCATGCCTGCACAGGTTTTATCAATGGGATTTTGGATGTCAGTGATTTGTGTCACGGGATTGATGATGTACTTTTCCATTCGAGTTTCTGTTAAAACACAAGCGCCCAATCTTTTACAAAAAACGTTAAATTTCATCAAACAATTAATCAAAACTCAGTGGGTTATATTTTTAGTCATGACCCCCATTGTGATGTTTATGGGCACATCTGTACATTTTTTATCGTCACTGATTAATTTAATTTTGGTGCCCATCATTACATTATTATTACTGCCTCTAGGTTTAGTGTTAATGATATTGGATTTTGAAATATTACAAACCATGGTTAACTATTTATGCCAATTTGTGTTGTGGTTATTAACCCGCTTTAATGTGGTGACAAAAGTAGAAGTCAACATCGATCTTTTACAATTAATCATACTTGAGTTAGCCGCCTTTAGTTTTATATGCCACATCAGTCATCGATATTTAATGATGAGTGTCTTTGGTTTAATGTTATTTGTAGTTGCACCAAAACAACAAAAACAAGGCGAATTTATAGTGAAAGCCATGGATGTCGGGCAAGGACAATCCATCATCATCGAAACCAAAACAACACAATGGATTGTCGATGTAGGACCAGGCTTGAATGATAAAATCAATTCCGTAAACCGAGTATTAATTCCCTATTTGAAACAACACAACAAACCAACCAGAATATTAGCGCTCAGTCACGACGACAGCGATCATGCATTTGCGTCTCACCAATTAGTTCAAACCATTAAGTTTGACAAAAAATATTCAGGACAACCACAGAGATTTGAATTTGAATCACAAAACTGCAGAGCACAACAAAGTTTAAAATTTGATGAAGTCAGTTTTACATGGTTAAATTTAATGGACTTTCAATCCGATAATGACAACGATTATTCATGTGTATTAAAAGTGAAATCAAAATTCGGATCAATCATAATCAGTGGTGATTTAAGTAAATACGGTGAATATTATTTAATGCAAAATCAATTAATTGAACCCGTCGATTTGGTTGTGTTGGGGCATCATGGATCAAAAAGTTCAACCAGTGATAAATGGCTGTTGGCGAATGATTCTGAACTTGGATTAGTGTCACGAGCCCTCGATAATCATTTTGGGCATCCCCATGTTAGTGTGATTGATAAAGTTAATAATCAAAAAATGGAATTATTAGATACCGCCATTCAAGGGCAGGTGAGAATTGAATTTGGTGGACAGGGGATAAAGGTAAATGATGATCGGCATCGGATGAGTTATTGAAATTTATTAATCAAATCATTCAAAAAATAGTACTAGCCCTGTATGTAACAGGGCTTTTATTGTGTATTTTCAATTGAATAATAACTTATGTTATTAACTAAAATTTAAATATTATTCTATCTCCAAACTCAAAGAGTTTGAACTTCAATTTCAATCATTCTATTAATTGAGTTTGAATAGCCATCATTTGCGCTAATAGTAATTGAATAGATATTATCACTGTTAAAGTCTTGTGGATCATCATAACTAGGCGCGATTTTGAACGTTATTTCACCACTTTGCGAGTCTATATTAAATAACGGAGCGTCTGGTCCACCTGTAATTAGATAAGTGATAATATTCCCATCTGTATCCGTTGCCAGCTCAGTAGCTACCGATCGCTCACCTTCAATTATTTGATAACGTTTGTCGGTGAGTTTATGCCAGCTAATAGACTCATCGTTTTGTGAAACTGACAAAATATCAATATCTCCATCTGAGTTGATATCCGATGCAATAATTAAGTCTGCACCCGTCGAGCTTTGGTTAACTGTGTGGGTATGAAAAGTTTTATTAGCTAAATTTTCAAGCCATATAAATGTGATTGTGTTTGAGTCTAAATTTACCAAAACATCGTCATCACCATCATGGTCTATATCAACAGCATCAATAAAATAAACTCCGTTCAGCGCGTCGGAAATAACATGTTTGCTAAAAATAAGATTTCCACTATTTTCATACCACGCTACTGTATTATCCTTTGAAGAGGCGGAGAAAAAATCTAAATCCCCATCTTTATCTATATCAGATATTTCAATTGAATTAACGCCTTGTACGGTTGTAGTAATTAATACTTGCCTGAAAATTTGATCTCCCATATTTTCTAATAAATATATTGTATTGCGAAGCTCGGATGTAAATAAAATATCTATATCACCGTCTGCATCTAAATCTCCAGATTTAATTGATTTCACATTATTTATTTTAGAAAAACTATTGAACGTTGAAGAAATTTGATGTTCTATAAAACTGAATGAACCAATGTTTTCATACCAAACCACATTATCGTTTTCTGTGGATGAAATAATATCTATATCTCCATCATTATCCAAATCAACTAATTCAATATCAAATGCATCTTCATCAAATAAAGAGATCGTATAAGGGTAAAATAAACTAGACGTTATCTTTGAGAAAACCGTGATTCTGCTATTATCTGCGGATAGTGTAATGACGTCTAATTGCTCATCATTATTTATATCTTGAACAATTATCTCAGTAGCCTCAAGGCTACCAGCATTATCTTTGTTAATATAACTTTCATTAAAAAACTCATTGCCATTGTTTTCAAATAATACAAGTTGTCTTAATTCGGTTGAGTTGGTTAATAAATCCATATCGCCATCACCGTCAATGTCACTTGAGGCTAATGATAAATACCCATCTGTGGTAGATGTAATATGCACTATGGTGTTTTCTTGCTCTTGAGTATTCCAAAAAGGCGCTTGAGAACTATTTGAATTTATGGGTGCATTATCATTAATATCTAATATTGAATCGTTATCGTCATCGGTATCTATGTTATTACCAATACCATCGCCATCTGAATCTAACCACTGTTTCGAATCTAATGGAAAATCATCTAATGTATCCAGTATTCCGTCATTATCATCATCTTGATCATTTGGTAATATAATGACTTTGACAGTTTTATATATGGTTGTATCTTCATCGCTTGCAGACACGTTTAAGGTATATGTATTTTGTGATGCAACAAGGGAGTCGTTTAATGTGGAAGCAAATTTAAACTTAAGCTCACCAGTTGCTGGATGGATCTCGAATAATTGTGAATCTAATTCGTCTTTGATTTGATACGTTAAATGATTGGAGTCAATATCCGTCGCTTTAATTGTTGTGACATATAAATCTCCTTCAATTACTTTGTAATCATAACCAATAAAATCATACCAAATTATATGATTGTCACTATTTGAAATTAAAATGTCATGATCGCCATCGTTATCAATATCAGTGGCTAATAAGAAGTCTAAATAACTAAGGTCTTTAATAATTTCATGATTAATGAATGCTTGGTTTTTGTTTTCAAACCATGAAATTTTATTATCTAGTTTAGAAGCCGTTAATAAATCTAAATCGCCATCACTATCAAAATCAAATACCTGTAAATCCACTACACCGTCTTCATTTGTTGAAATGGTATGTTGAGTGAAATTTTGTGCACCGTCATTTTCATGCCAGGCAACTCTGTCATCTGAATACGAAATTGAAACAAGATCAATATCATCATCCTTGTCTAAATCAATTCCAATTACTGTATCACTTGCAAGTTGATTTGCTATGTTTCGAGTAGTGAAAGTTTGATCACCATTATTTTCCATCCACCTGCTACTGCTAATTAAAAAATCTAAATCATCGTCTTTATCAATATCTATAACCGAAATTAATTTAAGGTTAGCAAATCCACTAAAAATATTTTGACTGGAAAATTGTTGAGCCCCATCATTTTTATACCATTTTGCCGATGTTCCACTTCGTGATGTTTCCCAAGTCACAAAATCCATATGTTTGTCATTATCTAAATCAACTGCAATTATATAATTTGATTCTGTGTTATCAATAATATGCTGAGTAAATATTTGTTCAGAGTTGTTTTCAAATAATATGATTTCTCCCTGCACCCTTGAAATACCAATGATATCTTGATCATTATCACCGTCAATGTCCGTTATTGTTACAGAATTAATGAGTAAATCTTGATTGTAAATTCTATGGGTATCAAAAGTATTCGTACCATTATTTTCGTGCCATTCAAGAGAATTATCTAAATATGAAACGGTTACTAAGTCAATATCGCCATCATTATCCATATCTACTTGTTGTATTATGTCTTTTACTCGTACATTAATTGAATTCAAATCTGTATAAATGACGGGTTCTTCCCAAGTTGGAGGGGACGATATTTCTTCTGAATCTAGTATTCCGTTTCCATCAGCATCCAAATCTGAATTATCACCATACCCATCACCATCTGTGTCGATCCATTCAGTTGGATCGTTTGGGAATGCATCTAGATCATCTGGAATGCCATCATTATCTAAGTCGGATTCAATAGGTATAGAATCCTGCTTTGTAGTTATTAAATAGGTTGCGGACTTATCACCTATTACTACTTCAATTGTTGATGTTACTGAATAGAATTGAGAGCTAATTCCCCGTAATGTGATTGATTGACCGTTTTCTATAAAACTTTGTTCCGATAAAAAATTCCCGTTATTAACTTTATATTCGCCACCAGATATATTTATTGAAACACTGCCCGTGATTTCTGAAACAACAATGGTATTTGATTCATAAATAGTTTCGGTATTTGCATCATTTACAGGTGTAAATTGAAAGTCTTGTGGTGAGATATCTTGTAAATGGGTTAGAACTATAAAATCGAATGATTTCGATCCAATAATAACTGTCGAAATATGTTCTTTTCCCCAAACATTATGCGTTAACAGTCTAAATTGGATTATGTCACCGTTTTGAACGGTTGAATTTGAGGAAGAATAAGCATTTGCGTTGATTTTATATTCCCCTCCAGTAATGCTGATATTTGTTGGCTCGTTAATTCCAGATATTGTTAGTATATTTGATTCAATTAAGGTATTTAAAGGAGCGTCAGTAATAGAGCTGAATTTCAAATCGTCAATTTGTGTATCAATAATTATATCTGTACTTGATTGGGTGTACGTGTTGACTATTTCAGTATCGTTTTCAGCGCTTTTGGTTGATATATCGCAGGCTGGTAATAGCAAAAGAGGGAAGAGTAAAGATAGAAGATAAAAAGTCTTGTCAATATTTTTCATTGTATTCCTTGGGTGGATTTTTAGAGAAAGTAGTTGAGTGTAATGTCGTTGGGTATAAAATTGTTCGCTAATATAATGCCTAGTATTATAAGGCAATATAATAATTGTTAATACATTTGAAATAGAACTAAACCCATCACTTGCTGCAATGGTGAGTACATAAATATTATCTAAATTTGAATCTTGTGGACTATTAAATATCGGTGCGTCATTGAACATAAGTTGAGCTGAAGTTACATCAATATTAAAATAGCTTATTCAGACACACAAGATAAGCCTGAAACCCTTGTGATAGCTAGGCTAATAAAAACTAACTAAGGCACTAGTGGGCAGGCTTTACATTTGACATGTAAGACCGACCAACTAAGGATACCCACTCGTAACGACCAACTAAGGACACCCGCTCGTAATATTTTCTACGCTCGTTTAGAACTTTCAAATATTTTGTCCATAAATGCGTTGAGTTTATAGATGATTTTTGATTAACTTTGAGAATATTATTTATTAATATCGAGTAGTCTTTAATCAGTCTGTCTTTGTAGGTTTGGGTTTGTAAAAAACATCAACGAACCCCTTGCTAGAATGGCGAATGCAGAAGATAAATGCACGGGCAAGTTCTGGGAAGGTCGTTTTAAATCACAAGCATTATTAGACGAAAAGGCGTTATTGGCTTGTATGGCCTATGTGGATTTAAATCCGATTCGTGCACAAATGGCCGATACACCTGAAAAATCAAATCACACAAGTATTAAAAAACGAGCAGAAAAAGCAAAACAATCAAAAGTCCCCAATAGATTGGATCAACAAGAAAATTCACTTTTAAATTTTGCAGGAAAACCAAGAGAGAATATGCCAAAAGGCATTCCATTTACGTTAACCAATTATTTGGAATTAGTCGATTGGACAGGTAGACAAGTTAGAAAAAACAAACGCGGAAACATTGATCAATCATTGCCAAATATATTGCAGAGACTGAATATTGAACAGGATCAATGGTTGCACATTGCTCAAAATTTCGAATCCAGTTTTAAAGGAATAGTAGGGACGACAATGAGTCTTGTATCAAAAATGAAAGACTTTAACCGAACACGGGCATTGGGTTATTCGAATAGCTTGTTTTATTTTGGAAAATAAATACATTTAATAAACTAAACCCATCAATTAAAATTCCATATCATTCATGATAGGTATTCACACGATTTGAAAAGAGCCAAGTATGGGCTTTTAGATAGAAATCATAGAGCTATTTCAGAAAAATTCATTATTTCAAAAAAGTTTTCATCAATTGGAATTAATGTATTTTTAAATGTCTAGGTTTTGATTAATATGTATGTCAAAGTTGGGTTATTGAAGCAAGTAATAACCACTTTACATCTTTTTATCCAGATATGACGGAATTAAATGTATTCTCAAATAACCCTAATGGCAAAGTGCATAGCTCAGATCATGAGAATTTAGGCGTATTTGAACAAAGGTGGGAGTATATTCAAGGGGCTATTGATACATCAATGGATGTGTATACCTCAGAAAATGGAATTCGAGATATTAGAACACACCATTATGGTTTAACTTTATCCTACAATAGGGCTAATTTATTTAGTACAGATACCAAAAACATAACGAATTTTGATTTTTCAATCCCCAATAATAACAATATATTAAATAATCTTAAAATAAATGAGTAATATTATGAATATAACCACTTTTTTAACTTTTTGGATATTAATATCCTTCAGTAGTTGCTCGAATGAGCAAAAACATGAAAAAGTGGTTATTCCCTTTTCTTTAAAAATTGGAGCAGATGCAAATTTAGTGAGCAAAAGCCTAGCAGACAGGGCACATATTAATCCTTGGAGTGAATCGGATTATGGTGTGTCAGGTATTGGTAAAGTACATTTTAAGGATTTAAATAGTGATTTTGAAATAACAACAAAATATACAAGGCGTCTAGAGGTATATGAACAAGATGGAATTGTGTATATTTATAGATTTACTGATCGTCCATTATTCCCTAATTATGATAATGCATATAATAATGCATTGCTAATAGTTGAACAATTAGAGATAAATGGTTATATAATTAATGAGGGAATGGGTTTAGTTAATAAAAATAAAGCTAAAATTATTCTGGATAATGCATTTCCAAGACCTATGCAAGGTGGAGCTATTGTAGAGCTAAAAAAAGATAATATGGAAATTACCTTAGGAATAAGGAAGGTAGAACTTGTCTATGATACCCCCAAAAATTACTCAGATATGCATTATTATGAAGTGAAATTAACAGTAGTTAATTTAGATTATGTATATCAAAAAAGAGGAGGAAATAAATTAAATCCGATTCCAACTAAATCAGATTATCAATTAATATCCAATTCATATTGTCGCAGTTTAGATTATCACCAATTTTTAATAAATACTTCATTATCAAAAAATGAAAAATTTTCAGTTTTGGAAAAGCACTATGAAAAGACCAGTTATATGGCCAGAATTGATGGTGGCGATTTAGAATACCCCATTGACGAAGCAATACAAGAATTTGAAAAAAGAATTCAAGAAAATAAAATGCTAAAAAATCAAAATCTGTTTGTATTATTAAAAGAAGACATTGAAGAACTGTTAGGTAAAAAATGGGACTGTGAATTTATAGATTATTACATTGATAAAATATACGAAGGTAATGAGATTGTTATTGAATTAAAAAAGGATGAAAAGTTATCGTTAGAAGAGTTTGATGACTATGTTCAAGAATGGATGATTGAAACTACTAATGCGTTAAATAAATTACCAAAAGACTCGGTGATTTATTATTTGGTTGATGATTCAATTGATGCATTTGGTAATTTTGATCAAGAGAAACCTTTAAGTGATTATTTTAAAGAAAAATCGAAATTGGGTTATTTTGATATAGATAATGTTTTACAAGAAAATTTTCCAAATATGCAGTTTAAAATAATTCAATTTGTAAAATACTTTTATAGCAATAACAACTAAATCTATCAAGACACGCAGGGTTGATATTTAAATAAAATGGAAAGCTGGGCAGGCAAGTTGAAAATTGATTTGATTTGGGGTTTAAAAACTGCATAAAAACGGGGGTGTTTGTGGCTTATTAATCAAAGGAACACTTCAATCGTTAAGCCATAGCGTCAAGGGACTTTTAGTTATAATGTTAATTTTTGTAATTAACAGGGCAGTGTGTTTAATCACGATATTCGTCATAAATTTCTAAAAAGACGTGTTTGATCTGGCAATACGCTTCGACAATATCGGGGTCAAAATGCGTGCCTTTACCATCTAAAATCAGCTGGTCAGTGGTTTCAAAATCAAAAGCAGGTTTGTAAACGCGCTCACTGATCAGTGCATCAAACACATCCGCTAGTGCCATCAAACGTGCGGGGATGGGAATGTCATCGCCAACAAGTGCTTGAGGGTAACCAGAACCATCCCATTTTTCATGATGTCCATAGGCAATATCACAGGCCACTTCTAAAAATAGTTCTTTATGGCTTGATTGATCCATGGCTCTTTGTAAAGCTTGGTAACCAAAGGAGGGGTGTTGCTTCATTACTTCAAATTCAGCTTCGGTTAATCTTCCCGGTTTTAATAAAATGTCATCGGGAATGCCAACTTTTCCTATGTCATGTAATGGTGCGGTTTTGAATAACAAACCGATCATTTCTTCAGTTAAAAAGTTTCTGAATTTTGGGTGGTCTTTCAATTGTATCGCTAAAGCTTTCACATAATACTGGGTTCTAAAAATATGATTGCCTGTTTCGGGGTCTCGTGATTCTGCTAATGCGCCCATGGCAATCATTGCCACATCTTCTAATGTTTCTTTATGTAACTTTTGTTCTTGCAATGATCCATGTAAAGAGTAATTTTCACTTTTTAATAATGCTTTTGTCTGCTGCAAATTCATATGAGTTTTAACCCTTGCAAGCAATATTGGTGGGCTTACTGGTTTGAATATATAATCAACCGCACCGCATTCAAAGCCTTTTTCTTCATCGGAAATAGACGTTTTTGCTGTTATGAAAATAATTGGGATGTCTGCAGTTTGAGGGTTGGATTTTAATTTGGAGCAAACTTCATAGCCGTCCATATGAGGCATCATAATATCCAATAATATTAAATCGGGCAAAGGATAGATTTTGGCAATATTTAAAGCATCAACGCCGTTTGTTGCAATTTTGGTTTTGTAATCGTTTTTTAATAATGCCGTTAAAATTTTGATGTTTTCTGGGGTGTCATCAACAATCAATACCGTGGCTTGTTTTTTTATTGGCATAGTTATTCTGCTTCTTTGTTTAATATGGTCGCAGCTCTGGCGAAGTTAAAATGGTTGATCGCATCGTCAAGCTGATCAAAATCATGTTTTTCTAACATTTGTTTAAATGTATTTTTGTATTCATTAAAATAATCAATAATTTCCCCATCAGCATTGTCAATATAACGATGTAGGCCGTTAAATATTTCATCTTGGCTGGCAAACACATTAGATGAATAAGATTCATGCTTTTTGGGTAATGTTTGCATAAATAAATTGATTTCACTAATGGATTCGGTGAAGCATTGCTCAAAGCCACTCAAACTTTCTGGTTTAGGGGAATGCTTTCTTAACTCTTCTTCCAGTTTATTTAATGCTTCTTGAAGTTTTGAGTTGCCTAAATTGCCAGCAACTCCTTTGAGGCGATGACAGTATTTACAGGCAGGCTCGTAATCTTTTGCTTGGATAAGCATATCAAGCACTAATTTAGCATCGCTGTAGTGACTATGGAATTCTTTTATTAAGTCAATATAAAGTTGCTTTTCACCTGCAACGCGTTTTAACCCAGATGTATAATCAAACGTTGTAAGTAAAGCTAAGTCGTCCATTTTACTGAGTTTAACTAATTTTTGCTCATTTAATTGTTGCATTAAATACGATTGAAGTAATCTGTGAAGGGCAGTTGGATCCAGGGGTTTAACGAGTGTGTCAGTAAACTTAACCTGCTGGTATTTGGCTGTATTGCGAATATCTAGCCCAGTCAGTGCAATAATAGGTGTGTTTGTGAATTGAGTGTCTTGGCGTAATTCATGGCAGGTTTGATAGCCATCCATACCCTGCATTTCGATATCCATTAATATAACGTCTGGGTAAATATTGTTTGCCATTGTAATGGCTTCACGACCATTGTCAGCTACAAATACATCTAATCCGAATGATTTTAATAATTCAGTGACAACTTGTTGGTTAATTAAATCATCTTCAACGACCAATACCTTGCCTTTGATATAAAGCGATTGATTGTAAAATTCATCAGATTGAATAGTTTGATCGGACCATGTTGGATCCGTAAGATTAAATCGCAAAAATGGTTTGTTGTTGATGATTAAGCGGTTAGGGTATTTTTCAAATAACGGATGTGTGAAGTTTTTTAAACTTGTAAATTGCTTTATATAGGAAAGCCCCATGATCGTAGCAGATGTTTTTTGTAAGGCGTCAACTATCAATTTCCTATCTTCTAAGCTCTCACTAAAGCATTGCCAATCAAAAATGATGTAATCGAAATGCGTATCACTTAAGTATTCTCGAGCTTGATTGATGTTATTGGAATGAATTAATAAATCTTGTTTACAAAGATTGGTTTCAATGTTTTTAAATAATATCGAATCATTGGTCAGTAAAAAATAAGTGCCTGATTGAGTGCTGGGGATATTATCAATTGCAGGTAGCGCGACATCAAAGAAAAATTCACTGCCTTTACCTTCCAAGCTGTCAATTTGAATTTTTGAATCCATTAAATGAATGATTTCTTGGGAAATACTTAAGCCTAATCCGGTACCGCCAAATCGACGAGTTATTGAATTGTCAGCTTGTTTGAATGGTGTGAAAATTGAATCGATTTGTTTTTTTGTCAATCCAGGTCCGGTGTCGATCACACTGAATCGTAAATTAACCTTGTGTTTGTCTTTTTTAGACTTTTTAAGCTCGGTAATTCGAATGACCACTTGGCCAGATTGAGTGAATTTAATGGAATTATTACTTAAATTAATCAATACCTGTTGTAAGCGTTGGCTGTCCATTATTAATGTACGAGGTACATTTTCGCCAATTTCAAATAAAAACGGTAATTTTTTCTCTTCAGCGTACAAGCCAACTGTTGAGCCTACATTGTCAAGAAGTTGGCCTAGGTCGCTTTTGATTGGAGAGATATCAAATTTACTGGATTCAATTTTTGAAAAATCCATTAAATCATTGATGATGCCCAATAATGAATTGGATGATCTGAAAATACTATCTAGGTAACTTTGTACTTTAAGATCGGTATTACTTTGTTGTGCAAGATAACTCATTCCAATGATGCCATTTAATGGAGTTCGTATTTCATGGCTGATCATTGCAACAAAATTTCGTTTGTTGTCATCTTGAATGGTGATGGATTCAAGTGAGTCCACTAATTTGGAGTTTTTGTTATTTAATTGGAACATCATAGCAGTGAACGTTTGAGCCAATTGACCAAGTTCATCTTTTGAGCGAATGCTTACTGTTATGTCTTGTTTCCCCTCTCCATATTCTTTAGCGGCACGTTGTAATTGTTTTAATGGAATAAGCATTCGATTATTAATGGCCATCCAAAAAACAACAAAAATACATAATGCTATTAAAAGATAAATACATGCGATCATGATTGATTCACGCTCAATGCTTTTTGTGATGGCGGTATTTTGCAATGTAAAAACGTCGGGCAGTAGTTGGAATACTTTGGTATTTGTATCATATAAAATCCGATGTAATTGAGTTAACTCGGTTTTTTTTGCTTCTGCTTTTGCTGCAAATTCGGTGATTTGATCAAGGGTACTAATGTATTTATTTAGAGTATTAACAAGTAGCTCTTTATTTGAATCGTTTAATTTTGATTGTTCAATGTGTAGAAATATCTCATTATAATTCTTTGTAAATTGTGTTACTTGAGATTCTTCGAAGTACAGAAGGTGGTGTTCATTTAGTAGCTCATTTTCATAAACTCTTAATAAATAAATATCTTCAACAAGGGATTGTACATGGTGGCTTTCCAAAAAAGTGTGGAAAGCTTGTACGTTTTCGATGAGTCCTTTTAAGCCATTTTTCGTTTTTAAATATTGATCTATGTTCTTATTTAAATCGGTATTCAGTTTTTTGACCTTAATATCTAAGTCTTTGGAATAATGGGTGTTTGAGTTGATTAAAGAAGTCAGTCTTTCGGTCATTTCAGGTAAGGATTGATGATCTGGCATAAAGCGTCCAGAGCGCTGAGTGTTGATTAATTCATCATTAATGCAAGTTAAAATATACATTAATTCAAGGGACTGAAAATCGTGTGCTAAATAACCTAAATCGAAACCTTGTTTTTTAATTTGGATAAACAGGCTGTCTTTGTTGTTAGTATTTAACGTTGCAACTTCATCAAGGTAAGGTTTGTATGCATTACTAAATGCAATGCTTTGATCATAAAAAGTATCTATAACATGGGCGTGGACACTGTGTTCAAAGTAGACTTTTAAATCTAAAACCTTTTGTTGAAGCTTGCTTATGGATTGAGGTAACAACGAAAGATCAACTAATATGGGTTGTTTAAAAGAAGATAAAATTTGAAGTTCATTTTGAATTTCATGGGCGACGGCATAAGCGTCAAGTTGATGTTGTTTATTTGCTTCAAGACGGGTCTGTGAATGACTCACACTTGATAAATGTATGTACGCATTAACGATGCTGATTAATGCAAAAAAGGAAATGATGATAAAGATACGGGCTTTAATTGAGGTCATTGAAAACATGGAAAGTGTTAAACCAAATAGATTGGCCAAAAACCTTACCTTAAGCTTTACTTTGTGTAAAGCATGCGTATCAAATCGAGGTTATTCGTGGATCAATATAAGCAAAAGTACTTAGATCAATTGGAACAAACTGATCATTTAGATGCTCAATTTGAAGTATTAAGAAAGGCATTGGTTCATGTTAGTTTGATAGCAGATGGCCAAGATGCAAAGCTGGATGATTATCTTGGACAATTACGAAAACATCTAAGATCCAATCAGCATGAAGTTGAGCTTGTTGAGCAACAGGTGATAATGGCTGAAAAACGCATGTCTGAGCTGGATCATGATAAAGACAGTTTGTCTGAGCATATTGGGAAGTTATTACACGAAGACTTGGATGCATTGTTAAATGTTGCTTTGAATGAAGCCCATGTCACTAGCTTAAAAGAGTTAAAAGTACAAATGCCAGATAAATTTCATTATTTAATTGAAATGGCGCCTTGGTTAGATCGGTTTTTACAAATTAAACAGCAAATTGATATTGGAAGTACGTTTGAGTCTACGGCTGATCAATCGTCTGAATCATTTGCATGGGATGAATTATTTGAACATTTATTTCATGTGTTGGATGTCATGGAGGTGGATGAAAAAAATCAAAAAGTAACCGCAGATATAAGAGAAGAGCTCATCAGCGGATGTGATCGTCCGGTAGTTATGCGTCATGTGGCTAATATTTGTGACGTAATATTAACTTCGCACCATGCCTTAGAAGAAGACTTTGAATTATATTTGCAATCTTTGGATGCTCAGTTATCAAAATTGCATTCGCAAATTCAAAGTAGTCAAAATATGCACGAAGATTCCTTTGAAGCTCATGATGTGTTTTATAATAATTTGCATAAAAAAATGAAAGAAATAAACCATGATGTTCAAGGTAGTGAAGATCCTAAACAATTAAAGGCGATCATTCAGCAAAAAATGCAAAACCTGCAAACTCAAATTATGCAATTTTCAGACTCATATAAAGTTGATCAAAATAATCAAGGTGAACATTATCAATTACTTGTGAGTCAAATGACGAAATTGGAAGGGGATAATCAAAAAATGCGGGAACAGTTGCAGATTCATATTCAAAAATCTCAAAGTGACCCATTAACCAAACTACCCAATCGAGGGAAATTTGACGAAGTGTATCTGCAAGAATTTAAACGTTATGAGCGTTATCAAACGGACTGTTGCATAGCGGTATTGGATATCGATTTATTTAAAAAGATAAATGATTCTTATGGGCATTTAGTTGGAGATAAAGTGTTAGTCTTAATCGCAAATCAGATTAAACAAAATATTAGAGAAAGTGATTTTGTTGCTCGATATGGCGGAGAAGAATTTGTGATTATTTTGCCGCATACTGAACTGGAGCCAGCAATCAAAGCCATGAAAGCACTTTGTAATAAAATAGCAAACACTCCTTTTAATTTTAAGTCCAAGCCTGTAAATATCACTGTTAGTATTGGGGTGTGTGCCTTCAGTCAATCAATCGATCAAACCCAAGCGTTTAATCAAGCGGATCAAGCTATGTATCAAGCTAAAGCATCAGGACGTAATCAGGTTTGTAAATGGTCCAGTTAATATCGGGTTTGGCTTAGGGATTCTTTGATTTTAGCCAATTGCTGTTGAAGCTTTTTACCTTTTTTTCTGATAACCCCAGTTGCTAACACGTCTAATATTGTTAAATGTACAAGCCTAGACGTCATTGGGGTAAAAATATCTGTATTTTCAATGGCGTTAGTATGAATCACAATGTCTGTGAATTTCGCTAATGGAGAATCTTTTTGGGTGAGCGATATAATCGTCGCGCCAGCTTGTTTGGCAATTTCTGCGCATTCCACTACAGAAATTGTACGTCCAGTATTTGAAATAAACACAATCACATCGCCTTTTGATGAACTAGCCGCCGCCATGCGTTGCATTAGAATATCCGTTTGTTCTGATACTGGAGTACCTAATCTAAAAAATTTATGCACCGCATCTTTTGCAACTGGTCCTGATCCACCCAATCCATAAAAATCTATTCTATTGGCGCTGTGCATCGCTTCAATCGCTTTGTCCATTTGCGTGATATCAATTTCCAATGAAGCTTGGGCAATAGCTTGACTGCTTGCATTGAATATTTTTTGAGTGAAAGTTGTTAAGTCATCTTCCGGTTTTACAATGTCACTGATAAATGCACTTCCTGTTGCAATAGATTGGGCTAATTGTAATTTAAAATCTGGAAATCCAGAGCACCCTACAGAGCGGCAAAATCGGTTGACTGTAGGTTCGCTCACATTTGCATGTTTTGCTAATGAAGCAATGCTTAAGCGAATAGCTTCTTCAGGAGCGAACAATATAGCTTCACCTACTTTTTTCTCTGATTTACTTAATTCATTTAATTGTTTTTCTAATTTATTAATCAAATTATTGTGCATTTTATAATCAATTTTAATGTGTTGAACAAACAGAATACCTAATTTACCCATGTGTTTGTAATAAAACTACAGATTTTATTAACTTTCAGTACGAATAATGTGGTATTTTGTATTAAAATTACAGGCTGATTTTCTTGGGTTTTATTAAAAAAACAAGATTTTGCAGTTAAAATTCCCCTCTTTAGGAGTTTATATGTCAACCAAAGATGCACTTATTCCATGTAACTTTGTGATTTTTGGCGGTAATGGCGATCTAGCGATCCGTAAATTATTACCTGCTATTTATCGATTAATTGAAGATGGTCACATGGCCGATGACACGATTGTTATCGGTGCTTCACGCTCAGATCTTGGTCAAGAAAAATACCAAGCAAATGTATTAGCAGGCCTTAAAAAATTCATCCCAGATTTTAAAGAAGAAATTTGGCAGAATTTAAAACCACGCCTAAATTACACAGCAGTCGATGCTTCAAATCCAAAAAGTTTTGATAACCTAAAGAAAGCGTTGGGTAAAAACTTTGCTAAACAAACTACGACTTATTACCTATCTACTGCTCCTGATCTTTTTGGGACAACATCTGAAGGTCTAAAAGCTAAAGGTTTAATCAAAGATTGTACTCGTGTGGTACTTGAAAAACCTATTGGAAAATCATTAGAAACTTCTTACATCATAAACGACTCCGTAGCTGGTTTATTTCCTGAGAAAAATATTTACCGAATTGATCATTATTTGGGTAAAGAAACCGTTCAAAATTTAATGAGTTTACGATTTGCAAATAGTTTATTTGAACCGATGTGGACCAATGCTCATATTGATAACGTTCAAATTACTATTTCGGAAGCGGTAGGCGCTGAAGGGCGTTGGAGTTATTACGATGAATCCGGTGCGCTTCGAGATATGGTGCAAAATCATATGTTACAGCTCTTATGCTTAGTAGCAATGGAAGTGCCTATTTCGTTGGATGCGGATTCAATTCGAGCTGAAAAATTAAAGGTTTTAAAATCTTTAAAAATTATGACTCCTGATGAAGTTGAGAAAAATGCGATCCGTGCCCAATATACGAAAGGGTCGATCAATGGCGAAAAAGTAGTGGGTTATCGTGAAGAAGAAGGCGGAAACGCCGAGTCTGAAACGGAGACCTTTGTTGCAATTCGCGCTGATATTCATAACTGGCGTTGGAGAGGTGTGCCATTTTACATCAGAACCGGTAAGCGACTACCAGAGCGTTACAGTGAAATTGTCATCGAATTTAAAAAGATACCTCACTCAATTTTCCCTGGAAATAATTTGCACGGTAATAAATTAGTGATCCGTCTTCAACCTGAAGAGTCCATTCAATTGATGATGATGAATAAAGTACCTGGCTTAGATGCAGGGGCGCCAGTTCATCCTGTTACTTTAAATTTGTCACTTCCTGATAAATACGCAAATGTCCGGGTTCCTGAAGCCTATGAGCGTTTGATTTATGATGTGATTGCAGGTAATTCAACGTTATATGTTCATCGAGAAGAGGTTGAGGCTGCCTGGGTTTGGGCTGATGCGATTTTAGATGGGTGGAAAGCTTCCTCTCGTGTGCCGCATTCTTATGCAGCTGGTAGTTGGGGGCCTCAATCTGCATTTGAACTTGTGGCACGTTATGGTCGCAGCTGGCACGAAAGTGATTAAGAGGGTTATATGAGCTTACTAGAAAATAAATTCGCTTCAAAAGCAGAATTAGAAACGCAATTAGCAAAAAGTATCATTGCTCAATTATCTAAAGATATTGAGCAATCAGGTAAAGCCGTAATTGCAGTTTCAGGTGGTAGTACACCTAAAGCATTGTTTGAAGAATTATCAAACACTGACATCGATTGGTCAAAAGTAGTCGTGACATTGATTGATGAACGTTGGGTTGATAACCAACATGCTGACTCTAATGAAAAATTAGTTCGTGAAAATTTGCTAAAAAACAAAGCAGCTAACGCCACGTTTTTAGCACTAAAAACCGATGATGCAACGCCAGAACAAGGTATGGCGACATTAGAGCCCATCTTAAATGAAGTTATTTCGGCTAACATCAGTGTGTCTATTTTAGGTATGGGTGGTGATTCTCATACGGCATCGTTCTTCCCGGGTGCTACGACGTTATTTAAAGCAATAGATTTAGATAACAAAGCGGCATGTCAAAACGTGACTCCTTTAACCGCGCCACATGAACGTATGACATTAACCCGCACAAGAATATTGGCGAGTAATTTATTAGCGGTTCACATTACAGGTGACGATAAATTAGAAGTATTTGAAAGCGCGAAACAATCTGCAGATTTCAACGTAACTCCAATTTCTTCTATCCTTTCTCAAACTCAAAAAGATGTTCAGTTATTCTGGGCGCCTTAAATTAGGACACTTAAATGAAGCCAATTAATCCAGAATTACAGCGCATCACCGATCGAATCATTGAACGTAGTGCGCCTTCAAGAAAACTGTATTTAGATAATATGCAAAAAGCGATCGAGCGTACGCCAGATCGTAACTTTTTATCTTGTGGCAACTTGGCACATGGGTTTGCTGCGTGTAATGCCTCTGATAAAAACACAATCAAAATGATGAATTCAGCAAACGTAGCTATTGTGACGTCTTACAACGATATGTTGTCTGCTCACCATCCATATGCTGAATACCCACAACAAATTAAGCAAACGTTAAACTCAATTGGTTGTACAGGCCAAGTAGCTGGCGGCGTGCCTGCTATGTGTGATGGTGTAACTCAAGGTCAGCCGGGTATGGAATTGTCTTTGTTCTCACGCGATCAAATTGCAATGAGTACGGCGATTTCGTTATCTCACAATATGTTTGATGGCGTTATGTACTTAGGTATTTGTGACAAAATCGTACCGGGCTTAGTGATCGGCGCACTTCGTTTTGGTTATTTGCCGTCCATCTTTGTACCTGCTGGTCCAATGATGTCTGGTTTGCCAAACAAAGAAAAAGTACGTATCCGTCAAGAATACGCTCAAGGCTTAATTGGTCGTGAAGAGCTATTAAATTGCGAATCTGAATCTTATCATTCAGAAGGTACTTGTACGTTCTACGGCACAGCAAATACCAACCAAATGTTAATGGAGTTCATGGGACTTCAATTATCGGGTTCTTCGTTTGTGAATCCAGGTACGGATTTACGTCATGCTTTAACCGATGAAGCGGCCAAACAAGTGGTTCGTAATTCATCTCAAAACGGTAATTTCAAACCATTGTTTGAAATTCTAAATGAAAAAGCATTCGTAAATGGCATGGTCGGTTTGATGGTTTCAGGTGGTTCTACCAACCTAACGATCCATTTAATCGCTATGGCTCGTGCTGCAGGTATCATCATCGATTGGCATGATCTTGCTGAGATCTCTAAAGCCGTTCCATTATTGGCTAAAGTGTATCCAAACGGTCAAGCAGATGTGAACCAATTCCACGCTGCGGGCGGCTTAAGCTACCTAATGGGTGAATTATTAGAACACGGTTTATTGCATAACGATGTGAAGACCATTACAAGTGACACATTAAAAGAATACTTAAAAGAGCCGTTCTTAGAAGGTGATCAACTTGTATGGAAGGACGGCATCACTAAAGCATTAGACGATACCGTATTAAGTACGGTTGATGCACCGTTTAGCCCTGAAGGCGGCTTACAAGCCCTTAAAGGTAATTTAGGAACAGGTGTAATTAAGATTTCAGCTGTTGCTAAAGAGCACCAAATCATTGAAGCACCTGCCGTTATTTTTGAAACGCAACAATCGTTAGTTGATGCGTTCAAAGCGGGCGAGTTAAATAAAGATTTTATCGCGGTTATGCGTTTTCAAGGCCCTAAAGCCAACGGAATGCCTGAACTTCACCAAATGACACCACCTATGGGTGTGCTACAAGACAAAGGCTTCAAGGTTGCGTTAGTAACTGACGGTCGTATGTCTGGTGCGTCAGGTAAAGTGCCTGCTGGTATCCATATGTCTCCAGAAGCATCTGAGGGCGGACCATTAGGTAAAATTCAAGACGGCGATATGATTCGTTTTGATGCGACAACAGGCGACTTAAACGTATTAATGGACGAAGCTGAATTTGCTGCTCGTCCATGTAAAGCATACGTACCTGGTGATTATCATCAAGGTGTGGGTCGTGAAATGTTCTCCGGCATGCGCGATCAAGTTTCTGAAGCGCAACTAGGTGCATCGATTTTCAAATTTGAAATCGACGAATTAGAAGCTAAAAACAAATAAACCATCCCTAATTAATTCGACTTAAATGAAAGCATTTAAGTCGAAACAAAACATTGAGAAAAATTATGAGCTACATCCCAAATATCGAAGTAATGAAAGCGGCTTACCCAGTAATGCCTGTATTAGCAATTGAAAACGTTGAAGATGCGATTCCTTTGGCTAAAGCATTAGTTGCTGGTGGCATTAAAGTATTAGAAGTGACTTTACGTACTGAAGCGGCAATGGAAGTGATTAAAGCCATGAAAACCGTTGAAGGCGCAATTGTCGGTGCAGGTACTGTATCTACGACTCAACAGTTAGATGAGCTTCAAGCAATTGGTTGTGATTTTGCAATTAGCCCAGGCGCAACGGATGCTTTATTAAAGCACGGTAAAAAAATCGACATGCCTTATTTACCTGCTGTTTCAACGGTTTCTGAAGTAATGAAAGCAGCGGAATACGGTTACAACGAATTTAAACTTTTCCCAGCTTCAATTGTGGGTGGTGCAGGTTTATTAAAAGCGATTTCAGGTCCTTTTCCTGCTTTTCGTTTTTGCCCAACTGGCGGAATCTCATCTGCCGATTACACTGATTACTTGGCATTAAATAATGTTGAATGTGTAGGTGGTTCTTGGATCGTACCTGCAGATGCTTTAAAAGCAAAAGATTGGGCTAAAATTGAGCAATTAGCTCGCGAAGCTGTTGCAAAAGCAAAAGCTTAATATTTAGAAATTAAAGAAACTATAGCCCTTTAACAGTGAAGGGTTATTATCGATAGTTAATGTATTACTTTAAGTGTAAAGAGGTCTCATTGTGGAAGATATCGCGCGTTTAGATCAACTAGATCGTTATTATCGTCGTATTCAAAGAACGATATTAAATCGTCAAAATCCGCACTCTGGATTATTTCCTGCTTCAACTGATGTTAATGATCACGGTGATTATCGTGATGCATGGGTACGAGACAATTTGTACACCATTCAAGCCATTTGGGGGTTGTATTTAAGCTTCAAAAAAATCAATCCTGAAGATAGCAGAATGCATCAACTTGAGGATTCAACGGTTCGTTTAATGCGTGGTTTATTAAATGCCATGATGAAACAAACGGGCAAAGTTGAGCGTTTTAAATATACGCAAAATCCTATGGATGCTTTACACGCAAAATACGATACACAAACTGGCGATACGGTTGTAGATGATGACAAATGGGGGCACTTACAAATTGATGCCACCAGTTTGTATGTATTAATGTTGGCCAGAATGACTAAATCTGGCCTGCGTTTAATTTACGATCAATCCGAATTAACCTTTGTTCAAAACCTTGTTTGGTATATTGGGCGAGGCTACCGCACCCCAGATTTTGGTATTTGGGAGCGTGGCAACAAAAGTAATAATGGTCAACTTGAAGTTAACGCAAGTAGTGTGGGTATGGTTAAATCTGCACTTCAAGCGATCGATAAAGTCGATTTATTGCATGACGGTCAAAGCAAAATATTTGTTGTGCCTGATGAAATTGCACGCTGTCGCACCACATTAGAAAGTTTATTACCTCGTGAAAGTGGCTCAAAAGAAGTCGATGCGGCATGTTTGTCTGTGATCGGATATCCTGCGTTTGCCATTGAGAAAAAATCATTAGTTGTCAAAACCCGTGAACGTATCATCAATAAACTAGCTGGCCCTTGGGGTTGTAAGCGATTTTTATTAGATGGTCATCAAACCGTAACCGAGCAGCATGGGCGTTTGCATTACGAGCAAGATGAGCTTAAAAATTTCCAAGATATCGAATCAGAATGGCCTTTGTTTTATACGTATTTGTATTTAGAAGCGTTGTTTGATGAAGCCGATGATCGAATTAAATATTACCGTGATATTTTAGATAAATTACGCGTTGAAAAAGACGGCGATTATTTGTTGCCCGAGCTTTATATTGTTCCAAAAGAATTAGTCGAAGCTGAGCGTAAAAACCCAGGTTCACAAAATCGTCTTCCTAACGAAAATATTCCATTAGTTTGGGCGCAAAGCCTTTATTATTTGGGCCGTATGATTGAGGTCGGTTTACTTGAAAAATCCGATGTCGATCCTCTAAATGCTTATGGCCGAATCGACAAAAGACCTAATTCTCAAGTGCAAATAGCATTGTTAGCTGAAAATGATGACGTTAAAGCACAGCTTGCAGAGCAGGGTATTTTGTCTCAAACCAAAGAAGACATGGCACCTGTTCTTATTTACCCAACCGGTGAGTTAAACCGAATATTCTCAATGGTGGGTGTGGATCGTGAGCATGGTCTAACTGGTCGTCCAATGCGAAGAATGCGTTCTTTAGCGACCCATCAAAGTTATTTGTTGGAAGGGCGAACTTGTTTGTTTTTATCAAGTTTTCAAAACAGAACCAACTTTTATTTGGCATCTGATAACGAATTATTACGAGAGTCCATCAAAACGGATCTATCTTATGTTTCAAGGCATTGGACTCATGAAGGCTTGCCTACTTTGGTGCTTTATGTGCGTGAATCGATGCTTGATAGTCAGGATAAATCCGTATTAATTGCAACATTACAAGAATTTTCAAGCGGTCAATTTAATGATGTTCAAGTATTAACCGGTAAAATTCATGATTTAATGGATAAAGCTGTTCCTGAAGTTATGGCGTCATTACCGGATTATCATCTTCCTATTGCCTCATTAGGAGAGCGCCATCCTGGAAGCTGGCTAAAATTTAATCCTGAGAAAATAAATTCAAACCAAAAAGACGCATTTAACGATTTCTCACATCAATATAGTGATGAACAATTAAGTGATATGCTTTGTTCAAGTGATGATATTTTTGAGCAAGTTGAATTATTAACTACATTATTAAAAACCAAAGGTGCATTGTATCAGCCTGGCATCGCTCCTGGTGTGACCGTTCAGATATTGCTAGAAGAGATTTATACACGTGCCAGTGATATGCATTTATGGGGTTTGATTCGATATGCCTCTGCAACTATGGGGAAATATTGGAGTGCTCTTGAAGATGCGGTTGCAGAAATCATCACCCGACAAAAGCAGTTAGTATTTGGTCGTAGTCAATCTCATGATTTAGTGATTAATAAACCGGAAAATAATGCCTTTATTTTAGAAATGATCAAACAATCAACCGGTCGCGATCCCCGTGAACAAATGGTTGTGCAAGAAATTATTGTATATCTATATATGCTTATGAGGAATAATCCAGATAGTTTTAAAGGGTTGATTACATTACGTCCAGGGCATTTAGTGCAATTGATAACGGGCAATCTAGCAGATGAGAAATCTATGGCTCAAGATGAGGCGTTTGAATTTATTCTAAATCAATCCCCTTCGGAGTTGTTGGAAAGCATCACTCAGGTTATTGGAAGCTATCAAACTCAGCCTGCGACTGGATTTACTCATGAATTCATTCGATATGATGGTGTTGTAAATCCGGTTCAAGAGTTGGAGGATTTACAGGGTATGCTTAAAAAATTGCCAGAACATTTGGATACATGGCATCAATGGCGAAAACAAGTTGGTGTTATGCCCAAACTAAATGAATCTTTTTTTGAAGGTTTATGGTCGGTGCTTGAAAAGTCACAAGGACTGGTTATAGGTGATCGTTTAAATAAAAATAACCGATTAGAAAGTGAAACAATTTCAAGTAACATGACCCACGGCGAACAACAGTTTTCATTATTAGTTGAATATGTTTTAAACCAAATTCAATTTGATGATTACCGTCAACTTAATATTGAAGCAATTTGGGCATTAATTGCATTTACCAAGCAAAACCCAGAGCTTCAAATTAATGATTTCTTTGTAATCGAAGTGATCATTGCTCATGCAGTAAGATTGGCATGGTTGTCCTGTGACCATGACGAATCTAAATACGATGAAGAAGAATATAAGGCTTGGGATAATTTCTACAATCTATCTCAAAAAGCCGCATTGGAATGCATGAACAGAGCCATTGAATTCTTAATAGGCGGTTAAAACAATCCTGGGGTCAGATCCATTTCTTTCAATCTGACCCCAACGCTTAACCTGAGGTCGGATCCGTTTTAAACGGCTCCGACTTTTTTTGGCCTAAAACATTCTGGATCCCCCCTTTTGCCCTGGGAGCAGATCCAATACTTATTACCTGACGTCAATTTTTAGCCAAGGGTCGGATCCAAAAATCAACAGGTCCGGACTCTTAATCCCCAAAAAAAGGAAAAAATGGATCCGACCCCAGGATTTCATCTCAATTTTTTAACTAACCTTCAGTCATTTCAAAAAAAATGCCACTTAAGTAATTTTATGTAATAATGCGCGACCTTTATAAGTCATTCATTTAAGGCCGTTATTTTGAAAACTGCATTTGTATTTCCTGGTCAAGGCTCTCAAGCTATTGGCATGTTAGCGAACATATCCGCTGAATATCCTTTAATTGCTCAAACATTCAAAGAAGCATCTGATGTACTAGGTTACGACCTATGGGATCTTGTGCAAAATGGCGAAGCAGCACAGTTAAATCAAACTGAAATCACGCAACCCGCATTATTAACCACATCGGTTGCTTTATGGCGTGTACACCAGTCTTTAGGTGGCGATAAGCCTGAATTTATGGCCGGTCACAGCTTAGGTGAATATTCCGCATTAGTATGTGCAAATGTTTTATCGTTTGCTGATGCGGTTAATTTAGTGAAATTACGTGGTCAATTCATGCAAGATGCCGTACCTGCTGGTCTTGGTGGCATGGCAGCTATTATTGGTTTGTCTGATGAGTTAGTAATAGAAGCATGTGAAGAGGCTGCGCAAGATCAAGTAGCATCTGCTGTTAACTTTAACTCACCGGGTCAAGTTGTGATTGCGGGTAATAAAGAAGCGATTGATCGTGCATGTGTAATCGTTAAAGAAAAAGGCGCAAAGCGTGCGTTGCCTTTAAATGTTTCTGCGCCGTCTCATTGTTCATTAATGAAACCGGCCGCTGAAAAACTAGCAAAAGAGCTAGAATCAATCGAATTCAAAACACCAGAAATTGCGGTTGTACAAAATGTATGTGCAACGGTTGAATCGGATCCTGCAAAAATTAAGCAAAACTTAATTGAACAGCTGTATTTGCCCGTTTTATGGTCAAAAAGTGTGTCTTATATGGTTGATCAATCTGTTGAAACAACCGTTGAATGTGGTCCTGGTAAAGTGTTAAGCGGATTAAATCGTCGTATCCATAAAGGATTAAGTGTTGCAAACATCGAACTACCTGCGGATATGCAAGCACTTGTTGCAAAATAAGTCGAATATTCATAGGTTCAGTCATTAATTATTAAGAGGTTTTTATGAGTTTAGAAGGTAAAGTCGCACTGGTTACTGGTGCAAGTCGTGGCATTGGTAAAGCAATCGCAGAAGCATTTGTTGCTCAAGGCGCAAAAGTGATTGGTACGGCTACAAGTGAAAAAGGCGCAGAAGCCATTTCAGCTTATTTAGGCGATGCCGGTCGTGGCGCTAAATTAGATGTTAATAATTCTGAAGAAATCACTGAATTGTTCAAGACAATCAAAGCGGATTTTGGTGATGCGTTAATCGTTGTTAACAACGCAGGCATCACTCAAGATAACTTGTTCTTACGCATGAAAGACGAGCAGTGGGATGATGTCATCAGCACTAACTTATCTTCTGTTTTTCGTGTAAGTAAAGCGGCGATCAAATCTATGGCTAAAGCACGTTACGGTCGCATCATTAACATCAGTTCTGTAATTGGATCGATGGGTAATGCTGGACAGGTAAACTACGGCGCATCTAAAGCAGGCGTTGAAGGCTTTACCCGTTCATTAGCTAAAGAAATTGCGGCTCGCGGCGTAACGGTAAACTCGGTAGCACCTGGTTTTATTGGCACTGATATGACGGATGCTATTCCAGAAGCACAACGTGATGCAATTTTGGCAAACGTACCTGCAAATCGTTTAGGCAAACCTGAAGAAGTAGCGGCTACGGTATTATTTTTGGCAAGTGAAGGCGCTGCATACATTACTGGCGAGACCATTAATGTAAATGGCGGCCTGTATATGGGCTAATTTTTAACGAACAATTTTCGTTAAAAAGGATCAAATAGGGCTAGATGTACGACGTTCGATGCAAATAAGTGTAATTAGCGGAAAATGCAAAAATTTGCTTGCAGAAAATCGAGCATTAACTAAACTAGCCCACAGTTTTTACATACCAATCCATTTGATGTTATTTCACTTAAGGAGTGAATAAATTATGAGTACTATTGAAGAACGCGTTAAAAAAATTGTTGCTGAACAGTTGGGTGCTAAAGAAGAAGACGTAGTTGAATCAGCGTCATTCGTTGATGATTTAGGTGCAGACTCTCTTGACACTGTTGAGTTAGTTATGGCGTTAGAAGAAGAATTCGAAACTGAAATTCCTGATGAAGAAGCTGAAAAATTAACTACAGTTAAATCAGCAATCGACTACGTTAACTCTAACCTATAAATTAGAGTGCCAAAATTACAGATTCATTCTGTAATTCTTTTAAGCTGAATTGTCATAGACAGTTCGGCTTTTGTTTTTTTTGGGATTCGAAAAAGAATAATAAAGAATCCCAAAACAGTTAAAACCAAATTTTGAGGGGAAACAATGAGCTTTAGACGTGTGGTAGTAACCGGTATTGGTATGGTAACTCCCTTAGGTAATAGTGTTGCTAAAACTTGGGAAGGTATCTTAACTGGCCAAAGTGGCATGAATGACATTACCGAGTTTGACACTAAAGGATTAAGCACAACATTTTGTGCAAGTGTAAAAGACTTTGATGTCACACAATACGTAGATGCAAAAGCCGCAAAAAAAATGGATACATTCATTCATTACTGCGTGGCGGCTACCGAAGAAGCACTTAAAGACTCAGGCCTTGAAGTTAACGATGAGAATGCACCAAGAATAGGTGTGTCAATCGGATCAGGCATTGGTGGTTTACCCGAGATCGATAAAAACTCTCAAACATTACACACAAAAGGCGCGCGCCGAATTTCTCCTTTTTTCATTCCTTCAGCTATCATTAACATGGCTGCTGGAACGCTATCCATAAGATACGGCTTAAAAGGCCCTAACTTTGCTATCACTACTGCATGCACATCAGGCAGTCACAGTATTGGTTATGCCGCACGTAACATTGCCTTTGGTGATGCGGACGTAATGGTGGCAGGTGGTGCTGAAAAAGCATCATGTGAGTTAGGTATAGGCGGATTTGCAGCAGCGCGAGCATTATCAAAACGCAATGACTCTCCACAAACGGCTTCACGTCCTTGGGACAAAGACCGTGACGGATTTGTATTAGCAGATGGTGCGGGTACATTAATTCTTGAAGAGTACGAGCACGCAAAAGCCCGTGGCGCAAAAATATACGCCGAATTAACAGGCTTTGGTATGAGTGGTGATGCGTATCATATGACATCTCCTCCTGAGGATGGATCAGGTGCCGCATTAGCCATGCAAAATGCATTACGTGATGCTAAATTGAACCCTGAAGACATTAATTACATTAATGCTCATGGTACATCAACCCAAGCTGGGGATGTTGCTGAAACAAACGCCGCTAAGACTGTTTTTGGTGATCATGCTTATCACTTAGTCATGAGCTCTACTAAGTCAATGACCGGACATTTATTGGGGGCAGCAGGTGCCATTGAAGCGATCTTTGCATTATTAGCAATTCGAGATCAAATCGCTCCGCCAACTATGAATTTAGATAATCCAAGCGAAGGGTGTGATTTAAACTACGCTGCAGGAAAACCGATAAATATGAAAATTGATCACGCTCTTTCCAATTCATTTGGGTTCGGTGGAACAAACGCGTCGTTATTATTCTCAAAGCTGGAAGACTGAATTTATGATATTAACCACGGTAAACGGACAGTTGAATCAACACATTGATGTCACGAATCGTGGTTTTTTGTATGGTGATGGTTTGTTTGAAACGTGTAAGGTAAAGCACCAAACCATTGAGTACTGGCGTGAACATCAAGCAAGATTAATTGATGGTTTGATTCGTTTACAATTTTCTAAAATTACGGACATTTGTATTCGATTAGATCAATATTTAAAAGATGCGTTTCGCAACCAAGATAAAAATGCCCAGTATGGTTTAAAAATTATCATTACCAGAAACAGTACACTTCGAGGATACGGTGTTGATGAATCATCTGTGGATATTGTGATTCAATTATTTCATTTACCCAAGCCAATTTGGAAAAAAGGGGTAGATATTGAATTGAGTCATGTACCAATATCAGTTAATGCAGCATTAGCTGGTATCAAACATCTAAACCGACTTGATAATGTTTTGGCTAAATCAGATTTGAGTGTTCGAAATGTGGATGAAGCTTGGATGAAATGTAATAACGGTATTATTCATGATGGGATTCAATCGAATTTATTTTATAAATTAGAAAATAATTGGTTTACACCGCCTATTGATATTGCTGGAGTACAAGGCATTGAACGACATGTGATTCTAAAATGTCGTTCTGATATTAATCTTCGCATTTTACATGAATCGGAAATTTCCCAAATAAAACAAGCGTTTGTGACTAATAGATTGCAAGGTGCATGTCCAGTACTTTCAATTAATCAGAAACCTTTAGTAAATTGCCAAGATTACATATCTCATCTATTCGAATAGCAAAAAGTTGGATTTTAAATTCAATCAAACTAGACACATAACCCTAAATTGTTTTGAAACCCTATGATTAAAAAAATTTTTCTGATTCTCTTAATGCTCATTGTTATATCATTAACCTATTTGTATTGGTACACACAGCATCTTACCTCCCAGTCTTTAACAAATGAAATTAATATTTCATGGCAAGTAGAATCAGGTCATGGAGTGATTCAAACTTTGGCAAAAATGGAGAAAAAAGGGTTAATTGTAAATAGTAAACATCTGAGTTGGTATTTACGTATAACAGGATTACCAAAAATTAAGCAGGGTGAATATACATTACCTAAAAAGATCACTGTGATGGACGCTTTATCTATTTTCGAAAAAGGGCAATCGGTGCAATATTCAGTGACCTTTGTAGAGGGTAAAACGGTTCAGGAATTTTTAGCATTATTAACAGAAGTGAAGCAAATTGAGCATAAAATAGAAAATATGAGTGAGCTTGAAATTCTCAAGGCATTAAATAGTCCTTATATGCGTTTGGAGGGGGTGATATTTCCAGATACCTATTTCTACCAAAAAGGGGATTCAGACTTAGATATACTTAAGCGAGCAAACGCTAAATTGGAGCAAGTATTGAAGGTCCAGTGGGAAAATAGGGCAGACGACCTTCCTTATAAATCTTCATACGAAGCGCTGATTATGGCTTCTATTGTTGAAAAGGAAACAGGCGTTGCATACGAAAGACCTGAAATTGCAGGAGTTTTTGTAAGAAGGTTGTTAAAAAAGATGCGACTGCAAACGGATCCTACTGTTATTTATGGATTGGGCGATCAATATAATGGTAACTTAACTCGTAAACACCTTAAAACTCCAAGTGATTATAATACCTACTTAAATTATGGCCTGCCTCCTACGCCCATCGCTGCAAGCGGAGAAGAAGCCATTTTTGCTGCTTTGAATCCATCTAAAGGTTCATCTTTGTATTTTGTTGCTAAAGGGGATGGTACTCATTATTTTTCTACAAATCTTGATGAACATAATAATGCGGTGAATCAATATCAAAGATATAAACGAAATAAAGAAAACTATCAGTCGGCTCCCATTCAATAAATATAATAATTTAAATTTTGGGGTCAGATCCAAATTTTATTATTATCTGCAATAATAATTTTAAAAAATTTCGGATCTGACCCCAAAATCTTTCATCCGATCATGTCTAAATAAGACAATTCAAAAAAATGGATTTAAAATACTCTAATAATACCGTTATGGATTATGGTATTAGAATCAATACACTTTACCCAAACGCTGAAGAATTTATTTATTTGAAGTCAATGAACAAGATGGCGCATTACAATTAGTAATTGATAAGCACCTGGATAATGAGGTGCTTTGCGGATCAATTAATGAAATAAAATCATTTATTGCTCGAAATTAAAATCCAAAGGTGTGAAATAGAACAGAAATGCTAATTCTGGGTGGTCAATATATAAAACCTGTTTACTTGCAGTTTGTTTTGTTTCATTCACTTCAATTGAAGAGGTTAATCTATAGGGTAATGTTTTTCCAAACATATGAGTATTAAAGGAGGCGAGTTGTGATTGGTTTTTATCAAAATTCAAATCATTAAACTCTTGTTGTTTTATTTCAGTGAATTCGTTGATATACAGTTGAGGATTAACTTGGATATATCTCGAAATGGTTAAGTGCAACCATCCTGAAATTTCATATTGACTGCCAAACTGTTTGCCAAAATTTAATTCTATTGGTGTGTAAACCTCAGAATCAAAAATCGGTTGTTGCCATGCTAAATATTCAATAACTTCCATATTTCTATTGCGTTTGAAGTTTTCTGCGTGTTCTTGTAATTCTAAGTTTGATAGTTCGGGTGTTAATATTAAATAAGGTTTTGGTAGTAAATTTTGCGTATCATGGGTATTCGAAAAAAACTGAATCACTTGATCATAGGTTAATTGCTCTTCATTGATCAATTGCTGTAAATCAAGATCAGGCTGGCTTAACAGCCTAAAGTCTAAATCTAAAAAACTGATTGATTTGGCCTGAGATGCTGCAAGTGTTTCAACTGTGTTTGGAGAAGCGGGTAACACACTGATATCAAATTGTTCAGGATTCACACTTTTTACTGCATGGTTTTTGAACACTATCATTTCAACCTGATACCATCGCCCAGAATTAGAATTGGCCTGTGCAAAAAAAGATAAACATAAGTTGGAAACAATCAAACATGTTTGTACGATACGGATTTTTTTCATGAATTTGGCTTTTTACTGATTAATTTTAAAATTTCATTTAAGCGTTCAAAACGCGTTTCTTTTTCACTTTCTATAAAAAACTTTAACTGGTCACCTTTGTTTAATTTAAACATTTGAGGCATAGACTGAATTAACTGAACCAATATAAAGGGGTCGATTGTTGTTTGACTGGAAAACTCTATAGTACCACCTTTGTCACCCATATCGATTTTCTTAATCCCTAAAGGTTCCACTTGTAATTTTAATGCAGTTTGTTTGAATAGATTTTTACATGGATCAGTTAACAAACCAAAGCGATCAATCATTTCAATTTGTAAATCATTGAGTTCATTTTCTGTTTTACAACTGGAAATTCTTTTATATAAACTCAAACGCATATTAATGTCGGGCACATAGTCCGCATCAATTATAGCCGCTAATCTAAGGTTGATTTCAGGGCCATGATTATCCATGTCATTAATATCAAAACTTTGTCCATTTTTAATGGCGTTGACCGCTTTTTCAAGCATGTCCATGTATAAACTAAACCCAATGCCTTCAATGTGACCGGTTTGATCCTCGCCTAATAACTCACCTGCGCCACGGATTTCTAGATCGTGGGTAGCTAATGTGAAGCCGGCTCCTAAGTCTTGCGCCCCTTCAATGGCTTCTAAACGTTTGATGGCATCTTTTGTTAAATTAGCAGCAGGAGGCGTTAACATATAACAATAGGCTTGATGATGAGATCGGCCCACACGACCACGTAATTGGTGCAATTGCGCCAAACCAAATTTGTCAGCACGCTCAATAATGATGGTATTTGCCGAAGGGATATCAATACCGGTTTCAATAATGGTGGTACACAACAACACGTTGAATCGGCGGTGATAAAAATCCTGCATCACTCGCTCTAACTCTCGTTCGTTCATTTGTCCGTGACCAATGCCTATGCGGGCTTCAGGGATCAATTCTTGTAATTTATTTTTTGTTTTTTCTATGTCTTTTACACTATTATGTAAGAAATAGATCTGACCCCCACGTAAAATCTCACGCAAAATGGATTCTTTGATGATGTCGTCATCGTATTCGCGCACAAAGGTTTTGACAGACAAACGACGCGCTGGAGGCGTAGCAATAATAGATAAATCTCGAATCGCTGACATCGACATATTTAATGTACGAGGGATTGGTGTGGCAGTAAGGGTCAAAATATCAATATCGGCACGTAATGCTTTGACTTTTTCTTTTTGCTGCACACCAAAACGATGCTCTTCGTCGATGACTAATAAACCTAAATCTTTGAATTTAACATCGGCAGATAATAATTTGTGAGTGCCAATCACAATATCAATGGTTCCAGATTCCAATCCTAACAAGGTCTGTTTGGTGACTTTTGAGGCAGTAAATCGTGATAACAAGCCGATATTGATAGGCCAGTTAGCAAATCGGTCTGAAAAATTTTCAAAATGCTGTTGAGCCAATAGCGTCGTTGGCACCAAAATAGCCACTTGTTTACCGGATTGAGCCGCTAAAAAAGCCGCTCGAATCGCCACTTCTGTTTTACCAAAACCCACATCACCACACACCAATCGATCCATTGGTCGTGTGCGACACATATCTTGAATCACCGCATTAATGGCGGCTTCTTGATCCGGGGTTTCTTCAAAGGCAAAGCCTTGTGCAAATTCACGATAATCGGCATCGCAAGGCTTAAACGCATAACCCTGTTTGGCTTCGCGTTTGGCGTAAATATTTAAAAGTTCCGCTGCGGTATCCCGTATTTTTTCAACGGCTTTGCGTTTGGCGGTTGACCATTTTTCAGTGCCTAAGCGATGCAGTGGCGCGCTTGCTTCTTCGCTTGCACTGTAGCGGCTGATTAAATGCAATAACCCAACGGGCACATATAGCTTGGCGTCACTTGCGTATTCTAATTGTAAAAACTCTTGAACTTGCCCATCTACTTCTAAGGACTGTAACCCTAAATATCGACCCACGCCGTGATCTAAATGCACAACAGGCGCACCTATATTTAATTCAGTTAAGTTTTTAACAATTAAATCGGGGTTTTCACTTTTGGCAGAGCGTTTTCGTTGACGCTGCTGCACAATGAACTGGCCAAATAATTGAGGCTCACAGATGACTTCAATGTTTAACTCAGGCAGAACCAAGCCTTCATCTAACGGCGCAACGGTCAAACAAAGCGGTTCAGTTGAATCCAAAAATTCTTGAAAACTGTTAACTTGTTTAATAGTCAGGTTTTGGCGTTTAAATAAACCTAATAGAATTTCACGCCGACCTAATGACTCAGCACAAATTAACATTCTTTTTTGATCATCTAAAAAGTGATTTTCAAATAAGATTAATGGACGTTCATGAGTACTATCAACGTAGAAATTCTCACTTTTGTCCACGTTTGCCTGATACTTACCAGCGGCAGGTTTGTCTTCACCAAGTTGAGTGCTTAAATTTAAACGCGCAAATTGTTTTAGGGATTTAAAAAATTCTTCTTTATGAAAATACAACGATTCAGGGGGTAAAATCGGGTGAACAATATTGTGTCGCTGGTTTTCATACCGATGATGAATATCAGCTAATTGCTTGTCCATGCTGCGTTCTAAATTTTCAGAGCAAATCACTAACCAATCATCATTTAAATAATCAAAAAAGTGCTGAGTTTGATCAAAAAATAACGGTAAATAATACTCAATACCGGCAGGCACCACACCTTGAATGATATCTTGATATAACGGGCAATCTTGGGTGTTAATTGCGAATTGTTCACGAAAACGACTTCTGAATGAGTTGACGGATTCTTTGGTTAACGAGAATTCTTTACCCGGTAATAACACCAATTCTGATATTTTTTCTAATGAACGCTGAGTTTCAGGGTCAAAATAACGCAGCGTATCAATTTCATCGTCAAACCGCTCAATACGTACAGGGAACTCACTGCCCATGGGGAAAACGTCAATAATTGCCCCACGAACCGCAAAATCGCCATGTTCATAAACCGCTTCAACGTTTTGATAACCCGCCTGTACTAGGTTGTTTCTAAAATGTTCAACGTCTAACACTTGATTAAGCTTTAAACAAAAAGAATGTTGAGCAATAAAAGAGCTAGGAGGCAAACGAGTCAATAGGGTATTGACCGAACAAAAAATAATTTGCTGAGCTTGGTTAGACAACGATGCCAATAATTCTATACGCTCAGAAATAATATCTTGATGAGGAGAAAACTGATCATAGGGCAGCGTTTCCCAATCCACAAACTGCTTAGTGGTGATCGATTTATCTAAATAAAACTGAGTTTGCACCTCAAGGGCTTGAGCTTGCGCGATAGAATCGCAAATCACCAAAATAGGGCGCTTAGTTTGCGCACAACTTTGGGCAATATAATATCCTTGAGCACTGCCTGAAAGATTAAACAATGTACGTTGGTCAGAAGACCCTTTTGGTAACGTGAAGCTCATAATGATCAATGCAAAATAACAAAAAAGACATGATATAACAAAATGCGTGTCGCTAAAACCATCGCAAAAAACCAGATCCAATATAATCCAGGGGTCGGATCCATTTTTCCAAAAATAAACCGGGGGTCGGATCCAAAATTAACCAGTTCTTTTTAATTAATGGCTCATACGATTTTTGGATCCGACCCCAAGCTATTCTTTATAAATGGTTAGACATTTTAGATTTGCCCCTTAACTGATCTACCTAATTTATTGAGTTAGCTCTATTTCTCGTTGCTGTAAAAAATTAGTATGAGTAATACAGCAATATTCCAGGTTCAATCACCCCAGCACATCAATAATTTATTTAAGAGGGGTTTTTATGAAAGTAAAACGAATAGTCACCAATATAAAAACAACCGACCCTGAATTAGGCAAAGATTTCTATGAGACTATTTTTGGGCTTGACGTTGCCATGGATCTTGGTTGGATTAAAACCTATGCAAATGTAGGCAATATGCCAGTACAAATAAGTATTGCAACACAAGGCGGATCTGACACACCAGTGCCAGACATTTCAATTGAAGTTGATGACATCGAAACAGCAATCAACAGAATAAAAAAGCATAATATTAAATTTGAATACGGACCAATTTTTGAGCCATGGGGAGTGTACAGATTTTATGTGCGTGATCCATTTGGAAAGTTAATCAATGTCATTGCGCATATTTCAAATAACCAATAGGGTTCTAGCAAGGGGTCGGATCCAAAAAATAAGCCTGGGGTCAGATCCAAAAAAATCTAAAGGCTTGTTTTCCAGCCATTTCTTAAAAATGGATCCGACCCCTGGATTAATTTTGACACTGAGATATTCGTTTTTTGGATCTGACCCTAGGCTAAAGCATCAGCATGCAAAGTTTACTTTGGTTAAATTTAAAGCAAAAAAAACGCATCTCAAGGATGCGTTTTTGGTTTTAATCAATATTTTGCTTAGTATTCTGCAGGTCGGTTGCGTAGATAATGATCAAGTAACGTCATATAACTTGCAAAAGATACTTGCCAGTTAATTGCGATTTCGTTGGTTGCCCAAGAATCTTGATGATCTACATAAACACGCATTGGTGCTAGGTTTTGTAGTACGGCAGCGGCTGTATCCCCTTTAAGCTCCACAGAGTTTGGTCCACCTACAATCAAACCATAAGGCTCTTTTACTGCTTCTGATGTTAATGGTCTAAAGTGTGGCCATTTTGGTTGTACCGAATATTTGCCTGTGATGAAATCCATGCTTACTGGGTTTAAACCAAAAAACCAATGGCTCATGTCGTAGGCCGATTCTAGATATTCACGCTTGCCTGTTAACTTATAAATCCAAAGTTGCTCTAGTGCAACAGTAGAGATAATACCATTGGATCCCCAGTTCATCTGATCTTCTTCGCCTGCAATACCAATCATCCAAGGCGAGTTAGCTTGTAATGCAATTTGTTGCTGACCAAATTTTTCTAGGTTTTCGATGATCATTAAACGAGTAGACAAGTCTGAGCTGTCATTTAAGGCATATAAGAACAACGCCATAAAGTTGGTTTCTCTCCAGTCAGGCACAACATCACCAAAACGATCCAATACCGCCACTTCTTTTAAGCGCGTTTGAATACTGGTGTGTAATGCAGGATCTTTAGTATGTGTCCAAAGTGTCACATCTGCTAATAATCGCTCATCGGTTTCTTTATAATCGGTATAAGGTCCGCCATATTCAACATTGTCATAACGATCTTCAACCATGATCATTTCAGGATTAGCATCTAACCACTCATAGGCTTTTAATGAAGCTTGTAAATACACTTCTGCCTGCGTTTTATCATCAGCTAATACAGATTGGCTGTATACTTGATATGCTAAAACCATAGTCGTTGCAAAATCTGCAGTGGCAGTAGACGAAATAGGCAATACTGTTTTAATGCCTTTGTCATCTTGAGGTTTTAACGCCAAAGAAGGCCAGTCGGCAGTTGCTGCTTTATGATGAACCGCGCCTGTTTCATTTTGCATTTTTAATAAGAAATCTAATTCGTATTTCAAAATAGATAATGCATCAGCACGTTGAGGATTATGATTAGAGACGGGGAATACTTTCTCCGAATTGGCCTCTAACGCAAAATCATAAGCGTTAGGTTCATATAAATACGCCATTAAACCCAAGGTTGTCGACCAAGCACCGTTAACAGAATATTTCCCGTAATCCCCCGCGTCGAACCAGCCACCACGCACATCCATAGTTTTATCAGAGTTAAACACTTGAGCACGGGTATCTTGTTCGTGAATTGAACCGTAAGGGCCTTGTTCACCATCAGTTAACCACCAAAAAGCAGACCAGGCAGAATCACGGTATTGTGCGATATGTTCAGCCTGCTGGAAAATTTTGAAGTTATTAGTAGTGAGTTTTGATTTTTTTACTTCTTTAATAGGAGGCATAATAACTGTGTAAAAATCTTCAGTTTTGTATTGACTGAAGTCAATTACGCTTAACGGTCGCCCTGAAGTAGGGTGGGGTTGAGCAGAAATTGTATTTGCTAATTTGTCTTTTATGCCTGAATCTTTAGATTTCAAGGTAACGGGATAGCTTTCAATGTTCATCCACTGTTGTGATTCAATCACAATTTGTTTGTCAAAATCTGCCAAGTAGCCATGACGATCTGCGTGAAGTAAGTAATGCTCTCGACGTAAGTCTTCTTCTTCCCAAACATAATACGTATAGTTTTTAAGGGTCACATCATAGTTAGTGGCACCTGCTGCCATGATATTAACAAATGCAATGTCTGTCATTCCTTTTGGAATTTCAAACCAATATGTTCCTGAATCGTTATATACAAACCCTTTTCCATCACTGCCGTAAGATAATTCAAAAACCGCATTACCATTATCATCTGTAGCAGGTTTTAATTCTTTACCATTTACTTGGAACTGAACAATTTTACTTCCACCCCAAGAAACAGTATGTGAATCTCCTACTTCTATATCTACTGATAATAATTTACGACCATAAGGTAATTTGATTTGAGAGTTAATTTTAAACATCTCAGCATCGTCCCATTCGCACCCTGGGTTTTCATCCCATAATCGATAGCCAGATTCGTCATCTAAGGATTTGCCAACGATGCGTTTTTTGCTCCAAAGAGGTTCGGGGGTTTTATTGAAAACCATTTTAAAAACTTCAGAGCCGGTTGTATCAATGGCCACATCTTTTGGGGCAATATAATCGCGAATGATTTCTTCTACTTCTACTTCTTCTTCGTTATCGTCTGGAAGTGAAGGCGGGCAATCTAATTCTGCAGTGACTGGTTTGACTGTCATTGGTTGTTTGGTTGTTTGTTTGATTGTTTGTTTGACGATGTTGTCTTCTATAATGTCAACTTTTGAATCCATATTTTCCTTTGTGGATTGACAGGCGCTTAATAAAATTAAACTGGTCGCTGCAGCTGTACTTAGGCGAATCATATGATCTCCGATATTTAGGGGGTGTAAAAAATGGTGCAAAATGTACCTTTTTCCGATACTTTTAGCAATTCAGTTTGTTAAAATTACACAGTGCGTAGAGTAATTATGAGTAAATTTCAAATTTCAGGAACCATATTGAATGGCCAGTTACCTTATCAGGAGCTTTTAAAATTAGCCAAAGCATTAAATTGCAAGCTGACTCAAACAAGTGATGGGTATTTGATCAAAAATAAGCAGCTTGAAATAGTCATTGATTTACCAATCATACAAGGTAAATTAATGGAAATAGAGGAAGTTGCTATAATATTACAAGACAGCCTGAAAAAATATGACTGCCTTTATAATATTGAGGTGTACGAACTAAATGGAAGGCCTATTGATCGTTGGCAGGGTTAGTGTTTTCAGTTTTTATAGCTTAGATTTATCTCGATTTTTCCAAATTTCTTGCGCTTTTTGTTTTGCTGTATTGGGGACCATAAATGTAGATAGCGCTAATTCGATGGATCCAATAACTGTTGGTACACCATAATCAAATGCTTGATCGCCATTGATGCAGTCAGTATTGCGCCACACCCTTTTTAAATCGTGTATATCTAATAATTCAGGTTTCACTAATCGTCTTGATAATAATTTATCAAATTTCAATGATGTTTCCTTACCATCTTTCACTAAAAATGCTTCTCTTGACCCTTCTGGATTTCTTTCAAATTCCCCACCTTCGCCTTTATAAACAAGGGCGCTAGAGTACCCCAGTAATACATTGGCTTTTTGGTGTACCCCTTGATACGCCGGATGAAATATACCCTGAAGCACATTTTTCGCATGAAATGGGTTTAATAAGCGGCAAAGAGTATGAACAGGGGTTCGCAATCCCATAATGTTTCTTTTATTCATAACATTGGCCATGGCTGGGTTGATATGGCGCAAACATAAATAAGTGAAATTAGAATCGTCCAGTTGTTTCTTGGCTTGCAAAACACTTCGAGCTGTTGTGATGCCAAGTTTTTCTAAGGTTTCTTGCGCGTACATTCTGCCAATAGTATGGCCATCAAAACCATGCATAAATACTTTATAACCACTATCGCTAAGGGCTAACGCCGCTAATAAATACCACGGTAATTGACGTTTTTTTCCTGCATAGCAAGGCCAGTCAAAATCTGGTTGCATGGATTGTGTTTCAAAATCCTGTTCAAACATTTGTTTGATTGCTTGGCAAAACCCTGCTAATTCTTCTGCGGATTCTTCTTTCATACGCATTAACATCATAAATGCGCCAAGCTGTTCATCTAATAAATTGCCATTAATAATCATTGTCATCGCATCAAACGCTTCTTTTTGCGTTAAGTGTCGAGCGCCATTTTTACCCTTGCCAATAATACGGATATATTGTGCAAACGGGTGTTCTACTTTTTCATATTCGTGATTTTGAAATTCGATCATAAACAATTGTCCGGTTTAGGTAGGCCTGCTAATTTTGCTGCCATTTTCGCTGGGGATTGGCCAAATAAAGTCATTAAATAAATGCTGCTAGCTTTATCAGGCCCTAATTTTAATTTTAAAAATTTACATAAAGGGCGCATTGCAGGTGAAAGTTCGAAGGTTTGATAGAATTCTCGTATAGTGAAAATAACTTCTAAATGCTCAGGTGTTAACGTGATTTTTTCAAGTGTCGCCAGATGGATGCATACCTGTTCATTCCATTGAGTTAAATCTTTTAAAAATCCCAAATGATCTGTTTGAATATTCATATTAGAACCAGTTTAAGATGAGGTTACTGTTTGCACTGATATCAATCCAAGTGGCAAAATCAATTGGCTTAAAGTGCTCATGAGATACATTTCTGGCATTTGCGTCTTCATCTAATACAAAACAACCGATGTTTTTATCTTTTATAGCATCAATAAATTCAGGAATTAATAGATTATTTACCCCGGATTCGATCAAAATTAATGCATCTTGATCTGCTAGTAAAGCTATGCATTCAGTGACACAATTTTGGGGGGATATGCCTTTTAAGGTATGCAGAGTTTTAATACTTTCTATCGGTAAGTTATTTGAAATTACATGTTTCATAAGCGAATGACCTTTGAGGCAGTTTGCAAAAGGATTGCTTTTTTATCATTGGGTAACACTTTTATATCAAGGTTTATTTCATCTAATCCTATTTGAAATTTTGCTAAGTCTTGTTCAAATACATAAATTGTTTCTATACCATAAAGGGGGAGGGCACTCAAAGATTTATTGATGTCTTTTTGTTCAATTAATTTACTATTTTGTGCACGCAATTGAAGTACTGCATCGCCTTGAATCAATAAAGCACAATTTAAATCAAACGCTCCGGCTGCTAATACCATATCCAGCAGTTCTTTGTTTTGTTGTTTGGCAAAAGGAGGGTGTGAACTTATAAATAAAATCATCCAAAGGTCACCTGTTTGTCTGCATTGTCCATGCTTGTTAAAAATTCCCCTAAACCCACAATGTTAAAACATGAATGTACATTGCTTTGATTTTTGTTGTAACGAGCACAATCCGCATCGTTTAAAACGCCGCGTTTAATAGCGGCACTGACGCATACGTTTAATTCGATTTGATTTTGGTTTGAAAAATCTAACCAATTTTGTTGGGTTGGATATTCATCCTGTGCAGGGACCAATAAATTTGATGCAAGTATAACGGCATCTTGATAAAAGAAAATCTGTTCTATTTGATGGTTTTTTGCAATTAATGCATTACAAAATCGAATGGCTGTACGGTGTGCGCTGTCAAGTGGATGAGCAACTACACAGATGCTGAATTTCATGGCTAGAATTGTCGCGTATAAAAAACTCCATTATACGCAACTGATTTGAATTGTTATAGGCGTTATTGAATATTCAAAACAGCCTGTTGATTATGCGTATTGTTCATGTTGTAGCAATCGAATAAATAAGCGCATTTTTAAATTATCTGCTTCAAAATCGTGAGGGCGTTTCATTAGGTAATCCATACATTTTTGTACTATATCGTCCCAGCTGTTACCAACTAAGTGACTTGCAGGGCAATGTTCTAAAGATTTTTCAATTTGATCAACTAAATAGTCAGAGGTTAATCCGTTTGGAAGGTATGCATATTGATCATTAATGCGATCAAACATAGCTCGAGCAACTTGACCACGTCTAAAAATTGAATAGTTTTGAGTAGACTTTTTGCGAATTGGAACAATAGCCATAATGATTCCCTTGGGCGCATGAATTGGAGTGAGATCACTTTAAAGGGGATTGAATTGAGTGACAATGGATAACTCGGTGGATAAATGGTTGATATCTTGAGTATAAATTAGGTATAACCAAGGTATTAAATTGCCTTTTTAAATCAATCACTTACGAGGCGGTTGTTTGAGCTTTTGATCAAAAAATGTCCACGTGAAACATATTAGGTATCAAAATAAGGGGGTTTTAGTATTAAAATTTCAATCTTTAGAATAGAGGTGCTGATAAGTGGTTGCATTTAAGAAAGTGTAATATTTCCTATTGCCTTAAAATGGGTTCTAAGCAATCATACGCATCTTTATTTTTGGTAAGGTTTAATAAGATTTATGGGTGTGTTTCGTATAGCAATCAAAAGTTTGTTTGTCATCCTGATGCTTATATTTGGTTTCGTTATTATATTATTTAGCATGTGTTTACGTGCGATAAAACTTATTAATATGCTTCAGTTGTTGTTTGTTGTGAGAAAATGGTATCAATTATTACTGTTTTTCTTGGACATAAAAGTTCACGTTCAATCAAATAAGCAAAAGCCAGATCAATTAAAAGCCTCTGTAGTGGTGGCAAATCATATTTCTTGGTTAGATATTGTTGTACTTGGCAGTGTTATTCCTACCGATTTTTTATCAAAGTCTGAAGTTCGAAACTGGCCATTAATAGGTTGGATGGCTAATCAAATTGGGACGTTATTTATCAAACGTGGCGGCGGCGGTGACGTTGACGGATTAAAAGTTCAAATGCTTGAGTACGTCAATGATGGTAAAAATATATTGTTTTTTCCAGAAGGAACTACAGGTAAAGGGGATGGTTTAATGGTGTTTAGGCCAAGATTGTTTTCTACAGCTATAGATGCAAAAGCAAACATATTACCTCTAGCAATAAAATATGGATTACAACAAGGTGCTCATCCGGTGATTCCTTACGGGTCTGAACAAACGATTTTTGTAAATTTACTTTCGGTTATGGCGTATGGTCATGTGGATGTCTATGTTCAATTTGGACAAACAATTTCATCAAAAGAGACCAATCGAGATGCATTAGCAAATACTGCCCAAAAACAAATTGGTAATATGCTTAATCTTTCTCAATCTCAGATAAAACAACGCTACCAGCGCACAAATGAATCAGTTGCTGATTAAATTCAGCAGATTGAGTTAGCGGTACATTAATCGTCATCATTAACTGTTCACTATATTGGCAGTCCAATATAGTGAACGGCATTTGCGAACAATAATGGCGAATTTTATTCTCAAATGAAAAATCACAAACAACCATAAAGGTCGTCTTTTTAATCTGCTCAACCAACTCACATTGATCCAAGCATTGATTCACCGCCTGTCCATAAGCTCGAATCAACCCGCCAGCACCTAACTTTATTCCACCAAAATACCGAACCACAACCGCTAACGTATTCACTAAATCATTATGCTGTAAAATCGAAAACATCGGTTTGCCCGCAGTACCCGACGGCTCGCCATCATCCCCCATACCGCTATGATTCCCAACCAAAAATGCGTAACAAATATGCCTAGCATCGGGATAGCGTTGTTTTAAATCATGCAATACAGCATTAACTTCTGACTTATCTTGAATCGGATAGACATAGGTAATGAACTGGCTTTTTTTAATAATTAACTCAAAATGCCCAGCTTCTTTAAGCTCAAAAGGCATTAACGCAAGCCCACTTTCATAAGCGCCGTGCAAAATACAGCGTTCACTTTTTCAGACAAAACCTCCTTAAACTCAGATGCGGGATCATCATCCATTGAATGTAATTGATACTGCACAATGGTGGGTTTGGTGTCATCTAACAAAAACGTAATTCTGCGACGATTTCGCTGATTATCAACGGTTAATAAATCGCATTTAAAGCCTTGTTTACGTAATTGACGGTTGATGCCCACAATAGGGTCAATATCGCAAAACTCTTCTTGAATGGTTTTTTGTGAATGACTGAAAATTTCAGCTAGCCAATACACCGCGTCTTTTTGACTCATAATGATCTCAATTATATAAAAGCGGGGGATTATCAGGGGTTCTTACACATTAATCAATTCAGATAAATTAATTTGAAATCACAAAAAAAACCTTGAACTTAAAATCAACGTCCCCATTAAAGCTAGCACTTATGAATGAGGCAAATTATTGCGCAAGAATAAGCCAATAATGTCTTTAGGGTTTTACTTAAAGAATCCAAATAAACTAAATTAACTAAGGTGAGTTACATGACACAAGAAACACAAAAAGAAACCCACAGTTTTCAAACTGAAGTCAAACAACTATTAAATTTGATGGTGCATTCTTTGTACTCAAATAAGGAAATTTTCTTACGTGAGTTAATTTCAAACGCTAGTGATGCGTCGGACAAATTCCGTTTTAAAGCATTAAAAGATGACTCATTGTATGAAAACCAACCTGACTTAAAAGTCACCATTACTTTTAACAAAGAAGCAAAAACATTAACCATCGCTGATACAGGTATCGGCATGGACAAAGACGACGTAATCTCACACTTAGGTACCATTGCTAAGTCTGGTACGGCTGAATTTTTAAGCAACATGACCGGCGATGAGAAAAAAGATTCTCAGCTAATCGGTCAATTCGGTGTAGGTTTTTACTCGGCATTTATCGTGGCAGACGAAGTAACCGTTGTCACTCGTAAGCCTGGTCAACCAGTTGACGAAGCCACACAGTGGATCTCAAAAGGCGACGGCGAATTCACATTAGAAACCGTTTCTAAAGAACACCGTGGTACGTCTATTACGCTTCACTTAAAAGACGACGAAGTTGAATTTGCCGACGCACACCGTCTTCGTGGTTTAGTGCGTAAGTACTCTGACCATATTTCAATTCCTGTTGAAATGATCAAAGAAGCTACACCTGAATTTGATGATGAAGGCAACATCAAAGAAGTTGAAGGTGAGCAGCCAGTTGAATTTGAAGCCGTTAACTCTGCAACAGCACTTTGGACGAAGTCACGTTCAGAAGTCACTGATGAAGAATATCAAGAATTCTACAAGCATATTTCTCATGATTACCAAGATGCATTAACTTGGAGCCACAACAAAGTTGAAGGTAAATTAGAATACACATCATTATTGTATATTCCTGCCATGGCACCGTTTGACATGTACAACCGTGATCAAAACAAAGGCTTAAAATTATACGTTCAACGTGTGTTCATCATGGACGAAGCGGAACAATTTTTACCAATGTACTTACGTTTCATTAAAGGTGTGATCGATTCAAACGATTTATCCCTAAACGTATCACGTGAAATTTTACAATCAGACAAAACCATCGACTCAATGCGCAGCGCATTAACCAAACGTGTTGTTGACATGATCGCTAAAATGGCGAAAAAAGACGAAACAAAATACTTAGAATTCTACAAACAATTCGGTCAAGTATTAAAAGAAGGCCCTGCAGAAGACAACACAAACAAAGAAAAAATCTTAAACTTGTTACGTTTCTCAAGCACACATACTGACAGCGAAGTACAAGATCAAGCATTAAAAGCTTACGTTGAACGCATGAAAGAAGGCCAAGATAAAATTTACTACATCACCGCTGAGAACTTCATTACGGGTAAAAACTCACCGCACTTAGAAGTCTTCCGTAAAAAAGGCATCGAAGTATTAATTTTGTCTGATCGTGTAGACGAATGGATGATGGGTTATGTGCATGAGTTTGATGGTAAGTCATTCCAAAACGTAGCAAAAGGTCAATTAGATCTAACTAAGTTTGAAACCGAAGAAGAGAAAAAAGAACAAGAAAGCACAGACAAAAATTTCGAAAGCTTATTAAAACAAGTGAAAGAAATTTTAAAAGAAGAAGTAGAAGACGTGCGATTAACCTACCGTTTGACTGATTCACCTGCGTGTTTAGTCTTAAGTGAAAATGATATGGGCGCTCAAATGCGTAAAATCATGGAAGCGGCTGGTCAAAAAATGCCTGAATCTAAAGCAACATTAGAGCTTAACCCAGAGCATCCATTAGTTGCACGTTTAAACACAGAGTCAGATGATCAACGTGTAAGTGATTTATCACACATCTTGTTTGAACAAGCGCAATTAGCAGAAGGCGGACAGTTAAAAGATCCTGCGGCTTATGTTAAACGTTTGAATACATTGCTTTTATCTTTAGCTGGGTAAATGTTCTTTATGTTTAATTCTGCTTTTTAAGTTTAATTCTTAAAGAGACAAGAATTAAACGCTTGATGAGAATTTTTGCGGAAGGAAACCTTCCTTGAATTCTCAGTCGCTCTGTATATCGGACTTCTGTCCGTCAAACTAATTAAAGCCATCCTTGTGATGGCTTTTTTTTAATATTCAGTGAATAGATTGTCGGCTTGATAACACAGGGATGTAGCTTATTGTGTGTATCAAAGTAAGTCGTAAAAATGTATTTGATACTTTTATTGATTATTTATTGAAGAATAAAATTAAACCAGGCGGAATTTTGCTAGAAAAATTGGTGATTAAATGAATATTGTAAATAGTATCTATGGTAGCAGAACAACGGCATTAATAAATAATGCTTATTTTGATTGTTATGGTTGTATTTATGAATGGAATAATAATTTATCAATTTGTTTTCAACTTGAAAACGAAAAAATTCTATCGTTAATTGAACATAAATATGAAGTTATTATTGCTAATAAATTTTATAATTCGTTCTATATGTTGGACGGTTCTAAATTTGATAGACGATCTGCTGTAGATAAATTCAAATTACACCCTGAATTGACATATAAATTAATCGATAGTGAAAATCATCAGTTACTTATAGTTAATGACGAGTCGTTATCTATACCAAAAACTGCAAGTGTTATTTTTAGTGGGAATAATTGTTTATTATATCAATTCAATCAAAAGTTGTTTGTATTAACAGATAAGCTTAAAGTTTTGGATACTTATGATTTATTGAAATATAAAGTTTCAATAATTGATGAAGATATTTATTTTTTTAATCTTATTGATTTAGGGTTTTATTTTTTAAATGTAGATGATTTGCAATGCGAGTTAATATTTATAGATACAGTTCGTAGTGATAATGATTTCAAACAAGATATTCATAAAATTGGAGAGTTAGGGAAACTCTGTTTAAATAATGCTAAAATATGAGTGTCCATTAATTTTAAATAAAACCTATATATCACATGAAACAACTCAGCTTTACAGACGCAGAATCCCATTTAAAACGAAAACAAACTCGAAAAGAAAAATTCCTTAATCAAATGGAAGAACTTGTTCCTTGGGGCGTTTTTCTGCCTATCATCGAGCCATTTTATCCAAAAATGCATAAAAAAGGTCGTCAGCCTTACCCGCTTGAAACGATGCTTCGTGTTCATTTAATGCAAAACTGGTATACGATGAGTGATCCATCAATGGAGGATGCACTTTATGAAATTGCATCTATGCGACAATTTGCTCGATTAGAATTAACACATAAAATTCCTGATGAAACGACCATCTTAAAATTTAGGCATTTGCTTGAGAAGCATAAATTACAAGAAAAAATGTAACAAGCCATGAACCAAATTATGGTTGATCAAGGTGTATTATTAAAAGAAGGGACACTGATGGACGCCACAATTATTCACGCATCACCTTCAACCAAAAACAAATCGAAAGCACGCGATCCAGAAATGCATTCCTGCAAAAAAGCGAATCAATATTATTTTGGAATGAAAGCGCACGTGGGTGTTGACATGTACACAGGCGTGGCGCACAGCATGACTTTCACATCGGCTAATCATCATGATGTGACCGAAGCGCATAATTTATTGCACGGTGAAGAAAAATTAATCGGCGGTGATAGCGGATATTTAGGTGCGGATCAGCGTGAAGAAAATAAAGATGTTTCAGCCCAATGGCTGATCGCAGAGCGACCAAGTTCATTGGTAAAAAAACACGGGACGGGCACAATTTACAATGACAAAAAAGCCACGGAAAAAATAAAGGCGCAATTAAGAGCGAAGGTGGAGCATATTTTTAGAATCGTAAAGTGTCAGTTTGGATTTCGAAAAGTGAAATACAAAGGGCTAGCAAAAAATGCGGCACAGCTGACGATGTTATTTACGTTAGCCAATATTTATATGATGAGGAATTTATAAATGAACTAGGCGAGTTACGCCTAGAATTTGGCAAACCAGCCAAATTCTAGGAAGTATGCGAGTTTTTTCGCAATTTCAGGGTGTTTTTTAGAAAAAAAATTGTAAGATTTTTTTTATTGAGTCTTTAGGATTCTAAATCAGAGATTCCTTAGGTGAAAATAAAATTATAAAAATATTTGATAATATTTATGTATGGAATTCTAGAAATGATATTGAATTAGTAAAATTAGATAGTAATAAAAAAATAAATTTTGCCTATGCAAAAAGTAATATCTTATATGTTGTTTATTTTTACGAGCCAATACTTTACGCCTACGACACCAACTTCAAACAACTACCTAGTAATGTAGTATTGCCTAGGAGCACTGATTACATTGCAAATATATCTTATGAGGGTAAAAATAATATTTGTAGAATGGTCAATCATGCTGATTTTAGTCGTACTTATTTTGCCAAATGGAATGATGACGAATTTCTTAAAAATGACAAAATTGAGGTTCAATTGGAAAATGACTTATTTAATCTAAATCCAGAGCTCAATGACGAAAAATTAAATTATAATGTGGTTGTTACGTTAGATGAGAGTGTGACATTTGATAATTATATTCGTCATTCATTCTCCGGTTTTAGCGAATTAGTTTGGTCTTTATGTTTTGATAAAGTAAATGATTTATTTTTGGGTAGAGCGCCTTCCGAATACTCAGGCTTATCTATAATTAGATTGAAAAGAAATATTTATAATCCCTTACAAATTAAAAGAATTAATGATATCGCACATGAAATAAATAGACGGATGATGTTGCAAAAAATAAAAGGTACCGATATTACTCCACATTTAGAAATTGAATTAATCTAAGAATCGAGACTAACTAGGGCGCCCATCTCTAAAACAACTAGGGACATCCAAAAGTTTGATAAGTCCCAATTTTGAAATTTAACTGAATTTAAGTAATGGATGTCCTTAGTTGTTTCATAGTGATAAAATCAATCGAACAAAAAAAAAGGGGGGTCAAAGCTTGACTTCGGACAACACTAGTGTGTTCCTGCGGTCTGAAGTCAAATAGAGTAGAAGACAGCCACATCTAAAAAAACATGACAGCCTCCCCTCATCAAACCGTACGTGCGGTTCTCCCGCATACGGCTTTCCGATATCCTTCTTCTCAAGCATGCACAACTTTCCAACGCGGTTTTACTGGTGGCTGATACAACCCTAAATAACCGTACAAATACTGCCTTGGAAATTTATGATAACTCGCCCCTCTATTTCTCACCTTGTGTCTGTACCTTAGTTGGTGTCGCAGACTTTCTTCCATATAGTATCGGATCTTCTTTATTTTTCGATGACCGTAACCATAATAAAAATAATTGCACCAGCCTCTGACTGTTGCATTTAATTGTCTAACCACTTCATTTATCGGTACTGGATTCATCGCTCTTCGAGTGTAAAATTTAATCTTCTCACTTACTTTTTTCATCGATTTCTGTGACGGCTCAACCATCGGGAATACTTTTCCTGATTGTTTGCTTTTTGCCATTGAAATTTCAAAACCTAGAAAATTAAACTTCTCTTTTAGCGAATCTACCACTTCAGTTTTGTCTCCATTAAGTTGTAAATCTAATTTACCCAAAACTTGTGTTAACACTTTATATGATGCATCTGTTTCATTTTTACAAAGAATCACTAAATCGTCAGCGTATCGGACTATTTTCGCTTTTAATTTAAATGCTAAATTGTGTTTGTCCCATATTCTATCCAATACATCCAGATAGATATTGGCCAATAATGGCGAGATAACACCACCTTGAGGTGTGCCTAATTTACTTTTCTTACCACCTGCAATAACCGTTTGTTTTCCGCTCTTTTCTACTTTGATCACCACCGACTTTAACCATTGATTTAATAACGCTAATACTTTCTTATCAGAAACTCTCAGCGATACTAACTTCATGAGCTTAACGTGCGCGATGGTATCAAAGTATTTCGACAGGTCAGCATCAATCACTTGTGTATGTCCCGATCTTAACGATTGAGTAATACTGTTCATGGCTTGATGAGCCGATCGATTAGGACGAAATCCGTAACTGTTATTACTGAAGCCCGATTCAAAAATTGGTTCAATGACAATTTTAACAGCCATTTGGGTGATTCGATCTTCAATATTCGGGATACCCAACGGACGAGTTTCGCCATTACCTTTCGGTATGTCGACACGTTTAATTGGACTGGATTGATAGGAATTAAATTTAAGCTTAGATTGTAAAATATTTAAGTAACGCCACTTTGATATTTCTCGTTCTATTGTTTCAAATGTCACCCGATCTAAACCAGGTTTGCCATTGTTTTTCTTAACAAGTTCGTAAGCATATTGCAGGACATCCAAACGATAAACCTTGTCATAGATTGAATAAAAGCAAAATGTGGATTGTTGTTTGGCTTTTTGAAATAGTTTCCTCTGAAGGTCACCGACTCGTTTTTTCAAACTGGAAGATGTTAATAGCATAATGCAATCATCTGAGCCTTTTCCTCTTTGGTTACATGAATAAAGTAGAGCCACTTCCCTTGGGTGTCGTTATGTTGTCGCTCACCCTCAAACGGTACTATTAGCCCCTCTGACTTCCAATAAAGCCCGTCATCATTTCGCTCTTCGCTTATAAATGACCGTTGATTCTGCAAAAATCACCTTATTGGATCTCCCGTCCTGCACAATGTATCTTCCACCACATACCACTCTTATAACCCCGAAGGACTCTTTCGTTCATGCTCATTAAACATGTTTGTGACTGTCTAAAAAAGACAGATTAGAAATCATATTTTTGATTGAAAGATGACAGCTTTCCCCTTCAAATCAGAGAGTCAGCGTCCTTATTTAGTTAACGAGGCTAAACAGATTCACTTGCGTTGCGGTCTGCGGTTTCGCCTTTGAAAAACTTACAGCATCCAATTACTTGAACACTGCTTTTCAGTGCTACCTAGGTGAATGAGTAATTCCTAGGACAGGACTTTAACCTGCTAGATATATTGCCGGTAACGGCGTACGATTTGACCCTATTGAATTGTTTTTGGTTGAAGATTAATTATACTATTTGCGCATTATGACGCATACCTTGGGTGTCCATCTCATCACACATGCTAAAAAAACGACACAATAGTCCTGATTTTGATTATTATGTAAGTCTAAGTTATTTCGGAGAAAATAAATGAAATACAAAATCCTAATTAGTATATTTTTTATAATTTTGATTGCTTGCAGTGGTTCAGGAAAAAATAAAAATTCAAAAGTACTCGGATTATATGCTAATGAAGTATTCGAGTCTCAACGAATGATTGATTTATTGAACTTTGCATTTTCTGGAGATGTTCAATCTTTAGAAAGCGCAAATTATACGGCTGAAGAAATCAATAAACGAGGAACAAAAGGTTATAACGTTTTAATGTGGTCATTATTTGATGAAGAATTGAAATCATTTGAATGGCTGATTAAAAATGGAGCAGATATTACTTTGCCTTGGAAAGATGGAAAAAGCTCATTGATTGCTCGAATGTATAATAAAGATATCAGAGTTTTAAAAATTGCATTAGATAATGGATTAGATCCTAATTATCAGGTCAGGGGGAGGCCTATGTTATACCACCTCATTTCATGTGGTTTGCCGCATAAAATAGAATTTTTTAAGTTACTTTTAGACTATAATCCGGATATAAATTATGTGAGTAATAAAGGCTTTAATTCATTTTTGGATCAAAGTATGACGATAGATTGTATTAAATACTCATATTATTTTATCGAAAAACATGAAGAACAATTAATAGGTAACGGCGATATAGAAAAAGCATATATTTACTTTGCAAATTCAATTGCATTCAATGCATATGACAATAGGTATGATATTGACACCGATGAAGAGTTATTGTTATTTGAGTATTTGGAGCGTTTATTGACTAATTATCATGGCGATAGTTATTTAAGTGAAATACAGAGCAAAATTAAGTATCTAGACATATATTTAATCATAAAAAAAGATTGGAAAGATAATAATGAAAAGTTATCGAAAGATTATTTTTTGAATTTTGACTATGAAATTAAAAAAAGAGAATACAACTCAGCTAACTAGTGCCCAGTAAGCGCCGAACGAACCACATTCTAGAAAATCATCCATTCACAGTTTAATCTAGCCTCTTTTTAAAAAGAGGCATCAAACATGAGCACTAAAAAATATAACTGGGATGAAATTATCTCGAATTTCCAGCAAAGCAAATTAAGCCAAGCCGAGTTTTGTCGACAAAATAAGTTAAATGCAAAATATCTCAACCTCCAGCTAAGTAAACGAAATTTTACGAAATCCAAAAACACTCAATCTGACACCGCTCATAAAAAGTCAGTATTTGTTAAAGTCATTCAGTCTGATTCTCAAATAACCACAGCTGCATCGATCACTATCGAATTGAATCACATCAAAATTAAAATCCAGCAGAACGATCCAAATTGGTTGGCTGATTTTTGTAAGGCGATGGTTTAATGAAGTCTCATTTCGATTTTGAACACATCTATTTACATCGTGATCCGGTTGATTTTCGAAAAGCCATCAACGGGTTATCGATGATAGTCACTGATGAACTCGAACAATCTTGCTTTCAAAATGCACTGTTCATTTTTTGTAATAAACATCGTGACAGGCTTAAAATTCTGTATTGGGATCAAACTGGTTTTTGTCTTTGGCATAAACGTTTAGAAGAAGATAAATTCAAATGGCCAAAAAAACATAGCCAAAATTGCATTGAATTTACAACTGAACAACTAGATTGGTTATTGCGTGGTTTAGATGTATCTAAGCTCATTCCACATTCGAATAAAATTTATGATGATTTTTAGAAATGAATCATTAAAATTAACTGCATGAAAATGATGCCCGATTTAGAAATAGAAAATAAAAAGCTTAAGGAAGATATTTCTGAAAAAGATCACCAATCAAGACACACTGAATAAGTAACAAAACATCACAAAACTAAAATAGAGCACAAATCTAAGGGTTAGAGCTGTTGACCAACTTTTGACCAATTCGTTTTTACTAAAAGGTTCACAAACCCGTACGATATTGTTCAGATCGTTTATCGCCACTTGTATCAACAGGCGACACACTTCCACCAAGCTGCTGTTCAATTTGAGCGATAAATCGTGCATCACCCAACGCCTAAGACTTATTCGTTGCATCGCGAATTTGCTGTAACGGCAGCGCTTCAATCTCATCATCAAACAACGAACGATACCGAAATTTACGTGCTTGATCATCTTTTCCTAAATTCAAATAACAATCGTGAGGCGTTAATAATTGTATGTCTTTGTCTAACGCATTCCCCTAACTTGACCAAGGGTAACTCGCTGGATGATCCACCATCTTTGCACGCACAGGATTCATTTCAATATTACGACATAGTTGTAAAAAATAATTGTCTGAGCCCACCAAAGTAGAGCGATATCGTCCCTCCCAAAGGTTGATAATGTTCATTAACGTAACGTACATAAAATCGACCAAGAGACTGCATGACTTGACTGGACTGATACTATTTTCAGTTTTGGGTGTCATCAACAAATGTACATGATTCGTCATCAACACAAACGCATTTCAATCAAACTTAAACCTCAGGCTAAATTACATTGGGGTTGGAGAGGCCTTGCTTTTAGCTCAAGTGGTTTACTTGCAGGAATCTGTTGCATGGGTGGCCCATCTTTGGTTTTATGGGCGATGGCGCACGATTGGTCTACACAAAAAATACGTGGATTTCTATTTGCTGCATTTACAATTTCGTTGCCCATACAAATTTTAATCATGGCGTTTACTTTTGAATCAAGCATAGTGCAATCTATATTAATGGGTGTCATGCTGACTCCCGCCATTTATATTGGTGCCAAAATTGGATTGCCATTGGGTAACACTCTGAGTAAATCCTTGATGCGCAAAATTTTACTTTTTATTTTATTAGGGATTGGGTTAAGCTCCAGTTTGCCTTTTGTTTATCAGTTTTTAATATTTAAAGGATCCAAATGCAGTATTTAAATAAAACAGGCGTCTATTTTCTAATGTTTATTCCAGCGATTATAATCGCGGGGTTATACGGCAGTGTGCACGATCAAATCAGCTTTTCTTTTTCAACTGAATATTTCACCCATTTTAAATTCATTCAATTTAATACACCCTGGGCTCAAGATTTTCCAAGATTAGGTGCGGCAGTGGTGGGAGCAAAAGCCACATGGTGGATGGGTGTCTTAGTGTTTATCGTGTTAGGTTTATTTGGTTTTTTGTTTGATAGTCCTAAAATTATGGCCATTGAATTGTTCAAGTCATTTTTAGTTGTGGTGTTAGTTGGTTTAATCACTGGCTGTCTAGGTTTGATTTATGGTTATATCGTGGTTAATGATCAATCTATAGAACAATATCAGAGTTGGATATGGTCTGATGTGACCCACCCCGTGCAATTTGTGCGAGTCGGGTTTATGCATAACGCTAGTTATCTAGGTGGGTTAACAGGTTTGTTATCTGCCATTGTGTATTTATTATTCGCTCATAAACGCTATACAGGACTTAAATGATGAACATTATTCCGAAAAACAAATCAGACATTGAAGCGGTATCCAATTTAGATAACTTATCAAATAAAGAGCTAGAGCCTTATTTAGTAGAGTTATTAACTTGGGTTCAAGATATTAATTGGCCCGTGGCAGGTTATATTGCACCCAGGCTTTCTCAAGCAGGCATTGAAATAATAGAGCCCATAAAACAAATTTTAAAGTCAGATGATGCCACTTGGAAATACTGGATAATTTCTCAAATTTTGCCATTTTCAAATAAACAGGTTCAGGACAGCATGAAGTCTATGTTAATTGAAATCATCAATAACCCGACTGCATCGGATCATCACGACGAAGTGGATTTAGTTGCCAAAGAATTAATAGAGAGTATGCAAAATGAAACCTGAGATTAATCCAAAAAAAATTGTGGTATTTACCGGTGCAGGCATCAGCGCCGAAAGTGGATTGCAAACCTTTCGTGATTCAAACGGATTGTGGAATGATTTTAAAGTAGAAGATGTAGCAACAATTGAAGGTTGGAAACAAGATCCCAAACAGGTACTTCAGTTTTATAATGACAGAAGAAAACAAGCGTTTGAAGTTGAACCCAATGCCGCACACGAAGCCGTAGCAAAATTAGAAACGCAATATGAAGTGGTGATCATCACTCAAAATGTCGATGACTTGCACGAACGCGCAGGCTCAACCAATGTGATTCATGTACATGGCCAACTAAAATACGCCAGAAGCAGCTCAAATGAAGCATTGACGTATTTATACGATGAAGGTAAACCCATACAACTTGGGGATTTATGCGAGCAGGGCAGTCAGCTAAGACCCCACATTGTTTGGTTTGGTGAAAACATTCAAAACTATGAAGTCGCTAGAAAACACTTAGTTACCGCCGCCAAAGTATTAGTAATTGGTACGTCTTTGAGTGTTTATCCTGCGGCCAATATTTTAAAAAAAGCACGGTTTAATGCTGAGAAAGTCATCATCACGCAACAGCTCGATAAAAAACCCGGCGGTTATAAATTAATTAAAGGAAATGCGACTGAGCTGGTGCCCATTTTGGTTTCTGATTGGTTAAGAGCATCATGATTATTTTATGGGTTGTACTTTTTTTGACCAGTACTTGGTTTTTAACATGCCTATGTTTATACAGAATTAAACACGGTGATGAGTATCAAATTCAAGCAAACGTAACTTTTAAAATGGTGCAGATAACGTTGTCAAATAGAGAACTTTTTGAAAAAATACTGAGAAATAAAGCAATAAATATTGAAGGGTATGATCAAGTTTTTGTGTCTAATCAAACCTATAAAAAACTATACCCTAAAGTATTAAGTGAAATGAGAACCCGCAATCAAACAATACAAGTAACATTGAATGTCACGCCACTTTTATTTGGTGGAAATTCAATCGCTAACATTCAGGACATCACGATGCTTGATGCATCGCCCAAGATTATTAAATAAATGGTTAAAGTTACATTTGGAAGTCAGCTTACCTAAACTGTGATTTGGTAATGTTCGATTTAAATCATTTTCGAACGCGGTATGTTATAAATTACCAATCTACTAAATTTTGTGCCTTGAGTATTGCCATTATGTCTTTTTTCTCCAATTTGAGTGTCGCTCAATCTATCACCTACCCAAATCTTGCTGACGGCAATATCACTTCAAATAATTACGAAATTGTCAAAATCATTGACGGAAAAGTGAGAGGCGTCATGTACGAGCCTAAATCACAACAATTATTTATAAATGCAGACAGCCACGTTTGGCGAATAGACAATCACGGACAGGTGATCGACACTTTTGAGAGTCATACACATTGGTACAGCTCGGGTTATTATTTTTCTAAGAATTACTATAATGATTGGGTATTAACGGGTGAGCGACAGGACAAAAAATACAATGAGCATATCGACGCAAGTCAATTCAAAGATAAGCAATTATTTCAACTCTTGGATCAAGCCGATATTGTAGAATTTGATTTTTCTAGTGATAGTGCGTTTGCTTATTTAATAACTGGCAAAAAAAGTACAATCATTGAAATTCCTCACAAACGAAAAGCAGTCAATCGATCTGGAGATGACGAGCGTTATAAAGACATGGCTTGGAGTCAAAGCAGTATGACGGGGTATACAAAAAAATACCAAGACCGGTTTACACCTGTAAATCCCGATTGGGTCGGGGCTGCATATGCAGAAGATGTGGATGCGCCTCTAACGGTGAGCGGATTTAAAAAACGAAAATACTATCTTGAAGAAGGATTAGGTGGGCAAATAATGGCACCTATTATTTTTCCATTTTTTGGTGGGTCTTGGAATAATCTTCCAGATCGATATTGGTTTGGTGACGCCCTTGTGGATTTTAAAATCAACGATGAAACATTATTTTTTCGTGTGTTTGCTGACAAACAATCAAAGGATCAAAGTGGTAAACGCTTGGTTAATTTTTATAATTTTGTTGTTTATGATTTTCCAAATCAACCTGATGTTAAACTATTAAAATATAAATATTTACCCTATCGATATTCAGGTACGCCAGATAATTTAAATCATTATTACGAAAAAAACGTGGGTTTTTACCTTGTTCGTAAAAAAAGCCTTTCCAGCCCCAATCAAAAATATCCTCAACCTTGGTTTATTCACACAGAAGGGTTAGAAACCCAAGAGGAAGTTTGGGGCCATGTAAGCTTTGTTGATCCAAAAATAAATGCTCAATTTTATCAAATAGGACAGCGTGACATGCATGAATATGTTGTCACCAATAACGCAGCAGCGGCACCTCAGCCTTTTTATTATTTACCAAAGCAAATAAGTGTTAATGTCAAAACTAAGCACTACCGCTGTGTATTTCAACTTACATCAATCAAACAAGACACCCATTGGTTTCATAACCCTGAGGACTATACGGATTTAATTTTTGAGATTGTGTTTGATCAAGACGAATTAGCCGCTATTGTTAAATCGTTAACTAAAAAACAATCCAATAAAAAAACAAAAACGCCAATAAATATTAATGTGGTGTTTGAGCAGGTAACAGACATAAGTGCCTCGTTAAAAGTATTACTTGAATTTAAAGGCAAGACTGTTGAGTTAACTCAATATTCTATAACTACACATTTACCCGATACCCCAAGAATTAAACGCGCAAAATTAAAAGCATTAAATGAGGCCGTAACTTACGGTCATGCTAATTTAGAAACATTAATGAGCAGTATTCACGACTTAACCAAAACCGATGAATATGAAAAAGAATACGCTGCGTATGCCACACAATATATTGCAATTCAAATTAATAACCATGCACTTTCTAGAGAGTTTGAATCCATACTCGCGTTATTTCAGCTCTACGTAGACGATTTGTTGCCATTATTAAATAAACAAACGGCACAAGACAGTACGTTATATAATCACTCAGTGATTGCTAGTCAGTCTTTAGTAGCAGCCATGGAGCAAAAACAACCCGCAACTATTGATTGTGTGTTTGATAAAATGTTTGAAAAAAACTTTGATGTCACCACCTTTGAAAATGGTGTGTTGGTTTACAATATTGCCTGTTATTACGCCTTAGTTGAAAACAAACCGGCTTTACTTGTGGCCGCTAAACGCTCCCGACAGTTAGGTCATTTAGCAGAACAATTTCTCGATGACAGTGACTTTGCGTTATTTTTAGAAGATGAAGCATTTTTAAATACGATTAATGCGCAATATGAACCAGCTGTTGATCCACATAAAAATAAGAATTACACGATTGATGAAAATAAAAACGAAAAAAATGACTTATAAATAATAAGTCATTTTGGTTTGACGCAATCTTTTTATAGTTGCATTAATCACGAAACAATGAATTATTCCACGCCCAACCACCTATCGCTTCATTCCAACCCATATAGTTTTGACTGCGTAATTCAACCATTCTTTCGCAGGCTTTTCTGCCACTTAAATTTTCATGAATAATATGAAAATCTTGTTCAGTAAACGCAAAATCAATCCACGCTTTTTGAAGGATTTTATTATTATGTTTCCCTGATTTTAAACTGGTAAATAAATATTCTTTGTACTCGTCTAACGTATTGGTCATACCGATGAATCCTTCATCTAATGGTGTGCCTTTGGGAGCAATGTGATAAATATAATAACCAAATCTGGGCATACGATCGATTGCTCGTTGTTTTTTGTCATCTTGTTCTTGTATGCGTTGTGCTTTTATTTCTTGATGGGTTAAACGCTTAGAACGAGTCTTATAATTTAAAACAATCATTAATGCTGTAAAAATAATAAATATTATAGTGTAAATTGACATGTGAGATACCGTCTGAATAAAGTGATAGGGTACCGTTAATAAAATTAAAAATCAGTTGATTCATTATTTTAAACTTTAAGACATCTGTGTGTAATTACGAGATTAGAAATAACCCCAGCAATTAATATCCTTAAAAAACATAAAACACGTCATAAAATTCATGAATATACCCATGATGAATCGAGTCAGTCTTATGGAGATGAAGCGGCAAAAATCTTAAAAGTAACACCCAATCGAGTATTTAAAACACTGGTTGTTCGCATCGATCATGGTGAATTGATTGTGGCTATATTGCCCGTTTCGTCTCAATTAAGCATGAAGCACGTTGCAAAAGCCGTAGGGGCAAAAAAAGCCATAATGGCTGACAAGTCAGAGGGGATTCGTGCTACAGGGTATGTTTTAGGTGGTGTCAGTCCAATTGGGCAAAAAAAGCAGCTGAAAACCGTTATGGATATAACCGCCCTGAATTTTCCAACTATTTATGTCAGTGCAGGGCGCAGAGGCTTAGAGATAGAGCTAAATGCTGATGATTTGGCTTTACTCACACAAGCAAAATGGGCAAACCTACGACTACAAGAATAAAACTTGAAACAATTCAGTTAGCATGATGGTTAAGTGCTAAAGTTAGAAGGATATAATGATTCAATTTTTGCGGATAAATTAAAGGCGAATACATGAGCGGTGTGCTATCTAATGATAAAAAACTATCAGTACTGTACAGATTAGAGCCAGGCTGTTTAGGGCCGCAAGGTAAGGGATTGATTGATGAATTTTGCAACTTTGCTCACACCCAATTGGACAGCCTTGAGTCCCACGCCATTGCTTTAAATATCATCCCAAGACATGATAAAACCCTAAATGAAATGCAATGTATTCTTGCTGGGAACAACATAAGTCACACCCAAGCTAAAAAATATCTTAATCTGCTTAAGATTGATCTGGATGAATTTGAGAATAATCTGGACGATAAACTTGAAACATTAATCACTGAATTTATGAACAAAAAACATTGATAGATATAACTCGAGATTAATAGCAGTGAACTCAATAAGTTCACTGCTATTTTCAATTAAGCAATTAAGCAATTAAGCTGCGTGTTGTTTACCCTTATGCTCTAAAACCTGATTATTTGCATTGATTGTGATTTTTTTGGGTTTCATGGAATCGGGAATTTCTTTAATCAAATTAATGGTTAACAATCCGTTTGACAGATCTGCATCAATAACTTCTACATAATCAGCCAAGCTGAATTTTCTCTCAAATGCCCGATTAGCAATGCCTTTGTGTAAAAAATTCCCCTCTTTATTTTCAGGTTTATTACTGCTGATTGTCAGCACCCCTTTGTTAACCTGAATATCAATATCTTCTTGAGAAAAACCTGCAACCGCAAGGGTAATGGCGTAGCAATGTTCATCAAACATTTCGATATTGTATGATGGATAGTCTTTTGACTGGTCCTGTGAAGCCATTGCACTATCGAGTAATGTTGCTAAACGATCAAAACCAATGCTGCTGCGATAAAGTGGGGATAAATCAATTGAGTTCATAATAGAACCTCCTTAAAAAGCGAAATAAGATTAAAAAACAATTAATGTAGGTCAGCTTAACCTCACCGCCTACCATTTTTAATTTAGGGTCATCAATTTCCATTTCAAGGTTTTTTTAAAATTTTTATATTTATTTTTAATGTTTAGGAGAATGTAAAGTTTGCCTGTCTATGTTATAACGCGGTATTGTTAACCTTTGCAAAAGAGATAAACATGGCACGTCCTACAAAAGAACAAATAAGAGAATTGCCTTTATATTTGGGACTCGATATGGAACATATACATATTGTAGACACTCAAGAGCAAGCTCAATTGGCGCTAGTGACTTTACAACATGAACACAGTCTTGGTTTTGATACCGAAAGCAAACCCATATTTCGTAAAGGGCAGGTTTGTCCGGGTCCTACACTTATTCAATTAGCGAATGCAACGGATGCTTTTTTATTTCCGACAAGATTTGCCTTTGCTGTTGATGCGGCAAGTCAATTGTTAAACAATCCCAATATTAAAAAAGTAGGGTTTGGACTGGCAGGTGATAAAAAAGAGTTAAGCACTAAACTAGACATTCATATTCAAAATATTGAAGATTTAGCCGTGACTGTTAAACATTTAGCTGGTGAAAAAAAGCCACTGGGTGCAAGAGCATCTGTAGCGTTTGTACTAAAACAACGATTAGGGAAGGGAGCACAAAAATCAAATTGGGGCACTTATCCGTTAAGCCCAACACAAATTCAATACGCAGCAAACGATGCCTATTGCGCAATTTGTATTGAAAATGTGATTCATACATTATGAATAAAATAAATATCTGCAAAGCAAATGTACAAGATGCGCCCATAATTTTAGAAATACAAAAACAAGCGTACATATCTGAAGCTGAGTTAAATAATGATTTTAACATTCCACCTTTAACTCAAACGTTAGAAGAATTAATAGCTGAATTTGACAATAAACTGATATTAAAAATAGTCAAAGATGATCAAATTATTGGAAGTGGACAAGCACAATTACATGGTTCAACTTGCCATATCGGTCGTATGGCGGTTAAATCAGAATTTAAAGGTCAGGGAATAGGATCTCAATTATTAAGCACGTTAGAGTCATCATTTATTGAAGCTGACAGAGTAGAATTATTTACAGGTAAACAAAGTAAAGCCAATTTAGCCATGTATGCGCGTCGTGGTTATGAGGTATTTAAACAAGAAAAACTCGGACAGACACAAGTTGTGTTTTTATACAAAAATCTAAATCAATAAAGAATTATTTTGTGAGGTTTGTGATGGAATCTAAAGTTGTATTAATTACCGGTGGCAGTCGAGGCATAGGTGCACAAAGTGCTATATTGGCAGCCAAACAAGGTTGGGACGTAGTCATCACTTATCGAAACCAACCCATAGAAGCGCAAAAAATAGTTGATTACATTCTAGAGCTGGGTTGTTATGCAATAGCAATTAAAATGGATCTTGCCATTGAGCAAGAGATTATTGATCTGTTTGAAAAAATTGATTCTGAATTTGGCCGATTAGATGCACTAATTAATAACGCAGGGGTCATCACGGCTATTTCAAAATTTACGGATATGTCTTCTGATCGCATAAAAAACGTATTTAATATTAATGTTGTTGGGACATTTATTTGCACTCAACAAGCCGTTAAACGCATGGTCATCAGCGAAGAAGGCCGAGGAGGCAGTATTGTTAATTTGTCGTCGGTGGCCGCAACCATTGGTTCACCCAACGAATTTATAGATTACGCCGCCTCAAAAGGTGCGATCGATACACTCACACTTGGTTTAGCAAAAGAAGTGGCCGAAGACGGCATTAGAGTGAATGCGGTAAGACCTGGATTAATCAATACTGAAATGCATGGTGATGCTGGGGATATCAACCGGCCTGAAAAACTCAAACATAATATTCCAATGCGCAGGGCAGGAGAGCCATGTGAAGTGGCAAGTGCGGTAATTTGGTTAATTTCAGACGAAGCGTCTTATGTGAACGGTGCAATATTAGATGTTTCAGGTGGGCGTTAATTACTGGTTTTATTTTGTCAATTGAATAGCCAGGGGGTCGGATCCAAATTCTTCAACTGGGTAATACCGTTATTATGACGGCTGTTTATACATGTTTGGTATGTTAGCCATAAGTGGGCAATACAAAATCTACTGTCCAGATGGTGTATGTGAAGATATTCAGTAACCATTCGTAGAATATATGTTTCATGAGTAATATTTAAAACCAGCATCCATTGCTGGTTTTTTTTGCTTTACGGTATGTTGGCTGAAATACAGGGTTGAATGGTATCAATTTTAATAAAGGTGGAAAACATAATGATGGATTTAGAACTAGATCACTTCTTTATATTAACCGACAAACCAATAAAAGCAGGGGAGGTATTGCTTGAAATGGGGCTCAAAGAAAGTGTTAGTCGGAATCATAAAGGACAGGGCACTTCCAATCGCCGTTTTGAGTTTTCTAATGGCATGCTGGAAATATTGTATATTCGAGATATTAATGAAGCGAATAATGGGCCTGCAAAAAACTTAAATCTACCCAAACGAATTAAGAATAAAGACGCATCACCATTTGGCCTGATTTTTAGACGTAGAAATGACAATACGCTTAATGTGCCTTTTGATGGCTGGGCCTATCAACCTGATTTTTTTGAAGCACCTAAAGCGTTTCATATTGGTGATAATTCTGAAAATCTAGCCGAGCCTTTATGTATTTATTTGCCTTTTATTGAACCGTATAAAGCTCAAGAGAAAGTAGGGACTTTTCAAACAATTAGTCATATTCGACTTACAACAACTATTAAAGTACAGTCAAAGACACTTCGATTCTCAGGGTCAGCCCATAAATTGGATATTGTTACAGAAAATGAACATCTACTTGAACTGACATTAGATCGTGGTAAACAACAATTAACTAAAGATCTACGTCCAATATTGCCACTGATTATAAAATGGTAAAGACCATTTACCCTGACTCACTCTCAATAAAGTCGAAACCATAATTGCGCAGGGCGGATCCAAGTCTCGCTAGCCTGGGGTCAGATCCATTTTTTGTTTCCCCGCATATTAAATATTCGTTATACAATTGGATCCGACCCCAGGTTAAATAAAATTCATGTTTTTTGGATCCGACCCCTGAATTTCTACTCATAAATTTTAAGCTTTAAACGCTGGTGAGATTCAATGTGTTAACTTCAGATCGCACCCATCTCATTACTGAGAAATTTAGAGGTATTTATTCGATTTGGTTAATACATGCCAAGCGTTGCAAAGACAGTAGTGTGGGTTTATGTTTAAATGAATTCATACTTTCAAAAATCCATTAATTTAAAATAAGGGAGTTCAAATATGCAAACAATCAATGAAAAAATGGACGCGTTAATAGCCATTCAAGAATATGAAGCCGCATACTTATTGGGTGCTAATATTCTTGCACAACATCAAAACAATGAAGAAGCCGTCAATGCTCTGTGTTCACTCACCGCGAAATTACGATCTGACTGCAACGATTTGGCTTTTAAACAACGCGACAACAGCACTGAATATCACGATTTAGAAGCCCTGTTAATTAAAACTAACTTGCTGACTCATCAAGATATGAATGGTGCATTTCTCACAAGTTCTCTACAAAATTAAACGTCATTTAAGCTAATATTTTTTAAACGAGCAGGTTTGGAGTAATTTCATTTATTTTTTGAAACTGACCAACCACTGGATACAACATTGTTGTTATGCCTGAATTCCTTTAAGCATAACAACTATGCCCACAATATAATCCCTTCAAAAAAATCAGTATTCAACAAATTTCAATCAACTCAATTTGATTGAACACATTTGTTGCTTATTCGCTTATAAAACAAACACGACCAATTGCTCATATTAGACACTCATCTCTTTCAAATAAACTGGCATAATAGACGACTAAATCAACTCAGTTATACAGAGGTAACATGTTAGACATTCAATGGATTATTACATTTTTAGTATTGGGCTCGTTTGTAGGATTTATGGCAGGGCTGTTAGGTATCGGTGGCGGCGGTATTATGGTGCCAATGCTAACGACCATTTTTATTATGCAGGGCGTAGATGCTAATAATGTAGTGCATTTGGCATTGGGCACATCAATGGCATCAATGATATTCACTTCGTTTTCAAGTTTACGTGCACATCATTCAAAACAAGCAGTGCTATGGCCCGTAGTAAAACGAATGGCCATAGGCATAATACTCGGTACTTTTTTAGCCACATTTATAGCATCTAACATGCGCTCTGTTTATTTGGCCATGTTTTTTACAGCGTTTATGGCGTTTGTATCCTTACAAATGTTTTTAAATAAAAAACCCAAACCCAGCAGACAACTTGCAGGCAGTGCAGGGTTGTTTGGTGCGGGCACATTTATTGGATCCATCTCAGCGTTAGTTTCCATTGGTGGAGGCTCTTTAACTGTCCCGTATTTAACATGGCAAAATGTAGACATTAAAAAAGCCATTGGTACATCAGCTGCCATTGGTTTACCCATATCTATTGCAGGTTCATTAGGCTATTTAATTAATGGCGTAATAAGCTCAAACGCAGTTACCTACACAAATACGCTGTATACATTTGGCTTTGTGAATTTACCTGCTGTCTTATTAATCTCAATTACAAGTGTATTTATGGCGCCAATAGGTGCTAAATTTGCACACAAATTACCCGTTGCCATTTTAAAGAAAATATTTGCGGTTCTTTTAATTATTTTAAGTATTAAAATGCTGATTAGTGTTTTGTAGACTGAGTTGATATGAATGCATTAATTGAATTAGAAAAGTCATTACACCAATTTGAAACAAGACAAAACCAAAGCTTAGTACAGAAGTTGCTGCATCCAGAGTTTAGAGAAATCGGCATGTCTGGTACTTATTATGATGTTAAAACAATCAACGAAATGCTTTTACAAGAAGAAAAACCAACAGCACACATACATTCTCAAGATTATGAATGTCTTAATTTTGATGAAAATACTAAACAACTAATCTATAAATCGGTCATTATTGGATCCGATGGACAGTTAACCTCCTTTGCTATCAGAACATCTATTTGGATAAACAAAAATAATAATTGGACAATGAAATATCATCAAGGTACACCGTGTTCTGCATTTGAAATAAAAATTTGACTGTAAAGGAAAAAAATTGATTATTAGAAACGCAACCTTAGCTGACTTGCCCTACATATACGACCTATGCGCTAAAACCGCATTTGATGGTAAAGATTCAAGGTCACTGATCAGCGATGACAACAAAGTAGGGCATTACTTTGCAGCGCCTTATTTACATTATGATTTAGCGGGTTGCTTTGTAGTATGTGACAACCATTTAGTGAAAGGCTATATATTGGGAGTAGTTGACACCAAACACTATACGCAATGGTTAAATAATAATTGGATCAAACAGATTCAACCGCTTTATGACATAAATGCAACGCCTGTGAGTGGCCTTGATGCATATTTAAATACGGTTATTCATAATGCTACACAATTAGATGAGCGGTTAGATCAGTATCAAGCGCATTTTCATATTGATCTTTTACCCGATTTTCAAAACTTAGGCTGGGGTAAACAATTGTTTCAAGCGTTTCGTGATTATTGTAAACATAACAACGTTGAAAAACTTCATTTGAAGGTGTCTTGTACTAACTTAAACGCATTAAGCTTTTATGAACATTTAGGGTTTTATGAAATATTTAAAACTGAAAGTATTGTTGCGGTTGGATTTGATATTTAATCTAACAAATTATCAAATAAGTACCTGACAATCAAAATATGGAAAATACAAATCATGAAATATTTAACGACTTTTTTCATTCTATTTATTTCATTAAAGGGTCAGGCTGAAGTGTCATGGAAATCCATGCAACATTATAATATGGGGGATCTTGATTTTTGCTTAGAGGCAGAGCAATGGATTAATGATAATAATAACAAAACACAAGATTTAATAAATAAAGGACTCACATCAATTGAGGGCACAACGGGATTCTATATATTGAATGTTGCAAACAATAAACCCACAGACATTTTTGTGGTATATGCAAGTTCAGGTACCTGTGGTTCAGCGGGCTGTTCAACTAAAGCGTTTGTTAAAACGGATGAGCGTTGTACTGAAATCCAAAGTCCCAATTGGCATTTTGGAAAAGATATTGGCTTTGATACTAGCTCTATATACTTAGGGATCCCAAGTAAACAATGTGCTATTTGGACGTTTGATGGTGCTAATCGTTTAAATCACCAAGGCAATATAGACAATTGTGGTAGTTAATTTAAAATTTGCTCTTGTAGTAAACTAAAGATAGACCTTTAGTGTTAACCTAATAAACCAATCAATTAAAGGTATAAAAGTGAATATCCGATTAGTATTATCAGCGCTTGTGTCATTTGTATTTTATTTTACCTGGGCGTATTGGGCTAATTATTCCGATGATATTGCTAGAGCTGTCACGTTAAAATCTGCATTAGTTCAGGGTACTTACAGTGCCGTGGTTACTTTATTTTTTACAGCTGTTTTAGAGCGTTTAGTATTCAAATATAAAAATAATGTCATTTCGTTAATGTTCATTACACCTATTATTTGTAAATTTCATGCTAAATCCCCACAAAATTTGGCGATTAAACAAAGCTTTAATAATGCTATTGATCGTTGTGCCAATTTTACAGATCACAAAAAAATACCCGCTACTTTATTCGCTCCGATCATTCCTTTAGCGGTACAAACTGTATTGGTCATTAGCGTCAATATCATAAACCAAACGCCAAATTTAGCATTAACCGTTGCACCCAGTATTTTATTTACCGCACTGTATGCTTACAGTTATATGTTTGTTTTACTTAAAAAATGGAGTTGAGCTAAAACCAACAGTATTAACTCATGTTAATACCGTTAGTAAACTGCAGGAAATTGTCGATACACAGTATGAATGTCATCCAAAATTTCTTGACTTAAATTAATATTCACCGATTCAATATTGCTTTTTAAATCCGTCATATTTGTTGCCCCAATTAAATTAGACGTCACAAACGGTTTTTGGTTTACAAACGCCAAAGCCATTTGACATGGATCTAATCCATGACGTTGTGCAATTTCAATATACGCGCGGGTTGCATCATCAACCGATTGACCTTGACGATGTTCTGCACGTGTTTCCATGGTTAAACGCTTACCAGCAGGCTTTGCACCATTTAGATATTTACCGCTCAATATGCCACGGGCAAGAGGCGACCAAGCCAATAGTCCACAGTTTTCTGCGTAGGATATTTCAGCTAAGTCGGTTTCAAAATGTCGACACAATAATGAATATTCATTTTGAATACTTACCGCTCTTGGCAATTCATTAATTTCGCTTAAGGTTAACCATTTCATTAATCCCCAAGCGGTTTCATTTGATAACGCGAAATGACGAACTTTGCCTTCTTTGATTTTACACGCCATCCAATTTAACACTTCAATGAAATGTGCTTTTTCTTTTTGAATATCAAACTTAGGATCAAACTCCCAAGTTTTGCCAAAGTGGTATGATCCACGATTAGGCCAATGTAATTGATAGACATCTATATAATCGGTTTTTAAGCGTTTAAGGCTGTCTTGTAATGCTATGTCTAAATACATTTCATTAATTTGATGTTTACCATCACGTAACCAAGGCAAACCGGGGCCCGAAATTTTAGAGGCTAAAATAATTTTTTCACGGTTTTGACGTTTTTCAAACCAATTACCTATTATGCTTTCGGTGGTGCCAAAGCGTTCAGGTGAGGGGGGTATGGCGTACATTTCAGCAGTATCAAAAAAATTCACCCCTTGATCTAACGCATAATCCATCTGCTCAAAGCCATCACTTTGTGTATTTTGCCAACCCCATGTCATGGTGCCTAGACCTATTAAACTGACTTCTAGATCGGTGCTGCCTAATTTGTTGTATTTCATTTTTAGCCTTGGGCGTATTAGTAGATTAATGAGACAAATTACTATTTATTCGCACATTAATAAACTAATAATGGGGTGTTTTTTATATCAAACATTCAATATTATTGTATTATTTATTGTCTTCATTGAATCGCGGATTCAAATCCGAAGTGCATCAAAATCTATGCAGCGAATGCTGCTTGATATTCATGCATTAAATCATATGGCGTTTCATAATTCAGTATTTTTCTTGGCCTTGTATTTATTTTTTTAATCGCACAATCTACCTCTTGCTGCTTAACAGTTTTAAAGTCAGTGAATTTTGGAAAATACTGGCGAATTAATCCATTTGTATTTTCATTCAACCCTCTTTCCCAGGAACTATATGGGTGCGCAAAATAAATTTCTGCGTTAAGTGCTTTACTAATTTCTTCATGTCCAGAAAACTCTTTTCCATTATCTGCTGTAATCGTGTGAACAAGGTCTTTGTAAGGTTCTAGTAGCCTAATTGTTGCCGCTGTTACATCTTTTGTACTTTTGCTTTTTACCTGTGCAGCGACTGTAAATTTTGTTTTACGCTCAACAATAGTAACTAATGCACCACTGTGTCCTTTTCCTATTATGGTATCAATCTCCCAGTCACCCACGCGGGATTTTAAATCAACAATGGATGGCCGATCATCAATACTGATTCGGTTTTTAATATGTCCTCGTGTTGATTTTCCATTACGGCGTTTATCATATTTTTTTCCAACTCGACGAAGGTGTGTGTATAAATAACCACCTGCACGCTTATCTTTCCAAATATGAATATAGATGCTTTCGTGGCTGATGAGTGTCGCCTCATCTTTAAGAAGCCAATTTGAGATTTGTTCAGGGCTCCAATCCAATCTAATTTTAGTCTCTATAGTTAAGATCAATTCTTTAGTCATCTTTGTTGGTTTACAAGCATTTTTCCTTCGATTATCAGTCAATATCTGTGCTTGTTTGTACCGATAACCGCGTTCGCCTGTGTTGCGTTTAAGCTCTCGACTAATTGTGGATTGATTGACATTAATAATTTCTGCAATTTTTCTTTGTGAAAAATCACTTTTAATTAATGCGTAGATCTGGCATCTTTATTCATAGGTTAGCTGTGGGTTTATACTCATAATCACTTCATCTCTTGCCGGAGAAAAAGATTATGAGCTTACCTTCAGCTGACCTCTTTTTCTACCTTGTTAGATGATGCACTTCGGATTTGAATCCGCGAATTTAATAGATCGGAGGGCATAAAAAAATAGTAACTTTGGTTGAAACATGGATGCTATGTAAAATGAAATAGACGGATACAAATACAGAATTTTTCTGTATTTGTCACTAAGTTGAAAATTTAAGGGATAAGATAATCCCAAATAATCTTACAAACTTTAGGAGCCTCTGATTTAGAAAGATTTTTTCAGCGAGTCATTTAGGCGCAAAGTGCGCGGCGATAGTCGAAGCGAAATGACTGGTCATTTTCAAGACTATCAACAAAGCAATTTGTGCCTAAATGGCTCGCCCTACGGGGCTTTCAGAAATCCCACTACTCTTCGTTACGATTTTTCGAAATAACCAGTTATTCCTAAAAAACCGTGCCTCGATTAGTGAAATTTCTGAAAGCCTGAATTTATCTTTCTAGATCAGAGGCTCCTTTAATTAATTATAATGTTTTTGCTCGAAATTCTTAAAAAAAGACAAAGTGGTTAACAATAACCCAAAAGATAGACGGACAAAAATAGTAAATAAAAAATCTATGTTTGTATTGTTAACAAAGAATTATTCTATGTTTCAATATCAAGACTTGAAAATAGTGAAGATTGATTCTGTATTTCACTTAAAAAAATAGTAAATGACATAATTTGAAATCCCTCAAACTTGAGGTATAGTGTGGTTTTAAAACGAATTGACGGAGACTATTTAAAATGCGAAATGCAGGTTTTTTTCCGTCTAATAACATGTTCTGTGTACAAGGAGGCTGAATGAGTTTACCTAGAAAAGGCAGTAGAGCAATCAATGTTGGAGGGATAAACTATCGCTGGTTAGTTAGGGCTAGGCCAACATACACTCAAGCTTGTCAGGATGGACCGATGGTTGCTGCCGTAGAGCAAGAGAATACAAATGGGGCAACTCTATCTATAAAATTTAAATGGCAACGCCCAGATGTGGCCATTAATATGTATCCTAATTCGGTTACGCCAAAACTCGTCGAGTCCTGTATTGAAAATGCAATAAGCAAGGGTTGGAAGCCAGCCGAATCTGGACCAGCATTTATTTATGAGTGTGAGCTCGACCAACACAGAACAAGGTTGTTAAATTGACAGTTTTTCCGTCGCTCCTTTTTGTGCTTGATAGCACAAGCGGGCTCCTCCAAAACTGCAATTTACAACGGCGTTATACGACTAGAGTCGTTCTTAAATATGAATAATGAAAAATTTAATTATTGGGCTGGATCTTTAGGTGGTTATTTAACTGCTATTTCACATTTAAATGACCAACAAGGGTTTAGGCATTCTTTTTTTGCAGATATAGTTGATCAGAAACACAGTACCCTTGAAGATTCGATATGTAAAAGGCTTAAAATTAATGATATTAAATTAATAAAATCTGCCTCAGAATTAGATACAATTAAATTGTTTGCATCTACAGTAAAGAGGAATGTATTTAATAATTTTCTATTAGGTGATCATCTTAAAAATAAAGAGATAGAGAATTTAATAAAAGAAAGAATCCAATGGCACATTGAAGAATACATTACACTAATTGAAACAATATCTGAGATTAGACCTGAGTCTTGGTCTGCGAAAGTAAATCGTGGTAACTCAGAAATTGAATACATCTTTTTTAGATTTGATAAACATATAATGATGGTTGGGTTTTCCCACACTAAAAAAGTCGTATAACTAATTAAAACCGACGCAAAACACTCCGCCTTCTTTGTGTTTCGCTTCGCGAAGTATACACAAAGAAGCCTCCGCGTTGTTGCGCGGTTTATTAGAGCGTTATGTGCCCAATCCCCAGTTGAGAGCTACTATAAATGTCAAATAGAGACCTTACGCAAGAAGAAATTGATCGCTTAGATCGGCTTAAAAGAGACAATAAAGTTCGATTGGTAAAAATGGGAGCTATGCTCATCTCTTTATCTGCATTTTGCATGGCAACATTATCGGCTCAAAATATTCCAAGCTCAATAAACTTTATACTTACGGTAGTCGTACTAATAATATTTATAGTAGTACTTTTATTCACAAAATATAGAAATAACCCATTACAGAAAGCACTAAAAGAATTGTATCCGCAATGCAAGGATAACCAATCCGCTAAAAAGCATTTAGATGAAGTTAATGACTGGGTAGGATTTGGGGAGAAAAAGCGGGAGCTATGGCTTCCAGTTTTAATCGCCGTTTTATTTGTAGCGTATGCGCTATTTGATCACGGCATTTGTGTCTTAAGTTAAACACATAACAAGTTTGTTAACTCGGACAAATTTTAAGTGTGAATTTTTATGGTGGCTACGCCACTTTATCACAAAAAACCACACTTAAAATCTGCCGGTTACAAAGGCGTTATATTTATGGAATCAAAAGTGAGTACTAAATTATGAATATTGAATATTATGAATCAGCAATCAATGCTCCAGATGGTGGTGTTTCATGTAGAATAAAAGTAAATGAAAAGGTGATAGCACTTAGGATCTCGATGGAAGCTCTTCAAGATATTGACCCATCGTCATACCAAAATGAGCCTTTAAAACAATTTGAAAAGTATAAAGCTGAACTTCTTGTAAAGGCAAAAGAAAAAATAATAAAAAATCAACTAATGGATGATGTGGTTTGGGTTAGAACCTCCGACCTATAAATATATAATCGGGTAGCCGAGAGTCTTTAACTCTCAGCCCCCACAACACCCTGCATGCGGCTCCGCACACGACTAAATGGATTTAGGAGATAGAGCAATGCAGGGGCATATTGCCGAGGGCGTTTCATTTAGTGTGATGAAGCTTAATCCAACCATCACGTAGTGAAACCAATCCCGCCTTCTTTAAATAATCATTTGCCTTTTTAAAAAACAAAGAGGGCTTCATTAATGCCAAACGTTTTCGCACTGCGCCACGGGCCTTTACTGGTTGTCCCACAATTAATTGCCATCTTATAATAAACTCCCAACTTCATTAAATTTCCTACTTTGGTTCGTGGTTTTCGCCACTGTCGCCAATATGCCATTCTCACTCTTCTGCGTATCCAGTTATCTAGATCACAGCAAAGCTGATAACATTTTGCGATGCCAAAATAATTTATCCAGCCTCGAATATATTGACTGGTTTTAAAAAGTTGGTAGCTCATACTGACACCCCAATTTCAGTTGATGAGTTTTCGAATTCTTTGCTTAAATTTATGCAAAGTTTTCTCGTGCCATTACCGAATTTACGTGGCCAAAAGAAGGTAAATGGGCAGTGGTTAATATTTTTGTATGATCCATAATTTGGAGGCTACCTAAAAAGAATTGGATGTAAATATGGAGAACAAAAAGTGATCGCTTGATGAAACTAAAATCAATCATCCAAGCTTCAATCCCTTAGTACACCTTGGTATCACTGGTTTCCAGAGTGATTATTTTGAATACATTGAATTTTCAAGAAAATGACGACAATCAATTTAAATATTTTTTTGTGAAATTAACGTTCTAAAGTGTTCAGAGAATGAATATACTGTTTGAAATTAATTAAATTAAAAATGAGCGTGGAAGAAAGTTAATTTTTCTACAGACCTTTTATGATTCCGGATTCAAGGAATGAGCATGTCAAAAACTATGATCCGTGTAATTTCAATAATAATGACCGTATCTCTATTTGTTGGAATAATATTTCACAATATAGGGGTATCAATAAGTCGATTTTATTTTCCTGATAGTTATAATGGATATCCAATTGCTATCCCTATTTTACTTTTCACTTTTTTAATATATTTTTTGATTTGTACGTTTACAGGTAGATTCTTAATTTGGAAAAGTGGCACTAAAGAATCATAATAAACCCTTGGAACTAAGCCCTCTATGACAAGCTATTGTACACATCGTTGCGGCTACGCCTCCACTGGGCAGGATTTGAGAAATCTTCAAAAAAGGAAGTTTGATGTTACATAAGTTTCATAGGTTGTCCGCTCTACTTATTGGCTCTTTTATTTTATTCCACTTTATTAATCACCTATATATTCTGGGCGGCGTACAACAACATATAGAGTTCATGGAAACTTATCGCTTGGCTTACCGTAATGTCATCGCAGAGAGTATCTTATTATTATGTGTAATGTTTCAAGTATGTAGTGGTCTTTATTTTGTATGGCAACGCAGAGGTCAACGCTCGAGGTTTCTCGAAAAGGCGCAAGCAATATCAGGCTTGTACTTAGCGTATTTCTTTATAAACCATGTTGGTGCTGTGTTATATGGTAGGATTGGCGCAGAATTAGATACCAATATTTATTATGGCATCGCGGGGTTTCATACAGATCCATTTCAGTTCTTTTTTATCCCTTATTACTTTTTTGCAGTTGTTGCTTTATTTGTCCACTTAGCCTCTGTATTCAATTGGCTTAGTCGAAACGCAATTGAACAACCGTTACGTACAAAGCTTGCTTACGTAATAATCCTTATCGGGGTTTCTATTTCTACAACCTTAATACTTGGCTTTTGTGGTGTATTTAATGAAATATCAATTCCGCCAGAATATAGTGCCACTTATGAATAAGAACCTAATAAAAGCACGCGGACAACGTACCGCTGCCGATGTTTGAGGCGTTCGGTTGTAGAAAAAACTCTAAGTGCGAAGAGCAAACCTTATCAAGTCACACATTGTAAGATTGGCATGGTCATTTTGATACCTTAAAGGAAAACCTAAAAAGCAACCCCACAAATTAAACAATCAATTCAAATGCGCAAGAGAAGTCTTTGTGCAGTCACCATCAATTTTGCTTTTTCTTCTTCTAAAATTTCATCGGTAAATTGCCCCATAAAACAACAGAAAATGCCTTCACCGATCTTAGTTCTCTGTTCTTGGCTCCATTGGATGTCCGATGTGTTGGTATACACCATGAGAATGGCCGTGGCTTTCTGTATGAGAGTAATTTAGACGAACTTATGTGAATATTTTCAAACATAAGTATCTAAAACAATCCTCACACATTTTCGCAACTCACCCAATTAGCATATGCCTTGTATATGCCAAAACTAATGATATACTTCTAATAACCTAATATGAGTGTTGGAGTGGTTATGAAATTGGTTTCAATTTTTAAAAATGGTAAAAATCAAGCAGTGAGAATTCCTAAAGATTTGGAGTTTGATGGGGTCAGTGAGCTTGAAATTTCTCGTGAAGGCGACACTATTATTTTACGTCCTGCTCGCCAAAATTGGCTTTCTTTACAAAATATTGAACATGCTGATGACGATTTTTTAATCGACCGCGAAGAGTCAATCTCTGATGAAGGGCGATTTTAATGGCTAAAACTGTGTATATGTTAGACACCTGTATTTGCAGTTTTATTATGCGTGAGCAACCTTTAGAAGTGTTGCAAAAACTCCAAAATAAAGTGATGCAGCAACATCGTATCGTGATTTCTGCCGTGACTTACGCTGAAATGTGTTATGGCATTGTTGGCAAAAAAGCATCACCAAAACATAAACAATTAGTTGTTGAATTTATAAAACGAGTTGATGAAATTTTGCCATGGGACAAACTCGCAGTTGAAAGCTCTGCGTTAGTTAAAAAACAATTAAGTGATGCTGGAACTCCTATAGGAAATAACGACACAGGTATTGCTGGGCATGCTATTTCTCAGAATTGCATATTAGTCACTAATAATTTGAGAGAGTTTAATAGAGTAGAAGGTTTAAATGTTGAGGACTGGGTGCATTAGTTAGCTTTATTAACCTGAAGTACAACCATCAAAACCATCCCCGCAAACAAAAAAACCAGCAAAAGCTGGTTTTTTTATATCAAATCAAACAATCACTTCAAATGCGCAAATGCAGTCTTGGTGCAATCGCCATCAATTTTAGATTTCTCTTCTTCTAAAATTTCATCAGTGAACTGCCCCATAAAACAACAGCATATACCTTCGCCAATCATGGTTCTTGGCCCCATTGGGTGGCCGATGTGTTGGTAGACCCCATGAGAATGGCTGTGGCTTTCTGCATGAGAGTGGTTATGGTCGTGGGAATGACTGTGAGTTTGATCAGCGCTGTGATCATGGCTATGTTCGTGCCCATGTTGGTGAGAATGACTATGATCATGGGCATGTTCATGATCTGATTTTGATTCACCTTGTGTATCGTCTTGTGGGTCGACAAATTCTGCATGGTGATGATGAATGTCTACATCGCCAGCTGCCAATCTGCGTTTGAATGAGTGCATTAATGACTCTTCACCTGCAGGTAGTTCACCTGACATGATTTCTTCAACACGGTTTTGGAACGCGTCAATGACTTTTGAATGATCACTCAAATAAGGCGTTTGGATGAATTCGATACTTGGATTAGCTTGTGCCACTTTGTCTACGTAACCGGCAATTCGTTTGATTAAACGACCCGTAAATAAGAAGTAGGGCGCAACGACGATGCGTTTGTAACCTAACTTCATTAGGTTTTCTAAACCCACACCTACTGATGGATAGGTAACGCCTGAATACACGGTGTCGGCCCAGCCAAAGCCCATGTTTTCGTTGACTATACGAGTCAGTTTGGCTGCTTCAGCATTGGCTTGTGTGTCTGATGTGCCACGGCCAACGACTACTAATAATGTGTCGTATAGATTTTCTGGTGGGTTTTGTGGATCTAGGCCCATTGATTCGTAAATACGTGCTTGAAAGGCTTCGATCATGTCGTCTTGTAAGCCTAATTCACGACCGTATGTGACGTTTAAATTGGGTTGTTTGTCTTCAAATGTAGTTAATACCGAGGGTATGTCATTTTTGGCATGAGTAGCGGCAAACAACATACCTGGCACTGCAAATATTTCTTCAACGCCTTGGTTGATAAGGCTGTTTAATCCCATATGAATGTTGGGAGCTGAAAATTCTAAAAAGCCGTATTCAACGGGAATGTCTGGGTAACGCAGTTTTAAGCCTTTGGCCACTAAACCAAATTCACGCTCTGCGTCTTTATCACGGCTGCCGTGACCACAAATCATAATGCCTTGTTTTTTGCTCATGTATTTTCTCTTTTTTGGATCGACTTGAACGCGTCTTACTTTTGCGCGGACAAGTTTTAATTAAGATTTTGCTGCTATATCGTTAAATCAACAACTGAAAATGGGTACATTCAATAAAAATGAATGGATTTAATGAGTGAGCGATGTCACATCTAAATCACGTGGCACATTATCGCGCATACTGTCTGGATAAACTAGCGAAGGGCATGCTCATATAGAGTTTTTTTAGGTATTTCTTTTAAAAACAACAAGCTTGAGTAGGTTTAGCATTCATCACTTTTCAATCCGTTTAACGTGAATACTTATTTATTGATAATCCAAGTCAACCAAGGATAATACTCTTCAACTTTACCCAGAATTTACCGCCATGCGCTTAGATAAATTCATCTGCAAAAGCACCGATTTAACCAAAGCTGATGCTATCCAACGGATACACATGGGCAATGTGAGCGTTAACGGTGAGGTCATCACCATTGAGTCTACTCAAGTTCACGAAAACAATACTGTGCTTTTAAATGGCGTTAAGTTAATCACTCGTGCGTTTCGTTATTTATTAATGCACAAACCTGTTGATACGGTTTGCTCAAATGTGGATCAAGCGTACCCTTCGTTGTTTACATTATTAGAGATTGAAAACAAATCAGAGCTGCATATTGCAGGTAGATTAGATGCCGATACGACTGGCTTGGTTTTGATCACCGATGATGGTCGCTGGAGTTTTAATATTACGCTGCCTGAAATGCAATGCAGTAAAGTATACAGAGTGGGGTTGTCACGTGACATTCAAGAGGATGTGGCCCTTAAGTTTGAACAAGGCGTGCAATTACAAGGTGAAACAGGTTTAACTTTGCCTGCAAAACTAGACACTATTTCACCAAGAGAGGTGTTATTAACGATTACAGAAGGCAAGTATCATCAAGTAAAACGCATGTTTGCCAAGGTTGGTAATCGAGTGGTTAAATTGCACAGAGAGAAAATAGGACAAATCAGTTTGGATGTTGAGGTGGGACAATGGCGTTATTTAACAGATGCTGAGATTGCGTTGTTTCGATCTTAATTCATTAGAATGTTATTGAATCAAACCTAATTCCCTTTGTTTTTTCTTAGACAATGCTTGGGCAATCAATGCATGGGAATCTTGAATATATTGCTTTAACTCTTTGTCTTTCATTTCACAGTCATCAAAACGTTGAATCCATTTAAATCCACGGGACGCCAAGTAAGGTGCAGGTTGACAGCCTGGGTGGTCCTTTAAAATATCAAAATTCAAGTCAGTAGTTTTAAAAGTGACTGAAAGTTGTTCATTTTTATTCCAACCTGCAATAGCAAATACTTTACCGCCCACTTTCCACACTTGCGCGTTGCCCCATTGCTCTACAAAGGTGGTGGCTGTTAGATTTTTGCAAAATTCATTAAATTGGTCTTTTGTCATTCGTGTTTTCTCTTTTTTAACAAAATGATTTTTATAGAATGATTATACTTGCTAAATTACCGCAATTTTAAAGTTTAAATATAGAGGCATCACTTGTTCGATTCATTACTTTAAAATAACAATCATCTGTTTTTGGTGATTGATTGAAGCTTTGTGATTGTGAAAGCCTTTCTTGTAGATAGTAATTTGGCATAAAAAAAGGCCACTTCAAATGAAGCGACCTTTTACTAAATCAATCATAAAATATTTAAATTAATCGTTTAATTTAAAATAAGTCCAGTTGATTGAATCGTTTGATTCATACATTTCAGCAGCAGATTCCCAGTTAGGGTTAGTATCAAAATCATCGGCTAAGTCATAAATTGATTCATCTAAACAGGTCGCTAAATCAATTGATAATTGGTTTTTAGATTCTTTTCTGAATTTTTTAGCAACTAATAATGCTTGAACACCCACTGATGGAATAACAACCAATTTGCCACCAATGTTATAAGTTAGGTTTGATTTAACATAAAACGGCGCTTTTTCAGCTAATTCTAAATAATTGATCGACACTAATGTATAACGATTTGTTTTAAGAATATTTTCAACGGCTGCGTAAGGCTGGCCACCGACCAATAAAAATGGAATCGTTGGAGAAGCTCTTTGACCTTCAGGTATTTCAACAATATTTAAATTTAGGTTATAAAAAGAACTTAACGCTTTTAATGAAACTAACGATCCACCCCAGCTGCCCACTGTTTGACCAATTAAGGTTTCAAGCTTCAATGCAACGGTTTCTTCTTCATCAGATTTTGAACTGAACCAACCGCCAGATTTTTCTTCTTCACCTTCAGGCTTCCAATTATTTGGGAAAATCAAATGGAAGGATTCAGTATGCAAACCAGAAATGATACCGATACTGTTTTGGTTTACTTTGTTTGGGGTGGTTTTTGCGTAGTATTTTAGTACATCAACTTGCACAATACCGCCATAAAAACGTTTATTCATCATGCCATCAATATTATCAATGCTTCCGCCTGATGCTGTATTTACTAATACATCGTCACCTGATTCGGGTGCACACCAGTCTTCACTAATGATGTCGTTCATCATTGCATAGTAATTACCCGTAACCGAGCCCGATCCAAATGGTAGTTCGCCTGCTGATGCGATGGTTGTGAATATTAAAGTTGATAAAATAATTATGAGTTTACGCATGATAATTTCCTATTAAAAAAGTGATTCTTGTGATTGAGGTTGTTGCTGCCTAGGTTTTGTTTCTGAATTTCCCATTGGAGATCCAAAAAAAGCCGTAGCCACAATTAAACCTACACAAATTAAGGCACAAACTAAAAAAGTTGAGATAAGAAGTTTAGAGCTCGTTTGCATTTTTGGGTCTTGATCTGACATGTGAAATTTCCTATTTAGCTTGATCGTTCAGCAATGCGTAACGCATCTTCAACGCTGGATTCTAGTTTTATGGTTGCTGTGTAAAATTCTTCTTCAATGGCTTCAAACGCAGTTAAGGACAACATATTGTCTAATGCGTTATCAAATGTTGCACTGGTTGCGTCAATGACTTGATTCGCCATATCGGATATTTTCTTCATTTTTAAATGTTGTTCTACTTTTGTTTTAAACGCTTGGGATTGGTCGTTGCGTAACTCAACAATTTTAGATGCATTTTCTGCTGCAGGTTCTAATACTGCTAGATTTTCTTTAGCAAATTTTAAAACTGGGGAATCAGGCGCTTCATTTTTAATCTCGTTTTGAATTTTACGAATGGCACCTTTTAGCATGTCACGTGCATTAGCAGCAACTTTAATCGACTCTTCTTTGGCAATGGCCATATTTTGCAATTGAACGTCTGCATTTTCAGAAGCTTCTTTGATTTGACGCGCTAAAGCTGCGTTTCTAAAGCGTTGCTTAATATATTTGTCATTCGCGCGAATGTAATAAAACCCAAACCAAATTGCTGGCAAAATGATTGCAGCTGCTACTAACGCAATTAACCCCGTTAATATTTGTACTGCAAAATAAGTAAACAAAAATAAACCTAAAATTGAAGCAACAAAGGCAATATTTCGTTTATGAGGTGTAATTTCTTCTTTCGCTTGGGCTTTAAGCGTATTGATGACGTTTTTATTTTCTTGTAAAAAATCCGACATTTTATCTCCGATTGTCTAAAGTTTTTTGACTAAAGATGCTTTAGTCCTTTTAAGTTGAATTTTAAATCTATCATGTCTCGATACTTTGTTACCAAATGTAAAAAAGTGAGAATAGATTGATTATATTGTTTCGTTGTTTAACACACAATCAAAAGCCTGTACTTTTTAAAGATGAGGTGAAGTGTTTATAATGATCAAATTTCCAAAGTGTCATTCATTTAATTGTTATTGTTTGGATAACGTTTTTTCAAAAACGCGTGCGACATAATATGTCTCAAGACATATTATGTCAATTGTCGCATTTGATTTTTTAACGTTGACTGTAACTTGGAATTTAAACTCTCACTTTTAAACTTTCAGTTTATTATTCAAAATTATGATTTAAAAGTGATAATTGTCATACTTTTAGCGAGTATAAGTTCATTTTTTGATCGAGATTAAACTTCAAATAAAGGAAATTTTAATGTTAGAACTTTCAGGTGGTCGTGAAGATGCCATTTATTTATCAGAAAACCAAGTGCATCGTCCCTTAAATCCGTGGTCTAGCTCCATGCATAAATTATTAATATATTTACATGAAAACGGATTTACCCAATGTCCCAAATTTATTCGAACAGAATCTAATCAAGAGATTTTAAGTTTTATAGAAGGGGGCAGCTATAACTACCCTTTAGTGGGAGAAATTGCATCACTTGAAGTTTTAATCAGTGCTGCAAAAACATTGAAAGCTTTTCATGAACAGTCTGCGAAATTCATCCAAAGCACTCAAGTAGAGTCATTGCCTTGGATGTTAGATTTACAAAGCCCTATTGAAGTTGTATGCCATGGCGATTTTGCACCTTATAATGTTGCAATCAAAAATAATCAGGTTACAGGTATTTTTGATTTTGACACCTGCCATCCAGCACCAAAACTATGGGATATTGCCTATGCAGTGTATTGTTGGGCGCCGTTTAAAACTAAAACAGATGATGCTTTGGGCACTTTAAATGAACAAATACATAGAGCTAAAGTATTTTGCGATGCTTATGATCTAAGTCAAAAAGAGCGTGTCGAATTAGTAACAATGATGATAAAACGCCTAGAAGCATTGGTGAAATTTATGATAAATCAGGCTGACCTACAGGACATTCAGTTTCAAAGAAATATACAAGATGAACATCATTTAAGTTATTTGTCCGATATTGAATATTTGAAACTGCATGCCGATTTAATTCGAAAGGGTATTTTAACTAACTAATTAATTGATTACATTTAAATCAACAGATGAAAGTATTGTTCAACAAATAAAAATTCTATTAAAAATCGTATGGTATTGAGAAAGCTTGGCAACATGAAGTACCTGAATTTGTATTATTAGGTAGCAACAGTTGCAAGTCTATTTCTGGTCCAGAAAATCGATCTGGAAATAAAAAAGTTGGACACACTCATTTAGTGAGAGTTGATTTGAATCTGATGCTACAAATTAAATAGAGGATATCGAGTTAGAGTCCGTTCAAATTATATTCTAATTTCAATAACTTCAATAACTGCTCTTTGGCTGTCCTTATTTTTAAAAAATCGTTACTATTCACTTTTTTTATGAGTAATTATGATGGAAAAAATGCATGAAATAGCGTCGATCGCTTCGGATATTTTTTTAGTGTTATTTGGTTCAGCCATTTTATTAGCGCTTATTACTATAATTGTGCTTTACATTTACGATCGAAATCAAAACAAACACACAGTGATGCGCAACTTTCCAGTCATTGGGCGTTTAAGATATCGCTTTGAACATATTGGTGAATTTTTTAGACAATACTTTTTTGCCATGGATCGCGAAGAATTGCCCTTTAATAGAGCGCAACGAAGCTGGGCATATCGTGCCGCAAAAAACGTAGAAACCACCGTGGCGTTTGGATCCACTAGAAGCATGTTGAGCCCGGGGGATATGTTGTTTTCAAACAGTACGTTTCCCACACTGCCTGAGCAATATCAAGAAAACCATACGATATGTTTTGGCGAGCACTATGTCAAAACACCTTACACCACTAATTCCATTATTAACATATCGGCAATGAGTTATGGAGCGTTATCTAAAAATGCCATTGAAGCGTTGTGTTTGGGAGCTAAAAAAGCGGGCATTTGGATGAACACAGGTGAGGGGGGGTTAAGTCCGTTTCATCAAAAGACCGATTGCGATTTGATCTTTCAAATTGGTACTGCCAAATATGGTGTACGTGACGAAAATGGACAATTATCTGAAAAACGATTAATTGAATTGTCTGAAATTCAACAAGTGAAAATGTTTGAACTAAAACTCAGCCAAGGGGCGAAACCAGGCAAAGGCGGCATGTTGCCCGCTGCAAAAGTCAGCGCTGAAATTGCCAAAATTCGACATATTCCCATTCATACTGATTCAATCAGCCCAAATCGTCATACAGATATTGCCAACACCGATGAATTACTAGAAAAGATTCACTTCATTCGCAAAACCACAAACAAACCCGTGGGAATAAAATTTGTATTAGGCGATAAAAAATGGCTGGATGATTTATTTGAAACCATCAACCAAAAGGGGCTAGATTATGCACCTGACTTCATCACCTTAGATGGCGGTGACGGCGGTACTGGAGCAGCGCCTCAACCATTAATGGATTATATGGGGTTGCCACTTGATGTGAGTTTACCTATTTTAATTGATCAACTCATTACCTATCGATTACGAGATCGAATTAAAGTAATTGCATCAGGTAAATTAATCAATCCATCAAAAGTAGTCTGGGCATTATGTGTTGGCGCTGACGCGATAAACACCGCCCGTGGTTTTATGTTTTCATTAGGTTGTATTCAAGCCATGCAATGTCATAAAAATACCTGCCCAACAGGCATCACCACAAGCGATGAAAAACTACAAAGAGGGCTAGTGGTAGAAGACAAAGCCGAGCGTGTTTATTCCTATGCGAAAAACATGAACAAAGAAATCAACATGATGGCGCACAGTTGTGGACTGACACAACCAAGAGAATTCAGAAGAGCACATTGTGTAATCATTGATTCAAATGGGAAAGCCAAAAACTTGGATGAACTTTATTCAATGAAGTAATAGATTTTAAGCTATTGAAATTTAAAGGCTTTTAACACAACTTAAAGTAATTCTTTAAGTTCGTGAAACATTCTTAAACTCAATAAATACAAAAGTAGCAAGCCTGAAAATCCTAGAGTCAAAAATCCTGGGGTCGGATCCATAAATTCAACAAGCCGACCCAGCTCAACTATCAAAAAACAAAAAACGGATCCGACCCCTGACTCAAAATGATTAGCTGGGGGTCGGATCCATTTTTTTAAGCGTGCTTATTTATTCGAGGTAATCAGTTTTTTGGATCTGACCCCCGGCTATTTTCGTAATGCATCAATCGTGATTTTTTGGATCCGACCCCAGGCTTTGGTTTTAACACATTAAAAGTTTAATCATTGATAACATCGGTTTGAAAAAAAAGGTAGAATTATCAGCTTTTCAAATTTCATATTCAGGGGTCAAATGAGCGGTTTATTTATTACAGTTGAAGGCTTAGAAGGCGTAGGCAAATCAACGAATTTAGCATTTGTTGAACAGTGGTTAATCAATAAAGGCTTAGAAGTCGAAACGACTCGTGAACCAGGTGGCACTGCACTGGCTGAAGATATACGTGAATTATTATTGGCAAAGCGTGACGAGCCCGTAAGCCAGACCTGTGAATTGCTGATGATGTTTGCTGCACGCGCTCAGCATTTAAGCCAAAAAATCAATCCTTGGTTAGATCAAGGTAAATGCGTGTTATCTGATCGCTTTACCGATGCAACTTATGCTTATCAAGGCGGTGGTCGTGAGATGGATGTTTCTATTATTAATCAATTAGAAGGCATCGTACAAAATGGCTTACAACCTGATTTTACTTTGTTATTAGATGCGCCAGCAGAAATTGGCTTGGCTCGCATTCAATCTCGTGGATTTACAGACAGAATTGAACAAGAAAAAGTTGAGTTTTTTGACCGTGCGCGTGAAGGGTACTTAGCTCGAGCTAAGGCTCAGCCCAATAGAATGCACATCATTGATGCAAGCAAAACTTTAGAACAGGTTCAAACTCAAATTGACGCCACTTTAACTGCTTTTTTTAAAGCTCGTGAGCAAGCTTGATGTACATTTGGCAAAATAACGCATTTAACCAAATTATTGATTTATATAAACGTCAATCGCTTCCACATGCTTTGTTATTATCGTCTGATCCATTTTGTGGCGTAGACGAAATGGCCATTCATTTAGCCAATGCGTTATTGTGTGAGCACGAAAACAAGCCTTGCGGTGAGTGTCGTAGTTGTTTATTACAAAAAGCAGGCACTCATCCTGACTTCATGTTGGCTCAGCCACCTGAAGGCAAGCACATTCTTAATATTGAAACCATTCGTGAGATGATTGAATTTGCTCACATTACCTCTTCAATTAAAAATAAAGTAATTGTCATTCAACCGGCTGATGCCATGAATGAAGCGTCTTCAAATGCCATTTTAAAATTGCTAGAAGAACCCAGCGACAATACGTTTTTGATTATGGTTTCAACGGCAAAACATCTATTACTACCCACCATTATCAGTCGCTGTCAAAAATGGCATGTACCCACACCTGAAATGGCAGTATCCGAGAAATGGCTGATCGAGCAAACGGACAAACCGCAAGAGACCGTTCAATTAGCATTGAATCAGTCTAACCATCAGCCTATTAGAGCAAAAAGTTTTCTAGAAAATGATGATATTGTGTTTCAACAGCGTATTATTGATGGATTACAGCAATTATTTAAAAAGCAGATATCTCCCGTACAATTGTCGAGTAATTGGCAAAAAGAAAATCTTGGTCAAATATTGTTTTGGCTTCAAAACTGGCTAACGACTAGTATTAAACTGCAAGTGGCCAAAACAGGGGATCACCAAGCATACGAAGCAAATAAGCGAATTATTGCGTTTACAGCTAAGGTTGCTAGCTCTGAAAACCTATTTGAGTTCTACTCAAAGGTTCAAAGATACAATCTAAGTCTCAATAAACATCAAAATCTCAATCCGCAATTGATTTTAGAGGATATTTTGATAGGCTGGCATAACTTGATCGACCAAACGAATTGATAGGTAAAATATGAGTGAAGCAGGACCAAGAAACGGCATACTATCCGTAACCATGAAAGACAAAGCAGTATTGTATGCCGCTTATATGCCTTTCGTGCAAAACGGCGGATTATTCATTGCAACTAACCGTAAGTTTCAACTAGGTGATGATGTCTTTTTGTTAATGAGCTTAATGGATGAGCCCGAAAAAATTCCTGTAGCTGGCAAAATCATCTGGATTACACCAAAAGGCGCACAAGGCAACCGTGCTTCGGGTATTGGTGTTCAGTTCGAAAAGAAAAACGACCTTGCTCGTGACAAGATTGAAACCTATTTAGCAGGTTCGCTTTCATCTGAAAAACCAACGCATACGATGTAATATGGCTTTAATTTATAACCTTTACAGCACCGATGGTTGTCACTTATGTGAACAAGCATTGGCGCTGATTGCTCAAGTGAATCCCAATATCAAAATAAACGTATTAGATATTATGGATGATCCTGTCTGGCTTGAGTCCTTTCAAATTCGAATTCCTGTTTTAGAAATCCCTAATACGTCAATCCAGTTAGATTGGCCTTTTGATGCAGAACAATTATCTCAGTTTTTAAGTACTAATGACTAAACAGATTCTACTCAGCGTTGGTTTTGTCATTTTATTAGGCCTCATTGTAAGCGCTAATTTTCTGTTAGAAAAATACTCACTCGTAAAACCCTTTGCCTCAGATGAAACCATCAATACGTTATTGGCCAATCAAGCTCAAACTAAGCAGTCTTTTTCTGGTATTTCACAATCAAGCCGTACACTAATTCATATCAATCAACCTTGGTGCATTTGTAACTCATTTACGTCATCTCATGTTTTAAATCTTGATAAACTGGCTACTGCACAATCCATTAAAACCATTAATGTTGAATTAGGTGAACTGAGCGCAGATCAACAATCAAAAGACTGGCAAAACTTGCTCTCACTTATTCCATCAACACCCGCAACGGTGTTACTTAATGATTCTGGCAACATCGAATATATAGGGCCGTACAGCTCAGGATTAACGTGTAATAGCGGTAATAGTTTTATTGAGCAGTTTTTAAAACAAGAACAATCAGACAAAACCATTGCCAACTGGATCAGCACGGGCTGTTATTGTTCGGTTAAATAGAATAAATGCACATGGTGCTTGACTTGAGCGGGGCATTCGTTAAAGTTGCGCGCATTATTTTTTACATCAATTTATTGGAGTTTTCATGGAAATCGCATGTTTAGATCTTGAAGGGGTTTTAGTACCTGAAATTTGGATCGCTTTTGCAGAAAAAACAGGTATTGAAGAATTAAAAGCAACCACTCGTGATATCCCAGATTACGATGTGTTAATGCAACAACGTCTTCGTATATTAGATGAACACAACTTAGGATTAAACGAAATCCAAGAAGTGATTGCGACGTTAAAGCCTTTAGAAGGCGCCGTTGAGTTTATTAACTGGTTACGTGAGCGTTTCCAAGTAATTATCTTGTCTGACACGTTTTATGAGTTCTCACAGCCTTTAATGCGCCAATTAGGTTTCCCAACTTTATTGTGTCATAAATTAGAAGTCGCTGAAGACGGTAAAGTGATCAACTATCACTTACGTCAAAAAGACCCTAAGCGTCAATCTGTATTGTCTTTACAAGGTTTATATTACCGAGTAATTGCGGCAGGGGACTCGTACAACGATACCACTATGCTTAAAGAAGCGGATGCGGGTATTTTGTTCCATTCACCACAAAACGTGATTGACGAATTTCCACAATTCCCAGCGGTACAAACGTTTGAAGATCTTAAAAAAGAATTCATCAAAGCAAGTAACCGTGAATTGAGCTTATAAATTTAAGCGAAGGATCTTTAAAAACCAGCGATTGCTGGTTTTTTTATGCCTGCTATTTGTGGTTATTGATTTACGAATATGTAGTTGGAAGCGAGGGAACCAGGGGTCGGATCCATTATTTAATTAGCCTTCTTCTAAAGCCTGGTTAAAAATTTGGATCCGACCCCAGGTTTAGATATGTCCCCCTAAAATATACTTTTGTCGAGATGTGATATCTACTGGCACAATGAGCTATACAGATGAAGTCAGAGGTCGGATCCACTTTTTTACAGGCTCATTAACACCGACTTTTTCATTTCTGGATCTGACCCCAATTTAACTTTAATGGATCCGACCCCTGGCTAAAAAACGCTGACAATATGTACTAGGTGCATAAAACAACAGACGAAAAAAAAACGCTATTGGTTGTGAAACCTAATAGCGTTTTGATTATGATCTTGAGAGCTTAATCAACCAAACCGTATTGAGTTTTTAAAATCTCAACAATTTCTTCTTTAGGGTTTTGGCTTAACTCAATTTTACGACCTGTGATTTTTTCAGCAATACCTAAGTATGTATTTGAAATGTCTATGATTGCATCAACAGGCAATGCATTATTGCGTGCTAACGCGCTTCGCTCGCTCATACGCTCTTTGTTTAATAATATATCTGGGTCTGGAAAATGATTTAACAAAAACTGTCTGAATCCTTCTTTTGAATTTTCAACGATGTTGCCGTTATTAAATTCAGATTCGTCCCAAATACGTGATGAATCGGGTGTTCCGACTTCATCCATATAGATTAGTTTTTCATTTCCGGCTTTATCAGATACATAACCAAATTCAAATTTAGTATCAACAAAGATCTGACCAACATCAGCAAGTGCATCGCTAATAACATTAAAGCCTTCTTTCAAAAGTTTTTCGTATTGAGCAATATCATCAGTACTTGAGAAGTTGAATCCTTCAAAGTGTTCTTCAATATTGGCACGAGTGATATTCACGTCATCGGCTTCAGGCACGCCATCTAAACCTTTTAAAATGCCTTTAGTAGAAGGTGTGATCAATAATTCTGGTAATTTTTGGTCTTTTTTCAAGCCTTCAGGCAACGCAATACCACAAAAATCACGCTCGCCTTTTTCATAAGCGCGCCACATAGAGCCGGTTATATATCCACGAGCAATGGCTTCAATCATGATTGGCTTGGCTTTTTGTACAATCCAAACAAACGGATGCGGTATGTCTAAAATATGGCTATCGGCTAGGCCATTATCTTTAAACAGCTGAAACCAATGGTTTGATACTGCATTTAATGCCGCTCCTTTACCAGGCACACCTTTTAAGCCGTTTTCACCTTGCCAAATACAATCAAAAGCTGAGATACGATCACTGATCACCATAATGGCTAAAGGCGAATCAATAGCAACGTCGTAGCCTTTTTCTTCAATCAATCGGCGACTGTCTTGTTCAGTTAACCAATACACAGAGCGGACTTTGCCACTATGAACAGGTAAATTAGTACGGATCGGTAAATCATCGTTAACGGCTAAAATAGAATCAGCAAGACGCATCTAAAAGGCTTCCAAAGTTAAATAAGGCTAAATAAAAAAAAGAGCGCGATTTTATCAGATTGTGTTTGGGATGTAACTATTGATGGGTCACTTTGATTAAAAGCAGGCTAGATACTACGCATATAAAACCAAGCTCCTTAAAAAAGTAGCTAACTATTTAAAGTTAAATTGCTAATATATCTCAGTGGCATCATTTTATTTACCTTACGCAGTATCCGAATATTAGTAAAGACGAGTCACAATACACCTAGTCTCATTGTGAATATTTACAAACGGAAAATCAAATTACACATTCTGGGGTCGGATCCAAGTTCTGTCAAAGCTATTATTTGTGAACCCAATTAAAAATGGATCTGACCCCAAATTACGTTACTTAAGGAAACTCTGTTTAAATAATGCTAAAATATGAGTGTCCATTAATTTTAAATAAAACCTATATATCACATGAAACAACTCAGCTTTACAGACGCAGAATCCCATTTAAAACGAAAACAAACTCGAAAAGAAAAATTCCTTAATCAAATGGAAGGACTTGTTCCTTGGGGCGTTTTTCTGCCTATCATCGAGCCATTTTATCCAAAAATGCATAAAAAAGGTCGTCAGCCTTACCCGCTTGAAACGATGCTTCGTGTTCATTTAATGCAAAACTGGTATACGATGAGTGATCCATCAATGGAGGATGCACTTTATGAAATTGCATCCATGCGACAATTTGCTCGATTAGAATTAACACATAAAATTCCTGATGAAACGACCATCTTAAAATTTAGGCATTTGCTTGAGAAGCATAAATTACAAGAAAAAATGCAACAAGCCATGAACCAAATTATGGTTGATCAAGGTGTATTATTAAAAGAAGGGACACTGATGGACGCCACAATTATTCACGCATCACCTTCAACCAAAAACAAATCGAAAGCACGCGATCCAGAAATGCATTCCTGCAAAAAAGCGAATCAATATTATTTTGGAATGAAAGCGCACGTGGGTGTCGACATGTACACAAGCGTGGCGCACAGCATGACATTTACATCGGCTAATCATCATGATGTGACCGAAGCGCATAATTTATTGCACGGTGAAGAAAAATTAATCGGTGGTGATAGCGGATATTTAGGTGCGGATCAGCGTGAAGAAAATAAAGATGTTTCAGCCCAATGGCTGATCGCAGAGCGACCAAGTTCATTAGTAAAAAAACACGGGACGGGCACAATTTACAATGACAAAAAAGCCACGGAAAAAATAAAGGCGCAATTAAGAGCGAAGGTGGAGCATATTTTTAGAATCGTAAAGTGTCAGTTTGGATTTCGAAAAGTGAAATACAAAGGGCTAGCAAAAAATGCGGCACAGCTGACGATGTTATTTACGTTAGCCAATATTTATATGATGAGGAATTTATAAATGAACTAGGCGAGTTACGCCTAGAATTTGGCAAACCAGCCAAATTCTAGGAAGTATGCGAGTTTTTTCGCAATTTCAGGGTGTTTTTTAGAAAAAAAATTGTAAGATTTTTTTTATTGAGTCTTTAGGATTCTAAATCAGAGATTCCTTAAGATTTAATTCAACAATATTTTTTAGATTTATCGATTTTTTGAATATGAGTGTTCTTGAATAGTAATTGTAAGTTATTACGTTGAAGCATTTTCATATCTAATAGATCAAGTATCTGAGTATCTGAGTATCTGAGTATCTGAGTATCTAAGTATCTATCGAAGTGTAATTTATCCGATTAATCTAAAAAATTGAATCTACATTAAACATTCAATTAAAATGCATTTCCAACAGATCTACAGCTAGTAATCTATTAAGTGTATTGGTAATAACTTAAGTGAATCAAAAATTGTAATTACAATATGACCAACTAAATTCAATCGTATTCACCATGATCAAAGGCATTATTCACAAAATAGCATATTCATAAGAACCCAGCTAAATATGGAAGTTCTCTCTCTTACCTATCTAATACACACAATGTCCAGTACTAAATAGAATTGGACTTTTTTTATAGTAATAGGTAATCTGAGAGTACTTCCATATTTATATACGCTAGGTATTCTTATGCAAACCCTTAATCATCCTTTTCCGTTATTTGATAGCCACAAACGATTTGCCGATGCACAAGATCAAGATTACCCGGACACTCAAAAATTGTTAAAGCCAATATTTGCATCTGACTCTAATAAATATGAACATTGGCTTTGGACCAAAGAATACCTGCAGTTTATAGCACGACATAAAGCCACTGGGACATTTGATCGATTTAGAAACGAATGTGAGCGATTTTTATTATGGTGCTGGTGTTTTAAGTCTGACAAAACTTTGAGCCAACTTAATAAAATCGATATTTTAGAGTATGCAGACTTTTTATGGTCACCGCCTAAAGCATGGATCGGCCAAGATGCTAACGCACGACGATTTGAAGAATCTGGCGGTATATTTAAAATCAATCCAAATTGGCGACCGTTTGTGTCACGACAATCTAAAGCATCCAAACTTAAATCGCCGTATCACATCAGCCAGTCAACGCTAAATGCCTCATTTGTCGCATTAACCACATTCTTTAATCACTTAATTGATTTAGATTTAATTGCCAAAAACCCAATCAAACAAGCTAAAAAAGATTGCCGTCACTTAATGAGAGATACACAAGTACGACAAGTTCATCGATTAAGCGACCTACAATGGCAGACTGTTCTAGATTGCGCCACTCAAATGGCCGATCAAGACAGTCGATTTGAACGTCATTTATTTCTAATTGCGTCTCTTAAAACCCTGTATTTACGTATTTCAGAATTAAGTGACCGAGACAATTGGAAACCCGTTATGGGCCATTTTTGGCACAAAGACGGTTATTGGTGGTTAAAAGTTTACGGTAAAGGCAATAAACTTCGTGATGTTTCAGTCCCTGTTTCATTCTTGCCTTTTTTACAACGTTACCGTGAAAGCCGTAATTTAGGCCCATTACCATTATTAGATGAAAGCGTAGCGATTATCAGTAAAAACAATTCTCACAAAGGCCTTGGCGCTCGTCAACTGCGCCGTTTTGTACAAGAAGTATTTGATGATGCCTACCTTAAATTAGTTCAAACGGGCCTGACTTTAGAAGCTAATGAGTTAAAATCGGCCAGTGCCCATTGGCTACGACATACAGGTGCCTCTATGGATATTGAGGAGAATCGCGATCTTAAGTATTTATCAGAAGATTTAGGTCATGCATCGCTTGCTACTACAGACACCATTTACGTGCAAACAGATATACGCAACCGAGCTGAATCAGGAAAATATCGTAAAGTTTAAACCAGTTAGTAATGTAGCCTAGGGTCGGATCCATTTTTCTTTTACTCTATTTTGATACAAATTTTAAATTTTTGGATCCGACCCCTGGCTCATTAATTCTGCTCAATCAATTGAGCAGAACTTTGAACGGGACTTTTAATGCAGGCTAAAACAGGTTCAAAATATTGTTGTTTTTGTCATCGCGTTTTCAATAGATTAAACCTTATCTCGTCATCTAACTTGTACCTAATTCATAATTCTCTATAATTCGCGCTCATTTTAATTCCGAATCGTTTTATGTCTGACTACCCTCACCGTTTTTCTGTTGCGCCCATGATGAATTGGACCGACCGCAATTGTCGATTTTTTCACCGTCAATTAAGTAAAAATGCATTGCTGTACACTGAAATGGTCACCACAGGCGCTTTGATTCATGCTGATGCTCATCGATTTTTAAAATATCACGAAGCGGAACATCCAATTGCTTTACAGCTTGGTGGTAGTGATCCATCTGAACTGGCTCATTGTGCTAAATTAGGTGAAAAATACGGATATGACGAGATTAATTTAAATATAGGCTGCCCATCTGATCGAGTTCAAAATGGCATGATTGGCGCAATTTTAATGGGTCATAAACAAATAGTGGCTGACGCCGTTAAACAGATGAAAGACGCATCAGATGTACCAGTTGTTGTGAAACACCGAATTGGGATTGATGATTTTGATTCAGAAGCATTTCTATTTGATTTTGTCGATCATGTTGCTAAAGCCGGTTGTGACACATTTGTTGTTCATGCTCGTAAAGCAATACTTCAAGGGTTATCTCCAAAAGAGAATCGCGAAGTACCTCCGCTTAATTACCAGCGAGTTTACGATTTAAAGAAAGAATTTAGTAATTTAAACATAATCATCAATGGTGGTATTGAAACCACTGAGCAATGTCACGAACATTTAAAATACTGTGATGGCGTGATGTTAGGTCGCAAAGCGTATCACGACCCTAGATTATTAATGCAGGTTGATCATGAATTTTATGGTGATTCAGAACCAGATGTAGATCAAATTGTTCGTGATGCGATTGCGCAAGTTAAGCAATATATTCAATCAGAAGAAATACCAATTAAGTACATTACTAGACACATGCTTGGGCTTTTTTCGTCCGTAAAAGGCGCAAAACAATATCGACGTCATTTAAGCGAATACGCACCACAGTGTGGTAATCGAATTGATGTATTGTGTGATGCGCTAAGATTTGTTGGGTATTGATTTAAATTTCATTCAAAAAACTGACTTTTATTTAAATATAAGACTGGTTTGCATAGATTGGGGCCAGATCCATTTTTAAATTATCACCTGGTTTACTGTCATTTTTAATTTTTTGGATCCGACCCTTGGATTAAAAACACCTTCATTATGAATTCGCAGCACTAAGAATTAATGCCTCAAGATTGATTACGCAGATGGGTTGATTGCTTATCAATTGGAACCTGGATTCCGTTATTTCATCTTCAGAGTAATTTTGAGATATTACAGAATCCACACCATTTATGATGAGTGTTTTATTTTGAATCTTTACTACTGCTTTTATTCTAATAACCTCCAAACCTAATAATTCATTAAAAAGTATATTCTCGTCAAACATAAAACTTTGATCAAATATCAATCCAACGGCAAAGAATCCTTCTATATTTTGCTCAAACGTTTGAATGGCTTTTTTAGTCTGATTAGGCTGAAAATCCATAAAGTCTATTGAATCGTCTTGCGATTTTAAACCTGTAGTATTCAAAAGTAGATTGAGTTTGGGCTGGGTTATGTTTAATTGAGGCTTAAATTTGGATAATAACTCCTGATCAATGCGCCCTCGCTGAGTTTGAACAATCAATTCTGAGACAATATTTTTTTGAATCATCCAGTTTTTAAATAAAGCAACATCTGCATATTCAAATACATCTTGTTTATTACACACCACCACATTGGCTACGGATATTTGGGTGGTAAACAGTTCATGTTCTGCATATCTAGCATCTTTGACTTTACGTGGATCCACAACTGTAAATACAGTTTGCAGGTTGATATAGGGCAATATCGCTAATTGATTAATGATTTGTTTGGGATGACCTAACCCGGTAGGTTCAATTATAAGTCGATCAGGTGATTTGTTTTGTTGTTTAAGTAATTGAACCAAGGCTACTTGAAACGGCACTCCATTAGCACAACACAAACAGCCACCCGCTATTTGGCTAATTTGAATCTGCCCTTTTTTGGATGAACCATCCGTTAAGTTTGATTCAATGATTTGATCATCTAACCCGACATCGCCAAATTCATTAATTAATACCACCCAGTGTTCATCGTTATTTTTATGAGTGATTAATGATCGAATTAAGGTGGATTTACCGGATCCTAAAAATCCAGTTACAATGTTAGTTGGCACTTTGTTTATTGGTGAGGTTTTGGTTAGTTTTAAAACAGTCATATTGAGTTAGAATGATAAAACCCAATTATCAATGATTAAATGGAAGATGACTACAGAATATCTTTTATTCGTTTAAATAATAAAATTGATTACTCATCTTGATTAAATAACTCATATAACATTTCTAAAATAGTACTTAAACTTGATTCAAATTCTTGGCTATTGCCACGAGTTTCTTCAATTTTTGAAGACGCGCCATATGCAAGCTCCATTAATGCTTTCTCTTGATCTTCTTCTAAACCTAATCTAAATAGTTCACTTTCTAAATTAACGATTAAATCCAGCATGGTTGTACGAATATGACTATCATGTTTCACAAACTTTGATTTTATGGATTCAATTTGTTGTTCAGTCATTTCAATTACACGACTTAAAACAATATTTCGATTTTTATTTAAAGCTGTATTTGCTTTAATCGTTTGAATTCTGCCATCTGCAATGCTAATTAAAACAGCTAAATGATCATTAATACGGCCATAACGGCTTTCGTCATCAATTGGCATATTTTTGATTAATAAGGATAAATTATCACTTTTTACTATCGTTCTGATGCCGAAATGGGTTATTCGGTCATTAATTGCTGTTGTTTTTATCAATAACCTTGCTTCAATAGATTGTTCATCGCAACCATAAAAAACATTCGGTGTATTTGGAATGAATGCACATGAAGATAAGCCAAATTCTTCGGATATTTTGCAAATTTTTTCGGCCATTTTACTTAGTGAATCCGCTTCTAATGTTGAAGTCACAAAATTTATGACCTGACCTAATTCACTACTGGATGTCATTGCTTCCATTGCAACATTCATAGCATCGGTGGCTTCTTGTTTTATACGCTTCATTAAACCGGTTTTACCTAAATTTTCGTGAATTTTTTTAAGTAAATCTTCCTCTACTACAGGTTTAATTAAATATTCGTCGCCGCCGGCCTCAAACCCTGCCAAACGTTCTTCAGCTGTATCTAATCCAGAAACAAAAATCACAGGAATTGAATTAGTAGATTCGTGGCTTTTTAATTTAACACAGGTTTCATGTCCATCCATTCCAGGCATATTAACATCAAGCAATATTAAATCGGGTTGATGCGCTTCAACTTGATCTAAACAAGCTTGGCCAGAATCTGCTTCAATCAAATCATAATTTGACTCTAAAATAGCAGTTAGAACCATTCTATTCATTTCACTATCATCAACTACTAAAATTGTATTTCTCACTAGAAACCTGCTTATTTATTTTTATAGATATATTGAGTGTAGATCGATTGTTTAAGGAAAACTGATTTTAACGTCCCTTGATTGTGAAAAATTGTAACGGCAATCCCCTGCCTAATCTGTTTCATTTGCCAACTATTACATTGCCGTAATTCACTCAATTCACTGTAACCTATTGATTTTAAATAAATTATATATTTGGCACAGCTTATGCTTTTTGCTAAACAACAACATTGATACAGAAGATGGTTATGTCAGCATTAGGTTTTCAAAATTCATTAGGTATACACCAAACGGCATTATTAACTCGTGCAGAACGATCTGAAATTTTAGCCAACAATTTAGCTAACTCAGATACCCCTGGGTTTAAATCCAGAGATATGGATTTTCAAGCAGTGTTAAAAGGTGAAGTTCGAAAACACTCATCGTTAGCTGTGAATCAAACCCATAACGGACATTTACCAGGAGTTGGTTTTGCAGATTTTGATCTGCTTTATCGTACTCCTACACAACCATCCTTAGATGGCAATACTGTTGATGATAATTTAGAAAATAGCGAATTCACTAAAAATGCAATGGGCTATAACGCCAGTTTTGAATTTTTAAATGGCCGTTTTAAAGGGCTAGTTAATGCGATTCGAGGGGAATAATGATGTCTTTAAGTAATGTTATAAATATCGCTGGTACTGGCATGAATGCCCAAAGTATTCGCTTGAATACGACTGCATCTAATATCGCTAATGCTCAAACGGTATCTTCAAGTATTGATGAAACCTACCGAGCAAGAAAACCGGTTTTTCAACTCCTACAAAAGCAATTTCATGATTCAAATTTTAGTGAAATGTACAGTGAAGATAATGTCGGTAATGGCGTAAAAGTCGGTGGCATTATTGAAAAAGACGATCCTTTGGATATTCGATACGACCCGACTCACCCAATGGCAGATACTGAAGGTTATGTGTTTTATCCTAATGTGAACGTCGTGGAAGAAATGGCGGATATGATTTCATCTCAGCGCAGTTTTACAGTAAACGTTGAAGTATTTAATACCGCAAAAACCATGCTTCAAAAAACATTAACGATGGGTAAATAAGGAGTAATTTATGGCTGATGTAACAAGTGTACAAAGCTCCGTTCTTGATCAATATGCGTTAGTTGATCCAAATAAAACCAAATCTAATGAAATGGGACGTGACCAGTTTTTAGAACTAATGATTGCTCAATTGAATAATCAGAACCCTTTAGAGCCTAAAGAAAATGGCGATTTTATTGCGCAGTTAGCTCAGTTTTCGACCGTTGAAGGCATCGAAAGCATGGGGACAAGTTTGGATGATATGTCTGCAAACTTTAAATCCAACCAAGCCATTCAGGCCTCTAGTTTGGTGGGTAAACATGTCACCATCGAAGGGAAAACCGATACGGATTTAAACTGGGGTGAATACATTTATGGCAGTGTCGAAATACCAGCTGGCATGGATAATTTGCACTTACAAATTATCAACGAGAAAGGCGATAAAGTTGAGGATATTTCCTTGGGATATCAGTCAAATGGTGAATCTCGTTTTATTTGGAATGGTGCGCAACTTGAGTTTAACGATGACATGATTGATATCGATTTAAGTAAGTTAGAGACAGATGAAGAAGGTCGCCCTATTCCCCATGCGGAAGGAAATTACCAGTTCAAATTGGTGGGCACCAGCGAAGGACAGCAGCAAGAAATGGCTATCTCAATGAGCGCTCGAGTGGACTCAGTTTCCATCACCGGCGGCTCAGAGTTAGTACTTAATTTATCAGGTAATGAAACCACTTCATTGCTTAATGTAAAACAAATTAATTGATCGCGGAGTAATGTATGGGATTTAGTTCAGGTTTAAGTGGCATTGCTGCTGCAAATAAAGATTTACAAATCACAGGTAACAACGTTGCAAACGCAAGTACGGTGGGGTTTAAAACCAGCCGTGCTGAATTTGGCGATGCGTATACCACTACCATTTTAGGCACAGGCGGCAACGCCATAGGCAGTGGTGTAAATGTTGACTCCGTTGCACAAAAATTTACTCAAGGTAATATCAGCCAAACAAACAGTGTGTTTGACTTGGCGATCGATGGTGCGGGATTTTTTGTTTTAGGTTATGAAAATGGCACGCAAACTTACTCTCGTTCGGGTATGTTTGGCGTGGATAAAGATGGGTTTATTACAAACAATCAAGGCGGTAAATTGCAAGGATTTGGTACTGATGAAAACGGCATTGTTACGGGAATTTTACAAGATTTAAAAGTAGAAACCGGCAATCAACCTCCTAAAGGCACGCAAGGTGTAGAAGCGCAAGTTAACGTTTCTGCAGGTGCTCAAGTTTTGCAACAGCTTGGATCCATTACACGCACTAACGGTTTGGCAGTTGGTGTTGCTCAAGTTGGTCAAGCTGAAGCGACAAGTTCGGTTTTATCGACATTAAATGTCCCAACAACTGAAGGTACACCGAGTTATTTAAATACGAATATTAATATAGCGGACAGATTAACAGCAGGTAATACAGGGCTTGGATTTTCAGGTGTAACACCAACTATCGGGGCGTATCAAACCCCAAACACTCCAAATTTTAATACAACTACAGGTGGTGCAATTGTCAATGGTTATGTGTTAGGTACACCCAGTACCGTCGCAATTACAGCAACATTAAGTGATTCAATCAATATTTCTATCAATACTGGCGGTGCCACTTTAATTGAAGCTGAAATATCTCCATATACAGGAAATGTTTCCGATTTACCTTCTGCAATTGCTGGTTTACAAATTGCAATAAACAATAACGAAGTACTTTCAGGTCATGTTCTTGTTCGTGAGGACCCAAATAATTTAGGTCAAATTGAATTATATTCAACAGATGGTACAACATTTCCAATCCCTGCTATCTCTATTCCATCCACTTCCACCTCAACATTAGCAAATCAATTAGGCTTTGGTGACTCAACTCATGCCACGTTACCAGGTAATGATAACTCAACAAATGATAATAGAATTTTATTAGATGATTTACCTTTGATTGGTGAAACAATAGAAGTTAATTACCTTGACGCAACAGGTGTCGCTGCAGTAACGCCATTAACATTAACATTAGCTCCAGTTTCACAAAATTATGCCTCTCAAACGGCTTTAATTACTGATTTGAATACACAATTAAATGCAGAATTAATACTTGCTGGTTTGAATGGTAATGAGTTTGTCGCTCAAATTAATCCATTTAATGCAAGCGCAATAGAAATCGTGCCGAATATAAATGACACGATTACCCCTGTTGATGAAGATTATGCAATTTCAAGTATTGTAAATACCCTAGGGTCAACATTGGCGCAAGATTTAGGCTTAACCAGTGGTAGTGTCAGTAACCGTTTTTTCCAAAACCCACCCGCATCCTCAGATACAATTCAAATTCAAATTCAAGATCCTAATATCAATGGAGGAACACCTTATACCGCGCTAATTCGCCCATTCCCTAGCGAAATACCTATTACAAATACAGCTGAATTATTAGCTGAATTCCAAGATCAACTTAATGATGATGTTACGCTTTCTGGTCGACTAACCATTCAAGAAGATCCTGATAATGCAGGTGTGTTTCAATTAATTAGCTCAAGTGGCACAAGAATAACATCAGTTACAGATTTAATTGGATCTGTGGCAACTGATCTACATTTTCAACCTGGCTCCACAATTACAGAAAGTGTATTTAGTAATTTACCTCCTTCTATAACTTCTACAATTGATATTACTTTGCAAGGTCCAAATTTCAATAATGGGTCTCAAATTATTGAAAATATAGAGCCATTTCCAGCTGGCTCTGTAATAAACAATATGAATGATATGGTTGCTGCCTTTCAATCAGCAATTGATGGCAATCAAAATCTTGCGGGCAAGATAAAGGTTTCTGAAGATCCAAATAGAATTGGTTTTTTACAAGTAGAAACCTTTGGTCCATATGCTACTGACGGTACGAATATTTTATCTTTAAGTGATAACGTTGGCGGCATGGCATCCTTATTAGGTTTAGATTTAGGGACAGTACCAAATCCGACAGTAAATACAGCCATTGCAGGACTTGAACTGTTTGCCAATGGAGGCAGCATAGATTTAACAACTATTGAAGGAACACCTGTAACCGTTCAAGGAAATTTACCATCAGAATTCATTTTTAATGACTTTACTCCAGGTGAGCCATCAACTCTTACTGGTGCTGCGTTAACATTATCTCCATTTACAGGTAACACTGGCAGTTATTTTAATATGAATATCGTTTCAGGGTCGAATTCAGATACGATTACTGTAAATGTACCTGGTGGTGGATTTTCAAGCCAAGCAGATTTGTCTAACGCCGTAGCTGTAGCAATAGCAGGCTCGGCTCAATTAAATGGTGTCATTAGCGTAGGAGTTGATTCTTCTAATCGTATGTATTTAACCAATATACGTTCAGGAGCTCAGTCAATTTCAGTTTATGAAGCTGGCAGTGATATGTCTCCAACATTTCCAAATCCAGTTCAAGACGTACTGGGTATGACTGCAGGATCGAGCCCTCAACCCATTCTAGAATTGGGTAGTGAAGATATTTCTGCGAATAATGAGTTAACATTAACAGTTGGCGGGGATGAGCCAGGTGTGGGGACTATTCGCATACCAGGTGGTACTTATACAACAACTGACAATATTGTACTTGCTTTAAATGGACAAATTACAGCCAATCCACAACTTACAGGTAAAGTAGAAGCAAGCAATGTAAATGGAAGAATCATTTTTAGTTTAACGCAATTAGGTGGGTTTCCAAACTCCTTAGATGTAGACAGTAATGGATCATCCCTTGCTGCATTTGGACATTCATCTCAATCCACTCCACCTGCAATTGATCCTGTAGATCGACGAAACAGCTTTCGAGTTAACCTATCTGTGCCTTTACCAGATGAAGATAATCGTTCTGGTTCTGTAGAGGTGACACTTGATGAAAATATTCGCTCAATTGAACAATTAGCATCGGCTATCAACCGGGAATTAAATGCTGCTGAAGAAGATCAATACGTTGGCGTTAGAGCTGAAGTCCATACCAATACAGATGGAACCAAAACCCTTAACTTTGTAGCAACCATTCCAGGAGAAGCCTCTCAAATTTCGGTTACTAATGTCCAGGCCATTGGAGAAGACATCAGCGAACAAGAAATTTACGCGATGTTACAAATTGATGCTTATGATGAAAATAACTTAGTTACTGGAGAGCCTGAAATTACAAACGGCTATCCTGAACAATCGTTTGTTTTATACGATGAAGAAAATGACGTTAGACGCTCAGTGACGATCCCTGAAGATTTACAAGCCTCCCAAATCGCCAGTTTATTATCTGAATTAGCGGGTGTGAAAGCCACAGCTGAAACAGAATTAACTATCTATTCACAGGATTATATTAATTCTGGTCAAATGGATATTTTGATCAATGATCAAAGAATTACCGCAAATAATTTTGAAGATATGGTTGAAGAAATCAATCAGTATCAACAAACTACCCTATCTGGCATCACTGCCGATTATGATGAAGAGTCAGGCAATTTAATGTTACACAGCACCATTGGTACTGACATTAAAATTCAAATTGATTCAACGGTTGCCACCGATACATTAACATTGCGTGGTGTCGATGGCACCGCTCCTGCGGTATTAGGTGGCGCAAACAACGAAGAAACGACTGCATTAGTGGGAGGGTTTGTCGATATTGTGTTAAATGAAGGCTACACAATGATTGAACCAGACCCGCGCGTAGTAGGTTTATTCAACGGTTTAACCTCTAACAGCTTTGAAGATTATGTCATTAATAGCTTTAATCCTGATGACCCAGAAACCTACAATGATACAGCATCCATCACAATGTATGATTCGTTAGGTACTCAACATCGATTACAAATGTACTTTGTCAAAGAACCGGATGACCCGCAACGCCCATTAGATTTAAATTACTGGACTGTTTATGCACAGGTAGATGGTTTAAATGTTGGCGATCCGGATCCTTCACTAGCTTATCCTGACAATTTAGCCCCGACAATGGCCAGTCATCGCATGTATTACAATGCCGATGGTACTTTAGACACAGAAAGCACTGGACCTTGGCTAATTTCAAACTGGGACCCAGTGGACGAAAGCGGCGACTCTAACGGAGCGTTCACCTCACAAAATGTTGCCGAAGGCGGATCTTTGCCGATTTCAACGGTAAGCAGCAGTTCTAACTTTGAAATTGATTTAACAGGCTCTACTCAATATGGTGGACCTTTTAGTCGAGCCAACTTCCAACAAGATGGGTATTCATCCGGTCGTTTAAAAGATTTGGAAGTAGGTGATGATGGGATTATTTACGCACGTTATACCAACGGTGAAGCGCAAGTATTAGGTCAAGTAGCTACTGCTTCTTTTCAAAATGTAGAAGGTTTGACTCAAATGGGTCACACCGAATGGCAAGAATCTTTTGATTCAGGAGATGCAACCATTGGGGAACCAGGCACCGGTGTGCTGGGTAAATTACGATCAAGTGCGTTAGAAGACTCGACAGTAGATTTATCTGAACAACTGGTTCATTTGATTATTGCCCAACGTAATTATCAAGCCAGTGCGAAAACCATCGAAACAGCCAATGCTGTGACTCAAACCATTATTAACTTACGTTAATAATCAAAACTAAAAGCGGAAAAACAAGGGATTGTTTGTTCCGCTTTCTTTTTTTAAGCATTCATGCATTACATTAATAAAAGACTGTAAGCATTTGATATAAAAGGAATTAATAAGTAAAAGTTAACATTGGCATTGCCATTGCACTTAATCAATCAGATGAATTAATTATGCTGAGGCAATTATGGATCGCGCAATATATATCGCAATGACTGGTGCTAAAAACAATATGATGTCCCAAACGGCACATTCGAATAATTTAGCCAATGCACAAACCACCGCGTTTAAATCGGATTGGGCTCAAGCTCGTTCAATGCCCGTTTTCGGTGAACACTTTCCTACTCGTGCTTATGCATTATCTGAACGCCCTGCTACAGATTTTAATGATGGACCCATGGTAAGTACTGGAAATGATTTAGATGTCGCAATTGGTGGTGATGGATTTTTTTCAGTGCTCACACCAGATGGCGAAGAAGTCTTAACTCGCCGAGGTGATTTTAGAGTCGATGTTACTGGAGCACTGATTAACGGTGAAGGCTTGCAGGTATTTGGTGAAGGTGGTCCGATTGTGTTACCTCCTTTTGAAAAAGTTGAAATTGCAAATGATGGTTCAATTTCCATAAGACCTCCAGGAAGCGGACCAAATGGATTGGTTGTCATTGACCAGTTAAAACTGTCCAATCCAGTTTATCAAGATCTAGCCAAAGGCACTGATGGATTATTTCGCTTTAGAGATGGCTCGCCAAGTGAAGGTCAACCCTTTGTTGCCGACCCTGCTTTGCAAGTTCGTTCTGGCTTTGTGGAGGGTTCGAACGTAAACGCCGTTAAAGAGCTCACTGAAATTTTATCATTATCTCGTCAATACGAAATTCAAGTAAAAATGATGAAAGCGGCCGAAGAAGTCTCTCAATCTGGTGAACAGATCTTACAACTTCAATAAACTAGGAGAACGTCATGCATAAGGCTCTTTGGGTAGGAAAAACAGGACTAGAAGCGCAAGACATAGCGCTTGCAACCATTTCTAACAACATGGCAAATGCCAGTACCACAGGTTATAAAAAAGACCGTGCGGTATTTGAAGATTTGATTTATCAAATTCAAAGACAACCCGGTGCACAATCATCACAAAACACCATTTTGCCATCTGGTTTGCAATTAGGTACGGGTGTTAGAACGGTTGGCACACAAAAAATCTTCACACAAGGAGATTTGCAAGTAACCGAACAACCTCTTGATTTGGCGGTAAACGGTCGTGGTTTCTTTCAAATAGCCATGCCCGACGGCAACATTGCATATACAAGAGACGGCACATTTCATATTAATAATGAAGGTACGATTGTTAACGCAAATGGTTATGCCCTAGAGCCTCAAATTGATGTGCCCGAACAAACTAAGACCATCACTATTGGTAAAGACGGCATCGTTACAATGGTGAGTGCAGGTGAAATTGATCCTGTTGAAGCAGGAGTAATAGAAACCGTTGATTTTGTGAATCCAGCAGGATTACAGTCTTTGGGTAATAATCTATTTTTAGCAACCGTTGCAAGTGGTGAAGCTCAAGCAGGTACACCAAGTTTGGACGGATTTGGATCAATTATTCAAGGGGCTTTGGAGAATTCAAACATTAAAATCGTAGAAGAAATGGTAGATATGATTTCAACCCAACGAGCTTATGAAATGAATTCTAAAGTCGTTTCGACTGCAGACAGTATGTTGCAGTTCATTACGCAGAATCTATAGGAGTGGTTATGAATACTTTAAAATCATTCGCATTTATTGGTGTAGTTGTTTCAAGTTGCCAAACCATGCCAAGCCAAAAAGTTGTACCTGATGACCCTAATTTTGCACCAGTGCCGTCTCAATCATTAACACCGCCGCCAGCTATGCAAGGGTCTATCTATTCATCATCTTCCTCTGTGCAGTTGTTTTCAGATAAAAATGCAAGGCGTGTTGGCGATATCATCACAGTAATGTTGGATGAGAAAACCACTTCAAAAAAATCATCCAATGCAAATAGCAAAAAATCCAGCTCAACTGCATTCACTGCCCCTACAATTGGCGGAACGTTAATTCCTGAATTATCAGCCAATATCAGTAATGATCGAAATTTTTCAGGATCTGGTGGCGCTGGTCAGTCGAATCAAATGAGTGGTGTTATCACTGTCACCATTGCTGAAGTGCTTCCCAATGGCGTCTTAATTGTAAGGGGTGAAAAATGGATTACGCTCAATAATGGCGATGAATACATTCGATTAAGTGGCATGTTACGCCCTGAAGACATTGATGTTGAAAATTCCGTTTCGTCTCAAAAACTGGCAGATGCTCGAATCACATATTCAGGGACTGGAGATTTAGCAAACTCAAATCGACAGGGTTGGTTTTCAAAATTCTTAAACAGTCAATATTGGCCGTTTTAATTAATATTTAATTAGGAATCATCATGAAACAGTTAAGTTTAATATTTATTTTATTATTCATTTGCACTCAAACCTTCGCACTTCGCATTAAAGATATGAGCAGTGTTCAAGGAGTACGTGAGAATCAATTAATTGGATATGGATTGGTAGTGGGTTTAGATGGTACAGGAGATAAAGCGCCCTTTACCAACCAAACATTTAACAACATGATGAAGCAATTTGGTATCACCGTTCCAGCTGGAACGGATCCAAAACTAAAAAATGTCGCCGCAGTGGCAGTGCATGCTACTCTGCCCGCGTTTGCAAAACCCGGTCAAAAAATCGATATTACAGCTTCAAGTATTGGCAATGCTAAATCTTTAAGGGGGGGTACATTGTTGATGACACCACTTAAAGGCATAGATGGAAAAATATACGGATTAGCTCAAGGCAGTTTAGTTGTAGGTGGTTTTGGAGCAGACGGTGCAGATGGGTCGAGTATTAAAGTTAATGTTCAAGTAGTTGGACGAATCCCTAATGGAGCAAGTGTTGAACGTACCGTTAGCAATAGTTTTAACGAAGGTGATCATTTAACGTTTAATTTAACGCGCCCTGATTTTACCACCGCCACGCATATGGCAAAAACCATCAATGATTTATTCGGTCAAGGTGCAGCATACGCTATGGATGCAAGTTCAATTCGCGTAACAGCCCCAAGAGATGCCAACCAACGGGTTTCATTTCTTTCAATTGTTGAAAATTTAGAAGTGGTACCTGGTAACGAGGCAGCAAAAATAGTCATAAATTCCAGAACTGGAACAATAGTCATTGGACAAAATGTAAGAGTGCATCCTGTAGCTGTTACCCATGGTTCCTTAACCGTTTCAATTAAAAATACTTTAGATGTCAGCCAGCCAGATGGACTAAGTGACGGCCAAACCGCTGTAATTCCAGATACTGAAATCAATATTGATCAAGAAAACAACAAAATGTTTATCATGGGTCCTGCAGTTACACTAGATGACATCGTCACAGCAGTAAATGAAATTGGAGCTGCCCCAGGTGATTTAATGGCAATTTTAGAGGCATTAAAGCAAGCTGGCGCATTAGAAGCGGATATCGTTGTAATTTAAATAAATCACAAAAATGAAACCAAGGGTCAGATCCAAATTCGAATAATTTAAAGTTACTTGCGAATTAAAAGATTAGGGGGCGGATCCTTTTTTATTTTAAACCCGGAGGGAATAAAATCTTTCACTGGCTGAATTTTTATTACCGGGCACTTAGAGGAGGTTTATAAAGAAAAATAGATATAAGAGAAAATATAAAAAACAAAGATAAGTTAATAACAATAGAAAAGTTAGAAATGAAGTAGGAAAACTACATTTTTTTAGCTAATTCATTAAAGTCCCAATGTTTAAACAATCTATCTTCAATTCGAACTAAAGGTAAAAACTTATTATCTAATTCTAATAAAAAGTTAAATACTAACTCCAACTCAACATCTTGTTCAATCAATTCAAAATCAAAAATAATGGTCGCAATTTTAAGACTTTTAATTTTTACAGTTAAATCAAAAGCAGAAGATTGAAAATACGTTTTGCAAAAAACTTGAAGATTTTGGGCACTTGGAATGTTATCAGCAAATTGAATATTCCAGGTTCTTTGCCATTTATTTGCGCTTAAACGGCGCTTAGATGGAATAATTGAATCCATCTCTAACGGTTTGCACTGTGCCATCATAAAAAACCAACTTAAAACATTACTAGTTAATATGAACAATTTAATTACAATTTCAAGTAAATCGAATAAAACTTAACCAAACTGTGTCTCTGTTACATTTAGTATGGACAACAGATCACATTCTTGCCAGTTAGTTTATATACAATTAATAAAAAGTTGATGCTATCTTCATTGATTTTATATTCTTTTTCGATAAAAATACGATTGTAACTTTCTGTTTTCTTGATTTTTTAATTAAATTCAATACAAAACAATTACACCCTGAGTAAATTTATGTAGCATTTTTTATTTAACCACTTTCGGGTGAACTCACAGGATCCATCCCTATAAATATTTGATATTTATAGGGAATTTTGTTGTAGGATTTCTTCCCAACATCTATCCATTCTTTTTTGAGAAATTGGATATTGCGTTTTAATGGTTTGGGCAAATAATGAAATGCGATACTCTTCTAGCATCCATCTAAAGGTCTCAAGTTGCGGCAACACGCGCTGTTGTTCAACTAACTGTTCTTGCAATGTTTGAAACTGTTTCCAATAATTATTAAGTTGTTCAACCCAATATTGTTCTTTTGATGTAATGCCACTGTGGCGCGCTAAGCGCATTTCACAGGCCTTTAAGTAACGCGATAGTTGTTCAAAATGATCTATTGGCGTTTGCTGTATAAAGTTCGGATACACTAAATGGCTGATTTGCGTTTTAACATCTGAAAACACAAACGCCAATGCAAAGCTCATTTTGCCTTTTAAGGTTTTATTAATTGAGTGATGCAACTTCAAAATATCGTTTAACTGTTTCGCCAACGCTTGTGCTTGTTCATCTAAATGGTTTCGCACTTTCAATAACACGTCTTGATAAGACGACGCATTATAAGGAATGTCGTCTTTGTCCATATTGGCAGCACGTGCAATACTGGCCATAATTAAATCGTCATTTAGCTCTTTAGCCTGGCCAAATGGTGCAAAATACAGGGTCGTTTGCTTCCAATTTTTAAGGGCGTTTAAAATGGATTTATGCATCGAAATAGTATCGTGTTTTAATAATTGTAAAACCGATTGCTGATGCTGGTTGATTGCGTGGTATTGATCACCAAAATTTTGAATCTGCAATTGGCCTTTTTCAACCACTAATGACTGATAACGCTTAATTGAAATACCAGCATGTTTTACAGATATTTCTGGAATTACGGGCTTGTTAGGGAACGCAAAGGGCAAATTTTCAGTTTTTGTTTGTTTACTGACCGCGACTTTACTTTGATTAGTGACATGATGCTTAAACTTAGCAATTAATTCGTCTAGATCATTTCCCTTCTCTAATGTTTTACCCTTTTCATCGACCACATTGATAATGAAACGATGATGTTGTTCTAATTTTTCGGCTTGCCATTGGTCTGGATCAATCATAACCGCGGTTTTGTATCGAATTTTTTCACTCATTTGCGAGGTTAATGACTGGCTTTTGTCGGGGTTTGATTTAAGAAAATCATCGACAAAATTGGGTACAGGCACAAATAATTTACGCAGATTTTTAGGCAGTGACTTTATCAAAGCGATGCATTTTTCTTTAACCAAGCCCGGTACCATCCACTCTAAAGCCTGTCTGTTTAGCTGAGTTAACACAGCACTTGGCACTGTAATAGTAATGCCATCATTTTGTTGGCCAGGGCTAAATGCGTAAGCAAGGGGCAATGTCATTTGGTTAAATTGAAGATGATCTGGATAATCAAAATCCGTAATGCCATGTTCCGATTGAGCGGTAAGAATTTCAGGGGTTAATGTGATCAACTGTTCATTAGCGGCATCTTTTAGCCACTTATGAAAACTGATGCCGTTATTGATATCCTCTGGAATATGTTGATCATAAAAATCAAATAACCATTGATCGTCCACCAAAATATCGCGTTTTCGTGCTTTGGCTTCTAAGCCTTCAACCTGTTCAATTTGATTGATATTGTGTTTGATCAATTTTGAATTAGACTCGAACTGCTGCTCTACCAAACCCTGCCTTATAAAGATTTCACGGCTGATTTTGGCATCAATTCGGTTATATTGTACTTTTCTGTTGGCCACAATAATCAATCCAAATAACGTCATTTTGGCTGAAGCGACCACTTGAGACTGCTTTTTAGACCAATGCGGTTCGCTATATTGTGTGTTGATCAAATGCTGAGCTAATGGCTCAATCCATTTAGGATCAATTTTGGCAACCAGGCGAGCATATAATTGATTCGTTTCTAATAATTGACCAGACATAATCCATTTATGATTACGTTTTTTAGTTAATGTCGACGGATGAATCAAACACTGTCTGTTTCTTGCGGCCATAAATTGGTTTTTTTCATAAAACATGGCGCATTGAGACAAATAGCCGGTTAATAACGATTGATGAATCGTATCGTAATTCGAATTATTCTCGTTCATTTTCCAATTTAATGATTTAAAACTACTCACCAATTGATGATGAATGTCTCGCCACTCACGCATTCTTAAATAATGCAGAAAATGCTTTTTACAATATTTGCGTAAATTATTTTGGGATAATTCTTGGCGCTGTGTTTCAAATCGATTCCACAGATTCACGAACGAAATAAAGTCAGAGTCATTATCCGCATCTAGCATGTGTGCTTGTTTCGACGCTTCTTTTTTCTCTTGGGGAAATTCTCTTGGATCTTGAATCGACAAGCCTGCCACAATAATACTGACTTCTCTTAAGCAATTGTTTTGTTGAGCTTGAATCAATACTCTTGCTAATCTCGGGTCGATGGGTAATTTACTTAACATCTGCCCTATTTTGGTTACTTTACGTGATTTGGTCACGGCACCTAATTCAAATAACAACCGATAACCATCGCTAATTAATTTATGGTCCGGTGCTTGTAAGAAATCAAATTCTTCGATGTCACCTAAACGTAAATGATGGGTTTGTAAAATAACCGCCGCTAAGTTGGTTCGAAGAATTTCCGGTTCTGTAAATTCGTCACGCTGTAAAAAGGACGCTTCATCGTATAACCGAATACATAAACCCGGTGCAATACGACCACAACGACCTGAGCGTTGATTTGCACTGGCTTGGGAGATATCTTCAATAGGCAGTTGCTGTACTTTACTGCGAATGGAATAACGCGACATTCTGGCCAAACCAGAGTCAATAACGTAATGAATGCCAGGAACCGTAAGCGAAGTTTCAGCTACATTGGTTGCTAATACTATTCGTCTTGATCCATTAGGTTTGAATATTTTTTGTTGTTCCCCCGTACTTAAACGGGCATATAGTGGCAAAATATCCATCCCTTTTATTTGGGATTTGCGCAGTATTTCGCTGGCTTCACGAATTTCACGCTCACCTGGCAAAAACACCAAAAAGCTTCCACCTCGCTGATGAGTTTGCCCTTGCTTTTCTTTTTCTAAAACATACTCAACCGCGCTTAAAATTTGATCAGATACATTGCCATCAAAATGATCGCAATAATCAATATCCACAGGAAAGCTACGGCCAGAGACTTCAACGATAGGTGCACGATTAAAGTGTTCTGAAAAGCGTTGAACATCAATGGTGGCAGAGGTAATGATCACTTTTAAGTCTTTGCGTTTTGCTAAAACACGCTTTAGAAAACCCAAAATAAAATCAATATTTAAGCTACGTTCATGGGCTTCATCAATGATCAAACAGTCGTATTGATTTAAAAAACGATCGTATTGAAACTCGCTTAATAAAATACCGTCAGTCATTAATTTAACTAATGTGTGCTCATCGGTTTTGTCCGAAAAACGCACTTGGGACCCAACTTGCTGGCCAAATTCTACCCCCATTTCTTCACATAAACGCAATGCCACATTGTGAGCGGCGATTCGTCTAGGCTGGGTATGCCCTATTCGGCCTTTTATTCCAAGGCCTGCTTCTAAACACATTTTAGGAAGTTGAGTGGTTTTACCAGAGCCGGTTTCACCTGCAATGATCACGACTTGATTATTTTTGATTAGCTCAATAATTTCATCTTTTCGACCGCTAACGGGTAAATCTTCGTTATAGGTGATGTCAGGCACATTATTTTGCTTTTGCTCGACGGCTTTTAATGATTTTTCAAAGCGATCAACAAAATTCTGATTGGGCTCTTTTAGCTTTTTTGCTTGCTGCGTTAACCAAAATTGATCTTGAATTAAGCAACGTGAAATGGCTTTTTCTAACTGATTATCTAATATCATAAAACTTTTTAGCGTTCGATTCGGTAGCGAGGGCGTGTTTTCAAAGAGAGATTAAGCACGTGAATAGCACGCTCTGGGTAGCCCATTTGGACTGAAGGACGAATAAAGGGATTGGCTTGATTGGCCCAACCCTCAAAATAAAAATCGTTATATTGGTAGCTTTTGGCGTTTGAAAACAGATTAATGGTTGGTAATTGTTCAGAAACTAATGATTGAATTTTTGATAAAATCTTACTTTGTTCTGATGGAGTTTTGATACCATGATATTGCTCTATCAAATCATACAATGGTTGCAAGCTGTTTTGTACAACGACTAATGATATGGGTTTAGTGCTGTTTTGTTGAGTTTTAACATAATGTTCAATTGAGCTTAAATCCACAATATCTTCATCAAAACCCTGAATATAAGCAGGATATTTGCCTAAAGCAACTGACTCAATCCATTGAGTTTGAGTGGCTGATTGAATACGCACATTTAACCCAATATCTTGTAAATCTTCAACAACTGCAATCAGCACATTAACTAAATCAGTTCGCTCTGATGAAATTGAAATATAAAATGCTAATCTTGTTCCGTCTGGATTTTCTCGAAACCCATCGCCATTTGAGTCAATAAATCCAGATTGAGTCAGCAATTGCGCGGCCTGTTTTTGATTATATTGAAATAAGTAATCGAATTTACCTAAATTAGCATTATCTTTATCGTTACTAAATACCCCTAAAGATTGTTGATTTACATTTGAAGAACTTATGCTTAATTGGGATACTTTTAATAAATAATCTCTATCAATCGCCATACTCATTGCTTGTCTAAATTCTAAAATATCGAATGGATGGGTGTTGGTGTCCAAAACAATGGAAGTTTGCCCCGTAGGAAAAAACCAAAATTTATTATTTTGATTTTTTTGTACAAAATTTCGATCTATATCAGCAATGACAGCATTCATCCAATCAATTTTCCCACTTGCAGCTTGAGTAACCGCTTGTTCGTGATTTTTGATTTGTGGAAATTGCATGCAATCAATATAGGGTTTACCCTCTTCCCAGTAATAAGTATTACGGCATAATTGGAACTTGTTTTTATTGAAATTTTTCACTTCTGTAAACGGACCAGTTCCAACGGGTTTTCGGTTGCTAAATTGGTGTGGGTGCACCATTTTTTTCCAGATATGTTCTGGAAGAATATACATTTTTCCAATACGCTGATGAGCTAAGTGATCGGGTTTAGCAAACAAAAATTTAACTTCTAAATCGTTTACTTTAATTACATCTAACAGATTACCTGTTTGAGTTAACTCATCAAACCAATCGATTGATTGAGACAATTCAGGATGCGCTTTTAACATATTCGCAGTAAAAACTACGTCATCTGCATCAAAAGGCTCACCATCAGAAAATTTAACTTTTTGGCGTAATTTAAATGTTAATTCTTGATAATTTTCAGACCAATAATAATGCGTGGCTAACCTTGGGAAATTACTCTCAGGATTTAAAGGGTTAAAAATCCATAATGGTTCATATATAAAATCTCTCGCATAATGAGCACCGGATCTTAATTCGTAGGGGTTGAAGTTATATTGATGTTGGTCGGAATAAAAAGGAACGGCAGTGAGTATTCCACCACGGATCATTTCTTTACTAAACGATGAATGTACTAATAAAAAAAAACCAACCAATGTACTTACGACAAAACGTAAATACAGGTTAATTATGGTTGAATACCTCTGTGAGAAAATAAACATAACTAATGAACAAAATCACTTTCATTATGCATAGTTTGTTCTAAATATTCCTGCTCTTGTATATTTGCCAAGGTTTCCATGCCACTGTTTAACATGGCTTTAGCTACTTCAATGTATTGTTCATTAATTTGGCTATCTTGTTGAGGGAATTTAACCACCATTAATGGCTCTTTATTCCCCTGTGCTTCGCGTAAAGCAATTTCACCTGACTCTAGTTGTACAATTTCCCAAACATCACTCATAATTTTACCTTATGGATTGGATTTTATTATTGTCTCATTAAACAATGAACTACTGCTGAACACTTAACTCTCGAATTGATTGAATCAAATTGATCAATTCATTTAATATTTCTTGCTCTGTATTGAATGTCTTAAAAATAGCATCCTCATTAAAATGGCTTGGAACAACTAACTGAAAATTTAGTATTTTTTTAAAAAAGTTTTCTTCACCTGATAAAATCAATTCATTTAATATTGCTAACTCAGCTATACCATCTGTTTGATTAGTTAATCCATTAATTTTTTCAATGACCGATTGATCAAATTCCAACACATTTAACTCATACGTTCTGCCGATTTCCGAAACTAGCGCATGGATGACTAACTTAAATTGCGCAAATAAACATTGCTTCACTAAAGATTCATCAAGTGGTAAAGACGAATTCGAGTAATGTGTTAATAATTGCTTGGCATAATGCAATTGAGCATTTGTTATGGATGCAGGATTCATATTAATAATTTAATCTAAAACCGACATTAAAACTATTATCGATATCCTGCACACCAACTTCTGTATCATTGAAAGTGGCAGAAATATGGTTATATCCGACAAATACTCTCGCTCGATTATGGATTTGATAATTTACACGAGCAACCAACTCATGCATGGATTTAGTTTTATTAAATGTCATGATATTAGGCGAATAGTAAAACAGCCCTTCCACACAAAATCCAGATAATGTAGTGGGTCTATAACGGAAGAAACCACCAAGGCCTACTGAAAATGCAGATTCTTCAATTTGGTAAATATAGCCTTTTACGCCAATTGCTCCAATTAACTCTCTATTTAAACTGGTTTGATCAACTACATTAAATGAAGAGGAAACTAAATAGGTATTATCAGGTTTATTGTAAATCCCACCCACAGTAAAATGAATTTCACTATCGACTCGAATTGCATCATGCTCAAAACGTACAGCATCTTTTGACACACTTAAATCAATGCTGCCTCCAGCAATACTTAATGTAGGCACACATAACAGTACTAAATATATTATTTTATTTTTTAACATAGTTGCTCTCAAGTCACTCTCCATTCCAACTTGCCATTTTAGCCTCATTATGCAATTTATGTCACCAATACATTGGTTTTATGTGACTAAAATTTGTCATTTTCCTAAATTTTCACTTACAACTGTAAAGTTTTGTTTAATTTTACCCATATAAAAATTAGACTATGACAAGAATTAATCAAATTAACTCTTTGTTTTTTAAGAAAAAACTGAGTTTTTACACTTAAAGAATAGAGTTTTGAAATTACAAAAGTACACATAAAACTACCTAGTTAAGCAAGACTTATAGCTTACATTTGATATTATGCAAACCATCTTATTAACTGTTTATTTATAAAAACAAATTTTTAATTATACTTTGAGAGGTTTTTATGCAACGTGATTTACCAGATTTTGATACATTAATGGCTATGGCTAAAGACGCTCCGGAACAATTAGAAGCATTGCGTAAAAGTATGATTGATGAAGTAATTAGTGATGCAAGTCCTAAACACCAACCCCGTTTAAAAGGCTTACAATTCACTTTAGATATGGAAATTCAACGTGCGCCAAACTCGTTAATTAGCTGTATGAAAATTTCAAAAATGATGCACAATTCAATGAATCGATTACGTACGTTTTTTGATGAAAATGGCGAAATTCAAGATTCTCGTGATATTTCAACTTCACGAGCGGATATTATTTGTTTTGAAAACTCTAAAGGTAAATTGAGAGCTTAATAAAATCCATTTGACCCATACAGCCTTAAGCAGTATCTTTTGCAGAAATACTCTATAAGGCTAATTTATTATGAATTTTTGCAGTCAATGTGGCGGAAAAATTTCATTTATTATTCCTGCTGATGATAATCGCCCTCGTCATGTTTGTAACGAATGCGAAACTATTTTCTACCAAAATCCTCGTTTAATCGTATGCAGCATCCCAATTTACCAAAATAAAATATTACTATGTCGCAGAGGTATTGAACCAAGACTTGGTTTATGGACTTTACCTGGTGGATTTATGGAAAATGGAGAAACTTGCGAGCAAGCAGCATTACGAGAAAGTGAAGAAGAAGCGAAAATTGATATTAAGCTTGAGAAATTGGCAAGTATCGTATGTATTCCAAATTTTGATCAGGTTCATTTATTTTATTTGGCTAAATTACATAGCCCAAAATGGGAATTAACACCAGAAAGTACAGAAATACAGTTGTTTGAAATTGACAATATTCCTTGGGACAACTTAGCATTCAAAACAGTGAAACAGTGTTTACAACATATAGAGCGACACCAAGACAACTTACTTGCAATGCCATTACTTGAAAGCAGCATCCAAACCTAACCCTAAATTGCTCGGAAACTATTCCTTTTGGAATATAGGATAATTTAAATTAAGCCGTTATATTAATATTCAAATAATTGAATAAATATGAAGGTATATTATGTTTTTAGATGAAGTGATCGTTTCAGGCATTGTGATTGTAGCAGCAATCATTGGCTTAAGTGCTTACGTTATTGCGTATGCATACAAGCATATCAAACAAGATATAAAAGACCACCCTGGTGAGTAACATTTAAATCAAACGCCTAAATTGATTAGGCGTTTGATTTTAAAAATCTAAATCCAGCTCCTCTTCATCAACAAATCCTTCAGAAGACTCACCAGTATTTCCACCAATAAACGCATCTTCTACATTTCCATCTCTTACATCAAACTCGCGTAATTGAATGGTTAATTCCCTCATTGCAACATATCGATCACCAGTTAACATAGACTCCACAGCCAATAAATCTGCACGGACATCAATATATTTAATTGCTGTGAGAGTATTTCGCTGTAATGGTGAAAGTTCGAATAAATTTAATGGACTTAGTTGTGAGTCAACATAAAAATCGACTGGCATACTTGCAAAATCACGAACATTTGATGGGCCTAATATGGGAATCATCACATAGGGACCGGATTTAACGCCCCAGTGACCAAGTGTTTGTCCAAAATCTTCCCTATGCTTTTCTAGCCCCATACGAGTTGCTACATCAAACAAACCACCAATCCCAATCGTTGAATTAATTGTTAATCGTAAAGTGCTCGTTCCTGCGTGTTTGAATTTTAATTGGAGCAAGGAATTGGGAATATTTTTGACTTCAGAAAGATTTGAGAAAAAATTACTCACACCTTTATCAACTGGCTCTGGAGTAATCCATTGATAACTTTTGGCAATGGGTTTAAGTAATGCTTTATCAACGGCTTCATTAAATCCGAAAATTTTTCTATTTACAGGCTCCCAAGGATCCTGTTCAGATTTTGCGTATGTTAATAAAGGAAATAGGATCAATATCCATAATGCTACATATTTCAAGTTTATGCCCTTAATGTAATTTTAAAGCACTTTAGCATTTTTCATAATCATTAGTAAATCGCAACTTTTAATAATCAAAAAGTACGGATTTATTACTTAATGATTATGCATTGATTGAATCAGCTGCACTTCGGCAAAGGAAAATCCTAGTGATTGGGATATTTTCTGATTATTTGCCCCTTCTTCACTTAGTTGATGTGCCAATTCTATTTTTTTTGATGGCAGTTCATCTTTTAAAAATGCAGCATGACTTAAATTCACTTGGTCATTATATGATTTTTTAAAATTTGGAGACTGGTGTGTTTTTTCAACTTTGGGTTTTGCTTTTTGAAATTGCATTTTCAATAACTTTTTACCTACGCCAATAGCCCCTTGATTTACGATAAAAATTTCTTGTTTTAAAACTTCAAGTTGATCATTGGTCAATTGAATCAATTGTTTTTGCCGTCTATTACTTTGCCAAAGTATTAATAAAGCAATAACTGTTACAAATAACAGTGCATATGTAACAATTTGATCCGTACTATAAACGTTTAATAAAGACATAAAGATTCCCGGTTTTCTTCTGATTTATTATTATTGGTTTGCAAAGGATATGCCTAGTTTTTATAAATTTTCTCTAAAGTTATTAAATTCATTCAATACAGGTACTCAGAATTCTTTGAGCAAACTAACTTACATTTCAAGCCAGTACTGCGCTGTATAGCGGTTAATTAGTATATTGAATGTTTTTTATAAAAAGAATGTGGGTTTTTAATCCATCCACATTCTTTCTTATCAACTTACTTTTTGGACTTGATATTAAATATTAGCAACATCTGACCATTCCACATCAGAAAGCAGCTTCTCTAATTCGACCAGAATTAATAATTCGTCGTTTTTATGACAGACTCCTTGAATAAATTTGGCGCTTTCATCATTTCCAACATTTGGTGCTAATTCAATTTCTGATTGGCGTAAATAAACAACTTCAGCAACAGCATCCACTAATATGCCAACAACTTGTTCATCGGTTTCAATGATTACAATTCGTGTGTTATCGCTAAGTTCTTGACTTGGTAATCCAAATCGCTCGCGTGTGTCAATAACAGTGACAACATTACCACGTAAATTAATAATGCCCATTACATAATTGGGCGCTCCTGGAACTGGAGCAATTTCGGTATAACGCAACACTTCTTGAACTTGCATAACATTAATGCCATACGTTTCATTATCTAATCGGAACGTAACCCATTGCAAAATTGGATCTTCAGAGCCTTTTACTGCTTGTGTACTCATACTGTTTCCTCAAACATTACATACTTTTTTAACTATAGATCATTTAATCCATAATGCTTAGGAAGGTGATGATTTATAATTAAAAATTAGGAAATCTTTTTTAATAAATTGGTTACATTTACTAACATACACATTTTTTCTTTAATTGTGCCTGCTATCAACTGTTCATTTGAATGTTGCCGCCATTGTATATTTTCGTTCTTTACATTAATTGAACCAACAATTTGATCACAGGTTAACGCCCATTTTGTACCGTAAACATTAATACTAAATTTTGGTTGATGGTTAATTAAGTGCAATTTCTCTTTTTGTTGTTCGCTAAATAATAAATCCTGAGTATCAATCAGATTATATCGACGTTTTTCATCTATGTGTTGAACACCTAAAAACCACTTTGGTTTGCCTGGTAATTGTGTTGGCGCTTCGATAATTTGATTAATGGTGCCAAGTGCGACCATAGGCAATGCAACCAACAAAGTTCCAATTTTAATTAATACGCAATCAAAGGTATTTAATTTTTTTAAATCCTCTTGTATTAAAGATTTATCTTTTGATTCTTCGTGATTTAAATTTGATTCTTCATGAATCGAGAATTCTTCGTTGGTTGCATCAAATTTTGCATTAGTTTTTGGAATAACTTTTTCTAAAGTTTTTACATGGATATTAATCGCTGAATTAGAATGATAATTTTTATTTTGTATTCTAACTTCAGGGGTTACTACTTTAGAAGTAAGATCTAGTTCAATATTTTTTAATGAAGAAATAAGTAAAGAGTGAGAGTAAGATTCGTTATATTGATATGAAGTAGGTTTATATTTTTCTGTTTTAAATAAAGTGCTGGTATCTTCATTTTCTATGCATTGTGCATTAAATTTCGACTTAACATTACTCTTTAGAACTGAATGTTTATCAACACAATCTTTTTTCTCATTTTTTATTTTTTCTTGAGTACTTTGAAAGGGTGTTTCAGAGTCAATATCTTTTGTTTCTATTTTTAATAATTGATCAATATATTCAAACATAACTAAATTCCCACCCAATCCAGAATGGTCTAGTTGCTTGCCAGTATTTGAATCTTCACGATTGTTCATCATGTACTTTATCAATTAAAAAGTAAGTTTCAATTTTGTTTAATATACTTTGATGAAGCTCAGTAGTAGGGTCAATAGAATAATTTAAATGTAAAAGTTGCAATCCATGGGTAAATGTAAATTTTTTTTCTATACAATCAACTTCAAGAGAATGTTCAATAGTACTAAAATTCTCATATACATTTGGTAACACGGAACTAGAAGGACAGCCTATTAAATCTTCAATATAACAACCAACAGGGTTATCAAACATTGATGTATTAGTTAACTGAGATTGAATTTTTGATGACAACAAAGTTTCAACTTGCATGACTTAACACTCCTTCTTTTAAAGTTTCAAGCAATTTTCTATAGGCTCTGGCACCTTTACTATCTGGATTAATTTGATTCACACAAACACCCAAAGCAGATGCGTCACGCAACGATGTATCAACTGGAATCGCGCTGTCCCATAAATTATTTTGATAGGTATTTTTTAACGATCGTAAAGATGAAGTAGAAGCATTCGTTCTTCTATCAAACATGGTGGGAACAACAATGTAATCCATTTTTTTATGTAACGATTGAGCAACCATTTTTAAGGTATGCACCATTCTTTCTAGCCCTTTAATAGCTAAAAATTCAGTTTGAACTGGTACTAGTAATTGTTGACAGGCTGCCAGTGAATTAATCATTAACAATCCTAAAACAGGTGGAGTATCGATTAAAACATAATCAAATTCATCCCAAAGTTGAGTTAAAGCTTTGGATATCACGAGTCCCATTCCATCTTGTTGAGATATATTTCTCTCTAACGTTGCCAGCGAAGTCGATGCTGGCATGATACTCATTCCAGAAATAGGCGTTGCTAAAATGGATTGTTTGATTAAGGAAATATTCAATTTTTTCGCATTCATAAACAAATTATAACTGCTATGAGCAATATGATCAGGATCCATTTTAAAATAACAAGTCAATGAACCTTGAGGATCTAAATCAATGATTAATACTTTATTACCTTGTTGTGCAAGCATTCCACCAAGGTTAACTACTGAAGTTGTTTTACCAACGCCACCTTTTTGATTAGCTACTGACCATATTCTCATGAACTTGCTCCAATTGGTAAAAGTTTGCCGCTAAAAAATAATTAGCAATAAATAGTCCAAAACAATATACAGCTGATAAAATTGTTACTTTTCTTTTTCAAGCATTTGAAATAGCAAGCTCAACTTGCCTAGAACTCATTTGATTTAAAATACTTTTAAACCCTAATTGATATATTAAATAAGAATCAATTTTATGCTTTTGATACAACGAAATCTGAAAATATATTGGAAATAATAACCCGCAAATTATTATTAAAAAATACAACCAATTGATGAATTGAAGCTCTGATAAAATTTCACCATAAATTAAATTTAAAAATAAACTATACAATATATTGATAAATAAATAGATTCCTATTAAATGTACAAGCATTAATTTAGCTTGAATTAACTTACGATTAAAATTTTGTATCGCTAAAGTTAATTCAGTTTCAAATTGGCTCACAGACACTTGATCAACCACTAAATGTATTGCTTTTTGAACAAATGGATCATTATTATTTTTTAACATTGATTCTAATGAAAGTGCACCCTTCGCATAATACATTTTAGCGCAAGTAATAATAAATTCTTTATCAACTTCAAGTGACTTAATTGAAATAAATGTCGTATCCCAACACTGTTTGATAATTTGAACCCCATAAATCCAAACAACTAAAAAAATTAAATTAATTGCAATTAACAAATGAAATAATAATAGAGACTGATTTAAAGGGATGATAATGAATTGATTAAGACCAATACTTAAAATTATATATAGACAAATAAAAAAACACAGTTGTCGTAACCAGAACACTAACTTAACTCCATTAATTTATTTCCAATATCATCTAAATGATAAACACAATCCGCTAGATTTGCATTGATTATGGATGCTGGCATGCCATCTACTACACAACTATTACTTGATTGAGCCCAAATTTCATGGCCTAATTCTTTTAAAAGTTGCGCTCCTTTTTTTCCATCAGAGCCCATCCCCGTTAGCACGACAGCAAGAATATGTTTAAAATGACTTTTACTACAAGATGCAAACGTGAGATCAACACTAGGCTTATAATTCATTGCCTCACCTCCTTCTTTAATTACTATTTTCCCACTTGCACTGATTAACATTTGTTGCCCACCAGGAGCAATAAAAACACCGCCCTTATTAATGTCATCATCATTTTCGGCCATCTTAACATTAAGTGCACATCGTTGGTTCAAACGCTGGGCAAAAGCGCCTGTAAATGTCGCAGGCATATGTTGAATGATTAAAATAGGAATCGAAAAACTGTCAGGAATATCATTTAACACTTTTGCAAGAGCAACAGGGCCTCCAGTAGAAGCACCAATTGCAATTAAGTCAATTTGAGATTTATTAATAGGTGTTGAGGTAAACCGAGTAATTGTAGCTTCGAAATTATGATTGCTTTGATCTTTTTCTAATTCTGTGTGTTTTTTATTTTGCTTGGCACCTGCAACCTCTCTTATTTTATTACAAAGCAATGTTGAAAGTTGACTTTTATGATTCGTGACACCTTCAAAACTTTTACTTAAAAAATCTACTGCACCTGCCTCAAGAGCATCAAGAGTAGTTTGTGCTCCTTCATAAGTTAAAGATGAAAACATTAATATATTTGTTGGACATTCATTCATAATTACTTTAACAGCAGTGATGCCATCCATTAATGGCATTTCATAATCCATAGTAATTACATCGGGCATTAATTGATTTGCTAACGTTATGGCTTCCTTTCCATTAATAGCTTGCCCGACCACAGTCATATCGTCTTGTGCATTGATAATCTGTTTAATTTGTTGCAATAAAAAAGAGGAATCATCCACAATTAAAACTTTTATAGTCATGTATCAACTCTTATTTTATATTTAATTTTTTAGAAATTCTAAGCGCTAAGCAAAATATAGTTTTGCATATTTAACTATTGTTTAAATAATTAAAATTATTTTTTCATTCAAGATTCATTATTATGCGTACCGATTTAACATACTTGGAACATCAAGAATCAGAGCAATACGTCCATCGCCAGTGATCGTCGCCCCAGCCATTCCGTCAGTGCCATGTAACATCTTACCTAATGGTTTTATAACGACTTCTTCTTGCCCTACTAATTGATCCACTACAAACCCGACTTTTTGATTACCAACAGACACAACCACTACATGTCCTTCATCCCCTTCCTCCAAATCTGGTGAACCTTGAATCAACCAACGTTTCAAATAAAATAAAGGTAACGGTTTACCACGAACAATGACTACTTCTCGCCCATCCACAACGGACGTTTTACGTAAATCCAAATGAAAAATTTCATTTACATTGACTAATGGAAGTGCAAAAGCTTGCTCATCTAACATCACCATTAACGTTGGCATGATTGCTAACGTCAGAGGGACTTTAATTGAAATTTTTGATCCTCTGCCCAGAACACTATCGATATCTAACGAGCCGTTTAATTGAGAAATTTTAGTTTTGACGACATCCATTCCAACGCCACGACCTGATATATCGGAAATTTCTTTCTTAGTACTAAAGCCTGGAGCAAAAATTAACGCATAACATTCAGAATCGGGTAACCGATCAGCTGCTTCTTGATCCATTAACCCCTTTTCAACAGCAATAGCTCTTAGAACATTAGCATCCATGCCTGCGCCATCATCTTCTATAGAAAGCAAAATGTGATCACCTTCTTGCTGAGCAGACAATCGAATTAAACCCATTCTAGGTTTATCGTTTGCTTCACGGATGCTAGGTAATTCAATACCATGATCAACTGCATTACGCACTAAATGCACTAAAGGATCAGCTAATGCATCGACTAAATTTTTATCTAGATCAGTCTCTTCCCCTACTAATTCTAAATTGACTTCTTTTTTCAAATTTCGAGCTAAATCCCTGACGACTCGTGGAAAACGACCAAACACTTTTTTAATTGGTTGCATTCGAGTCTTCATCACACTCGTCTGTAAATCAGCGGTTACAACATTTAAATTAGCAACGGCTTTAGCCAAAACTTCATCTTCTAATTGAGTGCCTAACCTTACAAGTCGATTACGAACTAATACTAGTTCTCCAACCATATTCATGATGTCATCTAAACGCTTAGTATCAACTCGCACTGTGGTTTCTTGTGTGTTCGCTTGTGATTTAGGGTTGGTTCCAGCTGGTGATTTGGGCTTCAAAGTGGAGGTATTTTCAATCGCTTCAATTTGCTCAATTGACTCTGGTTTCGTAACTGCTTGAGTCGATGAACTTTGAAGTTCCGTTTTTTTAATTTCATGTACTGGTGCTGCTGAAGTTTTCTGACTTTCACTTGCTAATTCAGGTTCTTGATTATTTGAAGCTGATGAACTATTACCCGCCTCTTGATCCCCTAAACTAATTTTTCCAACGCCGTGTAGATCATCTAATAATTTTTCAAACTCTTCATCTGTAATGTCATCGGAATTTGACGGTTGGGCTGAAACTTTGGCTGTCGTGGTTGCATCATCTTCTTTCTTAGAATCCAATTCATCTAAAAGCGCTTCAAATTCATCCTCTGTTATTTCATCGGAATTTGTTTTTTCACTTGAAATACTCAAATCATCGGAACCAAATAAAACATCATCCTGAGTTTGATTCACATCTGAATCTTTGATGACTTCAGGCGTTTTATTTGCCGTTGTGTTATCAGAACCCAGCGCGTCTAATAAACGTTCGAATTCTTCGTCAGTAATATCTTCTTGGGAATTTGAAAACTCTTCAACCACAGCAGTAGAATCACTAGAAGACGGTGGCTCAATTGATATTTCTTTTGGCTCATCCATAATGGGTGTATTGGGTTCTGGTTTCGGCTCAGACCCTATTGGAATAGCATATTTTTCAAGCTCTTTTATTAATTCTGCAGGAGCAGGATCAGGCATCTCACCTTGCTTGACCGTTTCAAACATTTCAATAATTGTATCAAGGGAACGCAATACTGCATCCATCAAATCTGCACTAATAACTTGTTTTTGATTTCTCAATAAATCAAATATATTTTCTGCAACATGACAGCAATCAACTAATGGATCAAGTTGTAAAAACCCTGCACCTCCTTTAACTGTATGAAATCCTCGAAAGATTGCATTCAATAAATCTGCATTATCAGGTGATTGCTCTAATTCAATTAATTGTTCAGATAAAAGTTCTAGGATTTCACCTGCTTCAACCAAAAAGTCCTGCAATATTTCTTCATCAGCATCTAATCCCATTATAATTCTCCCTAGAATCCTAGACTTGATAACAAGTCATCAACATCATCTTGATTATTGACCACTGATTCGTCTTTTCTAATTTGCGGACCATGACCTTTATTTGGGTCTGTTTGTTCATCTTTTATTACAGTTTCAGAATCTGAAACTTTAAATCCTGTGACTGTTTCAACATCACTTGCCATTTTAACTAAATCTATTAAGCTTTTTTCTACATCTCTAACCAAAGAAGTGACACGCTGAATAACCTGCCCTGTTAAATCTTGAAAATCTTGCGCTAATAAAATATTGGTTAGATTAGATTGTAATTCAATATAACTGGCATCCTGAGATTTAAAAAAACCATCAACACGTCGATACAATCCACGAAATTCTTCTGCGGTCATATCTTTTTCCCCTAAGCGGGACCAATCATTTTGCAATACTGTCAATTCATCACGAGCATGATTTGTCATAGGAATGCATTCATCCACTAAGTCCATGGTTTTATTGGCTGCTTTTTCAGTCAAATCAACAACGTAACTTAAACGATCTGAGGCATCTACCATATCTGATAAATCATTATTAGAAGGTTCGTTCGGGTTAGTATCTATATGAAAATTTCTTATCGCATTATGCAATGCTCTAGTCAGCCTTCCAACTTCTTGATAAACCGATTGATCTCGTTTAGCTTGAATTTCTTGAAAGACTTTAGCTGCTTGATCAATGTCAACCGCTTCGACTATCAATTTCAATTCTTCCGATTTTGAAGCCATAATATCCGCTGCACATTGAGAAAATGTGGCTTTATTGGGCTCCATATTTTCTTGATTATTTGCTTGCATCGACACGCTCAAAAATCTTTTCGATCTTTTCTTTTAACGCTGCAGCCGTAAAAGGCTTAACAACGTACCCATTTACGCCAGCTTGAGCTGCTGCGACAATTTGATCGCGTTTAGCCTCGGCTGTTACCATTAAAACTGGCATCGTTTTTAAACGATCGCTTGATCGAATTTTTTGTAACAATTCTATGCCTGTCATATTTGGCATATTCCAATCAGTTACAACAAAGTCGAAATTACCACTTTCAAGCATAGGCCAAGCGGTAGCACCGTCATCAGCTTCTTGAGTATTGGTAAAACCAAGATCACGCAGTAAATTTTTTACAATTCTTCTCATTGTTGAAAAATCGTCAACTACAAGAATTTTCATGTTCTTATCCAATTTGACCTCCCGGTTGGAACACAGGTTTAGGATTTATTAAACCTTTAAATTGATAATAGACGGCTAATGCTAACTCACCAGATTTTTTTTGATTTTTTTTCAAACACTTACGCGTTATCGTTCCATTGTTGAAGTCTAGAGCGAAGTCGACATGCTGCTTGTGAATGTAATTGACTGACTCTTGATTCAGACACACTCAATACTTCACCAATTTCTTTAAGGTTTAATTCTTCGTTATAGTATAGGGACAGAACGAGTTGCTCTCGTTGAGGAAGGCCTTGCATTGCACTTACGATTGACTGGTGCCTCAAATTATCAGACAACCCTTCAAATGGGCCATCCTGATGCCCTTCAATCATTAATTCACCTGGACCGTCTTGCTCAGAAAGAATGTCTTCAAAACTAAAAAGTCTTGCACTTTGAGAGTCTTGCAATAATGCATTGTATTGTTCGATTGAAATTTCTAATTGTTCAGCAACTTCATGATCTTTGGCATCTCGTCCGGTCATTGCTTCGACATCTCTGATTGCTTGAGCTATTTTTCGCCCATTTCGATGAACAGATCTAGGAATCCAATCCCCGCGCCTCACTTCATCAATCATTGAACCACGAATTCTAATACCTGCATATGTTTCAAAAGAAGCACCTTTGGTCGAATCATAATTCTTTGACGCTTCAATTAATCCGATCATTCCAGATTGAATTAGGTCGTCAACTTGAACTGAATCAGGCATCTTAGCAAGCAAATGATAAGCAATACGCTTAACTAAAACCGCATGCTCTTCTAACAGTTGATTATTTAATACCGACTTTTGCACTTGATACATTTTGCCTGCATTAGAATAGCCAGTAGAATGCCCTGTAAGCGTCATTAACGATACTCCATCCCTTGAATTAATCGCTCAACAAAGAACTCCAAATTTCCACGAGGATTTTGTGGTAACGGCCAATTAAATATTTTTTGACCAAGTTCACGATAGGCTGCTGATGCTTTAGAGCGAGGATATGCTTCTAGAATTGCTCGCTGACGTTGTACCGACTTTCTAACATTCTCATCAAATGGAATGCTACCTACAAATTGCAACGTTACATCTAAAAAACGTTCAGTAACTTTTAATAATTTATTAAATAATTGTTGTCCTTCATGACTGGTACGAACCATATTACATAGGATTCTAAAGTGATGCGTTTTACTTTCTTGTGCAAGTAATTTAATTAAAGCGTACGCATCAGTCACCGAAGTGGGTTCATCGCAAACTACGACAAGAACATCTTGAGCCGCCGAAACAAAACTGACTACCGTAGTTGAAATACCTGCAGCAGTATCGACTATTAAAGTATCAATATCATATCCAATTTCGCTAAATGCGTGGACTATACCGGCATGCTCTTTTTCGGTTAAATTAGCCATTTTTTTTGCCCCACTTGCAGCAGGAATAATTTTAATCCCTTCTGGGCCTTCGATCATAATATCGTCCAAATCACATCGACCTTCTAACACATCAAGAATAGTATGATGTGCCGTTAATCCTAATAAAACATCGATATTAGCTAAACCAAGATCTGCATCCAATAACACAACACGCTTACCTTGCTGGGCTAGTGAAATTGCTACATTAATTGAAACGTTTGATTTACCTACGCCCCCTTTGCCACCGGTGACGGCAATTACTTGTACTGGATGTCGATTCAAGCGTTTCTCCTGCTTTTTCATAACAGCGGTTTGGTTATCAGTATAGGTCACATTTGAAATTTGTTGTGTCATTTTCACTCTCTTTTAGCCAACGAGTTCGTTATTGGCAATATGGCTAATGTGTTTGTATTCATCAATTAGATTAAATATTAATTTGGCACTTGCGTGATGAATATCTTTTGGAATATTTTGTCCAACCGTCAAATAACTAGTTGGTAAATTTTGTTCTAAGACACAGCTCATTGCCGCACCTGCACAAATACTTTCATCCAATTTAGTTATGATTGCGCTATGTATTGGTAAAATTTGTATCAAATTTTGATATTGATTGAGTGAAAAATGCGATGCGGTTGCGGGCAAACATATTAAATGCTTAATTTGATCTTGATTTTCAATTAATACAAATTGCTCAAGATAATCATTAACTGCAAGTGCGCTTCCACCTGTATCAATTAATACCAGAGATTTATCCTTTAACTTTTCAAGTGCTTTTGTTAAATAATCGTCGTTTGACACACTTAAAAATGTGACATCTAAAATATCAGAAATTAATTTTAGAGAAGATTGAGCTCCAATTTGATGGTGATCCATACATATAATACCGACACTGGATTTACCATTTTCCATGACAAATTGACTTGCTAATTTACCAATAGAGGTAGTTTTTCCTGCTCCAGTTGGTCCAAGAAATGTAAAAATGCCACCTTGAGTACAGATAGGTTGTTTTAAAAATGACATTTGATTAATTAGCGATTTAGATATTAATGTCCAATTAATTTGTGAGTGATCTTTTAATGCATTTAAAACTTTATTTCTATATTGCTCTGTCAAGCCAAATTCATTCACACTAGAATGCCAGTATGCATGGGTTTTAGAATTAAACTCAGAATGTGATTTTGAAATGTGCTTTTCTTTTGGTTTTGTTTTTTGTGTTTCTGTATTTTTTTTGTTTTGAGTTTCTAATTGCTTCTGTTGATCTGAAAGTTTGCTTCTTAATTCTGTGATTTCAGATTGCATTTTCATCCATTGATCAGATTGTTGAGTTTGATTTTTAGCAAACATCTGTTCTATAGATTCAGACAATTCTTTTTTTGATTGATTGATTATTTGATTGTTTGATTGATTGTTTGATTGATTGCTTTTAATTTCTTGTTGTTGGATATCATGATTCGTTTTCTTGTGTCTATTATATTGTGATTCTTCATAATTTACGTCTAAATCAGGCTTTTTAGATTGTGCCTCTCCAAAATTTCTTGCTAATTTTTTTTGTAAGGATCGAGCCGAAATCGCAAAACTTGGATCTTGTTCCATCATACTTTCAAGTTTGCTTTTTTTAATTGGTGTAAGTTGATTATCTTGTTCATTTTGAGCATCTATTTCTGGTTGTGCCTGTTCTCTTAATTCCATCAGTAATTCTGAAATGGATTTTTCATCCGCTACTTTTGATTTTAAGTTTTTAATAATATCGCTTTTTTCCCATTTCTTTTTATTTGTTTCACTTATTTTTATTTCAGCAGGATCATCCAACTCTAATGATTGTTGCTGTAACTTTAAATCTGCATGTTTTATAGGTTTTGAGCTTATTGATGTCTTTAAATTATCATCGACTCCCGCTACTATTTCAACGCCACCGTCAACTTTATGATGATTTAAAATAACCGCTTCAGAGCCTAATATCTGAGAAATTTCTTTCAGGCCCGCTTGCATATTTTTTGCAAAAAAACGTTTAACTTTCATAACCCTACCTCATGCACTATTCAAATTATTGTTATGATTTGAACATTAAATTATTGGCCAACACTTGCAACAATAGTAATTTTTTTATTGTCAGGTATTTCTTGAAATGACAATACACTGATGTTTTCAATGCTATGTCGGCAAAATCGTACCACAAGCATTCTAATTGCTGATGGAACTAATAAAACTGATGGCCTACCTTCAATTTCTTGTTTTTGTACTACTTGAGCAAGAGATTGTTTTAATTTTTCAGCCATCATTGGTTCGAGCATAACCGAATCCAAATTCCCGTCATTACCCGACTGTTGCATACTCTTCAGCAACAAATGTTCCAAATCTTTTTCTAAAGTGATAACAGGTAATTCATCTTCACTTCCAATGATGTTTTGGATAATTAAACGTGATAAACCTTGACGTGCAGCCGATGTTAATACATTTACATCTTGGGTTGGGGGTTGAACATTAGTAATGGATTCAGCAATTGAACGCATATCTTTTATTGGCACATCTTCAATTAATAAATTTTGTAACACTTTTAAAAGTAAGCTATGTGAAACGCAATTTGGAATCAGTTCTTCTGCTAATTTAGGTGAGGATTTTTTAAGCTGCTCTATTAAATGCTCAACATCTTCATGGCCGAGTAATTCATAACTGTGTTGATGTAAAACTTTGTTAACATGCGTAGCAATCACAGTAGAACAATCAACAACGGTATAACCTAATGTTTGCGCTTTTTCTTTGTCTTTAGTTTCAATCCATATCGCATCTAATCCAAATGCAGGATCTTTAGATTCAATGCCGTCAACTGATCCAAAAACTTGCCCTGGATTGATTGCCAATTCTTTATCAGGGAACACTTGAGCTTGCGCGATTGTTACCCCCATTAATGTAATTCTGTAATGATCGGGCATTAATTCCAAGTTGTCTCGAATATGGATTGAAGGCATTAAAAAACCAACATCTTGAGAAAACTTTTTACGCACTCCTTTAATTCTAGATAGCAGCTGTCCTCCTTGAGATTTATCAACAATCGCAATTAATTTGTAGCCTACTTCTAAACCAACGACATCTATTGTTTGCACATCATCCCATGTCAATTCTTTACTTTCATCATCTACTGGTGCGTCTTGTGGCTGTCCATTTTCATCAGTTATTTGTTTTTTTCCTGAAACAGATTCTTCTGAATTCATTTCAGATTTTTTCCCGATCCACCAAGCGCCACCACCTAAAATTGTTGCCAACATTAGAAATACTAAATGCGGCATACCAGGTATAACCCCCATAATAAACATAATACTGGCACTGACCCAAAGCGCTTTGGGTTTTGTTAAAACCTGATTTGCAACTTGAGTTCCAATATCTTCTTTCTCACCATTACGCGTCACCATTATTGCTGTTGCAACAGAAAGTAATAAAGAAGGAATTTGCGCAACTAAGCCGTCACCAATGGTCAATAAAGCGTATTTTTCAACTGCGTCAGAAAATATTAAATCATGCTGAATCATACCGATTGCAAGCCCACCAAAAATATTGATGAATAAAATTAACAGTCCTGCAATCGCATCGCCTTTAACAAATTTTGACGCACCATCCATTGATCCATAAAAATCCGCTTCGCTTGCTACTTCAGCTCGTCTTAGTTTTGCAGTTTCAGCCTCAATTAACCCAGCATTTAAATCCGCATCAATGGCCATTTGCTTTCCTGGCATCGCATCCAATGTAAATCGTGCAGAAACTTCTGAAACACGTCCCGCCCCTTTTGTGACAACGGCAAAATTAATGATCATTAAAATCACAAACACGACTAAACCCACAGCATAATCCCCGCCGATGACTACTTCACCAAACGCTTTAATCACTTCACCAGCTGCATTACCACCTTCGTGGCCATTCATTAAAACCACGCGTGTGGATGCGACATTCAATGCTAAACGTAATAATGTAGCAACTAGCAAAACACTTGGAAATACTGAAAAATCAAGGGGACGTAATACGTAGATTGACATCAACAATACAATGATTGCGATAGCGATATTAAAAGTAAAAAATGTATCTAATAAAAAAGTAGGAACAGGAAGTGTCATTAAACCTAGCATGGCCAATAATAAAAATGGCACACCAAATTGAATACTTAAAAATGATCGAGACTTGCTTTTAAACATCCCGACGGCTTGCTCTTTATTCATACCTCTTAAATCAGAAATATTTTTTCTTACAGATTGAACCGACGGTAAATTTGATTGAGCCATAAAGCGTAAACCTTAACTGTTTTTTGACAACTTAAGCGTCCATCGCAAAAGCAGTACCAGCTTTAGTTTTTCTATCTTTTATTTTATTGTTGAATATAAATAAAAAAAGAAGGCCATTCAGCCTTCTTTTAAATTTTTGAAATATATTTTATTAGAATAATAAATTACATTGCAGATGCTTCGTTTGATTCCATTGATTCACAAGAAACTGCGGCACCTGATTGGTCGTAACACTCTGCCATTTCTGGTAAGTAAGGTTCAATTGCTTCAAAATCTCCTGGGAAAAATTCAAATGAAGATGAGTTAGCAACATGGTAAGCATCATCTGTTTGAGTGTCTTCTTTCATGCCATCGACTCTCCAAATGTAAAACCCACTTTCGTTTATTGAAGTTAGAACAGATGCATTCGCAAATGGTGTATTCACTTTTAGTTCAGCACTCATATCTACAGAGCTTGAAAATTGAATTGAAGTTTCAGTTGTTTCAGTTATATAAATTTCAGTAACATAATTTCCAATGTCTGAATTCATGTTTTCAAAAAACTCAAAACTTACTTTCATTACCATCACCTGATAAAAATCAGGAACTTCAGGATAATTTTGATCAACTGTCCAACTAAATGTAGGGTCATTTGAAACATTAAGCTCAACATGATCACCTTCATAATCACTCACAGCATACTCTGGTACTTCAGCAAAATTATTTAAGTAAATACCATTTGGCTGATTATCATCACCTTTATGTTCATCACCAGGTGTTGCGTAATCTTGACTTAAATCGAAGCTTGGGCCATCAACATTTGTATCAGGAAGCACTAATTTACTTGAATGCTCACAATAGTAATCAATATATGCATTACCCTGTTCGTCAGTCATTTGGTTTTCACTACAATTTTCTGACTCAGCGTGTAATAACCCCCCCCAAACATTAAACCAAACATAATCTATTGGCCACCACATTTGTTCGAACTCGCCAGTTTCATTATCTGCATCTAGTTCATTATCCGAATCAGCATCAAAGAATACCCGAACTTCCACCCAAGACTCATGAGAACGCTGCATTAATGATTGAACAGTAGGTGTTAACGTGTACGATCCAAACTCATCAATGGTTGTCACATTCATTGTCTCAGTTGAACAAGTCCACATAATATAGCCGCCATTACCGGCTTCACTTTGTGTGCCATCTTCTGAAGATTCTTGTATTTGAGTTTCAGAATCCATTTCAGATTCAACTTTTGTTTCACTACAAGATTCTTTTATTAATGCGACTTTATATAATTCAGAATCGGTTTCAGGAAGATTATTCACTTGGCCAGTAAGATTAAATGTACCTGACAAATCAATAGCCTCACCAACTCTAAACGGAGCGTGGGAATAACCACCTTGCCCTACATGCTGCCCTGTATTTTCATCAATAAATTCGACATTTACATTCACTTGATATGGTCGATCAGTCAAACTTTGCTCTTCTAAGCTAACCGGTACAATGAACTTGTTTCCAAAAATACGAATATCTTTTTCCCAAGTTGCATAGACATGCTCCCAACGGCACATATCATAATTACCTTTAGCTCCACCTTGATCAGTTGATTCACTTTGCATTTCTGCTTCAGTTTCATCTGAACCAGCATCACACACTTCATGACCAATATCTAATTGATAAACAGGTACCACCCCTTCAGGAAGCTTACTGTAATCTGGCTCATCCCAAGATAATTCAATTTTTTCACCAGGGGCAAACGTACTCATTGTAAAGTTTAACTGGGCTTGTGAGAATGCTTCCCATTGCGCTTGAGTACCACCATTATCTGGTGCTTTAGGTTCTGCTAATGGGGAAGTTAATACCGGATGTAAATGATTCATCCCAAGGATCAAACGTTTTTCAAAAGGCGCTGCCACTGTTTCGCCATCGTTATAAGTTACGGTCACAGTATATGATCCTGACACAAAATCAGACACTAATTTACCTTCTGAACCTAACTGTTGCCAAACCCCATTCCAATCAATGAAATCCCCATTAACATCATCAGCACGATAATCATCAGCAATTTGATCACCTTCATACCAAGGATCTAATGTCCAACAATTATCCCCCTCACTATATGTTGATAATTCAACGCTTTGAGTCACTCCACCTGCTGTAGGGTACGTAACTGAAACAGAACTCACATCATAATCATGCCCAATGGATTCATAACAAGCCCACATACTTAGAACGTTTAATTCTTCTTGACCATTCCAAATGGTATTTGGATAAACATCAAAATGTCCCACTGAAATTCCTGCATATTTTTCAATATCGAAGGCATCGTCACCCCAACCATAAAGCCCCATTAAATATTGAGGATTAAAGTCATACCCTTCTTTCTGATCAATTTCACCATCACTGTTGCGTTCAAAAGAAACTAAATCTTTTAAATATTTATCCGTCACAAAAATCGTAATAGTTACTGCTTGAGGCACTGTAATCTCGGAATTACCATCTAGTGTTAACCACTCTGCTTTGCGACTTGGAGGGAATGTCCCCATGACAACGTCTGGGATTTCAGCAACTTTTGCGCGTAATGTTTTAAGTTGCGTTTTTTGAGCATCTGTTCGATTGGCCACGGCTTCTAATTCTGCTATTTGTGCAATTGAACTATAAATACCACCTAATTCAGTTGAAAATGCAGTAATTGCATTAGCGGTAGTTAATTCAGCCGCAACGGATTGATCTTCAAATTCTATACCTTCGAAAATAGACTCCATTACTTCAGTCACTGACCTCATTGAACCAGCTGCAAATTGATCACCAAAGAAATCAATTATATATTGAGGAGCACCGCCGCCATCACCTTCTTCAATTAATTGAGCAAAGATTTCAGCCATAGCTGCACGACCATCTGATTCAGTTTCAACTGTAGCCTCAACTTCGAAAGATTCGGTTACTGCTGCTTTTTCAACAACCGAAACTTGTTCAGATATATCTTCATTAGTCACGATTTTTGCTACTAATCTATCAAGGGATTCTTTATTTTCAATGGCTGATGTAAATTCAGCAATATCAAAATCCCCCCCTTCCTGAGCTTGTGTAATTGCATCTTTTATTACTGCAGTTAACGTATCATTAAGGTCTTCAATAAAGTTTTGATTGAGTGCTTCGCCACCGGTTTCAAAATAGCTGCTTTTTACTTTTTGTACGACCACTTCAGCAATTACTGTCGTAGTTGGCGATACTTCAATTTTAGTCGATTGCGTTTGGCCTTTTGGAACATATGCGATGTTTGAAATTTTACGAGGCACATTGTTACTATCGAGCACTTCAATTTCTACAATATAATTTAATCCGTCCGATACACCAGAAATAATAAACTGTGGATTACCGCTTACAGGTGTATAGGTTTCAACAGTTAAATCGTCCATGGCAACTTCGTTTTTATTGCCTTTTCCATCCATCCAATATACTTTAAAGCTGCTTGAAGTAATTGCTTCGGCTGCTTTAGCCTTTAATTCAAGATATGAAGACGTTGATTTCACCCCAGACATTCTGGCAAGCATTCGAGGGGTAAGCTCACTTACACCTACCACACCAGCTAATTTCGCATTTCCTCCTGATGTAAATGCTGCTTCTTCATCTTCGATATAGTCACTTTCTAATGCATCGTTTGTATTTACTGTAACTGCTGAATCGTCTTCAAAATCACCAAATAATGAGGCAAAGCCTTCACTTATTTGCTCTTTATCACTGTCATCAAGGTTATCACCTAAATCATTCACTACATCTTTACAACCAGTACTAATTGCAAGGGAAAGTGCAGCAACTACAAATGGGAATTTATTCATACTTCGTTTCTCTCTAGTTATTTATGTTTTATTAACAAGTACAAATAGAGTAGTAGTTAAAATCCATTTAAAATAAAAAAAACATCCTTTTTTTGTAGTTTAAAATTACGAAAAGTGAAGTTTTGTAATTTGTTTAAATTCGCCAATAAAACCTGTTTTATTAACCTATTTTTTAATATTTAAATGTTCAAAAAATGTCATTTAAATACATAAGTACAAAGGGGCAAACATAAAAAAACCAGCATTGAGCTGGTTTTTTTTTACAAATTTAGAATACTAAATTACTGAGCTCTAGAGCTTTGCATATCTGAAATTGCATTCATATGATTTAAATCTGCTACAAATAAATACCCTTTACTTCGTACTGTCTTAATTCTTCGTGGATGAAGGGGGTCATCCCCAACTTTTGGTCGAATTCTAGAAACTCGTACGTCAACAGATCGATCCTGCCCATCATATTCAATACCGCGAAGTTGATGAAAAATTTCTTCTCGGGTCAAAATTTCTCCAGCATGGCTTGATAGCAACCATAGCAAATCAAATTCAGCGCTGGTTAACTCAATCGCTTCGTCACCTAACCATGCTTCGCGCATTGTATTGTCGATGGTTAATTGCCCAAATTGCAATCGATCTTGCTTCTCTGCAACCGCATCTACATCTTCATGAGTATGTCGACGTAATAATGCTTGTGCCCGTGCTAACATTAACCGATTTGAAACGGTTTTTGATAAATATTCATCCGCTCCCATATCTAATCCTAATACTTGATCTAACTCATCTGCTCGATGAGATAACATCATGATCGGCCCTGTGTAAAGTTGCCTAGACAATTTACAAATTGTTAATCCGTTTTCTCCTGGAACGTTTAATTCAAGCATGATCAAATCAGGCTTTTCATCATCTATTCGCTGTATTGCTAAGCTGCCATTATTCTCTATGGCAACATCAAAGCCATTGGATACAAAATATTCACTTAATTGTTTTGAAAAAATCATATCATCATCAATGATCAATATTTTACGCTTATTAGTTTGATTTAAATAAGTCACTATATAACCCACCGCATTAAAAAGAGTTTTCGAACAAAGTTACAAATCAATATGAAACATAACTTTGTGACTTAATATTAAATCTAGTCACAATTTGAAGTTTTGCCTTGTTTAAATAATCTGTTTTAACAAATAGTTTTCTTAAATTCACATTGCAAAATCAGTAAAGAGGAAAAACAACAGAAAAACATCTATTTTGACGGTTTTTGAAAGAGTTGATATCTGAAAATTGTCATATTAACTTTATTAAAGAAAGCCGGAATAACATTGCCGTTACGTAATTTTATGTAAATGAAATATAGATTTAACCGATTCTTATAAAAATTAAAGATAATTGATATTTGAACTGAACACCGAGAGAAAATATTCCATCATTTTCTTTCGATAATAATTGATTATTTAACCAAGAATGGAAGCACTTCCCCGCCCTTGCCTAACGATTTGTGGCACTTCATCCAAAAAGCTCACAACTGTTGTATCTTCATCTGCACAATATCCGCCATCGACGATTAGATCGACACTATGACCGATTTGTTCATTTATGTCCCAAGGCTCAACCAATGCTTGAGTCTTGCCTGGTAGAATTAATGACGTACTCATAAATGGTTCGCCCAACTCTTCTAATATCGCCTGAGTAATGGCGTGATCAGGAATACGAAGCCCTATTGTTTTTCTTTTTGGGTGCATTAATCGTTTAGGCACTTCTTTGCTGGCTTCTAAAATGAATGTATAAGCCCCTGGAGTGTTGCTTTTCATCAAACGGTAATGATCATTACCCACTCGAGCGTAGTTTGAAATTTCTGATAAATCTTTGCATACCAAGGTTAAATGGTGTTTTTCATCTATTTGGCGAATCTGGCGAATACGATCTAATGCTTTTTTATCCCCCATATGACAGGCCAATGCATAACTAGAGTCTGTTGGATATGCGACCACTTCACCCTTTTTTAATGCGTCTACAACTAGTCGAATCAGTCTCAGTTGAGGTGAGTCCGGATGGATTGTGATAATTTTACTCATGGTTTTGTCCTTTAAATCTGACCCAAGAAAGCCTACCGACAATAAGTGATAATTGTGCTAGCACTAAAGCTGAAACTAAAAAAATTAAACTTTTGATGGTTAGCGACCAATCGGGGGTATTTGCAAATAAATTATCCATTCCAGAAAGACCTAACACCATAATGGCAGGAGCAATGGCATTAATTGAATCAACAGAATTATCTATAGGAGTCAGTAAGCCAACAGCAAAAGTCATTAATGAAATATAAACAATCCAAAAAGATTTAAAAAACAGCTTCAGTAGAAAATGAAAAAGGATTATAAATATTGCGCTGGTCAGTAAATAGATTAACCATGCTTCTGTGTAAAAATCTGCGTTCATTATTAAATCACTCTACCCAATTAATTATGTGCTCTTCCCAGTCTTGTTCGGGAACCGTTACGTCTTTAAACAATGTTTGACTGGAAATACTTTGTTTGTTTCTTACAGTACTGTTACTTTTTGCGTCTTTTTCTAAATCATTCAGCGGATGCCACATTGGCAAAGGCGTGCGCTCATGCACTAAGCGATAACTGCATGTAGACGGCAACCAATAAAAGTTTTCAACGTCTTCTTTTTTGAGCCATACGCAATTTGGCACTTTTTCTTGGCGAGTTTGATACACCGTACAGCTACAGTCGTCACTCATGTACTGACATACCAAATCGGTGTAATACACGGTGCCGTCAAAATCGTCTTCTAATTTTTGCAGGCAACATTTTGCGCAACCGTCACACAAAGACTCCCACTGAGTCTGATCCAAATCCGCTAACGCAGGCATGGCAACAAATGGAAAGCTCATGGGTGGTTTACCTTGTTTATTTGATTCAACTTAAGTACCAATGTCCGACCCGCCCATGTTTTCGTATTTTTCTGACGTGTCTTTATATAGGTCTAACATATAGTCGTCTTTTTTATCGGGCAGTTGTAAATAAAAGCCTTCTTTATTTAACGCTTCTACCAATTGCTCTCTTGTAAAACGGGCAAAGGTTTTGTCTTTTTTAAGTAACAAACTTAAGGTCAACAGTGGCGTGCCAAAAATTTCTTTAAGCCCTTCTGGCAACGTCGATAAATCTTTATTTTTTAGCGTATACAAATAAGTATCCGCTCGTTTGTTGGTTTTGTATACACACACAATTTGATTCAATAAATCATTCATGATTTAAAAACTCCAATAATACAGGTTGTAGAAGTTGTTGACGAAATCCACCGAAGTACGTTTCATCATAATTTAAGCTGGGTTGATTCAAAACATAACGTCGATAAAAGCTTTCTAGGTGTTTTTTATTACACAAGCAATCGGCAAATATGCCTAATTGTTCTGCTTTGACACCAATGGCTTGTTTCATTTTTTTAAGCTCGCCTTGGGCTTTTGAATTTAAGCCCGGTTCAATCAAGTCAAATTCTGGCAGTGACGATTGTTGCGCTAATGCTGTCACCTGCTCTTTTACACAATCTACCGCTAACTGAGCGTATTTGCGTATTTGTTTAGGATGCACATCCACAATATTGGTTAAATCGTGTTTCGATTGTGGCAAACGTTCTGCAATTTGCACTAAGGCAACGTCATTAAATACACGGGTTCTGGGTACATTTTCTGACTTTGCAAGCTCTTCACGCCATGTGCAAAGTTGCTTTAACACATATTGATTGGCAGCAGGTAATTTCCAAGCACGCTTTACTTTTAAATAATATTGATCGCTGGGTTTACCCAACATATTACTGGCCAAACGGGTTGAATCTTCAAGGGTCACATCAAAAAAGTCTTTGTCTTTTAAAGCTTGGTGTAATTGAGCAAATATTTGCTCCAAATAAATCACATCGTCTGCGGCGTATTGTTTTTGTTTGTCAGTTAAAGGACGCTGTAACCAGTCAGACTGGGTCTGATCTTTTGGCAATACCACATCTAAGCCATGCTCAATCAGTTTTGCATAACCGATGCTTTCACCTATATTCAACCATTTAGCCGCCACTTGAGTATCCAAAACCGGAGTCACAAACACATCTAACTCAGCCATAAATACTTCAATGTCTTCACTTAATGCGTGTAATACTTTAACGACATTAGGATTGGTAAATAATGGTTTTAAGCAGGACATATCTTCAATGGTTTTAGGATCAATCAAAAACGTTTGACCCTTAGCTTGAATTTGAACCAGGGCTAAAATCGGATAAAACGTTTGAGTACGAATAAATTCCGTATCCACAAACAAAAACGGCTCAGTGGACCAAGATTCAATGTAGCTCTCTAATGTGGATTGATCAGAGATATAAAGGTAATTAGGATTATTTGACAACGTAGCGCGCCTGTAATGCACGAGATAAAGTACCCGCGTCTGCTTGATCCAGTGATTTACCCATTGGCAAACCTTGAGCTAACCGAGTCACACTGGCATCAGTATCTTTAAGCAGATGCGCAATGTAATTGGCCGTCGCATCCCCTTCTACCGTTGGATGCGTCGCTAATATCACTTCTGTAATGCTATGAGAATGAATGAAATCGGACAAATCATTCAAGCCTAGTTGTTCTGGGCCAATACCATCGATCGGCGATAAATGCCCATACAATACAAAGTATCGGCCATCAAACATGCCAGACTGTTCTAAAAATTGTACGTCAGACGGCGATTGCACCACACATATAATGTTTGCGTCGCGCTCATCGTCTTGGCAAATTTCACAGATCGTTTGCTCGGTTAAAATTCTACATTGTGAACAATGAGTCAAATGTTTTAACGCATTATCTAATGCGTCTACTAATACTTGCGCGCCATCACGATCACGCTCCAATAAATGAAGCGCCATCTTTTCACTGCTTTTATTTCCAATGCCAGGTAACACCCGCAATGCATCGACTAACTGTTGCAAACTATTCATGTTTTTTTATTCGCTAGAAAGGCATTTTAAACCCAGGCGGAAGATCCATACCTGCGCCCATTTGCGACATAGACTCTTTGTTTTTCTCTTCGACTTTACGATTTGCATCATTTAATGCCGCGGCAATTAAATCTTCTAATAATTCTTTGTCTTCGCTCATTAAAGACGCATCGATGTTCACTTTTTTCACATCGTGCTGACCGTTCACAATCACTTTAACCAAACCCGCACCTGATTGACCTTCAACTTCAACTTTTGCTTGGTCTTTTTGCGCTTGTTGCATTTTTTCTTGCATCTCTTGGGCTTGTTTCATAAGCCCTTCCATTCCACCTTTAAACATAGTTTCTCTCTTTCATTCTGTAGGTGTGCCTGTTCGGGCACAAATTATTGTATATTCACCATCACTTAATTAAGCAATGGGTTTGACTGTTTCAAATAAAATTGAGCCCGAAAACTGCTCTTTTAAATAATTCACAATATCGCTGGCAGCAAACTCAATATTGGCGCGTTTTTGTTTGATTTCTTTACGCTGAGTTTGAAACACATAAGGGGTTTGACGTACGGGACCAAACTGAACATTCACCGGTTTTTGAGGCGCGATGCCCGCTTCGTTTAATTTTAATTTGATCGCATCTAAATGTGTAGGGTTAAACAAACGTTCATGCTGTTCACAAATCACTAAGTCAACGCTGTCGTCTTGCTCAACCCATTGAGCATTAGAAAATATGCTACCAAGCAAGCCTTTTAGATTTAACGATTCAAATGCCGCAATCCATTGATCAGACTGAATCATCGGCTCATCTAACAATTCTTGATCCGTCATGTCATTGGTTAATACGCGCTCGGGTTTTGCAGGAATTTCTGGATCAAGAGATAAACCTGCTGACGGATCTTCAGATTGCATTGGTTGAACTTGCTCGGTTTGAACGTTTTGCTCATGGTTTTGAGTCGGTTCATTTTGAGCGGCTGGCGCTGTATTTTCAGCCTGATTAAATCCATCAGGACTAAACGGCAAATCAGGCACCGTTTCAACTTGTGGCTGATTATCAACTTGAGTTTTTGGTTGATCTAAAGATTGAACTGGGGCGACCGCTTCAATAACAGGCTGTGCAATTTGACTTTCTTCAGGGGTTTGTTGAATGGGTGCGGATTCTACAGAGCTAGATTCAGTCGCCACTTCTGGCTGAGTCTCTTCCAAAATTGCAGTCGGCTTATCTTCAGCAGGCTCAACGTTAGGCGTGCTTAGTGCGTCAGACTTTGGGGTGGATGTATCCGGTGACTCAGGTGTCGATTCAACTTTCGCAGGTTCAGTCGGTGTTGATTGAACCACACTGCCTTCAATCGGATCGCTGTTTGGTAAATCAGGAATCTGACCAATAATAGGCTGATCTGAAAACGCCATAATGCGCATCATCGCCATTTCAAACCCAACTTTTGCATCAGGTGAAATTTTAAGATCAGAGGTCGATTGCAATGCCAATTGATAACACAACTGAATATGTTCAGCTGTGGTTGATTGTGCCAATTCAATTAAATAATCGTGTTGATACATCGCATTGTTTAATGCCGAAGGCGCCATTTGAGCAATGGCCAACGTATGAAAATACGCCACGACTTCTTGTAATAAATTCAAATAATCAGGTGCGTGATCAGCTATTTGTTGAATTAACGCCAACAGCCCTTTTGCATCCACTTGTAATAACAAACGCACAATTTTTTGAACTTGGGACGCGTCCACATTACCCAACATGTCATTCACATCAGAAGTAATGATTTTACCCTGACCAAATGCAATGGACTGATCCGTCAAACTCATTGCATCACGCATACTGCCATTAGCCGCTTTCGCTAATTGCCACAATGCAGGGGTTTGAAATTCAATTTGCTCTGCCGCTAACACGTTTTCTAAATGACCAACGACCATTTCAACGGACATATTTTTAAGATTAAACTGCAAACAACGAGACAATACCGTCATTGGCAATTTTTGAGGATCGGTCGTCGCTAATAAAAACTTCACATGCTCTGGCGGTTCTTCTAACGTTTTTAACAACGCATTAAAACTGCTTTTAGAAAGCATGTGTACTTCATCAATTAAGTACACTTTGTAACGACCGCGAGTCGGCGCATATTGTACGTTTTCTAAAATTTCACGGGTGTCCTCTACTTTAGTTCGAGACGCCGCATCCACTTCAATCAAATCAACGAATCGACCGTCGTTAATTTCCTGACAAGCCGCACATACACCACAAGGGTTACTGCTAATGCCCTCGTCACAGTTTAAGCTTTTTGCAAATATACGCGCCACGGTGGTTTTACCCACACCGCGTGTGCCCGTAAACAAATAAGCATGGTGCAAACGATTCTCATCTAACGCATTGATCAACGCACGTAATACGTGAGATTGACCCACCATTTCATGGAAATTTTTAGGACGCCATTTACGCGCCAGTACCTGATAACTCATAGCAATCTTCGATGGTAAAATTGGGGTGTATGCTATCACAGGCGAGGCTTTGAGATAAAGCTAGATTCAAGTCTAAAGATAATGAAATACCTAGCTTTTGAGTTTGATGGTTTATATATGCTTTTGATATAGGAGGATGCGACACCCAATGTATTTATTTGGATTTAAATTGAGCGTTTTTTACACCATCACTACTTTAATTATTTCTTTGTCGCCTGTTGAATTTGCCACTCTAATTTAGAACTTTCTTGCTGCGCCACTATATTCTTTTCAATCAATTGATCAATCCTTTGTGTCAGTGTCATGATTTTTTGTTCTAATTTGGTATTTTCTTTTTGTGCAACCCCAAGCTGATTGCGCTCATTTTGAGCCTCCGATACCGCTTTCACTAAATCAATATTACATTGATTATGCTCTGCTCTGGTCGAAGTAAAATCACTGTTTATCTGTTTAAAATCACTTTCAAATTGATTTGATTTTTGAATCAACATCGCTTTATGCTCACTCAAATTCTGATTCTCTAACTTAATAACCATCATTTCTTTATTTAAAAACACCTGACTGTCTTGCATTTTAGTATTTTCAAAAACAACTTTTGCCATTGCGTTTTTGAGCTCACTTAACTGGTGATCATAGTTATTAATCTGACCTCTAAATTGCTCGCGCTCTTGATTTCGATCTAATGCGGTTTGTTCCTGAAAGTGCTCAAAATGTTCGCGCACATCTCGTTTTTCTTGTTTTAATTCAATGATTTCATTTTTTAATTGTTCTATTTCTTGAGTTTTTTGATCCACCGTTAATGCAAGCTTAGTATTGGTTAAATTATTGATGGTCAATTCACTGTTTAAATGAGCATTATCAGCTTCTAATTTTGCAGTTTCCGTTTTGAGCTGTGTGTTTTTAACCGTTAAATCGTTTATTTCAAGCTGTGCGTCGGCGATTTGTTTGGAGCAATTTTCTTTAATGGATTGAACCTCTGCCTGTGATTGCATAATTCGCTCATCAGCTAACGCATTAATTCGAGATGACAATTGTTTAGCAGCAAGAATGATTTCGTCATCAAGACTCTCCCCACTTAAAATACTGCTCTTTTCATCTTTTTGTGACTTCCATTTTTTTAACAAAGGCCCAATAGTGCTTTTGCTTCCCGTACCTAATAACGCGCGCACTCTATCTACTGTGGGCTCTTCATTACTGTCTTGAATTTGTTTTGCTGCTGTCGATACATCAACGTAATTCACCCCTATGCGCGCCATACTTTTTACCCTTTTTTAGCGTTTAAATAACCCAAAGTAAGTCATACTCAATTGAATTCTTTTTATATTGTATTACATACTATGTAATATTACATAATTTATAGTATTTAATTGTTATACAAAAAACACTTTTTTAACCCTCTATAATGTTTATTATCGTATGTTATAATATTTAAACCACTGATAACCCTGTACTAACCCCATATTTAAATAGAGGCGATAAATAGCGTGAAACAGCCCATAACCTTGAATACATCTGAAACGCCACTTGCACAAACGCACTATGAGCAAGCAGTGCGCACCTATATAAAAGCAGGCACTTCTGACAACACTCGTAAAACATATCGCAGCGCCATTCGCCAATTTGAAAAATGGGGTGGTCGCTTACCATGCGAGAGCGAAGCACTAATACGCTATGCCATTCATAAAATCCAAAGCATCAATCCACGCACCATTGATTTACACATAACGGCAATTAGCCAGTGGCACAAACAACAAGGCATCAGCGATCCCACACAAAACATCACCCTTAAAAAAACCTTAGAAGGCATGCGCCGTTTGCATATTCAACCCGCAAAAAAAGCCAAGCCACTGCAGATTAGTGATGTTATTACCCTACTTAATTATCTAGAAAGTTTGCCCGATGATTTACGTAAAATTCGCGATCGCGCTTTAATATTAACCGCGTTTATGGGGGCCTTTAGACGAAGTGAGCTTGTTGAAATTCAAGTAAAAGATCTTGAATGGGAGTCACAAGGCCTTAAAATCAACATGAAAAAATCCAAAACAGACCAGCAAGGACAAGGCAGTAGCAAAGCCCTTCCCTTTTCACCCAGCGGCGCATGTGCAGCAACGGCAATTAAACAATGGATTGATTTGAGCAACATAAAAGAAGGCGCTTTGCTTTGTGCAATTAATCGCTGGGGACAGATTTCAAGCAAAGCACTGCATGACGGAGCCATTAACAGCATCTTAAAAGATCGCGCAAACCAAGCAGGGCTTGAGAATCCATCTGAATTTAGCAGTCACAGTTTTAGGCGTGGTCACGCAACATCCGCAGCAAGAGCGGGAGTAGATTTTAGATTAATCAAAAAACAAGGCGGATGGAAAAGCGACGCTAGCGTGTACCGCTACATTGAAGACGGCACAGCCATGCAAGAAAACTCATCAATTACATTAATGAATGAGTTTTCAAATCAAAATACTTAACAAGAACTTAACGCTCACCAAGCATGCCATTTTACTTCGACTTGAATGATCTGATTATTTTACATATCAACTTAGGCAGAATTAACCAACTAAAAAAATCGGGGTTAATCAATTTCATCAATTCGTCGTAAAACACATTTGCAGATATTAACAGAATTAATACTGTTAATACAAAGATCAAAGACACATAGAGAAATACTAGAAAAGCGGATGAATTTATTTTTAATTAATCTATTTTACTAAAAACCACTATAAAATCAGTGGTTTTTTAATTTTTCTACAGCTTGTCCGCTGCAATGCTTTGTTGAACGAAGCCGCTGCGCGGCAGATTTACAAATATCGCTCATACTTCCAACACCAATTCTGGTTTAATTTGGGAGTCAATGCGATGAATATTCAAGATTCTACCCGTTTTCAACACCTTTACCAACAACATATTGAAACACTCACTCTTCAAGGCAAATCCCCTCGCACCATTGATATGTACTCGCGTTCCTTGCGACAACTTGCTGATTTTTTTGATTGTTGCCCTGACAATCTTTCTCAAGAACAATTAAAATCCTTTTTTCTATACGTGGTCGAAAATCTTTCTTGGAGCCACGTTAAAATAGATCGAAATGCCATTCAATCATTTTATAAACACGTATTACACAAACAATGGCAGTGGGTCGACATTATTAAACCACCCAAAATCCAACCACTTCAAGACGTGCTCACTGCCAACGAAGTCAATGACATCATCAACCATACTCGAAAATTATCTTACCAAACCTACTATCTCACCACATACAGTTTAGGATTACGTTTAAGCGAGACACTTAATTTAACGACTGCAGATATCGATCAAAATTTAATGCGTGTCCATATTCGAGCCGCAAAAGGCAACAAAGATCGTTTTGTTTCTTTGCCTAATTTTACGTTATTAGCTTTGCGCCAATTTTTGCAAACCCATCGACACCCAACACTACTTTTTCCAGGTGGCACCGCCCCAACCAATCACACCAGTTACAAAAAAATCGATAAAGGAGGGTTACAAAAAACCATAAAAATTGTCGCTAAAGAATGTCATATTTCAAAAAATGTTCACATCCACACATTGCGCCACAGCTATGCCACCCACTTACTAGAATCAGGATTAAACCTCCACTCAATTCAAATATTATTAGGACACGCAAGTCCGATCACTACCGCACGCTACCTTCATTTGACCGATGAAATCTCCCAAAACAGTACTCTAGTTTTAAATGAAATGATCGAACGACTTGAAATACACTGGCAAACCGACAAAAAAGACAACATCAACACCAACACCAACACCAACAAAAAGGAAAATGCATCATGAAACTCGTCGAATTATTTGAAAAATATCAAACTGATATTTACAAACAACCTATCAGTCAAGAACAAAAGTGGGCAGTCCATCAAATGTTACAATGCAAAACTCAACGAGCGGGACAGCTAGACTATGAATGTAACCAGTGCCATCAACACAGTTATATCGACCATAGTTGCGGTCACCGATTTTGCCCACAATGTGGATTTCAAGCCAACCAAAAATGGTTAACTCGCCAACAACAAAAGCTACTTCCCGTTGATTATTTTATGGTGACATTCACCTTGCCATTTGAATTGCGAATGCTTGCCAAACAAAAAAGCAAAGAAATTTACACGATTTTAATGCGACAAGCGGTTGCCACGGTTCAAACTTTTGCAAAAAACGATCAACACTTATCGGGTCAACTCGGTGTAACAGCCGTATTGCACACACATTCAAGAAACTTAAATTATCACCCGCATGTACATTTAATGATTCCTGCAGGTTCACTATCAAAACAAAAAAACTGGCAAGCTAAACGAAAAAAATACTTGTTTAACACCAAAAATTTAAGCAGTGTGTTTAGAGCTAAATTTATAGAATCCTTAAAAACTCAAGACATCCATTGCCCAACCACCTATCCAAAAAACTGGATCGCGCATTGCAAAAAAATAGGCAATGGTTCACCTGCATTAAAATACCTGTCTCAATATTTATATCGAGGTGTATCCAGTGAAAAAAACCAACTGTCATTAAAACAAGACCAACTGACATGGCGATATAAAGACAGTAAAAGTAAGCAATATGTCGTAAAAACAGAACCTATCATGAATTTTTTATTAAGATTATTGCAACATGTATTACCAAAAGGATTTCAGCGAGTTAGAAATTATGGATTATTGCATGGCTCAAATCGAACATTATTAATGAAAATCCAACTCATGCTAAGAGTAACCTTGCCTGAACTTTGTGAATCGTTTCATTACGAAGTCATCTGTCCTTGCTGTAAAAAAGTAATGACATTTTGTGGAATTAAAAAAACAAAAATGAAGATAGAAAAAATGCGAACGATCGGGGCGTAAAAAAGGATAGGTATACGGGATAGGTTTAAATCAGAAAACTAATGGGGTAAAAATATTATATGACACTGAATTAATTAAGCATTACTTGAATAGATGAGAGTAAGGATGCCTCTCAAATTTTAAACATGAAAAAGTTGAAGGAAGCATAATCACAGAAAAGAAATACACTATAAATGAAGACCGGGCTACGCGCAACCTATTCTTATTTATTATAGCTAAATCTGCTGCTCAAGATACTTTTTCAATAAATGAACACCTACATCACCCACCTTATCAGCGACCTTACCAAGAAATCCCTGCAGTTTTTGCCACGATACAGTTCTCTCATTTGAAGATAATGACTCATCTTTAAGCTCATCAAGAGCAGATTTTAATTCAGTCTTCTCAGCAGTGGTTGTTATGTGAGTTTCAATTAGTGCACGCAATTGATCATCTTCAAGTGTACTACTAAAATTACCTGTTACTTCGTTAGCGATAATACCTTCCATAGAATCTATGTGATTATTGGTAATATTTACTACAGACGCATTAATCTGATTCTGTGATGAACCTAGTAGCACACCACTTGGGTTGGAAATCTGGGGGAAGGAGCTTTCAACAAAGGCTGCAATATCTTGGCTAATCTCAGCTTCAAATATTTCACTTTCGAAACGTTGCTTGATGCAAAGAATCTTGCTTTCTCTTTAATGCTTCAAGTCGATAATTAATCGTTTAGATTCTTTTGTGTATCGATTAATAATCCTCCCTAAGTCTTTCTTAGGGATGCCTGATTTCTCAAGTAATCGCTTTGCCTCATCAACATCTTTTGAACAAAGATCAAGAAAAGTAGAGAACTCCTCGAACAGACTGCCAATATTATCTTTATCAATCTACCCATCATTTGAATACAGAGAAAACGTAACACCTTTACCTGTTCGATTTTGAATAACCTTGACACCACTATTCACTGCAGTTGAAGCATAGTCTCTAAAAAGAATAACAAAGCGGTCAAGTTCTCTCGCCCAAAGACGCTCATTAGGAACATACACCCTAAAAATTAGCCCTTGATCCACGCTTTCTATATAGTTCTGGCCTGCAATTTCAATATCGACTAATTTTCGATAAGGTATAACATTAAATTCAGCCTTGTTAATATCTTTTACAAATCTTTTTACTTTCTCTTCATATATATCACTATCTGTACTGATACCTTTTTGTTTTAGCCATGTTTCAAGGCTAGAGTCGCCGCTAAATGTGGAAACAAAACCCTCCTCGTCATCGATATCTAAAACATCTCGACGCCAAGGCTGATTCTTGTTACAACTAAATTCCCCGACAAAATTATTATGGTAAATAAAGATGGCATGATTTTTCTTTTTAATCTTTCCTAATAGTTTTTCACCAACTTCTTTATATTGAGGTAGACAAAATAAAAACAGTACATATTCAGAGTAGCCCTAACATATATGGACACCCACCACTTCGCAAGCATTTAGTTCGTTTTTTCATTTTATTTTCCCTGCCATAAAGGTCATGAATCAATCTTAAAAATTAAGTAGAAATAAAGCTTCGACATATATTCGGATTCATTGTGATGTTCTACACGATCCCAGATGAGCTTCAAGGCGACTTTACTCCCTTATCACACAGTAAGCTTTTTCAGCTGGTGTCTTTTATCAGGTTTAAGCAAAGTCTAAACTGGTTTATTTCATTAATTACTAGCTTTTTAAGGTTGGGGGGTTAGCCTTTTTTGACATGTATGGTTATTTTTTAATTTGTTTAAATAGTGACTATTTTACTCGGATTGTAATCCACTTTATTCTTAAGAACCGACCAAGCCACCCGCGCAATTTTATTAGCTAATGCGACCGCCACTTTATTGTGTGGCTTCTTTTCTAATAGCGATTGAATCCATAAACTGATTCGATCTTTTTTATTGGCGCAATATCGAATGACAGCTTTTGCGCCTAATATGAGATTTTTCCTCAGCGTACTATTTCCACGTTTACTGATACCGAGCATTTTTTCTTGATCGCCACTTGAATGTTGCTTTGGCGTTAATCCTAAATACGCTGAAAATTGTCTCGCACTTTTAAAGTGATCTGGGTGACTAATAATGGTTAGCAGTAAAGAACCGGCGACTTCACCAATACCGGGAATGGATAATAATCGATTATATTCTTCGTTATTTTTCATTAATGCGCGTGATTGTTTTTCTATAGATTTTAACTTTGTATCAAAATTGATTAAATCTTCATAAAGCTCATTTAAAAAATTTCGAGACACTATGGTTAATTCATTGTCCGCATCTTCTAAAATGTAAGGAATTTCATTTCTTAATTTAATGACTGTTTTATCAAATATAATGCCGTATTCAGACATTAATCCTCTTATTTGATTGGTTAATGCAGTGCGTTGCTTAATCAGCCTGTCTCGAATTTTATATAAACATTGCCCATCTTGTTGTTCGATGGTTTTAACGGGCACAAATTTAATATTAGGCCTCATTGAAGCTTCAGCAATGGCAAGTGCATCGTTATGATCGTTTTTATTGCCGTTTAGAAATGGCTTAACTAAGCGAGGAGGAATTAAATCAACATGAAACCCAAGCTTGATAAATTCGCGTCCCCAATAATTAGAGCTGTAACAAGACTCCATAACAATACGCTTGGAATCAGATTGCATAACGGTCTCGATCAGTTTTTTTCGCGTGACTTTTTTATTGCTAATTACTTTATTATGTTCACTAAGAATGCAAACTTGAAAAACGTTTTTTGCTAAATCGATACTGATTAGTTTATGATTGCTCATAGATGGATGCCTCTGGTTTTATAATTTTTGGTTGAAGATTAATTATACTATTTGCGCATTATGACGCATACCTTGGGTGTCCATCTCATCACACTAAATAAGTACAATGTAAAATTAGTGATTCATTAACTTACTACCACGACACACTAACTAAAAAACTCAAGTAAACATAAAATTAATTTGTCGTTATCACGAATTTTAATCCAGTCAAATTCGACGCACCAACAATCCTTAAAGGAAAACGATAACATCTTTAAACTAGCAGCCCCCCCCTAAAAACAAAAAAAACCAGCTCAATCAAAAGATTGGCTGGCTTAAAAAGCAATCTAAACATTCAGATCACTTAAATTTTCAACAAAGCATTATCCAACAATACGAATTGGCTGAGCGCTTGGCTCTGTGCTCATTTCATCTGCAGGTGGTTGGAAGTCAGTTAGTTTGATTCCATCAACCGCTGCTTTGTACTCTTCAATGGTTGGGAAACGACCCAACATAGTTGAAAGTACAACCACTGGTGTTGAACCTAGTAATGACTCGCCTTTCTTTTCAGAAGTATCCGCTACAACACGGCCTTGGAATAAACGTGTTGAAGTAGCGATTACCGTATCACCCGGCTCTGCTTTCTCTTGGTTACCCATACATAGGTTACAACCAGGACGTTCTAAGTACATGATGTTTTCATACTTAGTACGTGCCGCATCTTTAGGGGCAGTATCGTCAAATTCGAAACCAGAGTATTTCTCAAGAATTGCCCAATCGCCTTCCGCTTTAAGCTCATCAACAATGTTGTATGTTGGTGGAGCGATCACTAATGGCGCTTTAAATTCAATTTTTTGACCTTGAGATTCCATGTTACGTAACATTTGAGCGATGATTTGCATGTCGCCTTTATGTACCATACAAGAACCAACAAAACCTAAATCAACTGATTTGTTTGTATAAAAAGAAACAGGACGAATCACATCATGTGTGTAACGCTTTGATACGTCATCGTTGTTTACATCTGGATCGGCAATCATTGGCTCGTCGATTGCGTCTAAATCTACCACTAGTTCAGCGTAGTATTTAGCGTTGTTGTCAGGTTTTAAAGCGGGTTCTTCACCTGATTTAATGCCTGCAATACGCTTGTCAGCTAAATCGATTAAGCCTTGAAGGGTTTTCGCTTTGTTTTCCATACCTTTATCAATCATGATTTGGATACGGCTTTTCGCGATTTCTAATGAACCAATTAACGTTTCATCTTGTGAAATACAGATTGAAGCTTTTGCTTTCATTTCTGCCGTCCAGTCAGTGAACGTAAACGCTTGGTCTGCTAATAAAGTACCAATATGCACTTCAATTACACGGCCTTGGAACACGTTCTCGCCGCCAAATTGCTTAAGCATTTGCGCTTGAGTTGCGTGTACTACATCACGAAAATCCATATAACCCTTCATTTCACCTTTAAAGGTTACTTTTACAGAGTCGGGAATTGGCATGGCAGATTCACCAGTAGCCAGTGCAATGGCAACCGTACCTGAATCGGCACCGAAGGCTACGCCCTTAGACATACGTGTATGAGAATCACCACCGATGATGATCGCGCGATCATCAACTGTAATGTCATTCAATACTTTGTGAATTACGTCAGTCATTGAATGATAAACGCCTTTAGGATCTCGTGCAGTGATCAAACCAAAGTCGTTCATGAATTGCATTAATTTAGGTGTATTTGCTTTTGCTTTACTGTCCCAAACCGATGCCGTATGACAACCCGATTGGAAAGCACCGTCAACAAGTGGTGAAATAGTAGAAGCAGCCATCGCTTCTAATTCCTGACAGGTCATAGGACCGGTTGTATCTTGTGAACCAACAATGTTGATTTTAACACGAACGTTTGAGCCAGCATGAAGCGAAGTGTTAGATAATACGCCAACTGCATTACGGTTAAAGATTTTCTCAACAGCTGTTAAGCCTTGACCTTCAATTGAAATTTCTTTTGCAGCCGCATAAACATTAACAGGCTCAATACCTAACGCTTCGATTGCAAACGTTTGTAATTTCTTACCAAACGTTACCGCGTATGAGCCACCGGCTTTCATAAACTCTTGTTTTTGCGGGGTGAACGCTGATGAAATATCAGCAAGCTCTTCGCTGCCGTTAAATAATTTTTGTGCTTTTGTATCAATGGTTAATACAGTACCTGTCGCTACCGAGTACTTTTCTTCAAGTACGGCATCGCCATTTGCATCAACAACGGCATTACCATTAGCATCTACTTTCTTAACCCAGTTTTTAAGATCAAGACCAATACCGCCAGTTACATCAACTGTTGTTAAAAAGATGGGTGCGATACCATTAGTACCCGCAACAATAGGTGCAATATTAATGAAAGGCACATAAGGACTTGCTTTTTTACCGGTTAATAACGCAACGTTATTCACACCAGACATACGAGATGAACCCACACCCATAGTGCCTTTTTCAGCAATTAACATCACTTTTGCGTTAGGATGCTTAGCTTGTAATGCTTTGATTTCTGCTTGTGCTTCTGGAGTACACATACATTGACCATGTAATTCACGATCGGCACGGGAGTGAGCTTGATGACCAGGAGATAATAAATCTGTTGAGATATCGCCTTCACCAGCAATATAAGTCACGACTTCAATTTTTTCTTCGATTGCAGGTAACTTAGTAAAGAACTCTGCTTGTGCATAGCTTTCTAAAATTTCTTTAGCAATTGCATTACCCGCTTTATAAGCGACATCAAGACGAGTTGTATCTGCATCGTATAAGAATACTTGTGTTTTAAGTACTTCTGCGGCGGGTGTGGCTACAACCGCATCATCAGATAACGCTAAATCAAGTAGCACTTCAATTGAAGGGCCGCCTTTCATATGGGATAACAATTCAAAAGCGAATTCAGGTGTGATCTCTTCAACAGATTCTTCACCTAAAATAATTTGCTTAAGATATGCAGCCTTAACACCAGCAGCACTCGTAGTACCAGGAAGGGTGTTATAGATAAAAAACTGTAAAGAATCTGCACGATATTCATTGGCAGTGTCTTTAATTTGGTCGATGATTTCAGCCAATAATTCAGCGCTATCGATTGGTTTTGGTTGCAAGCCTAGCTCTTTATTGCGAAGCTCGATTTCAGATAAGTACTCAGTATACAAACTCATATAATTTTATAACCTCTTAGGTGTGGGCCGATTAATCGGAAGTTAACGCGCGGGATTTTACCTGAATTCGTGCACTACAGCACCCATAAATTTCATCCAGACAAGGATTTAAGCCAATCATAAACAAAAACCGCTTAAAACAAGGCTTTTTTACCGATGACAGAATAGGAAACACAAATTTCAAAATACTTTGTATGAAGTACTACAAACGCTTTCACTTCCAATTTTCAATCAACCCTTAAAAAACAAATACACATAAGACACTCATATTGATGAAGTATTCATCGATTGTTGTATGACTAACATTGCTTATTTGTGTGCACGAGAAAATTACTAGAAGCAATTTATAGAAGAAAAGACATCGACATCAAATCGTCACGCATCGACTACTAAAATTCTGGTGCGATTATTTATTTGTCTTCTGCTGAATTAGCTTCCGTTTGTATAATTATTGTTCACCTCCAACACTTTTTGAATACTAAGAATAGTCAAAAGATTTAGATTCAATGGCTAGCGACATATACAATTACTTCAACTTCGATACAATGTGCAATTTTTGTTGACGCAGCTAACTGAGTGATAGCAACAGATGTTTATTAATATTCCCATTTATTTTGTCGAGATTTTATGAATTACCAATGCCCTGTTTGCCAATTAGCCTTAACTCAAATCGACAAAAGCTTAAAATGCGATAATCAACACAGCTTTGATATTGCCAAAAGAGGCTACGTGAATTTATTATTGTCCAATCAAATGAATTCAAAACAGCCTGGTGATAACAAAGAGATGATATTGGCTCGCAGCCAGTTTTTAAACGCTGGTTATTATCAGCCATTAATTGAATGCATTGCCGCGCAATTTAGCGAATTGTCCGTGAAACATTTACTAGATGCGGGATGTGGCGAAGGCTATTACACCGATTACTTGAACCAAACCATTCAACATATTGATGGTGTCGATATTTCAAAAGAAGGCATTTTACAATCAAGTAAACGCAACAAAGCCATCAACTGGTGCATAGGCAGCGTGACATCACTTCCCTATCTAAATGAAAGCTTTGACGCGGTGCTGTCTATTTTTTGCAGAGTTGACGAAAACGAATTTGCTCGAGTATTAAAACAAAACGGTTATGTGTTATTTATTGGCCCTGCGGACAACCATTTACCCAATTTACGCGCCAATTTATACGAAAACGTATTACCGTATCAAACCGACAAACAAGAAGACTATTTCAGTACAGAATTTGAATTAGTCAAAGAGCAAACGCTAAGTTTTGAGTTTGAAGTAAAAGGGGAAGATATTATTCCATTGTTGACCATGACGCCGCATTATTGGAAATGCTCGGTTCAACAAAAAGAAAAACTTGCTCAATTAACGTCTTTAAAAGAGCAAGCGGATTTTAATATTAAGCTGTTTAAGAAGGGTTAAAGCATTTCTTTTTTGAATCACTTAAGCAATACATCTAATTTAGATAAAAAGTGCACAGACTCGATCATAATTGAATCAACAGGCACATCTCTCATGCCTTTTTTAACCGTTGTTTTTGCATTGGCAATCTCATCAACCACATCCATACCCTCTACAACTTTGCCAAATACAGCATAACCGGGCTTATTTTCTTTACCATCCAAAAACAAATTGTCTTTATGATTAATAAAAAACTGACTGCTTGCGCTATCAGGCGCATTGGTTCTTGCCATTGCTAACGTGCCACGTAAATTACTCAAACCACCAATCGATTCATTTACCACGGTTTGCTGGGGGGATTTACGATTCATTTCTTTATCAAAACCGCCCACTTGAACCATAAAATCTTTTATCACGCGGTGAAATATCAAACCATCGTAGAAAGATTCATTCACGTAAAATTGAAAATTCTCAACGGTTTTGGGTGCTTTTTGCGCATCTAATTTTGCAACAATCACACCTTTACTTGTAGTAATCACAACTTGATCAGACATTTGGCTATTTAAAACAGAAGCCGTAATACCTAAGCCTGCTACGACAACAACGGCAACCGATGCCAATGAAATAAGTACTTTATTCATAATATTTTCTCTTTAATAATGGAATTTATTTGCGACAACGTTTTGGGCATTTACATAAAACACGCTTTATATAAGCCAGTGTAAACGCAATCAAACTGAATAAAAGCGTGACAAACCCTGCCTCATTTTCAATTTTTGTTTTCACAGATGACGTGAGTTTATTTTGCATGGTTTGCTTAGGCGTTTCTATTGTTTCATTTTTAAAATAAATAGACTCGATGATCACAGGTTTAACCGGTGAGTTATTATGCGTAATAGCACCAGAGTACGGCGGTTTAAAACGCTGCGTTTTTACAGATTTAATGGAATCAACCACATCCATGCCTTCAATCACTTGACCAAATACGGCATAACCAAAGTTTTTATCATTTTTAGAATCTAAAGATGGATTATCTTTAACGTTAATAAAAAACTGGCTACTGGCGCTGTGCGGCGCTGAGGTTCTGGCCATTGAAATACTGCCACGGATATTGGATAACCCACCAATGGATTCATTTTCTACAGTAAAAGTCGCGGTTTTCTTTTCCATTTTATGGGTAAATCCTCCCCCTTGAATCATAAAGTCTGAGATCACACGATGAAATACAACATTATTATAAAAACCCGTTTTAATGTATTTTTTAAAGTTAGCAACGGTTTTAGGCGCGCGTAACTCGTCTAATTCAATAACGATGTCACCTTTATTGGTTTGCATGACAATAATATTGTGAGAATTATCCATCTGAGTCTGTACGTTGGTTTGAGTCACATCTTGTGCAAACACATTCAATGCAAAAAATATAAGCGCGACAGTCATAAAGGATTTCATGTTATTTCCTAATAGCAAAAAAAAGAGGATTGTAACCTTGTTTGGCGTCCTTGCCAAAGTAGCATTTCTTAAAATAAAGAATTAGCCTGGAATTTCTTCAGTGCCATCAGAATATTTAGCAAACCGCGCTCGATCACCATGGGTTTGCTCAATTTCAGGCCAAGGCCAGCCACCAAATTCAGTGTCACGATAATCCGCAAACGCCTGCTGAATTTCTGCTTGAGTGTTCATCACAAACGGGCCGTATTGGGCAACAGGCTCATTAATAGGATCTCCTTGTAATAACAAAAACTTAGCGGTTTTCGCTCCATTTTTAACGGATACATTCCCCACTGGATCTAATTTAATAGCATGACCCGACGCAACAGTAGTTGAACCAATATCAATAGAATCCCCCTCATAAAAATACAGCATTCTGTTAGTTTGAGTGGCAGCGTTGGGTAATGCCCAATTTGCATCAGCTGATAATTCAACCAACCACACACCAACATGATTATTTTCATCATGAGCCCAACTCATGTTAGGCGCGGTTTCACCTTTGGCTTTCTTATAGCGACCATTAATGACCGTTACTTTTATATCATTTTGGTTGTCGTCTTTTTCATTCACCACGGTTTTGTTTTCATTCCAAAACATTTTGAAATCAGGCTCACACATTTTATTGTGACTGGGCAAATTGATCCAAATCTGAAACAACTCAGCATCATTACCTTGTTGCTCACTTAATAATGGAAACATTTCACCGTGCTGTACGCCTTTGCCAGCCGTCATCCACTGAGTGTCTCCATCACCATATCGCCCCGCCGCCCCCATTGAATCAGAATGATCAATTAAACCTTGAGTGGCTACCGTAATGGTTTCAAATCCTCTGTGAGGATGGGCAGGAAATCCTGGCACTTTAGATCCGTGATACATGCGCCACCCGTCTTTTAACACAAAATCCTGCCCGATTTGACGACCGTTTAAATCATCAACAGGGCCTAATTTACCGTTACCTTTTGGATAATGATCAAGATGGTGTACGCAAAACAAAAATGGATCCAACGCTGGCCATTGAAAATCTAATTTTTGAATATTTAAAATTTGTTTTTTCATAAATTTACTCATTATTGAATCAGTTGACTAAAGTCTACGCTTTGGCATTTATGTGGCAACTGCTATTTGTGCAATAAAAATCCGCTTTTTTGCAAATTATTGCTTTACTCTTTAGTCGACCCTAGTATGCTAGCCAAATCTTTGTAATTAATTAGGCATACTTTCCTTGAGTAAACAAAGTAATAAATCATTGAAAACTGAACAGCGTAAAAACTTAACTTTTAATTTAACGCCCAACCACCCTAGGCGTCTTGCTAGCTTATGCGGACTGGCAAACACCCATTTAATACAGATTGAAGAACGGCTGGATATTAAGATATTAAATCGTGGAAATGGATTTGAAATAGTTGGTGATTTTACGACAGCCAAAATTGCCAAAAAAATTCTTGAGCGCTTATATGTTGAAAGTGAGCAGTCAGAAATCACTCCTGATATGGTTCACATTAATTTGCAAGCATCAAGTATCGAAGCCACTCCAGTTAATACACATGAAGAGGATCACTTATACACCCTAAGAACACCTCGCATGCAAGTTAAACCTCGCGGCCCTAATCAACAAAAATATGTTCACCAAGTATTAACTAATGACATTAATTTTGGTGTTGGCCCTGCAGGTACTGGTAAAACATACCTCGCAGTTGCCGCAGCAGTTCAATCTTTACAAAAAGAAGAGGTGCAAAAAATATTATTAGTCCGCCCTGCTGTGGAAGCTGGCGAAAAACTGGGCTTCTTACCTGGAGATTTAAGTCAAAAAGTTGATCCTTATTTACGCCCTTTGTACGACGCGCTATATGAAATGTTGGGGTTTGAAAAAGTCGATCGATTACTAGAAAAAAATATTATAGAAATTGCCCCCCTTGCTTTTATGCGCGGCAGAACCCTATCAAATGCTTATATCATTCTCGATGAAAGTCAAAACTGCACCGAAGAACAAATGAAAATGTTCCTCACTCGCATTGGGTTTGGATCCACAGCTGTTATTACTGGCGACCCTTCTCAAATTGATTTACAACGAGGGCAACGCTCAGGACTTCGCCATGCAATTGATGTGTTAGATAATGTTGAAGGCATCAGTTTTACATTTTTTGATTCTAAAGACGTGGTACGCCACCCATTAGTGCAACGTATTGTTGATGCGTACGATAAATCAGAAAAACAATTAAAATTCAAAGAACAAGCAGAAAAATCACATAATGAATAAACATATAAATTTAGATGTCGCTTGTGATTCATCTGACATTCCTAAATTAGAAGATTTCCAGAACTGGTTGAATCAAACTGTTGATTTTCCAGTTACTGTTAATATTCGTATTGTGGATGAGCACGAATCTCAAGCAGTGAATTTTGAATATCGCGAGAAAAACAAACCGACCAATATTTTGTCCTTTGAATTTGATTGCCCCGAATTTATCGATCCGAAAGAAACGGATTATTTATTAGGGGATTTATTAATATGCGCTAGCATTGTGAATCAAGAAGCGAATGAACAAAACAAACCTCTCAATGACCATTGGGCTCATATTTTTATTCATGGGCTATTGCATTTACAAGGCCATGACCATATTGATGAAGACGAAGCCATAATAATGGAAAATTTAGAACGTCAAATATTGGCAAAATTTAGTATCCCCGACCCCTATAGGCAAGAAAATACAATATGAGTGAAGATCGATCGAGCAAATCTGAAAATTGGCTTACCCGAATAGGTAAAAAGTTTTCAGATGCCCCCTCAAGTAAAGATGAACTAATGGTAGTTCTTGAACAGTGCAGAGACGACGACATTATCAATGACGATGCATTTGGATTAATCCTTGGTGCATTAGATGTTCAAGATACACATGTTCGTGAAATCATGACACCAAGGGCACAAATGTTCTGCCTTGATTTAAATGATGACTTTTTAGATATCAGCAAAGAATTGGTAAACTCTGCCCACTCCCGCTACCCAGTATTATCTAAATCTGGTGATGAAATTATTGGTGTGTTAATGGCGAAAGATTTATTAAACACCGCCCTATTACATCAGTTTGATTTTGATAAAATCAAAAGCACCCTTCCTGATTTAGTCAGAGATGTATTATTCATACCTGAAAGCAAACGTTTGAATATACTTTTAAAGGAATTTCGTCAACAGCGCACTCATATGGCAATTGTCATTGATGAATACGGCAGCTTTTCAGGCTTAGTGACCATCGAAGATATTTTAGAAGAAATTGTTGGTGAAATCGAAGACGAACATGACGAAGTCGAAGAAGATAATATCAAAAAAATTGAAAACCATTTCTTAGTCAATGCATTAACCCCAATTGATGAATTCAATGAGTATTTTAATTGTCAATTTGAGTCAGATGAATACGAAACCATTGCAGGCATTGTCACTCACGAATTTGGACATCTACCAAAACGCGGAGAAACCATTGAAGTAGAACAATTTTCATTTAAAATTAAACATTCAGATGAACGCCGTATCAAAACGCTTCAAGTTTTCACCAAAAGCACATCCGATTTATAATTTTTAATAAATTGCCCCTCACGTAATACTAGAACTCTCTTTAGTATTACGTCACATCCTTGTATAATCGCGCCTCATTTTTTATCTCAGAGTATTTTCATGCAATTGTCTGCCCTTACCGCAATTTCCCCTATTGATGGTCGATATGGTTCTAAAACTAAATCGCTACGTCCAATTTTCAGTGAATTTGGATTGATTCGAGCTCGCGTTGAAGTAGAAGTTCGTTGGTTACAAGCGCTTTCAAACCATGATCAAATCACTGAATTGCCTGCTTTTTCAAGCGAAGCGAACGCTGTTTTAGATGGCATCGTTGCCAACTTTTCTGAAGCAGACGCGCAAGCGATTAAAGACATCGAAGCGACAACGAACCACGATGTAAAGGCCGTTGAGTATTTCTTAAAAAACACAATTAAAGATCATTCAGAATTAAAAGCATCGTTAGAGTTCATTCACTTTGCCTGTACTTCTGAAGACATCAACAACCTGTCTCACGGTTTAATGCTTAAATCAGGTTTACAAGACGTGATGCTGATTGCGATGCAAGAAGTCACTGACGGCATCAAAAAGCTGGCTCATACCTACGCAGAATTACCAATGTTAAGCCGTACGCACGGTCAAACTGCTTCTCCTACCACAGTAGGTAAAGAAATGGCTAACGTTGCAGCGCGTCTAGAGCGTCAATTAAGCCAACTTAAAAAGATTGAAATCTTAGGCAAAATCAATGGCGCGGTGGGTAACTACAATGCACATTACTCTGCTTATGCGGATATCAATTGGGAACAACACGCAAAGCAATTTGTTGAGTCTATCGGTTTAACATTCAACCCATACACCACTCAAATTGAACCACACGATTACATCGCTGAAATCTACGATGCAATGTGTCGATTCAACACAATCTTAATCGATTTTGATCGTGATATTTGGGCGTATATTTCTCAAGGTTACTTCAAACAAAGAACGATCGCTGGTGAAGTGGGATCGTCAACTATGCCACATAAAGTTAACCCAATTGACTTTGAAAACTCTGAAGGTAACTTAGGGATAGCTAACGCTATTATGGGACACTTGAGCGCTAAATTGCCAATTTCTCGCTGGCAGCGTGACTTAACTGACTCGACTGTACTTCGTGCAATGGGCGTTGGTTTTTCTCACTCTTTAATCGCTTATCAAGCAACCATGAAAGGTATTTCTAAATTAGAAGCAAACGAAGCGCGTTTAGCTGCTGATTTAGACAATGCTTGGGAAGTATTAGCTGAGCCAATTCAAACCGTAATGCGTCGTTATTCAATTGAAGAACCGTATGAAAAATTGAAAGCCGTTACTCGTGGTAAAGCAATCACTAAAGACATGATGATTGAATTTGTTAACTCTTTAGAATTACCACAGTCTGCTAAAGACGATTTACTTGCATTAACGCCAGCTACTTACATTGGTACTGCAATCGAACAAGCTAAAAAAATCTAAGCTTGTTGACTCTATGCGAACAGATATTCTTTCTGTTCGCATCGCTCCACCCCATTCACTTCTTCATTTTTCTTTAAACAAGACCTCATCCATTATGTCGCATCCTACTATTTTTGATATTTCAAACACACTCGATCTTCAAACGTTTATTGAACAATATTGGCAAAAAAAGCCCTGTGTGATTAAAGGCGCTTGGACAGATTTTGAATGTCCTGTTGAGGCAGATGAGCTAGCAGGACTGTCTTTAGAGGACGATGTGGAATCGCGAATTATCAGCAACATTGATGACAAATGGGACGTTCAACAAGGCCCGTTTACGGATGATACCTTTGCACAGTTGCCTGAGCAAAACTGGACACTGTTAATTCAAGGCTCGGATCATTTTGTAGAAGAAGTACACCAATTACGCTCATATTTTGATTTTTTACCTAGCTGGTTGCTAGACGACGTAATGATCAGTTTTGCTACTGACCAAGGCACCGTTGGCGCGCATTATGACCAATTTAATGTGTTTTTATTACAAGCAGAAGGCAAGCGTACTTGGCATTTGGCCAAACAGGCCTTTACTCAAACACCAAAAATGATTGAGCCATTACCGGTTAAAGTGCTTGAAACCATGCCCGAATATGAAACCTTTGAAGTAGAAAATGGCGACTTAATTTATATTCCGCCCGGGTTTGCCCATCACGGCATTAGCCAAGGTAATAGCATAAGCCTATCCTTTGGATACCGAGGCCCAAGTATCAGTGAAACCGTGGGGCAAATTGGCTTTGTATTAGATGAAACCCTAAACGAGTTTAAGCGTTTGTCGTTTGACCCAATTCAAACCCAACCCACTTATATTTCAAAGCAACATATCGCCCAAGCAAAACAACAAATCATCGATCAATTAAGCGATGATGTGATTGCTCAATTGCTTGGCCAACAATTTACCGAGTTAAAACAATCCATCAGCGAAAATAAAATCAGCACCGAACATTTCAAAGCCATGGTTGAACAAGATCAAATTGTTTATAAAGCATTAAATGCCCGTATCGCTTTTACAGATCAAACCTTATTTGCCAATGGCGAAAAGTACAACTGCACAGATTCTCACATAATTGAATTATTAACTGAGCAATGTGAGTTTGGTTTAGGACAAATCCCTACAACTCACCTAGAATTAATTCATCAATTACTTGAGTCTGGCGTATTAGAAAGTGAATAAATTTTGGTTACTGATATTATTGGTTTATTGTCATTCAAGCTCTGGCGCTTTGTATATATACGAAAACAGTCAGGGAAAACAAATTGTCACGAATTTACCAAGCAAACAGTCCGGACACCAATTAATCTATAGTTCCGACCCAACAAACACATTAGGCTTAACGCAAAAAATACCTCCATTAGATTTTGATTCAAAACTCATAACCTGGATTAAACAAGCCTCAAAAAAACACAATGTACCGGCAGCTTTGATATATGCTGTCATACAACAAGAATCCAACTTCAAACAAAACGCCACAAGCTCTAAAGGCGCAATTGGATTGATGCAACTAATGCCAAATACCGCGCAAAGTTACGGCTTATATGATATTTACGATCCTAAAAAAAACATTGATATTGGAACTAAACACTTAAAACGATTACTAACTAAATACCAAAACGATATGAGTTTAGCGCTTGCAGCCTATAATGCCGGCGAAGGAAACGTTAAAAAATATAAAGGCATCCCACCTTTTAACGAAACCAAAGCTTATATAGTTAAGGTGAAGCAATTCTTTTTAATTGCACAGGAAAACAATTCATTACTTTAAATTTGAATGTTTTTTGCACAATTCACATTAAGACTGCTACAGTTAACTTATACCTGTTCTCCCCCTAAGACAGGTTTATTTTTGCCGGCATTAGCCGGCTTTTTTTCGTCTATTCTTTTGTTTATTTTTACTTATTGCTCTTCCACCCATTAGACCTATACTCAATTTATCACTTCAAGAAAACGTAGAATTTACGTTTTTAAATCGTTAGTTTAAGCAGTATTTGTAGTATCGATTTATGAAAATTTCCGTTTTATTATTAATCTGTATAGCTTTAATGGGTTGTGAAGAAATAAATAAACCCATAAAACAATGGTCTGTTGCAACTGAAGGTCTATACAGTGCAAAATTATCCCAAGATGCAGAACGGCTTCTTATCACGTCTTACACCCACGGAGCCAGCTTTTGGAACACAAAGAAATATCAAAGATTATTTAACTGGAATCACGCGCAAGGATTATTTACTCCATTATTTTTTAGTGCAATTTCCAGAGATCAAAAAACGGCAATTACTGCTGACAGTCAAGATTTTGTGGTGTGGGATACTTTGACAGGAAAATCTTTAGGTTTTTGGAGTGCTGGAGATGATATTTTAAGTATTGATATGGATGCAAAAGGAACTTTAGCAGCCGTCAGTACTGAAAACCATAAAGTAACAATATTTGACTTAAAGCTTGGCACAATTATCTCACAAATTGTCTTACCCGCTAAAGCTGAACTCATCAAAATGACCGACTCCGCACGATATGTCATTACAGCGGGCTCAGGACAAAAAGTTAAAGCTTGGGACGTGATTAGCAAGCAATCAAAATACGAGATTACTTTTGATAAACGCATTGATTATATAAGCATAAATGAAACCGCCGATTTAATGTTAGTCCAAGCATTTAGACAAGATGCGGCAATTCATCAATTAAGCACAGGAAAGTTCATTTCAACGCTTTCAAATAAAAATGACGCTATTACGTTTGCTGAATTTGATGATAATGGAAAGAGACTCATTATTGGAACCAGTACCAATAAAATTGAACAATGGCAGCCTATATTATCTAAAAAAATTAAAATTTGGCAATTACCAAAACAAAGTTCTAGTCAATTCTCTACAGACTCAGTTTTGGACATCAAAGAAATTAACAATCATTATTTAGCCATTTCCACTGATGGATATTTATATTTACTTTAAAAAATTTAGGGAAATTATTTACATTAGTTTACATAGTCTATACTCAAATTAACTGAGCTAAAAATGAACGAGTAAAGATGACAATTTTAGAATCTCAACCCCACACTTTTGAACCCGAGTCGCATCCTTTAAACTTTTTAAGCAGTGCTCAGGCCAAATCTAAGCCATTGGAAAATAATCGTTGCAAACGGATTTTGATAGCCAATGGAAAAGGTGGTTGTGGAAAAACCACCATCGCAACCAATATAGTAAGTTATTTTGCTAAACAGGGTCATAATACAGCATTAATAGATTGTGACCCCCAAGCGTCAAGCTTGCATTGGTGGAAAGATCGCAATCAAGAACTGCCCTTTATTTATGCTATTGATGGTTGTAAATCTCAAGGGTTAGCAACAAAAAGCTGGTTGATGAAACAATACCCCATTGATACGCGATACGTTGTGTATGATACCCCCGCAGGCTTATGTGGACATCAGCTTGATGATTTAATTCGCCAAAGTGACTTAATAGTGATTCCTGTTGCACCATCTGCCATAGACATTCGTGCAACAACTGACTTTATTAAAGCAGTATTACTTAGCCCTAATTTAAGAAACAGCAAAAAACGCCTTGCGGTTGTTGCAAACAGAGTCAGAAAAAATACGCTTATTTATGGCAAACTCGAAAAGTTCTTACAAAGTTTACACATTGATTTTGTAACCAGTTTTCGTGATACACAGAATTACGTCCGTACTAGTGAATTTGGCTTAGGGATTCACGATTTAAACCAAACAAACCCAAATGATAAATTAGAATGGGATCTTTTAATTAACTGGATTGATAACCAAGCTTAAAAACACCTTCTTACACAATTAATGCAAATCATTATCATTTACATATTGTTTCGACTTAGGTATAGTGCCGCCACATATTATAAATACTAGCGACATTAGCCGAGAATATTCATGAACAAAAAATTAATATTGACTTCAATCGCCGCATTAATTTCTGTTAATGCTTACAGCAAAGACATATCAAAACAAGACGTTGTCACCCACTATGCTGATCTTGCATTAGCTAACTACAGCGAAGCACTTATAACAGCTAAAACGTTAAATACTGCAATTGATGCTTTTATCAAATCCCCTTCACAGTCCACTCAAAATCAAGCAAAATCTGCATGGTTAGACGCTCGTGTTGCCTACCAACAGTCAGAAGTATTTCGATTTGGTAATGCAATTGTTGATGACTGGGAAGGCCAACTGAATGCTTGGCCATTAGACGAAGGCTTAATTGACTATGTTGATCACTCAAGTTATGAATTTGAGTTAGGAAATGACGGCGCTCAAGCAAACATCATTGCCAGTCCAAACATTTCAATTGGTGCGGATTCATTTGACTCATCTTTAATTACAAAAGACATATTAATCAGTTTAAATGAAGTAGCAGGATCCGGCGCTAATGTTACAACTGGATATCATGCCATTGAATTTTTATTATGGGGACAAGATTTAAATGGAACAAATCCAGGCGCTGGAGAACGTTCATATACGGATTATTTAACAGGGGATCAATGTACCAATAATAATTGCAAGCGCCGTGGCGAATATTTGGATACGGTTTCAGATCTTTTAGTTTCTGATTTAGCATACATGGTTAATCAATGGTCAGAGAATCAATCTAACTATCGCTCAGAATTATTATCAGAAGACTCAAACACAGTATTAAGAAAAATGTTATTTGGCATGGGCAGTTTATCTTTAGGTGAATTGGCTGGTGAACGCATGAAAGTAGCGTTAGAAGCGAATTCAACAGAAGATGAGCATGACTGTTTCTCAGACAACACTCATAACTCTCATTACTACAACGCTCAGGGCATTAAAAATATTTTATTAGGCACCTATAAAAAACTAAATGGTGACTTAGTCATAGGAGCGTCACTTTTAGATTTAGTAAAACAAAAAGATGATAAATTAGCTGCTCAAGCTCAAAATACATTTAATGCTACAACAGCTGCGCTACAAGCACTGGTTGATAGCGCCGAAAAAAATAATGTTCACTTTGACCAATTAATTGCTCAAGGCAATAAAGAAGGTCACGCGATTGTCAACAATGCAATCAATGCATTAGTTGCACAAACAGCCATTATTGAAAAAATTGCAACTTTATTAGAAATCGATCAATTAGATCCAGATACAGCTGATCACGAATTTTAAGAACGTAACTTATCCTGCATTAAGCATTGCTTGATGCAGGACCTCATTATGAAAAAAATATTACAACTGCTGCCGCTTATCCTCCCTATTTACACATTTAGTAATCCGCTTTTACCAGGAGGTCAAACTAGCCAACCATTTATAAACAAATATAGTTTCAATCAAGAGGCTAACAACCTTACCCTAGAAGAAAAATTAGATTTTTCAGTGGGGAATGGATTTTTTAAAAACCCATGGATTTTCTCACCTGCCACCACCATTGCCAGAGATGGATTGGGCCCATTATTTAATACGAATTCCTGTGAAAAATGTCACATTCAAGATGGTCGAGGCGAACGCTTAGTTCAAACTGGCACTCAAAAAGTATCAACACTTATCCGATTAAGTATTCCAGCAGTAACGTCCGAACAAATTACAAATCAATTAAAATACGGCCCTATTCCAGACCCCATTTATGGAGGTCAATTCCAACCATTATCATCCCCTAATGTACCCGCTGAAGGGGTTGTCAATGTCATATGGCATAGTAAAATTGAAATATTAGCTGACAATACAGAAATCGAACTACAATGGCCTGAGATCAGTTTAAACCAATTACAATACGGTGAGTTAAACGAACAAATACAACTATCGCCACGTATAGCGCCTGCCATGATGGGATTGGGTTTATTAGAACAAATTGATGAACTGGATATTCTACAAAACCAAATTAATCAAACTCATCGAACTGATGAAATTAAAGGTAAAATTAACTGGGTTTGGGATCGCCAAAAACAATCAACTTCGATTGGGAAATTCGGTTGGAAAGCCTCTCAACCAACTTTAAACCAGCAAAATGCAGCTGCGTTTCATGGTGACCTCGGGCTAACATCTTCATTATTTGATCATCCCACCTGTACAAATCACCAAACAGCATGCTTGCAAGCTCCAAATGGTGGAGAATTTGAAGTCAGCAATAATATTTTGGCATTTATTGAACATTACACACGTCACTTAAATGTGCCTAAGCGATCAAAATTAGAACCTGAAGGTGAGAAAATATTTCACGATGCTAAATGTGCTATTTGTCATCGACCAAGTTACATTACAAAAACTCAAAATAAATTACCCGCCCTTTCCAATCAAACTATTTATCCTTATACAGATTTACTATTACACGATTTAGGCCCATTACTAGCGACTAATGAGGAGTTTTTAGCAACACAAAGTCAATGGCGTACAGCTCCCCTTTGGGGACTTGGCAAACATAAATTGGTTTCTTCAGAAATAGCATTATTACATGATGGAAGAGCCACCAGTATTTTAGAAGCCATTCTTTGGCATGGTGGTGAAGCCCAAGAAAGTGTTAAAATAGTTAAGCAACTTAGCAGTGAACAAAGACAGTCACTATTAGCCTTTTTGGAGTCTCTGTAATGAGAGTATTATCTACAATATTTCTAATTTCAATTTTGTTATTCAAACATTCCATTGCTTTATCTGCGGATTTTAACCCTGCATTAACAACCTTTGAAAACAAAGTAACATCGCACATCACATCCATGCAACAACAGATTCATTCAATGCATGATTTGTCTTGTGAACTTCAAATGAAAGAAATAAAAGATCATTGGTTTAAAGCATATCAACAGTACTTAGCGATATCATACATGGACCTAGAAGTCATTAATGTCAATTTACTTAATTATAGTTTTGCGTTTTGGCCAGACAAAAAAAATTTAATTGCTAAAAAAATGAATCAATTAATCCAATTACCTGAATTAACAGCAGATGTAATTGAACAATCGAGTTCGCCAGTAAAAGGATTTCAAGCCATTGAATTTTTATTATTTGATGCCAGTCAAAACTCACTGAACTGCAATGCATTAAAAGCCATAACTGAAAATTTAATACGTAATAGTGAAAAAATACAATCACAATTAATCCAATATCCAATTATCAAACCTCAATATTTTATTGGTGACAAACAAATAGAAGGACTAAGTATAGCGTTTAATGAAATAATTAATCATTTAAGCAGCATTATTAAAAAACTTGAAACAATCACCAATGATAAAATCAATCAGAAAATATTATTCAGTGAAGCATGGCGTTCGCAAAAAGCATTTTCTTTTCACACTCAAAATACTCTTTACTCTTTAGAATACACATCCATCTTTTTTGATTTATTTAAACCTGAAAATAAATTGGCATTGCAAAACATCACTTTGACTTTAAAAAATCAATTAAATGCGCTCCCTAACACTTATGCGACAATTTATAACACTAAACAATCTGCGTTATTATTTGAGCACCAAGCAACACTTAAACAATATCATTCCATTTTAACTTCAGCATTATTGTCTGACTTCAACATTACACTTGGCTTTAATAACAGTGACGGAGATTAATGAATAAACGAGATTTTATTCAGTTTTCATTTTTAAGTAGTGTATTTATTCAAACTGGATGCTTTAATCATTCAACCCAAAATAAAACAATGCGTTTAATTGGGTCTGGTAAAGTTAATGGGGGCTGGGTACTTAGCGCTGTTGATACTGAAGGTAACCCTATTTTTCAACATGCCCTTCCATCACGCGCCCATCATATTAGTAAAAATATTGATCAGTCCAAAGGATTAGTCATTGCTCGCAGACCCGGTAATTACGCCAGACTTTTTGAAAGCAAAACAGGTCAAACGATAAAAGAAATCAGCGCTCCTGATGGTCATTTTTATTTTGGACATAGTTGCTTTACTTCAAATGAAATATTTATTTGCACAGGTAATTCTAAAAGCCTAGGGAAGATATCCGTATATGATTTAGATTTGAATTTTAAGTATTTTATTGAACTCAATAATTTTGGCCCTCATCAAATTGAAGCTTTAGATGACAATACAATTGCCATTGCCGTTGGTGGTTTAAAAACAATTGATCGCAAAATATTAAACTTAGATGATTTTAATTCCGAAGTAATCATTGTAGATACGCTTGATAAAAAAATAATCCACTCCTATAAAATCGACAACCAAAATTTAAGCTTAAGACACTTACATGTGTTCAATAATCAATTAGTTGTAGCAGCTCAAATACCTGATCGAGAATATTTATTTGATGATTTAACTACGCCATTAATTTATGTTTTGAACAACAAAAAGTTAGAGCCACTTAAACACCCAAATTGGAATGCTTTTAATCAATATATTGCAAGCATCAGTTTTAATGACAATCAATTAGTAGCAACATCTCCAAAAGGCAATACATTGAGCATATGGAATTATATCGACAATCAATTTAAATTCAGTGAACAATTAGAATTTATTGATGTGGCAGGTGTCACTCAATTTGAACAACAATCATTTTGGTCAACGGGAACAGGTGTGATTGCAAGCCAAATAAATAAAACCATTAAAATCAAACAAACTAAAATACATTGGGACAATCACTGGAATGCATTTTATGATTAATAAAAAACTGGGATTATTTAGTCATTCAGAAATTGAAAAACTACATAATTACTTAAAATCAAACACCCAATCCAATGAATTTGAAATCATTAAATCCTTATTTTTTACTATCGAACGACCCCAGCCTGATTTTTTTCAACCACTTGATTTATTTCACACGCATTTTATATTATTTAATGGACTACACCGATTAAACTGTCAAGCTGATGGGAAATTTTATATTGAAATTAAATCAACCCAAATCCAATACATTGAATGCTCAGAAAACAAACATAATAATAACAATGAGATTACTACTAATACTAAAGATCAGTCGCTGTGTGATTATTATTTAGATGAAAAAAATTTTGCTCAAGCCAGCAAACAAAAAATTGAACAAATGCTAAGTGAATTCTCAATTAAATTTCAAAACTATTTGGACGCCCAAACCACTACTCATGATTTTTTTGATTTAAATATTCAGCAAAACTGGAAGGAAATCAAAAAACATTACCAACATTTAGTGCAAGTCCACCACCCTGATAAAAGCGGGGACACCACCACTTTTCTTGAAATTCAAAAAGAATTTGAACAATTAAAAAAATATTACCCTAACGATTGAATGAATCTTGTTTAGCCTGGTGATAAAACGACATCAAGTCCCCTCTTGATGCTAATAATAGGTCACACACTTCTCTTGCTACGCCCATCCCTCCTTTTGCATTTAATTTAATATCGCAAATTGATTCGAGTAAATGATACCCATCACTTGGCATAAAAGAGACACCTACTTTTTCCAAAACTGGGAAATCCACCATATCATCTCCAACATAGGCAATATCATCAAATGACAATCCTAGCTGTTGGCAAAGTGTTTCAACTACCGATAGCTTATCTTTAACACCTAAAAATGCATACTCAACCCCTAAATCATCAATTCGTGATTTTAATGGTTTTGATTCTTTTGCTGAAATAATCCCCACATAAATTGAATGTGTTGGTAATAATTTAAATGCGACGCCATCTTTGACATTAAATACCTTAAGCAATTCTTGATCTTTGGAATAATAAAGCCTTCCATCCGTTAAAACACCATCCACATCAAAAATTACCATTTTGATTTTTTTTAACTTTTCTTCAAGCTGCATTCGACATTTCCTCTTTTTATCCTACAGTGAGTATATAGACTCATTCAATAAGCGGATCGAACATGTATTATCTGATCACAATTATTTTAGCTGCAGCGTTTATTTTTGGCTGCTTTAAACAAAACCAAACGGTTAAAAAAGCCAGATCGTATATTTCAAAAAACAAAAATACATAAAAAAACCGCAAAGACTAAAAAGACATTTGCGGCTTCAAAAGTAATTACGAGTTATTGATTTATAAACCGCTAACTTTAGCCTTTTTGATTACAGAAGCCGTGTATGCTTGCAATGCTTCTCGTGAATCCGTTGACTGTAAAGTTTGTTTAAATGCAGTGAATTCAGCTGATTGCGTATCTACATCAGCATTTTCAACACTCGATAATACGATTACAGTTTGATTTTCACCATCTTGCACCGCTTTAATCGAAACCTGTTCAGAAGATTTTGGCATATCAAACAATGCAGTTACAATCGCATTAGATTCCGAAGAATCCGTACGTTGAATTGTTTTTGCTTCACTAAAACCATCCAATTCTAAATTTGCAACTAATGCAGATTGATATTGTTCAACAATTTTTCCTGCTTCTTCTTCTGCCATTTTTTTAGCTTCTGATTTCACTAAAATATCAGCAATCTGTGAATTTACTTCATCTAGGGCTTTTACCTGCTCGGGGGTATAATCAACGATATCAATGAGAACTAGTGTATTTTCATTTAATTTAATCACTTCGCTGATTAGATCTTCGTCACGATTTTGCTCTGAAAAAGCAGCATTTTTAAAAGCTGTGGCTGAAGTTACTTCATCACCGCCATTACGAAGTACCTTTATACTCGAGATTACTTCAGCATTATATTGTTTAGCTAATTGAGTCAAAGTATCCACTTCAAAACGTGCATTATTGATATCGTCAATTTTAGCTGATAAGGCTATTTCAAGTTTGCTGTTATTTAACGACTCAACTAATTCATCACGTTTTTCCTCTAAAGATAGCATTTCAAATTCGTTTAATGCATCTAAACGTATTACATGATAACCAAATTGAGATAAAGTAGGTTTTGATACCTCCCCTACCTCAGTTAACGCTGTACCAGCTAAAATAAAGTCAGCATCGCCAAATGAATTTGTAGAAATTTCACCGTAATATCCACCAATTTCATTACTTGCAATATCTTCAGAGTATTCAGCAACCACTTTTGAAAATTCAACACCTGCTTGAATTTTGCTCAATGCTGCATTAGCAATTTCCAATGCCTCATCATTTGAACGCTCTTCAGTTGAAATTAAAATATGACTGACTGTTTTAGTTGCTTTTGCTTTTTGATCAGCAACATATTGATCGTAAGATTCATTAATTTCATCTTCAGTAATACTAATGTCACTCACCAAATCTGTTGTTTCAATTGAAAAGTAATCTACAGTTGTTACTTCCGCAGACATAAAGTCAGTACGGTTACTATCAAAATAGGTTTGAATTTTTTCTTGCGATGGCGCAACAACTTGATCTATAAAATCCGATTGGTTAATTGTTTTAACTTGATAAGTTCGAGTTTGATTCTCAATTGCATATAAATCTTTTGCTTCAGAATCTAAAACAAAACCTGTTGCAAATGCACCCTGTTGAAATTGTGTTCTCATCAATTCTTTAGCAACAAAACCTTTGTATTGTTCAACAGTTAAATAGTTTCTTCCTACAGTTCTTTTGAATGCTTCCAAATTAAATTGACCATCTAAAGTAAATTCTGGATCTGTTTGAATATTCTCTTCAACTAATTGATTAGAAGCAATCATACCTAAAGCATCAATAGTCGTTGTAAATGCCTTTTGATTGACTAATTCATTAATTGCAAACTGACGCGCTTGTTCTTCAGTAATTCCCATTTGAGAGTAAGTCGTCATAATACTGTTTGTAGCTGAACTCAACTCAACAGGGGTTATTTTTTCCCCATTTACTTTAATACTTCCAATTGAAACATTCCCAATTACGGCAATGAATCCTAAAAAAACAAATGCCACAACGGCGATAACAATAATTATTTTACCCGTGGTACCACGTGCACTCTGTCTAAGACCCTCCATTGGAGCCCTCCATTTCAAATTGAATATAAATTAATCGAATCCAATAATATCAACCTATTTTTTACAACAAGTAAAATAATTTGGAAATACTTACTTTTCTGACTATGTTCAATCAGATTTTGCACATCAAAAAAAGATGATTCTAAAGATGCGCAAATTATAATGATGCACAACAATAAAGCCAGTTCAAAAGCTTGAATACTGTGACTTTTACCGTTTTTAGAACAAAAAAAAACGTGCAAAACGCACGTTTTTTTAGAATGTGTAAATATTATTTATTTACAGCATCTTTTAAAGCTTTACCCGCTTTAAAACTAGGTACTGTTGCTGCTTTAATTTCTATTGGTGCACCAGTTTGTGGATTACGACCTGTACGAGCTGCACGATCTTTAACAGCAAATGTTCCAAAACCAACTAATACAACTTGATCCTTTTCAGATAAAGCAGTTGTAATTGATTCGATAACTGCATCTAACGCACGACCAGCAACTGCTTTTGGAATGTCTGCAGAAGTAGCAACCGCATCGATTAATTCAGATTTATTCACGGATTTCCCCTTTAAAATGTAATGAAAGCTTCCAATTATTATTCTTTTTAGAAGCAAATTAATAATCAGTCATACTGATAATTTGTAAACTGGCGCAATTTATACCAGCTATTATTTTCTTGTGTCAAGCAATTAAATCAATGAGTACTTAAGCTATCGCCCGATTTGTCGGGACGGTTCTCAATTTTCTTCATTCGTTCAGAAACCTCATCATCACTAAGCGCAATTGGTGATGATGCTAATGCAATTTCCAAAACCTCATCAATCCACTTAACTGGAATGATCTTAATATCACCAATGATATTTTGTGGAATCTCTTTTAAATCCCGTTTGTTTTCATCAGGAATAATCACAGTTTTTATTCCACCCCGATGTGCTGCTAGCAATTTTTCTTTTAACCCTCCAATTGGAAGCACCTGACCTCTTAAAGTAATTTCCCCAGTCATTGCCACATCCGCACACACTGGAATCTTTGTCAAAACAGACACCAGAGCTGTACACATGCCAATACCCGCAGATGGGCCATCTTTTGGTGTAGCACCTTCTGGGACATGAATATGAAGGTCCTGTGTTGCACTAAAATTAGGTAAAATCCCCAATGATTGCGCCCTTGACCTTACAACGGTTAACGCAGCTTGTATAGACTCTTGCATAACATCACCCAATGAGCCTGTTCGAATTACTCGACCATTGCCAGGCACAGCAGAAGCTTCTAACGTCAAAAGTTCCCCACCCACACTAGTCCAAGCTAAACCGGTTACTTGACCTACTTGATTTTCCTCTTCTGCCACACCATAAGAGAACTTCTTAACACCTGAATACTCTTCAAGCACTTCACTTGTAATATGCTCACAGGATACAGATTTAGCAGAAACATGCTTTTTCACAACTTTTCGACAAACCTTTGCAACCTCCCTCTCTAATCCACGCACCCCAGCCTCACGAGTGTAGTAACGAATTAAATCTAAAATCACTGAGTCATCTACTTTTATTTCATTTTCTTTCAGACCATTATTTTTTATTTGTTTAGGTAATAAATAACGCTTTGTAATATTTAACTTTTCATCTTCAGTGTAGCCTGGGATACGAATAACTTCCATACGATCCAATAATGGTCCAGGAATATTCATTGAATTTGAAGTACAAACAAACATCACTTCAGACAAATCACAATCTACTTCTAAATAATGATCACTAAAAGCCGAATTTTGTTCAGGGTCCAAAACTTCAAGCAACGCTGAAGCTGGATCGCCACGATGATCCATTCCCATTTTATCAATTTCATCTAATAAAAATAATGGGTTTTTACTTTCAACTTTAGCTAATTTTTGAACAATTTTTCCTGGCATTGCACCTATATATGTGCGCCTGTGCCCACGTATTTCAGATTCATCTCGAACCCCACCCAAAGCCATACGAACAAACTTACGATTAGTTGCTTTAGCGATTGACTGCCCTAGTGACGTCTTACCTACGCCTGGCGGCCCAACCAAACACAACACAGCACCTTTAAGTTTTTTAACCCTTTGTTGTACCGCTAAATATTCCAAAATACGCTCTTTTACTTCATCTAACCCGTAATGGTCTTTTTCAAGTATTTCACTGGCTTTCTCGATATCATTTCGAACTTTAGATTTTTTACTCCAAGGAATACTGACCATCCAATCTAAATAATTTCGTACCACTGATGCCTCTGCAGACATTGGAGACATCATTTTTAACTTTGCCAATTCAGCTTTTGCTTTTTGTTCAGCATCTGCCGGCATATTAGATTCTTCTATACGTTTTTGTAACGCATCAGACTCATTTGGATTTTCTTCAATATCCCCTAGTTCTTTTTGAATCGCTTTCATTTGTTCATTCAAATAATATTCGCGCTGACTTTTTTCCATCTGCTTTTTAACACGACCACGAATACGTTTTTCAACTTGAAGCAAATCAATTTCAGATTCCATCAGACTCATTAAATGCTCTAATCGATTTTTAATAGAAATTATTTCTAATACTTCTTGTTTTTCATTGATTTTTAAGGACATGTGAGCTGCAATGGTATCAGCTAATCGACTAGGTTCCTCAATACTTGAGAGTGAAGTCAAAACTTCCGAAGGCACTTTTTTAGATAATTGAACATATTTATCAAACTGAGCCATTACTGTGCGCATTAGCACATCGGCCTGACTCTCACCTAAAGAGTTTTCATTAACTATTTCAGCGCTCGCACTAATATACTCACCTTCAAAATCGATATTACTTATAGTCGCACGACTCTCACCTTCAACTAATACTTTAACTGTACCATCAGGTAATTTTAACAATTGCAAGACAGTTGCAATTGTACCAATTTCATACAAATCAGATTCAACTGGATCATCATGAGAAGCATCCTTTTGCGCAACAAGCAATACTTTTTTATCTTGCTTCATTGCAAAATGAAGTGCCTCTATTGATTTTTCTCGTCCAACAAACAACGGTATTACCATATGTGGATAAACTACCACATCTCGAAGGGGTAACATTGGAATTTTTTCGAAAAACTCTTGGGAATTATTATCCTGTGCACTCATTTACAGCCTCTTTGAATAATTATTTTGAACACAAAGACTCTTTCACTATTGTGAAAGAGCTTGTTTACTTTTGAATCAACCACGAAAAAAGCTATTTAAACTCGCTTATTAATCCGCAGAAGCCTGAGCATTTGTTGAGTCATCCGTTTGGTAAACTAATAACGGCTCAGCCTCACCCCGAATAACTTTTTCATCAACAACTACTTTTATGACATTTTTTTCAGAAGGAATTCTGTACATGGTTTCTAATAGCACATTTTCCATGATAGAACGCAAGCCTCGAGCCCCAGTATTTCGCTCCATTGCTTGATTAGCAATAGCGCTCAATGCACTTTCTCTAAACTCCAATTCAACATCTTCCATCTCAAACAAAGTTTGATATTGCTTCACAAGTGAGTTTTTTGGCTCAGTTAAAATTTTAATTAACGCAGCCTCATCTAACTCAAGCAATGTGGCAATTACAGGAAGTCGCCCAATAAATTCTGGGATTAAACCATACTTAACTAAATCTTCAGGCTCAACTTTAGATAGAGCCTCACCAATGCTCTTACGAGTATCTTTTGAATTAACCGTAGCAGCAAAACCAATACTTGATTTTTCTGAGCGGTCTCGAATAACTTGGTCTAGACCAGAAAACGCCCCACCACAAATAAATAATATATTTGAAGTATCTACCTGTAAAAACTCTTGCTGAGGGTGTTTACGTCCGCCTTGTGGAGGCACAGAAGCAACGGTACCTTCTATAAGTTTCAATAATGCTTGCTGAACACCTTCACCTGATACATCTCGTGTAATAGAAGGGTTATCGGATTTACGAGAAATTTTATCAATTTCATCCACATAAACGATTCCACGCTGCGCTTTATCTACATCATAATCACATTTTTGCAATAGCTTTTGGATAATATTCTCAACATCCTCACCAACATAACCTGCTTCAGTTAATGTTGTGGCATCTGCAATAGTAAAAGGTACATTTAATGTTCGAGCTAATGTGTCCGCCAATAATGTCTTACCACTTCCTGTAGGGCCAATCAAAAGGATATTGGATTTACTTAATTCAATATCAGATTTCATTTCACCGTATTGCAATCGCTTATAATGATTATATACAGCAACTGCCAAAACTGTTTTTGCTCGGCTTTGGCCAATCACATACTCTTCTAAAGTATTTTTAATTTCTTCAGGAGTGGGTAATTTTTCAGAACTGGATTCTGGTGCTTTATCTTGAAACTCTTCTCGAATGATATCGTTGCATAAATCAACACATTCGTCGCAGATAAACACAGAAGGACCTGCTATTAATTTACGCACTTCATGCTGGCTTTTGCCACAAAAAGAGCAATACATTAACTTACCTTCGTCTTGTTTATCTTTTGTATCGTCGGACATTCGACAACTCCATTAAAAATCAATCTATATAAAGTGTAGGTGAAAGCATTTTATTCAAGTCATATTTAGTAATATTTTTACAAATTACCACATGAATTAGCATTACGCTGGTCGTTTATCTAAAACTTCATCAATTAACCCATACTCTTTCGCATCTTGAGCACTTAAGAAATTATCACGATCGGTATCTTTGATCATTTTTTCAATTGGCTGACCTGAGTGATGAGCCATAATACTATTTAATTTATATTTTAAATCGACAATTTCTTTTGCATGGATTTCTATATCAGAAGCTTGACCTTGAAAACCACCTAACGGCTGATGAATCATTACTCGAGAATTCGGTAAACTATAACGTTTACCTTTTGCCCCAGCATTCAACAAAAACGCCCCCATTGAACAAGCTTGCCCAATAACCATCGTACTCACATCTGGCTTAATAAATTGCATCGTGTCATAAATGGACATACCCGCCGTCACCGAACCACCTGGAGAGTTAATATATAAATGAATATCTTTATCTGGGTTTTCAGACTCTAAAAATAGCATTTGAGCGACAACCAAATTAGCCATGTAATCTTCTACCTGACCAACCAAAAAAATAACACGCTCTTTTAATAATCGAGAGTAAATATCATACGCTCTTTCACCACGTGCAGACTGTTCAATAACCGTTGGAACTAATGTTCCAGCCATTTGCGGATTGCTCATTTCGAGCATTTCCTTGATTGAAGTCATGTAACCTCTCCCTAAATAAGAATTATTAATTGTTTTGTAACTTTATGGGTATCTCAAACTTATTGCAATTGTTTCAGATAAAAAAAAAGTTGGTCCCCTTAAGAGCACCAACTTATATCTTAGTTCATTAAATCTGTGTTTTCACAACAAATTTTAATTATTTCGCAATCGCTTCGAAATACGTGACGTCAACGTTATTTAATTTACTAGCATCCGTCACAACTTTAATTGCAGCCTCTTCTAATAAAAGCGCCTTTACCTGGTTCAACTGCTGTGGATTATTGTAATAAAAATCAACAACACTAGCTGGATCTTCATATACAGCAGCCATTTCAGTTAAATACGCCTTAACCGCTTCGTCTGTAGCCTCTAATTTATTAACCTTAATCACTTCATTCATTAATAAACCAATCTGCACACGATTTGATGCCTGCTCTTTAAACATATCATCAGGCAACATACTTGGATCAATCTTAGTACCTTGACCAAATTGTTGAACAGCTTCTTGCTTCAAACGACCAATTTCATCTTGCGTTAATGCAGAAGGCGCATCAACAGAGTTATCAGCCATTAATTTAGCGATGACAGCATTTTTAAGCTTGGTTTTTATTGAGCCTGCTGCTTCGCGCTTCATGTTCGTTTTAACTTCTTCTTTAAAAGTATTCAATTTAATGGATTTAGCACCAAAATCCTTAAAGAACGCTTTATCTAATTCCGGAAGTTTTTGTTCCGCAACGTCAGTAACAATAATATCAAACTGTGCCGCTTTACCCTTTAACTCTTCAGATTGATAATCCGCTGGAAAAGTAACATCAATTGTGCGCTCTTCGCCGGCAGACATTCCAATAATTCCATCTTCAAACCCAGGGATCATTTGACCAGAACCCAATACTAACTTTGAATCATTGCCCGACCCATTTTCAAACGCTTCACCATCAATTTTCCCAACAAAGTTAATCGTAACCTGATCGGTTAATTTTGCTGCGCGCTCAGCTTTTTCATATGTTGCTTTTTGCTTTTGCAGACTTTCAAGCATGGTATCAACATCTTCATCTGTAATAACTAATTTTTGCTGATCAAATTCATAACCATCAAATGAAGCCAGTTTGATTTCTGGGAAGATTTCGTACACTGCTGTAAATTCAATAGTGTCATTTTCTTCTTTAACAGAATCAATTTGTGGCATACCTGCTGGATTAACTTTTTCTTGTGCTAATGCATCACCCAAAGAACGCTGAATGGTTTCTTGCATTACTTCAGATTTAATTCCTTGACCGTAACGTTGCTTAACAACACTTACTGGCACTTTACCTGGACGAAAACCGTCAATACGAACACGTTTGGCGGTATCTTTAATACGTTGTGTAACTTGGTTGTTAAGGTTTTCAGCTGGAAGACTGACAGTCATACGACGTTGCAAACCTTCAACAGACTCAATAGAAACTTGCATAGCATTTTCCTAGATAGATTGAATAATGGAACGAGTAAACTCGTGGTTTATTTAAAAGCCGGGTTTTATACAACAAAAGTAGCTTTGCTTAGAAGTCTATAGCTAGAGTTTCAAGATTTAACTTGAACTGTGAAATGGTGCGGATGGAGAGAGTCGAACTCTCACGCCTTGCGGCACTAGAACCTAAATCTAGCGTGTATACCAATTTCACCACATCCGCACATTATAGTCGCCAAAGGCCACTAAACAAAGAAACCTATACAGGCTTAAAATATGGGGTGGATGAAGGGGCTCGAACCCTCGACCACCGGAATCACAATCCGGGGCTCTACCAACTGAGCTACACCCACCATATTTTAATTTTTAACTGCACCCTACTTTGGTGCATCCGGCAGGACTCGAACCTGCGACCCCCTGCTTAGAAGGCAGGTGCTCTATCCAGTTGAGCTACGGACACATCATTGAGTAATGCCACAACAAGATAAATAAATTTAACTCATTGGTCGGAATAGTAGGATTCGAACCTACGACCCTCTGGTCCCAAACCAGATGCGCTACCAGGCTGCGCTATATTCCGATCTATCGGAGCAAAGTAACTTGCCTCTGCCTCAATTAGGTGGCGCATTGTAAGGCCTATTAAAATTATGTCAACGAATAATTTAAAATAAATGAAAAAAACATTAAAAAACAATGAGATAGCGTATTTTTTAGCCTTTTCGCCAACCTAAAACACAACAATACTTGAGCGATACCTCTTGCCATGCGAAAATCCGCGCAAATTAAACATTCACCATTATAGGTAATCAATGTCAGCTCAACTGATTGATGGAAAATCCATCGCACAATCGATTCGCGAACAAGTCAAAATAAAAGTCGACACCATGACTTCAAAGGGCTATCGCCCACCAGGGCTTGCTGTAATTTTAGTTGGTCAAGACCCAGCTTCCGAAGTTTATGTGAATGGAAAACGCAAAGCCTGCAAAGAAGTGGGATTTAAATCATTCTCATACGACCTTCCAAGCGAAACTACACAACAAGAATTAGAATCACTTATCCAGTCACTAAACGAAAACGATGAAGTCGACGGAATACTTCTTCAGCTACCAGTACCTGCCCATATTGATTCCACCCCATTATTAGATATGATCAAGCCCGACAAAGATGTAGACGGATTTCATCCTTTTAACCTTGGAAAACTTGCTCAGCGCGCACCTCAATTAGAAAGCTGCACCCCAAAAGGCATTATGACCTTACTAAAATCTACGGGCATTGAATTAAAAGGCAAAGAAGCCGTAGTTGTCGGCGCCTCCAACCATGTTGGCAGACCAATGAGCCTAGAATTATTATTAAGTGGCTGCACTGTCACCACAACCCACCGTTTTACCAAAAACCTTCAAGAACACGTAGCTCGAGCTGACATACTCGTTGTAGCAGTAGGCAAACCAGGAATTGTCGACGGCTCTTGGGTCAAAGAAGGCGCCACTGTGATCGATGTTGGAATAAACAGATTAGATAATGGCAAACTAATTGGGGATATTGGATTTGATGAAGCACAAAAAAAAGCCGCATTCATCACACCAGTACCTGGAGGAGTAGGCCCTATGACCATCGCAACACTAATTGAAAATACACTTCACGCAGCCACCAAACTGCATTTAAACATTGAACTATAAAAAAGAGATTTTATGAATATTTTATTTGAAACAACCAAAGGCAATTTTACGATCACACTTGATACTGAAAACGCCCCCAAAACCAGTGCGAACTTTGCAGAATACGTAAAAGCAGAATTTTTTAATGACACCATTTTCCACCGCGTCATCAATAACTTTATGATTCAAGGTGGCGGATTCACTGAAGACATGAAACAAAAATCATGCAATGCACCGATCAAAAACGAAGCAAACAATGGTCTTAGCAACAAAATTGGTAGTGTAGCTATGGCTCGTACAGGTGACCCCCACTCGGCTACTGCTCAATTTTTTATTAATGTTAATGATAACGACTTCTTAAATCACACAAGTGAAACTTCTCAAGGCTGGGGTTACGCTGTTTTTGGTGAAGTCACTGATGGTATGGATGTTATTAATCAAATCAAAACAGTCGCAACAGGTAATAAATCTGGACATCAAGATGTACCTGTTGAAACAATCATCATGACAAAAGTCAGCATAAAAGAATAATGATTAGATTTATTTCTGATTTACATCTCGATCAAAAACGCCCGGGTACAATTCGGGCGTTTTTGATTTTTTTAGAAGACTGTAAAAACAACAATGTCACCGAACTCTATATTTTAGGAGATTTTTTTGAATTTTGGATTGGTGATGATGCCATTGAAGCATGGATGCACCCAATTATTGCCTCACTAAAACAATCAAGTAAACACTTTAAAATTTTTTTAATGCACGGTAATCGCGACTTCACAATTGGCAAAAAATTTGCAAAACACTGCGCTGTAAAATTAATAAAAGACCCAACTGTAATTCAACTGAATAATCAAAGAATACTAATAATGCATGGTGACCTTTTGTGCACTGATGATATTGAGTATTTACGCTTTCGAAAAATCATTAGAAATCCTTTAATACTTACAATCCTAATGAACCTCCCACTTAAAATACGGTTTAAGCTAGCAAATTCACTGCGTAACAACTCAAAAGAATCAATGACACATAAACCTATCGATATCATGGATGCGACCGAGCAAGGCGTTATAAAATTTTCCAACAAATACAATTGTGACATAATAATTCATGGGCACACACACCGACCAAAAATACATAAAGAATTACTTATAAAAAATAAATCTGTCACAAGAATTACACTAGGTGACTGGGGTACATCAGCATTAGGTTTTGAGATAAAAAATAGATTGACCAAATTAGATTTAATTGATTTTTTGGATTTATAAAAAAAGAGAGGGAGCGAGATTGGGTGGCAATCCAAACAGCCACATCCCGGCACATGATGTCACTACTACCGTTGCTCCCTTCCGGGCCTGGCGGGGTTCGTAGTTAATCATTGCGAGAGGACCGAATGGATCACCATAACAAGAGCGCGCATTATCCAAAAAAAAAAAAAAATTGCAAGTTTAATTTTTAATTGTTTTTGAACTACACTCAATTTAATTGGGGTGTTTTCAAACTTTTAAAGACAATAGATGCTGTTCTTATCATGTTTGAGACACTTCCCCACAAAAAAATAATTGCGATATTTTTGGGTGACTGCTATTTGTATGTCCATTTGTATGTCTACTCACATAATAGTTAGGAGTACGTTATTACTACTTTTATAAACAAACACCAAAGATTAACTGTTCGATTAATTCGATTCGGCATAATTATTACATTGGTTACTACATTTGTATTAGCAAGTATTCAAATTACCTCCGACTATCATGAAAAAGTTGATTACATCGATACACAAATTGATGAAATATTAAATGCAGCACAACAACCCTCAACTCGCGCGGTTCATACACTTGACGGTCAACTTGCTCAAGAAGTAATCGATGGATTAAGTCATTATAAATACATCGTCGAAATGAAAATCGAAGATGAAACACAAAAGCAACTTGCTCGATTTACTAGAAACAAAGCCAGTTATTCGAAATTAGCTGGCCTTTTATTTAAAGGTAATAAAACTTACACAATTGATCTTATTGTGACCAATTCATTTAGAAGTGATGAATATGGAAAATTATCCATTACCATCTCTAGAGCCAGTGCATTTACTGAGTTTGTTAATCAATCAGTATCCGATCAATTATTTGGATTATTTAAAAATTTAATCATCCTTGGCATATTGTTTTACGCATTTCATATATTAGTTTCAAAACCCATTATTGAACTTAGCAAAAAAGTAGATGAGATAAACCCAAATGATCCTGATGCAAATTCAATTTCACTTGAGTTCCATCATGCTGATGATGAAATAATGATTTTAACCAATGCAACCAATCAATTTTTAGATAACACTAATTTATTAATCCAACAACTCAAAGACTCTGAAGCACAGGTTAAAACATCTTTAGATACTGTTCAGGCAATTTTAAATGACCTACCAAGTATGATTTATTTAAAAAATAAAAAAGGTGAAATTTTAATCGTTAATCAACGTTTTTGTCGATTTATTATGCAATCGGCCGAAGATTTAATTGGCACGTCACAAGAAGAGTTTTTAAATACTTATGCAAGTGAATATAAAGAATTATTACAAAATAGCGATTTAAAAGTAATTGACAGCCAAAAAACACAAATGATCAGTGAAATTGAAATGCTAAATGGATACGGTAAAGTTTTTTTCCTAGAAATTCGTAATATCCCGTTTAAATTTAATGAAGAAGATTGTGTATTAACGGTTGCCCAAGACATTACTGAATCTAAAAAAGCAGCTGAGAAAATTCGCCACCTCGCCTATCACGACTCACTCACCAACCTTCCTAATCGCTTATTATTTAGCCACCACTTTGAACAGGCTATGATTCAGTCCAATCAAAATTTAGTCATGGGCGCATTAATCATGATTGGTTTAGATAATTTTAAAAACATAAATGACTCACTTAATCACCAAACAGGTGACAATTTACTCATACAATTTTCAAAACGCATTCAAGCACATTTAGGCGAAAACGATTATTTGTCTCGTTTTGGCGGTGATGAATTTATTATTTGTTCTCCAGATATCGCAAGTGATAAAAATGAAGCTGAAATGAAAGCTATGGAAAAGGCACAATATTTACAAGAACTTCTAAGCCAGCCTTATTTCAATCATGGACAAAAAATATACACCACTTGCAGCGTGGGTGTTGCAATCTTTCCAGGACAAACTCAATTTTCAGAACAGATGATTAAATACGCAAATACCTCAATGCAACACGCTAAAGAACAAGGTAAAGATCGCGTTGTATTATTTGAAAATTTTATGGCTGAAAATGTCATTCAGAGAATTCAACTTGAAGAGTTACTTCGAGATGCGATTACCAAAAATGAATTTTTCCTAGTATTTCAACCCCAAATTGATAGTACTAATAACAGTATAATTGGAGCTGAAACACTGATTCGATGGAACCACCCGAGTAAAGGGCGCGTCTCCCCTGCTCAATTTATCCCTGTACTGGAATCGTCTGGACTAATCATTAAAGTTGGGTATTGGGTTTTTGAACAATCCTGCATTTTATTAAGCCAATGGCTAAAACAAGGAACATGGTCAGACACACAACTTATCGGAATCAATGTCAGTCCTCAACAATTTAATGATCCAAATTTTGTTGAAACAATCATAGAAATTTTGCAACAAACCGGTGCTCCTGCACGCTGTATTGATATTGAAATTACCGAAGGTTTATTAATTGACAATATCGAAGATGTCATTACAAAAATGATTCAACTTAAATCTCTAGGTATCCGATTTTCAATTGATGATTTTGGCACAGGATACTCATCACTCTCTTATCTTAAAAAACTACCCGTTGATGTATTAAAAATTGATCAATCTTTTATTCGCGACATCCCAAATGATGAACAATCCATAGCAATTGTAGAAACGATTGTTTCAATTGCTCAACATTTAAAATTAAAGTGCATTGCAGAAGGCGTTGAAACTAAAGAGCAGTTAGATTTTCTAACTTCAATCAATTGTAATCGAATTCAAGGGTATTTTTTCTCCAAACCTTTAGAGGTGGATGATTTTATTAAGTTTATAAATGATAAAAAATCCGTATAATCGCGCTTTTTTAAATAATGAATAATTATGTATATTTTAAAAGAAGCCTTTTACTCATTACAAGGTGAAGGCGCCCAAACTGGTCGGCCAGCTATTTTTTGCCGCTTTTCTGGATGCAACCTTTGGAATGGTAAAGAGTCCTCCAGAAACAATGCAATTTGCAACTTTTGCGATACCGACATCATAGGCAGCGATGGCATTAATGGTGGTAAATTTAAAAACGATGCTCAGCTAGTTTCACATATTTTAAATTTATGGCCAGATTCTGACACCCCTGCCTATATCATATTCACAGGTGGAGAACCCGCTCTTCAAATCACCCAGTCTCTTATTGATTTATTTAAATCTAAAAATTGCATATTAGCAATTGAAACAAATGGCACGATTCCCTTACCTCAAAATATTGATTGGGTTTGTGTTAGCCCAAAGGGTAAAAGTGAAGTGATATTATCAAATTGCAACGAATTAAAATTGGTTTACCCTCAAGTAGATGCGCTACCAGCAAGATTTGAAACTATTAAAGCAGATTATTATTTCATATCACCTAAAAACCCTCTGGGAACCAACTCTATAATTAGCAATGAAAACAGCAGCTTAACTCAATGTTTACAATACTGTTTAGACAATCCAAAATGGAGATTAAGCCTGCAAACTCATAAGATATTAAATATTGATTAGAAACTGAAAAATATAAAAATCCTCACCTATACTGAATAATGAATACCACAAAAAGTTAAAAACAATTTACTTTTTCATTTATTTATATAGGTATATTTTGATTACTTTTTATTTAAAAAACCCTAAATCATTATTAATTTGGCTTAGCCTATCGTTGTTTGGATGTTTTTTTGGATTACAGATCCAGCAATTTTATATTGAAAAAAACATGCAACAAAATCGATTAAACGCATTTCAATATTCAGTCGAATTAAAGTCCGATATCGAACAAGCCATCAACACAAATATACAAATAGTACTGGGATTGCGAAGTGTCATTCAAGTCAATCCAGATATCGATCAAAAATTATTTGAACAATATGTACAAGGCTTATTCAATGAAAATAATCAATTACGAAATATAGCAGCCGCTCCTGATATGGTTATTCAAATGGTGTATCCATTTGAATCTAACAAAAACATTATTGGATTAGATTACAATTTAAATAAAGATCAGAAATTTGCCGCTGAACAAGCAAAAATATTAAAGCAATTAGTTCTAGCCGGTCCAGTCAATTTAGCTCAAGGTGGCCAAGGGTTTATTGGGCGCATTCCTGTTTTTCTTTCCGATGAAAAACAAAGTTTCTGGGGATTAATATCCACCGTAATTGATACTCAAAACCTTTATGATATTGCAAATATTTCGAATTCACATCACTATAATATTTCCTTAAAAGGCCGAGATGCAACAGGAAGTAAAGGTGATTTATTTTATGGATCGATTGAAACTTTTAACAATGATCCAATTTTATTAGACATAAATTTACCCAATGGATCATGGCAATTGGCAGTAACACCAAAGTCAGGCTGGCAATCATTAAGTAGTCAAATCAAACAATTAACCATTTTAATTTACACCTTAATCACAATATGGACTTTATGTATTTTTATATTTATTCGATACTTTCAAAATCATAAAATAACCGAGCAGCGATTTAATCGGCTTTTTACTCACTCTCCTATCGGTATTGGTATTATTGATGGAAAAAGCAACAAAATCATAGAAGCAAACCAAACACTACTTGAACAAATCGAATTTAACCTAGAAGAATTACAAGATTTATGTTTTTTCGATTTAACCGGCACTAAAGATAAAATAAACGAAACCAATTTAATTAATGAACTTTTTGAAAATTCAAGCAATCAACATTACCAAAAATTGATACAAAAGAAAGATGGCACTTTATTTCCTGTATTAGCAAATATATTTTTATTAGACAACCAAAGCGCCACGCCATTAATTTGTACTTTCATCCAAGATATCAGTAAAGAAAAAAGCAGCGAAATCATAATCAAACAAACTAATGAAAATTTATTAAGTCAAATGAATATATTAAAAGCAATCAGTACCCTTCAATCATTTGCTCTTAATAATTTCACCTCAAAATTAAATACAGATTCTATTATTAATTTATTTATTGATATATCTAAAAGCGATCTTTGTATTTTAAGTTTGTTAAATAATTCCGATTCACACAATTTGGATGAGATCACACAGAGTTACTCTTATATAGAAAACCACAAAACTTTTTTACTTAAACCCGAAATAAAAGAATTAATTGAAGATGTATGTAATTTGAAATGCCATCAAACCTTACAATTATCTGACACCTTCAGCTTAACAAATAAGATCGAACATATATTAATTGTACCAATTATCGAAAACACTAATTTAATTTCATTATTAATATTAGGGCGAAATAAAAAAGCATTTGAAACTGAGGTCATCCAAAAAATGGGGCCGTTATTCTCTAGTTTCGCCCAAGTTCTACAAAGTCATCAATATAACTTATTAAACTACAAAGCTCAAAAAGACATTATTCAAGCAAAAGAGTTAGCAGAACAATCATCTAATGCAAAAAGTGAATTTTTAGCTGTTATGAGTCATGAAATTCGTACCCCCATAAACGGCATTATGGGTATGTTAAATCTTTTAATCAAAACACCATTAAATTCTGAGCAATCACATAAGGTTGAAGTAGCGCTTTCAAGTTCTCAAACTTTGTTAACGGTAATAAATGATATTTTGGATTTTTCAAAAATAGAAGCGAATAAAATTGAAATTGAAAACAGATCATTTGATTTAAAAGTTGTCATTGAGCAATCCAAGCTTTGGTTCACACCAATTGCGCTTGAAAAAGGCATCGATTTACAATTCAATATAGATAACTTAAAAATTAATAACGTCATTGGAGATGCCAATAGAATTAAGCAAATCATTAATAACCTAATCAATAACGCTTTAAAATTCACACATATCGGTTCAGTTATTATAAAAGTTGATAGTAAACAAGTTGAAAATTTAGTTAAATTTCATATGAGTATTCAAGATTCAGGAATAGGTTTAAAAAAAGAAGCGATCGCGCAATTATTCAATCCTTTTGTGCAAGCTGATGCCAGTACAACTCGTAATTTTGGTGGCACAGGATTAGGATTAGCAATTTGCAAAAAATTATGTTTATTAATGAATGGCGATATTTGGGTCACAAGTAAATTTGAAAGAGGCAGTTGTTTTCAATTCTATGTAAAATTAGAGCAAGATTCTGCAAGCAGTAAACAAGTTGAAATTTCTACTGAATTTAATTTCCATGACTACCAGGACAATATCAAAATACTTCTTGTTGAAGACAATTTAGTCAATCAGGAAGTAATCAGCATGACATTACAAGAAATGGGCTTAAAGTCTTATATTGTTTCAAATGGACAACAAGCTATTGAGCATTTAAAAACCAACAAACAATACAATCTTATTTTTATGGATTGTCAAATGCCAATTAAAGATGGATTTCAAACCACCATAGAAATAAGAAATGGTTTAGCAGGAAGTCAATATAAACACATTAAAATTATTGCCTTAACTGCAAATGCAATGAAAGGCGATAAACAAAGGTGTATCACAGCAGGAATGGATGATTATTTAACCAAACCAATAGACGAACATGAAATAAGAAGAATTCTCATAGAGTTTGTGGACACTGAATTATAATTAGTTCTTAAAAAACTTTTTTTCAAACACATCCTTAAACCATTGCTTTTCAATTTGATAACGATACGCAACCACTATATTATGCTGTTGATAAAAAAAATGATTGTCTGATATTTGAGGTGCATAATTTTGCAAAACAACAGAATGATTTTTATAATTCGCTTCAAAATAAATTCCCATAGCCGTCCCAAAACCTGTGTTATCAATTGAAACCATTTCACCTGTTAACGTATGATTTGTTTTAGTAATTTTTGTATCACCATCTAAACTTACCCAGCCTAATCCAGCGCCTAACCCTAATTTATAAGTCCAATTATCAACGACCTTTTTATTAAAATGATAATAACCCACAGGTACAGCATAGATTGAAATACCTTTAATTTGAGTGCCTAGATCCTCAGATTGTTCATCAATAGTTTGTTTATCCATGGTATACCAACCTCCTTTCACCTGAACGTGATAACCCCAGTTGTCATCTTCCCAAATGTATTTGGCATTGGATGAAATCACGACACTAGGTACGATCGTTAATCCTTTTGACATTTTAGCTAACTCTGCATTTTTAGAATTTTTTTCAATGACAGATAATGATTTAAATCCTACTTCTGTACCAAAAGAAATGTTTGGCATTTTATCCCAATTAATTGCAAAGCTGTTTGAACTTAATAAAGTACAAAGTAACAATAATATATATCTATTCATTGATTTTACCTTTTTGTGCAATAAACTCTAGATTTGGCATAATAAATTTATCTTTGGATATCAAAGCAAATTCAATTGACTGATTTTCATTGATTTTTTCATTCCAATCTAAATTTTTAGCAATATATACATCCGTATCGCTCTGCTTTTGAGTGGAATTAACTAATGAATTCCATGCATTGGTTAAAGTATTATTTTTTATTTTCCAAGATATATGCCATTCATAAATAGACTGTGCATTTTTATTGGTTAATTGAGCAACGTCAGTAAATTCCGTACGCCATAATTCCGTAGCGATATATTTAGATGTAAATGCAGGATTATTAAAAGGTTTAACATCAATACTCTCAGCTTTTGCTGTCGATAATGAAAGGATTAATATCATTGTATACATTTTAAAAAATCTCATAATTTTTATCCTATGCTTAATTAGAACAATTAAAATTTGAAATTAATCAAACTACTAATTTTGTTGCGATGTTTAATCAGGCAAGTACAATAAGCCCTTTATCACTATTAACTTAATCCCATGAAAACAACTTCAGTTGCCATTATTTGCGGCGGACCAAGTGCTGAACATGAAGTATCTTTACGCTCAGCTTTAAATATTGCCAAGGCAATAGACGCTTCATTATTCACAATTATCATTATTGCCATTAATAAAACAGGACAATGGTTTCACGTTGAAAACATCAATCAACTCGAAATTTGTGCACAAAAAGGCGAAATTGGAACTGATTTTAATCAGGTAAGCATGTTACCACAAGGTCCGGGTTCACCCTTGCTAAATTTAGTCACACAGCACCCCTTAACAATTGATGTTTTTTTCCCTATTTTACACGGACCATTTGGAGAAGATGGTGCCATTCAAGGTTTAGCTAAATTTTGTCATATACCCTGTGTTGGCCCTGGTATATTAGGATCAAGCATTGGTATGGATAAAGACGTGTTTAAAATGATATTAAGACAAAACAATATTCCTGTCAGCCCATCTATCACTGTCCACAAGCATAATTTGATTAATTTTGATGTATCTGAAATCAAACATTTAGGATTACCAGTTTATGTCAAACCTTGTAATATGGGGTCTTCAGTTGGGGTATCTAAAGTAAAAACGATTGATGAATTAAATGCTGCTCTAGTCAATGCGTTTCAATACGACCAAAAAGTCCTTATTGAGCAACAAGTGATAGGACGCGAATTAGAAATTGCTATTTTAGGTAATAATGACATACAAACTTCCACAATTGGTGAAGTGTTACCTCAAACTGACTTTTACTCTTATGAGTCTAAATACTTAGATCAAACTAGCCAAACTCAAATTCCAGCTAAGCTGAATGAAAAACAAATCGCCCTTATTAAAGAAATTGCAGTGCGAACATACCAGTCTTGCCAATTATCCGGTTTAACTCGAGTGGATGTATTTTTGACAGATGATGATCAGATTATTGTAAATGAAGTAAATACATTACCTGGTTTCACCAATATCTCTATGTACCCTCAATTATGGGAACATGCTGGTTTAAGCCCTAGGAATTTGATGTCCAAATTGATTGAATTGGCTTTTGAGCAATTCACTGCTACTCAAGTCAGCACTGACTGCATGAATCTTACCACTAACATCTCTAAAACCTAATTGATCGTATTCACTTAAACGCAATTGAATGTACTTATTTAATTGCGTTTGTTCAATACTACTAAGTTGCCAATTAAATCGAGTTCTTCTTTTTAACAAATCCTCTACGCTAAAAACCCATTCTTGATTAATTAAATAATCTATCTCAGTTTGATAAACTCCTTTTGCAAATTTATGCCCAAGTGATTCTTCATTGCCATTATTAAACCAATTTAAACAACTTCGGCCATAAGCTCTAATTAATCGTGTGACACTTTTTTTATCAAGATAAGGTGCAAAGTAATGCAATCGTTTTTCTAATGTGACGACACTTAAATTCGACCCTATTAATCCATTTAATTTAATGGGAGTCTTTGAATTTAAAAAAGGAATTAATTGGTGATAAACCTGTTTAGCCAACAAACGGAACGTCGTGATTTTTCCACCTAACAAATTCACTAAAATGGGTTTTTTATTTAATTCATCACTATCAACTGTTACTTTAAATTCTCGTGATAACGCTTTATCTGATTTTTTGTGATCCTCAACTAACGGTCTAATGCCAGCATAATCATTTAAAATATCACTTGGACGAATATTTTTTTTAACAAATTGATTTACCACATTTAATAAATAATCTTTTTCTATTTTTGACATTTTAATTGGATCATCAATAGTTTGCTCAACCTCAGTCGTACCAATGATTGAAAAAGTTTGATAGGGCAAAACAAATACGATTCTTCCATCTTGCTCATTGGGTAATAAAAAAGCATCATTAGAAATTTTATTGACAACGATATGCGAGCCTCTAACTAACCTTAAAGTTTGAGGACCTTTAGGGTAAATTTCTTGAAAAAATTGATCATGAACTTTATTAGCCCATGGCCCACATGCATTGATCATTACTTTTGAAAATGTTTGATAGCTACACTGAGTTAATTTATCTTGAATAAGACAACTCCATTCACCTGGAGAAACAGAATGATTTGAATCTATGGTTTTCACCGACATTTGAGGACGAATATCTACACCCATTTGACGGCATGACTTTGCTAATTCAATGACCAATCTTGCATCATCACATTGGCAATCGTAGTATCGCATTGCCTTTTTAAAGTGCTCTGCAAATCCATGCCATTTTGTTAATTTAACCTGTTTTGATGACCGAATAGTTTTTTTAAAATACAAATGATCATAAATCCACAACCCTAATTTAAATAATAAAAATGTTTTTCGACGTGTTTTAGGGATTAAAAATGATAAGGGACGTACTAAGTATGGAGCTAACAACATCAATTCTTCGCGTTCTTTTAAAGCATTTCTGACTAACGAAAATTCTTTTTGCTGCAAATACCTCAAACCACCATGTATTAATTTGCTTGAATTTGAGGAAGTTTTTCCAGCTAAGTCATCTTGTTCAATTAATAATATTTTTTGTCCTTGCTGAGCCAATTCCCATGCGGTTGCTATTCCATTTATTCCACCACCCAAAATAATGACATCATATTTAGTATCGATACCTCTAATCAGTGATTCATTTTTGGGTTTTGGGTCCTCCAGTAACTTGGATTGCTCTTGCTTTATTTTCATAATGGGTTTTAAAAAATCAGCAATCATTTGTATAACAATTGAATTATTTTCTTTTGCAACAATATCTCCGGCAATGACATGTTGAGATTTTTTGTATTGACCAATTCTCCACAATTCCACTTTTTTAATATCACTGCCGAATTTTTTAAAAAACTTAGAGGTAATATCGGAATTAACAACAGGGTCAAATTCATTATAAATAAATAAAGTGGGAGTTTTAATGGATTGCAGATTGGATTTTTTAACCCAATCTATCAGTACCTGTAAAGGATAAACGGATTTAATTGAATAACGTGAAGTCCAATATTTAGCATGCATTGCATTTTTGGGGTGGGTAATTTGATGAGTGGGAGCAAACCAGCTCATCCAGTATTTAGCCCAGGGCAAAGTCAAAAGACCAACGGCTTTATGTTTAACTTCAAAATTTGGAGAAATGAAAATTAAACTATGGATTTGGCAAGGCAGCGTTTTTAACAGATTTTGCTGCTGAATTAACCAAGTAATTAAAGTCGCGCCTGTTGAGTTCCCAATTAATATCACCTGTTCACCTAAGCAAGCAGCAATATTGATCGTTTCCCACATTTGCTCAAGCCAATCTTCCGCCCTGCTCTCTTTTAAAAATTTTGAATGCCGTCCATGCCCATGCAAACGCGGTAATAATAAATTAGCTCCCATAGATTTTGCTACATCTTGTGGGACCGGTGATATTTCTTGATGTGTGGCGGAAAATCCATGCACAAAAACAACCACAAAAGGTTGTTTTGTTTCACCATCTAGCCATTTTATTTTGGATTGAGAATCATCAACAATATCGGTGAATTTACTTTCTTTTCGTAAAAGGTAATTTTGAGCTTGCGTGGCAGACAGTTTGTGTAACTCTGAAAATGGGCCATCTAATAAAGCCTGAGTAAATTGTGTGTTATTTACTTTAAAACGCTCTTTTGGGCCAAAAATCCAAAGTAACGAAACACTACCAATTAATAACAACCAAAGCATATATTTACCAATTTAATTAAGAATGAATACTGCTTTAAGTTTAGCGTTAATTAAAACTAACGCTCATGATTATCAAATTTTACGCAAAAAAAATGGCTTGCTGTGACACAAACCATGTTCTATAAAACTCGATATTATAAAATCGAGTTTTCTTTTTCTTTTTCTTCTGAGTCATCTTCATCATCGGATTCATCAGTGATTGGAGGTTTCATCCTCGCGGCAACAAACAAGCCTAATTCAAACAATAAAATCATTGGAACCGCTAAAATAGTTTGTGAAATCATATCCGGTGGCGTTAATACCATTGCAACAAAAAAGCAGCCAATAATGATATAACGACGTTTTGTCTTTAATGTTTCGACTTTTACTAAACCAGCTTTAACTAATAAGACTATAGCTACTGGTATTTCAAATGCGACCCCAAAAACCAAATACATTTTAATGGTGACATCAATTAAATTACGAATTTCAAAATTATTTGCCGTGTCTACTAACTCTAAGTTACCTACGAAGGCATAAACGATAGGAGTAATGACAAATTTAGTGAATGCCACCCCGCTGTAAAACAAAAACACACTAGAGACAAACAACGGCAACGCAAAGTTTTTTTCTTTACTATACAAAGCAGGTGCTATAAACCCCCAAATTTGATGCAAAATAAAAGGAAACCCTATTAATACTGCAGCATATAAAGCAAGCTTAAATGGTACAAAAATTCCATCTAATAAGCCTGTAATAATGATTTCACCTTTGCCATTTTCAGCTAAAATCGTTCTTAGATCGATGGTGACAATATCAAAGATATACTCGTGCATGGTAAAGGTAGCAACACATATAACCGCTAAAAATATCACAATCTTAACTAATCGATCACGCAACTCTTTAAGATGATCGAATATACTCATACCATCTGCAGATTCAGTATTTTGATTAGAAGACTGAGGGTCATTAACACCTAAAGTGTCATCTTGATTGGATTCACTCATGAACTTACCTGATCATTATTGGGCTTCTGTTCACTATGATCAGCAATTTTAACTGGATCATCATGGGCAACAGGCTCACTTTGTTCTTTTTCAGCAATTTTCGCTTTTTGTTCTTCAATGAATTTTTGGGTTTCATCTAATTGTGCCATCACTTTTCGATTCAGTTCTTCAAGGCGAATTTCCTGATCGATTTGACGTTGCATATTATTAAAAAAGCGCTTTAATTTACCTATATTTTTACCTAATTCCCTTGCGGCAACAGGTAAACGTTCAGGGCCCAATACGAGTAACGCAATCGTAAAGACCACAAACATTTCAATAAAACTCATGTTAAACATAATGAAACTCTAAAATGAATTAAGATTTAGTTTCGTCTTTGCTTTTCGCTTGCGTTTCAGAGAATTCAGCGTCTGCTTTTTGCTCTAAATTTGCGGTTTCAGCAGATTCTGTTGTTTCTTCTGGTTTGGTCTCTTCGTCATTCATTGCTTTTTTAAAGCCTTTGACAGCTCCACCAAAATCTTTACCCATTCCTTTTAATTTAGAAGTACCAAAAATTAAAACCACAATAACTAACACAATAATCAACTGTACTGGTGATATATTACCCATAAAACCCTCTCTACTTTTTAAGTTTAATTGTTTGAAATATGACGAACATCGCCGATTAAATGAAAATGAATGTGATCCACTTCTTGACCACCACCTGGCCCCGTATTTAATACCGTACGAAAGCCTTCTTGTAAACCATTATCTTTTGCTAAATTTGGTAACGTTAATAACATTTGCTGCAATAATACGCCATCCTGCTCTGTAACATGCTCCAATGACTGTACATGTTGTTTTGGGATTAATAACAAATGCACTGGTGCCTGGGGACGAATGTCTTTAAATGCCAACATTGCCTCGTTTTCAAATACAATATCAGCGGGGATTTCTTTTTTTACGATTTTACAAAAAATACAATCAGACATGTTTAAAACCTTTATTATTTTTGTGTGCGCGACGCTTTTTCATCATGACCTGACACCCCTTCACGACGAGCTAATTCATTGAGTATTTCTTCGGGTTTAATGTCTAAATGCGACAGCATAATTAAGCAATGAAACCACAAATCTGCAGTTTCATATATCACATCGTCTTTATTGCCTGAAATCACAGCATCTTTAGCTGCTAGGACAGCTTCAAAAGACTCTTCACCCACTTTTTCTAATATTTTATTCAAACCTTTGTGATGCAATGAAGCTACATAAGAGCTTTTTGCATCAGCATTTTTACGTTGATCAATGATTTGACCTAGGTGTTGGAGTATATCGCTCATTACTTACCCTATTAAATTGTCTTTTGTCATTTTTTGAAAATTGTTGTCAACCACATCACTGCCGCACCAGAAAAGCTGATATTTGCCAGTAATTTTGATGATAACATTTGAATTTGGATAAATTGTTCATGGAACAAAATACCGATAACAACCAGTCCAACTGTAATAATTACTCGCTTATTTCGCTTTAATCTAAACTGATTTTCTTCATTAATTTTTATAATTGATTGATGCACATCACTTGGAGAGTGTTTAATTTGATTTTCCAACACTTTGTACAACATATCAGGTATATGAGGTGCTTTTTCCAACCAAGAAGGTCCATTTTGTTTAATTTCATGAAACAGTCGTTTTGGTCCGACTTGCTGCTTAATCCAATTGGCAATAAATGGCTTTGCCGTTTGCCATAAATCTAATTCAGGATACAACTGACGACCAAGCCCTTCTGTATTTAATAATGTTTTTTGAAGTAAGACTAATTGAGGTTGTACCTGCATATCAAAACGGCGAGCAGTTTGAAACAATCTAATCAAAACTTGACCAAATGAAATTTCAGCCAATGGCTTTTCAAAAATCGGCTCTAGCACTGTACGAATCGCGGATTCAAATTCATGAACCTTTGTTTCTTTAGGCACCCATCCAGAATCCACATGTAATTGAGCCACTTTTCTATAATCACGATTAAAAAAAGCATACAGGTTTTGGGCTAAATAATTAAGATCCTCGGGTGATAACGACCCGATGATGCCAAAATCAATTCCAATGTATTGAGGGTTCTCAGGATGTTGTTTACTGACAAAAATATTTCCAGGATGCATATCGGCATGAAAAAAAGAATCTCGAAACACTTGAGTGAAAAATATTTCAACACCACGTTCGGCAAGTAATTTCATATCAATACCACAGGCTTTTAATGCTTTAATATCTCCAACAGCATAACCTTCGATTTTTTCCATGACCATTATATTTGTTCGACAGTAATCCCAATAAATTTCTGGAATATAAAGCAACTCTGAATCTTTAAAATTTCTGCGTAACGTTGCGCAATTTGCCGCTTCACGCATCAAATCTAACTCATCAAACACCGTCTGTTTATAATCTTCAACCACCTCTAAAGGTCTTAATCGCTTACCATCAGGTAGTTTATCAATCCATGCAGCGATGGTTTTGAGCATAACCATATCCTTATGGATGGTATGCTCGATATTTGGGCGAATAACTTTAACGACTACTTCTTCTCCCGATAGCAACTTCGCCTCATGCACCTGTGCGATTGAAGCACTGGCTAACGGATTGGCATTGAATTCACTGAATGCATCTAGAACGGATTCTCCTAATGCTTTTTCAATGATTGATACAGCTAAAGCTGATTCAAATGGCGGGACTTGATCTTGAAGCTTTGCTAATTCTAGTGCGATATCATCGGGTAATAAATCACGACGAGTAGAGAGAATTTGACCAAATTTAATAAAAACAGGCCCAAGGGATTCAAGGGCGAGTCGAAACCTTACGGCTCTGTTTTTTTTAGCACGAATCATATAACGCCAAGGCATTAAATAGATTAAAGGACGAATTCTGCGAGGTAATAATTGGACAGGAATTAATGTGTCTAAACGATATCTTGCAATGACATGCAAAATTTTAAGCATACGAAATAACGCTTTCACTTAACGCTTCCTTGTTGATTTGCCCGCAAGTGGAATTTTGCCTGTAAACGTTCGACTCGCATTTGTATGGTTCTAACTTCCTGAGCAAATGCGTCTAATTCATATGGCGCAACCGTCAAACCGGATTCATTTTGAATATAATTTGCAACGGTATCTTTGGCAGATTTAGATTGTTCATTTATAAAATCCAGACATGTTTTAGCAATATTATTAATAACAACGGCAGATTCATCACCTAATTTTTTGGCTAAAATTGCTTCAAAATCAATATAAAAGACAGTCATAAATTTTTGTAATGCCATCAAAGTTTGTGTATTACCACTTATATTGAAATGAGAAGTCATCATCACCTGCTGCTTATCTTCCGCTCTTGCTAACTGCAAAAAACTTTTAGCATCAGCATGGATTGAGACATCAATATTCAGTTGTTCACTTTTTTCAAGAAATTCAATGCTGTGATGGTGAAACTTAACAATAAACCTCGTTGGCAATTCCTGTATATGGATTTCAACAATTTTATTAGTTAACTCTTCTAAAGATTTATGACATTCAGGTACTTGTTCTACAGCAATATCAAATGCTTTAGAAAATTGATTAAGAATCACTAAGTACATCAAAGACGATTGCATATCAACACTTATAGCCTTTATGTAAGGCGACAATACCACTTGTCATATTATGATAAGTACAACGCTCAAACCCTGCATTTTGCATCATTGCTTTTAAGGTTTCTTGATCTGGATGCATACGAATAGATTCTGCTAAGTACTGGTAACTTTCAGAGTCATTAGCAATTAATTTACCCATTTTTGGCAAAATACTAAATGAATAAGTGTCGTATATTTTTGATAATACTGGGTTATTTGTTTTTGAAAATTCTAAAACCAAAAGGCGACCGCCTGGTTTTAACACTCGCAACATAGACTCTAACGCCATATCTTTATCTGTCACGTTTCTTAAACCAAAGGCAATGGTGATTAAATCGAATGTATTGTCTTCAAATGGTAAATATTGCGCGTTTGCTTGCACAAATTCCATATTATTAATTACACCACGGTCGGTTAATTTATCACGCCCAACTTTAAGCATTGAATCATTAATATCAGCAAGTACCACTTTACCCGTTGGCCCTACTTTTTTAGAAAATTGATATGCTAAATCTCCAGTACCACCGGCAATATCTAAAACCGTTTGCCCTGGACGCACACCACTTAATTCAATGGTAAAACGCTTCCATAAACGATGTACGCCAAAACTCATTACATCGTTCATTATGTCGTATTTGGCTGCGACAGAATGAAATACTTCTGCCACTTTGCCTTGTTTTTCTTCTACATCAACGCTTTTAAAACCAAAATGCGTTTTGTTTTCTTCATTCATAGGAACTACTTTTTTAATTCATTAATTGATAGCTTTAACATTCTAACTAATGTTTAGAATGAAAACATTGCACCCAACTCAGGAGTGTAAAAAATATCATTGCTATCAAGCATATAAGTGCCTGTCACATTTCCATAAAAAATAAAATGCAATGCTGGGCTGTGCTCATAGCCAATTTTACCAGTAATTCCAAGATCATTATTATCATTACCAAGGTTGTTTATTAAACCACCAAATTGATAGTACACACTTGTGAACATCTCTGTTGTGTATGCTTTATACCCTAGTTCTAAATCTGTTCCATCGCCCACTGCAAGATTAAATATCAAAGAGGATTTAGTACTCAAAGCATTTTGCACAATAATATTAAATTTCTTTTGATCTAACAATTTAATCGCATCAGTCCCAATAGCAATGCCAGAAGCATGGGCAGTGGACATCCCAACAAAACAGGCTAAACCTAACAATAATTTTTTCATAGTATTGATCTCTGTTATTTATAAAAGAACAAAATTATACACAGCCAAAATAAAAATGCTTTCTTTTAATCCACAAAACCAACTTTTTTCACTTAAGCGCTCGAATACATTCTCAATAAAGCGTAAAATGCGACGCAAATTCCATTTACATGAGTATTTAAAATGAGTAAAAACACCGTTGCACTAATTATTCTAGATGGCTTTGGTTACAGTGAAACCTCTGCATCAAACGCAATTGAACAAGCAAACAACCCAGTTTGGGACAATTTATGGAAAACCTACCCTCATAGTTTAATTCAAACATCAGGTATGGCTGTTGGTTTACCTGAAGGCCAAATGGGCAATTCTGAAGTTGGTCACATGAATCTAGGTGCGGGTCGTACGGTTTATCAAAACTTTACTCGTATTAATAAAGACATTTCTGATGATTTGTTTAAAACAAATGAAGTGTTAGTCAAAGCGGTTGATACAGCAATTGCGTCTGACAAAGCCGTTCACATTATTGGTTTATTATCACCAGGTGGCGTGCATTCTCATGAAGATCAAATTGCAGCAATGGTTGAGTCGGCTGTAAACAAAGGCGCGAAAAAAGTATACGTTCACGCAATTACAGATGGACGTGATACCGCACCACAATCTGCTCAAGAGTCGATTACATTATTAGAATCTCGATTAAAAGAAATAGGTGGTGGTCAAATCGCCTCTTTAATTGGTCGCTATTATGCGATGGATCGTGATAATCGCTGGGAACGTGTACAACTTGCTTATGATTTATATACTCAAGGCAAAGCTGACATCACATCTGCATCGGCAACAGAAGGCTTAGCGGCAAGTTACGCACAAGACAAGTTTGATGAATTTGTACCCGCTGTGAGTATCCAGATTGATGGACAGTCTATTTCTATTGAAGACGGCGACAGCGTCATTTTCATGAATTTCCGCCCTGATCGTGCCCGTGAATTAACTCGCGCTTTTGTTCAAGACGATTTTGAAAATACATTAAATCGTTCAGTTCGACCTAAACTGGCCGACTTTGTGATGTTAACTGAATTTGCAGGTGATATACCTGCAAATTGCGCTTATCCACCTGCAACATTAACCAATACACTTGGTGAATTTGTCCAAAATTTAGGCAAAACTCAATTACGTATTGCAGAAACCGAAAAATACGCTCACGTAACGTTCTTCTTTTCAGGCGGTCAAGAAGATGAATATGAAGGCGAAGATCGTATCTTGATTCCTTCCCCAAATGTAGCAACGTATGATTTACAACCTGAAATGAACGCCCCACAAGTTACTGAAAAATTAGTTGAAGCAATCGAATCAGGTGAATATGATCTGGTTATTTGTAACTATGCAAACGGTGATATGGTTGGTCATACTGGCAATATGGAGGCCGCAACAAAAGCCGTTGAAGCATTAGATGTTGCATTAAAAGCAGTGACTGAATCTATTTTAAAAGTAAATGGGCATTGCTTAATTACAGCAGATCATGGCAACGTTGAATTAATGGTTAACCCAGAAAATGGCGATCCAGTAACAAGCCACACAACGTTTGATGTACCTCTGGTTTATGTCAGCAATGACACCACTGGTAAATCTTTAAAAAATGGCAGCCTTGCAGATATTGCCCCGACTTTAATTGAATTAATGGGCGAACGCGCACCAATTGAAATGACTGGCGCTTCTTTGTTGAAATAAGCCCTTTCAATTTTTAGCAAAGCCAAGTAATTTACGTTACTTGGCTTTTTTTTAATTTTTTTGGAATCAAAATGCAAAAACTGTTTTATTTATTGACCTTTTTATTAAGCACCCTTGCCCTAAATGTTTTGGCCAATACTGAAAAACAACTTAAACAAGCAGAACTTGAAAACCTAAGTAAGCAAATAACCGAATTAAAATCTAATTTAAAACACCAACAACAAACACACAATCAGCAGACGAATGAACTGGCAAAAATAGAATCCAGCATTGGTAAAAATGAAACAAAAATCCAAACCATTAAACAGACACTAGTACAACTTGATCAAGAAAAAAGCAATTTACTGGTTAAACAAACCGATTTGCAAAATGACCAAAAAGCACTAAAAACTCAAATGGAATCACTCTTTTTAGATTTATATCGCCAAGGTCAACAAACCTGGCTTAAAACATTATTAAGTGAAACTAATCCTGCTAATTTTTCAAGAAAGTTGAAATACATTGAATTCATTACACAAAGCCAACGTGATGTTTTGCAATCTTTTTTTGATAATCAAACTAATCTTTCTAATACCATTGCATTAATAGAAGAAAAAACACTCAATACTCAACAACAACAATTAAACTTAAGTAAAACGCAACAAAGCCTATTAGCCAATCAACAACAAAGAAAACAAGAAGTCGACAAGCTCAACCAAGCAATCAATACAGCACAGAAGCAAATTCAAGTTAATGAAAAGAATAAAAAGCAACTGGAAGACTTAATTGAAAAAATGATACTCACATTATCCAACCAAGACTTAGGTTTAAGTGATTTACAAATCGATCAATTAAAAGGCAAACTTATCTGGCCTATCAAATCAAAACCAAGCAATCGTTTCGGGGCAAAGACTCAATCAGGCCGTGTTTGGGATGGATGGGAGATGCCAACAACCTCAGGTGAACAAGTAAGAGTCATCGCAAGTGGTAGAGTTATTTTTTCAGATTGGTTGCGTGGATTCGGATTATTGATTATTGTCGACCATGGGGATGGATATTTAAGTTTATACGGTCGAAACCAAAGCCTTTTAAAACAAGAAGGAGATTGGGTTGGACAAGCAGAAACCATTGCATTTGTTGGCGGTACTGGAGGGTATGAAAAAACCGCCCTCTATTTTGAAATAAGAAAAAATGGACAACCACAAAATCCAGCATCTTGGCTTTCCAAAATAATTAAATAAAGGTGAGACTTTCATGAATATTTTAAAATCAGCTTTCATTACAACTTATTTATTAAGTATTACTTTTACGTGTTTTTCTCAAGAGTCGACAACTGAACCAGCTATTAACTCAACTATAAACCCAGCCAATCCAGCTATTAATCCAGCCAAGCACAGCAAAGCTGAAATTGAATCCATACAACCCTATTCAAACCTTCCTTTAAAACAAGTTAGCAATTTAGCCAAAGTATTTGATTTGATCAAAACCCATTACGTCGAAGAAATAGAAGATGACACTTTATTAAAATATGCCATTGAAGGTATGGTAGAACAACTGGATCCACACAGTGCTTACTTTGATTCAGAATCATTACAATCTTTCACTGAATCCACTTCAGGAAAATTCAGTGGACTGGGAATTGAAATCACAATGGAAAATGGCTTAGTTAAAGTTATTGCAGCAATGGACGGTTCCCCAGCTCAACAGGCAGGCTTGCAATCTGGCGATCTTATTTATGAATTAGATTCTCAAATCGTACAAGGAATGAGCCTAAGAGAAGCATCCGAAATAATGCGTGGCAAAATAGGATCTAAAATTCAGTTAAAAGCAAAACGCCCAGGACAAAAAGAACCGCTCACTTTTAATATCATCCGTGCTGAAATTTCAAACAGTTCAGTAAAATCTTTTTTACTTAATAATCAGATTGGTTATGCAAAAATCAGCTCGTTTCAATCTGAAACCGGGAATGATTTTGAAAAAGCAATATTAGATATGCAACAATCCAGCGATCAATTTAAAGCAATAATATTAGATTTAAGAAATAATCCAGGCGGCTTATTGCAGCAAGCAATTAAAGTCAGCGATATTTTCCTTGAAGAAAAATTAGTGGTTTACACTCAAGGTCGTTCTGAGCAAAGCAAAGAGCATCATTACACCTCTTTAAATACAATTGGTAAAGATTTAAAAGTCATAGTATTAATCAATCAAGGTAGCGCATCAGCATCTGAAATTGTCGCAGGCGCACTACAAGATCATAAGCGCGCTGTCATCATGGGACAAACCAGTTTTGGCAAAGCAAGCGTACAACAAATATTAAATTTAGATGATTCATCCGCAATTAAGCTTACAATTGCTCGATATTTTACCCCACTTGGCAGAACCATTCAGGCTCATGGTATTAAACCAGATATTACAATTATTCCTTCCGTTGTTTCAAAATTAGAAGACAGACAATATGTTTCTGAATCTCAACTTTCTGGACACTTAGAAGGTGATTTGGACCAATCAGCACAAGCCAACAACATTAATAACCTTGATGTTTTGACAGATGATTATCAACTGCAACAGGCATTTCAACTTTTACAAGGTGCATTAATTTTATAATGAATGTTTTGACACTTAAAAACCTAAGCTGTTTACTGTTTTTATTTTTCCATTTTAATTTTGCAAACAGTGCATCAACCCAATCCAGCCATGAATTTTCAAAACCCAAAATTGCAGTGGTGATTGATGATCTTGGAAACCAATATGACTTTGGCGAACAAATCATCAATCAATCAATCATCAAAACCGTTGCGGTAATGCCATTAAGAGCTTATACATTTTCATTATCTAAGTTGGCGTATGAAAACAAAAAAGAAATCATCATTCATATGCCAATGGATAATAATGGACGCTTTCCCATGGGAAAATTAGGCCTAAGTGTAGACTATGACAAACAGGAAACGTTTTATACTTTAGAAATGGCCTTTGCTGAAAACCCTTATGCTACTGGACTAAACAACCATACAGGCAGTTTTTATACCGAACAATATGATCAAATGGGCTGGGTGATGGAGTATTTAAAACTGAATAATATGTTTTTTTTAGATAGCAGAACATCTGCCAAATCTCAAGGTGTCATTCAATCTAAAGAAAAAAAACTACCATGGGCTGGACGCCATGTGTTTTTAGATAATAAAAAAGACTTCGACTCTTTAAATAAACAATGGCTCAAGGCGCTATCTCTTGCAAATAAAAATCAAAAAGTCATTATTATTGGACATCCTTATCCAGAAACCATTGCGTTTTTTAAACAGTTAAATCATTCAGATTTAGAAATGCACTTTGAATTTGTAAAAGTTTCAGATTTATTGGAACGTAATTTTCAGCAATAAAGTTTGCATCTATTGAGTACAACTTAAAACAGTTTCAAAAAATTATCTAAAAAAATCACCTGCCGTTTGGTACATCTTTATTGCCAATGCAGAATCGTAACGTTCACCTTCATCACGCATAAAAGCATGCTGAGCATCCACTTCTAACCATATATAATTCAACCCGTTTTGTAAAAAATGTTGATACAACTTTAATCGAGCATCTTGTGGCACATGAGGATCTTGTTTACCAAAAACCAAATACACCTCTGCTTTTATATCTTTCGAACGAGTCAAAGTGTCGTTATTTTTTTCACTTGGTAATGTATTACTATGAATATCTGTTGGATACAAACAAAATGCATGTTGGATATTTTTATTTAATGCGGCTCTGAAAGCCAAGTGCCCACCAATACAAACCCCCATTGCACCAATTTTACCTGTACAAAACTCATAGGATTGTAAAAACTCGACCATAGCTTGAGTATCGCTGTCATGGTCTTCTAAAGATTTTTCCCACTTATCGGCATTACCTTTATCTTTGCCTGCATCATCATAAGCAAGCACACAACCTATCGGATTCAGTTCATGAAACACTTCAGGCACAATCACCACATAACCTAATCCGGCTAATATTTGGGCACTTCTTTTAATCGGCGCTGTAATTTGAAAAATTTCTGAATAAAAAATGATTGCATTAAATTTCCCAGATTTTACTGGTCGGTATATCTCTGAGCGCATTTTTCCAGTTGGTGTATCTAAAATGGCAGTTTCAAATTGTGTGATCATAATTGGTTTACTTTTGTTCGAAATGGTTTTTTGCTTGCTGTTTAGCTTGAATAAAATGACTGTGATGCAAATGCAACAAATCATTTATTTTACGAATTATAAAATCTTCATGAGGATCAATCACTCCATCACTGTATGCAATCATCCACAATGCCACTATCATATTAAAACGCTGGGGTTCATCAAATTGATCGCGAATGCGTTTAGTAAAAGAATACACATCATGACTGTTTTGTTTGATTTCTAATGCACTAAAATATACCGATTGAACGTCCTGTTTTTCAACATTATATTGATCATGTAATAATTCAAATACGCGCTCACGTTCTCGCTCATCGGTATCTAAATCAACCATCATCACCTCAACCATCAACACACAAATAGCCTGTTCTACAGTAATTTCTGCTTGTTCTTGTTGATTTGAAGTATCTAGTGACAGCCATTGTTTAAATTTATTTAACATCGTTAGCTCCTTAAAAATCTATGCGTATACCAGCTGACAAATCATAAGCGCCCTGCTGATCAAATAATCGAGAATATTCAAAATATGCAACCCCCTGTTCACCAATTAAAAAATCCATGCCAAGCATTAAATTAGCTTCGACTAAATCAGGTAAATCTAAAACATGCAAAGAAGATTTAGTAATTAATGTATTACTTTGATAAGACAATGCAGTATCCCAAGTATTCACCCCTTCTCCTTTGGAATACGTGATTGCATATTTTGATTGAGCTGATCGATAATCCAAAGCAATTGCCCAATATTTTTCATTATTTATATTATCTTTGAATGTCATGTAAGTAATAGAACCTTCATCACTTACAATTCCAATGCCTGCAGTATAATCATTAAATAATTCATCCCCATCTTCTGCGTCCATTTCAAATTCGAAATAAGTCATTAAATTTTGTTCATATGGAAACTGCATTTGAAATACATTGGATTTATAAGGGGCTGCACTTTCAGAATGATTAAAAGCAATGTGTTCCATTGAACGCTGAGAATGCATAATATTATTCGGTTGAACCATAATTTGCGTCACTAACGACATGATTGACCCAATACGATAAAATCCGCCATTTTGCCCCAGCTCAACAAAGCTTTGTTTAGTAGTTAAGTTGCCTCCTAAAGTGGAACCGTTCATGTCTACTTCTAATCTGCCTCTGACATAAAACGTATCGTATCCAGAATAAGCATCCAAACCGATAAACGATCCTTGATCATTATATACTTCAAGATCTTTGCTTTGCGTTATAGGCGTACTATTAAAGCGCACCCCAGTATTAAAAGAGCCATACCACGTTGACTCAACTGCTGAAACAGCATGCGTTGAACAAAGTGCCATACAACACAACGTTAATGATGTTAAAAGTTTGTTAACGGACATAATATTTCCCACATATTTTTTTATTGCCAATTTTGACATGGTTAGTTTATTTAAAATCAATCCAAATAGGTTCAATTTCTTTTGGTACATGTTCGAATTTTCCTAATTCGCACCATGATAAATCTGGTTGATGAAAATCACTGCCACTTGAGCCTTTAAGTTCGAGCTCTTTGCACACTAAAGTTAGTCGCTTGCGTAATTGTGGATTCATTTGCGCAACGCCTAACTCGACGGCATTACCACCTGCTGATTTAAAATACTCAATACAACTTATCAGTTTTGTTTGTGTCATTTTATATTTATGAGGATGAGCAAATACGGCTATACCACCCGCTGCTTGAGTGATTTTAATTACTTCTTCAATACTAGGAAAATTGGTTTTAACATCACCGGGTTTGCCTGCCCCTAAGTACTTATTAAAGGCAGCTTGACTATTTTTAACCTGTCCAGAATCCACTAAATATCGCGCAAAATGTGGTCTTGCAGGATGGTTATCTCCACTTAATGCTTTCACATCTTCATAAGTAATGTTAAGTCCTGCCTTTTGCAAACGCTCAACAATAATAAATGAACGCTGATCACGAGTGTTTTGCAACTCATTGATTGCAGAAGTCACGGCTGGATGGTTAGCATCAAAATTCAAACCCACAATATGGATATTCATACCTTTGTATAAAGTTGACCATTCAATGCCACTGATTAATTTTGGGACACCTTCTTTATTAGCAAGCTCTTTGATCGATAAATAACCATCAACTGTATCATGATCAGTTAATGCGTAAATTTCGATTCCTTTTTCTTGAGCTCGCTCATACATCGCTTTGGGACTTAACATACCGTCTGATGCAGTACTATGACTATGCAAATCAGCAATTACATAGTTTTTTTGAGAATCAAACACATTAATGACCTTAGTTTGGTGGACAGCTGCCAAGTGTAGTTTTATTATGGCTGACTGTATAGTGCTTCATAGTGCTACGACATTGAACAAATATATGATTTTTGAAAAATCTCCATACACTAACAATTCAAAACACATTTATTTAGCATCTTTATATTACAATTTTATTTTACCAATGAACTTACTCAAAATAGTAAGTCAAAAAATATCCAGAATTTAAATTAACATTAAGGGTTTTCATGTTATACAGTATCATCAGTCAAGATGTGGAAAATAGTTTACCACTTAGAGTGCAATCAAGACCTGCGCATTTAGAACGACTTAAAACACTAAACGCTCAAGGCAGATTAATTCTTGCAGGCCCGAACCCTGCCATTGACAGTAATGATCCTGGTGACGCAGGATTTACAGGATCAACAGTTGTTGCGCAATTTGACAGCTTGGAAGACGCTCAAGCTTGGGCTGATACCGACCCTTATATAAAAGCAGGCGTTTATGCCAGCGTAGTAGTAAAACCATTCAAACTAGTACTACCTTAAAGGAACACAATATGAAATTTCAATTTAACATTGCGATCAGTATTTTAATTGCTTCTGTCTCATTATCGGCATTTTCAAAAAATGCATGGCTGTCAGATAATCAAGCCATTCATTTAAGAGATGTTCCAGCAAGTCAATATACACCATTAGAAACCTTGTATTCTGGTGCCCTACTTGAAGTAATCAGTGAAACTGAATCCAGCATTTACGATAAGGTCAAAGCCCCTTCAGGTAATATAGGTTGGATCAATAAACGATTTGTCTTAGATGAACCGGTTGCATCCGTTCAATTAGAAAAATTAAAAGAAGATTTTGAATTACTTCAAACTGAACATAATGAATACATTAATGTTCACAAGGACACACTAAAAGAACTTGAAGAGAAAAAAGCATTAAAAAAAGAATTAACTGAATTAAAAGCAAAATATAACAGTCTTGAATTATTATCTAAAAAAGAACTGACACTAGACAGTGAAAACTCTCAGCTACTAAAGAAAAAATCCATGCTTGAATCGGATCTAGAAAAAGCACAGATTGAACTTGCCTCCTATAAAGCCTCAAATACCACTCGCTCTTGGATTACAGGTGCAGCACTGGTTTGTTTAGGCGTGGTGTTAAGTTTAATTTTAATTAATCTTCCTAAGAAAAATAGCCGCAAAGACGGTTGGAGCTGATATGGCTTGGCAAGATGATCCAATCAGCAAAGCATACACAAAAGAATCGTTGATGGAAATTTTGGCCCAAGGTTTACTTGGGTCCATGTCACGGTTTACTCATTTTCAAATCATTGAGTGGTGTGTTCGTTTTCGCGAACAACATGAAAATGACGTAAAAGCTTTTCACATACAGGTATCAGATGATGTCATTGTGCAGTGGGAGCTTTTTATCGCAAGTTCCTACACACTTGAACAGATGCGCAGCTTTTCACTTAGCGATATAGTTTTGCCGAAAACCTATTTTGAGCAATGGCTAAATCAATTAATAGAATTTGAAGACACATTACCCGTACACTAGTGAACAGACCAATTATCCCAGCAAAGATCAGTTATAACCCTCGAGGCACACTAATAAGTGAGTTATATTCTGATCAATATTATTCCAATCAAGGTGCGTTAGAAGAAATTGAACATAATTTTTTAAATGCCAACAACCTCAAACAACGTTTTTCTCAATTACAAGACAATCAAACTTTCACTATTGCTGAAACGGGTTTTGGAACGGGGCTTAATTTTTTAAAAACTTGGCAATTATTCAATCTCGCAAATACTGCAAAATGTAGCACTTTGCACTTTTTTTCAGCTGAAAAACATCCACTAACAAAAAAAGATTTAATTAATGCCATAGCACCTTTTAATGAACTTAAACCTTTATATGATCAGTTGATCGCTCAATACCCAAAACTGTTGCCTGGGTTTCATACATTGTATTTTGGCAATGTGACATTAACATTGATTTTTAGCGATGCAACAATAGGGTTTTCTCAAGCTCATTCATCAATTGATGCATGGTTTTTAGATGGGTTCATGCCTACAAATAATGAAAAAATGTGGGACACGCAATTATTTGATCAAGTCAGCAGATTAAGTCATTTAGAAACTACCCTTTCAACTTTTAGCTGCGCTCGAGTAGTTAAGGATGGATTACTTGGTGCTGGATTCAAAATAAAAACAAAAAAAGGATTCGCAAAAAAACGTGAAATGCTGACGGCCACCTTTATTGGAAAATGTGGACCTTTACGCCCAAAAAGCAATCAATTTTATTCATTAGATCCAATCAAAAAACGTTTTAAAACTAAAAAAATAGCCATTATAGGAGCTGGATTTTCAGGATGCGCCACAGCCTATGCCTTGAATAAAAAAAATCACAGCGTCACAATTTTTGATCAGCAAGCTAAAATTGCACAAGGAGCCTCAAGCAATCCTAAAGCTGCCATTTATTTAAAACCCGGAAGTAAAAATAGTTATAACAATCGATTTTATCTTTCTGCTTTTTTTCATAGTTTGCGTCAAACACAATTGGATTCATTACCAATTGAAACTTGTGGCATGATTCAATTAATTCATAACGAAAAAGAATTAAAAAAACAACAAGAGTTAGTTGAGTGTGGTTTGTACTTTGATGATATTTTTCAAGTTAAAAATAACAGTGAATTATCTGAAATATCTGGAATTAACATCGATAAAAACGGATTATTCTATCCATTAGGCGCAATGGCAACACCTAAATCATTATGCAAATATTGGTCACAACATGCTGAGTTTGTTGGTAACACACAAATCACTTCAATTGATCAAAATACAGATAACACTTGGCGATTAACCTCAAACAATAATGAAATATTTGAATTTGATCAGGTGGTAATTTGTAATGCGTTTAGTGCCATACAATTTAAACAAACCAAGCACTTACCCTTAAAAAAAATTCGCGGCCAAGTCACCTCAGCGCCAACTGGTCGTTTATCTAAGGATCTTAAAACCATCATTTGTGGCGAACATTATATTACCCCTGCTGAAAATGGCGTTCATTGTTTTGGTGCCACTTTTGATTTAAAAGACGATGACAGTCAGGTACGAGATTCAGACAATATTAAAAATATTCAAAATATAGAAACCATGATTCCAAGCATTCAAGGGGAATTTGATCCAACTAAATCAATTGGCAATACAGGATTCAGATGCACAACACCTGACTATATGCCCATTGTTGGTCCTTGTGTCCCAGCTAAACAATACTCTTTGCAATTTCAACATATTCAAAATCCGCAGCTGCGGAGCATTAAGGCGGCACCAATTTATGAGGGTCTATATATTAATGTGGGATTTGGTTCAAAGGGGGCAAGTACAGCAAGCATGTGCGCAGATATCATTTCAAGATTAATTGATCATCAATCATTGCCACTTGAAATTGATTTACTCGATCATTTACATCCTGGTCGTTTTCTTATTCGGGATATTTCTCGTAAAAAATCCCAATTTATTTAATGAATTAATAAATAATTCCAGCATTTGCATAAAAAACCGTTTCCCATTTTTTATCTTCCCAGTCATGTAAATATCCAACACCTAGCTCAACCGGAAATTCAAATTTGGTTGTTTTAAATAAATTTTGACCCACACCAATTTGCAATCCTCTTTCATGATGCACAGTGGTATCATTTTTAAATTTTGGCACCTTATTAGCAAAATCGAACACAATATATTTCATTCTTTCATTATTGTAATGCTTAATAGACAATCCATAATTGATATTTTTATTAGGCTCCCAATAATGAGTTTCTATTGCCCAATCACCTATGATAAACATACCTACAAAAAAACCACCACGCGTTCCAGCGCCTGCGGAATAACTTAACCCCACATATGAATGCGCCATGACAGGTAAAATAAGGATTGCGATCAGTATGAATTTTTTAATCATGAGATTTCCAGTTCAATTTTTTTCATTAAGCTAAATGCGTCTTTTTTGTCATAATACGCAGCCTCATTAATAAAACAAGCGGTTAACATGCCAATTTGATCGTAATTATTTTCAAAACAGATATCTTGACCGTCTAACGTTTTAAAAATAGGGTCACCTTGCTCTAAAGGCTGATAATCTTGAGAATCAAAATCCTGATGAATCATTCCCACTATTTCATTTTGCTCGTTTAGCATAAATGGTATTTTCTGTATAAATTGATACGCACAAACCGACTTAGGTAAAGGTATTTGTATGTCTTCTTTATATAATTTTATAAATTTAAGACAAGCAAAAACAGCACTTAATGTTTGCTCATATACTTCTTGTTTTAATGTGCCTTGAGCGATTGGCCCTACTTCTATTAATAGTCCAGAATATTTTGCAATGGACAATAAAAAATTATCTTCAGTTTGTTCAGTTGGCTCAAAAAAGATATTCACTTCTGGAAGTTCTTGCTGAATGTACGCCACTAATTTACGATGAAACACGCTATCTTGGTTAATTACCAGGGTTAACCCCATATTTGTTGTGGTGGTATGCAGATCAATAATAAAATCAGTTTGCTGCTTGGCTTGGGTTCCAATCAATTGATTGATTTGTCTAGCACGATTCGCTTCGATATTTTGGATGGACTGACTTAATAACTCTAAAGAAAATTGACGATTTAAATCTTGATCCACATAACGCACATTCTTTTTAATGGCCTGTTCATTAGCCAATAAAAATTGAATATCTAAATCGTATTTTTCAAGTATTTGAGGTTGTGATTGAAGATATTTAACAACATAAATACCTGACAACTCGTTGCCATGAGTTCCACCGACTATCGTTACATTATTAATGTCCATCATTTACTTCCACAATTTAATAAAACAGCTATTCAATATGACCATCATTCAATATTACAATCATTCAATAAAACCACTATTGCAAATTTCATGACTGCCTAACCAAAGGCAATCATGTTAAAGGCAATTAAGCTTCGTATTTTTTAAATACTAAACTAACGTTAGTGCCACCAAATCCAAAACTATTGCTCATTGCGTATTTGATATCTTGATTTTCAAGTTTCTCTTGAACTAACGGCAATCCTTCTACTTCAGGATCTAATTCCGTTACGTTTGCAGAGGCTGCAATAAAATTCTCTTGCATCATAATTAACGAATATACTGCCTCATGGACACCTGCAGCACCTAATGAATGCCCCGTTAATGATTTAGTGGATGCAAATTTTGGAAAATTACCTTCACCAAATGCACGTTTCATTGCTTTAACTTCAACAATATCCCCAGCTGGCGTAGATGTACCATGAGTATTGATGTAATCAATTTTATCAGTGCCCGCTTGCTCGATCGCATATTTCATTGATTGATATGCACCATCTCCACTTGGAGCAACCATATCGTAACCATCAGATGCCGTGCCATAGCCAACTACTTCTGCCAAAATATTCGCGCCACGTGCTTTAGCGTGCTCTAATTCTTCTAAAACTACGATTCCGCCTCCACCTGCAATTACAAACCCATCACGGTTGGCATCATATGGACGCGATGCTGTTGTTGGGGTGTCATTGTATTTACTTGAAAATGCTCCCATTGCATCAAACAATACTGATTGTGTGTAATGTTCAGCTTCACCACCACCTGCAAAAACGATGTCTTGTTTACCCCATTGAATTTTTTCAAACCCTTCACCGATACAATGCGCACTAGTGGCACAAGCAGATGACATGGTCATATTTAAACCTTTAATTTTAAACGATGTTGCAAGACAGGCTGAAACTGTTGAACCCATGGTTGAGGTTACTCGATATGGCCCAACACGCTTAATGCCTTTAGTTTCTAAAATTTGATTCGCTTCAACGATATCTTGAGTGGTTGCACCACCAGAACCTGCCAATAATCCAGTACGTAAATTACTCACTTGATTCTCTTCAAGGCCTGCCATTTTGATCGCTTGTAACATAGCTTCATAAGTATACAAAGCTGAATCACCCATAAAACGCTTATGTTTACGATCTATTTCTGTTTCAAAATTTTGGATATTACCAGCAACATGAGAACGAAATCCTTTTTCTGCATAGATATCTTGAAAACGAATACCTGATTTACCCTCTTTTAAAGATTCAGAAACTTCTTTGATATTATTACCAATACTTGAAACCACACCCATGCCCGTAATTACTACACGCTTCAACATAACTTAACCTTTGATTACAAATTTATTTAAAGTTGCGATTATACGGAGCCTGTATGCATTTGTCAGCCTTTGAGAAGCGCCGTTACGGTACCTATTCGTGATTTTGAAAATTTCTTTAATCTAAAAAACAGCTAAGTGGCTTTTTTTGTTAAACTTGGCCCAAAATCAAACTCAATTAGCGATTCATTCGATGCAAACTCCCCCTATAAAACTGATCTCAATCGCCAAGCGCATTCACAAAAATCAACCCATGATTGAACTGAATCAAGCGTTAATCAGCAGATATTCAGGTCTAGAAAATGACACAAGAGGAAAATTCGGACCAAGACAGATCACTCTTTTAAGCCAAGAAAGTTGGCAACAAGCTTGTGACGCTATCCATCAACCTAATATAAGCTGGCTAACTCGCCGCGCCAACTTACTTGTAAGTGGTAAGCAATTTTCATCTTCTGACATTGGTAATTATGTTCGCATTGGAAAAGCTGTATTAGAAATCACTCAAGAGTGTGAACCTTGCATTCAATTGGATTTCCAATTTAAAGGATTACAAAACGCATTAAACACATCTTATGCAGCGGGTGTTTGCTGTAAAGTGATTAACAGTGGAAAAATAGAAATAAATGACAGGGTATTTTTTGAAGTTAGCCAACATCAAGAATGTTTGTTTGATTTTAAATAAATAAACCTCCGCATTTCAACTCATAAAAAAAATCCCACCACCATCCATTCAAACCTACCCAACAATAACATCCCTATCAATTCACTTAAAAATTAAATATTCAAGCTTAATTATTAATGAATTAAAAACTGTTACAATCGCGCAAAAATTCAAACCACTTTTTAATTGAAGGAAAAAACTATGCTGCATAGATTATTGCCAAAATCCATTATCCCCCTTATATTTTCAACCCTTCTGGTAGGTTGTATTGACAATCCATTTGAACAAAAAGACCCTGAAACGCCCATCAACCAACCGCCTATTGCTTCTTTTTTAAAGCAAGAAACCACTCTTTTAGCAACTTCAACAGACTCCGATTCAGCGACACTGACCCATACTTGGTCCGTGAATAATCAAGTTTTATCATCCGATGCACAACTTGATTTAACTCAACAATATTTTGTTAATGATGAAGTTTTATCTGGCAAACATACATTAAGATTAACCACTTCAGATGGTGAGTTGTCCTCAAGCATTATCATTGAAAACATAAGTTTTACTCCAGACATTACCGTGATTTTAAACAGGGCTCCAACAGCAATAATTTTAGCCGATACCCTTACTGCTAATACAACTGAGTCCATCACTTTTGATAGTACTGGATCAAATGATACAGAAGATGGCACTAACCTTACCTACCAATGGTTTATTGATGATGTGTTAATTGCTGCAGAAACAAACAGTACGCTCGAACATACGTTTGTATCAGCTAATACATATAGCGTTTCGTTAATAGTAACGGATACCGAAAACCTAGCGTCTGACTTAGTAAGTACTGACGTGATTATCACTGAAGTTATATCAAATAGCGCACCAATTGCTGTAATCACTTCTGATTTATCAGAAGCACTAATTAATGAAGTCGTTACTTTTGATAGCGCAGGCTCAAACGATACTGAAGACGGAACGACGCTAACTTATCAATGGTTTATTGATGATGTTTTAGTATTGAATGAAACTAACAGTACTTTTGAATATAGTTTTGAAACAGCTGAAACTTACAGCGTTTCGTTAGTTGTAACTGATACTGAAAACTTAGATTCAGATTCTGTCAGCATGGATGCTGTAATTAGCGATGTAGTTTTCAATAGCGCACCAATTGCTGTAATCACTTCTGATTTATCAGAAGCACTAATTAATGAAGTCGTTACTTTTGATAGCGCAGGCTCAAACGATATTGAAGATGGAACGACGCTTACTTACCAGTGGTTTATTAATGATGTTTTAGTATTAAATGAAACTAATAGTACTTTTGAATATAGTTTTGATACAGCTGAAACTTACAGCGTTTCGTTAATAGTAACGGATACCGAAAACCTAGCGTCTGACTTAGTAAGTACTGACGTGATTATCACTGAAGTTATATCAAATAGCGCACCAATTGCTGTAATCACTTCTGATTTATCAGAAGCACTAATTAATGAAGTCGTTACTTTTGATAGCGCAGGCTCAAACGATACTGAAGACGGAACGACGCTTACTTATCAATGGTTTATTGATGATGTTTTAGTATTAAATGAAACTAATAGTACTTTTGAATATAGTTTTGAAACAGCTGAAACTTACAGCGTTTCGTTAATAGTAACGGATACCGAAAACCTAGCGTCTGACTTAGTAAGTACTGACGTGATTATCACTGAAGTTATATCAAATAGCGCACCAATTGCTGTAATCACTTCTGATTTATCAGAAGCACTAATTAATGAAGTCGTTACTTTTGATAGCGCAGGCTCAAACGATACTGAAGACGGAACGACGCTAACTTATCAATGGTTTATTGATGATGTTTTAGTATTGAATGAAACTAACAGTACTTTTGAATATAGTTTTGAAACAGCTGAAACTTACAGCGTTTCGTTAGTTGTAACTGATACTGAAAACTTAGATTCAGATTCTGTCAGCATGGATGTTGTAATTAGCGATGTAGTTTTCAATAGCGCACCAATTGCTGTAATCACTTCTGATTTATCAGAAGCACTAATTAATGAAGTCGTTACTTTTGATAGCGCAGGCTCAAACGATACTGAAGACGGAACGACGCTTACTTATCAATGGTTTATTGATGATGTTTTAGTATTGAATGAAACTAACAGTACTTTTGAATATAGTTTTGAAACAGCTGAAACTTACAAGGTTTCTTTAGTTGTAACCGATACTGAAAACTTAGATTCAGATTCTGTCAGCATGGATGTTGTAATTAGCGATGTAGTCTTCAATAGCGCACCAATTGCTGTAATCACTTCTGATTTATCAGAAGCACTAATTAATGAAGTCGTTACTTTTGATAGCGCAGGCTCAAACGATACTGAAGATGGAACGACGCTTACTTACCAGTGGTTTATTGATGATGTTTTAGTCTTGGATGAAAGTAACAGTACACTTGAATATAGTTTTGATACAGCTGAAACTTACAGCGTTTCTTTAGTTGTAACCGATACTGAAAACCTAAGCTCAGACGCTGTATATACTGATGTCACCATTTCTGAATCGATGCTTCCAGTTGCAATGTTTACTGCCCAAACTGCTGATTTATTAATTACTGTCGATGCGGCATTATCTGCAGGCGACAATTTAACGTATGCCTGGGACTTTAACTCAGAATCCACAGGATCAGGCAGGACGTCTTTCTATCAATTCACAACCGAAGGCGAGAAAGTTATCACCTTGGTGATTAGCAATCTACAAGGACAAAGCGATTCCTATTCTCAAACTATCACTATCAGTGAAAGTGAAGTTAATCCAGCAATTATATTTGAAGAAAACTTTGAGCAGTATGATGATGATTCTCAACCAGCTGGATGGAGTATTTTTGCGGATTACCAAAAAAATCCTTACATTGGAAATTATAATACCAAAATTAATGTCATCTCCACCGACTCCAATTCTGGAGAAAAATCATTAAGAATAATTGGCCCTGAAAATGGACCAATGCAAATTTTCAAAGCTTTACCTGCGTCTGCAAACAAAATTTACACAAGGGTCTATGTCAAACAGACTCTGCAAATGGGAGGGTTAGCTAACACAAATCATGACCATATTATTGCTTTGCGAAGTGACGATCCAAATCCGGCTAACAAAGAAGTACGCTGGGGTGAAGCGAAAGGCGCAATTGGCACAACATTAGTAAATAACAATCCTAATATTGATGACGGTGCGCCTGATCCACAATCTGAGAATTTTGGTGAGCATATTGTGAATGCTGATCAATGGTATTGTTTAGAAGTTGGTTTTGATGACACTCAAGAGGTATCAAAATTATACTCTTGGGCAGACGGCGTGTTGGTTCACTCAATTGAACAAAACTCAGATTTTACAAATATCAAAGATAGCGTAGACGATCATTGGATGAGTGACATGTTCCATGAAATTGTATTTGGGTGGCATAGTTTCTCACAAAATCAAAACACATTATATTTTGATGACATTGTGGTTTCTACTGAAAGAATTGGTTGTGATGACACTCTTCAGCGTGTGATTTTAGAGCCTGCTTTTGAATTATCTCAAAATTCTATGGTTGTGACTGCTGACTCAACAGAGTCTGCTGGAACTGCTGCATTCACTTATTTGTGGGATTTTAATGGTGAGTATACTTCTATGGATGCGATCCCAAGTTATACCTTTTCTACCGGTGGTAACAAGACAATCACATTAACAATTACAAGTGGAAGCTCTAGTAAATCATTAGAGAAAACCATTAATGTGATTGATACTTTATACATAGAATTACTGCAAAGAGTGTCCACTAATATTGTTGAGCAAACTTGTTTTGAATGCCATGAAAGCTCACAAGCCAAACCTTTAATGTTTGATTCATTTGCACCGGAAGATGTGGAATTGGCATTAAAAAATTACATCAAGGACAATGACACTCAAACTTTAATTGATGTACCAAATGGTATAGACCATGGCGCGATGCCAGCAGATCAAATAACCGACGCAAACAACGAACAAGACTGGAGTGATTTAGTTTTAGCCATTGACGCGACACCAACAAGAGGCGAGCAACCTGAAAATGCGTATATTTTTGATAACTTTGAAAATCAAGAACATAACGCCATTCCAGCTGGCTGGAAAACCTGGGTTGAATATGGCGTTAATAGCTCACTTAACAATCCAGGAAACTCATCGTTTGTGTTAATTGATACGACCAAAGCCTACTCTGGAACAAATTCAGTAAGAGTGAAAACATCGAACTCAGTTATTAAACCCACCTTCTTAGTCCAAGATTTACCAACAGATCAAGATGCATTTTATTCTCGTGCTTGGATGTACCTTCCTGCAGAATTAGGCGGTGGAGAATACGGAGCAAGTGGGAACCATGTACACTTTATGGCGTATTCAACGGCACTTGATGGGTCAAATCAAGAAGAGTTACGTTTTGGCGCAGCAAAAGACAAAGTACTATCGGCATTTCTACCCAATTCAATTGATGACTCTACAACCAAAATTGTTCCAACCACCATCATTCCAGCAAATGAATGGGTTTGTGTGGAATTTGCAATGATCAAAGATCCAGTATTTGATCAAGCAATTGCATGGGTAAATGGCGTTCAAACCTTTGCAGCCATATCACCAACAGATTGGGAAAAAACACCCGCCCAATATTTCAGTGATCATCCTGAGTTAGGGAACTACATTACCTTTGGCTGGAGAGCGTTTGGTGACACTAAAGGGGTTGAAGATGTTTGGTTTGATGATATTGCGGTTTCAGATGAATATATTGGATGTAATTAAATAATTAAAGTTGAATCAAAAATCTGACACAGATAAATGTTAATTACATTTATCTGTGTTTTTAATCGTAAGCTTTAAAGACTTCCCTCCCCCATCAATAAACCCAACTCTCATACAACTCTCATACAACTCTCATAGACACCCATAATTATTTTTCAACTGCCAGTTGATATATTGAACTGAATCTCAAACTAACAAAGATGGAGAATAATCCCGCAAGAAATTGGGATTACACTCATTCAAGATATTCGAGAATGCACGAATAAATCTTGGGTATTTAGGCACACCTAAATTTATCGAACACATAGAACAACAGCTTAATATTCAAGCCAAACCAAAACCTAAAGGAGGCAATAAAAAACAAAAAAACTGGCAAGCTAAACGAAAAAAATACTTGTTTAACACCAAAAATTTAAGCAGTGTGTTTAGAGCTAAATTTATAGAATCCTTAAAAACTCAAGATATCCATTGCCCAACCACCTATCCAAAAAACTGGATTGCGCATTGCAAAAAAATAGGCAATGGTTCGCCTGCATTAAAATACCTGTCTCAATATTTATATCGAGGTGTATTCAGCGAAAAAAACCTACTGTCATTAAAACAAGACCAACTGACATGGCGATATAAAGACAGTATAAGTAAGCAATATGTCGTAAAAACAGAACCTATCATGAATTTTTTATTAAGATTATTGCAACATGTATTACCAAAAGGATTTCAGCGAGTTAGAAATTATGGATTATTGCATGGCTCAAATCGAACATTATTAATGAAAATCCAACTCATGCTAAGAGTAACCTTGCCTGAACTTTGTGAATCGTTTCATTACGAAGTCATCTGTCCTTGCTGTAAAAAAGTAATGACATTTTGTGGATTTATAAAATCAAAAATGAAGATAGAAAAAATGCGAACGATCAGGGCGTAAAAAAGGATAGGTATACGGGATAGGTTTAAATCAGAAAACTAATGGGGTAAAAATATTATATGACACTGAATTAATTAAGAATTACCCAAAAAAAGGAAACAGTAGAATGAGAGTAAGGATGCCTCTCAAATTTTAAACATGAAAAAGTTGAAGGAAGCCAAAACCCAGAAAAAGTCACAGAAAAGAAATACACTATAAATGAAGACCGGGTGATGACGTGCATGGATGCACTAATGGCATGACAGCAGGATGCTTTGGAATGACCAACAATAGGTTAATTTAAATCAAAGTAGTTGCGGCTACGCGCAACCTATTCTTATTTATTATGCGTATACGGGATAGAAGCCAGGATGCTGCATGCCGTTACCAGCTATATGGTCCCATTCCGCCCTGTCTGATACAAATATATGGTTTTTAATTTGCGCACCCTTCAATCCTAACATTGCCCCAGCGGGAACCCAATATTTATCACCCGAACGAAACATATTTGGAACAGTTGCGCCACAACAGCTACAAAAAGAATAACTGTAACCTGTTTGCTTGCTGTAGGTAATAATTTTATCTTCGCCAGAACACCATTTAAAATTTAGCGCACTAACAAATGCTCCGGTTTGGCACGATGAACCCGTCTGAATCTGACAAATTGAACAATGACATTGGTACAATGTTTCAATTTTTTCGTCTATCTCATATGAAATTTCACCGCAAACACACTTTCCATTATTCATATTTCTCTCGATCTAAGTACACGCAATCACGGTAGAACGACCCATTACTGAGCCGACCCCGTACAGATCCGGACGTGCGGAATTACCGCATCCGGCTCTTCAGTTTATTCACCCGTGTAAAGGCAAACTATTTAATACCAGTCAACAACTATGTATTTCTTGCTAACTCGCATCGGCTTAATTTTAAAATACTCTAACATCTTCATGTAATTTTGCCAGTTATAACTTTTACGACCACTTCGCCTATTCAACCACTTGAACAAACTGTGTATCACAAAATTTGATAACGTTGATAAACTTCGACTATTATCTGGAAGTCCAAAATAATTTTGAAATCCAATTAATTTCCTTCTCAGCTCTGGCAACCAACAATTTAACCTTCTTGATCGCGACGTCTTGATAAAATCATAATATTTTTCAAAACTAGCACGCATCTTTTTAGTAGAAGTTCGACGTCTTAATCTTGGTTTTCCCTTTTTATCTTTACACCAATTAAAGGCAAACCCAAGAAACTCAAAACGGTGCTTTCTACTCGGAAAATATGCACTAAACTTGATTAAGTTTGTTTTCTCTTTAGCTAATTCAAGACCAAACTTTCTTAATCTCTCGGGTAATGATTGATAAAATCTGGCCGCGTCTTCTTCCATTTCAAAAGCACAAACAAAATCATCCGCATAACGAATCAACATTGCCTTACCTTTTATTTTGGGTTTCACGACTTTTTCAAACCATAAATCCAGCGCATAATGTAAATAGATATTGGCTAGCACAGGGCTAATTACACCACCCTGTGGTGAACCTGATTTCGATTTTACACACTCACCTTCAGGTATTTTCACCTTCGCTTTTAACCACTAATTAATCAAGTTTAGAAACGCTTGATCATCCACTCGTAGTTTCAACATGTCCATTAACCATTTATGATCCAACTCATTAAAGAAACCTTTAATGTCTGCCTCAACAATATAATGATAATTCTTATATTGAAGATTTAGATTAAGACTATAAATCGCTTGATGCGCACTTTTGTTTGGGCGATAGCCATAGCTATTTGGTAAGAAATCCGCCTCACAAATACTTTGCAGAATTTGACTGGCGCACTGTTGCACTAACTTATCTTTTACCGTCGGTAATCCAAGCGGACGAAGTTTATCTTTACCTTTTGGGATAAAAATTCGCTTCACATGATCCGTTCGATACAGGGGCATTTTTTGAAGGGAGAGAGGGCGATTTATTTTAAAACATTGATGTGCTTTAAAACTAAGCACATCAATGTAAGTAGCTACTATTCTTTCAGGAACTTATCTGGATTAAACAAAATGCATTATTGCGAACGCGCTATTTCATCTATACCACCTTGATCAATTAAGCCCTCTGGTCCATATAATTTAAAATCCATAATGGATTCAAATGTAAATTCATATTCCGATCCTGATTTTAAACGGTCGTTACTTTTAGGTTGGCTGAGTAATACACCTATCCCACTTGTTCCATTAAATGCTTTTACTTCTACCCAAACTACTTCTGGTGCATCGGTTAATTCTGTTGCAATGAGCATTCTTATCCCATCAGCTTCTAGTGTATGTCCATTTTCTAAAATTGTTCTTGCTTTATTTCTTGCTTCGATAATAGCAGCTTCCAAACTTATGGATTGTGTGACATTAGATACTGCGCGGTCTTTGCCAAAAACTGATTTTAGTAATTCAGATTGTTCAGTCCATAGTGGTTCGCCAAGTTTTGATTTAAATCGAATTGCTAATAATTTTTGTGGGTCACCGTCTAATGGTTTAGCGATTTCTAGTGTAATGGTTGTTTTGCCAGTTCCGTTGGTGTCTATAAATTCGTTTATGTTGTTACGCACATGTTTATTTGTAATTGTTGAAACATCAATCGTCAGTTTACCTTCAGTTATTTTATGATCGGACTCGATAACCTGTTGTAGAACTAAGTTGAAAAATTTATCTATGTATCCCATATGATGTTCTGAAAAATTTTCAATGACCAAATTGTATTGACCAAATTTCTCAAGGCCCATGCTTACACTTCTGACTCCTTCTTCTACTCGATAAGCTCGTACGCCAAATTGCTTAGCACTCATCAGGTTTTGGTTTAATTCATTTAGTCGTATTTGTTGAAAGGCCTCAGGGGTAAATGTAAGTGAGTCGGCTACATCAAAAACAAAAGAATCATATGTGTTACTCATGCTTGCGGCACATTTTGATATTGTTTTGAATAGTGAGTGCTGTTTATCAAATGGCCCCATTGCTACAAGCGACACTGAAAATGCAGAACTCATTATTTTTTCGGCTTGGCTTTGATTAAACCCTCGTCCAAAATACTGTAATAATTGCATACTGGGAACAGCTAGCTCTTCAAGACTGTTTTTGCTAATGAACACACTTGGTCCTTTTACCGGTGAATCAAATGACTCTATTTGTGTCACTTCATTTAAATCACATTGTTCTAATAATGCCTCAGTGGTGAATGATTTATGTTTTGCGCTAAAGAACATCGCGTAGTGAATAAATACATCGGGCTCTGTAGTGGTTGATATGCTTTTCATAGACATTGCCGTAAAAAATATGAGTGTCATTAGTTTCGAGACAGCGAATGGATTATTTCGTATGTTCATATATAACCTTTTTGAATGTTTTAATTTCCTAATCCAATGGTCATCATAAATGATTGACCATTGGATTTCACTCAATTAGTCCTTACATTCATATAGAAAACAGTCGATGATTATTGCTTTGTAGGTGAGTTTTGATGGTATTTGTTGATAATCATGTAATTGATTTGTGACAGCTTATTTATCAATATTGCCATTTGGCAGTTGAAATATTTCTTAATGTCTATGAATCTTCAATTCCCCCATCTTTTCTTAGGAGTCTTCTTCCTATCGTGACTTCACTCCTTTATATTCTACAACTAATCATTTTTCCTTATTGTGAGCCAATTAATTTTTGAATCTTGCTATTATCGCTATCATAAACTACCATAAATGATACTTAATGTTTTAAATTTTGACTCAAAGTATCACAAATGATACTTTAAAAATATATAGAAGACGTATTATGAAATATCAATTAATGACTGACGCTCAAATTATGGAAGATTTAGGAAAGCAGTTTGAACAGTTACGCTTATTTAAAAATTTAACAGTTGATCAAGTTTGTGAACAAGGCGGTACTAATAAACTTACCGTCAATCGATTTACTCATAATAAAAATGCGATTCGTTTAGATGGTCTTATTTCTATTTTAAGGGGCATTGGCGAGCTTGATAAGTTGGAAACTCTGTTTGAAATGCCAGAAAAAATTACTTTTGAAAAAACAGACGTTATCAAAAAGAAAAGAGTTCGAAAACCTACTCAAACTTCAAAAGTAAATGAGATTAAGTGGGGCAATGATGAGTGATATTAATCAATTAGAAGTGTATTTATGGGGAACTAAAATTGGTGTAATTGGTTGGGCAAAAGCTGATAGTCCTACTATTTATTTTGAATACACAGATGAAATGATGTCCATCCCAATTGAAATTTCGCCAATCAAAATGAAACGTCAACAAAAACTCCACGCATTCACCGATATCAGTGAACGAACATTTAAAGGATTACCTGGCATTTTTGCTGATAGTTTACCTGATAAGTTTGGCTCTTCTTTAATTGATCAGTATATGGCACAAAAAAATATACCAGTTGAAGATATTACCGCTTTAGATCGACTCGCTTATATCGGTAATCGAGCGATGGGTGCTTTGGAATATGTACCTATGGTTAATTTGGGCGATAATGCCTCAAAGAATGTGTTGGATTTAAAATCTTTGGAACAACTAGCCGATATGGTATTAAACAATAAAAGTGAGTTAGCAAAAAATCTGCAATCGAATCAAGATCACGAACAAGCCATCAAATTTATTCGAGTAGGTTCTAGTGCGGGTGGTGCTAGAGCAAAAGCTTTAGTTGCTATTTCTCACGATAAAAGTGAAACCCTGTTTGATGGAACCGTTGACCATGGAGAAGGTTTTAGTTATTACTTAATTAAGTTTGATAGTGAAAGTAATTCTGATCGTGATTCTAAAGATCCTAAAGGCATGACTGAAATTGAATACAATTATTTTCAGATTGCAAATCAATGTGGCATAGCCACCCCTGCTACCAAAGTTATTAATACTCAAGACAGTGATAAAAAACTACATTTTCTAATTGAACGATTTGATCGTTATTGGGACAACAACAAAAAACGATTGGAAAAACTGCATTATGCTTCTTGGTGCGCCCTAGCCCATGCCCATCGCGATACTGCTGGGACCTATTCATACGAACAATTAGTGTTATTAGTCAAACAAATGAAACTTGGCCAATCTGCTGTGACAGAAATATTCAAACGTGCAGTATTTAATATTATTGGTCGTAACCAGGATGATCATACCAAGAACTTTGGTTTCTTAATGGACAAACAAGGTAATTGGTCGTTATCACCTGCTTTTGATTTAACCTACTCATATGATCCATTAGGGCAATGGACCAGTAAACATCAAATAACTTTAAATGCTAAACAAGATGATTTTACTCGTAATGATTTAATTGAGTTTGGCAATTACTGTAATTTAAAAGACAAACAGATTAATAACATTATTGATAAAACAATTGATGTATTTAAAAATCATGAATATTCAAATTACAGTGCATCGGATGAATTAATTACGTTGATAAAACAAAATCAACGTTTGGGTCTTTAATTAACATAATCAATCGGGAGGCATTAAGTCTATTCATGATTTTTCAGGAAATAAGTGTCGATTGCTCTCCAGGTTCAAATGCTATTTCTAAAGCTCTTTCGTAATCTTTATTGGCTATTGAAATTAGATATTCTTTATCAAAATTATCCCAAGTTTCTTGAATGTCATTTGAATAACTTAGAAAGCTTAAAACTGTAAAAGCTAGTAGTACAATTATTTGTTTCATAGATTACCTGGCAACTAACGCTCTAATAAACCACGCAACAACGCGGAGGCTTCTTTGTGTATACTTCGCGAAGCGAAACACAAAGAAGCCGGAGTGTTTTGCGTCGGTTTTGATTAGCTTTGTTATGTACCGCTTGAAATTACGGTGCCATACCCAATTATTGCACTACCTTCTCTAATAGTGAAGGTAGTCCCTATAGTAAGTTCAGTATAATCTACGTTTTCATACATCTTAATAGCTGTTGCAATAACTTCTTCTTCAGCAATTAATTTTTTTGATTGACTAATGAAGGCAACACCCAAATATTCTTCTGAATTTTTTTTATCGATTACAACAAAATGCGGTCGATACATACCACTTGATAACAAGTCTTCAGGTAGTACCTTTCTTCCTCCATTTTGATGGGATAAAAATTTTACATTTACTTTTAATTCGGAGCTCATAAGGTTCATAACGAGGCTGTAGAAAAATTAACTTTCTACAACCAGTTAAAAAATTGTTTATTTTATAGGCTAAAAATAGCCTCGTTTTTTAAAATCTAGATAGGTTATGGCATTAAAAAATAATTTTAAGCCACTCACCGCACGATGATTTTTTGTGGTTTTAATTTTTCTACAGCCTGAACGCCCAAATAAACCGCGCAACAACGCGGAGCCTTCTTTGTGTATACTTCGCGAAGCGAAACACAAAGAAGGTGGAGTGTTTTGCGTCGGTTTTAATTTGCTTTGTTATATGCTTTTTAACTCGGGGAAGCAAAATTCTAATTCTCGGATAGCATACATACAGCCAACAGCCTCACCTGTAAGCCTTATCAAATCATCACCTTCAAATTCTTCTAGTTCTTCTGATTTTAAAACTACCCATCCTTTCAATTCATTAAGTAATATACTTAACCTTTCATTATTATCAACATTATCTAAAGGTGATTTTTTCCACGACTTAGGTGTATCATCTTCACCCAATAGTTGCTGAGCAATAATGGAATTATTTAAAAATACTTTCAATGCATTTTCGTATTCAGTTTCATTAATGCGCATGATTTTTCCTTTGGATGATTTGCATATAACGAGGCTGTAGAAAAATTAACTTTCTACAACCAGTTAAAAAATTGTTTATTTAATAGGCTAAAAATAGCCTCGTTTTTTAAAATCTAGATAGGTTATGGCATTAAAAAATAATTTTAAGCCACTCTCCGCACGATGATTTTTTGTGGTTTTAATTTTTCTACAGCCTGAACGCCCAAATAAACCGCACAAAATGCGGAGCCTTCTTTGTGTAAACTTCGCGAAGCGAAACACAAAGAAGGAGGAGTGTTTTGCGTCGGTTTTAATTAGCTTTGTTATACGCTCATTAGTATATCAATAAATAAATTACTTTTTTCATCTTCTTTATAAATTGGAGTAAGTATTTTTTCTATTGGAATAATAATTTCAGTGCCATTATTTTCGAAAACCAATTCAAAAAACACTATTAATTTTGAGTGTTCTAATTCCAATTTATCGTCAGATGAAGCAGGTTCCCAGTATGCAAACCAATATTTACGATAATTTGACCACTCAACACCCACTATACCTCCTTGATTATTATAAATTGTATTATCATCCATTTTAATCGAAATATTTCTAAAAATTTTAGGTAGATTTTCTTTATTTTCAGAGTGGAATGAAATAAAAATCTTATATGGACTACCGTATGTTCCAGTTAATGAAAACAATCCTGAATATGTCCAATCAGGTACCAGTCTAACTTTATATTCTCCGCCATGAATCTGTGCATTAGTGCCATCAAATTCACGATACTTTGAAGTTGTGCATCCTTGAAATAAGGTAAAAGTTAAAATGCATATTATTAATTTGATAGTGACTCCAGCATATAACGCTCTAATAAACCGCGCAAATACGCGGAGCCTTCTTTGTGTATACTTCGCGAAGCGAAACACAAAGAAGGCGGAGTGTTTTGCGTCGGTTTTGATTAGCTTTGTTATATGCTTTATAAGCCATCAAAAATACTTCCAATTGCTTCACCTACAAATTCCAACGCTCCACCGTCATCATTTGAACAAGTTGAACCTTTGCTAGAAGACGATCCATTACCAAAAACAGTTAAACAATCAAGTGTATGGTACCATTTTAAATCATCCTTTTTACTTACGTGATTATTTTTTTCAGTAATAACATCTTCGCCAGCGTCAAGCCAAACACATTCGCAGTTTTGACATATATCGATTACAAATTTTTTATATGTAAATTCACGCATCTTCAGAGAGCAGTACGGGCAATATAATTCGGATGTTTTTAAAGAATTTAATTTACTCTGATTTAGATTTCTTATTGATGGAATATTTTTAATATCGATAAGTACACCTAAACATGAAGAACAATCATTTGTACCAATTTTATTTTCATCGTTAATTAAAGAGTTATCATCTCTCGGACATCTTAAATCAAAATTATTCATAAATTTGCCATAGTGTATTAATATTGATGTTCGCTTGCATATAACGCTCTAATAAGCCGCGCAACAACGCGGAGCCTTCTTTGTGTATACTTCGCGAAGCGAAACACAAAGAAGGTGGAGTGTTTTGCGTCGGTTTTAATTAGTTTTGTTATATTTACTTCATACCATTTTCAACGATTTCAGTCGCAATTGCTAATTTTATTTTTTTACTTTTCTTCAAACCTGATTTGTATTTAGAAAGTTCTATAAATTCAATAATGGGATCTATCGTTAAGTCGACTCTACTTAATTCAATTGAAATAATTTTAAAATCATTGACCAATACAACATAAATATCTTCATACTGCTCGTGAATATTGTGTAATATACATCCACATTTAAAGTCAGGATAGAATTTCTTTAACTCAGTTCTAAGCCTAAAATTCGATACATCATTTAACAAAGATTCATATGATTTTGTTAATTCTTCCCTTAAGTCATTTTCAGTTTTTGTAATTCCTAATTTCATATCAAATTATCGCTAAGAAATATAACGCCGTTATAACCTGCATTTTGGGTGGAGTGTAGTGCTGTGCAATAATGAGCGCAGCGAGTGCACAGAACGAAGCGTAGCCCAAAATGTCAGGTTTATAACCTTGTTATGAGAGACCACTAACCACACCTGCAACACCTTAAATTTTTAATACTAACCAAATAGATTAGCACCCCATATATGCTTTTGATCTTACTTAAGCAGCGTTACCCAAAAGCCAATAAAACAATACAAACCTGAAGACTATTTACCAAACAGGCACACACTTGATGACTAGCACCAACGAGGTTTAACTAATTTGTGTGTTTTTACAATTTAGTTAAACCGGGTTAAAACTGCCAAACAACGGCTACGAAAGCACGTTGTAATTGGCTAAGCCTATTACTTTTCTAAATGGAATGAAAGTGAAAATCAAAGAGAGATAGCCATTCCATAGCACGTAGAAAAACAATTCCAATTTAGGCCTTAAAACTGACCTTGGCGATACCTAGCTGGTAGCTCATAACGCTCTAATAAGCCGCGCAAAAACGCGGAGCTTTCATTGTGTATACTTCGCGAAGCGAAACACAATGAAAGCGGAGTGTTTTGCGTCGGTTTTAATTAGTTTTGTTATATGGCACTTATATCTCAAATTCTCGAGTTACCTTGAGCTCGAATATTTCAAATAATTTTACAATTGCCGAGTAAGGTACATTAGATTCAAATGTATTAAATTCAATTTTTCGAATCGAATCATTTCGGAATACTTCAGCTATGAATATCTCTTCATCTGAAATTATTTCATTTAATTCAACACCTAATCCATTCCGAATATTATCGGTAGCTATTGTGAAACTGAATTCCCTACCATCGATATTGATCATTACTTAATGCCATATAACGCCGCAATAAACGGCAAGATAAATGTTGGCTATAATTGTTGTGAGGAACGAACAGCAGCCAACGTTTAGCTGTCCGTTTTAATTGCCTTTGTTAGTTTTCGTACCAAAATTCTTCAATAGCTCTCTGAATATGTGGCTTTTCAAATTCATAATCTGGTTGCATAAAACACCATTCTAAAAATGTGACTACTGCATGGCTTTGCTCTGAATTCAAGATATTAAACTTATCTTTATGATATTTATAGTTATGTGTTAAATGAAATAAAACACTACCATTACCCTCTCTATTTAATTCTAATATTACAAATGCTGGTAAATGAAAACACATACCTTTTCCATCAAAGAACGATAAGCTACTATCGCAACGCGTTAGATCATCTGCAGATATTTCTTGCCAATTATCTTTAATGTCACGATTTCTTGCAACAAGTTGATTAGCTTTACTTTCATAATCATCAATTGCTTGAGCTTCCCAGAGTCCAACTCCATTCTCTAGTTTTATATCTTGAAATGCAGATAATATTAAATTTTTAATGTAATCGATAATTTTTACTCAGAGAACTAACGCCCAAATAAACCGCACAAAATGCGGAGCCTTCTTTGTGTAAACTTCGCGAAGCGAAACACAAAGAAGGAGGAGTGTTTTGCGTCGGTTTTAATTAGCTTTGTATGCTTCCACCACCAAAACTATCCTCAATGAGTAAATTTAGATCACCTATGGATTTAGCTTTTTTTCCAATATCATAATTGGATTCTACGGCATACGATTTAAAACTAATTAATACTAATAGTAAAATGATATATTTCATGTCTTGTCATCTAACGCCTGCCACAACGGCTTGGGTGAGGTGGCGGCACATTTGCGTTTCTTTGCAAAAGTGGTGACAGCTTACCCAAGTCCGATTTGATGGCACTTGTTATGCTTTTCATAGGTCTGCCTTAATTTTATTTACCTGATTATCAACAGGCTCGAAAATATAGGTGGTGCTTTTACCTTGTTTAGTTTTACTTGATCTATTTTCATAGTTCTCAATGTGAGTTTTAAGACTATTAGAATAGCTTTCTTTTAATTCAGCTAGATCACCCAAGGTTGAAACTGAGTTTAGATCATTGACAATTTTTTTAGCTGCTTTCAGGTTTTTATAATTCTCTGATAAGGCCGTAAGTTCATCTGTTTGTTTAATGGTCATTTTTATAAGGTCAGCTTGGTTGAACTTATAGGCCTCATAAAAGTGAAAACCAAAAATAAAACCAATTGATGCTGCCATTGAAATCGAAAACACAAACAAGATTGTTTTTTTCATAATTAATTCAACATTTCATTTATCGATCAAAGTTAGCCCAATTCATTAGCATAACGCTTCAATAAACCGTGCTAACACGGATCTTCTTTTGTGTAATACTGAGCGAAGCGAAACACAAAAGAAGAGGAGTGTTTGCATCGGCATTAATTGATTTTGTTATGTGTTTGGTAGTGTATCGTTAATTTTGAATGGCCACTCATCTTGATGTAGATATATTTGTCTTTCTTTTTCTCTTATACCAGAAATTTTTGCATAAACTGTAGAGCCAACAGGAAGATATTTGTCTTCTTTATAAATTGCAGGAGTCATACCTTTTACAACAATTGATTCTAATAATGCTGGAAAACCAAAACCTAAATCTATCCAGATACCGTATGGTGCTCTTGCGACAACAATTCCTGAAACATTGTCATTTTTATTTATTTTAGATTTCAGGGTATCCCATTCTTTAGCCATTTCGATAGATGAATAGTCTCCAAATAACTCTTGCAAAACTTTTGACCAGTTTATTACTTTCAAGAAATTCTCTCTAATTAACCAATGAATTGAGACACATAACGCTCTAATAAACCGCGCAACAACGCGGAGCTTTCATTGTGTATAATTCGCGAAGCGAAACACAATGAAAGCGGAGTGTTTTGCGTCGGTTTTAATTAGTTTTGTTATGTTTAATCGGAATCGTGAATCCAATTTACAACATCCTCATTATCATTTTCAATAATTGTGATATCTAATTTTGTTTCAGGATTAATTTTACTGTATTCCATTATCAAATAGGACTCTACCTTCTGAAAAGCCCCTTTTTTGACAACAAATTCTTGGACTACTTTGTTTTCATAAACAGTAAAATCGTAATTCACGAGTAAATTTTCAGCATCAAGTTTAACAGAAACTTCTTCAGCTATATCATATAACAAATCTGAATTAGCCATTAAACTTCCAGTAAAAATAAGTGTAATAATGAAATATATAATTTTATGCATAATTTAGAAACATAACGCTCTAATAAGCCGCGCAAAAACGCGGAGCCTTCATTGTGTATAATTCGCGAAGCGAAACACAATGAAGGCGGAGTGTTTTGCGTCGGTTTTGATTAGCTTTGTTATATGCTTTTAAAAAACTTTTCATTTGGATGCGGTGTAACTTTCGCCATTTTATCCATATGTGCTTTTTGCGTTTCTTTTTCTAATTTACGAATAGCTCGGCATTTTGGACACCTAGAAGCTTTTGACCAAATTGAACCTTTAGCCGACTCATACCACCATTTCTGTGATTTTGCTGTCCAAATAGATTTCGCTGAACACTCAATACACACAAAGTCTTGATCGAAGTAATATTCAGGTAATTTACCCTCTGTAATATTATGCTTCAATTCAGACTGATCAGCCCAAATTATACTGCCTGAAATTAACTTTGCTTCATCATAAGTTTTGCCTTTCAATAAAAGCTCTAATGGTAAGTCATTCTTTTTTCGCTTAGATTTAATTTCAGATTTACGTTGCTTGCCACTTTTCATAGAATGATGCCGAATTACGCATATAACGCTCTAATAAACCGCGCAACAACGCGGAGCCTTCTTTGTGTATACTTCGCGAAGCGAAACACAAAGAAGGCGGAGTGTTTTGCGTCGGTTTTGATTAGTTTTGTTAGGTTCTGACTCGTGATCTAATTTTTTCACCCTTTGCCGTATCACCAATAAAATCATAGAGATTTGCCATTCGTGTTAATAGCTCAGGTGTTTCACCATACTCTCTTATTTTGAATTGTATATTTTTAATCTTCATGAATGCCATACCTTTTTTTCATTTTCTGTAGTCATATGAACATTGAGACTTCCAGTTAGTATTCCTTTTTCGGATCCATTATCATATTCAAATGCTGTACACTTACCTTCATTCGCCCATTTTATAAGTTGAGCATTATTATTGGAAAAGTACACATTACTCTTACATCCATTACAGAAACGAACATCAGGTGAGGTACTTTCTTCTAATTCCTGCCAGAGCTTAGGGCACTTAAATTCCCATTCAAGAAAATCACATTTTATATGTCGAGAAATACTCATTGAAGACACCTAACGCTCTAATAAACCGCGCAACAACGCGGAGCCTTCTTTGTGTATACTTCGCGAAGCGAAACACAAAGAAGGCGGAGTGTTTTGCGTCGGTTTTAATTAGCTTTGTTAGGTTTTTCAATTAGTATTCTTCACCTTCATCACCAATTAAGATTCCACCCAATTCATTAGCAACTATTTTTAATGAAGGTATATCTTCATCATCTGGGCTAGATATTGTGATTAATATTTCATCTTCGCGCTCGTTAAACTGATAAATAATTCCAGTTGTAGAGATTGCAGAATTAGGAGTTTGCATAATTATTATTTCATTTGTAAAAGGATTTATAGCTTCAACCTGGTGCTGAATTTTTAAATCACTATTTTCAGAAACAAAACTCAGCCATTTTTCTAAATTTAAATCTGCTTGAACTATATGTAAATCATATGCCATTGAATTACTCGCTACTAATAATATTATTAACTTGATGATGAACTTCACTAGAAACACCTAACGCTCTAATAAGCCGCGCAAAAACGCGGAGCTTTCATTGTGTATAATTCGCGAAGCGAAACACAATGAAAGCGGAGTGTTTTGCGTCGGTTTTGATTAGCTTTGTTATGTGCTACGTCCGAAGTTATAATAATGGGTTAATGATTTCAAAGCAGTCATTATCTGGCATATTACCAGAAAAGAAACCTTCTATGACACATTGAAACCGTTCACTAAAATTATGTAAATCAATATCTTTAATATTCTTTAATGAAAAATAATCATTCGGATTATAATGAGCTTGAATGCTCATCATAATAAAGCTAAATATTCGAGTGATTGGCCACGCAATTTCTCTTGAGATATTTTCCTTGATCTGAATTTTAGATAAATCATAAATATCTTTTTCTAACTCCCAATATTTATCAAGATTTACAACACATTTCTCATGCCAAATACTGGTAAATGAATTTTCATCGAATTCATCGCAATGCGGAAAGTTTTTTAAAATATTAATCATATTGATGAACCAAGTTTAGTACACATAACGCCCAAATAAACCGCGCAACAACGCGGAGCCTTCTTTGTGTATACTTCGCGAAGCGAAACACAAAGAAGGAGGAGTGTTTTGCGTCGGTTTTAATTTGCTTTGTTATATTTCGTATCGAATTTTAAAACCAACGCCTTTTCATTGCACGCAAGAATTCTCTAGTAATCGGGACACCTGAATGATCACCTATTACAGAATCGATAGCACAATTTGGACAAAGTGCAGTGTCATTGTCATCAACTCATTCTACGACATCTTTATATTCGAACTCTGCTAAGCAATGGAAACAACCACAAAGATTACTATTCTTTAAATCGTCACGATGATAAATAGATTTCTTACGAGCTAATTTAATTAAAAGTCTAAATCTAGCATTCATTTTATTGCCTAGAAATATAACGCTCTAATAAACCGCGCAACAACGCGGAGGCTTCTTTGTGTATACTTCGCGAAGCGAAACACAAAGAAGGCGGAGTGTTTTGCGTCGGTTTTAATTAATTTTGTTATACGCTACGCTGGTGGTTTCATGTAAGAATCGAAGTTTTCAATATAATCATCAAGATTTTCTTCAAGCATTTTTTTATATTGAGTTACAAAATATTCTAAAGTTTCTTCTTTATTTTTAGCCATTTCATCTGAATTGTTCCACCCAGAAGCGCTCACCCAAGCATTAAATCTGGCTGTCGCAAACATATTTGAAGAACTAACTTTTCCGAGCGTAACTTCATCATTTATTTGTTCATTCGAAAGTCGAATATGTTCGTCTGCGCGCTTGTAAAAATTTTCGTCAACTTCTTTCATAATATTACTCGTGCGTATAACGCCTTTATAAACCGCACAATATGCGGAGCTAACTTGGTGTAAAATTCGCGAAGCGCAATACCAAGTTAGCGGAGTATATTGCGTCGGTTTTAATAAACTTTGTTATGTTTTTAGTTGCACCCCAATTTTAGCGCAGTAGTTTGCAATCAATTTCCACCGATGGCTATAAACTTCGGTAAACTCTTCTCTCCAGTCAGGACATTTCATTAAATATTCATCAGTAGCTGTACACAAAAAATTTTCAATACTTTCTGGATTAAATGAAACACCCATTTCCTTAAAATGATTACGATAGTTTTCTAAAATATTTAAAGATACCGAATCTTCTGATAACTTTAGTAATTTAATTAAGTCTGGATAGTATTCCATAGTATAAGTGAAAAAATGATCCCATCCTTGCATATCAGCGATTGATTCTAAATAAGCAACTGAGTAGATTAATTTTTCATCGTGATCTAATGAATTTTCGTCTTCCAATCCTTTATCTAATATATCATCGACTTTTAGAATTCTCATAATTTCAGAAACATAACGCCGCAATAAGCGGTCAGATAAATGTTGGCTAAAATTGTTGTGAGGAACGAACAGCAGCCAACGTTTAGCTGTCCGTCTTAATTGCCTTTGTTAGGTTTTGGGCCACAATACTTTTGTTCCAGAATTGTTCGAGACTGGATCACCCCATTGAATTGAAATCTCGTTATTTAAAGTATCGATAAATAGGATTACTTTTGAATCCAAGCTACATGCCTCCAGATATAACCAAAGTTTCTTGCCACCATGTGAAGTAATAGTTGTTGGCTGTAAACTTTTAATGCTATTTGGCATATCTTCAATATTGAAAATGCTACTTGATTCATTTCTATAAAATAAACTTTTCCCATCTTCAATTAATTCAACAAGTTCTTCTTCATTTAAATTCTGTGCTTTAAAAACCGATTTTGAATTTTCATCACAATTATCGCAAGAAGAAAGAATAAGTAAGGTAATTAATAAAATTTTAAAATTGATATAAACTTTCACTCGAGAAACCTAACGCTCTAATAAGCCGCGCAAAAACGCGGAGCCTTCATTGTGTATAATTCGCGAAGCGAAACACAATGAAGGCGGAGTGTTTTGCGTCGGTTTTAATTAGTTGTTATGTGCGTAACTCGAATTCTTCAATAGCTTCTTGGTAATATTTACGAACCCAAGAATATTTAGTTGTTGAAATTCTATTCTTAAGTTCTTTCAATGCTCTCTTGGATGACATTATACAATAAAGTCCAGATACAGCATCTATATAATCCTCATTTACTTCATCATAAGTTTCGTCAATCCAATTAAGAATTCTATTTTCTTCATCACTTGTTATTGCGCCCGCATATGATTGGTATGTAATTACATCATAAAAAGCTTCGGCATAATCCGTATTCGAACCTTTAGCATTATTTTTAATAAGATCGAAGACCAATGAAATTCCATTAGATAAATCACGTTGAGAAGTCGATATTGGTAAATTTTTTAATTCTTCCAGTGATCTCATGATATGCACATAACGCAAAGCTCACCGGCAAATATTGCGGAGAGCGTTTTTGTGTAAAATGGAGCTACGCGACATACACAAAAACGAGCGTAGCAATGTTTGTCCGGTGCAGCGTATTGTTATGCGATTCTCTGCTTACTCGACAATACAAAATTTTGTATATTCTCAAAGGTAACATCGTCTGTTTGGAACTTCACATCAAAAACATTGCCGTTTCTCGTGACCAAATTAAGAGATGTTTTTGTTAAATTAATTTCCTTAATTTTCTGCCCACCATCATAACCTTCTCCATCGCACCACTCTACCAAAGTGTCGCATGGAGGGAACTCGTAATTAGCTGAAAAAACTATTCCCTTAATAGGAGGCGGCATTACCTTAGAGTAATCTAAATCAGGATCTGGGTACTCCTGAAAAGAAACCTGAATGATATCACCACCAAGTGCTTCATTATAAGTAACCTCTAGGGCTTCAAAAACTAAATGCATAGTAAGCTATCTAAACCTCTGGTAGCGCATAACGCCCGGCTCACCAGCGCCCAAGCCGGAGAGGTTTTTGTGGTAAAGTGAGCGCAGCGAAACCCACAAAAAGCGCGCAGGTTTGGGCGTCTGCGTGGAGCCGCTTGTTAGGCATTGCTCGTATAGAAACATATTTTATTACTGTCTAAATCTCTTATATAAGCGGAATGCATATTAGAACGTATCCTTGGTTCACCTTCACTAACGCCACCTAAATCAAGTGCTTTTTTATGTAATCGATTTACTTCATTAATTGAGTCAACATGGAAACCAAGCATAGTGCCATTTCCGTTTGATGCTGGTTTTTCATCGAACGGCTCGGCTATGGCAAACATAAACTCTTCGTTTCCCCATAGCGTCATTCGACCTTGATCGTGAATTTTATTTAATCCACACCCATCAAATAACTCATCATAAAACCCAACGGATTTTTCTTTATTATTTGTTCCAAATACAAAATAATTCATTTTCATTGTAAATACTCTAGATGCCTAACGCCTTGCTAAGCGGCGCAGAATAGTTGGCTAAAATGTGCAAGGAACGAAGCGCAGCCAACTGTTATGCGTCCGTTTGAGCAACTTGTTATAAACCGCCGTTATTAACACTTAAAAATGAAGCTATTGCATTATTAACTTCTTCGGCTTGTTCAATGTTCACCCAATGCGCGGCATCTTCAATACTGACAACTTTAGCATGAGGAATTAGTTTCGAAAGTTTTTCCGTATTAGAATAAGGGAAGCTAACGTCCTGCTTGCCCCAAATGAACATTGTTGGTTTACCAAGATTTCCTAATTTCTTCCAACCATCAGTGTAATCCAAAACGGGAGAATTCCTAAGAGTAGAGAGCGCCGAACGCATAAAACCTGGATAACTTGCAAAAGTGTCCCACTCTTCAACGACTTCGTGAAATTTTGATAAGTTGAATAGATACGCTTCTACTTTAGGTCTTAGAATTTGTTGACCAAAGTAATGAAATACCAATTCACCGATAATTGGTGTATCTAATAGTCGATTACGCCCATTCTCGTTAGGCCAGCCTGCTGGCCCCACCATAACGATACTTTCTACTTTTTCAGGGTGGTGATTAGCATAATCAGATACAATGACACACCCGAAAGAAGAGCCAACTAGATGAACTTTATCTGCCCCAACTTCGCTTATAACTGAAGCTAGTTGGCGTCGAAAAAGCCTAAGATCGTAGTTAACACGAGGACGATCGGAAAGCCCTCTCCCAAAAAGGTCATAAAGTACAACTCGATAACCAGCATTTACTAGCGAGTTAACATTGGGATTCCATGACTCTAAAAAACCGTTAAAGCTATGAACTAAAATAACTGTTTTGGTATTTCTCTCACCAAATATCTGGTATCGAGTAACACCTGCTTCTGAATTGATAAGTTCGTCACCAGCTGCCTTTCTAGCCGCAACTAGTGTGGTCATATCCTCATTATGATATTGATAAATCGTTACCAAACTAAATAAGGAAAGGGCAGAAATAAAATATAAGAAAACCTTCGATTTCAAGATGCACTCCATTGAGGTTTATAACGCCCAAATAAACCGCGCAAAAACGCGGAGCCTTCTTTGTGTATACTTCGCGAAGCGAAACACAAAGAAGGTGGAGTGTTTTGCGTCGGTTTTAATTTGCTTTGTTAGATGTAAGGAGCCACTAAATTTTACTTATTTGATGAGATTGTAAAAATAATGTTTGTCCACATTTTATTTCATCGTCAGTATCTTTTATTAAATCTACCCAAGCACGATCATTTTCATCAATAAAGTCGAAAACCAATTTTTGGCCAACAGCCTCTCTAATTTCTTTAGCATAATGCGGTTCTAAAAATTCAAGGCTTTCCTCATTAATACTTAATATTTCAACATAGTCACCTTCAACGATAACAACACTTTTTGAATCGATCATATTTATCCTAGATGACATCTAACAGCTATATCTACCGCAACTGACAAAAAAGGTCACTTGCAAGTTGATTTTTAAATTTATAAAGGCCAACTATACCTTTGAATGCGCTAGAGGTCTATATATGGGGTTCATCGACTGTATAACCAAATGACAATGTCCCAATTACAAAAGCAAACACGGCTTCATTGTTTTCAGTGCAGGTTGATTTGGTTAAACACAGCAAAGTCTAAATTGCTTTAACCCTTATAAATACTGGTTTACATAATGTTACGCAGGTTGATTTAGTTTTCCACTGCATGGCGTTAAATTTACAAAAATGGTTATAAAAAATTCATATTTTACAAAAATATACAAAGTATTTTCAGAAGATTTTCAATACCTGTATATACTGTATATATATACAGTTATGTTGGTTTGTTTATTATGAAATCGTATGATTTAGAAAGTAATGATGTGATTGCCAAGGTAATCCCCAAAAATCCAGTCAGGCTGATGGATCAATTTCGCTATTATATACGAGCAAAAAATTACGCTTTAAAAACTGAAAAGACATACTGTTATTGGGTGCTCACATTTATTCGTTTTCATGAAATGAAACACCCAAAAGGCATGGATGCCGATGAAATTGATTTATTTCTATCTCATTTAGCGGTGGATTGTCATGTGGGTATTAATACTCAAAAAACAGCTTTGAATGCACTTGTTTTTTTCTTTACGAAATTTTTACAAAAAGAAATTAGAAAATTAGCATTTCGATACAGTAAAGTGCCAAGGCGCATTCCTACTGTTTTTTCTCATAATGAAGCAACTAATATTATTAACGTACTTAAAGGAGATAAGCAACTAGCAATACAACTAATGTATGGTTCAGGACTTAGGGTCATGGAGGTATGTAAGTTACGAGTGATGGATATCGATTTTGAAAATAATTACATTATCGTTCGTACTTCAAAAGGGAATAAATGGAGAAAGTGTTTACTTCCTGAAAACATAATTGTGCAGTTGCAAGATAGAATTGATCGTACAAAAAAAATGCATCAACAAGATTTAAAAAATGGTTATGGCTCTGTTCAACTGCCTAATTCTCTAAATAAAAAATACCCATCAGCGCCAACACAATTTAAGTGGCAATATTTATTTCCATCCAAAAAACTATCAGGTAATACAACAACAGGTGAAATTCAACGTTTTCATATGCACGAAAGTCAGTTACAAAGATCCGTTGCCCAAGCAATTATTCAGTGTGATATTAATAAAAAAGCAAGTTGTCATACTTTTCGCCATAGCTTTGCTACACGGCTTTTAGAAAATGGCACGGACATTCGTAATATTCAAGAGTTAATGGGGCATTCGGATTTATCAACAACTGAAATTTATACTCATGTAGTCGGGGTCAAAGACCGTTCTATTGTGAGTCCAATTGATTTGCAGGATACCTATGACAGTTTAAAAAAAGCGCTTATCTAACAGGATCAATAGTCGTTTTCCGTCCATCCGTAATCGTTCTAAACGTCAAATTAATTCGAGGCAGCTTACTCTTTAAATTAATAGGCAAGCTATGTAGCCAATATATTTGAGTCTCACCTTGCATCATCAGCAAGCTACCAGCTTCTAATTCGATAGAGCAGGAGTTTTTTTGTTTTTTGTTTTTTGTTTGATTGGAAAACTAGACAGACATTTTTAGAAATTTTTGCAGAGTTTGTATGATTGTTTTTGATTGAAACCGCTGGGTGATATTTTTCGTATTGATTTGGATAGTTTTTTGGAATGATTTAGATAGTTTTTTCGTAATGAATCACGAACCTACAGATATGGATACTAGACAAGCATTTTAGAAATTTTTGCAGAGTTTGTATGATTGTTTTTGATTGAAACCGCTGGGTGATATTTTTCGTATTGATTTGGATAGTTTTTTGGAATGATTTAGATAGTTTTTTCGTAATGAATCACGAACCTACAGATATGGATACTAGACAAGCATTTTAGAAATTTTTGCAGAGTTTGTAAGATTGTTTTTGATTGAAACCGATGGGGATATTTTTCGTATTGATTTGGATTGTTTTTTTCCGAATAAATCCGGAACCTACAGGTGCGATTAATTTCTGCATCGAGATCGTCTTTTGGAAGGTATTTTTTGAAATGATGTGGATTGTTTTTTCCGAACGATTGCATGCTCTTCGGCTTTGGCATCCCTGCGTCGCTCTACCACCTAAGTCGATTTAGGCGCGCACAATTCTAATTAGTCACATCCCTGTGACGATAATTCCGGAACCTACAGTTGAGATTAATTCTTTCTTCGAGGACAAACTTTGGATGATTTTTTTGGAGTGAATCACGTACCTTGTTTCTACCATATGGGAATATTCTGTGCTGTTGATTATGTGGGTATTTTCAATCGAATTGATACTTAACTCCTTTGATAAACAGACATCACCCAAAACTTGATGTATGATTTTATTTTTTCATTAATATTAAATAAGGGACAGCATGTCAGTTGAATCTTTGCATTATCAAATTAAAGTTAAAGACACGCACGCACATTTATTTGAGGTTTCTTTAACGTTTACGCCCATTAGCGACACAACGGTTTTATCATTGCCTTCATGGATTCCAGGTAGTTATTTAATTCGCGATTTTGCTAAAAATATCATCCAAATTCAAATTACCGATTCAAATCAAAGCGCTGTTCCATTGATTCAGCTGGATAAAAATCATTGGCAGTTTGAATCCACACAAACTGTGACTGTTTGCTACCAAGTTTATGCGTTTGATCTGTCTGTTCGTTCGGCTTATTTAGATCAAAATCAAGGTTTTTTTAACGGCACGAGTGTGTTTTTATGCCCCCAAGGTTTAGAGCATTATTGTTGTGAATTAAATGTTATTGAAAATCCTCACACCCCCACTTGGAAAGTGGCCACAAGCTTAAAAACTGAACACCTGTATCAATTTGGTTTGTATCAAGCCCAAAATTACGACGAATTCATTGATCACCCTTTTATTTTAGGCGACTTTGATTTACACAGTTTTTATGTAGGGGATGTTCAGCACGATGTGGTGTTAATGGGCAAACATTATTGCGATATGGCACGTTTATGTGATGATCTTCAAGCAATATGCCAAACCCAAATTGGCTTTTTTAATGACGATGCGCCATTTACAAACAAACGCTATGTGTTTATGACCTTGGTAACCCAAAGCGGTTATGGCGGTTTAGAACATAGAGACTCTACTGTTTTAATGTGTCCTCGAAATGATCTACCTCGTATTGGTGAAGACAAACAAACAATCAGCGATGAATACTTAAATTATTTAACGCTATGCTCCCATGAGTATTTTCATAACTGGAATGTGAAACGTATTAAACCCAAAGCCTTTGCGCCTTATCAATTAGACAAAGAAAGCTACACCACACAGCTTTGGGCCTTTGAAGGTTTCACCAGTTATTATGAAGCGTTAATGGTTGCGCGCGCAGGTTTAATTGACTCTCAACGGTTCATCAAGTATTTAGCGCAAACCTTAACTCGAGTATTTCGAACTCAAGGCCGCTTCAGTCAATCATTAAGCGACTCAAGTTTTAATGCTTGGACTAAGTTTTATCAGCAGGACGCTAATGCCAATAACGCCATCGTCAGTTATTACACAAAAGGGGCCTACATCGCGCTAGCGTTAGATTTAATTTTGCGTGAAAATCAATCCAGTTTAGATGCGTTAATGCAACTTTTATGGGACAAATACAAAGACGGCTCAGGTGTGCCAGAGGGTGAAATTGAATTATTAGCTGGGCAACTTGCGGGTATTGATTTAACCAACTTTTTTGATCAAGCGTTAAATGGGACACAGGATATCGATTTATTTCCATTGCTTGCACAAATGGGAGTTAAATTTGGATTAGGGAACGTATCTAGCTTATCAAAACTCGGCGGTCATAAAGCCAATTTAGATGGTAACGAGAAAGCATTTATTGGTGCAAGATTAGCCCCCCACCCTTGGGGCGCAAAAGTTGTATTTGTTGAAAACAATGGCGCCGCTTATAAAGCAGGTCTTGCAAGTGGCGATATTATTATTGCCTTGGACAATTTAAAAGTTTCTGATAAAACCATTGAAAAAGAATTAAGTAAATTCCCCCTTGGCACTAAAGTGAGTATTCACGCCTTTAGAGACAGTGAATTATTTGAAATGCAATTGCCCACCATAACCAGTACCAACCATACCGTTTGGTTAGATGTGCTCAATCAAGATTTGTTAGATAAGTGGGTTTTGACTTCTAATTAACCCAAGCAAAAAAAAGCCCTCACAATTTAAATTGTGAGGGCTTTTTTACATCTGTTTTTATCTATGGCGCTACTGCACGACCTGTTGATGGACTTAATACACCTGGGCACAACCCTTTAGCTTCCATGTTAGCTGAAATTTGAGCCAATGCGGCATTGGTATTCCAACCACCATTATCATGCATCAAAATCGAATCGCCATTTTGCATTTGATTGATCACTTCGGCAATTTGCGCAGAACTTGCCCCGTCCCAATCTGCTGAATCTGCATCCCAATTCATAGTGATCATACCAAGTGAAGTTGCAGCACTTCTGACATTATCATTGGCTTCGCCATAAGGCGGTCTAAAAATAGTTGGCCTTGGTGCGCCCACATTTTGAATAATATCACTGGTACGAGTCAATTCACTTAAAATGTCGTTATAGCTTAAATCCGTTAAATGCGGATGGGTGTAACTGTGGTTTTGCATGACTCCCACACTTAATAATGTAGGCGCCATATTTTGATTGTTTGCTAAATACTGCCCTTGAATAAACCAAGTAACGGGGGCCAGATCATGTTGATTAATTAAATCCACTAACGTTGATGTATTGCCTGTTGGGCCATCATCAAAAGTTAAAGCGATGTAACCGGCATCACATGAACGGGTACTGACTGTGTTGATGTTGGCATTGGCATTGGTGTTGGTGTTGGAAGCACCGGGATTATTCAATATCAACACTTCTTCTACACCAAAAAATGCAGGTTTTTTCTGAAGATTGTCGTTATACAATAATGGCCAATCAGGTAAGTTTGCATCGCCATTATTTTCATAATACCAGCTATCTACATCTGCAATACCCCAAATTGTAATGCCGCCTCGACGCGCCTCTGGAACCACATCGTAATAAGCTTGAATGATATCGATGTAGGTTTGTTTTTGCGTTTCAAGACCAGTACAACTATTTAAACAATCATTACGACCATTAAAATCATTGCTTGTATTATTATCATATGGATTATTAATTCTCACATCCATTTCGGTAATTTTAATCAATAGATCATCATCTAAATCCACAATTTTTTGCATTGATGTACGAATATTTGCAATGGATGGGAATCCATTAATAACGTGCATTTGAAAACCCACGCCATCAATAGGTACACCTTGATTTACAAGTTCTGAAATTAATCCAACTAATGCTGTAGTTTTTGATCCATTTTGTTCAGTATTGAAATCATTGTAATACAATATGGCATTGCCATCGGCTGCTTTGGCTGCTCTAAATGCTTCACCTATGTAGCTTTGATTACCGTATTGCTCATAGAAAACTGAATTGCGATACCCAGTACCATTGTCTCCACCCCCACTGTCTGCACCATCATATAACGCTTCATTTACGACATCCCAGCTATATACTTTACCTGCAAAATGCGTGGCGGTATTTGTAATTTGATTCAAGTATTGCTGTTTGAAATTATTACCTGGGTTGGTCGCCCAACTTGGTAGTTGATAATCTGGATGCCAAACTAAAGCATGCCCGTGTACCGTTAAATCGTTATCTAACGCCCAATTTACAAGTGCATCAGCATTAGCAAAGCTGTTTTCTAAATAGCTCATTTTCATAATATTTTCAGCGGTAATTTGCGTAAAATCACTTTTCACAATATTTTGACGTGGGGTATTGGTTAAAATATCCACTCCACTAGTGCCTGTTCCGTCTGGAACAGCAATACCTAAAGGAAATGGCACCAAGGCAGAAAGACCATTACCGTCAAACTCAGGTATAGGGGGCTCAATCACTAACACTTCACCATTTTGCGAATAGATAACAAACCCACTGATAGTGGCGTTATCTATAATTGATTCCAACTCAATGGTTAAGCTATTGTCATTAACGCTCACAACATTAGAGCTGAGCGAGTACATCGTATCGTGACCTACTGTATTGTATAAATCTATCTGAGAAACCACTGATGTATTTTCAACATTCACATTAAATGAACGCAGGTTCGAGTCTTCTTGATACATTTCAACAAAAAATAATTCCACCTGATATTGATCATTTGAAACGGGAATTTCATAACGATACGACCCATAACGTTCAGTTTGCAACATGGCAAATTCTTGGGCGCCAGCTATATCATCTGTAGTTGAATTGACTGTACCACCGGTAGAGTATTGATCCGCCTCAAAGGTAATGGAGTCATAGATGACTGAAGTATTTGAACCCGAATTAATCGCTTTTAATACAGGCAATGTATTTGCGATGGGATCTGTAACGTTGATTATTTTTTCAAACGCATCGGATGATTTGCCTTCATTATCTACCACAATTAATTCAATCGTATAGGTACCAGCCATTGTAAATTCATGACTAAACTGCTCCATTGTATTATCCGATACGCCATTGATACTCCATAGATATTGATCAATTTGTCCATCTTGATCACTTGAAAGCATGGCATCGAAATCCACTGTAAGCGGCGCAATCCCAGATAACACTGATGCACTAAATATTGCACTTGGTTCTTGATTTTCATTTACGCTTTGAGTTACCGTCACTTGGACAACATCTGTGGTAGTGCCGCTTACTGGGTTACTTGCAGAAAATTCAACATCGTAAATGCCGGCTGTTGCAAATGTATAAACTGCCGTTAATTGATCAAAATTTTCACCTTCAATCGTCCATTGATACGTTAATACACCATCGTAAGGATCACTAGCGGTTGCAGAAAATTGCGCTTGTTGGTTTTGCTCGATTGTAAAATCATCGCCGGCATAAACAATCGGTTGTGTACGTGGTTCAACTTTGACTGAAATGGCAACTGTATCTGACTCGCCTTCTAGATCTTTTACGGTCAACTCAACAGGGTATTCGCCAGCTTCAGTAAAAGTATACTCTAAAGTTGAACCGTTAAATGACTCACTGCCGATCATCCAAAGAAAACTGGTTACTTGTTTATCATCGTTAGATAAACTGCCATTAAGCATCACTGGCTGATTCACAAACACCACTTGATTTTGTCCCGCATTGGCTGTTGGAGCTAAATTTGTACTCCCTTGGCCAGCGCTGACATTGATAGTGGATGTTTGAATATCAGTCACCCCATTTGTATCCGTTACTGTTAATGTAATGGTGTATTCACCACTTGTATCAAACTTGTAATCTAATTCACTTAGATCAGAGACAAACTCCCCATTAACCGTCCAGGAATACAACACAATACCAGTATCATCAAATGAAGAGGTACCATCTAAATTCACAGTTAATGGCGCTGTACCAGCTAAAGTATCCGCTTTAATAATGGCTAAAGGTGGCTGGTTTTGTTGGTTATTTTGATCCGTTGGATTGTTATCAAAGGCTGTAGTGCAGCTTGAAGCGAATATTGTTGCTGATACTAATGTATATATTTTGTTCATATTGTTCTCATTTATTTCACATTATGTAAACTATACATAGGCGAAACATTATTAACAATGAAAGCGCATACAAAACAAAATACAACATTGCAAAATGTGAATCATGCACGTTTTTTAAGACCATTTAAAGGACAAGAAAATTGAAGTCCTAAGCACTTTTGGCAATGTTTTTCAGTAATTAAAACAATGATTCACTCAAAAATGTCATTCTTTGAGACTTAGTTGGATGGGCAAACTCTAGACTATACGCATTGAGCATTAATCGATTGGCTGATTGTTGGCATAATTCATCGCCGTATAAATCATCACCTAAAATACTATGACCAAAAGCTTGGCTGTGAATGCGTAATTGATGGGTTCTGCCAGTTTTGGGAGTAAATATCACCTTGGTGGAATTGGGAAAATCCGAAGAAGCATCATTTCGACCAACCACCTTATAATGGCTCTCGCTGTATTTACCCTGCAATTCGCACACAACATGTCGTGGAAATTCTCCCTTTTTAAGGGAAAACGTTAACACACCCTCTTCATTTACAACGGATCCCATCAATACTGCTTGGTAGGTTTTTTTAATGCTGCGTAATTCAAATTGGCGATTAATATGGGCAATTGCAGGTTTATTTAAAGCGATAATCATCACACCCGATGTGCCTAAATCTAATCGATGACACATTAATGCATTTGGGAAATCTTGCACAATTCGATGATGCACTGAATCCTTATTTAATGGATGTTTACCTGAAAGACTTAATAACCCTGAAGGTTTATCAATCACGACAATATCATCATCTTGATACAAAATTTCGATCGATTCTAAACACTTGGGTGCGACAAAATCATCTGCTGGGTTACTTTTCATAATAGAGAAACACTTCTTTACAAGTTTATGGGGTGTTTAATTAATGTCTGACTAAACTTAATATATCAAACTGGGATTTTTAATGATTAGGCTAAGCCAACTGCTTCAAATAGGCACACATAACGACGATATCGCTCTTAATTTCGCGAATCGAATGTTTAATATTTCTGCTCTGATATTAGGTTCAGCTTGCGCATTTTATGCTGTCATTTTTTTAATACTCGGCAATCACTATTTAGGTCTTTATGTCGGAGCGAATGCTTTAGTATACGCAATTTGCCTCACCCTTTCGTTTAATAAATTTTTTACTTTTGCTCGCCTATTAATGATCCATTGTTTCAACAGTGGTGCAGCGGTAATGGTGTTAGTGATAGGTTATGACAGTGGTTTAATCTATCTTTTCTTTTTTATCATTTCAGCAAGTAGTTTTTTTATCGTACACAAAGAAGTGAAACTTCGTGTGTATTGTATATTATTACCCCTGCTCATTTTATTTGCATTAACGTTCATCAAAGACATTTACACCCCCATTGTTGAAATACCTAAAGCATTATCCCTTGCTTTTATTGTCACGATTTTCTCATTTTTTGTCTGTACTGAATTTTGGCAGTTTATCTTTCATAATCGACACATCCATCAATTACGCATTGCCAGAGAAGAAGCCGAAAAACTTACAAAAGTGAAAACTGAATTTTTATCAACCATGAGCCATGAGATTCAAACCCCAATAAATGCTATTGTGTCGATGGGTAATTTTTTAAATGATGAATCACTATCAAAAAAAGAGCGAAACAATTTTACAGAAACTTTAAATCAAAACTGCCAAACCTTAATGTCGATTGTTGACAACATCATGGACTACAGCCAACTTGAAGATCCCCATGGATTGTCAATGTATATTGCAAAAAACAATCTAAACGACACATCAAAAAAGTTAGATAATGAATTCAAATTAAAATGTTCAGCTAAAGAATTAAAGTGGACACTATCAATCGATAGCACTCTTGAAAATAACCATTGCTATTACGATGAAAAAAGAATCTACCAAATACTGTCACACATAATCGATAACGCAGTTAAGTTCACATCAAAAGGGGCCGTCACCTGTAACATAGAACAACTTAGCATGGATACCACAACCATGACCGTGCGTTTTACCATCACAGACACAGGAATTGGCATAGATCGTGAAAAAATAATCGCCATCGACACCCCATTTAACCAAGGTGATAATTCCTTAAAACGTGAATTTTCTGGCCTAGGTTTAGGGCTGGCCCTTAGCAATAAAATTCTCAAAAATTTAAACAGCGAATTGGTTATCGAAAAAAGTGACGCCTCTGGCAGCAAAATTTCTTTCACATTAGTGCTCGATACTAGCGAACAACCCTTTAATATGAAAAGTTTAAATTTAATGGGTAAAAGAGGATTACTAGTTGAAGACAATCCCATTAACATTCAAATCACACGATTACTATTATCAAAATGGAATATGGACATCGACATTGCCACTGATGGATTACAGGCGATCAATTTATTAAAAGAGCGACCACTTAGCTATCACATAATTTTTATGGATTTGCACATGCCTGTTATGGACGGATTGGAAGCAACTCAACGCATTCGCGAATCAAATTTATTTGAAGGGCCGATACTTGCGATAACAGCAGAATCACAAAACAAAATACTTAATGGATTAAAAGAAAAAGGTTTTACCGATTTTATTACAAAACCGGTATCGCCTAAAATATTCGCTGCAAAATTATTACAATATTTAAAATAATTCAAGCCAGCCTTTTTGCCCAGTTTCCATTATGTTCACGTATACATTTTTCTTGTGTGTCAAAAAATATATGCTTATTAGTTATTTCAATATCTATATTTTTAAATTGTTTTTGAATATATCGCCCAAATGATACGCCATTATTTATGATTAAATAATCATTTAAATGTTCAATCGAATCAAATACACAGATAATTTTCAAACTTTTTGGAAAATGAGAAAAATTAACGCTATGGGTTAACCATATAAATCCATTTATTTCTTCTAAGGCAACCTCACAAATTTGTGTTAACGCTTTTATAATTTGATTGTCTATTTTTTTATCTATTTTACGCATTTTAAGATCCAAAAAAAAATGGCCTTTGACTTTACATCATAGGCCATTTTATTTTAATTTAATTCACTTTATCTAACTATAAATCTAACCTGCTAACCTGCTAACCTGAACCTGCTAACCATAGTGATTTATTGTATCGCTTTAATTTTAACAACGTGTTTCAACGTTTTTGTATATTCTTGATTTTGAGAAGTGATGACTAGTTTTACTTCATATAACCCATCATTAGTATAAACATGGTCAATCTGACTCAGCTCGATTCCATCATAGCTCGTGCCATCTCCAAGCTCCCATGTATAATTTAATGGCATTGCATTTAATGCAATGCCATTAAATGCAGCACTCGCAGTTATACTGACTTGATTACTATTTACTACAGCCTCCATACTCGCGATAATTTTGTCAATATGTTCAACCTCTACTTCAAAAGAATCCGTTATTTGTTCTCCTGTCATTAATGCAGCATTCACACTTATTTGATATGTTCCACCGACTACATATTCATGTTGATAGTAAGAACCGTATGCTTGATCTAAATCGGTGATATATTGAGTTGAGTCACCAAAATTCCATTCATACTGATATGCGAAATCCACATTAGGGGCCGGCAGTGTGCTTGGCATATCCGTGTCTTGGTTTTGTATCAATTCAGGCTGTTCGTTGTTAATTTTAATTTTGTGTGCCAAGGCTGAAAATTGCACATATTCATTTAAAAAATAATACTGGCTTCTTAATATAATCGTTGAAGAACCAGTGAGCGCCTGAGTATTCAGCTGAGCACTGACTTGATTATGATTATCAGTTTTTAACGTAATTAAATATTCCCCATGCTCTTCAAAATTATGAGTGACAACAGCTTGTGAAGTTTCATACTCTTGTGAATCACCAAAGCGCCAATGATAATTTAAACCCACACAACCTGAAGAAGTGCCACTTGCATCAAATCGATATTCAAATTCATTTAATTGAGTAATTGAAAACGTTGGGTAAGTCGTTTGAACACATTGATCATTATTTACAATAATGGTTTGACGATCCATTCCCCAAGGTGTTTGTAACAGAACATCATATTCACCTGGACTTTGATAGGTATGAATGATTGTAGATTCTTCGCTTTCAATAACCGTGCCGTCACCTAAATCCCAAACGTTTATTTCATTTCCATAACAATCAGAACGCTGAGTATTTGAAGTTAACTTAACGGTTAATCCTTCAATGTCAACATTTATAATTCGGGCATCTTCCAGTGGCGCAATAGACGCATATGAACAATAATCATACTTCACTTCATATTGAATTGAAGATGACCATATAAAATAATTCGGCCCTAATATTTCTACTGTAATAATGTAAATTCCATTTTCAGAAAAGGTAATATCAAATTCTGACTGCGTACTTGATTGTCCATCACTTGAATGCCATTGATAACTTAATTGCTCTGGAGTAAATGCATTTTGCTCAACTGAAAATTGAACCCTATCCGCATTTTGAATGATCGGATTTTGTTGTAATGTAAATGAATCACAATTTGGCAATAACACAATATTTTGAACGATTTCTTCATTTGACGCAGGTACAACTACATCAACACAACTGCCCACATCCTCTATGGTAATTACTTTTGAATAACTGGCTATTGGATTATGTGCATGATCACTTAATGTCACTTCATATTCACCATTATGTTGATATTGATGACTGATATACGCGTAATCCGTTGTACTGGTTGTTCCATCACCAAAATCCCAATAAAAATTATTTAATTCATTGTGTGTACTACAATCATAATTGTAGCTGGAAGATGCGTCAAAATTCACTGTACTTTTTTCACTATACATCTCTTCAAATTCCACATGTACATCATAAACAGTTATGCAATTTAAGTCTGTGTCCGAATGTGAAACTACGATTGTAATCGCATTTGAAATTTTCGCTTGACCCAAAGTGACAGTTAACGTGAGAGTGTAAAAGCCAAATTCTGGATAAACATATATGATTTCTGAACCTTTTGCGCTTTGGCCATTGCCAAAATCCCAATGATACTCAGTTGCAAATTCTGCACATTCAGGTAATAACATCGCCTTAAGTTCCGCTTCTTTACCCAGTATGTTGTTATGGATAAACATAGCCTCATCACAATCTTGCACTGACTTATAGTCAATATGTTCAATGTATTTAACTTCACGACCTTCATTAATAATTGTTAATTCCACGGTTTGTGGTCCAGAAAATTCATATGTATGTGAGATAATCGGTGTATTCGATTTTACAATCACTCCGTCACCAAAATCCCAGCTGTATTGCTCCACTGCTATAAACTGACAACCTTCGAAAAAATAACTTTCTGAAGCGTCAAATAACAACGCATCCTCAGTAATGGTGGTTTTAAATATTGCTTGCGATGCTAGGGCAATACACACATCGGTATCCGTTTGGGTTTCACAATTGCTTTGATTCAATGAAATATCTGCACATGCATTTTGTTCTGAAATGATAATTGTTTGAGTTACTTTTAAATCAGCTGACAGATTTAACGTAACTTCATACTCTCCCACACTTTGGTATTGATGTGTGATCAATGGAGAATTGGTTTCAACTATAGTGCCATCACCAAAATTCCATTTATACAAGCCTATTTCAAGGGTGTCATTACAACCTGTTACATAACTTGATGTCGCATCAAAATTAGCAGTTTTATTATGTATTTCACTTTCAAAACTCAAACTGGATGCTAATGCAACACATGTAATTGGATCATCATCAGTTTTGGTATTGGTATTGGTATTGGTATTGGTCAAAGTTTCAGTGTCATCATTTAATACATTTTTAAACTGATCTAAACAACTACTGAGTAATAAACAGGACAGTAAACTTAAAATTAGTGGGGTGATTTTCATATCAATGCCTTTTTAATATATATCTAAACAGAAGGTTGATATTGTAAATGGATTGTTTGCATAATAATGAGATAAGTGTCTATTTTTTATTCACTTATCATTTTGCTTCATTAATCTTTATCATTTTATTTTATTTTATTATTCTTTATCATTTTAAGAGTAGGTATATAGTTTTATTTGACTCTTCATTTGATCTGATTCAATCTTTTTTCGATCCTTTAAAACTAGGTCTTACTTTATTTTTTACTATTTTAGACAAAAAAAATCCCCGATGGGATTTTTAAAACACATTCAAATGAATCGCTTTAATTAAAACAATTCATCAATTTTCGCAATATCACTTGGCCAAACCTGCGCGCTTGCTTGATCAAATATTTTCATGAATTTCTCATTGGCTTCGTTAGCTTGTTCCATCCATTGACCTAACTTTGGCAACCCTGCGCTTTCTAAGTTTTTATCAAAGCCTTCTAAAAATCCTAACCATTGCTCCATCGCTACGGGTTTGTTTTGCTCTGGCACCATTTGTTTGTATTGATCAATGCCATGTTTAGCAGATTGGCTTTGTGGTATTTGCGCCCCTGCTGTAGAGGGTCCAAATGATGAGCGTGTCGTGGTTGAGCTATAACTTGATAAATTCAAGTCCATTGATTTTAATGAGGATCCATTAATATTTAAATCACGGGCTAAATCAAAGGCTTGATCCATGTTGCCTTTGTAAAATTGCTGGCTTAACTCAGACACATCTTTAAATAATGATTTGATGTCTTCTAATTCTTCTTCACTTAAATCCCCTACTACATCTAAGCGAAATTGATCCATATCCATTTGTGATAAATCTAGCCCTGACGCACTTTCACGCCCTTTTGAATGATGGGACTGATCAAATAACAATCGTACTTGATCGCCCTCTTTAGTGGTTAATTCTAAAGCAAAGCTTTTTTGTTGTTTGTGCTCAAAACTGGATTCAATTTTATTAAATTCACGTACGGATTGTTGATCATCTATACGCTCAAATAATTGTCCTTGGGCGCTGTCAATTTTGTCATTCAAAGCATCATCCATTTGACCAAATGACTTAAGCACGTCTTTAGCCTCTGCAAATCCTGCGGCAATACCTTCCTTGGCTTGTTGCCATAATGCCTCTTGCTCTTGCTCATTACCCTTTGAACGAAGTGTGACTTTTGAGGCGAGTTGATCATACAAATCTTTCACTAACGCATCGACATCAAAAGTTTTAGAAATCGCTTGCGCTTCCTTCACATCGGTTTGATCCGTCTTTTCAAGGGCGTTTTGCTTTTCTACTGTTTTGCTTTTGATATCGGCATGATTATCGTGATGCGCAAATGTTGGCGCACCGGTGTGTTGTGAGAAATTTGAATGACCTAATTGGGAAATCATAATGTTTTCGCTATTTTTCGAATTCCTTACATATATCGGCAGTTTTATTCATCCCTTTAGCGCTTTTTTGAACTTTTACAAATATTACTTCTAGTTAGCGCCTTGATTCAGTAAAATGCCCACCCTGTTTTGATTTGAGTGCCTGTTTTGTCCGATCTTCGATCTAATCTTCCCCATTTAACCGTTGCTAGCATCGTACATAATGATGGTAAATTTTTATTGGTTGAAGAACACAAATTTGGCAAATCCGTTTATAACCAACCTGCGGGCCATGTTGAAGGGAATGAAACACTCATTGAAGCCTGTATTCGTGAGACTGTTGAGGAAACCGGTTATTTAATTCGCCCAACAGCGTTGCTAGGCTTTTATCGTTACTTTGCAAAAAATAATCAAACTCACTATTTGAGATGTACGATAATTGGGGAGTTGCTTGAACAGAAATCGGATCAATTAGATCCTGACATTATGGCCATTCATTGGCTAGATTTAGATCAAATCAAAACACTTGAACAACAAAACACACTGAGAAGCCCGCTGGTTCTACAAAATATTGAAGATTATTTAGCCGGTCGCTCATTTGATATAAAGGCTCTTGATGAACCCATTAGAAACTAAACCTGCCACAGGCACTAAAGTCATTGTCGGTATGTCCGGCGGTGTTGATTCCTCGGTTAGTGCATATTTATTGATGCAACAAGGCTATCAAGTTGAAGGCCTGTTCATGAAAAACTGGGACGAAGACGACAACACTGAATATTGCACCGCAAAACAAGACTTAAAAGACGCACAAGCGGTTTGCGATACCCTTGGCATTAAGCTTCATCAAGCTAATTTTGCCAGCGAATATTGGGACAATGTATTTGAGTTATTTTTACACGAATACAAAGAAGGCAGAACGCCCAACCCTGATATTTTATGTAACAAAGAAATTAAATTTAAAGTATTTTTGGATTACGCAAAAATTCTAGGTGCGCAAAAAATTGCAACCGGTCATTACTGCCGTTTACGCACGGATGATCAGCAAACGTATTTATTACGAGGACTAGACACCAACAAAGATCAAAGCTATTTTTTGCACGCGGTGCATCAAGACCAATTAGCTCAGACGTTATTTCCTGTTGGGGAATTAGAAAAACCAGAAGTTCGCAGAATTGCCGAAGAGCAAAACTTAATTACGCACAATAAAAAAGACAGCACGGGTATTTGTTTTATTGGTGAGCGTCGCTTTAAAGACTTTTTACAACAATACTTACCTGCACAGCCTGGTAACATTGAAGCACCCAACGGCGATGTGATTGGCAAACACACAGGCTTAATGTATTACACATTAGGCCAACGCCAAGGTTTGCAAATTGGCGGATTAAAAAATTACCCTGAAGCGCCTTGGTTTGTTGGCGCAAAAGATTTAGATCGAAATGTGTTAACCGCTGTGCAAGCAGGCAGTGACAAAATGCTGTACTCTCACAGCTTAAGTTTAAGCGAGATTGATTGGGTAAAAGGCCAAAAGCCAGAATTACCAATGACATTGACATGCAAACATCGTTATCGCCAGCCTGATCAAGACTGCGTGATTGATTTTGTTGATGGCCAATACATTGTAAAATTCAATGAGCCACAACGTGCCATTACCCCTGGTCAATCCGCTGTATTTTATGACAATGACATTTGCCTTGGTGGCGGTGTGATTGAACAATTCATTCAATAATAAGAAATATTATGTCAAATGAACGCGCACTGGCGCTGGCGGGTGTTTTCCAAAGTGCATACCTTGTTGACCGTTTAGCCAATACAGGAAAATTGGATGATTTAATGTGTCAGCAAATAAGCAAAGGCACATTAAATACATCACCAGACAATACAATGGATATTTACGGTGGCATTGAAAATGTACAAGAAGGCATCGCGCAAATAAAATCCCATCTTAGCGATGGTAAAACTCAAGGCCACATTATGAAATACGCCATGAGTTTATTGCATATTGAAAGTAAAATTCGTAAAGACAAAACGCGATTGGCATTGATTGGCACCAACTTAAAGAAGGTGCAAAATCAAGCGGACTACTTTGATGACTTTACCCATGAATCGGTTATTTCTGGTTTAGCTAATACCTACAAAGAATCCGTCAGCACGTTGAACTTTAGCATTAAAGTACTTGGCAATAGTGAACATATTCGTAACGAACGTGTGGCAGATAAAATTCGTGCAACATTATTATTTGGTTTACGAAGCGCCATTTTATGGCATCAACTAGGTGGTCATCGTTGGCACTTTTTGTTTTATCGCGCAAGTATGGTTAAACAGGTTTTAGCTCTTAGAAACGTATGATTTTTTGAAGTCTGAAACATAAGGATTTTGTTTTAGGAAAGCTCTGTTTAAATAACACGCGCTATTAATTGGAACTATTAATTGGAATGATAACTTTGCATTTTTGATTGTATATTTTTCATTATGGACTTTTCTGATTAGATTCACTTCGACTGACACAAAAAAACATTCAATTAAAAAGTGCGCTGTCTGCTTTAATTTACATTTTAATTTAACCGTTCCACATCCACGCTGACTTTTAAACTGTGTCCACCTTGTGTATTCACTTCGCCTTGTAGTGGGCACACATCTTCATAATCGTTACCAAAAGCTAATCTTATATAACGATCGGTTGCTAAGCCATTATTAGTTGGATCAAACTCTACCCAGCCATAAATTGGCTCAAACAACGCAAACCACGCATGAGATACATCACATCTTTAATGGGTACATAGTTAATTTGACTATCCACTTTAGTATCCCTAATGATGATCTTGTGGTTTTAATCTATTTTAAAATTAACTGAAAGCAGAATGAATACTCCAATCTTTCACTTTAACAAATTGGAACCCTTTCATGTCAGTAGCTTGAATTTTTTCAACAATACTTTGATGAAATAATTTAATGTAAGCAGACTCATCTAAGAAAAAAATCTGCCTTTCTTCAAGTGGTATTTTATTTAAAATTTCCGCATCAATTGAAATGCTCTTAATACTATCTATATATCCAGTTTCATCAATATCTAAATCTGATTTTTTTTGATCAATACATCTTATCCTTCGATAAACATGCATATAAAAATATTTTAGTTTTAACTTTTCAACAATAGTCCCATGGGTGCCTTCTAAAAACTGTACACCACCTGTACCCAATGAAATTATAAAATCGACAAACGCTTTAGAGCAAATAGAATCACCACCTGATGAATGATAATCTACAAATTGGTCTTTTTTTCCATTTGTCAATGCTAGATTTAAATTCACACAAACTGGATCTTCATTATTAACTTTCATTCCTCGATATCTTGGCTGTAAAAACCCATCAATTGTTGGGTAGTAATCATTATTTTCTCTTAATATTAAATAATACTCTTCATTAAAATTAGTAGTCATATCATTTTCCAATACTTAAATTTCTTTTATTAATAATTATGTTTTTTCTTTTTTCAACATCATAAAACTGATGAGTCTCGTTATTCGATCGATAATTACACTCTTTATCTTTGTTATCACCTATATTTTCTACATTTCCACATCCAATTGGGCTATCCTTTTCAAAATCTTTTCCATCTCTACCAATTGTCCAATCGAAATTTGAAATATAACCCAAGATATTATTACTTATTTTATTTATTTGGCTCTTAAAATTTGCCCCACTATTTCCAGATTCACATAGACTTCCAGATTCAATCTCCGCAGATAATTCTTTAAGTAAAACAATAACAGAATCTGGATAATTATGACTAGCCAAACCCTCTCCTTGATCATGATTTCCTCTATGAAGCGGTACAGTTAAATGACAGGCTAGATCCATATAAAACGGTAACATCACACCATTTTCTTTACAATTAATATCATAGCCAAATTTCTCAAGAATAGGTTTATAACTTGATGGTGATCGAACTGATTCACTTACAATTAAATGATGCGCCTCAATAGAGCGCTTAACTTTACCTTTATAATACCATGGGTGCTTTTTATGCCAGTCATCTTTTTTAAGCCTATTACCCTCATCATCATAAGCTATTTTTTGTTTTGCATCCGTAACATTTGAAAAGAGAATATTGTCCATAATATTTTTTTTCTAATGTTTTACTATTTCCATCTAAATCAGATTTTAATGCTTTATCTGGATTACTACCTGGACAATCCGCATTATAAGCCTTACCACAAGTCTCACATTTTTTCTCTTGTTCGTCTTTTGGTTTTTCTTCTTCAGTTTTAGTTGCTGGGGCTTTTTCTTTTGACTCTTGATTATTTGAGTCATTCTTTTGAGAGTCTTTATTCTTTTCGTCTTGTTTACTCAAGCCTTCATTATATTTTACATCTTTATCTTCTGACTGATTTGTTGAATTGATCGATGATTGTTCATCACCTGAATTTCCTACATTGGCTTCGGAAAGCCAACTAAGACATACATAATAAAAAATTTCCATCCAAGCATTAACCATTAAAGGTGACCATTGGTAGCATCACCTTTAATGCTCAATCACATAAAAGCAGTTTTAGCATTATATTTTTCAATCGGTACAAAGCGTGCGCCTTCTAATCCTGCCTCATTGTACACATCAACAAATTTTTGATGAACGATACACGTCATTGGATCTTCTCTTAACCAAAATATTAAGCGTTGTTCTTCTGGAATATTGTCTAATACTTCGTAATCTAATACCAATTTTTTATATTGAATAATTCGCCCACTAAAACTCACATCAGCTTTAGCATTTTCTAAGTCCAAACACTTAATTGAATATAAATAGTGTAAATAATAATAATCCAGTTTTAACTCATTAATCACTTCCCCACCAGTGCCTTGTACAAATTGAATACCAGGAAAATCTTTAAATGCCTTAACAAATTTCTCCGATACACTTTGTTCTAAATCGTAGCTATGAAAATCCACGTATCTCGGATCTTTTGGAATTGGTTTTGCTAAATTTATTTCATAGGAATAAATCTCTGGCGCTAATTGACACTCCATTCGATTGTTAATTAATTTTATATCATCATTATCGTCAAGATATTTATCTGAGTATAGATACTTAAGCTTTGGCTTAGTTGAAGCCTGCATCATAGGAAAGTTTTTATTATTTACTGAATGAATTACATAATATTGATCATTTTTAGCCATTAAATTGTCCTTTTTTAAACAAATTTATTAAATTAATCATTTTCTGGAAGCCAACTAAGAAATACATAATAAATAAATGCTAACCAAGCATTACATATTCACTATTAAAGGTGATCATTGGTAGCATCACCTTTAATAATCAATCACATAAACGCCGTTTCTTCATTGTATTGTTCTATTGGTACAAAACGAGCGCCTTTTAAACCTGCTTCATTATAGATATCTACAAATTTTTGGTGGACTATACGCGTCGAAGGACGCTCCCATAGCCAAAAAATTAAACGTTGATCTTCAGGAATATTATTTAAAACTTCGTAATTAAGAACTAATTTTTCGTATGAAATAATTCTACCACTCTTGCTGGTTTTAACTTTTGATTTTTCCATATCCATACACTTAATAGCTTGTAAATAATGAACAAGGTAATAATCTAATTTTAATTCATTAATAACTTCACCTTCAGTCCCTTGCAAAAACTGTACACCCGGGAATCCTTCAAATGCTTCAACAAATTTATTTGATACACTTTGCTCCAAATCATACATATGAAAATCAACATATTCTGGTTTATTAGGTTTAGGAAACGCTAAATTAATATGATAACTATAATCTTCAGGCGCTAATTCTATTTCGATCCTATTATTTATTAATATTTTATCACCATTGTCATCTCTATATTTACCTGAACATTGAGATCTTATATTAGGTGTAATTTCCCCATTCATCATTGGGTAATTTTTTGTATTTTCAGAGTGTACTACATAATATTGATCTAAATTTACCATGTTATTTTCCTATTTCTAAAGTTACATTGCTAATTTCATTAATTTCTTCTTTTGGAAATATATGCTTTTCATTAGTTTCTCTTAAAGCGCACATTTTACCTTTATCTTTTCTTTTATCAGGTATCCCTCTTCTACTATTTATTTCAGTCTCACTTGCGTTTGGATTACCACAGCCGGTCCCATTTGACTTATAATCTATTCCATCAGAAGAAATTGTCCATGTAAATGATGAAATATTTCCTAAAATTATTTCACTTAATTCATTCATTTCTTCAATAAATTTATTACCACTTTCAAGAATACATTTACCACTCTCTTCAATTTCAACTATTATATCTATAACATTTTGCGCTACAGCTTGAGGATAAGGTAAAAACACCTCTGTATTTGTATTTGATTTCACATCTGTATAAGTAGCATCATGCGATCCTTTATGAAGGGGGATTTCTAGATGGCATGCTAGTTCCATTGCACTTGGAAGCATCACTCCATTATCTTTACTATTAATATTGTACCCAAATTTTTGGGCAACATTTCTTATTTTTGAGCTACTTCTTAATGTATTTGAATCTATTAAATGATGTGCTTGTAACGAAGGAATAGGTTTATCATCACTAGTTCTACCAATTTCGTAATTCCAAGGATGTTTATTGATATCATCTCCAAACCCCCAATTTTCAGCAATATATTCACCAAGTTTTGTACCTTTGCCAACTTCATAACCTTCAATTCTCTTAGCTTTTTTGTTAGACCCTGGGCACTCCGCATCATAAGCCTTACCGCAAGTCTCACATTTTTTCTCTTGTTCGTCTTTTGGTTTTTCTTCTTCAGTTTTAGTTGCTGGGGCTTTTTCTTTTGACTCTTGATTATTTGAGTCATTCTTTTGAGAGTCTTTATTCTTTTCGTCTTGTTTACTCAAGCCTTCATTATATTTTACATCTTTATCTTCTGACTGATTTATTGAACTGATCGATGATTGTTCGTCACCTGAATTTCCTACATTGGCTTCGTATATTCTTGCACTTAAAGGAGTGGGTTTGTCTTTGATCAGAAATTTTAGCCCCATTTTAAAGGCAGTTGGTAAACTTGAATTAATTCTTAAGCTTTCATGCACTAGGTCGGTGGTGTCATCAAATACTTGGTCTTTTAGTATATTATCTTTGTCATAGGTCACAGCAGGAAGCACGACATCATTTACTGAGTTTCGCACTAAAAACACCATGCCATTTTTGATTTGGTATTCTAAATCAGCAGGGATGGTCATCCAACGCTCTTTGTAGCTGGCTATTTTTGGTATGGACGCCAATTCACGCGGGGTTAATTGATTTAATGCAATTAACGCTTGAGTTGGGCTTTCGATTTGAAATATTTCTTCAGTTTGAAATTTAATTATTTCTACTAACTTCATATTAGTCATTGCTTGTTTTACTCACCCGTCTAAATTTTAAATACATTCCAATTATTAATTGGAATGATAACTTTGCATTTTTGATTGTATATTTTTCATTATGGACTTTTCTGATTAGATTCACTTCGACTGACACAAAAAAACATTCAATTAAAAAGTGCGCTGTCTGCTTTAATTTACATTTTAATTTAACCGTTCCACATCCACGCTGACTTTTAAACTGTGTCCACCTTGTGTATTCACTTCGCCTTGTAGTGGGCACACATCTTCATAATCGTTACCAAAAGCTAATCTTATATAACGATCGGTTGCTAAGCAATTATTAGTTGGATCAAACTCTATCCAGCCATGAATTGGCTCAAACAACGCAAACCACGCATGAGATACATCTTTGCTTGGAACATAGTTAATTTGACTGTCCACTTTAGTATCTACGTATCCGCTGATGTATTTTGCAATTAATCCTACACTTCGTAAACAGGCAATGGCCAAATGTGAGAAATCTTGACACACACCACCTTGGTTTTCAAAACAATCTATTGCGGTGCTGTTAACATTGCTAATGGTTGGATCAAATTTAAAATCATTATATATTCGTGTATTTAACTCTATACAACTTTCTAAAATAGGTTTGTTTGGTTTAAATGATTGTTGCGCGTATTGTTTGATCGTTTCATTGTATTGTATAAATTGACTGTCTTTAAAATAGTGTGATAACTCACTATTTTGTTCAATTAAATCTTTAGCATTGTATTGATTTAAATCAACGGATTGTTGCATATTTAATGGCGAAAAAGACTGAGTGACTACTGTATGAATGGTTGTTAATACTAATGATTTGATTGCATAATCAATTGTAAATTGTGCGTTAACATTACCAAACTGATCGGTTGTTTCTGTTTGTTGATGTTTATTTGGATTAATAATAAATTGCTTAAATATCACATTTTGATGTTTACTATTTGATACCGTTAAACGCGTTTGCAGTTGGCAATACGAGACTAATTTTTCAAATTTAAACTGATTTTTATGCAATACACGATATTTTGGCAACACAACCTCCTATCAAAACCACCTATTAAAACACCCCCCTTACCCTTACCCTCCCCCATTAAAACAGAGAGTTAAAAAACAGAGCTAAAACAAAATCGTTACTTTTGTTTGCGAAGGTAATGTATGAAAACCCACAGGCATATTCGCGTTATTTCCATTATGGCCAAAAATACAGGTTTGATAAATTGCAGGACTGCCTTCTACTTTTACTTTTGAACTGCCTTTAGCAGGTTTAGCAACCGAGCGTGATTTACCTGATATCAGTCCACCTAATGTACCTGGTTCATCTCCATTAGAAGAACCAACTTTACTTTTCATGGTAAACGCGCCTTTATTTTTTACTTTTACTTTTTTAGATTCTTTTTTAGCGCGATTTAACATTGCCATATTTGGATAAGGCAATGGAATAGGCGAAGGCGCCATGGGTGTCTTACACACATCAGGAAACGCTTGTGACATTCCGCCGCCTTTTGAGGACATTCCAAACATATTATTCTCCTACTTAACTTAACCTAAATTAATTTTTTCACCATCGATGTTTATATTTTTCTTAGCATGTATGGTGCTTGATTCTGATTTTAGCTGGTAATCTTTTTCAACCATTGTGCGCATACGTTTTGCTTTGGTTTGACTTAACTGCTCAATATTTCGATAGATATTTTTGGCATTTTCTAAAATTCGCCCCGCATGGGTTTCTAATTTAGTGACCATTAATTTTGAATGATCCAACACTGTATTAAGTGTTTTACCAACTAAATGGCTGTGATCTACATTTACTTGCGCCTGGTTAGCCTCTAAAGCCAATTGATTTGTACTGATACTCATCGCTTCGTTTGATAGATTTATGGCTGTTTGTTTTTCATGATTAGCCACACGTAATTGTGCAGCGGTGCTGCTTTGTAAATCAATAGCGCCTATTGAATGGCATTTAATGTGCTCTGCGCTGTATAGATTAATTCCGCCTTCTAACGCGCTAAAGGTTAAATCACCTTTTGGCGAAAATATTTTGCTTTGCTTTTTGACACTGTCGTATTCAAATAATAAGAATCCATTTTCATCTTCAACTGCTAAGCACTCACTGCCTTCTTTTGTATAAGATTTTGCCACGGCACCGTTTGTATTTTTAATTTCATTAATTTTATTTGGGTGAATTGTTGCTTCATTTTTTGTTACAGCATCAATTACGCCTATGATATAACACAATTTAAAATTATCACCATTTACCAATACAGTATCGCCGACACTTGGTTGATAGGTTTGCAACATGGCACATAAACACTCAACCACAAAACTTGCCTGGGCGTGTTCAAGTCTGACCCAAATTTTTTGATCATCCACTCTAGTGACTTTCGCTTGTTTGGTAAAACTGTATTGAACCGAGCTATTTTGTGATTCTAATAGATTTAACATATTCGACCTTTTTATACTGAGTATTTATTTAAATTTATACTTTTGCGGGTTTAGGTGGCTTAAAAGTCTGCGCATTGGACAATAATGGATCGGTTTCTAACCAATCTTGTTTATTTGCACCCTGCCAAATTACGTTTTGTTCTAACAATTGATGGACATTGACACCTTGCAAATCTGCATCCATAAAACTAGATCCAATACACTGTGCATGTGACAGATTAGCAAATATTAAGTTGGTATTATGCAGCACAGTATCATGAATTTTTGCATGACTTAAATCGCACTCTCTTAAATTCCCTTTAGAGAAATTAACTTTATTTAATATTGCTTTTTCAAAATTTGCTGCTAAAAAGTTCACATTTTGGCAATCGCTACTGGTTAAATTTGCATCGCAAAAATCAGCGGCTAATGCAGATACATCGGTCATATTACACAGACTTAAATCAGCGGATGTGAAATCAACTTGATCTAACATGCTTTTTTCAAAAATACAGGTGCTTAATTTGGCAAACGAAAAGTCCCCATCAGTAAAATTACAATGTGACAGATTCATCCCCATTAAATCAGATTTTTGAAAATTGCTGGCTAATATTTCACTATGATGCAACACACAATCCACCAATATTTTCTCAGACAAATCAATATTATAAACTTGACTATAACTGAAGTTTAACGCTGAAATTTCGCTATCTAATAAATCCATTACTGAAATAGTGGCATAACTGAAATTAACATTCTTAAAGACACTTTCACTTATTTCATTGGTTAAAAATTCGGCCTCTTTAAAGGTGACATCACTCATGTTGATTTGTGTCATTATGCAATCTTCAAATTTCGATTGCATCGCATCAACTTCAATAAATGCAGAATCCGTAAAATCTGTATTGGACACAACGGCCTGATTAAAACTGACATTATTTAATGTTAAATTCGAAAAATCGCTTTGATCAATTACACAATTTTTAAATTGAGTGGATAAGCATTCACTTTCACTTAATGTCCCCTCAGTTATTGTTGCGCCACTAAAATCACTGCCATTTAATTTACATCCACTAAAATCAGTGTTTATAAGATGACTGTTTAAAAATTTACTGCGGGTTAAATCTGCATTTACAAATACCGCATCAGTTAAATCTAAATTTGAAAAATCAGTATTTTCTAATAGAGCATCGGCAAAATTTGCACCTTGTAATTGCATCGATTTAAAATCTAAATTTGATAATTGACACTCAATGAATAAACAATCTGAATAATCACCTGACATTTTCGGCATCTGGGTTAAATCCATATTAATGTAGGATAATTTTTCAGCAGTACATTGTGATAATTCAATTTGTTTTGGTAAACATTGCGCAAATAATACTTGGCTTAATTGCGAGGTTCTGATTAATGTTTGATTAATTTCACAAGATTCAAATTTTACCTGGGTGATATCACAATCCACAAACGTCGTATCATTTAAAAGTACGGTATCAAAACTCAGTTGATCCAAAGTCGATTGTGTTAATGTAACATCACTTATATTACTTTGTTCAAACAGGCATTGTGTCATTGTGGTTTTAGTAAACACACTTTGCATTGCGTCGCATTGGCTGATTTGGACCTCATTAAAGTTAGATGAGCTAAAATCGGTTTTAGTAAAGCTACATTGCACAAGTTGTGTGCTAATCAAACTCACACCTGACAGGTCGGCCAAATCAAATTTACTTAATTTTATTTGGGCTTGATTAAAAATACTTAAGGTTAAATCTGCTCCAGAAAAATCACAGTAACTTTGGCTAAACCCTACTATTTGATTGTCTTGATAATATTGAGCGGCAGATTGGGGTAATTCTAATGACTCAATTAATGTGTCAGCTTGATTAATGTCACTGGTAAACTCGCGTGCGCCTTCAATCATTGTTTCGCTAAAATTACACCCTTTTAATTGTGCTCCTATGAATGAGCATTGTTTAAAGTGAGCACCAGTAAAATCAACTGAGTTTAATATGGCCCCATCAAATACCACCGAATGAAACTGGATATGAGATAAATCCGCATCACTTAAGTTTTTACCGGTAAAGTCAACATCGCAAATTAATGCCGTGTTTAATTTACCTGTTTGTTTTATTTGTGAGATATATTGGTCTGCAAGGTTGTGATCCATTATTGTTTACCTATTGCCAATTTAGTTTCGTGTAATATGGTTTTATTAATATTTAAACCTTGTAGTTGGGCTTCAAAAAACTCCACTTCGTAACAATTGCTGCCACTTAAATTTGTTTTATTCATATTGCTTTTTGCAAAAGTCGATTGAAATAAATGACTATTTGAAAAATCTGCTTCAATCAAAATCGATTCACTAAAATTGCTATTAGCGGCATCAATTGCAGTTAAATTTGCGCCGGTTAAATCTGTACCCAAAAAATTGGCATCCGTTAATTTGGAGTATGAAAAATCGGCATTTTGTAATTTTGCATATTCAAAAATCGCTTCAATTGCGCAAGTTTGACTAAAATTGGCTTGCTCAAATACCGATAACTCGCCAATTCTTAAATTGGTAATATCGCTAAAACTAAAATTAATATATTTAGCTTGTGCACCTGTGAAGTTTGAGTTGTTAAAGTCACCATGACTAAAATTGCATTTGTTAATATTTGACTCTGAAAAGTCTGATTGTTTTATGGTCGCTTTTTGAAAGTTAGAGTCTGTGATGGTAGTTTCAGAAAAATTAGCAAACTGGGCAAAGCTTTCGAAAAATTCACACTGTTCAATAATCGCCGCACTTAAATCCGTCTCAATCATGGTTGCTTGACTCACATCACAATGACGCATTTCAACTGAATTTAAATCCGCGTAGGATAAATCCGCTGAAACAAGCACGGTATGATTAAATGTGCTATTGGATAAATTCGCTTGCACAAATATACAGCGAGATAAATTGCAATTATTTAAGTTGCTATCTGATAATATTGCGCCTGTAAAATCACTATCTGATAAATCCAGCCCTGATAAATCAATTTCAGAAAGATCTAATCCTACAAATGATCGTTCACCATTTTTATATTGAATATCAATATATTCACGATCGATCATACTTAATTCTTGTGACATTTAATTTCCCCTAACTGCCTGATGGAAACAATATATCAATATGGGCACTTGATAACCCTTGATCAATGAGTGTCTGCTTAGTATTTTCTTTTGATTTTGCCATTAATTCATCTGCCTCTGCTGAGCTATATCCCATTGCTTGAATTTCTGCTGATATTTTTTCAGCTGGATTAGCACTTGAAAAAATACCATCAATGCTTACAGCTGAAAATCCAGCCGCTAGCAATTGAATTTTACTTTGCTCAATGGCGTTTTCAAATGGATCAGCTTTAATAGAATCGTCAGGCGCTTCTTGAACAGCGCTTTGGTCTTGTTCTTCAACTTCTGGTTCCATATCAAATTCAGTAGATGGCGTTATTAATACATTAAACGCTGCTTGATGATCATCTTTACTGGCATTGGGTCCTTCTAATGATTCTTGCTGCACATACACATGACTTAATTCAGTAAAGGTTTGGCTTTTAACCTGGGCAATACCGCGCCAAACTAACTGAACTTGCTGGACAGTCATATCGACATAAACTGTATCAAGTTTTAACTCGATCTCTCTAAAATCTTCATCACCATCAGGCTCAACCGCAAAACATCGCGGCAATATATTGGGTAAACGACATTCAAAATACTCATATTCGGGATGTAAATTTTCAAATGCCATGGATTCATCGCCATTTAAATATCCGTCAAACTGCATTGACTCATGGGCAGCATTAAAATATGCCCATTCAAAATCTTCGGGAAACCAAGGCCAGCGTTCTTTTTGCCATTTTTCATCGTAGGTGCCTAATTTTTTAGAGCGTTGCGCCCAGGCTCTGTTAATCGGACCAAAACTTGCGGGTTCTTTTTCACCAAGTGATGAATCAAACACATTATGCATCCACTTCACACCCGACTCATTTGAATTAATTCCTTTGCCTACTGTATTTTTTTCAAATCCGACGCCGCCGTAGCTGTGTTCAAAATTAATAGGCATGGTTGTAAATGGCTCTGGGTCAGAATAACTCTCCCCCATCATTGATGGCATTGCATAACGATCACCAATAACGGTTAAGGTACGTGACTGTCCTGCAACACTGAATGTCACATTACACTGAGTCATAGGCTGTTGTTGGGGTGTGTGACAATTTGCTTTTAATAACAAATCTGCATTTTCTTTAAAATAGGCAAAATCCGATTCATAAATTAATCCTTTGTTTGGGTTGAACAGATCAAATTCATCGCCGGTAACAGGCATTGAATCGATCTGTTTAGCTAATTCATTTTGAACTAACTCAAACGTACCTTTAACAATAAAACTCAAACAATCTTTGGGAAACTCTTTTTTATGAGCAATCCAGGCGACTTGTAACATCGTTGGGTTGACAACTTCAATACCCATTATTTAATCCTCAATACGTGTATTTAATTATTCAATGCGTGAATTACCGATTAATTATCCTACGGATAACTCACCTGCCTTGCCTAATTTAACTTTGCCTTTTACGTTCATTTCTTTAGATTTTACTTTAATGTTTTTACCATCAAACATAATCTGATTGCTGTTGTCATTGAGTACTTTTAGTTTTTTCTTTTTAGTTTGTAAAATGATCACGCCATCTTTGTTAATGTCTAATTCGCCCCCCCCCTTACGAGATAAACGAATACGGGCATCTTTGGCACAACTTAAATCAATAAAGCCTTTTTTGGTGATTTCCATTTTACTTTCTTTAAGTTTATTTTCTAACACCATTGATCCGTCTTTTTTCAAAACAATATCAGCGGCTTCTTTTTTGTCGCCATCATTTGTCGCTAAAGTTAATTGATCTTTTGCTAGTACTAATTGTGATGCGCGTTTGCTGTTATCTGATTTCGAGCCTTTAACGGTTGATTTACCTTTGATGTCTTTTGCAGACAATAACGCCGCTGCACTTATGGCTGCACTTAATGCAAAAATAGTATCGGTATTCTTGTTGTCTTTTTTGTTTGATTTGGATTTAACAATTTCCAAAATCGCATTGTCTTTTAATACGTTTTTAATTAGCTCTTCGCCTTTATCCGTATCTTTTTTAAGATCATCAATATGCTTTTTAAAATCCGAACTTGTTGAGGTATCCACATAAAGTTGGACTTTTTCTAAAGATTCAATATTTTCATTTTTAGAAATTTTATGCGCGTCACCAATAACGTAATCGAAAGTGTCTTCGTAAGAAAAACTCACTGAAGTGTTTTTAACCACATTCACATTGCTGGCATAGGATAATTTTAACTGACCAGATACATTAATATTTGTATTTAAACCGGTGTTAGCCTGACACAACAATCCGTCATAATATGTTTCATTATCGCCAAATTGAGAATGATCCGATTTAACATTCGCAACTGTTGAGCGTTTAAATCCATCGGTTTCATCATGATAAAAACTATCGTGGAAAGTGGTTTGTTTTTTGGTTTTTTTGTCACCGTTGTTAATTTTTAAATCGTACTCACCGCTGTTAATTAACTCGAATTTTTCACCCATAGTCACTGATAGCTTATCGCCATCGGTATAATCAAACCAGCTTGTGTTTTCTGTGTTAAATATGTGTTCTTTATCTTCAGTGCTTTGTGAGTTTTCAGAAAAATTATCTTCTTTACGATTAATCCCCATTCTTAAATAACTGTTTAAGCCTTCTTTATAAGGGACTTTTAATGAAAAGTTATTTTCAGATTCGGTATCTTTTTCTGTTTTACTATCCAACAAAACAAGTTTATGTTTATCGGATTTAGGTTTGGATTGTTTCTTCTCTTTTTCTTTTGAGGAATCAGCCATATGTTGTTGCTGCATGGTTAATGATTGCTTATTGATTAACTTAGCGTTTGACTGACTATGAATTAAACCAATATCTAAAGATTGATAAGCATCAACCTTATCATTTTCTTGAGTATTAATATCTTCATCACTAACGCTTAAAGGCTTAGCGGGGGTTTTGTTATTGTTAGCAACAAATCCAATTTTTTGCTTTGCGCCTTGTTTGGCTACTGATGAATCATTGGAAGATTCTTCTTCTTTTTTTACACCTTTGCCATCATTAAAACTCATAGTGATTCCACTGTAAGTTTTAATGATATTGCTTGTGCTGTTTTCAGTTTTTGAAACACTTTGATGCACGTCATTAGGTAATCCGGCCATAATAACTGGACGGTCAACATCCCCATTTAAAAACGCGATAATCACTTCAGTGCCAGGGGCTAACGGAAAATGGATTCCTCCATTTTCGCCGGTGTACGACTGCGCCATTGGAATTCGATGCGAATGTTTGCCATCCTCGGCATCACTGATATCAAACCCCATTTTCACTTTATAACGACCTTTTTCGTCAATATCCGCTCGGCCTGTGTCATCGCCTGCTGTTTCAATTGTGCCTATAATCATGTTGTTGCATTTTGGCACAGGCGTAGAGCGTTGTGCTCTATAGTTTAATGTAAATGGAATGCACTCAAATGTATTATGGTAATGAGTATTTCCGATGTTGCCCCAAGTGATAATATCTTGTGAACCCCGGTGATTAACCGATGTTAATAAGTACTTTTGATCAAAATCTTCTCTGTAACAATTTTGTAAATTAAAAAAGGCACCCGCGCAAAATAAATAATTATTACCTTCACCGCTTGAGCTGCCTTGACGACATAAATATTCCTGATTTCTTACAACAATGATTCGCTCTAATTCCTCTGGGGTTTTGTAGTTTTTAGCAAATTCAGTGACATGGCCAAGTCCTGGTATATCTGAATCTGCTGCTAAATCAATGTATTTTTGTAATGGCAAATCAGGGCGGTTTTCGTTTTTATCTAATATAATAAGGTTTTTTGGGTAATGGGTTTGAAAACGAGAAAAATGATAGACAACCAAATTATCATTATGACTGCCTTCTTTATCAGAATTAAACGGTACAATCGCATCGCTCTCATCACCATTAATACTGTATAAATCACCATTTCCATCTGCAATTATTAACTTTTCTTTTGCATCATCATGTTCAAAAAAGTAGAAAATGCCTTCGTGCTCCATCAATCGTGAAATAAAATCAAAATCCGATTCTTCAAACTGGGCTGTATACTCTCTAACCTCATAGTCTGAGTCAGTAATGCCTTCATGATCTTCATCAGCTAAAATTGGGTGTCCATCTTGATGTTCTGTACTTTTTAATTCATCTAAAATAATATCCAAAGCACTTTTATCTAAAAATACTCGATTTTGTGTGACCTGTGTTTTCATCCATATTCTGGGCACCATCACCAATTGATACTCAAATAATCCGCCAGTACGCAAATTTGTTAAATATAGGTTTTTAACCATTCCATTGAAATACCGAGTTTTGCCAGAAACTTCATCAACAATACTGAGTTGCACCCCTTCGGTTGCCATTTTTGAAAATTCAATATCGGGTTTTTGAGACACTAAGTTAATGGTGAATTGATATAATGATGACATGGTTTCGGTGCCACTAAACGAAAGTACCCGAAAGGTATCGTCATCATAAGCAGTTGATTTGAAGTGAAAATTAATCATAATCTTTCCTTTTCTAAATAATTTCAGCAAAAAAACATGAAATACACACAATAGAAGTAACAAGTGCAGCAGAAATATGTAACTACAAATATGTAACTACAAATATGTAACTACAAATTAGTTACTCTGCAGGCTTTAACAGCCCCATATTCTACTTGAAATTGCTTTTTTTGCATCTACTAAATTTATGGGGAATATGACAATTGGAACAAATGATTGATTATTTATTGAGCTGCATTCAACACAAAATAATCTATAACAATCAGGTATTATTTGTATGAATGAAGGGTTATATTCGCTAGTGGCGGGTTAATCTTGGATCATTTACTTATCAATAAATGGATAGTTCGCGCCTCATACATTATATGGCATGAATGACACGATTTAAAAAAGGGTGCGTCATTTTAATTCCAAGTGCACCCGATTGATTAAGCGTGCGCGGACCTTACCCTTCGTATTCACTTATTAATGTGAAATTCTCTTCAGCACACCCAACATCCAACAACTCCTCCATTAATGATTTATGAATAACAATATCACCCATGGCTGATTTATCCATTTCAAAAATTAACCGATCTTTTTCTTCAATTTTATCTAAAACTTTTTCATCTAATACATAGCAATAAATATGATGAGCGCCAGTAGCCTCAATAGATTTCTTAGAATATTCTGAATGTTCTCTACACCAACAATCTATGTTTTTTGTTACTCTGACATACCAATATTCTTCATGCCACTTTTCTTTATTGTCAATGTAAATTGCAGGCGTAAAATCCAAAGGCAAATTCTTTAAAACTATCTTCTTATAGACCTTATCTGAAATTAACAGATAACTAGAATCAAAAAGAATCTCACCAATATTTTCTTCTAAATTAGTTTGTAACTGATAGTCTTTAATTGAATTAAAAAACACCAATGGTGAATTCCCTTCTACTCTCCCAATTGTATAACCTCTGTTATTTGTATTTTTATCGGGAGCAAGTGACGGTATAGATTCATCATCACGAAAACGTCTTAATACATAATATTCTTCGTCATATTTACTCATTTGTCTGCCTCAATTTTATAGATTTGTATGCATACTAGTCTAAAATAAAAAAATCACTTTCGAACACCCTGTTGATTGTTGATATTGTAATTTTAACTTACTAGAACACTCTCAATCGCAATCGGCAATAGATTTACAATATTAAGAGCGCTTAACCATCACCCTCTATACTGACTAATCAGGGTAAAATTTTCTTTCGTGTTTTCAGTCAACAAATACTCTTCCATAAATGATTTATGGACAATGATATTACCCATTGCTGATTTATCCATTTTAAAAATCAACCGATCTTTTTCTTCGATTTTATCCAATACTTTTTCATCTAGAACATATCTAAATACATGAAATGCACCTGTAGCCTCTATCATTTTTTTTAAATACCGAGAGCGATCTCTGCACCAACAATCAATTCTTTGAGTGACTCTTACATACCAATACTCTTCATGCCACTTTTCATTATTATCAACATATATTGCAGATGTATAATCCAGAGGTAAGTTTTTTAAATTTATTTTTTTATATATGTTATCGGTTATTAAAAAATTACCAGCATCAAACAATATTTCAGAAATTTTTTCATCTAGATTATTTGTTAAATTATTTTTCTTCATTCTATTTGTGAAGTTTAAAGGGGCTAGACCCTCAACCTTTTTTATTGTGTACTGTCTATCTCTAGTATTCTCGTCAGGTATCAAAGACGGAATTGCATCATCAATAGGTCTTTCAAAAACATAGTATTCTTCATCGTATTTACTCATTTACCTGCCTCTATTTTATATCTTTCTGTATAGTTTTTTTAAGTGTAAATTCTTTATGGTTTCTCCCATGAATACAACTCTTTTTTTCGTCATGATCTCCCATATAGTTTGCTCCAGAACAACCAATATCTTTTAATAAGCCTTCATACTTAAAAGATTGATAAACTTGTGTTAATTGCGCCTTCTTACTAAATTCATGAATCATTTTTGCTAAAACTTTAGATACTGCATCTAAATTTTTCACAACACGTTTCTTTTCAGATTCAAGATCTACACAACTTGTAAGTTTATCAACTACTTCAAGAACTAATTTTTCTACCGTGACATGGTATTGTTCAGGATGTTCATTATCTGGATCATCATGCTCTAAGATATCTACTGTCGAGGTATGATTGCCTCTATGTAATTGACAACCTAAATGACACGCCCCAGCAAATGTACTGGGGATCAATGCAACATTGTTTTCATGATTAATATTATATCCTGAAGCTTTCACTAAATTTTTATTGGCTATATCTTTCACGCCATCACCGGATATCAGATGATGGGCCTGCATTTTAATTCCGTGGCTAATAGGGTGATCGTCATAATCATCTCTTTTTTTAATCACTTCTAATATGTTTTTTCTATAATTAGTGTCTTTATTAATATTTCCTGACATTTTGACCTCAAATAGAATACGTTAAGCTGCCACCCGATGCTTTTCTAGGTGTGCTATGTTTTTGGGTTTTACACATTCGGCAGCGTTTATCTCGTTTAATGGATTCTTTTTTCAATAATAACGTACCGTTATTATTTCCTTTAGATTTATATCCTGCGCCTCTGGCTTTATTTAGTTTCTGGCCAAGGTCATTTAATATATCCGCACTGTCTACAAAACTTTCGATGGTTTGTTTAAACGCTTTTTGCGCTTTTTGCGCTTGGTTAATGGTTTTTGCCACTCTTGTACTTGTGGTTAAAAATTTCGCTGCCAATGTGGCTAATCTAGCTATTGTTCCTACCCCTGCTGTCAAAAATGATACAACTAACAATAATATGATTTCAATGACAATATACGCTGCGGCTTTACCACCTGAATAGGCATAAAAATTCGGTGGCACTGACTCCATAAATAAATTTACATAAGCAAAATAGGTCAGTGCAGACTCATGATCTTCAATTAATTCAAGGGCAATATAAAATGTGGTTGACGTTAATATTTGTTCGCTTAAATCGGGGTGAATATCTTTTAACGGGCCTTCAATAAATTTTTGTACAGCTCGTGCATCCCCTTCACATATTTTATTTGGCAATTCTAATATATCATCCTGATATTTAATGAGCTTTTTAACCGACTGCGCACTTTCTTCTAAAAATTCTGAAATTTCTTCAATATCATCTTTTACTTTTTTAACAGCACCATCAACGGTGTCGTTCACCTGTGCATTCCACCAGCGCCAACTGATTAGATTGTCTTTATTTTCATCTATTGTTTGAATACTTTCATCAACGGATTGTTTAATTTTATCATAGGTCTCAGGAATGTAGTCGGCGGCATAAGACATGGCATCGGACGCGCCCTGCCCAATGGTATTACCCAGATTCTTCCATGTATCTACATCAAATATTTCGGCCTGATCTTTAGCCCATACACCCATCCCAAAAACCGCCTGTGTAATCTAAAACCAATGAAGCATAACTATATTTATCCCAATCTTCTTGAAATGATGTCATGTCTTCAACCAACCCACGATAAGCTCCATCTAATGTTGCGCTTAATTCATTTTTTAGTTGCTTAATATTTTCTTCTTCACCGGCATCTTTTTCAATCTCAGCAACAATTTTTCCATCTGGGATATCTTTAAATAATGCAACACCCGGTTCAGATTCAGTTGCCTGTGCTTGTTTTAACGTACCCGAATACGTGTTTTTACCTTCAGCACAGGCTAATTCGACCCCTTGCTCATGTACGTTATCATCTATATATAATGTGATTTTGGCAGGTAATGGTGTATCCCAAAGATCATCGTACATGGCTCGGATTTTGACCCAGTGGTTTGGCTCTTTCTTTTCTTTGGTTTTATCAATCTTGTAGTAATCTGCACTTTCATTACTTGATTGAGCAGCTGATTCAGTTTCATATCCATAACTGACTTGCTGTGACATGGCATTTATTGGCATTTGAGCATTTGAGTATAAAAACTTTAATTGCGATTGAATATGACTGGGAACACTGGAGTTAACCATAAAGTTTTTATGTATAGCGCGGCTTGCAGAAGCATTGGATTCGTATCGATCATCATCTACATCAAGCCAAATGATAGCTGGAGATTTCAACCAACAACGATGAAATTTCACTAAAAATATTTTACCGCTATTAAGTGCATTACTTAAATTTTGATAAGAACTCAGGTATTGAGAGTCATTGTTACCTAATTTATTTTGGATAAACCTTAATGAGTTCAAAGGCAGCCTGCATAGCTCTTGCATTGCTGCATCAGGGGATTCGATCAACAATAAATCTTCGGTTGTTAGCCATAATTGTTCAACAAGCTTCATGTCCTTTTTATACCTTCAACAAAGTTATGGGCGCATTATACATATTATAATATATGAGCAATACTTTAAGACACATAAAATACTTCTCAATTTTGAACTGATCGCTAAAAGTGACAATCAATTAAAAAGCACTTATATGATTAACAAACCATGTTCATTCACTATTAACTCAACTCTCCAAATCAACTCTCCAAATCAACTCTCCAAATCAACACTCCAAATCAACTACCAACCCAATTAGAGAAACAGGCATTGCAATTCTCATAACAGTTAATTAGGCATTGGGAAATAAACTGAAAAATCTTTGCCTTTCGCATTTTCTTTACATTCCTATGTTATTATTTTGACCTGAATCTTTTCTCATATTAAACACTTCGAGCCTGCTATGCCTTTTGATTTCAATAAAAAACTAGACCGTATAAATAACCACAGCATGAAATATAATGTATTTTCAAAGGAGCTTTTACCTATGTGGGTGGCGGATATGGACTTTGAATCTCCTGATTGTGTTAAACAGGCTTTAATTCAACGTTTGCAGCAAGGTGATTTGGGTTACACTAAAGCCTGGCCTGAATTAAATGAGTCCATTGTGTCATGGTGTAAAGCACGCTACGACTGGGAGATTCAGGCTCATTGGATTGCTTGGCTGCCTGGCATTGTTTCTGGGTTTAACATGGCTTGCTCGGGGTTTAATAAAGGTAAAGTGGTTGTGCAGACCCCCAATTACCCTCCGATGTTACAAGCTCCAAAATTAAGTGGACAGGTATCTTCTGAGTTATTCGTAACATTTAATGCAAACACTCAAAGATGGATGTTTGATTTCAATCAATTAGAAACTTTTTTATCGGACGAAACGTGCGGATTATTTTTATTATGCAATCCGATGAACCCACATGGGACGATGTTGAGCGAAAATGAAATTAAAAAAATCATACAACTTTGTAAGCAATACAATGTGCAATTATGCTCTGATGAAATTCATTGTGATCTAGCCTTTGAAAAACAACATATTCCAGCAGGAAAATTTGACCCTACCGCAATCACACTTATGGCCGCTAGCAAAACATTTAATATCGCAGGCTTAGGTTGCAGCTTTGCCATTATACAAGACACGAAAATAAGGAAAATTTTCACCAATCAAATGAAAGGATTAGTCAGCTGGCCAAGCAGCCTAGGATTAGAAGCCACGTTTTCAGCTTTTCAAGATGGCGAACCTTGGCGCATCGCATTAATTAAACAACTTAAAGTGAATCGAGATTTATTAGTTAACTCACTAAATAAAATGACAATTAACAATAAAGTTATTTTTAAAACACACTTAAATGATGCCAGTTTTTTATGTTGGATCGATTGTAATCATTTGGAATCATTAACCAAGCAAACGGCCATCGAATGGTTTAAAACTGCGGGCATTATGCCTTCAAATGGGGTGGATTTTGGAGCACAAAGTTTTGTCAGAATCAATTATGGCTGTCCTGAATTCACAATACTGAATGCTATTGATAAAATTAAAATTCACCTTTTAAAATTTAACTGATTTTTTATTTATAAATATGACAGACATAAAAAAGCCCCAAATTTCTTTGAGGCTTTTTGTTTAATCTAAAGGTTAGATTAATTTATTCTTCGCCAGTCTCAACAACTTTTTTACCTTTGTAAAAACCATCTGCAGACACGTGGTGACGACGATGAGTTTCACCTGTTGTTTGATCAACAGATAATGTTGGACCTGATAATGCATCGTGTGAACGACGTTGACCGCGACGAGAGCGTGTTACTTTACTTTTTTGAACTGCCATGACTAAGAGTCTCCAGATTTCAGTTGGTCTTTTAATGAACCAAGTACACTAAATGGGTTTACTTTTTGTGATGATTCTTCAACAACTGCTGAGGACTCATCTAAAAATTCGGTTTTAATTTTGCACTCACCTGAATCATGCATTGCAAATTCAGATATTGCTAAGATAATTTCATCTTCAACGATGGGTAATACATCGATTTTTTCATCCGGTGTAACAATCCAACCATCTAAATATTCGGGTAGACCCGCCGCCATTTCTTCATGTAGACAAATTGCATACATGAATTCAATATCAATATTTACTGGCATAGCTTGTAAACAACGCTGACAGACTTGCTCACCTTCTAGCTGTGCTTTACCACGTACAACCCTACGATTGTCTTCATCTCTAAAGAAGTCCAGCGTTGCTTGCGCGTGCTTGACACTTACGAGTAATTCGGGACAAGCCCGTTCGAACCAACTTTGTGCAAGTTCGCCAGAGAGGCTACCTTGCAAATCTGCAAGTTTGTATGGTTCAACGTATCGAGGTAACATGGTATTTAACATAGGCGCGGCATTTTAAGGATAAGGCCCTTTACTGTCAAAGAGAATTTCATTTTAATTACGTTTTTATTAACAAAAGTCACTAAATATGAGCCGATTACCCATAATTTTAGCTTCCACTTCAAAATACCGAGCACAATGCTTACAAAAATTGAATATTCAATTTCAACAAGCCCAACCCATTTGCGACGAAACACCATTTGAAAATGAGTCCCCAAAAGACCTAAGCTTACGCCTAAGCATTGAAAAAGCGAAAAGTCTAACCAAACAGTTTGACCACCATTTAATAATTGGATCGGATCAGACCTGTACATTTGATGATATAGGCATCATTGGGAAGCCCGGTAATTTTGAAAATGCAAAACAACAATTATTAAATGCTTCTGGAAAATGCATGACATTTTATACAGGCTTAGCTGTGTATGATTCTAAAAATGATATATGCACATCAACGGTTGAAATATACAAAGCGTATTTTCGAGTCCTAACAGAAAGCGAGATTGTTCAATATCTTGAACAAGATCAACCTTTCGATTGTGCAGGCAGTTTTAAATCAGAGGGACTGGGCATCACCCTATTTGAAAAATTACAAGGCGATGACCCAAATAGCTTAGTTGGCTTACCGTTAATAGCGCTTACCAACATCTTACGTTATAACAGAATTTTATAGGTCTTAGACTCTACTGGAGCGACAGGCTGTTTGATCTCGCTAGGCTGCTCTTGTGCCCCACTTGGACTCTCAACTGGCATTGAGTTAGTTGTTTGTCCAGACACAGGATTAGTCGCTTCTATCAGATCAAGTGATTGGGAGCTTGCTATAAAACTTTGAATTTCTTTGTCATCCAAACCTTTTTGCATCACTTTTATTAATGCATCTGAGACCATAGATTCAATGCTTTTTTGTGTTGGCAACAAAACAGTGGTCTGAGAAACCGTCACTTTAAAATTCTTTTGCATGTAACCTTTTTCATGCTCAATATAAAATGACATTTCAACTTTTACATCAGAATCTTTTGTTGTGGTATTTACTTCATTTACATCATAAGTTAATGATTCTAATTTAACCTGCATATTTGCAGGGGCCTTAGGAACCAATTGGTAACCTTGATTTTTCATGGCTTGAATAAAGTTATCACCTATTTGATCAACCAAAGCGTTATCAGTTGTAATCATTGAAGTCTCACTATACACCCCTCCTCTGCTACCTAATTGCTGTGTTCCCCGAACATCCTCAATACTGACTCTAACATCAAAGCCATTCACTTTATTTTGCGCTACAGGCACACCAATTGGCTGATTTAACCTTAAAGGTTCCACTGCACAAGACACAAACGCCAATCCAACAAGTACCATCGGCAGCGTCTTTTTATTTTTGAAAAACATGTTTTTAATCCCTCGATTGTTCTTTAAGAAATTGTTCAATTTGACTCATTTGACTCAGCACCACATGTGCACCATATTGCTTAACTGACTGATCATGATGAAAACCGATGACGTTCATTTTGGCTTTTTTTGCCGCCATCATACCAATTGGGGAATCTTCTACTACCCAGCAGTGATTTGGATGTACTTTTAATAATTCAGCTGCTTTTAAATACACATCTGGCTCAGGTTTTGGATTTAACACTTCTTGAGCCGCTACTACCACATCAAAAAAACCGCTTAATTTAGTGATTTTTAATTTATTTGCCAAAGATTGAGTACCTGAATTACTTGCACAGGCTTTAGGCAAACTAATGGATCTCAAAAGTGATTCAATGCCATCAATTAACACAAGCTCATGTTCAAATGCATGTTGAACCGCGCGGTTATGCTCAAGATAGAATGCTTCAGACAGTTTAGGGCCAAAACGTTCATTTAAAAACGATTGAAACACCTCAGTGGTTTGCCCAACGATTCGATCGTCAATATCATGCTCAGACAAACTTAAATCAAACTTTTTTAATGACTGATGCAGCACACCTGTCATCAAACGCTCACTGTCAATTAACACACCATCGCAATCAAATATCACAGCCTGCATCATGATTTTTTCACAGGTTTTTGCCAACCCGATATACTGCGCTGTTTAGTACGCGCTAGGGTTAACTGATTTTTTGGTGCATCTTTACTGATGACTGATCCCGCACCAATAAATGCGCCATCCTCAATAGCAACTGGCGCAATTAATGTAGAATTAGAGCCAACAAACGCACCATTACCAATAATGGTTTTAAATTTATTCACACCATCATAGTTACATGTGATCGTTCCAGCACCAATATTTGCCCCTTCACCGATTTCACTATCACCCACATACGACAAATGATTCACTTTACTGCCTTTTCCGATGATCGCTTTTTTAGTTTCAACAAAGTTTCCGATTTTAGCGTGATCAGCTAATTGCGTTCCTGGACGTATACGCGCAAATGGACCAATCATGCAATGTTTACCGATGTTTGCATCTTGTAAAACACAATTTGGCTCGATAATCGTGCCATCAGAAATACTGACGTCTGTTAAAATGCAATTTGCACCAATTGTCACATCACAGCCTAGCTCAACTTTACCGTTAAAAATCACATTTACATCAATTTGAACATCTTGACCCACACTCACTTCACCACGAATATCTACCCGTGCAGGGTCAAATAATGTCGCACCCTGTAGCATTAATTCATTTGCCAGTTGCAATTGTTGCCAGCGCTCTAAATATGCAAGTTGAACTTTGTCATTTACACCCATGGTTTCTTCAATTTGTTCAGCAGAAGCTGTATTCACCACAACACCATCTGCAACTGCTAAAGCGATAATATCCGTTAAATAGTATTCGCCCTGAGCATTTTGATTGGTCAATTTTGGCAACCATTTACGCAATTGATTACTTGTCACTGCCAAAATGCCAGTGTTTGCTTCATTGATTTTTAGTTGCTCAGTATTGGCATCTTTTTGTTCTACGATTTCAGTCACTTGATTTTGCTCATTACGCACAATACGACCATAACCCGTTGCATCTTGTAATGAAACAGTCAGTAATCCCATATTATCGGCATCGACTAATTCAAGCAGTTTTTTCATAGTTTGTTGCTTGCACAACGGTACATCACCGTACAAAATCAGCACTTTACTATCGTCTTTTAAGCTTTCAACGCACTGCAAAACCGCATGCCCGGTGCCTTTTTGCTCAATTTGCTCAATAAAGTTTATCGATTGCTCTGAAAATGCGGCTTTAACTTGCTCTGCTTGATGACCCACAACTACATGTATAAACGCATCTAATTTCACTGCATTGTCGATGACATAAGATAATAAAGACTTGCCAGCAAGGGACTGTAATACTTTGGCTTTTGAGGATTTCATTCTTGAGCCTTTTCCTGCGGCGAGAATGACGACTTCTGTGTTCATACAAATGCGCTCTAAATAAAAGAACGCATCATATCAAAGGGATTTGAGATAAAACAGTGAAAACAGTGGGTTATCGAGTAAAAATAAACAGCATTAAAACCGAAAAAAGCGTTAAAACCAATAACAACCATTGATTCAAATACTGCTGATCACACTTTCTTCTAGTGCGATTTTTCGCCACCACAATATTACCAAATAACAGCATAATCATGCCCAGTAATGTAATTTGAATCCAAAACACGATCGGCATTAACCAATGCTCGCGAATTTCCAATTCATGGTAGCGAACAATCCCCGTATCCATTTCTGGCTGAGCAATATGAGTTAAGGCCATAGTTAAAATAAATAACCCCCAAGCCACCATATTAAAGATGGGTAAAGATTTAATCCAAAAGTCAGGACCTTGACGTCTTTCATTATTCATTGATTCAAATACTCGTCAGTTAATTTATATTCGTAAACATTTGATTGCTTTTATAACAATATGAAACGAAAATACCCAGTATGATTTAGTAACAATCTAACCATGTTAAATATTACTTTCAGTTATCATCAGCCTTTTAACTGGATGCACAAATGTTACAAAATGTACGTTTTCCAACTCGATCACAGACTGCTTTTTATCCTCTAAAAGTTCCTTAACAACGATTAACAAAGCTTGAAGTTCTCCCTATAAAACAGGCATAATTCAGTTAATCACAATGTATTAAAAGGTTTTTATACATGTTTGCTAATAAATTTCTCCCATTTTTCATTTTTTGCTTTGCACTTTTATCGTGTAAAGATTCCAACAAAGCAAAAATTCAAGATTTCAATGCCGCACCAAAACGCGTTGAATTAATACCTGGTAATACATTAAAAACAGTCAAACAACGCGGTCGATTAATTTGTGGCGTCAGTACTGGAATCCAAGGCTTTTCAAATCCCGATCGCACAGGCCAATGGTCTGGTTTTGATGTGGACTATTGCAAAGCGATAGCCGTTGCTGTTTTGGGGGATCCAAATAAAGTTGAGTTTGTGCCACTCAATGCGGGGCATCGATTTACTGCATTAAGTTTGGGGGAAATCGACATTCTCTCACGAAATTCAACTTGGACATTAAGTCGCGAAACGCAACATAATTTATTATTTGCTGGAATCAGTTATTTTGATGGTCAGGGTTTTTTAATTGATGAACGCTTAGCTCAATCGATCACCAGCGCACGAGATTTAGATGGTACAGCCATTTGTATCAAAGAAGGCACCTCATCAGAACAAGTTATTGCCGATTATTTTAGAAAAAATAACATGCAATATCAGCCAGTTCTTTTTTCAACATTAGATCAAACAAAAGTCGGATTTGAAGCAGGTCGATGCAGCGTACTAACCAGTGATCAGTCTCAACTGTACGCAATTAAAAGTACATTAAAGAAAAATAAAAATTCAATTGTATTGCCTGAAATCATTTCAAAAGAACCTCTTGGACCTGTTGTCAGACAAGATGATATTGTGTGGTTCAACATTGCAAGATGGACATTAAATGCCTTAATTGAGGCAAAAGAGCTAGGGCTAAATAAAAATAATATCGATCAATATTTAGAAAATAAAGACCCTAGCATCGAACGTTTTTTAGGTAACAAAAATGATTTAGGCAATTCGTTAGGACTGAGCAACCAATGGGCCTATCTTATAATTAAAGAAGTTGGCAATTACGAAGATATTTTTGAAAAAAATATTGGTAAAGATTCAGAAATCCAAATTCATCGTGGCTTAAACAATTTATGGAATCGTGGAGGATTATTATATTCTCCACCAATGCGCTAATAATATGAAAAACATTATCCGCTTTCTAGCCTTTATTATCATCAGTTTCAATACAGCCAATGCATCAGTGGTGACGTTAAAAGATGATAAAAATGGCATCAATGTTACTTCATATTTAGATGTACTTATTGATGAAAGCGGATATTTTAATGAATTTAATGTGCTCTATGATCGAAATTTCAACCTCTGGAATTCGATTAAGCATAATGCAATAAATTATGGTTACTCAGATAAAACCTACTGGTTTAAAATAAAATTAGACGCAAGTGAATCCAAATCAAAAAAATGGGATCTTATATTTTCAAATTCGTTACTTAGTACGTTAGATATTTACAAAGTCACTGAAAATGGACCACGTTTAATATATCGATCAGGAAGCAATCGAGCCTTTGCAAACAGAGAAGTCGATCATCATAAAATGATTGTGCCTGTAGATTTATACGAACCCTCAACCCTTTTGATTAAAATACAAACCGAATTGGATTTTAGCTTAAATATAAAAGCCTGGCCTGATAATCAATTTTGGCAAAGCCTTCAATTTGCTGACAACATGAATTGGCTTTACTTTGGATTGATCGCAACAATGGTCATCTATAATTTATTTTTATACCTTTCAGTAAATGATCGCAGTTATTTGATTTATGTATTTTTCATAGGTTCTTATGGCGCCTATATCATGACTATTGATGGTTATGTGTTTCATTTATTTTGGCCAAAACAATTAGCCTTTGATAGCAACATGGCACACTTTAGTGCCGCAATCATGATCACAACTGGGTTTCTTTTTTGCTTATCTTTTTTGAGGTTAAGACAATATTCCACCCATTTATTTTGGCTCTGCCAGTTCTCTGTAGTGATCAGCTTAATTAACATTCCTGCTATATTTTTCTTATCGCCTCAGCTTTTATCTAAAATAATGATTGTACAAAGTATACTTGCTATGGCTATTGCAATCCTATGCTCTGCAGTTTGCACGATAAAAGGGTACAGACCCGCAATTTTCTTTTTATTGGGTTGGGTAGCATTATTTGTTGGTAATTTATTATTATTAATGACAAAAACGGGGTTAATTTCAACCTTGGATGCTAGCACCACATTAATTTCAAAAATCGGTTCATCGTGCGAAGCATTATTTTTGTCATTCGCCCTTGCCCACCGTATTCGTGTATTAAAAAGCCAAAGCGAAGAAGTGCATTTAAAATCAGAGGCACGCAAACAATTTTTAGCGAAAATGAGTCATGAAATTCGAACGCCACTTAATGGTATTTTAGGTATTGCAGAATTACTAAAAAACTCAAAATTAAATAGCGAACAAAAAACCTATGTCCAAACTATAAAAGATTCCGGCACATCATTATTAAGTTTAATTAACGACATTCTAGATCATAGTAAAATCGAATCTGGTAAATTAGAATTAGAAAACACCACATACAATTTAAAATTAATTATCGAGCAATGCAAAAACACCTTTTTACACGAAGCAAATCGAAAAAACATACAGTTAATTAGTAATATAGATCCTAATATTCCAGATTATTTATTAGGAGACAGTAATCGATTACGTCAGGTCATTATTAATTTACTAGGCAATGCATTCAAATTTTCAGACCATGGAAAAATTGAAGTGAATGTTCAGTTAATTCGAAGCAAGGCGCCTTTACTTTTAAAATTTGAAATAATCGATCAAGGCATAGGGATTCCTGAACATATCCAACAAACATTATTTGAAGAATACCAACAAGCTGACTCATCCACTTCAAGAAAATACGGTGGTACTGGCTTAGGACTCACTATTTGCAAACAATTAGTTGAATTGATGGATGGCACTATCGGCATATTTAGTAAGCCTGACAAAGGATCAACCTTTTGGTTTACAATCAGCGCTCAAACATCACAATCCGTAGACACCAACAAAGACCCCATTGAAATTACACAATACGAATCAGGACTAAATATATTAATTGCAGAAGATAATTGTGTAAATCAAATGGTCATAAAAGGGTTATTAACACGAGAAAATCATAACACCACAATGACTGCCAATGGCGAAGAAGTCGTTGACGCCTTTAAAAATAATCCAGGGAAATTTGATTTGATATTAATGGATTGTGAAATGCCAATAACAGATGGATTTGAAGCCACAAGAAAAATTCGATCACTTGAGAAACAAAACAATTTAACAGAAACGAAGATTTTTGCCTTAACTGCCCATGCAACAAATGAGCACAGAGCATTAGCTATTGAATGCGGAATGGACGATTTTTTAATTAAACCGATAGCCATTGAAAAATTACGATCGGCATTATCCAATGCACACTGTTCAACTAAAAAACCAACAATTACAGCTTAGTTATTGATCATTTTTTGATTTATTTGCACAAACTAAAGCGCCCAATGCACATTAAATCCTAAGCGAATAATTTGTGTGGTATGTTTTGGGTACTCCACAACGGTTGTGATATCGAACTCATCATTAAATGGCTCTACAACTGTCAATTCAACGGCATCACGATATAAATAATCCCATTCCAGTAAAAACCCAGCATGCACTTTATGAGTTAATTTCTTACTGATTCCAAAATTTGAATGAATAGAATACCCTCTGGCATTATCAAAAAAAAGATCCGTGTATTGAGTATTTTCAGCTCGAGTAAATGCTGGGATACCAAATAACAAATGACCATAATAGCGCCAATCATTATGAGTTAATCGCCCTGAATCAAAATCAAACCCTGAATTTAAAATAATTTCAGCTTTGGTTTCTTCAATTAATTGCCAATCAAAATCGATATATTGCGATGTTGGATCAAAGCGCTTAAATGTATGTAATGAATATTCTAAACCTGCCACCCATTTTAATCGGGAAAGCATTTGTTGATAATAATAAATACGTTTTGTATTTAAAGTATAGGTCATTGAATTTTCTTGAAATAATAAATTATTATTTGATAACCGCCATTGTTCGTCCACCCTTGAAGGATAAATAGTCGATATTGATTCAATCATTAATAATTGAGTGTCAGATAATTTATGAACCCCACCATTTCGCATAATAGGATTATAAATCACAGTTTTTGACTGAACAGGCAATACATTTGCCAACTCTTGATACTCAATTCGCTCGACATTAATCGCTGAAAAAAAACTAAATTTTTCTAGTTTCTCTGCAGCATTTAACTTAAAAGCAAACGCCGAATGACTCAAGACACATCCAAGAATACATGTAATAAAACGTAACCAAACAACCATAGTAATTTATACTGTCAACACACTATTTTACTGTAGCAGTGAGACTTAAATTTTAAGGTTTTTTATGAAGTTATTTGGCAACGTTTTGTAAAGACTCTAATTACTAAAGCTCAAATATTAAACATTTCATTGCATGTATTTTCAATATTACAAAGGCTATGTTTAAAAATTATGTTGCTGTATCTGCAACAGCTTGAATTCTAACAATTTTTCCCGCTCATTTAAATTTTCAGAAAACACCTGATATTTATGCCAAGCCAACATCCTAAACCAGCCCAGATATTTCGGTAAATACTTACTCGCCACCCCATGCATTTTTAAATACCACTGTTTCAATTGTGAGTGATAATTGTTGATATTTTGAATATGAAACACGCCTTCTTTAGTACGCGCATTGGTTAACACAACATGATGCAAATGATGATTTTCACAAATTCGATGATACGCAGGCTGGCCGTCAGTACATAAAATGGATTCATCCACAATTTTTGAGCCTAAATACATCTCGATTTCGTCACCGGTTACTTGCTTTAATACATGATCAAACTCGTGATGATTCCGGTCCATCGCGGTTAACACTGCCACCCAATCTGTATTATTAAGCCCTTTTGTTGAGGCGTTTGTGCCGCGTTTTCGCGCTGGCCGATTAAGGTGTTTGTTGCCTTTTTTAGATTCTCGAAAGTAAGTTTCGTCAGCCTCAATAATGCCTTCAAGCCTGTCTTCAAAGGTGTTTTCGGCTGCATTCATATAACGGTGGCGCCAGTTAAAAGACGTCACCGAACTGATGCCCACTTTTTTAGCACAAACCCGAATGCTGTCTTGGTCCAACATATGCTCTAAATAGGTTTGCCAGTCATCGGCTTTATGCTGATAAAAATACGCGCTGCCTCTTGTGCACACAAATGTCTTTTGACAATTATTACAATAAAACCGTTGGCGGCCGTTGCTTTTGCCGTATTTTCGCAAACGCTCACTTTCGCAGTGAATGCACTTTCCATGAGAAATGCACTCTTTTGCTAAACGCTCTAAAATGGGGTTTTCTTGCAATGTTAGTGTTTGGACAAGCTTTTGTTTTTGTACCGGATCTAATTTAGCGGCTTGTTTTATTAATTTTTGAAATTGTTGACGGTTCATATTACGACCCTTAGTTAATCTATAACTTTAGGTTAGATCGTGAAATGAATTTTGCTAGTAGCAACAAAAATGTTAAACATAGCCATTACAAAAGTATCAATTCAGCTTTCCAGGAACCACATTGATGTATTTCATGTGCTGTTGTATAGATTGCTTTGTATCAATTTCAAAGGTTACATTTTTAAACTCTTCCAAAGCCATCTTAGGAAGCATTTGATAGGTTTGGGGCGGGTTAATCCAAAATGTAGAAACCTTTAATGTTTCAGGGTTAAATGTTTTAAATCCATAAAACCAAACATCGTCCAAATCAACAAGTAACGATTTATAAGTAAATCGACGAACAGTGAATTCTAATTCTGTCCAAGGATCCATCGGCTCTTTATGTGTATTGAAGGTTTCAGGATACTCTAAATAATCTTCATAAAAAGTACTTACCAAACCTAATGGATTGATTGCATACCCAACATAGCTAATTAATTCAAAAGTGCTTGCAGGATATTTAACGCCTTTTATATCACCTGTATTCCATTGATGGATCCAGCCGTTTTGAAAATACAAATTAAACTCTTGGCTGACTGCTTCATTTTTATACATGGTCACGAAAAAATCATTCGCGCTGTAGAACACCTCTTGAGTAGTAACGCGCCCTTCGCTTGACTCGACTTCCATTTTTAAATAACTTTTTTTATGTGTTTTCAGTAGTCGTTCGGTTAATAGCTTGGTTTTAGCAATTATGGGTTTATCTTTATGTTTTAAAGCCTGTTGTTCTATATTACTTAAAATAGTTTCAATTTGTTCATCCCATGTATTAGCTGAACTAAAAAAAGACACACTTAACACACCCAACATTAACATCGCTTTCTTGAACATCTATTTACTCCAACTAAACTCGAAATGAAAAATTTAAACCTATTAAAATTTCTGAATTTTTGAAAATAACCAAGGAATCATGAACGTAACCCAAACGCCTAAACATACATAACGCAGCTGGTAAATGAGATTGGCTATTAACGTTTGAGTATCGTTAAATACCCGATAAAATATCATACTCATTAAAACATATAGCCCAATTAATAAAATCAAACCAAGTACAATTTTGATAGATTTAATTACCCACCTATTTGATTCGCTAGAAATTAAATAGCGTCGATCTAAAATCAGCCCTAACACACCACCAATTAACACGCCAGAAGCGGACAATAGTGATTTTCTAAATTCAAAGGTTTCATGCAACACTACCGCCATCAGCTGCATCAAAAGCATAAAGACGATCATATACAGAACTTGAGTCAAGATTGGCTTCATTTCAAACCATGTAAATACACGTTGATGCCATTTAATAAATACAATCAATCCAAAAACCCCCATTAACAAACCTAATATGACATCTTGTAAAAAGTGTACACCTAACACCATTCTTGAAAGACTCATAAGTACAATCCAAAAAACCGCCAAAACCGCAATCTTTTTGTGGGTGCGATAGAAGAAAGCTAAAAACCCGACAAACACGACACTTAACCAAACATGACCGCTTGGCAAACCATATCCAGATTGATCAACGGTAGCTTCAAATAAATGAGGCGCTACATCAAAAGGCCTTGGTCTTGCAAAAAACAACTTCAATACATTCATCACAATCGCATTGCTCATTATTAAAATAAATAATTGAACACCTAATCGCTTATTTAAAGCCCAATAAATGATAGGCAAAAGAATTAAAAACCCTCGTTCACCTCCTGCAAAATGCATAAATTTCCACAACCCACTTGTGATTGGCAAATACCATGAATGAAAAAACAAAACAATATCCAGCCCTACCCCTGTTTCCAAAGCACTCATTTAAATCACCTCTATATATTGAATTAACCATTGTACTGAAAGTTGAGACCTGAAATCATTCACATCTAACTGATACACCACCTTTGCCTGAGTCGCTTGATTTGGCCAAATATTTAAATCCACATTGAAGCAAATTGCATCAAATTGCGCATTGGTCCCTGTGGGATTAACCACCAATTTCAAATGATTTTTTCCAACTATACGTTGTGAAACAATATTTACATTGGCATCAAAACAAGGACTTGGAAAATGCTGTCCCCATGGCTGAACAGCCTTTAACAGGCTTGCTATTTCGATGGTCATATCTTTTTGAGCCAACTCCCCGTCGGTGTAAAGAATTTGAGTTGGCGATTCGCCATTAAATGCCTCACTGACAACCCTGGCAAATTGTTGCTGAAAACAGTCAAAATCTTCACGCTGAATACTTAAACCAGCGGCCATCGCATGTCCGCCAAATTTCGATAATAAAGCAGGAAACCGCTTAGCAATCACATCCAATCCATCACGAATATGAAATCCTTCAATGGACCGAGACGATCCTTTGATCATGCCGTTTTCAGCTCCAGCAAAAATAATGACTGGGCGATGCAAACGCTCTTTAATACGAGACGCTAAAATTCCAATCACCCCTTCATGCCAATCTTCTTGAAACAAACAAACCCCTAAAGGTAAATCATCCGTTTGAATTTTATCTAAATACATTAATGCCTGTTGTTGCATCGACTGTTCGATCTGTTTGCGCTCTTGATTTAAATCATTTAATTCAGAAGCCATTTCTAATGCGATTTGTGGGTTGGTTTCTAACAAACAATTAATACCCAAGCTGATATCATCTAAACGGCCGGCTGCATTTAATCTCGGCCCTACAATAAACCCAAAATCTGAAGACACGATTTTCTGGTAATCTTTTCCTGCAATTTTAACTAACGCTTTTATTCCCTCTAAACAATGGCCCTGTCGAATTCTTGCTAATCCCTGTTGAACGAAAATTCGATTATCTTTACTTAAACTCACCACATCGGCAATGGTCGCTAACGCGACAAGATCAAGTCGTTCACTGATATTAGGGGCTGTATTTTTATCAAAAATGCCAATTTCAATTAGTTTAGCTCGAAGCGCGGCCATAACATAAAACGCCACAGCGCAACCGCAAGCACTTTTATTTTCAAATTCACAACCGGGTTGATTTGGATTGACAATAGCATCGGCATTGGGCAATTGATCACCGGCTAAATGATGATCCGTCACCAATACTTTTACCCCCATCTGTTTCGCCCTAGCCACCCCTTCAATGCTTGCAATCCCGTTATCTACTGTCATGATAAGATCGGGATTTTTTAGCATGACAACATCAACAATTTCAGGACTTAATCCATAACCAAATTCAAAACGATTAGGCACCACAAACTCAACATGATTCGCCCCTAACTGCTTTAATAACAACACACAAAGTGACGTAGAAGTGGCGCCATCCACATCAAAATCCCCAACTATAATAATATGCTGTTGTTGAATTATGGCCTCAACCAACAGATCAACCGCTTGTTCGATGCCTTTTAATTTTTTATAGGAAGTTAAGTTTTTAAGAGAAAGCGCTAAGTCATCAATACATTGAACAGCACGGTTTTCATAAATACGTTGCAATAATGGCGTGTGATTTAAATCACTAAGATTAGATTGAGGTTTTCTGCGAACGATGAGCTTATTCATACATATAAATCGATAAATAAAAAAGTCAGTATAAACGATGTGGATTATTTGCCCAAACCAGATTTATGAACTACCTTATAAAGTGGATTTTACATTTAGGGGATAAATGTAGAAATTAATCTATTTTTTAAAAGGGAACGATTTATGAGCCTAGCATTTGCCGATTTATTTAATTTATCTTCGGATCAACTATACGAGGACGTATTGCGCGGCCTAGTGCACCCAAAACAAAAATTCATTCCCAATCATTACTTTTTTGATACCCAAGGCACCACTTATTACGATGAAATGATCGATAGCGCTGAACATTACCCAACTCATTGTGAAATCAGTATTTTGCATAATCAATCTGATGAAATTAAAGAGGCCCTAGGATCCAACGTTACTTTGTTTGAATTAGGCTGCCAAGACAGTATTAAAACTCGATTATTATTAGATAGTTTAGAAGAAAATACCCATTATATTGCGATTGACAGCAACCAAGAATCTTTAATCAATCATGTTGATCAACTTAATTGCATCTACTCAAGCATGACCATTTCAGCATTTGAGCAAAATTATTTTGAAACAATCTATCTTCCAGAGAAAATATGCCACAAAAGCAATAAAGTCATTTTTATTGCAGGTTCTCATATTTGTAATCTTGCCCCTGAAAAAGCTGTTAGATTTTTAAGAAATTTAAAAAAACAATTTAAAAATGGAACAAAAATACTTATCGGCCACGATTTACCCAAAGCCCCAAACATACTAGAAGCCGCTTATAACGACAAAAAAGGCTGTGCAGCCCGATTCAATTTAAATTTATTAAGTAGAATCAACCGCGAACTAAAAAGCGATTTTGATCTTTCTTCTTTTCAGCATCGCGTCATTTATAATCAACAACAAAAAAGAGTCGAAACGCATCTTGTTTCCCTTGCTCATCAATCTGTGAATATTAATGGTCATAAAATTTATTTTACTAAAGGCGAAAGCATACTGACTCAAAATATTTATAAATACAATCACTTACAATTTACCCAATTGTTAAGTGAAGCAGGATGGAAAAGCATCGAATATTGGGGAGATTCAAAAGGTTGGTATAACCTGCAACTTGCAAAATGTTAATTTAAATTGAAATGATTCATAAAAAATAGAATTCAATAAAAAATAACTGAATCCAGCCTTAATAAATACAAGCTAATTATTGAGAGGCTTTAACGCCTCTGATATGCTTGTCATACTTTTTAATTTATGAGATCTACAATGAAAATCAATCCAATTATTTACCTACTTTGTTTTGTTTTAGTATTAAATGGCTGCAAAACTCTAAATAAAGATGAATGCAAAACGGGTGACTGGGAAACTATTGGTTACGAAGATGGATTACGCGGCGAACTTCGCTCAAGAGTTGGGCAACACAGAGAGGCCTGTGCTAAGCATGGCGTGAAGATTGATTTACAATCCTATAATGCAGGCTATGATTCTGGTCTTACACTTTATTGCCAAGCATCAAACGGCTATAAAATGGGATTAAGTGGACGCGTGTATAATTCAGTTTGCCCTGTTGAGTTAGAAGCCGATTTTTTACTTGGTTATCATGAAGGCCGTGATATTTATGACTTAAAGCGCCAACTTACTCAAATTGAACAAACTCTGATCAATAATACAAAATCCATTGAAACTGCGGATACGCAAATTAAACTTTATAAAAATGAAATGCTTTTAGATAGCACAACAGCTGAGCGTAGATTGCAACTTTGGGAATTAATAGAAACTGAAAACATTAAAATTGATGAGCTAGAACAAAATAGAACTGAATTAGAAGATGAATTAGATGTAATCAAACAAGAAATTGATACCAACGTTTCATCAACTTCATTTTAATATATTTACGAGCAGGTATAACCTGCTCTTTTTTTATGTTTGATTCCCACTGTCATTTAAATTTCTCTGAGTTCGATAACCGCCTCAATGACGAATTAAATCAATGCAAAGCGCTCAATATCAATCATTGGATGATTCCTGGCGTCAAACTTGATAGCATTCATCAGTTTCAAAACCTACTGTTAACATCAGCCAATCAGTTTAACCTATATTTCTGCCTAGGTTTGCACCCCTATTTTATTGAACAACACAGCATAGAATCATTAGTAGATTTTGAAAAACAAATCCATGATTTCACCTTTCACGGCATTGGTGAAACGGGTCTTGATGCAAGTTGTACCAATCACACATTACAAATAAAATTGCTTCGTAGACATTTCGAATTAGCCAAACATTCAAACCTTCCAATTATTTTACATCATCGTAAAACTCAACCAGAATTATTGAAAATGGCAAAGCAATACCCAACTGTAAAAGGTGTGATACATGCATTTAGCGGCAGTTACGAACAAGCAAAACAATGGGTTGATTTAGGATATTATTTGGGAGTGGGAGGAGTAATTACTTACGAGCGAGCGGTTAAAACAAAAAATGCAATTTCTAAAATAGATTTATCGCACCTGCTACTTGAAACTGACGCCCCTTCAATGCCAATTTTTTTAAAACAGGGGGAAATAAATTCGCCAAGCAATCTTCATATTATTGCACAAAATCTTGCTCTACTTAAACAAACAGAGTTATTAATAATTGATCAAGTGACCACTCAAAATGCAATGCAATTATTCGGGAAACTGTAATTCTAATTTAAGTGTATTTGCTTTTTTAATAGCTTGATCTCGAAATGACGCCCTTGCAGCAGTGCCTTGTGTTTTTAATCCATAATAATACAGTTTAGAAATGATTGATGGATCTATGTCAGGGTGTTGTTTGATTTTCAACTCAATTAAATCAACACTATCAGCTTGTCTGGTGGTATTTGAAATTGTTTTAATTGGGGATTTTTCAAAAGGTTCATCTTTAAAAAATTGCTCACAAGCTTTCTCGTAATTTTTCTTAAAAATCGGCAGCATATAAGATTCAGGCTGAGATTTTAAACTAAAAAAATCCGTAACATTTGCAGCGTGCCGAATCACAGGGTGAGACCATTGAAAGGTAACCGGCTGATGAGAACCCAAACAAGCTTCAACATAGGCATTTCGTGTCGAGGGCAATCCCATTTGCTGCGAAGAAGGTTGAATTAATGCTTTAAACTCACTAATACTAGGCGGCCATGCAAACTTATCTTTACACTGCTCGATCGCCCACTCTATTTGCTTTTGATTAAAATCTCGCAACGAAAGCGCCCATTCTTTTTTTGCATAATTTAACGTTTGTGTATCCGAATAAGCCGAATCGTATTTATGGGTATAAATATGATGAAAACGAGCAAACAACATATTGATTAATACGATCGTTTCGTGGGATATTTTATTTGAGGTATCAGTCTGCCCAGCTTGTGTCGCTGATGTCTCGTAGTTTTTGTCTAACTTCTTCTTTACGCTGTTTAGCGTTTTGTCCAGAGTCTGTATTGAATCGGTTGGTTTGCTCATTTTGACCTTCAAAAGTGCGTGCACTTGCTTTGGCACGTTGTACCCAATTTATAAATCGTGAATCCCATGACATCGCTGTTTTACCGCTGTCGATATAATATTGCTTAAATACAGGAAGCTGATCTTTTGCAAATTGAACCGGTATATTATGCAAGCGCAGCATTTCATGAAACTGCTCACTTGGCTCCCAGCTTTTATCCATTTTGGATAATGCATGTGAAGATAAAGAATTTTGAGAGTATATCGGTGTCGATTTCGGTTGATGTAAATGCCCAAGCGGATTACCACGGTTCTGATTGTACATTCTGGCTTCATTTGCGCTATCAGTTTTAGCCTGTGTCATTCTCTCTGGTTCAATAACATTAGAAGCAGAAACTGACTCAATTGATTCGAGGTTTCGTTTCTCGAAACTAGAGTCTAGGTTTGAAGTCTCTGTTGTATTTGGTGTTTTGACTGAAGACTCAGCTTCATTGATGGACTTCTCAACTCCCACTAAAACCAAACCTTTCCAGCAACCACCATGAGATTGAGAAATCGTCAATAAACCTAAACCTTGCAAACTCATTAATACTTGATGGGTTTGCTCAATTGACCAAAACCCTAATATTGAACGTTGTTTTTCATGATTTAATTCAAACTGACCATTTGAAAGTAACGTGCATTGTTGTAAAAACTGCAGCAATATAGATTCATTTAAACCTATTGTCTGAGCCAATGAAGATGAAAAAAGTAGCGGTTGTTCAGTAACCGACATATACAAAAAACCTTTAAAAACTTACAAATTTAATTCATTTTATCAGCGCAAAGGCACTACGTACAATGGTTTCTAACTCTAACATTTTTGCTTGGCACACAACCCACTGTACATCACGACTCAGCCTAAATATATTTATCCTCACATACTTACTTCAAACAAAACGGGCCAACCTTGCTGAAATTTCACCGAAAACAACTCCCATTGCAATTGATTATTTTCCACATCTAATACATTTGCGATTCTAGAATCATTTGCAACCTGTAAAATAGATTGAAAACCTAATGCGACGTATTGGTTCGGGGCCGAAGAATATTGGGTTAAATAATGTTCAACCAACCAATCATTAGCCAAATTTAAATCGCCCTGTTCCTCTTGCTGATAATGATAAAAACCTAGAATAGACAAATCATTAAAAGCAGAAAACAACATTGTTTGCTTAAGGGTGGCATTTATTAGTACCCATTTCACAGACAAACTTAATAATTTTTGAATGTCTAAATCATCAGATTGTTGCAAAGCGGATAAGAATAAAGCTTGTTCTTTCGGGTAGATCAATAGATGCTGGCAGGAATCAACTTGGCAACTTTGAGTGACAAATTGTGCAAAATTTAATGTTGGATTCGTTTCTTGAAACTGCGTTAAATTCACATGTGCCTGCCACAATCGATAAATATTCGAAAATAGAATATTCCCTTCAGTATTTGTAAGATCTGAAATTTTAACTTTTAATAAATTGGCACTAATACCAGCATTATTTTGAATGTCTTGCCATATTGTAAAACTGAGTAATTCTAGTAAGGAATTACTCTTTCTTATTTGATTTAAATACTCAAAATTAGATAATTCCTTTGAGTCCGGACCAAGCATAACCACATCAATTAACGAGGATTGTTCAAAATCCATTGCAGCCAATTGGTGATAAGAAACCAATTCAAAGTCAATATTTACCTCTTGATCACGTAAAAATTCAACAGCGAGCAACATGCCTGATTGCAAGTCCAATGCAATGGAATTAGAAGCACTCAGTTTTTCAGTCATCCAAACAACAGATAACGCTTTTGCCTTTAAATTAAAGCTTATCGATGAAAATACGGTTATAAAAAAAAGGAAGGTGATGCACACCTTCCTTTTAGGGTAACGATTAAAACTTAACAATTATGCTAATCCTTTTAAATAAAGGTTTTCATATACATAATTGGTTGCCTCAACAAACCCTTCTACTGAACCGCAATCAAAACGATTGCCTTTAAATTTATAGGCAATCACACATCCATCTTTTGCTTGTTGCAATAACGCATCGGTTAATTGTATTTCACCGCCTTTTCCAGGTGGCGTTTTTTCAATGATAGAAAAAATATCAGGTGTTAAAATATAACGACCGATAATTGCAAGATTTGAAGGCGCCTCTTCTTTTGAAGGTTTTTCAACCATATCACTGACTTTATAAAGCCCATCTTTTAACTCTTCGCCTTTAATGACCCCATATTTATGAATTTCATCTTCTGGCACTTCCATCACGGCAACAATAGAGCATCGAAATTGATTAAACACTTTAACCATTTGCTCTAACACATTGGCCTGAGTGTTATCTTCTTGAAGACATAAATCATCTGCTAACACCACACCAAACGGCTCCATACCGGTTAATGTCCTCCCAGTCAAAATAGCATGCCCCAAACCTTTCATTTCTGCTTGGCGTGTGAAAGAGAAAATACAGCCTTTCATAACTTTACGAATGGAATCTAAATATTGTTCTTTGCCTGTTCCTGAAATTTGATGTTCCAATTCGTAGGAGATATCAAAGTGATCTGCGATGGCTCGTTTGCCTCGTCCTGTGATAAACCCTACCTCAGTCAATCCAGCTGATAACGCCTCTTCAACACCATATTGCACTAAAGGTTTGTTCACTATTGGCAGCATTTCTTTGGCTAATGCTTTGGTTGCAGGTAAAAATCGAGTCCCATAACCACCTACTGGGAATATACATTTTTTAATCATAATAGTTACTCTTTTAATCCAGATTCAATTTGTTCCGATCGCTGTCGGTCCCATAACTTTGCATACATCGAGGCATTTAATAAAAGCGCCTCATGTGTCCCTTGTTCGATGACCTGCCCTGCATCCAACACCACTATCTTATCGGCATCAACTATCGTAGACAACCTATGCGCGATAACTAGCGTACTTTTCTGTTCACTTAACGCGTTAAAACTTGCCATAATTTTTTGCTCTGACAAGGTATCTAATGAAGAAGTTGCTTCATCAAAAATTAAAATTTTCGGATCTTTCAAAAAAACTCGAGCAATCGATACTCTTTGTTTTTCTCCACCTGATAATTTTAATCCGCGCTCCCCCACCATAGTGAGTTCTTTTTCTGGTAACGCTTGAATAAAATCATATAAATTTGCATCTTTTATCGCACGCCACACATCTTGCTCAGTAGCCTCTAAATTGCCATATTGCACATTGGCAAAAATTGTATCGTTAAATAGCACAGTGTCTTGAGGCACAACACCTATGTTTTTGCGTAATGATGCCTGGGTGACCTGATGTATATTTTGCGAATCAATGATTATTTGCCCGCTTGTGTTTTCGTAAAAACGAAATAACAATTTAGCAATAGTTGATTTTCCTGAGCCAGATGCACCAACTAATGCAACTTTTTGACCAGCATCAATTTTAAAGCTCACTTCATTTAATATTTTACGTTTAGCATCGTAATGAAAATCGACGTTTTTAAACTCAATATTCGCATTTTCGCAAATCAATGTTTTGGCATTTGAGACATCATTAACTTGGCTTTTTGTATTTAATAATCCATGCATATGCTCCAAATCCGTCATGGCCCGTTTGATTTCACGATAGATAAAACCAAGCATATTTAAAGGACCAAACAATGTCATCATTAATGCATTCACAGCCACTAAATCCCCTTGACTCATATTTCCAGAAATCACTTCAAAACAAGATAAAACAAGGGTTCCCACCCAACTCAAAGTAATAATCAAACCCTGGCCTGAGTTTAAAAATGCAAGGCTTAATCGATTTTTTAAACGTGCGTTTTCCCATTTTTGTAAGGAATCGCTAAAGCGGTTTGACTCTGCTTGTTCATTTGAAAAATATTTAACTGTTTCATAATTTAACAATGAATCTACTGCACGAGTATTAGCTTTAGAGTCTTCCAAGTTTGTTTGGCGAATGAATTTCGTTCGCCACGCTGTTACCACAACAGTAAATAATACATAGGCGATAATTGAGCTTAAAATGATCGAGCCAAACCAGACAGAATATAGTCTTGTCACAACTTCCATTGTTAAAATCAAAGTTAAAATAGTAGGCGCAATATTAAGCAATAAAGCACGCATGATAAAGCTAATCCCCTGAGCACCGCGCTCCATATCTTTACTGATTCCCCCGGTTTGCCTAGATAGATGAAAACTCAAATCTAATTGATGCAAATGGGCAAATAATTTCAAATTCATTTTACTGATCAATCGTTCGGTAACTCGAGCAAATAACACATCTCTAAATTCAGCTAAAAAGGTAAGCGAAAACCGAAACAACCCATATAAAACAAGCGCCGCAACAGGCAATACCACCACATTAACCTGTTCAAAATGATCAACAATACCCCCTAACAAAAAAGGCAAAGTAACGTTGATTTTAGCCGCTAAAAACAACGTAACCAAAGCAAATATGACTCGCCATTTAAACTGCCAAATATAAGGCCAAAGCATCAAAATGACATGCTTAATCATTAGGGTATTAACGGGTTTTACTTCTTCTGTACTTTTCGAGCCGCGCATAGAATTCCTAAGGGTGAATCAAAGTAAATCTAACTGGTTTAACATGAAATCAAACTCTATAGATCTTGGAGCCTCAATGGAAATGAGATGTTGTGAATAAGGATGTAGGAATTGCATTTTATTTGCACGTAATGCAAGGCGAGACCAATTTAACCGATCTTTTAATGTGCGATTGGTTTTATTACAACCATGGCGCGTATCCCCCAATAATGGATGATGAATATGTTTAAAGTGACGTCTAATTTGGTGCTTACGCCCTGTTTTGGGTCGAATAGAGACAAAAGAAAAACGCCCCGTGGGATGTCCATTTAGCTCAATTTCAATCTGACTTTGCTTTAAACAGGTAAAATGGGTCAGCGCATCTTGAGCTTCTTTAACAGGATTTGAAAATTTATTGGCAATTTTATCGTGCTCAGGCTTTAACGCATAATCAATTTCTCCTGATGACGGCGCCCAACCTCGACAAATGGCGATATAATTTTTTTCAATTAAGTTTTGTTCAAACATCAAACCTATTTTTTGAGCTGCATCAACATGCTTTGCAAACAATAATAAACCGCAAGTTGGACGATCCAAACGATGGACATTATGAATTTTATCAACATTTAAATATCGCTTCATTTGATCCACAGCAAAATCGTCATCGTTTTTACTTAACCAACTAGGATGCACTAACAATCCAGACGGTTTATCCATAACAACAAAATCATCATCTTCAAAAACGATTACAGGCAGATTATTCGTCATCAAAAGCCAATTCAGTGGTGACAACTGAGTGACATTTCACGCATTTTCCATCAATAAAGATCTTACCTTCAATTTCATATTCCTGAGGATCTTCCATTCCTAAGTCTTCTTTCATACAGGTATTACACCAAGTCATTTGTAAAAATTCAGTTTTCTCTTCTTGATTACGTAGTGAAAAATCTCGCTTAATTCGATCAGTCATAAAATATCTCTCGCGTTAATTAGGTAGGCGATTATAATTGAGCCTCTTTTGCTTACCAACCTTTTTTAAGTCAGTTGAACTAATCATGCCTTCAAAACAAAATTACCCATGTATCGTTTCATTCCAATCCAGTGATTTAAGTGAACTCAGTGTACCCATTTGCTTGGGCTGGAGTCTAAGTGATGGTCAATATAAATGCATCACCATCATTCCAGAAGATGAATGGCTCGATGGCATTGATCAAGGCGAGTACAATCTGGAAGATCTATTTGATTTTGGTGTCACTGCTCAAGATTTAATCAAAGAATTGAATCAGGATTGCGATAAGCAAATCATTTATAGCTCAGATCCTGCTTGGTTGGATGATGTGTTAAATTGCTTGTATTCAAGTATCGAACAACCCCACCCTTTTCAAATTGAAAGCGTATTTGATTTATTCGAAAATCATGACTATCAAACCATCGTTGACACATCAACAGAGCTGTATTTAGAGCTAGGGTTAGCTCCTTTAGAGCCAGAAGATCAGATCAAAATGTGGCTACACCTCTATAATGAATTAATATTAAATTGAACCATAAAAAAATATTTCAAATTCAACATTTATTTTACTTGATCTAATTAAGCAATAGGCGTATATCTGCGCGACTTTTTATTTACTTGAGCGAAATGGCACCATGGATATTTTCTTTATCTTTCTTTTAATCTGCTTTGGTGCGTTTTTTGCCATTTGTGAAATATCAATGGCAGCGTCACGAAAAGTGAAATTACAAATATTATTAGATAATGGCGACCCTCGAGCATCACTTGTGATGCAACTTCAATCTCATTCAGGCTCTTTTTTTGCCGCTGTGCAAATCGCTTTAAATGCCGTTGCCATTCTTGGTGGTATTATTGGTGAATCTGCCTTCACCCCTATTTTTAAAGATTTGATTTCCATTATTTATGAAGGTAAGTGGCTAAACTCCATTGCATTTACTTTTTCCTTTATTATGGTCACAAGCTTATTTATTTTATTTGCTGATCTTATCCCTAAACGCATAGGTATGGCTTTACCTGAAAAAGTTGCCATTTCGTTTATACGAATCATGTTATTAAGTGTGACAGTCTTAAAACCCCTAGTTTGGTTTTTTAATATTATTTCTGACAGCGTGCTGCGCTTGTTTAATATGCCATTTGTAAGGGACGAGCAAGTCACCTCTGATGATATCTCAGCGGTTATGGATGCAGGCATGGAGCATGGTGCCATTCAATCCCATGAGCATAAAATCATTGAAAATGTATTAGAACTGGAACAAAGAACCATTGGAAATGTGATGACATTTAGAGAAGAGGTTTGTTTTTTCAGCACAAATCAAAGCGATGAGCAAATTAAACAATTAATTTTAAAACATAATCATCATTTTTACCCTTTATGCGATGGCGAACTTAACAATGTGGTCGCGCTAGTTGAAGCAACTACGATATTGCACCAATTAATTCAAAATGATCATTTTGAAATTGATAAAATCGAAAATGAACCAAATGTATTATTTCTTCCACAATCATTAAACTTATCCGATGCGTTAGGCGCATTTAAAAGACAACCAGTTGGTTTGGCATTGGTGATTAATGAATTTTCTACAGTGGTAGGTGTTGTGTCATTAAAAGATATTTTAAATGTTGTTGTTAACCATAAAAAAGAACTTCAAGAATTTCATATTCATCAAATTGATGCCAATAGCTGGGAATTAGATGGAGCGCTTTCATTATTGGATGTAGAAAAAATAATCAGTACGACCGGATTATACAGCGAAGAAAACATCGACACACTTGGAGGATTAATGATGCATTTATTTAAGCGCCTACCTAATCAAGAGGAATCAATTTCATTCAACCACCTTCACTTCAAAATTAAACAGGTCAACAATATTAGCATTGAGAAAATTATAATAAGTACTCAACCAATTTAAGTACGCACCTTTTTGATGCAAAAATAAATTAAAACCAAACTATCGCACCAAATAAGCACAAAGAAATTACTCAAACTCAAATTAAAATTAAGATAACACCTTAATAAATTCGTTCAATAAGGATAATTTCACTTATAGAATAAGTTGGCTTATTTTTTGCGTTAGCATAAACATTACAATTTACAAATTATTTTCAAATTAATTAAAACCAAAAAATCAGAGGTAAAAAATGAGTGCAAATGATTCAAGACTTTCGGCAATAAGTGCAATAAACGCTAGTGTCCCAACTAGTACAACACCTACTGATCCGTTAAGTAAAATCTGGGCAACAGATGTATTCAATTTAGCAAAAATGGAAGAATGCCTATCTAAAAATGCATTTAAAGCGATTAAAAAAACCACACAAACAGGTGAAACTTTAGATCCTGTCGTTGCTGAAGTTGTTGCTGCGGCAATGAAAGATTGGGCAATGTCTAAAGGCGCTAAGTTCTTCTCACATATTTTTTACCCAATGACTAACGCGACGGCTGAAAAACATGATGGCTTTGTCGTAACAAATTCTGAAGGTAATGCAATTACTGAATTTACTGGCAGTTTATTAATTAAAGGCGAACCTGATGGGTCTTCATTCCCTAACGGTAGCTTACGTATGACTAACGCAGCGCGAGGTTATACTGCATGGGACCCTACAAGTCCTGCTTACATTATGCATACACCAAACGGTGCTGTTTTAATGATTCCAAGTGTATTCATGTCTTGGACAGGCGAAGCATTAGATAAAAAAATTCCATTATTACGTTCAAATTCAGCTATGAATAAAGCCGGTCAACGTGTTTTATCATTAATGGGCGAAACTGAAATCGCGACATTAAATTCAAGTTGTGGGGCTGAACAAGAATACTTCCTAGTAGATGAACACTTCACAAACGCTCGACCTGATCTTATCCAAGCTGGTCGTACATTATTTGGTGCCCCACCTGCTAAAGGCCAGCAATTTGATGATCATTACTTCGGTGCCATTCCTGAGCGCGTACAAGTATTCATGCAAGATTTTGAAGATCAACTATATCGTTTGGGCATCCCAGCTAAAACTCACCACAATGAAGTAGCTCCTGGCCAATTCGAAATCGCACCTTATTATGAGGCAGCAAACGTTGCTGCTGATCATCAGCAATTGCTAATGACTATCATGAAAAAGACAGCGAAGAAACACGGCATGACCGCGCTTTTACATGAAAAACCTTTCGCTGGTGTAAACGGTTCTGGTAAGCACGTTAACTGGTCAGTTGGCAACTCTACCCAAGGAAACTTATTGGATCCAGGTGATACTCCTGAGAAAAACTTGAACTTCTTGTTATTCTGTGGCGCGGTAATCCGTGGCGTACATAAGTTTGGCCCATTATTACGTGCGGTTATTGCATCTGCATCTAACGATCACCGTTTAGGTGCAAACGAAGCGCCTCCAGCTATTTTGTCTGTTTATTTAGGTGATCAACTAGAGAAATTATTTAAAGATATTCAATCTGGTGAAATCAAAGCTACCGTAGATGGCGGCAAGATGGACTTAGGTTTATCTCAAATTTTAACATTCACTCGTGACCCAGGTGATCGTAACCGTACATCTCCGTTTGCCTTTACAGGAAACCGTTTTGAATTTCGCGCTGTGGGTTCTGCCCAGTCTGTTTCTGGCCCATTAGTAGCCATGAACACAATGCTTGCTGATTCATTAAACTGGATTGCTGACAAATTAGAAGCATCTTTAAAATCAGGCAAAGCGCAAACAGAAGCAGTTATTGAAGTATTAAAAGAGCTGATGGACGAACATTCAAACGCAATCTTTGGTGGTGATGGTTATTCAGCTCAATGGCATAAAATGGCTGTTGAAGAGCGTGGTTTGAAAAATTTACCAAACACCGCTGATGCATTACCTGCATTTCTTGACCCTGAAGTGGAAGCGTTATTCAAAAATACTGAAGTATTATCGCCTTTGGAATTAAGCAGTCGTTATGAAGTGTATGCAGAACAATACATTGAATCAATTATGGTTGAAGCTAAACTGGTAGCTGAAATGGCAACTACAACCATCTACCCTGCTGCAATTGGTTACTTTAATGAATTAAGTTTAGCTTTAGGTTCAGCTTTAGATTTAGAAATTGAATTAGATAATCGCGTTGCTAAAGAAGTGGCAACAGCTGCAAATACAATGATTGCTAAAGTCGCTGAATTGAAAACAGCAATTACTAAACATGATTTTGATTCCATCGATACTCATATGCATTTCTGTGCGAATGAAATATGCAGCTTGATGCTAGAAGTGCGTGAACAAGCTGATTTACTAGAAGTATTGGTTGATGATACAGCGTGGCCTTTACCAAAATATGCTGAAATGATGTTTATTAAATAAACTATTTTAAACCAAATCAATCCTCGCTTTTGCGGGGATTTTTTTTACCCTGAAATGATTCATTCCCATATGCAACAGAATTAGCAGCATGACACACATTAATGAAACTCGTTTCTTTCAAATTTTTACACTTACTGGCACAATGCCTTTTTTTTAAACCTTCAATAGGATGCTTATGCAAACTACTAACAATCCAGTTAAAAAACGTGAACTGTTTGGCTGGGCAATGTATGACTTTGCCAACTCGGCATATACCACTGTTATTATTTCCATTGTATTTTCAGCTTACTTTGTTGCACATGTTGTCCCTCAAGGATACAACGCCAATAGCTACTGGGGATTAGCCATTGGCTTATCCAGTTTATTAGCCTTAATTCTATCTCCATTTATTGGCGTGTTATGTGATTTAAGTGGACACAAAAAAATCTACTTAATGGTGTCTACTTTTATATGTTCCTTATTTACAGGATTATTATTTTTTGTGGGCCCTGGTGATATATGGTTAGCAATAGGCATTATTATTATCAGCAATGCTGCTTGGATGATCGGTGAAAGCTTTTGCGCTTCGTTTTTATCGGATATTTCATCACGAAAAAATATGGGATTAATTTCTGGTCTGGGCTGGGCTATTGGCTACCTTGGCGGTTTGATTTCTTTAATTGTCGTTAAATTTGTAATTATGGATGGTGCATCTGATGCAACAATTGATGAACAAGTAGCCATGAATCAAAATGCGATGCTATTTATTGCTGCATTCTTTTTAGTTTCAGCCATACCCACTTTTATTTGGGTAAAAAGTCGAATCTCACCTAAAGAAACACTCAATACTAAACAAGTCTTTAAACTGGGTATATCCCGATTGGTGCATAGCACCCAAATCATTAAAAAATATCCTGTTTTGTTTAAATTTTTCATTGCTTTTACAATTTATATTGCCGGTTACGCCATTATCATTAAATTTGTTGGTATCTATGCAACCCAGGCATTAACTTTAACGGATGGGCAACTTGCAATGATGTTTATCCTTTTGCAATTGTCTGCCTTTTTTGGCGCATTATTATTTGGAGTGATCGACAAATTCATAGGCCCAAAAAAATCCATCCTCATCACATTGGTTTGGTGGATCATGGGCGTTTTGAGTATTTTTAATATTGAAAAAGTCGGATTATTGTTAGGTACGGATGCAAATACTGCTTTTACTTATTTATCAATTGCTATCGGATTAGCAATGGGCGCCACCCAAAGTTCAAGCCGTGCTGTTGTTGGCATGCTTACTAAAAAAGAAGACTCGGCTTTAATGTTTGGCTTTTGGGGCATGTTCAGTCGATTAGCCATTCTACTAGGCATGACATACGGTTTTGTTGCAGATGCCGTCGGCCTAAGAAACGCCCTTTTACTAATCATTGTATTTTTTGTTGTCGGGGGCATTTTATTTCTATTTGTTGACATGAAAAAAGGCATTGAGCAAGCTCAAGATTAACCCAATTAAACTTTTTAAATGCAGATCAAGGACGATTTCTTGCATTGAATTTGTTTACTTTTCAGTCAACCCTCCATTTCTCATAATTAAATTTTTAAAGATTATTAGATAAATGCTGTTTATTTTGTATTAACTGATTAAAATTACGCATTAATTTGCAACCCATTGATCCTTACTAGGAAACTTATGAATAAATTTAAATTCCCAATCATCATAATTGATGAAGATTTTCGCTCTGAAAATATTTCAGGCTCAGGCATTCGCGATTTAGCCGATGCTATAAGTTCAAGGGGCATTGAAGTCATTGGGTTCACAAGCTACGTTGATCTGTCATTATTTGCTCAACAATCCAGTCGAGCATCTGGATTTATTGTATCCATTGATGATGAAGAATTAATTCAAAATAATGAAGATTCAATCGACGCAATTGAATCATTACGTAAATTCATTATAGAAGTGCGCAATAAAAACAATAACATCCCTATCTTTTTATACGGCGAAACCAAAACAAGTCGCCATATACCGAATGATATTTTAAGAGAATTACATGGTTTCATTCACATGTTTGAAGACACCCCAGAATTTGTCGCAGGTCATATCATTCGTGAAGCAACCAAATATTTAGATTCATTAGCGCCACCGTTTTTTAAAGCATTAATGAATTATGCTCAAGACAGTTCATATTCTTGGCATTGCCCTGGGCACTCAGGTGGCGTTGCCTTTTTGAAAAGCCCTGTCGGTCAAATGTTCCATCAATTTTTTGGTGAAAACATGTTACGTGCCGATGTGTGTAATTCCGTAGATGAGCTTGGTCAATTACTGGATCACACAGGACCGGTTGCATCTAGTGAAAAAAATGCTGCACGAATTTTCAATTGTGACCATTTATTTTTTGTCACTAACGGCACCTCTACTTCTAATAAAATTGTTTGGAACTCGATGGTTGCTGCAGGTGATATTGTGGTGGTTGATCGTAACTGTCATAAATCCATTTTACACGCAATTATCTTAACGGGTGCGATTCCAATTTTCTTAATGCCGACCCGTAATCACTACGGGATTATTGGCCCGATTCCTAAAAAAGAATTTTCAATGGAATCCATCCAAGCAAAAATTGAACAAAATCCATTTGCACGTAACGCAAAAAATAAACAACCAAAAATACTAACCATCACCCAAAGTACTTATGATGGCATTGTTTATAATGTGGAAGAAATTAAAAGCATGTTAGGAGAACAAATTCCAACCCTGCATTTTGATGAAGCTTGGTTACCTCATGCTACATTCCATCCATTTTATAAAAACATGCACGCTATTGGGCAAGACAGACCAATATTAAAAGACACATTAATATTGGCAACACAATCTACCCATAAATTATTAGCAGGTTTATCTCAAGCTTCGCAAATATTAATTCAAGATGGCCAGAATGAAAAATTAGACACTCATATATTCAATGAATCTTATTTGATGCATACATCCACCAGCCCTCAATATTCAATCATTGCAAGCTGTGATGTTGCCGCTGCCATGATGGAGCAACCTGGTGGCGGTGCATTAGTCGAGGAATCACTAACCGAAGCATTAGAATTTAGACGCGCCATGCGTAAAGTTGACGAAGATTTTGGTGATGATCAATGGTGGTTCAAAGTTTGGGGGCCGGATAATTTAGCGGACGAAGGGTTTACTGAACAAAAAGATTGGATTTTACATGCAGATGAAAAATGGCATAACTTTGAAAACATTGAGACTGGCTTTAATATGCTCGACCCTATTAAAGCGACCATTATCACACCAGGCTTAAATGTGAACGGTGATTTTGATGATGCAGGGATACCAGCTTCAATTGTTTCTAAATATTTGTCAGAGCACGGCATTATCATTGAAAAAACAGGGCTCTATTCATTCTTTATCATGTTCACTATCGGCATCACAAAAGGTCGTTGGAACTCATTGGTAACTGAATTGCAACAGTTTAAAGATGACTACGATCAGAACCTTCCACTTTGGCGTGTCATGCCTGAATTCGTTAAAAAATGCCCACATTATGAACGCGTTGGTTTAAAAGACTTATGTCAGCAAATTCATGAAATGTACAAAGAACGCAGCGTGGCTAAAATCACAAGTGAAATGTATTTGTCCAACATCCAAACAGCCATTTTACCTGGCGACGCTTGGGATAAGATGACACAAAAACAAATTGAGCGCGTTTCAATTGATCATTTAGAAAATCGTGTGACAGCCATATTAGTCACACCATATCCTCCAGGCATTCCATTAATGGTTCCAGGTGAGCGTTTTAATTCGACCATAATTCATTATTTGAAGTTTGTTCGAGATTTTAATACTCGTTTTCCTGGCTTTGAAACCGATGTTCATGGATTATTAAAACAAGAAATTAATGGCGTAGAAGATTATTACGTTGATGTTATTTTAGAATAATAAACAAAAGAGAGTACAAAAAAAATTGTACTCTCTTTATTAAATCACTTAGTAAGATAACGTTAACACTGAATTAGATTGATCGATATTAAATTTAAAATACTCCAAAAAATTCATCCCTAGTAGTCCTTGAGCACTTGATCCATCATCTGGTAAATCTAACACAATAAATTGAATATTATTAACCGAATAATCTCCAATTTTAATTTCAAACACTTCATACATTTGCGCTTCAACCTGACCATTTGCCGTATTAGCGGTCACCATTGACGTGCGTTTCTTATCAACGTATAAAAAATAATCGTCAAATACCTGTTGATCAATTACAGTATAACTTGCTCCTGTATCAATTAATAATTTCACATCAACAACATCTGGTGTAATGCCATTATCGGAAAAAACTGCATCCACTAAATAATGCGAACCTACTTTTTCTAAATTAATACTTTCATTTGAATTATAATTCATATTAATTTCAGAAAAAATTTGACTGATTTGATCTTGATAATCCCATTCAAATTGAACGGGGTCGATCACAGATTTAGCCTGTTTGTATCTGTGCTGCCAAACTAAAATCTGGGCCAACTGCACTGTCCATTTAACATTTTGTGTGTCGTATTTTAATAATTTTTGCCAAACCAACTCAGACACATCATCACTATTATTACCGTGCCACACCAATAACTGCTTATCTAACCATTGATCAAAAGAATCAGTAAATACTTGTTTTTGTTCAATATCGCTAATTTCAGACGATTTCAAAAAATAAACATCAATGGCTTGATTGATTTTGCCTTTTTGAATTAATCCCATCATTTGAAATTGAATAAATTCAACTTTTTGAGGGAACCAAACAACCAAATAATTAGCTAAAGTCGAAAGATGTTCCGTTTCATTTTCTGCTAATAAATACTGCAAGGTAATCAATAATTGACTTGTTAATGGATGATTTTGCTCTGTCACTCCATTTAATTTTAAAAAACTTGCGTACTCATTTCGATAAAAATCCACTGCATCTCGCCATTTTTTTTGATTGAGCATCAACAAAAATGCATTAAATTGATCAGTGAATACTTCATTATGTTCAATGACTTGAGCCACCTCCTTTGAAAGCGCTTTTTGTTCTTGAATTGTTTTCACTTCTTCAACGTCATCAGGCATGGTTGCCAAAAAATACCAATTAATGGCAAGGGCAAAAAATAGCGCAAAATATATAAAACCTTTCATAGTTAATCACTCAATAATTTAATTTTTAAATCATACCTTTTCAGGATCCAAATAAGCAAAAAGCCCAGTAAAATACCAACGGCATTAGCAACGGCATCCATCATTGATGGGAATCTTGCAGGTACAAATCCTTGCAACACTTCAATTAAAATACCATACCCGATTAAAGCCAAATTTACAGAAATTATCTGCATTGTTTTTTCTAATGTTTTATAAAATCCAATCCAAAAACATAAAGACAACACAAAATAAGAAAATAAATGAACGACTTTGTCATATTGACCAACTTGAGCAACTGCCTGCCCATCTGATAAAGAAAACAACGCAATTAAAATAAAACAAAGCAAAAATCCTAATTTTGAACACAATTGAAACAAACCGACCATAACAAACCTTGTACAAATTAATGTAACTTGTAAAATGGCTATTTTTTCAGAAGATCAACTTAATGACCAGCTTAAAAACTTTTCTCTTTATTTTTTTCCAATACATTGTGCCACAACATTTAATTTCACGAATTGTCGGCAAACTCGCCGCTAGCGAAAATATTTGGATTAAAACTAAATTTATATCCATTTTTGCTAAAAAATTCGGTATCACATTAGAGCAAGCTCAAATTGAATCCTTTGATCAGTTTAAAAGCTTTAATGAATTTTTTACTCGCGCATTAAAAAAGGATGCACGTAAAATATGTGATGACAACAATGGATTCGCCTGCCCTGCCGATGGTGCAATTAGTCAATTGGGGGATATCAAACAAGGTCGCATTTTTCAAGCCAAAGGGTTTGATTTTACTTGTGAAGAGTTATTAGCAGGAGAAAACGTAGCTCTTTATCAAAATGGTAAGTTTGCAACAGTTTATTTAAGTCCTAAGGACTATCATCGAGTGCACATGCCATGTGATGGTAAATTAACTGCGATGACTTACATCCCTGGTGATTTGTTCAGCGTAAACACTCAAACTAGCGAAAACGTACCTCGTTTATTTTCAAGAAATGAACGTGTAGTGGCGCATTTTGAAACACCTCATGGGCCAATGGCAATGGTTTTAGTTGGTGCGATGGTTGTAGCAAGCATTGAAACGGTTTGGGCTGGATTGGTCGCTCCTCTTAAGCGCCAGATAAAACACCAACCATATCCATTGGAGCAAATAGAGCTTAAAAAAGGCGAAGAGATGGGCCGTTTTTTATTAGGCTCTACCGTTGTGTTATTGTTTGGAAATGAACAGATTCAATGGTTAGATTCATTAGAATCTCAAAGTGAAGTCACAATGGGCGAAAAAATCGCCAAAATATAACATTTACACATTATTCGCCTTTTAATTACCCTAAGATTTGGGTATATTGCGCGCCTTAAGAATTAACTGCGGAAATGACATGTCTGATACTCCCAAGACAACAGAACAAAACAAGCCTTTAAGCGATAACGAAAAACGCCGAAAAGCAGTCGAAGCAAATCGTGCAGCCATGCAACTTTTATTAGATGCTTATCCGCAGGTTTTTGATCTTGAAAATACTCGACCATTAAAAGTAGGCATTCATGCGGATTTAGCAGTAGATGAAAAATTATCTAAAACTAAAATTCGCAAAGCATTATCTTCATATGTACGCCAATATACTTATTATCAATGTATCACTGAAGGTGCTCAACGTATCGACCTAGCTCAAAACGAAGCTGGACTTGTTACTGCTGAAGAAGCAAAACACGCTCAAGAAAGCATCGCTCAAATTGAGGCTAAACGTGAAGAACGCTTAAATAAGCGCAAAAAAACTCAGCAGTTCAAAAAAGTTAAACAAGAAAAAGAAGTGCGTTTAACCAATAAATTACAAGACTTGGTTTCAAAAACCAATCAAAGAACTAGCTAAACCAATATATTATGCTGATTATCAAACGGTTTTATCTGCATAATTCATTGCGAAATTACAACTATTGCTTGGTTAATGAAAATAACCAAGCAATAGTGATTGATCCAACGGATGCTCAACAAAGCATCCGTTTTTGTATCGACAATCAAATTATTCCCTCTCAAATCTGGATCACTCACGAAGATTTAGATCATTTTGCAGGCGCTGATGCAGTAAGCGAACATTTTAACATCCCTATTCACTGCCCAGCGGGTATGAAAACGTTATTTAAACAAGCCATTGGTTTTAATCAAGATGATGTTTTAAGCTTCAACCAGTACATATTTAGCATTAAGCATTTACCTGGCCACACACCATTACATCATGTGTTTTTAGAATCCAATCATAACTGGTTAATTTCTGGAGATATCGTATTCAATTATGGAATGGGGAGAGTCAGAGCGAATCACTATAAAAGTATGTTTGATGCCATACAATGGCTTAAAACAATTAAAGATGACTGTAAATTTTTAAATGCCCATGATTATGATTTAACTAACTTGTCTTTTGCTCAAACATTGCAACCCAATAATAAAATCATTAAACAAACGATTGAAACACTTAATCAATTCAGTGAATCAAACCGACCAATGAGTACAATCGGTGCTCAAAAACAGTTAAACCCATTTTTCAATACAGATCAACGCGCTATAATTGATGCTGTATCCAAGCAATCCATGCCTTATAACAGTGAATTAGATGTATTTACTTCCCTGCGAAAGTGGCGTGATCATTTTTAGGAGCATGTATCATGTCTCGCACTAAAAAAACGCGCAGTTTAAAAACTGTCAATTCCGTCAAAACAGGTTCTAAATCTCAAATTTTAGATAATGACGGAAATCGTGGGAAAATCCCATCTAAAAATAAATTAAGCAAGCACAAGAACAAACCCCTCAGTGCGTATGCAAAATCTCTTTTAGCACAAGGGAAAAAAGACGAATCTTCAGGTAATGCAAAAAAACAACCTACTGAAGCTAAAATTGTCGAAGAAAACATCAAGCAACCAATTAAAAATGCACAACAAAAATCAGATCAAAAGCCTGAAAAAAAGTCAAATAAAGACTTTAAAGATTTAGATGGAGACGAGTTATTGGACTACTTTGATAATTTCTAATTATTGCCTAAACTAAAAACAGGCATTCAATAACTTCATAATGGAAACAACTAAATTTATAAGTTTACTGATTTTTTAATACGACTTTAATTAATCAGATTCATTTTTAGTCTCTCTTTTAAAAATATAGTTATTGAATGGTTTCACCTGTTTTTAATTTGGACAAAATTATGATTTTTAATGCAAAGTACTCTGTATTATTTTTTATTAGTATTTATAGTTTAAGCATAAATAGCGTTGCTACTGATTTCGCTTCAGGCAACTGGGGAGATACCAAACAAGATATTATTTCAATAGAAACACGTGAAAACTACACCCCTCCTGGTAACCAAAATTTCCTAGTATACAAAGATAAAATTTCTATATTTAAACACAGTAATATCGTGTATTTATTTGAAAACAACCAATTAACCGATGGATATTTTGATTTTCAAGATGAACATATATTATTTCAAGATTATGTTGAAGATTATTTTATCGTTCAAAAACAACTTTCAAAAAAATATGCTCTACCCGTTAGCAATGAACAAATTTGGCACCCTGACGCGCAAATCATAGAAAAACCACAATGGGGTAACGCCATTGCTAATGACGATCTGATACTTAAAAGTATTTGGCATAGCGACAATAGCATCATCACTTTGCAACTCTCCTTCCAAAGCAATAAAATGCATCACCTATTAAGCTATCAATCAACACGTCCTGACATAGAAGTTATGACACCGGATGCATTTTAATCTTCATACTGAAAAAAAACCGACTTTAACGTCGGTTTTTTTATATTTCTATTAAATACAATTAAAATGATTTTATTTTAAAATAAATGCTACTTTTTTAAAGGATACGTTCATCTCTTTAAAAGTTTCTGTTGGCGTATTTGCTTCGAACGTGTCAGAAATTGAAGCACGAACCACTTTTCCTGTTTGAGTTTCAGGGTTAATACGCAAACCTAACACCTGTGTTTGTGCGAACTCTACAGGGTCAATTGAAGTTTGCCCCCAATTTTGCTCAGTAAAGTAATTTAAACTACTTGCTGGAATGGTAATACGCACCCATTGATCAAAATAATCGGCTTGATCTAATTCCAAATAAATATTTGCGTTAAAAGATGCTGTTGATTGATCATTAAAACCCGCTTCAAAAATTGTAATACCAAAGTTGATTTTATTATCATCTAATTGAGCTAGTTGATCTGCATTTAAATAAGATTGATATAAATCAGAAATTTGTTTTTTAGAAGGAATACTGGATTTGTTTTTGCTGACTTTAAGTTCTAATACAATACTTTCAAGCTGCTCTAGCTTAATATCATCCGCTGAAAATTGAGGTTCAATGCCATTTACATGCTGCGCATCCCAATTAGCATATTTTTTAACCAATACATTTTGGTATGTAGCGGCATTATTACAAGTAGAATCAGCAACCACTTTTGCACTGTAATTATCAGAGCTTAATTTTAAACCCTCAATATTTGATGCATGGGACCATCCTGTTAAGCGGTTAACGGTTTGATCGAATAACACAAAGTCCTTTACAGACTTTTCAGGAGCCACACCACATTGATCGATCAACTCAACTGAATATCCATTTTGCATTTTTTTATTTGAAAAAGATTCCATTTGCATACCTGCTACTGACGTCAACGAAGCTGCAATTAAAGCACTAGAAAGTGCCAATTTTGTAAATTTCATATCTTTTACCTAAGTTTATAATTGTCATTAATTTTACACATCGCGCAGAATAATCGACCCTCACAACAAATGCAAACCACAATGTGAATGCAGATCAAAGTTTGCTTCGATATATTTATTACACTTTTTTTTATACAATGGCATTTTTTTAACGAGTATTTATTGTAATGCATCAAGTGGTTATTCATACAGATGGAGGATGCCGTCAAAATCCAGGTCTCGGCTCTTGGGCCTTTGTATTAGAAACAAAGGTGAACGGTAAAGTTTACAAAAAACAAGCCAGTCAATGTTATAAATTAACGACTAATAATCGCATGGAATTAATGGCTGTCATTTTTGCATTAAAATCATTAACCCAGCCTTGTCATGTTGATTTCCACAGTGACAGCAAATATGTGATCGATGGTATCCAAAAAAACTGGGCGGTAAATTGGAAGAAAAAAGGTTGGATCAAATCTGATAAAAAACCTGCTGTCAATATCGATTTGTGGCATGAATTAATTCTCGAAGTAGCTAAACACAAAATCACTTGGCACTGGGTTAAAGGTCACAGTGGTAATGCGGGCAACGAATTATGCGATTTAATGTGTAACCAAGCCATGGACGAAGCTAAAAATGTGAAAGTTGACGAGTATTATATCAGCCCAGCAAAACCCGCTGATTTCAAATAAATTTTAAAAAGTAAAAAAAAAGCCCCTTAAGTCTGCACTTAAGGGGCTTTTTTACCATTTCCCACTATTCACTTGGAAGTAAATCACCACCAAATACATCATCATAACTTGGGGCAATTAAATCATTCCCACCTACTTTGATATCAAATACTTTTAAATATTTACGCTGGGTAACCTCATCCACTTCATCACCGGCTCCTGTAATAATGGTAGGACGTAAAATAACCACTAAATTTGTTTTAGTCATAGAAGTCGTTTTAGATTTAAATAATACCCCAATAATTGGAATACGACTTAAAAATGGAACACGAGATTCACCTTCTGAATAGGATGTATTCACCAAACCGCCTAATACTATTGTTTTGCCACTTTTGATTAATACTTCAGTTTCAATCGTACGTTTATTAGTAATCAAATCCGCAGCGCCATCAACTTGCTTAGAAGCAATGGAATCTGATGACTGACTCACTTCTAATCGAACAATATTATTACGCTGAATATGCGGAATCACTTTTAAAGTCGTACCAACATCCTGACGAACAATAGTAGCTGATGTAGTGTCAGTAGCAGAACCCGTCACAAATGGTACATTTTGACCAACTACAATCGATCCTTCTTGATTATTAATCGTAGTGATCGAAGGGGTAGCTAAAACTTGAATCGCATTATTTTCTTCCAAAGCAGTAATAATCAATCCAAAATTTGGTACATCAGAAAACGGATCAACAATACCAATCGCAGCACCACTTACATCTGCTAAATTACTCACTACAGCAGTAGTTCCTAATGCCGCACTTTTCAAAATACTTCCAGAACTACCAAAACTACTAATCGCAGGTACTAATCCATTTTCAACAACTGCTTCAGGATTAGTTGCCCAAGACATATCCCATTGATTGCTTAAATCCCCATAAATTTCAACAATGGCCGCCTCAATTAACACTTGCTCCCTTACCACATCAAGCTGTTCAATAACTGATTCAATTTCAAGCATTAAAGCAGGCTCAGCTCGTATAATTAATGCATCTAAGCTTTCATCTGGAATGATTGCCGTAGCTGATGTTGCGGCTTGTGTTGTCGCGTTATTTTGCTGAGTTTTTTGTACAACTCCAGCAAAACCTTGAAGCATCGTCGCCATTTCTTTTGCATTGGAATTTTTTAAGAATATAACTTTTGAGGAGCTGTTTACTTCGCTTTTAACATCCAGTTTTTTGATTAATGCTTTTAATTCCGTTCGAACACCCTCTTCGCCTTTTAGGATAATTCGATTTGAACGCTCATCTGCGATCACTCGAACGATTTGAGAATCAGGAGTCGTTGAATTCGCAGTACCTGAAGTCACTGTTTCTGGATGCACTTTTTCAAGCAAAGGAATAATTCCTCCAACCCAAGCATTTTCTAATTCAATAATTTCAATTGTGGATTTATCTGCAATATCAAACTGTTCAATCAACCCTCTAAAACGCTGAATGTTATCCGCGTGATCCACAATCACAACAGAGTTAGTTATTTTTTCAGGGGCTATATGACCATACTTTGCAATGATCGGACGTAAAATTGCAATAATATCATTCACATTTGCATTACGAACTGGGATTACCGCTGTAATAAATTCGTTACCTTCAACCTCACCAGTGTAATCAATCTTCGAGGCTAAATTACGCATTTGGTTAGTTGGAACAATAGATGTAAACCCGTCTTTTTCAATGACACCGTAGTTATTTGAAGCTAAAACTTCTTGGAACAACACATAAATTTCATCAGCAGTTAATGTTCCACCGCCTGAAATGATTTGTACTTTACCTTTCACACGTTGATCAACAACAAAGTTTTTGCCTACCACTTTACTGACAAAATCCACAAGTTCAGAAATATCATTATCAGGAAATTTTAATCCCCAACGTGGCTCATCGTCATCTTCTTGTGCCAAGCTTAATTGGGCAAACATAACCACACTGATCACTGTCAAAATCATAAAAAGGCGTTGAGCCAAAGTATTGATCGTATTCATTATTTTATTATTCCTGTTTATGTATGCTTAAAATTGTAAAAGTGCTTGCTTCATAACCAGCACTTTACCATTACGTTCGTATTCAATTAAAATTTCACCACTGCTCATGACACCATCAATCAATTGAATATCTTGTTCCGGTGTCGTAGCTTTATTTCCATTTATGCTAATAATAATATCCCCAGCCCTTAAGCCTAAAAGCATTAAATCTCTTGCTCTTGATGTGACTTGATAACCTTTGCCTGGAATATGTTTTAAACCATATTGAGATAACATAGAAACTGGATTAGATTTAGTGATTTGGTTACTCACATATCGCTCTACTTGATTTTTCACATTAGCGTTTTCATTTATTGTTGACTGTACTTTTTCAACAGAGGATTCTCTTTGATCCAAAGTAGTGACAATTTCAGGTAATTCATTTGAGTTAGATGACACCCCTCTAGCCACTCCAGATGGTTTAAAGGTTGGATTTTCTCTGCTTGAATAAGATTTGTTTTCGCTGCTTGATTCATCATATTCATATTCAAATTCAGAACCTAAATTCGCACCCCGCTCAGGAGCGACATACTCTTTGTAATCAAACAGTTTGTCTTTTTTAAATTCTAAAATCTCAATCTCACCATTGTCGCGCTCAAATTCGACTTTATCTGCATAAACAGCATGTAATGTGGCTTTTTCAAAGACATCATCGCCAACACGAAACCATTGAGTGTCTCGCCCTTCAGCAATAGATGCCATTCCATTTTTTAGGGAAACATTGGCAGCAGTTGCCATCAAAACAAACTTAAGCGGAGTCGCTTTTGGTTCAACTTTTGGTTGAACGACCTCTATTGGTTGCTCAACCACAATCTCTGCAAACTGACCAAACAAATGTACATTGGCAATACGACTTGCATTCACTGTATCAGAAACCATTGCCGTGGACTTCACATCTCTTTTTGGCAATTCAATTTCACTTGAATATGAATAGCTTGGTGTCACAATCAACCCCCAAGTTAATAGCGCAAGTATATGAGCGATCACTGCGACCGTTAAAATAAATCCAATCGATATCAATCGTCGAACCCAAATATTTTGTAAATTTAATACCGCCACATTACAACCCTATTTAAATGTCGGAAGATCATAATTTAGGATAGAGATCGGATCACTTCCCCTAAATTGTTGACCGATAATTGGAGACCAAGCTTTATAAGTTTGCACCACTAAACTGCCATCTGAAGATACATCAACTAAATTGAGTAAATTTTCATTATCATCATTCAATGAAATTTTCCAAACACCTTCAGCTTCATTTATTTGAGCCACCAATCTAGGAATTTCTTTTTGACCAAATTGAGGGTGAGTGACCTTTCCTCCTGTATAAATCATGCGACCATCAAGTTGGTGTAACGTTTTAACATTAGAAATGTCACCTGATTCATTTTCCATCGACGCTTGAGTAATTTTAAAGGCAATATTTTGGATACTCACATCCCCTTCCACTTCAAGACGTTGAGACTGACCAAGTTTTGAAATAGTGGCATAACTTAATTGTCCATTTACATGTTGAATATTCAATGAGTTCAAACCTAACACAACATTTGCAGTTAATTGAGAATCCAAAATTGAAATAATTACATCTGCTTTTACTTTACCTAGCAATAATGCACCAGGCTTTAAAGACCAATCGACTTGAGTTTTTATTCCTTCATAATCCACTACGATTGAACCGGTTGAAATACTCCCATCAATTGATTGAATATTCACAGGTAACATTTCAATCGGTCCTGCAAATTTATTCACTAAATAGGAATTTGGCACAGTCAAAACCAAGGTGACCAAAAAGACCACTAATGCGATTATGATACTGGTTTTGATTTTAAACATACGTTGTAAGCCATTAAAATTATAAAAAAGCACAGCATTCTACAAAATGAAGCGCAATGACGCAAAAAATCCCTGCCTTTTTAATGACATACTTTTAATTTAAAAGTTTCATGACAATTAAAAAAACAAGGATTTAAAAACTAAACTTAATAATTTAAGCCAGTTTTATTACATCATTCCGCCCATACCAGGCATATCCATACCATTTGTACCCGCATTATTAGCATCACTCTCATCAGTTAACTCAGTAATCATAACTTCTGTAGTAATCATCAAACCAGCAACCGAAGCAGCCGCTTGTAATGCCGAACGTGTTACTTTTGCAGGATCCAAAATACCCTCTTCAATCATATCCACGTATGTGTCATTACCTGCATTATAACCATAGTTTGCAGTACCTGCTTTCACTTTATCAACAACAACCGCAGGCTCGCCACCAGCATTTGATACGATTTGACGCAACGGTGCCTCCAAAGCTCGTAACGTTAAAGCAATACCTACATCTTGATCTTCGTTAGCGCCTTTAGCAGTCACGCCAGCTGCTGCTCTAACTAACGCAACACCACCACCTGGTAATACACCCTCTTCTACTGCTGCTCGTGTCGCATTTAAAGCATCATCAACACGGGCTTTTTTCTCTTTCATTTCAACTTCTGTCGCTGCCCCAATTTTAATTACTGCCACGCCACCTGCTAATTTTGCAACGCGCTCTTGTAATTTCTCTTGATCATACTCGGATTCTGATTGAGCGATTTCAGTTTGGATTTGAGAAACACGAGCTTGAATATTTTCAGCAACACCCGCACCATCAACAATCGTTGTTGTTTCTTTTGTTAAAGTTGCACGCTTAGCAGAACCTAAATTTTCAATGGTTGCTGTTTCTAAAGACATACCAATCTCTTCAGAAATTACAGTTGCACCTGTTAAAATTGCGATATCTTGTAGCATTGCTTTACGACGATCACCAAAACCAGGCGCCTTGACAGCACATACCTTTACAACGCCGCGCATATTATTCACAACCAATGTAGCTAAGGCTTCACCATCTACATCTTCAGCGATAATCAGCAATGGACGACCCGCTTTAGCCACTGCTTCTAATACAGGCACTAATTCGCGAATTTGAGAGATTTTTTTATCAACGAGTAATACTAATGGGTTTTCCATATCCGCTGACATCGTTTCTTGATTATTAATGAAATATGGGGACAAATATCCGCGATCAAATTCCATACCTTCAACGATTTCTAGCTCATCTTCAAAACCTGAACCTTCTTCAACTGTGATCACCCCTTCTTTACCCACTTTTTCCATAGCTTCTGCAATGATGTTACCTACAGAAGTATCAGAGTTAGCAGAGATTGTAGCTACTTGAGCAATCGCTTTAGTATCAGTACAAGGCTGAGCTAATGCTTGTAATTGTTTCACAACATCACTAACCGCTGCATCAATACCGCGCTTTAAATCCATTGGATTCATGCCAGCAGCAACGGATTTTAAACCTTCATTTACAAATGCTTGAGCCAAAACTGTTGCTGTTGTTGTACCATCACCCGCATTATCATTTGCTTGTGATGCCACTTCTTTAACCATTTGCGCACCCATGTTTTCGAATTTATCTTTTAATTCGATTTCATTTGCTACAGATACACCATCTTTTGTCACTGTTGGTGCACCAAAAGATTTATCTAATACTACATTACGACCTTTTGGCCCTAATGTTACTTTAACTGCATCGGCTAATAAATTTACACCACGAGCCATCTTTGCGCGTGCGCTATCACCAAATAATACGTCTTTTGCCGCCATTTAAATTTCCTACCTTAAAATTATGTGATTAATAGTTAATTATGCAATTACTGCAAAAATGTCAGATTCATTTAAAATCAATAAATCTTCGCCTTCATGTTTTATCACGTTACCAGCGTATTCAGCGAAGACAACTTTGTCCCCTACTTTTACTGATAATTCACGCACTTCACCGGATTCCAAAGTAAAACCTGGACCAACTGCTACGATCACACCTTGAGTGGGTTTTTCTTTTGCAGAACCAGGCAATACAATACCACCAGCTGTTGTTGTTTCTTCTTCTTGTTTGCGGATAATAACACGCGCATGTAAAGGACGAATATTCATCTATATTTTCTCCAAAAGTTAAAATAAACAGCGATCGACTATTTTTTTGATTTTGATAGTTTCAACCGCTTCGCGCTGTTTAATGGGGATGAGCAATAATAATTTCAACAAATAAATTTATATTTATTTAGAATCATCGTTTAAATGTGATTTTCTTGGCACTTCTTCGTAAAACTCGCCCTCTACGACATCTTCCTCAGGTTCATTTTGAGGTCTAAATCCAGAAAATGGCATATTAAACTTAGGTGCATATCCTTTAGCGACTAACCACTGCCTAATAAAAGGAATAAGCAGCATTACGCCCACCACATCAGTTAATAATCCAGGCACCAATAACATTAATCCACAAATTAACATCCAAATCCCTTCAGCAACGACTTCTTGTGGATTTCTCCCAGCCTGAATCGCTTGTTGCAACTTAAACATTTGTCGCTTAGTTTGTCCTGCTAAAATATTCAATCCAACAATTGCAGTACCAATAGCAAGCCCAATCGTCCCTAAAACACCTACGACTTCGGCCACAGCTACCAATGTATATAATTCAATGACCACCAATGCAATTAATGCAAAAATAAAAAAACGAAACATACAAACTCAATTATTATAAATGAACACGTTATATAAAGTCCTTTGAATTAAATTCAAGCAACATTTGTATTTTGATGACCTTCGTCCAATATAGAAATTGTTTATTGTGGACAACTTAGCTCACAAAAAGATATAATTCGGCAAATTTTGTGACTAGAAATACGCTAGTGCAACAACCGAACGATAACCAAACGACAACCATACTTCTAAGCGGATTGAAGTTCACTTCATTCCGCTTTTTTTCGAGTTTATAAAGAGGACACAGCATTGAGCACGCCCGCCATTCTAGCGCTTGCCGACGGTAGCATTTTTCACGGCATCGCTATCGGAGCCGAAGGTATTTCAACTGGTGAAGTGGTTTTTAACACTTCTATGACTGGTTACCAAGAAATCCTAACTGACCCATCTTACGCTGAACAGATTATCACTTTAACGTACCCGCACATCGGTAATACAGGTGTTAACAAAGAAGACGAAGAGTCTCGCAGCGTTTTCGCAAAAGGTTTAGTCATCCGTGACCTACCATTACTTGCTAGCAACTTTCGCAGCGAACAATCATTAGATGAATATTTGAAAGACAACAATGTTGTTTCAATTGCCGATATTGACACTCGACGATTGACTCGAATATTACGAGAAAAAGGCGCACAAGGCGGCTGCATTGTAACTGGCGAAGCTGATGTAGAAAAAGCATTAGAACTTGCTAAGAATTACAAAGGCCTTAAAGGTCTGGATTTAGCAAAAGAAGTAACCACACCTGACACATACACTTTTAACGAAGGTGTTTGGAAGTTAGGCGAAGGTCACAGCGTTAAAACTGACGAAGAACTTCCTTATCACGTAGTTGCTTATGATTTTGGTGCAAAAACCAACATATTACGCATGTTAGTTGAACGTGGATGCAAATTAACGGTTGTTCCTGCTAAAACCGCGGCTGCCGATGTTTTAGCAATGAATCCAGACGGCATATTTTTATCAAATGGCCCAGGCGATCCAGAGCCTTGTGACTATGCAATTGAAGCAACCAAAGCATTCTTAAAAACGGATTTACCGATATTTGGTATTTGCTTAGGACACCAAATTTTATCCATTGCTGGCGGAGCCAAAACTGAAAAAATGAAATTTGGCCATCACGGTGCCAACCACCCTGTTGAAGAAATTGAATCCAACACCGTTATGATTACCAGTCAAAACCACGGCTTTGCTGTTGATGAAAAGTCATTACCAAGCAACATCAAAATGACTCATAAATCATTATTTGACGGATCACTTCAAGGCATTCATTTTATCGACAAACCAGCATTTAGTTTCCAAGGTCACCCTGAAGCTAGCCCTGGCCCGCATGATTGCGCACATTTATTTGATCACTTTATTGATTTAATCAAACAACGTTAATTTTCACAGGGCAATGCATCGCCCTGTTGCGTCAACACAGTAAGTTGGAAGACAAACCATGCCAAAAAGACAAGACCTCAAAAGTATTTTAATCTTAGGTGCTGGACCAATCGTAATTGGCCAGGCCTGTGAATTTGATTACTCAGGCGCTCAAGCCTGTAAAGCCTTACGCGAAGAAGGCTATCGAGTAATTTTAGTAAACTCAAACCCAGCTACGATCATGACCGATCCTGCTATGGCGGATGCAACCTACATTGAACCAATCACTTGGCAAGTTGTAGAAAAAATCATCGAAAAAGAAAAGCCTGATGCAGTATTACCAACAATGGGTGGCCAAACGGCACTTAATTGTGCATTAGATTTAGAAAAACACGGCGTACTAGAAAAGCACGGCGTTGAAATGATCGGTGCCAATGCCGACACAATCGATAAAGCAGAAGACAGAGACCGTTTTGACAAAGCTATGAAGGCAATCGGCCTTGAATGCCCGCGTTCTGGCATTGCTCATACAATGGAAGAAGCGTGGAAAATTCAAAAAGAATTAGGCTTCCCTTCTATTATTCGACCGTCATTTACAATGGGCGGCACCGGTGGCGGCATCGCTTATAATAAAGAAGAGTTTGAAGAAATCTGTTTACGCGGACTTGACCTTTCTCCTACTAGCGAATTATTGATTGATGAATCATTAATCGGCTGGAAAGAATACGAAATGGAAGTGGTTCGTGACAAAGCGGACAACTGCATCATTGTTTGTGCGATTGAAAACTTTGACGCAATGGGCGTTCATACAGGTGACTCGATCACCGTTGCCCCTGCTCAAACATTAACTGACAAAGAATACCAAATCATGCGAAATGCATCTTTGGCTGTTTTACGTGAAATTGGTGTTGAAACAGGTGGATCAAACGTACAGTTTGGTATTAACCCTGAAGATGGTCGTATGGTCATCATTGAGATGAATCCACGTGTATCACGCTCATCTGCATTGGCATCAAAAGCAACAGGTTTCCCTATTGCTAAAATCGCTGCAAAATTAGCAGTAGGTTTCACATTAGACGAATTGCAAAACGACATCACTGGCGGTCGTACTCCAGCGTCGTTTGAACCAAGCATCGATTACGTTGTGACTAAAATTCCACGTTTTGCTTTTGAAAAATTCCCTCAAGCAAACGATCGCTTAACCACTCAAATGAAGTCGGTTGGCGAAGTCATGAGCATCGGTCGCTCATTCCAAGAATCTATGCAAAAAGCATTACGCGGACTTGAAGTTGGCGCAATGGGTTTTGATCCGATCTTAGATTTAACCGACCCAGATTCTAAAAACATATTATTGCGTGAATTAAAAGAGCCTGGACCTGAGCGTATATGGTACATTGCCGATGCATTTCGTATGGGCATGACCCTTGAAGAATTATACAAACATACCGCTGTAGATCATTGGTTTTTAGTTCAAATTGAAGATTTAATCAAAGAAGAAAAAGCCGTAACTAAATTACGCATGTCTGAATTAGACAAAAACACTATTTTCCGCCTAAAACGCAAAGGCTTTTCTGATTTCCGTCTAGCTAAACTATTAGGTATCAGCGAAAAAGAGTTCCGCAAACGTCGTTACGATTTAGGCGTACACCCTGTCTACAAACGCGTAGATACCTGTGCTGCTGAATTTGCATCTGACACAGCCTATATGTATTCAACTTACGAAGAAGAATGTGAATCAGCGCCTTCTGATAAAGATAAAATCATCATTTTAGGTGGCGGACCTAACCGTATTGGTCAAGGTATTGAGTTTGATTATTGCTGTGTACATGCTGCATTTGCTGCAAAAGAAGAAGGCTTTGAAGCAATCATGGTTAACTGCAACCCTGAAACTGTTTCAACAGATTACGATACATCTGATCGCTTATACTTTGAACCCGTTACTTTAGAAGACGTATTAGAAATCGTTCGAATTGAGAAACCAAAAGGCGTAATCGTTCAATACGGTGGACAAACACCACTTAAACTAGCTCGTGCTTTAGAAGCAGCTGGTGTACCGATAATAGGTACAAGCCCAGAAGCGATTGACCGCGCCGAAGATCGTGAACGTTTCCAGCAAATGGCTGAGAAATTAGGCATCAAACAACCTGAAAACGCTACGGTTCGCTCTGCAGATGCGGCTATCGCTAAAGCAAATGAAATTGGTTATCCACTAGTGGTTCGCCCATCTTATGTATTAGGTGGTCGCGCAATGGAAATCGTTTATAAAGAAGAAGAACTAGCTCGATACATGCGTGAAGCGGTTCAAGTATCTAATGACTCCCCAGTATTATTAGACCATTTCTTAAACGCTGCAATCGAAGTCGACATCGATGCCATTTCTGATGGCAAAAATGTAGTCATTGGCGCAATTATGCAGCATATTGAACAAGCAGGCGTTCACTCAGGCGACTCAGCCTGCTCACTTCCGCCTTACAGCCTACCTCAAGAAGTGCAAGATGAAATTAAAGACCAATGTAAGAAAATGGCCTTAGAATTAGGTGTAATTGGCTTAATGAATGTTCAGATGGCATGGCAAGACGGTGAAATTTTCGTCATTGAAGTGAATCCGCGCGCATCTCGTACCGTTCCATTTGTATCTAAAGCAATTGGCGTATCTTTAGCTAAAGTTGCCGCCAAAGTGATGATGGGCAAAACATTAGAAGAAGTTGGATTTACAGAAGAAATCATTCCTAAGCACTTCAGTGTGAAAGAGTCTGTTTTCCCATTCAACAAATTCCAAGGCGTTGACCCGATTTTATCTCCAGAAATGAAATCTACTGGAGAAGTAATGGGTACTGGCGACACATTTGGCGAGGCCTTTGGTAAAGCATCTCTTGGCGCAAGTGCAGCCATACCAGAATCGGGAAATGTTATCATTTCAGTTCGTGATACCGACAAACCTTTCATTGCTGATTTAGCTAAACGCCTAAAAGCTTTAGGTTTTAACATTCTAGCTACAGGTGGAACAGCAACAGTCATTGAAGAAGCTGGTCTTGACGTTAAAATTGTAAATAAAGTACGTGAAGGCCGCCCACATATGGTTGATATGATTAAAAACGATGAAATTGCATTTATAATCAACACAACAGAAGGTCGTCAATCCATCGAATCAAGTGCTGAGATCCGTCGAAGCGCATTGCAACACAAAGTTTTCTATACCACCACATTTGCTGGTGCTGAAGCCTCTGTATTAGCTATTGAATTTGGCAAAAACACAACCGTACGTCGCTTACAAGATTTACATAAATAAGGGATTTTAGATATGCAACGTTTTCCAATGACACAAAAAGGTGAACAAGCCTTAATTAAAGAGCTTGAACAACTTAAAACCATAGAACGACCACGCATTATCCATGATATTGCTGTGGCCCGTGAACATGGTGATTTAAAAGAAAATGCTGAATACCACGCTGCACGTGAAGAGCAAGGGTTTGCCGAAGGTCGTATTGCTGAGATTGAAGGTAAACTATCAAATGCACAGGTAATTGACATTACTACCCTACCAAAAGACGGTAAAGTGTACTTTGGCGCCACTGTAACTTTGGTTAACGTTGACACTGAAGAAGAGGTGATTTATCAAATTGTAGGTGAAGATGAAGCCGACATTAAAAATCATAAAATCAACGTCACTTCACCGATTGCTCGCGCCTTAATCGGCAAAGAAGAAGGCGACACCGCTACAGTTAAAGCCCCTTCTGGTGAAATTGAATATGAAATTGAAAAAGTTGAATTAATCTAAACCTTTCAATTCTAAAAAAACAGGCTTTGTGCCTGTTTTTTTTCTTAAAATTTACTTAAACACCGCTTATTCTAGCGAAAACAATTCAATTCACTTTTCTGTTGGGACCTCAAAATATTGAATGATCTTTTTTGCATATGGCTATGTTTCAAATTTATGTTGCTGCACCTGTAACAGTTTGAATTCAAACAGTTTTTCGCTTTCGCTCTTAATGTCGCTAGAAAAGGTCTGATATTTGTGCCAGTCCAGCATTCTAAACCAACCCAAATACTTCGCCAAATACTTACTGGCCACTCCATGCATCTTCAAATACCAACGCTTTAACTGACTGTGATAATTATTGATATTTTGAATATGATACAAACTTTGCTGCGTTTGATTGTTGGTTATCACCGCATGATGCAAATGATGTTCTTTGCAAATTTGATTATAAGCCGGCTGCCCATCGGTACATAAAACAGATTCGTCGGCAATTTTGCAGCCTAAGCATTGATTGATTTCAGCGCCATTTACGTGAGTTAATATTTGATCAAATTCATGATGATTTCGATCTTTAGCGGTTAACACTGCCACCCAATCGTGCTGATTAATACAGGGTGTGGATGCTTTAGATCCTCGTTGTCTTGCAGGTCGGTTTAAGTTTCGTTCGCCTTTTTTAGATTCTCGAAAATACGTTTCATCTGCTTCAATAATACCTTCAAGCCTTGATTCATAGGTGTTTTGAGTAGCATTCATAAAACGATGACGCCAATTAAAAGAGGTCGTCACACAAATATTTAAATCTTTTGCGCAACGCCGAATGCTATCTTGGTCAAGCATGTGCTCTAAATATTTTTGCCAAAGCTCAGGTTTGTGCTGATAAAAATAAGCACTGCCTCGAGTGCACACAAAACTTTTGCGACATTCGTTGCAAAAAAATCGCTGTCTGCCATTACTAAAACCGTATTTTCGCAAGCGGTTACTTTGACAATGAATGCATTTTGAGTGGGTGATCACTTCTTTAGACAGCCGCGCAAGAATGGGATTTTCTTGTGCAACTAAAGCGGTGGATAGAGTTTGTTTTTGAACAGGATCGAGCTTGCTTACCTGCTTAAGTATGTTTTGAAAATGCTGTGGATTCATAGGTTATGTCATTGTGGGTGTATAAATCTCAGCTTAGATCAGCATTATGATTTTGCATCCTGCCACAACAATTTAAAACATAGCCTTGCATATTACCAAAAGCCACCCTTCCATTAAACGATGCTCAACAGTTAAGCTGGTTTTACTGTTTTACCGCATCAACTTACTATCAATTACATGCGGTATATTGATTTACCCCCCTACACTTTCTATTCGCACCCTGAATATTTCTAGATTATTTTTTAGCTTCGTTTTTGGCTTATTAATCAACAATCAATTTTGTGAGTTTGTACATTTTCAAATTCATTACAAGCTTCATAAAAAAGTTATTTGAAGTTCATACAACAATTTCACTTGTATCACTATCAAGTTCACTGGAATGAAAATTTTGGCAATACCAGTATTCTTTGGGATATTATATTCAACAGTTACGACCCAAGCTACAAAATGATTAAATTCAACAAAGAGATACAGTCTCATCTCATCAAACATGACTCGTCAAATGATCATCAATCAAAACAACCATTTTCTACTTAACAAACATCAGACATAAAAAAACAGGCATAAAGCCTGTTTTTTATTTAAATCGATTTAATTAAAAAGCCAAATCCACATTCACCAATTCACCTTGAAGCGAGTTTGCATGACCATGAGTAATTTTGGTTTGCACAAATTTACCAATCAAGCTGTGATCATCTGATTTAAAAAACACTAATCGGTTATTTTCAGTCCGACCACATAATTGACTTGGATCTTTATTTCCTGCATTTTCAACTAATACCACTTCAACATTTCCTACCATTTTACGGCTAATATCGGTATTTTGTTGAGCGATGCGATTTTGCAACAATGCCAATCTCTGCTTTTTTAATTCTTCAGGGGTTTCATCTTCTAGACTGGCCGCAGGTGTTCCAGGCCTTGCGCTATAAACAAAACTATAACTAAAATCAAACCCAATTTGAGCAATCAGATCCATCGTATCCATAAAATCTTGCTCAGTTTCACCAGGAAACCCCACAATAAAGTCAGAAGAAAAACAAATATTTGGTCGATTTTTACGAATACGCTCCATTTTTTCAATGTACTCTTCACGAGTATGTCCACGCTTCATTTTACTTAAAATCGAGTTCGAACCAGACTGAACAGGCAAATGCAAATGAGACACCAACTCAGGAACATCAGCATAAACATCCACCAATGCATCAGAAAACTCAACCGGATGACTAGTAGTAAAACGAATTCGATCGATCCCTTCAATTTGAGCAGTTAACGTTATTAATTCTGCCAAATCCGCAGGCTGAACGCCATCACGCGTACCTTGATAAGCATTCACATTTTGACCTAGAAAATTAATTTCACGCACGCCTTGCTCAGCTAGATGCACAACCTCTTCAATCACATCATTAAATGGACGACTGACTTCTTCACCTCGTGTAAACGGCACAACACAAAATGTACAATATTTTGAACACCCTTCCATAATCGAAACAAACGCCGAGATACCATCGGATTTTGGTGCAGGTAAGTGATCAAATTTTTCAATTTCAGGAAACGTCACATCCACAACCGCAATCTTATTATCGTTTGCGGTTTTTTTATCTAACATAGCTGGTAAACGATGCAATGTTTGTGGTCCAAAAATCACATCTACTTCTGGTGCGCGCTTTGAAATCGCCTCGCCTTCTTGACTGGCCACACATCCACCGACACCAATTTGAATATTCGGGTTTTTCTTTTTAAGTTTTTTCCAACGCCCTAATTGGTGAAATACTTTTTCCTGTGCTTTTTCACGAATTGAACAGGTGTTTAATAACAAAACATCCGCTTCAGTTTCATCAAAGGTCTGCACCATATCATGACTTTCGCCCAACAAATCTGCCATACGAGACGAATCGTATTCATTCATTTGGCAACCATGAGTTTTAATAAAGACTTTTTTGGACATGTTACTTCATACTTAAAAAAAGGGAGCGCAATTATAACAGCAACCTTGCTAGCACTAAAGAGCCAATATGTAGCTTATTTCCAGTCAAACAGATCTTATTTATACAATATAATTGTAGGATTAATGTTATAACGGGGATTGTTCTCACTTTGACTAATAAAGTTTTTTTGAACTGTGCACTACAGCACATACTGCCTGAGTTGTGAGGCATTTAGAATATTAATTAGAATACAATCAAGCTTTAACTATTATCGGTAAAACATAAGTGATAATTAAATACAAACACACACTTCATGTATTCATTTTTCTTTTGCTCATTTTTAGCGCTAGTGCATTTATTTATATTTTTTTAAAAGACTCAAATCAACCCCAAAAAAATGCAAAGCAAATTCATGTTAAAACCAATACACCCCAAAATGAAACAATCACTGATTTTACAACGATCAATAGTAACCTAACAAAAACAGAACTCATCAAGCAAAAAACAAAACACACTCATAGCCACTCATCCATTAATATACCCAACACCCATATAACCGAACTAAACCAATCATTAGAAAATAATCTATCGGTTAATGGTGTTACTGCCACTACAAAAAAAGACGGCACCGTTATATTACACAGCCAAGATCGGTTAAAAACCATATCTGTCGCCCACAAAGATGAACACGGAAACTTAGTATTCAGCGAGTTTAATCAAACCATTCCAGTTGGCATCAAAAAGGACACCCAATGAAATTTTATACCAATAAAATCCTATCTATTATCAGTATTGCCGCACTGTTTTCATTTACATCTATTTATACTTTGGCGGCAAATATCGAAATTCATATTGATGATGAGGCAGGCGAAGGATTTAATGACCCAACTTTTGGGGCAAATCGATTAAAAGTATTTGAACAAGCAGCAGCGATGCTTTCAAATTACTTAAGATCCGAAATAGACATCATCGTACTAGCTCGATTTGACGAATTAACATGTACACCAAGTAGCGCAACCCTTGGCAGCGCCTCACCTTTTAGCACTGCGTATAATTTTAAAAATGCCCCTCACCAAGACACCCTTTATCCAATCGCCCTTGCAAATGCCATTGCAAAAGAAGATTTAGAACCAGAAAAACCAGATATCACCGCTATTTTTAACTCAAATTTAGATTCAGGAAACTGCCTTGGCGGAAGCACTTGGTATTACGAATACGACCAAGCACCCAATAACAAAGTCAGTCTTTTAGAAGTCGTTTTACATGAATTAATTCATGGCTTAGGTTTTATCTCAACGGTTTCTGAAGATGGCTCACGACTTTTTTATCAATGGATTGATGCGAATGGAAACGTACTAGATACGATTTATTTGGATGATCCATTTATGAAACATTTAGTAAATGGTAATGGACAAAACTGGGGAGACCTAGATGGCACACACGACGAAGCAGGCAATAATATTCGTGCACAAGATTCCATTTCTAACAATTTATTTTTCACAGGCCCAAATACAAATTTAGCAACAACCACAAAATCAGATGGCGTCACAAACAATTTAATAAAAATGTACACCCCTTCCACTTATAAATCCGCAAGTAATGTGTCCCACTTTGATACATCTGCTACACCAGATGAAGTAATGGAACCATACAATACAGGTAAAGCTGATGGTATCGGCCTCGCCTTTCATGTTTTAAAAGACATTGGTTGGCCAAGTAAAAATATCGCTCCGATAATTACTGGACAATCAACAATCACCACAAATGAAGACACAGCACTGACACTTAATTACAACAGCATTCAAGTAACAGATAACGATAGCAATTATCCACTTGTATTTTCATTAACCGTTTTTAATGGCGATAATTACACTTTAGCTAATGACCAAATCGTCCCTGCGAAAAATTTTTATGGAACCTTAACCGTTCCCATTCAAATAAATGATTCCAGTGATGACAGCAATATCTTTGATCTTTCCATTGACGTATTACCCATCAATGACTCCCCTGTCATCTCAGGTCAAACTGGCATATCCTTGCTTGAAGACTCATCAATTTCAATTAACATTGATCACGTGCTTGTGACGGACATTGAAAACGACGATATTGAATTAATCATTCTAGAAGGTGAAGACTATCAAGTATTTAATGAACAAATTACACCAAATGTGGATTTTAACGGCGATTTAAGGGTCAATATTCAAGCAACTGATGGTCAATCAATCAGTGACACCTATGAGTTATCTATTGCTGTTCTACCAATTAATGACAGCCCTTCGTTTGATATGCCATTTGAATACCTAGCAGCCATTGATCAATCAACAACCATTAGCTTAATCGCAAACGATGCCGACCAAGATGATTTAATATTTTCAGCAACAAACTTACCTAATTGGCTAATCATTCATAACCAAACTTTATATGGCACCCCTACTATTTCAGATCTTGGAAAGCACGTAGTAACAATAGAAGTAACAGACAATGAAGCAACCATAACTCAAGAAATCACAATCAATGTAAACGAAACCCGCCCAATAGATTTTTCTATCACCACTATTGATCAAAATTTACTGACAACCATAAATTCAATTAAAACCGTTTCATTTCAGATTTCTGGCTCAGGACAAAAAGAACAGCAAACTATTTATGTTGATATCACCTCTCTAAGCCCAATCAAAAATGATCAATGCAGTGAAATAATTAACGGATTACGCTGCCCTGTCAGTTTATTCAATGACCAAACATCATTAGATGTAACAATCACTTCACCTGATTTTGGTAGCATAAAGATAGATGCAAACATAAGTGATATTCCAACGGGCACACAAGATTCAAATTTAGCCAATCAATCCAATAGTTTATGGGTGAGCTTTTTAAGCAAATCCACTTTAAATCTAAACAAACAAGCAAATATTAAATTTGAAAATGAAATCACTCACCTAACGAGCATTTTCGATGAACAATTACTATCACTAAGTTTCAAAAACCAAGACAGCCAATTAATAATTCCTAACACCCAAAGCCAGTACTCTATCATTTCTCATTTTGCTCAAAACCACGACACAAACAAAGTTGAAATAATGGATCTGAACGAGGACAATCAATTTGATTTGGTAGTGACCTCAAACCTCGAACCAAGCAAAGTCTATTTAGGTTCTCAAAACACTTTAATTGAAAGCAATACCTTTAATGAACTCCCAATTGAATCAATCAACCAAAGCGCTGTGATCAACAATCAAACAATAATAATTTCAGACGACCAAACTTTATACATCCTTCAGTCGAACTTATTGGATCGTTTTATTGAACAGTCTCGATTAACAATTGAAGGAGTCAGTGGCATCCAGGTGATAGACATAAACAATGACAACTACAAAGATTTAATTTTAACTACCAACACCAATCAACTATATATATTTTCCGGAACCGACTCGCAAGAATCTTTATTTGAATCCACAGGAAGAGGTTACAATATTAGCGACATTAAATTCGCCCACGCCATAAATTTTGACCAAACAAATCTATTATTAATTAGTGACGCTTCTGGTTTAAGCATTCACTCTGTTATCGATAGTGCGTTAATATTTATGCAAAAACTGAATATTGGCGAAATAACTTCTATTATCACCAACTCGCAAAACAACACATTCACCGCACTTAATCAATCAGGCAGCCTTTTTGTATTCCAATGGGACAACAATTCAATTTCACTAAAGGCAGCGGCGCACTCAAGCTTTACGACACACATAGCTCAACTGCCAAATACCAATGGTTTTTTCACAATATGGACTGCAAGTAATCGAGATTTAAATGCGTTCACGTTTGAACAAACAATCACTGACACTCCAAATCAAACTGACACAACCACTCAAATTGACCCGATATCTAATACCGACACAGACACCCAAACTGAAACCGAAATCTCTCATGAAATTTCAGATTTAATTGAACCGGAAGAACCAACTAAGAGTAACAATATCAAATTAGGACATATTAATTTAATTTGGCTAGCGCTGTGTTTAGCCATCGTATTAAGAAGACGCATTAGAAAAATATAATTGAAAAATTGGATACTAGGTGGGTGGCCCACTTAATATCCAATCAATAGCAATTAAATACTTTTTAGACAGGCACAAAAAATAAACCATACAATAATAATTGATGATTTTTTTAAATTTTATAAGTAAGGGATTTTGAAACTAAGAGATAAAAAAAACAATGGTTCGAAAAATTGGCTGGGATGGCAGGATTCGAACCTGCGGTACACTGGATCAAAACCAGATGCCTTACCGCTTGGCTACATCCCAACATTTTTCTGCATTTTCATGGTAGCAATAACTGGACTTGAACCAGTGACCCCAGCATTATGAATGCTGTGCTCTAACCAACTGAGCTATATTGCCCCGAAAACGTGAGGCGTATTATGAAGATTTTATTTTTATTGTCAACTAAAAAAATCAATTTATTTAAAAAAAAATATAATTAATTCAATAACTTACAAGTGACGACTGAAAAAATTCGTTAAATCATGGATTTTTTATGATTCGACCCCAAATACCCATCGCCAGAAATATCATAAGACTATAAATCATTCACTTTCAAACAAAGACGCATCATCAAACTGCAACTTACGCCCCACCCAATGGCATTGTCCATCAAAATACAACCATGAACACATTTGAATCCGAGGCTCTAACCAAGCCCTAAACTGCTCTAGATCATCCACAGTTAGCAAAACATGCGGCATCGGGTGCTCACCTTCCAAGCGATCAACCAAATCACCAGCACTCGCCCCTGATACATTTTGATTAATATCGTCACACAACAAATCCACAAACAAACGTTGATTTAACGGATAGTACAAATAGGTTTTAAACATTTTGATTCCTAAACTCACTAATAGATTGAATTTTTTATGCAAGTCGTAAACTTGCTATGCCAAACAAACTAGATATTTCGACAACTTTCACAATTCACTCACTGCAAAAGCCAAATTTTGTTTCACGTCCTTTAACACAATACCTTGTTTTAACAACAGACTTACAAGTTTCTTTTGAATGATTTTCTTATCTTTTTTACTATTATCTAATGCAGCCTGATCTTCAAAATAACAGGTCACCAACAAACTGCCCGGGAACAAATCAAATGCTACGGTATGCTCCAATTTTTTGAAACCAACAAGTTCTTCACATGCAAACTCATTTAATATTTTTAATGCACCGACCAACTTGTCGTTTAATTTTCGTACAGTTTTTGACATTTTCATATTTTTAATTTCTGCAGATAAAATAATGGACAGACTATAGCATCCCGAGCATAAAGAAGGCTTTTAATTAATTACAGGTCAAGCTACTCATTCTTATTTAATTGACAATACATCCAAGCAGTAACATTTATAATGTATATTATTTGTGCAAAAAAAAGGCCATTAACAAACAGCCCTTAAAATATATCTTTTTAAACTATTTCTTAAGGATACCACTTACCCCCAATACCCACTCACCATCTAAAGAGCCATTAAAGTACCATTTAGTTGAAGCCATTAATCCAACTTTAAAAATAGGAGTCACATCCCACAAATACAAATCAACGATAGGTTGCAAATAATCACCACCAATTACTTCATTTATAACAGCTTCACAATTTTGGCAAGTATTTGATGCTTTCCCACTGATTAAGTAATCCACACCATAAAGCATGCTGACTCTTAATGTTCTTCCATGTAAATATGTCGCCCCCATTGCTGCCGACAAATTTAAATTCACTAATGTTTCATCAACATTATTACCATCTACTTCAATCGCATAAATACTATCACTACCCAATAGCACCATAAAATAACCAAGAGTCAGATTAAAATTACTACCACTTGACACACCGTAATCGAAATAATTTGCTTCTTGAGCAAAACCGGACTCAAATTTATTCACCCCACTATGCAGATCAACTCCCATAGAATATTCAATCGCCATTGAATTAAATGACACAACCGACATTACGATAATAGTTAAAAAACTTTTCACTTCATTCTTCCTATAGATTGGTTAATTTTTTCGACATTTAATAATAAATGAAACATTAAGCGCTATATAATACAAGATCCCTTCAATACCTTCTATGATTCGCTCAAATAAAAAACACAAAAAGGCATTACATATGAAAGTAGAAATTTGAAAAGACACAAAACATGAGACAACTCGTAGAAAGTCTTATTTTTGAAAAAGAATTTAGAAAGGCGAAAAGAATTTAAAAGGCATTTTCAATTATTCTAAGAAAAACAATCCTAAAACTGACACTCACTTTTGTACTCACTTTTGCAAAAAAGCCCCCCCCTGATCACCGATAAAAATCAAACAAAGGTGACAACTCGCAGAGATGTAGTGTGTCACAGCAAACAGTTGACCTACAAAAAAACATCTACTCAACGTTTTTAAGTCGAGAATCCTACGACCTAATCTGAGCGCAGAAGTGCGTAATTTAATTTTGGATATTACTACTTATTCAATTGCGCAATCTTATAACTAACTGTCATGTAAAATGCAAAACCAGCCCCCGATCATTGGGCAATCAGTTTTTCACTATAATGATGGTTTTTATGCATTTACACTGATTCAAATGAGTCTATTTTGAGATTAAATGTGAATAATCGCTCAATTTCATACACTCAAAACTGATGACGAAGATTTCACTAGATTTCCTATACACTTCGTGCAATTGTTACTCAAAAGTTATAAACACAAAACAAATGTTACTATAGGTATTGCAAATGTTAAAAATCACACTTATTTTCAGCACCATTATTGCACTGACCGCCTGCAATATTGAAATACAAGAGCCTCAAGACAATCCAACTAACCCCTCGTCAAACACTGAATACACAGTGACAGAAACGCTACTTAATACAGTTACACAAACCATAACCTCTGACACCGAAACAGATACCGTCACTCAAACCCAATCCAATACCATTACACAAACCAATCAAACAACCCAGACTAAGACTGATTCAGTGACTCAAACGCAAACGCAAACTCAGACTCAGACTCAGACTCAGACTCAGACTCAGACAATAAGCGAAACAGAAACATCGAGCCAGACACACACAACTACGCAAACAGAAACAGAAACAGAAACAGAAACTCAGACCCAGACCCAGACCCAGACACAAACTCAGACTGACATCAATATTGAGTGTCCTGAACATCATTATTCTGATTCAAATAATACCTGTATCCCAAATCGTTTTGATCAACAATTTATTATTGGCATGGACATTTCCAGCATTGCTGAACTAAATGATTATAATGTTTGGTTTGTGGACACCGACGGTGTCGGTGGAAAATCCATGCTCGACATCTTAAAAAATCATGGCGTGAACTATATTCGTTTACGCACGTTTGTTGATCCATTTGCCATGTATGGATACGCAGCGTCCGATGATGTATGCACAGGACGTGCAGAAGCTTATAACGACAAACAACATACCATTGAGTTTGCAAAACAAGTGAAAGCTAAAGGCATGGGATTTTTATTAGACATTCAGTACAGCGACAGTTGGACCGATCCAGACAGCCAAGTAATTCCTGAATCATGGCGTCATATTACAACCCTTTCAGAAATGAAAAAACAAATCAACGCCTATACCACCGACTTAGTGCAATCACTAATTAACGAACATGCCCGCCCAGATATGATTCAAATAGGCAATGAAATTACAAGCGGGACACTCATTCACATCCCGACATCCACTTCAAATTGTTACGGTGAAAATTTGAGAATTAATGACAGCATAAATGGCAGCGCTCAAGATTGGGACACCCTAGCTCAGTTATTACAAGCAGGCTCACAAGCTGTCAAACAAGTAGACAGCGAAATTCCCGTCATGATGCATATCGAGAATTCTGGCAGCTTATTAGGTATGCAATGGTGGGTAGACAACGCGTTTGCGCGCCATGTCGAATTTGATATTTTAGGGTTATCTGCATACGAAACCTTTCAAGGACCCAGTAATCAATGGCACGCAAGCTTCCACGCCATGGCACAAAAATATCCAAACTTAAAATTTGCCATTGTCGAATACAACCAACAAATGACACTTTTAAATGACATTATGCACTCATTACCCAATCATCAAGGTTTAGGCACATTTTTTTGGGAACCTACCCAATCGGGATATTGGGGTGACGCGCTTTTTGATTGGTCAGGCAATACAGCCACCGCCAATATTGAAAAATTCAAAGAGCTTGATGCCTTAACTCAAAAACATCTGAATCATCAAAAAAAATAGATATTGTTTTAATTTATTAAATCTACAAAACTGGATAACCAATCCAGTTTCGATCGTCATCTTCAGCGACTTTGTTGCTGGAGATCCAGTGTGTGTTTTTTAATTTTTTGAGTTTTATTAAATAAAATGCACTGGAAATCAGTACGTAAACGTGACGAGCATGACGCGAATTGAGTTTTTAAAATTGTAAATCCCACGCTTAATAAATAAAGTGTATCACCCAAAATAAATACTAACCTCTTGCAAAATAAAATCATAACCATTCGGCAAGAGGGTTAGAGGGTTACCTTTGTTATTAATGATCACAGATTATGTTCATCTAAAGGCAAGCTATAGATTGCTTTGCCTGCAGCTTCTAATGTTTCTTTAATCCATACGTTGTAAACAAATAGATTTCTTTTCGCTATTTTTGCTACCTCAGAGGCGTCGACCAATTGCCTTTCGCTCAATATACGAAGCGATTCAAAGTCACATTCTTCAGAACCTACTTGAGATGCCCATTTTTTTAAGCTTTCAACACACTCTTTCAAAGTATCATCATCATATGATGCGATGAGGTATGTGATAAGGCTACATCGCCAGTCATAATCTGCTTGCTCAGCGACGTCCAAAACAGTGGATAACTCAAGCTTACCCAGCTTTTTAAAGTATTCATAAATTGAACCTGCAATAGGCCAATTTGAATCACAGGTCCATGTAAGTAATTCAGTCATGTATTCTAAATTTTCGGGATAACCCATCGCGATGATTTTATTCACTGCCTCTTGATCACACTTATCAGATATTTTTATTGTCATTTTTATTAACTCCCATTCGCTAAAATACAAAACCAAACTCTCTTCATTTAGCTTTATTGTTTATTTCAATTTTACACTACGCCACTTGCCAAAACTCGATGCCCAAACTTTTTTGATCGTCATCGTCAGCGTCTTGTTGCTGGCGATCCAGTGTACTGCTCTTAATGATTTAATAAGTTAAGATCCAAATCATTCGCCCTCGATTATTTTAGGATTGAGCTAATCATTGCGGTTATTTAGATTTCATATGTCATTTCAATTCCGCTTTTTTCCAGTGCTAATTCAATTTTTAAGGCGTCACGAACATCATCAATGACTATGCAATAAGAATGTTTTCCGGACACCATAATTTCAATATAGAATTCTTCAGGAACTAAATGAATACGCATATTCACACCATTAAAATTTTGCCAATAATTTGCCTTTAGATATTTGGATTGACCATTAATTATTATTTCCCATATCCTACTTTGGTGATCAGACTGTTGATCATGACTACCAACATGATCACGATCATACAGAGAATACTCGACATTCAATAAATTTAAAACGGTGAAAAAATCACTGAAGTCTCGAGTTGATATTTTACCAATAAGTTCATCACCATTATCGTGCCCTCCTTGTTTAAGCACTTTTACTTTAAATAATTTACAGCAATTTAAAAGTCGATAAAACTCTTCACTTGCCGTGAAGTTTGGACCGATACCATCCATCGTAATTTCCTCTTATCAATAACCTAATTTAACCCAATTAACCACGCCCTATTGAAACATGCATAATACTTAAAATCACCCACTTCACTCAGTTAGATACCATTTACTGTATAACTAATGTACTAGTTCTATACAAAATACAAAACCTAATCCTGTTTATTTAGCTATATATTTTATTTCAATTTACACTGAACACATTGGTCCGAACTCGATGCCGATCTTTTTTGACCGTCATCTTCAGCATCTTTTGACTGGAGATCCATTGTGGTTTTCTTGATTTTTTAGTGATATTAGATTTAAAAGCACTGGATGCCCGACGAAAAAAACTCTCGAGCATGACTGAAATCATTAAGATAATTTGGTTTGTAAAATTTAAAAATGAGTATTTATGTCAAGTGTAAATCGCAACCCCATAGCCTTCGAAATCCATATTATTAATCATGCCTTACTTTTTTGTTTTAAAAAACAAAAAAACAACTAACTTTGCCATCCGGCTATCCAAACATCACTGTCTTTTAATATATTCCAATCAATTGACTCGACACGTTTTGAAAAAACAGCTTCAAACTCACAGGTGTAAATAGAAGTTCCCTCATCAAAACTTAACAGGGTAACGATAAAGTGCTTTTCTTTTAGCGAATCTACCACTTCAGTTTTGTCTCCATTAAGTTGTAAATCTAATTTACCCAAAACTTGTGTTAACACTTTATATGATGCATCTGTTTCATTTTTACAAAGAATCACTAAATCGTCAGCGTATCGGACTATTTTCGCTTTTAATTTAAATGCTAAATTGTGTTTGTCCCATATTCTATCCAATACATCCAGATAGATATTGGCCAATAATGGCGAGATAACACCACCTTGAGGTGTGCCTAATTTACTTTTCTTACCACCTGCAATAACCGTTTGTTTTCCGCTCTTTTCTACTTTGATCACCACCGACTTTAACCATTGATTTAATAACGCTAATACTTTCTTATCAGAAACTCTCAGCGATACTAACTTCATGAGCTTAACGTGCGCGATGGTATCAAAGTATTTCGACAGGTCAGCATCAATCACTTGTGTATGTCCCGATCTTAACGATTGAGTAATACTGTTCATGGCTTGATGAGCCGATCGATTAGGACGAAATCCGTAACTGTTATTACTGAAGCCCGATTCAAAAATTGGTTCAATGACAATTTTAACAGCCATTTGGATGATTCGATCTTCAATATTCGGGATACCCAACGGACGAGTTTCGCCATTACCTTTCGGTATGTCGACACGTTTAATTGGACTGGATTGATAGGAATTAAATTTAAGCTTAGATTGTAAAATATTTAAGTAACGCCACTTTGATATTTCTCGTTCTATTGTTTCAAATGTCACCCGATCTAAACCAGGTTTGCCATTGTTTTTCTTAACAAGTTCGTAAGCATATTGCAGGACATCCAAACGATAAACCTTGTCATAGATTGAATAAAAGCAAAATGTGGATTGTTGTTTGGCTTTTTGAAATAGTTTCCTCTGAAGGTCACCGACTCGTTTTTTCAAACTGGAAGATGTTAATAGCATAATGCAATCATCTGAGCCTTTTCCTCTTTGGTTACATGAATAAAGTAGAGCCACTTCCCTTGGGTGTCGTTATGTTGTCGCTCACCCTCAAACGGTACTATTAGCCCCTCTGACTTCCAATAAAGCCCGTCATCATTTCGCTCTTCGCTTATAAATGACCGTTGATTCTGCAAAAATCACCTTATTGGATCTCCCGTCCTGCACAATGTATCTTCCACCACATACCACTCTTATAACCCCGAAGGACTCTTTCGTTCATGCTCATTAAACATGTTTGTGACTGTCTAAAAAAGACAGATTAGAAATCATATTTTTGATTGAAAGATGACAGCTTTCCCCTTCAAATCAGAGAGTCAGCGTCCTTATTTAGTTAACGAGGCTAAACAGATTCACTTGCGTTGCGGTCTGCGGTTTCGCCTTTGAAAAACTTACAGCATCCAATTACTTGAACACTGCTTTTCAGTGCTACCTAGGTGAATGAGTAATTCCTAGGACAGGACTTTAACCTGCTAGATATATTGCCGGTAACGGCGTACGACCTGACCCTCGGCCTATCGACCTCTTTTTAATAAATACCTTTCAGATTCAGAAACCATTTCAAAGATCCAAAAATCATCTATGGCACCTCTTGAATGAGGTGTAATTGTTAAATAGTGACTTTCTCCATTAACCTCTTTGGTTATTAGCCAATGCCCTGTCATTCTTTTTTCCTTACTTGCATTCAAACCACTTACTTCACTTTCAAATTTTTCAACATTTAAAGTTAAATCTTCCTGATCAGTATAATTAATTAGCCTTTTTTTATTTTTCACCATGAAATTCAAGTATGAATTAGGTAATAACGACAAATGAGAGTGTTTATAGTTTTTAAATAACTTACACCCATCAAATTTAATATTATTTTTTAATAGACTGGTTGAGTTAGCTGAGTATTTATCGCCTTCAAGCATTTTAACTACATCAAAAAAAACTTCTGTATTTAATTGGCATTTACGATTAATTGTAGCCCTACGTAAAAATGTTATTTGAGAAAGTAAAAACAACGATATTCTCTTAGAATATTTTGAATTATAAATATCATAATTAGACCGCTTTACTTCATCTAACCACCAATGCTTATTTTCAATCCCTCTAAATAAATTAAATTCACGCCCCCTTGGTAATTTATCACCTATTTTATGCCGATATAAATATTCAACAACCCGATTTCTATCATACACTTTAGGGATTTTTTTAAATTGTTTATCAAAAGCATCATTTACTTCATTGTCAGCTATCATTTCATTCCTATTTATCTTGTAATGGTATAATGAATTTAGGCTAGAATTTTTTTATTTAGAACAAAGAAAAAATTAAATGATTTAAATAATTGAATAAAACAAACCAAATTTGAGCCCTGAAGTTTAACAAACATGTATTCAATAGAATTAGCATTCACAGACATTAATTCGCGCCCTTTCATGCCATCAAGTATTTCCACCTTAAGACTTGGATGTATCTTATCCAATAAAAACAAACTAATATCAAACTCACTAATAAGAACTTGTTTAAATTCTTTAAAAAATAAACCTTTAACAATCCGCTCAATTGAAAATATAAATTCACTTTTATATTCTTCGGGGATTTTAAATATTCCTATATTCTCCCCTGACTTTCCATTCATTTCATAACGAGTATTTTCATCGACCAGTCGATCAAGCCTCTTATTATTACTAAGTGTAGAGCCAACACTTTTATAAATTTCATCAGTCCACGGGCTAGATGCAATTAGACCTATTATTACCTTTGTAAGCTCATCAGAATCACTAGAACCATTATTACATTGAGCGCATGCTAGCAAAGTATTAAAAGGTACAATTTTAGATCTTATTGATTTTGGGTAAAGTGATCTTTGAGGTAAATGTTCCTTCGTTAATTTATCTTGTTTTCCACATAATTGACATTTTTTCATATTTCATTAACCATAAATAATAAGACTAAATTAACTGGATGAACACTGAATACAACACATCATCAGATAGATATAATTTTTTCATTAAATAGGGTAAATTGACTTCAGACCGCACGAACACCTTAGTGATGCCCGGAGTCAAACTTTGCCCCCTTTTTTTTATGCAATCTAGTTGTTCGAATTAATTTACAAACTTACATTCAAAGGTATCGAATTGCTTTATATCTTTAATTTTATTTATTTCGTCCAATATAAATAGATGTGTATTGAAGTACTCCATGTCCCCATCATATTCACCCCAAAAATCAACTCTGGCATTTATGTGAAAATATTCAATCAATGATTCATCGTAACTGAAACACTCTAAATAATTTAAACTCTCTTCTTTTACCCAATCATTACTATTAAAGTAAAAGTGAAATTTATATTCATTTATTTTAATATAAAAATGCCTATCACTCACCTTTTGAAGCTTTCCAGATATACTTTCAGAAAATCCGTCTAAAGTTACATACAATTCTTTAAACTGCTTTAACGTCTCAAACGTGAACCAATACTTATATGAGGAAAAATCACCATAATATGAGTGTCGTTCAACTCTGTTATTAAATTTTTCAATGAAATCATTTCGTGCATTTGAATTGGTTATTTTATAAGGCTTAAATTTCGTAAGCTTTAATTCATTCCATAATCGCTCTTTATTAAGATTCTGTGTATTTTCAATCGCTTCAAAATCACCATCCTTAATTATTTTTATTATATGATCAAAATCTGTAGATTTTTGTCGAATCCTTTTTTCTAGCTCTCTATCATATATATAATCATCTATTGATTCTAACTGACTCAATGCCTTATCCCATTCTTTATTAGCCATGTATAAATACGCTAAGTCATCTCTATCAAATATTGCATTATGAATATAGATTCCAGAATCTGTATTTTTAATATCACTCATTAAATCATGCATTTCTAACAAACTATTAACATCACCAGTTGAATCAAACCACGGTAAAATTATACGTAGTATTTCAGATTGTAACTCTTCAAAACATAATTGAGCTTTGATTCTAATTTCGAATGAAAATGGAAAAATGAAACTTGAGAACCCTCCAAGTCTTTCTCCACCCACAGGAAAAAACCTTGAATTGTAAAACTTTATTGGCGTATTAGAGACGGCAACATAAAACATTCCATTACCCCACCTTGATTTGTCAAAATTTATTGCTTGTAATACCCCACCCTCAGTTAATCTAACAACATTATTTGTATTGTACTTCCTAAATCCATAGTCTTTTAATGGCTTAGAAATATATTGAGTAATTGCTTTTCCGAAATATTTTTTTGAACTATACATTTTTAAACCTTAATCTAATTATTTAAAATAATTTCATACCTAATACATAAAAAATAGAGCAAAGCCAATAGAGTCAGATCTCGACTTCATACTTCACTAGTATAAAAAATAATCTAACAGTATCAATCTGCACTGAGTCATCAGAATGAGATAGCAATACTTTCATACAAAAATGAGAGCAAGCTCTCACCCACATAAATCAAACTAACAAGCACATGGATGTGCGTAATGCGTAGCTTTGCTCTTTAAGTTTTATTAATTAAAAAACTATTAATAAAAGAGTCAGAACGACTTGAATTAAACTTAAAGAGCAACTTTTAAAGCTCTTCCAAAAAATCCAACTCAGCCTGCTTACGAATAATCTTACGATGGTTCGCCCATAACGTTTTTATATTCTCTTCATTACAAGTTTGTCTATCCACCAACACTCGAGTATTCAGTGTCCCAATTTTTTTACCATTGGCCATGGGCACTTTGGTGAATACAAATTGGTTTGAGATCAAATCCATAAAGGGTCCTGACTTGCTGGTTGGCATAATGAACAACAATTGCAGACCTTGGGTTTTGGTTAGGTAGTTGATGACTTCTTTTGAACGGGTTTCGTCCATTTTTGAGAAGGCTTCATCAACTAATACCATTCGTAAATGGCTGTCCCCTTCGTTAAATTTAAACGCGCTGGTGATGGCGGCTGAACGAATAATGTAGGCTGGGGTTTCTAGCTGTCCACCTGAGCCTGTACCATATTGGCTTAATGCTATTGGGTCTTTACCTAATGGCTCTTTGTAGATTTCGTAGTTTCTGTAATTACGGTAATCACTTAAACGCTCTAATTCGCGCATGGCTTTTTGGGCGTCTTCGTCAAGTAACATGCTTAATAATTGGTCACGCACACGCTTAGATTGATCAGACAATTCACTATTAAATAAATTTTGCCCTTCGCCTAGTTCCGGATTATTTATAATCTCTTTAAAGAAATTCCAGTATTCTTTAAATTCTGGAATCCACTGCCAGTCGAATCTGTATTTTTCTTGATCGGCACCAAAACGGTGATGCTCTAATTCTTTGTTTAAATCTTGTAATATGTTTTTACCATCGTTAATGGCTTGGTAAATACTGTGACATAAATTTAAGACAAAGGCGTTGGAGAAATCGTCTTTTAGTTTTAATAACTGGTCTGATTTTTCTACCAATATGTTGTTTTCAAGTTTGTTTTGCACGCGATCAATTTCACGGGTTAGGTGACATATTTGCGCAAAAAATTCTTGGTCGTGATTTAAGCTGTGATTGGGGGTAAACACAATTAAATGCGAGCCTTGCGCGTTTTGGTTATGTTCCACCACTTTGCGCTCTAAATCGTACGACTTAGAGTTTAACTCTTGTAATACAGTGTTTAATTGCTGATCAATAATTTGTTGGGTGACTTGCCCTGCTTGTTCATCTGCTTGCTCTAAACGTTTTTCGTAATCAAAATCCGCCCATATTTTTTGAATCGCTTGCAAATCTTCTTCGCGTTTTTCTACAATTTCTAATGAATTTTCTTGATCTTTGGATAAGTTTTCACAATCTTTGTCTACTAATTTTAATGAGTTTTCAAGCTCACCTGACAGCACATCAAATTTTGAAATAATTTGATCAATTTCCACTTCTTTTTGTTTTAATTGAGCAAACTCCACTTCTAAGTCTTTAAAATCCGCTAAATCCATTTGTTGTAATTGGTTTTCAGCCTGTTGAATTTTACGACGAGTTTGCAGCATATTTTCAATGGTTTGCCCGTAAGACAACGTACGCAATTGATTCACTGAAAACAAAAATTGTTGCACGTCTTTTAAAACTTGCTCTGCCTGATTGGCAAGTATCGCTAATTGATTTAACTCTTTCTTTTTAGCAGCTAACGCGCGCTCACGTGCACCTTGACCAAACACTAATTCGCTGTCGGCCATATCACAACGAAACATCGCATAACCGCCTGAACCCATGCCATTTGCTGTGAGTCCTCGACGTGTTTTTGCTAATTCTCGTGCGTCTTTTACTTGCTCGACATTGGCGTACATGGCGGTTAAATAACTTTTAGCCGTGGCGTGTTCAAACTGCATTAAATGAATAATCGATTGTTTGCTTAAGCGTACTTTGTCACTGTCTTGTTTGGTTTTTGAGCCTTGAATAATACGTGCACGGGAATCTGATTTACTCATGTTTCGTACAATGGAAATCGCTTCGGCTTCAAATTCGCTATTCACCAAAATTGAATAACGCGCCCCACCAATGTAGCCTTCAATAGACGACTGCCAGTCTGGGTCGATCACTTCAACGTAATCACATAACACACGCGGATCAGCCTGTGGACACTCACGACGAATGGCCTCTAGTGCTGCTTTGGTGTACATCGGATAATTGACCTGCGCGGTTTCTAGTGCGTCGGTGTCGACTTGTTTTTGTTTAATTTGACGACGAATTTTTTCAAGATTTTGTTCTTTAGTGGCTTTTAAGCTTTGTAATTGATCGCGCAGTGACTGTCCTGATTTTTGAGTATTAGGATTAAACCAAACCTCATACCAGTCGTTTACTTTTTTCTCACTGATTAACGCTTGGTCTAAATGATCTTCTAATGGCGCAATATCAATCCAGTCTTGACCCAAAAGTTGATTCACATCTAATGGCGTTTGTTCGGCTAAATCTGCCATGTCTTTTGCTTGTTTCATCAATAATTTGTCATTTAACGCAGGTACATCCATAGCAAATGATTGATGATTTAATCCTTTAAATATTTCTTTAGAGGCTTCTAACGCTTTTTGCATGGCGTGATTTTGCTCTAACAATGGTTTGGCTAATTGTTGTAATTGGTCATTACCTTGGTTAATTAACTGCTCGCAATGATCTTTTTCTTGTAACGTTTCGATGCCTTGACGCTTGGCCTCTAATGCTAATAATTGATCACGAATGGCAATTCGACGATCTTGGTTAATGATTTTATCGCGCCCGGTGTTTTCGATTTGGTCACGTAATTGTTTTTGTTTTTCTTTAATTTCTAAGTATTGTTTTTGCTGTAACACGTAGCGGTTTTTTTCAGCCAAATAACTTAATACATGATGCTCGGTCCATTGGTCGATATAACTTTGTGCTTTAATTTTTGAGTGGCTTAAATTTTCAATGGTGGCTTTTAATTGGCTGGCGTCGGACTCCATGGCATAAATGGTTTTCATTAAGTCCGACACATTTCGAATGGCCTCACCTAAATCTTTACGCTCTAAAATTTCGTTAGCCACAAATCCGTTAATGGATTTAACCGGTTTATAGGCCATAAAACGCGAAAATGCACGGGCGGCATTTAACGCTTCACGCTCTGACACACTCTCATGCATCCCTTTTAACGCACCATAAAAACGTCTTAGGTATTGGCGTTTGGTGTCGTATTTTTCAACTGCCTTTTCGCCTAGTTTGTGTTGCAGTTTTTTACGCAAATGATCTAAACGCACCACTTGTTTGGTTGAGCCTTCTTCGCTGACTAAATCATTCAAATGCAATTGCGTGTCTTGTAATATAAAAAACTGCAAATCGTTTTGACGCGCTTGTGCAACCGCGCCTGCTTTATCTAACGTGGCACTGATTCCAATTAATGCGGTAAACGGTAACGCCGATTCACCTTGAGTCGGTGCAAAATACGCGGCTAAATATCCCACTGCGCCGTCGGGTCTGGCGTATGCGCCGTCATCACAACCTAAAACATAACTGGCCAACGTTCGTACAGTTTTATTACGCCCTCGTTGTGAGGCTTCGTCTTGACCTGGGTTGTAGGCAAACACATTGTCGTGCGCCGCGGTCATAATGGTTTGGATCGCATCGGCTGCGGTGGTTTTACCTGAACCGTTACCACCTGATAATAAATTAATTGGCCCAAAGTCAAATTCTAAGGCTGGGATGTTGCCCCAGTTAACGTAAATAAACTTCTTAAGATACATCGCTTATTCCTTTTTCTTGGTCGTGGCTTTTATCAGAGTTTTGTTCAGAGTTTTGCTCAGAGTTTTGCTCAGTGTCTTGGTCTTCATTTTGTTGATGATCGTCATTGTGGTCGTCATCGCCATCGAGAACGTAGTCATCTTCTTTATCGGTTATTTGAACCACTTCTGCCGCTTCAAATAACTCACCGCTTTGTTCACTGGCTTTTTGTTTTGAATCATTTTCTTGAGTGTCGTTAAGTAAATCGTCTTCCAAATCACTAGGCGCTAATAATAATTCTGATAACACCGCATCACTGACAAAGCTTAATATTTGTGGGCGAATACGTAACCATAAATCGTTGCTTTCAAATTGACTGTCTTCGGTATTCATTTGAATTAATCGCAATTGGCGTAAACGTTTAAACAATACTTTGCGATCATTCATTTGTTCTGGTAACTGACGCTTTAACATATTTTTCATGGCAATGGCGATGTCTTCTAACGACGTCAGGGCATTGGCTGACTCGTCGATTTCACCTTCGCGTACTGCTTTATCGTAGAGCGCACGTAGTATTAAAACAAGGGCCACTTCAGACTGTGACAGTCTTGTTCTTAAGCCTGTATTAAAAGGCCCTTCTTCGTCTTGCATACCCGGAATTTGCGCCCCTGGTGGAAATAAACGCACGTATTTAAAACGCGTTTGATGTTCAATACGAATACCCGATAATGAAAAATAATCACCAATTAACTCTTCGACACGCACAAAACGGTCATACAATATTTGTTCAACTTGGCTGTCATCGCGACATAACACGCCGTAATCCATCAGACGAATAATTAATTCACTCAGCTCTTTTTGGCTTAAGCCTTCTTTTTCTAATTTTTGTTCAATTGCATTTAACATAGTTTGTTCACTTTTTTTTAACTGTCTTATATTTATTCGCAGTTAATTCGTTTAAATTTATAATGTTTCGAACCTTTTTATTGACGCAAACACGAATTTTGTTCCAGACAAATTCGATGTACCTACATCCCTGTAGGCAACGCTCGAGCTACGGTATTTCGCTTTCGTGAAACGAAATCACAAATTCATCATAAGATTGTAAATATTCATTGCTGACAATATTGCCAGTAGGTTCAATATTAAATAGACGTGCAGCACCATCACTGGATTGACTGGCCGCTTCAATGGCGTGGGTTAATACCAATAAGTCTTGTGCACTTTGTATGGGAATGTCTTTAGTGCTGACTTGATTGTGCGTCATTAATTGTTCGGTTAAAAATGTGCGAATGGCACTGTCATTAATAAAAAACGCTTGATCCAACATTTGTTGAATGTACATTTCTTTATGAGCCATCGGGTCAAAATCGCCGCCCTCGTCCATAAACATATCAATATTATTGTGTTTACGTTTAGCGTGTAAAAACACATTGGCCGGATCAATAAACCCAACATTCATTTGTGTGAGTTTTGTGCCTGTCCTGTCTAAACGCTCCGCTTGTTCTTCAGGCGATAACGCGCTTAATTTTTGGCAAATATCAATGACATCATTATGTTGTTGGCTGGCTATAAAACTCATTTGACGAATAATAATGTCGGCGCGTTTTGTAAAACTTTGCAGCGCACTTCGCACTTGGGGCAACATCGCGTCGCTGGCGTTTTTAATTCGTTGTTCGATGGTGTCTAATAAATCGATATAAATTGAATTGTTGTCCTGAAGCATTTCAGGAAATAACTGACGCAAACGACGCTCGGCCACCACTTTAAAATCATTCTTTTTGCGTTTTAATTTTTGGGTAATATCGCAAATACGGTCGCGGTATTTTTCAACACTATCAGCTGATAAACGAATCGACAAATCCGACTCAAAGCGTTTTTCCATAAAATCAAAAAACTGTTCGGCGGCTTGTTCCACCATTTGCGAATTACCCGCCTCACGAATTAAATCGCGACGACGCTCTTCAAGCTCGGCAATCACATCGGTAAAATCCGACACAATACGCTCCGAAAACTCCCAAGCATCAATCAAATCGTATACATCGTCGCTGACTAAAAACGCATTTAACGCATTTAATGTGTTACGCGTATTACGTTGGCGTGTACGAGAAGCGCGAGCGGTGTGAATAAACGGCTCAGTAAATAGTCGGCCATAGCGCGAAAACGCAAAGCTTGATTGCAACGTGGCGTCATCGACTTGTTTTTCGATCCAACCACATTCAATAAGCTGATTTAAGATGTAACCGGCTTGTTCGCGCTCGTTTTTAAAACGCTGTTCGTTTTCTTCAAAGCCTAACAATATGGGCGCACGCACCAGCGCCTCTTGGAAAACGTCCAAAATTTGCTCACGAGTCAGTAACTGCGCGTAATCAACCTTACTGGCACTAAACTGAACTTGATAAAGCTGCGTAAGACATTCACGAATTTGCTCGCGATACTTACTCGTTAACGGCCTAAAAAACTGCTGACGTTCGTCTTGAAAGAACATATCATCCTGTCGATGCAAAAAAGTCGTCTAATTTACTGCATTTGCCCCATTGGATGCCACTGTAAAATCCATTTTTTTTTGCGACAATTCGGCTTGCGTCCAACTTTGCGCATGAGTTCGTTGGAAAATTCGCTTTTACATCGGTAAACTGTTTTTTTAAGCGTTGAATCGCCCTTATTTTGTACACTATTTAAACAGATGCACAGCGAGCTGTTTTTAAATGATGTAACCCTACCCGACCCATTTCTAATTGGAGCCCCACCTATGAGTTTAAATTTACCCAAAATTGGCAACAAAGCCCCTGCGTTTACCGCACTGAATCAACACGGCGAAAAAGTTAAACTAAGTGATTTTAAAGGCAAAAAAGTAGTATTGTATTTTTACCCAAAAGCCATGACACCGGGCTGTACCACACAAGCTTGCGGCATTACATCCGCTAAAGATGCGTTTGCTGCAAAAAACGCAGTAGTATTTGGCATGAGCCCCGACGCGCCAGAGCGTTTGGTTAAATTCATCGACAAGCAAAACTTGAATTTTGATTTATTGTCAGATGAAGATCACTCAATTGCAGACAAGTATGGCGTGTGGGCACTTAAGAAGTTCATGGGCCGTGAATATGATGGCATTCACCGCTTGACGTTTATCATCGATGAAGAAGGCAAGCTTGAGCATATTATGGAAAAGGTAAAAACTAAGACTCATCATGATGATGTTTTGGCGTTGTTGTAGGCTGACGGCTTAAAATTGTAGGTCGGACTTTAGTCCGTCAATGCTATTTTTTCTTCTTGCCTCTATGAATGGAGGTACATCGATTTTGTCTGGATTACTATAGGGATATAGTTATTAGAGCAACGTAGGATGCCAAAGCCGAACAAAAAATCGTGAGCTTCTGGCGTAAAATGATGCTTTAGATTTAAACGAAAAGCCGAATTAAATTTCTTTAATTCGGCTTTTTTTGTTTTTTATTCTTTATTTCCGTCATCCTCTAGGTGTACTTTCTCGGGGATCCAGTTGTTTACTATCCATTATTTCATGTCAGATTTTGACTTAATTTTTGCCTGTGTTTTTTAGGGGCATTGGTTCATTGGAATTGATTCAGAGAATCCATTTCTTTGAGGCATAAAAAAGGCCAGTACTGTAGTACTAGCCTTTATCGAATAACAAAATACAAACTCTTAGCCAGTTAACATAAGGGGTTTAGGCTTATTGTGTGTCAGAGTAAGTTCTTAAAGCAGCGAATAAAAAGGTGCCCCACAACACAGTGCAGGGACGAAGTGGTATTTTACTAGTTTACATCGAAACTATATTGGATATCTGGCAGTCCGGTAGCTCGAATTGTACCTGTTTGTTTGCCAGTTAAAATTCTATCTATCTTTTGCTCACCAATGTAGATATCACCATTTACTCTTTTCCCAGCGGGTATGTAAATTTTCCCTTCATTATTGGGTTTTATGATAAGTGGGATAAGTTTTCCCGTGGCGAAACTAAATTCAACTGTCGCCTGAAAATTACTAGGCAGTGTTGTTTGACCACAAATAACTTCTGTTTCTGCCATTGCGCTATTAGTAAAGTTTTGTGGATTTGGCACCGAACAAGTAGGTCCTACGAAAAATGAAACATCAGCAGGCGCAAAACCAGAGCTTTCAACCGTCATATTAATGTATTGGCCAAGCTCAGGGTTGTTTAACACTTTTACTGGTGGTTTTATTTTGACTATTTTAGTATCTACAACTTTATATGTGTAAAGATCCATATACCCAACTTGATCGCTTTGCGGTCCTGTTACATACCAAGTTGGACTACTTCCAGGAAATTCAAACGGGCTATTAGCAGCAAAGTCAAAAGTATAAGTGTAATTACTTGGAGTAATTTTTCGTTCAGGGTCTAAACATTGAGTGAATGTTTGAATCTGTGTTTGGTATTCACCCCATCCAAGGTTCTTCCCATTATCGGGAGAATTGACTTGGCACTGTGGAAAAAAGAAACAGTTTTTAGGAATATTAGGAGCAGGGTCTGAACCGAAAGTAGCTGGAGCACAGGAAAAAGCAGCACCGCCAGTTACGTTTTTAGTTAGGAACTTATTGTGAACCCCATACATAACCATACCATTACCAGGTGGAGTAAAGGTGCCAAAATCTTTTGCGCGGGATGGGATGACACGTATATCAGTACCCGAAACAAAGCATTTTTTAGGGACATTTGGCACAGGATCAATTCCAAATGTATTTGGCTCACATTGCATGGGGGACTTGCCAGTACCAGAAAGCGTTACAAAGGTCCCGTTAGCACCATAGTAAACAGTCCAGTTTTTACCGTCGATCGCGACTTTTGTAAAATCGCCTCCAATTTCAAGTGCGTTTGCTGGTGGAATTGAAGTCGCATTTGCTTGCAAGCCTAATGTCGCCATAGTAAAAGCGATACTAAATATTTTTATTATTCTATTCATTTGATTAACTCTAAAGTTGGTTAAGTTATTGATGGTCATCAAATTATATATGTACTTCTGAATAAATTGAAACAGATTCAAGAGGTCAGAATAAATAGGTGAAAACCAATGAGCTTGAAATCACCCTCTATTGGCAAAATAACCCTGCGTTTACAGCATTAAATCAACAAAGCGAAACAGTAAAATTAAGTGATTTTAAAGGCAAAAAAGTAGTATTGTATTTTTACCCAAAAGCCATGACACCGGGTTGCACCACTCAAGCTTGTGGTATTACGTCAGCTAAAGATGCGTTTGCTGCAAAAAACCCAGCAGTATTTGGCATGAGCCCAGACACGCCAGAGCGTTTGGTTAAATTCATCGAAAAACACGATTTGAATTTTGATTTATTGTCAGACGAAGACCACTCAATTGCAGACAAGTATGGCGTGTGGGCACTTAAGAAATTTATGGGTCGTGAATATGATGGCATCCATCGTTTGACGTTTATCATCGATGAAGAAGGTAAGCTTGAGCATATTATGGAGAAGGTTAAGACCAAAACTCATCATGATGATGTGTTGGCGTTGTTGTAATAAGAGAAGGCTTGAGGCTTGAGGCTTGAGGCTTGAGGCTTGAGGCGATTAATATTCTCTTGTCTCATTATTGATTCAAATAAAAAGCCGAATTAAATTTCTTTAATTCGGCTTTTTTGTTTTTACTTTTAATTCTTTATTTCCGTCATTCTCGAGGTGTTTTTTCTCGGGGATCCAGTGTGTTTTCTATCCATTATTTTAAATCAGTTTTCTGCTTAATTTGTGTCTTCGTTTTTCAGGGAAATTGATTCAGAGAATCTATTTCATTGAGGCACAAAAAAGGCCAGCATTTAAAATACCAGCCTTGATCGAATAACAAAATACAAAGTCTATGCCAGGGTTAGTCTTATTGTATGCGTCAGACTACCCCCTATTCTACAGTAACAATCTTTATAACATTCACACAAAGTAATATGGATATCCATGCAGTGCTTTGTTCATTAAGGCCAACGTTTTTTATTTCTTATTTGAGATTCACTCCCATCAAAATCCAAAAAAAACTCTGCTAATAATGGAGTGTAAGGCCCCCCTTTACTATAAAATGTCTCTTTCGTTAATACTCCCAATATCTTCACCAACGGTCTTAGTATATTAAATATATACGGCATTAAATACGGCGTTGCCAACTTCTGCTTTGCGGGGAAATCAATACAATCGAAGATCGTCATTGGCTTACCATCCATCCCCATTTGATTAGCGTTAACACTATCTTTAATCATACTATAATGCATTTTCACTTCTAAATTTTTCTTTTCTTTTATCTTTACAGGAACATCATTTTCGTAAATCTTATCAAGAATATTACCCCACCGATTTAATGGGTCATTTTTTAAATTACCATTACCACTAAGTTCATCCAAATTATAATATCTTGACCCTTTTGCAAAATCGCTAAAAAAACTTAATATATTTAATTCTACTGTTTCTTTTTTAAATCTATTTACATGCGAAATATCATGCTTTTTTCCAATAGCAACACACGATAAATAAAGGGCCTCCAAGTTATGGCCATAAGACTTTAAATCTTTTACTGAAGGTGCATCAAAAGAATGATCCAGCATATAATCAGAAATCACAATTAACTTCATAATCCTTTCCAAAGATGTTGAAGTATTAAAAAAACCAGAATAAAAATTAGACTTTTCTGGAAGCTCTGCGTTTCTTAACGTTGTTAAACCAGTTGCTAATGTACCCTGGGCTAACCCTCCTTCTTGTAACAATAAAGTAAATGTAGCTGAAAACTCATTATATTTATTCATTTTGAATACCTGATTATTTTTAACTTCATATCACTCATACCAATGGGCAGGAATAAGAGCATCTTTCCCGCGCCACTTAGTATCACGAACTGCATCTTGGAACCATGTCTCATCAATATCAGCATGGTCAGTAATAATAATTTGAAGGTCTGGAGATAATTCCTCAACAACTTTAAATATCCATTTAAATAATTGTCTCACTGTTTCTCTGTCTTCATCTTTTTCTATTACAGATAAGTCACCAGAATCTGATTTATCAGCAGGAAAAAATGCTTGTGAAGGCTGATCAAAAAATATGAACCTACCAACTGGCCTAGCGCGCTTTATAAACCATTTGGCTAAAGCTAGATAAGTCACAACGTGATACCCCATCCAATTTTCACCACTCCCCATTTTTTCAAGCGGTACTGGGCCATCAGGTGTATCGGATATTACCGTAAGTTTTGTTGCATCCAACCTAATTCTGTTTCCACTATATCCAAGCCCAAGTTCCTTCGCCCATACTGTCATGTCTTCAGCGATACAGCTCAATTGAGCTTCTAATTTTTCCTTTAATGCTGAAGGATCTAATTTCGCAGATAAACATTCTATTTTTTCCTCAAGTAAATTTAACTCACTTTCGAGGTCACCGCTATTGTCACTCCAGTTCACGCTATCTATATACAGTGATGCTTTCCCAGCCAATTTTGCTCGCATGATATTCAAATCTACAAATTGTTCTTGCTGATAATCTTGCTCGCGAATTTTACCAATTGCGCCTTTGACTCGTTTAATTTCGAGGTTTATTTCACTTTGTTTCTGCTTAAGTTTCGCCATGTATTTAGAAATACGAGGCTTAGTTCTATTCATACCTTCAAGCTTGGATGAAAGATCCTCCAATGCAGTATTTATAATCATACTAAAACGTGATTCACCAACTTGTACGTTATCGCATGCAGGACAATGACTAGAACTTGATTCAAATTTTTCAAATAATCCTACAGACTTGAGTCTATAACTTTGATCATTAACGGCTTTCTCAAATCCAGATTCCGATTCACTATAATCTTGCACTTCACGTATACGCATTTTAAGGGTATTTCGTTGGTTTAATAACGACTGGTTTTCTCTTTCTAATATCACAAGCGGATCACTTGTGTCATCGGAAACACTATCGCTAGGCGACCATTCATCTATGCGACGTAAGTTTTCAAGTAAAATATTTTCGCTCGGTATCAGGTTCTTTGATTCATATAAACCTAACTTGGCAGCTTCTGATAAAAGCTCATACCCCTTCTGTAACCCATCCCCTTTTACGGATTCGATTTCTTTTATTTGTTTAACTAACCGAGCTTTATTTCGCTTCAATAAACGTAATTCCTCAAGTTCTGCTAAACGATCATCTTCAGCCGCACCAATAAAATAAGGCAATGTATCTTTTATATTTTGGGGTACTCTATCTCTCGCTTGTTGATGAAATAAAATATCATTATTAGCAATTTCATTTTGACTTTGAAAGAGATAATAGCGTGAGTGTCTGAAACTGAGATTAACCGTTGAACGAGTTTGACCTTGCGGCACCTCTGTTACATTTTCAGGTACACCTACCATTCGAGTTAACAATTTAACAACACTGTCCATATTAGTATTTTGCGACAAGTCACACCTATTTGGGATAACAACTTCTTTTTCGGTTAACAAACAAGCGGACGAGTTGGATTTCACTCCTGACAATGGCGCGGCTCTGGCAATAAAAACTTGGCAATCAGGGAATTGTAATAAAACAGAATACCAATCCACTGTTTTTCTAATATGCCCTTCAGCAACCATACATTCACTAGCCCCTAAACAATATTCAACTATATGTATTAGAGATGTTTTACCACGCTGAGAAGCACCTGTAATTATATTAACTTTCCCAGGCTCCAGTATGATATCTCTACGCTCTCTATTTTTTCCATACAATGAAATCGCAAGTATTTGCATAGTCATGGTGTTACTCCTAATTGTGAATAAATTACCTCAGCTGAGCCAGCACATGAAAACCAGCGCCCCAAAAACCCTGCACTTTGAAATCCGTGTTTAAACTCTGAATTGTTTTTAACTTTAGAAGGATTTTTAGCCAACCGATCATCCACTATATTTAAAAACCCGTCAGCTTCCAGAATAATTGCACCGTTATTAAGTAGAAAATATAACGCTGTATTTGTAATATCAATAAATGCATTAACTGAAGAAGGAAAACCTACTAACGTACCTTCATTATCAGAAAACCAACCTGCTAAAGGTGTTGTTATATGTTTTGGTAGAATTTGAGAATAACGATTGGATAATGCTAATGGCACTAATAAGTAAGGCAATGAGCAATGCAAACCTTTACTGTTCTTTGTTTGACACTCACGTATTGCATGATAAAGAATAGTCCCAACATAAGCTGGGTTAAAAAGGTTTTGCTCTTCAGATGAAAACGCTGATGCTAGATTCATTATGCCACGTCCTCATTAGCAGCGACCAATTGTTTATATTCGGGGTGCCATCCAATTTTTAAATTATCGGCCAATATATGGTAACTTCCTTTTGATAAATACCCTTCGATAAACTCTGGTCTAATAGGCTCAATACCATCAACCTGACAAGATTGATAAAGCTTTGCCGAATATACTAATTTTTCCTGCTCTGTACCTATGATTTCAAACAGTTCAAGGAATGACTGCTTCTCTTTCCAATTATCTTCTAATTTTTGATCAAATGAGCCTAATTCTCCGGGATTAAGTAACCCGTCTTTTGACCATTTATTTCGTTGTTCAAATGCTCTGTAATAATTTTTAATAGCTAGCTCCAACATGTTTTTTGAAGCTTTAAACAACCTCAGTTGTTGAATAAAAACCCTTAAATCACCATCAACATCAATAATATCTGGCAATGCATCAGTAAATTCAGCTGGCAGATTAGTAGATAAGTATTGTGGCCTGATTAAATCGATAAGATCCTGAAGGTTGCCTAGATTAATGACCCCCGTAGGAGTTTGGCTTAGCAGATCAATACACCATGCAAACCATTGCCCCTCAATATGATTAATGAATGCATCAGCGGCATTATTTGGCACTGATTGTCTTGCTATAGGTTTCATTTTCTCTCTAATTCTAAGTAAATCATCCGATGCACCAATCATATAGATAGAGTTTAAAAATGCTTTTTTTTGTACCTTTGATAAAGTTTTAAATGCTTGATAGCCTTTCGCATTGGTTTTATTTTCACCTTCAGAAATTTCTAACATCGTTTTTAAAGCGGATTCTATATCGCGTTCATTCCCCATTCCTAGCTGTATTGCAATAGATTTTTTTGGTAAGGCCTCAGTTGTAACTAGTGTTAATACCACTTTACCCAGCTCTATTTTACCAGTATTAATAGCTTCTACCCATACACGAATAGTCTTCCATATATCAGGACTGCTATTCGTTAAATTACCTGGTTTACTATGAAATTTGGTTTGCAATAAATCTTCTGGCACACCTTCTTTATCAAAGCTAACATCATCAAGCAACTCAATAGACATATTTATCAATTCAGGATCAGCGACTTCTGCTAGTTTTTTTAATGAAAGTAACAACCCATAACGAATTTGATAAAGATATCCTAGCATTGATGCTGAGGCATTAAATTGATCATTTTTTGACATAAAATACATCCTAATAAATTAATATGTTACGTAGAATATCTCAAATATAACATTTGGGAATTTATAACATTTTGATGGCAGTTCATTTAATTTGACATAGACACTTACAAATAACTAGATTATGTCATCAATAGTCAACTTCACCAAATATACTTACAGACATATACTTACACAGACCACCATATTAATTCAGCCTAAATTCCATATTGATCTAAAAGTGACATCCACTTTTGAATAAACTATACAAATCAAAAAATTGAATAAAACCCTAATATTACAGGTTATTCACACAAAAAGCGGATCATTTTAAAGTTAAGCCATCTTGACTTGTAGATTCGCTGCTTGCTGCGATTTAACTTATTTTTCTTATTTGTCATCTACTTTTAAGTGATCGATTCGAATCGATTTTGAATTACATTCTAATATTTCTAATATTTCACGCAAAAAAATTTCCCTGTAGGCAAAGCTTGCACTCACTTACACAGACACCCATACTAATCCAACCTAAATCCCATATCAGCAACTTCAATTCAACGCTTACCTAACAAACAACTCTTAATGCTCACCCCACACAACCATGCCTGCCTGTGTTAAGGGTCATTTATCAAGTTACGCGTTAACCTCATAACCAAATTCATTTCCACAATCATGCTCGGACTGTATTAAGTAAACACAGTTTTGTTTATTAAGTGCTTTAAATGAATCCAGTTTGATAACTTCAGTCATCACATCAAAAAATATGGCCTTGGTGGGAATGTATTGGAGATGATCGTAGTGATCAAGATCAAAGCCATTATCAGAGTATGCATAATACGGCCTAATTAAACTGCCGTCATCATGGTCAAAGTCCCATTCAAGTTTTAACTCTCCAAGTGGCTCTGTTGTGCTTGCGGCTATTTTTTTAAAAATATCATCCCATACGGGTAACCAAATTTTTGTAAAGTCGATGGTCGCCTCTATGTATCCATCTATTTTGTATTGTTTAATGATATCAAACAAACAGATGATTAAATGGCCTAAGTCACTAAAAGACAGCTCAGTTGATTCGTGTTTTGTACCATCAAATTTAATCTGTTCAAATTCATCGTTGGATCGTGAGTAAAACGTAATGCTCTCATGGCCTTTTGTCATGTATTTATAAACGACGTTTTCTTCTGCAAACTCAAGAAGCGTTTGAAATTTTTCTGAGGTTCTAATATCTTTAAAACATGGGTCATCAAAATCTGCTTTTATATAACCTTTCCCAATGGCAAGAGCGCTAAGTGAAATAGTGTTATCGACATCGTTAATGGCGGCATATAAACATGCTACATTGAAAAACATTAACCCAGGTTTGCTTTCTCTTGTATCTTTAGCATCTTCAATCAAATCTTTTAATTGATTAATGCCTTGTTGTTGTAGTCCTAACTGATCGTATGCAATCACAATATGCGCAATGGTATTCGCCGCAGGGTCACTTGTTGGGTTAAAGTTTGGTTTGTGTAGTTCAAAAAAGGTTATGGCTTCAGTATATTTTTGTGAAAGTACGTAAATAAATACCATGTTATCAATCAGGAAATTATTAGCACCAAAGCGCTCAATAGCCTCTAGCCCAAATTTTATTTGATTAGCAATATCTCCTGTTTTTCGATATGCAAAAGACAAATGATGCATCGTTTCCCATTCTAAATCTTTATCTGGTATTTTAAAAAACCATTCAATCACTTGGTTATAATCTTGATTTAGCATAAATGTATTGATAAACGATTTTTTTGTGGCAGATGATAATATGTCTGACTGACTCTCATCATAAAATAAATCAATAATATCTTCGTTTTGATATTTTAAGGCAACATCAAGTGTGGTTGTCCCGTTTTTAAATACTTGGTCCGATTTTGCATCAATAGATAATAGATACTCAACAATACTTGAAGACTTAGCCAAAATTGCAAAGTGTAGGGCTGTCCATCCGTTTCTTTCAGATGTGTCGTCGTTAACTTCAAGGTGAATATCTGCCCCTAATTCGATGTATCGTTGAACGGTTTCAAGGCTTGTATCACTGTTATAACATTCTTGTAAGAAATACATTAAAGGTGTGATTGACCTTGAAGTGCTGTCATTAATGTTAAGACCTTGGCTTACGAGTAATGTGGCGGCTTTTGGGAATATAATAAGAGGGTGAAGTAACGATTTATTGTTTTTGAGTTTTTTGTGTATATCAAACCCTTTGTCTATTAATATTTTAATAAATTCTAATGAAAAATCATCAGAATTATCAAGATACCGAGCCTCACTGATTAAACTATTAATAATGGTGGTGCCACTTTTTGATGTGCTATTTATATCCAGCCCTTTGAGGTTAAGGATTTTTCTCAGTAGTTCGATATCACCATCAATGTCATCAATAAACCCAAACCAATAAGGTCGGCTGTCAAAACTTACTTTTTTATTGACATCCAGCCCAAGGTTAATTAATTTTTCCATTGAGGATATTTGAAAATCGCAGTACTCAATGGTTTCAAATACACTCTTGTGATTGATATCAAATCCTTCTTTTAACAACCGTTCTAATTTTGAGAAGTCTTCTTCGGTGTATGCTGAATATACAGCATCGCTGGTATCACGTTCGTTGAATTCTTTGGTTGTCATAAGTCCTCTATATTGAATGCTAATTACTTTTAGGCCATTGTAACAAATTTAACGCAGTTAAACGTTTCGTATTTCCCTAATCCATTTAGAACAATTCAAAATAAAGGAAGCCTTGGCTGAAGAAAGGTTAGAAATAATAACGGAGTCACATAACGGGGTCGCGCCTTACATTTGACATAGACAGCCAGAAACTAAATACTTTTATTCAAATTTCCAATAGAAACACGACAACTGACACCCATACCACATTATCCACTCAAATCTAAATCATTAACTTTTTTATATCAAATTAAAGAAGCGATAAAACGTGTAAAAGGCACGATGTCGCCTTCAACGCTTGCGCATTCAAGTGCTTGCATATACTCCTCTCGCCTCTCAACAGGCACTACTGTCCAATCAAGTCCGGCAGACGCCATCATTAAATTCATTATGAATCGGCCCATACGGCCATTACCATCGAAATATGGTGTATGTAAACAAACATAAAATGGCCTAATACAATACGAACGGGCCCATTTTTTTCTTGCATCAGTAAATCAAATAAAGTCGGCATCATATCGCGAAGCGCTTCTTTGTTTGGCGGTGTGTGTTTTGATTGTCTGATAAACACAGGCCCTGTTCGATAGCCTGCTAAATCTGACTGTCTTGCAATACCTGCGACCACGCTGGGGCCAAATAAAGCTAAATACCAATCTAGGTGATCGGCCTCTAATACTTCTCCTGAATTTTTACCCTGCAACACTTGCTCGACACTGTTTTTTACTTTTGCAAATGCATCCCAATACCCTTTTACAGCCATGCCGTCTAAGTGCTTTTTATGTTCATCCGATTGTTCAGGATTCCACTGACCTTTTTTTACTCGCTCAATTAATTCAGGAGTCACTTTGTAATCTTCAATAAAAAGAGAGTGATAAGCGTCACTGACGAATTTGTCTTCAAGCTTTAATAGATAGGCTTGCACATCCACTGCTGTGGGTTGTATATCTGGGAAATGTTCAATGACTTTGCTACGCATAGTTTGCCACAACAAAGAAAGCCTGTTTGCGTGTACAGAAACTTCACGACGACCAAATTGTATGGTTGATTTGTCTTCAAATGGGTCTATTTCTTTTATATTGTAATCGGCGGCACTCATCCCTTTAACGTTATGGTCGGCGATTAAAGGACGACCTATATTTCTAAACCCGCCCGCCAAACGTGCCGCACTTGCCATGTACCCAACACTAAGTAATACAGGAAGTATTTCTGACGCATCTGGCACTGTGGAAAGTAACGTTCTCATCTGAATTGGTTGTTGAATAAAGTATTGTCTAGAGCAAAACACCAAACTGGCGGCCACGGTATACAAACGTAATCTATCAACGGTTATGCAATGTTCAAAATTAGGTAATGTGGTACGAATGTCTAGCACAGACGTATTATGAATATACAAAGTGGGTTGGTTGCGACCTTTAGGCGAGCGCATTAACAATTGCGCTGGAACGGTCTTGTCGCCAACATGCAATTGTACCGATTGCTCAGCAGACAAACACCAATTCTTCTCTAGTCGTTAATCTAAATAATCAACACAAAAACCCAAAATGACCTGTACCAAGTGGTACTGTCACCCTTGCGCTCATTTGAATTGCTGGCAATATACCAACCACGCATCACCTCTTTGATAAAACCGTGTTTACTTAAACGCTCTGGATCGCTGCGTTCAAACATTTTTGAGCGAAGTGCGACTGCCCCACTGTCTTGATGTTGTTTTAACACCGCTAGAGAATGTGCAAGCTTGAGGGATACTTGATCCATTTGATTCACCAATGGTTAATTAATAAATAGTTACTATCGCTTTTAGTGTAATTGTTTATTCGCTTTTAGTGTTTTTACGCATTCGCTTTTGAAGTGACACTCTATAAAATAATCACTCTAATTCGGGTTATTGAGCTTAAAGTCGATTATTTGCTAACCCACGGCCAAACGTATGCCGTTATTATTTTGTCCTGCAAATAGACCACTTGATGCCAATCTTATACAATCTGAACCCATTAACCTTCATCACCTATTACACCCTCAATTTGAGCACCCATGTCCAAACTATTCATCATAGGCTTACCCCGAACGGGCACCACCAGCATCAGCGCGACATTGCTTGAGCACTTTACAGTCGCCCATACTGCTTACACCAAACACGCATTTCATTTAGCTGATGTGATTTCTGACTGCCCTTGTTTTAGCGATTATCAACAGCTTGATGCACTATTTCCAGATGCGAAATTTGTTTATTTACAACGCGGTCTTGATCAGTGGGTACCGTCTATTCAGATGTTGTTGACCAAGATGATTCCTGCTTTTAATAGCACCAATTATATCAACCCTATTTTGAAGCGCAGTTTTGAGCAAACCTTTGATTTGAATATTGCTGAAAATTCTTTAGATATCACACATCTCACAAGCTGCTATAAACGTCACGAACAAGAAGTGATGACTTATTTTGAAGGCAAAAATACACTGCTTAGTATTGATATTAGTCAACCTAATAGTCTGCCCTCGTTATTGGAATTTTTGGGCTTGCCTTTTACAGGTGACGAGGTATTTCCGCATTTGAATATTGGTAAACGGGTTGATAATTGGAAAGAGATTAAACACTCTAATAAGGTTAATCCTAATGCGGCGGGGCGTGAGGGGCGTAAGTTTTTTGATTATTGATTTTGTTTTATTGTTTTTTAGGGTTAGATCGATGTGGGTTTTAGGACACTCAAAAGTGACAGTCCCCCTCCAAAGTCACTCTAAAGTGACACCCACTTTTACTATCGCGATCACGTCATCAAATTTGCACAGCAAACTTTAAAGGTCCAGCGCCTTTAGCAACTTTGCTAGTTAACCCACTAACCAAACTGGATCTCCAGCCAAAATACACTGAAGATGACATATAATCCCTGTTTTATTTTTACGAATACACCAAAGGATCAAACTTCTCCATAAATATTTCAGGACGATTCAATGGATTAAACCCAAACTTCGCATACATCGCTTGCTTGTCAGACGTTGCAGCATCACACGCCTTAAGCCTTGCAAGTCAGGGTGATCGTTAATTGCGGTTAATAACTGTCCTGAAATCCCCTGCCCTCGAAAATTTTCTAATACAAATACATCCACCACATTACCAAAGGTGGCGTAGTCGGTGACCATTCTTGCAAAGCCTACTTGTTGGCCATTTATAAACGCAGCAAAACACATGCTATTTTCAATAGCGGTTTGTACTACGGATTTTGGAATACCTAAACACCATCTTGCTTGCGAACTTAAAAAATTATGAATCAGATCAATATCCAATTTTGATTTGTCTGTGGTGATGATTATTTTTTGCATATTTCACTCGCTTTGTTTTGTGTTTAATACTATACAATTTCTAGCAAGAACACTTAAAAAACTCAGCTTTAACATTCCATTAAAAAGCACTATTATCTATTCATTACCCATTCATTGCAGATTATTATGACCACTCACAAACACCCTGAAGTAGACAACTTTTTAATACATTCCACAAAATGGACAGATGAGCTTTCAGCATTGCGTGAGATTTTGCTTGAATGCGATGTAGAAGAAACCTACAAATGGCGTCAACCCTGTTATACGGTCAACCAAAAAAACAGCTTTATATTAGGCGGTTTTAAAGACTTTTGTGTGTTGAGTTTTTTTAAAGGGGTGCAATTAAAAGACAAGCATAAAAAACTATCACGAGCCGGCGAGCATACTCAATCGGCACGAATTTATAAATTCACGAATGTGCAACAAATACTTGATGACTCTAAAATCATTAAACACTATATTTTGGAGGCCATCGAAATTGAAAAATCGGGTATGACCGACGAGCCAAAACCAAAAGTGCAATACGAATTAATTGATGAATTAAAAGAAATGTTTGAAGCGTTACCTGAATTAGAAACCGCATTTTATAAATTAACACCGGGCAGACAACGTGGATATCATTTGCATTTTAGTGGTGCTAAACAATCTAAAACTCGAACTTCTCGCATAGAAAAATGTTATGACAAAATAATGGACGGATTTGGTTTTAACGACTGTAATTGCGGGCTTTCAAAACGTAAACCCAATTGTGATGGTTCACACAAAGCGCTTTTGTAAATTGATAGAAAATCAAATTCAAAAAACGAGAGTGGGTTTATAATATTGTTATTTTAAATTCACATATATATGATGCCAACAAATCTAAGAATGGATCTTAGAAAACTTAAATTTGGAACATATCATGACTATTAAACCATTACTTTTTTTAATCCCTTCGCTTACATTTTTGGCTTGCAATGATTCATTTCTTGATGAAAATGCTCAATTATTGAAAAGCGACTCTCAATTAATCAATGAAGATCATTATTGGGTACAGGTTTTTGATGCTAAAAAAACCGGTGATTTTAAAATTAAAGCTGAATTAAAATCAGGCCCCAGCGTAGAAATTTATTTCTTAGATAATTCAAATTATAATTTATGGGAAACTCAAGTAGCAAACGGCCAATATTCAAGTGCTACTTTTAAGTATTATAAAGATCTATCTATTATTCCGCTTGCCAGTTCCGATGAATCTGAATGGACGAAAATCGAAGAAGGGCGATACGCAATAATAGTGGAAAATACCGACTATGGCACTGTGGCACCACCATTTAATTTAGTTGATGACAGTGCATTAGTAGAACTTGAAATTTGGGGTTATTGATTCCAAAACAATGCAAATAAGACTGTCTAAAATACTATTTTAATAAATCATTCACCCTGACACCGAAATTGAATGAGTAATATCATAAGCATCTAACATAGTTTTATAGGCATCTAACATAGTCTTATAGGCATCATTAAACCCATAATTTTCTGTAATACGCACCGAATTCAACAAACCACTTGGCCAGCAACAGCATGAAAAACATTACTGTTGACGTCATGATTTTTACAGTATTCAACTCCTAACACGACACAACTGCTACCTAAGAAGGTTTGCCCATTACCCTTTACTAAACTGACCATTTTTTCAATACATAGGTTAACTGACTGACCGCATAATATTGAAAGACTCGCACAGAGTCTTTTTCGTAATTATGAAAAATACCTCAGAATTCAGCCTTCCCGTCCCTCTTCACTTGATTAACGCTGTTTAAACCGATTAAACTGACAATCCCTATTTATTTAGAAGTAATTTGTGACCAATCCACCTTTAAAATCAACTTACAACGAATATTTCAAAAGTGGTTTTTATCAAAAACGCTACCCTAGTGCTAACAGCAAAGTTCTTAAATTTATTCAACGATATTTAAAAGTTGATTCAAAAGACAATGCTATACACTCTTTTTTAGATTTTGGTTGCGGTAATGGGCGCTATCTTGTGCCTTTATTACAACAATCCAATTGGCAAGCATTCGCATTTGATATTTCTGATGTGGCCATCGCCCAACTTAATGAACATGTTAAAATGCACGGGGTAGCACATAGATGTCATTGTTTAGCTGCATGGCCTTCTGAGTGTCATTATGATATTGCATTATTAATGTATGGGGTGTTGGGACATATAAAAACAAAAATTCAACGCATTGAATTACTCAAACAAATCCGCAACGGTCTAAATGGCCCACTTATTTTGTCTGTGCCCAATATTAAACGTCGGTTTATTTTTAAAAAACAAGCGGATATTGAATATGTACGCAACAATCAAGGCAGCACGCTTGCGTTCAATTATCATTTGTATGACATTCAAGACTTAAAATCAGAATTAGGCATGGCAGGGTTTGAAATTGAAACTATTCTAGCTGAGAGCATCTTGCCTGAAAAATGGGTAACCAATAGTAAAATATTAAGTACACTGGATAAATTATTATGTGTCATTATTCCAGCTAAATTCGGCTATGGATTACTTGTGTGTGCATCAAAACAAAACAATGGGAATTAATATGTTAAAGCCCGTTTTTTTAACGATCATTTTTTTATTTACTTCACTTAATAGTTATTCAAATATTGATCGATATGAACGAATTCAAAGTCGCGGTGAAGTTATTATTGGAGTTAAAAATGATTATCATCCTTGGTCTTATGTCGATATAAACAATCAATTAATTGGATATGAACCTGATTTAGCAAAATTGATTGCTGAACATTTAAATGTCCAACTTAAATTAGTTATGGTCAATTCATCCAACCGACAAGCCAAATTATTAGATGGCGAAATTGATATTATTTTAGCCACAATGGGCGACAGCGAAAATCGTCGCGATCAAATGGGCATGATTACACCCGGTTATTATTCATCGGGTGTTAATATTTTAACCAATAGCATCACACAATGGGATCAACTTTATGGACAAAAAATTTGTTTAACAAAAGATGCTTTTTACAATGTCGATTTGATTAAGCGCTTTAACTTTAGTCCTTTACAATTTAGCGATAATTTAAAAAGCCTTCAAAGTCTGATCAATTCTCAATGCGACGGCTGGATTTACGATGACACCGCTTTAATTAGAATATTAAAGGAAAAACCTGAATTAAATTTAACCATGCCTTTAAATACAATTATGGTGACACCTTGGGTGTTGGCAGTTAGACCAGAAGAACGCACGCAAAGACTTGGTATTGAATTGCAAAATTTAATCATTAATTGGCATCAAAAAAATACATTAATCGAACTTGAAAAAAAATGGGGATTACCAGAAACTTCGTTTTTAAAAAAAATGGCAATAAAATGGAACAGTAACGATTGCATATTAGATCAAACTGGAAGACATCAATATTACTGCCAAGGACATGATCAACCCATCACTCAAGCCTCTAACGATAATATATTATTTTTAGGTCTAAATTTCCCTCCTCTTTATGACCAATTTAGTCAGCAACAATTAATACAAGGCACATTAATTACATTTTTATTAAGTATCAGCGCTATTCTTGGATCGTTATTGATTGGGTTATTATTTTCATTATTACTTTTAAAATCCCCCAAACCCATTCGTTGGTTAGTAGCTGGATTAACTTACATATTTAGAATGACCCCACCAATATTAAATTTATACATCGTGTTTTTTGGTATTGGCGGTATTTTAGCTAGTAACTTTGGCATCAGTTTAAACGCTTTATGGGTGGCTATTATTATTTTAAGTTTATATGCAGGTACAAGTAATGCAGTCATGCTGCAACAAGCATTTGATGGCAATATTAAAACCACGATAGTAAAAGCCTACGACAATTTGGTTTCAAATTCGGTAAACATAGTTAAAGCATCAGGAATTGCAAGCACCATTGCCGTTGCAGAAATAATCAGTGTCACAAAATCAATCATTGTTGAATTAGGTCAAGGGTTATTAATGATGACCTTTTTACTTGTTTTTTATTATGTATTGGTTTCAATTATTATCTTTTTATTAAACCAAACCAAAAGTTGGGTAGCGAAATGGAATTAATATTTTCAGTGATCAGTTACACTCCAAATTTATTCAAAGGACTGAGTTTAAATCTATTAATTTCAATTGTTGCCATGAGTATTGGCACATTCTTGGGGTATTTTTTAGCTAAGCTTAGAAGTGCTCGTTATGTGTATTTGTCACAATTAGGAAATACTTTAAATAATATTTGCCGCAACGTCCCAAGTTTCGTACTTATTTTTTATATGGCATTTTTAATACCTGTTGAAATTATCACTCCTATTCAATGGCCATTAATTGGGACGGTTTCATTTTGGACCGATACGATTGAAGTGTACTCCATTAGCCCTTGGATTAAAGGGTCTATGGCATTAGTGATTCCAGTAATCGGTTTTAGTGGTGATCTATTTTTTAATCAACTTTTTAAAAATAGTCATCTAAATCCCAATCAAGAAAAAATAGACATTTCTTATTTATGCGTGAGCTGGGTAAATTATTTGATTATCATCATTATGGCTTCTGCCACTGTGTCAGTAATTGGTATTCAAGAAATAGTCGGGGTAGCAAATAGTATCATCGCGACTCAAGCTGACGATGCGTATTTTAGATTGGGGTTATATATTTATGTGGCCTTTTGGTTTTTATGTTTGGGGATTTTGGTAAATGGTTGTCTTTTTATAATTAAAAAGACAGCCCATTGAGGTTAGTCTACTGAGGTTAGACCATAGAAGTTAAATTTAAAAACTGCCTTCTCCGAATTTTTTCTCCATAGCCGAAGTCCAGGCTGGATGTCTAAGGTATTCCATTAAATATTGATTAATTTCATCGCGATAAACTAAATTATTTTTTAATCCAAACCCATAAGGTTCAAACATTAAAGTAATATCTTGCACGATTAATTTATCTGGAAAATAATTTCGTGACAGATATTGTAATTGTGCCCAATCACCAATCACTACTGATTTAGGCATTGTGTCCAACATGGTCAATACATCTAACCAGTTATCTGCCAATTCAATGGATGAGTACATCGATTGAGTCTTTGTACAATTCTCAAGTATTTCGTGGGTAGATTGATTGCTTTTATCTTGATCCAAACAGGTTTGTAATAAAAATTTATGCGCGGTTGAACCTTTCATTGTGATCATTGTTTTATTTAATGTATCTTCTTTATTAATGTCATTATTTACAGAAATACTTTGAGTTAATGCTGCTGTTAACATACTAAAAAAACTGGCAGATAACGTAATACCAAAAATCAATATCACAATTGAAAAAAACTGGAGACTAGTTTTAGTAAAGGCAAACACGTCTTTTCGAATACCACTGGTATTTAAAATTGAGTTAACCACAATATGAATAAAGCGCCCAAACCAAGTACGTTGTTTTAAATCTGCTATTTGATAGTCTTCAAGATTTTTATAGGTTGCATAAAAAAGCCCTGCGCATAATGAAATAAAAATCCCCGCCAAAATTAAAAAACGATCTAAATTCAAAGATGAAGTTAATGTCGAATAAGCGGCTGTAAAGTTAAATTCAGAATCGGGTTTTTTATAGGCATAGACCAAACTGGAATTCATATATTGATGACTAAAATCAAATAATTGCTCTCGTTGTTGCGTAATTGTTAAAGGTGAAATCACCATATCAATAGTGCCACTTTCTAATGCTAAGACACCATCTTCGAATGCGAGGCACTTAATGACAATATTCAAAGACGGATGATTTTGTTGAAGACGTTTTTTTATGTGAGTCCATAACTCCCAAGATAACCCTTGATAATCCACAATAGGACCTTCGGTTTGATCTATAAAAGGTGGCGAATAACGGGCAGCAACACTAAAAGTGTTACTGTCGTTTTTTTGAGTATTTTTGGATTCTAGACAAAGTGAGTCGTCTAATTGAGTGGCCTGAGCACCGATAACATAGGTAAAACTAATTAAAATAAACAAAAATTTACACATGAGCAGGTTCTTATTATTATCATTAAGTTGAATTTAAAACAATTCACCTTAAATTACCAAATAATTTACCTGCCATTAAATCTTAAATTAGCTCACTGGTTTAATTTTTCTAGCTATCACAATTGAAATCAACCCCACTACAATACTTAAAGCTCCCACCCAAGGGTAATTTAAAATTTCTCCTGAATCGGCCTTAATTAGAATCATGCCTCCTACAAACGCAGCCAAACCTGATCCTAAATTTTGCATCGCTGAATTAAATGCCATCACACGCCCACGAAATTTTGGTTCGCAACTGGCAGTTACCATAGCCGATGTTGGAATAAACCGCCCACTTACAAATATAAAAAACAAAGCTGAAATTAACAAATGACCATAAAGTGGAATATTCAATGAAAATGACATCAACATTATTGGAATAAAACTGACAATAACTAAAACTAAAAACACATTTGCGTGGCGAAATTTATCGGTTAATTTTGCTATATAAGGACGCGACACTAATGTTACTGCTCCTCCAACAAGATACACAAACGTTAAGTCTTTTTCTAACATGCCACCGTTTGCAACCAGCGTTGGCGCAATATAAGGAATCACTAAAAACCCACCAAACATCACCAACATGGTGGTTAAAAAACCCCACCAATGATTAGGTACTGACAACAGCCCCATGTAACTTTGGACCATAGATTGTTTTGGCTGATCTAAATGCTCACGTACATTTGGCAAACAAAACCAGCAAATTGCTAAAATAAAAATACACGCCACCGTTAATACTAAAAACGGGGTTTGCCAATGATAATGTGCTGAAATCCACAAACCTAATGGCACACCAAAAATAGCAGCCAATGAAAATGCTAACATCACGATTCCCATCGCATATCCGCGACGCCTAGGCTCGATAACATCACCAATAGTGGCTAATACCAACGAGCCCACTATGCCACCAAAAAAACCAGCAACTACTCTTGAAATTAATAACCAGTTATAACTATCTGAAATCGCGCATCCAAATGTTGCGATAATTAAACCAATATAACAGGCCACTAATGCGTATTTACGATCAAATCGATCTGAGTACCCGGATGCTAATAATGAACTGACACATGCTGATAAAGAATAGGCTGAAACTAATAGCCCAAATTCAGTCGTACCAATATTAAATGCATCGAGAAGCTGTGCAGACAAAGGCATCATGATCATAAAATCCACGATGACTGTAAATTGCAATGCCATTAATGCATACAACATGATTTTTTCACGAACTGGAGATAAAACGATAGCCATAAATACTACTTTTTAAAAGGGGAGAAGTTCAAAGGAGGCGTAGTATTCTGGTGAATTTTAGATTGATTGCAATAGGCAGAAGTCACAAAGGCTATTTTTTTAGCCTGTGCTTCAATTCCCGAATTAGAAATATTTATATAGTTTATTTTCCAACTATGACATTGTCTTTTAATAATTTAGACGCATCTCTTACGCTTCCTACATTAATGACATTTGTATAGCCCAGTTTTTGCATAACTGACATCATCTGCCCTGCTCGATTACCGCTTCGACAATATAAAACAACTTGTTGAGACTTGTCAGGAACCAGTAATTCAATATTTGTAGGCAACAATTCCATAGATAAATGCGTGGCACTTTCTAAATGCCCTGTCTGCCATTCACTGGTTGTTCGCACATCAAATATTTTCACATCTTCGTTAATTTCCACATCCGCTTGTGCACAAGAAATGACTGTAAAACTTGCAAGTAAACCTAATATAAAATTTTTCATTTTTATTTCTCGTCTATTTGAAAATGATTTTTAATTTAATTGAATTATTCAACGTGACCTTAACCACCAACCTTCACCACCAACCAATACCACAACAATCAAACCAATTCAAACACCCTTAAGATTCAAGTTTTTTAAGATTAAAACATAGCCATTAAGTTGGCTATGTTTCAAATTTATGTTGCTGCACCTGTAACAGTTTGAATTCAAACAGTTTTTCGCTTTCGCTCTTAATGTCGCTAGAAAAGGTCTGATATTTGTGCCAGTCCAGCATTCTAAACCAACCCAAATACTTCGCCAAATACTTACTGGCCACTCCATGCATCTTCAAATACCAACGCTTTAACTGACTGTGATAATTATTGATATTTTGAATATGATACAAACTTTGCTGTGTTTGATTGTTGGTTATCACCACATGATGCAAATGATGTTCTTTGCAAATTTGATTATAAGCCGGCTGTCCATCGGTACATAAAACAGATTCATCGGCAATTTTGCAGCCTAAGCATTGATTGATTTCAGCGCCATTTACGTGAGTTAATATTTGATCAAATTCATGATGATTTCGATCTTTAGCGGTTAACACTGCCACCCAATCGTGCTGATTAATACCGGCAGTGGATGCTTTAGATCCTCGTTGTCTTGCAGGTCGGTTTAAGTTTCGCTCGCCTTTTTTAGATTCTCGAAAATACGTTTCATCTGCTTCAATAATACCTTCAAGCCTTGATTCATAGGTGTTTTGAGTAGCATTCATAAAACGATGACGCCAATTAAAAGAGGTAGTTACACAAATATTCAAATCTTTTGCGCAACGCCGAATGCTATCTTGGTCAAGCATGTGCTCTAAGTATTTTTGCCAAAGCTCAGGTTTGTGCTGATAAAAATAAGCGCTGCCTCGAGTGCACACAAAACTTTTGCGACATTCGTTGCAAAAAAATCGTTGCCTGCCATTACTAAAACCGTATTTTCGCAAGCGGTTACTTTGACAATGAATGCATTTTGAGTGGGTAATTACTTCTTTGGACAGCCGCGTAAGAATGGGATTTTCATGTGCGGCTAAAGTGGTGGTTAGAGTTTGTTTTTGAACAGGATCGAGCTTGCTTACCTGCTTAAGTATGTTTTGAAAATGCTGTGGATTCATAGGTTATGTCATTGTGGGTGTATAAATCTCAGCTTAGATCAGCATTATGATTTTGCATCCTGCCACAACAATTTAAAACATAGCCATTAAGTTTTATTATTTGAAATATTTCGGTTCATTGATTTGTATTGAAAAGGGATAATTAATAATACTGATATTAAACCAAATACATGGGCAGCAACTGATACTTTGGCACCAATTTGACCAGGAATACCAAAAAGATCCCACCCCATAACATCTGATGCCACTTTTAAAACAGCTAAAGAAATAAATATCACTTTATGAAGGGTATCAAAATACACACAACGCAATGCCGCAAGTACAATCCACCCATAAACCACACCAGAAATACCTCGATAATAAGTACTGTCCCCCATTATCCAAATTCCAATTCCAACCACAATAAAACTCAGCCATAACTGAATCATGCCTTGTTTATTTAATCCTATTGGAGACAGCATTGCTGCGATGATAATGGCAATAAAATCTAATACCCAGTGCGTCCAACCAAAGTGCGTCCATTGCCCTGTAATTAACAACCAATAATGATGCTGTGATACTAAATTTCGATCAAATTGTAGGGATAAAGTTAAGCTAGGTATTAATAAAATAAGGGATCCAACTATTGCAATAGTAATTTCTATCGCATAAGTGTGAATCCACTTTGAAAAGGATTGTCTATTTAGATTAGAAACAAACCCAATTTTATTGTTTATTTCGATTTGTGAGAGATCGGCATCCTTTGGATAGGTTTTGGACTGCGAATCTTTTTCTGATTTTTTTGAAAACAAGGCCATAAAACATCATCAATACTAAAGCGCTTAACCATATCATATTCATATCCCCGACATGAAGTGGAGATTGCGCAACAGGCGCATCCTCAAAAAAGGTAATGCCTACTGAATTCGTACTTTCATCTATGGTTGAAAACATAATAGAAACCGAAGATGGACCTTTAGAATAACTATCGCTATTAGGTGTGGTATCTTCTGTAAAACTCCACTGTGAGTGATTGGTGGCAAAAAGATCCGACGCGCTGCCATAATTTCTAAATAAATCCAATCCTTGATCGCCATCAGCCTCTTCAATGTCTAATAATTTATGATGTTCATTGTCATTAATACTTGAAACTCGCTCATCAATATGGGTGATTAATATTCCTGAGCCCGATAAACTTTGATCAAAACCCGATTGTTCTCGATATTCAACAATAAAATACTCATCTTCATTTTCTGTTGTGACTTTAACTGGGCGATCATGTGTAATTTCAACGCCTTCTTTTGGCTCAGACAATTCTACAAATCCAATTTGGTTGCGACTCCAAGCGAGCATATTTACTGGTCGATCACCAAGTTGATTACCAGAAGAGCCCCATGTTCCATAACTCATAACCCCCCAATTTCCTGCACCTGCTGATGATCCATCGCGATCATATAAATCAGGCAAATTAAAATACAGATGTCCTAACTCATGGCAAATAATCCCTATTGATGCTTGCTTGGACCCATGTTTTTCACCAAATAACACGTATCCTGCCGCCCGGTATTTACCTGAAAACAAATAACTGGATGATTGATGCCCCCAAACATTGGGGTGCGAAGCATTATCACCGCCAAATGACTTTTCATAACCAGCAGCAACCAATACAAATGCTAATTCACGCACTTCTATTTGTTGATTTAAATTGGTATCAAATTGAGATAAATCTATCTGCTTACCCACCTGCTCTAACGCTTTGTTAGCCAGTTTTGAGCTAAAGGAATAGTCTGATCCGAAATCAGGATGATCGATGTCTACAGATACGTTAATCACACCTGATTGGGTAGCCGGAGTAACAATAAACCCTTCATTTGAATTGGTTTGGAAAAACGATTTAACCGAATATTCATTATTAAAAATACGATCTGCCCACTCAGTACTGCTTGTAGAAATTTCAATGTTATTAAATGAAATCAACACCACTAAAGTTGGCTGCTTAATTTGGCCAATATATTCTTTAGTTCCTAAACTTAAACGCTTTTGAGAGACAGACAATGGCGCATGCTGAAAATCATTTTCAGGAGCGATTATCAGTGCACCATTTTCAATGCCCGGTGAGCGAGAATGGCTAGTTAAGCTCACCAAAACCAAAGCAATAGTAAGCATCCCTTTAAAGCGTTCTATGAAATAAAAAACAACCTTCATAATTATTCCAACAATATGTTAATGACCGATAAAACGGGCCTTCACTACATATAAAAGCAGGAATATTTGACGTTGCAGGCTAAAACTACGTTTTAACACAATTCAATATTTTATTGACACAGCTCACATTTCATAAGAAATTAAAAAACTCAAAACTTTGCTTGAGCTTTGTTTCCACTTATGAATAATGAGTCGCTTTTTACAATATGACTAGAGAGTAGAATTTATGTGGTTTAAACAGATTTTTGTGTATCAATTCAATGAAGGATTTAATGTCACAAGTGAGCAAATTCAGACCGCATTAGTACAAAAACCATGGCGTCCATGCAGTCAACAAGAGGCGTCATCGATGGGTTTTCGCAGTGTCAAAAAACACGACGATTCGTTAATTTACGTTACTGGTTCGCAAACTTATTTTAAAATCACCAAACAGGAACGTATTTTGCCAAGCTCCGTTATAAACGAAGCGTTACAAGAAAAAGTAGAAGAGATCAAAAACAACGAACAACGTAACGTTTCGAAAAAAGAACGAACAGAAATTAAAGACGAAATTATTTTTGAATTATTACCCCGTGCCTTCACTAAAAACCGCGATTATTTAGGTTTCTTTTGCTCTGACAGCCAACGATTAATTTTAAACTGTTCGTCTGCATCAGCAGCAGATGACATCACAGCCATGTTGCGAGATGCATTAGGCAGCCTTGCCGTTACACCTTGGCAAAACGTGTTAGACATCAAAAGTAAATTAACATCATGGTTAGATGAAACCCCAGTAGGTTTTGAATTATTAGAGGATTTTGAATTAACCTCTTCAAGTGACACCCAATCAAAACTCAAACTAAAACACCTGCCATTACACAGCAAACAAATTGAAGAATACGTAGCAGAAGGGTTATTGATTTCACAATTACGTGTCAACTTTGAAGAAAAGATTGAATTTTCAATCAAAGAAAACGCCACCATTGGCCGTATTAAATATGGTGATGAGTTATTACAGTCTGAGCAATCAGAAGATGAAGATGCGCAATTTGATGCGGATTGTATATTACACAGCAAAGAAGTATTGAATATCGTAGCAAAGATTGAAGAGTTGTTTCAGGTTGCCCCTGGGATTTGATTTTTAAATTTTTAAAAGCAAGAGCTGAATTATGGCTTTTGCTTTTTAATTGGTATTACTGCACGTACTATTAAGCATCTCTATTAGAGTCGTACCAAAAAAAACACATTAAAGAGTTCCCCATCCACTTTGATTTTGAAAAGCTGTAAAAAGAAAGTTTTGCACGTGTGCCTTTCCTTATTTCACTAAAAATTTAAACCTGATTTTTACAACTGAAATTGATTGCTATTCAACACTACTGCCTAAACAATGTATATTTTTAAGATAATGCTCAATTCTGAGAAAGTTCAAAAAAACTAAGTATGTCTAAAAATTCATAACGTACGAAACAATCAAATTTGAATATTTCACTATTCAAACTCTCTCCAACCTACTAACAACTAATATAACAAATGAAGTACCCGCGCTTGAAACCTCCACTAACTCCACCTCAAACGCTTCCCACTTAAATATTATTTCACTATCATAAGGATCACTAAGTTTTGTAAAAATAAATTCTGTTGATTCACCTGCATAAATTGCAGATAAATAGACAGTCACACCACTTCCAGCTGGATAAGCCTCTGAGTCAAACGGATCCGCTTCAATACTTTCAAATACGATATCGGTCACTTTAATTGTAAGACTCTCAAACACAATAATACTTGAGTTATTTCCTAATGATATCTGTTCGCTTTTCATCAATACTGCCTCTGGACTTTTATTTGAATTTATCTCTGTGCTTTTAGATATTGGGATTAGCAGCATAAAGCTGATCAACCACAGGTAATACATTTTCACTTTACATCCCAAAATAACAAGTAGAATACTTCTCACAATTTGACTCTCACTGAACAGGCTCATTAAAAATTAATTTTAGCTTTTTAAAACCAAGTTACCCTCGAACTCAATATGATCGAACATTTAAATCCAGTCATATTTTTTTGCGAAACCAAAGCGCATTAACTTAACCATTTATTTATGAAGCAACTATTTATAAAGCAACTATTTATAAAGCAGCTATTTATGAAGCAGCTATCAATCGAGAATAAACCGCAGGCACAATCGCTGCTAAAACAAACCCAACTATGATCATCCATAGTAAAGAAGCATCAATCCAAAACAATGCACTTAATCCCATTACCGCTGCAAACACAAAAAGAAACCCTGCCAAGCGGTGTGTTTTTCGCCAAACGTTTTCATCGGACAATGTCGCTTTTGTTCTTATACCAAACGAATGATTGGATTGTATTTTTCCCATAAAATTACCCATAATTAAAAACACAAAAGACAATCCTGCTACTACCCAATGCCCCAGACTTTGAATCACATCCAATCCAGCCAATATAGAAATAATTTGTAACACCACTAACAATAAAGCTATGGCCCCCACTACATAACTGAGTGCTTTTTTAGATTGTTTTAAATTTTCTTTTCTAGATTCAAGCTTAGCCACAAACATCATCACTAAAATCAATATGATGAGTATGAATGGAAACACCGCTAACGCTATCCATTTATTAGCAAATTGATCTGGCTCGCCGGCCAAATTCCAATGTATAGGCAAGTGATTCACATCAATTGAAATACCAGCGCAGATAAAAATCATAAACGACAAACCGATTAGCTTTAAATACAAACGACCAAAGCCGTTTAAAAAAAATTCATTCATGTTCATTTTTTCGCTCCCAAATTAAATACGTGCATTAATTGCATTAATGATTCTTCTAATACCGATACATTTAATCGATAAAAATTATAATTGCCCTTTTTATAGTCAGTCACTAAATCGGCTTTTTTTAAAATGGCAAAATGTTTTGAAAGTGCAGGCTTACTTAAGTCAAAATGCGAGGCTAAATCCCCTGCGCATAAATCATGTTCACGCAACAATCGCAAAATTTCTCTTCTTGTTGGGTCACCCAGTGCTTTGTAAACTTGATTCATTGTTAAATTCATTTAACCAAAAGGTAAAACAATTCTAGTTAACCTTTTGGTTAAATGCAAACTTTTTTTAATGCAAAAAAAAAGCAGCCAATCGGCTACTTTATCAAAACGTGGAGAGCTTTGTTTTAAATACTTTTTATAAATCTAAACTAAATTCTAATCCGACGGTTTGATACATTTTGTCAGAAAGATTTAAATTACTTTGCGAATAATTTAGAGAGATCAGTTGATTTGCTGCTAAGTGGTAGTTAAATTGAACACTTGGTTCTAAAACTAACATTGTGCATTCACAATTAACTGGTCGATCAATTCGCTTACCTTCTGCCCAATTTAAAGCTGTACCCATTAACATCGTAGCTGAGGCGCTTAATTTACCGGATTGTTTTGTATTTAATTGATAGGCCACATATGGCATTAAATACACATCAAAATTTTGTGGATCTTCTTTATAAAGTCTTTCTTTACCTGCGTTAGTTGCTAATGCAACAGTAAAGCCTCTATAAAAATTACCTACCATATGCTCTTCCATGGTGGCATCTAAAAATTGTGCATTATGATTATAAAAGTTTGTATCTTTTACTTCAAAGTCTACTGACCAGTTTTCTAAGTTAATGGTTGGTTGTTTTGCTATTGCTGCATGAGTCAATAATGAGAATGCTAACGTTGCGATAATTGGTTTTATAATGTTCATCTTAAAATACACCTTTCTTTTCAAGAATGGGGCAATAGCCCGTTGATTAAGTTGAGCGGATTATTACCTAATTTTTTTACTTCCACAAATGCCACTCAATGCATTTTACATAGTACAAAAGTCTAAAAAAAAATTGGCGCTTTTGTATTTATAACCTACCAAGACCACTATCTATTTGGGTTGCAAAGGGATTAATAAAATTCATTGTGTCAAAAAAGTAACTAACATTTCTTTACAGTTTAGTTGAGCTAAAAAATATCATTACACTGATTTACACCTACTTACTTTAATTAAATCATTGAACCCCTTGATTCCACTGATGCATTGTATTTTTGCGTCAGAAAACATTCTTTTTTCAATAAAATGTAACTTTTTAATTCTATTTATTGTAATTTTTTGTGACATTTAGAATGACTTTGTAATGTGTGAAGTACGACAACATTATTAACCGACAATTTTTTGATTTTTTTATCAGAACCTAAATAGTTTAATGGGATATAAAATATTTTCATTAAACAAAGCCACTTTTTAAATGTGATTTTTAAGCTAATCTGAAAAATGAAGTAATCAAACTTACAATAAAGTTAACGGAGCGATTAGATGTCTCAACTTTCAATATCACACATGTACACACAAAAAGGTTTCACTTTAATAGAACTTATTATGGTGATTGTAATTCTTGGAATTTTATCTGCCTTTGCAATTCCCAAATTTGCCGATTTGGGCGACAGTGCAAAAGATGCAATTTTAGATGGCGCACGGGCATCCGTATCCTCTGGTAATGCGATTGCCCATTCTGCATCCCTTGCAACAAATAGTCCCACAACGGTCACATTGGAAGGCACAGCTTACGCCCTAAGTAATGGTTATCCAACAACCGCTACCATTTTAACCATTGCAGGTATTTCTTCAGGTGCTGGTGGCGATTATGCCGTTTATGCTGATTCAGCATCGCCTGATGTTGTAGCAATTACAGTAAGCGGTGCAGTAACTGGTGATAATTGTTTTGCATATACTGAAGCTGCATCTGGTGGTGCATCAAGCATAACCATAATGGGGGTATGGACGGACGTAGATAGTAGCGGTACGTTAAATGCTGCCGACACATGTTCATCTGTGACCATGCAATAATTGAGTGACTTATGCTGCTTAACTTTCGCTTCGTGCAGCAACATCAAAATGGCTTTACATTAATTGAATTAATTATGGTCATTTTGGTGTTATCCATTTTAAGCGCAGTCACTATTAGTAAATTTCCAAACACAGCAATATATGATCAACGATATTTTGTAGATGAAACCATCAGTGCCATTAAATTTGCTGCAAAAAAATCAAAAACCAGCGGTTGCCCAGTTAAATTAACTTTAACTGTCAATAGTTATCAGATCACAATTGATCCTGCTTGCTCTACCAATTTTACTCAAACATTAACTTTGCAAGACCAATCCACCGCCTTACAAAATAGCAATTCAGTTGGGGTGGTTATCACAAGTAATCCTTTAGAAATTATTTTTCATTCAAATTTTACTATAACAAATACAAGTGATGTTTTATTGGTAGCCCACCCTATTAATTTTTCTAGCGCACTAGGTTTGAATCAAACCTTATATTTAGAAGGACAAACGGGATTGATTTATGAATAACAAAAATATCCATAATCAAATTGGCGTAACACTTATTGAACTAGTAATTAGTATGGTGATTCTTTCAATTATGATCGTTGCCATGTTTGAAGCCATGGCCTCCATTTCAAAATCAAATGCCGATCCAATGCTAAGAGCACAGAGTTTAAGTATTGCGCAATCTTACTTAGAAGAAATTCAGTCTAAAGCCTTTTTAGATCCAACTACTAACTCTTGGTGCGGTGTATCCATGCCAACTGATTCAAGTCGCTCAAGCAGAGCGCGTTTTGATGATATTTGTGACTACCAAAGTTTACCTGACACCGTGGTTAGAAATTTAAATAATACTGCAATTGCGTCTTTAGCTAATTATCAAGTCACCGTATCAATAACAGCAGATGCAAGCGTCGATTTAGAAGGGTTATTAGGCACAGCAAATGATTCAGCCCTTATAACAGTAAACGTCACATCTGCTGACAATCAATCTGTACAACTGAATGTATATCGAGCAAATAATGATTAATATTAAATCCAAAACCAATTTAAATGGGTTTACATTGATTGAATTAATCATGGTCATTACTTTAATGTCAATTTTAGCTGTGGTTATAACCCCAATTCTTTCTAGACCATTTGCAAATTATCAAACGCAATATGCAAGACAAGAGTTAGTGCATTTAGCCCAAAGTAGCGCCGATAAGATTTCACAAGAACTAAAACAAGCGCTGCCTAACTCTATTAGAATTTCAGCCGATGGATCCACTTTAGAATTTATATTAATTGAACAAGGAGGAAGATACCGCTCGTCTATCATTGCTAGCGATAACACCGCTTTAACAGCTTCTCAAGCTGACAGTCAATTTACAGTGCTTGGCGAATTTGGATCATATAACAACGATAATGTACGCTTGAGTTTATTTAATACCAATGCCACGCAACTGTATAATCAAATAGTATTAAGCACCGACCAAACCACTGTAACTGCTGCTAATAACAATATTCAAGTCAGCCCATTAGCTGTCACAGCCTGCAGTGATGATTGCTCACAAACAGCCAATACTGCACCGATTACATCGGTTACTTTACAACGAGCTCATCAATTTGACAGCCAAGGATTTGGCTCACCTAGAAATAGAATTTTTTTATTTTCAACGGGAGTGATCTATCAATGTGGATTAGATACCGCGGCGGCTGACGGGTCATTAAATATCGTACGTTATCAAAATTACGATTTTGCAAGCGATCAAATTGACTTAGATACTCGAACTGAAATTGAAGCCTCTACTAATGAGTCAAGTTCAATATTGAGCCAAACCCTTTCTGATTGTGAATTTAGTTACACGCAGGGCAATAGCACAAGATCTGGTGTGATTGAAATTTCTATCACCATGGAAAATTCTATTGCAGGAACCATCACATTATTAAAACAGGTCTTAGTTCAAAATGCGCCTTAAAATCAGTGAGAAATCCAATCAATCTGGAATGGCGTTAGTTGCCGTGATATTCATCATGCTTGTAATTGGCTCATCGATCGTCATGATGATGAAATTTTCAAATATCGCTCAAGCGGACATTGACCAATCCTTACAAGCAAATCGTGCCGACTTATCAGCAAAATCGGCATTAGCCTGGGGTATTTACCATGCAAAAAATGACAATAATTGTGATAATGCAAGAATCCCTAATACAGCTAACCCTACGGATACGATTGAGTTAACGGCATTTGTTGGTTTTGAAATGACTGTCAGTTGTGTTTTAAATCAATACAATGGCGGAATTAATATCATGGTATTAACCGCAACATCCGAATTTGGATCGAATCCAAGCTCAAATGATTACGTATGGCGCTCTATTTCAGCGTCAGTAGAAATTTATTAATTGGCTAATATCGCTATTTTTATTGCTTCGAGATTATTTTCATCCATTGTTGCTTCGACCTTACAATAATACAATCCATCAATATTGTTTAAATCAAACCCTCGACACTTAACAAAATCCTTTTCTGTCATAATAATATTGCCTTTCAATTTTTTTAAATCCTGTTCAATAAAACCATGATGATCCCTAAATTCTAAAGTTGAATATTGAGGCACAAATTCATTAACCAACTTATAAAAAGATTCAGGATTAGCAATAGCACTGACCAATGTAATATTTTGCAAATCTGCAATATTGATTCTTTCATTTTTTTGATTGTAAAAGCCTAAACACTTTATATTAAAACTCGGGATAGTCGGCTGAATTGAGTGATGTGATTTTTCACCTTTACAAAAAACAAAGTCTGCTTGTTTTAAAAATGCTTTTGTTTGCCTTAAGGGCCCTGCTGGCAACAACCAGCCATTGCCAAATCCACGCAATCCATCTATCAAAACTATATTTAAATGTCTTGGCATTTGCCAATGCTGTAAACCATCGTCAGATAAAATGACATCCACATCATATAATTGGTTAATTTTTTTGATGGCTAACATTCTTTTTTTAGAAATCACAACGGGAATATTTAGATTTTGTGCATGGGTTAATGCTTCGTCCCCTGCATGTTTAGCAAGACTATCAGGCAAAACCACAAAGGGCTCCCAAGGTGGCATCGCCCCATAACCTCTTGCAATAATAGCAACACTTATATTTTGAGAAATTAAATAGTTTGCTAACAGTTGAATAAAAGGTGTTTTACCTGTTCCACCCGCTGTTATATTTCCGACAACCACTATTTTTGTTTGATTGTTTAATTCTATTTTTTTTCCTTTATTTTTTTTTATGGCAATATCAATGTATGACAAAACAAAATACAACGCTGAAAAAGGCAATAACAAAAGTGATTTAAAATTTTTAGTTTGCCAGAGCTTCATGAATTCATTCCGTTTGATTTAACATCAATTTAAACAACCCATCTTGCTGACTTAATTGTTCGTAATGACCAGATTGTTTAATTTGCCCATTTTCTAACACAATAATTTTATCTGCATTTTTGATTGTCGATAATCGATGTGCAATCACTAATGTGGTTTTGTTTTGCATTAAATCATTTAACGCTTGCTGTACTTTGGCTTCTGATTGGTTATCTAAGGCAGAAGTTGCTTCATCTAATAATAAAATTGGCGCATCTTTTAAAAATGCGCGAGCAATAGCAATGCGTTGTTTTTGACCACCAGAAAGATTTGAACCATCTGCTTGTATCATAGTTTGCAACTGGCCATCCATATGCTCAGCAAACTCCCAAACATGGGCATGAATAGCCGCTTTTTTTACATTTTCTTCATTGGCATGAGGCTGACCAAATGCGATATTGTCATATAATGTTCCAGCAAAAATAATTGGCTGCTGTGTCACTAAAGCGATATGACTTCTAAGACTGTGAAGTGTCAACTGATCAATAGACTGATTATTTATTTGAATACAACCAGATTGAGCATTATATAATCTCACAATCAATTGAATTAAAGTACTTTTACCTGAACCAGAACGTCCAACAAGAGCAACTGTTTGACCGGATCGAATTTCGATATTAATTTTATCTAGCACCGTTTTTTCTGATTCGGGGTATGTAAATTCTAAATTTTTGATAGATAAATCACATTTTTTTTCATCTAAAATATCTGTGCCACTGTCTTGCTCTTTGACTAAATCCATTTGAGAAAACACCATTTTACTGGCTTCAGAGATTTTATTGTAACGATCATTCAGTTTAGATAAATTTTTAAACGGCCTTGCACACCCAACTAATGCAGTAAAAACTGCAACCAATTTACCCACTTCGACTTCAAGGTTAAACGATGCCCAAATAACAATCCCCAATCCAACACCTGAAATAACATTGACAATTAAAATAGAAAAACATTTGGTTACCACTACTTTAATACTTTGAGATTTGGTTACTTTGCTTTGAGATGAAAACTTACCAAATTGATTATCTTGCTGAGTAAAGACCCTAATTACTTCTTGACCTTTTACATTTTCATTAAATGTTTCTGTCAAAACTCCAAGTGATTTTTGTACTTTTCTATTATATTTTCTAAAAAACTTAGTGCTATAGCTCACTGAAAAAGCAATAAATGGAAATACTGTAAAAAAGACTAACGTTAACTCCCAACTTTGATACAAGGCAGCACCAATAAAGGCAATTATACCTAATGCATCTCTTAGTATTACCGTTAAAAAACCAGAGTAAAAAGTTCGCATTTGCTCAATATTAAAAATAAGTTTACTGAGCATTTCTCCTGTTGATATATTTTTTATAAATTGAATATCAGTAAATTGCAGTTTTTTAAAATAATCAATTCGAATTTTATGGCCAACTTCAAATCCAATTCGTTCAATGAAATAAACGGCAATGAAATTACTCAAGCCCAAAAACACAAATAATAAAAATATTTTAAACGGCAAAGTTAATATCGAATACTGTATTTCTTCGGATAAAAAATCAGGTGATCCAAATGTTTTTGCTGTTGATGTTAATTCGGCAATCATTGAAATTTGTAATGATTGAGCAAAAGCAGCGCATAAAAATCCAACAACCGTTAAGATCCAATATAATTTATATGTTTTTGAATAGCTAAAAATCCGACTGAATATACTCATAAATACTAATGATTACTCTTGAAGTTGTTGCGTCACTATAAATAAGTTTTGATAACCCATGCTTGCTAAGGTTTGTGTGACAAGTACATAACTTTCGATTGGAGATTTTTGATCGGCTCGGTAATAAAACTTTGTGTCTTTTGGCAGACTCATTTCACCTAATACATACTTTAAATTATTTTCACTGTTTTTATTTAAAGTTTGATCATTCACTGAAATCTTCCCTGAAGCATCAACAATTATTTCAATTTTCTTATCATCAGATTGCACTGTATTGCTCGATGATTGTGGCAAAGTGATGTCTTGCTCATAATTTTTATTAAATGTCGTACTGACCATAAAAAAGATAAGTAATAAAAAGACGACATCTATTAGAGGCGTTAAATTGACTTGCGCCTCTTCTCTTTGTTTGGTTCGAAATCTAATCACGAATCAATCGTCCTTTTCAGTATGGATCGCATCAACTAATTTAGTACTGGCCTGCTCCATAGAAATCAACAGGTTATCGACTTTACGCTGAAGGGCTCGGTGAAAAATCATCGCAGGGATTGCAACCGTTAAACCTGCTGCTGTGGTTATTAATGCTTGCTGTATTCCGCCAGCTAATGGCGCAGGGTTTCCAGCACCTCCTATCATTAATTCACCAAATACATCAATCATTCCAATAACTGTGCCTAACAACCCCAATAATGGCGTTACCATAACAATGGTGCCTAAAAGACTTAAAAAACGTTCTAATTCGTGAGATACGTGAGTTCCGCTTTCGATAATGGCGTCTTTCATGGCTTCACGACCGTGTTTAGATGCGGTTAAACCTGAAGATAAGATTTGTCCAAATGCAGAAGATTGCTTTAATTGTTTGAGCTTATTACCATCTAATTGATTGTTTTTAATCCAACCCCAAACCTGAGGTAAGGTTTCTTTTGGTTGAACAGCATTTTGGCGAAGCGCCCAGTATCTTTCTGCAATAATAGCAATGGATAAAATAGAACTTGCAACAATGGGGATCATTAACCACCCACCTTGACGAATAATTTCAAACACAGTGAACTCCTATAAAAAAACAGCGGGCACTTTACCATAAAACCTTTGAATTTCGTAACACTGTTCATCACGTTTTCGGCTCAAATTTTAGACTGTTTTTTATGCAACCCCATCCATATATCATTTGTATTTTCAACATTTATTTTTAATAAATAAAGGCAAAAAATTGTTGCTTTTCGTTCAAGCCAGACAATATCTAGGCTCAACTCTGTCAACGGTTATACACAATATTTTGAAAGTATCATTTTTCTGTCACATGAGCCGAATATCGAATTTTGACCGTCAAAACTCTGCTAACCCCTTGATTTGTATGGGTTTTGAGCTGACTATTTTTTAACCAAAGGTAAACATCCTTGTGTTTTTCTATGCGCGAGCAGGTTAAATAACAGTTACTCACAAACTTATCCACAAATTCTGTGGACAACATTAATGCACCATTTTAGTGAGCTGTACAATAATGCACCAACATAAATTCTTTAATTCCTTCCAAAGCTCCCTCACGGCCATATCCCGAATGTTTGATACCACCAAATGGCGCATAGGCATTAGAAATTACACCTGTATTTATAGCCAACATTCCTACTTGGATATTACGTGCACCCTTTTTAATCTCGGCATCGTTTTCGGTGAATAAATAAGCGGCTAACCCCATTTTAGATTGATTGATATGTTCGATCAGTTTGTCTAAATTTGAATAACTACTCATGGACAAAACAGGAGCAAACCATTCTTTATGCTCATTGTGATCAGGGTATAAATTTTGTTTAAGCAGCATAGGTGTAAAACAAGTGCCGTCATAAGCATTTTGCCCTACTGCTAAAATCTGTGCGCCAGATTGCATAAGCTGCGCTACCCACTGTTTAGTTTGCTCATACGCCTTTGCGTGAATCATTGGGCCAATTGATGTGTTTTCATCTAATCCATCACCACATACAAGCTGCTGGATTTTTTCGCTCAATTTGGCTGTTAATTCCGCTTCAACGGACTCATGAACATACAAATGATTAATAGCCACACAGGTTTGACCTGCATTTCGAAATTTTGCCTGCATGATGCCAGCTACCGCTAGGTCAATATCTGCAAATTGCGACACAATACAAGGCGCGTCGCCCCCAAGCTCTAAAGATAATCGCTTAATATCAAAAGCAGATTGCGCAATTAATAACTGCCCTACTCGTGTTGAACCTGTAAATGATATTTTACGAACACGACTATCTTGCATAATGATTGAACTAAACAATGCAGCATCACTGACACATAGCTCTAACAAACCCGATTTATTAAACGCCTGATCAAATAATTGAACCATTGCTTTTGCGGATAACGGGGTTAATTCTGAACATTTGGCAATCACTGTATTTCCTGCTGCAATGGCAGGTGCAATTTTACGAACCAACATTGCGATAGGAAAATTCCATGGCGTGATAAACGCACAAACACCCATTGAACGCAGGGACACCCAAACGGAATCAGCGGTTTGTTTGGCCTCAAAAAACGACTCATCTTTGATTAACTGCGCATAATACTCAATATAAGACAGCGCGTAATCCACCTCACCTATCGCCTCAATTAAAGGCTTACCCTGCTCTTGAGTGATCAACCCTGCCAATAGTGGCTTTTGTTGGGTTAACAGTTGCGCCCAACGCTCTAACCCTTCTATCTTTTGTTTTAATGTGAGTGGTTGTTTGTAGGCATCGGCGCATCGATCTATTTTTTGTTTGATGATTAATTCATCATCTAAAGGACATTCACAAATTATTTCTTGAGTAAATGGATTCTTAACTGAAACTGTATTCATAACTCACCTTAGACATTTAAAATAAACACACATAAAAAAAGCCACATAAGTGGCTTTAATTAAGACAATTTACATTCTTGGCATTCCGCCACCGCCGCCTGGCATCATGCCATTCATAGAGCGCATCATTTTAGACATGCCGCCTTTTTGGCTCATTTTCTTCATCATTTTTTGCATTTGCTTAAACTGCTTTAACAAACGATTCACATCTTGAATCTGCTTACCTGCACCTGCTGCAATTCGCTTTTTACGTGAGCCTACAATCTTGTCTGGAAAACGACGTTCCATGGGTGTCATTGAATTAATCAATGCTTCCATTTCAACGAACATTTTGTCATTTACCATGCCAGCTGCCTGTTTCATACCGCCCATGCCAGGTAATTTGTCCATTAAGCCGCCAATGCCGCCCATGTTTTTCATTTGCTCTAATTGATCTTTAAAATCAACTAAATCAAAGCCTTTGCCTTTTTTGATTTTTTTAGCAAGTTTGTCGGCTTTGTCTTTATCAACTTTACGCTCTACTTCTTCAATCAGCGATAACATATCGCCCATATCTAAAATACGAGACGCGATACGATCTGGATGAAACGGCTCTAACGCATCGACTTTTTCGCCCATACCCATAAACTTAATAGGCTTACCAGTAATTTGACGAACAGATAACGCCGCACCGCCTCGAGCATCACCATCGGCTTTGGTTAAGATCACACCGGTTAACGGTAAAGCATCGTTAAACGCTTTAGCCGTATTCGCCGCATCTTGACCGGTCATGGCATCAACCACAAACAATGTCTCAATTGGCGTAATGTGCGCATGTAGATCTTGAATCTCAGTCATCATGGCATCATCAATTGCCAAACGACCTGCTGTATCGACGATTAACACATCCGCATAAGACGTTTTAGCGCTTCTTAATGCAGCAGATGCGATGTCTTTTGGATCTTGATCAACAGTAGATGGAAAGAACATTGCGCCCACTTCAGCACTTAATGTTTCTAGCTGTTTAATCGCCGCTGGACGATAAACATCCGCAGACACCAACATGACTTTTTTCTTTTCACGTTCAATTAAGAACTTAGCTAATTTAGCAGCAGAGGTGGTTTTACCCGCACCTTGCAAACCTGCCATTAAAATTACTGCTGGCGGTTGAGCGGCTAAATTTAAGGATTCGTTTTTCTCGCCCATTACCATTTCTAGTTCAGATTGGACGATCTTTAGAAATTGCTGACCTGGGTTTAACGCTTTTGCGACTTCGCTGCCAACAGCACGTAGCTTAACGGCTTCAACAAATGTCTTTACCACAGGCAATGCAACATCCGCCTCTAATAAGGCCATACGCACTTCACGCAACGTGTCTTTAATATTGTCTTCTGTTAATTTTGCCTGCCCAGTTATTGACTTTAAACTGGCCGACAAGCGTTCGCTTAAGCTTTGAAACATCGGTTAGTAATCCTGATATTTAATAATTCGCGCGATTATATCCTTTGAGGACACAAGGCTCAATGGCTGGATGTAAATCAACGGGGCTAACGAGCTTTTTATCAATATTGAACCACGATTCAATTTAAAGCAGCACCCTAATATTTAAATAGTATTTATTATTTAGATTTATATAATGCCTCATAAAATAACGAGCATTTTATGCTATTAAACTTTATAAAGAGGAACGAGAAAATGAAAAAAATACTTTTAACTGCTGGTATCTGTAGTGTGTGCGTGACAGCCATGTCCGCAAACATTGGTGAAAACTTTGAAGCGGGCAGCTTTCAATTAGGTGGACATGCATCTTTTTACAATAATGACGGCGAAACAACTTTTAGATTTGAACCTAATGCCACCTTTTTTGTTTCTGAAGGTGTTTCAACAGGTGTCAACTTTAATTATAGATCTACAAATAATAGCAATGACATAAAAGACTCTTACTTCTCACTAGGCTCTTCAATCAATTACACATTTGGTTACGTTGCTACCGCTCAATCTGGTATAGCTTATAAAGTAGGAGCAAGTGCATACTTAAGTAAATATAAATATGACGGTGTAGGCTATGATGCAAATATATGGGTTAATCCGTTTTTTAGAGCTGATTATTTCTTAAGTCCTAGAATCAGCGTTTACGGTGTTACCTCACCAATAGACTTTAATTTAACAGCTGGCGAAAATGAGGATTTCGTAAATACTGAATTAAGTTTTACAGTTGGCTTAAGTTATACATTTGCAAGAAAAGACATTATTTGGGATAACGTAAGCAAATAAATTATTACACTTAAAAAAAAGGGTTCAACTTACCAAGGTTGAACCCTTTTCAATACTTAATTAATACAAGTGCATCTTGAAAAATTCTTAAATATTTTTACCTGCACAATTAGGCGAAACAGGTACTGTTTGTTTTTTAGCCCATTGATCAATGGTAAACGGATGAATTGCCAAAGCATGAATCTCTCCTGCCAACTCTTCTTTTAATATCTCATAAATCATTTGATGACGCTTAACGGGCATCACGCCTTTAAAATGATCACTGACAATCACTAATTTAAAATGTGAGTTTTGTGCAGGCCCAGAATGCATGTGTGACTCATTTTGAATATCTAATAATTCAATTGGGTTTATGGCGTTTTGTATTTTTTGCTCTAACAGTTCAATCATCAGTTTTGGCTCGTTTCGTTTACATTGACATATAAAGTCAGTACTTGTTTGGGTTGTAAATATTTACCCATAGGTTGATTCCATTGTTTAATTTCATCCAATGTCACATTAAATTTTAAAGCAATGGCAAATAATGAATCTCCGTTTCGCACGGTGTATCTTATTTTTTTGATGACTGCATTATTGTCAGTATTTTTTTGCCATATCACCAATTTTTGTCCAAGTCGTAATGTATCACTTGGTGCTAACCCATTCCATTTGGCTAACGATTGGACACTTACATCATAAGCTTGAGACAAACTCCAAAACGAATCGCCTTTTTTTACCACATGGGTCGACTTCATAGTATTTTGTGGCTGTCTTGCTTGTTTTTCTTCGATGCGATTAGATTCGCTGTAAGCATACAAACTACTTTTCTGCGAAGCCGTTGGAATCAATAACGTTTTACCTAAGGAATCTCTGATTTAGAATCCTAAAGACTCAATAAAAAAAATCTTACAATTTTTTTCTAAAAAACACCCTGAAATTGCGAAAAAACTCGCATACTTCCTAGAATTTGACTGGTTTGCCAAATTCTAGGCACAACTCGCCTAGTTCATTTATAAATTCCTCATCATATAAATATTGGCTAACGTAAATAACATCGTCAGCTGTGCCGCATTTTTTGCCAGCCCTTTGTATTTCACTTTTCGAAATCCAAACTGACACTTTACGATTCTAAAAATATGCTCCACCTTCGCTCTTAATTGCGCCTTTATTTTTTCCGTGGCTTTTTTGTCATTGTAAATTGTGCCCGTCCCGTGTTTTTTTACTAATGAACTTGGTCGCTCTGCGATCAGCCATTGGGCTGAAACATCTTTATTTTCTTCACGCTGATCCGCACCTAAATACCCGCTGTCACCACCTATTAATTTTTCTTCACCGTGCAATAAATTATGCGCTTCGGTCACATCATGATGATTAGCCGATGTAAATGTCATGCTGTGCGCCACGCCTGTGTGCATGTCGACACCCACGTGCGCTTTCATTCCAAAATAATATTGATTCGCTTTTTTGCAGGAATGCATTTCTGGATCGCGTGCTTTCGATTTGTTTTTGGTTGAAGGTGATGCGTGAATAATTGTGGCGTCCATCAGTGTCCCTTCTTTTAATAATACACCTTGATCAACCATAATTTGGTTCATGGCTTGTTGCATTTTTTCTTGTAATTTATGCTTCTCAAGCAAATGCCTAAATTTTAAGATGGTCGTTTCATCAGGAATTTTATGTGTTAATTCTAATCGAGCAAATTGTCGCATAGATGCAATTTCATAAAGTGCATCCTCCATTGATGGATCACTCATCGTATACCAGTTTTGCATTAAATGAACACGAAGCATCGTTTCAAGCGGGTAAGGCTGACGACCTTTTTTATGCATTTTTGGATAAAATGGCTCGATGATAGGCAGAAAAACGCCCCAAGGAACAAGTTCTTCCATTTGATTAAGGAATTTTTCTTTTCGAGTTTGTTTTCGTTTTAAATGGGATTCTGCGTCTGTAAAGCTGAGTTGTTTCATGTGATATATAGGTTTTATTTAAAATTAATGGACACTCATATTTTAGCATTATTTAAACAGAGTTTCCCTAAGCGAATTTTATCATTGGTTAAATTATTATATTCACGAATTAACTCTTTAGTTGAACCATATTTAACCGCTAATGAACTAACAGTATCTCCAGATTTAATTTTGTGATGCACCCAAGCAATGCGCTTTTCAGGTGGCACATCAATTAAGGCTTGTTCGAATATTTCTTTTTTATCAATGGGGACTAATAATTGATGCGGTCCATTTGGACTGGTTGCCCAACGATTAAACCCAGGATTTAGTTTATATATTTCATCTAAATCCGTTTGCGCCATATTGGCAGCTTGAGCTAAATCGATTTGGCTTTGAGTATCAACTTGAGCAAAGTACGCTTCATTTTTAACCGAAATTAAATTCACGCCATATCGATTAGGATCTTGAAAAATCTTTGAAATGGCAATTAATTTAGGGACGTAATCTCGGGTCTCCTTTGGTAGTGATAACGACCAAAAATCAGTGGGCTTACCCAATGCTTTATTTTTACGCATTGCTTTTTGTACGGTACCAGGGCCAGAATTGTAAGCCGCCAAGCCTAGCATCCAATCACCACCAAAGTAGCGAGTAAGCGAAGTTAAATAGTCTAATGCGGCATCTGTTGAAGCCACGACATCACGCCTACCATCGTACCACCAATCTTGTTTTAAGCCTTTTTCTTTACCTGTACCTGGAATAAATTGCCACATGCCACTTGCTGCTCCATGTGAATAAGCAAATGGATCAAATGCGCTTTCAACAATTGGCAATAATGCTAATTCAGAGGGAATGCCACGTTTTTCGATTTCTTCAATAATATGATAAATGTATCGAGAAGAACGATTGACCATTTTGTCGATATAATTTGGGTAACGTAAATAAGTGGCTAAATGCTTTTGGATTTGTGCGTTATCGATTGAAAGGTTTAATTGGCTATTACGGCGCACACGCTGCCAAACATCATCTGGATACAGAGCATATTCATCAAATTCATAAGCAATGATTTGCTGAATATTAGAATTAGGTAAAACAGTAGCTACGGGCGCTTGCATTAAATCCAGAAGATCATCCATTTGCGTAGGCTCAAATAAACGATCAGCTATAGATTGAGAATTGGAAGGGTTAGAGTGATACTTTGAAGTCGAAATGCTTTGACAGCCACTGATCATAAGGTAACTGAGAACAACCAATATTGTAATTTTAAATTTAACTACCATCATTTTTTACTCTTTTCATCCCATTTATTAACAACATTGCCTTTTATAGAACCCAATTCTCAATAAAGAACGAAGGTGGCAACTTATTAAATTATAACCTGTGTGCAAGAAGTTTTGCTATATATCTGAGCATTTGTAAAAATAGCGTTTTTCATTTTCTAGGTTGCGTCATGGTTAAACGAGTTACCAAACCAATCAAGCAGTGGTTCAGCTCACGGGGTGATTTACCACAAAAGCGCGAAAACGATTTAAATCATTGGTTTCAAACCCCATTAGGTCAATATGTATTCGCTCAAGAGCGCAAACAGATCCAATCAATTTTAAGTAGCAAAGTAGGACAACATATTTTGCAATTAGATTCCGGACTGTATCAACCTTTGTTTGATAACCACCGTTTTGGTTGCGGGACATTGATTTCAGTCAATGAAAATCGAGCCCCCTGCCCCACCATTTGTTGCAAACCTGAAGCTCTAGGCATTGCCAATGAAAGTGTGGATGCCATACTTGCCCACCACCTATTAGATTATTGTGATAATCCATATGAAAGCTTAAGAGAAATTTCTCGCGTTTTAATTCCAGGTGGCGATTGTATTTTTGTGGGGTTTAACCCTTACAGTCTATGGGCGTTACGTGGTCTGTTAGCTCGATTATTTAAAAGAGCCCCTTGGAATGCTCGGTTTATTTCATATGGTCGCATACAAGACTGGATGCAATTATTAGAATTTGAAGTGCAAGAACGTTACTCTTTAGTGTATGCGCCCCCTTCAAGTAAATTTGTAGGCTCCAGTAAATTAGGTAAATTATTTTCACCCCTGCGCTATATTTTCCCATGGTCAGGTGCTGTGAATATTATTGTTGCAAAAAAGAAAACACCGGGCATGATTATGACCCCTCAATTTGAAAAAGCCATGATTTTAAATGCCGTACAGAATCAAAAAGTATCAGCGGCCAATCCAACACGAAAAAATTAGGACACGTAAATGAGACAAGTTGTACTGGATACCGAAACCACAGGTATCAGCGTAAGAGACGGCAACCGTATTTTAGAAATTGGTTGTGTAGAAGTGATAGACCGAAAATTAACGGGAAATCATTACCATGTTTATATCAACCCACAAAGAGAAAGCGAAGAAGGTGCGTTGCGCGTTCACGGCATCACTACAGAATTTTTAAATGACAAACCATTATTTGAACAAGTCGCTCAAGACTTTTTTGATTTTATTAATGGGGCACAACTTGTCATTCATAATGCGCCATTTGATATTGGTCATATGGATGCCGAATTTAGACGCCTAGCAAAAAAAGGCGGTAAAGACTTTGGTAAAACAGAAGATTTTTGTACTGTTGTTGACACTCTTGCTATGGCAAAAAAGATGTATCCGGGAGCTAAAAACAACCTTGATGCATTATGCAGAAGATTTGGCATTGATAATTCACACCGAACTCTACACGGCGCATTATTAGACTCTGAAATTTTAGCCGACGTTTATTTATTAATGACAGGTGGGCAGTCAGACCTATCATTAGATGCAAGCCAAGATGAAGGTGCAATCAATTCAGAAACTCGTCGCGAAAATACAATTTCAAACTTAAAAGTCATCAGAGCATCACCAGAAGAAATTGCTTCACATATTTCATTTTTAGAAATGATGGACAAGCAAAACGATGGCAAAACCCGTCAATTTTAAATGGATGTCCTTTATTTATTTATACATTCACTGATTGCCTCCACAATTATCCCAATCTCTTCTGAGATTGGATTAGCAGCATTAGTTCATCAATTTCCACATAATGCAGTTATCTATTTAATTTTTGCAACAATTGGCAATACATTAGGATCGATCATCAGTTATTACTGCGGACGACTATTAACTAAATGGCAAACAATCAATGCCTATTCAAATAGTCAAACCAAATTAATGGCATTATTAAAACGATACGGTGTTTGGGTTTTATTATTTGCTTGGCTACCGATTATTGGAGATTTTTTATGTGTGGGTGCCGGTGTATTACGATTGAATATTTGGCTGAGCAGCTTACTGATTTTAATTGGTAAAAGTCTTAGGTACTGTTTAGTGATTGTACTGGTTATCTAGAAACAAACACACTCCTCCCGTTTTTCCTTAATGTGTCCCCACTTTTCATTCCACCTACCTTTCATTCCACCCACTTTTCATTAACTGCAAATCACTTGTCCAACCAAGGATTAAATCCACGTGATTCTTTAATTTTCTTTTGTTTTTCTAAGAATATTTTGCTTCTTTCACTGGATGGTGGAATGTAGTTTTTATCAACAAATGTCCACACCCACAGGGTTTCAACCTTTTGTCTTGCCCAGGGAGTTTTTCTTAAAAACTTAAGGGTCGACTTTACAGACTGATTACTTTTAAAACAATTTAAAGGGATTTTTTTCGCCAATATTTCCCAAGAAAACCTCTGAGTTAATTCAGTGACCACTCGGTCCAACCTCACTCCATGAAGTGGATCATTAGAAGGCTGTTTTTTTTCAGGATTATCTTGCTCACTCATTTGCTGTATTCTTACTTATAAAAAAGCGGATTTTACACTTTTTCTACTAAAACATCCCTTTTTGTTGTTATATTTTCACAAAATGTGATTTTAGCAAAAAATAACTTTCCTATTGCATTCATACAGCTATAATTCGCAAGTTTGCCTTTAAGCATCTCGGCTTGGCAGTAATCGTCTTCTTTTATAAGGGTGCCCTCGTGGATTTGAACAACGCTACTTCAGAACAACTGATTCAACTTGAACAATCATTATCCGAGCAATATCAACAACTTCAAGCTTTGAAATTAAACTTAGATTTAACTCGCGGCAAGCCATCGGCTGAACAATTAAGTTTATCAAACGCGTTGGATGGCATATTAAACGGTGACTATATAAGCAAAGACGGTACAGACACTCGCAATTATGGTGGACTTGAAGGCATTATAGAATCCCGCGAAATGGGCGCTACAGTATTAGATATGCCAATTGAAAACATTCTTGCCCAAGGCAGCAGTTCATTAACGTTAATGTACCAACTTATGAGCACAGCTTATTTCTTTGGTTTAACAGGTAAACAAAGCGCTTGGCACTTAGCCCAAGAAGTTTCGGTGATTTGCCCGGTTCCTGGTTACGATCGCCATTTTAGTATTTGTGAACAGCTTGGCATCAAAATGATTAACGTACCAATGACCTCAAACGGCCCTGATATGGATGTCGTTGAATCATTAATCAAACAAGATAGCAGTATTCGTGGTATGTGGTGCGTACCTAAATATTCCAATCCGACAGGTGTGGTATATAGCGATCAAACCGTTGAGCGCATTGCTAAATTAGGCCAAATTGCCCATAAAGATTTTCGTGTATTTTGGGACAACGCTTACGCTATTCACGATTTAAGCGACAACCCAGTTAGCCTGTCTTCAATTTTTTCAGCCTGCGATCAAGCCAACACCCAAGACAGCGTATTGCAATTCGCCTCTACCTCTAAAGTCACTTTAGCGGGTGCAGGTGTAGCATTTTTAGGAGCAAGTGAAACCAACTTAAAAGGGTTCAAAGCGGTACTTGGGGTTCAAACTATCGGACCTGACAAAACCAATCAATTACGCCACGCTCGTTTTTTTGAAAAACCAGAAAGCTTAAAAGCGCACATGAAAAAACACGCTCAAATCATCAAACCTCGTTTTGACAGTGTTTTGGCACATTTAGAAAAAGAATTTTCTAATACCGATTTAGGAAAATGGGAAAGTGCCGATGGAGGGTATTTTATATCCTTTGACACCCAAAAAGGTCTGGCTAAAAAAGTCGTACAACTTGCAGCCGATGCAGGCGTAAAACTGACCCCTGCTGGTGCGACCTTTCCTTATGGTAACGACCCAGAAGACAGCAACATCCGCATTGCTCCGACCGTCCCTACAGTCAAAGAAGTGGATCAAGCGATGCAGATCTTTACTTTATGCGTTAAACTGGCTAGCGTACAACAACGTTTATAATCATTTTAAAGTTAATTAGGTCACACCTTTTTTAAGTTATCGTTCCATAAGGTGTGATTTATGTTCTGTCTTTGTAGTATGAGTGTTTGCCCACAGAAAACTACACGACACTGAGCAATAATGATTTCAGTTAATACCTTTATAGGGGAAGGTCATGATCAAAACAATTTCAGCATTTACAATTTCAGCAGTAACATCCGTTTTACTTTTATCATCATGTGTCGACGAATTTGAAGCGCAAGTTGAGGAAATCGCCAGAGGTCAAGAAGTTTTTGAAAATTATTGCGCCGACTGTCATGATTTAGGCGAAGAAAATGGCAAGTTTTATTTAGGTGTCACCTACCATTTATCTGATCTTGAAGAATACATCCAAACGGATATGCCGTATAACGAAGCAGATGATTGTGATGCACAATGCGCATCGGATGTTGCAGCTTATATCCAAGATCAAATGTGTACAGGCGAAGAGGACCTAACACTTTGCGATGAAAATGGCAAAACTGGAACAGCTACTATCACCAACTCAGAAATTGGTGCAAAAATCGCACGAGGCTCAGTTGAATTTAAATACGTTTGTAGTGATTGCCACGCAACACCAAATTCAAATGAAGTTAAAAATGGCCCTGATTTATTTGCAGCCAATGCCCCATTCTTTTCTGGCGAAGGCATGAAAACTTATATCACAGCCAATATGCCAAAACCATTTGCCGAATTCCAGCAATACGCACCTGAAGATTGCGACGCAACTTGTGCAGACGAAGTCACTTTATATTTACAAAGCGAATATTGTGACAGCAATCCAGAATATGCATTTTGTGCCGACTACGACAAAACATTATATACTGGCAAATAGTTTAAACTCATTCCAAAAAAGCCTGAATCCTGATAGGATTCGGGCTTTTTTATACCCAAGACAAAAAGGTTTATTTATGCGTTTACTTTCAATTTTTTTACTTTTCTTCTGCTTAGTTAGCTGTAACAAGTCAGCTCAAAGCCCGAGCCTTTCTCCTGAAGTTGTCGCTACTTCATTTATACTTGAAGTATTTGCTAAACATGACACCATTAAAGCAGCTGAATTTGCAACAGGTGAGTTTAAAGACAAAATTGCTAATTCAAATGAAGAAGAAATTAAGCAATTAAATCAAATTTCCAATTTCACTTATTCTAATGTCGTCACCGAAACCAAACAATCAACAGGCCTTAGCGTTGTGACGATGGATACGATTATGAACATTCAAGATCAACAATTCAAAGGTAAAAAAACAGTTGTTTTAAAATTAGTAGACAACCAATGGCTGGTTTATAGCCTTTAGGAAACATCATGAGCCGCCCTTTAAAAGTTGTATCCAATTACAAACCTGCTGGTGACCAACCACAAGCGATCAAACTATTGGTCGAAGGAATTAACGCAGGTTTAGCCGCGCAAACCTTACTTGGGGTAACGGGCTCAGGCAAAACATTTACCATTGCAAACATCATCGAACAAACCGGTCGCCCTGCGATCATTATGGTGCACAACAAAACCTTAGCAGCCCAACTTTATGGAGAATTTAAAGAGTTCTTCCCTAATAACGCCGTTGAATATTTTGTGTCTTATTACGATTATTATCAGCCTGAGGCATATGTTGCGGCCTCTGATACGTTTATTGATAAAGACTCCTCCGTTAACGAGCACATCGAACAGATGCGTTTATCTGCTACCAAAGCACTACTTGAACGAAACGACTGCATTGTGATTGCAACGGTTTCGGCCATTTACGGCCTTGGCTCTCCTGAATCTTATTTAAAAATGATTTTGCACATTAGCGTTGGTCAAATCGTAAATCAAAGAGATATTTTGCGTCAGTTAGCGCAATTGCAATATGTTCGAAATGATGTGGATTTTTTTCGTGGGCAATATCGCGTTAAAGGTGATGTGATTGATATATTTCCTGCTGAATCTGAAATTGAAGCACTGCGTATTGAGTTATTTGACGACGAAGTTGAACGCCTTACATTGTTTGATCCATTAACTAATGAAAACTTAAGAAAAGTGCCGCGCTTTACGGTTTACCCTAAAACTCATTACGCAACACCTAAAGACATTATCTTAAAAGCCTGCGACCAAATTAAAGTAGACTTAAAAGCGCGTCTTGAGTTTTTTCATCAAGAAAATCGATTAGTCGAAGCACAGCGTATTGAACAACGCACCAATTACGATTTAGAAATGATGCAAGAGCTTGGGTTTTGCACAGGCATTGAAAACTACTCGCGCTATTTAACCGGAGCAGAACCAGGTCAAGCGCCGCCTACTTTTTTTAATTACCTACCAAAAAACGCATTGTTGTTTATTGATGAATCTCACGTCACCATTCCGCAAATTGGCGCCATGTATAAAGGCGATCGATCTCGAAAAGAAAACTTAGTCAATTACGGCTTTCGTTTACCCTCTGCATTAGACAACCGCCCTCTTCGCTTTGAAGAATGGGAACGCCTAGCACCTCAAGCGGTTTATGTGTCGGCAACGCCATCTAAATACGAAGCAGAACACGCACAAGCAGTAGTTGAGCAATTAGTTCGCCCAACTGGCTTATTAGACCCTATCATTGAAGTGCGTCCACAAAGCACACAGGTTGACGATTTACTTGAAGAAATTCGAGTAATTACTGCAAAAGACGAGCGTGTATTAGTCACCACCCTCACCAAACGTATGGCCGAAGATTTAACCGATTACTTCACCGAGCACGGCATTAAGGTTCGATATTTACATTCTGATATCGACACAGTTGAACGCACCGAAATTATTCGCGATTTACGCTTAGGTGAATTTGACGTGCTTGTTGGTATCAATTTATTGCGCGAAGGATTAGATATGCCTGAAGTATCTCTAGTGTGTATTTTAGATGCAGACAAAGAAGGTTTTTTACGCTCAGAGCGATCGTTAATCCAAACCATTGGTCGTGCTGCTCGTAACATTAATGGTCGTGCGATTTTATACGCCGATAAAATTACAGACTCCATGCGTAAAGCCATTGATGAAACTCAGCGCCGCCGTGAAAAACAAATCATTCATAATAAAAAATTAGGCATTACACCTCAAGCCATCGTTAAATCGGTGCGAGACATCATGGAAGCCGTGCCTGGAAAAGCGGCAAGACGCGAACAGGTTAAAGAACACAATTTAAAAGAATACGACCGAAGCACTGAACAGATGAATCCATCACAACTCGTTAAAGAAATAGGCCGATTGGAAGATTTGATGTACAAAGCCTCTAAAGCAATGGAGTTTGAAAAAGCCGCCAGCATTCGCGATCAGTGGATCAAACTGAAAGAAAAACTAAAATAATCGCACATAGCCTTTAACAAGACACTCATATTTTTGGAATTTCTGAGGTAATTTTAATAAATTGCCAGATCCTAACAACAAATACTTGCACCTTTTTTAAAATTTCCTTAGAATCCGCGCCTCTTTGAGATTATCTCAATAGGAACGTAGCTCAGCTGGTTAGAGCACCACCTTGACATGGTGGGGGTCGTTGGTTCGAATCCGATCGTTCCTACCAAATTTCATAATGCTGTTACGACAACATTATCCTAAAAAAGCGCACCTACTGCGCTTTTTTTATAAATAAAAGAAACACATCCACATAATGTGCTTCGTAATATGACAAGTGACTCCTAGTATGAGTCACCACTGCAAAAGAGGATGACAACATGCCTATTATTACCCTACCTGACGGTTCCACACGTGAATTTGAACAAGCCGTAACTGTATTAGAAGTCGCTCAAAGCATCGGAACCGGTTTAGGCAAAGCAACCATTGCAGGCCGAGTAAATGGTTTATTAGTAGATGCTTGTGAAATCATTTCTGAAGATTCAACATTAATGATCATCACCGCAAAAGACAAAGATGGCATAGAAATCATTCGCCACTCTTGTGCGCATTTATTAGGCCATGCCATTAAGCAATTATGGCCAAACACGAAAATGGCAATTGGTCCTGTTATCGACAACGGTTTTTACTACGATGTTGACATGGAAGAGCCTTTACACGAAGACGACTTGAAAAAACTTGAAAAACGCATGAAACAACTTGCGAAAACAGGTTACCAAGTTGTTAAAAAGACCGTACCTTTAAGTGAAGCAAAAGCCGTATTTGAAGAACGCGGCGAGCCGTACAAATTAGAAATTATTGAAGGCATCGACGCAGATGCAACTCCAGGCTTATATCACCACGAAGAATACATTGATATGTGCCGCGGCCCTCATGTACCTAGCATGAAATTTTGCCAACACTTTAAGTTAATGAAAGTAGCCGGTGCATATTGGCGTGGCGATAGCGACAATAAAATGTTGCAACGTATTTACGGCACTGCTTGGGAAGATAAAAAACAATTAGCAGGTTACATCACACAACTTGCTGAAGCTGAAAAACGCGACCACCGTAAATTAGGTAAAACACTTAATTTATTCCATTGGCAAGACGATGCTCCTGGCATGGTGTTTTGGCACAATGATGGATGGACAATCTACACAGAATTAGAAAAATTCATTCGCTCAAAATTACGCGAATACGATTACGACGAAGTGAAAGGCCCTTTAATGATGGACCGTACACTTTGGGAAAAATCAGGTCACTGGGAAAAATACGCCGACGGCATGTTTACTACCCATTCCGAAAAACGCGAATACGCTATTAAACCTATGAACTGCCCAGGGCACGTTCAAATATTTAACCAAGGTTTGAAATCTTACCGTGACCTACCATTACGTATGGCTGAATTTGGCTGCTGTCACCGTAATGAGCCTTCTGGTTCATTACACGGACTAATGCGTGTACGTGGATTCACTCAAGATGACGCGCATATTTTCTGTACAGAACAACAAGTTCAAGAAGAAGTGAGCAAGTGCATCAAGTTAGTCTATGATGTGTACGAATCATTTGGTTTTGAAGATGTGATTGTTAAGTTATCAACACGCCCAGAAAAGCGCATTGGTTCTGACGAAATGTGGGACAAGGCAGAACAAGGGTTAGCCCAAGCATTAACAGACAGTGGTATTGAATTTGAATATTTGCCAGGAGAAGGTGCGTTTTACGGACCTAAGATTGAATTCACATTAATGGATTGTTTATCTCGTGCATGGCAATGTGGTACAGTGCAGCTCGATTTTGCACTGCCTGAACGTTTAGGTGCAACTTACGTTGGTGAAGATAACGAACGTTACACACCAGTCATGATTCACCGAGCGATCTTAGGATCACTTGAGCGATTTATCGGAATTTTAATTGAGCAATACGCAGGAGCCATGCCACCTTGGTTAGCCCCTACCCAAGCAGTAATTTTGAATATTACTGACAAACAGGGAGAATATTGCACAAAAATACACGATTCTTTGAAAAAACTTGGGTATCGAGTGAAATCGGACTTGAGAAATGAGAAGATCGGCTTTAAAATCCGCGAACATACTTTACACAAAGTTCCATTCTTAATTGTAGTGGGCGACAAAGAAGTAGAAAACGACGTCATTGCGGTTCGTTCTCGTAAAGGAGATGATCTAGGCCAAATGAGCTTAGAAGCATTTACCGAATTACTTGATAACGAAATTAAAAAAGCAGGACGAATTTAGAACTAATCGGAGAGATAATTATTAAACGCGAAACACCAGCCAAAAAAGGTCGTAATTTAGTTAACGATCAAATCGAAGCGACAGAATGTCGTTTGATTAATGAGAAAGGCGAACAAGCCGGAATCGTCACTATTGAAGAAGCTCGAACGGCTGCGCGTAGCGTATCTCTAGATTTGGTTCAAATAGCCAATTCTGATCCCGTTGTCTGTAAAATAATGGATTTCGGGAAAAAGGTCTTTGAAGAGAAAAAAGCGAAAGCGGCTGCTAAAAAGAAACAAAAGCAGACTCAAATCAAAGAAATGAAATTTCGTCCTGGGACGGAAGAAGGGGATTACCAGGTAAAACTACGCAACCTGGTACGTTTCCTTGAAAACGGCGATAAAGCCAAAGTATCACTTCGCTACCGCGGAAGAGAAATGGCACACCAAGAGCTCGGAATGAAATTACTCAAGCGAATTGAGGAAGATCTGAAAGAACTCGGCACAGTTGAGCAATTCCCGAAAATGGAAGGCCGTCAATTGATGATGGTGTTAGCGCCTGTTAAGAAAAAGTAACGTAGTAAACTAGACTCCCCTAAGTGTGGTTGCTTAGGAGGTAATTCATCGGAATCATCCGGTTAATTATTTGGGTCTTTTGGTAAAACGAATGCGGAGTATTTAAAATGCCGAAAATGAAAACCGTTTCAGGTGCTGCAAAGCGCTTCAAGAAAACTGCGAATGGCTTTAAGCATAAGCAATCTTTCCGTAGCCACATATTGACCAAGAAAAGCACAAAACGTAAGCGTCAGCTTCGTGGAATGCTGCAAATCGCGAAAAGTGATATTGCCTTAGTTAAACGTATGTGCCCATACATCTAATTTAATTTAGTAGGAAGATAGAATATGCCTAGAGTAAAACGTGGTGTGACCGCTCGTAAGCGTCACAAAAAAATATTAAAGCAAGCTAAAGGTTATTACGGAGCACGTTCACGTGTTTATCGTGTTGCCAAACAAGCTGTTATCAAAGCTGGACAATACGCTTACCGTGACCGTCGTCAACGGAAACGTCAGTTCCGTGCACTATGGATTGCGCGTATTAACGCAGCAACTCGTTTGAACGATATGTCTTACAGCCGTTTCATCAACGGTTTGAAAAAAGCAGACATCACTATTGACCGTAAGGTTTTAGCTGATATCGCTGTTTTCGATAAAGAAGTATTTGCACAATTAGTAACTAAAGCAAAAGAAGCCTTAGCTGCATAATTAGCTTTATGAAAAAATATAAAATGGTCACTTGTTTTCAAGTGGCCATTTTTTTTACCCAAAATAAACGCTATAGTAAACAGCATAAGGAATCACCTAATTGTAATAAGGTGCACCCTATTCATTTTAAACTGGAAAAATAACTATGACATTAACAAAAACACTATCAAGCTTAACCCTACTTTGCGTAACGAGCTTTACATTAAACGCTGCTGACATGAAAGAAATGACGATCACTGAATCCATCGAAGCTCGTCAAGAAATCATGAAAAAATACAAAAGCTGGGACAAAAAACTAGACAGCCAATTCAAAGCGGAACAAGCAGACTCAGCTATTCTAAAAGAAGCCGCTAAATTTTTTCAAGCGAACTCAAGTGATGCATTTTTAGCATTCTTTCCTGAAAAAGTTACACCTGATGGCGTAAAAACCGCAGCAAAAAGTGGGATTTGGCGCTCATGGGAAGAGTTTTCTGCAATTACGAATGATGTAAACTTACAAGCAAGCGAAGCCTTACAGTTTCTAGAAAATGGCGACATTAAAAGCGCAACAAGCTCAATCAGTGAGATAACTAATAGCTGTCGCTCTTGTCACAAGAAATTCAAGGCTCGATAAACTTATCGGCAAAAGGCCGTAGTGAATAATTTTAAGGTGTAATTTCCCCTGCACCTTAAAATTTTCAATAAAAAGAACAACTTACAACAAAAAAACATTGACTCAAAATGAAATTCCCTTAGAATGCGCAGCTCTTCAACGCAATCTATTTAAAGCGTTAAGCCGGTGTGGTGAAATTGGTATACACGACGGATTCAAAATCCGTTGCCGCAAGGCGTGGCGGTTCGACTCCGCCCACCGGTACCACTATTTAAAATCCTGTTTTTAAAATCCTTTATTGAATAATCGTTACTCTTCTAACTTCAGACTTCTCTGGAGAATTAGGCACCCCTATTTGCACATCATACACTCCAGGTATTAATTCAAAATTAATCGTGTAAGGATAACTTGCCGTTTGATACACTTCAGAATTCACATACCAAACAATCTGCTCCAATCTTGGTGAAACCTGCGCTTTGAATTGAGTAAACTGCATAGATTTTGGCATTTCAGGATTCATTATGAGAATTGAATCGCTCTTTGGCTGTCTGATATCAAATTTTATTTTTGTCTGATCACTTAAAAACTCACCTTGATTACCCTGCAAATGTTTTAACTGTGAATACTGGTTATGACTAGACAGCCATAAATCATAACGCGCAGGCAAATTCACTTTTAATGATTGTGATTGATCTTCATTTAGCACTTTTTCAAAACTATGATCAAACTCAGTAGGAATTTGAGAAGGCAACATCCACTCTTGCGTTTTACTTGGACAATTTTTTGATGCAAGCAATCCAGAGACAGAACACAGTAAAACCGATTGATAGCCTTTAGGTGTCACAAACTCATCTGAAGCGGTGGATGTATCTTGAAGCGACAACAACACATCTTTTGCTAATACTGCAGCACTTGCGCTACCACTTAAACCATCCATACTTGTCATGTTTGCATTGCCTACCCATGCCGCAACAATGTATTTTTTTGAATAAGCAACCGTCCAAGCATCTTTAAAATGTTGCGAAGTACCTGTTTTTACTGCCACGTCATAAGGGTATTCACTGGTCCCCATTCTTGGAAACGTGGGAAGTCTTGCCTGTGAATCACTTAAAAATAATGAAATTAAATCCCCTACCTGCTCACTTAGAATCTTAACCTTATGCGGATTTTGCCATTCAAACCACTTTAACGCTTGGTAATGCCCTTTTTGAGAGTAAACACTGTATGAGTTAATCAACTCCTCTAACGTCACAGACATCGACCCAATCGCAATGGCGTTACCATAAAAACTAGAAGGCTGATTATTTTGATGCAACTGCAATTCACTTAAAAACGAGTAAACACGACTTAAGCCAATTTGGTTCGTTAAATTGACGACAGGCACATTTCTAGAATTTGACAGTGCCTGTCTTGGTAGCATCGGTCCTAAAAACTGATAGTCGGCATTTCTAATTAATGTTTCTGAATTCGGCAAATCATCCAAAACCGTTGCAGGAGTAATAATATTTTGATCAAGCGCCATGGCATAAATATGCGGTTTTAATGTGCTTCCTGGTGAGCGTTTAACTTGAGTGTAATCAATTTTGCCAAACTGCTGATCATTAGAATAATCATCCGAACCTAACCAAGCTTTCACCTGCAAATTAGATTGATCTAAAACAATAATCGCAACGTTACTGGCGCCTTTAGCGCGAAACCAATTGATATATTGCGATGACACATCATTTACTTTTTTTTGAATCGCCAAATCCAAAGAAGAAACCAACAACGGCTGTTTTTTGATTGTATCGTCTAAATTTATTGCATTATTTTCTAACAGCTTCTGGACATGCAAAATAGCATGCATAGCCAACAACGGTCTATTTTCTGACTCAGGTGGTAAAATTTGTTCAATCTGAATCATAGCCAATTCATATTGAACTTCATCAATTAATTGTTGTTGATGCAGATACAACAAAATTGATTTGCCGCGTTTAATTGCTCTTTGACGGGAGGTGTATCTCAACGGATTCATTAATGTAGGGTTTTGCGGAATTGCAGCTAACAAAGCAATTTGCGCCCAACTTAAATCAGCAGTTGTTTTATTGAAGTATTTTCTTGAAGCGTATTGCGCGCCGTGAATTTGATTGGCATAGGGTACAATTTTTAAATACTGATCTAACACAGCATCTCTTCCATAACGCTGTGTCATAATAATTGCTGCGACCGCTTCAATTAATTTATTCCAATAATTTCGTTCAGCTGGATTCTGGCCACGCACAACTTGCATGGTAATGGTAGACGCACCAGAAATACGCTGTGCATTTATTAGATTTTGCCAAAATGCTCGAATAACTGCAGAAAAATCCACACCAACATGGGAATAAAAATCACGGTCTTCCAAGGCTAATGTCGCATCAACAAATCGCTTGGGCAGTTGATCATGAAACCAATACCCGTACCCTTTAGATTCACCTTGATGCTTTGATTCAAATTGCGCTAAAAAATTTTCATTGGTATCAAGCAACAACACACTTGGCTCATAAGCTATTAATGTAGACTTTGGCCAAGCCTGTATAACCACAACCAAAATAAAAACTATGAAACTTATAATCAAATAAGCACATAGTTTTAAAAAGTTTTTATTGATCCAACGCATTGATTACAACTTTTGCACCAAATGATTGAGCCCATACTCCATCGTTATACATCATTTGAACATTGGCAGGGGGTTGAGTAAATTCACCTTGAGTTGTCGCTCTAACTCTAAAGAAGAAATCAAAACTGCCTTTTGGTAATTGATCATAATAATAGGACACTGAATCATCTAAATATTGCACATAGGATGGTTTTAAAGTGATTTGTCCACTTGGTTTAGCGTCAGAACTTGAAATATTTAATTCAGGATTTAAAGGCTCAAATCCAGCAGCAATTGGAATTTGAATCGCCACCTGAACTCTATTTTCTGGATTAATAATTTGAACATGCTCTTCAATCACCTCACCTAATGAAATATTTAATTGTTGCCCTACCTGATCAATTGGAATTTTTTTATTATCTTTAACTGCAATCCAATTACGATCAATCACAAAACCTTGATTAACATTTGCTGCAACTGAACCACTTAATTTAGGCATATACTGCCTAACTAATTTAACAGTCACTTCAAAGTCATTTGGATTAGTTATTTTAATTTGATTATTATCAGTGACACGTAAACTATCCATTGTAATCACTTCAACAGACTTACCATCAACCATTAACTCAAAAGCAGAATCATTCACTTTGTTTTGCTTAATCCATGTAATAAGCGCATCTAAAGCCGTGGCATTAGCACGAGTACTGCCCCACCCTTGTGTTGAAGATAAATTAAACAAACCATCTAACAAAACTTTCACTCTAGGATGATTCGGATTCACATTAATTAATGCTTGTAAGCTTGAAGCTAATGTTTGAGTGTCACTTGGTAATATTAAATCTTGGCTAATTTGTGAAGATTGAAATCCTGACCACACCTCTTCATTTTGATATAAAGTAAACACCATATCATCCCACAAACTTTGTTCGATTGAAGCATCCATTTTAGCTTGCTTAGAGGATAACACTTGTAGCAATAAAGCTTTTGCCTGTGTATTCATAAATTGAGCATTACGCATTAATTCTGCCACATAACTGTCATCAAGTTGACCCACTTGTTTTAATGTTAACAGCGACATCACACGCTCTGAATACTCTTCACCCGTTATAAAATAAGCATAATCTTTTCTAAGTGAACGTTTTAAACTATCAATTAATTGGCGTTTAAATGCTTTATCAACATTAAAACCAACTTGTTCAGCTTGATGCATAAATCGCACAGAGATCGAAGTTAAAAATACATAACCGGTTGACCCTGGCCAAAAACCAATTAAACCATTCTCGTCTTTAGCAGTTTTAATCCAATCTAATGTTTGATTCACAATATCATCAGTTTGTTTGTCAGACTGTCCTGTATTTAACCAATCAAATTGTTTGTATGATAAAACCGATTGCGCCTTGCTGATTCTTTGCTCAGTACAGCCATAAGGATATTGAATCAAATAAGATAACGCCGATTGTAACGATAATAATCGCTCGTCCTGAGTGATATATAATGCGCCTTTCAAAGTTTGCTCACGCACTTCAGATTGAATAGCTTCAATCACTTTAGTCTCATTTGGTTTTAAAGTAATCAGCTGTTGCTCAGTTACCATTTTTTGATCAGACAAAATCGGCAACGAAACTTTAAAGGCGTCTTTTGCTTTATCTTTTATACGCGCGACTGCAACTTGAAAGTCTGCAGTTTGTTTGGATTCAAGATTTAACTTTGTGGGTATGGCAACATCAAAATTCAACGCAACAGGTGTATTACTTGGCAATACGAATTCTTGAGTATCCTCTGATTTTAAATCGACATTATTAACTTTAATATTTGCAACAGAATCCCCTGAGGTATTATCAATCACTCGAGCAATCGCTTTGGCAACAAATGCATCACCTAATCGAACAAATCTTGGTAACGCTGGCTGCACCAAAACAGGTAACTTAACCGCCACCTCACTTTTCGCAACACCAAATAATTGATCGCCACTTTCTACTTTTGCACGAATTTTAAATTTGGTTAAATTATCAGGCATCATTATTTTAACGGTTGCTTGACCGGATTGATCAACAGAAATCACATCGTAAAATGCCACATCTTTGAAATTTTTTCTTACAGTTACATTATCAGTTAGTGCCTTTTTTTCTTTTGCCATATCGCTCATGGCCAATCCACCACCAACTTTTGTATCTAAAGGTATAAAACCAAACCCAAGATTTCGAGTATCGGTTATGGACATATAACTGTCTCGATACATAATAAAATCATCAATAATACTCAATCGTTGCTCGTTGCCTAAACTCAGCACTGCTTGATCAACTAACCATAACGTCACTTCTGCTGAAATCGGCTGGTCTTTATAATCTGATAAATTAATTTTAATTTCTAACTCTTCACCAGGTTGTTTTTGTTCAGCATGATCTAATTCAACGTTAATTAGATTATTAATAGGTGAAACATTAATCCATTTAGTAGACGCTACGGTTGTAGGTTTACCTAAATCCATTCTGGCTTGTACATTAAAATTACCTTGTCTTCCACGCCATAATAAAAAATGGACAGGTAACTTCGGCATAAATTGCTCTTCAATTTTTAATTCTAATGATGCTTTGCCATTTACAATTTCAATTAATTCATAATCAAACCCAAGCGGTTTTTCAATCACAGCCATCGCCATCGCATTTTGAAATGGACTTTCCAATATCATAGTTGCCACTTCGCCTGGATTATATTGGCTCTTATCTAAACTTACTGTAAATACATCACTTGGTGGTTTAGACCACGTCACTGCCTGAGATCCATCAACAAAAAAGTCAAGCGCAATTTCTTGTCGTCTGCCCAATTTATCAGAAGTAGACACCTCTAAAACATACACACCGGCTTGCTCTAAAGTGACAGGTAATTTTAAAATGTCATTTAAACTAACTAACGTATCTTCGTACACAGTTGATTCACTGACTTGAGTAATATATTTGGCCTCACCATTTGAAAAATCTGTTGCTTGTAAATGAGACTGCCAAACACGTTTAATTAATCGCACTTGCATTTTTTGCCCTTCAATTATTTTACCTTGGTAATCAAGGGCAATTAAATCAGCAAAATATTCACCTGTTTTTTCAAAATATCGATCAACTTTTAAACCCAATACTAAAGGTGGCACTGCATTCACTTTTTGCGTATTGGTCACTTGTTGTAAATCAATATCCGTCACGGTCGCTTCAATCACATAACTTCTTGGATTTAATGACGCTTCTATAGTGGGATCAATACTTAATTTTGCTGAACCGGTTTGATCAGTTTTATCAGTTAAATAAATATTGGAACTGGCTCTAAATGCATTTCGACCACTAAAACGACTATCCGATGAAAATGAAAAGTCTTTAAATTCTGTAGTTTTAGGAGTCCAAGTATAAGGCACTTGCGTTACTTTCCACGAAATCTGTTGATCAACTACCTGACCTCCCGCGTAATATTCTGCAATGGCTTCAACTTCAAATTCTTTATCTAACGCAACCACGTCATCACCATGAATTTGTACTTCAAATTTCGGTACTTTATACGCTTCTTTTTTAAAACTCACTTGGCCACAGTTTTGATAGCCAAAACGATAAGTTGCACTGTAATAACCAGTTGGTAAATCATCATCTTCAAAAATTTGTCTTAAATCCTTTGAGTTATTCGCTTCAATTTCAAACAACCATTCACGTCCACTAGGACCATTAACCACAAGGTGACCTTTAGGATTTTTTTTGCTAAGTTTCAAAGTTTGTAAATCATACCAACGCACATAACCATTTAAATACACTTTATCTTCAGGCTTATATACTGGTCGCTCCGTATATAAATGACACACATAACGCCCATTCTCATCGGTAGGCGCTCGATAATAACTTAACCAGTCAAGCCATCCATATTGTGTTTGCCATACCGCGTTTTTATATTTGTTAGGGGCATTATTTGGATTTAAAACTAAATTATCTTGACCAGATGAAATTGAAATTCTATCTAATTGTGACTGTCTGGCAATATCCCAATGATTCAACGTAGCCATACCATTTTCATCGGTAATTAATGTGGCTAATGTCGATCTGGTTGCTGCATTGCCTACACGTCCATCAATATCAATTACTGCAGATTTAATTGGTAATCCTGAATTTAATGAGGTCACTAAAAATTTAACTTTATTTTTTTCCTCAAACACGGATAACGATAAATCAGTCACCTGTACTCTTACCCAGCTTCTAGATTCGCTTTGATCTAACGTTCTGACACCCACCAAATATGAACCCGGTTGATTTGCGCCATAAATTCGAGCTAAGTGTTTTGAAATATCTAATCCAAAAGACACTTCTTGACCTTTTTCAATGGGTAAATTTACAATTTCAGAAATAACTGGTGAACCCAATTCTTTAATTTTTAACGCTAATCCATTTGAAGTAATAGACGAAGTGGATTTTGCATTATCATCACTTAACTCACCAGGTCCTGCTGGTCTTGTAGATTCATTAACTACAATAGGTCGATCATCAAACGGCCAAAAGTTATAATCTAACGCATCAATTGGGTAGATTCTTAAATCTACTTTTTCAAAACCTCTGCCGGACATAGGTAGCATTTGAGGCCCAAACACTTCCATAATTCCATCGCCTTGTTTCCATGATAGAAAAGATGATTTTTTAGGAAAGTGAACAAAAAAATGATTGCTGTTTTCTAAATTTAGCGTTTGTTTATTTTGGCTTTTAATGTTACTTGGCACGACTTCAATTTCGTATAACTGCTCAGTTTTAAAATTAGCGTATACATATAAGTTTTGTCCCGATTGGCTAATTTCTAATCCTTCTACCATCGGTCTGATTCTTATTAAGTTTTTAACATCCACTATCGATAATGGATCAATTGGTGCGCTAAATTCAAAATTCAAATAGGGTTTATTGGTCCCATAAGCATTTTCACACAACAACGCCTGAGCTTGGCTATAAGATATGGAATGAGCATTAAAAGGTAATAAATGATACGCACAACCGGCTTGAGTTAATTGAAACTCCAATTGAGTTTGAAATTGATAACTGACAAAAGAATGATCCAGCGTTTCATTTTTACCTAATTGAATGTGCAACGTGACTTTAAATCCAGAGTGAATGGTTTGATTTAAAGTGACAATAAATCTGTGTCTATCATTTTTATTTTTGTTCTGAATTTTTTTGATTGTAAAATCACGATAATCTAACCAAGTAGAATGCTGTGAATCAAGTGCAGGTAATGGCGTCACTTCAATTTTAAGCATATTTGCCAAATCATTTAAATCTAACGACTCGGTAAATTCCAATTCAATCTGTTCAATTTTTTCTAAATTGTTCGCACCGTCATAGGGTAATACTGAATAAGGTTTACGCATTAATGTATCAAGTACAACAGTAGTTTCATCAAACTTCCAACTGGTTTGCCTAAGCGCAGGCCATGGCTCAATCGGTTTAAATTGTAAGGTTGTATCATTTAACCATGTATACACACCAGGATGGTATGGCGACATTTCAACCCATTTTTCTGGTTGTCTTTCTTCTGTACCTGCTGTTTTACCAACTGAAGATTTGAAAAATAAAGTCACAGGGTCCCAACGTCGGACGAATTGTTCAGGGATAATATGCGCTTGATCAGGTTGTATTACTGCAACATCTTTTGTGTGATTCATACGATCAGATTGTGTTGCAAGGACATCTGTAGAAAGGGCGTCTGTAGAATATCCAATCGTACTTGAACATAATAAACACAAAGCCAATAAGCTATTTGCTAATTTAAAATTTTTCATATTATTTTACCCATCCTGCTTTTTGTTTATATTCATTAATCAAATTACTATCTATGGCATCATTTTCAGTTAATCCTAAAATGACAGGCTCAAATTGCACCGCTTGATTTGAATCATTATTTTTCACCACCACATAATAAGTCCCAGGCTTTATTGCTTGCATTAACACATTGGCTTGAACTAACAACATGCCACTTTCATCATATAATCGGCTGCCTAGTTGATCGCTGTCTGATCGATTAGCAAATCCAATCGATCCAGTATGTGTCATGTTAAATTGATATAATTGACTTTGATTTGACGCCATAACGCTTAATGGATTAACACCTTGAGCTAATATTTGCGCTTTAATCGGATTAGTAAAAATATTCGCCTCTGTTTGATTTATCGATGATTGATTAACTCGTTGCATACTGATGACAGGCACATCCTTTCCAATAAATAATGCCTTTGTTTGATAGGCATCAATCAATTCGTGTTCGATTGAACCGTTTTTGTGTATCAGCTCAACACTAATCATTTGATCCGAGGTTATCTCAAGTAACTGATTGGCCAATGCATCCACATTTAAATATTGTTTCGCATTGATTTTAAATGCATCTTTTAAATTTTGTGCCATAGCTTGCTTGCTTGGCACATCAATAAAAACAGATGACTGCCATAAAATAGTAGGGATTGTTGTTTGATGGATATACATTTTCGCATCATTTTGAATGTTAAAGGTTTTACCAAATTGCACATTCATATTTTCATCAAGCAAAATACTGTCGTGAGATATTTCAATCACTTGGCGAATAGATTTTGGATTAGTCACATCATATTCACTGGTTAATATTTTTTTCGCATCCAATCTATGAGTGTTCACTATTTCGTTTTCATCGGATAAATTGGTTTCAAAGGTTTTAATTGTCTCAATGGAAAATGGTTGTGACTGATCATTCATCGAAAATAAATATACAGCATCGGCGCCACCGGAATATAAAACCGTTTGCATATCTAAGTGGTGATAAAAACTGGCTTGAATTTTTTTATCTAAAACAAATTGAACCAATGTTTTCGCTGGCAACACAACTTGAATAGCTTCACCAGCATTGTTTAATTGATATGCCAAACTTTGATTCACATTCAATTTTGAACTTAAACGCTGTTTGAACGACTCTTTATTGGGTACATCAAATTCAAAGTGCTGTAACTTCACTAAAATTGCATAATTAGGATCTAACGCATTTTTAAGGGTTAACACCTGATCTTTTACGGGCACATTTAAAGTTGATGTCACCGCAATTGTGCCATCTATTGCCATAGTATTTTGTTTGTCTTGGGATTTTGTATCATAAAAAATACTGGCAAAATCTTGCACAACATTTGCCCTAGTTACATTTATTTTTGCTTTATCCGATAATGGCTGATTAATTAACAACGCCTTTGAGTTAGGTTTGATTTGAACTTGTCCTAAATTTTGTAGGTACTGCATTGACGCTTGTATCGAAGCATTATTAGCAGCCACCCACATCGTATTATTTTCATTGTAAATAAAACTATCACGACCAGACAATGATTGACTTACAATAAAAGAGGTCATCACATCTTGATTGAATTGATAGCCAGATAACAATACATCTTCTATTTTTGCCACATACCAATTAGATGCATTTAATATTTTTTTGCCTACTAATCCATTTTTCAAAAAGGCACTGCCATCATAAACAGGTACATCTTCAATCGTTGCTTTTAAAGCAATATTTAAAGGCTGATTCAATAAAGAAAATAATTTTAATCTTAAGGGTTTAGGTGTTTTTCTAATTGGCAATAAAATATCAATATTTTCACCTGATTGGGAAGCGACTTGTTGCCAAGAATTAAATTGCAGCTCTTCAACAACCACGTACACTGACTGTTTAGATTGTGCCACCAAATTCAATACCGAAGCATCACTTAATTCATCTAAAATCACTAATGGTAAAATGGTGCTTGCTTCATCTTTAATGATTTGATTGATCGGCAAACTTTGAGCATCACGTTCGCTCCATTTGTTTTTATCATAACGCAATGTAGTGATTTGGGCTTGACTGATTGATTGCAATTCAATTTTATACAAACCTGCATCTAACACAGAATTAATCAGTACATTCCAATTTTTTTGCGTATCGTCAAATTGACTGATTAATTGATTGTCTTCATCAAATAGTTTGGCTTTAACATCACTCATGCCATAGGTTGAAAAATTAATCTGCTCCGCTTTTGCCAATTCAAATTTAGCTTTATAGGGTAAATTCACTATTTGTTGTTGACCAAATAATAATTGAGTTGAAAACACAGAAAACTCATAACCTAATAAGTTATTTTTACCCTTCGCCATAAAACTTAATTCATACTCTCCTGCACTTAAACGTTGTTGCCAATTTTGTGTATTGTAATTTTGCTTGATATCAAATAACGCAATGTCTTTACCGGTACTTAGATTAGTTAATGCAATATTCATAGTATCGGAATATTCAAACTCTATAATAGAAGGGGTATTAAGCGTAAACTGCCAACGATCCGATAATCTTTGTCCTTGGGCATCTTCTCTTTCTAGCCAGGTGTATCGGATTTTATTAGCGGTACTCATTTGATGTATATCAATGTTTTTCACTTCATCATTTACTGAATACTCAGGCTCTTCAGGCACAGGTTCAACTAAAAGTGATGTCATTTGCTCAATGGAGTTTGGCAAAATCGTAATAATATATTTCCCTGCATTTAGCTTGATGGTTTGATCACCATATGAATACGGTTTAATGACAGGCCAACCGTCAGCATCATCTAAACGAATTTGCATAGTTTGATCCACTGCATAACTTTGTATTCTGTATCGGTCGGTTTGCTTAACATTTAATTCATATTTCAACACCTGCGTACTTTTAAGTGTCTCATAATATTTAGCATTTAATTTAATTTCACCTTTATCAATCACTTTTGAAAACGCCAGTTTCAGCCCTAAATTACCATGACTGCTGCCTTGCGTATTTACTTTTAATTGATACTCACCAGCTAATAAGTAAGGCTGAATATAAAAGTTTCGACCGGTTCCGCTATGGTTTAGATCTTGGTATTTATCGTTTAATTTATTTCGCACAACACCAGTGGTTGACAATAAACCTGTCGATTCAACGGCATACAAACCAGGTTCATCCACCTGCATTGAATAGGTTTTTCCACCATGTAAATTGATAAACGGCTGGGTGTTGACATCAATTTTGTCATAATTCACCGTTGCGTTGACTTTTAAGCGTGTTGCACTTTTTTTTGTTTGAATTTCATTACTAATAAATTTAACAGTAAATTCCACAGGCTGATTACTGGTATTTTTAAATTCTATTTTTTTGGATTGATTACTTTTAATAATCTGTTGAGACATTGAGTATTTCTTGCCATCAAGTGTGATTGACACAGATTTTTCTATACTTTGAGCTAAAACAATCTGTCCATTATGGGTAAATATTGTATCAAAGCTGATGATCTGATTAGGTGCCAATATAAGATTAAATGGTACATCTAAATTAACCGGAGATTTTCGAATATCCACACCATTGATATTGCCATTATCAAAAAGTGTCAGTCTTGATGAAGTGGACATTTTATTAATTGCAAAAAACATCTGAGCAGATGCAATTAAATTAGCAGTATTTTTATTGGCATCAAACGACTTTGACTGTCCTTCATATCCGCTATGATGAATATTTAAATCTAAAACACCTGACGCGACTGGCTCAATTGTCAGTCTATAATACCCTTTGTTTAAATCCCAAGATAAGTCAGTGGTTTTATATTGAGCATTATTTTTAGCGTTATATAATAAAAAAGGCTCAATCTTAAATTTAACCTTCAGATTATTTTTATTAGTAATATGATAAACACCAGCTTGTTCGATATTAATTAACATATCGATTTTTTTAAGCACGTTAAATTTACGGGCGTAATATTGTTCTTGATTTAATGCTATGGCTTTTACATGTACTATTTCATTTTTATGAGTTTTTGTATTGTATTGACTGATGTATCCGGTGACGTCTGCATAATCATTTGGTGAATTCGCACTCATGCTAGAGATGATATAGCTTTGGTTATAAAACTGTCCGTATTGAGATTGTGTTTTAAAATTAATCAGTTGATACGTTTGTTTCGCCATACTTTTTACGCTGATGATTTTTTTAGAATTGGCGTACACATTTAGTGACGCTACGGGGGTTTTATTAGATTGTGATATTTTTGCTCGTTCAAAATATTGGGTAAACACATCGCTTTTTTCATCCGAATAGTTTGCCACCCCCAATTCAAAATTATTATTTTTAGCTAAATTGACTTGAAAATAATCGCTACCAGTTTCAATCAAATAAAAATCTTCACCAAATGGTGACACTTCTAAGAAGTCTTTGGCATTCACATTTAAATCAGCAAAACCCTTGCGTAAATATAATGGATGACTGTCGTCTTCATTTGCCCACTTTAAACTCACCCCACCATAAGCGCTTAATCGATAGATACCTGGTTGTAAATAAACAGACAGTCTAATTCTAGTCAGCGGTTTACCTACCACAGGGTCAATAGTTTGTTTAGTAATAGTCGACTCAACCAACCATTGTCCATTTTGAAACAACTGCAAATGCTCTAAATTTCTACCTGCTGCTTCAATGTTTACCATTTGAGCTTGTTCAATATTGATCGCCCAATCATAATGTTCAGTGTCTTGAAGTTGTATTGTTTGAATTTCAGAATCTGGCAATATTAATAAATCATCCGTGTTATTAATTGCTGTAGATTGCTTAATGTCAAAATTCACTGTGTTGGTATTGCTTAAAACAGTACTAGTAAATAATTGATATTGCCCGACATCTAAAAAACCAGAATAGCGACCATCTTGTTTAGCTGCTTGCCCGTACAATTGACTCTTTCCATATTTTTTATCGTTTAAACCAAATGCCACACCTTGATCACTTTTTGCTTGAATGATGTATCGTCCAAACTGATCAATATCAACAATAGATGTCGCGTTTTTATTTGCTGGTAACACATTAGGGGTGATTTGTTGCTTTGCGCTCAGTCCAATTGAGCAAACCATAAAACATAGACCGATCAAAAATTGGGGTAATTTCATTATTTTTCCTTTAAAGGGATGGCAATTGTTCTGGTATGATAAGCCTTCCTGTTTTAAGTTCCAAGTATGAAGTTTGAATATGAATAAATGTCTAGTTGTTGATGATTTACCCTTTAACACTCAAGTGTTAAAAGCCCAGCTCACCCATTTAGGTTTGCAGGTAACCACTTGTTTTAGCGGCAAATCAGCCATTCAAGCGTGTATAGACGATCAATTCGATTGCATATTTATGGACATCACCATGCCTGATATGTCAGGCACACAAGCAGCCGAACAAATTCTGCATGCCACCACACAATTACCGCCCCCAATCATTTTTGCCCTAAGCGGACACGACGCCCCTGCTGTGATTCCAGATTGTTTTAACCTTTGGCTTACTAAACCCATCAACAAAGACCAACTTGCTAATATTGTGCTAACCCAATCATTTGAGGATTAACCGTTAAAGTTGACCTTATACATTTCTAATCAAGCCGCTTTGTTTTACAATTCGCCCTTTATTTTAATGTGAGTCAAATTATGCGTCGTGAATTAGCCTTCGAATTTTCCCGAGTAACTGAAGCTGCTGCCCTTGCAGGATATAAATGGTTAGGCCGTGGTGATAAAAACATCGCAGACGGTGCTGCCGTTGAAGCCATGCGTGCCATGCTAAACAAAATGAACATTGCTGGTGAAATCGTAATTGGTGAAGGTGAAATTGATGACGCGCCAATGCTATACATTGGTGAACAAGTAGGTTGTGACAAAAACGGTGAGCCCGTTGATATTGCAGTTGATCCAATTGAAGGCACCCGCATGACCGCCATGGGTCAATCAAATGCCGTGGCTGTTTTAGCGGCAGGTGAAAAAGGCGCGTTTTTAAAAGCCCCTGATATGTACATGGAAAAAATCGTTGCAGGTCCTGGCAGCAAAGGCGCACTGAATTTAGATATGCCCATTACCGACAACATTCGCTTGGTCGCGGCACGTTTAAATAAAGACATAAAAGACATGACGATCATCACATTAGCCAAACCGCGTCATGATGCTGTAATTAAAGAAATTCATGCATTAGGCTGTAAAGTATTTTCCATTCCTGATGGCGATGTAGCCGCATCGATCATGGCATGTATTCCAACTAGCGAAGTAGACATGATGTACTGCATCGGTGGCGCACCCGAAGGCATTATTTCTGCTGCTGTGGTTCGTGCATTAGGCGGAGACATGCAAGGTCGATTAATGTTGCGCAGCGACGCAAAAGGCCAAAGCGAAGAAAACGATCGCATGTCTGCTGATGAATTAGCGCGTTGTAAGCAAATGGGTGCGGTTCCTGGTAAATTATTAAAACTAGAAGACATGGTTCGCTCAGACAATATTGTGTTTTCAGCAACCGGTGTCACCAAAGGCGATTTATTAGAAGGCGTCACACGCCACGGTGATGTCGCAACCACCGAAACGTTATTAATCCGTGGTAAATCTCGCACCATTCGTACGATCAAATCAACGCATTTTTTATCGCGCAAAGACGATGAAATTTTAAAAGTGGTTTTATAAAAACGATTCCAGCTCAAGATAACTTAATGCCACGAATACCGTGGCATTTTTTTATCTGTCGTATGTCAACAAACGCAATTTTGCTTTTTTAAGCCTTCACTTTTTTCAACTCAATCATTCAACTCAATCATTCATCTCAATCATTCAACTCAATCATTCAACTACACAATTTTAAAGTGCATGTACGCAGCGTTTGCGGTATGGTCAATGCTGGTTTTTCCTCTCACGCTACCTATAAAATATTAGTCACTATTCAGCACAAACCGAAACCATACAAATTGGGCGTGTGTAGAATATTGAAAAGCATTAATAGGATGGAGCACGACATGCAAAGCTTTAAAATCACCCATCGCACGTACTATAATTATCCGCAACCGGTCACCTTAGGTGAACAAATTTTATTATTACGACCGCGTGAAGATCACAGCCTGCGCATTCAATCCTTTGAATTAAACATAGAACCTAAAGCCACCGTTCGTTGGCATAAAGACGTACAAAATAATTCTGTCGGAATTGCAACGTTTCACACACAAACTCAACAACTACTAATAGAAAGCCAAAGCATCGTGCAGCAATATAATCAATCGCCATTAAATTTTTTAGTGTCGGATTACGCGCAGGGGTATCCATTTACCTATTTACCCCACGATTATTTTATGTTGGCGCCCTACCTGACTCTGCCCCCAATGGATGTCATTAACGTATTAAACAAATGGATTTCGCAGTTTTGGCAAGTGGGCCAATCAATCCAAACCTATCAATTATTAGAAAAAATGGCCGAATGCATTTTTAAAAATATGCACTACAACATTCGCGAAGAACCCGGTGTGCAAACTGCGAAATACACCATTAAAGAACAGTCTGGCTCCTGTCGAGATTTTGCCTATTTATTTATGCTAAGTGCACGCTGCTTAGGATTTGCCGCTCGTTTTGTCAGTGGCTACTTATACGCGCCATTAATGTCAGACCAAGTAGGCTCGACCCATGCGTGGAGCGAAGTGTACGTACCAGGAGCAGGCTGGATTGGCTTTGACCCCACTATTGGTAAAATTGTAGGCTCCGATCACATCGCTGTGGCTGTCGCTGATTTACCAGAATCGATTCCACCTATTGGTGGCTCATTTTCAGGAGCAAAAGAATCGACTATGTCCGTTGGGGTTTGGGTGAGTCAGGTTTGATTGGTTCAGTTGGATTGGTTCAGTTGGATTGGTTCAGTTGGATTGCTTTGTTAACGGATTTTGTATTTAGAATAAAAAAAGACCACTTTTATGTGGTCTTTTTGGCTTAGTTTTTTTGATTATGATCTTGTGCACTTCCATGATCGTTGATTATTGCATCGATTTTTCTCTCAGCGCGATGTTGCTTATTATGGTTGAAGCGACTGATGAAAAAGCACAACGATATGTTTCATTTCAGTTGTAAATACACCTACATCCGTATGTACAAAATAAACAACATCGCCTTCAACAAACGCCTCTCTAATATTACACATTTTTGAAACAAGGCTATTTGAATGGGGTGGATTTTTAATAAATTCTAAGCGTTTATTAAATTCGTCTTTTGAAGCATACTCCTCTTTTACCAACGTAAATCGATATTTTGCATCAGGTATTTCTTGGCTATTGTTTATCGACTTTATGTATCTGTATTCCTGTTTTTTTGGTGCAAATCCAATTAGGCAAGTGTTTTCTCTATATGTTTTATTTTCAGTGTCTTCGTATCCCCATACATCAATATCAATTTCACCTAATGTTTCAGCATAAGATAATGAGGTAAAAATTAACATTACTAATAGAAATAAACATTTCATAATTATTGAGTCTTAACGAGGCTGTTGAAAAACAATTATAAGGGAAATCCAAGTCTTAGTTTAGAAAGTTCATCATCTAAACAGCCATTTACATTTTAGTTTCCCCATTGAGTTTATAATTTTAAAATATGGTAAATTATATTCAATGGTTTGGGTTGTACCTATCTACTTACCTGTCTACTTAACTGTCTACTTAACTGTCTACTTAACTGTCTACTTAACTGTCTACTTAACTGTCTACTTAAGCTTCCACAAAATTGATTACGATGTCACTCATTTTTCGAAAATCAACAACGTTTTTTAATGGATATGTAACTGAATGCTCAAGTTTAGTATACGCTTTGATTCGAATTGGATTTAAGCCTACATACATCATGCAACTTAATATGGTTTTCATCGAACTGAACGAATCAAGGTCGCTTAAAAATAACTTTAGGCGACATCTTTCTTGAAAAATACGGGCTGAAAATTACGGACATCCTGCATTTTTACAACTCTAAAATCAAACACTACACGTTATATTTCACTCAACACTTTCAAACCTTTTTGCACACCAGGGCGCGACGATACTTTTTCAACCCACTTATTTACAAATTCAAAGGTCGGTAAATCAAGTTGATCTGAGCCATTGTAAAATTTATCTAAACAAATCACCCAAGGCACTATTGCCATATCTGCAATGCTGTACTCGTCCCCTGCTATGAATGCATTTTTTGATAATTGCGTGTCTAGTACAGCTAATAGACGCTTGGTTTCTTTGGTATAACGCTCAATACCATATGATTGATCACCTTTGTCTGTCGCGTATTTATAAAAATGACCAAACTGTCCAAACATTGGACCCACACCACCCATTTGGAAAAATAACCACTGCATGACTTTTGCACGTTTCACAGAATCTGTTGGTAAAAACTGTCCTGTTTTTTCAGCCAAATAAAGCAAAATGGCGCCTGATTCCATCATTGCAAATGGATTACCGTTATCACCTGTTAAATCCACCAGCGCAGGAATTTTTGAATTTGGGTTAATTTTAATAAACTCCTCAGTAAACTGATCGCCCTGCATTATATTGATCAAATGCGCATCGTATTCCACTCCCATTTCTTCTAGTGCGATGGATACTTTTTGGCCGTTTGGGGTAGCTAATGAATAAAGTTGGATATTGGCAGTCATGATTAAATCTCAGATTGTTTTTAGTGAATACATTAATAGTGGTTCAAAAAAATAACTCAATGGCGATTAATTAAAGAACATCAAGAAAGTGCCAAAAGTACTCTTGTCCTTCTAAACAGCATTGGTATTGCGCATTAAATACAATAATTTGACAAACCTATTTAATCAATTTGACAAAACTATGTAATCAATTCGACATAAATCTGCAATCTTTTTGAAATATTTCAGTATTGTCACAAAACTGTCATAAAACAAACCTATGATGTCGCCAACTTAAAGCAAAGGGCAAACAAAACGCCTTTGTGATTTTTTGAAATTTAATAAAACTCTAAAACCATTGAGGTTAATATGAAATTAAAATTAGCAAGCATCAGTATCATTTTAGCAGCAAGCGCAGTGTCTTCTGTAGCTGTAGCACGTGACAATATTTGGATTGTCGGTTCTTCAACTGTTTATCCATTTGCTACCGTTGTAGCTGAAAAATTTGGCAAAGAAACAACATTTAAGACACCTTCAATTGAATCAACAGGTTCAGGCGGCGGCTTAAAAATGTTCTGTGAAGGCGTGGGTGAAAACACACCAGACATCACAAACTCATCTCGTCGCATTAAATCTTCAGAAGTTGAATTGTGTGCTAAAAATGGCATCACTGAAATCATCGAAGTAAAAGTAGGCTACGACGGCATTGCATTAGCTAACACGAAAAAAGCCGTTCGTTTTGAATTAACTCGTAAAGATATCTTTTTAGCATTGGCAAAACAGGTTCCTACTGAAAAAGAAGGGGAATTAATCGAAAACCCATACATCACTTGGAACGAAGTGAATCCTTCACTTCCAAATCAAAAAATTGAAGTATTAGGCCCACCTCCTACTTCTGGCACACGTGATGCGTTTGTTGAATTAGCAATGGAAGGCGGCTGTAAAAAGATCGCTTGGATTGCAGAACTTAAGAAAACAGACAGTTCAAAATACAAAGCAATTTGTCACGGTATCCGTGAAGATGGCCACTTTATTGAAGCGGGTGAAAACGACAATTTGATCGTTAATAAACTAGAAGCTAACCCAAATGCTTTAGGTATTTTTGGTTTTTCTTTCTTAGATCAAAACGCTGAAAAAGTTCAAGGCTCTTTAATTGATGGCGCAGCCCCTACGTTTGATAGTATCGCTGATGGTGAGTATGTGGTATCTCGTCCTTTATACTTCTATGTTAAAAAAGCACATTTAAATGTGATCCCGGGTATCTCTGAGTATTTAGCGACATTCACTGACAAAAAAGCAATGGGTGAAGAAGGCTACTTAACTGACAAAGGTATGATCCCTTTACCAGCTAGCGAATTTAAGAAAGTTCAAAACGCTGTTAAAAACCGCACAAACTTAACACTATAAACTGTCATAATTACAGTTTAGAATACGCCACTTTTGCAGCTTTTAACTCGCTCAAAGGTGGCTTTTAAGTTCTAACCCTTACTCTGCATCATTTAGCGGAGTTTTTTTTGACTAGAGAAATTCGGTATGTCTTCAAGCACGTTAGTATTAGCGCTGATCATATTTTGTGCCCTTTATTATGTTTTTGGTCGCATGCGCGCCATTCAAATAGCAGGACCAATTGGTGGTATTCGCTTCTTACCTTCTTTACCTAATTATTATGGCTTTTTTGCTGTTATTTTATGCGCTGTTCCAGCAGTTATATTTATGCTGTTTTGGCTAATTTTTGTTGATATGTTTATTCAAAGCAAAGTGTTGATGCATTTTGGTAAAGAAGTCATGGTGAATGGTGAATTAGCCTTAGTAGCTTCAGACCAAAATTTTTGGCATTTATTAAGAACGGCCAACACAACTGATCAAAACTTAATCATTTCTAAAATTCAAGTGGCGGACATCATGACTACCCCGCCCGCTTATTTACTAGAAGCAAACGAATACTTCAAACAATTAACCGACAAAGCAATGAACATTAAAAGTTCTTTATTTATTACCATTGCCTTACTTTGTGGTGCAGTCGGTATTTTTGTCATTACACCAAAATTCAATAGTCGTAATCGTGTTGAAAAAGTAATCCTGACTTTTTTCTTCGTCAGTTCAATTTTAGCAATTTTAACCACGGTTGGTATTATTTACGCGGTATTACGTGAGTCTTATCATTTCTTTAAATTGGTTCCAATTACTGAATTTTTATTCAGTACAGAGTGGTCTCCTCAAACAGCATTACGTGCAGACCAGCAAGCAAGCTCCGGTGCATTTGGTGCTATTCCATTAATAACGGGAACCTTATTAATTTCGTTTTTAGCATTATTGATCTCGATTCCTTTTGGTTTGTTTTCTGCTATTTACTTATCAGAATACGCAAACTATAAAGTTCGCTCCATCGTTAAACCATTATTAGAAGTTTTAGCAGGTATTCCAACGGTTGTGTATGGCTTTTTTGCTGCATTAACTATGGCACCTTTTATTCGTGATACCGCTCAATCAATGGGGTTTACAAACGTATCCAGTGAAAGCGCTTTAGCAGCAGGTATTGTGATGGGCATTATGATCATTCCAATTATATGTTCATTAACAGATGATATTATTTCGGCCGTACCCCAAAGTTTACGAGATGGTTCATCAGGTTTAGGTGCAACTAAAAGCGAAACGATTCGTAAAGTGGTATTACCTGCTGCATTACCGGGGATTGTTTCTTCGATTATTTTGGCAGCATCGCGCGCCATAGGTGAAACAATGATTGTAGTTATGGCCGTGGGCACCGCTGCAAATTTAACTGCCAATCCTTTGGAGTCAGTGACAACGGTTACTGTGCAAATTGTTATGTTATTAACTGGTGACCAAGAGTTTGATTCAGCAAAAACTCTATCGGCATTTGCCTTAGCATTATTATTATTTACAGTGACATTAGGCATGAACTTTTTTGCCAATCACATTGTTAAAAAATATCGCGAACAATACGATTAATACGAAGTTTATAAGAGAATTAACATGAACGCACTAGAACGCATTGCAGCGAATAAAGACGAACTTTTACGCGCTGGTATGAACAAACGCATTTGGTCAGAACGTATTTTCCAAGCCATTGGTATTGGATCCATTATGTTGGGTTTGATATTTTTGGTGGTATTACTTTCATCCATAACTTTAAAAGGCGCTGGGGCATTTACCACTTATGATTTACGCCTAGATGTCACTCTGGATAATGACATTTTAGAATTACCTGAAAACCCGACCCAATCTCAATGGTTAGCAGCAGATTACGAAGGCTTAATCAAACAAGCCCTACGTGAAAAATTTCCAGAGGTCACAAGTCGATCCGAAAAACGCATGTTGTATCCGTTAATCAGTACATCTGCAGGTTACCAAGTGCGTGATTTTTTAATGGCCCATCCTGAAAAAATGAACACAACTCAATCGTTTTGGTTAACTGCTGGCGCAGATTCCATCGCGTTTATGAAAGGCTACATTGATCCGCAATTAGAACAGGCTGATCGTCGATTTAAAGACAATCAAATTCAATGGTTAAAAGAATTTCAAGACAACGATGATGTGGATCACAGCTTTAATCTTGGTTTTTTCACCTCTACGGATTCACGTGAACCAGAACAAGCAGGTCTTCGTGGCGCGATTACTGGCTCACTGTTTACGATGTTAGTAACGTTAGTATTGTCCTTTCCTATTGGTGTGGCAGCGGCTATTTATTTAGAAGAATTTGCAAAACGCAATAAACTGACTGAATTTATTGAAATCAACATTGCAAACTTAGCGGCGGTACCTTCCATTGTGTTTGGTTTATTAGGTGCTGCGATATTTATCAATGTCATGCATTTACCAAGAGCGGCGCCAATTGTGGGTGGCTTAGTATTAACACTTATGACATTACCGACGATCATTATTGCATCACGCGCCGCGATTAAAGCGGTTCCGCCTTCTATTCGTGATGCAGCAATGGGCATTGGAGCCTCTAAAATGCAAGTAGTTTTACACCATGTATTACCGCTTGCTATGCCTGGTATGTTAACTGGCACCATCATTGGTATGGCTCAAGCACTGGGTGAAACGGCCCCATTATTAATGATCGGAATGGTGGCGTTTATAGTGGATATTCCAGGCTCGATTACCGACTCTGCCACTGTGTTACCAGTACAAATTTACATGTGGTCCGATTTACCTGAGCGACTATTTGTTGAAAAAACCTCGGGTGCAATTTTAGTTTTGCTGATGTTCTTAGCGTGCATGAATATCTTAGCAGTCATTCTTCGTAAAAAATTCGAACGTAAGTGGTAATCAAAATGTTTACAGAAAATACAGAACAAACCGTTGGCAAATTCAAAGTTGACAACGCAAAAATGACAGCAGATAACGTTGATGTTTTCTACGGTGATAAACAAGCTATTTTTGATGTGTCTTTAGATCTTGGTCAAAACGAAGTGCTTTCCATGATTGGCCCATCCGGCTGTGGTAAATCCACATTTTTACGCTGCTTAAATCGTATGAACGATACCATTGAGATATGTAAAATGACTGGGGACATCAAACTTGAAGGGCTTGATATCTACAAAGGTGGATTAAATCCTGTGCAATTACGTGCACGCGTGGGCATGGTATTTCAAAAACCCAATCCATTTCCAAAATCAATTTACGATAATGTGGCCTACGGCCCTCGAATTCATGGCTTAGTTAACCGTCGCTCTGAATTAGATGAAATCGTACAAACCGCATTAGAAAAAGCAAGCTTGTGGAATGAAGTGAAAGATCGTTTAGATCAACCAGCAACAGGTATGTCTGGTGGGCAGCAACAACGTTTATGTATAGCTCGTGCCATTGCAGTGAGTCCTGAAGTGATTTTAATGGATGAACCTTGCTCAGCACTTGACCCAATTGCTACGGCTAAAATTGAAGAGTTAATTGCTGAATTAAGCCAAAATTATTCCATTGCGATTGTGACTCACTCAATGCAACAAGCAGCGCGTGTATCCAACCGTACGGCGTATTTTCATCTTGGCAAGCTTATTGAAGTGGGTAAAACACAAGACATATTTACGTCACCTAGGCATAAGCTTACTGAAGATTACATTACTGGCCGTTTCGGTTAATTGGGAGAGTAAAATGGACAAGTTAAACCTTGATCAACATATATCGAATAAATTTAACGAAGAATTAGAAGAAGCCCGTCAGCATTTAATGCAAATGGGTGGCATGGTTGAGCAACAGGTTAAAAATTCAATCACCGCTATTATTGAAGCAGACTCCGCATTAGCTCAAGAGATTCGTGCAAAGGACGAATCTGTCAATGATATGGAAATGGATATCGATGAAGAATGCGCTCGAATTTTAGCACTTCGCCACCCTGCTGCCAGCGATTTACGTTTTGTTTTAGCTGTCACTAAGGCTGTGAATGATTTAGAACGCATTGGTGACGAGGCAAGTAAAATTGCCAAACAAGCAATCGAGTTAACTGAAAACGGCGCAGCACCAAAAGGCTATATCGAAATTCGTCATATTGGTAACTTAGTGGTAAGTATGCTGAACAAAGCACTGGATGCATTTGCTCGCTCCGATGCAGAACTTGCGCTTGATGTATTACAAGATGACAAAGTCGTCAACATGGAATACGCAAGCGCCATGCGTGAAATGGTGACATTGATGATGGAAGATCCGAGAATGATCAGCCGCGCATTAAATGTAATGTGGGCATTGCGATCATTAGAGCGTATTGGTGATCATTCACAGAATATTTGTGAATACGTAATCTATTTGGTCAAAGGCAAAGACATACGCCACAAAAAACTCTCTAAAGTTAAAAAAGCCGTTAAAAAGTAAGGCATTTAATAATTGAGCCCGCACTGAGAATTCATTGCGGGCTTTTTTTGAGCTTTATTTTGGCTATGTTTTAAATTGTTGTGGCAGGATGCAAAATCATAATACTGATCTAAGCTGAGATTTATACACCCACAATGACATAGCCTATGAATCCACAGCATTTTCAAAACATACTTAAGCAGGTAAGCAAGCTCGATCCTGTTCAAAAACAAACTCTATCCACCGCTTTAGCTGCACAAGAAAATCCCATTCTTACACGACTGTCCAAAGAAGTGATCACCCACTCAAAATGCATTCATTGTCAAAGTAACCGCTTGCGAAAATACGGTTTTAGTAATGGCAGGCAGCGATTTTTTTGCAACGAATGTCGCAAAAGTTTTGTGTGCACTCGAGGCAGTGCTTATTTTTATCAGCACAAACCTGAGCTTTGGCAAAAATACTTAGAGCACATGCTTGACCAAGATAGCATTCGGCGTTGCGTAAAAGATTTGAATATTTGTGTGACTACCTCTTTTAATTGGCGTCATCGTTTTATGAATGCTACTCAAAACACCTATGAATCAAGGCTTGAAGGCATTATTGAAGCAGATGAAACGTATTTTCGAGAATCTAAAAAAGGCGAGCGAAACTTAAACCGACCTGCAAGACAACGAGGATCTAAAGCATCCACACCCGGTATTAATCAGCACGATTGGGTGGCAGTGTTAACCGCTAAAGATCGAAATCATCATGAATTTGATCAAATATTAACCCGCGTAAATGGCGCTGAAATCAATCAATGCTTAGGCTGCAAAATTGCCGATGAATCTGTTTTATGTACCGATGGGCAGCCGGCTTATAATCAAATTTGCAAAGAACATCATTTGCATCATGTGGTGATAACCAACAATCAAACACAGCAAAGTTTGTATCATATTCAAAATATCAATAATTATCACAGTCAGTTAAAGCGTTGGTATTTGAAGATGCACGGAGTGGCCAGTAAGTATTTGGCGAAGTATTTGGGTTGGTTTAGAATGCTGGACTGGCACAAATATCAGACCTTTTCTAGTGACATTAAGAGCGAAAGCGAAAAACTGTTTGAATTCAAACTGTTACAGGTGCAGCAACATAAATTTGAAACATAGCCTTTATTTTCATATGGATGAGTGAATGATCTGAATTGTGCATGCATTAATTAATTTAGGTGCCAAAACAATTCAGGAACATACTGCCTATAAGCAATAATCGAAAGCACACATTATTTTTTTATTAAACTCAAAAAAAAGCCTCGATCACTTGCATGACCGAGGCGGTGTTAAGTCATTTAAATCTTAATTAAAACTCGATTTTTTGATGTACCGTTTTATAAGTGTTTGCGTCACTTACTTTTAACTTCACATAATAAGGCTGATTATCTGGAAACTCGTGCACAGGATGCTGATCGGTGCTGGTTTCAAAATCCCCAAAGTCCCATTCAAATGACAAATTATCGCCTTCTGGATCTGAACTTGTATTAGTAAACGTCACTTGCGTGCCAGATACGCTGTAACTGAAGCTCGCAACAGGAGGTTGATTGGCTCCACTTACATCAGCTGCAACTAAACGCAATAAATTTAACCAGTGGGTTTTATTGACCTCAGTCACGATAGACCCCGAACCTCTGTGTCCACTATAATCAACTGGGTAAGAGTAAAAAGTATTCACCCCCATACTAGATACTCTGCTGCGAATATCACTATCATAATCTGACATATCCCCTTCAGTAGCAAATGGTTGCCCTCCATTATGACAACTCTTACATTTCAAATACGAAGAAGCAGCCTCAAACAATTCAAGATCATAATCACGATCAATTCGATCATTCATTGGATTAATCGTAGTGACGGATTCAGCGCGATCTTTTGAATCCGACAAAATCAAGGTCGCTTCGATGCTTGCGGTTGATGGCGCTTCATAAAAAAACTTACCGCCATTAAACACTTCACCGGTTGACAACTCCCATGCATAGGTCATTAAATCTCCATCGTTATCATAAGAATTATTGCCATTAAATAATATATAAGCACCATACTGCACGGTACTTAGAATATAAGGTGAAGGCGGTGTATTGGCTATGATTGACTCATCGACCACTACCATTTGAGTAGAAGTATCTGTATTGCCTGCATTGTCTTCAACGGTTAAAGAAATTTCATAAGTACCAGACTGATTATAGGTGTAGTTTCGAGTCACCCCTGTGTAGTTTGTATTATTAATCAACCATGTGTAAGCGACAATCGTTCCGTCTGAGTCACTGGAATCCGACGCATCAAGCTGCACTTCTAATCCATTAACTGTTGCTATAAATGATGAAATTAACATGTTATTTGTGGTGGTTACATTTTTTGTAATTGAGTCTTCGTTTCCATGTATATCCCGTACGGTTAATTTTACTGAATAGGTTTGCGCAATACTGAAGGTATATGAAGTGTTCACGCCTTCAGGAGATTGTCCACTGAATTGCCAGAAATACTCTAACGCATCACCATCTGGGTCCGATGATTCACTTGCATCAAACATAACACTTAACCCGTTTACATCCGCTTCAAATTTAGCGATGGGATCGGCATTCACAATTTCAGCTTCAACCGTTACATTCTCAGAAATTTCATGACTTAAATCCCCTGTATCCGTCACTTTTAAACTCACTGAATAGGTTCCAGCTTGATCAAAGGTATGATTACCTGAAACCGTCGTGTAAGTAACTGAGCCATTGTTTGTTTCAATGGTCCACAAATAAGACAGCTGATCTGAATTTTGATCGGTGGATTTACTGCCTGAAAATGAAATAACCAAACCTTGTTTATCCATTTCAATCAGAGCAACCGGAGCAATATTGCCAATTTCTTGATCACTAACAGTAATTTTACCCGAAAATTGATCTTCATCATTTGAATCTGACACCGTTAAGCGGTAATCGTAGGTTCCAGGTGCTAAAAAAGTGTGAGTGATTTTTTCAACATAATAATCGGTACCATTAATGTCCCATAGGTAAGCTAACTCATCACTATCAGCGTCGATAGTAGATGACGCATCAAAGGTAGCAACTAAGAAATTAGTAGAAACTTGAATGCCAATTTGTGGGGCATTATTAACAGGTAAAGCCACCGTAACTGATTGATTGGATGCGATAGAGTCTAAAGTACCGTCGTTAACTGTTAAGGAAATTACATATGTGTTGGAAGCACTAAATTCATATTCAAATACTTTTTCATCAAATGATTTCCCATCAATTGACCAGCGATATGTAAGTGCATCAAATTGCGCATCGCTGCTGCTGGATGCGTCAAATTCGTATATTGAATTGGTTTTTTTAGTCATCGTGAATAAAGCAACCGGTGCTTGATTAGCAACTGTAGGCATAACTACTGTGATGACGGCATCTTTAACGGTGGTCAAACCACGAGCATCAGTAACAGTTAACTGAATATAATACTGACCTTTTGAATTAAACGTATGTCCGACAATTGCATTTGTATACGTTGTATTATCAATATTCCAAAGGTAACTTAAGTTATCACTATCTGGGTCGCTGCTATTTGATGCATCAAAAATATATACATTACTTTTAAAATCATTGGTATATACCATTGACACAACTGGGCTTGAATTGGGGGCATCATTCTCAGGCACACAACCTACCAAAAACAAAACGCAACTTGTAAAAATCACAGTCAAAATACGGTAAAACATACACTTTTATCCAATAGAAAAATTAAAACGCTATTTTATCTAATATTAAAAGTTTTCCCTGTGAAGGTTTTGTAATTTTGTGACCAAGGCACATTAAGTTTTGTAATTTTGGTATGGGGGTAACGTGATTTCAATTGAATCAGGTCTTCACCCCAGCATTCATCCGTTTTAAGAAAGTAAATTAATCTCTAAAATTATTAAACTGAACAGGAATGTCCATTTCTGATTCACGAATTAATTGCATAACTTGTTGCAGATCATCCCGTTTTTTTCCAGTGACCCTTACTTGCTCGCCTTGTATAGCTGCTTGAACTTTAATTTTGCTTGATTTGATGAGCTTAACCACTTTTCTAGCGTTATCGCTGTCGATCCCCTCTTTTACATTGGCAATTAATTTTACTTCTTTGCCCGCTTGTTGCACTTCTTGGTAATCCAATGCTTTTACATCCAACTTTCGTTTAATAAATGCATCAAATAACATGTCTTGCATTTGTTCAATTTGAAATTCCGACTCGGCTTTAATCGTCACCATTTTTTCACTTAAGCTAAAGCTTGCATCGCTGCCTTTAAAATCAAAACGATTCGCTACTATTTTACTGGCTTGATCAATTGCATTGGTTAATTCGTGTTTGTCTAATTCAGATACGATATCAAAGGTTGGCATAGTCTCTCTCAATATAAAAATGTTAAAGGTACAAAATATGATTCGGCATAGGCTTTGCTTTTAAAATCATACAGACCAAAAATCATCATTGTAATCGAGAATAAAAATGAATCAACGCCAAATGCGCCAATTAGGCATTACTGATCCTGCCCAAGCCCCAAAAATTCCGACTCACAAAACAAAACCAGTGACCGCACCCAGTCAAAATCAACCGACTGTTAACCAAGAATCGATTATTAACTCAAAACCGACAGTTAACCCAAACCCGACTGTTAAACCAAATTCGGTTAATCAACAAGAACAAACAATCATCATTGAACCAACTAACCCGGCGATCCAAACGACAGCACAATCGACAGCACAATCGACAGCACAATCGACAGCACAATCGACAGCACAATCGACAGCACAATCGACAGCACAATCGACAGCACAACCGACAGCACAACCTATAGATCAACCAATCCATCAAACAAAAGAAACCATCAATGAGCCTGATCAAGTATTTGAAACACGTAAAGTGAAAACTCAGCATGCTGTGACGGAACATGCAGTCACACACAAAAAATTACCATCAAAAGAAATTCAACACAGAATTGAACAGGCCTGTATGTTTAGCAAAGTGGATCCTGAAGTGTTGTTAAATGATTCGACGCAACTCAGTTTAAAAAAAGCAGACGTCATTCGTGAATTAGTTTTAGGCTCAATCACAGAAACCATTAAAATAAATGGCGCGACCCTGCCCATTTTGTCGATGCTGTTGCATTGTTCAAGTGAACATTTAACGGATCTGCTACATAATTTAAAACAAAATCCTGCAAAAAAATCACACATTCAAATTTTTAGACAGTTACAATCTGATTTACAACCTCCATTTATTGAATAATTTTTTATGAGTCACCCTATTTTATGGCACATTGTTGGCGCAGGTGCGATTGGGCAGTATTTTGCCGCCGAACTATCAAAACAAGTTCATGTTTGCTTACATGCCAAACAGCACACCATTAACCAAATTGAGTTAACGGACCTTAATAAACATATTCAAACCATTGATTTAGAACAAGACGATCAAAACCCAATTCAATATTTGATCATTTGCACCAAAGCTTATGATGCTGTTCAGGCTTTTGAAACCTATCGATCAAGACTGACTGAGCACTGCCAAATTGTTTGTTTATTTAATGGACTGGGCCCGCAGTTTGAAATACAAACTCAACATACCGCTCCAGTTTGGCTTGCTTCTACAACAGTGGGTGCCCGTAAAATAAGCTCAAATCATGTCTTGCATACAGGACAAGGCATCACGATCTTTGGCCAAACCACACAAATTCCAAAGCCATCCAACATAATAAATACCTTAGAAAAAATGCATTGGTGCCACTCAACTAATATTTTGCATGTCTTATATTTAAAACTTGCTATCAATAGTTTAATCAATCCATTAACGGTCATATTTAATTGCAATAATGGGAAATTGTTAAACATAAAAAAAGCCACGAACATCATGATGGCATTAGCACTAGAAATTGAATCCATTTGCAAAAAAGTAAACATAGAGCTTTCATCAGCGTTTATTTTGCAAAACACCTATCAAGTGATTGAAAAAACGGCTCAAAACTACAGCTCAATGCATCAAGATGTGGCCAATAAAAGACGAACTGAAATTCAATTGATAAACGGGTATTGGCAAAATTTAGGACAAACACATAATATTAATGTTGAACAAAACACATTAATGATGGATAAAATAATGAGCTTCACTGTAAAATAAAAAGCATCGGTTGTATTTTGATCAGCCTGGATATAGCAAGATAAGTGTAATTACGCTATGTTTAGACTCTATTTGTTATTTCATTTTTTGTTTCAATTGCTCAAATAGGGTTAATCATCACCTTACAAAAAGTAAATATTTTACACCCGCATTAGCCAGTCATACTAATAACTAATAACTAATAACTAATAAGTAATCAACATTATGCTTAAACTTTGGTATACCAGTTTACCCATCACTCGAAAACTATTTTTCATGTTTATTGTGGTGCTTACTCCGATCATATTATTTGGGGTGTTCTTCCAATTTATTGCTTATTATTCATTAACTTACAATCAATTGGTGGATCAAAACGAACGCGCTGTTGTGTATTTGATGCAAAACAGAAAACACATTATAAATGATACCAATCAACAAATTGATATTTCAAAGTTATATCCAAGTATCGAAGCGGTCGGCATTTACCAAAATAATCAATGGACGGATCGGTTCCCTGAAACCGTGACATTACCCTCAATACAAAACATCCCAAAAAACACATTTGTACATAAATATTACTTTGGCCAATTAGACGATGCTCACCAAATTTTCATTAAAACCAACACACTTAAAGTCACCACCTATACAAACGCTATTATGGTTGCTTCATTGGCCACACTGGTTTTTGCTTTTATATGTGTTTTTTTTATTGGCATCCATGTTCAACGAGTCATCGCTCGACCGATTTTACATTTAATGAATATTGCTCGAATGGTTTCAAGTAACGAAAACTATCAAGTGCGTGCACAAAAGATGTATGAAGATGAAATTGGAGGCTTGGTGGATGCGTTTAACACTATGCTTGCCCGGGTTGAAAATCGAGATCATCAATTGCATGCTGAAAAAAACCGTGCAGAACGTGCGCAAAATTTAGCAGAAACTAATGCTGAACAAACCAAAGAAGCGGTAAAACGCTTGGAGTTTGAAGTGCATGTTCGTACAAAAATTGAACGTAAATTAACGGACTTTCAAAGTTACCTAAACAGCATCATTAACTCCATGCCTTCGGCATTGATTGCTGTTGACGAACACTTTTTTGTGACTCAGTGGAATAAAGAAGCGTCCATTTTGTCTGGAACGTCTATCGAATACGCTTTGGGGTATTCATTAGAAGAGGCGTTTCCTTTACTTGGGGATTATATGGATTTGATTTCTCGTGCGTTACTTGAAAAAGAAACCCAAGTAAGAGAACGCATTGAATATGTGCATAATGATCAAAAATTATTTTTAGATTTTGTGGTATATCCGCTGAATCGAACCGGCACATTAGGCGCGGTTATTCGAATCGATGACATCAGCGAGCGAACTAAACTTGAAGAAGTGATGGTACAAACTGAAAAAATGATGTCTGTGGGTGGTCTAGCTGCTGGTATGGCCCATGAAATTAATAATCCTTTAAGTGCCATTATTCAAGGCAGCCAAAACATTAAGCGTCGCCTTGATCCAGGGCTGCCTAAAAACGCAAAAGTAGCACAAGAAATCAATGCAGATTTAGATAAAATCAATGAATATTTAACCCACCGTGAAATCATCAAATTTATGGACAATATTCATTCAGCAGGGCAACGCGCCGCGCATATTGTAACGAATATGCTGCAGTTTAGCCGTCAATCCAGCCGCAAATTAGACATGCATAATATATGCGAATTACTGGACAGAGCCGTTGAAATTGCAAGCTCTGATTATGATTTGAAAAAAGGCTATGATTTCAAACAATTAGAAATCATCAAACAATATTCAGACAGTGAATTAAAAGTACCCTGTGCCGCTCCAGAAATCGAACAGGTATTATTAAACCTAATTAAAAACGCCGCCCAAGCCCTTAAAGAGCGCGAGGTAAATTCATTTTTAGAACACAAATCCACCATTACTATTTCATGTCGAGCAAGCAACAATCAATGCATTTTGAATATTAGCGATAATGGAACCGGTATGGAAGATAGTGTAAGAAAACGTATTTTCGAGCCGTTTTTTACAACTAAAGATGTGGGAATCGGAACCGGGCTTGGCTTGTCGGTTTCATATTTTATTATTACCTCTCACCATAATGGCACAATGGATGTTTCTTCTACATTAGGCGAAGGCACAACATTTACAATTCGATTACCTCTTGATGCCTATGAAACGCATTAACGTTAATCAAACATTACTGCACTGCCAATATAGGCTCTTGAGGGTGCTCTACCGTACGCATGACAAATTGATATTCACCAATATCCGTGAGTTGAATTTGGACTTGCTGCCAAAGATCCGTTTGAATATTTTTGCGATAAAAATTAATTAATCCCGTTTGCTTTTTATATTCAAAACGAGGCTCTGTCATCACATAAGCTTCATCAGTATTCATTTGCGTAATAGACAAAATTGACAGCTGCGACTCCATGCAATGGCAAACCCAACGAATATACAAATGATGACTTCCCTTTAGTTTACCCTGCCCTTCAACAATTAATTGATAGCCTCCATTTAACGTCCCTTTTTGCCAATGTCCCACTTTTTTCACAAAGGTAATATTTTCAGGCATTTTATAAATTTCTGCAGGAATTTGTGCATGACTAAACTGGCTAACCATAAGATTTAGAATAAACAAACTAATGAGCCACACAATCTGTTTTGATGAATTACCGCTTAATTTTAAAATCAAAATTCAAACCTTTTTATCAATTATATTTTTGAGTATAGCCTCAAGTTTTCTTAAATAATGCCGATATAAAAAACATTACAAAAATGAATAAAGGTGCAGTATGAAAAGTATAATTTTAGGAAAAAATTTAATCAGTGATAAAGAAATCATTGCATTTGCCCAGTCTGATCAAAACGCATTACAACGTAATGTACTCGAACTGCAAAGAATCGCTTTGGATTCCGCACTAATTAGCTCAATGGCCATTATTTCAAGTATCAAACGAACGATTTAATGCTGAAGGCTTGAAAACACTGGAACTCAAGGATTGAGTTCTCCCTCTTGAAGGATTATTTTGTGAGAAACCCGTCACCTTTTTGTTGAAATTGACCTGTAATCAGGTATGATACCGCCCCCCAGAAATTGAGCAGAAATTAAACAATCCCATGCATTTACCTAGCCGCTTTACTATCGGTCAACATGAGTTTTTGGGATCCACAATTTTAGCGCCAATGGCTGGGGTGACTGATCGACCATTTCGTGTGCTTTGTCGAAAACTCGGTGCCACATTAGCAGTCAGTGAAATGCTCACTGCCGATAAAAGCCTATGGCAAAGCAGAAAATCCATTAAAAGAATGGATCACACCAATGAACCTGGTCCCATCAGCGTGCAAATTGCAGGTGGCGATGTTGACATGCTTGTTGAAGCGGCAAAAATCAACGCAGATCACGGGGCACAAATTATTGATATCAATATGGGATGCCCTGCAAAAAAAGTCTGCAAAAAAGCAGCGGGATCCGCATTATTAAAAGATGCACAACTTGTTGCTGATATTATTGAAAATGTGGTCAACGCGATCGACATTCCTGTCACAGTCAAAATACGAACAGGCTGGGACACACAAACAAATAACTGCAAACAAATTGCGAAAATTGCTGAAGATTGTGGTGCTCAAGCCATTGCAATCCACGGCAGATCTCGCGCTTGCAAGTATTTAGGCGAAGCAGAGTATGAATCCATAGCTCTTGCCAAACAAAGTGTCACCATTCCCGTTTTTGCAAATGGGGACATTACCAGCGCACAAAAAGCCAAACAAGTTCTGGATTTCACACAAGCAGATGCGATCATGATAGGTCGTGCTGCACAGGGTAACCCTTGGATTTTTCGTGAAATCGAACATTTTTTACAATCGGGCGAGCATTTACCCGTTGCAACCTGGCAGGAAAAACACGCTGTCAGCTATGCACACTTAATTGAGTTACATGAGTTTTACGGCGAAGTACTAGGGCCTCAAATCGCTCGTAAGCATATTGCTTGGTATATATCCGATAAAGAATTTACCCAGGTGTTTAATCAAATTAAACAACCTGAAGAACAACTACACCATTTAAACTGCTATTTTAAGGCTAAATTATCATGAGTATTAATGTGATTGAACAACCTGAAAACCAAACTCCTTCTGTCCTTCCTGTTGAATTGGACCAAACTCAAACATTACGTGACTCTGTTGCTAAAGCAATGGCGCATTATTTCGAACAACTTGAAGGCGAAAAAGTCAGCAATGTTTACGATTTTGTTTTGGCCGAAATCGAAGCGCCTTTATTAGAAGCAACCATGAAATTTGTACGCGACAACCAAACCAATGCATCTAAAGTGTTAGGTTTGAACCGTGGAACATTACGTAAAAAGTTAAAACAATACGACCTACTTTAATTTCTTAAGGCTTTTTTTATGAGCAACTCGATCCAAACTATCCGCCGCGCATTATTAAGCGTGTCAGACAAAGCAGGCATTGTTGAATTTGCCACGTTTTTAAATGAACAATCCGTTGAATTATTATCAACCGGTGGTACATATAAAGTATTAAAAGAGGCAGGTTTGCCTGTTATTGAAGTATCCGATTACACCGGTTTTTCTGAAATGATGGACGGTCGTGTCAAAACATTACACCCTAAAATTCACGGTGGAATCTTAGGTCGTGAACATTTAGACAAAGACATCATGGCTGCAAACGACATTCCGTTCATCGATATGGTAGTTGTTAATTTATACCCATTCGCTGCAACCATCGCCCGTGAAGATTGCGATCTTCCATTAGCGATTGAAAACATCGACATTGGCGGACCGACTATGGTTCGTTCTGCAGCTAAAAACCACGCACGTGTTTCTATTGTTGTTAACGCTCCAGACTACGATGCATTAACTGCTGAGATCAAAGCAAACGGTGGCATCAGCCAAAAAACACGTTTTGATTTAGCATTAAAAGCGTTTGAACATACCGCTGCGTATGACGGCATGATTGCTAACTACTTAGGCCGTATTGATCAAGAACAATCGCCGATGACTAACCAAGACATGGCGAATTTCCCTCGTACATTAAATACGCAGTTCATCAAAACTGAAGACATGCGTTACGGCGAAAACCCACATCAAAACGCTGCTTTTTACGTTGAAGCAAACGCAAAGCAAGGCAGTGTGTCTACCGCAAAGCAATTAAATGGTAAAGCCATGTCATACAACAATGTAGCGGATACTGACGCTGCATTAGAATGTGTAAAATCTTTTGAAGGTCCTGCATGTGTAATCGTTAAGCACGCTAACCCTTGTGGTGTTGCGGTTGCTGGCTCATTATTTGAAGCTTACGAATTAGCGTTCCAAACGGATCCTACTTCTGCTTTTGGTGGCATCATCGCTTTTAACGGCGAATTAGACGCAAAAACTGCCCAAGCAATCGTTGAACGTCAATTCGTTGAAGTGATCATTGCTCCTAGCGTATCAGCACAAGCTGCAAAAATTGTTGCAACTAAAGCAAACGTTCGTTTATTAGAATGTGGCACTTGGGAAGGCGCTGCAGACGGTCATTTCTACAAGCGTGTTAACGGCGGTTTGTTAGTTCAAGATCGTGATAACGGTATGGTAGGCTTAGACGATTTAAAAGTAGTGACTAAAAAAGCACCGACTGATCAGCAATTAAGTGATTTATTATTTGCTTGGAAAGTGGCTAAGTTTGTTAAATCAAACGCCATTGTTTACGTTAGAAACGGCCAAACAATTGGCGTGGGCGCCGGCCAAATGAGCCGCGTTTACTCAGCTAAAATTGCAGGTATTAAAGCTGCAGACGAGAACTTAGTTGTTGAAGGCTCAGTCATGGCATCAGATGCATTCTTCCCGTTCAGAGACGGATTAGACGCTGCGGCAGCCGCTGGTATTTCAGCAGTGATTCAGCCAGGCGGATCGATGCGTGATGATGAAGTGATTGCGGCTGCGGATGAGCATGGTATTGCCATGGTGTTCACAGGAATGCGTCACTTCAACCACTAATTGGGTTTTAAGCACTCTTTAAGTTTAATTACGACATCCGTGTCGTAATTAAAAGCTCGATGAGTATTCTGGCGGAAGGAAACCTTCCTTGAATAGTCAGTCGCCTTACATGCATCCATGCATTCGTACTTAATGTTATTGCTTAAAACTCCAATTAGAATCGTAATTTCAATCTGTAGGTCGGGCTTAAGCCCGTCACACTAATAAAAAAGGAAAACTTTATGTTTTCCTTTTTCATTTCTGGGCCAAATAAGCGATAATCCGCGCCCATAAATATTTAGATGTTTGCTGCGGCAAACTTTTACACTTGCTTTACATGATGTTCGCTCAATTTGAGTTTGATCGAACCTAAAAGGTCTTAAAAAATGAATGTATTAATTATTGGTAGTGGCGGACGTGAACACGCGCTTGGTTGGAAAGCGGCTCAGTCTGAAAATGTTGAAACGGTATTTATTGCACCTGGTAATGCGGGCACCTCTATTGAGGCAAATCTTCAAAACGTCAACATCGACATTTTAGATTTTGCTGCACAAATTCAATTCGCTAAAGACAATAATGTGGGTTTAACCATTGTGGGCCCTGAAGTGCCTTTAGTTGAAGGCATTGTGGATGCATTTAATGAAGCGGGCCTTAAATGTTTTGGCCCTTCTAAGGGTGCTGCTCAACTTGAAGGCTCTAAAGCATTCAGTAAAGACTTTTTAGCACGCCATAAAATTCCAACAGCTTTTTACGGCAACTTTACCGTTGAAGCAGACGCGATTGCTTATATCGAAGAAAAAGGCGCACCAATTGTAGTGAAAGCCGATGGTTTAGCAGCGGGTAAAGGCGTGATCTTAGCGCAAACAAACGAAGAGGCCATTGCAGCGGTAAAAGATATGTTGTCAGGCAACAAATTTGGCGATGCTGGCGCACGTGTTGTCATCGAAGAGATGTTACAAGGCGAAGAAGCAAGCTTCATCGTAATGGTAGATGGCGACAATGTATTAGCATTGGCCACCTCACAAGATCACAAAGCACGTGACAACGGCGATTTAGGTCCAAACACAGGCGGCATGGGCGCTTACTCTCCTGCTCCTTGTGTGACACAAGACATGCACGACGCGATCATGGATCAAGTGATTTGGCCAACCGTTAACGGTATGAAAGCGGAAGGCAACACTTACACTGGCTTTTTATACGCTGGCATCATGATTTCCCCTACTGGCATTCCAAACGTTTTAGAATTTAACTGTCGTTTTGGTGACCCTGAAACGCAACCGATCATGATGCGTTTGCAGTCTGATTTAGTTGAATTATGTGAAAAAGCCTGTGACAAACAACTAGATACTGTGACGGCTAAATGGGATCCACGCGCTGCAATGGGCGTAGTAATGGCAGCCGGCGGTTACCCTGAAGCGTACAACAAAGGCGATGTGATCACAGGTATTGAAGATGCTAACGCACTTGCTGGCAGTAAAGTTTTCCATGCGGGCACTCAAGTAAACGATAAAAACGAAGTCAGCACTAATGGCGGTCGCGTATTATGCGTAACGGCTCTTGGCGAAAACGTCACCAAAGCACAAGCCGCTGCATACGAAGCGCTTAACAAAGTGACCTGGAAAGATGTGTATTTTCGTACTGATATCGGTCATCGTGCAATTTCTCGCGAGAAATAAATTACACCCACCTCGATATATTTGAATAAAAAAAGCGTAAATGATCTGAGGTCATTTACGCTTTTTTTTGGCATAATATAATTTGTTTCATTAATAAATACTTAATTATTATGCGCATCCAATATCTAATATTCTCAATATTTCATTTATTACTACTTTGTGTAACTCTACAAAGTCATGGCAAATCTTTGATCGTTGACCAAACTACAGATTTTGCTTACATCAATGTTTTGCCCTACACCTACCAACTTGACCCAGAATTCAGTGAATCGACAATTGAATCCGTAAAATCCGACCAATATGAACCCCATTACAGCTTAGTTTCGAACCAAAAATCGTTTCAGTACGATGTTACTACTGGAAAAATTTGGCTGTCCTTCTCAATTTATTCATTATTAAATGAACCAAAAACGCTGCACGCTGCTACTAATGCATTAGACATATACTCTGCAGATTTTTATCATACACAAAATAACCAAATTCTTAGTAATCAAAAAATCGGATTAAAATATTCTTTCGCACAAATGGAAGGTTCACTGGCCAATCATGATTTTTCATTCAATTTACAACCAGGTGAAAATCGTTTTTTTATTAAATTAGAGTTTAAAGAAACCATCAGCTTTCCAATTTTTATCACTCAAGCCCAGAACATTCTCCAAACGCATTTCTTAAAAATATTTTTAGTAGGCATCGGTATTTCATTTACTTTGATGTTATTAGGCTTTTCCATTTGGTTAAAATTTCATCGCAGTAGTATTGTACCAATCACCATGTTCTCGATGTTAATTTCATTAGCGGGATTCCAAATCAGCAACGCTAATTTATTTACATTATTTTTTACAAACACCCCAAGTATGGATATTGAAATTCGATATTTTTTTGGTTACTTATTTACAGCATCTTTACTGATTTTTAATTTAAATTATATTCAAATTGAAAAAGTCACCAAACAAGTATTAACCACATTAATTATTTTATCAGTCATTTTTTACACAATTTTTTTAATGTACTTAGAGATTATAAACAGCATCCTTAATATTAGTTTATGCTTAATTAATATTATTTCATCATGCATTATCATTATAAAACTTAAAAAATTCGAACAACGATCCCATCAATCTCTGTTACTTTTATTTTTTATAGTAATAACGATTGCTCTTATTTACTCGCTGGCAATATTTAATTATTTTGGTGATTCTTGGTCATTATTCATCACCACGCAAATATTAATGTGCTTGGTTCCATTTATATTAAGTTTAACCATATATCACACATATAAAGAAAGTATGATTCAAGAAAATCCAAGCAGAAATGCTGTTAACTCACAACATTGGCCTTTATTAAGAAAAATCAATCATGATTTACGCTCACCAATTAATGCCGTATTAGGCATGACAGAATTACTTCAAGACATGCAATTAAGTCTTAATCAACAAAGCTATATCAATACAGTGCAAACAGCTGGTTTCCAACTATTAAGTTACGTAGACGAAATACAAAACCTAGTAAGAATTGGCAATCAAAGCCTTCCGGTTCAAACTCAAGAAATTAATATTTTACAATTCATCAATCAATTGATTCAGCCATACTTACGCATTACTCAAAGTAAATCCATTGAAGTTATTGTCAACACCGCACCTAACCTACCTAATTCCATTGTGGCCAATGAAAAATTACTACTGCAAACATTAAGAAGTATTTTAGATAATGCGGTGAATTTTACCGAATCTGGTGAAATTGAAATCCAGGTAATCATTACTGAAAAAAATAAAATACGCTTTACCATTCGCGATTCCGGCAATGGCATTAGCCAAGAAATTTTACAAAATATTTTTGAATTTTCAAGCTGGGATTCAAAAGGACATCAACGATCTCATTTAGGGCTTCCTATTGCTAAAGCACTTGTAGAAAAAATGAATGGTCATTTAAACCTGACCAGCAATTCAAGAAATGGTACGAAAATTTGCATCGACCTACCATTAACCATTTCCAAACACGCAAATATTAACCCAACAGACTATCAAGTATTAAATGATATAAAAGTATTAATTGTGGATGACAATTCAACTTGTCGAAAAGTATTAGAGTTGCAAGTTGCCGAGTTAGGTATGCGCCATGCAAGTGCAAACAATGGTCAAACCGCCATTGCAATGCTTAGAAATGAGTATCAAAAAAACGATCCATTTGATTTAATATTACTAGACCATCAAATGCCAAATATGACTGGCGTTGATTTATTACAACGTATTCGTGACGACCACAAAGTGAATAAAAATATAAAAACCATTATTTTGACTGGACTGGATATTAATATTAATGATGAATTAGTGCAAAAAGTTAATATTTGCTCTGTATTAAACAAACCGGTTTCGTCCAACGAACTTCGAAACCAATTATTAAAAGCCATCGAGAAATAATATGAATGTGTTAGATAAATTGATTATTGAATTTGATAAAGCATTAAAAGTCAGCACAGCCCATTCAATTTCATACGACCGCCCTAACCCTTCAAACTCTTTTGATACAATCAATTTAACTGAAGCTGAAACCAAACATGCAACTGGGTTGATGAGAATTAATCATACTGGTGAAGTGATGGCTCAAGCCATGTATCAAGGACAGGCATTAACTGCCAAAACACAAACCAATCAAAACCTGATGGAGCATTCAGCACTTGAAGAAATTGACCACCTTTCTTGGTGCCAAGAACGATTAACAGATTTAAATGGCTCAACCAGTCTGTTAAATCCACTTTGGTACGCACTGAGCTTTTCTATGGGCGCGTTAGCTGGAAAAATTAGTGACGAAGTTTCCTTAGGGTTTGTTGCTGCGGTAGAAGATCAAGTGTGCATACATTTAGAAGAACATTTAGAATCTTTGCCTGCCGATGATTTAAAAAGCCGAGCAATCGTCACTCAAATGCTTACCGATGAACGAGGACACGCTGAAATGGCAATCAATGCAGGCGCTAAACAGTTTACTGCAAACACAAAAAAAGCCATGACCTTTTTTTCAAAAGCCATGACTTATTTATCGTATCGTTTATAAAATTCATAGAAATTTGTATCTATTGTGCACAACCAGTAACTATTAAATTGCGATAAGCAACCTGCTTTTGCAATTCCCCAAAAAGCTTGTTCCAAACACCCTCGGTTCTCTTCGGCTCAGGTATCCTAGCAATTTGTCGAACTTAAAGTGCTCATTTTACGTTTACGGCGCGTCATTTTCGACAGGCGAAAAAAAACCGCTCTTAAGCGGTTTTTTGTTTTTTTTGGCCTGTATAAAATGGCGGAGAGAAAGAGATTCGAACTCTTGAAACCTTGCGATTTACACGCTTTCCAGGCGTGCTCCTTCGGCCACTCGGACACCTCTCCAATCTTGATGTTTTCTGATATAAATCAATTGCTTACCAAGGCCGCGCATATTAAGTGAATTATCTTTGGATGACAAGCTTAATTAGGCTACAATCTTGGTTTTTTGTGAAAGGTATTGTGTTATGCGTCCAAGTGGTCGTGCTTTAAACCAACCTAGAGAGATTAAAATCACACGTGAGTTTACTAAGCATGCTGAAGGCTCTGTTTTGGTTGAGTTTGGTGATACGAAGGTGATCTGTACGGCAACTGTTGAAACTAAGGTTCCGCAGTTTTTAAAAGGTCAGGGCAAAGGCTGGGTGAGCGCTGAATATGGTATGTTACCTCGCTCTACTGGCAAGCGTATGCAACGTGAAGCGGCTAAAGGTAAGCAGTCGGGTCGAACCGTTGAAATTGGACGCTTAATTGGTCGAAGCTTGCGCGCGGCGATTGATTTGGAAAAATTAGGTGAAAACAGTATTCATATTGATTGTGATGTGATTCAAGCCGATGGTGGCACGCGCACCGCTTCTATTTCTGGTGCGATGGTGGCACTTGTGGACGCTGTGCGTTATTTGCAGATTAATAAACGCATCACTGATGATCCTGTTTTACATTATGTGGCGGCCATTTCGGTGGGCATGTTTAACAATGAAGCGATTGTGGATTTGGATTATATAGAAGACAGCCAAGCACAAACGGATTTAAATATTGTTAAAACCTGTAAAGGTGGTTATGTTGAGATTCAAGGTACAGCAGAGTCTGAACCCTTTAGCTCAGATCAATTACAAGACATGTTATCGGTTGCAGATCAATCCATTGCATATATTGTGAAATTGCAAAAACAAGCATTAGACGTCATTGTTGATTAAGTGGTCGTAGAATAATCGAATTTATTGATTTAGAATGGCTCGTTTGTATATAAATGTTAATAAAAAATAGTTTAGGTGAAGTAGTAAATAATATGAGTGATAACCCTTTAAAACCGTTTCAAAAAGAATTTATTGAATTTGCATTAGCACAGGGTGTGCTTAAATTCGGTGAATTTAAATTAAAATCAGGTCGAACCAGTCCATATTTTTTCAATTCAGGTTTATTTGATTCAGGTTTAGCTTTAGCTAAATTAGGTCATTTTTATGCCTTAGCCATTGAAGAGGCAGCTCTAGATTACGATGTGATTTTAGGTCCAGCTTATAAAGGGATTCCGTTGGTTTGCGCTACGACTATTGCGTTGGCCAGTGAGTTTAATAAAGATGTGCCTTATGTATTTAATCGTAAAGAAAAGAAAGACCATGGTGAAGGTGGGTTATGGGTTGGCGCACCATTAAAAGGTAAAGTACTGATTGTCGATGACGTGATTACCGCAGGCACTGCCATTGCCGAGGTAATGGATTTATTAAGTTCACAGCCTGTTGAAGTCGCAGCAGTGGTGGTGGCTATGGATCGTCAAGAAAAAGCAACCGGTGAGTTATCTGCGATTCAAGAAGTGGCTAAAAAGTTTGGCATTCAAGTAATCAGTGTGATCGGTTTGGATCAATTACTTGGTTTTATTGAGCAAGATGATAATTTAAAAGAACATTTGGCTCAGGTTCAGGCTTATAGAGCAGAATATGGTGTTTAGAATTTAAAGGGTTTTTTTAGTATGAAAGCGCAAATTGTTCGAATCACAATCGCCTGTATTTTATTAATGTCTCAAAGTGCCTTTGCCCTTGAGTATTATCGATATACTGATGAAAATGGCAATATCTCAGTGGATGCCAGCATTCCTGCTGAGTACGTTAAAAATGGCTACGAAGTCCTTAATAGTATGGGTTTAGTGGTTCGACAAGTGGCACCTGAAAAAACCGAAGAAGAAAAAGCAATTGCCCTACAAAAACAAAAAGAAGAAATGGAATTTGAACAATTAAAAAATCGATTGAATCGTTTGTATCGTTCTCCTACAGATGTGGATCGAGCCATGATTGCCGCTGAAGAACGTATTCGAGTGAGTATTTCTGCGCAAAAAAGAAGAATTTCTAGACACCAACAACTCTACGATGAAGCCCAGGCAAAAGCAGCCACTGCACAACGTAACAGTAAAGAAGTGCCTCAAGAATTATTAGATCAAATGGAAGAAGCCCTTGAATATATTCATAGCCTTGAGTTATCCATTGAAGAAAAAAAAGAAGACATTCTTGAAAAACGAATTGAATTAAAAAGAGAGCGTGATGTGATGTTTGTTGTGTACCGCGAACGCTATTACGAAAAATTTGAAGACACCATAACCGGTGAAGAAATCGATCAGTTGTATTATGTTCCGCCGGAATACGAACAGCGTCCAGAAAAAAAATCAGAACAATAATGCGTATTATTATTTCACTTATTATTGTTGTTTGTTTTTGTGCCTCGTGCGGGCATAAAAAACCATTAATCCTACCTGAGCCAGAAGCTCAAACATCTATCCAAGAGTAGTATATGTCCTTTAATTTCCAACAAAACCGTTTGTTTGCTGAGTCAAAATCATTAAGTGAAATTGCCAATGAGTTTGGTACACCCTGTTATGTGTATTCCCGAGCGGCATTTGAATCTCAATTGGCACAATATCATCAAGGCCTTGAAGGGCATGATGGATTAATTTGTTATGCAGTAAAAGCCTGTTCAAATATTGCCATTTTAAATATTTTAGCTAAAAAAGGCGCTGGATTTGATATCGTCTCTATTGGCGAATTACAACGGGTTATTACAGCTGGTGGCGATCCTAAGAAAGTGGTTTTTTCTGGTGTGGCAAAAGAATATCATGAAATTCAATACGCATTAGAAGTAGGGATTCATTGTTTTAATGTGGAATCCCCTGACGAAATTGATTTAATCAATCAAGTGGCCTCAGACTTAAATACAATTGCACCGATCTCTTTGCGAGTGAATCCTGATGTGGATGCAAAAACCCACCCGTATATTTCAACAGGCTTAAAAGACAATAAATTTGGTGTCGATATTAAATCGGCGGCCAGTGTGTATGAACGTGCAGCGACATTAAAAAATATTAAAATTAAAGGCGTTGATTGTCACATTGGTTCTCAATTAACCGATGTAACGCCGTTTATGGATGCGTTGGATCGTGTGCTAGCTTTGGTTGATGAATTATCAGCTAAAGGCATTGAGATTGAACATTTAGATTTAGGTGGTGGAATTGGGGTGGATTACCAAGGTGAAACGCCGCCAAATATTCCTGCGTACATTCAGTCTGTGCGTAAGAAAATTGAAGGTCGTAACTTAAGTTTGATTTTTGAGCCAGGTCGTTCAATTTCTGCAAACTCAGGTGTGTTATTAACCAAAGTGCAATTTTTAAAACCAAATGACCATAAAAACTTTGCAATTATTGATGCCGGCATGAACGATTTAATCCGCCCATCTTTATACAGTGCTTGGCAAAATATTCAATTGATTGAGCCGTCAAACGCGCCTGTTAAAACTTGGGACTTAGTGGGTCCTATTTGTGAAACCGGCGACTTTTTAGGCAAAGAGCGCAAGTTAGCGTTAGAGCAAAATTCAGTTGTGGCTGTCATGGGTTCTGGTGCTTATGGTTTTACCATGGCCTCTAACTACAATACACGCAACAAACCCTGTGAAGTATTGGTAGATGGTGACACTGTGCATTTAATTGGCAAACGCCAAACCTTTGAGCAGCAAATTGAAAACGAACAATTAATTCAAGAATAACGAGACAGTCATGGAATTACATTTTACAAAAATGCATGGTTTGGGGAACGATTTTGTTGTGATCGATGCCATTTCTCAAGATATTGATTTAACAGAAGCGTTTGTGCAAGCTCTTGGTGATCGCCATTTTGGTGTGGGCTTTGATCAATTATTAATTGTGCAAGCACCCACACAAAAAAATATGGATTTTAAATACCGTATTTTTAATGCATCAGGTGAAGAAGTTGAGCAATGCGGCAATGGCGCGCGTTGCTTTGCTCGTTTTGTGATTGAGCAAAAGTTAACGAATAAAAAAATCATTAATGTCGAAACCTGTAATGCCAATATTACTTTAGAATTAACACAAGACAACCTTGTTAAAGTCGATATGGGGCAACCTGTTTTTGAACCAAAAGATATTCCGTTTTTAGCGAATCAAAAACAATCCAGTTACCGCATCGATGCCGGTGAATTTGGTCAATTGGAAATCAATGCCATTTCAATGGGCAACCCTCATTGTGTGTTATTGGTGGATGACGTACAAACTGCTCCGGTTGCCACTTTAGGCGCATTATTGGAATCTCATCCTGATTTCCCTAAAAAGGTAAATGTTGGTTTTTTACAAATAATTGATTCAAAACACGCTAAATTAAGAGTATATGAGCGCGGTGTCGGTGAAACTCAAGCATGTGGAACAGGCGCTTGTGCTGCAATGGTAGCAGGTGTAATGCGCGGAAAATTAGATAACGAAGCCACACTTACTTTACTAGGTGGGGATTTAACCATCCGTTGGCAGGCTGAACAATCAGTAATTATGATTGGTGATGCCGTTAGGGTGTTTGAAGGGAAAATGAAATGGCCGATTACGACGCAGTAATACAAAAAATAAATAAGAGTAAAGTAAAAATGGATGAACAGGCAGTGGCTGAATATCTAAAAACACATCCTAATTTTTTTGAAAGGCATTTGGATGTTTTAGCAGAAATGAAATTAAAGCATCCAAGTGGCAATGCCGTATCTTTACTTGAACGTCAAAATACAATGCTACGAAATGATGCTTTGGATTCAAAACATAAGTTAGCTCAACTAATTATTGTAGCAAAACGAAATGAGGCATTGTTTGAAAATATTAAATACACACTATTAGAATTGATTGAACAAAATGATTTGAATTCATTGTGTGGTGAATTAAACCACTGTTTAACCACACAATTTAAAACTGACTCAGTTCGTGTGTTTTTGTTCAATAAACAAGGCAATATGGAAGATAATTGGCTTTGGGTGGATCGAAATTTATTACAAGAATACATGCCAACTTTATTGGTTACTGACTCTTGTCAGTGCGGTGAATTTGATGAAGATAAACGCATGTTTTTATTTGGTGATTCAAAAGTCAGTTCTGCAGCCATTGCTCCACTGATTAGTGAAGATGGTGAAGCATTAGGGTTAATCGCGTTAGGCAGCAATCAAAATGATTATTTTACGCAAAAAATGGATACTACATTTTTAAAATTTTTAGCCCAAAGTGTAGCGCGATTGATTTATAAATTTGTGTAACTTATCCCCCCCCCATTTTTGACAAACAAAAAGCACTTTATTAAAACAAACTAATGTACGAGTGCTTTATGAACATCAAACACTGAATCAGTGTTATCTTCGTGAGCGTATTTTCAAATCTAATCAACGAGCTTAAAGCTCTAAGTTATTAACTAAATAAATACGCTAATTGTTAACTTTTTTTCGCATTTCTTGATAACCCCTTTCAAACAGAATGTCATCTGCCCTGTATTGAATACCACATTAATGATGCTGTTCTAACGGATTTATGAACAAATGCTATTGCGGCACATTTTCAACCTTTTCTTTTAAACAATTTGCATCCACACTGGATAGAAAATATTAAAATAAGTGAACCAACTGCATCATATAAGAACAAATTGGAAAATTTAGTTGACCCAGAATTGTTTGGAACAACAAAAAAAGGTAGAAATATTAATTTCTACCTTTTTAATTCACTTTGATGTTCCAAGTCACTCAAGAAAATCTAACTCATTCATTTTCTGGATAAGAATCTTTAATTCCTATTTTTAATAAGCAATCTTCTTCTTCATCAAAAACACTCAATTCTACAGATGGAAAAAATCCTGAATCAGCTAGAATTGCTTTAAATTTTAACTTATCTCCAACATTATACTTTTCCCATTTTGACTTATTTTCTTCTGATACTTTTAAAAATAAATAATCTGTACTTAACCTTTTACTCCCAAAAACACATTTATTTATTGATGGCATTTTCATTTGTATTCCTGGAGTATAAGCTGAATCTAATTCTAACTTTTTTATTACTCCAGTCCATTGTGCAATTCTACCATCGTATAATTTAGATAAATTTTTATGTTTTAAACCAGAATTATAATTTTTAATTACATCATCTACAAAATTAACCCAATTTTTTTCTAGCTCTTTCATAATATTTATCCTCTTGGTAAAAATGAACCATTTCTCATAGCGTCATTAAGTGCATCTGAGATCTTCTGCATCTCTAATGCAATCAAACTAGGTTTAGCATTTACATCAATAGTTCTTAATTGCTCTAAAACTGTCTGATTATATACTGGATGATTTGATATATTAGATCCATGCACTTCATTTGAAAGCGAGAACCCATTATTTTTACCATTTATATCAAAACCACCTTTAGCTGCCTTAGACATAAGTTCAGGCATTTCTTTAATCGACTCTAGGGGGATTGAATGATGAGCAACATTTCCTAGCGGTAAATTATCGATCCCAATATTTTCACGTAATAACCATCTTTGCGCATTTCCACTTAACTTTAATTGATGCTCCAATGTTGGAGCCACACTTTTAATTTGAGCTGTAATATCAGTTCTTTGATCTGGAGTTAACGTTCTCCATTGATGTAATTTTGAATTAATTTCTTTAGGTAATGCAATATTTTCAGGGATTTTGTTTGGAACAACATCGAAACTATGATGTTTTTATCAAAAAAAGATATTTTTTAAACAAATTAACCAAGCATCATATGCAACAACATCAATCGTATTTCAAACCTTTTATGTGATTTTAGTTAATCGACCTGTCTAATGCGTGTTTTAAATTTATTAAAAATCTATCCTACAATGACATATATAATAAACCGTATCGCCTGTATTAATAATTTTTTCAAACTTTGGATTAAGTAGCACTTCTGCCTTTCCTTTGACCTTTAAACCAATTAACGTTGCATTATGTTTTTCTTTAATACGTACAAATAACTCTTTGACACTGACATTTATTCCATCATACACATCACTGAATTGAGTCATGCCAATTGTATTGTCTAATAATTGCTGGTGCAGCTGACTTGACCCTGGGTCAACAGATGCTTTAGCTAACATTTCTATGGACACTGAAGGAACAATTTCGATACTCGGGTGCAAGTCTTTTAATAATTTGGCGACACTTTCATCTTGAAAATACGCCGTGGTATGACACAAAGGGTTAATAGATTTGCAATATAACGCAGCACGTAATGTTTCATCATCTTGTTCGGTATCAATAATAATACTTTTCGCATTAGCGATATTTGTGCGTTTCATGGACTCATTATCGGAAAATGATTTCACTTGAATCATTTCTACTAAATGTGTAAACGGATTAGTCATTGGCTGAGCAACACATAACACTATTTTCTTATCGTATTTATCACTGTGTAGTAATTCAATTAATTTAGGTGTACGTTGGGGATGAAAACCAATGATTAAAAAATGATTATTTGCCTGACTCATGTGTAACCCTTTTAATTTACGTTGAACGATGGAATTGATATAAATACTGGCGTGAGTAATGATTAAGGCAAATAAGCTTAAACCAAATGGAATCACAACTAACGAAGTTACCCACTTACCACTTTCAGTAGCTGGACTAAAATCACCATATCCTACTGTTGAAGACGTCACCACAATCCAATAAAAGAATTGATCTAGATCTACAAGTTCGGTTTCTCCTGCCAATTTTAATAGCGTGTAACTTATGCCAAAATAACAAAAACAATAAATCATTATAGTTTTTAATGACATGTTAATAATCAAAGCAGTAAATAATCTACGTAATTGTTGAATTAACACATTTACCTCATTTGAAAAATAATATAAATAATTTGGGGTTATTTAATGCCATTTTTATAAAAGTACAAATCTGAAAAACCCATTTTTAAAAATTCACTGTCTCGATAATTTCTCACCGCGGAAGACTTACCATTAGAAATGGCTTCAATTTGCTGTTCCATTTTCAAATATTGCTTAATATCCACCCCCTCCTCTGCTGCAACAGCTTCATGCATATTGCGATATTGACTATAGGTAAACTGAATTTCTTTTTCGACATCTTTGTATTTGTACGTAACGATATGAGCCATAGTTCATAATTCTCTGATTTTTGCAGCTTTATATCATATTTTGACTTTTCTTTGAATGAATTAGTAAATATCCATAAATGAAACCTAAATATTCACTGCTTTAAATTATTCGACTTGAATTTAACATTCGAGCATTAAAGATAACGGTATAAATAAAGTAGGTATAAAAAGGTATATCGGCATAAAAGATAACGGTATAAAAAAGATATCTTAAAAAAATGTACTTTAAGCTTTTCAGAAAACACTTTAAGTTTTAACGTACTATAAATTGTTATTTACAGATTTTATTAAACAATTTCTCAATTTCATCCACACCCAATTCATTAAGTACATCTTTATTACGCTGTACAATTTTTTCCGCCATATCATCCGTGGTTAATACTTGCTCAACCTGTTTGACACGCAATAAATGAAATATAGGATAAGGACTTTGATTGGTTTTTAATGTGGCAGGGGTTTCTTGACTGTCTTCGTCTGATTCAAATTCAAAATTAGGATGAAACGGAGCAATTTGTATATGCTGATCTAATTGAGTGTCTTCTAATTGCTGCTCAAGCACATCCAATAAATCTAAGAAATCATAAAAGCTTTCCAACCCTTTTGGCACAACAACTAATGTGGTCGCTAAATCGGTTTCAGATTGCTGAAGTAAATACTCTAGTTGCTCAATGGCAAATTTATGAATGTGCTCGAATTTGGTTTCAGGACAAACACTGATTAGGGTTTGTTTTGGAAATACTGCCTTTGCAAAGGGGCAAAGATTGAGCGAGATAATAAATTGGTCAACCCACTTTTGAATGTGCTGCTCTACTTGGGTTATCTCGCTCATATATTGGGTTACTTATTAACCGCTTCTTTTAAAGCTTTACCTGGCTTGAATGCCACGTTTTTGCTTGCAGGAATAGTCAATGACTCACCAGTTTGTGGGTTTTTACCTTGACGCTCAGCACGCGAACGCACTTCGAATGTACCAAAACCGATTAAAGCAACATTGTCGCCTTTAGATGCAGCATCTGTAATGCAATCTAATAACGCGTTCAATACTTCCCCAGCTTTGTCTTTAGTGATGTCAGCTTTTTCTGCGATAGCAGCGGTTAATTCAGGTTTACGCATGATTTAAGATCCTCTTTGTAGTGTGTGTTCGGACAACTTAGCAGAAATACAACGCCTATCGCTGTAATTCCTTACAACTGCGGCTGTCCTTCGGAAAAACGCCAACACTTTATCAGTTTAATTCAAGAAGGAAAACAACTTTTATAGGTTTTGAGAAATTGCACTTCAAGAATGCCCAATATGGTGCAAAAACAGAGAAAAACCCATGAAAAGCGTATGATAGTCAGCTTTAACTGCGGTTTTTAAAATATGTTATTTATAATTTTTTTGCCTCAAGTTTGATTCATTTTAAAAAAAACTGACCAAAATTAGTTATATCTTTGAAATTCAAACTGGTTTGGTCAATGATCGACTTTTGCATTAGCAATCTGATAAAGTAATTACTTGATAAGTAATTACACATTTTTATTATGACTATAAACAGCAAACATTCTTTACCTCCTGAACATTTACTTGCCTGCCCCAATTGTTACGCGGGTGTAAATGAAGGATTAAATATTAACGAACATACATGTGCACACTGCGAATCTTCGTTTTTTCATTTAGATGGGGTGCCTTGTTGGTTTGATTGTGGACAAGACCAAAAAATTGTTTGGGAGCATCATTTAGCGGTTACTCAACAAAAAGCTGAACAAAATACTCAAGCCATGCTTCAAGCAACCCAAAGCCCTTTTACTTTAAAAAGTAGTGACACTCGCATAAAAAATATGCAAAAAGCCAGTGAACAAAGTGCAAACGCGGTCAGTAAAATTTTACAAGACTCTGGTTTAACCCCAAAAATGCACGATATGCTACCACCAGAGGATGCCGGATTATTCGCCAATTACTTTGAATTAATGCACCGCGATTGGGGTTGGCATAATAACACTTCTGAAAAATTTGAAGATGAGAATATCAAACAGTTTGAACTACTTAAAAGCATCACCCAAAACACATTTAAAGATTCTAAAATTGGTCATGTATTAGTCATAGGTGGTGGCGCTGGTCGATTAGCCTATGAGTTTCATCAATTTTTTAATCCACAAAGTACAACTGTTCTAGATATTAACCCTTTACTTGTTCAATCTGCCCATCAAGTCATTCATAATCATAAAGAAATTCAACTTGATGAAGTGCGTAAATATCCTCAAACAGAAGTGGATCCAAGTTTTTCAAGAACATTAAAATTACCCGCTGAGCATAAAGCCTGTGAGAATTTATTTTTTATGGTAGCCGATGCTTATAATGCTCCATTTAAACAACAACAATTTGATTTAATCATCACTCCTTGGTTTGTGGATGTCGTTGGCGTTGATATTAAAAAGACAATGGGTGTCATTCATAGTTTATTAAAACCTGATGCTCATTGGATTAACTTTGGACCTTTATTGTATTTAGATTCTATGGAATTTAATTATAAGTATCACCAAAAAGAAATTTTAGAATTATTAAATTGCCTTGATATGAATCTTATTGATCAAAAATCTGAAGTGATGCCCTACTCACTTTCCCCTGATGATCAACGCCAACGTCTTGAACAAATCTGGTGTTTTAGTGCACAAATTTCCAATCAAAGCTTTGAAACATTAAGCAATCAAACGTTTAAAAATGCAAAGGATGTGGATTTACCAAAATGGGCATTATTTACCCATTTACCCATTCCAGCTTACAACATGGCTCAACAATCACACCCTGTTTTGCAATCCATCGTGGAACAAATTGACGGACAAACCAGCGCAGATGAGGTGGCGTTAATGCTTGAAGGGAAATTACCTAATCACTTAAACCCAAGTGAAGTGGTATGCACATTAATTTTGGATAATATTCTCAATGCTGAAAATCAATAATTTAAGTAAAACATTTAAATTAAATACTAAGCAAAAAAAGCAGCTTAGTAAGGATTATGTTTATGCCATTAACAATATTAATTTAGCATTAAGTGGCAATCAAATAGTTGCGATGATTGGCTCAAATGGCGCTGGAAAATCGACATTAATGCGTCTATTGACAGGTACATTACTTCCCTCTAATGGCGAAATTTTAATAGATGGCATCAATATTTTTGAAGACTTAAACCAAGCTAGAGCGCTCATTGGTTTAGTGTCGGATAACACACAGCTATACCACCGATTAACAGTACGAGAAAATCTGACATTTTTTGCTAAGTTATACAACATGAAAAACAGCCAAATTAAATCCAGAATTGATCAGTTAAGTCAGACCATGAAATTTAATGACTTTTTAGATAAACGTTTAAGTGATTGCTCAACAGGCATGAAACAAAAAGCTAATATCGCACGCGCTTTAATTCATCAACCTAAATTATTAATTCTAGATGAACCCACTTCGGGTTTAGATTTAATGTCTGCTCAAACTGCTTTAAAAATAATAGAACAACAAAAAAATGAAAACTGTTTAGTGATTTTTTCCACTCATCATTTACACGAAGTTGAAATGTTAGCCGACCACATTATTGCCATCGAACAAGGCCACTGTGTATTTAGCGGCAATCAACAAGACTTCATTTCTCATCATCAAGGCGATACTTTGTATCAAGCGGCGCTTAATTGCGCTCAACAAGTTATCTTGTAAGGAAACACTATGTGGATTCAGTTTAAAAAAGAAATGCTTGAATTATTTCGTGATAAAAAAAACTTACTGCTAACCATTATAATTCCAATCGTGTTTATGCCATTACTTATGGTTGCATCCATTTTTTTAGGTACACATGTTGCAAAAAATGAATTGGAAAAAACCAAATATTATATGTTGAGCGAAGAAATACCATTATTTTTTAAAGAACATTTAAACCAAATGAATAACTTTGAATTATTAGATTTCAACGAAGACTATCCAAACCTAATCAAACAAAAAAAGTTAAGTTTTGCTTTAAGCTTTAAAAAAAATGAATTTGAAATTTTTTATAATGCTTCGGACTTAATATCCGATAGCACACAATCAGTGCAACGTATCATCAATCAGCTTAACCAACTTCATACGCAAAACACCCTCAAAGAATTAGGTTTAAACGATCAACAACAAGCTGATTTATTAAATCAATATTCCTTAATCCAAACCAATCTTGCATCAAAAGAACAAATATCAACTAAAGCCATTGGTGGTGTTTTACCTTTTTTAGCAATTGTGATTATGTGCATCAGTGCAGTAGCAACGTCTTGTGATATTTGTGCTGGTGAAAAAGAAAGACAAACGATGGAAACATTATTACTTTCACCCAATGGTTTATTAAATATGCTATTAGGTAAATGGATTTCCATTACTGTATTTTCATTAATATCAGGATTTTTAATGTTGTTAAGTTTTTCAGTAGGGGTAATAATCGTTAAATCATTTTTAAATATTGAGGAAATTAAACAATTTTTTACGATCATGACAGTTAGAAATATCATCATGACCATGATTATATTAATTCCAGCATCAGGTATTATTTCAGCATTATTGCTTACCACCAGTTCCTTAGCCAGTAGTTTTAAAGAAGCACAAAGTTATGGATCAATGGCATTGATGTTAATACTTGCCCCACAGGGTATTGCTATTTCTGGGTTGTTAGAAATTAACAATCAATCTCAATTTTACCCACTAATCAATTTAAGCCTTTGGTTGCAAAGCTTTTTTAATCAATCGCCTAATTATATGTATTTATTGCCTATTTTATTGATCAATTTATTTTTAATCGGCGTATTAATAGTGATTGCATTTTCTTTATATAAAAACGAAAGGATCATTTTTAGCCAATGAAAATTTTTATCAGTTTATTCATTATTTTGTTTACATCCAACCTTTTAGCAAAAACGACTTTAAATATTTTGCCTAAACCTCAAGTATCAAACGTAGATATAAATACAAAAATAGACATTAACTCGATTCAACAATGGGTTTTATTCTCAAAATCCTTCCCTCAAATAGCTCAGCATTTTAATGATTTTTTTCAACAAGAAAATTTAACATTAGTGGATGCAAAAAACAGTAATATTCAACTCAAACAACAAATCATAGTCCTGTTAAAAAATAATAAACTACTTGATGAAGAGTATCTAATTCACATCGATCAAGATATTGTTATTGAAGCGGCAACACAAAAAGGTGCGTATTACGCATTACAAAGTTTCAAACAACTATTAATGAACGATCAATTATATAAATTGGAGATACAAGATTTTCCAACACAATCCTGGCGCGGCAATATGATTGATGTGGCTCGTCATTTTCGATCCAAAGAATATATCAAACGCCATATAGAATTAATGGGGCACTATAAACTGAATCGATTGCATTTACATTTAAGTGACGATCAAGGTTTTCGTATTGAAATCAAAGCTTTTTCAAAACTTACTGATATTTCAGGTAACACATCGGTATATAACGATCCTGCTGGGTTTTATTCTCAAGCAGATATCTTAGAGTTAGTAAGTTTTGCAAATTCACATCACGTTATGATTATTCCTGAAATTGATCTTCCAGCCCACACCAGATCCATCACTCACGCATATCCAAACCTTGCTTGTTTAAACGACGACACGCAAAAATATTCAGGTACTCATGTATTAAAAACCAAACTATGTTTACAAAAAATGGATCAAGTACTTCCTTTTTTACTAACTATTTTTGATGAAATCATGCCTTTATTTGATTCTAAATTTGTGCATATTGGTGCAGATGAAGTGGTACTTACTAAGGGGCTAGAAGCAGAAGAAACCATGCTTTTACACAATCTTTATCAAACGCTTATTACTCATATCAATCAAAATAATAAAACGGTAATTGCTTGGGAAGAAATTTTAAATTTTAATTTAAAAGGTGATTTCATTGCTCAATTATGGAGCGGAAAGTCAGAATTTTTAACACAGGCTAGACACTCAAAAACTCCTATTATTCTATCACTGTGCAAACACGCATATTTTGATCACGGTTATTATAATGGACACCCTAAAATGGCAACTTGGTGTAACAAAGACGGGGTAACATTACAAAATGCATTTGAAATGCCCTTTTACAGTGATTTAAATATCCTAGGACTAGAGTCAGCATTATGGGGCGAATTAGTGCGCACTGATCAACGTGCAGATTTAAGGTTATGGCCTAGATTATTTGCCACAGCGGAATCAAGCTGGACGGATTCAACTAAATTAGAGTTTAATGATTTTAAAAACAGAGTTAATCTTCAGCTTCCATTTTTAAAGACAATGAATGTCGATTATTTTTCCGACTATTAATACTCATAATTAGTTACCACTTTTTTAATTTAGACTCACATTAGTCAGGTAATATTTGTTAAAATGGCGTTTTTTATAACTGAAGCTATCCAATGTCATACGAATTACAAGTATTAAAACGCGCTCAAAATACCTGCGAGCTTTGTAAATCCACTACAAAAGTCAGCTCTTACTTAGTAAGTGGCAAACTTGAAGACACCCCATACGCAATCTGCGTCTGTGACACATGCCTAAACCAAATTGAATCCGGTGAATTTGATGAACATCACTGGCGCTGTTTAGGTGACAGTATGTGGCACCCTGAAATTGCTGTTCAAGTATTGTCCTACCGTGTTTTATCATTACTTAAAAAACACGACTGGGCGAATGATTTATTAGAAATGATGTACCTTGATGACGATAACATTGAATGGGCAAAAAGCGGATTACCTGAAGAAGATAACCGCGAACCCACTCGAGACAGCAATGGAACACAGTTATTTGCAGGTGATAACGTAACAGTAATTAAAGATCTAAAAGTAAAAGGCTCAAGCATGGTTGCCAAACAAGGCACTGCGGTTCGTGGTATTTCCTTAACGGATAATCCAGAACACATTGAAGGTCGTGTGGATGGAACAAGAATTGTGCTATTGAGTTGTTACTTGAAAAAGATGTAATGATTGAATAGTTACATTTGTTTTTAGGTTGAAGGACTCAACCTAAAAACAAAAATTAAAGCTTAAGCTTCACCCTTTAAAATTGGCCACGCTGCTTTTAAATAAATCATCATCGACCAAAGCGTTAAAATAGTAGCAATCATTAATATATAAAATGAATACTGAGCGAACACACTGCCCGCTTCAAAAAACAACAACAATGCAATAGCGGTCATTTGAAAGGTTGTTTTCACTTTACCAATAGTCGCAACGGCTACATTTGCACGTTTTCCTAGTGATGCCATCCATTCACGCAACGCACTGATTGTTATTTCACGAGAAATAATTACAAATGCAGGGATTGTCATCCAAAAAAGATTTTGGTAGTCATGAACCAATAATATTAAAGTGACCGCCACTATTAATTTGTCAGCAACCGGATCTAAAAATGCCCCAAATGGTGAGGTTTGATCCCATTTACGAGCTAAATATCCGTCCACCCAATCCGTTGCAGCTGCAATCACAAACAATAATGCAGCAATCTCACGCCCGTAAACTAAAGGCGATATAAACAAGCCTGCGATCAAAGGAATTAACAGCACACGGCTGATGGTTATAATATTTGGTATATTCCACATAACTATTCACAACAATAAAAAGCGACTATTGTACGGATTAATGATTCAACAATAAAGATAAGCAATGTACTGTTTTTATTTTTGGTCACTTTTATTTCAGGTCACTTTTGATTATCAACGCAATTTTCTTTGGAGGTAAAATCCTAATGCCAAAATAATCAGCAATGGCACAATTCCCACCCAAATTGGAGAAAATGAAAAATTAATCACTAAAGGCGACATTAGATTTTGTAATAACTTTAATGTCACCCCCACCAATAGCCCAACAAATATTCGAGCGCCAATTGCAGTTTTGCGGGTGGAGCCAAAAACAAAAATACTGCACACCCAAACCAATGCCAATGTGATGATTGGCATAAAAAACTTTGTATAAAAAGCAACGGCAAACCGAGCATTATTAATTTGCACTGTCTGCCCATATAGCATTAATTTGTATAATTCATGCATACTTAAAAGATTTTCGCGTAATTGATTGGCCTGTAAAATTTCGGGATCAAATGAATAATTAGGCTGAATTTGATTATTGGATTGTATCCAGTTTTGTTGATCGAATTGCCATGTGACACTTTGAGCTTGTGACTGCCAATTATTTTGATATTCAAGTTGATCAAATTTCTGAGTTTGAACTAATTTATTACCAAAAAATTCAAAGCTTTGAACATTAAAAATATCAGACCGATCCACTGATCCAATGTAGATAAATTGACCCTCTTCTTTTTTCCACTCCCCATATCGAGATGAGCCACCTTGAGAAGCAGCACTTTGTTTTAATACGTCAGCATGATGAGATAATTTAGGTGTCACCCATTCGTTAATCATAACAACTAAAGTTAATAGTAACCCCACTGTCATAAATACAGGGCGCACAATTGTCACAATTGACATACCAGCTGCTCGTAAAATGGTTAATTCATTTTGGTTAGATAAATTACCTAAAGAAAACAAGCAGCCAATCATAATAATAAATGGCATGTATTCGTAAGTAATTTCAGGTGTAGTCAATAATATATAATTGAACGCTTCTTTAAATTGATAATTTCCTGCTAATTCATAATTCACCTCCTCAAGAAAACGAAGTAAAAAGAAAAATGAAGTCATAAATAAAAACACAAGCATCATGGCTAAAAACACTTGTTTGGTTAAATAACGCGATAAAATATTCATAAACGTTTTGCCTTAATCTTATTTATCCACTGGGGTAACCCATAAGCTAACATCCCAAGCCCAAATAAAATCACGTCCCAATACCAACGCCCCAGCCAAACATTTAAATATTGCGACAGCCATTGAGCGTGCACATACGATGCTCCAGAACCATGTAATGAATATATGACAATCAAAGGTAACAATTTCCAATAATAGCTTTTACGAGCAGGAGTTTGAGCTAAAAATAGTGCCCAGGGTAAAAACCCTAAAAAAACAAGCGGATAGAAAAGACGCTCAACTAACACTCCTCGCCAATATGGACTAGGTTTTTTCATTAATTCCAATGTTGACCAGCGTAATTTACTGTCGGAAGGTTTTTGATTATCCTGTTCAATTAACAACCGATATTGCTCAAACTGCGTTTCGCTATATCCTTTTTGTCCAGGTAAATTTAAATACAACGTGCCATTTGTTAATTTTAAAAAATGCTGACTTGTCTGTTGATCACCTGTTTGTATGATCTCTTGTTCAAGCTTCCCATATTCTGCTTTGATAATTTGCTCACCTAATTGCGCAATAAACACCGTTTCAAATTGATTGAGGTCTCGATCCACCTTGCTGACATACATCACTTTGCCTGTATCGCCAATTGAAGTGAAAGTTTGTGCCACCACAAAATCAAATAACGACACATCGTTCATATCATCTTTTAATTGAATATACTTTTGAGAGGCCAATGGTCGAATAATATTTTCTGAAAATGCCCCAAGCCCCATTACAATAAGTGTCGGAATCAAAGCATATGCCATTAATTTCATTTTACTGATGCCACAGGAAAATAAGACATGCATTTCAATATCCATGTACATACGCCCTATTCCCATAAATGCTGCCAGAAAAAAAGCAATGGGCATCACTTCGTACATTAAACCTGGGACTTTATACAGGACATTTAAAAACAATACTTCTACCCCTGCAATTGCAATCACAGGATTATTCAGTAATTTAGTCAAAGACATACTGATCATAATTAAAAGTAAAACAAATAAAATCAATGCAAATGGCAGCAGTATTTGTTTGGTAATATATCGAGCAAGTATCACTAGCTAAACCTATTAAAGATAAGTGCAATTTATTAAATTAAGCTCTTATTAGAACTATATTTAATTGAGACACTAAAGAATTTTGATTTCATAGATAGATGGTTTTATCCATGAATTGCTTTAAACTATAATTAATCTATAAAATGCGAACTTTAACAGAAATTCGATCATTAGGAAGCCTCTATATTTGATGCATGTACTTTGATCCCAATGAAAAATAAGTGGAATAATAATGAAGATACAACTAACTGAAAAAATTGAACCAAATTTATACACTCAAATCGTTTTTGCCTTTGACGATCAATATCAAAGTGCATTTGCAGTGTGCCCTGACTCACTTAAATTATCCCAATTAGCCGAACAAGGCCGTTTAGATTTATCACTTGGTGCAATTACGCCATTTTATGATGAACAAAGTGCAACCATCGTAATTGGCTGTGGAAACCAAGCTAAATTTAAAGAAAACCAGTTCAAAAAAGCAGTGCAAAGTGCCATCAATTTCGTAAAAACTAAAGAAGTCTGTGTACAATTTGATCTTCAAAATTTTCTGCCAGCCAATCGTGATCTGGCATGGGCTGTAGAGTTTGCCACTCAAACGGGTTTGCAGTGTTTTTATGAGTATCACCTTACTTTAAGCAAACCACAAACTGTAATCAAATTAGAGTCCATCTGCTTTGTTGGTACTGATGAAACGTTAAATCGTGCAATCATTGAAGGTAAAGCGACCGCGCATGGTGCTAATATCACAAAAGAGTTAGGCAATCTTCCACCTAATATTTGCACACCGACTTATTTAGCACAGCAAGCTCAAGCGCTTGCGAATCAATATGACAACTGCAGTATTGAAATATTAGAAGAATCGGACATGCAACAGTTAGGGATGGGTTCATTATTAAGCGTCTCTAAAGGCAGTGTTGAACCCCCTAAATTAATCGCATTAAAATATAACGGTAATGGCGATGAAGCGCCATTCGCACTTGTAGGTAAAGGCGTAACGTTTGACACTGGTGGCATCAGTTTAAAACCCGGCCCTGGTATGGACGAAATGAAATACGACATGTTAGGTGCAGGAAGTGTCATTGGTACGTTTGCTGCGATTGCTGAATTACAACCAAAACTTAATTTGGTGGTTGTGGTGGCTGCCGTAGAAAACATGCCAGCAGGAAATGCAAGTAAACCTGGTGATGTTGTAACCAGTATGAGCGGCAAAACGATTGAAATTTTTAATACCGATGCTGAAGGACGCTTAATATTAGCCGATGCATTAACTTATACCGAACGCTTTAATCCTAAAGTGGTCATTGATGTAGCGACTTTGACGGGTGCCTGTGTCATCGCTCTTGGTCATCATCTAACCGCGGTATTTACTAATGATGCAGATTTAAATGCACAAATATTAAAAGCAGGCGATCATTCATGGGATCGCGCTTGGCCAATGCCGTTAACGGATGATTATGAACCAGAAGTACAAGCAGGATTTGCGGATATTCGTAATACAGGTTCTGCAGGTCGTGCAGGTGGATCAATTGCAGCTGCAATGTTCTTAAAAGAATTTACAGCTAATTATACTTGGGCACATTTAGATATAGCAGGCACCGGTTGGAATACGGGTAAAGTTCATAGCGCAACGGGCCGCCCTGTAGGATTACTAACTCGTTGGTTATTAAATCAAATTTAAATACTTTCAAAGCTATGAAATGCACTATTTCATAGCTTTTTAAATATGGGGCTTTCCTTTATGCAAACATTCAACATTCAACGATGAAAAATAAAACTCCTGAATAGTGGTTAACAATAAAAATACACAACCCTATTTGATCTATTTTTTTACAATTTCGCTTATTGTCTTTGTAGTTTGAAAAAAAAGAGGCTTTCGCCTCTTTTTTTAATTCACCTAATCATTACATATAAGCATTTTCAGTATCCGTATGATCGGTAACATCTCTTACACCTTTAAGTGCAGGCACATGCTCAAGCAAGGTTTTTTCAACCCCTTCTTTTAAGGTTAGATCAACAGATGAACAGCCCTGACAGCCTCCACCAAATTTTAAAACCGCAACCATATCTTCTGTAATTTCTTCTAGTGTGACATCGCCACCATGAGAAGCCAAACCTGGATTGATTTGTGTGTGCAACAAATATTGAATTTGTTGTTCAATTGGGCTGTCTGCTGACACTTTTGGCATTTTAGCATTTGGCGCTTTGATGGTTAATTGACCACCTAAATTTGCTGTTTGATAATCTACCTGTGCTTCGTCCAAATAAGGCATGCTCATTTTTTCAAGGTAGACTTTAAATTTTTCTAATTGAATGATTTCATCATCGGCTTTTTCTTCACCTGGCTTGCTGTACGACAAACAAGTCTCTGCGTATTTAGTACCAGGTTGCGTCACAAATAATCGAATTGAAACACCTTTAACGTCGTGGTTATCTAATAATCCAGCCAAATAATCTTGTGCGGGTTGGGTAATATCGATCTTGATATCCATTTTTGCCTCTTTAATAACAACATAAACTAACTAATTATGGGTAGTTTAACTGTTATAGCCCTATAAACGAACCGATATTTTACATCCATTGGTAATGAGAAACGAACCTCAGTTACATTATTAATACAAAACTAGTTAACACAATGTCACATACTCACTATTAAACAAAGAAAGTAACATATAAAATGTAAATGATTACATTTAAAATAAATTGAGAGTAACTATGATTAAACCTTTCCAAATAGCCATGAGCGCTATAACACTGATTGCGCTTAGCTCATGCATCGAGCCACTTGGTGATTCACCCAAAAATAACGCGCCTAGCGCAACACCTAACCAAGTCAATAATACGGTTTTTTCAAACTCGCAAGATCCTGAAAATGACGCGTTACAATATAAATGGACACTTATTGAGAACAATTTAAATCTAGGTTCAACTGAAAATTTAGATATTAGTCAATGGGTGGACGTAATAGATGGCCCTAAATATGTGTCACTGATGATTGATGATGGCAGCAATTCAGTCACATTCCCTGTTTTTTTGGTGGATTTTGGCTCAAATCAAACCAATGACAACCCTCCTACTGCAAGGTTTACTTCATCTTCGTTGTCAGGCCAAATTCCATTTACAGTCGATTTTGATGCAAGTAATTCAAGTGATGATAATGAAATTAAAAGTTATACATGGTTCATTAACAACCAAACCATTAATAACCAAACCAGTGAACAAAAACAAATCAGTTATGAATTTACCGAAGCAGGCAATTTTGATATTAAATTAATTGTTACAGATTCTGCGAACCAAAGCGCTGAATTTGCTCAAACTATTTCTGCTACACAAGCAGTCATCGATCAACCGATTGATGTTGAATTTACATTAAGCAAAACACAAATAGATATTACAGATACACTGACATTAACTGTCGACAATCCTAATTCAAATATTAGCTATGAATGGGACATTGGCGGCATCAAAAAATCTGGCCCATCTATTACTCATAGTTTTAGTGAAATCGGGCAATACGATATTACCTTGAGCGCTACTGACGCCAACAATCCGAATCAAAGCAATTCAAAAACCATTTCGGTATCTGTAATAAATAACCAGCCAGAGCCAGAAATTTCTATTGTGTCGAATTCTGGCTTAACCATTAATTTAGCCATCAATTTTGATAGCTCCCCTATTTCATATCAATGGACAGTGGACAATAAAACATTTAACAACAATACATTGGAATACACATTTGCCACTTCTGGCGCATACACAGTTAAGCTAAGTGCAAACTACGGCGATGGATTTATTGAACACGACAGCATCAATGTGATGGTTAGTGCGCCTGCTCTACCAATATGCACTGTTACTATTAACAATGATCCTTATTGTAAAGCCGATGCTTCTACAGATGATAATGGTGATGGCTGGGGCTGGGAAAATGAGTTGAGCTGCATTTATGTAGGTGGCGCTGCGGACCCTGCCCCTGGAAGCTGTGAATTAGAAGATTTAAATCCAGGTCAAGGGACATCAGCAGATCGTATTATGTACATGGGTGAGCCGTTGTATCTATCAGGGTTTAACATTGCATGGTTCGATTTTGCCAGTGACGTTGGAAATGGTGTAGATACTAATCAATTAAACCAAGCGATTACAGATTTAAAACAAGCCGGTGGCAACACATTACGCTGGTGGATTCATACTGACGGGTATTTAACTCCTAGCTGGAACAATGGCTTAGTGTCAGGCCCAGGAACCAACTTTATTCGTGATATGAAAACAGCGTTAGATATCGCTCAACAACAAGGGGTGTATATTGTGCCGTCGTTATGGTCCTTTGATATGCTTAACGATAACGAATTTAGAAACCCGCCGGTTGCTGACAACTACAAGTTATTAACGCAAAACAACGTATTACAGTCTTATATCGATAATGCTATTACGCCAATGGTGACCCAGTTAAATGACCATCCAGCTCTAGTAGCATGGGAAATTTTTAACGAGCCAGAAAACATGACAGAAAGCTGGTTTGCTGAACGTACGACAGTCAATACAGCTCAAGCAAACGCGTTAACTTTAGAAGACATTCAAAGAGTGACTGCAAAATTAGCCGCTGCCATCCATCAAACTGCCATTGATAATGGACAAACGGCATTAGTCACTACTGGTTCAAAGTCAATGGGCAAATACAACTCTGACGTTGCTGGTGGGACAAACTTGTATTCTGATGAGCGTTTAATGGCTTTGAACAATAACAACCCTTTATCTATATTAGACTTTTACCAACCTCACTATTACAACAATGAAGGTAAACAAGGTGACTGGTCAGTCTTCCACCATGATGCGTCCTATTGGAATGTCGATAAGCCGATTGTAGTGGGTGAGTTTTATGTGAATGACGGGTTAAAAAACAGCAATGATGCGCCATTAAAATCACAATATGCCGACTTAACCACTGAACAAATGTGCCAAGCATTAGTGAATGGCGGTTATGCTGGTGGTTGGGCATGGCAATGGAACGAATATGCCGCACAAATCAAATCGTGTTTAAACCCTATCACAATTGACTTAGGTAAAGGCAGTGATGAGATTAGCGCCATTGATAGCAATCGTGGCGATGATTATGCAGGTATTGGTAATGGCTTATCATCTTTAGCACCCTTTCCAATTGGGTTGGCCATTCCAGATGGAACCGGTACAAGTGGCGTGAGTATTTTAACTAACACCACTCGTCAAAATATTCTTAAAGCGGATTTTTCACAAATCACTGTCGAAAACAAAATGAAAATGAGCTACGTTGAAAACAGTTTCACTGAAGCAGATGCGATAGTAGATTGGGCGATCAACAATGATATTGGTGTACATGGACATGCATTAGTATGGCACCACACATCACAATTACCCTCTTGGGCAATCAATCCTGGTAATGATTTTAAAACAAAATTCAAAGAGCAAATCACACGAACAGCGACCCACTTTAAAGGCAAAGTGTATAGCTGGGATGTTGTAAATGAAGCGTTATTTGATCCAAATGATGGCAGTGGCCACACAAATAACAACGGATTTAGAAACTCGGTATATTTTAATCAATACAATGGTTCAAGCTACATCGACGAAGCATTTCGAACAGCAAGAGAAGCTGATCCAACGGCGATTTTGTATTACAACGATTTTAATACTGAAGAAAACAGCGACAAAACCACGGCATTAGTTAATTTAGTACAAGGGTTATTGGATAATGACGTACCAATTGATGGAGTAGGTTTTCAAATGCATGTCGTTAATAGCTGGCCACCCATTAGCAATATTCGCTCTGCCATGCAAAAAATTGTCGATATAGATCCAAATTTGATGGTAAAAATTACTGAATTAGATGTACGAATCAACAACGTTTATGATGAAAATGAAAACAATGACTTTATAAACAGAAATGACTGCAACGTATCATGCACAGGCTTAACTGCACAAAAGGCAAGATATAAAGAAATCATTGAAGCGTATTTAGATGTTGTGCCAGAACACCGCCGTGGAGGGATTACCGTTTGGGGCGTTGCGGATTTAGATAGCTGGTTATATGAAAACAATGGAGATAGAAAACTTCCAGATTGGCCATTAATGTTTAATGATAACTTCGAGAAAAAACCAGCATTTTTTGGTGTTCAAGAAGCCATTCAAACCATAAACAACTAAAAAATAAAACCAGCAACTAAATTACAGACATAAAAAAAGCCTCAAATGAGGCTTTTTTTATGAATTGAAGTTAAAAGGTAGGTAAAGCTATATCTTTAAACAATTCATCAAGCTCTTGTTTACTAGCAATACTCATCGCTTTATTGACTGTCGCTTTATCTAAATGCGGTGCAAACGATTCGATAAATTTATACATAAATCCACGAATGAACGTGCCTTTACGGATACCAATACTTGTAATGCTTGCTTTAAATAAATGACTGGCATCAATTGCAACCAAATCACTGTCTGCAACTGGGTCATGTGCCATATGCGCTACAATCCCAACACCCAAACCTAATCTAACGTAGGTTTTAATCACATCGGCATCAGCTGCGGTAAATACTACTTTAGGTGTTAATCCTTTTGAGAAAAACGCATCGTCTAAAGTAGAACGCCCCGTAAATCCAAATACATAGGTAACCAGTGGAAATTCTGCGACATCCTCTAGCGTTATATTTGATTTTTGTGCAAGTGGGTGGGTTTTAGGTACGATGATCGATCGATTCCAGCGATACGTCGGCATCATCACTAAATCGTTAAACAATTCCATGCCTTCGGTGGCAATAGCGATATCTACTGTGCCGTCCGCTGCCATTTCGGCAATTTGCACAGGCGTGCCTTGATGCATATGTAATGACACGTCTGGGTAATCTTTAATAAAGTGATCAATAATAGGCGGTAATGCATAACGCGCTTGAGTGTGCGTGGTGGCAATAGTTAATGAGCCACGCTTGTCATCACTAAATTCTTGTGAAACCTGTTTGATTGATTCCACTTTACGTAATACTTCGCCTGCGATTTTTAATACAGCTTCACCAGCTGGAGTGATGCGAGTTAAATGTTTGCCACTGCGTGCAAATATTTCCACCCCCAACTCATCTTCCAATAAACGAATCTGTTTACTGATGCCAGGTTGCGATGTATATAAGACTTGCGCTGTCGCTGAAACGTTTAAATCATGATGAGCGACTTCCCATATGTATTTAAGTTGTTGCAGTTTCATTTATGTTTCCCTTAATTGAATCGATTTCCAAACCACAAAACAGGCTATAAGCACCGTTAAATAAGAGATCTCGACCGTTAGTCATGTTATTGTTATAAAAATAGAAGAAAATATTCCTTCAAAGAATAAAGAGAAATCATTAAATTTACCACCTTTTTGTAACCCCCCTAACCTTTTGAGTAGTATCTGTGTTTATAATCGAATTTTTAATAGCAAATTTAGACTTTATTTTAGCCGGAGCCGGTGTCGGTTTAGTAGTAGGCATCACAGGTGTAGGCGGTGGCGCGTTAATGACTCCGATCTTAATTTTATTTGGTATTCCCCACAAAATCGCAATTGGTACCGACCTAATTTATGCTGCCATCACCAAAGGTTCGGGCATGGTATCCCATGCGCGCCAAGGCCATGTAAAATGGAGCGTGGTAGCAAAACTTTCCGCAGGTTCTATCCCTGGTGCTTTATTAACCTTTATCTTTTTAAAACGTTTTGAAGATGTCGATTACACTCACATACTTACCCAAGCTCTTGGCATCATGCTTGTGATTACTGCATTGGTGTTATTTTTTCGCCCTCACCTTAAACAATTATCTGTTAAACAAAAATTGTCTCCCCGCGCTCAATTAATACTTACCGTGGCACTTGGATTATTTGTTGGATCCTTTGTGACATTATCTTCAGTGGGTGCAGGTGCATTAGGCACTGCCATTTTAATGGTGTTATTTCCTATTTTGTTACCCAAAGAAGTGGTCGGTACTGATATTGCCCACGCAGTGCCATTAACATTTATAGCTGGCATGTTTCATTATTCACTAGGTAATGTTGATTGGTATTTATTAATTTCATTAATTATCGGCTCCATTCCAATGGTTATGCTTGGCGCTAAATTATCAACACGCATTCCATCAAAAATCATGCATCCATTTCTTGCTAGTTTATTAATGATTTTAGGTGTCATTTACGCATTGGACATTGATTTACATAACCTGTAACAACTTGATATAACCTTGATATAAAAACGGGCATCAGTTAATCTTTTTGATTTTATTGATGCCCATGACTTCACCTAATATTCAACAAGATTTATTTGGCAACGACATTTCTGATTCAACCACTTCTGATACTACGCCAGACACCCCCAACACTGTCGCAGACTCAAAAAAAACCAACGATTTAAGGCTTTTATTAACGCCCAACAACCGACTGGCAAGAGCATTCGCTCAAGATCACAGTGCCTTTAATGAAGAATCTGATTACAGCAACAATGTACGCGTCTCTAAAAAAATCTACTCCCTTGGCAATTACGAAAAATTGTTATGGGATCAACTTTTAAGACAGTCCTCTTTTTTACCTGCTTGTAAACGGGTTTTAAATACAAGCCAAATAGAAAGTATCTGGCAAGAAATCATTGGTGAATTATCCCCTGAAATTTTAAACATCAACCAAAGCGCCAAACTTTGCGCCAAAGCCTTTGATTTAGAATCTCAGTTTTGTGTGCCCGATGAAGCTGATTTATATAGCGACGAAGAAAAATACACGATCTATTTAAAATTTAGGACTCTATTTATTGAGCGTTTAAATAGCTTAAACGCAATATGCCCGTGTCAAAAAATGCCGTTATTACTCCAAGCATTTAAAGAAGCACATTTACCGATTCCTACTCAAGTATTTACTTACGATTTAGAGCAAGCCCCTACTATTTGGAATCAGCTGTTTGAGTTTTTTAAAAGCAAAAAAACGACATTTACAAAAATTGAGTTAAAACAACAAACACCTGTCCAACAATCCATTGTTGCTTGCGAAGATTTAGATCATGAAGTAACGTCCATGGTACAAGACGCTTATGAATATATGTGTCATCAACCTGATAAAACCGTTGCATTGATTGTGCACGATTTAGCCAATTTAAAAACCAAGATTGAACACTGTATTAAAACGGTATTTGAGCCTAGTTTGTTAGTGGCAAGCAATGAGCAAGATTTAAGCATTGATGATTTTAACATCACCGCATCCAGCACATTATCTCAAGCGCCAATTGTGCAATCGGCATTAAATGCATTGAGTTTAAATGTCGTTGAAATTGATTTTCAAAATATCAGCCAGTTTTTATTGAGTCCATTTTTTCAAGTTGAAGACACTGACGAAAATGAAGACGAGCCAAAAATTGATTCTCTGCATTTACAAGCATTATGCGAAGCGCGTTTACGTGAAGAAAACACTGCACAGCTGACACACAAACAATGGTTATTCTTTTTAAAGCGTTTTGCGCATCTAAATGATTTAAGTGAACGTTTCGAATTGTTTTTCTCACTTAACCGAAGCAACGCTCAACTGCCATCAAAGTGGACGCAACACTTTAACAAACAATTAACCGCGCTAAATTGGCCCGGTGCGCGTGTATTAACGTCATTAGAACACCAACAAGCTAAACATTGGCCGCAGTGTATTGACGAATTAGCGCAGTTTGATGATTTATTAGGCGACATTAAAATTGGACAGGCATTAAGCTTATTAAACCAAATTGTTAACAACCGACAATTTCACGCTCAAACGCCTTATTCGCACTTACAAGTTATGGGTACTTTAGAAGCAAAAGGCTTAACCTTTGATAAAGCATGGATTATTCAAATGGACCAAAGCGCATGGCCAAGTTTTGCAAGTGCGCACCCATTTTTACCTCAAGCATTACAACAAAAATATCAATTACCCCACTGTTCTATGGAACGTGAATTGTCCTACACCCAAGAATTAACCGATGCGCTAGCAGGCATAGCAAATGACGTGACATTCAGTTTTAGTAAAACTAAAGACGGACAGCCTGTTTTACCTAGTCAGTTATTACCAGACTGGAAAATAATCGACATTGATAAAACCAACAATCAATTGAATGATTTAATTCTAAACAGTGACAAACAGATAGACACCCAAACATGGAATCAAACTTCAAGTTTTAAACCCGAACAAACCACCGCGCTTCCCGGCTCAACTTATTACATCAAAACGTTTAATCAATGTCCGCTTAAAGCATTCATGCAATACCGTGGCAAAGTAAAAGCATTGGCCACTGCAAATACGGGCATTCAAGCGTTTGAGCGCGGTAATATCATTCATAATTGTTTAGAAAAAATATACCGCATTGTTACGAATCAAATTTCTTTAAAAAGTTATAACGATCAAAAATTACTAGAATTGATCACACCCAAACTTGAAGAATGTTTAAGTGAATTTAACCGCACAAAACTTGCGCCATTGTCTGACACCATTATTGGTTTAGAGCAAGAATATTTATCCAGCTTAATTCTGTTATTTTTACAAGCCGAACAACAACGCGGTGAGTTTACGGTGTTAGGTATAGAGGCAAGACGCACATTAGAGTTTGGTAACATTCAACTTAAAATGAGCGTTGACAGAATTGATAAATTAAAAGATGGCTCGCTATATTTTTGGGATTATAAATCCGGTAAAACCGATATTAAACAATGGTTCAGTGATCCGATCAAAGATCCGCAGTTACCTATTTATGCTTTAAGTGAAAAAAACAAAGATTCTGTGAGTGGCATTGGATTTGCCAAAATCACCCCGACTGAATTATTAAACAACCAAGTTTACCAAGGTGTACAAAAAGACAATTTAATTGAAATTGCACCGGGCCTCTCTAGTGTTGAAGAATTAAAAAATGACAAAAAAGCCAAGTGGATGGAAAAAGAATCGTTTTCAGAATGCCTTGAATATTGGCAACAAAATATTGAACACAGCATTCAATTAATATCAGACGGTGATCATCCAAGTAAACCCTGTGATTTATGTACCTATTGCGAGTACCAAAGTTTGTGTAAAGAATACTTAAGTGATGAAACCATTCTTGATGACGAAATTGAAACGGGAGCCTCATTATGAGCACTCAATTTATTGCACCCGATCAACCCGCTCGTGACAAAAGCTTAGACTGCACGACATCCATTTTATGTGAAGCCCCTGCTGGTTCTGGTAAAACCGAATTATTAACCCAACGTTATTTAAAACTATTGAGCATGGTCAAACGCCCCGAAGAAATATGGGCAATTACGTTTACCAGAAAAGCCGTAGCAGAAATGCGTGAACGTGTGTTAAGCGCTCTACACAGCGCTAAATTTGATAAGCCAATTGAGCCACACAAACAACTGAGCTGGGAGCTAGCCAAAAAAGCATTAGAGAATAATGAGTTATTTAATTGGCAGCTAGAGAAAAACCCAAACCGTTTAACGATTGTGACCTTTGATAGTTTAAATTCAATTCTTACTCAAAATCTTCCGTTTGCCTCTGGTTTTGGGGCGAACATTTCACGTGACGACGATTCTCGTGAATTATATTCACTGGCATCCAAACAACTGATTGCACAACTACAAAGTGCGACACCCGATGATTGGACAGCGCACTTAATTACGATTTTAAAACATTTAGACAATCATTATTTAAAACTTGAAACGTTGTTATGCGATTTTTTAAACACCCGAGAGCAATGGTTGGGTAAATTACCCATCATGCACGAAAGTATCAACTTTGATACTTACCAAAGCTATTTTGAGGACAGCTTTAATCGTGTAATTGATTCACAATTATTTCAATTACAAAATTCAGTATCCAGTGATATTTGGCAAGAATTATATGAAACCGCTTGCCTAGGTGTATTTAATCTAAAACAAACAGCGGGGTCAGGTGACTCTATTACTGATATTAATAATCAATATCCGTTTTCATTCCCGTTTAAATACGATCAAATTGATACGTTTAAATTAATTTTAGATTTTACACTAACTAAATCATTAACGTTACGAAAATCCTTAACGGTTAAAAATGGATTCGCCGCAGGCAAAGAAAACAAACCCGTTAAAGACAAAGCGGTTTCACTGTTAAAGTCTTTAATTGAATTTCCTGAATTTATTGATCAACTGGGTCAAATCAGCACGATTCCCGATCAAACTTATTCAGAATCACAAAACAACATCATTCAAGCCATGTTGCACTTACTGCCTATTTTATACGCACAGCTTTTAGTGGTATTTAAACAAAAAGGCAAAGTAGATCATCAAGAAGTCAGTATAAAAGCAAGACAGGCACTTGGGTTTGACGACGCACCGACACAATTAGCTCAATCGTTAGACTATCAATTATCACATTTATTAATTGATGAATTTCAAGACACCTCATCTTCACAGGTCAATTTAATTCAACAACTCACTCAAAACTGGGATGCGGCGTCTGGTAAAACGGTTTTTTGTGTCGGTGACGCCATGCAGTCTATTTATGGATTTCGTGGTGCCAATGTGAGTTTATTTTTGCATACTGCGCAACACGGCATTGGCGAAATAAAATTAGAAAAAGTCAGCCTAACGGCTAATTTTCGTTCTCAAGCAAATTTAGTGAATTGGTTTAACGACAGTTTTAGCAATATTTTTCCAGCCAAAAATAACATTGAAAAAGCCGCAGTAAAATACTCTTTAGCCGACAGCACTCGTCCTGCTATTGAGGCTTTAAATACAAACACTTATTTAATGAACAGTAATAATGAGAACTTTGATGCCGCGCAATTAGAGGCTTGCCATGTTACTGCTGATATTTTAGAAAAACAATTACTGGATCCTGACGCCACCTTTGCAATATTAGTGAGATCAAAACGCCACTTAATTACATTGATCCAAATGTTTAAACAACACAACATGGCGTTTCAAGCATTGGACTTGGTTCAATTAAATAACCTTCCTATTATTAACGATGCGCTGCACTTAACATTAAGTTTATTGCACTTGGGAAATCGATTAAATTGGACGGGGTTATTACAATCGCCATTATTAGGTTTGTCTTTTGAAGAAATAGAAGCCATTCAAAATCAAAACTGCCCGACGATCTTATCAGGATTAAAGTCGTGGTTATTGGTTGAACCCAATGCAAAAGTCCAACGATTTGTAGACAGCATTGAACATAGTTTACAACAAATGATGCGCCTGCCTTTAAGTCAATGGTTAGAACAAACTTGGTATCAATTAGGCGGCGCGCATTTACAAAACACTCAAAACCAAGAAGCGTTTGATGCGTATTTGAATTTATTAAACTCATTAGAATACAATCAAGTTCAATCAAAACCAGAAATATTAAATAATGCAGTAAATGCGTTATTTGCTAATTCAAGCAAACCCGCCAACATACAATTGATGACTATCCACAAATCTAAAGGTTTGCAATTTGATCATGTGTATTTGATTCAATTACAAAAATCGGGAATGCGCGATGGCAAACAATTATTATTATGGGAAGAACGGTTTGTTGGCAACCAAAGCCAATTACTACTTGCTCCCATTGAAAGCTCTAGCGACCCAAAATCTGCCTCTAGCCAGTACAAATATATTGAAAACATCAAAAAACAAAAATCCGAATTTGAGCTGTCTCGATTATTATATGTAGCCGCCACTCGCGCTGTGCAATCGTTATCACTTTATGGACAATCACAATTTGATGATGAAAAAGAAGTATGGTCGACGCCAAGATCGGGTACGTTCTTTAATTTATTATGGGACACTGTTAAACATGATTGCATTGAAATTGATGAACATCATAAAAGTTTAGGACTGCTAAAAAGTAAAAAAGCAAAACCTGAAACACAATTTGAATTAACCGATGTTCAAGCAGTAGTCCCTAAAACTCAAGTTGTACTAGTGGATGACTGGGAAAGTATTCAAATCACTCAGAAACAGCCATTATTAAGCTTCAGACAAGATATTTCTTCACTTAAAGAAATAGACAATCACAAATATAACTGGCCTGAATTAACCAGCAATCCATTTGCAAGCAGTGTGGGCACATTTTTACATAGTTGTTTAGAGCAAATGATTATTGAGGGTGTCTTAAAGTATCAATCAAAAGATTGGGAACAACGCCTGCCCTTTTATAACATCCAGCTTTCAAATTTAGGATTATCTAATCAACAAATTCAGCGTGCAATAAGCATCTGCAAACCGTTGATTAATAATTTATTAAACAGCAAACACATTCATTGGATTGATCAACAACCCATTAAACATTGCGAATACCCGATCAGCCATCATTCTAATAATGGCCAAGTGCGTGATTATATTTTGGATGTATTTGTGGTGGATGATCAAAACCAAGCTTGGGTGATCGATTATAAATCTAGCAAGATGCAAGAGGATCAAAGTGAAGCTGAATTTATTGAGGCTCAGAAATTGAGTTATCAATCTCAATTGGATAATTATCAGTTTTTAGTGAATAAATTGGGGTATAGCAAAGTGAAAAAGGTTTTGTATTTGATTCAGTATGATCAGTGGATTTTGCTTTAATTAATATAATTTGTATTTTAACGTCCCTTTAAGGTGGCATCCTTGCCACCTTTTAAACTCAAGCGCCCCCTAAAACCCGCATCGACACATACATAATCACCATACAACCCAAAACCACATAGCCAAAACTACGCGCTTGGGCGCAGCGTTTGCATTTTTTCTTAGTATTTGTGGTCATGATGCTAACTTCAATGTTTTGCGTGGATTGTATCGATCACTCAATGTGTCAAAGAATGTCTCTTTTAATCGAGAGATGTCTTTTTTGGCTTCTTCTATTTGTAACAGCTCGTTACTTGAAAAGGTTTCTTTTTCCGAATTCACTAATCGGCGAATGGACACTATTTTGGCGCCATAAGATCGAAGCGCTCTTTCTAGTTTTTTCTCACCTAATAATAACAATGTGCTTTCAGCGTCTGTTAATTGCACAAACGCCTCAACGAGCTCACGAGTCATTTTACTTAACTCGTCTCGTCTTGCCTTAGGCCAAGATTTGCCGTAGCGGGTAAATTCAATCACTAGGGCAATGTATTGCTGGTAAATGTAATGCACATTGCCGACTTTACGCGCCACGTACTCCAGCTGTTCTCGCTTAGCATTCAGCTCTGTCAGGCCAATATCGAAGGTTTTGTCCTTTTTCTTGGTGATGATTAGGTATAAAGCGCCACTTAATAGCACACCCACTAATATTTTCACTAACGAATCGATTACATCAAAGGTCATTTTGTTTCTCCGCTTTTTGACAAATTATTTGTATTTAGTGTCAACAATCCAATTTCTGTGCCTAACTTTGATTAAATTGGTTTTTTTTCACCAAGAATGGTTTTATTTTGAGCATTTTAAAAAAAGTTGATAAAAAACAACAAATTACGCTTGACTCGAGGCCGTCTCATCCCTATTATTCGCCGCGTTGACAAGATAATCCTCGATAGCTCAGTTGGTAGAGCAGTAGACTGTTAATCTATTGGTCGCTGGTTCGAGTCCAGCTCGAGGAGCCATTTTGTTTACGACTTTAATTAGTCCGGAATATAGCGCAGCCTGGTAGCGCATCTGGTTTGGGACCAGAGGGTCGTAGGTTCGAATCCTACTATTCCGACCAATTCACCAAAATTGGTTAAGCTTATTAAAGATTTTAAGATGTTCCTCGATAGCTCAGTTGGTAGAGCAGTAGACTGTTAATCTATTGGTCGCTGGTTCGAGTCCAGCTCGAGGAGCCATTTTAAATACTCCCTTCTTTGCTCAAATCCTTTTAAATTCCTTGCACCAAATAATTTATGTCGAAATTTCACGATCTTTATTTATATCGAAAATCCCTATGCACTCGCCCGTTTAAAGCTCGCGGAATAAAAACAATTCGGTGCCCTATTTGTCAAATTGCTGAACATCATTGTATCTGTGATTTAAAACAAGTAGACACAAGCCCCATTTCGTTTTGCTTACTATTACATGACATTGAAATATTAAAGCCATCCAATACTGGCCGCTTGATTGCCGATATATTTGAAGACACTCACGTTTTTTTATATTCTCGCACCAACCCTGATGCAAAATTTTTAGCCCTGCTTGAAAATTCAAAATACCAACCATTTATAGTATTTCCAAAAGATTATGCAATGGACAATCAAATAGTATACGAACCTAATATAGAACAACCACTACAAATGGATTCAACAAAAACTCCATTGTTGATTTTATTAGATGGCACATGGCGAGAAGCAGCAAGAATGTATCGTAAAACACCGAAACTACATAGTTTACCAATGATATCGATTGCACCTGATATTTTAAATGAAACGTTAATTGATTATAACAATTCAAATTATATTTTAAGACAATCAGAAAAGCCTGGACATTTAGCTACAGCAGAAGTTGCTGCAAAGGTAATTAATGCCTTAGGACACAAACAAAGTGCTCAACATTTACAGCATTGGTTTGAAGTATTTTGTTATCGATATCGTTTAACTAAACGCTCTATTATCAAACATGAAGATTTACCAGTTATTGAATACAAAACATTTTTAAAAAATAAAAAATCGCAATCACTTAAAAAATAGAGCCAATTCTCGTTTCGCGGATTCTTTTGAATCTGAACCATGCACTGCGTTTTGAGTGAGATCCGTTTTATCTCCAAATTTTTCTCGAATACTCCCTTCTTTAGCATCGCATGGGTTAGTCGCGCCCATTAATTCTCGATACCTAGCAATTGCATTTTCCCCCTCAAGCTTTAACACAACAATTTCACCTGAAAGCATAAAATTCAATAACTCGTCAAAAAATGACTTACCAATATGCTCTTGATAAAACATTTTTGCTTGCACGTTATCCAATTGCAACATTCTCATTTGGGAAATACGCAAATTATTTTGTTCCAACATCGAAATAATTTCACCTACATGCTTTTGTTTGACGGCATTAGGTTTGATAATACTCAAAGTCTTTTCGATAGCCATTTTATACCCCTTGGTTTTATTATTAATCACATAATGCACCCATCATTTTTTAATTTCCACATCACTTTTGGGGTATTTGCCCCCTATTGAATGACATATTGTTAAATATCAAGGACTTATGTAATCAGGGTGATTTTATTTATTTACAAAAAATAGCAATAATTTTACGAATGGCACTTATTTTGACGGAAAATTGTACAGTTTAAGCATTTAACCTATAATTCACATTCTTAGAATTTAAACACACTTAACCACAAGGAATTCACATGAGACCGTTTCTTAAAGTCTTAGGCATTATAGCTGTATCACTAATGTCATTACCCACTTTTGCTGACAATTTTCGACCTACTCTCCAAATTAATTATGGTAAATATATCTCGTATGGCACCATCAATTATGAACACAATCCAACAGGCGATTTAGTTTCTGAAGAGTTTATTCTGGAAGGGCAATCACTGGACATAAAATATGTATACTCTGCATGGACAGCTATATCAGCGGAATATCATCAATTTGAAGATTGCCGTATTGAAAATGCAAAAACAAAACTTGGCTGCCATTTTGACAGCAAAGTAGAAGGAGCTAGCTTGGAATTTTTAACGGGGGTTAATTTAGACGGTCAAGGTCTATTTTTCTATTCTGGAATCGGGATTGCAATGGAAATGATAGACGGGGTTAGCTCACAAGACGACATTTACACGCCATTTGGAGTGGGTCTAAATGTTGGTAAATTTGTAATAGAACTTTCTACAGAAATTAGAAGCTTTGTTGATAATGGTTATGATGCACATACTTATGGCGTATTCTCTGAACTAGATTCGGATTATACATTATTAGGTGAACCTGGATCATTTGCTAAAACGCAACCAATCACAGCATCAGTTGGCGTCCGCTTTTAATAATTTTCATTCAAGTGATCAAGGATGATCACTCTTTAGGAAACTAATTATTTTAACTAACACTTAGCCACTTTTCTTACCTTCCAAACATCCTTCCCCTTCAACTATTTTACAATCAAGTTTCAGTTTATTAGAGTAACTAATTTTTAATCATGAATTAGGATTAACTTACCCCTAAACACAATCCAACACAAATTTACGATCACTTTTTCTCGATCCATCCACCTTAAAAAGCACTGTCCACAAAGCGTATGATATATTTTGAACCTAACAAAAGAATCAGTAATGGGAAAAAACTTGAAATTGCATAAGTGATCGGAGGCAAATCAGATCCACGACTGATTACAGAAATGGGTTGGACCGCATCATTTTCTAAGGTAAAAAAAGCCAAGTCAAATTGATTCCACATAAATGCAAATTGAATCACAAGTACCACTATTAAGGCAGGCATTAATAATGGTACAACTAATTTCCAAAATATTATCCACTCTGAAGCACCTTCAATTCGACCTGCTTCAATGGTATCTAATCTGATAGTGGTGGATATGTATTGTTTGATAATAAACACACACAAAGCAGGTATAGTAAATGGCACCCATAGCGATTCTTCTAACCCGATTAAACCCAATTGATCCAATACCAAATAAAAAGGGATAATTTTTAGCCCTTCCGGCATCAGAAGCATTAGAATCAATAATACTAAAATAATATTACGTGCTTTAAATTGATACATCACCAGTCCATAAGCTACCGTTGTACAGAAAAATGCACTTATAAACGCACACAATATCGAGATTCGAAAACTCATCCAAAAATTTTCAAAAAACGGACGAATCGACATTAGCTGTAGATACGCATATTGAAGTGAATAATTATTACCATTTATTGATTCTAAATAGTTTTGCATTTTAAACGATGCTTTTAAAATTTCGAACATTGGCAGCATCATAAAATACGCTAAAATCAAAATTACAAACGTGCAGATACAGCGTGAAATCATATATTTTGAATTCATGTCAAATCCACCTTTTTAATAATTATTTTTTTAAAATTCTTTGATTTTAGCATTCTTAATATTACAAAAATTACTAATGCAATACTTACTAATGCTGATATAAACGCCCAACTTAAAGAAGCTGCAGGGCCAAACTCTCTATCACCCAATAACTTCATCATTAAACTAAAATAAGTGACACCTATATCTCTCTCATTATGATGATTTTTAAGATAAACCGACACTTCACTTGATTGAACAAAAAAGATAAATGATAAAATAACCATTGCTATAATCATTGAGCGAATCGCGGGTATTTCAATTTTAAAAAAGACCAACAAACTACTTGCGCCTTCCAAATAGGCAGCGTCTTTTATATCATTTGAAACGGTTCTTAAGACCATTGTATAAACTAATGTAAAAAATCCTATGTATTTTACACCCAATACAAACACTACAAATAATGCAGGGTAACGATTATTTAATAACTGCCAAAACCAAGGTACTGTATCACCTTGCATATGACTTTCGATCCATCCTCGAATTTGCCAAAACCCATTAATATAGGAATCAGACAAACTGGTTTCACTTAATATAAATGGAGCAAACAACATAACTAAGAGTAAACCTTGAATCCAAGTAAAACTATTTAAAATTAATTTACTTAAACCTAAAGCTAAACTGTGTACTAAAAATACCGACAACAATGCAACCAATGTGGTATTGATTAGCGCATCTTTAATTAATGGATGAGTCAAAGCAATTGTATAGTTATGCAACGGATCAAATACCATATTTTCAACTGACAAAGCACTGCCTGTTAACCAGTCATGCATGGAAATATATAGTGACACTAATAATGGATAAAAATTTAAAACAAAAAATATCACTAAAAAAGGTGATACAAACAAGAATGGTGCGAAACGATGATGCACAGCGTTATTAATATTCATACTAATTTATTTATTCCTATTGATTATTAAAGGTGATCATCAATATTGAAAATCAATGTTGAAAATCAATGTTGACACTCAACTGAACTTTCCGGTAAGTCTTGCCAAGTTTTGGGGGATTCATAAGTCAAACCGTACCCATAAGCAAATAATGGAGCATAATTTTTTTGACCGATATTATTTTCAAATTGACAGGGTGTCGCAGGCCAAGAAAAAGACAATTTTCCAAAAAAATCTTGATTTATAGCTCCCAGTTCATTACGAAATAAAACATCGGTAATGCCTGATACTTCTGTACCTGGAAACCAAGCTGCCACAACAGCATCGCTTTGATTTAAAATATTATTCATATACAAAGGGCGACCACCTAAATACATCACGACTAAAGGTTTGTCTGTTTTAGCTAATGTTTCAAATAAGTTATATTCATCAGGGTATAACTTCGCAAAATCTAATGTGGCAACGTCTCCACTTATTCCCGCATAAATAGGCTCTTTTAAAACTAGAAAAATCACATCAAACTCAGAGTATTTTTCAATATCCATTTTGCTTAACAGTTTTGAATTTTTATAAGTGATATTGCCTACCACTTTTTTAAATTGTTTTTCCAAGGTAATACCCGCTGGATATTTTGAATTCCCGCCAGCATCTTTAAATCCCATTGAATAACCTCCAGTGGCACTTTTAATATCCCTAACAGAATCCCCTACCAATAAAATTTTTGCCTGCTGATTTAATGGCAATATATTTTGATCATTTTTTAATAACACTAAGGATTTTGCAACAGCTTCTCTGGCTATCAAGCGAAAGGCTTGATTATCTAAAAATTGCTCATTTCCTGAAAACGCTCGTAAACTTGGCATAGGCGCATCAAACAATCCACTGCGAATTTTCACTCGTAGTATTCGTGTCACAGCATCATCAATGCGTGTCATTTTGATGGATCCATTTTCAACTTGTTTGATCGTATTTTCGATAAATAATTTATAGTAATCTTCACGATCAATTTTTCCTATCGATGCCACCATGGGAATTAAAAACACATCGATTCCGGCATTAATTGCCTGTCCACAACGCCCCTCCCAACAACCTAATACATAACTTGCACCTTGCCAATCTGTTGTCACGATGCCATCAAACTTAAATTTTTCTTTTAAAATATTTTGAATTAAAAATTTCGATCCATGATTTTTTTTACCGTTAATACTATTTAATCCTACACCGATTACTTGAGCTCCATTTTTAATTGCGGCCATATAACTTTGGGCATGCAAAGTAATTAAATGATCTTGAGAAAGCAGCGCATTACCTCTATCGATGCCGTCAGTGTCCCCAGCTGCAAGAAAATGCTTAACACCGGCAATAGCTGTGTTTTGTTCAGTTGTTTGATTAAGTCCTTTAATCATCGCTGAGGTTAATTCCATTGATATTTCAGGATGTTCTGAAAATCCTTCATACACTCTGCCCCAACGATCATCACGAACCACAGTAGCTGAAGAAACCATGGCCACATTATGACCCGATGCTAATACTTGCTTGGCTGTTGCCTGTCCAATTTTTTCAACCAGCTTTGCATCATTTGCCATTCCAAGATTAATATTATGCGGAAAAATAACCGATCCATACACATTTGAGCTGCCATGTATTGCATCTATAAACCAGAGTGGTGGTATAGGATTTTCTTTTTTAAATTGCATATCCACTTCACCGGTTTGATAATAATACTCAAGCCCTTTGGCAGTAAGTTGTGTAGCAACCCAATACTCATCTAATAATGCCAACCAATCTGTCAACTGTGCTTTACTTCCTCGACCTGGTTGTTCACCAATGCCAATGGTCAAATTTCCTATGTGATATTGATTTACCTCTTCTGTAGACTCTGTTTTTACATCAATTTGTATCATTTGACCTATTTTTTCTTCTAAGGTCATTTTCCCCAAAATAGTTTGAATTCTTTTCTCTAATGTATCATCTTGTTTATAAGCAGGCTGCATTTCTGGCCACTGAGAAAAATATCGGTAATCCACTCCGGGCTCACCTTTTGGCTCAGCCCAGAATGTTTTTTCTATCGTATCGTTAGTTTGAGATGATGAGAATAAAATGTAACCAATTGCGAATACACCAACAATTAACACACCTATTTTTTGTGCAACTTGTGACATAAAAAAACACACCTAGAGTTAAAAAAATAAATGCGCGTAATATATAACAATTACACGCTTATTTCATGAAAATATATAATCATTTAGCACTGTGAACGGGTTCTGGGATTTGAATTACCAGTGGATCCGTTAAGGTGCCTAAAAAGGCAAGTAATGCACTTACTTCTTGCTCTGTAAGATCCATTTTTGAAATTTGTGCAGACTTGTTTTCATCAAAATCTCCACCACGCATATAAAAACGTATGACTTCTTCCAAGGTGCCTATTGACCCATCATGCATATACGGAGCGGTTAATGCCACATTTCGTAACCCAGGTGGTTTAAATTTACCCAATGCATTACCTTCATCTTGTGTAGCGAATGGTTGTCTACCAACATCTTTCACACCCATTCCAATATTATCAAATCTTACGTGACTTAAATCTGCGCCATCATGACAAGAAAAACAGTTTGCCTTTCCGTTATATAATTGCCAACCTTGCTTAGCCAAACTAGAAATTGCGTTGGCATCTCCTGCAATAAATCGATCAAAAGGTGAATTGGGTGTAATTAAACTGCGCTCAAAAGCGGAAATCGCTTTAGCAACATTTTCAATAGTTAGTGCGCCATAATGCTCATTAAATGCCTCTTTATAAAAAGAAAAAGAATTCAATCGAAGCATCATTTCATCTAAAGGTAGATTCATTTCTAATGGATTAATAATTGGCATTAACGCCTGCTGCTCCAGAGTGGCTGCCCTTCCATCCCAAAACAATGTTTTAGCAAATCCAATATTATATAAATGAGGGGTGTGTCGAATCAAAGGTTCGCCATTATCCCCTAAAGAAAATTGCCTTGCATCTCCAAAACCCAAGTTTGGATTATGGCAAGTTGCACAGGACATTTTGCCACTTTTTGACAATAACGGCTCAAAAAACAACTGTTTACCTAATTGAATCTGCTGCTCAGTGGGCGCGCCCCCCTCTGGATAAGGCATGATCTGCGCAGTGGGTGTGACAATTTTGGCTGCAAGCCCATTAAGCGAAACTAACAGTAACAGTAAAAAACCGCATAATATTTTCATTCTAAACATAACTACCTTCTAAAAAAATAAAGAATACTCTTTACAAAAAGCCTAATTAATGAATATTAACCCATCTGCTTGAATGATACATAATTTAACAAAACTGGAGTTTTCACAAGTACCATCTAAACTGATTAATTGAGGATTTATTCAAAATTGAGCGTTTTAATTATACAGGGCACACAATGCAAATCGACACACACCAGCAAAACCAATCGAAATTCATTGGCTTGTGCAGCTTAATTGTACAAGAGAAATGGAATATGCAAATTCTTTCTCAATTAATTGATCAGCCTAAGCGCTATTGTGAGATCGAACAAGGCATCAATCAAAATAAAAACATTGCTCATATCAGCCCTAAAATCCTTTCTAGACGCTTAAAACAACTGTGTTTATCTGAACATATCAGCAAACAACGTTTTTGTACGGTTCCACCATCGGTTCAATATAACTTAACTGATAAAGGCGAAATTTATATACCTGTATTACAAGCGATGATACAGGTTGGAAAAATCATACCCGAGCCTGAATTTATTGAAGATGAATTCGATTTAGGCCTTGATCATTAACATTAACTTTTTTGCGAATTTTTAATTATGTCTACTATTATTTACTGCGTTTTATGCATATTGTTTGGGTTCATTATTGCCTGGATTGCATCAAAACGATTCACGCAAAAAAACACCAATAATCCTTCAACGATCACATCACAATTAGATCAGGAGCGACTCAAGCAAAAAGACAACTCTTTAAAACATTTATTAAATTTGATTATAACGTCCGCCCAAAGCTACACCAAGCAAGGCACCACATCAATTAACACCATCTCTGAAAATTGCAGTGATAGCGCAAATAATGTTGCCAATGACTTGAATGTTATTTCGACGATTCTGGCAAAACAACAGGAGCAAGTCAGCACAATACACTCAATGACTGACAGCACTCAGTCCTCTGTGAGCTCAGGCAATCAAAATATTGAACAGGTGCAAACGGCACTAGAGGCCTTTACCCAAACCCAATTCACTCTAACAACCATTGACACTCAATTAAGCCAAATTCATGAGCAATCACTTGAGATTGAAAAAATTGGCAAAGAAGCAGAAATGCTTGCTCTTAATGCAGCAATTGAATCAGCACGCGCCGGTGAGTATGGGAGAGGATTTGCTGTGGTTGCGGATAATATGAAAATATTAGCCAAAAATTCTCAGTCAACATCTTTGGAAATTTCACATACGCTACAAAACAACAGAGACAACATTAGCAATATTGTTAAACAATTAGAAAAAGAGTCAAACATTTTAAACACACAACTCAAAGACTTGTTTTCTATTTTCTCTACGATTAACACCAATATTCTAGAAATACGCAATCGGGTTGGGGATTTTGAACACGAAACACAACAAGGCAACCTCATTGCACAAAAATTGAGCCAAACCACCTCCACTTCAATGGAGTCTATTATCGAACAGCTGGCCAATCTTGCAGGTCAGATCAGTGGGCATAGTGTTACAAATTTAACTCCTACAGAAGTCAAATCTGACTTAAGTCGTTTTGATGAAATTATTGATGTCAGAAGAGAAGATGAATTTAATGGAGATTTGGGTCACATTCAAAATGCAAAACTCATTACTTTGCAAACCGATTTAAAAGATGCCATAAAACATTTCGATAAAAGTAAAAAATACCTATTTGTATGCCGAAGTGGCGGTCGCTCTGCCAAAGGAGCTCAATTAGCACTGTCTTATGGTATTGAAAATGTATTTAATATGACTGGCGGCATGCTTGAGTGGGGAAAGTAACTATTCATTAATAGGGCATTAACTCTACTTAATTAGTTTTTCGTATCACGCTTAAACTTTCAAATATTGATGCGCCAATAATAAAAACGCCACCAACCATCGTCTGCCAATTGGGTGCTTCACTCAAAATAAAAAAAGCGAACAACGTGCCATAAACAGGCTGTAAACAGGATATCAAACTCGATGTTTTCGCTGACAATGTCTTCATAGAAGCAAGTAATAAAGTATGAGGCAGTGCTGTGCAAAATAATGCTAAAGCAATCAATAAATACCAATCTTGGCGGCTGATTTCAAACACATCTTGCGCACTAAAGGGCAATAACATAATCGCTACAATCACCAATTGCCACATCATAGATTGATCACTGGGTAGATCGCTGAGTTTCTTTTTGAAATAAATATTACGTAAAGACCAAACAAAAGCAGATAACACTCCCCAAAATACCCCCTGGGTTACTTGATTAGAAAGATCAAATTCAGGAATCATTAAAGCTATGCCGCAAAATACAATTAATGCCGCAATCAAATCTTTTTTATGAAATGCCGTTTTATTAATGATGGGTTCAAAAAGTACCGTCATGACTGGAAAGGTAAACAATGACAACATACCAACCGCTACGCCTGCTATTTGCATTGCATGAAAATACGTCACCCAATGAAAACAGGTGGCTGCGCCAAAACATAGAAGCCAAGTCCATTGTGACAGGCTCATTTTTTGAGTTTTTTTGAATATTTTAATAAATAGAAATAATACAATCCCGGCAAATAAGGCTCGCCACGCTATCAATTGATAAGCTGGCAGTTGAATACTTCTAGCAAAAACGCCCGTACCAGCAACCGTTAACGCTGAAATATGGATATACCAAAGCCCTACAGGAGGTTTGTTCATGATTTTTTCGATTTAATAGGAAGTGAAATTGTTTAGAAAATAGGAATAAAATGAATGTGATTAATCAGAAAATCAAAAAACAGATTTAAATTAATCAGAAAGAATATCGAAAATTTCTTCAAGCTCTAAGAGCATTTGTGAAATTTCTGAATGTTCAAATTGTGTATCTGCTTCAAGGCAATCTTGTTGGCGACCTAATTGACCTAACTGGGCACGTGCACCCACAATGGTAAAACCCTGTTCATGTAACAAGCTTCGAATTTGACGAACTAATAATACATCTTCACGACAATAATATCGGCGATTACCTCGACGTTTATTGGGCTGCAATTGAGCAAATTCTTTTTCCCAAAAACGCAATACATGAGGTTTTACCGCACAAAGCTGTGCTACTTCACCAATTGTGAATTGTCTTTTTTCTGGAATGCCAGGTAATTCGTTATTCGTCTTGGCTTCCTGCATAGTTTTCTACCTGAACTTTAAGTTTTTGACCTGGACGAAATGTGACCACGCGACGCGCACTAATTGGAATCTCTTCCCCAGTTTTAGGGTTACGACCCGGTCGTTGAGATTTATCACGTAAATCAAAATTACCAAATCCGGATAATTTAACTTGTTGATTTTCAATTAATGAGTCACGGATTTCATTAAAAAACAGCTCCACAATGTCTTTTGCTTCACGTTTATTAAGTCCAACTTCATCGTTTAGTCTTTCTGCTAATTCTGCTTTTGTCAGTGCCATGGTACTTAACCTCTTAGGGTCGTTAGATTCATTTACACAACTTTTTCTATTGTGCCAGTTTAAATAAGAAAAACTAGCCCTAACTTTCTGTTTTTAAATGTTTTTTTGTATTTTTGAGGGGTTTCTTTTGACTTTTACCCACAATATTGCTCATTTTTTTCAATTATGCAAAATATTCCCTATAATCCCCTTCTGAATTTTTAAAGCATTAGGCTCCCCTGTATGAATCATAACATTCGTTTTGAAATATTTGATCGATTACGAAGTGAAAACCCTCACCCAAAAACAGAGTTACATTATTCAAGTGTCTTTGAGTTATTAATTGCCGTTTTACTTTCAGCTCAAGCTACCGATGTTAGTGTCAATTTGGCAACCGACAAATTGTACAAAATTGCCAACACCCCCAAACAAATTCTTGAATTAGGGGAAGAAAATTTAAAACAATACATAAAAACCATTGGCCTATTTAATTCAAAAGCAGCCAATACAATCAAGACATGTAAAGCATTGATAGACAATCACAATGGCGAAGTACCTAATACAAGAGAAGCATTAGAAGCATTACCTGGTGTCGGCCGAAAAACAGCAAATGTGGTATTAAATACGTATTTTAAACAGCCCGTTATGGCGGTAGACACGCATATTTTTAGAGTAGCGAATCGAACTAAAATTGCGAAAGGTAAAGATGTAAGAGAAGTTGAGGACAGGTTAATTAAATTTATACCTAAAGAGTTTTTACTTGATGCACATCACTGGATGATTTTACACGGCCGTTATACTTGTACGGCACGAAAGCCTAAATGTGGGAGTTGTTTGATTGAGGATTTATGTGAATTTAAAGAGAAGATCGTCGATTAAAGCAACCCAAAACTTCGGGTTGCTTTGTTAGGATATTTACTTGACGATATTAAGTGACTTTAACGTGTATTCGCGTGTTTTAGCCAAAAGCGCCTCGTCATCAATTAATGACTGTCCGTAACTTGGAATCATTTTTTTAATTTTTTCTTGCCATTGATCGCTTTCAAACCGACTGGCAAAACATGATTCCACAATTTCTAACATAGCTTTAACTGCAACAGAAGCACCGGGTGATGCACCTAAAAGTGCAGCAATAGTTTTATCTTGACTGATCACTACTTCGGTACCAAATTGCAATTTACCACCTGTGTTTAAATCTTTTTTAATCACTTGAACACGCTGACCTGCATAGGCTAATTCCCAATCAGCTTTATTCACTTCAGGATAATAATGCTTTAATGTTTCAACTCTTTTATCAAAAGACTGCAATACTTCTTTAATTAAATATTTCGTCAAATCAAAATTATCACGAGCAACAGATAGCATTGGAATAATATTTTTAGGTCGAATAGACATCAACAAATCAAATACGGACCCTGTTTTTAAAAACTTAGTAGTAAAACCAGCAAATGGACCAAATAATAATGCTTTTTTACCATCAATAATACGCGTATCTAAATGTGGGACACTCATTGGAGGCGCTCCTACCGCCGCTAATCCATATACTTTTGCAAAATGTTGATCCACTACCTCGGGTTTATGACACACTAGCCATTGACCACTTACAGGAAACCCGCCATATTGAGCAGCTTCAGGAATACCAGATTGCTGAAGCATGGTTAATGCTGCTCCTCCTGCTCCTAAAAATACAAATTTCGCTGTCACATCGTATTCGTCTTTTTCAATTTTATTAACGACACGAACATCCCATTTCTTCTCACGGGTTTGCCACAAACCATCCACTTCATGTGAAAGCAATAGTCGAACATTCGGTAATGCCTGTAAATGGCGCATCATATTTCTAGTTAAAGAACCAAAATCTACATCACAGCCAATTTCCATGGTGGTCGCAGCTACTTTTTCGTTTGCATCTCGACCTTTCATAACCAAAGGCATCCATTTAGATATCTCTTGAGGGTCTTCAGAGAATTTCATGAGTGAAAACATAGGATGTGCACTTAATGCTTGATGACGTTTACGCAAAAATTCAACGTTCTTTTTTCCCCAAACAAAGCTTTTATGGGGTGCATTATTAATAAAATTATGAGGTTCAGGCAAAATCGATTCATTTACTAAATACGCCCAAAATTGCAAGCTCATTTCAAAAGCGGCATTGATGTCAAAGGCTTTAGATGTATTTATGGATCCGTCTTGTTGCTCTGGCGTGTAATTCAGTTCGCAATAAGCAGCATGGCCAGTTCCTGCATTATTCCAGCCATCAGAGCTTTCTTTGGCAACTTCACCTAATTGCTCAATGATGATAATTTTAATTTCAGGATCTAATTGGGTCAATAACATCGCCAATGTAGTACTCATGGTTCCTGCGCCAACTAATAAAACATCAGCTGATTGATATTGTTCGGACACTATTACACCTTTTGAATGTCGGGCTAGAAAAGTGGCGCATTGTAAACGATTTTTAACCATTTACACAGATGCCAAAAGTTGAATTTTCATGCTCAAATTAAAATTTACTGGGAACCATCAGTTTTCCAACGTTTTTAAGGATTTTTCAATTAAACAGGAACGGGACAATCAACAAATATATGTTCGATTCCAAATTTAGAACTTAAATGCTCACCTAAAGATTTTACACCATAACGTTCAGTTGCATGATGGCCACATGCAAAATATGAAATTTCATTTTCTTTAGCCTGGTGCACTGTATTTTCACTTATTTCGCCTGTAATAAATGCATCAGCAGATTCATCAATGGCATACTGCAAATAACTTTGCGCAGCACCTGTGCACCAGACTATATTTTCAATAAGCTGATTTGGATTGCCAATCAGTAATGGATCAAAATCTAAGTTTTGTTTAAATTGTTGCACTAGTTGCTGATTAGTTATTGGGGTCTTTAATTTACCTTTTAAAACTAAACCTTTAGGCAATGTATCATTTACATCACCCATTACTTGCCAATTCATTATTTGGGCTAACTGTGTATTATTTCCAAACTCTGCATGACAATCTAAAGGAAGATGATAGCCAAATAAATTAATATCATGTTCCAAAAGCGCTTTAATCCTTTTGTATTTCATTCCGGTAATAGTTTGAGATTCACCTTTCCAAAAATAGCCATGATGCACTAAGATAGCATCAGCTTTTAACTCTATGGCTTTTTCGATTAGTTCAGAAGTAGCACTCACTCCAGTGATTATTCTACCAATATGGGCTTTCCCCTGAACTTGCAAGCCATTTGGGCAATAATCTTTAAATTTATTAGACTGCAATAATGCATCTAGATATTGAACTAAATCTTGAGTTTCAATTGCCATAATTATAATTTCCACCATTGCCCAAAAGGGCATAGGATACCATATATGTTTATTAAAAATCTTTTACGACACAGTCCCCCTTTTATAATTGGTATTGGCTGCGCTCTAATTATTTCTGGTTGGATGCCAAGAGTAAAAACATTATTAACTGAACAAAAATCTGATATTACCTACTCTGAAATAATGAAAGATAATTCGTTTACACACATTGTCACGCCCGTATTACAATCGGTTGTAAGTATTTATTCAACATCTACTTCCGAACAAAGAGAGCACCCTTTATTTGACGATCCATTTTTTAAAAAGCAATTTAACTCTGAACACCAAAATCGTACTAATCAAACATCAAATCTTGGATCCGGTATCATATTAAATGAACAGGGTTACATTTTAACCAATTACCATATCATTAAAGGCGCAGACCAAATTACCGTTTTATTAGCTGATGGAAGAGAAACCCATGCAACAACCATTGGACACGATCGAGAAACGGATCTAGCAGTACTAAAAATTCAATTAAGCGGATTATTTCCCATTCAAATTGAAAGTAGCGTTCAAACACATGTTGGAGATCTTGTCTTCACGATTGGCAACCCTTATGGAGTCGGTCAATCCGTTTCAATGGGAATATTAAGTGCGGTGGGTCGAAATCAAATTGGTCTCACTACGTATGAGAATTATTTACAAACCGATGCTGCAATTAATCCTGGTAGCTCAGGAGGTGCACTTATAAATGCTCATGGTAATTTAATTGGATTAAATACAGCTATTATTTCAAACTCTGGGGGCAGTCAAGGAATTGGGTTTGCTATTCCAAATAGCATTGCAATTAGTACAGCACAACAAATTATCGAACATGGAAAAGTAACAAGAGGATACTTAGGAATTGCAGATTCTAAAATATTAAGCGTCCAAGAAGCTCAGGCAAAAGGCATCGATTTTTATGCATTTGTCATTACTAAGTTAACGAAAAATGGCCCCGCACAACAAGCAGGCATAAAAGAAGGCGATATATTAGTTCAAATAGCGGGTGAACCGATATTAAATCCTAATAATATTGGAGAAAAAATAGCAAATTTATCTCCTGGTACAAAATTACAAATTCAAATATTACGAAATACATCTTTTTATAATTTAACCATCACTTTAGCGAGTCGAGAACTGCTTGAAAATAATTAAATGCGTTTTTAAATACCGTCATAACGTAAATCATCTGGCACTTCAATATTTTGCAGTTTAGGTTTTTCACCTTGACCTTTTTTATATTGATCCATTTGATACACATAGGCTAACACTTGTGCGACTGCCACATACAAACCTTCAGGCACTTCACGCCCTATTTCAGTAAAATGATATATTGATCGGGCAAGGGGTGGCATTTGTATAATTGAAATATTGTATTCATTTGCCACTTCACGAATTTTCATAGCCATTTGATCCACCCCTTTTGCTACTAAAATTGGGACATCCATAGATTGGGGATCATATTTTAACGCAACAGAATAATGCTCAGGGTTAGTAATGACTACATCTGCATCAGGCATATCCGACATCATTCTTCGCTGTGACATTTCGCGCTGGATTTGACGAACTTTTGCTTTTACCTCAGGTTTACCTTCTGAGTTTTTGTATTCATCTTTAATTTCTTGCAAACTCATTTTTAATTTCTTTTGTACTTGGTAAATTTGATAAGGTACGTCAATTGCGACAAGCACCCAAGTAGTTAATGAAATAAATAAAAATGACCACAACAAAACATTTAATGCATGAGTTAACGCAGGCATTGTATATTCAAAGGTCATTTTAAATAAACTTTCAAATTCCACCATTAAAACTAAAACAGCTGCCCCACCAATTCCCAAGACTTTAAGCCATGATTTTAAAAGCTCAACCATAGAATTCATAGAAAACATTTTTTTTAATCCAGACATTGGATTAATTCGATTCGCTTTTGGTAAGGCAGATTTCATTGATACATTCCACCCTCCAATCCCAATCGGACCAATTATGCAGGCAATGGTTAGAATAATAAAAATAGGAAATATGCCCCACAATGCAACTTTGGTAGTAGCTGCAAAACTTGCAAGCATTTTAACTGGATCGGTGGCTTGATCTCGATCAAAAATAAAATTTATTTCAAATATTTGTTTGCCCATTTCAACTAAATTTGGACCAAAGAAAATGAAACATAAAGCGGATGCTGTTAATAAAACCGCTGTGTTTAATTCTCGTGATCGGGGAACTTGGCCATCTTCTCTGGCTTTCTCTTTTCGTTTTTCGGTGGGGTCTTCGGTCTTTTCCTGCGAGGAGTCTTCATCAGACATAATGTTCTCCTATTTCTCTAAAAGTAAATGCATGAAATTAATCACATCAGCAGTAAACCGATCGATTAATGGCACGACATTATTGAACGTTAACCAGATAATGGCGATACCACATACCATTGTCACTGGAAAACCTAATGAGAAAACATTCAATTGAGGGGCGGCACGAGTTAAAATACCAAAAGTTAAATTTACTAATAATAATGCGATGATTGCCGGTAATGAAATCGTTAGAGACGCTTTGAACATCCAACTTAAAAAATTAGCAAGTTGCATCCACATATCATTTGCAATACCACCTTGACCAATTGGCATCATATAAAAACTATCGACTAGCACCTCAATCACAACTAAGTGTCCATTAATTGCTAAAAACAATAGAGTAATTAAAGTTAAATACCACTGGGAAACAACGGCAATTGAAACCCCATTACTAGGATCGATCATAGATGCAAACCCCAAACCCGCTTGCATTGAAATCGTTTGACCTGTTAATACAAACATTTGAAATAACATTTGTAAGACTAAACCTAAAGTGATACCGATAGTCATTTGCTCAGCAATCATAAGCATATTTAATACACTAATGGATTCTAAATCTGGCATGTCCGGTAAAACTGGCACAATCATGACAGTCATAATAAATGTAAATGCAGCCCTAACTCTTAATGGAACGGTTCTAGCACCAAAAATTGGTGCGACGGCAAAAAAACCAGCAAGTCGAAACATCGGCCACAAGAAGTGACTAGACCAACTTGCGATTTGTAAATCTGTTACAAATAAGTTATTCATCGTTAACTAATCAAATACGGAATATTAGTAATGAGTTTTTCCGCGTAATTCACTACTTTTGCAACGATCCAAGGACCCGTAAAAATAATAACTAAAATAGTAATCATCAATCTTGGCAAAAAAGATAATGTTTGCTCATTAATTTGCGTTGCTGCTTGAAAAGTTGCTACTACTAACCCAACTAATAAACTTGGGACAATCAAAACTGCTACTAGAATCATCACTATATATAATGCTTCTGTGAATAAATCAGCAATGTTTAATGCATCCATTATATTCTCCTAAGTACCAAAACTTGCAGCTAATGAACCGATTACTAATGCCCAACCATCAATTAATACAAACATCATTATTTTAAAGGGCAAAGAAACAATTACTGGAGACAACATCATCATACCCATTGCCATCAATAATGACGCAATCACTAAATCAATAATCAAAAAAGGGATAAAAATTAAAAAACCAATTTGGAATGCTGTTTTTAATTCGCTGGTTACAAAAGCGGGCGCCATAATAGTAAGCGGGACATCCATTTCACTATCAAACTGTCCTTCTTCATCTGCAAGGCGAATAAATAAAGCCAAGTCATCTTCTCGAATTTGACCTAACATGAATTCCTTTATGGGGAGTTGGGCCTGAGCTAAAGCTTGCGTGGAGGTAATTTCTTCGTTTACGTAAGGTAAAATTGCAGTATCTTTAATTTGATTAAATACTGGCATCATGACAAAAATAGTTAAAAATAAAGCCAGCCCTAATAATATTTGATTTGAAGGCGTTTGTTGTAACCCAATAGCTTGTCGTAATATAGCAAATACAACAATGATTCGCGTAAACGCAGTTAACATCATGAATGCTGCTGGAATAAATGACAGCATTGTCATTAAAGCTAAAATTTGAATACTGACGGAATAGTCTCCGCCAGCTTCGGTTTCTTGGTAGGTAACTAATGGAAGTTTAAAATCATTTTCAGCAAGACTGAAAGATGGATAAATAAATAATATAGAAAAAATAAAAAAAAGTGATAGATATTTAAAATTAAATTGACGCTTAATCATCAACACTAGTAAATGAAGCGTTTCCTGTGTCATGTTTTTTATTATTTTCATTTTGTTGTTTAGCAACTTTTCCACCTTGAATCATTTGTAGTATTTTTTCAGAAAATTCAGATGGGGCACGCTCATTAAATGTGATGGGTTCATCTAATGTTTTTAATAATGAAATGTGTCCTGTACATACCGAAAGCAACAATTGCTCTTTGCCGACCTGTACAATCATTATTTTTTCTTTTGCCCCTAATGCAAGTACAGATTTAACTGTCATTAAATTAGTTTGAAACCCTTTAATGCCATTTGTTCGTCGCATTACCCAAGCACACGCAAAGATAAGGCCAATGACTAAACCCAAACTGAGAATGATTTGCATAGGATCAACTAAATTTTCTGAATTCATAAATACCTTATTTTAAACGACTGATTCGTTCTTGTTGCGAAACCACATCCGTTAAACGAATACCGAATTTTTCATTCACCATCACCACCTCACCATGAGCGATTAATGTCCCATTAACTAACACATCTAATGGCTCACCTGCCAAGCGATCTAATTCAATTACAGAGCCTTGATTTAATTGCAGTAAATTTCTGATGGCTATATTTGTATTACCTACCTCCATAGATATCGTGACAGGTATATCTAAAATCACATCTAAATCGGGTGAACCTGCGGATTGTTTGTAACCTTCATCCACCAACTCTTCTAACTCAGCAGGGGCGGGATCGTGTAAATCAGGATTATCTAAATCACCCGATTCTTCCATTGCAGATGCCCATTCATCCGCAAGATCATCATCTTGAGATCCTACTTCATCCACAAGGGCATCAATATCAATCTCTTCATGATCACTGCCTTGATCTGACCCTTCTTTTTTGTTTTCATCATTTTCTTCGGGTAAATCTTCATCACTCATATCATTCACCTTCTAGTCGTGTGCGTTCAGCTTTTGTGCCTTTTTTGGCCATTTTTCCCATAATTTTAGATTTCAAATCACCAAATTCACGTTCACTGTGATCTAAAATTTCTACAATTTTCAAGGCTAAATTCTCGTCTTTACGCCCTACTTTAGTTCTAAAAATAGGAATATTGTTAGCGGTCATTAATGTGGAGACAGGCATTTCAATGGGAATAATATCCCCCGCCTCTAATTCAACTAATTCTTTTAAACGTATTTGACGCTCAACGACCTTTGTTGATATTGGAACTTGAGCATCCATAATATCGTGGCGCAATGATTCGACCCATCTTTCATCTACATCATCAACATCCGATTGAACCCCTGCATCTAAAATTTCACGAACTGGCTCAATCATTGAATATGGCAACGTGACATGCAAATCTCCGCCACCACCGTCTAACTCAATATGAAACGTTGAAACTATAACGACCTCACTTGGACTAACAATGTTTGCCATAGCAGGGTTAACTTCACTTGAAACGTATTCAAAATCTACTTCCATCACCGCAGCCCAAGCTTCTTTCATATCAATAAACACTTGAGATAAAACCATTTGCACTACTCGAATTTCAGTTGGCGTAAATTCACGGCCTTCAATTTTTGCATGTCTTCCATCCCCTCCAAAAAAATTATCCACCAATTTGAAAACCAGCTTGGCATCCATAATAAATAATGATGTACCACGTAAAGGACGAATTTTTACTAAATTTAATGAAGTGGGGACATATAAGGTATGTATGTATTCACCAAATTTCATTATTTGCACACCACCACTTGCGATGTCTGCACTTCGTCTTAAAAAATTGAACATGCTAATTCGTGTGTATCGAGCAAATCGTTCATTTATCATTTCAAGCGTAGGCATCCTGCCACGAACGATTCTGTCTTCACTGGTTAAGTCATAATTCTTGACACCTTCAGAATCAAAACCGTCTTCTTCCTCTACTTCTACATCATCAATACCATGTAAAAGCGCATCAATTTCGTCTTGGGATAATAAATCTTGCACAGGTTATTCCTTATTTATTGTAAAACGAAACTGGTATATAGCACTTTTTCAATACCAGGCCTTCCCATTTCTTCTAATAAAATATCCTGAATTTCAACAGTAATTGAATCAATTAATGCTTTTTTACCTTCATCCGTTCGCAACACATCGTACTGTTGGGCGCCTAAAATACTGATAATATTATTTCTTAATAATGGTTCATGCTCTTTAGCAACATCGATGGTTTCTTGATCACGCGCAAACAAAGATATCTCCATTTGTAAATATCGTTGTCGACTACCAACTTGATAATTTGAAATAAAAGCTGGTTTCATCGCTAAGTAAATGGGCTCAGTTGAAATTGGCTTTCCATCTTCTCCCACTTGAACTTCAGCTTTCATTAATTCTTCTGGAGTTAATTCTGAATCAACAACGGGTTCTGGTTTAGGCATTAAAAATATAGTAAGACCAATTGAAATCCCAGCGATCAATAGCGCCCCTACAACCATCAAAATAATTTTTTTAAGGCCACCTTTTTTTGAATCCGCATCCTCTGCTGATGCTTCTTCATTTTTATTTTCATCTTCAGCCATAAGTTCTTCCCGTAAATATTTTGACAGTTTTTGAATGCAGTTAATAATGGGTCAGCAAAGCCTATGCCATTTAAAATAGCAAACCATCAAATTCGAAAAGTTAAGAAACGTTTGAAATAAACAGCGGAAATACTGGAAAGAAATATTTAAGCAGGAGATATTTTTGAAAAACAAAAGAAGATAAAAAGGTGTAAAGCTTAAGCTAGAATCATGACATTTCCTTCTGTCATGATTATTTTTAAGAAAATAGCCGAATATAGGCTATTTTTTATTAATTTAACTTAGAGTGTTATTTAGTCGACTCGACGTTTTGCTTCTTTATTCAATGAACGAATAAAAAAAAGTAAACTTGCACAAACAACAAAACAACAACCTAAAACAAATATTTGATACGACATAAAATTAACGCTCATTTTTAAATTTAACGCCATTATGCCGTTTTTTAGCTGAACACTTCGTAAAGAAAGGATTCCAATTGTCACAAAATGTAATCCAAAATTGTAATTTCAACTTATAAATCATTAAAGGAGGTGTTTATGAACGATCATTTAACTCAATAACACCTCAATAATGACCTCCTTGTTGAATATTATGCTGCCCGCAAGTAACCTAGAAGTAGTTAAAGTGGTTAAAAGCAGCTTAATTGTGCAGACAGGATAATCTCATGAATATTAAAAAGTAGAACCACCTTTGCATGAATGCCCTAAGAAGGGCAATGCAAAAGCACAATGGGGATCGCAACCTGAAATTACGGATTAAGATGTATAGCTACGATTAATTAAACGTACATCAGTATAATAATGTGTACAGTTTTCTTTGAAATTTTGCTGCGGTTTTGGCATCAGAATTTTTAATTACATCCAAATACAATACCCTAATTTGGGTTTCTTGCTTATTTGACTGCATAAATTGATATAAAACTGTGAGTGCTTCTTCTTGCCTTCCTACTTCAGCTAATTTCGCTGCATAGGTTTTTAAAGTTTCTATATTTTCAATATCTGATTCATATGTTTGTTTTAAAGCTTCTAATTCCGGACTGTCTATGGTTTGGAGTTTGACTTCTAACAATGCCTTTAATTTTGTAAAGCGCTCATCTTGCTCAACATAGGGTACTTGATTCAATATTGCTTGCGCCTCAACTACTTTAGTTGTTTCTAACATACAATGTACCACATGCATTTTAATATCGTTACGTTGATTGCTTTGCTCTAATGCAGGAAGTAGAAGGGCTAAGGCCTGCTCAAACTGAGTTTGTTCAATGAGTTCAAGCGCTTGGGCTAAAGCAATATCCCAAGGCTTTGGTAAATGTTTATCAATAAAAAGTGCAACCTTTTCGGCAGGAGCAATTTCTGCAAACCCATCAATTGGTTGCCCATCTTTCACCAAAACAACGGTAGGTAAACTTTTTACATTAAATTGTTGTGCTAAATTTGGAAATTGATCACAATCAATTTTACTAAAAATCAATTTATCTTGATACTTAACCGCTACTTGCTCAACTGTTGCTAATTGGTCGACACTTTCCTCAAATGAAGGTGCCCAAAACACAACAAGTACTGGATATTGTTTGGAATGTTCCAAAAATAGTTGTTCGAAATTCTCTAAGCTAACTTCTTGACAAATGCCACTCATATTTGACCTTTTATTTGTTATGTAACTTTTTTAGCTTAATTAAGGTTGAACATTGCAAGGGTTATGCGCTCATAGGTAGAATATGAGTTTTTATACATTGGATTATTTATGTTGCAACGATTTAAACGCCCTATTGTGTGGGCTTTGGTTTTACTTACATTAAGCGTGTTATTATCTTTAGTGGTTTACAATACATTTAAAGCCGCCCCTATCCCAGCAACGCCTGTGTCAAATATATGGAAACCTCAATCATTAACTCAACGATATTGGGTGGATGAAGGTAAAAATCAAGTCGATATATTAAATATCACCCCAATCAATCCTAATAATCTTTATGAACTTAACAACATTGATCCAAATCACTTAATCAATCTCAGCCTAAAGTTAAAATTTGGCACTGTAAATACTCAATATAACAACACTAGTTTTATTGAAGATCTGATCAATCAGATACTGAATACACCCATTATAAACTCAAATTCTGATCAATCTGTTTCATTTCAAACCTGGATTCAAAAATTTGCTGGTACGCTAAATGTGACATATTTAGATCAATCTACCATTATTGATATTGAGATTCATCACAACCAATTTGATCCATTAATAGATAATCTTTTTCATAGCCTATCATCAGCATCATTTGAAGACAGTCAAAAAGAAGCATCATATGTTGATCACATGACTGGATTTTATCAACAATTTTTTCATAGTGACTATTTACAATTAATAGTTTATAGCCAAATAAAAGCCGAAATCGTAAATGAAAAAATTAAAAGCGCCAGTCAATCATTACCCAAAACTTATCGTGAGCTTGCTGAAATTGAAGTTTTACCAATATTCGACCAGCTCCCAATTATGCAAAAAATAGCTAGTGATCAAGAGTTACAGAAGTTTTTTATTGGATTTAAAATTAATGCGACAAAAAATGTAAATTTACTTAACTATCTTGACCTTATTACCCAATCGCTGATCTCCGACACACCAAATAGTGTCAAACATCAAATCCATGAACACAATCAAATCATAAACATCCAGCCAACATTAAAATCTATTGGGAATGATTTAATGCTATTTGGGCTTACAATAACACTAGAAGGTACATTAGAAGTAGATACCATTAACAATTTAGATATTTGGATGTCATATTTCAATTCACTTAATGTTGATAGCTTTAAAAATGCTTACGACCAAAAAAATCAACATAATCATTTAACTCAGTCACAATTTAAAATGAGCACGCCGTTAAATTGGATTCATTCACTAAACGAATTACAAACAGGTGAGTTAAAAGATATTTTAAAAAATGAAAACAGCATCATTGCTTTTGATCCAGTTTTATTTAACTCTTTGCACGCACAATTTAATGCAGATAATTTATACATTTCAATTGAATCAAACCAATATACAACAACTAAAGATTTACGCTTAAGCAGCCGATTATTAAGTCAATTACGAACAACCAAAAATGAAGTATTTCACTTTTTGGACAATCCATTTAATTTAACGCAACCTATTAGTGAAACTGAATCAGAAAATATTTTGTCGAATTTATACAGCAACCCTCCACAAAAAACGACGTTACTAAAAGCGACTGACAATCAAATTTCTGCAACACTTTGGTACTTTAATAATATTTCAACACCTAAATTTTCACAGTTCAATCTTCAAGTGGCTCTTAAGCGGGACAATTTAGAAAACTTTCAATCCCTAGCATATTTATACAGTCGGTATCTTCAAATACAAATACAAGATGTTATTTGGTCCGCCAAGCAACGTGATATTACTTTGAGTCTTGAATACAATTCGGCACTTAACACTTTTGATTTCAAATTTTCTGGACCTTCTGAACATAGTGAAACAACGTGGCTAGCTCTTTTAAATCAAATTCGTCATTTAAAAAGCGCAACAAAAAATTTACAACAAGCCAAAGACTCAGTCATTTTTGAACTAAAGCAATTAAATCAACTTACTCAATTTGCTAATGAAATTTTAATGAGTAGTAAAAATAATGACGAGTTAATTCATCAGATTGAATCAACCAGCATGAATCAACTACTTGAGTTTGAGTTAAATTTAGATTTCACTCACGCATTGATGTATATCAATCACTCTAAAAATGAAGATATTGCAAATTCACTTTTTAAAAAATCATTATTAAACTTTAAAAAAATCCAAGGCAACAACAACAACAACAACAACAACAACAACAACAACAACAACAACAACAACAACAACAACAACAACAACAACAATCAAGGTGAACCATTAACACCTAAAGTAGTTAATTTAAACAATGAACATTACGTGTATAAAATTCAAACTGAGAATCTATTCTCCAGCATTTTAAGCCGAGTTGAATTAGATGAAGAACATTATCGTTCAATTGCAATATCATTGCTTTTCAATCAATTAATTTCAAAACGTTTTGAAGAGACTTTTAACGATAAAAATTTATCTGACATCGAAAACAGCGTTTCAATTAAGGCATTTAATAAAGGTAAAAAAAGTTACATCGATTTCTATTGGGCATCCAACCAAATTGACCCAGCGCTTTTACACTTACATTTAGATCAAATTTTATCCGAGCCATTATCGTTCATTGAAAACATAGATTCTAACAATTTTGACACTATCAAAACTCATATTGCTTATTCATTAAAACAGCGCCCTATTTCTGAATTTTTACTTGCCGACCAACATTGGCAACATATCACCCAAAATCACATCCACTTTAATGACAATATGAGAATCGCTGCTGAATTGGAAAATTTATCTAAAGACAGCTTTGTTCGCATATTAAAAACTAAAATACTTGCCAATAACTCTAAAAAGTTAAGCATATTTGATATAAGCAGCAATGATGTATTAATCAAACAATACAATGCAAACAAACAATATTTAAAAGATATCACCACCCTAACTACCACGGATCAATTACGTAAAAGCGAATAACATATGACTAAACTAATAAGGATATTTTTTCCCCTAAAGTATTTAATATTATTAAGCACTTTAGGGGCATTAAATAGTTGTTCAAATTTCGCTATCAATCCCCCACCCACTCAAACCACCACCCATGTTACCTATGATTTATTTAACACGATTAAAAATGAAGAGCTGCCGGCACATCAAAAACCTGCCAGTGATTTTACATTTAATGAAACTAATTTAGACACTAAATTAGATCAGTGGAAATTATGGCTAGCGACCAACTGCAACAACATTAAAACAAACTGGCAAGCTTGCCTACAAAGTACGATTATAATCAAACAATTAAACACCAACAATTTAAACGAATTACTTGCACCCGAACATGATACTTTTAAAGATGTATTTTTAGCTTTGTATTTTCAAAATCAAGCTGAGTTACTATTAAACCAATACAGTGACCGCAAGCATAAAATTCAAGCAGCGCATCTATTTATTAAGGCCAAAACACTTTTAGAGTCCAATAAAACACCTAACATTCAAGAGTTTCAAAATTACTTAATTCATTTAATTGAGCTTCAACTTTCAATTATGGTGCACGAAGATAGTTTTTTGGGCGTAATCATTGCTCCGCCTGCACTTATCCAAAACAACAACTATGATTTAAATTTTGCAATTTTAAACTGGAGCGCTCAAGCTTTATTACGAAATAGTCGAGCACTAAAAAAGATTAGAAAAAAATCAAAAATACTATCTAAGAATGCTTGTTTAATCTCTTTAGAAACAGCCATTAAATATGAACATAAATTAAATAAAAAATGGGCTACGATTTACATTATAAAATTTGAAAACGCATTAAACTCCATACATAGTCAATGTAACCAATTTAAATATAACAATTATTTCTTTGACTTGGTTTTATTATCATTCAATCAATCTAACTGGAACCAAAATAACCCATTTGAATTTAGCCAAACAAAATCTCATGCTGTTGTGACTCAAAAATCAATCCTTAACAAAAGTGACTCATTGGATTTTGCATTAATCGACTCATATTTATCTGAAAACCCATTAGATGCATTAATGTATATTCACATTGCATCCTTAAAAAAACCTAACGAGTTAAAATCAAATGATCCTTGTTTTAAATTAAATCCAAGCAACATCGATTGTTATATTTTTTTAAATAACTACCAACCCATTAAACAACTTAAAAATCGTGATTTTATAATCAATCAATTAGTTTATGTTTTTCCCTATGAATTATTACTGCATCAATTAACAACTCGATTAAGTCATTATAGAGAACAATTAGGCATTCAATTCGATGAACGATTGATTATGGAAACGATATTTCAAAAGCAATTTACAATAGCATTACAACAATCTAACTTTAGCAATTATCAATTAAAATTATTGTACGCATATTACGCAATATTTAATTTAAGTGATTCATTTTTAAGTGATAGCGACAAATCAACCATTACTGATTTCTTTTTCACTCAAAAAGGTTACCAACTAAAATGGGAATTAACAGTAATTGTCCAGGATATACTTACAGGTATTCAACGACAGTATTTTCAAGTAGACACAAAAAAGCCCGAGTAATATACCGGGCCATTTTCAAACTATTTTCGACATTATTTTTTAATTTAAATTAAACTCAACTTGAACTTGCACTTTAACCTGCACTGATTCATAACCTGGTTGAGCTTGTGAGTCAGATTCTACAGACATCATTCTAGCTTGCATAAACGGCATAACTTGGCTATTGATTTCAACTATGCTAATTGCAGATCCTAAGTTTTGTTGGTAGGTTTTTGCCATTATCTGCGCTTTGTGTTTTGCTTTTTGTAATGCCAACACTAATTGATTATCTTCTTGTGCTTGCTGATTTACAATTTTAAATTTTGTATTATTAAGTGTCACGTCATCATAAGTAGCAATTTGATCATAAATTTTTTGTAAATTTCCAAGTTTATTCACATCAATCGTCAAATCCATCGATGCAAATTGACCATTTAATACTCGTTTTCCATTTATATAACTGAATTCATCACCCTGTTTAATATTCGATTGTTCAATGTCATTTATTGAAACACCCAATTGGCGTAAAGCAATGGTTAATCGATCAAATGTACGACTGACATTATCTCGCGCAAAGTTTGTACGTTTTTCAACAGCACGTACTTGTAAAGAAAGTGTGGCGGTATCCGGAACAATTTCAGCTTCTGAAGAAGCTGTGACAGTGATCGATCCTGCAAAAAGTGGGAACGCTATAAAAGAAGTGACTGCGACGAAACATATTTGAGTGAGCATTTTCATAATTTTTATTACCTTTCTTGTAGTAGTTTTTTTATTATCAATTCAATCTTTATTGGAATGAGTATTGTGCATATTTTATCTGAACAGACTATTAATACATTCTCATTATTATTAAATTAAACCGCCGTCAATTGCTTTAAGCACGGCTCTGGTTCGATCTCGCACCCCCAGTTTAGCCAAAATACTAGAAACATGATTCTTAATTGTGCCTTCAGATTTAAATATTGCGTTGGAAATCTCTTTATTGGAAAAACCTCCTGCCATTAATCTTAAAATTTCAATCTCTCGCTGGCTGAGTGTCTCGCTCATTTCAAATGGGGCTTTAGGTGCCTGTCCTTGAAATTCATGATACCCTTTTACCACTCGTTCAGTCATGGTTGGTTGTATCAAAGTACCGCCAGAGGCAACGGTTCTGACCGCTTCAGTTAAAGATTCTAAAGATACATCCTTTAGTAAAAAGCCTTTTGCACCCGCTTGAATAGCAGATAAAAACAATTCACTATCATCAAATGTGGTTAAAATGATGACGGGTATTTTTATGGCCATTTGGCGCATCTTTATTAATGTGTCTATTCCGTTTAAAACAGGCATTCTGATATCCAATAAAATAATATCAGGCTGACATTCACTCAATTTTTGAATGCCAGCTTCCCCATCACCAGCCTCAGCGATTACTTTTATATCCTCACTTAACTCTAATAAGTTCTTAATACCACTTCGTACTAATGTTTGATCATCTATTAATAAAACGTTTATGTTCATAATGTTTCACTGCCTTCGTGTGGAATATTCACTGCCACTTTAAAACCATGTTTAAAATCAATTATCAATTGACCGCCTAATCTTTCTATTCGTTCTCGCATGCCAGTTATGCCATTTCCTTCAGCAAACGTTTTATTCATATTTCTTAGTGCCTGACCGCCATTATCATGAATATTGACATTGATCGCGTCCCCTACCTGCTGGACATCAATTTTTACAGTTGTTGCAGAAGAATGCTTTAAACTGTTTGTTAACGATTCTTGAATCACACGCACAATTGCTTCTGCAATGGCAGCATTTGATAATCTAAAAGAGGAATTAATATTAAACTCAATCTGTAATCGAGGAATTTTTTTAATGATATCTTCAATGGTTGCTTTTAAATTGATAATGGAATCTTTTCTGATATCTTGCACCGTTTCACGCACATCCGATAATAATAATTTTGCTAAATCATGTGACGCTTTAACTTTCTCTTGAGTCTTGCCTTCGGTGGTATGGGTTAAAAATTGCAGATTTAAAATTAATGCAGTCAAATGATGGCCCAATAAATCATGTAATTCTCTTGATATTCTTAAGCGCTCACCTTGTTTTACGGAATCATTTAATAAATTATGGGTAAGGATCAGTTCTTCATTTAATAAACTGATCTTATCTTTGGCTTGTTTGTCTCGATGAACCTTACTAGCCATAGCGTACACAAAAAAGTTGATCCCTATAAATAACAGATAACGCATCATTGGAGAAAACTCACCTGAATGCACCCCCGCTTTTTCTAAAACAAATAAACTGACAATTGCCATGACTAATGTAGAGAAGAAACCAACAATCGGATTCACTTTAAACGGCAACTGTGCCACCACTAACAAAAGCAACAACCCAACAAATCCTTCTGCCACTACCCAAAACAAAAGCAGTACAAATACAAACTGAGCATCAATTGCAATCAATCGTTTAAACCGATCGTAATGGTGGTACTTTTCATCACGAATTGAAAAATAAAAAGTCACAATAAAGCCAAGCATTAATAAAATTGCTATAACCACTTCAGGTGATGAATTGCCAAAATGCACCGACTGATTTTTGACAATTAGAAAACACATAATCATCCAAGCAATATAACCTGATAAATTTTCAAGATAGACACCTAAGTCTTTTTCACACACCCGCATTTTTGTCCCCACTTAATATTAATACCGATATTACGCAATGGCTTTTAGTATAACAGTGTACATCGTCATAAACCCCAATTCTAAGCACAGGATTTTACATTTAACACCTATCCTATATTTCACAATAACTTATCGCCGAAGCTGACTAATTCCCGTGTTTTTAGCAAGAAATTGACTAATGGCACTAACGATTAGTTTCAATATAAGCAAAATGCGCTACTTTTAAATAATTAGAAAAAATGAAACTTTATTATTGTCTTGGCAATTGAATTATTCACAATTCTTTTTATTCAACTTATTAATCTCAACTCTTACTTTTGGAATTTGATCATGCAAATTAAACTCGGGCATTACATTGCGGCTTCTATCATTATTGTCGTTGCTTTTTATATCTTAACTGGAAGCAATATTGAAAAAAGTCAGGATGAATCATTGGCTGATATTTCGGACATTTCAGCTTTGACAAATGTTCAAGTAGTAAAATCAAAAGCATCAAACATTTCAAAAATCATTCAAGCAACAGGTGAAACCCAAGCCGGACGAGTTGGAAAAATTACCTCTCAAACATCTGGTGAAGTCATTTCAATTTTAAAGAAAAATGGCGATTTTGTGAAAAAAGGAGAATTGGTTGTTAAAATCGATCCATCAGATCTTAAAGTTCAGTTATCTTCAGCCAAAGCGCTAGCAGATCAACGTTTACTTGAATATGAAGCAAACCAGTCATTACAAAAACAAGGCTTGCAAAACAAAACGCTTTTGGCTCAATCAAAAACGGCTTATGAACAAGCTAAAACCAGTGTTTATAGCTTAGAGTTACGTATCAAACACCTAGATATTACAGCGCCTTTTTCTGGGACTATAAACAATATGAGCCTTGAATTAGGTTCTTTCGTTACAACAGGTATGAGCATTGCGGACTTATTTGACTTTGACCCTTACCAAGTGATCTTGCAGGTATCTGAAAACGATATTCGCCACATTCACGTAGATATGCCAATTGAAGTGCAATTATTAACGGGTGAAAAAGTAATGGGCAAAGTGACATTCATTAATGCCAGCGCCAATCCATCTACTCGCACTTTCAAAGTTGAAGTAACCATCAATAAAAATTCAGTTGCCACTCCACGTTCTGGGATTACAGCCAAAGTTTCTATTGCCTTAGAAAAACAAATGGCTCATAAATTAAGCCCTGCACTATTAAACCTTGATCAAAATGGCATGCTGACCATTTACACAATCAATGAGAACAATCTAGTAGAAACAAATCAAGTAAATATAGTGAAATCAGAAGTAGACGGAACGTGGGTTTCTGGTTTACCAACAAATATCAATTTGATTGTAGTCGGTCAAGGGTTTGTTGAGCCTGGTGAAGAAGTTATGCCTTCTTATCGCCCTGATTCACTAAGCAACGAGGAGTAATTCATGAGCGCAATTATTGCTGCATCATTAGATCGAGCACGTGCTGTTGTCCTTTTATTTGCTGTGCTATTTATTATCGGGATTGCTTCATTTTTTTCGATTCCAAAAGAAAACTTCCCTGATGTTTCATTAGCTAACGTTTATGTATCAGTTAGTTTAAAGGGGATCTCCCCTGAAGATGCTGACAACATGTTGGCTAAACCCCTTGTACAGGATTTAAAAACTCTAGAAGGCTTAAAGACTTATAGCACCACATCCAGTGAAGGTCATGCATCCATTAACCTTGAGTTTCGCTCTGGTGTAGATATTGATGACGCCATTCAAGATGTTAAAGATGCAGTTGATAAAGCCAAAAGCAAGTTACCAACGGATGCTGATGACCCCACGGTTACTGAAATTAATTTATCTGAATTACCGGTAATTAATATTTCACTTTCAGGTAATGTGGATGATGATTCATTATTTGATGCCGCTGAAGAGTTACAAGAAAAAATAGAGTCTATTCGTGGCGTGCTAAAGGCACCAATTAATGGCCTACGCGAAGAAATTGTTGAAATCATTGTCGACCCATCATTAATGGCAAGTTACAACTTATCTCATGCTGAATTAATTGCAACTGTTCGAAATAATAATAAATTAGTAACAGCAGGTAACATTGATACAGGCGCAGGTCGTTTTGCGGTTAAATTACCAGGTTTGATTTCAACGATTGAAGAAATTTTAGACCTTCCAATTAAAACCGAAGGATCAACGGTTGTTCGCTTTCGCGACATTGCGACCTATCAGCGTACTTATAAAGAGCCAAACACATTAGCTCGAGTGAATACAAAACCTTCAGTTACAATCGCAGTGTCTAAATCATCTGGTGAAAACCTACTTGAAATGATTGATGAAATTAAATTAGTAACCGAGCAAATTACAACCACACCTTCTTGGCCAGCCGATATTGAAGTGGTTATTTCAGGTGATCAATCAAAAGACACGCGTGACAGCTTAAACTCTCTTTACAATAACGTAATCTTTTCAAGCTTATTAGTGTTTGTGGTGATTGTTTTTTTCCTAGGTTTTAGAACGGCAACATTAGTTGGACTAGCCATCCCAACTTCATTTTTAGTCGGAATTATGGTGCTAAACATGATGGGCGTTACGCTTAACATGGTTGTATTATTCGCCTTACTATTAACATTAGGTATGTTAGTGGATGGTGCCATTGTTGTCACTGAATACGCCGATAGACGCATGATAGAAGGCGCGAATCGAAAAGTAGCGTACAAAGAAGCGTCGATTCGAATGAGCTGGCCTATTATCGCATCCACTGCGACTACCCTTTCAGTGTTCATACCTTTATTATTTTGGCCTGGTTTAATGGGCGGATTCATGAAGTACTTACCTATTACAGCACTGGTAACCTTAGGTGCATCATTAGGTGTCGCCTTGATTATTATTCCAACATTTGGAAGCATTTATGGTAAGCCTTCACCATTAACTAAAAAAGAAGCAGCTTCATTACAAGCAAGTAGTGATGGCGATTTAAATGACGTAACGGGCTTACCCGGCCTATACCTAAAAATGCTGACTGTATTACTCAAGCGTCCAGGCATTACAGCCCTAAGTATTGTATTTGTTGTATTCGCTACATTCTTTGTATATGTAGGATCCAGCCCTAAAGTTGAGTTTTTCCCTGAGCAAGATTCGGGAATGGGCCAAATAGTAGTAAAAGCACGTGGCAATTTATCCCTTACTGAACGCGATGAAATAGTGCGTGAAGTAGAATCTAAGATTTCAAGCTCTAATGTCATCAAAGCAATGACTACTACAGTGTATGCCACAGAAAATAGAAATCAGTCAGAAGATACAATTGGTTTTATTCAATTAGAAATGATCGATTGGCAACAACGTGAGCCTGTTGGAATATTAATGGAAAAGATCATTAAAGAAGCCAACACAATTGCAGGTGTGATCGTTGAAAGCCAAAAAGCCGCTCAAGGGCCCACTGCTGCTGTTGATATTCAGATGGAATTTAACGCTGAGTCCGCAGCAGAACTCAATACAGCCATGAGCGCAATCTTAAAAGAGATTAATAGCAATCAAACGTTCATCAACGATGAAGGGGTGCACCAAATTGCTTCAATGGTAGATAGCCGACCGCTTCCTGGTATTGAATGGCAGATCACTTTTGATCGCGAGGCGGCAAGTCGCTACAACGTTAGCCTTGACTCTGTTGGTTCTTCATTACAAATGGTGACTAGCGGTTTGAAAATTGGCTCATTCCGTCCTGATTATTCCGATGACGAACTGGATATTAATATGCGCTACCCGTTTAATGGTCGTGATTTAGATCAAATCCAACAATTAACAATTAGCGCTCAGGGTCAACAAGTGCCTTTATCTAACTTTGTTACAGATGAAGCGGCTCCTAAAAAAGGAACGGTTGTACGCACTGAAGGTAATCTAAGTATTAACTTAGACATTGATGTCATTGAATCAGCTAACGTTCAAGATGTGATTAATTTGATAACAACAGCGTTAGAAGGCATGCAAAATAGTAATACTCTGTCTTCTGATGTTAACTTCAAATTTAAAGGTGACCAAGAACAACAAGCGGAGACAGGTGCATTTTTAGGCCAAGCATTATTTGCATCGATTTTCTTAATGGTTTTCATCCTATTGATTCAATTTAATAGTTTCTACCAAACCTTCTTGATTATGGTGTCAATTGTACTTGCGATAGCAGGTGTACTTATTGGTTTATTAATTACTGAAAAACCATTTGGCATTGTCATGACCGGAGTAGGCATTATTTCCCTTACAGGAATTGTGGTTAACAATAACATTATATTAATCGATACATTTAATGTCTTACGCCAATCTGGCTTAGATGCTAAAGAGGCCGTCATTCGCACCTGTGCACAACGTATTAGACCAGTTATGTTAACCACCATTACTACGATTCTAGGCTTAATGCCAATGGCATTTACAATAAACTTAGAGTTTGCTATTGATTCGCGTGGCTTAACCTATGGATCTCCTTCTTCGCAAATGTGGACAGGTCTGGCTAACGCAATTGCAAGCGGATTAACATTCGCGACCATTTTGACTTTAGTATTTACTCCTGCACTTTTATTATTTGGCGCACAATTTAATCAACGTCGAAAAGCAAATAAGCAAAAAAGATTGGAATTAGCCGAAGATTAATCTCGGTTAACACTAAAAAGCCTCTTTTGAGGCTTTTTTTATGTCTTATTGTAAATTTCATTAAGTAATATTTTCACTGTTTAAGATGTTCAACTACTCTGAAATTAAATAAATTGTAAAATGAAAAATTACTATGGCAACGTCAAATAATATTCAACAACACGCCCCTTCAGATGATGTTTGGAATTACACAAATGACACCATTCGATTGTTATCACTTTCGGTTGTACAAATAAAAAGTATTCTGACAGATGGCGGAGAATCCGTGTCAGAACTGACGGACTCTTTTATTCATATCGCGTACAAAATTAACAAATTATTAAGCGACGTTGATGAACTCACCTCTAATCCTGAAGACTTAACTGAAGTACACGAAAAAATTCAACAAGGCATTGTTGCATTTCAATTTTATGATCGAATCAGTCAACGCTTAGATCATGTATCAAACAGTTTAAATCAATTAACCCATATCATCAGTGATAAAGATAAACGTAACCAGCCAGAAACCTGGATCAATTTACAAAAAGGAATAAAACGCAAATATACTATGGAATCAGAGCGTGTTGTTTTTGATAAGATAATGGACGGTGACAGCATAGAAAATGCGCTTGAAGCTTATAAAGCTTATTCTAGTACTCATGAACACACAAAAGACAACTCTGATGATATTGAGTTGTTTTAACTCTTAACTCTTAATTTTTAATCAAAAAAAACCACTGATATTCAGTGGTTTTTTTTAGCTTTTATAATTATTAAACCTGCAACGAAGCTTGAGATAAATCTAGAAGTTCGCGTACCGCAACAGAAATCATGGCTATTTCCGGCTCACTGTTAGCTTGAATTTCAATCATCATTTTATTCCAACGATCAATCAATATCTCATTTTTATCTAACCAACATTCAATGCACTGATCTATTGAACTGTCTTCAGTACAATCCATAATGATACCCTGGGTAATTCTGCGTTGTTGCCATTCAATGTCATCTCTAAATGCTTCTCTGGCAAGAGCCTGCCAGTTTGAATTCACCACTAGGTCATTTAATTGCAATGCAAAAGTATCCAGTCCAAGCACATCTCCTAGTTTAAAGAATGACCTTGCAATTTCACAAATTGGACGATCTGAGGACTGACCTACCGCAATCACACCTAAGCACTGGTATCTAAAATGATTGGAGGCCAATAATAAAGCATGTTTTTCGTCCAGTCCTAAATCGAGATTTTTTGCAATTCGATTTTTAAACCCATCTAAACGTTTACCTGAAATAATCTCATCTATTTTTAAGGTTAATTCATCCATAGGTTTGGAGAATTGATCAATCAATTGCTTCACATCAATTCCTAAGCGATTATTTTTCAATATCCATCGCGTTGCCAACCTCACCGATCGAATTACTTCCTTCATCATGTCATTTTGATCATCACAATTTGCTTTGAAGTCACAGGATTCAATAGCTCTAAAAATATCATGCATAGAAAATAATTCTCTTGCCACAATGTAAGCACGAGCAATTTCTAAAGAACTACTGCCTGTGGATTCTTTTATTCGGTTAACAAAACAAATCCCCATATGATTAAATAAATCATTTGCAACTTGTGTAGCGACAATCTCTGTTTTTAATCGATGACCATAAACTGACTTTTTGAACGCTTTTGTAAGTGATTTAGGAAAAGCCGTTTCCACCTCTTTTTCAACAAAGGCATCGGTTCCAATTTTGCTCGCAATCAATATTTCTTTAAAATCCCCTTTGCCATAAGAAATCAATACGGACAATTCAGGTCGAGTTAACCCTTCCTCTTTTGCCTTACGTTCTACAATTTCTTCATCCGTTGGAATAAACTCCAACTCTCTATCTAATTTTCCAGATTGCTCCATTTTATTAATAAAATGGCGGTACTCATTAATTCGATTCACACAATCACTATGCGCTAATGCAATAGCTTGATCTTGACGATAGTTATTAGTTAACACTAACTCTGAGACTTCGTCAGTCATCTTACTCATCCATTGATTTCTCTGCTTAACCGTTAAGTCTCCATTTGCAACTAAATCATCAAGTAAAATTTTAATATTGACTTCATGATCTGAGCAATCTACACCAGCAGCATTATCAATAAAATCAGTAAACGATTTACCTTGATTAGTTAGTGCGTATTCAATTCGGCCTTTTTGGGTAAAACCTAAGTTCCCACCTTCACCTACTACTTTTGCTTTTAATTGGCATCCGTCTATTCGCAAAGCATCGTTCGCTTTATCACCTACATCAGAATGTTGCTCGCTTGATGCTTTAACATAAGTACCAATTCCGCCATTCCAAATTAAATCAATCTCTGCTTGTAATATACGTTTAATCAATTCAGTTGGTGGTAATGAAGATTCTGTTATACCAAAGGCATCTTGCATCGGTTTGGTTAATTTTATGGATTTTGCCTGTCTTGAAAATATTCCACCGCCTTTAGAAATTAATGACGAATCAAAATCTTCCCAAGAGGATCTAGGCAATTCAAATAATCGTTTTCTTTCGACAAAAGTTTTGGCGCTATCAGGATTAGGATCAATAAAAATATGCAAATGATTAAACGCAGCTTTTAAACAGATGTGCTCACTTAACAACATACCATTACCAAACACATCCCCCGCCATATCCCCAATGCCAATGACAGAAAAGTCTTCCTTTTGAATATCTAGATTCATTTCTCTAAAGTGACGTTGCACACTCACCCACGCACCTCTTGCGGTAATGCCCATTTTTTTATGGTCATATCCGTTTGAACCGCCTGATGCAAAGCCATCACCTAACCAAAAATCGTATTCATTAGACAACTCATTGGCTATATCAGAAAATGTTGCCGTACCTTTATCTGCCGCTACAACTAAATAAGGATCATCTTCATCATAGCGTTTAACGGATTTAGGTGGACTGACTTCACCTTCAATTAAGTTATCCGTAATATCTAATAATCCACGAATGAAAAATCGATAACAAGCAATCCCTTCATTTAAAAACGCTTCGCGTCCGCCCTCTGTTGGAAGTTGTTTTGCAACAAATCCACCTTTTGCACCCACAGGCACAATGACTGCATTTTTAACTTGCTGCGCTTTCACCAAACCCAATACTTCCGTTCTGAAATCTTCTATGCGATCAGACCAACGTAATCCGCCACGCGCCACTTTTCCACCACGTAAATGCACACCTTCAACTCTTGGCGAATACACAAAAATTTCAAATAATGGTCTTGGTTTTGGAATCCCTTCAATATCACGAGGGCTGATTTTAAAGCTCACGTATTCTTTTAATTTTCCGTGTTCATCCGGCTGATAAAAATTGGTACGTAAAATTGCACGAATTAATTCAATGTACTTTCTTAGAATTCTGTCTTCATTTAAGTTTTCAACATTTTCTAATTTCAACTCCATTTCATTAATTAAATCAGTTTGTGCTGCTTGTGTATCTTGAACATTTGGCGAGAATTTAATATGGAATAACTTCACGATTTCAGATGCAAGATCGGTATTTTTAATTAAAGTTTGAGCAATGTAATGCTGCGATAGACCAAAACGAATTTGTTTCATATATCGTGCTAATGCTCTTAGAATGACTACATCATTCCATTTAATATTCGCTTTTAAAATTAATTGATTATATAAATCGCTTTCAGCCTTTTTATACCAAATATTAGAAAACGCTTCGATAAACAAATCTCGATACAATGCAGGATCCAAATCAGGATTCGGATCATACAAAAGCGTAAAATCATAAATCCAAATTGATTTTTCTTGCTCTCGATGAATATGATATGGATATTCATCTACTACTTTTAAACCAAAATTTTCAAGTACTGGGATTAAATCCGATAATAATAATGCTCCGCCTAAATGAAATATTTTTAATTTAATTTCACTTTTAGCCGCATCAATATGGCGATAAAAATTCAATGCCATTTGATTTTCATCATTTAATGTTTGCATTCTTGCAATGTCATTTACAGCGACTCGAGCTGAATAACTCTCACAATATCCAGATGGAAATGCATCTTTATACAACGCATAAATTTGATTGGATTCTTCTTCACCATAAGATTCATTTAAAGAAAACAACAAATCATCACTCCACAATCTTGCTATGGTTACAAGTTGAGATTCTATTTGTTTAATATCAATGTCTTTTATGGATTTTGATAATTTAAATACAAAATACGTTCTTGCTAACACTGATTCACTTAATGTTGTGACAAAATCAGATCCTTCTACAGGCAATGTCGATTCAAAAAATGCTTGCATTTTTTTACGTACATCAGTGGAGTACACATCTTTTGGTGTGTAGACAATTGCGGTTAAAAACTTCCCATATTCATCTACCCTCATGAACAATCGAACCTGACTTCGCTCTTGTAACGCCAATACATCCTGTAGTGCATACAGTAATTGCTCAGCATTCGATTGAATTAATTCATCTCGTGGGAAGGTATGCAATAAGTGAGACAACTCTTTATAATTGTGCTCATAACTTGAAAAGCCTGATTTTTTTAAAATCAGTTCTGCTTTTTTTCTAACAACAGGGATGGTTGCAGGTGAATGATTATAAACTTCAGAAGTATACAATCCCAAAATTCGATGCCCACCCACTACCTCACCTTTATCGTTATAACGTTTTACAATAATAAAATCTGCGTAAGCGTGTCTGTGTATGGTCGAACGTCGACCTGATTTTGAAAAACTCAATAAATCCGGTTTATAAATAAGCGCTCTTAAGTCATCATCTACATTCACCGTGGATTCTTTGCCCGATGAACGTTTATTTCTAAACAACCCTAAATGGCTGTCTTTTACATCTTTCATTGTCGTTTCAGTTAAATCAAAAGATTCGATACCTAAAAATGTAAAATGATTATCCGTGAGCCATTTTAAATATATGATGGCTTCATCTAATTCAGACGCTTCAAAAAATGACTGTGTTTTATATCCTTTTATTTGTTCAGCCATATTGTTAATGCTCTCCAATATTTCACTATAATCATTGCTGACCATTTTTATATCGGCTAATACTTGGTTGATTTCATTTTTTAATTCATCTCTAAATTCTAAAGAAGAACAACGATCAGTCTCTACATACAATAAAAACTCTTTGGTTAAGCCTTTTTTATCCTGTGTTTGAATTTCAATTAATTTGCCATCTTTATCTCTTTTCACAAAAAACGCACCGTGAAAAAGCGAATACACTGACATTTTACGTCTTGTTAACGCCATACGAATGGAATCAACAATAAATGGCATATTAGGAGTCAATATTGTGATAACGGTATGAGAGCACTGCCAATCTAACTCCTCTACATTAGGGTTAAAAACTTCTGTTTTAGAGCCCGAATGAATTTTTCGCCACAGTTTAGTGACCATTGCCGTTAAATCACTGATGGAATATGCAATTAAATCTCTGTTTGCAGCACTTGCAAAAATTGAATTGATAAACAGTTTAATTTGTTTTTCTTCATCGGGTAAGGATTTTAAAATTCGTGCAGTTAAATCGTTTAAAATTTTCTTAACTTGATTATTATGTTTATCTGGCATAGTGCGCCTCATTTCATTATTAGTTAACTATTCATTAAATCTAGTTGATATAAACACAAATAACAAAATTAAACATAATATTTTAATACTGTTAGAAAGCTAATCATTCATATATTTGATATGTAAATATATAAGTTCGTCTTAAAAATAAAAAAAACCAGCATAAGCTGGTTTTTTGAATTAATTTCTAATGTTTATATTTAGTTAACTAGTAAGTAAATAGTACTTTAACAGTATCATTCACTTGATCAGCTGGGATATAGCCAATAGCATCTGGATTTGAAGACACTAATTGTAACATATCAGCCGCACTGCCTACTTCTTGAGGCGGCGTCCCTTTTCCAGTGAATACCAATTTTGACCAATAAGACTTGACTTGTTTTGGGCTTTTTTCCAAAACTGTTTCATCAAAACCATCTCTAATTGCATCTCCAGATGAAAGGTTTATCGGGATTATTGAATTTCCTGATGGAAATTTTTTCACTTTACCTAAAAATATTTTACCCACTTCCTCTTTATCTAATGCATCAGCATTAGCAGCATTAACAATCACAGCCACTTCTGCAAAAGAAAGCGATGAAAATACCACTAATAAGGAGGACAATATTATTTTAATATATTTCATTTTTGTTCCCCTTAAAAAACAGTTGTTAATGCGGCACGGTAAATTAGAGCTGAATTATCTTCATCTAATAAATTATCTGTACGCTGAGTTAAATCAAACTTGAATGCAGTTGCTGGATGAAAATCCCATCTAAGACCTGCGGATATGTCTGTACTATCAGCTTCAGCATCTGCTAATTGCTCAGTACCAGCTTTTAAACCTTGATAAGCTGCATCTACACCGGCTCCGGCATAAGTTGAATCAATTTCATCAAGTTGCTCTTGAATAGTTTCATTAGCCGTTGAACTATCACCACCATATGTCACATGAGCGGTGAAATTATCAAACCGGTAACCAGCACTTATATAATACGACTGTGATTTACCAATAAAACTTTCAGATAAATTTAATAATGTATATTCTGCAACTACAAAGTACGTATCAAAATCAAGAGTTAAACCTAATCCTGAGAATGACACAGGGTCTTCATTAACGTTAATTTGCTTGATTAACTCATCCGCCTCAAATGCAGAAGCGTCGTCATATGCTTGCCAACCATCTGCAATTTGTTTCATTGGCGCCAAACCTATATCAATTTTAGCCATTGAATGCCCTAAACGGAACGTTGCAAAATCGTAAACACCAGTCCAATTAAATGTAAAACTATTATAGGAATCTAAATCTGCGTCATTACCACTTAAACTAAATCCATCTTTTTGTGTTCTACCGAACATAACTTGCAATGTAGAATCTAAATCACCAAAATAATTACTCATTATCATGGAAATCCCATTACTGGAATCAAAAGGCAGTGCATAAACATTTTCTGGTGGCGTTAACCAGTGATACGCATAACCAACATCGACATAATCTGAATACATATAAAAAGGTGATCTTTGCTTACCTGCTATTAATTTGATTGAATCATTTACTTCATAACTAATGTAAGCCCATTCAGCTTCAATAGACCAGTCATTTTCACCACGAGTCATTAATTGAGCTGTAGCAGTCACCCCCTCTCCTAAGTCAGAAGAAAATTGCAAACCTAAATTTGAACCTTTTTCAAATCTTAGTTTTTCGTCATAACCGTGCAATTCTTTATCTTCGGTTAAAGACTGTCCTGCAACCATTGTAGCAAAACCATTCATATTAATTTCCGCAAAACTTTGACCGCTAATGGCCATCGTTGCTGAGGAAACAATAATTGGTATTATTTTTCTTTTCATTTTTTTCTCCACTTTACACTTTAAAACTAGAAGTTAAATTATCTAAATCCGTGGCAAAATCATTCAACTTAACGCTTACATCCGTTAAACGATTAAATGCTTCAAGAGTTTGTTCTGTATCGCTATAGATACGATTCGTTTGTTGCACCATTTCTTGCGAAATACTTTTTTGTTGAACGGTTTCTTGTGCGATTGAACCATTCATAAGATTGATTTTTTCTATACTACTTTCAATTAGCTCTAAAATATTTCCTGCACTTTTAGCGCTATCGACACAGAGCTCTACTTTTTCAGTACTGCCTGACATTTTGTCAGTGGCTTGTTGAGAGCCTGCTTGCAGCTGATCTAAAATATCTTTAATTTCAGTGGTGGAGTCTTGTGTTCTTGAAGCAAGGGAGCGCACTTCATCCGCAACAACTGCGAATCCGCGCCCCTGTTCACCTGCTCGTGCTGCTTCAATAGCAGCATTTAATGCAAGTAAATTGGTCTGTTCAGCAATATTTCGAATGACTTCTAATACCATCACAACTTTATCAGCATCTTCTGCTAATTGAATAATGACACCATTAGCATCAGAAATATTAGACGATAATGTTTGAATGCCTTCGATGGTTTGCTGTACTTCTTTGTAACCTTTTTGCGCTTCATCCGCTGCTTCCTTAGTGGAAGATGCGGCATCTTGAGCTGATTTAGCCACACTAGTTGCGCTATGATTTAAAGTATCAATGTCTGTTTTAGATTCTTGCACACTGGATTTTTGTGACTGTAAAATCTTTTGAGTCGAACTAGAAAGCTCACTGATGTCATTGGCTAATTCTGCTAACGGCCTTGCAGTGTTCACAATTTGTTTCACAAGTTCTTGTTGCTTGTCTAAGGAACGATTAAACCAATACACTAGTTCCCCGACTTCATCCTTCGAGGTATTTTCTATTCTTTGAGTTAAATCTCCACTACCTTCAGCCATTCGCTTCAAGGGAAGCATAATATTAATTAGATTTTTACGAATAGAAAGTGCAATAGGAATACTGACAATCAACAATAAAGCGACAGTGATAACCCCAAACACAATACCAGCACTGATTGTTTTGGTGGTAGATTGATTGACCTGTTCAAATATGGCATTAAAGTCATTGGTTTTTTCTAATAAAAATTTATCTAAATTATTTTGCACAATTTCCAAATTTAATTGCATCTTAGTGCTTCTTTCACCAAGTGTTGAAAAATCCATTTCACCCTTTAACATTTCATTAGAAATAGAGTATGCACCTGCGTAGTAAGTATTAAATGAATCTTTTAAATATGCTGCCTCTTCGTTTATTTTTTTGGAAATACTGATAACTTCATCTAAAGTTTGATTAACTTGACTCCCTAATTCTTGGGCTGCAATTAAATAACTATCTTCATCAGAAGAAACGGCGTTTGATAAATTATCTTTAATTTTATCCAGAGCAACCTGCGCATCTTTTGCTGCAATCATTAATGGAAATTTTATGTTCTTAGCAATATCCAATTGATTAGATGTTTTGGTCATAGACAACGTGGTGAAAGTTAAAAAACCCGCAAAGCTGACTGTGCCGATAAGTGAAATGATGAGTATTTTTTTACTCACACTTAAATCTTTATAAAAATTCATGTTTTGACTCGCTATACGTCTTTATTTTTAGCTTAGACAAAGATTGAGTAATAACAAAAATTTTCTTAATTAATTTAATTTATGAAGCAATACATTAATTAATGTTATGCCAGAATGGCTTAAAGGTAGGATTAAATACGTTTGAAAGGGGAATATATTGAATGATTAATTTCTAAATATAAACATCCAAAAAAAAAGCACCCTAAGGTGCTTTTTGTACTTAAGATTAAAAATTAATCTTCAGTAACAATGTTTACAGTTACAGTTGAATTAACTTCAGCATGTAAATGTACAGCTACTTCAAAAGTACCTGTAGTACGTAAAGGACCTTCAGGCAAACGGATTTCAGACTTATCAACTTCAACGCCTAAAGCGATGATAGCGTCAGATAAATCACGAGTACCGATTGAACCGAATAACTTACCTTCATCACCAGCTTTAGAAGCGATTGTCACAGACAATGTTTCTAATTTAGCAGCACGTGCTTGAGCAGCAGCTAATTTCTCAGCAGCGGCTTTTTCCAATTCAACACGACGAGCAGCGAACTGTTCAACGTTTGCAGGAGTAGCTGTTACAGCTTTGCCTTGTGGGATTAAGAAGTTACGACCAAAACCAGCTTTAACTGAAACTTGATCGCCTAATTCGCCTAACTTACCAACTTTTTCTAATAGAATTACGTTCATTATATTATTCCCCTATTACTTATGTGAATCGGTATAAGGTAATAAAGCAACATAACGAGCGCGTTTGATAGCAGTCGAAAGTTGACGCTGATAACGAGCGCGAGTACCAGTGATACGGCTTGGTACAATCTTACCAGTTTCAGAAACGTAACCTTTTAAAAGGTCTAAATCTTTATAATCGATTTCTGTGATATTTTCTGCAGTGAAACGACAGAATTTACGACGACGGAAAAAACGAGCCATGATTAAGCCTCCCCTTCATCTTCAGAGTCAACATCATCGATGTCTTCATCCGAAATAGATTCATCTTCAGCAGAAGTGTTAGATACACGTTGTGCTTCTTCACGAGCTTTTTTCGCTTCTACGCCTTTCATCATTGGTGACGCTTCAGTCACTTCAGTTTTAGTGCGAATTACCATGTTACGAATGATTGCATCGTTAAAACGGAAAGTTGTTTTCAACTCATCCATAGTTTCATTATCAGCAACAACATTTAGTAAAATGTAATGAGCTTTGTGGATTTTGTTGATTGGGTAAGCCAATTGACGACGGCCCCAGTCTTCGTTACGAGAAATTGAACCACCAGCGTTAACAATAGCGCCTGTGTAACGTTCAACCATCGCAGGAACTTGTTCAGATTGGTCAGGATGAACCAAAAGAACGATTTCATAATTGCGCATTTAAAATGCTCCCTATGGGTTATAACCTTTTTATATGTACTAACAGTATCAATACAAATAAGGTAAGGAGTGAATAAAACTGCAAAGTATTTTGCAGGCGCGGGATTATACTGCTTTTAACAAAAAGGGCAACCAACTTCAGCGATGATTTTTTGTACATTCAAGTAATGAACAAACCATTATCAAAACGAGTAGCTGCAATAACTTAATTACGGGGTTCACAAAACACTTTGAATTAAAGGGTGATTATGACACACTAGTGTGATAATCATTCTCAATTAGAAACTGGTTTTCATATGATCATTTTAAGTGCAAGCCTAACCAGCATGGCCTATCTTTTAGTCAGCCTATTACAAGGCCTTTCTATTTTTTCCAAAGGAAAAAAACCAAACAAGAACCTGATTATTGCAATTGCCCTAATTGCAATAATGGCGCACATTCACATATTATCCAGCCAAATATGGACAGAAAACGGTGTCATTCTCAGTCTCTATAACATCCTTTCGTTAATCAGCATTTGTTTTGTAAATATCATTTTACTAAGTAGCTTTCGTAAACCCGTCGATAATTTATTTGTTTTCTTATTCCCATTTGCTGCCCTTTCAGTATTACTCTCAAGTATTTGGGGGACCGATGCAGCGGCTAAACACTTTGAACTTGGTCTTATCTCACATATTTTCTTATCAATTATTGCCTATAGCATTTTAATGATCAGTGCAGTGCAAGCCATTTTACTTTGGCTTCAAAATCATCAACTTAAACACAATTTGAACGGACGATTGACTCAAGTATTACCCTCTTTACAATCGATGGAACGCCTATTATTTGACTTGATTCTGATTGGATTTGTATTGTTAACCCTAAGTATTTTCACTGGAATCGTTTTCAAAGGATTTGCAGAATTATCCTCCCCTGAAATTTTCCAAAAACTGATATTTACCATTGTTGCTTGGTTGATATATTTAGCACTTTTAGTTGGTCATTTAATGCTTGGATGGCGCGGTGTGATTGCAAGTAAATTAACAATAGCGGGGTTTGTTTTTTTAGTGATTGCTTTTTTAGGCACAAAATTACTATTTATTAATTGACTTTAGTTGTCCAAACTTAAAGAATACGAATCTTATTAGCTACTCAGGAGTTACTCGTTGGACGAGTTGCCCATCTCAATAGATGCAATTTTGTGGATTGTATTAGTCATTTTAATTTTATGCTCAGCATTTTTCTCTAGCTCTGAAACGGCTATGATGTCCCTTAATCGTTATCGATTAAAAAACCTTGTTAAAAAAGGACAAAAATCTGCAGTTAACGCCAACAAACTACTTAAACGCCCAGAAAGCCTCATTAGCGTTATATTGATCGGGAACAATCTAGTTAATATTGCCGCAGCATCCATTGCCAGCGTACTTGCTACCCGCCTGTTACCTGAAAATGAAAATTTAGCCCTCATTTTATCAACCATATTACTGACAATTGCCGTATTAGTTTTTGCCGAGGTTACTCCAAAAACCATTGCACAAAAATTCCCAGAACGAATTGCATTTCCTGCTTCATACTTACTTAAACCATTATTTACCGTTTTTGCTCCACTTGTGTGGGTAATGAATCATCTAGTTGGTTCATTATTATGGATTCTTAGAATTGATACCAAAAGCGGATCATCTGACGCATTAAGCACCGAAGAGCTTAAAACCATAGTGACCGAATCAGGCGAAGTCATTCAAACACAACGACAAGACATGTTACTAGGGGTTTTAGATCTAGATAATGTCAGCGTTTCAGACATCATGGTACCTAGAAACGAAGTGGTTGGATTAGATTTAGATGACGATATCGAATCACTTGCAGAACAAATTAAATTATCTCACTTTACTCGACTCCCTGTTTATAAAGGAGACCTTGATAAGGTAATTGGTATGCTGCACTTACGCGATGCTAATGACTTTTTGTTTTCAGAAAATCCATCCAAAGTAATGCTTAAAAAAGCAACCATAGATAATTATTTCGTCCCAGAAAACACACCACTTCACACCCAACTAATCAATTTCCAAAAAGAAAAACGCCGCATGGGATTAGTGGTTGACGAATACGGCGACGTCCAAGGCCTGGTGACACTTGAAGATTTACTTGAAGAGATCGTTGGGGATTTTACCCGTGATATTTTATTTAACTCTAAAGATTTACACGAGCAAAATGACGGATCCTACGTAGCTGAAGGCAGCACAAGTATTCGAGATATCAATAAAACCCTGAACTGGAAACTCCCTACAGAAGGCGCAAAAACCATAAATGGTTTGATTGTCGAGCAACTCGAAAGCATACCAGACTCAAATATGAGTATCATCGTCGGGGATTACGTCATTGAAATATTACAAATTAAAGATAAAAAAGTCATGACCGCCCAACTTTCAAACAAGAAAAAACAAAAGCAATTAGATTTATAGGCCCATTTTGCACAATATTAAAATCGTTTTGATTCAAACATTTCATCCTGGCAATATTGGCGCAGCTGCCCGCGCCATGAAAAACATGGGGTTATCCAACCTTGTACTGGTCAATCCTGTTGATTTTCCTAGTGACGAAGCCACTAGCCGAGCTGGACAAGCAACGGACGTATTAGAAAATGCAACCGTAGTGAGTTCACTTGAAGAAGCCGTTCAAGACTGCCAATTAGTAATTGGTACTAGCGCACGTGATCGCACAATCACACTACCCGCATTAACATCGCAACAATGCGGTGAAAAGTTAGTGGCAGAGCAGCAATCTGGTAAAGTAGCCGTTATTTTTGGCCGCGAAAGAATGGGGCTACATAACAGCGATTTAAAACAGTGCCACTTTCAACTTAATATTGATGCCAACCCAGAATACCCAGTATTAAATATTTCACAAGCCATACAAATTGTATGCTACGAAGTATTTAAAGCGGGACAAAAACAATACGAACCTCAAATCGAAGCTTATCCATTAAATGATGATTTGAACCGTTTTTACGATCATTTAGAATCAAGCTTAACAGGGAGTGGATTTATAAAACCAAGTCACCCTGGACAAGCAATCGAACACTTAAGAGCACTATTTAAACGCGCACGACCAACAAGTAAAGAGCTACAAATTCTACGCGGCATGCTTTCCAGCTTTGATAAAGAGTAACAAATAGCCTGATTGTTTTTTACAAAACCTATAAATAATCAGGTATTTTCCTTCCCAAGAAAACAATTCAAATTAACTTCGCATAACTTGTGAGGCATAAACACCATTTTAGCCCGCATTTCATAATAGTTACTGGCATCATTTCAAAAATTGATTTCAACTTGATATACCTTCTTAAACATCTAAGAAATATAGCAAATAATCACAAAAAGAATCCTACAGAATTAAGCATCTTTTATTGATTGAATAACTCACTATTACCCTTGTAACAACAAAGCTGTAAGATAATCTAATAATCAGACCCCATTCAATGAAAATCAAATAAAGACCAAATAAAAAAGTCATCCATTGATGGCTTTTTGAATCCCTAAAAACGTGAGCATTTTTTATGAGCTACAAAGTATTAGCTGTGGAAGACCAAACTGAAATTGCAAAATTAATACAAATCAATTTACAGCAAATGGATATTCAATGTGACATAGAACATGATGGCCAGCAAGCATTAGAGCGCGCATTAAACAATCATTACGATGTCGTCATTTTAGATGTCATGCTTCCAAGCTTATCCGGACTTGAAATCTGCAAAGCACTGCGAAAAAAAAACCCAAAACAATCGATCATCATGCTTACCTCGAAAAATTCAGAATTAGACCGCGTTCTGGGTTTGGAATTAGGCGCCGATGATTATATGACCAAACCCTTTAGTATTTTAGAATTACAAGCCAGAATCAAAAGCCAATTACGCAAAGTTGAAATTTTAAATCAATCCACACAATCTCTACCTATTAACTCATCCGATGAAGTTTTAACCTTTCAAGACATTACAATTAATTTAAAAACCCACCAGGTTATAAGACAGCAACAACCACAAAATCAGATTATCGAACTAACAAGCTTGGAATTTGACTTATTATTGTTTTTAGCAAAATCAACTGGCGAAGTTTTTTCCCGAACACAATTACTTGATAAGGTATGGGGTTATCAACATGCAGGCTATGAACACACTGTAAATTCTCACATCAATCGATTACGAAACAAAATAGAACCTAACGCAAAAGAACCAAAATACATTCATACGGTTTGGGGTGTTGGTTATAAATTTGAAATCAAGGATCAATAATGAATATTCATTTTAAACTGTCTTTATATCAACGTTTAGCGATATCTCTAACCATAATGGTAATCATTTTATTAAGTGTCTTATTATATGCTACCAACTCAATTGAACAGCAAACTAAACTTAAAGCTGAACAAAATTTGCATTCACAACTTGCTCATCATTTAGTTGATGACAACCAATATTTAAGCGATGGAAAATTTGATTACGAAACATTAAAGAATTTATTTCACACCCAAATGTTATTAGGCCCTGCTTTTGAATTTTATTTTCTAGACCCTCAAGGAAAAATTTTAAGTTACGCTGTACCTAAGGACTCAGTATTATTAGATCACATCAATATCGACCCATTACTAGAATCCCTTAATCAAGACCCGATTTTTCCAATATTCGCTCAAGATCCTCGCTCATTAAATGGCGAAAAAATATTTTCTGCTGCCCCTATTTATAAAAACAAGGCATTACTTGGATATTTATACATCATAATAGGTGGCCAACAATATGACACTTCTTATTCAATTTTTAGCGAACAAGGAGAATTCTCAAGAGAATTATTTTTACTAGTGACTGTTATTATTTCCCTTTTAATATTTTTATTAGTATTGTTTTATTTTTTCACCCACCCGCTGAACAAACTTAAAAAATACGCAGATCAAATTTGGTTAGACCAATCAGACTTTGACAAACAAACCCAACAAAACTGGCCAAACAGTCATAACGAAATCCATCAATTGGGTCGCAGCGTGAACGAAATGACCAGAAGACTTCAAAAACAATACACACAACTTCAACAATTAGACACTCAAAGAAAAGGGTTGTTAGCGGATTTATCCCACGATTTAAGAACTCCACTTGCCTCATTGACAGGTTATCTAGAGACATTAAACATCCAAGAAGACTTAAGTGAAGAACAAAAAAAACAATTTATAGATGTTGCAATGAAAAATGCGAAACAATTAACCACCTTAATTGATCAATTATTTGAACTTGCTTATTTAGAAGGAGGACAGGTAAAACTACACAAAGAACACATCAATTTGTCTGAATTTTTAGGAGATATTATTGCTAAATTTCAATTACAACTTAATGAAAAAAACATTCAACTTAATTTTGATGCAGACGACCACCACCTTATTATATTTACAGACATCGAAAAATTTGAACGCATCATCAGCAATATTGTAGATAATGCAATCAGGCACAGCAAACACGATGACAGCATCACCGTATCATTTTCTCAACACAAACATCAGTGCATCATTAAAATCAAAGACACTGGTGTCGGCATTGCAAGCGAAGAATTAAGCTACATTTTTGATGCACGTTACCAAGCCAGCAACAGTCAAAACAAAGCCAATAAGAATGTAGGCCTTGGTCTTGCCATTACAAAAAATTTAGCTGCATTACTAGAAGGTACTATTCAGGTAAAAAGTGAATTAGGTAAAGGCACTGAATTTAGTTTTACTCTGCCGACCAATTAAACATACATTTAAAAAACCAAAATAATAGTTACTTGGTTATTGTATTTATCAATTCGCCTGCACTTACAACCTAAAATGACCTACACCCTTTTAAGAATGGTTTTTTACGCTTTGAGAACTGCACTGCAAACCACATATTCATCGGCATACACTTAAATGATTAAAAGCTCCATAACCAATTCTGTAATAAAATTACGTAATTTTATGCACAAATGTGAATTAGTAGATTTTTCAGGCAAATTACTGTATAAATATGCCCAAAATTAAACAGTCAAAGAGTGAAACCGTAAGAAAGTTACACGTTGACTACATAAACCGACGGCCCTTGGGCTGTTTGAATAACAAAATGGGAACTATCCATGTCTAAAATTAAAGTTGCAATTAATGGTTATGGCCGTATCGGTCGTAACGTTCTTAAAGCATTGTACGAAGCAAATGAAGCGGGTAAAGGCTACCCAATCGAAATCGTTGCTATCAACGATTTAGGTGATTCTAAAATCAACGCTCATTTAACTAAATATGATACAGCTCACGGTCGTTTCCCGTTCTCTGTAGATTTTGATGAAAAATCTTTAACAGTTAATGGCGATGTTATCAAAACTTTCTCTGAGCGTAACCCAGCTGACCTTCCTTGGGGTGAGTTAGACGTAGACGTAGTATACGAATGTACTGGTTTCTTCGCGACTAAAGATAAAGCACAAGCTCACATCGATGCTGGCGCTAAAAAAGTAATCATCTCTGCTCCTGCTGGAACTGAAGTTGATGCGACCATCGTTTACGGTGTTAACCAAAACGAATTAACATCTGCAATGACTGTTATTTCAAACGCTTCTTGTACTACTAACTGTTTAGCACCTATCGCTAAGCCGTTAAACGACGCGTTAGGCATCAAATCTGGTTTGATGACTACTATTCACGCTTACACTAACGATCAAAAATTGTCTGATGTTTATCACACAGATTTATATCGTGCACGTGCTGCAGCAATGAACATGATCCCAACAGCTACTGGCGCTGCTAAAGCAGTGGGTCTTGTTGTTCCTGAGTTGGCTGGTAAAGTTGACGGTATGGCTGTTCGTGTTCCTACGATCAACGTATCTTTAGTAGATTTAACGTTTGAATCTGCTACACCTACTACTGCTGAAGCGGTAAACCAAATCATCGCTGACGCAATTGCTGCTGACTCGGTATTGGCTGAAGTATTAGCAATCAACACTGAATCTTTAGTATCTTGTGATTTCAACCACAATGCATACACTTCAAACTTTGATGCTACTCAAACTCGCGTAATCGGTAACTTAGTTAAAGTTATGTCTTGGTACGATAACGAGTGGGGCTTCTCAAACCGTATGTTAGATAACACGGTTGCATTAATGAACGCTAAGTAATTAGCATTCATCGAAAAGCCCGGCTAAGCTGGGCTTTTTTTGTTTTTACTCAAACAAGAATATGTGAATTATGCTAAGACGTACTAAAATCATTGCCACGCTAGGCCCATCAACGGATTCTCTTGAAAAAGTGCATGCGATCATTGAAGCTGGCGCCAATATTGTACGACTTAATTTTGCTCACTGCAGCGCTGAAGAACATAAACAGCGTGCACTTTGGGTTCGTGAAGCGGCTAAATCCCTAGGTAAATTTATTGCCATTTTGGGCGATCTACAAGGCCCTATTATTCGCATTGGCGAATTAACACACCCTATTCAATTACAGTCAAACCAAACCTATACCCTAAATTGTTCTGACCAATCCTTTATTGGCGATGACCAACGTGCTTGGGTAAATTTTGCAGATCTTAATCAAAATGCAAAAATAGGTGACGTCTTCTTTTTAGATGATGGCAAGGTTCAACTTTCTGTTATTGATATAAACAACCAAGATTTAATTTGTAATGTTGACCAAGCCGGTATTGTTTCAACCAATAACAGCATCAATAAATTTGGTGGTGGCCTTAGTGCTAACTGCATTACAAAACTAGACGAACAAAACCTTCTACTTGCAAATGAAATTGGCTGCGATTACGTATCCGTTTCGTTTGTTAAACATGCAGAAGACATTATATCGGCCCGTTTTTTATTAGAAAAAATTGGATCAAATGCCGAAATCGTTGCCAAAATTGAACGCGCCGAGGCGGTTCAAGACAGCGAAACACTTGATGATATTATTTTAGCCAGCGACGCAGTGATGATTGCGCGTGGCAATTTAGGCATTGAGATTGGACACGCTGAATTAATTGGCGTGCAAAAGCACATTATTGAACGCGCAAGACAACTGGACCGCGTCGTGATTACTGCCACACAAATGATGGAATCGATGATTGAAAATCCATTTCCGACACGCGCCGAAGTATTTGATGTGGCTAACGCAGTATTAGATGGCACCGATTGTGTCATGCTAAATGCAGAAACCGCCATTGGCCAGTTTCCTATTGAAACATTAGTAGCGGTCAATGAAGCTTGCGAAGGGGCCGAACGACAAAAAAAAGCAACCACGTCAACGCATCGTATTGATCGTGAATTTACCCAAATTGACGAAGCGATTGCCATGAGTGTGATGTACGCGGCCAATCATTTAAAAGGTGTAAAAGCCATTATAAGCCTGACTGAATCTGGATCCACACCATTATGGATGTCTAGAATTTCTTCAGGTTTACCTATTTATGCGCTATCTCGCCGCCAAGCAACATTAAATCGTGTGGCGATATACCGTGGCGTTGAAGCGATTGAATTTGATGTAACAAAAGTAGCACCCAATCAATTAAATCGTTTTGCCGTCGAAGAATTAAAACAACGCAATATCGTTACCGACGGAGATTTAGTTTTGATCTCTAAAGGCGATCATATGGGCATTCATGGTGGGACGAACTCAATTAAAATCGTCAGCTGTGGCAATATTTTATAAAGAACAACATGTATTCAGACTAACAAATTTGTCGCTAGACAAAGGTTATTAAGTCTTTGCAAAATCCATTTAACGCTGTCTTTTTACTTTAATAAACAGACAAAATTAAAAGACATTTTGCAAGATTTCACTACCCCACACACTGACGATATAAAATATTTGTTTTCTGAATAAGCAATTTAAGGTAAATTGTGCGGCTTTTTAACGTAACAATTTGTATAATATTTGGCTTTCACTTACAAAGTGTGAGTTTTTTTCAACAATCAACCCCTTATCAAGGGTACGAGGCTTAACGGATATGGAACACGATATCGATCCAATTGAAACTCAGGAATGGCTAGACGCCCTTTCCTCAGTCGTAAAAGAAGAAGGCGCTGATCGCGCTAATTACTTATTAAAAGAATTATCCAACCAAGTGGGCGGCGAAAACGGTGGTGCAGATGTGCCATTTGCGATCAACACTGCTTATCGCAACACGATCAAACTGGCTGATGAAGCTCGTTACCCGGGTGACTTTGAACTTGAGAAAAAAGTTCAAGCGTACATCCGTTGGAACGCCGTTGCTATGGTAATTCGTGCGAATAAATCAGGTGATGATTTAGGCGGACATATTTCTTCTTTCCAATCTTCATCTACTTTATACGACGTAGGTTTCAACCATTTCTGGAAAGCGCCAAGTGAAGGCACATCTGGAGATTTAATCTATTTCCAAGGCCACATTGCGCCTGGTATTTACGCGCGTTCATTTATTGAAGGCCGTTTAACTGAAGATCACATGGACAACTTCCGTCGTGAAGTCGATGGTAAAGGTTTATCTTCTTACCCTCACCCATGGTTAATGCCTGATTACTGGCAGTTCCCTACTGTATCTATGGGCTTAGGTCCTTTGCAGGCAATTTATCAAGCGCATACGGTTCGTTACATGGAAAACCGTGGCCAAATCAAACCAGGCACGCGTGTTTGGGCATTTTTAGGTGATGGCGAGTGTGATGAGCCAGAATCATTGGGCGCGATTTCATTAGCTGCCCGTGAAAACTTAGAAAACTTAACCTTCGTAATTAACTGTAACTTACAGCGTCTTGATGGCCCTGTACGTGGTAACGGCAAAATCGTTCAGGAATTAGAAGGTGTATTCCGTGGTGCTGGCTGGAACGTAGTGAAAGTTATGTGGGGCAGCGCTTGGGATAAGTTATTTGCTAAAGATACCAAAGGTCTATTACAAAAACGTATGGACGAAGTGGTTGATGGTGAATTACAAGCATACAAATCAAATGGCGGTGCTTACACTCGTGAACATTTCTTTGGCAAATACCCAGAATTGCTAGAAATGGTTAAAGACATGACCGATGATGAAATCTACCAATTACAACGTGGTGGTCATGATCCAGTTAAAGTACACGCGGCATACAAAAAAGCAGTCGATGACAATAACGGCAAACCAACAGTAGTCTTAGCACATACTGTTAAAGGTTATGGCGTAGGTGCAGGCGAAGCTCAAAACTCAACCCACAGCTTGAAAAAACTAGCGATTGACGATCTTAAGAAATTCCGTACAAGCTGTGGTGTTCCCGTTACTGATGAACAAATCGAAGCCGGTGAAATTCCTTTTTACCGCCCAGAAGAATCATCAGCAGAAATGCAATACATGTTAGGCAAACGTGAAACATTAGGTGGATTCATTCCACAGCGTCGCCCTAAATTCTCTGGTGAATTAGAAATTCCTACTCTTGAATCTTTTGAAACATTATTAAAAGACACAGGTAAACGTGAAATTTCTACCACGATGAGCTTTGTTCGTATGCTATCTCAATTAGCAAAAGACAAAAACATCGGTAGCCGTATTGTGCCAATCGTGCCTGATGAAGCTCGTACGTTCGGTATGGAAGGCATGTTCCGTCAAGTAGGTATTTATTCTGCTTTAGGTCAGCTATACACACCAAATGATTCAAACCAAGTTATGTTCTACAAAGAAGACGTAACGGGTCAAATCATGCAAGAAGGTATTAACGAAGCCGGTGCATTCTCATCTTGGATCTCTGCTGCTACGTCTTACTCAGTACATGATTATCCATTGATTCCTTTTTACATCTACTACTCAATGTTCGGTTTCCAACGTATTGGTGATTTAGCTTGGGCTGCTGGTGATTTACAGGCTCGTGGTTTCTTATTAGGTGCAACATCTGGTCGTACAACGCTTAACGGCGAAGGTCTACAGCATCAAGATGGTCACTCACACATATTAGCCAACACGATTCCAAACTGTGTCACTTATGATGCGACGTATTCTTTTGAATTAACCGTCATCATTCAAAACGGTTTAGAGCGTATGTACGGTAAGTCACAAGAAGATATCTTCTACTACTTAACCACTTTAAATGAAAACTACCATCATCCAGCAATGCCTGAAGGCGCGGAAGAAGGCATCATTAAAGGTATGTACAAGCTTGAAGGCAACGTTAAGAAAACCGCTAAAAAAGCCGTTCAATTATTAGGCTCAGGTTCAATCTTAAACGAAGTGCGTAAAGCGGCGGTTATGCTTAAAGACGACTACGGTGTTGAATCAAACATCTGGGCTGTGACTTCATACAACGAATTAACACGCGAAGGTCAAGACCTTGATCGTCAGGTTTTATTAAATCCTGGCAAGAAAATCGCGAAACCACATGTGACTCAAATGCTTGAAGATCAAGCGGGTCCAGTAATCTCTGCAAGTGATTACATGAAAAACTTTGGTGAGCAAATTCGTAAATGGGTGCCTGCAAACTACCGCGTATTAGGTTGTGACGGTTTCGGTCGTTCTGACTCACGTAAACAGTTACGTCACTTCTTTGAAGTCGATGCAAACTGGATTGTAGTTGCTGCGTTAAGCTCATTAGCTGAAGAAGGCACAATTAAGCCTGCTGAAGTAGCTAAAGCAATTAAGACATTAGGTTTAGACATCAACAAACCTAATCCAATGACCGTTTAATTTAGGTTGGGCGCTTGCGCCCTTCCAAATAGGAGCCCCACATGGCGACTGAAATTATTAAAGTCCCTAATATTGGTGACATTGAAAGCGCTGAAATTATTGAAGTAAGCGTAAAAGTAGGCGATGTAATCGCTGTAGATGACACGTTAATCGTGGTTGAAACAGACAAAGCATCAATGGAAGTGCCTTCTCCAGCAGCAGGTAAAATCACTGCAATTAAAATTAAAGTAGGCGATGAAGTGTCTGAAAATGACGAAATCATTTACCTAGAAGTAGAAGGAAGCGCAGCAGAAGTTCAAGCTGAACCTGCTCAAGCTGCCCCTTCAAATACAATGACGGCATCTGCATCGATTGCTAAAGACTTATTTGTACCAGACATCGGTACAGAAGATGAAGTTGAAGTGATTGAAGTATGCGTAAAAGTTGGCGACATAATTGAAAAAGATGATTCTTTAGTAGTATTAGAAACGGATAAAGCATCATTAGAAGTACCTGCAACTGAAGGCGGCGAAGTCGTTGCTGTTAAAGTCAATGTTGGTGATCAAGTGAAACAAGGCTCTGTATTAGTTGAAGTAAAAACAGCTGGCGAATCGGCCCCTGTTTCTGCACCAACTCCTAGCGCATCTGCTCCAGCAGCACCTGCACCGGTTGCAACGTCTCAAGAAATTACAGTCACTGTTCCAGATATTGGTACAGAAGGTGAAGTTGAAGTCATTGAAGTCAGCATTAATGTTGGCGATACCATTGCTAAAGACGACACGGTTGTGACATTAGAGACAGATAAAGCCTCTATGGAAGTCCCTTCTTCAGAGTCTGGCGAAGTACTTGAAGTATTAGTTAAAGTTGGCGACAGCGTAACATTGGGTTCACCTTTATTTAAAGTGAAATCAACAAGCGCAGCCCCTGCTCCTGTAGCGGCTCCGGCAACACCTGCACCAACCGCATCTGCTCCTGCAGCACCTGCTCCGGTTGCAGCGTCTGCAGCTAAAGCAACATCAACTGATGTAAAAACATCAGGCTACGTACATGCAGGCCCTGCTGTTCGTCGTGTTGCTCGTGAATTTGGTGTTGACCTTGCTCTTATCGGCAAAGGCACTGGCCCTAAAGCTCGTATCATCAAAGAAGACGTGCAAGCGTATGTTAAAAAACGCTTAGCTCAGCCTGCTGGCGGCGCAACTTCTGGTGCTGGCATTGCAGCGATTCCTGATCAAGACTTCAGCAAGTTTGGTGAAGTTGAAGTGAAGAAAATGGCGCGTATTCAGCAGTTAACTGCACAGAATATGACACGTAACTGGTTGAACATTCCACACGTTACCATTTTTGATGAAGCTGACGTAACTGATTTAGAAGCGTTCCGTAAAGAGCTACGCCCTGAAGCTGAAAAACGTGGTTCACGTTTATCTGCATTAGCGTTTGTAGTAAAAGCGGTAGCAGCTGGCTTACAAGAATTTCCACAGTTTAACGTGTCATTAATGGCTGATGGCAAGCAATTAGTACAAAAGCATTACGTACATATCGGTATCGCAGTAGCGACACCAACTGGTTTGATTGTGCCTGTTATTAGAGATGCAGATAAAAAATCAATCTGGGAAATTGCAGACGAAATCGTCGATTTTGCACAACGTGGCCGTAAAGGCAAAGTAACTGCAGATGAAATGAAAGGCGGATGTTTCACGATCTCATCATTAGGTGGCATCGGATCAACAGCATTCACCCCAATCGTAAATGCACCTGAAGTGGCAATCCTTGGTTTATCAAATAACCAAACTAAACCATTCTGGGACGGTAAAGCGTTTGTACCACGTAACTTCTTACCATTATCACTAAGCTTTGACCACAGAGCCGTTAATGGGGCTGATGCAGGTATGTTTACTACTTACCTTGCTAAAGCACTTAAAGATTTACGTCGTATATTGTTATAATCAATATTGATTGATGTAATGATTTGAATATAAAAACCCAGCCTTTGCTGGGTTTTTTTTAACTTACACTTAATTTTTTACGAAGGAAATATTATGAACTTATTTATTTCAATTCTCTTAGTTTTATCCTTAACAAGTTGTTCATTTTTTACCACCAAACCTAAAGTTTATGATTACACTGAAAAAAATCTTAAAGAATATGGTTTGTTTAAAAACACTCATTTTGAAAATGATATGAAATGCAAAAATCCAAGCAAGGATATATTTGTTAGTGCTGGAAATAAAAACTACTCCTACCCTATTGACCAAATTTTAAATGCGACCATAGACAACGAAGGTAATGAAACTGAAGTACATATGCAAAATTTAATGTCATCTAAGAACTTTTATAGCCTTGGCTGTGCAGAGACACCATTAAAAATTCGAACAATAACTATTGTTCTATTTGGAACAGCCACTACAGATGATAGATGGGACCCTACTCATCACATTCACTTCCAATACAAAGAAAAAGCATTCTTAGAAGATAAAAAAGAGATTCAAAAAAGAATGACCAGCGAAGAATGTAAAATTGAAGACAACATACTATTTTGTTTTAGCCCTCCCCCTGAAAATATTGATACATTTTGGAGAAAATATACTTACAGCCAACCTTTAGAAGAAATAAGAGAACTTCGATCTGGATTCCAACTTGTATCGAGATGCCAAAATAGTGCATCAAGCCCGTATTGTAATTTTTCAGACACTTATAAAGGAGTGAAATTCTCCGTAAACCATTACGATAAAACAACGGAAGGTTTAATAAAATCCGTCGAACTCTATGATATTGCATTGCGAAATACTCAAAAATTTCTAGATTCTGAATATTAAATAATTACTAAAAATCACCCTGAATTTTCTATGAGATACAAAATAAATCATTGAGGACTAATAAAAATGAATCTAAAAGAAGTAAACGGAATAAAAATTCAAGCCAAGCACAAAGCAAGTTGCCATTGTGGCGCTGTTGAGATGGAGTTATCTTTACCTGAAGGCTTAGTTGAATTACGCCGATGTGACTGTTCATTATGCAAACGCCGTGGCGCCATTGCAGCCTCAGTTAATTTAAATGGCATTAAAATTATAAAAGGCGAAGACGCGCTGACCCTGTATCAATTCAACACTGAAGGATACTCTGAGCAATTAAGATAAAGTCAGGCTTTCAAAAATTTAATTAATCGAGGCAAATTTGAGAAGTAATGGCCAATTCCTTTCAAACAAATTTAACGAAGAGTAATGGAATTTTTGAATGCCCCTTCGGGCGATTCATTTAAGTGGAATATACTTTGTTGGACAGTTTGAAAAGGACAAGTCATTTCGCTACACTGTCCGCCGCGCCTATTCCACCTAAATGAACCGCTGACAAAATCTTAATTGCTCAGAGTATCCTCATGCCAAGCATTTCTTTTGTAAACATTGTGGTATTTATACCACCATCAACGCCGATCTAATCCGCACTTGTATGGGTTTAATGTTTCGTGTTTAGAAGGGATTAACCCCCTGACTATTGAAGGGATTGTGACGAAAGATGGGGTGATTCATCCTGCTGATCGATAATATTTAAGCACTCTATTGAATTACAATTACAAAAAGGTAATATTAATAATTTATTAACACCCATAAATGAGAATTTAAATGGAAGATTATAATCAGCACTTAAGTAAACAAGGATTTAAATTATCGGAAATAATTGGGCGCGGTTTATCTGGTAAAACCTATCTAGCAACACAACCATCATTAAATAGAAATGTAGCAATCAAATTTTATGATAGCCCCCTAAATAAAAACAACCCAAGTTTAAAGAAAAAATTTAAACGCGAAGCTTTTTTACTCGCCTCAACACAGCACCCGTCAATACCTTACGTAATTACACATGGCGATGTGATAACTGACAATAACTCAATTCCTTATATCGTTATGGAGTATATTGAAGGTCATGATTTGGAAAAGTACATTAAAGAAAAAGGAAGACTTGAACAACAAGAAGTTATCCCAATTGCTATTCAAATCTTAGACGCCTTGTCTTCTATACATTTAAAAGAGATTATTCATAGGGATATTAAACCGTCAAATATTATGCTTACAAAAAATGGACATGCATATTTAATTGATTTCTCAATTGGATTTTCCACATTAGGTCAAACAGATTTAACTAGGAACACCTCAACTAGAGACCATTTAGGCACAATAGATTACATGCCACCAGAACAAAGAAGAAGCATGAAATATGTAGATAAACGTTCTGATTTGTATTCCTTGGGTATGACATTATGCAAGCTTTTAACAGGCTCTATAAATTTAAAAGATTTAGATAAACCACTATTTTCTATTCCTTTCGCACTAAGAAAATGTATAAATAAAGCATGTGAACAAAATGCAGATGACAGATTTAACAATGCTGAAGATATGTATCATGAATTAAAAAGTATAATAGGTGCAAATTATTACGCAAATGAAACTCCTCGGCTAGCATTGTGCAATAGCTTAAACTGCCCTGATGCTAACTGGTCCGAAAATGGGTATTTAAGAGGCGCCAATTTTATTAAAGATTGCTCTGACATTCACTGTACATCTTGCGGAACTAAGCTTGTATATCAATGTACATGTGGTTACTCAATTGCTAATACACCATGCTGTGGCGGATGTGGAGCTGATCTTTTTAAGCTACCAAAATGCAAATCTTGTGATTCTTTTCTGAAAAAAATTGATTTTGATAAAGATACTTCAAAAGGATGCACTAAATGCCTACAACCTCAACCGATACAACAACCACAACCATTAATTAACCAAGATGAAGATATTCCATTTTAGATTTTACACACATCAAAATATGGAAAACAATGGGAAAACAATGGGAAAACAATGGGGTCGAGTCTTGACTTCAGACTGCTTAAACTGACGGCACCTGGTATGATGGGGTCGCGTCTTACATTTGACATAGACAACAACAAAACCTTAGCTTTTCTTTAAATTTCAAAATCGGCAGAACAAGTCAGCATCTTGGGTAGACAGCCACAAAACAACATAAATCTATCTCAGGATACCTTTCAAGGATCAAAAAAGCATCCACGTTAGTTTTTGAGCTAAAGCTCAACCCTACGTAATTAATGTTAATATTGGGGTCGCTTTACTGAGTCGGCTCCAAAATTTGTTTTACATTTATGTTGGATAGTTGTTAAGGCAAGCCATCACCCACATATTGACTGACTACTTATTTATTACACGGACATCCATAGCTGTGCGCATTTCGATTATTAAGTGGTTTCGTAAAAACACAATAAATGTAACCATTAAATTAAGCAGGATCAATTATGTGTATAAAGTAAGTGATGATTTAAAATTACTAGATTGGCATTTAAATCGTATTACTATGGGTGTCTGTTTAACTCTCAAGCTCCAAAAATCAAAATTTTAACCCCATATAGCCATCAGCGTTTACAAAACCTGCTTTTTGGTAAACACTTTTTCCATGATTTGATGCATGCAGTTTTACAAAAGCAAAGCCGCCCGCTTTTGCCTCAGTTAACAGTTTATCAATTAAAAATGATGCAATACCCTGTTTACGAAACTGATCCGCAGTGTACATATTGGTTATATACGCATTGATGCCAGTTGGATTAGAAAAAGAGCCAGGCAGTTGATAAAAACAAAGCCCACCAGTGGCTATAATTATATCGTTACTGAGCCCAAGCCAACAAACCAGCGAGCCATTACTTAAGCTAGCTGTAAAATACGTTTGCAGTTCGTGACGAATATCTCTGCTTTCAGGGTATCCTTCATCTATAAGCTGTTTGATGCGAAGTTCAATAAGCTGTGGAATGTCTTTCTCAGTAGCCTTACGGTACGAGATTTTTTCAATCGTTTTCATTAAACACCTGACGCCGTAATAAACGGTAATAAATACTTGGCTATAATGGTTATGAGCAACGAGCACCAACCAAGATTTGGGTGTCCGCTTTAATCGCCTTGTTTAAATCTCCCTTGTTATAGGATTTTTGTGCAAGGCCAATTAAAAGCGTTTCTCGTATTCATTTACTTTTTCTAGATTATCAATTTGGTTGTTACACCAAAAGTTGTGACCACAAAGTGGCGATGCTACCTGCCTGTTACGTGGATAGTGTCGCCACCATTTTTACGTGTTCAACACCTGTTAGTTTTACTTTATATGGTTTTTCACTAGCAACAAAACCACAATTTTCGTAGAGTTTTTGAGCCGATACTTGAGCATTCAATTGAATGCTAGTCGCCCCAAGTGATTGAGCACGTTTTATGAGCTTTAACAGTAGCGCTGTCGCATAGCCGTTTTTACGATGAGCTTCAGGCACTATGACTTGAGAGATTCTAAGCACACCATTTTCAAGTGGTGATAACCTACCATATGCCAAAATTTCTGATTGATTAAGCAACGCCAAATGAAAACTTACGGGTTCTAGCTCATCGGGTGTGACTGACTTAGGCAAACCAAAATCTTTAAAGAAGGTACGATATCGAAGCTCCATCGTCTGATCATACAGTGGGCTATTGCTATTAAATTCTATGAATTCCATTTTTGTTTCCACATTAATTAGACATTCATAATAACTTATAGGGTTTACCTTTGATATCTGACTAGTTTTGATTTTTAGATTTTTGACAAAAAAAGGCTAATCTTTTTGGGATTGGCCTTGGTTTTACTTTGGGTGTCTGGATTAGCCGATTATAACTCAGAAGTGACATCCACTTTTGTACATTTGTGAAACTCAGTAACTCGAAACTCAGAAGTGACATCCACTTTTGTACAATTCATTACAATTATAAGGATGTAAACCTGCCAAACTCATCTATCTTTTAATAAACCATTCAATTAGATGACGATGATTATGGCTATTAAAGGCTCCGCACAGATTGATCTCACTTTAACCACAAAATTTCATTGTTGTACACGTGCAGTCAGAAAAGCCTTCATCCTTGATGATCATTCGAAAGATGATCCAGACAAAATTGATCGTAGAAAATGGATTGAAGATCGTATTCTTTTTTTAACCACTGTGTTTGCCATTGATGTTTGTGCTTATGCTGTGATGAGCAACCATTATCATGTTATTTTGGATGTGCACAAAAGCAATTCAGATGTATGGTCTCCTTTAGAAGTCATTACTCGCTGGCACAAGATTTACAAGGGCACTGAATTATCAAGATCTTATCTTAAAGGTAAAAATTTAAGTGACGAGAAACCAGAAGTGACACTCACTTTTGTACGACCCAGAAGTGAAAGACCCAGTGAAACTCAGAAGTGACATCCACTTTTGTACAATTCATTACAATTATAAGGGCGTAAAACTGACAAACTCAACTATCTTTTAATAAACCACTCAATTAGATGACGATGATTATGGCTGTTAAACGCTCCGCACAAATTGACCTCACTTTAACCACAAAATTTCATTGTTGTACACGTGCAGTGCGCAAAGCCTTCATCCTTGATGATCACTCAAAAGATAATCCAGACAAAATTGATCGTAGAAAATGGATTGAAGATCGTATTCTTTTTTTAACCACTGTGTTTGCCATTGATGTTTGTGCTTATGCCGTGATGAGCAACCATTATCATGTTATTTTGGATGTGCACAAAAGCAATTCAGATGAATGGTCTCCTTTAGAAGTCATTACTCGCTGGCACAAGATTTACAAAGGCACTGAATTATCAAGATCTTATCTAAAAGGTAAAAATTTAACTGACATTGAATCTGTGTTAGTCTTAGAATTTGCAGAGAATTGCCGTAAAAAATTACATGACATCAGTTGGTTTATGCGTAATATTAACGAGCCTTTGGCGCGTATTGCTAATAAAGAAGATGATTGCAAAGGTCGCTTTTGGGAGTCTCGTTTTAAGTCACAGGCATTATTAGATGAACAAGCATTATTAACTTGCATGGCTTATGTAGACTTAAACCCTATTCGAGCTAATATGAGTAAGACCATTCAAAAATCAGAATGCACTTCCATTAAAAAACGTTGTGAAAAAGCAAAACAAGCCAGCAACATTAATCATGCTAATCAGCAACCCAAAGCGCTATCAAAATTAACTGGAAATTACTCAACAACCAAAAAGAATGATATCCCGATTAAAGTAAGTGCTTATATTGAGTTAGTGCAATGGACAGGAAAACAATTAAGAGACAACAAAGCTTCGATAAGCAAGCATACACCCTCTGTACTTTCTGAGTTTAATATTGATCCTGATGAGTTTTTATATAGTGCGCAAAATTATGGCAAACAATTTCATCGAATGGTTGGATCAATTAAAAGTATTTACAATGCGATGAAACATTGTGATATTAATAAAACAGCAGGCATGAAAAAAGCGAAGTCGTTATTTGGATAATTCCATCAAATTCGTTTTTACTTATGCCCAATAGAAAGTCCTAAATGGACAACCCACTTCAACAATAATTTGAAATTTCTAGCGCCATATCAAAATCCCGTTTAGTTAGTCCACCAGCTTCATGGGTTGTTAAATCGATAACTACTTTGTTATACACATTTGACCAATTTGGATGATGATCCGATTTTTCAGCTATTATCGCTACCTTTGTCATGAATGCAAAAGCCGATATAAAGTCACTGAATTTAAACGTTTGATGTAAATTACCTTCTTTGATGGTCCAAATTTTATCAATGTTTTTATTTAATATTTCAAGGGATTGTTCAATTATTGCTTGATCCATTTTTTCTATCATATTAACTCTTCTTTGAATTTTAATTGTCACAAATTATAAAACGATACAGCTACTGCAGATCGTATGGCTAAAATCAAAAATAGCAAATGGCACTATTACTTTAGTTAACAAAATGAAACTAAAATAATAAGATACTCAGAAAAACACATAAATTCAGTGATTTTAATCACTTCAACGATTATAACTTTTTTAATCAAATTATAATCAAAACAAACTTCCATTTTTAACAATCTTATCGTCTATCAACTCAATATCAAACAACTAGATGAAAAAGTAATCCATAAACTAAAATAATTCAAAAAATACAGCTCGAATATAAGCAAGAAATAAGTACTATTTACATGTAAACCCAATAAAAAAAGGCCGTAACACAAACGCATTACGACCTAAATTTATATTAAACAATCAACTAACTATTAATCTTTTTTATTTCCCATCTCAGTGCCACCACAGCACTCATCCAACTCAAGTCCACGGTCATCCAATTTCAATTTACCTTCTGCTTTAAAATTTTCATCTAAGGCTTTTAGGGTTTTGCACATTTGGTTGATGCGTTTGTCTTGTTGATGAATATGATCAAGCATTGCATTGATGGAAATTGCGATTGGGTCTGGCATATCACTTGCCCCGTAGGCTTCAAAACCTAGTTTGTCCGCTAATTTTTTGCGTGTCTCTTCACCTTCATCAGTACTGGTTTTAGTTGCACGCCCAGGCACACCTACAATGGTTACCCCTTCTGCTACTGCTTTTGTAACCACCGAGTTGGAGCCGATTTTTGCATTTTTTGAAACGGTAAATGGGCCTAATATTTTAGCACCTGCGCCAACTACTACCCCATCTTCCAATGTTGGGTGTCGCTTTCCTTTTTGCCAAGATGTGCCGCCTAATGTGACGCCATGATAAATGGTTACATCGTTACCAATTTCTGCGGTTTCGCCAATCACCACTCCCATACCGTGGTCAATAAATAATCGTTTACCTATTTTTGCACCTGGATGAATTTCAATCCCTGTAATCCAACGAGCAAATTGTGAAATGGTTCTTGCTAAAAATTTTAAATTTTTATTCCACAGCCAATGGGTCGCACGATAAAAAATCAACGCGTGAATTCCTGGGTAATTCACTAAAATTTCAAAACTATTTCTGGCCGCAGGGTCACGATCAAAAACGGCATTAATGTCTTCTTTAATTTGTTTAAACATAAATTACTCTTATTATTTATTATCTCGATGGCGCTTGTGATTAAATCTTTTGGTCCTGGTGAACAATCAACTTTTTCACTTGATCAGTTAGATTGAGTCAAAACGAATTCGTTACTGTTTATTCTTATCAATTTTGCTCAGCATGCCACGCAATATATTCATTTCTGTGGTCTCTAATTTTGCTTTTGCAAACAGTCGTTTAAATTTTTGCATTAACATTCTTGGGTTGTCTTGATCTAAAAACTCAATATCTTTTAATGTTTTTTCTAAATGTTCGTAAAACAATTCATGTTGTTTCGCGCTGGCTAATGATTCACATTCAACGGCACTAATATTTGTATCCATTAATTGTGTGCGTAATTCATAACCAATCACTTGCATAGCGCTTGCGATATTTAACGAGCTGTAGTTTTCGTTTGCGGGTATTTGAATATGAGCATGACATAAACTTAATTCATCATTTGTTAAGCCACTGGATTCTCGACCAAATAATATCGCAACTTTTTGATCGGATTTAATTAGGCCTGACATTTCTATACAGGCATTTCTAGCGTCTTGTAGCGGCCAAGGCATTGAGCGGTTTCTGGCGCTGGCGCCAACTATAAAGTGGCAATCGGCAATGGCGTCTTCGATATTGTCGAATACCTGTGCGTCATTTAATACATCAGCTGCGCTGCTTGCTCTTGCAGTGGCTTCTTCACAGGGAAATAACTTTGGACTCACCAAGGCTAATTTTGAGAAATTCATAGTTTTTAACGCGCGGGCAGCCGCGCCAATATTGCCAGAATGCGAGGTTTGCACCATCACAAATTTAACCTGACTAAACCAAGCCTGATTCAATGTTTACTCCATTTGCAAAAAATAACTGTATTCTACCTTGTTCACTTGTATAATGGCCACCTTTCGGGAATTGACCCGACCGTTCTTTTAAAAATTGGTGGTATTAATAATGAATCCGACGCTGACGATTGCTTTGCGTGCGGCCAAAGCAGCTGCAGACAAACTTGCTTACGTAACAAATAATTTAGATGTTTTAACCGCTGAGGGCGACTCTCACAGTTTTGTAGTCGAACAATCATTAGATGATGCCGCCTTTCGTGTTAAAAAAATCCTTTCTAATGCCTACGATGGCGTTAAAATTTTCAATGCACATGAATCAAATAACCCAACTGCTGAAGACAAAGAATACTGGTATGTTAATGTACTAAGCGGTAGCAACAATTTTGCTATTGGTTTTGGTTATTTTTGTGTGATTGTTTCCCAATATAAATTAGGCAAAATCGAAAATACAGTCATTGTTAACCCTATGACTGATGAAATTTATACTGCCAGTCGCGGTCGCGGCGCTCAATACAATGAGAAAAAAATACGCATCAAACAAAAACGCGAAGTACACGATTGCGCCATTGCAAACTTTGCACAAAACGGATGGGAAAAAGACGCATTATTCACCCGAATTACTGGTTGTAGTGTATTGGATTTATGCCATTTAGCATCAGGTCAATTTGATGCAGTATTTGCTCAAGTTACTCACCCAATGGAATTACAAGCAGCGTTGTTAGTTTCTTCTGAAGCAGGTGCATTAAGTGGTTCACCTCAAGGCGCCCCGATTAATTCCACAAGCATTGAAGCATTAGTCTCTAATGCTAAATTATTTAAATCTTTAATAGTTGCTAAAGCACCGGTTGCTGTCATTGCAACTGAAGAAGCTTAATCAGATTTATCCGCACTTTTTAAAATGCTAAATTTTAAAAAGTGCGTATTTAATTTATATAACATTTTCTCCCCTCCCCTCCTCTGCCCCAACACTTCTTATATTTATTAAGAAAATTTTAATATGGCCTTAGCTTTGCAATAAAATACCAAACCGCTACGCGTTGGAATAATTTTTCCTGTGCGTTAACAAATCATTACTGTTTCGGCCAAGTATTTCCTTACTTTGGGCTAAACTTTTATCGTTTTTTGCCGATAACGTAATGAACATATAAGGTACTGTATTGTTATGGCTTCCATCGAATCGTTAGGTATTGGCTCTGGGTTATTAACCACCGAATTAGCTGAAAATCTTATTAATGCAGAACGTGGTCCGGCCGAGGCGCGTTTAGATGCACAAAAGTCACTAGTTGAAGCTCGCATTTCTGCTTATGGTGAGCTTAAAGCAAAAATGGATGAGTTTGGCTCAGCTGCGTCCGACCTTAGTTCCTCTAAAAGTATTTTAAAAACAACAGCCACTTCATCTAATGAAGATGCCATTACAGCCACCACTAACTCCCTTGCAAAACCAGGTTCCTACATTATGGAAGTTGAGCAAGTGGCACAAAACCATTCTTTAGCCTCAAAACGATTCGAAGATTTAACCACCACACTTGGCTCCGGCGTCATGACGTTTAAGTTTGGTGAAACGCAATTTACAGACCCAGCGGGTGATTACGACGAATTCATTCAAGATATTGATCAAAAAACCCAATCCATTACTATTTCATCAGCAAACAATACAATTTCTGGAATTCGCGACGCCATCAATAAAGAAAATTTTGGCGTCACCGCCTCCCTTGTAAATGACGGCGAAGGTTATCGGTTATTATTAACTAGCGATCAGTCGGGCAAAGATTATTCAATGGAAATTTCAGTTTCAGGCTCAAGCTCTTTAAAAGCGCTAAGTTATAATGAAAACGCCAACGATCCTGATGTGAATATGAAACAAACCCAAAATGCGCAAAATGCAGAGTTCACACTAAACGGCCTAGAGATTTCAAGTAAAAACAATGAAGTCGACGAAGTCATTAAAGGCGTAACGTTTGATTTAAAACAAGCCAATATTGGCGAGCCTGCGACGGTTCGAGTCAAACAAGATACCGATGAATTAACTGAAAAAGTACAGGGCTTTGTTGATAGCTATAATGAATTTCGTGATTTATACAAAAACTATTCAAAATATAACACCGCCACGAATACAGGCGGTTTATTAAATGACTCAACACTTCGAAACATTGACGCACAAATGCGCAGAGTCATCACCGGAGCGGTTACAGGAATGGAAGGCGCATCTTTCCAATCCCTTTCGCAAATTGGTATTTATAGTGATCAAAACAACAACTATGCATTAACGCTCGATAACGCCAAATTTTCAGAAGCAATGAAAACCAGCTCAATTGACGTTGCTGGGGTATTTTCAGTTCAAGGTAATACAAGTGATTCATTAATCGAATACATCAGCCCAGGCTATTACAGCAAAGCGGGCACTTACGATGTTGAGATAGAAAAAGTTGCCACTCAGGCTTCAATTACAACCACTCCCAGTATGGCACTTGCTTTTATGTCGACCATTCCTGTGGATGCAAATAATGATCAATTCACTATTAATTTAGATGGCACCGAAGCTGAAATATTCTTAACTCACGGCCTTTATACAAATGGCGAAGACTTAGCAGATATGATTCAAGCTGCTATCAATAATAATGATGCCTTAAGTAAAAAAGGCTCATCTATTACAGTCAGCTTTAATGCAGCTGATCAAAACTTTGAATTTACCTCAAGTAAATTTGGTTCTAAATCTGAGTTAGCGATCGTTTCAAGTGACATCAATACAGGCTCGACTTTAGGGATTATTACGGGTAATGAAGGTAACGCTAAGGGAAATTATATATCTAATTTGTCCCAGTACAATTTTTCTGCCACCACGTTACAAGCAGAACAAGAAGTCCTTGAAAATACAGGTATTGATTTTTCATCTGACAATGCATCGTTCACTTTAAATGTTAATGGCACGTCAGATGTCGCCGTAGACGGTGTTGATATTTCAATTACTCTTGATGAAGACATCAGTGATCAATACGACTCTGAAGGCAATGTGTCCGTTGATAAAACACGCGAAGATGTGCTTGCTCATATTCAAGCTAAAATTGATGAAACCGTACTTAACGGGCATGTCACTGCGTCATTTAATAACAATAATCGTTTGGTTTTTTCAACGGCAGAAACAGCAGGAACACAATCAATTGAAATTAAAACCGTTGGCACAAATGTTACTGATTCTTTATTAGGATTAAACGCCACTAACGGCCCCCAAAATAGCGGCTTAAATTTAACAGGAGGCGCTGCATTTCAATTAAGTTACACGAATCAAACTGGAACAACTGACACTTCTGACATTGCAATACCTGATGGATTATATGAAACCAGTGGCGAGTTAACCGCTGCAATTGAAAATGCAATTAATACTCACGCAGACGTTATTAATTCTGCCGCTCCAGCTAAAACAGAAGCTGGTACAACCTCTTATGCTGATCCAATTGATTTTGCTACGAACCCAATGGCATTTGAATTTGAATATAATGGTGATCTAATTGATGTTGAAGTCACTAATTTTGATACTGATAATTTAACTTCCATACAAGCTGCTTTAACCGCTGCATTAGGTGGCGCTGATGTAACAGCCAGTTTCAGCAGTAACAAATTAGTATTAACGACCAATGCTAACGGATCAACTGAAACATTAAACGTCACTAAAAATGGAGATGGCGCAAAAACAGCAATCGCAGGAGTCACACCACTTGCTGCTACTAATTTTGCATCATCTAATACAACCTTTGATCTAATTGTTGATGGTAAAACCATATCGGTTGATGTAATAGAAGATGGCTCAGATTCCGTTGAAGATTCATTGGCTGCCGTACAAAGTGCTCTAAATGACGCGCTGGAATCTGTTGATGGTGGTGATTCGTTTGATGCCAATGATATTTTAGCCAAACTAGATGATACGGGGCATTTGTATTTTGAAACCCAAAGTGCTCGTGGCGTACAAACATCTGCTACGTTTGGCGCACAATCAACCATCAGCATTGCAAATGCCAGCCCAAATGCAAAAACACTTCTCGATTTAGATGATGGAGTAGGAATAAACGGGTTCAACTCCCCTGGTATTCCTCAAGGTCTAAATAAAGGGTTTAATGCAACGGCATCAGTAAGCTATGAACAAAATGATCAAAACGAGGGTCGTATCGTTGTTAGTTTTGATGAAGATACCAACACTCAATTTGCTAACATCAACGTTTCAGCCGCATCCATGCTTGGTTTAGCTGAGCCCGATGGCGATGAAAATGAATCGGTTTTTGGAATTGATGTTAAAGGTAAAATCAATGGTATTGAAGCAAAAGGCAGTGGACAATACTTAGTGGCCGCAGATGGCTCTGTCGCTGCGACTCAAGGTCATATCATTTCAAATACAGTCGACGGTTTTTCTACACCGATCACAACCAATCCAACGGACTATTCATTTAAAATAAAATTAAACGGTTTGGAATCCAATACCATCACCCTTGATGCAGCCACTTACTCCTCTGGAAAAACCTTCGCCAGCACATTACAGGGTTTAATTAATGACGATGCAAAATTTAAAACAGAAGGTTATAAAGTTGTTATCGATTACGATGACGATTTGAAAAAATTTGGTATTCAATCTAATGAGGAAGGGGCTAACAGCTCGGTCAATTTCAGTGAATTGTCATCCCTATTTAGCACAATGACGGGGTTTACCACTGCTAACCAAGGTGTACAAGGCACGAACTCTTCAGGTTCGGTTGACGATGCTGCAGGGTTACAACTTAAAGTATCAGGCGGCCCCACTGGTGAGCGTGGAACGGTCAGTTATATAAAAGGCGCGGCAGATTCATTAAAATCGTTAATTAATAGTTTCTTAAAAAACGACGGTGTCATGACCACTAAAATAAACGATTTAGAAAATGAAATTGTTGATATTGAAGAAGATCGCACCAAATTAAATGAACGCTTAGATTCGTCACTTGACAGACTTAAACGACAATTCTTGTTTAATGATAAAATTATCAGTTCATTAAAAACCACCGAAAATTTCTTAACGCAGCAATTTGAAGCCATGGCGGCTTCAAACAAAAAGTAAATTCCAATAATTAGGGAGCGTTCAATTTATATATAACATGCTCGCTTAATTTATGCCCCTTGGGGATAATTGGATGATCAAAGTTTGCGTTCATATTAGTCATTCCAATTTTTTGCATTACTGAGATAGATGCTTTATTTCCAACTGATGTAAATGAATAAACATTTTGTAAATTTAATTCATTAAAAGCAAATTCAAGACAAGCCTTGGCAGCTTCAGTGGCAAAGCCCTTACCCCAAGCATTTTTAGCTAAACGCCAACCTATTTCAACACATGGCGTCACGGGTAAATCAAATATCGGTTCGTGCAAACCAACAAAACCAATAAATTGCTGGTCACTCAAACGCTCTACCGCCCAAAACCCCCAACCATTTATTTCAATCAAGTTTTGGAAATATTTTGCCATTTCATTACTTTGTTGTTCTGATTGAATGTCTGGATAAAACTCCATCACATCAGGATCAGCATTAATCGATGCGAAGGTTTTTAAATCGCTTTGCTTCCATTGCCTTAATAATAGCCTTTTGGTTTTTAATTCACGTTCCATTATTTGCCTACTCATAAATTCTTAAGACTGATCGCAATTCGAGTTAATGCATTCATTATCGAAATACATGCAGTTAAATCAACCAATTCAGCTTCATTAAAAGTGTTTTGAAGTTCATGCATTTCAAAATCATGACACTCTAATTGCGTTAAGCTCTTTGCATACTGAAGTGCTAAGCGTTCTTTATCAGCAAATAGTGTTGATGATTGCCAACCAGCTAATTCAATTAACTTTTTGGCTTCCACGCCATTTTTGAGACATTGATCATGATGGGTTTGACAACAAAATGCACAACCATTGATTTGTGCAACGGATAATTCAACCAATGATCGAAGCGCTGGGTCTAATGGCGATTGATCTAAACTTGAATAGGCAGAGTATAAATGCCCTATTGTTTTTTTTGAAATTTCATAATAATCCATTTGTTACTCCTGGTTATTAAAACTCTGACTTTAAATTTTATAAATTGATTACATCATCATTTAATTATGACTGTCATTCTATTTAAACAGCCATTTTAAACAGCTAAATTAGGTTAATTCGTTTTTTGAGTCAGCGCAGGAATACTCCCTAACGCTTCTATATCCACACCTTGCTGTAAAAGAATCTTTTCAAATAGCGGTAATAGCGTCCCAAGATTTTCTTGTAATGTATCTCTAACAGTATCAACAACCACTTGCGTGCCCCGTTCAATTTCTACATTTATTAAATCGCCTATTTGTTTTAATTCAAACACTGTCATCCTTCTGGTTTCGGGAATAAGCCACACTTCAAACCAACTCTCAATTTTATTTACATCCGAGACAGTCAAACTGGCACCATTTAATGCAATATATCCTTTTGGAAAAACATATCGCTTCCAATGTTCATTTAATGCAAATCGCACACAATAATTATCATCAATTTGATTGATCAGAATAACTTCAGTATTAAAATCAATATGCCCTGATAATGGATGTCCTCCAATTTCAGCCCCATCTTTAGCTGCTCGCTCAACATTTACTGCCTGTCCTTGTTCATATTGACTTAATGTTGTAATCAAAAGACTCTGCAACATAACATCAAACTTTACTTCAACATCCGACAAAATCTGAGTCACGGTTAAACACACACCATCTACCGCCACGCTGGCGCCAATTTCCAAACCTTTACAAAATCCAGATTCAAAATGAATAACAAATGTTCTGATGCCATTTTTATCATTAACACTCATAATTTTAGCGATGGACTGCACAATACCTGTAAACATAAATTCCTCTTATTGATAATAATTACTAATTTTTAAAAAGTAGACAGAAACAAATATCATATCAAAATTTTGAATTATTAAGGGAGTAAATCTTCATGCATTACTTCGTACTTGTTTAATTAAGCGCTTTAAAACATGTGACAAAATCCAAAATAAAACACAAATCACCTCACTCTAGATAACGGTATAAACAAAAAACTCGCCTTAAGTTTCATCTGAGCCATTAAATCGGTATAATCTCGCCCCATTTTCTACGACAAATTTGAGTAATAAACCCCATGGATAAAACCTACCAGCCCAGCGAAATAGAAACCAAACATTACCAGCAATGGGAAAAAAGCGAGTACTTTAAACCTTCAGGTGAAGGCAAAGGCTACTGCATTATGATTCCACCACCGAATGTCACGGGTTCTTTGCACATGGGCCATGCGTTTCAACAAACGATTATGGATGCGCTAACACGCTACCACCGCATGAAAGGGTTCAATACTTTATGGCAACCGGGTACTGACCACGCGGGTATTGCTACTCAAATGGTAGTTGAGCGCCAATTGGCAGCCGACGGTGTGTCGCGTCACGACTTAGGTCGCGATACGTTCATTGATAAAATTTGGGAATGGAAAGAAAAATCAGGTGGTACGATCACTGAACAACAACGTCGTTTAGGTACGTCTGTTGATTGGTCGCGCGAGCGTTTCACTATGGACCCAGGCATGTCTAAAGCGGTTCAAGAAGTATTTGTTCAGTTGTTTGACGAAGGTTTGATTTACCGCGGTAAACGCCTTGTAAACTGGGATCCAAAATTACACACGGCGATTTCTGACTTAGAAGTAGAAAGCAAAGAAGAAAACGGCTTCATGTGGCACTTTCGTTATCCACTAGCTAACGGCCAAAAAACAGCAGATGGTAAAGATTACGTTATTGTTGCCACGACCCGCCCAGAAACCATGTTAGGCGATACTTGTATTGCGGTTAACCCTGAAGATGAGCGTTACACAGATTTAGTTGGCAAAACCATTACATTGCCATTAGTGGGTCGCGAGATTCCAATTGTTGCGGATGACTACGTAGAAAAAGACTTCGGAACCGGCGTTGTAAAAATCACCCCTGCTCACGATTTTAACGATTACGAAGTAGGCAAACGTCACGGTGTATTATTGGTTAATATTTTTGATCGTAACGCAGCCGTATTAAAAACAGCCGAAGCGTATAATTATCAAGGTAAAGTCGTTGAAGATTTTGACGGAAGTTTACCTTCGCAATATGCAGGCTTAGATCGTTTTGAAGCACGTAAAAAAATCGTTGCTGAATTTGAAGAGATGGGTCTACTTGAAAAAATCGACGACCATAAATTAATGACACCAAAAGGTGATCGTTCGGGTGTGGTAATCGAGCCTTGGTTAACCGACCAATGGTATGTAGATGCAAAATCATTAGCAGGTCCTGCTATTGAAGCGGTTGAAAATGGCGACATTGAATTTGTGCCTAAGCAATGGGAAAACACCTACTTCTCATGGATGCGTGACATTCAAGATTGGTGTATTTCTCGACAACTCTGGTGGGGACATCAAATTCCAGCTTGGTATGACGATGAAGGCAAAGTTTACGTTGGCCGAAACGAAGCCGACGTTCGCTCACAAAACAACTTAGACGCGTCGGTTAATTTACGCCAAGACGCCGATGTATTAGACACATGGTTCTCCTCTGCACTTTGGACATTCTCTACGTTAGGCTGGCCTGAAGAAACCGATGAGCTAAAAATGTACAACCCGACTGACGTATTGGTAACGGGTTTTGACATCATCTTTTTCTGGGTAGCCAGAATGATCATGATGACACTTAAATTTAGAAAACAAGTGCCATTCAAAAAAGTCTACATTACCGGATTGATTCGTGATGAGACCGGGCAGAAAATGTCCAAGTCAAAAGGCAACGTGATTGACCCGATTGATTTGATCGACGGCATCAAACTTGAAGATTTATTAGTGAAGCGTACGGGTGGCATGATGCAACCTAAGCTTGCGGCTAAGATCGAAAAACAAACGAAAAAAGCCTACCCAGATGGCATTGAGCCACATGGTACCGATGCCCTTCGTTTCACGTTAACGTCTCTTGCTTCTAACGGCCGTGACATTAAGTTTGATATGCAACGTTTAGAAGGCTACCGTAATTTCTGTAATAAATTATGGAATGCTACGCGTTATGTATTAATGAATACTGAAGGTGAAGATTGTGGCCAACAAGGCGGTGAACTAGAACTGACATTAGCCGATCGTTGGATTACCTCTGCATTACAAGATTTAAAAGCAGAAGTCGCCAAACAGATTGAGCAATATCGTTTTGATTTAGCCTCTCAAGCCATTTACGATTTTGTTTGGAATGAATATTGTTCTTGGTACTTAGAATTATCTAAACCAGCATTATTGTCTGATCAATCATCAGACGCATTAAAGCGCGGTACGCGTTACACATTAGTGAACGTATTAGAAAATCTAATGCGCGTGATTCACCCAATCATGCCGTTCATCACCGAAGAAATTTGGCAAACACTGAAACCGTTAACCGGTCAAACCGGTGACAGCATCATGTTAGAGCCCTTCCCAGTATTTGACGAAACGCAAAAAGATACGCAAGCGCAGTCTGATTTAGAATGGTTAAAATCAGTGACTATTGCCGTGCGAAATATTCGTGGTGAGATGGACATTTCTCCTAAGAAAGCATTAACGGTTATTTTACAAAATACATCTGAGTCAGAATTAACCTGTTTGAACAACAATGAAAGTTTCTTGAAAACATTAGCAAACATTGAAGACATTCAAATTTTGGGTAAAGACGAAGAAACACCATTAAGTGCAACCGCGCTAATTGGTCAATTAAAAGTGTCTGTACCTATGGCAGGTTTAATTGATGTGGCTGCTGAACAAGCACGCTTGCAAAAAGAAGTGACTAAAATCACCAAAGAAATGCAACGTATTGAAGGCAAACTGAACAACCAAAAATTCATGGCAAATGCGCCTGAAGACGTGGTGACTAAAGAGCGTGAAAAAGCATCGGGTTTCCAACAAAAATTAGACGGTATTAATTCTCAAATCGAGAAATTAGCGCAAATCTAAACAGGTATAACTATTAAAAAAGGCTCTTAATTAGAGCCTTTTTTATACCTCTTCTAATATTATTTAGAGTATCAAATAAATGAAACTGAATTTTTTAATTGAATGCGACGATTTTGAAGATTATTTTAAAATGCACCAAAAAGCATTAAACAAAATTAATGATTGGTTAGAATCAAGTAATGAAAACGAAAACGTCTCATTGGTAGATTTACGACTACCTGCAGTTGCCAACATAGATGATTACGACCCGTTTAACCCACCTAAATGGCAGATTGGTCTTAGTATTCAAACTAAAAAAGTAAAAGCACTCAAACTGCCTATTAATTTTTTAAATGGATTATGTAAAGACTTAAAAGTGGACATCAGTGTCAACAAAGTGATTGATGAGCAGAATAAAACCATCAGTTATTTTGGCACCCACGATGGACGTGGTGATATTTTTGAGATTTGGCAGTTGGCGGATTATTGATAAAAAAAACCCTAATTATTATTAGGGTTTTTTATTTATTGAAGTAACACAAGAGGATTTATTTAAGCACCGAACTCAACCAATCCATCAATTGCGATTCACTCATCGCACCTGCTTGTCTTGCTATTTCTTTACCGCCTTTAAACACAGCCAATGTCGGAATACTTCTAATATTGTATTGCTGACCTAGTTGCGGATTTAAATCGGTTTCTACTTTTGCTACGCGCAATTGTGTGTCTACTTTACTTGCTACGCCGTCTAAAATCGGCGCCATCATTTTACAAGGGCCACACCATTCTGCCCAAAAATCAACCAAGATCGGTAATTCGCTATTTAATATATGTTTAGCAAATGTTGCGTCAGACAGATTGATGGGTTTTGCAGTAAACAGTTTTTGTTTACATGCGCCACAGTTTGGATTTTCTTGTAATCGCTCTTGAGGAACATTATTGGCACGATGGCAACTTGGGCAAACGATTTTCATGATTACTCGGCCTTATCTAAATACTGTTTGATTTGTTTTTGTAATGATTGCGGCAACTCATTAATGGTCAAACTTTGGTTTTGCTCATCGTATTGAATGTCTTGACCAAAACGATCGGAATCAAAACTGATGCTCATTTTTTTGTCACGACCAAAAAAGCGCACGTAACGTTTTAAGCTGGCTCTGTGTGGCACGATATGATCTTGAGGTTTTTGTTGCTGTCTTGCGACAAACGCAGAAAAATCTTCGCTTGGTTCAAAAGGTAATTCTTTAAGCTGCGCGCCAATTTCTTTAATTGAAATTTCTTCACCTAGACTGTCTTGCTCCATACAATAATCCACGACGGTATTACGGTATTCGCTTACTTCGTCTTTTGGCATTTCTTTAGAGAAACTGTCGACAATTTTTAAAAACTCTTCGGTTTGCGCTTTAACATCAATGCCTTCGACAAAACCGGTGAAGTTCATAAACGCTTCTGACAATTCTTTATTACCGCGCGTATTCAAAACAGACATGTATTTTGTGTCGTTTTTAGCAAATAATTCTAAATCTATTTTCAAGCCAAAGGGTAATTTTGAAAAATCGATCACTTCTATAGATTGCACATTTAATTGTTCGTCAAAGTATTCAACGCTTTTGTTAGCCAAAAACAATAAATACAGATTTTCTTGGTCTTCAAGAATTTCGTGAGTTAATAACAATTTAAATTCAAAGCTGTCTTGGGTATCTTCAAAAAACGTTTTGAGCATACTGCCAATTTCAGTGTTAACGTCATCCAATGAAATTTGCTTGCCATTAAATCGATTAATTAATTGGGCAAACACATGATCTTCTGCGGCAAAATGACCATAGGTTTTGCTGCTGCGTTTTAAATAACTTAATTTAAACGTATTAAATAATTCATTAATAGAATCATTTGAGGTGTCTTGTACAAACGCCTCACCCAATTTTAATGTGCCTGCACTTTCTTCACGAGAAAATTCAGTTAGTACTGCATGCTCAATTGTCATTTAATAACCTTATTCTAGATTTATTCGCTTATTGTTACGCTTTGCCCTTGAAACTCAACGACCTGTCCTACGTAAAGTTTACATGTTTTACGTAATTCCACTTTACCATCGACCATTACTTGACCTGCAGCAATCGCCAATTTAGCCTGACCGCCACTTTCGCTTAACCCTTCTACTTTTAAAAGATCATTTAACGCGATATAAGGGTGCCCTTCTAGGGAAAAAATTTGCATAATACTCATCAATATTTATTTAAGAACGGTAATTTTAACCAATAATGAAACTTTCTGCGCGCCTAAATCACCTATTTGAACATATTATGCAATTTCACCAACTATCGCCTTATGACGATTTTTGGGATTTATGTTGTGACCATGGTTTTTTAGGGATGACATTGTTTAAAAATACGCAAAATAGCCAGATTCATTTGGTTGACCAAGTGCCTAAGATTGTTGAAATTTTAAAACAAAAGTACGAAAAATTTAATGATGGCCGAGCCTTATTTAAGACGCAAAATGCAACACAAATCATTTTAAACACAAATAAGCGTCACCTAATTGTGATTGCCGGGGTCGGAGGTGAAACCGCAATAGAAATACTAGAAAGCATCATAAATAAAAACCCTAAAGCCAATATGGATTTTGCAATTAGTCCTAACTCACATATTTTTCAACTTAGATGTTTTTTACAAAAACATTTTACGTTATTACATGAGGACTTAATTAGAGATGGGAATCGATTTCATGAACATATTTTTGTGCGATTTACGTTTAATCAATCTAAACGTATATCATTAACAGGACAAGGATTTTGGCAAAATTCCCCTTACGCCAAAGTGTATCAGGCTAAATTGATTAAACATTATCGATTAATCAATTCACACAATACCAATAACGACAAATATAAGATGAGTAAACAAGCTTTAGAATATTATTCAAACTTAGCTTTGTGATTATCTTTTAATTCTTTTTGCCTGTCGTTATATTCTTTGCGTAATTCTTTACGCATTTTACCTAGCTCATATCGAGATTTTGCTTTTGGATCGGTTAAATCAAGTTGTTCAACCTTTACTGATTTACCGTGTTTGTTCACCGCTACCATGGTGAAATAACATGAGTTGGTATGACGAATTTCACGTGTATGAATATCTTCTGCTTCGACTCGAATTCCAACTTCCATCGAACTATTACCTACATAATTCACACGAGATTTAAATGTCACCAATTCACCTACATAAATAGGCTGTAAAAAGAATACTTGGTCAACAGATAACGTCACAACATACGCACCTGAATATCGACTGGCGCAAGCATACGCCACTTGGTCTAATAATTTTAGTAATGCACCACCATGCACTTTGCCTGAGAAATTTGCCATATCAGGTGTCATTAAAGTGGTCATAGAGATGGGTTCGTTATTATTTGCAATTCTAACTGGCATCGTTACACCTTTTTATAATTTATTTGAGAGTTATTATCAGTTTAGAGGATAAATTCAATGACATTATCTATTTTCATAGTAATATCGCCGAAGATTTTTATTACTTAAACGGAGAATATATGAATTTTTTAAAATCTACACTTTGTGCCACGCTAACTGCCTCAATAGCACTGAGTGCTCAAGCGGACCAAATGGGCGCAGAATATACGTCAGATAAGACTCAATTTGAAGGGTACAGCATTGAATTAATTAATAATTGTGGTGTGGATGTCCCAAACATTTCTGCAAATGCTTATACAATCATGCAAGGTGAAACCAACACGTTGCGTGGATGGAGCCATATTCGTAAAGCATCCGACAGCGGTGAATTTGCCAATGTAAAACTAGAAGACAGCGATTACGAAATTTCAAAAAAACAATACTTAGAAAATGACAGCTGTAACGATGTAAAAACACACAATGCTGTTTTACTTAAAAAACATTCTGATTGGGATCACCAACACGCAAATGGGTTTGAGCCAAAATTTTTCGATAAACGCTTAGCATTAGGCAACATCGATAAAATCATACTGGATATTAAAATCAATAAAGTGGGATCATCGATTCCAACGGTTAAAGAATTAACGGATGCCTATAGCGAATACTTATCCAAAGAACAAATCGCCACTTTAGACAAAGGTAAAGTCAATTTAAGTGTCGCGATTTTTGAAGCAACTGCATTAAATCAATCCATGGCATCACTAAACGGTGAAACATTTGTAGAAATTGACCAAGACAAATATTTCGACAAATGGATTCGTGTCACCATTGATGCAGCTAAAATGAATTACTACACTGAATTAAGCTACACACCTACTGATGCTGATCCTGCTGATTATTCAGATTTAGCTATAAAAGGTCTACGCTTGAACCCTGAAAACAATACAGGCGATGTATTACGTAACTTTATTACTGACGCATGGACTAAACAGCATCCAGAATTATTTAAAGAGATTTCAATCAGCATTAAGAAAATTGAAATTTTAGTAAAAGATAATGCGGTAACTTATTAATATTTATTAAGCTGTAAGCAAAAAAAACGCGACTTAATAGTCGCGTTTTTTTTGGATCGCAAATTTAAGCTTCTATGATTGGCTTACGAATACGAATAGATAACTCTTTTAATTGCTCTTCTGAAACGACGCCAGGAGCTTGTGTCATAACACATGCAGCTGTTTGTGTTTTAGGGAAGGCAATCACTTCTCTGATGGATTCAGACTTAGTCATCAACATCACAATACGATCTAAACCAAATGCTAAACCGCCGTGTGGTGGCGCACCGAATTGAAGGGCATCTAATAAGAAACCAAACTTCTCTTCTTGCTCTTCTTTTGAAATACCCAATACTTCAAATACTGTTTCTTGCATTTTAGGATCATGGATACGCACAGAACCACCGCCTAACTCACAACCGTTTAATACTAAGTCATAAGCGCGAGACAATGCCGTTAATGGGCTTGCTTCTAGCTCTTCTGGTGAACAACTAGGTGCTGTAAACGGATGATGAATCGCCGTAATACCACCTGATTTTGTTTCTTCGAACATTGGGAAATCCACAACCCAAAGTGGTGACCACTCGCTTGTATACAGATCTAAATCTGCACCAATCTTACAACGCAACGCACCTAATGCTTCATTAACAACCACTTCAGAATCAGCACCAAAGAAAATAATATCACCAGTTTGCGCGCCGACTTTTTCCATTAATGCCTTACGAGCATCCATAGATAAGTTTTTAACGATTGGGGATTGAAGCCCTTCTTCTAAATCAGTGACATCGTTTACTTTGATGTAAGCTAAACCACGTGCGCCATAAATGCTTACGTATTTAGTGTAACCATCAATAATTTTACGAGAAGTTGAAGCGCCACCTGGAACTTTTAATGCAGCAACACGACCTTTAGGATCGTTTGCAGGACCAGAGAATACTTTGAAATCGACATCTTTCATGATGTCAGAAACCGTTACTAATTCTAACGGAATACGAAGGTCTGGTTTATCAGAACCAAAACGCTCAGCGGCTTCTGCATAAGTCATGTGAGGAATTTTATCAAACTCAACACCCAACACTTCTTTAAACAAATGACAGAACATTTCTTCTGTTAAATCCATGATCTGCTCTTCAGTCATGAATGACATTTCCATATCAATCTGAGTGAACTCAGGCTGACGATCGGCACGCAAATCTTCATCACGAAAACATTTTGCAATTTGATAATAACGATCAAAACCGGACACCATTAACAATTGTTTAAACAACTGTGGCGATTGCGGTAATGCGAAGAAAGACCCTTCATGGGTTCTTGATGGTACTAAATAATCACGTGCGCCTTCAGGAGTTGCACGAGTCAAAATAGGCGTTTCGATATCTAGGAAATCACGATCTTCTAGAAAACGACGAATCGCACCTGTAATTTTTGAGCGCAATACCATTTTGCTTTGCATTTCAGGACGACGTAAATCTAAGAAACGGTATTTTAAACGAACATCCTCACCTACTGGTGAATAATCGTCTAATGGAAAAGCTGGGGTTTTTGATTCGTTTAAGACATTAATCTCTTTACCAAGAATTTCAATCTCACCTGTAGACATATCTTTGTTTACAGCGCCTTCAGGACGAGCTCTTACCAAACCTGTAATTTGTACAACGTATTCACTACGAACACGATCAGCGGTAGCAAATGCTTCTGCTAAATCCGGATCAAATACTACTTGTACACGACCTTTACGATCACGTACGTCTAAAAAGATAACACCACCGTGATCACGACGACGATGAACCCAACCGCAAAATGTAACGGTTTGACCTTCTAAAGATTTGTTTAACTCACCACAGTACTGGGTTCTCATATCACGGGACTCCATATTAAAATACGTAAAAAATAAAGAGCGAGATTATACCGATAAATCCTTTTTGAAACACCTTTAATCCAAATTAGTTATCAACTTTTGAATACAAAACCTTCAGCCAAAAAAAAACCCATCAAAAGATGGGTTTTTATCGATTATTAATACACTTTATTAAACAGCTGGAGTTTCTACTGCAGGTGTTTCAACTTTTTTAGCTACCGTTTTTTTAGCTGCTTTTTTAGCTGCTTTTTTAACTGCTGGCTTAGCTGCTTTTTTAGCAACTGGCTTAGCTGCTTTTTTAGCAACTGGCTTAGCTACTGCTTTTTTAGCAACTGGCTTAGCTACTGCTTTTTTAGCAGATTTCTTTTTAACAGTTGCTTTTTTTGCTGCTTTTTTAGCCGCTGCTGCTGCTTTTTTAGCTGCTGCTTTAGCTTTTTGAGCTTCTTTTTTCAAGATTAATTGTGCACTTGCTTTAACTTTCGCTGCAGACAATTTCGCTTTTTTATTAGCTTTACGCGCAAAAGCTGCAACTTTTGTCGCATTTGCTTTAGCAATGGCTGCTTTTTGTTTTTTCTCAAACGCTGCAACTGAAGATGCTAATGCAGCTTCGGCTTTTTCATCTAATTTTGCCTTAAAAGAAGCAGCAGCTTCGGCAGCTTTAACGATTTCGTTTTCAGCTGAAGCAATTTTATCTGCTACTTTTGCTTCTAATGCCAATTTAGCAACAACTTCTTTTGCTGCACGTAATTCTTCTTTTTTAGCAGCAAATGCTACTTTAGCACCGGATGCTGATTTCTTAGCGGCTGCTGTTTTAGTTTTAGCAGCTTTTGCAGTTGCTGCCTCTGCTTTAACTTTTGCTTTTTCAACAGCAGCTAAAATAGTTGCTACTTTCTTTTGTGCTGCGATTAATGCTTTTGACTCAGTCGCTACTACAGCTTTTTTAACTGGTGCTTTTTTCGCTGCTACTTTTTTTACAGCTGCTTTTTTAGCAGGTGCTTTTTTTGCTACTGACTTTTTAGCAACTGCTTTTTTAGCAACTGCAGTGGTTTTTTTTGCTGGCATGATATTGTCTCATTTATTTATTATTAAAGTTGATTAAAAAGAACGATTCAATTTATCTTAAAAAGCAAAATAATCAAACTATTCTTTTATAAAGTAATCTTGCTAAAAATAGCATATTTTTTGGACAAAGAAAATTTTATGCGTATTTTTTTTAGTTTTTTTTAACTTTATTTAACTATATTTCAATTTTTAGAAGTTAGTCATACATTTTTTGCATTTAATTGATTATTTTCACCCAAAAAAAACCAAGTGGTTTTTATTAAAATTTAAGCCATTCACAACTTAAAATGAATTAACTCATGGATTTTTAATAATTACCGGCCTTTATTCGTTAGTTTAAAATCCAATTTATTTAAAAAAAACACAAGCTAGAAAATCTTGAAGATGAGCATTTCTAAAATAACCTTACCTATAAATTTTTAAATCATCACAAAAAACAAAATAGCCAAACCAAAATAAGAGCTTCGTCAATCCAATTCATTTAATAACCACTAAAGTTCAAAGCCATAAAAAGCTAAATATTTTATGGATATCCTTAAACGATTAAGGACCGAACTCTACCTACTTTTATCATTTTAGTTATTAAAAATTTCAACAAAGCCTTAGAACCAATTCTTAATATCTAAACGCACTCCATTAATTGATTCCTTTTAATTTTGAGTATTCCAGATATTCTAACTATTAATATCAATAGATAATATGGATATATTCATACTTAATGAAATTTTCTTTATCAATATGCAGCTCAAAGTACAATCAAGTAATTCCAGATTAAACAATCCATCGGCATATGATGGACAAAGTGAAAATTTACATATCCAATGAACTCAAGTAATAGAATTGCATCAGCAAATAGACTAACAAGTCATATACCACTTGTAACTGACACAAATATCAGTATTTGAGTTATGTAGAAGTAAAAAAAGTATGATTGACTTACATGCTTCCAAACCTCACTCTACAAACTACAAACTACAAACCACAAACCACAAACCACAAACCACAAACCACAAACCACAAACCACAAACCACAAACCACAAACCATAAACCATAAACCATAAACCACAATTTAATTTATTCTTATATGTCATTTGGACAAATTCTTTGTAATTTATGCTCCCCTTAAAAGCTTTGCCCCATAAAAAAAGCTTCTTTCGAAGCTTTTTTATGAATTTAAATGTTTGCTTAAAAATCAATAGTTAGACTTTAAGACAAACTGGCAAAAATCTTTTGTTTAATATCGTCAACTGAGCCCACACCTTCAATATAATTATATGCAGGAGCATTTTGAGCGTCTTCTTGCATCCAACCTTTGTAATAATTTACCAAAGGCTCAGTTTGAGAATGATAAATATCCAAACGTTTACGAACAATATCTTCGCTATCGTCTTCACGCTGAATTAATGTATCACCGGTTTGATCATCTTTACCTTCTACTTTTGGTGGATTATATACCAAATGATAAGTACGCCCCGAATCTGGGTGAACACGACGACCGCTCATACGTGTGATAATTTCAGAATCCGCCACATCAATATCTACAACATGATCAATTTCAATTGAACCATCTCGTAAAGCTTGTGCTTGTGGAATAGTACGAGGAAAACCATCAAATAAGAATCCGTTTTTGCAATCGTCTTCTAAAATTCTTTCTTTTACTAAAGCAATGATCGTTTCATCTGAAACCAAACCACCTGAACTCATTACTTCTTTAACTTTTAAACCTAAAGCAGAACCTGCTGCTACTGCTGAACGTAACATGTCGCCAGTAGAAATTTGTGGGATAGAAAAACGTTCACAAATATACTGAGCTTGCGTGCCTTTACCAGCACCTGGCGCACCTAATAATATAACTTTCATAACGACCTCTTGTTCAAATATTGAACATTGATTTCTTAAAAAACGGCATACCTTACTATTGAAGTGCAAAAATCTCAAGCTTTGCGAATTTTACGATCCTATATTTAGATTAAAACAAACATTTGAAATGCCACTTAATAAAGAATCCTTTTTATACAATTTTCATTAATCATTGGTTTTCATTCTAAAAGCCGAATAAACACAAATATTTCCATCAATAAGGCAATTCCCATATGAATAGCAATACCTCCATAAATATTTTTACCTTTAAAAGCTAACACTCCTAATACAAACCCGCCAAAAAACGAACTGATTAATTCATTAAGTGGTTTACCAAAATGCAGCAAACAATAAACACAAATCATTGGGTAAACTGCATATTTCCCTAAAAATCGAAACATCGTAAAAATCAAAACACCTCGATAAATAACTTCAACCACAATAAATGCACTCATATAGAGTACTTCATATATAGCTAATGTGGCATATTGAGAAATCCCTAATTGCTGAGCTACTTCTATATAGTGTGTTTTTTTGACTTCAGGGTAATACTGTAAAAAAGAATCCTGTGCGGATGCAAAAAAGATAACAATAGACATCAAACCTAACATCCAAATATAAGGTTTGAAATCGACTCCCTGTTTTCTCAAACCATAAAAATTAGTTAAATACCGTTTATCGTATAAGAAATAAAATACAATCAATGGGACGAATATTACAACTAAACTATCAACGTAATTAATTAATCGTGATAAGTAATGAAATACATCCCCCTGTAATTGAAAATTCCTAACAAACCCTTTTAAATAAGAGCAACGGTAAATAGCAATAAAGACAAAAATGCCGATACTTATTAACCAAAATTGACGCTCTTTTAAGAAAGCCTTATGTTCTGTAAATTTATGTACGCTTAAGCAACATAATATGTAGGCACTGAAGTCAATGGCAAAAAAACTCACAGCCTTCATAGGCGACCAATAATAATGCCTAATTATATAATCATATAAACCAAACACTTCGTTTATCAGCACAAAGGTGGATGTGATAAATATAATAGACACATATAATTTCAAGTTGAATGTTTCTTTTATAAAAGCCCAAACCCCAATAATGACTTCTAATAATGATGTATAACTTTTAAAAACATTCAACATTTAATTAACCTTCTTTTGAAATCAGTTCAACTTGAAAGCGCAAATCTAATCCCACTAAAGGATGATTTGCATCAACAATCACACCTTTATCATCAATATGGACTACTTTCACCACTTGAGCGTCCTTCCCTTCACCAGTTTGAAACATCATACCAACATTTAAATTTTCAACTTGATCAAACATCGTTAATGGAAATCTTGTCACCAAATCTTCTTTTAATGGACCATATGCTTTTTCACATGGCACCAACACCTCAAACTTATCACCTGCATTATGAGCAATTAATGCCTCTTCTAATCCTTGTACTATTTTACCACTTCCTTTTTGCAAACAAAGTGGCTCACCACCTTGAGAGGTATCCACTACTTCGCCTTCTGAGTTTTGTAACCAATAATGAAATGTAAATTGCATGTATCTGCCTTAATTAAAAAAACGAGATAGTAACAGAGGCGAAGGTGATATTAAATCACTTCGAAACAACGGATTTAAAAAGCCAGCAGAGTCACCTGCTTTAAATAAAAGATGCAGTGTTTAAATAATGCATGTTATTGAAAAGTTAAATCAGCAGGTTAACACTATAAAACGTCCAATTCGTTATGACTTCAGACCAATCAGCATATTCTTTTAAAGCTTGTTTTAAAAAATTCGGATAAATTCCCTCCAATAATTTGCGTCTTAAATAAGAGTATTTGCCTAACCCTGTGTGAATTTTAATAAAATTTGCAATTATTTCAAAACTATCATTTCAACTAAGTTGAGCCAATAAGCTTGAATATTATAGTTAGGTTTCCCCATTGGAACGCTAAGGTAATAAATGCAATTAAACATGATTCTTGATTGAATCATAAATCTATTTAATAGACCTTTTAAAACAATATTGAACCTTTATTAATAATGTTACTAACTTTTATCAAAACAACATTATTTAATTATATTTTCTCATTTGAATCACACAAAGCAAAACGTACATTTTATTGAGTCAATAAAAACGCAATTACCTCTTCTCTTGCCAATAATCAAATAAATTGAGACACTTCATCTTTGATTTTTACACAGTTGCATGTATATGACTATGTTAGACACACAAGAGACCCAGTCATTTGGGGAGTTCACCGAAAAAGCTTATTTAGATTATTCAATGTACGTAATTTTAGACCGTGCATTACCGCATATTGGGGATGGATTAAAACCCGTACAGCGTCGCATCGTGTATGCGATGAGTGAATTAAATTTAAAATCGACAGCCAAATATAAAAAATCTGCCCGTACCATTGGTGATGTTTTAGGTAAATTTCATCCTCACGGAGACAGTGCCTGTTACGAAGCGATGGTATTAATGGCACAACCATTCTCATATCGTTATCCGTTAGTAGAAGGTCAAGGAAACTGGGGTAGCCCAGATGATCCTAAATCATTTGCCGCTATGCGTTATACCGAAGCACGTTTGTCTAAATTTGCAGATTGTTTATTAAGCGAATTAGGCCAAGGTACGGTTAATTGGCAGCCAAATTTTGATGGCACAATGGACGAGCCGATCACATTACCTGCACGTGTCCCAAATATTTTATTAAACGGCACAACCGGTATTGCCGTGGGTATGGCAACGGATATTCCGCCCCACAACCTTCGTGAATTAGTCGCGGGCTGTATTCATTTATTAGATGATCCTGAAGCGTCGATCAGAAGCATAATGACACACATTAAAGGGCCAGATTACCCAACTAATGCCGAAATCATTACGCCAAAACAAGACATTCAAAAAATGTACGAAACCGGTAAAGGCAGCATTAGAATGCGTGCTATTTACAATAAAGAAGACGGCGACATTGTGATTACACAATTACCGCACCAGGTTTCGGGCGCTAAAATATTAGAACAAATCGCCGCACAAATGCAGGCTAAAAAACTTCCAATGGTTACTGACTTGCGTGATGAGTCGGACCATGAAAACCCAACACGCTTAGTGATTGAGCCTCGCTCAAACCGTGTTGATGTTGAATCGATCATGAATCATTTATTTGCAACGACGGATTTAGAAAAATCCTATCGTGTGAATTTAAACATGATTGGTGTCGATGGCCGACCAAAAGTGAAAAACCTCACCACGATTTTAAGCGAATGGTTAGCATTTCGAAAAGACACCGTTACTCGTCGTTTAAATTACCGTCTTGAAAAAGTGAATGCCCGATTGCATATTTTAGATGCGTTATTAATCGCGTTTTTAAATATCGACGAAGTCATAGAAATCATTCGAACTTTTGACAAACCAAAACTAGAATTAATTTCTAGATTTGGCATTTCTGAAATTCAAGCTGAAGCGATTTTAGATTTAAAACTAAGAAGCTTAGCAAAATTAGAAGAAATCAAAATTCGTGGCGAACAAGACGAGCTACAACAAGAACGAGAAAAATTAGAAAAAATTCTAGGCTCCCCTGCTCGTATGCGCACATTAATTAAAAAAGAATTATTAGCCGACGCTCAAACCTATGGTGATGATCGTCGTTCACCAATTGTTGAGCGCGCCGAAGCCGTTGCAATGAGCGAGACAGACATATTACCAAGTGAACCTGTCACGGTTGTTTTGTCACAAAAAGGTTGGATTCGTGCTGCCAAAGGCCATGATGTTGACGCCGAAAATTTAAGCTATAAAACCGGTGATGAATTTGGATTTAGTAGCAAAGGCAAAACCAATCAAAACGCCATCATTTTAGATAGCACAGGCAGAAGTTACGCATTACCTGCTCACACACTTGCATCAGCACGCGGACAGGGCGAACCCATTTCATCCAAACTGACCTTACCGCCAACAGCGCAAATGGCAGGATTATTAATGGGAACCGATGATGAGTTATATTTATTAAGTAATGATGCCGGTTACGGTTTTGTTGTAAAAATAAGTGATTTAATCAGTAAAAATAAATCGGGTAAAGCCACCATCAATTTGCCAACTAATGCAAATATTTTAACTCCAAGCAAAGTTAAACAACTTGAAACAGATTTAATTGCAGCGGTCACAAACGAAGGAAGGTTACTTGTTTTCCCTGTACGTGACTTACCAATATTAGGCAAAGGTAAAGGCAACAAGATCATCAACATTCCATCTGCAAGGGCGCTTAACCACGAAGAGTTTATGGTCAGCTCAATTGTGATTGGCGTGGATGATCAACTGGTTTTATTAGCAGGTAAACGTAAGCTGAAACTAAAAGGTGCGGATTTAGAGCATTACTTTGGTGAACGTGGCAGACGCGGTAACAAACTGCCTCGCGGATTACAAAAAGTCGATGGCATGGTGATTGATGAAAAATAATTGCATTGTTTAATATGATTGAATTAATAACCACGACTTAATTTCTAGGTTGTGGTTTTTTTTGGCTTTGATTTAGCTTTGCTTTTTAAGTGGTTAATAATCGTGTTTAGTAATTTTGATATTAATCGATTTTCAAAATAAATCCCGAACCTACAAATCACACCCATAAAAATGCCCAGCTAAACTGGGCATTGTTTAAACAAGATTAACTTTAAAAATTAGAAGAATTTCTTAAGTTTATCCGCTGCTTCTTTTTTAGCTTTATCTTCCGCCGCTTTTTTCTCAGCATCAGCTATCGCTTGTAAACGTTTTTTCTCAGCTTCTGCTTCGGCTTTTAACTTATCAGTTTCTGCCTGAATACGTTTTTTCTCGGCTTCGGCTTCATCCAATAAACGTTGTTTTTCAGCTTCGGCCTCTGCTTTTACTTTATCCGCCTGTGCTTGAATACGTTGTTTTTCAGCTTCCGCTTCGGCTTTAAGCTTGTCAGCTTTCTCTTGAGCTAACGCTTCAAGGCGTTTTTTCTCAGCTTCTAACTCTGCTTTTTTAGCATCTAATAAGGCTTTTGCTTCATCTTCTAAAGAAGACAATTTATCTTTGCCTTTTTGCTCGGCTTCATCAAGCTTAGTTTGCACTTCTTCGTTAAACTGATCTTGTTTACGCTCAAACTCTTTTTCTTGATCTTTTAACTTAGATTGAAGCTCAACGGCAGGTTGTTTAATTTCATTAATTTTTTCAGTCACGGCTAATTGAATTTTATTAGTTACTTCATCTTTCTTTTGATTAATTAATAATTTAATTTGCTCGCCCACTTTACCATCTAAATCAGATGACACTTCAATTTTTAAGTCTTTCAATTTACCTGAAATCTTAATTTGAATATCAAAGTTTTGAATATTGCCTAAAGCTGAGCGTAATTGTGTCGCCATGGTGCCATCGCCTAACACTTCAAAGGATGTTTGATCAAAACCCCATTTAATTGAACCGTCTAATACACCTTTAGTTAATACAAGTTTACCTTTAATGCTGCCTTTTGATGGAGACAGGTTAAGCGCCATGCTGTCTTGTTTAAATAATTGACGACCATCAAATTCAATACCTGAAATATCTAATTCTAAAAAATCGTGGTTTTTATCAATTCGATCGGAATAACCCTTCACTACAAACTTTTCATTTTTAGACAATACCGTTTTAGATAATGAAAACGGTGTGATTTTATTCATGGCCGTTTGATCATTAGTAATGTGGTTCGCTTTTAATTCGTAAGCCTGTCCTTTTAATTCTAATTGCATTAATAAATTAGCTAATAAAAACTCAGGTAATGGCTGGTCTGATTTAAAGTCTACATAACGACCTAATAGTCTTTGTTTCTCTGCTTCTTTTTCAGCGTCGTCTGATCCACCTAAATAAGGAGAAATTTTGTCATACCAAACAATCGCTTGATCTAAATACCCACTGTATTGATCGCCAAATAAACTTTGGGTTAAATTAACCAGCCCGCCAGAATCTAAGCTGTATTTTTCTTTTAGGCCGTTTAAGTCATCAACAGACTGTTGTTTTAAATCGGCTAACCCCTGTTTGATTTCTGCTTGGCTATTTTCAATTAACTTACGTTGATCAATGAATGCTTTTTTATATAAACCTGCTTGTAAGCTGATGTCTTTTAATTCATTAGCTTGGGTTTTTAATTTATCTAATGAGTCAATTTTAGTATTTAACACCAGATCTAAACGTTTGGATAATGTTTCAATTTGTTTGTCAGTCGGTAAGTTTTTAAAACCTTCATCCACTTGTTTTATGCGATCTTTAATTAATTGTTCTAGTGCTTTTGCTTGCTCAATACTTTTGATGTCTTCATTGGCCAAAATTTCACTGGCACTTGGCAAATTAGATTTCACTTTATCAATTGCGCTTGGGCCTGTGTCTTCTTCAGTGTCTTTCTTTTCAATTTTAATGGCTTTAGCGGGTTTGCTACGAATTTGATTTAAAGCTGCACCACTGACTTCAATAGTGTCGATGATGGTTTTGCCTTGAAACCATTTTAACCAATCTACTTTAATAGATGCGCTTTGAAATTGGATGGCGTTTTCAGTCAGTTTGTCGGGATTGGCAATTTCTAATTGTTCGATATTTAAAGCAAACGGAGAGAATTGAATATCAACTTTGTCGATATCCACTTGAGCGCCAGCGGCACTTTGTAACGAGGATTCTAATCCTGATTTAACAGCAGAATCTGCAAAGAAATACCCGCCTGCAAATACAGCGGCGCTGATCACAACAAACGCAATAAAACCGGGTAAACGAAATATTTTTAACATGTCTTGTTCCTTACCTTATTAACCAGTTTAATTTATTGCTGGCCTTTAATAATTGTACGATGTGTAATTTGTTAATACGCGTTAATAAATGAACGCGATAACGAACAATCAATATTTTTGAAATAAACAACACAGGCACAAAACACACAAAACTGACCACCATAGCACCCATCACTAATGTATGGTTAAAATGGAATAATCGTAAAAAATCTGAATTAAACGCAGAATCAAACATTCCGGTTAATGAGGCTTGCATTAATACTGACTCACCCACTTTAATTAATAATGGATCAATACTGAATGCTAATGTTTTAAAAAACGCACAACCTAATAAAAACATAGCCAGATTTATTCGAAAACTTAACAAACAAAACAGCACTATTATTGATAAAAAAGTGAAAAATGGTAGAAACGAAAATACCATGGCAAAACTCACTGCAAAGGCAAGTTGGTACGGATTAGAGTCATTACTGATTGATTTCAGTAAAGATGCGATCATTTTAAGCATAAAGCCCCCTTAAATGTTTTGACAAAGGATACTGTAATAGAATATTTTCACAACTTAATTTTAATGATCCAGCCCTTATGAAACCAATACTCATTATCAATTTAGGCGGCACGATTTGCATGTCACCTTCTGCATCGGGACTAGTCCCTGATCAATCCGTATTACCTAGGTTTCTAGATGAATATCATTCCAAAGTAGAATATGAGTTTGAGCAACCATTTGAGCTAATAGATTCAAGCCAAGCAAGTTATAAACAATGGTTTGAAGTCGCATCATATATTCAATCTAAAATTAATGATCATCCAGAGAAATACTGTGGTGTATTAATTACCCATGGCACAGACACCATGGCGTATTTTGCAAGTGCTCTGCGTTTTTATTTCAAAATGCTTTCAGTACCTATGATTGTCACTGGTTCTCAAATTCCTCTGACTCAAACAAACTCCGATGCGATCCAGAACATTAATTTTTCCCTTAAGTCGTTACAGCAAGATACTATTAAGAAAATGGGCGTTGCTTTAGCGTTTAATAATCAATTATTAATGGCTGAAAAAGTAAGCAAAGTGGACACATTATCTTTAAATGGATTCACGCAAAATACACATCACGAAATAAGCTTGAATACACAGTTAGACTTAAACTGTGTATTACGAGAGTTTAACGAAGTAGACATTCAATTAATTTGGATTCATCCTGGATTAACAAAAAACACCTTCCCTAAAGTAAATACTAACACTGTTTATATTTTAAAAAGTTACGGCTCAGGCACGCTACCCAAAAGCCATTATTTGATCGATTTTTTAGAATCGGCTCAGAAACACAAAGCAAGCGTGATCAATCACTCTCAATGTTTTTATGCAAATGTGGACATGGATATTTACGAGGCGGGAAATTGGCTTAAAGAATTTGGGGTGATTGGGACTAAAAACATGTCCCTAGAGGCGTTAATTGCAAAAATTCAATGTCTAGATGTTAACAACTCTTTTGAAAAAGAATTATTAACACCTTTGCATTATGAACTGGCTTAGTCTTGATAAAAGGCAATAGCGGTTTGCTCTAATATGCCACAGACCGTTTGCATGCCGTCGTTAAGTACTTGATAGATTTGCTCCATGGTAATTAATTCAGCGGACTTTCCAGCAGCTGGATTCACAATTAAAGAAAGACAGGCATAGTTAAGATCAATTTCTCGAGCAAGTGCTGCCTCTGGCATACCTGTCATACCAACAATGTCACAGCCGTCTTTTTCTAGCTTGTTGATTTCAGAAATCGATTCTAAACGCGGCCCTTGAGTCGCACCATATACTGAAAAATCTAATACATTATTTGAATGATCTAACATTAGCTGTCGTAAAGATTGCGTATACGGATACGTAAAATCAATGTGCTTTAATGGATATGTCTCATCAGTACCATCAAAAAACGTATGTTCGCGCCCATAGGTATAATCAATAATTTGATCAGGTACGCATAACACACCTGCTTGCATTTTTTTTGTAATGCCACCTACTGCATTTACCGCAATAATATCTGTGACATTCAATTGTTTTAACGCCCAAATATTTGCACGATAATTCACTTTATGTGGCGCTAATTTATGGGGATGCCCATGTCTGGCTAAAAAGACAATATCGTTATTTTGTAATTTTCCTGTTTGAACATGAGCGATACCAAACGGTGTGTCTACTTGCTCAGATTGAACATTGGTTAATTGATTAAGCTGGGTTAATCCTGTGCCACCGATAATGGCTAGTTTTTTAGTACTCATCTTTTTTACTCTTAATGTTAACCCAGTAATTGAGGTTCAATTTCTAAATCGATATCAAAGTGCGCTTTTACACTTTGTTTTATTTCCAATGCTTTTTCTAAAATGTTATCTCTTGGTTTTTTTTGTGTGTTAATCAACACCAAGGCCTGATTATGATAACAACCCACACCCGCTGAATTAATTTTTCCTTTAAATCCTAATTGATCAATTAACCAACCTGCTGGTATTTTTATTTGATCTTCAAAATAGAAAAACACAATTTCAGGATGTTTGGTTTGAATTTGGATAAATTCATTTTTTGAAATAATAGGGTTTTTAAAAAAACTGCCTGCATTTGGGGTTTGCTCAGGTTTTGGTAATTTTGACCAGCGTACTTCACCTATTTGCTCGATCCACTGTTGTGGTGACCCAATCGTTTTAGGTAAGCCTGCGTAACTTTGATCGGGTTTAAATTCACCGCTTAATTTAAAGGCGACACTCACAATGATCACATCTTTTAACGTTCCTTTTTTAAAGATACTGTCTCGATACCTAAATTCACAGTCAGCTGCTTGAATTTTAAAAATTTCACTATTACTTGGGTCAAAATATTCAACATATTCAATTAATTGTGACACCTCAACCCCATACGCGCCTATATTTTGTACAGGAGACGCGCCAACACTGCCAGGAATAAAACTTAAATTTTCTAATCCGTGTAAGTGTTGTTTACTTAATTCTACAACGGTTTTGTGCCAGTTTTCACCTGATTGCACCACAACAAGACTATGGGTTTCATCTATTTTTGAAACTTGGATACCTTTAAGTTTAATATTTAGCACCAACCCATTTATTTGGCTGGCTAATAATAAATTACTGCCCTCGCCAATCACAAACCTTGCTAGTTTTTCTTGTCGCGCCCATTGTATTGCTTGAGTCAATTGATCCAGACGTGTGATTGATGCAAAAAATGTTGCAGTACTTGGGCACGCCATTGTACTTAAATTTTGCAGATCAAAATTTTGCTGAATAAAACTCGGCATGTGTATATCAGTCATTTTGTTTTTCAAATCCCATTTGCTTAATCCAATATAACGTTGCTTGTTCACATAAATCTAAAACCGTTTCAAATCCATCTGATTGCCCATAATAAGGATCGGGCATTTCGTTTGTGTCACAATCAACGGGTTGCAAAAATAAATGCAGCTTTGCCTTTGCCCCTTCAGGTTGAATCGACTTTAATTCATTATAGTTTTGTTGATCCATGGCAAAAATTAGATCAAATTCATAAAAATCATCACTAATTGCCTGTCTTGCTCGTAAATTCGACAGGTCGATATTTCTTTTTTTGGCAGCACTTATTGAGCGTTTGTCCGGTGCTTTACCAATATGATAAGCCGCGGTTCCTGCGCTGTCGCAGTCAATAGGTAATCGGTTTTGTTTGATGGTTTTTTCAAACACACCCTGGGCTGTTGGCGAGCGACATATATTACCAAGACAGACAAATAATACTTTTTTATTCATATTAATCGCCTTTTTCATTTTTTAAATAATCTAACGCCCATTTAACATCATCAGGAGTATCAATACCCGGCATGGATGCTTTTTTGGCAAGATCAATAGCGATACCGATTTGGTTGTCTAAAAATCGTAGCTGCTCTAAGCTTTCTGTTTTTTCATGGTTTGATTGATTAAAACTAACAAAAAGATCCAGCGCTTGTTTACGATATGCATAAATACCAATGTGGCGTTTTGCGCCCATCGCAGGCAATGATTGCACCCCATTTAAAAAAGCATCTCGATCAAAAGGAATACAAGCACGAGAAAAATATTGCGCTTGATTATGTTCACACACGACTTTTACAACATTTGGATTTAAAAAATCTTCTAATTTGACAATATTTTCATACAAAGTTGCCATGCCGCACTCGGGTAAATTTTGTAATAGTTGTGCCACCTGAGAAATATTTTCTTTTGCAATAAAAGGCTCATCGCCCTGCACATTCACTAAAATATGATTGTCATCCAAACCTATTAATTGCGCACATTCTTGCAAACGATCGGTACCACTTACATGCTGGTCACTTGTCATAATCACATGATCACAAAACCCAGTAGCATGATCAAAAATTCGCTGATCGTCAGTTGCAATAACCACTTGCAACGCACCAACTTGTTTGCATTGAGTATAAACACGCTCAAGCATGGTTTTGCCATTTAATAAAACAAGTGGCTTTCCAGGAAATCGGGTGGATGCGTAACGAGCAGGGATAACAATTGAGAAATTCATGATAAACACAACAATAAAAAGAATTTCAGCATTTTATCAGGGAAACACAGAGAAACAAACTAGACGAATTTTTTAAATCAACAGAAACAAAAAAGGCTGCAAATGCAGCCTTTTTTTATTAATAATTAAATATAATTATTTTAATGAAGCTAATGCCGCTTCGTAATTTGGCTCTTCTGTGATTTCGCCCACTAATTCAGCGTGAACAATTTTAGAATCTTTATCTAAAACAACAACAGCACGAGCACTGATATTTGCTAAAGCGCCTTCAGCGATTTTAACACCAAATGCTTCAAGCACTTCGTTGTTACGAAAAGTTGAACCTGTTTTAACTGCTTCAATGCCTTCAGCTGCACAAAAACGACCTGCTGCGAAAGGTAAATCTTGTGAAATACCAATAATCACAGTGTCAGCAACGCTTGCTGCTGCTTCGTTAAATTTACGCATACCCATTGCACAAACACCAGTATCAACACTTGGGAAAAAACTTAATACCACGTTTTTACCCACTAATGATGCTTTAGTGATATCAGCTAAATCGCCGCCTACCACTGTAAAATCTGGAGATGTTTGACCAACTTGAACAAACTGACCGGTTAATTGAACTGGAGCTTGCTGGAATGTAACTGTAGACATAAGTGTCGCCTTATTTATTAATGTTTTTTGCGGAAAATAGCAAATTGAATTACTACCTATTTATTGGTAGCGATTATACTTAAATACTCTAACCATTCAATTGCTTGATTTTTTGATTTTTCAAATTTTGTTGCCTGTTCGTAGGCAGTCATCGCTTTTAAAGTATTATCCAATTGCACGTAAACATATCCAAGTAACAAATAATATTCACCAGATTGATTTTCAGTTACCTTATTCAAATTTTCAAGCGCATTTTGAAAATCGAGTTTCTCTATATATAACTGTGCAATTACTTGAGCATATTTAGGATTTTTCAAAACATTAAACGCTTTTTTATAAGACGCAATGGCTTGTTCAAACTCTAATGCTTCATTCCAAGCTCTCGCAAGTAATTCATAATCTTGTTCTAATAACGTTTTTGAATCAGATTGCTTATAAAACTGATCCAGTACTTTTGCAGCTTTTAATGGGTAATTCAATCGTAACAACAATTGCGCTAACAAAATCACGTCTTCTTTTTCAGTAAGCAAGGACTGTTTATATGCCATTTCCCATGCAGACAATGCTTGTTTACTATTATCTTGCCACTCATAAATACCGGCAAGTTGACGATAGTATTGTAGTTTATCAGCAGACATAGAAATTAGCAGAGTCAATATAGCCTCGCATTTTTTAAAGTTTTCTAAATTATAATTAACACTCAACCATTGTACATACCATGATTCAATTACGGGTTCTTTATTTTTTATGGCTTGTTTTATGGCTTTTTGGTAATAGGTTTCTGCAATATTGAGTTGTTCATCCAATTGATAAAATTGAGCCAATTGCATAATTTTCTTGCTGTCTATTTCTTTATTGGCATATTGTTGTTCACTCATCCATTTTTGAAACCATATTACGGCTTGTTTATAATTTTCAAGCTGTCCATTTAACAGCGCAATATTTAATAAAATATTTCTCTGCTCTGCATCGGTTAACGCATTTAATTGAACGACGGTTTCAAATAACTCAATAGCCTGAAGATAGGCCTGCTGATCGTCCTTTAATAAAATGATATGAGCTGCAGTTTGTATGATTACTGCTTTTTCATATGGGGATTTCACTTGATACAATGTTCGATTTAAGCTATTCAATGCAGCTTGATTATAACCATCATTTACCATTAATTGTGCTTCATTTAACTTTTTAACGGTTAATGGAGACAGCTGAGTGGTTTTAATTTTTGATGCTTCATATAAAGATTCTTTAATCTCAAAATTTTGAGAGAAAGCAAAGGAGGTTAATACAAGAGTTATTAACAAGCTGATAAACAACACATTCATACCATTATTTAAATTGGACAATCTCATTATTGTTCACCAAATAAAAACAGCTGAGTAACCCGTTCTTGTAACACTTCACCAGATTCAATAACAGGTTGATATTTAGTTTGGTTGACCGCTTTTAATACTGATCGATCAAATATGCCTTCAGGTATGGATTCAATGATTTGAATATTTTTAGCTCTCCCATTGGTATCAATAATAAAATCCACTTGTACTTTCCCCGTTATATTTCTTTTTAATGCGGACATCGGGTAAACAGGAGTGACAGGTACAATGACCTGGGCTGAGCGAGAAAAAGAAGGTGTTTGACCTAAATTTGCAGGTGCAGCATTAATAGGATTGATCGCTAAATCGCCTGTTTGTAATCCATTAATTAAAGGATCTGCAAAATCAAACAAATTATCCATTTCCATTTTTGGTGTAGGGGCTTGTTGAGGTTGCGTTATTTTAGGTGGCGTTGGTTGATTAATTGGTGGATCTTCTGGAGGCGGCTCTTTCAGTTTTTTCTTTTCTTCAATCACAGGCTCTATTAAATCCACTGTAGCTAAACTAAGGGTATTTCTTTTTTGTTCGCCTTCATGGATCTTAGGTATAACTAATATAGCCATTAACCACACCAAAAGTACAGTGGCTAAAAATGCACCAATTAATGCCACAAAAGACGAATGAACAGACAGGTTTAAATTCATAATATTTAACTGTCCATTATTTAGGCTTAACCGAGGCAATTGAAATATTTTCAACACCAGCTAATTTAATTTGATCCATGACCTGAATAAACAATCCAAGTCTTGCTTGAGTATCCCCTTGTATTACCACAGAAGCCCCTTTTGTTTCTAAAACTGCTCGCTCAACTTTAGATTTCAAATTCCCAATAGGTACTTGCTGTTTATCTATCCATACTAGAGAATTTTCGTCAATTGCCACTAAAATAATATTTTGATCTATTACTTGCGTAGAAGAAGCCACAGGTCGATTTACATCAATGCCAGTTTCTTTAATAAACGAAGTGGACACAATAAAAAAGATCAACATAATAAAAACAACATCAAGCATAGGTGTCATGTCAATTTGTGCATCTTCATTTTGATTGAAAATATGTTTTGAGAATTTTCCAGCCATATTAGTTTCCTTGCACCCATTGTGTTAACACATGAGTACGTCTGCTTGCCAAAGCATTTAATTGATTTTGTAAAATTAAACCAAAAATGGCAACCACCATTCCAGCCATTGTTGGTATGGTTGCTTGGCCAATTGAATCGGCCATTGCTCGAGCATTGGATGTACCTGTAATAGCCAATACATCAAATACCGACACCATACCAGATACCGTACCTAACAAACCTAATAACGGACAGATCATTATTAACATTTTGATATAAGTATCACGCTTGGTTAATTCAAATTGAGCTTGTGACAAATAGGTATCTTGAATATTTTGATCTAGCCAATCTTTTTTATTATTGCTTTTTATTTGTATTTTTAAATTTGCAAACAGATGCTTAAATTGAAAATTTAAAATATAAAAACGCTCAAAAAATAACAGCATTAATAAAAAGCAATTAAACACAATCAGGCTGATCACCCAGCCTGCTTGATTAAAGAACGAATTAATTGTTGAAACGATCTGCCAATCAATCATGATTATTTTCTGTATCCGTTTTTTTGATATGCATGGCTAATAAACCGGCAGATTGTTGAGATAATATCACCGTTAATGCACGTACCTTAGAAGTTACAAAACTATGGCAAAATAACAACGGTACGGCCGCTAACAAACCAAACACAGTCGTTAATAATGCTTGAGAAATACCATCTGCCATTGATTGAGGATCACTTGTGCCTAGATCAACAATAGTTTGGAATGTATCTATCATGCCTGTCACGGTTCCTAAAAGCCCTAATAATGGAGCGACAGCGGCTAATAATTTTATAAAGTTAGTGCCTTTATCTAATTGAGGAACATGAGAAAGAATCGATTCTTCAAGTTTACTTTCAAGCAATGCTGTATTTTCAAGGTTATTATCTTTTGCAACACTCAATAACTGCCCTAATGGATTATCTAATCGAATATCATCTAAGTGATTCATTTGAGCCTGTACTTTTTTATTTACACCAAACAAATACACTAAGCGCCAAGCTGCCACTAGCAAACCAATTATTCCAATAAATATAATCGCATAACCTACCAAGCCAGCTTGTTTAATTCTATCTTTAATGGTCGGCTGTAATAAATATTGTTGTAATACTCCACCAAGAGTTGGATCAATTACCACATTTTTAACTAATGATTTTTCAGGACTAAACCATTGATTAATTTCATTAATAAATTTAGATTCGGGTTGTTTGGATAATGTCAATAATTTTGTATTTGGAGCATAGTACGATAAAAATTCATTTTTAATCACTGAATTAAAACCGCCAAACCGAATAACAGTTTCTTTACTTTCAACGCCTTCTATATCTGTTACCAATAGAGAAGAAGTATTCACGTGTGCGCTTTGAGTCATTTGATGCTGAATGATTAACCAAAGTTGTTTTAGATCTTCTATTTTTGGTAACTCATTTTTATCTTCAATTTTAGATAATGTACCCATTCGATTTGAAAACTCAGAACTGATGACTGATTGTTGTAGAGAAACTTTTTGATCTTCACTTATTTGATGCACAATTGAAAACACATTGGATAAATCCCCTGCTTTTTCTTCAATTTCTGTTTCTAGCTCTGTTATTAACGATTCATTTAACTTCAACTGATTATTTAATTTTATTTGTAACAACTTAGCATCATCAATTGCTTGAATGGTTTGCTCTACTAAATTCGCTTGATTTTTTTGATTACTTAAAAATGCCTTTTCTCGCTGTTTGTGAGTATCACTTTCTTCGTATCCATCAGTAATCACTTTTTCAAGTAACGCATCTAAGTCTGATGCATAAACACTTAACGCTGAACTCATAGATATTAAAACAAATATTAGTGGCTTAATTAGTGGCTTAATTATTGTATTATTCATAGTCCTGCCCCCTTTGGTTTCGCACTATTAATAACAGAATCCCATACAACGGGCAGCGAAATTAAAGCAGGAGTCACTTTGTTTTGTGCCATTTTCATGGCCTTATCTAAACTAAACATGTGTGAGCTATCTAATTCAATCCATGTTTTATTTTTATTATTCCAAACATATGCATTTTTTTGATCGATACTTCGATAATATAAAGCTAAACGTCCCATTCTAAAAAACTGAACTGTCAAATTTTGTCCGTTGATATTTAACTGCCCTTGATAAGTTTCAATGGTTTGTCCATATTGGCTTTCGATGACATAAGCTTGCAGTATTTGCTGATATTTTTGCGCGATGGATAAATTTGATTGCTTAAACACCCCTTCTAATTTAGAAACCGTATCCATTCTTTTTTCTAACAAAAACGGTGTATCTAATTGTACAAATAGTTTAAGAGTGCTGATCATTTGTTGCATTAACGGTATCAATGCTGAATTGGTTTCATCAATACTATTTAATTGAGAATCTAATTTTGCCAGTTTCATGATCTGGTCATCGATTAAATTTTGAATATATTGGTTATTAATACTGAGTTGCTCTAACTGATCTTGAAGTTTGATGTATTGTTCAAACAATGTATCTGTTTTAGCTTGAATGGCCTCGATTTTTTGTTGTGAGACCACACCATTTTGATTAATCATTTCAATATTTTCCGTCACTTTATCAATGACTTTTGCATGAGCAACACCTATTGCGCAAATACTCACACAACTGATTGACAATATTTTCTTATAATTTAAATTCATAATTTTTTTGGCCTTAAAAGGACATTTTCATTCCAAACAAAGGTAAGAAAGGAAAACCCGTAGATTCATCTTCTATTTCTGAGTAATCTGAACTATAAGAATACCCTTGAACAATTTTCTGGTTATATACATTGATGATATCAACATAATATGTAATTTCTTTTTTAGGTGTTACTTTATTGTATTCTATACGCATATCCAATTGATGCACCACTGGGAATCTCTTTGAATTTGACTCACCGTATATCGGTATAAATGTATCTGAATATTCTGGAGTAGGATTGGGCTCACCTCCTAAAATAGGAGTATATAAACTTCCCGATTTTAAATTCCACTTTCCACCAATTTTCCATTTCTCATTTGGTTCATAATCCAATACAAAATCAAACACAAAAGGTTTATCCAATTCAAATGAATTGGTCACATCTGTAATTTCATTTGTCCTTGTGGACTTGGATAAACTTAATGCGACAAAACCAGAAAAGTCACCAATTTTCTCTTGTTCTACTAATATCTCTAAACCGTACGCATCACCACTGCCCTGGTTACTGTATCGTCGTTCATCAGACGTATCGATCACTAGATTATTTAATTGTTTGTAAAAGGTATCTACTTTAATTTTTAAGCCGCTATAATTATTTTTCTCCACGCTAAACACATAATGATTAGCTGTGATATTTTTCAAATCAGGATTGCCAAAATCAGGTAATAAACTTAAAATTTCAGGATATTGATGGTGCACTCCAAATGCACTTTTTAAAATCCATTCATCATACCAGTTAAATTCAATCTCACTTCTGGGCTGAAAGATTGAGTCTTCAATATAATCATCATAAGAAACATGAGCACCATTTGTAAATGTCAGATGATCGTTAATGAACCATTTGTCTTGTACAAACCCATCTAGATAATTAATTGTTATATCTCCATCGGTTTCAACTAAGACACCAGAGCTATAGGTACCATCTTCATTAAACCTTGAAGCTGGAGTATTTAATAATCGACTTGTATACACAGCATGATCACTAACCAATTCCGCACCCACACTTATTATATGTTTAGCATTATTAGAGTTTTCATAAAAACTTTTAACAATTAATGAATTAACATCTAAATTATTAAAGTAGCCGTCACCTAATACAATTTCAGAATTGAAAAACAAATATCCTAACGTCGTTACAAAGCGATTATTGTTATCTTTTTGAAACTCCCAATTTAGCCCGCTTGTACTTTGTTTATTATTAATTGCTAGTGGCCCCCCTGATAATGCGGGCTCCGTGTCTTCAATTTCAGAACCTTCAGGGAATTCGATCCCAAAATAATCTTGAGCACCCAATATAGAAAAATCAATACTGTTTTGCTTATTAATTGTATTGTGATATTTAAAATATAAATCATCGGAGTTTGGAAATTGGCTTATGATCGGTGGTGGTGCTTCCCCTTCTTCTAATTCTTCAGGTTCATCATCAGCAATAAACAAAGGTGCAAAATAACTGATTGTGCTTTTACGGGCACCAAAATAAACAGATTGATTTTCAGTTATTTTACTTTCTAAAAACACACCAGAATGAAACATCCCCAAGTCAATGACCCAAGAAAATGGTTCATTTTTAGGCTCCCGTAAATCCACATAGATTGCAGCACCCGTTCCTCCTGCGTATTTAGCTGGAAAGGCACCCATTTGAATGTCGAAATTTTGTACGATATTGTCTGAGAAAATACTGTATCCCAATAAATGATATAAATTAGCAACAGGTAAATTATCAATTAAATAGCTATTATCTTCTGGAGCAGAACCTCGCACTGAGGGAGCGCCGACAAATGAGAATTCACTTGTAATTCCAGGTAAAGCCTCTAACGCCTTTAAAGGATCGCCCCCCGCCCCTGGCATTGAAAATAATTTTTGAGTTTGTTCACTCATAGTGGTTTTATCAACTTGACCGGTGATAACCACATCTTCTAATTGCGAATTTGTGCTTTGGTTAGATTCAGATGTTTGTTCAGTAGTTGCTTGATTAATTGCTTGATTAGTTGCAGCAGGTTCCGTTGCAGTATTATCAGAGTTTTTTGATTGTGAATTACCATCTGGAGATTGATCAATTTGTATTTTTTTACCTTGATCAACTGTATTTAACTTAATTCCCGTTTGATCTGCTTTTTGCTTTTTGTTTACTCCATCGTTTTTTATTTCTGTTGCCGGCTGAGCGTTCTCAATATCTGCATCAAATAACGCATCATCATCTAACCAGTCATCTGAAATTACAGCGGCTGCATTAAAGGTAGGTAAACATATAATTAGAAAAGAAAGTAAGTACTTCATAATTCGTTAAAAATAAAAAGAAAGGATAATAGTCAGTCCTAACAACAATGGCTACAGTAATAAGTCATTGTTTGGTACATTACCCTCTCATTTCTAATTGTTTTTAAATTATGTTCGATCGCCTAACCACATTACTGACCAAAAAATTCGATTCAGCCGCCTCTTTAGGATTTGCAGCTACCTATCAATTAAATTTAACTGACGAAAATGAATATCAGCTAATCATTAACGACGGAAAATGGACATTATCAAAAGAAAAAAATGAATACCCTGATATTCGTTTATCCATGAGCACCAAAACTTTTGAAAAATTACTAGCAGGTGAATTAAATGCCACAACCGCTTTAATGCTTGGCAAAATTAAATCTCGTGGTGATTTGAGTTTAGCCAAACGCCTTAAGAGCATTTTTGGAAAGTAGAATTTTCTGGAAATGTTTTAAACACATTTTAGACAGACGAAAAAAAAGCGGCTATTGCCGCTTTTTTGTTGCATCGATTTTATTAATCAACTAATAACTCATCTATTAATGCATCGTGATCTGAATTTAAATCAGGTATTGCCATAAACGCATTAGTGATCGTTTCTGAAGTATGTGTTTGTGGCAAGTAGATTGGATCTTGACCAGGAATAAACAATACATACAAAGGAACCGACACACGATTATGAGCACGTAAGAACGCTAATATTTCAGGATCAGACGAAGTGAAATCGGCTTCAACTAATGCAATGCCTTTTTCTTCTGCCATTTTAAAGAAACCATCATGCATTGAAACTGCTTCGTTTGCTTTACATGTAATACACCATTCAGCAGTGGCATCAACAAAAACGGGGCCTTTTTCAATTAGTTCCTCTAAATCAACTTCTTTAAAATCTAACCATTTTTCAGGCTCAGGATTTGCCAAGTTATAAGGTACCCAAACAATAATTAATAACCCTAATGTTATCTTTGTAACTACATTAGTGATTTTACCGAATATTTCGTAGAAACCTGGAGTGTAAACGTTAAGTACCATTTTGTAGTAAACAATCAACACAACCAATGCAGCGATTGAAGCAGCAACAGCAATAATTGAATCAAACTCTTTAGCACTTAAATAAACCACATAGATGAAAAGGAATATTTCAGCGGTTCTTAAAAAGAACTTCCCAAAACTTGCAGGTTTCACTTTATGGAACGAAGGCCAGAAGTAGAACATTAGACCTAACATACCACCTGCTGCTAATACGATACCATCTGCACCCACTACTGCTAATAATACATCACCTAACCAGATAACTGCGGCAAACATAGGGAAAGACATACCCTGTTTAAAAACTTCCATCCAAGCACCTGGTCGAGGCATCATACGCGCTGCTGCTGGAATATATGCAATTAACAACATCGGTAACGCCATACCAAAACCAAGAGCAATAAATACCAATAAACCATATTGTGGCGGCTGAGTTAAAGCGAACAATAAAGGTGGAGCCATCAAAGGACCTGTACATGGTGTTGCCACTAATGTTGCTAAAACACCCGTAAAGAACGAGCCTTTCAAACCTGTATCTTCAGTTAAACCTTGGCCAACACCCATCAAACTTGTACCAACGGTCGTAAAACCATAAAGCATTAAACCGATGAAGAAGAAGATATAGATCATTGCCATTAAAACGTAAGGGCTACTTAACTGCTTGCCCCAGCTTACATCAACACCAAAAAATATTTTAAGTACCAATAACGCGCCGCCAACAATCAAGAAACTCACTACCACACCAATTGTATAAGCCCAAGAGTGGCGAATATTTTCAATTTTTTCATGACCAGCAGATTGAACAAATGTCATGGCTTTCATTGCTAGAACAGGGAATACACAAGGCATAAGGTTTAAAATCATACCACCGCCAAGCGCCATCAAAAGAACCAGTAAGAATGTTGAGAATTTGAATGGCTCAACGATTGCGAAGTCAGCAGTTTGACCTTCAGTTCCTGCTGGATAAAAAGTAACTTCACGATCTTGAGGAGGGTAACAAAGTCCGGCATCTGCACAACCTTGATACTCTAATGTGAAGATGGTTGGAGTAGTAACATCCATTTTAAAACGCACTTCAGCCGTTTTATAATACACATCTATGTCACCAAAAATTTCATCATTTTTATTTTTGAAGTTATTCGAATAACTAATTTTACTTGGTTCGATGTAAACATCTTCTGAAATTGCAACGGCAATTTTATCTTTATATAAGTAGTAACCGTCTTCCATCTTCCAAGAAACAACCAATTCTTGATTTTCGGTATCGGATGCAAAACTCATGTGGTAAGCATCAGCTTCATCTAAAAATATTACATCTTCAGTTGCCATCACATTCATGGACAACATGAACATGAAAAATAGACTGATTAATTTATTCATAATAACTACTCTTGTTTATTTACGATGCAGTTAAACGATTGGTCCACCATTAAATACGGCAATTCCAATTCATCCAACCAATTTTTACCAAATTCACCATAGAGCATTGCGATACTTGAAGCACTGCCTGCGATGATTGCCTTTGTTGCCACTACTGACACACTTGCCCAAGGACTTTTTATTGGCCAACCAGTTTTGGGGTTAAGTAAATGACTGAATCGTTCATTATTAATTTCAATAAATCGCTCATAGTCACCACTTGTGGTCACTGCCCCTCTCATCACAGGCAAAAGCGCAATTGCTTCTTTTGTTTGTGGATGAGTTATTGCAACCTGCCAATGTTGATTATCTGGCTGGGGATTAGTGATAAACACATCTCCAGCCATATTCACCAATGCGGACAAATCCGCACCTGCCTGTATCAGCAGAATATTGGCAATACAATCAGCGGCATACTCTTTCACTATGCCGCCAAAATCTATTTGCATCCCTTCAGGTTTGTGTATTGCAGAGCCATTAAAAGTTAATTTATTAAACCCTACAAATGACAAACATTGTTCAATTTCACTTTGTTTAGGAATTACATTACATTTAAAGTCCCAAACTGTTTTTAAAACACCGCTAGTCACATCAAACAACCCATCACTTTGCTCATAGCAAGTGTGAGCGTAATTAAATAACGCCATGGTTTCTTCATCGATACTAAAAAACCGATCACTGGATCGGTTTATTTGCGATATGATCGATGTATCCAAATATATTGAGTATTTTTTCTCCAATCTTTGCGCTTCATTGATAGCTAACGCAAAAAGTTGCTCTGGATAGTAAGCTGCCCATATGCTTATTTCACATGGGCCACCCATCGCATTAAACTGCTTAGTATACAGTTGCATTGTTAGAATTTGTAATCTAATCCTGCTGTGAATCTAAAATACTTCATGGCATTGGGTAATTCTTGGTTGCGATTTGAAATACCTAATCCAGGAGAGGAAGTATACAGTTCAAAATTTGAGACGAAAGCAATATCTAAAAATTCTGCTCTAAACCCCATGCCAGCGCTTAATGCGCCGTAAGCTGCAAGACGTGGATCAGAAGAAGAATCACTAGTTAAAAAATTATATGAATTACTATCACCCGCCGTTTGCTGTTCTTCAGAAAGATTTGCTACAGCAGTTTCACTTAATATTTCATAAAAACTTGCAGCTGTTTGATGGTAATAACGCACATTTGGTGAAATCACAAAGGCGACATCGTTATCACTCATAAATGACATAATTCCTGACTCGTCATCACTATCAATCACAAAACGTTGATACCAAGCTAATGACAATGTATTGGATAAAACACCCCAATCATCCCAATAAAAACGATAATCTGCGTGAATTGCTGTATCTAAATCTGGGATGGCTTTTCTCATTCCCGTTGAAAACGTCACCATAGCACGGGATTTTGGACGTCGATCAACGGATGCGCCATTAAATTCACGATAATGATCCGTTAAAAACGTAGTACCATTTTTTAAAGTAAAACTGGCATTTGCCTGCACTACTAACGTTGGATTAATGATTTGTCCAACTCCAGCAAATACTGATGACGAAGTTCGTTTATTGTAAATACTTGACCATTGACGACCTGGGCTATTTGAATCATCTTCAGCATCAACCGTTCCACTTGCTGGAGTAGGATCTAATGTATCAAGCGCAAAACTTGCACCGGCACTTAACGTTGTATGAGCATCATCAAATTCCATGGAACCGTCACCTGCAATACTTAATGACAGATAATCGTTTTCACTAGAAAACCCTGCTTTTGCACCATAGTTACCTGCCGCATCGCTTTCTTCGGTTTTTGATTTATAAAACCTTGCTCCCACAAAGGAGTCGATACGCTTTTCTTGGATAGATGCACCACTCATGTGTACACCCACTTTATCCGTCAAAGGATCAAATACATCCGTTGAATCATTTACTGGCTCACTACCATCTGCATTGCGATAAGTTGATAGATATTGGGAAGCACCACTTAATGTTTCAAACGTACCTTCATAAGTCACAACAGCGTGGTCATTGATAGGATGCAATAAATGAAACTGATTTACTAAAATATCGTAACGCTCATTACTACCCGTAATAACACGAGCCTCATCAATGTCTGATTCAAAATAGCCAGAAAAACGATATCCTACTTCAGATTCTGCAGGGGCAGACGTTGCTTGAGCTTGAATTGCAATACCAGGAAGGGTCATTGCAGAGGCGGTTAATGCTAATAATTTATGATTCTTTTTCATTTAGTTACACCCACATCCACCACCAGCTGCGGCAGTGCCGCCTGATGAGGCTTCTTTACTGAAAAATACATGACTATCTAAAGTCGATTTCATTGAATCTGGTGACCAAGTCATTTCTTTGGATGCCAATGCATCACGCTCGTATGGAGCGACATGAACACAACTTGAAACTAATGCTGTTAATACAGCTAATACAATTATCTTTTTCATGCTCTTCCCCTTTACCAACCGTAATCGAATGCTTCATTCATGTATTCTGCTATATCATCATTATCAGCAGGACTACCACCTTCATTCATAATGTCATCTGGTGAGCCATAGCCAGCAATTGTGTTAAGTTTAGTGCCATCCAACTTACCAATTAAAGTTACTTTATCGATTGTATATTCAGTCATTGGCTTACCATAAATCCCACTTCTTCCATTTGAACCATGGCATGCAGCACAATTATTATCATTATAAAGCTCTCGCCCTCTAACATTTACAATACTCTCATCAGGCCTCATACTTTCAGGTAAGTTTGCTGGAATTTCATCATTGGAGGGAGTTATGTCATTATAAAATTTTGCACGAATATAAACTGACACTTTTTCAGCCTCAGTTAATGATAATGGTACAGAGTCACCTCTTTTTGGAGGCATATCAATAGCGATTCTTGGCCCCAAATTTTTCCCAATTTCACATGATTCACACAATGTGTCATAACCCGCACTTTCATGGATTGCCGTTGCATCACCTAAAGCTAAGGACTTATTTAAGGCCATTCCATCAAGCATATGACAATTAGCGCATTTTTCTACATAAGTTTTGCAGCCAACTGAATAATCAACAGAAGAAACTGTATCTGGCAAGTCAAATAACATATCTCTAGCTTCAGATGTGTCTTGCACTGATATTGGTGCTTTACAATAATTTGGATCCGAAGCTCCGCCAACATTCCCTTCATACTCAGGACTACAAGACAAGAAAACCAGCATTGAGCTGATTGCTAAAAATGAAATGACATGCTTCATACAGGTTTCTCCAACTTCGTAATAAATATTCTTTCACGTACAACAGTAAAAAAATGTAAGCGCTTACCCAATTAAAAACTTATATTGTTTCAAATCAAAAAGTGAAGAGATTTTAGCGAATTCAATCACATTAAAAATACGATTAGTTAACAAAAAATACTTTATTCCCTTAAAAAACAACTTATTAACAACACATCATGCGCCTATTTCTTTTATTAATTTTGCTGGATTTCCTCCAACTAAAACTCCACTTGGCACATCTTTAGTGACCACTGAACCAGCTGCAACCACCGACTTTTCACCAACTGTTACACCTGAGCAGATTATACTCCCCCCGCCAATCCAAACTCCCGATTGAATCACAACTTTTGAAAAAATATACTCACCCTGTGATCTTAAATCGTAATTTAATGGGTGTCCTACTGAATATATTTGTACGTTAGGCCCTATTAATACATCATTTCCTATTTCAATTTCACCGCTGTCCAACAATGTCGCACCCGAATTAAAATAACAACGCTCCCCAATAGTTAAACCTCCCCCCATTTCGATGGTTATGGGTGGCTCGATTTTTACAATCTTTGGAGCCCTTTGTAATTGACTCAATATTTGATTAAGGTGATTTTTATTTGGATCATGATTAAAACGCAAACAGGTTGTTTGCATCTTCTTTTTTTGTTCATTTGCTTGCTTTGATTGCATAACCGCATTACCTTATTTCATTTTTTCGATCGAGAAATTTAATGACTATCATATACCATAACCCACGTTGTTCTAAATCCCGTCAAACATTAGAGATTTTACAATCTAAAGAAATTCGACCAAAGATTATTTTATATTTAGATTCACCTCCAACCAAAGCCAAATTGATTCAAATTCTTTCTCAATTAGGCATTTCAGCCCGTGCATTACTTCGTAAAAATGAAGCCGCCTACAAAGATAATAACCTTAAAAATACAGATCTAACTGACGATCAATTATTAGATTTTATGGTCCAATTTCCTAAATTAATTGAACGCCCAATCGTCATTCACAATGACAAAGCTGTGCTAGGCAGACCACCTGAAAAAGTGTTAGAGATCATTTAATGAGTGAATATGTCTTAGTGTTATTTTACTCAAGCGGAGGGCATACTCAGCAGATGGCTGAATCCATTGCAAAAGGCATTGAGTCCGCAGGAATTGAGGCCAGAATTAGAACGGTGCCACGAATATCAGCACAGACCGAAAAAACACAACACGAAATCCCAGATGAGGGTTATTTATTTGCAAGTAAAGATGATTTAGCACATTGCAGCGCACTTGTGATGGGCAGCCCTACTCGATTTGGCAATATGGCCGCGCCGTTAAAGTACTTTTTAGATCAGACCAGCGATTTATGGCTAAGTGGTGCTTTGGTCAACAAACCTGCAGCAGTGTTTACTTCCTCATCAACTTTGCATGGCGGCCAAGAAAGCACATGTTTGTCAATGCAATTACCATTATTGCATCATGGAATGATTATAGTTGGCATCCCTTTTACAGCTACTGGTATGCACATTAATGAGCAATTTACTAAATACGAAGGGGGCAGTCCATATGGAGCGGGCATGATTTCCCACAAAGAAAATCTTAGCAAAAATGAAGACTCACTTTGCCATGCACTAGGTAAACGCGTGGCTTTGATTGCTAAAAAATTAACCTGTTAAAATTAAGGCAAAAAAAAAGCCCTGATGGATCAGGGCTTTTTTTGGACACTTTTTTTATAAACTTAATATATCAGTTTTACCTACAATGCGATCAACCAACATGCTGTGAGTTCGATCCATTGTGCCATAGGTATTAATCACACAATCCATAACCGCTACATACTCTTCGTGGGTACGATGATGAAAATGACTGATAAATACAACCTCTGTACCCATATGCATCCAGCCGCTCATCATGTTACGGGCAACTTTGCCGTATAATCGAATCACGTTTGTGCCGTATTTATATGAATTACCTAACGAGCAAATAATTAAATCGTATTCTTTATTTTGAACAATCTCTAACAGTTTATTAGGCCCTGGATCATCCATATGCGTGACACTTGCAAACTCTTTTTCTAACTGAGCGTTTAAATCAATAATTGTTTTTGCTTCAGCATCGTCAATAGACTCAACCAAAACGGTCACATGCAAAACCTTTTTAGATTTAGTGTCAGTTACAGGTAACACACTATTTCTGTCACGAACCAATCGAATAGCATCACCAATCACAGCGTCAGCCACTTTTTGATGGGCTTCTAAATCAACCAATGGAATTTGAGTAAAAACGGTATCTTGAGTTTGACCAATTAAACCAAGCTGTTCCTTTAAGCCTAATACTCGCTCAACACGGTTAAGTAATGTCGCTTTGGTTAATAAACCTGTGTCAATACGCGCTTCAATTTCATCTAAAAATGATTCAGTTGGATTAGCAAATAACAATACATCGCCACCACCTTCTAAAAACATTGCGCAACCATCATAAATATTTCTAAAGCCAGCAAATCCACCCATATTGATGGCATCGGATACAATCAATCCATCAAAATTCAACTCACCTTTTAATAAGTCCGTCATGATTTTTTTAGATTGACAAGCTGGTGGATACACTCCATTTGATGGATCAACCTCATCATATGCGGGTAAACTAATATGACCAGGCATGATAGTCATAACACCTTCATCAATTAAGGTTTGGTAAACTTTACCCGATGTTGCCCACCACCGCTCCATGGTATGAGGATTTTCAGGCGTTGTTAAATGCTGGTCATATACACCAAATCCATCACCTGGAAAATGCTTAGCCGTTGCCATCAAGCCGTTTTCTTGGCAACCTTTAATATATTGCGATGTGATACCAATTACTTTTTCTGCCGTTTGACCAGCTGTACGCGTTGTACAAGTTGGCGTGTCAGGCACATGATTGATATCAACACATGGCGCCAAAGTCCAATTAAAGCCAACTTGACGACCTTCTATTCCCGCAATTTTACCCATTGTATAGGCATTATCTAAACTATCTGTTGCTGCACAACCGGCCATAGATGGAAACTTGGTGCCACCTTTAATCATTAAACCCGGCCCCTCTTCCATATCGGTGGTCATTAATGCAGGATACTTACAAAGCGAATTAAACTGATCCATTGCACCTTTAAAATAGTCTTTTGGCCCCGGGTGGATAAACACACTGCCCGCAGGCACCATTTGATCTAAATTATGCGAGCCATAATGAGCACAACAAATTTCTGCGATTTGCTCACGCACAGTTAAAGTTTGAGCGATTTGTTTGACATAATCTGTCACTTTGATGGAGAAACGATTGTGAGACATGCATTTTCCTATGTTGCGTAGCAATAAAGTTACTTGTTGTATAAATTTAAAAAAGGCGAAAGTCTAATTATCCTCACGGATAAAGCAAGTAATGAATGCAAACAATGGTGTTTTTTTGTGCAATCCTCATGCAACCCTTTCTATCGTTAACAATTCCCCTTACTATTATGATTTTTGTTGTGATTATCTATGCGCCTGCTTTCCCTATTTTTTATCAGTTTTATATTATTTTCGTTACTTGTGATTATATTTCCAAATATTGACCTGGTTATTTCAAGCTTTTTTTACGACGATTTCACGCATAATTTCCCTTCAAATTTATTATTAGATTTTTTAAAAGATCTATTTCAATCTATTGCTGTTTGGATTTTTATTGTTTTACTATTGGTATTAGCAATTATTTATTCAGTAACAAAACAAGTTAATTATCAAATTGTTTTTCTAATTAGCACGCTTTTTATCAGTGCACTTATAATTGAAGTGGTAATGAAAAATGCATTTGGCCGCGCCCGCCCTCGAGATATAATTGAATTTAATGGTGAATTAATTTTTACCCGAGCTTACGAAATTTCAAATCAATGTGATTTTAATTGCTCATTTGTTAGTGGTCATGCTGGAATTGGTTTTTACTTCTTATGCTTTGGTTTTTTAGCCAGACGAACATGGGCGTTCATTCCAGGTTTGGCCCTGGGTTTTGCGCTAAGTTACACTCGCATTGCCCAAGGTGGACATTTTTTTAGTGACGTCATCATCGCAGGATACGTCACTTTTTTTATCGCTTGGATTAACGCTAAATATTGGTTACCAAAATAACTTCAAACTTACTGGTTTGATACATTTTCAACAACAAAATGCGTTTCTTTTTGACTTTGAAATTTCAACATTTCTCGCTCAAAACAACTTTGAAACTGATACATTCTAATCGGCCAATTCAATACATCGTCCGCATGAGCCAGTTTTGCTTTCATTCTGGTGATCGGCCCTGTTTTATGCTGAGTCAAAACAACGGTCGTATCATGATTTTGTTTTACCCACTTGCAGGCATCAAAATAATCAATATCGGTAATATTTTCGTTAATAAACACAATATCAAAATGATGCATATCTAACATCGTTTGCGCCTCATGCATATCAAACACATTGACTATTTCGACATTATCGTACAATTCCAAGGTATGTTTTTTTAATTCTAGGTGCCCATATAATTGAGCATCCAAATTTAAAACACGACAATTTTCACGATTATTGGAATCAGGCTGATGTTGAAGTAAACCTAATATTGCAGCGTTAATATGCCTATAATTCAAAGGTCTAGAGATCATTCGAGTACCCGATAAAAGTTTATTATTATCACTTAAACCCAAAATACCACTAAAACGATATTGTTTATTGATGACCGTCATTTTTCGCTCAATCATGCTGTGATCGGCATCCACAACAATTAAATGTGCTTTTGAAAGCTTTTCAGTCCCAACTAAATTAAATCGATTATTACTATCTAAAGCAAAAAAACGCTCAATTCGCTCTCTGTCTTCATCTTTAATACCTAACGCGGCAACATTGATTTCTTCAAATTCCGATGCTCGGGACATATTTACCTCAACCACTAATTAATTAATAAAACTAAATGTTATTCATTAAACTAAATGTTATTCATTAAAAGTAGCTCAGTAATGAACAAACAAATGTTCGAGTTTGTGTCGAAATATATCCAAATGATTCTAAAATATTTCCAAATGTAACTTTCCTCAATTCCATTATTCAAAATGTTTAATGCATAGTTTTGCTCACAATTTTTAACAGCTTAATTTTTTCGTTCTACACTTTAATTACCATCAAAAAAAAGTGCTAAACATGATTCAAACAGAACAAGCATCGGATTTAAGCAAATTAAGTATTTTACCAGGGCAAGCCGTCAACATTGAACTTGGAGAAGATCAACGTTTTCAAACTCAATTATTAGGCATTAACCCCCACCACACAGTTTTAATTGCCACCCCAATGCTTGGCAAAAATAGACCATTGCTGGTTCGAAAAGACCAATTAATCAATGTTCGGTTTTTCACCAAAAAAGTAGCCTGCGCTTTTCAATGCAAAGTTCGTCATATTTGTACGACTCCTTATAATTATTTACATTTAACCTACCCTAGCAAAATCATTATCGACGAAATTCGTAGAGCTTCGCGTGTTTTAGCTAATGTACGAGTTCAAGTTCAAAATAAAACCCAACCTCAATATGACAAAACAGCCGGGGGAATAGTAGATATTTCAACGGTGGGCGCTAAATTAGAAACCATCGATCCTATTGGTGAAGTGGGTGATGTGTTATTACTAACGGCCATGGTCCAAATAGGCAGAATCAAACGTTTAGTCACTTGGGATGCTCACATCAAAACCACCTTTGACCGATACGATTTAACCAACTCAACTGCAGCCTACGGAGTTGAATTTGATTATTTGAATGATTTGGACTATCTAGCCTTACATGGTTATGTGAACGGTCAAATTGCAAAAGGCGTTGAGATTTAACTACTATCAAAGGCTTCAATTTCGTATAATGCGCCTTTTTTTGGCCACAGTTTATGATTCGTATTGAGCAGTTAATTTACCACCGCGGCACCAAGTCCATTTTAAACAACGCCAATGCGCAGATTTTCCCCGGTCAAAAGATCGCACTTATTGGTAAAAATGGGTGCGGTAAATCCAGTTTATTTCGTTTATTACTCAAACAAGACCAAGCCGACTCTGGTGAAATTACAATGCCATCGACTTGGCGCATCAGCCACATGCAACAGGAAGTCACGGGCAGCAACTTAACGGCCATTGAATATGTATTAGATGCCGACGAACAATTAAAAGCCATTCAACATCAAATCGATAACGCTAAAGACGATCACGCGCTAGCTAACGCTCATAGTAAAATGGACGAATACGGCGGATACAACGCTAAATTTCAAGCCGAAAAATTACTGCATGGTTTGGGTTTTAGCGCCGATGAAGTCAACAATACCGTCAGCTCGTTCTCAGGTGGTTGGCAAGTGCGTTTAAACCTAGCCCGCGCCCTTATTTGCCCATGCGACTTAATGCTACTTGATGAGCCAACCAACCATTTAGATATTGAAGCCTGTTACTGGTTAGAAAAATGGTTAACACAGTTTGATGGCACGTTGGTATTTGTATCTCATGACCGAGATTTTATTGATGCGGTAGCAGACCAAATTTTAAGTTTTGAAGACGAAGAATTATTAAGTTACAAAGGCAACTACTCTGCTTTTGAACGCGCTAAAGCGGAGCGTCTTGCACAAAGACAACAAGCATTCAGCAAACAACAAGACCAAATCAAGCACATTGAAAGTTTCATTACGCGCTTTAAAGCCAAGGCCAGTAAAGCCAAACAAGCGCAATCGCGTATTAAAGAATTAGAGCGCATGCAAATGATTGCCCCTGCGCACATTGATGGTCAATTTTCATTTGAGTTTTTCTGTCACGACAAACAATCTACGCCGTTAATTAATTTAGACAAAATCGACATTGGTTATTCAAAAGACGCACCGGTGATCAAACAGGTCAACGTCAGCATTGAGCCTAACCAACGTATTGGTATCTTGGGTGTGAATGGGTCAGGTAAATCGACATTAATCAAAACACTAACCGATCAGATTCAACCGATATCGGGCAAAATCACTCACGGCTTGCATTTAAAAATCGGATACTTCGCTCAGCATCAATTAGAAGATTTAGACGTCACCGCCTCGCCGCTTTTGCATTTACAACGAGATTTCCCCGATGCCAGTGAACAAGCATTACGTAACTTTTTAGGCGGTTATGGATTTAAAGGCGATGACGTTGATAAAGAAATCAAAAACTTCTCCGGTGGCGAAAAAGCACGTTTGGCGTTATCACGTATATCCTATCGCGCACCGAATTTATTATTACTCGATGAGCCCACCAACCATTTAGATTTAGAAATTAGACACGCATTAACCTTAGCGTTACAAAACTACGAAGGCGCCGTGGTGATTATTTCCCATGATCGTCATTTGCTAAAAAACAGCGTCGATGAATTTTGGCATGTACACGATCAAATACTTGAGAAATTTGATGGTACATTAGAGGATTACCACAAGCTAAAAGACCAAGCACAAATTAGCCAAACACAAGTTAATACAGACTCAACGGATGAACCTGTAATTAATAAAAAAGATCAAAAACGCCTAGACGCACAACGCCGCCAAGTACTGCAACCGTTTAAAAAAGAAGTAGAAAAATTTGAAAAACAAGTTGAAAAACTAGAAGCAAAATTGGCTGAAATTGAAGAACAGCTGGGTGACAGTGAATTGTATGATGATTCTAATAAAGACAAACTTAAGAAATTATTGAGTGAGCAAGCAAGCTCTACGCAACAGTTAAATGAAGCTGAAGAGAATTGGATGTTAGCGCAAGAGACGTTGGATGAAAAAGAAGAAGCGCTGGGATAGGTTTTAAATTTATTGGCGCTTGGGGCCTGATGAACGTCAAGGTAAAGCTTAATGCAGTGCCATTCAGGCCTGATCCCTTTGATTTAATTGATCTGATATTTTCTTCTAATATTCGCCTCGCAGCACCACAAACTTCCATAGCCTTACACTGTGACTGTCTAAAAAAAGACACTAGGGTAAAATCCATAAATTTGAAAAAATATTATATTGATATGCAGTATTAGGTTTTTACTTGGTTAGAATTTGATTATCTTGTATGTCTAAGTTGCGATGTCTAAGTTGCGTTCTAAGACGGGACTTTAACCCGCTAGATATATTGCCGGTAACGGCGTACGACCTGACCCCGCGGTATTTGTAACTTAGTACCATTCAAGCCTGACACCTCGGTACTCCTAACTACTTCTTTTTTTGCTACTTATAAATCGGCATACCAAAATCATCATACAATTTAATATATCCCTGTATACTTTCATATTCAGTATATGTAGATTTATCAAATATTAATTTCAATTCACTCTCTAAATATTTAAGTTTTATCACATTATTATTTTCATAATCATTAATTAAATTTATTAAATTTTCTAGATTACTGGCAGGTAGATAATCACTAAATCTCATACAATTTTCAGAGTCCATTTTAATAAGTGATCTAATTGAGTTCCCCAGAAATATTTCATCCATATTTCTTGAAGTTAACGGCCTTGATAGTGATTCATATATTGATTTTACACAAATATTTAATTTTATTGCTGCAATTGCTTGTAAATAAACATAACTAGCTGATTCCCCACCATCATATTCATTTAAATACTTTGCAGCCCAGTAAGCTTCATTATATTTTGATTTATCAATTAATAAAAATATTGAGTCTGAATTAATATACTTAAGCAATAACTGATCAGCATCCAACGGAGTATCTGAAAAATGCTCTTGTTCACCTTCAATATACTGATCGCCATAAGAAATATTAAAGTTCATCAACAATACAATAATTATTAGTAATTTTTTCATAATAGAACTACCTCTTTTTAATTTGAATAACTATGCTGTTCAATAGGAAATGGTATTCTTACTTTACCAGCTCTTGGTTTAGGGATACTACCAATAAATGAATCCCACTGACTATTCATAATGGTAAAGCAACCTTCAGAACCACGATTATTATCCGCCCCCCCTATGCAAGTGAATTAAATAAGCTTTAGCCCCTTGATTTTGGAACCAAAAGAGAACCAAAAGTGGAACCAAAAGGAGAACCAAAAGTGACACCCACTTTTGTAATTTCTATGTGTTTTAACACCCATTAAAAACTAACTACTCAATTTTCGACATTGCTCGGCTAAAGCCCAACCAACAAAATCAATTACAAATAATTAATCAGTTCTTAAAGACAAAAAAAAGCCCAAATCAAAAATCGATTCAGGCTTTTCAGTAACTGTTTTTAAACTTCAAGCTTCAGGCCCAAAGCCTCAAGTTATCACTTTTTAATCTTGTTTTGGTTTTTTCGCAAACGTACGAGGATTTCTTGGTTTTTTCGGCTTTTTCGGTTTGTTTGACGGGGTTGAATTCGCCAATGGATTTTGTGGTTTAAATCCTTCTACTTCTTCGCGCTCAATCACTTCTTGAATCAGTTTTTCTATGCCAGCTAAGTCTTTAAACTCATCATTACACACTAACGACACCGCATTACCTTTGTGTCCAGCACGACCCGTGCGGCCAATTCTGTGTACATAGTCTTCTGCTACATTTGGCAATTCAAAGTTTACGACTTGTGGCAATTGGTGAATATCAAAGACCAAAAGTGACATCCACTTTAGCTTTAAACATTGAGGGGCAAGCCCTCGTTTTATTCTATTTTACTAATAATATGGGGATTGTCTTATACTTAATATTGAACCCTATAAAAACACAATTTAGTTTTTTCGGAATGAATCCCGAACCTACAAAACCTGATCTATTTCTCACAGCAAAAAAAACCCAAATCAAAAATATTGATTCAGGCTTTTCACTATCTTTCTCATTTAGGGGTCGCATTTAGGGGTCGCGTCTTACTTTTGACATAGACACTAAGAAAAATAAAGTAATTTTAAGTGATTATTTTAAGTACAAAGTTATCAAATCATTTTTACATTTGATCTGTATAGTTACATAGACTTGCCCACACTCAGACAATAAAGTGACATTATTGGCAAACTAACAATTTTCATAAGCTGGTAGGTGAAGTTTCGCTCAACCGGAAAACACATTGAAAATTCCATATTAAGCAGTCAGTAAATAACAGTTACAATTCATTTTTCGTTATAAAAACCCACGTCCTTGTAAGTTTTAATATACCGTCTGAAATTTTTATTTTACTATCAGTAGAATCGTTACTCGACTTTAATCACTACAAAAAACACTTCACGACCACGAATAACCCGCATTGCTACTCGTTGAGAGGGTTTGATATTAGAAACTGCTTTATTAAATTGCTCTGATGTACTGACATTTTTTCCTGCCACCATTGTAATGATGTCACCTGTTTCGATTCCAGATTGTCGAATACTTTGAGCCAGCACTTGATCCACAACCACGCCCACTTCATTTCTTGATAAAAGCTGTCTTTCTTGCTTGTTTAAATCTCGAACAGTTATCCCTAAGATATTGCTATTACTTGCGCTGCCTGCAAATAATTGAATGTTTTCTTGATCACCTAATATCACATCTAAATTTAAAGTTTGCCCTGCGCGTAATACTGTTAATTCTATGGTGGTACCTGGCTTTAATGATGATACCAGCGGCGATAAATTGCTAAATTTCTTCAAAATCTCGCCGTTAAAATGCGTAATAATATCCCCCGCTTTTAAACCTGCTTGCTCTGCTGGACTGTTTAATGCCACACGATTTACAAGCGCACCATTGTTATTTAACGCGCCTAAGGATTTGGCTAATTGCGGATCTTCATTAAAACTAGGCTCCATTTGAATTCCTAACCAACCCCGCTTAACAGTTCCGCCGTCTTTTAATTGATCCATAACATTCAACGCAACATTAGAAGGGATTGCAAAACTTAACCCCATAAATCCACCGCTTCTTGAATAAATTTGCGAGTTTATTCCCACCACTTCACCATTCATATTAAACAATGGCCCACCTGAGTTTCCTGGGTTAATTGCGACATCCGTTTGAATAAACGGCACAAAGCGCTCACTTCCTGGTAATGATCGCCCTTTTGCACTGACGATCCCGGCGGTAACCGAATAGTCAAAATCAAACGGTGAGCCAATTGCTAAGACCCACTCACCTACTTTTAATTGATCGGAATCAGCCAAGGTTAAAGCTGGTAGGTTTTGCGCTTCAATTTTTAAAACTGCCACATCACTTTCGCTATCTGTGCCAATCAATTTTGCAATAAACACCCGACCATCATTTAGCTTTACTTCAATTTCATCGGAGTTAGCCGCAACGTGATCATTGGTCAAAATATAACCATCTTGGGACACGATAAACCCTGAACCAATGCCAGACTGAACAGGCTCATCTATATTTTCAGAAAAACGATCCCCATAGAAATATCGCAATATTTCTTTTTCGCGCATTGAACGCTCGGTACGATTGGTTTTGGTTGTAATTTTTACCACACTGGATGAGGTGGCTTCGACAAGCTTGGTGAAATCAGGCAACCCTGATACTAATGATTTGGACATGGCTGGTAAAACCAGCATGCCCGTTAAGACACATGCTAATAAAATCTTAAAATGCGTACGCATAAAAAACCTCCAATAAATTTATTCGAAATGTTTAAGGGGCTAGATTGCCCTCAAAACTTTTTTATCGACTTTTATTACAATAAAAAGTTTCCTTATAAATATTGCAATAATCATTATTTTCAAGTTGTTTTTTAATATTTTTTAAAATCAATACATGTATGGGAAATCAAACACTTTTTTACTTTTCAATACCAAATAAAGACAATAATTGATTGCTGTCCATTTTACCTAATTGCGCATCGGATTTGCCTTCATACACGGCATCGGCCATGGCTTGTTTTTTCTTTTGTAATTCTAATACCCGTTCTTCAATGCTATTTTGAGTCACTAATTTATATACAAAAACAGGCTTGTCTTGCCCAATTCGATAGGCTCTGTCCGTAGCTTGGTTTTCAGCCGCAGGATTCCACCAAGGATCAAAATGTATCACCGTATCTGCCTGGGTTAAATTTAGACCAACCCCCCCTGCTTTTAATGAAATTAAAAACACGTCCACTTCGCCACTGGTAAATCGATTGATTACCTCTTCGCGCTTTCGTGTCTGCCCCGTCAACTTGGTTGTTTTGATTTTATGCTTGTTAAGGGTGTCTTCTATAATAGTGAGCATTTGGGCAAATTGAGAAAATATTAATACTTTTCTGCCCTCTTCTAACATCTCTGGCAATACTTCTAATAAAAAATCAAGCTTGGCGCTGTGTTTGACTTTTTTAGCTTCATCTAATTTGACCAATGCAGGATGACAACAGGCTTGACGTAATTTTAATAATGCATCTAAAAATTCTATCTGACTTTTTGCGATGCCTTTTTCTTTTAACAATTGGCGTACGCGTTTTTCCATGGTGACCCGAATACTTTCGTATAATTTACGCTGATCCGTTGGCATTTCTAAATTCTGAATAATTTCAGTTTTACCTGGCAATTCAGTGGCAACGGCATCTTTGGTTCGGCGCAATAAAAACGGTTTTACTCGATCATTTAACCATTGCTGGGCATACGCATCGCCTGCCTCAATGGGTTTACGGTATAAATCAGTAAAGCCTTTATGATTATTTAAAAATCCTGGCATTAAAAAATCAAATAACGACCACAACTCACCCAAATGATTTTCCATTGGGGTGCCAGTTAAACATAATCGATGTTTGCCTTTTAATTCTTTGATCGCTTGGGTCATTTTGGCTTTTGGATTTTTAATCACCTGCGCTTCATCTAAAATAATCCATAACCAATTGTGTTGTTTATGGATGTCTATATCACGTTGAATCAATGGGTAAGTGGTAATAATTAAATGATAGTCATTAATGCTTTCAAAATGTTCGTGGCGTTTTGATCCATGTAACACAAACACCTTAAGCTTAGGTGCAAACTTAGCCGCTTCGCTTCGCCAATTGCCCACTAAACTTGTGGGACAGACAACGATCATAGGCTGCGTTATTTTTTTGCGATTAAATAATACTTGCATCATCGACAACGCTTGAATGGTTTTACCCAAACCCATATCGTCCGCTAAAATTCCGCCAAAACCATACTCTTGTAAAAAACCTAACCAATTTAAACCCTGTTGTTGATAATCACGTAATTCAGCGTTTAACCCTTTTGGGGATTTAATGGTTTTAATGCCTTTATAATTTCCTAATTTTTTGGCCAAACTTTTAATTTTTTTATCGCCAGACCAAGTATCGACAAAAGGAATATGGTTTAACACATCCGCATGATAACGCCCTATTTTACCGTCTTTATTAGCAAGCTGACTTAATATGCGAATAATGGGTTGTACGTCTTTTTTGTTAAACTTTAAAAAATCGCCTTTATTGGGCACCAAGATTTTGTCAGGTAAATTTTCCCAATCTTCAATATGCGCAAGCCCATCAATTAACAACGGCACCAAATCGATTTTTTCATTATTTAATGTGACGGATAATCCAAGTTCAAACCAATTGTCATACTCAGATTCTTCACCAATGACATTACCTTCAACATGTTCAATCTCATGAATTTGCGGCAATTTAAGCTCATTTAACTCAACACGCCAACCGTGATGCTCTAGATTCACTTGAACGGCTAATTTAAATTCTACCCAGAAAAATGGATCGTCTGAGGTAAACACATTCGCACCGCCATTAATGGCTTTGTATTGTAAAAACAAGCCGCATTGTTTAAGTAATAAACGCGCGTTTTTTTCTGCATTTAAATCTCGTTGCCAGCGATGCATTTGATTATCAATATTAAAAACCGTGGGATTTTTAGCTTCGTATTGATCGTGCTCAACCATAAACTCACCGTATTGATAATGAAATTTTCCGTAATAAAAGTTGGTCTTTTCATCAAAACACACTTCAAATACAGGCTGAAACACACCTTTAATTTCAATAACATTTAAATCTACCGGAGTGGGTATCGGCAGGTTATTATCAAATAACCACATTGAAAATTGTTGAGCATCTTGTTTTTTGATGGCGGGCAATTCGGTTAAATGCATCAATAGTTGCTCATTTAAATCCGTATCAATTTGACCGATTTGCAAGGTATTTACATTTAAATAATACAAAGGGGATGAAGGTAATACTATAAAATCTGAGCGCCCATTCATTAACACTTCTAACTTAAAAGCATCGGTTTTATTGGATTTGATTTCTGTCCAATTAAATTCCAGAGTCTGTTGATCTGACATTTTTTCAAAACACTCACCTTCAGCAGTCTCAAAATAACAACGGCCTGTTTCAATCATTTTAATTAAAATTTGCACACTTGCCGCGTTATCTATTTCATATTGCGTATTAGAATCGTCCCACGAGAAAAACATATCAGAAAATATGGCACTATCCATTTTAGAAACATAGTCATCCTGACCATTATAAGACACCGAACGATGTATCGAATGTAAATTCACCAACGCTCCCTTATTGATTTCTCCTTTTTTATTGTATTTTGTTTTTCTAACGGACACTTGCAATGTGTCATATTCATGGGAAACCAAATAGACTAAAAATTCTTTGTCAGTTAAATCCGTATCATCGGATTTAGCCAAAAGCTGATTGGATTCTAATTTGTCGATCCAAGCCTGCATTTCAGATTTTTTAACAGCTGGTATGCGCTTAATTTTCGCGGGTTCTTTATATAAGCCATCATCAAACGCCTCTAATATTAACGCGACACCATGTTTACATTGATTTGATACAGGGCAGCTACATTCTGTAACAAACTCTCCACCATCTATCCAAGCTTCGACATCATATCGTTCATTATGGCTGCCCTTTGCAACGCCAAACACTAAATCAACATCACCAAAACTTTGATTACTATGGACATTAAACACCATCCCTTCTTCGTAATAACGCTTACCACGCTGATAGGTAACGGCACTAAAAGATGATTTGATATTTTTCTTGGATAATGACATACGAAGCTTCTTTAAAAATTGACTAAAAAATGGCGCTATTATACAGATTCTAGCCCTTTAATTGAAACAAAGCTGCCCCAAACAAATAATAAGTTGAATTGTATTAAGAAAGGGGAATTTCATACAAAAAAGCACTATAATACGCCACTATTTTTATTTTGAGTGTGAGATATGCTTCCTCGTTTAGATGATCTTAATGTTGTACAAAGTTTATATTTAGCGTTTATTGATGCTGTTAAAGCCCAAGGCTTTAAAGGTGAATTATCCACGCAATACTCTACACGTACCGTACTTTCTACCGATAATTCTATTTATCAAGTATTGCCACAGGCCATTATCTACCCAAAATCCACTCAAGATATTCAAATAGTCTGTTCGATCAGTAACCAATCAGAATTTCACAAGGTTAAACTTAGCCCTCGCGGCGGCGGAACCGGCACCAACGGACAGTCTTTAACAGACGGCGTGGTGGTGGATTTGTCTCGTCATATGAATAGTATTATTGAAATTAATGCAGACGAAGGTTACGCCATTGTTGAAACAGGCGTTGTTAAAGACCAGTTAAACCAAGAGCTAAAAAAACACGGATTATTCTTTGCCCCTGAATTATCGACAAGTAATCGCGCAACCATTGGTGGCATGATTAATACTGACGCATCTGGTCAAGGCTCGGTTATGTACGGCAAAACCCGTGATCACGTGCTTGAACTTTCAACGGTTTTATTGGATGGTTCACTCATTCATTCTAGAAATATTGATGACACTCAATTAAATATCACTCTGTCACATGATTCTCGCGAAGCAAACATTTACAAAACCGTCAATGATATTTACAACGATAAAAAAGAATTAATCAAAGCCAAATTCCCTCCTTTAAACCGCTGTTTAACGGGTTATGATTTGGCGCATATTAAAGATGAGCAAAATCAATTTAACCTAAACAATATTTTATGCGGAAGCGAAGGCACATTAGGCTTTATTGTCACTGCAAAAATCAATGTATTACCGATTCCGAAGTTCTCTGCGTTAGTAAACGTTTGCTATGACAGCTTTGAAAACTCAATGCGCGACGCACAAAGCCTAATGGCGTTTGAGCCAACCTCCATTGAAACCGTGGATTCACGAGTATTAGGCTTAGCTAAAAACGATATCGTTTGGCATTCTGTTTCAACATTTTTTCCTGAACCAAAAGATCAATCCGTAGAAGGCATTAATTTAATTGAATACACATCAGACAGCCTTGAAGATTTAGAAGCCAAAATTGAAAAACTATTAGCACATCTTAATAATGAACAAGGTCAGCCAAAAAAGAACATAGCTTCACAATCCGTAATGGGCACAGACAGCGTTAAAAAAATATGGGCCATGCGCAAAAAAGCAGTGGGCTTATTAGGTAATGCAAAAGGCAGCGCAAGACCGATTCCATTTGTTGAAGACACGGCCGTGCCTCCTGAAAATTTAGCAGACTTCATTATGGAGTTTAGAAAAGTACTAGACAGTTATAATTTAACTTATGGCATGTTTGGTCATGTTGATGCAGGTGTTTTACATGTACGCCCCGCTATTGATATGAAAGATACTGAACAAGCCAAAATGGTTCGCGTGATTACCGAGCAAGTTGTGAGTTTAGTTAAAAAATATAATGGTCTTTTATGGGGCGAACACGGTAAAGGCGTGCGCAGTGAATTTTCTCCTGAATTTTTTGGTGAGCTGTACCCTAGCCTACAAGAAATTAAAGCCGCGTTTGATCCGCGCAATCAATTAAACCCAGGCAAGATTGCAACACCAACGCCATTAAAAACCGACGATGGTGTCGAGATTTGGGAATTAAGTAAAATTGATGAAGTGCAAACACGAGGGGAACTAGATAACCAAATTCCTGTACAGCAATGGAACAACTATGATGATGTTTTAAACTGTAACGGTAATGGTGCTTGTTTTAATTACGATTTAAATGATCGTATGTGTCCATCTTATAAAGCCACACGCGACAGACGTTTCTCACCTAAAGGGAGATCATCATTAATTCGTGAATGGCTTCGTTTGTTAGATGAAAAAGACACAAGTGCTGATGAGTTATCTTTTCAAGCTAAACGTCAATTCGCACCTGTCGCTTTTTTCTCAAAAATGATGCATACATTAAGCCCTAAATACGATTTTAACCATGAAGTAATGGACAGCATGTCTAACTGTTTAGCTTGTAAATCTTGCGCGGGACAATGCCCAATTAAAGTAGATATTCCAGAAGCGCGTGCGCGTTTTTACGAAGTGTATTACAGCCGATATCTGCGTCCATTAAAAGATTATTTTATTGTGGCGTCGGATTTATTTGCACCATTGATGGCCAAAATGCCTAGAACCAGTAACTTTTTTCTTGGTAATCCTATCAGCACCTGGGCACTTAAAAATATTGCAGGCATGGTGGACAGCCCATTAATTTCCACTAAAACATTAAAACGTGCGATGCGAAGATCTCAGGTTGTATTTGCTACCGAACTTAATTTGAATAAGTTATCTGAAGAGCAAAAAAGTAAAAGTGTTATTTTAGTTCAAGATGCTTTTACCAGTTATTTTGATGCCGATAGTGTAAACGGTTTATTAAAATGCTTAAAAAAGCTTGGCTTAAATCCAATGATCATGCCTTATTCTCCAAACGGAAAAGCCATGCATGTCCATGGTTTTTTCACAGGCTTTAAAAAGATCGCGTTAAAAACCCATAAAAAATTGAAAAAAATTGAATCATTTGGCGTGCCATTAATCGGCATGGATCCATCAATGACACTTACATACCGCAATGAATACTTAAAAGCGCTTCCAAATGAAAACATGGCTAACGTTCAATTAATTCAAGAATGGCTAGGTGATAATTTGCACCTAATTAATGGACAAAAACCAAAAGCCGATACTTATTATTTATTAGCGCATTGTACCGAAGCAACTAACGCTGCAGGCACATTGGTTAAATGGCAAGCAATCTATGAAAAATTAGGCTATCAATTAGAGATTTTAAATGTGGGTTGTTGCGGCATGTCTGGCACATTTGGACACGAAAGTAAAAACGTCGCACTGTCTAAAAAAATCTACACACAATCTTGGCAAGTCGTTGTCGAAAACGAATCTAACAAAAACAAATTAATGGCAACTGGCTATTCTTGTCGCAGCCAAATAAAACGTGAATCCAAACAATCGATTCCACACCCTATGGGATTTCTATTTGAATTAATCAAAAACGATTACAAATAAAAATACAATCACACCAAAAAAGACCAATCAAATGATTGGTCTTTTTTTTATTTTTTAAAGCCAATTTGATATGGCACAATACTCACTAAACTTTACCACCTTAAAAGGCAATGACGTGAAATCCTTATTACGAAAATACGAAGAGCAACTTGTTGCAAAACTTGATCGACTATTGGGTTTCCCGAGGGAGAAAAAACGCTTTTTAAAGGCACACGACTACCCTCTAAATTTAAACAATCCAAAATCATTTAATGAAAAAATATGTCATAAAAAAATTTATGATAGAAACCCATTACTACCCATCATTGCCGACAAATATAAAGTAAGAGGCTACATAAAAGAAGTACTTGGAAAACAACTAGCCGACGAAATTTTAATTCCATTATTAGCGGTCGCAGATACCCCAAATGGAATTAACTTTAAATCATTACCCAATGAATATGTCATTAAATCTAACCATGGATCAAGTAACAATATCATTATTAAAGATGGTGACACTCTTAATGTTGACGAATTTAAAATAATCGCTAAAAAATGGTTAACTCAACTATATGGAACAAGAAGTCACGAATGGGCCTACGATCAAATCCCAAGAAAAATAATAGTGGAACAGCTTCTTAAAGACGAATCGGGAAATGTACCTCCTGATTATAAATTCAGTATGATCAATGGGCAATGTGCGTTTATTCAAGTAGATAATGAACGTTTTGAGAATTTTAACCGAACGTTATTCACGCCCAACTGGGAATTACTGGATGTAAGCTGGAAACGAAAACGAGGAAGCAGCGTTGCAAAACCACAAAATTTGGAAAAAATGTTAAAGCTTGCAACTATTTTATCCAAACCTTTTGATTATATTCGCGTCGACTTTTATTCCCTTGGAGATAAAATATTTTTTGGTGAATTAACCAATTACCCTGCTCGTGGCAGAGGAAAATTCACCCCAACTGAATTTGATTTTGAAATGGGCAAGAAATGGACACTCCCAACTAAAAACTAAGAGCACCCTCAATTTTCAGGCAAAAAAAACGCACCCTAGGGTGCGTTTTTTAATTACATCAAATGATTAAAGACGCTTTTTAGTCTCAGAATCAAACATGTGCAACTTATCTAAATCTAATGCAAACGTCATTTTATCACCTGAACGCGGCACTTTATGCGGATCCATTTTACCAGTGATTTTTTCTTTATGACCAGGAACATTCATGTATACAACCACTTCGTGACCTAAGGTCTCAACGATGTCGATCTCACCACCAAATGATGCGCGGTTAGCACATTTTTGTTCATCTTCAGCACGTACATCTTCAGGACGGTATCCAACGATTATATCTTGACCTTTCTTAGCAGCAGCTGCTTGAGCCCATGCAGCAGGAATTTGGCCAGAAAACACATCAGATGTGAACGAAGCGCCATCATCAGAAACTTTGATTGTAATAAAGTTCATATTTGGCGTACCAATGAAACCACCAATAAATACGTTACAAGGCGTATCATATAATTCTAATGGCGTACCCACTTGTTGCAATTCACCTTTGTGAAGTACACAAATACGATCACCCATTGTCATTGCTTCTACTTGGTCATGGGTAACGTATACCGCTGTTACACCTAAACGTTTTTGCAATTTACCAATTTCTGCACGCATGTGAACACGTAATTCAGCATCAAGGTTTGATAAAGGCTCATCAAACAAGAATACAGAAGGCTTACGAACGATCGCACGACCTAGTGCAACACGCTGACGCTGACCACCAGAAAGATCTTTAGGCTTACGCTCTAATAAATGGCCCAAACCTAAGTTATCTGCCGCATCATCAACTAATTTTTTAATTTCAGCTTTTGGCATTTTACGTAGCTTCAAACCAAACGCGATGTTTTCAGCAACGGTCATGTGAGGGTAAAGTGCGTATGATTGGAAAACCATCGCTACGTCACGCTCTTTAGGGTGAACGTTGTTTACAACACGATCACCAATTAATAATTTACCGCTAGTGATGTCTTCTAGGCCAGCAATCATACGTAGCGTTGTTGATTTACCACAACCAGATGGGCCAACTAAAACTACGAATTCTTTATCTGCAATCTCAAGATCCAGACCTTTAATAATATTTACATCGCCGTAACTTTTTACGACATTTTTAAAACTAATACTAGCCATTTTTATGCTCTCTTTTATAGGTTGTTAGAATGCAAAGCATCCCCAATTAACTTGATTTCAAAATGCGCGAATAGACCATTTGATGTATTCATCGCGTCAAGTAAGGCTTAAATTTAAATTACTTAAACCGCAACTTAGCGCGCGATTGTACAGATGTTTACAAAAAAATACCAATCACCTTAAATTTATCATTCAATTTCATACCATATTTCACATTTTTGCTAACCTATAAATATAATTATTACGCACCATTAAAACTATGCCGAATAAAATACTCATTGTGGATGATGATAAGTTCATTCAAAACGTGCTCACCAAATATCTAAATGATAGCTATTCCATTGCGGTTGCTGGGGATGGAGGTCAGGCTTATGAACAAATCAAACAAACCAAGCCAGACATTATTTTACTGGATGTTGAAATGCCAGGACAAAATGGCTATGAAGTATGCGACACCCTAAAACAAAACCCTGATACAAAAGACATTCCGGTTATCTTTTTATCTTCAAAAAGCTCTATGCGAGAAAGGATTCTTGGCTTTGAAGTGGGTGGCGATGATTATTTAGTTAAGCCTTGCAGTAAAGAATTTTTATTAGCTAAACTTGCAAAAATCAGCGAATACATTCATCACCACAGTGAATTAAAAACCGATATCGTAGAAGCCACTAAAACCACTTTAGAAGCCATGAGTTCAAGCGCCAATCTTGGCAAAATTGTCCGCTTCATTAAACGTACATTTCAAATCTCTTCGATTGACATGTTAGCACTTGAACTCAACCAGCTATTACAAGAACTCGGACTTAATGCCAGCGTGATGTTTAATCACAAAAACACTCACCACTTTTACTCAAACCAGACTGATATTGTCGCACCACTTGAAAAAGAACTTATAGGCATGATGCATGCTGGTAATCGCATTATTGATTTTGGCTGCAGAACACAAATTAACTACCCAAGAGTATCACTATTAATTAAAAATATGCCCCTTGATGATAGAAATAAATACGGAAGAATAAAAGATGAAATTCCTTTTTTACTAGAAGCCATCGACGCAAAATTAAAAATCATCAGTGCCGAACAAGCATTTAAAAAACAAAACGAAGCCTTGGGAAAAGTTGTTTCAGCCGTTCAAATTACATTAAATAAGGCAAGTGAACTTTTTATACAAAATCAGCAAGATTTAGCAAACGTTATGAGCAAACTAAATATTGACTTATCGACGCAATTTAACAGTCTAGGATTAGAAGAAGATCAAGAAAAAGTGATTTTAGACAGAGTGGAAATTTCATCCGAGGCACTAAGTGAGACCATGAAACAAGGAGGGTGTATTCAAGAATCTTTACAAAAAGTCGCCATTCTTTTAGAGCGGATAAATAAAGATCAGCATAAAATTATTAATGAAAATCTATGCATACAAATTGAGGAACAAGAAACCCCCTCAGATGATATCGAACTGTTTTAACCCTTGATTAAAGCCTATTTAGCAAACTCAAGCATTCTATTTAATGGAATCATTGCCTTGTTTGCAATTTCGATATCAACCTCTACGATATCGGTTGGATCAATCAACGCTTGTTTTAAATTCTCTAAGGTATTCATTGCCATCCAAGGACAATGGGCGCAACTTTTACATGAAGATCCAGCCCCGCCTGTTGGAGCTTCTATAAAAGATTTTTGTGGAGACAACTGCTGCATTTTATAAAAAATACCACGATCGGTTGCAACAATAAATTGCTGATTCGGTAATGATTGCGAAGCTTTAATTAATTGCGTGGTTGAACCTACCACATCTGCAATTTGCACAACAGAATCAGGGGATTCAGGATGCACTAAAATTGCCGCATCAGGATACATTGCTTTCATATCCAAAATACCCTTAGCCTTAAATTCTTCATGTACAATACAACTGGCATCCCACAACAACATATCGGCACCGGTTTGCTTTTGCACATACCCACCCAAATGTTTATCTGGCCCCCAGATGATTTTTTTACCCTGTGCATCCAAATGATCAATCAAATCCACTGCAATACTTGAAGTGACCACCCAATCTGCAACCGCCTTTACTTCTGCTGAAGTATTGGCATACACCACCACTTCACGATCTGGATGCTGCTCACAAAACTTTGTAAATTCATCAACAGGGCAACCCAAATCCAACGAACAAGTTGCCTCTAACGTTGGCATCACAACGGTTTTGTTTGGCGCTAAGATTTTAGCGGTTTCACCCATAAAACGCACACCAGCTACAACAATCAAGTCCGCATCAGTATTAGCTCCAAAGCGTGCCATTTCTAGGGAGTCCCCTATAAACCCACCGCTTTTTTCAGCAATTTCCTGAACCAATGCATCGGTATAATAATGCGCAACTAACACGGCATTCTTTTCTTTTAGCAAAGCTTGGATATCAGCGAAGTACGCTTCTTTGGTGGCTTTATCCATATGCGCAGATTGCGCAGTAACCGGGACTTCAAAATCGATTCTTGATTCAGTCATAACCTAGCCTTTATTTGCTCAAAGTAAAAGTGACAGATGAAAAAAAAGACAGCCTAGGCTATCTTCTAATTATTCATGTTTAAGTGGTGGGTCGTGCTGGATTCGAACCAGCGACCAATTGGTTAAAAGCCAACTGCTCTACCAACTGAGCTAACGACCCTTAAAACATGTTATTTCTTTGCTTACTTAATGAAGCGACTCTTGAAGTGGTGGGTCGTGCTGGATTCGAACCAGCGACCAATTGGTTAAAAGCCAACTGCTCTACCAACTGAGCTAACGACCCTCAATCAAGAGAGCGCGTATAATACTTTTATTAAAAATAAACGCAAGCGTTTTTTACATTTTTTTTCACTAACTGCTTGATTAATAAGGAAGATTTGCCGTTTTGTTTGTTTTTTAAACGATCAAACCAATCAATTGATCCAATTTTGCACAATATACCCCGCACCCAAACCCACTCTATTTTAATTTTTAATCGAATTAGATTCATTTATCACAGTGAGAAGCTTCAGTAATATGCTTAACCCGCATAAAACTCACCACGCAAGGAGTAATCACCAACACGACAATTGTGCCGTACAACAACCCAAATGCTAATGAAATCGCCATTGTCTTTACAATTTGCGCCTGTATTGATGTTTCAAATAATATAGGCACCAAACCAATCACTGTTGTAACACTGGTTAACAATACCGCACGAAAGCGCTGACAGGAGGCCTCTACGATCGCCTCTATTTTGTCCATGCCTTTTTCGAGTAACTGCCTAAATCGATCTATTAAAATAATCGAATCATTAACCACAATGCCCGCCACACCAAACAACCCCAGAACCGACAGAAAAGTAAAATCCGCCCCCATCAACCAATGACCAAATACAGCACCAGTCATTGAAAAAGGAATCGCAACAACCACAGCGATAGGCCACAACCATGATTGAAAGACCCAAGCCAAAATTAAAAAAATCAGCAATAACGCAGCAGGAATTGCAACCATTAACGCATCGATTAATTCTTGAACCGATTTCGCCCCTCCAGAAATTTCAGCATTTAGGCCAAATTGAGTTTTTATTGGATTAACAATTGTCTGCAATAAAGCACTTGAGACATCCGATACTTTTAGCGATTCATCTGAAATCCTAGCACTAACACGCGCACTGATTTGACCATCATTAATTGAGAACCCATTAATTGTAATTTGCCTGCTTTGCTCTGTTAATTGCTCAAGCGTATAAATATCACCATTTAAAGACGTAATAGGTAAGCGATTTATCTGCTCTAACCCCCAAGATTCATCACGATCCACTCCAACATAAAAACTCGATTTAGATTCTTGTCTTGATAAGTCCACTACTTTTTTTGGACTTAACCACTTAGAGGCCTGCGTCATAATATATTGATCCGTCATACCTAGCTGCCTAGCCAAGGCATTTGCTTTAACTTTTAATTCCATTGATCCAGATCTAAAATCATCATTCACATCTGTTAAATAAGCAACTTCATTTAACTTTTCTTTGGTTTGAGCCACCGCTGCTTTAAGGTTTATTAAATTATTTGACTGAAACTGAAAACTTATCAAACTTGTATTAGACCCACCCCTATCTTCTGGCGCATCCTCACTGGATTTTATTTCTTTTACTATTTCATTAGATTTAATTAATGACTTCCAATAATCCATTACCTGAGCATTTTTCCATTGCTGATCTCTATCATCTATATCCAGCAATTCAATATACACTTCTAACTTTTTATTATAGATTTCTTGAGAATAAATATGCTGTTTAATTAAATTGGGATAATCAAGCTCTACTTGTTTTAATGTTTGAATTAAATAAGCAGCATAATCTTTTTGCTGCTGTTCTGTGGTTTCATCATAAAAGCTTACTGTTAACGACGCATTATTAAATTCCACATCCATGTCAGGGTTAAATTTCACCACATCAGTCTTAACCATAATAAAACTGATCAACAATAAAGAACATGCAGCTAATATTGTCACCCCTCTATTTTGTGAAACCAACTGTACAAATGATCGAAATATACCATCTCTCAATCGACTAAATGCATTATCGACTTTTATTCTTAACTTACTTTCTTTTTTATTATTCGATTTAGCCAAAGAGTGATTTAAATGTCCTGGCAAAACAAAAAAACATTCAAACAATGATGCAACTAACACACAAATAATCACTAATGGAACAGGCTTTAACAATTCACCAAAAGCGCCTGGTAAAAATAATAAAGGAGAAAAAGCTGCAATGGACGTAAGCGCCGCGGCCATCACTGGTGCGAACATTCGTCTCACCCCATGAATTGCAGCATCAGGCGCATTCATACCTGATTTTTTAAGTGTCAACGTTTCTTCACTAATAACAATTGCATCATCCACCACAATGCCAAGAGCAATTAATAATGCAAAAATACTGAATATATTTAAGTTTCCATCAATAACGTACAACAACCCTAATGTGGCAAATATCGCCACAGGAATTCCTGCAGCTGTCCAAAAAGCCACCCGGCTATTTAATAAAATAAACAATGTCAACAACACCAATATCAAACCAAATAGCGCATTATTTGTTAATAAATCCAAATGCCCTTGTACAAATTTCGCAGTATCACTGAAACTGGAAATATAAATAACCGACCCATGTTGTGCTTTGTAAGCATCCACCCATTTATCAATTCTTTGTCCCGACTCAATCGTCCCCATGGATGCTGAACGCACAATATTTAATATTACAGCAGGGTTTCCATTCACATTTAATGATGCATCCTGTGCACTTAAATCCTCTAATTCATGCAACAAATTTATAGGAGTTTGACCAATAGTAAGCTGAGACAAATTTTGCCCACCCTCAACAACCTCCCCAACCATTAATGACTGTCGACCACTAATACCTGCTGAAGAACGTGAAATTTGGCCAGCTAATAGTTGTGATATTTGCACTGGATCTTGATTTAAATCCATCCATGTTTGTAATTTTGGCCGCCAATATATATCCGTACCAGATAACCCCCAGATTTCAACATCCGCCAAACCACTCGCAATTAAGGATTGCTTAGCATCCAACGCTATTTCGCGTAATGAATTTAAACTACCATCCACACTTAAAATAATTAAACCAACAGGTTCTAAAATCACCTCCTGTACAATATTTGGAACATCTACTCCAACTGGCCAATCAAATTGATTAATTATTTTTTGGACGTCAGGTACTGCTTTATCCATTTTTGCACTTAATAAAAACTGCACTCCTAAGTATAAATTTCCATTTGAGACATAAGCTTTTACACTTTCGACACCCACACTTTGTTTAATGCTTTGCGTTAAAGGGTAAACAATATCATTTGCAATTATTTCAGCACTGACACCTTCATACTCAACATTCAATGAAGCATATGGGACACTCACATCTGGCATCAAAGTAATGGGGGTCTTTTGCATTGCAATGATCCCCGCTACAAGCATAAACACCATTAGAATATTGGCAGCTAATCGATGTCGAACAAAATATGAAAGCATGATTATTCCCCTGCGTCAGTTTCAACATCAGTTGAATTACCAGCATTGCTCGAAATATCCTGTGAAATCAATTCGTCATTATTAGAATCTTTTGGTTCAGGCAATTTATTTGTTACTTCAATACCACTATATAAATTAGAAAGTTTACTGGTCAACAATAACGGCTCTTCGGGCAACGAATCAGAAGTAGCTACCCAATACTCTTTTTCATCCAAAATATGAATGCCATGCAAAATGACCTTCGCCTCCTCTAAAACAAAATCCTTTTGCACCTCTTTCAAATAATATACCCGCTCATATTCAAACAATGCTTTGGGCTCCAGTAAAAAACTATTCTCAACAACAGGAGAAACCCAATAGCCGTATTGATGGCTATTTAATGCCAATGCCTGTCCTGAAATATCAAACACCACTTCCTGCCCAGCTTGCTCGAAATTTATGATTGGATCGACTGTTAATATCGAATATTGCTGATTATTTATCATTAACTTTGATTCAATCTGCTGCGCCAATTTTGATGCAACACTTACTTTGAATAATCGAGATTGATCATTAAACAATACCAATAGATTTTGACCAACAATGACTGACTGACCCACCTTTAAATTTAAAGCACCGATAACACCATCAAATGATGCTGTAATTGTATGCAATTGAATTTGCTCATTTTGCGCATCAATACTTATGTTTAATTGATTTAAATTGGACATTAATTGCATTTGTTGAGCCTGTTGACTCTCAACTGCAAGCTTTCTTTGCAACACAGTACGCTCTGCTTGATTCAATTGAGTCACAATTTGTTCAAACTGACTATTTGATATTAATTGTTTTGCAAGTAATGTCTTTTCTCTTGTGTAATTATCCTGTGCTTTTTTAAATTGCTCTTTATCAAATTCCAACAGCGAACGATCAAGCTTATGCTGCCTTTTTTGAATTTCAATTTGCGCAGTCATATCTTGTAATTGTGCATTTAATCGCTGTAATTCTCGCTGGGCATTTAATGGATCTAATTCAATTAACACCTGCCCCTTTTCCACGGTTTGACCAGGATAAACTAATAGTGATTTCACCTTTGCGCTAACTTGAGATTGTATTTCATTTAAACTATCGGTATCTATTTTCCCAATAACAGAGTGCATTGGAGACCAATTTCCTTTTTTGGCTATTACCGTTGTGACATATTTTGCTTGATTTTTGTTTTCAATTTTACTGACATCTTCTTTTTGCATCACCATCAATATAATTAAAACTAGAGTGACACAAATAATAGACAGGGAAATAAGTGTTTTTTTACCAAACATACGCAAGATCCTTCACCCTTGATTAAAGTGCACAAAAAGAAATAAGATTAATTGAGTTACACAAGGATTGTAACAGTCAATAGTCATCATGATAGACACGAAGACTTGAAATTAATTGACTGCTTTTAATTAATTGACTGCTTTTGATTAATTGACTGCTTTTATAGAAGGGACATAACTTGAATGCGCTTAACTTACTCGATCGATAGCCACATCAACTAAACGTAACAGGGCATCCTTATATGGATTGGATTCAAAGACACTTAACGCATCACACGCTTTTTGACCTGCTTGCTTTGCTTGCTCGATAGAATATTCAATGGCACCGGTATCTTGGATGATTTGAATAATTTGCTCCAAATCTTCCAGCCCTTCATTAATAATCGCACGCTTAATTAAGTTTTTTTGATCCTGCTGCGCATGAGCCAAACAATAAATCAACGGAAGTGTCGCCTTACCTTCTGCTAAATCGTCTCCCACATTTTTACCCATCACACTGGCATCCCCAGTATAATCCAAAACATCATCCACCAATTGAAATGCTAAGCCCAATTGCTTGCCATACTCAATTAATGCTTCGATTTGTTTTGGACCCGCATAATTTAACATCGCCGCACTCACGCAAGAGGCTTCAAATAATTTGGCAGTTTTTGCATAAATCACCGCATAGTATTGCTCTTGAGTTAAATTCACATTACCAATATTAGTAAGTTGCATAACCTCGCCTTCTGCAATCACACGAGTAGCCTGGGACAAACATTCCATGACATCCATATTGCGCAAGCTCACCAATAATTCAAAAGAACGCGCGTATAAAAAGTCTCCAACTAACACGCTTGGCGCATTTCCCCATTTATGATTTGCCGTTGAGCGACCACGACGCATATCCGATGTATCCACTACATCATCATGTAATAACGTAGCAGTATGTAAGAACTCAATGGCTGCAGCCAAGCTTGCTGAATCTTTATTTAAATTATTAAGTACACCACAACTTAAAAGCACCAACACTGGACGCAAACGCTTGCCGCCACTTTGCACGATATACTCACTGATTTGCTCAACTAATGGCACATCTGATGATAATTGTTCATTAATTACTTGATCAACTTGCTCAAAGTTGGTTTTTATAAGCGCTTGAATTGATTGCATACTAATAATTTATAACTGATGGATACTCAGCATTTTAACAGTGACAATCAATTACTGTACACCCCTTGTTTGCCTTACTTTTATTTACTTAGTAAACCCCATTAATTTTTCACTTATTTAAAACAATATAGACAGATTAAATTATGACTCAACCCAATTGAGTGTTTACAAAAAATATAACCTTGGGTATAATCCGCGCCCACTGAATTTTGATTCCCTGCCATAGGGTGCTGCGGCGTAAGCACTGCCTTTAGAAGCGGGTAGTAATTGGTAACATTTTCAGTTTACTTTTATTTTTGGAGAAGCACATGTACGCTGTTATCGTAAGTGGTGGTAAGCAATACCGCCTGAAAGAAGGTGAAACCGTTAAGCTAGAAAAAATCGAAGCTGAAATCGGATCTTCTATTAATTTTGATCAAATTTTACTAGTTGCCGATGGCGAAACTGTAAAAATCGGTCAACCTGTTGTTGAAGGCGCTAAAGTGACTGCTGAGATTTTATCTCAAGGTCGTCATAAGAAAATTAAAATTCTTAAATTCAAGCGTCGTAAGCACCACATGAAACAAATGGGCCACCGTCAGTGGTTTACTGAAGTTAAAATTACTAGCATCTCTGCATAATTTAACTTTTATTTTTTAACCTTTTACTGGAGTAATTAAAATGGCTCATAAGAAAGCTGGTGGTAGTACCAACAACGGCCGTGATTCAGAAAGTAAACGCCTAGGTGTAAAAGCCTTCGGTGGTCAATCTGTATCAGCTGGTTCAATCATTATTCGTCAACGCGGAACTCGTTTCCACGCTGGTAAAAATGTAGGTATTGGCACAGACCATACTTTGTTTGCTAAAGCAGACGGTAAAGTTTCTTTCGCTGTTCGTGGCGACAAAAACCGTAAATTCGTTGATATCGTTCCTGCATAATTGCAAAAAACAGATTCAACATATAAAACCTGCCTTGTGCAGGTTTTTTTTTACTTAAATTTAAAGCACTCCTTATCAGCAAGGCTCTAATCTTTATCCCATCTTTTGCACAAAATACTCAAACGGATGCCGCTTACCGCTTAAGTATTGAAAATGTGCATTTGCATTTAAAAGCGAACACCCCTCCAGCATTGACCACAACTGAGCATACAAAATATCAGCATCACTTACCCCCTTTAACAATTGGTGTTTTATCCATAATCCATGCTGTTTTTTCCAACGCTTAAATTTCGAATATTCTTTTAAATCCACAGCAACCAAATAACGCTCAATCCTCTGATGCAATTGATACCGCTCCAAATGACGACCAATCATTAAAAAGTACGCCTTAACTGAGTGCCGATCCTTAAGCTCTTTATCATGCTGCGCAACCCATTGATCAACATGAAACACCTCATCCATCAACAAATCCAACAACAAATCATTTTTACTCCCATAATATTTGTAAAATATCCCTTTACTCAAATCTGCCGCACTAATGATTTGTTTTACCGTGACATCTTTAAAATCCCAATGTAAAAATAACATTAACGCAGCATTGAGTATCCCGGCCTGCTTAGGATCTATGGGACGCTTAGATAGATTGACGATCATAAAACTTGTGTCCTATTAAACAAAGTAAGGCAATAACCTATTACATTAGTGGTGAAAAAACCATGTTTAGACTATACCTATATAAAGCATAATTACGATTCAAAACATGAATATTTTTAGCAACATCTATAAAAAACTCGAATCATGGTTAATGTCCGAAAACAAAGAGGCATCATTTCCGCTGTCTGATTTTGAACGAATCAAACACGAAATCAAACCTTGCGATGTGTTATTAATTGAAGGGCATTCCAAAGTAGCTGAAGTAATTAAAAACATCACTCAATCAAGATGGTCACATGCTTGTCTTTATATTGGCAGACTTCATGACATTGAAGACCCTGTACTTCGTGAAACAATCAAACAAAACTTCGATGGTCAACCCAACACCCAATTAATCATTGAATCACAACTTGGCCTTGGCACCGTCATTCGCCCACTGAGCACATATGATCGTAAACACATACGAATTTGTAGGCCCATCGACTTGGTTTACAGCGATTCACAAAAAGTATTAGCCTACGCAATAAATCGCTTAGGCACTAATTACCACATTCGACAAATTTTAGATTTAGCCCGCTTTTATTACCCCTGGTCTTTTTTACCTAAACGATTTCGCTCTTCTTTATTTCAATGGCAACCCGGTGGATGCACTAAAACAGTTTGCTCAACCATGATTGCTGAAGCTTTTGGATTTATCCAATACCCTATTTTACCGCTTGTTAAAAAACAAAGTGAAATAGAGGGAAAATATCAACTCTTTCAACGCAACCCTATGCTTTGTACCCCTTCAGACTTTGACTACTCGCCTTATTTTAATATTATCAAATATCCATTTATGGACTTTAATGGCAACAACGACTCTAAATATCGATTAATGCCATGGCATGGTGACATTGAACTCAGTGAAGACGAAGCAAGAATGTATATGCAAGCATCGGATCAATCTAATATCGAAATTGGCCTGTCTGCCACCCCACGTAACATTCAATCTATTGAAAACCAAAATCATACCCACTTGAAGCATTAACGGTTCTAGTGAGCCTGTATATTTAGTGCTATCATGGCTTTTTATCTATCATCCAAAAAAGCCATGAAACTAAGTTTAAAACAACAAATATTCCTCGCAGTGTTCATTCCTTGCTTAGTTATTTCAAGCACTATTCTTTGGTATTTTTTCAATGAACAACACCAAAACAACCAGCAAGAGTTCACACAAAATGCTAAACGAATTTCAAACAGCCTTAGTGAAACACTTATTTATGGCATTAAATTTAACAACACCGCTTTTTTAGAAAAAATCACACGACAAGCATTAAACAAAGACAGCCTTAGTAGCATCAACATACTTGACACTCAATTTCAATCAATATCAAACATTGGATCAAGTGAACACACCAATTACGACATCAGCAAACCCACTATTTATAATGAACAAGACGCCTGCATTCATTTTTTAATCCCCATATATGATTTAATTGATCATTCGAATCATTTAAACAATAACGCCCCTATTATTGGGTATCTTGCTTTGGAATTTTCAACAAATCCAATTACGATCAAAAAATACAAAATGATTTCGCTGTATTTATTCGCAGGTTTTATTTCGGCCATATTATTTGCAATTTACGCATTTTATATTTCAAGAAAAATCAGTTCACCCGTAATAAATTTAAACGAAAAGCTACTTAAATTTAATGACAATCAAGATATTGATTTCATTGCATTTAACGGCGAAGGAGAACTTAAATTATTGTCAGACAACATCAACACTCTTGCCAAAAATCTAAGAATCACTCAAGAAGAATTACAAACCAGTACCGACCAAGACAATCAAGATTTAAAACAACACCTTGAAAACATTGAAATTCAAAACATTGAATTAGAAATGGCAAGAAGAGAAGCAACAGAAGCAAACAATGCTAAAAGTGAATTTTTAGCAAATATGAGTCATGAAATTCGCACCCCGCTTAATGGTATTATTGGATTTTTAAACCAACTTAAAAAAACAAAACTAACCAAAAAACAAGAATCCTTTATTGAAACGATTGGTATTTCATCCCAAGGATTACGATATTTAATAGATGGTATTTTGGACTTATCAAAATTAGAAGCTGGGAAACTATCTCTTGAATTACGCGAAGTAAATTTAAGAGAATCCATTGAAGAAACATTGCATCTTTTTGCACCAGAAATTCAACATAAAAATATTGAATTAAACTACATTCATTACCACGACACACCATTTGATTTTATGCTTGATGCCGTACGTTTTCGTCAAATTTTGTCCAACCTAGTTGCCAACGCGGTAAAATTTACAAGTCAAGGTGAAATTACCGTTCGAGTGATGGTTGAAAATTCACACCCTAATGAAAACCAAGTTACATTAAAAATATCCGTTCAAGATACCGGAGTGGGAATTAAAAAAAATCAGCAAGATAGAATTTTTAATGCATTTAATCAAGCTGACCCATCCACAACCCGAAAATTTGGTGGCACAGGACTAGGGCTAGTGATATGCAAAAAACTCGTTGAACAAATGGATGGCGATATATCCGTAGAAAGCGAAGAATCAAAAGGATCGACATTTTGGTTTACCATAAAAGCCACATTGGCACCAAGCAAACCAATCATTAAATACAACTTTGCTGATAAAAACCCTGTTATTATTTTTGAAAATAATCCAACAAGCTTACTCACACTCGAACATCATTTAAATAGTGTCAACTGCCCATTCATTACCGCTGAAAATATTGAAAATTTCATTTCACTTTGCCAAAACGAACAATATAAAACCGCCATTATTGGGATCAATCATAAACAAAAACAATTTGATACAACAATACAAGACATACAATCTAAGCATCCTATTCAATTGATTGTGCTTAGTAATTTAGAATACGGATCAAGAGAGCAAAAAATAATTGAACGCTTAGCACACCGCTATTTAAGCAAACCTCTTCGTCAACAAGATATTCTCAATGCTATTTCAAAATTTGAAAACAAACCTGCACAGCAAATCCATCAGCGAAGAAAAATTGATTCAATGGATTCAACACTTACCAAACCAGAATCTACAGGGATTAATATTCTTGCCGTGGATGATAATGAAATCAATTTAAAACTGATTTCAGTGATTTTAAGTGAGTTTAAAGTAGACATTCATTTAGCAAGAAATGGATTTGAAGCATTAGAAAAAGCCAACCAGCAGTATTTCGATTTAATATTTATGGACATTCAAATGCCTGAAATGAACGGAATAGAAACCACAAAAGCCATCCGTTCATCACAGCCAAGCCAACAATACACATCCATCATAGCACTGACGGCACATGCCCTAGCAGGGGAAAAAGAAATGTTATTACAAGAAGGATTTGACGATTATTTAACCAAACCAATTGATGAACAACAAATTCAAGCAGTCATTCAAAAATGGACGGGGATGGATATCTCTGCGACAGACCTATCAAACAATCAACTCGACTATCAACTCGACTATCAACTCGACTATCAACTCAAGAATCAACTCAAGAATCAAATATCCCAAATAAAATCCACAAGTTCAGAATATAATAAAAACGAACAACCCTGTATTGTTGATCTAAAAGAAGGATTAAGTCTTGCTAATAATAAACCAGATTTAGCGCAAGACATGTTAAACATGTTAATTGACTCATTAGATGATGATTACATTAAAATTGAACAATACCACCAAGCCAATCAAAACGATGAACTGCTTCGTGTGGTTCACAAACTCCATGGAGCAACGCATTACTGTGGTGTGCCAACATTACGTGATCGAACCGAACAATTAGAAACTGCACTAAAACTTGGCGACACTATTAACATACCTAAATTAGTCGAACTATTATTAAATGACATTCAAGATTTACTTAATTGGGCAAAGGAAAACAAAATAGACATAATTGATTGGCGTTAAATATTTTGCAATAAAAATTGAAATATTATTTTATATTCGTTATTACAAATACGCATCAAACCACTGTATATTCACGTTTGACCCAATTTCAACATCCGATTGCACTTTGTCTAATATCACAAAACAATTTGCCTGGCTTAACCCAAACATTAAACCTGAGCCTTGTTGGGAGATAAGCCTTACTTTAAGCACACCATCTTCACTATATGCAAAACCACGCTGGTAATCTTTACGACCAGGGCGTTTTTTTATTTTACTTTGGGTGACGGCAGTTTGTATGATACTGCTTTCTTTTTCGTTTTGAGCCTGTCTTAAAATTGGCAGTACCAATTGATGCATGGTGACCGTTGCTGACACTGGGTTTCCTGGTAAGGCAAATATCCAAGTAGGCGTAGCATTTGGTTTAACCTCTAATTTTCCAAATGTAAAAGGTTTACCTGGCTTGATTGCTAATTTCCAAAAATGCATCACGGCTATTTCATCTAATACTTTTCTTGTAAAATCAGCCTGTCCAACACTCACTCCACCAGAGGTAATAATGACGTCCGCTTGTTCAGTAGCTTTTAAAAATGTGCGTTTAATTGAGTTTTCATCATCTGAAATATGCCCATAATTTATAACCGTTGCACCAAAACTTTCTAGCATTGAAACCAATACGTAACTATTGCTTTCAAAGATTTGTCCATTTGATAAATCTGTTATCTCATTGGTATTAACGTCTAATAATTCATCCCCGGTTGAAAATAACGCAACAACAATAGGGCTAAATACTTCTACTTTTGATAAACCAATACTTGCAAGCACTGCTAAATCGCAACTTTTCAAACGATGCCCTATTTGGAATAACACATCATCTTTGCGAATATCTTCACCTTTATTGCGAATATTTTGCAATTTTTCACATTGGGTATGGACTGTGACTATTCCCCCAGCAAAGGAGGTATTTTCCTGCATACACACACAATTCGCACCCTCAGGGATTTTTGCGCCAGTCATAATTTTTACACATTGATTCGGCTGCAATGGCTCTCCTAAATATGGATGACCAGCAAGAGATTGCCCCACTAACTCAAATTTTTGACCGCGACTTGTATTAATATTTGCATTGATATAAAACGCAAATCCATCCATGGCTGAATTATCAAAAATCGGGACATGTATAGGTGAAGCAATAACCTTAGACAACACTCGATTTCTAGCTTGTCTAATATGAACGAATTCTGTTTTTAATTTAATTCGCACAAACTCTTGCATATTTTGTAATGCATCTTCTACATCAAGCAACCCAGTTTGAGTATCGCAACTGATCATAGCAAACCCAACTTTATTGACCTAAAAACCAAACTGCCGCTTCAACTCTTGAGCGTAGTTCAAGTTTTTTCAGTAAATGTTTAACATGCACTTTTACTGTGCCGTCAGAAATATCCAACTCTCTTGCAATTAATTTATTAGGCAAACCCTTTGCGATTAATTCTAATATTTCTTTTTCTCGATTAGTCAAAGTTGAGAGTTTATTTTCTGTTTTATGCAGGGGCGCTTTTAAAGCAGTTGCTAAAATTTGAGTTAAACGATCATTGATCACCATTTTACCCATTGTCGCTTCTTTAATTTTTTCTAATAAATCTTCAGGATCGGTATCTTTTAGTAAATATCCATCTGCACCTGCTTGTACCGCTCGAACTACATCATCATCATTATCTGAAACAGTTAACATGACAACACGGGATTGAACGCCTTTTTCACGTAAAATTTTTAAAGTTTCAATGCCATCCATATTTTGCATATTGAGATCTAATATAATTAAATCTGGCTCAAGTTCTAATGCTAATTTAATACCATCAGCACCATTTGATGCCTCTGCAATGATTTCAATCTCTTCTTCAAACTCAACAAGCTGCTTTAAACCTTTGCGTAATAATGGATGATCATCGATAGTTATGATTGTGGATTTTTCACTCATGATGAATTATTTCCTGTAGATTAATTTTTTGTGTTGTTTTTAACTCAGTTGGTTCAAATGAAAATTTAACCACTGTACCTTTAGATTCTCTGCGCTTAATAATGAGTTCACCATTTAAGTTTCGACTGCGTTCTTTCATAATAGCCAGACCGTAATGATTTAGTTTTTCTGGATCATCACTTATCCCTACTCCATCATCTTTGACTGTCAAAAATATTTTATCAGGCAACTCACAATATAAATCAATATTTATATTTTGCCCGTTTGAGTGATAACAGGCATTTTGAGCCGCCTCTCTTGCCAATTGTACTAAATGAATTTCTTCATGTGGCGTTAAGGGAATATGTTCAATTTTAAAATTTAATTCAACATTAATATCTACTTTTGCCTGCAAGTGTTTCACTGTTTCTTCAAGCGCCGCTTTGATTCCATTATGCTCAATCTTCAAACGAAAAGTTGATAATAATTCTCGCAATTGACGATACGCATTGGACAACCCTTCTTTTATTTCATCGATAATTTCTTGTTTAGCTTGATCATTTACTTTTGCTTGTTGGGCTCTGTTTAAACGAGTAGCTTGAATATTTAGATAGGATAAAGATTGTGCTAATGAATCATGCAATTCTCTTGCAATTACCGCCCGCTCTGTCATTAAGGCAAGCACACGATTGGAATCTCGTTTTTCATTTAATGTAATTGAAGTTGTAAATAGCTCTGCAACCGAAAACAAAAGTTGATTCTGCCAAGGCTTTAAAGGTTGGTTTTGTTTGTGAGTGCAAGTTAACACACCAAAGTTTTCTTGGGAGTCTTGCAGTGGATATTGAGTTTTAACCAGGGCTTCTTTTTCAAAATGTTGATGTCCCGCTTTTATGCAACCATCACAATCTAATGTAGCACATTGTTTTGAATCAATATATTCTCCAACTTGCACATGTTCATAAGCCTGAGAACCTTCTGACTTCAACAGACATATTTCCATGGCTTGTACATTTAGGGTTTTGGTTAGATCTTGTAGTATTGTTTGATAATCCACAACCGATGATTGTTGGACACTGATCATTTTGGCAATTTTATATAATAGATTTAAAGAAAGATTGCTCTGCTCTAATTGACCTGCTTTTTTAGATAATTCATTTTTTATTTCATTATGTTGAAATTGCTTTTTATTTTCTGCAATTAATTTTTTTATGGCACTTACACTTAGCCCAAATAAAATTAACTCAACAATGTAAATACTCACCAAAATGATTTGATTTACGTCTAAAACAATACTTAATCCTTGAATAACAATTAACGTTGTAACACTTAAAACTAATACCCAGAGTCTTTTGGCTAACGTATATTTTTTTAAGTGTTCAACTATTTTTCTCATATCATCCTCTATATAAAACCTGAAGAATATGAAATCCAAACTGGGTTTTTAAAGGGCCTTGAAGTTCCAATTCTTTCCCTTTAAATACCGCTTTATCAAAAGGCTTCACCATTTGGCCTTGACGTACTTCACCTAAATCACCACCCGTTTTTTTACCACTAGGACACAGTGAATGTTTTTTAGCAAGTTTAGCAAAATCGCTTCCAAGCTTTATTTGTTTTTTTAACTGCTCAGCTTCTTGAGCGGTTTTCACCAAAATATGTCTAACTCCTGCCACAGCCATTAATCTACTAACCTCATTTTTATTGATCGATTTTTTATTTTTGTACGACTTAATTTCCCGACGGCATGATTCGCAATTTTCCGATTAATTGCAACATAGGTGACAACGGGTAATACATTAATATCACCAATATCTTGAGAATTCACACCCGCACCTTGAGTTAATGCTCCCACAATATCACCAGGGCGTATTTTATCTTTTTTGCCAGAGGCAAGCATGATGGTTTGAAATTCAGGAAGTGGCAGTTTGTTTTGCTGTTTTTCTGTGATGGTTTTAATTCGTATTGATTGACTAATTAATTCTTCGTAATTACTAATTAGATTTTTTTGACGCGATGTTATAAAAGTAATTGCCTGTCCTTTACTTTTGTTTCGACCGGTACGACCAACACGATGTACGAACACATCGATTTGTTTGGGTAAATCAACATTGATCACACATGGCATATTGGCAATATCCAAACCACGTGCAGCAACATCAGTTGCCACTACTGCTGTAATCGATTGATTAGAAAATAACGTTAACGTTTGATCGCGTTCTTTTTGCTCCATATCACCATGTAATGCTCTCGTTACAATACCATGATCATTTAAATAATCGCTAATCTCTTGGCAATAGGCTTTTGTATTGCAAAACAACATCACTTGTTTAGGTAAAAATTGCTGCAAGACGCTAAAAAGTGCTTCAGGTTTATCACTATGCTCAACTTCAAAAAAATGATGCGTGATGTCTTCAGGCGTATCTTCTTGTGTGCCTTTTATCCAAACTGGATCAATCATCATTGTTTGTGCGATTTTTTCTATTTCCGCATTGAAGGTCGCAGAAAACAATAATGACTGTCTATCTGGTTTACATTCATTAAGAATCATTTCGACATCTTCATGAAATCCCATTTCGAGCATTCTGTCCGCTTCATCTAACACACTTACTTTTACTTCAGATAAATCTAACTTTCCTTTTTGGATTAAATCTTTCACGCGCCCAGGAGTACCAACAATAATGTGACCGCCCTTTTCTAATGATGCGAATTGAGGACCAAGTGGCATACCACCACTTAATGTTATAATTTTTATATTTTGTTGATAGCGTGCTAGCTTTCGAAGTGCATTGGCGACTTGACCCGCAAGCTCTCTAGTTGGGCATAATACCAAAGCCTGTGGAGCAAAAAATTTAACATGTAGGCAATCAATTAAACGCAATCCAAAAGCTACGGTTTTCCCGCTGCCTGTTTTAGCTTGACCAATGACATCCTTTCCGGACAATACATCAGGAAGGCTTGCTTGTTGAATATCCGTCATATCAAAATAACCTAATTCAGTTAGGTTATCTTGTTGGGCTGCTGGAAGGGGTAATTGCTTAAAAGAATGAGACATAATTAAAATTCAGATTAAAAACAGCATTATACCAGCTATTTGGATAAGGAACCTACCCTAAGCATGGCTATGTTTTAAACTTGTGTTGCTGCACATGTAACAACTTGTATTCAAACAGTTTTTCAGCGTCGCTTTTAAGATCACTGGAAAACACCTGATATTTATGCCAGTCCAGCATTCTAAACCATCCCAAATATTTCGCTAAATACTTACTCGCCACACCATGCATGCTCAAATACCAACGTTTTAACTGGCTATGATACTGATTAATATTTTGAATATGATACAAACTTTGTGAAGTGGATTGGTTTAAAACTACCACATGATGTAGATGATGTTCTTTGCAAATTTCATTATATGCAGGCTGTCCGTCGGTGCATAAAATTGATTCATCGGCAATTTTACTACCCAAACAATTATTGATTTCTGCGCCATTTACTTGAGCTAAAACCTGATCAAATTCATGATGATTTCGATCTTTTGCAACCAAAACCGACACCCAATCTGTTTGATTAATACCTTGTTTCGATACTTTTGTTCCACGCTTTCTAGCAGGACGATTTAAGTTTCTCTCACCTTTTTTAGATTCTCTAAAATACGTTTCGTCCGCCTCCACAATGCCTTCTAACCTAGACTCGTAGGTGTTTTGTGTCGCGTTCATAAACCGATGCCGCCAATTGAAAGACGTGGTGACACAAATGCCCAAATCTTTTGCACAGCATCGAATGCTATCAAGCTCTAGCATGTGCTCGAGATATTTTTGCCAAAGCTCAGGCTTGTGCTGATAAAAATACGCACTGCCTCGTGTACACACAAAACTCTTGCGACATTCGTTGCAAAAAAAGCGCTGCCTGGCGTGACTGAAACCGTACTTTCGCAAGCGATCGCTTTGACAATGAATGCATTTTGAATGGAGGATAATTTCTTTAGAAAGCCTTGTAAGAATGGGATTGTCTTGGGCATCTAAAGCGGTTGTAAGAGTTAGTTTTTGCACGGGGTCAAGTTTATTGACTTGCTTAAGTATCTGCTGGAAATGTTGTGGATTCATAGTGCTAGATTAATATTAGGATGGTCTTTACAGCGTAGAAACTTTTAGAAAGATTTCAAGCTGCCACAACAATTTAAAACATAGCCTTATGATTGTATTTTCTCAAACATGCACCCACAAAAAAGGCCGTGAAAACACAGCCATTGATAGTTTTTACACGCTTACAATAACGCTTCTAATTTTTCTTTTAATTCTTCATAAACTGGAACACTTTGCTCAATGTGCACAATATTCCCTTTTCGATCAATGATATAACCAATTGGATACCCTCTTGGCTCATATGTTTTTACTGCTTCTTTTTTAGTATCACGAACGACTAAAAAGTCAGCAGGATTTTTTTTCAAAAACCGTTTGGCAGCTTTCTCACTTGCGTCGGTGTTAACGCTAATAAAAATAACGCCTTCATTTTTTAATTCGTTGTAGACTTTATTATAAATAGGAAACGATTTAGCACATGATACACACCAAGATGCCCAAAATTCTAAAAAAACAACCCGACCTTCTAACCGAGATAAATCAACGCGTTTTTTTGACCCCATTACTTTTACTTGAGGTAAAAAAGCTTTATCGCCAACTGTTAAAAATGCATGGGTTTGACTCGCCCAAAATAACGCAATTGTGATAAATAATACTTTACGCATCATTAGCTCCAGATTGTTGAACAGCCATAAATAAAATCTAACATTATCCTAACAATTTAAACCTTCCATTTTAGGAAGGCAAATTAAATTACTCAAAAAGTTAACCACCTATCAATTGTGACTATTTTTTTAAAGGTTTAACGTAAAGCACTAGATTATGGTCGGTTATCTCATACCCATTTTGTTTGGCAATTTCATGTTGGCGCTTTTCTATTTGCTCGTCATAAAATTCAATCACTTTACCTGATTCAACACAAACCATATGATCATGATGCTCGTCAGTAGCCATTTCAAATACCGCATGCCCACCATCAAAGTTATGCCTTACAACTAACTCGGCGGTTTCAAATTGAGTTAGAACTCTATACACCGTTGCCAGTCCAACATCATCACCTGACTCTAATAGTCGCTTATACACATCTTCAGCACTTAAGTGACCATCACATTCAGCTAGAATTTCTAATATTTTTAATCGGGGGAAGGTAACTTTTAATCCTGCTTTTTTTAAATCTAAATTGCTATCTTTCATTTTTTTTCCAGTGTTCAAGTATATCGAATATGCTAATATCGACAATATAACACTGTTTTAGGGGTTTATAAAAGATGAACCCACCAACACATTTGAGGTTTTATGAAATCTACACACATTCTTTTAGTTTCATGTTTATTATTTGTTAGTTTTGGATTACTTTCTACAAGCTGTTCTTCACTTCGCCCTTATCAACCAACACAGTATCAAGGCAGTGAAATTGATCAAGAAAAGATCAATCAAATTCAAATAGGATTTACTAAAAGCCAAATCGTCTATTTAATTGGCCAACCAGCATTAACCAACACATTATCACCAAATATTTGGCAATATGTGTACACAAAAAAAACCCAAGAAAAATTACAAATTAAACAAAATTTAGTGATAACGTTTGATGAAAACGGGCAAGTTGAAAAAATAGAGCAATAAAAATCATCTCTATTCAGCACAATCCGTAATTATTCAAATTGAGTTCGACAATGAGCTTCTGCATTGCTCTATTAAGCTACTTTCATTTAGCGACCAATTTTGCATCGAACAAAACTGAAAATTTGAGACTGCGTAATAAAATGATCATTATTTTACGCAGATTTGTACAGTTTTTTAGGGGGAACTGGATCGTTCTAAAAATTAAGCCTCCTTGCTTAAAGTTAATACGAAGTGAAATCCACTTCGTTTTTTTGATTAATCTCCAGCTAACCGATTAAGGCCATTTATAGCTGCCACTCGATATGCCTCTGCCATAGTTGGGTAATTAAAAGTATGAGATAAGAAATACTTAATACTATTCGCCTCACCATCTTGCGCCATAATAGCCTGACCAATATGCAAAATTTCTGCTGCTTGATCACCAAAACAATGAATACCTAATAATTCCATAGTTTGACTATGGAATAACAATTTCAAAACACCAACCGTTTCCCCTGTAATTTGCGCACGACCTGTATCTTTAAAATAAGCTTTACCAATTTCATAAGGGATTTTTGCTTTGGTTAATTCTGTTTCAGTCATGCCAATGGAAGAGATTTCAGGAATAGTATAAATACCCGTTGGCACTTGATTGACTTGATACTCTTCTTCGCCACAAAAACGTGCAACACTAGATCGACCTTGGTCGTAAGCAGCAGAGGCTAATGAAGGCCAGCCAATTACATCACCTGCAGCACTGATACCCTCTACTGAGGTTTGATAATTGTCATCGACTTCAATTTGACCACGACTATTGACTTTAATATCCAGTTTTTCCAAACCTAATTTAGCTGTATTACCAGATCGACCATTGGCCCACATAAACACATCAGCGGTAATGGTTTTACCCGATGTTAAGGTAACTTTTACATTGTCGTCACTCGCTTGGCAGCTTTCAAAATTTTCATCGTGGCGAATTAATACGCCATGACCACGAAGGTGATAACTTAATGCGTCGGAAATTTCATCATCCATAAAGGCAAGCAAACTAGAAGTTGGATTAACCAAATCAACCTTACAACCTAACCCACTAAATATAGATGCGTATTCGCAACCAATTACACCCGCTCCAAAAATAATGATTCGTTTTGGAGTGAGTTTTAAATTTAAAATGGTGTCCGAGTCAAATACACGTGAATGTGTAAAGTCGATGCCTGCTGGGCGATACGGACTTGATCCTGTTGCAATTACAATATGATCGGCTTTAATCACGTTGTTATGGTGCTCACCACCACTAATCACTAACTTATTCTTATCTTGAAATCTAGCCGTCCCTTTGATGACATCCACTCGATTTCTGCCATAAAAACGATTTCTCATTTCTACTTGTTTTGTGATGACTTTATTTGCCGATTGCAAAGCCTGCTCAAAAGTTAACCAAATAGGCTTACTTATTTCACGAAACATAGGGTTATTATTAAATTGAAGCACTTGATGAACAGCATGTCGTAACGCCTTTGAAGGAATGGTTCCTTTATGGGTACAACCTCCTCCCACTTCATCTCTATTTTCGATGATCACGACCGACTTACCGTGTTTAGCAACATTCATAGCTGCGCTTTCACCCGCTGGCCCACTACCAATAACAGCAACATCATAATTAATTTGTGTCATTCTCTACCCTTTATATTTGTGACTTAATCGACATTCTAACCATGTCACATAAAAATAACAGTTATTTTTGTTTTGGTTGACTCGCATCTACCGCTAAATCTGTATTTAAATCTGCATTTGCAACATCATCATTTTGCTCTTCGCATTTTGAAACATCGCCACCACAAATATCACAACTATAGTCAGGCTCGCCCAAGGCTTTACCCACACCACCACAACTTCCAGCAATAGGCTTGCGCCCCATCATCACACCCACAGCCATTAATGCGACAAAACCAAAAAACACCAAAAAAACTGCGGCAAACATACCAATAGAACTCATAACTTACTCCCAGATTTTACTGCATTTCTGCAAAATATTGTTGATAAGCGCTTGATTCAAATTGATCAAACCCTTGTTTTGTTTTCACTATAAAATAAGCAGAAATATTATGCTCATTGGCAAACTTCAACCCATCCTCTCCACCCATCACCATAAGCGCGGTCGCCATCGCATCCGCAGTTGCACAATCCTCGCTCAGCACTGTAACTGAAGCTAAATGATGATTAATTGGGTAACCTGTTTTTGGGTCAATTGTATGGGAATATCTCACTCCATCCAATTCAAAGAAGTTTCTATAATCCCCAGATGTAGCCATGCTGATATCAGTTAAAGACAGCGTCGTTTGAATCTGTTGATTTAAATCAGACTGGGGAATTTCAATGGCTATTCGCCACTTATTACCGTTTGGTTTAACCCCTTTTAAGCGAATTTCTCCGCCCACCTCAATCATGTAACTATTGATATTTTTTGATTCAAGATAATGCGCGATTTCATCAACCGCATAGCCCTTGGCAATAGCCGACAAATCCACACGTCGATATTGTTTTTTAGTTGCACTTAAGCTTTTTTCATCTAAAACAATGGAGTCATACCCTATCAAATTAAAACTTTGCATAATTTGCATTGGATCAGGAATTTGCTCAGGCTTTGCTTTTGGGCCAAACCCCCATAAATCAACCAAAGGCCCAACGGTGATATCAAAAGCACCTTGAGTTTGCTCGCTTATTTTTTGACTTAAAGCCAACACATCGAAGGTTTTTTGATCTAATTTAAACGCTTCATTCAAAGGCGAATCGTTAAATTGATTAATTTGTGAATCGGATTCGTATGTCGACATTAATTCTACGACTGAATCGAGCTGTGCATCAATACCACTTTGTATGGATTGTTGCGAAGAAGGGGTGGTTACAACTAATACTCGATAAGACACCTGCCCCATCGTTTTGCCTTGAAGGCTAATCACTTGTTCTTTTTTAGACTGACACGAAAATGCAATCAAACTGATAACTAACAGTGATACAACACGTCTAATACCGTTCATTTTATTCACTTTTTAAACCAAAAAAAGGCGGGACAAGCCTACCTTATTTATTTACAACTAATTGTAACTAGCCACCGAAATCATCTAATAAGATGTTTTCAGGCTCAACACCTAATTCAAGCAACATATTAACAACCGCTTGATTCATCATTGGAGGACCACACATGTAGAACTCACAATCTTCTGGTGCTTCATGATCTTTTAAATATTGCTCAAAAAGAACATTATGAATAAAACCAGTTAAGCCATCCCAGTTATCTTCAGCTTGCGGATCCGATAATGCTAAGTGCCAATCGAAGTTTTCGTTTTCAGCCGCTAACATGTCGTATTCTTCGTTGTAGAAACACTCACGAAGTGAACGAGCACCATACCAGAAGCTCATTTTACGCTTAGATTTTAAACGTTTAAGCTGATCAAAGATATGAGAACGCATTGGCGCCATACCTGCACCACCACCGATAAAGACCATTTCAGCATCAGTATCTTTAGCGAAGAATTCACCAAATGGACCGTATACATCAATTTTATCACCTGGCTTAAGGTTAAATACGTATGAAGACATAATTCCAGGTGGAATCCCTTTAGAGCCTGGAGGCGGAGAAGCAATACGAATATTGAATTTCACAATACCCACTTCTTCAGGATAGTTCGCCATTGAGTATGCACGGATTGTAGGTTCAGACACTACTGATACGTTATCCCAAATTTTGAATTTATCCCAATCAGGATGGTATTCTTTTTCGATGTCAAAATCTTTGTAGTCAACCGTATGAGCTGGACATTCTAATTGAACGTAACCACCTGCACGGAAATCAACATTTTCGCCTTGAGGCAATTTTAATGTTAATTCTTTAATGAACGTTGCAACATTTGGATTTGACTCAACGGTACATTCCCATTTTTTAACACCAAAGAATTCAGGTTCAACTTCAATTGCCATGTTCTGTTTAACAGGAACCTGACAAGCCAAACGCCAACCTTCTTTTAACTCACCTTTTGTAAATGCAGATGCTTCAGTGGGTAACGCTTCGCCACCACCTGAAAATACTTTACATTTACACTGTGCGCATGAACCACCACCACCACAAGCAGAAGACAAGAAAATCTTGTTTGCTGAAAGTGTTTGTAATAATTTTCCGCCCGCTTCAACCGTTAAGGTCTTGTCGCTTTCTTCATTAATTTCAATTTGTACATCACCAGAATTTACCAACTTTGAACGTGCAGCTAAAATAACCACAACCAAAGCCAATACGATGACGATAAATAGAACTACACCTAAAATAATTTCCATTGTTCGCCCCTTACAGTGAGATACCAGAGAATGACATGAAGCCTAAGCTCATTAAACCAACAGATACAAAAGTAATACCTAACCCTTGTAAACCCTTTGGAATGTCACTGTATTTTAATTTTTCACGAACGCCTGCTAGACAAGCAATTGCTAATGCCCAACCCACGCCAGCGCCAATACCATAAACCACTGATTCACCGAACGTGTAATCACGTTCAACCATGAATAACGATGCACCTAAGATTGCACAGTTAACCGTGATTAAAGGCAAGAACACACCTAATGCGTTATATAACGCAGGCATATACTTATCTAAAACCATTTCCATGATTTGAACCACAGCAGCAATCACACCGATATAAGCTAAATAACCTAAGAAACCTAGATCAACTTCAGCTAAATCTTCGCTTGCCCAGCTTAATGCGCCTTCACTTAATACGAACGTGTAAAGCAAGTTATTTAACGGAACAGTAACCGCTTGAACCACAATTACCGCGATACCTAAACCAATTGCTGCATCGATTTTTTTAGATAATGCGATAAACGTACACATACCCAAGAAGAACGCCAATGCCATGTTTTCAATGAAAATGGCTTTTATAAATAAGCTAATATAATCAACCATTATTTAGCCTCCTTTGCTGTGTTAGACACAATGTTAAATTCATTTTTTTCAACTTGGTTTTTATCGTAAGTACGTAAAGCCCAAATTAAACCACCAATTATAAAGAAGGCTGAAGGTGGCAATAATAATAAACCGTTAGGAAGATACCAATCACCGCCTATATCAAACCCTAGTATTTTACCAGCACCCAATACTTCACGGATAATACCAACAAGAATCAATACAACCGAATAACCTAGACCATTACCGATACCATCTAAGAAACTCGCTTTAGGTCCATTTGCCATAGCAAAAGCTTCAGCACGACCCATAACGATACAGTTAGTAATAATCAATCCGACAAAAACCGAAAGCTGTTTGGACAAATCGAACATATAGGCTTTAAGTACCTGATCAACCAAAATTACCAAAGAAGCAATAATCGTCATCTGAACGATGATTCGAATACTTGAAGGAATAAAGTTACGAATACTTGAAATAAGCATACTTGAAAATGCGGTAACGACTGTTAAAGCAACACTCATTACCAATGCAACTTCTACAGAAGTGGTTACAGCAAGTGCCGAACAAATACCTAGAATCTGTAAACCAATAGGGTTATTGGTTAAAATCGGGCTGGTTAATAATTTTTTAGTCGACATAATTACGCCTCCCCATTTTTAAGATTGGTAATAAACTGAGCAAATCCGTCTTGGCCTAACCAAAACTTAACTAAGTTATCCACGCCACGAGTTGTCAAAGTTGCACCAGACAAACCATCAATGTCATGCATTTGATTTTGTGCTTGACCACCTTTAGCTACGTGAATTTTTAACTCACCAGATTCGTCAAAAATCTTTTTACCAGGCCACTGATCTTTAAACGCGTCACTATCTACTTCACCACCAAGACCCGGTGTTTCAGCATGCGCATAAAAACCAAAACCAATCACTGTATTTAAGTCATTTTCTAAAGCGATAAAGCCATATAATGTTGACCATAAACCATAACCATGGACAGGAAGAATGATTTTCTCAAAGTTGCCATTCGCATCATTCACAACATATACTTTTGCGATGTCAGCTTGGCGTTTGATTTGTGCGATATCGATTTTCTTATCAAGTTTATCGGCAGATTTAGCCGCCTTCTTTTGATCATACTTAGCGATTTCTTCATCAGTCATGTCAGTGATGTACTTACCAGTTTTCACATCCACTAATTTAACCACTACTTTTTCGTTGAATGTTTTTTCAACAAAAGCGGCAGGGACATTAGAAAGCGTGAACTCACCTAATAAATCAGCAGCTGCCAATACGTTTTTATTTTTATCTAATGCTTTATTCAGTACTTGCTGTGGCTTTAATACAACCGCTGCGGTAGAAACGATTACAGCACAGACCAAACAAACAACAAATGCAACGGTTAACGTATAACCGAAAGTTTCTTTATTTTTAGACACGGGCCAGTCTCCTTTTGATGTTAGATTGAACAACAAAATGGTCAATTAACGGAGCAAAGATGTTGGCGAATAAAATAGCTAACATCATGCCTTCTGGATATGCAGGATTAACCACACGAATTAAAATAACCATCGCGCCAATCAAAATACCAAATACGTATTTACCTTTATTTGTCATAGAAGCTGAAATAGGATCCGTTGCCATAAAGATGGTACCAAAAGCAAAGCCACCTAATACAACATGCCACATCCAAGGAAGCGCTAACATCTGGTTAACAGACTCAGGCTCAGCCAAAGAATTAAATAACGCAACCGTTAAGAATGATCCGATTAAAACACCACCCACAATTCTCCAAGACGCTATACCCATGACTAAAATCACAGCACCACCTAAAAGGATTGCAATCGTAGATGTTTCACCCATAGAACCTTGAACGAAACCTGCAAAAGCATCAAACCAAGAAAGACTACCTAACATATTTGTCGATGCGTCATACAAACCTTGGTTAGCCATACTCAATGGCGTCGCACCAGAGAAACCATCAACCGCAGTCCAAACCGTATCACCAGAAATTTGTGCAGGGTATGCAAAGAATAAGAAAGCACGACCGGTCAAAGCAGGGTTTAAGAAGTTCTTACCTGTTCCGCCGAAAATTTCTTTACCAACCACAATACCAAAGCTAATACCTAACGCGACTTGCCATAAAGGAATAGTCGGTGGGCAAATTAATGCAAACAATACAGAAGATACGAAGAAACCTTCGTTAACTTCGTGACCACGAACGGCTGCAAATAATACTTCCCAGAATCCACCCACAATAAATGTGACCGCATAAACAGGAGCAAAATAGATAGCACCGTACAGAATATTACTGACCAAGCCACCTAACTGAGGTGTATCACCAAAAAACATAGTAATGAAGTATGCATGCCAATCAGTTGGAAGCGTAGCGCCTGCTTCATAAGCAACACCCGCATTATGGCCAACTAACCACATACCAAAAAACATTGCAGGGAAAGTACATGCCCAAACAGTGATCATAATACGTTTTAAATCCACGCCATCACGTACGTGAGCGCTTGATTTTGTTACGCCTGGATCTTTATATAAACCCGTATCAACGGCCTCATATAATGCATACCATTTTTCCCATTTACCGCCTTGGTGAAAATGAGGTTCAATATTATCTAAAAACTTTCTGATCATGATTATCCCTCAGCCTCAATACGCGTTAATGTGTCACGAAGAATTTGGCCGTACTCGTATTTACCTGCGCAGGTATAAGTACATAATGCCAAATCGTCTTCATCTAATTCTAATGCGCCTAATTTTTCAGCCATTTCAACATCACCCACTGCAATAGCACGTAATAATTGAGTCGCTAAAATATCCAACGGCATCACTTTTTCAAAGTTACCCACTGGCATCATTGCACGCTCTGAACCATTACGCGAAGTAGTAAAGTTATACTTTTTACTTGGGAATAATTTAGAGATATAGATATTTAAAACAGAAACCACATCAAAACCTGGGCGCAAATAATGCAAGATAGTACGTTCACCACCTTCCAATAAAACGCTCACTTGTTGATGGTAACGACCTAAGAAATCAAATGCATTTGATGCAGTACGACCACCGAAAACAGAACCCGATACAGCACGGTTATTGCCTTCTTTGGTTTGACCTGAAAGCAATTCAGAGATACACGCACCAACTTGCGTACGAACCAAGCGAGGCTCATTCATTTGCGGCCCACTTAACGCAACAACACGCTCAGAATTGATTTGACCTGTTGTAAACAATTTAGCAATAGCGATAACGTCTTGGAAGTTAATTGACCAAACCACTTTTTCAGCGCTTGCGCCTTCTAAAAAGTGAATGTGCGTTCCAACGTTACCAGCAGGATGCACACCAGAGAAAGTCTCTAATTGCACACCAGGTGCCGCTTGAATTTGACTATCGGCATCCACACATAAATAAGTTTTGCCTGTCGTCAATTTAGCAACAATGCTTTGACCTAATAAGAACGCATCTTTATCTTCGCTGATGACTACTTGAGCATCTAGTGCACCAGGATTTGTATCCATCGCTGTAATGAAAACTGCTTTTGGTGTAGATGTAATAGCAGGCACTTTAGAATAAGGACGAGTACGCAATGCCGTCCATAAGCCACTATTAACTAAGTTATCAGTGATTTGCTGTGCCGTTAATGCAGAAATTGCATCTGGTGCATATTGAGCGAAAGTCTCTTGCTCATCACCTTGTTTTTCAATCACAACCGATTGAAAAGCACGTTTAGCCCCACGATTGATAGCCGTTACTGATCCAGAAGCCGGCGCGGTAAAAACCACCCCTTCATTCTTTTTATCAGCAAACAATACTTGACCTTTCTTGACCGTATCGCCGACTTTGACTTTCATACTTGGCTTCATGCCATGATAGTCAAATCCAACAACAGCAACGGTTTTCACCGGCTGCCCGTCAGAAATCTGCTGCAAAGGTGCACCAGCTAACGGTAGATCAAGGCCTTTTTTGATTTTAATCATAAAGATTGCCTATATTAAAGTTTAATTTTAAAAGTTTGAAAATGATTCGATAACACTCATAAACAAGCATCATCAAAAGAATATATTTGCAGCAGCAAAGCAATACCGCATGATTTTACTTCTGACCGAATATTCAATAAAAAAAGTCAAAGCAAATCCGCGCGACATTATAGGTCTCCAATTCGAATATATCTATAACGTAAATGAAAAATAATTTACAAAGTGACACAAACTGGTGCAAACCGCACTAAAACTACGCACAATCAGGACTACAGCATACAGCGTAGCCTATTTTTTAAGCAAAAATACACGTTTCAAAAAAATTCTTTTATAAAAATACTGATACCTAACAATGAATTAAATATACATTTCAAATATTGCCTATTTTTCAACCTAACAACCCATCTTTAACCACATAATAATCGCGAGCTTTGTAGCAAAAAGTGATATTTCACATAAACTAAAAAGAAACCACTTGATTTGTGAACTTTGGACGCTATCCTCTGTCCTACTTTCGATTTTGCCACTAATAAATGGACGATACATGTCTTTGAATTTTGCTCAAGAACATTTTTTTATACGTCGCTTACCTTTTGGTTTTGCTAAGCGCAATCAAATCATTATTGATCATCAAACCGATCAATCAAAGATCATGCACACATCCCATACGCCTATGGCTGCTATTTTAGAAACACAAAGAGCATGTGGCGCATCAGCAACTATTGAGCTGATCACTGAAGGGTTATTTGAAACCTTACTTAATCAAATCTATCAAGAAGGCGACAGCGAAGAAGCCATGCAAATGGTTGAAGATATAGGTGATGACTTAGATTTAACCAGTTTAGCTGCCAGTGTTCCTGAAACAGAAGATTTACTTGAGCAAGAAGGCGACGCGCCAATTATTAAATTAATTAATGCCGTATTAGCTGAAGCCATTAAAGAAAACGCATCGGATATTCATATTGAAACCTTTGAAAAACGCTTGGTTATTCGCTTTCGTGCTGATGGTGTATTACGAGAAGTAGTGCAACCAAAACGCGCACTTGCTCCGTTATTAGTTTCTCGTATTAAAGTAATGGCAAAATTAGACATCGCAGAAAAACGCGTACCGCAAGATGGCCGCATCAGTTTACGTTTAGCAGGGCGTGAAGTGGATGTTCGTGTTTCAACTTTACCTTCTAATCACGGGGAACGTGTTGTAATGCGCTTGTTGGACAAACAAGCTGGGCGCTTAGATTTAACCCATTTAGGTATGACGCCCACAGATTTAGATCGCATCAACAATTTAATTTCCCGCCCTCACGGTATTATTTTGGTAACAGGTCCAACTGGTTCTGGTAAAACCACCACCCTTTACGGCGCATTAGAATCATTAAATGATCATCAACGCAATATCATGACGGTTGAAGATCCAATTGAGTATTCTCTGCCAGGTATTGGCCAAACCCAAGTGAACACAAAGGTGGACATGACCTTCGCAGCTGGACTACGTGCAATATTACGTCAAGATCCCGATGTTGTGATGATCGGTGAGATTCGTGACTTTGAGACAGTTGAAATTGCAGTTCAAGCTTCATTAACAGGTCACTTAGTACTATCAACCTTACACACCAACTCAGCAATTGGCTCTTTAACCCGTTTACAAGATATGGGTGTTGAGCCATTTTTATTGTCTTCAAGTTTAATCGGCGTATTGGCGCAACGCCTAGTCAGAACCCTATGCGCTAGCTGTAAAGAAGCGTATATACCTGACGAAGCTGAATGCAAAGTACTTGAAATTGATTCAGCACAACCCGTGCAAATTTATCGCGCTTGTGGATGTAAAGATTGTAAAAACACAGGCTACAAAGGCCGCTTAGGTATTTACGAAATTGTACAAATTGATGACACTTTACGCACCATGATTCACGATGGATCCAGTGAACAAGAAATGACCGCTCAAGCTCGCACAGCCACACCGAGTATTTTACAAGATGGCATTGGCAAGATTCTAAACGGACGAACCAGTCTTGATGAAGTGCTACGTGTATGTCGGAGTAAATAATGGCAGCTTTTGAATACACAGCCATCGTCAATGCAACTGGCAAAAAGAAAAAAGGTTTAATAGAAGCCGATAGCGAACGATTAGTTCGCCAAAAATTGCGTGATCAAGATTTATTTCCAATTGACATCAAACAAACAAAAGAGAAGAAAAACAGTAATCGCGGTTTTTTATCATCTTTGATGGACCCGAGCTTATCCACTGATGAGCTTTCAATGTTTACTCGTCAATTATCAACCTTAATTTCTTCAGGCCTACCCCTTGAGGAGTGCTTATCGGCATTGGTTGAACAAGCGGAAAACAATAAAGAGCGACGCATTTTTGCTGCAGTTCGAAGCAAAGTACTTGAAGGTCATACTTTGGCTCAAAGCTTACAAGAATTTCCTCGTGCGTTTTCTAAGCTTTATTGCTCAACAGTTTCTGCAGGTGAACACTCTGGTAACTTAGCACTGGTATTAAACAACCTTGCGGACTACATGGAAAACCAGCAGGGAATCGAGAAAAAACTCAAATCCGCCGCAATTTATCCAACGATTCTTGTTACTGTCGCCATTGGCATTACAATTGGCCTAATGGTTTTAGTTGTTCCGACAATTACTGGCATATTTGATAGTGTGGATGCTGAGCTTCCAGGGCCTACAAAAGTAGTCATTGCAATCAGCGACTGGATTCGCCAATATGGAATTTATGCTTTTTTTGGCATTATTTTAGACTTTATACTTTTCAAAATTTGGAATGCTAAACCAAATCGCTTAGAAAAAACCCATCGCTTATATTTAAAACTGCCATTAATTAAAAAAATGAGCAAAGGGTTTAATGCCTCACGTTATGTGGGTACGTTAGCCATATTAACCAAAGCAGGCGTCCCCCTTGTAGAAGCCATGCGTATCGCCAAAGACGTGGTCGAAAATATCCCTATTCAAAAAACCCTAGTAAAAGCGATGACGTCGGTCAGCGAAGGCGGATCATTGCATAAAGCGCTGCGCGAAACAGGCTATTTTCGTCCAATGATGCTACATATGATTCAATCAGGTGAAGCTTCTGGCGACTTATCTGCCATGTTACAGCGAACTAGTGCCTCTGAAGAGAGTCAACTTAGGAACTTGATCGATTCAATGATCAGTTTAATTTCACCTTTAATGATTTTACTTATCGGTGCAGTAGTATTAGTCATCGTACTAGCTATTGTACTCCCAATCACCAGCATGAGCTCCGTATTATGAAAAAACACATCCCAACTTTATCGAACCAAAAAGGCATGACGTTAATTGAAATTCTTGTGGCATTAGTATTATTTGCTGCAATTTCTGCTGCCATAATTCCACAAGTTTTAAACAATGGTGAAAAAGGCAAAATCAAAACCACTGGCATCGCCATGAAGTCACTTGAAAACGCATTAAGTTTATACAAACTAGAATATGGCACGAAGAAAATGCAAAGTGTTTCATTAGATGAATTAGTAGAAAAGAAATTCATTGCTTCCAAACCTGTTGATGGCTGGAAAAATGAACTTTATTTTGAAATGGATGGCGGGAAAATCCTAATTATTTCTAATGGTCCCGATGGCGAGTCTGACACAATTGATGACATCACCAATCAAGACGAAGAATAAAATACATGCAAAAAACCCGTGGATTCACCCTAGTTGAAATATTAGTTGCCCTTGCGATCATCTCTGTGATTTTCGCCTCGGTGACGATTTCTACGCGTAAATCCAACTGGATGGAAATGCAAGATCAAAGCGAAATATTTCGCGACACATTACTTGATTTGTCAGACCATGCCTCATTTAAGCAAACTTCGTTTGGTTTATATTTTACCGAAGCCGGATACTGGTTTTTAGAGCGCATTGCAATTACACAGGATGAAGAAACGGGGGACCCTATTTACAATTGGGTCCCCATTCAAAATGAGCGATTTGTCAGTGTTGAATTTGAAGACATCTATATATTTGAATTATCAATTGATAATAACCCAGTTGCATTATTAGATGTATTTCCAAGTGAAGAAGAACAACTTGAAATCGGATTAAAAGAAATAGCCGATTTTGAAATTTACAGCGAAAGCTTTAATTCTAACGGTTCAAGTAAAACCGTTGGTTTAGAGCCTCATATTTATTTAGATTTAAATGGAGAATTAAGTAACGCATTTACGCTGTCAATTATAGAGCAAACTCAAGATTTTGAACAACCCCCTCTTACCTATCAAATCATCAGCGATGGTTTTAATCGACCTGTGATTTCAAGAATTGAGGAGGATGATTTTTAATGCAAATTTCGTCCTTTAAACATTCGAACTTACCCAACGTTTACTATCAATCGGGTTTTACATTGATTGAAGTGATGATGGCACTTTTAATTTTTGCATTTGCAGCCACATCACTTACTGCTGGATTTCAAAGCAGCACAAATAACTCCATTCGAGCTGAACAAAATTTACAAGCCAACTATGTAGCTCAATACCAAATTGAAAGATTGACTCTTTCTGGCAGCACCCAGGTTGAACCCTCATTTTCAATTTCTATGTTTGATAAAAAGTGGACAATTACACAAACTGTTGAACCTTTAAATAAACTCCAAGAAGCACAGGCCGAACAAGAAATTGGCCTTCGAGAAATCGAAGACTTCGAAGTATTTTCTGAAAGTTTTAATTCTGCTGGCGACAGCAATGGCTTTGAAGAGCCCCTAAAAATTCCAGACAGCTATTTAGTACTAACTGTTGAAGTAACCCCTGAAGACGAGCTTGGACATGCAACAATGCAAACACTTTTAATAAAAGGGTTATTGCAATGAACCAACGCGGCTTTACATTAATTGAAGTATTAATTTCGTTAGTTTTGTTTTCAGCCCTTATGCTTGGCGCCATTAGCCTTGTTAAACAGGGCGGACAAATGCGTGATCGTTTTTTAAAAAATGATCAAGCAATCAGACAGCTACAAAGGGCGATGGATAAAATCCAACAGGACTTACGTTTTTTTGAACCCTCTAGGGGCATTCGAGATGAGTATTTCGATTATTATGCACCCATGCAAACTGACAATAACGGTTTGTTTAGTTTCACTAGAAATAGTTGGTTATTACCTGAGCGTGCGCAAAATTTACGCAGTGATTTACAACGAGTGCATTATCAACTTGTCCCCTCTGCTTCTGAAATTTGCCAACCGGTGTCAACCAGTACCGAAGGATCATGTTTAGTCAGAATTCACCAATATCATTTAGATCAACCTAATGATGCACCGATAATAAAAGTACCGATTCTAGGTGATGTGAACGCAATCAAATATGACTTTTTATATCGCAGCAGCCAAAATGACGAATCCGGTAGCTCCCAACAAATGCCCCTTGATACATTTAGATTTCCTAGCGCATACACATACGCTATAGAAATTACAATTGAGTCGAATCGATTTGGTACATTTAAAAAACTCATCGCCCTTCCACACCAAACTAATTGGGTACTCGCTGATGATTCGTAATCAAAAAGGTGTTGCTCTGTTTCAAGTATTGGTCATGATCACGATATTGATTGGCATATTTGGTTTAATTTTAGCCAAACAAGTTCGCTTACAAGGCAAACTATCAACCTCTATCACTTTGATGAAATTTGAACAAATTGAATTATCCGCAGAACGATTAGTTTTGGATTTTTTACAACAGGATCGCTTAAGCATTTCTCAAAACACAACAGGGCATGACTGGCCATATTTAATGGACAAGCCACTAGAGAACATATTAGGTGCAAGCATCGATTTTTCTATTTATCCACTTGATGGATTACTTAACCTAAATCTTTTATACAATGAAAAAACAATCAATCAATATCCATTTTCCGCCAAAGAAATCCTAGCAAAATCCGCAATATTTGAAACTGAGAATTCATTTAATGCGTTACAAGATGATTGGAGCGGGGATAATTTTTCAGATCCGCAAACAGGTGAAATCAAATCAGCTGTAGAGCTTGAAGACTTTTTATTAGAAGCATCAAACTTTATCCAAAGCAGCTCAAATGTGGGAGTTAATTTTGACTATGATGAGCCTAAATACTTAAAAAGCGGCCTCCCCTTTGCTGATTTATCTGAAATATTATTAGTCAGTGATCGTACAATTGAACAAAGATTATCACTTTACAATATTGCACTTGAAAATTTTTCAATACTGCCTGCAAATAGTAAATTAAATATTAATGAAGCACCCGCAAGAGTATTAAGCGCACTTCACCCAAGTTTAAATAGTGGTATTATTAGCGAAATTATTAAAATACAAGATGCTGGCGGCTTTAAAAGCGTGGATGATTTTATTAATATGCCTTCAATGCAAGATTTTAAAGAAGAACTTCCATCCTCTTTATTGACTCATATAAGTGAGTTTTTTGTTGCGCGTATATTAATTACTATGCCAACTGACAACGAACAGGACACCATTGAACGTATGCGCGATATATTTATTTATCGCCCAATCGATCAATCCAAACCTGTACAAATTTATCAACGAAAATTCGTTCCATTATAAATAAGAATCCATTATGTCTAGCCATTTATACATAAGAGCCATCGATGACGAACAGATTCAATGGTTATTGATTGACCACGGATCTCGCCAAGCAATAGAGCAAGGGGATTTAGGTCAACTACAAAATTACCTTAATGCACAAGGTGTGCATGAAGTTTCTGCGACTTATTTTTTAAACACGCAATTAGTAAGTGTATTAAAAGCCAATATTCCAAGTTCACAGACAAGCAATTTAAATCGCATTTTACCCATTGCCTTAGAAGAAGAAATTGCACAAAATGTTGAAGATTGCGAATTTAAAGCCTTACACAAACCACAAAATGGTAGCGTTTGGACCTGCGTATTCAACCCAACTTTAGTCGCACAAATAGTCGAAGCATTTGCAGACATTCAAGTTAATGTGATTCACGTAAACTTAGATGCACAATTTACTGGCAGCGAGAATCTCAATTCTATTTCAATAACGATCGACGAAAATCGCGTATTATTAAAACAAGACAACCAATTAATTGCACTTCCATTTGAGCAATTAACCTTTGCGATAACTCAGTTAGATCCTAATGCAGATGAGGATCAATCAAAAGAAATTGAATTATTTTACTCAAATCAAGACGATCGAATCAGTTTGATTAAGGCACAACTTGAAGCCAGCGGACATTCCAATATTAATTTACATGTCATCCAACCTAGTTTATTGGAACAAATGAGCGACAACTATATTTCCGCTAAACGACGCCTAAATTTATTAAATACAGCAACAACAAACGATGCGTTATTTGCAAGAATTAAAATCATTTCAACCTTTTTAGCAGCTTCTTTAATCGCTGTAATATGCTTAGTGACTTTAAACTACATTCAAGCAAACAATACCCAACTTAAAATAGATGCACTTTGGCAAGCCAATAGCAAAATGATTGAACAAGTTGCACCTGAGTTGAAAAACAAAAAGAATCGAGTAGTAAGACAACTTAAAAACGAATTAGCTAATTATGACGAAATAGAAGCACCAAACACTAAAGTGTCAACTTTAAATCCAATTACCGATATTTCTACACTAAAAGCAAGACATGCATTTTCCATTACCGAAATGCGTTACAGCGAAAAAAGTCAGGACTGGATTTTCACCCTTTCGGCTAGAAATGACAGTATTTTAGAGCAAATTCGTGTCGGCATGAGCAACAATGGGTACGATGCAATCTACACAAGCCAAAAAAATGAATCAGGCAAAGTCCTAGGCGTTTTAAAAGTGAGTGCGAAATGAATATATTAGAAAACGAAACCATCATAAATTTAACAGACAAATATAATCAGCTATCTGGTAGAGACAAAATCCTAACCCAGTTTTTGACTGTATTTGTTATATTATGCATTGGATATTTTGCCCTTTATAACCCTAGTGTAAACGCAAAAATTAAAGCCAATGAACAATTAAACCAAACTCAAAAAACCTACCGCGACATACAAAAAGTAGTGCCCCAAATCATTCAAGCAAAACAAAACGCTGTTATTGCTCAACAAACCAGTCGCCCAAGTGTAAACAATATAAATAAATCCATGACAGCAATGGTTAATGACTCATCTAAAAAATTTGCAATTATCATTGATAAAAGTTCATCAGAAGGTAATGACGCTATTAACCTTTCAGGCAAAGATCAAATATTTGATCAACTGATTCGATTTATGGGAGATGTAAACACAAGTTATGGCTTAACCATCGAAACTTACTCAATCAAACAAACCGATGTAAGTGGTAAAGTAGACTTCAATATAAAAATAAAACGCTAAAACATTGCTAATAACAAGATAAGCGTTACAATACACAGACTTAAAATAGTTAACACTATTCGGGGACGACATGGCTTCGACGTGGATTACAAAGTTTTAGGTGCATGCCGAGATGACAACCAATCTCGTTAATCCAAAGTTGTAAACTTTATAGTTGCAAACGATGCTAACTACGGCCAAGAGGCCTTGGCAGCTTAATAAGCTCGCCACTGAGATACGTGTTAGGCCTGAATTGTGTGTATCTCGGTCATTATGTCAGGATCGCCAGGAGAATCGTCTAGGTTCAATCGGCTAAACTCTAACTAGACTCATCAAAGTGAAGCCTGCTCTTCGGCGTCACCGAGATTAAATTATAGAATGAGCTAAGCATGTAGTACCATGAATGGAGGATTTGCGGACGCGGGTTCGATCCCCGCCGTCTCCACCAATTCCAAAGCCTCGATACGCTAGTATCGGGGCTTTTTTATGCCTGGAGCATAAATATCAGTGAGTGTATAAACAGCTAAAGTCGCAAGACTTAATGTGGGCGAGCGCTTGCCCTCGTTTCATGTCTAATTTAATCTGAATACGATGAGACGGAAAGGATCGTACTGGCGCCCTATTACAATATTGAATCTCTTTAGCAAGTCTACCTAACAGTGCGACTTACTTTTAATTTATTATTGCTAACTCTTAATTTGATTTTTTAAAGCTTACAAATAACCCACCTCACTAAATTCACAATAATAAAACCAAATCACTATTTATTGCGTATAGTTAATACACACTATTACTATTTAAATCCTGAACATGACTGATACTCAATCTTTTTTTGAACACCTTGCGCCATTCACTGATTTTCAGTTATTTTCAGATCCAAGCGTATATCAATCCCTTCCTGAAGATTGGTTGATTGTTGTGGCGGACATTAAAGGTTCTACCGTTGCCATTGAAGCTGGACAATATAAAGACGTCAATTCCATTAGTGGCTCAGTAGTAGTGGCTGTATTAAATGCCATCGGCCATAGAAGTATTCCCTTTGTTTTTGGTGGGGATGGTGCGAGTTTTTGTATACACCCTAGCGATATTCAAGCGGTAAGCGAAGCTTTGCTGGGTACTAAAAAAATGGCTCAGGATGCGTTTTCATTGCATTTACGAATTGGTATGGTGCCATTTAATTTAATATCTTCCCAATCTGTTTTAAAAGTGGCCAAATACAAAAGCAGCGAACATAATCACCAAGCAATGTTTTTAGGCGGCGCGCTACAACTAGCTGAAACATTAATCAAACAACCAGACAGTCAATATTTAATTGATGAACACGCTTTTGCTTCAAAAGCGGATTTTAGTGGTTTTGAATGTCGTTGGAATGAGTTTAAAAGCCCCAAACAAGAAACAATAGCATTGATGATTCAAGTACTAGACACTGACAATCAACAATCACATTACCAAGGTATTTATCAAAAAATATGTGAAATTTATGGAGGTATTCACGAATACAACCCAATTTCAATTGACAAAATGTCACTCTCTTTATCCATCCTTAAAATACTTAAGGAAATCAAAATCAAATTTAATCGTATTGGGTTTATGAAAAAAATAAATATTTTAGCTAAATCATGGACATTAATTTTGATTGGTAAATATTTAATTGCTAAAAAAATCACAACCGATTCAACGCAATGGGGGGAATATAAAACCCGTTTTATTGAAAACAGTGATTTTCAAAAATTTGATGAAACTTTGCGTATGATTATTAGTGGATCAAAACAACAAAGACTGGAACTCATGAAATATTTAGATCTTTGCCACCAACAAAAATTATTAGTGTATGGGATTCATCAAACAGATGCTGCGATTGCAACGTGCATGGTAATAGATTATCAGCATCGACATTTTCATTTTATTGATGCCAACAATGGTGGCTATGCCATGGCAGCCAAACATTTGAAATTGCAATTAAAACAAATCTAAAACTAAATTACGTGACACCCTGTCACTCAAAAAAAATACTTGCTTAGTCATCGTTTTATAAATTAAAGTGTTTTTTGTCATCCGATTTTTTGCTTTATTCGTATACAACTCAACTCATTATATTTCACAATTACCACTGGAGAGCCCAATAATGTCATTACCTAAAACCGTCACTGTTAATGCTAAACAAATCCCTCAAGAAGCTTTTGATTGGTACGATGAATACGCTCATGGCGATATTGATCGTCGTACTTTTTTACGTCGTTTAACCGCTATAGGGTTAACCGCTGCTGCCGTTAGTGGTGGCTTACTTCCTAATTATGCCATGGCTGAACAAGTATCTTTTAATGATGAGGATATCACCGCAAGTTACGCTACTTTCCCTTCAAAAGACGGCTTAGGTGAAGGTCGTGGTTATTTGGTAATGCCTAAAGTTAAAGAAGGCATGATGGCTAAAAAATTACCAGCGGTTTTGGTAGTACATGAAAACCGTGGCTTAAATCCTTACATCAAAGATGTCGCTCGCAGATTAGCCAAGGCTGGATTTATTGCGTTTGCTCCTGACATATTACACACATTAGGTGGATACCCAGGAAACGACGATGAGGGCCGTTCTATGCAAAGCTCATTAGATAAAGCCAAAGTAGAAACGGACTTTATAAATGCGGCTTATTTTTTGAAAAATCATGAATTAACCACTGATAAATTAGGTGTCGTTGGATTTTGTTTTGGGGGTTATGTGTCAAACATGTTGGCCGCTCGTATTCCCGATACAATTAACGCTGCCGTGCCTTATTATGGAACACCCGCTGAATCAAGCATCATCAAAAATATTAAAGCGCCGTTATTATTACAATTTGCTGAATTAGATAAACGCGTGAATGCTTCTTGGCCTGATTATGAAGTGCAATTAAAATCAATGAAGGCTGATTATCAAGCGTATGTTTATAAAGATGCGAATCATGGTTTTCATAATGACTCTACTGCCCGATATGTGGAAACTGCAGCAGAATTATCTTGGGAACGCACATTGACGTTTTTTAATAAGCACTTAGCTTAAAACTTAATAGCCTATTTAAAAAACCTTAACCGATATTTCGATTAAGGTTTACTTTTTTAGTAAAACGCATTCGTACGATAATACTTTTCCTCTAAAATCGGTTTCAGTTTTTTTAAACTGGTCACTTGATTTAAAAACATTTCATACATTTCTATATCATTTGTAATTTCAATTTTATATTCATCAATTTCTTTTTGAGTTTTGGCTTTTGTGGCTTTTTTAAATTTTGAATACACTGCACCATGTATTGGGTTTTCGTAAATGATCTGTTGTTTTTCGTCATTCAACGTGTCGATGCGTTTTTTTAATAATTCATTAATCTGCGAAATATCGCCATCAATAATATCAAATGCAGACTGTCCTACATATTCATCAAATAATGAGAAAATCGTCAACACATCATTATTATCTCTTGCTGTAGATAAAACAGACATCACATCATGAAACTTTTCTCTGTCTTCTGCTGTGGTTGCTTTATCAGGATGGATGACACTGGCAATTTTTTTGAACATTTTATTGATTGAGGATTTTTTAAATATTTTGTCTGTGTCGACATCTTTATTAGAATTAATCTCAGAATCTTTATCAAAAAAGTCATCCCCAAATTGCTTGGAAAATTCTTCTTTAATAGCATCAACATCGACGCCCATTTCTTCTGCCATTCGCTTGGCCATTTCATCGAAATTATTCTCAAATGAATCTTTACCTTCCACATCATCAAATAGAGATTCTTCATCGGATTGTTGATCTTGTAAATCTGATAGACCTTCTGGGTCGTAGTAATTTTTAACTGTGTCCATATATTGTTTTTGTATATTTTGCATCACCTTGTGATCGGTCATGGGATTAGCGTATAACATTTCAATATTTTCTTTAATCCATAGAAATAACGTTTCTTTTTCCCATTTGCTTAATGATTTACGCCCAGCAAAGGTTAATAATTGAGTGATTAAACTGATTATAGCCGCTTGAGATTCACGCTCTGTTTGCGCTAAATCGGACATCACCGTTTTAGAAAACGTCACTACTTCTATTTTTAGTTTTTGGTTTCTTTTTTCTAACGACTGTACTTTTTTCCAGTTTTTATTAAATTGTTCCTCTTGTTTGGACAACTTCTTTTTATGAGATAAAACGGAAGATACTTTTACAGTTTTGCTAGAATTCATTATTTTCAACTACTATCAATTCAATTTATTGGGAAGTTTAAATGATGTTAAGCACAATTTCATTAAATGCATGAGAAAAGGCCAAATTGATGGCTATGTTTTGAATTTATGTTGCTGCACCTGTAACAGTTTGAATTCAAACAGTTTTTCGCTTTCGCTCTTAATGTCGCTAGAAAAGGTCTGATATTTGTGCCAGTCCAGCATTCTAAACCAACCCAAATACTTCGCTAAATACTTACTGGCCACTCCATGCATCTTCAAATACCAACGCTTTAACTGACTGTGGTAATTATTGATATTTTGAATATGATACAAACTTTGCTGCGTTTGATTGTTGGTTATCACAACATGATGCAAATGATGTTCTTTGCAAATTTGATTATAAGCCGGCTGCCCATCGGTACATAAAACAGATTCGTCGGCAATTTTGCAGCCTAAGCATTGATTGATTTCAGCGCCATTTACGTGGGTTAATATTTGATCAAATTCATGATGATTTCGATCTTTAGCGGTTAACACTGCCACCCAATCGTGCTGATTAATGCCAGGTGTGGATGCTTTAGATCCTCGTTGTCTTGCAGGTCGGTTTAAGTTTCGCTCGCCTTTTTTAGATTCTCGAAAATACGTTTCATCTGCTTCAATAATACCTTCAAGCCTTGATTCATAGGTGTTTTGAGTAGCATTCATAAAACGATGACGCCAATTAAAAGAGGTAGTCACACAAATATTCAAATCTTTTGCGCAACGCCGAATACTATCTTGGTCAAGCATGTGCTCTAAGTATTTTTGCCAAAGCTCAGGTTTGTGCTGATAAAAATAAGCACTGCCTCGAGTGCACACAAAACTTTTGCGACATTCGTTGCAAAAAAATCGCTGTCTGCCATTACTAAAACCGTATTTTCGCAAGCGGTTACTTTGACAATGAATGCATTTTGAGTGGGTGATCACTTCTTTAGACAGTCGTGTAAGAATGGGATTTTCTTGTGCAACTAAAGCGGTGGATAGAGTTTGTTTTTGAACAGGATCGAGCTTGCTTACCTGCTTAAGTATGTTTTGAAAATGCTGTGGATTCATAGGCTATGTCATTGTGGGTGTATAAATCTCAGCTTAGATCAGCATTATGATTTTGCATCCAGCCACAACAATTTAAAACATAGCCAAATTGATAGAAGCACAAAAAAGTAAGCTCGGCTTACTTAAGTGCCTGATAATCACCTTGTAAAACGATCTCTGTCATGGGGCGCATTAAAATTCAAAATTGGCCCTTTGGGAATGATCAAAGTCGGATTAATCATGTCATGAGATCCATAGTAATGCGCTTTAATATTATCAATATTCACCGTTGAGGCAACACCTGGTTGCTGATACAAATCTCTCACATAATGACTTAACGCTGGATAATCCTCAATGCGTTTTAAATTGCATTTAAAATGCCCGACATACACTGCATCAAATCGAATCAAAGTAGTGAACAATCGCCAATCTGCTTCGGTGATGGTTGATCCAGTTAAATATCGTTGCAAGCTTAAGCGCTGATCTAGCTGATCTAATACATCAAACAATTGCGTTACCGCTTCGTCATAGGCTGATTCTGTCGTGGCAAAACCGGCTTTATACACACCATTATTCACATTATGGTAAATCCATGCATTTAATTGGTCTATTTGGTCGCGTAATTCAATTGGGTAGTAATCTCCTTCTTTTGCGCCAATATCATCAAATGCCTCATTGAACATTCTGATGATTTCAGAGGATTCATTACTGACGATGGTATTGAGTTGTTTGTCCCACAAAACTGGAACGGTAACTCGACCGGTGTAATCATTTTTTGCTAATGTGTAAATCTCATGTAAACGAGTCTTTTTATTCACTTCATCAGCGATCACATCTTTATGCGGTTCAAATGTCCAGCCTTCATCAAGCATAAATGGATTAACAACTGACAATGAAATCATATTCTCAAGGCCTTTAAGCTTCCTGAAAATTAACGTTCGATGTGCCCATGGACAGGCTAAGGATACATACAAATGATACCGCCCTGGTTCTGCTTTAAAGTCAGGTGTTCCTGTTTTTGCAGATTCTCCAGATTTGGTAATCCAATTTCTAAAAATTGAATCATTACGTACAAATTTGCCACCTGTTTTTTTTGTATTGTACCAGTTATTGTTCCACTGCCCGTTTACTAATAAACCCATTGTGTCTCCCGTTTCGCTCGTTGATGAACTTTTTAAAATACAATTTTTTATGTGTCAATCTTGTACTTAATACCTATACGTCGTTACCCTAATTTTAGTTTGCTAAGGGTTTTAATTTAGTAAGGTTTTAGTTTGATGTAGATAGCTTTGATTTAAATAGCTTTGAATTAAATAGTTTTTGAGATGGATAGTTGTATGGGGTTAGTTTAGAGGGATAAGGACAAACAACAACCGCAAAAATTGCAATATGGTTGTTAGATTTTGCCAATCAGGCAGTTTATTTATTATTTATGAATTTTACAGTGTTGTTAAATTGCAGATCAAAGATTGAACTCAACAAAAGGAAGTGGCGTTTTTTAAAGCCGAATCAATAGGAATTAAAAATTAGCGGCCACTTTAAGTGAGTGCACCGCTTTTTGAATTATTTCTAAGTTACATTATTTACGAATCGATAAATACTCATCGTATGTGCCTTGGAAATCAATGGCTTGTTCGTCTTTGATCTCAACAATTCGTGTCGCTAATGATGATACAAACGCTCTATCGTGGCTGACAAAAATTAAGGTGCCATCAAACAGTTCTAATGCTTTATTTAGGGCATCAATAGCTTCTAAGTCCATGTGGTTAGTTGGTTCATCCATCACTAAAACATTGATGTCCATCATCATTAATTTACCAAACATTAAACGGTTTTTCTCACCGCCTGAACACACACGGGCTTTTTTGTTTGCGTCTTCATCAACAAATAATAAACGACCCAGCATGCCACGAACCATTAAATCGTCATGCTTTGGCGTACGCCACTGGCTCATCCATTCAAAGATGGTTAAGTCATTATCAAAATCATTACTTGAGTCTTGAGGACAGTAACCTATGACTGCATTTTCCGACCATTTTACTTTACCCTCATTGGCTTTGATTTCATTCATTAAACAACGAATAAATGTGGTTTTACCCGCACCGTTCTCACCGATTACCGCAAGCTTAGCCCCGGCTTCTAGAATCATATTGCCATTTTTAAATAACGGCCCTTCATCAAAACCATGACCTAATTCTTCAAGAATTAATGCCTGTCTATGTAGTTTTTTATCTTGTTTAAAACGCAATGACGGCGCCATTCTACTAGTTGATTTCACTTCGTCTAAACTGATTTTTTCTAATTTTTTAGCACGTGAGCTTGCTTGCTTAGCCTTAGATGCATTTGCAGAAAAACGATTAACAAACGCTTGAAGCTCGTCCATTTCTTGGCTTTTCTTGGCATTAGAAGTTAAAAGCTGTTCACGAATTAACGCAGACGCTTCTAGGAAATATTCATAGTTACCAGGGTAAATTCTTAATTCACCATAATCGATATCTGCCATGTGTGTACATACAGCATTTAAGAAATGTCGATCATGGGAAATAATAATCATGGTGGATTTACGCTGATTTAATACGTCTGCTAACCAGTTGATACTGTCGATATCCAAGTTGTTGGTTGGCTCATCAAGTAACAAAATATCAGGATTTGAGAATAATGCCTGCGCTAATAACACACGTAATTTCCAACCCGGTGCTAATTCGCTCATTAAATCAAAGTGAAATTCTTCTGCGATGCCCGCTTCAATTAGGATTTCACCGGCACGAGATTCTGCACTATAACCATCCATTTCAGCAAATTCAACTTCAAGATTGGCTACTTCCATACCCTGTTCTTCGCTCATTTCAGGTAATGCATAAATCGCTTCACGTGCTTGTTTGACCTTCCAAAGCGCTACGTCACCCATGATTACGGCATCAACGACTGAGTATTCTTCAAACGCGTATTGGTTTTGATTTAATGTACCGACTTTTGCACCAGGAGTAATCGACACATTACCCGCCGATGGGGTTAATTCACCTGTCAAAATTTTCATGAACGTTGACTTACCACAGCCATTGGCGCCAATTAATCCGTAACGATTACCATTACTAAATTTTGCTGAAATGTTTTCAAATAAAGGTTCGTTACCAAACTGCATGGTAATGTTTGCTGTACTAATCAAAAGAAGGTTTCCTGAGGTAAATGCATTCAAAGTCAAAAACTAGGATTGCTGGCGCAAGTTTAAATATGATTTAAAAAGGCGAGTTAAAAAAAGGCGTGTTAAAAAAAGGGCGGACTATAGAGTTTTAAGGGCGTTTTGTCGAGTTATTTACTGTAAATCCAGACATTAGAATCATAATTTCACGTTTAACGGTAAAGGTGCATTTTTCAAATATCCTATACTTAAATTTTACTATAACGATTGATTTATAGAATTTACTAAGAATTCATTTTTTCTGATCTATTGCGTGTATGAACAAACACAATGCATATTATGCTATGATTACGACTTAATTTTTAATGACTTAAATTAAATAGGTGATTGTGTATTTAATCGCCCCCATCATTAATATTGGAACAGTTAAATGAAGATTGAAATCATCACATCTAATCACAATCAAATAAATGAAAATGATTTTGGCTCACAATTAGTGTGTGAGGATGTAGAAAAAGCAATAAAAGCAATGGGCTACACAGTTAGGATCTCCCAATGTAATACGCATCACGACTTACAAAGTGTTGTCCAACGCCGACCTGACTTAGTGGTTTTAACCGCTAAATCCATTCTAATCGAAAGTAATGAAATATTCTTTGCACAATACTTTGCTGATCACCATATTATTTTTACAGGTTCTGACAAACAAGCATTAAATTTTGATACAGATAAAGCGCTTGCAAAACAGCATCTGGCTAAACTTGGAATAAATACGGCACATTTTTTTACTGCGCTGCCGAATCAATTTTCAAATGAAACGCAACTTCCTTTTGGCTTTCCTTTATTTGTCAAACCATTAGGTGAAGCTGACGGCAAAGGAATCGACCACCAATCTGTTGTAAAAAACTTTGCAGAATACCAATTTAAAGTGTCTGCTTTATATGAAAAATTTAAGCAACCTATTTTGGTTGAAGAGTTTTTAAATGGACGAGAATTTACAGTATCTGTGATTAAAGATGATTTGGGTAAAATGATTTTGTCGGCAATTGAATTAATTCCACAGATCACTGAAGGTTCTGTAAGAATTTTAGGTGATTCGTCCATGATTTATAACACTGAGTTAAAAAAAATATCCGACGAAAAAGAAATACATGGGATCAAAGCCCTTGCTGCATCTTCATTTGAAGGATTAGGCGCCTGTGGTTTTGGGCGCATTGATATAAAAATGGACGCTTCAGGTAAATGCTATTTTATGGAAGCGAATTTAATACCTGGCATGAACCGACATACAAGTTTTTTCCCAAGAGCCTGTTTAATGGATAATGATTTATCATACGAAGATGTAATTAAACACATGATCAGTGAAACCATTTGTCGAGCTCGAACCCATAAAAATTTAAATAATTTATTCGATTCGTTAAAAGAAGGCATCAATATTCACGATGACAAGCTTTCACCAAATTAATTTTAAAATCAACATTCAATTAACAGAACTACAAATGTAATAACTTTCAACTTGTGAACTCTAATGTAAAAAATGAGGGCATAAAGCCATGAGATCACTCCCATTAATACTAGTTTTATTCATCAGCTTTAATTGTTTTTCTAAAACCATATTTGAAAGTGGCACACAAAAAACCCAACTCTTGCAGCTATTCACATCTGAAGGTTGCTCAAGTTGTCCACTCGCTGACAAATGGCTATCAACACAAAAATCCAACCCAGAATTATTTAAAAGCTTTATCCCTATGGCATTTCATGTGGATTACTGGGATCGACTGGGCTGGAAAGACACCTATTCTCAATCCAAATTTACAGATCGACAACGATTATTAAAATCCCAAGGGTTAATTAAATCCGTTTATACCCCAGGTATTATTTTTGAAGACAAAGAATTCAGACAATGGTTTAAAGGAAATGGAACAATCACAACCACTAATCAAGCAGCTAAAAAGTTAATGGCTACGATTGAGAACGATGTATTAATTGTAAATTACGACAGTGACCAAACGGACTTAGTGGTCAATATAGCCTATTTAAAAATGAATGAAGTGGTTGATATTAATCGCGGAGAAAATTCTGGCAAACAGTTAAAGCATGATTTTGTTGTTCTTGAAATGATGCAAGTGCGTTATAAGAAAAACACCCCCATCATCTTAGACTTTTTAACAGAGGGCAAAAATAAAGATACCGCTCTATCTATTTGGATCACTAAAGATAATCGCCTAGAAAATTTACAAGCCGTTGGCGGGTATTTGTAAAACTATATATTTGAAACAAAAAAAACCGAACTGACGTTCGGTTTTTTTAATACCACTAAAAAACTTTAATTATTCAGTGCTATTGTCGTTATGGATCGCCATCATACCATCATAACTAGCATCCAATTTTTTCTTTTTATTGCCATCAGCACGATTTAATTCTAACTGTGCAAAGTAAGCTTCATCTACATCGCCTGTAATGTATTTACCATTAAATACCGAGCAATCAAATTCTTGAGCAGTATTGCCATCTACCTGTACACAACTAATCAGATCTTCTAGATCTTGATAAACCAACCAATCGCATCCTATGACTTCTTCGATTTCTTTTTCAGTTTTGCCATGTGCAATTAACTCAGAGGCACTTGGCATATCAATACCATAAACATTTGGATAACGCACAGCGGGTGCCGCAGAGGCAAAGAATACTTTTTTCGCACCAGCATCACGTGCCATTTGAATAATTTCTTGGCAGGTTGTACCGCGTACAATGGAGTCATCCACTAACAAAACGTTTTTACCTTTAAACTCTAAACCAATTGGATTCAGTTTTTGTTTAACGGATTTTTTACGTAATTGCTGACCCGGCATAATAAATGTACGACCGATATAACGATTTTTGATAAAACCTTCACGGTATTTCACCCCTAAACGATTTGCCAACTGAAGAGCAGACGTACGAGATGTATCTGGAATTGGCATCACCACGTCAATTTCATGTTCTGGGCGCAATTTTAAAATTTTATCAGCTAATGTTTCGCCCATTCTTAAACGCGCTTTATAAACAGAAATACCATCAATAATTGAATCAGGTCGTGCAAAATACACATGTTCGAAAATACAAGGACGCAATGAAGCGAATTTTGCGCATACTTTTGAATGCAAAATACCTTTATTATCTACGTACATCGCCTCACCTGGATCAAGCTCGCGCACTCGCTTAAAACCTAACGCATCTAACGCCACTGACTCAGAGGCAAACATATATTCTGTTTTACCTTCTTGATTTTTTCGCTCACCATATACAATTGGACGAATACCAAAACAATCACGAAACGCGACCATACCGTGACTTGAAATCATCGCTACGACTGCGTATGCGCCACGACAACGATTATGAACACCAGTCACCGCAGCAAATATATCTTCTTCATTTGGCTGTAATTTACCTTGAACTTGCAGTTCATGAGCAAATACATTTAATAAAACTTCAGAATCCGATGTGGTATTAGTATGACGTAAGTCAGATTGATACAACGATTTTGATAAACCGTGTGCGTTGGTTAAGTTACCATTATGTGCTAATACAATCCCGTATGGCGAGTTAACATAAAAAGGCTGACTTTCTGCAGAGCTTGACGTGCCTGCTGTAGGATAACGAACATGAGCAATACCCATGTTTCCCGCTAAACGAGTCATGTGTCTAGTACGAAATACGTCCTTTACTAGTCCGTTACTTTTACGTAAAAAGAAGTCTCCATCTTTTTCAGTAACGATACCCGCAGCGTCTTGGCCGCGATGTTGTAGGACGGTTAATGCATCATAAAGAGATTGATTAACTGGAGAATAAGCAAAAATGCCAGCAATACCACACATAAGTTAAGCTCGTTTAAAATTAATAAGATTACAGGATTGCTGCAATACATTTGTGAAACGAAAAATCAGATTTTCTGATTTCTAGAATTGTTTTATAGTTTCAGGGTTGGCGGTTAAGTCTTTCACTAATTGCCCAGCCATTTCTATTATTGGATCAAAATATGGAACAAGCTGTGAATTTGCCCAAATATCATCCAGTGCAAAGATGCGACCTATTGATAAAACCACCACCACCAAAATTAGGCCGCGCAGTATACCAAAGATCATACCCAAAACTCTATCTAAACCGCTTAATCCTGTCATACGAATAAATTCATTGACCAAATGATTAAACAACGCGAAACACACTAATGTCCCACCAAATAAAACAGTAAAGGATAAACCTACTCGCCACTGCGGTGACTCAATGACATTCACTAAAAGTGATGAAAGCTCGTCAACAAACATTCTTGACACAACTAAGGCGACAACCCAACCCAGTAAAGACAAGGCCTCTTTAACAAAACCACGTTTAATTGAAATAACAGCGGAGATGCCAACTACGACAAACATCAACCAATCTATCCAAATAAGTTGCATATCACCCTCTATTTAACTTGATATTTCATGACCCAAGGACTTTTGACATCGACTTCTTTTTCTAATTTTTTTGCCATGTCATTTGCATCTTCTTTACTAGCAATGGGCCCCACTAAAATTTGAATCAAAGCGCTGCCACTTTTAGTGAATCCTGTTTTACTATAAACGTGATACCCTTTTGCACGTAATTGATCACGTAAGGCAAACGCCCCTTCTTCTTTTGAAAAGCTGCCCACTTGAATAGCATAGGCTTGTAGCATATCCCCTTCAAAATCTACGGTTCGATCTTTAATCTGTGTTTGACCTTCGGTTTTAGTTTCTTTAATTCGAGCTTGGTCGTTTGCAACTTCGGATAAATCGACTGGATTGGATTCAGAAATAACCGATAAATCGGGAATTGAGATACTGCGATCTTCATTTTTTTGCAAAGAAGAAACATCAGGCTGAGCTGGAATAACGGGGATATTGGTAACACGCTCTGGAATGCGTCCGGAGCCATCTAAAATTTGCGGAAGCACAACACCTGCAAAAATCACGATTACTAATGCTCCAACCAAACGCTTACGAAATCCAGCATCCATTATGTTGTTTCCTCGTTTATGTTTTGCTCTAACACTTCAAACGCTAATCCACAGGTTATAAAGGATCCGCAAATAAGCACAGACTGAACATGCATGTTATCAATTTTATTGAGTGCATCTTGAACCGAATTCGCAGTGATGCAAGGTTTATCAATATATTGTTTGAGCTTTTCTTTTTTGATTGCCCTGGGAAGAGGAAGATCCACGATTATAAAAGTTTTTGCTACATTTTTAAGGCTTTGAGTCACACTCATGACATCTTTATCTGCCATCATACCTAAAATACAAACATCCTGTTTAGGAATTTGTTGAGCAATAAATTCTGCAGCATGAGCATTATGACCCACATCAATGGTATAGGTAACGTCATTTTTAATGATTTCAGTCAATCGCCCCGCCAACTTCCACTGTGATAGAACAGCTTTCATTTGTTCTATATCACAATTAAAACCCGCTAAAAACCAAGCACTCAGAGCACAACAAGCATTATTGATGGGTAATTTTGGTTTAATTAAATCCGTAAACTCTATGATTTGACCTTCTTTTTGAATGTGTATTTCAAAATGATTTTCATCCAATTCTTTCCAATGAAAATTCTTCGATGCGTTATATAGCAGTGGCATTGGATTAAAATAAGTATCTAATCGCTGTTCTAGATCAGCTGTAAATACATCTTGACCTAACACTAATGGTTTATTTGAACGACCAATTCCACATTTTTCAAAACGAATAACATCTAAGTCAGTACCTAGCCAATCGGCATGATCAAGTGCAATACTTGTCACAATACTGACATCAGCATCGATGCAATTACTGGCATCTAATCTACCACCTAAGCCTACTTCTATTAACCAAATATCTAAATTTAAATGCGCAAACAAATAAAAGGCCACCAATGTGGTGTATTCAAAATAGGTTAATGATATATCTCCCTTGGCTTGATAAACGGCCTTAAGCCCTTGAATTAATAATTCATCACTGACATTTTGATCATTAATGGCAATACGTTCATTAAAATCAATTAAGTGGGGGGACGTATATTTACCAACTGTCATATTTTGCTCTAATGCTAAGAGCTCTAACATTCTCAGTGTACTGCCTTTTCCGTTTGTACCAGCACAGGTAAATATTTTTTTAGGACGAGGTAATTTAAGGGATTCAAATACCTTTGAGATACGCGAAAGCCCAAGGTCTATTTCTTTTATATGAGCTTGCTCAAGAAAAGATAACCATTGGGCTTTCGTTGTGTAATTTAGAGGCGAATTCATAAATAGGCCGCTTATGCTAAATTACGCTGCATCTTGTTTCGTCAATTTGCGAATATTACGAGCAATAGTACTGGTCAAATCATGACGATGAACAATCATATCGATCGCACCATGCTCCAATAAAAATTCACTGCGCTGAAAACCTTCAGGTAATTTCGCCAAAATCGTTTGTTCGATTACACGAGGTCCAGCAAAACCAACACGAGCATTTGGTTCAGCAATATTAATATCACCTAATAATGATAAAGATGCTGAAACACCACCGTAACAAGGATCTACCATCACTGAAATATAAGGCGTACCTTGCTGTTTTAGCTTTTCAATAACCGCTGATGTTTTCGCCATTTGCATTAAAGAAAACAATCCTTCTTGCATGCGCGCGCCACCAGAAGTAGAAAAACAAATAAACGGTATGTTTTTTTCCAATGCAACAGTCGCAGCACGAGTGAATTTTTCACCCACAACCGCCCCCATAGAACCACCTTGGTGAGTAAAATCAAATGAAGCCACAACAACCGATGAGCCTTCTATTTGACCTTCAAAACAAATCATTGCGTCTTTTTCGCCTGTTAATTTCTGAGCTTTAGCAATGCGTTCTTTATATTTGATAACATCTTTAAATTTTAAACGATCAATTGGTTCAAGGTTTGCAGCAATTTCACTGCGACCTTCTTGATCTAAAAACAAATCTATACGACGGCGCGCATTAATAACCATATGATGTTGGCACTTAGGGCATACATCTTGGTTTTTTTCTAATTCAGGACGGTATAAAACCGCCGAACAACTCGAACATTTTTTCCACAACCCTTCAGGGATGTTACTCGAGTTTGAACTTGATTTACGGATAATGGATGGAACAATTCTATCTAACCAGCTACTCATTATAAAAATACCTACTATGAATCCATTTGATCGCGCATATTACCAAGAAGCTGAGCTAATTGGGAACCTATTTGCGCAGTTTCTGCGTTTTGGTTATCGGCAATAATGTTAACTAATGCCGATCCGACGATCACACCATCGCTAATTTTTGCAACTGCTTTAGCTGTTTCGCCATTTTTAATACCAAAACCAACCGCAATCGGCAAGCTAGTAAACTGTCTTAAGTTTGCCACTTTACCTGCTACTTCTTGCACATCTAATGCTTTAGAACCCGTCACACCTTTTAATGACACATAATAAACATAACCAGAAGAAGCTTCACAAATTATTTTTGCGCGCTCATTGGTAGTGGTTGGTGTTAGTAAAAAGATAGGATCTAATTGATTGGCTTTTAATGCTTCAGAATAACCACCCGTTTCTTCTGGTGGCATATCCACAGTTAAAATACCATCTACACCCGCCTGAGAGGCAAGTTGGGCAAATTTCTCATACCCCATCCACTCAATCGGATTTAAATATCCCATTAAAACAATGGGTGTCGTACTATTAGTTTTTCGAAAATCTTTAACAATCTCGAAAATTTTCATCAATGTTGTGCCGCTCAATAATGAGCGTTCATTTGCTAATTGAATAGATGGTCCATCTGCCATAGGATCAGAAAATGGGACACCCAATTCAATAATATCTGCACCCGCGCTTACTAAACTGTGCATTATAGGTAATGTTGCATCTAAATTTGGATCCCCTGCTGTCACAAATGGGATCAAAGCAGTTTTACCTTCAGTTTTTAATCGGGCAAAGGTTTGTTGAATACGTCCAGTAATTTGTCCCATAACTACACCTCTACTCCATCAATACCTGCAACTGTATGAATGTCTTTATCACCACGCCCAGATAGATTCACAATAATTGACTTACCTTTACCCATTTTTTTAGCTAATTTTTTAGCGTATGCAATGGCATGACTTGATTCTAAAGCGGGCATTATACCCTCAACCAAAGTTAATTCACGAAACGCATCTAATGCCTCAATGTCTGTTGCATCCACATAGTTAGCACGACCTAAATCTTTTAACCAAGAATGTTCAGGCCCTACACCTGGATAATCTAAACCAGCAGATACTGAATGTGTGCCTTGAATTTGACCGTCTTCGTCGGCCATTAAATACGTACGATTACCATGTAATACACCAGGGCGGCCCACTGATAAAGGCGCAGCATGTTCGCCAGTTTCAACACCGTGACCACCTGCTTCCACACCATAAATTTCTACTGAAGTGTCGTTTAAAAACTCATGGAACAAACCAATTGCGTTTGAACCACCACCCACACAGGCAACTAATGCGTCGGGTAATCCGCCCACTTGATCGGCAAATTGACGTTTCGCTTCACGCCCAATAATCGATTGAAAATCTCGCACTAATTCTGGGTAAGGTGCTGGACCTGCGGCAGTTCCAATAATGTAATATGTATTATCAACATTCGTTACCCAATCACGCATCGCTTCATTCATGGCATCTTTTAAGGTACGCGTACCTGATGTTACTGCAACGACTTGGGCACCTAGTAGCTTCATGCGATATACATTTAATGTTTGGCGAGCAATATCATCTGCCCCCATATACACCACACACTCAAGCCCTAAACGAGCAGCGACTGTAGCAGATGCGACACCGTGCTGACCTGCACCAGTTTCAGCAATAATACGAGGTTTACCCGTATATTTTGCCAATAACGCTTGACCGATTGTGTTGTTGATTTTATGTGCGCCAGTGTGATTTAAATCCTCACGTTTTAAATAAACATCTGCACCGCCCCATTTTTGAGATAGGCGTTCAGCAAAATATAAAGGCGATGGACGCCCTACATAATGCGCAAGATCCTTATCGAATTCTTTTTGAAATTCTGGATCGTTTTTTAATTTATTATACGTTTGCGTCAAATGATCTAACGCATACATTAAGGTTTCAGACGCAAACTGTCCGCCGAACTGACCAAAATGGCCCTTCGCGTCAGGTGCGTTTTTATAATCAAAATCACTCATAATTTGAGACTGCCTTAACTTGTTGTAAAAACTGTTTAATTTTAAGAGGATCTTTCACCCCTTTTGATTTTTCTACGCCACCACTGACATCTACTGCAAAAGGATGCACTTGATCAATGGCGTATTTGACATTTTCTGGAGTTAACCCACCAGCCAGTGCCCAAGGTTTTTCTAAATTACCAATTAAAGACCAATCAAAGGTTTGCCCTGTGCCTCCAGGAATCCCTGGTACATAGGCATCAAGTAACAACAATTTTGCATCATAAAACTCTTCTTGGATCGCAGCAAAATTGGTTTGATCATTCACTCTAATGGCTTTTATATAATTAACACCAAACTGACGACAAGCTTCACCTGATTCATCACCATGAAATTGCAGATAATTTACCTGGGTTTGCTTTAAGATTTGATCGATCACACTTGTTTGTTCATTCACAACAAGCGCCACAGTTGATACGAAGCCAGGCACGTTTCGGATGAGAGATTTTGCAACATTCATCTCAACATTACGTGGGCTTTTAGCATAAAACACAAACCCCAACGCATCCGCGCCAGCATTCACTGCTATTTGAATATCTTCTGGATTTTGCAGGCCACAGATTTTACTGCGTATCATCATGGGTATTTGCTACTCAATCAATTAAAAAATCAGCGATGATACCTGATTATTATCGGATTTTTAAGTTTAATTCATTTTGCCTAATGGAAATAAATCCAAGCAATCAAAACAAGAAAAAATACTGCATTAGAATTACTCTTTAAATGACGCAATTATAACGACTAATCGTATCAATTCACTCATATAAAGGGCTAATTGATTATGGTATGATTCTGCGTTTTTTATTATTTGATTTTTCATATGTCCAATTCTTTCTCATATCGTCCTGACATTGACGGCCTAAGGTCGATTGCAGTGCTGTTAGTTTTATTTTTCCACGCTAAATTCACAGCATTAAGTGGCGGATTTATTGGCGTTGACGTTTTTTTTGTCATCTCTGGATTTTTAATTAGCATCATCATATTTAAAGAAATAAATGAAAATCAGTTTTCATTTAAAACGTTTTATTTACGAAGAATCAAAAGACTTGCTCCTGCTTTAATTGCATTGCTTTTTTTAATCAGTATCCCTGCATATTTATTTTTGTTTCCTGTGGATTTTGAAAGATTCAGCCGAAATTTGATTCACTCTTATTTAACAACAAGCAATTTTTATCTTTGGCAAAATACCGGAGGTTACTTTTCAGCCAACACCGATTTGAATCCATTAATGCATACTTGGTCACTGGCCGTTGAAGAACAGTTTTATTTTGTTTGGCCAATTTTATTTATTCTTTTAAATAAAATAACCAAAGGACAATATTTAATTCAAATAATGGCAACATGCTTGATCGGATTAATAGCCTTATCAATCTATTTGGCGAATTTTTACTCACATTCTGCTTATTTTTTATTGCCTGCTCGCGCTTTTGAATTAATGATGGGAGCAATATTAGCGGTGTCATATCACAAATTACCCTCAATAAAACAAAACATAAATCACGCCATTTCCATTGCAGGGATATTACTCATTTTACTGCCTGCTTTTATCATCAATAAACAAAGTACCTTTCCTGGTCTTAACGCACTTTGGCCATGTTTAGGCACTGTTTTATTAATTATTTCAGGAAAAGACACCAATCAAAAAGGCGTCATCAACAGTGTCATTTCTCATAAATCACTAATAGGAATCGGTTTAATTTCCTATTCATTGTATTTATGGCATTGGCCAATATTTTCATTTGTACACTATCTAGGTCTAGAATTATCTGGAATCATTAGAATTGCAGCAATTATCCTATCTTTTGTGATTGCTTATTTATCTTGGCGCTTTATCGAACAACCTGTAAGACACCTAAATTTACCTACCTTCGCCAGCGCAATGAAAAAAATAATGCTGCCATCATTTATCGTTTTTACAACGATGTATCTTTTGATAGACGCCATGGAAGGATTCCCACATAGATTTAATAAACTGGAAGAATTCGATAAAAAAATAAATTTCCCAAGCACCGTTCGTCGTAAATGCCACGATGCGTTTTTAATAGAAAATATCGATCAATGCTGGCTAGGTGTGCAAAAAGAAAAAATCGACGGCATGTTGATTGGTGATTCATTTGCCAATCATAGCGCAGCTTTAATTGATGTTTTTGCCAAAGACGCAGGACTATTAATTCATGATTCGACCGCTGGAAGCAACCCAATACTTACCAGATTTAACAACCAAGGTAAGTTACAAAAAGATCCAGAGTATGCAATCAAACGATTAGAGGCGGCCTTAAAATACGAACACATCATCATTAGTGCAAACTGGAGTTTGTATTCAAATCCTAACGATCTGAACTACACAAGACTCATTCAAACCATTGAAGAAATTTCTAAACATAATAAAAAAATATCCGTAATCATTTCACTACCTGGCACTACAAAATTAAACTTACACAAGCTTAAATTAGCAAAAAGTGCAAAATTTGTGCTCTTTGATAATGACTTTGCCAAAATATCAAAAACTCAATATTGGGAAAGCCCACTAGCTACAGAATTTAAAAACAGATTCCCAAAGGTAAATTTCATCGATATGAAAGATGTGATGTGCCAAAACTCACTTTGCAACTTAACTCTAGATGGCACCATTTTATATCGAAACTTCAACCATCTTAACACCATAGGCGGCACATTAATTGGTGAAAAATACCTAAAAGAAATAGGTAACCCATTAATTTCGGCCAAATACTCGAAATAAAAACAAAGTACAGACAGGCAAGTTTAAATGCTTGCCTGTCTACTTAATTTAATCTACTTAATTTAGTCTACTTAATTTATAGCCTCTCAAATCCACATATACATTCATTTTTTTACACTTACTCTTTTAATCTCTACCTTGCAAAACCTGCCTTTGTCGCACTTTGAAGTATTTAGAAGTATTTTGTTGCATCACTTCCCTTCTCATTGTCTTGTATGCCATGTAAGATGCAAAAATACACTTTTTTTGGGATTCAATATGTCAACTCATTCTCATGCTAAAACACTTTTACCAAACCAATTAAAAGCCAATATCAGCTTAAAACACCTCAACATCGAAACATCAAATGAGCTTGATGGCCATTCAGATTTTTTAGGACAACCAAGAGCGAAGGAAGCTTTAGAATTTGGGATAAGCATGACCTCCCCTGGTTATAATTTATTTGTAATGGGTGATCCAGGTACAGGAAGGCAGTCCTTAGCGTCAAGTTATGTGAAACAAAAAGCAAAAAGTACAACATCTGTATCCGACATTTGTTTTGTGAATCATTTTGAAGAAACACGCGAACCATATTACTTAGACATTCCAGCGGGTATGGGACAAAAGTTACTTAAATCGATGAATGAGTTTATCGAAGAATTGCAAGACACCTTTCCTGCCGCATTTGAAAACCCAACTTACCAACGTAAACGCACTGCAATTGATCAAACATTTAATCAAAAATACGATATAGCTATTTCTGAAGTAGATAAAAAAGCAGGACAGTATGATGTTGCAGTCGTATCAGATGGCGGATCAATCTTATTATTACCCGTTGTAGAAGGCGTTGCTTTAGATGATACGACTTTTGCGCAACTAGACGAAGAGCTACGCAGTGAATTTCAATTACGCATTAATGAATTAGAAGCGTATTTAAACGAACAACTTTTAGAGTTACCAACTTGGAAGCGAGATTCATCTGAGCAATTAAGAGCTTTAAACAACGAAACCATATCTGTTGCAATCAAACCTTTAATTAAGCAACTAGAACGAGATTATCAAAATCAAATCCCCGTTTTAAAATATGTACGAGAGCTAAAAAACGCCTTACCTAAAATTATTATTGATTTATTTTCGGAAGATTCAGAAGCCAGCACAGAACACGAACGACGTACGGAATTAAAATCTACTTTATTACCAAATGTGATTGTACAAAATGATCCAGGTGAAGGTGTCCCTGTTATTTATGAAATGCTGCCTACTTACCAAAACCTATTTGGTCGTATTGAATACAACACCCAACAAGGCATACCTTTTACTAACTATCAGTTGATACGCTCAGGAGCGTTACATCGAGCAAATGGTGGTTATTTAATTTTAGATGCCGATAAATTACTGCAAGAACCTTTTGCATGGGATTCTTTAAAACTGGCATTAAAAACCAATTTGTTAAAAATGGAATCCCCATTTGAAAATGTCAGCTCTTATCATGCGGTATCTTTAAATCCTCAAAGCATTCCGTTAAATATTAAAATCATATTAATAGGTACAAGACAGCTATATTACCAATTATTAGATTGGGATTCGGAATTCACTGAATTGTTCAGAGTGTTAGTGGATTTTGATTCTACAATTGATAAAACAGAAACCAGCGTTGAAAACTTTATTTTACGTATCAAACAATATGCAGAATCAAAAGAATTCAAACCGATTACCCGTAAAGCACTTGAATTATTAATTGAATTTTCACTTCGTGAATCTGAACATCAATTTAAATTTAGCGGCCAAATTATTAATGTAATTAAGGTACTCTCTGAAGCTGAGTTTATTCGTAATAGCCAAGAAGATGAATTCATTCGTGGAAGACACATTCGCGCAGCATTGGCAGCTGCAGAACATCGCACTGGCAGAATATCAGAGCAACTTTTACAAGAAATCAAAGAAGGTACTATTTTAATTGATATTGAAGGTGAACGCATTGGCTGTGTAAATGGTTTAACGGTTATGGAATTAGGAGAATCACAATTTGGCTCTCCTGCTCGAATTACAGCGACAGTTTACGCAGGATCACAAGGTGTTGTCGATATTGAACGTGAAGCAGAATTAGGCCAAGCCATTCACTCTAAAGGTGTCTTGATCTTATCTGGATACTTAGGACAGAAATACGGTCGTAATTATCCGTTAGCATTGTCTGCAAATTTAGCAATGGAGCAATCATATGGTTATGTGGATGGTGATAGCGCGACAGTTGCAGAATCATGCGCGTTAATTTCGGCAATTGCTCAAATGCCATTACAACAAAAATACGCCATCACTGGATCAATGAATCAGTACGGACAAGTCCAAGCAGTTGGTGGCATTAATGCAAAAATTGAAGGGTATTTTAATGTATGTAAGTCCCGTTATTTAAATGGTCAAGCAGTTATTATTCCTAAAGATAATGAAAAACATTTGATGTTAAGCGACGAAGTTATTCAAGCATGTGAAGATGGGTTATTTCATATTTATTCGATTAGTCATGTTGAGCAAGCTTTGCAATTACTACTAAATGAAACGGAAGATAATATTTATGAACAGGTTTCTAGCTCTTTAAAAAGTATGAGCGATTTAGTATTAAACAAAGGAAAGAAAGGCTAAGAATTTTATGAAAAACATATACCCAATTTTAGAAACCGCTAAACAAAAAACATTAACCAATAATCAGCAATATATTGAGCAATATGAAGAATCCATTAGCCACAATGACTTTTTTTGGCAAAAACAAGCTTCAAGAATTGATTGGATTCAACCATTTAGCCAAGTAAAAGATGTCAGTTTCAAAAAAGAAGACTGCCATATTAAATGGTTTTACGATGGCACTTTAAATGTATCCTATAACTGTATTGATCGACATTTAAAAAATAACGCCAACCAGACAGCCATTATTTGGGAAGGTGACGACCCTAAACATGACAAACACATTTCTTATCAAACCTTACACGATGAAGTTTGCAAATTAAGTAATGGGTTAACAAAACTGGGTGTAAAAAAAGGCGATAGAGTAACCATTTATATGCCCATGATTGTTGAAGCAGCCTATGCAATGTTAGCCTGCACAAGAATTGGCGCCATTCACTCTGTTGTGTTTGGTGGATTTTCTCCTGAGGCATTAGCAGGCAGAATTATTGACTGTCAAAGTGATATTGTGATTACGGCCGATCAAGGTTTACGTGGTGGTAAAACCATTGATTTAAAAGCAAACGTGGACGCAGCGCTTAAAAAAGCAGGGTGCGAAATAGTAAGGCACGTTGTTTGTGTGGCGCACACTAAAATTGCATTACCAGAACAACCGATAGATATTGATTACCAAACCCTTGTTTATCAACAAAGTACTGAATTTACCCCGGTTGAAATGAACGCTGAAGATCCATTATTTGTACTATATACATCTGGATCCACAGGCAAACCCAAAGGGGTGTTACATACTACTGGCGGTTATCTTACCTATGCCAGCTACACCCATGAAAAAGTGTTTGACTATAAAATAAAAGAAGGTGAAAAAGCAGAAGTATATTGGTGTGCCGCTGATGTTGGTTGGATTACTGGACACTCTTATATTTTATATGGCCCATTAAGTAATGGTGCTACCACAGTAATGTTTGAAGGTGTCCCAAATTACCCAACTATTGGTCGAATGGGTGAAATTGTAGATAAACATCAAATTAATATTTTATACACCGCCCCAACAGCCATTCGCTTATTAATGGCCCAAGGCAAAGACGCCACTCAAAGCAGCAAACGTGACAGCTTAAGACTTTTAGGTTCGGTTGGAGAGCCAATTAATCCAGAAGCATGGCATTGGTATTATCATGAGTTTGGTGAATCTTGCTGCCCTATTGTGGATACATGGTGGCAAACAGAAACAGGCGGCTTCTTAATTGCTCCGCTTCCTGGGGCGACAAATTTAAAACCTGGCAGCGCAACCCGTCCATTATGTGGCATCGTGCCTGAATTAGTAGACAGTGAAGGCAAAGTATTAGAAGGTGCTGCTGAAGGTAATTTAGTTATCAGTCAATCATGGCCTGGTCAAATGCGCAGTTTATATGGTGATCATCAACGATTTATCGACACTTATTTTAGCACCTATCCTAATAAATACTTTACAGGTGACGGAGCTAAACGTGACGAGGATGGTTATTTTTGGATTACCGGTCGTGTTGATGATGTATTAAATGTTTCAGGACACAGACTGGGCACTGCAGAAATTGAAAGCGCACTAGTTGCTCATCCAAGTATTGCAGAAGCGGCAGTGGTTGGGTTTGGGCATGACATAAAAGGCCAAGGTATATATGTTTACGTCAGCGCTATGGCAGGAACTGAAATTAACGAGACACTGACAGCTGAAGTGAAAAACTGGGTCCGATCAGAAATTGGCCCTTTTGCTTCTGCTGATTTTATTCAATGGACAACAGGACTGCCAAAAACACGCTCAGGTAAAATCATGCGACGTATTTTGCGAAAAATAGCTGACAATGAATTTGATCAACTTGGTGACACATCCACATTAGCCGATCCTTGCGTTGTAGATCAACTAATTGAAGGTCGATTAAATCGATCAAAAACAGTTTAAAAAAGTGAAGTTCCATGGCCTATGATGAAGCATTAGCAATTCGAATAACAGAATATTTACAACACCGTCCAGAACTGACCATTAAAAAAATGTTCGGCGGCTACTGTTACATGTTAAATCATCATATGTGCTGTGGGATTGTGAAAGATCAATTAATGGGAAGAGTTGGCCCAATTTTTTATGAAGAGGCGTTAAGCAAACCCCATGTATCTGAAATGGACTTCACCAAAAAGTCCATGAAAGGTATGGTTTATGTTTCACCACAAGGTATTAAAAAGGACAGTGACTTACACTTTTGGATTGATCAATGCTCAGATTTCGCTCTATCCCTACCTCCTAAAAAAAGCAAACCTGCTAAAACAAAAAATGGGAATTGACTTATGGCAATATGCCATCCAATTGGCCAAAACCAGAAAGCTGGCTTCTAATTTTTTTAGATAGTTGGCTGTCATTTAATTTAGGAACTCTACTTTGGTCCACTTGATAATTAGTATCTACAAAATTTTTTGAAAATTCTTGATGTTCTTTTTGATTAAATTTTCTAATTTGATTAGATAATTTTGCTAATTTTTCCACATCCATATTTCGGCTAAAACGTGCAACCCCTTGATAGGTGAAACTTTCATCTACATGTCTATCACTTAATCGTATTAAACTGTCCATTAATTGATGATAAAACTCATTTTTAGAAAGTACATCCAACATTAATGTAATTTTATTTTTTTGTAACTCAGGTAATTGAGTTTTTATCCCTGGAATGACTTCTAATTGAACTATCCATTTTTCACCAATATTGTCAATTTTAATACATTCAAACATTGCATCATCATACTTTATATATCGGCAAGTTTGTTTAATCGCTGACAGATCTTGGAAATTTTGATTTGCATCAATCCCAATTAACTCAGCATTTTGCGAAATTAGAGGCAAATCATGATGAGTATTAAATGGTGTCGTTTTGCCTTGTTTATGAAATCGAAACAACTCTCTCACTTCATGTTCCCGCGCTTTTTTTAATGCCAAAAATGCGGTTTGGATAATTTCAGAAGTAGGTAATTCAGGCTCAATTCGCCACTTACGACCATACACTAATTTTTTAGAATCAACTGTCGATTTATAATTATCCACACCAATCACCCCAACTTGAATATACAGTTGATGATTATCATCGCACACGAATATTAAATATCGATCATCATATTGAATATCTAATACGATTTTTTCCACAGAGTTATGATGGTGCTGATAGGTTAAAAAATGCTGGGGGATACACAACTTTCCGTTATCTAGCGTTACTGATGGCGCATTTTTAATGCGAGACTCGCCATCCAATAACGGTAACGCAAACTCAGTTTTTAATTTCATAAATTTAACTCAATCAAAACAGACTAATAAACAGTGAATAGATCATAAATATACGACAATGTTACTGTTTTGGATATTATTGATTTGAACCAAAAATATTTTGAGGTGATGTATTAATGCACCACCTCAAAAATTGCAATTAAATTCCTTTTAACTCACTGATTTAAAACGTAATTCAAACTTTCCTTTTGGATGCCAAATGGGAACTTTGGCGTATTTTATTTGCGCCTGCGGATCCACTCGCTCAACTTCTAACTTACTAAAAATGGCCTGAATTACTAATTTCGCTTCCATTAACCCTAAATGCATTCCTATGCATTTATGCACCCCACCACCAAAGGGTATATAACAAAAAGCGTGGTTTTTATCTTCCCCCCGCTCAAATCGTTTTGGATCAAAAATATGGGGATTTGTCCAATACTTAGGATCGTGGTGCGCACCATAAATATAAACACCAGTACGAGTCCCTGCAGGAATAGAAAATCCAAACATATCAGTTGGCGTATTCAAAACCCTTGGTACAGTGACAATTGGAGGCATCACTCGTAAGGTTTCTTTATAAACATGCTCAGCGACACTCATAGCATTTAACTGTTCATAATTTGGATCTCTAAACTGAAGCGCCTCTTGATGAAGTGTCTGTTGCCATTGTGAATGCTCTGTTATTTGTACCATAAATGAAGACAGTGAACTTGCTGTTGTATCGTGAGCAGCCATCATTGTAAAAATAATATGATCAACTATTTGCTCATCTGAATAGGCCTGATTTTCTTCATCCGTTGCTGTGCATAAAAAACTGATTAAATCATCCCCTGGATTGTTTCGACGCTGCTTAACTAATTCTAAAAACACACCCATTAAATGCGCTCGAGCTTTGATGCCACGATGGTAGCAATTATTAAACATTGGCTTTCTTACAATTGCTACGGTTGAGGCAACCATGGCTACAAATGATTTAGCCACACCTTGACCCAATTCATCCTTTGAGCTGATTCCTAAAAACATCGTTAAGGATAAATCTAACGTTTTATCTTTAATATATTTGAAAAAATCAACATTTTGTTTGGATTTAAGATCATCAGCAACGTCATCAGCCCATTTTTTTATGCAATCAAAATACACCAACATTGCTTTTTTATTAAATGCCTGTTGCATAATACGCCGATGCACCAAATGATGTTTACCGTCTTTTAACAACAACCCATTTGGAAACACGCCTTCAAATACTGGCGCCCAGCCATTTGCAGTGGAAACCAAATCTTGGCTATTTTTATATAATTTGGCTGTAATATCCGCATCTTTCGTTCGAACATATTCATATCCAAATAACTGGCATCTAAAAATTTGACCATGCTTTAATAATTGATTATCAAAAAAATCAGTAGTATTTGAAACAAACTGCAAACTATGTTTCCAACTTTGAAACCATGGGTCTTTTGGTATGTCATGATAGGCTTTCATATTGTCCCTTTTTACAAGTGAAAAGTGAGTTGTTGATTATTTTAAATGACTAATTAATGATCATGCCATAAATATATTTAGCTAACATTAAAGCGCACATTAACACGACAAGTGCTCGCAGATATTTAACATCAATCTTAAACAATAAATGAGATCCCAACCATGCACCTAATGCTTGCCCACCCATCATTACTATACCAACTAACCATGCAGTTTTGCCTGCAATAATAAAAATAAGAAGTGCAGCCAAGTTGGTAGAAAAATTAAAGGTTTTTGCTGCGGCCGTGGCAGATCTTAAATTTTTCCCTGCTAGCCCTACTGTGGCAGCACTAAAAAAAGAGCCTGTTCCAGGCCCAAAAACCCCATCATACATTCCAATTAATGGTACCGCTATGTATGTATATATTCTGTTTTGTTTTTGACTGGTTGTTTTATTTTCTAAGCTTGCAAGATTTGGAGCAAATAAAAAATAGATTAAAATTAAAAATAATATACAAGGAATTAAAAACTCTAGAGCATCGGTATTAATAATCAAAACTAACATGGCCCCCATTAATGATCCAAAAAATGAAAGTAACATTAAGAGCTTCACATCCTTAAATGCAACTTTTTTATTTTTAAACATCATAAGTGTGGATGTACCCGTTCCAATTACGGATTGTAATTTATTTGTAGCAATTGCTGTAATGGGTGGCAACCCCGCAATCATCAATGCCGGTAGCGTTAATAATCCACCACCACCTGCTAATGTATCGATCATGCCAGCAAGCATTGCCACAAAAAATAAAACAATCAGTATTTCAATAGCCATTAAAATCTATTCTCATATTATTGTTGCAAAATATAGATAACATTCATTACCCTTTTTTTTATTTTATTTTATTTTATTTTATTTTATATTTCTGCACTCTAAAAAACTTATCCTTCTTCATACCAACTACCATCGGGATTTAAAATCATCCAAGGCTGAGAAAACCAATAATAAAATTCAGGTTGTTTAATACTTCTTGCTGTGCAAATATATTTATTTCTTCCGGGTTTTAATTTTTGAGTAGCTTTTATTTTAAATTTATTTTCACTCAACCACTTAGGTGTCATAACCTCACCACCGCAATAACACACCAGTTGATTCAAATTAAAATCCTTAACATTTAGCCCTATAATTATTTCAGGATTTGAATCCATTGTTATCATGGGTTGATCAGGATAATTTACTATTTCAAACGCTTTCGTTTTTAATTTTGTTTTTAATGTTTCTAATTTTGCATAAATACCATTTGCTGGAAAACGTGGGATTCGTGTTAAATTTGTAAACTCATCTACAGCACCTGAATGCTGACCTACACCAATAAAATCTAACTCAGTTAATAGTTTTTGGATTTCAGAATTAAACTCACCATAAGGGTAGACCAACACTTGATTATTTTGACCTGTCATTTCTTTAATACGGGCTTCTGCCATCAATATATTTTGTTTTAATCTTTCTTTCCACTGGGTAGGCGACTCATTTTCTAATTGTCTGACCATATGCAAGTGATCCCAACTATGATTGCTTATTTCTACATTATCTTTTGCCATACTATTTAGCTGCTCCCAAGATAAGTGACCACTTGCTCTGATATCAATTAAACCTGGATTCACAAAAATCGTGTAAGCAAAACCTCTAGCAACTAACTTTTCATGAGCGTTAGTCAGGACATTTTTATAACCATCATCAAATGTGATTGCCACCCAATTATCACTAACGGGCAACCCTTTTTTTATCGTTTGAATAATCTTATTTAAAGAAACCACTTCAAATTTATTTTGAACCAAATAATCCAAATGCTGTTCAAATAATGTCGGAGAAATACTGGTACTGCTTGGAGTCGTTTCACTGACATGATGGTATTGCAAGATGACAGCAGCACTTGCATTTTTTGAAAAACTGAATAATAAACATACTAAACAAATATAAAGACGCATTGGAATTCCTATTAACATTAAACTTCGTGACCAGAATGATAATTTTTTTTAAATATGACTCTAAAATACAACTCTAAAATACAACACTAAAATACAACTCTAAAATACAACACTAAAATATAACTCCAAAGGCATAAACGCAAAAGGAATAATAGAGGCTACCAATATAGTTAACCATTTCATTACCGACCATTTTTTCTGCCCCAATACTATTAATGAAAAGACCATTTACAAACTAAATAATGCGCCATGGGTCATACCTAAAACAGAAACATACTCACAACTTAAAACACCGAATGTGACACTTAAGATCAATTAATAGGAACCCCCCTCAAACACACTAATCACACGAAACGTTGTTAACATTTTTACCCTTTTTATATAGATTAATTTTTAGGATAACAGCTTAAGAGTTTTCAACAAATAAAAAAAATCCCCAATTGAATAATCAATTGAGGATTTATTTTACTTTGATTTAAAGATTAAAGCGCAACTTCAACCACACCTTCAACTTCACGTACTGGATATGTTTTAATTTTAACGGTTTCATCTTCTAAGCATTCACCGGTTTTCAAATCATAATGTTGCTTATAAATGGGTGAAGTTATGGTTAATTTACCTGACAATTCAGCCATTAAACCACGGGACAATACGTTTGCTTTAGCAAATGGACAGTGGTTAGAAACGGCAAATAATTCGTTACTTGCGCCTTCTAAAAATACTGCGATTTGCTCGCCGTTGTTACCTTGCACACATACTCCAGCATCTGCGTACATCATGTCTAGTTTACATACTTTAGTCCAGTTCATGATTATGCCTCCACCGGGTCTTCAGTTTTTACATTGACTGCTGGAATTAATTCAGCAGGCTTAATTTGTCCACGCTCCAACTCAAATGATACAGCAGGGTCTGATTCAGTTGAGTTAACAAAGTGAGAGAAACGCGCTAATGCTTTAGGTGTTTCTAATGTTGTTTTCCACTCACACTGATAGTTATCAATATTACGTTGCATGTCGGATTCTAACTCAGCACAGATACCCAGTTTGTCTTCGATGATCACTTCTTTTAAGTAATCTAAACCGCCTTCCATCGCATCCATCCATTTAGATGTACGCTGTAGACGATCAGCTGTACGAATGTAGAACATGTAGAAACGGTCAACCAGTGTGATTAGCTCTTCATTCGTTAAACCTGTTGCTAATAAATCTGCATGTCTTGGTTTCATACCACCATTACCACACACATATAATGCCCAACCAGTTTCAGTTGCTATGACACCCACATCTTTAGATTGCGCTTCCGCACATTCACGTGTACATCCAGATACAGCCATTTTTACTTTATGAGGGGTACGCATGCCTTTGTAACGGTCTTCTAATTCAATGGCAAAGCCTACTGAATCTAATACACCGTAACGACACCATGTCGAACCTACACATGATTTAACTGTACGTAATGACTTACCGTATGCGTGTCCAGTTTCGAACCCAGCATCGATTAGTTTTTTCCAGATCGGTGGTAATTCGTGTAATTGTGCACCAAAGAAATCAACACGCTGACCGCCTGTGATTTTTGTGTACAAGTTATATTCTTTACCAACCTGACCCAAAACAATCAATTGGTCCGGAGTTAATTCACCACCTGGAATACGAGGAACAACAGAGTACGTGCCGTCTTTTTGGATGTTACCCAAGAACACATCGTTTGTTTCTTGAAGACCGATATGATCTTCAGCAAGAATGTATTCATTCCAAAATGACGCTAAGATTGAACCCACTGCAGGACGACAGATTTCACAACCATGTCCGTCACCGTGTGAATGCAATAACTCTTTGAATGTCTTGATTTCTTTAACACGAACGATGTCGGCCAATTCTTGACGAGAATATTTAAAATGCTGACAAATATCAGTGCTGACTTCCACACCCAAATTCATAAGCTCTTTGTTCATGGTCTCTAAAACCAATGCAGCACAACCACCACAACCTGTAGAGGCTTGAGTGCCTGATTTAATATCACCCATGGTTGCAGCGCCACCTTGAACGGCAGCTACGATGTCACCTTTAGTCACGTCATAACACGAACAAATGACAGCCGTATCTGGCACATCAAACTCCATTACTGCGCCATTACTTGGCACTAATAACTGACTTGCAGAACAGGGTAATTTTGTTTCATTTAAACAAAGCTGTAACCAAGTTCCGTAATCTTCAGATTCACCAACTAAGACTGCGCCGATTAATTTATCACCCGCTTCATTTGTGACGATTTTTTTGTAAACGCCATCGCCTTCATTATTTAATGTGTAGGATTTAGCGCCTTCAGATTGGGCATGCGCATCACCAATTGAACATACATCTATGCCCAATAGTTTTAATTTAGTACTCATATCAGCGCCTTCAAAGGCTGCTGTTTCTTCTTGGATATTTGCAGCTGCGACTTTACTCATTGAGTATCCAGGTGCTACTAAACCAAATATTTTGCCATCCCAAAGTGCACATTCACCAATTGCGTAAATGTCTTGATCAGAAGTTTGGCACTGATTGTTAATAGTAATCCCGCCACGTGGACCAATTTCAATATCAGCCAGTCTAGCTAATTCATCTTGCGGGCGAATACCTGCTGAAAACACTAACATATCCGTATCTAACGTTTCGCCATCAGCAAACTTTAATGTATAACGAGAAGTGGTTCCGTCTGCAATTTCTTGAGTATTTTTACCAGTATGAACTTGCACGCCTAATGCTTCGATTTTGCTGCGTAATAAGTTTCCGCCGCCTTCATCAAGCTGCACAGCCATCAAACGAGGAGCAAATTCAACTACATGGGTATCAACGCCTAAGTTTTTAACTGCGTTTGCCGCCTCCAAACCTAATAAGCCACCACCAATTACCACACCTGATTTACTGTCCGCTGCTGATGCGCGAATTTTAGCTAAATCTTCAAAGGTACGATAAACATGACAATGTTCTTTTTCATGCCCTGGCACTGGTGGTACAAATGGATATGAGCCAGTTGCTAGAACCAATTTGTCATAACCTAATGTCTGACCTTTATCGGTAGTCACGGTTTTATTCGCACGATCAATGCTGATCACTTTTTCATTGATGAAGTATTCAACGTTATTTTCTTGGTAATAAGCTTCAGACGTCATCATGAGATCATCTTCGGTTTTACCTGAAAAAACAGCGGAAAGTTGCACACGATCGTATGCTAATTTGGATTCTTCACAAAACGTAGTGATTTTGAAGTCTTTTTCGCTTTGAACTAATTGATCAATGAAATGGTGTCCTACCATTCCGTTACCAACGACGACGATTCTGGTCATAACTGCCTCTAACTTATTCTGGGTTGTTACCACCCTTTAGCACAGGCCATGCCAAGTATAGAAATCATACATAAACACATGATTTATAAGGATTTTTTTAAACATCCCACATTAAATTCACGCACTATTATTATTTTATGCACCACTAAAGTGCAAACAGAACACCAAAATACATCATGTGGATTCAAATACGATAAATCCATTTGATAGTTCAATCGCCAAACTCTATTTTTTTGTATTTCGAATAAAAAAAACCCACTTGAATAAGTGGGCTAATAACTGAGCTATTTATTTTTGAATTAAAAACAATCTTCAGGAAGTGTGCGACCATTACTTTCAATGGTTAAACTGGTGCATCCTGTGTCTCCAGCTTGACTTGCATTAGAAGGATTTACTGTAGCAGTGGCGATAAAGCAAACACCGTCTTTTGAACAGCCAGTATCATCTTTATCGGTTGAAACTGACAATACATAATACCCACTTTCTGTGGCGCTCCCTCCCACATCCGCAATATCTGAGGCATATAAATTATTGGCAAATTTAAATTTATTTTGTAAGCCTCGTAAGTTTTCAAGTGCGATGGTTGCATCCGTTCGATTTGCGCTTTTAACATACTGGGAATAACTCGGTACGGCTATCGCCATGATAATGCCCAATATCGCCACAACAATCATTAATTCGATTAATGAAAATCCAGTTTGCTTATTTAATGTTAACCTATTCATACTCAACCTCAATACAATTGTCGCCAACCGATTCGTTTCGGTTCACTTAAATTCACATTCAAACGCCTTGAATTTAACGATCCGTTTGACCCATTCAATAAAACTTGCGTTGATTGATCAGTATAGTTGAGCAAAGGACTATTGCTTAAACCATCTAAGTATCCAATTGTATTTTTGATAACTTTATCATCGTTATTTGCTAATTCTTCACTATTGATTACATTAGTTGCATTGATCACAACCACATCATCAATGTGAATTAACTCATCTGCAATCCCTGTTTTGAAATTTATATAATGTAATTTACTTAAACCTGTTGCATCACAACTATTTTGCGAGGCGACATATTCGCTAAACATAATAAGTTGGTTGTATTGTGTTGCTTGGTTTAAATTTAATCCAACACCAGAATCTTGCGAATTGTCTAACCGTATTTTCCAACCAGAGAGAGTTTGAATATATTGTTGTAATGCAAAAGAATCACTTAGTGTGTTTCCATCAAAATCAAAAACTGGCAAATTTTGGTGATCTTTAATTTTTCCAGATTGAAAATGTTGAATACCCGTAGTATCAAATAACTGATCCATTTTGACACTTTCAAAACTAGGGGCCCCCACCTTATTAATCGGCTCTTTTACTGCAACAAAATACTGTTGATTATTTTCAAAGTCATTTGAATCAAACAGAATATCCGATTGCGTTTGATACCGACCAGTTCCAAACAATAACCAAAAATTATTTTGGCTGTCTTCAATAAATAAAGGTGCGCTAGATATTGATTTTTTAACATCGATAAACTCACTAAATTGATGTGTTTTCAAATCAAAGCGCCAAATTCTTCCTTCAACTTTATTATTAATTGATTGATTTAAACCAAAATATAACCAATCAACAATGGCATCTTGATCATAATCAACCTTTGTAAAATCAGTTAAATAACTATTTTTAACACCGGTGTCATATTTTAAAAGTGTTAATGAATTTAAATTAAACACCGCAAGCTTTCCAGATTGATCACTTTGATAATTTTTTAAATCTGTCACACCTGAAGCCAATACTAAATTCCATTGCCTTTCATTAGTTAATGGATTTTTTGAAATCACTAATTCTGCTTTTGCTTGGGTAAATCCCAAATCAGCATCGGATATTTGAGCCAACACCGTTGGAGGTTGTTCAGGATTTGTGACATCTAAAATAAAATAAGAAGAATTCAAATAGGTTTGCTTACCTTGATGATCAATTATTTGTTTATACCCTCCACTGCCCATTGATGCTACAGCAATCGTCCCCCAACCATTTGGATGAGTGTCATCATCAGAAAAAATTTTCACATCAAATAATTTAACATTCCCATCAACATAATAACTATGCTTATAATTCGGTTTACTGAGCCATTTCAAATGCGGCAACGCTGCTTGGGGAATAAACGCCCACAACTCTGCACCCAATTCATATTTAACCGCTAATTCATCTTGGTTCGAAAGATCAACTTTAGTTGCCTCTCTATTCCAAAATCCAGCATTAAATGCATGTAACATCCCATCATTAGCACCCACTAATATTACATTTCTTCTTGATTGATACTTTTGTTTAAAGTCAGAATAACTACTGTCCGTTTTTTCATATATTAAATTATTGGGAGCACTTAATAAGGCAGAAGAGCTTTGACCGATATCCCCCAATCTAAATATAGTTTGCACACCATCAACCTGTAAGGTTCTATTTCTAGTACCTTTAATTTCTACCCCACGAATATAACTGATTAAATCTGAAAAATTTAAATCATCTTCATTTAATGCAAAAAAGTGACTTTGACTCTTCAATATTTTGTTGTCGATAAAATCAATTTTTTTATTATCAATGGCGGTAAAAATGTATCGTTTGTTTGTATTATCTTCATATTCACGCTGATTATACGCATCAAAATAGACTGTACTTTTATTTAAAAAATCACTTGCTGACCAAATAGGCTTTATGGTTTCAATACTCTGTAGCGCCTCATTTAAAATAAGCTCATCATTCAGTAATTGATATCTTTGGAAATATTGCGCACCGTCCATATTTATAGATTGAATAACATTATCATCTAAAGTGAGTTGATTATTTAAATCGCTATCCTCTCGAATTCTTCCTGTATCATCAACAAAAAAAGCTTGAACATCGCCAACCCATGAAACTGTTTGAGCATTGTTTTGTTTGGTTTGAAAATACGAGGTTTGGTATGCAATTGATGTATTTGATAATGGATCATTTTGTAAACTTACCTGACTTGTAGAAAATTTTTGCTTACTAATATCCTCAAACATGACTTTCAATTGCGCTCGGATCATAGCTGGATTAAACCCTGTAAAATAATGATCCGGGACACCATCACTTTCAACAACACCCGTTAAATTGTTACGTTTATCCCACTGTGATTGTAATTGAATGATGCCATTATTATTAATATCATCAAATCCACCAAATTTTGCCGCCAACCATAATGGTGTAGGTAATGTAATAAATGCAGAATTTCCTATTTGATATTTTTTTGTATTTTCAAACTCTAATTTATTTTTTGGCGCTGTATTTGGATCATCATTTGGATTATTTTCATTAAAGTTTTCTCCAGAATGAATAATCCAATTTTCATTAATACCATCATTTTTACTTCCTAGTACTTGATAGGTTACACGTACATCATTATTTGAAAAACGTTGCATGCTATTTTTTATTTGCAACTCATTATTTTTTAAACTTGGGTTATTACAATTTATTGGCCCTACACAAATATGAATTTCTTGAGTAGTATCTAAATCATAATCTGCACCCCACAACGAATCCGCCCAATAAAACCGAACAATTAATTGATCAGTTAAGCCTTTTGATTGATTTTTTTTTATGACGTCTATATTAATTAAAGAACAGGGTGAATATTGACTATTTGAATGGAGCTTAGCCTGACAAATCGGAATAATTTCAATGGTACTATTTTGAGTTATATCAACCGAAAATTTAGGAATATTTTCAGATAATTGCAAAACATAAGTACTCAATGATTGCGCGCCACTCACTTTTGGATTGATATCCTGTGTCGCAGCAAAATACGACAACCCAGATATAGCATAACCACCTTCTAAATAAGCAAGGCTATTACACACACTATTGATTATGGATAATTGTTTAAGCTGCGAAAGTTCACAGAACCCATTTTCACCATATAAAACTAGGCCCCCTTCATTTAAAGGTACTTCAAATTGAGCTATTCCAATTTGATCAATTAATGTATTTAAGTCAGTTAAATTACCAAGAGCAGGTAATACTTCACCACTATTTTCTAAATCATCATGATCAAAAGAGTTTTGACCTGCCGAAATAACTAATATTGCACAATGATCACACTCAGAATTTTCATCTATAGAATATTTCCATTGAGACTCAACACTAAGTCCTTCAATAAAATCTGACTCTTTGTATTGACTAGATGAATATTGATCCGTTGCGTTTGTTTGACCCGACATATAACGAAGTGCTTCTAAATAAATTTCCCCTATCGGATTACCCCAATCTGAGCAGGATGAATTTATAGTAGTATTTTTAGGTATTGAATCTGTTTTTAAAAAGCGTTTTTTTGAAATAAAATAATCATTACAGGTTTGGTGCATTGATTTTTTCAATCCAACCATTCTCATAGAACTAATATTGCTGATAATTCCATCCACTGCATTAAACTGTCCAGTTTCTAAATTTATTTCATCTTGTTGAGGATTTATATTATTAGTGAGTTTTTGAACATTTTTACGTAACACACCACCTGAATGAGGATTTATTTGAGAACCACTAATCAAACCAAATTCAACATCTAATTTTTGTGAATACTCTTGTAACATACCGATTGGTTTAAAATGTCCATTTTTATATTTAAAACAGAGTTGACTCGAAGCTGTTAGTTCATCACACACCAGAACATTTAATTGCCATTGATTAAAATAGTCTTTTGGATCTGGAGTAAAATAATTCTGATCATAAACGCATTGAATTTTTTCATTAGTTGCCCATTGTGAAAACTTTCCATTTGCAGCCATTAACACAGGTGTACCTAATACGCTTGTATTACAAAATGAAATGTATTGCTCATTTATTCCAGAAAAAGAATCATTATTAGGAAGGTACGCACCACTTTCACGTTTAAACGTTTTAGAAAAAGAATGGGTGTCTTGCGTCAAAAACGCTCTAGTAAGAATTGTTTGATCTATATCATCAATTAGTCGTTTCCCTCCAAATAAAACCAATCGTATTATGTCCATTCGCGTCATACTGACCCAATTTAAAAAATTTCCACTAAAGTCATTATTAAAATCGGTACATTTATGTGTATCTCCAACCACCTTGGAATTCGCTTTAAAATATTCTATTTGAGAATTTTTAGTATATACATAACAGTAATCAGACTGAAAATATCCAACATACTCTATTTCATCTTGGTAAGTCACATCCAATTTTCGATCATTATTTAAGTCAGAATAATCTGAATAGGCCTTAACAAATAATTGATGATCATAACCCATGGCAATCATTATTTTTGAAGTTGATTGGCTCTGCATTAATAGTGGAAGTAACGCAACATCCTCATTTGTAATTTGATTCTCCATTTTTGCAAATGCGACTTGATTGATTATCAAAATCAAAAAACCTGTAATAATTGCTTTCATAATTCATCCTTGTTTAAACAATGACTGTAACATCACTTTATTTTCTTTGTTTTTACCTGTTGCTAAAACTGTGATCCTAAATAATTGCGACCATGCGTTTTTATCTTTAAACGAAGATTGATTGTTTATCTCCTGTGAATTTGCAGAAAAACAAATAAATTCAACTATAAATTTCGCTTTTGTAAATTCATCCGCGTATTTATTTTTCACTAATTGGTGATATTTATTTGATTCCCATAAATTTATTTTTTGATCAACCGCCATCAATGAAAAATTGGTTTGAATATTATCATCAGACCAAAGTTCTATCTCAGATTGAATACACTGCCCATCAATATCCATATAAGCACTCAAACACAATCCATTTTTACAATCCAAATTAAAACAATTCGATTCTTTACAACCTTTTATTGCCAATTCAAAAGCCGATATTTTATTTTCCACCAACCAATTTTCAACTTCAACCACTGCATGTTCGGCCACCTCTAATGCAAATGCTTTATCTTCAAAATTAAATGTCATAATAGAATCCGCTTGCGACATTCTAATACCACTTACACCAATCATAGAGATAACAATCAACATAATGAGGGATATAAATAAAACAGATCCTGATTGATTTCGGTTTTTAGCATCACCATTCATTGCGTAATCCAATTGTTTGAACATAGATTCTCCTTAGATACCCATCATCATTTTCAGTTTTTATACCCTCTATTCGTTCTAACGACCTCAAAGTTAATTCAACTTTTAAACTTTTTGCATTATTCCAATCATTATCTTTTAATTCATTGGATTTAACGTAACGATCTAATAAACCATCAAAATCAGTATCAATCCCTATTGATATATTCATTGATTCAACCCCTTGAACCAATTCATTTTCATTTAGATATAAAGCAGGATAGCTAATCCCACTTTTGTCCTTTTGGGTTGAATCAGATACAAAATAATATTTTTGAAAAACTGGGTATATTTTTGAATTTATCACATTATTTTTATTCGATTTATACCCATTAATAACGTTACCATTTTTAGTTTTACAAAAATAATCCCCATAAAGATAGTCAGAGCAATTTTTGATTAACTCAATATTTTCCCCTGACATATCCAATACAATGGAATTTATTGTCGTATTATTTTCAGGATTTGAATTATTTTTTTGCAAAGCTGAAAACACAGTAATTTGACTACACATATCATTCACCCACAACATTAAAATATGCTTCGATATGGAATAAAAACTGGTTAAATTGAACTGATTAAATTCGGCATTATAAGATTCCACTTCAAAACTTTGATTTGAGTCAATTAATCCTAAATATAAAGCATCGTTATTTAATGTTGCTTTTTCAAGTTTAGAGTAATCAAATAATTGTTTGTCAGAAATTTCGATCACTTTAACACCTAATCCTGAATCAATGACTGCAGGTTGATTAGTGGATTTGCTCCAGGTGATGTTTGCTATTGAAGTATATTTTGAACATCCAGCGGGTAAATAATGACTGTTTTTAATATTTTTGCTAAGTTCATGCAATGCAAATCTTGCATTTTCTTGCATGACTGAAATCTGCTCTTGAAAGTGATAATTAGACTGACTTGCAATACTTAATTGAATAACACCTATTAATACAACACTTGCAATGACAAGACTGATGATTAATTCAACCAAACTCAATCCTTGATGGTTATTTATTTTCATTAGATCGTTACATTTACCTTTATTGAGTTAAGTTGTTCACTTTCAAATTCAACCATAGAATACCAAGTTACTAAAACAATCAGATTATTTTCTTCAATGTAAATTTCACCGCTACCATTGGGCAAGCTTGCTTTTAATAAATGCAACCATTGGTCCATATCATATTGTTTTAACTTTCTAGGTGAACAGATTTTCAACTCACATTCACGATTTAAAATATCGTTATTCATACTGGACACTACCCCCGTATAATCTTGATTTGAATTTAGCTTAATTCGTTCGACCATGTCATATGCTAAAATAGTTGCTGTTGTATGTAGCAACGATTCTTGTTCATGTAATGCACTAAAGTTAATTAATTTAGCCATAGATAATAAAGCGACACTAACAAGTAACAATGCGACTAAGGATTCAATCAAGCTGAATCCTTTTTGATTAGTGATGCTTAGCATGTAATTTGATTACCGGATGCTGTTTTATTTGATTGATAAGGCCTACCTACCCGATTAATGATAATAGCCCGAGAATTTTCCTTATTATCCAATTGTTGCGAGCAAATAAAAAACGAGCCATTCATATTTACTTTTCCATCATAGTTATAACTTAACCAACTCCCTCGGTTCCATTTAACATGCTGGTTATCAAATGAAGTTTGAATAGATAACAGTTCTTCAAATTCAGTATCTCGTTGATTATTTTGATTTATATCCAAAAAAACAATCCAACCCGCACTCCAATCCGTGTCTTTTTTAGAGTTTTTTATACAATGAGTTAAATTTTCACTTGCACACATAATTACATTTTGAGCATTTGTAATAGCTTTTAAACGAACTGTTCGAAGGGTGCTATATAAATTTTTTTGAATCGATTGAATCTGATGATACCCAAGATAGTTCACATACGAAGGTATCGTTATCATTGATAATATTGCTAATATGGCAACCACTGTCATGGCTTCTATTAAGGTGAATCCGTTATTGTGCTGTATTTTTTTACGCTTTGATAATCCAATTTGTTTACACATATCATTCCTAGGTTTTTAAAGTTCCATGATTTGTTAACAATTCCATTTCATTTTTCTCAACGTTTTTTAATATAGTCACCATTTTTCATTAACGCAATTTTTTAGTAAAAAAAAGCACCAATCGGTGCTTTTACATTAAATGTGGACTACTGATTTTTTCGTTTTTTAGCAGCTAATATTCGATCTCGTAAATTTTCATACTGGCCTTTTGATGTTTTATAGCGCTCCATCAATCCATTTGTCGCCACTCTTAATCGCTCTACTGATTTTGATAATTCAACAATTTCAGGGCTGCCACCAATTTTAACCATTTCATTTGCTTTACCTTTACTAATTAAAGTGGTTAATTCAGTTAATTGTACAATAGGAAATGACACAGATTTTGGAACACGACCAAAAGAGACAACTGCTATAATCACTGCGACAAAAGAAATAACAGCAATGATAATTAATGCGATAACATTAAATGATTGGGCATTATCAGCATGTATTTTCGCTTCCTGAAAAATACTTTCAATTTGCGTGTCCACACCATCTAATAATTCTTTAAATCGATTTTTACCATCTTGGACAGCATCATTTGCACCCAAGGTTGTACTGATATTTCCTGCAATCACTTGCTGATTTAATTTTGTAAATTCAGATGCATAAAAATCTAATGCTTCACGCCATCTTTGAACTTCTGGTACTAATGCCGCTTGACCACACATTGGTAAGTTTTTTTCTAAATCATCTAAAATAGCAGAAATTTTATTTTTCGTTTCAGACCATTCGTTCCAATATTTCTCTCTTTTTTCATGATCAAGATAAATGAAATATTCTTTTTCATAACGTCTTATAGCTTGAGCATTAATAGCTACCGCAGTGAATCCACGAGAAACTTCATGATCGTGAATCAATTGTGTTGTTGAGACCTGAGTTTTAAAGGATGAGAACAAACTTACTGACAATAGTAGAATAATCATCAAACTTAATACACCAAATGCAAGAAGTAGCGTTTTTTTAATAGACATGGAAATACCTGTAATATTTTTTAGTATGGAAGATCTAACAATACCTTGTAAACTCGACGTAATAGTTTTGGGTTATGTATATCGTTTTTTGTTTTTTTCTCTAATAATTTAATAAATTTACTACTTAAGTGACCAGACATAGACGATTCTGTAATTTTTAATTCCGATAGAATTTCATCGATAATCATTGGAGCCAACATACCTAGCTCTTCAGAAAGTATGTCTTCGATCGTATCGCGCCAAACAGTCATGTTAGCCTTCTTAGATTTAGTGTGGTTTTACTTAATTTAGAATCATTCCTTTGATTTTAAAAATATATTAAAAAAACCTCCAGATAATAATTATGTGGAGGTTTTTATATTACAGATCCAATTAATTAAAATAATTAATCATTACACCTGCAGCAACGGCAGAACCAATTACACCCGCAACGTTTGGACCCATTGCATGCATTAACAAGAAGTTTTGGTTATTTGCTTCTAAGCCAATTTTATTGGATACACGTGCCGCCATCGGTACTGCGGAAACACCCGCTGAACCAATCAGTGGGTTGATTTTTTGCTTGCTGAATAAGTTCATAAACTTAGCCATCAATACACCACTCATTGTGCCAAATGCAAACGCTGCAATACCTAATATTAAGATACCCATTGTTTGTGAGTTTAAAAACTCCGATGCAATTAATTTAGAACCAACAGATAAACCTAAGAAAATAGTCACAATGTTGATTAACGCGTTTTGAGCAACATCGCTTAAACGCTCAACCACACCACATTCTTTCATTAAGTTACCTAAGCAGAACATACCTAATAAAGGCGCTGCATCTGGTAGAACTAAAGCTACTAACAACAATAAGATTAACGGGAAGAATATTTTCTCACGTTTACTAACCACGCGTAATTGTTCCATCTTAATTTCACGCTCTGCTTTAGTGGTAAACAAACGCATAATTGGCGGTTGAATCACTGGCACTAATGCCATGTAAGAATAAGAAGCAACGGCAATGGCACCTAGTAATTCAGGTGCTAATTTAGAGGTTACGAAAATAGAGGTTGGGCCATCGGCACCACCAATGATTCCGATTGCAGCTGCTTGCTCTAATGAGAATGTCACCACACCCATATTCGTTAATACAATTGCACCAATTACAGCAGCAAAAATACCCGCTTGAGCAGCAGCACCCAATAACAATGTTTTAGGGTTTGCTAATAACGGACCAAAGTCTGTCATTGCACCCACACCCATAAAGATTAACAGTGGACCCACTGCTGAACCAATTACGATGTTATAGAAGTTTTTCATCATGCCATTTGCGTAACCCGCATCATGAGCAATCACAACTGCTTCTTTATAAAGCGCCATGTCATCATTGTAAGCAGAATGATAAGCATGAAGTAATGCTTTTTGATCGGTTAGGGTTTCACCCTGTGGCAAATTAGCCACAATCTCAGCAATATCTGCCTTAAATAACTCAGTTAATTGAGCAATTACATCAGGCCCTGCCATGTAGATAGTTTGTTCAACCGCCGAAAGCGCCAGACCTGCTTGAGGTATATTCGCAAGAATACCCCCAAAACCGATAGGTACTAACAATAGTGGCTCAAACTTTTTAGCTATGGCTAGATACAAAAGAAACAAGCCAACCACAATCATGACGGCTTGATCCCAATGCAAATTATAAACACCTGAGCTTTCGTATAGTTTAGTAAGTTGTTCCATGATAATCCCCGATTACAGCGTTAACAACGCATCGCCAACAGTCACAGAATCGCCTTCTTTCACCAAGATTTGGCCAACGACGCCTGCAGAAGGTGCTGAGATTTCAGTTTCCATTTTCATGGCTTCTAAAATCATTACCACTTCACCTTCAGCTACTTGCTGACCTGGAGAAACCAATACTTTAAAGATGTTACCTGCTAATGGAGCAGAAACTTCAGTTCCACCAGAGGCAACCGTAGCAGGAGCCGCAGAAACTTCGCCGCCTTCTGTTACATCAATAGAATAAGCTTTACCATTAACATTAACAGTCATGGTTCCGTTATCATCCACTTCAGTTACATAAGACTGACCATTAACAGAAGCGGTAAACGTTCCGCCATTTCCTGAAGTTGGCGCAGCTGCGGTTTCTTCAACTGGAGCCGGCTCAAACGCATCTGGATTGCCACGGTTTTCTAAGAATTTCAAACCAATTTGTGGAAACAAAGCAACCGTCAACACATCATCAATGCTGTTGTCAGACAATTTAATGCCTTTAATTTTTGCTTGCTCTGCCACTTCTTTAGTCAATCGATCCATTTCTGGCTCAATTAAATCAGCAGGACGACATGTGATCACTTCAGCGCCATCTAATACACGCGCTTGAAGTTCAGCATTAAACGCAGAAGGAGCTGCACCGTATTCGCCTTTTAAAATACCCTGTGTTTCTTTAGAAATTGACTTGTAACGTTCACCAGTTAAAACATTTAATACTGCTTGAGTACCAACAATTTGCGAGGTTGGCGTAACTAATGGAATGTAACCTAAGTCTTTACGTACACGAGGAATTTCTTCTAATACTTCGTCAAACTTGTCCGCTGCGCCCTGCTCTTTTAACTGGCCTTCCATGTTAGTTAACATGCCACCAGGAACTTGAGCGATCAAAATACGAGAGTCTACACCACGAAGTGCGCCTTCGAATTTAGAATATTTTTTACGAACTTTTCTAAAGTAAGATGCAATTTCTTCTAATAATTCTAAATCTAACTTAGGATCACGTTCTGTGCCTTTTAAAGCAGCAACTAATGCTTCTGTAGGTGAATGTCCGTAAGTCATCGACATTGAAGAGATCGCGGTATCAATGTGATCAATACCCGCTTCAATTGCCTTTAATAATGTCATTGAAGACAAACCAGAAGTTGCATGTGCGTGTAATGCAATTGGAATGTCTAACGATGCTTTAAGTTTTGATACTAATTCGAAAGCGTCATATGGCGCAAGAATACCGGACATATCTTTGATCGCTAATGAATCAGCGCCCATGTCTTCGATTTTCTTCGCAAGGTCTAACCAGTTTTCAGTGGTATGAACAGGAGAGGTTGTAAATGAAATCGTTCCTTGAGCATGACCGCCTTGTTTTTTAACGGCTTTCATTGCTTGCTCTAAGTTACGTGGATCGTTCATCGCATCAAATACACGGAATACTTCTACGCCGTTTGCGTATGCACGCTCTACAAACTTATCAACCACGTCATCGGCATAATGACGGTAACCAAGTAAATTTTGGCCTCTTAATAACATTTGCTGTGGCGTATTAGGCATTACCTTTTTAAGCTCACGAATGCGTTCCCAAGGATCTTCACCCAAATAACGGATACAAGAATCAAATGTTGCACCACCCCAAGTCTCTAATGACCAGAAACCAACTTTATCTAGTTTCTCTGCAATAGGAAGCATATCGTCGATACGCAAGCGGGTAGCAAATAAAGATTGATGTGCGTCTCGCAGGACAACATCAGTTATTCGAACTGGTTTTTTTACGTCGGTCATCTTTATGGCCTTTCTTATAATTTATTCATGTTTCATAAAAACAAAATTATGTTCTGCTTTTATATGCTTGTACGGCAGCAGCGACAGCAGCAATTTCTTGTAAGTCGCTATTTTGTACGTTAACTGCTGGCTTTTTGGGCGCTGCAGCTTCATTGTCAGGAAATTTTGCTACGATCGCAGACATGGCTTTTGTACTAAAAATTAATACGACCAAGAATACAAATACTGTACCCATGCCGTTAACTAATAGTTCTAAACCACCGTTTAGTAAATCTGTAGAATTTGACATATTTAAAATCCTTGTGAGATTTCAATGTTAAAAACATCACCGAATATCGGCACCTATATTTCTTAAACCCTATTATCATTCGTAACGAAGTGTAAATATTGGGGCAAAAAACTGCGGTAATGTACACTAATTACCTTCTGTACTCAATACAAATAGAGCGTTCCAATTAAGCTTAGGCTCTTTTTGTGATCTCATGAAAAAACGTTCCTTTTTTGATGTTGAATTTGTTATCATGTTCGCCTTTTTTATACAGTGATTTTGCGGAGCGAACACATGGCAGGCTTGCCGAACGATTTAGTAATTTTTGATACCACTTTACGCGATGGCGAACAAAGCCCTGGCGCGTCTATGACAAAAGATGAAAAGCTACGCATTGCGTTAATGCTTGAGAAAATGAAAGTTGATGTAATTGAAGCCGGATTTGCAGCCGCAAGTGACGGCGATTTTGATGCTATTAGCCAAATTGCTGAGAAAGTTAAAGATTCAACTATATGCAGTTTGTCTCGTGCCCTTGAAAACGATATTAAAAAAGCAGGCCAATCTTTAGCTAAAGCCAATCGTGCACGTATCCATACGTTTATTGCTACCTCGCCGATTCATATGGAATACAAATTACGTATGACGCCTGACCAAGTGGTCGAGCAAGCGGTCAACGCGGTAAAACTTGCGCGTAATCTTTGTAATGATGTTGAATTCTCATGCGAAGATGCGGGTCGTTCTGAAATCGATTTTTTATGTCGCATTATAGAACAAGCAATTAAAGCAGGCGCTGGCACAATTAACATTCCAGACACAGTTGGCTATGCCATCCCTAGTCAATTTGGCTCATTGATCGAAACCTTATTAAACCGTATTCCCAATGCAGACAAAGCGATTTTCTCAGTACATTGTCATAATGATTTAGGTTTGGCAGTTGCGAACTCTTTATCAGCCGTGGCCGCTGGTGCGCGCCAAGTTGAGTGCACTATCAATGGTTTAGGCGAGCGTGCGGGCAATGCAGCGCTTGAAGAAATTGTTATGGGTATTAAAACTCGCCCTGATTTCTTTAATGTTAATTGCAACATTAATACTGAAATTATTGTTCCTGCATCACGTTTGGTTTCATCTATTACTGGCTTTCCTGTTCAACCCAATAAAGCCATTGTTGGCGCAAACGCATTTGCCCATGAGTCAGGCATCCACCAAGATGGTATTTTAAAACATCGTGAAACCTACGAAATTATGCGCGCGGAAGATGTGGGCTGGCATGCAAACAAGATGGTTTTAGGTAAGCACTCAGGTCGAAATGCATTCAAATCAAGAATGGAAGAATTAGGCCATAACTTCTCATCAAATGATGAATTAAATGACACATTTAAAGCATTTAAAACATTGGCCGATCGTAAACATGAAATCTTTGATGAAGATCTACAAGCTTTAATCACCCACGCGCCCGATGAAGAGGAAGTTGAGCAATTTCAACTCACTGATCTAATGTGTTCAACTAAGATGGGAGAGGATCCAACATCCACAGTTGAAATTTTAATGAATGGTGAGACTAAATTAGCCAAAGCAACAGGTGATGGCGCCGTAGATGCTTCCATTAGAGCCATTGAAAAACTTGTAAAATCTGGAGCAACATTACAACTTTACTCAGTTAATGCCATCACAACTGGCACTGACGCACAGGGTGAAGTCACTGTTCGCTTAGAAAAACAAGGTCGTATTGTTAATGGTATTGGCTCAGATACTGACATAATTGTAGCGTCTGCTAAAGCCTATTTAAAAGCAGTAAGCCTGCTTATTAATAGCCAACAAAAACCTCACCCACAAATTAATGTGTAACCAATTATGAATTCTAGCCGCGTATTACAGCACATGGGCATTACGAAGTGGCATAGCCGCTACCAAATGCCCAATGCGGCTAAATCTATTTTGATTGAGGCGGCCATTAATGAGGTAATTAATGAGCCGCAACTAGAAACAATCTCAGCACAAACACCAAGCACAACTGAACACTCAAAAACCAGAACAGCAGCGCCAACAACGCCGATTTCAAATGCTGCACAAGAAGCCATTCAAAGTGTGACGATTTCAACTCAAGTTGACAGCAAGCCCGCCGAACAAGAACCGATTATCCCTCAAAAAACACCTAAGTTTCGCTACCAAGCCATTTGTATTAATCAGTTTTTTTGTTTTGTACCACTTAATTTAGAAAACCAACAGGACATCAGCACGTTTCAGCTTCAGTTTTTGCAAAATGTTATTTTTGCCAAAACAAACGAAAAACCGAATATTATCAAAACTCATATTTATCAGTGGCCATTATTTAAGCATGAACGAGCAGAACAAGGCTTAAGTGTTGCGCAAAGTTTTTTCAAAGAACAACTGATCACCCATCAGCAAGATTTAAAATTTGAGCAAGTATTGATATTTGGTAATTTGTTAGAAGATTTAGAACTTAATGCTGATGAAATCAAAAAAGCTGTGAAAGAATTAAATATTATACCCCTACCTACTTTAGAACAATCCATGCACTCAAGTCATGCAAAACAAAGTTTATGGCAACTGATAAAATAACAATTAGGCAGGCAACTATTAATGATTTTGACGTATTAGAAGCCATCAATCAAACCAGCTCAACTACCCCTTACCAAACATTTGCATTAAAAAATGCAATCAATCAACAATGTTGTTTCTGTGTGACACTAGACGATCATACCATCATAGCGTGGATGGCAATCCAAAAAGGATTTGAATTAATTGATATTTTATATATAACGACAGCTAATGATTTTAAAAGAAAAGGACTCTCAAGGAAGCTATTTCAATATATAAGAACCCATTATCCGAATTATGAAATCATGCTCGAAGTTCGAAAAAGCAATACAAGTGCTATTCAATTATACGAAAGCCTTGGTATGACGTTTTTAAATGAACGAAAAAACTATTATATTAACCCAAATGAAAATGCATTGGTTTATAAATATTTCCTATAAAAAGTCTTTAAACAAGCACCCGATTAAACGAACCACATCCTGCTTACTTTAATCACATCCAACTTCAAAAAAAAGTAATCGTATAATAAAACATGCTTGTCTAAAAACTTAAAAATCATTATGTACAATTAGCTACTAAATGTTAATAACATGAAGAGCAAGCTGACTATAACGTCACAATTAGAAAACAAATACACAACATTATTTAGAGGGAAATAAATTTTTCACAATAATCACAATCACACCAAATACTTCAATAATCGTACTGGTAGTATAAAATCGAAAAGACACTTCATCTAACGAAATCACATTCACCCCTTGCAACACAATTAGAAAGTTCATCATTATTAATTGAGCTATTAATATATAAATAAACCATCTGGCGTATTTTTGCTTTAAATTTCGATTAGACTGCTGATCCAACTCATCCTGACTCATTTTTTGAGTGTCTTGCAAGCCAGCTTGTTTCGAAACTTCTTCCCACAACTGTTTAGCGCTAGTATTCATGGACAATCGATCTCAAGTGTATTTAAGCGATATTTCATTGCGGAAGTCGACACTTTAAAAAATTCACTTAACTGATACACATCCACTTTATGCTTACAAAGTGATTTTACTTTTTGAGCAGGCATTAATAATGAAGCTGCAAACCGGTTGGCACTAATTTCCTCTTCATCACTTCCTTTTCTTGAATCTTGATTACGATGATCGACATGATCGATTTCTTGATCATCAAAATGCCCCCTTTCCAATCGATGTACATAATGCCCCAGTTCATGAGCAAGTGTAAAACGCTTCCTATTTATTGGATCTTTGCCATGCAACATTATAATCGGCCCCTCTCCAATTTTTTTTAATAATGCCCCAGCAATATCTTCAGGTAATACAGCATCAACAATTCTAATACCTAATTTTTGGCCAATTGAAACTGGGTCAACTGGAAACTTTTCAATATCCCAATAAGCATTACGAATTTTTATTGCCAATTGCTCAGCTTGGTCATGGGTTAATAAATTACCGATTTCAATCATTTTGGAATACTCTGTGAAGGCAAAACATATTCATTCAGTCTTAAATTAAATATTTTTTGTAATTGCCCACCTTTTGGGTGTTGATTACTAAAGACAATATGAAAAGACTGAATCATATTGACCGACTCACCTGCCCAATAAACAGATTGACCCATTATTTTTTTATTGACCATTGATAAAGGTAAAACAATCAAAGCACGATCCTGTTTACAATTATTAATGATTTCCACCCAAGATTTTTCTACTTTAAATTGAAAATCAAATTGTGTTTTTAATGATGTTAAAAGCTGAGTTTGAGTACTTAATACGCTTATATAGTTTGAATCAGATTTTAATTCATGTTTTTCATAACAAGAAAAAATTCCATTTTTCCATTGCCCAGATTGAATGATGGGATTGCTATATAAAAAATGATCACTTAAATTCGAATCTTTGGTTTGTTCAGATAAAAATAAACTACCTGCCACTTCACCTGTATATAATTGTTTTTCAGATTTTATTTTTTGGTCACTATAAATAATTTCAATTTCTTGATCTTGCATCAAATCAAAAAACACACTGTATACATAGTGTTCAGGTGAATCTATTTGACTATGGCTGTCTTTAACATTTACTAAATATTGTAAATGCGCGGGCACAATTATTTTTGCACCATGAGCATTTGAAACTAAACAGACAACCAATAAAACAAACCGTATAACCATTAATATAACGATTTCTGAATCGGAGCTGCAGCTTTATATTCTCTAATATCTTTTAGCTTAGTTTTAAAGGTATTGATTTCGTATTCATGATTCCCCAAGTTAAAAGACAATCCAAATGTAAAATCAGTAAATTCAATATCAGTAACATTAATTGAATAAAACAAACTTTCCAACCTAACTGGTTTACCTAATCTAATCATTTTACCAAATGGTCGCTGCCCCATTGCTTTAAATTCAGCCGCCTTACCCAAATTTTGTCGATATAAAATAGCATCGATTGATTCAATTTTAATCAAATCAGAAGGACTGTTTTTTTCATTTCTATCAATTTCCAATACATCAATAAACAATGCTAAACGTTGATGATCCTGACCTACAAACCCATAAAATCCCGTCATTTCAAACACATGATAATCACTTGAACTGGATGCAGCTTCTATATATACAGGCTCAACATTTGACAAATCATTTTTATAAATAAATTGATGTAATTGTGTAAAATGCTTTTCATAAGCGATCACTTCACAGGCTAAATCTTTTTCACAATTAATTAATTCACCATCTAAAAACTCAGATTTTAATGCCTCAAATGATTGTTTAGCTGAGTCCATTAACCCTTCATTCATTACTTGATATAAATCATTTAAATTATTTTGATACGCATTAACTATATCTACTTTAGATACTTCAATTTTTACAGCTCCCTGCTGTGCTTTTAAATTTAATGTTGAACATGCACTCATACCCACAGTTGCACTTATTACAGCACACACCATTAATAATTTTTTCATAAGTTACTCTATTTAAATTGATAATTTTATTTATGTTATTTTATTTTATTTTATTTTATTTTGTTATTGGCGTGAATATTAACACATTCAACTTCATCTACAACCAACTCCAACTCCAACTCCAACTGCAACTCCAACTCCAACTCCAACTGCAACTCCAACACCAACTGCAACTGCAACTGCAACACCAACCTCTGTTATGCCCGATACACCAAATACCCAATAAATGACGTTACAAAAAACACAAACATAGCTCCCCCTAATATCCAACGCTCATTAAATGATTTATTTTTAGCGAATATCGTCGTTAATGTTAAAGCTGCTGCTCCACCGAACATAACGCCTACAGCTAATGTATGTGCCGTAAAATAAGCGATGATTGCACCTAAAACAGCCCCGCCCATAAATACCATTCTGCTATACATTTGTTTCAATATTTGAGTTTTTGGCTGATCGTTAATCACATGCACATCATTTGATTCTTTATTTTCATTCATAGTAATACCAATAATATTATTAATTCGCTAGTTTGCTGGGTAAACCCTAAACAATCTCCATTCACCCCACCAAATTGTTTTTGAAAAAATGCTAACAAAAACAATCGTAAAAATATAAATAAGACAATCAAAATAATAATTTGTTGAATTGTAATTAAAAAATAGACTGGCAAAGCTGCAACAATCAACACCAATACAAACCAATTTTTATTAAAAGTGGTAAAGCCTATTGTTTTAGTTCCCTGAGTTTTAATGTATTTATTGCTCAGCATCATTGAAAAAGCCAACATCCGAGATAAAAAGACACACAATAAAATAGCGATGAATATGTTTGACTGTTCTGTTAGAAGTAATATTTTACCCATTATTACCAATACTAAGCCAACCACACCAAAAGTACCCAGCCTTGAATCCTTCATTACAGTTAATTTTTTTTGATGATCACCCATAACCCCTAATGCATCACAAACATCAGCCAATCCATCCTCATGTAATGCACCCGTTACAATAACACCACAAAGCACAATCAAAAAAACACTGATCGATTGAGGAAAAATATAAGAAAAGCCGCTATACATAATAACTAACAACAACGAAAGCAACCATGCCACCACAGGAAAATAGTAACTTGATCGTTGTAAATTAACTGGGTTAAAACTTACCCATTGCGCAATTGGCAATCTACTTAAAAACCCAATCGCAACTAAAAAATCGTTCAAAAGACGTTTGATCACATACATAAATATTTTAACTTTAAAATAAAAGAAGGGTTAAAGGTGACTATCTTGTAGGTTGCCATTATACTTCCCATTCTTATTAAATTGGAAACTTTGAGAATCCTATGCGATACGATATATTTTTTCGAGGCCAAATCGTAGAAAACACGGAGCTAAATACTGTAAAAGCGAACGTTAAAGCATTATTTAATGCATCTGACGACAAGCTGGCACAATTATTCTCAGGTGCTCCTGTTCTAATAAAAGCAGACGTTGACCAAGCGACTGCCGCGAAATACAAAGGTGCCATGCAAAATGCAGGCGCTGTTGCTATGGTAGTTTCTAAAGAACAACCACAAACAGAGACTTTTGAGACACCTAATACGCAAAATCAAAATGATGGCAACAATGATTATTTAGAGCCACAAATACAGGTTAAAGAAAACTTTGACGAAGTCTTAGGTAGCCTATCAAGTATCACAGTTGCTCAGGTTGGTGAAGGTTACTTAGCCGAAGCTATTGTCATTGAAGACTTGGATTTTGATTTTTCTTCATGGTCCATAGCAAATACTGGCAGTAATTTAGATGTAGCAGAAGAGGATTCCCCACCCCCTCCACCCGATACATCCCACTTAAGTTTTAGATAATAAAAAAACCAGCCTTTGCTGGTTTTTTATTTTTATTGATTCAGAATCTTAGTTTGACCCAATTTAAATACCTGCCAAAGCATTAAAATCAATAATATCACGGCACTTACTTGATACAATATCCAAACCATATCATGCTGCTGATTAATTACGACATTCAATTTCCATTGGAACCTAGCAAATAACCAATTCACAAACACACCGCAAGCCAGTGCACTGCCAATCACGCTTAACAAATAAATGAGCAACTCACGCCTACCTAATTCATTTTTAACTAGCATTAAAGTTGCAATATTTGTGGCCGGCCCCGTCAACATAAACACTAAAGCAGCTCCAGGAGAAACACCAGACAACAACAGCCCTGCAGCAATAGGGGTCGATGCTGTTGCACAAATATACATAGGGATACTCACAGCTACGATCAATAACATTGCAATCACACCTTGTCCATATTGCGCCAATAACGTTGAGGGCACATAAGTTTGAATGATGGCCGCAAACATTAACCCTATTAATAACCATTTCATGAAATCTTTAAGTAACGAATCAAATCCATAGCCAAATACATTAATGATCTTTTGCTTTATTGTTGGTTTTTGTTTCATTTCATGAGCGCAACATGCATCGGATTTAGTATGTGTTTCACTCGGATCCGATTTGATATAAGGGGCATTATCTGAAAAAACCAGCATCATTACACCAGTGACAATCGCAGAAAATATCGCACTTATAGGACGAACTAGCGCCATTATCGGCCCCAATAACGCATAGGTAATACCAATAGAGTCAACGCCTGTTTCCGGTGTGGACACTAAAAAACTCGAAGTACTCGCCTTACTCGCTCCACTTCTACGAATACTGATGGCAACGGGAATGACAGAGCAAGAACACAATGGCAACGGCGCTCCAATGAAAGCCGCTGTAATGATTGAATGATTAGTGCCTAATGTATTTTCTATCCATTTTTTTGGAATTAATTGATTAATCATACCCGCTATCAACATCCCTAATAGAAGAAAAGGAGCAGATTCAGTGAATATATGATAAAAATTTTGCACTAATGTAAACATGTTTACTCCATCTCTAAAGATTGAATGATTTGACAAAACTTCGCATTATGCTGCCCTCCACAACACAATACTTCTAATTGTGTCAAAGCAGTTAACATGGATTTTAATGTTTCAATTTGACTGCTTATTTGCAAAATTTTATTTTGCGTTAAGCTCTTTGCTTCCTGGCACACATGATCAGCCTTATTGTCTTTTATAGTCAATAAAGTCGATGTTTCCCCCAGAGTAAATCCACTTTGTTTACAACGTTTAATAAATTGTATCGTGGCAAGGTCTTCATCTTGATAAATACGATAATTATTTTGGTGACGTGTTGAATGGATTAAACCTTGTTTCTCATAGTATCTAATAGTAGATATATTCATGTTTGAACGTTTTGCCAAATCTGAAATCTTCATAATTTGTTCCCCCTTTTAAGTGCGTCTCAATGAATTCAGTATAAACCTTGAAGTGCACTTTAAGGTCAACCCTCTTTTGAATACATTCTCATTTTTAAGGAATTTCATTCAAATTTACATATTGTAACACTCTTGATTATTGCAATCGGTTGCGAAGCACTTTAGAATCACCAAAAATGAAACGCAACCGATTGCAACAACCTATGCAACCGGTTTAATAATTAAATGGGTGCTAAATAATATGAATACTGAAATTAAACCTATCGTAAGAACACTTGATGACATCGCCAAAATTGCCGGGGTTTCGAAGTCCACTGCATCGCGAGCATTAAACGACAACCCTTTAATTAGTGAAAAAACTCGTCTAAAGATTCAAAAAATCGCAAAAGATCATAATTTTATTAAACATTATGGTGCAAGCAGTTTGTCATTAAATACAAGCAACACTATTGCATTGATGGTCCCGAAGTATGATGAAAATCATTATGATCTTGTCAGAGTTAAAGAAGATCCATTTTTTAATAAAGTACTAGCTGGCATTTTGTCTCAAACTGACTTAATCGGAAAAGAATTGTTAATCAGTTCCTTTGACCCCGCATCTCCAGTAAAAATTGCTCAATTAGTTAATAGTCGCAAAGTAGATGGTGCAATTGTATTTGGTGCCACTGATGAAAATGAAAAGTTTAGTGATCATATCCCAGCTAATTTTCCAATCGTATTTTGGGGTAATATGCGCACCACTACAAAATACAAAACCGTATCAGGTAATGATATGGAAGGGGCTCGATTAGCAACCCAAGCATTAATTGATGCTGGAAAAAAGAATATTGCTTACATTGGCGGGTTTGGAGAATCACCTGAAGTCTCAGCTCGTTTTGAAGGTTACAAAAAAGCAATTCATCACCTAAATTCACCTAAATTCATCTCTGGCTTTGGGCGCTACACTCATCAAAGTGGCGAACAACAAATGCGACAATTACTGGATCTATACCCTGACATTGATGGGGTATTTGCTGGGTCCGATGTACTTGCAATGGCTGCAATCAGTGTTTTAAAGCAAAAAGGTAAATCCATACCAGAAAATGTTGCCGTTGTTGGCTACGATGATATTGATATGGCTGAATTTTTCAAACCCGCTTTAACTACGATTTCACAAAATGGATTCGTTGCAGGTCAAATTTTAGTAGATAAATTAATATCGATCATAAAAAAAGAACCCGATTCCATTGAGCAACGTACCTACATTGATGTTCACTTGATAAGAAGGGAGAGTTGCCAATGATAAAAAAAATCATGCAGTTGGCCTTTAGTCGACCATTTTTATTTATGCTTTTTTCTACAGGACTGCCTGTAACGATTCAAGTACTTTTACAATCCTCAAGATCCATTGCTGACATCATCATGTTAGGGCAGTTAGGAGAAGCACCATTAGCCGCTATGGGCGGCAGTGCTCGCATAATATTTATGATCATGATGGCTTTATTTGGTTTAGTGAATGGTGGAGCTATTTTAATTGCGCAGTATTGGGGGGCAAAAAAAGTAGCACAAACTAGGCAATCTACTGCGCATATTTTAGTGCTTGCATTACCCATTGCCGCAATATTTTCTTTGCTCTGTTACCTGTTTGCTTGGCAAATTATGTCATTCACCATCAAAGATGACCTGGAAGTGGTTGCCTTAGGTGTGGAATATTTAAATTATGCATTACCGTCAATGATTTTTATTGTCGTAAGCATGACCTTTACCTCATCGTTACGTTGTGTTGGTCAATCTTTTGTTGGCATGATTTTCACTATCATAGGCATCGTAAGTAATATTATATTAAATTATTTATTCATTTTTGGATTTGGTGATGTTGAACCAATGGGCGTGGCGGGTGCAGCATTAGCAACCACAATTAGCGCGGCAATTGAAATGATTTTAGTGTTAACTTATATCTACGCTACTAAACATTTCTTAAGTATCAGTTTCAAAGATTTAAAAGAAGGGTTTGAATCAAAGCTCTATAAACGAATTTTAAAAATTGGTGCACCGCTTTCTATAAATTCATTAATCTGGTCATTTGGCATTTTCATGTATGTGGTATTAGTTGGTCAAGAAGGCAGACAGGAACTGGCGGTTTTAACCATGGTGACGCCAATTGAATCATTACTGATGGCATTTTATATCGGTGTATCCACAACCGCATCCGTGAGCGTTGGTAATGCTTTAGGCGCTAATAAATTTGAAGATGCATGGCGTTATTCTCATGCTTTTATTTTATGGTCCATAATTATGGCATTTTTTGTCAGTATTCTTATCTTTTTTGCCCGCGAATATGCATTTATATTTGTTCAAGGTGTCAGTGATCAAACCATAAAGATGGCTAAAGATGTATTACTAATGCTTGCAATTGTCGGTGGATTTAGAGCAGTTAATATCACTATCATCGTTGGAATCTTAAGGGCCGGAGGGGATCAGAAATTTGTATTAGCAATGGATGTATTTTGCCAATGGGCTGTGGGGATTTTAATAACATTTATCTGTATAAAGTATTGGGATTTATCCATGTTTTGGATATTCCTTGCAATAAACACAGAAGAAATCGTTAAATTATTTATATGTATGTGGCGTTTATTAAGTAAAAAGTGGGTGGTGAATTTAGTAAATGATGAACCAACAACTACAATTGAAATAGATACCCATCTTGTCAAAAAACCAATTTAAAGTGGAAAAAAAATGAACAGAGTACAGCTAACAGAAAACATTTCCATTGCCCGTATAGTGACGGGGCTATGGCGTTTAAAACATTGGAATTTATCTACTCAAGAGCTAATTGCCTTTATTGAAAAAAATATCGAAATTGGCATGACTACTATGGATCATGCTTTGGTCTATGGTAGTGAAGCACCTTTTGGAAAAGCTCTAAAAGCAGATCCTACATTACGTGATAAAATCGAAATCATCTCAAAATGTGGAATCAAACCCGTTGGCAACAGTGCATTACATGCAAAACAAACTAATCATTACAGTTCCAGTTTCAAGACGATTACAGAATCATTAAATCAATCTTTATCGGATTTAAATACAGATCAGGTGGATATATTCTTAATTCATCGGCCAGATTATTTAATGAATATTAATGAAGTAGCAAAAGCATTTGAACAAATTAAAAAACAAGGCAAAGCCAAATCTTTTGGCGTTTCTAATTTTTCAAAAACACAATTTGATTTATTACAAAGTGTGATAGATGAACCATTAGTAACAAACCAAGTTGAATTTTCCCCTTACCAAACAGAATTTTTAGAGTCTGGATTGCCTGAATTATCACAAAAAACGGGCCAATCAATTATGGTGTGGTCATGTTTAGCGGGGGGGAAAATATTTGATACTTCTGATGAAAAAGCAGTGAGGTTACTTGGCACCTTAACTAAAATTCAGCATGAAATTGGAGCAATTAGTGTTGAGCAAATAGTTTATGCATGGTTATTAAAACTGCCATATAACGTGATTCCAATGACCGGCACAAGCAACATCGATCGAATAGTCTTAGCATCTCAAGCGCAATATTGTGAATTAAGTGATGAACAATGGTATGAGATACTAGAGGCTTCTAATAATTGTCAGGTTCCTTAGATTTTTTAAGTTCAGTGATTTAAGATTGTGTGTAGGTTACTTGGTTTTTACCATTTGACTTACTGATATACATTAATTTATCTGCACCAGTAATTATTTCATTTAAACTCATTGTATCGGTGAATTTCATCACACCGATACTGGCGCCTACTTTTACTTCAATTAATTGTTTATTACTGTAAACAAAAATAGGCTCACTTAAAGATTCAGCAACCCTTGCACAACATTCTTTAATTTGTCCCCAATTATTAAAATGATGATACACAATAATAAATTCATCCCCACCAAAGCGGGCAACAAAATCGCTTTTACGAATATTCCTTTTTAAGCGTTCTGCAACTTGCACCAATAACTCATCCCCTGCCCGATGGCCATATGTGTCATTCACTTCTTTAAAACCATCTAAATCAATCATAGCAACTGCAATGTTATTATGATTATTTTCAATTAACAACTGATCTAAGCGCTTGAATAAAAATGATCGATTCGGCAAGTTAGTTAGAGGGTCTTGTTCGGCTTGTATTTTAATTTGCTCTGTTAAGTAATGCCGTTCAATTGCATATAAAATTGATTTAATTAATGATTTAGAAGTTAAATCTCCTTTATACAAATAATCTTCACAACCTAAATGCACAACTTTCTCCCCCATCACATCGTCATCTAATTGAGTAATCACTATAACAGCAGGGCAAGCATAACTCGTTAATATATGGTTTACAGTTTCAACTCCTGAACTATCTTGTACACTTAAATCAGTTAAAATCAAATCGTATATCTGTGTGTCTAATTTTGTTAAACAGTCACGAATGGTTTCTACTCTGGTAATATTAAATTCTATTGTATTTGATTCATTCAGATATGATTTAATTAACTGCGCATCAATAGAGTCATCTTCCAGAAGCAAAATATTTAATTTTTTTTCAGCTTTTATTGAGTCAGTCATTTTTGATTCTTATGTTATTGATTAAAATCAGGTAATTTCACAGTATCTAGCCAATAAGTGAATAATACATTAAGCACATCGTTCAATTCGGTTTGTGAATGTGGTTTTGAGATAAAAGAATTTGCACCATTTCTGTATGCAATTTTTATATCATCTTCACTATAGGATGTCGTAAACACCACAACCGGAATATGTTTAAATTGCGTGCTTCGTTTAATATATTGTAATGTTTTATGGCCATCTAAAATTGGCATATTTAAGTCCAGCAATATCAAGTCTGGAAGATCCATCTCCATTTGAACGCATTTATTTAAATAATCAATAACTTCCTGCCCATCAAAACACATTTGCAATGTAGGCTTTAAGTCTTGACTCATTGCTGCTTTACTTAATAAATATTGATCATCCAAATCATCTTCTGCAATTAACACATATGTTTTCGTTTTTATCATAACTACCTCGGAAGCTTAATTAAAATAATTGTCCCAACATTCTCATCGAATCTTGCACTGATTAAGCCTTGATGTTTTTCAATAATGGTTTTACAAATAGAAAGCCCTAGGCCTGATCCTGATTTATGCCGACTTACTAAACTTCTAAATGGCTCAAAAATTTGCTCAGCGTATTCATTTGAAAATCCAACGCCCTGGTCTATCACTTCAATTTCTATAGCGTCTTCTTTGAGTTTACCACAAATCTTAATTTCTGCTTTTTGTTCTGGTTTACGATAATGAATAGCGTTCACAATCAAATTTATCAAAACATGCATAAATCCAATTTTATTCACTTCTAAATTCACATCACTGATTAATTCTATCTGCGCACCTGTTTCATTAATTAAATTACTTAAATCTTCTTTTATGGACTCTAAAATCTCACTTAACAATATGGGTTCAAAAATAAATTTTTCACGGCCAAATCGAGACAGCTGTAATAATCCTTTAACCATTTCACTCATTCTTGTGGTGGCATTTAAAATTCGATCTAACTCGTACCTTGCATCTGGGTCATCCAGTTTACCTACTAGACGATTACTTAAACTCTCACCGAACAAATTAATTTTACGCAAGGGCTCTTGTAAATCATGAGAAGCATTAAATGCAAATCGCTCTAACGCAACATTTGATTGTTGTATTTGCTCCTGTGCTGATCGTTTATCCGTTATGTTTTCAATAACTGCAATAAAATATTTAATATAGCCATCACTTTCCTTCACGGTTGATATATTGAAATTACACCAAATAGCGGTTCCATCTTTTTTAATCAATCGCTTTTCAAAAACCGATTCTACTTTGTTTTTATTTAACAACTCCTTAAATTCATTCTTACAATAATCTAAATCAACATCATGAATAAGATCAACGATGCTTTTTCCATCAATTAGTTTTTTATCATATCCAAGCATGTCGTAAAAATATTTATTCACCCTAATAAATTCACCGCTTTTATCCATATTTATAATTCCGATAGCAGCCAAATCATAGGTTGTATTAAATTCTAAATATAAAGACTTGTATCGTTCCTCTTTAATTTTCAATTCAGTAATATCAAAAAAAGTCCCTAACATCAAAGTGGGTAACCCATCTTTAATTTCATATAGCGCATCTCTTGAAGAACACCAAAACCAATGCCCATCTTTATGCTTAAATCGGTAATCAATGGTGGATTGTTGATTTTCATACACATCATCAAAATGTTTTAACATCCTATCAATATCATCAGGATGGAATAAGGCCATTAAATCACCATCTCGTTTTTGAATTTTAGCTAAATCGCTTAGGGTATACCCAGTAATTCTAGTGTACTCTTTATTAATAAAGGTATTTGTTTTGACAATTAAATCAAAAATATAAAGTCCCGATAACGAATTATCATGAATTTTTTCGATGAAATTTGTTTTTTCAATCAAGGCATTTTCTAATATTATTTGCTCATGAATATTAGTGATTAATCCTGACATTAAAACCGGTTGATCTGCGTTGTACATTGCCTCTCCACGCATTTTTATCCATAAATAATTATTTTGAGGTCCACTTACTCTAAAAATCAATTCAAAAGACCGATGATCTAATATACTACTATTGATGGCGGCTTTTATTCTTTCTTTGTCTTCTCTGTGCACAAAAGATATAAATTCATTAAAATGTGAAATTTTCAAACATGCAGGATTTAAAATATTAACAAGCTGATCATTATGCCAAAATGATCCAGTTACAAAATTCCACTCCCAGATTCCGTCATTCGTTGCATTAATTGCACGTTTGATTCGATTAGTGCTTTCAAAATACAACCGAGATTCTGATGTAGATTCATCCACATTATTGATACTTGCGAATGTCATTTTTTGATCTAAGAACATATGTGTATTTAACATAATTTCTAGAGACACACTTGAGCCATCTTTGCACCTGCCTGTGACAATTCGACCTTGGGCCATACTATGTTGCTTGGTTTCATTAAATACAAATTCAGAAACAATAGTGCTATGTAATGCCCTTAAATGAGTGTGCAATAAAATAGATAACGGTTGACCAATTAATTCATCCTTTTCATAGCCAAATGTATTTTCTACTTTTTTATTTACAACTTGTATGCATTGATTCTCATCAATAATTAACACGCCAGTTGGAAGTAATTCAGTAGAAAATTTAAATATCTCTCCTGCTTGGTTTTTTAATTGCTCAGTATGAACCTGTTCCAATGCTTCAGCTAATTGACTAGGACTTGGGATATTTTTAAGTTGGGGCACGATTTTTAACAAGACAATTGCCGTTGCAATTGACACGATAGCAGTAATCATTTTCACTACAGCTTGAATTCCGTAGGCTCCATTCCAAATATTATAAACGGCAATTACATGAGTTAATCCGCATAATAAAATAAACGCTGAAAATAACACAAAAAGTGTTTTAAATTTCTTAAGTGTATCGTTATGAACAAGCACCATCAAACAAACTGGTATGGAAAAATACGCTAATGCAACAAGAAGATCAGCTACAACCGTTGTCCATAAAATGCCAGGATACCAAATAAAACAATGCCCATGAGGCATATATTGATCATTGAAAAACAGACTTAATGTGTCAACCATACTTTATGTCTCAACCATACTTTATGTCTCAACCATATTTTATGTCTCAATTACTAAAATAATTAAACCTATTCTTTATAGGTATATTTTTAGCATAGCTCACATTTTATGTATTACATTTCGTATTTCAATTTAAAAAGTACAGTATTGATTGGTTTCAAGAAGCGATAACTTTTAGATTGGATTTTTTAATAACAATATTAGACAAAAAAAGATTCATGTAGATTTTTTTAAGATTACATTTTAAGAATGAGACATAATAATAAAATATCAGTTAGACTTTTTAAGTCTATACACGATTAAATTTCATGCATAAAAAAGGCTTATACATCATTAAATGTATAAGCCTTTTATTTAAGAATGATTATTTTACAAGTTTTTTAATACTTACTTGACGTTTTTTATTGGACTTATTTGTTTTTTTCACTGATCGATTATGTGTTGGTTTTGTTGTACTTACCGATTTCCCAGAAGTACCACCAAATGTTTTTTTGCTATTAAAACGGTTATTACCATGACGTCGTTCTTCAGCAGGCACTAGGCAATTTTCACCCGATCCAATTAAATCTGCACGCCCCATTGCACGTAAGTTTGCTCGTAATACATCCCAGCTTTTTTCGTCGTGATAACGAATATAGGCTTTGTGTACACGACGGCTTGAAATGTCTTTAGTAATTGTAATTTGGTTTTCTTTTTTATAGCTCAAACGTTTTAATGGGTTACGACCTGAGTAATACATCGCGGTTGCTAAACTCATTGGCGACGGATAGAACGTTTGTACTTGGTCTAGTCTGAATTTGTTTTTCTTCAGCCACAATGCAAGATTCATCATATCTTCATCTTCACAACCAGGATGCGCTGCAATGAAATACGGAATCAAATATTGTTTTTTACCGGCCGCTTTAGAATATTTGTTAAACATTTTTTCAAATTGATGATACGTCCCCATTCCTGGTTTCATCATCATATTTAATGTGCGCTCTTCACTGTGCTCTGGCGCAATTTTTAAATAGCCACCAACATGATGAGTCACTAATTCTTTTACGTATTCAGGATCTCGTACCGCTAAGTCATAACGTAAGCCTGATGCAATCGCGACATTTTTAATACCCGGAACCGCACGTGCTTTACGATACAACTCTGTTGTTTCACTATGATCGGTTTTTAAATTACTGCAAATTGATGGGAATACACAAGACAGTCTACGACAGGTCGACTGAATTTCTTGGCTCTTACAATTTAAGTGATACATATTGGCCGTTGGCCCACCTAAATCGGAAATTTGCCCAGTGAAATTCGGCACTTTTGCTTTCATGTCGTCAATTTCTTTTAAGACACTTTCTTGAGAACGCGACTGAATCACTCGACCTTCGTGCTCTGTAATTGAACAGAACGTACAACCACCAAAACAACCACGCATAATATTGATCGATGTTTTGATCATGTCGTAAGCGGGGATTTTTTGGCCATCGTATTTTGGATGCGGCACACGGGCGTAATACAAATCAAATACAGAATCCATTTCTTCTGTTTCTAATGGAATCGGTGGTGTGTTGATCCAAATTTCTTTGTTACCGTGTTTTTGAATTAACGGCTTAGCATTATGTGGATTACTTTCTTGATGCAAAATACGCGATGCGTGTGCGTATAAAATAGGATCACTTTTTACTTTTTCATAAGACGGTAAACGGATACACAATAATTCGTCGTGATCTAATTTGGCTTGTTTTTTAAGAGGCGCTGGCACCATCTTAATTGCTTGTAACTCGGCTTCTTGCTGTTTAATGAACTCTTCTTCGTTGGCTGGAGTATGTTTTTTATCGCCCATGTCATAAGGGTTGTTGATTAAATCAAGTTTACCCGGCCAATCAATTCTGGTTGAATCTAGCTGTGTGTATTCAGAAGGTGCTGCATCTAGCAACACAGCTGTGCCGCGTACGTATCGCATATCTTCAACAGTCTGACCTTTTGAAAACATGTGGCTCACATCAACAATGGCACGCTCAGCGTTACCATAAAGTAAAATATCGGCACCTGAATCAATTAATATTGAACGACGCACTTCGTCAGACCAGTAATCGTATTGTGCGATACGGCGTAAACTCGATTCAATACCACCGATCACAATCGGAGTGTTTTTAAACGCTTCACGACATTTTTGCGCATACACAATAACCGCACGATCTGGACGTTTACCGCCTACGTTACCAGGAGTATAAGCATCATCGTGGCGTAATTTTAAATCCGCTGTGTATCGATTAATCATCGAGTCCATGTTGCCAGATGAAATACCAAAGTATAAATTGGGCTCACCTAACACTTTAAAATCTTTAGTGTTTTGCCAATTTGGCTGATCAATAATACCTACGCGAAAACCTTGGGACTCTAATAATCGACCAATAATTGCAGCACCAAAACTTGGGTGATCAACATAGGCATCGCCCGAGATTATAATAATGTCGCAACTGTCCCAGCCTAACAGGTCCATTTCAGCTCGTGATGTCGGCAAAAATGGCGCTGTGCCGAAGCATTCGGCCCAATATTTAGGGTTATGATTTAGGTGGGGGGCTTTAATTACAGGCATGGCTACTTTCAAAAAAATTCAGAGGTGGCTATATTGCCAAAAAAACGACTTTTTTGATACCTCTGATTGAGTAGTTACTGTTTGATATTGTAATTTAAGAGCAGATAAGACACCTACTCTTTGGCTAAAACGGTTTATTTAGTATGAGCTAACAAATATTTAATTACTTCTCGACGTGTAACAATACCCACCACATTGCCATTTTGATCCACAACAGGGTAATTTTTAGGCTGTGGACCGCTCATTTTTTCAGCAATCGACAATATCGTTTGATCTGGCGATACACTTAATACATCGGTTTTCATGATGTCAGATACACCGGCAACACGTTGATTGTGGTACGCCACTTGAATAATGACTTGCAAACAATCTTGCTCAGAAATCCAACCTTGTAATTTCCCATCATCATCAAGCACTACACCGCCTAATGCTTCAGATTTTATTAATTCTTTGGACGCTTCCACTACCAACATTGAACTTGGAATAGATGCGAATTTGGTATTCATAATCGAAGAAATTGTATCGTTTTGCATGTTTTAATTTTCCTAAAAAAGCTAAATTTACCTCAGAATAAAAAAATTAACTAATAATTTATGCTTCTCTTAACCATTTAAAACGTTCTATTGATTGCCCCTCTTTGATTATTGATTCAAAAAACATGGCTTTGGGGCGAACCCACCAACTAAAATCACCATATTGGCATTGATACAAAACCAACTCTTCCTCTGTTTCACTGTGTTTAACCAATTGCGTTACGTTGTACAACGCGCCTTTGTAATGTTGATAAATGCCTGTTTTCATAATGCCTCTTTTTTTGCTGACGAATGTATAAAGGCATTTTAATCTTTTGGTTTTAAATAAACAGCAAACAAATGAATAAAATCCCATCCTAAACCGCTATAATCACAAAAAATTAAACAACACATACCCACTATGACTTTTGATCCTACACAACTAACCGTATTACCCGCCACTAGCGAGCCTTTTGAATTAATTCATGCCGATGACGATTTTGTGGTGGTGTATAAACCGACAAAGCTGTTAACTGTACCGGGTCGCCACCCTGACAATAATGATTGTTTGGTATCACGTGTACAAAAGCAGTTTCCAACAGCAGTCGTTGTGCATCGTTTGGATTACGACACCTCTGGTTTAGTTATTTTGCCACTAAACAAACCTGCACTTTCTAACATTAGTAAGCAGTTTCAAGCGCGTACTGTGCACAAACAATACACAGCAATTGTGGATGGTATTATCAAAACGGATTCGGATTGCATTGATATGCCCATTGCAAAAGATCCTGAAAACCCACGTTGTTATAAAGTGTGTTTTGAATCTGGCAAAGTGTCGGTGACGAATTTTGAAGTACTCGAAAGAGATTTAGAACACAATAAAACCCGCGTTTTATTAAAGCCTGTAACGGGAAGATCACACCAACTTCGCTTGCATATGCTAGCAATGGGTCATGTTATTTTGGGCGATGAGTTTTATGCAGATGAAGCTCGATTTAAAGCATCAAGCCGCTTGCTTTTACACTCTAATTTTATTGAATTTAGCCATCCTAAAACCGATAAATTGATTCAGTTTAAATTTGACGTGCCGTTTTAGATTCAACTTTCTAATTAAAATCATTCCTTTAAAAACAGTCGCCCACGTCCTGTAGGCGACTTAGTGATTTACACGCGCTCTATCAATGTCGCAATGCCTTGGCCTAAACCAATACACATGGTCGACACGCCAAAAGTCGCATCATTTTGTTCTAACACATTTAAAAGCGTGCCTGTAATTCTTGCGCCACTGCACCCAAATGGATGACCCAACGCAATCGCTCCACCATGAATATTCACTTTGTCTTCAAGTGATTTCAGCAGTTTTAAATCTTTTAAAACGGGTAATGCTTGAGCGGCAAATGCTTCGTTTAATTCCCAAAAATCAATATCACTGACTGACATTTTGTGTTTTTTCAATAGCTTTTGTGTGGCAGGAACGGGACCATAACCCATTATAGAAGGATCCACCCCCGCAAGCGCCATCTGTCTTACAACGGCTCTTGGTTTTAACCCCATAGCTTTTGCTTTTTTGGCCGACATCACCAACATAGCACAGGCACCATCGCTGATTTGTGACGATGTGCCAGCGGTTACTGTGCCGTTTTTAGGATCAAACACAGGTTTCAGTTTGGCCAAGCCTTCTAAAGTCGTATCTGCTCGTATGGTTTCATCTTCTTTAATTATTGCCGCTAACCCCGCTTCATTTAAACCAGGCACGCCAATGATTTCATTTTTAAGCCAACCTTTCACTGTCGCTTGGTGAGCCAATTGATGAGAACGAAAGGCAAATTCATCTTGTGCTTCGCGCGTAATACCATGCATTTTGGATAATAACTCAGCAGTTAACCCCATCATTCCAGCCGCTTTTGCAGCATGTAATGAAATGGTTGGATTCACATCTACGCCATGCATCATATCCACATGCCCCATATGCTCGACACCACCAATCAAGTAAGCATCGCCATTTCCACTTTGAATGCCTTGTGCGGCAATATGTAACGCAGACATGGAAGAGCCACATAAACGGCTGACGGTTTGTGCAGGCACTTCTACTGGAATTTGAGTGAGCAAAGAAATCATTCGAGCAATGTTCCAGCCTTGCTCTTTTGTTTGATTCACACAGCCCCAAATCACATCATCAATTTGTGCGGGATCAAAATTAGGATTTCGATTTAGCAGTGCATCAATAACGTGAGCGGATAAATTCTCAGCTCGTAATCCTCTAAAACAACCGCCTCTTGAACGCCCCATAGGGGAACGCAAAAAATCAACAATTACGGCATCATTATCTTGTAATTTCATGGTTCACCCTACTTTTGAATTAAGTTAATTTTTGAATAAAAATTTTCGTTTGTTTGGGATAACGCAACAATACTGTCAGGTAAACCATATAACGGACCAATGTTTTCATAGGTTCTGCAATCTTCAACAAATTTAGCCACACCATAGTCGTCCATGTATTTAAATGGCCCACCTCTAAATGGTGGAAAACCAATACCATAAATCATCGCCATATCGGCTTGGTCTGCACTGGAAACAATATTTTCATCAAGCGCACGTACACACTCTAAACATAATGGAATCATCATTCTGATGATAATTTGTTCATCGGTTATTTTTGCATTGTCTTTTACGTTCAAAAGATCCAGTACCGAATCATCCACTACCTTTTGCACTTTGCCTTTTTTGTCTAGTTCGTATTTATAAAAACCAAGATCGTTCTTTTGACCTAATCGTTTTTGTTCAAACAAAATATCAATAGGACTGCTGTCTTGGTTTTGCATACGATCGGGATACGCTTTTGCCATCACAGATTGTGCGTGTACAGCGGTATCTAACCCCACCACATCTAATAAATACGCAGGCCCCATTGGCCAGCCGAATTTTTCCATGACGGAATCGATTCTACGAAAGTCCACACCGTCTTTTACCAACGACACGAATCCAGCAAAATAAGGAAACAACACTCGGTTCACTAAGAATCCCGCGCAGTCATTTACCACGACAACGGACTTACCCATTTGGGTTGCCAATTTAACCACTTTAGCAATGGTTTGATCAGAGGTTTTAGCGCCTCGTATCACTTCTACTAATGGCATACGATGCACGGGGTTAAAAAAGTGCATACCACAAAAGTTCTCTGGTCGTTTTAATGAATTGGCTAAAAAGTCGATAGAAATCGTACTTGTATTACTGGCTAAAACGGCATCATCATTTACCGTTAATTCCGCTTCGATTAACACAGACTGTTTGATGGTTGGGTTTTCGACCACCGCTTCAATCACTACCTCTGCGGTTTTGAAATCTCCATAATTCATGGTTGGCCAAATACGGTTTAAGTTTTCGCCCATTTTTTCAGGGGTCATTTTTTTGCGGCTGACTAATTTATTAAACAACGTTGAGGCTTCGTTCAAGCCTAAATCCAACCCCTGTTTATTAATGTCTTTCATCAAGAAGTTCACACCTTTTGATGCGCCTTGATAGGCAATACCGCCTCCCATAATACCGGCACCTAACACTGCCGCTTGCTCTATTTTAGCCTGACCTTTAGTGATGGTTTTTACATTTTTCTTTAAGGCTTGGTCTGCTAAAAACAATCCGACTAAGTTTTTGGCGACGGATGTTTTGGCAATTTTGGCAAATGCTTTTAACTCAACAAAAATGGCGTCTTCACGACCAAACTGCGCTTGTTTTTGAATACAATTAATAGCGGCCACGGGCGCTGGATAATGTCTGCCTGCTTGAGATGCCACAAACGCCTTTGACGTTTCAAAGCTCATCATGGATTCTGTAGCGTTTAGTTTGATAGGAGATAATTTTGGTGCGCGTAATAATTCTAAATTGGGTTGGTCATTTATAATTAATTTAATTTGCGCAAGACCAACGGCCTTAACGTCATCTTCACTGAATACAGCACTGACGGCCCCATCTTTAAAGGCAACGTCTGCGTTTTTCATTGAGCCTGAGCAAATCCATTCAATGGCATTATCAACCCCAATTAATCTAGGTAATCTAACGGTTCCTGCAAAACCAGGAAATATACCTAATTTGACTTCAGGTAAACCCAGAACTGCTTTTTCATGCATGATGCGGTAATCAAAACTTAACGCTAACTCACAACCGCCACCTAAACAGTGTCCGTTAATCACAATTAACGTCGGCATGTTCAAATCTTCGATTTGATTAAATAATTCATGCACTGACATGATGTCTTTGGCTATTTCGTCTTCGGTGGTATCGAATTTATCTAAAAACTCAGTAATATCAGCACCATAAATCAAATCGGTTTTGCCAGAATAAAACACTAATCCTGTTAGCTCTTTGTTGGCTTCAATGTCATTAATACATTGCTGTAATTGAGCTAATGCTTCATTTGAAAGGATATTCACCGATTCATCAGGAATGTCAAAACACAGCATTGCGATTTTGTCATCGGTAATGCTCAATTGGAAAAAGTCAGCCATATTGCATCTCTTTTAATTGGTAATTTTAATCATCAAAGGTGGTTTTCAATACAATTGATAAAAAACCACCTTCCTAAATTTTAAAGTATCTTCAGTATAGACCCGATGTAACATTGTGTGATTGATTTTTTATAACTTATTCAAAACAGCATCAAATAGAATACTGCTTCTCAAATGAATTGAGCATTAACCTCATTTTTTACGTAATTACTACATTAAATATATGAAATACTCGACATTCAGATATATTGATAATATCAATGTGTTTGGACTATGGTAATCTCAAAGCACAATTCAAGACACATACAATTAAGGGTTCAATTATGAAATATACCCCGCTGCTTTCTCTTTTTTTATTACCGTCTTTATCATTTTCTGCTACTGAACCTGCTAATTTTCAAAATATAACAAGTAACAACTATCAATCTGCATTATCAACTGTAAATCAATCATTTGGTGCATGGGCAGATGCCAGCCAAAGTTTGGATATCACGTCGATTTGGTTTAATCCCGCAATGATGACTTATCAAGGGCAGCAATCAAGCATAAACCTATTAAATCAACCTAGCGGCAGTGTATTTTTTAAAGCATACGGGGAAAATGTAGGTGTTCATTTAGGGAGAACATCTCAATACACATCTGATTTGGATATTGACAACGAAGTGGACAGCTTCGATTTATTTTGGTCAAAAGGCGATAAAGGTGACAGTATCGGAGTAAATATTTATTTTTCAATAGACAGCGATACTCAACTAGCTCGAGAAACATTTGACAATGTAGACTTACCAGCAGGTAGTAGTTATACCGATGATAATAATAAAATTACAATTGACCACAATAAAAAAGGTTCTACAGAATATGATTTTGGTGCAAATATTGGCTTTGACAAAGGCTTAAAACAATACATTCTAAATATAGAAATATCTGATAGTTCAGGTGAATACGATAAATTTAAAGCTGAATTAATTCAAACGTTAGGAAATGACGAAGATATAACTAAAGAAAGTACGTTAGGGACAGGTATAAAAGATTTTAGATTTAATTTAGGTGGCAGTTATTTAGAAAAACTCAAAGAAGATTTATACCTAATTGGTTCCGCTAAATACGTATTTACTAATAATTCAGATACTCAAAAAAGAGAATTTGAAAACGAATCAGAACACATCATTCTTGACCAAACTAATCAAATTGGATTGCATCAACTAAATCTAACAGCCGGGGCACAACTGTCAATCAAGCCCAGTCCTCGTATTGAATATAATTTACAACAACTTTTCAATCTAGGGTTAGGATTAGGTTATGACCGAATACAGGTTAATAGAGATTTTGATACTGGAACAGAAGAACCTACTGGATTAGAAACTTACTCACAAATCACCCGATTATCAATTGACGCTCCTGTCATGGTTTCAATGAAAATGCGCGCATCCAAAAAATTGAATATGACCGCCTCAGTACAAACCAACACAATAAGTTTTACAAGTGAAAAATTAAAAGAGTCATTTATGACTGTAGCGGACAATAAATACGAAAAAGTAGATGGTGGCGAACATACAATAAGTAATAATTCTTTTAATACAACCACATCCAACACATCGGTTGCTTGGGGATTTGGTTACCAATATAGCAATCAATTAGTGTTTGACTTCAATCTTAGTAGTGCATTTTTAACCGATGGTATAACTGACAGTTCAATTGTAAATGAATTGACAATTACTTATCAGTTTTAAAAATATAAAAATAAACACGCCAGTTTACTGGCGTACATGCTTAAAACTTACGGACTCATTATGAAAAAATATTGTTTAATTTTATTTAGTTTCCTTTTTATTTTATTGATAATAAACATTATTTGGCTCTATCATCAAAATAGCAAAACACCCATTTTAGGATTGATCAGCAATAAACTTGCACCAATGCCTAAAACCCCCAATGCGATTTCTAGCCAAACTCAAGTGCTCAGTAAAAAAGTAGAACCACTGCACTTTAAAGGAAGCTTGGAACATTCTAAAGAAGCACTGATAACAATAATTTCCAATATAAATGGCACTGAATTAGTCGAAAATGATGAACAATATTTATATTTTATTTTCAGTACAAGTTTGATGAAATTTAAAGATGATGTTGAGTTTTATTTTGATGACGAAAAAAAAATAATTGATATAAGAAGTAGCAGTCGTGCAGGATATTCTGATCTTGGAAAAAATTTAGAACGTTACGAATTTATTAAGCAACAATGGGAGAAATAAATAACCATTTCATTTTATTGAAATGGTTGTTTATATTTAGATATCGGCTAAATCACCTTTACTCTCAAGCCATTGTTTGCGGTCAGGCGCGCGTTTTTTCGATAACAACATATCCATCATTTCGACAGTATCATCACCTTCAGTCATCGTTAATTGCACTAGTCTTCTAGTATCACGATCCATAGTGGTTTCTCTTAACTGCATTGGATTCATTTCGCCTAACCCTTTAAATCGTTGAACATTCACTTTTCCTTTAGTTTTTTCAGCTTCGATACGATCTAATACACCATTTTTTTCTGATTCATCTAAAGCGTAATACACTTCTTTACCAATATCGATTCGAAACAATGGTGGCATTGCAACAAATACGTGTCCAGCTTTGACCAACGCAGGGAAATGCTTCACAAATAAAGCACAAAGCAACGTTGCAATATGTAAACCATCCGAGTCGGCATCAGCTAAGATACAAACTTTGCCGTAACGAAGACTCTCTAAATCCTCAGTATTGACATCAACACCTAAAGCAACCGCAATATCATGAACTTCTTGAGAGGCTAGAATTTGACCTGAATCCACTTCCCAAGTGTTTAGAATTTTGCCACGCAATGGCATTACAGCTTGGTATTGACGATCTCGTGCTTGTTTTGCACTTCCACCAGCTGAATCCCCTTCCACAAGAAATAACTCACCTTCCATTGCATCTTTACTTGAACAATCGGCTAATTTACCTGGCAGCGCTGGCCCCTGAGTGATTTTTTTACGGGTGACTTTTTTGGCTGCTTTTGAGCGTGACTGTGCACTGCTGATAAATAATTCAGCTAGCTTTTCAGCAATATCAGTATGCTCATTTAAATAAAGGCTGAAAGCATCTTTAACCACACCTGAAATGAAAGCACTGACTTGACGTGATGATAAACGTTCTTTTGTTTGTCCAGAAAATTGAGGGTCAGCTAATTTTGCTGATAATACATAACAACATTTATCCCAAATATCTTCAGGGCCTAATTTAATGCCTCTTGGAATTAAATTACGGTATTCACAAAATTCACGCATGGCATCTAATAAACCTGTGCGAAAACCATTAACGTGTGTACCGCCTTGAGCCGTTGGAATTAAATTCACATAGCTTTCTTGAATTAACTCGCCACCTTCAGGCAACCATTGAATCGCCCAATCGACGGCCTCTTGTTGGGCTGACATAGAACCTGTAAACGGGTCTTCAGGCAATGATTCAAATACTTGAGTGTGATTGATTAAATAATCTTTTAATCCGTCTTCGTAGTACCACTCTTCTTTTTCGTCTTTTTCTTCATTATTAAAAATAATATGAAGCCCGGGACATAAAACGGCTTTTGCTCGTAAGTTGTGTTTTAAACGAGAAGCTAAAAACTTTCCAGTATCAAAGTATTTTGCATCTGGCATAAAGTGAACAATTGTGCCTTTGTCTTTTTTAGCACAGGTGCCAATTACTGCTAACTCTCTTACTTTTTCACCATTAGCAAAACCAATGCTGTGAATTTCTCCGCCGCGTTTAACTTTTACATCTAACATGGTTGTTAAAGCATTTACAACCGAAATACCTACACCATGCAAACCACCAGAAAATTGATAGTTATCATTTGAGAATTTACCACCTGAGTGAAGTTTCGTTAAAATCAACTCAACACCTGACACCCCCTCTTCAGGATGAATATCGACAGGCATACCTCGACCGTTATCCTCAACTTGTAACGAGCCATCTTTAAAAAGTGTCACAATAATTTTATTTGCGTGTCCTGCTAATGCTTCATCTACTGAGTTATCAATTACCTCTTGAGCTAAATGGTTTGGCCTAGTGGTTTCAGTATACATACCTGGGCGTTTTTTTACGGGATCTAACCCACTTAATACTTCAATGGATTGAGCTGAATATTCTTTATTTGACATGATAATATTTAACCTAAAAATTCAAAAATATGGGGGAGCTTTTTCTCAAACCCATCAAAATTATGACAACCGCCTTCATCTATTTGTGCATACGAGTCTGAAAAATACGCTTGTGCAATTCTATAATCTAATAACTCATCTCCCGTTTGTGTCAACAACAAAAATCGTTTTGGATGAGTAAGTGTTTTTACTTTAAATGACCGAATCACATTAATATATGATACTAACCAATTTTCAGGTAAATTTGTGATAATTTCTTCTAAATAATCTTTATATCTTTCTATGTACTCATCAGGATGCAACGCTGGATTGATTACCACGCAATTTAAATCATATTTTTGTGCAAGATAAACTGCGTAAAACCCACCTAAAGAACTTCCAATGATAGTAATGTTTTCGCCTAATTCCATGCGTTCATCTATGTAATTTATACATAATTGAATAGCCAAATCTGGCTCTAGAGGCAACTGAGGTATCCATAACTTATATTCAGCATGATGAGCTTTAACATATTGTTGCAGCTCAATTGACTTAATCGAATCTGGGCTCGATTGAAATCCATGTAAATAAATAATCCTATTATCCAATTTTTATATATCTCCTAGAAAAAATGGCCCTGGTAGTGTCTTTGGTAAATCAAAATGTTCATCATAAATTGCATCTACAAAATATAACCCATCCGACAAAGCATTAATACCTGCAACTTTGCGATCTTTTTGTAAAATCACGCTTTCAATCCAATCCACAGGTTTCTCTTTAGCACCGATTGGAATTAGTAATCCTAAAATATTCCGAACCATATGATACAAAAATGAATTGGCCTGTATGTCCATCACGATTAATTCACCATGTTTCTTTACACTAATATTTGTTATTTTTTTAATTGGACTGTGCGCTTGGCAACCTGCTGCTCTTACAGAGGTGAAATCATGTTCGCCTAACAGTTTTTTTGCTGCCAGATTCATTAATTCAGCATCTAATTGCCTTCTCTCCCAACTGACACCATTTTTTAATATCCCCTGTCGAAATGGGCTTGAATATAATAGATATCGATACCTTCGTTGGCGCGCCGAAAAACGAGCATGAAATGATAATGGAACTTCTTTTGCCCATTTTACACTCACTGTTTTTTCCATTAATTTATTTGCACCCACAACCCATCCATACATTTTTCGTTTAGCATTAGTATCAAAATGCACAATTTGGCCAGTTGCATGTACGCCTGAATCAGTTCGACCAGCACATATAACTTTCACAGGATGATTTGCAATGATTGAAAGCGCTTGTTGAAGTTCTTGCTGGACAGTCGGAACACCTGAATTTTGAGTTTGCCACCCATTAAATTGGCTACCATCATACTCTATACATAATGCAATTCGAGTATCATATTCAGGCGCCTGTAATTCATAAAATTCGTTCATATTCACTTAATACAAAAAAAAACACCGAAGCAAGCTTCGGTGTTTTAGTTACTTATTTAAATTTATAACGACTCAATCATTTTCTTAGCTTCAATTTTTTGTTCGTCGTTACCTTCTTCGATGATCTCTTCTAACATTTCTTTAGCCGAGTCAACATCGCCCATTTCAATAAACGCTTTAGCTAAATTCAATTTTGTAGAGTTTTCATCATTATCACCCATGAAATCAATTTCACTTTCTATTTCATCTTCAATTTCAGCATCATGTTCCACATCTTCTGCGGTCATTGAAACGATTTCTTCATCTGTTTCATTTTCTTCGTTACTAGTTTCAGTGCTAAATTGCGCATCTAATTCGGCAATTTCTGAATCGAGCTCATCAAGTGATAAGTCGAAACTTTCATCGTCATCCGATGTTTCTAATGTTAACTCAGTATCGGACTCTAATTCAGAACTTATATTAAAAGAATCAAGGCTTATATCTTCTAATTCCGACTCAATAGAAATTTCACTTAAATCCTCATCTAAGTCAATTTCAAATTCTTCAGTTTTATCATCAGTTGTAGTAGCTAAAAACTCATCATCAAGTTCAATCTCAAATGCATCTTTATTGTCATCTTTGACTAGGTCAATTGAATCCTTGGTTTCTTCAAGATCTAAATCAGCAAGTGATTCTTTCAATGTAATTTCAAGCTCTAAATCATCATCGTTCTGCTCAATTTTTTCTTCAAGTTCTATATCAAAGGATTCTGCATCCAATTCTAAACTTTCATCTTCCGATTCAATTTTTATATCGATTGATTCAAAATCCAAATCATCTAAATCATCTAAATCATCTAAATCATCTAAATCAAGATCATCTAATTCATCTTTACCTGAATGTTCAAGTTCAATTTCTTCAGCTTCAAGTGAATCTTCAATATTAATGGAATCTAAATCAAGGGATTCAAGATCATCAATTAAACTTTCATTTACATTGCCTTTAGAAGGGTGGTATTGAGCGTTTAATGTTTCGATTTGATTTATTAAAGAACTAGGAGCATTAATAGATACACGAGCTTCTAAATCTGCAAATTTGTCATTTTGAGATGTTTGCCCATATAATTCTAAAAGCTTAATTGCCAAGTCATTTCTTGAATGATCTTCTTGGTATCCTACTTCTAATATTTCAATAGCTTGATCCAGATTACCATAATCAATTAATTTTTGAGCTTCTTCTAAAGCGTCGCTTTGATCAATTGTTGCAAACTCATCCGAACCTAAATCAATATCCGATAATAAATCGTCTTCAAAATCATCATTAACCGCTAATTCATCTAGATCATCTTGATCATCTAGATCATCCATTGAATCATAAATATCGTTTCCAATTTCTTCGTTTCGTTTTTTACGAGTGAATAGAGAAGCAATTAAAACCAATAGTAGTAACCCAGAGACCCCTGCAATTGCCATATTAATATACGAACCAGTTAACCATTGGATCGCTTTACTTATAATATTTGTTTCAGATTTGACTGTTTCATTTTGATCAACAGCATCTTGAATTAAATTTTCAGGGATTGTCGTATTACTTTCAATTTCATTATCTACAACATCATTTTCAGATTCTGAGATACCATCGTCTATGGCAAGGTGATTAATTAAATCATCAACTTCCGATAAATTAGCCTCTTCAAATTCTACTTGAACGCCTTCGTCGATTTGCTCAATATCTTCTGATACGTCAAGATCAAGAATGTCATTCTCATCAATACTATTATCAAAATCTTCAATCAACATATCAACAACAGTAGTATCAGCCGCATTTTGTTGTGATAATTGACGTTGTAACTCAGCCAATTCTTGAGATTTTAAATCAAGTATTTTTTGAAGCGTTTCGTTTTGTTCTTCTAATTCAGATATAAGTGTTTGTTTCTCTTGTTTTTCTCTTTGTTCTTTTTCAACAATATCCATTGCAATTGCTAAATCATTTTCTAATGAATCGATCACTGAATCTTGATTACCACTTGCACTTTTAGTATCTAAAATACTTTCATCTGATGTAACAAGCCTTAGTTGACCTGTATTTGTACGAGGTTTAGTGGATTCAGTGACTACATTTTTTTCAATTGATTCAATTTCTGGGTCAACCTCTATAATTTCAGGTTGAGTAAGTTGTTCAAGGTTACTTTGAGTATAATCAGTTTTTAACTGATTCTGAGAATAAACTTCTTGATTAGCTACACTTTCAGAACGGGCCAATGTTTCTTGAGCACTGGGTATATTTAGGACGGCACCGGCTTTTATAATATTAATATTATTATTAACAAAAGCACTAGGGTTTTTATCTTGAATAGACAACATCATTTGTTGTATAGATATATCATCTTGTTGTCGTGTTTTTAATGCAATTTCCCATAAGGTATCTGTCTTTTGTACCGTATATTGTTGATTTTTATTATCAATTGGGTTTTGTACTTGTGATGCATTATCGGTATTTATTTGAACTTTATTTTCAATTTGCTTATTAATTACAGGCGATATCGCTTGCTTCGTAAGAATTACTGGTACATCTATTTTTCGATTTTGTGTAATTGGCGCATCGAATAGAATCGTATAATCTTTGAATAAATGTCCATTTGGCCAAGTTAATTCTAAAAGAAGCATTAGAAATGGCTCTTTTACTAATTCTTTTGATGTTATATGAACGAACTTTGTACCGATTGAATCTGTTTCTAGGCTGACGTTAATTTTAGATAAAAATCGATGACGATCTAAACCCAATTTATCAAATGCTCTTTGACTAGCAATATTGACAAATATATCTTCTTTTGAAACTTCATTATTTTTATCAATTAACTCAACTTTAATATCTAATGGCTGGAAAATATGAACTGATTGCTGATTTGTTTCAGATGATAATGTCAGAGCTAATACTTGTTGACTCAATAGAGTACAAGACAACCCGATAGCCAAAGACAATTTTTTAATTTTATTATTAGCAACAGCCTTTGATGCCTTTTTAACTTTTGGTGTTAAAAAATTCATGTATTGTTTCCCATGCTCATGAAATCAACTTTAATAATATCCATCAAATATAGTTTATTTTCAATAAATAAATTCTTCGATAGTTAAACATTATAAGTATTAAATATTTATACAAATTAAGCAACCAATTAGCCTAATACATATTAAAAACATGATTCAATTCTACAAACATAAACATTAATTAAAAAAAAAGCCTCAAAAGAGGCTTTTACGCGATTTCAAACTGTCCTTTTGTTTGAAAACAAATTGCACTTCCCAACTTTTTCCAATCCGTTGAAAGATCCTATTGCAAACTACTTTAACTCAGTATGGCGCATTATTTACTTTTTGTTAGTTTTAATTTTGAAAAAGCCTTTTTCATTTTTGCAAAACACTCTTTTTTAGCTCTTTGTTTTATCAAAACAATTTAAATATAAATAATATATAAAACGCAAGACAATAAAAAACCCCACAAGGATAACCTGACGGGGCTCTTCATGTTCGGGCTTGGAGCCTGTCTTGCGACTAAACAAGTTAGGAAGGTTGCCTTCCGCGGTCTTGTTTACCAAGCTTCTAATTTATTCAGGGATGAATAATACGGTTAAACTAATAAAACACCAACTTTCATGCTTATATTTAATCATTTTACTTTCCTACAGGCAATAAAAAACCCCGTCAGGATAACCTGACGGGGCTCTTCATGTTCGGGCTTGGAGCCTGTCTTGCGACTAAACAAGCTAGGAAGGTTTCCTTCCGCTGTCTTGTTTACCAAGCTTCTAATTTATTCACGGATGATTAAATTAGACTTAATTGGCGTTTGACAATGACCTACTCTCACATGGGAACCCCCACACTACCATCGGCGATGCATCGTTTCACTTCTGAGTTCGGGATGGGGTCAGGTGGTACCAATGCTCTATGGTCGTCAAACAATTCTTTATGGTTTTCAGTTGTCTTATCTATTTTGACTCTTATCAAATACTTTCGTATTCAATCATCATCTCAATATGCAACCTTCATCCAAATTCGGAAAATAAGTTTAAGTTCTATGTCTGTACTTCAGGTAACTTACGTCGCTCATTATACAGTATTTATCTTTAGTTTATACACAAACTTCGTGCTTAAAATATCTTTCTTAGCTTCATTCACTTCATTGTATCTCTACAATTTAGCTCATATAACGCTAAGTCTGTATGCCCTCCACGGATGGAGGAAATACTCAAAATCGTATGGAACGATTTTAGTAAACAGCTTAGGCGTTATATGGTCAAGCCTCACGGGCAATTAGTACAAGTTAGCTCAATGCCTCACAGCACTTACACACCTTGCCTATCAACCTGGTAGTCTTCCAGGGCCCTTTAGGGAATTAAATTCCAGTGAGATCTCATCTTGAAGGAGGCTTCCCGCTTAGATGCTTTCAGCGGTTATCCCGTCCGAACTTAGCTACCCGGCAATGCCACTGGCGTGACAACCGGAACACCAGAGGTTCGTTCACTCCGGTCCTCTCGTACTAGGAGCAACTCTTCTCAAATCTCAAACGTCCACGGCAGATAGGGACCGAACTGTCTCACGACGTTCTAAACCCAGCTCGCGTACCACTTTAAATGGCGAACAGCCATACCCTTGGGACCGGCTTCAGCCCCAGGATGTGATGAGCCGACATCGAGGTGCCAAACACCGCCGTCGATGTGAACTCTTGGGCGGTATCAGCCTGTTATCCCCGGAGTACCTTTTATCCGTTGAGCGATGGCCCTTCCATTCAGAACCACCGGATCACTATGACCTACTTTCGTATCTGCTCGACTTGTCTGTCTCGCAGTTAAGCTGGCTTATGCCATTGCACTAACCTCCTGATTTCCGACCAGGATTAGCCAACCTTCGTGCTCCTCCGTTACTCTTTGGGAGGAGACCGCCCCAGTCAAACTACCCACCACACAATGTCCTCGATCCCGATTAGGGACCTGAGTTAGAACCTCAAATGTATCAGGGTGGTATTTCAAGGTTGGCTCCACAACAACTAGCGTCGCTGCTTCAAAGCCTCCCACCTATCCTACACAAATACATTCAAAGTCCACTGCGAAGCTATAGTAAAGGTTCACGGGGTCTTTCCGTCTAGCCGCGGATACACTGCATCTTAACAGCGATTTCAATTTCACTGAGTCTCGGGTGGAGACAGTTTGGCCATCGTTACGCCATTCGTGCAGGTCGGAACTTACCCGACAAGGAATTTCGCTACCTTAGGACCGTTATAGTTACGGCCGCCGTTTACCGGGGCTTCGATCAAGAGCTTCGTCCGAAGACTAACCCCATCAATTAACCTTCCGGCACCGGGCAGGCGTCACACCGTATACGTCCACTTTCGTGTTTGCACAGTGCTGTGTTTTTAATAAACAGTCGCAGCCAACTGGTATCTTCGACTGTCGCTAGCTTAGGGAGCAAGTCCCATCACCGGCAACAGCGTACCTTCTCCCGAAGTTACGGTACCATTTTGCCTAGTTCCTTCACCCGAGTTCTCTCAAGCGCCTTAGTATTCTCTACCTGACCACCTGTGTCGGTTTGGGGTACGATTCGTTATAGCCTGAAGCTTAGAAGATTTTCCTGGAAGCATGGTATCAGTGACTTCGGAGTCCGTAGACTCACCGTATTCGGCTCTCAGTATTCTCACTAAAGAGAGGGGACCGGATTTGCCTAATCCCCTTACCTACTACCTTAAACCAGGACAACCATCGCCTGGATCACTTAACCTTCTCCGTCTCTCCATCGCAGCTATAACAAGTACGGGAATATTAACCCGTTTCCCATCGATTACGCTTCTCAGCCTCACCTTAGGGGTCGACTCACCCTGCCCTGATTAACATGGGACAGGAAACCTTGGTCTTCCGGCGAGGGAGTTTTTCACTCCCTTTATCGTTACTCATGTCAGCATTCGCACTTCTGATACCTCCAGCAAACCTCTCGATTCACCTTCAACAGCTTACAGAACGCTCCTCTACCATTCTTATAAATAAGAATCCGTAGCTTCGGTACTATGTTTGAGCCCCGTTATATCTTCCGCGCAGGCCGACTCGACTAGTGAGCTATTACGCTTTCTTTAAAGGGTGGCTGCTTCTAAGCCAACCTCCTAGCTGTCTAAGCCTTCCCACATCGTTTCCCACTTAACATAGATTTTGGGACCTTAGCTGACGGTCTGGGTTGTTTCCCTTTCCACGACGGACGTTAGCACCCGCCGTGTGTCTCCCGGATAGTACTCACAGGTATTCGGAGTTTGCATGGGGTTGGTAAGTCGGGATGACCCCCTAGCCCAAACAGTGCTCTACCCCCTGTGGTATAAGTCCGAGGCGCTACCTAAATAGCTTTCGAGGAGAACCAGCTATCTCCGAGTTTGATTAGCCTTTCACTCCTATCCACACGTCATCCCCTAACTTTTCAACGGTAGTGGGTTCGGTCCTCCAGTTGATGTTACTCAACCTTCAACCTGCACATGGATAGATCACTCGGTTTCGGGTCTACACCCAGCAACTCAACGCCCTATTAAGACTCGATTTCTCTTCGGCTCCCCTATTCGGTTAACCTTGCTACTGAATGTAAGTCGCTGACCCATTATACAAAAGGTACGCAGTCACCTAACAAGTAGGCTCCCACTGCTTGTACGTACACGGTTTCAGGATCTATTTCACTCCCCTCACAGGGGTTCTTTTCGCCTTTCCCTCACGGTACTGGTTCACTATCGGTCAATTAGGAGTATTTAGCCTTGGAGGATGGTCCCCCCATATTCAGTCAAGGTTTCTCGTGCCCCGACCTACTCGTGTATCATGTATATAGTTCTTTCGTATACGGGGCTATCACCCACTATGGCGGCACTTTCCAGAGCCTTCTACTAAAACTATATATACTTTTGGGCTAGTCCCCTTTCGCTCGCCGCTACTTAGGGAATCTCGGTTGATTTCTTTTCCTCCGGGTACTTAGATGTTTCAGTTCTCCGGGTTAGCTTCTTTACCCTATGTATTCAGGTAAAGATAACCGCCTTATGACGGTTGGGTTTCCCCATTCAGGAATCTCGGGATTATAGGATGTTATCGCCTCCCCCGAGCTTTTCGCAGATTTCCACGCCTTTCATCGCCTCTAATTGCCTAGGCATCCACCGTGTACGCTTATTCACTTGACCATATAACCCTAAACAGTCTGCATTGACTCAATCTTACGATTGGATCAACAAGACTTAGGTTATATGCACAAAGCCAATAATGTTCTTGGTGATACTCAAGGTTTTGAGCTTTCGCTCAATCTCTCTTTTTCATTTATTACATTTTATAACGATATTTTTTCGCACAACGCTTGTATATAAACTCAGTTTTTAAATAATTGTTTCATGTAAGTGTCATAAATGGCGCTTACAGTCTTTCAATACATAAAACTTATTTTCATTTTCCAAATTTTTAAAGAACATGATTTTTTATACAGCCTGACTAAATTAGCCAAGCTATGTCAAAAAATCTAAAAAACAATTTGTGTGAACACTGATCAAAGTCTTATCGTTTAAGGAGGTGATCCAGCCCCAGGTTCCCCTAGGGCTACCTTGTTACGACTTCACCCCAGTCATGAATCACAAAGTGGTGACCGTCCCCCCGAAGGTTAGACTAGCCACTTCTTTTGCAACCCACTCCCATGGTGTGACGGGCGGTGTGTACAAGGCCCGGGAACGTATTCACCGTGGCATTCTGATCCACGATTACTAGCGATTCCGACTTCACGCAGTCGAGTTGCAGACTGCGATCCGGACTACGAAACACTTTGAGGATTGGCGCCCCCTCGCGGGTTAGCAACCTTCTGTATGCTCCATTGTAGCACGTGTGTAGCCCTACTCGTAAGGGCCATGATGACTTGACGTCGTCCCCGCCTTCCTCCGGTTTGTCACCGGCAGTCTCCTTATAGTCCCCGACATGACTCGCTGGCAAATAAGGATAAGGGTTGCGCTCGTTACGGGACTTAACCCAACATTTCACAACACGAGCTGACGACAGCCATGCAGCACCTGTCTCAGAGTTCCCGAAGGCACTAAAGCATCTCTGCTAAATTCTCTGGATGTCAAGAGTAGGTAAGGTTCTTCGCGTTGCGTCGAATTAAACCACATGCTCCACCGCTTGTGCGGGCCCCCGTCAATTCATTTGAGTTTTAATCTTGCGACCGTACTCCCCAGGCGGTCTACTTATTGCGTTAGCTGCGCCACTAAGAAGACAAGCTTCCCAACGGCTAGTAGACATCGTTTACGGCGTGGACTACCGGGGTATCTAATCCCGTTTGCTCCCCACGCTTTCGCACCTCAGCGTCAGTATTTGTCCAGGGTGTCGCCTTCGCCACTGATGTTCCTTCAGATCTCTACGCATTTCACCGCTACACCTGAAATTCCACACCCCTCTACAATACTCTAGTATGCCAGTTTTGGATGCAGTTCCAAGGTTGAGCCCTGGGCTTTCACATCCAACTTAACATACCGCCTACGCGCGCTTTACGCCCAGTAATTCCGATTAACGCTCGGACCCTCCGTATTACCGCGGCTGCTGGCACGGAGTTAGCCGGTCCTTCTTCTTTGGTTAACGTCACGGCTGATTGCTATTAACAACCAACTTTTCCTCACCAATGAAAGTGCTTTACAACCCTAAGGCCTTCTTCACACACGCGGCATGGCTGCATCAGGCTTGCGCCCATTGTGCAATATTCCCCACTGCTGCCTCCCGTAGGAGTCTGGACCGTGTCTCAGTTCCAGTGTGGCTGATCATCCTCTCAAACCAGCTACGGATCGTCGCCTTGGTGAGCCATTACCTCACCAACTAGCTAATCCGACGCAGGCCCATCTAATAGTGTATGGCCCGAAGGTCCCATACTTTGGTCCGTAGACATTATGCGGTATTAATCCAAATTTCTCTGGGCTATCCCCCTCTATTAGGTAGGTTCCTACGCGTTACTCACCCGTCCGCCGCTCGACGCCTTCTAGCAAGCTAGAATCGTTTCCGCTCGACTTGCATGTGTTAAGCCTGCCGCCAGCGTTCAATCTGAGCCATGATCAAACTCTTCAGTTTATATCTAGATACTCATTATTATTAAAACTACTGTAAATAAAATTCACTATGTAAGCTCTAATTGAGTCAAATTTTTTGTGCCGATCTCACGATCTACCGAGGTAAATCATGGACCGGCTATTCGACTTCAACCAGTGCCCACACAAATTGTTTTTTTGTTTGTTAAAGAACGTTTGCTTAAGTAGCCGTTTGGCTTCGTTAAGCGAGGCGCGCATTATATAGAGTTGCGAACCTTTGTCAATCTTTTTTAAAATTTAATTTTGAATTAGATTTTAAAAATTACTAACTGAATCAAGTACTTAGCACGCTTTGGCCTCGCTTTGATCCCCCTCTGTCTCAGCAGGGAGGCGAATAATACGCGTTTTAGATTTGAGTGCAACCTTTTATTTGATTTTTCTAATTAACTTCAATAAAATGATCAGCAACAAACAACCAAAAAGAGCTACTAATTAGCCCTAACTCTAAGCCACGCCAAGCAACACAAACAAACAGTAAAGACCTAATAACCAAAGTAGTGACAAATGTCGATCAATCAAATTCAATTTCAAAAAAACCTAAGTATTCTAGATTACATCTAAAATTATGTAACGAATAAGCAATACTTTAAGTGTTTTGTTTAATTTGCGCTAACCCAATAGTTTTATATGTCCAGGTTGTGGCTGCACGAAACCTTACCAGCTTACGAATCAAAAGTTTTCTCAGTACAATCAATGCCGTGAACAAACCTCAATCACGTCAGGTACGATATTTTGTGACGCAAAACTCTCATTAAAAATATGGTTTATGGGTATCTATTTTATGACGCAGAATAAAAAAGGTATTAGCGCGCTGGAGTTAAAACGCAAACTGGGTATATTTTACAAAGCAGCGTGGCGCATGATACCTAAACTTATGTAAGTCATGATGGAGCGAGAATCAAGCAAAAAACTAACAGGTAGAATTAGAATAGATGATACTTATTTAAGTGGTGAACGTACGGATGGAAAGCGAGGAAGAGGCTATGAAAATAAAATACCTTTTGTCGCAGCCGCACAAACCGATCAAGCAGGTCAATCACAAAAATTAAAGTTACAACTTGTAGATGGGTTTAAGAAGAAAAGTATTAAAGAGTGGACTGAAAAATCAATTGACCCTAATTCTCTAGTGGTTTCTGATGGTTTAGCCTGTTTTTCAGAAGCGACAAAAGCTCCCTGTGTACACGAAAAACATGTTTGTGGAGGTGATAGAGCATCAGTTGAAAAAGAAGAATTTTACCGAGTAAATACGACACTAGGAAACTTAAAAAACGCATTAAGAAGTACACTTCATTGAATTAAGCCAAAACATGCCCAGAGATATTTAGCAGAATTTCAATACAAATATAATCGTCATTATGATTTAGGTTTAATGATATAAAGATTGTTTTTTGTTTCACTCAAGACTACACCAATACAAGAATGAATCTTGCGACTGGATTAAAGTAACTGACTTAGGCTTGAGGCTAATTAGGAAAGTTTTTCTATGATTTTTTTAACAACAAAGGACGATACAAAGCGAGGAATAAAGCATCGAGTAATGACCACCGCAACTGATGATGATTATCGCGAAAAAGTGTTGATGTCAGTATAATTAGAACCAAGAGGTGAACCCAACACAAAGCTAGGTAGTTTTTAAGTAAGTCGCCATCCATGGCGATTTAATTATTTAACTAATTTTAGACCAGGGCGCCCCTTTGGTTTTGCTGGCTCAGGAGGCTCAGGGGCTTCTTCTGATTTAAAAAATATACCCTGCCCATTTTCTTGAGCTATAACCGCAAGTATCGCACCGCACGGAACATAAACTTGCATTGGCATTCCATTAAACTTTGCAGAAAAACTTAACAACTGATTATCCAGCACAAAGTCTCGAACAGCATTTACCGAAATATTCAACGTCAATTGACCATCACGATCGAACCCTTCAGGAACTGAAACACCTTTTACAAAAGTATCAACAACAACATGAGGAGTACAGCCATTATCAACAATCCACTCGATTGTGGCCCGCATCAAATACGGCTTATTACTGGTCATTTCAGACATTATTAGTCTCGCATCTCTCTTTCAACTTCAGACAAACTTAATTGAAAGGACTCTCTTGCAAATAAGCGCTTCATATAATCAGTCAGTGGCTTTGAAACCTTTTCTGGCAATTCAATACCAAGGGATTCAAGTCGCCACAATATCGGACCTAACACACAATCTACCAAGGTAAACTCCTCGCTCATAAAGTACGGCTTTTCACCAAATACAGGAGCTATAGCTACCAAACTTTCACGCAACTCTTTTCGAGCCCTATTCACAGACTCTTTAGACTTTGCCATGACTATTGCATCAACCTTTGAGCACCAATCTTTTTGAATTCTATATACAAACAAACGACTCTCTGCACGCGCAACCGGATAAACTGGCAATAAAGGTGGATGCGGAAAACGCTCATCCAAATACTCCATCATCACATTCGGCTCATACAGAACCAACTCTCTATCAACCAAAGTTGGCAATGTATTATATGGATTAATATCCGACACTTCTTGAGGCATACTTTCAGGATCTACATCTTTTACATCTACAGTAACACCCTTTTCAGCAAGAACGATACGGACTCGATGACTATAATGACTTGCTGGATCGGAAAAAAAAGTCATTGAAGAACGCTTGGTGATCACACCCATTTGGGGCTCCTAAATACAATAATTAAAAAAACAAAAAGCGCAGACTATGCCGCGCTTTTGCGAGTATACCTTGTTTTTTATTTAATGAACATCTTTCCAAAGCTCACGATAATAAGCTACCGAAAATAACAACAATATAAATAAGTAAAACAATACCCACTTTCCTATTGCATGACTTTTCAACTTCCAAGGCTCCCCTGTGTACGCAATAAAGTTAGTTAAATCCAAAACAAACTCATCAAATTCCTCAGGACTTAAACTCCCTTTAGAAACATACTCCTCACACCCCCCCTCATGAGTTTGATACTCAGACAAAGAATCGTATCGCACATGACTATCCCCAACAGGAGGGTGCCCACATAAACCTTGCAATTCATATAAAACATGAGGCATCCCCACATCTGGAAATACAGTATTATTTACCCCCCACGGCCGTGAGTCATCTTGATAAAACCCTTTTAAGTAAGTATAAACCCAATCAGGTGTACCTTTTATACGATTAATCATTGTTAAATCTGGTGGCGTAGCACCAAACCACTTCTTCGCATCAGAATCAACAATTGCATTCTCCATCAACGATCCAAACTTTGACTCATCAAAAATCAAAAACTCACCCATATCTTCTTCAGATATACCTAAATCTTTAGCTATTCGATTATATCGAACCGAATCTAATGAATGACATCCATAACAATAATTCATGTAATTTCTTGCACCACGCTGAAGTGACTCTTTATCAGACAAATCTATATCAGCATGATCCAATGAAAGCTCGCCTCCCGACGAGAAACCAAATGTTGCAACAGACAACAATAAAATAGATGTAATTATTTTTTTCATTATTTAGTCACCCTATCTGGAACTGGTTTACATTTTTCATATTTTGTATACCAAGGCATAGCCAAGAAGAACAAGAAGTATATTACAGTACAACCTTGCGCCAAATATGTAGCACCCTTAGTAGCTGGCATAGTACCAAGCTTCATCAATGTCACAAACGCAATAGCAAATAATATAATCGCCACTTTACTGATCCAACCTTTATATCTCCAAGAGCGCACAGGACTTCTATCCAGCCAAGGAAGCACAAACAGAATCGCAATCGCCGCACCCATAAAGATAACACCAGCCAACTTAGAACCAATTGGACCTATATCAAATGTAATTGCCCTTAATATCGAATAGAAGGTACCAAAATACCAAGTTGGCGCAATATGCTCAGGCGTTTTTAGAGGATTCGCAGGTTCAAAGTTCGCGTGTTCGAGAAAATACCCACCACCCTCAGGAAAGAAAAATACACAACCCAAAAAGATTATTAAAAATACAATTAAACCAACCATATCCTTACCAAGGGTATAATATGGATGAAACGGAATTCCATCAACAGGAACACCATCTTTATCAAGTGTCTTTTTGATATCAATACCATCTGGATTATTCGAACCAACTTCATGCAAAGCTAAAATATGCAAAAAGACCAAAAGACACAACACCAATGGCAGCGCAATAACATGCAATGAAAAGAATCTAGTTTGCGTTGCACCTGAAGGTATATAGTCACCTTGAACCCATACAACTAAATCATCACCAATTAATGGCAAAGCGCCCACCAACGAAACAATAACTTTAGCCCCCCAGAAAGACATTTGCCCCCATGGGATAACATACCCCATAAAACCTTCGGCCATCAAGATAAGATAAATCGCCATACCAAACACCCAAATCAACTCCCTAGGTTTTTGATACGACCCATACATCACCCCTCGGAACATGTGCATATATATAACAATAAAAAACATCGACGCACCAACCGCATGCAAAGCTTGAATCAACCACCCCATTGGGACTTCTCGTCTAATATACTCTAAAGACTCCGGACCACCAGCAGGCGTTGGATCAAAAAACATAGTCAACCAAACACCAGTCAAAATCTGATTTACCAAAACAACCATCGCCAAAATGCCAAATATATACCAAAAATTAAAGTTTTTTGGAGCATAATATTTGCTCATATGCTTTTCATATGCACTTGTTACAGGCAAACGCGCGTCCACCCATTGCATAATTGAGTTTTTCTCAGACATTACACTTCCTCCGCACCAATAATCAATTTATTACCTTCGATAACATAAGGAGGAACCAATAAGTTATCACCTGCTGGCGAACCTATAAATACACGACCAGACAAATCAAACTTTGAACCATGACATGGGCAGAAAAACCCTCCGTACCCTTTTAATTCCTCAGTTGGTTCAGCCCTTAACTTAGGCGCACAACCCAGATGAGTACAAACCCCTACCAAAACAAGCAACTCAGGAACACGCGAACGATGATAATTCATTGCAAATTCAGGCTGCTGATTAACATTAGTTAATTCTGGATCTTTAAGAAACTCCTTGGCTTCTTCTTTTGAAAGCTCAAAAATCATTTCTTTCGTGCGCTTAACCACATACACAGGACTTCCGCGCCAAGAATCGACAACTAATCTTCCAGCCTCGATTTTACCTATATCTATTTTTGTTGGCCCACCAAGCGCTTTAGCTCTTTCACTTGGACTCCAAGCCTTAACAAACGGCACTGCCGCACCCACCACACCAACACCACCAACACCAGCCATTGAAGCCAATAAAAAGCGACGGCGACCAAGATTTTTATCGTCTTGATTCATTATTGTTTTCCTCTAAGTTTAAAATTAGATTGGGCAAACTCAGTGCCTCTAAAAATTGAGCGCATACTAATGAAAATAACATACAGTTACAAGCAAACACAGTAACTATTAAGTAATAGTAAGGCAAAAAAAAACGCCCATGCAAAGCAAGGACGTTTTTTAATACACGCCCATCCAAAATAGAATAGACGATGAAAAGGATTAACGCTTTGAAAATTGTCTTTTCTTACGAGCTTTTCGTAGACCAACTTTCTTACGTTCAACCATTCTTGAATCTCGCGTTACAAAACCAGCTTGACGCAATGCAGGACGTAAAGTTTCATCATATTCGATCAAAGCACGTGTAATACCATGACGAATTGCACCAGCCTGTCCATTTGATCCACCACCACTAACAGTGATAGTCATATCAAACTTTTCAAGCATACCAACTAATTCAAGCGGTTGACGCACGATCATTCTTGATGTTTCACGACCAAAGTATTGATCAATTGATTTGGCATTGATTGAAATTTCACCAGAACCGTTTCTTAGGAAAACGCGTGCTGCCGAAGTTTTACGACGACCAGTACCATAATATTGAGTTGTAGACATAATATCGATTCCTATTAAAATTTAAGTTCTTGAGGCTGCTGAGCAGTATGCGGATGCGAATTACCTGCATACACTTTCAACTTCGATAACATATCACGACCCAATGGAGTGCGAGGTAACATACCTTTTACAGCAAGTTCAATAACACTTTCAGGTTTATGGGCAATCAATTTTTCAAACGTCATAGTTTTTAAGCCACTTACGTAACCAGAATAACGATGATATTCTTTATTTTTTGCTTTATTACCAGTCACTGCAACTTTTTCACAGTTAATTACAACAATGTAATCACCCGTATCAACGTGCGGTGTATATTCTGCTTTATGCTTACCACGTAAGCGTGTTGCGATTTCCGTAGAAAGACGACCTAAAGTTTGACCTTCAGCATCAACTACAAACCATTCGCGTTTTACTTCTGCCGATTTGGCACTAAATGTTTTCATATTGGTTTTAACTCCACCTTAAATTGGGGCTCAAGGGGTTAGTTATTAAAAAATGAGCGCGGATTATATAGATTGATTTTTTTAAATGCAATGATTTAAGCCCATAAATATCTTTTTTCTAATATAAAAAAAGGGTCCATGTGGACCCTATTACTTAGAATGCAATTTTATTCATTCAACTTCTGCAGAAACCGCACTTTTTTCTGTCTGAATAATAATCTCATCATCCTTAACATCAATCGTTACTTCACCACCATTAATTAGATCACCAAACAAAATTTGATCCGCCAAAGGTCTTTTAATCTTTTCTTGAATCAGTCTTGCCATTGGCCTAGCACCCATAGCCACATCATAACCATGCTCAGCCAGCCATATACATGCTTCAGCCGTGACATTTATATGAACTTTTTTATCATCCAACTGAGCCTGCAACTCAACAATAAATTTATCCACCACATTTTGAATCACATCAATTGGCAACGCATTAAATTGAATAATAGAATCCAATCTATTTCTAAACTCCGGGGTGAACATCTTTCTAATTACTTCCATTGCATCTGTTCGATGATCTTGAGAACTAAATCCAATACTGCGCCTTGAGCTTTCTTGAGCACCTGCATTACTTGTCATAATTAAAATAACATTTTTAAAGATCGCCTTACGACCATTATTATCTGTAAGCGTCCCATGATCCATAACTTGCAATAATAAGTTAAAAACCTCAGGATGTGCTTTTTCAATTTCATCAAGTAATACAATGCAATGTGGGTTTTTATTCACAGCCTCGGTCAACAGACCACCCTGATCAAAACCAACATAACCAGGTGGCGCACCAATTAATCTAGAAACAGTATGGCGCTCCATATATTCGGACATATCAAACCTAATTAACTCCACCCCCAAACTTTCTGCCAACTGCTTCGAAACCTCCGTTTTACCAACACCTGTAGGCCCTGCAAACAGGAACGAACCAATAGGCTTATCTTCAGATTTCAAACCAGCTCTAGCCAATTTAATAGCACTAGAAAGTGTTTCAATTGCATCATCCTGACCAAATACAGTCATTTTTAGATTTCTTTCGAGATTCAAAAGCACATCTTTATCAGTACGCGATATATTTTTTGGTGGAATTCGAGCAATTGTTGCTACAATTTTCTCAATATCAGCAACACCGATTAGTTTTTTACGTTTTTTCTCAGGCAACAACCTTTGCGAAGCACCTGCTTCATCAATCACATCAATCGCTTTATCAGGCATATTTCGATCTGTAATATACCTTGACGACAATTCTGATGCAGCCTTCAAAGCTTTATCTGAATATTTTAATTCATGGTGATCTTCAAATTGCGACTTTAGCCCTTTTAGAATTTGATAAGTGTCATCAATCGAAGGCTCACTTACATCAATTTTCTGGAATCGACGGGTTAAAGCGCCATCTTTTTCAAAAATACCTCTAAACTCAGTAAAAGTAGTAGACCCCATACATCTAATCTCACCACTACTCAATAATGGTTTTAATAAATTTGAGGCATCCATAACACCACCAGAGGCAGCACCAGCCCCAATAATAGTATGAATTTCATCAATAAATAAAATAGAATGAGGTTGTTTTTTCAATTCTGACAACAAAGATTTAAAACGTTTTTCAAAATCACCTCGGTATTTAGTTCCTGCTAATAGCGCTCCTAAATCTAACGAGTAAACCACCGCATCTTTAATGCAATCTGGCACATCATTTTCTATAATTTTCTTTGCCAACCCTTCTGCTATGGCAGTTTTACCCACCCCACTTTCACCCACTAATAAAGGGTTATTTTTACGACGTCTTGATAGGATTTGTACTACACGCTCAACTTCTTTTTCCCGACCAATTAACGGATCAATTTTACCAAGCTTAGCTGATTCATTTAAATTTGTTGCATACCCATCAAGTGCAGATTGATTACCAACCTCAAGAGACTCCTCATCCATGATTTGTTCTTGATTTTCATTATCATTAATTTGATGGTCACTTTGAATTTTCGAAATACCGTGGGCAATAAAATTCACAACATCGATACGATTAATACTTTGCTGTTTCAAATAATAAACAGCCTGAGATTCTTGCTCACTAAATATAGCGACTAGCACATTCGCCCCACTCACTTCTTTTTTACCAGAAGACTGCACATGAAAAACAGCCCTTTGCAGCACACGCTGAAAACCAAGTGTCGGCTGAGTGTCACGATCCTCATCTTTGCTTGGTAAAATTGGAGTAGTAGAATCAACAAACTCAGTTAACTCTTGTTTTAAAATGGGGACGTCTGCTGCGCAAGCAGTTAACACTCTAAGCGCGGTTTCATTATTTAAAAGTGCCAACAAAAGATGCTCAACAGTCATAAATTCATGCCGCTTACTACGCGCATCATTAAACGCAATATTTAATGTTTCTTCTAAATCTTTACTTAACATAAGCATCTCCTACGAGCTGAATAATAACCATACTCTAATATAATTTTATGAACTGCAGCTAAATAACCACTACTACCTATTTGAGGCTACTTTGAGTTAAACCAAGACCAAATACCAAAAGTATTTGACCCGTTATTAAAAATTTACGATTTAGGACCACAATAATCCTTAAAAAATCATTTATAAACTTAAGATTAGTCCAAACTTTCAACTTCGCATAGCAAAGGATGATTATTTTCTTTTGAAAATTCATTTACAATCATCGCCTTAGTCTCAGCGATATCTTTTGTAAACACTCCGCACACTCCCTTACCTTTTTGATGCACACTCAGCATTATCACAGTTGCACTTTCTGGGTTGTGTCCAAAAAACCTGACTAATACATCCACAACAAACTCCATAGGCGTAAAATCATCATTTAAAATTACAACCTGATATTTGGCTGGTGGCTTTAATTTTGGTTTTGCATTTTCAACAGCAAGATCACCAATGTGATCTTCTTCATATTCATCACTCATCTTTATATCTCAGTTAGTATATTTTGCGAATTGTATCGAAAAAATTCAAAAAAATCGCTATTTTGCTCTTGACGTAAATCAAATATGAGCACATATTGACCAACAAGTTCATTTTGATCTTAAATTACACCCTCAAATTCAACGACGCACAGGAGTATAGATTATGCCGTCAGGGAAAGTTAAATGGTTCAATAACGCCAAAGGTTATGGCTTTATAGTTGCAAACGAAACTGAAGAAGATTTATTTGCACATTTCTCTTCAATTCAGATGGAAGGCTATAAAACATTAAAAGCCGGCCAACCTGTAACATTTGATACCATAAAAGCTGACAAAGGCACTCACGCTATTAACATTCAATTAGAAGATAGCCCAATTGCCGAACCAGTGACAGACAGCGGAACTCTAGAAGAAGCTTAAGTTAGTACCAAAACAAAAAAAGCCTCAAATGAGGCTTTTTTTATGTTTTGAAATTAGATAATTAACTGATTTTAGTACCAGGCTTAGCGTCTTCGTTAGATTCTAAAATCCAAAGATCTTTTTTCTCACCTGCCGCTAATACCATGCCTTCTGACATACCAAACTTCATTTTTCTTGGTGCTAAGTTATAAACAAACACTAAGTTTTTACCTACTAATTCTTCAGGTTGGTAATGACTTTTGATCCCCGAAAATACGTTCTTCGTTTTTTCTTCGCCCACATCAAGGGTTAACTGCAATAATTTATCAGCGCCTTCAACGTGGTTAGCCTCAATTACTTTCGCAACGCGTAAATCAATTTTAGCAAAATCATCAAATTCAATAACCGCTGGTGGACCCATGTCTTTTTTCTTTGATTTTTTAGAGGCTTTGTCTTTGTTACTCTCTTTTTCAGGCTTTTTACCTAATTCAGCAGCTACATCTTCTTTTGACGCTTCAACCAATTTCGCAACGGTTTTGCCGTCAATACGATTAATCATCGGTTTGAATTCGTTGATTTTATGAGATAACAACGGTGTTGCCACAGTGTCCCAGTTTAAGTTTTCAACGTTTAAAAACTCAATACTGTCTTGAGCCGTTTCAGGTAAAACAGGACTTAAATAGGTAATTAACACTTTGAACATGTTTAATGCTTGTGTGCACACGGCTTGTACTTTTTCTTCGCTACCTTCAGTTTTCACTAATTGCCAAGGTGCATTTTCATGAATGTAAGCATTGGCGATATCAGCAAGTGCCATAATTTCACGCATTGCTTGGCTAAATTCACGACGCTCATACAAATCTGCAATCTCGTCGCCTTTCGCAACAAAATTGTCGTACATTTCTTGATCATCAAGTTGCGCAGATAATACACCTGCGCCATTTTGAATGAACTTAGCTGTACGGCTTGCGATGTTAACAAACTTATTAACTAAGTCACTGTTTACACGTTGAACAAAATCATCAAGGTTTAAATCTAAATCGCCTACTGTGCTGTTTAATTTAGCGGCATAGTAATAACGTAAAGCTTGCGCTGGTAAGTGTTTTAAATAGGTTTCAGCTTTAATGAACGTCCCACGAGACTTGCTCATTTTTTCGCCATTTACGGTGACATAACCATGCGCCCAAACACCGGTTGGTTTTCTAAAACCCGCACATTCCAACATTGCTGGCCAAAATAACGCATGGAAGTTAATGATGTCTTTACCGATATTATGATAAAGCTCAGTGTCACTGCCTTCTTTCCAGAATGTATCAAATTCTAAACCTTCGGTTCTATCACAAAGGTTTTTGAAGCTAGACATGTAACCGATCGGTGCATCTAGCCAAACGTAGAAATATTTACCCGGCTCACCAGGAATCTCAAAACCAAAATATGGCGCATCACGGCTGATGTCCCATTCTTGTAATCCACTGTCTAACCATTCTGCTAATTTATTAGCAACTGAATCTTGTAACGCGCCTGAGCGTGTCCACGTTTTTAGCATGCCTGTGAAATCAGGTAATTTGAAGAAGAAATGTTCCGATTCTTTTTCAATGGGCGTCGCGCCAGAAATGGCAGATTTAGGATTGATTAAATCAGCAGGGGCATAAGTAGCGGAACATACTTCGCAGTTATCGCCATATTGATCTTCCGCTTTACATTTAGGGCAGGTGCCTTTAATAAAACGATCCGCTAAGAATAAGTTCTTTTCAGGGTCAAAGGCTTGTTTGATGCTACGAGAAGCAATGTGGCCTTTTTCTTTACACTGGTTATAAATGTAATGAGACAGGGTTTTGTTTTCTTCAGAGTGGGTCGAATAGTAGTTGTCATATTCTACTTGAAAATCACGAAAATCTTTTTGGTGCTCTTCGCTGATGCCAGCAATAAGCTCTTCAGGTGTTTTGTTCTCTTTTTCAGCGCGAAGCATAACGGCTGTTCCGTGAGTATCATCGGCACAAACAGCAATACATTGGTGTCCACGGCTTTTTTGGAATCGAACCCAAACGTCGGTTTGAATATGCTCTAGCATGTGGCCTAAATGGATAGGGCCGTTAGCATAAGGCAATGCACTGGTAATAAGGATGCTTCTAGTATTTGACATAATGGGTTCCGAACAAGTCACGATATTAAAAAGAGACGCATTTTACCTGATGCAAGCCTCGAGTGACAGCACGTAAAGACCTAAATTTATTTTGTGTAATGAAATGTAAATTCTCAAATCTCTACTATACTTTTAAATACCCATTTTTTAGATGAGATAAAACAATGAAAGCATTGGTCGCCATTAAACGTGTGTTGGACTATAACGTCAAAGCACGCCCAAATGATCAAGGGACAGCGGTTGAGCTTGCCAACTGTAAAATGTCCATGAATCCATTTTGTGAAATTGCCGTCGAAGAAGCGATTCGCTTAAAAGCCAAAAAGGCGATTGACGAAATTATTGTTGTCAGTATTGGTAATGAAAAATCGACAGAGCAGTTACGCTCGGCGTTAGCGCTAGGTGCGGATCGCGCGATGTTAATTCAAACGGATGCAAAATTATCATCATTAGCAGTCGCAAAAGTATTAAAACAAATCGCGCAAAAAGAAGGTGCGCAAATGGTGTTTTTAGGCAAACAATCCATAGACTCTGACAATAACCAAACAGGACAAATGCTGGCGGCGCTCATGGATTGCGCTCAGTTTACCTTTGCTAGTGAAGTAAATGTCAATGGTGACAGCGTTGAAGTGACTCGAGAAGTTGATACTGGGTTAGAAACATTAAAAGGTGGATTCCCCTGTGTGATCACAACGGATTTGCGTTTAAACGAGCCTCGTTTTGCAAAATTACCAGACATCATGAAAGCCAAGAAAAAACCCTTAGATAAAACCATGTTAAATGAATATGAAGTATCTGAAGCATCAGCCGTCGAAATTTTAGAAGTCATGGCGCCATCAAAACGCACGGCAGGTGTAAAAGTTGCAGACGTTGATGAACTTATTAATAAATTAAAAAATGAAGCGAAGGTGATTGCATGAGTACTTTAATTATTGCCGATGTTGTTCAGGGACACTTAGATGCAGGTGTTGCTAAATTAATAGGCGCGGCTCAAAAAATATCCGGTGACATTCATGTGTTAATCGCAAGTCACGATGATAGCGCATTGGAGCAAGCTAAAAAATTATCATCCATTGATAAAATTATTTCAGTGATTCATTCAGGCTTTGAGCATATTACCGCAGAAAATGTCGCGCCTTTAGTGGTGAGTGTCGCAAATGATTACACTCACATAATCGCCAATACTTCGATGCAGGGTAAAAATGTATTACCAAGAGTGGCCGCGTTATTAGATACCGAACAAGTATCTGACGTCATTGAAATATTAGGTGACGATACTTTTAAGCGATCATTTTATGCAGGTAACGTTTTAGCAAAAGTAAAAGTCAATAGTCCTAAAAAAATATTAACTGTTCGTGCCACCGCTTTTGACGCAGTTGAATCAGGCAGTTGTGCAAATGTGGATTCAATAGATTACACACCTGGTGATTCAAAAGTCAGTTTTGTCAGCGCGCAAATTAGTGAATCAACAAGACCAGAATTAACCAGTGCACCTATTGTGATTTCAGGTGGACGAGGCATGCAAAATGGCGAAAACTTCGCCATGCTTGAAAGAGTCGCTGACAAATTAGGCGCGGCAGTGGGCGCTTCACGTGCTGCGGTTGATGCGGGTTTTGTACCTAATGATTTACAAGTTGGGCAAACGGGTAAAATCGTTGCGCCTGATTTATATATTGCGGTGGGTATTTCGGGAGCCATTCAACATTTAGCAGGCATGAAGGACTCAAAAGTGATTGTGGCGATTAATAAAGATCCCGATGCACCGATATTTCAAGTGGCGGATTATGGTCTTGTGGCTGATCTTTTTGATGTGTTGCCAGAATTAGAATCTAAATTATAATTTCAATTTTTGAACAAAAAAAAAGAGCCTATTTTTTCAAGTAGGCTCTTTTAAATTTATGTATATTAAAAACATTCACATTAATAGTTAAACTAACGTTTCAACATCTTCCTCATAATCAACCCCATCAATTCCAAAACCGAATAAACGGAAGAACTCTTCTTGGTATGCTTTGAAGTCAGATAATTCTTCAAAGGTTTCAGTGGTACATTTATCCCACAACGCTTCCACTTTTGATTGAATCTCAGGACGTAGCTCTTTTAAGTCCATACGGATACGGCCATCTTCATCAAGGGTTAATGCAGAATCATCATACATTTCGTCTTTGAATAAACCGTGAACTTGTTCGATACACCCTTCGTGTGATCCGTCTTCTTTCATTACTTTGAACAAAATAGACAGGTATAAAGGCATAACTGGAATCGCTGAAGACGCTTGTGTCACTACTGCTTTTAATACTGAAACATAAGCTGCGCCATTGTAAGCACCTTTTAGTTTTTCAGAAATTGCTTTGGCTGCACGATCTAAATCTTCTTTGGCTTTACCGATCGTTGCGCCTTTGTAGATTGGCCAAGTTAATTGCTCGCCAATGTACGTGTAAGCGGTTGTTTTAACATCTTGCGCTAATACGTCAGCTTTGGTTAATGCATCTATCCAAAGTTCCCAATCCGCGCCGCCCATTACATCAATGGTACCTTGAATTTCTTCAGCACTTGCAGGCTCTAGTGTAATGTCACTTACCACTTTTGTATCAGTGTTTAAGTTTTTGCGTGTCACACTTTTACCAATTGGCTTAAGTGTTGAGCTAAAAATTTGATCTGAATCTGGATCTTTACGACGAGGTGCTGCTAATGAGTAAACAACTAAGTCGATTTTGCCCATGCTTGCTTTGATTTCGTCAATAACGGTTTGCTTAGCTTCGTGACTGAATGCATCTAAGTTAAACGTATGTGCATAAAGACCGGCAGCTTTTGCTTCTTTTTCTAAAGCAACGGTATTGTAGTAACCCGCACTTGCAGTTTTGCGCTCTGTTGGCGGTTTTTCAAATTGAACACCTAATGTGTTCGCGCCAGAACCAAATGCAGCTGTAATTCTTGAAGCTAATCCATAACCTGCAGAACAACCAAGTACTAATACATTTTTTGGGCCTTTTTGAGCAGGCGTATTATCTTTAACATATTGAATTTGCTCTTTAACATTTTGAGCACAGCCCACTGGGTGAGCAGTTGTACAAATAAAACCACGAACTTTTGGTTTGATAATCATAAATTAGGTTCCCTAACCAGAGTAAAATACGAGCCTAGTTTACGCAAGAGCCTTGCTTGTCGCCAGTTTTTTTAAGGTTTTTGTCGGGCAAAAACAGCTTTATGGTGATTATTGGATTTATTGTCTAGATTTAAAGAACACTACTTAGATAATTAGCCATGATAAAGCCGCCCGTTCGAACTCGTGAACATTTACTGTTTATTGGTGACTCACTTATTTTAAATCCATATGACCCAACCACCATTGGTTGGACAGGCCGTTTAAATATGATGGCCACTAAGAAAAACCCAGATATTCAATATCATAATTTGGGCATTTTAAATGAAACAAGCGAGCAGTTGCATTCACGTTTAGAAATGGAATGGAATTTACGATTTTTTGAAGATGATCATTGTTTTGTTGTGATTCACACAGGCATGTATGACACCTACGCAAGAGCAGGAAAAGCAGCGGTGCCTTTAACCCAAACCATTGAAAACTTAACGGCAATGTTTGAGTTTTTAAAACCCAAGGCTAAGTGTTTATTATTAGGCCCGACTCCGGTTTTAGACCCTGAAACGAATCAGCGCATAAAACGATTAAATACAAATATGCAGGAATTTTGTAAGAAAAAACACATTCATTTCGTGAATCTATTTTTGTTATTACAAAATGATGTGGCGTTTAAAAGAAAGTTAGCGCAATTTCCAAAACAAGTGGATTTTGCGCCTTTTTATGAAAAGATCGCCAGCCATATTGGTGACGATTCAGGATGGTGGTTCAAAAAATAAACTTAATTATTTACGGTATGCAGCACTTTTAGCATGAGCTTGAAGCCCTTCACTGTAACCAAAACTTTCTGCAAGTTTGGCCACTTCTTTAGCGCCATTTTGCGAACAGTTAATAATCGAAGTACGTTTTTGAAAGTCATACACACTTAGCGGTGAGCTGAATCTTGTTGTACCTGATGTTGGTAATACATGATTTGGACCCGCTGCATAATCACCAAGGGCTTCAGCTGAATACCTTCCAACAAACATCGCACCTGCATGATGGATACCATCTACAAATTTTTGCGTGTCTTCAACGGATATTTCAACATGCTCTGCTGCAACGATATTACCCACTTCAATGGCTTGCTCATCGTTATCGACCACAATCACCAATCCACGATCTTTTAAAGATTGCTTTATGATCTCATGTCTTGGCATTTCATCTATTAGTTTTTCCATGCTCGCGATGACTGCTTTTGCAAACATTGCATCTTGAGTCACTAAAATAGATTGCGCATCGGCATCATGTTCAGCTTGAGAGAACATATCCATGGCAATCCAATCCGGATCGGTTTTACCATCACAGATGACTAATATTTCAGATGGACCTGCCACCATATCAATGCCAACCGCGCCAAAAACTTTTTGCTTGGCAGTGGCAACATACGCATTACCAGGACCTGTAATTTTATCTACTTTTTTAATGGATTGAGTACCATAAGCAAATGCAGCTATGGCTTGAGCGCCACCAATACAATACAGTTCATCCACTTGAGCAACATGCGCCGCCCCTAATAAAAAGTCATTCACTTTTCCATCAGGAGAAGGCGACATCATAATCAAATCTTTTACACCGGCCACTTTTGCAGGAATCGCATTCATTAGAACAGAAGAAGCCAACGGCGCAAGACCTGCGGGTGCATACAACCCTACTCGCTCAATAGGGGTGACTTTTTGGCCTAAAGTGTTTCCAAGTGCGTCTTGATATTCAAAAGATTCAAAGCTTTGCTTCTCATGGTAATCACGAATGCGCTTAGCGGACTCAACTAAAGTATGTTTTTCTTCGTCGTTTAACTTATTAAACGATACTTCAAAATCAGCAGGCTTTAAGGCAAGTTCACTAATAGAACTTACATTTAAACGATCAAATCGATTGGTATATTCAATCACTGCATCATCGCCACGTTTTTTTACGTCAGCTAGAATTTGATCCACACGACTAAGCAGATCAGTATCCGCCACTTCATCCATTGATAAAAACCCACCTAAGCGCGCTTTAAAATCGGCATCGTTATAATTTAATTCATTAATGCTTATTTTGGACATACTGCTATTTTCCTACCACTCTTGTAATTTTTGCACCTAATTGGCGTAATTTCTCTTCAATGCACTCATAACCACGATCAATATGGTAAATACGATCCATTGATGTTTCGCCTGTTGCCACTAATCCGCCTAATACCAAACTTGCGGATGCACGTAAATCGGTTGCCATAACTGGCGCAGCCTTTAATTGTTTCACACCAGTAATGACCACTGTGTTACCGTTGATTTTAGCGTCACAGCCCATTCGAATTAATTCATCAATATGCATAAAACGATTTTCAAAAACAGTTTCTTTAATTGTACTGACACCATTTGCCACGGCATTCATCACACAAAATTGCGCTTGCATATCAGTAGGAAAAGCAGGATATGGAGCCGTTGTCACATCAACAGACTTAAGCACTCGATCTGTCATATCTGCAACAATCACATCACCTTTGATTTCAATATGCAATCCCGCTTCTTCAAGCTTCATTATCACTGCATCTAATGTTGTTGGGTCCGTATCTTTTAATGTAATTTTTCCACCAGTCATTGCCGCTGCAACGAGATAAGTACCCGTTTCTATGCGATCAGGCATCACACTATATTCACAACCATGAAGAGACTCCACCCCTTCTATTGTTATTTTATCTGTTCCATGTCCCGTGATTTTGGCACCCATTGCAATGAGTAAATTCGCCAAATCAATCACTTCAGGTTCACGAGCAGCATTTTCTAATATAGTTATGCCCTCTGCTAAAACAGCGGCCATCAATACATTTTCAGTTGCACCAACAGAAACCATATCGAATAAAATCTTAGCACCCTTTAAACGACCATTGCTTTTAGCTTTGATAAAGCCATCTTCAACTTTAATGGTTGCACCCAGCGCTTCTAATCCACGGATATGTAAATCAACAGGCCTAGAGCCAATTGCACAACCACCAGGTAACGACACATTAGCCTCACCGTAATGAGCAAGTAACGGCCCCAACACAACAACCGAAGCGCGCATGGTTTTCACCAACTCATAAGGAGCCGTTACGCTATGTAACGGTTTTGCACATATTTGTGCACTCATATCTTCATTGATAATTACTTCAACCCCCATAGTGCCAAGCAACTCAATCATGGTGGTCACATCATGAAGATGCGGTAAATTTGATAAAACAATCGGTTCTTTTGACAATAATGTTGCAGCTAAAATTGGCAATGCAGCATTTTTGGCACCGGAAATACGAATGGAGCCATTTAATTTAGCCCCACCAGAAATTAATAACTTATCCATTTTATTGCCTTATGATTCGGTTGAAAGCGACATTGTGACTGCGTGAACTTCACCAGAGGCAATGACATCATTTAAACAACCGTAAACTAATTGCTGACGCTTAACTGGCATTAACCCTTTGAATTTATCGCTTTTGATAGTGACATGAAACTTAGCGCCCTCACCTTCCACACTAACATGTTGATCTTCAAATTGACTTAATAATAACTCTTTAACTTGTTGCGGTGACATAGCAATTCTCTGTAATTTAATAAAAAACGACCAATTTTAGCTTTTTTGAAACAAAAAAAACACATACCTGAAAAGATATGTGTTTTTTAAATTAGTTCTATTTATTTTTAATTCGTTATTATTTGTCTCTAAAGCTGGTTTGCTCGTAAGAATCTTGAGTGGTTTTTACCCATGCATCGATGGCCGCATCTAAATCATTATCATTATCTGACATCACTTGATTAAATTGATTGGCGAACATAATTCCCAAATTGATACCGTTAAATTCAATGTTTTGAATCAACCATGCCTCATTGCGCTTTGAATAATATAAAGACTGAACCATTGGATATTTAGGCCCATCAGGTGAAATAACATCTAAGTAAATACGTGTATTTTTATAAGTATTTTTTTGATTATCACGACTTGAAACAATTTTAACGTCATAACCAACAAAATTAACCATGCCTGCTGCATAAGTTTGAACCATTGAATGAGTAAATGCAGTAATAAAGCGTATTTTTTGTTCTCTAGTCGCATCCTTATAAAAACTGCCCATTACTTTAGTTGCAATCTGTTGAAATCCAATCACCGGTTTTAATTGCTCTATCATGATATCAATGAATTCTTGTTGATTTTCGATTCCACCTGAAGCACCAATATTGCTTTCTATGGTAGATAGCACCATATTAACACCATCTTCTACTGCTTTTTCAGCAGGTACAATCTCTGTTTCTGCCCAACTAAATGAAACCAAAGCAAGCAATGTAGATAACGCGATAATTATTTTTTTCATTTTTTATATTCCTGTAGATCGATAACTGGTTCAGCAAAAGCTTATATTAAGGTATCATCAAGCTCAACTACTAATATGACACTTATGAATTTTTATGACTAATTTCGACTTCTCAAAAAGCGCGCTTCGAACTATTGATTTAGAAGCTAAAGCCATAGCATCATTATCGCAAAGTATAACTGAAGATTTCCTGAACGCCTGCCAATTAATTTTAAATTGCCAAGGGCGAGTAATTGTCACTGGTATGGGTAAATCAGGACATATTGGCAATAAAATGGCCGCAACCTTTGCAAGTACTGGCACTCCATGCTCATTTGTCCACCCAGGAGAAGCCAGTCATGGTGATATGGGGATGATTACAAGCAAAGATATTGTCATCGCACTTTCTAATTCAGGTGAAGTTCAAGAAGTGGTATCTATTATCCCATTATTAAAAAGAATGGGAGTTAAATTGATATCTATCACTAGTAAAAATGATTCGACCCTAGCTCAAGCCAGTGACTTTCATTTAAATAACCAAGTGACCCAAGAAGCCTGCCCTTTAAATCTTGCGCCGACATCAAGTACAACGGCGACATTAGTGTTAGGTGATGCATTAGCTATAGCATTAATGGAAGCACGTGGTTTCAGTGCCGATGATTTTGCGTTTTCTCATCCTGGCGGTTCTTTGGGTAAAAAACTACTATTAAAAGTCAGCCAAATTATGGCCACCGGCGATCAAATCCCTAAAGTATGCTTAGGGGATAGCTTTACTGACGCATTGTTAGAAATGAGCGCAAAAGGCAAAGGTATGACCTGTGTAGTTGATGCTCAGGATCAACTTGTTGGTATTTATACAGATGGCGATTTAAGACGCTCAATTGCACAAAATATATCATTTCACGAATCGTTAATTGATGAAGTAATGCACGCTGCGCCAAGTACAATATCCATGGAAACTTTAGCCGCTCAAGCTTTATTTCAAATGGAAGAAAAAAGTATAACTAGCTTAATTTGTGTCGATTCAGATCAAAACATTGCTGGAATTATACATTTACACGATTTAATAAGAGCGGGGGTTGCGTGATAACAAAGTCTCAATTTTCAAAACTTTTTATTTATGGCATCATTATTTGTATCAGCTACACATTAATTGTATTTAATTTTAAACAATCAAATATCAATGATACTGATTTAATTCCTAAAAATAGCGCAAGTGACATTAAATTGAGTGCAATCAACATATATCAGACACAATATGATGAAATAGGGGTAAAAAAAATCGACATCAAAGCTGAAGTATTTACTCAATATAATTCAAACAAACAAGAATTTTCAAACCCTCAGTTTTATTTTTTCTCAAAACAACATAACCAAAAAAGCCAGTCCTCTGTTTTAAATTGGGTCATTACTTCAGATCAAGCACAAATCAACCAACCAAATATTATTGAAGTGATTGGAAACGTAGAAGGTAATCGAACAATTGGTTCTGAAATTTCTTTTAATACTGATTGGTTAAATTATGATGTCATCAATAATACTGCATCTAGTGATGCGGACATTATTATTTGGCAACAAGATAATACAACTGAAGCGACAGGGTTCGATGTTAGTTTGATTTCAAATAAAATCGATATCCAACTTCATAATAACGTAAGATTTAATGTTTTAGAAGGCGACAACTCATTATGACTTTTAAAAATAAAAAACACTTCTGTTCACTACTTAGATCATTTTTTTTAATTGTGTCTTTTTTAGTAATCAGCCCGGTAATTTTTGCGCAAACATTCCAAATTCTTGCAAAATCAACAAGCATCCGCGAATTAGAAAATGAGCTTTTAACCATTCATTTAAAAGCAGTAGCAAGCAATGCGGAAATTAAAATAATTGGAGATATTTTAGAAGATCACCGCGATCTAGAAACCAGCACCACTCAATTTTTGGATGTAAAAGGCAGCCCTGCTCAGATTGAATTAACCAATGAAAAACAACAACGCATCGTTGTTACTGCTGATCACATTACCTATGAAGTCATCACAGGGCTCATTATTGCTCAAACCCATGCCAAAATCACTTTTGGCACCAACTACACTAAAGGTCATAAAATCACCTATGCACTTGATGGATCAACTAGGGAATGTTCAAGTGACCTGTCCAAGCCCGATAGTTTTTGTGAAACGGTTTATGATTCACAAGAGATAGTGCAATGAGTACACGTACTTTAATCGCTAAAAATTTAGCAAAGACCTATTCCAAACGCCCGGTTGTTATTGATGTGTCTATTGAAGTTGAACAAGGGCAAGTTGTCGGTTTACTAGGTCCCAATGGTGCGGGGAAAACTACATGTTTTTATATGATAGTAGGTTTGGTGAATCAGGATAAAGGTCAAATTTTCATCAATAATATAGACATCAGTCAACAACCAATGCATATTCGAGCTCAAAAAGGGCTAGGGTACTTACCTCAAGAAGCATGCGTTTTTAGAAAATTATCAGTTGAAGATAATATTTTAGCTATACTTCAAACAAGAAAGAATTTTAGTAAAACTGAACAAAAACAAAAGCTTGAATCATTATTGAATGAGTTTAATATTCAACATATACGTAAATCGCTTGGCATGGCATTGTCCGGCGGAGAAAGAAGACGGGTTGAAATTGCTCGTGCATTAGCGATGGATCCTGCATTTATTTTACTTGATGAACCCTTTGCAGGTGTCGATCCTATTTCTGTAAACGATATTAAAGATATCGTCAAACAATTAAGCAACAAAGGCATCGGTGTGTTAATTACTGATCATAATGTGCGAGAAACGCTTGATATCTGTGAAAAAGCGTATATTGTCGGTAATGGTCACATTATTGCTAGTGGCGATGCAAACAGCGTTTTGCAAAACCAATTAGTTAAAGATATTTATTTAGGCGAACAGTTTACGTTGTAATCAGAGTAATTATAATAAAATATGAAAACTTCACTTCAATTAAAAATGGGCCAGCATCTTACGATGACTCCCCAGCTTCAACAAGCCATCCGTTTATTACAACTTTCCACGCTCGATTTGCAACAAGAGATCCAACAAGTACTTGAATCCAATCCAATGCTTGAAGTAAATGACGAAGAGCCTTCTGCAAATAACAATGAACAAGATCAAAATTCACAAAAAAGTGCTGAAAATGAAATATCCGAACCCAATAAAATAGAAGAAACAGATTCACAATGGGAAGAAAATATCCCTGACGAATTAGCGGTTGATACTTCATGGGACGATATTTATCCAAATCTACCCACAAATATGTCAGCACCTTCTGGTGACGATATTAATTTTGATAGCTTTCGAAGTGAAACTGAGGATTTACAAGATCACTTATTTTGGCAATTAAACTTAACCCCGATGAATACTCGTGATCGAATCATTGCTGAATCGATAATTGAATCCTGTGGAAATGACGGATATTTAAAATCCACAATTGAAGAAATTTTCTCAGGCCTTTCAAATGAATTAAATGAAGAAGGTATGAATGAAGAACAAATGCTTGAATTAGATGAACTAGAAGCCGTTCTTCATAGGGTGCAACAATTCGATCCACCTGGTGTGTGCGCCATAGATTTAAGTGACTGCCTAACAATTCAACTAAAGCAACTGCCTCTTCAAACAGAATATTTAGAACAAGCGAAATTGATTGTTAAAGACTTCCTTCCTCAATTAGGTTCTCGTGATTATCAAAACATCTTACGTAAAACAAAATTTAAAGATACTGAGTTGCAATCTATTTTAGTACTCATACAATCGCTTAACCCTCGCCCAGGGGACAGTATTTCCGAAGACCAAGCCCAATATGTTGTTCCAGATGTATTTGTTCGTAAAGATATCGAAAACAATAAATGGCTAGTAGAATTAAATCCAGATATCGCGCCAAAATTACACATTAATAGTGGGTATGCTGAGTTAATCAAACGTAATGATGCTTCAAGTGATAATGATTATTTAAAAACAAATTTAAGTGATGCCAAGTGGTTTATTAAATCTTTACATAGCAGAAATGAAACGTTACTTAAAGTAGCAACAAAAATTGTTGAACATCAACGTGGATTTCTAGATTATGGCGAAGAAGCTATGAAACCATTGGTATTGCATGATATCGCACTTGATGTCGACATGCATGAATCCACCATTTCAAGGGTTACTACTCAAAAATACATGCACACCCCAAGAGGTATTTTTGAATTGAAATATTTCTTCTCTAGCCATGTTTCCACTGCAAATGGCGGAGAGTGCAGTTCAACGGCGATTCGAGCAATGATTAAAAAAATAATCAGCGAAGAAAACACAAAAAAACCTTATAGTGATAGCAAATTAGCAACATTATTAGATCAGCAGGGAATTAAAGTTGCACGAAGAACCATTGCAAAGTATCGTGAAGCGATGCATATTCCACCTTCAAATGAACGAAAAAGTTTAATGTAACGGATTGAGTTAGTGACTGTATTATGATTCAACTTAAAAATATATTAACGGCCGAAAGAACCTACATCATGGATCTTGGCTCAAGTAAAAAACGCGCAATTCAAAGTATTAGTCATGAAATTGCTAAAAATTGCACACAATTAAATGAAAATCATATCTTTGATCATTTAATTGCAAGAGAAAAACTTGGAAGCACTGGATTTGGAATGGGTGTTGCCATGCCACATTGCCGCTTAGATAACTGTGACAAAGTGATCGGAAGTTTTTTTAAACTTTCTGATCCTGTTGACTTTGATGCACTTGATAGCCAAAAAGTCGATTTGATTTTTGTATTACTTGTTCCAACTGAAGCCGCTAATGAACACCTTCAAACCTTGGCAGCAATTGCAGAAAAATTCAGCCAAGCCGATTTTTTAAGCGCTTTAAGAGACTGCAATGATTCTTCAAAAATTTTTGAACTATTAAGTAATTAATTATTATGAAATTAATCATTTTAAGTGGTCGTTCAGGTTCAGGTAAAAGTACAGCATTACAAGCATTAGAAGATGCTAAGTTCCACTGTATCGATAATTTTCCAGTTTCCATGCTGTTGGATTTACCTAAAAATTTACAAGAAAATGACGACATTCAAAATCTTGCATTGTGTATCGATGCGCGTAATAGCGCAAAGTCATTAAAAAAATTCGCTCATACTTATAATGAATTATCTCAAGACATCGATACTGACTTAATTTTCTTAGATGCCGATCCTCAGACATTATTTAAACGATTCAGCACAAATCGTCGACGCCACCCCTTAACAAATGACAATACCTCCTTATCTGAAGCCATTGAAATTGAAAAATACATACTCAAACCGCTTGAAGATTTTTCTCAATTAAAAATCGACACATCAAAGTTAAGTGAACAACAACTCAGAACAGTGATACGTGACAGGGTTATTAAACACGAACAATCTCACCTTTCTCTGCAATTTATCTCATTTGGGTTTAAACACGGGGCTCCCACCGACGCTGATTTTGTATTTGATGTACGCTGTTTACCTAATCCTTATTGGAATCCCGATCTTAGAAGTTATACAGGACAACACCAGCCTATCATTGACTTTTTATCGGAACAGCCAGAAGTAAGTCAGATGTATGTTGATATTTTTAGCTTCATTGAAAAATGGATACCTCAATTTGAACAAAATAATCGATCTTATTTAACAGTTGCGATAGGATGTACAGGCGGCCAACACCGTTCTGTATATTTAGCAGAAAAATTAACTAAGGGCATGCAAACTAAACATGTAAATGTTCAAGTTCGCCACAGGGAATTAGGACATTAATTTTGATTGAAGCAAAAATAGAAGTCATCAACAAACTTGGATTACACGCCCGTGCAGCGGCCAAGTTGGTCGGAGTAGCAAATCAATTTAGCTCAAACATCCTTCTAGATAAAGCAGGCAAAACCGCTAATGCAAAATCTATCATGACTGTAATGATGCTAGGTGCAGCTAAAGGCACTATTTTGGATGTGAGTGCTGAAGGAAAAGACGAACAAGCTGCAATAGATGCCATAAAAACCATATTTAATAATTATTTTGATGAAGGTGAATAACCCAGCGTTATTTCCATATTCATAGATTCTTTTTCTTTCTCTTTATTCTGCTCTTACAAATCGCTACACTTACGCGTTTTTTGCCCACTACACTTCAATTATGCCATCTCATTTTGAACAATCGCAATTAGAACAATACTCTTTACTTCTAAATCAATCGATTCTCGAAGAAAATTTTGCTGCTTTCAAACAATTAACCGAACAAGAGCTTAATCCTTCAAATTTAGCTTATATAATTGAATCCAACCCAAGTAATCAAAGAATTGCCATATGGGAAAATTTAACAGAATCGATTCAATATGAAATCATTCCTTATTTAAATGATGAATTACAGGCATCATTTTTAAAAAACCTTTCCCCCGAAAAGATCAAAACCGCCACGCAAGATTTAGAGCGCGATGATTTAGCCGACATACTTCAACAGTTACCGGATCGTATTTCGGATCAAGTACTTGGAGTAATGACCCCTAAAGATCGAAAAGATATGGAAGTATTACTTTCATACGATGAAGATTGCGCAGGCGGTTTGATGAACACAAACTTCATCAGTGTAAGAGCAAATATCACCCTAGAAGTGGTTTTACGTTTTTTACGTAGGCATTCAGACTTACCCGAACAAATGGATTGTGTATTTGTCACTAGCCGACACGAAAAACTGGTTGGTATTTTACATTTAAGTAAGTTATTAACTCATGAGCCAGATTTAACTGTACGTGAAGTCATGAATTCGGACATAGAAGGGATCAAAGTTAACACCTCTTCAAATGAAGTTGCCCACCTTTTTGAACGTCACGACTATGTTACTGCGCCTGTTGTATCCAATGATGGTACTTTAGTTGGCTGGATTACAGTGGATGACGTGTTAGATGTTATTCGCGAACAAGCCGATCATACTGTTTTATCTTTTGCGGGCTTAGATGAAGAAGAAGATACATTTTCACCTGCTTTTAAAAGCTCGCAGAGACGCGCTCTTTGGTTAGGTATCAACCTTTTAACTGCACTATTTGCTTCTGCCTGTGCGTTTTTATTCGAAGCTACCCTTGATGAAATTGTTGCCCTAGCAGTATTGATGAATCTCACTCCTTCTATGGGTGGCATAGCAGGTACTCAAACACTAACGATTGTCATTCGTGGTTTAGCATTGGGGCACATTTCAAAAAACAATATTCGCTGGTTACTTGGCCGCGAATTAATTGTTGGATTTAACAATGGTTTATTATGGGCAAGTGTAATTGGTATTGCCGTATATTTTTGGAAAGCGTCCATTGGATTATCCATTATTATTGGCGTTGCCATTTGGATAAATTTGATTATTGCGGTCATTACAGGCACCCTTCTACCCATTTATCTTAAAAAGAAAGGCATAGACCCTGCATTATCAGGTGGCGTAATTTTAACGACCATTACTGATGTAGTTGGAACTTTTATTTTTTTAGGCTTAGCAAGTATTGTCTTGTTGAGTTAATTACAGTTAGGCTATTTTATGAGTGATTTTGAATATTTAGATGATGATGAAGAAGAAATCATCAGCAAAACCCAAATTAAAAAAGAAGCACAATTGCTTCAAGATTTGGGTATCCGTTTAATGGAAGTTAAAGAAGGTTATTGGAAAAATTTTCCACTTTCTGATCGACTTCTGACCGCATTAGAAGAAAGTAAACGCATTCCAAGTCATGAGGCAAAACGTCGCCATGCTCAATTTGTTGGTCGATTAATGCGATCTGCCGATATTGCCGAAATTGAAAAACAACTAGATTTATTAGATTCCAGCAGTACGGTATTTCAACAAGTATCCTCTGAAGTTGAAAGGTGGCGAGAATTATTATTAACTCAACCAGACTCCTTAACTGATTTTATTACTGAATTTCAACCTCAAGACATACAATCATTACGTCAATTGATTCGCGCTACACTAAAAGAGCAAGAAAAGAATGATAAAGAAAAACAAAAAGCAGATTTACAGCAACGTAAACCACAATTTATAGTCAAATCTCGTAAAACTTTGTACAAATCTTTGAAGCAAATTATCAGCTCTAAATAACTATTTGTCTGGAATTGTGATGGTTTGTAATATTTTTGCTAAACTTAAATGCAAACGTGTATATAAATAACAAAAATAAGGCAAATAAGGGAGTTTTTATGTCAGACCACAAGTTAAGTGCATCCATTACACCAAAACGCTCGATGGAAATGCTTTCGCAACGAGAGGTGTTACTTCTTAAAAAAACAGGAGAAGGCAGTTTATATGAAATTTTTCGATCTTGTTCATTGGCGATCTTAAATGTCGGCTCTGAATGCGACGATGCGAAAATTTTACTGGCACAATATGAAGACTTTGATATTGAAATCAAACAAGAAGATCGCGGATTAAAATTACAATTAACCAACGCCCCCTCCTCGGCTTTTGTTGATGGTCAAATGATCGCATCTACTCGAGAAATGTTATTTAGCTGTTTACGTGATTTGGTTTTTACTCAAGCTAAATTACAAATGAATCCGCTCCCCTTAGAACAAAGTGATGATATTACAAATTATGTTTTTCACCTTTTACGAAATGCAAATGCTTTAAAAGCAGGTCGATTGCCTAATATCGTTGTTTGCTGGGGCGGTCACTCCATTGTCAGAGAAGAATATGAATACACTAAGGCCGTTGGTCATGAGCTTGGTTTACGCGGATTAAATATTTGTACAGGTTGTGGACCTGGAGTCATGAAAGGCCCAATGAAAGGGGCCACTATTTCTCATGCAAAACAACGAATTTATAATGCACGTTATATTGGATTAACTGAGCCGGGGATTATTGCAGCAGAAGCACCCAACCCAATTGTTAATGAATTAGTAATCATGCCAGATATCGAAAAGCGCCTAGAAGCTTTTGTACGCCTTGGGCATGGAATATTGATTTTTCCTGGCGGTGCAGGCACCGCTGAAGAGCTTCTATATATTCTTGGTATATTATTACATCCTGACAATAAAGACATACCTTACCCTCTAATTTTAACGGGTCCGGCTTCTAGCGAAAAATATTTCCAGCAATTGCACGAATTCATCAATACCACATTAGGTTTTGAAGCGCAGCAACATTACAAAATCATAATTGATAACCCAGAACAAGTATCTAAAGAAATGAAAGTGGGCATGCAAGCAGTTGAAGATTATAGAAAAATAAATTCCGATGCATTTCATTATAATTGGGCGATTAAAATAGATCATGATTTTCAAGTTCCATTTGAGCCCACCCATGAAAATATGGCTAGCCTTCGTTTATATAAAGATATGCCCACTCACAAACTAGCAGCGAATTTACGTCGAGCATTTTCTGGGATAGTTGCGGGAAATGTGAAAGCTCAAGGCGTGAATGCCATAGAAAAACATGGACCGTTTGAAATATCAGGTGAACCATCAATTATGAAACCTTTAGATAAATTACTAGGTGCTTTTGTCAAACAAGGCCGAATGAAACTACCAGGAACCAAATACACCCCTTGTTATATAGTCAAAACAGACACAGCCTCATAAAGAGGCTTTTTTTTATTCAAATGATTATGATTACCCCCCTAATCAACCATGTATTCATCTTTTTTACTTGAAACCCCCTAACTTGCCCTCATACTAAATTTAATTTTTAAAATTATCTTTTATAAAAACAGGACATCAAATTGACTACGATAGTATCAGCACGTAAAAACGGCCAAATAGTAATAGGCGGTGACGGCCAAGTTTCACTTGGTAATACAGTCATGAAAGGCAACGCTCGCAAAGTAAGACGTTTGTTTAATGACCAAGTTATTGCAGGATTTGCAGGCTCAACCGCAGATGCGTTTACCCTTTTTGAAAAATTTGAAAGCTACTTACAACAACATGGCGGTCAATTAACACGCTCTGCGGTTGAGCTTGCAAAAGAATGGCGCAGTGATCGTGCATTACGTAAATTAGAAGCGATGTTGATTGTGGCAAACGAAGAAGCATCTTTAATTATTTCTGGTAATGGTGATGTGGTAGAGCCCGAACATGGCGTAATCGCTATTGGTTCAGGGGGCAATTATGCAACTGCTGCGGCACGTGCATTGTTAGATAACACGGATTTATCTGCAAAAGAAATCGTTGAAAAAAGCCTAACATTAGCCGCTGATATTTGTGTGTTCACTAACCACAACCAAATTATCGAAGTATTAGAGAGCAAATAATTATGAGCCATATGACCCCTAGAGAAATATCAAACGAATTAGACAAACACATCATTGGTCAACATAAAGCAAAACGAGCCGTTGCCATTGCATTACGTAACCGCTGGAGACGCATGCAATTAGATGAAGCCATGCGTGAAGAAGTCACCCCTAAAAACATTTTAATGATAGGCCCAACAGGTGTCGGTAAAACCGAAATCGCACGTCGATTAGCAAAATTATCCAACGCACCGTTTGTTAAAGTAGAAGCCACTAAATTTACTGAAGTGGGTTATGTGGGTCGTGATGTTGAATCCATTATTCGTGACTTGGTAGAAACCAGCATTAAAATGCAACGTGAAATTGAAAAAAACAAAGTCACTCCTCTTGCACACGATGCCGCCGAAGATCGTATTTTAGATATTTTATTACCTCCAGCACGAGATGAAGAAAACGAAGAAAAAACAGACTCAACAACACGACAAATTTTCAGAAAGAAACTACGTGAAGGTGAATTAGACGATAAAGAAATTGAATTAGACCTCGCCGCCCCATCAGTGGGTGTTGAAATCATGGGACCTCCTGGCATGGAAGACATGACGAATCAACTTCAAGGTATGTTCAGTCAAATGGGCAATAAGAAAAAACAGAAACGTAAAGTAAAAATTAAAGAAGCTTTAAAATTATTACAAGAAGAAGAAGCGTCAAAACTATTAAATGAAGAAGAAATCAAAGAAACGGCTATCAGAACTGCTGAACAAAACGGCATTGTATTTATTGATGAAATCGATAAGGTTGCAAAATCAAGCGGCAGTGGCGGCGAAGTCTCTCGTGAAGGGGTTCAGCGTGATTTACTGCCCTTAATTGAAGGTTGTACCGTTAATACTAAATTTGGCATGATCAAAACCGATCACATCTTGTTTATTGCATCGGGTGCATTCCATTACGCGAAACCTTCAGATTTGATTCCTGAGCTACAAGGTCGCTTGCCAATTCGTGTTGAATTAGAAGCATTATCGCCAAATGATTTTGAACGTATTTTAACTGAGCCTGATTACTCATTAACTCAGCAGTATATTGCGTTATTAAAATCAGAAGGCTTAGACATTAACTTCTCTAAAGAAGGCATCGAACGTATTGCTAAATTAGCCTTTGATGTGAATGAAAACACAGAAAACATCGGCGCTCGTCGCTTACATACATTACTTGAGCGTTTACTTGAGTCCATCTCCTTTGAAGCGTCTGAATTGTCAGGTCAAATCATTAACATCGATGCTAAATACGTTGATGATCAACTGGGCGAGCTTGCTAAAAACCAAGATTTAAGTCGATTTATTCTATGACCCCAAGTGATGTAAAAATTCAAAAACAACAAAAACAAATGGCCTTGATCTATAAAGATCAAGCGCCTGCTTATTTGTCTTTTGAATTTCTTCGTGTGCATTCACCATCCGCAGAAGTTCGCGGTCATGGTGTAGGACAAGAAACCTTACAAGTCGGTAAAAAAGACGTATTAATTTCACAAGTTGAGCCTTCTGGAAATTACGGCATTAAGATCAGTTTTAGTGACGGTCACGATTCAGGTATTTTCAGTTGGGAATATTTGTATCAATGCGCTCAAAATCAAACACAAATGTGGGACAGTTATCTTCAAAAACTTGAAGAAACCAATCAAACTCGCATACCTTCTACCATCTCATTTAAAGCACTTTAGTCCTCATTATGGTTTATAAAGATCTGCGCGATTTTATCGAGCAACTAGAACAAAAAGGCGAGTTAGTACGTATCACTCAAGAAGTGGATCCCTATTTAGAAATGACTGAAATAGCCGATCGAACGTTACGAGCAAAAGGCCCTGCACTTTTATTTGAAAATCCAAAAGGCAGTGACATTCCTGTGCTTGCCAACCTTTTTGGCACAACCAAACGTGTGGCTATGGGCATGGGTGCTGATGATATTTCTCAGCTTCGTGGTATAGGTGAAACGCTGGCATTTTTAAAAGAGCCAACCCCACCAAAAGGGTTAAAAGACGCTTGGGATAAAATGCCGATCTTTAAGCAAGTCATCAATTTGGCACCTAAAATGGTGAAAAAACCGGCTTGTCAGGAAGTCATTTTAGATGAAGTGGACTTAACCAAATTACCGATTCAAACTTGTTGGCCCGATGATGCCGCCCCTCTTGTTACATGGCCGCTAGTGATTACTAAAGGCCCATTTCAAGATAGACAAAATCTAGGTATTTATCGCCAGCAATTAGTCGGTAAAAATAAATTAATCATGCGCTGGTTATCTCATCGAGGCGGCGCGATTGATTTCAAACAATTCCAAAAAGAATTTCCGGGTAAACCTTTTCCTGTAACGGTCGCACTTGGTGCAGATCCCGCCACCATATTAGGGGCTGTGACACCTATACCTGACAGTCTGTCTGAATACGCCTTTGCGGGTTTATTACGCGGTAAACGCACAGAATTAGCCAAATGTGTGACCAATGAATTACAAGTACCTGCCAGTGCTGAGTTTGTTTTAGAAGGGTTTATTTATCCTGACGAAATGGCACCTGAAGGTCCGTTTGGAGATCACACCGGTTATTACAATGAAGTGGACAACTTCCCCGTATTTACTGTGGAGAAGATCACACATCGTAAAAAACCTATTTACCACAGCACCTATACAGGACGTCCACCTGATGAACCTGCTATTCTTGGTGTGGCGCTGAATGAAGTGTTTATTCCTTTATTACAAAAACAGTACCCTGAAATCGTCGACTTTTATTTACCACCTGAAGGTTGTTCATATCGCTTTGCAGTAGTGACGATTAAAAAACAATATCCAGGTCATGCTAAACGCATCATGATGGGAGTTTGGTCATTTTTACGCCAATTTATGTATACTAAATTTGTTGTAGTATGCGATGACGACATCGATGCAAGAAATTGGGAAGATGTAATTTGGGCCATGACCACACGTATGGACCCGATTCGTGACACAGTCATGATTGAAAACACACCCATAGATTATTTAGATTTTGCCTCGCCAGTGTCTGGTTTAGGCTCAAAAGTCGGATGGGACGCCACCAATAAATGGGAAGGCGAAACCACTCGAGAATGGGGAATCCCCATTGAAATGAGTGATGACATTAAACAAAAAGTTGATTCCATTTGGGATGAGTTAAATATTTTCGGAAAACACAATGATTAAACTGGTTTTAAAACACACTCACAATGTGAATGAACACATAAGACAATTCGAATTTGATTACGATCATTCTGTAGCTTTTCATGCAGGTCAATATTTAGAATTAATTATTGCAGGCCAAGAAAATTTGTATTTCACCATTGCAAGCTCTCCATGTGAACAACGATTAATTTTATTAATTGAAAGTAAAACAGCTATTTTGATTGAATCGCACTGCTTGACTAATGGATATATAGAAAGCAAAACACCACAAGGTGAATGCCACATACATAATTTTGAACAACCAATTAAAAACTTAATGTTAGTTGCTTCAGGGTCAGGATTCAGTCAAATGCGAGCCATTTGCCAGGATATTATTCTGAACAATCAAAATATCAATGTGACTTTTATTTGGGCAAGTAATGAATTTTTTGAACTGGATTTAATTCAATCCTGGCATCAAAAAGTCAATGTGGTAATGAGTAAAATTGAAGATGACAGTCTAAAACACCAACAACTGACCAATTTATGCTTACAACATTTAACTGATGACATTTCAGATACAGCTGTCATAGCCTGTGCGTCGCCAGATTTTGTATACCCCCTTAAAGATTTATTAATAGCAAAAGGGTTAGATTCTAAAATGATGCTAGCCGATGTTTTTCAGTTTATGCCAAGGTAAATCATGATGTTACCTGACTTAAAGTTAAGACAAACACCCATAAGCACATCGCCTTCAGCTAGCTTTACTTGGTTTCTTGAGACGTTCAAACTGATTAAAGGTAATCTGTTACAGTTTTACTTAGTAACATTAATCACCCCAATACTCATGTTTTTATGCTCTGTTTTTGTTCCATTTTTAGGTATTATTCTATCGTCAATAATTTATACATTTTATTGTGCCGCTATGTTTAATGCCTGTTTAAAAAAACAGAAAACCCAATCATTAACTTTTAGTGATTTCTTAACTTTTAACCCTCAAACTATTAAACCGTTAATGGTGATCTCTACACTTTTTTTAAGTTTAAATATCTTATTCTCAATACCCTTTCAAAGTTCCATTTCAGAATTTGTTAAAATCATTGCTATGGAAAACAAAGTCATTGAAGACTTTTCCTATGAAACATTAAGTCTTTATTTTAATGAGATTCAAACTAAATACCCAGAAATCACATCTAAGTTAATAAGCTCATTTGCAATTTTTGTAATTGGTCTATGCATTATTGAAGCAATGATGTTTTTCACCCCAGGCATTATAAGCATCCATAAAAATATAAATATCATGGATGCTATTAAACTTAATTTCATAGGATTATTGAAAAATTCAATTTCATTTATCACATATGGACTTATCCTATCCGTCATTCTTTTATGTTTGTTTTTTATATTGAATTTTTTCGGGGTTTTCTTATTTTTTATGTTATTAAAAGTCAGCAGCTTTGCCGCCTACCAAGAAATATTCGTTGAAATCAAAACAAATAAAGACCACCAAGCCCCTTATAATAATACAGACTTGGACAGTCGAGACTTTTAACCCCTATCCCATTTAAACGCGCTAACAAATGTTAACTCAGCTCGTTTCATCCTCATTTTTTAAAATATTCACGTTCAAAGTGGCACTTAGCCAATCCTAGGTTACTCTTAATCTAAGTGTGGGTGAATTTCATTTTATAGTTACCTTCACCCAAATAATCAACATTACGTTTACTAACAATGTTTGGGCTTTCTTTATATGAAGTGGTTTTTTGTTCTATTACAACGTTTTATCATTTATATATCCTTTATAGGCATAATGACGTCAAATGCCGCAGCAAATTCAGATGAAATTAATCCTGCGCATTTACTTTCTTTAGAATCAGCGTTACAAAAACAACAATTTGCCAAAGCATGGGAAATTGCCATTCAATTACAAGACCAATACGAAGGCTTAGAAGTTTTCGATTTCTTATACGCAAGAGCGGCCATTGAAAACAAAGAATATGAACTCGCGGTTTTTGCTCTAAACCGTGTAATCGTTGATAAACCTAACGAGCTGAGAGTGCACCTAGAAATGGGCAGAGCGCTGTTTTTTAACAATCACCTCACTCAAGCGAACAATCATTTTGATTTTGTATTAAGTCAAAATCCCCCTGAGAATGTGGCAGTAAAAATAAACCAATATAAACAAGCCATAGACAGTATTTTGAACCAACGAGCTACGACCTACTTTAAATCGGCATCATTTTTAATGGGTGCGACTAATAATGTGAATAGTGCGCCTGATGATCACATACTCACAGCGACCAATAATATAATAGGTTTAACCGAAGTCACTAAACAACGCTCTGACGCATTTATTAATATTGTTGGAACTATTGGCGTAATTAAACCTTTAGATGCAACCAGTACCTTAAAAGCCAATACTAGCTTAAGTATCAAACAGGGTAACGATAGCGAAGGACTAAGTAATCAAGTCACGTTATCTGGTGCACTTACGTACACAAAAACAATTAATGCCTATACTTTTTCACCTTTTACGCAAATAAGCTTAAATAATAGCAATCATGATTTTTCAGGGGCGGGTTTAATCTTGGGAATTGCTGCTCCGTACAAAATTACACAAAAATTATTCTTTAATGGATCGAGTAATTTTTCAATCAATACTGACAGTAATAGTGAAATTGCCAACACAAATTTTAGCATTAATTCCACCCTGACTTATGCAAATCCAAAACATCAAAATACAGCTTCATTCACAATCATGAGCTTATCATTAAAAGAACAAACCCTCGCGCACAACGCCTTTAACGCACTAAACATCTCGTATATTTTAAATAGCACACTCTCAACAAAATTTAAAAACACTGCGTTATTAAGTGTAATGGGAAAATCATTTAAAGATTCTGACCCTATATTTTTAGACCCTGATGATTCAACCAGTGCTGCAACTCGCGCAGACGCACAAGTTGTATTTAGCAATCAACTCAGTTTCCACAAAAGTGAGAAATCCCAATATTTTGCTAAACTCAATGCAATGAAACAGTTTAGTAATATTGAAATTTATAAATTAACTAAATTCGATTTTTCTGTCGGTATGAATTTAACATTTTAGAGGTCTCGCATGAAATATTTCCTTTATGTTACTTTGTTAGTAAGTAGCCTCTTTTCCAGCACTGCCATCGCTCAAGCAGAACACATTGGTATCATAATCAAAGCGAGCGGCGATGCATTTGTAGTGAGAAATGAAACAGATCAAATAGATTTAAGACGTCGTGATAAAATTTTTGAAGGCGATCGAATCATCACCGCTGGAAAGTCCACCCTGCAAATTCGTTTTATCGACAAAGCTATGTTAGCTCTTCGTGAAAACAGCGAAATTATTATTGAAGAATATCACTCCAAACAAGATCAACAAGAAGAAAAAGTATTAATGGAATTATTATCAGGTGGGTTTCGAACCATCACTGGTAATTTTGGCAAAGCGTCGGCAGATGGTTATGAAGTGAAAACACCAGCAGCCAGTATTGGGATTCGTGGTACTGACTATGAAGCAGTTTTAGCAGATGGTGGCGAATTAGCTCTTGGTGTATGGAGTGGAGGAATCAGTGTTGCAAATGATAGCGGTAAAATTGATTTAGGTGGAGACACTGGCTTCAGTTTTGGAACTGTAAAGAAAAATGCTTCTCCGAAAGGATCATTAACCCCTCCTGAATCTTTAAATCAAAAAGTGGAAATGGTAGAAGAAGAATCTGAAGAGACTGAGGAAAAAACTAATTCAGAAGAATCAGAATCAGAATCAGAATCAGAATCAGATGAGTCTGAAACCGATTCTAAACCAAGCGGCCAGGATCAAGAAGATGAGACAAAGGATGACAATAAAAATTCTGACGAAGGACAATCTGAGCAATCAAATAATCAAACAAATGAAGAAGGCAATCAAAACGATGAAACTGATGTTACTGATGTTACTGATGTTACTGATGTTACTGATGTTACTCAACCTATAACAGAAAATGCAAACACAAAAAATACAACGGTACAATCTGAAGCAGATATATCCTCTCCCATACCATTAAACTTACCAATAATTGAAAGTATCACAACTATTGAAACTACGACAATTGAACAATTAATAAAAGAGCCAATCAAAACAGAAACTGCTGGCAATACCAGATTAACTGGCAATCAAATTGAACAAATTAAAAATAATCCAAATATTGGAATGGTATTTTTTGCAGAGGATCTAAGAAAACCAATTTACGCACCAGTTTTACAATCTAACGTTGAATTGCATTTACAAAACTTTGGACATGGCATTAAACCGGCCACATTTATTAGTGAAAATCCTTGGAAAATTATCGAAGTTGAAAATGGCAGTTATGCAACAGAATCCATTTCGATTCATTATATGGATATGTATGCCATGATTGATTTAAATTCAAATAGTGAAAACAGCCTTATAGATAGCATGCAATCACAAATGGATAGTTATTTTGGTATAGGCTCAATGCATGTATTGATAAATGATGCAGGTCACCTAGTTATTCAAGCTTCAGATTCTTCAGATTCCTCTTTTAGTATTGACACGACCTCTGCTATTAATTTTTCAAATGATTTAGGCATTAGTAATTCAACTTTTTCCACTTTGAATTTTGATAATAATGTTTCATTTAATATTTCAGTTAAGTTAAACGGTGTTGAATTTACTTACCCAATTAAACTTGATAAATCTCATGTTAGTGTTAATGATTTAATCAATGATATTAATGAAGACTTACCTGCTGACGCCAAGATAATAGTTAGACAATCAGAAACTGGAATTGAATTTATTGCTATGAGCACATCTGAAAACAGCAACATTCAAATTACAAATATTCAAGGCAATGATGAATCATCCAACCAATTAACTGCAGCACTAGGTGGGATCACAGAAAATCAACCCAGCGCGATTGCACAATCCAACGATGGGCAATCTATGCATTTTGGCTATGTTTTAGAAAATCCCGACGGGACAATTACATTTATAACTTATGAAAACGAATCTACCGACGTTTTAAACGGTGAGTTCTTGGATCCTGAGTTTGTATTAAATGGGGGCAGTTCTGTTACATTGGAACGAGAATCAAACATAGGTGGCCGTAATAATATTAGTTGGGGATATTGGAATCTTAGCGAAGAAAATCAGGCTACATTAACCCCAAGTTTAGATTCAGAAGAACAACCTCAGTCATTTAGTGATCGCTTATATTTTATTGATGCTTCGCCTGCTAAAGCGGGTCAATTAGTTGGACAAAAAACATTTAACAGCACAGGTGATTTTTTAGGTTCTTCTGATGCTGGTGATGTGACTCAAATATCAGGCAGCATGCAAGTTGACTTTAGCAATGCAAAATTAACTGGAAATTTAAACGTTGAAGTGGGCTTATCCCAAAACTGGAATGTTCAATACGAAGGACAAGTTAATAATGCTACAGTACAAATGAGTAATGTCTGGGGGGCTGCAACTTTTGATGATGGCACTCAACATGATGCTAGTGGTGAAATGGGAGGTATTTTTGCAGATCCTGGGGATACTTATGTTGGTGGATTTAATTTACAAACCACTGATAATTCAGAACATCACGTGGAGGGCGTATATTTAATGGAAGAAGACGCTACAATTGAAATGGATCAATAAATACTTAATTTAAATTGTCAGCCTTCCTGATTATTTTTTAGAATGAATTCAGTAAATACGATTTTTAAATTAAAAAAAAGCGGCTAGTGCCGCTTTTTTTTATCAGAGGTTCCTTAATTATAATTTGAATTTTTAATTATATTTATAAACCCACTACTTCTTTTCTATTTAATTGATATTTGCGCATTTTTTCTACTAATGTAGTACGTCGAATATGTAATTTCTCAGCCGCTCTAGCCACAACACCGTTTGCATCATCTAAGGCTTGTTTAATAAGATTACACTCTAGATTCGTTAAATATTCTTTTAAATCCAGACCATTTACAGGCAACAGTGCTTGTTGATCTAAACTTGCTTCAATGGATGTCACACCACGCTGAGAATTAACTTCACCGGGTTCAAATTGAGGTAAATTATCTTTGATGTTTTGTTCATCATGATCATCAATATGTCGGTATTTTTTAGGTAATTCTTGAACACCAATCACTCCGAAAGGATGTAAGATTGCAAGTCGTTCAACCAGGTTTGCCATTTCTCGAATGTTTCCTGGCCAATCATGTCGTGCAATGGACATAATTGCTGCAGAATTAAATCGAATGGATCCACGTTTTTCATTTTCTAATCGAGAAATCAATTCATTTAATAAAATTGGAATATCTTCATAACGCTCACGTAATGCAGGCATTTCAATTGGGAAAACATTCAATCGGTAATATAAATCTTCACGAAAAAGATTTTTTTCAATCATTGATTCTAAATTACGATGCGTTGCAGCAACAATTCTAACATCCGTTTTCATTGTTCGATTGCCACCTACACGCTCATAAGTATGTTCTTGCAATACACGTAAAAGTTTAACTTGCATATTAAGTGGCATATCGCCGATTTCATCTAAAAACAATGTCCCGCCTTCAGCTAACTCAAACCGTCCAGCACGGGAAGATACAGCCCCTGTAAAAGAGCCTTTTTCATGGCCAAACAATTCACTTTCTAGTAGCTCCGCTGGGATCGCCCCACAATTAATTGGAACAAACGGTTTATTTCTTCGAGGAGAATTATAGTGCAGATTACGTGCAACCACTTCTTTACCAGTACCCGACTCACCTTGGATTAAAACAGTGACATCTTTATCGGCTACTTGGGCCATCATTTCTCGTACATTTTGGACTGCACGGGAACTTCCCACTAATGAACGAAATAATTGTGGTTCACGACGACTGTCTCGTCCACGTGTTAAATCATATTGTTCACGATAAACTTGAGCACGATGAAGGGTGTCTAATAATTTATTATAGCTAGGAGGAAATGCAATGCGACCAATTATTCGTCTTTTATAATCTTCTTCAAATTGAGTTTCATCTTGGTTTTGACCTAAAAATACAATAGGCAGTCCATTATCCCATTGGATGATTTCTTTAACCATCTCAATGCTACTATTTTGAGTTTCACCTAACATGATCGTAACGATTTCATCACTGCTTTGAAAATACTCCTTGCTCTTCTCTAACCAATTCTGACTTTTTAACGACACGGCTTCTTCACCTAAAAAATCTAAAATCACTTTTAAATCATGTCGTCTTGTCTCGTCATCATCTATGATCAAAACTTTAATTTCTCGCCACATACGATGTGTCACTCCCTTAGTAATAATATATCAATTATAATTAGCAATATTCTGAACATTGATTGAATTTCTATACTTTTTTAGAATTTTCAGGTCAGATCGTACTTTTGCATAGATCGAGCCAAAGTTCAATTTTTAGTCAGCTTTTTGACCAATTTTTTCTACACTTAAGTAAAGACCGCATTCCTTCTCCTGTCAAATATATGACTTAAAAAAATATGTTTTTTAATGAAAATCAAACAAAACTAAAAATAATAAGTACAATATGACAAAAAGTGTCCATTTACGACTTTTGGATTTCCACCCATTTATTTCACAATATGAGCCTAATATGACAACCCCAATCACAATAGCTTTAACAGGTGCTTCTGGAGCGCAATATGGACTTCGTTTAATTGAATGTTTAATTTTACAAAATCAGGATGTTTATTTACTATTTTCAAAGGCCGCTTTAATTGTCATTGCAACGGAAACAGAATTAAAATTACCAAATCAACCCAAAAAAATTCAAGAATTATTAACACAAAAATACCAAGCTCGACCAGGACAAATTCAAGTTTTTTCACAAGAACAATGGACCGCCCCTATTGCTTCAGGGAGCTCTAAAAGTAACAAAATGGTAATTTGTCCTGCAAGTTCAGGTACATTAGCTGCGATTGCAAATGGTATGTGCGAAAATTTAATTGAACGTGCAGCTGATGTTTTTTTAAAAGAACGCCGCCAATTAATTATTGTTCATCGAGAAACCCCATTACATGCGATTCACTTACAAAACATGCTGACATTAACACAAGCAGGAGCAGTGATAATGCCGGCCTCTCCTGGCTTTTATCATAACCCAAAAACTATTGAAGATATGATTGATTTTATTGTCGCTAGGATTTTGGATCATTTAAAAATTGATCAGTCCTTAGTTAAACAATGGGGCTAATAATTGAGTTAAGCATTCTATTGAGTTAAACATTCTAATTTGTAAGTGTTTATGATGCAAAAACTCATAAATACTGCGCAAATAATTTAAAATACAAACTTATCCTGTTGTTGATTTATAATGAGCTAAGTTCAGATAATACCAGCTTAATAATAAGTAAAATCGAGATACATCAAAAGTAAACGTACATTATTAGAAAATAAACCAGCATTTTAAACGCGTCAATCATTAGAAAACAAGCATCTGACCGTCCAATATTTAATCTTATTCAAAGGCTCCATTTGTTGGAAACAGAGATAGGAATATGGTAAAACACTAAAAGATTTTATGAATTTTTAGTTTTATTTCAAGCCAATAAAAAAGATTTTAGAATTCGCATCATCAGCTAAACTTTAATAACCGCCCACCGCATTTAAACTCATAAAACATAATTTACAAGAGATACAAGGCGTTTTGTTTTTGTTGAATCCAGATATTGAAAAAATTTAAAAACATAAAATTTTGTTTTATCTATAGAGGCACACAACTTTCAGGGCTGTTGGATATGAAAATATTTCAAAATAATTGCATCCCACTATTACCTAATCACTTAGCATTTCTGAATGGTTTGATTCAAAGATCCAATCCGATAATAATTTGAAAACAAATTTACAATGAGCTGCTTTTAATTAGATTAAAAAATCCATCACTTAATATTCACAAAATAATTCAAGTTTAATTCAGCTTAGCCGACTTAATATTCAACCTAAGAACAAATCTAACACAGGATGTGATTTTTAGTAGGATACCTAAAGATTTAAGGGCAAAAAAAAGCCCTGATGTTTTGCATCAGGGCTTTTTATTATTTAGCCAATTATTCAGCAGAAACCGCCGTGGAATAATCGTAATCGTCATAATCGCCATATGACCCTAATGCTGGGTAAGCATTATTGATCAACATTCTGTACTGCTCATCAAACCACAAACCAGCAGTTGGTGCGAAGAACGAATCAAGACTTGATCGAGTATCACGCCCTGCAGCATTACCAATAACACGCCCTTCAACTTCGCCTGTTTTAGGCGTACCTTCACCACCACAAACTGGGTCATAAGACTTACCAATTGTATTCGCATCAGCAGGATTTGACGAACCATCTGATTCTCCTGGAGGTTTCATCCAATAAAAGGCATCAATCCAAGGGTGATTCGCTAGTGGATCCGTTTGTGGAGATTCACCAACACCCGCATCCATAACGTTACACCAACGACCGCGATGAGTACGCTTATCTACACGATTAGCCATTGCAGCATCGGCATCAGGAGCACCTAGTTTAGTCGGTCTATTGTATTGAGCCTGAGAACCTGTTCCGTCAGTTTTACCCCAACCGTTACGTGCCGTATCAATAATAAACCCTAACTGCCCTTCAGCAAACCCAGCTGCTTTAAATTCAGTATTTAACACTTCCATAAAGTGTAATTCATCAACATATTTATTCCATTCGAAATAATTATCAGATGCATCTTTACCTTCAATATTATATTCAAATAAAGGCGTGTAACCTGAAGTATTTGAAGCAAAACCACGAACTGCGGACAATCCAGATGGATGAGCATCTTCAATTAATTTTGTAAAACCAATAGCTGCTCCACCTGCATCTTCCGATGCCGTTGTAGAATTCCAATATTGTGTTATACCACCATTAACTGCTAAATCACGGTTACCATCCCAACCTAACCAGCCAGAGTGACCAATATCTAAATAAGTATAAACATTTGAATTACCATCTTCAGCAAAGGCATTAATTGCATAACGTAAACCTTGCACATAAACACCATTTTCACCAGAGGTATCACCATCAACATCATGCAGTTTAATACAGTATGCATCTGTTGCTTTTTGAGGATCTTGGTTCGTTAACATATTTGGATATGAATCTGGTTCAAGCATCGCAACAATACGTAAACTATCGTATTTAGAGTCATTAAATGCAGCAGCTATTACGTCAATATATTCTTCTTTATATTTATTTAATCCCGTACCGACATCAGCAGCATATGCTGGATCACCTAGCTTGGTATCATCACCAACTTCAACTAATAATCCACTTGATGCTAATGCAGCACAATCGCGATCTGGTAAATTATAAATAATAATCACAACCAGCATTGGTGCGATTTGTCCGCCGTCAGCATTATCTTGATAATCTTGTTGCTGTGCTAAAGCAGCATCTAAATGTTCTGTCAGTGAACGTCGAGTTGCACTACCACCGATAGTTTCGGTCGAGTCCATCCAAATCGCACTTGGCATACGTTGAGTGTATTTCATTTTTTGATACATACTTGAAGGACTTTGAGATTCAGTTTCAAAATCTAATGAAGTTTCATTAATAGCATGATACACATCTGGACTTGCATAAAAATATGAATCAGAAAATGGATTGCCCGTAGTTTGTAAATCGGCAGAAGTATCACCAATCATTTTAATTAAAGGAATGACACCATCATAATCAGGTAACACATCGGTGATCGGACGAACAATCACACCACCATCTTCTACATTGATAGTAATGGGTGAAGAGTCAATTTCACCTTCTGCATCTTTAACAGTCAAGATAGCTGAATACGTTCCAGGTTCTGTAAATGTAACACTTGGGGATTCACTATTATAAGGAATATTATCAATCACCCATGAGAATTCAACAATACCTTTATCATCAGTAGACTCGTCACTAAAAAAGCGCACGGTCAATGGTGCTTCGCCTGAAGTTACATTTGAAGTTGGGTTTGATACTGGTGGTTGATTGATGGATTTCACATCAATTTCAATTGTGTCAACATCGCTTTTACCATCTTGGTCAGTTACTTTTAATTGAACTGGATGCTTTATAGCTTCGATAAACGTATATTCTTTTGAGATTTCAGTGAATGTATTTCCATCAATTGACCAACTGTAAGTTAAGTTACTTTTGCCACCATCATCGTCTGATTGAGAAGCGTCGAAATTCACAGTTAAAGGTGCATTTCCAGTTAACACATCAGCAACAGCAACAGCTGTTGGCGCACCATTTTCTTGTTCGACTTCAATAGTCAGTGTTTTCTCATCTCTTAAACCTTTCTCATCTTCAACAATTAATTTAACTATATAAGTACCGCTGTCTTGAAAAGTATAATTTTTAATCGATTCATTAAAAGATTCATTAGCAATTACCCAAGTGTACTTTTCGATACCAACATCATCCGTTGAAGTACTACCATCAAATACCACATCAAGTGGTACAGTGCCTGATAAAACAGAAGAAATAGGTTTAGCAACAGGACGCTCGTTGGCGGGAGTAACGTTTATTGTTACTTCTGCATTACCTATTAACCCGTCATTATCGGTTACTGTTAAAATAACGTCGTAATCTCCATCAGATGCAAAAGAATAACTAATTTCATCACCTAATCTTGTTTTACCATCAATTGACCAAGAATATCTAACAATATTGCCATCATCTGTAGATCCAGAACCGTCGAAATTAAGTGAGTATGGTGCTTGTCCTGTTAGAGAATCAACCATAATACTAGCGACAGGGGCTTGTTTAGAAGTAAAGTCATAAGATTCAATTACAGTAACCGTTTCTTTTCCGTCACTTACTTCTAATACAATTGTAACTGCACCAGTTACATCATTTAGAATAATTGTACGTCCAGTCTGTGGATTAGGCACATTATTAACTGTCCACTTATAAGTTAAATTATCCCCATCCTGATCGTTTGCAAAAGCCGTCACCTGGTTATTACCCGACTGTATTATTTGAGCTGTAGGCGGACTATTTGGCGCAGTTTGAGAGCGAGTACATCCGTTAAGTGCAAATACAGCACCTAAAGCACATGCCATAATCGTTTTGTTAAATACCATTTTTTATACCTCTATATAAAAAGATGGATCACCATATGGCAAACTTGTACTTACAATACGAAAGGAAGTATCAATTTTTTGACATTAAAATGATCGAATTTTCAATTTTTTAAACGTTCCAATCTTAGTTAACTTACAAAACATTAACAATCATGAGTATTCAATTTTGCTACGAAGTTAAAATAAATAGTTGAATTAAAAATATGGACTATACTTTCAAAAAGTGTTTCTAGTAAAAACTGTGAATCAAGCCCGCACTTTATAAAATTACATCACATTTAATTAATATAAATAAAATGTAAGTAGAAAAGGCAAAAAGGTGAATCATGCAAAATAATTATCTTGAACATGAACAACAAAATGATTGGCAAAGAATTATTTTCCAATCTGAACACTTAAAAGAAATGGCTATCAGTGAAAACTGGGAAAATTTTCTAAGTGCCAGCAAAAAACATTCTCAAGATATTGAACGGTATTTTAGAAAACATTCGGCTCACTTATCTACTCAATTGCATACACAAAAAGATATAGCATCATTAATTAAAACCGATCAATTTATCCAGCAGGTTTTGTCTAATAAAAATCAACAAATTGCAAAGGAACTGCTGCATATTCAAAAAAGAAAATTTGCTGAAAATGCATACCATTTCATGCACTTAACCCATTAAGTAAAAGTGATAATGACTGAATTAAAAAAAAGACTAACCATTGGATTACAGGTTCCTGCCTTAGATAATATTTATATTAGATTGATATTAAAAGGTGTTCATTCAGCACTTAGCCGAATGGATGCCAACCTTATCATTTTTCCAGGTGAAACCCCAAATAACCCATGGATGAAAATGCATCACCAAGAAGCGGTGATTTATGACTTAATTAGCCCTAAAAATGTAGATGCGCTAATTCTTCCTTCGGCAGTATTTTCTAATTTTTGTGCCGACGGAGAATTTCAAACATGGTTAGATAAATTTTCACAATTACCTATCGTAAGCTTAGGCACAGATTTAACCGATATTGTTGACACGCAAAGCAGCATATTAATAGATAATAATTCTGGCTTAGAAGCGTTAATTGAACATGTTATACATGAACATAATTATAAGAAAATTGCTTATTTAGGTGGATCAAAAGACAACCAAGATGCAATAGAAAGACTGGAAACTTTCAAAAATACATTAACCAAACATAACATCCCAATTTCAGAAGATTATATTTTCTATGGGCATTTTGCATACAGTGATGGAAAGGATTGTATAAAAGCTTTTTTTGACGAACGAAACATTCAACCAGAAATAATAATTTGTGCAAATGATAGCAGTGCCTTTGGTGTGATGGATGAATTACATAAACGAGGCCTGAGAATTCCAAAAGATATCGCGGTTACAGGATTTGATAATGCAAAAGAAGCAGAATATTACATTCCACCTCTAAGTACAGTAAGCCAACCATTATTTGAACTAGGGTTAAAAGCAGCAGAAATAGCAGTAAAAATGGCTAATAATAAAAAAGTTGAAAAGAGCTATAAATTAGAAACCCATTTCATTAATCGTCAATCATGTGGCTGTCAGCAAATTGATTTTTCTTCTTCAAAAACCCACAACCATGAACACATTCCTAATAATGAAAAAAATCAATTATTCGTTAACATCCTTGAGCGAATTAATTACGACCAACTTACTAACAACAACGTATCTAATTTAATAACAGATATCATCACCCTATTTAAAAGTGGGTTTGAAAACATATCAACAGATAAACATGCAAAAGACATACGTTCGATTTTATTGCAAAATTTTAACGAGCGATTTCAAAAAGATGTGAAGTCAGGAGAAAGCTTTGAAGTATGGCGAACCTACTTTAAAAAATTAGAAAAACATATTCTGACCAGTAACCTATCCAAAGTAGAAGTGCTTTTTTTCTTTCAATTAAAAGATACTTTTTCGCAATCATTAATTTGTCACCTAGAGTCTCATAGTATTTTCAATGATCGGGCATATTTCTTTCGTAATTTTTTAAGAATAATTTTTGATGCTCGTACTTTAGAGCAGCTTTCTGAAGTACTTGCTTCTGAATTAGAGAATTTAGGAATTAAAAGCTTTTATTTAACTTGTTTTGATACTCCAATTTTTCATGATCATAAAAAAAAATGGTACGCACCACAAAGTGCACAATTAACTAATGCATTTGATGCTGGCAACTACAATCAATTTTCAAAATCCCTTCCTCAATATGATACCGCTCAATTATTACCTGATCATTATTTACCAACCGACCGTAGGTTTTCGCTTGTCGTAGAATCTCTATATTTAAGTGGAGACCAACTTGGACGGATCTGTTATGAGTGGAGTATTAACGATACAGAAATGTTAACCAATTTAATGCTTAACGGACAAATTTCAACCGCTATAAAAAATATTCATATGTATTACGAACAAAATAGAATTCAAAAGACTGTTAATAATCTCATGAACAACCTGACTCATATGAATACACAACTTGAAAATCAATCTAAATCCGATGAATTAACTGTTTTATTAAATAGACGTGGTTTTTTAGAAAAAAGTGAAATGTTATTAAATCAAGCTAAAGAATTAGAATTTAATTGCAAACTTATGTTTTTAGATTTAGATGGCCTTAAAGCGATCAACGATAATTTTGGACATCATAAAGGTGATCTAGCTATCATTGAATTTGCAAACATTCTAAATACAGTGTTTAGACAAAATGATGCTATTGCACGATTTGGTGGGGATGAATTTGTAGTGCTTGCCGCTAATGTATCTGATGAACTCATGCTGAAAAAAATCGCAATGATTCAACATCGAATCGATCATTTTAATGTAGAAAATGAAGATAGTTGGATGTTAAGTGCTAGTATGGGATATGTAAATGCTGGTTACAAAGATGATCAACCTTTAAGTCATTTACTCACTCAAGCTGATCAAATATTGTACGAACAAAAACGCAAAAAGAAAAAATACTCAAAGGATACAATCCAACACTCAACTGGATTACTGTTTAACCCTAATCATTCAAATAACAAAAACGCTCGGATTTGATACTCAGACTGCAAGGCTGCTTTAAGCTGTTGCGCTTTCTGCTTAGACAGCGGTCCTACTTTAACTCGATGTAATTCTACTGATTCAATAATTAATCTTTCATTAATTAATAATTGGTACACTTTTACTTTTTGAGCATAATCTTGCGCCGCGGGTTTATCTTTAAATGCTGCTAATTGCAAATAAAACTGAGTATTTACAGGGGCAATTTCAACACTAGGTGCTGTGGTTTTGGGCACTTCAACACTTGAATGCGTTGTCACTTTTTTCGCTGCAGACTGCACAGCTTCAATTTTTACTCGAGCGGTACCAGTATTAATAAAATCCAATTTGACTGCTGCAGCATAAGATAAATCGATTAACCGCTCTTCATGAAACGGGCCACGATCATTGACTCTTACTATAATAGATAAGCCATTATCTAGATTCGTGACTTTCAAATAAGTAGGTAATGGTAAAGATCTATGCGCTGCACTAAGTTGGTACATATTATAAGTTTCGCCATTTGATGTTTTATGGTTATGAAATTTTGCACCATACCATGATGCAATACCCGTTTCTGAATACCCTACACTGCTATTCAAAACGGTATATTTCTTACCCCACACCTCATAATCCTTATTGCCACCGGCACTTAAAGGCTCATGTCTTGGTTTTATATTTTCAATCTGATCCGCTGTAATTGTTTTTTTAGGCAAGCTGTCGTGTGTGACTGCGTACCTTGAATTTGACGCAGGGTTATCTCCATCGATTGAATCAGAAATTGATCGATATTTAGAGGAACAGGATGTCATTGTAAGACAGGTAATAAATGCAATTAGATAATATTTCATAGGCTTTCTAGAATCTTTTGGTGAAGTAAAAATACGGTCATAGCGTATCGAACAGAATGATTATACCTAGTTATGACACGAAAGTTAGGTAATCCGACCCAATATTCGACACCGTGCTCACCATCTAAACGGATTGGATACACTTTTTCGAAAGATTTTGTCGATTGTTTAACTTCCCATCCATCCACTAATAAATGATCCAAACTTGTTGCAACTTTGATTGTCGCTCGATTCACTTCAGATTTTGAGTTTTGCGCTACCGTTGCTCTTAATACAATATCATCCGATGCATCCCATTTATGTGCTTTTAAATAATTAGCAACTGAACCTATGGCATCTTCCAGATCCGTCCAAATATTAATTTTTCCATCATCATTAAAATCCACAGCATACACTTGATAACTTGTAGGCATAAATTGCCCAATTCCCATCGCGCCAGCATAACTGCCCTTTAATTCAAAGGGATCTAAATTTTGTTCGTGGCAAATTTGCAAAAACGCTTTAAATTCACGCATAAAAAATTCATTACGTGACTGATCACTAAATGCAGTGGTGCCTAACGCATTAAAAGTGATTGATTTTCCTGTGTAATTACCATATCGAGTTTCTATTCCAATGATGGCAGTAATAATTGTGGCTGGCACTCCGAATTTCTCTTGCGCTCTTAATAATGCAGCTTCATTGGTTTTATAAAATTCAATGCCATTTTTTATGGAATTTGGCTCAACAAATAAAGGGGCATACTCTTTAAGTGTTTTTGTTTTTTCTGCGGGTTTGGCTAAGTTTTTTACAGTGCTTTGACTGTATTGCCCTTTTTTTAACCATTGTATTAACTTTTCTTCATTCAACCCATGATCTTCTACCAGCTCTTTGATTACCGATTTTGCTTTTGGGTGTTCATAAAAACTTTGTGCACTTAATAAAGTTGAAAAAAAACTCAGGACAATTAAACAACAAAATATTCTAAAAGATACAGTCATAATTTACTCGTTATTCCTATGAGTACTAATGCTCATTAATACTCCAAATGAAGCTAACATAGTTACAACGGAAGTACCGCCATAACTGACTAAAGGCAGCGGTACGCCCACTACTGGTAAAATCCCACTTACCATTGCGATATTTACAAACACATAAATAAAAAAAGTAAAGGTTAAAGCTGCCGCTAAAAAGCGTTGGAAATTATTATAAGCCTGAGTCGAGATATAAAATCCTCGAATCACAATCAATAAATATATAAATAACAACGCTAAAAAACCAACAAACCCAAACTCCTCTGCTAAAACAGAGATTATAAAGTCAGTGTCATTTTCTGGCACAAAGTTCAATTGAGATTGTGTGCCTTGCAAAAACCCTTTACCGGAAAACCCACCAGAGCCAATTGCAATTGCTGCTTGATCTGAATTATAGCTGGCCCCTAATGAATCTGAAGAATCAAGCAAAGTTAAAATACGGTTTTTTTGATAATCTTCTAATCCATAAAACCACATAAAAACCGATCCTGCAGCGGCTAAAATGACAGCTAAAAATATCCAACGCCATCTAAGGCCCGCAAAAAAGATAACCAACATACCGCTTGAAGCAATTAACAATGATGTACCTAAATCTGGTTGTCTATTAATTAAAATCGTAGGAACAAAAATAATCACCAATGCGACAGCCACATATTTAATCGAGATAGGAACAGCATAACGACCAAGGTAACCCGCAACTACAATTGGCAAAGTTAATTTAATAATTTCTGATGGTTGAAATCGACCAATAATCGGCACACTTAACCAACGTGTTGCACCATTTACTGTCACCCCCAGTGGAGTAAACAAAACAAGGGCCAACATCACTAAACCAATTAAATAAAAGATTGGACTCCAAAATTGAAAGTGCCGTGGATGTATTCTGGAAAACACTAACATCACAATAATTCCAACTGTTAAATTTGCTATTTGACGATCAAATTTATGCAAACTATTTGAATCGGCGCTATACAAGACAGTCAATCCAAACCCAATTAAAATAATAATCAAACCAAAAATTGGCCAATCTATTCTTGCTTTTTGATAAATAGAAACTGGTTTACGCAACCCTTGAGGGGAAGTTTGACGAGAAAAATCTGAATTATTCATTATTTAACTCCTCGTTCACAGTTGAATCTATTTCGAGTATAGAAAAATCTTTTAACTGTCCTTTTTCATCTAATAAGTAGGCATCAAACATTTTTCGCGCAATTGGTGCGGCCACTGAACCACCGTGATCCGCATTTTCAAGAATAATCGCGATGGCTAACTTAGGATTATCAGATGGGGCAAAGCTAATGAACCAAGCGTTATCTCGAGTTCTTGAAGCTACTGCAGTATCACTATAATCGACATCTTCACTTAACGAAACATTTTGTCCGGTTCCAGTTTTACCGGCAATCCTATATTTCAAATCAGGAGTATTTACAATTTTTGCGGTTCCTTTTGGGTTGTAAATCACTTGCTCCATTGCCTCATGCATTTTGTCCCAATTCGTAGGATCATTTAACACATAATCTTCTCTAGGTGCTGGTGGATTCACAACTTCAACATTACCTTTATTGTCCACTATATAATCCACCAATCGAGGAGTAAACCATTTACCTTTTCTTGCCATTACTGCTGTTGCAATTGCCATTTGCATTGGTGTCACCTGAAAATAACCCTGGCCAATTGCTAAATTCACTGTATCCCCTGCATACCAACTTTCATTATATCGGGATTTTTTCCATTCTCGTGATGGATTCAATCCTGAATTGTCACCATAAATATCAAAAGCGGTAACTTGACCTAGGCCAAAATTTTCTAAAGTGTCATGTATCGGTTCAACCGTCATTCGAAATGCAGTGTCGTAAAAATAAGTATTCACCGATTCAATGATTGCTTGACGTAAATCAATTTTACCGTGTCCTCCTTTTTTCCAGTCTCGTTTATCACTGGCATTTTCAAGACTATAAACCCCTGTAGAATGATATTTGTCTGTCCAGCTTACAACATTAGTATCCACAGCTCCCAAACCAATGAACGGTTTAATTGTGGATGCTGGAGCATACTTCCCATTTATACTACGATTTAAAAAAGGCTTATCCACAGAAGTATTCAATTCATTATATGCAGCAACACCATACCCTGTTACAAAAGGGTTAGGGTCAAAACTAGGATTAGAAATCATGGCAACTATGCCACCTGTTTGGACATCTATAGCAACAATAGACCCGCGAATTGTTGGTACGTGAATTTCTCTTAATGCAATAGAAGGATCATTTTTAAAACGTTCTCGCTCTTGAGTATTTGCTTGTTGCTCGATTTTTAAACGAGAATTTTCAAGTTCGTTTAATGCAATATGCTGAACATGACTGTCTAAAAATAAATGTAAATCTTTACCCGGCACAGGTTGAATACGATCAAGCTCCCTGATCAATTTTCCTCTATAATTTGTTTCTGCAATGCTTATTCCTGGCTGGCCTAACAATACTTTTTCATACTGTTTTTCGATCCCTACTTTTCCAATAATATTGGTGCCTGCGTATTCCTGTAATGCAAGCCGTTTCACATCAATAATCGGACTTTTTAAAATATCATTTAGTGAATTATTACTATTATCATTATTTAACACACCTTTTTGCTTGGCGTATTGCTCAACAATAAATTCTTGATCGCGTTCATTAATTGAACCTATATAACCAACGCTGTGAGAAAACTCCTCAATTAGAGGATAATCACGTATCAAACTGGCCTCAATTTCAACCCCTTCTAAAAATGGTCGATTTGCACTTAAAATAGCAATTTCTTCATCACTTAAGCGAGATTTTAAAATAACATGATCACATCGATCCACTGTTCTACGACTTCGAATAAAATAATTTAATTCATCGTCACTAAGTGTCACGTATTGCCTAACTTGTTCAAAAAGTGCGTCATAATCTTTAACTTGATGACGTAATACAACCAAATTATAACTGGTCACATTTCCAGCTAATATCTTTCCTTTATTGTCGTAAATGACCCCCCTAGTTGGCGAGATTGGACAGGAGTGGATTCGATTATCTTCTGAGCGTGTAGAAAATCGCTCATAATCACGTAATTGCAAATTAGACATTCGCATCACAAGAACGACACACAAAATAAAAGTTAGCAAAACCATTAATAAAACACGATTACGCACAGCGCGTCGATCCGGTTGGTTTTTTGAAGTAAAAGATGGTTGATTCATGGCAAATATAAATAGTAAGTTAATGCTATCATGCCACTTTTAAAGGGATAAGAAAACAGCAGAGCAAATTGATCAAAGTTCCGATTATTTACTCTGTTTTTTTAGAAAAAGAATTAATTAATTTTCTGCCACGCAATTTGAATCGACCTGGTAATACTGGCAGTATCCAAACCGGCTTCACAAATTAATTCCTGTGGAGTTCCATGGGTTTGATAGGCATCTGGCAAACCTAAATTTAATACTCTAATATTTGCAAACGATTGGTTTAGATATTCATTAATGGCACTTCCTGCCCCTCCCATCACCACATTTTCTTCAATGGTTACAATTAATTCATGATCTTTAGATATTTGATCAATCATTTGAGTGTCCAGAGGCTTAATAAAACGCATATTAACTAAAGTAGCATTTAAATCATGAGCGGATTGTTTGGCGTTTTGAACCATAGAACCAAAAGCTAAAATAGCGATTTTCTGCCCTTTCATTAATAACTCACTTTGCCCGATCTCATAGTTAATACTATCAGTGCTCACTTCAACACCAGCACCTTTACCACGAGGATACCTGACTGCAGCTGGGCCATTATATTGATACCCTAATTCAAGCATTTGGGCACATTCATTTTCGTCTTTAGGTGTCATCAAAATCATATTTGGTACACATCGGATAAAACTGATATCCAGGTTTCCTGCATGAGTGGCTCCATCTTCACCCACAATTCCAGCACGATCAATTGCAAACAGGACATCTAAATCTTGTATAGCAACATCATGAATTAATTGATCATACGCTCGCTGTAAAAATGTTGAATAAATCGCAACAACGGGTTTCATGCCCTGACAAGCAAGACCTGCGGCAAAGGTAACTGCGTGTTGCTCAGCAATGGCTACATCAAAATAACGAGTTGGAAATTGTTTAGAAAACTCAACTAAGTCAGAACCTTCGCGCATTGCTGGGGTGATTCCGACTAAATTTTCATCCACTTTTGCTTTAGCTACCAACCATTGCCCAAATATATTGGAATAGGTTTTTGCTTTTATTGTAGGTGCGGTATGTTTTTGAATTTTATTGATTGCATGATACGCAATTGGCGAGTCTTCTGCCGGCTCAAACCCCTTTCCTTTTTGAGTACATATATGTAAAAACTGAGGACCACTATATGATTCAATGTTTTCTTTAATATTTGTCAGAACACGAACCAAATCATGTAAATCATGCCCTTGCACTGGCCCTATATAATTAAACCCTAACTCTTCAAACAATGTCCCTGGAGTAATCAACCCTTTAACATGTTCTTCTGCTTTGCGAGCGATACTGACAGCATGAGGCAAATTTGATAAAACTTTTTTTGAATTTTCTCTAAAATTTAAAAACGTTTTTGAAGATATGATTTTGGTTAATGCATTGGATACACCGCCTACACTTTCAGAAATGGACATATCATTATCATTTAATATCACTAACATTGGCGTTTTATCCGCCCCAGCATGACTTAATGCCTCAAATGCCATTCCGGCAGTTAGAGCACCATCACCAATTACTGCAATACTGTGATGTTTTTGATTTTGTAATCGATGTGCACAGGCATAACCCATTGCTGCTGAAATAGAAGTACTTGAATGTCCTACACCAAATGCATCGTGCACGGATTCACTGCGTTTTGGAAAAGCACTTAAGCCATCACGAGTGCGAATATTAAGCAGTTGCTCGCGCCTTCCAGTTAAAATTTTATGAGGGTAGGCTTGATGCCCAACATCCCAACAAATTTTATCGTTAGGTGAATCAAACACATAATGCAACGCAATGGTCAGCTCAACCACCCCCAAGCCCGATCCAAAATGCCCACCAGACTGCCCTACGCTAAATAACAAGTATTCACGTAATTGATCCGCTAATTGGGACAATTGAGGCACTGATAATTTTTTTAAATCAGAAGGGGTATCGATGGCATCCAATAACGGGGTTGATGGACGACTTGAAGGAATGCTGGAATATGACTTCATTAATATGGGTAACGTATAGACAAACTTGTATTGATTTTAGCAGATAAGCGCAGACAATACACCCGCGCAATGACTATTGGATGCGCTTTTCTATTGACTATAGAATGCATAACCAAAATTAACTAACATTGATTTTAACTAACAACACATTCAATAGCATTTGCGTTATTAATTAATATTGACCACCCTAATTACTTTTAAGAAAACAAGAAGGTAAACAAGTTACTTGCGTTTTTGTATTTTTAATCCAATAAATTCACAGAATTTTATGATAAACATAAGAAACGAAGTACCGTTTTTTTAAATCAGGTGATGTATTTTTATGCAAAAAACATCGATTTTAAATGTATTTTATTTTTCAAATGTATGACAAACATGATCTATAAAATATTGTACCGGTTTAGTTTTATAACCTTGTTCTTTATAGGCTAAATAAAGATTCATAGATTTCATAGGTAGATTAAATTTAACTTGTTTTAATTCTTTGTTTTCAAGCTCTTTTTCAATTAAAAATCTGGGACACATAAACAGCCCCAATCCTTGTAACGCAGCACGTTTCTGTGCCAAATAGCCATCTACATAAATTCGACTTTGCACTACTTTAAACTCTTCTGTTCCTTTGTTTACAAAATTCAAACCATTAATGCCTGTACTAGAAACAAAATCGTAATCATCTATTTTTTCAACATCAATCACATCGGGCAACGTTTTAAAATAATCCACATTACAAAACACACCAACTTCCATTTCAAAAATCTTTTTAGCGATATAAAAATGATCAGGCAATGGCATATAATCTAATAAAAACATCACATCAAAATCACTTTGAGGAACATTAGGGTGCACATTCACCGTCGAACAATGCAAACGAATATCTTTATGCTTTTTATTAAACTCAAATATAACATCTGTAAATTCACTGATGGATAAATTAAGTGGTAATAATATTTTAATTGTTCCTTTTAATTCAGCTTGCTCATTGATAATGTGAGATTGCGCCTGTTCAAGCTGTTCAAAAATAGGCGCATACAATTCAAATAATTGTTTACCTGATTCACTTAATGACATTTCTCCAGGTTTTCGATAAAACAATCGAGTTTGCAAATTTGATTCTAAACTTTGAATTTTTCGACTGATTTTAGATTTTTGTTCACCTGAAGCCAGCGCCGCTTGAGTAATGGAACAATGCTTTGCTACATGAATAAAAAGTCGTAACTCATTTAAGTCAAAGTTCATTTTTATTTAACCTCATATGGAAGAATACTGTGCATTCATCATGCCTTTGTGACATAACAACATCAACAAAAATTGCTTTCAAGTCACATTGGCACGTTTTTTGGGATTCCTTTTATTTTCATTTCAAAGAAAATTAGAAATGAAAATTAGAAAAGAAAATTAAAGATGGAGATTAGAGTTGAAGTTTAAAAGTCTTACAACAATATTAAAATGGTCCATATTTAAAAAGAAACAACACCAAGGTAGCAACAACTAAAAACAAGACACTCAGTTGCATATTTGCAACTGAGTTTGTTAGAGTTTACAGCGCATCAAGTTGCTGTTTAATTTCTGTAATCACCGCACTATTTGGCTGTAAATCATAACCTTGCTGCCAAACATCCTGTGCTTTTTGTTGTTGTCCTAATTTCCATAAAACAGCACCTAAATGCGCAGCAACTTCATCATGCTGATATTGTTCAAAAGCCTGAGTTAAATACCCCAATGCCTCTTCATATCGATTTTGTTTATATAGCAACCACCCCATTGAATCTAATGTTGCAGGATTTTCCGGTTCAATTTGAAGTGATTTTTCAACATACGTTATAGCTAAATCCACTTGATCGGTTCGATTCCCTAACACATAACCATATGCATTTAATACATCTGCATCGTTAGGTTTTTTCTCTAATAATTTAATTAAAATACTTAATGATTTTTCAACCTGCCCTGCACTATCTAGCATTAACGAATATTGATATTGCAAACCTAAATTATCAGGGTAATTTCTTACTGATTTTTCTATTCGATCTAAACCAATTTGATATTGCTGTATAGCACTCCAAAATTCAGCTTCCAAAATAATAACGTCTACTTTTTGTTCCTCTTCAGAGTTAATTAATAATTGTTCAAAGATATCCACAACATCTTGAGCATTAGACCTCGCACGCCAAACAATATTGGCTCTAAAATATTGGGCATTTTTATAATAATTAGAAGGTTTTACTTTTGAAAAATAACGCATTGCCAATTCAAACTCTTTTTGCTCATTCGCAATTACCCCCAGATTATAATTCATTTCATCTTCTAAAGTCGGGTAAATCAATAAAGTTTCAAATACTAATTTGGCTTGTATCCAGTCTTTTTGTTTTAATGCTAATCGAGCATATTGATAGGCTAAGTTTGGATCACCTGGTTGGCGTTCATACATTTGGCGAGTCATATGATAGGCCGTTTCAAATTCAGAGCGCGCCCAAGCTAGCTGTATTCTTGCTTCTGCAATTTTACGATCAGAGGTATAAATTTCATAACTCTGTTCAAGTAAGTCATCGGCCTTTTCATTTTGACCTAATACTTGATAAGTTTTAATCATTAGCATTCGGACCATGGGATTATCAAATTCATTAATTCCTTGATTCCCCATTTCTAATGATTTTTCAAATTTACCTTGATGCTCCATCACAAAACTTAAAACAGTATACAATTGAGGGTGGTGATATTGATGTTGCAAACGCACAAGTAATTTTTCTAATTCAACAAATGCCTCAATATTCACAGGCAATGCACGTAATAAAGCAAACAAATTAAACCGAGGGTTTTCTTGCATAATTTTATGAAATCTAGCCTCAAAAACAACAAAATCGCCCATCGTTAAACTATTTGATAATCCCAGCATTAATGCTTCTTGATCCTCTGGATAAACTGCCAACCAAATATCAAGCATCTGAGCTAAAATCATATCTTGATTGAGATACGCTGCAATTTGAGCGCCTTTTTTAGCAATATTGGGATCATTCACTCGTTTTGCCAATAAATAATATAAAGCCAACGCTCCTGAATAATCTTGTTGTTGATATGCAAGTTCGGCTAATAAAAATTCTTTAAAACTCTGTGCGTCTAATGGGGTAACAGGAACTAAGGGTTCTGATGTTTGAGTCGGGTTCTTTTCATCCCTAGAGACAATCAAAATATCAGATGAATGCGTCGTTTGAAGGAAGTTAGGCGCGTTATCTTGTTTTTTAGACGCCACTTGGCTCTGGCAAGACCATAATAGAAATGAGCTTAATACCAGCACTAGACATGGATTTTTATTCGTTTTTTTAGTCAACATCGTCACAATCACAAAAAAATGCATTATTAGGATACATAAAAGCACCAAAGGTTTCTAATATTGTGTAGAATAGACCCTTTATTTGATTGGCGTTTCATCTTTTTATGACTCTGTTGGCATTTGGTATCAATCACAAAACCGCTCCTGTAGATATTCGTGAACGTTTTTCGTTCGCGCCTGAATTTATGGGTGACGCGTTAAAAGCACTTTGTCAGTTACCACAAGTCAAAGAGGGCGTCATTTTATCTACATGTAATCGTAGTGAACTTTATTGTGAAGTAGAAAATTACGATGATGCGTTAACCAATATCAAACAATGGCTAGCCACTTATCATAGCATTGGGTTAGAACAACTTAACCAATACTCGATTACTTTTCAAGGCAATAAAGTTGCCGAGCATCTTTGCGAAGTTGCCTGTGGTTTAGACTCACTTGTATTAGGTGAACCCCAAATTCTAGGGCAATTAAAATCCGCCTACGCTGTCGCCCGAGACCATGGTTCCATCAGCCAATCTTTAAATCGCTTATTCCCCCACGCATTTAGCGTAGCCAAACAAGTTCGTACCCATACAGCTATTGGTGAAAATCCAGTTTCTATTGCATTTGCCGCAGTTAGCATGAGTGCCCGTATTTTTGATGATTTAAATCAATGTACTGCTTTATTAATTGGCGCAGGTGAAACCATCGATTTAGTTGCTAAGCATTTAAAAGATAAAGGCATTGGCAAAATCATCATTGCAAATCGTACGTTAACCCGTGCTCAAGAGCTTGCTAAACAATTTGATGCGAAAGCCATATTATTATCAGACATTCCAGGTAATTTAATTCAAGCTGACATTGTTATTTCTTCAACTGCGAGTCAATTACCGATATTAGGCAAAGGCGCCGTTGAAAAGGCACTAAAAGCGCGTCGTCATAAACCGATTTTTATGGTGGATATCGCCGTTCCTCGAGACATCGAAGAAGAAGTCGGTAATTTATCTGACGTCTATTTATATACCGTCGATGACTTAAAAGGTGTGATTGAAACCAACATGCAAAACCGCAAAGAAGCGGCTATTGAAGCACAAGATTTAATCCAACAAGGACTTGCTAAATATTCTCAAACGCAAAAATCCTTAAAAGCCGTCGACACGATCAAATCATTTCGTAATCACGTTGAAAGCATACGTGATGCTGAATTAGAGCGTTCTATAACACTTATACAAAATGGATCAGACCCTAAAGATGTACTAGAACAGTTTGCCCACCGCCTAACCAATAAATTTTTACATGCCCCAAGCTTGGAACTAAAAAAAGCAAGCGTTGAGGGTAATCAAGACATTCACACGGCTTTAAACCGTTTATTCCAAATTTCTGAAAAATAGCAGTCACCCTTACCATGAAAGATTCCATTCGCCAAAAAATCGAATTGCTCGCCGAGCGTTATGAAGAACTTGCTGCTTTAATGAGCGATGCAGGTATCATCTCAAACCAAGATCAATTTCGTAAATTTTCAAAAGAATACGCCGAAATTGAACCGGTTGTTAAAACCTTTGAAAGGTTTATTCAAACTGAAAATGACTTAGAAGAAGCAAAAGTTTTAATGAACGATTCCGACCCTGATATGAAAGAAATGGGTAAAGAAGAATTCAAAGATTGTAATGATCGTTTAGAAACACTTGAACTTGATTTGCAAAAACTTTTGCTTCCTAAAGACCCAAATGACGCAAAAAATACATTTTTAGAAATTCGTGCAGGAACCGGCGGTGACGAAGCGTCTATTTTCAGTGGTGATTTATTTAGAATGTATTCTCGATTTGCTGAACGCCAAGGCTGGAAAATTGAAATCATTTCTCAAAATGAAGGCGACCACGGCGGTTACAAAGAAATCATTACACGCATCAGCGGTGAAAACGTCTATTCAAAATTAAAGTTTGAATCAGGCGCGCATCGTGTTCAACGTGTACCTGCCACTGAATCCCAAGGTCGTGTGCATACATCAGCTTGCACCGTTGTGATCATGCCTGAAGCCGACGAGTTAGAAGAAATCGACATCAACAAAGCAGACTTACGTATTGATACTTTTAGAGCATCAGGTTCTGGTGGTCAGCACGTTAACAAAACAGAATCCGCAATACGTATTACTCACTTACCTTCTGGTTTGGTAGTTGAGTGTCAAGACCAACGCTCACAACACAAAAACAAAGCACAAGCGATGTCTGTGTTAGCAGCAAGACTAAAATCTCAACAAACAGATTCTGCGGCAGCTGAACAATCTGAAACACGTAAATTACTAGTTGGCACGGGCGATCGATCTGATCGAATCCGCACTTATAACTACTCTCAAGGGCGTATTTCGGATCACAGAATTAATTTAACGTTGTATCGATTAGATGAAATTATGGAAGGGGATTTAGGCTGTGTGATTGAGCCATTAGTTAACGAATTCCAAGCGGACCAATTAGCAGAGCTATCTTCTTAATTTAAATATTCGCTCCATAAAAAAAGAGATGGCAAGCATATTTTTCATCTCTTTTTTTATACGGATTTGCTTAACCCTTCTCGGTGATTTTGCTATATATTGGTCAAAATTTAATGCGTGCGTCCCGTTTATGATGTGTAGTTTATGATGGTGTAGTTTATGAATAAAAATACAAACCTATTTATCCTTTTAAAAGAAAAACTAAAACTAAAAATCCCTCCTGTGATATTAGTCATTTTATTTGGCTGTTTGATGTTTAACGCATCATTATTTTTACCCAAATTTACATTTGATTCCCTCATTGTTCTCACTGTTACTGCAATCGTGTTATTGCTCAGTTTTATTTTTTGCTTATCAGGTGTGTTAGAGTTTAGAAAAAACCAAACCACTGTTGACCCTAGATCCCCAGAAAAAACCTCATCTTTGGTGAATAGTGCAATATATAGCATTTCAAGAAACCCTATGTACGTAGGATTTGCTTTAATTTTAGTGGCGTTAACTTGCTTACTTCAATCGCCTTTTTTAATAGTGTGTGTCTTTGGATTTGTACAATACATGAATACCTTTCAAATCATCCCAGAAGAGGCATCACTTAGCGAAATATTTGGAGATGAATACGCGCAATACAAAACAAAAGTCCGTCGCTGGTTATAGCTAATTCAATCTCAAAAAAAATCATCAATATTAAAGCAGTTTTTAAAATATTTATTGGTTTATAAATTCAATCTAAAGCTATGTTTCAAATTTATGTTGCTGCACCTGTAACAGTTTGAATTCAAACAGTTTTTCGCTTTCGCTCTTAATGTCACTAGAAAAGGTCTGATATTTGTGCCAGTCCAGCATTCTAAACCAACCCAAATACTTCGCTAAATACTTACTGGCCACTCCATGCATCTTCAAATACCAACACTTTAACTGACTGTGATAATTATTGATATTTTGAATATGATACAAACTTTGCTGCGTTTGATTGTTGGCTATCACCACATGATGCAAATGATGTTCTTTGCAAATTTGATTATAAGCCGGCTGCCCATCGGTACATAAAATAGATTCATCGGCAATTTTGCAGCCTAAGCATTGATTGATTTCAGCGCCATTTACGTGAGTTAATATTTGATCAAATTCATGATGATTTCGATCTTTAGCGGTTAACACTGTCACCCAATCGTGCTGATTAATGCCAGGTGTGGATGCTTTAGATCCTCGCTGTCTTGCAGGTCGGTTTAAGTTTCGCTCGCCTTTTTTAGATTCTCGAAAATACGTTTCATCTGCTTCAATAATACCTTCAAGCCTTGATTCATAGGTGTTTTGAGTAGCATTCATAAAACGATGACGCCAATTAAAAGAGGTAGTCACACAAATATTCAAATCTTTTGCGCAACGCCGAATGCTATCTTGGTCAAGCATGTGCTCTAAGTATTTTTGCCAAAGCTCTGGTTTGTGCTGATAAAAATAAGCGCTGCCTCGAGTGCACACAAAACTTTTGCGACATTCGTTGCAAAAAAATCGTTGCCTGCCATTACTAAAACCGTATTTTCGCAAGCGGTTACTTTGACAATGAATGCATTTTGAGTGGGTAATTACTTCTTTGGAAAGCCGCGTAAGAATGGGATTTTCATGTGCAGCTAAAGTGGTGGTTAGAGTTTGTTTTTGAACAGGATCGAGCTTGCTTACCTGCTTAAGTATGTTTTGAAAATGCTGTGGATTCATAGGCTATGTCATTGTGGGTGTATAAATCTCAGCTTAGATCAGCATTATGATTTTGCATCCTGCCACAACAATTTAAAACATAGCCAATCTAAATGTGTCCATTCATGTCCTCATTCTGGACAACGCTAAAATATCATTCCTCATTTTTTGCATTATGTCCCTTAAAATCTATTTTTATAAAACTCACTTGTCAACATTGCACGTTCTAACGTTTTGTAAGTTTTATCCAATTTGCGAATCAACCTACATTCCTTTTTAAGTAAAATGATAAAATAACCGATATTTTTTTGAGTTTACATCATGCGTTTTATCTTAATATTCATCAGTGTGTTGGTTTTTACTTCTTGCGAAGAACAAAATACAGCTAATTTAGTACCCACCACTGCTGATGCAGACTTCAAGCTAATTTGGGAAAATCAAAATACTCTTACCGTTGTACCTGTAAATACAACTGAAGACATGCCTTTTACTTATCAATGGGATTTTGGTGATCAAAGCATGGTCAACACTAATTATAGCGCCACGCATCGATTTGAATCAGTGGGTGAATATAATGTGCAACTGATTATTTCAAATGCAAATAATCAAACAAAAACAACCAGCCAAACAATTTTGATTGAAAACACCCCGCCACAAGCCAATTTTACAGTTCGATACGAACCGTTTACAGCAGCTTTTGATGCAACGGTTTCAGTTGATGAAAACCAATTAAGTTTTCTATGGAAAGTACTGGATGACGAATTATCAGGGGAATCTATCGATTATATTTTTAATCAAACGGGCACTTATGCCATAGAGCTAACAGTGACGGATGTATTTGGACAAACAGATTCAATTATTAAAAATATCACCATTACAGACCAACTTAATACTGATCCAAAAATATTCATCGCATCTCAGCAAGATAATCATTTAGTGCAATTAATTGCGACCAATTCTTACGATGAAGACTTTGATTATTTAACTTTTGAATGGTTAATCAATAATGAAGTTATTGATGAACCTAAATTGTATTATCAATTTCCAGAAGCAGGTGAATATACAGTTCAATTAACTGGGTTTGATGGACAAAGTTATGTCAGTGTCGAAAAAATATTTACAGTTAAGGATCCTAAACCTGTTAATGATTACGATTTAGCGCTATATCAAGTTTCCATTGAAATTGCTGGGCGTTGCACGGGCTGCCATTCAAGTGGGGATTTTGCTGTGACCGACTATCGTAATTTGGATCAATTAGCTACAGACTTTAAAGATTACATGTCACTTCGATCGGCAACTGCACTGATTGGCTTTCCAACCGAAACAGAAGGCTTTGTGCATAGTGGAGTTAGATTTATTGCAGGAAGGGATATGCTAATAGAGGCAAATGTAAGAATAGATGAATCAGAATTACCTCTTTGGCGAGATTTGGTATTGATGTTAGAGCAAGATTTGTAATTCAAACATCTATCAATAAATCTATCTATCTATCTATCTAAAAACTATAAATTGAAAGCAAAAAAAACACGACAATCGTCGTGTTTTTTATGACAGTCATTTTTATTTATAATTTAACAAGCGATTTCTCACCCAAGTTCCAGACTTCGACAAATCTTCTGGCAACCAATCCGCCATTGGTGAAGCTATGGGCTTTAAAGCGGCGGAGGATTCATTTTTATTAATTATCGACCAATTCAACCAAGAAATATTATGCTCATCAAAAAAATCTAACCAGATTTTGGTTTCTTCAACAAACACGCCACCGTTACCCGATGCTTGACTCATGCCCCATTCTGTAGAAAAAATCGCCAAACCTTTATTTAATGCATAAGTCACATTATCGCGAATACTTTGTTTATGCGTACCTGCATAAAAGTGAATGGTATAGGCAATATTTTTACCTATTAATGGATTATTAGCGGCCTGATCCACTCGTTGAGACCAAGTTGGCGTACCAACAATAATTAAATTATCAGCATCAATGGCACGAATGTGTTTGATGACTTTTTCAGCATACGGCTTGATGTCTTCATCCCAAGACTCGTAATCGGGCTCATTATAAATTTCATAAATCACGTTAGGTAAATGTCCGTATTTAGCCGCAACAATTTCAAAAAACTCAATGGCTAAATCTGTGTTATTTTGTGCATCGTGCGCATGCCAATCTACAATCACGTAAATACCATTATCTATTGCTGCTTTAATGACATTATCTAATTTTTTTAATTCACGTTCTGGCGCAACTTCATATCCACCTTTTTCTGCGCCTATGGCGGCACGAACAACCGACACGTTCCAATCTTGGGCTAAGCGGTTAACCACTAATTTATTATAATACTGACCACCCCATTGACTCCAAAACAAACTCATTCCACGCAATTGTAACTTTTCGCCAGTTTGATCAACTAAAGTGCCGTTTTGCACTGATATCGAGCCGTATTGTTCAACATAACTGGTTTTGTCATCTTTTTTAGCAATAGAGCTAAGGCTAATCATTATTAAACAGCCTACAAGAAACGGTTTGACTAAATTCATGTTCACTAATCATCTTAAAAAAAGGCCATTGTAGCAAAAAAATTGACGATTTTGCTCTACAAGAAACATTTCATTACCATACATCACATTAATACTGCCCCATAATCGAAACACGTAAAAATGTTGCCGACATATATTGCTCTAGAATTTCCTCTTGATCTAATACTTCTTTTTTTACGTCAACTTCATCAATCAAATCCGCTGCCGATTGAGTGGTTTCTTTAGAAAAACCTAAATTAATCGCCGCCCAATCAACATTTAATTGAGTATGCTCATTTAATTTAAACACGCTGCCTACGCCAAATGTTAAATAATCGGTATTAAATTTACTGATCGCTGAATCCACAGAATAATTATTATAATCAAAATACTCATCGGACAATCTTGCTCGAGTATAACGTTTGCCAAGACCGACAGTCGCATAATAATGATCACGCACAAAATAATGCGCTTTAACTGAAAAGTGTTGCTGGCCCAGCTCTTCAGACTGCACGCCTTTTAATGTATCTAATGCAAATAAATTACGCATATAATTAAACTCAACCATCCATTTTGGGTGCTTTTGATAAATAACACTGATTCCCGCAGATAAGGGAAAGGGCAATTCTAACGCAGAAACATTCACCGCAAAGCGAATATTTTCATTTACTTTTGTGACATCATTTTGCTTGTCGCGATCACTTTTACTCTCACGTTCAATTGTATTGTTTTCTGCATCCGTTGATTTCTCTGTTTGATTTTCAGTCATTTTGCTAACAATTGAGGACGTTGATTCGTTTGACTCAGAAACAGACACGGACTCAGATTCGGCGAATACAAACGATGAAGAAAAATAACTAATTGCTGCAACAAAATATAACGACTTGATACTCATATGAGGCCTTATTAACAGAGTTAAATAATAATTCAGCTTACTTGATTGTCATAAATGTGCAATCGAATCGAGGCTTAAATGTGATTGAGCCTACAATTGTGTTTTATGTTAAGTTTGTCATTAATCTGTCATCACTTTGTCATATTTATTTTCCATCATAAATAGCCTAATCATTAATACATGCAAACGACTATGACTGATCCAAATATTAAATGGCAAGACATAACCATTAACAACCACCAACGTGCCGAACAAAAAAAGCAGACACCTTGCACCCTTTGGTTTACAGGTTTAAGTGGCGCAGGTAAATCCACCATTGCTAATTTAGTTGAACAAGCATTGTATTTGCGCGGTCATCATAGTTTTTTATTAGATGGAGATAATGTTAGACACGGATTAAACCAAGACTTAGGATTTAGTGACACAGACAGAATTGAAAATGTACGCAGAGTGGGTGAAATTTCAAAACTATTCAATCAATCAGGGCTGATTGTGTTATCGGCGTTTATTTCTCCTTTTAGAAGTGAGCGAGAATTAGTTAGACAATTACACAAAGAGCATCATTTTATTGAAGTATTTGTAGACACGCCATTAAAGGATTGCGAACAACGAGACCCAAAAGGATTGTATAAAAAAGCTCGATCAGGTGAAATCAAAAATTTTACTGGAATCGATTCTGATTATGAAGCGCCGTTAAATCCTGAAATTCATTTATGCCCTGGCTCACTCAATGCCAAACAATGTGCTCAAGTCGTTATCGATTATTTAATTAAACATCAATTTTTAAAACCCATGCATTTAGTCAGCTCTCAAACGTCAAATAACGTCAGAACTCAATTTTCTCGTTCAACTAATTAAAAGTGTATTATGTTTTTAGCTTATTGTTTATTTATTAAAAATGCGTTGTTTTTATTTGTGTGGCAACTGTTTCATATATTTGAAAAACGCCCCGTTGCAATATTACGCAATATTATTTTATTAATAATGTTACCCATCATAGTCAGTTTAATTCACATTCATTGGCTATTTTTTATTTTGGATGAAGTGCTATTTTTTAATTACAGAAAAACAAAATGCATTCGTCCAATATTTATTATTGGCATTCCAAGAAGCGGCACTACTTTTTTACAACGCACGTTAGCAAACGACACTCAATTTACTAGCACGACCTTAGCAGATTGTGTATTCACTCCATCTATTACACAAAGATATCTTGCTCAATTCTTTCGCTGGATCTGTTCGCCCATTGCAAATTATAGCCAAAAATTCACACCGAAATTTTTCAATAGTATGCAGGACATACATACACTTGGATTAAATGAACCCGAAGAAGATTTTTTTATGTTAACCAGTATATTTTCATGTTTTATTCAAATGACTATATTTCCTAACTACCCTCCTGTTTGGAAACTTGCCAAATTTGATAAGTCCGTACCTAATTGGGAAAGAAAAATCATCATGAACTTTTATAAAAAAATGGTGCAAAAGCATGTGTATTTTTATGGAAAAGATAAAACGTATTTAGCAAAAAACCCATCATTTACCTCTTGGGTTAAAAGTTTGCATAAATATTTTGAACAACCAATTATTGTGGCCTGTATTCGTAATCCTGATAAAACCGTACCCTCACAAATCAGCTCTTTAGCTCCAATTTTCAACATCACTAAACACAATATTCACGACCTTAAATTTATTAACAATATTCACTCTATGTTATTTTATTATTACAAATACATTGAAAAATTATCCAAACCGAAACACATCCAACCACTTCACGTAGTTGAAATGAATGAACTGACATTGCATTTAAATGAATGTATTCATGCTATTTATGAAATTGGTGGATACTCAATCAGTAAAAAAATGCAAAAATTTTACGAGCAACTTTCCAAAGAAAATAAACAATACACATCCAAACACACATATATTAAACAAGCATCCATCATTCATTCAAAAACTGTATTTGATGCGATTTGGCCAATGTCACCTCATGCACGCTTAATCAATCCGGGACAATAAAATGGAAACCTCAAATTTTGAAGTCAAAGATGATATCAGCACGTTACGAATCATGATTTTTTGCGACGCCGCTTTGGGTCGAAATGGAGTCGGTACTTATTATCAAGACTTTATCCAATACATAGAAAATCATGTAGACCAAATCACAATCATAGCACCGACAATTGATCAACAAGGTAAATGGGAAGGCATGGCGTTACCATTACCTGGTGATCATACTCAAAAATTCGTGATTCCAAATTTTAGACGGGTAAAAAAACAAATACATGATTTTCAACCCGATGTCATCATAGCCGCGACACCAGGCTTAATTGGGTTAACAGGCGCGTATTTTGGCAACAAAATGCAAATTCCTGTGTTAGCTGGGTTTCATACTTGGTTTGAAAAATTAGCCGATTTATATTGGGGTCGCATCCAAGGGTTTATTAATCGCTTATATTTTAAATTATCGAATCATTTTTTATTCAAATGGTCCGATGCGGTATTTGCAAATTCAGATGACATGATCGACATTGTCAAATCATTAGGTTCAAAAAAAGAATATTTAGTCGGCACCCCAGTGGCTTTCGATTTTTTAAATGAAGCAATAAATACCCCTCCTAAAAAAATAAAGCGAATTATGTTTGCTGGGCGTTTAGCTGAAGAAAAAAATCTAGATTCCATTATTGAATCAGCTCACACTCACAATGATTTAGAATTTAATATTTATGGCGATGGCCCACAACGAGATAAAATTGAAGCCGCAGCCAAAGCGTTACCCAATTTAAATTATTTAGGTTGGGTAGACCGAAGTGAATTAATGCAAAAAATAGACAACCACGATTGTGTTGTTCTGCCTTCACATGTTGAATCATTTGGCACCATAGCATTAGAGGCAATGGCTCGCGGTAAAATTACCATTGTGTCTAAAAATTGTGGAATTTGTCAGTGGCCTGAATTAGTTAAAGGGTTATATATCATTCGTAAAGATCACAATTTAAGTGACACTTTAAGCGAAATAAAACAACAGTCGACCCAATCAATTGAACAAAAATGCCACACTAGCAGAGACGCTTCAATCGATTTAAATCAAGTCAGTTTAGATCGCTGGTTAACTGTATTAACACAAATAAGACATGCACAATAAACATGAACCCTAATATGCTTCAATCCATTTTATCAATCCATGACGTCATGCCTCATACATTTAAGCGCATCAAACAATGCTTAGCTGAATTAACATTATTAGATGTGCCAACTAATAAAATTTATTTATTAGTGGTACCTGGCCTTAACTGGAAACCCGAACAGATTACTCAACTTAAAAACTGGCAACAACAGGGGTATCAATTAGCTGGTCATGGGTGGGTACATCACTTTCATAAAAAAGCCAGTCTGTATCATCACCTGCATTCGTTTTTTATTTCTAGAAATGTAGCCGAGCATTTAAGTTTAAGCACCAGTGAAATTCAAGATTTAATTGAAGACAATTACAATTGGTTTGTAGACAATAATTTACAAGCACCGGATTTGTATGTGCCTCCCGCCTGGGCTATGGGTAATATTAAATTACATCAATTATCCCAACTTCCGTTTCGATTTTATGAATTATCAACAGGTATATACGACACCCACACACAAACATTTCATCATTTGCCATTAACAGGCTATGAAGCGGATCAATTTTGGCGAGTGCCTATTTTAAAGCTTTGGAACGCACTTAATTTAAAGCGATTAAGTCGCAACATGCCACTAAGAATTTCCATTCACCCCTATGACTTCACCTATCGTTTAGCTGAGGATATTCGAAAACACATCGGCCAAAAATCACATTATTTAGAATTGTATGAAATCGACTCAAAAAAGCGAACTTTTAGACAAATTTAAAGAGAAATTAAGATTACGTTCAGCTAAAGCCAGCTATAGTCATGACTCAAACCTTTACTTTAGACTGATGACATGAAAACTCTAAGCGTTCGATCCTTCTTTTTAATTGCCCTACTCACCTTCACATCAAGTGTATTCGCCAATCGTTACAACAATGCACAGATGTTGGATGAAATACAATTTCAAGTGGATGAACGAAATTGGCTCGAAGCCAAAAGTCTTATCGATTTCTTTCAAAATTCAACTTCCAAAAAAAACGACATGGCCGCTTATCAAATCAACAAGCTTGAAAGCTTGGTTTTGGGATACTTAAAAGACGAAACCCCACTTTATAACCAACTAAAAAACAACTACTCAATTCGCAAAGCCAATGATTATTTGGATCAATACCCTTTTGGTAAACATTACGAACAGGTGTTGCAATTAATTGATCAAACCGATGAAGAACAAAATTGGATCAATGCCAAAACAATAAACGATTATTCTGCCTATGAAGAATATTTAAATATTTACCCAAATGGCAAATACCGAAATCAAGCCAAAACACGCTTGGCTGCTTTAGAATTGTCGCAATATGAAAGAGCCATAAATAAAAATACAGCATCGGCATATAATCGATTTTTATTCAGATACCCAAATAGTCAGTATCGCGAAACCATTGAAAATAAATTGGCCAAATTAGATCAAGAATTTGAATACCAACAGTTGACTCAATACAACAGCATCTCAGGTTATGAAGATTATTTAAATAGACATCCACAGGGACCATATACCAAAGAAATAAAAAAACGTTTATTAGCTGAGTATTTAGACAGTGGGGATTTTGCTTTTTCTCGTAAAAATTACCAAACCGCATTAAAGTTTTATACTAAGTTTTTAAACTTAAATACAGATCCAGCAACAGCTAAAAGAGTATCAGCTAAAGTGGCTATTTGCAGAAAATATCAACACCAAGTCGGTGGTTTAATATCGATGGTTACCATGGACACTAATAGTGCTGCTGGTTATAGTTTTTTTAAAGTAGACCCTAATGATCCTGGATTTTATTTCAGTTTAAAATTCAAACCAGAATCTGTGAATGTCACCCCTTTTGCAACAACCGACGACCAAGGAAACTACAATGGTGACCAAGCAGGTACCGTTACAGGTAATTCAAAATCAACAAACTTTACGATTACCACAGGAATGACTTACAGCATCCGCTATCCATTTTGGGCATATATGGGCGCAGGGTTTGAATTTAAATCTCAGTACGATGAAGTAGACACAACCGATATATTTAATGACCCAGAAACAATATGGGCGCGAAATACTGATCAAGAACGTTTTTTCATCACACCAGAAGCAGGGTTTATTTTTAAACAAGATGGCTTTGCATTAAACTACGGCGTACGTTATTCAGAAAAATTAGTGCATCAAATAGGATTAGGTGTCGTGTTTTAAAATTCAAGCAATCAAATTCTCTTCGACAACTCCATCGCTACCTACATCGACGCACACAAAAAAAAAGCCGACAATTAAAAACGGTCGGCTTTTTTGTATTTCATTTTTATCAACAAATTACTTTTGCAATAAAAAATTCTCAATCATATCCATGCCACCCTCACTTGCAAACGACTCTGGATGAAACTGAATACCATGAATCGGATATTCTTTATGCCTTACACCCATAATTTCTAATTCAGAAATATCACTTGTATCAAAGGATTTATCGCCATTTTGCACATAAGCGGTGACTTCAAGACAATCAGGAAAACTTGAATTTTGCGCCACTAACGAATGGTATCGCATAATTTCTAACTCTTGTGGAAAGTCTGAAAACACGCCTTCATTATTATGCAAAATCGGGCTAGTTTTACCATGCATTGGTAATGTCGCTTTAATCACTTTGCCACCAAACACACTCACAATACCCTGCATACCTAAACATACACCTAACGTAGGAATGCTTTGACCTAACTCTTTAATCACACTGGCACACACACCAAAATACGCTTCGTCTTCAGGATTACCAGGGCCAGGCGAAATAATAATGCGATCAACTTCTAAGGTTTTGATTTGCTCTAGATTTAATTCGTCGTTGCGTTTTACGATCACATCAAATTGTTCAATATGATTTTTGTTCACCTGCGCTTTTAAAATCTCACCAATAAATTGATACAAATTAAACGTAAATGAATCGTAGTTATCAATAATTAATACTTTCATGCTTAAGATTCCTTCGCGATAAATTGATCCAATACTTTTTTAGTACCGGCAAACTTACGCTGAATTTCTAGATACTCATCTTCTGGATTTGAGTCAAATACGTTACCGCCACAGGTTTGCACATACGCGTCATCGCCATTACAAAAAACCGTGCGAATCGGAATCGCAAAGGTACAATCGCCATTCATAGCAAAATGCCCCACCGCGCCACCATAAGGACCACGACCGTCACTTTCTAATGCGTCGATGATTTTCATGGCTTCAATTTTTGGCGCGCCTGTTAACGTGCCCGCAGGAAAGTTAGAAGCTAACGCTGAGAACATATCTTCTTTATCAGAAATAATGCCCACAATTTCAGAGGCAATGTGCTGCACGTGACTAAAGCGTTTAATGTCCATTAATGAACGCACTTTGACGGTGCCAAAACGCGCCACACGACCAATATCATTACGATGTAAATCCACAATCATATTGTGTTCGGCAATTTCTTTTGGATCGTTTAATAATTTACGTGCAAACTGCGTGTCTTCGACTTCGTTTTTACCACGAAGTGTTGTACCTGCAAGTGGAAAAGTTTCCATTTCGCCTTGGCGTAATCTAAACAATAACTCAGGACTCGCACCAATAATATGTTGTTGCTCAAACTTGATGTAATACATTTGGGGCGACGGATTCACTTCACGAAGTTGTTCGTACACATTCATCTTGTCGCCGTCTAATTTAAAGTGCGTTTTAAACCCCACTTCGCACTGAAAGATTTTACCCTCAATGATATCTTCTTTTACTTTACCCACTGCAGCGGCATGATCTGCCTGACTCATGCTGTCGCCTAACGCTTTAATGCTAAGGGGACCATTACCGATATAGTCCTCATTTAATAATGTTTCGATGACTTCTAAGCGATTATCTTCATAATAAAAATAAATCAACTCGCCCGTCATTTTATCTAAAATCAAACCGTCTAAATACAAACCAAATTTAAACGCATCAAACATTTCGCTAGGTTGTAACGATAAAGACGGTTCAAAATAATTCATCGCGTCATAACCAATGTAACCGGTTAAACCACCTGCAAATTTACGAGATATGATGTCTTGCGGTAAAAACTCACGCAACAAATAATAAGGATTGTCGCTGTCATAAGACTTTGATGAACCATCACGCTCTTCAATGGTTAGTGTTTTGCCATTGGCAGTCAGAATCTTTTCAGGATCAAATCCAATTAACGAATGGCGCGACATATGGCTGTCTTCGCCTAGTGACTCTAAAAGAAAACAACGTTCAAATTTCTTTTCAATCTTTTTAAATAACTCAAAAAAATCACAATCTTCAGCAATTTTTATATAATGGGGTTTACGCGGCAATTGCAGCATTTCAAGCTTAGACATAATTAAAGTTCGCTCTTAGTGTCTGACTGAAGTTGTTTTGAACCACGCGTTACCGTTGCGATGCCCACGCCCAATTTTTTGGAGATTTCACGCTGTGACACGCCTTGTTTCAGCATACGCATGATCTGCAAACGATTGGGGATATCACGAAGCTCAGACGGCGTCAGCAACGCTGACAGCACAGACTCCATGGCCTGTGCGTCTTTGGCTTCAAGCAATAACTTGGTAAATTCAGTTAGATTATGTTTTTGTTGTGTATTCATGTACTAGTACAATATAGATTTTTTTGGGGATTGCAAGGAATTTGGAGGAAAGAGCTGTTTTTAGCTGCTGGTTTTGAATACATCGTTCATGCTGGATACTGGATACTGGATACTGGATACTGGATACTGGATACTGGATACTGGATCATTTTCGTAAACTTTCCGTCATATTCAACTGCTTTTTTGTTGGATATTCAGTTCTTTTTTATTTACTTAGATTTTACTAATTTCCTTATTGATATAACCAAATAAGGCTAATCTTTGGGGATTAGCCTAATTATTTTACAAATATATTTTTTTATAACTGTCATATAAATTGTAAAACCAGACCCCATTTTTATTTTAAATTGTAAAACCAGACCCCATTTTTATTTTCAAAGTGACCGATAAAGCACACGCCTGTGCTTAAAAACTATTATGAGGCAAGCGACCTGAGCCCTTGCCTCCCATTCAAAGCATTGTGAATCAAGCTATTGACTCACTTCTACTTTTGTTCGTTTAAGATTACCTTTATATGAAACAATCAACCCAATCATAGGCACGAAAATTTCAATATTAAAACAAAACAATCCATTTTTCTGAGACTCAAAACTGCGGCCCTTTGGTAGCAAAAAACTAGGTAAAGGAAGACCAAAACAAGACCAACGCCTAATTACGTAAAATAATTCCCCCCCTTCAATCACTAGTGCAACGCCAAAATCTAAAACGCCAAACCTCTCAACAATCAAAAATTCATTTTTATGCTTACCACGCTTTAAAAATGATGAAAATTTATTTGAACCAAAATTTCGTACCCAACGCTCACCGTTGCTATCGGGAGTAATAGATACTTCTACTGATACATTATTTTCCGCTTTAGGAAAACCAAAAAACCTACAAATCACTTTAACTAACACTCCTTTTCCACGCTTTACATTAGCGCTTCCGCTCCAATGACTAGCTTTTAATTCGCTGTGCATTTTTTGAATTTCTTCAGGTAAAGTATCAAATGCAGAACCAAGGACCTGCCTAAATAATAACGATGTATTTTCCTCTTTTCTAAAACCTGTATAAATATTTTTGTTTTTAAATAATTTGTCATAATCAGAAAGCTCGAGTGCATTAGCTCCAGATCGCGCACCAGATTTAGGTTGCTGACCTTGTAACATTTTTCTTATTATTGATTCTATGGTCATTGATGGAATATATGGTCCGTCATCGCCTTCTGCCAATAGGTGCCAACTTTGTTCGATGATTTCTCCTTCGGATGTACCTTGAGCATGCACATACATACCACCACGGTGTTCACCGATTTTGACTGAATTTAAAACAGTATAAAATAATCTTGAAAAGGGAACTAAAGAAGGTAGTTTAAGAAATGCACGAGTCTTTGATAAAAAATTCAGCATGCGGTGAAGCACTTCCGGTACTGGACCTGCGCCCATCCATATATCAGTTAACGTTGGATGTTCTGGTGGAATGACTTGTAAATCAGGGACATCAACAAGTGAAAATCGAATATTATTAAGCGGTAATTTTCCAGGAACAGCAATGGTATATCTCATACTTTCAGCGAGTCCTATACCGTGACTTATCTCTCCATTTCGCTGAAGTGTAACGGGTTCACCTGCATAACTAAGCACCGCTCGCATTACATTCATACCAACACCTGCAAAAACTGAAGGCGCTATACCGCCCTGCACTTTTACAATGTCCATTGTTTTTGCCATGTTTCGTAAAACAGCAGCTGTAAGGACAGGAAAACTACTAACACCCGATAATACAAAAACACCCGCCACTTTAGCCTCTTCATCAAATTTCGAGACACCAAAAACAAAAGCTGCTGCATCGGCAAAATCTAAGTAATGCACTTTTTGTTTAATACACGATTTAATAACGCAGTAATGATTCGAGCCATAACTTTGAAAAGGACCAGATGCATCAATAACAATATCAGGACACTCACTCCGAAGTGTTTCATCAATATTATTTCGATCTACATACAATGCTCGAATTGTGCTTTGACCATTAAAACCTTGACAGAATACTTCCGCTTTAGATAAATTTCGTCCCGACACAACAATCTCTAAATCGACTACATCAAAAAGTAATTCGACTAATCTACCACCAAATACCCCGTATCCACCAATTATTATTATTTTCATCAACCACCTTTACATATTGTTAATATTATTATTTTAGTCATCATTGTTTGTTTTAATAAATGATTTTTCTAAATTCCATGTATCAGGGTCTTGCCTCCTTTTAACTATTAGCCATCTATAAGTATCTTCGTATTTATATAATCTCAAATATGTCATATTCGCTTTATTACCAATATAATCCAAATCTAAACTCCAATCTATTAATGTCCATTTTCCTTGATAAATATTACCTTTATAGCTAAGTTCAAATTTATTTTCTGACTTTAATTTTAATTCAAGATCTTTGTATGTCCAAGTTCCTAACAATTCACTGCGATCTTCAACAATAAATATGTATTCGACTTTAGGCAAAGACATAACCCAAAGGGAAATACAGAAAACAATACTTAATGGTCCAATAACTAGAGCACCCAGCTGTGCTTTTAATAATCCTAATTTTTTTCTACCATATGTACATGCCCATAATTGGGATGTAACAAAATAGAATACACAAAAACATAAAAAAAATAATGCATAAATTAACGGCTCAGGGTTCATTGTAAACCTTATATTTGACAATGTAATTTGAATAGAAATTCTAGTTACAATCATACCATAACGTTAGACCTCCCTAGGACTACTTAATAAAATTAAACATCTACACAAGACAAAGCCCAATAAAAAGCACGGGGTCAATAAAAAGCACGGGGTCAAATCTTGACTTCAGACCTCACGAAAAAAAAGCACGGGAACTGCAGGGGGTCAAGTCTAGCATCTTGACTAGACAGCCATAAAACGAAATTACATGAACATCGGGGTCGCGTCCACCACCAGTCATTTTATAACATAAAGAATTATCAAAAATAATCACTCAACCCTAAACACTTCACCCTTCGCTTTAAATGGCAGAGAACCATAAGCAGGTATCAAATACCCATGAGGATGATGCACACGAAGTACGTCACAGCCACCATCTGTAATTATTAAAATAGGCGCATCATCAGGAAAGTCATCGGCTTTTTCCAAAAAAGCACGGGGTCAAATCTTGACTTCAGACCTCACGGAAAAAAATGAATGGGGTCAAATCTTGACTTCGGACATTACGAAGCCAAAAGGGACATCCACTTTTGTAATTCTGGGGGCGGATCCAAAACCCGCACTGAAAACACCCCAATAGCCGTGAAGGTAAACCATCACCCACATTTATGTCTGACAGCCTGAAGACAGTCCTAGGGAACAACTACAGATAAAAAGTGAGGATATGAAATCTACCCAAAAGGTTTATCAGTGTGAAAAACCAATTTATTTAATGTCATCTAAATACTAATTTATGCAATCTCAGACCAACAAAAATCGACAGCACTACAAATTGAGCACTCACAAAGGAAAAAATAACCATACCGAAAGGGAAGAATGCAGCAATTATAAAACGATCCGTTCCCGAACTATGAATAACCAAGTAAATCCAAAGTGGAATCATCATAATACATACTGTGACCATCCAACCGGTGGTCACTATTTTGTTTAACCCTTTGTAGCGAATTGATCGATAATCGATTGAGTTATTTTTAATATTTTCTTCCATTTAGTTTTTTGCCCTTTCATTATCTTTAGAGTACTTAAACCGCTCTTTTATTTTATATTAAGGTGCAACGCCACCATCATTTATGATCCAACCAAAATCATTGGTTAAATATTGAATGTAAACCACTTGATATATTATTGCTACATTAAACATGCCGTGCATAGACCTCCATTGTTGATTGCCCCATTGATAAACCAAAAGGGACATCCATTTTTAACAATCAAGCACAAATCAAAACCACTGGATCTCCAACGATAAAACAGTTGAAGATGACGAAGACGGCTAGCTTTTAAGACAAGCAAACACTCATATTTTGACTGGCAGTTTTAAGGCAACCCTACTGAACATCCACAAACAAAAAGGACTAATGAGGTCCGCCCATACAATCATCCGCGATTAATGAGCGCCCCTCTCTTCAGTAAATACTGTAGATATTAGGGTCGGATCCAAAAACCATGCGTTAATTTAATCTGGCCTAGAATAGATAATATAGATAGAACATTATACAATTAACGCATTCAGTCAAATTAAATTTAGTTTTTACAGGAATGATTAAAATCAAAACACTACTTATCGGAATTTTAATATCAATAAGTTCAATTATGATTACCAATGTTCAAGCAAATCAAATTAGATATGGCGTAAATGCATTTTCAATACACAATCACTCGTCTGAAAAAACTCTTGCTCTAATGTATACAGCATCCTTCGCAAAGGATGTTAAATGGAAAAGCCATAACTTTTTAGCAGAACTCGAAGGCAATTTAGTTCTTATCTCTCCAAATCACACTAAAAAAACTGTCATTTACGAAGAGCAAAAAGGCATAACCTTTAACAAATTTATTGCTTCTCGTTTTAATTTACTTAGAAAATCCCAAATAAATGATCGTTTATCCATTTATTATGGGGGCTCTTTATTTTTAACATCATTTAGCGAATACCACACCATTGAACAATATGGTGAATACACATTAAGTGAATCAACTAAATATAAAAAATTAGTTTTTGGACTTAAAACACAATTTGATTTCAAATTGTTTTCTATTAAAAAATTCGCGCTTCATGCTTACATTCATCCTTACAACTATTACTTTAACCTTGGTAATGAAACGGATTTAGGCTTAAAACTAGTTTATTCTGAATAATTTAGAAGAACAGAAAAGCACGGGGTCAAATCGTACGCCGTTACCGGCAATATATCTAGCAGGTTAAAGTCCTGTCCTAGGAATTACTCATTCACCTAGGTAGCACTGAAAAGCAGTGTTCAAGTAATTGGATGCTGTAAGTTTTTCAAAGGCGAAACCGCAGACCGCAACGCAAGTGAATCTGTTTAGCCTCGTTAACTAAATAAGGACGCTGACTCTCTGATTTGAAGGGGAAAGCTGTCATCTTTCAATCAAAAATATGATTTCTAATCTGTCTTTTTTAGACAGTCACAAACATGTTTAATGAGCATGAACGAAAGAGTCCTTCGGGGTTATAAGAGTGGTATGTGGTGGAAGATACATTGTGCAGGACGGGAGATCCAATAAGGTGATTTTTGCAGAATCAACGGTCATTTATAAGCGAAGAGCGAAATGATGACGGGCTTTATTGGAAGTCAGAGGGGCTAATAGTACCGTTTGAGGGTGAGCGACAACATAACGACACCCAAGGGAAGTGGCTCTACTTTATTCATGTAACCAAAGAGGAAAAGGCTCAGATGATTGCATTATGCTATTAACATCTTCCAGTTTGAAAAAACGAGTCGGTGACCTTCAGAGGAAACTATTTCAAAAAGCCAAACAACAATCCACATTTTGCTTTTATTCAATCTATGACAAGGTTTATCGTTTGGATGTCCTGCAATATGCTTACGAACTTGTTAAGAAAAACAATGGCAAACCTGGTTTAGATCGGGTGACATTTGAAACAATAGAACGAGAAATATCAAAGTGGCGTTACTTAAATATTTTACAATCTAAGCTTAAATTTAATTCCTATCAATCCAGTCCAATTAAACGTGTCGACATACCGAAAGGTAATGGCGAAACTCGTCCGTTGGGTATCCCGAATATTGAAGATCGAATCATCCAAATGGCTGTTAAAATTGTCATTGAACCAATTTTTGAATCGGGCTTCAGTAATAACAGTTACGGATTTCGTCCTAATCGATCGGCTCATCAAGCCATGAACAGTATTACTCAATCGTTAAGATCGGGACATACACAAGTGATTGATGCTGACCTGTCGAAATACTTTGATACCATCGCGCACGTTAAGCTCATGAAGTTAGTATCGCTGAGAGTTTCTGATAAGAAAGTATTAGCGTTATTAAATCAATGGTTAAAGTCGGTGGTGATCAAAGTAGAAAAGAGCGGAAAACAAACGGTTATTGCAGGTGGTAAGAAAAGTAAATTAGGCACACCTCAAGGTGGTGTTATCTCGCCATTATTGGCCAATATCTATCTGGATGTATTGGATAGAATATGGGACAAACACAATTTAGCATTTAAATTAAAAGCGAAAATAGTCCGATACGCTGACGATTTAGTGATTCTTTGTAAAAATGAAACAGATGCATCATATAAAGTGTTAACACAAGTTTTGGGTAAATTAGATTTACAACTTAATGGAGACAAAACTGAAGTGGTAGATTCGCTAAAAGAGAAGTTTAATTTTCTAGGTTTTGAAATTTCAATGGCAAAAAGCAAACAATCAGGAAAAGTATTCCCGATGGTTGAGCCGTCACAGAAATCGATGAAAAAAGTAAGTGAGAAGATTAAATTTTACACTCGAAGAGCGATGAATCCAGTACCGATAAATGAAGTGGTTAGACAATTAAATGCAACAGTCAGAGGCTGGTGCAATTATTTTTATTATGGTTACGGTCATCGAAAAATAAAGAAGATCCGATACTATATGGAAGAAAGTCTGCGACACCAACTAAGGTACAGACACAAGGTGAGAAATAGAGGGGCGAGTTATCATAAATTTCCAAGGCAGTATTTGTACGGTTATTTAGGGTTGTATCAGCCACCAGTAAAACCGCGTTGGAAAGTTGTGCATGCTTGAGAAGAAGGATATCGGAAAGCCGTATGCGGGAGAACCGCACGTACGGTTTGATGAGGGGAGGCTGTCATGTTTTTTTAGATGTGGCTGTCTTCTACTCTATTTGACTTCAGACCTCACGAAAAAAAAGCACGGGAATTGCAGGGGGTCAAGTCTAGCATCTTGACTAGACAGCCATAAAACGAAATTACATGAACATCGGGGTCGCGTCCACCACCAGTCATTTTATAACATAAAGAATTATCAAAAATAATCACTCAACCCTAAACACTTCACCCTTCGCTTTAAATGGCAGAGAACCATAAGCAGGTATCAAATACCCATGAGGATGATGCACACGAAGTACGTCACAGCCACCATCTGTAATTATTAAAATAGGCGCATCATCAGGAAAGTCATCGGCTTTTTCAAGCAATTGTATGCCCGGTTGTAATACAGTGCCTCCTCGGCCAATTACTTTTACACTTTGGGCTAATTGATCAGGCTCTACATACCCTTGGTCGTAGGCATTAGCATCGCAATATACACAAAAGCGAACCAAAAGGGACATCCACTTTTAACAATCAAGCACAAATCAAAACCACTGGATCTCCAACGATAAAACAGTTGTAGATAACTAAAAACTCTAACCTTTAAGATAAGTAAACACTCACATTTTGACAGACAGCCTGAAGGCAGACCTCTGAACGGACAATCCAAAAGGGACATCCACTTTTAACCAATCCAATCCAAAAGGGACATCCACTTTTAACCATCAAGCCACTGGATTACCAACGATAAAACAGTTGAAGATGACGAAATTTAAAAGCTTTCAAGGTAAGTAAACACTCACATTCTAACTGGCATTTTTAAGGCAACCCTATTAAACCACCACAAACAAAAAGGGCGGATATAGAATCCACCCTTACGACCAATTACTCACCTCATACATTCACCAAATATTTCAAACTACGACCGCCTGCTCCGCTTTTTACACATTAGCCTTTGATTACTAAATCGGACAAATGTCGTGTGGCTCTGGCGCTGCTTACTTTTGTTGTTTTTTGATATTGGCTGGCATTGCCCCCTTGTCAACATCATCATCGAGCATGATGTTTAGGATTTTCTTTTGTACTTAATTAATCAAAATCTCATGCGCTTGTTGCCAAAAATTTTGCTTTGTTTAAGGTTTGATTAACTTTAGCGATGGCTTGGTCTATTGTGTTTTCTATTATTTGTAAAAACCACTCTAAAAACTCGGGGACATTCATGTCTGATTTCTGTGTTTTTTCTAGTATGGAGTAATAGTGTTTACACTGCTTTTAGATGGTTTTATATTCAGCGATATGACTTCTTAGTAAACCCTATTTTTATCGTTCATATTGCAGTGAGTAAATTTGAGTTATTTGCATCATTTAAAACAAGTACTAAAGTCAAGTGCCTAAGACACTCATTTTTAGATTCAAACACACATAATTAACAGTCAATAAAACTAAGTTAATGTAAGCAATATGAGATAACCATCTTGCAACTGACTTTAATGGAGTTAATCCACATATTTTTTGTCATTCTCGTTATAAACTGACAATTACAATAGTTGTTTGTTTGATAATTGATAAATAAATGCGCTCTTAATCGGTTCATTTATATTTATCAATTCTTAACGAGGAAATACCATGAGATATAACCCTGTCACTAAAATCAAAAAAACAATACTCACGATCGCTGCAATTTGTTTGGCCTTTCCACTAAGCGCCAATGCTCAAAATCATGATCTGCAATTTTTTCAACTAGGCCATTCTAATAAGTCCGGCTATTTAACATGTTGTAATCACGCACTTAAATCATTAGTCGGCAAAAAAGTGGTATTACAAATAGATTCGATTGAATCCGATGAACCACAATTATTTCCAAATAAAGGCGTAATTGTTCAAACGTATTTGGATAATAAGCAATATGATGTCTCGCATTTTGATCAAGAATATTTAAATGTAGGGGTAATCCAATATCATTACAGACGAGTGTTATTTAACCTAGCTGTAGAGCGAGGAGTCGATCAACAAGGCATCAAATTTAAAACGAAATTAAATTTTGATTCCAAACAATCGGGAACTTGGGTGAGAACATACTTTGACAATCAGACAGTATTAAAAGGACATTTTTTGATTGAAGATTCACAAAAAGATTTGATTGCTCCAACTCAAGTTAACCGAACTCAAGCCTTAACTGTTTTACATTCAGCCAGTGATGTGGTTCCAGAAGGAGGATACCCATCAAAAGGTTCAATTATTTTACAACAATACCAAGATGAGGGGTTGTACAACGGTGTAGCGTTTGGCCCGGGCACTGTCGTACCTAAGGGAATTTATAACATTCAAAAAATTTCTAACAATGTCGTGGTTGAAAACGCTATACAAACGATTGATGAGCTTAATTTTAGTGCGCCTTATACTATGGTATATTTCTATGAAACGCCATATTCTGGGCAGTGGTATCAAAATTTTGCCGATGGATTAATTATATTTTCAGGTACGTTTACAAATTTTGATACACCTTAAACTTAAAAAATTGAAAAGATCTGCGTAAGTGGATCTTTTTTACAAAGAGAATCTTCAATGAATGACGCTGTTCAAGAATTATTTAAAGTTGTATTTATTTTTAGTGTCAGTTTTGCAATTTGGACTATTTTGAATATCAGTTACAATAAAAGACCATTAAATAATGTGCATAAAACCATTATTATCTATATTTTTCTTTTGTTGTTTGCTCCTATTAATGCCTATTGCCAACTTGTGATGGATCAACCATTTAAGTGGTTGCAAAATGCAGCTTATAATATGACTTGGTTTTATGGGCCTTTGATTTATTATATTATCAGGCAGGTTTTTTTATATCCCATTACATTTAAGTCCATAATAATTCATGCTTCTTTGCCATTAATGATGTTCTCAGATCGAATATTTGAAATTGGATTGACTCAAAATTTTAATTTATTTTTAAATATTTTGATTTTTCAAGTGGCTTGTTATTGTGTTTTTAGTATTTTATTAATGATTAAAAATAAAAAAAGACTCACTCAGTTATTTCAAGGTCATCAAAATTCGACCTATTTTTGGTTGATGTTTTTAGTGCTGGGATTGCTTGTTTTAAATGTTATGGATATTTTATTAATAAAACAATTTTTGGTGGGCAATATCTCTAATATGACCATTATGGCTGGCATTGCTTGTATGGTTTCAATTTATGTAAGTTTAATTTCGTTGCTTTCGATTTATCAGCCTCAATTTTTTGAAAGAAAACATCATAAAAATGATGCGCATGTAACTGAGCCAGAAGAAAAAATACGATTAAGAAATATAGAATTAAGTCCTGAAGCTGTAAGTGAGTTATCTGTCAAGCTCAATGGTTTGGTTGAAAATTTTCAACCTCATTTAGATCCCGAAATTTCACTTGATAAATTATCATCATTAATGGGTGTCACTCGAGTGCAATTATCCGAATTTTTTAACGTGCATAAAGAAACGAGTTTTTATGATTTTTTAAATGAGTTGCGCTTTAATGAATCTTTAAAATTATTAAATCAAAACAATGGATCAAACAGCATAGCGGATATTGCATATCAAGCCGGGTTTAATAATCGAAATACATTTTATAAAGTGTTTAAACAAAATGTTGGTCAGACTCCTGCTGAATATCGAAAGTCATTAGGGCGCGCGTAAATCAAAGGCCATTCAAATAAGATTTAAAAGGGCATCCATTTTTGAAACATTGGACTCAAAACCCTTATTAAGAAAAAGAACCAAAAGGAAGAACCAAAAGGGACATCCACTTTTAACAATCAAGCACAAATCAAAACCACTGGATATCCAACGATAAAAAAGTTGAAGATGACGAAGTTAGTTAACACTCACCTTACAATCAGGCACAAAAAAACCCAACTAATTGGGATTCATATTTCAAAAATTAATTATCATCCAAAGTTTTAACTAATGCACGGCCACCCAGTTCTCATTATGCAACCCTTCTTTTCGTTCAAACACATTTAAATTATTTGTGACAATAATCATGCCTGTGCTTCAAGCATATCGTGCTATTCGCAGGTCATTTACATCAATATCTACAACTATATCTACAACTATATCTACGCTTATATTTCTGCCTTTCTTTTCTAAGTTTGCTCGAATTTCACCATAATGAAACGCAGCACTACTTTGATAATCAAACACTTCTAAGCGTGAGATAAAACCCTCTACTTGTTTAAGGTTATTCACAGATCTTTCGCTTTTTTCGACACCATGAATTAACTCTGCCAAAGTTACATTGCTGATGCATAACTGACCTTGGTGATTTTAAACTGAGTTAATACTTTTATTGGGCGACGTTGACCTATTTTTCATTTTATTCTTAGTCATTCACTACGGTTTTAATTTTCGATTACATGAACTTTTCACTATTGGTGAATAATTCAAATAAGGATCACTGCAATCCAAGGGATTAAATGTAATATTTACCGACTCTAACGAATCTAATTCAAGATTTAGGTTAGACATGTATTTAATTTTATTACGACTTACATCTAATTTTTTTAAATTATTAAACTTCTCAAACCCTTCAATATTGCTAAGCGCATTACCTTTTAAGTTAAGCTCGAGCAGACTGCCTGAAAATCCAAGCATTGGCATGGACTGAATATTCGTATAGGACAAGTCAATAGTCGTTAATTCAAATTGTTGTTCTAAAAATTTAACATTATCAATTTTTGATTTTTTTAAGTTAATAGAATTGAGTTGTATAGATGAACTGTCAAATTCATTGGCATTTAAAATAGTTACCCCGATCAATTCCAGTTTTTTTAAATTACGCATACCTTGTAATAGTTTGAGATCAAACTCAATATCATCTGCTATTATCAGCTCTTCCAAGTCTCTATAGTTTTTAAAAAAACTTAAATCATTATAATTTTTTGTATCGCCCGGCTCACTTCCTTCGATATAGAACGATTTCATATTAACAAACTCCCCCATTATTTCAGGTGTGATATTGTTATAATATTTACAGTTAAACGTTTCAATGGTTTTAGGGTTTATTTCAAGTGTTTTTGCAGCCATGTACTCCACATCAAAAAAACATAATTCAACCAAAGAATTCATCTCTTTATCGCGTAATAATAACCCACCCCCATCTAATACAACATCTTCTCCTAACACATCGAGATTATAATTTAATCCAGTAAAGCTAGACACATACACACTCAAAGCTTCTTCACACGCAACCAATGATTGATAATCAACCCCATTTTCATTTAAAAATAAAGCTTGCCATGAGCTTAAGCAGCGCGCACTACTATCTATGATCGATTTGTATTGCACTGCATCCTTAATCGTCATATTTGCTCCAACTATATTTTCTATGTGAACATTACTGGTACTAAAAGTTGAAACTGAAATATCAGACTCTTTTACAATCAAAGAATAGTTTTCAAGCTGGCTATTAAAAAAGTACTCCACCCGCTCATCGTTTTGATCAATTTCAATTTCACTTTCTACTGCGCTTGGATTTAATTGAAAAATTATTATTTGATAGACTTTACCTTGGTCAGATTTTCCTAATTCAAAAATAGAAACCCCTAGATTAAAAGGGTTCATTAATTCTCCCTTATTAAACATAGTTAAAATATCGTCATGCATTTTTAAATTGGTAAACTCGGTTAAATCCATTTTTTCAATATTTTTGAATTTATCACACGCTTGGGTCAAAGCCACGCCTTTATCAACGATACAATAGGCGCTTTCTTGTTGTTTAATGGGAGTAACATCATGAATCACTGGAAATTCAATCTCAACATTTGTTGCTGTCACTTTTTTTGTATCAGCAATCTCCATACTAGGTTCAACCGCTGCATTATCAACTTCATTATTCAGGTTAAGAAAAACAATAATCGATAAGATGATTAATGTAACAATAATATAGAATATTCGATTCAAGTTAATTTCCTTTAAAGCCATTTAGGTATTCACACTATAACAGTATTATGACTGTCATTCATCTCTATTTATTCACATCAATAACTAAAATAGACATCCACTTTTGTATTTAGAATCAAAATTAAAAACCAAAAGGGGAAACCAAAAGGCACACACTTTTGCCATTTGACCACTTTTGCCATTTGACCACTTTTGTCATTTGACCACTTTTGTCATTTGACCACTTTTGTCATTTGACCACTTTTGTCATTTGACCACTTTTGTCATTTGACCACTTTTGTCATTTGACCACTTTTGCCATTTGACCACTTTTGTCAAAGGCGGTTTGTAAGATTGTCCGTATACATTTATGCCCTATTTAATTTAGTTAATGAGCGTTATCAATTACCCTGAGAAAAAGACGCGCAAATAACCGATGGCACCAAAACAAAAAGTGACACCCACTTTTCAAACAATTCATAATCATTTTAATAGTGTAAAAACTATTTTCCAACATCCACCTATAAAATCAAAACACGCAACAAATGGAAAATTCAAAAGGTATACCTTTCAAAAAATATTAATTTTTATCTAATTTTAAATGTCCCAATGTTTTTTCAGCTTGTTCATAGCCAAATTTAATCAACTCGTCCGCCAAGTGAAAATCTAAAATACTACTGATATTTCTTGGAATTTTGACAACATAGTCTGCTGGGTTTGATGCCATTTTTTCGCGAGTTATCACTGATTGCATCGAGTCTATACACTGTGTAGCGATTTCATAACTGGTTAAGTTAAAGGCTTTTTCTACTGGAGATTTTGAAATATTCGTTATGAATTGGCCGATTTTCTGACTGAATCCCGAATCTGTTTTAGTTTCATTTTCTTTGGGTTGATGTAATGTTTTATCAATTGGGGCCACTAAATCTACTGCGATAATCAATTCATTACCATCTGCAAATGTAGGAGCAACGGGTAATGGATTCAAAACACCCCCATCGATTAAATCTACACCATTAATTTGATACGGTGTAAAAAAAAGTGGAATCGAAATCGACGCCCGAATGGCATCAAACAACAAACCTTTGGACAGCCATACTTCTTTTTCTGCGTCGATATCAGAGGCCACTGCCGTAAATTTTATTGGAAGTTCTTCGATATTTGGATTACCAACTAAATCAATTAACGATTGAATGATTTTGTCGCCTTTAATTAATCCGTTGTTTTGCCACGACAGGTCCATGAATTTTACGATATCCATTTTACTGATGGCGCACACCCATTTTTCAAACTCGGCTAATTTTCCATTGGCGTAAATGCCGCCTACTAATGCGCCTATTGAGCAACCTGAAATGGAGTTAATTTCAAAATCGTTTTCTTCTAACCAACGAATAACACCGATATGGGTTAACCCACGAGCGCCGCCACTGCCTAGCACTAACGATATTTTACGTTTTTTTTGATGATTGTTTGTGTCCATTTTTTTTCGCCTAAAATTCATACACAAAAAAGCCCGACCTAAATGAATAAATCGGGCTGTTTTTTTATTTGTCTAATTTCTCAAACAGTTTTTCTAAATCGTCCAGTTTTTGTCTGGTGCGTTCTAGGATTTGTTTTTGAACTTCAAATTCTTCTCTTGTTACCACATCAAGTTTGCTTAAACCCGATGCCATTAACGATTGTACGTTGTGTTTCACGTCTTCGGCGATTTGAGTTTTGTTGTCTAACAACTCATTTAACTTGCCGCTAATTTGGGCAAAGATTTCACCGGGTCCGTTTGTATTATTTGTCATTTAAACCGCCACTATGTTTACAAGTTTGTTAGGTACAACGATCACTTTTTTGATGTCTTTGCCTTCAACAAAACTTTTTACGTTTTCATCTGCAAATGCTAATTCTTGGATTTGGTCTTTTGATAACGACGCATCCACTTCAATTTTAGCGCGCAATTTACCGTTCACTTGTACGATGTATAACAGGCTGTCTTTGACTAATGCGCCTTTATCAACAGCAGGCCACCTCGCATCGACAACGGATTCTGTCTTGCCTAATAATTCCCACAATTCATAAGTGATGTGCGGCACAATTGGCGACAACATTAAGATTGCAGATTCTAGCGCTTCTTTTACGACTGCTAAATCTTGTCCGTCTTTTGCGTCAAACTTATTCACTGTGTTTAGCAATTCCATCACAGCAGCAATCGCTGTGTTGTATGCGTATTTTTCAGCGTATGAGTCGGTTACTTTCTCAATGGTTTCGTGTGTTTTACGACGCACGTCTTTTTGCGCTTTGTTTAATGATTTCACATCAAGTTCAGCCGCTTCACCTAATTCTAAAAACTCAGTGGTGATTCTCCATAAACGCTGTAAGAATTTATAGGATCCGTTTACACCGTCTTCACGCCATTCAAGCGCTTGCTCTGGAGGCGCTGCAAACATTGTGTATAAACGGGCGGTATCGGCACCGTATAAGTTGATCAATTCTTGTGGATCGACGCCGTTGTTTTTAGATTTAGACATTTTAACCATGCCGCCTAACTCTAAGGTTTCGCCTGTTTCTTTTAGGGTCGCGCTGATCACTTTGCCTTTTTCGTCTTTTTCGATGTTGACAGCATCTTCGCCAAAGTAGTCTTTTGATCCGCCTGGATTTTTACGTACAAACGTTTCAGCCAATACCATGCCTTGAGTTAATAAGCGCTTACATGGCTCATCGCCCTGTACTAACCCTTCGTCACGTAACAATTTATGGAAGAATCTGAAATACAATAAATGCATCGTTGCGTGCTCGATGCCACCTATGTATTGATCAACCGGAAGCCAGTAATTGGCCTCTTTTGGATCAACCATGCCTTGGTCATATTGTGGTGAACAGTAACGTGCGTAGTACCAGCTTGATTCCATAAACGTATCAAACGTATCTGTATCACGTGTAGCTGGTTGTCCGTCATAAGTGGTGTTTTCAAATTCAGCATTGCCTTTAATAGGCGAGTTAATACCGTCCATGATCACATCAGTTGGTAATTTAACTGGGAATTCTTTAGCGCAAACTTGCTCGCCGTTTTCCAAGTTAACCATTGGGATTGGCGCGCCCCAATAACGTTGACGAGAGACGCCCCAGTCACGTAATCGGTAATTAACTTGAACTTGGCCTTTGCCTAATTCTTTTAATTTCGCTGCAATCACTCCAAAAGCTTTATCAAAATCTAAACCGTCAAGTTCGCTTAAAGGCGCAGAATTAACACAAACGCCTTTTTCAGTGAATGCCTCGACGGTTAAATCAATTTCAACATCATCAGTCGCTGGTTTAATAGATTGTTTGATTTCGATGCCGTATTTATGAGCAAATTCAAAGTCACGTTGATCGTGAGCTGGAACCGCCATAACTGCGCCTGTGCCGTAATCCATTAAGACAAAGTTTGCGGCAAATACAGGAACCGTTTTACCGGTTAAAGGGTGAATAACCATCACGCCAGTGTTCACGCCTTTTTTCTCCATCGTTGCCATGTCGGCTTCTGATGTCGTTGTGGTTTTGCAATCTTCTATAAATGTCGCTAATGCTTCATTTGTTTTTGACGCTTCTAACGCAATTGGATGCTGGGCAGCAACGGCTACATAAGACACCCCCATAACGGTATCAGGACGAGTAGTATAAACATCGACCGAACCTTCGCCAGATTCAAGATCAAACGACATCTCAATGCCTTTTGAGCGACCAATCCAGTTGCGTTGCATAGTACGTACGCTTTCAGGCCAGCCGTCTAAGTTGTCTAATTCGTTGATTAATTCTTCAGCGTAATCGGTAATTCGAATGAACCATTGGTTGATTTGCTTACGCTCAACTTTGGTGTCACAACGCCAGCAACAGCCGTCATGTACTTGCTCGTTGGCTAATACGGTTTGGTCATGTGGGCACCAGTTAACGGCAGAATTCTTTTTATATGCCATGCCTTTTTCAACAAGACGCGTAAAGAACCACTGCTCCCAACGGTAATATTCAGGCTCACAGGTCGCCAATTCACGATCCCAATCTACGCCAAAACCTAATTGTTGTAATTGGTTGCGCATGTAGGCGATGTTTTCAACGGTCCAGCCCGCAGGGGCTACTTTGTTTTTAATAGCGGCATTTTCAGCAGGTAAACCAAACGCATCCCAACCCATTGGTTGCATCACGTTTTTACCGTTCATACGTTGGAAACGACTAATTACATCACCAATGGTGTAATTACGTACATGCCCCATATGCAGTCGTCCACTTGGGTAAGGGAACATTGATAAGCAATAGAATTTTTCTTTGTTGCTGTCGACAACGGCTTTAAAGACTTTGTTTTCAGCCCAATGTTGCTGAATTTTGCCTTCAATTTGCTTTGGGGAGTAGATATTTTCCATTAAAACAGGACCTTAATTATGCGTTTAAAATTTGGGCATCATAATACCTGATGCGCATCACATTTTATAGCAGAATATAGGGGGAGTTTGGTTGCTAATTGAGCAATGAAATTGATAAACTAGCGCGCTTATTTTACTGCAATTTGATTACCTGACGCCAACCTACTTATATGTAGGTACTTTCATACCTTTTATGAACGACTCGTTCTTTTTGTTAACTAAACTTTCACAAAAGCATTTAACGAATTATTTATATGTCCAAACACAATTATGAAAAACTGCGCCTCAACTACTTGCTATTAGCCCTATGATTCAAACTTTAAAAAATGCAATGAGAATTTTTTTGCACACAGGCAGCAGTTACACAAAAAATCCTGCCATTATTAAACAAATCGTTGTCATGAATGTATTCAGTACAATTGGCTGCTTGATTACATTCTGCATTGGGGTGAGTACATTTTTTCAAGATAACCACATTCATACATCTGTTTTATTTATCACCAGTTTTTTATTTTTGATTGCTTTCTTAATCCAAAAAGCTGAGTTATTCAGAAATCCCTACCCATATTCTTCCAACTTAATGCTTGTGACGCTATTTATTGTGATGGCGTATTTGATTCAAACCGGTGGCGTTGATAATACTGGCCCATTATGGGTTTACATAATCCCTCCCATCGCTTTGTTTTTTGGCGGCATTCAAAAAGGACTAATTAATCTTGGTCTTTTTGGATTAGTCATTGCCACTTTATTGTTTTATCCAGATGATTTTTTATTATCAACCCATTACAGCAATACTTTTAAATTACGATTCATTTACTCTTTGCTTACTGTTACAGCTCTGTTTACCGTGTATGAATTTATCCGCGAAAAATCTTATACAGAGCTTGAAGTATTAAGCCAGCAATTTGAATTTCAAGCGAAAAGAGACATGCTATCTGGACTGCATAATCGTAGAGGCATGATGGAAAGCCTTGAATATGAATACAAACGCAGTAAACGTACTCAAAGCAACATTACTTTAATCATGTGTGATCTTGATAAATTTAAAAGCATTAATGATCAATTTGGTCACGAAAAAGGCGACGAAGTCATTAAAACCGTCAGTCGATTATTTCAATTAAATTTACGAGAATTGGATACTATCGCGCGCTGGGGAGGGGAAGAGTTTTTAATCCTACTACCAATGACAGACAAAGAAAAAGGAATCATCATCGCCGAAAAATTAAGGGACATCATTCAACGCCATGTATTCACATACAATGACAAAACTTTCAACACAACCGTGAGTATGGGGTTGTATCAAATAAATACTACAGATAGTATCAACGACGCAATATCAGCTGCTGACAATAATTTATATAAAGCCAAAGCATTAGGTCGTAATCAATGCATCAGTTAATGAGTCACTTCTTCTATTAACAAAAGTGTCTATTAACAAAAGTGTCCATTAACAAAAGTGTCCATTAACAAAAGTGCTTGTTAACAGCATAATTTTTTCAAATCCCCCCCTTGAATGAAACTTATTTAACCCTATAGAGTCATACCAACAATTTTATTTTATTCACTCTTTAAAACTTACTTAAATGGAGCCTGAATTTTATGTCATCTTTCGAGCAAATCAATAAAATCAAACAACAACTTTCATCGCAAATTATTGGACAAGAAAGTTTAATCACACGAATCATGATCACTTTATTAGCGGATGGACACTTATTAGTAGAAGGTGCACCAGGTCTTGCTAAAACAAAAGCCATTTCAACGTTAGCACGTTATATTCAATGCCAATTTCAACGTGTCCAATTTACGCCTGATTTATTGCCTTCTGATATTACAGGTACGGATATTTTCAGACAAGAAACCGGCGAGTTTACCTTTAAAGCAGGCCCTGTATTTTCACAAATAGTTTTGGCCGATGAAATCAACCGAGCCCCTGCAAAAGTTCAATCAGCATTATTAGAAGCCATGAGTGAGCGCCAAGTTACGGTGGGCAATAAATCCTATGATTTACCTGAATTATTTATGGTGATGGCCACTCAAAACCCACTAGAACAAGAAGGGACTTACCCTTTACCTGAAGCGCAACTTGATCGATTTTTAATGCATGTATGGGTCGATTATCCAAATGCACAAGCAGAACGAGATATTTTAAAATTAATTCGTTTAGAGCAACATCACACCCCTATTTCAGAAATTTCAATTTCACCTGATTCTATTTTGGATGCACGTAAAGAAGTACTAGACGTGCATATGGCTGCTGCTGTTGAAGAGTATATTGTGCAATTAATCATGGCTACAAGACAGCCAGAAAACTACTCCGAAGAACTTGCAAATGCCCTTGCTTGTGGAGTTTCACCAAGGGCGACCATTGCACTTGATCGTTGTGCACGTGCCCATGCTTGGCTTGAAGGCAGAGATTTTGTGACTCCTAATGATGTTCAAGCAGTGGCACCGGATATATTACGTCATCGTTTGTGGCTGTCTTTTGATGCACAAGCTAAAGGCCTGCAAGCAAAAGACGTGGTGAACATGCTTTTAGATTTAGTTCCTGTTTCCTAATAAAGGATGACTGTCATGAACGATCAAATTCAACATCATTATTTAGTGGATGTCGATAATTTATTTTCATTAAAAGAAAAAGCGTATCATTGGTTGAGAATTCCTCACCCAAAAAAACTACATATGCAAAGCGGTCAATACATTAGTAAGCATAAAGGCGCTGGATTAGATTTTAATGAATCACGCCCATACAATGAAGGTGATGATATAAGACATATTGATTGGCGCATTACAGCAAGAAGTGGAAAAGCCTACACTAAGGTATACCATGAAGAGCGTGAACGCCCAATTAGTATTTTATGCGACCAATCATCGAGCATGTTTTTTGGCAGCCAAAAACAATTCAAATCTGTTTTAGCTGCACGCTTAAGTATGATGATTACTTGGCTAAGTTTACAAAATGGCGATAAGGTTTCATTTAATGGCTGGGGGGCTCAACACAGTTTCACCCTCCCCTTACAGCGAAAAACCCTTGCTGGAAGTTTAATTGCCAAACAACTTTCTGCAATCTCTCCAACTAAACTTTGCGAAAATACGAATGCTTTTTCTTTCAATGACGCATTAAAATCATTTAGCCGAAGCCATGGTCATCATTTATTTATTGTCAGCGACTTTTATCATTTAGATTCACAATGTATTCAAACGTTAAACCACTTAGCTCGCCATCATCAACTTGTGTTTGTCCATGTATTTGACAATATTGAAATCCAACCACCTAAAAAAGGCACACTTCCTTTTTCATACAAAGGAAAAACTCATTGGTTTCAAAGCACTAAAAGCTCCCAACAATTAAACTGGCAACAAACTTTTGAACATAGGCAATTGCGCATTAAACAATTTTGCGCACAGCATAAAGTGAGTTATTTACCCGCTAATTGTCTAGATAATGAATTAGATATTTTACAGTCCATCCAACATTGGTGGACACTTTAATGCACTTAATATTAAAAATCTTAACCTTAAAACACTTAACCTTAAAACACTTAACCTTAAAAAATTTAATCTTAATGCACAGAAACTTAAAGCGTAGAACTTCACACAATGAATGAATCAAACCAAACAATAGAATCACTATTAGCACAATTACCCGAAGAACGACTACCCAATGAATGGCTATTTTCGATTCAAATGGGATACATCCTTTTGGCTGTCTGTTTAGTTATTTTATGCATTGCAGGAATATTTATTTTTCGTAAACTTAAAAAGCATAAAATTAAGCAATTCATTTTTAAAAACTGGATCGTTATATTTGAAAACGATCAATTAAGCGATCATAAAAAAATCGAACAAGCCAATACCGTTATTAAACTGCATTTAAAGCGCAATAAACATTCAATTAATATTCAAACACTCAACACAGATCAATGGTTTGATTTTTTGCGTAAAAATTTTCCTGACATTCAAAAAAGTACGATTGAATTATTAGCTCACAGTCATTACCAATTAAAATGTGAAATTCCAAACCCAGAGGAATTTAATTTAAATATTCAAGCGATATTAATGGAGTGTTTAAAATGATTAACTCTTTATTATCAATCGAATTTGCATGGTGGTGGGTAATCGTTTTATTTCCTCTTATGCCAATTTGGTATTTGTACGTGGCATTAAATTCCAACAGTGAACTTTCCAATCAAAGCATTCATCTGCCTTTTGCAGCTGAACTAGAACAACTTAACCATAATGCTGGGGCAAATATTAATTGGTTGGATTTTATATTCAAACTGCTCGCATGGTCATTTTTATTAATTGCATTAATGCGCCCTCAACTGCCAATTGATGCATTTAATACCCCCACAACCGGTAGAGATATGTTTTTAGTCATTGATGTTTCTCAATCCATGAAGGAGAGAGATATGATGCTAAACAACCGTCGTGTACGCCGAATGGATGCGGTCAAATTAATTGCTAGCGATTTTTTAAGACAGCGCACAGGTGATCGAGTTGGATTGGTTTTTTTTGGTAAACATATCGCCACTCAAGCGCCATTAACCTATGACACTCAAACAGTTGCTGATTTCATTGAAAATGTTCAATACGGTGATTTAGATGATCAAAGCTCAGGTACCGTAATTGGTGACGCCCTAGCAACCACCATAAATAAATTATTAGATGCCGAGATTAAAAATAAAGTCATTATTTTATTAACGGATGGCGAAGATTATGGCAGTACACGTCCACCTTTAGAAATGGCAGAAATCGCTCAAAAAAGTAATATAAAAATTTATACCATCGGTGTGAGTGCTTATAATCGTGGTGTTGATGAAATCACTTTAGAAAAAATAGCCTCCATGACAAACGGTCAATACTTTCGAGCTAGAAACAGTTACGAATTACAACAAATCTATCAAGCAATTGATCAATTAGAACCAAACGAAAATTTAAACTTACAAGTACAACCTAAAAAAGAATACTTTTTTGTTGCCTTATCCATTTGTTTATTATTTATTTTATTACCTTTTATATTTAATTTAACTCAACGTTTACAGAATTTAAATCAGGAGAAAAAATGACTTTGTTAGATATTATTGCCAGTTTTTCTTTTTTAAGACCATTATGGTTATTGGCTATCCCATTAATTGGTTTGGTTTGGTTTTCACAACAAACCTTAAGAAACAATCATGTTTGGCAACCACTTATTGCAAATGAATTTTTATTGGCACTGTCAGGCCAACAACATACACAAAAACCCAATCGCAAATGGTGGTTTATTTTTGGATTATTAATCGCAATTATTGCCATTGCTGGTCCTTCAGTTAAAACCAATCAACAAGATGCTTATGAATCAAATGAATCCTTAATCATTATTGCAGATGCAAGTTTGTCGATGCTTGCAACGGACTTACCCCCTTCTCGAAAACAATGGGTTCAATTAAAAATTCAAGACATCATCAAGCAACAAGCTAACTCAATGTCTGCTCTAATAATGTATTCTGCTGATGCGCATATTATTTCACCATTAACAAAAGACAGTGAAAATATTTTGCACTTAACTCAAGTTATTGAACCTGAAATACTTCCATTAAAAGGTTCAAATCCAGAATCTGCATTTACACTTGCAGCCGATATGTTTGAAAAAAATTCAGTCTTAAAAGGTAAGATTATTTGGTTAACAGATGGCATTGAATTCAGTGACATAAAAAAAATTAAAAATAAATTAAAAGACCATCAACTTTTAACGTTGGTGGTTGGTACTGAAATGGGCGCACCTATAAAATTAGAAAACGGAGAATACTTAAAAGCAGGAAATGAAATTATCATTCCAAAAGTAAATACTTCTGTATTTGATCAACTAAGCAAAGAACTTAATCAACCATGGCAATGGCTAAGCCGCAATGACTTAGACATTCAGTGGATAAACCAACAAAAAAGTGAAAAAATTACACTGGAGAATGAATACATTCAAAGAATTGATTTGGGGTTATATTTGGCTGTTGTTTCGGCATTATTTTTGATTGCTTTTATGAAACCCAATACATCAGGATTTGCGGCAATATTCTTGATTGTAAGCTTACTTCCAAAAAATGCTGACGCAAACGATCTTTGGAAATCCTATGACAAACAAGCCAAAGAAGCACTTGAAAACAAACAATACGACAAAGCAGCTCAACTGTTTGAAAATCCTAGACTTAAAGCCTATTCACATTTAAAAAATAATGAATTTGATCAAGCAATTGATATTTTAGAAAATAGTGACTTAGAGTTAAATGCCGATGATTATTATAATCTAGGCCAAGCCCATGCTAAAAAACAACAGTTTGAACAAGCGTTAGAAAATTTTCAAACGTCAAAATCATTAAAAGATGATGAAGATGTCAATCAAGCGATTGATACCACCAACCAATTAATTAATTTACAACAACAGCAACAAACTGAGACTTCGACTGACACACAGACCTCAACTGATACCCAATCAAGTACATCTACATCTACACAAAGTAGCACATCGACAGAAACTTCAACTTCAACACAAACCAGTAGCGAAACCAGCACTGATACTCAAACATCGACCTCGACAGACTCATCCACCAATACAACAACTCAAACATCAACCCAAACATCAACCGATGAATCAACCGATACAAACACACAAACCGATGATAATTTGGATAGTGATGAGAAAAGAGATTTAGAAATAGATGAAGATCTACTTCTATTTTATAAAAATCAATTTGAAAGACAATTCAGACAAAACAACGGTCAACAATTTATACAAGAAGGTCCAAAATGGTAATGAAAAGATTTACTCTCATTGTTTTATTATTTATTTTCAGTATGTACAGTCAAGCGACTGTCACTACAACGGTGTCTCAATCAATTTTAGAAGTGAATGATATCATTCAATTTCGAATTAAAATTGACGCAAAAGTTAGCAATTTAAATTTAAAACCTTTAGAAAAAGATTTTAAAATTTACAATAAATATGGGCCCAATATTTCTTCAAGTTACATCAATGGAGTTGGCTCCACCACTACTGAATATGTATTAAATATTTCACCTAATCGTTCAGGTAAAATTATTATTCCTGCCTTTACCTACAACGGTGAATCATCTGCGCCAATTACTCTAGATGTTCGATCGGCCCATCAATCAAATTATCAAGATGAATTATTTTTCTTAACCGCTAAAATTAGTGACACTAGTGTTTATATTGATCAACCGCTATTACTTGAATTAAAATTTTACAATGCAATTGATGTGCAATCAGCAAACTTAGATTTACCAAGCAACATGCCATTTAATTTAGAGCAGATTGGTGATTTACCAACCTCCACTGAAGAAATTAATTCAATATCCTATCAAGTGTCCACATTGTATTATCAAATCACACCACAAAATGCAGGACAGTTTGATTTAGGCCAATTTAAAATAAATGGACAATATGCAATTAATCGAAAAAATAAAATATTCAACACAGAGTCCTTGCCAATTATTGTGAATGTCAAACCGATTCCTGCGCAATACCCAAAAAACAAACCTTGGTTACCTGCAACTAATATACAGTTAAAAGACAATTTAGCGCCAAGCTTTAATATGACAAATGATGCAAATTTGACCCGAGTGATTGATATTCAAATGTCTGGGTTAACCAACAACTATTTACCTAAATTAAGCATCCCGGCCATTTCTGGATTAAAAATTTATTCTGAAGATGAAATTCGCTCAGACAAAATCATCAACAATCAAAACACTGGCCTAATTCAAGCTAAATGGGCAATTTTACCGACACAAAACGGTAAAGTGACCTTACCTGAATATTCAATTACATGGTGGGATGTTAACTCTGACCAACTTCGAGTTAGCAAAATTAACCAAAGAGAAATAAACATTTCTGGTGTGGTTGATCAAAACATTTCAAACCCTCAATCCCCTGTCATCCAAACTGAGATTATTACAAAAATTCCAAACTGGATTTGGCTAACGCATTTAGCTTTAATAATTGGATGGGGAATAAGTTTTATCGTGATGAAATTAAAAATAAATGCACTTAAAAACACCACAACTCATGATTTTACAAATCAAACAAGCCAAACTTCGACTTTAAGTTCAATGAGTGTCTTAGATGCGTGTAAAAAACAATCTATGCATAAATTAAAACAGGCATTGGTTGATTTTGAAAAACAATGCGAACTAAAAAACTTTGATTATTCAATCTATTCTCAAACCCTTGCTGAGTCTTTATCATTACTGGACTCCCTTTTATACAATCAACAAGACAATCAACAAAAAAATATACAAGATTTTGATTTTGTAAAATTTGCAAAAGACTTTAAACAAATCAAAGCTCAGACTAAGAACTCTAAACAGCCCAATGAAACATTGTTTAGTCTTTATCCTAGTGATTAGGTTTGGAAAAGTAACAGGCGAAAAAAAACCAGACTAAGATCTGGTTTTTTTAAATTTTGGTGGAGCCTAGCGGGATCGAACCGCTGACCTCAACACTGCCAGTGTTGCGCTCTCCCAGCTGAGCTAAGGCCCCAAAAAGGAGCGCAATAATAAAGCGCCCCTTTGAGCTTGTCAACCCCTAGCCTTATCCAATATGAAATGAGTCTAAGCTGAATACACCCCGCATATACAATATAGATTAGCGTTACACCAACAAAGCTAATATTACCCTGTTGCCGTAAACAACAATTCACAAAATCAACCGAATATTCAGCGGTTTTTGGGCATGAATCGTCGTTATTCATTGTATGTTTCGATTGATTAGATCGACTTTTGTATAGCCAAAAAGGAAGAGTCAAAAGGAGAGCCAAAAGGGACATCCACTTTTAACCTCCACTTTTAACCTCCACTTTTAACCATTAAGCACAAATCAAAACCATTAGATTTCCAACGATAAATCAGTTAGCGATGACGTAATAAGTTATCACTCACATTCACAAACAGACACAAAAAAGCCCGATTAAACGGACTTCATATTCCATTAGGAGCGACCAATTGTGTCGCACTAGGAATTCAACACAACAACTTTCATTTATTTCCAATTTCATAAAGCCTATATTGACCTTTTTTAAAATACCCTTATTCAGCCCTCCCTAAATCAATTATTTTCCTTATTAATTAACTCTTATAAAAATGCAAAAAATAAGTCGATGACATATGAATGATCATTCAACAAATAAAATAATAGAGTGAATACACACTCTATTATTTTATTCGATTTGGTCTGATTAATAACTTGTAAAAGTTTGGGTATTCATATCTGAATATGTGTCTGTTGAAATAGTTGACCAATCATTAGTATCCGTTGATGTTTCAATATTAGTTCCAGTTTGTATATCCGTTTGTGTTCGAATCTGAGTATTTGTTTCAGTACTAGTATGTATATTTGATTGTGTGCCTGTGCCTGTGCCTATCCCTGTGCCCGTGCCAGTGCCAGTCCTCGTCCTTGTCTCTGTGCCTACCCCTGTCCCTACCCCTGTGCCTACCCCGGTATTAGTCTCAATGACAATTGGGTAATCCATACCGACTTCAGTATTGGTTTCTATTTCTACATTATCAATTATAATATACTGACTCCCTAAAAAATCACCTTTAGTCAACAGTGTCCAATTATAAAAAAATGTCACTTTTTCTGAATCGAGCTCACCCGTTATTAAATAATTGAGTTCACCTGAAAATACGAAGGATTCAATATTTGAGCAATTTAATATATCAACTCCATTAACCGTTGAGTTATCAACGAACACCGATAACAACTCATCACAATTATTAAATTCAATCGTATCTAAATCCATTCCGTTTAAATATATATCAGTTAATTTCGTAGACTTATCTATTTTAATATCATCTAAATATTCAGTTGAATAGCTATAAAATTCTAAACTTTTTATATTTGAAAATAGATTAATAAATTCAGGATAAAATAAACCATAACAATATAAATTCTCTATTTCATCGGCATATACTCCATCTACATTATAAGTGTTTATAGTGCAGTACGTTTTATTCAAATAGTCATCCTCATCTTTATCTAATGGATAACCTTGATTCAATATTTCACTGCTGATCCACGCTCTACATTGATAATCTATTTGATTTTCGATCGATTCATCTTTAATTTCACAACGAGTAAATTCATTAAATTCAATAGAAGTAAAGTTAACTAAATAATCTAAATTTCCAACTGTGAATTCCACTACTTCGTTTGGAGATAAAATTTTAGTCATCCCTAAAACCTCAACCACAACATCATAATCTAGATTACTTTGAGACACTTTTATCTTTTTTACAGATATTGTAGGATCAAATGGATATGCATCTAAATAATCGGGGATTTGGTCATTATCAGAATCTTGCGGAATACTTAACGGATCAGTTGGATCTGAGCCTAATTGCAATTCAATGGCATCAGAATAGAAATCATTATCCTGATCTAATTCATTAATTATTTTTCCATTTTTCGTTTCTTCATTTGCATCGATAGTTTCATCTTGACTGGCCGCTGGGTTGTATCGATCATTTAAAGCGTCCACATCTTCATAAAACTCGTCGGTGCAAGAAAATAAAACCATTAACGTTAGCGGTGCAAGCATTTTTGTTATGTTAATTTCTGATATTTTTTTCATCATTTATTACTCAATAATTTAAAGACATGATTAATTTAAAAATAAATTCATAACTGACTGAAGTTTCCATAAATTGAACATCCAATTAAATTCTGCCTTTAAGAACTTCCATCTTCAGGCATTGCTTAACTTGGTATATTGTGAAATTTTTTTATTTATTCATCAAATAAATAGTCATCAATTTTAAAGGAATCTCATATTTAGAAATATTTTTCAGATATTTATAAATTTATAAAGCATTCCTATATACAAACGACTCAACTTGATTATTGGATGCAATAAAAATGGATATTTTTTCCTTGATACCCATTTTTATTTTAAATCGACTTTTTATCAGCCCCAATCCCCTAATTGAACACAAACGCCTTCATATATACGCTCACTTAATATTGAATCATCTCTAGTTATAATTAAAGACTCACTTTGCTTAATTAATGTCCATTGTTCTTTAGTTAATATATTTTGCTCAATTAATGTTTTCACTGCCCCTAACTGAACCAATTCCTCACTGCCAAATGATTTACTCCATAATACGCCACTGATTTCTATATTTGTTTTTCTCTGATTCATTAACAATTTAATAAACGTATTATCCGCGTCATTATCTTTATAAACATTAACAATAAACTGAATTTCTTGATCATTAACTCCATGCATTGCTGCTGTATATCCAAGTACTGGTGTAGTTACATCTTGATTAGGAATCAGAATAATTAAGGTAAGAACAAGGGAAAATGTCACCGCAGCAGTGCGCCAAAAAGAGTTGATAATTGTGGATAAACTACCCTTTGATTTATACTGATTAGTTAGCACATTATTTTTTATTTTCTTCCAAACAAATTCAGGTGGCGATATAGCCTTTGCATGATTCATACCTTCAAACCTAAGTTGCCACATATTAATTTGTTGCTGTAATTCTGGAGATTGTTTAGCCAACACCTCTACACGAGATCTAACCAATGCAGTTAACCCCCCTAGCACATAATGACTCGCTAAATGCTCAATTACATTTTCTTGTTTGTATCGATTCAAGATAGACATATTTTTAAAGCCTCCAATCCACGACGAATCCAACTTTTAACTGTACCAAGTGGGGCATCTAAATGGGTGGCCAGTTCACTTTGGGTGTATCCAAATTGATAAATTTTAGTTATGGCTATTTTTTGTTGTGAATTTAAAGTTGAAATGCACTCATCTAACTTTGGCTCGTATGAAAAGTTATTATGAGTATCCTTTACTTCTGGAACATTTTCTTGAAATTCAAGTTTTTGTCTGGCTTTAGCTCTAATAGAGTCGATGGCTAAATTTCTAGTTACCTGACATAACCATGCCCATGGATATTCAATTTCAGAAGTAAGGCCAGGAGCCATACGCCATATTTTTTCAAATACTTGTTGTAGCACCTCATTACTATCGTCATTATTTTTAAGCATTTTAAATAATAACCCGTACAAATTGGCGCTGCATAAACTATATAATTGCTCGAATGCCTCTTGATCCTTCAACGCACATCGACCTAACAAATACCCCATTATTTGCTTTTCCTTCTTTGACATCATACTTTTCACCTAATAATTAACACAAATACTACAGACGATTCAATCATGTGATTGGATGCATTTTTTAAATTAAAATGTACCGATTCCAATCATTTTCAAATTTTACAAAAAATAAATATTAACATAATTAAGAATCGTAATCGTGCCTTCAATTAATACAAGACAGAAGGGACATAAATATAATATTGGGGTCGTGTAATACTGGGGTCGGATCCAAAATTGGCTATAAAAATGATTTTTTGAAGTTAAGCCGTCACCCACATTTGATTGACAGCCTGAAGGCGATCCTATGAATCGAGATTAAAATAGACATCGACATTTGATATCGTGATCAAAAGGGAGGTTCACTTTTAGAGGTGTTTTGCGTTGGATTGGTCAAAATGGATTATTAGGACCCGATTCTCCGAACGAAAAAAACGAAAAGACGAAGAATAAAAACAATCAAGAATTGATATTTTTAGCGGTACGAATTATTAAAAGTAGTAGGCGTATAAAGCTCGCACTTGGTCGGTACAATGTAAATTTTATTATATTCGAAAAATTGTACCGTAAATTATTAATGAATTAACACAAAAATATTGAAACAAACAGTTGGAATTGAAGTGTTGCTAATCAAAATAATTGGGCATGTAGATCTTTTTTTGCAGGGCTAACCAACAAACACACTGACTATATTAGGTGTACCAGGGTTTTTAGGTAAAAATGCTTATAGTACTCAATACGTATTTGGATTGGCAGAAGAAGATTTATCAGATTTCAAATATATGGATATCGAATTATTTTATAAAGATTATGACACCTTTGGCCATTTAGCTAGCGTACAACATCACATCGATATTAACTGCGCATTCACTGGAGAGCGCACGTACACTGATAAACTAAGCGATTATTCTGGAAAAGTGTTATTGCTCGGTGGAGGCGGCTCAATGACACCTATGTTGATTGATACTGGAATGTTATTCACACATGCAACCGTCAAAGTTATCAATAATCCGAGTGATGGTGGAGAGGCTGACAATTATTTAATTGATGTAAGAGATCATAGAAAAGTATTAGACCGACCATTGTTAAAGTGGCTTAAACGCTTGAATTAACGCTGGATATTTTCAAAGGTCACTGGAAACAGTGGTCTTTCTCGACTTTCTATATTTAGAATAATTGAAGATTAAAATCACTCATATAATGATCAGAATTTATTAAAACTTTAAAAAAGCATTTAAAACGTGGGTTGGCGTTTACGCAAACAAAACTAATATTACTGTGTTGCCGTAAACGACAACCCACAAAATTTTATTCACCCAACCGAAAACTCAACGGTTTTTCTAGCATGAATCGTCGTTGTATCTAATAACAGAACATCCGTGTCGGTTTGATCCACTAACATACCAATTTCAGTACACTCCAAAATAATTTAAAGTAATAATATTAAGTATTAGATAGGATTTATCTAGTTTAAGTGCAACCAAAAAAAACACCAACCCCCCAAACAAACGTAATGAATGAAAATTTATATCTTTTGATTCAAAAACATATTTATATACAAATAACAAAATATAAAACGCACAGTAAAACAATGAAGAGATAACAGCTAGAAAAGCAAGAATAAAATAAGTATACAACTCTCCATCACCCAAACTAAAATAATAAGTCGTATCTTTTCCACGATAATTCGCTAATGTGCTTGCAAAACTCACATCCGCATTGGAAACCCAACCGACAATCCTTGCAAATAAAGGATTACCTTGAGCTGACAGAAGCATTGTAAAAAATGCAATAAGCAGTAAAAAATGAGCATCATACTTATATAAAACTTTCATTATTTTTTCATTCATTTTAAATCCTATTGTGTAATTTCATTTATTTAGACATAGATAAAATAGTAAGCGGCTACTTTGACATACATAATAAAGATCGACTTACTTCCCATGCTTTTTATCAGCCAACAATTATCGTATTTTACTCTTAACACTCACTTTTCACCCACAAAAAAGCCCGCATAAATGCAGGCTTTTTTTAGTAAACCAAAAAACTGGTTTATTTTGCAGCGCGGTTGAAACGTTTGTTGAACTTGTCGATACGACCGCCAACATCTGCTGTTTTTTGCTTACCAGTGTAGAAAGGGTGACAAGATGAACATACGTCCAATGTCATGTCGCCGCCTTTAGTAGAGAAAGTTTTTACAACGTTGCCACAAGAGCATGATGCATTCATTTCAACATAATTTGGGTGAATATCTTTTTTCATGGTTTAATACCTTACCGTTTATACGTTTTACGTGCCGCCAAAGATGCTGGTTAAGAACATCAATACCGCACAGGGATTTCGCCGTTTTTACTCTTATTAAAGAGCATCAACAAAAAGCGAAGTTTGAAGGGCGCACATCATACCAGAGATTAAAAAAGACACAACAAAAGATGACATTGTTTGTAGAAGTTGCCTTACCCGTTCGAGTGAACACGCCATTCACCTATCAGCTTAGCACCGATGAGCCTTTAGATGCAGGCACTCGCGTTTTAGTTCCCTTTAATGCAAAGCAGTTGGTAGGCATTGTGTTGTGTTGCAAAAATGAGATTGATTTTGACCCTAAAAAGGTCAAACCGGTCACCAAAGTACTCGATACGACTCCCGCTTTAAGCGCCGACATGCTTGAATTGGCTCGCTGGGTTTCGCAATATTACCACTACCGTTTGGGCGAATGTCTGTCTTTAATGCTCCCAAAAGGCCTGCGCGGCGACAATCCCGCACAAAAATCGACGGTATCGGTGACGCAGTTAACTGATAAAGGAAAATTAGTTCACCCTAATCAGTTAGCCAAAAAACCCAAACAACAAGCTTGGTTAAGCCAGCTTAATTCGCAAGCGGCGATTAGTAGTAAACAAGCCACCTCGTTAGAGTTGTCGCCCTCGTCACGCAATACATTAATCAAACAGGGCTTGGTGGTTAAAACCGACTTACCCATCCCAATTTTGCATAATCAGGCTACTGATCCCAACGCCCTTGAATTGAATACTGAACAACAAACGGTTTTAGACAACATTGCGTTAGATGCTGGGTTTCAGTGCCATTTAATATTTGGTGTCACAGGTTCTGGTAAAACCGAAGTGTTTTTGCAATTGATGCAACAGGTGCTGGACCAAAACAAACAGGTGTTAATTTTAGTACCTGAAATCAGTCTAATCGACCAAACCATTAAGCGCTTAAAAGCCCGTTTTGATACTACCTTTGCGTTATTACACTCTGGGTTAAACGACACGCAACGTAATGACGCTTGGTTAGATGCTAGATCAGGTGACGCGCGTATTGTTTTGGGTACTCGCTCTAGTGTGTTTTGCACCCTACCTGATTTAGGTTTGATCATTGTCGATGAAGAACACGACGGCGCTTACAAACAAAACGACACGTTGCGATATCATGGTCGAGACGTGGCGATTGTGCGCGCACAAAAACAAAATATTCCCGTGGTATTGGCAAGCGCAACGCCGTCGTTAGAGTCATTGCACAACGCGCTAAATAATCGATTTGTATTACATCGATTAACCCAACGTGCCGCCAATGCGCAAATGCCGTTTATTGAAATGGTGAATTTAAAACAACACGAGCCCGTTGATGGCATCAGTCAGCCGCTTCACTCAAGAATTCAACAGCATTTAGAACACAACAAACAAGTATTATTGTTTTTAAATCGCCGTGGTTTTGCCCCTACTGTGATGTGTACAGAATGTGGCTGGCAAGCGGTGTGTCATCAATGCGACGCGCGTTTAACGCTACATAAAAACCAGCTCATTTGTCATCACTGCAATCAGTCTCAACCCATATTACGCCAATGTAAGTCTTGCTCGTCACACAGCCTAACGGCTATTGGTAACGGTACGGTTCGCAGCGAAATGTATTTAGAAACGCACTTTCCTAATACCCATATTATTCGTTTAGACAAAGACAGCACCCAAACCAAAGACGCGCTTAAGACTCAGCTAGAGATCATTTCAAACGGTGAGCCCTGCATTATTATTGGCACACAAATGCTGGCAAAAGGGCATCATTTTGATCAAGTGACCTTAGTGGGCGTGTTAGATTGTGACTCAGGATTATTCAGTGCCGACTTTAAAGGCGAAGAACGCACCTTACAGTTATTGACCCAAGTGGCTGGCAGAAGTGGTCGCGCTAAAGATTTAGGCGAAGTGTTGATACAGACCTATCATCCTACTCACCCTTTATTTCAGGCGATTGAAAACAACCAATATGAGTTTTACGCTCAACAGCTTTTAGATGCACGCCACGACATGTTATTGCCGCCGTTTAATTTCAGCGCATTAATTCAGGCAGATCACCAATATGCTTACACCGCAGAAAGCGCACTCATTGCATTAAAGCAAATACCGTTACCACCACAGGTAGACTGCATTGGGCCGATGCCTGCGTTTATGGCAAAGCTGGCCAATCGCTATCGGTTTCATTTGGTACTTAAAAGTCAGCATCGCTCGCAGTTGCACATGGCCATCACCATTTTACAAAACGCATTGCAAAAACAAAGCAAAGTGCGTTGGTTTATTGATGTGGACCCTAACGAGTTGTAATTATGAAAACCCTATTAAAGACTATATACCAAGCATTTATCTTATCGGTATCACATGAAAATCAATCCTTAAAACATTTTTGCAAATCCATTCGTGCACACAAAACACAGCTGGGTTTATTTATTCAATATAACAATGCTGAAGTGCTTAATGTTTGGATTCATCATCTTTCTACAATAGACAATGTATCCATAAATAAAGAATCGGATTTTTCAGCAACACTGATATTTAACATAGAGCCGTCTAATTCAAGCATATTCAGTTTGATTCAAAGTTGGCAAAACGCATTTGAACACGACGCGTTTGTTTATCGTCAAAACGACACATTAAGCACGCGATTAACAGATGCAAACACTTGGATTCACTCATGGATGTCTGAGTATTTATTAAGTGTCACACCTCACACTGATACTGATTTTCCAAATCACTCATTACAAACCGATCAAATCATCCATGCGATGGGCTTACAACAAAACATCAAACAACCGCTTTCAAGCTGGTTACAACAAGATGATTTATGGTGGCAAAACATACCACCTAGTGCGTTAGCGTTGTCATTGTTGTCACACAATTATTTAGATAAACGCGACAAACCTAATCCAAGCACGCCTTTAAAAATAAAATACGAGTTACTCACCAGCACAACGATATTAAACCCAAAGGTGAAACTTGAGCAGTTATCCAAACAATTATTACAAGACAAGCAAAACCAAATAAGGGTTGAAAAGTCTGATATTCACAAACTTTTTCTCAATTTTGAAATAGAATGCCTAAATGCATGCACCTTTTTCAAACCATATAAGTTACTATACGCGCTTTTTGAATTTGAGCGATCCTTTCGCTCCATCTAACATCGATGCAACTGTAACTATAGATGCAACTGTAACCATAAGAGGCAACATTAAAAGTGGCAAAAGATTACGCCCCAAGACGCAACACCGAAGCAAAACCCTCTCGTGTTCCACGATGGGTATGGATATTTTCAACCACAGTGATCATCACATTCGTTTCAGCTTTAGTCTATTTAAGCAATGTAAAAGTGGAGCCCATAGACCACGACAGCGTCAATTTAAAATCACAAAAAAATGACCAGATTCTCAATGATGTAAAAAACAGCATCAAAGACGCAATTAAAGAAAGTGACGTTGAAGCAATCACAAAAAAAATAGAAGAAATCAAAGAAATTAAAGAAGAAACCGAACAAGTAAAAGATGCATTTGATTTTTACAAAACTCTAAAAGATCAAGAAGTGGTGGTGCCTGAAGCTAAGCCCTTGGACATAAAAGCCATTAATGCCGCAAAAAAACAATATGTATTACAAGCTGCATCTTTTAAAAATATTGATGATGCCAATAAATTACGAGCTGAATTTATTTTAGGTGGATTACCTGAAACCACAATTGAAAGCTCTAATGGCTGGCATCGTGTTCAAGTTGGCCCCTATGCCAGTGAAATTAAAATATCTCGAGCAAAAGCGGTTATTACCAATCAATTTAATTTAACGCCACTTAAAAAATGCGCAATAAATTGCAAGTAACATTTAAAATTGGCTGTCGTGCTTCCACCCTTTTTTTCCTACGATAGCCACACTATCTTTCAGTATCCTTTTACACTCCAAATATTTTTAAGACTTATTCTGCCCATTAAATTTGTAATAAAATTAAGCTATGATTCACAAGTGTTTAATTAACCCATAAAAAAGGCTTCAAAATGGATTCAATCAAAGTTCAATTTCAAAACCAACTCGACAAACTTATGGAGTTGTCCACTATTTATGGTGGTAAAGTTGTATTAGCTATTATTGTTTTAGTGGTAGGTTTATGGATCATCGGCCGTTTAAGTGATGTTGTACGAAAGTCCACCTCAAAAGGATTACCTGATGAAACATTAGCGAATTTTTTATCGAATATTTTTGAGATTGTTTTAAAAGTATTATTAGTAATCAGTGTCGCTTCTATGGTTGGCATTCAAACTACGTCTTTTGTAGCGGTATTAGGTGCAGCGGGTTTAGCAGTAGGCTTAGCATTACAAGGCAGTTTGTCTAACTTTTCTGGCGGCGTGATGATTTTGATTTTTCGTCCTTTTAAAGTCGGTGACTACATCGAAGCACAGGGCGCAGAAGGTGAAGTTACAGATATCGGAATTTTTGTCACCACTTTAAGAACCTTTGATAAGCGCATATTAATTATTCCAAATGGCCCAATTGCTAATGGCAACATCACAAACTTTACAGCAAGCCCAGTACGCGCCGTAGAAATCAGCATTGGTATTGCGTATTCTGATGACATTGCAAAAGGCAAAACGGCAATGGAAAACGTGTTAAAAAACGATCCGCGCATAATACAAGACGAAGGTAATGTCGTTGCTGTTGTGGATTTAGGCAGCAGTTCAGTTGATTTTATGGTTCGTGGATTTGTTAAAACTGAAGACTATTGGTCGTTCTATTTTGATGCGCGCCCATTATTAAAAGCAGCAATTGAAGATGCGGGTCTAACTATTCCATTCCCACAACGCGACATACATATGATTGCGCAAGACAGTTAATATTAAAAGCTAGATATAAACATGCCCACTTAGTTGTGGGCATTTTTTTGTATTGAGTTTGACGACATAAAGAACGACCTACGAAAACAGCCACCCACAAAAAAAGGGCACAAAGCCCTTTTCAAACACGAATCGAAATAATATGTAACTATTCAGCAACTCAGCAACATTCGTAACTGTTCAGGTTGCGATCGGCAATATGCTCCTGCATTGCCCTAATAAGCTACATCCCTGTAGCGATCAAATTTGTACTGAACAAGGCGAAAAATGTGAATTTACATGTGTAAATACTCAGAACATCCTGTACTTCGCCCTTCAGGCCGACTATCCGTCGTTAAAGTTTGTTCCAGACAAACTTTTGATCATTTTTTAACGCAGATCAGTGCAAATTTTAGTGTGAACTGAATAGTGACAATAAATTAAATCATCCAACCTAATAATATATTAGCCTGCATAAACATGAATTGTTGAGAGGCTTTGTCTGACTCATCAATAGTGGTACGAATGTCCCACATATTGATATATCCAGTTTTTAATTCAGATTGCACAAAAAAATGCTGACCTACAAACACATTTAACCCAGCTTTTACATTCACTCCTAAACCTGAAAAATGAAAATCATCATGTCGTGGGTTATTTAGTAACGTCACATTTGTTTTTGGCATTAATACGCCACCACCCATTCCAACCAACCAATGTGTCGTGACATTCATTTTTTCTGTAATCGATTTAGTGAACCACTGATTTGAATAATTATGTTCACTGTTTAAATAGTTAAGTCCATCAGTATGCTCATATTTTAAAAATTCTGGATCTAAAACAATATCTTGGTTGTCATAAATACCATCATACACAGTGCCGCTATTTGTAATATTGCCATTTATTTTTACAGTTTGACCCGCATCCATGACATATTTCATATGGTCCACTCCGACACTTACTGAGTAATGTTCATCAAAAAAGTAACCGATTTTAAAATTGGTTTGTGGAATCGTAATGCGATTAGGCTGAAAATAATTATAGAAGCTAAATGGGCTTTGGCGATCATTTGCGATGACATCGTTTAAAGTAAAATCGTAATTATCGCCAGTAAAGTGGATGTCACTTTTTGTGTACTGGCCGGCATTCCAGCCCCAATAACCAAACCATCTACCTGATTTTTCAACTGCTTTAGACATTGCCAAGGTCGAACACAGACTTATAATCACCATTAATGGCAATCTCACTCCTAATTTTTTCATTTCCACTCATCATTATTTGGTTAAGCCAAGATTTTATTACATTCAGTAGCATTAAGGAATCTTTGAATATCTTACAATATTCAATTAAATGCACGTTTATTAGTTAAATACAGCGGTACTATGCAAACAATTGAACCTAACGGGCTCAATATTTAGCGGTTATGCAATGAAATCTTTCACAGATAAAAAGATGTTTTAATCTAAATGTTTACGTTTTTCTGCTTTTTGATATTCTGCCCAAGATTTATTTTTAGGCAATTTAGAGCGCTTCTCAAGTATGTATTGCTTATATTTTTGCTCCATTTCTTTTTTATATTCACGTCTCAATAGCAAAAACCAAGGGCAACCAAACAATAAAAAGATGCAGATAATCCATGTTCCAGCGATAAAAATAGGGACAGTTTTAGCTATATACCAACAAAGAAAAGCGATAAGTGCACCAACAACATAAATCAAATTCAGTTTTGGAAACGTCATGCAAAAAACCTCACATATAAATCAGCCATATTATGGGTACTTAGACGCAAAACAAAACTTTTCAACTAGTGTGTCTGTTCAACAACCAGATCACACGGGAAATTTGATCGATCATTACTGAAAAGTCTATTTTGCTTTTTACATACAAAGAAACACGCTTTTGGCCATGACCTTTTTTACAAAATAGCGTAAAATGCGCCCTTTTTTGAACAAGCCGAATTCAAACCATGCTGCGCCTAACGCAAGTTATTTTACCTCTAGATCATACAGACGATGATCTTCAACAAGCTGTTTTAACTCTTCTTAATATCAATGAAGAAGATTTATTGTCTTTTAGCGTATTTAAAAGCGGCTATGACGCGCGTAAACGCGAACAAATCAAAATGATTTACACATTAGATGTGGACACATTATCTAATACTGAATTGCTTGAACGCTTTGCGGGCAACCAAAATATTAAAGCCACGCCTGATACCACGTATCAATTTGTGGGTGAATTACCAACAGAACAAACCACACATACTGACCGCCCGATTGTGATCGGTTTTGGCCCTTGTGGATTATTTATTGGTTTGATCTTAGCGCAAATGGGGTTTAACCCAATTATTTTAGAGCGTGGTAAAGACGTGAAACGCCGCACCAAAGACACATGGGATTTATGGCGTAACCGTAAATTACATGTTGACTCAAACGTACAGTTTGGCGAAGGCGGCGCAGGTACGTTTTCTGATGGTAAACTTTACAGCCAAATTAAAGACCGTAAGCATTACGGCAGAAAAGTATTAAACGAATTTGTACAAGCAGGCGCGCCTGAAGAAATTCTCACCATCAGCAAACCGCATATTGGTACATTCAAACTTGTCAAAATGATTCAAAACATGCGCCAAACCATTATTGATTTGGGCGGTGAAATTCGTTTTGACAGCCACGTTGAAGAATTTGTAATGGATGGCGATGCGGTTAAAGGCGTCAGACTTAGAGGTTCAGATTCACAAGGCGGCCAAACGATTATGTCTAACCATATTGCGTTAGCCGTGGGCCATTCTGCACGTGACACCTTTGAGCAATTGCAAAAACAAAATATCTACATGGAAGCCAAACCGTTTTCAGTAGGCTTTCGAATTGAACATCCTCAAAGCATGATCGACAAAGAACGCTTTGGCACAAATGCTGGTAACGAACGTTTAGGTGCTGCGGATTACAAATTAGTGCACCATTGTAAAAACGGCCGAAGCGTATACAGTTTTTGTATGTGTCCAGGCGGCACGGTGGTGGCAGCCACTTCCGAAGAAGGCCATGTAGTGAGTAACGGCATGAGCCAATATTCACGAAATGAGCGCAACGCAAACGCGGCCATTGTTGTGGGCATTGAACCTGCAAAAGATTACCCAGGTGATCCGTTAGCAGGTATTGAATTACAACGTAGAATTGAAAAAGCAGCTTATGTTTTGGGTGGAGAAAACTACAATGCACCCGTACAGTTAGTAGGCGATTATTTAAATAAGAAACCATCTACAGAATTAGGCGACGTGACACCTAGTTATCAGCCGGGTGTGACCTTGACTGATTTATCAGTATTGTTACCGGACTTTGCTAATGAAGCGATTCGTGAAGCGATTCCTGCTTTTGATAAAAAAATTAAAGGCTTTGGTCGAAAAGATGCAGTGTTAACCGCAGCAGAAACCAGAACGTCTTCACCGCTTTGCATAAAGCGTGATGACACTTACCAAAGCATCAATACTAAAGGCTTGTACCCAGCGGGTGAAGGTGCAGGTTATGCTGGTGGGATTTTATCAGCTGGCGTTGATGGTATTCGTGTTGCTGAGGCAATGGCATTAAGCATGTTAAAACAAATTTCAGAACAGTAATTTGCCAAACACATTAAAAACTCATTTTAAAAACTTTTAAAAGATAATTTTATGACAGATACAATAAGCATTACTCGTCCCGATGACTGGCACATTCATTTACGTGATGGACAGGCATTAAAAGATACCACTAAAGATGTGAGCCGCTATATGGGTCGTGCGATTATTATGCCGAACCTTGTGCCACCTGCGACCAATACTGAAAACACATTAGCGTATTATGATCGTATCAAATCTCATATCCCAGAAGGTTCAAACTTCGAGCCCTTAATGGTGTTGTATTTAACAAACAAAACCAGCCCTGAAGAAATCAAAAAAGCATACGCGACAGGCAAAATTGTTGCCGCTAAATTGTATCCTGCTGGCGCGACTACAAACTCAGACTCTGGTGTAACAGATGTCAAACTGATTTACCCTGCATTAAAAGCCATGCAAGAAGTCGGTATGAAATTATTAGTACACGGCGAAATCACAGACAGCCACATTGATATTTTTGATCGTGAAGCGTTGTTTTTAGAACAGGTATTAAGCCCGTTAATTAAAGACTTCCCAAATTTAAAAGTTGTGTTAGAGCACATCACCACTAAAGATTCGGTAGATTTTGTTAACGCACAAAACGAAAATGTCGCCGCTACTATTACCGCACATCATTTAATGTTTAACCGTAATCACATGTTAGCAGGTGGCATTCGCCCACATTATTACTGTCTACCTATTTTAAAAAGAAACATTCATCAAGATGCATTAGTAAAAGCTGCGACATCCGGTGATCAAAAATTCTTTTTAGGCACTGACAGCGCCCCCCACTCAAAAGACAAAAAAGAAGCAGCCTGTGGTTGTGCTGGCTCTTACACTGCTCATGCTTCATTAGAATTATACGCGGAAGTATTTGATGCCAATAACGCATTAGACAAATTAGAAGCGTTCGCAAGTTTAAATGGCCCATTGTTTTATGGATTAAATCCTAACTCAGACAAAGTGACATTAACAAAACAAAGCTGGACGACACCTAATACCTTACCTCTTGGTGATGATCAAGTTGTACCTATAAAATCTGGTGAAGACATTCATTGGCTTGTGAAATGAGAGACAAGATGAAAATTGCAAACAACAGTGCAGTAGCATTCCACTACACATTAAAAAATGACGAAGGTGAAGTCGTTGATACATCTGAAGGTCAAGCACCTTTAGCCTACCTTCACGGCGCGGCTAACATCGTACCTGGTTTAGAAAACGCATTAGAAGGTTTAGAAGCTGGCGCAGCATTTGAAGTATCAATTGATGCAAAAGACGGATACGGCGACATCAACCCTGAATTAATTCACTCAGTAACACGTGAACAATTACAAGGCGTAGAAGACTTAGAAGTTGGCATGATGTTTACTGCTCAAAACGGCGACCAAGTTGCACACTTCACAGTTACTGAAATAGAAGGCGATGATATTACTGTTGATGGCAACCACCCAATGGCAGGCAGAAACTTACATTTTTCTGGTACGGTTGAAACGGTTCGCGAAGCAACTGAAGAAGAGTTAGCGCACAAGCACATTCACGGTGAAGGCGGTCACCAGCACTAAATATGAAATTAGGACATTCACTAGTATTTATTATTAGCGTCCTAAATTAATGATTAGTCGGTAACATTAAAGCGTATTGGATTTTTCCTTTGCGCTTTTTTTATGCTCAAAATTAAAACCAAAAAAAAGCGCATTGGATTAAATTCCAATGCGCTTTTTTATTTTTGTATTAAAAAAGCTAATTAGATTCAACAACATCTAATGGCAACCAAACTGCAAACTTCTCAGTTTCTTCCAACACCTGCAAGCTATAATAATAACGGCCATAGGATTCAAAAGTATGCGTTATGGACTTCCCTTCATAAAATACATAAGGAGGCAGATTCCAGAACACACCATACTCAGGAGACGCTATGGTTTCACCATTATGCGAGATTGATAATTCTTGATCCCATTGTGGCGTATCTAATATTTGTCGATCTTGATCTCGGTTATCAATAATTTGCACCTGATCATTACCATAAAAATATAAATTAGTTTCTACAGTTAAGTCATTAACTATCGCTTCAACTACTATTTCATTTTCACCTTCTTGTACATAATCAAAAGCAATTAAAAAATTCATAATTTTTGTTTGATTAATTGATGGCACATAAACGGTAACGGTATAAACCTGCTCACGAGCATAGGACGCTGTTACTTCATAATCCGTTGTAAACACAACTTCAGAACCTAAAGCCCACTGATAGTTAACAATAGAATCGCAATCATTTGTCATTTCTAACTCAAAAGTAACGGTCGTTTTATCGATATCTTTTACATTTAATTGTGAGTCTTCTAATGATGTACAATTTAAATCTTCACTTTTATCAATTGTGTAGGTTTTAACAATTTCGTCATCATTAATATCGGATTCGATTTTCATTTGAACAACAACTTGATCAACACTAAAGTCATCAAAATTAAAATCAAATACGTCTCCAGTTATCACCAAGTCATGCGCTAACACAGACCATGTTGTACTGAATGTTTCAGTCGCTAGACTAGGAAAAGAATCAAGAATTAAATCATTTATAGATCGATAAGCATTGGCAGTTAATTCAACACTTTGAGTGTCTTTCACTTCATCAACTGTAAAGTTAATAGCAGGCATAGATCGTATATCAATTATGATTGAAGCATTATAAACACCATTGTTCACTGATGCATGATATATACCAGCATCAGTGTAAGTATGAGTAACCTCATTTAAATGTGTAGTAAGCGTTTCACCATCACCAAAATCCCATGTAACCCCTTGAGAAACACATTCGTTGTTTCGAATCAACAACGTCACTTCTCGCCCGTATTGTTCACGACCACTACGCTCAACCACTTCAAAATCTGGTGAAAGAAGTCTAGGAAAGTCACAATAGTCAAACTGAGTTTGAACAATAATAGTATCTTTTACTTCAAAGTCCTTATAAGTAGACGTTAACGTGACATCATAGGCATTAGGGGATTCAAAAAACATAACGGGATTAGAATCGGTAGACGTTTTACCATTACCAAAATCCCAAAGATATGACACATCACTTTTATTACTTAAACTCGAATTAACTGAAAAATCATATACATTTTCAGCCCCTAATACAGGCTCTACAGCTATGGTAATAACAGGTATGCCTTCATCTGCAATCGTAATGGTTCTCTGTTGAGTATACGATTTACCATTAATATCTAGGAAAGATAGTGTCACTACATATTCGCCAATTTCTGTATACTCATGATACGTTTCCCAATCATCACCAACAGTATTATCACCAAAATTCCAAGTAGCACTTTGCCCATCTACTAAGTCTACACACGCATGGCTAAATACAAAAAAACCATAGGTCATAAATGTATCTAAAGGCTCAATCACTAAATCGTAATCAGTGATACAAGAATCGATGTTTGGATATATTTTAAGATCCGTAACAGTATTTGAAAAACTAGAATTTGCAATCATTAATGAGACAGTATAATCCATTACGCTTTCATTATTTGCAGCATACTCATGCTCTACAGAAGGAATATCAGTAATAATTTCGACACCATCACCAAAGCTCCAAACATAATTATATAGATCAATAGAATCACATGATTCATTATCTTGAATATTTGTGATTTCAAAATTCACTACATTGTTAGTGACAACAGTTGTGAGCATTATGTCTTCTTTTGGCTCACAAAGCTCAGCCATTGAATTTTCGACAATGATTGTCTTAGTAATTGAAGATTGATAATCTGGAGTATCCACACTCAATTCAACTTCAAAAATACCCCCATCTAAATAAGTATGTTCAACCACGTCACCCTGTGCTGTATTCGTATCACCAAATGACCAAGTTACTTGCGAATCATTTAATTCACCGACGCAACTTAATGGCATCATTGAATATTCTATTTGAGTGCCTACTGCTTTGAATTCAAAATCAAGTTGATCATCACACACAGCCTCAAAAGCAGGGACCGTTACTAAATGTGCAACAACGCCTTCACCATTATAAGTATTTAATGTCACTTCATAACTTTGCGTGGCGCTTAATTCTGGAAATCTATGGGCAATCTGGCTAGATTGAGCATTTAAAACCACGCCATCACCAAATGTCCAAAAATACGTTTCTACATCTGTTGTTTCACAGTTTTCTATATCTACATCATTACTTTCACTGGCATCAAATAAAAATACACCTGGCTCAGTTTCATTAAATGTAAAAGATGTTCTGGACTGTTCTGAACAAGACTCAGCTGAATCATTGTTAGAATCGAGATCGGTAAGGCAGCTACTTAATAATATAAGACAGCCACTTAATAATGGTAATTGTACTTTCATGAAAAAGCCCTTTGTTTGAACATGATTTAAAATGTGCAACTATAAAATCCTTATAGTTATGAGACATTATACGTCATACACAAATATTTTAATCTACCTGTGCCTCATTTCTACATTCGCCCCACACCCTAATAGTAGTTAATTTGTAATGAAATCGTTAATCCTCTGTATTCATTTATTTTATTGTTTAAATCCCTCGCTATTGTGTCTCATTACCACCATCAATTTGACCATAAAACCATCAGTTCATGATAAGATACGCAGATTTACACACTATGTACAACTGCGAGCGTCATTATGAAATTTTACACGCCTCTCTTATTTATATTACTTTCATTTATTGTTACATCCTGTGATGTCGAAAAAAAGACACCTCAAACTGAAACTGGAATAACAATTGAACCTGGAGATTTAATCATCACAGAAGCAGTGTCTAAAAATGACGGAATTTTGGTTGATGTGGATGGACAAACACCCGACTGGATTGAAATTCAAAACATAAGCGATTTTGAAATTAATTTAATTGATTTTTATATTGCAGACAAAACCGATGAATACTTAAGTTTAAGCAACAATAAAGACGTATTGTTACAACCTAATGAAGTGATAGTAATGATTGCTGACAAATCAAATAAAACAGGACACCTACCTTTTAAACTGAGTTCGTCAGGTGAAACCTTATATTTATACGATGCAAACAAACTATTAATTGATCTTATTAACATTCCTGCACTAGATCCTGATCATGCTTACGCGCGCTTTGCACTGGGTTTTGAAATATGCAGATATACAACACCTAGTAAAGTAAACCCTAGTCAATGCGAATCATCTAATCTCAATCCCATAAAAGAAACCGTCACTTTTGAGCCATTTGATAATACTTTGTGGCCACTCACTTTACCTTTAGATTTGGCCATAAATGAAATGGCATTATTTCCTGCTAATTTTATTGAAGTAAAAAATTTCTCAACCAGCTCTGTTAATTTATCTGATTACCAAATTTCAATTAAAGCTGACTCGCCTAATGCGCCTCAAATCAATACCCTTACTAATTTAACAATAACCCTGCCTAATGTGGTATTAAATTCAATGGATGTGTATTCCATACCATTAACTGATACGCAATTGAATCACATTAACAACCATCCAGATCGTGAAGCATTAATAATGTTAACAAACACAATTACTAATCACACTGAGACAATCGCGTTTATGTCATGGCCTGATCATGCAGCATTAACTAGACAGCTAAATAATGAACATAGCTTTCAATTTTGTACCAACACAACACAAAACCTAGAAAACCAATGCAATATTTTAGAGAAGCGCACACTCACCACTCGAGCTCGTGGTTTATATACGCCAGCGGATTTTAAAACATTAGCCCTTGGCGGTTCCAAACAAGATATTGCATCCGCTAAGTTTGTGATTGATTTAAATAATAATCGTAAACACTTTTTATCCGCAGAACACTGGCCATTACATTATAGTTTTGTAAGGGAAGTCATTGAAAAAAAACCAGTATTGAATCGATGTTTAGAAAGTGATAATGATTTATTTAATTATGGTTGGGGTGTATTTTCCTATGAAAATTATTTTAATGCGATAAACAGAGATTATCATCTAGGCACATTATCCAATCACAGTAACGCCAATATGAAAGCGGTTGAATTTACCTATGGTGACGCCATTACAGCCACACAAATGCAGTCAGTGTTTTTTGATATTACCTCTGGATTTATCGACGTTTTAGATTGGTCGTTGCGCGTACAAGATGACACGCAAATCGAAAAAGCAAAATTAGTAGATGGACAGCTACCGATATTAAGCCCTAATGCGCCATTTGCTAACTTACAACAACAAAACTTAAGCAGTGGCATCAGTTACGGCACGTTAAAATTTATACCAACCAGTGAGCTTCAAACAACTGCACTTAATTTTAGAGACATTGTGATCACCCAAGACGTGCCTAATAATATTGCATTTATAGGTGGCCTGATTACTGAGAGTTTTCAAACACCTTTAGCACACGTTAATTTACTCAGCCAAAGTCGATCAACCCCTAACTTAGCTTTACCTAATGCTTCAAACATAGAACCGTTTAAATCATTATTAAATCAACTTGTTCGTTTTGAAGTCTCAGCAGACGGATACACCATTACTCAAGTTGAATTAGCTGAAGCACAATTATTTTGGGAAAGTAAAAACCAAAACAAACCCATTTTGACACCAAGAACGGATTTCACAAATATCGAACTGACCGATTTAATCGATGCAAACTTTTCTGATTTACCTTCTATTGGCGCTAAAGCAGCACAGTTTGCAGAATTATATAATGTGGACAGCTTTAACACAGTGACAAGTTGTGGAACTGATATTCACTTTGATGTCCCCGAACAAGCCTTTGCTATTCCTATTTATTATTACCAACAACATTTTATAAACAGTGGTGCACAGGATTTTTTAAACGATTTATTTTTAGATGCTGAATTTTTAGATGATGCTGCAATACGTGCATTAAAACTCAAAGAACTTCAAAATATACTTTTAAATTACCCTGTTGATTCAACCTTTTTAACTGACGTTGAACAAATTGTATTTAATAAATACGGCGAGTCAAAAGTAAGATTTCGCTCAAGCAGTAACACAGAAGATTTAGCAGAATTTAATGGCGCAGGACTTTATCATTCATTAAGTGCACAAATTGGCGACAAAGATGCAACCATAGAAAATGCGCTTAAAACAGTGTGGGCAAGCTTGTGGAATGTTCGCGCCTATGAAGAACGACAATACGCCAACATCGATCAAAGCGCTGTTGCCATGGGAATATTAGTGCATCAATCTTATCCCAATGAAATTGCAAATGGCGTTGCAGTTGCGCGTAATATTTTAGACCCCACACGTGGTGATCAATATTATATTAACTCACAATTTGGTGAAGCCAGTGTCACCAACCCTTCACCTTCAGTATTTAGTGAACAGCTCATCTTTTTAATAAATTCTAATCGACCACCCAGAATAAGATATCAAAGTAACAGCAGTTTAACGGATGATTTGGTATTAACTGAAGAAGAAGTTGAGGACGTAGCCTGTTCATTAAATGCGATTCAAAATCACTTTAAACCGATTATTGACCCTGACGATACATCACGTTTTTTCACTATGGAGATGGAGTTTAAATATTTAAATGACAGTGATAAATTGATTATTAAACAGGCAAGGCCTTACCATTTTGGGTCGTTGGATATTCCTGATGATTGTCGTGAGTTTTAATATCGTTGATAAATTAAAGCTTTTAGTAATTTTCTTAATCAAGCAATGCTGCTGAAGTAATAACTCTACTTGATAATCTGCAGGGGAAAAATATGCAGATAATGCAATATCACAAACCACATCCATACAGAGTATTCGATTTTCTATTACAAATAGTTGCCACAATATTTCTTAAAAAAATTGGTTTGCATTTGCCATTTTTTGATTATCGATGTGATTACGATATTTAAAGACAAGAACTATAACTGAGCGTATTGATTTAACTAAAGAAGCAGTGAGATTAATTATAAGCATTATTTTAATGACTATTGAGAAATTTTCCTTGGAAGGTAGAACGGCTAGCAGACCCACTTGCTAACCGTTCCATTGTCATAAAACCTACCCTCAACAATAGACTTTAAAACGCTTTTTAAAGCTTGTAACCTGACTCTTCATGTAAAGCCAAATCCAAACCTTCTTGTTCTTGCTCGGGTGTTACTCGAATACCACCTGTTAACCAACCTGTAATTTTGATCAATATATAAGTAGCAATCGCTGTATATCCAGCGGTTGAAATAATACCAATAGTTTGAACACCTAATTGATTAATCATCGAGTAATCACCACCACTAAAACCAGAGAAAATACCCAATGATGAAGAAGCAAATATAGCAACAACAAACGTACCTAAGATTCCGCCTACACCGTGAACTGGAAATACATCTAACGAGTCATCAATTAAGAACTTACGCTTAATTAATTGTGTCGCATAGAAACACACTACACCTGCAGACAAACCAATTACGATAGCAGCTGCTGGCCCTACTGAACCTGACGCTGGAGTAATAGTACCCAAACCTGCAACCATACCTGTCACAATACCTAAAACACTTGGCTTACCGAATTTTTTCCATTCGATTACCATCCAAGCTAATGAACCAGCTGCTGCGGATAAATGTGTAACGATCATTGCCATTGCCGCGCCATTGCCAGCAGACACAGCAGACCCACCGTTAAAACCAAACCAACCTACCCATAACATACCCGCACCAGTAATCGTCATGGTTAAATTATGTGGAGGCATTGGTGTTTTTGGAAAACCATGACGGTTTTTAATCATTAATGCAGTCACTAATGCTGCAATACCCGCAGTTATATGGACAACTGAGCCGCCGGCAAAATCAAGCATACCCATTTGGAACAACCATCCGCCACCCCAAACCCAATGACAAATTGGACCATAAACAACAATTAACCAAAGTGAAGAGAAGATCAAAACCGATGAGAATTTCATACGCTCTGCAAATGCACCGATAATTAAGGCAGGTGTAATCACTGCGAAAGTCATTTGGAAAAGGGCAAACAATGAACCTGGAATCGTCGGTGCGTTTGGATGAGGGGTTTCACCAACACCTGCAAAGAACGCGTTACTGAATCCGCCAATAAACCAGTTACCTTCTGAAAAAGCATTACTGTACACGAAGGCAAACCACAAAAGTGAACTTACGCAACCAATTGCAAAACACTGCATTAAAATTGAAAGCACATTTTTACTTCTTACTAACCCTGCATAAAACAACGAAAGACCCGGTAATGTCATAAACAAAACCAATGCAGTTGATGTTAAAATCCAAGCGGTATCGCCTTTATCAATAGCACTTTCGCTTGCAAACAATACAAACGGCGTACACATTAATGTCATTAACAACCACAGTTGTTTACTCATCTTCTTCATATCAAACCCCAAAAGCGTGCACTTAATTTTAAATGCACAAGTATTTATCAAATTAACCCATCTGTAACCCTAATGAATACAACAACTGATGCAGTCATCGCACCAAATAAGCTTATAGGCACTAACAAGGTGCAGGATTATACAGATAATGAGGATTTTGTAAAAATGATATTGCGATTGAAAACCGTTCGGGCAAATATAGAATTCGCGCCCTACGTTTTGATCTGTAGATTCGGGATTTATTCCGAAAATTGTTGAATCGTTTTTACCAATAAACCAGCAGGATTCACGCGAATGAATCCGCTCCCTACTTTTTGATCAATAGGTTCGGGATTTATTCCGAAAATTGTTGAAATGTTTTTGCCAATAAATCAGCAGGATTCACGCGAATGAATCCGCTCTCTACAGAAAAAATCGTTGAAGTTCGGGCGGATATGGAATTCACCCTTACGTGCATTTGATTTACGCTTGGCCTTTAATAACTGGCGTTTCACAAGTCACATCAGCATTTTGTGCGCGGTGACGTAAATAATGATCCATTAAACACAATGCCATCATCGCTTCGGCAATGGGTGTAGCACGAATACCCACACACGGGTCATGACGACCATGAGTAACCACTTCAATCGCTTCACCTTTTTGGTTGATTGATTTACCCGGTAAGCGCATTGATGATGTTGGCTTTAACGCGATGTGTGCCACTAAATCTTGTCCTGAGCTGATACCACCTAACACACCACCAGCATTGTTAGACAAAAAGCCTTCAGGTGTCATTTCGTCTCGATGCTCTGTTCCTTTTTGTGCTACACAATCAAATCCAGCACCAATTTCAATGCCTTTAACGGCATTAATACTCATCAAAGCATGTGCTAAATCGGCATCTAATCTATCAAAAATAGGTTCTCCTAAACCAGGAATCATACCCGTTGCAACAACGGTGATTTTAGCCCCAATGGAATTACCCTCTTTGTTTAAAGCAGCCATGTATGTAGCCATTTCGTCTACTTTGTCTACATCTGGACAGAAAAAAGGATTATCGTTAATTACGCTCCAATCAACTTTTTCAATTTTAATTGGGCCTAATTGACTTAAATACCCTTTAACCTCAATACCTAATTTTTGTTTTAAGTATTTTTTAGCAATGGAACCTGCCGCTACACGCATGGCGGTTTCACGTGCCGATGAACGTCCACCGCCGCGGTAATCACGAAAACCATATTTATGATCGTAAACATAATCTGCGTGAGCTGGACGAAACGTTTCTTTGATGTTGCCGTAGTCTTTAGAGCGTTGATCGGTGTTTTCGATCATCATGCCAATTGGCGTGCCCGTAGTTTTTCCCTCAAACACTCCGGAGAATATTTTTACTTGATCTGCTTCGCGACGTTGGGTTGTAAATTTAGAAGTACCTGGCTTGCGTCGATCTAAATCAATTTGTAGATCTTCTTCGCTAATTTCTAACCCAGGAGGGCAACCGTCAACAATAGCGCCTAACGCCAATCCATGAGACTCACCAAAGGTGGTCACTGTAAATAATTTACCGTAGCTATTTCCTGACATCATTCACTCTCATTTAAAGTTATTAATTCTTGTTTACTTATTATAAAAATACCCATGCCACCGTGTTCAAATTCAAGCCAAGTAAAAGCAAACGGTGCATACAATTCATCTAATGCTGCTGCGGTATTGCCTACTTCGCAAAGTAACCAGCCATCATCAGTTAGATGTTTATGGGCATTGGCTAAAATTTGTTTTACATGGGTTAACCCATCATCACCACTACCAAGAGCCATTTTAGGCTCATGCAAAAACTCTGCTGGCATGTCTGATAGATCTTCTAAATCTACATACGGTGGATTCGATACAATCAGATCATATTGAGCATCGCCTACTGCGCTAAATAAATCCCCCTGTAAAGTTTGCACGCGATGGGCTAAATCGTGTTTGGTAATATTTTGCTTGGCAATTAACAGCGCATCTTCACTTAAATCCGCTAAATCAACTGACGCATCATCAAAATGCATCGCCGCCAAAATGCCTAAACACCCACTTCCACAACATAAATCTAAAATATTATTTGGATATTGGCGCAACCAAGGCTGGACCTGCTGTTCAAGAATTTCAAAAATTGGTGAACGCGGAATCAAAGTAAATTTATTTACATTAAATTCCATTGACGCATACATACATTTACCAGAAATATACGGAATCGGTAAGCGTTCAATACAACGCTTTTGTAATGCTTTGTATAACATCTCCCGCTCTGACAAAGCGATTGTTGTAGATGCAAATATTGAAAGGTCGCCATCAAGGGGTAAATGTAAAACACTGGCAATTAAGTAATTGGATTCATCATAAACATTGTTGGTGCCATGACCAAAAAACACGTTAAATTTGATCATTTGCGAGACACTAAATCTCACCCAATCTTGGATCTTTGAAAAGCTCTCAATAGCTTGATTTTGACTAACAGATAATTCAGACATGAGTTTAACGTTTAAAAAAGGCGCTATTGTAGCGAAAATGTGTCAAATTAGAAATCTCAGAATGTGCTTTAGCTTTTATTGATTGTATTCTTTTTTTAATGTCATACATCCAGAGGCAATTATCTCACCTTGTAAATGCACAATTGAAGCCGTACCTAAAGCGAATTGATCCTGCCCTGTTAACATATTTGCCAAATAACTAAGCAATGGATTATGCCCAATAATCATTAAAGAACTCTCTTCGCGCATCGTTAAAAAATCAATTAATGATTTAATATCTGCCTCTGGCGTCACTAACTTAGATTGTTCTACAACTATATTTCGTTTCTCATTGAAGATTTGTAACGTTTGTTGCGCACGTAAATAAGGACTTACTATTATTTTTTGTGGTTGATAACTAAAGATTTGGCTCGCTGAATTAACTTGCTCAATTCCAATTCGATCTAACGGTCGTTCAAAATCCGTTTCGGTTTCAAAACTCGCCTGTCCATGGCGCATCAAATATAAATCTATCAAGCATCAGCCTCTTTCATGGAGTCTAACTGCTCATCATCTGTTAGGTTTTGATCGATGATTAAGCCTTCTTTAGTTAAATCATTATCTTCGTGCTTATTTAATTGGCTTTTTTGATTAGCTTTATTCTTAAGCTCGATATCTTCAGGGCTTAATTTTTTCTCTTTTAATGCGGATTGTGTATTGCTTTTTTCTGATGTGAATTCTGTGTCATCACTTTTTACCAAATCTTGCGAGTCAGGCCAATCTGAAAACGGAAAGGGTTTTTGCTCTTCATTTAAAGTCAAGAACTGACCAATTTGATAGTTATATTCATTTAAGTTAGCACTAAATTGCGTTAAACGGACGATTTCATCATCTCTAATAATACGCATTAACCATTGAACAAACCCAATGATCATGATTACTGAGATACTAATATTCAATACAAATGCATACAAAATCATCACAAAAAAACGAATAATATTCTCATCTAACCCATATTTTTTATTCATGTTATTACCTCACCGATTATTTATTAAATATTTATAATGATTCGACCATAAATTCAACATCTTCTGGACGATCCGTTGCCATTAAATTGCTCATTACATCTTCAGCATCTCGCCCTTCAAAAATCACATCATACAACCCTTGAACTAAAGGCATAGGTACATTTAAATGTTTCGCTTCTTCTTGAATCACCTTTAATGTATTGATTCCTTCAGCGGTTTCCCCTGTTAAAGAAACAGCTTGAGCGACTGTATGACCTTGACCAATTGAGAATCCAACTTGATAATTTCGTGATTGAGCAGATCCACAGGTAACAACCAAATCCCCAATACCAGCAAGCCCCATTAAAGTCATTGGATTTGCGCCTAACTTAACAGCAAAACGTGTCATTTCTGCTAATGCACGAGTCACGACCATAGCTCTTGAATTTTCACCAAAACCAAGTGCTGCGATCATTCCGCTAATAATAGCGTAAATATTTTTAAGTGCCCCACCAAATTCCACACCTAAAATATCTGGATTGGTGTAAATTTTAAACTCATCCGAACTAATAATTTGTTTTATCTCTTCTAATTGCGCCAAATCTTTGCCCGCCACTACCGAAGCTGAAATGGTGCCTTTAGCAATTTCTTTAGCTAAGTTTGGACCACTAATAACAGCAACGGAGTGATTAGGCGCAACTTGTTGTAAAACCTGACTCATTAAGAAAAAACTTTCAGGCTCAATCCCTTTAGTTAAACTTAATAGTTTGGTTTTACTTGGCAATAAAGGAGAAACCACTTCAACTACTTGACGAACTGATTTACTCGGCACCGCAACAAATAAATGATCACAATCTTGTACAGCTTGATTTAAATCAAGATGCGCTTGAATGTTTTCACTTAATGGGCATTTTGGAAGGTATCTAGAATTGATATTGGTCGATTGGATTTCTTTAGCTTGTCTTTCTGAACGCATCCATAAACGTACTTCATGACCGTTTAAGGCTGCCAAATTGGCGATTGCAGTACCAAAGCTCCCCGCTCCTAATACCGCAATTATTTTTTTATTATTCACACAGTTCTCAAATTAATATTATGTAATCAATGTCCACTTTCAATTGTTTGGACAAGGTCTTTGAATGTATCGTAATTTTTTTGATTAAGCTCCATTAAAAGCTTATGCGCCTCAAGTACTTTGTCATGGGCATCTTGCTCATTTAATGGACGTATATCAACTTCTTCAAGATTGATTTTGACATGATTCACGCCATCAGTAATTTCATAGACACAATGCTCAAATCCCATACTTTGTACAATACGAGTAATATCTTCTTTACTTGATACCATCACAGGGATTTGATGTGTACGCGATTGAGCTTCACGGGAGATCTTTGCAAGTAAACCTAATGATGTACTGTCTATCCCATCGGTTTCACTTAAATCCACCACTACAGAGTGGAACTCGGTTTTATCGAACATGGTTTTCAAACAAGCTTCGATTGTAGTGCACAAAGTCATGCGAACATCACCAATAAACTTAATGACATGTGAGCCGTTTTTCTCTGCCATCATGATTCTTCCAGTATCCATCAATACTAACCTTTTTTAACTTGCAACAAAGTAATGTCATCTGGGGCATCTTCAACTTGCTCTAACTTTAACGTTTGAGCTAGTTCAGAGATAGTATTATGCTCTTTACCAATTTTCTCAAGCAAATATTCTTCTTTTTCACTTAAAGATTTTTCAGTCAGCACCTCTAGCAAACCATCTGAAAACAAAGTTAATTCAAAATCATCAGAAAGTTCAACGCTTTTTTGCTCATATTTGGAATCTTCAAATAAACCCACAGCTAACCCTTGGGTAGGAATCATACTCACTTCACCATAGTTAAATAAAATTGGCTGTGGAAAGTGAGCTGCATTAATATAGTTTAGTCTATTTTCTTTAGCATCGAGTGTAGAAACAAACACTGTGGCATGTTTTCCTGTATTACTTTTTAACAGTTCTACATTTATGGTTTGTATAAGTCCGGGCAAATCAATTTCACACTGCCCTTGTTGTAGTTGTTTTTCTATAAATCGATTAATTATACTTTTAATTAATATCGTAATCATTGCGCTTGATGCACCATGACCAGAAACATCAACAATATAGAAAAAGAATTTATCATCACTTATAGGAAAATAATCAACAAAGTCACCACTTAAGAACATAGATGGGACCATAAAATGTTCAAATACCAAAGGGGAAATATTTAATTTTTTTGGAGGGAGCAATTGCTGTTGCACTACTCGTCCTGCTTGCATATCCATTTGCAATCGATCTAAGTGGGTCGTTAACTCGCGATTAGTAGTTTCAAGGTCTTCGCGGTATTTTTTATTTTGCTTAACAAGATAAGATCGCTCAAGATTTCGCTTAACTGAGTGCTCTAATACCGCTAAATCATTTACTGGTTTAAACAAGTAATCTGAAGCACCTAATTTTAATGCATCGACAACATCATTCATCACACCAGCACCTGAAACCACAATAAATGGAACGTCTGTTGTATGAGCAATCACACGCTCTAAAACAACCAAACCATCCATTCGAGGCATACGTAAATCACACAATATAAGGTCTGGCTGATGTTCAAAAAACTTCTTTAAACCTTCTTCACCATTGCTTGCTTCAATTACGTTATAACCACTATCTTCTAGGTAAGCTACAATTGTACTTCTTACTGGTTCTTCATCATCTATAACTAATAAAGTTGCTTCAATTTGATCCATTCAAACGAATGCTCTTGCCAACAAAAAAACAAAGTTACTCCTTCATAGAAAGAATCGCAACCTGCTTTTGCAAATCCAATCTGTTTTTTTGGAAAAAATAAAATTATTACCATAATTTTTCGTAAAAAATCCCCACTTTTTTGTAAATTACGTCTTATACTCTTTAATATTACTTTACAAAAAAGGTGTAAATATGGACTCTGAAACATATTACTCAGAAAAGCGTAATTTTTTTCGCATGAAGTTAAACATTGATGCTTACATTGAATCCGACCATCAACCAGACAAAGTATTGGCTAAATGCATTGATTTAACTGCAAAAGGGATGCTACTTAACTCGACTATCCCAACTTCGGTGGGTGATAAAATTACAGTACACATTCCTGCTGTGCATAACTTATTTGCACCTCTGACTGCAACAGCTGAAGTTATAAGGTGCAATCAAATCGACAATGAGCATTATTTACTTGGGACAATGATTACTGATATGGCATAAGCGTGGTAAACTTCGATTTTTGACTGACTTTTGATTTATGACCAATTCAATTACACCCTTACCAGATCAACCGTGCCCATGTTGTTCGCAACGTTTATTTAAAGATTGTTGTGAGCCATTTCTTAATCAAAGCCTTTTTACCGAAACCACCGAGCAATTAATGCGGTCACGCTATAGTGCTTATGTCACAGCAAATATTAACTATTTACTGGCAACGACCTCTGAGCAAACTCGCAACGAGTCTGACAAACAAGCTATGCAAGAGTGGGCAGACCAAGCAAGATGGTTAAAGTTAGAAGTACTTAATTCTAACGAGAATCAAATCGAATTTAAGGCTTATTATTTTATTGGCAATAAAGTTGAAGCCATTCATGAAACTTCTGAATTTATTAAAGAAGGTGACAAATGGATGTATTTAGATGGTGATGCACATATGCATAGTTATGACATCGGAAGAAACGAACCCTGCCCTTGTGGATCAGGTAAAAAGTTTAAAAAATGTTGTCACATATAATAGCAAAAAGCCCAGAATAATCTGGGCTTTTTAATTTTAATGAGCTTGGTAATTTAATACAGCAGCACTGCCTAATAAACCAGGTTGTTTGTCTAAAATCACAAATACTGGAATTTCAGCATTATATGCTGCAAAACGAGCTTTATTTTCAAATTTAGCTCTAAACTGACTCTTCTCAAAATATTCTAAGAAACGAGGAATAATCCCACCAGCTATAAAAATTCCACCTTTTGCGCCATACATTAAAGCGGCATCTCCGGCAAATGTGCCTAATACAGAACAAAAGACCTCTAATGCTTCTTCACATATTGGATCAGCTTTATCCAATGCAGCTTTTGATATCTCTGGTGCACTTAAACGCGTCGCCACGCCATTGCGGATAAAGGTTAACGCTTCGTAAACATTTTCTAAGCCTTGTCCTGAAATTAAACGCTCATTAGAAACACGCCCAAACTTATCCATCAAAAACGATAGAATTTCAAGTTCTAGTTTACTGTCGGGCGCAAAACTAGAGTGCCCACCTTCCGTACAAACTGTAATTGGGTGGATATTATCAAATACTAATGCCCCTAACCCAAGGCCTGTACCAGGACCCGTCACCACCATTGGCTTCCCATGCTGAGACTCATCACCACCGACTTTATGCAGTTTTTTGTCATCTAAAAATAAAATTGAATTTGCAAGAGCATGATAGTCATTGATAAAGCTTAATGTTTTAAAATTGAACATTTTCTTTAATTCTTTCACGCTAAATGCCCATGTGTGATTAGTCATTTGGATCCAATCATTTTCTGTTGGACAAGCAATGGCTAAACAACCATGCACTGGACGCTCATACTGCTCTGGTAATTGTGAAAAATAGAATTCAATTGCGTCTGAAATATTTTCATATTGCTTGCAATCTAGTAATTTAACTTCAATGATTTCAGATTCATCTAATCGCAAAGCATGTGCTGTTGATTTGATTGGGGCTAGGGCAAAACGTGCATTGGTTCCACCGATATCGGCAATGAGTCCGTAAGTCATACTAATCTCGCAACTATTAAAAAAAGCGAAATGATACCAGTACTAGGCTAATGCGCCAAGTAATTAGAGCCTCAAGCCTTACCAAGATGAGAGCTATATGAACTTTTTGAAGATTTTCCATTTTCGCTATATAAGGATGATTGAGGTTTTTGCCCCCGTAAAAGCGCGATTAATAGTTGATTCTTTGCATTTTGTTTATTCAACAAGTGACCATTTACAAGGTTTTTTTGTTCAATAACTTGGGTTTGTTCAATAAATTTTGTCCATAATTTACTGGTTATATCTGTAATTTCTAATAATAAAGCGTCATCTTTGCCAGCTTGTTTCAAAAATCTCAAAAAAGCATGTTGTTTTTTATCAACACCTAACTGCTCACCCATAATGTGATCAATTTTTAACTGGTTACTTTCAATTGAATTTAATAATATCTGCTTTTTTTCAAGTAACGCCAATAATGCATCGCCATTATTTTGTATTATCGCCTCTTGCTCCTGACTGAGCATTGAAGAAAAGTCATCACAATTTTGCTGATGCGAGATTAACAACTCATTTAAGCGAGCAAGGCAATCTCGAATTTTATTATTTGAAGCCATTAGTCCACCTTAAATAAAATAAGTTACTGATTTTCGGATTCAAATCGAATAAAAGCAGATGCTAAACGGTCATAATCAATTTCGTAATCGCCGTTTTTTATTGCACTTTTAATGTTATCTACTTTGGTTTGATCCACTATTGGCATTGCTCTAATATTATCTTCTATTTTTTTAATACTTTGAGCGGCTGTACTGAGTGAAACTTTACTTGTTTCTTTATCAGTAGATTCATTCAAACTTGCTTTAGAATCACCAATGGGTGAATCAGCAGATTTTGCTCTACCGGCAGAATGAGAGTTGGTATTCAACCCATTAATATTAATGGCCATGTTCAATGACTCCTACATACGTTAATTAGACTACTAGGTGTTGTAACGGCAACCATCTGTAAACCTTTAATATTTTTATATAACAATTTCAACTAAGCCTTTTTCTTTTATAACTGCTTTGATAATCCTACTGGACGATCTATTTCTGACAGAAATTTGCTTGCCTTTTTTTCCAGATGCAAGAGCTATGCCCGGCATTTGAACTCTTAACTCCCCTTTTTGAATAACAATCATGACATGATCACCTTTATTAATTAAATCCATTTCATTTAACATAAGTGGCGTTAACAATTGACCTGCTGACAAATGACGTGAAGCTTCCATATTACTGAGCTGTTTTTTGTCTGTATAATAACCTTGGTTCAGTTGACCGACATCTTGTACTTGAATTTCTAAAACGCCATTCGTTAATTTTTGACCTCTTTCTACATTATTAGAAAGTGCAATCACTTTTTCTAGTTTACCTACGTACACAGGGACATACATCCCCCAGTTTTTACTTTCACATTGAATTTTTAAACTTAAGTTTCCAATAAACTGCTGTTGCACTGACTTAATCATTAATTCTTCATCGCAATCCTTCACATTACTTTGTTCCCATACGGGCTTGACTTGAATAATCAATTCATTTTTTAACTCAGCAATATTTTGCAAACTGCCATTCATTTTAAATTGAGTCCATTGATTGACAATGTAATCTTGAATTTGCAAATCAATCGATTCCCCTATTTTCGCATTTAACGCAAAACAAGTGAAAAATAACGATACAAACCAAATATTTTTTTTATTAAAGTTGTTCAATGAAAATCTCCAGCTATGCTGTTAATTAAGAACTTAAATTTAAGTTTATCAATGTGTTTTTTAAAACTTTGCTAATGATTGACGCTTAAAATGTTAATTATGATTTGAGCAATCATTGTGCCTAAAGTTTTTATTTGTTGTGGAGTATTTTATGGCTGGAGTCCTAGAGAGCGTCAATCAACGCACTCAGTTGGTTGGGCAAAACCGATTGGAACTTTTATTGTTTAAATTAGGCAATTCTCAAGTCTACGGTATCAATGTATTTAAAGTTAAAGAGGTTTTACAATGCCCCCCTTTATCACACCTACCTAAAAGTAATAAGGTTGTATGTGGTGTAGCTCATATACGTGGCGGAACCATTCCAATTATGGATCTTTCACTCGCAACGGGAAACCCGCCTCTACAAGACATTAAAAATAGATTCGTCATCATCACAGAATACAATATGAAAACCCAGGGCTTTTTAGTGAATAATGTTGAACGCATCATAAATATGAATTGGGAAATGATTCAACCCCCACCTAAAGGGACTGGCAGCGAGCATTATTTAACTGCTGTAACTAAACACGACGGAAAATTAATAGAAATCATTGATGTTGAAAAGATACTTTCAGAAGTTGCACCTGTTGAAGAAGAATTTAATCAAGAATTAATTACTGAAGAAGTCTCACAAAAAGCAAAATTATCTGAAGTATTAATTGCAGATGACTCAAAAATTGCCCGAAAACAAATCACCAAAACACTTGAGCAAATTGGCGTCAAAGTAACTGCAATGAATGACGGAAAAGAGGCTTATGATCATTTAATTGATTTATTAGCACAAGGCATAGATCCAAAAGAAAAATACGCAATGATCATTTCAGATATTGAAATGCCAGAAATGGATGGATACACATTAACCACCGAAATTCGATTAAATGAAAAATTAAAAGACATTTATATCGTACTTCACACATCATTAAGCGGTGTTTTCAATAAAGCAATGGTGCAAAAAGTTGGGGCAAACGACTTTTTAGCAAAATTTCAACCTGAAAACTTAGCTCAGGTTGTCATTGCTAAGATAAATCCGCAATCTTCTGATGAATCGAAGACTTCTTAAAAATACATGAGTTAATTTTATGCAAGATTCAACCTCATCAAGCGCATACCAAAATTTCACTATTTTTTTACAAAAAGAATCCGGAATCACTCTTGGTACTGAAAAAGAATATTTAGTAAAAAGTCGCCTTAAAAACATAATGTCTGAAAATGGAATTGAAAAACTTGAAGATTTATTGACAAAAATAAATTTAGGTTCCAATTCAAATTTAAAGTCTAGCGTCATCAATGCAATGACCACAAATGAAACGCTGTGGTTTCGAGATGTGCACCCGTTTGAAATATTAAAAAATATTATTTTGCCAGAATTAGTTGAAAATAATAAAATAAATTCTTTAAAAATATGGTCCGCTGCATGCTCTACTGGACAAGAACCTATTTCTATAAGTATGGCGTTAGATGATTACAAAACTAAAACTGGAAAACATTCCCTTGGGTACTCCACATTCGCATCAGATCTATCATCTGATGCACTTAATGTTGCAAAAAAAGGCATTTATCATGAATTAGCCATCGAGCGAGGCCTCTCAGTACAAGCAAAAGAAATGCATTTTACTGAACACGAAAAAGGTTATTGGAAAGTTAATGACAACATGCTAAAAAACATTACTTTTGATACAGTGAATTTAAAAAGCAACCTATCTAGACTAGGTCAATTTGATATAATTTTTTGTAGAAATGTCTTAATATATTTTACAAATGATTTAAAAAAAGAAATACTCATTAAACTACATCAACAATTAAAACCATCTGGATATTTATTTATTGGCGCTGGTGAATCGATGATAGATTTAAAGGAGTATTTTGAATTAATTCATTGTAAACCAGGCATTGTTTACCGTAAGATTTAACTAGATCGTATCAAACACATCACTAACATAACAACCCTGCATGTTATTTATCATTTCAACTTATGACTAAATCAAACCAAAAAACTACTTTATAAAACCATACCTTATAAAACCATACCTTATAAAACTGAATTTTTAATTTTAATAAAAGCAAACTATCTACACTCGACCTAAAAAAATAGAATAAGAACTCATCAACATATTTTTCACATACAACAAACACTCTTAAATTTAATACATCAATAATCACCAACATCCTTAAAACCAGTCAAAAATAAAATTGTTAATTCAAATCACTCATGCAATATTTTTTCATAAATACCCTATAAACTTATTTTAAAAACTTATTAAGATAATTTATTCGCGCATTTTCAATTTCACCACTTTCTTTCATAATATATAATTGTTCACTTAATGAACTAAGTAAATGAGATTTACTGACATGTATATAGTGAAATAACGGTATTTTTTGTACAGACGCTATTATTTTTACATTTTTATATGGATATGTTTTTAAATTTAAAAGCGCGTTTGACTCTGTTAAAACGACAACATCTAATCTTCCAGCCTCAAGCATTTTTAGTAATTGCTCAGAGGTGTCAGCCTCAAAAGTATTCATACCTTCAGTATTATTAGTTGAAAACAATACGCCTCTGCGAATACCAATCCTATATGGAGCCAGATCCTTCCAGCTTCCAATTTCAATTGCATCATTAGTGCTAAGCACTGTGGCATTTATATAATTTATTGCGATAGGGACTTGAATTAAATTTTTATACTTTTTATCAACACCTGAAATTCGAAATAATTCAGCATCGGTTTTACCTTCATCAGCATATTGTATTGAAGTCACACCAGGTAAATCGATAAATTTAACCTGCTCGCCAATTGCTTCATAGGCTTGCGTCATCACTACTTTGCAAATTTCTGTACTTGCGGTAGCAGTAACAGCTGATACTTTAATTTCTGCGATTGCATAATTTACTATTATTAAATTTCCTATTAATACTTTCATTAACATTCTCATTTTAGATCCCCAAATTAATAACCGATCATTTCAACCATTTTTTCAATACATCATAAAGTTGTTGTTCATCATAGGGTTTAGGTAAATGCCCGTTAAACCCTTTTTCGTAAAACAGTTCTATTTCACTTTTATTCACTAATGCTGTAAAAGCAATCACCCTTAGATCTTCATTTACGTTATCATTACGAATTTTCTCTATTGCTTGCAATCCATCCATTACAGGCATCTGAATATCCATTAAAACCAAATCAAACCGCTTCTGAGCAATTAGTTCTAACGCCTCTTGCCCGTTATATGCACTACTAACATTCAAACCTGATTGTTCAAGCATTGTTTTGGCAATTTCATGATTTAAAAAATTATCCTCAACTAATAGCAATTCAAAACCTTCAAATTGAACCACTTCATCCATTATTTCTGAAGATGCTTGAACATTTGAATTATCGTTTACTTGTAAATTTAAATCACAATCCTCATCGTTTTTTTGAAGATCAAATAATGCCTCTAAAAAATTATTATTACTCATTGGAAATTTAAAAGTTGACCATTTTGAATTTTTGTTGATTATTTTTTTACAAATAATATTTTCACTCATTCCTTTAATCGCAGCATCACAATCATATAAAACAACAAAACTATTCATTAATTGAATATTATTTGGATTTTCAACAAATTTAAATGGAACATTTATTTGAAGGCATAAAAATTTAATATGTTCAGTTAACACTTTATCATTGCCTAAATAAACAACAGGATTATCTATATTTATTTCCAAATTAGGACCATGAATTTCTGGTTCAAGCACATTGGTTGGTAGTGTAACTTGAAACTTACTCCCTTGATTTGGAATACTTGTAAATTCTATACTACCATCCATTAGATCAACAAAATTTTTACAAATAGTCAAACCTAAGCCAGTTCCACCGTATTCTCTTGTTGTTGAAATATCAGCTTGAACAAACGGTTGAAATAATTTCTTACACGTTTGTTGATCAATACCAATACCAGTATCCTCAACACTGACTTTAAAATTTGAATCAAAAAGTGTAACAACGACTTTAACCCCACCTGTTTTGCAAAATTTGATGGCATTACTTAAAAAATTATTTAATATTTGACCAACTCGAGTCGGATCTGTTTTGATAATTGCCGACCCTACCCAATTCGCCTCTAAATACAAATACAATCCTTTTTCATGACAAACACTTGAAAACACGCTTATTAATTCTTGGAAAATATTATTCAAATCCACTTCTACAATTTCAATCTGTACTTTTCCCGCTTCTATTTTTGAATAATCAAGTATTTCATTTATCACTCTTAATAAACTTTGAGAGGATAGCTTTATTTTATCTATATAATTTTGTTGTTCAGTAGTCACTTTAGTTCGATTTAATAACTGTGTCATACCAAATATACCATTAGCTGGCGTCCGAATTTCATGACTCATATTTGACATAAAATTAGATTTAGCGACATTTGCTTGTTCGGCAATTTTTTTGGCTTGTTTATATTCTGAAGTCCGATCCTCTACAACTAGTTCTAAATTATTTTTATATAACTCCAATTGTTTAAACGCTTCTATTTGTTCATTTTTATGTTTTGTAACTAGAGTATGTAAAGAATTAAAACTATTGACAAGCAATTGTAACTCATCATTTTGGTCGGCATATTCTCGATTGAGTTTTAAATTTAACTCTCCATCCAATTCATGAAATTTATGTAATTGAAATGCTATATCCGTAATATGTCGTAAAACAATTTTATGAAATACCCAATATGACGCCCCTGCAATTGCAGCAATCAATGCAATGATCGCTGACGTTAATGCAATAATTAGCCGGATTATTCTTCCTTTTATATAATCCTGATTAATAGAAACAATTAAAACACCTAATTTCTCACGACCAAAACTGCTGACATAAAAAATATCAAAAGATTGCTCACCTTCCATTAGTTCAAACTCAGAATCGGTCAATTCGATGCGTACTTGATTAATTTCAATCTGTCTTCGCAAAGCCTGAAGATTCAATTCAACAGCCTCAGAATTAAAACTAAATAGACTGGATCCAATTGAGCCTAATTGCGCATTTGCATGCTCATTAACACGATTGTAAGTCTCTTGCTTAATAGATTGATTTTCAATGAAAACAATTACCACACTAAATAATAACCCAAGAATCAACCCTATCGAAACAATAGAAAGCACCAAACGCTTTTGCAAGGACAATTTTCTAGTTTGAGAAATCAACTATAAACCTTAAAAATATAATCATATTTCTCAGTGTAGCAAAAATATCAACATTTATTATATTCAAGTAAAATATTAAACATCAACTGGATATTAAACATCAACTGGATAATTGATCCCTTTAAATAGCATTCTTAGAATTTTAAAATCTAAAATTTAAAGAAGTGCATTTTCATGCTTCTTTATAAATTAAAATCCATTTATTTTTAGTCGCTGGGGGAATTGTGATCTAAATTGTGATCTGTGTAGACACAAGCGTGTCTATACTTCCTTATAGTATTCATACCTTCGATTGTCAATATGATCGATTCAATTAAATTTTTAGACCTGTTTGATATAAATAGAGTCAACTTGTCATGTTATATCATGCAGTAATCATTAAGGAACCTATAATTTAAAAAGGGTTTTTCGGTGTGTCATATAGGCACGAAGGGCGCAGCAATTGTCGAAACGAAATGACTCGACTTTTTTGAAAAATCACAGGTTTTATGATACTGAAAAAACTAAGTACTAAATACCTAAGAACTGACATCCATGCCAGAAACAAAGCAATTTATACCTAAATGGCTCGTCAACATTGGCAATTACTCGTGCATTGCCCTAATCCTTGGTTTCCATTACCAAGAATAGGACTTTCTAAATCAGTGAAGCCTTTTAACCTGTACTAAATTTTACATTTTTCAAATGCAATAAATATTTTGAGAATTTACCCATAGCACAATTGTCTTCTGGTCGGTATTAAATATTATGACAGATAATCTTTTTCAATTTAATTTTAAAAGTTTAACTTTAAAAATTCAACTTTCTAAACACTCTTGTACTGATTCTTGTTGCAATTCATGGTTCTGTTCTTTTACTGCCCAAATATGTTTCAAACTTTTAGACTTTTGGATTCGACCGATATCTTTTTCCAATTTAAATTTAAACGAATCTGATTGCTGTTTACTTTGAATTTGATGATCCAAAGTCAGAACTTGTTTTAATCTAATTTTTAATTTTGAAAATTCTTCATTTTGAGTGCTATTTTGTGAAGCTTCACTATCGATTATTGTTTCCATTTTATACCCTCAATTATTCGTTCGTTAATATTATTAAAATCTGGCCCAATTTCTTCTTTAAACAATGCTAATTTTATTCGTTCGCACATTTGAACATAAATAAAATAATGCTGATCACATTTCAAAATAAATCATTTAAACGATTGTTTTACTTCGAAATATGTAACAACCCCGAAGATTACATTTTAAAAACAATCAATATAAGTTATGCAACATAAACTTATTTTGGCGCTAAACTTTTTTTTAAAATACTACACGGAGTATTTTCTCGCACTACGAATAATTTTTCACCCTATTGCATTATCAAAACATGTACATTTTCTCTTAAATAGTAGTTTAATAAAATATTTGAGACCTATTTTTATAAAATGTGACAGATTGTTAGATAAAAAACGAGAAATAACCTATAAATAAAGCACTAAAGTGACACACTGTCACATTCGAAATTGATTAAAATTAGAGGGAATTTCAAGTAATCAATTCACTTTGTAAACACTAATATTTATATTAAAACCAACAAAATTAATTACATTCTGACATTATCAACCTTAAATTTGACCATATTTATAACTTGAGTTTTTGAATCTATTCTAACTTGAATTCAAAAAGTTTGTGAAATGTATGCGCTTATGAAGATAAAAAAACACTCCAATATTGATCAGAGTATCGTCGACATAGGGATATTATTGCATCTAATTTTTTCTAATGAGATTGCATTTGGTGTAGTCGTTGCACGTGAGATTTTGTACCCAACTAGTGGTGATCAAAATTATAATAATTCACAAATTGGTGAAACTAGTACCACCAACCCTTCACCTTCAATAATTAGCGAACAGCTAATTTTTTAAATAAAGTCTAATCGACCACCGAGAATAAGTTACCGAAGTAACAACAGTTTAACGGATGATTTTGTACTAACAGAAGAAGTTGAAAACGTAGCCTGTTCATTAAACGCGAGTCAAAATCACTTTAAACCGATTATTGATCTCGACGATACAGCGCGTTTTTTTACTATGGAGATGGAGTTTAAATATTTAAATGACAGGATGAATTGATTATTATACAAGCAAGACCTTACCAGTTTGGAGCGTTGGATATTCCTAATGATTGTCATGAGTTTTAAGATCATTAATACAAAAATGGCCTCAATATTGAAGGCCATTTTTAGTTTTATGCTTTTTTAGTTTTAAAACTAAAACTAAGCACCCGCCATACATTTTCCAGTGGTCCTCGTTTAAAATAATACAACCATAAATTAGCAAAACCAAGTTGGATGATCCAAGTACAGATAATCACACCCCACAGCTGAAAACGATCTAAAGAACCAAACAAACCTAATCCCCAACCATAAAACACAAACGTCATTAATAACGACTGCATAATATAAAGAGTAAATGCCATACGACCTGCATTGGCTAATAATTTAAATACTGTTTGTAAATAATTATTTTGTACTGCATACATAATGATAATAATATAAGTGGCTACTAATACTGGCGTAATTAACTGATTAATGATGCTACTCACTTTAAAATACACTTCAATATTCCAGTTCTGAAACACATTTATAAAAAAACCTATTGCAGATAATAAGTAACAAACGCCCGTTATAACTAATGCTTTATTCAATACCGACTTTGAAATCACTTTACTCCAACCGTCATATTTTATAAACACCACGCCTAACAAAATCAAACTAGGGGCTCTTAAAAACGCACTATATGTAAATATTTCAAGAATAAAAGTATCTACATGAGTTATTATTTCTATAAAATCGAAACGAGCCGTTATTCCATCTATATACCCTGTTAAAAACATGGCAGAATATTCGGCAATTTGATTAGAACTTGAATTAAAAGAATAAAAATGACTATTTGAATTTTCAACAACAGATGAAATACTGGCCCCTAAATACACAGACAAACCCAACACACATAACCATAATCCAATACTAATAAACAGGATATATAGACGGGGAAGTAAAATAAGTGGATAGATAAAAAAAGCACAAAGGGCATACACACTTAATACATCATTTTCCCAAATAAAAATAGCGTGTATGACTCCAAAAATTAACAACCAAAAATTTCTTAAATAGTGCCTAACCCAAGGGCGGGAAATTTTATTATTTTCTCTTTTCGACATAATCACAATACTGCAACCAAATAAAAATGAAAACATTCCCATCATTTTTTGATCAAAGATTATACTTGTAAAAAAATGACTGATATAAGAACTCAATAACTCCCCTTGATAATCAGCAGGGGTGAAATATGAAGATAATGGCAGCGCAAAGGCTAAAATATTCATAGGCAGCAAACCAAATAAAGCAATGCCTCGAACGACATCAATACTTAATATTCGCTTTTCAACACAGGGGGCATCAATAGGTGAAGTTGTCATAATATTCCTTAATACATACATTATTAAATAAAGTGAATTAACGATCTTTTTTCAGATCGTTAATTCTATTTTTTACTGCCTAGAAACACGAATGCCTTTTACCAATTCCACATCCATATTTTTCACACGAACTGGATTAATATCCAGCCCGCCACGTCTGACGTATTTTGCACAGACCAATAAACTGCTTGGATTAAACAAACGATTTAAATCACAAAATATTTGCTCTACACAATGTTCATGAAACTCACCGTGCTGTCTAAAAGAAATCAAATATTTCAATAGACTTTCTTGATCAAGCTGAGGGCCATCTAACGCGATAAATACACTGCCCCAATCTGGCTGACCGGTTACCGGGCAATTAGACTTAAGAAGGTGTGATACGTATTTTTGGTTTAATACCAGCGATGTTGCATCGGCATTTAATAGATTCGCATCTACATCGTATTGATTAATATCAACATCTAATTCATCAATACACTCAAATTCTGAAAAATCCTGTGCATTATTGATTTGACCTACGTTAAAAAACTCAACACTCACTTCACCATTTGCGCAAGCAGATAAATCACGCTGCATAATTTCGATGACTTCAGACTGATCGTTAAACTGGTTTTGGTTAAACGAGTTTAAATACAATTTAAAGGATTTAGATTCTATGATGTTTTGTGTTTGGCAATTTATGCTGAACACGGCTTGGCGAATAACGGGTTTACCTTTAGGGTTGAGCCATGAAATCTCATAGCCGTTCCAGATATCTACGCCGGTTAATTCATCATTGATGATAAGTTTATTTCGGTTTTCTATTCGGTCAATGCCAAATAATAAACTGGCATCATAAGTGTCTTTGTAAATGACTTCTTTGCCCAATGGCGATAAGTTAGCTGAATCACTCATTGTTTGATTCCCACTCCTTTATTTAATAATCGCAAACTGTATGCGAATAATATCGCTGTAAATACAGCAAGCATAAAAAATGAATACCAAATATTAACGTCAGATCCTGCCTCACCTAATATGCCGTAGCGAAAGGCGTTAACCATATATAAAATAGGGTTAAACTGAGACACCACTTGCCAAAACTCAGGCAATAAAGAGATAGAATAAAACACGCCACCCAAATAAGTAAGCGGCGTTAATACAAACGTTGGAATAATAGAAATGTCATCAAATTTATTGGCGAACACACCGTTAATAAATCCAGCTAATGAAAATACAATCGCTGTTAAAATTGAAACACTTAATACTACAAATAGATTATGGATATGTAATTTAGTAAAAAATAACGAAAGCAATGTCACAATTAAACCCACTGCAAGACCACGAGCTGCACCACCAATCACATACCCCATTAATATTACAGGGTTAGAAACCGGAGCCACTAATAATTCTTCGATACTTTTTTGAAATTTATTAGAATAAAAACTCGATGCAACATTACCGTATGAGTTGGTGATGATGCTCATCATAATTAAACCCGGCACAATAAACGCCATGTAATCAAACCCGCCCATTTCACCTATACGTGGTCCAATTAAATTGCCAAAGATAATAAAATACAAAACCATCGTAATAGCCGGCGGTAATAATGTTTGCATCCAAATACGCATAAAACGGCGTATTTCTTTTTTAACGATGGTATGAAACGCGACCCAATTTATTTGATTCATTATTTTTTCTCCGTATCTTGATGCGCTAACCCTACAAACATTTCTTCAAGACGATTGGTTTTTGGACGCACGCTTTGTACATGAATGTCGTTTTCTACTAAAAAGTGCATCACTTCATTTAATGAATGGCCTTTTTTTACATCCACTTCTAATTGATTGTCTTGGGTTAGTGTCATATTGTTTTGCAACGTCACACCTTCAACAGGTGCTTCTAGATCAAATACAAAGGTCGATTTATCTAAACGGCTTAATAATTCGCGCATCGACGTATCAACAATAATTTCGCCTTGTTTGATGATGGCGATGTTTTTACACAATGTTTCCGCTTCTTCTAAATAATGCGTGGTTAAAATAATCGTTTTACCCGCTTGATTTAACTCGATTAAAAAGTCCCACATTGAACGACGAATTTCAATATCTACACCTGCTGTGGGTTCATCTAAAATTAATAGATCTGGCTCATGCACTAAGGCGCGCGCAATCATTAAACGACGTTTCATGCCCCCTGATAAAAATCGAGAGCAGGTGTCGCGTTTATCCCATAGTTCTAGCTTTTTTAAATATTTCTCTGTATTTGCTTCGGCTATTTTTTTAGGTAATCCGTAATAACCCGCTTGTTGTTTAACAATATCTATGACGTTTTCAAACATATTAAAGTTAAACTCTTGGGGCACGACACCCACTTTTCGTTTTACTTCATCACGATGTTTGGCTAAATCTTTTCCAAACACTTTTACCTCACCACTTGTGATATTCACCAATGACGACACAATACCAAGTGTGGTGGATTTACCTGCGCCATTTGCGCCTAACAAAGCAAAAAAATCACCGTTTTTTACTTTAAAATTTATGCCTTTTAATGCTTCAAAGCCGTCACCGTATACTTTTTTCAAGTCTTTAATTTCTAATGCATATTCACTCATAATGACGCTTCTCTTATTTGTTTGACTCTTAAATTCACATAAGATTTAGTGGCCTCAATTGTGCCTAAGTCTTTTTTCTGTTGCTCGGATATATACCAGCGATGTTCTAATATTTCATGAAACACTTCTGCGTCATCTAACTGATCGCGCAATTTAAAATCAATCATATCCAAACTGGTTTGATAAATGTCATTTAACCAACGACGTGCCGCCGCCCCCAAACTAAATTCACGATTATTTAAGCCTGATATATAAGGCTGATACCTGTGGATGTCTTGTAATAATCGTTTGGCTTGGTTTTCACCCACCAATAAACCTGTGAGTTTTTGTAATTGTTTTCGGTTAAAACCAGGCTCTACGTTGACAGGTTTTACTATCAATCTTCTTCCTCGATCAATGGTGTCTAACTCTAATTCACCAATGTCGTAACCTTGGGTATTAATACGTTCTATAAATTGATCAATTTTGTGTTGTTCGTTAGCGCCAATTTCAATTGGGTCTGTTAATTGTGCCCATAAATAATGATATTTAGACACTAACAAATTAGCTAAATCAACAGGATCAGAATTATTTGGCAAACCACAATGCGCCTCTAAATCCATAAGGTCTCCTGCAATATTTAAATGCGCGAGCTCTAAATCGTACTCTCGCTGGCCTTTGGATAATTTTTTGTGAGTTTCACCGGTTTCTGCATCAACTAAAAACGCAGTTAATAACCCAGCATCGCGTTTAAATAATGTATTTGAGAACGAACAATCGCCCCAGTAAAAACCCACCAAGTGCAATCGAACAAGCAGCTGCGCCAATGCATCAAGCATTTGTTCAAGTTTGGTGTAATTAATACCACGTTGAATAATCACTCGATACGGTAATGAACCCTCTAAAAATTGTGTGATCAATAAACCTCGATCAAACATATCTTTAATTAACGGCTGCGCTTGTGTGAATACATTACTTGCATCTTCAACGCCTTCGTCACGCTTTTCAACAAGCCCTACTGCTCTTACAACGGGTAAACCAAGTTCTTCAAGCTTGTGTAAATTATCTAATTCTTTTTTTGCCACATGGGTACGTAATTCTTTTAATACGTATACGGTGCCTTCGTAGGAAATAAATTTCACTACGTTTCGATGAATACCACGGGGGACATCCACAAAACATTGATCAGGCCAATCATTCAAATGACGTGACCAAGGGTAACCTAAACTAGCAAGAGAAGATGAAGGAGAATAAATACGGATTTTCATAAAAAAACTTTAAATAGATGCTGGGCAGAAATGCTCGTTGCTATTATAGTCGGTAAAATTCAATTAGTCGCTACTGATACTATTTAATATATTGGACATTTATGAGTTTTATTGTTGTTTGCACTTTAATTTTTTCGATTTTACTGTATCTGCCTCAACCTTGGTGGTGGCTAGAAATATTTACACACTTCACATTACTGCTTTGTATGATAAGTGTTGCCTGTTTGCTTTATTATTTGTATAAAAAACAAACAACCTGGGTCATTGGTTCTTTAATTTCAACAAGTTTAAGCCTACTTCCTTTAATGCAATTCGTTACGATTGGAAATACCGTCAATACATCTGAACTGTTGCGCGATAATTTTTCGATTTATAATGCAAATGTGTTATCAACCAATGACACTCCTGAGAAAATTTTGCAACAAATCATTCAAACTCAACCTGATGTAATTACAATACAAGAATTCAGTTTTAAAATTCAAAGCTCTTTATTCTCCTTGAAAACATCCTATCCATATCAAATTTTACAGCCTCAACATGATAATTTTGGCATTGCTCTTTACTCAAAATACCCAATATTGTCACATCAAATATTATATTTTGACTCTTTAATGTTGCCTAGTATTGAAGCTGTGGTTCAAATTCCACAAAATGATCATAGTACAAAACCAATTAAAATTATTACAACACATCCAATGCCTCCCCTTGGACAAAGTATGTTTTTAAGTCGTAACATCCATTTAAAACAGTTAACCAATCATATAATTGATCAAACACTGCCGTTGATTGTCACTGGAGATTTCAATATCACGCCGTTTAGTTTCGCTTTCAAACGCTTGATTAACGATACAAAATTAATTCAAGCTAGAAACAATAACGGTTTATTACACAGCTGGCCCAGTAAATTGGTGCATATTCCCATTTTAAGTTTGCCAATTGATCATATTTTAATAAGTGATAAATTTCATAATTTTGACATACAAATACTCGAATATAATGGATCGGATCATCGTCCACTTTTTTTGACCATACAATGGTAAAGGCTCATCTAATTAAGCAAAAGGTTGTGAGCGTAAGTTGCGACAGGTAAAATGCACTTTTTAAAATTTTGGAAGTATTATGAGCATTGGTAGCTGGGATCCATCCCAAAGCATTGAATTAAGTCATAACGATTTAACGCAGTTATTAGCATTAACCGACGATCAAATTCTAGATATTCAATCTCAGTTTGATCACGATTTTTTTAATCGAATCAAACCCTTAATGAAACAAAATTTAGCATTTTGGAAAACGAACGTTGATCATCTAAATGACGAGCAATTAACCCAATTAATGAAAGTGTTTACTTTATTAGAAGTGAAAGTGGATGACTTTGCATGTTTGGATAAATCACCGGTTGTTTGGATTGGTAAACTTTTAAAATCAAGAAAGGCCTTTCCTGAAAAAAGGATCATCGATTGGATGAAAGCCAATACCGACAACAAATTCATCCCCCATGGCAGTTTGTTTTAGAACAACAAGTATCAAGGACTTAAACATGGCAAATCAAGAAAACACAGGCATTAAACGATTATTTAATGCGGTGAAATTTTCAAAACAAGGGTTACAAGCAGCCTTTACAAATGAAGAAGCGTTTCGTCTAGAAACACTTTTATTTTTGATTTCTGTACCTGTCGCTTTTTTTATCTGTGTCAATGTTTGGCAAATGGCAATCATCATCTTTGCAGGTCTGTTTATGCTGATTGTGGAATTACTTAATAGTGCCATTGAAGCCGTGGTAGATCGAGTAGGATTAGAAAAACACGAACTTTCAGGCCGCGCTAAAGACATTGGTTCTGCTGCTGTGAGCCTTGCTTTGATAGGATATTTTGTATTATGGGCCGCGATTATTTATACAAACTATCTAACTTAAACTGATTAATCAGACTATAAAAAGCCATTCATTGAATGGCTTTTTTCGTTTTTATTATTTGATTAATCCCACTTTTAAATCATTAGCCTGATAAATCACCTTATCATTTAATAACACAAAACCCTCCGCAATCCCCATCGACATTGGTTTTGAAAATACACGTTTGATATGTATTTGATACACAATCTGTTTGGCATTGGGGTATATTTGTCCTGTGAATTTCACGCCCCCTACGCCTAATGCACGCCCTCTACCCTTTAAACCTGAAAAGCCTAAATACACACCCAATAATTGCCATAATGCATCTAAACCCAAGCACCCAGGCATCACTGGATCGCTTTTAAAGTGACATGCAAAAAACCAATGATCCGGTTTAATATTCAGGCTTGCTTGAATGTAGCCTTTATTATAATTGCCACCTTCTTTAGTGATGACATCCATTTCGTCGATCATCAACATTAAATCATTTGGCAACTGAGCATTGCCCTCGCCAAAGAATAACCCTTCTGTCATGTCTAGAATCTGTTCGTTTAAGTAGTTCATTTTAGTGACTCGTTATGAATTTCTAATAGAGTCTCAATTTATGAAAGTATTTGATTGTAAAAATCGGACATTTGATCGATTAGCTGAATTTTTTTAGTAAGGACTGAGGCGTTATGGATAAAAAGCGCTGATAACTGTGGGTTTGATGGGATTGATCGTAATAATCATTATTTGCATTCAATACAGAGGAATTGGCTAAAAGTTGCTTCACACTTTGTTGCAAGCGAATGATTTGAGAATAGGTCTTTGTATTCACGCCGACATATTGCAAAAATTGTCTATTTAACTGACGTGCACTTAAATTCACTGAGTCTGACAAGGATTGTACCTTTATAGCACCATGATGTTTAACGATCAGATTCAACGCTTCGTTTACTTTTAATTTATTGTCTTTGTGGGTTTTATTGATAAACCATTGTTCGCAACACTTAGCTGCCTGTTCAAAACCCTTTGCCTCGAAGCATATAGTTAAAAGCTGTGAAAACGCACTATCTGTAATAATGTCCGTTGTTAAATGCTGCCCATTCATGTGTTCCATATCCAAATTAAATAAACGACTTAACGCCCCTGGATAAAAACGAATACCAAAGTATTTGCCTGTTTGCATTAATGGAAGGATTTGAGTTTGAGTTTGCATTCCTGAAATAAACATGGCCGTTTCAGACATAAATAAATTGATCATGCCATCAGGTATAACGGGGTAAGTGGTTGGTTGGTCAATATTGATTTGAATAAATGAATAGACAATATTCTCAAGGGGTTCACTCGGAAAACGTTGTTGACATTTTATGCCAAACCGATTCAAACCAGACTGGCATAACGTCGGTTGAAAACTGTGATACTGCTTTAACATTAATCCCCACTTAAAACTAAAAAAACCATTCGATTGAATGGTTTTTCTAATAATCGAACCCCATTAATTAGAATGGAATATCATCATCAAAATCATCAAACCCATTACTTTGCGCGGGTTGTGGCGCAGCAGGTTGTGGCGCAGCAGGTCTAGGTTGAGCAGGTGGCTGATTATAAGCAGGCTTTGGTGGTGCTTGATTATAATGTTGCTGCGGTGCTGGTTGTTGAGGTGCAGCTTGTTGAGGTGCAGCTTGTTGAGGTGCAGCTTGTTGAGGTGCAGAAGCTGGTGCTGTTTGGTGTGCTGGTTGCTGATATCCACCTTGAGGTGCAGCTTGTTGCACTGGTGCTGGTTGTTGATATCCACCTTGTTGTGGTTGAGCGTTTTGGGTATTTTGCCCACCACCAAGAAATTGCATTTCATTACCAACAATTTCAGTACTCCAACGATCATTACCACTTTGATCTTGCCATTTACGCGTTTGTAAACGACCTTCAATATAAACCTGAGAGCCTTTTCGTAAATAAGTAGCCGCGTTTTCAGCTAAAAAGCCAAACAACACAACACGATGCCATTCAGTTTGGTCGGGGCCACGCTGACCAGTTGCTTGATCCTTACGACCTAATTCAGTTGTTGCAATCGACAAGTTAACAACCTGCGCTCCTGTTGCGGTAGCTTTTACATCTGGATCTTGTCCTAATCGCCCTAAGACGATTACTTTATTTACACTGCCTTTTGCCATCTTTATTTACCCTTCTTTATAATATTGTCGATATTAGCGCGTATTTGTTCGCCAGATGTTTCCACTTTGGAAATTTTTAAACAAACTAACTGTTCATCTAATAAAATTTCAGCTTGTTCAACACCGGTGACGGCTAATAATTGTGTTTTAAGTTGTTGTGCATGTTCTTCGTTTTTAGCTGTAATTTCAAGTGATACGTTTTCTAACGTAGCCGGCTGTCGAATTTTCCATATCAAAACCAACCATACAATTTGTAGTACAAATAAGACTAAAAATACAGTTTGAATATTTTGATCAAACGCATCATACAATACGCCCGCCATAATGCCACCAATCGCCGCACCAATAAACTGAAACGTTGAAAACAATCCCATTGCCGCCCCCTTGCCTCCGGCCGGAGCAATTCGGCTAATCCATGATGGCAGCGTTGCTTCTATAAAGGTAAAGGCTGCAAAATATAATAAAAATGGCAACAGCCAAAACCATTGGTTTGTATCGATTAATGTCCAAATTAATGAAACAAACATAATCATTAAAACGGATATTTTAAATAATTTCGCACCTTTGTGGTATTTCTCGCTCATTATCATCATTGGGATCATGGCAACAAACCCTACCACCACCACTATGATGTAGACAACCCAGTGCATCGATTGCGTAATACCAATTTGGTTAAGCTTCATTGGAATCACATAAAACATGACAATTAAGCTTAAGTGCAATAAAAACACAGATACACACATCAACCAAAGTTGTGGATTATTCATCACACGCTTAAACGTACCTTTCGCCCAACGGTGGTCAGCATGAGCATGTTGCTCATTTGGCGATGGCACTAAAAATATCACTACAAAAATGCCTAAAACCGCAAAAACCGCCGTTAAGAAAAACACGCCACTTAACCCATTAAAACCGGTAAACAATTCAACTAAATTGGCCAGTATCGGCCCTAAAACAACCGCCACTGAGAAAGATAAGCCAATAATCATGCCTACTACAGCCAATGCTTTTGTTCGATTTTCTTCACGAGTTAAGTCTGTTAATAACGCCATAACTGATGCAGCTATTGCTCCTGAGCCTTGTAAAGCACGACCAACAATCAGCCAACCGCCTGTTTGCGCATATGCTGCAATTAACGAACCTGCAGCAAATAAAATTAACCCACCTACAATCACAGGTTTACGACCAATTTTATCCGACAACATCCCTAAGGGAATTTGAAACAAAGCTTGAGAAACCCCATAAATACCTAATGCGATTCCCATCAAACTTTCGCTGGCATTATAGTCTGAATGATATAAAGACAATAACGGCAACACCATAAACAACCCCATCATTCGTAACGCATACAAACTGGCTAAGGTGGATAAAGCGCGTTTTTCAATGGCATTCATACAAAGTAATACTCAAAATTAAAAAGAGGCGAATGATACCACTTTGGAAATTTTCATTCATCTTTATCCAAATTTCTTTCGCGTTAAAAATATTGAACTATACTAATTTTGAGCAATTAATTACTTAGGGGTAACTCATGCCAATCTCAAAAAAATACGTAAAAACAAAAGAACAATTTAACTGCACGTTTCGTGTACCCAAAAAAGCGGCCCAAGGCGCTAAAAAAATCAATTTAGTGGGTGAATTTAATGAATGGAAAACAGACTCTTTAGAAATGCAACCACTTAAAAATGGTGACTTTAAAATTGAAATTCAACTGAATCCTGGCAAAGCATATCAATACCGATACTTAATTGATGACAAACAATGGCAAAATGACATCCAAGCTGATGCATATTGGCCGATCCCTGAGTTCAGCGTAGAAAACTCAGTGATTAATGTAATGTAAATTTAACTTTCATTACTCATTTCTAGTACACCAATACTCATATTATGACTTAGTATGAGTATTGTCATGAATTGCCCTAGGCAATGTTTATATAACCAAGAATAGTTTGGCCCTATTTACCTGGAGGGAATCCATGACAGATGAAAATATTGAATATGAAACCATGGAGTTTGATGTCGTCATTATTGGCGCAGGCCCTGCTGGTTTAAGCGCTGCAATTAAATTAAAACAACTAAACGCTGAATTAAATGTGGTTGTTTTAGAAAAAGGATCAGAAGTTGGGGCTCATATAATTTCAGGCGCATTATTTGAAACCAAAGCACTTGAAGAATTATTTCCAAATTGGCAAGACATGAATTGCCCTGTTAACACTAAAGTGACCAGCGAACAAACTATGTGGTATGACAGTGAAACCCAAGTCAAAGCACTGTCACCTTCGTTAATTCCCAAACCTATGCACAATGACGGAAATTACATCATCAGTCTTGGCAATTTATGCCGCTGGCTAGGTGAGCAAGCACAAACGCTTGGTGTTGAAATTTTCCCTGGGTTTTGCGCTATAGAAACGATAAAAGATAACAATAACCAAGTAATCGGTGTAAAAACCGGAAAAATGGGCATTGATAAACAAGGTAAGCAAAAAGACAGCTTTGTTGAATCCATGTTATTGCTGGCTCCTGTTACTTTAATTTGCGAAGGGGCTCGAGGGCAGATTTCAAAACAGCTGATAAAACAATATAACCTTGATAAAGATTGCGACCCTCAACATTTTGGACTTGGAATCAAAGAATTATGGAAAATTGATCCAAGTAAACATAAGCAAGGGCATGTTGAACACGGTGCAGGTTGGCCATTATCGGACAGCGATTGCACTGGAGGGTCTTTTTTATATCACATGGAAGACAATCAAGTAGTGCTGGGTCTAATTACCGATTTAAACTACAGCAACCCTCATGTTAGTCCTTATGATGAGTTCCAACGATTTAAACAGCATCCACATATTAAAGAAATTCTAACAGGCGGTGAACGCCTCGTTTATGGCGCAAGAACCATTGCCAAAGGCGGCCCTCAATCCCTGCCGAAAATGCATTTTCCAGGTGGTTTACTATTAGGATGCAGCGCAGGCACGTTAAATGCCGCAAAAATAAAAGGCAGTCATACTGCCATGAAATCAGGAATTGAAGCTGCGATTGTTATAGCGCAAGGGTTTGAACAAGAACATGTAGTAAAACACTTAGCCCACTTCGAATTTCAATTTAACAAATCTTGGGCATACCAAGAATTAACCCTACAAAGAAATTTTGCTCCTGCAGTGCATAAATGGGGGGCTTGGCTTGGAGGCGCTTATGCATTTATAGACATTAATATCTTTAAAGGGAAATTACCCTGGACATTACACGATAAAACCCCAGACCATTTAACCCTACAACCGGCTGATCGATGCGACAAAATTCAATACGATAAATACGATGGGGTCATAAGTTTTGATAAGCCAAGTTCCGTATTTTTATCAAATACTAATCATGAAGAAGACCAACCCTGTCATTTAAAACTAAGTGATGAATCCGTTTTTAGCACAACCAATCTTCCAATTTATCATGAACCTGCACAACGTTATTGCCCTGCTGGTGTATATGAAGTAATTGGAGATGAGCAAAAATTGCAAATTAATGCGCAAAATTGTTTACATTGCAAAGCCTGTGATATTAAAGACCCGACGCAAAATATTACTTGGACTGCCCCTGAAGGTGGCGGCGGACCTAACTATCCTGGGTTTTAATGCATAATTAACAGACACAAAAAAGGCCAGAAATTCTGGCCTTTTTTTATGAAATTGCGTTAATTAACCGCGACGTCTAAATAACGGCACTGGCTTATCAACACTGATTTGATAACTATCACTAAACGTTGCAAGCATCGCTTGTACTTTTTGAGCATCTTTATCATCACGTAATGAATAAGCATCAAAGCCAACGCGTGACATATAAAATACTTGATCAAGTAACACATCCCCTACTGCACGAATTTCGCCATCGAATTTTAATTGATCGCGTAAAATACGCGCCAATGAATATCCACGACCATCTGCAAATTTAGGAAAGTTAATAGCAATCAATTCAGTTTTACCAATTAGCTCTGCTAATTGCTCAATTTGAGTATCGCTGTCTAACCAAACACCTGAATCTTTCACAGAAGATAAAGCGTTTAATTGAGTTATAGGAAACAATACTTGGTTTGCCTGACTTGCAGACTCACCTTCTTGAACCAACTCCCAAGCATCCACTTCAATGTTGTTATTCTTAATTAGATTTGGCATATACGCGCTCCTTAAATGGATCTAAACCGATACGACGTACACAATCGATGAATAATTCTTCGCCTGTTCTTTTTTCAACAAACACATCGATAATTTTAGAAATAATTTCACCCATATCGTCTGCTTTAAAAGAAGGGCCTAAAATCTTACCAACACTTGCATCTTGACCCGACGCGCCACCTAATGAGATTTGGTAGAATTCTTCGCCGCGTTTATCCACACCTAATACACCGATGTTACCAATATGGTGATGACCACATGCATTCATACAACCAGAGATATTTAAATCAATATCGCCAAGTTCGTATAAATAATCCAAATCATCAAATTTCGCTAAAATTTGTTCAGCAATCGGTAAACTTTTGGCATTCGCTAAAGCACAGAAATCGCCACCTGGACAGCATATAACATCCGTTAATGTACCAATAGTTGGTGTAGCTAAACCATGTTTTTTACACGCTTCCCACAATGCAGGAAGTTTTGAAATTTCAACATCAGGAAGCACGACGTTTTGGAAATGCGTAATACGCATTTCACCAAAACCAAATTCTTCAGCTAAATCAGCGGTTGCTCGAATTTGTTTAGCAGTCGCATCACCTGGTGCATAACCTACTTTTTTGAACGATAACGTAACAGACACATAACCGTCTTGACGATGCGCTTGTGAGTTACGTGTGAGCCAATTATTAAAGCCTTTGTTATCAGCTTTTAATTGATCAACAACCGCATCAGAATCACTTAATGTCTTATATGAAGGTGATTTAAAGTGTGCTTTAACACGATCAATTTCTTGAGTCGTTAGCGTACCTTCACCGTCTTTAATCGCATTAAATTGCTCAAGAACCAATGCTTTAAACGCATCCATTCCCATGGCTTTTACTAAAATTTTAATACGCGCTTTGTATTTATTATCGCGACGACCTTTCAAGTTATACACTCGAACAATCGCATCTAAATAAGTCAGTAAGTGTTTTTGTTCTAAAAACTCCTCAATAACCTCGCCCAAAATAGGAGTACGACCTAAACCGCCACCTACTAAAATTTGGAAACCCACTTCGCCTTGATCATTTTTAACTAACTGAACACCTATATCATGCATACGAATTGCGGCACGATCGGCATCAGTTGCACCATTTACAGCGATTTTAAATTTACGCGGTAAATAAGCAAATTCAGGATGAAACGTTGACCACTGGCGAATAATTTCCGCCCAAGGTCTTGGATCTTCGATCTCATTTTTTGCCACACCAGCAAACTGATCAGACGTCGTTGAACGAATACAGTTACCTGAAGTCTGAACCGCATGCATTTGTACTTTGGCTAAATCAGCCAAAATATCAGGCACGGACTCTAAAGCAGGCCAATTTAATTGGATATTTTGACGAGTGGAGAAATGCGCATAACCTTTATCATAGGTTTCAGTTACATCAGCAATTGCACGCATTTGCTTACTTGAAATCAAACCATATGGAACTGCTATACGTAGCATTGGTGCATGGCGCTGTACATATAAGCCATTTTGCAAACGTAATGGTAAAAACTCTTCGTTTGTCAATTCACCATTTAAGAAACGAGTGGTCTGTTCGCGAAATTGCGCAACACGCTCATCAATGATGGTTTGATCATATTGATCGTAAATATACATGAATCAATCCTGCAGGGGTCATAAAAGGCGACGATTATACGCTATCTTTTTATTCCTTAAATGATTTATTTTTTATACTGATAGTTAATTGAGTAATAAGACATACCTTTCATTAGTGCAACACGGCTTTGCACTAATGGATATATCGAAAAATTTTAGAAAGTCCATAATGCCTGCATCTGATTTACAGACGCCAAGGAAGCCCCAGTATATAAGGTATTGCGTGTTTATTTCAGTCTCATTTATCACCTTAAATCTAATATGGAACAACCAAAAACCTCGCTTGCGAGGTTTTTGCGTTTTTACGGTTAATTACTTCCTATGTTTACCTTCCTTACAGCAAACCATGCTTTTTTGACTCATTTTTTTTAATTATCTTGGCAATTAATTGGCAACGTAATTAAATGTTATAAATAAACTTTCCTCTTTTGAATCTAGTTACTATTCTTTACATATAGCGCCACAAAAGAATGATACTGGGTTTGCCCAACGTAATACTTTTAAAAACTGTCCATTGTTTAATGATGGATATGCCTTTTTAATTTGTTGGCACACTACTGGCTAAATCAATCACAAATAAACATAACAGGTCAAATGTCATGCCTTCAGAATTTTTACCACCAACAACATTCTCTGAATCGAATAAAATTTTTGATATTAGTAAAATTGCCAATACACCTGAATTGAATGTCCATTTTCTACAAGATTTTCGTTTAAGGGTGACTAGCCTATTACAAACCACACTTGAAATTGAAAAATTAATAGGAATATTTTTTGAAGAATTACAAACGGTCATCAACCTAACGGGCGTTCGCTTTCAATACAGTGCATTTAATATTAAATTAGCCCTTGGCAGACAAACCAGGCAAGCTTGCCAATATCAGCTAAGTGCAAATGGCGAGTTTTTTGGTGAAATTACTTTTTGTCGAAGCGCGAGATTCAGCGAAAACGAATTAGAAAATATTGAATCACTTATGGATTTATTACTTTACCCATTACGTAATGCATTGCGCTATTGTCAAGCAGTTCAAAATGCCTTAACTGACCCATTAACTGGTGCAAATAATCGCATGGCGATGAATGCAAACCTTAATAGAGACATTGAATTAAGCAAACGCTATAACTCAAAACTGGCTGTATTGATGATTGATATCGATAATTTTAAAGAAGTGAATGATACATTTGGACATTTACAAGGTGATGATGTTTTAAAACAAACTGCTCACATCATTATGGATCAAATACGCACAACGGATGTATGTTATCGATACGGAGGTGAAGAGTTTTTAGTAATGCTTTCAAAAACTGATTTAGATCAAGCATTATTTGTAGCAGAACGCATTCGTGAAAAAATTGCGAATTCGCAATTTTTAGGGAAACAAAACAAGGCAGTGACAGTGAGTATTGGAGCGGCAAAATACGAAAGCAGCATGGATGCTACAGCATTTATAGATATGGCTGATCAATCCCTATATTGCGCCAAAAACAATGGTCGCAATCAAACCATTTGTAACCAACGCCCTAACCCAAACAAGAAAACAATGGTTCAATAACTAATTTAAAAAAACAATCAAGTATAAAAAAAGCTGCGCATTTTGGTAATGAGCAGCTTTTTTATTAACTAAAAGTACTTCAAGCGTCTTGGTGATCGCCTTTTAAGACATCCCCATTTTCAAGTGAGATCGTTTGTGTTGGAAATGCCACATCCGCACCGTGTTCATGAATAATATTTAAAATTTCCATCAATACTGCCTGCCTAACTTTATGATATGTCACCCAATCTTTGGTTTTAGTAAACGTATAAATCATAATATCAATTGAGGATGGGCCGAATTCATTAAGATTAACAATAATGGTTTGATTTTGATCAATATCTTCATGAGCTCTAATCATTTGCTCAACTGAACTGACAATGGATTTTACTTTTGAAGCATCCTTATAACGCACCCCAACATGCTCATAAATTCGACGATTAGTCATTCTTGAAGGGTTTTCAACTGAAATATTCATAAATGTTGAATTGGGTATATATAGTGGACGTTTATCGAATTTACGAACACGGGTTAATCGCCAGCCAATGTACTCAACGGTGCCTTCGATTTTTTTATCTGGCGAACAAATCCAATCCCCTACGGTAAACGGCCGATCAAGATAAATCATCAAACCACCAAAGAAGTTTGCCAATAGATCTTTTGCTGCAAATCCAATTGCAATGCCACCAATACCGCCAAAGGCCAACACGCCTCCCACTGGTATTCCTAAAGTTTGCAATGTAATCAATGCTGCTGTAATAATTACCGATGCTCGCATCAATTTACTGATTGCAGAAACTGTCGTTGCATCTAAAGGCTGGGACATTCGATCTGGATCTTGTAATACACTTTCTACTCGACTTAAAAAACGCACTAAAAACCACGCAATAATTCCGGTTAAAGAGGCGTATAAAAATTTGAAAATAATTTCAAATTCAGCCTGTTGTTCTGAGTTCAGTAGAATATTTAAAATTATATTAATCCCATAAATCCAAATAAATAAACGTAACGGGGATCGTACGGCAAAGACAAGGCTGTCATCCCATATATTGTCTGTTTTAAGGGTTTGTTTTTCTAATTGATCAAGTATTTTTTTTACTACAAAGTTGAATATGAGTGTCAATGTTACCCATAAAAACACCTTAGTTATCAACATCCAGTCTTGAGTGACAAACCCAATAAAACTTTCCCACATAGCTCTCTCCGCTTTAAATCGATTAGTTTTTGCAATAATATGCAGTGCATCTATTTATTTTAAATTTTTGTATAATCCGACAGTCTAACAAAAAGGTTCACTTATGATCTACACGATATTAAAACACAGCCATATGACGCTCGCTTTACTTTCAATTATTGGCTTTGTTGTTCGCGCTTATTTTTCTTTTTACAAACCAGAGCTGTTGAAAATAAAAGTGATCAAAATCACTCCACATATTATCGATACTTTCCTATTAATTACAGCAATCAGCCTTGTTTTATTAATGGATTACGGATTAGCAAACTGGATTCTGGCTAAAATTGGCGCATTAGTTATTTATATTGGTCTAGGTATCATTGTGATCAAACAAATTGGCCCTATTTATTTAAGAACAATTTTGACTTTTACAGCGGTTTTAATGTTTATTTACATTGCGTCCGTAGCCATTACTAAACAAGTCGTTCCATTTTAAATTTATATTCATCCATAAAAAAATCACGAGATCCTAATACGACCATCGTTTTACCTTTTACATTCACCAACCCCTGATCTTCAAGGGATTTTAAAACTCGACCAACCATCTCACGAGAACAACCAACAATGCGTCCAATTTCTTGGCGAGTAATTTTAATTTGCATGCCATCTGGATGTGTCATGGCATCCGGCTGTTTGCATAAATCTAGCAACGTACCTGCTACACGACCTGTTACATCTAAAAAGGCTAAGTCACCTACTTTACGCGTTGTATTACGTAAACGAGAAGCCATTTGCTCGCCAATAAAATACAAAATACGTGTATCTTCTAAGGCAATTTCTTTAAATTTTTGATAGCTTATTTCAGCTACCTCACATTCTGTTTTAGTTTTGACCCAAGCAGAACGAGAAGGAATATCATCAAACAAACCCATTTCACCGAAAAAATCACCCGTATTTAAATACGCCATGATCATCTCACGACCGTCATCATCTTCAATAATGACCGAAACCGATCCTTTAATAATATAATACAGAGAATCTGACTTATCCCCTGCGTAAATCAACGTCGTTTTGTTTGGATATCGACGACGGTGGCATTGTGAAAGAAAGAAGTCTAAATGTTTATGCTCTAATTGATTTCTTATAATCATTGTTTTTAGTATCCCGAGTTACTTATCTAGCTATCACTGTTTGATCAATTTAAGATTTAATTTGATAGTATGCCATTATGATTCATGACACAACCAACCAGCTACCAATACCGTCCGAAGATGCAATTCAACTTACAAGATATGACAAGCATTAAAACGATAAAGAATTTATGTTCCATGATTATGTGATAAATTGATTTTTTTTGCCAACCAAATAACAGTTTTATGAGACATACACATAATTTATTTGACTAAGTCTACATAATTTATGTGTTATTATTCACTAATATTTGTAATTAAAGGTTTTAAAAATGAACACAAAAATCAAATGGTCAGGTAATGCCAGTTTCAAAGCAGAGTCAGGCACTGGTCATAGCATTCAAATGGATGGCCCAGAAGATCACGGTGGTGAAAATCTAGGCCCTCGTCCAATGGAAATGATTCTTATGGGATTAGGTGGATGCACAAGTTTTGATGTCATGAGTATTTTGAAAAAATCTCGTCAAGACATCACAAGTTGTGAAGCTTCAATAAACGCTGAGCGCGCTGATGCCGTGCCTTCTGTTTTTACTAAAATCCATATTCATTTCGATATAAAAGGAAATAACTTAAAAGAAGCATTAGTTAAACGCGCCATTGAATTATCAGCTGAGAAATACTGCAGCGCATCCATCATGTTAGAAGCCGCTGGCGTTGAGATCACTCACGATTACAGCATCGCCTAACTTACATTATTATTTGAGAATATACACTTCATGCACGATAAAATTAAATTATTTGGATTCAACAATCTAACCAAATCCTTAAGTTTTAATATCTACGATATTAGTTATGCGAAAACAGAACAGCATAAACAAGAATATATCGAATATATTGATGAGTTATACAATGCAGATCGTTTAACAGAGATACTGACAAAAGTAACTGAAATCATTGGCGCGAATATACTTAATATCGCAAGACAGGATTATGATCCACAAGGTGCAAGTGTGACCATGTTGATTGCCGAACATCCAATTGAACCAACAGATAAACAAATGGATCCGACCCCAGGACCTTTGGCGGACGCAATTGTTGGCCACTTAGATAAAAGTCACATCACCGTTCATACTTACCCAGAGAGCCACCCAGATAATGGTATTTCAACGTTTCGTGTTGATATAGACGTATCAACTTGCGGACTTATCTCGCCATTAAAAGCATTAAACTTTCTATTGCATTCTTTTGATTCTGACATCGTAACAATGGATTACCGCGTACGTGGGTTTACCCGTGATGTGGACGGTCAAAAGCATTATATCGATCATGAAATCAATTCAATTCAAAACTACATATCCGAAGACACTAAAGATACATACGACATGCTAGATGTGAATGTGTACCAAGAAAACATCTTTCATACCAAAATGCTAACCAAAGCAGTGGATTTAGATCAATATGTATTTGGCGAAGGTATTGAAGAATTTTCTGATGAAGAGCGCAATGAGCTTCAAGCAAGAATTCGTCGAGAAATGCAGGAAATCTTTTACTCACGCAATATGAGTAATGGACCTAAATAAAAAATATATGGGCTAACGGATTAAACCGTTACTTTATAATAATTTGGGCGCAGCAAACCAGCGTATTGCTGATCGCCCATTTTTTCTTCTACTATATAGTTAGTTATTTTTATAAAGTCAGATATTTTCCTGATCCCCCTTATTAACGGTACAGAAAACAATTTTTACCATTGCACCTCTTGCGATTGATTCATTGCGATTGATTCAACTTCCTTCCCCTACAAAACCTGCTTTTTAGCAACTCATAACGTGCAATTAATACGTCACTTCTCATTTCTTATCTTTTTCTATTGAAAAAAGCCCCTTTTTAAATTTATTTACTCGACATACAAACACAAAATACAAACAATACAATAAATACAAAAACCAACATATTAGTAAATTTAAAATACATTGTGAGAAAATTATGAAATTAATACTCCCTTACACGTTCGGGCTTTGCTTATTTGCATCTTGCACAGTGCAATCACCAACATCAACTAATGATGGTACTATTACTGATGTTTCAATGAATACTCAAACCGACACATCAAACAATTCGCAAACCCAAACAGATCAAGAGCAAACAACCAATAGCCAGACCAATACGCAAACAGATTCGAATACAGTAACAAGCTCACCGACGCAAACGCAGACCAATACTGAACAAACCGATACAATCACTGATGATCAAAACGACACACAGGCAACAACCAGTACACAAACTAATTCGAACACAGATACAGATATTCAAATAACTGATACTGAAACCATGACAGCATCAGAAACAATGACTGAGTCAGAAACGATGACTGAAACTCAGATCAATAGAGTAGAAGACAGCCACATCTAAAAAAACATGACAGCCTCCCCTCATCAAACCGTACGTGCGGTTCTCCCGCATACGGCTTTCCGATATCCTTCTTCTCAAGCATGCACAACTTTCCAACGCGGTTTTACTGGTGGCTGATACAACCCTAAATAACCGTACAAATACTGCCTTGGAAATTTATGATAACTCGCCCCTCTATTTCTCACCTTGTGTCTGTACCTTAGTTGGTGTCGCAGACTTTCTTCCATATAGTATCGGATCTTCTTTATTTTTCGATGACCGTAACCATAATAAAAATAATTGCACCAGCCTCTGACTGTTGCATTTAATTGTCTAACCACTTCATTTATCGGTACTGGATTCATCGCTCTTCGAGTGTAAAATTTAATCTTCTCACTTACTTTTTTCATCGATTTCTGTGACGGCTCAACCATCGGGAATACTTTTCCTGATTGTTTGCTTTTTGCCATTGAAATTTCAAAACCTAGAAAATTAAACTTCTCTTTTAGCGAATCTACCACTTCAGTTTTGTCTCCATTAAGTTGTAAATCTAATTTACCCAAAACTTGTGTTAACACTTTATATGATGCATCTGTTTCATTTTTACAAAGAATCACTAAATCGTCAGCGTATCGGACTATTTTCGCTTTTAATTTAAATGCTAAATTGTGTTTGTCCCATATTCTATCCAATACATCCAGATAGATATTGGCCAATAATGGCGAGATAACACCACCTTGAGGTGTGCCTAATTTACTTTTCTTACCACCTGCAATAACCGTTTGTTTTCCGCTCTTTTCTACTTTGATCACCACCGACTTTAACCATTGATTTAATAACGCTAATACTTTCTTATCAGAAACTCTCAGCGATACTAACTTCATGAGCTTAACGTGCGCGATGGTATCAAAGTATTTCGACAGGTCAGCATCAATCACTTGTGTATGTCCCGATCTTAACGATTGAGTAATACTGTTCATGGCTTGATGAGCCGATCGATTAGGACGAAATCCGTAACTGTTATTACTGAAGCCCGATTCAAAAATTGGTTCAATGACAATTTTAACAGCCATTTGGATGATTCGATCTTCAATATTCGGGATACCCAACGGACGAGTTTCGCCATTACCTTTCGGTATGTCGACACGTTTAATTGGACTGGATTGATAGGAATTAAATTTAAGCTTAGATTGTAAAATATTTAAGTAACGCCACTTTGATATTTCTCGTTCTATTGTTTCAAATGTCACCCGATCTAAACCAGGTTTGCCATTGTTTTTCTTAACAAGTTCGTAAGCATATTGCAGGACATCCAAACGATAAACCTTGTCATAGATTGAATAAAAGCAAAATGTGGATTGTTGTTTGGCTTTTTGAAATAGTTTCCTCTGAAGGTCACCGACTCGTTTTTTCAAACTGGAAGATGTTAATAGCATAATGCAATCATCTGAGCCTTTTCCTCTTTGGTTACATGAATAAAGTAGAGCCACTTCCCTTGGGTGTCGTTATGTTGTCGCTCACCCTCAAACGGTACTATTAGCCCCTCTGACTTCCAATAAAGCCCGTCATCATTTCGCTCTTCGCTTATAAATGACCGTTGATTCTGCAAAAATCACCTTATTGGATCTCCCGTCCTGCACAATGTATCTTCCACCACATACCACTCTTATAACCCCGAAGGACTCTTTCGTTCATGCTCATTAAACATGTTTGTGACTGTCTAAAAAAAAGACAGATCAGAAATCATATTTTTGATTGAAAGATGACAGCTTTCCCCTTCAAAACAGAGAGTCAGCGTCCTTATTTAGTTAACGAGGCTAAACAGATTCACTTGCGTTGCGGTCTGCGGTTTTGCCTTTGAAAAACTTACAGCATCCAATTACTTGAACACTGCTTTTCAGTGCTACCTAGGTGAATGAGTAATTCCTAGGACAGGACTTTAACCTGCTAGATATATTGCCGGTAACGGCGTACGTATTGACCCAGTGACTTTAACCATTAACGAAAACCAGCAAGGATTCTGCGGTGTGCAAGGTACGATTGAAGAAATGCATGGCGCCGTTCACTCAAATAGTCGCAATAATGCAGGTGCTGTGATTGCTTGGCAGTTTAGTGCAAACGAAGCGATGACGGTTGATGTCGCAATTCAATATGCATACGCAGCAGAGCCACTTCGCAACGGCGATTTATATTTAAACAATCAACTTGTCACCAATGTTAATTTCCAACCAACTGGTGCTTGGACTAATTGGCAAGCAACCAGCACATCAATGACAATTCAAGCGGGTCAAAACTTTATTGAGTTAAAAGCCACAGGCGATTTAGGCTTAGCAAATATTGACTACATTAAGTTTACTTCGACCTCTGAAATTAACCAAAATGCATCATTATTCACGGCAAACGAATGCCAATATGATTACAGCAACATAGACCCTTTGTTAATTAATGATGTGTTAGTTCAGCCTACTTTTAGCGACGACAGCGTACATGATCCCTCTGTGATTAAATCTGATGGTGTGTTCTATGTATTTGGATCACATTTAGCTGCGTCAAAAACCACCGACCTTACTAATTGGACTAATGTTTCCAGAGATGGAGTGAACAGTAACAATCCATTATTTGATGATCCATTAGTTGAGTTAGCCCAACTGTTCGAATGGACTGGCGAACAAGGCATGTGGGCGTTAGATGTTCGAAAAATTAACGATAAATTTTACATGTATTACAACGCGTCGCCGCTATCCGCACCACGCTCAGCAATGGGGCTTGCCATTGCTGATAACATTGAAGGGCCTTATCGTGATCAAGGTATTTTCTTAAAATCCGGTATGTGGGGAGAAATCAGTCCAGATGGCACCATCTTTGATGCGACCAAACACCCAAGCAGTGTTGACCCGCACACGTTCTTTGATGCTAACGGCAAACTGTGGATGATTTACGGATCTTATTCTGGCGGGATCTTTATTTTAGAAATGGATCCAGCTACAGGCAAACCTAAACCGAATCAAAATGGCTACGGCAAACATTTAATGGGGGGAAATCACTCTCGAATTGAAGGTGTGTTTGTGCAATATAATCAAAAAACTGAATATTATTATTTATTCTCTAGCTTTGGTGGTTTAGGTGCCGATGGCGGTTACAACGTGCGTATTGCCCGCTCAAAAAACCCTGATGGACCCTATTTGGATTATAACGGAGTCAATATGGCCAATGTTAAGGCTAATCCAGACTTACCATTATTTGATGATGCCTCAATTGAGCCATATGGATTAAAAGCCATAGGCGCTCATCAATTTACCAACACCAATTTGGGTTACATCTCTCCTGGGCACAATTCAACTATTTATGATGAGCAACGTGATAAATATTTAATATTTATGCACACTCGTTTTCCAGGCAGAGGTGAATTACATCAGATTCGCATTCATGAAATTTTATTCAACGAGGATGCTTGGCCAGTGGTTTCACCACTTCGCTATGCTGACAAAATTGATAGTCAAAAACCTGAACGCTTAAAAGATGAGTTAGAAGTGGTTGTGCAGGCCCAAGTGCCAGGCACCTATCAAATGGTCGATCATGGCAAAGACATAAGTGCAAACGTTAAACCAAGTTTTGCTCTTGAATTACAAGTCGATGGCCAAGTGTTAGATGGTCAAAATGGTACATGGCAATATGATGAGAAAAACCGCTACATTAATTTAACTATCAATGGCTTAGTATATAAAGGAGTGGTTTCTCGTCAATGGAATGAATCGCGTCGTCGCTTTGAAATCACCATTGCTGCTGTTTCATCAAACGGCACAACCCTTTGGGCAATTCAAGAAAATTAATTAACCCATTCGTTAAAAAACCTCTCAACCGAGAGGTTTTTTTGATTTTAAGAAGCGTCTAACTGACTTTTACTAATCCCACCAATCCCATCGCCATATGTTCAATCACATGACAATGAAACATCCACATTCCTGGATTGTCCGCATAAATTAAAATTTGCGCTGCTTCATTTTTCTCAAGCATAACAGTGTCAGCCAAATAAGGCTGAATGTCTTTATTAGCGTAACTTAACACTTTAAATGTGTGCCCATGAAAATGGATAGGATGGGGATATTGTGTGTTATTTCTGATGTCGACCAAATAACTATTGCCTAATTTAAAATCCGCTATTTGATTGGGTGTTTTGCAAGATGCTGGTGCAAAACCTTGCTGGGTATTTAAATTCCAAAATAATGGATCGCCATTTTTATCATCAGCGGCTGCCCATTCTAAGACTATTTCTATTTTTTCAGCCTTATCTAAATCACCAACAATCACTGGATTTTTTGGAATAACAGGCAACGAGCTTGCTCGTTTTTCAGATTCGTTGGCTAAAATATTCAACTTAAACATCGGCTTGTGTTGATCTAAAAAAGTGAGTGTTTGCCCAGCAGAATCAGGAACAACAAATAAAATATCAATACGCATGCCAGCACCCAAGGCAAAATCTTTAAACGCCAAATCATAATCTAATGGATTGGCATCTAGCACATCAATTTTTAAAGGGTGATGTTTAAACAACTCCGGTTTATCCACATTTAAACGATACATCTGTGTATTGGAAGTATTCACCATTCTTAGACGAACAGTTTGCCCAGCTTTTACATCGTATTCAAAATCCGTTTGACCATTTGCAGTATAAATTAAACCAGGTGTGCCTTGTCTTGCTGCATAACGTTTCATGCTGATTTTATAATAACTGCCGTCTTTATTAAGGTGCCAGTTTTTAAGCATGACAGGAATATCATGATCAAATTCAACCACTTCGTTTTCTGCATTTTTTAAAGGTTCTGCTTCATCCACTAGCATCAATCCCACTAACCCACGCCCCATTTGATCAACGGAATTTTCATGGGTGTGATACCACATCGTGCCTGCATCAGGGGGAGTAAAATAATAAGTAAAGGTGTCACCAGGAGCAATGGGCACTTGCCCAGTACCTGGAACTCCATCCATATTCACAGGTATTCGAAGTCCATGCCAATGCACAGTTGTGGGCTCATCTAATTCATTTGTGACATCAATACGAACCGGAACACCTTGTTTTGCTCGAATGATCGGTGCAAAAACATGTCCGTTATAACTCAAAATATCCGTGATGTGACCACCTACAATATTGGCTTTTGCAGCTTTAACTGTCAGATGATAATGATATTGATCGCTCTGGGTTTTAGCAGATAAATTAATAGCACTCACAGCAACAGCAGAACCCGCTGCGCCCGAAGCAAATAAACTTGTGTGTTTTAGAAAATTTCGACGAGAGATCATAAATAACAATTTTAAATAAAAATGATTATCCTTATCACCAAACAAATAGCAAGTAACCACAAACAGTTAGTAAGGTTTGCAAAATTTCATAAAACATTTCTTAATTTGCAAAACGAACATCAAGCTCAATAAAAACACAAACCGTATAATTTATTACAATTTAGGCGATATACATCACATTTTTTTGCTACAATGCCCACCTTTAAAAACCACTCAATTCACATAATAAATACGGATTTTCAAATGAAAAAACGCTTCCCTCTATGTTTTAGCCTTTTAATAGTTAGCGCTTGTAGTAAATTTAAAGTGCCTGAATTTTCAGCTGCGACGATTGCCATCAATGAAAGTAATGTCGATATGATTTTAAATGCCCGCTTTCATAATGCATCCGCCCAAGATAATTCATTTTCATGGTATAAAGATTACGCAATTGACTTTCCAGACTCAGTTGAAGAAAACTACACTTCTTATTGTGAAACTGGAGAAATTTATGGAAATATTGAGAAAGACATTATTCGATCGGATCGTAACTTTTTATTAGTGGATATGAAATTTGATGAATGTCTATTTTCAAGCTCTGCTGATTTAATCACCATCAACGGTAATATTGATCTTGATTCAACATTTTATTCAAGTAGCGATGATTATTTTAGTATTACTCAAGGTAATTATAAAATCACTACCTTTAATACACAGTTTGTTTTTAGCCAACATTACTATGAAATTGATTACACAGAAAAATCCGATGAAGTCATAATTAAAGAATATTCAAAAATTGAAATCAAAGTAAATAATAAATCAATCGGCACAGTTAATTTTTATACAGATACCCCTTATGAAGCATTAGCACAAAGCATTGAAGGGGAAGATATTATTGAAGGTGCAAATAAGAGCAAAATCAGAATCAAATATTCTACAAAAGATACAAAAGTTTATTTAAATAATTCATTATACGCCACATATACAAACAACTAAGTCGATTAAATTACCTAGATTAATTGGCATCCATTGAGTTCATCCGTCACTGTGCAAAATTTGCTTGTGAGCTTAATAGATCATTCAATGTTTATATTAATGACCAATCAACAGGCCGCTGGTTGGTTTTTTCCAAATATTTATTTGATTGAGAAAATGGACAACTACCAAAAAAACCGCGATACGATGACAACGGCGAGGGATGAACACTTTGTACAATACAGTGTTTACTTTCATCAATTAATTGCGCTTTAAGCTGGGCAGGTTTACCCCATAATACAAACACAACATTCTGTTTTTTATCGCTTATGGTTTTAATGATTAAATCCGTTAATGCTAACCAGCCAATTGACTTATGAGAATTCGCCTTCGCTTTTTCAACACTTAACACTGTATTTAATAACAATACACCTTGATTTGCCCAAGCCGTTAAATCACCAGACAATGGAATTTGGACATTCAGATCACTTTCCAACTCTTTAAAAATATTTTTTAAACTAGGCGGAAATTTTACTGCATTAGGCACTGAAAAAGCCAAGCCTTGCGCTTGGCCTTCTCCATGGTAAGGATCCTGACCTAAAATCACGATTTTAGTATTTTCAAAATCCGTTAAATTTAAAGCATGAAATAATTTGGATCTTTCAGGAAATAATGTTTTATTTTTTTGATTATTTAAAAAGTGCTCAATAGGATTTAAAATCGAAATAACAGTTTGTTCACCCAATTGATCCATCCATAACTTTGGAAACAAATCTTTTAAAAACTCACTCATAAATATATTGCACTCTTGAAGTAATTCTAGTTAATAACTCGTAACCAATTGTGCCGCAATGGCTTGCCACTTCATCCACACTGATGTCTTTTCCCCAAAGCTGCACGGTATCGTATAACTTCACATCAATATCGGTGACATCAATAGTAATTAAATCCATTGAAACACGACCAATTAATTCAGCTCGAGTTTGATTCACAAAAACCGGTGTGCCTTGTAAGCAAGTTCTTGGATACCCATCGCCATAACCTATGGCTACCGTAGCAATCTTTGTTGGTTTTGTTGCCGTCCAAATATTTCCATAACCGGTGCTTTCCCCTTTTTCAACCTGTCTAATTGCAATGATAGGTGCAGTCAATTCCATAACAGGTAATAAACCTAAAGATTCAGCACTTTTATTAAGGATTGCAGAGGCACCATACAACGCAATACCAGGGCGAACCCAATCGCAAATAGATTCAGAATAATTAAAAATTCCTGCAGAGTTTGCCATCGAAACAAGGGTACAATCAGAAGGTAACGCTTGCTTTAAACGTTTTATTTGCAAATCTGTAAAAGTATTTTCACTATCATCCGCACAAGAAAAGTGACTCATCACTCCAACCTGTTTTACCCATGAAAGTTTGGTTATACGATCATAACTGATTTGTAATTGATCAATAGGTAAACCCAATCGATGCATACCTGTATCGACTTTTAACCAGATAGTTCGATCACTGATTTGATTAAAAGCTAAATTTTGAGTCAGTTTTTCTAAGTCTTCGATTTGCTCAATATTATGCAAAACTAAAGAACATTTATTTTCTAACGCCACTTTGGTTTGTTTGACATTCAAACAACCCTCAAGTAATAAAATAGGTTTATGTATGCCCGATTGTCTAAGCGCTAATGCTTCATTTAAAGTGGCCACAGCAAATCCATGACAATGTTTTAACTTAGGGGCAAAACTGGTCGCACCGTGTCCATAGGCGTTCGCTTTTACTACGGCCCAAATTTTAGCATCCGGACAATTTTTTTGGATCACGGCTAAATTATGATTAGCCGCCCCCATGTTAATCCGAGCAATCGTGCCACGACTCATTCAGAGTCCTCGCCATAATATCCAGGAGGTAAATCTTCAAAGCGAGTGTATTGACCCAAAAATGAAAGTTTAAAACTGCCTACTTCACCGTTACGGTTTTTACCAATAATCACTTCACCAATGCCTTTGTCTTCAGATTCAGGGTTGTAATATTCATCACGATACAAAAACATAATTAAATCCGCATCCTGCTCGATGGCACCTGACTCACGTAAATCTGAGTTAACAGGACGTTTGTTAGGGCGCTGTTCAACACCACGGTTAAGCTGCGACAAGGCCACAACAGGACATTCAAATTCTTTCGCTATGGCTTTTAAGGAGCGTGAAATTTCAGAAATTTCAGCGGTACGCCCTTCTGTAAACCCTTTAATACTCATCAATTGCAGATAATCGATCATAATTAACGACACTTTGCCGTGTTCACGCACCAATCTTCGAATACGCGAACGCATTTCAGTTGGACTTAACCCAGAAGTGTCATCTAAAAATAATTTTTTGTCTTTTAATAAATTCACTGCAGTAGTCAGTCTTGGCCATTCATCTTCTTCTAATTTACCATCACGAATTCGACCTGCGTTGATACGACCAAGTGAAGACATCATACGCGCCACTAACTGCTCAGATGGCATCTCAAGAGAAAACACAATCGCGCACTCTTCTTCACGTTTCATAATCGCTGCTTCTACTAAGTTTAAAGCAAACGCCGTTTTACCCATTGACGGACGCGCCGCCAAAATAATTAAATCACCGGATTGAAATCCACTGGTGTTTTCATCTAATTTACTAAAACCCGTTGAAAGCCCTGTAATACTTGTGTCCGATTTAAATAATAAATCAATCCGTTTGATTGCAGAATCTAATAACGGGTTAATATTAGTAGGCCCCCCGTCATTAGGACGCTCTTCACCAATTTGAAATACAGTACGCTCCGCATCATCGATTAATGTGCCTGCATCTTTGCCCTCAGGATTAAACGCTTGATCGGTAATTTTGGTACCCGCTGCAATTAATTTACGCTTCACGCTTCGATCAAAAATAATATCGCAATACGCACCAATATTACTTAATGAGGAAACCTGTTCTGCTAAATCATTTAAATATTCCATGCCACCGGCTTCATCTAATTGAGCAGACTGATCTAAAGACTCACCTAGAGTAATCACATCTATAGGCATGGAATTATTAGTAAGCGTCGTCATGTGTTCAAAAATCAAACGGTGCTCTTTTCGATAAAACATCGCTTGAGTTAACGTCTCTGCAACTTTGTCCCAAGATTGATTATCCAGCATCAACGCGCCCAGCACAGATTGCTCAGCTTCTAGTGAAAACGGGTGGGATTTAATGGAAGTATGGGTTCCAACTTCTGACTCGCTCAAAATGTCACCTTAAAAATAGCGCGCTATTTATGTCAATAGTGCAAAAAATATTTAAAAACTCTGACTGCTTTCAATGAAATTGAAAAAAGCAATCAGCCTTAAAAAAGAGAGTTCAACCTGAAAACATTATTTAATCAGGATATATCAACATTTTTATGAACCAATATTTAATAATGCGGCGGTTTAGTATCAATTACTTCGCCTGACATGGATTGATTCAACTGTTTAAACTCTTGATAAAACGAAGCGATTTTATGTTCTAACTTTCTGATTTGTAAATCTTGCTGACTGACCACTTCATTTAACTGATCCAGCGTATCTTCTTGAAACGCCAATTTGGTTTGTAAATCAATGACTGTTTGTTCGATGTTATTCACTATTAACCTCTTAACCGATGCACCTAGGACTTAAAACTTCAAACTAAATTCAAAACACCCCTAATAATAAGGCATACAAAGCCGTGTTCAAAATGAAAAGTGAATTGGTTTTTTTCTCTGATACCCTAGACATTACTAAAAATGTTGGCATTATGTGGGGTTATTGGTTGCAATTCAATTATTAACGCACCCAATGATTATTAGCCAAATTTTCATCACATGTAATACACAAAGATTAAGGTAAATTATGAACATTAAAACCACCCTCATCCGTATCTCGATCAGTGCTATTTTCGCACTACTTACTCCGTTTATAGCCATCAGTGCAGTTAAAGCTTTATTAACAGACGTTATCATCCCTGCGGATATTTTAAGCCCAGCATCTTATGCAATCTGTGCAGTCATTGCATTTGCTGCTTTTATTAGTGCGTTATATACAGCAAAAGCATTAATCGACGAGTCAGAAGAAGACTTTCGAGAAATGGGAACCGTTAAATGGTTCAATGTCAGCAAAGGATTTGGATTTGTCACTCGCGAAAGCGGCGAAGACGTTTTTGTCCACTTTCGTTCAATCAGAGGTCGTGGCCACCGCTCTTTGCAAGAAGGCCAAGCGGTTAAATTTGGCGTTGTAGAAAGCAACAAAGGCTTACAAGCCGAAGACGTCAGCATATTGCGTAAAAGCAGCTAAGTTAAAACAGTTAATAAAAGGCAGCAATCGCTGCCTTTTTTATGCTTATTGAATTCATTGCAAAATCAAATTACAACTTCTCAACCACCTCCCCCCGCCTTTTTTCAATCAAACCCGCCATCTACTCAACAAGCAACAAATTTTTTAGACCGATTTCACGCACAAACTACCTATCCCATAAAAATACTCATTTTAGCTATGCCAAGCTTGTTGAAACCATTAATCAATCCATTATTACATCCTGCTAATACTCCAAAAAGAGTACGATTTTATATAGTGTTAACAAGAGTCAACAAAAAAATAAAAATAAATTGAAAATAATCTAAAGTTTTATATACAGGCGCCGTTAACTTAGATGTAACTAACTCACGACGCAAAATCAACTTAGAAATTTTTGCCTCGTCTAATGGAGTCAATACCATGCCACAAATTATTAATACCAATATCGCGTCATTAACGGCGCAACGTAATTTGGATAAATCACAATCTGCAAACTCAACAGCGTTAGAACGTTTATCATCAGGTTTACGTATTAACTCAGCAAAAGACGACGCAGCCGGTTTAGCCATTTCAACTCGTTTTGAAACCCAAACACGTGGTTTAAACGTAGCCATCCGTAACGCAGGTGACGGTATCTCTCTTGCACAAACGGCAGAAGGTGCATTAGGTTCAATGACCGATTCGCTTCAACGTATACGTGAGTTAGCAGTTCAGTCTGCCAACGCCACTAACTCAGATGGTGACCGAGCAGCACTTCAAGCGGAAGCGGAACAGCTAATCGCGGAAATCTCCCGTGTTGGTGAAGAAACCAACTTCAACGGACAAAAATTATTAGACGGTACATTTGAAGGCGCATTCCAAGTAGGTGCAAATGCTGGTGAACGTATTGAATTCTCTGTTGCTAATATGACTGCTGATACTTTAGGTGTTGGGGAAACTGCAGGTGTATCTGCAGTAGGTACTGATGAATCTTTAGGAAATGGCGACTTAATTATCAACGGTTCAGCAATCGGAGCATCTTCAGCAAACGACGACACTGTATCTTATGATAACGCTGCAGCTTCTAGCATATCTAAAGCAGCTGCAATTAATGCTAAATCTGACGAAACGGGTGTAAAAGCATTAGTAGATAAAAATACTGTTGGTGGTTCAACTATGGTAGCTGAAGCAGCTTCTGGTTCAATTACGCTTAACGGTGTTGAAGTAAATGTTGACACCACAAACGATGCAGCATCATCTCGTGCATCTGTAGTGTCAGCCATTAATGCTGTATCTGAACAAACTGGTGTTATGGCAACTGATACCGAAGATGATGCATTAGGTGTGACTCTAACGGCGTCCGATGGTCGAAACATCACATTAGATTATTCAGGTGATTTGACTGCGGCAAATACTGGTTTAGCAGAAACGACTGCAGGTTCTAAAGCGCAAGTATCTGCTTCACTAGATTCTATTTCTCCAAGTTCCGCTTTGAATTTTGGAAATACCGAAGCAGCATCAGTAACATTTGGCTTAACAATAAATACAGGTGAAGATGATGCAGGTACTGATGCATTAAACTTTTCAGCTCATACTGCAACATCAACAGGTGGTGGAGCAAATACTGTAGCAGGGTTAGGCGCTGTTAGTTTTACTTTGACAACAGAAACGGATTCTTATGATGTTGTTTTAGATCAAGATTATTCAAGTAACGACATTGATACAACAGATACAGACTCTAAAACATATTTGGATATGGTTGAAGATATCAATGCACAAATTTCTGGATCGGGCGTAACAGCTAGCGTCAATGGAGACGGTAAGCTTACCTTCTCACAAGATGCGTCTGGTGCTGGTTTCATTAAATTAGAAAATGGTTCTGAAGCAAATACAAGAGCAGCATTTGGTAACAACGATACAACTAGTATTTTTGGTGAAGCTATTGATCAAGATGGTGAAACTCTTGATTTAGAAAATGATGCAGTACGTGCAGATGGTCGTGATGATTCAATTTCTTTCGATGTATCTACTACCAACCGTGACGGTGAAGTTACTGTCAATAAAATTACAATTGATGATAGTGTTCGAGATCTAGATGGATTAGTAGCTTCAATTAATGAAAGCTTATCTGCACAATCTGGTAGTACTGTAATTGCTCAAAATAATGAAGGGAAATTATCATTTGAAACGCGCGATAATTTTTCTGGTGGTATTACAGTAGGTAATTTCCGAGACGGTAACAACCAATCAGAAGATGTAACAGAAACTCAAAATATTACTGATAGTGATATTAACGCATTATTTGGTATGGATATTACCACTGCATCAGGTGCACCAAGCACTGGTTCTGGTGTAAAAGGTAATGTAGATTTAGATGCAACAGGCGCATCACCAATAACGTTAAGTAACGACACATCTGCAGGCACAAAAGCACAAATCAGCATTGTTGGCGCTACTATGGATACAGATGCCGCAGCGACTGCTGGTGGTGTTGTAAAAATCACATTGGGTGATATAACTGCTGAGATTGCAGCAAATACATTAGTTCAAGGTGCAGATGCTGAATATGATGATTTTGTTGACGATTTAAATACTCAATTAGCTGCTAGTGATTTGAATGGGTTGGTCGTAGCTGACTGGGACGGTACTAATATCAATATTACTGCTGTTAATGCAACTGACGAAGACTTAACTATTACCAGTGACGCTGATGATGCTGCAGCTGCTGATGTACTTGCAGAACTTGATCTAATAGATGATCTTTTTGGTGTAAATTTAAGTGATGGTGCTGGTCAAACTATTGCTGTAAACGACCAAGCAGCCAATACATCTACTCTATCAGCAACTGGTGTAGCTGCAACGACCAAAAATAACACCATGACTATTGACTTAACGAATGCAGGTATTTCTGAAGAAATCACAATTGCTGAGAGCTCTGATCCAAGTGGATCTTATGCCGATAATGATTCTTTAGTAACAGCAATCAACTCAGCCATAGCTGATAACACCAATTTAAATGGTAAAGTTCAGGCATTCAGCGAAGACGGTGGTATTTCAATTCGTCAATTAGATGAAAACTCAACCGATACATTAACTGCTACTGGATTAGCGGCAACCTCAGTACTTGGCACTCAATCTACAGTTGCTGCATCTACAGCTGCAGTGGATAGCGCCACTTCGACTGTCGTAGGTGATGGCGATGGGGAAGTTGGTGGGGCGGATACTTTTGAAGGTGGCTTTACTCTTGTTGCAGATGGCGACGTTAATGAAATAAATATTTCAGGTGGGGACAATACAGGTAATGGTAATATTGCACATTCAGGTATTGCAGAGGGCTCATATAAAGCAGGCGTTGCATCCGTAACATCTACCACAAAAACGGCTACCGTTAATGAAACTAGAGGTACGGGTATTGCAGGATCAGCAATTAGTGAACCAATTACTGTAATTAATTCCGGTGCTCAAGATGCTATTCAAGCATCAATTGGTGGAGCTGCAAGTGCATTTAACGCAACTACAACTAATTTTGGTGGGAACGCTGGCGCTGATGCAATGAGTTTTGAATTAACACTAGCAGGTGCGGAGTCTGGTAATGGAACAGTCGAGATTGCTTTAACCACTGACATCCAGAGTGTTGATGCATTATTAGCAGATATTAATGATGAATTAACAGCCAGTGGAGTGGGAATAACTGCCCAATCTAATTCAGCAGGTGATGGGATTGAATTCGTTGCTAATAACGGCGGTGATGCAGAAATAACAATAGGTGAATTAAACACAGGGTATAATGGGGCAGCTGTTGGTTCGACCACAGCAGGGTTATCTGCAGCACTAGGTATGAATATTGACCCTACAGCTGATACTGCTAGTATAGATTTGGCAGCATCTGGTGGTACTGGCCAAGATTTAAGTGCTGGAGCAGTTACATTTGATATATCCCTTGCAGATTTCAATGGTGATGAAGTTTCTAGCGCCTCAATATCACTAAGCGGTGATTATACTCAGGCTGGTAATGGCGGTAGCCTTGCAGATGCTCAACAAGCATTAATAGATGATTTAAACTCCCAATTATCCTCACAAGGGGCAGGCATAACAGTTACATCAGATGGCACCACAGGTTTTGGTACTGATAAATTAATTTTTACATCAGATACTACTGAATCTGACTTAGTAATGACTTTAGATAACTTTGCCAATACTTCGGGGGTTTCAAATGCAAACGTAGATACCATGTTAGGTACCGGTAATGCTGTAGCAACACCTGGGGCATTAGATAGTGATCTTTCATCAGCAAATACTGGCGGCGGTGCTATTTCCCGTACAGCTGGTACGGACGGGATTGTTAGCTCAAATTCATTAAGTCACGCTTCTACTCATGCAACATTAGGTAATAGCACTACAGTTGCTGGTGAAAATGAAGTTTCAATTAACAATACACTTTCATTCTCAGTTGATGGTGGTGAAGTAGAAGAAATCACATTGGATGCAGCCACTTATGCAGATACAGATGCATTAGTTGATGAAATAAATGACAAATTAGGTGATTCAACCAATCTTCAAGGTGCTACAGCTTACAACGAAGATGGAGCTGTAGTTATTCGCTCTAACAACACAGCAAACTCAGGCAGTATTTCCGCAATTGGCGGGACGGCGGCTGACGACTTAGGGTTAGATGCTGTTAACGGTACAGCTGTGGATAAAGAGTTAGGTGTTAAATCCCTAGAAGCTGGTGACTTAGTTATAAACGATGTAGCTATTTCTGCTGCTAAAAACTCTTACGACACCGCGTCGTTCGATGGTGCAGACACTTCCGTTAAAAGTGCGTCAGGTATTGCAATAGCCGAAGCAATAAATCGATCAAGCGAGGCTACAGGTGTGACTGCTGAAGTAAATGCAACTTCAGTTGTAGGTGGAGACGCATCGGGCTCAACCAACTATGGGTCTGGTGATGCTGGTAACATCCATATTAATGGTGTTGATTTAGGCACTATTACACTAACTGGTAATCAAGAAGATGACCGTAGAACCGCAGTTGACATGATCAATGACAAAGCAGGTCAAACAGGCGTTTCAGCTACTGATAATGGGGTATCTATTTCATTAATGGCAGCAGATGGACGTAACCTTTCAGTTGCAATTGATAACAAGTCGGCATCAAATTCTGGTAGTGGTGACGATAAAGGCATTGGTTTTGGTGCGGCAATAGGTTTAGATGCATCTGTTGACGGAATTGGTGAAGGTGATATCACAGGTGATGATAGTAAAACAACTAACAACACTTATGAGACAGCTTATTCAACAATTAAACTAAGTTCAGCTGGGTCAATTGATATCAAAGGTGGTCTAAACGGCAACGATGCAATTGAAAAACTAGGCCTTGAAACCGGCGAATTCGGTGGCGCAACTGACGGTCAATTCGTAAAAGACATTGACATATCAACCCTAGAAGGTGCAAATGCGGCAATTTCAGCATTAGATAACGCACTTGAAAAAGTGGCCAGCGAACGAGCAAACTTAGGTGCGATGCAAAACCGCATGGAAACAACGGTAAGTAACTTAGCGATCACTTCTGAAAACTTAACGGCCTCTAACTCTCGAATTCGAGATGCGGATTTCGCGACAGAGTCAGCAGAGTTGTCTCGTACACAGGTTCTTCAACAAGCAGGTATCTCAATTCTTGCTCAGGCGAACCAACGTGGTCAACAAGTATTATCACTTCTTGGTTAATCGGATTATACGATTCATTAGTCGCCTTAACTTTTTTCAAAGAACAGGCGGCTAAATTTAAACCGAACAACGAAGTAATCGAGGTGTAATATGACAGATGTATCAACAAACTATGGTAAAGCATTGCCAACGCAAGAAATCGAAAAGATTCAAGCGATCGATAAAGATAATACGGCAAAGTCAAAACCAAACAGTTCAAATGCAGATGTGAACGTTACTCATACCAAAGAAACGAATATCTCAACTGAACAATCAGTACAAGAAAAAGCAAAAGAAAAGCAAATTGAAAAAGAAGAACTAGAAAATGCAGTGGCCTCTTTGAATCAATATGTACAGACTTTTGAAAGAAAATTAGACTTTCAACTAGATGAAGAAAGTGGTGTCACTGTTATCAAAGTATACGATGCAACTGACGAAAAACTGATCAGACAGATCCCAAACGAAGAGGCGTTAACCCTGGCTCAACACCTTAACCAACAGGATCCACCACAGCTTTTTAGTGCACAGGTCTAATTTTTATAAATACAAAAACCAGCAACTGCTGGTTTTTTTTCGCCCTTGCCAAATAATATTAAATTCCTAAAATTATCTAAAAAACTAAAGATTAAACTGTATTTTTTTGCAATCAAACCTTGCAATAAAAACTCCTCATACTAATATACTGTATATACAACCATACAAATTTAATTAATATGAATTTATATATTGCTGAAAAACCAAGCCTTGCCAGAGCCATTGCACAAGCTTTACCTAAACCCCATAAAACCATGGACGGATTTATAGTCTGCGGCAACTCTGACCATGTTTCTTGGTGTGTGGGTCATTTATTAGAGTCTGCTCAGCCTGATGCTTATGACGCAAAATATAAAAAATGGCAGATGGATCACTTGCCTATTGTGCCTGTTAAGTGGAAGTTAAGTGAAAAACAGCAAACCAAAAAGCAATTAAGCGTTTTACGTAAGCTGGTTAAACAAACAACCCAAATCATTCACGCAGGCGATCCAGATCGTGAAGGCCAGTTATTAGTCGACCAAGTGATCCATCATTTACCCATGAAAGACAGCCTGCGCAAACAAGCACAGCGCTGTTTGATCAGTGACTTGACTGCTTCGGCCGTTGCTAAGTCATTACAAAATTTACAGCCCAATCAAAACTTTGCATCATTATCGACCTGCGCCCTAGCGCGCACTCGAGCCGATTGGTTGTTTGGCATTAATTTAAGTCGTGCCTTTACTCTACAAGGGCAAATTCAAGGCTCGCAAACAGTATTGTCTGTAGGACGAGTACAAACGCCAATATTGGGTTTAGTAGTAAAACGCGATGCTGATATTGAACAACACAGAAGTGCCACGTATTTTGAAGTGGAAGCCCATGTTAATATTCATTCAAACAATACTATTTTTAAATGGCAGCCAAGCGAGCATTGCCAGGACCACATGAATGATGAAAACCAAATCATTAATCCCAAACTTGCACAAAATGTAGCGAGTCGTATCATAAATCAGTCGACAATCATTACTAAAAACAAAATTGAAACTAAACAACAATCGGCACCTCAAGTGTATAACTTGTCGGCATTACAAATTGACTGTGCAAAACGTTTCAAATATTCAGCACAAACTGTATTAGATACCTGTCAGTCGTTGTATGAAAAGCATAAGTTAATCACCTATCCACGATCGGATAATCGATTTTTACCTTTTGAACATTACCAACAACGTCACAATGTTTTCAAAAGTTTTATCCACAATATCAATTTATTTGATCAAGACTTATGCAAAAAATTTGAACAAGCAGATTTAACTAAACAACCTAAATGTTTTAACGACAAAAAAATTGGTGCCCATCACGGCATTATTCCCACGGTTAAATCGTTAAGGTCAGCTTCACTATCGCAACATGAAAAAAATATTTATCAAATGATTGCTCGTCAGTACGCGATGCAATTTTTTGATTTATTTCAAAGCCAACACCAAAATATAGAATGCGAAATACAAAAAGGAATATTTAAACATCAACGAAGCCAATGTGTGCAAATGGGTTGGAAAACCATCAGTGTATTTGAAACTAAAAAAGACGATGCTGACATTTTAAAGATCAACATTAATGATGAGTTTACTTGTACAGATGCCCAGGTATTAGAAAAACACACTCAACCACCCCAACCATTTACCGATGCAACATTACTAAAAGCCATAACGGGAATATCTCGTTTTGTCAGTGATCAACAATTAAAATCCGTATTAAAAGAAACCGATGGAATAGGCACAGAAGCCACCCGCGCAAGCATAATAGAATTATTATTTAAGCGAGGCTATTTAATTCGATCCAATAATAAAATACGCGCAACGGATTTGGGTAAAGCATTAATAGCGAATTTACCCGAACATTTAGCTAAACCCGATTTAACCGCTAAATGGGAAATTCAGCTTAAACAAATTGAAAATAAAGAATTTAGTTACAACGATTTTATTGGGCCATTGTGTACAGAATTAACAGAATTGGTTTCTTGGTGTCATCAACCTTGTAAGCAAGCGTACCCTGTTGGGCCGAAAAATAATGTAAAAAGGTTTAAGAAAAAAACGGGATCGGGATTTAAAAAACGCAAGGCGTCTTGATATTTTTATTTGATAAAAATTAAATCTCCCCCAATAAAAAAGTCTCATTATTTATAATAATGAGGCTTTTTTATTATTGGATTTATAACCAAAAACTAACCAAAATTAGGCAACGACGCTCTTAACGTTGCGCCATATCGTTTGGTTTGTAATCGTTTATCCATTAAATAAATATAACCCGTATCTTGTTCGGTACGAATCAAACGACCGCAGGCTTGTACTAATCGAATGGCAGCATCAGGCACGGTAATACTCATAAAAGCATTACCGCCATTTTCCTCTATCCACTGTGACAGTTGTGCAGAAATGGGATCGTCTGGGGTTGAAAATGGTATTTTTGCAATCATCAAATGTGTTAAATATTTACCTGGTAAATCGACACCTTCGGCAAAACTGGCTAATCCAAAAATAGTCGAGCCGCCCCCTCCATCAATTAATGTTTGATGCTCGGTTATGATTTGATTTTTAGGCATTTGGTTTTGTTTTAATATTATCGATTGCCACTGCGCACTTAATCCATCAAACACTTCGTTCATTTGTTTTCTTGATGAAAACAAAACTAAATTGGCATTGTCTTTTTCTAAAATAGTTTCCATAGCTTCAATTAAACTAGCCGTATGATTTTCAACAAAATTGGCTTCAACAGCAATATCCGGAACACTAAATCTAACTTGTCGATCATACTGAAACGGACTTTCTACTTGATGAAAATGAGCATAATCAGGAATACCCGCCCGGCTAATGATTTGATCAAATTTTTGCCCAACAGTTAAGGTTGCAGAGGTTAATATCACAGAAAAACTGGGCTTCCAAAATACATAATCTAACAGGCCACTTGCCACAATTGGAGAACACTTTATATGCATGTCATTAAATTCATTAAATACTACTTTTTCGACCCAACGCGCTTGTGGAGGATGCCCTTCTTTGTCTTCTTTTGTAAAAGCAAAACACAACTCCATGCACGCAGTAAATCTAAATAATAAACGACCAATTACAGGTAACCAACTTTCAGCGTGGTCTTTTGCAATGTCGTTTCCTTGCTCTGATAAACTTTCTTTTAATACTTTTTGAATCGATTCGAAAATTGAAACAATTTTAGAAAATACACCTTTTAGCATACCTATTTGATCATATAATTCATGATGCAAACTTTCAGTTTCTAACGTTTGCTTAGTCACTCGAATAGTCATTGATTCATATTGATTGCCTGTCATGGATTCTAATAAATAACGTAATCCCAACATATACTCAGATGCTATTTGAATGTCTTTAAATAATGGATCGGCTAATTTATGCAAACTGTCATCAAGTGCCATAACTGGCTTCAAATTCCCTTGAATTTTTTTAGCTTGATCTAAACTTGCTTGGGTGGCTTTTATTGAAAGCTCTGCAGCAAAATGATCCAGTGCTTTTTCAGCTAAATGATGACCTTCATCAATGATATAAATGGTATCTTTTGGCGAGCTTAAAATGGTGCCGCCCCCCATGGATAAATCACTTAAAAGCAAATCATGATTCGCCACAATCACATCGGCATCTTCGAGTTTTTCACGAGCTTTAAATAGTGCACAGTTTGAAAACATTGGGCATCGGTTTCGCGTACATTCTTGATGATTAGACGTTAAGTCTGACCATTCTTGCTCTTCTATGCTTCCTTCCCAAGATTCGTATTCACCATTCCATTTGCCTGAGCCATACTTTAATAACATGTCATTAAGTTTACTTAACTCTTTTTCATCCATGGTTAAATGATCTTCAAATAACGCATTATTTTGAGTCACACCTTGGTGTAATTGAATCAATTGATCCAATTTAAATAAACACAAATAACGACGACGACCTTTAGCTAAAACATATTCAAATTTTAAACCTGAATGTGTTTTTACGTCGGGTAAATCTTTTAATAAAATTTGTTCTTGCAACGCAATGGTTGCAGTGGAAACCACCACTTTCTTTTTTTGCGCTAAAGCATAGGCAATCGTACCAATCAAATACGCAACGGTTTTACCTGTTCCGGTGCCTGCTTCTACAACGGCGACACCTGCATCATTTGCACGAATATTATCGGCACAGAGTTGAATGTCTCCTAAAGCTCGCGCGATATGAGCAATCATTTGTTTTTGACCCAAACGAGGTTTCAGTGATTTATTGGCTAAAAAATCACGATAGGCGGTTTGAATCGATAGTTTGACGGGTTCTGGTAGCATAAAAGTTGGAGAAAATTCAGATAAAAAGTTAATATAGATGTTTTATTTTTCAGGGCGCTATCATGACACAAAAAACCGTAAAAGTCGGTAATATTGATGTAAACAACGATTTACCTTTCACACTATTTGGCGGAATGAATGTTTTAGAATCTCGCGACTTAGCAATGAGTATCGCAGAAACCTATGTCACCATTACCCAAAAGCTTGGCATTCCTTATATTTTCAAAGCGTCATTTGATAAAGCCAACCGTTCATCTATTAGTTCATATCGTGGACCGGGCTTAGATGAAGGCATCAAAATCCTTCAAGAAATTAAAGACACATTTAACATCCCAGTGATTACAGACATTCACGAACCGTTTCAAGCGGCACCTGTTGCTGAAGTGGCTGACATTATTCAGTTACCTGCATTTTTGTCTCGCCAAACTGATCTTGTTGAAGCCATGGCTAAAACGCAAGCTGTGATCAACATTAAAAAAGCACAGTTTTTAGCCCCCCATGAAATGCAGCATATTTTGCAAAAATTTGAAGAAGCCGGAAACGATAAATTAATTTTATGTGAACGCGGATCAAGCTTTGGCTATAACAACTTAGTGGTCGACATGCTGGGTTTTGGCATCATGAAAGAATTTGAATATCCTGTAATTTTTGATGTGACACACGCATTACAAAAACCAGGTGGCCGTGCCACGTCAGCTGATGGTCGTCGCAAAGCGGTAACAGAGTTAGCAAGAGCAGGCATCAGTCAGAAAATTGGAGGTTTATTTTTAGAGTCTCATCCAGATCCTAAAAACGCACTATGCGATGGCCCCTGTGCATTGCCAATTGCTAAGTTAGAGCCATTTTTACGTCAACTAAAACAATTAGATGATTGCGTTAAATCCATGGAAGATATTGATACTTCTGAATAAAAATCCATAATTTTTGCAAACAAAAAGGCAGAGTAGATAACTACTTCTGCCTTTTTTTGTCTTTATAATTAAAGGAATTCACGTTTCAAAATTCTATTATTGTTAGTTAAAAGAATTAACGTAGGGAATTTGGTAAAAAACAAATGCAATAAGTACAAACATCATGATTGGGTAAACAACATAAAACCAAATTTTATTTAAGGGATTAAACGAAATAAAAAACACAAACGTAATAAAAGCAGCGGCTATGGTGGCAAGGCAAATATAAAGCGCATTTACCCATTCAAAATCAATCACTTGAATTTGAATTAAATTGATATCATTTAATATGATAAATCGTGCAAGATGAAAAACTGCAACCCCTAATAAAAGAAATGCAAATAAGTGCATGATTATTCTTTTCATATATTTATTTCTCGTTTATACAAAAAAATTATACGACTTTAAGCATTTGAGGCATTAATCGCTTAATAGTATCAACAGTAGATTGAGTTGTCGGATCCACTTCAAAATTAACTTGCTTACCAATAAATCGATTTGAAAAAATGGTAGATTGTAATGTTTCTGGAATAAAACTGACACTAAATTGATTATCGATGACATCACATAACGTTAATGAACAGCCATCCAACGCCGCAAAACCTTTATTAAAAATATACTGAGCAAACTTGACATCCACATTAAAACGCATTCGAATATTATCTTGATTCGTTTGAATATCACTAATGATTGCAAGACCGCTTACATGACCTGAAACCGTATGACCGCCAATTTCATCCCCGACTTTTGCCGAGCGTTCAAAATTGACTTCATCGCCTACTTTAACATTACCTAAATTGGTAATATTTAAAGTTTCGTCAATCACATCAAAGGGCACATTTGGAAAATCAGAAGTATCCACTACGGTTAAACAACATCCGTTAATGGCAACACTAGCACCTACTTGCAGACCCAATATTGAATCTGTTGGTAGCTTAACCACAAGACGCATAATGCCGTTATTAACATTTACGCTATTGACTACTGCTTTACCTTGAACAATACCTGTGAACATCTTGCTGCCTTTTAATAATTAATCTGCAAAATATGCAACTGTTCAAAATAAAAAATCAAGTTGAACAATTATCTTTTTAAGCTGGAATTTGATAATCCAAGACTTCTGACCAATCATTGGTATTTGGAAGACGCTCCCAAACACTCCCAACATTTGATTGTTCAATTAATGATTGAATAGTTGGGTCCACTCGAATCATACAATCTAACGGTGCAACACAGGCTGCTTCATCGGTTTGTAAAAAGTCATCACTTTCTAGTCCTGAGTAGAATCTAAAACCCGTATCGTTCTGGTGACTTGGGTTTTCTTTATAAAAAAATCGTATTGGCATTGGCCTTTCACTCACAATCAAACTAGAAACTAAACATAAGTGAGCACTTAAAACATTCATAGGGCAGCCAAAATCAAAAAAAGGGTCGCGCATTTTACTTGCTTTAATCAGAGTTTCAAGGGCTTTTTTCTTTCCACGCTTGTATATTTCGTCTGAGTTGCCAAGCTTTTTGCTCGTCTAACTGATCAAACCATAGGTGTATTTTTTTACTGCCGCCACTTTCACAACTTAATATCCAAACGCAATACCAACTTGTAAGAATGCAACTTCTTAATTTATAAGGATTTTTCGATTTTCCAGTAATTAATTGAATGTCTTCTAATAATTTCCACTCAATTTGAACTGGTTTCGTTTCAAACCAAAATAAATAAAGGCCAACCCCTAATAAAAAAATGCTAAATACTATTTTTAATAAGAAACCAGCGGCACTTATCCACAATATTCCAGCTATAAACACAAGAAGCACGGCTAAGAACACAATGCGTTTTTGACTTTTTTTAGTGTGAATAATTAACGGCTCAAACATCTTATTTAACGTTCATTTTCTCTAAAATCAAATTGATGATAATTTGATGTTCATCAGTTGTCGCAGGGTCTCGCTTCATTAACCAAGCAAATAGATCTTGATCTTCTTCGGTAATCAACGCGTCGTATCTTGCTTGGTTGATTTCATCAATATGTGCGTAGTGTTCTTGCACAAAAGGAACTAATAATAAGTCTAATTCCAACATTCCTCGGCGAGAATGCCAAAATAATTTATTTAATTTTTCTTGGGCGACCATAATCTTTCTTTAGAGCTAATTCAAAGGCGCGTATAATAAAGCCTATCGTCCTAATTTAATAGTTAACTTTATGAAGCAATTACAATACAGCGCCATTGAACATCTTAGTTTTTTATCTGTGATCGGCCCGGACAGTAAAAAATTCCTACAAGGTCAATCTAGTTGCCAATTTAACAATTTTGAAATTGGCCAACAAAAACTGGGCAGCTTTTCAGACGCTAAAGGCCGTGTTTACGGCACTTTTAACGCCATCGCCATTGAAGATGGGTTTTTATTACAAATGAGTAAAGACATTATTGAGCATTGTTTAACCCATTTAAAAAAATACGCGGCTTTTTTTAAAGTCACTTTAAGTGATGAACAACGCAACTTTCATGGTATTGGTCTGCAAGGTGATGTAATTCAATGTCGATTTTTACCAAACTTTGATCAATGCAATGTTGTTAAAAACGCAAAAGGTGTCTGGATCAAACAAAACGATCAACAGATTCAGTGCTGGATTAACCCTTTAAATGATCAATACGACAGTATTTTCGAAACCATTGAGTCTGATGCAACGTATCAAACTGATATATGGTTGGACCAAAGCATCGAAGCGGGCATTGCCTGGTTAAGCTTCGAGAACATTGGCGAATTTGTCGCACAAATGCTCAATCTTGATTTAATAGATGCCGTGGATTTTAAAAAAGGCTGCTACACCGGACAAGAAATCATCGCCCGCTTGCACTATAAAGGTAAAAGTAAAAAGCGTATGCACCGTGTCGCTGTTCCAGAGCGCGTAACTGCCGGTACGATTATTGTTAACTCTGAGAATAAAGCCATAGGCAAAGTGGTTAACAGCAGCAGCACACAAGCATTAATCAGCGCCACAAATAATGAACAATTCTTCTTTGAAGATAAACTTGAAAATTCTCTGGAACTGCTAGACTTACCTTATGAGGTCTCTGAATAAAGTAATGTGAATTATTTTGCTTAGAGTGTAATCGTATATTTTGGCTTATGCATTGGCATAAGCCCACACATGAGGCAAAGCATGAACATTACTCAAACCGTCCGCGACGACATCATCAGTGCAATAGAAAAGGACCAACTTACGTTGCCGACATTACCTGAAGTGTCATTAAGGGTTCGTGATGTTGCCGAAGACGAAGACGCTTGCATCGCCGATTTAGTGAAAATTATATCTACAGATGCATCATTAACTGCAAGAATCATTCGAGTGACCAATAGCCCGCTTTTACGCGCTCCTACTGAAGTAAAAGATTTAAACATGGCAATCAGTCGCTTAGGTATGAATTATACCGCCAACTTAGCAATAGGGCTGGCAATGGAACAAATGTTTCAAGCCACAACCGACATCATAGATACACGCCTAAGAAGTATTTGGGATAACACCTCACAAATTGCAACCATCAGCCACGTCATTGCTCAAAAAGTCAAAAGTATTCCCATTGAAGAAATTACATTAGCTGCACTGGTACATCAACTTGGCGCATTACCAATTTTAACTTATGCAGAAGAGCATGAAGATTTAATTTCTGATGGCATCACTTTGGATAATTTAATAAATAAATTACATGGTGAGCTTGGCGAAGTGATCTTAAAAAAGTGGGATTTCTCTCCAGAATTAATTTCACTTCCAACGGCTTATCAATTAATGGACGACCAACACGACACGGTCAATTATGCAGACATTATTAAAGTAGCAAGTTTGATTCATTATAAAGATCAAGATCACCCTTGGTCTGAAATCGATTGGACGACAGTTCAATCATTTAAATTGCTCAATATCAGTGATGACCGAAACGACCCAAGTATTGAAAAAATACTCGAAGAAGCTCAAAGTAGTTCAGGTGTATTCCACTAGATACATTTTATCCCTTTACTTTCTTCCTTCACTCTTCCCTTTCATTCTCTGCTTTCATTTTCAAAAACATAAAAATCAGTATCCTAATAAGATCCTGATTTTTTTTTGAATTTCAAAAAATCAATAACATATTAAATTATTAAGGCACTCACGTAACTTTTTTAGGCGTGATTGATTATTTACTCGTATGTCGGTACGTTCCGTCCCAAGCGTCTTCCAAGTCTTGTTCTTTTAATTCAACAATTCGCTCTAAATATAAGCGATACAAAAATGCACGGGTTCCGTTTTTTTCTAATTTAGTTAATTCAATTTCAGCCTCACCCCATTGTTTAGTGCAATACAACTGATAAGCATGATGATAATCATCTAACTCTGTTTGTAATTCAGCTGTACAGTTTTGTAATAAACAAACAGGCTCGTAACACACAATGGGCTCGTCTTTACCCTTCACTTGAATTTTATCTATTAATCGACAGGCATAGGTGTCTTTGGTTTGTTCATAGGTATCCGGCCCTATAATAATTTGAGCGCCGTAAAATTTAGTTAAACTTTCTAAGCGCGAACCTAAATTAACCGAGTCCCCAAGCACTGTATAAGCGCGTCTAAAACTCGATCCCATGTCGCCGACATTCATAGGCCCCGTATTTAGACCAATACCAATTTGTACATCGGGATAGCCCTTTGCATCAAACTCAGGTTTTAATTGAATCACCATTTCTTGCATAGCCATCGCACCATGCACAGCATTTAATGCATGGCGATCATCATCAATCGGCGCTCCCCAAAATGCCATCACCATGTCCCCTACGTATTTATCAATGGTGCCTTGATTGTTAAAAATAATTTCTGTTATGGGTGTGAAAAAATCATTTAAAAGATTCTTTAATTGGGTCGCGCTTAGTTGTTCTGAAATGGTAGTGAACGATCGAATATCCAAAAACAATACAGTAAGCACTTTATTCTCTCCATCAAACCCATATTCCCCTTGGGAACTCAGCATTTTTTCAATGTGCGCTTGGGGTACATATTGACCAAACATATTGGATATTTTCTTTTTAGACTGCCCTTCTTTTACATAGCCTTCTATAAAATTCACCACCCCCAAACTCATTAACAAAATTAATGGAACCGCCATAGGCAAATTCAATGCGTAATAATGCCAAAAATAAAAGTTACTACCAAAATGCAATAAAATCATTGCAACGGTTAACCCTAAAATATTCATTGCACCAAAACGATGTAACCAAATTGAGAACACCAAACCAATAATCACCATGATCAACGCCATTAACTTTCCTGATAAATCAGGGGTATAAGGAAAGTGATCACTTAATAGTCCATCTAATAAATTGGCATGCACTTCGACTCCAGGATATTGCGTGCCCACAGGTGTGCTTCGTAAATCAGATAACCCCACTGCTGATGTCCCCACAAACACAATGGAATTTTCAAATTGCTCTAACCCTTCGCCGGTTAATACTTTACTTGCCGAAATATACGGATAGGTTTTTTGCGGCCCTGCAAATGGCACCAATACATCACCAATCGCACCGGTTTTAATGGTTTGATCAACAAAACCTATAGATTGTACGATGTCAGTGAATTGATTTAATCGTGCAGAATTTATACTGATGTCTTCAATCACGTAATAGGCCATACCCGTTGCTAGAGCCAAACTTGGGTATACTTTATCGTTATATTTTTGAATTAATGGAACAGATCGAATGATTCCATCTGTATCTACTGAAGGCACAAAAAAACCAGCACCAATTGCCGAATCCATTAATACAGGTAAGTTTGAAGTAAAACCATGGGCGTTGCGTAACATTAAACGACTGACATCAATCTGCTCATTGATAATTAATGACATTGGCAATTGCCCTACTTCAAAAGCCTCATCCTCACCGAACAAAATACTTAATACCACATCAATTTGACTCATGGCCTCTGACAACGCTAAATCGTAATCTGTCTGAGATCTAAACTGGGTTAATTGATCGGCTATATTGGGTTGATCATTTTTATTAAGCACTTCAATTAATCGATCCGTTGGATTGATTTGTTTTTCAGAAAACAAGACGTCAAATGTCACCACTAATGCCCCTGCATTTGCTAGTTGATCAATCATCAATGCAACTTTATCTCGACTCCAAGGCCAGCGCCCCTCCTTTAGCAAACTGGTTTCATCAATATCTACAATGATAATATTATGCGGGTTTTCAAATTTTGGTTTTAGCGCTAAAGACAAATTAAAACGTGTGTCATACATTAAATATTCTAATCGTTTAAATAATCCAGCGTCCCCTGAAATGGTATCAAATTGCACATAACTCAATGCAAATGTCACAATTAAACAGGCGCTTAACGCAACGCTTCGAACCAATTTTTTGCTTGAGAACATGCTTTAACACCCTTTAATATCGTTAGAATTTTTTAATTTTTAACTAAGATTATCTGTGTTTTTAACAACCACCTATATAGAGTCTAGATCAGTCTTGGTATACTGCGCGGCCTTTAATACTTAGAATTTATAGGCAGGCACTATGTCAGATCTTCAGTACGCTCAAATCCAACCCGCAAAAGCAAAATACGCGATTATCTGGTTACACGGTCTTGGTGATTCTGGAAATGGATGGTTGCCAATTGCTAAAGAATTACAGTTAGACAACTTTGATGATATTCACTTTATATTCCCACATGCTCCTCAAATTCCAGTAACCGTAAATGGGGGTATGGTCATGCCTGCGTGGTATGACATTTATGAGATGAGCCTTGATCGTAAAATTGATCATGAGCAAATATTAAAATCTTCAGAAGGCATTAAGTCGATTATCAATAAACTGATTGATGACGGCATGGCAAGTGAAAATATTTTGTTAGTGGGGTTTTCTCAAGGGGGTGCGGTCGCTTATGAAACGGCATTAAGTTTTGATAAACCCCTTGCAGGATTAATGGCGTTATCAACGTATTTTGCTACTAGCGACACCATCAACATCCTCCCCGCAAACAAAAATATCCCCATTGTGATTCAACACGGAACCATTGATCCAGTTGTGCCATTTTTGCTTGGCGAACAAGCATTATCGAAATTAAAAGATCGTAATTATAATGTGACATTACAAAGTTATACGATGGAGCACACAGTGTGCCCTGAGCAATTAAATGATATTCGCACCCATATTCAACAGTTTTTTAAAGGCTAAAACATGAAACAGATTAATGTCGCCATGGTTGCCCATGACAATAAAAAAGCAGAAATGATTGAGTGGGTAAAAACCCATCAAGACAAATTCAAAACCTTTAACTTATTTGGCACTGGTACAACGGGTCGATTGATTGAAGAGGCCATTGGTCAAAAAGTGCATCGTTATTTAAGCGGCCCTTTAGGTGGCGATCAGCAAATTGGTGCAGCTATCAGTCAAGGTGAAATCAACATGCTGATTTTCTTTTGGGACCCTTTAGAGTCTTTGCCTCACGACCCTGACATTAAAGCTTTATTACGCTTAGCCGCCGTTTGGAATATTCCCCTGGCTTGTACGGTTTCATCTGCTGATTTAATGATTCACTCTACGTTATTACAAGATACATCTTATGAAATCAAACAGCCTGATTACAGCCAATACACTTCACGAAAGACACCTGCAGAACAATCATGAAAACAGAATTTAAAACCAAAATACAATCAATCATCGACAATAAAACCAAACCCCTTGGTTCACTAGGTGTTTTAGAAACTATAGCCTTGCAACTTGCGGTGATTCAAAACACAGACAAACCTAAAGTCGATGCGCCGTTTCACACTGTATTTGCAGGTGATCACGGCATATGCTCACAAAACGTGAATGCGTTTCCACAAGAAGTATCAGCACAGATGGTGGGCAATTTTTTAAACCAAGGCGCGGCCATTAATGCATTTTGTGATGTTCAATTAATCGCCATGCAAGTGGTGAATATGGGCGTAAAACATTTTGATGAAAACATCACTCACAAAATGCTAATCAACAAACCCATTGCTAAAGGCACAGAAGATTTCAGTCAAACTCAAGCCATGACTGAAGAGCAATGCAAAAAAGCATTAAACATCGGTCATAAACTTATCAGCCTGCAAATTAAAGAAGGTGCAAATTTAATTAGCCTTGGCGAAATGGGCATTGGTAATACCACCACGGCCGCAGCGTTAATGGCAAAAATTACAGATCTGGATGTTGAGCAATGTACGGGAATGGGAACTGGCAGTGATGCACAAGGCATCAAGCGTAAAAACGAAGTGATCAAACAAGCACTGGTATTACATGCTGAGGCTAAAACCGGCATTGAAATTTTACAATGTTTAGGCGGATTTGAAATTGCTGGCATGGTCGGCGCCATTTTATGCTGTTATGAAAACAACACCCCTGTAATGATTGACGGATTTATCGCCAGTGCCGCCGCTTTAGTTGCCATGCAAATGCAACCTGAAAGTAAACAAAATATGATTTTTGCCCATTGCTCAAACGAAAACGGCCATAAAAAGATGCTTGATTTTATGCAAGTGACGCCGCTTTTAGATTTAGGTTTACGCCTAGGCGAAGGCACTGGGGCTGTACTTGCGATTCCAATAGTGCAATCTGCAGCAAGTTTTTTAAATAACATGGCAAGCTTTGACGATGCACAAGTCAGCAACAAAGACGCATAACACGACACAACGTTTGACGTTTATTCGTCATACCAAGGTAGCCGATCCGTCTGTTTGTTATGGACAGATGGACGTGCCTTTGGATTCCTTAGATTTTGAACAAACCGTTAAAGCACTTCAAAAAGTCTATCCAAACCTAACCTGTATTTACTCAAGTCCTGCAAAGCGCTGCCTTGTTTTAGCTAAAGCATTATGTCGACATGTGATTGTGATTGATGAGCTGCTAGAGATGGATTTTGGCGATTGGCAAATTAAATCGTGGAATGATATCGACCGCTCTCAAATTGATGATTGGGCAAATGATGTTTTAAATTACCAAATTCCAAATGGAGAAAGTTGTTTAACATTTTACCAACGTACCAAATTAGGGTTTGATAAACTGCCAAACCAAGCAGTAGTGATTACTCACGGCGGCACTATTCGATCGGCCTATAACCAGTTAGGTGGATTAAATTTTGAACAGTCGACTCATCTAAAAATTGAACACGGCCATGTTTATCACATAAACTCAAAATCCAGTACTCATTCTGACCAATAATCGATTGTTTTTTTATTGCGCTGGTTTAGAATTAACTGTAATTATTTTCCTATAGTGAGTTATTTATGAAATTCCTTATTTCCACTGCTTTATTATTATGTTCTGGTTCATTAATGGCCAATGAAGTATCGCTTCGAACAGGTTATATGAGTATTTTTAAAGGTGGCGAAAAAGGCACGGTAAGTAATCCGTTATTAGCAGCAAGTTATAAAGCCGACTTAGGTGCAATGGCTGTGGTAATTGAGGGAGGCGCGACCATAGGTAACGATCCGGATGTAAATTTAAGTGCTTCTGCATCCCCCGCTGAATTAGCAGACTATGTCGATGATGATAAAAACTTTATATACATAAATGCTGTCATTCCATTTACAACTAAGTTACAAAACAAAGAGCTCACGTTTTCAGCAGGGCCAAGTATCGTTACCTACAACAGCACCAGTTACACGGTTAATAGTGCGCAAACAGGCTACACTCCTGAAACTACTCGAGCATTTCGAATTGGCTTAACAACCGAAGTGGCGTTAAATTTATTTGAAACCGATGCATTTGGTGCGGATTTTTATTCAACATTACCCGTTAACTTTCATTCGGATTTTGGTACTGGTTTTAGTTTCGGTTTGAAATTAGATATGGGCCTTTAATTGATTAATTAATGTTTCATAAAAAAACCTCATACACCTAACATGTTTGAGGTTTTTTTATGGCTATGTTTCAAATTTATGTTGCTGCACCTGTAACAGTTTGAATTCAAACAGTTTTTCGCTTTCGCTCTTAATGTCGCTAGAAAAGGTCTGATATTTGTGCCAGTCCAGCATTCTAAACCAACCCAAATACTTCGCTAAATACTTACTGGCCACTCCATGCATCTTCAAATACCAACGCTTTAACTGACTGTGATAATTATTGATATTTTGAATATGATACAAACTTTGCTGTGTTTGATTGTTGGTTATCACCACATGATGCAAATGATGTTCTTTACAAATTTGATTATAAGCCGGCTGCCCATCGGTACATAAAACAGATTCGTCGGCAATTTTGCAGCCTAAACATTGATTGATTTCAGCGCCATTTACATGGGTTAATATTTGATCAAATTCATGATGATTTCGATCTTTAGCGGTTAACACTGCCACCCAATCGTGCTGATTAATGCCAGGGGTGGATGCTTTAGATCCTCGCTGCCTTGCAGGTCGGTTTAAGTTTCGCTCGCCTTTTTTAGATTCTCGAAAATACGTTTCATCTGCTTCAATAACACCTTCAAGCCTTGATTCATAGGTGTTTTGAGTAGCATTCATAAAACGATGACGCCAATTAAAAGAGGTGGTCACACAAATATTTAAATCTTTTGCGCAACGCCGAATGCTATCTTGGTCAAGCATGTGCTCTAAGTATTTTTGCCAAAGCTCAGGTTTGTGCTGATAAAAATAAGCACTGCCTCGAGTGCACACAAAACTTTTGCGACATTCGTTGCAAAAAAATCGCTGTCTGCCATTACTAAAACCGTATTTTCGCAAGCGGTTACTTTGACAATGAATGCATTTTGAGTGGGTGATCACTTCTTTAGACAGTCGTGTAAGAATGGGATTTTCTTGTGCAACTAAAGCGGTGGATAGAGTTTGTTTTTGAACAGGATCGAGCTTGCTTACCTGCTTAAGTATGTTTTGAAAATGCTGTGGATTCATAGGCTATGTCATTGTGGGTGTATAAATCTCAGCTTAGATCAGCATTATGATTTTGCATCCTGCCACAACAATTTAAAACATAGCCTTTTTTATTCAGTTGTCATTAATTATTCAGCAACCGTTTCAAATAATATCAATAACTCGTTTGCTTCTAATATTTTTAACTCAAATCGATCCCCTAAATTTACCACACCCACCCCTTTTGGTGTACCTGTCATTAAAATATCAAAATCTTCAACACTGAATACTGAGGTAACATCATTTAATAATGCTTCCGGTTTGTGAATCATTAAATCAAAATTGGCTTGTTGCGTGATTTGTCCGTTTATACTCAACAACAAACTTAAATCTTCAATATTATTAAACTCCACAAACTCACTAAATACAGCGGCACCATCAAAGGATTTTGATCGCTCCCAGGGCAGTCCTTTTACTTTTAATTGGGATTGAACGTCACGTTTAGTTAAATCTAGACCTGCACTGACTGCTACAAACCTTCCGTTTTCAATTAAAAGCGACAATTCCGCCTCATAATGAATGGCATGGTTGTCATTACCTTGTTGCGCACTTAAGGTTTGCGTGACAGCGGAGTTGGGTTTAATAAATATCACGGGCTCGCTGGGCATTTCGTTATTTAACTCTTTAATATGACCAACATAATTGCGACCAATGCATATCACCTTTGAAGGGATCACGAGTTTATTTTTAAACTTAACAGTATTCATAATTACCACCCTTTATTAATTGGCCATATTACATACCTTGACCAAACGAACTTGAATAAGTATGTGCTAATTTTTGCACGGGTTTTAAAGCCTGTGCATATTGATACAACATTTCTAAACTGTAATCCACTCTCGCGATTAAAGAATGGTTAGAATCCCCCGTTTTTACATCCTCTAAAAACTGATTCACTTCACGAATAATCAAATGATCGGGGATGGGCACCAATTTATTGTTTTTAAATGCATTGGATTTTAATTCAGCAATGGGGTATGCGCCATTTATACCAAACACCACCGAGACTAGACACACAGGTTTGTTAGCGCTATGTGCGCTATCCAAATAATATAAGAAGTTTTTTAACATCGGTGAGGCGGTTCCGTTCCATTCTGGTGTCACCATGACAAAGGCATCCGCGTTATTTAACTGTTCGTTAATATCACTCCAATTTGCGCAATAAAACGACATGTCATCAATATCAGGGGAATAAAACGGTAAGTTTAAGGTTTGTAATTCAATATGACTGATATTCGAATAGTGTTGCGCTCGATCTTGTAAAACTTGTGCGACTAATTTGCTGTTTGATTGTTTTTGCTGACTTGCGCTGATGATAACTAAATTCATGCTGGGTCTCTTTTTTGTTTTTATTTATTAAGTAATGTTTTTTATTTATTTATTAGATTATCAACAAACCATTTTAAGTCAACAAAAAACTTTACTTAATTTCAAAACAAACCATAATACAGCCATTCAATTAATGCTGATTAAATTATGAAAACACATGAACAGATTCTGGCTTTACTCAAAAAGCACGGCAAACTCACATTAAAAGATTTTGCTGAACAACTTAAGCTCACCACTATGGGCGTACGCCAGCATTTACATAATTTAGAAGAAGACGAATTAATTGAATTTGAAGACAAATCCATGGGCCGAGGTCGCCCGACTCGCTTTTGGAATTTGACTCAAAAAAGTAACGAGCACTTTGAAGATCGACACGAAATATTAACCGTACAGTTAATAGATTCTGTTGAAGCGGTTTTTGGTCAAAAAGGGCTAGATACATTAATTGAACACCGAGAAAACCAAGCATTAGACAGTTATAAAAAAGTACTAGACAAACAAAAAACCATAAAAAGTAAATTAGATAAACTGGCTAAGTTAAGAACAGACGAAGGTTATATGGCCACCGTTGAAAAATCTGAAACGGGTTATTTATTAATAGAACATCACTGCCCTATTTGCCATGCCGCGCAACATTGCCAGAATTTTTGTCGCTCTGAATTATCCATATTTCAAGAATTGTTTGAAGATTTGGCGCAGGTTAAACGCAGTGAACATATTATTGCGGGACAGATGCGTTGTGTTTATGAGGTTGATAAGGTTTAGCTTTAAATAAACCGTCACCCGTTATACGTTTCGAGCAATCATAAACACTTCATCGGCAGAGTATAAATTTTTAATGGTAGCTTCAATTTCAGCGCCCAACACTTTCTTATACAATCGTTGTGCTTGATTATCGGCTCTTGTTGAAACGGTAATGTGTTTAAGTATTGAATCTTGTTTAGCTAATTGCTGCTTAACTAATACTAATGATTCTTCAATCAGCTTTGCTCCTAAACCTTGGCCTTGATAATCCGTTAAAATCGCTATTTGTTCTAAATCTAATATTGCCTCTGGTCTGAACCCACTTTTTTGTGACCAAATAATAAATCCGATTATCTCGTCATTTATTTCAACTACGTAAAACAAACATCGTGGGAAGGCATTTAAATTACATTCTAACCATTCAAAAGAAAGTTGCTGGCGTGTGAACACCTGTTTATGCACCTGTGCTAATTCAATTAAATCTTGTCGATTTGCTTGTCTTATTTTAAATTCCATATTTTATGACTCTCACAAATTAATTGTTAACAAAAAAACAGCGATAATAATCGCTGTTTTTTCAATTTATCTTAACCAGTAGCTACTAGTGGTTATGACCGCCTGCACCGTGTGCATGACCGTGAGATTTTTCATCTTCAGTTGCTGCACGCACATCTACAATGTCGACACTCATATCTAATTCTTGACCAGCAAACGGATGGTTTAAATCAACATCAATGCTTTTTAAACCGACTTTTACAATCGTGACTTCTCTTGGGCCGTGCTCTGTTGCAAAATCAATAATGGTTCCAGCTGGTAATTTTCCTTTAATTGCTTTGCCTTTGTAGAAACATTTTTTAGCAGGAACTCGCTGAATAGCATCTGGTTGAATATCACCAAATCCTTGTTCTGGTGTTAATGACAATTCTAATTTGTCCCCTGCTTTTTTACCTAATAACGCTTCCACTACACCAGGTAACATTCCTGCAGAACCTTGAAGATATAAAACCGGTTGATTTTTATCTGATGATTGTACGACTTCGCCTGCTTTGTTTTTTAATTCAAAGTGAAAACTTACTACGCTGTTTTGTTCGATGTTCATTTTTATTGCTCTCTATATTTACATTTATTTTTTCAATTAATAGTTAGATCATGTTATTGCATCATCTTAATTTTTTTCGTATTCGATTTTATTAATATACCAAATAGCGATACCTGATGGCACACTCACTTCCACTTCGTCATCAATTTCTTTGCTTAATAACGCACGGGCCATAGGTGAGTCGATGGATATCACGTCTTTTTTCTCAAATATTTCATCAGGGCCCACAATGCGAAATCGCTTTTGTTCGCCGTCGTCGTTTTCTATTTCGACCCAAGCGCCAAAGTATACTTTGCCTTCTTGCTCTGGGTTATATTCTACGACACGTATATCCTCAAAGCGTTTACGTAAATATCGTACACGCCAATCGATGTGTCTTAATACTCTCTTGTTTTCTTTATAATCTGCGTTCTCTGAGCGATCGCCAAGGGATGCAGCCCATGTTACTTTTTTGGTGATATCAGGGCGTTTCACTCGCCACAAATAATCCAACTCTTCTTGCAGTTGTTGATAACCACCGATTGTAATGATATTGGTTTTACTCATGGGATTTTATTTATTGTATATAAATCAAATCGCCCGCTTTTGCCTTCTTGAATAAAACTAGGGGTTTGATCCGCATAGTGATTAGCAAGCTTAGGGCGTTTTACCACAACGCGATATTTTGCTTTGGTTTTGGCCACGTCTAAAAATCGAGATTCGTTTTGATCTTCGCCTACTAAATCATGAAAGATGGTCATTTCTTTTTTAACTGCGGCGCTTTTTTGTCTGGCAGGAAACATAGGATCAAAGAAGATCACATCAAACTGACCTTCGTATTCATCTAAATACGTTAGGCTGTTTTTGTTTTCGCCCCAAGGCAATAGGGTCATTTTTTGGGTGAATTCGTTGGCTTCAATATTGATTTGAGCACGATTTAACGCATCTTCTAATAAGGCGTGTACAACAGGGTGTTGCTCACACATGGTCACAGTGGCACCAATGCCTGCAAACACAAAACTGTCTGCACCCATGCCTGCGGTGGCATCAAATATATGAAGATTTTTGCGTTTACTTAAACCCACGGCTTTTGCTACGGGTTGAGATTTACCGCCACCAAATTGTCTGCGATGGGCATTTTTGCCTTCTGCAAAATCAATAAACAGGGGTTTTAATTTGGGTTGGGCTCGATCTATTAACGAGAGCTTTGCATCAACAAATTGTAAGATAAAACGAGGGTTAGGCACCTCGTTTTGTTTGGATTTATCTATTTTGTCGAGTTTATAAATGACGTCAAAACGCTTCGCCAATTGCTCAATGTGGCTTTGGTGGTCCTGATTGAACAATATAACCGTCTGGCTCATTGGTACTGTCTCTTTGTTCTTTTAAGATAACTTCTATGGGAAGCATACCTTGGTTTTTATTAAAAAAACTATTGCGTCGATGATGTTGTGACGTTTGTTTTGAAACATGATGTCTAGCCATTGAACTATGACGTGAAAGCATCAGAAAACCCTTATCAACTTAAAAAGACAAAGGTATCTTATGCTATTAACCCAACGCTTTCAGCCCTAGGTACAACAACACAACACTTAATAACAATCGGTAAATTACAAAAGGCAAAAAGCCAATTTTTTCTATCCATTTTAGAAATAAATGAATACATAAATAGGCACTTATTGCAGAAACGGCGGTACCGAATAACAAACTGTTCCAATTAATAGCGGATGGATTTTCAACTAAGTCTTTAGTTAGCAGTAACCCTGCAGCCAATATTAAAGGGATCGACAATAAAAATGAAAAACGCGATGCCGCTTTACGGGTTAGACCCAAAGCAAGCGCTGCTGTCATAGTAATACCTGAGCGAGAAGTGCCAGGAATCAACGCCACCGCTTGAGCAAAACCAATGATCATCACTTGTTTGAAGCTCATGCTGTATTCGTCTTGGCCTTGTTTTAATAGCGCATCTTTTTTAGCTTTAATGTCTGCCCACCAAAGCAACAATCCAAATCCGCCCATACTGGCACTGATGATTAAAATCATCACTGCTTCTTTGTTTTGGATAACTTCGATGATGTCTTTTAATAATAATCCCGCTAAACCTGCTGGAATAGTGGCAATCACTACCCACCAAGCAAGGGTGGCTTGTGCTTTATCGTGTGGCTTTTTAACTAAACTTAAACCCCAGTTACTGGCCAATTGCATTAAATCTTTAAAGAAATAAATCACAACTGCTAATAATGAACCTACATGCACTGCCACTAAAAACGACAAACCTTCGTCTTGAAAACCTAATATTTTTTCAGGTAATAACAAATGACCTGAACTTGAAATTGGCAAAAATTCAGTAATTCCCTGAATCAAACCAAGAATAAATGTTTCTAACATATTGTGTCCTTATGAACCTATTTTAGGAGTTTGCTTCCAAGTGACGTCGTCACGTAAATAAACGGGAAACGCATCATGTTTAAATGGAATATTCGATTGATGGCAATACGCTACAAGCTTTACACAAAATTCAGCCTTTGGAGTATTAGCACAATCTAGTTGAATTAAGTTTGAAAATTGCTGATCAAAACGTTCAAGGTACTGCCACCCATCACCGATTCTTACCGCATCTTGGTAAACGTCATTGAATTCAACTTTTTCAGGGGCAATCACCTGCTCTTTTAAATTCTCAGCCCAATCACTTTGGGTAAAATCAACATAGGCAAAATACACCTCGTCCATTCTGGCATCTAACGCCACCAACACTTTAGAGTGAGCAGGATTATTTTGATACGCTTCAAACGCCATCACTAATAAGCTTGAAATACCGATGACTTCTTTGTCTTGACCAAAAGCCAAACCATGTAAAAAAGAAGCCGCTATGCGAACCCCTGTAAATGAGCCTGGGCCACGAACGTAACAAAAGTGATCAACATCATTTAACGTAATGTTTGCATCAAACATGGTTTGGTCAACCAAATTCAGCATTTGTTTGGAGTGCGTACGTCCCATATCCTTACAAACTGCAAAACTTTGATCTTGTTTCAAAATACCCACCGAACAAAACCGAGTCGCACTATCGACTGCTAAATACACACTCATGGAAGATTCACTTAAAAAAAGGAAAGGATTTTACCAGTTGCGCGGGGGAATTGGGAGGGGTAATGCTTTTGAGGGAAAGTAATGCATTACCCATCTTGATTTGGTTGAAATTCAATCAAAAATAAAAGTTTAATGTCGCCGAGCCCATTAAAGGAATTAAACTGAATTCATGCTGTGATCTTATTTCATCGTCAACAAATACAACCGAATTAGACACCATAAAACTGTAATCAAAATGATCATTTTGGCTGACTGACCAAATAACTTGGTTCATAACAGCAGGATCTAAGACATTAACAATATTAACCAATGTTAAATTGGTTAAGTCCGTCACTGAATAATTATTATTTACAAATACGTAGTGATTGGCCGATAACCCTTGGCCTGTATATTTGTATTCATTAAACCTAGGAGGATTGGTGCAACTTTTAATTTGTTTACATCCCATTCCATTAAAATGATATTCAACCTGCCCGTATAAATCTTTGTAGGCGTAATCGGCACCAAAGGTCGCTCGGATATTATTATTTGGTTTAATGTTTTCATCATCAAACCAAAACAAACTCACCTCAGCCCAAAGCGCATGATTACCTAAATAGGCATCGACCGTCGTATTCAGTGCATAAACTGACTGTGTTTTTTGTAGCATGACACTGACATCTTGATCACGCAGCATGGTTTTGTATTTTAAATAAGCCATACTATTTTGACTGTCATCGAGTTTATTGAGTAAAAACGCTGCTTTAATTAAATCGTTTGTGCCCAAATAATAATTAACATTAATGGCATCCACACCATATCCATAACCATTTGATAACCAATTATAATCGCTAGGCTGATAGATTTGACTAATATTAGCCATTTTTGCAACACCCACACTTAATGGTTGTCTGCCAATTATCCATTCAAAATTACCTGTAGCAAAGCTTACGTTAGCACGATCAATTTGTGTGGCAAATTTAGGATTGTCATTATTAATTTGAGTTAGGCGAAATTCATTTTTTGTAAAATACGGTAATAGTGTGTCAGGTTCAATATAGGTTTGCTGCCCCTGGATATGAAATTGAGCTTGTATTTTATCAAAATCAAACTCAGAAATAGATCGTACAGCCAGCGATTCGCCAAAGCTGTGCTCAAACAGATCTACGGGACTGAATTGATTTTTGTGCATCAATTGAAAATTTGACGTGGCTTCGAATGATTGGGTTAAATACTCAACGCCATAAGCACTAATAGATATCGAACATAAAATAAAAGCACCGAAAACGAATTTCATTTGAATTACCTTATTTAGTTAATTTACCATCGACCATTTTTATCAAACGCGATGCGCGATCCATTATTTTTGGATCATGAGTAGAAAACAAAAATGTCATATTATGCACTTCGTTTAGCTCTTTCATCATATCTAATAATTCAACACCGGTTTTGGAATCTAAATTAGCAGTGGGTTCATCGGCCAAAATAATATCGGGTTTTGACACCATGGCACGAGCCACCGCAACACGTTGTTGCTGTCCACCAGATAATTGACCAGGACGGCGATTTTCACGACCGATTAGTCCCACCTGTTTTAAAATTTCAAACGTACGCTCTTTACGCTCTGCTTTGTCGATGCCTTGTAATAACATAATGTATTCAACATTTTCAGCGGCAGACAATACAGGAATTAAATTATACGACTGAAAAATAAACCCGATATGATCACGACGATACTGCGTTAATGCACTGGATGATAAATCAGCAATATTATTGCCTGCTAAAAATATTTCACCAGAGTCAGATTCATCAAGACCACCGATCATTTGTAACAATGTTGATTTACCAGAACCTGACGGCCCCACAATGGCGCTGAACTCACCTCGCTTAACATCTAATGTTACATCATCAAGGGCTTTTACTAATGTGTCTTTATCGCCATAACTTTTACATAAATGTTTAGTTTGGATAACGCTTTGACTGTCTAATTTTAATTGAGTACTCATAACTTTCCCTTATAAACTTTTATGTAAGGCTTGCGCCGGTTGAATTTTTGCCGCTGACCATGCTGGATAAATACACACTAGCAAAGTTAATATAATCATTTGCAGTGGGTAAAGTGTAAATTGAGTTAAGTTCACCTGAGTTTTAATAGGCTCAGACAAACTCACACCGGACATTTCTAACTGTCCCATATTGATACCATCAAATGAGAAGTAGAAATTTAACCCCCAACCAATAAAACACCCAATGATGCCCGACAAAATGGCAATCATTAATGCTTCTGTCATGATTTGAGTAAATATAAATCGCCCTGAAGTACCAATTGAACGACACACACCAAATTCATAAGTACGTTCAAAAATACTCATAAACAACGCATTCACCACACCAAGCCCTACCAATACAAATAACAAAAATCCAACCGCCAATGTACTGGTTGTCATTAACTCTATAATACTGGCTAGCTCAGGCATGATTTGCACCCAAGATTGCGCCACGATTGTTTCGTTACTGTATTTTGCAAAAACAGGTTGATCAATATTTTTAGCATCAAAATTATTATTAAAGTTAAAGGCGATTTCATGATATTCATTTGACTGCAAACCCAGCATGACTTGCGCGGTATTTAAATGAATAAACACCATCGATTTATCCATCTCACTGCTTTTAAATGAAAACACACCTGAGACTTTAAACAGCTCTTGTATAAAATCTTTACCGTCAGCTTGAGGCATGGATAAAACAATACGATCACCTAGACCGACTTCTAATTGCTCTGCCATTTTCTGGCCAATTAAAATTTCATTTTTTGCTAATACGCCATCGTCACTTAAATAAGCACCTTCAACGATAGTGAGTTTTAATTTACTCACGGTTGGCTCTAACAGACTATCAACTCCGATGATTTGTCCACCAATCATATTAGAGGACGAACTCACCGTACCGCTTGACAGTGTTCTTGGCGTCGCGCTTTGAATTAATGGCTCTTTGGTTAAATCCTGAATGAGGTTTTCAGATTTAATTAGATAATTTTGCTCATACTCGTCTAAAAAATCACGATGATGAATTTGGCTGTCACCTGGAAATAATCGAGTGGCGCTTTTACTCATAGATGACGCTAAAGCATTTTGAAAACCATCCATAAATACTAAAGCAATTAAACTGGTTGAAATTAAAAATACAGTCAAAGCCGTACGCGAGGTATTTCTAAAAATATTTCTTATGGCTAACTTTAATAACAACATAATTTATAACCCCTTCAATGCAACAGCAGGCAACGTTTTTGCAGATTTAATTGCCGGAAAAATAGCAATAATCATCGACGTTAATACTAACGTTAACCCAGGTACATAATAAATGTACGCTTCGTTTACGCCTTTCATGTGCGACATATTAATGCCCGACATTTCAATGGGTGTCGCTAAGGCAAAACCTGTATGTGAGAACCATAAATTTAATGGAAACACGATCATCAATGCAATCAAACATGCAAAACAAACCAACAGAAACACTTCAACCAAAATCAAACTAAACACTCGCACGGGTAATGTTCCCATTGCGATGAGTAATCCAAACTCGCCCCTGCGCTCCATGGTCGACATTAATATAGTATTTAATACGCCAATGCCCACCATTAATACCACCACTAAAATGGTAATGCTCGCACCTTGTTTATCGGCGGTCATAAGATCAAAGAATTCTTTTTCGATGGTTTGCCAGCTGACTAATTCAGTATTACTTGGCAATAGGATTTCATTTTTAAAATCAGACAAACTGTCTTGCGCCATTCGGTAATCGTCCATCAACATTAATACGCTATGAGCTTGGTCTGGCAAACTTAAAAATATTTGAGCATGCATTAATGGCAATATTACTTTAGAGGCGAAGCTGTCTTTAGATGAGCCTACAATGGCAGACACAATATAAATATCATTGGCTGTCGAGCCATCAGCACCTTGGCCAATTAAAATTATTTCGCCACCTACTTTTAATTTTAATTGTTTAGCAAGGGTGGCTCCGATCATGGCTTGTGCGTATCCATCAGGCGTAAACGCATCTGAGAAATACTCTCCCTCTACGACTTCAAGTGAATAATCTAAAAACGCTTTTTCTTTTTCTGGGTCAATACCTAAAATTGGCGCCATGGCTGTATTTTCATCTGCGTAAGCTAATGCGGCGGATTCGATTCTGCTTGTATAAGCATTGATAAGGGCGTTTTGTTCTATGGAATCAATGAGTGTCTCATTTACCTCAACCGTGCGATCGATTTTTTTATTATCTAAGTATTCATTTTGAACGATTTGCAAATGGCCACTTTTCGTTTGAGTAATGTTTTCAAGCACCACATGGTACGATCCATCTTGCAGTGATAACGTGACCGATAATAAAAGATAGCCACCCATCATACTCAAGCCAGTTAAAATACTGCGTCGTAAGTTTCTACGCAGGTTTCGTAACGCTAATATCCACATTAACATAATGATTTCCTATTTTTTTAACGCGCGTAATGAAAAGTCAGATTCTTTAACATTCACATCAAACTTTAAATCATCATAAGTCATCACTGTTTTTTGACCGGGTTTATTTAATGGAATTAACTCTAATGTCATCGGGATTCTTTGGCCGTCTATTTCTTGAATATTGCTATAACGAATTTCACGTTTACGCACATCGTTATCATCATAATAAAAAGCATGAATTGGCACACCGTCTAAGGTTAATGCCATTTCGATTTTACCCCACACGGTGACGGTGTCTTCATTTGGAATTAATGTAATAAGGTGTTGTGAATCGGTGGATTCTAAAGTGGATTGGTATTCATTTTCTAATGATTCGTCTTGCACTAAATCATCGTTGGTAAAGTCAGATCCCATCCATGAACTCATCATCATTGACGGCGGGACTTTTACAATCTTGTTAATTTTAGGAAAGAAATTCCACATTTGGTCGTCTTGTTTTAATGTGGCAATGCCTTTGTCTTTTCTGGGAGACAGCATTTTAATTAAAGAATAATCAGTGCCCATACTTAATGTTTCCATTTTGATTTCACGCTCCCATTTGGGTGTGATGATCAACATGGTCATGGTTGCTTGGCTTGAGTCGTGTCGATATAGCTGATCAAAGCTTTTAAGTAATTGTGAGGCTGTTTGTGCTTGTGCGACACTTGATAATAAAACCAGTGACACACAAAGTATGATTATTCTTTTTAAACCCATGTTTTTTCTCCCAAATGATGTTTTTCATTAAATATAATAAAAAGCAATTAGCACCCAACGTGCCGTTAGTCATTTAAGAGAAAATATACCTACAAGTTTCTACTTTAAATAACGCATCACTAACGCATGCTCTAATGCTGACTCACCCAGTTTTTCAATATCAATTGAATCTGGAATCGGCACGTTTACTTTATAGTCTGACCCTGGCACTTCATCAATATCAAATTGGTTTTTACTCAGTTTAATATCATTGAGCACAAACTCTACATTACCTTGAGGCAACATTAATTCTAGTCGATCACCTTTTAAAAATTTATTTTTAGCATGTAATTCCATACGACCATTTTTTACGGAAATCACTTCTGCCACAAACTGTTGTTTGGTTATTTTAGAACTGCCTGTTTGGTAATTTTGGTATTCATCATGAACATGACGACGATAGAAACCTTCTGTGAATCCGCGATTGGCTAAGTTTTCTAAGTTGTCCATTAATGAACGATCAAATTCTTTACCTGCTTTGGCATCGTCAATTGCCTGTCTATAACTTTGCGTGGTGCGCGCCACGTAATAATGAGATTTAGTACGCCCTTCAATTTTTAAAGAATGAATACCCATTTTCATTAATCGCTCAACATGCTGAATGGCTCGCAGGTCTTTAGAGTTCATAATATAAGTGCCGTGTTCGTCTTCAAAAGCAGGCATAAATTGACCAGGACGATTTTCTTCTTCTAATAATAATGCTTCGTCGGTGGGTTTGCCTTCGCCTAATGTTGGCGCAACATCAAAGCCAGTATTGGATGAAGGTGAATCCGTTATGATTTTTTGTTCATTAGGTGTCCATATTTTTGGATCTTTTGGCTCAAACTCACCTAAGATATTTTCTTTGGCTTCGTGCGCTTTGTATTCCCAACGACAAGCATTGGTACAAGAGCCCTGATTAGGATCACGTTTATTCATGTAACCTGATAATAAACAACGCCCCGAATACGCGATGCATAATGCGCCATGTACGAATACTTCCAACTCCATTTCTGGGCATTGCATGCGAATTTCTTCGATTTCATCTAGGGACAATTCACGAGATAAAATAATGCGCTTTACGCCGTTTTTATACCAAAACTTAACTGATGCGTAATTCACCACATTGGCCTGAACCGATAAATGAATCACTTGATCGGGAAATTGCTCTTTCACCATCATAATCAAGCCAGGATCTGACATGATCAAAGCATCGGGTTTCATTTGAATAACAGGTTCGATATCGCGCATGAAGGTTTTTATCTTGGCGTTATGTGGTGCGATATTGGAGGCAACGTAAAATTGTTTACCTAACGCATGGGCATACTCGATGCCTTCAGCTAAATGTTCATGACCAAAATCATTGTTACGCACACGTAAAGAGTATCGAGGCTGGCCCGCATATACGGCATCGGCTCCGTAAGCGAATGCATACTTCATATTTCTTAACGTGCCTGCTGGTGCTAATAACTCAGTCATTTTACTACCTTTGTTTTGATCAAAAACGAGGCATTTTAATGATTTAGAATTAGGGGGAAATACCCTTATGGGGTTAGGGTTTGTCTGGGTTGGATTCTATTAGGATGTATTTTTGAAAGACTAGATAAGAGGTAACTTCATTTATGCATAATCACAAATGAAGTTGTGCAAAAAGACTATCGAAGGCTAATAATGTCCCAGTCTTGTTGTTTGGCATATTGGGTTAATGTTTCGTCCGCATCCACAACAATAGGATGGCTTACCATTTTTAATAACGGTAAATCGTTATGGCTGTCTGAGTAAAAATAACTGCCTTCTAAATCCATAGGGTTAGATTCTAGCCACTCATTTAAACGTGTAATCTTACCGTCTTGAAAACTTGGAATACCACAAGGCTTGCCTGTGTATTTACCGTCTATTTTTTCACACTGGCTAGCGATTAAATCATCGACACCTAAATATTTAGCAATTGGGCCAGTCACAAACTCATTGGTTGCAGTGATGATTAATAAATAGTCGCCTTGGTCTTTATGCTTCTTTAGTAGTGCTTTTGCTTGATCTAGCATCATGTCACTGATCACAGTGTCCATGAATTTTTGATGTAATTCATTTAATTCATCTTGGGAATAAATAGCCAATGGTCCAAACAAAAATTTAGATACTCATTAATGTCTAATACGCCGTTTTTATAATCCAAATAAAATTGATGATTGGCTTGTTTATATACTTTAGCGTCGACCTTTTTTTGATCAACTCAAAAGTTGCCCCACGCATGGTCGCTCTCACCATGAATTAATGTGTTATCTAAATCAAAATTTGCTAATGCCATGGAATTTTACTCGGAGCCCAAAAAGTGGCACCCACTTTTAAAATCAATCACTGCAAACAGCATCCACAATCTAAAACAAATTTAACCCAAACCCACGTTTCACATTATTAAGCACTTGGTTTGCTTCATCCTGTGATCGTTCACTGCCTTCTTTTAATATGGCAATCAGTTGCGATTTGTCGTCTATAAAATTAGCTCTTGCCTCACGTATGGGTTTGATTAAATCTTGCAAACGGTCTTCTAATATTTTTTTAGTTTTACCATCGCCCAACCCACCTGCTTGATATTGTGCTTTCAAGTTGGCCACAAACTTCTCATCACTATGAAACGCATCCAAATAAGTAAACACCACATTGCCTTCAATGCGTCCTGGCATATCAATTGAAATATGATTCGGATCGGTGTACATAGATTTAACCGCTTTAGAAATCGTCTTTTGTGTTGAATCTAATAAAATGGCATTTCCCATGGATTTGGACATTTTTGACTGTCCATCTGTACTGGGCAATCTTGCCACTTTACTTAATAACGGTTTGCATTCTTGTAATATTTTTTCCTGAGCAATTGCATTTATCTTTCTTACAATTTCATTGGTTTGTTCAATCATGGGTAATTGATCATCGCCAACGGGAATCAATGTGGCATTAAATGCAGTTATGTCAGCGGCCTGACTGATTGGATAAGTTAAAAAACCAGCAGGTATTGATGCACCAAACGCTTTATTCGCAATTTCATTTTTAACGGTTGGATTACGCTGTAACCTAGCCACCGAAACCAAATTTGCATAATACATAGTCAGTTCCGACAACGCGGGGATTTTTGATTGTAAACAGATTGTGGTTTTTAACGGATCGATGCCAACAGCTAAATAGTCTGCGACTACGTTTAAAATATTGGAAGACACTTTGTTAGGATTATGTCCGTTATCGGTTAATCCTTGTAGATCTGCAACTAAAATAGTTTGCTTGTATTGATGTTGCAATTTTACTCGCTGCGCTAATGAACCTACAAAATGTCCAAGATGTAGCTGTCCGGTTGCTCTATCGCCGGTTAATACTCGTTGTGTGTTTTGATCTGTGTGAGGTAGTGAAAGGTGGTGCATGTTATTTCTCCTAAGTTGTACTATTAAAAAAAGTACCATCGGAGACATAAATGACGTGTATTCATAAGCTGTCTTCCGACGGCTTTTGAATAGATGTGATTCAGCGCCGTTCTATTAAATAGAACGCCACCAAGACTGTGTGATTTGATTAAATATTTGAACGATTGCCATGTTTAACAACTGTGCTTTGATCATAAAAAAATCAATATACCTTTTTGCCATACAAAGTTAAATAGCACAATTAAATTTAGATCCGAAATATTGGTAATCAAAACATCATGTAAAAGTGAGATCTAACTTTAAAATTTATTTACAGTTCTACGCCCAACCTTTGTGAATTTTAAAATCATTATCCATACGTTCAAGCTCATTAATTTCAAACTCACTAAACCCAGAAGCCAATCGCGCCTCTCTATTAAATGGACCTTTGGGCGGATTTTCTAAATGCTTTTGCACCAATTGTATGAATGTTTGATCACTGTTAATTTGTTGCTTGTCACATTCATGTTTAAACCATCTTGTTGATGACGATATGTGTCCTATTTCTTCATTGGCAATTAAATTCAATGTGTCTACCATCTTTTTATCACCAATGTCTGCAAAACGAGGTATCACAAGGGGCACAGCATCTAATGCTCGCGCCTCTAAAATACGATGCACCACTCCCATTCGCTCTAACAAACTATGGCGAGTGGTTCGCGCCATGCCCCATAATCCGCCATGCACATTAAAGTCACCGTATTCATAACCCAAAATTTTCATAGACTCACATAAAAGATTAAAATGCGTGGCCTCTTCTTTTGCACATTCTACCCAGTCGCGATAAAAATCTTTAGGCAATCCTCGATAACGATAAACACTGTCCCATGCTAAATTGACCGCCGTTAACTCAATATGCGCCAGAGCATGAATTGCACTGCCTTTTCCCGACAGTTTTTTAAAGGGTATGTGCTTAACATTTTGCGGTGCCACAATAATCGGAATGTCTTCTTTTCCTGGATCAAGATGATCAATTACGCAGCAACCTTCATCCCAGCTCAACTTTCCCTGTTCAAATAAATCGGCGCATTCAAATGTTAATGCCATTTTCTCGTGAGGGTTTTGGCATAAGAATATTTTTTGGGCTTGTTCAAATAAGTTCAAAGGTTGGCCTTGGGAAATGGTTTAATTAATGGATAGATGACTATTTTACTCTATTTTGCAGGTATAATCCCCTAATCGATAATAAGGGGTTTTCATGCGTATTTTGCACACATCCGACTGGCACATTGGCCGTCAGTTTCATAATGTCAGTTTGTTAGATGATCAAAAAGTTTGTCTAGAGCAATTAATTGAAATGCTCAAAGTGCAAAAGATTGATCTGTTGTTAATAGCAGGTGACATTTATGATCGATCCGTCCCTCCTGCCGAGGCAGTATCGATATTGCATAAAACCCTATCGCACATTTGTTTAGAGCTTAAAATCAAAGTAGTGATCATCAGCGGTAATCACGACGGCCCTGAACGTTTAGGCTTTGGTGCTGATTTATTACAGCAATCGGGTTTGTATATACTTACCGACATCAAACAGATCGCCTCCCCTATTAAGATTCAGATTAACAACCAAAGCGTGAATGTGTACGGCATTCCTTATTGTCAGCCAGAGCATGTGCGAAATGTGTTTAAAAACGACGTCAAAACCTTTGATGACGCCCATACTTTTTTGGTAGATCAAATTACCCAGTCATTTAATAAAGATGACATCAACATATTAATGAGTCACTGTTTTGTGGGTGGCTCAGAGGTGAGTGAATCTGAGCGTCCTCTTTCTATTGGCGGCGCTGACACCGTTACATGGCAACCGATGGCACAGTTTGACTATGTTGCGCTTGGGCACTTACATGCACCACAGTATCGAGGCGAAACGCACATTCGATATTCAGGCTCATTAATGAAATACAGTTTTTCTGAAGTGAATCAAAAAAAATCCGTAACTATAATTGAATGCTCAAAAGATGAACAAAACAAAAAAGTCACAGACATTCAAATGTTACCCATCAGCCAACCTAAAGACTGTCGTATTATTGAAGACGAGTTTGAAACCATTATCAGAAACTCGTTTACTGACACTCACCCAAATGATTATTTATTAATACGCGTCACAGACAAACACGCCATTATTGATGCCATCGGTAAATTACGCACCAACTACCCCAATATTTTACATCTCGAAAAAACAGGCATGTTAGCCGACACTCAAATCACCTCAGTGACCCGCGAGCAATTAAAACGCAGTGAGTTTGAATTGTTCTCAGAATTTTATGAACAAACTCAAAATGAAAAAATCAGCCCACAACAAACCGAAGTATTAACGGATTTAATCAACCAATTACACACCAAGGAGCCACAGTCATGAAGCCTGTTTATTTATCCATACAAGCCTTTGGCCCCTTTGCGACTAAACAAACCATCGAGTTTGAAAAACTGGGCACCAATCCATTATTTTTAATTAACGGCCCAACAGGCGCGGGTAAAAGTAGTGTATTAGACGCCATGTGTTTTGCATTATATGGCGACACCACTGGTAAAGAGCGCGAAGCTTCAAGCATGCGTTGTGACTTATCAAGCGACACGACACCCACTGAAATTATTTTTGATTTCACCTTGCAAGATAATTTGTACCGAATTATACGCACGCCTTCACAAGAGGTTGCCAAAAAAAATGGCAAAGGCACCACCACTAAAGGCCCTACGGCCATGGTGTATAAAGGAAGTGTAAAACCAAAAAATAACGAACCCGCATCTTTAGATTTATTTGAAGAAGAATTTGAGTTATTGCCATTAAAAGGCGTAAACGAAGTCAATGAATGGGTGCCCCGTACAACAGGATTAACCAGCGAACAATTTAGACAGGTGATGGTATTGCCTCAAGGCCAATTTCGTAAATTATTACTAGCAGAATCAAAAGATCGTGAAGATATTTTTAGTAAATTATTTCAAACTCAAATATACAAACAAATTGAAGACGCACTAAAAGAACAATCAGCAGAATTACGTAAAAACCGCGAAGCGTTGATTGAAAAATTAAATGGCTTATTAGATTCAGTTAATTTAAGCAAAATGGATGAATTACAAGCTGAACTAGAAATCATCACTCCACTGCACAAACAACTAATAGAAAAGCATTTAGCCAGTAAAACCAGTCAAGCTAAAAGCCAAGAGCAGTTTCAAAAAGCAAACCTCATCAATGTCGATTTTAAAACGCGTGACACATTAAAACTAGAGTTAAACCAATCAAACCAACAAAATGATTCAATTAAACAGTTAAGCGAAATAGTTGGGCAAGCGCAAAACGCCTATAAAATAGCGCCTGTGTTACAACAGCTTAAAAAGATTGAAACTCAGCACAAAACAGAATTTGAAAAACAACAAAGCTTTGACAAGATTGATAAAGAATTAAACACACAACTTAAAACGCAATCAAAAACATTACCCGAAGTAGAAGCACAATATCAAAGCTTAGATGCTAAAAAAGCAGAGTTAAACGAGTGGCTAACTAAAAAAGAAGCGTTAAAATTATGGTCAAGCCAAACTCAATCATTAGTGTCTATAAATAAACAACACTTAGAATGTGAATCAAACATAACCAACTTAACTGGCGCAATCAAAACCAATCAAACTCAGTTAGAAGCATTAAGTAATGAGCATAAACAAAATAACGAACAATTAAATCAAAGCGCACAAATTCATGCCGATTTAAACCACTATGAGCGCTTAGGTAAATTAAAAGGCGAAGCTGAAAAACACCAACAGTCGTTAAACACATTACAACAACAAATAAGCGACAACCAAATTCAGCAAGGCACCATTCAAACAGATTTAACCAATCAACAAACTCAGGTTTTACAATTGGAGCTAACCTGGCATCAAGGTCAAGCCTTTGAATTGGCAAGCCAGCTTAAACACAAACAAGCCTGTTTAGTCTGTGGCAGTACCGAGCACCCCAATCCTGCTAAACAAAATAGCGATGTCATTGTCAGCAAAGACGACATCAATGCTGCCCGTGAAATATTAAGTAATATCGAAAAATATTTAGCCAACAATCAATCTGAACACAAATTATTATTAGAAAAAAACCAAACCGCTCAAAACAGATTATTAGAATTAAACGAAGAATTAGGTGAATTTGCACAGCAAAACATTGCTTGGTTTCGCGAGCAATACGCAATCATTAAAGCTAAACAAAAACAGTTAGAAGCATTACAAAAAACCCAAGCTCAAAATGAGACACAACAAACTCAACTTAGCCAAACCATTCAAACTCAAAAACTAGAGCTTGAACAAAGCAATAAACAACTTTCAACTATTGTCATTGAGCGCACTCAATGCCAAACCCGAATCAATGATCTTGAGCAATCCATTCCTAATGAATTTAGAGACAGCCAAACATTAGAGCGTGAAATCACACGTCAAACCAAAGCGATTGCGTTAATTGAGCAACAATACAAACAGCTTACTGACAGTATCAATCACACCAACACTCAGCTTGCTTCTAATCAGTCGTTACAACAAGACAGCCAAGCACGCATCGTTATTTTAAACAGTGAGTTAGCACAAGCACAAACCAAATGGACAACCGCGTTAAATGACACAAAGTTCAAAACCGAACAAGCATTTATAGAAGCAAACATAGCTGAAAATGAACTTGTCCAACACAAACAAAAAATTGAGCAACATCAAACCAAACAAGCTGAATTAACCATTCAAATTAAACAGTTAGACAGCAAGCTGGTTGACACAGCCTTGCCTGACTTAGCGTTATTACAAACCAATATTGAACAGGCCAGCACACAATTATTACTAGATGAAAAAGCATTACGTGAATCAAATAGCAGATTTGATGCATTAAACAATGCGGATAAAAAAATCAAAACCCATCAAGTTAAAATGAATGAGATTGACGCACAATACAAAGTGATTGGGACACTTTCAGACGTAGCCTCTGGTAAAAGCAGTAAAGTAAGTTTGCAACGTTATGTGTTAGGTGTGTTGTTAGATGATGTATTAAATGAAGCGAGTCAGCGTTTACAATTAATGAGTAAAGGCCGATATGTTTTGCGTCGTAAATTAGAAAAAACAAAAGGCAATAAAAGTTCAGGCTTGGATCTTGAAGTAGAAGACGCGTACTCAGGTGCGCGTCGTCCGGCGAATACACTATCAGGTGGTGAATCTTTTATGGCGGCGTTATCTTTAGCATTAGGTTTGTCAGACGTAGTACAAAACTACTCGGGTGGCATTAAACTAGACACTCTATTTATCGATGAAGGGTTTGGCTCACTAGATGTTGAGTCATTAGATCTAGCCATTCAAACATTAATCGACCTACGCAAATCAGGCCGCACCATTGGCATTATTTCTCATGTAAGTGAGTTAAAAGAACAAATGAGTCAGCGCATTGATTTAACGCCGTCAAATACAGGCAGTGTGATTACAATGTGCGCATCCTAGGCTCAAGTTTCAGCTTGTCATCAACGCATTGTAAACCTAAGAATAATTGTCGAAATTCTTGATGATTTTTGCATGACATCAAATTAAAGAAAAAATCGATACAACCAGATATAAGACAAAGCACTAAGATTTTTTATTTTTAAGGAATCTCTGATTTAGAATCCTAAAGACTCAATAAAAAAAATCTTACAATTTTTTTTCTAAAAAACACCCTGAAATTGCGAAAAAACTCGCATACTTCCTAGAATTTGGCTGGTTTGCCAAATTCTAGGCGTAACTCGCCTAGTTCATTTATAAATTCCTCATCATATAAATATTGGCTAACGTAAATAACATCGTCAGCTGTGCCGCATTTTTTGCTAGCCCTTTGTATTTCACTTTTCGAAATCCAAACTGACACTTTACGATTCTAAAAATATGCTCCACCTTCGCTCTTAATTGCGCCTTTATTTTTTCCGTGGCTTTTTTGTCATTGTAAATTGTGCCCGTCCCGTGTTTTTTTACTAATGAACTTGGTCGCTCTGCGATCAGCCATTGGGCTGAAACATCTTTATTTTCTTCACGCTGATCCGCACCTAAATATCCGCTATCACCACCGATTAATTTTTCTTCACCGTGCAATAAATTATGCGCTTCGGTCACATCATGATGATTAGCCGATGTAAATGTCATGCTGTGCGCCACGCTTGTGTACATGTCGACACCCACGTGCGCTTTCATTCCAAAATAATATTGATTCGCTTTTTTGCAGGAATGCATTTCTGGATCGCGTGCTTTCGATTTGTTTTTGGTTGAAGGTGATGCGTGAATAATTGTGGCGTCCATCAGTGTCCCTTCTTTTAATAATACACCTTGATCAACCATAATTTGGTTCATGGCTTGTTGCATTTTTTCTTGTAATTTATGCTTCTCAAGCAAATGCCTAAATTTTAAGATGGTCGTTTCATCAGGAATTTTATGTGTTAATTCTAATCGAGCAAATTGTCGCATGGATGCAATTTCATAAAGTGCATCCTCCATTGATGGATCACTCATCGTATACCAGTTTTGCATTAAATGAACACGAAGCATCGTTTCAAGCGGGTAAGGCTGACGACCTTTTTTATGCATTTTTGGATAAAATGGCTCGATGATAGGCAGAAAAACGCCCCAAGGAACAAGTCCTTCCATTTGATTAAGGAATTTTTCTTTTCGAGTTTGTTTTCGTTTTAAATGGGATTCTGCGTCTGTAAAGCTGAGTTGTTTCATGTGATATATAGGTTTTATTTAAAATTAATGGACACTCATATTTTAGCATTATTTAAACAGAGTTTCCTTAACGGTAATCGAACGCTTGGTATATCGATCCGTTTTTAGCTGATCCACAATACATTTTGCAATGGCCTGTTCACTGACTGAATCAAACACCCCTGTTTTTAATAAATCACTGCATTCATAATCATTATGCTCACTTGATTTAATATTCACAGGTCTTACCACAGTCCATTCTAAATAACTGTATTCTAAAATAATTTCCTGACGCTCAAACTCTTCAATTAACCATTGTGGCCTGTGTTTTTTCCATAACCAATTTGCAAGACTTGACTGGTATAATTCACTTTCGCCGACACCCACATCGGTTAATATAATTAAACGTTCTTTTTTAAGTTGTCGCATTTTATCGACTACTGCTTGTGTAATTATTGAGCGTTGTTTGTGTCCAGTTTTATCTTTTAATTCTGTTTGTGTCATTGGCATTAATAAAATCACCACATCATGCTGATTAATGATTGAGGCCAATTCATTAGCCCCCTGCTCATTAACTAAATATTTCAACACAGACTTTAATGCCATTGATGTGGTTTTAAAATTGTCCTTTTTAAGAAACGACACACAACTGTCACCAATTAGGTTGTCTGAAGCTAATAACAATATATTATTCATAATGTGGGCTTTTTATTATAACGTAAAAGATATTTAATAATGCCAGCGAATGCGTCACAAGCATCAAACTCGACGACTCACAATCGCCAACCAAGGCTGCTGCTCTAAAGGTAAACCTTGAGGGCGATAATAGTGACTCAATACTTCAAAACCCGCTTCATTCAAACAGGCACTCGCCTCTTCAAACTCAATATAATTACCATAACGCCCATTATTCATACCCTCACCACTACCACGTGGATTAGAGCTAAACAAAATTCCACCTGGTTTTAAACTGTCTTTTATTTGAGTCAATACGTTAACCAACGATTGTTTAGGCACATGAAACAACGACGCATTGGCAAACACGCCATCAAATTGATTTCGAGGTAAATCCAACTCTAAAAACGACTGATTTAGAATCTCACAACCTGTCAATTCACGCGCCATGTCACAAAATTCAAGACTGCCATCAAGCCCCACAACCCTGTGACCTAACGATTTAAAATAACTTACATCTCGACCCGGTCCACAGCCAAAATCTAATATGTCTAACTTTGCGCCCGCATCAAACTGAGTCAACAACGCTGCGTAGTTTTGCGTCACATCATGATCTTTTGTGCCCTGCCAGAATGATTGTGCATTTTGGTTGTAATGACTTAATGTAGTTTGGCTCACCATATTAAGCTGGCTGTCTGAGAGTGTGAGTGTCTTTTTCATAAGTTCTCTAAAATAAGGTACAGATTAAATATTGTCATTAAACAGTTCTATGAGTTGCTGTAACGTAACGCTTTATTAAACAATGGAATTAATGATGATACTTCCTAAAGTACGAGTATTATGTTTATTCCCATTTGCGTTTAAAATTGAAACATTTAAAAAAGAAGCTATCTCTCTTAACACCGGCTTAGCAGGAATCATCATTTCGTCATTTTTATAAACAACAATACTGCCATTTTCATGTTCAACTAACTTATAATTTTTATATTTTGCTTCTTTTACAACTGGTATATTTTCTAAATCAATATTCTTTCTGTCGCTTTTTAAGAGTTTGCTGTAAGCAATTTTATCTTTATGCATCAGCGCTTTAGCGTTATCAATTGAAGCATCAAGTAATACTTCAATTTCAAGATCTTCGTTAATTCGCATAATCATTACACGATCAACAAATTCAAGAGTATTTGAATTAAACTTAGCACTGCCTCCTGACGTCATTGCTGTCGTTTTGACACTTATGCGTTCACCAATACTTGAAACTACGTCATATCCTTTTTCATTAGTATTGGGCGCCATCTGACCATTGGTAATAACACAGGAATACAATTCACCAATACGACCTACTAAATGTCTTATTTCTGTGGCAGCAATCCCAAACACCTCTACCTCTTGTTGTAGCATACTAAGGTTATTTGCAAGAGATTGAATGGTTTGCATCTGATTTAAAGCCATGTTTATTTATTCCTAGAATGATAATCAATGTTTAACTTGTCATGCACATATATGAGTACGAGTTCAGTAATCATTGTTTTAATCGTTCTTTTCGATACTGATCGTTATGTTTTTACTTGTTCCAGCAAACCATTTTTGTACATACAAAGACCCCACAATTGGCGCTTTGCCTTCTTCGGGTACTTCTTTATAACGTACGCTGTTTTTGGTTTCTTTTTCGAACTCGAATTTTACTTTTGTTTGGGACATGGTTGCTCCTGTTAACTACTTGTCGTTTTAATGCTTGTTATGATTAGAGGAAATTAAGAATTGGATAATACCATTCAATATTTAGCATAACCATATAGAGTTTGATAACGATTTAAGGACACTATATCATTCATCGAAATAATTATTTTTACAGCACACAAACAAGTCAGCATCACATTAATAGCAATCTGCATTGTTTACAAATAACTTCCATAGGACATCAACATGAGTGGTATTGATTCAGCATTTGCACATTTAAAGTTTTACACCCTTTATATCCAGCCTAATAATATGAGCATGTCTTATTTCGAACCCAATGCCCATACAGAAGCCACGCAACAACTGTTAGAAGTGAGCATTCCTTTTGTAAAACTAATTAATGCATGGCTGACCACTCAAAATATTGAATTAACCTGTGATACTCAGCCTGAATGTTTAACCCAGATTGATCTTACTGAGTGTATTCAAACATTGAGTCAAGACATTCAACTTGGCGGTCAATTTAAAATCAATTTAAAAAGCCAAACACCAATAGATGCTGAACAGACTAATTCGTTAGCCGTAGATTTATGCACTTATATTCAAAACAATTATTCAAAACTAATACAAAGTGATGGCGGTTATTACCAACTCAATGACTATTACGTAAAACCAAAAGCAGTGTCTAAGCAATTCAACTCATTTAATATGACAACCATATCCTATTGGATTTCAACGGATTTAAAAGAAGCTTGGAATCTACAAGTCCAGCAAAATATTGAGCGATCAAGTGAATTTATTAGTACAATCATTAATCAGCTAAAAGAAAGATTATCAATCAAAATTTGTGCACAGATGGATGAAACGCTGACAAGTGTCGAGCAAAAAGATTGGTTAAGTTTTGACTGTTACTTTGAAAACATCAATGTCAGCGGATATTTTAATGAAATATCGGATTATTTTTGGCAAGACTTTCGCGAGCTAATTGCACATAAAATCAATCAAGGAGCTTACGACAATCACATTATTCAATCATTACCACAAACGACGATCGACTATTTTAAAAACAACAAAGATCAAATTATTTTGTCTCCCAAGCAAAGAATAGAATTAAGATCGAATCTTGTCATGCTTAAGCAGAATTTTTCCGACACGTTTAAACCCTTTGATATCGAAGCCAACTTTAATATCAATACCGACATTGAATATATGGAGTATTTACAATATTTCATTAAGTTTTCAGATCACATAAATAACATGACAGCCTTCGACACTGAATTTGGTAATAAGCTAAAAACACACAATGTTAAAAGCATCAGTTTAATGCCATTAACAACTTTAAGCTCATTAGCCCACCCTTTTACAATGAGGGCAAGTTATGAAATACAGATCAACCAATCAACTTACTCTACAAGCCCGATTGATTTTCATAATGATTTGGAACAAGGTTTATTTGAACATTTTAAAACATCCGTAGAAAAATGGATTGATATAGAAAAAGTAAAAAGTATTCACTGATATTCATAGATTTTGGCGTTGTACTTTCCATTACACATTACAAGTTTTCTACTGTAATGATATTGTAAATATTTAATTTTAAAAAAATAGATACTAAAAAAATAGACACTAAAAAAATTAAATTATTATTATCCATGCTAAATTATTAATTTACAGCAACAAAGTTTTTGTTACTGAGTGCATTCAAAATTTTATCAATTGAGTTGCTGTTAAATACGTTTTGACTGTTATTTTAAAAATATTAATGCCTGTGGTTATCTTAATGAAATATCCGTCTACTGTATTGATTTACACCTTTCTTATTTTGTTTTCTATTTAACGCACCCAAGCCAAGTCACTCCATCTTGTTGTGTACGCAGGGGAAAGCATTTGCTGTTTCATGCTCCAACCTTTTTGTAATCCTTCTGCGGCAAAGCTTACTTTTCCAATGCCTGTTTGATTAATTTCATCTAATACTTTCATCAAATTTGGGTGGCGTGTTTTTTGCGTAGTAGGCTCAAACAAATCTTCTTGGTGAATCACTTGTCCATAAAAATCGCAAATCATCACCCCTGCTTTGGCATAACGATATCCATCACGCCAAATTCTGGGTAATAGTTGACTAACCAATTCAATAAAATCTCGTGTATCGTCACTGGCAATTTGCAGTTTTCCTGTAATGGAATTGGCGTATTGTTTGTCGTTTTTAGAAAGTGCGCTGGTACGTAACGAAATACTGATCACTTTTGCGCTTTGTTTTTCTTGGCGTAATTTTTCTACTGCTCTTACGGTATAACTGCACATTGCTTCGCGCATAGATTGATAATCCAATACACGTTCACTAAACGAGCGACTGCATATTATTTGTTGTTTCGTATTAGGCACCTCATCAAGCTTGAAACACACAATACCGTTTAATTCTGATATGGTTTTTTCGATATTCACTGAAAATATTTTTCGCATCAATTTAGGATCACTATCGGCTAAATTTTTTGCAGTATAAATTCCAATATCGTTAAGCTTTTTTGATATTTTCCGCCCGACTCCCCACACATCTTTCACCGCAACCAAAGCCAATAATTTTTGAATTCTTTTTTGGCTGTCAAGGTATACCACTGATTTTGTAGCCGGGTATTTTTTAGCAGCATGGTTAGCTAATTTTGCCAATGTTTTAGTCGGTGCGATTCCTACGCAAACAGGTAACCCTACGTGTTTATAAACGGTGTGTTTAATTTGCAAACCAAACTCGGTGATGTCACTATTTTTTTCAAACCCGTTTAAATTTAAAAACGCTTCATCAATGGAATACACTTCTACTTCACAGGCCAGCTCTTCTAAAGTTTGCATCACTCGTGCTGATAAATCCGCATACAATGGATAATTTGAAGAAAAACACACAATACCGTGTTTTTGAATAAGGTGACGCAACTTAAAAACCGGTTGCGCCATGTTTATATTTAATGCTTTTACCTCCGCCGAACGCGCAATAATACAACCGTCGTTATTTGAAAGTACCGCTATGGGTGTGTACTTTAAATCGGGACGAAACAATCGCTCACAAGAGGCATAAAAATTATTGCAATCTACCAACGCAAACATATTGTTATTGCTTAACTAAATTGCGTAACACATTTGTGACCACGCCAAATATTTCTAAATCCGCCCCTTGTGGAATCACAATTGGGCTATATTTTTTATTACGCGGCATTAACTTTAATACAGGTTTTAAACACAGCTGTTTAACAGTGAGTTCGCCCTCAAATCCAGCAATCACAATTTGGTTATGTAACGCGGTTAATGATCGATCCACCACAAGAATATCCCCCGTATAAATACCAGCCTCAATCATTGAATCCCCTTGCACACGCACAAAATACGTAGAAGCAGGATGCTCAATGCAAAGCTCATTTAAATCCAATCTTTGTTCAATATAATCTTGAGCAGGCGATGGAAAACCTGCAGATATACGCTCTAAAAACATTGGCAATTTTAACGCAGGCAAAGACGAATCCGCCCTGCCAAGTACCCAGACACTCATACTTGCCCCTTTTTACATATACTGGATGGATATACAGTATATATTCTTTTTTAGGATTTGCACCAGAGATTTTGTCAATTAATGTGAACAAACTTTAGTTGTATCCATTCAACACAATCCGTAATTACTCAAATTGTGCTCGCCATGATGCTTAGTTGATCAAGTGCAGCACAGCCTAATACTCATCTTTGCTCATTTCAAAAAGCGCAAGTAAGGACTCAGGATGTTGATACAATTGCACTGGCAAGGCTCTTTATTATGCTTCTGGGGTGCTGGATTTTTTGAGAAAAACGATTGTGACCTACTCTTATTGATAATCGCTATATTTACAATGCATAGATGATACGTGCTCGGGATGCATTTTTTTAGTGAGGTATGAGGTCGAGATTTGAGCTCGTTGTTTTTAAAAAGAATGCTAACTGCCTTCGTCATTTTCAACTGATTTATCGTTGGAGATCCAGCGGCTTTTGTTTGTGCTTGATGGTTAAAAGTGGCTGCTTTTTTATCCATTCTACTCGTCATCTTCATCGGCTTAATCGTTGGAGATCCAGTGGCTTTGGTTTGTGTTTAATGATTAAAAGTGGATATCCTTTTTGGTTTTATTTTAGGTTTACTAAGCAGAGTAATCTAACAGCTGAATTAACGATTACTTATATTTTGTTTTAAATAACCGATCTAACAATTGATTAGTAAATCCATAATTTTTATTACCAAGTTCATGATGATATTGATGAAACTTAGTAAATACATTCAAGTGATTAACAATTTTCACTTTAAAGTAAAAATCAAAATTTGAATGAATCATAATACTAAACACCATCCCAATAATATGTAAAGTCAAAGCTACACCTAAGCTCAAGGAAAACATAAACATAAAAAGTGGTGCACTGCAGGCAATTAAAAAAGCCTCAATAGGATGTACACTATAGGCAGTCCAAGGTGTGACTGTCATTGAACGATGGTGAACACCATGCGCCTTTCTAAAGGGTTTGAAATGCAATACTCTGTGAACAAAATAAGAATACACTTCATAAAACACTGAAAACATCACGACTTGCAACACAAAATCTATTATTGAGCTTGGCCAAACATCTACGTGCCATATTCGAGTTAACAAACTTAAAGCAGCAAAAATAAAACAAGCCAACATTCCATTTTTAAACTCAAATTTCTTTTGGCCATCTTTTAACGGACGCTTATCAATGTATTCACCAAACCCGACTGCTTTATTTAAATAGTGTGTGAGCCAAGTAATGCAAAGCGCGCAGATGATAAACACCCCCATATTCACCAGCGTCGACATAGCCAAAGCAATCAGCCAATGTGTATGCACCCAAAAGTTTAATAGCTGATTGATTGTTGATAGAATTGTTTGCATGCTTATTTACTTGTCTTATTAAGGAGTAAGGTCTAAAGGGTATGATAAACCTTCATTAGGATTGTGCAATGGTCTGTGTTAAATGTCATGTACTTTTGAATCAGTTGCTGTCATCTACGTTTTAACTTATTCTGAGACTACAAATCGATCTACACTGGTCGATAAACAAAGTATAAACAGGAGCTTAATACTATGAATTTTCAATTAAAAAATTTAAAAAAGCAGTCGTTATTAAAAAAGACACTGATTTCATTTGGTTTATTAGGCTGTATTTTAGGTGCACAGGCACAAAATCAATTACCTAACTTTAAAAGTGAATTTGGAAAAATAACAGGTGATATGCCCGGCTGTGCTGTGGGAATTATCCTTGACGGTAAATTAATTCATGAACAGTATTACGGTATGGCCAATATCCAGTACAACGTGTTAAACGATAAAAAAACCCAATTTAATATGGGCTCAATCAGTAAACATATTACTGCAGCGGTAATATTCAGATTAGAAAAAGATGGCGTAATAAACACAAACGACACGCTAATAAAATATTATCCAGATGGCCCAGCATGGTTTGATAAAATCACTTTATCTCATTTGATTGAACATAAAAGTGGTTTACCCGATTATGTAAATGATCCAGTGATGACTACAGAGTTATTTAAAGCCATAGGTCAAACACCCGAAATCACAAGTGCATTGCTAGTGGGGTTACCCGTTACACATGAACAAATTGTTAAAGCGGTTCTACAAGAACTAAATAACTTTCCTTCACCCACTTTTGAGCCTGGCACTTATGCGACTTATAGTAATACTGGGTATTTATTTTTAGGCGATATTATTAACATCGCTACAGGAAAAGATTTAAACCATTGGGCAAATCATTATATTTTTGAACCCAATAAATTAGAAAATATCACAGTGCACAATAATTCTTCTTCTGAATTAAAATGGGCTGCGACAGGATATTCTCCTTCTCCTTATGGTAACGGTTATTCAAGTTTAGTAGAAACACTAGTATCTTTTGGTGACACAGGTGTGATTACATCATTACACGATTTTACAAAATGGATGACTGTACTTAATCATGCAAACGATAGTGATTCTGTATGGAATGGATTTTTAAAAGAATATTCAAGGGATAAAACTAAAAACTCATCTATAGGTTTATATGATAATGGCTTTTTTATTAAAAAACACAAAAACAATACTATTTATGCGCATAATGGGCAGTCATTAGATCTTATGACAAGCGATTTTTGGGTGTCACCTGAGCAGAAAATTGGATACGTTCAAATGTGTAATACTGAAGTTAGAAAAGTGCCTAGTAAATATAAAATTTTTAAATATGTCGAAGAATATTTAAAATTAGAAGAGAAGTAACACGCAATAAATTCTGAGTTTTATTGATTGTTCTGGGATCGTGCAATGACTAGGTAAATTGCAATGATTAGAAACACCCAAATACTTTTTTCGTATTTGGGTGTTTCTGGAGGGGTTGTCGAAAAACCCTTTTATTTACTTCAATTATTTATAGTTTGTGATGGCGGATATGGAATCCGCGCCCTACATATTCAAACAACAACCTCACAACGCCCAAACGCATTCAAAACCGCTTGCATCGATGCAGTCACAATATCACCACAAATGGCTGCCGCACAATATCGATGTCCATTAATGCTAATTTGCACATACGCCACCGCTTCTGCCTGTTCGTTTTGTGCGCCTTGTTTACTTGGCAAAGCGTGTTCATTGTAATCAAGTAACACAATGTCATGGCCAATTTTGGCGCTTAACGCTCTAACAAATGCATCCAAAACCCCTTTGCCTTTGCCACTAATATCAAAGCTTTGTTTGTCTAGGGTTAACTGCGCGTTTAATGTGTCGGTATTGCCTTCACGCTTAAGCTGATACCCACCAATTTTCGGCGCGGTTTTTGAGTGTAAATACGTATCACAGAAAATTTCATGAATGGCTTTTGAGCCCACTTCTGTTTCGCTTTTTTCAGCAAAGACTTGAATATACGGGCTAAAATCTACCTGCATCCAACGCGGCATTTCTATTCCGTAGTCTTGATCAAGCACATAAGCCACCCCTCCTTTACCCGACTGACTATTAATGCGAATCACCTGCTGATACGTGCGCCCTAAATCACGAGGATCAATAGGCAAATACGCCACTTGCCAATGGGCATTGGCATCCTCTTTACGCTTTTGTGTATCAATTGCCATGCATTTATTAATGGCATCTTGATGGCTACCTGAAAACGCAGCAAACACTAATTCGCCCGCATAAGCATGGCGCGGATGCACCGCTAATTGCGTGCAACTTTCAACCGTCGCAATGATGCGATCCATATCAGATAGGTTTAATTCTGGATCCACCCCTTGGCTATAAATGTTCATGGCCATCGTCACAATGTCCATATTACCTGTGCGCTCACCATTACCTAATAATGTGCCTTCAATTCGATCCGCCCCTGCTAACACACCTAACTCAGCAGCTGCCACACCACAACCTCGGTCATTATGGGTATGCAAACTGATTCTGACACACTCTCGATGACTAATATTATCATTCATCCATTCTATTTGATCCGCATACACATTGGGGGTCGACACCTCAACCGTAGCAGGCAAATTGATGATCACTTTGTTATCAACGCTTGGTTGCCAAACATCAATCACGCCATCACACACCTCTAGCGCATAATCCATTTCTGTACCCGTAAAACTTTCAGGGGAATACTGAAAAGACCAACGAGTTTCAGGCTGCGCCGCTGCCATATCACGCACCCACTTTGCGCCTTGAATCGCCATGGCTTTAATTTCGTCACGTGATTTTTTAAACACCTGCTCACGCTGTACCGTCGAGGTAGAATTATACACATGCATAATCGCTTGTTTCGCGCCTTTTAAGGCTTCAAAACTGCGAGCAATCAAAGGCTCTCTTGCTTGGGTTAACACCTGAATCGTTACGTCTCCAGGAATCAAATCCTCTTCAATTAATTGTCGAACAAAATCAAAATCAGGCGCCGAAGCCGCAGGAAACCCAACCTCAATTTCTTTAAATCCCACATCCACTAATAGCTTAAACATCTCAAGCTTTTGGCTTGGACTCATCGGTTCAATTAACGCCTGGTTACCGTCTCTTAAATCAACGCTACACCAATCAGGTGCCACATTAATAATTTGGTTGGGCCAGCGTCTATCGGGTTTTTGAATAGGAGCAAACGCGCGATACTTATTATGGTTAAAGCTGTTTGATTGAGAATGATGAGTTGACATAAAGCGTACCTAATTTTTTTAATCGAATGAATGTGTAAAACATAGTATGAATGAACGAGTTGACTCAACATGGTAAGTTTATTGTCACCCGCTTCTGGGTAAGAAACCTCGCTCGTCATTCATAGTTAAACTATACGCCATCTTAACTAGAGAATGATTGCAAATTCATTACTAAAAGCACATAGTTAAGCAATTATTCACTACATTTTATATCAACAGTAGTGAAATAACCTAAACATACAATTAATGATGACTAAACTCATTAAAATAGACCAAAAGAGTAGCTAGGCCAAAATGATTAAACTAGACAAAACAGACAAACAAATATTACAACTGATGCAAGACAATGCACGCATCAGCAACTTAGAACTGGCCGACAGCATTGGCCTGTCACCTACGCCCTGCTCACGCCGAGTAAAACGCTTAGTCGATTCAGGCCTCATCAATAAACACGTCACACTACTAAACCCTGCAGAGCTGGGCTTAAACCTAACCGCCATGATCGGCATCACAATGGACCGACACACACCCGAACGCTTTGAGCATTTTGAAGACGCTATTAGACAGTTGCCTGAAGTTATGGAATGTTTAATTGTGACCGGACAGTCTGCAGATTTTTTATTAAAAGTGGTGGTGAAAGATATGCAACATTATGAAAAGTTTTTGCTTGGGCATTTAACGAAATTAGAAGGCGTGACTGGAGTGCATTCTAGTTTTGTTTTGAGGGAGGTGGTTAAGAAGACGGCTTTGCCTTTGTATTGATGTTTTTGGTTTTTTTGGTTTTTTTGGTTTGGTTTGAGGTCGGGGTTTGACCTCATGTATTTATAGATTTTAAAGTTTTCTAATGACCAATTTACTCTGACCCCATTGGTCTGCGTCACACTACTAAACCCCGCAGAGCTGGGCTTAAACCTAACCGCCATGATCGGCATCACAATGGACCGACACACACCCGAACGCTTTGAGCATTTTGAAGACGCCATTAAACAATTGCCTGAAGTCATGGAGTGTTTAATTGTGACCGGCCAGTCTGCAGATTTTTTATTAAAAGTGGTAGTGAAAGACATGCAACATTATGAAAAGTTTTTGCTTGGGCATTTAACGAAATTGGAAGGCGTGACTGGGGTGCATTCTAGTTTTGTGTTGAGGGAGGTGGTTAAGAAGACGGCTTTGCCTTTGTATTGATTTGGTTTTTGTTTTTTAGTTTGATTTGAGGCCAGGGTTTGACCTCGTTAGTTTTAGGCTTTTTAAAGTTTTGTAATTACCAATTTACTCTGACCCCATTGATCTTTAATTGGTAAAGCTTCAAGTATTGAGAAGAATTTCAGTAAGTTTGGACTATCTAGAGCATGTGGGTGGATAACAGCGCTAAAAGTTTTAGGGTATTAGAAAAAATAAAATCAGATTTTTTTATAACATATTCCAAAAGCAGGAAGAATTAGCCTTGCTTGTTAATTTTATAATTCATTATTAACATATCTTTAATTAATAATATAACTTTTAACTTTCAAACTAACCTCTGAATTTCCTATTTTTTAATTCACTTGGATGTCCATAGTAAATATTGTAAATATTGGGGAATAAAAAAGCCCCACAAAAATTAATTGTGAGGCTTTTAAATATCATCAGATATTATAAATCTAATAAACTTTTAATTTATCTCAATTTATAAGTGGGTATAAAATTCCAAGATTGCCTAGAAAGCTCTTCGCTCCATTCACATGCTGAAGCTAACATTGTTCCACCATTGCTTGTTTCTTGGCCTTGAGCAATCTCTAAACATTGACCGGTTTTGGCAATCATTAATTTCGATCCAGCTTTATTCCAAACTTGATCTTGGTTATATCCTGCAACACAATCTTCAACAATTACAATACTAGGGATATGGTAAGAACCACTTGCTTTAATGGTTAAACATTGGGAATTTCCATTCACTATTTTATTATTATCAGCATAGGTCCAATTTTGTAATTTATTATTTACGTCACAATCCCATGATTCAACAAGAGGTTCATCATTATTTAACTCCCATTGTGGAATATTTAGACAGTTACCATCTTTATTTTGTAAAACAAAATTATCAATCACATCTAACTTCCATATTGTATTGGATTGACTATTATCTGTTGTAGTATAAACATCCCCTAAATTATTTGCTAAGTACACATCCAACCATCTATTTTTAATTTGATAGTTATCTCCAGATTTAACAAGCTCCCACATTGCACTCCACCAATGATTCTCAACAATACCAATATCTAGAGTCTGGGATTCCATATGAATTGATTCACCAGAACTTCTATTTTTAAAATGAAAGTATTTTTCATTAATTGGCTCCAATTGCCATTGAGAAATCCAGCTTCCAGAAAATTCCTTTTCAGAATTGATTACACTTCCATTTATCTGCAATGCTTGTTGAGAATTTGAAATTGGGCTGAATGTAAATGGACGTTTGTAGTGCGTGTTAACTGTAAGAATATCACCAGCACTTAATTTTTCACGACCGCTTTGAATTGTGATAGATGGATCATTAGGAATGACATGATTTTTATAAATCATAATAGAATCAAAATCAAATGGTCCTACTCCATTTGATAAATCCATATTACTGGCATGTGGGAAGCTGACACGAATTTTCCAATCATTTAAATGAGCCCCCGTTATTCCTGCTGCATCAATCGCACTTTGATCAATTGTGACATATTCGTCACGGTCATTACGCTGCTGCTCATGCATTAATCCAATTACATGTCCAAGTTCATGTAAATAAGTGCTCATTCCACTATTTGCTAAAACTTCCATTTTAGGTAACCCAGAAGTGGGATACGTGTTAAATCCAGTTGTATTCGTTACCCCACCTCTATTCGGATCTGTAAAAGTAGTAACGGTTAAATACATGCCATGACCAAAATCAAATGCTTCTGGGGATCCAATTTCTATAAAATCAATATTTGTTTTAGACTCCCACTCAAGTATGGCAGCATCTAGATTTAATCTTTGAGTAGAGTTAAGGCTGCTCGCTTGAAAAGGAATGACCCCATTAGGCCATGTTTTATCTTGTCGAATAAGTTGGGTAGGCCAATTTAAATTGCCAAGAAAATATAATTGTTCTTTGTCTCCAACATTACCTGCAATGGCGCTAATTGAAGTAGAAGTTAATAATACTGTAGAAAGTGAGAGTAGTAATTTATTCATGTTATTCCCTTTTATAATTAATATAATTTTTTATCATCTCAAAAAATGATCGATAGAGCTTATTGATTTATTTTACATATATCAATATCACTCATTAGATAATTCGTAATTTCATGACTATTGGCATATAAATTAACTAATCTATAGGGTCGTAGGAAAGTTTATTTATAATAAACTCACTATATTAATAATCTAATATAATAGATTAAAGTGAGTACATTGAATTAATACTTAAATATAACAGTCAAATAAACCCAATGGGGTCGAGTCTTGACTTCGGACTGCTAAAACCCGATGGGGTCTAAAACCCGATGGGGTCGAGTCTTGACTTCGGACTGCTGTGGGGTATGAAGTCAAGATTCCCCCCCTAAGTTACTGCTCAATTAATTACCAAAGTCACTGGATCTCCAACGATGAAACTGTTGAAGATGACGGGGTTACGCAACTTTAGGAAAACTACCACTATCAAAAGGACAACTAGTTATTTTAATTAGTTTGCACCAACCCAAAGATAACACCAAACGGATCTTTAATAATTGCGTTTTGATTGCCATCTGAATCTATATACGATTTAACTAATTGAGCATCTGTTGATTTAAGTGCCAGTAAACTTTCTTGTATATCACCTACTAATAATTTAATAATCCAAGCAGAAGAAATCCCTTCATCTTCATCGAGAAAATTTTTGAAACTTATCATCTTGTTGGCTGGTTCAGAGTTTTTATTATCATAAAGTTGAATGCTATTTTCTGCAGAGTTAATATGTTCACTAAGACCTAAAACGTTTTGGTAAAATCGACTTAATTCTTTGGCTTTTAATACACTGGCATTTTTAGATTCATCTTGAGAATACATTTCAACGCTATGTATACAACCAACTTTTGTGTTTGAGCCTTGCTGGCTTTTCAAATAGGGTTCTAAATTTTCATTGTTTATTTGAGGGATTAAACCAAAAGTAGAACTATTTGGATCAAGAATCACAGCCCAATTACTACTGCCATCATCATTTTGCGAATGCATGAGATCCTTGCCGCCGCTTTTAATGGCTTCATTTAAACTTGCAGAAACATTTTTAACTTGAAAGTGTGGCATCCATTGATTGGGTAAATTCTTATAGGTAGCGGTTTTTAGCCCTATACCAATGATAGGTTGCCCGACATTATTCATTAGATCATTTTGCCAAAGAGCATTGGCTCCAGCGCCTAATACTTTTGCATAAAATTCAATAGCAAGTTCAACTTCACCTACTGCAATGTCGGCTGAAATCACTTTACCAATTTGAGAGCTGAATATTTGAGTCATTGAAAGATTCTTGGTTACTTAAATTTGAATTATATCATAGCGTAAAATTGTTTAGGTGGTATTACTAAGACACCCATAACAACTCACTCCAATTACCACATTAGTAATCTCAACTTATCGATTGTTTGACAAATAACTACCAACTTCTATTTTAGCTGTAACATTTATTTTCACTCACCTCACACATCAGTGGATGTCTTATTAATCTGATACACCCTGTTCACGCCGAGTTAAACCCTAGTCGATTCAGGCCTCATCAACAAACACGTCACACCACTAAACCCTGCAGAGCTGGGCTTAAACCTAACCGCCATGATCGGCATCACAATGGACCGACACACACCCGAACGCTTTGAGCATTTTGAAGACGCCATTAAACAGTTGCCTGAAGTCATGGAATGTTTAATTGTGACGGGGCAGTCGGCGGATTTTTTATTAAAAGTGGTGGTGAAAGATATGCAACATTATGAGAAGTTTTTGCTTGGGCATTTAACGAAATTGGAAGGCGTGACTGGGGGGCATTCTAGTTTTGTGTTGAGGGAAGTGGTTAAGAAGACTGCTTTGCCTTTGTATTGAGTTGTTTCGGGTTTGACCTTATGGTTTTAGTAACCGATGCATCAAGCATTCTAAAGAATCAAAAAATATGATCAGAAGGTTTCTTTAATCTGTAATGCAGAATTTTTTCTTTCATGGGCTTCGAATCACTATTTGAATAACATGCTCTATATGTTTTACCTTCTATTACATATTCATAGACATGGGTGTACCCTTGCTTCTTATCAACTACATTTTCATTAAATAATTGACCGACTGTTTGAACTGTTGATTCAAAATTATATGTTTGCTTAAACACCGCCAAAATAGTTGGCCATTGTTTTTTTACTTTAGCAATTTTAACCTCTAGATCCACTTTTCTTTTATCTATGCTTGCTCGCTTCTTTTCTTGTGATTTTAAAAAAACATTAGTTTTGTATTTTGTATTAATACTTGAATCTTCTATTAACTTAATTAAAACCCGCTGTGCCAATTCAGATGTAGTACCCATAAAACCACCTTCTTCGATTTGTTTTTTTCTCTTACTCAGTGTAAGTTTTCGAACTAATGGAATAGCGTCTTTATAATTTCTGTGTTCGATAATAAATAATGCCGACTCTGTGACTCCCACTATTGGATGCTCTAATAACGAATATAATAATGCTTTAGTTGATGAACAATTTTCATCCAACCTTTTATTCAGCCATTTGAATAGTGGATATTCAACCAAATTAAGATTCTCTTTTAACAAATTGTAGGTCTGATCAAATAATTCCTGATCATCATAAAATATATTTTCATCTTCTCCTTTAATTGAAATCACACACTTACCCGTCAAAGAATACAAATTGGTAAAGTTATTCTCTGATTCATATATTCGTTCCCCAGTTTGAGCCCAGAGACTTAACTTCCATTTTGGTTTTGAAATAACTTCTTTTATTAGTATTCCTTGTAAATTGAAATTTCTTTCATACAATTTATTTGAATCTTGATCATATTTTTCTACAGACTTAATTTGACCTGATTCATACCATCTTTGTATTTCCCCTACTGGCTCATCTTCGACATAATACCCATCTTCAACAAGTGTCTCGTCAAAATACACCTTAACGCAACGCCCTTGACGTAAACCATTTACAAATGAGTCCTCTGTCGTAATGCCCTGCAACTCACTCCAAGCTACTCCAGTAAATGGTTTACCCTCTAAATAAGTAAAATACTGATCATAATCCGATTTATCCTCAACAAATTCCAGATTGTCGTAGTGAGTTCGAAAAACACATTTTAGAAAAGATTTAATCAATTAAAAACCCCATTATTATTAGCCTAAAACTTAGTTCAGCGAATGAATGCGCCGTCGACATTTACTATTTTAATATAATTCAAAACAACAGTTATTACATTTCTGAAACAGTCTCTTGCATAGTATCTCGGCAAAGTCTATCTGCTTTTTTCAATAAAACTGGATGCCGATTTTTACCAGCCATATTAGCAATAGACGTGATTGAATAGTCTAATTCTACACCTACACAAGTGACATAAAGTGGCTTTACACTGTCCCCTCTTAATAATTCGAACTTAGAAGTTATGCCATCAAACCTTCTTTTAGCGACACCAATAATCGGGATTTTTTTATCTAACGCATCAAATAAATGCGCTCCTAATCCAGCTTTAGTTGAACCGTCTAACCAAACGAATCCATCTACCACAATTACATCGGGATTTAATTTATGCTCTTTCAATAACTGAAGTATGCAAGGTAACTCCCTGCGGTAAAAGTTACCAGGCTCATACTCTTCTATATCATTTATAACACTTGTAAATACATCACTTTCAATTTCATCCGTCCATTCATTAAAAGTAACCCCTGCAATTACTGCTTTAGAATTTTTATAATCTACATCAACAGCTAATATCATTTACTTAATTCCTAAAATTAAAATTCATTTGGCGAAACCAATCATGTAATGGGTCAATTCGATTGCTTGATTATACTTTTCATACACAAAAAAACCAATTGGTCGAGTCCGCGCCGTTACCTGCAATATATCTAGCAGGTTAAAGTCCCGCCTTAGGAATTACTCATTCACCTAAGTAGTACTGAAAAGCAGTAAATCAATGGGGTCAAATCAATGCAAATCAATGGGGTTAAATCCTAATACACAAGGATGTAAGTTACATGTCAATAAACCAGAAAGGCCCCCTCGTGACGTACATGGATGAACTAATGCCGTGAATACATCCCTACATGGATGTAAGAAATTAGAAAAACGCAGGAGCAGTTTTCGTGGATGTAATGGAACGGTCAGATTATTAACAAAGCCTTTAATTTCTTCATGGATGAAGAAATAAAACTTAAAAAGTCAGCACATGGATGTGCGCTTGCGACTTAGCAATCAAGAAAGGTTTCCTTTCACAGTATTGCTAACAAAGCTTTTAATTTAAAAAGGGACCTTTAAATTAAATTAAATTAAACTTAAAGAGAAGCACATGGATGTGCGCTTGCGACTTAATAAACCAGAAAGGTCCCCTTTCGAAGCTTTATTAACCAAGCTTTTTATTTCTTCATGGATGAAAAAATAAAACTTAAAAATTCAGCACATGGATGTGCGCTTGCGACTTAGCAATCAAGAAAGGTTTCCTTTCGCTAGATTGCTAACAAAGCTTTTAATTTAAAAAAGGGACCTTTAAATTAAACTTATCAAGAAGAGCAACTCACAAACGAAACTCCCGCCACTTCAAAATACTTTGAAGGTTTTAATCGATAGTATTTATCCTCAATCTCTTTTGCTTGTTCATCATAAGGATTCGTCATTACGTCTTGCAGTTCATGAATTAAAGTATAATCGCCTTTTGCAGCTTGCTCATAAGCAGGCACTAAAAACCATTCGCGTAAAATGTATTTGGGGTTAACCAACTTCATTTGCTTTGAGATTTGTTCATTAGTTCTAGGTGTCGCTGATTTTGTTTCATTGCTGCTTAGTAGTGATTTCCATTTTTCTAGCCACGCAGTCCAGTGTGTATCTATTTCTTTATTATCTTGCTGTGCATAGAAACTTTTCTTCAACGGTTCAATATCATTTGGTATCGATGAAAGCTCTCTAAAAAACAGGGTGTAATCAACTGGAGTATGTTGCATGAGTGTCTGTAATTCAGTTAACAGTTCGTTAAAAGCCAGCTCGTCCGTTTCATTCGTTAATGGGTTAAGACCCAACTTGGCCAGCCACATTTTATTCATTTGCGTGTCTAAAACTTTTGAGAATTCATTTTCAATTTCGTTAAGGATTTGTAAATGCTCTGGATGCGAGTCGAGCAATACTCTTAAGGCTGAACAAAACATGCCGTAGTTTTTTTGCGCAGCATTACCTTGATTCATAAACGCGAAGTGTTGGCCGCCTCCTGTCCATGATTGGTAATGAGGATCGTACACATCACAAAAACCAAACGGGCCATAATCAAGGGTAAAGCCACCTACTGCACAGTTGTCACTATTGAAGTTACCTTGGCAAAAACCCACTCGAATCCAATTTGCAATCATTGATGTCAGGCGCGTTTGAAACTGGCGTGCTAGCTCTATTATCTTTTCTGGATTGCTTGAATGTGTGTCTATTACATCTTTGTATTCACGATCAATCACATGTTGCACAATTTGTTCAAGCTCTTGCATGGAGATTGTGTGCTCATTAATGCGAGCTCGTCGAGCGAATAATTCTATTTGCCCAACACGCAAAAATGACGGAGCAACACGTGTTGAGATTGCCACTGGCTCCGATATCATCCTGTCGGGATTTTGTGACATTGAGCCTTTTGAAAACCAAGGACGCTGAACCGTTTGGGTTTTAGACACATACAAACTTAAAGAGCGGGATGTTGGGACACCTAACGCGTGCATGTGCTCTTGCGCTAAAAACTCACGAATACTCGAGCGCAATACAGCACGTCCGTCTGCACCACGACAATATGGCGTTTTGCCGCCGCCTTTTAATTGCATTTCCCAACGTTGATTATTAATGACAGCCTCAAGCACAGAAACTGCACGACCATCGCCATAACCGTTACCCGTTTGAAACGGACATTGCTGAATATATTCAGTGCCATAAATAGAAAGCGCGTAACCTGTTGCCCAACCTAATTTGCTCATTGGCGTTGGCACTTGAGATAAATCACCAGTGAACATTTGCATAAACTCAGGGGTTTGTGCCAATTCATCAGCAAACCCTAATTCATTAAAGAAGGTTTTGCTGTGAGCAATATACTCAGGGTTTTCAATTTTTGTAGGGTTCACAGGCACATAATGCCCCGAAAACACTTGGCGTGGCTCATAGTCTAGCCCGTGTGATGTTGAATCAGGATCACGGTTTAGCGAGTCCATCAGCGAATAGTCGGCTAGTTTTGCTAGATCGTTAAGCGTTGATATTTTGAGTGCTGTTTTTGGAAGGTTTTGATCTGTCATTTTTTTACCAAGGCTTGTAAGTTTTAATGGGGGTATCTTACCTTGTTATGGATTTGGGTTCATCGAAGTTGTTTTGATGACTTCATTATCCTTATACATGAACAAACGATACATTCGATTACGCGATACTTTTCATTTCACCACTTCGCTTAGTTTCTAATAGGCTACTTATATTTTCAAAACATTAATACCCAAGGTATCGAAATATTCAACTTTTCTGATCACTACTTAAGCGAACAAATATCTATGTTAAGATGAATTTATTGACCTAAAGAGAAAGTGTTATGAAAAATTCAAGAAGCCAAATATTGGATTGGGCTGAAAAAGGATTAATTGAACCCCATAAACTGGATGATGCCATGAGCTTAACTGGCGCTAAGCCGAGTAAACTTCAGTGGCGATCATTTTTGCTGCAATGTTTATTATGGATGGGTGTCTGTGCAATTTTTCTGAACCCATAAAATGAATTTTTCTTGAAATTCAACAGGGTCTAAAAGTGAAAAAACACGAGAGATGGTATCGTGTGAAGGTACTCCGCTGCTCATATCTAAAAAGCTAGACAGCCATTCAAATTTTGCATGTCCATAGTCTTCAATTGAATCCCAATCATCTGCGCCACATAAAGTTGCGCAAAGTGTAATCGTGATAATATTAACTAATGGATGTTTAATTTTCCCTGACTGTCTAAAATCAGTAATGGATGAAAATTGATCAAATATATTTTTAGAATTCACGTTTTAAGTACTACTATCTCTGAAAGCCCCTATTTTAGCGGATTTTTCATGCGTTTGCCCTGAGAGGCACCCTTCTACTTTAAATAGCGTTCTACTATCTAACGCCTTCATCAAACAATGATTTTTTCAAAGCCACTATCCCCACGTCCAAATCTCGATACACTGGAATATTGTATTTATTTGCCACTACTTCCACATTACCTACTCGCCAAAATGTTTTAGGACAGACAATGATTAGTTTATTGCTGTCAGCATGAAGACCTAATTCTAAAAGAGAAATTGGCGATTGGCTGTTAGGTGCAAAAAACCTACAAAGACAGACTGATTAAATACTACTTGATATTAATAAACAATATTCTCAAAGTTGATCAAAAATCATCTATAAACTCAACGCATTTATTGACAATAACAACCTACAAAGACAGACTGATTAAATACTACTTGATATTAATAAACAATATTCTCAAAGTTGATCAAAAATCATCTATAAACTCAACGCATTTATTGACAAAATATTTGAATTTTCTAAACGAGCGTAGAATAGCTGTTTTTTAGACACGCGAATTTACTAATTAAACGAATTAGTATTTTGAGATTGAAACCAGGAATATTTTTATCTATTTTGTGGATTTACTAAAATAATACAAACAACTCGATACATTCAATGCGCGTTCACGCCCAAAGTTTTTTACGGTATCTATTATAGATAAAGATTCACCCACAATACCTTTAAAGCTTGATTCAAAACTCGATGTGATATGCATCCATTTAACTGGATCTATATTTAACCTTGTCATCAACTCAGGAATATCGGTATTAATTTTACCTAATTTTCCTTTTCGTGATTGTCGACCTGTCCATTCCACCAATTCAATATAAGTGGTTAATCGGCAAGGAATCCCTTTTGGCATATCTTTTCTAGCACAGCCTGCAAAATTCATTAAACTATCAACCTGTTCTTTTTGATTATTAGGTTTATCGCTTTTTAAAGATTGTTCGATGCGTTTTTTAATACTGGTATGCGCCGATTTCTCCGGTGTTTTTGCCATTTTAGCTCTCACCGGATTTAAATCCACATAAGCCATGCAGGCCAATAATGCTTTTTCATCAAGTAATGCTTGAGACTTAAAACGCCCCTCCCAAAATTTACCTGTGCAGTTATCTTCTTGATTAGCAATGCGCGCTAACGGCTCATTAATACATTTCATGAACCAACCCAAATCCATTAAACGGCTACGATATTCATCGGCACGCTCTTGTACTAAATCCATTTCAATTTCTGATAAAACCTCACCTTTCACGTATTTTTGAGTTAACACTGTGCCTTTGTAAACCTTATGCCAGCGTTCGATTACCTGAAGATCGCTCAGTTTTTTAGAAGCATCAAGGTCTATAAATACAACTAAATGGAAATGATTTGACATAATCGCATAGGATGCTATTTTTATATTAAAGATCGTTGGCAATTCTTCTAAACGATTTTCAATCCATTCTTGCCTGTGTGAATAATCCTTTTTGGTGACGGAATCTTTACCCAAGATAAAGCATCGCCTGCAACAACGACTTACCAAATGATAGTATGGTGTAGCCTCAATAGATACGAGTTTCTTTCTGGCGATTGGCATAAAAAATCTCCTGTAGACAATCATTTCTTTAATTATTTTTAATTAATTAAATAATAGTTTATGGAGGTAAAATCGCTATTTTATTTTTGTGACGTTTTGTTGCTTAGGTTGTGTGTCTATGTAGTTATATTAGTGTGTCTATGTAGTTATATTAAACAAAACAACATAAATGGATATGCAATCAAAAATGTATAGATAACAGACAAAAATATATAAATACCTACTCCATTATAATACTCACCAGAAGGTAGTATTGAAAAAACAACAATTAATACAGGCATACAAACTAGAGGACTTATAAACAGAGTTTTTAAATAAGCGATGGTGACATTTGATACGACTTTCATTTTAATTATTCCTTTCAAAAAATGTACAATCACACATTCCTAATATTTATTTTAAATTGCGCCTGTCAAATCATTACTACTGACAGGCACAACTCAAACTTATCCACATCTATAATTTCAGACTATTTGTTGCGTACTTTTTAATCGATACTTTTGAAACACATATGCCCCTATCATCAATATACTGCCCATCATCATTAATGCTATGACTTTTTCTATATTGCTGGATCCTGCCAAGTCATAAATTAATACCTTAGCGGCGGTGAGTACGTATAACGCTAAGCTGAGTTTTATTAAGGATTTATACTGTTCTTTTAATGTTAAAAACAGCACGAATAACGCCTGCAGTAATAGTAATATTGAGATTAGAATTGACCAGTCTGCTAAGGCGTAGTTGATAAAACCAATATAACTTAGGGCTAACATAACATGGAAGATCCAATAAAATATAACCTGTGTCGTTACTTTATTGTTTAAGAATATAAGTGTTTGATTGGTTGTAAAACAAACTAAATACCCCACTGTTAATACCACTAATAATGCCAATACCATGAAGATACTTTGTACTGACATCAACTCGCCATTGGTTTGAAATACACTGCCTATAATGACGATTGATAAACAAAATACCATAGACACATATGCCAGCGTTAAACTTGGGCGAATAATGTGTTTAAGTTGAGTGTTCATTATTAAAAAATACAACGCAATGGATGTGACAGCCAAGCTTACAAATACATGCCCTAGCACAGCAAAACTTAAAGCAAATACTGCAAATAGGTAGAAATACGGGCTTTGTTGTAATTGCATTTTATAATCGGACACACTGTGTTTGGTGATGCCTAAAATATTTTCAAATTTGTTAATGACAGTAATAATGACAAGACCCACAACAATTGCGAATAACCCTGGTAACTGAGCGGTACCTGTTAGGGCTAACGCGGCAATATACACCGTGGCGAATACTGCACAGTAGAATAAAATTTTAGTTTCAATCAACAACGCTTTGTATTTTAAGACTCGGTGTAAAAACCAACTAATAAAGAATGAAGCAAAAATAGCCACAGGCAAGAATTCAACATACGATCTTGCGACTTTACCTAAAAATAGTAATGGTAAAAGGATGTATATAAATAAACGCACCCATTTTGAAAATTGATACAAACTGGTTTTAAAATTGAGCTTTTGATAGATGGTTAACATAAACCAAGCATTGAACATTAGCTCAGCATATCCGATCATGACTAGATAAGGTTGATCTGAGAAATGGAACGTGTTTACTTGTGAGTATCCATAAAGCGCCATTACTCCATAAAATATAAATAATCCCCAAGCTAACTTTTCACTAATCAGTAAATTGAATTTCAACGATCTATATAGTGTTGCACAGATGACTACTGGCATTAATATAAATGTCCACGCATCGATCAAGATATAGCTGGTATATAAAAAGAATAATGCGGCAAAGAAACTGACACTTTCGTTTAACATATATTTTTGTTTTTTAATGGTATCGCTGTTAATCCAATTAGCTTGAATGAATAACGACCCGTATAAAACAGCAAAACTTACCAGTATAACCAAAAGATCAAACCATAGAGCATCAAAACTTGATTGATTTAAAGGATTTGAAATATGATTAATGATATTCATTGTGCTTAATAGAGTTAATGCGATTGGAACGCCATACACTACATACTGCAGGGCAAGCATTAAATCATTTGACCAGATTTTTACTTTAAACTTCAAAAAGAATATATGCCCAATCCATAGACTTGCTAATAATTCGATGATCATCACCCAAGCTTTAAAGCTTTGTTCGATATAAATTGGAGACGTAATTGCGCTAAATAGATTAAATAATATTGTGCCTAATAATGAAAATAAGACCACGGGTCCCGCTTTAACTGAAAACAATTTAATATTTAGTAAGCTTAACGCTATTGGAATAAACAACCATAATTCCATAGATTGGACATATATAAACAAGATTGAACAGATGAAAAATACGGAACTAAATGAGTAAAGTTCAATAAATACTTGTTTGATTTTATTTTCTATAGACGTACTAGTAATAGAGTAATGCGCCACTATTTTATACAACGCATAACTAAATAATGTAAAAATCGCTAGGCTAATCAAATAATTCACATCGCTGTTTGTAATTAATTGCATAACCATCATCCAAACAAGGCTTCCCATTGCGTAAATAAAGAGTAAATACCCCTCTAAACGAATAAGCGAAAACTGATATTTAAACCCGATAAACAACAGCATTAACGCCTCTAATAACCACAAGACATTGTTTAATTCAGCCGGTGCCAACACAAAAATAATACACGCAGACAGCAGCGCGATAAACAAGATGAACATAGGTGCGATACTGGATTTTAAAATACTGAATAATCGAACGGTTGCGATTAAAACAGCAAGTACTAAAGCAAAACAAACGGCGACTAACCACGAATGCTGCTGTATGGAAAACATGGCGTAGATGAAGTAAAAAAGGTTGGCTACTAACAGCGTTAATGTTTTTCGATCCAGTTTTTCTTTGAGCTGCAAGCCATTAAAACTGAAGTAATATACAAACACCAAAAAGGTAATACTTAAAAACAATACAGCTAAATATGGATGAACCTGTGCGCTTAATTGTAAATATTGTAGCATCGACAGACCTATAACAAAGGTAAGTTTACCCAATGCCGACCATTTTATACTGATGGATAAATACAAATTCACGAACATCAAAACAAATAAATAAACAAAATACACCCAAGAACTTTCATCTATTTGCCCTGAAATAACCGGCATTAACAACCCACCAATTAACGTAATGGCGGCCACGACTTTGGTTTCGAATATTTTAGCTAATAAAGTTGAATAGCAGGTAATTGAAATAAGCAAAATAAAACTCACCACAGGCGAGACTATTTGATAATAAGGGCCGATAAAATAAGCGGTTAAGTAGTTAAATATTATTCCTAAGGCTATGACACTTGCGCCATACTCGCTAAATTCAGTTTTCTTAACCGATAAATACATCCCCAACACACTGATGCCACCACCTATGACAAACCCTGTTATGGCTTTGAGGGTGTCGTTAAATAGAGAGTAAAATGCATATTGTAATAAATAGCCAAAGCCAAAGGTTAATGTGATGATGCCAGCCACTGTCATTAAAAATACAGGAGCCTTGCCTTGTTTGTGGTAAAACTCGTATAACGAAATAATTTTATTAAACACTTCCATTACGGGAGCGGCGACTAAATTGAATAGCCCGATAAGTTGCGTGATTAACGAGCGACCTAATTTGTCTAAGATGCCGTCGCTTTTTTCGATTTCTTTAACAGGTTGATTTGCTTTAATAACGATGTCTGAAGTGTTCTCTTCCACTTTTTCGGCTGTTGTTTCTATTTGCGCTTTTTTAGAGTCTTGTATGGATTCTGGTTCAGCGTTAAGTACTTCTGTTTTTTCTATTATTTTTTCTTGCTTGGTCGCTGTGGGTGCAATCGTAGTCGGTGGTGAGGGTACGCTGGCTTTTTCATCTTTCAAAGGGACACCTGGTTGCATAAAACTATCAACGATTTGTTGTTGTTTCAAATCGTCTAAATTTTGCTGCAGTGCATCCACCCGGCTTGAAAACTCTAAGCGAGTTAAGCTAATTTTTTGTTGGAGCTGCTCTATTTGCTTAGCTAGCTCTTTGTTGTTTTCACTCAAAATTCAATTTCCTTGAACATTACATAGTGGATTAAAGAGCTGCATTATTACACAGTTAGCATGGATAAAAAACGAACGGTTTTTTAAAAACAGCTGACGATTGGTTTAAATAAGATCAACTAACCAGTTTATTGGTATATCACGCCATCCTGTTCTAAAGCATTATCACGAATTTATATTAAAGCTTTCGACTTCACGGCAATTTGCTCGGCTTTGCCATCCTGCGTCGCTCTACTAATTACTTCCATTTGAGAGTCCTGCATTATTCTAATTAACTACGTCCTGTAGTTATAAATATCGAATCTATCGAACCACGCAAACATAAACCGAATTTGTCGATTCATTATTTTGAAACGGATTATAAAAAGACACGACATGCGATTCAACCGAAGCAAACACGGTGCTTAATAATGCTTCAAATTTTGGATCAGGCAGATTTTGTGACCACATGGCAAACACACCTTTTGACTTTAATTGTTTGGCCATTAAGGCTAATTTTTCAGTGGTATAAAAACTGGCGTTGGATGCATTCAAAAATTCATCGGGTGAGTGATCTATGTCTAACAATATCGCGTCGAACTTTTTGTTTGGACTGGTTGCATCAAAACCGATTTCTTGATCGCATGCTAAATCAAAAAAACTGCCTAATACATATCGATTTCGAGAATCGGAATTTAGCACTTTACCTAAAGGCACTAACTCGTCTTTGTGCCATCCTATGACTGTCTCTAATGCGTCCACTACTAGTAATTCTTTAATACGTGTGTCTTTTAATGCGGCGACGGCTGTATAACCTAATCCTAAGCCACCAACAACTACGCTCAGATTATCGCCCTGTACTTTAGCTAAACCCAAATCCGACAACGCTTCTTCTGCTGCTACAAACATGCTTGACATTAAAAACTCTTCGCCTAGTTTCACTTCATAAATATCGATATCACCAAATACGGGTATACGACGTTTACGTAGGGATATTTCACCTAGGCTGGATGCTTGGCTGTCTATTTCTTCGAACAATGGCATGTTGGTTTCCTGTTTGAGGCAATTCGAAGAAGGATTCTGCGTATTGGGATTTGGAGTTTAACACTTTGTTGGTGATTGAAGTAAAGATGTTCTGGGTAACACCTAAGGGCAGAGCAGTTTTAGATTTGAATTCACGAATCATTGAAGCATTAATGTTTGCTGGGGACGGCATTAATAAATGACGTGCTGAAGCACGACCTACGAATTCGTGCTTTTATTTAAAAATGTTTCGATCTTTATTGCAACTTCACTTGCAAAAACATTCGCTAAGTTATGTTCACCCCCAAGGATAATTTCTAATTTTGAACCCTTGATTAAAGCGTTTAAACGTTCACCTATAGTAACAGGACTAATCGGATCTTTATCCCCCCATATTAATAGAACTGGAATATCTAGGGACTGTATTTGTTCGGTTAAGTCCTCATCAAATTCCACAAAATATTTAGCAAAGGTTGGATTTGTTTTTATATACCCTTCGCGCCAGTCTGTAGGTTTAATATCACTTACGTTTATACCTGCCGAAGTCACACATAATACAAGATGAGTAATGAGCTTGGGATGTGTTGACAATACTTGCATGGCAGTTTTTACAGCCACCATGCCACCCATAGATTGTGCAATGAGCACACTGGGTTCGTTAATATTTTTAGATAGTTTCATAACTAAATCATCAACGGTTTCTATTGCAGGATCGGGCGTTACCCCAGCAATACCCGGCCATTCAATAAAAACGCGCTTAGCTTCAAATTTTATTAAATTTGAAGCAGGCTGCCAAAACGATGCATTACCTGCCGCCCCTGGAAGAAATATTAGTTTTGTGGGTTTCATTTTATTTTTCACTATTGTTTTTATTGTTTTAATGACTGTCTCATTTTTCGGCCGCCAACTGGAGTTAATCCATTTTTTTGATAGAAGTCTAAAACGCGTTTAAATTCTGGTAGCGGTGGTGTACACAACTCTATACAGGCCCAGTCATTTTGCAAGCCATGTTTGCGCACTTGCTCTACCAGCTTTGCGCCTACGCCTGTAGAGCGATATTCGGGACTCACATAAAATTCTTGAATCAACCCTACTTTACCAGCAGCATATAACGCATGTGTTTGTGCCAAAGTAACAACAGCAATAGGAGTCGAGTCTTGAAACCCTAATATGGCCGAATAAAAGCCTTGTGTGAGTAAGGATTCGCATTGTGCCTGGGTGTTTTTTACATCAATATTAAAATGTTGAGTTTTGGTTATTTCACAAATTTCATCGGTGAGTTTGACTACAAATTCAGCAATGATTTTTGAATCTTCTGTTTTTGCTTTTCTAAAGTTAATGTTCATGTTTTGCTCACTATATCAAATGATAGACGGGTAAGTGTTTATCTATAGTAATAATTAAATATGTGTTTTCTATGTGATTTCTATGTGATTTTTTATGTGATTTTTTATGTGATTTTTTATGTGATTTTTTATGTGATTTTTATGCTTGTAGTGTGTGAATTTTAAACTAACGATTCAATATATCATCGTATAGTTTAAATAATAATTCCACACTTTATAACAATAAAAAGCGTAACCCAAACCAACCGTTAAGACTGAAATAATTATCCACAATATGACATGGCCGAAATGCCCAAATATATAGCTGTCAAAGACCATCAATCTGGCTTTGACTTAGTCATCAATTACTTCAGGTTGATTAATAATAAATCCTGAAAATGAGTAAGGCAAAAAGAAAAGCGCAACGCCGAGCGTGACCATCATTAAAATAAACCAAACGATTAGGCGAACCAATATTGTAAAGGTGTTTACTTTTGCTTGAATTCTCGTGATTACTGCGAATGAGTATTTAAAATATGATGCCGTATTTCAACTTAATTCACTGCATTTACAAAATAACCCTCCCCTACTTTTTGAGTCAAATCAATTAAAATAGACTGACCATCAAAACCATGGAGATTGCATATTTTACATACACAATCACTTTTGTTATTTCTTCAGGTATTTGAATGCCGTATTTACTTCGAGTAAACGGTTGTTCGTTGCCGTGTGGGTGAGCTAAAACTCTTTGGGCCAATTCGTTTTTTGGCTTGGTCAATCACTTCACATGTATGCGCATAATGCCTCCAACTTTGATCATTATGTAAAACACTCACATTAAAACACCAGCTTTTTTTCACTTTGCAAAGTAACTACATTCGTTACCTGATTAAAATCCAGAGATGCGTTAACTTCACGTTCAGCAGCAATTGCTACTGATGTGATTAGACTTAAAACAAGCAGTGCTTTCATTTTAACCGTTCACTTAAATTAATATTCAAACAGTGTGTGATTGTTTTTTAAATTTCAAGTTTTAGACTTTAATTTAATTGATCTAAATTTATACAATGACTTTCAATTTGTTTTTTATTTAATGGCCCGCCGTGTCCTAAATAAAATTTATGACAACCACAATTATTTAAAGCTTTAAGTTGTTGACTCACTAAAGCTGGATTGTCTTCAAAAGGTGGGCGTTTTGGTCTATTTTTAAACATGATGCCTCCAATCAATATACCCGATGCGACTAAATCTCCAACAATGGCATGTTGTTTATTTACAATAACTGAAATGGATCCATCAGTATGTCCATGTGTAGGAATTACTTGAATATCAAGTTGATCAAATGTGTAAGTTTCGTCATCTTTTAGCAAGATATCAGGCGTAAATGTAGGATATTTTTTGCTGACGGCTCCTGTTTTAAAAAATAATTTTGCAAAAGTGCTAGTCGGGCAAAATGTCATTTTTTTATTGCCTTGGTAATAATCTAAATCATTCACATGGGCGATAATTTTCGCTCCACTTAATTGTTTTAATTTAAGAGCGTTTCCTGCATGATCAATATGGGCATGAGTGATCACTATGTATTTTATATCGCTGAATTTAAGAGTATATTTTTTTAATGTTTGCTCCACTTTTTGTTCGGTATTGGGTAGTCCTGAATCGACTAATATACATCCATCAGAGTATTTAATTAAAAAAGCATTCACAATACCAAGCGGTAAAATGGGGATTGTAATTATTTGATAGTTCATTTTTTATTCCTGTTTGCTCACTGGAAATTGAATATTACTGAATTTTTTATTTTGCACAATTAGTTACCTTTTGGTTACCACCTGCAAACAGTGATACAGTATTTATATTTCATTTATCAAAGAATGCGCTTATGAAACAAAATCCGTATTTGGATTTATCAAAACCCTGTCCCGTTGCTGCCTCGTTAAATTTAATTAATCGAAAGTGGTCGCCGATGTTGATGCATTGTTTGTCACAGTCAACTCAACAATTTGGTGAAATTTTAAGAGTGCTGTCCCCAATAAGTAAAAAAGTATTAACCGATGAATTAAAACGACTAGTTGATGCAAAGCTTGTCATGCGTAAGCAATGCCACAATACGGTAGTGACCGTTGAGTATTCATTAAGTGATAAAGGCAAAAGTCTATTGCCTATTTTAGAAAGTTTGACTCACTGGGGATTGGATAATATTGAGCATAATCAGTTGGATTTAACCTACATTAATAAGCTAAATTCTGGTTGACGAAAAGTGGCTGGCATTAATATGCAACTTAGGTTTACTCACTTTATGCACTTTTTTTAGTTGAATCTATGCGATAATGCCAAGCATTTACTTCAACTACCTTTAACAAAAGAAATTATCCATGAAACTATATAACACCATTGCAGAACGTATTGAAATTTTAGAAGAGAAAGTAGCACTATTAAATGATGAAATCGCCACATTACAAACCGCACCTAGAAATGATCGTGAAAAAATCATTTTTAAATTTCTAGAAACGGGAAGTACAGGTAAAACTAAAGATTTTGTAAGGGAAATGGGAATTAAATCTTCCCGCGGTGGGCTATATTCTTCAGGAGATGTATCAAAACTGATCAAAGATGGCGCTGATGATATATCACCTAAGTTACTTGAGTTGGCTCGACTGCTAGCAACTGGACACAATAAAAATGGCCCAAGTCGCTAATTGTTTTAATTTAGAAACTGTAACCGATGCTCGCTTCAACAATAAATGTAAATGTTACGTAGTCAGTTGCATCTCTGATATTTAATTTTGTGTCATCTTTACAGTCAATTTTGGCATCAATGTACATGGATGTATGCAAACCCGCGCCTAATTTAGTCACAATATTCGATGGGTTTTCACGAAATGAATACCCCGCTAAAAATGTGCCTCCGTACCCAAGAAAATTGCCTCGACAATTTTTAGTCTCTGACTTGGTTTTGATCCCTTGAATATCTAGGCCTACCGAACTGTAATAACCGTCTGTTTTAAATCCTAATGGGGCTTTTTCTAATCTCACCCCCAGTGCATATTCCGTAATGGTGTCGGCATCTACTGTGTCTACAGTATCTAATCGATCAAAACTGATCATTGGACCAATGGCAACATCATCAGTTACCGCATATAAACCATTAAACATATATTGTTTGCCAAAAATTCCGTTTACGGGATTAAAATTAATTTCATAAGGCGCAATCACTTTAGATGCTGCTGGTGTCACTTCTTCAGATACAGCGACTAATTCAGCTGAAGCAAATGGACTGATTGAAAATACAGCAAGACTTGGCAATAGCCGTGCAAAAACATTCATATTGGCACCGTTTGATGATTTAAAAATAAAGTTGTGTAAAAAAGTGAGTGATTAAAAAAGGGCTATTAAATCAAATTTATGACGTTTTGAGGAATATCATTTACTTAAACCTGACAAAACTGCCAATCAGAGCGTGTAATTGTGAACCAGTAGAAACACTTGTTACACAAAATTACAGTATTACGGGTGAATGTCCGATTTTTGAACAAATCAACATGATGGAAAATTGCATTTTTTTAATCAGACTTGACTAAAAAGCCCAACCAAAATAGTGAACACCCACTTACAACCAATCAACTTAAAATACTCACACTGTAATATTTATACCCAAATTAAAATCAGAACAATGAAGCAACATATTAAGCCCCTTAGCCTTACATTTTGGATTTGTCTGCTGTACAAAGCACACTCATAGAAAGTGCTTTAGAGAACTGCATAAGTTGGATGTAATAAGCTCGATGTGAAAAGTTGGATTTAAATTCGAGCAGATTTTGATGTGCATGTTCATTGAGTTCAGTTAAAGTCTTCAATAAAAGTGAAGGGCAGTTGTGGTCATTAGTTATAGCCACGCCCAGGTGATTTCAAGCAACTGATTGAGAGCAACTGATTGAGTGTCACTAAATACAGATTTAATATTAACAAACAACAAGAAAATGGTGATGAAATGGAAATACTTTGGAAACTAATACATTCTGGCGCAGCAGTGATGATACTTGGTGCTGTAACTGCAATAGCCTTTGCTGCACCTACCAAAAATAAAGATAACGAAAAACGCAATGAACGGATTCAAATTGCTCTGTATCTCGGCAGTATTGTAGTGGCTTTGTATTTTATTTGGTGGAAATAATGTATCTATTCAGCACAATCCGTAACTGTTCAGATTGCGATAACAATGTGCTCCTGCATTGCGCTAATAAACTAATCCCAGCTTAGACAAACCCCAGCTTAGACATACATAATAATTAAATTCTAACCAAGTAAAAACTCAATACTGAATATTAATATAATATTTTTTCAAATATATGGGTTTTACTGTAGAACACTAAGTTAGTAATTAGAAAAGTGTATCAATCTTGTGTGTCTGACTAGTATTTGAACTTTTACCTGTTTCCAGCCGAATAATCAGCACCAGGATTGAGGTCGAGAACATCTCGATGCGGTGCAACCAAAGATTCCTCGAATTGTACTTTCCAGCTTTGCTCATTAACGCCAGCAATAGTATGGCCGTTCTCAAATTCTGGGACTTCATCAAATATGTAATATGCAATGTTGTATAACTGAGATGAAACCTCATTGGGATCTAGGTCAACGTAGTGACACTGTATGTCATACAACCCTAGAGCCGCTAAACCGAGAGAGTCCATTAGAAGGCCTTGCTCCCCGGCATTGAAAAATCTAATATTTACAAAACTTAACAAAGGATTGGAACTAGCCTTTAATTCTTCGGCATCAATAATTAGCTGGGATCGCTTATTTGCTACTCCAATACAATTAGAGTGTTTCGTAAACACCCTTAGTGCATTTGAAAGAATAAAGTGCCTTTCTTTTGGCTCTAAGCCTGATGCCATTATATCTGTGAGAAGCACTTTGTATTTTGTGCGACTAACGATTTCAGAGGCATTTGGAGTCTGCCAACTCTGCTGAATTTCTTCTTCCAGCGAATCCTGATCTTTTTTGGGATCAGCATGTACTAGCATGAGTTGACTAGGAACTTGTTTTTCACCCTCGTAGGTAACCTTATGATCAATAAGAAAAAACATGTTTTGGTCGCCACTTTCTTTATGGTCAACTGAACCAATACTTGCTTCAAGCTCTGCTACTGCGGCTTTAACATCTATTCTAGGGTGGCTATCAAAAAGTAGCTCCACACCGTATGTTCTTGCAAAGCCATCCTCAATAATTGTATCTGCCATGAATTCTCCTTAAATTAACGAGGCTGTAGAAAAATTGACTTTCTTCAACACTCATTTTTAATTTAATTAATTTCAAACAGTATATTCATTCTCACAAGATATTTGAAACGTTAATTTTAAAACAATATTATATGACACTGAATTAATTATGAATTACCCAAAAAAAAGGAAACAGTAGGATGAAAGTAAGGGTGAGAGTAAGGATGCCTCTCAAATTTTAAAAATGGCAAAATTGAAAGAAGCCTACTCACAGAAAAGAAAGTCACTGAAAAAAGTCACAGAAAAGAAAACCACTATAAATGAAGACCGGGGTAGACGCGCATGGATGCACTAATGGCATGACAGCAGGATGCTTTGGAATGACCAACAATAGGTTAATTTAAATCAAAGTAGTTGCGGCTACGCGCAACCTATTCTTATTTATTATGCTTTTTTGAATTATAATATTCCATTAGAAATAAGAATTTTTTCAAAAGATATAGCTCGCTGTACATCTTCTATTATTACATCGTACCAGCTAGTGGAATTAAAATTGAATTCTATTGAAAAATCTGAGGTTCCAGTTCCGATACAGATATATGTTTTGTACCCGAAACATTCGCATTCATTTTTATACTCAATCCAATACTTAATTTCCTCCACATCAAAAGGTGGAGGACACCAACATTCTGGTTTTTCTTTATGTAATAAGTAGTCTGCCCCTATAGCGTCTAACCCTTCTAACAATAATTTTCCGTCGGCAAAAACCAATTCCCCCAGCAATTCGAACCCGTCATTATAATGCCCTCCCCTTGGATATTTAAGACGAAAAATTTTACACTCTTTAAGGGTCTCTCTAAATTCTTGGCTTTGGTAAAGTTCAAATTGCGACACTACTAACTCCTTTTTATTTCTATTTATTAGACCTGTATTAGACGCACCAAGCAACGCCTCAAGAACCGGCGCTGCTAGCAGCGTCCGTGTTGCTTGACTTGTTAGAGGCCCTTTGATTTAAAACTTTAAGACCACATTCATTTGGGTTCTGTTTAAAATAGTCTTGTAATTTATTCATTGAGATTCTTCTATCGGCCGCCAATAGTATTTTAGTAAGGCCAAATAGATCTTCTTCAAATTCTTGGTTTAAAAGCTTGTCTTTTGGTGTATCTATGTAGTCTCTAACCAATAGATTAATCTCTGAGACCGAGTATTTCCAAGGGTTACCATCAGGCCATTTCTCAAAGCTTGGCTCTTTGAAGTCTTTTGGAAAGTTCCAAATTGTTTCTTGATTCAAATTTACGAAATAGTTGCCTAATGAAAGCATGGAAAGACCTTCTCCCGAGTTACCGTTTTTGGCGTCAATTGATCGATTCACATCAACGCAATGTAAATCTAATCTTAGCTCTGGCTCAAACAAAGATTCGATCTCTTTTTTGAGCTTACTCCATCGCTTTGCCATCAGTGCCCTCTAACATGTTATTAGACGGAAAAAATCTGTTTTAAACATTTTAAATAAAGTCCATCAGTTGGTTTAAGGCCACACTATAACCAGTTATTTTCTATTTTCAAAATTTTACTGTCTATTTTTTGAGACTAATACAGAGAATTTGATATGCAGGAATGCATTAATGCAGTGAGTTCAGGACGAACAGAAACTGCCCACTATTTGTCATCGCCCTACTTCATTTTACTAGGCGCTGTGTTTTTGCTGGATTTACTATTTTTTTGGCCGAATCTGTATATCCAGTCATTACTCATGATAGGTAAAAAATATGTAATGCCTTATTTTTAATGATTTGGATAGTTTTTTCCGAATGAATCCGGAACCTACAGTGAGGTTAATTTCTGCATCGAGGATTACTTGTGGGTGTTATTGTTTTCGTATTAATTTGGTTAGTTTTTTCGTAATGAATCACGAACCTACAAGCCTAAAGTGACACCCACTTTTGTACTTTTGTGAATAATGCGAATCTCCCAATCAATCTTTAAGCTCTAGTCTATATCTACTAAAACTGGGGTTGCCGTCATGTTGTTATTTTGCAATATGCTCTGGTGTTATTAATTTTCAATAATCGCGCAGCTTTGCCTCGTGTAACACCGAAGGGACTTGGAGTCTCTTGACAGTTGTTAATCAGCCCAAGCTTGATAGAATACTCGCTTTAAATCTTAGAGCGATCCCCCATGAATGAATATTTACAATACCTAGCACAAACAGCAACTTGGTTAATTGCCATTATTATTTTAGTTGCTGTGGTTGTCGCCATTTTAGCAGGCGCTGCTGCAGGCAACCAAGACAATAAAAAGGAAGGCATTGTCTTAAAAAAATTAAATAAGAAAATTGAAAAATACAAAAAAAGCTTCGAAAACACTATTCTTGACAAAAAAGAATTAAAGCAATTAGAAAAAAACCGAAAGAAAGAGAAAAAAGCCAACAAAAATGAATTACCTGAAGCCAAGCATAATGTGTTTGTCTTAAACTTTAATGGTGACATCAAAGCCTCTCAAGTTGAAAAGCTTCGTGAAGAAATCAGCGCAATATTGCTTTATGCAAAAAAAGAAGACCAGGTTGTTATTAAATTAGAAAGCCCTGGCGGCATGGTTCATGGCTACGGTTTAGCCGCATCACAATTGAAACGCATCACAGACAAAGGCATTCCTCTAACGGTTTGTGTTGATAAAGTCGCTGCCAGTGGCGGTTATATGATGGCCTGTATTGCAGATAAAATTGTATCGGCTCCTTTTGCTGTAATTGGTTCAATCGGTGTAGTTGCACAGGTACCTAATATCCATAAGTTATTAAAAAAACACGATATCGATGTTGAATTACATACAGCTGGTAAATACAAACGCACATTAACCATGATTGGCGAAAACACAGAAGAAGGTCGCGAGAAATTCAGAGAAGATCTAAATGAAACACACGAGTTATTCAAAGAATTTGTTCACCAAAACCGTCGTCGTTTAAATATAGATGAAGTGGCAAATGGTGATGTTTGGTATGGATCTCAAGCCATCAAACACAATTTAGTTGATGAAATCAGCACCTCTGATGAATACCTAAACAATTGCTGTGAAACCCATGCTGTTTGGGAAGTCACCTTTAAAGTCAAACAATCTCCCATGCAAAAATTTGGTAAAAGCGTTGAAGTCGGTGTCGAAGGCGCTATCAACAAACAACTTCAGCATCATATTGCTAAGTTGTGGATGAAATAATTTCAATGCTTTCATACAGACAATTAGGTCATGCGTTTTTTAGCGATCAAAACCCAACGCCACTGCCTAATTGTCATTATGTTTATATCAATAAAGACCTTTCTAAAAACTTAAATCTAGATCACCTTACTAAAGACGATTTCAATAACATCCTTTCTGGGCAAGCACAATTCGGATCATCCACCCCACTGGCTATGAAATATTGTGGCCATCAATTTGGTCACTATAATCCTGATTTAGGAGACGGTCGCGGATTATTAATTGCAGAATTAACCGAACACAAATTTGCTACTGCTATTATCGATTTACACTTAAAAGGCGCAGGTCAAACACCTTACTCACGCCAAGGTGATGGGCGTGCCGTTTTACGCTCTACCCTTCGCGAATATTTAATGAGCGAGGCTATGTTTCACTTAAATATTCCAAGCTCACGCGCTTTGGCCATAGGTTCCTGCCCAGAACCTATTTTAAGAGAGCAGTACGAGCCAGCAGCAACGATGATACGCACAACCGCCTGTCACATTCGCTTTGGCCATTTTGAATACGCAAGTTACCACTTACCCCGCGAAAAACTAAAAGAACTGGCCAATTACTGCATCCACCGCTTTTATCCCGAGTGCTTAAAAGCGAAGGATCCTTATGTCAGTTTATTAAAAACCATCATCGCAAAAACAGCCAAATTAATAGCGCACTGGCAAGCGGTTGGGTTTAATCACGGCGTGATGAACACCGACAATATGTCAGTATTGGGTGAGACTTTCGATTATGGCCCCTTTGCTTTTTTAACGACTTACAACCCAAGTTATGTGTGTAATCATTCAGACACTCAAGGTCGTTACGCCTTTGATCAGCAAGCTCAAATGGGGTTATTTAACAGTCAATGTTTAGCGCAAGCCATGCTGCCTCTAATAACAAAAGAACAGGCTATTGATTGCTTAAAAGTGTATGAGCCGACTTTTAATAAACACTTCAATTATTTATTTGCGCAAAAATTAGGTTTAAATGAAATAAGCGAATCGTTTATTGAATTAACCCTAACAATGATTCATCAAAACAATATGGATTACACCGACTTTTTTAGACAGTTAACGTATTCATTTGATGATAAAAACGGACGTGGACGAAACATCGCACTGGATTTAAACCAGTTTGATTCATGGAATGAACAATACGAAAACCTTTTAACTAAACAACATATTTCCCATAAACAAGCAAAAACCACATTACAGGTAAACAATCCCAATTATATTTTGCACACGCACATCATTCAAAACGCAATTGATCTGGCCTATCAAGGAGATTATTCCGAGTTTGAAACCCTTTGTGAAGTTGCAAAAAATCCGTTTACTCAAAACCCAGATTGGGTAAGATTTGAGAAAACCAAAGACAGTAACGATCCAGACATGTCACTTAGCTGCTCATCATGATTGTTTCCGTTTTTCTATTTTTGCGAAAGCGCAAAACAAAACGACATTCTATACATCAACAGGTTTACAAAAAAAAACAATCAACTCATTTTTACATTACTCGGTTTATATCAGTGGATTAATCCAGAGAACATGGATTATAAGCAGTTCTGGCAGGCGTTATTTCAAAGTGATTTAAATACACGATTACAAGCAGTTGGATTATTAATCGATATATTTGAGAATTCAAGAAAGGTAGAGTTAAACCAATATTGCTTAATACTTAAATAATATTGGTTTAGTAAAAAAAGCGAGTTGGCCGATAAGCCGGGTTCTGTCGAGGACAATCATTCATCTAGGCCTTAAATTGCTCTAAGGCTCAAGCAACCTACCCGGTTCCGGCGCGGGTCACGCCTAGTGGAACCCTATTTGGTCTTGCTCCAAGTGAGGTTTACCTTGCCACGAACAGTTACCTGTCGCGCGGTGCGCTCTTACCGCACCCTTTCACCCTTACCGTTATCATAAAGATACTTAGGCGGTCTACTCTCTGCTGCACTGGCTGTGGGTTTACACCCCCCAGACGTTATCTGGCACTTCACCCTATGGAGCCCGGACTTTCCTCCCCCTCATTTGCAAGCAAATAAAGCGGCGATTGCCTGGCCAACTCGGCGCGAAGAGTACGGATTTTACTTATTGGTTTCAAGTGTTATTTCAGAGTTTTAAAAAATTTATAGCTTTGTTTGGGTGTGTATTTCGGTCATGGCAAATATAAGCGAAATACTGCACCATGGGTTTGCTCATCATTTAGTAACTCAATGTACCCTTTTTTATCATCAACACAATGCATTTGAGCAATTTGATTTGAAAAATATAAACCCAGTCCAGTGGAGCCAGATTTGAAATTCATTTTTGTTTTGGGTTGTACAGATTGTATCATTGCATCAGGATATCCGGCGCCATCATCTCTTATTTCAAGAACTAAATACCCATTTTTTTCATAAGTATTAAACACCATTTTACTTTTGGTATATCGAATTGCATTGGTTATAACATTACTTAAAATTCCTTCAACTAATGCCCCATCAAAATGCCATATCAAATCCTCGTCATGTAAATTCACTTCAAATTCAATATTTAGTACATTTAAACTGGATACAAATTTTGACTTAACATCATCAATTATGTCCATAACAAAACATTCTTCATCTGTTGGACTAAGCATGCCTTCTTTAAGGCGATATAAGCCAAGCATATGAATTAGACCATGATTAATTCTACCTGCCTCTAAACTTAATTGTTGTAATTTTATTGCGGATTCAGGGGAAGATTTAGCTAATTCTGGCACCATTGCCTCAACTTGCCCTTGAATCAAACCCAACGAATTTTTAACATCATGAACAATACTAGCCATGATTAATGTTACATCTAAATCTTTATGATCAATCATCGTATTTTTTCTTAAATTGATTTAATTTAGTTACAATATTACTGTAACGCTGATATTGATAATGATCTTTTTCCAAGAAACTTAATCGATCAGCAAATTCTAAGCAGCTATTAATTACACGAATTGGATGATCTTCTTTACTCACCAATTGCATTCTTGATTGAATATAATTCAAAATCATACCCGGATGCCGTGGTGAAATCTTTAATGCTTTTTGGAATGTCTCACTTGCTTTTTCATAGGATTTTTCTTCATAGTATTTACAAGCTTCAATATTTAACTTTTGTGCAAACCCTCTTTGTTTTTTACTAACAGGTTCAGCTTGAATCGCATCTAGTTTTTCTATGGCTTTTAATTCGTCTTTATGAGATTCTTTTAAGTTTGTAATCAATTCATCAACATCAGAATAACGCTCTTGTTCAAATAACAATTGCACAATTTCTTCACCAAACTCAATTGAAATTTCCTCTGAATTTAATAATGCAGTTTGTAAAAAATCATCCATAAGACTTTTTTTCACTAGATCTGAATTTGATGTATCCAATTTAAATTGAAAAACCTTACAAAATAATTTAACAGCATCTCGACCTTGATATTTAGAGGAAAACTGTTTAACTTGCTTTTGCATTTCCGATAAAACTTTTCTTTTATCTGGATCATTATCTTCCATTTGATCAAATTGCACTTTGAGAGAGCGGACTAAATTTTCATAATTTTCAGGGCTATCATGCATCGTAGAATCTGACAGTGAAACAACTTCTTTAAATGCCTTACTGGCACTTATAACATCATCTAAAGCAACACTGACTTCTCCCAAACATTTTTGTCTTTCTATATTTCTTGGTGATCTCTGTACGCCTTTTTTAAGCACATCTTGAGCGCGTTTTTCGTCATGCTTGACAAGATAGCACTGTGCTAATAAATCATAAGCTCCTACAAGATTGGCATCTTTTGCAATAGCATTTTTTAAAATTTCAATGGCTTGGTCGTTTTTATTTTGCAATATTGCGATTTGCGCTTGGTATACTTTTGTCCAAGATTGTTCACGATTTTTATTTATTTCTTCGATTAATTGTAGCGGTTCATTAAATTGTTTTAATTCTATGTAAGACTCAATTGCTTTTTTTTGTGCATAAATACGAAAACGTGGCTCATTTTTAATAACGATTAATGAGTATTCAATGATTTGTTCATGATTTTTGTCATCCAGTGCTTTAAATAATTTATCCATTTTCTTTTGACGCATAAACCAACGCACTATTCTTTGTTTTAACGTTTCAAAAGCAAAGGGTTTTGCAAGATAATCATCAGGTTGAAATTCAATCGCCCCCATCACCATATCTCTAGAAGTTTCTGCTGTTATCATGACATACACAGTTCTAAAAGATAATGTGCCGTTAAACCTCACTTCTTCTAATAATTGTTGCCCGTCTTTTCCTGGGCCTAAATTATAATCACAAATCACAACATCAAAATGGTTATCCCTGATTGCTACTGCAGCATGATTCGCACTTGATGCTTCGGAAACTTGCTTAATACCGATACTATTTAGCATCCCTTTAATGGACTTTCGCACATTTGGAAAATCGTCAACCACAAGAATTCGCTTGCTTTGTAAAACTGCAACCTCTTCTTGGGATAATGGTAAATTAATAACCTGAGCCATGATTTTCTTAAATTATGATTGATTCAATTTTAACTATAGAAGAAGAATTTGGCCTTTTGGAAAAATATCCTTACAATTCTCTTTTTTTTATTAGTAATTAGCTTTGAATATTCAAAATAACAGCAACAATTTCGACTGTATTATCATTGGAGCGGGCGCAGCTGGCCTGTTTGCAGCCTATAGCGCAGGTACTCGAGGCAAAAAAGTCTTAGTGGTGGATCACGCTAACAAAATTGGCAAAAAAATTCTAATGTCAGGGGGCGGTCGCTGTAATTTCACCAATTACTATATTGAGCATGATCGATATTTAAGCAAAAACCCACATTTCTTTAAATCGGCACTGGCACAGTTTACTCAGTGGAATCTTCTAGATTTAGTCACCGAACATGGTTTAGAGCATTATGAAAAAGAATTGGGGCAGTTATTTTGCCAACACAAATCCAGTGACTTTTTAGACTTTTTAAAAGCACTCATTCAGCCCTTAGATGTTGAAATAAGAACATCTACCTCAGTGACGAAAATTCAAAAAAACAAATTATTTAACCTTACTTTAAGTGTTAACGATAAAACCTATAGCACCTCAAGTTCGTCTCTTATTGTGGCAACAGGCGGTTTAAGCATTCCAACAATGGGCGCAACGGGTTTTGGTTATGAAGTGGCCAAACAATTTGGTCATCCTTTGTTACCCACTCGCGCAGGTTTGGTGCCGTTTACTTGGAACAATAAAGACAAAGAGCGTTTAAGTGCATTGTCAGGTACTGCTATTCCAAGTGTGATCAGTATCCATAATCAAAGTTTTTCACATCAGATTTTATTTACCCATCGTGGTTTAAGTGGCCCTGCTGTTTTACAGATCAGTAATTATTGGAATGAAGGCGAAAGCTTAGACATTGATTTTTTACCAGAGCACCGACTTAGCCAATGGTTGGCCGATCAATCTAGTCAAAAATCATTAGGCACGGTTTTAAAACTATTATGGCCTAATAAGTTTGTACAAATTTGGTTTGATCAATTTGACTTAACCATGCAAGTAGCTCAATTGAGTAACGCGCAATTACATGAGTTAGATCAAATGGTGCATCACTGGGTTTTCAAACCCGGCGGCACTGAAGGTTACCGTACCGCAGAAGTTACTTTAGGCGGCGTAGACTGTGACGAGGTTTCCTCCAAAACCCTTGAAAGTAAAAAACAGGCTAATCTGTATTTTGTAGGTGAAGTATTAGATGTGACTGGACATTTAGGTGGATTCAACTTTCAATGGGCGTTTAGCTCAGGCTTTGTAGCGGGACAAAATTGCTAATGACAACTCAAATACCAAACAAAAAACAAAACACGATTTTTGATTCCAAAATCATATTACCCATATTGTCGTGGTTATCGTCTTTGATTTTATTTGTATTTCGCTGGAAAGTAGCGGGAGAGATACCCAAAGAAAAAAAATACATCATCATCGTTGCGCCCCACACAAGCAACTGGGACTTTTTTTGGGGTATGTGTACCGTACTTAAAATGCGCTGGAGGGTTAATTGGGTAGGCAAAGACAGTTTATTCACAGGGTTTAAAGGCGGCATCATGCGTTGGTTAGGTGGCACGGGGATTGATCGCTCAAACGCATCTAATATTGTCGACAGCTACATTCAATTGGTTGAAAAATCAGAATCCATCAACATCGTCATCACCCCCGAAGGCACAAGAGGTTATGTCGACAAATGGAAGACAGGTTTTTATCGCATCGCAGATGGCGCCGACATTCCCTTAGCCTTAGCGTTTATTGATTTTTCTAAAAAAGAATTAGGCTTTGGTCCCATGATGAAAACCACGGGCGACTACGAACAAGACAAAGCCAAAATCAAAGCATTTTATCGCCCGATCATAGGTAAAAATCCTGAATCCTATTGTGTTGATTTTGATTAAAAAGGATCACTCATGTTTTATATAAAATGGATCGTCGGAAGTTTTCTGACACCCATTCCACTCATGCTATTTTTCATATTAATTGCATTTGTACTGTTACTTAAAAATCATAAAAAGCTAGGTAGCTTTTTATTCATAACGTCCCTTTGCACTTTTTATTTATTGAGCTTAAAGCCTGTCGCATTTTTAATGTTAGAACCACTGGAATACGCGCACCCAAGCTACACAAATCAAAGCGCATCATTCATACATGTATTGGGTAACGGTCACATAGAAGACGATTCATTACCTATAACCAGCCAATTAACCTATGTATCAACCGTACGCATGACCGAAGCGGTTCGCGTGTATTATCAAAACCCAACTGCAAAATTAATACTGACGGGATACGCTGGCGCCAATACAGAAATATCCACCGCCAAAATGCATGAGCAATTAGCACTAGCTTTGGGTGTGCCTGCGCAAAATATAATCATTAACGAAGAACCAAGAGACACCCAAGAAGAAAGTCTGGTTGTAAAATCCATTGTGGGTGATCAACCTGTGATTGTGATTACCACCGCCAATCACATGCGACGCGCTATGGGGTTTTATGAATTAGCAGGACTCAATGCGATACCCGCCCCTACTATGCATCTGAGCAGGCAAGGTAATGATATGAAGTTTACGGATTTATATCCTCATGCTGAATTTTTAAGAATGTCGCAGTTTGCGATTCATGAGTGGATTGGGATTTTGTATCAGAAGATTCAAGGATAGCTAGAAAGTTCGTCGTTTTAATTCGCGTTTTTCATGAGCAAATTAAATAACTGGAATTGAAAATCGACGTCCTGCATATCAACAAATTTAAAACACAAAATTAAAATAGTTTCCGCTTTTTTAGCGGTTATAGAAAGTGTAAAAGCTGGCGCTTTGCATGCCCTACTCACATCAACCTCACGGACTAGATCCTAAACCATACTAAAATCAACTTGAGGAAGACTTTCAAATCCTGGCTTGGCAAAGAGATAACCTTGCATTAATTCAACGCCTAAATCCTGTAAAAACAGAAACTCTTCTTTGGTTTCTATCCCTTCTGCTAGTGGCGTGATATTTAAATCATGAAATATATTTAAACAGTGTTTAACTATGGATTGGCGAGCATGATCGGAATCAATATTGCGAATCAGCTCCATATCCAGTTTTACAATATTCGTTTGAAAATCGGCCAACAACCCTAACCCTGCGTAACCTGAACCAAAATCATCAATTGCAGTTTTAAATCCTAATTTCTTATAATATTCGACGATGCTTTTAACGAAATGACTATCTTCAATTTTTTCCACTTCTGTAAACTCAAACATAATTCTATCAGCTGGAAAATTATATTTTTTGGCCGCATCTAATGTCGTACGAATACAACGCTCTGGTTTATAAATGGCATTTGGCAAAAAATTAATACTTAACATAGTATCAAGCTTTAATTTAGAGGCTAACGCGATCGCTTTCACTCGGCATAGTTGATCAAACAGATAACGATTATCATCATTTACTTTAGATATAATAGAGAATGCCGATTCATTATTTAAACCTCTGACCAAAGCTTCGTAACCGTAAATTTGACTTGTGTGGCAGTTGATAATTGGCTGAAAAGCCATTGTAAAATCAAAGTCTAGACTCCCTTTATTTGCACAATTCTCACATGAAAATCGATCATAAATCATAGTTTCTTCGTTCATTGCTATTTCCTTTGGTACAAATTTCTAAAATCATTACCCTAAATACATAGTTTTTCGCTAGATAATCAACGGATATAAACCATGTTTTTTATGTTTCCCACTGTAATAAATAATGTTAGTAGATTTTTTGGCGATTGAGAGAGATTATTCAGCCATCCATAATACTTATAGGATTTACCTTGGGTACCTTGACTAATCCTAATTTTGAAATTTTGGACAAAAAAAGGCTAATCTTTTTGGGATTAATCTAGGTTTTACTTTGGACGTCTGAATTAGTTGCTTTTAAGAATGTCGCAGTTTGCGATTCATGAGTGGATTGGGATTTTGTATCAGAAGATTTCGAGGTAGGTAGAATATTAGATTTGGTGCTTTTTCTTCATTTAAGAAATTCGATTTACGGGTAATCGAAACATCCAAATTAGTTATAGATACCATTTGTGGCATTATATTGAATACAAAAAAGGATGAGATAATTTAATATCTCATCCTTTTTATTAACTGTTATGTAAATTGTAAAACCAGACCCCATTTATCCGATTCAATTAAGATACGAAAACTCAAAGTGAATCATGAATTATTGATTACAACGAATCTTGAACCAAAAGAAGAAAGTAAAAATTCCTTAGGGAAATTATATAAAGATCGCTGATATATTGAACTTGATTTTAGAAATTTAAAAACCACATTAGGGATGGATATTTTAAGTTGTAAATTACCAGAAATGTGTGAGAAAGAAATGTGAGTGCATGTATTTGCACATAATATCATTCGATTATTTTCAGTACAGTCAGCCGTTATTTTTAATTTAAAACCAAGAAAAATTAGTTTCAAGCATTGCCTGCAAGTATGGATGTCATATACTCAATAAAATCGTCAACCTGATGAACATATGTTTAAATTAATATCAAAACGGCTAGTCGGCAATCGACCCGGAAGAATAGAGCCAAGAGCGATTAAACGAAGGCCTAAACCCTATAAGTTATTGACCGTTACACGAGAATCTGCCAGAGAGGATATTAGAAAAAAATGGCCACCCTAAGAAACAGAAATAGTAATTTATTAAAAGGCTTTATCGCTTAACTAAGTGCCATTCTACTCTGACTCCATTGGTCTAGCAGGAAATAAAATGAAAAAACGATTTAAATCACTTGAAAAGTGGTGGGTGTCCGTATACATCAGAGTTATTGTTGGGTAAAAATACTGCTTTTTTATTTAAGTTAATACATAATGTGATTGTTAGACAGGTAAAAAAATAGGATTCAAAAATGGGAAAAGTACTAAATTCGATAGTCGTTACATTGGTGCTGATTATATTGGCAGTTTTGTTGTGGATTGTGTTGGATACAGCAGAATTCGACGATAATCAGAAATTAATCAATAATAATGATAATGATAATCAAAAGATTGAGCTTAGTTTCGAGACTGGTGTTGGTTCTGGCAAAGCCTCGGTAAGTGAATTGAAAACTTCAGATTTATCAGATGCATTACTAAATGACAAAAACAGTCAAAAATTACAAAATAATAAAGAAAAAAATCAAAAAGAAAAAAATCAAAAAGAAAGTGATATTAAAGAATGTATACTAAATCAAACTGAAAATTTTGAAACTGAATTAAAACCCTGTCCGTTCATTCCTGCATTGGCATCAAAAAGACATCATCATATTCAAAATCTCATTATTCAAATGCCTTTCGAATTGATTCAATCAGGAAAACCATTAAAAGAAATTGATGAATTTGGTGAAATCATAGAATCAACCAGTCATATTCAAGTTGAAAAAATTGGGATATCAGATTTAGGGGATATTTATATTTTGTCTGGTTATAACTATGTTTTTCCAGCGTCTGAATATTCATATGAACAAACTATTGAATATGATGAAGTGTGGGTAGAAAAAGGTGAGCACATACAAATATATACGGATGACACTAAGAAAATACATTATTCCATCTCAGGTACTAGGGAGTATTATGAACAATTTGATGAGTTAAAACCTAATTGTCCGGATATACATGATAGTCGTGTTATCGTTGCCAGAGGCGAATATAGTATTGATTCGCAGCGGTGTGAACAGAAAGAAGATTTAGAGAAAATAGGACAAGAAATTGTTAAATTTTCTGATATTGAATTGGAAAAATGTATTAATCGATCCCTTGGGAGAAGTGTAAATTTAAAAATTAAACAATATGATTTAAATCAATTGGTAGAATTGAAATGCATTTCTCAAAAAATTAGAAATTTAAATGGAGTATCAAAAATACCTAATTTAAAGGTGTTAATCTTAAATGTTGAAAATATTGGGAATTTGGAAGAAATAAAAAAACTAAAGAGTATTGAGGCTTTGTTATTAAGAAATGGCGATTCTATTGATATTGAAGGTTTACTGGATTTCGATCAATTAGTTTATTTGAAGTTAGAAAAAATTGAAGTTGAAAATTTAAACATGATTGGTGAATTAATAAATTTGAAGTCTCTAGTATTGCTAAAAAATAATATTTTGGATGCCACCTTTCTAGAACATGCAGGTGCCATAGAGAATCTAGTAATTAAAGAGAATGTAATTGATAGTTTTGAATATTACCCACAATTAGCATTAAAATTCTTAGATTTGTCATTGACGAATATTTCAAACGTCGAACAAATTGCACAGTACTCAGAATTAGAAATATTGCGTATACAAAACGCGAGATTAGTTAATATAGATGCACTTTATGGAATGCCTAAATTAAAGGTTTTGAAAGTAGAGATGAATAAAATTTCACAAGCGAACATATTTGCAAATGGTGCTAATAAATTAAATGAATTATATTTAGTTAATAATCCAATTGATTGTGACTATTCCTTGTTGAAGGATCTGGATTTTGTATCTTTGGATTGTCGTTAAGGATATTTGTAAAAGTAGATGCCAGTATTGGTATGGATTGTTAATTATTTAAATTTGAGGGGGGCTCATTTGATTGAATTGATGGTAAAAATAAAATTATCAAGATATTCAGAATAAAGATACTGTGATATTAACAATATCTAAATCAAATAGAATTTAATTATAACTTTTCAGATTAAATTAAAGCAGACTATCAAGATATACGATTTAAAATCTTTGTGATATTAAAAAATCCAAAAGTGACACCCATTTTTGAAACCCCCATTAAAATCAAAGAGTTACCAAAACCTCACAATATAATAAAAAATAGCCGCACTAAAAAAACACACAATATCAAATTTTTTAATTTAATATCTTGCATTTGGTGTTTTTCATAAATATTTTTAGACACGCATTTGACATGTGAAGTATGGATCTTCATAAATGCATATTAACTTTAATTATTTTACGAGGAATTAAAAATGTTAGAACTAAAAATTGAAGATTTAGAAAATATAAGCGGAGGTTACAGTAGTGGATATAGCTCAAGTGGATCAAGTGGAACTTCGTCTCACAGACATAAGTTCATTATTTATGAAAAAAGATATTATACAGGAAAGGGGTATGGTGTAATATTAGGGACATGCGCTACCGAGCAAGCTGCTGGGAGAATTAAAGTGACCGCTTCTCAAACTAATTTTAATACTGCCTGGAGCAATAGATCCTACTTCAGTTGATGATAAAATTGGGTAATTCTATACATTCATAGAATTACCCAATCTTTTATTTGCAATTACTATATTCAGAAAAATACCGATTTACCTGATAAGTACAGTCGATTGGATTCCCTAGCAACTTTAATTCACCTTCCCAATTTTCATCAATTGATGGTATTTTTGTAAATTGATTAAATTCCAGATTTAAATACTTTAAATACATCATTTTTTTTATTAATGGTATTTCAACAATACTATTTTTTTTAATATTTAGAAACTCAATATACTCAACAGATCCTACTTCAGGAAATTCATCTAACTCCATGCCTATTAACTCTAATTTTTTCAGAGAAAATTGAGATTTTAAAAAAACCAATTCCCCACCTACTTTTACACGTTTTAAACTTAATCTTTTTAATTGAGATATTCCCTTAGAATATTCATCAGAATTAATTAGAGTCCCCTTCGAAACAATCAAACTTTCTAAATATATTAATTCAGAAATATTCGACATATTAAATATGGTATTATTTTTAATTTCAATTTCCCTAAGATTTTTCAATTCATTTAAAAAGGTATGATCAGAATCATTACTCCCTATAATAATTGATTTTACATTTCCAAATTCAGATACCTCATCAATTCCAATTCCTTTAATTGATCCACACTTAAGAATCTCAACTTTATTTGGATCAACATAATAATTCGATCTATAGACTCTGCCGAATATACACTCCCTTAGATTTTTATCATGAACCTCTATTAAATTAACGTTATGATACCCATTTATATATTTAGAACAATTTTCAAAATCTTTTAAGTCCAAATCACTTTCACTAAACATTTCAAACTCTAAAGTATCCAAACAAAGTTCAGGCTCCAAATTCAACTTATCAAACTTAAATTCTAACTTATTTAATATTCTGATATCTAAATACCTCCCCCCCTCATTATCAATTACTACATCTTGACTTAAGAAAGAAAATGACCATTTTGGTTTATTGGAATTTAAGAAATAACCTTCTTGGGATTCATCCCCCCCGTCAAAATCCACAAAATAATAAATAGGACCTTGATCAGAAATCCCCAATTCATAAACAATAAATCCTTTATGTCTTTTAATTATATTTGAACCATTCTCGACCATTAATCCAATATCAATATGAATTCTTAAATTTGAGTATTCAGATAATCCCATATTAAGCAGATATTTATATTCTTCACATTTAACAGTTTTGATAACTCCTTTATCTATCACACACACTTCTTTTTCATTTTCATTTTCTTTTTCTTTTTCTTTTTCTTTTTCTTTTACATCGAAATATTCCTCATAACCATCACTATTATTTTCAATTGACAACTCATTTTTCGTATATGATTTAACAACTCCCTCTGTCTCATTATTCACCTTATGATCAACAATACTTTTATTTAGATCAATCTTTAACAAAAAAACCATTAAGAGAATTATTACACTCACTAATATTAAATAAAAACGCATCGCCCCCCCTAAAATATTTATATATAAATAGCTCTAACGAAATGAATAAAAAATCCACTAAAAATTAAAAAACTAAAATTTATTAGCATACATTACTTATAGCGCAATAATAAAGAATACTTAAATTCACATATAAAAATAGTAGTGAAACAACATAATTTTATCAATATGCCACATCGCACAAAAATATCTAACAACATATACCTCAACCCAGGTAAAACTTCAAATCTTTTGGCTGTCTTAATTTTTTAGACAATATCTTTTGGCCTATCGCAGTTAAGTCACAAGCATGCCATCTTTAAAAAACACCTTTCGAATTCTTGAGGTCGCACCTTACATTTGACATAGGTATTCAAAGAAACAAGTTATATATTTAACTTTCAATACTTAAGCAAGATCAAAACATTGATATAAATCCCCCCCTACTAAACCATTTTAAACCAACAATTTATCATCAAAACTACCCAACGCATGACTTTCAACTAAGACTTACATAATAATCAAAATCAAGCCAATTATAAATACCGTAACTTTGTGTAACCAAAACGAATTAAAATCTGAACAACCAATTGAAAATGATATAATTACTTTCATCTCCCAATCATTAGGAATGTGGAAAAATGTCACTTAAACGCTTTTATGTATAGTATATTTAAATCTACTACAAGTTTTGTACTTTTAACTTTTAGGTCTCTAACGATGTTCAGCTGCGGCGGTAATGGCGGTTCGGCTTCTGAAACTACACAAACCGATACGGGCACAATCACCCAGATCAAAAGGGACGATCAAAAGGGACGATCAAAAGGGACATCCACTTTAGTGTTATTGAGCTAAAGCTCAACCCTTCGTTTTTAATTTTAATATTCGGGTCTGATCCAAAATTTGCATTAAATTAATTTAAGCTAGCTGTGAAGGCAGCCATCACCCACATTTTGTCTGACCGATAACCAAATGGAACACTCACTTTCAATCATCGGCAGATACTATAGACACTAGATATCCAACGATGAAGAAGTTGAAGAAGACGTTATTAATTATCACTGTTATCTGGGATGGGCTTTATATTTGACATGGACAATATTTAAAACTAAATATTTTCTACAATTCCAATATCAGCTGCTTAGAAAATGGCGGATATCCCGCCCCTACGGTTACCAATACCCCTATATCACCCACAAAATCGCCTTACACTTTACAAAGTCACCCAAAACCAAAAAGACAAAAAAAACCAACATTTAAAAAAAGCATCGGTTTTAAATAAGGCAAACATTCAACTAGCTTAAACGATCTCTAAGCCTTAATTTCAGACAACGGTGCATCCCAAAGGCGCACCAGATTCAGTCAAACCAAACATGGTTGATTCACTTCAAATGCTTCTTAGACATTCAAAGGCCGATGTACAAAGATATATAACGCTACACTTTTAAAAAAACACATTTTAGAACTACAAGGATTTGGCGTATCATGAAAAGATAGTTGCATAACAGTTGCATACAGGTACTTAACAGGTGCATCGATAAAAATACAAAATGCCTGAATTAAAACGACATCACGACTTTAAAGCACTATTCAAAAACATCAAACAACTGTATTTTTATATGTAGAACATCATTTTAACTACTATTTAACTACCATATAAGTATGATTAAAATTACAACCACTATTTATACAAAAATATTTTTGATACCAAACTGCACCAAATTTCCTTTTATTGATAATAATCGACATTAACTATGAACACTTTAATAAAAAAAATAGTAAGCCTCAAAATAAATGATTTGTTAGAAACTGATTATGTTGTATATTACGCGTGTTAAAAACAAATCAAATAACTACAAAACAATACAAAATTACCGTATTTCTTGCATAGTTTATTCATATGCTAAAATTGTAAAATTGATTTTTTGAAAGAACTCAACTTAAGGTGATGAGTGATACATGGATGTAAATAAAATCGCGGGTTAAGTGGTCACTTAACCCGCCTTTTTATTGTTTATCCTAATCTTTACTTCCCTTCAAATTGTACTCACAATTAATAACCATAAAACAACCAATATGTGACTAAACATAATAAATCGAATTTAGTTATTATGCAGTCTACTGACCATTAAAGAATTAAATTTATCACCCAATTATTTTAATTTTCTAGATATTATAAATTTCATTGACTGCTTTAATTTCAATTATGCCGATTGAAATTTTAAAAAAGACAATCGATATTTTATAATCTTCTACATCTCGAAATCCACATACTAAAATATATTATTACTATTTTTTTAAATGTTTTTTCAAGTATTTTAGTTTCAATACCATCAATACTTTTTTGATTATTTTTTCCCAATAACGTTCATTCCCATCATCTCCTTACTTAGTTGCCCAATCGTTCAGTTGGTCACGACTGCCATCAAAATTATAAAATGGCACCGACATACCACAATATTTTTGAACAAGATCCACCGACAAATCAAATATTTGTCTCGCTCCTGGAATCAAATCAAAGTGATCTGACAACCCACTCACTGAGTGGTCATTTTTATGAATTGCTTTACCCTGACATAAAACCTTTTTACTTTCAAAGACATAAAATTGATAAATAAAAGAATTTTTGAATAAAAAAAGGCTTCCGTATAGAAAGCCTTAAAATAATTTAATTTAATTTTTAAAACTAAATATTAATCAACAGCAACATTATTTAATGAATATTTTTTAATTGCTTGAATTTGAGTCACAGGCAATTGGGCTAAATCTGCTGCTTGCATTTCAAGTGCATCAGTATTATATGCATACTCCAAATCGTTACTATAGAAAATTTTATTTGAATCAATTCCACTTACAGAAGACGTAGGTGCATAAGAATTAACAAATACGGCTTGTATGTTTGCATTATCAGCAATATCTAACACGTAATTTAATGAATGATAAGTACTCAAGAATAAAATAACAGGTTGAGCGGTATAATTAACTGTAATATTTATTTCATTATATAAATCTGACGATTCATAACCTGCTACAGTCACAATTTTTGCATTTTTCGCATCAAACTGTGTGAGAAGCTCAGCAACTTCCTCTGCAGTAGTATTTTCATTTTGAGTAAATGTCACATTAATACCTGATGTATGCCAATGATTATGATAATCTAATCGAATGTCGTGTTCACCTTCAGACAAATTCAATTCAATGCGTTTTTTATGTCCAAAATAACTTTCTATTAATTGACCATCTAAATAAACATTAATATTTGACCAAGACACGTCAATATTCATATCAATTGGCAAACTCGCATCAGCAACATTAATCACACCTTCCCAAGAAGCATAAAATTCATGTGAGTCGATGTTGTGAAAATTACTATATGAATAATCAATTGCCATGTAATCAACTACATCTTGGGCTATTAAAGTTTGAGTAATTGCTGGATCAAATCCGTCGGTGCCTTGACCAGATTGTAACCCATCATTTTCTGCAAAATATTTCACATCGAATTTACTCAGTGTAAATGCTGTCTCTTCTTCTTGAGGACAAAAACTAGATGTCAGTTCAAGATCCGAAACTAAAGAATTATTACCAGTTTGTGCCACAATATATAAATTTTTAGACTGTCCAACTAATACAGGTTGCTCCCAACTTGCATTTACCACATCAACTGGGTTTTGACCCACTGCTGATCCATCCCCCCAATATGATTGAATGAACCCATTTTCCAAGCTCAACTGTGCATTCCAATCTTGCATGGTTTGCTCTGAATCATTAACCAAGGTAATTTGTGCAATAAATCCAGTATTCCAATTATTAAACACATTCACATCACAACTTGCATTTGACTGAGTACTCACCATAGCGCTCAATGAAATAAGAGGTAAAGCCAAAAGTTTGATTTTGTTATTAAACATAATTTTTATTTCCTAGTTTGTAAATTATCCTGCCTTGAATAAGGCAATTTGATTATAAATACATAACTATTGAATTCAACTTAAACTTAATATTAATAATTCGAATTTAAAGTGCGACTTCCTAGACTTAAATTTATCCATCTTTGCAAAATCATCGCAAACCATTTAAATTAATCATTTATAGTTTTCTTCACTAATATAGTAACCATTAAGCTTTGCAAGACGCGAGCATAATCATAATTTACTTCAACTAAAAATACTTTTTTACATTTATTGATTTACTTAAGGAAACTCTGATCTAGAAAGATAAATTCAGGCTTTCAGAAATTTCACTAATCGAGGAACGGTTTTTCAGGAATAACTAGTTATTTCGAAAAATCGTAACGAATCGGTACAGGACGTACCGTAGTAGAACTTTGCAGAAGCACAAAGTCGAGAGTAGTGGAATTTCTGAAAGCCCAATAGGGCGAGCCCCTTTAGGTCATTCAATCGTAGTTAAAGTTAATTTCAAAACAAAATTTTGATCGTTTTTTAGAACCAAATCCGTACAAACTTGTAATTTAAACCGACTAATTACTTCAATTATTGAATAGATAAAGATTCAACCAAAACAATTTTGTGGTTCGAATGTGCTATATCTAATGACACACCAGTAGCTAAATTTTCAAGCTTATTACTTTGACTAATTCGTGCGGTCATTACAAAATTTCTTCCTTCTTTTATTTCAACTAATTGCTTTTGAACATTTTCATCCGCAGTAATTAAATGATAAAAAACAATCGAACCTTCCACTTTTGTTTTATATGAATAAGCATAATTTCCGTCACCCTGATGACGGACACTTACTAAACTAGAATCATTGTAATCTTTAGTAGTAACCACCCAGTCAAATGTAATTATTGGAAAATTACTGCTATTATGCCTATCCTTTCTTCTTAAAAATCCAGAAATCTGTTCTGATTGGGATGACCAGTCGGTAACATATTGCACACCATCGAATTCAACTACACCTTCAAAATTCATCGATGCTGTAAATTTTTCAGCTGCAGGTAGTTGCAACCAATACCAAATTCCCGCTCCTAGCAAAACCAAAATTATAATTTTTTTACTATTCATAGAAAATCCGAAAAATAGTTTAAAGTTCTATATCTGAAAGTTCATAATACATTTCAAAACTTTCATCAATGGTTTTCAATCTACCGTCAGAAGCATCAATATAGGCGGCGACACCGTCATATGTATTTGATTTAGTCAAATAAACCGTAGAATCTGCTTTATTCCCTATTACTTTACCTGTATCTCGATTAATACTATATCCGTTTTGTTGTTTAAATATATTCACATATAACTCAAATAAATAATCAACACCTACATCCTGATTATTGATTTTTCCTATCATTAAGTAGTTATTTGAAGTCTTACTTTTATACAGCAACAAGTTCATATCACTTAATGAGTCATTTTGATCTATTGGATTTAAAAAGGTCTGCCCATCAAATTCAATAGAGTTCGGGTAAGAACTTGACTGATTAAAGATAAAGTAACCTGTTACGATTAATACGATTGCAACTAATATATATTTCATTTTTTCCCTTAATTACGAGCTATGATCACGTCACAATACTACACGTCTCACTGATATTCCACCTATTTAGTTTCGTATTATTTTGATATCAAAGTATATATAAAATGTGCATTTTAATAATTTTTAATTTATTATCCGTGGTACTTCTCACCCCCTTACGGAAATTATATGCGAGTCTTTAAATATTTATCTGTTTTTAGTTATGCCATTTTGATTACAGCGTGCAGCAATAAACAACCCTCTAACTCCGATATCATTGAGCTCCCCAAAAAAGCCCCGAAATTTGCTGATTTTTCAGATGTAAATGAAAAGAAAAAAGCGTTTTTTCATTATATGTTCGCTTTCGTGGTTCATGCTAATTTAGATATCAAAAAAGAACGTGAATTTATTTTAGCAATTGAATTTGATGAGAAATCATTAAACAAAAAACAAAAAAAGCAATTAACTGCAATCTGTGAAAAATATTCCAACACCTGTGAAGATTTATATCGAGCAGATTTAAAAGTTGAGCTTTTAAATGAAGTAAATTATGTACCAGCAGGGCTTGCATTAGCGCAATCTGCCAATGAATCATCTTGGGGTACCAGCCGATTCAGTAAAAAAGGCAACAATTATTTTGGTCAATGGTGTTATCAAAAAGGCTGCGGTATTGTGCCAAACAGCCGTAATGAAGATGCAAATCATGAAGTAAGAAAGTTTGAGTCTACGTTAGATTCTGTTGTGGGCTATATGTTTAACATCAATACGCATTCTGCTTATGCTGACTTACGAGAAAAACGCGAGCAATTAAAGGGCAACCAATTAGATTCGAATTTATTAGCGCAAGGATTAATTCGATATTCTGAGCGTGGGGAAGAATACGTAGATGAAATACAATCGATGATTCGTATCAATAAACTGACTGAATATGACCAACGTTTAATGGAATATTTAAAGTAAAATTATAAATAATAAATCGTCATCTTCAGTAAAAATGAAGATGACGATTTATTTAATTTAACTATTTAATACCGCTTCAATTTTAGTTTGATCTAAGTCTTTTCCAATAAATACCAAAGACGTTTTCGCTTCACCTTCCTCCCATTTACGATCAAAGTAAGTATCAACTCGCTTACCTACCACTTGAATTACTTGACGCATCGGTTTACCAGTATTGACAAACCCTTTGATTCTGAAAATATTGTATTGCTTAATTAATGTTTCAATATTGGTTTTTAAAGATTCAATATTTAATTCACCTAAGTTCAATACAAACGAATCAAAATGATCATGGGCGTGTTCGTGATGTGCGCCGTGTTCATGATGATGATCGTGATGATTGTGAACATGATTGATATGATCTTCTGTTTTAGCATCAATACCCATTAGTACATCAAGAGGTGCTACGCCCTGCTCTAGATAAACAACTTTTACAGAATCACTTAATTTTTCTTTTAAGATGGCTTGCACATTTTGTTTTTGCTTGTCATCTAATAAGTCATTTTTGCTGACAACCACTAAATCAGCGGCACTTAATTGATCATCAAGTAATTCTTTTAATGATGGGTCATGATCCAAGCTTTCATCTGCTTCACGTTGTTGTTGAACAAGCTCTGGGTTATTAGCAAAACGCCCTTGGCTAACTGCAGGGCCATCAATTAATGTGATCACCGCGTCAACGGTGCAATGTTGTTTAATTTCAGGCCAGTTAAAGGCTTGTACCAATGGTTTTGGTAATGCTAGACCACTGGTTTCAATTAATATGTGATCGATGTCGTCACGACGTTTTACTAGCTCTTGCATGACAGGCAAAAACTCTTCTTCTACGGTACAGCAAATACAACCGTTGGCTAATTCGTAAATACCGTTTTCACCAGCGATTGGTGATACGGCTTCTTCGTCGTCACAATCTAATGGACAGTTACGTAATAGATCCGCGTCAATGTCTAATTCACCAAATTCGTTCACAATTACGGCAATGCGTTTGCCTTTTGCTTGTTTTAGGATGTTTGATAATAGCGTTGTTTTTCCGCTGCCTAAAAAACCGGTTACGATGGTGGCGGGTATTTTTTTAAGATTTGTTGTCATGTTTTTGTTTCCATTGTAGGTTCGGGATTCATTGCGAAAGATATTTGATGATTTTCAAAATGAATCCCGAACCTACATTTTTAGATTGTTTTATTTTTCGTAGGTCACCCTTTAGGGTGTCAGACAAACCTTTTTTGGTTTATTTTTTTTCGGAATGAATCCCGAACCTACAGTATTATCGTTTAACGGTTCTGGGTTTGGCTGGTTTTAATTTTGGTCGATACACATGTGCTTTGTTTTCATCATATAAATACGAATCATCAAACTCATTGGCGTTTAAAACCTGCCCTACAATAATTAATGCGGTGCGTGTTATTTTTTCAGCGCGAACTCTTTCAACTATGTGCTCTAACGTACTTGTGATTTTTTGCTCGTCAGGCCATGAGGTTCTATAACACACCGCCACTGGGCAATCTTTTCCATAAAACGGAATCAGCTCTTCAACAATTTTATGAATACGTGTAATGCCTAAATGAATGGCTAATGTCGCACCAACGGCTGCTAATGCTGGCAAACGTTCACGTTCTGGAAAAGGCGTTTTACCTTCATAGCGTGTAAAGATTATCGTTTGAGTCACACCTGACAGTGTTAATTCTTTATTTAACCAAGCAGCACTTGCGGCCACTGCGGTAACACCAGGAATGGTTTCATATTCTATTTCTATTTCATCAAGACGTCGCATTTGTTCGCCTGTTGCGCCGTAAATAGAAGGGTCACCTGAGTGCACTCTTGCTACGTCTTTATTGTCTTTTTTTGCTTGAATCATGATTTCAATAATTTCATCAAGATTCATAGACGCTGTGTCTAAAATTAATTCAGCTGACTCTTCAACGTCTGCCAAAATTTCTCGGGGCACTAACGAGCCTGCGTATAAAATAATCGGACATTGATTAATTCTTTTTTGAGCTTTAACAGTAATAAGCTCTGGGTCACCTGGACCTGCACCAATAAAATATACTTTCATCTTTTTCTCTGTTTTATCGATTTTTTATCTGTAGGTTCAGATTTATTGCGAATAACACATTAAATTTTTCGGAATAAATCCCGAACCTACAATTTATAATTTTTTGGAATATCCACGTGGTGTATAAACCCAATCTTTGTCACCATTTTTAATATGTTTAGACTCACTATTACCGACACTCACTAATGTAAACATGTCGACGTCTTTAGCATCAAGCTCACCTAATGTTATAAATTTTACGCTTTGATCTTCGCGGGTTAATTGACGACCTAAAATAACAGGAGTGCTGGCAGGGCGTGATTTTAATAAAATATCGCGCGCGGTATTTAATTGCCAGTCACGTTTTTTAGAAACTGGATTATAAAAAGAAATCACAAAATCCGCTTCACCTGCTTTTTCAATTCTCTTTTGAATGGTTTCCCAAGGGGTTAACAAGTTTGACAAACTAATTGTACAAAAATCATGACCTAACATGGCGCCTACATAACTAGAGCCCGCTTGCATCGCAGAGATTCCCGGAATCACTTCGATCTCAACATTTAACCACTCAGGGTGATTCTCTTTGCCTTGTAATTGCAAATCTAATAATTCAAATACCAAAGTTGCCATGGCATAAATACCAATGTCGCCACTTGATATTAAGGCGACGGTTTTATCTTTTGACGCTAAATCTAACGCCAATCTAGCTCGACCAATCTCTTCACCAAGAGGTAAATCATGCAAGGTTTTTTCATTAACCTGATTTCCAAGCAAGTCTAAATACAAGCCGTATGCGACTAAATCTGTACTGATTGAAATCGCTTGTTTTGCTTTTGGTGTGACCAATTGTTCATCACCAGGTCCCATACCGATTAGAAATAACTTCTTCATTTATAGTATCAACTGTTTAAATTCAAAATGGGGCGTATTTTACGGGTTTGTGTAGCAATAAGCGAGTGGACTCAAAAGCTTACAAGACTTATTTAAATTCCATAAAAAAAACGGCATGCATAAGTGTGAATACCGTTTTTTAGCAAAGTGCAAACCTACATAATAGTTATGGCATTGGGTTTAATATCAATGCTCCAAATGAATCAGCATCTAAATACCCTTGGTTAGCTTGATGACCAGGAGTATCTACTGAGCCTAAAAAGGAATTACGCCTTCCTTGTTGATCAGAATCAATAACAGACATGGTAAAACCGATGACTTCACTTTCATTTATATTTCTTGCAAAGTTTGATTTACTTGGATCAAACGATTCATCCATTAGAGCAATTCTAATTTCCCATACAAATTTATTATTTCCCTGATCTGCAATTCTGGTTAATACTTGATTTTCTTCAGCAAAAAATTGATTACCGCTATGTAGATCAATAGCTTGCTCTAAACGGTTTATATGAAAAGCAAATGCGTTACTTGCACTTGGTGCATAAGCATGTGAGCCGCCTGTATTGTTTTCATCAAGGAAAATTTCAACATTATCATTTTGCCAATACATATTTTCAGTTATTTCAACATCATCAACAATTTCAACTAATACGTACAAGTAATTTTCATCCCATATCAATTTGTATTTTGCATTTAAATCTTCTGCAGAAGGATATTGGTTATCGTCTGAAACACCACTCCAAAACACATCAATAGGTTGCCAATATGAATTATCCCATAAAGACTCTTCACCATCGGTTAATCCATCAATAACAGGTGCTGTTGCTGTGTACTGAGCAAAATATGTATTAACTGGCAATACATCCACACAATCTTGCTTAGAATTATAAGTTAAGAAAGATCCATTTAACTGAATTTGTTGTGCTACGTAATCACAATCCATTTGTGTATTCTTTACATTTAAAGCACCTAATGATTTGATAAATTCAAAACTAAAAGGCATGACTTGAGTATTGGAAACATCAAGCGCTTTCACATTTTGATTAGCTGAAAATTGAATGTCGTAAATATCATTACTTGAAACATTTATTTCTTCTAAATTATTAAAGGTTGATAAATCCAACGAGCCTGTAATTAAATTATTACTCACATTTAAATTTTGTAAATTAATAAATTGTGCCAAACCAGTTAGTTCAGTAATTTGTAATCCTGAACAATTTATTTCGTCATATTGCTCTGCAAAAGTGTAATTAAATGCGCTTAGACATTGCTTTAAATTTTCATCAACAATGACGTCTAAATTAACATCAATGGAATAATTATCCGTATTCAGTACGGTGATATTAATATAATCAGTGGCAATAATATTAGAAGTTGCAACATCTATTAGACTTGCTTTGATTTGGATTACTTTTTCATTCACCACTTCAAACGCATTAAACTGATAGGAATTATTAGTATATGAATGATACTCATAATCAAAATCTGTCACTTGCGCAAACACAATACTGGTTGATAATCCTTCTGTATTTGAAGTGATAGCAGCAATATAAACCTGCCCACCTTCATTCACTGTTTTGTCTTCACCCAAATCAATTTTAGGCGCGTTTTCATCGACTAATTCTTCAGTGGTCACTGTAAAACTTTGAGTAATAGTTTGATTATCATTATCAGTCACCGTCACATCAAACGTTAAATCTTCAACGACATCCGACACAACAAACGTAGCTGTATCCGATGTTTCATTAGTAAACTGCCCTGGTGTTCCAGATGTTTGAGTCCATAATATTGAAACAATTTCTCCATCTTGATCACTTGCATTTGCTGTAAAATCAACAGCTAAATTAGTTAATGCAAATTCAGGGACATTTAAATCAATGCTTGGCGCTATGTAATGCGGTACAAACGTAACTGAAATTTCTTGAGTGTCAGTCAGACCATCTACATCCGTTACGGTTAACAATAATGTAAAAGTCGTTTCTACAGAGATATCTGGTGAATACACATTCACCATTTGTTGATCTGTATTTTCTAACATTAACGTGCCGTTATTGTCGATTTGCTGCCAAGTATAATCTACATAGCCTTGGTTATCGCTTGCCTGTCCTGTAATTTGAATCATTTCGTATTCACTAGATGTAAACTCTGTGACATCCATATCAATAACTGGCTCCACAAATACTTGATTCACATTTACAACTACCGTTCTCTGGGTTGCTTGACCATCGTTATCAAAGACCATTAAGTCAAACTCATAAGTTGTATCCTCAAAATGTTCAAATGCTTCGATGGTAAACTGATCAGTTCGTTCACCCGACACTGCTATATAGTCATACATTCCCTCAACATTCCAAAACACATCAACCACTTGCTCTTCATCAGTGGCATTAACATCAATTGTAATTGTTGTGTTTTCATCCATATCAATTGTGGTGTTTGGTAAACCAATAACAGGTGGAATTAAAATAGGATCAACTGTGATAGTAACAATTTGAACACCCACGCCACCTAAATTATCCGTTGCTTCTAAAGCGAATTCATAAGTTTTAGATTCTGAAATATTAGGTGCTGTAAATGACAGAGTATTAGTATCAGCGCCGGTCAAAACAAGTTTTTCATGACTGTCTATTTGCACCCATAAAACCGAATCAACTTCTTGATCATCAGTAACAGAGCTTGCCGTCAATTCAAACTGAGATTTTTCATCAATAGTGATATTTGAATAAGGCAGCACAACAATAGGTAGAGGATTAACAATGACATCTAATGTTTGAGTCACTACTAATCCGTCTGAATCCGTCACGGTTAACTCAAATGTGTAGGTTTTTTGAATATCAGTTTCGGGTGCCAACATAATAAACATGACATCTGAACTATTAAAAGTAACAGGATCTTGATCACCGACATTTATTTGTTGCCAGTTAATTTGAACATCTAATCTATCATCGCTCACCGAATAAAGTGTCATTGCATGATCATTAGGTGCAACAATAATTTGATCTTGTAACGTAATTTCAGGCGCAGAATTTTCACGTTCAACATTTATATAAACTGTTTCTGTAGTGCTTAATCCATCGGCATCGGTTACTGTCAGTTCATATTCGTATTGAGTGGTTTCTTCATGAAAGTTAGCGGTAAATACAATCGCTAATTCTGAGTTTTCTGAATACCCATAAGCATAAGTTAATCCAGTTGAACCTGATATCAAGTTTGCACTTAAATTAGCTAAATAAATTGGGTGGTCATCTTCAATGTTAAGTAATACTGTGAAACTAGTACGCTCTTTCATAGTAAACGTATTACTTTCCAAATTAAATTGAGCTGCGACATTTTGAGCCAGCACATTAATTTCAATTTCTTGACTGGTAACCGCTCCTTCATTATCAGTTGCTGCAATAGTAAATATATAAAGCATCTGTTCTTGCTGTGGCGCTAATTCATCAAATGTAAATTCAAATTGAGTGTTTGATACTTTAGTAATGACAATATTTTGTACAGCATCCTGAGTAATTTGAACATCTGTTACAGATCCATCACTATCTAATGTAGACAAGTTTAAAACATAAATTTGATCATCAGTAATTTCCAAGTCACTTAAATTTTCAAAAGTTGGCAAGGCATTAACTGGGTTAATTACAACATTTACTACTAATGAACTTGTAACCCCATCATTATCTGTTGCTGACACTTGTAATTTCACTACTGATGCCGCTTGATTTGCAAGTGCAACTGGTGCAATAAATGACACAGCTGATTGATCAACATTATTCAAGGTAACTGATGGTCCAGAAATTTGTTCCCATAAAATCGTTTGAATTGATCCGTCATCTTCTATTAACACATCCGCTGTAAATAATGTTTGCTCATTAATTGATGCCACTGATTGATTTGTAATAATTGGTGCACTTAAATCAATCACACTTAAATTAAATGTTGTTGTAACAATTGCACCATCGTTATCTTCTATTAATAATTCGAAACTGTAATTTTCAATCAAATCAACATCTTTACTTTCAATAGTTATTTCGGATGTCGCTTCACCACTTAATATTAAATTTTCACCAGCTATTTGCGACCACTGAAATCGAACAATTTCGCCGCCTCTATCATTTACATTGGCACTAACTGTTATCGATGTATTTTCTCTTATCACCTTATCTGAAATGAATTCAATTTCAGGGGCGGGATTGATATTAACTTGAATTTGTTTTTTAGCTATTAATCCATCGTAATCCGTAGCGGTTATTTCAAAATAATAACTTTGCAAACTATCGTCTTTTGGAAATTCAATATTTAAATTATTATCAGTATAATTAAAAGTAAGCTCTGTTTCAGAATTCAATATAATTTGTTTCCAATCGATATTCAGATAAGGTTCTTCGTCTAGAACTTCAAAATATATAACCCCATCATGATTGGAATGAAGTAAATATTCATCATCAATAAATATTTCAGGAATCTTTGGACTATCTATAATAGTAATTGGATATATTACAGATGTACTTAATCCACCTAAATCTGTAACAGTTAATTTCAAATCAAATGGACTATTTTCAAGCACCATGAAAGCATCAATTAAAAAATAACTTTGGTTATTATTATCCATTGGAATAATAATGGAATTTTCATCAACATTAATCTGTTCCCAATAAAAAGTTAGTTCATCCTTATTTTGAAAATCATCCGATATAATTGGTGAAACAATAATATCAGTGCCTTCATAAACACTATTTAATATATTTCCAGATATTTTAGGTGGTGAGTTTTGTGCAAGTACTAACATTGTAAAATCTAATTCTGATACCCCACCCTCATTATCAGTAGCAACCACTTTAAAACTATATACTTTTTCGCTTAATTCTTTATCAATCTCAGAAAAAGTTAATTCAAAATTTGAGTTTGAAATTCTTCTAATGGGAATCTCTTGATTTTCATCTTGAATAATATCAACAAATATCACTTCACCATCAATATCATTTGATTCAATATTTAATGAATATATTTGATCATCTAATAATTCAATATTATTTGGAATGGTAATAATAGGCATTTCATTAAAAGGAACGACTGTTAAAGTTGCAATAGCTGATTTAGTTGCACCTTCGTTATCTGTTACTGTTACCCTAAAATCAAAATTAGTTTTTTCCTCAACTTCTGGTGCAACAAAATTCAAATTCGAAGTATTAACATCTGGCAAATTAATTTCCAGACCCGAAATCTGCTCCCAATAATATTGTTCAATTGTCCCATCGTAGTCGCCGGCATTGACTGATAAATATGCTATATTTCGAGACATAACTTCATTTTTTATTGTATATAGAATATAAGGGCTTCGATTATTAGTAGGTATTAATTTTGAAGAAATTTGATTAGAAACAACTTGGGACTCTTCATCAGTTACGGTAATAGTTATTAATAAATCCTCTTCATTTAAAATTGCTGGAATATCTGAATAGGCATAATACATATCACCAATACTATCTAAATTATTAACTGATAAGTAAGTATAAGTACTATTAAATCCATCATAATATTTTAAGTATTTAATCGACCAAACAACTTCTGTGATATTTAAATCAGCCGTTATTTTAGCTTGTAAATTAAACCTTTCTCTTGAAACTGGCTGTTGGATGTCTATAAATTCTGCAAATAATTTAGGGGAATCATCTGGTATCACTTCAACCCAAACGGAATCAACCTCCAATTGTTTCTCTAATTCATCTGTAGCAGTAAATTTGAACTCAAACATCGTCGGTTCTAATACTTTTGGCGCTATAAATTGTGTTTCAAATCGGTTATTTAATGTAATTAACTCAATTGCTGGATTTGTAATAGAAGTCCAAAATGCTCTATTTATAGTTGCACTACCATAATTAGTGGAGCCAGTTAACTTAACCAAATCCCCTTGCGTTGCTTGAAGATTTCCCCCTGCTTCTACCGTTAAATAATTTAAATATTTTATTTCTAATTCAAATTGCTTTTGAGTTTGACCACCTAAATTATCTGTAACTACAACTTCTATTATTGCAGATTCAGATTGTGCAACTCTTGGTGCAATCAATTTTACACTTTGAGGGTCTGCCTGAACCTCAATTTCTAATAGTACCCCACCCACCTGAGACCATTGAATCGATTCTATTTCCCCATCAATATCAGTTGCCTCAATAGCCAAAATACCAAACTGATCCGAATTAATATAATCAATATCAGAAATTAAATTAATTTCTGGTAAGACATTACCAATCACAATCAATTCAAAGGTTTCTGCAGTGATGCCACCTTCATTATCTACAACTACTAATTCAAAACTATAATTTTGTGTTGCATCTACAGGCAGTGTTGTAATTGATAATTCTGAAGTTTCACTTCCAGATACTGCAAGCGTTGCTCCTGACAGTTGCGTCCATTGGTAACTTACAATTTCACCATCTGCATCGCTTGCTATTGCACTGACTGTTAGTTGTGTGTTTGCTTTTACTGATTGATCTGCAATCGCTTCAATAATTGGCAATTGGTTTTTAGGTGTTACTGTAATGCTAGTAATTGCAGTTGCTGTATCGCCATCATTGTCTTCAACAGTTACAGTAAATTCAAAATTTTGTTCAACATTTAAATCTGGCGCGATAAATTGTAATGTATCAGAGTTGATATTATCCAAAGGCACAGGACTACCACTTGTTTGTGTCCACAAATATGTTGATATTAATCCATCAATATCCGTCGCTTGTGCGATTAGCTCGACAGGTTCAAGACCTCTTACGATTGTATTCTCTTGCAATTGAACCGTCGGTGCAATATTTTGATTTACAATAGTAATCGGTACGATTTGAGAATATACAGATTGATTTAAAACTAATATTTCATAAGTTAAATCAACATTTCTATTTTGTGAAACTTCAGGTATTAATCCTTCAATATTATTCGAATTTAAAACAGAACTTATTAATTGTTCATCCGACGAAGTCCAATTAATTTTTACAGCTTGTGGGTTAATTAATTCATGCACATCAAATGTTGAATTAATGTTTAATACTGAATTTTCATTAATTGTTTTAACATCATCAATTACTATATTTGAAATTGCTTGCGATAACGGCAAAGCCGTGACATTAAAATCCATTTTTTGACTATGTGTTAGTCCTTTGGCATCTGTTACAGTAAATACAACCTCATAGGTTTTATCTGCAAAATATTGTTGCGAATTAAACTCAAAAGTCAGTTGATCGTTATTATTTAATGACATAATTGAATGATTGGATACTAAGTCTAAATCTACATAATCATATACTGAAGATTCAAAATTCCAGGACAGACTCATTTGATTTGCATCATCTTCGAGCTTTAAATCAAATAATACAGTGTCACCTGCACTTAATTCTTTTCCAGAAGTACCTACCACTGTTAACTTAGGTGCTAGATTTTGTGGATCCTCCGGTGTGCCTTTTTCATCGGGAACTTGCAATAAATCACAAGAAGACAAAACAACTAAGGTAGAGAGTAATACTGAATATTGTGCAATTTTATTAATTAACATGATAAGTCCCTATCACTGTTCATTGTTTTAGACATCTAAAGACGAGAACGTGATAATAATTCCTAATTATGACAAAAAGAAGAGTTTCGATTCAGTTTCGCGTGAGAGGCAATTTATTTATTTTCCTATTAAATAAACGCGTTAATAAGTTAAGAAGCCTTTACTATTAGTCTCTGATAAGAGTAACACTTGATAAAATCTCGAATGGTGTGAATTTTAATGATAACACAGTCAGGTTCAAGTTAATTTTGTAACTGGATTGATACATTTACGTAAAAAATATGATATTCCAATTAAAAAAACATCTAATTCTGTCCACCCATCACTGTTTGAGCGTTTTATATTAACCTAACCTTAACAACTTTAAGTGCTCGTTATAGCCCAATGAACCTGAACAAAAACTGACTCAACTCACTCTAAATCACCTCAAAATCCTTTATTTATCAGTACTTTGAGATTGATCCCAACTTAAACTAAAGCGCCTAGCAATGCTTTTTTTTTGAGTTATTATGATTACATCTTCTACGAACAAACCCATTAAGTATTTTGTTCAAAGTAATTAAACAACACATTTAAAAACACTCTTTTTGGAGAGATCATTATGAAAAAATTATTATTAGCATTAACTGTATTATTAACGGCACAGGTATCAACTGCAAAATTATCAGTAGGTGATGATGTGTATTTACCTGAATTAGTGTCAATTGAATCGGGTGAAAATGTGGATTTATCACAATACAAAGGCAAAGTGATTTTTGTTGAATTTTGGGCAAGTTGGTGTGTCACCTGCGCTAAATCGTTCCCAACTTATAATAAGTTACATAACGAACTAGACACTGAAGAATTTGTATTTATCAGCATCAACACTGACAAAAAAGTAAAAGACGCTGAGAAATTTTTAAAACGCACGCCTGCTGATTTTTTAGTAGTACGTGACAGCAAAAAAGAAGCAGTTAAAACTTACGGACCTAAAGGCTACCCATCTGGTTACATCGTAAACAAAGAAGGTAAAATTGTTGGTATTGAAGAATCTCAACCTGAATACGAAGAATTAAAAGCGTTGTTGCAGTCATTAATTGACGAAGGTAAAGACGCTGCTGATGTAGCTTCTTTATAAACAATATTTAGATCCCCTTCTAAACTTAAAAAACCAGCAATTGCTGGTTTTTTTTGGTTTAACTGTTTTGGATATATTCTTTTAATTGCTCTGCCAGTTTAGACCGTTCTGCCTCACACATTTCATATTGTTTGGTTTGATAGATATTATCATCACTTAAACGCCCTTTAATATGCGTGTGAAAATGCCACACATCTTGAAATCCTGCTTTTTCATTATGCTGCCAAATAGTAATACCTTGAATATCAAATAACTCACGCATTTTAATGGCGATGAATTTAGTTACCTTTGAAATTTCTGCCAACAATGAATCCTCTATGTCGTATATATTTTCAACATGTTGTTTGGGAATGACTAATAAACCGGGGCCTGAGTTTTCATGTTGGTGTAATGCGATACACACAAATACTGTTTTATTTTCAAACACAAAGTCTTTTTCGGTTTGCAGTCCTGATTTAATCATTCTGCAAAAGGGGCAGTTATAATTTTTTGGTTCTTGGTTAAACATAATATTTTCCTGTATTCTTTATAAAGAATACAACGCCATCCCTTCTTCAAATATGTAGTAAATTGCATGTTCCATTTCTGATAATTCACCCTGCGTCAACCTAAAATACACTTCAATACCCATGATCAAAATCAATACAAATAAAGTAATAAGTAATTGCGCTTTATTTTGAACCCCTAATTTTAAATCATCACTTTTTACCATTAAAAATAATACCATAGGAATATTGATAACTGGGATCACACTTAATAAAGCGAATAATTTATTCATTCTTAAAAACAGTAATCGCTGATAAACCAGATAGACACTAAGTGAATGAACATAAAGAAGAACCAAGGCAGAAACAATAAGAAATCCAAATTCATTAGGAATCAGAAAAGTAAACTTTACAACTACAGTACTAAACAACAAATACAACACAATTAAACTTAATATATGACTTATAAAACGACTTTGAGAATGGCATATTGAAACCAAATTATTTTTTGTTTTAAATAAAAAATACCACATTAAAAAAACGATCAAACAAAAATTAATAGTCACAAACAAATGGAACAATAATTCTAGAACACCTTCACCTTGTAACAACATAAAGTAACTAAAAGATGAAACAATCGCATATACATATCCCACACAAAATAAAAGACACAAATAAAATGATGCCCGCCAAAAATACAGTGAAAACAATGGTTTTTCATACATTATTGAAAACATACCCACTGCCAATATAATTGAAAACATCCAACAAATAATAATTACCCCTCCCGAATTAGAAGTAATCATCCCTAAAAATGTTTCATTATTTAAAAAAGCCAACCCTAACACTCGATATAAAAAATACAAAAAATATAAACCGACATTTATAAATAGCATCCATTTGAGTGGGGTATGAAATCTTTGAATATTCATAATTTTTTCCTGTTTTAATTTTGTTTATTAATCATATCAATCAAACCATTACCCGCATTACTAAGCGAGCGATGTTTATGCCTGATCCAACCTAACTCTCGATTCAATTCTAATTTAATCGGCAATACTTTTAAACTGCTATCAATCATTGATGTTGGCAAAACAGACCAACCCAATCCTGATACTACCAACATTTTAATGGTTTCTAAAAAGTTAACGGTCATGGATGCCTTTAAAGGTAAATGATGTTTTACAAATTCAGCTTCAATAATTTTAAATGTGGTGGTATCGGCCTCTGGCAATATGGCGGGGAAATATTGTAATTCGTTTAACAATAATTGTTTTTTAGCGCTTAATATATGATCTTTTGCGATCACAAAATGTAAACTGTCTTTCCATACGCTTTGTTTAATTAATTGAGAATCAATTCGGTTAGGTAATGTGGTAAACGCCATTTCAATGTCTTGATTCATAACAGAAGTGATAGCTTCTTCTGAATTGATGAATTGTATATTTAATGACACCTCCGAATACTGCACACCAAATTGTTTTAATATTGGTGGCAAATAATGCAAACCAATGTGATGACTTGACGCAATATTTAATTCACCCGTGATTTCACCGCTTAGATTTTGTACGTTGCGTTTGGCTTGGGACACATCTTGAATGATTTTTCTGGCGATAGGCATCAACACTTGCCCTGCTTCGGTTAAAAATATATTTCGTCCGATTCGATCAAATAATTTCCCGTTTAATGAGCTTTCTAACACCTTGATGCGTTTGCTGATGGCAGGCTGGGTTATGAACAATTTGTCCGCCGCTTGGGAGAATGATTGGCAATCTGCCACGGCGACGAATGCTTCTAGGGAACTGATTTCCATTTTTTTGCCTTTTTTGTTTTTTTGTTTTTTTTGGAATGAATCCCAAACCTACATTTTGTTTTTTTGGGATGAATCCCAACCCTACTATTCCAATTGGTTATAGGTAATATGAAAATAATGAATTTGTTTTATGTCATTGTCAAGATTACAATGCGATTACTGAAAATCACATCTGGAGATGGGAATGACTACACAAACTTTATACGACAAATTATGGGCTGGCCACGTGGTTAAGACCCGTGAAGACGGCACGGCGTTGATTTATATTGATCGCCAGTTATTACACGAAGTGACTTCACCTCAAGCTTTTGAAGGTTTGCGTATTGCGGGACGCAAGCCTTGGCGTTTGTCTGCAAACTTGGCAACCCCTGACCATAACGTACCTACTACTCGCAATGAGCGTGAAATTGGTATTGAAGGCATTATTGATCCGGTTTCTAAAATCCAAGTGCAAACTTTGGATGACAACTGCGTTGAGTACAACATTACTGAATTTAAAATGGACGATATCCGTCAAGGGATCGTGCATGTGGTTGGCCCTGAACAAGGCGCGACTTTACCTGGTATGACTGTTGTTTGTGGTGACTCACATACTTCTACACACGGTGCATTAGGTGCTTTGGCTCACGGCATCGGAACCTCTGAAGTGGAACACGTGTTAGCCACTGGTTGCTTGATTCAGAAAAAAATGAACAACATGTTAGTGAGCGTTAATGGTCAGTTAAACACTGGTGTGACACCTAAAGACGTGGTTTTGCACATTATTGGTGTGTTGGGGACTGCTGGCGGAACTGGTTTTGCCTTAGAATTTGGCGGCCAAGTGTTTAGAGATATGTCTATTGAAGGGCGTATGACGGTTTGTAATATGGCCATTGAAGCAGGCGCTCGTGCAGGTTTGGTGTCTGTTGATCAAAAGACGATTGATTATGTAAAAGGTCGCCCGTTTGCACCTAAAGGTGATCATTGGGATTTAGCCGTTGCACAGTGGAATGAATTACACAGTGATGAAGGCGCGCATTTTGACAAAGTGATCAACATCGAAGGCAGCGAGATTAAACCACAAGTGACTTGGGGTACGTCTCCTGAAATGGTATTGCCAGTAAGTGCGAACGTGCCGTTTATTAAAGATGGTAAAACAGACACTGACAAAACTTCTATTACTCGTGCATTACATTACATGGGTTTAAAAGAAGGACAGGCAATTACCGATATTAAATTAGATCGTGTATTTATTGGCTCTTGTACTAACTCTCGTATTGAAGATATGCGAGCGGCTGCTGAAGTGGTTAAAGGCAAAAAAGTAGCCAGCACATTAATTGATGCGATTGTGGTTCCAGGTTCTGGTTTGGTAAAAGAACAGGCCGAAAAAGAAGGGTTAGATAAAATATTTATTGATGCGGGCATGCAATGGCGTGAACCGGGTTGTTCAATGTGTTTGGCAATGAACGCCGACAAATTAGGTAACGGCGAGCACTGTGCTTCCACTTCTAACCGTAACTTTGAAGGTCGCCAAGGCTTTGGTGGACGTACGCATTTGGTTAGCCCTGCAATGGCTGCGGCCGCTGCAATTAAAGGTCATTTTGTTGATGTCACAAACCCTAACTGGGCAGGAGAATAAACATGAAAGCATTTACTGTTGTTAAAGGTATTGCCGCGCCTATGGATCGTGCCAATATTGATACTGACATGATCATCCCAAAACAGTTTTTAAAATCGATTAAACGTACTGGTTTTGGTAAAAACTTATTTGATGAATTGCGTTATTTAGATGAAGGACAGCCAGATCAATCTTGTGAAGGTCGTCCATTAAATAATGATTTTCCATTAAACCAAGCTCGTTATAAAGATGCACAAATTTTAATTACTCGTGAAAACTTTGGTTGTGGCTCGTCACGTGAACACGCGCCTTGGGCATTAGAAGATTACGGTTTTCGTGTTGTGATTGCGCCTAGTTTTGCAGATATCTTTTTTAATAACTGTTTTAAAAACGGCATGTTACCGATTGTGGCAAGTGATGAAAACGTAGACAGTTTATTTAAGAAAATGTACGCACAAGAAGGCTTTGAATTAAATATTGATTTAGAGGCTCAAACCATCAGCTTAGAAGACGGTACAAGTATTTCATTTGAAGTAGATGAATTTAGAAAGTACTGCTTATTAAATGGTTTAGATGACATCGGATTAACATTAAAAGATTCGGATGATATTAAAGCCTACGAAAAACAACGCGCATCAGTTACACCTTGGTTGTTCGATTAATAAATATTTTAAACATTAGAGATCAAAAAAATGTCAAAACAAATTTTAGTATTACCCGGTGACGGCATCGGTCCAGAAATTATTAAAGAAGCCGTTGCAGTATTAGTTGCGGTTAATAAAAAACACAACCTAGGTTTAGAATTGGTTGACGGTTTAATTGGTGGTGCGGCCATTGATCAACACGGTGTGCCTTACCCTGACGAAACTCATGCAAAAGCGATGAATGCCGATGCGGTTTTATTAGGCGCGGTTGGCGGCCCTAAATGGGATGCACTTGATACTGCCATTCGTCCTGAAAAAGGTCTATTAGCGATTCGTTCGAAGTTAAAATTGTTTGGTAACTTACGCCCTGCGATTTTATATCCACAACTTGCAAGCGCATCTTCTTTAAAAGCAGACATTGTGTCTGGCCTAGATTTATTGATCGTTCGTGAATTAACTGGCGGTATTTATTTTGGTGAGCCTCGTGGTATTCGCACATTAGAAAATGGCGAACGTGAAGGTTACAACACGTATAAATATTCTGAATCTGAAATCCGTCGTATTGCGGTAGTGGCATTTGAAGCGGCTATGAAACGTAATAAAAAATTATGTTCGGTTGATAAAGCCAACGTATTAGAAGCCACTGTTTTGTGGCGTGAAATTGTTGAAGAAGTAGCAAAAGATTATCCAGAAGTTGAATTAAGCCACATGTACGTGGATAACGCAGCGATGCAATTAGTGCGTGCACCAAAGCAGTTTGACGTAATGGTAACTGGCAACATGTTTGGTGATATTTTGTCAGATTGCGCAGCGATGTTAACTGGCTCTATCGGCATGTTACCTTCAGCTTCTTTAGATCAAAATGGCAAAGGCATGTACGAGCCAATTCACGGATCAGCGCCTGACATCATGAACCAAAACAAAGCTAACCCATTAGCAACGATTTTGTCAGTGTCTATGATGCTTCGTTATAGCTTTGGTTTTGCAGAAGTAGCAGACGAGATTGAATTAGCGGTAAGTAAAGTATTGGATAAAAATATCCGCACGCTAGATATTCAAAGTGAAGGTTGCACGATTGTTGGAACTAAAGAAATGGGTGCCGCGGTGCTTGCAGAATTAGTTTAAATTAAATGTCAAAACAGCGATGATTTATTAAAAAGTCGCTGGATCCCCGATAAAAACACATCGAGGATGACAATTTTGTGGTTTCAATGTAAAAAATATAATTAATTTGTCACAATTTTTCGTGGCACTTGAATAGAGAGAATTCAAAATGAAAGTAGGTTTTGTCGGATGGCGTGGAATGGTTGGCTCGGTACTTATGGGTCGTATGGTTGATGAAAATGATTTTGCAGATATCGATCCTGTATTTTTTACAACCTCACAAGCTGGTAAAGCAGCACCAAACTTTGGTAAAGACGCTGGCGTTTTATTAGACGGTAACGATGTTGCTGAACTGGCTAAAATGGATGTCGTGTTAACCTGTCAAGGTGGCGATTACACAAAAGCGGTTTACCCTAAATTACGCGAAAGCGGATGGAACGGTTACTGGATTGATGCAGCTTCTGCACTTCGTATGGAAGACGATGCGGTGATTGTTTTAGATCCAGTTAATAGAGATGTGATTGATGCGTCTTTGAAAAACGGCGTGAAAACATTTGCTGGCGGTAACTGTACGGTAAGTTTGATGTTATTAGCACTTGGCGGATTGTTTGAACAAGACTTAGTAGAATGGGCATCGCCTCATACATACCAAGCAGCAAGTGGTGCTGGCGCTAAAAATATGAAAGAGTTAATCGCACAGATGGGCGCTATTCATGCATCGGTTGCTGATCAATTGGATCCAGCGGCTGCGATTTTAGAAGTAGACAAAAAAGTATCTGAAACACTTCGCTCTGACGCATTACCACAGGCTGAGTTTGGCGCTGCATTAGCAGGATCATTAATTCCTTGGATCGATGTGCCAATGCCTTCTGGACAAACAAAAGAAGAGTGGAAAGCACAGGTTGAAGCGAACAAGATTTTAGGCCAATCAGAAAACCCAGTACCGGTTGATGGTTTATGTGTTCGTATTGGCGCTATGCGTTGTCACTCACAAGCGATCACTTTGAAATTGAAAAAAGATTTACCAATTTCAGAAATTGAAGCGATTTTAGCCGCTCACAACCAATGGGTTAAAGTGATTCCTAATGATCGTGAAGCATCAGTTAAAGCGTTATCGCCTGCTGCTGTAAACGGAAGCTTAGATATTCCAGTGGGCCGTATTCGTAAACTGGCAATGGGTCCTGAATACATTTCAGCGTTTACTGTTGGTGATCAATTATTATGGGGAGCGGCTGAGCCACTTCGAAGAATGTTGAATATTATTAAAGCGCTTTAATTTTTTGATACCTTTGTTGGTATAAAAAATTTGCAAAAAAAAGCTGACATTTGTCAGCTTTTTTATTTTTACTTTTCAAAATCAATTAATTTTAAAACGCCCAACTAAACCATGTAAATTATTAGTTTGCTCCATGGCTCCATTTGCAGTTTGCTGTGTGTCATTTGCTATGGATTCTATGTTTTTGGTTTTATTTGAAAGCTCTTGCAAGTTATTTGAAATATCTTGAGTCACGTTGCTTTGCTCTTCAGTAGCCGCGGCGGTTTGAATGGACATATCATTAATTAAGCCTGTCGCATTTAATATTTTATCCAATGAGTCTTTGGTTTTACTAGACAACTCAACCGTGGATTTAGCCACTTCCGCACCTGAGCTAATTGCTACAACCGCTTGATTAACACCTGCTTGTAAAGCCTCAATCATACCTTGAATATCCGCTGTGGATTGTTGAGTTTTACTGGCTAATGCTCGTACCTCATCAGCTACTACCGCAAACCCACGACCTTGTTCACCAGCACGCGCCGCCTCAATTGCGGCATTAAGTGCCAGTAAATTTGTTTGTTCGGCAATCCCGCGAATGGCATCTAACACCAATGCGATGTCGTCAGATTTTTTAGATAATTCTTGAATCACATCAGCAGCAGAAGTCACTGTATCGTATAGGGTATTGACTCTGGATAAGGATTGTTCAATTACTTTTTGCCCATCTTCCGTTAACTCATTTACATGAGTAATTTGGCTAGCTGCTGAATTCGCATTACTTGAAATTTCAAGTACTGCTTTAGACATTTCACTGACTGCATGTGAAATGGAGTCGACAAAATGAGATTGCTCGCTTGAGTAACTAAGTGAAGTTGATGCTTGACTTTGCATATTCGACATACCTAATTTTAACTCATCGGTTTCTTTACGAATATTTTTTACTAACTTTTGTAAGTTATCAACAAAACCATCAAAGTGATTAGATAACTCTCCAATTTCGTCTTTGCGTTTTGAGTGGATTCGCAAAGTCAAATCCCCCTCTCCTTCACTGATTTGCTTAATGCGACCACTGACATCATTTATGGCATCCGCTATAAATTTAGGTACAACTATAGCTGCTAAAATTGAAAGTAAAGCTACTACAATAGCAACAATCATTGTTGATGCACTTTTTTTGATAACTGATGCCTGGGTTTGAGCTTCAATTCTTTTACCTTCAGCATCAGCCGCCTCTCCTGCAACATCATATAAATCTCGCAGCGTACCAAATTTAGTTTCGGCTAAAGTATTTGATAATTCAACTGCTTGACTGGCTTTGCCCGCTTCAATAAACGACAACAATTCTTTAGACGTTGAATGCCAGTCTGTAAACACACTTTCATAGGTTTCTAATTGATTTGTGACTGCAGTATATTCTGTCATTAAATCTAAAAACACATGCATTCGATCATAAGCTTGAATCGCATTCTCTTCAATTGTGCTTTTTAATTCAGAGTACTCTGGGGAGGATGGTTTGAGGGATAAAATTTGCTCTTGAGCCAATCGAGCTTGGTATAAATCACGATCAGCATTTAAAATTGCCGAGGTAGCTGGAGTAAACTTAGAACTAAACACTTGTAATTTTGCAAAAGTAAAATGACTTAGACGGTAATCAACAATCGCCACCACCATAATACTTAATGCAACAAATGCAAAAATAAATGTAAATTTCGACCTTAAACTACGCAACATATTCACTCCAATATTTATGTATTATTAAAGTGAGTATAGTGCAACTATCAAATTTACCAGTATTTAGAACGTTTAATGTTATTGAGTAATATCACGCACTAATAACACATAATATTCAGTGGTTTTATCATCTGCAAAGCTTAATCCATCTGCGAAGTTAATTGCCCAAATACGCCCTGAAATATTACTAGGCGTTGCCGTCCAATAATAACTAGATTCAATGCCTATAAATACTGAATTTTCTACGGCAGGATTCACACAACTTAATTTTTGAATGCTGGTTAGTTCTTTTATATTGGGTAATCGCCAATTTTCAAATCCAGCTAATTGGTTTTGGTTTGCAAACTCAAAAGCAGTTAACCAATTAAAAGTGATCGCACTGTCTATACAAGTACCATCTTGAAAGGTTTGCCCCAAAGTACATACTTGCCACATTAGGCCTGTTTTTTTATCCACTGCCACGCCATTTTCTAAATCTATAAATTGTTCGGCAGTAATATCATTAAATGTCTTGTTATTGCAGGTTTGCGCAAAGGATAAAGCTGTAATTGAAATTGAACAAAACGTTAATATAGATTTTATAAAAATATTCATTTTTGACTCCTTTTATTGTGCTGTTATATCGTGAACTAATCGGACATCATTTGGACTGTCTTTACTTGAAGTAGAACTGGAGCCGTCATTAAAATACACATACCAAGCTTTATCCTCTTGCCCTGCAGCTGCATGATTATTAATGGACCAATATGAAAAAGTAGCTGTATTTGGGAAATAATCGATATTAATAGCAGGCTGTGTGCGACTGAAATCAACTATTGAAAGCAGCTCTTGTCTAGTTGGCAATCGCCATTGAGTTAATCCACACAAGCCTTGTTTATTCACACGTTCAACAAATGCATGAGTATTGCAATAGGTTGAACTGTCATTGATATCAAAGCCAACGCAAATATCCCCATCGTCGTTTTCAAAACCTGCATTTCCAGCATTAATATCACTATTAGTTTGATACCAATTAAATCGACTGGATGTGTCATGTAGCGATCCATCGGTTGTTTTGACTTCCCAAATTAAGCCCGTATGGTTATCGCGTACACAGGAAAAAACTGGCTCCTGTTCATCAAGCACCAATCCATCATTATTTAATTTAGTAAAATCAAATCCTTGTTGATTCAAAACGCTTGTGTCTAAACCGGTTTGGCCATCTTGTATAAATGGCACCACATCACCATTTATAGATTCAAACTCTAATGAACAATCCACGTCATTATTTTCAATGGTGCTGCCATTAGCTGCCGTTGCGTAATCGGCACATAACAATACCCCCGTATCATTTAGTGGATTCGATGCTTCAACGGTTATGTAAACAGGATCTTTATAAGCAGAGCCTTTGCTATCAATAACATTAAAAGTAAACATCATTGTTTCATTAGAAACAGGCGCTAAAAAACTAACATCTGTATCATTGATTTTAATAAGATCAACAGGCGTGCCGTAAATTTGAACCCATGTTTGAGAGAATATATCGCCATCTTTATCCCAAGTTTTTCCTTTTAACTCAACAGATTGCTGATAACTCACTGTCTGATCGTCACCAGCTTCACTAAAAGGAGGGTTACCTGTACAACTGAATAAAAAAATGGAAAGAAAAATAGAGAGGTAAATAAAATTAATTCGAAAAAAAACCGATAGACATTGCATGAAAGATAACCTTTAAAAATTAAGTGTGGATGTTACATGATTTTTAAGAATGAATTTATCAAAACATCACATTTTAAAAATGTAGATGTTTTTTATTTCACGCGCACTTCGGCTTCTTGGCCAGCAGCATTAACTTTTAACCAACCCCAAACTCGCCTTGTGACTAAATCGTATTCACTTGAAACACCAAAGGCACTGTCATGCATTTTTACCTGAATATAATTTGGGTGATTTTTTGAAAGCATCATCCCTTTTCGCCATTTCGCTTTGTTTTTTTCATATTCGTTTTTGGGTAAAAAGATATCTAAGATTGGGATAGTTAATGTGCTTAAATATTCCTGAAATGTTTCCGCTTGTATAAACGTATTATCCTGTGCGTTTACACTGATCATGGCATAGCCAAAATTATCCACACCTTGCATATTCAAACTTAAATATTTTGCAATCCAAAAACTGCCTGTGCCACTTCCTAATAATACTAAATTAAACTGACCTTTATTTTGTAAATAGTTAATTGACGCTGCAATTCGATCTTGAATCATTTGATCATAACCACGCTGATCATATAACTTGCCACTTGGAATAGTGATAGATAAAGTCATCCAACCCGTGTCTGGTAAATAATTGCGCATGGGTTGAATCCAGTTTGGCCAATTCGCATTTTGCCCCACATCGTGAATAATCAAAATAGCCCCTTGTGGCACGTTAGTTCGTGGCGTTTGTAATAACCCGATAAACTGAGAAATAGTATCTTGAGGCAACTCTGCAATGGTTTGTGCATTGGGTAAATAATCGATGGGCACAATTTGATCTGCGTACAATCCTTTAGGAAAACGTTTCAATAATTGATCCGATTGTGCAAAATCCGCCATCAATGTGGAAGAAATTGACAAACTTGTGAAACTTATACACAAAATAAGTATCCAACCCCGATTAAAATATGTCACAGCACCCCTTGCACGCCCTATCACGCATTCTATAAATGATTTCTTCATATTTCACAGTATAGACAGAGTAAGCGTTTGTTAACTGGCGGGATTTGTAAAGATATGTTTTAATGCCTGCAATTTTTTACGCCATTTGGCCCATTTACTTAAGGTTTACACCATGCAAATCAGATCATTCCTATTACCAATTATGTTGGCTACGTCTGTATCATTCGTTGCTTGCTCTTCATCTGATGATGAAAAAGACGCGAAGCCAGTTGAAGCTGTTGAAACATCTCATGCAGATATGTCGGCAAAAGCCCATTCAGAAATGTCAGAAAAATCAGACGCGATGTCTGAAGAAATGGCAACTGAAGAAGATATGAAAAAAGAATCCTCTCAATCTGAAAAACACTTAAGCTATTACATTGGTTTTAATGTTTCTTCAAGCATCAAAGCATCTGACAGCTTTACGTTAGTATTAGACCAAGCTATTACTGGTTTATTAGATGGTGCTAATGGTGTTGAGTCATCAGTTAGCGCTGAACAACTTCAAGCTGCTGATGCGTTATTACGTGCACAATTTGAAGAAAAGCAAGCCGCTGCTGAAGCTGAAACTGAAGAAAAAGAAGTAATGGCACCTTCTGAAGAACTAAAAATGGCTGAACAGCATTTAAGCTATTACATTGGCTTTAATATCTCTTCAAGCATCATCGCATCTAAATCCTTTGAATTAGATACAGACTCTTCAATTGAAGGTCTAACAGATGGCGCAAACGGAGTTGAGTCAAAAGTAACTCCAGAGCAATTAGAAGCGGCAGATGCTGAACTTCGCGCACAGTTTGAAGCAAAACAAGCAGAGTTAAATAAAGAGCAAATGGCTCAACAACAAGAAGCACAAAAAGCAGCAATGGCACAAGCCGAAGCTGCAAAAGTTGATGGGTTAGCATTTTTAGAAGCAAACAAAGCAAAAGAAGGCGTCATGACGACAGATTCTGGTTTACAGTACTCTGTGATCACTAAAGGTGATGCCTCTTCAGCTATGCCAAGCCCTGCTGATTCAGTAAAAGTGCATTACCATGGCACATTAACTAATGGCACGGTTTTCGATTCATCTGTCAATCGTGGCGAACCGATTTCATTCCCTTTAAACGGTGTAATATCTGGTTGGACAGAAGGCTTACAATTAATGCAAGTTGGCGACACGTTCCGTTTTTTCATTCCTAGTGAATTAGCTTATGGCGCGCGCTCAACTGGAATGATTCCAGCAAATTCAGTATTGATTTTTGATGTTGAATTATTAGGCATTAACGCTGAGTAATTTGAAATACTTTTTAAAAAGCTTATAAAACTAGGCTTTTTAAAATACAAAGACCCACCTCGATTGAGCTGGGTCTTTTTTTTGGTTATGTGTTTTTTTTAGTTGAAAAGAGTCAATTCACCTAAAGCTTACTAAGTATTTAATAAACCAGGCAATGGACCACCACAAATACTTTCTAAACCAAAGGTATCCACGTCAGTAAACCCCATTGCATGTGCAATTGAAATATACACATCGTTATGGGCTTTTGGATCATTTGAATAATCTAATTTTTGTCCAACATTTAACGCACCACCTAAGTTACCCGCTAAGGTGAATGGAATATTACGACGACCATGCTGGCCAAAATCAGAGTGTTCACTGGTCCACACTAACAATGTGTTATCTAACATCGTGCCATCACCTTCGGGTATGGATGCTAATTTATCCACAAAATACGCAAAACGTTTGCCGTACCATTCAGCGATTTTACGACGGTTACCAGCATTAGCATTATAGTTATCATGCGTGTAGCTGTGATGGTCAGAGTTTAAACCTAGTGATGGGAATGTTTCACCACTAGCGCCATTACTCCATTGTAACGTGGCTATACGAGTTTGGTCACAGGCAAACGCATGGGTGATGATGTCCATCATGCCTTCACCTTCGAAAATATAATCTTCTTCTGAGTTACGACCGTCTCTTTCTTTAGGTGGAATAGAGCAGACAGAAGCGTTTACCGCTGCCGCTTTTTCTTCTTTCTCTAGACGGATTTCGATTTCACGAATCCCAGTTAAGTGCGCTTCAATTTTACGACGATCCTCTGAGGCCACATTATTTAATACTGCATTTAGTTCATCCCTTACCACATCCAATGCACTTTTTTTGTAAGAGATGGCACGCAGTGCGGCTGGATCATAGTAGGTGGCACTGCTTGGAGTCACGCCATTAAATATCTGATTGTGTAAATTTGACACATTGCTTACTGGACGAATTGGATTACCTGCGGAAGGAAAAATTTGGTTAGCTGAAAAGAAGCCCGTTTTTACGCCAGCATTAATGACTTTAAATTTAGTTAGAGTGGCTTCACTTTGTGCTAAACGATTCCCTAAATAATGATCAATGGAGATACCTTGTGCATCCCAAGTTCGACCACTGTGTGGATCCGTGCCTGGGTCAGTGGTTAATGCGCCAGTAAATAGCATGGCAGCGGTGGATGGATGACCGTTTTCAATACGTTGAGCGTCATAACTTTTCATATCAATACCGTGCAAATAGGTAATGTGATTTTTATAAGCCTCCACTGGTTGTAAAACCGATTGAAACATCATGTTTGTGCCGTTTCCTGTTGGTACAACTTCTTGTGCAATACCATTTGGCGTACTGATAAAACATACACGTTTTGGTACATTAACCGCAGCTTGCGCCTGTAAAACTGGGATGAACGGTGCGGCAGATGCCACACCTAATGTTTTGATTAAATTACGACGATTGTAATTATTAAATAATGATTTATTCATGACACTGTCCTTAATTAGATTGAGTTCGACGATGACTAAATGCATCGGTTTGGGTAATCGAGATAATCACATCGAAAATACTGCCACCCGCGGCTTGTGAAAATTGAAGGCTTTGTGCGATTGAGCAATCATCATGTGTGTTGGGTTTGCGACCATTTGCAAACACAAACCATTGGTATGAGTAACAGGCCTGAGTTTGTTCACCACTTGCTAATATAGATTGCATTTGTTCGGCGCCTTCAAAGGTTTGATTAAGCTCACCTACGGCGAAAAATTCTCCTGTCACATCAATATCCCGTAACGTACCATCATAACTTTCTATTTGATCGATCCATTTACCAACTTCATCGTAATGGTCGAAACCAAAGCCAATTGGGTTCATTAAACTATGACACCCAGCACAATCAGGATTAGTGATTAATTCTAAAAAGTATTCCCTTGGGGATTTACCTTCTGTATCTAATGTTTCTGTACTTATTCCTGCTGGCGCTGCTGGAATTACATCGCATAACAGGCGTTGACGCACAAACTTTCCTCGTCTAGTAGAATCAAAACTTGAGCTTAAAAAACCGCCACGAGTCAAAATGCCTTTACGTTTAAATCCTGCTAAATCGTATTTATTAAATCCATCCTCAAAGGTTTCAATCGGTTGGGCGTTCACATCGTATAGCGCTTTGCCTGCTTCGTTTAGATAACCAAATTCAACTGAGAATAAATCTTGGAAGGCGCCACCGCTAAAGACTAAATCAAGGATTGTACGGGATACATCCTCAATGCCTGCGTTTAATGGTTCATAATCTTCTTCGTCAAACCAACCATCTTCGACAATATCTTCCATCTTAGGGATCCCCAACCACTGAGTATGAAATGAACTAATTGTGGACTGTGCTTTAGGGTCTGCCAACATACGCTCAGCTTGTGTTTTGATTTGAAGTTTTGAACTTAATTGATTGGTTTTGGCTGCTTCAAATAACACATCATCAGGAATAGAACGCCAAATAAAACTCGCCAAGCGTGATGCGATTTCGTATTGATTTAATTTCACCACGTGATTGTTAATTGGTTGGGTTAAATCCATTTCCAATTGATATAAAAAGTTAGGCGATACTAACATCGTAACCAATAAATACTGAGCACCTTCATCAAAATTATTTTGTTCACTTTTAACGGTTAAATATAGCTCTTTTAATCTTAATTTCTCATCTTGCGTTAATGGGCGTCGATATAACTTCAAACCTATTTCATCGATAATTTTATCTGCACAGGCATCATCTTTGTTTGGACAATCCATCCAGTTTGATAAGTTTTTAATGGCATCTTGTGCAATTATTTCTGCTGCTTCCCAATTATTTTCTATTTGAATATTCGACATCGGATGTTTTGTGTTTACTTTAAAATTTCCGATGAACTCATCGATTGAAAACCCCGATTCTTTATGGGGGTGCGTATTAAATACATCGCGCAAAGTATTTTGGTATTGCTCGTTATTGATTCTAATTAACCCGCCAAAACTTGCATCCACGCCATTTGTGCAAGCTGCTGCATCTCCTTGGATTGGTAGTGTGTCTATCTCTGGCACACAATCGCTCAAATCAAGACAAAGGGGCATTTTTTTATACACAATAATGCCGCTTACTTTTGCATATCCAAGCGATGGAATAAAATCGATATTCAGTTCACCATCGCTAACAGTCACATCGAATTGATCCGTGACGTATGCGTAGTTGTTTTTGACATTGGCTTTAGAAATTTCAAAATTCGATAACGTTCGACTGCCTTCTATGTCTACATGAAATATATTTTGTATTGGATCTTGTTCGTAACCATTTGCAAACAGTATTTGAACCTGATATTCGCTATCTGGAACGGGAATGGCATACTTAAAATCACCTCTTCGCTCAGTTAAAATTAACTCTTTAAGGTGACCTTTTGGATCAAAATCGTCAATTTTGTAGGCTGTGCCTCCTAAGAAAAAATCATCTTCAAAGTAAAAATCATCAGATCCACCTGCGTTAATGACAGCATATTGAGTAATGCTATTAAACTCATCTCTCGAATCAAAAGGAATATAAATTTCTATATCTAATTTATTGATGCGCTTTAAATAGGCTTTGATTTTTTCAGCGCAGGTTCGATCGCAATCTGTGGGTTTAAATAACGGAGCTTCAGGCATTGTTAAATTTGTAATGGATACAAACGAAAGGTCTTTTATTGATGGTAAAAGATTTGCACGTCCACCATCGCCTTTTTCATCATGACAGGCTACGCACATGCTGTTATACAACTCTTGGCCCTCTGCTATATCTGTGTTGGGCTTTATATCATCAGGACAGTTATTATTTTCACATTGGGTATTTTCTGTATTTGTTTGCGTATTTGTATTCGTTTCTGTTTGTGAAACGGTCATTGTTTGCGTGACTGTTTCTGTTTCTGTTTCTGTTTCTGTTTGAGAAACCGATATTGTTTGCGTGGTCGTTTGCGTTTTCGTTTCGGAGTTTGTTTGTGTTTCTGGGCATTCATTCCTGTTAGTTACTGCTGTTATATCCGTACATGAATCTACTTGAGTATTTACTGATTGAGGGTCTTGCTGTTGTTTATTTTTTTCAGCAGGTAATAATTCATTACAACCATTCATAAAAATAATAATAGTCAGTGCAACTATTATATTTATCAGTGAATGACATTTTATTGGTTGTCTCATAGTGTTTTCCTTTTTTACAAAGTGATCTACCATTTCAAAACAATTATTTAAAATAATAAACCAGTTAAAAATGATGATTTTATAAAATCAATTTCACCAATATCCTTAACAATCCTTTGAGGATTTAAGATAAATACAGGATGTTTAAAAAGCCCTAGCGGGTCAGTTTTTTAATAGAAAAAGCGCGTAGATTCTTTTTATAAATTCATATTACGCCGATGTAATATTCAATTTGATGCAAAAAAAAGCCTGAACAAAAAAATGTTCAGGCTGTAGGGGATATTGATATTGTTTTTTTCTTACAAACAATATCTAACCTGATTATTTATGTATTTAACAACCCAGGTAATGGACCTTCACAAATATCGGCAAAACCAAATTTGTTCACATCGGTTAGTCCCATTGCATGCGCAATTGAAATATACACATCGTTGTGGGCTTTGGTGTTATTTGAATAATCTAATTTTTGTCCAACATTCATTGCGCCTCCCAAGTTACCCGCTAAAGTAAATGGAATATTACGACGACCATGCTGACCAAAATCGGAATGTTCACTGGTCCAAACCAATAATGTGTTATCTAACATCGTGCCTTCACCTTCAGGTATCGATGCTAATTTATTCACAAAATACGCAAAACGTTTCCCGTACCATTCACCGATTTTACGACGGTTACCAGCATTACCATTATAGTTATCATGGGTGTAGCTGTGATGGTCAGAATTTAAGCCCATTGAAGGGAATGTTTCACCACTAGCTCCATTGGACCATTGTAACGTGGCAACACGAGTTTGGTCACAAGCAAACGCATGGCTTAGAATATCCATCATACCTTCACCTTCGAAAATATAATCTTCTTCTGAGTTACTACCGTTTCTTTCTCCAGGTGGAATAGTACAGTTTGCTGACGTTGTTCCACTTTGTTCAAAACTCAATCGAGTTTCAATTTCGCGAATGCCGTTTAAATGCGCTGATATTTTATGACGATCTTCAGACGCTACTTTATTCATCACAAGGTTTAGTTCTTCCATTACGGAATCTAACACGCTCTTTTTGTTTGCAATGGCACGCAAAGCAGCTTGGTCTACAGTATTTGTAGTACCTGTCTGCACACCATTAAACACGCGGCCATGTAAGTTACCCACATTGCTTTCTGGACGAATTGCATTGCCTGCAGATGGAAAAACTTGGTTTGCAGAGAAGAAACCCACTTTTACCCCAGCGTTGATCACTTTAAATTTTGTGCTGGTTTCGCTGCTTTGAGATAATCGATTGCCCAAATATTGGTCAATAGAGATACCGTCAGCATCCCAAGTTCGACCACTGTGTGGATCCGTGCCTGGGTCAAGCGTTAATGCACCCGTCCATAACATGGCAACAGTCGATGGATGACCATTTTCAATAGGTTTGGCGTAATAACTTTTCATATCAATACCGTGCAAATAGGTAATTTGATTTTTATAAGCTTGTAATGGCTGTAATACAGACTGAAACGCCATGTTTGTGCCGTTTCCTGTTGGTACAACTTCTTGTGCAATACCATTTGGCGTACTGATAAAACATACACGTTTTGGTGTATTAACCGCAGCTTCAGCTTGTAAAATCGGTATGAAAGGTGCGGCAGATGCCACACCTAGCGTTTTAATTAAATTACGACGATTATAATTTTTAAATAATGATTTATTCATGATAACACCCTTAGTTAGATTGAGTTCTACGATGACTAAATGCATCTGTTTGGGTAATCGCGATGATCACATCTAATATGCTACCGCCCGCGTCTTGTGAAATTTGAATGCCTTGAGATAATGAACAAGCATCTTCAATTCTTGGTGTACGACCATTAGCGTAAGCAAACCACTGGTATGAGTAACAAACTTTGGTATCTACACTGCTCGCTAACAACGCTTGCAATTCATCTGCACCGGTAAATGTTTGGTTGATGTCGGTGGTTGCGAACAATTCACCTGAGTCATCAATATCCCATAGCGATTGATCCTTCTTATTTAGCTCTTGATCTTGCCATTTACCGACTTCATCGAAATGATCAAAACCAAAACCGATCGGATCCATCAATTTATGACAACCCCCACAAGATGGTTTGGAAACGTGTAAATTATAAGCTTCACGTGGTGACAATCCAGCTTTTACTTCAAAGTTCCCAGCCGCACCAGGAGGTGCCGGTGGAATCACGCCACACAACACTGCTTGACGGATAAACTTACCACGTCGTGGGGTGTTGTGATTTGCACTTAAGAATGGTCCACGAGTCAAGATACCAGTACGGTTAGCTGTGGATAGTTGGTACTTATTAAAACCATCATCAAAGGTTTCAATAGGATTACCATTCACGTCATAAAACGCTTTACCAGCATCATTTAAATAACCGTAATCCACTGTGTACAAGTCTTCAAATGAACCGTCATTACTGACTAGATCAATAATCGTACGTTTCACATCACCAATACCCGCCATTTTTTCATCATAATGTGCGTCAACAGTATCCACTTTCCCAGAACCCATCCATTGTAAATGGAATTCGCTTATTGTTACATCCGCTTTAGGATCCGCCAACATGCGCTCAGCTTGAGCTTTGATGCCTTCTTTTGTAGCCAATTGATTTGTTCTTGCTGCTTCAAATAACGCTGCATCTGGAATCGAGCGCCATAAGAAACTTGCTAAGCGCGCTGCAATTTCATACTGACCTAACTTCACAATGTTGTTACCTACTGTTGCTGTTAAATCAAGCTCTAGCTGATATATGAAGTTTGGCGACGCTAACATTGCACGTAATAGTGTTATCGCTCCATCATCGAAACTGTTGCTACGATCTTTTGCTTCGGTATACACAGCTTTTAGTCTAGTTTTTTCTGCATTAGTCACTGGACGACGGAATAATTTTAAACCTATTTCATCAATGATTTTATCTGCACAAGCATCATTTTTACTCGCACAACTTATCCAGCTGCCCATATTAGCAACCGCGTTAGGTGTTAATCTTTCCATTGACTCTAAATACTGTTCGAGAACAATTTCTGTAATTGAGTCTTTATAGTTAACATTAAAGTTGCCTAGTTTTTCATCAGTGGTAAATGTCGCCGTATAGTCGGTTTGTGCGAAGAACACATCACGCATTGTATTTTTGAATTGCAAGTTACTGATACGTAATAAGCTTGTGAAACTTGCATCAATGCCATTGGAACAAGATTGTGAATCACCCGCTATTGGTACTTGTTTAACAACGTCAACACACTCTCTGCCTTCGTAACATGCAAAGTTATCATAGATATAGTCAGCAAATTCTTTCGCACATTCACCCACACAAGTCTCAGCGTATTCAAATGGCATTTTTAAGCTGATGTACGTTGTTAATTGTTCACGAGTATCACACACAACACAATCAGATTGAACAAGTGCGCCGCCTAATACAGAACCTTCACCATTTTCATCACCATGGCAACCTTGGCAACTTGTTTGGTATCTTTCAGGCATTGTAGGTTCTCTGTAAACAACAAGGCCGTTAACCGTTGCATTTGCAAGCGATTTAACGAAATCAATATTTAATACACCATCAGTGACAACTACATCAAAACGAATTGTTTTATAAGCACTGTCTTGGCCGCCTGTTGTTTTGAAAATGTCGAAGTTTTCTAACGCTCTAACACCTTCTAAATCAACATGGAATTGACGCTGATCTGGACCGTCGTGATATAGCTCTGCAAACCAGAATTCAACTTGATGTTCACCGTTTTGAACTGGAATTTCATATTTAAAATCGCCCCAGCGTTCTGATGAGAATAATAAGTCGTCTTCAGTGCCGGCAATTTCACGCTCAGCGTTGTCATTACCCGTACCATCAATTTCAACAAAGTATTTATCAGCTTCGAATTGGATTCCAGTTTTAGTAGAAGTAAAACCTGATTTACTACCAGCGTTAATCGCTACTTCCACAACCATTTCTAATTCATGCTCTTCTACAGGTGGTTCAATTACCACGTCATCTAACAAATTATTGATGTAAAGTAAGTAACCTTGGATTTTTGTCGCACACTCTGCATTACAAGATTTAGGGTCAAATAATGGTGCTTCAGGCATTGATAAATCAGTAATTCCTACAAAGCTGCCGTCTTTTAATGCAGGACGTAAATCGGCTCTGCCACCGTCGCCTTTCTCATCGTGACAATCAACACACATAGCAGTATATAAATCTTTACCTGCTAACTCTTCTGCGTTCATTGCACGTTTGCCAGGACAACCGTTATTAGCTGATGTACCAATTTCATTTGGACATTCATCTATGTTATCTGCAATCCCGTCATTATCAGAATCAACTGGTGTCACATCAATTGGACAGCCTTGATTGTTTGCATCACCAAATTCGTTAGGGCATGAATCAACGTCATCTGTCACGCCATCGTTATCTGTGTCAAGTGCAACCACAGGGCATCCATTATTATTTGATTCACCATATTGATTTGGACATTGATCTAAAGAATCAACAATGCCGTCATTGTCCATATCACTTTGAAATGGGAAGGATTGTATGAATAACGCAATATGCGCAGAGCATTGATTGTCACAAGCTGAAACATCACCAAATGGCATTTTTTCTTCTAAGTAAGTCGTTAAAGCACTTGTATCGCTACAAGTCGTTTTTTCACATTTGAAGTTGCCGTCTGAACCAATGATGTCACTTTCTGGTGTACCCAAAACCTTAGTGCCACGTGAGTCTGATTTATCATGGCAGCCGGCGCAATCTAATTTGTCACTATCATATAATTGCTTACCAATTTCAGCCGAAGGGGTGAAATTGTTATTATTTGCACAGCCATTATTTTCTAATGTTCCATATTCATTTGGACACATATCATACAAATCAATCAAACCGTCATTATCAGAATCGGTTTGATCTACTGGGCAACCTTGATTGGAAGTAGGTCCAGCTTCATTCGGGCAGCTATCAACTTCATCATAAATGCCATCATTGTCTTTATCGGTCTTAACACCTATTGGACAACCATTATTATTTGCCACTCCGGCTTCATTAGGACAAAGATCAAGGGCATCTTCTAACCCGTCATTATCGGTATCTGTTGGTAAAATAACGATCGGACAGCCGTTATTGTTAATTGAACCCTTAACATCAGGACACAAATCCACTTCGTTATTGACTGAATCATTATCACGATCCGCCGTTTTTAAATCTGGCCCTGCGTCATTACAACTGGCCATAGAAAAAGCAATGAATAACACTGCGAGCGTTTTTACTATTGGTTTATAATTGTTTAAATATTTCAAAATATTCTCCCCATTTATGGTTTTGATACCTCATAATTAAAACAGTATAAACACCAATTGTAAAAACAATATTACAGTGACATAACATTACACTTACATTAATTCACGCCTTTTTTAAATTTTATTTTTCATACCAACCCACTACATACCTTATATACAAGGGGTTTACTTTTTTTACAATTAAATCCACCCTCAATAACACCTACAAAATGAAACATTAGAATTTCGTAGGTTTGTGAACAGCTGCACAACTAGCCTTTATGCTTTCTACTCATATCGTGAAAATTAGTGATCTAATTCATTTTGTAAGTGCCAACTTGGTCTCATTACATATTTCACTCTTTTTTTTAGACACAAAAAAACCGATGATTTTTAACAAATCAACGGTTTTTTATAAGGGATTAAGGTTAATTCAGATCAATACTTAGGTGGGCTATTTATGCATAAATAGTCGGATCACTAACGCCTGCATGCTCAAACCCTTGCTTGCGTAGGACGCAACTATCACATACACCACAGGCTTTGCCATGATCATCCGCCTGGTAGCAAGAAATCGTTTGAGAGTAATCAACTCCTAACTCCAACCCTTTTTGAATAATTTGTGCTTTGGTCAAATCAATTAACGGAGTTTCAATTGAAAGCTTTTTACCTTCAACACCGGTTTTAGTCGCTAAATTTGCAAGTACTTCAAAAGCTTGAATGAATTCAGGTCGACAATCAGGGTATCCAGAATAATCCACTGCATTTACCCCAATAAAAATTGCATCAGCATCGAGCACTTCAGCCCAACCCAATGCTACCGATAAAAAAACAGTGTTTCGAGCAGGTACATATGTCACAGGAATTTCGTCACTATTTGCATCAAAATCCGGCACATCAATATTGTCAGTTAACGCTGATCCACCTATTAACCTTAAATTAAGTGGTATTATTTTATGTTCCACCCCACTTGCTTTTGCTATATTAATAGACGCTTGTAATTCACTAGAGTGACGCTGACCGTAATCAAAACTCATTGCGTGACACTCAAAACCCTGTGCCTTAGCAATTGCTAATACAGTGACGGAATCTAATCCGCCAGACAATAAAATAACCGCTTTTTTATTGGACATTTAAACCTTCTAATTTTATTTTTGCTTGTTGAGCTGTAGGGTCATGGGCAAATTCATTCATGACACGTATTAAATATTTTTTAGCCAAAATAGTATTGTTTTTTTGCACTGCAATATCCGACATTTCTAACAAACTGGATGCCGCTTTAGGATCTTTTGGATAATTTTGCTGTGTTTGAAAAAACATTGAATTTGCTTTTTTAGTGTCACCCAATTTCAAATACACTTTACCAAGCCAATAGGTAGCGTTTGGCATTCTTTCAGAATTGGAATATTGCTCAATAAATGCCTCAAATGCATCTTCGGCATTTTTGTAATCTTGTTTTTGTAAATAAGCAATGGCTTTAGCGTATTGTTCTGAGCCATCTTGAATGATGACTAATTCAGAAGGTTTGGTTGTTAAAATAGGCGCGGTAACTTGAGATGTTTGCACAGGTTTTAACTGTATGTCCTGTAATTTTTTTTCTAACTCCGCCACTTTTAAAGTCAATTCAACAATACGTCGATCACTATCTAAATAACGCTGCTTATTTTGAATTTCTATTTGGTTTAATTGATATGCTTGCTCTTCAACGGTGCCATTTAAACGAGAGACCTCATTTAATAAATCATACACTTGATACAGCATTTCATTAAGAACTTGTTGTTGTGGATTTTTATCACTTGATACGCTAATTTCTTGAATTTGTGCAGCGTAAACAAAAGTGCTGCTTAATAAAGCAGCACTAAATAAAAAACTCGTTTTGATTATTTTCATAAACTCGACCAGTTTAGAGAAGCCTTTAATGAACACTAAAGGCTTATTTTTCGTTTGAGAAGATTAAATTATTGGTATTTAATTTCTACGCGACGGTTTTTACCATATGCAGCTTCAGTTGTACCGAAATCAGCTGGCATTTCTTCGCCCATACCCACTACAGAGATTTGAGTTTTATTTACACCTTGAAGACGTAAGTAAGCGGCAACTGCATTAGCACGACGCTCAGACAAACCTAAGTTATATTCAGGAGTACCGCGCTCATCTGCATGACCTTCTAAAACGATTTGTTGCATTGGGTTCATTGTTAAATACTTAGCATGTAAATCTAACGATTCACGAGCAGCAGCCGTTACTGTAGATTGATCAAAGTAGAAATATACAGTCATTTGATCTTTGATTTGATCCATTAACATAGAAGCTTTGTCTTCCATGTTATCCATCGCATCAGCAGCATCGTCCATTACCAAATCACCCATGCCAGACATATCATCTTTCATGTCGTCTTTCATGTCAGTTACTGGTGTAGTTGGTTGAGTGAAACCACCAGTTGTGCCAGTGGTATCTTCTTTAACTGATTTACCACCACAAGATGAAATAGTAACGACAGCTGTTAAAGCGATTGCTTTGATCAATAAATTTTTGTTCATTTTTTTTCCCCGTTTATTTAAATTTCGAACTCTTTGAATACTAATTCATTAAATAGTTCGTTTTTATTATGAATCGTTGCAAAAATACAGGTTTAATCCCTGTAATTCAAGCATTTTGATTTAGTGTCTATTTTTTATAAGGTGACCAGCTAGGCTCTCTAACATCATAAGCATCAACAGGCATCGATTTAGTAATTTTTCCATCCATCGAAACCCAAGAAAGCACGCTTTTACCAGAATTTTTAGTGGCGTAAATTAAATTGGTCGCATTTGGTGCAATACTAGGTGACTCATCGTAATCCGTTGAGGATAACAATCTCATTTGACCTGTCTCCAAATCTAATGCAGCAATGGAATACCCATCATCTTGCAAACTCACCGTCACAACATAACGACCATCTGCCGAATAACTTGGTTTGGCATTGTACTTACCATCAAAGGTTAAGCGCACTGTTCGACCTGTTGCTACATCTGCTTCATAGACCTGAGCACTGCCACCACGATCTGATGTAAACACAATTTTTTTACCATCTGGTGACCAACTTGGCTCAGTATCAATACCACGATGGCGAGTTAATCTTCGAACCTCACCATTGATTAAATTTTTAATATAAATTTCAAAGTTGCCATCTTTGGTTGATTGAAATGCAATTTGTTTGCCATCGGGCGAAAACGAAGGCGCAGAATTCGTTGCATCAGGATAATTAGCAATAATTGATTGTTTGCCTGTCGCCAATTCTTGACTTAATACCACCCAACGTCCGTTTTTAACTGTAGCGTATGCAATGTATTTTAAATCGTGAGACCACGAGATTGAAATAATGGGTGCGTCGTCTTCGTATACAGTTTGAACATTTTCACCATTTGCATCCATAATTTGAACGCGCTGAAATGTTGCACCGTCTTTCATTGTTCGACTTACAAAGGCAATCTTAGTACTAAATATGCCTTTTACGCCTGTAATATTTTCATAGATTTTATCGGATAAAATATTACCAGCCTTACGAATTGAACGCTCATCTGTTGCCGTATCAATATAATCTTCGAACATTTTTTTTGAGCTATTCACGTTAAACAATGAAAACGAAACGCGCATTAATAATGAATTTTCTGGACTATAATCTACCGTACCTAAAATCAAATAATCCTGTTTCAATAACAACCAATTACGAAAGTATATTTCTTGTTCGCTTTTTGGATAACTCATCATATTGTCAGGATGTAACGCTAGAAACTCTCCAGACTGAGCAAGGTTATTTCGAATTAGCTCATCCACATTTAATGGCAATGCTTCTGATATTTTTTGATTAAACGGCACGATCGATATTTTATCAGCGCCCGCTTTGCCCTCAGTGATTCTGATGTCAATTGCCCAGCTTGATGTTGATGCAAATATCATCATTAACAACATGGCTAATTTAAATTTCATTGTTGAGCTCCAAAGGTAAGGTTGTTTGTTCTAAAATAGGTTTCAAATAAAATTGGATCATCAGGTACGGTATACATGCCTACATTTTTTACTGCATTTATTAAGGATTGATTAAATGCTTTATCTCCATTGGAATTGACCACTTCAACATTTACTAATTCACCTGTTGGGGCCAATTCAATTTTCAAAACCGCCACATATGGTCGACTTGCTTGATTTTTATTCCAATTTCTTTGCACTTCTTCTTTGATTGCAAATGCGTAAGTATCTACAATATTCATTTGTTCCTGAGCCATTGCTTGAGCTGCTTTTTGGCGAGCACTTAATGCTTGTTGTTCATCAAATGCGGCTTGATTGTCTTTTTCTAATTGCGCTAGACGCTGTTTTTCATCTTCAATTTGCTTTAACTCTTGTTCTAACTCATCGTTAATATTTGCAAATTCATTATTTAATTCAGCCAATTCTCGTGCTTCTTGTTCTGCTTCGAGTTTTTTAAGTGCTTCAAGTCGTTTTTTCTCTGCGTCGGCTTTTTTCTTTTCAGCTTCTAAACGTTTTTTCTCTGCCAGTTTATTCTCTTCTTCTTTTTTTTGAGCGGCTATTTTTTTAGCTTCGGCTTGTTTTTTAGCTTCTTCTTTCTTTTTGGCATCGGCTTTTTTCTGTGCGTCTTCTTGTTTTTTGCGTTCCGCTTCTTTTTTCTGATCTTCTAATTTTTTTTGCTCTTGCTTTTGCTTGGTGTCATCTGGCTTTTTAACTTCAGGTTTAATCGCTGGTACAGGAGGTGCTAATTCCACCAAATTCATAACAGTGTATTCAGGTAATTTAAATTTTTTAACATCGGGTTTGAATTCAATTACACCGAACAACAATGAGCCAAATATAATAAAATGACCTACTAAAGCGACAGTAACAGCAACACCATATTGTTTGATAAACGCTTGACGGGTTTGTTTAGAAAAAAACATTATTCAACCGGGTCCTCAGTTGCCAGCCCCACTGATACTGCCCCTGACTTTTTAAGAGTGTCTACTAAATTCATCACCACACCATAATTAATAGATTGATCCGCACGAACTAACACTAATAAATCAGGGTTTTGCGTTAATATTTTTTTGATATGTGCTCCGATGTAGGGCAGATCTTCTTTGAAAGGTTCGCGATCTGGTCGTTCAATAAAATATTCACTTTGTGCATTTATTGAAATAATCACATGAGCGGAAATATCAGAAATAGGGAGCGGCTCTGAAGTCACATCGGGTAAATCTAATTTTTCACCTTGAGTTAACATTGGTGCTGTGACCATAAATATAATTAACAACACCAACATCACATCAATATATGGCACAACATTGATTTGAGCCATAGGCGTACGTTTAGCTCGACTCATTACTTACCCCTGTTTAACAGCTTGAGGTTGTGGTTTAGCAGCATGTATTTGACGATGCAATATCGAAGTAAACTCATCTGAAAATGTTTCATATGATCCAATTATGGTTTCGGATTGAGAAACAAATCGGTTATACGCAACAACAGCAGGAATCGCAGCAAATAAGCCCATTGCTGTTGCAGATAATGCTTCAGAAATACCTGGAGCCACAGCGGCCAATGTTAACTGAGCAGAATCAGATAACCCTTGAAAAGAATTCATAATTCCCCAAACGGTGCCTAATAAACCTATGTAAGGAGTGATTGAGCCTACGGTTGCTAAAAATGAAATATGCTTGTCTAGTTTGTCGGATTCTTTTCTCGCTGCTACTCGCATTGCGCGTTGTGTGCCTACCATAACCGATTCTGGATCCATTGAATTTTGCTGACGTAAACGTGTAAATTCTTTAAATCCATTTCTAAAAATAGATTCAGCACCGCCTTCTGGATTTGGGTCGTTATAAACTTGCTTATACAGTTGAGTTAAATCCATGCCTGACCAAAAACGTTCCTCAAATTCAAATAATGCTTTTTTTGCTTTATTCATTGTACGCGCACGCTCAACGATGATTACCCAAGTTACTACTGAGGCTAATATTAGTATGGCCATTACCGCCATTACTACAATTGACATTTCTTCCACTTATTTTTCCTCACTTTGAATCAAATATTTTTTTAGAGCCAAGACGATCACATCTGGCATAGGACATAATTTACCAGAACTAGTTGCAATAGAGGCAATTTTTATTTCCCCTGACACCAACAACTGTCCATCTCGATAAACATTTTGTGTGACAACAAACGATCTAGGTGTCACTTTTTTAACAATAGCTCCCACACTGAGTACATCATCCATTTTCGCTGAAGCTTTAAATTGCAAACTTAAACTGGCCACCACTAAGGTATACCCTTGTTTTTCAGAAGTGGAAAATTCATAGCCGCATTTTCGTATAAAATCCGAACGCACTCGTTCCATAAATTTTATGTAATTAGCATGATAAACAATCCCACCACAATCGGTATCTTCTATATAGACTCTTATATCTTGGAGGTATTCTTTGTTTTGATTATTCATTATTCACACACAATTCATTTGCCAAATCTGTTAACACTCGTCCCCTTGGGGTTCTGGCGATAAAACCTTGCTGAATCAAATAAGGCTCTATCACATCCTCAATGGTTTCTTTATCTTCACTGATCGAAGCTGCTAAATTATCCAAACCAACAGGGCCTCCGTCAAATCGCTCTTTCATGGCTTGTATTAGTTTTCGATCAAGATGATCGAAACCTAACTTATCCACATTTAACATATTTAACGCTAAATCGGCTATTTGACTGTCTACAATACCTTCGCTTTTAATATCGGCATAATCACGCACGCGACGTAATAAACGGTTTGCAATTCTTGGTGTACCACGAGAGCGTTTCGCAATTTCATAAGCCCCTTCGTCATCAATTTGAACTCCTAATTTTTTTGCTGAGCGCAACACAATTGAAGTCAGATCTTTTACATTATAAAACTCTAAACGCTGCACAATCCCAAACCGATCACGAAGAGGGGAAGTTAAACGCCCTGCTCTTGTGGTTGCGCCAACTAAAGTAAAAGGGGGCAATTCAAGTTTGATTGATCTTGCAGAGGGGCCTTCACCAATCATAATATCTAACTGGTAATCTTCCATTGCTGGATACAAAACCTCTTCAATATTTGGGCTTAATCGATGTATTTCATCAATAAATAAAACATCACCTGCCTCTAAATTAGTGAGCATTGCTGCTAAATCTCCTGCTTTTTCTAGCACAGGTCCTGACGTGGTTTTGACCGAGACACCCATTTCATTGGCAATAATATTAGCTAAAGTGGTCTTGCCTAAGCCTGGAGGTCCGAATATTAAAGTATGATCAATTGGCTCATTTCGTTTTTTAGCCGCTGCCAAAAATATCGACATTTGCTCTTTAACAATGGGTTGCCCGATATATTCTGCTAACGATATTGGACGAATAGCACGATCATGATTAATTTCAGGCTGAGAGACATGTTGTGGGGCAATAAAACGATCTTCTTCTATCATTTTTAACCTTTATATTTGTTTAAGTGAATGGCGAATTAATTCATCGACACTCATATTATCTTTATAAACAGTTTGTACTGCTTTTGAAGCTTGAGCCGGTTTATACCCTAAAGCAATCAATGCACTTTGCGCATCATTCATTACAATAGAAGCTTGATGTTTTTCTTTGTCATCAACAAACTGCTCCATTGGTGTGGACAAATGATCCACTTGCCAATCTTTTAATCGATCACGCATTTCAATTAACAATCGCTCAGCGGTTTTTTTACCCACACCTGGCACCGAAACAATGCCAGTAACATCATTAGCGTGTACACATTTTACAAACTCTTCACTTTCAAATGTCGACAAAATAGCCAATGCCATTTTGGGACCGACGCCGTTTGCTTTTATTAGCATTCTAAATAAATCGCGATCCTGAATTTGAAAAAAACCAAATAACTGCTGAGCATCTTCACGTACAACCAAATGACAATGCAAAGTCACCTTTGCGCCCACTAATCCAATTTGGTAACTGGTAGTCATCGGGATTAAAATTTCATAACCCACACCATTTACATCTACCACAATTTCCGGGGATTTTTTTTGAATTAACTGACCTGTTATTAGTGCAATCATTTATTTAAACTCATTCGACCGTTGCGCCCAAATCGAGCGCCGTTGGTTTGTAATAATTGTTGACGTGAATGCCCATGACACATAGCAATAGCTAAAGCATCGGCTGCATCTTCTTGAGGCAGTCCTGGCAATTTTAATAGATGTTTAACCATTAAACCCATTTGAGTTTTATCAGCATTACCGTTTCCTACAATTGCTTGTTTGATTTTACGTGCTGCGTATTCGTAAACAGGCATACTTGCTTGGGTTGCAGCTACAATAGCGCAGCCTCTGGCTTGACCAAGCTTTAATGCAGATTGCGCATTCACCCCCATAAACACTTCTTCAATGGCTAATTCTTGAGGTAAATATCGCTCAATAACTTCTGAGACATACACAAAAATAGCGTCTAAACGCTCAGGAAACGACGATAGCTTTTCAAGGCGAATGCAACCGGATGCTATATACTCTTGACGACTGCCCACTTGATTAATTACTCCATATCCCATTTTACGAGAACCAGGGTCGATGCCTAAAATTATCGCCAAAACACTTACTCAAAGTTGAAAAACCACATCATACTAAATCGCGCTTAGCAAGGATAGAGTACTGTTGATAGATACAGTGTTTTTTATGCAGCATGACCAAAACACGTTTCTTTAGGCGTAAAAAATGCGCAATGAAGCGCATTTTTAATCAGCGAAGGGTTTATTCCATGAATAAATCATCAAAAGCATCTAAATCTGAATCATCATCGTAGCTGGATTCAGAATCGAATAATAACGTTAAGATATAATCTTCAAGAGTTGTCATTCCGCTTTTTTTACCAATATCTACTGCTTCTTGGACTGACATATCATGATTAAAAAATGCTTCAAGCGCCATCAATGCTCCCACTCTATTTGCATTTGAGTCATGAATTAACACAAAACCTTTCGCTTCAAATGCCGTTTCAAATACGATCTCATTTATTTCATTTAACGTATTAATGTTAAAATCATCTAAACCACTGACGGGTATAGAAACATAGCGCATACCCAGTGCTTCAATTTTTTTTCGTTCATTCCACGAGCCAATCTCCCCTGGCGAACGTAAATTAATAACCGTTTTAAACCCTTTTTGTGCCGCTAATTCAAATTCAGAACGAGTCGGTTGCGCAGAGGTTAAAATATTATCAAACACAGTAAACTCACGACGTAAATCAAGTAATGGGGGTTTTTCTGCAACTGCTTCAACACTCAATAATATTAAAGATAAGGATAAAATAAATAATCGAATCATACTCATCATGCGCATTTAATGCTCAAACTAAAAAGGTGCATAAACACTACACGAGTCTCATTTTTTTACAACTTTGCGCAAAAAAATTGCTGACTCTCGCACAATTACTTATAAGGTTGTGGCAAAACGGTTATTACTACACAATTTGTTACACAAAAAACAGTGCAAACCATTAAAGCCAAGCCTATATTAAAGTTGAGCTAAATTTTTTCTTGAGCGGTTTATGAACTCATTATTTTCTGCCAGCCCACTGAATTATACTGGTACATCAGTTGTTGGCATACAAGGGTTAAAACAATCCATGTCCCGTATGACTGATCATGCGCAGAACATGCAAACCACTCATGTTGACACGCATAATCGCATTACACATCAAGACAAGGTAAACCTAAATCAGACTGTACCGTTTGATCAAGACACAAAACAATACAGCAGCGAAGAGCAACTTATATACACATCAATAAGTGGCTTAGAAGCAAAAGCCAATGCAAAAGTCATTCAAACAAGCCTAGATACAATGGGCACAATTTTAGATTTAAAAGCGTAAAAACGCTTAAACCGGGGGCTAGCAATAACGAGGTGACATCATGAGCACAATTAATGGCGTATACGCAAATGCAATTACACCGGTCGCACCAAGACCGCAATCCGATAATGCATCCAACCAATCCCCAGCGCACGAACAATTTGCCAAAACTACGTTTGTTCCTGTTGAAGCAAGCCAACAAAATGATGCGACTAAATCCTCTTCAGACCAACGCCCTGAACATGACCATTCTCGAAACAATCAACAAAATGTTCAAAATGAGCAGAATCAAAAACAAGTTGATGAGAAACAATTAAGTACAAAGGAAATGATTGAACAAAAAATTGAAGCGCAATTAATCTCCCAATTAAAATCAAGAGATATGGAAGTGCGTAACCATGAAATGGCTCATAAAATTGTGGGTGGAAAATACGCAGGTGCCATAAATCTACAATATACAAAAGGGCCTGATGGAATGAATTACGCATCAGCTGGTGAAGTGAGTATATCCATTAGTCCATTAAACGACCCTCAAATGACGATTCAAAAGATGCGTCAAATAAAACAAGCTGCCCTGGCTCCTTCAGAACCTAGTAGCCAAGATCGATCAGTAGCAGCAATGGCCACTCAAATAGAAATTAAAGCCTATACAGAAATGGCTAAAATGGAACGTGCTGAAGAACAAGCAAAAGAACAAGCAAAAGAAGAAATGCGAACTGAAGCAGATAATAAAAACGACAAATCTGAATCACGAAATACTCAATCTAGTGATGATACTGTTCGAGGTGACAAACAGTCAGATATTTCTGATGATGTATTATCAGCTGATGAGCGATTATCAGAAATTGAGTCGTCACACAAAAGCGCTAACACTGAATTTACCTCTCAACCAACAGGGCTTAACTTGAATGTTATTGCTTGATGGATTGATTCATATCTAATCTATCTTTGTCTAATGACACAATCCGTAACGATTCAGATTACGTTCGGCAATATGCTCCTGCATTGCTCTAAAAAGCTTATTCAGCACAAGGTGAATGATGTGAGTTTACTTGGGTAAATATTTTGCTCATCTTGTGATTCCTCTACCTGGGGTCGACTAATCGCCGTTAACATTTCCAGACAAACTTGTGATCGTTATTTAACTCGATTTGGACCTAAGCTGAATATTCCAATTATCATTTGGTTTAAAAATAATATGAGATAAACAATTAATGGTGTAAGTTTAATTTTTTATTTTATTCAACCACTTAATTATGACATGACAAATTAATGAAAATGGCCCACTAAATAAAAAACCTATCCTAAAAAATTAACACTATTATTTTTAAAATTTAGTTTTCTAAAATGTTCTTTTAATAAATAAAATGATAAAAATTTAAGCATTTTCCATTATAGTTTTCACTACGTAAATTTTAAGTTAGTGAACATCATTGTTCAAAAAATACGATTTAACTTTTATACATAGTCATATCATCACTCTAAAAAATAGAGTAAGTTTATTTTCAATACATATTTTTTATACAAAAAATAATTATACTCAATGTTTCTAAATCACTAAGAAAATTAGCATTTAAATTTTTGTAGAATCACTTGGATTTCATTAAATTTGTTATTCACAATTTCACTTTGTTGAATATTTTGCTCTGATAAATTATGGGACTTTTTACTGGCTTGTTGAATCACACTTACAAAATCTGTTGCTTGTAATGCAATGGTACTTTGGCTGTTTGTTGTAGATAAAATCTCATTATTTAATTGATCAATAATTCCTACTTCATCGGCAATGTTATTAAAAATAGTGACCAGTTGATCTGCCTGTTCTAATGATTGCAATGCAAAATCACTGCTGTTTTGCATGGTTTTCACAGCATGCCCAGATCCATTAAGTAATTGTTCAATTTGTTCACGTATTTGTTCTGTGGATTGTTGCGTTTTACCCGCTAATGCCCTTACTTCATCCGCCACAACCGCAAACCCCCGCCCTTGTTCACCTGCTCGAGCAGCTTCAATGGCTGCATTTAGAGCCAATAAATTAGTTTGCTCGGCAATTGAACGAATCACATCCAATACAGAACTGACCTGTTCACTGATTTTGGATAAATTTTCCACAGCACTTCCTGCTGAAGTAATTTCGTTACTTAATTGTGATGCTATGGATTTGTTTTCTGCAACATGCTTTAACCCGCTTTTAGACATTTGCGATGCATCTTTTACAATATTTGTCACCGAAATCACATTGTTTGTATTTTTTTCAGTATATTCATTTAATAGTTTGACCGAATTTAATACCTCATTTAGCTTTACATCTTTATCTAATAAATTCAATTTGACTTGATTTGCTGCATTTTTGGCAAATTCAATCGAATCTGACTGCTGGGCTCCCAACACTTTTATCTGCTGAATCATAGACTGTAGTTTAATTACAAAACCATTCACCGACTTAGATAGTTTAATTAATTCAGGTGTACCTATTTCTTCAATTCGTGCGGTTAAATCTGCATTTCCACTGTTTAAATCTTCAGCTAAATTGGAAATTTTACTTAATGGTGAAATCACTTGGCGATGTAACGCCCACACGATCATTACCCCCACTAAAATCATCGAAAGGGTCATAGTGACCACAATATTGATTAAAATAGAATTTAAAGAAGCTAACAACACTGAGAGATCCCAGTTAACTATTAACCAACCTACTTGGGTTTCAGTTTTTACATGGATAACAGGCACTTTTTGAAATAACCATTTATTTACAATTAAATAATCAACACTTTTATTTGACACAAATGCATTTAACCCTGAAAGAGCATTAACATCTTCTTCCAAATAATTAACAAGTATATTGTCTTCCATATCTAAAACTCTACCACCTAAAAAAGCGGTATGATTACTTGCTAGTTTTTCAAAACCATCTATGACAATTGAGTTTTTATTAAATCGAACTCCATTAACAATCTCTTCAGCTAGATTGATAGAAATAACACGATGGCTATTTAAATATTGATCTGTAAATTCGGCACTTAGTTTCGTATTCAATAAATAAGCACCAATAGAAGTACTCATGACAAAAAACAACGCAAACAAAATAATGACGCGCTGCAATATTGTTAAATTTTTCATACTTTTTACCCTAATAAACAATGTATTTTGTTTATAACTATTAATTAAATTCTTAATGCCTGAATTTAACCGAATCATCCAGAACTTCCTTTAGTGTAGATGAAAATTATTTTTTAGTAATAAATACACTTTTTATTTTATTGCCTATACTGATTTTTATTACTCAAAAAGATAGGTACTACAATGATGATTAAAATCGCTCTTCCTGCATTATTAGCATGCACATCTGCACTTGCTATTTCTCATGAATTTTCAGAACCAATGGAAGATCATTTAAAAAATGAAGCTATGGGTTGGATTAATAATTCAGCGGTTATCAATGCAATTAACACCCAGAACATGAAACATGCCGGCTTAACTAATGCTGCAATTTTAGAATTAGATGGTAAGTGGCGCTCTGGAGTCAATTCAGGTAATTCAATGTTAATTGACTCACTATTAAGTAACGAACTTTCTCAATATTTAAAAGGTGTCAAAGATGAATATGCAGGGCTATACACCGAAATTTTTGTTATGGATAATAAAGGTTTAAATGTAGGACAATCGGATATTACTTCTGATTATTGGCAAGGTGATGAAGGCAAATGGCAAAACACCTTTTCCAAAGGTGCCAATGCCTTTGAAATTGGTGATTTAGAAGAAGATGAGTCTACTGGTGAATTTCAATCGCAATTAAGCACATCAATTGTTGATCCAGCTACTGGCAAAGTGATTGGTGCTGTAACCATTGGCATTGCGATTGATGGTTTATAATTTTCAAATAGAATGCAATTAACCTGCATTAAATTCAGGGCTATTTGCATTCATTGAAAACTCTTTTAGTTCATTTAAATCCTCAATTAACGTTTCTATATATTGCTCATTGGTTTTTTCATTCCAAGAAATTGCGACATATTTTCTATGTACCTCAATGGCATTGATATCTAACGACTGTTTAGTCAAAAACACTTTCAAAAATTGTGGAATGTCTGCATCGAAATTTTTATTTTTCCACGTCCAACCATCGGGTAAATGAATCCCAGACTCACCTGTTGTACGTTGAATAAACCAAGTGTGTTCTATTTTTTGTTTTTCTTCTAAATGTAATTGAAAAAAAATATTTGGAATTGTTTTTTTGTTAACCCTGCCATTTATGGATAAATCGTCCACCATTAACTGTTTAACTTTAAGCCCTGAATTTATGGCTTTCATACGAATACTGGATTGTCTTTTTTGTCTTGGGGTAGGCTTAATATAAGCAAACGACCCAATAATCAGACAGCATGCTGCAAATAAAATTAACCATTCAATTGTACCCATTTTTATTCACTCACAAACAAAGGTTTCAGCCCTTGTAATTGTTGTTCTAACGAATTGGTTACACTAGAGGAAAGTGTAAAGAAGTTTAATAATGCTTTTAGATTTGAATCATTTTGACAAGCTGCATGAATTCTCTGCCAAATGGCTTGATTGACTAACTGTAATTGTTTGTTTAACTCAATTAACTCTGTTAATTCCCAGTCTCCCATTTTACCGTCTTGGTGTGAAAAATACTGACGCATCAAATAGGATTCTACTGAACGAATAATAAATTCATTTTGATTAGCAAATGGAAGATGCGTATAGGTCATGGGTTTTAATTTTTTTAAAATCGGGCAACTCGAATTGGCCATTACCAGCCCTAAAAGTGAGCGCAAACCTTGCTCGATTCCAGTGCGTTTACTGACTGTACGCTCTTGTGTGATAACTTCAACATCAATTTTTTTATATCCGGGTAATTGACTAAAATCGTTCACTATCGTTTCTATATCTAAAGCGGCAGGGCAGCGTTCTACCGTACCGACTTTGTAAGGACAATTGACACATTGCTCGTTTTCCAGTTTTGTCCAATCCGCAGGCTCTTTTGTACGCAATGCATGATTGTCATTATTGGTAATATCCACCTCAAAGCATAAATCTTTTTGCTGGGCATCATTAAATTTAAAACGATATTCAATGGTCATATTGTTTCTCTAGGACATTAATTCTTCGATTTCAACCCAGCGCTCTAATGAAGCGTCTAATGCTTCTTGAGCTTGAGTAAGTTGTGCTAACACTGAGGCACTTAAATCAGCCGATTGCGCATAAAAATCTGGCTGACAGGTTTGTTTTGTCAATTCTGCAATCTGTGATTCTAGGCCCGCCATTTTATCAGGCAATTCATCAAATTCACGTTGAACTTGGTAACTTAATTTCTTTTTAGGCTTAGTCGTCACAATTTTTTCGTTACTTGTTGTAACTGGCTCTACTTTTAAACCGCTTGATTGTTTAGGAGCATTGGTTTTTTTATTGAACACATTTGGCCAAACCCCACCTTGACGCTTCCAGTCATTAAAGCCACCCACGTAATGATTCACCGCACCTTCACCTTCAAATGCCCAAACATCGGTCACAACATTATCTAGGAACGTTCTATCATGACTGACTAATAACAATGTGCCGTCAAAGTTAAGCAATAACGTTTCTAGTAATTCTAATGTGTCCATATCCAAGTCATTGGTTGGCTCATCCATTACTAATAAGTTTACAGGTCGGCTGAATAATTTAGCCAATACTAATCGGTTGGCTTCACCACCTGATAAAACACTAACAGGCTGTCTGCAACGCTCAGGCGAAAACAAGAAATCTTCTAAGTAGCTGATGATATGACGGCGACGGCCATTAATATCAATAAAGTCGCTGCCTTCGCTTACAAAATCTTGAACGGTTTTGCTCATATCCAAGGCCATACGTTGCTGATCAAAATAGCCAACTTGTAACGTCGTACCGGTTTTAACAGAGCCAGAAGTTGGCTCAAGTTGACCCAATAACATTTTAATTAATGTGGTTTTACCGATACCGTTTGGCCCAATAAATCCAATTTTGTCGCCACGACGAACTAAACATGAAAAATCTTTAACTATGGTTTGACCATCAAACCCCACGCTTGCATTTTTAGATTCAAACACAACCTTGCCTGAGCTCTGACCGTTTTGTACATCGAAGTTCACTGAACCTTGACGGGTTAAACGCTGGCTACGCTGGTTACGTAATGATTCTAACGCGCGAACACGGCCTTCATTACGAGTTCGACGCGCCTTAATACCTTGGCGAATCCACACTTCTTCGTCAGCTAATTTTTTATCAAAATGCGCCCATTGCATTTCTTCATCGGCTAAGCATTTTTCTTTATATTCAACAAATTGCTCATATTTGCCTTTAAACGTTAAAAACTTACCACGGTCAATTTCTAATAAATCCGTTGCGACTGCATCCACAAACGCCCTGTCATGAGAAATAAATAACACAGCGCCTTTAAAGGATTTTAAAAACTCTTCTAACCAGTTAACCATTTCAATATCCAAATGGTTGGTTGGCTCATCTAGTAATAATACATCAGGGCTTTGAACTAACGCCTTACCTAACAACACTCGACGACGCCAGCCACCGCTTAAATCACCCATCGAATCTTCTGCATTTAATTCCAAACGTTGTAAGATTTGCTTGATTCGATTATCAACGTCCCAGCCATCTTGCGCTTCTATGATGTTTTGTAACTCAGTCAGTTTGTCCATATCCGGATCAGCACTGATAGAAATTTCGTTATATTCAGCAAGGGCGCTGACTACTTCGTGTACACCTTCGCTGATCACAGACTCAACCGTTACATCCATTCGATCGGGTAAGTCCTGTTGTAAATACCCAATTTTCAACGAGGCTTCTTTTCTGACCACACCCGAATCAGGAAGATGTTCGCCTTCAACAATTTTCAACATTGTTGATTTACCAGCGCCATTTCGACCAATAACACAAACACGCTGACCACGTTCGATATTCCAGTTTACTTCTTTTAATAAGTCGTGTTGACCAAAGGCAATGGAGACATCTTGAAAACTAATAAGGGGCATAAAACACTCAGATTGAAAAAAAGCGGTATTTTAGAGGTTTTTAAGGAAATGTACGACGAAATTAACAAAAAAAGACGGATTTAAACGATTTTAGTGAAATAAAGTGATGAAAACCTGGTGGGAATAACAGAAATTATTCTCAAAATTACACGTTGCAGCAGGCCCAAATCCATTAAATATTAAACCTTCGAAATTAAAAGGATGATTAATATTAGGCATACTTAAAACAGCTAATCTATTTTAGAAACGTCCACACTCACTTTTAGAGAGTTTCCACCTTTTGAATCCACTTTACCCTTTAACGGGCAAACATCATTATAGTCTTTTCCAAAAGCCATACGAATATGTCTATCTTCAACCAACATATTATTAGTTGGATCAAATTCAAGCCAACCTAAGTTAGGATCATAAACACCAAACCATGCATGGGATACATCTTTACCAGGTATATAAATTTTGTTGTCATCTAATTTAGTATCAACATACCCGCTGATATATCGCGCGGTTAAACCTATTGATTTAAGGCAAGCAACCGCAAAATGAGAAAAATCCTGACACACACCTGCTCGATTATTCAAACAATCAATAGTAGTACTTTGAATCGTGCTAATATAAGGATCAAATTTAAAGTCTTGATAAATTCTGTGAGTTAAATCTAAAGCGACTTTATACACCGTTTGATTTTGAGTTAACGACTGCATTGCATAGGATTTTATTGAGTCATTCACAATAGCCAATAAACTGTCTTCTTGATAATTTTTTAAATCCATTTGTTTCAAATTGATAGCATCTTGAATGATACAACTTTTTGAATAATCAAATTCAATTTGATTAGTAATCACATTATGTATGCTGGATATTCTTAAACTATGAATCTGTTTTTTAAATAAAATATTTGTCAGTTTATTTCCAAATGCATCTAATGATTCATTTTTAATAGAGCCAAAAGGATGCACTTGTAATTGGCGAAAACTGATTCGTTGCCAATCATTTTCAACTAAACTTAATTTTGAAAGCAACTCACAGGATTCAACTATTTGATCAAAACTAAACACATTATTATGAACAACTTGATATTTCACCTGTTTTCCACTTTTAAAATAATATTGTGACTTTAGTTTGAGAAGGCGTAGCATGACACCCAACTGGCATATTCGCATTACTGCCATTATGACCAAATATGCAGGTCTGATATACCGCCGCTTTACCTTCCACTTTGACTTTAGAGCTGCCTTTTTTAGGTTTTGCTTCCCCTCTTTTCTTACTTGAAATAATGCCACCTGCCAAACCTGGTTCATCACCAGATGATGAACCAACTTTACTGCCCATGTTAAAAGCCCCTTTATTTTTAACTTTTACTTTTTTGGATTCTTTTTTTGCTTGACTTAACATTGCCATATTTGGATATGGCAATGGAATAGGTCCAGCGGGAGGCATTGGCGTTTTACATACATCTGGAAATGTTTGAGTCATTCCCCCACCTTTTGAAGACATACCGAACATAATTTTCTCCTATTTAATTTGCCTTTAATTCAATTCTTGTTAAATGGCTTAACCCAAGTTAATTTTTTCACCATCGATATTCATTGCTTTTTTTGATTCAATATACGCTGACTGGCTTTTTAACTCCATTTGCGTTTTAACTAATGTTCTCATTCGCCCAGATCTTGTTTGATCTAACTTTTCCACATCTTTATATGAATTAGTCGCTTTGAGTTTTATCACATTAGCAATAGTTTCAATTTTATCAACAACCTGTTTCGAATGATTTAAAACAGATTTAAAAAATTGGCCAGTAAATAAGGTATTACTCACGTTTAATTTTGCTTGCTTGGCATTGACCGAAATAGATTCACTGCCTAATAACACGCCATTATTAGTAAAGTTAATACTCGATTGTTTATTATCCGAAGCAACATTTATAGATGCAGTACTTGCACTATTTAAATTAATTGCCCCCATTGATGTACATGAAATATTATTAGCACTTAAAAAATCAATATTACCGTTTTCAGCATTAAATGATATATCACCCTTAGGTGAATAAATTTTACTGGACTTTTTAACAGCATCATATTCAAACAATAGATAACCATTTTCATCAGTAACACTTAATGTATCAGTCACTTCATTTGAAACATATTTAGCACTAGCACCTTGCTTAGTAGTGATCTCTTGTTTTTCTTGAGTGTCTTTTTTACTATCTTTATTACTACCTGTTTCATTAATAACACCAATGATGTAACAAGTTTGGAAATTATCACCACTTACTAATACTTTATCACCCATTTTAAGAACATAATCGGTTGAAAGTGCATTAATGGTATTCACTACAAATGATGCCTGTTGATGCTCAAGCCTTACCCACATACCAGTTTCATCGATGCGAGTTAATATCGCAGGTTTTGTATAGTTTTGCTCAGCATGATTTGAAAATTGTTCAAACGTATGTAACATTTTATTCACCTTTCATTACTTTATTAAGCCTTAGCAGGCTTTGGAGGCAACCAATTTTCAGCCTTTTGTAGTACTGGATCGGTTTGCTCAACTAACAGTTTTATTGAATTTTGCCAAATATTATTTATATCCTGAGTACAATGGAAATTTGCCCCAGTCAAATCTGCTTTAATAAAACTTGAATCAACTACATTTGCATAAGATAAATCAACATACTCAAGATTCACATCATGCAATACACATTCGGATATCGTGGCCTTGATAAATTGTGTTTCATTCATCATAGAATTAGAAAAATTGTTTTTCTTTAATACTGCTCCATTAAAATGGATATATTTTAATTGACTGGATTCTAAATCACTATGTTCAATTTTAGCATTAGTAAAATCGCTAGCCAAACAGGTGATATTTTGCATTTTGCAATAAGAGAACGTGGTATTTGTAAAATCGCACTGATCCAAATTACTATAATCCAGATTCACCTTTGTAAAACAAGCTTCTGTAAAATCAGAATCTTGGAAATCACAAGCTGATAAATTTACATCATCAAATACAGATTTAATGAACGTCGCCATAATGCACTGCGTATCTTTAAATATCACACTAGATAAATCTTGGCCACTCATATCACTGCCGAACAATTTACAATAGGACAAATTCATTGCATAAATATTAATATTTAAAAAATCAACCTGCTCTAGTATTGCATCAGTAAAATCTACTTTTTCAAGATCGGATGAATCAAAACTTATATGGCTTGCTTTGACTGCTTGAAATGTAGATTCTTGTAACTGGCATTCAAACATTTCAATATCATTAAGTTCAGCCTTATTAAAATTAGACCCAATTAAATTAGCATTATTAAAAGAGGTGGTATCTAGTATACATGCCTCAAAAATAGAGCCTCTTAAATCGCTTTGTTCAAATTTGGCATTAGGTAATTTTGCATTTTTAAAATCACCTTGCTTAATTTCACAATTTTCAAACTCTGTTTGATCTAAATTCGCGCCATTAAAAACCGCATTATTGATCGAAGCATTATTGATAACACACCCAACTAATACGCTACCTGTAAAATCACAGCCATCTAGATTACAGCCACTTAAATTAGCACCAGTAAGATCCACTCCAGAAAAATTTGAATGCGATAAATCAGATTGATTAAAATCGGTATTCACAAACACGCATTGAGTAAAGTCAAAACCCAGCAAATGACTGCGCTCTAATATTGAATTAGAATAATCACCAGTTAACACATTCAAACCTTCCACTTCCATATTAATAAGATTTAAATTATTAATCGTTGCTGTTTTTAGGTTGATTTTTTTAGGAAGACAACTTTCAAATCTAGTATCTGATAATGTAACATTTTCGAATGTCATTTCATTTAATGAGCATTCTACAATTGAATTAAAGTTAAATTCCGTATTAGAAAAATCACATTGATTCAGCACACAACGCTGAAAATTTACTTCGTTTAATACTAAATTAGACAACACACTGCCCGTTAAATTTGAGTCAACAAAACTGGATTTAGAAATTTTTGCCAAGGGAAATTGGCTTTGCACCAAATCCATAAACTCAAAACTGCAATCACTTAATATCGCGTTATTTAAGTGACATTGAATCATTTGAGAATATTTAAATGTTGCCTGGTTCACCAATGTATTATCCAAGTTAGTTTGATTGAATATCACTTTTTCAATATTGGATTTTGATAAAATCGCATAGGACATATCTGCCCCACTAAAGTCAACAAACTGTAATTTCATACCAATTAAATTTTGATCATCAAATTGTTTTAATACTTTTGCAGTTAGTCCCATATCTGCAAATAACACATCTGCCTCACCGCCTTTTGTAACGGTTTGATCTTTGCCACTAAATGAACAGTCACTAAAATTTGCGCCTTTTAAAATTGTTTGTTTGAAGGTACAAGCTTTAATCATGCAATCTTTGAAATTAATATTACTTAAATCCAGCCCATCAAACTGAGAGTTCTCAATAATAAGCCCATTAAAATCACAACCTTTCAGATCAAATTTAGTAAAATCAACATCTGTGATGAAAGAAAGCTCATCTGGTTGTCTTGATTTTAGTTGTTCGATTAACTTTTTAACTTCTTCTGTTTTCATTGACGCCTACTTCTTAAGCTAATTTGGTTAGGGCTAATTGGGCACCATTAAATTTGGCGCCTTGAATACTCGCATCTAAAAATTCAGCTTCATAACAGTTACTGCCTGATAAATTCGCTGAATTTAAATTAGCTTTGTCAAAACTTGCTTGAAATAAGTTAGCCTGCTCTAAGTTAACGTTCATTAAATTGGCCTCTGAAAAATTCGCTTCTTTCGCATTCACCGCTTTTAGATTTGAATTTTCTAAGTTTGTATTGGTAAATATTGCATCAATTAATGAGCAATAAGAAAAATCACAACCTATAAATGATGCCTCTACCCAGTTAGATTCATTTGCCTGCGACTGGGTAAATGTGCAATCCGTAAAATGACTGCCTTCAAATATACGAATGCCCGTTAACTGTGCAAAGCTCATATTTACACCTTGAGCCTCACAATTGGAAAAACTACTTTTACTTAAATTAGCACCTTCAAAATTACAATAATTGAGTGAGGTCTCATCAAAATTAGAGCCAGAAAATTCACTTTTTTCAAACTTACTTTTTTCAAGTTTGGCTAATTCAAAATTAGCAAACTCGCCAAAACAATAACTAAAATCACAATATTCTGCTTGAGATTCAGACAAATTAGCATCAGTAAAATCGCACTCATGAAACACGGCATGAGTTAATGTCGCTGCATTCAAATCAACTTGGGTAAAATTTGTGGACTTTGCTTGAACATGATCTAAATTACTGTTTGCCATATTCGCAGATTCAAAAATACTATGATTTAAAATACAATTTTTTAATGAAATATTAGTTAAATCAGCTTCGCTAAAATCAACATAACTTAAATTAAGATCCGACAAATCCAATTCTGATAAATCTAATCCTTTAAACATTAAATATAACGAATCACTTTCTTGTGGAGGGTTCACCACTAATTCACTTAAATTCGATTGCAACTTAAAACTGGATTCAGTTTCTTCAGGCAAATCGGGACGATTTTCAAGTAACTGTATAATTTTCTCTCGAGTTAATTTGATTAAATCTTCATTCATGATTTATTTCTTTCCTAATAAAATATCAATGTCTTCTTGACTAATATCTTGCTCTTTTAGAGATTCAGTCATTTTTTCTTCCGCTTCTTTTTTGATTTGATCCGCCTGTTCTTGATCAATATCCAAACTAGCAAAATAATCATTTAATATTTTGGATGGATCATCACTATTAGCAATATCATCAATCACTTGAGGGTCTTGCCCCGCCGCTTTCATATCTTCTTTGAGTTTGTCAATTTGAGCAAAAAATGCTTTTTCTGCTTCGTCGTCACCAGCTGGTTCCTCTTTTTCTTCTTCGGGCTCTTCTTCTTGTTCTGGTTCGGGCTCAAATTCTGGCATTTCTAAGTCGTCATCTTCAGGTGTAATCATAAAAATGAAACGCTCTTGATGGACCTCTTTATCCTTGTCCGCTTCTTCTAGAGTCTTACAAGACACAAACAAATACGAAATTTCAGGATACGATGCACTAGAAACATCAACTACGGCCCGCCACACCAACATCATCCTGCGACTATCCATATCAACAGTCACTGTATCTAAGTTTATTTCTTCAACAGCAATAAACTCTTCCTCTTCGATATTATTTAAATAGCAGACAGGCATCACTTCAGGCAAACTTGCTTCAAACACAGGGTGATCAGGATGCATATTATGAAATTTAACAGGTTCATCGCCTTTTAAATATCCATCATAAATCAACTCAGGTTGAGCCGCATTAAAAAAGGCCCAATCAAAATCCTCAGGAAACCAAGGCCAGCGAGTATTTTGCCAATTTTCATCATAGGTTCCAGCAAGAGCAATACGCACTGGCCAAGCCTTATTAACTGCACCAAAACTAGCTGGCGCTTCTTCACCTTGATTTAGATCAATCACGTTAGGAAACCATTTGATACCTTGTTGATTCTTATCAATACCTTTACCTGCGGGGTTGGTCGGCTCGTCTTTACCCCCATAACTATTAGAATAATTAACACTCATCACAGAAAAATTATCCGCTTTACTTGCACTGCTCCCAGCTAAACCAGGCGACTCATATCGATCCCCTTTAATTAATAGTTTTTTCTCAATACTGTCCAAAGAAACTTTTACATGACACTCATTAACTGTTTCATTTTTAGGAGGGTAACAACTGCCATTAACAATAAAATCGGCATTATCTTTAAAAAAGGCAAAATCCGAATCGTATTGCAACCACCCCTTTGGGTTACCAAAGGCAAATTGATCACCTATGACAGGCATTTGTATTTCAGAAAACATAGCTGTTTCTTGATGTTTTAAATCAAAGGTGCCTTTTATAATAATGGTAAGGCTATCTTTTGGATGGTCTTTTTTTCCGGCTATCCAAGCCACTTGGAAGCGGGAATCGTTTACTAGTTCAATCACTGTTTTTTACTCATTTCATTTGTTATAAAGGAAAATATAAATTGCACTGAAATTATTAATCTAATTAACGGATTGACACCCAATTTCCAATAAATATCAAGGGTTGAGCTTAATCCTACTGTAAAACTATTTTATTGAATCTAATAATCACAAACAACCTCAGGTTTAAATATTCCTGAAGTACATCCTAATAACTTATTTAGCTTGGTTATATGATTTTGAGCTGAATTATACTGAAATTTGGGGGAGAATGTATGATTAATTAGCCCCAACAGATTGATTATTTTTTAACCAATCAACAACTTTATTCTTTAAACAATCATTTTTAACTGAATTCAAACCTCCTTTTATATTCTGTTATTTTTTAATTTATTACATAAAAACAGGGCTAACCTAAAAGCAATAATTGACTAGTCAATTCACATTCCATCAAACTCACACCATCGTAAATTCATACAAAAAATAGTACCAAGATTAAATCTAGACTTCACACATCATGACTGACTGCGATAAATGAAGCCATGATTTGACGCGATTCATTTAGATTAAGGAACTTCTCATTTAGAAATATTTTTTCAACGAGTTAGTTAGACACAAAGTGCACGGCGGTTGTCGAAGTGAAATGACTGGTTCTTTTCGAGACGATCAAAAGTTTTATGTTCCTGCAAAACCAGAGAATTACTAAGACACCCATACCAAATTAGCAACCTCAACTTATAGATTGTTAAACAAATAATTGCCAATTACTATTTTATCCATAATATTAATTAACACTAGCTTTACAACCAAGCTAATTTAATCAATAGTTTCTTCGATTATTTCTATTGTTGAATCCATTGTTTTGCTATTAAAAAACTCTAAAATCTCGTCGTAATCTGTAACAATATATCTATACACTCTTCTCCCTCCATTTACTCTAACACTCTTTGACTTAACTATTTTGTATTCCGCCCATCCATTTTTTGAATAAAACTGAAGACAATATGATGACTCAGAATTCAAACCCTGTTTAATGTTACGATGTATTATCCTCAACTCCCCACTGAACCCTTTTTTGTAAAACATAAAAATATTATAAAACACCAAAACAGTAGCAAATAAATATAAACCATTAACTGTAAAAATATTATTTATTATTAAATGAACCACATAAAAAAACACAAACACAATAGAGAATATAATTATTCCTACATCACCATCATTTTTACTTTTAAATACCTCACCATTTACAAAATTAGTAGTTTTTCGTGGTATGTAAATTTTATTAATATACAAATATTTAAAAATCTCCATAAATCCAATATTTATTACACGTTTTTTACTTGAAATAATTATTTTTTCTGTAATTACTTTTTCTCTTGTTAACCGATCAAATTCAGCCTTAGCTTTATTTTCCATATCATTACCCTTAAAATCTTTATACCGCGTCCAATTTGCTTTATCAGTAGATATTAATGATTTACTAAATGAAAAACATTGCTGAATTTGAATATACTGATTAGTTTCCTTCTCACTTTTCTCAGTAATTTTAACTATTTTGTAATATTTACTTCTATTTTTCCTCCACAAATAAATTATTAGTACACATGTAATAATTAACAAATATAAAGGCAACTTCCAAAGCACAATCATATGACTAAGTTCTGGATTATTGATATCTTCAAAGTCTTCGAATACAGGAAAAGCAGCAACTATAAAAACCAAACCAACAAATCTAATAAAAATATCCCTATGCATTAAATATTTCTTTTTTAGTGTAGGTCGGATTGAATTATATCGATAATCTGATCTTTTATTTTTATTATTTTTTTTCATTTTAATACCCATTAATTTCCCCCCCCTGCACCCATAAATATAACTGGGTACGAGGATGATTTTATTTCATATATCAAACTAAACCAACATGGCTGTCCCTTGTTGTTGCTGGCCCCCTCTTTAGACCTAATTCAACTCTAATCTGCAATACTTATATTTTCATTCAATGTTTGTTTATTAAAAAACGTTAAGAGCTTATCATATTTCTCTACAGAAATTTCACACCCGCCCTTGCCTCTTTCGTTCGAAACATATTTCATATGAGTTATTCTATAATCACACCAATCATTATTTAAATATAACTGAAGGTGATATGTTGATTGAAAACATAACCCCTGCCTAACATCACGTTTTATTATCCTTAAATCCCCATTGTATTTATTTATTACAACCTTAAAAATATAAAAAAGTACAATTCCAACCACAATTAAATGGACACAATCCATTGTAAACATAATATCAACCAAAAAGTTAACTATATAAAAAAACATAAATATTAATGCATAAACAATAAGCATACCATCGCTTTTACTCCCGAAAAATAATTTCGCTCTCTCCCTGGAATATTTTAAATTGATATGAAATTTATTGTTAAAAATATATTTAAAAAACTCCATCACTCCCATCTTTTTTATTCGGATCTTACTTGATTCAACAACAGTTTCAGTAATTTCTTTTTCCATAGTCAACCTATCAAAATCAATCATAGCATCTCTTTGCTCATCGATCTCTCTAAGATCTACCCAATTTGATTTATCAGTAGGTCCTAACGACTTATTAAATGAAAAACACTGAACAATTTTATAATAATGCTTGGATTTTAATTTTTTATTAGTCACCTTTACTATTTTATAATATTTACATCTACTTACTCTCCATAGGTAAAATATTAGCGCACAAGTAACAATCAACAGATAAAATGGAAGTTTCCAAATAACAACCATATGACTAAGTTCTGGATTATTGATATCTTCAATATTGTCAAATACTGGAAAAAAAGCAACGATCATGATCAAACTAAGATAACGAAAAAATATATCCCTAGGCATTAAATATTTCTTTTTTAGGGTCGGTCGAATTATATCAAAACACCCAGTCATGGTTTTATTTTTATTACGTTTTCGCATATTTTTACTCATTAATCCCCCCCCTGAATACATAAATATAACAGGGTACGGGGATGATTTTATTTTATATTACAAACTAAAGAAATCACACAACTTTCAGCACACCACCTTTTCCAATCTTAACTGCTTTACCATTAATTACTGCATTTTTTGTAGTAATAGTAAGATTATCAGGATTGAAATTTATTGTATGTTTACCATTTGATAGATGTAATTTTTGATTCTTTTTAGTTTGAATATGAACACCACCTGTTGATCTTAGTTCGATTTTTTGTTTTTCAAATTTTTTAGACTTTAAAATAATTTCTCCTCCTTTTTCACCAGCACCTTTGGCAGAACTAATTTCTACTTTATTATCATCCATTGTGAATAAACACCCAGCTTCATCACCTTTAATATCCCAATCACCTTCAGATTTTAATTTTTCCACATCAAGTTTTGTACCAATTTTAACCATGTTCTCATTCATAAAAATTTCATTTTTAATTATTTTTCCATCACCTATTGCCATACCAATAAAATCTTCTTGCATGACAAATTGTGATGGTCTCAAATGTTCCTCTTTTTGATTCTGTATATTTTCTTTCATTATTCTAGTTAAAACAGCAGCCATGGCCATGCTAGCCCCGTGCCCAAGACCTACATATGGCGCAGTCCCTTTACCTGACAAACCGCCTGATACAGTAACACCACAACCAATTGCAGCCAATCCTGCCCCCCATAATTTAATATTTGAGAGTTCTTTTTTCACATCAACAGTGGGATTTGCGTCCTTATCCACCACCATTTCAATTTTTTCAATAGCTTGTGTAAAGCTACTACTTGAAAAAGCATGATCCTCTTTTTCTACCCAATCATAGTTATTTTCTTTACCAAATTTAATTGAATTATCACCTTTAAACGAAATAGTTTGATCAAACCCAAACTCAACTTTCCCTCCCCATGACAGAGAAGTACTCATACCAACCATCGCATCCATTTTAAAACCTGCAAAAAATGTTTCTACATCGCCATAAGAGTAGGTATCTGAGCTGATATGCTCCACACAGGTTCTACGCCAGCCATAACCGGTATCATAAAATGATAAATGGTGTAAAGGTCCCGCATCTTCCGTACTCAAACTGCCTTTATTTATAATTAATTTATAAGGGCCGCCATTAATTATTTCGGTTTTTTTGCCTTCAGTTACAGTTGTTCTATTTCCTGAAGTGTAATCAACCCATCCAGTGCCTGCTGTGTCAATAACAGCCTCTCTGCCATCATTCAAATCTTGTCCGGTATATTTTATTATTTCCGAAGAACTTTCTCCGCCCATCCTCAAATATGAAACACCCGGTCTTAATGTTGGCTCGGTTTCACCAGTAATTTTTCTAGAAGACATATAAGGCACATTAATTTTAAAGTTGTTTGACCCTTCATTTTTATAAGTTTCTTGTGATTCAATTGTTTTATTATTTGTGATTATGACTTCATTTTGTTTTTGTTTTTCTAATTCAGAATAATGTTGAACTTCGATTGATTTTTTATTGTTGTTTATATCATCGTTCTTTATTTCTCTGTTATTTATTAAATCTGATTTATTTATATTTTGGTTATTTTGCTGCTGCGCAGCACCACCAGATGATGTGATCGCAGTAGATTCTTTATTCTCAACGCCATCATTAAAGCTCATCGTAATACCACTGTTGGTTCTTATGATATTACTTTGACTGTTTGCTGATGTTGTAATGGCTGGTTTAGCTGGATTATGTACTGCGCCTACAATAATTGGACGGTCCACATCACCATTTATACAGGAAATGATTACTTCGGTATCTTTAATCAGTGGAAAACTGATTCCTGTATGTTCACCTGCTGAAGGTTGTGCCATTCTCACCCATCTTGATGATTGCATAAAAAAAGGGGGTCAAAGCTTGACTTCGGACATCGCTAGTGTGTTCCTGCGGTCTGAAGTCAAATAGAGTAGAAGACAGCCACATCTAAAAAAACATGACAGCCTCCCCTCATCAAACCGTACGTGCGGTTCTCCCGCATACGGCTTTCCGATATCCTTCTTCTCAAGCATGCACAACTTTCCAACGCGGTTTTACTGGTGGCTGATACAACCCTAAATAACCGTACAAATACTGCCTTGGAAATTTATGATAACTCGCCCCTCTATTTCTCACCTTGTGTCTGTACCTTAGTTGGTGTCGCAGACTTTCTTCCATATAGTATCGGATCTTCTTTATTTTTCGATGACCGTAACCATAATAAAAATAATTGCACCAGCCTCTGACTGTTGCATTTAATTGTCTAACCACTTCATTTATCGGTACTGGATTCATCGCTCTTCGAGTGTAAAATTTAATCTTCTCACTTACTTTTTTCATCGGTTTCTGTGACGGCTCAACCATCGGGAATACTTTTCCTGATTGTTTGCTTTTTGCCATTGAAATTTCAAAACCTAGAAAATTAAACTTCTCTTTTAGCGAATCTACCACTTCAGTTTTGTCTCCATTAAGTTGTAAATCTAATTTACCCAAAACTTGTGTTAACACTTTATATGATGCATCTGTTTCATTTTTACAAAGAATCACTAAATCGTCAGCGTATCGGACTATTTTCGCTTTTAATTTAAATGCTAAATTGTGTTTGTCCCATATTCTATCCAATACATCCAGATAGATATTGGCCAATAATGGCGAGATAACACCACCTTGAGGTGTGCCTAATTTACTTTTCTTACCACCTGCAATAACCGTTTGTTTTCCGCTCTTTTCTACTTTGATCACCACCGACTTTAACCATTGATTTAATAACGCTAATACTTTCTTATCAGAAACTCTCAGCGATACTAACTTCATGAGCTTAACGTGCGCGATGGTATCAAAGTATTTCGACAGGTCAGCATCAATCACTTGTGTATGTCCCGATCTTAACGATTGAGTAATACTGTTCATGGCTTGATGAGCCGATCGATTAGGACGAAATCCGTAACTGTTATTACTGAAGCCCGATTCAAAAATTGGTTCAATGACAATTTTAACAGCCATTTGGATGATTCGATCTTCAATATTCGGGATACCCAACGGACGAGTTTCGCCATTACCTTTCGGTATGTCGACACGTTTAATTGGACTGGATTGATAGGAATTAAATTTAAGCTTAGATTGTAAAATATTTAAGTAACGCCACTTTGATATTTCTCGTTCTATTGTTTCAAATGTCACCCGATCTAAACCAGGTTTGCCATTGTTTTTCTTAACAAGTTCGTAAGCATATTGCAGGACATCCAAACGATAAACCTTGTCATAGATTGAATAAAAGCAAAATGTGGATTGTTGTTTGGCTTTTTGAAATAGTTTCCTCTGAAGGTCACCGACTCGTTTTTTCAAACTGGAAGATGTTAATAGCATAATGCAATCATCTGAGCCTTTTCCTCTTTGGTTACATGAATAAAGTAGAGCCACTTCCCTTGGGTGTCGTTATGTTGTCGCTCACCCTCAAACGGTACTATTAGCCCCTCTGACTTCCAATAAAGCCCGTCATCATTTCGCTCTTCGCTTATAAATGACCGTTGATTCTGCAAAAATCACCTTATTGGATCTCCCGTCCTGCACAATGTATCTTCCACCACATACCACTCTTATAACCCCGAAGGACTCTTTCGTTCATGCTCATTAAACATGTTTGTGACTGTCTAAAAAAGACAGATTAGAAATCATATTTTTGATTGAAAGATGACAGCTTTCCCCTTCAAATCAGAGAGTCAGCGTCCTTATTTAGTTAACGAGGCTAAACAGATTCACTTGCGTTGCGGTCTGCGGTTTCGCCTTTGAAAAACTTACAGCATCCAATTACTTGAACACTGCTTTTCAGTGCTACCTAGGTGAATGAGTAATTCCTAGGACAGGACTTTAACCCGCTAGATATATTGCCGGTAACGGCGTACGATTTGACCCTATTGAATTTCTTGACCCTATTGAATTTCAGGTCAAAGGGTCAGCGTCCTTATTTGGTTAACGAGGCGCTATTAAATTCAAAAGAGTAGATTCACTTGCGTTGCGGTCTGCGGTTTTGCCTTTGAAAAACTTACAGCATCCAATTACTTGAACACTGCTTTTCAGTGCTACCTAGGTGAATGAGTAATTCCTAGGACAGGACTTTAACCTGCTAGATATATTGCCGGTAAAGGCGTACGATTTGACCCTATTGAATTTCCAGCAAATTCAATTCTTAACGGCCTAGCCATACATTACCCGCCCATAATTCAAATACATTAGTATAAGTTAATATCGCGCCACGTCAAATGTAAGGCCTGACCCCAAAAGTATTTATGACCCTAATTTTTTTAGGATAGATCAAAATGGTTGAATGGCCATTTTTTATTTGTGTCTAAATATTTCAAACGTGTGTGTCAGACTAATGAGACAATAAGTTTGTTTAAATTGAGGCTTTTCAAAGTTTAGGAGGTTCCTTGTTATTTACCCTAAATGATTAATATGTATTAATTAAGAATTTCAATATCACTTGTGAAGTATCTATTTTCAAAATCAATAGCACTACTAATAATGGGAGCAATAACACAAGTAATTTATACTCAACATGTTTATTACCTTTAATATATTTAAAAAGTACAGAGCCGACCCCTAATAAAAATACATATAAAATAATTGCAAATATGTATATAAAAAACCAAAACTCTCTTAAATAACTCTCCCCGGCTAGCTGGATATAATATGTGAACTGAGTACCACTATTAGAACCAAATTGATAGCTATAAGTTTCATAAGTTATATTTGAATTAATAATCCAACCAACAGGAATAGTAAAAATCTCTGGGACAGATATTCCCATTAACACTATAAATATCGTTATCCAAAATACATATTTACCATTTTCTTTCAACAATTCTTTATATGATTTATTTTTCATACATTAACCTCCTTCAATCTAATTAGTGGACAACTACATTCTCTAACATTGGTACTTTATTTTAATAGCTACATGCACCATTTTTATAATTAATGTTTCATATTATAAAAAATGGAGCACCTAGAAAAAAGGGGGTCAAAGCTTGACTTCGGACATCACTAGAAAGAAAAAGGGGGGTCAAAGCTTGACTTCGGACATCACTAGTGCGTTCCTGCGGTCTGAAGTCAAATAGAGTAGAAGACAGCCACATCTAAAAAAACATGACAGCCTCCCCTCATCAAACCGTACGTGCGGTTCTCCCGCATACGGCTTTCCGATATCCTTCTTCTCAAGCATGCACAACTTTCCAACGCGGTTTTACTGGTGGCTGATACAACCCTAAATAACCGTACAAATACTGCCTTGGAAATTTATGATAACTCGCCCCTCTATTTCTCACCTTGTGTCTGTACCTTAGTTGGTGTCGCAGACTTTCTTCCATATAGTATCGGATCTTCTTTATTTTTCGATGACCGTAACCATAATAAAAATAATTGCACCAGCCTCTGACTGTTGCATTTAATTGTCTAACCACTTCATTTATCGGTACTGGATTCATCGCTCTTCGAGTGTAAAATTTAATCTTCTCACTTACTTTTTTCATCGGTTTCTGTGACGGCTCAACCATCGGGAATACTTTTCCTGATTGTTTGCTTTTTGCCATTGAAATTTCAAAACCTAGAAAATTAAACTTCTCTTTTAGCGAATCTACCACTTCAGTTTTGTCTCCATTAAGTTGTAAATCTAATTTACCCAAAACTTGTGTTAACACTTTATATGATGCATCTGTTTCATTTTTACAAAGAATCACTAAATCGTCAGCGTATCGGACTATTTTCGCTTTTAATTTAAATGCTAAATTGTGTTTGTCCCATATTCTATCCAATACATCCAGATAGATATTGGCCAATAATGGCGAGATAACACCACCTTGAGGTGTGCCTAATTTACTTTTCTTACCACCTGCAATAACCGTTTGTTTTCCGCTCTTTTCTACTTTGATCACCACCGACTTTAACCATTGATTTAATAACGCTAATACTTTCTTATCAGAAACTCTCAGCGATACTAACTTCATGAGCTTAACGTGCGCGATGGTATCAAAGTATTTCGACAGGTCAGCATCAATCACTTGTGTATGTCCCGATCTTAACGATTGAGTAATACTGTTCATGGCTTGATGAGCCGATCGATTAGGACGAAATCCGTAACTGTTATTACTGAAGCCCGATTCAAAAATTGGTTCAATGACAATTTTAACAGCCATTTGGATGATTCGATCTTCAATATTCGGGATACCCAACGGACGAGTTTCGCCATTACCTTTCGGTATGTCGACACGTTTAATTGGACTGGATTGATAGGAATTAAATTTAAGCTTAGATTGTAAAATATTTAAGTAACGCCACTTTGATATTTCTCGTTCTATTGTTTCAAATGTCACCCGATCTAAACCAGGTTTGCCATTGTTTTTCTTAACAAGTTCGTAAGCATATTGCAGGACATCCAAACGATAAACCTTGTCATAGATTGAATAAAAGCAAAATGTGGATTGTTGTTTGGCTTTTTGAAATAGTTTCCTCTGAAGGTCACCGACTCGTTTTTTCAAACTGGAAGATGTTAATAGCATAATGCAATCATCTGAGCCTTTTCCTCTTTGGTTACATGAATAAAGTAGAGCCACTTCCCTTGGGTGTCGTTATGTTGTCGCTCACCCTCAAACGGTACTATTAGCCCCTCTGACTTCCAATAAAGCCCGTCATCATTTCGCTCTTCGCTTATAAATGACCGTTGATTCTGCAAAAATCACCTTATTGGATCTCCCGTCCTGCACAATGTATCTTCCACCACATACCACTCTTATAACCCCGAAGGACTCTTTCGTTCATGCTCATTAAACATGTTTGTGACTGTCTAAAAAAGACAGATTAGAAATCATATTTTTGATTGAAAGATGACAGCTTTCCCCTTCAAATCAGAGAGTCAGCGTCCTTATTTAGTTAACGAGGCTAAACAGATTCACTTGCGTTGCGGTCTGCGGTTTCGCCTTTGAAAAACTTACAGCATCCAATTACTTGAACACTGCTTTTCAGTGCTACCTAGGTGAATGAGTAATTCCTAGGACAGGACTTTAACCTGCTAGATATATTGCCGGTAACGGCGTACGATTTGACCCTATTGAATTTCTCAATCGTGTGTTTCAGACTAATAGACAATGTCATTAAGCAACAAATTCCAAAATTGTATATGATAAATCAATTTTTAGTAAAATTAGAAAAATATAAGAAGGTGACCATATTATGAAAACTCTAAAACTAATCAACCATAATTTCTTTATCATGGTCGAGATTAAAACCAATATGGATATAATTGCTCCAAAAAAAATGGCACCAATTATATTGTAAGAAAGTGCATTTATTGGTTTCATTATGCCTTCATTTATCTGGTAGAAACTGGAAATTATATTCCCTGAAACAGAACCATATTGATAACTTTCACTAGTTTGGGTTACAACTGAATTAGTAAGCCAACTTAATGGTACTGTAAGTATTTGCTCAATTGACATTGAGGATAATAACAAAACAATAAACAATAAACTGAATACAATACCATTAATTGCCAATATAGTTTTAAAAGTATTTTTAATTACAAAATCATGCACAATCATATTTTTCACTCTTCATATTGTATTATCCTCTCAAAAACCGTTATAAATCAAAATGATTTTCTATATATTTAATCCAATTAAATAGATTACATATTTTATTCAACTGTTAATGAACTACTTTTACCCAATTTACATTTACCAGTAGATTTAATATCATCAGCTTTTATATTAATACTTTTTTTCTTTATAGTTATAGTTTGATTACTATTAGAGATCTTTAAATCTTCTCCATCTTTAGCTCGAAGCTGTACATTTCCTTTTTTATAAAATTTAATAAATTGTTCTTTATCAAATGTGCTTAATTCAATTTCACCGCCTTTACCCGAACGAATATAGGTTTTCTTTTCGTCCATATTTAAAAAACTACCCTCACATTTATTATCAACCACTTCAATTTCTGATTGGCTATCAAATTTATTTTTCTTTAAACCCGTTCCTATCGTAACTTTTTCATTATCTAAATAAACTTGATTATTTACTTTACTGCCATCCCCTACTGCCAAACTTGATAAAACTTTATCCATTTTTAATTGAGAATTTCTTTTTTCGGGTGTAAACCCTTTACTAACCTTACTATTTTTATTTGCAACTTTTGCTGCTAAGGCTAATAAACCTGCTGATAGTAACCAGCCGCCACCTGAAGATAATTTCTGTGCCGCTATATCTTCAATATCTCCACCGCCATCACTTGCACCTACCATACCTAAAGCAAAACCTCCCAGAGCTGCAACTGTAGAAACACCAGCCACACCATTTTTTGAAAAATCTTCGAAATCAGTATTTAGCGTATCATGATTAGCAACATACAAATCAACCTTATCATCAGCACCTTTTGAAACTTCTTTGGAAATTGACGTTATTGCCCCTTTAGTCCACGTAAGGTCAAGTGAAGCACCTACATTTACTTTCACATCAGCACAAACAGAAACTTGGGTACCTGTAGAAATATCAGTTTTCACACCTCCAAAATATGATGTAACTGACCCTATTATACCTTCTATTTTACCTCCTAAGATAAACTCTTCTTTATAGTCTCTTAGAAATTTACTTTGTTTAGTATTATCGACTGTGACCACTTTTGTTTTATCAGTACTTTCATCATATGAAATAACTTTTTTATAAGCAATTTTTTTCTTACTTTCCTCAGGTGTTGGGCTATACACAACAAAAGTACTTTTCCCACCATTAATAATTTCCGTTTTTTCACCATCAGTAACTGTAGTTCTATTCCCAGAAGTATAATCAACCCAACTAGAATTTTTTGTATTTATTTCAACATTTTCAGGGCTCGTTTGAGTATTACCTGCTCCATATTCAATTTTCTCACCTTCCCCATGGTTCCCCATTCTTAAATACGAAAACCCTTTTTTAGCTTCATCCACTACCCCAGTTTTATGATCCATATGCAAATAAGGCACATGCAATTTAAAATTATTCCCCTTACCTAATTGTTCATTCATTACATAATTATCTTGTTGCGTTAATAACACTTCTTGCTGTTGTTGCATTTCTAAAGATTGAACTGATGTTTGATTTATCACATTAAAGTCTTCAACTAATACTTTTTCTGTTTCGTCTAACTTAATATTGACACTATTATTTATCACTGAATATTTTTGTGTGTCTTTAATCTTTATTGAAGGTTCAGTATCAATTTCTTTTTCATGAAGTGCATTTTCACTAGTTTTTACATTTGAGTGTGTTCGGATATTTTCTACTGGCTCAATACGTTGATTGCCTTGCTGCCCATTTGATGAACCATTTGATTGTTGTGCGACTCCTTCACCATCGTTAAAACTCATGGTGATACCACTATGAGTTTTAATTATTGCGCTTCTGTTGTTATTTATATTGGTAGGGCTTCTATGTTCTGGGTTTGGAACGACACCAATAATAATTGGACGGTCAACGTCACCATCTATGCATGCCCAAATTATTTCTGTACCTTTTAAAATCGGAAAACTGAAACCAGCATTTGCTCCACCATAAGGTTGTGCCATTCTTATACGTTTTGATTTTTGACCTTCTGCAGTATCACTGATATCAAAAGGCATTCTTACTAAATAACGTCCCATCTCATCAAGATCGGCCCTAGTTCCGTCTTGTTCAGAATCAATAAAGCCATTCATTATTCCATACATTTTTGGAACTGCTGTATTTCGAATAGGCCTAAATTGTATGTCTGCTTCTGTTGATTCAAACTCATTATAATATTCTGTAGCACCTACATTTCCAGATGGATCTATCACTTGTTCCCCAAAATGATTTACCTTAGTCAGCAAATAATTAAAATCTTGTTTTATAGTTGAAATCATTAAAACTGATGCTGATTTTAAAGTGAATATATGACCCGCACTAAAACGTGGATTAAGCCCTTTGCCTTCAATACTGTTCATACGACAGGCTGACTCTTGTGTCCGTATTTCAGTAATCTTTTCTAATTCCTGAGGTGATTTACAATGTTCTCCATAGGTTTGTAAAACGCCAATTCCATTTGAGCTGCCTGTTATTTGCGCCTGCTGATTCACATGACTTTGCGTAAAACTAAAATCAGTTGAAATAACATTCGAGAGCACATGATTATGAATTTTATTTAATTCATAAATAATATTTTGTTGCGCTGATTTCACATTATAATCAGGGTTATAAACTGCAACAGAATCACCAGTTATTGGAAAGTCATCCATTTGATCACAAAAAACAATTCGCTCTTTATCTTCGAGTTGTTCAAAATAATAATAAATACCATGATGTTCAAGTAGCCTTGAAATAAACGCAAAATCTGATTCATTATATTGAACTTTATATTCTATTACGTCTAATTCTTCTTCTAATAAAAAGACAACATCATCTGATGACTCCCCTAATTGTGCTTTAGCCTGTGGGTTATCAGATACGACTAATCCATTTGGCGCTTCAAGTACTTCGTTTATTATTTCAATAATATTTTTATTTTGGAATATACGATATTGAGATGACTGGGTTGATACCCAAAGCTTAGGAGATAAAATAATTTTATAACGATATAACACCCCTTTATCGTCATCAAGTTTGATTGGCTTTAATTGACAAAATCTAGAAACCACTCCATGAATTTTTCTTTCAACTACATTCGAGTCAGTAATTAGATCTTTTTCACCAATAATTAAAGTACAATTGCTGCCCATAAAATCTTCATGTTCAATTTCATGATTTTTAACAGTTAATATGATCTCATACCTATATAATTCAGAAATTTCTTCTGTGCCTGAGAATTTTTCAACTACAAGTAGATCATTATTAATGCACCCTGAAGAAGTTTCAAATCTAAATTCATACATACTAAATACCTTTTAAATTTTGTAATTAATTACCGATTTCAATCATGCTTTTTTATTTTAAAATACTTAAAATTCACATAAATCTAATAAATTTTAATTATTAGATTAAATCCCCTTCGAGTTAATCCGAAGGGGGGATGTTCATTTAAACCATCACAAACTCATACTCAAACGTATTCGCTTTTTCGCCTTCGCCCACACTCACTGTCACAGTATCAATATCACCCTCTTCTAACATTTTGTTTAAAAATGCTTCTGATAAATCTGGCAAAATCGTATTGTTTATAATTTGATAAATATTACGCGCACCTGAGTCGACTTCGGTGCAGCGTTGTACGATATTAATGGCAACTTCGTCGGTAAATGTTAGTGTCGCGCTGTAGTTGTCTTTTACGCGTTTGCTTAGTTTACCTAATTGAATTTTGGTGATATTTAACAATACGTCATCTTCTAATGGTAAGTATGGTATCACTTTGATTCGGCCTAAAAATGCAGGTTTATACGCGCCTAATAAGTCATCACGAATCGCTTCTGATAAACCTTGTTCGTCTGGCATTGGCTGTCCAGATTTTTTAAGGTTCATGATGGTGTCGGTGCCAACATTGGATGTCATGATGATGATGCAGTTTTTAAAATCGATGTCTCGACCTTCTCCATCTTTTAACATGCCTTTATCAAACACTTGGAAGAAAATATCGTGCACACCTGGATGCGCTTTTTCCATTTCGTCTAATAATACGACGCTGTAAGGTTTGCGACGTACGGCTTCGGTTAAGATGCCACCTTCGCCGTATCCTACGTAACCTGGAGGCGAGCCTAACAATAACGATACTTTGTGCTCTTCTTTAAACTCTGACATGTTAATGACTGTCACGTTTGCTTCGCTGCCGTATACGTTTTCGGCTAAGGTTAATGCAGTTTCTGTTTTACCTACCCCACTGGTGCCTGCCAACATAAACACACCAATTGGGCGACTTGGGTCGGTTAATTTCGCTTTTGAGGTTTGTACGATTTTGGTGATGGCTTTTAGTGCGTGGTCTTGGCCCACTACTCGTTCGCGCATGCGATCTTCTAAATCTAATATGCCTTGTACTTCATCTGATTGCATACGCCCTACTGGAATGCCTGTCCAGTCTGCTACCACTTCGGCAATCACTTGGGCATCGACGGATTCAAATACCATGGGTTGGTTGTTTTGTAATTCTGATAATTGCGTTTGTTTCGCTTTTAAGTCTGCAGCTAATGTTTTGATTTTGTCTTGGTCGGGCTCTTGCGCTGCAAACTGTTCTTTTAGTTCGTCTTTTACGGCGCTGATTTCTTTTACTAACGCTAATTCGCTTTCAAGCAATGTTTGTAATTCGGACAGTTGTTTTTCTAATACGATGTCGTCTTCTTGGATGTCTTGAATTTGTTGTTCGTATTCACCTGTGACGATATTTTCACGCTCTAAGGAGGTTAACTCGGTTTTGTTTTTGAATAATTTGTAATTTAATTCTTCAATTCTTGCGGGTACGCCTGCTTGAGATAATTGCACGCGCGCACAGGCAGTATCTAATAAGCCAATGGCTTTGTCTGGCAGTTGACGACCTGTAATGTATCGATCAGACAATTGCACCGCTGCGATGACCGCTTCGTTTAAAATATCAACACTGTGATGTTTCATCATGGTGCCTGATAAGCCGCGTAACATTTGAATGGCTTTTTCGGTTGATGGTTCTTCAATTTTAACCACTTGAAAACGACGCGCTAATGCTGGATCTTTTTCAAAGTATTTTTTATATTCTGCCCATGTAGTTGCAGCAATGGTACGTAACTCGCCACGAGCTAACGCTGGCTTAATTAAGTTCGCTGCATCGCCTTGGCCGGCTGTACCACCTGCGCCAATTAATGTGTGAGCTTCATCAATAAAGATAATAATGGGTGTCGCGGATGATTGTACTTCTTTGATTACGTCTTTTAGGCGGTTTTCAAATTCGCCTTTTACGCCAGCGCCTGCTTGTAACAAGGCTAAATCTAATGTGCGTAATTCAATATTTTGCAAACTTGGTGGCACTTCGCCCGCAACGACTTTGTTTGCAAACCCTTCTACGACAGCAGTTTTACCTACGCCTGCTTCACCGGTTAAGATTGGGTTGTTTTGACGACGACGAGACAAAATATCGATGATTTGACGCACTTCATCGTCTCGACCAATCACTGGGTCAATTTTACCGTCGCGTGCACGTTGCGTTAAATTTACTGTGAATTGATCTAACGCTGGGGTTTTGCTGTTTGTGTTGTTTGAGCTGGATTGATTTGCAGAATTAGCGCCAAGTGGCTGCTCGCTTGAATCGCCAATAATCTCATTAAAGTTTAATTTTAAATGGGCTAAGTCAATTTTATCTAACTGCGCTGAAATAGGGTTGCCTGTGGTTAATGCGTTATTTTGTGACAATACAGACATTAAAATATAAACAGAGCGAATTTGAGTGTCACTGAATTCAAGTGACGCAATTGCCCAAGCTTCGTTTAGCACTTTGACTAAATGTGTTGAAAACGCTGGGGTTTCGTCGCTGCCCGTGCGTTGGTTTTCTAGGTATTTGTTGATGTCATCGACTACGGTTTCAAGAGATACGCTGTAGTAGCCAAAAATAAGATTAATGTCTGCTGTTGGCTCTTCAATTAGTTTCATCAACCAATGTTCGATCTCAACGTTTTGATGCGTTCGAGACAGGCATAAACCCGCAGCGCCTTCTAATGTGCGCTTGCAGTATTTGTTATTTTTAGAGATAAGTGTTTTAAGATTGACTTGTGACATGTCTATATCCTTTTAAGGGAGTAAGGGGCTTAACTATTTGGCTTGAGCCGATTAAAGGGTCAATTAAATAGAAACCATTAAGTGAATTTATCAAGGCAAACAATACCAAATTACCTCCATGAATACAGTAAAAAAATCCATCAATTTTTGTACATGGCTTGTATTTTTAAAAATTGCTAGTAAGAATGAAAGGCACTGGATCACCGATAACAAACCATCGAGGATGACCGATTATTTTAGTTTTTTTGTGCATCGATTGCATGCTCTTCGGCTTGGCATCCTCGATTATTTGTTCCAGACATAATTCTACTACCTAAATCGATTTAGGCATGCGTCGCTCTACCACCTAAGTCCATTTAGGCGCGCACAATTCTAATTAGTCACATCCCTTTGTCTATGAATCCCGAACCACAGATGGTTTTTTCGAATGAATCCGAAACCTACAGATTAAGGTTTGTTTTTTCACAATAAATCCCGAACTTACAGGGTCGGGATTCATTGTGAGATTTTCAACATATTTGGTTTTAATGATTGGGTTAGTTTTTTCGGAACGATTGCATGCTCCAGGCACAATTCTAATTAGTCACATCCCTGTGACGATAAATCCCGAACCTACAGGTGTGTTTTACAATTATTGAACGATCTAGGCACAATTCTAATTAGTCACATCCCTGTGTCTATGAATCCCGCACCACAGATGGTTTTTCCGAATGAATCCGGAACCTACAGAATGAGGTTAGTTTTTTCGGAATAAATCCCGAACCTACAGGTGTGTTTTACAATTATTGAACGATCTAGGCACAATTCTAGTTAGTCACATCCTTGTGTCTATGAATCTCGCACCTACTTTGATGGTGCAGGGCGAAAGGGATGGGTTTTATGCGGATTGATTGTTTCGATTAAAATCGGCTTTTACTAAATATTCCATTTTTTCAAGGGCGCTTGAATAGGAGATAAAGGCATCTAGGTAATTATCATTTTCTACGGACTTTTCTGATGCGTTTAAAAATTCTAACATTTGCATGGCTGATACAATGCCTTGCTCTTTTGAAAATAGTTCACGTACTAGCACAACTAAGTGTCCTATTCTAAAGTTGACTCCTTTTTTTTGTGCTGCGTCTATGTCGTCTTGGCTGTTAACAATCGAATATTGATCGCCTTCGATGATATACATTTTTGTTGAATCCGAAGGGATATTACGCACGTCCAACCAGTTTAATACAAACTCTTTATAATGTTTAATTCCAGCTGATATGTGGCTGTTCATTTGTTTGGTATCTTGTTTTGACTCAACTGATTGTTCAGTTTGTTTAACGGTATCTTGGGTCACTTAACACTCCTATTTTTATTAACAGTTTAAAACTTAGTTGCTAAATTTATTCAAAAAAAATGCGCTAAATTCTTAAGAATCTAGCGCATTGTTTACGGCAATTAAAGTGAGCTTAATGGGTTTTCTAAAAACCACTCAACTTTTTGTGAATTGCCTTCTTTCTTTTTGCGTTTACGGATATGGGTTTCTACTTCATCTTCTTCATCGTCATCTTGAACATTAAATTGACCATGAGAGAAAATCCAACCGCCATCGGTTTTAATTAATGTCGGTACAGTTGGTACTAATGAGGCAATCGTATAGTTACCGTCAATATCCATGTCATTAGAATTAACACCTGGTGCATAGACTTTACTTGAATCTTTTGAATCTACAGAATCCTCATCATCGGCTTGATCAAAACTGATCGTTGATAAAGTATTTGCAGTGTCAGTAGTTTCAATACGGTCTTTACGTGGATCAATCACTGTTAAACCAGGGGAGCTTACAATATTGGTTTGGGTTAAGTTATCAATATAAGCAATGGGTGCATCAACATTTAACGTAATGCCGTTTTCAATACTGACCACTAACGGATTACTTGCACTGACACCCACACCAGAAGAATTAATTGTTAACTTCTCACCCGTTACCACAATCGAATCATTAATGGTATTGCCTGTAAATACAGTGTCAGATGCGATGACCGTACCTGAACTATTTAAAACAACATTACCATAAGGGTTATCGATTTCAGTTAATTTAATGTCACCATTTAAAGCATTCACTTCAATATTACCGCCACCTGATTGAATCACTGAACCATCTTTATAGGATTCATTCATCGTGACGCTTTTACCAATAATGGTTAAGTCATATTCGTATGTATTAATTAAAGAGTTACTCAACAATACATCACCACCCACACCTGTTGATGATTCGTAAGACTTAAATGTCACATCTGACGATAACTCACCATTAATTGAATTAAACGACATACCTTTAGAGCCTGTTGACGTGATGTCTCCATCAAAAGTGTAGACACCTTCAAAGGTTAGGTAGTCTGCGCTGACGTTGCCGAGGATGATAGTATTTGTATTTTTTTGAGTTTCACCTGATTCATCGACCCAAATATAAGCACTATTGAATTTTAGACCTGAGTTGCTTAATGAACTGACTTTAACATCTGATAAATCTAAATCACTATAAGCATTCACATTTTCAGATAAAGTAAGATCATAACTACCAATATCCGAATCAGTTATAAACTTACCACCAAGTGATAACCTTGAGGAATCTAATGTAAGTGCTATGTTTTGGCCATTAATTATTTCATCAGCACTAAGTGTTAAACTACTGGAGGTTGAAATATTACCAAATAAATTCAGTTTACTGCTCTCTACTGATAATGATTTTATTTCACCAGCAAACCCAATATTTTCACCTAATGTTACCGAACCATTCGTTGAAAGTTTCAAATTATTCTGTGCATTTTCATTAACTTCAACATTTGAATTATTAAATTGATCTGTAGCTGAATTAAATCTAATATCACCTTGATCTAAATTTATTTCAGTTGTCGATGACAAACCAATCACACCAACATTAATTAGATCCAAGTCAATTGATTCATTACTAACAATGAATTGATCATCCACTATATTTTTAAATTCTGTATCATCAATTAAATTAATATCTTTAATATTTGAAGGTAGATTTAACTTATTTACATTAAAAGTAACATCATTCATTAGAACTATATCATTGTTAAAACTCATAACCGCGCTTGTTGCAGCAAAGTTTCCTGATAAATAAATATTTTCAGAATTTACATTTACAGACGTTGCTGCAGGTATTTTAATTCCACCATTAATTATTAAATTGGTTGTTGAAAAATCAAGAGTTAATAAATCACTTGCATTTACATTCCCTTTAATAATTGTAGTATCTGAATCAAACTTCAAATTAGCTTTTAATGCATTAGCTTCAAAATCACCTTCAATCTGGAATAATTCACCCTCAATAGAAGTTGACCCTATATTTAAAGTAGTAAATTTACCGTCCAAATCAAACTCATTCACCTTAAGGTTAAGGTCGCTGCCTATATTATTAAAGTTCAAATCCGCATTTACTGTAAATTTATTAGCATTTACATTTAGCTCATTATATTCAACAGAATCAGAATTCACATTTAATGAATTTACAGTATTTAATTCATTAATAATTACATTCTGTGCATTAATTGATACATCACTTTCTCTGACTTTTAAAGAAGTAGTCTTATCAAAATTGACTGCACCCGAAGTGTAAATATCTTGAGTTAAAATTACATCCCCTGAAGTGGCTGCTTTTAAAATTTTGCCTTCATCTAATATATTCTTATTATCATCAGTATGAATATCGTCAGTTGTAATAATAACTCTTAGCGAAGTGACTGCTTCGTTAATTTCACTTCCACCAACTTTACCTAAAGTCACATCACCACCAGCGATAATAATAACATTCTTATCTTTACTTGGTTTAGTAACATCACCAATGATATTAAACTGTGAAAGGTTCAAATCATTTTTTGACTGTAAGGTTAAATCATTTTCAATAATAACCGCTTCGGTAGTATTAAAAGACAAACTACCATTCGCAACTAATTTTGATTCTACACTTGTCACACCATTAACAAATGGCGATTGACTTAAATATTGTTTATCAGAATTAAGAGATAGATCATTATCAGTAGTTACATTACCAATAACGTAAGTTTCACTAATTGTTTTTTCAGTATTTGGATTTAATTTAAGGAAATCTTCTCCAGAATAACCAACATGTAAATTATCTACAATCAAGTCACCTTGTTTATATTTAAATAAATGATCAAAACTTGAATTCAATACAATATTATTTTCACCTAAAACCGATGATTGATATTCAGTACCAGTCACAGCTGCATCTGTTTTCATAACATCATCTTCAATATAATAAATGGATTCAACAGTACTACCAATAAAGACCTGCCCACCATCATTATCATTATCTAAATCACTAATATTTAAAAATAAATTTAAATCCAATGCTTTACTGTCTGATAGAGAAGCAAAATCACCTGCAACATAAACAAGATCGTCGGCTTTAAGATGCAAATTAATATTTTGATTACTTGTGAATGAATTAATTTTATCAAATTCAGAAAAAGTGAATTTGAATGCATCATCAATTGCATCATCATTTAGTGGTGCATTTACGGAATATACACCATCAGTTTCACTTACGGTTGCCCCATATAAATTATGAGATTGGAAAATTAATTTATTTTCATTTGTTGCAGTCAATGTGACAAAATCAGCACGAATTACACCGTTCAAATCCAAATCTGTTGCTTCAATATTAATTCGACTTTCACCATCATTTTCTGTAATTTCAGTAAAATAATATTCTGAGAAAAGAACCTCATCAAATTCTTCGCCACCTTCGTTAATTTTTACTTGTCGGATTATTTCTTTGTCGGCTAAATCACTTGCATTTTGATTTGCAATAATTTGTACATCGTCATTTATAATCAACCTACCTTTTTCATTTTTAATGTCGATATAAGATGAAGAAATACTGGTTCCAATTACGATATCTTCATTTACATTTTCTATTGTTAAATCTGTAGAAGACAAATTAGCATTACCGCTAAGTGATACACCATTATTAGCACTTATCATCAAATGCTCTGCATTTATGATATTACCTAAACTTAGCTTTCCAGTTTTTGAAACAATATTGTCAACATTATCAGCTGTAGCAGTCGCAAAATCTAAATTTCCTGAAACTGTTAAATCTCCACCCACTACAATATCGCTTGAGCTATTTATTTGAGAAGCCGTTAATGTCAATTCATGAGAATCAGTCACGTCACCTAAGTGAGCGTTAACGCCAGCAATAGTTATTTGTTTACCTGATTCTGAAGCAGAAATACTTGAAGGACCAGCTAAAGTAACTGTACCCAATGTGATATTTTGTGATCCAGACTGTAACGTACCTGCAATTTCTGTATTGCCCGTAATATGAGTTAAACCATTTATAAAGTTGGCTGTACCATTTATTGTTACACCGCCAGTATTAGTAAGTGTCGTAGCATTAATAATATTTGTACCATCTCCAAACACTATAGAGAAATTTTCATATTCAGAAGTTAAGTTTGTTGCAAATGAAGTGGCTGTTAATCCATTTAAGAATGCAATAGATTTAGCATCATTAGTCGCATTAACTACTACATCATTAGCAGTTACAGACTTTGAAAACTCCACTCCACCTGAGTTAGTAACGGTTAAATCGTTAACCGCCACTGCAGCTTCAAAATCAACTGAACCGGTGGAATTAATCACTAAATTTCCAGTCCCTGCATCACCTAATCCATCAGTTGTTGTAACAACACCTGACACGGTCGTTTTCGAACTTTTACCTAAGGTTAATGTGTTTGAACCTTGAATATCGGTGTCACCAATGTTTAAAGCATTGGTTCCAGCTGAGATTGTGACGCTTTTTTTAACAGTGGTTTTCCCTAAGGTTAAATCACCATTCACCGCTGTTAAATTACTATTTAAAATTAAATCCACGCCAGATAAATCATTTGCCCGAATTTCTTCTTGAGCAGTTACCTCTAATGATTGAGTACCAGTTCCGGAGCCAACTGAACCATTAAAACTAATTAAACCAATATCATTTGATTCAGTATTACTTGCATCTGAAGCAGTTATTGAACTTTCTCCAGCAATACTTAGTTCATTAAAAGTCACATTACCATTTGATGCCGATAAATCACCATTTAAAGTTGTGGTTGTAACATCTGAGTAATCTTGATTACCTGTGGTTGTTACAGATTTTAATGAAGCGGTATTTGCTGAAATAGTTAGGGAGTCTAAATTAATAACATTACCATCAATGTTTACAGCCCCTGTTGCAGTTGTAGTTAAACTTAATGCACCAGCACCATCAATTGTATTTAAATTAATATTTGCTGCGGATAAATCTCCATTCAAAATTGTATTGGTTACTTTTGTTAAGTTGATTTCTCCAGTCGCTGTTACAGTTTGAAGATCGACTGAATCAGATTCAATCACAACATTTTTAGCATTATCAATAGCAATAGTCTCAAAACTATTAGCTGAAATAACATTGATATTTTCAATATTATTAATAGCTGTTAGAGCCTGCCCATCTTTATTTTTAATAACAACATCACCTAAGCCAGCGACAAATGTAATTGATTCATCATCACCACCATCTTTTCCAGCTAATGTACCAATAATCGAAATATTCGTGTTTTTATTTGTACCGGTATTATCACCAAATAAAACATCGGTGCCGTCCATTATTTCAATATTACCTATAATTTCTAATTTTTGATTACCATCTATATCAACCGTACTAGAAGTTATTTCTATTAATTCATCATTATACTCATTACCAATAATTATATTGGTTGAGTTAATTTTCCCTGGAGATAGCTCCGTACTTTGGTCAATAAAAAATTGGTCAGCGATAATTGAAACGTCATTAACATTATCTGTATTATTTATTTTTAATCTTCCACCCGATGCAATTATCAATTCATTAATATTAATAATATCTTCGCTTACAGTCACATCTCCTGAAGATTTAATTGTAAGGTTAGTGCCACTTGCATTTGGATTTGGAACTAAAGTAGCCAGTCCAGTAATTGTCCCGTCAATCAGAATATCTCCAGCAGGATCTAAAATCAACTCTCGCAATTCTGGCTTCACATATCCATCATCACCTTCATTAGAGCCTCCTGTATAGTCACTAATTAAACTCAAAGATGTTTGAATAACAACGTCTGTTCCGCTACTAGTATCGCCAACTTTTAGATTTTCAAGTTTAATATTCCCTGATGTAGAAATTAACTCAGTCGAAACAGTTGTGGTACTTTTACTGCCTCCTTCTAATCCATCCGAATAAGTTTGATCACCCGTTGTATTAACAGAAGTTAATCCAATGGTATTTGCAGTGATCGTCAAAGATTCTAATTTATCTACCGCCTTATCAATCTTCACAGAACCGCCTAGAGCAGTAAGGGTTAAATGCTCAGCGTTGTTATTAGTAGTGTCTTGGCCAGTAACTGTTCCAGAAATGGTAATCGATTCAGCAGTTGTTTGATCATTATCTGCAGGGTTAATCTGAATTAAAGCATCAGAATTTGTTAATAATTCTAAATTGTTGATTGATATGGCTTCATTTTTAGTAATGATTGAACTTGCTTGACCTAATGAAATTGTACCCACACCACCCAAATCACCAGTACCAATATACTGACCATGTAGAGTCAATGAATCTGAATCATTAGCTGCGTTTAATGTTTCGATTTGAATATTTTGAGTATTATTTGTTTGACCTAAAATTAACGATTCATTCGCATCTAAATTTACATTTGTAAATGATAAATTATTTGAAGAATTAAAAGTGGCTGACCCAATGACATTTACAGTTGTAAAATCATTATTAAAATCAGAAGTTACCGTACCTTGTATCGCTAAAGTATCTACCCCAGTTACGCCGCCATTAGCATCTTTAAAAGAAATCGTGCCAGAACCAGCTTGAAGAGTTAAGGTATCACCAGCAGAGCCAACGACAGAATTAATTGAGATATTGCCACTACCACCAGTAGCATCAAGAACCAAGTTTGCTGATGCCCCGTTTGCTGGTGACCCAATAGTTAATTTATTTAAATTAATCGCACTGCCAGCGGTTAAATTTCCATTTACAGTTGTTATCCCAATAACATCTAAATAATTTTGTTCACCTGTACTTGTCACCGAACCTATGGCTGCTGTCGTACCTGCATCAATATCAACAGTATTTACGTTAGTCACTTCACCTGTTATCGAAACAAAAGTATTAGCATCTACATCAAATGTATTTCCATTACCTGTCACACCACCCGTAATTATGATACTTGTACCTGTCGCCGATAATGCCTCGTTAGTTAATAAATTAATTTCAGCAAAGCTCAAACTCGAACCACTTAACGCACCATTTAATGTTGCTATTCCAGAGTAATTTTGTAGGCCAGAAGTCGTCACAGTATTTAAACTGACGTTGTCGCCACTAGTCGTCAAACTCTCTAATTTTGTAACCTCACCTTTAACCGTAGTATTCGTTGAAGTTAACAAAACACTCTCTGTATTGTTTGCTGCCAAACTACCCTGCAATGTGCCGTTGATTACAATCGCACCTGCAGCTGAATTAATTGAAACATCTGTGGTTTTAGTTGTTTCAGCAATTTTTACATTCCCATCGACTTTTGTAATATTTGTCCCAGCTTCACGACCAAATGTAATATCACCTGATGTAGCTGTTAAATCCCCAGTCAAAGTCGTTGTACCAACACCTGAATAATCTTGACTGCCAGTACTTGTAATCGCACCAAGTATTGCCGTTGTTTTAGCATCAACATCAATGGATGAAATATCTTCTACTGCACCTGTTATCGAAACAAAAGTATTAGCATCTACATCAAATGTATTTCCATTACCTGTCACACCACCCGTAATTGTGATACTTGTACCTGTCGCCGATAATGCCTCGTTAGTTAATAAATTAATTTCAGCAAAGCTCAAACTCGAACCACTTAACGCACCATTTAATGTTGCTATTCCAGAGTAATTTTGTAGGCCAGAAGTCGTCACAGTATTTAAACTAACGTTGCCGCCACTAGTCGTCAAACTCTCTAATTTTGTAACCTCACCTTTAACCGTAGTATTCGTTGAAGTTAACAAAACACTCTCTGTATTGTTTGCTGCCAAACTACCCTGCAATGTGCCGTTGATTACAATCGCACCTGCAGCTGAATTAATTGACACATCTGTATCATTACCCGTTTCAGCAATTTTTACATTCCCATCGACTTTTGTAATATTTGCCCCAGCTTCACGACCAAATGTAATATCACCTGATGTAGCTGTTAAATCTCCATTTAAAGTCGTTGTACCAACACCTGAATAATCTTGACTGCCAGCACTTGTAATCGCTCCAAGTGTTGCCGTTGTTTTAGCATCAACATCAATGGATGAAATATCTTCCACTGCACCTGTTATCGAAACAAAAGTATTAGCATCTACATCGAATGTATTTCCATTACCTGTCACACCACCCGTAATTATGATACTTGTACCTGTCGCCGATAATGCCTCGTTAGTTAATAAATTAATTTCAGCAAAGCTCAAACTCGAACCACTTAACGCACCATTTAATGTTGCTATTCCAGAGTAATTTTGTAGGCCAGAAGTCGTCACAGTATTTAAACTGACGTTGCCGCCACTAGTCGTCAAACTCTCTAATTTTGTAACCTCACCTTTAACCGTAGTATTCGTTGAAGTTAACAAAACACTCTCTGTATTGTTTGCCGCCAAACTACCCTGCAATGTGCCGTTGATTACAATCGCACCTGCAGCTGAATTAATTGAAACATCTGTGGTTTTAGTTGTTTCAGCAATTTTTACATTCCCATCGACTTTTGTAATATTTGTCCCAGCTTCACGACCAAATGTAATATCACCTGATGTAGCTGTTAAATCCCCAGTCAAAGTCGTTGTACCAACACCTGAATAATCTTGACTGCCAGTACTTGTAATCGCACCAAGTATTGCCGTTGTTTTAGCATCAACATCAATGGATGAAATATCTTCTACTGCACCTGTTATCGAAACAAAAGTATTAGCATCTACATCAAATGTATTTCCATTACCTGTCACACCACCCGTAATTGTGATACTTGTACCTGTCGCCGATAATGCCTCGTTAGTTAATAAATTAATTTCAGCAAAGCTCAAACTCGAACCACTTAACGCACCATTTAATGTTGCTATTCCAGAGTAATTTTGTAGGCCAGAAGTCGTCACAGTATTTAAACTAACGTTGCCGCCACTAGTCGTCAAACTCTCTAATTTTGTAACCTCACCTTTAACCGTAGTATTCGTTGAAGTTAACAAAACACTCTCTGTATTGTTTGCTGCCAAACTACCCTGCAATGTGCCGTTGATTACAATCGCACCTGCAGCTGAATTAATTGAAACATCTGTATCATTACCCGTTTCAGCAATTTTTACATTCCCATCGACTTTTGTAATATTTGTCCCAGCTTCACGACCAAATGTAATATCACCTGATGTAGCTGTTAAATCTCCATTTAAAGTCGTTGTGCCAACACCTGAATAATTTTGAGCACCTGAAGTGGATACTGAGTTTAATGAAGCGGTATTACCTGTAAGCGTTAAGCCGCCTAATGAAGAAACAGTACCGTCAATTTCAATAGCATTCCCCTTAGCAATTATTGATAACGTTTCATTATCACCATTACCTGTCACAGTACCTAATACATTCACTGCACCACTTTGAGTGGTAATAGAAATATTTTCATCCACTACAACATTGCCAGCAACTGCACTTAATACAGGAGCTGTACTTGCTTCGCGACCAAAGGTAATTGAACCAGAGGTGGTTGAATGTAAATCACCATTTAATGTAGTTTGAGTCACAGCCGAGTAATCTTGCGCACCAGTGGTTGTTACAGAATTTAAAGTTGCTGAATCTGCATCCAATGTGAATGAAACTAAGTTTGATACAGCATCATTTAAAGCAATATTTGACAACACACCATCAGCATCATTTGCTGTAATTTCTAATGATTCCGTTCCTGCAGAACCTTGTAATTCAGAGTGAATCGTAATATTACCATTATTTGCAGTAATTGAATGTCCAGTAGTATTAACCGTTACTTTTTCAGTACCCGCACCATCACCAATTGTAATATCACCAGCTGCACTTACTTCCAATGAATTATTTAAAGCCAGTAAATTAACAGCTGAATAATCTTGTGCACCTGTTGTAGTCACCTGACCCAGTTCAGCACTTGCACCTGAAACAGTTAGCGAATCTAAAGATACTGATTGATAAGTATCTGTTGGTTGTAAAGTGAAATCTCCATCTTTAAAATAAACACTACCCGTACCTGCCGTCAAGTTTAGATGCTCTGTACCAGCACCAGCACCCGATCCATCTGAAGTGTCAACAATACTATCTAATTCACTTACTTCAGATAAACTTAAAACAGAACCTTTAAACTGAATATCGCCATCTGTCACACCACCACTAAGAACGGAATTTAATGACAATGTGACTCCTTCAGCTAATGCAACATCATTTTCAAAAATGAAATTTTGCCCTGCCGAATTTAAATTTAAAGTGTTATCAATTACGATTGTGTCGTTATATAGATCTGAATTATTAGTATCTGAAAAAGTAATATCCCCACCGTCAGCAGAACCACTTAATCCATTTAAAGTTAAATCTTCAATTCCATTTATTGCCCCACCTAAATTGATAGTGCCTGAGCCTGTTTGAATGGATACTATTTCGTCCTCAGCACCATAAACGGGAGTTGCTTCATTATCTATTACATCATCATAATTAGTCGCTTTTTCAGAAATATCACCTGAAAATGTAATATTTCCCGCTGAGTTTTCTCCAGTGGAAACAGTTAAATTTCCATCTTCTGCAATTAGAACATTTTCTTCAAAAGTAATATTATGATTGTTATAAGTTAAATTTAAATTGCTAACAGTTAAAACCTGATTCGCTTCTTCATTTACTTTATCCCTAAAAATTAAATTACCTGAGGCATCTAAATCAGCAGTAATATCATTAATAATGATTGTCGATAATCCAGTACTACTATAATTTAAATTATTTATAGAAATATTCGAAGCACCTGCTGATAATGTTAATGACTCTGCATCATTACCATCTACACCTTCAACATTATTTAAAGAAATACCCCCATCAGAATTAGTGATAGAAGCCGTTGTAGCTTCGGCAATTATAATTTTATCATCAGTTGTTGAACTAAAAGTAATGTCGCCCGTACTTGATGAATTTAATGAACCATTCAAAGTTAAGGTATTTACTGCTGAATAATCTTGTGCTCCTGATGTGTTTACATCACCAAGAAATAAAGAATTTGCAGTCACTGTTAAAGAATTTAAATCAGCATCACTACCAATATTACCAATAGTGATTATTCCATTAGTTGTATTTGCAGTTAATTGTAAATCTTGACCAGCTGCCGAAATGCTCCCAGCAGAAATATTTCCTGATGTTGAAGATAAAGTAGTTAAAGGCGCCGTTCCATTAGTTGTTAAAGTTGTTAAAGTTGTTACCTTTGAATAATCCTGATCATAAGTGGTTGTAACAGATTTTATATTTGCAGAAGTTGCATCTAAGGTTAAGGTATTTAGCGTTGCAGTTTCTGAATCTATATCGATAGTATCAGCAGTTAAATTTATATCAACTGAACTATCATTTAAAAGACCGTTAAGATTTATAGTTTTAGAACTACCTCCACCAGTTAAATAGGCTAAGTTTAAATCTTGGTCTGCTGTCAAACTGGTACTATCAATATCTATTTGGTTATTTGTTTCTTCTATATTAATTCCATTAACATCAAAATTTGTAATACTCGAAACTAAATTGCCAAACGTAACTTTGTTAAAACCCGCATCAATCGAAACCGTATCTAGATTAGATACTTCACCAGTAAAAGTTATTGCTCCACCAGTAGAAGTGACATTTAAAGATTCCTTAGCGTTAGTTGTTGCATCCCCAGTCACAGAAGCAAAATTAACAGCCTGATCAGATGACACTGACAAAGTTTTTCCGTCTTTTATTTGAAGTGCCGAAATGAAAGAAACATCTTGCCCAGAGAATTCAACGTTTAAGTTATTATCGATAGTTGTTGTAACAAATACTAAATCACCGTCATTGTCAACATTACCATCATCTACTCCATCAACATTAAAAGTGACATCCAATCCATTTAAATTAATTTCGCCAATATTTGCATTAACTAATTGATTATCAAATGTGATTTTTCCAGTAGCAGTACCACTATTTGTATCAAGAGTTAGATTATTTGAATTTACTGCATTAAAAGTAGTGCCTGCAAAAGTTATGTCACCACCTAGATAGGTTAAACCTAAGTTTGAAGATAAAACGCCCGATGAAAAATTCAATTCATTCACCGTCTCGCTATCAACAATAGTAGAAACGCCGCTCCCAACCATTCCATTTATAGTAATTGTTGAAAGTTTTTCTTTATCTCCATTTTTAAGTGAATTAACAGTATCTAACGAATTCTCGTCAAAGTTTGTTGATGTTAAAACAATGGCCTCTCCATTAGTATCAAAGGTTATTGATTCATCTGAATTTGCACTCTCATCCGTATTTGAAGTAGATTTAAATTCACCTGAAATTTCACCAGTAATAGTTGCTGTATACTTCCCTTTTGTCGTTACTTGTTCGTTTACTTTGGTACCTACATTAAAAGTCGCTTTAACTCCGTCCGTTACAACAATATTATTTGCTATAAATGCATCATCCCCTTCTGCATCCGAGTCAATTGTATAAGTTGTCCCTTGTAAATATGTAGTATCTACAGCAGCATAATTTTGATCACCACGGGTACTTATAACTCCAGTCTTCCCTAAATAAGCAGAATCAGCAGTTAAAGTTAATTTACCCACTAGGGCATTGCCGATTGCGATAGAACCTGATGCAACACCTTCAGAATCAATAGCATTAATGACTACTTGTTGATAAATATTGTTGTTATTAACTGTATTTAAAGAACCGATATTTATTACATTACCATCTACTGAATTAGTAACATTAACATTACTAATTGAAGCAACTTGATCACCAACATTTTTATTACTAAAAAAGCCACTATCCGCATCCGCTTGGGTTTTAATGTGCAGAAACTCAAGGTTTTCAGCATTCAACCCTCCGCCATCTGTAACGGTTTGTGTTGCTCCAGTAATAGCTAAATCGCCATAAACAGTAGTAATACCTGTATATTTTTGGCTTGAAACTGTCGTCACATTTTTAACTGAACTTGTTCCATTTAATTCAAATGAATTTAAATTAGTAACGTCCCCACCAATTTCAATATTATCAGCGGCAAAGCTTACGTTTCTTAATTCTAAGTCTTGAGAATTATCCGAAAGACCACTCGTTACTATTCTCGATGTTTTAGTTGTACCGATTTCAACAAATTTTGTTGAAAAACTGATATTTAAATCAGTACTTAATACTGAATCAGGAATAATCAAATCATATATTTGATTCCCATTCCCAGCATTTGTATATGCTGTTGTCACTGTTAACCCATTTAATTTTGTAAACATTAATGGATTTTCATTATTACCGTCACCAACACCAATCAAGTTATTAAACGACATCAAACCTGAACCAGTAGTTAAATCTAAGTTGCCATTGTCATCATCAACATCAATGATGATGTAACCATTAAATGTAATATCATTTCCTTCATTGACGACTGTTAAGTATGAATTATTATTAAAAGCTAAATTTTCTTCAAAAGTTAGCGTCCCAAATCCATAATTAAATTTAAGGGTATCGTTGACTATAAATTTTTCAGCATCTGAGGTCTTATCAGTACGTGACCCAGTAAAACTACCAAATGTTAAATTACCACTAATTGATGTAATTTCAGTAAAGTTATTTAACGTTAAACTTTGACCGGACTCCGTAGTTCCTACTGCACCAGTAAAATCAATTAACCCTGTCCCACTTTGAATACTTAAAGAATGACCACCTAAATTTAAACTGCCAAGTGACACTGCATCATCACTTGTCGTTAACGTTACAGTTGATCCTATGGTCACATCCCCAGATGCTGAATAATCCTGCGCACCAGAGCTAGTCACACTTCCATTTAGAGTTAAACTTTTACCTGTCACAGTTACAACATCAGCATCTGTTATCGCACCCAACGTAACAACACCGTCAGCACCAGCATCAACTGTTAAATCACGAGCTGTAGTGCCAGTGCCATTTGCATCAACTGCACCTAAAGTAATATCAGTACCTGTAGAGTCTAAAGTCACGTCTGCATTTAAACCTACCGCACCCAAATTTTGACTGCCACTAGTAGTTAAATTACCCGTTAAATTTGTATTAGTTGCAGACACCGTATTATTAGTACCAGTAACTTTCAATCCTTTAGTATTATTTTGATTTAACGTACCAACTGAGATACTAGAATTAATTTTTAACGCGTTTTGATTACTGGTTACTGAATTATTCTGTATGGTTAAAATACCAGTCCCGTTAGAAACTGTGGTGTTTTTAATGCTTCCAGATGTAATTTCACCTGTTTGATTTGCGCCAATGGTTAATTCTTTAGCATCTGTTATTGCTATGCTGGTCGCAAGAATCGCATTTGTTCCAGTATCTAACAAACTATTATCAGTAACAGAAACCACGCCTAAATTAGCAGCCCCCCCAGCAACTATCTTACCTTTCAAAGTTGTTGAACCTGCAGTAACACTGCTTGTTACATTAATGCCGTCAATAGTGGTATCACCATCACCATCATCAACAGTCAATGAACCTACATCAATATTTCCAACAATGCTCAATGTGTCATTTGATGTGATAGACAAAGCACCTTTATTTGTACCCGTATTTGTCGTTGTTTTTTTAATTCCGTTTGTGACAGTAACTTCTCCAGTTTGACTGCTATCAATCGTTAATGTGACATCATCATTAATAGTGATGCCATTAGCCTTTATTGTATTCCCACCAGCACTTAACGTGCTATTACCAGCAACCCTCACCAAACCAGTAAATGTAATATCGTCTTTTAATGTTAAATTTTGATTTAGAGTCGCAGTTGTAGCCGTTAATGTTGAACCAGAGTCTATTACTGATGCAGCATTTACTGTCAAAGCACCCAACGACAACCCACCTGTTGCCGTTAAATTACCTGACAAACTGGTTGCATTGGCCGTGACAGATGTTAAACCTGTTACACCAGATTCTTCATTTTGGTTGAATGTTTCAACATTAATAGCGCCAGTGATTGAAAGTGCATTACTAACGTTTGAATTATTTTGGATGGTTAACGTTTCAGTACCATTACCGCTTGACGCTTTATTAATACCTTGCGTTGCTGTAATTGCTCCCGAATGAGAGTTAGAAATTATTAGGGTTGTATTATTAGTTAAATCAATTTTGTTTGTATTTAAAGCATGGGTATTATTATTTAATGTTAGCGATGAATTGACTGTGACATCGCCCAATGTAGAAGTACCCGTTGCAGTGTAATCACCAGATAAATTTGTAACCCCTGAAGTAATGGTTTTATTGCCTGTAAGGTTCACACCTTGATCATCTGCAACCGTTAACGTATCTACATTAATTAATGCATCAATTTCTAAAGCACTTGCTCTTGAAGAGCTTTCAATTAAAAGTGTCTCTTTATTACCATCAGAACCATCACCTGTTTTATTAATACCGTTTGTTACTGTGATTTTTCCTGATTGGGTTGAGTCAATTGTGAGTGTCGCTCCATTATCCAAATCTATTTTATTAGCACTTAATGTGCCTGTGCCTGAAGTTAATGTATTTGAGCCTGATACTGTCATATCACCCAAGATATTATTACTTGATGATAAAGTAAGGTCTTTATCTAAAGTCACTGCACCTGTTGTAATCGTACTATTAGAAGAAATTGTAAGATCTGCTTGCAAATCAACAGCACCCAAATTTAAAGCGCCATTAGTTGACGTTAAATTACCATTTAGATAGGTTGCTCCGGCAGTAATGGTTGAGTTAGTTGTTAAACCACTTGCATGATCAACCTCTAATTTTCCGATATTGATTGCGCCATTCACATCTGCATTTGTTAATAATTTCAAGACACCTTCAGTACTGTCATTACCAAAACTATCAGCTGTGATTTCCCCGGTTGTATTACCGGATAATGTCAATTGATCAGTTGCGTTTGCGAAACGAACATTACCTAAGTTGATCTCACCTGTTCCAGAAGAAGTTAAAGCAACGGTACTCGCAATATTAACTGTGGTATTTCCTGTTTCAGTAAAACTTTCAGTGGTTGAACCATCGCCAGATAAACTACCATTTTTATGGATATTGATGCTTCCATTTGCAGTGGTAATATTTGTACCAGCACCTAGATTGATCGTACCTGCATCTGTGCCACCCGCTGATGTTTGTAAATTAACAGAGCCCGTTCCGCTTAAATTAATTTTAGAGTTTTCAATATTAATTTGATTTGATATCAGGGTAAAATCATTATCAACTCCACCATTAACAACAACTTCAGCACCAAGTGAGTCACCAACAGTGATAGAAGTTGTCGCAGCAAACGAAACAGATGAAGACAATAGTAAGTCGTTTATTTTTGCATCTGAAATAGTAAAGTCTGAATCACCATAGCTTAAAATAATTTCAGCAATGTCAACATCATCATTTGGATCAAGTGGGTCCCCCCCTCCAATAACATTATGTTCTATAGCAATAGTATCTGGGTCTAATAACAATTCACCTTTTTTACCATTGACAGCATCAGTCGATACACCACCATAAAAAGCTAAATTCTGTTTACCCGACACTTCAACAAAGCCACCATCTCCCGACTCAGAACCACCTTGAGCTGAAATATCACCGTCATATATAGTGGTTTGGTCTGCCCATACAATAACTTTACCGCCATTACCGCTTTGGGTAGCATCTGCTGATATTACAGAATCACTACTTACATAAGTATTGGTTGCGTTTTTAATTTCAGAGTTTGAACCTTGAAAGTCTCCCCCTATTAAAATTTCACCCCCACCTACTGCACCACTTGCATCTATGGTTGCAGACTCAGTAATTAAAACGGTGTCACCTAATATTTGCACCTGTCCACCAGTGTCAGTTGCAGTTAAACCGTCTACATTCACGGCACCGCTATTTTCAACAATACCAATACCACTTAGGTGAATCACCCCACCGATGTTTTCCATACGCCCTGCTGAAATCACGCCGTCGTTATTCACAGAGCGATCAAAAATGTCTTGTGCGACATTACCTTGCAATAACACCTGCCCACCTTGGGTAGAGATGGTGCCGCTGTTGTTAATGGCCGTGCCTTTTTGCACTTCGCCATGTTCATCAATGGTCGCAATTGAGTTTTGTAACACTTCACCAGAGACTTCAAATTTGATTAAGTTGCTGCCATCAAAATCCACCACGACTTTTTCACCCGAGGCTAAGTTCACCGAGCCATAGTTCGCAATGATCACTCCTTGGTTATCAACACCGTCTGCAACCAAATTGACCGAGCCGCCGGATGCCGCGTTGATTAAACCATGGTTGACCACCATACCGCCTAAGCCTTTACTTTCAGCAGTATGCTCTAAGTTATAATCACCCTGCATGAAATCATTGGCATTCACATTCATGCTGGTAGCCACAATATTGGCTACGTTCACCTGAGCGGTTTCACCAAATACCACACCATGCTGATTGGTTAAAAACACCGTACCGTTCGCATCAATTTGCCCGAAAATTTGCGAAGGGTTTTGATCGTTAATCTGGTTTAAAATCACCGAGCCCGAGCTGGGTTGAATAAACTGCACCGACTCATTGGCACCCACGTTAAAGCTGTCCCACTGGACAACCGCTTTGTTCGTGCTTTGGTTAATTTGAGTATGGTTTTGGCTTTGGGTAATCGTCGCACCACCATTGGTGACCACTCCACCACTTGGCCCTGCGATTGCAACACCCGACATCATAGATGCCGCCGCTCCCAATATTAAGACAGGTTGTTTTAAAGAGGCTAACAACGCACTATTAAGTGCGTGTCGTTTTACCATCAATGGTAAGCTCTCATTCCTTTTAGAATTCTGGATGTTAGTTTGTTTAGAATTCTTTGCTTTATTTAACTGTCTTAATTTCATTTTTTTACATCTCTTAAAATAATTTTTAATTTTTCACTTTGAAAAATTAAATTAATTTGTTGCGTCTTTGCATATTAATCGCAGGGAAAATCCCTTTAAACATTTGCGATTTTTTCTACCTTCGTCCTCGAGCATGACTCGAGGATCTTATATTTCATTAAATTTATTCTGCTGGTTTGAATTGCTGAAACCCATAAATCAAATACGCTTTACCTGCTCGACTAAACCCATTTGGATCTGGCCAGTTAGTACCAGTAATTAGATCATTGATGCCATCACCATTTACATCCCCTACATAATCTACGTTTTGTCCAAAATGATCATTTTCTTCTTCACCATCTATAATTAAACCTTCTTCAGCAGTCATTTCGAAAAGATTCATACTTGCAGGCCAAACTTGTTCTTTACCATACAATACATACGCACGGCCTACTAAATCTATTGAATTTACAGAGCTTTGCTGTGCACCAATTAATACATCATCAATGCCATCACCATTAAAATCACCTAAACCCGTTACATCTCGACCAAAATAATCCCCAGTGCTTTGCCCAAGTAAAACCAAACCATTAATTCCATCTAAACTTGAAAGATCTACAGTGGCATCCCATGAGGCTGACTTTCCAAAAATCAAATATGCTCGACCAATTCTGCTTGAGCTTTCCCCACCGTAACCTAGAAGTAAATCGCTCAGACCATCATTATTGATATCGGCATGTGATAGACGGTTTCCTATCAAGTCATTTTCTAACTCACCAGTCATTGAAAACCCATTTGTACCATCCAAAGCATTTAAATCTATAGTTTCAGTTTCTAAATTATTTCGGCCAAATAAAACACTTACTAAGCCTACTTGAGTCCCTAAAACCCTGTTAGCAAACATTACTTCGTTGATACCATCACCATTAATATCACCAGCACCACTTAACTCATACACCAAATCAATTGTCTGAGCATAATTAGATAAATTTTCAGTATCGGTTAAATCAATCATATCGGGCCAAGCTTCATCGCGACCAAAAAACAAATACGCGGTATAGCCAACGGAGTACCCAAAATCATCAATACCATCTCCATTAATATCTCCTAGGCCTGCCGTATATTGGTCTTCGTCAACAATTCCTTTTATTTGAAAACCCTTCTCTCCATTAACAGTACTCAAATCAAAACTCGCATCCCAACTCTCTTGATGTCCGAAAATCACATAAGTGTTACCTATATCATCAGACACCATAAAATCATCTATGCCATCAGAGTTAATGTCATTTAATTCCGAGATATTAACACCTAATTTGTCACCTGCATTTAAGCCCCTAATCTCAAACCCATTAATTCCATCTAACTCATCATCTATTGAAAAATTTAAATTAGCTTTATTTTTTGTTGCTGACCCAAAAAACACATAAACTTGACCTTTAAATGTATCTCCATCTTCAGTTTGACCAGCAGCTGGAAAAGCATAATCATCAAAACCATCTTTATTAATATCACCAAGCCCGGATAGATATTGTCCAACTACTGAAATAGCACCTTCACCCTCAACAACAAAACCATTATGCCCTTGTAATTGAGAGGCACTAATTTGATTAATTCCCAGCTCAACTTGATCACAGCCATCCATTGAATCGCTGTCGGCATCATCCCCATCGGCATCACTCCAACAATCTGCATCTGTAGGGTAATGATCAGAATTATCACCCACTCCATCTAAATCAGAATCAAGCCATTCACCCACTAAAAACACAAACGCATCATCCCCATCCAACACACCATCATTATCATCGTCGTCGTCATTTAAATTCGACACATAATCTTTGTCGGTATCTAACGGTTTGCTGAATTTATCTAGCGGGTCAGTGCCGTTATCGATTTCATCGGCATCGGTGTAACGGTCGTTATCGTCGTCTAAATCTGAAAAATCAGGATCACCGTCCAAATCTGTATCAACCGGTTTACTTTGATCATCAAACGGATCGGACATGGCCTCGGTTTCTACTAAATCTGAATATCCGTCATTATCGTCATCCAAATCGGCGTTATCACCTGTGCCGTCGCCATCAAAATCTGATGATTCTGTGGCGTCTAGTGGAAATGCATCGTTTTCATCATCAACTGAATCGCCATCTTTATCTAAATCTTGCACATCAGGAATCCCATCGGCATCGGTATCAAGGGGAGTGCTGGCTGAATCTAGCGGATCAAACTCTAATTCGATTTCGATTAAATCGGAAATGCCATCGCCATCGTCGTCTAAATCGGCATTATCGCCTGTGCCATCGTTGTCTGTATCAAGCCATTCAAGCTTATCTTTTGGAAACGCGTCTTGGGAATTTTTGACGCCATCGCCGTCATCGTCTTTGTCTCCTGCCTTGGTACAAGACACCGTACCCAACGCCAACACAGCAATTAACGCAGAAGAAGTTAAAGTTTTGACACTTAATAGCTGAGATATTTTTGACTTCATACTATTTTCAGACTCCAACAACTCTAAACATGTTCCAAATTTGACCACTTCAAACAATGACTTTTTAAATAATGGTAGCTTCATGATTCCCTCACAAACTGATGGTAACAAGGCCGATACGTAAGCAAGCACTTACTCGCAAAATCAACCAATTCAACAAACTAAACAGCTCGAAACAATATCAGATTTAGAACATCCGATACAGTAAAAAAGTGTCATTTTCTTGATTTCAGATGAGTTTTTTGTAACTGGAATTTACAATTGCAAACAGAGACATTGAGCCATTTTTATAACGCTATTTGGTAGAAAAAGGCATAACAAAATGGAAAGGATATTAAATGGCTGAATAAATTGGCAGCGGGCTGGATTTTTCGTGAGGGTTATACAAATTGGTTTTTTAAATGATTTTGATAGTTTTTTCAAATAAGCAAAAGTGGGTGTCTGTTTTGGGTCCGTTTTCAAATAAGCAAAAGTGGGTGTCTGTTTTGAGTCGTGTTTTGAGTCGTGTTTTGAGTCGTGTTTTGAGTCGTCTGTCTGTTTTGGGTCGTCTGTTTTGAGTCGTGACGATGAATCCGGAACGATCGTTTTCAACACTGTAGGCTCGGGATTCATTCCGAGGGTTTTTACTAATTTTGTTTTTTGAATGTTTTTGTTAGTTTTTCGGAATAAATCCCGAACCTACAGATTAAGGTTTGTTTTTTCGGAATAAATCCCGAACTTACAGGGTCGGAATTTATAGTGGGAGTAAGCAAAAGTGCGTGTCTGTTTTGAGCCTTCCTATATTGTAGGCTCGGAATTCATTCCGAGGGTTTTTACAAATTTTGTTTTTTTGAATGATTTTGTTAGTTTTTCGGAATAAATCCCGAACTTACATGGTCGGAATTTATAGTGAAAATAAGCAAAAGTGGGTGTCTGTTTTGAGTCGTAGTTTTCAACACTGTAGGCTCGGGATTCATTCCGAGGGTTTTTACAAATTTTGTTTTTTGAATGATTTTGTTAGTTTTTCGGAATAAATCCCGAACCTACAGATTGAGGTTTGTTTTTTCGGAATAAATCCCGAACTTACAGGGTCGAGATTTATTGTGGTAGTAAGCAAAAGTGGGTGTCTGTTTTGGGATCTTTGTTTGGTGTCTGTTTTGGGATCTTTGTTTTGGGATCTTTGAACTTACAGGGTCGGAATTTATAATGAGAATAAGCCAAAGTGGGTGTCTGTTTTGAGTCTTGTTTTGGGATCGGTGACGATGAATCATGTTTCTAAAGGTTTTTAGGCATTTTTAATTAATTTGTTTATTTGATCACTACCTAGCCCAGTAATTTCTTGAATAAATTCAACACTTGAGCCGCTTTGATGCAATGCTAATGCTGTTTTAATTTGATTATTGTATTCACCCTGCTCTAGCCCCTGCTCTAAGCCCTGCTCTAAACCATCATCAAATGCAGTATCAATTACGTTATTTAAATCACGGTAGTACTTTAAACTGTTTTCATAGGACATTTCAGTTGCAAACTCAGATCTGTCTCTATCTAGTGCTTTTTTAAACGATTCTTGAAAATCTCCCCGAATCGACTCATTTAGATATTTAGTTATTTCTTTCGACATTATTAATCTTGTTTTTTTGATAACGGTTTGATTTAGTTTTAAATCATTTTTTATAAAATAGTGCATATCAATTTCTAAGACATTATTTTTTTAATTTCAAGACCAGTAATTTCTTGAATAAATTCAATACTTGAACCGCTTTGATGTAAAGCTAACACGGTTTTAATTTGAGTATTTAGCTCTCCTTGCTCTAAACCATCATCAAATGCAGTATCAATTACGTTATTTAAATCTCTATAATATTTCAAACTATTTTCATAAGACTGTTTTGCCTCTGGCTCTAGCTGTGCAATCTCTGCTTTTTTGAAAAATTCTTTAAATATCTTCTCTTGTAGTTTATTTGGATATTGATCCAATTTTTCAAGATTTCTTAGTACGTATAAACAACGATCAAAATGCGTTTCTAATTCGTCAATTGTTTTTGAAAACTTTGGCATTTCTAAATAGATAAAGGTTAATTTATCGTAGAATATTTCATTTGTATCTATGTCTTTTAATTTTACTTTATAGAAATATTTATCAGGACTATTTTTATCCTCATCAAATACAAAATCTAAAATCCCAATGGTATAAACTGCCTTTAAATTATAATTCCAATCGCCCTTTAACGCTTGTTCGCGAATTGGGAATGTTGAGTAATATAAGCTTCGCTCTTTGAAAAAATTCTGTTTGGATTTTTGTAATTCGACAATGAATTTCTCGCCTTCTTGATTTTCGCAATACAAATCGAAAATGGCCCGACGATCAACAATGCTCTCGCCTAATTGTTCATTATTGATGAATGTTAAACTGACAATTTCTGATTCCTCACCCTGTAATAGTGTATTCAAGAAGTCTATTAACGCTTCTTTGCTAGACTCTTCGCCAAATAATTTTTTGAAACCAAAATCGGTAAACGGGTTAATGTATTTGTCAGTTAAACTTAGCATAATCACTCGATAACAGTAAAAGTCGTAGTCAGAAGTTCGAAATCCAATAATATCGTAATAGTTTAAATATGCCTTAAAAATTAGTGTTTTTGCGCTGATGGAACAAAAAGGCTGAATCAAAAAGGGAGATTCACTTTCATTGTTGATTAGCTTTAGATCAAAATCGCTGAATTCCCGACTGAAAAACCATCGAGAATAGCGAGCCGACAAAAGTGGCTGGGATATTGATGGTCCACCCTAGAGGATTCGAACCTCTCTCACACCCTTCGGAGGGTACAATTCATAAAACTTCGATTTATTAGAATAATCGAACACTAAATAAAAATACACTACATATACAGCATATTAATGAATTTCAAATAATTTAAAATCGATGACAATTTTAGCAATAAAAAATTTGTGACAAGATTGTGACAGATTTGTGCCAAAGCACAATTAATCAATAGTTTTTAAATGAAAATTGAGTGTTTTTTGACCACATGGTAAAAGTTTAATTTTAGCCTTTGATAAAACAACCAAACCCCATATAATAAATTCAATCCACCCTTAGTTTATTTGGATAAAATAAGCCCCTCCGAAGGGCTAGAGAGAGGTTCGAATCCTCTAGGGTGGACCAATTTCAAATAATTAAGTAACTCAGGTAACTTTTAAATTATCTGTATTTTCCCAATCTAACCAGCGCCTAAAACCCATCAATCTATATCTTACCAGCACTTTTCAGGAGTAAAAATCTGGAACCGATCCATCCTAAGTTATTTCAAACTTTGCTGATATAAACTCAATTAACAAAACGACTCGCACACAACCTTAGTTATACTTCGCCTAAATCAGCAACAATTAATATCACAATTATTTTTCCTACCATCTTTGTGAGACTCTTCATGTCCAGACTAGATTCATTTCATGCTGGGCAAGGCTGTAACTTTTACTTAATCAGCTTATACGATATAATAACCGCCTGACATTACTATAAAAGTATTAAGTGATTATATATGACGGATCTAGTCTTTAACGAAGCAGAATCGATAGCACTTCTAAAGTTTCATTTAAAAAAACAGGATTTAGAAAGCGCGCTTTCTTTAGGTAAACGGGCAGTCATTTCATTTCCCGAAAACAACATCATTCGATTTATATTGGCCAGTGTTCAAAGTGATATTGGACTATATGAGCAAGCACAAAAAGATTATTTACACTGCTTAGATGCTGACCCTGAGTTCCATTTAGCTCGATTCCAATTAGCATTAATGTATTGGAACCACTCACATCAAACACAATCAGTCGATGAATTTCAACAGATTGCAAATAGTGAACAGGAAACATTTCTCAACCATTTTTCTCGTGGTTTTATTCAACTAAGTGAAAACAACCTTTCTGAAGCAAAAACACACTTTCAAACCGGTATGACCAACAACCTACTATTACCAGATTTGAACACTGACATACAAAAATTGATCAATAATTTAGAAACTAATAAAACAGACAATAATGTAGAAAGTGAAATGTCTGATAACGCCGCATCAGAATCAATCACCCCGGCACATTTAAGTAAATACTTTTCATAATGAAAATCGATAAATACCAAGCACTTTCTCAAGTAACGAAAACAATAAATGAGAAAGTCGCTAAAAAAAAATCCGATCAGCCAAATAAGGTCAAGCTAAAGGTCTCTTTAGAGTCATTGTTAAAAGCGGAATTTATCGATCAACAAGATCTTGACCCAGAACAAACGGTTAAAAAATTTATAAAGGTTGTGTTAATCCAAGCGTTAGGTGAAACCATAATTGATCACAGTAGATATTCGGATATGAACCAAAGTATTTATGACGCTTTAAAATCACAATCTAAAACGTTACAAACATTAATCTCGGAGATTAAAGACTGTGTTAAATGAACATGATTTTAAGCAAACTATTAAAATTGCAATGAACGAATTAAGTACCGAGCAATTTGAATCTGCGTTAAATACGCTAAAAAATATTGAAAACGAAAATATCGCAAAAAACAATGAAATATTTTTAGGGCTTTTATCAAGTGTGTATTCAAGCCTGCAATTGTTTGATACTGCACGAGAGTATTTAGAAAAGATTTTAATGATTAACGCTGACAATCATTTAGCACGATTTCAAATAGGCATGACCCACTTTCAACAGAATAACTTAGACCAAGCTAAACAATATTGGTTACCTATTTTAAGTTACGAAAAAGATTTCACGACTCATTTTTATTTTTCATTTATTGAAGAAGCACAAGGCAATAAATCAAAAGCTTTAGAATTGATTCAAATTGCTAAACAACGCTGTGAGCCCAATCATCCAATTTACCAACAAATTATGAATAGAGAAACGAGCCTAGTATGAATAAAATTGAATTATACAAAGGCTATTTAGCCCAAGACCCGACTAATGAAATTCTTATTTTATCACTTGCTCAATTGCTTCATGAAAATGGTAAATTTACTGAATCTTTATCGTTATTAGATAATCTTTTATTAGATCAACCAAACCATGAAATTGCCTTATCTAGAAAAGCCAGTGTATTAATTTCTAATGGATCAGCCTCTGAAGCTAAAGAAATTTTACAAAGCTTAACTAACACGAATACTATATCGGTTGAAATCAAACATAATCTGGCTGTGGCAATTTTTTACAATAAAGAAATTGATCATGCAATATCAGAGTTTGAAAAACTCCAGGAGATTACAAACTTAGAAGCATCCAGCAATAAGTACTTAGCCGCTTGTTTTTATTCAAAAGGTGATTTTGAAAAAGCAATCGATTATATCAATAAGGCAATATCCATAGAGCCAACTGATTATTTGAAAGGGTTTGAATCGGTTATTTTATACACTAGCGGACAAATCAAACATGCAATTGAGGTTGCAAACTCGGTATTACAAACCTCCCCTGAAAACTTAGATGCTCTCTCAGTTATGGGGACCTATTGCATTGAGCAATTTGAAACAGCTAAGGCAATATCACATTTTGAAAAAATGAGATCTATAAATAAAAATGACTGTCGTGCATTTAATGGATTAGGTCTTTGCTTAATGCAAAATGGCAACTCACTTGAAGCCATTAAAAACTTCAACCAAGCCGTTTATTTATCTCCAACAAACCTAGGATATATCGCAGTTCTTGCTTGGTCTTACATCAACACTCAAAATTTTGATCAAGCAGTATCCACCTTTAAGCAAGCACTAGAAATCGAAAACAACTTCGCAGAAGGCCATGGTGGATTAGCAACTGCCTATATGTATCGCTCACAAATTGATTTAGCAGAAAAACATTGTGCTATTGCTTTTAAGTTAGATAAACAGTGTTTCAGTGCTATTTACTGCCAATCAGTTTTACTAACATTAAAAGGCAAAATGGAAGTAGGTCAAAAAATATTAGCAAAAGTATTAGACCAACCTCTTCGACCTGGCGAGCCGTCATTAGCTCAAATGATACAAAAACAAGCGTTAAAGCAACAACCTGCCACCACCAATCAATCGAGATTAAATTAATGACTCAAGAACTTGCCATCACTTTATCATCCGAATTACTTTGGCTTGCCATCAAAGTGATGGCACCTGTTTTAGGTCTTACTATGTTAGTTGGATTAATCATCAGCTTTTTTCAAGTGATTACACAAATCCAAGAAATGACGTTAACTTTCATACCGAAATTAGCCATTGCCGCGTTTTCTTTAATTGCTTTTGGTGGATGGATGCTAGCTTTATTAGTTGATTATGCTCGTGAATTGATCGCAAATATTCCTAACATGTTTTAAATATGGATTTAATCGAGCTTAACAATATTAATCAAACACTAATTGTCTCATTAAGACTATTACCTGTTTTTTTATTCAGTGCAGTTTTTGCATTTAAAGGCATCCCTTTAAATGTAAAAATTTTGTTAAGTATTGGTTTTGCTTTAGTGAGTGCCGGCATAGTATCTAGCCAAGTAATTTTTCCAAAACTCACGCCTATCATTGTATTTACTGAAATAATGTTTGGATTGTTTATAGTTCTTGCCATCAATATTACCTTTTCAACGTTCCAAAATGCTGGAAGAATGCTCGATCTTACAATCGGCTTAAGCACGGCTAATTTGATCGATCCTAGCACTAAAGAAATGGGGGCATTATTTGGTGTATTTTTAAATCTATTAGCAATCATAATGTTTTTTAGTATCAATGGTCACCACGCATTACTTAAAGCAATTTTTTCGATGTATGAAACTTATCCCCCAGGTAGTTTATTACAAAACAGTGCCTTAAATACAATACTGATATTATTCAGCCAAAGTTTTGCCTATGCATTCATGCTTATCACTCCGATCATAACCGCTGTATTTATTATTGATTTGATTATGGCCGTATCCGCTAAATCTATGCCTCAACTAAATATATTTATATTAAGCATTCCAATTAAGATCACGGTGGGCATCATAGTTTTAGCCATTTCACTTCAATACTTAATTCCATTAGTTAATCGTATTTTTTCCAATTTATTTATATCTCTTGGAGTTTTGTAATGGCAGATGAAGACGAGGACAAAACCGAACAAGCCAGCGAACACAAACTACGTGAAGCAAAAAAACAAGGCAATATTCCTAAAAGCATTGAGTTTAATAGTTGGGTAGTACTGGTATCTGGTCTAGTTGCATTATTATTTATTGGCAGTGAAATTTTAGAAGGCTTAAAACAACTTTGGTCGTTTTGGTTTTCACAATCTGCCAATATTCAAGTTAACATTCAATCCGTTGAATATACGTTTTATAGAGCTTTAAAAGTTATTGCTATTTTACTGTTCCCCTTTATTCTTATTTTAATCATTGCATCCATTATTGCTAACATTATGCAAACTGGACCAATATTTACTACTTTCCCAATTAAACCTGACATAAAAAAAATCAATCCAGTCACTGGGTTTAAAAAGCTATTCTCTAAAAAAACTCTGTTTGAAGCTGTAAAAACTCTGATTAAATTCACGGTTATATTTACAGCAGCAACATTGATTTTAATCAATGCCATTCCTACTTTTACGCAACTGCCCTCTCTTCCTTTAGAATCGGCTATGAAATTCATGTTTAATGAATTTAAATTCACATTAATTATATTATTAGCTGCATGGGCAGTGATTGCATTGATTGATTTAATTTATTCAAGACGATCATATAGTAAAAAAATGATGATGAGTAAGCATGAAGTAAAAGAAGAATATAAAAAACGCGAAGGTGATCCTGATATTCGATCAAAGCGCAAACAAATTCAACGTGAATTAAATGAACAATTAAAATCTCTTGGTAATGTCAAACAAGCAGATGTCATCATTACCAACCCAACCCATTTTGCCATTGCATTAAAATTTGATCGGTTAAAATCACCTGCACCAATTATTATTGCCATGGGTAAAAACAATCATGCTTTAAATATCAAAAAAGAAGGAAGAAAACATAATATTAAACTTGTTGAAAACAAACCATTAGCACGAAAAATATGGAAATCTGGTAAACTGAATCAAAATCTCCCAGCAGAATTATTTGCTGAAGTCGCCAGCATTTATATTAAACATAAATTAGTTAAGTAGTCATCTATGAAAATATTATCAACCATCAAACGCCTTTTTGGCAAACATTCAGACATTATTTTTGTACTGGGCATTATGGGTATATTAATGGTGTTGTTCACACCAATTCCTGCAATGTTATTGGATATATTAATAATCATAAATATAAGCATTGCGTTATTAATATTACTACTTACCTTTTATGTTGATAAACCGATTAGGTTTTCAACCTTCCCTTCTATTTTACTGATTGCAACACTATTTAGATTATCTCTCAATATTGCTTCAACACGACTTATACTAGACAACGGTAATGCAGGTGAAGTGATTAATGCTGTTGGTGATTATGTGATTTCAGGTAACTATGTCATTGGCTTAATTGTATTTATAGTATTAATTGTTGTGCAATATGTCGTTGTAACCAACGGTGCACAGCGTGTAGCAGAAGTTGCTGCACGTTTTACGCTAGATAGTATGCCAGGTAAACAAATGGCCATTGATGCCGATTTGAATATGGGCGTCATTGATGAAAAACAAGCTCAAGCAAGACGCAAAGAAATCGAAAAGGAAAGTAGTTTTTATGGCTCGATGGATGGAGCAAGTAAATTTGTAAAAGGCGATGCGATAGCAGGTATTATTATTGTAATAATAAATATTGTAGGTGGTTTAACCATTGGCATAGCACAGCTGGGTTTAAGCTGGGGAGAAGCATTAAACACTTATACATTATTAACAGTAGGTGATGGTATTGTAACGCAAATTCCTGCATTAGTTATTTCAACAGCAACAGGTATTATTGTAACAAGAGCCTCTTCTGATGCATTTTTAAGTAAAGAAATTCAAAGCCAATTTATTGCCCAACCTAAAATTTTATTTATAGTTGCCGCTACCTTGTTAGTCATGTTATTTCTGCCAGGCATACCTAAAGCACCGATCATTGTTATTTCAATCATTTTATTTGCTGTAGGATATTATGCCTATAAAAAGAAAAAAAATGGTGAAACGGTAGAGGATTCGGTTACAGGTGAAGACGATCAAAACGACCCCCTTGCATGGATTGATGTTCATGAATTCTCAATCCATTTAGGATCAGAAGTCTACCAAGCACTACAAAATCAATCGGCTTTATATCTACAAAAAATTGAAGCATTACGTGAAAAATTAGGCATGACTTATGGCGTCATCATTCCTGATATCAAATTAATTGAAACTAAGTCTATTGAAAAAACGAGCTATCAAATACAAATTCACGGTGTACAAGTTGCTCAAGGGGAGATTTTGTTTGGTAAATCGCTGGCCATTGACCTTGGAGTAAAAAACAAAATAACCGATGGGATAGAAACAACTGATCCAACCTATCAATTACCAGCAATTTGGATTGATGACACACAAATATCAATAGCAAAAAAATCAGGTTACAAAATAGTAGATGCAAGTACTGTTTTATTTACCCATTTGAGTGAAATTACTGAGCAAAAATTAGCAGATTTATTTGGCTTGTCTCAGATGGATTTGTTATTAGATCGAATGCGTAAACGTTCAGAAGAAATGGTCCAAGATGTGTTAACTCAAAAAGTACCTAAAGCGGTACTGCATCAAATACTTAAAAAGTTATTATTACAAAAAGTATCCATTCGTCGAATAGATCCAATCATCCAAACATTAAGTCAATTTGATAAAGTGTCAGCAGAAAATATTGATACGGCTATACAGTTAATACGTATGAACCTGTCAAACAATATCATTCAAAACCTATTAAATGAAAAACAAGCACTAGAAGTAAAAGTGCTTGCTCCAGATCTTGAAAGACAAATTATCAGTTCATTACAAAACAACAAAATATCTTTACCACCTAGTGATGCTGAAAAGTTAATCAGAGAGATCGCACAGTTCCATAAACAACGTCAGGCACAATCACTAGAAAGTATTATTGTGACGGCACCAGAAGTTAGAAGTGTATTTTGGGAGTATTGTTCAAGGTTTGTGCCTGGCATTCACATAATTAGTATGGGTGAAATTGGATCAACCACAAATGTTCAGTCTTTAGGCACACTTAAAATTTAATATCGGATATTAAACGTAACTCTTGTATAGATTGCTTATGGATTTGTGAGATACGTCCCTTGGATAGTTCAAGGGACTCACCCATTTGAGCAAAAGATTGTCCATGAAGATAGATGCCTTTTAATACTTGCTTGGCCTTTCCATCTAATCTTTCAATATTTTCATATAATCTACTGACATCTATCGCACTATCAATCTCGTTATAAAGTTTATCTTCTGCTTCTTCTGGTTCAATTATTTCATCTAAGATAAAAGAAAAAGCCAAATCAACAACTGTATTAGCTGCTTGATTTAAACTGATGGAATCTGAGTTAGGCGTAATAGATTTTTTACGTTCAGTTGTTAAATGTCGATTATATAAAGATAACTCTTCTGAATATTTAGCCAGTAAATTAAGTATCTCACCTTTTATTCTTTTTCCTGCATACCATTGAAATGGGATATCTTTTTTTAGATCGAACTTTTTCTCACAGATCAAAAGACCAACAAATCCACTTTGGACAAGATCAGAAAAATCAACGGATGCATTTTTAATTTTGATAAAAATGACTTTAGCAATAATTGTACAAATTTCGTGCTGTTCTTTATAACTTAGCATAATACATCACCGTTTATGTGAAACTACCAAGCAGACTTCTAGCGATTAAAGCCCAACCATCAATTAGAATAAAAATTAAAAGTTTAATTGGCAACGACATCATCATCGGCGGAACCATCATCATCCCCATTGACATCAATAAACTAGACACAATGATATCAATTAATAAAAAGGGTAAAAATATAATAAAACCTATTTGAAATGCCGTGAATAATTCACTCAACAAAAATGCGGGAGCCAGATCAAAAATATTGACTTGCTCAATTGATGTCGGCAACGATTCGGCTTTTAATTCGTATATTAATTTTAAATCTGACTCTCTGGTTTGATGAATCATAAATTCTTTAATCGGTTTTTGCGCCTCTACAATGGCACCATCAAAACTTAGTTCACCACTTTTATAAGGTTGATAAGCCTGTTCATAAACTTCCGTGTACACACCACGCATTGCAAAAAAAGATAAAAAGATAGCCAGGCTAATCAATACCGCATTTGGAGGGGTTTGCTGTAAACCTAATGCCTGCCTTAATAATGATAATACAATAATAATACGGGTAAATGCCGAAGTAATAATTAAAATAGAGGGCGCTAAAGAAAGCAAAGTAATGAAAAAAATAATTTCAATTGGACCTGCAATCGTTTGATCCGATACCGCAGAAATAGCATCCGATGCTAGGTTACTACTATCCGCAGCTGAAGCGTTTAAAAAAACAAATGGCAACAACAGTAACAATACGACACTAAATTTATTTTTTAGAAATTGAAACATGCTTACTAGACTCAGTTAAAATATATTGTTGACCATCACACTCAACAACATAAATTGAGGTAAACCTATTGATCATTTTTTTATCTATTACTTTAATATTGGAATCAGGTTGACCATCTTGTTTCATTTTATATTTTGCGTACATATAAGATGCAATAGCAATACACAATAAAACAGCGCACACGATAATGAACATTGTAAAATCAAAACCTTGTGTTTTTAAAGCTAACCCTTCATTCACAATTAAATACTCAGCGATGCAATATCAGTGACTTTAATTGAGAATTCACCATCCTCGATGGTTAATACTCCTTTACCCACTTCAATGCCATTGGCTTTTAAAACGACTAAATCATCTATACTTTGATTTAATTTTATTATTTCACCCGATTTTAATTCACTTAACGTTTTTAAACTAATCTCACCTTCACCTAATTCGATAGAAATTGGTACTTGAATCGATTCTTGAAGTTGATTAACACCAATAATTTGCGTGGATTTATCGCTATCTTGTACTAACTCTTGATACTCTATGTTTGATTCTTTTGATGATACATCAGTCATATTCGACTCCAATAGTAAGGATTTTTTACCCTGTTGCTGTCCTAAAAAACCAGTTAATTTTTGATCTAACACATGGATATTTAAAGGAATATTTATTTTGTGGCCGGATTTTAAAACGTCGCCTATTTTTAACGATTGAATCCGCTGATAACTGTGTAAAGTTGTCAGAGTACTGACCTCAACCTTTGTCAGTTTTTTTGAAATTAATCGATTAATATTCACCGAATGTTTTTTTGTCGATGAAGATTGCAGGCAAAACTTTTCAATCATTGATTGATTAGGTACCACATAAAACTGCAGATCTTCTTGTATATTTTTGATCGTAATATAAAAACCTAAATAAACATATTCTTGTGCTGGCAACTTAAGTGTATAACCGAAATTTTCAAATGCAGACTTTGAATTCTCAGTCCATTTTCGCTCCATAGCGTTTGGCACAGCGTTAAATTTCTGCTGAATTAAAAATGAAATATCATTTATATTATCAGAAACATTAATTGTATTAAGAGCAAATTCAATCGAGACATTATCAAAATCGAACCAGTTTTTACACCAAGACTTTAAATCTGTAGTCAGTTGATTTTCAATAAATTTTAAAAAATTATTACCTATTAACATCCATTAACCTTTAGTCGCTTCAAGCAATTGCTGTAACATTTCATTAGCTGTTGTCATAACTTGAGATGAAGCTTGATAACCACGTTGTACAATAATCATTTCTGAAAATTCCTGTGATAATTCAACGTTAGATAATTCCAATTTACCGCCTGAAATTGTTGCACCAATTGCTCTTGGGTCAACAAGTTTTAAATCCAATGAATTATCTAAACGAAACATATTATTCTCAAATGAAATTAAATGATCAGGCGAAGTTATATTTGTAATTGCTAATTGAGGGCCTGTTCGCTCCTCTTCATTACTATAATTGAATTGAAATCTTCCATACTCATCAATTGAAATATTTGATAACGAGCCAAGTTCATTACCATCTTGCTCTTCAAAAGCAGCGGTGCTTTCACCTGTATTTGAGTTTGAATTTTGAACACCTGAATATAAGCCTGCTTCACCAAAATTTATAGTAAAATCAGATTGTATACCTCTGTCGCTTTCAATCGACATCGAAATTTTATTAAAACCCTCTTTTGGCGTACCATTTTGTAAAAACTCAATAGAGACAGGGCCAGTTAATAATTTATCATCTTCATACACTTCAACAAACCACTGATTATCTATTTCAGTATCCAAAGTAGTCATTTCAATTGTCAGGGTTCTTTTGTTTCCAGATCCATCAATGACTATCACATCACTAATCGTATGATTATCATACTTAGTAAGTAACTTACCTTTTAATTCTACTTCAGATGTCACCTTGAATGGGCCATCTTGATAATTTTCTGAATTAACTTTTTGTAGAGATCCATTAACGTTGACCATAACAAACGCATCGTCATCTCTTAATGTTAAAAATCCATCTTGTGAAAATCGAAACTGTCCATCTCTCGTCAATAAATATTCACCATTTTTTTCAATGACAAAAAACCCAGCCCCTTCAATACTTACATCAGTGTTTTCACCTGTTTCTTTTAGGTCACCCTGAGCTAAAATCATTTGCGGGGCTAATGATTTTACGCCATCGTTTTGTGTTCCATTATGCGAAACTAATGATGTAAAACTGTTGTCATTTTTTTTATAAGCAGTTGTATTTAAGTTTCCAACATTTGAACTAATGCCACTTAACCCGTTTGAAAACGACAGCATTCCAGCTAGGCCTTTATAAATTGATCCAAGCATATTAGTTAGTCTCAGTATTTAAAGTATCGATAATTTCAATTTGTGACATCGTTATACCACTTTTAAAATCTCCTTGATCATCTACAATCGTGAATTCAGGTATGCCCTCATTGTAGGTAATCGTAATTACTTTCCCTTTAACCACCGCTTCTTCAGTTGTAGCTTGAATAATTCTGTCCAGTAAATCAATACCTAAATTAGAACTTGATATTTGAATTAAATTTTCAATACTATCATTAAGCTGCTTGGTTTGCTCCAAAGTCGTAAATTGAGCCAACTGTGCAATAAACTCCTGATTATCCATTGGTTTTAATGGATCTTGATAATTTAATTGAGTTAACAAAATTTTAAATAAATCTTCTGACCCAATACTGCTATTTGCTTCAACTGGCATATTATTTCTCCTGCACCTGATTCCCAGATACCACTAATTTTGATAATTTAATTCCAAACTCTTTGAAAATATTAAAAATACTATTCCCATCTTTTTGAATTAATTCATACTTTTTTTTGGTTAGAAAAAGCTTATTTTCTTTTTTAACAAAAAGAAAAGACCTAAGCACATCTTGATTTATTTCAGCCACAGGGACAGCACTTCTAGAAGAAGCATCCATTTTATTAATATTTGATTCAACGTTTTTTGTTTGCATGCTTTGAACAGGGGTACTTTTCACATCAATATTTACAATCTGTTTTGAATAAATACGATCACCAGAAATATTCATTGTTATATTAGAAACAGGTTGAATATTAGATTGATGTAGCGATTTGAATTGCAAAACATCTAATTTTTCATTCGCCACTAAATTATAAACGTCAGAATTTTCTAAAAGATTTTTTTCTTCCAACGTCTCATGTTCGACATCCGCATTTAATAAAGTCTCAAAGGTTTTATCTTGTTCACGTTTAAAAATACTATCATTTAAACTCTGTTTTTCAGTGATCAAAGTTTGAATATTCATATTTGGCCTACTAATTCACGGGAAATTGCTTGATCATTAACAATTTGATCAACGATTTTGTTTTGTTTCTTTTCTTTCAATTTAATTATAGATTTTGTTAAACTTTTTTGAGCATTTTCAAGTACATTTAACTCTACAATTTGTGTATCTTTACCTAACTCTTGCTTTACAATTTCTTTTTGTAGCAGTTCAATATGAAAATCTAATTTTTTAACATGCGCATCTATTAAATTTATTTGTTGAGTGACCATTTGAATAAGATTAAAATCCATACTTTGAGACTGATATAATTCATCACATTTTTGGGTATATTGGTTTAGTTTCTGATTAGCTTCATATTTTTCTGTTTCAATTGTTATTTTTTTAGCAACATACAGATCAATTTTTTTTTCGATTTCAATTAACTTTTGCTTCACTTCTAATTGTGAAAGTTCGATTACACTTTGCATCCTAACGCCCCACCAAACTGGTTAATTGAGATAAATTCACTTTTTTTTCATTTTGATACAAAAGTTTAATAATTTGTTTTTCTAATTTAATATCATTATCAAGTTGATTATTACTGCCCGTTTTATATATACCTAATTCAATGGCTTGACGATTTTCTTCAACATTTGAAAGTATATTAAGTACTTTTGTCACTACTATGTTTTCTGCCTGAGTATAAATTTTTGAAGCCAAGCGAGAACGGCTTTCTAAAATATCGATTGAAGGGTACAACCTTTTATTTGCCAATCGACGGGTTAATACAATATGCCCATCTAATGTTGCGCGCATTGTATCAGAAACCGGCTCATCAAAATCTTCGCCTTCAACTAATACAGAGTATATTCCTGTAATACTGCCTGAGTTTTTCTTTTTTCCTGCGCGCTCAAATAATTTAGGAATTTCTGTAAATACTGACGCAGTGTAACCACGGGTGGCAGGTGGCTCCCCTGAGTTAATATTTTTTTCTCTTAATGCCATCGCATATCGAGTCATGGAATCGACAAACAATCCTACTTTTTTATTTTTATCACGATAATATTCAGCAATTCGAGTGGCAGTTAAACAAGCATACACACGTTGAAGTGCAGGAGCATCACTGGTCGCAGCGACTACAATCGTATTTTTAATATTCCCGTTTTTTGTCAGTTGCTCATAAAACTCACTTACTTCACGTCCCCGCTCACCCACTAATGCAACCACGTTTATATCCGTTTGCATATTATTAATTAATTCAAGCATTAACGTGGATTTACCCACACCGCTGCCTGCAAATATACCAATACGCTGACCTTCTGCAATGGGTAATAGACAATCAAAAATTGGAATGTGGGTTTTGATCGGTTCAATTTTAGTGCAACGCTCCAAGGGGGAAATAGCACTGGATTTAGCTTCAATCATTTGTGACTGTGATTTATTTTTTAATTCAGTTTGCACGCGCCCTAAACCATCAAGCATTGAACCTAATAAATGATCACCAATTTCAAAAGATAATTTTCGACCCGTGCCAATCACTTCACTGCCTACTCGAATGCCTTCAATATCATCATAAGGCATTAGTACCACATTACCCTCTTTGATACCTATAACTTCAGCAAAAACTGGCGTTGAATCTAAGCCACAATATATTTCACAACATTCACCTAAAAAAACATCTGGACCTTTAGCCAAAATAGTATTACCAAAAAATTGCTGTATACGACCTATCTTACGGATGGTCTCGCATTTTTTGATGGATTGTCGCAAAGGTTCAAATATTGATTCAGCCAGCATGAGTGTCTCGAATAATAGGAGAACGAGCGTCATTTAAGCTTTGATGAATGGCTTCTAATTGTGCCTCTATTCGACCATCAAAAATAGCGTGATCCAATTCTATAATACATCCACCTAGTTTTACCGAATCGTCAGCAATTAATTTAAAATTAGCAATGGCTGGTAATCTTGATTGATAACGCTCAATTAAAAGTAATTCTTGAGGAGCAACTTTAATGATTATATTTTTTTGCGGACCGATTTTTTCAATTACTTTTTGAACAATAGCAAAAGGCACTTCTCGTTTAGTTAGTAACGAGCCTAAAATTTTACTAATCGCAACAAAGATAATATCGTGGACATGCTTACTTAATTCGTAAGTTAATTCACCCTGATAGGATGTCACTATTTGATTGATCGAAGCAATTTCAGTTGTAAATTCAGCTCTTATATCATGAATTTTACTTTCAACTTCTTGTTTTGTTTTTTGTTCCACTTGTTGATCAAAATTTGAAAATGTTTCAATTGTTTCTTTCAGAGTATTATTTTGACTGTGCAATAACTGATTTTCTTTTTTAACTTCAATCAACTGTTGTTTGAGCAATGCCAATTCTTGACAAACTTCATCATATTGTGTGGCCTCAATTAATCCAGACTTAGTCGGCAATGTCACTTTATCCATATTATCCATGCCAACTTTCCTTTATTGACTGCCATGCAGTACTAGGCATATTCGATTTTAGCACTTCCATTTGCAGTAACTCTTTTTCCAAAGAAGTCGCAAATAAATATTGATAATCCGAACAGGTTTCAACCAAATTAAAAACATTCTTTTCTCTATCTTCATCTTTTGAAGATTTAATTGTCATAAATTCAGTATTTAAGTTTTGTACCTGAATTATAAAAGCATCAGTACTAATAATTTGAACAGCTGTATGAATTTCAGCTAAATCTAAACAATTGGAATCATTAATATCATCTAATACTTCAACATGTAGGCTATCCAGTCTTACTAAATTAGGGCGCACTTTAGCTAAGTTTAAAAATTGTTTTAAAAATACTAAAGGGTTATCAATTGAATCTATTTGTTTTGCCATTTTTCAACCAATGCTGTTATTTGATCAGAATTAACATCTTCATTTTTAGATTGGTTAGTTTTTGTCAATCTAACAATCAAAATAATAATAAAACCAAATAGAATAATATAACCGGCCCACCAATATGTACTTAACCAAGTATTATTAATGTTCGCAGTTTGATGACTTTCGTTAATATCAGATGTATTTTCCATTGATGTTGATTCAGTAGTTTCAATGTCATAGACCGGCTCTTGTAATTTAACTTGAGTAAAACGACTTTTTGCTGCAAAAATAAACAATGAATCGCCACGTTGTTTATCTAAACCAATTGCAGATCTGACCAAATAATTCAACTGATCAATTTCTTGTTCTTTTAAATCTTCATCAATATAAATCGAAACATCCATTTTAGAAATATTATCTGCCAATTCTTCAACTCGGCTAATCAATTGATGATTAAACGCCCATTTTTCTTCTGTGGTAGATGTTGTATTACCACTTTGTTCAGATGTTTGTGATGTGGTTTTTGACAGTAATGCACCTTGTTGATTATTTACTGGTAACCAATTTTCCTCTTTAATTTCACTACGAGAATAATCATAACTGATTGTTGCAATCACTTTTATATTTTGTTCAGGCAAATAGCCTGACAAAATAGTGTGTACTTTTTTCTCTAAAGCTTCTTGAGCCTGATTGCCGTTTGAGCTTTGTCTACCGGTTAGTTCTACGCCATTATGATCAAAAACAGAAACATTCTCAGATGAAATCTCTGGAACTGAATTAGCAACCAACTGTTTAATCCCAGCGATCTGGTTGGTTGTTAAAAATTTATCAATGACTGTCCACATGGTGATTGCTGCAGAAGATGGCGTGCTCTCTTGAAATAACACTTGTCTTTGTATGGCCAAATGTACTCTTGCTTTTTGAACTTCAGGCATTGCCATTAAAGTGTTAGCAATCTCACCTTCTAAAGCACGTCGGTAATTGACCTGTTGAGCAAAATCCGTAATACCAAAATCTGATTCATCAAATAATTCATAGCCTTTTTGACGTTCTTCGACAACACCATTATCAAATAGCAATCCAGATACTTTTTGCGCGTCAGATTTAGCGACTTTAATTGTTTGAGTCTCTGGATCAATTTTGTAATTAATTTGATTGTGATCTAAGGTGTTTGTTGCTCTTGCCAAAGCAGCATCATCTAAATTACTAGCAACATTTTGATAGCCTTCTTTTGATGTCACCATGTAGATAACTATTATTGCAATGACCAAGATCACACCTGCAAAAACAGAGAACAACTTTACATTTTGCGAATTCATTTTAATCTCTTTTAGTTTTAATTTTTCTGCCAAAACACAATGATATTTTTTATAACTGCATTCTTAGTAATTCTTGATAACCTTCCAATAGTTTATTTCTCACTTCAACCATTAGCTCTAACTGCATACGACTACTTTGTATATCCATCATCACTTTATGGACACTGATATCGTCACCTTTAGCTAATTTTTCAAATGATGATTGCGCAACATTCACATCTTGATTAACTTTTGATAACCATTGGCCAAAGTCATCTTGAATCGATGATGTTTGAGTTTGAGTTAAACTTGAGCCTGCTACTTCTAAAGTATTAATTGAATTTATCGCATCAATCATTTACCTATCTCCAATGCAAAACCTGCCATATCTAGCGAAGCTTTATAACTTTTAACATTCGCTTCATATGCGCGACTTACCTTTAATAAATCAACCATTTCTGTCGCCAAATCTACATTTGCCAACTCAATCATCCCTTCACTGTTAGCCAGTGGATGATTAGGATCGTATTTTAATTTTTGATCATTATACCGGTTCACAACGGATACCACTTGATCTAAAGTCGATGCCGAGTCCAGTGCTTGAATGAATGAAACCGATTGAGCCTGATAGCCGTCACCCACTTTGGATGAACTATTTGCCATGGCAATATTCGTATTAATCAAATCCATTCTTTGTTGTTCTAATTGCATACCCAATCGAGAAATAGCAAGTAAATCAAAATCAGACATTAACGACCTCCTTTAATTGCAATTTGGTACAAACTCAACATTTGTCCCGTTGATTGAGATACTGCTTTATAACGCATTAAAATTTCAGAAGTTTCGGCCATCAAATCTGCAAGGTTTTCTTTGTCAGTGGATTGATTAACAAATTTTTTATTTTGTAAAAATTGTTCTGCTGATTCAACACCTTGAGAATGCAAAATGGAATTGGCTTGATCTAACACTGAAATAAAATCTATCGACTGGGTCTTAGCATTGGGATTGTTAATATTTGCAATATTGACTGCATTTAACTGATGTTGCAAAATCGTTGTATCTAAACTGATTTGCCCCACATTTAATATATTTTCGATCGACATAGTTTTTACCTTATTGAACCACTAATTCAGCATGCAAAGCGCCACTTTCTTTTAAAGCTTGCAACACGGAAATAATATCTCGACTTGAAAGTTTTACTTGGCTTAGCGCCACAATCAAATCTTCAATTTTTACAGAATCATCAAAACTGATGACATTGGTTGTTTCTTCATAGTCTAATGAGCTTCGCATAGTGGTGTCTCTGCTATAACCACTTAAATCATCTTCTTTATGCTCATAGGTTGAAATAGACGATCCGATTTGAATTTTCAATGCACCATGACTCAAAACGATTGGACTCACACGAACATTGGCTCCAGAAATGACCGTGCCTGTTTTTTCATTAATGACGACTTTACTAACAAAATCAGGCTCGATACTTAACGCTTGAATTTTCGATATGGTTTCAAAAATAGAATTACTTTTAAACTGCAAATTTATTTTGCTTGGGTTAATTATGCTAGCAGTCACATCAGAAGAAAGTTCGCTATTGATCTTTTTTTCAATTCTGATTGCGGTTGTAATATCGGCACTATTAAGTAATAAATGGGTTTGATGGTTTTCAAATAATGCACTTTCAATTTCAACTTCAACAATTGCGCCATTTGAAATGATGGCAGAGGTAGTATGATTTTTAGACACACTGACATTTTGATTGCCTTGTTGAAATCCTCCGACAGATAAAGCACCTTGAGCTAATGCATATATTTTTTGATCCGCGCCTTTAAGTTCAGTCAACAATAAACTTCCACCTGCCAAGCTTCTCGCATCGCCTATGGAAGTCACTGTAATATCTAATTTATCACCAGGTTGCGCAAAAGGAGGTATGATAGCTTGAATACTGACAGCCGCTACATTTCGACTTCTGATGTCCGTACTTGATACATTCACGCCAAATCGTTTAAGCATATTAGATACAGATTGCAACGTAATTCTATTGCCTGCGGAATCACCTGTTCCTGATAAACCGGTAACAATACCATTACCAACTAACATGTTATCTCTACTGCCTTCAATACGTGATATATCTTTAACACGTACGTCAACTGCAAAAGTTGACTGAGTCATCATGATCATTATTAAAAACAAATTAAGCTTTTTCAAAATATAAAATTCCAAAATTTTGTAAATAAACCCGGCTTCTCAGCTGAAGACAAATCCCCTTCACCTATAAATTCAATTTCAGCATTTGAAATGCGAGTTGAAGCTATGCTGTTATCTGAAGCGATATCTTCAGGTCTTACCGTGCCTTTAATTTTTATGTTGCGTGATTCATTATTTAAATGCAGTAACTGTTGCCCTTCAATATTAAAATCGCCATTAGAATTGATACCGATAATATTAACGGAAATACTTGCAACAATTTCTTCATTTCGAACGGTTGATCCACCACCATCAAATTTTCCGCTGATGCCAAAATCGCCACCCAGTTCAGAACCATCATCTTTGTACTTTAGGCCCAAAGAATTCGAAACTTCTGTTTTCGAACCTGCTTGAGAAGTAGCAGAGGATGATTCATAAATCATGACCGTAACAATATCACCAATTGCAAAACTCTGATGTTCCGACAACAAGGGTGTATAGGTGTCAGGGTCATATAAACTTTTACTTTGTACGTTAAAACATACAGAGCTTATTACCAATAAAAGAGCAATCGCTCTCATGATCCACCTCTAATTTCTACTTTATTTTGAGCAACAATTGTTGCTTGTATTTTTTGTTCATTATACTCAACGTAAATCGTCTCGTTTAAATTACCACTTTCAAGGGCGATGGCTTTAACAGTTAAGATCACGGCCCCTGCTATTGAAATCAACTCCACTTCATCACGCTTCCACACCATCATGGGAGATTTTATATCGCGCTCAGTAATGATTTGCCCTTTGCTTATGTAACCATTTGCTCGGCTATCCGGGGTAATGTTCAAAACAATCACATCGGAAGTCTGTTCTAAACTTTGATAAGCATTGGCTAAAATATTCGTCCCTGAAGCAATATCGTTTTTTGCTCGCCACACTAAAACGTCATGTTTTAATTCAAATTGATATTTTAGATGTTGAACTTGATCCAACCCATTTAATAAAAGTACATCGCAACGAGCATTTTTTTGATTAATTACAACACTCACACTTTGAATTTCACCAATAAATGTATCAGCTATTAGTTCATTTAATACCCAATTTCCATCATTGATAGCAGGTAAAGCATCTAAACATTGTTGTTTAATCAATTGTTTAACATTTTCTGAGTTAAACCCCTTGAAACTGATATATTCTGAATCCGAATCAATTTCTGGAATGCCCACTCTTTTTAATTTTTTATTAATCAACTCTCTTTTTATTTTGATCGTTTGATCCACAACCGGAGCAATAAACAAACGATGTTCAGGAACTTTTTCAAACCCAAAAGTTGAAGGGGTTATCCACGGACCTTCGACCAAAATTATTTCGCTATGGGCGTATAAATTAACGCTTAAGGTTATTAATAATGCCCAGAATTTCATCTGAAACCTGTAAAATTTTTGAGTTCATTTGATACGAATGTTGAGCCAGCATCATTTCACCCATTTCACTAATAATATCGACATTAGATGCTTCAAGAGAACCTTGAACAATCAAACTATCATTTGTAATTTCAGGATCACCTGATTGTTGCGTGGTATTATAAAAACCGCCGCTATTTAACTCTAAACCTTGTGGGTTTGAAAAAGACAAAATATTAATTTCGCCAATTTCTTTTAACACATTACTGCCAGGATACGTTGCTTTTACAGTGCCATCTGAATCAACCATTACACTGGTAGCATTTTCTGGCACACGAACATTGGTTGTTAAAAAATAGCCTTCTTGGGTTTTTAAATAGCCAAATTCATCAGTCACAAAACGTCCCAATCTTGTATACAAACGTTCGCCTTGAGCATTTTCGACTTCAAAAAACCCATCGCCTCTAATAGCAAAATCCAACGGCAACCCGGTTTGTTTTAAAGGACCTTCAGAAAAATCTAAATATTGATGACTACTGACACCCAATAATTGATTGGACGAATCAGTATTCACTAATTGTGAAAATTCCATACTGCTTTTTTTGTAAGCATTAGTATTTAAATTCGCCATATTATTTGAGATTTGATCAATCACTTTTTGTTGAGACTGAATCCCAGATTCTGCAATGGTAATTGCGTCTATCACTATAGACCTCCTAGTTGATCAAACGCAGATTGCGTCATTTTAGATTGTGTTTTAATCACCGTTTGGTAACTTTCTGTTGAGCGGGATACTTTAATTAACTCGATCATTTCCGCAGCAGGATCGATATTAGATTGTTCAATAAACCCTTGTAACACTTGTGTTTGGGTGTCCGTTAATTGAATTTTATCAATGAATGCATCACCCTGAAAAATACTGCCATCAGCTTTTACTGTCCAAGGCTCAGTAGCGTCAATTGAAATTACACCCGCTTGGCCTAACAAAAAATGACCATCACTTGTTTTTAACTGAGAGTTGATCACTTCAATACGAACCTGTCTTACAAATTGTTCGATGCCTTGTTGATTTTGCACGACAAATTGACCCAAGCCATTTAATGCTAATTGACCTTGATCCGATGTCGGCTTAAGCGCACCCTGACTATGATCAACAGCTGTTTGCATAATAATTTCGCCATCAACATAAGTCTCAAATGTTTTTTCAGACTTTGCACCAGGGCTAGATAAATTTGCCATATTTGCAGCTAAATCATTAAGCTGTTCTGTACGCCTTAGCAGTGCTTGCTCTACAGGACTAATTAACAATTCGCTCATAACTCTACCATTGAAGTGAGATAACGACTTTTGAATACTGGCAATACATCTGGAATCAACCAATGTTTGTAAATAACTGGGATTGAAATGGATTGATCTAAAATTTCAAATTGCTCACACAAATTCTTGTTATTAAGAGCATAACAACTCAATAATCGCTGTCCAGAAATCACCACTGGCTTGTATTGACAAATTTGAACATCACAATCTTCCAGTTCAAACCACTTAGCTTGATCAACACTTAAGGACCATTCAAATAGATCATTCTTTTGCAGGTACTTATTGGCCTGATTTGCAGAAATTGTTTTAATATTTGGCAAAATCAATACATCTTTTTGGGTTAAACCCAAATACAGAACATCAAGCGTTGCTAATTGTTGATGCAATGAGTTTGGAATCAACAAAGTATCACTTTTAATTTGTACATCTAAATTGTTTTGACCAATTTGAAATTGATACTGACCTGCTTCTAAATCAATACCTTGTTTAAATGCAGGACCAATATTTAGAATTCGGACTTTTTGATCGCTTAAAACATGCACTGCATGTGCAATTGCAAAATTACAATAAAACAAAAATAGCAGTACTACTGAAAATTTCATATTTAAAAACGATATGAAATTTCTGAAGTTATTTCTCGTTTTCCTTCATAATCATGAGCATATACAGAGCTACCAAACTGCAACATAATGCTCTCACTGATTTGATAAGCAATAGACATATCAATTGAGATTAATGGATCACCAGCTTCTGCATCCAGCTCAGCAAAATCAATCATTTTTTGGGAGTCAATAATATTTATAACTGGTGATATTCCAAATGTTAACTTACCACCCGCCATTTCAGAATCGCTGGTATCAAGTGAGATTGTCATAGGAAATGCAAAGTAGGTTACTGTCCCAGACAAGAACTTATTCGCTTCATTACGGTAATTAATTTGTTTAATGCCCATTAAACCTTGAACCCTACATTGAGCCCAAAAGTCAGCATCATCAAAATTACACATTTTCTTTTTGCGAATTGATTCAGTAGAAGTTGTGGATTTTTTATCTAAAAATTGAATTTGAAAATTTAAATCACCATCATCAATATCAGCCACTGCTGTTTGGATGAAATTTTTATAATTTTGAGGTTCACCATCTACAAGAATATTTCCGATGAAACGAGCAGGTAGTAATTTTGAATCACTTAAAGGAATATGCAATTCGAAGGGCGCTAAACGAACTTTACCAAAACCAGAGGCATCGTTATAACTGACATACCCCCAACTCCATAATTTATTGTCATCTGACAACTGTGGTTCAACCAAATACGTTTTTGCGAATGAAAAACTACTAGAAAGTGCCAATACGGCTAAAACAAGGAACTTCATACTTCTATCCTAATGCGAGTATCTATCTGAATTTTCAAAAGCGGCTAATTGTTGCCGCTTAATTTTGGTGCATAATACCAAACACCGAAGGCATAACAAATGTATTTTTAATTCTTTTTTCAATCTAACGCCATTCAAGCCACAAGTTACGAAGTAAATGAATGCTTATCCTTCTTACTGAATTGCCAACCAATGCAGTATTAACCATATCAAAATGCATTCATTTACTGCTTCATTATTTCATTTATTGTAATATACCCTTATACAATTAATCCCAACAGGTCTGAAAATGAAACAACTAATACTGGCTTTATTGACTTTTATTTTAATAGGATGTACAGAACAACAATACCCTCACCCCCCTCAAGAACAAAGCAATTTAACAACCTCAACTAATAAAGATAATATCCCAGCAAATGATACAGATACTTTCACTGAAACTAACAACGGTAATGAATTTAATGAGGAATTGCTATTTATCGATTTAAAAAATCCAAACTTTGATACTACTAAACAAATCAGCTCCCTATTAGAAGAACCTGTATCAAGTAATCAATTATCAGGAATTATTTCAAAACATACTGAACGATGGAATAGAACCTTTATATTTCATGTAAATATACTTCGTGAAGAAATTCTTGATAACAGCTCGATTATAAGTGAAGAATCGACCTTTGATAGTGATTTAATTGAAACTAGCTCCATTATCAGAAACTGCGAAGATGGTGGCACAGTCACTATTAAAATTATCGAGAATACCTACCTCGAAATGATAACGCATAATTGTATGATTGATGGCAGAGAACATTTTATTGAACTAGTAGAATACCCATCTGACAAAACAATTATGAATTTTGAATTTATAAATTCAAAAGACCTTCTTGTAAAAGGAAGATATGTACAAATTTTTCACGAAGGGTATTATGGTTTTTCTCCACACACTTATGAAATTTTTGTAGATATTGAAAGTAGAGGAAGCTTTTTTGCAACTGGTGAAGGAACTGATGATATAAATTTTTCATATTTCGGTGCAATGGATACTTATGGTTATCAACATTATAGAGATACACCTAATTCAATTATACCATGTCAAATCGAAGAAATAATTGTAACTACGACTATTGACGAATATAAAGAATCCCTTAGATCTACAGATAATACATGCAGAAACGAAGAAAATTTTATTGAGCTCCCTTGGAAATCACCTGGTGAAACAATAATATATGAATTAACCGTTGACCCTAAGGATGATTTAGGTACAAGAATGACTGAAATTGCATTTTTAGTAAGAGATGCGAAAGTTAAAGGAGGTAATGAATTATTGCTAGTTATTGCTGATAGTAATAATGAATTAGAAAGAATAAGCTTTAACCCTTCAAGACTTCAAAAATTTGAATATAGTCATACAGCTTTAGAATATACTTATTCAAACCAAAACTTTAATACTGAAAAATATTATTTGTATTTGAATAACTTTCAAAGTAATTGGAATTCTGAAATGTCACAGTCCATTTTAGTTGATTACGAATCTGATTTTAATGACAGAATTACATTTAAAAAAATTGGTTACATCAAAAATGGAGAGTTCATTACCCCTATATCCAATCAGAGATACACTTCTAAGAATGAAGAAAATTATTCTGAAACTTTTATTGTTACTGAAGAGGGGTATTATTTTATTGAGTTAGATGACATTTATGATACTAACAAAATAGATGAAGAGTATTATTTAAATGATGCATTTGGTTTCAGAAACTACAAAGCTCAATTTTTTCTCTATAAAGATGAAAAAAAAATTTATCCAATAAGTAATTGGATTACTGCTTCAACTTCACCTATTGAAGCTATCTCGTTTAATGGGCGTATTTTTGCTTATTATTTTTTAGAACTAGGAACTTATGATATCAAATATAATTTTGAATCTTTTCCTAGTGCCGATACAACAGGGAAAAAAGAAATTTTAGATTATTCAATAATCATTGATAAGATTGAATTTGGTACTCACAGCATCATTTATGACTAATTATAAATTCGTACTACTCAACTATAGACAATAGATATTTATACAATACATTAGTTCTTTATGAAGAATAATACGGTTTTATTTCAGACCAACCGGCTTAAGTGTAAAAATTTTATGCTTAAGTTGCCTTTACAACAAATAGTATTTTATAAATGATTCAAACTTAATCGGGTTGTAATCCGTTTTATTTTTAAGAACGGACCAAGCCACGCGCGCAATTTTATTAGCTAATGCGACAGCCACTTTATTGTGAGGCTTCTTTTCTAATAGCGATTGAATCCATAAACTGATTCGATCCGTTTTGTTGGCGCAATATCGGATGACAGCTTTTGCACCTAATATTAGATTTTTCCTCAGCGTACTATTGCCACGCTTACTAATCCCAAGCATTTTCTCTTGATCGCCACTTGAATGTTGCTTTGGCGTTAATCCTAAATAGGCTGAAAATTGAATAATCTATTATATTCGTCATTATTTTTCATTAAAGCTCGTGATTGCTTTTCTATAGATTTTATCTTTTTATCAAAATTAATTAAATCTTCATAAAGCTCATTTAAAAAACGCCTAGACACTATAGTTAATTCATTGTCAGCATCTTCTAAAATGTAAGGAATTTCATTTCTTAATTTAATGACTGTTTTATCAAATATAATGCCGTATTCAGACATTAATCCTCTTATTTGATTAGTTAATGCAGTGCGTTGCTTAATTAACCTGTCTCTGATTTTAAATAAGCATTGCCCATCTTGTTGTTCGATGGTTTTAACGGGTACAAATTTGATGTTTGGCCTCATTGAAGCTTCGGCAATGGCGAGTGCATCGTTATGATCGTTTTTATTGCCGTTTAGAAATGGCTTAACTAAGCGAGGAGGTATTTAATCAACTTGAAATCCAAGTTTGATAAATTCACGACCCCAATAATTAGAGCTGTAACAAGACTCCATAACAATACGCTTGGAATCAGATTGCATAACGGTCTCGATCAGTTTTTTTCGCGTGACTTTTTTATTGCTAATTACTTTATTATGTTCAATAAGAATGCAAACTTGAAAAACGTTTTTTGCTAAATCGAGACTGATTAGTTTATGATTACTCATAGATGGATGCCTCTGGTTTTATAATTTTTGGTTGAAGATTAATTATACTATTTACGCATTATGACGCATACCTTGGGTGTCCATCTCATCACACTCATCACACTGACTTAAAAATTCACGCTATTGGCAAATCACATCCTCAATATTAATTCTGAGTTTTCAATAAATTCAACTTATTTATGGATAAGATATTTGATATTCTGAAACCAACGTAAGTTTGCTGTTTTTAAGACACGCGAATTTACTAATTAAACGAATTAGTATTTTGAGATTAAAACAGGAATATTTTTATCTATTTTGTGGATTTACTAAAATAATACAAACAACTCGATACATTCAATGCGCGTTCACGCCCAAAGTTTTTTACAGTATCTATTATAGATAAAGATTCACCCACAATACCTTTAAAACTAGATTCAAAGCTCGATGTGATATGCATCCATTTAACTGGATCTATATTTAACCTTGTCATCAACTCAGGAATATCGGAATCAATTTTACCTAATTTTCCTTTTCGTGATTGTCGACCTGTCCATTCCACCAATTCAATATAAGTGGTTAATCGGCAAGGAATCCCTTTTGGCATATCTTTTCTAGCCCAGCCTGCAAAATTCATTAAACTATCAACCTGTTCTTTTTGATTATTAGGTTTATCGCTTTTTAAAGATTGTTCGATGCGTTTTTTAATACTGGTATGCGCCGATTTCTCCGGTGTTTTTGCCATTTTAGCTCTCACCGGATTTAAATCCACATAAGCCATGCAGGCCAATAATGCTTTTTCATCAAGTAATGCTTGAGACTTAAAACGCCCCTCCCAAAATTTACCTGTGCAATTGTCTTCTTGATTAGCAATGCGCGCTAACGGCTCATTAATACATTTCATGAACCAACCCAAATCCATTAAACGGCTACGATATTCATCGGCACGCTCTTTTACTAAATCTATTTCAATTTCTGATAAAAGCTCACCTTTAACGTATTTTTGAGTTAACACTGTGCCTTTGTAAACCTTATGCCAGCGTTCGATTACCTGAAGATCGCTCAGGTTTTTAGAAGCATCAAGATCTACAAACACAACTAAATGGAAATGATTTGACATAATCGCATAGGATGCTATTTTTATATTAAAGATCGTTGGTAATTCTACTAAACGATTTTCAATCCATTCTTGTCTGTGTGAATAATCCTTTTTAGTGACTGAATCTTTACCCAAGATAAAGCATCGCCTGCAACAACGACTTACCAAATGATAGTATGGTGTAGCTTCAATAGATACGAGTTTCTTTCTGGCAATTGGCATTATTCACCTTCTTAAAAATATTCATTTTTTGAATTAATCAATCTTTTTTAAAGAATAGTTTAAGACGGTGATTTCGCTCTCCTAGTTTTGTGACGTTTTGTTGCTTATTCAGTGTGTCTTGATAGGTTTTTTTTGATAGGTTTTTCTGTGTGTCTATGTAGTTATTTTGTTGCTTAGGTTGTGTGTCTATGTAGTTACTTTCTGTCTATCTTACCTCGTTTATTCGCTTTAATGTAAACGCTGAACGAACCACATTCTAGAAAACCACCAACTCACTGTTTAAACTAGCCTCTTTTTTAAATGAGGTATCGAACATGAGCACTAAAAAATATAACTGGGATGAAATTATCTCAAATTTCCAACAAAGCAAATTATCACAAGCTGAATTTTGTCGACAAAATCAACTAAATGCAAAATATCTCAATCTCCAGCTAAGTAAACGAAATTTTACAAAATCTAAAAACACTCAATCTGACGCCACTCATAAAAAATCAGTATTTGTGAAAGCCATTCAATCCAATCCCCAGGCAGCTTCCAGCTCATTAATCATCATCGAATTGAATCATATCAAAATTAAAATCCAGCAGAACGATCCAATTTGGTTGGCTGATTTTTGTAAGGCGCTTAGCTTATGAAATCTCATTTTGATTTTGAACACATCTATTTGCACCGTGATCCTGTCGATTTTCGCAAAGCTATTAATGGACTATCGATGATAGTCACTGATGAACTCGAACAATCTTGCTTTCAAAATGCACTGTTCATTTTTTGTAATAAACATCGTGACAGGCTTAAAATTCTGTATTGGGATCAAACTGGTTTTTGTCTTTGGCATAAACGTTTAGAAGAAGATAAATTCAAATGGCCAAAAAAACATAGCCAAAATTGCATTGAATTTACAACTGAACAACTAGATTGGTTATTGCGTGGTTTAGATGTATCTAAGCTCATTCCACATTCGAATAAAATTTATGATGATTTATAAGGAATAGATCATTAAAATATAACGCATGAAAACGATGCCAGAATTTGAAAGCGAAATAAAAGAACTCAAGGAAAGAATTGAATCTAAAGACGAGCGCATTCGTAAATTAGAAAATTTAGTCGAGCAATTTAAACATCTAAAATTTGGCACTTCCAGCGAAAAAACAACGTCTGAACAAGCTAATTTATTTGATGAAGCGGAATTAGAATTCGACGATCAAATTGAATTAATCGAGCAAGATGAAGCAGAAATTGAAGTGCCGGCTCATAAACGCAAAAAGAAAAAGCGTCCAGCCATTCCTGAAGATGCACCCGTTGAAGATATCATTTACGATTTAACCGATGAAGAAAAAATCTGTTCGATTGATGGTACTCAATTAGTGAAAATGGGTGAGGAAACACACAAGCAAGTTAAAATCATTCCTCAGCAAATCAAAGTGATTCGTCATGTGCGCTTTAAATATACTTGTCCTTGTTGTGCAAAATCAGAAAAAAAGACATTTAAAACCGCACCAAAACCTGCATTACCTATCGAAAAAAGCATCGCGACACCCAGTTTACTGTCATATATCATCACCAACAAATATTGTGATGGCATGCCACTTTATAGACAGGTAGAAACATTTAAGCGATACGGGTTTGAATTTGATCGAACCAGTTTTGCTAATTGGATGATTAAATGTGGTGATTTAGTACAAGTTTTAATCAAGTTGATTCAAGAAAAAATTATTGATCAGTCGGTCGTGCATATCGACGAAACACCTGTGCAAGTTTTAAAAGAGCCCGATAAAACAGCGCAATCGCAAAGTTATATGTGGGTGATGAGTACGCCAGAATATTGCGAACAAAAAGCAGTGATATACAACTATACAGCAAGAAGAAGTGCGCAACACGCTATTGATATGTTGGATGGTTTTCATGGTGCATTAATGGCGGATGGGTATCCTGGATATAATAAAGTGGCCCGAGAATTGAATTTAAAATTACTGGCTTGCTGGGTACATGCGAGACGATATTTTAAAAAAGCACAATTAGATAAAAGCTATATAAAAGGAAAAGTGAATAAGGCCGACATGGCACTTAATTATATCGCCAAACTTTATGCGATTGAAAAAAGAATTAAGAATATGTCGGTACAAGAAAAATATGAAGTAAGACAGTCTGAAAGTAAAAAAATATTGGACGCATTTAAAAAGTGGTTAGATAAGCAAAATGAAACACCTAAGTCAGATTTGGGCAGAGCCATTAATTACACGCGTAATCAATGGGATGGATTAGTTAAATATATCGAAAGTGGCGAATATCCAATTGATAATAATTTGGCCGAAAATGCAGTTCGCCCATTTGTGATTGGTCGCAAGAATTGGTTGTTTTCAGACACACAAAAAGGAGCGACGGCTAGTGCAAATTTGTATAGTTTGATTGAAACTGCGAAAGCCAATGGATTAAATACGTTTGAATATTTGGAAAAAGTGTTAACGGATTTGCCTAATGCTAAAACAGTGGAAGAGATCGAAGCACTTTTGCCTTGGAATATCTAGGACGTACTTCGTTCTGCGCTTACGCTTTAATTTGCCTTCCTGTCCACTCAACTAATTCAAGATACGCAATCAATCGACATGGAATACCTTTTGGCATATCTTTTTTGGGCCTACCTGCAAAGTTCATCAACCCTTTTGCTTGATTGGTTAAAGCATTTGGATCACTTACTTCACTTGCTTTTTTACAACGTTTTTTGATGGAAGTATGTGCTGAGGTTTCTAATTGTCGGTGCATTTTTGCACGAATAGGATTTAAATCTACATAAGCCATACAACTTAATACCGCCTTCTCATCGAGCAGTGCTTGTGATTTATATCTGCTCTCCCAAAATCGACCTTTACAGCCATCTTCACTGTTGGCCTGCCTTGCAATTGGCTCATTTATATTTCGCATCAACCAGCCAATTTCAAATAATCGCTTTCGCCAAATCTCAGCCTTAATCGCAACGGCGTCTAATTCAACTTCACTTAATGGCTCACCTTTAATGAATTTATTAGTTAAAAGTGTGCCTTTATAAAGACGATGCCAGCGAGTAATTACTTCAAGTACATCCCAGTTTTCAGCTTGTGCTTTATCGATTGCCAATACGATATGATAATGATTACTCATAACCGCATAAGCTGCGATATCAATTGCAAAAATGTCGGCTAAAAACATAATTCGATCTTCAATCCATTGGCGTCGGTGATCATAGTTTTTATTGGTTTTAGGATCATTGCCAATTAACCAGCCAGAGCGGACGACACGGCAATAACAGTGGTAGAAGTTGGTGGCTTCTAAACAAACTTGAGTGCTTCTGGCTTTAGTCATTTCGTTACCTTTAATTAATTGGTTATTAAAGATAACGATAGACCGAGTTACGTGGATGTCAAATATTACGAATGGGTGTCCTTAGTTGTTACTTAGTTGTTCATTGGCGTTGGGTGTCCTTTCTTTCCGTTTAGATCTTCTATTAAAATGGCACATCGTACTTACCATGTTCTTCATTCCAATACATTTCTTTATCACCAACTTTAACAGACCATTCAGCGCCTATTACAGCCAACCTAATAGATGATATTAAATCGAACCATGTTTCAACAATGTAAATAAAATCATCAATTTCATCAGGAAAATATTGAGTTGGTAATTCTATATTACTAAACAGAATACAACCTATTTTTGCATTTTGTTCAATTTCTAAAAAATCTCCTCCTCCATTTTTTAATAAATCAAGGAACACTTCATTCTTTCTTAATTTTTCAATTAATGAATCAATTTTTTCAGATTCAAGCGCTGATAAATTTTTATTTCTTAAAACCTCTATCGTTAAATAGTACAATTTTCTTCAAACTCCAATATTGCTTCGACAATTTCTTCATATAAATCAAACAATTTTACCAGTATCTCTTTTGCTTCTTCATAATCACTGAATACAGGGGATCTAGTTCCTCTACTTACTCCGAGTAATTTATTACAAGCAAATGAAAAAGAGGAACCCATATTATATTGTTTATCGTTAATAGAGTGGCTGTGCCATTGAGCATGAAAATTCACTTTACCAAAATCGAATAAAATCATTAAAGAAACCAGGCCAGTATTTTTTTTATTATTCAAAATAATGATTTGTTTGTCTTTTTTATTTGTCCTATTTTTATATCCTAACTCATTTATAATATTTGACAAAATATTAAGATCAGGAACATCCAAACTATTATCGAAATCATTGTGATCATTTAGGATCGCAATGAATTTTTCATAAAAACTAATTTTTTTAAATAATTCTAAATAATTATTATTCATAATTCTCTCTTAATTTTCAGGCGCAAACTTAAGTTCAATGCCATATTCAGATGCTATTTTAATATATTCATCAATATTTTGTAATTTTAAATTAATATCTGGTAATTCTAAATACATTTGCCCTTCTAGTTTATCCACTCCTTTTACCAACCCTTTATCTTGATATTTAGTTGAATTAATAATTGTACCAGGAGCGTATTTTTTGTTCATTTCAGCCAAGTATGTTCTATACGTTTTAATTGAAATATCCCCTAAATTTGTTGCTTTTCGTGAAACAATTGCTTCACCTGGTGTATAGGAATCAAGACGCTTTCCATTTGCTAAATGAATTTCATTATATGGATACCATTCTTCGTTTACAGCTTTTTTATTAAAAGCATTTCCTCTAGCCATTGGCGAATCATTCAACCAATAATTGCGAACTTCTAACCAATCTTCTCTAGTTCTTGGAATTTTATCATCTTTTATTTTGCGTTGCTGATATTTAATATAATCTGCTTCTAGATCGGCATCTTTGAACAAATTATCTTTATTTAAAACATTATTCTTATTATCAAGCTTAAATGGTATTACCAATGGGTTAGAATAAACAGTGCTCCCGTCCAATTTACTACCATCAAAGGTAATATCAATATTATTAAGATAATCATACCCCCCCTTAATAGAAGAAGGACTCAACATTCGAATCTTACTCAACGCCCCTACACCACCAAGCAATAATGATCCTGGCTCAGCTGCATCATAACCAGCCTGAGCATACTCACCATTTTTTAAATGCTCAAGGGTTGAAGTACTATCATTCCATAAAGAATTCCCCATGGATTTAATATCATCCCAGTCCATCATAAATAAATCTACAGCACTATTTTTAGCAACTGTTAGCAATTCTAGAGGGTCATTTTTCAAAGTGCCCATAAATTGATGGGCTGGTACACCGATTAATTTTTCGCCAAAAGAAAGCCCGAAAGTACCCGCTTTTTGTGCCATATTAAAATCTTCACCATCACGTCTGATCGATTCATTAATATAGAAAGTAGTAGCATCTTCACCGATTCCATCCCAAGTGTCAGTCGTGCTATTTTCTGAAAGAATTTTAGAAATTGAATAAGCGTGAGCTTCATAATTAACCGCCCTCATATCCAACCCAAGTTCACCAGCTTTATTTGCAAAAAGATTTAAATAAGACTCAAATATCAATTCTCTTTTTTCTTGTCTTTCTCTAGCATTGCCTGGCACTTCACGGTCATTAAAGTTCAATACAGTTGCACCACTACCAAACAAATTTTTATCAAATAACCCTAAAGAATCTTTGAATTTATATTGAGAGAACCCATCTGCAAGATCAGAAGCTGCACCGTCAATATATCCATCGGACAAATCTTCAAATATTGGACCAATCGCATTAGTCATTAAAACTGAGTATGCTTCATTAAACTGCTCTTCTGATAAATTAAACTCAGGTTTACTAGCCCATTTTAACCATGTACTTATTTCTTCCAATTGAACTGTTTTAGGTTGTATATTGCTAGGGTCAGGAGCTGCGTCAAAATCAACATAGCCTTCTTCATCATTGTAATATTCAAAATTATAATCTCGGTCAAAATGAAGTTTTAATGTGTGGATAACATCAAGGGGGTTGATAGTATTTTCTGTTGCAGAAACCGTGCTAGGCGCAGTGACATTAGGTATTTCAGTAGATGATTCAATTACATTACTAGCACTGTTAGATGAATTTCCACTACCAATTACTTTTAATCTTTCGGCATCATAATTAGTATTGAAATTAACATTTTCTAATTGATTATTTGCTATTATTTGCTGTTGAGAAGCATACTTACCCTCAGCATTAGCCTGCTCACTAGCCAAATACTCAGCATTAAAATCTTGATTAAATGCATACCCTAAAGAAGAACCTGACTTGCCATCATATTGACCATCTTTTATTCGATTTTTAATACTGGTTTGTTCATGCTTATTTAAATTATTGTCTTTCGCGTATTGATTTGCAGCAAGCTGCGCATCATAACGACCTCTATTCTGAGCCCTACGATCATCAATAACACCATTTAAACTGTTACCCCCAATTTCTAAATTATTAATCCCATTCCCAAGCACCGTACCAAACTGATTACCGGCATAGTTCTTAAAGAAATCAAACGCAGCGTCTTCATCCGCACCTGATGCTGCCCCAGCAAATATGCCCGCTGCGGTAGTTCTAGCAAATGCACCACCTAACTGCTGGCCAAAGCTTGCCTCACCACCAGCTGGATTGTCTTTCACTTTATGATCCAAGAACGCGGTAAACGTACCACCAATGGCTTCAATCCAATCTGCTGAACTTAATTCTTCATCATCTTCCAAGCGAATGGCAGTTTCAGCTAACTGAACCCAAGGCGTGATATAAGACTGTGCAGTATTAATCGCTTCAATGGTTTCTGCGCTTGCGCCAGCGGCTGATCCAATTACATCAACTGCACCGGCAGCTACTGCACCTAAAATAGGGGTCCAGTTATCAATTTCACCGGTTTCAGGGTTTTTATTTTGTCTAACTTGGTCATAGACTTTTACAGAATGTTTTAATGCTTTAAATAAATTAGCAATGTCTTTCGTGGTTTCAGCCGCTTTCGCTAATTCTCCAAAACCAGCTGCTGCCCCCGCATAGGCACCTGAAATCGCATCTTCTTTAACCTGCTCCCAAAAATCTTCGCCACCTTCTGGTAATTTACCAGTGAGAATCAATGAGGTTGCCGTTTGCTTTAGAATACTGGCACCCGCTGCTATTACAGCACCAGCAATAGCTGATACCGCTACCGTTGCCACTACGCCTAATAAACTAGTTCCAAACGCACCAGCAGCAAGGGCCGCCGCCCCACCCGTTAAGGCAGTCGCCACCACCACAATCGCAATAACAGCCACCACTGCCATCACTTGCTGACACTTAGATGGCTTAGGCGGTACCTGGTCTAAACCAGGCGTGGTACTGCCAACAATTTCAGATTCTGAATATTGTTTGTGAGTTTCACTATCAATTTTAACGCTTTCAATAGATTGCGGAATCTCAATAGTTTGACCCGCCACCAAGGTACTGTTGGCATCTAACCCGTTTGCTTGAGCGATCACAAACCAAAGGTTTGCGTTGCCCAGCATATTGGCAGCAACTTGTTGTAAGGTTTCGCCGCCTTGTGCGGTGTAACTGCCAATACCTGCGGTTGGATTCAGTTCACCAGGGGTTTGTACTAGGCGGAATGAACCTGTGCCTAATTCAACAGTAACAGCACCTTCTTTATCACCATCATCATTGATTACAAACTCTTTTTTACCTAATTGGTTGCCATTGGCGTAAAAATATTCACCGTGTGCGCCGCCAGGGCCTGCTTTAGGCTCTTTACCACCTACTGAACCACCTGAAATCGTTCTTCTTAAAATTTGACCTTCTGTGTTATAGATGAAGTTTTTAGTTGTGGCTGCGGTATCGCCACTTGCATCTACCTCTACTTTTGTTAAATTTCCGTTTGCATCATAGGTATATGATGAGTCAGTTGCTTTCACATGTTTCATGTTACTGGAGTTTGTGGTTTCGGATGTTTTATTGCCTAAACGGTTGAATCTAATATTGGTGTAATAATTTAAGTCTTTACCATCGGTGATTGTATTTTTGGTAGATCGACCTTTATTGTCCAACGTCATTGTGGTGGTTTGCGTTTTTGTGTCGTCTCGTTCATCACCGCTTAATCCGCGTCTATCGAAAGAAGTGGTTTGCCACTTTTGATTATCGCTTGTATAAGATGACTCTTGTCTAAACTCAACCGAGCTTCCTTTTTTCTCTTCGTATTTGTCTAGATTACCTCTTGCATCATAATCCCATGAAGCAGTCCAGCCACTCCAAGATGCACTTTGAATTAACCCATTTGAACGATAGTAGTAGGTTTTCGTTGTAGTATGCTCGCTGTCAGAGGTCCTGTCTCGAGAGGTTTTAACTTGACCATTATCGTAGTAGGTATACTCAATAATTGGTGCTGGATCGCCTTTTTCGTAAATGGCTGATAATTGCCCTTTGTTATTATAAATATACGTTTCTTGATCCACTAAATTGCTTAATGAAGTTGCGTAAGTTTTAACGGATTGAAGTTTGTTGGCGTCGTCATATTCCCATTTCACAATATGATGATCACTTGTGCTGTCACCACTCACTCCAAAACCAGCAATATTTAATTGAACTAAATTACCACGTTCATCATGAGAATAAGTTAACTGTTGGCTTAAATTACTTGCGGTGACTAATTCGGTTGCTCGGTTGCCATCTACATCATATGTATATTCAGTCGATTTAATCACGATCGTATCGGACACTCGAATTAGGCGACCTAAGTCATCATAGGCTTTTGTAATATTTGTGTCTGGGCTATTAGAAGAACCGGTGTATTCACGAGTCACGCGTCCAAAATCATCATATTCAAAGGTTTTGACTGCTCCGATCTCATTGGTTTGGGTTAGAATTCGACCAAACTCTCCATAAGTGGTTGCAGTGGTATAACCCATTTCATCGGTTGTGGATATTTCGTTACCAAGGATATCGTATGCAGTCGTAGTGGTGATGTTTTTTGCAGCAACGTCATTGTATTCACTTCTGCTTATTTTAGTGTGTACCACTTGACCAGCTTTATTAAATACTTGGGTTCTTAGTACCCCCTCTTCGTAAGTAATACCCACTTGATTGCCACGACTATCTAAATTGAAGCTTGTTGTGATTGCATCACTACCTGTACCTTTAGTGATACTGGTTTGTTGGTCGGCTTGGTTGTATGCATAAGAAATATTTTGCTCAGTACTAGCATCTTCTTCAGCAGATGATGCTGCATTAGAATACTGAACGGTCACACGTCCGAAATTATCAACATCGTAGTGTTTATATACATTTGCACTTAACGTTTGATCACTATTAATTAAATATTCATGGGTTACCGTACCTGAAGCATCGTACACTTTTGCTGTGCCTACGCCTTCACCACCAGTTCCTTCAGTTGTACTTTCACCGGTACTTGCCTCAACCCCAGATCCAACACCATTTAACTTCACCACTTCACGTGAATGAATGTCTAACAATATTCGATCAGTGATGCCTTGGTTTTCTCCACCACCGTCAAAACGTAATGTACTGGATGTTTCTACGTTGAATACGTTGTATTCATATTCTCGATATGATCCATTGCCATAATGCTCAAGCACTAAGTTGTTTACTGCATCGTATTCATTTCTAATAATGGATTGAACGGTGCTAGCGGATGAGCCTTCAAATAATGCGCCATAAGTAACAGCGGTATTAAACTGAGCCGTCATATTGCCTTTACTGTCATATTGCGAGTACATAACAATATCGTCAGCGGTTGTGCTTGCGTCCCCTACTTGCGTGGTTTGAATGGCATTACCGTATGCATCATTTTTGAATGTACGCCAAATGCCATCGTTTTCGTTTGTGCCAATTAAATTACCACTGTCATCGTAATCGTAGTTGGTGAAATAGCCTGTGCCATCGCCTGTAATGATTTCAATGATTGATTGGCCAGAAATTGCAATGCTTGAATTAAAGTGGGAAGAACCTAATTGAATGACTTCGTTTGATCTAAAGCCTGTTTCAAAACTGTAATTACCATTAGAGTCAGAAATACTTGAATTTAATAAAACTTCATCCACTACAAAACTTTTTTGAGTATAAGTTTCAATTTCTTGTTCAGTTAAGTTAACTGAATAATCTAAAACATTGATTAAAACTTCTTTGCCTTGCGTGGAGGTAAAATACAGTTTGTATTGTTTATTTGAATTTAACGATTCAAAATGTGTGATGGTTGCAACGTTATCATCACTAGAGGCAATATCTTCCCAGCTTTGATCGTTATTGTCTCTTGATGCTAAATGCAGATTACCTGAGCCTAGTAATGCTATTTCTTCAGCACTTAAATTGACTGTAAATGTAATGTCTTCACCAATTTTAGCGCCTTTATCTTCTGCTAACTCTTCGTCATTATTTTCATAAACGGCTATGCCTTCAACAGTAAACTCACTTTCATTTGATAGATAATTACCAATGTACATATCTATTGGTTTATCTTCATAGTTTTGAATTAAATCTAAAGTAGCATAATTACCTTCAGTCACTTTTTCTTCAAGTAATTTGGACGCATAATTAATCAATACACTTTGAGTATCGTTTGGTTTTTCTATGACAACATTATTAACTTCATAGCCCGTTGATGTGACATCAAAATTATGAACAATAATGTCGCTCCAATTTTCATCCACTGCAATTGTTTCCACATCACCTTGGAAAACGGCAAATTTAATGACTAGCTTGCCATCAAGTGGCGTTTCAATATCCTCTAATGTAAATTCATATTCTTCGATATCAGATTCAATTGGTCGAACATGCTGCTCATCACCAATGTAGAATTTAATATGCGACGTGCCTTCAGGAATATACTCTGGAGAAATTGAGAACGTGTAATCGCCATTTTCAACATTAGCTTTTATATCATCAACGTTTACAGTTGTTTCAACTAATGAATTGGGATCAAGTACGTACCCTTGTTCCAAATCAATGACATAACCTGTCAATCTATCGACAACTTGGTTTGTGTCGCCTAGTTGAGTATAGCGACCTTCAACATTGCTAGCTTCATATACAGACTCATACTCGGCAGCACCTTCAACTCCGAACTTGCTATATGGATTGTAATCAAATTCTATTTCGACTAAATGATCTACTTCTCTTGAGTAGTTATCATCCCCTAGGTAAACAGGATCAAAATCATCAATAAAATCTAGTAAATCTTGTGGCGCTAGAATATGACCATTCTCATAAGAATAGCCACTTTCCATCTGTTCTCTTGTGAATTCGATGTCTCCCGAAACTTGCATCAATGGCGTTTGTGTTTCTAATCGAATTGTTTTACTAAATACTTGTGAATCAATTATCCAACTTAATTGATAAGAACCTGATAGCTGAGCAATATCTTGGATGATTTCACTTGTGAATGTCAGACCGTTTTTTTCAAAAGAATAGATTTGATTACCAATAGTTAATTCAACTGACTCAACAGGAGCATTGAAGTCAAAGTTTAATCGAGCGTCATCTGAATTAACCGCAGACCATGATTGTGTGGTTGGTTGCGGAACATGGTAAACCGTATTTTGGAATGAAGAGCGCTTATGATTACCCTCATCAACCGCAACTAAGTGAACATAGTACGTTTCACCTGGAATGGCATCTTGATAAGTATAACTCGTTGATGTACCTGCTAAATTAATGATTTCTAATGGATTTAAATCATTCAGTTCTTCAATAGTTGTATCTTCATTAGCGTTTAAGTTAGTTGTAGATATATACAGTTTCCAACTCGTTACATCGCTGTAGTCGTCTTCTTTTTCAGTTAATGCCCAATCTATACTTAATCCTTCTAGGGAAGAATTTATTTGATTAAAGTCAATTGAGAAATTTAATTTACTAACGGTTTGACCAGTAAATGCTGAGACTACATTGCCTCTTGCATCAATCTCTTTAACCGTTTCAGAACCATTAGGCTCTTTTGATCGAACAATGTCTCCATTACCGTTATGTGCCCAGTATGTATTATAACTAAGCTCTTCGACGTTAACTCCATATGTTGTTAACCCTTCATATAATTCGCTTATGGAAGTGAATTCATTCATACCTTCCCAAGTTTTATTACCAATTTCGTCGAAACCATAACTAGTTCGAATGTCTTCACCGCCAACTGCTGTATAAACATCTTCAGCACCATTAACACCTTCGGTAATGGTATCTTTACCTCCCATAACTAAGGTTTTTTGATCGGCACGGTTATGGGCGTTAAACGATATAAGCTCCAGTTTATCTTTTGTGCCATTCATTGTAATGGCTATCAAAGTGTCTAATGAATCTTGACCCAATACTCCACGCCACCAATTTCGCCCCATATATAGGTAATAGAATTTAATGATATTCATTATTTTCTACGTTATTATTACCTTTTAATTAAAACAGGGCTGTCCAATGATTAGAGTTATCTTCCTTATAGTTATATTTCTTTCTTTTTCGTGCAGTGATCCAGGCAATTCGCCTAAGGATTCAATGATTGATAACGCTCTAACTGCTGATCCCGATGACACAAACACCCATACCACGGACAACACTGAAACTGATACTCAAATCGATGAAAATTTATTTTATATTGAACTTGAAAATCCAAACTTTGATGAGTCCAAACAAATCAGCACTTTATTAGAACAGCCCGTATCGAGTAATCAGTTATCGGGAGTTCTTTCTAAAGATTCCTTGTTTATAAGAAAAGTCATGTTCGATTATGTTTTAGATGCAAGGGAAACTGTTCGTAATTTTAGCACTGTTGTGAGTTCGACAAGGGTATATGATAATGACGATGTTGAAACATTAGAAATTATTGAAAATTGCATGTATGGCGGTACAATTTATATTAGAAGAATTGGAAAAACATTTTATGAAATGATAGCAACTGACTGCGTAGCATATAACACTACATATAATTTCCATGCGATTGATTATATTGATGACAAAACAGTTATGACATTCAATTTTTCAGATGGTAATTACACATTTAAAGGAAATTATGTAAAAACCGATAACGCTGAAGTTGGTTTGTACGAAAAACATGAATTTTTTGCAGAATTCTCTGGATCTTTTGAGGCAACTTATTTTGCTGCCGGCGCCGTTAATATCAGCGAATCTTATTCAATTTTTGGAGCTTTAGATACATACTCTCACTATAAATATAAACTTGAGCCAAATGCCATTACACCTTGTTTAATTGAAAGACTTGGAGTAGAAGAAACTGTTGAAGGAAAAACTGAAGAATTAATATCTACTCAGGATAAATGCTTAAATCCCGATAACTTTATTGAACTTCCATTTAGTAATCAAGGTGACACTTTGGTTTATGAACTTTCAATTTCCCCCTCTGATAAAAATTTAATTGACTACCAAGATATTAAATTTTACACACGAGGGGCACAAAAAAAAGGCGGAAATGAGATTTTATTAGCTTTTGCAGATACTGAAAATAATATTAAATATTTTGATTACTCACCTTCCAAACATGATATCACGGCAACATACACTAGTGATTTTTATTATACCTTTAATACTTTAGTTCTGAATAACTCAACTAATGAAGTTGTGTCCTATTATTTATATTTAAATAACTATGCTGGTAATTGGAACACAGAACTATCTGATTCAATTTTAGTAGATTATCACAAAGATTTTAATAATAGACTAACACTTAGAAAAATAGGTACCATTTCAAATGGTTCTTTTATCACTCCATATTCAATGCAAAAATTGAATATGGATAATTCTCTTGATGAAAACACATATAGTGATCCTATCAATATTTCTGAAGCAGGGTATTATTTTATAAGGTTAGAACATGATTACCTTGCCGATGAATTTTCGAGCTTTTTTGATTTAACAGATGACAATCAAACCATTACACCTACCCCTATTGGGTCCACTGATTTATACAATTTATTCCATTACGATAATATTGATTATAGCGCAGATTCTTTTTACGGCCCCTTATATGCGGTCTATTACCTAGAACCAGGAAATTATGAGTTAGAATCTACATTTAGGAATTGGATGTATGGTAATAGTATTCAAGAAATCCCTGAAATTGATTACACAATAATTATTGATAAAATTGAGATTGATTCTGGCAACATTTTACTTGAATAGCTATAACGAGCATAGTTTAGATACGCATCATAATTTGATCATGAAATCTATTTGGTCTTTTATGGCGTATTTACTATGTGTGTTAGACTAATCAGATGAATTCAGAAATGCAGCCTTTATAAATTTATAAGTGCTATATATTGAAAATATTGCAATGACTATTGCTTTGAAATTTTAATACTATGATTTATTCTGTGGTTAACTTGGGATATAAAAGCTCTTTAATCAATTATCATAAAAAGCCAGTGTAGATCAAAAAGGTGTCAAGTATTACTTGAAAGTCATTAATATTCATAATTAACCATTTAACATTAACAAGAATTTAACTTTACCCTTGTATATTAATCTTTTAACTCATTTACAGTAGAGGAAAACATGAAAATCCATTTTACAATTCTATTTTCTATATTTATTTTATATACATCAACAAACACATTTGCGGAATCAAAAAATATTTTAATCGGTGCAGAACTTAGTAATTCACTATTAGGTGAACCAGTATCTGATTATTATTTTGAAAGTGGTAAACATGATATCACCCGAATAAATGAAACCCTTTTATTGGGTCCAACCTTTGAATATTTAATTAATTCAAGCTTTTCGATTCGTGCTAGTACGCAAATTCAATTTAAATATAAAAACATACAAGCTAAAAATCGAACTTTTTCTTCTTTTTCAGTCCCAATTGATTTTCAAGGTTTTTATTGGATAAATAATTTTTTTAAAATAGGAGGGGGGATGAATATAATTACAGCTCATTCGTTAACAGATGAAAGACCCACTACAATTGAAGTTATTGACTCTCCTCAAGTGACAGATACTTATCAATTTAAAACGTCGGCGGCACCTATTTTTACAATTCAGTTTCACGACTGGTTCACACTACAAAATAATAAAGGCGTTTCTTATATAGGACTAAGCTATTCAGCTAATACATTTTATATTGAAAACTATGATTCTAATATGTTGTTAGATCAAAAAATAAATGGTGATAAATTCATGATCACTTTTGGGTTTTCTTTTCTAAAGAAAATATAAACTAAATAGGCCAAGAATTACCTTGCCAAACTAATATTTTAAAACGATTTCTGACATTTCTAATGTATGATGAAATAAGAGAGTTAATTAAATGAAATTAATATTTACATCCCCAATCAATATTTTAAATAATAAAAAGGTATTAACAGATCCGGACTTTTTAAAACATTTTAATGAGGTTTCTTTTAAACAAGAAACGTCAATTGATTTGATGTCAAAAGCTTATATAGAAAACAATGATTTAAAGGGCCTTAGCGAAGGCCATTTGGGCTTAAGGTACGATGCTGAAAGTAATGTGGTCAACCTTATGGTGCCATATGATTTACCAAGGGATTTTACCGATGTTCAAATTCAAACACTGGGCCAAAATTTACTGACTCAATTTAATACGTTACTTGGTCCTAAATTTTCTCAAGAACTTAATGATAATATTCAAATGGAGCTTGAATACCCAATTGAAGAACTGAGTTTCTTTAAAGTGAATATGGATGATTTATAGTAATTTTTTTATGTTTGATATAAAAAAGGCCACAAAATTGTGGCCTAATGTGATCAAAATTTTAATATTAAAATTCGACATCTAACGAATAGTAAGTATCTCCATCATCGTTATATGGATTGGGTTTGCGAGGGCAAGTACCCATTAATACCTGAGAAAAATAAGCATCCAAATGTTCAGCAGGATTTTTTAATTCTTTTAAATTATCAAATCCAGGGCCTATTGAAAGATAGAGTTTCTGATCGTTATTTTCAGTATCAATTAAAATGTGATCAAAACAACCTGTGCGCATAATGACGGACATTTCATTACTTACTCGATTTTTTAGATATGACTCTGTATAAGGTAATACAGTTTCTGTATCTATTATGTTTTCCATTTTTCTGAAACTACCAACCATTTCAATTAACACCGGAGAAAAAGGTTCGTCAGCTGTATCAAATTTTGAAAAATAATTAAATGTTTTATACAATTCTAAAAATATTAAAGGTAATTTATCACCTAATTTTTCCTGTAGAAAATCACTTCTTACTTTCATATTGGCATTTGTACCAGGAAAAGAAAAATTTAGCATCTGATTAGATTTACTAACTACACTAAAATAATATAAGTAACTAAATCCCCCTCTTTCTTTACCGCCTAAAGTATGATCAATCATTTTCTCTTCCACAATCACAAGTTCAGAACAGTTATTAATTAAGCTGTTATAAAATAAGGGGAAGTTTTCTTTTAAATGCCCAAAATAGAATTCTTTTCCTTTATCAAGAGCTTCAAATATCCAAGGATTTGCTTTATGGGTATCGATATCATCTACACCTTCCACACCATCAAATAATTCCTTTGGCAATTGCGAAGAATCAGTGTAAAAATTATTTACCCATGATGATCTATGCTTAAATTCACTAAATCTTTTATACACTTTAAAATCCTCCAGTTTGTGAATCATTTAATTTATTTATATATTGCTGTAACATCAATGAAGTATTTGTTTGTTTCTTGGCCAAATCATTTTGATAGCCTTGATCAAATTTTGAATTTCCATGATTAAATACATCGTCATGGGCTTTATTTGGACCATTATAACCAGGCCACTCATCATTGTTTAAATTTTTTCCACCTTTAGACTGATTATACATCGATGGCATATTCTGAATATTATCTTTATGATAAATGACCTTCATTTGGTTTTCTTTGGTTAATGCTTTAAATCCATCCATTTCTTTAATCTGATTAACCGGTGTCACATGATCTGGAGAGAACTTAATCCCATCATCCACCATTTTCTGTGTGACGGTCTCTACTTTGTTAGTGTAAGGATTCACATATTCTGAGCCTACAGCATTTGATTCATTACGCATTTTTTGTGTAGTGGTAGAGAATTCTAAATCATCTTTACCAGCAACCGTAACATTACCATCTCGATCAAGTCTTAGTTTTTCACCAACCGTTTTATCTTTACGGCTAATGACGATTCCACCTTTAGTACTTGAAACCGTGTAATTCTGAACATTATCCTCACCTAATTTATTTTCAAGCTTTTTATAAGTATTCACTTTATCAACATATTCAGATTTAGAAATTTCGCCTTTATCTAATTTGTCTTTTAAGTCAACTGCCCCGTTCTTTTATAAAGAGCGCACCCATATATTAAACACATTTCCCCTAGATATAAAAAAGGCCACTAAAAAGTGGCCTAATGTAATCAAAATTTTAATATTAAAATTCGACATCTAACGAATAGTAAGTATCTCCATCATCGTTATATGGATTGGGTTTGCGAGGGCAAGTCCCCATTAATACCTGAGAAAAATAAGCATCCAAATGTTCAGCAGGATTTTTTAATTCTTTTAAGTTATCAAATCCAGGGCCTATTGAAAGATATAGTTTTTGATCATTTCTTTCTGAGTCGATTAATAAATAATCGAAGCAACCAGTTTGAATAATAATCGACATTTCATTACTGACACGATTAGATAAATATGATTCTTTGTATGAATCATACTTGTATTCAAGATTATTTTCCATTTTTTTATAGTGACCAATATTTTCAATTAAACTATTTGAAACGCCATCTTCTTCCAAGTCAAACTTATCAAACCTATCAAATGAATAATACAATTCTTGAATTACTTTCGGCAAACCTTCTGTTTCTTCAGATACTTCATTTATTCTATCGTCCATATCATCAAACACCCCTGGAAGGGAAAAGCAAATCAATTGACTTGCTGAGCTTACAATAGCAAATGAATAATCCAATCTATATCCTCCGTTTTTGTTCCCAGCCAATGAAAGATCTTTAGTTTTTACTTCAATTAAACTTAAATCAGAGCATTCTTCTATCAATATTCGATAAAAATTCGGAAAGCTATTTTTTAAATGCCCAAAATATAGCTCTTTACCTGAATTTAAAGCTTCAAAAACCCATGTATTAATTTTAGGGAAACCATTATTATCCAATCCATTAAATAACCCTTCAGGGATTTCATAAGATTTATTAAAAGATCTCGTTACACTAGAACGATTATTTGAAAAATCTGTAATTATTTTATACAAACCAGCCACCTTATTTATTAGATTTATTTAATTGTTTAATCAATGATTGTAATATTTTTTGTTGATCGAATTGTGCTTGTTTCAAATCTTTCAAATACCCTTTATCAAATTCAGTCTTACCATGATTAAACTGATTATCAACCTTAGTATTTGTCCCATCATATGAATTCCACTTATCTCCAGAATTTAAGTTCTTACCACCTTTTGATTGATTATACATTGACGGCATATTTTGAATGTTACTGTCATGATAAATCACTTTCATTTGATCTTCTTTAGAAAGTTTATCAAAACCCTTCATTTGTTTTATATCTTTTACTGGTACTACATGATCTGGCGAGAATTTAATCCCATCATCCACCATTTTCTGTGTGACGGTCTCTACTTTGTTAGTGTAAGGATTCACATATTCTGAGCCTACAGCATTTGATTCATTACGCATTTTTTGTGTAGTGGTAGAGAATTCTAAATCATCTTTACCAGCAACCGTAACATTACCATCTCGATCAAGTCTTAGTTTTTCACCAACCGTTTTATCTTTACGGCTAATGACGATTCCACCTTTAGTACTTGAAACCGTGTAATTCTGAACATTATCCTCACCTAATTTATTTTCAAGCTTTTTATAAGTATTCACTTTATCAACATATTCAGATTTAGAAATTTCGCCTTTATCTAATTTGTCTTTTAAGTCAACAGCCCAGCAGTTGGCATTATGCACCCAAATATTTAACTCACCAACAAAGTAAGTATGGAAACCTAATACTTCGATATTATAAACGGTTTCAATCTCATCGGTCTTTATCATCGATAACACAATGGCATCACGATTTTCAGAGTCGACTAGAACATTACCTTCTGTTAAATCCGCCGCACGAACCCAACCGTGATCTTTGATCCAGAATGGATGCTCTTCAGTTGTTGCGTAGGTTTCGACTTTACCTGCATGGTTTTGTATTTCTACTTTGTAGATTTGTTGCTGCTTGGTTTGTTTGGTGTTGATTACTCGTTTATATGTGATTTCGCCTGTTTGTTCGTCTCGGGCAAGTACCTGATCACCTATTGCAAAGTCTTCAATGGCTTTTAGGCCGTTATTGGTTTGTACCGTTGTACCAGCAGTGAAACATGCTTTACCTTGAGTTATCAATGATGCTTCTTCCACAGTTTTGGCGTTTGCTTCCGTTCTAAGTAATTTTTGATCTGCTTTTGCTGTTTTAACTGCAGTTCCTGCATCCACTAAGTCATCAATTTTTGCTGTTTTAGCTACAGTGCCAGCATCGGCTAAATCATCTACTTTTGAGAATTTTGATGCTAGTTTTGGTGCGTCAGTTATAATTTTACCTGTTGCAAGTGATCCTATTAAACTACCAACCGTTTCACCTTCATCTAATTTGAATAAGGGCTCAATTTGATATGCTTCACTATCTAAAAAGAATTGGCCAAATTCTTCATCACCAGTCACTATTTGAGCTATTTCAACATATCCATCAGCTGTTAATTTTACTAAGCCAACTGCGCCGTTAAACATATCTGGACCAAAATTAGCCACAGCCTTTGCGTTACCCGTGACAAATTTCTTAGGATCATCTATTAAGTCACCACCTCCACCAATTAGTGAAGTACCAACATTACCTAATGCTCCCATAGTATCGAAGAACATAATTTTCCCGAAGTTTGCTAAACTTCCATCTAATTCAACTGAGTCACTTTGTTCACTCCAATAATTACTGGTTGTGGTTTTCAATTGATTGGCTTTCTTATATTCCAATTCCGCTTGTAATTTTTTCTCTAATTGCATTTGTGCCAAATTGGCTTGCTCTTCGTCATACAGAACATTGTCATAGAATACTCTATTATCGTTTTCCATTTTGTCTCGATATGCTTGTACACCTGCAGCTCGCTCTAACATTGACTGTTGCATATTATCAATTTTGTTCAGCTCTGCTAGTCTTTGTGCTTGCTCCTCTTGAACAGCCTGCATGCCTTGACCACGGGAAATTGCAGAATTTTTCATGGACTCTAATTTTTTAGCGTCTTTTGCGTCTATGTCTGCAATTATTTTCGTATTTAATAACGCTTCATTTTTACGATATGCTTGCATTCCCTGTCCGCGACTTTCGGCATTAGCCTGTTGGTCGGCTAAATACTGTGCATTAAAATCTTTGTTTAGTGCAAACTCTAATGATGAACCTGATTTGCCGTCGTACTGCCCATCTTTAATGCGCCTTGTTAGACTTGTTTGTTGATGCTTATCTAGATTATTTTTCTCACTGTATTGGTTCGCTGAGTTTCTGATTTCACCGCGTTCATAATACTTGGCTGTGCTATTATCTCTAAAACTAGTTAAACTGCCCGCACCAAAATCTATATTTGCAATACCATTACCGATTGCCGTTCCAAATTGTTGGCCGGCATAATTTTTAAAGAAATCAAACCCGGCCTCTTCATCTTCATTACTCGCTGCCAGTGCAAATCCAGCTGCAATACCCGTCCTCAGAGCTGCGCCTTTGAGTGATCCTGCGAATGTATTTTCATCATCTCGGATGATATTTCTATCTAAGAAGTTGGTGATTGTGCCTCCAATCGCATCAATCCAATCAGCAGACTCTAACTCTTCACCATCTATAGCTTTGACAGCAATGTCTTTCCATGGTGTTACGTAACCTTCATATTCATTATATATTTTACTAGCTTTGCTCACGAAACTTGTACCATCTGAAACAGGTCCAGCAATACCATATGCACCAATCAAAGCTTTAGCCACGATACCTATTTGATTATCAACATCCCCAGTTTCAGGGTCGGTATTTTGATGTATTTGAGTTCCAGTATTAATGGCTAATTGAGTTAATTTAAGTACTTTTGCCCAACCTGCTGTCACATCCGCCAATTTAGCAGCGGCTCCAAAACCAGAAGCGGCGCCTGCAATAGCACCCGCGATGGCTTCTTCTTTAACAGCATCCCAATCAATTTCTTCGGGTAACTTACCTGTGAGGATCACGGACGTCGCAACTTGTTTAACGATACTTGCGCCTGCTGCAATTATGGCACCTGCAACTGCAAATCCAACGACGGTTGCAATCACTCCACCACCAAGACCAGCAGCAAATACAGCTCCAACACCAGCGGTCAATATACCAGCCACAACCACAATCGCAATAACAGCCACCACTGCCATCACTTGCTGACACTTAGAAGGCTTCGGCGGTACTTGATCTAAACCAGGTGTGGTACTGCCAACGATTTCAGATTCTGAGTATTGTTTGTGAGTGCTGCTATCAATCTTAACGCTTTCTACAGATTGCGGGATTTCAATGGTTTGGCCTGCCACTAAGGTACTGTTGGCATCTAGTCCATTTGCTTGTGCGATCACAAACCAAAGGTTTGCGTTGCCCAGCATATTGGCTGCTACTTGTTGTAACGTTTCGCCGCCTTGTGCGGTGTAACTGCTGATGCCTGCTGTAGGATTATCATCACCTGGAACTTGCACTAAACGAAATGCACCTGTCGCTAGCTCTGTTGTTCGACTTCCCTCTCTGTTTCCATCATCATTTAATAAATGCTCAGAGCGACCTATTTGATTTCCATTTGCGTAGTAATATTCACCAACTACACCATTTGAACGTACTGCATCATTATCATCATCTTCAGCATTAATATTACCGCCAACTACGTTTTTCTTGATAATTTGCCCATCATTATTTAAGACAAAGGTCTTAGTCGATGCTGTGGTGTCTCCGCTTTTATCAATTTTAACCTGGGTTAAATTGCCATTTGCATTGTATGTAAAGCGTGAATTGGTTGCTTTAACATGCTCCATGTTGCTGGAGTTGGTTATTTCAGATGTTTTATTACCTAAACGGTTATAACCAATATTGGTGTAGTAATCTAAATCACCTCCATCTGATATATGATTTTTTGTAGAGCGCCCTTTATTGTCTAGGGTCATTGTGGTGGTTTGGACTTTTGTTTCTTTCTTTTCGTCGCCAGTTAAACCACGAACATCATAAGATGTTGTTTTCCATTTTTGGTTGTCAGTTGTGAACTTAGACTCTTGATAGAATGCAGCATTGTTAGTGATCGCTTTGTTTTGATCACTAACGCTTTCTTCCGATAGAGCGGCATCATAGTTTGATTTTGTGATTTCTACATATTTAGTTAAGTTACCTCTACTATCGTAACTCCATGTGGATATCCATCCACTCCATGTAGCTTTTAAAATTAAACCATTTGCATTATAAAAATATGTTTTAGTTGCTGTATTATCACTATCTGCTGATTTATTAGTGGCTGTTTTAATTTGCCCATTGGCATAGTAAGTGTAATTAATAATTTCACTACCATTTTCTAGAATGCTTTGAAGCTGACCTTTATCATTATAGCGATACGTCTCTTTATCGGTTGTTGTGCCATAGGTTGAAGTGACTTCTAGTAGTTTATTACCATCATCATATTGCCAATTTACGGTTTTAGTTGTGTCCTCTGAATCCACAATCGTAACATCTGTCATGTTGCCACGTGCATCAAACTTATATGACATTGACTGAGTAAAACCATCTTTAGCACTTAGTCTTTCCGTTGCACGATTACCGTCAACATCGTAGGTGTATCTAGTTGAAGTGCTTTCTTTAATATCATTTACTAATATTAAACGACCTAATACGTCATAGTCTTTTGCAATATCAGTCGTGATAACGGAAGCAACCACTGTATATTCACGAGTAACGCGTCCAAAATCATCGTATTCAAATGTTTTTACATGGCCATTGGCATTGGTTTGTGTCAATACTCGACCAAACGCGCCGTATGTTTTACTTGTGATGTAACCCATTTCATCAATAGTCGATAACTCATTACCTAATACATCATAATGTGTTGTTGTTGTGATTTGCTTTGTAGCGTTATTTCCAGAGGTAGTTTCATTTCTTTGGATCTTAGTATGTACAACCTGACCTGAGCGATTAAACACTTGAGTACGAACTACACCATTTTCATAAGTAATGCCAACTTGATTTCCTTGGCTATCTAATTCAAAGCTTGTTCTTAGCTCATTATCGCCTTTACTTATATGAGTCACTTGGTCTGCTTGGTTATATTGATAATTTATAGCTTGACTAACATTCGCCATTTCTATTTGTTTGGTGACTCGACCAAAATTGTCTACTTCATATTCTTTGAAAATATCTTGGCTTAATGAACCATCTGCATTAACTAAGTATTCTTTAGTCACTTTGCCTAGAGTATTATAAACCTTAGCTGTGCCTACACCTGTTTCTTGTTGATTTGGGCTTTCAGAAGTTTCACCTAAACCCACGCCAGCACCATCTTTTTTAATAATTTCTCTAGAGTGAATATCCAACAATGTTTCAATTGAAATTTTTGCACTGCCTACATCATATTGTAATGTGTTTTTAGTTTCGACATTAAATATGTTGTATTCAAATTCACGATAAGAGCCATTGCTGTAATTCTCTTTGACTACATTATTAGCTCCGTCGTATTGCATGGTAGTGATTGATTGAACGGTTGAACCTGTTGAAGCGTAGGTAACAGCCATATCATATTGTGCGGTTTTATTGCCTTTACTATCAAACTGAGAATATTCTGTAATGGTATCGGAGGTGTTGCCTTCTACGCCTACTTTTACAGTTTGAATGGCATTACCGTATGCATCATTTTTAAATGTACGCCAAACCCCGTCATTTTCATTTGTTCCGGTTAAGTTACCACTATTATCATACTGGTAAGTTGTGTAATAACCTGTTTCATTCCCCTGGACTTTTTGGGTAATCTCACTATCTATGACTGTCCAATTAGGTGTCACACTTAAGTTTGTTAGCGATATAGATTCATCAGATCGATAGCCTGGTTCTACACTGATCGAATCGTTATTTGAAGATAAGCTTGAATTTAAAATGATGGTGTCAACATCAAAACTTGCTTGGGTTCTAGTGATATTTAGGTCAGTGTTATTTCCATCTAATAAAATAATATCAAGTAAAACTTCTTTGCCATCAGTAGCTGTAAAATACAATTTATATTGCTTTTGTGAGCCAATATTTTCAATAATATTAAAAGAAGTTTCGCCATTAATTACATTATTTGAAGAAATATCATCCCAGCTACTTTCATTATTAATTCTTGAAGCTATTTGAATATCACCAGCACCTAATAGGTTAAGCTCTTCTACATTTAATTTTATGTTGAAGTTTAAATATTCTTCTATAGTTGAAGCGATTTGGATTGGTAGATCAGTCTCTTCGTCTATTTCGGGTCCGTCAATCATAACGGGTGAATTTGTCACTGAAATGACATGCGCACCGGTCACTAATTTATTAATGGTTGTTGCTAAATCAATTTCGATTTCAATTATTTCAAAATCAATTTCATCGCCATCAACCGTTTTATAAGATAATTTATATTGTTTATTTGTTTCGTCATCTTCAAGAAGGGTTACTTGCGAGTTAGAGCCAGTTAAATTATGCGAGGACTCATCTTCCCAAGAAGAAGCACCCACTATTCTTGAACTCACAAAAATCTCATTATTTGCGACTAACGCTTTTTGTTCTGGAGTTAATTCAATATTAAAGATAATGTTTTTTTGAGAAGATGATTCAACTAAAATCTCATCTCCATTATCATCTAATTTAGGATTACCAAAGAAATCTAGAACATGAACCATAAATGGCGCATCTGAAACAGTGACAACATGATGATCAAGTAATTGCTCTCCCATGTAAACGTCATAGGTTTCATCAAATTGTGTTTCAATAATGGCGTATTTACCCGTTAAAGAAGTATTTTTATTAAATATTTCTGAATTGGATCTATTTACATTTAGCCAAATATCATTTGTAGATTCAGAGGCAAGGGTTATCGCATTTTTAATATCAACCGTATTTTCAGTAAAATTAAAATCATGCGCGACAATATCATTCCACTCACCCTGCTGTTTGACTGCAAATCTTACTTCTGAAATTGGGTAGTCTTCTAACTTGCCAGTAGACACATTACTTAAAGCGAATTGATATAATTCTGTTGTAGCTTCAACTGAACGAATATGCTCTTCATCAAATATAATTGAACCAGGGTTAAATCTATCTTCAATTTGTGAATTGTATAGATACACTTTTACTTCAGTTGCATCACTAGGCAAACTGTTCGCATCGATTGTGAAAGTAAAATCACCCGTTCCAGAATCAATTTGTATAAACTGATTAGTCTCATAGTCAAATACATTATTATAATCCCTTTCAAAATTTATATTCGCTTCTACGTATGTAAAAGGGGATTGACTGCCTAACTGAACTTGACTTGAAAAAGTGGCTCCCTCGAATTCCCAATTCAGAGTATATTCACCTGATAATTGAGCTATATTTGCAATAACCTCACTTGTATATGTTAATCCATTCGCGCTAAACGTATAGGTATCGTTGCCTATATCTAAGCTAACATTGGATACTATGTGATTGAATTCGAAGCTTAAATTTGCATCATCAGAATTAGCAGCACTCCATGACTGATTAATAGGTAGTGGTGCATGTTTCGTTTCAATTTGACCGGTAGATCGTTTATTTTGAGCATCATCAACAGCAACTAATCTAACAAAATAAGTCTCTCCTGGTGTTGCACTTTCATAGACATAACTTGTTGTGGCAGCTGACAGGTTAATTACTGCTAAACCATCAACATCGTTTAAATCTCTTGGTAATTCATTAGTAGAAATATAAAGTTTCCAACTAGAGACTTCTTCCATTTCTGGCCATGTAAATTGTAATCCACTTATCAATGATGCTGGTTGATTTATATTAATTTCATTAACAAGCTTAGTATCTGCCTGTCCAGTATATGCACTTTCAACATTCCCTCTTGCATCAAAGGTTTTAAATGTTGCCGATCCACTCGGTTCTTTGGCTATGTTAATTTCGCCATTGCCGTTATGAGACCAGTAAGAGGTTGAATTTAAATTATCTAAATCAACATCATAAGTTGATAAATTTGTATATTTAGTTTTAATTGAATCAAATTCAAGCACTTCTTCTTGCGTTTTATTACCCACTGCATCGTAACGATAATTGGTTAGAATATCTTCTTCGGTTAAAGCCAGCGTTTTACTTTCAGCACGATTATGTGCGTTATAGATATAAGAGGTCTCTTTATCATTTGTCGTATTTTCTTTCAAGAACTCAACGATTACTGAAATATTTTGATTTTCAAATGCATCGAAAAAGCTCTGGGTTGTTGCAGTTATTTTATCGAAATACACTTTATCACTTGTAATATTTCCATTTTTATCAAAACCCGAATGCGTAACCACGCCTGCAGGGTCGATAAATAACTCTACTCGTCCAGCATCATCATAAAAATAATATTCTGTTAATTCTTGATTAGAACCGGCAGCTCGAGTTCGACTTAATTGATTTCCTCGATCATCATAAGTATAGGCCGTGACATATGCTTGGGTATCACTTTCAACTAACGATATAGTGCCGTTAACATCTTTTACTTCCCAAAAGGTTTCCTGCCCTGTTGTTTCTGTAATCAATCGGTTAGCCGTATCAAATTCTCGATAAGTGGCTAAAGATTTCGAAGTTAAAACTGGCTCACCTAGTGTTAAATCATGTTTACTGGCATCATATTTTTCTTCTATATACGACACTTGCTTAACGATATTATCCTGTCTGTCGTATTCAAAGAATGTCATAAATCCTTCGCTATCAACCTCAGCTGACACTCGATTATTAGCGTCATAAAATTTATAGGTTGTGGCACCATTTTTATCGACTAGTGTGGTTTGATTGCCCCACTGATCATAACCAAAAGATTCGCGTAACGATTCAGAGTTTGAAGTCACTCCTGTTGCTACATCATTTACATCATATACTAATTCAGAAACTTCGGTTTCTGCGTAAAACACATCTTTTAGCTGTCCTAAAATATCGTAATTATACGTTGTTGTGACTTTATTATTTTCTACTCCAACAGGCGCTTCATTCACTTGATTTGCTAAAATTTCATGAATTTCACTTGTTTGAAATTCATTATAAAAATGTTCTTTCGTTTTATTATTGTATCCATCATATTCATAAGTGGTTAACACATTAGTTGCATCTGCAAAGGCAATTAAACGATTATTTGCATCGAACCATTGTGTGACGCTGTACCCACTTGCATCCGTAACTTGGATCTCATTGCCAAATGCATCATAGGTATGCTCTCTTGTGATTCTTTCTTCATTCTCTTCTAAAGTTTCTGCAGTTATTGTTTCCCATTCATAATTTTCAGTAACAGAGTTATAAACAGCGCGTGTAATATCTACATACGGCATAACCTCTACAAGTAACTGACCTTTGTTATCGTACTCAAAAGTGTATTCAACATCACGTGGATCTACTTTAGAAACCATATTAGCAGCAGCATCGTACTTATATGTAGTTGTGCTTACTTGTTCTCTTGCCACCTCTGATTTGTTTCCTTCCTCATCGGTAAATACTTTAATAATTTGCGATTCAGTTTTAACTAATCCATTTGCAAAGTGCGTATAACTTGTAACAATGCCTGACCCTTCAACTAAACTGATTCCATTATCTTGATCATAGTTAATTTGTGCGGCTTCAATAAACTCTACTTTATTACCCGCTAAATCATAGCTGTACGCTTGTACAATTTCTAAGCCTGGTACCGCTCTATATTCTGCAAGTTCTTGCTCTGTCCATCCTTCAAAATCTTGTTCAATGTTTTTTCTATCGCTCACTGAGATTAATTCACGGTTTGCTTTATCGTAGACGTATTCAGTGGTTCTAAATGTATTATTAATATTTGGTGCATCAAAAGCTTGTAGTGTTTCTGATGTTTTATTATTAAACTCATCATAGGTATAAGACGTTTTCACACCTTCTGAGTAGGACTTTTCACCGGTCTGTGCATTCACTACAACCGCAGTTGCATTTGCTACAGAATCATAGGTTTCGATCAAACGTGATGCATTATCATAAACGAAAGTTGTTGTTCTTGTGTCTGTACCATATGTCGGTATTTGAGTCTCAGTAATTAAATTACCTTGGGAATCATATACATTTTGTGTATTTGAAGACGCGCCGACTCTGTAACCCAAACTGCTTTCTGTGGTTTTTACATTATTGTTACCGTCATATTCACTTGATGTTGATTGACGATCGAATGCTGTACTTAGATCAAATACTTGAATGTCACTTGCAAGCGTTTGGTCTTCGTCATTCCAAACTAGCTTGCCATCTTGAGCCGCTTGTAAGATATCATTTTTAGTTTCGTCAGATGCAAATATGCTTCCTTCGTTATAACCGTAAGTTAGCATATTTTTAAACTGTACGGAGTTAATGACATTACCCACACTGTCGTAGTTATAAATAGACAGATTTTCAACTGGATCTAACGTAGCGGATAATTGATTAGCATTGTTATAAATTAAATAGGTAATGGCACCGGCTTTTTCTAAACGTATATTATTACCATATGCATCGTATTCAAAATTCGTAACGACTTGTTCACCATCAGTTTCTTTTGTTTTACGGTTTAACTTATCGTACTCATACGACATCGCTTGTGATTGTCCATCATCTTGAGAAAGCTTACCTTTTATACTTGCTGCTACATTTCCAAATGCATCATAAACGGTATGCATTTCAAAATTTTTAAAACCGTTCCCCATATCGATAATAGAAGAAGTTTGCATACCGCGACCGTTGTATGTGTAACTTGTTAAATTTACAACTGCATCTTCTGTAAGTTCTGAGCCTATTGTTGGCGCAACACCTTCTCTAAGTACGGTTACTGTTTCTAGCTGTCCCAAAGAATTATATGCATTTAATACATATCCTCCAGCCGCATTTCGAACTTCAGATTCACGACCCACTGAGTCAAATGTGGTTACTTTATGATGAACTCGATCGGCATCTCGATCTTTGATTCCATCAATTATTAGAACACCTTCGATCGTCTCTGTACGATTTCCAAGCGCATCGTAATAAAATTCAGTAATGGTTTCTAAGGCATCCGTTGAACTGGTCATTTGACCTAATTCGTTATAAGCAAAGGACATTTCTACTTCTAAAACACGATCGAGTTTATCTTGATTAAAACCTTCGTCACCTGCTACTAATTCATAGCTACCTGATTTCACATAGGTTTGATTATTCATCCAATCGTAGTGAATATTCGCTGTATAACCTTCTGCATCCGTAATTTTTGTTTGATTGCCACGTAAATCGTACCCATAAGTAGTGGTACGAACATCACTTTCATCAATTTCAGTGTCGACATTATCAACAGCAAAGTCATCATTTAGTACATCAGTATCTTCTGCCCAACCAGTTGTAGTTGATTCTAATCGACCTAATTCATCGTATGTATTGACTTGCTTAGTGCCACCTGAACTAATTTTAATTTCTAACTGTCCAATTTCATTATAATAATTTTGTTGAACTTGACCTTCTTTAGACTCGGCAATGACATTACCTAATGAATCATATTGATAAGTCGTGATGTAACCTTCAGCGTCCTGCATAAATACAACACGGTTTTGTTCATCGTAACGATATTGAGTCACTTGATGCTTGTCTTCAGGTTCTAATTCAACTCCTACGATTTGTGTTAATAGATTTCCTGAATTATCGTAGTTATAGGCAGTGGTGAAAGTAACCGGTTCGCCATTTTCATTTACATCATTTTTAATTTGTGCTGACAAACGATTTTGTAAATCGTAACGGTAATCAACTATGATTTCTTTGCCCGTTTCGTAACCTAGAATATCTCTTGTTTTATTACCTGCAAAATCATACTCATAAGTAGTAACGGTTTGTTCGTCCCCTTCACCTTGCGTTTGCGTTAACATTCTACCGGCTAGGTCATACGTGTTAACGGTAATAAAACCATCAACCATATTGTCGACTACAATATTTTCACCATTTAATATATTGAATTCCTGGTTTGGAATATCAGTTACTTCATCTTCTACTACAGTAGACGGGATATATTTACCTGTTGCGCTATAAGCTAATTGGCCAAACTCATCATATTTATTAACAAAATAGTTTTCAGAATATTCACCTTGCTCATCTGTGACACCCACTTTTTGTGTGAGTAACTGTCCTCGACCATTATAAGTGGATTCGGTTTTACGACCCCAAGATTCAACACCATCAATTACTTGGTAATTCTCAAATTGTGCGCTGATTTGATTAAGGGAATTATATTCAAAATACGTACGCACTTGATCGATTGTGCCATATGCTACATATACATCAGTTTGTCTATTTAGATCATCAAATTCAAAATGTGTCGTTACGCTTACTTCATCTGAAGTTGCACTTTCTTTACCAATTTGATGTTGGTTAATTACATTACCCGCACCATCATATTCGGATTCGTAGCGCATAAATGCACCATCACCATAATGTGAAATGCTAGCTGTTTGACGATTTAAGTCGTCGTATTCGAATTCTTGATGAATGAATGTATTATTTTCTGGAAGAAACGCTTCTATTTCTGATGCGCTATAAGTCGTATCATCATCTAATTTGGTTGTTAAAGGCAGTTGTGCTGAATACACATCTTTGACATTACCATGGCCATCGTAATGTGTTTGTGTCACGTATCCTTCTGGCGATACTGACAATGTTTGTTGATTTAGGTTGTTGTAGAACATTAACGCTCTAGCTTGCTCTAACTGATCAACACCTTCTGCATCTTGCGTCATTACCCATGTTGATTGGCTGGTTAGATTACCTAAATTGTCATAAGAATATCCTGCTTGATCAATCCACATATATTCATCACTTGATGATGAATCGGTATTGAACAGACGGATTTTCTCTAGAATGACACGATTTTCATTGTCATATATGTATTGCATTTGACGCGAAATATCACGACCTTGATCATCAACTTGACCAAATCCTTCAATCTTAAATTCTAAATTTCCGAACTCATCGTATTCATATTTGGTCGTTGTGAATTCATTGGCACTTAACTGTAATGTTTCTTCTGAAACACGACCTGCTGAATCATAAATATAATCGGTTCTTGGGTAGTTTTCTGGTGAGACGCTGTAATCACTAGATGACTTAAATTCTAATAATCCAGAATTGTGATAACGATAGAAAGTTTCGATTCCATTATTCGTTTCTTTAAATAACTGCCCATCGGATAAATAGAGGTATTCCATACGACTTATTGCGTTGTTATTTGGCATTAATCCATAAACAGCAGTCACTAATTTATCAAAAGAATTATAATTGAAAACATTTTCAATATTACTTTCGTTATTGTTTGCATCAAAATGGACTTGAGTTTCTTTTATTTTACGGCCACGGCTGTCGTATTCATATTCCATTTGCGAAATATGTTCTTTTGCTTTTAGATCAGAATTATCATCAGTCACTGTTAATAAAAACTCACCTGAACGTTGAGTTTCAATTTGGTTTTGCCAGTTATATGTCATAACTGTACCAAATCCTAAGCTGTCTACTGCTTTTGTCTGATTGCCTTTAATATCGTATTCGAATGCTTGCGTTTGAATACCATCCGCTAATTCGGTATTTTCAGTTTTTATATCCGTTAATCGACCTAATGCATCATAAACATGTGTTGTTTTAAATTCACCGGAGATTATTTCAAATTCTAATCTTGAACCATCATCAAATCGGCGTGTTGTGATTTGTTCATTTGCACTATTTAAACCATTTGTTTCTGTTATGACATTATTGAAAATATCATATTCATAGTGAGTCACATTTTGTAATGCACCTTCTGAAGCATTTGTTTTTTTAGTTAAACGACCTGCTAAATCATACTCAAAAGATTCAACTAATCTTGTATCTAATTCATCTTGAACAGGTAAATTTCCTGATTTTTTGGTGACAACATTACCCGATGAGTCAAATTCAAATTCAGTCGCAACTTTGTAATCCGTTGTATCTAATCCACCTTCTAAAATCATTTTCTGACGATTATCTAAATCATAGATATAGCTACTTACAACAGAATTTTCACCCATCCCTTTAATTGTAGATGTCATGTTACCTGCGCTGTCATATCCGTAACTAGTTGTAATATTGTAAAGTGATGGATTTCCGTGTTTGGTTTCGGTTAAAAGTTTATTATCATCATTATAAATAAAATTTGTGATTTCTTGACCACTTCTTCCGCCAGCAGATTGGATTCGACCATCATCAAAGAATTCATATTGGAATGTTACTGTACTACTTACATTTCCATGTGCATCATAGTATTTACGAGTGCCGATATTAACTAATTCAAAATCGTCAGTATTTCCATCTATATAGGTTTTAACATCGCGAGAAATTTCATCTTCAACTCGACCATTACCATCGTAAAAATAAGTGGTTTTCGCGCCATAAGAAACGACTTCCTCCCCTGATTGAGCATCAATAGCAACCGAATAATTATCAAATCTATGCTGGGTTTGACCGTGAACATTTAATTCATAGTGAGTACTCACTGCTTCATCATAATTTAAAACCGGTTGATTGGTTTGATTATCTAAGACAACCTCATACTCGCCATTTACTTCTTGTGTTTCAACACCAATGGCAATAGTTTGATCGGTTAAACGACCAGCATCATCAAATTTAAATGTGCTAATTCTTTCTAAAATAGTGCCAGCTGCATCTCTTTGCACAACCATATCTGAAAGTAAATTATATTCATAAGCCGTAGTTTTGATCGGGTCAGTCATAGACGTTAAACGACCCGCAGCATCATATTCATAATGATTAATAATGGCTGTTGTTACTTCAACACCATCAACAATCTGTGTTGTCGCAGGCTTAACAGGTGCAACGGTAACATCCGTTAATGTAATTGTATCTTTGAATAAGAATGAATCGGTTACTTGGCCAAATTCATTGAATTCTTGGACAGTTAAATAACCAAATGCACTTAATGTGTGAGTATTTTGATCTAGATTGTTGTACCAAAATCTTTGAATTGCTTCTTCTTCAACACCTGGTGCAGTTTGCACCCAAGTATGAATTTCTGTCTGTCTATTTAAATCATCAAAAACAAATTCTGTACGATTACCTTCACCCGTCACAATAGCAGTTTGGCGGTTTAATAAATCATATTCAAACTGAGTGTGTTTTTGAGTGTCTTCACCCAATAAATTATTACCTGATAACCCATAACCCGTAAATTGGTCTGTTAAATTACCTACCGCGTCATATTCGTAATGGGTAACATTATCAATTGTATAATTACCCTCTGCATCCACTAATTTCTGAGCGGCAATCATATCTGTACGACGATTATCTAAGTCGTATTTATACTCAACTGTTTTGGCATCATCAGTGTCATAACCTGAGGTTTGGGTAACTAAATTATCTGCACCATCATAAATATATTGAGTAACATTATTCTCACCATCGGTCATGAATGCTAAGCGACTATCAGCATCGTAAACGTACGAAGTGATTCTTGCTTCTTCTGTACCATATGCATTGGTGGATGATGTTTTATTACCTAACGCACCATAAACATGTTTGTCGTGTCGAATAACGGCTTCAATTAACTGCCCTTCATCATTTGTATATGCATTTTCTAATGTTGTAAATTGATCGGTTAAACGATTATTTGCATCGTAATCATAAGTGGAAGTACGCGCGTTTTGATCTGCTGTAAAATTATCACCGTCAATTGTGATGTCACCCGAAACGGATAAAACAACATTACCTACTGCATCATATTGTTGATACGTATCAAACTCTTCAGTGTCATTTAATGTCACTGTCGTCATTCTTAGGCGATTATTATCGTAATAAACAAAGTCGGTTGTACGAGCATTTTCAGTTTCGTACGCTTCGATTTTTTGACGAATTTGTCCTAGTTCATTTAATTCAAAATGCGTTTGTACTTGATCTTCAGTTTCAAAAGCTTGGAATTGATCCGTTAAGCGATTTGCTGCGTCATATACAAAATGCGTAGTGCGCTCTTCAGGTAAACCTAAAGCTTCAATAATATCTGTACGATTACCGATATTATCGTATTTGTATTCAGTAACAATTCCACCTGGAGAGGTTTCTAAAATTACTTGATTTCTAAAATTATATTCAAAATGTGTATGTCTAGTTTCATTTATAAAGCCTTCATCATTGGCCCCAGCAAATACTAAAATATCATCTTCAAGTATTACATTTAACTCTGAATCAAGTTCGGCTTTTGCACCATAACTGTATGTATCAGTTACATTACCCAATGCGTCATATTTGATTTCTGTGACATAACCTTCAGCACTGATTTGATATACAGGACGATTTAATGCGTCATAAATAGTTTGAGAGCGTTGTTCAACTTGATCAGAATTTCCATCTATTTGATTTGAAATTTCAGATTCAATTAATGTACGAGTGGTTAATGGCTGTTCAAATTGACTTGAAGCTATAACATTACCGACTAAATCGTACTCTACTTTTTTAAGCCCTAACTCACCATCTATTTGGTAAGCTAAACGACCAAGCTCATCATAAATAAAGCTATTTTCAGATTTAATATTGGTTTCATTTAAGTTTTCAATAAATGAATCTAGTTGATCCGAAATTGAGTCTTCTAATGTGTCATCAATCTTAGTTGGCGATGTTACATTTGCGTTATAAGTAATTTGACTTTCAATTTTACCTGCTGCAGTGTAGATAAATTGTGTAACGTATCCTTCACCATCAATTTGGTATTGTATTTCATTCGCTTCATTATAAATTGATGTTTGTTGAACGATGCCACCTACCACATGAGCAGCTACCTCTTCACCATTCACAATGGCCGCTTCAACAAAAGTACCGCCACTAATTACCTGTACACGGTTACCTGATTCATCATATCGGTATTGTGTTGGATGCCCTTGCGCATCCACAATAATTGAAACACGGTTTAACGCATCGTAAACATAACGAGTTTCGTGATCTAACGCATTCACTTCTCGAATCATATTATTATTGTCATCGTAATAATATGTTGTGGTATTACCTAGAGCATCCGATTGTGTTCTTAATTGACCGTCATCGTAATAAGTAAATGATTGCGCAACAGATCCATCTGGATTAAAGATTTTGCTTTGACGCTCCAGCTTATCGTAAGCAATCTTGACTAAATTATTTCCAGCATCTGTGGTTTCTAATAAGTTACTTGATGCATCATAATAAAACTTAGTGTATTGGTTTTTAGCATCATAAGTGCCCGTCACATTATTATTGGCATCATAAGAGCTTATTCTTGTTTCATTGCCTAATGCATCAGTTGTTTTTTCTAAACGATTTAATTGATCGTATTCCCACTGAGTAACATTTCCGTTTTGATCTTCTGTACTGATTTTTCTAGATAGTTGATCATAAGTATGAGTAATTTCATTACCCTGTGCATCTGTTACTTTATCAACTAAGTTGTCTGCGCGGTATTCAAAATGTGTTTTTACTTCATCATTCGACCCAAAACCTGTGACCACTGTAGATTGTCTACCAAAGTCATCATAAATCACTTTAGTAATACGAGTTTCACCATCGACTAATTGATGGGTTTCGGTAACTTTGTTTTGGAAGTCATACACAAAAGAGGTGTAATTATCTCGTGGATCTTGAATACGTAATTGGTTACCAACCGCATCGTATTCAAATTTTGTTTCATTGGTTAATGCATCGACGGCTTTTATAATTTGATTACGAGAGTTGTATAGAGTTTCTGTTGTATTGCCATTTGCATCTGTGACTTTCCAGCGACGACCAAACTCATCGTATTGATAAGAAACTTCTTTTTGTTCTTGATCAAACATAGACGTCATACGATTCATATTGTCATATAAATATGACGTCGACACCTCCATGTTATGTAAGTATCCATTGGCATTAAATTGCTGGACATCTTTGTTTTTTATCTCTTCTAATAGATTACCAAATGTATCGTAAACATTGGTCGTTATTAGCGGATAAATTGGCGCACCATCCTCATCTTCTAACACCGTTATTTCGCGAGTAATCGTTAAATTACGATTCATTGCATCGTACGTACTCGTACTAATTTTATTATTGTTATATTCTTCTTTTACAACATTGCCATTGCCGTCATACCATTTTTCAAGATTGGACCAAGATCGGTCTGAACCCGAAACTAAACGGTTTAACCCATCGTAATTATAAGAAGAAACTTCAGTTTCATTATTAATTTCCTTAATCATCAACCCTAATTTATTGTAAATAAATTGCTGGCTATTTTTTTGAATTAATTTAACTTTTTCTTCTGGTGAAATATCTGAAACTTGATCATCTGCACTTATTTCATTTGGTAGAATTTGAGAGCGAATTAATGCGTATTTTTCTTCATTTGAAAATAATAATTTATGGCCTAATGCACTTACTGTTTCTACAAGTTCATTAAATTCGTTATAACGGTAACGAGTAATTTGTGCATGGGTATCATCGACACTCACATGTAATTCATTCGCATCGAATAATCTTACCCAATTTACATAAATGTTATATTCATCTGTTGGGCTTGTAGGAACAGAAGTAGTACTATGTCTTGCTTCCCAAATACTACCGTTATAAGTAATTTGATCGCCACGTAAATACGTTTTCCCTTCTTCCCATTGTGGAGCTTGATTCGGGTTTTGAATAGTATTAACACGGTCAATAATTGGCTGAACATTACCATGCTCATCAATTTCTTCATCAATCGTTATGTTAATTCTTACAGAGGTTTGGCGATTTAATTGGTCATAACTATAAGAAGTATATACCCAGTTTTCTGAACCATCTGCGCTATCTGTTTCATGCTTATGACGCATTAGAATTTTATTATTGCTTGCGTCATACCAATATGAAGACGTCACTCCATTTTCATCAGTAACCGCTATCTGATTATTATTTGCGTCATATGCATACTGTCTTGTTGATGTCGTTAATGTAGATACATATTCCTGAGTGTCTTCATCAAACTCTAACACTTCAGCTTCTGGTAAAATCTCAGTAACTAATCGATTTTTTAAATCGTAAATAAATTCAGATTTAATTTCACCACCCTGGTTACCCACCAAGATTTGTGAATTCATATTACCCACTTCATCGTAGGTATATTCAGTAGATGTATTATCTGGATTAGTTTGACGAATTAATTGGTTTTCTTCATCGTAAACAAATTCAGTAATTTGTTGCTTATGATCAAACGCAGTACCAGCTAATTGCACACCTGAAATAATTTTTACTCGATTGCCATTATCGTCAAACGACACTTTCGTTTCATGACCATCTGCACTAATGGTTTTAATTAATAAGCCATCTTGATCATAAATAAATCGAGTGGTATGGCCATTATTATCATTTACCCAAATTTGACGGCCTTCGCCATCGTAACCGTATGTAGTTTCGTAACGAATTAACTGGTCGTTTACATCATTAACTTGTGTAGAAATCACTTTTACCAATTGATTCGCTGCATCATATTCGTAATTTGTCGTATGCCCACCTGCATTGGTCATTGACTTAACATTGCCATAGACATCATACGTATAAGATGTAACTCGATCTTTTGAAGTGTTTTCTTTCGAAACTAATGTTTCGGACATTAAGCGATTATTTGCATCGTATAAACGGCTAATGACATTATTATCAGCATTAGTGGTGGTTAAAATATTTCCAACGGCATCGTAAGCATAAGTAGTAATATTTCCTTTGGCATCCTGCATACTCGCCATACGATGATCATTATCATAAACCATCGTAGTGACACCTTCGTTAGCATCTTGCGTAGTACGAAGATTACCAAATGCGTCATATACAAAATGAGTAGTACTTTCTTCTGCTGCGTCTAAAGCCTGAGTAATGCTCGTAACTTGTCCTAAATCATCGTAAGTATATTGGGTTATTTGTTGAACAGTTTCACCATCTTGGTTTGTGACTGTCTTAATTTCTTGTTTTAATTGGCCGTAGTCTCCACCTGTTTCATTTTTATAATACACATAATCAATTCTGTCGCCGCCTGCACTTAATGAATATTCAATTAATTGGGGATCATCAACATCATAAACATTACGACTTGTATATAAATCTAATAATTCTTGGCGATGTGTATCACTGATTGGATTTTCTTCATCAATAATCGCTTGATAACCCAATTCAACACGTAAATCTTGATAGTGCTCTTCGTTTGATGTAACTAATGCGTGTCCTACTGCCGAGATTACAGTCTCTAGGCGATTAGATTCGTTGTACGAGTACTCTATAACACTTCCATCGTTATCAATGAAGAATTGCAAGTTACCATTATCATCATAACGATATTCACTTCTAAATAACTCTTCTAAAGCAGCTTTAGCATCCGGGTTTTGATTTAATTCCGCAATAGATTCAGCAAAACCTAATTCCACACGAAGCGCTCTCATTTCTGATGAATCAGAGCGTGTAATTGCCCAACCTTGAGCATCTAACTTAAATCTTAAATTATCATCTTCATCATCATATTCATAAACAGTATGGTAACCATTTTGGTCAACCACTTCGACAATATTTCCATTATCATCTGTGGCATAAATCATACTGTGTTGAGCTAAAATACGTTGCTTCGTTAAAAGGTCATTACCTGATAAACCTTCTGAATGCCATTCATAATAGCCATTAGCATTACGCCAATCTCTATACTCTTGCTCGTTTGAGGTAGCTCTATTATTCCCTAAAGCATCGACAACTTGAGTACGCGCATATTCTGTTCCTGTCACCCAATCTAAAGAAGAAAAACCTTCAAACGTATGAGTCACTGTCACTTCTTTTTCAGGAATAACCACCTTTTCCCAAACATTTGCTATACCAGGAATATCACTTGCTTGAGCGTACCATTTTGAACGATAAAGATTATCTTCATAAATTACATATTGACCGCCCGAGTTATAAACTTTGCTTTCCCACTGCATAGCAAACTCTGCCGCTTCATGCCCGGTATAATCTAATTCCGTCCCTAAAACCTCAACAAAGGTTTCATCTTTCTTTAATTCAATTTGATTAATGTCATCGTATAAAAAAGTAGTTTCATTGCCATCTGCATCTTTATAGCTTGATACAAGAATCACTTCTTCATTATCGATGGTTTTAACTACGTACGAGAACTCAATTGAGCGAGCAATATCATTAGAACCATCTGATTTGGTTTGCGGATAATCAATCTTGCTTAGCAAACCATCATTATTGTAAGAATAGGTAGTGACATCATCATTAAAATCGGTACTGGTTTTTAATTTGCCGATATTTGTACCTGAGTCATAATAAGTGTATGACACCAAAATCGACTCACCTGCAGCAGATTCACCTTCCGCTAATTCACCTTTTAAAGCTGCTTCATTTTTATCAGTTGTAATCGAAGTTAATTTGCCAGCGGTATAATTAAAAGTAATGTTATGGTCATTGCTGTCATTAATTAATTTTAAATTATCACCATCATACTCATAAGAAATTTGGTAGCCGTTAGTATCTGTTTTAGAAGTTATATTATTACTCGAATCAAATTGCCAAACAGATTGGTCGGAAGTTAATAAAGACCAGCCACCCTCATTTAACTGCGTTAGAATTTCATATGCACCCGCACCATCTGTCGAAGCATAAGTACGTGGTGATTCATCACCATTATGTTTAAATTCCTTTTTAGTACCATCACCATATACAACTCGTATTAATGAACTATCATTTTCATCCACTTCTACATTAACAGAAGCTGATAAACGCCAGTCTTCTGATTGAGAGTTATAAGTTCTATTTAATAAAAAGTCTTCACCTGAACTGGCTAAGAAAGCATCTCGAGTAGAATAAACAAGATTGCCCTTTGCGGCATTTACAAACACACCACCTTCTTGTTGACCTGCTGCGGCCGTTTGATCGTTACGTCCTAATGTTGCTAAAGTTGAGTCCAATAAACCTAATTGTGCGCCGCCGATGATAGATGCTGACATATTACTCTCCGTAAAAACTTCAAAGATGAAGGTATAAAATATTTAAGTTACCTATTAATCATGTGTTTTTAGAAAGTGTTTAATAAAAAAGTGAAATTAATTTGATTTATTTAGAATATGGTCTACATGCTCCTTTTTGCGCCGTTATTAGATCCGATTCAGAACTTCGATTTTTTAAATCGGATAAACTAAAGTTACAATGATCTAACCTTTCAATCTCTTTTAAGCCGTAAGTGAGCTCCTAATACCTTTTTTATTACCTAAAACTCCTAAGTAGTATAGTGATTTACATGTTACTCCCTTTGATCTCTACAAAAGACCCGAATCATTGTTTGCATCTGATATTTTGTAAGCTGATTATGTATGCCACATCATAGTTTGGCCACCCATACACAGCAAAGTTTGACCACCTTGCTACAAGCCTTTTGATATAAGGGCTAGAGTGAAATCAGGCTAATTATTTAGAGATTTCACGTATAAACAAATGGCCAACTGCACAATTTGGACATTCTAAAGAATGACGCTTCATATCAGACCATTTGTGCTGACATTGAGTGCATTGGTAATAATAACTTCTATATATGTCCTCCGGTAATTCAGATGGAGGGCATTTGTGCTTTTTGATTGCATCATTGAGTTTAAAACTTTCATTTGGATGATATAACCAAACCCGCTCACCATCATTAAGAATAAAATCAGATACAGCATCAGAGAATCTAAGGGATCGATCGACTTTAATCTCTTGCGATTCAAATAAATCCAAACTAATACTTAAGACGCCCATTTTTTTCTGCTTAATGGTATTGATCCCGCTAAAATCAGGGGATGGCTTTTTCTTATGTGTAAATAATATTAAAACGCTGTGAGAACCTACCCTCAAAGCATAATCAAATATTATATTATCGAAAGTCATTTTTGTTTCTACAGATTCAATTTTTAGATCAGTCGCTTCAGTAATTGTAATACTTTCATTTTTTAGTGGGCAGCATTCATATTTATGAGTCAATTCGTAATCGGCAGTTCGAAAAAATTTACCTGGTAATGATTTGGCAAGTTCCATTGCCATCATTGATACAGCTACCGCGCCACTAAAATCGCAACGATTCTCTGGGATAGCATTAATATGCTTTGAATCATGTGCAAAATGGGTTCTATTAATTGTAGAGTGCCTCGAAAGCAACGGTGCCTTACATCCAGGGCATTTACAATTACACGCTCTGCCTTTTTTAGCATCTTCTGGTTCTATTATTTCATCTGTGTCGATTTCGATTCCGAAGGGTATTAATAAGTCTGACATGGCTAAACCCGTTATAAATCTGCATCCATACAATTAACGATTTCTTTTAAAAGAACCTGACACTTTTCAACATCTTGTTTTTTAACCAAGTGACCGTCTTTTTTATCAGCTGATCGATGTACAGATTCGCCACGCAATTTAATGAAGCCATATAACTCTTTACGAACTCTCGCTGGTTCATAATTATTCCATTCCCAAGATTCCGTGATATCCCGATCAATTATTTGCTCATATAGTTTTTTAACATTATTAGGATTTGGGTTATGAAAGAACCTTAGATCCTTCTCTAATTGTGATTGTACAAATTTAAAGATCGTTGATCCCTCTAATAACTTAGAATTATCATATAAGTATTCTCTTATTCGATCCTCTACATAAGTTTCAAATGAAGTAAGTGCCATAACTAAAGAAGAGCGTTTTAGAACTTCAATTTGATTATCATCTTCTTTGTCTTTTAGAGAATCAAATATTGACATTAATTTTTCCGAATCTTTTATCGACTCATCAAATGCTATTTTTGAATTAGAACTAGTTTTCATTGCTTTTCTCTTGTATTAAATCTAACCATTGATCAAAGTGATGTAATGGGTCACAAACAGCTTTCATAGCTGATGCGTTATTACCAACTATTACCCCTTGAACCGACAAACCTTTTTCTTTTTTATAACGACGAATCTTACTTATCAGATTACTATCATTTGGGAACTCGCCATCACTCACAAGCAATAGGTCGGCGTTTACCCACTTTTTATTCTTTGTTTTCTCAAGCGCCTTATTTAATGGGCCAACAACATCTGTACCACCAGAGAATGACATGCATAAAAATGATATCAGATCATCTAAGTTATGTTTATCAAATTTCAATTCAAACTCTGCCACATCACCTGGGCCACTAAACGTGTACACATAACAGTGCCTTTTTGCTTTGGTGCATGTAATCAAACACTGCAATACAATGGCTTTGGCAATACTTTCAGGGTTACCTTGCATTGAACCTGATGTATCTAAACATATCAATATTGGGCCTTGATTCAGCTTTTTTTGTTGTTTTTTAGAGCCTGCTTCTTCTATTTTTTCTTCTACTTCGATTTTTTCAATCTCAGTACCTTGAACGGCATAGGTTACTAACGCCTCTTCAGCTCTTTTGACATGCCATAGCTTTTTAAGTGTTGGATTGGTTAATAACATTAACTCTTGAGGTAACATCCTTTGAATATTACCACTTCGTGTAATACCATTTATCTCTTCAGGTACAAAAGGAGAGCTTATCGGTTTATCAATTAACCTAATTTTAATTAAGGTTTCGCAAATTTGAACTAATCTTGATTCTTCAGATATTTTAGCTCGACCCAAAGATTGAATTACTTTTTTAAGGTCAGGAATATTCTTAATAAACTCTTGTAGCTTTACAATATTCATCCAACCATGACTTTGAAAGAAACCCCTAGATAAATCCCAGCCAATACTTGTAATTATTTTCATGTCACTAAAAAACAATGAAATTTCATTCCAAATTTCTATTTTCTCACTCCATTGTATTGAAACCAATGAATTTGAAGTGCCACTTAATTTGTTCCAAGCTTTTATTGAGGCCTGTTCAGAGATTATGGAGAGTTCTTTCTCTGTTAATTTAATGGTCTTCTTTTTTTTGTTTTTAGTTTTTTCACTGGTATTGTCAGATTGTTTAGATTTATTCTCTAATTGATTTTTCTCTGCTATTTTTGTCTCGACTAATTTCTGCGATAAATATTGAGGCTGTAACCCCTCTAAAGCATTCAGCATATCAATTATTACTGCATCAACAATTTGTTCATTATCAAAACAATATTCTAATAAACCAGTATTAGTTAATTGTGTTTGGAAATTTTTCATTACAGGTTCAGGTAACCAACCTGTGTTAAGCATATTTTCTATATTACCAGTAAGTAATGATTGTCGAATTTTGGACACTGCATTAGTACGTTGATTTAATTCACCAATAGAGTTAGTTATTACAGCAGGTAACAATGTTGAAGGTAATTGATTAAAATCCACTATTTTTTCTAAGAATTGAGATTCTAACCTATTAGCTAAAGTGGTTTTATTTTGCATAATATCCACCTTAAATCATGACTCTATTGCATTTATTGATGCTTCAATATCAATTTCTAAAGGTAGTTTTTCATAACCTTCAACTAAAGCATCACTTCTTTTCAATAATTGATTTACATCATCTATAGCATTCTGCAAACCGTTATTAGCTACCTCAATTAACGAATTATCAATCCAGATATTCGATTCAAGATTGTTACTAACATTTTTAGCTTCAAAGCTTAAATTATTCAATAAAACTGTTACTTCATTTTTTAAAGTAGTAACAGCAGTAACACGACCTTCAATGTGAGCTTTTGAATATGTTCTATCGAAATATAATGGTTCATAATTAACCATTTCTTTAATTTCTTCATTACCATATTCACTAGTCGTTTCTCTTCCATGATAATCTTTATACAATTGCTCTCCGCGGGAGTTTTTCTTAAGTAATTTTTCTTTAGATTTTGTTGTATTTGTCCCATCAGGTTTTAAATATAATAACTTACCATTCTTATCTTTTAAGTGTTCACTGCCAACACTTTCAGTTATCAATTGTTCTTCCCAAACAACTATTTGAGAAACGAGCTGGCTAGGATTAAATTCACCTGAATAACAAATCTTACTTTCAAATAATTCATTTAACTCATTATACTGTTCAGGTTTCTGCCATAAACAATGAGGGATTAACCAGCCATCGTAAATACTTACTTCTGTTTGTTCATTACTAATTGCTGCAACTTTCAACAATTTAATAATTTTTCGCCATCTTCTATCAGACACATAAATATCACTGGCATTTAGATGTGCTCTATATTCTCTACATAAATCCAATATGGATGAGCTTAATTTAACTTGCTCTGCACCTTCTTGAATGTCCTTTAAATCGTTTTGGTTTAATTTATTATCTAAACTAGGTTTGCACTTAATGGAACCTGATGTAAGTAAAGTTTCAAATGCATCATCACTAATTGGATTGACATAACTTCTTAATAAAAAACGATCGTATAACGCGGCTAATTCTTCGCCTTCTGGAAGCTCGTTACTCGCTGCTACGATAGATACAAGTGGAATATCAATACGCTGACTACCATTGTCGAACTGACGCTCATTCAATACTGTCAATAGACTATTTAAGATTGCACTGTTTGCTTTAAATATTTCATCTATAAACGCCACAGTACAGCTTGGTAAGTATCCTTGAGTTAAACGCTTGTATTGATCTTCCTCTAAGGCTTTTATTGAAAGAGGGCCAAACAATTCTTCAGGTACTGAAAATCGTGTTAATAATCTCTCGAAATAGTTTGCTTCAAAAAAAGCAGATTTTAAACGTTTTGCCAATTCACTTTTTGCAGTGCCCGGTGGGCCTAATAATAGAAGGTGTTCACCTGATATTGCTGAAAGTAGTAATAATTTAACTTGTTGTTCACGCTCAAGTAGACCTTCTTGTAGGTCTTCTATTAAGTGACTTAGCTTTTCTTTACGTGTCGTGGTTACTGCTAATTCTTTACTCATTTTACTTGTCCTATATTTATTGAGGAAAACCTCATTATATTATTTATTTTTAACTTATAGCACGCCTTGTGCCAGCATCGGAATATTTAGTTAAACCTTTGATTTATATACATAGATTACAACTATGGAGTAAATTCACCTCGGTCAGGTTTAAAAATAATAAGTTATTTTATGCTTATATAAAAATTCATATATTTATAGTAATTTTCGTATTTTTAGTGTGACCTGGCCAATTAAGTTCCAATAGATCGTTCATTCTTTCATCGTTCCAATCAATGTATTTAGTGATGAACTCTTCTGATGTACAAATAATACATGGCTTATTTATCTTTTTTGACTTAAATATTGCATTACCCTTTTGTAAAAAACCTTTGTCGTTACTAATAATAAAATCACAATTATATGCCTTCGAAATATGGTAGCCATCGTATTTTGAAGCTCTAAATCCATCATACTTTTTATTGATTTGATCATACTTATCTCTACAGTAATCGACTGAGTTTAACAAATTATAAAGCATGACAATTCTATTCTCTGTATTCATGCCTTTTTTAAATGTATCTTCTTGAATTGCTTCTAATTCATCAAATGATAATTTTTCGATCAAATAATCAACTACTTCACTCTCTTCTTTTAAATGTAGATCAGGGACTTTAACTTTATTTTCTTCGCGCATTTCTTTACTTGTGAAGTTAACCGAATCAATTTTTTCAAACATTTCGGGTTTCATATTTTTTATTTGCGAATCTATTTCGTTACTAATACTTTGCCGAATCATTTCTACATCTAATAATTCATTATATTCATTCGGTTTTTCAAAAAAGGAATCGACAGTACTCAATTGCATTTCTTTTGCTTTTTCTAATAAACTTAATAAGTTATTCATGACTGGATCTAAAGTATTTAACCCCATCAGCCCCCTCATTGATTGATCCATTACATCAGCAATATCATCAAATCCGGATCTAGTATTATCTTGTTTATTTTGTAAAAAGTTGTTCCATCTACGCCTTACAGAGTCCTCATTGTATATTAATTCTGCATCTAGAAATTTGGCATTAAATGAATCCAATAATTCAATATGCTCTTCTTTGAACCCTTCTTGCTTTACTTTATCTTTGAGTTCAATCTGATCTATTTCTTCTAAATGAATATGAGAATAACAAACATCTACTTCTTTATATTTTAGAAATTCATTCAGAATTTTTAAGCTTATAGCTCGTCTAATATCTTTAACTTCGTTAAGATTTTGATTTAGTTTTCTAGGCCTAAGTTCTGTGAGTACATTCTGATCTAAGTATATTTTCATCCCCAATTAACACCTTGTTGTTATCCATTTTTCATCAATATGCGAAAGATCGATTCTATTTTGACAGGTTTTGCTAACATCAAACGGTGCAATCCAAAGCCTTAACTTTTCTTCATTATCAAAATAAAAACTTTTCTCAATAGGATTTTCAAAATCTTCATGTTTTGGGTAGATTAATATCAGGTTACCTTCACCATTTAAATACTTATGGCCATAGGCGAACATTTGGTAAAAATCTGATTGTGATAGTCCATATTTATTTTTCGAGTCGTTTTCGTTGATCATTTTCCATTTTGTATCCAATACACATACATTATCATTTTTTCTTCCTGCTTTAATAGATTGAATCATTAAATCGGGTTTTAATTGGAATAGATCTTTATCCTTATGAATCACTAAATATTCTGAACTTGCTTGTGTTTTTAGGTTAAATCCATCCATCATTTGTTTTTTAAGTGTACTAGCAACAAAACTTTCAAATACAGCTTCCATTGGGAACAACAATGAAAAGGCTTTGTTTTTACCTTGCATGGTTAAGGGGGAGAATCCTTCTAGTATTAATCGCGCCCATGCTAGTGGTGATTCATAGTAGTTCATTGCTCGGTCAAGCTTTATGCTTGAGAAGTCTTGTTTGATGTTTTTGCTTTCAGGTATTTCTGCAAAGGCGAATAACAACTCTTGGGTCATTTTTTGATTGTTAGCACTTCGGCTATATTTGCTGACTTTTTTTAATGCGCTATGAACCAAACGGTTAACTGGGCGGTCGTGTAGGTATTCGTCGTATTCTATATAGAATTTATGTTTGTTGATGAAGTTATGCTGTATTTGTTTTCCTAGCAGTAGCTTACCTTTTAAGAAGCCTACGTTGTCTTCTTTTCGTTTGTAATCACTGCGTAAACCTCGCTTAACCAATGTATTAACTGCACCTAGAAACTGGCTTATAAATACCTCTAACAGCGGCATTTTGTTTTTTGATAGATTCGCATTTTGGGTTTGTAGGTGTCTGAATTGTTTTAATGCTTTTAACATCATCAATAAGGAGTCACGAGAGGCTTGTTTGCCTTCTTCTTTTGATTGATGTTTAGCGACCTTGGGTAATACTTCTACTTGAGTACCATCGGGTGTGAATATCACACCCGCATAGTTTTTGACCTGTAATACTTCACAGCTATCTAACTGCCTAATGCGTAAAAATCGACTTTCCGATTCATCGCATAAACATAGGTTCTTTAAGTATTGATAGGCTGATTTAGATATCTCTTCAATCACGTTAGAGGATTTTGCCTTTTCTCCACAACCTAGATAACCAAATTCAAATACTGTTTTTTGCTCTTTGACCAATAACATTAGTTTGATGCTTCATTTTTTAAATCTGAGTCTTTCTTTTCTTTTGGCAAAACATTAGTGTCATATATTGCTTGATAAGCAATTTTTTCATGCCATGCAGAATTTTCATCGTCAAAGTCGGCTAGTTTATAAGTGGTTGTTTTGTCCTCATAAGTTTCTAAACAATGATTCTTACCAAAAATATCACTGTATTTATACGTTTGTGTTTTCACGAATTCATACTGACTTAAAAGACTAGACTCTTTATGATTATCACCCAACACCAATCGAATTTTATTCCAATCTTCAAAGAAGTATTCTTCTAATAATGGGATTATTTTATTTTTGAAAACATTTTGAAGTTTAATAAACGCTTCCTTTTGATTCTGATCCTTACCATTCATTTTTTCAACAACAGGCATAAAGAACGCATGACCCAGTGTATGCTCACGATCATAAAGTACTTCAATTCGTTTATTTATTGCTTCAAGCATTTTATCTAGTTCAATGCCATTCACAATTTTTCCTGAAAATAACTCAGGTTGTGGCATCATCTCGACAAAATCAAAACGACGACGTAATGCGGTATCCATCATAGCCAATGAACGATCCGCGGTGTTCATAGTGCCAATAATGTAAAGATTATCAGGTACTGAAAATGGTTCGTTTGAATAGGGTAATACTAATTCAACGCTTTCTGGTTGGCCTTTGCGCTTAGAGGGTTCAAGTAATGTGATTAGCTCACCGAATATCTTTGAGATATTACCACGGTTGATTTCGTCGATAATTAATACGAAATTTTCCCTTTTTAATTCAGTATTAGAATCGTCGGTAATTAATTGTTTTAAAAATTTGATTAGAGCTTGGTAATAACCACTTAAACCACCTTTTAATTCACGCTCTTGATTGAAAATAGATTTTAAAGTTGACACTTTTAGCGAATGAGTAGATTTTCCAACTTTTTTATCAAATCGAATCGTTTCGTTATTAATGTCATAAATATTAATAAACGATTTTCCAGACACAGTAGGTACTTTTATTCCATTTTCTGAATCTTCTAATTGTTCAAGAAATTCATCCCAGCACATGTCAAAATTATCTGAATTTTTAACTGTCTTTGACTGACTGAACATTTTTGCTTTATCACAAATTTGCTTAAACACACCGGGCATTACATCATAACTAATTTGCCCACCTTCAGTTTGTGCACTTAATCCCTCTACAAATTGTTCGTAACCATAACTTTGATGAAAAGTCACAAAACGAATTCTGCCATCTGAAACTAACTCGTCGTATTTTTGTTTTATTTGATTACGGGTAGCATTATGTAAATCAAAAGTGGGTTCTGCAGCTTGTACAGCAGTGTCAATTGAATGGTATGTTTTACCTGTTCCTGGTGGGCCGTATAGGATTTGGTTGAGTGGCGAATTTTTCATCGAATGAATACCATTATTATTTTTAGTTTCAGAATCAATTAAGTTATCAGTTGATTCTTCATTTGTTATTTTTAACTTTTCATATAAATACCAAATAAAAGTATTAACTAATATTGGATCATTATTGGGTACACCATGTTCAGTTAACTCTCTCTTTAATGCTATATTTCTATCTATCCAATTACTTGATTGAGGAATATTTAATGAATAGCTATGATTTAGTTCATCAATAAATTTTCCCAATGCATCGTTATTTAATATTGTTGAAATTTCATCTGGATTTATTGCTGAAAAAACCCTGTTAATTACACTTCTTTTTATAGTTGTAAATTTACTGTCTTTTTTAGCTTGATTTGCCCATTTGTAAACATAACTTAAAGTTTCCGTTGTAGGTAACTCTAATATTCTTTTAGTAATATCAGGGAGTTCTGGCAATAATTTATTGTATTCTTTTTCACTTAAACTACCGGGGCTGACTGAAGAGACTCCGTTTTTAACTGTTTTCCATAAATTCTTTATAAACGGTAGGTCAAATTCTTCAGGCTGATTATTCTTATATTTTAAAACTTGTTCATAAACCTGATTATATTGTTTAATCCACTCTGAACTTGGGTTTTTTATATAAATTTCAAATAGTTCAATAAGACTTAAATCATCATTAACTTTATCAATTTTATATCCATATTTATCAACATAATTAATAAAAATATCAATATTATTTTTGCTCCATTGATTTGATACTAATACTTTATCTCCGCCATTGGTAGTTAAAATATCATCCGAATTTTCAAAAAATCGTTTTTTTGCATCATTACTATTGGTTTTTCTTATTTTATGCTGATCTTGGGAAATGAGACATTCATTATTAGAAAGCTTCTTTTTTGAAAACTCATTTAGTATCTCTTCTAATTTTGGATTATTATCTTCAATGTACTTCCTAATTACAGCTAAAACCAATTGACCTTTACCATACACTGCATTATTAAACTTATATTTTGAATTATCTTTACTATTAGATTGGTTTTTCATTTTTATTCCTGGTTTTATATATTTGTAGTTGATCGAGAAACCACTTCAAAAGTATTATTTTCTACAAATTGATCCCATTTTTTATAAAAAATTTCACTTTTCAATAATACAGCATCATCAGTTTTGAACTCCTCACCTTTAATGCCTATACCATGCCCTAACATAACACCTCCATGTTCAGTTAATACACACCTATTATGAAATTCATCACTATTATCATTCTCAGTTAATTCATAAACATCTATAGTAAAATTTTCAACACATTCACTAAGACCTTTAATAATTTCATCGCTTACGTAGTCTGCGTTTGGGTTATCTCCCTTTTTACTTTTTTGAAAATAAACAATTACTTTAGGTAATTCGTTATTAATCCTACCCATTTTAATATCATTAATAAGTATCTGGATTTGTTTAATGAAATCTGAAGTCCAGCCATATGGATCTATAATTACTATTTTCTTAGTTGATAAACTAAATAAATTTGAAATTACAGATGAAATCCCATCACTTGTTCTTTGTATACTTTTCTGATCTTTATGATGCCATAAGCTTTCTAGATCATACATTGAACTTAAAGTGACGCTTCTTTGAATCCCTAATGAGGTATTAGTTAGAACAACACCAAAGGGTTTTTGGTTACTTTCATGTACCACTTTTTTTACCCAATCTTTTTCATTTGAACAATTACCGCTTCGTAAAACTAATGATTTAATTAAATAATTCACCATTTCAATATAACGTTTGTTTTCATCTGGTCCATTTTCTAATAAATATGTTCTTAATTTATTAGGTTTCCCTTTAGGGAAACTGCTGAAAATTCTAGGGCTACCTAATCCATATTTATCAAAAAACTCACGAAAATCTCTTGTATTCTTAGACCATTCAATAATTATTTCAGGTTCAATTGCATATTCATAAATCATTACATCAACTCATCTCTGCGCTCTGAAAAAAACCCTTTTGGCCAACGATCTATAAACTCTCCATCATCATCAATTCTTAATTTTTTAACCTGCACACCATTTTCAGATGGATCTAAATAAACAATCGATACATCTTTTGTAGAAACTGGTTTAATTCCATCAGGTAACTCACCATCTGTTGTTTGGCGTATTCTTTTAAGTAGTCTTAATATTAGGTGTTCGCTGTGGGTTTCTATTAGAAATGATTTGTTGTTTCTGTTTTCTAGAAATAGATCTGCTAGCTCTACTTGTAAACGAGGGTGTATGTGTAATTCGGGTTGTTCTATGCTTACAAAATTTAGGTTGTCATATATGGATGCAACCAACAACGGGAGCATTTGAGATATTCCTGTGCCTAATTGATTTGAAAACAAATAATGTCCAGTTTGTTTTTCATAGAATCTTACTATTTGTTTGTTTAGCACATTATTATTTGTTGGTGTTTCTAAATTTATGCTTTTTGCCAAACTATCGGACTTTAATTCATAACCTGTTTTTAATTTATTTTCACCCAGCCAATGAGAGCACTTGGACAGTAATTGTTCTATTTTATTTTCTTTATTGGGTGATTTGTATATTAAATCCCATGCAGCTGTTCCATCAAACCATGCTTTTTGTTCAATGTTTGCATTAGGCAAAAAATTGCTATCAGGAATTATTCTTATTGGTCCAATCGCTGCATTTTTCTTGAGTATTTTTTTCAAATGATCGAAAGGTTTTAAACAGGTTAATGTAAATATATTATTTAACATTCGATAATTGACATATATTTCATTAGGCTCTAATTCTGAACCTTTAAAAGAGTTTGAAAAATCACATAATGTGTTTGGAATAGATCCAAAACCTTCACATTTTATAGGGATTGGTGGAATAAATAATTCAAATATTGAAGTGGTTTTATTTTCTTCAATGTCAATTTTAGTATTATTATCTGGTAACATTGCAAGTGAATGATTCTCAAGGGCTTGTTCAAATTCACTTAAATCAATTCCTAACTTCGTAAACTTATCAGCTTTACTTATTTTTGATTCCGGATAATCGAAAAAACTTTCTTTCATATCTGCCACTGTCCATTTACTCATGCTTTGTTCAAATTCATTTAGCAAAAGATTATGGCGTGTATTTAGTTCAATAATTTTAGTGTCTTTACCATTAGGTGAGGATTCAATACGAGCATAAAATTTATTATTCAACCAAATTCTAGCGTTTTTCACAAAAGCAGTTTCAGATTGTTTAGACCAAGCTATTTCTAGTTCGATTTCAAACGCATTAATATCAGCGGCCACATCATTAAGTTCAATTGTTTTTTCCACACCAAATAGTGATGATAAATAGTCATAATCTTCATCGTCCGCCCCAAAAATATCAATATTACTTAATTCTGCTTTTAAACTAATTCTTATAGTCTTATCAAGATCACCACCATTAACTAATGACTGGAATCCACCAATTCTATTATTCCCTGAAGCGTCCAAAGTCTGAGGGTCGCAATGGCCTTTTTCTAAAATCTGTTGTACGTAAGCCAAAGCCATCAAAATAGAACTTTTACCCACACTGTTTGGGCCTACCAATACAGTGACTTGGGATAGATCTATAGTTTGAGTGTCTTTGAATGATCTAAAGTTTGTTAATGATATTTTTGTTAGTTTCATTTTTTATATACCCAGCTCAGTAATTATTTCTTCATCTATACATTCGACCACACCTGCCATCATATTGTAATGTCCAATTTGACCCGCTTTATCGAAAATATCTTGAAAAACTTGAAGATATACTTCATTTGTTTGTGTACCTTGATTTATGTATAAATCATCATGTATCGAATGAGACCCATCGTTTGTCCATGAAAACAGGGATTGGCAAATAATTTTTTCGCGCCCATCAAAAAGATCACATATTTCATCTTTTTTCATCCCACCCCACATCGTAAAATAGTTTTCTAAAATTCTGCGTAATGTATTCTGTAGGTTAATACTTGATACATTTGATGATGCTACATCTTCCCACAACAATTCATATGCAGTTTGTATTGGATTGGTCTCGCAACGTAAAACTATTGAACCTTCACCTGTTTTTTTAACCTGCCAGAAACTCTCTTCACTTAAAAGATTTCCGGGTTTTCTTTTTTGATTAAAAGAAATTTCTTTATGAAAATACACATTATGCGTGAGAATGAATAACTGTTTAATCTGTGAGTTTTTATTCCTAACTTCTTCCATAACACCTTTTATTAAACTACTCACAATATATAGAATATCGCTATCTAATGATGAAATAGGATCATCAAATACCACTATGCGACTTGATGTTAAACCAGTTGATGACTGTGCACCTTTTATTAGATAGTAAAAATATAAAAATGAAATAAAAGTCTTTTCACCTTCACTGAGTGAATGACTTGCATCATCACCATTGGAGCGAATAATCCGATAGTGTTTGCTTTCATCAGTTTCACCAAGTGAAAATGAATGAAAACCAAACTTTCTCAATAAATCGTTAATGGCTTTTATCGTTGGTTGAATTGAAGTAGTTTGTTTTTCTAATTCTTTAACTTGATTTTGTAACAAAAGAAGTCTTCTTTCTGTATCTTCAAGGCCTTTTTCCATTCCAGAAATAGTTGCATCTAAGCGCTTTTTTGAGTTTGTGTATTGTTTCAAGTCTGCACTTAATTCATTTAGAATAAAGCTCCAAATCTGAGCAATTAACGTTTGTTTCTCACTCTTTATATTTGTTATTGTTGTATTATGAGTGTTGGTAGCTGTATTTGCTTCAGTTACAAATTTTTGTAATTTAGTTAATATTGGTTCAATTTTTTCTAATTCTATTTTTCTACTCGGTTCTTCTAGTTTTTTTGCCAATTTATCCTGGTTATTTTTTAAGCTTTGACGGAGTAATTGAACCTGAGAATCAAATAATTCTGAATTCAGAAATGTATTATTTAGATCTATATTTTTTTGTATATCTGTTATTAATTGATCATATGCACTTTGGTAATTTGATTGTAAATTTTTGATTATTTGAATGTCATCATCATATGCTTCGCTAAAGAATTCAGATAAATTATTAGCAAAGTGCTGATCCGTTGATTGCTGGCAAAATGGACAGGTATCTTGTTCATGATATTTAAGTCCTTGCTTCACCCAATCACTATTGCCTAATCGTTCAATTAATGAAGCAATGTCAACATCTTGATTTCCGACAATAACTTTTTGAAGTATTAAATTCGACTCAGTGTTAATAATTTCATCAGCACACAGCTCTTCAAGTAACGATTCAGAAGTAGCATTTTCTAAAAACACGGTTTGCGCTTTTTCTTTTATAGTCTCAAGATCGTGTAATTCAGCAGTATTGATTTCAACTTCGGATAATACTTTTAGTTTAAATCGTTCTTTATTACCACGTACACTTGATTCTGCAAATGCCTTTTCAAAATATGAGTCATGTAACTCTTTTTGTTTCCAGCATTTTTCTTTTAATACTGGCTCTAAGTCGGTTAACTCTTTTCGTTTGCCTAAAATACCATCATCACCGTCCAATTGAATATTTAAGCTAGTGATTTTTTCTTCTTCTTTTTCAATTTTAGGTTTTAATTGAGCAATTTTTCGTTCAGCTTCAACCTGATTTTCACCTAAAGTGAATACACCTTGCAAAGGCCCATCTTGATTAAAGTTACTATCTACAAAATCTTGGTTGTAAACCATCGTCTCAAGCTGGACTCCACCATTCCAAATTAACTGGCAATGCTCATGCCCCATCAGTTGGGCAATGACACGACTAATGGTTGTTTTTCCTGTGCCATTAGAGCCAAAAATATAATTGATGGCACGAAGATCGCTGAGTACTGCCATTTCCTGATACGTGGCAACAGGTGGGTTGATTTGAATTTCGCTAATCATAATATTCCCTTAGATACAGTTTGAAAAAATTTAGCAGGATTAAATTTCAACATCCTGATAAGAATACTGCCAGTTTAAAGCTCTCCTCGAAAGGCTTTTTGATTTAGGCAACTGAATAAACTTTCACTCTCATGAAGATCATTTTCAACTTTCCCTTTCATTACAATAATTGCTCTTACTATTTTTGAAAGCTTTTTTTGTCGACTGTATTCAGGAAGACAAAATTCAAAACTAGCCAATTCTGCTTGATTTAACTTCGGGATACTTGCTCTATCAGGAAGTGTTTTGGTGTAGGTTGTAAATATATTTGATAATAGAAGTAACCAAATAAATTCCCTAGTTGTTTTTCCTTCAATTGGTTTTATTGGATACATATCTGCAGAACAAAGACCAATACTATTAGCCAGAGCACATTTTTTTAAGTAAGGTCGTATTTTTGAATAAAGCACATAACTCTCATCAAATAGAAATTTTTTACTTATTAGCTTCTCCTCTCTTGCTGTTAGAGCAGGTAATAATCTACCCGTTCCTTTCTCAATTCGATCCGGCCCAAAATGTAGTAAATCAATATATTCTGGCCCTCTAGGGTCAACCATTTTTGCATCCAAAGTTACGACCTCACCAAATCTAGTCATTTTATCTTTTGATAAATCACCAAACATTTCCAAAAACACTGAGCGTAAAAAGTCGTCGGCTAGTTGAATGGCTTGCTGGCGTTTTCGGCGGATTGAATCTGCTTTGTCGAGAATGGCTGCGATTCTTTTTTGTTCGGCTAGTGGGGGGAATATTATTTTTGTTGATTTAATCATTCCTTGATTAATATTTGGTTGAGCACCGCCAAATGCATTGTTAATAAATTCAGGAACTTTATTTAACAATGCATAATATACATATTTAGGAAATGCTTTTTCTTCATCTGGAATAATATTGCATACTGCTTGATTAGTAGCGGCATCTATCCCTAGCAATGCCATTCGGCCAACAGTTGCGCCATACATTGCTAATAAAATCGCACCACTCTTTACTAATTTTGCACTGCTTTTTTCTATAGCTTCTGGAGTAATAAATTCCGATGCTTGAGTCACAACATTTTCTCTTAAATCACCAGACTTGATCCATGGAATCGACCCATTATAAAATTCACTTTTATTTCTAGAAGGAGTACCACCACTTCCTGTAGAACAGAACTCTTCAATAGCAACTAAAGGCCAACTCATAGCAAAACCTCCAATTCATCAATCCCATTCTTCAACCCCTGAATGTCCATTTCAAATTCCATCACCCCAATCAAACTATCTTTAAATTTATTGCTCATCTTCGTCCCCTAATTCTTTTGCTAATTCTTGTTCTATCACTTCAATACTCGGCAAGCTTGTTTTTAAATTGTCTGGTAGGGCTTGGGTGAGTTGGTATTCTGACACTCCGATGGGTGTCTCAATGCCTTTTAATGCATATTCGGCAACGAGCTTGTCTTTTTTACGGCAAAGCAATAAACCTACGGTGGCTTGGTCGTTGTCTTTTTTTAATTGGGCGTCTACTGCGTTGATGTAAAAGTTGAGTTTGCCCGCGTGCTCGGGTTCGAATTCGGTGGTTTTTAATTCGATTACCACGTAACAATGCAGCTGGGTATGGTAAAACAATAAATCTAGGTAGAAGTCTTTTTCTCCCACATTTACGGGTACCTGTCTGCCCATGTACGCAAAGCCAGCGCCTAATTCTAATAAGAATTGAGTGATGTGTTTGACCAACCCTTTTTCAAGTTCTCGCTCGTTGTAATTGTCCGTTAAACTTAAAAAGTCAAACACATAAGGGTCTTTAAGGCTTTGTTTGGCTAAATCCGATTGTAGCGGTGGTAAGGTTTGTTCAAAGTTGGTGATTGCATTTGCTTTACGCTGGTATAAACCCGATTCAATTTGATGAATTAATACGGTTCGACTCCAGCCTTGTTTTTGTGTGTTTGTGATATAAAAATGCGCTTCTTGATCGCTTTGGCATTTACTGATGATGGCGATATTGTGACCCCAAGGAATTTGACATAATTGGGCAACAGCTTGTTGCCCAATTAAAGGGGAGGCTGACCAAAATACACACCACTGGCGTATGTATTTTAAATTACGCACAGAAAAGCCTTTAATATCAGGGAATTCATGCATTAAATCTTGGCTGAGTTGGTTTAAAAATCCGTCGCCCCAGGTACTGCTTTGTTGTTTTTCAACAATTTGCTCACCTAACTGCCAATAGAATTGTAACAACTCTTGGTTCACTCGCACCGATGCTTGTAAACGTGTTTGCACAAACGTTTTTTTAAGTTGGGTTAACCAACTTTTATAGTCTTTGTCTTTTGTCAAATGTGAGGGGGTAATGTTTGATGAAGGCATTACAACATTGCCTCTAATTCATTCAAATCTTTTAAAATATCATTTTCCAATGCTTTTAATTTTTTCAAAATCACTTTAGGCGATTCAAATACTTCTTCTGTATAAACCACTTCTTTGTAGCGGTTAATCGAAAGATCGTATTTATTGCTGACGATGTCTTTTTTGTCGACTACAAAAGCCTGTTGTTGTTTGTCACCAAAGGCTTTGTTTATTTTATTGGCTGTCGCGTTGCTTTCTACTAACTTGCGATATTGTTTCCACTTTGAAATAGCGTCGGGTAAGTCGTTACTGTTTTCGCCTTTTAGTTCAGTTCTTTTATCGTCAAGAGAAAACCCATCGGCTTGTAAATCGTAAAACCAAACTCGCTCGGTGGTGCCACCTTTGGTGAATAACATGATGGCGGTGCTGACACCTGCATAAGGTTTGAAGACACCGCTAGGTAAACTGATGATGCCTTCGAGTTGGTTGTTTTCGATTAGCTCTTCTCGTAGTTGTTGATGGGCTTTTGATGAACCAAATAATACGCCGTCGGGTACGATGACTGCGGCGCGGCCACCAATTTTTAACATGCGTAATATTAATGCTGTGAATAATAATTCTGTTTTTTTGGTTTTAACGGTGCGTAATAATTCGGGTGCGACGTCTTCGTCGTCTAGGCTGCCTTTAAAAGGTGGGTTGGCTAAGATTAAATCAAACCCTTCTTTGGCTTCGTTTGGAAATTTTTCGCTAAAGCGCTGGCTTAGGGTGTCTTGATAATGAATGTCGGGTTCTGCTACGCCGTGCATGACTAAGTTCATGGCGGCTATTCGTAGCATGGTGGCATCAAAATCAAACCCGTGAAACATGTCGGTGTCTATGTGTTTGCGATGGGGAGTTAACAGGTCTCCTGTGTAGATGGTTTGTTTGGATTCTACGCCTTTGTCGTCTACTGTGGTTTCTTGAATGGTGCCGTCTTCAGAGCTGTATTTTTCGAGCATGAATTCGTACACAGTGCTTAAGAAACCAGCTGTACCACAGGCTGGGTCACAAATACGATCGGTTGCGCTTGGGTCCATTAAATCGACAATTGCACGGATGATGTGGCGTGGTGTACGAAATTGACCGTTGATGCCTGCGGTGGTTAATTTACTTAATAGGTATTCGTATAAATCGCCTTTGGTGTCGCTTTTGTCTAAGGGCAATTCGTTAATCATGCTTACGGCTTTGACCAAAAGTGAGGGTTTTTGCAACATGAATTGTGCGTCTTTCATGAATTCGCCAAATAACGAATCACTGGATGCGGTTTGTTTGAAGTATGGAAATAATTCGTCGCGTACCACTAAAAAAAGCTGATCGGCTGATTCAACATGTATCAGGTTCTGCCAGCGTAAATGTTGCTGGTCTTCTGTAAACCTAGAATTAAAAGATTGCTTTGTACGTGCTGCGCGTTTTTCGTCTGTGGTTTCGTTCATGTCTAATAAACGGGCATACATTAAAAACGTGACTTGCTCGATGACGGTTAATGGATTGGTGATACCACCGGTCCAGAACTCTTCCCATAATTTGTCGATTTTGCTTTTTAGTTGGCTTGTAATCATTTACTTCTCTTCTTTTTAATGTGGCTTAAATAAGCTTAATTTTAATTTAGTCGGTGACTTGAATGTTTGATTCTTTAGTGCCTGTTTTTACAGCAAATCCTGCTACAAAATCGGCGATTAAATGTGCGTGTTCGTCTTTAAACAAACCGTCGATACCATCTCTATGTAAGGTGGTAAATGGCGCTTCGTATAATCGGTGTATGCTGATTTGGCCAGTATCGCATATTTCGTTTTTTAGTAGGGCTAAAAAGCGTTGTTGAACTGAATTTAAGCCAATGTGATGCTTTTGAATAAAGTCCTGAAATTTCAAATCAATTGCGGTGCTGTCTAAACCTACTATTGTGCGTAATAATTGATCGACATCCGCAATGGATTGAGGAAAAAACTGTTTAAGCATGGATAAATCAATTTGAGCGTTTTGCATGTGAAGCAACGAGTTTAACTGATCAAGTTCTGCTTGGGTCACTGGGTCGCCTGCTCGAATTTTTTGTAAAACTGGGCTGTCAGCAAATAAGGGTTGAAGTGTTTTTTCAACTTGCTGTCTGTATATTTCATAATCAACATTACGAATATTACTTTGCTTTTCTTTGATTTCGAATTCGTGTTCATTCTCTGGAATGTCGATTATTTTTTCTAGGTAATCGATATTGATGGTGTCTTTTTCTCGAAGATGAATGATGTCTCTTAGTGCAATTCTTGTTAGTTCTATTGTTTGGAAGTCTGCGGTTTCCCAAAATTCATCTTGTTGTACTTTTTCGATTGTTTGCGCTTTTTGTCTGACTTGATTTAAGTGCATGGACATTTTGCTGAGTTTATTTTTTGCTAGTGTAGTTAACTCATTGTATTGATCTTTATTTTGAAGCTGGGCTAATTGTGTCTGGGTCATTTCAATGTCCCACTTAATGGCTTCGGATTTACCCTGTACATTACTCCAACGCATTAGAGGTGCGACGTCTTCTAATAATGCTTTTTTAGTTGATGGGGCGAATTGTTTAAGTAATTCTATATTTTGATAGTTTTGTTTTATGCGCCAGTTGTCTTTAATGGCAATGCAATTATCATCAAGGGCGTCGATGTCGTTTTTGATTAAATCGATGACTGCATAAAACTCTTTTAATTTTGCTTTATGTAACGCAACATCGGCAAAGTTAACCCTTGCTTCAAATAATTTTTGGCTGATTGATTTAACGGGTCTTGCATCGTCGTCTTCGTGATCTAATGCAAAGTAATCGAAATTATTCCAGTGATCAAAAATTAAGAATTTCTCTTTGTCTTTTCCTGGGCCAAATAAATCTTTGCATAAACGTGTTCCACGACCTACCATTTGCCAAAATTTCACTTTTGATTTGATGGGTTTTGCGAACACTAAGTTCAACGCCTCTGGTACATCGATACCGGTGTCTAACATGTCAACGGATACCGCGATGGTGACTTTTTTAGGGCTGTCTTCTGTTAATTTAAAATCATCAATTAATTCTTCGGCACGTTCAAATTTTGAGTGAATGACCTGACAAAAATTACTGCCGTATTCTGGGTACATTTCTGAAAATAATTTGGCAAGAATTTCTGCGTGTTTGATGTTTCTTGCAAAAATAATGGTTTTGCCTAACGTTTGGCCGTCTGCCATGCATAAACCGCGAGTCATTAGATTTTTTAGAATTTCGCGGTTTGTGCCTTTGTTGTATACAGCTTCGTCAATTGTTTTTGCATCAAACTCTAAGTCGTTTGGATCGATGCCTTGATCTTCTAATGCGGCGATTTGCTCATCGTTTAATGATTTACCATTTATACCGTCACGTAAAAATTGCGTGGTAAAACTTACGACTTTAAAAGGGACTAAGTTTTTGTCGGCTACTGCTTGGTCTAATGGGTAGTTAGCGGTTGGCATTTTGTAGTCACAACCAAATAACTCAGTTGTAGAGCGGCTGACCATTTCAACGGGAGTTGCGGTTAACCCTACTTGAATAGCATCAAAATATTTGAAGATGTCGCCAAACACATTATAAATTGAGCGATGAGATTCATCGGCAATGATTAAATCAAAATAACCCGGGTCAAATTTTTGCATTATTTTTAGCATACCCGGATAGGTTGCTATGTAGATTCTTGCATTATGCATGTCGTGTTTTTTAGATTTACCGACCACATAGACTGGTTCTGAAAGAAATTCTTTATAAGCGTTGCCTGCTTGCTTGCGTAATTCTTTGCGGTCACATAAAAACAATATGCGTTTTGTCCAACCTGCGTCTAACATACGTTTGGTTAGTGCGATGGATACACGGGTTTTACCTGTTCCGGTTGCTTGCACTACTAAGGCTTTGCGGTGATTGTTTGTGAATCTTTCACAGACACGGGTGATGGTTTCTATTTGGTAATCACGCCCTGCAATTTCTGTGTTGATTGGAGTTGTGAGTAAGTCTTTACGGTGCTGTCTTTGGCGAATTAAATATTGCAAACTGTCTTTGCTATAAAAACCATAAAGTTTTCTTGAACCGTATTCTTGCGCGTCATCTAAAATGTAGATTTCTTTGCCGTTTGTATAAAATACAACTGGACGTTGACCACATTGTTTTTCTAGTGCGTCGGCGTAAATTACGGCTTGTTGGCGGCCTTTTTCTGCGCTTTCTCTTGTGCGCTTTGCTTCAATTACGGCTAATGGTTTTCCGTTGTCGTCCCATAGAACGTAATCGCAATAACCGATGCCTGAAGGTGTGGGTTGGTCGCTTACTTTATATTCTCTACTGACTTGCTCTGTACTGGCTTCGCTATTAATTAAGTCGATATCCCAACCTGCGCTGTGTAAGTCGGTATCAATTAATTTACGACGTGTTTCAGCTTCATTTAATTCTAAATGACTGATGGCTTGCTGGCTGACATGTTGGTTATTTTTAAGATTGGCTTGTTGCTCAAGTTCACTTAATTGCTGTTTGAGTTTTGAGTTCTCCAATGCCGCTTTTTGCTGAGCCTTTTTGATGGAATCAAGTTCAACTAAAGCACTTTTTAAACGCTTATTATGCTCGGCGTCTTGAGTGTCTGTGTTTTTTGGTTGATCTTGTAAGGGAGTAACAAATGGCTTTAAGTCGGCTGCTGTGCCTTTTTGCGTGGTTAATAATAACCAGCAACTTAATATGTGTGCTTCTTTAAGTAACCACAAAGGATCACCTTGCGTGATTTTACCTTCATGTGCTGCTCGGTTGCCTCTTTTTCGAATAGCGTGAAGTTTGTCTAAAATAGCGCGATCGCCAACTGATGCTTCAAAGTCATTACTTTGCAAACGATCTATAAAATTTTTACCTGGCACTAGTGGCAAATTAAATAATGTATACACTTCACCAACTAATTGCTCAGCAAAGCAGCGCAATTTAATTAGTGCACTTTGAGGGTCACTATTTACATACGATTCTGCATGGCCACATAAATTTGCCAAGTCTTCCCAGTGAGGTCGTATGTGTTCGAAGTTTATTGATTTCATAAATTTTATTCTTTTCATATCCGCCCTATTGCTAGGACTGTGCCAAAGTTTATTTTACTTCGTATTTTTCAATCCAATTGCCCAGTGTCTGGTAGTTTGGAAGTCCTAATAATTTTGCTGCTTTTGTTTTGTTTTCGTTTGATATTGCCATTGCGCGGGGAATATAGTGTTTGACTACTTCGCCCATTACGCTATGTAAATCAAGGCCTTCAGCTATTTCACGTCCTAAAATATCCGATGGTTTGTCTTGTATGATCAACATTGCATTTTCAATGTCTTTTAATGATATTTCTTTGGTTTGCGACCATAGTGCTGCTCGCATTAATGTTGATTGTAACTCTCGTACATTACCACGCCAATACTGTTTTAGGATAAAATTTCTTGCTTTAACAGAAATTTTCTTACTATTGTGATTGTGCATTGTTGAGTAGATATCGGCCAAGAGTTTATCGGCTAATAACGTGAGGTCGCCTTTGCGCTCTCTAATAGGTGGTAATTTTAATACACCTACAGCAACTCGATAGAATAAATCTTCACGGAATCGGCCTTGTGCGACTTCTTGCATTAAGTCTTTATTGGTTGCAGCAATGATTCTGACTTTTACTTTTTCTGTTTTATTATCGCCAACTTTAGTTAACTCGCCCGATTGTAACACTCGCAGTAATCGAACTTGTACGGATTCGGGTAATTCTCCAAATTCGTCTAAAAATAATGTTCCGCCATTTGCTTGCTGGAAAAACCCTTGTTTGTCGGCAATTGCCCCTGTAAACGCGCCTTTTTTGTGTCCAAATAATAGAGAGTCAATTAACTCTTCGGGGATGGCTCCGCAGTTTACTGTGATTAGGTTTTTGACGTTACGGTTACTTGCGTTGTGGATGGCGGTTGCGAATAACTCTTTACCAGTGCCGGACTCACCATATATTAATACTGGAAAATCAGTACCGGCTAGAATGGCGGCTTTTTCTTTGAGCTCTATTAACTGTGCATTTTGCGTCACAATGGCATCAAAGGCCGATAATCGATCGACTTCACCAAAAGCTTGTTTGGATAATGTACTGAGGGTTTTGGGAATGAATTCGGCAGAAATCTCAAAAGGTACTTCAACTTGCTCGATGCCTTGCTCTCTGCTGACTTGATAAAAGGTGACATCGTATTTGGTTTTACCTAACAAAATCCAAATTGCCTGCATCGCTGGAGTGCCTGGGCTTAATAAAACCGCGATTTCTTCATTGGCTTCACTTAATTGAGATAACAATTTGTCAGCGGCTAAGTAAATATCGTTAAAGTCAGTAGGTGTCTTTAACTTAGCTTGTTTGATGTTTAATTTGGATTGAGTGTTAGCTGCAAGCCATTCTTTATATGGCTTGGTTTGTTCTGGGGGGTAGTTAACCAGTAGATTCAAATGAGTAAATTGCATATTAGCAATCAACTTACCGATAGGCCCTGCTTGATCTAGGTCTTCGGTCATAAATCTTAGATCTGTTGCGCCAATCCAACTTACCAATTGCATACTCAGTCCCTATGCGAATTCATTGTTTTTTAGGAGGGGGATTGTAGCAAAGTGGATTGATAGAACATAGTGTTAGTAATAAGTTGAACTTTATCCAAGATTTAATGAAGTACTTACTTTGGCATTCAAATTAAGTCAGAAACGTTACTAAAATACATAACAAACCCGTCACATACATGTTTAATGTGTGAGTCAAATTATGTTTTGTCGGGTGTTCTAATCACTCCAAAAATTAATATTTTATTAATCATCTTCAACACCTCAAACATTATTGAAAAATTAAAACATCAACTATATTTAAACCGCCTCAAGGCGAGGCTAGTTTAAATTTTAGAAGAACGTTATGGACAAGGTAAATTCACTATTATATTTTTTTAAAGGCAGCCGTATACAAGAAGGTGAGCGAGTTATTGAGTCAGCAGATTTTAATAACCGGTTATTCGGTAAAAAGAAATTTTGTACTGGTGACAAATAAACATGTAATACTTTACCCAACAGGCAGTGCTACTAATGAAATTCAAATTCCCTGTAAAGCCATTACAAACTAGTATTTTGAAGAACGTAAAAATATCGATTTCATTAAAGTTGAGTTTAATGGTGAATTAATTGTATTTGAAACTAAAAATCAGAAGCTTGTTTAGAGTTACTAAACGCGATTGAGGTATATCGTCAAAACCGGGAAACAAAGCGATTCCGATGTTGCCCTAAGAAGATGCAATTCCAGCTTAAGGTTATGATTAAACTTTGGCAGAGTACGACATTGAATGATGCGGAGTATGCTATTGAGCGTGAGGGGATTTTGAGTTGTGTTTAGTTTGAATTTAGATCTTGGATGGATATGAATAGAACAGCCTTAAATAAAGGCTGTTCATTTTAAACTTTTGATTTACTCAATAAATGTCAAAGTACTATCTGGTGCGTATATTTGAAAATAAACTTCAGGATATGCAGTATCATCTTCGAGTGTTATTTCAATGTTATAAGTACCTGACTCAAGGAGGCTTGCTCTAATATAATCATGAAATTCTCCAGATGTTCCAGAATATGAATATGCATCACCTGTAATACTAACTGAGTAATAACTTTCCAAATTTTGAATAATAAAAGTTGCTTCAAAAGTATCGACGGAAGATTCAAGGTTTAATTCATAGTTTAATGTTTTTCTATTTTCATTAAAAAACATTGATTCCTCATGAGTTATGTTACTTAAACATTTACTTATATCGGGCGCTTTCTTTAGAAACGTAGCACCAGAAGTAATATCAAGCAATGGCTCTTGATCATTAAATGTATATTTAATTTCTAGATAATAATCGCATTGGCTAGTGTTTTTTAAATGAAAGTCCAAAGCTTCAACTGTAAAAATATCATTATTTTTCATAACTGAATAACCCATGTTATCAATTAATTGCACTAAATAAACATCTGAATTTTCTAATTCAATTTTATAACTGATTGCTTCACCCTCATTAGTTACCAGTTCAATCACAAACCCCTCACCTGAAGCACTATCAACATTCAGAGTGTAGATTTCCTCACCTGTAATAGAATTAATCGCTATATCATAGCTATGCTGTCCATATACTGAAAAACAGGATTTAAATTCTATTGAACTGTCGTCACTATCAGTGTAATTAGTTGTGTATGTACCAGAAATAGTGCATTCATAAGTAACAAAGACAGTATCTACACCATCAATTACTCTAATCTCATCTGATAAATAATTCTCATCCTGTTTATATGTTTCAACTGGTATTTCTGAACTTGTATCTGTATCTGATTGTACTGGAGTATCAAATCGTTCTGGAGAAAACGCATTAGATTGATCTAATTTTTCTTGGAGAAGAGTAAGGAATTCTTCTTCAATATCCTTCATGTCACTAACCGTCATAAATTTTGAATTTTGCTCTCCAAAATCTACAATCAACGAAAACTCATCAAAATATTGGCCATCATAAACCGTCAAAGTCACTTTGTGCTCGCCATAAATTTCAACATCTGAAATAAGTAATTCATTTCCAGTTCCGATTTCATCCCCATCAATTGACCAGCTAAAAGAAAGTTCTGCTATTGCAGTATTCGTATCAGATGAAGTGGAAAGCAGTCGACTACTTTGAATTGAAAAACTGGCACTTGGTGGCAGATTTTCTAGTGATTCGTCTGAGTTGTTAAATTCATCTAAACAGCTGGTTTGAGTTAGTAATATCCCTGTGAATATTGCTGCCATTTTTATATTTTTTAATTTCATTGTTTGTATCTCCTATTTTTAAAATTCCAATGCCATAAATGGGTAATATATGCCGTGGAATGATATGCGTTTACTGATGATAGTTCTACCTTTTTTTGAGGTATAACTAAATGATTGATGAACGTATCAAGTTGTTTGGACAAAAAGTCCGTGAAGCTCGTAAGTCACAAGGATTATCACAAGAGGCTTTTGCACATTTAAGTGGAATAGATCGGAGTTATATGGGAAAAATTGAACGCGGTGAGAATAATATTACCTTGGCGAGAGCCTATGAAATTAGTGACGCCCTCAATGTCACTCTAAATATGTTGATCGAATAAGTCCTCACCTTAAACACAGTAACAATAGATTGTAAAACGCACTCCGTACGCTTTACAGCCTTAGTGCCCATCAGCTACCAATCAACCATGGCATCTCAAGTTTATGAGCATTGCTGGTAAGTAGCTGCTTTAATTCATCCACTAATTCATTTAAAAACTGATCTTGTACTTCAATTGTTTCTATCAACCAAAAATCAATTAACCACTTTGAAACTGCATTAATGAGAGTTGTATCTGAATAGCCGACTAAATAACACGATAGTGGTGAGTCGACAATTTCTACGCGAGCAATTAATTTAATAGCTGTTTCTTTTACAATTCGACGATTTTTCATTTTTGATTCAATTATGATATTTGAAATATACATATTATTTCCCCTCACCCAAGCTGTTTTTGATGTTAGCTTCAATTAATTTGTTAAATGCCTGTCCGTCTGTTCTTAGTGCATTTGGCACGTAACGCGAATAGATTCGAAATAACATTTCAGTTGTACTGTGCCCTAGCTGTCTTGCTATCCATTCTGGGCTTTCACCAGATGCAAGCCATAATGAAGCGGCTGTGTGTCTGGTTTGATAAAGTCTTCTAGGTGAGTACCCAAGTAACTTTAATGTTGGCAACCAAATTCTATTGTGGATATTGGTATTTGATATAGGGGTATCGATACTTGTACAAAATACAAAATCATCAAATTTCTTCATTGTTTTTTTATGATTGAGTAATGCCTCATAAACTAAGTCGCACATATGAATTTCACGAAACGCATGTTCATTTTTTGGATCGCCTACCCCATATACACCTAACGCTTGCTCTACAATGATTTGCCTATTTTCAAAATCAATATGCTTCCATTGCAGGCCGTTAACTTCACCTGATCGCATCCCTGTAAAGAAGCGTGTTATGAAATAATCTTTAAAATCAGGTCTTACGATTTCAAGAAACTTCGTAATATCTGATAAAGACAACGGCTGGATATCCGGCTTTACTCCCTTTAAAGGCTTTACCGATGTTAAGTTAAATTTAAAATTAAAACGCTCTGCTGCTTCCGTCATAATTGACTTCATCAACGTAATGTTTTTATTTATAGTCGCAGCAGCCAAAGGTACCCCAGACTTATTAGGCATTTGAGTCAGTTTATTTCTGTACATGAGCACATCAGTTTTTGCAATTTGATCTAAGTGCATGTCACCAAATTCTGGAATTAAATATTTATAAAAATTCCCATTAACTGTGCCGACATAAGTTCTTCTCCAGCTTGGCGACATTTCGAATATCCATTGCTCTGAAAACTCTTTGAACGTTGGTATTTCATTGGATGATTTCTTTGCTAATTGCAAAGATTTAGCCTCCAATTTATCGGCCATTTTCGATTTAGGAAAATATTTTTTATAATCAAAGGTTTCCAAGGTAATTTCAGCGTCTATTTTTTTCAAAATAGATTCTGCTCTTTTTTTATTAGCAGGTGTACTTTCTAACTTTGTTAACTCGCGACAGCGTTGGTTTTGAAAGTTAAAATCAAATACTAATCGCCCGTTTCTTTCAGTGATTTTAGACATTACAAACTCCTTATTGAAGACCAGCAATTAAATCGCTAACAGTGTTTCCGGCTAACATTGTTTCTTCAACCTTCTCCCAGATATAAAGCGTTTTACGGCCACCAAAAGGGCGTATATAATGAACGCCTTCTATTAGTACAGAATCCTTCAAAGTACTGCGAATGGTTCTTGGTTCGTATTTTATTTTTTCGGACAGTTCGTTTGTTGTTAAATAAGTCATACATGCTCCAATAAAGTTAAGTTATATTTAAGCTCTTTAATGTTGTTTTAAGCTTGTATATAAGAATATATGGAGATTAATGGTTATTACAGAACTCAATTTTTGAGGGTTTTGGAGCGGAAATTTTGCAAGCTTTCAATGTGATTTCTGAAATTATCTTTCTAAAATTTGTTAACTATAATATTTTTTCTGAAAAGAATTCTTTTGAGGAGTAAGTATTTATTGTGAAAAAAGCGTTAATTATCAGGAAATTTTAAGTGTGAATGGCTCGCACTTTAGTGATTGGGATTTAAGTGTGAATGATTCACACTCTAGTGAAAAGTGAGTGCGTGGTTCAATAAAATTAAAGGATGCGCTCTGTAGTATTTAGTATATGATTGTATTTTGCTCATTCACTATTGATGATTTGTGAAATTTAATTAGTTCACACATACCATCACTTTTTTGTATGTAATAAATATCTAAAAGGCAATCTTCAATACCAGAAGTCAGAAATTTCTTATAATCACTCTTGGAAACCCTTAAATCCTTTTTCTGAGGTGTTAATAAATGGAGTCTACAATCAGAATTTCTCGTACCATCAAATGTTGCTCCAAGTATTTTTTGGACAACTGAATCAATATCTTTGGTTTTGTCATATAGTATTGCATGTTTCTTTTCAGTTGCAGTTATTACATTTTTTTCATTATCACTATTGAATACAGTTATAGTGTTTTCATGAATATAAGTCTGAAGTTTAGAAACTTGTTTTTTACCTATTTTTGTTATTATTTCAGTTTCTATATCTGAACAATCAATTTTAGATTTTAGATTATGTTCTCTTTTTTCCAAACTAAGTAAAATTTTATAAAAATCATCTATAACTGTATTAAAAAAAGATTTTAATGTAACTGCTTCTTTCGAGACAATAGGAAGGTTTTTGTTATTTTGTTCGTCATCAATAATAAATGCAAAGAATACCGTAATAGAGCCATTATCTCTTATATGGTAAGACATAATATTGAATTTTGAATAAAATGTTCTTTTTAAATTGTGCAGCTTAATATACTTCATGATTTCAGCGTCAAAGAAATCATGAAAGTTTGAGCATATCTTATGTTTCTTTTCTTCTTCAGTGCGGTTTAACATGCCATCAGGGATATTAAGGTCTTCAATTGTAGTGAAACTAACAAGGTTTTTTCTAACAATTTCCATTAAATACTTCCTATTGATTCTTTATGACTAAAAAATAGTAAAATTAAAAAATTAAGTTCCTTGAGTGTATCAACAGAAAACACAGGTGTCACCTCTGTTTCAACTTGTATTGCAGACCTAGGGCGTACATTATTGTACAATGATTTTTCACCACCAATTTTTCTAATTTCACAATTTAAGTTTTTACTCCATTTTTTAATCTCATTATCGGTAAATGCCCTAGGTTGGAATATTATAAACCTTGGTTCATCTGAATGAATCTTTTGTATATATTGAATAAATTCAATTGAATGATCAATACTTTCAAAGTGCCATTTTCCATCTTTACGTAAACATAACTGCCAAATACTACGCAATTCTTTTAGTTCACGATCTGATAATTCAGTTAGATTTCTTAGAACTGGTGTATAAATTGATTTAGAAATATTAAAATTAATGTTGATTTTAGTTGTTGCACTATTGTTTTTCATGAATTTTATAAAATTGGTCAGTAGTTCAAGTGAAAAACCGGTAATATGATGAATTAAGTCTACAGAGTAAGCTTTATTTATTAACTCATTTACTTTAATAGCTGAAATTAAATCAAACTTTAATTCAAAATTAGATATTGAATTATTGAATTGAATATCTTTATATTTAGACTCATGCCAATTATCAAAGCAACGGATAAATAAATCTAAACTTGATAGGTCTGGATTAACATTTTTATCCCTTCTACGCCATTGTCGAATTAACGGCTCATTAACTTTTAATAGAAATGCAATTTTTTTGTCAGAAATCTTATGATAAACAACCTTGTCAAATACTCCATGACTATAAGTTTTCAATGTAATTAATGGCGATTTATGACCAAAAAAAGAAGAGGTTTCCCAAATATCTTTAGGTGTTTTGGCCATTGCTATTTTTTTAGTGATTGCATAATGCCTAAACATGTGGAGATGTACATTACATGCTAAAAATAAAGAACATTGATTAGTAAAGTTGATCAATAAGGGCTCAATTTCCTTACCCATGATTGAGAAAAATGGAGTTATTTTTTTTGAAGGTGGCCCATTTATTAATGATATTTCCTTTAATGATTGTATGCATTTTGTTGTTAGGTTTTCAAAGTTTATAAATCGATTTGACTGCGTGGTTTTTACCTTTTTCAACTTATTGTAGCGAATATGAATTAATTCATTTTCAAAATCAATATCTTGTTTTGAAAGATTAATTAGTTCATTGCTTCGCATTCCAGTTTCACAAAGCAATAGAGTAAATGCAGTAAAAACACTACTATTCTTAAACTTCTCTTGTAATATTTTAATTTGACTTGTAAAGAGAGTATCAATTTTTACATCTTTTGATATAGAAGCGGTATTAAAATCAAAATTTATATCTACACAATAAAATTCTTTTTTATAAAATTTATGAAATTCTCTAAGAATTAAAGAAGAATCATTTAATTTTGAACGTTGCAGTATATCTTCATATCCATCCTCAATACTTTCTGCATTTAAATTCGATATTGCTTTAAACTGAAAAACCTCTGTTATATTTTTATAATGAAAAAGGAGGTAAGTTATAATTCTTCCAATGCTTTTAGTTTGTACGGTACCATTTTGTAGAAGTTCTAATCCCCAATATGAAAATACACTTGGCCAATAACTTCGCTTGTTAGCTTTAAATTCTTCGAATACATCCCTTAATTTATTTTTTTTATCAACATCTTCGATTTTTAAACGATTTATTTCTTTTACCTTCAAAAAAAAGACAAGGTTGTCTTGGGCCAATATATTTTCTACTGATTCTAATGGTTTACTTTGGTTATGCTCACTCTGATTAAATTCATTATTTTCAAATAGGCATTGTTTCGAAAATTGTCTAATCCAACCAATTGTTTTTACATCTTTAATTGTCGTCCCCTTTAAATACGACTGGTACATCCCTGACTTTCTGTAGAGAATTCCGTTACTAACAGTTTGTTTAAGTTCTTTTATTGAGCGAGGTAGGTTTAAATTTACAAATTTTGATTGATAATGAAGCCAGGTTCGAATTGAATTTGAAATTTGCTCTAATGATACATCCACTAACAATGGATATAAGTAATAATAATGCAATAGCCACCCTTCTGAAGGTGACCATCTAAATTTTTTAGATTCAAAAAAAACGTTATTCTCGATAATTTCAGGTCGCTTTAAAATCATTTTTTTAAATGAGGTAATATCAATTTCTTTTATTCCATGAACCAATGCTGAAATATAAATAAAACTCCAGGCTTGAGCGGTACTTTTAATTTTTTCGATATTGTCTATTCGGTTAATTGCTTCTTCAATAATTACATAATTTTGAACAAAATATGAGCTATTTAGCGATATAAGTGAACGGGTCCTTGAAGATGCTTCATATCCTAAAGTTGGCAAGTCTAGGTTCCACCCTCGTTGATTAGAGAATCGTTTTAGCAATTTTTTTAAAGAGATTGAAAGCCTGTGTTGATTATCGTAATTACTACAATTATCAAAGCACTTTTTAACTTGGGACGCCTTGGGTTGTTGCTTATTTGTTATATTATTAGAATTCAGAATTATTTTTAAATTTAATTTTCTCTCTTTTTCCTTTTTTTTGTAGAGTGAAAGTCTTAATTTAGGACCAAACTTTTTATTAAATGGGATATGTTTGGTTTGATTTGATGATACCTCAAGGATACTTTGGTTAGCCCTGCAACCTACTGTAGCTCTAAGGCTAATATCTTTAACAAATTTATTTAATATCGGTTTAATTATAAGGGTTAACTGTTCAATACTTAACGGCGAAAATTCCGAAATTGGGCCAGTATCATTGCTATAATGGCCAAGTTGAAAATTTACATATAATCTATCTAATCCTTCTTTTATCAAATATGAAGACAAAATATGGCGTGAGATATTTGAAGCCACACTTACTCTAGCGAAGTACTCATCAACTTTCTTTTTAGGTATTTCACAAATATTAAAAGTATTATCAAACATAAAAAATTGAGGGATGTTACAAAACTCAAGATTCATCGAAGATCTGATTTCATCTGCAAGATCTTTTTTGATTAAGCCAATTCGCGCTGTTAAATTGTCGAGATGATTATCGTAAGCTTTACGTATCTTGGTAGTAATATCGGGTAATGCAACTACCCTGGAAACATGGCTTGCATCAACAATTTTATCACAAATGAATAAAGCATTATCTTCAATAAAATCGATCCTTCTAGCGAACATACTATTAACAGGTCTATGCCCACTAATGAGTGAAAGTTGCATAATAGTAAATAGACTATATTCAAGATGGTACTCACTTAAATCACTCGCATTTTTAATTTGTTTGGCTTTCGTATTTAACTCACCTCTTAACTTAGAAATCCACTCACTCACTTGTTTAGTATCATTGTTCTTTTTGGAGCCTACTATTGAATTTAAATGATCGGATAATTCAACTGATGTATTAAATTCTGTAAGCTCATTCATTACCTGTTGAGATCTTTTGTAGATATGTTTATTTTCAAAGCTGGCGTAATAAATACCATCATGAATTTGAAATCTATGAAAAGGTGTTACGTGGTACGAAAAAATCTCATCCTTAAATAGATGTAAATGTCGATAAAACTGGTAATCTCTGATGGTGCTTAATGTTGGAAATCTATCTATTTTAAGACTTATCTTAGCTATTTCATTATTTAGCTGTTTTTGTTCAATATTTAATTGATCACTTAAACTCTTTTGTAAGTCAGTATTTAAATGGCATTGTAATAAATCAATGAATTCCCATGGCACACATCTTAATACCCTAGAATATGACTTGCCTAACTTTGAGTAATGTACAAAATACCTATCCATGCAGATATATGCATTTTCATAAGTATTGGCAGGTATCTCAACTATAGATGATACAAAATAAAGCTTGTCATAATCCCTGATATCCACTCCTGTTAGCAAAGAAACTAATATTGCTAGCTTTTCTTTGGTTGGGTCTTCGACAAGGTAATCAAACAATAGCTTGGCATAAGCTAATGGCAGTGTATGTCTATGGCAATCGGGCTGAAATAGTTGAATGGGCTCAAGTAGGTTACCTCCTTTAAATACTGAAAAGTCTCTTTTTGAGGTTGTTTTTGAATTGCCATCGTCGTTAGGCGTGTGAGAACTGGTATTGCTTCCATTGTCGACGATTATTTGGCTTATTTCCTCTGCATTATTCGGCGCTTTTCTCTGCGGGGTAAAATCGTTATTACTTCGTTTTTTTGGAGTTTGATTTTTAGATTTGTCATCAAATTTAGGCGCAATTGATGGTGTCAGCTTTTTTCCCATCAAATATTGGTTTATTGAAACCAGATCAATGAAGTTAATTGCCCAAGATTTAATATCCTTATCATTACTCTTTTTTTTGATATTGTTCAATAATTCACATAGTTCAATACAAGACAAACTTCCATCTGATTTTTTACTGCATTCTGTTAGTAATAATTTCCCTTCCAATGAGTTAGTGGTAGTACGTAATCGCCTCAATAATTCTGCGAAATTTTCTCTTCTTTTAGCATTAAATAATTTGGTGGTTTCTGATTGAATTTCATCGATATAAATACAAGGAAAAATCAAATGACTCAACAATGCAATGTAAACATCTTCTTGAGAAACCTTAGCTCCTTTTGTAAGAAATTCTAAAGTATAAAAGAAAGCATCATAGACCACTGAGTTTTTTACTATGACTTTTTTAGCGTTTATATAACCTGATATATTTATGGCAACTAACTCTTCTTTAAGTAGAAGAATATGTTCACTATTACTTGTTGATTTCTCAATCAATACATCAAAAACATTAATTAAAACACTTTTGAAATCTTCAAAATTAGGTACATCGGAAGGTGCATCCATTAAGTTAAAAAAGTTAATTAGATTAGGGCCAGCCGTATCGTTGTTAATGTAAAATGTCTTTGTCATGGAATCCTTGGTGACTATTAATTGATCAAATCGTAATGAATTTATATCACGCCGAAGGGGATTGTGCATTAATTATTTGTGACAGAATTTCTCTGTCGTGACAAAACTAATGCACATTATTGTCACGTAAATAATATAGTAGTTAATTAGTTGAATCCTTGATATTAAAGGCCTTAATTAGGTTGTTGTGCATTTAGGTGGATTAGCGGATATTAATGCATTTTGGTATAAATCTCCTTCGGAGGGGCGTATTCTATCCAAATGAACTAAGGGTGGGCGGCAGGATTATAGGCAGTTTCTGGTTTGATTTAAAGCGAATAAGTTGTTTTATTTTTGACTGATTAATTTTTGTCTTAATTTGGGCTCACTAGTATTACTAGACAGCCATATACTTAAGAATGCATCACTGAATTGTGTGTCGTTTATTTCGCCAATTAATTTACCATTATAATAAAACGATCCAATTCCTGTTTGTTGTTTATGAAAGGATAAATTATCGTTTTTGTTTATTTCTGGCAGGATTGTTTCAATTTTTTCACGCCACTTTGATATGGATTTTTGATCAAAATTTAGATGCTCCCACTGATTCACTGTGGCATCTACAATTCGATGTTTTGGTATATTTCGCAAATACGTAATGGATAATGTTAGCTCTTGATTGAGCGATTCAAATTTTTTATTTTTAGTAAATAAGCTACTATCGTAGACTTTCCAAAATAAATATTTAAACCTTGCCTCACCTACTTTATATTTATCTTCAGATAGTGGTGCTGAAAATGCAGTTGTTGACATTAGAAATAACAGTGTAAAGATTAGCTTTTTCATTTTTATATCTCATGGTTTTTAAATGTATACGAGACAATGGTAAAAGCAGATTTTGAAAACAAAAAAAAACCCGCAAAGCGGGTTTTAATTTAATTCATTTTAATTATGAATTATTTCCAGCCAGTAATCTCAGCTAATGCACTTCCGATTTCTGCTAAAGAACGTACAGTTTTAACACCAGCGTCTTCTAATGCAGCGAATTTCTCGTCTGCAGTACCCGCACCACCAGAGATGATTGCGCCAGCATGACCCATACGCTTACCTTCAGGTGCAGTTACACCAGCAATGTAAGATACAACAGGTTTAGTTACGTTTGCTTTGATGTAAGCTGCTGCTTCCTCTTCAGCTGTTCCGCCGATTTCACCAATCATTACGATTGCTTCAGTTTTAGGGTCTTTTTCAAACAACGCTAAAATATCGATGAAGTTAGAACCAGGAATTGGATCACCACCAATACCCACACAGGTAGACTGACCAAAACCGTGATCGGTTGTTTGTTTAACGGCTTCATACGTTAAAGTACCCGAGCGAGAAACAATACCAACTTTACCCGGTAAGTGAATGTGACCTGGCATAATACCAATTTTACATTCGCCTGGAGTAATTACACCTGGACAGTTAGGACCGATTAACGTCACACCTAAGTTATCACATACTACTTTAGCTTCTAACATGTCTAACGTTGGGATACCTTCAGTGATACATACGATTAACTCTAATCCTGAGTTAGCTGCTTCTAAGATGGAATCTTTACAAAATGGAGCAGGTACATAGATTACAGATGCTTGCGCGCCTGTTGCTTCTACTGCTTCAGCTACTGTATTAAACACAGGAAGGCCTAAATGCGTTTGACCACCTTTACCAGGTGTTACACCGCCGACCATTTTTGTGCCGTATTCGATTGCTTGTTCAGAGTGAAAAGTACCCTGAGCACCAGTGAAACCTTGACAGATTACTTTAGTGTCTTTGTTGATTAAAATACTCATTACTTAGCTCCTGATGCTTTAACAACTTGTTCAGCAGCGTCGCTTAGGCTTGTTGCTGCGATAATATCTAGACCAGATTCAGCTAGTACTTTTGAACCTAACTCAGCATTGTTACCTTCTAAACGTACAACTACAGGTACGTTTACGCCTACTTCTTTAACCGCGCCGATAATACCTTCAGCGATTAAATCACAACGCACGATACCACCAAAGATGTTCACTAATACTGCGTTCACTTTGTCATCTGACAAGATGATTTTGAAAGCTTCAGTCACACGCTCTTTTGTTGCTCCGCCGCCAACATCTAAGAAGTTAGCTGGCTTGCCGCCGTGTAATTGCACGATATCCATTGTACCCATTGCAAGACCAGCGCCGTTTACTAAACAGCCAATTGTTCCGTCTAATGCAACGTAGTTTAATTCCCAAGATGCCGCATGCGCTTCACGCTCGTCTTCTTGTGATGGATCTTGTAATGCTTTGATTTTTGGTAAACGATACAATGCGTTTGCATCGATGTTGATTTTGCCGTCCAACGCCATTAAATCACCTTCTTTAGTCGTGATTAACGGGTTAATTTCTAGCAATGCTAAATCAGCATCGTGGAAGAATTTACTTAAACCTAAGAAGATTTTAGTAAACTGTTTTATTTGGTTACCTTCAAGGCCAAGTTTAAACGCTAAGTCGCGTGCTTGGTAAGGTTGAGCACCAACTAAAGGATCAATCGTTGCTTTTAAGATTTTCTCTGGCGTTGCGTGTGCAACGTCTTCGATGTTCATTCCGCCTTCTGTTGATGCCATAAATACAACACGACGTGTTGCACGGTCAACTACTGCACCTAAGTACAATTCGCGATCAATGTTTGATGCTTCTTCAACTAAAATTTTGTTTACTGGTTGGCCATCAGCATCTGTTTGGAACGTTACTAGGTTTGTACCTAATAAACGATCACAGAATGCTTGAATTTGTTCATCAGAGTCAACTAACTCAACACCACCTGCTTTACCACGGCCACCTGCATGTACCTGTGCTTTAATTACAACTTTACCGCCGCCAAGCTTTTTAGCTGCTTCAATTGCTTCTGCTGCGTTATCGCAAGCATACCCATTTGGCACTGCAATGCCGTACTGTCTAAACAGTTCTTTTGCTTGATACTCGTGTAAGTTCATCTTGTTTCCACGTTTTAAAAAAGACCAAAGGTCAGGTTGATTACATAACAAAGCCGCGATTTCGCGGCTTTGATATTATGTTTAATTATTTATCTTTTCTTTCGGTTTGCAATTGCAAGTGCCATGTTATCAGCAGCTAAACATGCTTCACGAACCGTTTCAGATAACGTTGGATGCGCGTAACACATCATTTGGATATCTTCAGCACTTGATCCGAATTCTAATGCGATTAAGCCTTGCTGTACTAATTCAGAAGCGTGTAAACCAAAAATATGCATCCCTAGTAAACGATCAGTTTCTTCGTCAACTAATACTTTAACTGAACCCGTTGTGTCGTTTGCAGCCATTGCACGGCCGTTAGCAGCAAAAGGTACTTGACCTACTTTATATTTTACACCAGCAGATTTAAGTTCTTCTTCAGTTTTACCAACCCATGCGATTTCAGGGTGTGTATAAATAACTGAAGGAATTGCGTCGTAGTTCATTTGAACGTGAGTGTCACCGTGAATGATTTCAGCAACCATTACGCCTTCTTCTTCGCCTTTGTGCGCAAGCATAGGACCACGAACCAAATCACCAATTGCGTAAACACCAGGAACGGTTGTTTTACATTGATCATCAACGTGAACAAATCCACGTTCGTCAAGTTGAATACCTGAATCATCAGCAAAACAGCCGTCTGTTACTGGCTTACGACCTACACATACGATTAATTTATCAAATACTTCTGATTTTTCACCTTCTTTGTCAGTGAAATTAACCGTTACTTTTTTGCCTTTCACTTCAGAACCTGTAACACGAGATCCTAAACGAATGTCTAACCCTTGTTTGGTGAATGCTTTTAAAGCGTCTTTTGCAATTTTTTGATCGGCTGCTGGCAAGAACGTATCTACTGCTTCTAAAATAACAACTTCAGAACCTAAACGTCGCCAAACTGAACCTAACTCTAGACCGATTACACCAGCTCCAATCACACCTAAACGCTTAGGTACTTTATCAAATGCTAATGCCCCAGTTGAATCCACAATGGTGTCACCATTGTTTGGCGTCGGTGGAATATCAACAGGGATTGAACCCATTGCTAATATGACGTTTTTCGCTTCAACTGTTGACACTTCACCTTTGTTTGAAGTGACTTCAACGACTTTATTTGCAAGCAATTTACCCATGCCTTCAATTGAAGTCACGCCGTTTGCTTTGAACAAACCAGCAATACCACCAGTTAAGTTGCCGATGATTGTATTTTTACGCTTCATCATGCCTTCGATATCAATTTTTACATCTTTAACCGTGATACCGTGATCTTTAAATTCATGTTGAGACGCTTCAAAACGCTCAGAGGATTCTAATAATGCTTTTGATGGGATACAGCCAACATTCAAACATGTTCCGCCGTTTACCACTTTCCCTTCATCACTTACCCACTTTTCAACACAAGCAGTTTTCAAACCCAATTGTGCGGCTTTAATTGCAGCAATATAACCTGCTGGGCCAGAACCAATTACAACAACATCAAATTGCTCAGACATCTGTATTTACCTTTTTATTTGGAAGCAAACTTAAATGCGCTTGCTTCTTTATGATTATATTTTGTTTAGTTTTCTAAACCTGATCAAACCCGTAACACTTAAAAACAATTACACTTCTAATAAAATACGCGCTGGATCTTCTAATAAATCTTTTATGGCTACCAAAAATTGAACCGCTTCTTTGCCATCGATCAAACGGTGATCGTATGATAATGCTAAATACATCATTGGTAAGATTTCAACTTGACCGTTAACTGCCATTGGGCGCTCTTGAATTTTATGCATTCCCAATATTGCTGTTTGTGGCGGGTTTAATAAAGGTGTTGAAAGCAATGATCCAAATACACCACCGTTAGTGATTGTAAATGTACCACCTTGCATTTCGTCCATACCTAAACCGCCAGATTGTGCACGCATACCGTAGTCACGGATGGTTGATTCAACATCAGCCAGACTCATAGTATCAGTGTCACGTAAAACAGGAACGAATAAACCTTTTGGAGATGAAACCGCTACCGAAATATCTTGGTAACCGTGATAAACAATATCATCACCGTCAATTGATGCGTTTACAGCTGGAAAACGTTTTAACGCTTCAGTTGCTGCTTTAACAAAAAATGACATAAAACCTAAACGCGTACCGTTATGAGTTTTTTCAAATAAGTCTTTATACTGCTTACGAAGCTCCATTACTGGCTTCATGTTAACTTCGTTGAATGTCGTTAACATTGCTGCATTTTGTTGAGCTTCAACTAAACGCTTAGCAACGACTTTACGTAAACGAGTCATTGGAACGCGTTTTTCTACTTTTTCACCAGGGGCAACATTAATCGTTGCAGCAGCTGGTTTTTCTGCAGCTTTAACTGGTGCAGCAGCTGGCTTATTAGCCACAAAGTTTACAACGTCTTCTTTAGTTACACGACCGCCTTTACCTGTTGCAGGAATTGTCGCTGCATCCAGTTTGTGCTCATCAACTAAACGACGTGCTGCTGGTGACATAACAACGTTTCCAACTTTTACGTCTTCTTCTGAATCAGCAGGAGCTGCACTTGCCGTTGGTGCTGCACTTGCTGCTGCGCCGGCTTCAAAGTAACCAATCACTTCTTCAGAAAGCACAACATCGCCTTCATTTTTTTCGATCGATTTAATCACACCATCAGCGGGTGCTAAAATTTCTAATACTACTTTGTCAGTTTCAATCTCGACAATTAATTCGTCACGTTCTACTGCTTCACCTGGTTGTTTTGCCCAAGCTGCGATACTGCCATCTGCAACAGATTCTGGAAACTGGGGAGCTTTAATTTCAATAGCCATATCTTTTTCCTATTTGTTAATCACTAAAGCATCATTAAGAAGTTGCTCTAACTGTTCTAAGTGTAATTTCAAGTAACCAGCAGCTGCTGCTGCTGATGCTTCGCGACCTGCATAAGCCAAGGTTAATTTTGGATTATATTGATGCAACACATGACGAATGTGATGCTGACTTGAGTACCAAGCACCTTGATTAACTGGCTCTTCTTGACACCAAGTAACTTCAGTTACTGATTTGTACTGATTTAATACTTCAAGCAATGCCACTTCAGGAAATGGATACAGCTGCTCGATTCTTACTAATGCCACATCAGTAATTTCATCACGTTCACGACGCTCTAATAAGTCGTAATAAACTCGACCCGAACATAAAACGATACGTTTTACTTTTGATGCTTTGATGTTTTCGTCTGTTTCAGCTAATACGGTTTGGAATTGACCTTCAGCTAATTCTTCTAAAGTTGAAGTTGCTGCTTTATGACGTAACAAACTCTTAGGCGTCATAACAATTAACGGCTTACGTAAATTACGTAGCTGTTGACGGCGAATCATATGGAAGATTTGGGCAGGCGTAGTAGGCATACAAACTTGAATATTGTGCTCAGCACATAATTGCAAATAACGCTCTAATCTTGCTGAACTGTGCTCAGGACCTTGACCTTCGTAACCGTGAGGTAAGAACATACAAAGACCACATAAACGACCCCATTTATGTTCACCCGAGGTAATAAATTGATCAATTACAACCTGTGCGCCGTTAGCAAAATCACCAAACTGCGCTTCCCAGATAACCAATGAGTCAGGTGACGTGGTTGCATATCCGTATTCAAAACCTAATACAGCAAACTCTGAAAGAAAAGAATCATGGATCGTTAATCGACCCTGCTTATCATTCAAATGTTGCATTGGAATATGCAAAGATGCGTCGTTTTGATTATGCAATACAGCATGGCGATGAGAGAATGTGCCACGCCCCACATCTTGACCTGTAATTCGAACGTGTTCACCAGCTTCTAATAAAGTAGCAAAACCTAGAGATTCAGCAAACCCCCAGTTAATTGGCATTGCCCCTTGAGCCATTTTTGCTCGATCTTCGTAAATCTTTTGCACTTGACGCTGTATTGGGAAATCTGCTGGAACATTACTCATGCGCATTGCAATGTCTTGCATTGTGCTTAAATCAATGGATGAATCAAATTCATCAACCACTTCTTGATTAATAAACGGCGTCCAATCAACAAAGAATTCACGTTGAGATTTAGTCACCAATGCACGGGCTACGTGCTTGCCATTATCAAGTGCACTGCGGTATTCATTTGCAATTGATTTTTGCTGATCTTGTGTGATCAAACCTTCTGCAATCAATTTTTGGCAATACAATTCCCAAGTAGTTTTTTGTTTTTTGATTGCACTGTACATAAGTGGCTGTGTGCCAGATGGCTCATCTGCTTCATTATGTCCACGACGACGGTAACAAACTAAATCTATCACGACATCTTTATTAAATTGCTGACGGAAATCAACAGCCATTTGCGTAACAAATATTACCGCTTCTAGATCGTCTGCATTCACGTGGAAAATTGGCGCTTGGACCATTTTTGCAATATCAGTACAGTATTCAGTTGAACGTACATCTTCACGCTTGTTTGTGGTAAAACCTACTTGGTTATTAATCACAATGTGGAATGTACCGCCCGTACCATAAGCACGAGTTTGCGACGCCTGGAAGGTTTCCATTACCACGCCCTGGCCACAAAAAGCTGCATCACCATGTATGGAAACAGGTACCACTTCTTTACGTTCAGTATCGCCGCGACGATCTTGACGAGCGCGAACGCTACCTTCAATTACAGGGGAAACAATTTCTAAATGCGATGGGTTAAACGCCATTGCCAAATGCACTTCACCGCCTTCGGTTTCTACATTTGAAGAAAAACCTTGATGGTATTTTACATCACCTGATTTTTCATAAATCGCTTTGCCTTCAAATTCATCAAATAATTCGCGTGGGTTTTTACCTAAAACATTAATTAGCATATTTAAGCGACCACGGTGAGCCATGCCAATTACGATTTCTTTTGCGCCATATGAGCCAAAACGCTGAATCATTTCATCCATTAATGGAATAAATGCTTCACCACCTTCAAGACCAAAACGCTTAGTACCTGGATAACGTGAGCCTAGATATTTCTCTAAGCCTTCTGCTGCAGTTAATCGTTCTAAAATATGTAATTTTGATTCGTCAGAAAAATCGGGCTTTGAACGCGTGGATTCCATTCTCGCTTCAACCCAACGACGTTCTTTAGTGTCAGTGATATGAGTAAACTCAGCACCAATGCTAGAACAATAAGTAGCTTCTAGTGCTTCTACTACTTCTTTAAGGGTTGCATTATCTTTACCTAAGAATAAATTACTGCAATCAAAGATTGTGTCTTCATCAGCCTTACTTAGTTCATGATAATGTAAATCTAAGTCAGGAACGTCTTTTCGACTAATCAACGATAATGGATCCAAAATCGCTTTTTGGTGCCCACGCATACGGTATGCACCAGTTAGTCTTTGAAACTTAGCCTGTTTATGATTAACCGTGTTATTCATCTCAGGTGCGTTAGAAGTACCCGAGCCTAAGCGCTTACGGTCTTTGGCATATTGGGCAAAATGCTCACGTACAGTTGAGTGAGGAACATCTATTGAAACTTGGTCGTTAACATTGGGTAATTTGTTAAACGTATCTCTCCAGTTCTCAGGTACTGAGTTCGGATCGATTAAATAAGCTTCGTACAACTCTTCAAGGAAAGCGGAATTCCCGCCTGCCAAGTGGGACGAACTCCAAAGTTCATCCATCGATGTATCTTGCATCTTTGTTATCCTATTAAGGAATCCCGAATCAAAAGTGAAGGTTACGGGGGTTATTACCTTCACCCATTACATACGACAAAACCCATTTCTGGGTTTGTCTGCTAATTTCGATATATTAAGTAGCGCTATTTAATAGCATAGAACGAATATGACCAATTGCCTTAGTTGGGTTTAACCCTTTTGGACAAACTGCCACACAGTTCATGATGCCACGACAACGGAACACACTAAATGGATCATCTAAATCCGTTAAGCGTTCTTCAGTCGCTTCATCACGGCTATCGACTAAAAAGCGATACGCTTGTAATAATCCTGATGGCCCGATGAATTTATCAGGGTTCCACCAAAATGAAGGACAAGCGGTTGAACAACATGCGCATAAAATACATTCATATAAACCGTCTAACTTTTCACGTTCTTCAGGTGATTGTAGACGTTCGATTGCAGGTTTTGGCGAATTGTTGATCAAATATGGCTTGATTTTTTCATATTGAGCATAGAATTGAGACATATCGATGACTAAATCACGAATCACTGGTAAACCAGGTAACGGTCTTAGTTCTAATTTTTTAGCACTGCCTTTTACTTCTGATAATGCAGTGACACATGCCAGACCATTTTTGCCATTCATGTTCATGCCATCTGATCCACACACCCCTTCACGACATGAACGTCGGTAAGAGATGGTAGGGTCTTGTGCTTTTAATGCTTCTAAAACGTCCAATACCATCACATCTTTTCCACCTAGATCAAGATCGTAATCTTGCATATAAGGTTTCTTGTCTGTTTCAGGGTTATAACGATAAATACTGACTTTCATGATAATCCCTCTTAGTAAACACGTTTTTTAGGTTCGAATGTAGGAACCGTTTTTGGTTTAAAGTTAACTGCACGTTTTCTGATTGATTTATCAGCTGGGAAGTACATTGAGTGGCACAACCAGTTTTCATCATCACGCTCAGGGTAATCGTCACGAGCATGGGCACCACGAGATTCTGTACGAATCTCAGCAGCAATCGCCGTCGCTTCAGCTACTTCTAATAAGTTTTGCAATTCTAATGCTTCAATACGCGCAGTATTAAATGCATTTGATTTGTCAGGTAAGTAAACATTTTCAACACGATTACGAATATCAGCAAGTTTAACCTTGCCCTCTTCCATTGATTTACCTTCACGGAACACACCAAAGTGTAATTGCATGCAGCTTTGTAAATCTTTACGAATCGTTGCCGCTTGCTCGCCTTCTGTAGAACCGTTCATGCGATCCAAACGCGCCATTGCATTTTCAATGTCTGCCTGAGTTGCTGCGTCAGTCTCATAACCTTCTCTCAAAGATTTTTCAATTTGAATACCAGCAGAACGACCAAATACAACTAAGTCTAATAATGAGTTACCACCTAAGCGGTTAGCACCATGAACCGATACACAAGCCGCTTCACCACATGCATATAAACCACCAACGATACTTTCAACACCTTCAGAGTCTTGAGTAATGACTTGACCACCAATATTTGTTGCTAATCCACCCATCATATAATGACAAGTGGGTACAACAGGAATTGGCTCTTTAACGGGATCAACATGAGCAAAAGTTTTCGCTAATTCCATGATACCCGGTAATTTTTTGTTTAATTCTTCTTCACCTAAGTGCTCTAGATGCAAATAAACATAATCGCCATTAGGACCCGCGCCGCGACCATCAAGAATTTCTAGAATCATTGAACGTGCTACCACGTCACGACCGGCTAGATCTTTAGCAGAAGGTGCATAACGCTCCATGAAACGCTCACCTTTGGAGTTTCTAAGTACCCCACCCTCTCCACGACAACCTTCAGTTACCAAAACACCTGCACCGGCAATACCGGTTGGGTGGAACTGCCACATTTCCATATCTTGTACAGGAAAACCTGCACGTAGCGCCATACCAATACCGTCGCCGGTATTAATTAATGCGTTGGTAGTTGATTGATAAATACGACCTGCGCCGCCAGTAGCAATAACGACAGCTTTAGATTTGATATAAACCGTCTCGCCAGTTTCAATGCAAATTGCGATTACACCAACAACCGAGCCTTTCGCGTTTTTAACTAAATCTACGGCATACCATTCGTTTAAGAATGTTGTGCCTGCTTTTAAATTACCTTGGTATAACGTATGTAGTAATGCATGACCTGTTCTGTCTGCTGCTGCACAAGTACGTGCTGCTTGCCCGCCTTCACCAAAGTTTTTAGATTGACCACCAAAAGGACGTTGATAAATACGACCTTCTTCTGTACGCGAAAACGGCATCCCCATGTGATCTAATTCGTAAACAGCTTGTGGGCCAATTTCACACATATATTCAATTGCGTCTTGGTCACCAATGTAGTCCGACCCTTTTACGGTATCGTACATGTGCCAGCGCCAATCATCGTTTGGATCATCAGAAGCGATTGCGCAGGTAATACCACCTTGCGCAGAAACAGTATGAGAGCGTGTTGGGAATACTTTTGTACAAACCGCGGTATTAACACCGGACTCAGCTAATTGTAATGCAGCACGCATGCCTGCACCGCCACCACCAACAACAATGGCGTCATAGGATAAAACTCTTAACGTAGCCATGATTAAACCGCCCAAACGGCAAGAACCGCTGTAAAGAAATAAAAGAATAAAATGACAAACAAACCTATCTGTAAAAATGCACGAACAGCGGTTGATTTCACATAATCAGTAAACACTGTCCACATTCCAATCCATGCATGGGCAACAATTGAAAATACAGTTAAAAGTGTAAATACTTTCACCCATAAGTTTGAAAACAAACCAGTCCATGATGCATAGGTTACATCAACCGAACACATAAAAAATGCCATAATAAATAATGTATACGCAGCCAAGATAACGGCAGAGACACGTTGAACGATCCAATCTGTCAACCCATTACGGGTTAAGTTTGTACTGTGTCTAACTCGCATAGAACCATACTCCTGCACCAATGATTAGCAACGTGCTAATAATCAACGTTGCGGTTGCCATAATACGACCACCTTGTAATGTTTCGCCGACGCCTGTATCCATAATCAAATGCTTAACACCAGCAACAAGATGATACAAAAAGCTAGAAACGATTCCCCAAGCAATAAATTTCGCAAATGGATGCGTCATTACAGAAGCGACATGATCGAAGCCAGCTTGAGATTGAAGGCTGATATAAAGAGCCCATAATAAAAATGCCAAACCAACTAGCATCATAATGCCAGTGATTCTGTGAAGGATTGAAGCTAGGGCTGGTATAGGAAAATATCGGATCAGATTTCCTATTGATAGATTAGTGGGTCGATTGTCTTTCACGAATTAGTTTCCACGGTTGATTATTAGTGTGAGCTCATGAAGCGCCTATGAGGCGATAAAAACTTAGCTTTTATGTGTCATTATTTCTTCATTTGACTTATGGATAGCAACTGAAAATAAGCACGTCAAGAGCGGCGGCGATTATAGTGAGTTTGTAACAAAATTACAAATATTAACAGGCAACAAATTTTCGCCGAAATTGCAATAAAAACGCCCTATTATGGCGAGAACGAAACAAACATAGCACCACAAATGTGCTCTTTCAATAATATAGTCAAATCTTCCTTTGTAACAATAGGTTAAAATTGACAATTTGCTCAAAAACTCTATGATTGGCCGCAATTTTTTGTATTTCATCCATTTACGCGAATATATTCACTATACTGTACTTTCATAACTGTACTTTCATATTTGTGATCATCGCCTATTTTAGGAGGCCGCATGGCTGACAAAATCGCCAAACTAACTATTAACGATCAAGAAATCGAACTGCCCATTTTATCTGGATCTATTGGACCAGACGTTGTACAAGTCGCTGCATTAACTAAGCAAGGCTGTTTTACCTATGACCCAGGCTTTGTATCAACCGCCTCTTGTGAATCTAAAATCACTTTTATTGATGGCGGCAAAGGGGTGCTATTACACCGTGGCTACCCAATTGATGAATTAGCTGAGCACTCAGATCACCTAGAAACTTGCTTTTTATTATTGAACGGTGAACTCCCAACTTCTGAACAAAAAACAGAGTTTGTTAATGAAATCATGAGCCACACTCAAGTTGATGATTTATTAGCTTATACACTAAAAGGCTTTAAACAAGATGCCCATCCAATGGCCATTTTGTGTGGATTATTAAGCTCTCTTGCTGCGTTTTATCACACAGATATAGACAACAACTCACAAGAAGACCGCACGTTAGTGGCCAAACAAGTGATTGCAAAGATTCCAACAATTACTGCAATGATTTACAAACACGGCATTGGTGAAGATTTTATTCAAGCAGACAGCACCCGAAGCTATGCTGAGAACTTCCTATACATGATGTTTTCTAAAGGTGAAAAAGATTACAAGGTAAGCCCTGTTCTTACTCGCGCAATGGATAAAATCTTTTTATTGCACGCCGATCATGAACAAAATGCTTCAACATCAACTGTACGACTATCAGGCTCTACAGGCACAAACCCGTTTGCTGCTGTATGCGCCGGCGCAACTGCGTTATGGGGACCATCCCACGGCGGTGCCAATGAAGCTGTATTAACAATGCTTGAAGAAATTGGTGACGTTAGCCGCATTGATGAATTTGTTGCTAAAGCAAAAGACAAAGCGGATCCGTTTCGCTTAATGGGTTTTGGTCATCGTGTTTATAAAAACTTCGATCCTCGCGCTAAAGTCATGAAAGAAGCTTGCGATGAAGTACTTGCTGAGCTTGGGCTTTCAGATCACCCACTTCTTAAAATTGCTAAACGTTTAGAGCAAATTGCTTTAGAAGATCCTTATTTTGTACAACGTAAATTGTATCCAAATGTTGATTTCTATTCTGGCATTATTTTAAAGTCTGTTGGCATTCCAACTTCTTTATTTACTGTGATTTTCGCCCTTGGTCGTACACCAGGCTGGATTGCACACTGGGATGAAATGCTAAGCAGCCCACTTAAAATTGGTCGCCCACGCCAACTTTATACAGGCTCAGTTAAACGCAGCTACCCTAAGTAACCAATTTACAACCAAAACCAGCCTAGGCTGGTTTTTTTATATGTGAAATTTATATGATCAAAATTCAATCATTATATATTTATCCAGTTAAATCCCTATCTGGAATTAAAATACAAACAATGGAATTTGATGAGCTAGGCCCAAAACACGACCGTCGCTATATGCTAATTGACAACAATAATTTGATGATGACACAGCGCAACCATCCAATACTTGCTCGATTCAACACTCAATTACTCAAAAACAATTTAATCATTAGCTATCTTGATGATAGCATCAACATAGATTTAGCCAGTAATACCAATAAAAAAGTTAAAAGTGCACTTTGGGACGATGAAGTATTCGGTCTTGAAGTCAGCCAAGAAATCTCAGATTGGTTTTCAAAGAAACTGGAATCAAATGTCAAATTCATAAAATATGACAACCGACACCCAAGAACAATGGACAGCAAGTATGTAAACACCCGCAAGCAAGTCGGATTTGCAGATGGATTTCAAATATTAATCACCCAACAATCCTCACTTGAAGCATTAGGGCTTGAAGAAAATGAAGATATGGAACGATTTAGACCTAACATAGTATTAGAAGGGGGACATCCATTTTCAGAAGATTACTGGCGCCAAATTAAAATCAACGAATTACTCATTGATATCGTTAAACCCTGTGCCAGATGCTCAATGCCAGCAGTCAATCCTCTTGATGGAAGCAGACAACCCATCGTGATTCGTAAACTCGCTCAAACGCGACTTTTTAATAAAGAGATATACTTTGGACAAAACGCTTTCTTATCCATGACTTTTCGCTCATCCATAAGCACAGGGGATTCAATTATAATTACCAAGCAATCTAGTACCTCTAATATCACTTACTAATATCACTTAAAATTTAAAAAAGAAAAAAAGTTTACGCACCAATTTTGAACACTAAATTTCACAATATAATGAAAAAAATCTAATTTTCACACAATTTAAGCTTCATTTTTGGCTTATTAAAACTAAACTCTAAATATAATATTGATAAATAGGATAAAAATGCTATCTACATTTTTCACTTTTGCCTCAAAACTAAAATTATCTAGTGGCCTTGTATTAATGCTTGCCACAGTATTTGCAATTATTTGCGCAAATTCCCCATTAAGGGATTATTACTCATTACTTTTATCTACTCCATTGGGTGTCACTGTAGGCGATTTAGTCATCATCAAACCTTTATTACTGTGGATCAATGATGGATTAATGGCCGTTTTCTTTTTCTTAGTTGGACTTGAATTAAAAAGAGAATTAATGGAAGGAGAGCTTGCTGATAAACGCAATATCATCTTGCCTGCTGTTGGGGCAATTGGTGGCATGATAGTCCCAGCGATAATTTACTTATACTTTAACATCAATGACCCTATTGCAATTAATGGCTGGGCAATCCCCGCTGCAACTGACATTGCATTTGCGTTAGCGGTGTTAGCAGTTCTAGGCTCAAGAGTCCCATTAGCACTAAAATTATTTCTTACCTCATTAGCAATTTTTGATGACATTGGCGCCATTGTGATCATTGCTTTGTTTTACACTTCTAATATCTCTGTCACTGCTTTAATTGTTGTTTCAATCTGCTTACCGGTTTTATTTATATTAAACAAACGAAATATCATTACCTACACCCCTTATTTGCTCATTGGCATCATCATGTGGACAGCAACACTAAAATCTGGAGTACATGCTACATTAGCTGGAGTCGTGCTTGCTATGTTCATTCCTCTACGATCAAAAAAAGATCCGTCGATCTCACCACTAAAAGCGTTAGAGCATGACCTGCATCATTCAGTAAATTATTTAGTTCTTCCGATTTTTGCCTTTGCAAATGCAGGTCTAAATCTTTCTGGAGTTGGAGTCGACCAATTATTACATCCTGTTCCAATTGGTATTGCTTTAGGTTTATTCTTAGGTAAACAGCTTGGTATTTTTACTATCTGCTGGATATTTATAAAACTTAAAATCACTCAATTACCTAAAGGGATGAACTGGCTAAGTTTATATGGCACTTCTGCACTTTGCGGAATTGGTTTTACTATGAGCTTATTCATAGGGTCATTAGCATTCCAGCACACAGGTGTAGACTCTAGTTTTGATGAGCGATTAGGTATTATTTTAGGGTCACTGGCTTCTGGAATATTTGGTTATATCATTTTGAGAATAAGCTTTAGGCAAAAAGAAACGAGTAAAATATAAACATTTTCAAATTAATTTAAGTTTTTTCCTTTAAAAATCAAAAACTTACTTGACAGTTTTTCAAATGTACGTAAAATGCGCACCAATTCAAAGGCAAACGCATTTGAGTTTGTGTCCCCTTCGTCTAGTGGCCTAGGACACCGCCCTTTCACGGCGGTAACAGGAGTTCGAGTCTCCTAGGGGATGCCATTTTATTTCTAAATTAAATTCCCTACTGGGAATTTTTTTTTGCCCTAAATTTATTCCCACTTTTTCAAAAAAAAACGCACCACTTATCAATAAAGCGTGCGTCTTCGAAAAACATAGACCTATTTTAAATCAATACCCCAATTGGTTACGACTCATCCTAAATGCAGCAGCTACACCTAAAATTAAAAACAGCCAGTCTATTGGGTCAAACTCTACTTTAATAATTTCAAAACTTGAAAAATTTCGTATCCAACCTTCAAGATAGCCTGGAATCTCTGCACGCCATTGCTCAAATGAAGGTTTAGAAAACTCCATTTCAATTATGTATGGCATGACATGCTCTTCAAGATATTCAAATAAATAATCATCAATTAATGGAATAAATTCATCCGCCCCTTGGGATTTCGCATAATGAATCAATACCTGTTTAATTTGAGCATGATCATCCATCATTGCTTTAAATTCTGGTATTTCTGCTTCCATTTGATTATATGAAGCTCTAAGCATTTCAGTTGGTACCGCATCAAGCTCCGCATTCATCTCTTCAATTATGTAATTTTTAACTCCTTCCACATATAAAAGTTTCCCCCCCATAATTGAGCAGACAGTTAACACACAGCACATAACAGCCAAATCTTTTCGATTTTTATTAAACGTTGAAGCAGCCAATCCAATTGCACCACCAATAATGATCGCTACCCAAGCTATTTCAAATTCCGCCTTTAAAGCAATCAACATCCAAACAAACGCACCAATTAAAGCTGTACCTGCTGCAGCTAGATACGGCAACACGCTACTTGACACCCCCTGTGAAACATCCGATTCTTTTTTATAAGACTGGTAGGGATTAAACTTACTTTCTTGCTCTGTTTGCTCTGCTTGTTGATTGATAAATTTATGGATATAAACGCCACACCCAGCACATTGACTTGCCTTTTTTTGTTCTAATTGACACTTTGGACATTTTATTAAACCTTCAGCCAAGATTTTCCCTGAGGCCTTTTTCTCTTTATCTGTCTGCTCTATGCCAACAATAGACCAATCAGTAGCCGAGCCAGATCTTATTTTAGAAACTGACGAATCAGGCAACGAATGAATTCCGCTGGATTTCGCCCCAAAAACGCCTCCTTTATTTTCGTTTTCATCAGCGGTTAATTCAACCTCTAGCATCATTGAGGAAAATGCTCGCGCTTCTTTTTCTAATCTAATAATCATTCCAATACGCTCTAGCTGTATTTTATAAGCTTGGGCGCGTTGATAGGAAATACCTTCTTTGATTACTTTGTTTGGCACTAAATAATTGGCAGCTCTTTCGAGGTTAATTTTGAATAATTGAGAAAATCCTTCCTCTACTTTGCCCAGATTAAAATCATCATGAACTTCACCCGAATAAATAACGCGATACTTCTCTTCCATTGTTTACTTCCTAATGTTTAATATTTTAAAACGAGCACATTTTTTGCTCTGTATTCTAAGCTTTTGAGTGCCCATTCAAATTAAACCTCGCCTTCGTTTAATTCAAATTGTTCATACTCAAATGTCTTTTTATTGATTATTTACACTTAATTAAAGTAACCAAACTTATTATTACATTATCCAACATAGTGTTACATCATTTTGTTAAACAGTTCCGTAATATTGAATATCTTTATGGAATTACTGAAACAATACCAATAATACCTACTAAACTTACTTTACCTTTGGGCGATGGTTATTTTTTTACAGGATGTTAGGTGTTTTTCGGATAAAAATAACCATCGCCCACTGGGGCATTACCCCTTTAGCATTTAGGTATTGGCTATGAGTATTCGAATTTATTTATGCATCGGTTTTTTATCATTATTCAGTTTTATTAGCTGCCAAGTTGAGCCGACATTAATTACTGATGATCAAGCCAAAACAGATTCCAACTCTTCAACATCTACTTCAACATCTACTTCAACTTCAACATCAACTTCAACTTCAACATCAACATCGACATCGACATCGACATCGACATCGACAATAATTGACTTAAACAGTGATAATCCAGAACCACCTGCAGATAATTTAACCGCACTAGAAATTATTGATCAGCATTGCAGTAATTGTCACCAAGGCAACCATAACCCATGGCGAAATTTAGCAGATACTCAATGGATTGATTTGCAGGGCACCCAACAACCACTCATAAATACTACCGACCCTCTAAACTCACTTCTTCTACAACGCATTAAATTTTATATGGGCGAAAGCTCTAATATGCCTCCAGTAAATAGTAATTCAACTGAAGCATTCACTTTAAAGCATTACCAAACTTTACAACAATGGGCCCAACAGATATCCAGTCAACATATTGGATCGACAACTGGGTCAGTTTCTTTTATATCAAATACCTTTAATGAATCAACACTGGTAATTGAATATGATTGTATTGAGCAGCACACATATACAATTAAAATTCTTGATGCAGAAAACTTAGAATCTCCCCCATTAGAAACTCAACTATTAAATTGTTTGGACAATAACATAAGCATTAACAATATCTGGGATACTCAACGCATTAGAGTTGATATCACTTACAATCAATTATTAGCTGCAAGCCAGTTTATTGAAATCACTTATTCATCTGCAGCAAGCTGTTTAGTACAAAAACAATTATTACCTGCAAAAATCCGCCGCCTTTCTCAAAGCCAACTTGAAAACAGCCTAACTTATATTTATGGGAATATTTTTGATAGCGAAACATTTATCGATTTAGAAGATGGTGCAAAGTTAATCGGCATGAATGATACTGCGGCTAAATTATCGATAGATAATTTAAACTTTGAACGAATCTTTGAAATATCAACCTCTGTCACAAAACAAATACTAGAAAATCACATAGACTTTAATGCATGTACATCAGCACAAACTGTAGATTGCGTAATCAACTTAAAACAACAATTCGCACCATTGTTATGGCGAAGACCCTTAACAAACAGTGAAAATGAATTATTAAACAGCTCCATTAATGAACTTCCTGACAATCAAGCTCGACTTGAATTTTTACTTCATTCATTAACATTAAGCTCAAACTTTTTATTTAGAAGTGAAATAGGCACTTTAATTGAAGGAGTATCTGCACTTACTAACTATGAAGTTATTAGCTTGGTTTCCTTTGCAATACTTAACAGAGCTCCTGATCAAGCATTATTAAATTTAGCTGAACAACCTTCTCCCTTAACGGTTGTGCAAATTTCTGAACAAATAACAAGATTGATTGACGACGATGCATTTGATTCTGCCATGATGCAAATGTTTCAAGATTTCTTAAAGTTAGAATTAGTTTTAAGTCGACCTAAAGACAGCAGCTTGGAATTTAACGATACTGTGCGTCGTGATATTTTATCAAGCGCTCAATTAAGCTTATTAGATAACATCAACATCAATGCAGGCATCAACGAAGTATTAGCTGGCAACCGGTTTTATATTAATAATCAAACAGATTATTTATTCGAAATAGAATCCAGCGAATCGCAGTTAACATTAAATACAAATCCAACTGAACAACGCGAAGGGCTATTAAATCACCCGGCATTTTTATCTGTACATTCCACTTTAGCAAAATCAGGTATTGTTAAACGCGGCGTATTTACCTTAGAACAATTACTTTGCCAAGAACTACCAGATCCTCCTGCAAGCGTAGAACCAATTGACCCTCCTGAAGACATCGATCCAGATCAAACCAGTGAACGTAACTTATTACAAATTACGCACTCTTCACAACCCAGCTGCTTTGGGTGTCATGAAACAATTGACCCAGCAGGGTTTGGTTTTGAAAATTTTGATAGTATTGGGCGCTATCGTGAAACAGAAAAACAAAATGTAATGATTGATGCTTCTGGAGTATTAGATATTCAAAAAATGGATGGGACCTTGGAGCGGTTAACTTTTAATAACTCGAAAGAATTTTCAATCGCACTGATGCAATCAGAACAATTACAAAGCTGTTTATCCCATCGTTTTTTGGAACATTTTTTAGGGGATGATTTACATTTAAATGAATGCGAAGCGCAAAAATATAGACAAGCTCTAGTAAGTACTGATCACACTCTTGCAGATTTAATCTACCAATTAATTCAATTAGAAAGCATTTATCAACGCGCTCAATAATAGTTTTAGAAGGGTTTAATATGAAACAATTAAGTCGACGTCACCTTTTAAAAGGATTATTTGGAACCGGGTTATTATCAACCACACAGATACAAAAATTATTAGCCGCACAAGAAAGCAGTGCGCCAGTAAGAGTATTATTTGTAGCCATTCAACATGGCTGGGGATTATCTGAAAACTCAAACAGGGCCATGACAGGCAGTGGTAGTGACTACGCTTTTCCTGATGGATTAGATCCGTTTAATGCAATTCGAGATAAAGCGACAGTCATTAATGGTTTATTAACTTTAGGTGAATGGGGGAACAATCACGATTTATCTTATTCAGACATGCTAACAGCTGGGGTTTTAACCGAATCGTCAGGTTCAGGATTTGATCCGCACATGCCCTACCCTGAAAATGCATCATTAGATTACTTACTTGAAGAAAACTCGGGTTTAGCTACCTTTCGATTTAGCGCAGGATATCGCTCTTGGGGAGTGCAATATCACCCCCTAAGTTTTGATCATAACTCTAATGTATTGCCTTTTTTCAGCACAGCACAATCTGCATATCAAAGTTTATTTGCAGGACAATCAGATAATTCAAGCGATGTCATAAGCGCAGATGACCAACGTGAAGCAGAAATTCTAAATCGTGTATTTAGTGCAATCAAACAACCGGCAACCACTCAACGTCCAACTTTATCAGCACAAGAACAACAAAAACTCGATAGATATTTGTTAGCAGTGGATCACGTACAAAACAAACAAACCACACAAACAGGATTTTCCGGTTCGCAATCGGTACAAAACATTCCTTCTTCCGAACAATCATCCTTTGATGATATTGACAGTTATTTAGAAATGATCAAAGTTGGTTTTGCAAATAACATGACAACCAGTGCAGTCTTAGGAATTGGTGACGTCATTCAAATTGAGGATTTCCATCATACCCACGCCCATAACAATACAGTTCAATGGTGGGATACAAGACGCGTTTATGCACAAAAAATCGTAAACTTCATCAATGATTTAGACAGCATTACCGATGTCGATGGCAATACATTATTAGATAATACGTTTGTAGTATTAACTGGCGAAGTGGGTGATGGTAATCATGGTATTTTAGAAAAAGGACACATATGTTTTGGTGGCGCAGGCGGTGCAGTGCAAATGGGTCAACTGGTGCAACCTTTTATAGAAACCGACAGAAACAAAGCCAAAGCGTATCAGCGAGAAGATATTTATGGTGAGTTACAAACTCAAATTCGCTGGAGCTCACAGGGCAGCAGCCGAACCAATGCCGATTTGTTACGTGAAATTGGCAATATTGCAGGTTTAGATTTAGCTGAATTTGGATTAGCTTCACAAAATAGAGGAAATATACTGCTTTAGTATTTTGAACTGTTTCATAAAGCATTATTTCGTTATAGTTATTCATTAATTTATATTACTGAATAACTATCATGCATCACACTCAATTAAACCCCATACAAATCGCCAGATTCATCATTAGTTTTAGTTGGATTTATCATGGATTATTTCCAAAACTGATTCATATCGCTCCATTAGAAAAACTGATGACAGCCAGTTTAGGGTTTTCAGATGAATTATCGATTTGGATTACAAGAAGTGCCGGAGTAGGAGAAATAATATTTGGAATTATATTATTTATATTTTATCAATCTAAGTTAATTGTTGCTTTAAATATCTTCGCTTTAATTATGTTATTAATGTTTGTTTGTGTGTTTCAACCGATGGTTTTAATTGAGGCATTTAACCCTGTCACCACCAACCTTCCTATTATTGCTTTTAGTTTGATTCTTTTAAACAATATTAAAAACAAACAGAATGACTGATTGTCATTCTGTTTAATTATTTCGATTTATAAAAAAGTCTTATAAACATCTGCACTCAAACGAGCACCAAAGTTTTCAACCAAATACGCACAAGATTTAGACGCTAAATCACCTGATTGCTTTGCTGTTAAACCATTGGTTATGCCATATAAATATGCACCTGCAAATAAATCACCCGCGCCATTTGTATCCACAGCTTTTGCGGATACTGGATCAATGTTAATCATTTCGTTGTTATCAAAAATCATTGCGCCTTTTGAGCCTAATGTAATCACAAAGCTTTTAGCAATGGTTTTTAATTTTGCAATTGCCACATTTAAATCGGCTGTATCAAAAAAGGCTAAGGCCTCTGCTTCGTTACAGAAAATTAAATCCATGCCGTCGCCAACAATGTCGTTTAGTCCGTCTTTAAAGAACTGAACCATAGCAGGGTCAGAAAACGTAAACGCTAATTTAACATCGTGTTCTTTCGCGCATTTTTTTGCCACTTCAATGGTTTGACGTGCCGATTCGCTGGTTACCAAATACCCTTCTATATACAGGTATTCGCTGTTAGCAATAGCAGTTAAGTCCAATTCGTTTGCCGTTAATACTTCACTGATACCCAAATAAGTATTCATGGTGCGCTCTGCATCATCACTTACCATCACTACGCATTGACCCGTGATTTGATCACCAGCAGACTCAACGTTTTTATTGGTGGTGACACCGACGCTTTCTAAATCATTCAAGTAAAATTCACCGCTTTCATCAGCGGCTACTTTACAAGAGTAAAAACCTGTACCGCCAAAACACTGCACTGCAAATACGGTGTTAGTAGCAGAGCCACCTGCACAACGTTTTACCATTGTGTATTGGCTGTCTAGTTTTTCTAAAGTTTTTAATTGTTGATCGCGATCAACTAATGTCATGACGCCTTTTTCTACGCCCACTTCTTTGAAAAAAGCATCGTTTACTTGATACTCAACATCCACTAAAGCGTTACCTAAACCGTATACGTTAAACTGTTTCATTTTATTCTCTTTAAAATATAGCATCCAATATCTTATTATCATTGAATGAATCGCGTAGGTTCGACTTTAGTCGATCTTCATAAATTAAGAGACGCGCAAAAGCACGACCTACAAATAAAAAAGCCACATCATAGTGTGGCTTTTAAAATCAACTATTAAAGCAATTAACCTTTGTAGTTATCTGCAGATTCTTGGATCAATTTTTTCGCAGCAGCTGCATCTTCCCAACCGTCGATTTTAACCCACTTGCCTTTTTCTAATGTTTTGTAGTTTTCGAAAAAGTGCTGAATCTGTTCTTTTAATAATTCAGGTAAATCTGAAATTTCATTTACGTCATCATAAAGGCTAGTTAATTTTTGGTGTGGAACCGCTACCACTTTAACGTCTTCGCCACCGTCATCCGTCATGTTTAATACGCCAATTGGACGCGCACGAATAACTGAACCCGGTACAACAGGATGTGGCGTAACAACTAATACATCAATTGGGTCGCCGTCGCCTGCTAATGTGTTATTTACATAACCGTAGTTTGCAGGGTAAAACATAGGTGCCGCCATAAAACGGTCAACAAACAATGCGTCTGCTTCTTTATCAATTTCGTATTTGATAGGTGAAGCGTTTGCAGGAATTTCAATGACAACGTTAATGTCGTTTGGTAAATCTTTACCAGCTGGAATGTTTTGGTAGCTCATAATGTTCTCCGAGGTTATCGTACTAATTTAGTTTCTACATCTAATCGATGCGAAAGAGTTGTTAATTTTTCAATGACATATAACGCAAAGTCCATGGCAGTGCCTGGGCCTCTTGAAGTAATTACATGTCCATTTTGCACAATCGGTAAATTCAATTGCTGACTACCTAAGTGCGTAAATTCATTTTGGCTATTTGGAAACGCAGTAAAGCTTTGCGACTCAATTATGCCGTGCTGTATTAATACTTTTGGCGCCGCACAAATAGCACCAATTAATTTTTCAGCATTGTGTTGTTTTAATAACAACGTCTTTAAACTGTGATTGTCACGAAGATGATCCGCACCTGGTAGTCCACCTGGCAAAATAATCGCATCAAAGTCTTGATCAATCACATCGTCAATATGCGTGTGAGCAACTACATTTAAGCCACGCGCACCTTGAACGTTTTTCTTGTTGGTTGCCGCTAATACTACTTCAAATCCTGCTCGTACACACAAATCTTGAATCGAAACCATTTCTAGTTCTTCAAAACCCGGCGCCAATGGAATCAAGACAGTCATATTAGTCGACATATTTTATTTCTCTGTTTTTACTTTTCTGTTTTATTTTTCTGTTTTATTTTTCTGTTTTATTTTTCAATAGTCACTTGCTTGAACAATTCAAAATACGTTGGAAACGTTTTTGACGTACAACCCGGATCATTAATAATAATGTCACTGTTGCCAAATGCCGCCAATGAAAAACACATCGCAATGCGGTGATCATCATAAGTATCAATCGCTGCGGATTGAATTTCAGCAGGTGGTGTTACTTCAATGTAATCATTACCTTCAACAACCGTTGCGCCTAATTTAGTCAGCTCAGTTGCCATCGCATTTAAGCGATCGGTTTCTTTTACACGCCAGTTATAAATATTGGTGATTTTGGTTGTGCCTGTCGCAAACAATGCAGTGGTTGCTATTGTCATCGCGGCATCTGGGATGTGGTTTAAATCCACATCAACTGCCTGTAACTTAGCGCCATTTTCAGGGGCTTCCGCTTGAATCCAAAAATCACTCCAGGTAATTTTTGCACCCATTTGCTCTAATACTTTTGCGTATTGCGCATCGCCTTGAATACTGGCTAGGCCTGTTCCGTGTACTCGAACCGGTCCACCACCCAGTGCGCCTAACGATAAAAAGTAACTTGCAGATGACGCATCGCCTTCAACCATAATCGTTTCAGGTGCGCTATAGGTTTGATTGCCTTTTATAGTAAAACGTTGGTAGTTGTCGTTTTCAACGGTAATACCAAAACGCGCCATGCAATCAAGGGTGATATCAATATATGGCTTTGATACTAACTCGCCATCCATCACAATCGTTAAATCGCCTTTCGCCATAGGTGCTGCCATTAACAAAGCGGTTAAAAATTGGCTTGAAATATTGCCTTTAATTTTAACTTCGCCGCCATTAATGCCTGTCGCTTTAATTTTTAGTGGTGGATAGTCTTTATCACCTAAATACTCAACATTGGCACCTAATGGTAAAAGCGCATCAATTAAATCACCAATTGGACGCTCATACATACGAGGCTCGCCAGTTAATGTAAACTCGCCTTCGCCTAAACATAATGCCGCAGCTAATGGACGCATGGCAGTACCGGCATTACCTAAAAACAACTCTAATGCTTTCTCTGACTTTAAAGGACCTGCTTGGCCTGTTACTTTACAAGTGGTTTTATCATCTGACAATTCGAACTGTACGCCTATAGAATCAAGGGATTCAAGCATACGACGGATATCATCAGAGTCTAATAAGTTAGTAATCGTGGTCACGCCCTTTGCTTGGGCGGCCAATAATAAAATACGGTTTGATAGGCTTTTAGAACCAGGTAACTGGATTTCGCCTTTGGCGCTTTTAAGTGGGTGCAGTGTAAGAGAATTCATAGTATTTAGGGCATTAAAAAAGGCGCTATTGTAATGGAAGCAAGGTGGTTATGACAAATGAGTTTTCATTCATTTGTTTTTATTCTACATATTGAGACACGACTTATTACTCATTTGTTATTTGATACCTATCACACTATGGTCGAATTCAAAAAAACACAGTACAATTAGCCGCGAAAAATTACTCTATCTGTAATTTATTTCTAACTAGGAATTTATAAATGAAATACTCACTATTATTTGGATCCATTTTGGCCGTATCGGCATCAACCAATGCTTTTTCAGAAGAAATGGAATCATTTCAAAATATCACAAGTAATAACGCTTATAGTGCGAACAATACTGTTTCTAAAAGGTCTATCGATTTAAACTCAATCTGGTACAATCCCGCATTAGTTATAAATAATGGACAGCAAGCAAATTTAAATATTGTTGGTGCAAATACAGGCAGCTTCTTTATAAATGTAGAAGAACAATTTTTCGGATTACATATTGGCAGAGATGCAGTTGATGAATTTGGCCTATCAACAACAGATAACAATGCATATGATGTTTTTTGGGCGAAAGAAGGTGATGACCAAAACATGGGCGCTCATGTTTACTGGTCAACAAATACAATTAAAAATCCTTCAACCAACCAAATTTCAACTACCTCTGGTGCCAATTTTGATATTTTAAGTAATAGTTACACCATTCAAGATGACCCTGAAGATGATGACAATAAGTTCAAAGCTTCCATTGATAAAAATAAACAAGGTTCTTTTGTTTACGATTTTGGCGCTGAATTTGGAATTTATTCTGATTCATCTCAAATGGTAGCTAGCCTTCAAGCTTTCGATTCAGAAGGTGATTATAATAACTTCAAAGCAAACTGGACCAATACAGTTGCCGGTGTAGATACTGAAGAATCACATGAAGTTGTTACTAAAAACACACAAAAACATTTAATTCTAACTGGTGATTACGTTCAAGTTAAAACCGAAGAATTAAGCTTTTTAGCTCAAGGCCAAATAGTTTTAAGTAACAACAGAACAAATTCATTAAGCGACGTAGATAATGGAACATCAAGAACATATTTATTAACTGACACCTCAACTAAAACAAATGACATTCGTTTAAGTGCTGGTGTGGATTATACGATTCGCACTTCTGATAAAGTTAGCTTCAACATTCAACAAATTGCGAGTTTTAATTTAGATTTAAACAGCGACACTAACACTACTGAAACAAGTTACATTACAGTAGGCGAGACTAAAACTGAATCGCCAACAGGTGTTACTTCTAAAACCACTCAAAATGGATACACATTTGATGCACCTGTTTCAATAACTATGAATATGCAAGCCACCAAGAAATTTGGATTAATTGCATCTATTGCTACAAACGCTTTGAGTGTTACCAGTACTAAATCGAAAAATATCGAAATGATTTTGAATACCGAAGGTACTAAATATATTGAAGGCATTACAAGTATTACTGGCGATGAAATTTATTCAGACACAAGCGACTCAGTTGCATTAGACTGGGGCTTTAGCTATCAAATAAATAACAATTTAGTTTTAGATTTTGTATCTAAAAACGATATTATTGTAAATGGCATCACAAGCGGAATTTCAAACCACTTAACAATGACTTACAAATTCTAATATTTATTAGCAACAAAAAAGACAAGCATTGCTTGTCTTTTTTTTATTTTCTATTTACATATTTCAATATTGTTTTCAGCATTACCTTTTCATCTATTGGCTTACTAATATGATCATGCATGCCCGCCTCTTTGCATTTTTGAATATCACTTTGCATAGCATTTGCCGTCATTGCAATGATAGGTATATGATCAAATTCTGATTTTTCTTTTATTTTTTTACAAGATTCATATCCATCCATCACTGGCATTTGTAAATCCATTAACACCACATTTAATGAAACTTTCATTTTATCCAATGCAATTTGTCCATTATCCGCTATATCTACAAATGCACCTAATTGCTCCAGCATCTCTTGAGCAATCATTTGGTTAACCATAACGTCTTCTACTAATAATATATTGATGCCTTTTAATGGTTGTTTATTAAGATTTAAATCATCTTCTTTTTTCTCAGTTGCAGGTGTATTTTGATCAAATAATACATAAGAATAATTACTAGCTGTTATCATATTTAATTCAATAATAAATTTGCTACCAATATGCATTTCACTTTCTAATGTAATTTTTCCTTGCATGGTTTCAATTATTTTTTTACTGATTGACAAACCTAACCCTGTTCCACCAAATTTTCTTGATGTTGAACTATCTGCTTGTTTAAAAGGCTGGAACAAAATAGCTTGCTGCTCTTGATCGATACCAATTCCCGTATCTTCAATGCTTATTATTAAATTGTGTTTATTTTCTATTTGATGAGCACTGACAGTAACTGTCACCCCACCTTGGTCGGTAAATTTAATTGCGTTACCACATAAATTGATTAATACCTGCTCTAGCCTTAAGGAATCCCCTATCAATTTATCTGGAATCACATTGTCACAAATAATTCTAAAATTCACATTCTTTTGATTAGCATGTATATTAAATATTGCATAAATTTTCTTTAGCACATCTATAAAATCAAATTCTACAGATTCAATTTCAAGCTGTCCTGCTTCAATTTTAGAGTAGTCTAACGTATGATTTATTAATGAAAGCAAAGTTTGTGAAGCCAAATCAGCCTTATCTAAATAGTTGGTTTGCTGCTCATCCAGCTTGGTTTTTTGACACAAATGAATCAATCCTAAAATTGCATTTAAAGGTGTCCTTAATTCATGACTCATATTTGCTAGAAAATCACTCTTGGCATTGTTAGCAAATTCCGCCTCTTTAACAGATATTTTAAGCGCCTGTGTTTTTTTCGCTACTTCTTTTATAACGATATCATTTTGTCTAATTATGACAAAAATAAATCCTTGTAATAGGGATGTTATCAGCATACCAAAGGTTAAAATAATCCAACTATTCCAATCTTTATTGGTTTTTTTAAATTCAGAATTTGCAGCTACTTTAATTTCAAACACCCTTCCAGAAAATTTAAATAATTCTGTTACTGGAGTATAATTTTCATTAACCGTTTGCGTTTTATTTTCAATTAGCCATTTAGGTGTAGTTTGATCGGTTACATCACTAATGGTTACTATTAACGAATCTCTACTGCCTTGGAGTAACACATCACCAATAACTGAATTAACTTTTAAAATACCACTTATATATCCGACAAAATCACCTGAATTATGTTGAATATCAAAAATAGGTAAATACACAATAATGGCTTTATTTTTGATTGCTTTATTTTCATCTTGAGCTAAATCAATTGGGGCGGTGCTAAAGGCAACACCTGTTAATCTAGCTAAATCTAAAGTTTTTTTTCTTTCAATGTTTGACGCCAAATCTAAACCAAAGGCGGCCTGATTTTCTTTAAATGGATAAATTGCCAATACAGGATAATACTCTTCTCGCACCACTGCTTTGACCAATCCATCCTGCGAAAATTGTTTAAATTCAAAATCTTTAAAACCCTCTTTTTTAATTCTGGACTCTAAATCTTCTCTGTTTTCGTGTTTGATTATTTGAGTCCAGCCAATTCCTTGAAATAAACCCGAATTTTTTAATAACTCGGCGGAAAACTGATTAAATTCTTTGCGGGTTACTGAATCGGTTGAGTTATAGTATGCCGAATAGGCATCAAGATTGTTTAGCGCAATCGTAAAATTTTGCTTTATTTGCTCGAAATAACGACTGGCGTGCTCATTTATTTCCAATTGATGATTATGTTTTTGCACCTCAAGTGAACTAAAAAATAAAAGTAATACGCCAGTGAATAAAATCAAGGTTGGAATTACTGATTGAATTCTATTTTTAACGGATTTAAAAAACCAATTTGAACATAAGACCAAAATTAACGGTGTAAATAAAAGAACGCCAATATAGTCACCAAACCACCATGTTGCCCATGTAAATCCTACATTTCCTATTGGAACAATTTGCATATAAAACAATAAACTCACTGCAACAGAAGGCGCGACGAAACAGCCTATTGGGACAGCCATCAACATCAGCAGTACTATAAATTTAGCATTTCCAAATTTCTTATTTCGCGTAAATAAAAAATTAAATAATTGAGAAGTTAGATACGCTTGCAAAGTTGATCCAATGGCAATTCCCAAAGGTACAACACATTGTGAAAAGGATATATTCGAAAACGAAGGATTAATCACTGAAAAATTAATTAAAAACGATCCTAAAAACACCCCAATTAAAACGGATCTATTTTTAAAAATCACCATCAAGGCAAACGCCAAACCCGATGCAGGCCACACAGCAGAAGCAAATCCAGGTGGAATGGCTAACATTAATCCCAGCTTACCAGCAATTATGTAACCTACCAGCGCGACCATTATAATTTTCAAGTTATTCGACATATTTTGAGCTTCATTTTCAAATCACATACAAATTAACGATAGCTCAAACACAGCACATTGTAGTAATTCTTTATCTTATCAATGTACTTATAAATTATTTCGAACAATGTTTGATTGATGATTATCTTAATTAAAAATATCAGGTACACTGCTTTTTTACATTAATTGAGAACGATATGAGAAATACAGCATCTTTAGTTTGTTTGTCTTTAATTACCCTAAGCTGCCAAACAACAGGGGCTAATCACAGTTCAAATGATGATTTAATTCAAGCCAAACCCATTCAAACGCCTTCAACATCGGTGGAACCAGTAACCGAAGTTGCTTTTTTGGAAAATGATTGCCCAGGTGATACTGAGTTACCCGCGCATTTAATGGGTCAATTTGAGCCAATCGATGATCAAGAATTATTGCAATCAGTATTGGGTAAACCAAATAAAGGGGCCCTTTGCCAAGGTAAGGTTTATCAATCCGTTTCTCCAAGTTCAATCACTGTTTATCGAGCATGGAATAGCACAAACACTCACAGTGAAATGGGCACATGGTGGGCAGGCGAAATTCCAGCAGGATTAACCGCCCAGTATCGAACTGATTATGAAATATGCTACCAATGGTCACCTCTAGACAAAATGACTCAATGCACTTTAAAAGCAGGAGCTAAGGTTGTCATCGGCACTGGACAAAGCGCAATGTGTTCTGAATATTTAACGTATCCAGCCTCGCCTGAAAAACAAATCTACATTCAAAATGCCTCTGACGTTTTAGAAGATTGTGAACAATATGATGCGGTCTTTGACTGGCAGTCTCAATAAAATCTAAATCAAACAAAAAGCCACCTTGATTTCTCAAGATGGCTTAAATATGTTTCATATCGATCAAATTTAGGTGAGAGCTAAATAGCTTCCAATTTTAACTTTTTACAACCACCACATTCGTTGCACCTTCATCTAATAAGTACATTGCATGTAATTTGCTCATCACACCTTTATCGCAATACAAAGCATAATTTACTGAAGAATCTAATTCCAAAAACTCACGCTTTAAGCTATAGAACGGCACTTCGATTACTTCGTAACCGTCAACGGTATAAGGTTTTTCATCTGTCTCGTCTGGATGACGCACATCCACAATAACGTAGTCAGCAGGTAAGTCTTTTAATTCAAAAGAAGTTAATTCTACTTCTTCTGTACTCTCAACCATTTGATCGATATTTTCATGTACGGCATCGGCCACTGCTTTTTCTAAAACCGCAAAGTCAAAGTTACCTTCTTCTCTTTCAATTTTATCAAAACGCGCTTTGGTGGTTGGATTTTTAGAAATCACACCACAATATTCAGGCATGGTTTCAGCAAATTTGTCTGTACCGATTTTACGCGCATCATCAATAATGTCTTGTTTGTCACTGACAACCAACGGTCTTAATACTAATTTGTCTGTCACTGAATCAATGACATTTAGATTTTGTAACGTTTGTGACGATACTTGACCGATTGCTTCACCGGTAACAAAACAAGGAATATCGTATTCATCACAAATTTTATCCGCAGCGCGATACATCATACGCTTTAGAATCACACCCATTTGCGAGTTATCCACATTGGTAAGAATTTCTTCCACAACGCCTTCAAATGGCACTGCAATAAATTTACAACGGTGAGAGCTTGAGTATTCATCCCAAATATATTTTGAAACTTGTTTAACACCAATTTCGTGTGCGCGTCCGCCTAAGTTAAAAAACAAAAAGTGAGTACGCATTCCTCGAGACAACATTTTGTATGCTGCAACGCCCGAGTCAAATCCGCCTGAGATCAATGTCATTACTGCATCTTGGCAACCTAAAGGATACCCGCCCAAACCAGGCACTTGGTCTGTAACTACATAAAACTTGTCGTCTTTAATTTCCAACAGCACAACTACATCGGGCTTTTTAAGTTTAACACCTGCGGTTTCGCAGTTTTGATTTAAACCACCACCTACATAACGTTCAACATCTAGCGAACTGAAGTCATGCTTACCCACTCGCTTACATTTCACCCTAAAGGTTTTGCCTTTTAGTTGTTTTTCGTAATGCACTTTTGTGTGCTCAAACGCTTCGTGCATGCCCTCCCATACAAATTCTTGTACGTAGTTAAAGTGCACAATGCCTTGAATTTTTGATAATGCATTTTTCATTATCTTTACATTAGATTCCGTTTCTTCCAGCGAACTTAAAATCTGTAAGTTATCCCAAGTGGTTTGAATTTGAATATTTTCATCCAATCGCGTTAGTATTTTTTTAACATTTTTAGCTAATTGCTTAACCATTTGTTTGCGTACGGGTTTACTTTTGATATTAATTTCAGGAAAAAAACGAACGATAAATTTCATAAGAAGAGTTTCAGTAAGGAAAAAAACGATAGGAATTATATCAGCATAAAAGCGATCAATGAAAAAAAATCTACATTTTTCAACAACTTAATTGACAAGCGTCAATAAAATCCCTATATTACGCCTCCTCTTGAGAGCACAGCCTCTTAAAGAGTGCATATCGATGATGCGGGGTGGAGCAGCCTGGTAGCTCGTCGGGCTCATAACCCGAAGGTCGTAAGTTCAAATCTTGCCCCCGCTACCAACTTTAAAATTAATCTTTTAAAGATGTAAAATGATTACTAACGTAATATTTTAACAAAATCGATATATTTAGATGATGCGGGGTGGAGCAGCCTGGTAGCTCGTCGGGCTCATAACCCGAAGGTCGTAAGTTCAAATCTTGCCCCCGCTACCAACTTCTAATTTCTTTAGAAGTTTCCAAGTTAGACAGTGAGTAAGTGATCGGTTGAGACATTTTTTATTTAAGATGATCAAGACAATATATAGATGATGCGGGGTGGAGCAGCCTGGTAGCTCGTCGGGCTCATAACCCGAAGGTCGTAAGTTCAAATCTTGCCCCCGCTACCAACTTCTAATTTCTTTAGGAGTTTTCCAGATACACATTCTTTTTGACAAAATACCAAAACACAAATCAAGACCATCATAATTTTTAACTGAATTAGTTTTTTTATCAGCTTAAATTAACAGTCGGGCTCGACTCTTTATTACCTTCTGAAGATCATAAGTTAAACGACAGGACGTCGCGAATGCAGAAAATGCAGGAGCAACTTTTCTGCCAAATCTTGCCCCCGCTACCAACTTCTAATTTCTTTAGAAGTTTCAGATACAAAATCTTTTTAATCTCAAAAAACCTATTCAAAAAACAAACGAAAAAAAAGCCCATCAATTAAAATCAATGAGCTTCAACGTTTTTATTATTTTTTAATGTAGGGCAGATATCCGTTCGTCAACCTTCATACCTAAATCTCGCATTTTTGCTAATTTATAACGTAATGTCCTTGATGAAATCCCCAATCGATCTGCCGCTTTTCCCTTACTGCCTCCCTCACTTTTTATTGCATCCAATATCAATTCGAATTCTTTATGCTTTAAATCCACACTTAAATTTTCTTCGCTATTAACCTGCTCTTGCACTGGTTCAAACGCCGCTGCTTCAAATTTATTTTCAAAATAAGGTTCATGGCTTGAATGAATTTCACCTCGAGCTGAGTGATCAACATTTTGCTGATCTTGAGCTTGGAATGCATTATAAGCTTGGTGCTGATTTAAACTTAACACCTCATCTTGCAATCCTAAATCATCAGCGGTAATTGATTGTCCACTTTGTAAAATCATCGCTCGTTGAATCGCATTATCTAACTCACGAATATTTCCAGGCCATTGATATGTGGTTAATAAACGTTGCGCACTATTATCAAAACTCACCATCGCTTTATGCATTTTTGCACAGATTTTTTTCAATATAAAATTCGCAATGGGAATGATATCTTCTTGGCGCTCACGCAATGGTGCCCACTTCAATGGAAACACATTTAAACGATAATATAAATCTTCACGAAACTTATGTTCCGCCACATATTCTTTTAAATCTCGGTTAGTAGTTGCCAACACTCTTACATCTAATTCAATGGTTTTTCTGCCACCAATTCTTTCTACTTCACGCTCTTGCAACACACGCAATAATTTTGCCTGCAATCCAATTTCCATTTCTGAAATTTCATCAAGTAAAATCGTGCCGCCATTTGCTTGTTCAAACTTGCCGGGCATGGATTGATGCGCTCCGGTAAATGCGCCTTTTTCATGACCAAACAAAGTCGCCTCCAACATATTTTCTGGAATGGCTGCACAGTTAATCGCAATAAACGGTTTATTTTTTCGATCAGAATACTGATGAATGTAACGCGCCAATACTTCTTTACCCGTACCCGACTCACCGCTAATTAAAATAGTAGAATCGGTTTTGGCTACTTTTTTAGCCATCATTAAACAACGCTGACTGCTTTGACTATAAGCAATGGGATCATCAAAATCCCCACTTGGCTGTCCTTGATATTTATTAATTAATGAAATCAGTTGATCAGATTTAAACGGTTTAATTAAATAATCTACCGCACCTTCATGCATCGCTTGCACCGCTTTACTGACATCACCAAATGCTGTGGCTAACACAACCGGAATATCAGGACGTTTTTGTCGAATAAATTGTAATAACTCATGCCCGTCAATGCCGGGCATATTGACATCCGTTACAACAAAGCTGGCTTGGTCTAATTTTACAATGGCTTCTTCACCACAAGACGCTTCTATACAATCAATGTTTGCAATGCTTAATGTATCCACTAATGCTTCGCGTAAATTATGATCGTCTTCCACTATTAATACTTTCATGCAGATTCTCCTACCATGGGTAATGTAATGATAAATTCACAACCAACTTCATGATTACAAACTTGAATATCGCCTTTATGAGCAGTGATAATTGCTTTTACCACTGCCAATCCTAATCCTGTTCCCTGTGACTTAGTTGTAAAAAACGGTTCAAATATTTTACTGATTTTTTCTTTTTTAATACCTTCGCCGTTATCTTTTACATGCACTTCTAATTCATTATTTTTTGCAATAAAATCCACATCAATAATACAGTCAGACATTTTTGCCTCACATGCATTATTAAGTAAATTGCTAATAGCGCTTACTAGCGATTCTTGATTGCATTGCAAATAACAATTATTCATATTATGCGTCACACGAATTTTACAATCGTGATTTAGTTTTATATCTCCTGCTGACTGCTCAATTAAATAACCTAAATATCCACTAGAAACTTCATCCACTAATTGAATTTCGCCACGCACAAAAATAAGCATGTCTTGAATTTGTTGTTCGATATGAGATAAACGATTTTGAATTTTTCCCGCGAATTTCTGGGTTAATTCTTTTGATAAGGATTCTTGACTTAAATTGCCTGCGTATAACATCGCAGCAGAAAGCGGGGTACGAATTTGATGCGCTAATGACGCCACCATTTGCCCCATTTCACTTAAGCGTTTATGATGATTAACTTTTTCTTGTAAGGCGCGAGTTTCTGTTTGATCCGTAATTAATATTAATTGTCCGTCTTCGCCTAATGAGCAGGTTGCCACTGAAACTAATTTGCCATCTCTTAAAGAAATTTCATGACCATCATTTTTTTGTGGTTGAAAGCATTGCAAGATTACTTTTGACCAGGGCAGATTAACTAATTGAGTTTGTGGTTCATCCAACAAACCTGCAATCAGTTTATCGGCAGCCAAATTACTTCGCATGATTCGACCCATTTTATCAATCACAACAACGGCGGCGGGTAAAATTTGCAACAAACTTTCAAGCTGTTCTGCCAGCATTTCTTTTTCTGACAACTCTTGCATTCGTTGCTCAGAAACCGTTGCCAGCTCACCTGAAAGTTCGATCACTTTAGATTCTAAAACTTGATAAGAATTAGAAAGCTGGGCACTCATTTTATTGAAGGTCTCAAATGCATCATGTAGCTGATCTACATTGTTATGAGATTTTGTTGTTTCTATCGCAAAAGCCGTTGCCATATTACCATCCAATTTGTTTGACAAAATTTTGAACCTTGTCGGTCTGGTTGAGGTAAAAGCAATGGCAGTGCCAAGTAAAATTGGAAGTTTGAATTACATTAATTTACAAAGAAGGGATTTCTAGACTAACCTGCCAAAACTAAGCACTGTGCAGGTGATCATAAATGGTTTGAGCGAGTTTTTTGGACACACCATCAACACTTGATAAATCATTTAAGCTGACGGTTTTCATATTTGGCACACTGCCAAAACGACGTAAAAGCGCTTTTTTTCTGGCAGCTCCGATTCCTGGAATATCATCAAGCGCAGAAGTGACTCTTTGTTTGTCCCGTTGTTTACGATGTTTTGTGATGGCAAATCGATGGGATTCATCACGAATATGCTGAATTAAATGCAAGGCTGGATTGTGAGTTTCGATCTGAATAATATGGTCGGTATCTTGCCAAAATAATGTTTCAAATCCGGGTTTTCGAGTGACTCCTTTTGCCACAGCCAAAATAGCCATTGTTGAAATACCCAAATCTTCGAGCACCTCATTGGCCATATTCATTTGCCCTTTACCACCATCCACCAACAAAATATCTGGCAACGGCTTGTCTTCTTTTAATAAACGCGTGTAACGTCTTGTGATGGCTTGTCGCATCGCGCCAACATCATCACCTTTAGTTACGCCTTCAATATTAAAACTTCTGTAATGTTTTTTAGCTGGACCTTGAGAATCAAAAACCACACAACTGGCAACGGTTGCCTCACCATGGGAATGAGAAATATCAAAACATTCCATATGTTGCGGCGCTTGATTTAAACCTAATGACACTCTTAAGGATTCAAATCGATCAAAGATGGTTTGTTTTTGACTGATCTTAAATGAAAGCTGTTCTTTTGCATTGGTGGTCGCTAAATCAATCCACTTTTGATTTAAGCCTCGCGCCTGACTTTGTATTTTGCATTTTGCTAAACGCTTTTCAGTAAGCGCTGCACTTAAACTTTGCGCATCATCGATTGGATGATTTAACAAAATTAAACCGGGCACTTCATGAGTGGTATTTAACAAATAAAATTGCGCCAAAAAATGCAACATTACAGAAGCAGCATCGCTTTCAATTCCTAATTTTGGAAAAAACGACTTACTGCCCAACATGCGACCCTGTCTGACACTCATAAAATGAATGCAGCTGCCTTTGTCATTTAACTCAATAGCGAAGATATCCACATTACCTTCTTTACCCGCCACAAATTGCTGGTCATGCACCTTTTGCACAACCATCATTTGATCGCGAATTTGAGCAGCTTGCTCAAAGTTCAAATCCATTGCGGCTTGTTCCATCTCACCATTTAGTTGAGTAATAATTAAATCACTTTTACCAGACAAAAAGTCTTTGGTCATTTCAACGTCTTTTGCGTATTCCTCTTTAGAAATATAATCCACACAAGGCGCTTTGCATCGTTTAATTTGATATTGCAAACAAGGCCTGGCTCGATGGGCAAATACACTGTCTTCGCATTGACGTAATTTAAACGTTCGCTGCATTAACGACAAACTTTCTCGAACCGCTAATGCGCTTGGAAACGGACCAAAAAAATCGCCTTTTTTCTTTTTTGCCCCACGATGAATAAATAAACCAGGAGATTCGTGCTTTGTGGATAAGAAAATATAAGGATAGGATTTATCGTCCACCAATAAAATATTATAGGGCGGACGATGGGTATTGATTAATGTGTGTTCAAGTAATAACGCTTCGGTTTCACTATGAGTGAGCGTCACTTCAATACTTTGAATTTTATTAACCAGCGCCACGGTTTTATTATTTAATCCGCTCGCCCGAAAATAACTCGACACTCTGTTTTTTAAATTTTTGGCTTTACCCACATACAATAATTTCCCTTCATCATCAAACATACGATAAACACCAGGTTTATGAGTAAGATGCGTTAAAAAGGATTTATGATCGAAGGCTTTAGTCATTGAGTGTCTTTATTTTTTGCATTTAATCGATACAAAGATTTTTAACATCAATAACATTATGACGTACGGCTAATAACGTCAGCTCAACATCACTATCTATATCAAGTTTTTCAAACATTCTGTAACGATAAGAATTAACGGTTTTTGGACTTAAACAAAGTTTATCGGCAATTTCAGCGCATTTTTTACATTGAAAAATCAACATTGCGATTTGCAATTCTCTCTCCGACAATTGATCAAATGGGTTCGCTTCAACACTGTGTTCAGTCAACGACGAAATTGCAATTTTTTGTGCAATTTCAGGACTAATATAAGTACCATTATTTACAACTTCTCTAATGGCACGCACCATTTCTTCGACAGAAGCACCTTTTGAAAGGTATCCACTTGCGCCAGATTTAAGCATCGAGATTGCCAATGGATCATCATTCAGGCCCGAAATTACAATAATTTTAGCATCGACATTAAGCTCATCAATCATTCTTGTGGCTTCAATACCACCTAATCCTGGCATTTGAATATCCATTAAAAATACATCAACCGCTAATGTTTTTGCTAATTCAACGGCTTGCTCACCATTACAACATTCACCGACCACTTCAAGTTCTGCTACGTCTTCCAATAAACGCCGTATACCAAAACGAACGACATCATGATCATCTACTATGACAACTTTTATCATTTGAACTGCCTTATTTAATACATCACTAGCTTATCTAATTTTGGCCTCTAACGGTAGATTTCACGTCAAATTAAATTTATTGACTATACTAAATGTAACTCTTTAATAGCATATGACAAAAAGGCACCCGATTATGAAATTAAAATTTCTACTATTTATATTGATTATTGCTGGTATTGTTGCCGCGATGCTTTATTTTGAGGGTAAACGAGAACCCGTTAAATTCTCTGAGGTGTTTTTTTCTCAAACAAACTCTCCTAAATCAGCATCACCCTCCAACAGTTAAGTGCCCTGCCTAGCCATTATTTATATATTTTGAGTACTAATTAAATAATCTCACCTATTTTCTTTAAATCGTTTCACTTCTCTAGTTACTTTTGGTTACACTAACCTCCAATCTTTCAACTTTATTCAATAAAGCTGGCAAACATCATAATTGTATTTTAAGTGCGCCAGAAATACAGAAAAATAATTATTAGACTTAATCAGTCATTTAGGGGAAATATATGTCAGGCATTTTATCCATGATTCTTGCGGGCGGTGAAGGCTCTCGTCTTAGCCCACTTACCTCAATCCGAGCTAAACCAGCCGTGCCTTTTGGTGGTAATTATCGAATCATCGACTTTGTATTAAATAATTTTGTAAACTCAGATTTACTACAAATTTACGTTCTGACTCAATATAAATCCCATTCATTAATGAAACATCTTTCTAAGGCTTGGCGAGTAACAGGCTTAACTAATCGATTTATTGATGCGATTCCAGCTTCAATGCAAACAGGTAAACATTGGTACCAAGGTACTGCTGATGCAATTTATCAAAACATTCATTTAATTGAATCCGTTGACCCTGAAGTGGTTTGTGTATTTGGTGGTGACCATATCTATAAAATGGACATTCGCCAGATGGTTCGTTTCCATAATAAAACCAAAGCGAAATTAACCGTTGCAGCAATCCCAGTACATATTAGCCAAGCGCATCATTACGGCATTATTGAAGTAGATGAAAACTGGAAAATGATCGGATTTATTGAAAAACCCACAACCAACCCAAAAACGATTCCAGGTTCTGACGACATGGTTTTAGCCTCAATGGGCAACTATGTGTTTGATGCACCAACGCTGGTTACTTCTTTAAAAGAAGACGCCGCAGAAAATGATTCACTTCATGATTTTGGCCACAACATCATTCCAAAGTTATACGAAAAAGGTGAAGTGTTTGTTTATGACTTCTCTCAAAATACCATTCGTGGCGAAAGCGAAACGTCAAAAGGTTACTGGAGAGACGTAGGTACAATCGAAAGTTACTACGAAGCAAACATGGATTTAATCAGTACAGCCCCACCGTTTGATTTATACAACCGTTACTGGCCTCTACGCTCGTACCACCCATCTTTGCCACCTGCTAAGTTTGTACACGATGAAAAAAATCGTACAGGCCAAGCCATTTCCTCAATGGTTGCATCGGGCTCAATTATTTCTGGCGCCATCGTACATAAATCCGTAATTGGTTATAACGTTCATGTTCACTCACACTCTTATGTAGATCAGTCTGTGATTATGGGTAACAACGATATTGGTCAAGGTTGTCGTATTCGTCGTGCCATTATTGATAAAAACGTCACCATTGCGCCAAATACAATTATTGGCGAAGATCCGGTACAAGATCGTGAACGCTTCCACGTTTCTGAAGACGGGATTGTAGTTATCCCTAAAGGAGCGCGCATTGGATTCTAAGCCTTTAAATATATTATTTCTCGCATCGGAAATTGAAGGCTTTGTCAAAACAGGGGGGCTGGCTGATGTCGGTCGCGCCCTTCCAGAAGAATTAGCAAAACTCGGGCACAACCTTTGTACCTGTCTTCCATATTATTCAAAAGTAGATCAACAATATAAAAATCAGACACCGATTACGTTTGATTTTTTATTAAATCATTACGACCGATATTTTGTTAAAGCTTATTTAGTTAATAAAAATGGCGTTAATTTTTATTTACTCGAACATGATTTTTTTGATCGCGATGGAATTTATGACGACGGCTACCAAGCTTACGAAGATAACATGCTACGTTTTGCTTTCTTTTCAAAAGCCTGTTTAGAATTAGCTAAAAAAATTAATTTTCAACCAGAAATAGTTCACGCAAATGATTGGCAAACTGCATTAGCGCCCTTTTATTTAAAAGAGCATTATCAATTTGATGCGTTTTTTACTCATAGTAAAAGTGTATTAACCATTCACAATGGCGCTTATCAAGGCAAAGCACATGCTCGTTGGTTACATGCAACCGGCATTAATAGTATATTTTTTGAACCTAATGTATTTGAAGATTACGGCGATTTAAATATGTTAAAAGGTGGCATTCACTTCGCTGATAAAGTGAATAGTGTAAGTATTGGGTATACTCAAGAACTAAGACAACCAGAAACGGGCCATGGATTGCATGAATATTTTGTAAAAAAAGGCACGGATTTATCCGGCATTACAAACGGTTGTGATTATGGCACTTGGGATCCATCAACGGACCCTTCTTTAATTGCAAATTTTGATTTAGGAAACATCACGGGTAAACATAAATGCAAAGCGCATTTACAAACAAGCCTTGGTCTACCTGTCATCAAAAATATTCCTCTATTTGTGAATATTTCACGCTTAACGGATCAAAAAGGACATCATTTTTTAATCCCTGCCTTGCGCGAATTTTTAAACAACCCCGTACAAATTGCCGTTTTAGGATCAGGCGATCCTGCGTTATGCGCACAACTTGTGCAATTGCAAAACGACTTCCCTGATAAATTCCATTTTACCAATGGTTACAGCGAAGCCTTATCCCATCAAATGGAAGCGGCGGGTGATTATTTCATTATGCCAAGTGTGTTTGAGCCTTGTGGTTTGAACCAAATCTATTCGATGCGTTACGGCACACTACCTATCGTACGATCAACAGGTGGCCTAAAAGATACTGTTATTGCACTTGATGACAGTAACGACAAAATAGCCACTGGCCTTGCCTTCGAAAATTGCGAAGTCAGTGAGTGTCTAGATGCACTTAACCGAGCCAATCAATTATATTACGACACACCGGTTGTATATAAACGATTACAACGTTCTGGATTTAAGAAACGTTTTACTTGGGAAGACGCATGTAAAGAATACGAAGCATTGTATGAACAAGCCTAAAATAAAAAAACCGCTTAATCGCGGTTTTTTTATTAAAAGATTATGCATCTATTCAGCACAATCCGTAACTGTTCAGATTGCGATTGGCAATATACTCCTGCATTGCTCTAATAAACTACTTGTATCGATCAATTTTTTTAGGGGGAGCATAAGTTACAAAATTATTAATTCAGACTTTGTACGCTTAAAGTAAACTCACCAGACTCATCAGAGCTTAAAGTAGCAGCTTCAATATAATATGTACCCGCTAAAAGTGTTTGAGATATCTGACTATTTAAACCTGATCCACCATCATCACTCTCAATCAAAGCAAACTCAGAATCAAGTAACATTAAATAAGTGTCATTATTCAAAGCAGTCAAATCTATCACTATATTAGTTGTCTGTGCTAAATCTAATCGGTAAACCTGATTACCCGTCGAATTCACAATCGAGCCACCAGAAGATACCCAATAACCCAAAGCTGATTCATTAACTTCAATCACATTAATTTCAGTCTTAGAGATTTCAACTTCAACAGTTTCAAAAACAGATAAATTAAAATCAGCAGAAACACCTGAAGATAAAGTAGTCGCCTCAATATAATACACTCCTGGCGCCAACACCCTTTCAATACGACTATCCAAACCTTGATAATCATCATTAGAATCAATTAAATTAAACTCATCATCAAGTAACATTAAAAAAGCATCGTCATTAGTAGACAAATCAATAGTTACACCAGTAGATTCAGTAAGCGTTAATCGATATTGGGCGTTACCTATAGTGTTTGGCTGAGTCCCGCCCGTTCTAAACCAAGTCCCTGAAACTGTATCACCAATTGAAATAGGCAGAATTTCTAAAGGTTCAGGCAATGGAATCTCTTGATAAAAATTAAAACTAACTTCGTTTTGAGGCACTTCAAGATCCACCATCACCGCAAAATTACCAGCGTAACCATAGTTAAAAGGAGATACTTCAATATAATAAGTACCGGCATCTAACAAGTAATTCATTTCAGTTGAATAAATATAATTCAATTCATTAAATTCAGAGTCATATAAAACCATAAACCCATCATTGACACCCAATAATGAAATCGTAGCATTTGAAGATTCTTCAATTGTTAATTCAAACTGAACATTACCTGGAGCACCTATAGAATCACCACCTGAAAATTCCCATGCACTTTCTGCCAACAAAGCTGGCGATACTTCTTCAACAAACTCAACAACCGCATTTTCCAAATTAAGCTCAAGATAAACAGCATTATCCAACTCTTTAAAACCAGAATTCTGAATTTCAATAAAATATTCACCGGCAAATAAAGAGCCTTCTATTCTATGAATATTATTTGAATAATTATACGCTCTTAAATAATCTGAACGAATATTCAACTTTGTTTCTTCATGTTTAGTAGAGACAGAACCATTTATATAAGCATATTCACCATTATCTGGCACAGTGACTTTATAAATCAACGTTGAGTATTCTTGTGTCCAACTAGACCAGATGCCATCTGTAGCACTGGCTACAGGCGCACAATAATCGTCTTCCCCAATAATAGTTTCATCAACCACTCTTGAGTTGACTACGTAAACATCTTTATCTTGTAGGATACAAGGGCGTAATTCATAATTTTCAGTTACACGCTTTAATTCGAAGCTGGAATTATTTGCACCATAAATGACAGTTGATCCTTCGTCAAAATCAATGCGAATCAACACACTACCTAAATCTTCGTATGTCACATAATATTCAACGACATTATCAGAAGACGCAAATACTAAATGATTGGTACTTCCGACTAAATCCATATAAGTGATCGAACCGCTTAGATTATTAGCCACAATCTCAACATCTATAGATATATCTCCAAGAGCAATAACACAATCGCTAGTTATTGCACGACCAACCCCTGTATTTAGGTTTTCAGTAACAACAAAAGTACCTGAAACTTCACATGCATAGGTTTCAACTTCAGTATTTGAATCAGGATTTGTTGTTGAGATTAAAACAATTGCATCATCCAAAGACTCTAAAATTTCTGTCACATCCGCTTCATCACCCGTTAAATCAACATAATTATTGGGTGTAATTTCAAAGGTATAATCATTTTGTGTAACTGGTTCATCTAAAACAGTACTGCTAGATTCAGGCGCTATTACAGGCACTGTTATTGATGACCCTGACCCAGAATTAGTTTCAGGTTTGACTTCTGGAGTATCGTTACATGCTAGTAGCATGCTAGTCATAACAAGACCAATTATGTATTTATTCATCATTTTTCCTTCATGTTTAAAAATAGTTAAAAGTTTATAAAAGTTTATAAAAGAACGCTTCATAAGGTCCTTAAAATTTCGGGATAATTTTAATCAGTTTCCAATACATTAACAATTAAAGATCAGCGTAAAAAAGCACATCCAACAATACAAAAACAATCCAACTAACTAAGTGAACATGCCTAACTTACACAAACCATGCTAACGTTCAAAACAGATATTACTCTGCAGCCCACACATCACACTTAAATCCACCTTTGCCATTTTGACCAACGGCATCGGCCAGTTTAGGCAACAACAATTGCATTTTCTTAAACAACGTCCAAGGCGGATTCACGACAATCATACCCGACGCATTCATGCCATCTTGCGTGTCATCAATATTCACAGCCAATTCAAATCGCTGAATATTTTTCACGCCGCCAGATTTTAAACGTCGCTCCATTCTTAAAATGCGTTCACGTTCAACAACCGGATACCAAATCACATAAGTGCCTGCATTGAATTTTTTATACGCATCTACTACTGAACTTACTACTTGGTCATACTCTGTTTTCACTTCATAAGACGGATCAATCAACACAAAACAACGCTTCGATTGCACAGGAATTAACTGTTTTAAACCGTCGTAACCATTAATATCTTGCACGCGATTTTTCTTGGAGGGCGACACATTTTTACATAAAAACTTATAGTCTTCTGGGTGCAATTCAAACAGCCATGAACGATCTATCGGACGCAAAAATTGTTTGGCAATCCAAGGAGAGCCTGGATAAAAATCTAAATTTTTTAGATTCAAATTAGAATAAAATCCAGTTTTTTGTGCTTTTTGAATCACTTCAAAATAGTTGTTCAATTCTGGAAATTCAGATGGCTTAATTAATCCAATACCACCTGCATATTCTTTTAATTTTTGTGCTTGATCGGAATTAATCGAATACATACCCGCACCACTGTGAGTATCAATGTACTCAAAAGGCTTCTCTTTTTTTAAAAAATGTTCAAATATTTCAACACAAATAAGGTGCTTTAGTACATCCGCATAATTGCCAGCATGGAAGGAATGACGATAACTTAACAAGGCAAATTTCCTAGTGATTGGGAGAGGCGCGCATTGTGCAATAGCCCAAATCAAAGGGCAATAACTGTCTAAATTTAAATTTTGTCAACATCAATTTACACTAAACACATTAAAATACAGATTTTCCAAAACATAACAGGTATAATGCGCGCCAAATTTTAACCCTTTCAATGTTTGTGCTTTGGTACAGTATTGAGTTATTTGAGAAGAACTAATGAGCACAGATATACAGTCTATCCGTAACGTTGCAATTATTGCCCACGTCGATCACGGTAAAACAACACTTGTTGATAAACTTTTAAGCCAATCCGGTACTTTGGATCGTCGTGATGACGGCGCTGAACGTATCATGGATTCAAACGATCAAGAAAAAGAGCGTGGCATCACGATCTTGGCAAAAAATACAGCGATCAGCTACAACGGTACGCGTATTAACATCGTAGACACACCAGGTCACGCCGATTTCGGTGGTGAGGTTGAACGTGTATTATCGATGGTTGATTCGGTTTTACTATTGGTTGATGCCGTTGATGGTCCTATGCCACAAACGCGTTTCGTAACACAAAAAGCGTTCGAGCAAGGCTTGAAGCCAATTGTTGTTATCAACAAAATTGACCGTCCAGGCGCACGTCCTGACTGGGTTGTAGATGAAATTTTCGACTTATTTGATCGTTTAGGCGCAACCGATGAGCAACTTGATTTCCCAATCATGTACGCATCAGCATTAAACGGCATTGCTGGTTACGAACCTGATCAAATGGCTGATGATATGACGCCATTATTCGAAACTATTTTAGATAAAGTACCGGCTCCTGAAGTGGATGTTGACGGTCCTTTCCAAATGCAAATCTCTGCACTTGATTACAACAGCTATGTGGGTGTAATTGGTGTTGGCCGTGTTACTCGCGGTACTGCAAAAATCAACGAGCCATTGATCATTGTTGACGCGAAAGGCGTTGAGCGTAAAGGCCGTATCCAAAAAATCATGGGTTACTTAGGTTTAGAACGTATTGAAGTTAATGAAGCCGTTGCCGGTGAAATCGTTTGTGTAACGGGTATTGACCCATTAAGCATTTCAGATACGATTTGTCATCCAAGTAAAGTTGAAGCAATGAAAGCGCTTAGCGTTGACGAGCCAACTGTAAGCATGACATTCCAAGTAAACGATTCACCGTTTGCTGGTAAAGAAGGTAAGTTTGTTACTACTCGTAACATCGCAGACCGTCTAGAAAAAGAATTAATCCACAACGTTGCATTACGTGTTGAACCAGGCGAAACACCTGATAAGTTCAAAGTATCTGGCCGTGGTGAGCTACATTTATCTGTATTAATTGAATCTATGCGTCGTGAAGGTTTCGAATTAGCCTTATCTCGTGCACAGGTTGTTCAAAAAGAAGTAGACGGTAAATTAGTTGAACCATACGAAAACGTAATCATTGATGTTGAAGATGAACATCAAGGTGCGGTAATGGAAGAAATGGGTATTCGTAAAGCTGACTTAACCAACATGGTTTTAGATGGTAAAGGTCGTACGCGTTTAGAATTCATGATGCCTGCACGTGGCTTGATTGGTTTCCGTTCACAGTTCATGACGATGACGTCAGGTTCTGGTATTTTGACTTCTATCTTTGATCACTTCGGTGAAGTTAAAGGTGGTGATATTGGTCAGCGTCAAAACGGCGTATTGATTTCAATGGCAACAGGTAAAGTATTAGGCTTCTCATTGTTCACATTACAAGAACGTGGTCGTTTATTCTTAGGTCCAAACGTTGAAGTTTATGAAGGCCAAGTATTAGGTATTCATAGCCGTAGCAACGATTTAGCCGTTAACCCGACTAAAGGTAAGCAGTTAACCAACGTTCGTGCATCAGGTACGGATGAAGCAATTAACTTAACACCACCTATCAAAATGACGCTAGAGCAAGCTTTAGAGTTTATTGATGATGATGAGTTAGTAGAAGTAACACCTGAGTCAATTCGTATCCGTAAAAAATACTTAACAGACAACGAACGTAAGCGTTCAGGTCGTAAGTAAATACTACTAATATAGAATCCTTTCAGCCTTCGGGTATTAAATGTGTTTAACACAGTTAATAGTCGCAAGGCTGTTTCTCTATCTTAAGCAGTAAAAAAGTTTAAATTGTAAAACCCATTCGTAGTAATAGTTAATTAGAGAGTAGATCATGAAGTTTGTCGATGAAGCCAGTGTAAGTGTTGAAGCCGGAAAAGGTGGCGATGGCTGCATGAGTTTTTTGCGTGAAAAATATAAAGCGAAAGGCGGTCCAAATGGTGGGGACGGCGGAGACGGCGGCCACATATTCGTAAAGGCCGACGAAAACGTGAACACTCTAGTTGATTATCGTTACGTACGTCAGTATCACGCACAATCTGGTGAGCCAGGTCGCGGTCGTGAAATGACAGGTCACAAAGGTGAAGATGAAGTTCTCATATTACCTGTTGGCACCACTATTATTGATGAAGACACAGAAGAAGTATTAGCGGATTTAACCTTCCACGGTCACGAAGTGAAAATATGCCAAGGCGGTTTTCACGGCTTAGGTAACACCCGTTTTAAATCCAGTGTTAACCGTGCACCGCGCCAATTTTCAAAAGGCTCTTTAGGTGAATCACGCAACATCAAATTAGAATTAAAAGTGATGGCAGATGTTGGATTGTTAGGTTTACCTAACGCGGGTAAATCAACATTCATTCGTCAAGTCAGCTCTGCAAAACCAAAAGTAGCCGATTACCCGTTTACAACCTTAGTGCCAAACCTAGGTGTAGTTCGTGCAGGCCCATATAAAAGTTTCGTATTAGCGGATATTCCAGGTCTTATTGAAGGCGCATCAGAAGGCGCTGGTCTTGGTATTCGTTTCTTAAAACATCTTGTTCGTACTCGTATTTTATTACACCTTGTTGATATGGCACCGTTTGATGAGTCTGATCCTGGTGAACATGCGAAAACAATCGTACGTGAATTAAAACGTTTCAGCCCAGAATTGGCAAAACGCGAAAGATGGTTAGTACTCAACAAAACCGATTTAATTCCTGAAGACGAATTAAAAGCACGCTGCCAGCATGTTGTAGACGCACTAGGTCACACTGGGCCGGTATTCCACATCAGTGCCATTAAAGGCAACGGCTGTGAAGGCCTTGTGATGCAGTTAATGGAATTCATCGAACAATACAAAGAACAAATGGACAACAACGAAGATTACGCTCAAGCACAAAACGAGCATCGTGAAATTGTTGAACAAGAAGCGCGCGAACGTATTGAAACCCTTGCATTGGCAAGACGCGCAAAACGCAAAGCATTGCAAGAGCAAGGCATCGAAGACGATGAAGATTATGACGACGACGATTTTGATGTCGACGTACAATACGTTTAATTCCCTTTCTGATTAGAAATTAGATACATGAAAAAACAACGTTGGATCATAAAAATAGGCAGCGCACTGTTAACACAAAACGGTGCCGGTCTAGACGAAGTGCGCATTAAAGATTGGTGCGCACAAATGGCAAATTTACGCAGCAATGATATTGAAGTCATTTTAGTATCCTCTGGTGCCGTTGCCGTTGGCATGAGCCATTTAGACTGGAAAACACGCCCAGAACAAATGGCTAAATTGCAAGCCGCCGCCGCCATTGGTCAAACCAAACTCGTTCAATTTTACGAACAATGCTTTAACGCACACCAAATGCACAGCGCTCAAATTCTGCTTACCCATGATGATTTAGCCAACCGCACCCGTTATTTAAACGCAAAAGCCGCACTAGAAGCCCTTCTAGAACTAGGCATCATCCCAATTATTAACGAAAACGACACCGTGGTTACCGACGAAATTCGCTTTGGTGACAACGACACATTAGGCGCACTGGTTGCCAACTTAATGGTTGCCGATCGTTTAATTATTTTGACCGATCAATTGGGATTATTTAACAAAGATCCACGCAGCAACCCAGACGCCACATTAATAGAACAAGCCAACGCCAGCGATTCCGACATTGCATTAATGGCAACCGGCGGTGGTGCATTAGGTCGTGGCGGTATGATCACAAAAATCCGCGCAGCAAAATTAGCCGCAAGATCCGGTGCCAATACCAATATTGCATCAGGCATGGAAAAAGACGTCATCGTGCGTTTATTTAAAGGCGAAAAACTCGGTACATTATTACTAGCGGACCAAGAACCCATTAATGCACGCAAACAATGGATTGCAGGACACCTACAAACCAAAGGCACATTAATGGTAGATAGCGGCGCACACCAAGCCATTAAAAATCATAAAAGCGTATTACCCGTTGGGATTATTTCATCAAGCGGATCGTTTTTACGCGGCGAAGTCGTCAGCCTTGCAGACGAATCAGGTAAAATATTTGGCCGTGGCTTAAGTAATTACAGCGCCACTGATCTACAACAAATTATTGGCCAACCCACCGCACAAATCAGTAAAACACTAGGTTACGCATGTGATAACGAAATAATTCACTGCGACAATTTAGTTTACCTTTAAACACACAATTAAATTCAAATCAGAATAACATTAACTAAGTCACTAGATTGACAAGGCCAGTAGTATTAGAATGACAGTAAATCTAATACTAAATTTACCTCCTCATATCTATCATTAAATACTTTAATTTATCTGAATAATAAAATTGCGAGACGTATTATGAGTAAACACCAAGAACACATCGTATGCATTAAATCCGAGAAAGTTAAACACCGCGAATATGGATTTGTTGATTATGAACTTAAAAACAGTGACCTTATGCTTGGGCAAAGAGCTGCTTTAGAAAACGATGATGAATTTCGTCAACTTCTACCCGTTTCAATTTTCACACATAAAGGCAAAGTATGGGCATACGAACGCACATCTAAAGGAGGAGAAAGCCGGCTCCACAATAAAATTGCTGTAGCTGTTGGTGGGCACTGGGATTTAGCAGATCTTGTTATCAAAGATAGCGTAATTGACCTAAAAACATCACTTACTCAAACGATGGCACGTGAACTTGAAGAAGAAATAAACTTAACTTCTAAAATAGTAAATACTATTGAACTAGAGAAAAAAGTTTGCTCTGATGAGACTGAAGTCGATAGACATCATATTGCAGTAGTATATGTACATGAACTTGATGGAAAAGGTATTGAATCATCCGAAGACCAGTTAAAAACTGTTGGTTTTGTATCTCCTGAAGAATTACTTTCAGGGAATTATAACATTGAACCATGGGCGAAGATTATTTGCGAAATTCTTGTCAAATAATATCATTACATAAGACCAAAATATAAACAGATAGGGAGTTTCATATGTCAATATTCACTTTTTTTAATAAAGAAAAGACTAGCACTTCAGCTTTACCTGAAAAAATATATATTGCCGATCAGCTAACTTATAGAAAAGACACATTGAAATTGCTATTAGTAAATTATGGCGATTTCATTGGTTCACGTAATCTATGGCAACTTTACCTATCATTAACAATAACTTTCCTAATAACTTTTCTAACTGGTGACCAAAAGATCATTGGTGATCTAACACCTCAAAATCTATTCATAAACTTCGGGTTTATAACCTCAACTGGGTTTTTCATTTACACATTCTATAGATTCATTTCTAAAGAAGACCCTGTAAAACTACTAGAGAGCGAACTATATACAAATTACATTAATAAACCCGACAAGAACTCTTTATTTATTATTAAGCGCCAAATTAACAATGTGGATCAAATTTTAGTATTCAAATCAAACAAATGGAATTGTTTTTTTCTACCTTACGTTAAAATCTCATCAAATGATCACCACTCCGATTCAAAGAAAAAAATTGCTGGTTACTTAAATTACTCGCAAGAAGAGATTATTATTGAAATGTTAATGGACAAACATGAAACAAGTGTCAAATATCACCCTCAAGATAATGTTGTCAAAGAATTCCACAATTATTATTATCATTTGACACATACTGGCTCAAATATAGAAAATGACATTTCAAAAAAAGATTCATTTAAAGTTGGCGACAGAAATTATGAATGGAAAACATTAGATGAGTTAGAAGAGCATGAGCTTACCAAAGAAAAAAATAAAGATGTTTTATTAATATTAAGGGACAACATAATTGACTTTATTTCACATTCGAACACTTTCACAAAATGAAGTCTATACTAGATATTATTTGGAACATAACCCTTATTTGCCCTTGGGATTGTGAATTCTGTTGCACTGATGCTGTACATGTTTCGCAAGAAAAAAATTCAATCATTGCTCGTGAGCATTCGCTTAAAAAAACTTCTATAATTACAAATGACTTATCCGAAAAATTTAAAGCCCTATACCCCAATATTGAGCCATCCATTTTTGATTTGACATTAATTGATCGCCAAGAGAAAGGGATCGAATTAGCTTTAGAAGAAAAAATAAATATACTCAAAAACATAGAAGGGTATGATGTGAAGATTGATTTCGCTGGAGGTGACCCACTGTCATGTTATGAGAACTTTTTGTTGATTCAAGAAGCATCCAAAAGATTTGGAAAAGAGAATATCTCGATAACATCAACCGGATACTTTATAAAAAAGTACGGAATTGAAAAACTAGCTAATATAATTGGCGAGTATGAATTCACTTATGATGAAGTACATAAAACCCAACCATGCACTAGACCAAAAGGTTACAACAGCTCTAACATTAAGATTGCCAGTCAATTTTCAAAATTCGGAGTCAAAACGAAAGCACAACTCCCTCTCCACGAAGGGAATCTCGACAATAACTCAATTCAAAAAATTTATAATACTTTAAAGCAATATAACATTGATGAATTATTAATTATGAGAACATTTCCAGTTGGCAGAGGCATTAATTATTTAAGTAATAACAAAATAGATAAAAAAACTATAAAATCTGCAATAACAAACTTCAAAAAATTAGAAGACAAAAAAAACACGAGAATTAGATTGCAATGTGCTCTCAAGCATTTAATCGAACCTACTCCCGACAATCCTTGCGATATGCTTAGAGAATCTTTCGGCATCAATTTCAGAGGAGACTTATTGTTAAGTGCTTGGGCAAACAATGAACATGGATTACCATTGCACGACTCTTTCATATTAGGAAGAATTCATAAAGAAAGTTTTTTAGATATTTCAATCACCCCAAACTTTATTGAACTAGCAAAACGAATGAATGAAAATCATGGTCACTGTAAAATATTCAGTTTCATGAATGGAGAAAAAAACAGAAATTCACTATTTTCTAAAACAGACCCACTATATTCATAAGCTATACTTGTTTGAATTTTTCAAAAAGGTGCAACTAAAAAGGTGCAACTAAGACATACTTCATTTAGCACTAACAAAACTTTTATTATTGTTAAGCAGGCACACTATTCTAGAAACACACTTCAATCACAATCATATTATTTCTTGTTCAGTGTATCTTAAAATACTACCCCAACTCCCTCCAATTAAAATCTAAAAACCCCATATGACACCCTAAAGGGATGACCTACGAATTTCATCCACGCAAAAAAAAGCCCACAAAAAATGCTGGCTCAATAATGATTCAGATTGCGTTTAAATTTGTGCAGTTCGATGGGGGAAAAGGGAGCCTATACCTAAAACATATCAGTAAGTGACCTTTTCCCAACGACGTAATGCGCGAATTTAAGCGTGAGGCACAAAAAAGCCCACATGGAAGTGGGCTTAGCGACTTCAATCTCAAGGAAGGTTTCCTTCCGCCAGAGATTTAATCAAGCGTTTAATTCTTTCATGGATGAAAGAATTAAACTTAAAAAGCAGTCTTATTCTACGATTGCTTTCATGTCAGTCATGTACCCACGTAATTCTTGACCAACCCATTCTACTGGGTGGTTACGTAAATCATGGTTGATTTCTACTAACAATTTGTTATCAACAGAGTTTGAACCTGCTGGTAAACCTTTACCGATATAAGCAGAATCTAAGTTGTTAACCCAATCTTTTAACATTGGAACAGCAGCGTGTGCGAATAAGTAACAACCGTATTCAGCAGTATCTGAGATCACTACGTTCATTTCGTATAATTTCTTACGAGCGATTGTGTTAGCGATTAATGGAGTTTCATGTAAAGACTCGTAGTATGCAGACTCTTCAACAATACCCACTTCAACCATTGCTTCAAACGCCATTTCAACGCCAGCTTTAACCATTGCTACGAACATGATGTTGTTATCGAAGTATTCTTGCTCATCGATAGCAGCATCAGTTGCTGTTGATTTTTCAAATGCTGTTTCAGCAGTTTCTGAACGCCATTTTAATAGGTTTGCATCATCATTTGCCCAATCTTCCATCATTGTGCGAGAGAATTCGCCAGTGATGATGTCATCCATGTGCTTGCGGAATAAAGGACGCATAGTCTCAGTTAATTCTTCAGCTAATTTGAACGCTTCGATTTTAGCTGGGTTAGATAAACGATCCATCATGCCAGAAACACCGCCGTACTTAAGTGCTTCAGTGATCGTTTCCCAACCGTACTGGATCAATTTAGATGCGTAACCAGCTTCTAAACCATCAGCGATCATTTTTTCGTAACCTAAGATTGCGCCAGTTTGCAACATACCACAAAGGATAGTTTGCTCGCCCATAAGGTCAGACTTAACTTCAGCGATGAAAGAAGATTCTAAACAACCCGCGCGATCGCCACCTGTTGCAGATGCGTATGCTTTCGCCCAATCCCAACCGTGGTTTTGTGGATCGTTTTCAGGGTGAACTGCGATAAGAGTTGGAACACCAAATCCACGTTTGTATTCTTCACGTACTTCAGAACCAGGACACTTAGGAGCAACCATGATTACTGTTAAATCTTTACGTACTTGCATACCTTCTTCAACGATGTTGAAACCGTGAGAGTAAGCTAATGTCGCGCCTTCTTTCATTAAAGGCATGATCGCGTTAACCACTGAAGTGTGCTGCTTGTCAGGTGTTAAGTTACATACTAAATCAGCTTGTGGGATCAAATCTTCGTAAGTACCCACAACAAAACCGTTTTCAGATGCGTTTAAGAAAGACTGACGTTTTTCTGCAATTGCTGCACCGCGTAATGCGTAAGAGATATCTAAACCAGAATCGCGCATGTTTAAGCCTTGGTTTAAACCTTGAGCGCCACAACCTACGATGACTACTTTTTTGCCTTTAAGGGCATTACAACCGTCAGCGAATTCGCTACGGTCCATGAAACGACAACGACCTAATTGGTCAAGCTTCTCAGCCATTGATAATGTGTTGAAATAATTAGCCATGATATGGATTCCTGTTAATCAATCTTTAGAAAATACCGAATTTTCGGATTGGCGCTATCATAAGCCAGAAACTGTATTGCGCATAATGAATTGATTGCAATCTATATTGCATAATATGCAACACATTCAACATTTGAATAAACTGAATTTACAAGATTTGAAATTGACGCAAAGCCTGTACTAATCGTTCCTTTCGAAGGGGTTTGGACAACGTATCATTCATTCCAATGTCCTTATAATGTTCAATATTAGAAGTTGATGCGCTAGCAGTAAGGGCTATTATCGGCAATTGCATGCAATCAAACTGCTTTCGGATTAACGTTGTTGCTTCTATTCCATCCATAACAGGCATATTGATGTCCATTAATATTAAATCGTATTGGTTATTTTTACTTGCCTCAACAGCCTCTAATCCATTTACCACGCAATTTACATGATGCCCTTCAGTAGTCAGAAACTTTCGTGCGATTAATTGATTAACATCATTATCTTCGACCAAAAGTATATTTAATTTTTTCCATACTTTATGAGTTTCAGGTGTGTTACTGACAGTCACCTCATTATTTCTAATGTGCTCAATAGGCAACGTGATAACAATTAATGTGCCTTTATTCACTTCACTATCAATTTGAATATGCCCATCCATTAGTTCAAGTAAATTATGCACAATAGATAAACCTAGTCCCACTCCATCTTTATCAGGGTTTACCTGTTTAAACGGCTCAAATATTATTTTTTGATCTTCTTCACTGATTCCTACACCACTGTCTTTAATATTAAATACAAGCTGTCCATGGGTATAAGCAATATTAAAATAAACTAATCCTTGAGTGGTATATTTAAACGCGTTGGACAACAAGTTATTTAAAACTTGATTAATTCTGGCAAAATCACCAATAAAAACAAAATCATTTATATAATCATTAACTATATACGTTTCAAACTCTAAATTTTGACTTTTAGCTCGTAAATTAAAAATTGATTCTATAGGTTTGAGTAATTGTTGAAGTGTAAATTCAGTTTGATTTAATTTCACTTCACCGGCTTCAATTTGGCCTAAATCAAGCAAATCATTCAATAATACTAATAATGTTTCACTAGATGCATCAATGGTTTTGCAATATTCCGATTGTACGTCATTCAAACCACTTTCAAGCAAAATTTGATTCATGCCCAAAATGCCATTTAACGGAGTACGCAACTCATGGGAAACTTTTGCAACAAATCGAGACTTAGCTTTGGAAGCATTTAATGCCTCTACATTGCTGATTGCTAATCTTCGCTGTGTTTCTACTAACTTTCGGTTATCTTCAATGAGTTTTTCATTTTTTAAATACAATTCATTATGGGCATTTTGTAATTCGGTTGTGGTTTGAGTCATGATAAAGGGCGCCATAATAAATCGTCTTATACGACTGAATAGTCCTCCAACATTAGGAACCTGGCAACGATAAGTCGCATGCGTATCATCTATAGTCATTTCTATATTTAATGCCTTCACACCATAAATCAAAGGAATGGCTTCCATTAAGCCTAAACTAGACCAATAGAATGCATCGCAATTTTTATAACCTTTCTCTAATGTAAAATTTACTGTGAAATTATTATTAGAATCAAAACTGCAACTGATATCCACGCAACTAAAAAGATACGTCACCATTTTATTGCTTTTATCGCCATGTAACCAATAAAACATTTCAGGTAATGTATACAAACCGCGAGCAACGGCAAAAAAAGGTTTCATAAATGGTGCGTTTATTGAATTTTTACCAATTTGACGAATATCTTGATAATCATAATTTAATCGGTTACATAAATTATCTAAAAGAAGAACAAAGCAGTCCCAACTGATTCGGTTATTTTTATTTTTTAAATAATCCAAATCATGTTCGCAATCCGTTAAAAATAAACTAACATCAAGTTTTTTAGTTTCGATCTCTCGTAAATAATTATTTAAAACTTTACAAGACACCTCACTGAATGTATTCATTTAAATGTTCCAACTGTATTTCAAAACAGTAAATCAAGCCCACTAATGTTTGTCAGATGACATTTCGTTCATTGCTTCAAAAGAAAAATGTTGAAACTGCTGAACATATAAAAAGTTATTGAAAGCCTTAGCGCCTATACGCTTTTTCTCTAAAGACGCACCAAAGCCTAAATGAATTTGGTTGCTATTTAATTCCCTAGCTCGATCGACAATTGCCACAAGCATTTGCCGATAAACAGCTCGCTCTATAAAAGCATAGTCTATTGCAGCAACAACGCCATAATAGTCAGCCCCCTGTTTTAAACAAAGAACCATTGCCTGTGGCTTTGTGCTCAATTTAGCCTCTGAGTCTATGTACACTTCTAGAATCTCACTATTTTCTAATTGAATTAAATGGTCAAATAGCGCTTTAGGCAATGCATAAGTATTGATTTCTCTGGCTTTTCTTTGCACATTTAAATACAACTGATAAAAGTGCTCCAATTGCTGGGAATCATAATTTTCACAAACATTCACTGTGTTTTTTTGATAATGAGGCAGCACATAAGCACGTTGAAAGTAACGATATTTCGGCTTTAATTGCATTTGCCAAGCATCAATATCGCTACTGATCATACCAGCATCTAATTTATGATTATCTAAACCTTGAGTTTTAATAAACCCCTGCTCCATAAATACGGATTCAACTTGCTCATTAATTTCAATAAAATCTCTCAGTATTAATCCAGATACTTCCTTTGAATGGCTTTTCATCCATTCTATTAGTTGTAAAACCGCATGTTTAAACTCTGCATGATTTGTATCAACAAACAAATGTGAGCCTTCTGTAATTAATGTTCCCATCATTAATACATATGAACTAAATGCCTGAGAAGTTTGCTGCCTAACGGCCTCTACTTTTTCACTGAGCATTTTCTCTAAAAGCATATCATCTTTCATAAAACATCGAGTAAACATAGTAGCTAATATAAGTTGATTATTTTGATCAAATATACTCACATAATAAAACTGCCAAGTATTATCTTTCTCTAATTGTTTTTGATTGGGATAATTTTGTGAAAATGTTTTTTCCAAGGCATCTAAATAGTTAACGTGCAAAAAACTATCATCACCAAAACATTTAGACCAAGCGACTTGATCTACTTTATGAATACTATCTTGTATTTCTATTTTTAACTTTTTAGTTTTTACCTCTTGCTGATAACGTTTTTTAAAGGAAGTAGATTGATCTGTATTAAGATTAAAAGCATCAATCACTTGGTTAACATTCGCTCCTTTTGAATATAATGATTCACTGTAAGCATTTGCTAAATCCAAACATAAATCTCTTACATCCTGTTCATGTAAATGTGTATTTAAAGTAAACCGCACCCCCGTATTTGCAATGGGTACAGCTGGGTATAATCCAATATTGACGTATTTCCCTTTTTGCATCATTTTATTGACTAGCTCAAACCCGCTATCTAAAAGTGATGTAGCTATATAAAAAATAGGAGTGCTTGGATTAGATATATCTGGTAATGAAAGTTGTTTAAATTGATCGGAACAAATTTTAGTAAGAATTGCTAATTTTTTTTGTCTTTTTCCAACTTCACCATTTAAATGTAATTTCGCACTATTTATAGCAGCGCCTAACATGGGAGGTTGAATTGGGCCTGAAAAAATCAACGTGCCGCCGCAGGTTCTAACTTTTCTTTTTTGTTCTTCATTTGCAAAAAACAAAACCCCGCCACTTGCTGCAAATGCTTTATTTAATGATGCTGCAACCACAATTCTTTCATTAAGGGCTAATTGACTTAAAACGTACCCTTTACCAAATTCTCCCGTCCAACTAAATCCATGAGCGTCATCTATATATAAATTTAATTGCGAATACTTTTGTTGCAGTAAAACCAATTCTGTTAAAGGTGCGAAGTCTCCATACATACTGTAAACACCGTCTAAGCAATACCAAATTTTTTCTTTATGATGGCGAAATTGATTCAGTTTCTGTTCTAACTCTTCTAAGTTACTATGCTCAATCATAGTAGTTTGGATGCCTGTTGCGCGTAATTGCCTGACAGCTGATTGAACCGAAGCATGCACTTGATGATCTAAAATAACCAAATCATTTTGACTAACTAAGGTCGGTAATGAACTAAAATGCCCTAGCGTGGTTGAAGGCGTAACTAAACTTGGGTAGCCACTTAATTTTTGCAAAAGTTGTTCAAGTTCGTCATATAAAGGACAAGATACGTAGGCTCTTGAACTTGAAAACTGGCTGCCAAATTGTTTGGCAGCCTGTACAATTCCATCAATAATGAATTCATTTTTTTCTAATGCTAAATAAGAGCAAGAACCAAAATTTACTAATGGCTTAGAATCAATGGTGATTATTCGACCATTTAAGAATTCGTCATCGGGTGATAAATGAAAAATGCCTGCTTTTTTTGCTCGAGTAAAAATATCATCAACAGTATCAATAAACGTTTGTTTAGACATAAGCATCCAGAAATTATTTTGTGACTATAATTTTAGTTCAAAAATATTTTTTTGCATATTATTGTTAAGTTTTGTTAAGGAAACTCTGTTTAAATAATGCTAAAATATGAGTGTCCATTAATTTTAAATGAAACCTATATATCACATGAAACAACTCAGCTTTACAGACGCAGAATCCCATTTAAAACGAAAACAAACTCGAAAAGAAAAATTCCTTAATCAAATGGAAGGACTTGTTCCTTGGGGCGTTTTTCTGCCTATCATCGAGCCATTTTATCCAAAAATGCATAAAAAAGGTCGTCAGCCTTACCCGCTTGAAACGATGCTTCGTGTTCATTTAATGCAAAACTGGTATACGATGAGTGATCCATCAATGGAGGATGCACTTTATGAAATTGCATCCATGCGACAATTTGCTCGATTAGAATTAACACATAAAATTCCTGATGAAACGACCATCTTAAAATTTAGGCATTTGCTTGAGAAGCATAAATTACAAGAAAAAATGCAACAAGCCATGAACCAAATTATGGTTGATCAAGGTGTATTATTAAAAGAAGGGACACTGATGGACGCCACAATTATTCACGCATCACCTTCAACCAAAAACAAATCGAAAGCACGCGATCCAGAAATGCATTCCTGCAAAAAAGCGAATCAATATTATTTTGGAATGAAAGCGCACGTGGGTGTCGACATGTACACAGGCGTGGCGCACAGCATGACATTTACATCGGCTAATCATCATGATGTGACCGAAGCGCATAATTTATTGCACGGTGAAGAAAAATTAATCGGTGGTGATAGCGGATATTTAGGTGCGGATCAGCGTGAAGAAAATAAAGATGTTTCAGCCCAATGGCTGATCGCAGAGCGACCAAGTTCATTAGTAAAAAAACACGGGACGGGCACAATTTACAATGACAAAAAAGCCACGGAAAAAATAAAGGCGCAATTAAGAGCGAAGGTGGAGCATATTTTTAGAATCGTAAAGTGTCAGTTTGGATTTCGAAAAGTGAAATACAAAGGGCTAGCAAAAAATGCGGCACAGCTGACGATGTTATTTACGTTAGCCAATATTTATATGATGAGGAATTTATAAATGAACTAGGCGAGTTACGCCTAGAATTTGGCAAACCAGCCAAATTCTAGGAAGTATGCGAGTTTTTTCGCAATTTCAGGGTGTTTTTTAGAAAAAAAATTGTAAGATTTTTTTTATTGAGTCTTTAGGATTCTAAATCAGAGATTCCTTAACTAAAACTCGTTATATGTTTCACATTTAGTTAAATTCCATTTCAACATTGCATCTTCTGCAACATTAAATCAAAATATAGTAAATTTTGTAGCTCAGAAGTATACAATCCACCATTTCCTTAAGAACTAAGACTTTTAACTATGATTAAACTATTTCATTATCTAATGTTAATAATTGCCTCTACATTTATTAGTTCGGCAATCGCAGCATCTGAACAATCCAAGACGACCACTCAATCTTTAGAGACAAAAGCGTCAAATCAGTCATATGTTCCCATTATTGCTTATGAAGGCACTTATGGATGGATTTTAGGTGTGGCATATTTTCGTTACCCTAATAAATTAGCTGACAACCCAAGCGACCAAGAATTTGATGTTTTATTATATGCTGCTGACGGCCCTGTCATTTCTTTAGAAACTCGCTGGAAAAAATACACAATAGCAGAAAATTTGGACTTAGAAATTTTCGGTGATGTGTCTAATTTCTATGTTAAAGATTATCCAAATGCTCAATTAGAAGGAATTTTAATTGATCGGCAAACAAGTAAAATCAACCCAAAATTCACACAAAATATTAAAGACACTCATAATATAGTTTATGAGTTCACATTAGACTACAAAGATTACGCAGAGGATGCTCCTGCTCAATACAAAAATGGGATGTCAGTGAATACCGGTGTTGGTTATTTAATTGATGAGCGAGATAATGGCACAAACTCAAAAAAAGGTTACATGCTTGAATCCTCCTTTAACTTAAAACCGCATTTTTTATCCACAACAAAAGGCGGAACTTTTTCAACCAAACTTGAATTGGATGCGCGGTACTATCACAGTATTACTGACAAACAAACGTTTGTTACACGCGGTTTATTTCAATACACCACAGGTAATTTATTAGATGCTCGTTTTGGGGGATCTAAAATTATGCGTGGATTTGATTCCAATCGATTCATTGGTAAACAAGCGTTAACTTTACAAAATGAATATCGTGCACAATTTAATAAGCACCTAGGCGCAGTTGGTTTTTTATCATTAGGTCAAATTGATACTCAAAATGATATTCAAATAAACTACGGGATTGGACTTCGTGTTGGTTTACCACCAGATCAAACACAGCAAATCCGTGTAGACTTTGGATTTGACACGCAAGGTAATAGCACATTTATGTTGCAATTTAACCAAGCGATCTAGAGAACATTATGGATATTAAAACGTTAAAACTCTATTTGAATTTGTGTCAAACTTTACACTTTGGCCGCTCCAGTGAAATAATGCATGTCAGCCCTTCAACGTTAAGCAGAAGCATTTCTAGATTAGAATTAGAGCTTAACGTTAAACTGTTTGAACGTGACAACCGCAGCGTGAAAATTACTTCTGCTGGCGAACAAACCAAAATTGTGATTTTGGAAATGGTAGAACAATGGACCACACTACAACACAAACTAGACAATCAATATTCTAACTTAAAGGGGCAATTAAATATTTACTGTTCGGTGACAGCCTCTTATAGCATTATGCTGGATTTGTTAACTCGCTTTAGAACGTTATATCCTAATATTGAAGTAAATTTACAAACAGGCGATGCCGCATTAGCTTTGGATAAATTAAATGAATCTCAAGCAGATATCGCCGTTGCACCCAAACCAGATAAATTTGATTCTAATTTATCCTTTACGCATATCACCACGACGCCACTTGTTTTTATTCGCCCAACGATGGAATCACAAGTTAGAAAACTTTCTTTACAACAACAAATTGACTGGCAAGAATTACCTTTAATTATGTCTCAAAAAGGGTTGGCAAAAGAACGATTACAAAAATGGTATGAGCATAAAACTATTAAACCGAAAGTTTATGCAAAGGTGGCCGGACATGAAGCAATTGTGAGTATGGTTGGACTTGGCCTAGGGGTGGGAGTCGTGCCTGCTATTGTACTTGAACATTCTCCAATGAAAGAAAAAATTGAAATTTTTAATGCGGAACCAAAATTAAAAGATTACGAAGTGGGATTATGCTGTTTAAAGCGAAAACAATCTGACCCGCTGATTCAGGCGTTTTTAAGCACTTGTGATCCTTAGTTCAAAAATTTAAGATCCACCTCTTACTTGATTTCGACCTTCTTCTATTGCAATATGCATTCGGCTAATCGCAATTTCTAATTGCCCTTCAAACCCTTGTGCGCTATCACTGCTGACTCCCGCGCTAAATTGTACAAACACTTCATGCCCTTCCATTTCAAAAACCACTTCATTCATTTGCTCTAAAAACGTTTCCATTAATGTCATGGCCTGATTGTGATTAATTCCTGCTAATAACAAACCAAAAGTATCATCTGAGATGCGCGTGCAAACAAATTTCTTAAATCGAACCGCCAAACCCTGTGCAAAACTTTTTACAATATGATGATAATTTTCTTCACCAAATCGATCTTCAATATCCAATAAATGGTCAAGCTTTAAATACACCATAGATAAATGAGATTGCTGTTTGTTAGCATGACTAACTAATGATTTTCCTTGCTCAATAAAATAATTTTCATTATATAAATGGGTTAAATGATCATGATAGGCCATTTCTTTTAGTTGTTTCCACATATACATGGATTCTGTATTAGCTAAAATACGGCAATTAAATTCTTCAGGGATAAATGGTTTACCTAAAAAATCATTTGCACCTTGCTTAATAAATTTTGCCGAAATATTTTTTTCTTCAGCACCAGATAAACCAATAATCATTAAATCATTTTTTTCATATTTATTTCGTATTTGTTTAACTAACTCAAATCCATCGACATTTGGCATGTAATAGTCAGTTATCATTAAATTAATATCCGAATTCTTCGCAAGAATATCCAATGCTTGTTGCCCATCTTCAGCTTCAAAAACATTAAATAATAACCGGGATAATAATTTTTGCATATGATGTCTAGCTGGCTTTGAATCGTCAACAACCATCACATTAATGCTTTGATTAAGCTGTAATTGGTTAATTAATTTCAATGCAAACTGATAAGAATATTTTCCATCCTTAACCACATAATCCACCACCCCCATATCAAATAACGCTTTGCGTCGTTCTTCATCTACAGAACCTGTTAAAACGACTACAGGGAGGTGCTTTTCTAAACAATACTGAACGACTTCTCCATTTGGCGCATCAGGTAAATTCAAGTCCACGATGGCTGCAAAATAATCGTCTTTGTTTTCTAATAAAACTTTTGTTTCAGAAAAACTCTGAGCAAAAATATAGGGCAATTGCAGCACTTGCTTTGCTAAGTGACGTATTATTTTAATAATGATTGGGCTGTCTTCAATTATGAGTATTTTTTTCATATTTTTTGAATAAATTTAACTATTTATCCAAGTGTAGACTACCTAAAAAGAATGAACAGGCTATATCCTGCAAAGCATAAAAGTATTATTCCGTTAAACTTCATTAGATATTGATTACTTAACCACGTTCGTAAAACATCTGAGAACATCACACTCATCCATAGAGTTATACAGGTGCCAAAACTAAAACCTGCCATTAATAACAGACTTGCTTTCAAATCCGCTAAATTCACACTATAAGGAATCACAGAATATAGTAAACCACAGGGAATACATCCCCAGACAATACCTGCAAGATACTGCTTAAAACCTTGATTGGCACGTAATAGCATTTGTGCCATTGAAGAAATTCTGCGCCAAAATGGCAACGCTAATTTTTCTAAAGTTTGAGTAAATATTTTTACATTTAAAAAATGCAATCCGAGCATAATTAAAAACAATGCAGCAATGGTGCGAGAAATCACAACAAACTTAGACGTTAAAGGAAAAAATGCAGCGCTCACTAAAAGCGTCAAAATAAAATAAGTAGTCACTCTACCAAATTGATAACGCCACAATTTTCCCCAGTTAATCCCCTGCTTAGTTTGAACATTAAGACCTTGAATTAATCCTCCGCACATACCAATACAATGTCCGGCCGCTGCAAAGGCTAATAAAAATCCGGTAATTATATGAGGCCAATAATTATTGAGCATCCGTTTGCTCTGTTTTAGTTGGTTTGTCTTTTTTGATCCGCACTTCAGGTGGCATCATTTTTTCATCTTCTTCATTATCAAACAAAATTCGATGAGCTTGTGAATCCAAGTCATCATACTGGCCGCTTTTAACAGTCCAATAAAACAGCCCAACTGCTACAGTTAAAAGCCCTAACGTCACAGGAATCAATAAATACAGAATATCCAAAATAACCTCATTTAAAACATACACCAGAAAATTGGCTGCAAGCAGTTTAATGGATAATACATCGAAAAACCAATTTCACGACGGTGAGTTCAAACTAAAAAATCAATATAAATAGCGTAATTGACCTGCGAAGACTTCTCAAAACCTAACAATTTTTAAATATTTTAAAAAATACTGATTGACTACTGGTTAACACTGGTTAAGAATACAGTATATGTACAAATAACAATCAGGGTGAATCTATGATTTCTTTAAATAATGCTCGTAACTTTTCAAATTATGCCTATCAAAAAGCCACTCATGGCTTATGGTCTAAAGAAGCAGAGCAAACTGATGAATTGTCTACAGAACAAGAAAACACCGAGCAGGTTGATGAAATCACCCCAGAACAACTTGCTTTATTGTCCACTCAGGCTCATGCATGGATGGTCATTATTTCAGATAGCAAATTAAGCAAAAAGGCGCTTTTACATTATGGTATTGATATTAACAAAATTATGAATATCACCCGCAAACAGCTTACAGCACAACGCATACAACTATTAAGTAAACAAAATATTTCCTTTGTAATAATGGTGCAAAAAAATACACAGCCCACATTACCAGAACCCTTTTACACTCAATTAACTTATAGATGTGAAGAGCAAAACCTAAGATTATTATCACTGACTCAATCTACAAAACCTAAAGAGTGGGTGCCTGAGCAGTTGGTAATAGGTTTAGAGTTTGAAACTGTTGTAGCTTAATCTTTGATTCAAATAAAAAGATGGAGGGTTTCCCCTCCCCATTTAATTTAAAACTAAATGCCCTAATGAGTACTTCCCATCCCCATCAATCGGTATAATTTCAATAGATTTAACCATCGTATTATGTGGAATCTTGACACTATGATTGACCACACCACCACCATTTACTAAATGTGAAGATACAGGTATAACTTTAATTAGACGACCATTAATATACACTTGATATCTATCATTATTATCTAAAGTCATCTTTAATGTTGAATAAGGTTGAGCAGTTTTAAAGTTCACTTTCAAACTTTTATATATAATAATATGACCCTCTCTATCCCAAGCGGCCCCATTATTTACTCTATTATGATCGATTTCATCATAATCCATTTCTTGTGGGATATTAGAAACCTCCAATTGAATTTCAGGGTTCTTATATTTATTATCGTCAAACACATAGGGCTTAGAAATATTCAGCCTATAAATTGCTTTAAATCTTTCAATAGTAAATAAATCACCAGACACTGCCAAGCTAACATCGTCCAACATAGGTTGTAATTGAGTGTCCTCTATAGGCGTTCCATTAATCAAAAACTCACCATAGTTTGTAGGTATCTTTCTAGCATGATGACCTATTCGCCAATATTTTTCTTGAATTGCTGGCAATCTAGCAAGAAAAGCATCACTTAACGCACATGTATCAATTAAATATACACCAGAATTAACTAATCCTGTATAACCTAAAAACCCACAAATTGATTGATACTCAACAGGTTTTGATTCTGTTTGTAGAACAACTTCAGGCCATTTTTTAAATGGTGAGTCCAAACCGAACATCAAATAATAATATCCTCTTTCATCCGCTACACCTTTAAAAAATGACTTGTCAGAATAGGTTTCATCATTTGTTAATGGCGATATAAAAAATGTAAATACAAAAGTAACTAAGGTTGCAGACAATATGCTATTACTAATTTTAGAGCTAAACATTTTAATACAAATTAAAATATTAAAAACCGAAATAAAAATAAGAATTGAAAAAAAGCGACTTAACATAAAATCGCCTCCTGATTTAAGAATATATAAACAATACAATATAATTCCGATTGCTAACGATCGAGTTATCCCCGAACGATTTAACAAACCTACAATTACTCCTAATGCAATAAAAAACAATGTTATTGGGTCTTTTTTATAAGTTGCCTCAAAATAATTAAAACCACGTTCAATATATTCAGCAGTAGGATAAGCCGCTCCTAATTTTGCATAAAAAGTATTAGGAAGTGGCGCACCAAAATAAATTGTAGAAAAAACAAACCAACTCAAAATTATAAGGATTCCGACAGTTGCTGATTTCAAACTTATTAAAAATCTGTTTTTTATAAAAACTAAATATATCGTGAACGGTAGCAATAACACAGCAAAATCAAATCGATTCAAAAAAGCCAAAGCCAATAAAACAAATATAAACTTTAATCTAGTAGGTGAAGAAGCTTGTTCATCCTTATTAATGAGATAAATAATCAATCCAATTAAGAAAAAAGAGAGCGGGTTTTCTAAACCAGATGTCATATAGTCTGTAAATGACCGACTAAATACTAATGATAAAATGACAATAATAGACGCACTGTATTTTAATTTATTTTCAACCGAGTCACTGGCATAACGCAACAAAATAATGATCGACATCAAAGACAACAAAATCGAAACTACTATATTTGTGTAAAATAGCTCTCGTGTTGCAAATGTAATTAAAGATAAAAGTAAAACCCATGAAGGGTGTGTAAATGCTTGAACGCGTTGATCATAATTATAGGTAAACCCTTCAAAATGAACGACATTCCATATTTGTCGCATGGAAATAAACATATCATCTCCAAGCCATGCAGTATGATATGTGACCCATCCAAATAAAGATAAAACCAATAAACTAATAATGACTACGCTATATTTTAAGATTAATGTGATCAAAAGATCCATATTTCGTTTCGTGAACTGCACTAGTCTCTTCCTATAAAAAGTCGCAATGATACTGATTGCGCTTCGAAATACAAATTAACTTTTAAATATAACTATTTATTCAACACATTTTAGTAATGGTAAAACTCTCTAAGGGTTAAGGGTTAAGGGTTAAGGGTTAAGGGTTATATTTTACGTTCAATGATCGACTGTGCACTTTTTAATGCATTGAGTAATTTAACTTTTTCCTGTTTGTCTAAATTATTAGCATCAACTTGCAATGAAAATCCATTATATTCAAATTCTGAGAAACTATTGGCGGCCCCTACTTCATGTCGATAATCCACCACTTTATAAACGTTTATTGGGTTAGAAAATCCTTTAATTTGTATTGCCCCAACATCCTCACATAAAACTGTATTCTTGATTAAAGCATAGGTTTCATGAGCGATATAAATTTCCCCAGATCCTGCTAAGGACTCTAACCTGCTGGCTAAATTCACTTGCTTACCCACAATGGTGTAATCCATACGGGAATCGGTACCAAAATTACCGACCGTGCAAAATCCGGTATTAATCCCCATTCTAATTTCAAGCGGGGTTTCAATCCCTTGTGCACGCCAACGGTTTCGCAACACTTTCATGTGTTTACGCATTTCAATTGCCATCCAAACTGCGGCACTTGCATCATTAGTCACGCCATTTGATTCTGGATCACCAAAAAATATCATGACAGCATCACCAATGAATTTATCAATAGTACCGCCATATTTTTGCGCGATTTGCGCCATGTCACTTAAATAATTATTTAATAACGCGGTTAATTCTTCGGACTCTAATCGATCTGAGATATCTGTAAACCCTTTAATGTCCGAGAAGAAAATAGTCAGTTTTTTTCGCTGTGTTTCTAATTTAGCTTCTGATCCATCAAAAATATTTTGCCAAACTTGAGTGGGTAAATACTTAGCAAGTCGATTAGAAACGTCTTTATATTTATCTTTTTGGATATGCATTTCTTTGCGGGTTTGCTCTAAAGAAACACTGGTGCGCTGATTAATAAATGTTAAGATCGTGACATAAATCCCCACTCCTAACGCACACACAACATTGACAAAATCCGGTGCATGCTCAATATACGTCATATCAAAGCTACCATGAATGAGCATCACACCTAACACCAAAAAAAATAAACTCGCCAAATAATGCACAATACTACCAAGCAAAACAAAGCAGGCATTTGCCATTATAAATAACAGCAAAGTAATCATTGGAGTAGCTTGTAATAAGATTACCGTACAGCCAATAACAAAGGCATCAATCCAAACTAGCCCTACGGATACTTTATGTTTCCATTGTGCTTTAGCAAGCCATGCCACGCCATTTGCAAACAATGGGTAACTCACAGCAAACACAATAGTCCAAGCAAAATGCTTATCAAGCATATTTGTATAAACAGCAGATAATATCGTGGCGCACAGCGTCAAATAAATAAAAGCACGAGTTCTATCTTGACTCGTATGAGGCATGAACAACGAATCTTGATTAAACAGCTGAGTACTTTCTGAATGTAATAATTGAGATTTTTTTTGCCGCACAGTCAACCTTATAGTGAGATAGAGTCCTCAAATTGGAAACTAATATGATATAATACGCCCATTTTAAATTTGAGTGTTTAAATAATGTCTATTAAGCAAGCTAATTTTGCTGCAGAGCGAATTTCCAACCCATTTTTACAATCGCCTGCCCCAAGTCATACTGATATTGAATACCTGATGCAAGCAGCCATCCGCGCACCTGACCATGGTAATTTAACCCCGTTTCGCTTCATTGTTGTATCGCAACATCAGCTTGATCAATTAGGTCAAATGTTTCTAGTATCCAGTCAAGCACAGGGTGATATCCCTGAAATACAAGCAGACAAATTATTAAAAATGCCCCACCGTGCTCCTATGGTAATTATCAGTATTGCAACCTTGGTTGAGCATCCAAAAGTACCAAAAAACGAACAACTTATTACAGCAGGGCTTGCAGTTCATCAACTATGTTCAGCCGCAAAAGAAATCGGCTTTGATAGTATGTGGCGCACTGGAAACCTAGCTACTAATAAAAAACTTTGTTCATTATTAAACTTAGCTCAAAACGAAGAAATTACAGGCTTTATTTACATTGGCACCGCATATAAAACCAAACCAAACCCAACAAAACAAACCGTTTCCCACATTTTTAAACATTTTGGAGAGTAATATGATTAACAAAATCTTCCCTTTTAGTATTCTTTTAGCTTTATTGACAAGCTCTTATGCCCAAGCAGAATCCACAGCAGCACAATCAGCAAAACCCCTTACACCTGATAACATGAACCACTTATTTTATACCCCCACCACCCGTGTAAATGATAAAGATGAAATCACCATTTCATTTCATGAAGCAGCTTATGGCTTAGGTAATAAAGTCCAAGTACAATTTTCATTATTTGATAATGTGGGTCGTTCAAACTTTGGCATTAAATACCAACTTGCCGACTCATTTGTATTAGGTGCAGGACTAGGTGCCACCTTTGCCTCGCTTCCAAACGGAAATCACGGATTACACTCAAATGATAAACGCATCGCCTTATACTTAACCAAACAAGTAGCAAACACAAAAAGTACTGACGTTTATTTTACAGGACACACACAAATTGGTGACGTCGCTTCATTTGGATTAGATTTAGGAATTAATATCAAACAAGCACCTAATTTTAATATCATATTAGAGGCAGGCACATCTTATGATACTAACAGCGAAAACCTATACATGAATGCGGATGGCGGATTACGTATTTTCCCTGAAACCATTCCTAACACATATTTTGATTTTGGCTTAGATTATAGCGATTTCAACTTCACGCTGAATGGCGAAAAGAATATTAAAATTTATTTAGATGCGGGTTATCATTTTTAAGTTTTAGTGACTTGCATAAAAAAACCGCCTTTAGTTTGTTCTATTGGCGGTTTTTTTATTTCATTATTTTATTTTTTATTTTGCATTTGAGCCTGCATGTCAAATGAAAAGCTGCACCCTCGATATCTTAAATGGGTCATCCAGAGAACCAATTAAATATCAAACCAAAAAAATACTAAATCATAAAACGTCAAATGATCTAAAATCAGAACAGGCATCTTCAATGAATTCGACAACACTTCTAGAATTATGCGGCCTGTCCTATCTTTAATTAAATGATGACTTTCTATTTCAATAATTTTTTCATACTATGAAAGCTAGAAATACAACATTAATATATGGTCAATCAATATGCATACTCAAAAAAGCCTAAATATAATAAAAAATCATCATGAACCGGATATTATTGCTCCTGGACTTCTACATATTTCAAAAAATGTTATTACAATGGATAACTTAATTGCGGATATCGAAAAACATCTAGATGATAACTTTCGTTTTACAAATAAATACAACCAACAAAAAATTCATTTCCATACTCAAGAAAAAACATTAGATTACACAAACATCAAAAACCCTCACTTTTATATTATTCAATCTATTAAAGCTTTAGTAGAAAAAGAATTTTCATTTTTCTTATTCAAACCACTATTAAATGACAATATTTTTGCATTATTGATTATAGCTAACCAAGAATTTGAGACGTTCATTCAGTCTAATGGATTATGGTTTGATAAGCATTTTAGTCGATTACAAGATGATTTTGATGGATTTTCTGAATTAAATAACAATATAAAAACGGAAAATTCTTCAGAAAAATTAATACAACAATCTAGAGAAGAATATGTTCGACAAACCCAGAGAGCTGATCGAATTACAAACACTTCGTACTTTATGATGGCAGTCTTAATTGTTGCATTAAGCATCGGCACTTATATTATTTATTTGAATATTACAGGTAAATGGGAAATTAAATCCAAACAATTTACGCATTACCTTACTCAATTTTCTAATAAAGAAAAAAACCCTTACGATCAATTAAATCAATACGTAGGTAATTTAGTGCCAATACCTACAGGGTCTTTTATGATGGGTCATGAAGATAAAGATTTTTTAGACAATTCATCCCCTAAACACAACGTGACACTCAATTCCTTTTTAATGATGGAAACTGAATTGACGTTTGCACACTGGGATCTTTGTGTTAAAGACAATGTTTGTTCAGAGCCAGATGATAACAGCTGGGGAAGAGGCCAAAAGCCAGTAATCAATATCAGTTATAATCAAATAACACAGCAATATATTCCATGGTTGTATTCCAAAACGGGGTATAGATTTACGTTACCCAGCGAGTCTCAATGGGAATATGCAGCACGTGGCGGTACTCAAACAAAATATTCATTTGGCGATGACATTAATTGTAATCAAGCTCATTTTGGGTTTAATGGCAACCATAGAACATTTGATTCTAGTAATGATTGCCTAAAAGAATCAGGACAATCAAGTTCAGTAAAACAGTATCCTCCCAATGAGTATGGGTTATATGACATGCATGGAAATGTTGCTGAATTAGTAGCAGACCAATTTATGCAAAATTATGAAGGGGCGCCTACTGATGGCTCTATTTGGTACAACTTAGCGATAGGTGAAATGTATAAAGATAATATCCGCCCCGTCATGGCAGTAACACGAGGTGGCTATTTTGGAAGCTCTAAAAATACTTTACATGTCGCTAGAAGAGATCAACGAACTCCCAGCAATGGAATGAGACATACCGGTTTTCGTTTAGCACTTAATGAAGAAATAGAAGATTAATAATCCCTTCCTTGAAATATTTATTAATTCAAAAGAGTGAAGTTAAGCTAGGACGGCAACTTAACTTAATCGATCATTAGTTTAATTAAGATGGTTTAAAGCAATTTCTTTCGATTTTGTTTAACGCTTTCCGCTTCAGGTTTAACAAACACTCATAAATTAAATTAATGTGTTTAAATAAAGATAGGCAACTTTAATTCGGGCTGTTTGCGCTAGAAAATGAACATAATCAGAATCATCACCAATTTCTAAACATCACTTTAATCTTCTCACCTACTAGTGGGTTAAATACATCTCTTTTATATTTAGCAGGTAAAAATAGGTGATACATCAGAAGCGCTACATTGTGTCATTTGTCGATATATTCGCTCATGCAAATACTTTACAAGATTACGTCGCAAGCATCGAGGTACTAAATCCAGAGGGAATAAGCTAAATAAAAAAATTTAAACATAAATCACTTTAAACTTTGAGCTAATTTCTCTTGAGCTTGTGCAAGTGCATTAGCTAATGATTGCTGCAATTCATAGGCATTAGCAATTGAAATAACAATACGGTTTGACACCGTAGCATGCCCAGGCATTGAACGATGCACATTCCCAAACTCCATTACCACCTCGCCTTGGCCTACGAAAACATTGGCGATATCTCTGTATACGTATTCAAGGTCAGGAGCTATATGGGCTTGAATTTTTTGTTTTTGATCTGATTCATTCATATTAAATTATCTTATTTAATTAATTAATTATTGATTAACTCATTACCATAACTTTAACCTGACTTGGCGCCATAGAAGCTCCAAATGCACCAGGGGACATGCCATTTTGACCTGTAGGGTTTAACATTCTAGTAACTGGTAATCCACCAAACATTGTTTTAACACTACCCATTAAATGTTTTGAAGGTCCCATCATCATTCCAGACATTGGATTCATCATAACACCTGCATTATCACCATTACTCATAGGCGTGATTGTCATTAAGTTATGTGCAGGCATGGCCATAACTAAAACTTTAAACTGTGAAGGTATTGCAGTCATTGGTAATGCAATATTTGGATATGGTATTGGAGTAGGTATCGGACCAGCTGGTGATGGCACTGGCGTTAAACAGACATCAGGCATTGCGAAATTCAACCCTGCCATTTGAGTATTTACAAACATGTTATTCTCCTATCCCATGTGAATGCGTTCGCCATCGATGCGCATATCTTGTTTAGCTGTAATTACAGCTTGATCTGAATGAGATGTATAATTTTTACGTATTTTTTGTATAAGGTTACCAATATTTAAAGTCTCTACATTTTCAACCCAACGTACTAATACATCTGTTTTTTGACTAATATGCTTAGCGATAACATTCAAAGAATTCGTAGATAAAGTTGTATTTTGTGTATATGCATCTATGTCTTTTGCATTAGCTTTGAGCTTACCTGTATTAATATCTATATTAGAAGACGTCATATTTACACTACCCGAAAATACTTGAGTTTTTTCAGCTGTCATCAAATTAATATCTTTACTTGCTAACAAATCAAACTGACCTTTAGGTAATTGCATTTTCAAATCACTTGGAAATGATAAAGTCATTTCTTGACTTAAAGGCCTTTCCAAAATCGCAAGTACATAATATTCAACGCCTACTACATTGACTAATACAATATCATTTATTTGAGGATCGACAATACAACTAAATGCTTTGCTTGAATTAATGACACCTTCACCTGTATCAATAAGAATACAATTATCTGAAACACTTTTTACTTGTGCCTTTAAAGAACTGCAATGATCTTGATTGCCATGTAAAGGCGTTATTTTAGTATTCATAATTCACCATTTTCAATTATATAAATTTTCATTTTTTTTAAGCTATAAACTTTTCAGCTTTCGCTTTTTTTTCATCTGTTGCTAATGCTTCAATTTTATTAGAATCTTGCCAATTTGTTTTGTAATCACTGATTTCATGAAGATTAGCTCTATATAATTTGGCGTTATCAATTAAAGCTTCGTCCAAATTTGCATGTGAGAAATCAACATAAGTTAAATCTGCCTTTGTAAACAAAGCCCCATTACAATTTGAGCTTGTAAACTGAGCTTGTTCCATTTTTGTATTACGAAAGTCACAAAATGAAACATTAGATTCATTAAATAAAGCCTGCTTTGCCTCTGCTTTAAAAAAAATACCACCTTTTATATTAGCTTCAATAAATAAACAATTATTCACAATCGATTCAGTAAAATCTGCTCCTGTAAGTTCCGCATTAGTAAATCCACATTGAGATATATCTAATTTAGAAAACTTGGCATTAACTAATTTAGTCTCATTAAATTGGCACATTTTTAAAGTAAGGTTTGAGAAATCATAATTGCTTAAATCCGCCTTCATAAAAAAGACCATATCCAGAACTGCCCCCATGAATTTTATATCTTTTAATTCAGGTTCAAGAAAATTTGATCGAAATTGTTTAGATTGACTAAAATCAGCGTTATTCAGTTTCGCATTTAAAAAATTGCTATTTTCAGTTTCAATACCCACCATACAAACATCAGTCATATTTGGATTTATAAAACTGGTATTCTTTAAATTACTACCACTAAAATCTGCTCCTACAAAGGAAGCATCAACAAAATTAGAATAACCAAAGATTGAATTAACTAATAACGACCGATCAAAAACAGGATTAATAAAGGATGCCAAAGAAAAATCTGCCTGACTTAAATTGGCCTGCGTAAAATCACAATCAACAAAACTGCACTCTTTTAAATTACAACCTGAAAAATTTGAAGAAGTAAAATTTACTTTATTAAACATACCGCCAGACAAGTCTGATCCTTGATAGTCATTATTAGACAAATCAAGTTCAGAAATAATTGGAAGTTCAGAACCTCCTTTAATAGCATTTACTAATTGAATTTTATCCATCATGCTGGCCGCCAGTCTTTTAATATAGTCTGTTCTAAGTCTGCATCAGTAAAATCAGTTTGTCCAATTGTACAATCTAAAAAATTCACACTATACAGATTTGCTTCATTAAATTTAACACCAGATATTTTTGCTTTATAAAGAGAACCTTCCATTAAATTTATTTTAATCATATTACTATTTGTTAAATCAGTTTTATTGAATTGAGTTTGTACAGCAATAGCTTTTTCAAAATTCGAATCTTTAAGATTAGCCCCACCAAAATCTGTTTTATTTAATTTAGCTTGATTAAAATTTGCCTTATATAATTCACAATCCCGAAAATTTGACTCAGCAACTTCCGCTAAAAAAAAGGATGTATTTAACAATGAACAGCCACCAACAAATCGAACATTTTTCATTAAAGATTGATCGAAGCAAGAACCATCAGCTGTTGCTTTAACAAAATTAACCCCACTCAAATTTGAGTTTTTGAAATTACTATTTTTCATAATTGGATTTACAAAATTCGAACCACTTAGATCTGTACCAGAAAAGTCGCATCTACTAACATCCAAATCAATAAATACATTTTTCCGCATATCTGAGTTTATAAAGCTTACTTGTTCAAAAGATGTTTCTAAAAACACATCTTGTTTTTCAGCCATTTTACAATTATTAAACTGTGTATTTTTTATATTCGACTTACTTAATGTGGCTCCTGTCAAATCACAATTAATAAATTGTACATTTTCAAATTTAATTGATCCTAAATTAGCATCTTTAAAATTGACGTTTTCAAATTTAGTCTGCTTAACTATGGCATTACATAATATTGTATTGCTAAGATTTACATTACACAAATTAGTACCAGTTAAATTTGTATATTCAAGATAAGAACCCTCTAAATCAACTTCTTCTAAATTCAATTCAGACAAATCCACAAACGCATAATCACCATGGGTAAGTTCACCACCAGAATTAAGCGTATTAATAAACATACCTCGGATACTACTCTCTCTACCTTCATGTGGAGATCGCGCATTTTCAATATAATGCGCCCCTAGACGATAACTATCTTTAGCTATATTCAGCCCAGCTAGAGTTTGCTTTTCAAGTTCAGAATTTTCATTTGCTTTTTGAATTCGTATCAACTGATCTTGAGATAACCCCATAGATTGCATCATTAATAATTGTTTTTGTAATTCGGATTTTTGCTCTTTTATTTGCAACAAAATACCTTCAACGTTTACTCTAGGTAATATCGGTGGCAATTCCATTTCAATCAAAACTTTTTCAAGTTGTTGAACCTGCTCTAAAGTACCCCCATCCATCTGTTTGAGCTTAACAATTTGTGAGTTAAGCTGTTGCTTAGCTTCAGATTTTTTATCAATTTGTAACTGATCCATGTGTTCTCTTAAATCATCCATAGCTTTAAGATTAAGTTTCGTTAGATCTGGTTTATTTGGATCATTAGGCATACTTGGCAGTATTTTGTCAGATAATTCTTTTATTTTCTTAATATCAGGATCGATCTCAGCAGGACCAGATTTACTTATTTTTAATTGATTTTGTATGTCTTCAATTTTTTGTCTTTCTAGACTCCCTTCCTCCATCGTCTGTTTCAACTGTTCAAATTGTTCCGATGCTTGCTTTTCAGCCTCATTTTTCTTTGTTTCCCCATAGGTTTCAAGATTGGATTTCGCTAATAACTCTAATGGAAAATCTGAATTCTCACTCATATTTTCAAAACCACAAGTTGTTCCCAAAGGAATCAATGGTGATGTATGCATTAAATATTTAATGGATTCCTCTGGATTGAGACGTAAATCTAATTCATTTTGATAATGCTCTCTAGAGCGTAATTCATCAGATCTACTCTCATTTGCTATTAGAATTTGCTTTATATCTGTAGCATCGTCTTCATTTATTCTTATAGTACCTCGATGAATTAGAATACCCAATTCAGATTCAGGAAAGAACCAAACAGTATCAAGGTTTGTAGGAATTTCTTTAAAGACTATTTTATTATCGATCTCATGGTTTACAAAAACACGTGCGAACACATCGGGTAATTGACCAATAATTACAGATTTTTCAGGGTGCATATTTTTAATTTCAAAATTTTCACCACCTTTTAAATACTCTGCAAATTGTTGATCATTCGGGGTGTCATTGAAAAATTGATAATCAAAATCTTCAGGTAACCCTGGCATTCTGGTTTCAATATATTTTTGATCATAGGTGCCCCCATACTTCATCCGTTGTTCACACATCAAATCAATACGATTAAAGCTGGCTGGACTTGGCTTATCTGAAGGTGAACCAATTAATTGATTAGGATATTCTAAATTAGGCAAATATTGTAAACACCCTAAATTTCCATCAATATCATCAACGCCTTTTCCCAAAGGATTACTTGATATGTTTTTTCCTCCGAATGCATTCTTATAACTTACAGGCATTTCTGAAAATAATTCGGGCTCAGAGAGCGCCCATACCCCTAATCCTTTTATCCAATGACGATCACCATAAACATTCAATTTTTTAGTTAACGATCCTAATGTAACACTCACATTATGAGCGTTTGTCTTTTCTCCTTTCGGAGTAAAACAGCTACCATGAACTAAAAATTCAGCATTTTTTTTAGGCATGCCTGTATCAAATAGTTCATTTTTACCTAGTAGATTTCCAATTGTTTGCCAAATATCCTGTTCGAGTTTTGCAGAATTAGTATTTAAATCAAATCCCCACAAAACAGAAACAGTTAAGAAATGGTTATTTTTCTCACTAAAACATCGATATAACAAACTCGAATGTAGACTTTTTATAATATTCACAGTTTTCGGCTCAATGACTAGTATATTTTAAATTAATTTAGAACTTTAAAAATTGTGAATATTCTCACAATTATCAAAGCAGAATATTCGATTCACATTATCATGTAAATTAATGCACTAACTAGAGCAGCTGTCGCTGCGGTTTCAATATTAGTTGCAACAGTTTTAATGGCTGTAACTGCTTGAGAATTAACTGTTAAGTCTGTATCCATTTTAACTGATGTAAACTTAGCAGCCAAAGGGCCAATATTTGTTTTAATTTCAGCATTTTCAATGCTAATGATACCACCAAGAGCAAACTCCATACCCAAGATAGCACCGACTGAATTTTCCATTGAAATTTTTCCTCCCACATAATTTTCATTATTTATGTGAAGACCTAAAAAAGTTTCTGTATTAATTAATAGCCCACTATTTACAGTCATAGAAACTGTATTTGAATAATCAAATTCAAATTTAGCCATTCCCATTCCAGTGCCTTGCTCTAAAGCATGGTGGTATAAACCTCCTGTATTACAGTCATATTTTTTTTCATCTGACGAGGTAAAAGTATTCGTTTGATTAGTTGTCAGGTCATAAATTTTAGTACCCTGAGCATTCCATTGTTTTTCATAACAATTACCGTTACCCGGTGAGCCTTTAGTCCATTTTGCAATTTTCCCTGAACTATCTAACTCAATAGCTACCTGTAGTGGCGTTTGAATAATATCTAGGGTTTGTCCAATTTGGAAATTAATGGCGTCTCCGACATGAAACTCATAATCATGGCCCCATTTTTTTTGAACCCACACTTTACTACCGTTTGTACTATCTTGATTAGCGGACCAATGTGTTCCTTCAAGTTGTGTGTCAGTAGTTGAAAGTTTACCTCCAGCTGTTGGCCAATTTACGCTATCCCAAGTTGGGCCACCTATATTCAGTAGGTCTTCTGCTTGTTTAACATTTAATACAGCGCTTTGATTAGTATGATCTTCAGCATAACTGTTACCTAAATTATAATTCCAGTAACCTCCGAAATCATAGATATTGCCTTCCTGAGTATTAACAGTATCTAATGTACTTAGTTGAACTCTAGCATTTGATATCACGTTATCAATTTCAACAGAGCTAGATCCAGTAACTGCAGCATTAGTTGAATAATTCAATAATCCAGTCGGTTTATATTTACCACTTGAACCGCCAAAATAATTTCTTAAGGTTTGTAAATCACTTGGCATGGAAGAGGCTAAAGGGGTACCTTGTGAATATTCTCCATATTTACCACGGGCTTGTATCCACACATCACCAGCAGATTGAATTCTTATGCCGTCACTAACGGTGCCATATAAATCATTAGATCCAACAACAACTTTACGAAAGGCTGTATCAGCCGTGTTGTTTTCATTTATATATTTTAAATAAAATACACCTGGAGATGAAGTATCCACACTGGTGACGATCGAACCTGCCTCGTTTCTTATTTCAACAGCATTAAATGCAGAAGAGGCTGTAGGATTCTCAGAATCAGTTGTTGAATCTAGTGCAGTTGCCTGTGGATCAACATATGTCTCTCCAACTTTTAAATATTGTGGTGAATCACCATTTAATGTAATAGGATCGTTTGTCGAGCCAATTCGTAACCATGAATTAGATGCTGGTGACTCAATCATCACTCGCTCAGAACCAAACTTATCTTCCATGCGAATTTTATTACCAGAGCCAGTTTGAATCACAGACTCCGACTGATTATTTGCATTCACAGGACCAGGTGTCTCAAAATTATTAACTGCCCCTGCTATCAATGGACGATCTGGGTGTCCATCTGTAAATGTCAGCATGACTTCGGTTCCTTTTGTTAAAGGAAACTGCATGCCTTTGTTTTCACCAGCATAGGGTTGCATCATTCTAATAAATGTTGATGCGCGTCCTGATAAATTTTGATCATTCACATCAAAAGGTAAACGCACTTTGTAACGACCGTGGTCGTCCATTTCTGCGTATTCACCTTCGCCTTCTGCATCAATTTTTGCGTGTAAGGTGCCCGAAATTCTAGGACGCTCTGTTATTTTTTCTGGTCGAAATTGTGTGATTGCAGGTATGGCTGTAAACGTATTTTGGTAGGCTACTTGATCATCAATACTAAATGCACTTTTATCTAAACCTCCAATGACCGATGGATTTAAACAACCGGCTTGTGAGCCTTTATGATTAATTTCGGTGATTAAGTATTCTTGATTATAATGCTCGCTAAAATGCTTGGTTAAATTAAATGTATACCCTGGGCTCATATAGGGCACAGTGGATTCGCCATAGAATTTTTGTTTTTCACTTAGCATTTGCTGTGCAAAAATATTCGCTAGTCGATCACCTTCTTCTGGCGTTTTAAAATAATGGCCATAAATATGTGACACGCCGCGACCATTTGGATCAACTACTGCAATGCCGCTTACATCTAACGAAGGGCGCTCATAATCATAATCTTTTAAAATGACTTCTCGTGGGAGTTGTTTTTGTCTGCATGTTAAAGAATAAATCGTTTCGGCTAAATGCGAAGACTCTAAACCGGTTGCAGGTTGGTACACTAAATCGCCTGAAATTTTCAATTTACTGTGTGTCGAACAATCATCATTAAAAACAACCACTTCGCCATCTTCATTTTGTTCAAAATGATAATAAATGCCTTCTCGCTCTAACCAACGCGAGACAAATTGAAAATGACTTTCACTGTATTGGCAAACGTATGGATTTTGTTCATAGGTATTAATGAGGTTTGAGAATTCGTAATCTTGGGATTCTAAATCGGCATCTTGTAAGGCTAACTCTACTAAATCAGTGACGGATTGTTTTAAAAAAACTTGATTGTGTGTCGTTAAATTCGACCACCATAATTTAGGAACTAATTTCGCTCGATAATATATGTGGTCATTAAATTCATGTAGTTGTTCAAAATCTTGTAGGATGCCATTAAACAACACGTCATCTTCATCACCACGGTGAATTTTAAATACTACAGGGTTTTGAATCACATCATCTAATTGAATATTTTTTTCTTTAGATACAAGTAAAATATCAAATTGATAGGTTTTGGATAATGCTTCGAATCCTTCAAAATTAATGACTGCAAAACTGTTTTTATTAACACCTGAGGATAAAGATTCAAAAGAGAAACGTTTTTGATCTAAATCGGAAAAGTAACTCATATTGTTGCCCTACATATTATTTTTATCGATAGAAACAGCCAATCTTGTTGGCTGTTTATTTTTGATTTTTTGAAACATTATTATAAACGACTATTTATAAACGGTTATTTATAAATAGTCACACGCTGTGTCTCATCATTTTGATATTGAGCACTTTGCATCCAACTATCCACACCTAAACCAGACCAATTGGATTGTCCTAATGAAACACCTGATACTTCGTTTGGATTTAAGACAAGCACAATTTCAATATCCAAAGGCTGTGACAGGTAGAAATCACATAATGAACGAATAAAATCAATGTATTCTTCATCATTCAAACATTTTTGTAAATGCTCACCAGTAACGGAGCTAATTTCGATCACAGCTTTACCCATTCTATCTTGAATGGTGCTACCAATCGTACAGTCTACGCCCAAACAATTCTGTGCGCTACCTACGATTGAATACTGATTTTCTGGGATATTTACGGTTCTTTCTACGCATGGAATGACTCTTACGTCATCAGTATTCAAAACATCTTTTAAAATAGTAGAAAAACCAACTAACGATTTTTGGCGCTGAGAAATTAATCCTAAGTAAGGTAATAACTGCTGCGAATACTTATTGCATTGTCTAAATTCAGGATCCGCTAATCCAATAAATGAATACAACACATCCCAATAACGCTCTTGATGTTGCTCAACCGTTTGATGAGCAAATCGATATTTTTGCCATGCACTGTAAAGCATAGGGTATAAATGTTGGTGAATAATATCTAAAAATTCACGTGGTGCTTCATCAGCATCCCACTGATCATCTAATAATTCTTCAGTGTAATAAGCAGGTAAAGGTGACGAAATACCATACAAACCCATGAAGTTAGTAGTCAGTTCAATATTACCTTCATCATCTACAATGACGTCATTAATATCACTGTCGACGTAATCCAGAGATAAATCAGGTCTGATTTTTAATTTCGCAGCTTTTGTGGCAACCCTACGTCTTCTTGTACGAGTAGTGGGTTCAACTGATTTTTTCTGTTCTTGGTAGCGATTTAATAATTTTACCGCTTGGAAAAAATCATACTCTTCTGCATTTTCCTGAAGGTCTTCAATTATATTAATGGTCGATCCCCCAATCTTGCAGGCCAACTGTAACTTTCACCTGTATTGCTTTCTTTCATAGTCACTTGAGTAAAACAATTAAACGTCGCATAACTGTTAAATAAACTTTCCAACATCGTTGCAAATAAAATCATATCGCCTCTTGATGAATATGCATCGCGATCTAATTCAATCAGGATTTCTTGTCCTCTAAGTAAATTGCCATTTACCATTCTATCTGCACTTTTAATATCAACTGTTGAAATGCCGGCAATCTTTTTACGATTGATGGTTTCTTCTTTTTTAGCTGTAGATCCTGGAAAAATATACAATGATAATAACGCTTGTAAATTTTCTTTATTTGCTAGTGACAAAAAGTTTAATGATAAATGAGACAACAAGCGCCAAATTAAAGATCCGCCAACAGGTACTTTTAAAGAATCCGTTGGTGGTAAAATATTACTAAATTCAACTAATTCTGATGTTGTACTCGTAGCACGATTAATATCACCTGGACGAAGTTGTGAAGGTAGATCTGCATTTGAGCAGGTCATTTTTATGGATAATGTTTCGTTGGTTTTGATTTCCATTTGAGCAGGATAATGCAAAGTTAAATAGGTATCGCCTGCCTCGCCTTTTTCGCCAGAATGTACCGAAGTTTGATAAACGGGAGTCGATGACCCTCCAGAATAAAATCCACTAATAGAGTTATACACCGTACGGCTATTCGCTCGACGATTATTGCCTTCAACACTTTGAATGCTGTGAATATCAAAATGTTCTTTAACAGAACGACCTCGACCTTTTTTAGGAATAATGCGAATTTCACTTTGACGACCTGTTAATTTAATTGGCTCTGCATCATGTTCAAATAAATTAATACTGGGTGAAGCATGCAATGTAAAACGCTGTTTGTTTATAACAGGCATTTTAAAATTAACTTTATCTAAATTAAATTTAATTGTTAATTGTGAAGCTTTTGCAATTGCCTCTAATCCTTTTAATCGAACGAATAAAAATTTCTCTTTAAACAAGAAAAATTCTTGTAGGGTTCTAAATGCAGGAAACCCGTTTTTTGGGAAAGGAATCAGTTTTTGTTCTTCATCAAACCCTAACGCTTCAAGTTTATCGGCACTTAATTGAATCACTTTATTAGAATTATCAACAACGATATCAATGCTTGTTAAATAATGTTGTAACAATAAAAACACATCCGATGCGCCAACATAATCACCGCCAATATAAAAATCTATGCCGTCTTTCGCCCAGGTTTGCATATCCATTGAATTTAAATTGATATCTAACTCAATGATACGTTTACCCACACCTTTTTCTTCAACATTAACATCCGTAATGTTTACTGGGGCTATATTGATATCTTGGCAGGTTTGAAAACGACAGGATGTGCCTTCGACTTCAACTGAATCTACAAATGTTCCTTTAGGAATCACTAAAGAAGATTTCAAAATAGATTTAGGCGTAAATTCAATTATTGTACTTGAAGGCAGCGGTTGTAAATAATGCGGAAAAATCATTTGCATTAATGATTGAGCAAATTCAGGAAAGTCATCATCTAGTTTTTGACGAATATTACCTGTTAAAAAAGCAACACCCTCTAAAATTCGCTCAACATCAGGATCAGGACTAGGTCCCGATAATTGAGGTGCGAGGGCTGGATGTTTTTCAGAAAACTCAACAGCCAACTCTCTTAAATTATTTAATTCTTTTTGATAACTTTCAGTATTCATTTTTAACTCTAATCAATTCATTTTGATCTATATTTATTTTAACAATACAAACTACGCTTATTGCATCTGCCATCGAAAAATCACTCATTTATTTTTATAAAATCATGTTTTTTCGTCTTAGCCCACCCAAATTTGATCGCAATCTAGGCTGTTAAAGTTTGGCTGCATTGTTACTATTTATATTATTCTGATAATTCAATCGCGACACTTCCATCGCCGACAAGCAAAATATAAAACTTCACGTTGGTTAAACTATCTTGAAAAAGAACTTTTCCAGTTGCGACAAAACGAATCACACCCATATCTTGTTCTCTAAATTCATATTTGATAACTGCGTTTTTTAATCTTGTTTCGTATTGAGCCGTTAATTGCATAAATGACTGGCTCAACTTTTCAATTTCAGGTGGCGACATCGAGCTCATCAAGCTTGTAAAATCATCAATACCAAATTGATTATCTAACAAAACCGTGCCTTTTCGAGTGTTATACACTTGACTTAAATCAGCAAACAAAGAACTCATATATGTAGCAAAATCAACATTAGACAAAGTACGCCCATCGTGTAATGACCACTTTCTAATGCGTTTTAACAATCTTTCTTTAGGCATGTTTAAAAACCATTTTAATACTTTTTGTCATCCAGAATTACTCTGAAGCCTCACCCCAAACATCTTCGTACTCAACGCCATCCAAAGTCCACGTCCAGCAAATCTTTTCGTAAATAAATGAAATATCTTCCATATGACGAAAACCCGTTTTGCTAGCATCCATGGTGTTTGGCATCCACGGTTTTACTTTTGAAACTAACGCATTTGATAACATTACTGTGTAATACAATTCTTCAGCGCCCACTTCATCAATACGGTAATACTCCAAACACACTTCACTGAGTCGCTCACCAGTACACAAAGCCTGTAATATCATTGGCGATGCTTTATCTATTTCTTTTGTGACAGTTAATGGTCTGTGCAATCTTCTACCTGAAGATACACCACGATTATCTGTTGGAAGTTCAACACAATGATCCACAGAGTGAATTAACATCGTGCCTTCTCGACTTGGTATTTCACAAGCGCCTTCTATTTCACCTTGCTGTTCACCAATAATTCTTAACCCACATGGAATTGCCATATCATTGTCCTGTCTTCATTAATTTAATTTGTCACTGTCTATTATTGATATTAAACGATGACTGGTTTATTAAAACATCACTTTAATTCTTATCAAGTTTACCTGTTTCATTCAAAGTAAATTGTGAACCCATATACTTTAAATGCGGCGTGACCGTCAAAGAAATCATATACCAATCTGATTTTCCATCCACGTCACTAACCGTTACTTTTGCCTGTCTTAGTGGTCGCCTAATTCGAACCGCTTCGGTAGGATTATCCATATCAGTGACATAGTTTCGAATCCAGCCATTTAATTCTTTTTCTATATCTGGGCCTTTATTCCATGAGCCTATATGTTCCCGTTGCATCATTTTAATATAATGCGATAAACGGCTAACAATAAATAAATACGGAAGCTGAGCACCTAATTGATGATTAAGTTCTGCATTACGCCCAACATCTGTATTAGCAAATTCTTTTAAAGCTTGAACCGATCCAGCACCATAAAAAGCGGCATTATCATCCCCTTTATGAATTGATAACGGAATAAACCCCCAGTTAATTAATTCGGAAATTTTGCGATCAGAAATTAATATTTCCGTTGGTATGTTTTTCTCTCTTGTGGCAACGTTTTGGCTGTCTAGCATATTTAGACCTTCAACTTTACCGTGTTGTGCACCTGAAACATCAATACACCATCTAGTATTTGCAAAACTGGCCATTAATCGTGTTGCAAAAGCAAATGCGGCATTGCCCCATAAACCCTTTTCTTTTTTACGAATTTTTTCTTTATACTTAAAAATTTTAATTGGGTTTGAATCACTGTAACTTGGACGCAATTTAAACCCTGGCAATGCTAGGCCCACATATCGCGCATCTTCAGATTTTCTAAAATTATTCCACTTCACAAATCTAGGTTGCTCAAAGTTAGCTGCCAAATCTCGCAAACGAGCAAAATCTGAAAAACTTGAAATGTCAAATAATTCAGAAGAAGGCGCGGATAAAAATGGTGCGTGACTCATTGCCGCGACCGATGCAATTTGAGATAACAACCAAACACTTTCTGCATCTGGTCCAAATTCATAAGCACCAACAAATGCACTATATGGCTTACCACCAAACTGACCGAATTCTTTTGTATAAACAATATTATATAACTGAGACTGTGTAATTTCTGGTGCATCTTCTAAGTCTTCAATTAACTCATCTCTTGACACATCCAGAATTTCAATTACACAATTTTCAGAAAATTTTGTACGCTCAATTAAGAAATACAAACTTCTCCATATCGCTTCAATTTCTTGGAAGTCAGGATGATGTAAAATTTCATCAAGCTGCTCACCTAGGCGATCATCCAACTCAGTGATGCATAAATCCAGCAAACCCGTGTTTAGACTTTCACCATCATTTAACATTGAATCTAAAAATTGTTTTGAGATACTTTCAGTTAACGTTTCGCAAAAATCATCCAACGATTGCTCTGGGTCAACACTTTCTAAAATATCATGCAATTGCTGTCTTAAATCAACTAACTGCGAAAGCACTTCACTTTGCTTAACAAAATACTGAGGGCTAAAATCGTCTATTGAAGTAAAACTAAATGAAAATTTTAATTTTTCAGCATCTTCAATTTCAGTTAATTTATCATCTACTTTAAGGTCAATGGATGGCTCTAATGACTCCATCACCTTTGAGAAGTTATCTAACGTAATATTGATGGTTTTCTTTTCAATAAACTCAACAACATCTTTTTTATTTGACGAAAAGTTTCCAAGTACTAATAGACGAAATGGTAATTCAACATCTTTATCACCATCTGGCCCACTAGAACGATAAACCAGATTAATTCTCTCTGATGAAGCTTGAGATTCGACTGACAATTTAACTCTCCACTTTAAAAATATCAAAGTCAGCACTACTGACTTTGATAATAATATTTAAACTATTTTAAATTCATTTATTAAGATTCAGATTCTGAATCTGTTGGCCAACATTGCGTCACACGCTGCGGTGGAGTAAGTGGCACATCATCTAATACTCGAAGCACTGGCTGATGATTTTCAAATTGATACTTAACATCAATCGCCGTTACCGATTCTTTTCTTAGCAAGGATTCTTGGGCTGGGAAATCAGCAGCACCAAATGTATGTCGACCATCTTTAAAGTCTTGTAAGAATAAACTGAACCCGCCATCTTCTTCTTTGTATAATTTTCTTAAACTGATATGACCAATATCAATTTGCAAAGTAGTGTCTCCACAGTTTTCTAATGACCAAGTAAATTCAGCAGCTGTCGTATAGTTATAGTTAGCTAGTGATTGCTGAGTATCACCACAATGTAACTCTAAGAAAGTTGCATAAGGTGCGATCGCAGCTGATTGGTTAACCCCTGTTGGAATTGTGCTAATTTTCACTTTGAACTCATTACCTACTAACGTTTTACCTGCTGAGGCATCATTCACATATCCTAAGAATTCTTTATCCCAAGGCACTTGTCTATCAGTATTCACTTGAGTTGGAATATACCCTTTGTCTTTTTTCTTTTGTAAATAAGGTGCAGCTGTTCCATTAATAAAATCCCAAAGCAAACCCGTTTCACCAATTAAAAAGACACCCAGTTTTTTCTCTTCCACATCTTCAATTTGAGCTAAAACTTCAGTATTCCATTGCTCTTGTAAATAACAATTATTTTCTTCTTCCATATAATCGTATATTACTCCAAGTGGACCTTTATATAGCTCCCAGAATAAACGATCATTCGCCCCTGGCTTTCCGATTAATTTTTGGAAATTCACAATTGAATTGTAAGCAGTCGCCATAGAGTTATCACCAGAACCAGGGTTATCAGGTGTGGTAAACAATGTCGAAATAGTACTATAAGATTGAGACTTTGATTCTGCATTAAAAGAAGTATCGTAAAGTGCTTTATTATAAGCCTCTAACTCGACCACTGATGCGTCAATGATTTTATCAGTATCAATTGACTTTCCACCCTTAGTTGCTTTAGAAACTTTTTTACCTACTTTGATGGCTTTTTTACACGCTTTACAAACTTTACCTACTAGCTTAGTTCCCAGCTTGGTTAAGGCTTTATTATCTGCCGCTTCTGTCGCTTCTAAACCTGAAGCGTCTACCACTTCTTGGAAGAAAGAAAAGTGAGATTGCCCATCATATCCAATTGATTCTGAAATGTGCGCCATTTGAGTATTCATGGTTTTAATAAATTTAAAATACGGATTGTCTTTAGTTGATAATGATCCAATTACAGAAATCCATTCTTTTTTATCACGAATTTGACCTTTACCTTCATCAAAACGCTCACCAAATGTTACCCAAGCTTTTGAATATTTAATATTATAAAAATCATTAAAGTCAGACTTAATATCAGTAAAGTCCATATCTTGATCATCGGATTCACTTAACTCGTTTAAAAACTCATCAATAAATGCCTTACCTTCCAACGTGTAAGCTGCTTCAATAATAGGTGGGTTTTCAACTTTAACGGTTCCGCTCCAAAAGTTATTTAATGCAAACTTTTCATAACCCTGTTGGTTCGCCCAATCGATGATCCAATCATAGTTTCCTAAATTACGATCAACTAACAATCTAAATGCACTTTGCAATGTTCTGCGTTGATCTTCTAAATCTAAAGTTAAAGTATTCCACTGTAAGTAAGATAAATACAATTCGTTAAATAATTCAGAATTACCATAATCAACTTCATCATAAGCAGTTGAAATAAAGTTACTTGCGATGCCAGGTTTTTCATCCAGATCAACATTATGTTGTTTTGTTTTATTACCAATTTCAGCAGATAACAAATTAATCCTTCTTATGATTCCGCCTGCAACTTTTGATGTTTTATCGCCTAATGATGCTCTAATTAGCGCATCAATATTGGTATCTACTGCATCAATCACTTCTTCTTTAAAAGTTTGATTGTACATCGCAATTAAATCATCCGTGTTTTTACTGTTAGTTAAATTGATCGTATCCCAAGGAATGATCCAGTCTTTTTGCGCATTTTGAAGATCTAAAATCAAAGAACGCAAAGAATACAATGCAACAATTTTTTGATTGATATCTTTTTCTGTTTTAATTGTATTACCGCTGCTATTTTTTTGCTTAGCATGAGTTAATTCAATTAACTGATAACGAGATTTAATTTCACTAAGTGCGCTCATATCTTTAATGTATAAGCCTGAAATTAAAACTAATGCTATGGCGCCAACGCCCCCCATAACACTTATCCAGTAACGTTTTGTAGTACGCCATGTTCTTACTGCACTTGGCAAACTATCTAATAAACCGCGATCAGTTGGTAATACTTTTGTAAAAAATTCGTGCAAGAACAAACTTCTGTTTGTTAATTTACCCGATTTATCTTCTACTTTTTGACTTGAACTAAAGAATAATCCACGGAAATTTGGAGTATCTTGATATGGATTTTCTTTTAAAGCCGAACCAATAAAATGATGTAAACCTTCTCTAATTTTTTCAATCTTATTTGGTAAAATTAATAATTCATTACCTTTAAGCTCGCTTCTTTCAATCATAATTAAGCGCAGCTCTTTTACACGATCGAGAACTTTACTTAATACATTATCAATAACAGAGTCTAAATTAATTGAACTGCCTTCATGCAAATAACCCATTGCTTGATTTTTAGATTCTGTAGGTAAATGTTCGCTCCAAACATCAAACCCTTCAATTAAATCACACTTAGTTATCATTAAGTAAACAGGCACTTTAACTTCAAGCTGTTCCATCAGTTCGTTAATACTTGCACGAACTTGACGCCCCTCTTCCATTAATTGATCTTCAGTATTATTTAATAAACGGTCAGCAGCAATAACTAACACCACACCATTAATCGGCTCTTTTTGTTTGTGTCTAGATAACATTCCTAAAAGTGCAGACCATTCTTTTTTATCACGCTTAGAATTATCAGGAACGGCATAACGGCCCGCGGTATCTAGTACAATTGCTTGTTCATATAACCACCAATCTAAATTTAAAGTAGAACCATCTTCTTGTTTTGGAAGGTCGATATCAGGCATTAATAATTTTGCATTTTTTAAAGCGGTTGATTTGCCAGAGCGAGGTTTACCAATCACCATATACCAAGGCAAAACATAAACCGCATCACCTTCAAGTTTTAAGTTCGACTTTTTAATGCCTTTAATGGCTGTTTTCCAGCCCTTTTTTAGGTCTTTAATTAACTCACTAGAACTCATGCCTAGCTCATCAATGTCTTCTGGTTTTTCTTCCTGAACTAATCTTCTTACCTGTGCACGTGCTTTAAGGCGGATATATAATTTACGCAGCAACACCACTGAAATAACAACAGCAAAAATAAAGCCTGTAGCGATTAAGGATTTATTTAAATCCCCTGGGAAAATTAAAAACAAAAACAAAGCAATTAACGCAACAGCAATGACTGCGTAGAGCAATGTGTATAATATAAATTTTAAAATCTTTTTAAACATAACATTTCTTCTTCAATTACTGAACGACGTTCATAATTTCACCCATTAAATGGGATACTTTAAATTGATAAAACACAATAACACCAGCACATATCACTAAAGGGATACCAATTGCATAAGGTAAAACATTCAAACGTGTTTTGAATTTACCTTGAGAATTTTGATCGTGTCCACTATATGCAGTTGGGAACAAAGTCGCTGTGTCTAAATTCCTTTGTTTTTGATCTGGCAGCAATTGCTTGATATTGAATTCTTTTACTTTCTCAAGTACGCGCTTATCATCAATAGAAAAATATTTGCCTTTAAATCCTAAACCTAAAACCAATAAATATATTTCACGAACCCAATCATTGGTTTCAGTTTTATCTAGTTCACTTAATGTGTCATAAAATTCAGAACCTATATTGGTTGTTGAATAATATTTACGTTGTAATGAATTTTTTTGCCATAAACTGCGCTCTTTCCATTTAGAACACAGAATTAATTCATCAATATAAGCAATAACAGGATAAATACCTTTACTCACAACTTCACTTGAAAAATCATTTGCTTCAGCTTTGATGACACTTTCAGTCAGCATCCCAGTTAATTTATTTTGTAATTGTTCAAAGTTTACTTCGATTTTGTCAAAACTTTCGCTGACATCACGAGCAAACACAATCACATCAATAAAGTGATCCACTAATCGCATTGTTATCTCCTAACAATTACAAGTTCAATTTTCGCATCTACTGGAGCTTCATCCCATAAAAGCGCCACGTCTTTATGACGTTCAACAATCGGCCATTGTTCATCATGTGTATCTAAACGTACATAATGTGCATCTGGACGACGCGGCATATCAGCTGGAGGATTCGCTACATGAATCAAACCAACACCAGGAAGTGAACGCTCAGCCAATACTTCAACCATTTCATGCGCTGCTAATTTACCTGTTGTTAATAATGAGTTTTGGTGTTCTTGGAAATTTTCTTGAGTAGAAACAATAAGATAGAAATCGACACGTTGTTCAAAGAATTCTTGAGGAATATCCGCTTTAAATACGTTACCGATCAATGGCATTTCTACTAAGAATTGAGGACCAACTGTAATTTCATTTAATAATTTGGCCAACAAATCTTTAGCCATTGTGAAACACAAGCCTACATTTTGATGATCATATTTTGGTAGTAATCGTTCACCATCAAATGTTTCGCCTAATACATTTACGCTATCGGTAAATGTACTGATTTCGCCAATTAATTCGCGTAACACACCGTACACATCCCAAGGGTGAATTTCACCGCCATCTGTGTAGTGGAATAGTTTAGGAATATAACGACTTAGTGTACGAGAGGCTAATTTATAACGCATTAACGTAGCGTCATATTTCATACCGTCGTTTGAAGAATTATCATAACCTGTCAACTGGGTAATACGACCGGTTAACTCATCGCGTATTTCTTTTATTAAACGAGTTAAGCCGTCATTTACATTAATTGATAAAACTGGCGGGAAGAAATTTTCAGAAAATGCAATGCCGTTTTCTGTACGCATTACTTTTGCAACTGGAATCAACATGTAGTCTTCCAATTGATCGATTTCATTTTCCCAAACAAATTTTAAAACATGAGTTAATAATTTAGTTGGCGCATCTGGGCCTGATTTATACAAATCTTTAATATTTTCTGGATCAGCCTTGGTCACATAACGAGTAGTAACTTCAGTGATATTTTCGAAATTATTTACAACGGTAACATTTTCTTTATGTGCAGATAATTTTTTAAGACCTACATAAATAGTGAATGGCTTGTCAGCCTCAATCCATGCATCTTCAAAATTACGTTTATGAATAATTGCATCATTTGGTAAATTAACTAACGTGCCGTCTGGGAATAAAAATTGGCCACTGTTGATTTCACAACTTCTATGCTCCAACGCTGAACTACTTAAATCTAAAGCAGCTACACCCCAAAAATGCGCATGCAAATGCTTTTGAATTGGGCGAATAAGTGATTGTTGATATTGATCACTAAGTTGAAAGTGTTGGGGTTGTAAAAACATTCCCTGATGCCAAAAAATAGGCTTTAAATTGTCCACGGACGACCTCGTTAATTTTATTATGGGCAGACACCCAACTTTAAGTTTATTTTTTAAATCACTTATTTTTCAATTAAATGATTACGCTTATATTGATTGTTTGTAATGAAATATTAAAACTCTAGAAAAATGATTCATCGATCCTTTTTGATCACTAGAGTTTTGACTCATATTTCATTTAAATTAATTACATTCACTTGATAGATCGACCACGTTGGTGGTTTGATATTTTTTAACAGTAGAGCTGCCTAGATTTATATCAATGAATATTTTGTCAGGTTTTGCTTTTGCTTCATCAGCGATTAATGTTAATGAAGCAAGCACCTCTTCAACAATTCCGCGTCCCGATGATTTACAAGGAATTGGAAATAATTCAACATCTTGTGCCGCGTTTAAATCGTAATAACCAGCAATTATTCCGATGTATTTTGAATTTTGTGCACGACTGAAAACATCCACTCGATCTTCCCCTGGCTGAACAATAATTCGTCTAAAATCTACAATCGTATCATCGATTCGACCTTTTGAAAGTAACTCGATTGCCCCCGATTGTTCGGTACTTAACGCTTGAAATGTATTGGGGTCACTTAATTGGAAGACACCCAAAGTTAATGCATGGGGACGACCGCTGATTGCGTTCAAATCTGATGGTGCTTCTATTGTGATACTGATAGCGCCTTGCTCAAATTTCCATTCTTCGTCAGGAACGGTTAATTGGGTAATTGATGCACAACTCATAAATACTGATGTTGAAAAAAATAAAACGAATAACATCTTAGCATTGGCAATACATGCATGATATGCAGAGCAAAATAGACTGAATAGTTTTGAATTTAACTGAGAAATAACTGGCACTGAAACCTCTGACTTTTTTATTACAACAAAATATTGATGCACCTGAATAACTTCAGGCACACCAATGAAGGACTTAAAATTAAGCGCCTTCTTTTACACGCCAATCATCACCACCTTCAACACCAGCAATTTCATGAGTCCATGTAATTGTTGAGTAGCTGAAAGAAATTTTCTCTAAGTGAGTGAAGTGACCGTTAGCTGGATCTTGACAGTTAGGCATAATTGCTTCGATTTCAACAATTGCTGCACCTTCAAGATTTTGTGTGAAGTAATGCTCTTGTGTACCTTCAGATGAAGTACGGAACCATTGAATTTCACAAGTTAAGCTTTCACCAGTTACTAATGCTTGGTATAACAAAGGCGAAGCTTTATCAAATACTTTAGTTACTGTTAGTGGTTGGTGAACACGTACACCTGATGGCTGTCCTGATTGTACATCACGTGGAATAACGATTTTATGTTCAAATGCTTGAACGATAAAAGAATCATCATGACCTTCTTGATATAAACTACCTACACTTTCTTCTGAAAGTGCGCCTTCAGTAATCATACCCTGTGTTACACCTTCAACTGACATATACGCTGGAATTGGCATATAAAATTTCCTCTTTTATTTGGTTGGTTATTATGTGGGAAGTAAACTTCCCATTTTTTACTAAAAAGATATCGGTTAATTGGAAATAAAATTCCCAATACAATTAACTTTTATCTAACTTACCCGCTAAAGATAAGGTAAAACTTGCACCCATATATTTGAAATGAGGGCGAACATTCATTTGCACACGATAGAATCCTGGGCTTGAATCATCATCTTCAACTGTAATTTGCGCTTCACGTAATGGACGGCGCGAACGAACAGCTGCTGGTGGATTATCTTGGTCAGCAACAAACTGACGAATCCAAGTACTTAATTCACGCTCTAATTCTGAACGTGTTTTCCAGCTACCAATATTTTCACGCTGTAATACTTTAATATAATGCGCTAAACGGTTTACAACAAATAAGTACGGCAATTCTGTACCTAATTTATAGTTAATTGCAGCTTGTTTGCCTTCTTCGTCGTTGCCGAAGAATTTTGGTTTTTGACAAGAGTTTGCAGAGAAGAACGTTGCGTTGTCCGTTCCTTTACGAAGTGTCAAACCCATAAAACCTTGTTCAGCTAATTCAAATTCTTTGCGATCTGACAACATAACTTCAGTAGGAGAAGTTTGTTTCATTTCGCCATTTTCTTTGTAATTATGAACAGGTAAATCTTGAATCGCACCACCAGATTGAGGGCCAATAATATTTGGACACCAACGGTATTTTGCAAAACTAGCCGTTAGATTTGTTGCGAATGCGTAAGAAGCATTACCCCAAAGGAAATTTTCATTTGTGCCTTCTACGTTCTCAGTGTATTCAAATTCTTTAATTGAATTTTCTACACCATATGGCTGGCGCAACATAAAACGAGGTACGGTTAAACCTACATTTCGAGAGTCGTCTGATTCTCTAAATGATTGCCATTTTGCGTATTGAGGACCTTCAAAAATAGATTCCAAATCTTTTAAAGCTGGAAGTCCATCGTATTCATCTAATCCAAAAAATTCAGGACCTGCACCAGCAATAAATGGCGCATGACTCATTGCGCCAACACTTGCTACTTGTTGCAATAAACGGATATCTTGTGCGTTTGGAGAAAATGCATAGTTACCAATAATTGCGCCGTATGGTTTACCACCAAACTGACCGTATTCAGAAACATAAGCATGCTGATATAAACCAGATTTACTTACTTCTGGCACATCTTCAAAATCTTCTAATAACTCTTCTTTTGTAACGCTTAACAATTCAAGACGTACGTTTTCGCGAAAATCTGTACGGTCTACAACCATTTTAGCGCCACGCCAAGCGGATTCTAATTGTTTGAATTGATCGTTATGAATAATTTGATCCATTTGACCACTGATTTTCTTATCAATTTCAGAAATCATATGATCAACTACTTTTTGCTCTACTTTCTCGCCAGCACGTGACGGCTCTAGTAAATCAGCAATAAAGGCTTTAACGCCTGTTTTGGCTGTCTCGTAACCATCATCTTCTGGCTTTAAACGAGTTTGCTCCATGATTTGGTCAAGCAATGAAACTTCTTCACTTTGAGCCTGTGCCAAATCTTCTTTATTTAATTCTGTCATGTTCGGTACCCACTAAAATATTTAAAAGTATTAATGAAATTATTTTTCAGTTGCTAGGCCTAATTCGCCTTCAATTGCTGAACGTGTACTTTCATCAGATAAAATACTTTGAATCGTCTTACGAAATGCAGGTACATTTCCAAGCGGCCCTTTTAAAGCTAACAACGCTTTACGAAGATCAAGTAAAGATTTTAATTCAGGAACTTGTTGTGCAATGTTATCTGGGGAAAAATCCTTAATTTCTTTAAATTTTAATTCAACTGGAATCTGCTCATCTTCTTCAGTTTCTTCTAATTTATTAGATACATTGAAACTTAAATTCAAATCATAACTTTTCATTACATCATTAAAATTATCTTTGTTGATATTTTTTGCAGGGCGATCTTCTACCATTTCATCAGAAGCGCGTCCAGTATAGTCACCGACCATTAATAATTTAAGCGGTAATTCAACTTCATCTACTTTATCACCTGTGTGAGATTTATAGACAATGTTTACACGCTCTTTAGGTGCGACTGAAGCATCTTTAGCCATTTTTACCTTCCTGTAATTTAATCGAAGTGATTGGGTCAACTAAACAAAGTATTTGATATGCGTACTGCCTAACATCCAACATTGTTAAGTCTTTCTTATTGCTATTAAATAATTTATTCGCGCAATGGTAAAGCTTAATTGCTACTTTTTTACTCAATGAGCTGTCCCACTTTAATACATTGCTGGTTTCAAGCTCTTGAGTCAAACTTTGAAGAATTGGGACAGCCATAGAAACTCTATCCGATTGTTCCAACAAATCAGCTAATGCCAAACGCCATTGCCAATTTAATCTTAATGTAGGTGCCGAGTTAATTCCTTGGTTGAATAACTCAAGTGCTTCAGTGGTTTTTTTACTAGAAAACAACACCTTAGCTTGAAGTAGACACTCATCCCAAGGAGTTTCACCTTCAGAGTCTCCCTGCGATTTCGAAATCATCACCTCAGAGGTAATCCAACGCAAAGTTTGCTCATTGGCAAAAGCGACGCCATCAGAGAATTTTAAATATTCAATTCCTTCAGCGCGCTCTAAAAAGTTTCGAGTTTCTCGAACCACACATTCATAAGCCTCTTGGAATTTATCACCCAAAACTTGCAATGATTTGGCCGCCAAATATTGACCATCTAGCCAAAAGGGTGCACGTGTTAAAGTTTGTTCTAATTGTGGTAACAATTCTTCAAATTTATTAGCTTCAAATAATGTTTCAAGCTGCTTTCTTTTATCCGCAACCGGAGCGCTTGGTAGTTGAGTAATTCCATCTTTTGAAGGGGGGGCTTGATCTACCATCAACCATGTAGAGACACGATTAATTCGATAGGATTTAGCATTTGTTTTTTGTTGATCTAAATAAAAACCACCAGTGGTTCTTGCTGCTTCCTGTATGGAACGCAATGACTTTTTCGCTTCGTTATCAGAAGTTACCGGGCCATTTGTCACATTGGTTATGGCTTTTCTAGCCGCAGAATCATTTCTTGTGGATTCTGTTTTTTGCACAGCAGCAGAAACTGGCGCTTCTTTTTTCACTTCTTTTATAACTTCATTTTTAACAGGCGCAGCAGCGAGAGGTTTAGGTTTTTCTTCTTTTTTAACTTGAGATTCAAAATGAAATACCGCTTCTTTTCGATAATCCCTTAATGGTTTAGACAATTCAAGCATCGAAGGGCCACCGCCTTCAATTTTTTGCTCAAGCAAGCTGGTGATGTCACTTAATAACTCATAAGACTCAAGCACTGCAGAGTAATCTGACTGCTTAGGTTTATTTAATACAATATAATCCCCAGTTTTTTCACTCAACCAATTTAATGCCGCTTCCCTTGCACGAATACGCTTAAGTGGTGGATACATTTCATCCCAATGCGTTTCTATTATATCTTTAACAATTTTTAAGGATAACGTTAAACCAAAATAACCCTGAGTTTCGATCAATCCTTTTGATAAGTATGCGCAAACTAATAAATCTTTAGTTTGATTGGTTAATAAATTAACACCATATTGGCAAACATCTCGCCAATCCACAGTTGCTGCTGTTACAGATTCTTGTTTGGCTAACTCTGCTTCAAGCGCTTCAAAATCAGGTTCATACTTTGCAACTACACCACAAGCGGACTCATCCGAAATAGGGTTTGAGCCCAATTTTTCTAATTCATGCCCACTTAGAATACTAATAGATTCTTCAACCTGTGTTTCAGATTCAGCTTGCTCAACAGATGGCAAACTTACCTCCGCAACTTCTTCAACAATGCTTTCAGTTTGCACTTCAACTTTTGCAACAGGTTCTTGAGAAACTGAAGAGTCAACTGCATATTGCTTTGCTTCACGATTAGCGTCTCGTAATCGTTTATGAAGTTCAAGCATACCAGGCGCCTCACCATCGATATTGGACTCTAAAGCATCAATCAAATTATTAAAATTTTGAGACGCTAAAACAAAATAGTGAGCGTTATCAGCATCTACTGTAATGGACTCCAATAAAAAATCGGTTTTTTCAGAAAGCCATTGAAGCACACTCGCTCGCGCTCGCAATCGTTTTACTGGAGGATGCATTTGCTGCCAATGAGTACTAACAAGTTGATTTAATACATCTAAACCAGATGCAAGACCTTTAATTCCATAATTTTGCAATAACGCTTGAGCTAAATACACCGCCACGGCGATATCTTTACTTTTGTTTTTTAAAATATCTACTGATATTTGTTCAACTTCGCGCCAATCCGTTGTTTCAGATGATAAAGATTCCAACTTAGCAATTTCGGATTCTAATTTTTGGAATTCAGGTTCATACCTAATTGAGTCACCACAAGGTTGTTCTGATGAGATAGGCTGAGTACCAACCCCTTGTAACTCAAGGCTTTCAATAGACATAACGAATTCGGTCCCTTTAATTTATACTTACTACAATGCAAACACATTGAAAATATTGATTTAATTTTCGCTAGATATTACATCGTTTAAAACCGACAAAGCAACCGTTTAGAAAGTTTAATTTGATTTTTTTGTTTTTTAAGCTACAACATCAATCCTATGAAATTTAATGACAAGTAATTTCCAATAAACCATCAATCAAAACGCCGTTAAATTTTTCCTAATTTTTATATTTTACAATCTAGCTACCCTATACAAAGTTTGATACTATCCACCGCGTTTAAAAAAGGTTCAAATAAACAGTAAGCATCTAATTGATTAGGCAAATGTAATATTTACAATGAATGTAAAGACTGTCCACATTACATTCATTAATTTTTCCCTCACTTAGATATTTTCCTTTGAACTGAATAGATCGCCAACAGGATTGGCACTGATGTTTTAGTCAGTAGATACTTTACTTACCGAATTACGCAATATCACTAAATTTCAAGGTTTGCCTCAATATGCCGTCTTTATTTTCCAAAATTTTTGCTTCATTACTACTAGTTAGCATGACAACTCTGACTTTTTCAGAAACTCAATTTAAATATGAAGCTACCAAAATGTCTGTTAACGGCTTTTTGATTGAAGGCTACACCGATCAAAGTGAGCTTCAATCCGAAAAACATAAAACCGCTGTAAATGAAATCATAAATATAGACATGCAAAAAAATAAATCAGGCTACAACATTGATTTATTAAGAGATTTAACAGACCAAATAACAAACTACTACCGCTTACAAGGTTATTTTTTAGCGAGCAGCTACATCCCTCAACAAACAGCTGATGATGGCTACATCGTAATTAAAATAGTTGAAGGAACGCTAGCAAGCGTGAACCCTGAAGGGAATAAAGTATTTAAAAATGAACTACTACAAACCGCCTTTGCGCAATACATTGGCAAACCCGTAAGCAAAGACCAAATCGAAACTGCCGTTTTATTAGTGAATGATTACCCAGGATATAATGGCACCGCAATTTTCTCCCCGGGTAACAAAATTGGCGAAACAGTATTGATTCTTAAGACACAAGAAGATGTAAAAACCAAGACAGTCATCGGGTTTGATAATTACGGATCACCAACAACAGGACAATATAGATTTCGCGGTGATATATATATTAACAACCTTTCTGCGGCAGCGGACCAACTGACAATTAATGGCATTTACTCGATCGATCCTGCAAACAACCTTAGCCTTTCCACAAATTATAATAGACCAATCATTAATCCAAACATCAATTTGATTGCTAATTATAATTATAACTCCTATGTAATTGGTGGGAACTTTGAAGACCTTGGAATTAACGGTAATAGCCACATTTTAAGTTCAACTTTAAATTATAAACATTTAAGAACAACACCAAAAAATATTAATTACAATACGTCATTAGCTTACAAATATTCGGAAAGTTATGGCTTAGGCCAACCTTTATTCTCTAATTCTTTTGTACTTTCTTTAGGTGCAAATATTTCAGGACAAAGCCCATTTTTAAATGGCCGATACTTTGCTCAAACTAACTTATCAAAAGGCCTATTATCAAATTTAACTAATACTAGAGACGATTCCTACAACGAAACTTTCTTAAAGCTCAATGCATCAGGAAGTTATTCTTTTCCTGTTCCAAATTTAGCAAATCAATATGCCTTAATCAGATCAAACTTCCAATATACATCTGACACTCTACACTCATCAGAAAGACTGGCTCTTGCAGGCAACCAATCACTTCGAGCCGTTCCTATTTCTGAGTATTCTGTGGATAGCGGTATCATTTTAAATCTTGAATGGATTGCTAAATCAAAACCCACAACAGAATTCGGCTGGCTTAAAAACATTCAAGCAACTGGATTTATTGATAATGCATACGGGGCAATAAACGCCACTGAAACAGGTAGCCAAAAAGCACTGACAAGTACTGGGAATACTACATTCCAATCATCTATTGGTGTTGGAATTCACTTAACCCCAAGCAATAAGTTTCAATTAAAAAGCACTCTAGGGTATAGGCCAACCAAAATTGAAACTGCAAACGCATCCGAGTTTCTATTTTTAACTAACCTTAGCTACCAATTTTAATTTTCAAGAAGATTTAACAAGGAAAGGATAATCGGCAATTTTAGGTAATTGCCGATTATTTTTAAGAACTTAAGCGCTTTGACGCTTCAATAGGCGCTTCAATGCACCAATAGAATGTAAATGCGCATAAGACCAAGCAATCCAACCGGATTTAAACCACTTAATTACCACCTCTTCAGACAGCTCACCTAGCTTTTTCTCATCAATACAAAACATACCATTTAACGCAAGTGGACCAGACTTTTCAATATTCACTTTAATATTTAATGGCTTAAATATATCTAATTGTTTTGCCTGTTCACAAAATTCCGTTGTTTGTTTATGCTGCTCATTAAATGCATTTAAAAATTGAATTGCATTATTCAATGCTTTTGTATTCTCGCCTTTTTCATCAAATAAAGTTTGCGTAGACTCATTCGCCTCAGCTGTGAAATGCGCAGCTTTTGCATCAAAACAAACAGTACCTTCATCGGTTAATACAAAAGGATAACGGCGAATAAATGCTGGCTGATAAGCTTCACTCCAACTTCCATCTTCTTCTAAAAAATTATGACTCTCATTCATTAATGACAATAACGCGATAGGAAAATAATTACCTTTCTCATCTTTACTAAATAAAATAGGCATATCACGACTTGCTTCAAAAAATTCAATGCCTGTTACTGGAACAGAATTGATCTTACTGGTAAATGAAAAATCATTTGATACTGTAAATGCCAAATCCTTGTGCTCTTCTCTATTTAAAGCTGTCGGTTCGCTATAAAAATTCAAACTACTCATAAAATAAATATCCTAATGAAAGACTGGTGTTGAAAAACCAAAATAATCAACGCAAATATTATTACAATTTTAAAAAATCATAATAGAAATTGGTCTCCCCACCAAGACTCGAACTTGGAGCAGCCGCTTAGGAGGCGGCAGTTTTATCCTGTTAAACTATGGGGAGTTTTTCGAAAGACGGTTATTCTAACTATGTCACAAGACTCTCACAACCGTTTATTTACCAATTAACACCAACTATTTTCAATATCTGCATTTTTATTTTTCACTCATTCAGGCTCAATTTTATGTTTTACCACTATTCCACTTCCATTTAACGTTAGGGTAATGTTTTAAACTCGTGATTTTTTGTAAATAAAGCGTCCTTAGTTCATATTATTGCTCCCTTTAATTGGATAGCCACACTTTAGACATCTACGCTTACTTGTATTAACGCAAGTCAAGCTAGGTTGTACAGATGTTTCAAGTCCAAGTAAAAACAGTAAGTGGCTTCACGCTAATTGAGCTTATGGTCGCCATTGCGATTATGGCAATTTTAGTCTCCATCGCAACCCCTTCTTATCAATCGTATATCCAAGCACATCAAACTGGAAAAATTGGCTCCGATTTATTTTCCAATTTGCGCACACTTCGCCAAACGGCCATTTCTCAAGCTAGTAATGTGGTCATTTGCGCAAGCACAGATCAAACAACCTGCTCTGCAGATGTGGATACTGCTAATAATTGGGCTATTGGCTGGATTGCGTTTATGGATTTAAATGAAAACAATCAACGAGAAAGCGTAAATGAGGACATCTTAATTTTGCAAACTTCCATAACTGATGGACAGATTTCACTAAGCTCTGGAGGCATTTTAAGCTTTGATTTCAGAGGCGAAATTTCCGCATCTACCCAATTTAATATTTGCGCAGCAAACAATGAAGCAGACTTAAGCCGCGCAATTATTGTAAATAAAGTTGGCCGAGTTCAAATGGTTAAACCTAGACAATTATCAGGAGCCATTTCATGCAGTTGAACCACTCTTTGTTAAATCAAACAGGCACTGGATTAATCGAAATCATGGTGGCGGTTTTGATTATTTCAGTCTCACTGTTAGGATTAGGTGCATTGTTGAATGCAAGCTTACAGACCAACCAAGCCGCCTATGCAAGAACAACCGCCGCAACCCTCATTTACGATGTCGCTGATCGAATTCGAGCCAATCCTACTCAGGATTATTCAGTTAATTTAACTTACACCCCACCTGAAACTGAAGACACAAGCTGCGAAGTCAACTCTTGCTCCCCCATACAAATGCGAAACTATGACATCAACCAATGGTTACAACTACTGCAAACAAATTTAACCAATGGCGATGCCAGTATTCGCATGATTGGCGAATCCGCCATTATCTCCATGGTTTGGCTTAGCAGTTCGGACCCATCAGAAGAAGATACGAATGAATCTTTGCAAATCCAGGTGAACATATAATGCCCTCTTTTACTAACAGCGCTCTCAAACAGCACGGGGTTTCTTTGGTTGAGTTAATGATCTCAATGGTGCTTGGATTGGTTTTGCTTGCAGGAATGATTCAATTATTATTCGCAAGTAAACAAACATTTCAATTTAATGAACAAATGGGCATCATTCAGGAAAACGCTCGTTTTGTTTTAAAAGAATTAGCCGCTCCTATTCGCAACGCCTCTGGCAGCATAGCAAATTGTACAAGCGCAACCAAGGTAGCCAACTCAACATGGGATACTGGCGCCAACGCCCCCAATGGCGGGGGCTCCTCATTAGGACTTAAAGGATTTACAGTAAGTGCAAACGATTCTAATAACGAAGGTTTTTTAGTCAATGCGCACCCTGGTACCGACGCAATAAGTCTATCAACTATAGATTTTAATGGCAGTTTAAAGGTATTAAGTCATGATGCTTTAAATGGTATTTTTACACTTGATGGCCCCCACTCCGTTCCTGAGGAAAAAGTGTTAGCTGCCATCAGCCCTACTTGCGATCAAATTTCAATTTTTAATGTTACCGGTCCAATCGAAATTTTTAATGCATCAGATGGTGGAACAGCCTCGCACATTCACAATCGAAACAACGGCTACAACATTGGTGTAAATGATCCAGCATTGACTAATTGCAGTAACTATCTACATGGAAATTTCTATTGTAATGGACCAAAAGAAATCAATATTGTTGGCGTAGTCGAAGCAAAATCTTTTGCCCCTGGAACCGAATTGGTTCAACTCAAAAGCGATTATTATTATATTGGTGATTCTGCAATATTAGATATTTACGGCGCCCCCTATCCTGCTTTATTTTTAAATGACCAAGAACTCACTCAAGGAGTAGAACATATTTCACTTTTCTTTGGCTTGGACGATGATAACGACAAAGTAGCCAACCAATACTTAAGCCCTAACAATATTGCAGATTATGAATGGGAAAAAATTGTAACCGTAAGGGTAGAAATAACTTTACGCAGTTTAGAGCAAACAGTCAGCACCGGTGATCGATTTGCCCGCAAAACATTCAGTAAAACTTACCAAATTCGAAATCGAGGTATCTAATGCGCTGGCAAAACACTCCCACCCAACAAAACGGCCAAGTACTTTTAATAGCGCTGATTTTTTTAGTAGTACTCTCTTTAATTGGAGTAAGTGCAGTTCAAACCTCGTCATCAGAAGAATCAATGGCCTATTTATATGAAGATAAAGAGTTTGCATTAGAAGCGGCAGAATCCGCATTAATAGAAGCAGAGCAATGGATTTCAAATATAACAATTAACCCTTTAATTCATGCAAAAGCCAATTGCACCGGCGACACTCGATGCTTTCAAGAAAATTGTGAGCAGGGGTTATGCCTGACTGGATACTTAGATAGTAACGATAAATGTATTTTGCAAAATCAAGATCCCTGGGCCGATAAAAAAAACCTAAGTGATCACTATTTAAAAGATGGCTCCGATGAGTTAATTAATACATGGGAATCAGAGGGCACATACAAATTAGTCGACAATAAGTATCCAGGTGCATCCAGTAAAGCAAAATATATAATTGAGTTTTATTGTTTTACTCAAAAAGACCCCGATGGCGTGCCACCTTTGGCTTATCCAGAAGATCGACATGCATGGAGTCAACTATATAGAATCACTGCGTTAGCAAGTGGTAAATCGGAAAACTCACGAGTAATGCTGCAATCTACTTTAAAAAAAGATTAACCTCACACATTGATCATTATTCACTCAAAAACCATTTCTTTTAATTTTAATTTAAGAAAAACTTCAATTATTTCAAATAGTTGTTGACGTTTTATAAAATATCATTAATATACGCATCCGTTGTCACAGCACAGCAATTAGCCGACTTAGCTCAGTAGGTAGAGCAACTGACTTGTAATCAGTAGGTCACCAGTTCGATTCCGGTAGTCGGCACCATTTTAAAAGAGGCTTCAACCCTAGGGTTCGGGGCTTTTTTTATGTCTGTTTGTTTTCATTACATTTATTTACCTTCTATTTCAACTGATCAAAACTTCTTGGGCTATTCTAAATTCATACATCGAATTCTTTTTAAATTCCATTAAATAATGGCAGTGAGAGTGATATGAATATACTTGTCAAAACAATCAAACAAACGTCTTTAAAAGAGTTTCTTGGAAATATGTTTATTATATTTGCGGAGAACGAAATGGACGAACGCGATTTACATAAAACCCCCATTAAAGACAAGCAATGCCCATTACGAAAATTACTGCCAACTAACCCTAAATAAGCATTACTTTTCAACAATATAACCTCTAAACTAAGCACCTTTAATTTGTCTTAGTTTTTATTATGCAATTTTTTATCGCCTGCTTACCTATTCTTAGTGTCTTCGTTTTCTTAATTTTATTACGCTTACCCGCTATCAAAGCCATGCCAATTAGTTTGGCGATTGCACTTGCTTGTGTCGGTATATTTTGGAAAATGCCAAGTAATGCAATTTATGCCAGCATGATTGAAGGCATAGTTTTAGCGGGCACCATTTTAATTATTTTATTTGGTGCTATGTTAGTTTTAAACACACTCAAACATGTCGGCGCTTTAAAAAGTATTGAAATTAAATTTAATCATTTAACTCAAGATCAACGCATTCAAACATTAATTGTCACCTATGGTTTTGGTAGCCTCATGGAAGGCATTGCAGGGTTTGGCACACCTGCTGCATTGTGTGCTGGTCTATTGCTGGCTTTAGGATTTAAACCGATTCAAGCCGTTGTTTTGGCGCTTGTAGCCGATTGCGCTGCAGTAAGCTTTGGTGCGGTAGGCACACCATTATTGTTAGGAGTGGGCTCAAGCCTTGAACAATTTGATACTATGCAATTAAACCAGTTAGCAAGCTCAATATTAATGATTGAGTTTATGACAGGTATTTTAACTTCATTAAGCCTGATGGCATTAATTATCTTTGTATTTGGCAAGCAATCGATCACTGCAAAACTTGCTTGGAATCAAATGTTCTCAATGGTTCCACTGTGCATCATTGCTAACACAACATTTATTGGTGTCGCCTATTTAAGCATACAAGTCTTTAACACAGTCGAGTTCTCGTCTATTTTTGGAGCACTGGCTATGTTACTAGTGCTATTTGTGCTCTCTTATAAAAAATGGCTGACACCTAAAACTGTATTTAGATTGACCGAATTTGAAGAAAAAGATCAAACTCTTCCTTTAAGCTTAACTCGTGCAGCGACACCTTACGCGCTAATCATTCTATTGTTGTTAATTTCAAGATTAGAAGTACTGCCATTTAAGCGATGGCTAATTGATTTTAAATTTAGCCTTGTGCACATATTTGATACCAGTATTTCTGTTTCGGTTAGCCCATTGTATTTACCAGGCTTCTTTTTTGCATTAGCGTTATTTTTAAGCCTTCCAGCATTAAAGCTTTCGATCAGACAATATTCAATCGAAGCGAGCAACACCATTAAACAACTTACATTAACTTCTATCACCTTAATTTGTGCAATCGTTCTTGTCCGATTATTTCTAAACAGTTCAATTAATTTAAATCAAAGTGCATCTATGCCAATTGTCATCGCTAACTCTATGACAAGTTGGTTTCCTGATACATGGGTATTTTTCTCTCCATTTATTGGGGCTTTAGGCTCGTTTATTTCAGGTAGTGCCACATTTTCAAATATGATGTTTAGCCAGCTTCAGTTTGCAGGAGCCGAACAACTATCTCTGGACCCAAATAAAATGATGATTTTACAAGTTATCGGCGCTAATGCAGGCAATATGATTTGTGTGGTTAATGTGGTTGCCGCCGCATCAGTGGTAGGCTGCCAAGGCCAAGAAGGTCAAATCATCAAACTGACAATTATCCCGATGATGATTTATTGTCTAAGTGCGGCAAGTTTCGTTTTGCTTTTTTTCCTATAAATTACAAATAATTACAACGCGATTAGACCTGTGATTTACACTGATAATAGTGATAAAAAATTAGGTCTAATATGCCAGTACAACCAGAACAACTCGATGCCGCTTTTTTAAAAATGAATCTTGCTAAAGATTTTTTAATGGCACACCAATTGATCCCCACGCCAGTTCAATATTGGATTGCCTATGAATACAGCGCATCTGGGCACCCTGAAATAACTGAACTAATAGATGAATACCTAAAAGAGCATGTTGATTTAAATCCACATTTTATCGGTCATTTATATGAAAAGTGCTTTTTGCCAACAAGCGATACCGAGCTTGCACAAAGCGTCGACTCTTTGCTTGGCAGTGTTCTAAAAGATGTATCAGAAAATGGAAAAATGTTAGATAGCTACGCTTCACTTTTAGACAATCAAGTTGATCACATTGAGCATGCAGGCGTACAAGATGCCATAAAACTTATTTCTGAAGTGGCTAAAACCACAAAACAAACCGCGCAAAATCAACATGAGCTAAGCCAACGATTACTCCACTCTGAACAAAACGCCAAACAGTTACAACAAGCCCTAAAAGAAGCGCAATTAGAAGCCATTACCGACCAATTAACCGGCTTATATAATCGAAAAGGAATGGATAAAAAATTACCACTTTTAGAAATTGATCATGACGAATTCTCAATCATTATTATGGATATCGATTTTTTCAAAAATATAAATGATGATAATGGACACATACTGGGAGATCGTGTTTTAAGACAGTTTGGACAAGTAATTAAAAACACAGTAAGAGGGGATGATCTTAGTATTCGATTTGGGGGAGAAGAATTTTTAATTATTTTACCTTCCACTCTTACTACAGGCGCGGTCACCGTTGCACAAAACATTCAAGCTAAAATCAGTAAAATGGCTTGGAAAAATAAAAAAACAGGCGCAACAATAGGCCCTGTTACGATGTCATTTGGCATAGTGACCAAGCAATTAGATGAATCATGGGAAGATTCCATTCAAAAAGCCGATCAAGCTTTATATCACGCAAAAAATACAGGTCGAAATAAAATCATTATCTCACCAGACAAAGAAATCGATTAAGTATTACCGATTAAAAGAACATTGTTAAAACAATCGCATAGAAACCTATGCCTAGATTCTGTATGATCTATTTTCATCAAATTGTTTTAAAACTACTATGACTGAACCTTCTATAATATTTTCATTTTTCATTATTTTTTCTGGCGCTGCAGTTTTATCCACCCTTGCCTTAATGTTTAGACAGCCTATGCTCATTGCCTATATTGGGCTTGGAATTTTGGTGGGTCCTTTTTCATTAGATTTAATTCCAAATACAAAAATGCTCGATGACGTATCTGAAATCGGCATCATATTTTTGTTATTTTTACTGGGCTTGGACATGCAGCCTTCAAGCCTTTTGCACACACTAAAAAAGACAACCACAGTTGCACTAATCAGTTCGACATTATTTGCAGGTCTTGGATTTTCACTTGCGCTTATGTTTGGTTTTAGTTTTACAGAATCGATCATCACCGGTTTATGTATGATGTTTTCAAGTACAATTATCGGAATTAAATTATTACCAACCACAGTATTACACCATAAACACACAGGTGAATTAATGGTGGGCATTTTATTATTACAAGATATTATCGCCATAATGGTACTTGTCGGTATTGGCGGCATCGAACAGGGCACATCAGACTGGTTAAGTTATTTTTACCTAATAGTGGCATTCCCATTATTGATTGGCATTTCATGGATTGGGGTGCGATTTATTATTTTGCCTTTATTTATGAAATTTGATCGTTTTCAAGAATACATTTTCTTATGCGCCATTGGTTGGTGTCTAGGACTTGCAGAATTAGCAGAAGTATTTAATTTAAGTTATGAGGTCGGAGCGTTTATCGCCGGGATTTCGTTAGCTTCAAGCCCTATATCTCAGTTTATTGCCATTAGCTTAAAACCTTTACGTGATTTCTTTTTGGTTTTATTCTTCTTCACACTGGGCGCAAACTACGACGTTGAATTTATTCAACTCATTTATTGGCAAGCTGCATTACTGGCTATTGCTGTACTTGTGATTAAACCAATTGTATTTAGATTACTTTTAAATAAATTAAGTGAACGTAACAGCCTTTCATGGGACGTTGGATTTCGCCTTGGACAAATCAGTGAGTTTAGTCTGGTGATAGTATTAATTGCAGGCTCAAGCGCATTAATCAGCGCAAAATCAGCATCATTCATTCAAACTGCAGCCATCATCACTTTTGCTGTTTCCAGCTATATAGTAATGATGTACTTTCCAAACCCAATTGCAGTTAAAGAAGAATTACGTAGAGATTAATTGTCTAAAACTTTTTTTAATTTCAGACTTAGTTATGTTTGAGTCACTTGAAAAACGCCAAGACAAATACAGCGTTAAAAATTGTTCAGCATTGTGGGAAGACTTAGGATAGGTTTTAACCCACAAAGCAAGTTTATCTTCCATCGATTGGTTTGGTTTAAACTGCCCTAGTTTTTTATCAATTTTATTAATCCATTTTACATGCATCGGTAAAAACAAGCTCACAATCGGTTTTCGTAATACCCAGATTAAAAAAACCATTACACTAAAGATAAATCCCCCCAGTAAAACCTTTTTAAAATTTTGATTCCACCATCTTCCAACCCCTCTTACGATATCAGATTGATTATTCGCACTGTAATTTAATACTTTGTTTTGCCAAGCATAATTCATAGCATCCATCCTTTGTTGAATAGCTATCATCCAAGTTGAGCGAGCTATTGATTCAACAAACCCACTAGGTGCAAACATTGAATCCATTCCCTGCTCAATTCGCGTCAGCGCAACGGAAGAAGTTGGATCCACCCTTTGCCAATGTTCATTTATGTAAACCTCAACCCAAGCATGAGCTTGCTTTTGATTTATCTGCCAAAACCCACCAATTTCATTATATTCTCCACCAAGATACCCTCCAACAATTCTAGCTGGTATGCCTTGCATTCTAGCCATAACGGTTAACGTGGAGGCATAATGCGAACAAAACCCTTCTTTGGTTTCAAATAGAAACTGATCGATTTGATTGTCATTATTTAGTTTTCCAGGTGAAAGTGTGTAGTAAAATTTTTGCAAAGAAAAGTGCGTTAATATTTTTTGAATGTATTTCGAATCTGATTCACTGTCTTGCATTAACTGATTACTAAAAGCGAACGTTCTGGGATTTAATTGTTTAGGTAAAGCGAGATAATTTTGCTTTTGTTGCTCAGTTAAATTTTGCTCCAAGAAAAGCTGTTCAGAAGAGATGACATCATATTTTTCAATTTTTGAAAATTCAATATTAGATTGAACTGTTTGATCATTTAAAACCTGACTTTTACTTATGGATTTCACCGGAGAATCCATGAGCATCATCCATTTTTGGAAACTAGGTTGCATAATTACCTGATAATATTGTTGATCATTAGCTGCAGAATTATTTTCCCAGTTAACTTCATTAGAAAATTTTCGCGTCCATGATTTACCATCATAATGATCAAGCGTCATAGCACGCCAATATAAATCTTTCTGATTGGGTTGTTCACCAATAGGTAATTTTTCCCCGCGTGCATTATTAAATGTGACTCGAAATGCAGGTTGATTGGACTGCGCTAAACTAGCAATGCTACCTGGATTTAACGAGTCACTTAACCCTGTTGTGCCTTGATCATTCATTCCTGGCACACTCCAAAATGCATTAATGCGAGGAAACATCAAAAATACTATTAACATCAGTGGCACACATATCAACATTTGTTTAAAAGTAAATCCTAATATTTTATGAATCATTAAAGGGGTTTGATGCTCAATTGCTACCATTACACTTAATAGCACAGTCATATTTACAACTAACCAAATTCCATATATTAAAGACTGATCTAAAATACAGGCTGTCGAACTTACAAATAAAAGCGACATCATTAAAACATAAATATCTGTTTTTTTATTTATTTCCAAAATTTTAAAAAAAACTGCAAGTAATGAAAAACTAACAATGCCCTCCACACTATAATGCAACAAGGAAAACAGGCCAGCCAAAGAAAGTATTACGACCACAAAGGCAAATTTTACAAACGATGAAAGAGTAATGTTTTTATAAAAAATATATCCTTGGAAAGTAATAATACATATTAATAATCCATGTAACGTTATAGGCATATTTAATAAGAAAGGTAACCAAGTAACAATTAAGGCAAGTATTAACCATATTTTAATAGCTGGGTTAACAGCTGGGTTAACATCATATTTTGGTATTAAAGTAGAGTTATGTAGAGTTTTATTTTTCATCAGAATTTCGCCAATTGTAATAAGCAATCATTTAAATGTGCTTGCCTTAATTCAGATTGAAAAACGGGTTCAATTTTTACTCCTGGTAATACTAGCCCGTAGTGAATATTATTTTTGTCTGCTTGAATAATCAAATAACACAAATGACTTAATCTAGACTCTTGCTCCAGCATTGGAAAATCGTCCCATGCAATCCATATATTCCCAGCATTCACATCCACAAACTCTTTAACTTTTAATTCACCTGTTTTAGCATAATTTACCCAATGAATATGACCTAATCGCTCACCAGGTTGGTATTGTTTTAATTGATTAAAATCTTCACTCCCAACAATTTGAGTGTCTTCGAATGTTTCTTGATCACCATTTTGATTATTACCCCCTAAAACGTTTGCATTAATCGCAGCAGGATAAACCCATGTATTTAATTCCAAAAAAACATAACTAAATCCATAGGCGATACCAAACGGATACACTGATGAAAACATCATTCTATCTAAGGGTAGCTGCCCTCTTTGAAAAGTCGGTTGTTTGACAAACATTGACTTAGCTTGGTTTTTGTTTAAGTGAACCAAGGACAATACCTGGCTTGGAGTATGGATCATTAATCCATAAATATTTTTTTTGGGATGTAATAATTGAAATTGAAATTCGGCGGACTCATTCACAAAACAATTAGTGCTATTGACTGCGATAATTTGTAACTTCGCTAAATTTAAAAACGTTAATATAAAATTCCATACAAATAATGACAACAACCAAAACGCTAATATATAAAACACATTATTTTCATAATTAATACCAGCCAACACCATTAAGCTAATCACACTTAAAAACATCAAACTGAGTTTGGAAGGAATAATATAAATTTTTTTATGACTTAAAGTAACATGAGATGAATATTGCGCACGTTTTTTAATTATTTTTTCAAATCGTTTTTTTATGAACCCGTTCATAAGAAAACCCCATTAATTGGCTGAAACAGAATCTAACATCGTTTCTAATAATGCATCCATATTTTGTTTTTGAGCTAATACCAATCGATGTGTGCACACAGATTTAAATACAACACTAATATCTTTTGGGACAACAAAATCACGCTTTTGCATGAACGCCCATGCTTTACCCATTTGAATTAAAGCCATCGCACCGCGTGGTGACAATCCCACTTTACAATATTCTGGTAGTCTGGTCTTGGCAATTAAAGCCTGTGCGTAATCCAACACCTGATCCGACACATCTATATTTTTAACTTCTTTTTGGATGTCACATAACAATGCATGATTTATCACAGATGATAATTTTTCAATTTGATCTCTACCTGCTTGACCTTTAAGCATTAATCTCTCAGCTTGTTGATCGGGATAACCAAGAGATAATTTAATATTAAATCGATCTAATTGCGATTCGGGTAATAAATAGGTGCCACTTTGTTCAGTTGGATTTTGAGTTGCTATAACAAAAAATGGCTGGGCTAAAGTATAAGTTTGCCCATCAACGGACACTTCTTTTTCTTCCATGGCTTGTAATAATGCACTTTGTGCCTTGGGTGTCGCGCGATTTAATTCATCAGCTAACAATAACTGACAAAATACGGGACCTTGATGAAATGAAAACGACTGAGACTGTGGATTAAAAATATTACTGCCCGTCACATCAGAAGGCAACATATCCGATGTGAATTGAATTCGATTAAAGGATAAATCAAATAATTTTGCCATAGCAGAGGCTAATGTTGTTTTACCCATGCCAGGTAAATCTTCAATTAATAAATGTCCATTTGCTAATAAACAGGCAACCGCTAAACGAATACTTTTTGGTTTGGATAAGATGACGGTTTCTAATTGAAGAATCAGCTGATCAATACAGTGAAAGTGTGAATCATTTTTCATTTATACCAGCCTTATTATTTTACACAGTTTTAAACAGAGACTATTTAGTTTAGATCATAAAATGCATTTCATAAAACTAACTTACGTCTAATGCTTGATTTAACATGATCATGCCCTGAACATTAAACCATGCAAATATGAGCGCTTCAAATTGTTGCCACACATTACCTTTGAACTGACCTTTGATCGTCCGATCAATTAATCCACAAAAACGCACCATTTGCTGTAGATCGTTTAAACTTTTTTGACCTAATGCTCGATTGTACAATACCTGCTGAGCATCCCAGATACGCTGAGATGTAAATACTTGATTGGTAGGCTGACCATGGTTAGCTGCATATTTAAGCATTGAAAGAACTCGAATATCTTTACTTAGTGCCCATAAGATAATGGTTGGCTCAACTGCTTCACCTTGCAACCCCTGTAATATTTTAAATGACCGTTTAACATCGTTTTTAAGCATTGACTCACTTAAATCAAATACATTATAACGAGCACTGTCTGCCACTGAATTAATGACTGTCTGCAGATCTATATTACTACCTTGAGCAATTAATACTAATTTTTCAATTTCTTGCTTTCCAGCTAATAAATTACCATCGACTTTTTCAACCAGCAACTGAAGCGCTTCTTGATCAATAGTTAAACCTTTACTTTTAATCCGATCATTAATCCAAGCTGGTAATTGAGCAATTGCGATTGGCCATAATGCAATCCATTGAGCGTGTTTTTCTAAGGTTTTAAACCACTTTGTTTTAGTACTTGCCGATTCAATTTTAGGGCAGACCAATAATAAAACATTATCTGGATTAGGTTGCTCGAAATACGCAGCCAATGCTTTTTGCCCTTCGGCATTAAGTTTACCAGTCAAGCGTAACTCAATCATTTTACGATCACCAAACAAACTCACTGCTTGATTCGCCTCAATGACTTGCGCCCATTTAAAGCGACCATCCACTTCAAACACTTCACGCTCAACTACGCCTTTTGCTCTAGCAGCCTGACGAATTTGATCACAACATTCATCTACTAATAAAGGCTCATCACCTGAAACCCAGTAAAACAATTCTAAGGATTGTTTTAACTTAGCAGGTAATTGATTGGCGTTAACTTTCATGTTTTATAAGCCTATTTTATCAACTTGGTTTTTCATAAATTCAAATACTTCTTTAATATCCATATCACTGCTATCAATTAATATTGCATCATGAGCAGGTTTTAAAGGCGCTTCTTCTCTATTCATATCACGATCATCTCGGTCTTGAATATCTTTTAGTATCGCATCAAAGTCTGTATTTTTTCCAAGTTGTTGTAACTGGGTGACTCTACGTTGTGCTCGAACATTTGCACTTGCTGTTAAGAAAAATTTAACAGGCGCATTTGGAAACACAACCGTGCCCATATCGCGTCCATCTGCAACCAAGCATTGATGTTGAGCAAAGGCTCGTTGACGGTTTAATAATGACTGTCTTACAGATTTAAACGGAGCAATTTGAGACGCTAATTTTGCTACCTGTTCAGTTCTAATTTCATTTGTAACATCTTGCCCTTCAAGCAAAATTGTTAATTTTGAATCTTCATTTACAAAACGAACATCTAAATGCTCTGCAATTGTTGCTACAGCTTGTTCATTTTTTGGATCTATACTGTGCTGCTTAACGGCCAATGCACACAATCTATAAAGTGCACCAGAATCTAATAACATCCAGTTTAAATGTTGAGCTAATAATGAACTTAACGTCCCTTTACCTGCGCCACCAGGGCCGTCAATTGTTATTACCTTCATACTTCTCCCTTTGCAAGATTATTTATTACTTCTTGCTTGTAAAACTTCTGTAAAATATTCGCGTGCTGTTTTTGCTTCACTGAGCACACTTTTAATGGTTTGTTCGTCATTACTTGATATCGCTTCTTTTAAAATATCCAAATCCGCAGTGAACGAATTTAACACTTCTAATAAAGCATCTTTATTACACTTAAAGATATCATGCCACATGGTCGTTTCACTTGCGGCAATTCGCGTGAAATCTCTAAATCCGCCCGCTGCATAATGAAAGATTTCACGATTTTCACTTCTATGATTTAACGTATTAACCAATGAAAACGCCAATAAATGAGGTAAATGACTGGTCGCTGCTAACACATGATCGTGGTGCTCAACATTCATTTCTACAACATGCGCACCAACAAATTTCCAAATGGATTCGATTGTGTTTAATGCAATTTTATCTGTATAAATATCTGGAGTTAAAATAACTTGATGACAATCATAAAGCTCTGAATTTGCAGCCATCACACCACTTTTTTCAGCACCCGCAATAGGATGACCCGGAACAAAATAATTTGGCATATTGCCAAAAACTTTTTTACTTGCTCGAATCACTTCATCTTTTACGCTACCCACATCTGTCAGAATTACTTGATCTTTCAAAAAGGGTTTAATCGCTTGTAGCGAAGATTCTATAGAAAGCATTGGCACACACAAAACAATGATATCTGCTTGTTTTGCCATTGATTCTAAATCACTACTACCTTGGTCAATAATGCAATTATCAAGAGCGATATCAACAGTTTGCTGTTTGCGCGCATAACCCAGTACTTTAAAATCATCTTTTGATTGTCGTCTTTTGATTAATGCTTGCCCTAAAGAAGCGCCCATTAAACCCAAGCCAACGATTAGAATATTTTTATTATAAAATAACATTATTTTATTTCTAAAATTTGTTTAATGCACTGGATGAACTTTTCATTTTCTTGTTGAGTACCAATGGTTACTCTTAAATGATCAGGCATTTCATAATTAGCAATTGGTCGTACAATTACTCCCATTTTTAATAACTCATCATTCACAAATTTTGCTCTTCCTTTGAATTCTACGCACAAAAAATTTCCCATACTTGAAATATAATTCACATTCATTTCTTTTAAGGCTTTTTTAATTTGAGATTTACCAGAATCATTGGCTTCAATGGATTTTTCTAAATAATCAGTATCATCTAACGCTGCTTCTGCTGCCGTTAAGGCCAAGCTATTTACATTAAATGGTTGTCTAACACGATTTAAAAAATCAGCAATATGAGAAGTTGAAATACTGTAACCTACTCTTAATGAAGCTAGGCCATAAGCTTTAGAAAATGTTCTTGTGATAATGACATTTTCAAAACGTTTATGAATTCGTACACCGTCGGGATAATTTTCTTGATTGACGTATTCCGCATAAGCTTCGTCCAATACAACAATAATATGCTTTGGCACTTGTTTTAAAAACGCTTTTAACTCGCCTTTACTTAACCAAGTTCCCGTTGGGTTATTTGGATTGGCAATAAAAATAAGTTTGGTTTTATTAGTAATTGCTGCTTCCATTGCATCTAAATCATGCCCCCAATTTAATGCAGGTGTCACAACTGCTTTCGCACCAACTGCTTGAGTGACTATTGGATAAACCGCAAATGCATGTTGGGAAAATATCACTTCATCATTTTTATTTAAAAATGCACGAGCAATTAATTCAAGCACATCATTTGAGCCATTACCCAAAGTAATTTGACTAGATTTAATATTTAATTGTTCGGCTAATTTAGCTTTTAATCGAAATGCGCTTCCATCAGGGTAACGAGTTAACTCAGGTAACGCTTGGCGAATGGCTTCAATTACTTTAGGACTTGGTCCTAACGGGTTTTCATTACTGGCTAACTTAACAATATTTTGAATACCTAATTCGCGCTCTAATTCTTCAACAGGTTTCCCTGGAATATAAGGCGATAATGCCTGAACGGATTCAATTGCCTGAATTATTTGACTGTCATCACTCATGATTAAACCTTAAATCACAGCAACAGGATAGGAACCTAATACTTTCACATCCGCCGCAGTTTGTTTGATTTGTTGCATTAATTTTTGAATATTTTCGTCTTCTAAATGGCCTAAAAAATCGATAAAGAAAACATAAGCCCAAGTACTCGATGAAGAAGGACGCGTTTCAACTCGTGTTAAATCCACTTTTAAATCCTTGAATGGTTTTAGAATATTAAACAAAGCACCCGGTTGATTTTTCATTGAAATTATCAAAGATGTTTTGTCTTTCCCACTAGTTTGCACTTCAGATCGTCCAATTACTAAAAATCGTGTTGAGTTATCTGGCTTGTCTTCAATTTTGTCATTTAGAATTAACAAATCGTATTGTTCTGCGGCCATTTCACCTGCAATAGCCGCACTATTCCATTCTGACATCACACGCTTAGCAGCCTCAGCATTACTATTTACAGCAACACGTTCTGCATTTGGGTATTTAGCATCAAGCCATTTACGACATTGCGCTAAGGATTGTTGATGAGAATATATACGAGTGATATTTTTTGGATCGTTCGTTTTAGCTGTCATTAAATTATGATGAATGCGCAATTCAACTTCACCGGAAATTTTCAAATTAGAATTTAAAAAAGAATCCAATGTGTAATTAATGACACCTTCAGTTGAGTTTTCAACAGGCACAACGCCGTACTCACAAGCACCCGCTTCCACTTCACGAAATACTTCATCTATGGTAGTCATTGGCATAGACTGCATCCAATCACCAAAGTGTTTGATTGCAGCTGATTGACAAAATGTGCCTTCTGGCCCCAAAAATGCAACTTTTTGAGATTTTTCAAGAGATAGACACGCAGACATTATTTGACGAAACAATCTAGCTACGTCTTCATCTGCAAGCGGCCCTTGATTACGTTCTTGAATTTTACGCAACACCTGAGCTTCACGCTCAGGTCTGTAAAAAATGGCATTTGGGTCGTCTTGTAATTTGGCCTCTGCGACTTTTTGCGCACAGGTTGCGCGCTGATTTAAAAGGGTATGGATTTGTTTATCAATACCATCAATTTCATCACGCAAATTTAACAATGCTTGCGTATTGTTTGGCTTATCACTCATCGGCATCACCTTCATCTTCTTGAGTGTCTTGCTTTGGAGTTGAATCTGTTTTAGTTTCTGTTGCTTCGCCTTCGACCGCACCTTCGACAGCTACACCTTCAACTACATTCTCAACTACAGCACCTTCAACAATTTCACCATCAACAATTTCTTCAACCTCAGCTGGTTCAGCAACACGCTCTAATCCGATTAACTTTTCTTCTTTTGTTAAACGAATTAATCTCACGCCCTGAGTGTTACGGCCTTGAACTGAAATCTCGTTACCACGCGTTCTAACCAATGTTCCTTGATCAGAAATCATCATAATCTCATCACCCGCAAAGATTTGTGCCGCACCAATTAGTTTACCGTTACGCTCATTTTGAACCATACAAATAACACCTTTACCGCCACGACCTTTTGCAGGGTAATCAGAAATATCGGTACGTTTTCCGTAACCGTTTTCAGATGCAGTTAATACAGTACCATCTTCAGCTGGAATAATTAGACTTAATAATTTTTCTTCATCGGCTAAACGAATACCACGAACACCACGAGCCGTTCGACCCATTTCACGAACGTCGTTTTCATTAAAGCGAACCGCTTTGCCGTTATCAGCAAACAACATAATATCTTTAGTGCCGTCTGTTACCGCAACGCCTACTAAGTTATCACCTTCTTCTAATGTTAATGCAATCAAACCAGAAGTACGTTGGCGAGCAAAAGAAGTTAAAGATGTTTTCTTAACTGTCCCGTTTTGCGTTGCCATGAAAATAAATTTACCTTCTTCGTATTCACGAATGGGTAAAATAGCGGTAATGCGTTCGCCTTCTGCCAATGGTAGTAAATTAATAATTGGGCGACCTTTTGCGTTACGACCAGCTTGAGGAATATCAAACACTTTTAACCAATACACTTTACCTGCAGAGGTGAAACATAAAATCGTATCGTGGGTACTTGCAATTAATAGATGTTCAACAAAATCTTCATCTTTAACTTGAGTAGCCGCTTTACCTTTACCACCACGACGCTGTGCTTGGTAAACATCTAATTGTTGAGATTTTGCATAACCGCCGTGAGAAATAGTCACGACCATATCTTCTTCGGTAATTAAATCTAAGTTTGATAAATCTAAACGAGAGGCAATAATTTCTGTACGACGTTCATCACCAAATTGTTCACGAACATCAACTAACTCTTCTGTAATTACTTCCATCAAACGCTCAACGGAACCTAATATACGAAGGTATTCTGAAATATCTTCAATAATTTGACGATACTCACTCATTAATTTTTCGTGTTCTAGACCGGTTAATTTTTGCAATTTCATGTCTAGAATTTGCTGTGCTTGTACCGGTGATAAATGATATTTTTCATCACGAATACCGTACTGTTCTTCTAAGTCTTCTGGACGGCACGCATCTGCACCAGCACGTTCTAACATGCCTGCTACATCACCTAACGCCCATTCACGTTCAACAATTTTATCGCGCGCTTCAGCACCGGTTTTAGATGCTTTAATCAATTCAATCATTGGATCAATATTAGATAACGCAACAGCCAAACCTTCTAAAATATGACCACGTGCGCGCGCTTTGCGTAATTCAAACACAGTACGACGTGTAACTACTTCACGACGATGGCGAACAAACGCTGAAATTAATTCTTTTAAGTTTAATGTTTTTGGCTGTCCATCAACTAATGCAACGGTATTAATACCAAATACGGTTTCTAGTTGAGTTTGAGAATATAAATTATTTAAAATAACGTCGCCGGCTTCGCCACGTTTCACATCAATGGCAATACGCATACCGTCTTTATCAGACTCGTCACGTAATTCAGAAATGCCTTCTACTTTTTTGTCTTTAACCAACTCAGCAATTTTTTCGATCAATCTTGCTTTGTTCACTTGGTAAGGAATCTGCGTAATAATGATCGACTCACGACCGGTTTTACTTGTTTCAAACTCGGCACGAGCGCGCATGTAAATTTTGCCACGCCCTGTACGATAAGCGTCCAAAATACCTTTACGGCCATTAATAAATGCAGCCGTTGGAAAATCGGGCCCTGGAATATGTTCCATTAATTCATCAATAGTGATGTCTTCGTTTTCAATATAAGCAAGACAGCCAGAAATAACTTCATTTAAGTTATGCGGAGGAATGTTTGTAGCCATACCAACAGCAATACCGGAGGATCCATTCACTAACAGGTTAGGAATACGTGTTGGCATGACATCAGGAATTTGTTCAGTGCCGTCGTAGTTCGGCACATAATCTACGGTCTCTTTTTCCAAATCGGCTAAAATTGAGTGAGCAATTTTGTCCATACGAATTTCCGTATAACGCATTGCCGCCGCTGAATCACCATCAACCGAACCAAAGTTACCTTGACCATCTACTAACATATAACGCATCGAGAAATTTTGCGCCATGCGTACGATTGTTTCATAAACTGCGCTATCACCATGTGGGTGATATTTACCGATTACATCACCGACAACACGTGCCGATTTTTTATAAGGTTTGTTCCAGTCGTTACCTAATACACTCATTGCAAATAACACACGACGGTGAACCGGTTTTAAACCGTCACGTACATCAGGTAATGCACGTCCAACAATTACACTCATGGCGTAATCTAAATAGGATTTTTTTAATTCTTCTTCAATATTAATTGGCTGAACGGAGGAATGATCACTCATAACAAATTCGTATCCTTTATTGGATTCATAGAAAAAAAGAGAACTACGCTTTACCAAGTTCGAATAGGTAAGAATTCAAACCAAACTCAAACCAGAGCGAATATAAAGCGCGCTAATGTGCGTTATAGTATCACAATGACATCATTTGAATACGCTTAAAATCATGAATTTGCGTTTTAAGGCGTTTTATTTGCGTTTTGAGAGGTTTTTTCTTTTTTTGAAGTGTCAAGGGTTTATTTTTACATTTCCCTTAATTAAATATATTTATTACCCTCTAAACTTAAGGAACCTCTGAATTAGAAAGATTTTTACAGTGAGTCATTTATGCACAAAGTGCGCGGCGAGCGGCGAAGCGAAATGACGGGTCCTTTTCGAGACGATCAACAAAGCAATTTGTGCCTAAATGGCTCGCCCTACGGGGCTTTCAGAAATATCACTACTCTTCGTTACGCTTTTTCAAAATAACCAGTTATTCTGTCAAAAGCATGCCTAGATTAGTAAAATTTCTGAGAGCCTGAATTTATCTTTCTAATTCAGAGATTCCTTATACAAACTTTTTAACGGGCACAAAAAAACCAGACAATTGCCTGGCTTTTAAAATTTGAAATCTTAGCAATTAAGCATAAACAGGCAGGCGTTTACAAATTTCTAATACTTTCACTTTCACTTCTGCAATGGCCTTTGTTGCATCACCGGCTTCTAAGCCGTCTAATACATCACAAATCCAACCTGCTAGTTGCGCAGATTCTGCCTCAGTAAAACCACGACGCGTGATTGATGGAGAGCCAATACGTAATCCAGATGTTACAAATGGTGAGCGCGGATCGTTTGGCACTGAGTTTTTATTTACAGTGATGTTTGCATCACCTAACGCTGCATCGGCATCTTTACCTGAGTATTCTTTGCCGATTAAATCAACTAAGAATAAATGATCATCTGTACCGCCAGAAACGATATTGATACCACGCTCAATAAATGTTTTCGCCATTGATTGTGCGTTTTTAACTACTTGAACTTGGTATGCTTTGTAATCCTCTGATAATGCTTCTTTAAAACATACCGCTTTAGCAGCGATTACGTGCATTAATGGGCCACCTTGGCTTTCTGGGAAGACAGCGAAGTTTAACTTTTTGTTAATTTCTTCGTTGTCGTTTGCCAAGATTAAACCGCCACGAGGACCGCCTAATGTTTTATGAGTAGTTGATGTTACCACGTCTGCGATGCCAACTGGGCTTGGGTAAACACCCGCTGCAACCAAACCTGCAATGTGTGCCATATCAACAAACAAGAACGCGCCAATGCTGTCTGCAATGTCACGAAAACGCTGCCAATCAACCACACGAGAGTATGCAGAGAAACCAGCAACGATCATTTTAGGTTTGTGTTCTTGCGCTAAACGTTCAACTTCTTCGTAGTCGATTTCGCCCGTTTCTGGGTTTAATCCGTATTGGATTGCATTGTAAATACGACCAGAGAAAGAAACAGAAGCACCATGAGTTAAGTGACCACCGTGCGCTAAGCTCATACCTAAAACAGTATTACCTGGTTTAACTAATGCCATATAAACTGCAGCGTTTGCTTGTGAGCCTGAGTGAGGTTGTACGTTTGCGAATTTAGCGCCAAACAATTCTTTAGCACGATCAATGGCTAATTGTTCAACCACATCAACGTGCTCACAACCGCCGTAGTAACGCTTACCAGGATAACCTTCCGCGTATTTATTTGTTAACTGAGAACCTTGAGCTTCCATAACACGTGGGCTTGTGTAGTTTTCAGAAGCGATTAATTCAATGTGCTCTTCTTGGCGCACAACTTCTGCTTCCATTGCTTCAAATAACGCTGGATCAAAATCTGCAATGTTCATGTCTTTAGTAAACATAAGGTTCCCCTATTTGGAAAGATTAGTTAGTTTAAAATTGGTTTAATATGTGGTTAAAAATGGCGCGCATTCTAACGGTTTTTTTATTTAATCACCAATGAAAAAAATTCACTGACTCATTAGTATTGCTCACCTTGCGCAGCGATAAATTTATTAACACTGATCAACTGCCATACCCAGCAAGCCATCAAACCCATCGCCAATGGAAATAGAATTGCCGTAGTTTGTGGAATGAAAAATAGCGCAACCATATTTGCAGCTAATACAAAGGAATGAGACAGGCCAAATGCAAACAATAAAGTCGTAGAACGCCAGTTTGATAGCATTTCGATTTTATCTCGAAGTGAAATACAGATTTGATAACTAATCAAAATATTCCAGCCTTGCCCTACAAATGGAAAAAACTCGATCCAAACAAATGAAGGTTCAATTTTTCGATTTCCTTCACCGCATAAATCTAGGCTATTAATTAATAATCGAACATAAAAATAAATCGCAACGGCATAGATTACGACAAAAAAACAAATAAACAACAGGGTAAATAAGATAGGATCCATAAAGCACTCAGGTAGACAAAAACCCTAGTTTACATCACCAATCAAGATGATTAAACGATTTACATCCATGTAAGTCGTAGCTAAAAGCAAATTAAGTAAAATTAACTATTAATATTCAATTGGATCTTTAATTAACACAAATGCACCCGTTAATGACACCAATGAAATGGCAGTGTTAATTAATATCAAACTTGGCGCTACTTGCTCCTGACCCACAATCCCCACGGCAAATGCAATCAGCAAAATAACAAAGACCAAAATCATAAAATACCCTTTCGCATCATGGGCTTTTAATTTTCGATCTTTAACCGTTTTATACCAAATCATAAAACTAATTAAATTAAAGGCTGCATTTAAAATGCAAGACAGCATGATCATGATCACTCTCCTTAGAGAGCAAGTTACTGCTCTCTAGTTGTCATAAACGTCACATCAGGGTGGCGTTCTTGGGCTAAAGATAAATTCACCATTGTTGGTGCAATATACGTTAAGTTATCAGCACCATCTAAAGCGAGGTTTTCATGGCATTTTGTGCGAAACGCCGACAGTTTTGTCTGGTCGTCACAATCTACCCAGCGTGCAGTAGACACGCTTATTGGTACATAGGTCGCTTCAACTTTATATTCCGTTCGCAATCTATGCACCACTACATCAAATTGTAGTATACCAACAGCACCAACGATCAAATCATTGTTACGCAGTGGTCGAAAAACTTGAACCGCACCTTCTTCAGATAATTGAATCAAGCCTTTTTGCAATTGTTTCATCTTTAATGGATCTTTTAATTGAATGCGACGAAACAATTCAGGAGCGAAATTGGGTATGCCACCAAACTTAATCGCTTTAGTTTGACTAAACGTGTCACCAATTTGAATGGTGCCATGATTATGCAAACCTATAATATCACCAGCATACGCCTGTTCAATTGCCGAACGATCACCAGCTAAAAACGTTAATGCGTCGGCAACACGAATGTCTTTGTTTATACGGGCATGTTTCATTTTCATGCCTTTTTCGTATTTACCAGAAACAATGCGCATAAACGCAATACGATCTCGATGCTTTGGATCCATATTCGCTTGAATCTTAAACACAAAGCCTGTGAACTCAGGATCATTTGATTCAATTAAACCGGTATCTGCTTCACGCCCTTGTGGTTTTGGCGCCCATTTCACCAAACCATCTAGCATGTGATCGACACCAAAGTTACCCAAAGCCGTTCCAAAAAATACAGGACTTAATTCACCAGCTAAAAACATATCTAAATCAAATTCATGTGACGCACCACGAACCAATTCAATTTCATCTCTAAAGTCATCGGCATAGGCGCCCAAAACTTGAGACGCTTCATCAGAATCTAAGCCTTTAATGACAACTTTGTCTTGAATTTTTGAGCCTTGACCGGTTTTGTACAAAATAATTTCATCGGTATAAAGGTTATAAACCCCTTTAAACTCTTTACCCATGCCAATTGGCCAAGTAATCGGCGCACAGGCAATATTTAATACCTCTTCAACTTCATCCATTAATTCAACAGGATCTTTAGTATCACGATCCAATTTATTCATAAACGTTAAAATTGGTGTATCTCTTAAACGCGTGACTTCCATTAATTTAATCGTACGTTGCTCAACACCTTTTGCCGCATCAATTACCATTAAACAGGAATCCACTGCGGTAAGCGTACGATAAGTATCTTCGGAGAAATCTTCGTGACCTGGGGTATCTAAAAGATTGATCAAACAATCTTGATAAGGAAACTGCATCACAGAGGTAGTAACAGAAATACCACGCTCTTTTTCCATTTCCATCCAATCGGATTTAGCATGCGCACTTGAACCGCGACCTTTTACTGTTCCAGCGGATTGAATGGCGTTACCAAACAATAATACTTTTTCAGTGATGGTGGTTTTACCCGCATCGGGGTGGGAAATGATCGCAAAAGTTCTTCTAGTATTGATTTCTTCTTGAAGTTTAGACATATATTAATCTTAAAATCTCAATTATGTACACAACTATGTACACATTAATAAATGTACTTAAATATTGTGCTGTTAAAAATGGATCGGGATTGTACACCTTTTTTGCAAATTCTGCTGATTAAATCAACAGGAATTATTGTACTGTTAAAAAGTTAGAATTTACGTTATTTCCACTCAGTTTTATGTATTATTGATTAAGAATAATTTTATTATTATTCAATTTCTTATTAGTCTAATTTTAAGGGTATAGGTATGACTGCATTTGAAAGTAAAACCAAAACTTACGTCAACATCCACGGCACACAAGATGAAGCCGATCAATTTGACAAAGCATTTGAAAAACGCGCATTAGAATTAAAAGCACTCGGTGCAAATCTATCCAAACGACAGTTTGCACGTGCGATATTTAATGATGCTATTGAGCGAGTGTTAAGCGGAAAGTGATTCACTTGCCACTTGATCAAGCGGTGTATCTTTATAATTGACCGCAACGGTTATCCCTCTTGGATCATACAATACGCTGTCTTTTTTAATAAATAGAGACAGCGTTTTTTCATTTGCATTATACCCATGCTCAATCACAATATTCTGATCTTCTTGCGGAAACGAATAACGCCAATCCACTTCATTAAAATCCAAGCAATCATTAATCACCCAAGTGCCAATATCCGTTTTATTGATACTGTCTATTTCGATTAATTCTTTACCTGATCGCACATCACCGTTTGCGTATAAATTAAATGCTTTTCTCATGTTAAAGCTCCTTAACAAACCCGTTAATATCTACAGTTGTGATACCTTTGTGCCAAACTTCGTTTTCATTAACGCACAATTTATCTACTCCAAAATTCGCTTTTGTTGCACCACCTAACTCAACAACATTACTGACACCCGTTGATACAGCAACCAATGACAATCCTGTGCTTTTTATTCTGCCTGTAAAAAATGCACCCGTTGTTTCTGGATACCCATTTCCGACATATTTTATAGCAACATAACTAACAGAATTATAAGTTAGCGTAACTAAACTATATTTCTCACTAGACTGCATCAATTGTTCTGACGACATACAACCACCGAACATTGCAGATGAGCCACTTGAAACAAGCACATCTAAACGGGACGCCTGATAATTTCCCGATGTTCGATCTAGTGTTATCTGACCGTTAACGTCATTATTTCCAGCGTTAACGCACAATAGAATATATTGCGTGCTCTCAGGTTCAATCATTTCAAATCTGCGATTTATAAAATGATCTTCTTGCATTGTTATGTGACCTGGCACATCAAAGTCACCACTCACACCATCTATCGTCGCAATCGCCGCATTAGCATAACTCTCAGCATAACTTTCAGTTGCCAAGAAACTATTAAAACTTAACTTGCCGCCAATATTGATTAACGTCCCGACGCTTGCTGATCCCGTGAAATCCCTTAACAGCAACACATCATTAAATGCGCATGTATCGTGAAATACACTCATGGTGCCTGGTGCAAAATCGTTCGTACGAAAATCATTTTCGCCTAATTCAATCGAACCCGACCACGCGAATAAACCCGTTGCATTTGAACCATCGATCGAAAATGCAGTGGTACTGAAATCATCCAATATAATCGCGCCAGATCGAAATGTTTTAGACCCTGTGTAAATTTGGCTGCCGTTTGATACGGGCGTATTGAAATACCCCCCCGGCGTCATGTTTGCGGATATACTGCTGTACGCGCTAGTGACAAACGATGACTCTGCAAAAAAAGTGGACTGCAAATTACGTCGATAACCCACAACCGCTACATAATATTGCGTATTATCGCTCAATTCTGAAATCGTGATCGACGTGTCCGCCCCTTCATACGCAAGATTACCTTCAATAATCGGGACCGGATAAGACGTGCCCACATAAACGCGATGACCCACTCGAAACGGATCATCAGATGCAGGAGTAAAACTTAAAACTGCAGTTTCATAGCCGGGCTTAATCTGTAAATCAACAGGGGCCTGAACATCAGTTACATACACATTAATCGTCGTTGTATCGCTACTATAAACACCCGCGGCATTGATCGCTTTTACTTTAAAAAAATACGTATCAACATCACGAAACCCAATATCGATCGAGCGACTATAACCGTAATACAGCTTTGTGCCTTGCTCCCATGTTTCACCGTATTCAATTTCACGCACTTCAACTTTGTGATTATCTGATATGCCTGACACCAAAATCCTATAACTATCATCGTCTTTTGTTGTGCTTAAATAGGGCGAATCAACATTAATTGGATTAGTCAGATCTTCAGTGATGGCAGGTATATTGCCGTAGAAACTAATAAGCGACATTTTTGCGCCTGATTTGCTAATAGGCAAAAATGAGGCAGTAAATGTATGATTGGTTTTTGGGTGTAAGATGCGTTTTGTATACGTGTTATAACACTCACCCCACGAAACTTTGTCGACTTGATCGCCGTTTTCGTCGTATTGATAAAAATACAGCAAAAAATGATCGACATTATTTGGAATCCCAGTTAAATCAAACTCTATCGTTAAAAATTGCTGAGAGGGTGTCATGGGCGTGTTGGGCAGCAAGTTTGCAGCAATGGAAATATCCGCCGACAAATCTTGAGCGTCTAAGTTATCTGTATCGCGCAAATTTTGTTGAACCGGAACATACGCCATCACATGAGCAGAATCCGCTTTGTTTTCAGTATCTGCTACCGCTAACCGAGAATCATTGACGAAATCAAGATGTGGGTAAACAAGTTCACGAGCCCCCTGCGGTATTTTCGCACCCTGATAGCAACTTAACGCGGATCCAACTGGTGTGTAGGGTGTAGCACCATCATTAAAGTACACAAAACAACCGGGCATACCTGGTGCAGCATCCCCCGAATATATTTCATACGTTTTGATAAATGTAATATTTTGTTTGTTACCCGCGCCCGACGCTTGCAAATCACCATTATCATAACCCGCCCCATCCAAAATGATTGGGCCGTCACCCGCCATTCCGCGCGCGGTGATCATCAGTCCTGCCCCGCCTCGCTGGACGGTACCTGTCGCTTCCGCCATCGCGTTCACTGGTTTGGTAATCACTCCGTTTTGAACACTGCGCGCGTCGACGCCTACACCGTTTGCGCCCTTAGTGCCGCTCAACACTGTATATCCATGACGCAAATAGCCGTTATCATCCACGATTAGAGGGGTTCTTTGTATTGACGACACCCCTTCGTTTGTATTTCTTTCTGTTGTTAAAATATTATTCCAGCCTGCCGACAACCCAGTTAGCGCAGTCCATGGCCCCACTGCCGCGCCGCTTTGAGTGGTACCAAAATAACCTTGATCGAATTTATTAAGCCCTTTTCCGTTAATGAGCCCGTCTCGCTGAAAAAACCCTTTAATCCGCAGTTCAACATTATTTTCAATAGTCAATGTTACGCCTGACTGAAATGTCAGATTGCCGTCATAATAGTAAATAAGGCCGCCAATATAGTCGAGTCCAACGAGCGTCGCATCTTCAGTAATCACGCCATCCACGATCGTTAAAAAATCCGTTAAATTATTTCCTTGAGCCGTATAATATGCATCGGACAACACGGACTGCGCCTGTGTGCGCAAGGTCGCTTGGCTTTTTGATGTTGCACCGAGCAAATTAAATTCAACGGTACCGTTGATAAAATCAGGATTGATTTGAGTGATTTCAAACGACCGATCAATGTTACCTGTTTTGTACGGATCTGGATCGGGATATTGTATGCGCACGACATCGCCCAATTCTAAAGTGTCATACCAGATCGGCACAACAATCGACGTTGTAATCGGGGCGCTTGCTTGACGATCACGCATACCATCAAAAATTTCAAAAACCGTTTGAGCGCCCACATCGCTATTACGCAATAAACTTAAGGTTAAAATTTCCGCCTCAACTTCGCCATTTTTATCAATGCTGTCTGCATCATAAACCTGTGTAATTTGTCGATAGATATTTGTGGGCTGATGTTTGTCCCAGACAATTTTATAATTATTTTTAATATTTGATGTTTGCAATTCAATGGGTGCCATTGAAATAATGTTATCAATATCAAATGTGATTTTTGCGCTTGCGCTGGATAACACTGCTTTTCGAGGGCGCAAACCCAGCTCTCCATTACTATAAACAGGCATAAAATATTGCATGACAGGCAATATTTGCTGATTAATAAAGTCGCGTAAATTGACATCCTGCTCACCATGCAGTGTCAGCATCAACCCTTTTGCACGATCTTGCGTCCACAAAAGCTCGGGCAAATTTTCAAAGTCACTAAAACGCAACTCATCGCTTGGCATATTTGCAGACCAGTGCGAAGGCAGGCCTGATAATTCGTCGGGCTCACGACCTGACAATAACATATAAAGCATTTTACCCGCGCTTGCATACAAATACGGCACTTCTTTAATTGTTTTTTGATCTTTATCTTCAGCGGTTGCGTCATACTGATGCACGGCTTTACGCGTACCTAGCGCGCCCCTTTGCAAAACATCCACACCCCAGCCCAATGTTTCATGTTGACGCAACCCCGTGTGAATAATCTGCTCATCTTCAATTTGTATTACAGACCACGATTGATTTGGAAAAATCTTATATTCTGAACTGCGCGCAAACACCGCAAAGTAATTTAAATCCGTTAAGTTAATAGGTATAAATGTCGCATCCGCGCTAATAGTGTTTGCTAAAAATGCTACCTGCTCCTGCATGATTTGACGATCATCTAGGGCACGATTGATATCCGCCAAGCCCAGCGTGGCTTTGCCGTTTAATGCATTGTACGAGACGCCTTTTAAAGTGGATTTTAAAATATACTTTGAAAAATCTAACCCAGCATAGCCCACATAAATTTCGACCCGCGCATGTCGAATGCCCATACCATTATCATTATGCTCACGAATTTGAGTCGAGAAAATACCGTCAACATCTAAAAATTCAAACGATGCATTACCGATCGTCACAAAAAACTCATCAGCAATGGATTGCCCGGCCACGTCACCCGAAATAATGGAATCATTCAAAATTAAATACGCACTTAACCCCTCTACATCGCGCAGTGAAATATAAACAGGACTCGCAGTATTTGCCCAAATCTTCGCCACAAAATTTGGTTTTGCGGATGATGATGAATGAAAGCCATAAAAATCAGTGTTGTAATGTTGCATAATGTCTCTTGTAAAAATTAAGGCAAAAAAAAGCCCCGCGCTCAAAAGAGGGCAGGGCTTTTTAAATTAAATTGCTTGCTAGGGTAGATCAGTGACGCGAAATTCTTTAATTTCTAAACTGTAACTGCCTGACCATTCCGATGGTATATTGTGCAGAACGATACCAGGATCATTAACTAAATGAATATATCCGGGTTTGATTGGAATTGCTTTTGCTGAGAAAAAATCCACAAGAGGATTAAAATCTTTTTCATAAATGACGCGACCTTCATTATTTTTAAAATATAACGTAAATCTAATAAAATTAATTGTTTGAGAGCTTAAGTTCTCGATTTTGAATATTATTTTAACGTCAGACTGTTTCGTTGCATTTCTTTTTTTAACAGAAACATCATAAACTCGGATATTATCTTTATGCGCATTTACAATCTCGGGCTCGGACTTACAAGATAAAAGCAATAATGATAAAAACAACACAATAAACACGCGATAGAACATAACACCTCTTTTTTTAAATATATTAATTATCAATATACTCTAAAGTAAATATGTAACTAAATCGAATGTTTTTATTGTCCGTTATTTTTTCATCATAACCATCTGCTAAACGCATAATTGTGCCATTTTGAGTGTGGGGCAATCCGCTGACCTGTACGGTACCGCCGTTACTCAAAGTATCAAGCATCATGCGCCAATATTCAGATCGTTTACTTTGAATCTCCCCAGGATCAAGCCCTGCTTTAGGGCTTTCAAACTGCCACTGTCGATCAATACAAAATTCGCGATCGACACGGATATTTCGACTTAATCCATAATTACGGGATCGATGAATGTTTTTTTTAGGTTGTAATGATACTATTTTACTATTAAATAAAACAGAGTCCTCATAATCTACAGCATCTACCAAGCTATGCGTTGCTGTGTATGCAAATGTAATAACCACTACGCCACCTTCGCTGTTAAATTACGATATTGAGCAGAGCCGGGCGGGATAATTAATTGACCGCTTTTACCTACTTCAACACGGACATCATCAATTAAATGACCGATAGATCTACCTTGTATGAATACATTCGTATTCGTTGTATTATTTTGATTATTTAAATCAAAAACACGACCGGGTGCACCTTGATCAACTTCTGGCGCGAGGCCTGTTGGTGCTGCTCCCGCTGATGTGTCACCGAACTTTTGATTGTATATACTAGACACCTGAGCCATACCCGCAGCAAACGCCAGTCCACCACCGACCAATCCATATTTTGCATAAGCCAGTGTTGTCGCCTCATAAGTATTAATAAGCGCCGAACCAATGCTTGCATATTTATGCACCTCGAACCATTCTTTTGACTGGCCTTGCATCTGACTTGTAAAACCAGTGACTAAACTGGCATAACCCTGATAATAATCAACATTCATTGCACGCTCTGCTGCATGACGTTGTTCGGTTATTTTTTCAACTTGACTGGACCAAGTTTTTTGAGAAATTAATCCGTTTAATAAACTTGCGTCTAATATCCCCAGTTTTTTATCCCAACTTTCTTGGAACTTTTCCTCATCTGTTTTATTAAAGTCGGTGATGTTTTTTAACATCAAACTTAATTTGCTTTGCTGTGATACTAATTCAAGATTGGTTTTTTTATCTAAATTTACCAAAAAATCAGACTCATCAAAGCTGTCAGGTGAATCGATCGAAATTGGATTATTAGCAATCTCTAACTTAACTTGTTTGTATTGCTCAACTAATTTTTGCCCTGGTCGATCCTCGTTAACTAGCGCATCAAATTTATTATTATATTCTTCTGCAACAGACAAAAGAGAATCCGCAACCAATTGCGTGTTATTTTTTTCACGCATATTGTCATACATTTTTTCATATTCTTTATACAAGAACGTGTTGAAATTATAAATTTGATTCTTTGCAACACCAAGATCCGTTGCATACTGATCCAATTGCTCTTGCGAAAATACTTGCCCAGGAAAAAACTCGCTTTCGTGTAGCTTTCTATCTCTATCATCTTCGCCACTTAATGCATTAATCTCAGCCTGAATGTCACCAATGATCTTGAGTGTATTTCCCGCAAAAAACGAAAGGGATTGCTCAACTTTGTAAAAAATTAGCTTTAATCCAAAAAATGAATCGGCCAGCAAACCTACTGCACCAACCACCGCATCAACAGCACCTGTTGCAATCGATCCAAATTGACTGGATGAGTTTGCATTCTCCAACCATGCTGTTGATACAGCAGTAATAGCAGGAGCAAGAGCCACAGCGAACACATTAGCAACACCTATACCTTGTTTTTTAATCAAGTCCATAGCGTCATTAGCACTCTCGATTGCTGCTAAATCTAAACGATTTAAAGCAATCCCTAAACCCTCCGCCTCCTCTTGATATTTGCGTAATCCGTCCGACCCTTGATTAAAGACGTTTATTAATTTTACTCCACTGCCTGAAAATAACTGATTTGCAGCGTGCGCTTTTAGCGTTGGATCTTCGACTGATTTAATTGCGTCAGATATTTTGTAAAATTGCTCATCAGGGCTTAAATTTTTTAAATCTTCAAATTTCAATCCTAGTACTTCTAGCGCAGTTATAGCTCCGCCGGTACCAGATTCTGCCTCACCTAAACGAATAGTCATTTCTTTTAAAGCATCATCAAGCGTGTCATCAGATACACCGGCCGCCTGATTAGCCGCGTGACGCAGCCCCGCTAATTTTTCAGATTGAATGCCTATCGCATCTGATAATTTAGCCGTAACATCAAGCGTTTCATATTGAGATTTAATCAATAAACCAAATCCTGCGGCGCCTACCAATGCCCCTATTGAAGCGACCATTTTTCCCATATCCGCACTGGATTTTTTTATATTACCGCGAAATGAGTTAAACGATTTTTTTGTATCGTCTTTTCCCACCAAACGGTATTCTTGTTTAATCACTCTCATTTTCTTTACGCTCTTTTTGTCGTTCTAAAAACGCCACGTGCTCTGCTAACTCTTCAAAAGGAATATGTTCAATTTCACTAACAAATCGGTTCATTTGATGCGCGAACGATAGATATAATTCGCGCGTCGGGTCAGCACTTAAACAGGCTTTTTTTCTTCCACCAGCTCGCTAAAATCTAAGCGGGATTCGATCATGCTATTAATGCGCTCATAAATAAGCGCATCATCATTACACATGTCATTAAATTCACCCTTACTGAATAGTTTCTCGCCGTTTTCGTCTTCGCATAAAGTGATAATCTGTGCGATCACAAGATGACCCGCTGTAATGACTGCGGTTTTATCTTCCATGCGCACATAATGCTCGGCTAATTTATACGCTTGCTGCTTAATTTTTAACGAAATAGCAGGGTAATAAATTCGCGCTGGATTAGCAGGCGTCCCCCACTCTTTGACAGTGATCATCCTGCGATTATTTAATTCACTACGCTTTTGCTTAATCTGATTTCTTAAGCTCATTATGCACCCACCAAACCGTCAACAAATGTTGAATTATTTACCTGATACTCAATGGTTTGCTTGGTTTTTTCACCGCGCTTTATTGCCATTGGCTTTTTAGTGATAACCGCTGAAAATGAAATTTCGCGTTTCCCAGCTGTATTACCAAATGGATATAAAAGCACATCCACCGTTTCACCAACCACCATTGCGTTTTGACCCACATCTTCATTATCTAAAGTATGCGTTGAGCTAAACGTGTAGGTTTTATCGCTTACTTCAACTTCATCATTTCCGCCTAAATATTTTTCTGTTACTACTTCGGCGGACTCTTCAAAGCTGACTTCTGTTACAAATCCAACTTCTTCGGTTGCAACTGTTAATTCTGTTAATGAACCATCTAATTTCATTTTTTATTCCTCAAAAGAGATATATAAATCACGAGTACCGGAATAGATCCGACCTTCGTATTCGGTTTCGATCAAGCTAGGATCGGCTGTGATGCTTTCTGTTAAAAGCGCATTTAATTCAAGATTATTTTTAATTTCATTTGTGCCAAAAATAATCATCGTGTCGATTTGATCGCGTAATTCAATAAGATCATCTTGATAGGGTAAGACATAAACCAATTGAATTAACGCAGCATATTCGGTTTTTGTATTACCTAAATGCTGATCTTCTTTTGGCTCAATGTTCGATCCATCAACAGTTGCAACAAAATAGGGTAACTCTTCAATATCTATTTCATCTTGCAACGCATGACGTACCGCTTTTAAATTATCAGTGCGCGGCAACGCATCAAGACAATTAAAAACTGCCTTTCTAATTTCAGTTATTTTCATAATTGTTTTTGTTTCGCTATGATTTTATTACTACGATATTCAATTTCGCGTTGCATTGATCTATCAAAAAAATCAATACTTTCAGTGCTGCTTTGATGTTTTTGCCAAGCATTATTAAATACTTTATTTAACGGTACTTTTAAAGCAATCAACGGGTTTCTTGATCGGGTTTTACGCATAAATACCTGTGTATTTCCACCTTTACCCTTTGCAAAAAACGCCTTCGATTGATAACGCTTACCTGCTTTTACACCACGCCCTAATTGATTTTTCTTAGTTACCCCAACACGCTTGGCACCCAATTCAATCCAACTCACATCACGATTATAAAAAGTTACTGAATAATCCAAACGCCTAAAATTACTTTTACGAACCAAGCCTCGCTTATTAATCAACGCCAACTTAACACGCTTAACTTTTGCAACTTGCGAAACCGATTTTTTCTTAACATTTGCTCCTGTCCTATTAATACTTGCATTTAAGGAAGGCGTAAAAACTTTTTTCTCAATTTCGCTTAGGGTTTTTTCAACTGATTTTATATTTGATGTTAGTTTGATATTCATTATTTTAGACACCCATTAAAATCAATTTAACTCGACCATCGCTGCCAATATCTGGCGCTTTTCTAACTTCAAACATTTTGTTGTTTTTATCAGTAAAGCGATCGCCTTTTTTAATTTCACCGTATTGGTTGACGCAATCTAAATTACGCAAAGTAATGGATGGGGCGTATCGTTCAAAGATGCCATCATTATCAAACGTGGCGGTTTGTTCTTTGAAAATACCAATGCATCTAAACTCATCAGTTTGGCCTTTTGGCTTCCAAGAAAACCAAGAGCCAAACACTTCAATTTGAGCTTTTAATGCATCGTCTGCCGCTTCAATTCCGACACCAATAGATGTGTCGTCTTCACTTGGCGGCCATGACATTACGCTTGCTCAGCTTCAATAAATGCTTCAACGATCGCTTTTACTAATTTTTCTTCACCGGTATTAACTGGGCGATTTAATTTTAAAATATCGTTGGCTAACACTAATAAATCATCACGATTTAAATCAGAAACGCCTTCTTTTTCAGTTTCTGCCAATCGCTTTAATTGATCTTCTTTTGATTCACTTTTTAACGCGGGTGTTTCAAGTTTTTTAATGTGATCCGCTTGTTTTTCGTTTTCCGCTTCAAGTGTTTTAATCCTTTCTGCCTGCTCTTCAATCATCGCTTTTAATGTTTCGGAATCTTCATTGGTTGATTGAGATGTTTGACGTGCATCGACTTCGCACAATACGCCACGTTCAATTAAATCCAGTGCATCTGCTTCTGGCATTTCAAACGGATCGTCGCCTTTTTTATATTGTTTACCGCCGAATCGAATACACCCAATTAATACACACACTAAAATCATTTTGATTTGAGTCATTTTTTTACCTGCTTTATTTAAATATTAGATATAAAAAAAGCCACGTTTTACGGTGGCTTTTTAGTGATTAACTCGATTACTTAACAGTAACTAATCGGGTGGCGTTGGCGTTACCGACAACCATTAATGGCGCTGATTGTGTTTGTAAAAACTTACCTGCGGGGTCGTCTTTTTCAAACGTTTTTGGAAATAAAGGAAACCCTTTGTAATCTGCTTTAGGGTCGCGAATCGAACCAAAACAACGCACACCACCAACGGCTACCGAATTCACATATAACACTTTTGCCCCTGACATAATGTATTGTTTGTTACCGGCTTCATCGTGGTAAAATCCATTATGCACATAAACATGCACTTCACCCATCATGCCTTTGTAAGCAATTTTACTGGCTTGAATACCCAGTTCAATACTGATACCCGCTCCGTTATTTTTATCAAACCGTGCCGCAATTTCCGCATCTGTGTGACGCGCTTTTACTAAAGCCCAAGCCTCTTTAGACATCACGATCACATCGGCAGGGTAATCCATATCCGTGACTTCGGCTTCCATTGCATCCAATGGCTTAGCACCTGAATCATCCCACTTATCAGTGCCTGTGTAAGTGATCGTGTTTTCATTATCACGCTGATATGACACTTGTGTTTTTGGATAATTGGAACCTTCAATAATAACTTCGCCATTCAAGATCGCTTCAGAGGCTTGTTTTTCCCAGGCACGCATTACTTGATCACGTTGCAACATTAACAAATCAGAAACTGCGGCTTGTTCACGTTGCGCCGCTGATTGTGGGGTATTAAATGCTTCACCAGGTCGACGCTTATAAACGTGTTTATCTGGTTCAATTGCATGCATTGGCTTGTGGTATGCAGGCTTAAAACTTGAAGTTTGCATGGATTTATCTTTTTGCACCACACCTGCAACAACAGGCGAAATATAAGGCGCAACCGATAAATCAGGCAAAACTTTATCCAAATCAATTTCTTCAGTATCAAACGTAGCTTCTTGACGAAAAAACATATTTAAAAAGAAGGTTTCAAAAGCTAGATTTAGGTTTAACACACCTAATAGTGTTTTAGTTGTATACATTAAATGTACCTCAGTTTTTAAAGACATAAAAAAACCGACTCATGTCGGTTTATATTTTGTGATTGTTAGATGAATGAATTAACGAAAAACCAAATTAATTGGCTTCGCATCAAACGCGGTTAATTTGTCGGCATCGGTTGAAAATGATGCATCCCAAGTCAGTAAATTACTGTCAAATCCACCACCGCTATAAACAGGGCAGGTAATAGCTTCACTGGTTGCATCGATGTCGTGAGTTAAAATTTTACTCGCATTACCAATGCCGCCCGCGCCGCCTTTCTCGGCTGGCACCAAATGCCCCGACGCAGTTTCACGCGCCAATACGGTACCGCGCACTAATACGCCTTCGCCTGACTTAATCGTGTCAGAATGAGTCGTTAAATCTTGAGAGCTTGCCACTATTTCAGTGGTTTCAAGAGTTTCAACAGAAGAACTTGCTAATGTCATAATGTGTCTCGCTTATTTAAAAAATGTGTAAATGATTAAGCGCTTAAATTTAAGCGTTATTTATTTTGGTTTTACAAGGGGATTAGATCGGCTGTAACTTGCCATTTGTTGAGCAAGGACATCATCTTCATCCACTTGCGTTTCGCTTTGGCTTTCTGCTTCAACATTTGCGCCGCCCATAATACCCATTGCTGTACCTAATGGATCAGCTGGCGTAGCCGCTTCAACCGGTTCAACTTTTGCCGCTTCTTTTGCTGACACTTCTAGCAATGCCGTTGCATCTTCAACGCTCATGTCTGTATTCATGGCTAAATGATTCGCCAATGTGCTGCGACCTTCTGCAGCCTCACAACTTAAAATGCCGTTAATACGCGTACGCTCTGCGCTTTTGTCTGTACTTGCAGACACTGTAAATTCAATACCAGCTTGCGTAAGTGCGGCGGCGTCTTCTGCTGTTGGGGCAACAGCTAATACAACTTTTTTCATATTGTCGTTCTCGTTTTTATTAACTTCGCTTGAAGTTGGGTTTTGGGCAATATCACCCATGAAAACACCGCCGCCTGTTGCCGTGGTGCTGGTTAAACTTTCTAATACTTTATCTGGATGCATTACCGCATCGGCTAGGCCATTTTCAACGGCTTCAACGCCTCGAAAACAGGCCGCTTCGGTTGCCAACACATCATCAATTGTTAACGATCGTTGGGTTGCAACGTGTGTGGCAAACTCAACACGCAACGAGTCGATACCGGCTTGCATTCTGCTTTTTACGTCATCAGGTAATTTATCGTAAGGGTTGCCATCTGCTTTGGTCTCGCCCGCATAAATTAGCGTGACGTCCATGCCGTATTGTTTTAAATGCTCTTTATAATTCCAATGAGCAGTGATCACGCCGATTGATCCCACGCCTGAGGTTTGAGTTAATACTAATTTTGTGCAAGAGCAGGCCAATGCATAACCAGCCGAATACGCAGACGAAAACGCAAACGCGGTAATTTCTTTTTGTTTGCTTAATTCCGCCAACGTTTCGCAGGCCTCAAAACACCCATTAACCGCACCGCCACCTGTGTCGAAATTAATTAATATCTTTTTAACTTGCTGATCAGAAACCGCCATTTTTACTTCAGCAATAATGCCGTCGTAACCGCGATAGCCGTACCAATCGCCCCATATTCCTAATTTTGAAACCAACACACCTGACACATCAATGACCGCTACGCCATCAATAACCTGGTAAGGTGTTTCACCATTTTGAAAGGATTCATCCAGCCAAAACGCTGCGCTTGGTTCCATATCTTCTGGACGATCGATGGACAGCATTTGCGTGTCTTGCATACTACTGATTAACGCGGGTAAAAATTGCGGATCAAGTAAGGCGGTTTGCCCAGCTAACACGGCATGCAAGTTTATTTTTTTAATATTAATAACGTTCTCCTTTGCCGTTTATGCGGCTGCGGGTTGTTCGTGCCCTGTTTGCTCAGGTGCCAACGCCTCTGCATCAGCGGCGGTGATTCGATTTAAGCCTAATTTCTCAGCGGATTTTTTCTCTTTAGCAAGTTGAGTGAAGTTTTCTTCCCAATCCCCTTCAAATTTGACACTTTCTTTTTCGACTGTAGATAGGCCCGCTTCAATTAATAAAATGGATTCTTTTACTTCTTTAATGCCGTCGATGATGGGACGACCTACACCGTTCCAAGTGCATCGAGTCCAGCTTTGCACGTTTGACCAAAACGTCATATTTGAAATACCAAGCGGTAAATCAAACCCGCCACGTTCTGACGTTTTAGATACCATTTCTTCAAAAAACAATCTGAAAACTTGGCTTGAAAATCTTGCTGCTACCGTGACACGCAGCACCATAAAATGGCGCCACGATTCAAACATGCCCGCGCGCGCACTTGAGTAGTTTGTTTTAGTAAAATCTTTGGCTAATTGCTCATAAGACACACCCGCTGCCATGGCGATATAACGCAATAGAGAGGTTTCAAACTCTGTTTTTCCGCTTGGGTTTTTGGCTGTTAATAACTCTAATGATTCGTGTGGTAATAACGCAGGTACATTCACACCATCGTGTTTTAAACGGGGTGAGTTTTTATAATATTCACCTCGAAACCCTAAATAAGTTTCCGCCGGATCGGTACCGTTTGAATAATCCGCACCGATTGCCGCCATTGCCTCGGCAGGTAAATCGGATTTTAAAACCATGGCGTATTGCGCGTTTAAAATCGCGTTACTGATTTGCGCTTCGTTCCATTTTTCAAATAAACGGATTTCTTTTAAACACGCCGCTAATTTGTGGACACCTCGATTTTGATCTGGGCGATCGGTATTAAAAATATGCAGGATTTGTGGACGACCCCAAGGGGTAGTTTTTGCTACTTTTTTCCATTTACCGACCGACATACCAAAGCCCACATCGTTTTGATGGCTATGACGAATGTTGTAATGCGTCGCTGCCCCAAATCGATTGATTTGAATACCGGCTCTTAATTTATCGCCATCTGTTTGACCGTATGGATTCGATAAGCGATCAGGGTCAATGGACTTAATCGCGGTGCTGATTTTTTTATGCTTGAACCACTCAACGCTGGCCAGTGACTCACCGACCATTGCATCTTGGCCTACGTTTTCACGTACCATTTGTAATAGGGTGCGTTTTTCTTCTGCGTCAATTAGCTCTGGCGTTTCGGAATACTCAGTAAACCTAGCTTCAACCATGCGAACAAAATCACCCAGCTTTTCATCGTTGTCTTCGATTTGCTGTTTGGTTAAACCAAGCGCTGTCCAGTTTGGGCGATACGATAATTTCCAAATGTGCCCGACTACATGATCTTGATGTAATTGGATAACACCTTTACCTGGCGCGGTATTACGAACGGCATCTTTTGAACGGGCATCCATCAGTAATTTATCATCTAATAAATCCGCGTCGGCACTGCCTGACATTGGATTCCAACTCGACATAGAGTTTGAAGCGCCACCTGCATTAAAACCCGCCATTGAGTTGTTTTTAATGTAGTTCGTGCCTGTATTTGGGTTGATGATTGGAGAAACTTGCATACTCATATTTCAAACCTTGCTGGACGTAAACGCGCCGACTGACCACTGATGATGTTTTCAAGTCTTTGAATATACGCTCTCAATTGACCGATATTCGCCGCATTAAATTGGGTCGAATTACCATCAACATTTACAGACACAACCGCACGACCAATATTTAAATTGTGCAATGCTTTTTGCGCTTCGGCCAAATAGATTTGAGCGGTGGCTTTTGAAATATTCATAAGATTATCTTTTGTTATGCGTTAAGTGCCGCGAGTTGTGCAGCGGTTAATCGCTTGCGTTTTTTAGGTGTGTTGGTGTTGCCAGTTACGTGCGAATTATTATCCCAATCGTCTGCCCAAGCGGGCGGATCAGACCAGTTGATTTTGTCTGCTTTTACTTTGTCGCTGTATGAACCGGCTAACGCATAAACACATAAATCCGTGGCCTCGTTGGGTGTGCCTTTCGGGCATTTCCACTCGCCATTAATTGATGTTTCGGCGGTTAATTCTTTGAAAAACCAAAACGGCAACCAATCGGGTAAAACCAAATCCGCTTCATCATCGACGCGAATTAATGATGCGCTGATCATGTCTTTAAATCGGTTGGTATTGATGGTCAATATTGGAATTTCACCGCGTGCATCGGCTGTTCTGTCTTTGCGATTTGTGTTGTCTGGGTAACTGACTTTAACTAAAGGGATTTGTTTGCGACCTTTGACCAACATAAAATCACGGTGCATGCCTTTTTTCTTTAATCGCCGATAAAATTTATATGCATTGTCAGTGGTTGCCCCTGTTCCGCCTAAATCGGATAGCACAAGTTTTAACCCCATTTTTCGACCTGAGTCATCATCCAATTCATATTGTTTATTCATGAATTGGTGCTCTAGCTGATCCCAATCTTCTGGAGCCGATTCTGGCATGACGCGACGCTCTGAAATTTCGCCTGTTTCTGGATCCACTGGGTGACGAATATCAAAGCGATCGATAATGTATTTTTTACCGTCGTACGCAAACCCCATCACTTGGCAAACAAAACGGCCTTTGGATCCGTTTTGAATATCAACGGTGCCGATCAAATAACGAACGCCTTTTGGCACTTTGTTTTTTGCAAAGTCTTTGGCTTGTTCCTGTAATTGATCAGCGGTGGTTTCATCTTCGCCGATGGGCTTGCAAAATGGTTTACCTTGGTCGACATTGACTGTCACTTTTAAATCTTGGTAATCGCCTGTGTCTTCAAATTTTTCTTTTGCTTTTAAATATTTGGTGACTAATTCGCTCCACTGCTGAAAACATGCGGCAACGCCTTCTAACCAATAACTGACCATTGAGCTTTCACGGGCTTGTCCTGAAATTTCACCTTTGCTATTTATTTTTAATCCTTCAGATAGCCACTTTCCTTTTTGATTTAAACTGTAGCGTTCACCGGATGTGTGTTCGTGTTTGCAGTGCGGACAAATGTATCGAGCTGATCGACCAGCGGCTTCGTGATCGGGTGTGTCGTCCCATTCAAGATTATTAAATTCTGCAGGTGCGTATTTTTTACATGTGTCGTTTTTGCACTGCCAATACCACAACCGACGATCGCCATCGTTATAAAGCGATGCAATGCCAGGTGCAGGTGGTGCAATATGTGGTGTTGCTTTATTTTTATAATCTTTTTCGGTGTACATGTGACCAGGTGATGACTCGGCCATGGTCATGCCGTTTTTTAAAACACCTGCATTAAATGTTTGGTTACGCTTTTGGGTTAACGCAAATAAATTACCTTCACCACCAATGTCTAATGGAAAACGATCGTAATCGGTGATTGCACAACGTCTTATTGTTTTGGATGCTAGTTGACTGACGGTTGCCCATCCGTAAATAAATACGGTGCCGTTTGCCCAAACTTTTTCGCGTAAGTTGTCGTTTTGTTTACCGGGTAATAATTTGTTTTTAACTTCTAAATTGCCTTCAATCCAACGGCGTATATCTTTTTTTACATAATCTCGACAGGTACCCATCGACATATTCACAAGCATAAAATCACTTGGATCAAATAGGGCAATATGTTGCTGCCAATTCATAACTAATGAATCTGTTTTTAATGAACGGGCAGGCCCCATAAAACTTAAGCCTGTGTGAACATCGCTATTAAGCATGTCCATTGGTTCGATCATGTAAGGAGCAATGTTATTGTCCCAAGCACCGACCTCATAAACTCGACGCGTTTCATGTGCGCATTGGCTTACTGAAATTTCACGCGGCGGCCTAACTAAATCAACTTGATTGACTGCTAGATCGAGCGCGTTTGCATACATGTTTATTTATTTCTCTTCGGTTTCCTCGGGGAACTCTTGTTGCCTGTTTTGAATTTCTTCGCTTAATGTTTTCAATTGATCGTCTGCTAATTCATCCAACCAACCTCGCACTTCTTTTGCGATCGTTCGTGTTTGTTCGATCGTTAAATCTAATGATTGCTGTAATTTGTTTGGCAATCTTAATGCGTTATCACTGATTGATTTTTGCATTAAGCCAACTACTAAAATAAATTCACCTTCAGTAATTAGCATTCCTGATTCTTGCAGATATTTTTGCTTTTTTAATTCCGCATCCCAATGCGCGACACGCATACTTGGCTCAAGTTTATCGACTTCATCCATCGATAATGCACCGGACTTTGCCTCACTTTTCATTAACGCAGTGGCAACCGCTGGCAATGTGTAAGCAGGATGGCCGCCCGAATTGCCACAGGGACGAATGCCTTCAATTCTCTTTGAAACAGTGCGTCGATCTAATCCAAAATCTGCAGAAAGTTGAGTAATACTAAACAGGCGTTTTCCGTTAATCGTCGATGCCATAAAATCCCCAACAAAAACCCTTCATAAAATTGGCAACCAGCCCAGTAAAAACACGCCCTCCAATGGGGTCGAAAAAAGTCGAAACGTTGTACATCGAAAATTCTAAAAATGCTCACCCATGCTCAAACCCGCAAGCCAGATAACTAAAGGGCTACAGCTATTTTTTACCCCTGACCTGTGGAGCATTCCCAAAAATTAAAAAAAAACTCACAAAGCCCGCGCTCAGCCACCACCGTGGTAAGGGCATAATCTGCCTAAGTACCTTTTTTTATTTGAGAGGGGAATTTGCATGATTTTTTGATCTCAACAACGAATAACAAGACAAGTAAAAACTAATATAGAAAGACTTCAACTTGTTCTATTAAATCTTTTTAAATTAACTTTCCCGATCGTTAAATTATTTTTTAATGCTTTATATATAGGCTTAATCTATTCGCTAGTTCAATTGGCATTAATAACAACACAACAACCTAATGTTTAAATATTTTGATAACAACTTAAGCAACGCGCTCAGCTATACCCGTAAGGGGGGCACCCCATCTAAAGTACCTTTTGATTTTACTAATCAGTGCTTTCATTAATCCAATCTCTGATTGCTTGCTTGTCTTGATCACATTGCTTTAACTTCAATGCTACTAACTCCAATGCACTGCGCCATGTCTCACCAATCAACGATGGTACGGGACAGGGCTGTACTAACTCAGTCGGTGGCACTAACTTAACCACCGAACTGGGCGTCGAACATGATGATGTAATCGCTATTGATATCATCATTACCGCAATCATTTGCAGCATCTTCGAGCTGTTGCTTAACCTGTCGATAACCCTCTGCATAATCTTCCCGCTGTCGTCGTGCCTGTTCGATTATTTGTTTATCAATCGACTGTTGCTTTTGAATACCGCTGATTGTTTGCAATGCTGAATCACGCTGCAATCGTGTTTGTATGATTGTGTTATGACTCTTGTATAACATGACACCCATTAAACTAATGATGATCACCATTAGAATCATTGGGTTTTTGAATAGAGTTTTTATTGCCGCTGTCCACATAAAATTTAAACCACGCTGAACCTGCCGTTACCATTGCAATCACAAACGCTGATTGCTCGGCGCTTGGCGTCTCTAACTGCATAAACCAATCGCAGCTTTTAAATAAAAGATTCCCAAACAAAATAGAAAACAATCGAGGGAATACACGATGCTTATTAAGCATGTCCACGTTGATAACTCTCTATAAAGTGATCAACCGTTCCTGCACCTTTGTGCGTGTTGTAATATTTTTTCCAATACTCAGCTAACGCAATCACATTTGTAGATCGGGGCAATGATTCTTTGACACGCAAATAATGAATCCTTGCCATCGCGGTTGCATACACCAGGTTAAATACTAATTGACGATGACCTTCTGTAAATCCCTCACCCATTACGATTGATAAGCATAAAACTTTACTCATTAACTCAGGCTTATATGCTAAGTAATTTTTAAAAATATCATCATGCGTGGCCGGCTCCATTTGATAAATACCCAGTGCAGGACCACCACCCAACTGCTTTAAATCTTTACCACCTGCAGACTCAGCGCACACAGTACCGATCAATAAATTCACAGCCGATTCACTATTTAAATCAAGAAAATCAAGCGTCGGAATAATCACTTCATCTTTTAATTGTTTTAAATTCATTGGTTATTATCCTGCGACGCTTTAAATGATTTATGTTTGTAATAAATACTAAATCCCAAACCTGCAACCGCACACACAATAGAAACAATACCCGCAATTGCCGTGATCTCTGGACTATGCAACCCAAGCCATGAGACTTTTTGCTCAGCATAAACACCAAGCCCGCCCGCAGTGCCGGTAATCCCTACCGCTTTACTTATAAACATTGCTCCCTCGTTGTGTGTCATGCTTTTCTTTCGCCCAAAAAAAAGCCCTCGATTAAGAGGGCGGTTAAATTAATTTTCAAACCACTACAATCTATATGGCACTTCTGGAAGCACCACAACACCATCAGAAATAGTGCCAGTGCCGGAATGATTTCGGATATAACAATTCGCTAAAGAGCTTTTCATGACACCAATTGGAGATCCAAAATCAGTACAGAATGACAACCACATTGTTACCGAGCTCCCCCAGACACCAAAAGCACCCCATTCCAAACCGCCATTATTTGGCTTATCACCATCGCTATCACCAGCTTTTGTACCAAAATGCCAAGCTCTTGTATCTTCATCAACGTGACCCACGTTAGATCCAACAGAACCTGAGAAGTAACCCCCAATTTCCGCCAATTTTGCACCTCCATGCATAGTTATCCCATTACAGGATTGCCTAGGTGTAATTGAATCAAAGTTTGTTCCTGATCCCACAGATTTACATCCAACCGCCAAAATATGAGGCGGGTAATCACCATAAACACTTCCAGCAAAACCATCTGCCCACGATTGCCCAACAGTACAATTAAAAAAAACTCCTAGCGTCCAATCCTCTATACTAAATACTGTAACGCCAAAAACATCATCAAATTCACCACTCATAGCGTACTGCGCAGTACAGTTATCTAAAACACCCCAAGACTCAGTTATAGTGGGCACGCCATTACCATCAGTGTCTTCGTAAAATCTAAAAGTACCACTTTTACCACCATAACCATCAAAGTTACGAATTAAGCACTTAGCTTTTCCACCAAGCCCCACCCCAGGAAAGTTCCGAATAACAAAAAGAGTTCTATCAGGCTTTGTTCCATCCAATCTGCGAACATAAACCAAACTCCCATTCACATATATACTATTTGGAGTCTCCGCCACTTCCGCAATACTATTTACGGGTTTTAAGTACATTTTAGATAAAAAATCATAACCCCGAATAGATTGGGTTATAGTAGAAACCCAAACATCAGTATAAGAACCCTCTAACGCCCATGATTTATGATCGCCGGTAGCACCAGCGAGCGTTGTCACCCTTCCATGCATCGCCTCAAGTGTATAGTCTACATTCATATATGTAATATTCCCTGATTGCGTTGTACTAAATCCGTAATCATAAATACCAGACATAACTAATATACGCGTTGCAACACCTGATGCCTCAACAGCTAATAATGCATCATAAATTGAGTTATAAGCATTAACCCAAGAGCTACCATCCCCCGCTCCAGTCGCATCTATATCTACATACAACTTATTTGGGAAACTAGCAGGATTTATGAAATCCTCAACTTTCTTATCACATAAAAATTGATTACCAATTTTGGTGAATGTCGGTGTTGGAAGACCTGGATTCCACCCCAACCCTGCAGGCGGCCTTTCGGAATAAAAATATGCAGAAAAATAAAAATCCGACTCTTTACTCCAACCCATTACACAATCCCCACATTAATCAAACCAGCGACATCACTATAAACCCAAGCACCACTATCACCAGACTCATTCACTTTACTGCCACGACCTTCCAAGAAAACAAATCCACTATCTGCATCAGGCTCACTAGCTTGAGAGCAAAGTTTTACATCTGATAAATATAAATTATTAACAATTAACTTTTGACCAACAGAAACACCAGCATCAGTAAGGGTGGGATGTGTATATAAATCAACCCAAGTGGATGCAGGTAATTTAATATTTGCTAACGTATCTGACATAACTTTCTCTCAGGCATAAAAAAACCCGCTCCTGAATTCACAGTGCGGGTTAGATATAAAATAATTCTTAGGGTGCAAAAAAACAAACTACCTGATAAATACTACATAGTTGGATCCAACTGATCAACTATTTTTTAAATAATTTTTCATTAACCTATTATTTGTTTTTTTTGGCTAAACGTTTATTAAAAATTTCTTCTTGGCGTGCGTGCTCGATTTGCTCATCTGTTTGTTTGTTTAACCATTTATATAAATAGCTATTTTTTAATAATGGTGCGTCACTTGTTAATGAAATATTGCCACTTTCTGCAAACATAAACGCGCACACTGCTTGATGCAAACGCCAGCTGACTTTATTGCAATCGGGATAATCCACAATAAATTGATCAAACGTGTGATACCAGCGCATTAAATGCGTGTCGTCACTTTCTGGATAATCGTCTAGTGTTTCATCAATTAATAAATTACGCATTTGCGCCAAACCGTACATTTCCATTTCAATGTCGTCAGGAATTTTTGAACGGCCTGATTCCCAATATTGCCACGATCGTGTTGAAACTTTGCCGATCAATTCTGCGGCTTCGCTCACATCTAACATAAGTAAACGACGCATCGCCTGAAGTTCAAAATTATTAAAATCTCCAGAGCTCATAAACTATCCTCCAAAATTCCATTTTCTGTAAGAAAATTTAAAATATGATCCAGTTTTATTCTCTTATCTGAAATAACTAAATAATCACCATCTAATTTTAATTTTGTGACAGTCGATGTTTTTTTGATCTTAAGCCCCTTGGGTTTTGTATTTTTTAATGATTCTTCGATAATATTTTTTTGCTCTTTAATCGTTCTGATTTTGTTGTCTGCAAATATTTGAGGAATCATTTTTGCACTTAAATCTACAAGATCAACTTTCTTTTCAATACCTGTAGCAGGGTCTATATATCGTACTGATCCTGTTGATGCAATTTTGTTTTGCTCTTCAATATTTAGCATCGACAATGCATTCAAAAGTGTTTTTTGTCCCGCGTATCCAATCACTAATTTGGGATCAATTCGATTATGAGCAATCATCGGAATATAAACAGCAATTCCTTTTTTAAGTGCAGATAGGTCAATATTTCTATTTTCTAATTCCAACCAAATTGCAGCTAAATACGTTAAATGTTTGGCTGTGTATTCAAGCGAAACAGCAAATAAGTCTTTTAATTGCTTGGTATTGAGTTTTGATAGATTTTCAATTTCTGGTAACTGGTTATTTCTAATATCAATATTAGTCATCATTATTCTCTTCTATGTTTGTTATTTTTTGATCTAAGATTCGAAGTCTGCTTAATTCTTTTCTCTGATAATGCATTCTAAGCGCTCTACGAGAGCGCTCTATATACTTGGCATATTTGACTGGATCTGTTTCTTTTAAATTTTGGACATACTTAGATCTCCATTCACTTGTTGCTTTATTTTCTTTTGATTTAATTAGCTTCTGTTCTTTTTGAGATAGTTTTGAAATTCGCTCTAACTTTTTTTCATATCGATGTTTATTATAATTTTCATCGCTTTCTAATCGTTGTTGATACCGTTTTTTATTGTGATCTGGATCATCAGCGACCTGTTTTATATATCGTTTTAAATGTTTGTTGTTTATCTGTTGCTTTCTACATATTTCAGAACATGTGTTACGTTTTACACTAAAACTATCATCATTAATTTTACCACCACAAATCACGCACGGTCCGCGTCTGCATGTTTTACACGCAAGTATTAATCCTTTTTTTAATGATGTTTGATCAATTTCAACTGTGTTACCGCAAGCGCATTTGCACAGCCAAATTTTTACATTATTTCGACCATGCTTCACTAAGGCAACATTTTTAATCACAGTTAAATTGCCAAAATGTTCACCTGACATCATATTTACAACTCCAACTTAAGGTCATCTAAGGAACAAAAGCCCCGTAGGGCTTGGTGTTTAGTTATTTTTCTGACCAGTCACCGCATTCGTCTTGAATCCAATCTTCTGGGTCGTTTGATGCTAAAGTGATATTGTTTGCGTCAATTGTTAAATCTCTTAATACTGTCCACACTTCAAATAAGTCATTTTTTGTTTTGATCGCTTCGCAGTATTCGTTGATTTCTTCAAGTTCATCTTTTAAATCTGAGTCATCAAAATCGCTTTCACAAATTTGATCAATCAATTCAAGTACGCGATCCGCACCGCCATCAACTGAAATTGTAAATTTAGGATCAGGGCGTGAATAATCGTTACCCAAATAACCGTTGCCCGCTTGAAACATTGCGCAAAAAGTTTGATCACCAATTTCAATATCACAAAAAATATCCGCTTGATGTAATACATAATCGCTTGAGAAGTTTGAAGAAACCACTTTTGAGTTGTGGTAGTTGTGATCGAAAGAAGTAGTTGAAATATTCATAATGTGTCTCGCTTTAATTTTGCTTCGAGCCGTTCTCGTAAGCTATGTAGGTATATTAGTTCGCAATCACGAACAATGCAAGCGATTTAATTAAATAAATGTAAAATAATTTTCAAGCATAAAGTGTGGGCGGATAATACAGAAAGAATATTTTGTTTAACTAATAACTTCCTCCAACTCCAACACTTCGCCATACCAGTCAACCAACTCAAGTATGGCGTCACTGCTCATCTCTACTCGATCAATGTAATATGAAGTCACTTCTTTGAGTTCTGCTATGGAATCAAACTCGATCAACTGACCTGCCAAACATCCGCTTGTTTTATTACCTGCTTCGTCATAGTTGAATACTGAAATATTGACTTTGAATTGACATTCTTTATGCCCTTCTACTTTACAGTCCCACCCACGGTACTCATAAATAACCGATTTAGATCCGTTTTCTGTATAAACATCCATTTTTCTAGCTTTTTTTAAGTTCATTGCTTTCCCTTAACCTCGTTATTCCTTTTGTTGATTAAAATTGTCATATTAATTTATAAGCATAAAGTGTACCTGTCTAATAATTGTCACCCCCTAAGATAATAGTTTAATATAGCGCTCCCAGATAAATAGGGGAAAATCATTTATAAAAGGTATTTACTATGAAAGACACAGCAAACCATATAATAAAAGAAAAAATCAAACACCCTTTCTGGTCCGGGTTTATAATAGCTTGGTGCTTTCTTAACTGGAAGGTATTCGTGGATTGCATCTTTAAATTTTCCGAGATAGATTCGAGCTACTTAACCGACAACCTTATTGGTATAAATGATAGTGCTCTATTTTTTGCAATATCAATTGGATTATTCAATGTAATAATTTCTCCAATTCTAAATGATTTTTTAAATTCATTAGCAATTAGCATTCAAAATAGAATTAAAAAAATGTATATATTTATAACAAATGAAAGAATTGTAACTAAGAATGAATTAGAAACATACAATGCAGATTTAAACAATAAAGAGGTTGCGTTTGAAAAAATATCAAATGAAAATGATGAATTATCATCCAGTATAAATATTTACAAAAACGATAATATATGTATCAAAGAATTTTTATTTCAACTCAATAGAGACTTAAAAATAATAGATAATGCACCCATGAGAGATGAAGAGGATATTGATGACCTTCAAAAAAGAATAATTTCACTTTCTAATTTTGTAAAAAACAATGAAGTACAAACCATACTTTCAAGAGAAAAAGCTTAACCCCCCACCCCCCCTTGAAATATCAGTAAAGAAATAAAAAATACTTTGTTTTCCTGTTTTGGTCTACTTTTGTAGGTTAAAACAGGAAATGTGTAACTATTTAAGAGTTTGACGTAATCACAGCAAGTACAACCACAATTATAATCACTATAATTACTAACATCCCTTTCGAGCTAACACCTTCAGTTGAAGAGTTATTGCTTTCAGCAATCAAATCATAACTATTAAGTTTTTCTAATAATAACTCACGCTTATCTTTTTTAAATTTTTCGAAGTCATTTTTCAAGCTTTCTAGCTCTTCTTTAGCATCTTCAACATCTGATATTGCTGATTCTAATTCATCCTCATATTCTTCCAAGTCTGAGAAGTCTGATTTTTTTAGCTTCATTTCTTTTAATAATTTCTGATTTTTGGTTAACTCTTCTTTGGCATCCAAAATACTGTCTTTATAATATTCAGTTTCTTCTTTAATGGACTCTGAAAATGATCTAACTTCTTCAGATATTTGAGCTTTTTCAATATTGAATTTTTCTAATACTTCCCTTAGCACTTGTTTTGCATCAACTGTATTTAATTCGACATCACCAAGATCAATATTATTTCGGTTCTTCTCTTTTTCCTCTTTTTCCTCTTCCTTAGAAACTGCTTGGCTAATTAACTCACTTAATCCGTCCTTAGTTGGATTGGGTGGGATGACAATATTTAAATCTCTGGCATATGCTATTTGTTTTTCTGTTGCAGGGTCAGGTTTTAATTTGATAATTTCAATAACAGTGGTTTCGTCTAATTTAGCTAGATTTCTTGCCTCTTCTTCCGTTTTCGCCTCATAAACTCGCGTTCTCATGCGGTTTGTTTTGATGCCTTTGCCTTTGATCTCATATTTTGGCATAACTATTATCCATTAAATTAAAACCACCATTTAACTAAATAACAACAACACCCTCAAGTACTTTATGCGTTTATGAATAAATTCATCTTATTACACCCGAGACGGTCAATTTGACCACCTCGGGAAGTTGGGCCATTAATACTTACTAATCGCCTGTATTCGATCCAACTTCGCTCGATAACTCTCAGTCAAATGCATCAAGGTTCTAACCTCAGACATCGACCTAGCAATTGCGCCTGGCTTAATGATGATTTCCTTACCTTCGTTTGCCTTTAAAGCATGAAGTAATTTGTTTATTTCCATGGACCAACCGCAATCGTGCAATTCTTCAAATTTTAATAAATAAGGGTATTCAACCGGCTTAACTTCTCCGATCACAAGTGGAGCTTCTTTTTCAACTAAATTATCAAGGACATCTAAAACCCAGCGTCTGAATTCTTTAGCCTTGTCGGTACGTGAAAACATGGCAATTAGATGACAGCCTCTTGGAGAGAAAATACGGCTACAGGCCAGTAAATTCGACGAGGGGGTCAAATTGACCACCTCGGTCATATCGGGGGTAAATTCACTTTCATTTCGATTAAAAACTTTAGTCAATGATCGAGAATCTTTATAACCTAAAGCTAGGCTTAATTGAGAAGCTGTGAGGCAAGGTTGATTGTTATGATTTAGGATTTTTAGCTCGGTTGAGCCAAAAGAAATGGTATTTGGGATTGTCATTATTGATAACCTTTTGTGTAAGTTTTATTAAAACCCAACACCAAAGGTTGCAATCTATGGTGGTGGACTGAACAGGGTTGCAACAACTGCCACAAAAGAAACAGCCCACTCGAAAGTGGCCCCGTCCAGCCCCCCATAACGAGGACGAACAGTCACACAGACACGCAAAAAAGGCGTATCAGTGTCTTCTAATGTGAAAGCGGGGTTGCAATCCCGACACCTGATTTTGCAGGTGCAAATAAATTATACCTTTATAATTAAGGTATGTTCTACCATTTTTGGTAGGGTAATGACTTTTGGTAGGTAGTTTACTTTTCATTCTAAGCACCCTCACCCAAAATAACCTCTAACGCCAAATCAAACCAAACCTCACCACTTCTGGCTATACTTGCAATCTCTTTGCGGTTTAATCCCATCACTCGCGCCACTTTGGATGCATTGCCCTCACTTAAATAATACCAATACAGCACATTGCCCAATTTTGGATTTCGTTTAATTAACTTCCCCATCAAGCCATCTATGATCAACGCTAAATCGTCTGATATTGTCGTATCTCTATGATCAGACTCTTGTGGTCCAGCAGTGGCTGATACTGACTGCCAATTAATATTCAGCCCCTTATTTTGCTTTGCCCATATTGCCCACTGCTCAAGCAAAACAATTGTTTCTCTATTGGCTAAGTGCTCCATATCTCCCCCATGCTAAATATCCAAAATAGGCAGCTGAACGGCTGTCTTCATTACTTCGCTTATTCCAGCCGGTTACCCTTTCGAAATGTTCTTTTTGTTTCGCCCAATTCCCCCTTTGCGGTGGATACAACACGTAAGGGATCTTGTAGTAATCAAACAATCTTTGAAGCTCAACTTGCGCCTGTTGGCATCTGCCCGTATTCATGGCAATTGTGGATTGAATTTTCTTGTTTTTATTTTCGTTGCGCTTGTACACAAACTTATTGCTCATGACATCTTCTAGGGCGCATATCAATTCTTCATCGGCCATTTGATTTTTAATGTCGTTTACCAGGTGTATGGTTTCTTTCATGTCTAACGATATTAATTTACCGTTTTTGTAATACGCCACACCGTGTTTTTGACAATCTGGATCTATACCAATGACAATCATAAATTCACCAACATCGTGTTTATTGCGTTATCCGCTTCGGCTTGATTTTCAAATTTATGATTCAAGATATATTTCCAACAGACAGAAAATGCAGCTTTATAAAATTCTGTAAATTCCTCTTCAGATATTGCATTGAAATTAATGGATTTAGGCACCTTACGGATCCCCTTTGGTGTGACATGTAATTCATACCAACCCGCTTCAAGTTTGATCCACTCATGCAACATTTTTTTAGTTTTTTGAGGTTCCTCTATTTTGCTTTCACGACTTGCACGCAATTTTTTTAAAAACTCATGACATTCATTCGTAACCCAAGAATCTTGTTCGTTTTTAGAATTTATATACGTTTCAAATTTTTTAATGGTGACCACTTCAGATGCATTCAACAACCCGTCCATTGGCTCCCAATAATCAAACGTAAGATCGATCAAACCTGACCAGTATTTTTGGTGTTTTTTGAGCGTTCGTGCCTTCTGGCGCGTGCCAACAAACTTCATCGAAGAGTGCGCCTTAATTCGACTCGCTTTCTCAATATCAAACGTGGTGCACGGTCGAAATGTGCCATCGCTTTGTTTTATCATCATGATTTCAATCGTCATGTAACCACTCCCCTTCGATTGGTTGATCTTGGTATGCGGGTGTTTGATCAAATGTTTCTTGGTGTGAATAATCATCTGCCCAGCTAGTGTCATCGATATTTCGCAACTGCTGTCGAACCTCTTCACGCTGAGGGTTTCCTGAAATCGATGGATTCGAATTCATTGGTATGTACGGGATTCTCCAACGGTATTCTCGAATAAACTTTGTAATTCCCACCACGTACTGGCCATTGCCGTTTGTTTGCCACTGCGAATCCAAAACAGCCGCTCGCTTAAGCCAATCAACCGCCAATTGAATTTCGGATTCTTCGAGTTTTTCAGATTTCCACGTTTTCCAAGCTTGCTGATAATTTCCACCACGACGATGCTCTGGATATTGGTTAAAAAATTCTTTGAATAATTCTGGTGTGACTTGCCGTTTTTTCTTTTCAGGAATATTTTCTAAATTTTGATTTAAGGTACATATATCTTTTATCTTCTTATTATTAAGTTTCTTCTTATTGTGTGTACCAGATTCGGTACTTTTTTGTACCATTTCTGGTATTGGGCTGTACCGTTCTTGGTACAAATTTGTACCAGATTCGGTGCACCCTTTTTTATTAATATTTGTACCAGATTTGGTACAGTTTGATTTTGGTTTTTCGGTTTCTTTCCACTCAGAAATAACTGGATTAATACCGATCTTCTTTCCATCTTTTAATAAAATTTTCCGCTTAATCAATTCCAGTCTTGATCGACAAACATGGCTTCTTGCTATGTTTGTTATTTCTGACAATTGAGAATCACTAATCCAATCTGTCTTCTGATGAAATCGAAACGTTTTTAGCATCACAGCGTCTATAATTCGTCTTTCATAACCATTTAATTTGGTTTTGGCCAACTGCTCGAGTAACTGATTAGCAAGCCTTAAAAAGCCATTTTCAATATTAGCTTCCACGACTGTCCCCCTTTCGCTACTTTGAACGTTTTGATTGGGCCTAGGAAATGGAACAACATTATTTGTTGAAGGTAACTGGCTCATAATTAACCCACTAAGGTGCTTAAATCATTCTTTGAAAATGCAGCAGGATTAGATTGCATAAGTAATTCAAGCGCCTCTAATTTTGTTGCAATATCTTCTCTTAATTCAATTTCTGCTTTGTGTAGTTGCTGGTTGGTAGGGTTGTCACCCAATTGAAGGACAGCCAATTGAGCTTCGGTGGACTCTTTGATCATGGACTCAGTGATAGCAAAACGATTTAACTTTGAATCCCCCTTGTTTACATTGGCAGTACTAAAACAAGCAGTTGAATCTTTATAAACTTCGTTTAGGTATGAGATACGAATATCTTCAGGCATTGCACCCACAATCCCCTGCTCAACAAAAAATAAACGCGCAGGAGAACGCTTAGCCCCGTTATCCATCACCCCCAACCATCTAAATATCTTTTGGCGGTTTGTATTAACATCGGCAAATACATCACCGGTATTCATAAAGAAGATGTCTTCTATTTGAAGTTCACTATCTAAGTTTGTGCGCTTAAATTCTTCAACAATACTTTGAGCCACTAATGATTGATTAATACCTGGTAGGTCCAACCATTTTTGGATGTGTTTATTAAGAATCACTAACCTGTGTTTTGTGTTTATCATTTTCATTTAACCCCGTAACTTTTATATTTATATTGCATTTGATAATCATTCTTTTGATTTTCAAGAAAAACCGATTGTTAAAATTGATGACTAATTACTCTTTGTTGTGATCCGCCAGTAACTCTTCTACTGTCACTTTATTATCAGTAAGAGCAGAAATGCGCTTAATGTATTTTGCGGGGGCTTGACCTCTTACATGCAACCAATTCCAAACATTGGCCTGTTTGATATTTAAATGATTAGCAAGAGCAGTTTGACCACCGATGATTTCGGTAGCGTTTTGAATAGCAGTTAGCATTTTTTTACCTTAACAAACAACTTAAAGTTGTATTAGATTACAACTTTAAGGTGTTTGTCAATACAATCTTAAATTGTAAGAATGTATTTCTTATATACCTTCAGTATTAGAGTATGAATAATGACGTTAGCAACAAGGTTTAAAGCTCGTAGAATGGAGTTAGAGTTAACTCAAAATGATATTTCTAATAAGCTGGCAATTTCGCAGCAGGCACTTCAAAAAATTGAAAGTGGCGAGACCTTAAGACCAAGAAAAATTGAAGCAATAGCAGAGATTTTAAAATGTTCGCCTGAATGGCTTTTATATGGCTCAAAAGATTCCAATATTTCAGTGCAAGAATCCACCAATCTATATAGAGCTGCAACATCACTAAATGAAGTTCCTTTGATATCATGGGTTCAAGCAGGTGGCTGGGCTGAAATTGTAGATAATTTTCACCCAGGTGATGCAGAAGAATGGAGACAAACAACAGCAAAAGTGAGTAAGCATGCATTCGCTCTTCGTGTTGTCGGTGATTCAATGACGAACCCTTTTGGTTCACCATCGATACCAGCAGGGTCAATAGTGATTGTTGACCCTGAAGCCGAAGCGATAAATGGATCGATTGTTGTAGCAAGACTTGAAAACAGCACTGAAGCAACGTTAAAGAAATTAGTAATAGATGGCAATGACCGACTATTAAAACCCTTAAACCCAGATTTTAGCACCATCCAAATTGACGAAAAAACAACAATTGTTGGTGTTGCTAAAAAAGTAGAGATGGATTTATAGGAATAAACATCTTAAAACAATTTAGATCTAGATGATCTCGAGGAAATATTATGAACGAGCAAACTAAAACTTCTTTTAAAGTAATACTTGATGGTGAAACCTATAACGATCATGAAATTCAAATTTTTACTTTTGCAAAATCACTCAAAGCTATAGGAGAATTACTTTATGAGACTAGCGCTGAAATTAATGGTAGTCGAGATGTAATTGATGTAAAAGTAAATGCTGACTTTATACCGGGTTCATTTGGATTTGTTATTGATGTTTTTCAGAATTTAGAAATTAAAAATGTTGTAGAAGCCGTGGGTTTTGTTAAAGCGGTAGGGGCAGCATCTGGAGTAGGCGGTTTATTGTCACTAATGAAGAGTTTGAAAGGCAAAGATGTTGAAAGTTACACTAACACTGATGGTAGCGCTACTATTGAAACTGAAGATGGCAATAAAGTGATATATAAAAAAGAAGTTGTCAGTCTGATAAAAAATACAAACATTAGGAAAAGCATGGATTCACTCGTTCGAGAGCCTTTATTGGAAAAAGGAACGAATAATTTTAAAATAGAATCATTGCAACAAGATGATAATAGTGAAATATTAATTACAAAAGAAGATATCCATTCATTTGTTAAATTAAAGACAAGCGATTATACTGATGAAAAGACTATACCAGAAGATAAGACTATAATTTTTGTTGCTGCTAACATTAATTCTTCGGTCGGCTGGAAGATAGACAACAAAGCGCCTAAAAAAGGTGAAAAAAAGGAAATTCCAATTAAAATGACTGATAAAGAGTTTATTTTAAAATTAAAAGAACAAAACATTGAAGCGGCGCATATTTTTGGAAAACCTTTCAAGGTAAGGTTTTTGACTATAAAGAAAACAGTAAACAAGAAAACCACAACCACTTTTGAGATATCAAAAGTTTACTAGGCCAATTTATGCTTTTTGATTTGATATACATTTTTAGCTGGCTAGTCTGTATTTTCGTCGGAGGGCTTCTTGGTTATCGAATAGTTAGTTTTATTTTCATTTTTTTCTTTGGCACAAAATATAACTTTGTTATAAAAGATAAAAATGGTAATGAAAAGAAAATCGTCAAGTATGTTAAAGATTTTTCAGATTTAGAAGATTTTATTTTGGAATCTTATAACAATAGGCATAAAAAGGATGACTAGCCAAACTAATAAAAAACAGAAAGACATGACGCCAAGTGGATCTCTAAGGATGATAATAAATGCAACTTTATCATTTGCAATTAATTTCGTGGTAATCACAAATGAGTGGGCTAAAGAAACATCTGAGTTTTTAATTTATATCATCCCCCCTATATCAATATTGATTAGCGAAGGTGTACTATGGCTTTTATACATTATAAAACCAGCAAGTTCTGAATTATTACGAAAAAGATGGCAACTTAAAAATAGTATTAAGAAAAAGAAGTGGTTGCTGAATAAATATGCTGATGATATGCCAAGTCAAGATAAGGAAGAGATTAAAATTGGGATAAATTCTTTAATTTTTGAACTTAATAATACATACAAATAAATCTGGTCGTGATTTAGGAACAGGCGGAGAAATCAATATGAGCAATACTGTTAACAATACATCAAAAATAACTGCATTAAACGCTTATAAAGCAAGCAGAGATTTAGAAAATTCAGCTGAACTAGAGGGTTTAACATGCGCTAGTCCGTTTGATGCTAAGTACGAAATTAAGAAATTAAATGATATGGGCTTTAACGCGATCAGTAAAAAGCCTTTGGCAGACCTATCTGAAGATGCAATTAATAACTTTAATCAATTTTTAAATGCTTAAATAAAAGTTGAAATTTATAAAACCGCCATTGAGCGGTTTTTTTTCGCCTAAAGGATAGTAAAAGGGTTAAAACTACAATAATAACCCTTCAAATCCCTCAAAATAAGAATTAATTTTGCATAACTGATACATCAATTTGAAAAACTTAATCCTGAAATACAACTTAAATTAAATAAAACAATTTAAAGTTGTTGACATAAATACCACTTTAAGTTGTAATTAGTCTCGTTATCAACAAACGGGACCACTCAAATGTTTAAGAACCTAATCATAAACAAAACCGCTAACTCAGTTCGTCGTCAGTCTTACTTTTCGACCTCTGATGACAACGCAATACGCCTAGTTCGCTACAAGCGCAAAAAAGCAATCAAAGCTGCAAACCCTGATATTCGCTTCCCTCTTGAATTCCAAGAAGCGTAAGGATTGAAAATGATTGTTGCGACTCCTGAAATTTCTAAATTCAAAAACAACGCTGATGTCGTACCCAACGCTATTCAAAAGCAATGGATGCAAACCGTCCTTAGTTATGCGAATGAATTTGGCAACGTGGTACCAGGATCAGGACGAACTCAAATACACCATGTTGTTGGCCGTACTTATGTACAGAACAAAACCCCTATAGGCCATTGGTTCATATTACCAATGCCAGCCCAACTACATGATTCAGGAAGTAACGATCCGCTGAATGTCACCCATTACAGACATCGCTTTACAGATCAATACGGCAAACAAACCACTTTATTTAAAACCATGTGTTTATTGATCGAAGCAAAGGGATGGCATGTGCCATTTTCTAAAACTGTTTGGATGAATATTGAAGATACAAATTATTAGGAGAAGAACATGTTTAGAAATGCAGTTAGTTATAGTTTTAATGAAAATTTCACATTAACAATTGATCAAATTGAAAATGCTTTAAGCACTAAGCCAAAGCGTTCACTAAGTAGCCAAGAGATTGAATCATGGGCAGCTGAAGAATTTATCAAAGGTGATGATCGTTACTGTTTAGATGCAACCAATGGCTTCATTTTATTTAAATTTAACATTCAAACTCGTGTTCTACCTGCTCAAGTAGTGAATAAAGCAGTAAACGATAAAATTGAAATAATCAAAGAAAAAGAGCAAAGAAATATTTCAAAAAAAGAACGCGCTGAAATTAAAGAAAACATTCTTTTTGAATTAATTCCAAGATCTTTCATAAAAGAAAAATGTGTTAATTGCATGGTATCGACTAATGATCGTCGTTTAATTGTTGATACACAAAGTTTCGCCATGGCAGATGAAATCACTTCATTATTAAGATCATGCTTAGGCTCATTGGCGATAACACCATTAAGTGCTTTGTATCATATCCCCGAAACAATAACCCAGTGGCGTAACAAACCACCTGCAGACATAGAGTTATTAGAAGAATTTCAATTAATCAGTTCACTTGATAGAACTATCAAGGTAAATCATAAAAACACGAGTCTTTATTCAAACCAAGTCAATGAACATATTGAAGAAGGTATGATTTTAAAATACGTAAGAATGTCATTTGATGAAAAAATCGAATTTACATTAGATGATTTATTTTTGCTTAGAAAAATTAAATTTGCAGTTGAACCAGAAAATAAAACAGAAGATGAATATGAAAATATTCAATCACAAGCGTTCCTAGAATCAAAAGAATTAAATTTATTATTGGATAAAATCATTGCCAATATAAGTTCAATTCCTAACAGGGCTTAAAGATTATGGCAAAAGGCAGTGTAAACAAAGTAATTATTGTTGGTCGCTTGGGGAAAGACCCTGACATTAAAGCGACCGCGAGTGGAACACAAATAGCCACTCTCTCAGTCGCAACAACTGAGTTAGGTCGAAAAGACCCTGCAACAGGCGTGCGCGGTCCAGATGAGACCGAATGGCACAGAGTTGTATTGTTTGGATTCTTAGCTGAAAACGCAGCCACTTATTTAAAAAAAGGGTCGCGTATCTACATCGAAGGTAAATTAAAAACCCGCAAATGGACAGACAATATTGGAATTGATCGATACACAACTGAGGTCACTGGATTAGAAATGCAATTCCTTGGAAACAAAGCAGCGAATCAAGCTGTTCCAGGTAATCAGCAACCTCTACAGAAAAATAACAACCAGCAGAATAATCACCCCCAACCTGCAGAAGGAAATGGGTTTGACGATTTTGATGACGACATACCATTTTAAAAAGGGGATTAAAATGTCAGAACTAAGCAAAGGGTTTTTAAACACTAAAGATTTAGCAAAGCGTTACCGTTGTTCAAATCAAACCATCTTTAGAAAAGTTTCAAAGGGCGCACTACCCCAACCCGCCATACAACAAAACGGGGCAAGTAATTTATGGCGTATTGAAGATATTGAACAATTCGAAGATAAAAGTTTTATAAATTCAAATCCTGTTGAGCATTAGATTAAAAATTTAAACACTTTTAGGGCAATAATAATGAACGCACAAATCAATTTTCATCTACCAATCAACCCTATTTCATTAAATAAAAATGAGCTAATCGTTGATAATTTCGCAGGGGGTGGCGGTGCATCTTTGGGGGTTGGTAGTGCGTTTGGGCGTGACCCTGATATTGCAATCAATCACGACCCTAAAGCGATTGAAATGCATAAATTAAATCACCCAGAAACAGAACATTACTGCGAAGATGTTTGGGCAGTTGACCCTGTAAAAGCTGTAAAAGGTAAGGCTGTTGGGTTTGCTTGGTGGTCACCCGATTGCACCCATTTTTCAAAAGCTCGCGGAAAAACGCCTGTAAAAAAAGAAATTCGCGGATTAGCTTGGGTGTTATTGCGCTGGGCATGTTTAACAGATATGCGCTGTTTTGCGCTTGAAAATGTAGGTGAATTTCAAGACTGGTGCCCAGTTATTGAAATAGATGGTGAATTATATCCAGACACTAAAAAGAAGGGCGCGACTTACCAGGCGTTTTGTTTGGCGCTAACAACGGGCTTGCCAGAAAATAACGAGGCATGGGAAGAAATTAAAAATTGTCTAGGTGATGATTTTGATTATTCAAAAATAAAAAACGGTTTAGGTTATGAAATTAAATCAAGCGTATTAAAAGCGGATGATTTTGGGGCCGGTACAACACGTCCAAGATTTTATATGATTGGTCGTAAAGATGGTGAAGCGTTTGATATGCCTTCACCTACTCACGGCGATGGATTATTAAAAAAAGATTGTGCGGGTAATCATATCGATTGGGCGATACCAACAAAATCAATATTTGGGCGCCCTAAGCCGTTAGCTGAAAACACATTAAACCGAATAGCAAAAGGCATTGAACGATTTGCATTAGATGGCTCGCCGTTTATTGCCAGAATTGGACAAACTGGATTTGGTGGCGATCGTTTAAGTTGGTCAATTGATTCACCACTAACAACGGTGACCAGCAAAGCCGAACATTTATTGATTACAACGAACATCATTAAATTACGTAACGGATGCATAGGCCAGTCAATTGAAAAGCCGCTTGATACTATTTCAGCGGGCGGCAATCACTTTGGTGAAGTAAGGGCGTTTTTAATTAAATACTACGGACAAAGTGTTGGTCAGCCATTAAATGAAGCAATTCACACAATCACATCAAATGATCGTTTTGGTTTAGTTACTGTAAAAATTAAAAATGGCGTTTACCAGGTTCTTGATATCGGAATGAGAATGTTGCAACCGCACGAGCTTTATAGTGCGCAAGGTTTTTCATCGAGTTATCGATTTTCATACGACATGAACGGGAAAAAGATTTCAAAAAAAGAACAGGTTAAGCGTGTTGGAAACAGTGTCGTGCCAATTATGGCGGAAGTGATCGTGAGATCATTATTTAATTATCCAATCCAAAGTCAGTTGGCTGCATAGCAATGAATAATAAAATTGAAGAATTAAAACACGAGATTGCAAAAGACTGTTTTGATGTGCGCTGTCCTGATCCGCATACACAGTTACCGATTGTTTTAGATTTTGATGAAGAGTTTGAATTATTTAAAACACTGAATTATCAGATTAAAAAACAAGCGACGCACGTTAAAAGAAAAATAGCGTTATTAGTCAGTTTAGAAGTACAAGAAAGCAATCAGCACCATTGGGGGTGAGTAAGTGAATATAGTAGACACAGCAATCAGATCGTTAAAAATTACAGGGGTGGAAAGATTAGATCCAGTCTCTGTTTACATTGAGGGTTATGTACAAGGAAAAGGTAAGCTAACTGTTGAGTGTTTTGGAAAGTCTTGGTCTGCATTCTGGGGCGCAATTGGTAAAAAAACAGTAGAAGAATTTATTTTGTCGTCTGATATTTGTTATTTGGCAAATAGTTTATGGGACCATTCTAAGGAGCAGTACGAGGATGATTTAACCGGAGTTACTCAGTATGTAAGAAAAACAATCATTGAGCGTAGAAGAGAAGAGTTTGTTTGTCGTGATACTGCAAGAGCGATTTATGATATTGAAGATTGGGAATATTCCATGCCTCAGCATCCCTATGATGAATTTCATAAGCATGATGATTTATCGGAGTATCAGTTTATTGATGCGCAAAGTATTTTGGAGAATTACAACATAGAGCAAAAACAAACAAGCGAATATGCCTATTTAAATAGAATTGTGAGTGTCGTACAAGATGCATTAAAGCAATTAAGTGAAAAGGAATCTAAGTAATGAGTAATAAACAACCCACAGTAGAAGAGTTTAAAAAACACGTTGAAAATCATTCAATGCAAGTATTGAGCGACAACGGTGTAAACAGAACATTAGAGTTTAGAAATAACGGATCATCAAATCGGTATTTCACGATTACTACCTGGTCAAATCATTTATGTATATCGGGTGATATGGGGACGTTTGTATTTGCACGATTAGAAGATATGTTTAATTTCTTTCGCAGTGATGATGATGAATTAAATATACAAGGCGGCTATTGGTCTGAAAAGCTAGAAGCTGGTAAGCATATGGCGTTTGATCAAGATCGATTAGTAACTGCATTGTATAAGCGTATTTATTATTACTTTGAAATTGACGACGATCAGTTTAACGAAATTTATGAAGATGAAGATCACGAGCATCATCAAGTTATTGTTGATTTAAAAGACAACGTGATTGATTGCATCGAAGAGTATAACTATGCATCTTTAATTAATGATTTTGAAAGCCCTAGCGATCACAACCCATTAGAAGACTTTTTTATTGATTGTGGTTATGAGTGCGAGTCTCCAACTTATCATTACGTCTGGTGCAAATACGCAATCGTCTGGGCAATAAAACAGTATGACGCAAGCAAAAAAATAGAAAGTTTAAATAGAATAATAAAAGTTACTTATTCAATCGACGGAATGAGGCGCGGATTAAGTAACAAACTAAAAGAACTTAAAAATGAAGTGGAAAGCTTTATTGAAGAATATGGGCGCAGAGAATACGAAGAATTAGCAGATATAACAGACGATTTAATATGCCAATCGAATAGTTTTAATTGTGTCAGCGTCAAGGAAATTGAAGACTTTAGCGATATGAGCGACTTGGAAATTGATGCAATACGAGTAGATTAAAGAAAGTAACCAGCGCCATTGGGGGATTAGATGAAATTACAAATAATCGAAAAAGCATACGAATGGAATACACACGAGCCGTTAGATGGTTTTTACAATCCTGATGATCATATTGTATTTGGCGAAACGGCAGGAAAGGCAAAATATCAGCTGTTTAAAGAAATGCAGGATCTTGGCTGGGTGGATTCGTTTGATGAAATTATTCAAAACTATTCGATAAGACGTTGCAAGTATAACGACAAAGTTAAATTGCCTGATGCGCCTATTCTTGAAACGTTAAGCCAAGAGCAAAAACAAATTGTGTTTCATACAAATGGCAATAACGACAGTATAATTGGTGATAGAAATCATTATTTTATTAAGTCAGAAAATAAAGATATCAGCGCATTGATTGAAATGGGTTTGATGAAAAAAGGTAATGCGATTTTTGACGGTCAGTATTACCACTTAACTGAAATTGGTCAGCAAGTAGCAAATTCAGTGCTTACTATGAAACGAATTGATGTTGAATATTTATCATACAAAGAACCACAGAAAACTGAATCAACGTTAATTTCATTACAAACAGTAAAAAGATGTCCTGAATTTTTAGAATCAAACAAAGATCGTGAGTGCAGAATATATTCTGGTCAGTGGGGTTATTACTGGCGATCTAATGGATCGGGTTATGGCGGGAAGTCAGAGGCAGGTATTTACACATTTAAAGATGCTTATGACCGAACAAGCCATTGTGGAAAAGAAAAAGGCATTTATTTTGAATTTATTGAAGGGGGTGAATCATGAATATTTTAAACTGGACAGCGAATGATTCGGAGGTAAGAAGTTATCTGCGTAGACCGTTTATTCTTGGGGATTGGTTGGTAGCAACAGATGGGCAAAGAATGATTGCGACCACTAAGCTGGTGTGGCCTAAAATTCAATTTAGTGAAGTTACGGATGCATTTAAGGAAAATGTTAGTAATTTAATTAAACCTCTTTTTGATAAGCCATTTCCAAGAAGTTTTAAACTATTGCCGCCAAAGGCTGATTTGGAAAGCGTTTTTATTCCAATGGCGGAAATGTTTGGGCAAGACAGAAAAGAGGTTACTGAAAATTGTTATGAATGTGATGGTGATGGCGTTGTGTGTTTTGACACGCATTACAATCATTATGAGTGTGATTGCAAGAAGTGTGAAGGCCGTGGAATGATCGCTGGCACTCAAGAGTCATTCAAGGAGTGCCAAATATTTAAAATTGATGGCGTAAATATTCATTGTGATTTGATTGAAGAATTATTTAAAGAAAGCGCTGTTCGATACGCAGTGGATACAGAAAAGAAAATGTTCTATTTCAGTGTGGGAATCTTTGTTGGCGTGATTATGGGAACAAGATGGGGTGAATCATGACCATTACCTCTAAAACCAATGACGAAGTGGTGCTTGAAGCATTAAAAAAAGATTTGCTCTTCTGGACGAAAAAAGCAGAAAAATGCAAAGCTGAAAGTGAAGAGCGTGACAATGTGTATACAGATTTGCTAAACATTCACAAAGAATTTACAGAAATCGTACAAAAGAAGGATTACTCAGAAGTCACGATGAATAAATTAGATAAATTAAAGGCCAGAAAAACAGTAACAGATAAAATATTAAAAAAAGATTCGCTGAAATTAAACGACAATCAATTTAATGCCGAGTCTCAAAGAGATACTTTAAAAAGTGAAATTAATAAAATTGAATTTAGAATGGGATTGCGTAATGAGTAATATATTAAATTTTAAAGGTGTTTTTAGCGGTGAAATGGATTTAGATGAAGCAAAGATGGTTTGTGTCCCATCAAAGCCTCACTACGGAACTGTGGATATTTGTTTAAAAAATGATGGTGTGACGGGTAATTTTTGTGTTTTAGATGTTGATTGTAATTCACTTAGTTTTGAAGAGAAGCAAAAGCTAGGGTATGAAGTTGAAAAGCGTTGGAATGCTGGTCAAAAAAATAAGCAATATGAAACCAACGATGATCGACTAAAAGAATTACAAGAAATAATGCGTAATGCTGAAAAGTTAGCGCATGAATTTTTTGTAAATTGTGATCTAGGGGTCGAGCGAGAGCAAGCGAGGCAAAGATTTGAAAATATCAGAAATGCAATGAGGGTTTGTAATGGTTAATACAGATATGAAATTATTAGATACATCTAAGCAGCCAAACGAAGTTTTTAATCAGATTGCTGAATATTTAAGAAATGCACGACCTAGTGCTAATTTCGATACTCTTGCGGATGAGATTGACGAAATGGCGAAGGATTGGGTTTTGCGTTTAGATTCATTGTCTAATATTGAAGAAGGAAAGATTTCGGTTAACGGCAACTGTCTTAAATTGTACGCACAGGCTTTCGCAAACATGCTAAAAGGTAAGCCGTTAAAAAATTACATCCAAATGCACTTGGATCATAAAGATATTGGAAAGATGACAGTTACTCTACAAAGGGTTGAAGGGTTATCGCCTGCAGAAAAATTAAATACTGCATTAGAGCGCATCCAAGAGCTTGAACAATCTAACCAGTTAAAATGGAACAACCCAGAAACCACGCCAACGGTAAAACTAGGTACCGAAGAATTATTTTGGATAGCGGTACAGTCATCGAGACGAGAAGAGCCGTTTGTCTTTTTAGCTTATTTTCAAAACCGTCCATGTGACACAGCAATCGCAAATGATGATGGGCCAGTAGAACATTGGGCGGTGTCAAATGAGCATGATGGTTATGTGTCGTCGGTGGGTTGGGTTGAAAATAAAGCCCATTACGATTATTCAGAATTTTATGAGCCTCTTGAATTTAATGATGATTACAAGTTATTAGCCTGGGCTGAATATATCGCTCCAAAATTCACGGGGGTGATCTGTGACAGAAACGATCAAGATTCGTAAATTAATCGCGCAGCAAGAGCATGATTGTAATGCGGCTCAATGGATATTAGAAAGCCGGTTATATCAGTTCAAAAAAATGAGTGATGAGGATTTACAGATTATCGAACAAGCCAAGGCCGAAAATTTTAAAATTAAAAAAGGGGCTTGGTATAAAAATATTGCCGCTGAAAATGAAGATGAATTTTTAGTGTTTCGTGCGCGCTTGGATTTGGATGCAATTTGTCATAAATATAAACTTTATATTGGTGAGCGCAAATAATGAAATTACACCTAAATCTAAAAGGCGAATATTTTCATCAAATAAAATGCGGTGAAAAAAAGTATGAATACCGATTGTTTAATAACTATTGGAAAAAACGATTAACGCACCCGGTAACGTTTAGTGAAATTGTCATTAAATTAGGTTATCCAAAATCAGATGATAAAGAGAAAATCATTTGTAGGCCGTGGAAAGGCTTTGAAGTGACAACAATCACACACCCGCATTTTGGTGATGATCCTGTTCAAGTTTTTGCGATTAAGGTTAATTAAATTATGAAAACAAAAACACTATGCACTGCAAGTTTCGAGCAATGCCAAAATGAAAATTGTTTTGATCGTGCGCGTATGACTGTTTTGAATAAATTACAAAAACGAGGATTGGAGTTGAATAAAATTAATTATGTGGATTTGTCGGATAATTGTGAAAAAAAACCTATGCTAGCTTCACAATCAAGCGGAGAAATGATTTATTTAAAAGCACCAAAAGGTTCGATTGATTTATTAGTTAATCAGTTAAACCAAGAATTAAAAAAATATGATAATTATCCAAAATAATTAGGGGTAATAATCAATGTAATTGAGTAATAAAACCTAAACCATTCAAATCAATAAACCACTTACTATAAACCTCAGTTTGCTCATCCAAATAATTATGGTGGTCGTACACATGCCATTGACCAGGTAATTTATGACCAAGCATAATTTCAGATATATGAGGTTGGGCGTACTTAGAAAAATTGGTTCTAGCTGTTCTTCTTAAATCATGTATTGACCAATGTTCCATTTCAAAATCTTTATTCTTTCTTAGCCACTGCATCACGTTATACGGAAGTGCTAATGGCGAACTCCTGCTCATAACATTTTTATTGTTAGCGTTGTTGAATAAATACTCACTTCCCTTGCTTAAAAGCATCGCTTCTTTAATCAACGGGATAAGTTCAGGAATGATAGGTCGGTATAATGGCTTGCCAGTTAGTTTACCAATTTTGTGATTCTCTGCAGGTACAGTCCAAACCATCTCGTCAAAATCAAAATCTGATTTCTTAGAAACTCTAAGCTCACCATTTCGACATCCATAAAAAAGACATAATTTAATGAATAATGAATTCTTGCGAGTCATTCGAGATTTATCTAATGCTTCGAGTAATAATGTCACTTCATCGTTGGATAAGACTCGATTAACTTGCTTCTTAGATATTCGTAAATCTGCTTTTGCTGTAATTAATGCGATTGGGTTAATTTCAATAATTCCACGCTTAATACCCCAGTTATAGCATTGCTTAACATTCACTAAAACACGTTCAGCGATACTTTCAGATTTTGTTTTGATTTTATGAAGATGCTCCATCCAAATTTGTGGAGTGATGTCTTTTGCATCTAACACCCCCAAATCCTTAAATACATAAAGCTCAAACGATCTTAATAGCTCAACATGACCAGTTTTAACATTCACGCAGTAATCATTGTAGAACGCCATAAAAAGGCCTTTAAAATTTTTAGTGTCACCAGCTGGATTTCGTTCTATTGATTTAATTGATTTAGGATCTTTACCCTTTTCTAGTAATGAGCGATAACGCAGATTTTCAGACCTAGCATCTTTTAACGATATTTTTGGATAACTCCCTAAATCTAATCGAGTTAACTTTCCATTAATTCTGTATCTCATTTGGAAAGTAATTTTACCTTTAGGGCTCACACGGATGCTTAAGCCGTCACGATCAGTAACCTCAATTCTTTTATCAATTAGCTTTCCATTATTCGCTTTTAGCCAAGTATCAGTTAACGCCATGCCATCCTCTCATGTGTACATATTATAAAATATTAGCAAATTTATAATTTTGTGTACACAAATATGTACATATTTCACTTTGTTTAGGTTGGCTTAGAATGTTTTAGGTTGGAATACCTAAACCCTTATTTTTAAAGGACTTAAAGAGAGTTTGAAGTAATTTTGTATTAGGTTGAATTTGGTTTAATTACGCACGATTATGTGGGTGGGAAATGATCGCAAAGGTGCGACGAGTTTGAATTTCTTTTTCAAGTTGAGATAACGACATGTTCAATCTGTGCAAAAAATGGGGGCGCTATTGTCGCTGATTTTGATTACATTTGCGAATCTTAGGAGAATGATAGTTAAAAAAAATGCCTTATAGAAAATAAGGCATGTATTTTTGATTGAAATCAGGGTTTATCGATGAATTGTTTTTTTGATTCGTCGCTTTTGTTTGATTTTAAAATACCCATATTTACAAACAAATTGAATAAACTCATATAAAGCGCAGCAAATCACCGCAAAAATAGCACCGAAAGCTAAGGCTACGAGAGTAAATTGTACACTCATTGTATATTGATCTATGGTTCGATTATAAATATCCGTATCTGCCTGAAAAATCAAAACAAACCCTGCTGAGAAAATATTCTTATCTAACAATACTTTATGTTTTTTTAAATAACTATACCGATCAACTAAGGTTTGGATGACCGTTGCTTCATCTTTAAATGAAGGGTTTTGACTTTGCTTATGTAATTCTATTAGATCTTGCATATCACCATTGTGATATTTATTTGCAATAATTTGATATTGTTTTAATAAACTTGTGGCCTCTATTAATTGGGCGTCCACACGCTTGGTATATTGATCAATAACAGAAGGTATTTGTAAGCCAATTAAAAACATGACAGTGAATAACACCATAGTAAGGTAATGATTTATTTTCGCCATGAAACCTCTTCAAAAAATAATTATTTCTGATTGACCATTTATTCGAGCATTTGTTTTATTTTTAAATTCGAATCACACAACCACATTTCATTGGTTTTGGGATTGACCATTTTTAAGTATCCATCCCAAATATACCCAGCATCAGTCGCTATGTATTTATGATGCCCACTGTTTCCTTCCAGCGCCGCCCAATGACCAAAATACCAAGTACCATCAAAAGGAATAATGCGATCCTGCTCAAACCATGGAATCGCCTCATAGGACAAACTGGCTTCTAAGTCTGCGCCCGCCTTGTGCATTAATTCTAATGTACCGTCTTCTTCAATCATGCGCATTCGAGTAAAGTAATTGGTAATGACTCTAAGCCGATCATTTCCCTTAAGTGAATCATCCCATTTTGCAGGTTGATTCCCGTACATATTTTTGAAAAATGACTTCCTACTTGCTTTATCAATTAAGGCTTGATGAAATTCATTCGACAATTCCACTGCTTTTTCAGCAGAAAAAATATGAGGCAAACCGGCATGTGACATAAAAATTGTTTTTTTCTTGTTATGATGCACCAATGGTTGTTGATATAACCACTTAGCCATTTTTTTGCAATTTTTATGATTTAAAATATCATCCAGTGTGTCGAACTTCCCTGGAGATTTCACCTTATTAATAATGGCTAATAAGTGTAAATCATGATTACCTAATACAATTTTTACGCAACTTTCATGACGCATAATAAATTCAAGACAGGCTAATGATTGGGATCCACGATTAACGATATCACCAGCAAGCCATAACTCATCTTTTCCATAGTTAAATTCAACTTCACTAAGCAAAGCCAATAAAGGGGTCAATGATCCCTGTAAGTCCCCAACTATATATTTAGCCATTTAATTACACTTTATTAATTTACTTTATTTGGAATTTGTAATGTAAAAAGATCAATTGGAAAACTTAATAATTCTCCATCTTGAGTAATACCATGATACGAGCCACTCATAAACCCTATTTCAGTTGCTATGGCCACACTGGAAGTATACTCAAAGCTTTCACCAGGAATGATCGTTGGTTTTTTACCCACTAGGCCTTCGCCTTTAACATGAATTACTTTTTCATTGGCATCGGTAATTTCCCAAAATCGGCTAAGTATTTGAATATTCTGATCACCGTTATTTGTAATATTTACATGATATGCAAACACATATTTTTCTGAATCTGAAAACCTAGGGATAAATTCACCTTCGGTTTCGATTAACACATCACTGATTTGCATGATCATCTTCACCTTGGTTTTTTAGTATGGCTGCATATAAATTACTGATATCGATATATTGATCTAAGGTAATGGTTTCTGGTCTCATTGTAGGATCAATACCGATCTCAATAAGCTGCTCTGCTGTAATGATTTTTTTCAAATTATTACGAAGTGTCTTTCTTCTTTGTGCAAAAGACGTTCTTACAATATCAGCAAACACTTTTTCGTCATCCGCTAAACGTTTTACTTTTTTAGGGGTTAAACGCACAATAGCAGAATCGACTTTTGGTGCTGGATCAAACGACTCAGGCCCGACAATAAATAAGAATTCAGTTTCACAATGATATTGCACCATCACTGTTATACGCCCGTAATCTTTAGTAGAAGGCACTGCACATAAACGCTCAACCATTTCTTTTTGCAACATAAAATGCATATCTTTTATATCATCAGCAAAATCTAATAAATGGAAAATTAATGGCGATGAAATGTTATAAGGCAAATTACCTGCAATACGCATCGGTGTTTTATTTAATGATAAAAAATCAAACTTTAATGCATCGGCTTCATGAATATTAAATTGATCATAATTGAAAAATTTTGTTCTTAAAATAGGAATCAAATCTCTATCTAATTCAATGACATCCAATTTTTTTGCACCATCAAGCAACCCTTGCGTTAACGCACCTTGGCCAGGGCCAATTTCAATGACGTGCTCATCTTCTTTTGGGTGAATACAACGTACGATTTTATCTATTACATTATTATCATGTAAAAAATTCTGCCCAAATCGTTTTCTAGCTTTATGCATAATTAGCCTTTTGACTCATTTGTAATGCCCATTTAATGGCACAAATTAAACTTCTTTCTTTTGCCTGTCCAGTTCCTGCTAAATCTAAAGCCGTACCATGATCCACAGAGGTTCGAATAATAGGTAAACCCAGAGTAATATTTACTGACTCACCAAAACCAATGCATTTTAAAACAGGTAAACCCTGGTCATGATACATCGCTAACACTGCATCGGCTTTTTCTAAATAAGGTGGTGTAAATAACGTATCAGCAGGTAATGGCCCAATAATATTGGCCTGTGTTTTAAATGTTTTTAAAGTCGGCTCAATCACTTCGATTTCTTCCATACCCATATGACCAGATTCGCCAGCATGAGGATTTAAACCTGCTACCAAAATCGTTGGATTTTTCAAACCGAATTGTTGTTTTAATGATTGAATTAACGTCGCTAATATTTCACTTAATAATTCTGGAGTAATCGCTGCAGCCACATCTTTCAAAGGTAAATGCGTGGTCACTAATGCCACTTTTAATTTAGTGCAAGCTAGCATCATGACTACTTTATCAGCACCCGTGCGTTCTTCTAAAAACTCTGTATGTCCACTAAATGGTACACCACTTTCGCAGATCACCCCCTTATGAACAGGTGCCGTCACCATGGCATCAAAGGTGTTATCAACACAGCCATCTGTTGCTATTTTTAATAATTCAAGCACATACTCTGAATTTTCTGAATCCAGCTTTCCTGGAATCACTTCGTTTTTAACAGGCACATGATACAGCAACAAAACACCCGCTTTATGAGCAGGAGTAGGGTCCCCTGGCATCCATAATTCAATGTGTATTTTTATTTTAAGCAGCTCAGCTCGTGCAATAAAAACGGATTGATCCCCCAGCACAATCCAGCTTGCCATATGATTATTTTTGGCAGCTTTTAAAATAATATCCGGACCAATTCCTGCTGGTTCACCACTTGTGATTACTAATCTTTTTGTGCTATTTGTCATCTTTGATTCGATTTAGTTTGAAGTTAACGTCACTTTCATTGCTGTATTTAATATAAGCTGATGATTTTAAATCAGCTAACCAGCGCGGATATTCTTCTTGAAAGGCTTTATCACCAATGGCTTGTTTGGCTAAGTTTTTTAAGTTTTCATTATATAAATCTTTTTGACGACGCTCGGTTACTTGTAAAAAGTGAAAACCATAATCCGTCTCAAATACTGTGCTTAGTTCATTGATTTCTACCGTTGGTAACGCAGCGCGAAATTCCGGTACCATTTCAGATCCATCAGTCCATCCTAAATTACCACCTAATGCCGCACTGCCTTTATCATCAGAATATTTTTTGGCGACCGTAACAAAATCCGCCCCCTGTTTTATTTGTTGATGTAATTGATTTATTAATTCCAATGATTGTTCTTTGCTGCGTAATTCATTTGGCATAACTAATATATGTCGTGCAAAATGCTGTGTGATGGATTGTTTTGCATCGCCTTTAATTTCAATAATTTGAATGAGATGAAACGTTCCAGAACGCTCAATCACTTCAGATACCGCATTGGTTTTTAATCCTTCGATATTATCTACAAATATTTTAGGTAAGTTTTCTTTTTTCCGATAACCCAAATCCGTTGCACTTTCATCTTCGCGCAACCCCTGATTAGTTAAACGTACTTTATAGTCGGTTGCTTCTTGAAAGGAATCAAAACGTTTATGCAAAATTCGATATTCTGGATCCGTTAATTCTTTAGAACGCTGAGCACTTAATGCACGATCTGTTTGCGCATCACTGACACGAATTAAATTCCCCACTTCATATCGAACCAGCATTTGGATCATGATTTGTTCACGAATATTTTCACGATATCGAGAATAATCCTGACCTTGCTGTTCAAGTAAGGTGACAAACGATGGCAAATCTAAATTATTTCGCGCAGCAATTCCGGACACCTCTTCATTTAACATTTGATCTGAAACATTCACGCCAATTCTTTTAGCACGCTGAACTAAAATTGAACGTTCAACCAACTCATCAATCACTTGAGATCTGACTAATTCCATATTTGCTAAAAGGGCACCTTGGTTTTGAGAAATTAATAACCCTGTTTTTTCTTTTAGCGCTACTTCAACGTCGCTGGTTAATATCACTTCGTCATTGACAATCACTTCGGTTTGATCGACCCATTGCACTTGAGCAACTGCAACTATAGAAAAAGCCAACGTGATCGCAAGTACGTAGGTTTTGCGCATAATAAATCGTGTAATCATATTAATCCTGTTCAAATAGGCTGCCCGGATAGGCAGGTAAATATTTATCTATTGTGGTATCAAAGCCTTGATCTAAACGCCCCATACCTTTAAAAATCACTTGAAAATGAAGTTTATTATCTTCATGTTCTTCATCTAAAAAATTGTTATAGCTTAACATACGAAAGGCCCAACAACAGTCATCATATTCAACCCCTATTGCCATTTCTTCTAATTGATAATTTTCAGCCTCTTCATTGGCCAAATTATATTGCCATTTACCGTAACCAATTAAACCAATTTGATGATTTAATGCCCACTGGCCTGACAATGATAACAAATGCGTACTGAGTTCAGTTTTATTTACATCATCATCTGTAATTGAATAATCACTATAACTGGTAAGCCTTATGTAATGATTATTTGGTAATTTATATTTAAACTCAACCTGCCTAGTTTCAATTAACCACTCAGGTGAATACCCCCATATTCCAGACAATGATGTTGCACTATTAGGAGTAAAGCTTGCTTGGACGTTATAATTACTAAAACGTTCAAATTCAGGATTTTCTACTGCTACTGATTGAAGATTTAATAGCTCTTGTTTAATTAATTTACTTTGCTTAATACTAAACTTAGTATGAGTGCGTTTATTTTTTTGCAAACTAAACCCCACCCCATAATGCAACTCGCTTGTGTCACCTAATCTATCAGTACCAGTAAAGCGAATTGAATTCCCATAACTTGACGATTGATTGGCACTATCTAGTACAGGAAGATAGCTAGTATCAACAAACGGAGCGTATTGCCAAATTAATTCAGGTTGAACTAACAACTGCTGTTGATCTGTGATTTTTACAGGCACATTTAATTGCTGAGTAAAGGTAGACATTGCCGATAAATAGCCTATTTTTTGTTCATCCAACACCTCAGCATCAGGATAAATCGCACCTTGAACTAAAAGATTTGGCTTTACTTTATAAGTGGCATCAGTGTTTGCAATATTCACGCTCATTGGAAAGGCATAATTAGATTTTACCGACAAACGTAACTGTTCAGTTATTGCTACATCATTACTTAATTCAGTAGGTAATTGCCTATCAAAATTTGCCACTTGTAACGAAACCGACTGGTTAATTTTAAAATCTTTTACACTGGGCGTTTTATATTTCGCCTCAAAAGAAGGAGCAACCTGGAACGCATACTCGCTTGCAAAAACAGGGGTTTTTAATGCTTTTTCACTTGCACTTAAAGCGGACCAATCGGCAATTGAAATGATGTCTTTTCTATCATCTGCTTGCTGCCATTGTTGTTTAAAATATAAATCCCATCCTAACTCTTTTGTATTTAATACATGCTTTAAACGATGAAATTTATCCGCCCCCATCTCTAGCGCCCAACTGGCATCTAATGTTTGATAAATTAATGTATCATCTAATTGATAGCGGTTATTCATACTTTGCATGGCAGAGTTAGTTTCAATGCCCCTGTAAAAATCTTGAAAGAAAAACTGATCACTTAAAGCATTAAGTTCTATGTCTGAAGTAAACCACCCTAAATTCCATTGCTGCTCAAACGTCAAATAATATCGATCAATATTTTTAAGACTATTCCCCTGAGTCCGACTAGGCATAACACTATAGGCACCAAGCAACTGCCCCTGCTGACGATTACCCAAAAACCTCAATTCATTATTTAACAATACCCCTGATTTTTCTTTATCATTAATAGTCTGAGTTAAATAAGAAACCGTAGTGGTCATATCGATATTTGGTTTAAATCGAAAATAAATAGGCTGATTAAACTCAGATAATTTACCATCAGTTAAAGCAAAAGTTGGAACCAGCAAACCACTTGTAGCATGATCATCAAACGGCATATGTATATAAGGTGTAAAGAAAACCGGAACCCCTCCCACCCAAAGCCAATTGTTTACACTGGTAATCATTCCTGTATTTGGATCAATTTTAAGTTTTGATCCCTTTAACCACCAAGATTTTTGATCAGGGTTACACCGACTTATTGTAAAATCTTTTAGATAAAACACACCATTTTCATCTCGGCGAATTTCATTTGCGCTGCCATTTACATTACTTCCATGAATCACAAATTGTGCATTTTTAATTGTGCCAGTGTGTTTTTTAATATCCATTTCAACTGAATCGCCTTGCAACATCAACCCATCAAATCGCATTTGAGTTTGGCCATTTAACAAAGTTTGACCCGTTGATTCGTGCATTTCAATAGACTGACTTAGCAACACAATAGATTTTTCAATGATTATTGCATTACCTTCAAGAATCCAAGTTTGATCCATAAGCGACTGAGATTGAGACTGAGCTTTACGAACGCCTTCTTCAGCATTTTCGCTATATTCATTAAATCTGTCGACAAACTGGCCAGAACAAGACTGACTGATCGTTTTTTGTTGAGATGTGGATAATTCATCATAAGGTACAAAATCCAAATTCATTTCTTGGGCCCATGCAGAAGCCGCTAAAAACAACAAACTTTGTAATAATAAAAATCGCAGCAAACACATAAGCAAAGGGTTATGATAAAATTAACTGTCTATCTTACCGAAATTAAAAACTTGAGACATCTATTAAGCGAGGAATCATGCAAATTTTTGGAAAACTCATAGCTGGAAGCATCGGTTTCTACTCAGGTCATATACCTGGATTGATTCTTGGCTTAGTTGTGGGGCATATCTTTGATCGATCATTACAAAAAACCGACGACCCATTTACAGGCAGTGCACCTCAACGAGGAGTGATGCAAGCTGTATTTTTTCAAGCTACATTTCTAGTAATGGGAAAAATAGCAAAAGCAGACGGACGTGTCAGTGAGCAAGAATTACAATCCGCCCGCCAAGTCATGAAGCAAATGGGTTTAAATGAAACTCAGCGACTGGAAGCCATGAAATTATTCAGCGAAGGCAAATCCTCTCAATACGATATTGGCGAAATACTAATTGATCTGCGTGACGCAGTGGGAAATCGCTCAACGTTAACAACCATATTTTTAGAAATTCAATTACAAACTGCCTATGCCGATGGCCAACTTTCACAAAACGAGCGTATTGTTATCCAAAAGATTTGCCAGTTTTTAAACATCAATAAACTGCAATTTGAGTTCATCAACCAACGTATTTTTGCCCAACAACAATTTAATCAATCACGCCAACGCTATCGCAATCAAAATCACCAAAGAACCAACTATCACACTGACGCTCAATTACTTGATAAAGCCTACGCAAGTTTGGGTGTAACAAAAAACGCGGGGGATGCAGAAGTGAAAAAAGCCTATCGTCGTTTAATGAGTCAACACCATCCAGACAAATTGGTGGCCAAGGGTTTACCTAAAGAAATGATGCAGATCGCCAAAGAGAAAACTCAAGAAATTCAAACCGCCTACGAAATGGTTAAAAAATCCCGCAAAAAATAAGCGCATTGATTTTAATAGTGATAAGATTTTGCTTTTACTGCTTCAGAATTTATCAACATGACTCAATCTATTATCAACTGGCAAACCATCGAAACCGTTCTTTTAGATATGGACGGTACCCTTCTTGATCTGCATTTTGATAATTACTTCTGGAAAAATACAGTCATCGAGCAATATGCTAAAAAGCACGATTTAACGTTAGATCAAACCACGTTACTGTTAAATGAGCGATTTAAAGAACACGAAGGCCATTTAAATTGGTACTGTCTTGATTTTTGGCGTGACGAATTGGGCTTGAACATCATCGAACTCAAACAATCGATTAACCATAAAATCCAATACTTGCCAGGGGTGATTGAGTTTTTAGAAAAACTTAAAACATTGCCCGTCAAAGTCGTTATGACCACCAACGCCCATCGCGACAGCATTGCAATTAAAGATGAACAAACTCAAGTCACCGATTGGTTTGATCAAATCGTCAGTGCGCACGATTTTGGATTTTCGAAGGAATACGATGAGTTTTGGCAACACTTAGACGCAAAATTAACATCCAAACCTGAAAATTGTGTATTTATAGATGACAATTTACCTATTTGCGCCAAAGCCAAACAAATGGGCATTGCTCAAGTTTTTAGCATCGCAAAACCCGACAGCACCTTGCCAAATAAAGATCCGTCCCCATCATTTGTGCAATTAAATTCATTGATGGACTTATTTAAATGAGCATCGAAAAAACCGAATTAAAAGTAAGAATCGACAAGTGGCTGTGGGCCGCGCGATTTTACAAAACCAGAAGCCTTGCTAAACAAAACGTAGAAGGCGGAAAAGTGCATTATGACGGCCAGCGCATTAAAGCCAGCAAAATCGTGGAAGTGGGCCAAACCCTTCGTTTACGTATTGGCCTAGAAGAAAAAACAATCACTATTTTAGCCGTTAGCGACAAACGTTTAAGCGCACCATTGGCACAAGCATTATATGAAGAAAGCAGCGAAAGCATAGAAAAACGCACCGCTGAAGCACAAAACAGAAAAGACATGAACGCCTCCATATTAGCCCCACAAAAACGTCCCGACAAAAAACAACGTCGTGATATTTTAAAAACCAAACATAGTTATTAAATCATGAAAAATACCGATCAGTCCCAAACCTTCCTTTTTGACGATACCGCTATTCGTGGTCAAATCATTCATTTAAACCAATCGTATCTTGATGTTGTGGATAAAAAAAATTATCCAACCAAAATTCGCCACATGCTTGGTGAATTTTTAGCATCTGTGACGGCATTAAGCTCCACTTTGAAGTTTGAAGGCAGTTTGATTTTACAAGCGAAAAGCCAAGGCCAAGTTCGCTTGATTATGGCAGAGTGCAAAAACCGTGAATTTGTCCGCGCAATTTGCCATTTTGACGAGAATTTCGACGAAGATAAGCCCCTATTTGAACAAGGTAACTTAGCGTTAACCTTAGAGCCTTTAAAAGGAAAACCTTATCAATCGTTAATTGCCTTACACGAAGACAATATCGCAAAAGGCATTGAAGAGTATTATTTGCAGTCTGAGCAAATCAAAACGTCGTTTAAAATTGCTGTTAACGACAACCAAGCCAGCGCCATGATGATTCAAGCAATGCCATTATTTGCGAACAATAGCTCTTTACAAATTGAAGATGAATCATACAATCGTGTGTCTTATTTATTTTCAACATTAAAAGATAAAGAGATACTAGAACTTCCAAACCAAGAAATTTTATATCGATTATTTCACGAAGAAACCGTTCGTGTGTACGACCCTAAAGATCTGTCATTTAAATGCGGCTGTTCACGCAAACGTTGTGAAAATGCAGTGATTAATTTAGGGCTTGAAGATGCTAAATTGTTGATTCAAGAACAGGGAAAAATCAGCGTTGACTGCCAATTTTGCAATCAACATTATAGTTTCAAAGACAGCGATCTTGCAGAGATCTTCCAACCACCTCACTAATTTTAAAGTTTGAATTTTATGTCTGAAAAAATATTTAATCACCTAGCAAAAGAGCTAAATGTACAGCTTCAACAAGTAACAGCCACCGTTGCCATGCTAGACGAAGGATCGACCGTGCCATTTATTGCCCGTTACCGAAAAGAAGTAACCGGCGGTTTAGACGACATCCAATTACGTACATTAGAAGAACGTTTACGTTATTTACGCGAACTTGAAGACAGAAGAGCGACAGTGATTGCCTCTGTTGAAGAACAAGGCAAAATGACCGACGCACTTAAAAAGGCCTTTTTAGAAGCGGCAAGCAAAACAGAATTAGAAGATTTATATCTTCCTTACAAACAAAAACGTCGCACCAAAGCACAAATTGCCATTGAAGCGGGGCTTTTACCATTAGCCGATGCCTTGTTAAATGACCCAACACTCGTACCTGAAGATCAAGCGACTCAATACTTAAATACTGAATTTAAAATAGCGACCACTAAAGACGCACTTGATGGCGCTCGTTTTATCTTAATGGAACGTTTTGCCGAAGATGCCACCTTAATTGGCGCAGTTCGTAACTATTTAGATAAAAATGCAGACATTATTGTTGCGGTGGTTCCGGGCAAAGAAGTCGAAGGCGAGAAATTTCGTGATTACTTTGAGCACACAGAAAAGCTGAAAACCATGCCAAGCCATCGTGCACTGGCTGTTTTTCGTGGTCGTAATGAAGGTATCTTACAATTTCAAATGGGATTAGACGGCACACCCGCACGTGAAAGTGTGACCTGCGAATCTATGATTTGTGATCATTTCAAATTAAAAAATGAAAACCGCCCTGCGGATTCATGGTTAATGCAAGTGGTTCGTTGGACATGGCGCGTGAAGTTACTTTCGCACATTGAGACCGATCTTGTGGGTAAATTACGCGAAAAGTCTGAAGATGACGCTATTTCGGTATTTGCTAAAAACTTAAAAGACTTATTATTAGCCGCCCCTGCTGGCGCACGTACCACACTTGGCTTAGATCCTGGTTTTAGATCCGGCGTTAAAGTTGTGGTAGTTAAAGATAGTGGCGATATCGCCGAACATGGCGTTATTTACCCGCATCAACCGCAAAATCAATGGCAACAAGCCATCGAAGTATTAGCATTATTATGTCGCAAATACGAAGTTGATTTAGTGGCAATTGGTAACGGCACGGCATCGCGTGAAACCGACAAGTTAGTGAATGAGTTAGTAAAACAAAACCCAACGCTAAAACTGAACAAAATTGTGGTTTCTGAAGCAGGCGCATCGGTGTATTCAGCCAGTGTATTAGCCGCTCAAGAATTTCCTGATTTAGATGTGACCATTCGTGGCGCCATTTCTATTGCCAAACGTTTACAAGATCCCCTTGCAGAGTTAGTGAAAATTGACCCAAAAGCCATTGGTGTTGGACAGTATCAGCATGATGTTTCGCAAGTTGCTTTGGCGCGTTCACTGGATGCCGTTGTAGAAGATTGTGTGAATGGTGTCGGTGTGGATTTAAATACAGCATCTGAGCCGTTATTAACGAAGGTTTCTGGATTAACCAAGTCCGTTGCCTCCCAGATCATCGCTTTTAGACACAAGATTGGTCAATTTGACAACAGAAAACAATTATTAGAAGTACCACGTTTAGGCGCAAAAGCGTTTGAACAAGCGGCGGGTTTCTTGAAAATTGCCAACGGCTCTAACCCACTTGATAACTCTTCGGTGCATCCTGAAGCGTATTCAGTGATCGAAGCCATGTTAGCTAAAAACAATAAAACTATTGGTCAGATCGTGGGAGATAGCGCATTTTTAAGAAGCATTGATCCTAAAGAGTTTGCAAACGATCTTGTTGGTGAAGTGACCATAAAAGATATTTTAAAAGAGCTTGAAAAACCCGGTCGTGATCCTCGTCCAGAATTCAAAACCGCCACCTTTGATGATTCAGTAGAAGAGATTAAAGATCTTCGATTGAACATGATTTTGGAAGGCGTGGTAACGAACGTAACGAATTTCGGTGCGTTTGTGGATGTAGGTGTTCACCAAGATGGTTTGGTGCATATATCTGCATTAAGTCACACGTTTGTAGAAGATCCGAGCAAAGTTGTGAAAGCCGGCGATATTGTTAAAGTGAAAGTAATGGAAGTAGACGCCGATCGTAAACGCATAGCATTAACCATGCGTTTAGACGACGATGCCAGCCAAGTTGAGAAAAGTAACGACAACAAACCTCAACGTGGTGGCGCAAGAAGCAGTCAAAACCATAATCGCAAACAAAACCAAGAAGCGCCAGCAAATACAATGGCGTCATTATTCGCTAAAGCAGGCCTTAAAAAGTAAATCCGCTTTAATGCTATTCGTCATCCTCGACAGCCTTATCGTCGGGGATCCAGCGCCCGCAACATCAAACCACTGGATCCACGACAAAAACAAGTCGCGGATGACAACAAACATTTAATTGCCATTAAAATCAAAAAGCACAGGTAGTCTGTGCTTTTTTATACCCAATAAGAAAATTCAATGCCGCTAATCAAATTCCTCAAAGCCAACACCTTATACAGCAAAAAAATGTTACGACAGCTGTTAGCCAGCGGAAAAGTGAGCGTTAACCATGCTGTAGAAATAGACGGGCAAATCCCCGTCACGCCTTTTGATTTAATACAATGCGAATCGAACATTCTGCAAAACAAACACGCTTATTACATCATGTTAAACAAACCCATTGGCGTAGTGAGCGCGACAACAGACGAGCAACATAAAACCGTAATTGATTGTATAAATGAGCCTTTTGCCGACCAATTGCACATTGCAGGCCGATTGGATTTAAATACTTCAGGATTAGTGATCCTGACCAATGACGGGCAATTTTCGCGAAAAATCACACAACCTGAAGAGAAAATCGGCAAAAAATACGAAGTTGGGACTGAAAACACAATCACCGATGAATATATCAAATACTTTGCCAAGGGAATGTTTTTTGATTATGAACAAGTACAAATACAACCCGCCATTTTAAAAATACGAAACAACCACAATGCACAATTAACGATTTTTGAAGGCAGATACCATCAAGTTAAACGCATGTTTGCCCGTTTTCAAAACAAGGTTATCAGCCTGCATCGCACCTCGATGGGAGCAATTGAATTAGACAAAAACTTAAGGGCTGGGGAATATCGTTTTTTAAGTGAAACCGAAGTTAATTCCATCTAATAATTCCCCTGTATTGACTATCATTTTTTAAGTCTTTTGAGTATAATCCGCGTCCGAATCTGTCTGTAAATATGCACGGGCACGATTCTTATTTTTAATGCATATTAATTAGGAGTCCGTTATGGCACTTTCCGCATCAGTTAAATCTGAAATCGTTACAAAATACGCTCAATCTGAAGGCGACACTGGTAGCCCTGAAGTTCAAGTTGCATTGTTAACTGCGAACATCAATGAATTACAAGGTCATTTCAAAGAGCACCATAAAGATCACCATTCACGTCGTGGTTTGATTCGTATGGTAAACCAACGTCGTAAGTTGTTGGATTATTTGAAACGTAAAAATGCTGCACGTTACACAAGCTTAATTTCTAGCTTAGGTCTACGTCGTTAGTAGTTAAAAGAATTAGCCTCGAATATCGGGGCTTTTTTTATTTTTAAAAAGTATTAAATAAACAGTCGTGAATACGTAGTAGGAGTGCTTCTTATTGAGTGTTTTGATTCTACTCCAGCAGATCACTGAATTAGAAGCTCTCTACGAAACGACAAAATATAATCAATCAGGCAATTTGGCCTGAATCAATTTAAAGGAAACTCAATGAGTTTATTAAACCCTGTAAAAACTGAATTTCAATTTGGTAAATCTACCGTTACTTTAGAAACAGCTCGTATCGCTCGCCAAGCATCTGGCGCGGTTTTATGTACTATTGATAACGCAACTTCAGTTTTAGCAACCGTAGTAGCTGCAAAATCTACTAAACCTGGTCAAGACTTCTTCCCTCTTTCTGTACATTACATCGAAAAATACTACGCAGTGGGTAAAATCCCTGGTGGTTACCTAAAGCGTGAAGGTCGTCCTTCAGAAAAAGAAACGTTAACATCACGTTTAATCGATCGCCCTATTCGTCCATTGTTCCCTAAAGGTTTCATGAACGAAGTACAGGTTGTATTAACGGTTGTTTCTGCAACTGCTGACATCGATCCTGATATCTGCGCAATGATCGCTACTTCTGCTGCATTAAGCATTTCTGGTGTTCCTTTCAAATGCCCAATTGGTGCTGCACGCGTTGCTTACACTGAATCTGCTGGCTACACATTAAACCCAACAATTTCTGAATTAGCAGAATCTGATTTAGACATGGTTGTTGCCGGTACATCTGACGCTGTATTGATGGTTGAATCTGAAGCGAAAGAATTATCTGAAGATGAAATGTTAGGCGCTGTATTATTCGCACATAGCGAATTCCAAACTGTTATCAATGCCGTTGCTGAATTTGAAGCAAAAGCTGGCAAAGAGAAATGGGTTTGGGAAGCACCGGCTAAAAACGAAGCATTAATTGCTCAAGTAACTGAAGGTTACGCAGCTGCAATCGGCGAAGCTTACTCTATCTCTGATAAAGCAGCACGTTACGAAGCATTAGGCACAGCCAAAAAAGCAGCCGTTGAAGCATTAAGCTCTGAAGAAGTTAGCGCTGATGAAATTTCAGGCGTATTCTCTTCAATCGAAAAAGCAACAGTCCGTACACGTATCGTAAATGGCGAGCCTCGTATTGATGGTCGTGACACTAAAACTGTTCGTGATATCGAAGTTGAAGTTGGCGTATTACCTGGTGCACACGGTTCAGCATTGTTCACTCGTGGTGAAACTCAAGCATTAGTTACCGCTACATTAGGTACATTACGTGACGGTAAAATCGAAGAAACGGTAAACGGTAAGTACACAGATAACTTCATGTTACATTACAACTTCCCTCCATATTCTGTTGGTGAGTGTGGTCGTATGGGCGCAACCGGTCGTCGTGAAGTCGGTCACGGTCGTTTAGCTCGTCGTGGTGTTGGCGCAACATTGCCAAACGTAGAAGAATTCCCGTACACAATTCGTATTGTTTCTGAAATCACTGAATCAAACGGATCAAGCTCTATGGCTTCTGTTTGTGGTGCTTCATTAGCAATGATGGATGCTGGTGTTCCAGTTACCACTCCGGTTGCTGGTATTGCAATGGGCCTAGTTAAAGAAGGCGATAAATTCGCAGTCTTAACCGATATCTTAGGTGACGAAGATCACTTAGGTGACATGGACTTTAAAGTAGCCGGTTCTGCTAAAGGTATTACTGCGCTTCAAATGGATATCAAAATCGAAGGTATCACTGAAGAGATCATGGAAATTGCATTAGACCAAGCGAACGATGCACGTATCACGATCTTACGTGAAATGGGCAAAGTAATTGGTTATGCACGTCCTGAATTACCAGACAACGCACCAAGCATGACGACTGTTAAAGTACACCCTGACAAAATCCGTGACATCATCGGTAAAGGCGGCGCAACTATCCGTTCTATCTGTGAAGAAACAGGCGCTGAAGTAGACATCGACGATACTGGCCTAGTACGTATTTACTCACCAAGCAAAGAGTCAACTCAAGCAGCATTAGCAATGGTTTCTGAAATCACTGCAGAAGCTGAAATTGGCGCATTATACAAAGGCAAAGTAATGAAAATTGCTGACTTTGGCGCATTTGTTAACTTCTTACCGGGTAAAGACGGCTTGGTACATATCTCACAAATCTGTGATCGTCGTTTAGAAAAAGTTGAAGAAGAATTAACAGAAGGCCAAGAAGTCGTTGTTAAATGTTTAGACGTTGACAACCGTGGTCGTATCAAGCTTTCTATTAAAGAAGTTTCTGAAGAAGAGAAAACTGAATTTTTAGCTTCTTCTGAAGTTTAATTTCAAAGTCCCTTTTGAATATTTTTATTAATTGTTTTTTTAATTAATAAAACTTAAAGAGTGAGCTTTGTGAATACTCTGGCGTCGGGAAACCCGTCTTGAGTATTCAGTCGCTATTTGGGCTTCCTGCCCGATGAGTGGTAATCGCAAAGTTGTAAAAAAAAGAGACGCTTTATGCGTCTCTTTTTTTGTCTGGGATTTATGGAACTCTATTGAGTTTTAGGCTTACTTTTTTTATGTAACAATTCTTTATAACTATTTTTAATTTTTTTATTTATAACAATATAATTACCCAACTCATCTATTATCTCTGGATACAAATACAAAGGTGAATTACCAGCAGACACTTTCGAGGGTATGGAAACTTTCTTTCTATTGACTTTAGTATAAAAAAAATTTCCATAAACTAAGTATTTTCGAGCAGAATGCATTTTTTCATCTAAAACCTTCTCCAACCACCCTCCTTTAATTATTGTATTTTTTACTGACCTAAGTTCAAAATCAAATAAATCTAAGTCTGGATCAGATTTAAAGTTAATTTCATTTTCACTGTAATTATATAATTCAGCATTACAAAATCTTCTTATTTCCCAAACAGCTTTATCTAACTCTATTATTAATGGTTTATAAATAAACCAAGATTGCTCGTAATATCTATCTGAGGCCCCATTAGTTTCTAAACCTCTAATAAAGTTTAAAGTTATTTCTGAAAATTCAACATCAAACTTGCCACCAAACCTTTCAATTGATTCCAAAGCTGTATGTCCTGAATTTTTGTTAGGTATTCGACATAACAAAAGAATGCACTTTGAATATTTCTCCAAGCAATGTAAAGATGACCATAAAAACTGAGGAATCAAACCAGCATTATATGCCATTCGTGCATGGATATAATCTTTGTCAGCGGTTTCTCTAAACGCTCTCAATGCAAATGTATTAATTTTTTTATAATTCATTTTTTTACCACTTATAAACCGACTAACGGGATCCTACCTTACACTTAACATAGACACTAACGCTTTTTAGGATACCACGGTGATGTGAGGACAATTCAGAAGTAACATCCACTTTAAATTCAGAAGTAACATCCACTTTAGAATTTTGAGCTAAAGCTCAACCCTACGATTTTAATTTTAATTCTAGGGTCGGATCTAGAACCCACACTGAAAACACCCGAGATAGTCGTGAATACAGTCACGGTCAGGAGTACAGCAATCAGGAGTGACACCCACTTTTGAACAATTTATAGGAACCAGAAGTAGAACCAGAAGTGACATCCACTTTTCAGATTTTGTTATCACATACACAATGAAAGTAAAAGAAACCAGAATCAGGAGTGACACCCACTTTTGAACAATTTATTATATATCTAACGGGATCGCGCTTTCCATTTAACAAATATAACAGCAATGAGTAAAAAGGGGGAAAATCAGTTATTTCACAATACTATTCATATAAGAAAAGTATCATAAGACGAACCAGAAGTGACACCCACTTTTCAGATTTTGGTTTCATATACAGATTCACTCTACTCTGCCTTCCGACCATCGATTCTTACGCCCTCTTTTTAAGCTTTATAGCGTGCGAAACCGTGCTTCCCACACCTATTACAATAAATAACAATCAAGCCCCCACCCGTTTTACATGGCTAGAGTTAACAAACACCACAAAACAAACCTCCGTACATTTTCCGTACAACCTGTATTCACTGCCAATTAAACCTATACTCCAATCTATACAGCACTAATCCGTACAAATTCAAAAGATAGGTGACACATGGCGACTGCACGCTTAGATATACGCTTAGATGAACACATCAAAGCCAAAGCCGAGAAAGCCTCTGCGCTGCTAGGGCTAAAAAGTTTAACTGAGTACATTGTGAAAATAATGGACGAAGACGCAACAAACGTCATCAGCGAGCATGATCAAATGACGCTTGAGGACAATCTGTTTGATCAATTTGCGCTTGCTTGTGAGAAATCAAACAAACCCAATAAAGCACTTTTAGATGCCGTTAAATTTACAGAACAAAGTGGCATTAAATGAGTTGGCAAACCAGAAGTGACACCCACTTTTGAAAAACCAGAAGTGACCAACCAGAAGTGACACCCACTTTTGACACAATTCATTACAATTCTAATCGTGAAAAATAGCCAATATCATCTACATTTAAAGACGAACCAGAAGTGACACCCACTTTTCAGATTTTGGTTTCATATACAGATTCACTCTACTCTGCCTTCCGACCATCGATTCTTACGCCCTCTTTTTAAGCTTTATAGCGTGCGAAACCGTGCTTCCCACACCTATTACAATAAATAACAATCAAGCCCCCACCCGTTTTACATGGCTAGAGTTAACAAACACCACAAAACAAACCTCCGTACCTTTTCCGTGCAACTTGTATTCACTGCCAATTAAACCTATACTCCAATCTATACAGCACTAATCCGTACAAATTCAAAAGATAGGTGACACATGGCGACTGCACGCTTAGATATACGTTTAGATGAACACATCAAAGCCAAAGCCGAGAAAGCCTCTGCGCTGCTAGGGCTAAAAAGTTTAACTGAGTACATTGTGAAAATAATGGACGAAGACGCAACAAACGTCATCAGCGAGCATGATCAAATGACGCTTGAGGACAATCTGTTTGATCAATTTGCGCTTGCTTGTGAGAAATCAAACAAACCCAATAAAGCACTTTTAGATGCCGTTAAATTTACAGAACAAAGTGGCATTAAATGAGTTGGCAATCTGAATTTGAAGAATTAGACAAAACAAAACACGATAGAGAATCGTTTGATTGTTCAGAAAAAGAATTAAACGATTTTATTAAAACAAAAGCCGCCAAACACAAACAAGCAGGCATCAGCCGAACAATGGTTTTACCTGCAACGCTGCCTTTATTAAATAACAAACACCCAATATGTTGTTTTTATACAGTGTCTCCAACGTCTATTGGCAGAAAAACATTACCTGAAAAACTTTCAAAAAAATTACCTCATTATCCCATTCCTGTATTTTTACTGGCGCAATTAGCTGTAAATAAAAACTTTCAAAAACAAGGGTTAGGCAAAATCAGTTTAATTAATGCACTTAAGTATTTATGGAACGTAAATACTCACATGCCTGCTTATGCAGTAATTGTTGACTGTTTAACAGATGATGCACAAACGTTTTACGCGAAATATGGGTTTGAGGTTTTATGTGAACATAATGGCCGAATTCGAATGTTTTTGCCTATGAAGACGATTGAATTATTATTTGAATGATGTTGTTTTGAATGGCATATTTAATAATTGAAAAGCCGAATATTCCTATTCGGCTTTTTTGGATTGGCACGACCAACGCGGTCGCGTCTTACATTTGACATTGACACATACAAACTGGCTAGTTTTACTTTAAAAATAACATTAAAAGTGAAACGTTAAAAGAAACGTTAAAAGTGACACCCACTTTTAAAAAATTGATAATCTAAAATTTAAAAAAACGCGGCGCATAAGCGTCTTTAAAATCTAAAATGTCACAATCAAACAAAATCAATCAAACCAGATCAACTATCACAGTAACCAGAAGTGACACCCACTTTTGACACAATTCATTACAATTCTAATCGTGAAAAATAGACAAAATCATCTACATTTAAGTAAACCACTCAATTATAAGAATTCGATTATGGCTGTTAAACGCTCCGCTCAAATAGATCTATCCTTAACCACAAAATTCCATTGTTGTACACGCGCGGTCAGAAAAGCATTCATCCTTGATGATCAGTCAAAATCTGACCCAAACAAGATTGATCGTAGACAATGGATTGAGGATCGTATTCTTTTTTTAACCACTGTGTTTGCCATTGATGTTTGTGCTTATGCTGTAATGAGCAATCATTACCATGTCATTCTTGATGTGCATAAAAGCATTTCAGCGAAATGGTCTCCATTGGAGGTAATTACTCGCTGGCATATGATTTACAAAGGCACTGAATTATCTAGGTCTTATGTAAAAGGAAACAATTTAACTGAAATTGAATCTGAGTTAGTCTTAGAATTTGCAGAAAACTGCCGTAAAAAATTACATGATATCAGTTGGTTTATGCGAAATATTAACGAGCCCTTGGCGCGTATTGCTAACAAAGAAGACGACTGTAAAGGTCGTTTTTGGGAGTCTCGTTTTAAGTCACAAGCGTTATTAGATGAGCAAGCATTATTAACGTGCATGGCATACGTGGACTTAAACCCTATTCGTGCAAATATGAGTAAGACCATTCAAAAATCAGAATTTACGTCTATTAAAAAACGTTATGAAAAAGCAAAACAAGCCAAAAATATTAATAATGTAAACACGCAACCTAAAGAGTTATCAAAATTAACTGGGAATTATTCTACAACCAAAAAAAATGACATTCCGATTAAAGTGAGTTCTTATATTGAATTAGTAGAATGGACAGGAAAACAATTACGAGACAATAAATCCTCGATCAATAAAAACACACCGTCAGTGCTATCAGAGTTTAATATTGACCCCAATGAATTTTTATATAGTGCACAAAATTATGGCAGTCAATTTCATAGGATGGTTGGCTCTATTAAAAGTATTTGTAATGCAATGAAACATTGTGACATCAATAAAACTGCAGGCATGAAAAAAGCGAAGTCGTTATTTGGATAATACAAATCAAAACTACCAATTAAAAAACTCACCAAACTCGTTATTTATTATTGAAATTGATATAATCCTTTCATTTATTCCATCAATTTATATCATTTTTTAGGTCTAACATGATTCAAACTTTAAACATCCAATTAATCCACGGTATATATGCTGAAGACTCTTGGGAAATAACGATAGAAGTACCAGAAAATTATAAATTAATTGACTTAAGTAGTATTATTTTGGATTCAATTGAATTTGACGATGATCATTTATTTGAATTCTATATTTCAAAGCTACCAAGATCTAAAATGAGAGAACGATTTGAATGTGATGAAGAAGAAATCACTAAAATATCCATTGGTGAAATTGCCGAAAAGTTAACAGGGAAGTCATTATTTTATTTATTTGATTATGGGGATAGCTGGCTTTTCAAAATAAACAAAACACGTAAAAAATTATTCACGCCAATAAAAAACATTCAATATCCACAAATCATTAAACAAGTAGGTACCAAACCAGAGCAATACCCAGATTATGATGAATATTAACATCAAAAGAAACGTTAAAAGTGACGTTAAAAGTGACACCCACTTTTAAAAAATTGATAATCTAAAATTTAAAAAAACGCGGTGCATAAGCGTCTTTAAAATCTAAAGTCAGAAGTGACATCCACTTTTCAGATTTCAAAGTCAGAAGTGACATCCACTTTTCAGATTTCAAAGTCAGAAGTGACATCCACTTTTCAGATTTCCACTTTTCAGATTTAGAAGTGACATCCACTTTTCAGATTTTAGTTTCACATACCGATTTACTCTGCTTCCCACTACCCTTCTTCACCCCCCTTTCTTTTAAACAACTAGGGGTATCCACTTTAACAAAGTCAGAAGTAACAGCCACTTTTGATCACAGCCACTTTTGATCACAGCCACTTTTGATCATCAGTGGGTCGAGAGTCTTACCTTTGTCATTGACACATACAAACTGGCTAGCTTCAATGACAACCAATAAGGGACATCACTTAAATAAATCTAAGTAGGGGGAATTTTGACTATTGATCTCTGGATCCCCTTCTATTTTATTTTTAAAATTTAACTTAACCACCCCCTTTATTTAAAACCTCTGAATTAGAAAGATTTTTTCAGCGAGTCATTTAGGCACAAAGTGCACGGCGATCGTCGAAGCGAAATGACGAGTCCTTTTCGAGACGATCACAGTTTTTTTTACTCCTCGGCTATTTGTTCCCGACATAGCTCTAACACCTAAATCCATTTAGGCGTGCAAAGTTCTAATTTGATACATCCCTGTATCGATTCGTTACGCTTTTTCAAAATAACCAGTTATTCTGTCAAAAGCATGCCTCGATTAGTAAAATTTCTGAAAGCTTGAATTTATCTTTCTAAATCAGAGATTCCTTAAGTCGGTTAAACAAATCATCCCACTTATTTACCTGATTTTAATATAATTTATAATTGTTAAAAAAACATTATGCCGATCTTATTAATCATAAAAATGAAGCAGCTACGGTGGATGAACACCATAGCCGTTTCAAAATTGCTTACCTACCTTTACTCGTAGAAATTAGGTGAAAGTGTTAGTTTTTCAAATTGTTTTTTATCATGTTGAATCCACAGTTCACTGTTCGTTAAATCAAGAATTCTGTCAATCTTTGCAAAAGAAGAAATAGTTGCCTTCTTGTCATTCCATGATGGAATACCATATTGTTCCCGATTCGATTCAAAATGATATAAATCACCCGATAAGACTATAGGTCCATGTTTGGGTAAATCTATAAATAACGATTGATGACCAGCGCTATGCCCCGGGGTTGAAATAATAACCACAGAGCCGTCATCAAATACATCAAAGTCTCCTGTTAACTCAGTAATATTGAGTGACTGAGTGGATTGATAATCCAAAGGTGCATAACCATATTTTTTAGCGTAAGCACTATTAGCAATTGCAAACTCTTGCGCTTGAATTAACCAATTAGCTTGTGAAAATAATAATGCATTACCCGTATGATCAAGATGCATATGTGAAAAAGCGAGGTAGTTAATATTTTTTGGCTCAATATTAATTTCTTTCAATTGCTCAGTTAATGTTTTGGTAACTGAAAAATTAAAAGCCCCGCCAGAAACATCAATACCATTTGGCTGCGTTATAATAGCTTCAGAAACACCCGTATCCCATAAAAGCGTGCCTTTTTGATGCTGTATTAAAAAACATGGATTAGCCAAATGCCCTACTGTGCCTTTTTTAATAGATGAATTAAATACCGACATATCTTGCGATTTAACTTGACCACAATCTAAAACATAGACCTTTAAAGGGGTTTTTCCTGTGGACTGAATGGTTAACTCTGATTGAGCTCCCTGACTATTCGAGATAAATGACATACCTCCAATTAGTATTAATGACAATTTTATAAATAGTGAATGATGCAATAAACGTGATTTCATGAGATAGCCCTTTGCTACGATTTAAGAAGCAGCCATGCTATCATCCCATTTATGTCAAATAAGCAGTCTTTACTGGGATAGAACATCCCATAGATGGGATCAAATACATTATGTGGAAATATGAAGACATATCAATTGTGGTCGAAGTCATTAAACATGGCAGTTTCATTCAAGCATCTAAGCATCTAAGCATTCCTTCTAGCACTGTAAGTAGGCGCGTTTATGCGCTAGAGGAATCTCTTGGTGTTCAACTTTTAGATAGAAGTTCAAGAAAAATACAATTAACCCAAAAAGGCGTTTTATTTTTTGAAAAATGTGCTCCACATATCCAAGAAATCAAACATAATATTCATAATCTAATGGCACAACAACAGGAGATGAGCGGGAAAATATCAGTGACTACCACTGTGTTTCTTAGCCAAACCTTAGTTGGTGATTGGTTATGTAGCTTCTTGAGAGAACATCCTAATTTAGAATTAGACATCGTGATTAACAATCATTACCAAGATATACTAAATGACAAAATCGATATTGCTATACGTGTCGGTCCATTAAAAAATTCAGATTTTATTGCTCAATATTTATTTACGTCTCATTTTATATTATGTGCATCGCCCGATTATTTATCTAATTTAAAAAATCCTATTGAATCAATGGCGTCATTACAACAAGAAGCATTATTACTTACTCAACAGCATAAATCTGGAATACGAATTAAACATAAGTCATCATCAGTTTCTACAGAACATATATTTGAAACTAAAATATGTGCGAATGATATTAATATCGTATTAAAAGCGGCCATTAACTCAATAGGGATAACGTGTCTTCCCGTATTATGTGTAAGTGATGCAATTCAAAAAGGATTATTAGTACCAATCCTCCCAGATTATGAAATCAGCACCTCAAGAGAAATATACATTGTCTACCCAACTAAAAGGCACCTGTCTCAAAAAACACGTACATTAATTGATTACATAAAAGAAAAATCCAAAGAATTGGATGGATAGTAAAAAGATCTGTTAGAAATAGACAATCGTTTTTAATGTTTTTATCAAGATAAGATTATCGGTGTCGAAATTAACTGGGACGCGCCTTTATTTGACATAAAAACTTACAAACTGATTAGTTTGCTCGTAGTAAGCGCTTAACTATAAAATCCGAGGATCACATCTAGAATATTGACATAAATCAATGAGTAAACAATTAAGAACAGGCTTCATTTAAATACACCAAAATGAATTGTTTTTTTAGTTTTGGCTTTCCACAGTTTATTGTCCACAGTTATAGTCCACAGTTATTCTTTATTTTTTTTGAACCGCCAACTTGAGCAATAGACAACCAGTCATCTTTCGAATTAAACATGCCACATAATTCAATAAGTAAGACATAAAATACCGATAAAAAGCGTTTATTGAATGCCTCCTTTGTAGGGTCTTTAATTTCGCTTAAATAATCTATACAGATGAATTATTAATTCATTTTTATTATATCTCTAAGAATGTGCCTCTATTATCCACAAAAATGCGCACGTCATAGCAAGATAGTGCAATTACCCTGCCCTACCACTTGCAGGGGAGTTCGACACTAAGCTACTAAACAACCATTTAGTAGCAATTAAGCCAATCCAGGCCTTTTCATAGTACTTGATTGGGTTTTTATGCATAAACACACACTCTTTTACATCCAGTAATTCTTGGACGCATAGTGATTCAGAAAATTATTAATTTAGGTCTATACTGAATCAATAACCGATTTTTCAGACTAATTATGAGCGAACTTACAATCGATCACCCACAAATACACAGTTCCAAAAACAATTCATTCCTTGCGAATAATTTGCTTCGTGTGGTACTTAGTGTGTACTTTATTGTTGCGGTTTCGATCACTGGATTACAGCTTAAAATTGAATACGACATCACTAAAAAAAATCTCGAATATGAAATCATTTTTAATGGAAAATCCATCGTTCAACCATTAAGTCTTGCGTTATGGAATTTTGATTACAAACAGGTGGATTCACTTTTAGATGTCATTCAAGAAAACAAAAATATTTCACATGTCGAGATTGTTGATTTAAGCCGACCAAATACTGAACCCACTAAATCAGATTACAAAAAAGTACTCAGCCAAAAAGTCAAAGGGGTGAGTATTTATGAAATATTTAATGAAGGTCGACATAGTCAAAGTGTGTATCAATTTGATGTTTTTCATGATGAAACCAAAAATTCCATTGGTACATTATATTTATACAGTAATACAAGTGTATTACTTTCAAAAATAAAACCCTTATTTTTAATTACTATTTTTAATGCATTGATAAAAATATTAGTGATTGCGCTTGTATTTTATATCGTATTTTATCAAATGGTGGGTAAGCGTTTAAAAGTATTAAAAGATGCGATTACTGATTTCAACCATACCGAACACAGTTATGATTCACACAATAACACCAGCTTTAAAAAAATGCTCGCCTCTAAAAACGATGAGTTGGGGGATATTTTTTCAAGTTTTCAAATTCTACAGAGAGATATTATTGTAAAAAACAAAGAAATCAATAATCAAAAAAAATCATTAGAACTGGCAGTATTACAACGAACAGAAGAGCTTGAAAATGCCCTTGCCGCTTTAGAAAAATCTAACAATTTCAAGAGTCAATTTTTAGCGAATATGAGCCATGAAATACGCACCCCAATGAATGGAATTATTGGGGTTGCTGAGTTAATAAAAGACACAGAATTATCCGACGAGCAATACAATCATATCAGTACTATATTAAATTCTGGACATGCGCTTACCACAATCATTAATGATATTTTAGACTTTTCAAAAATTGAAGCAGGTAAAATGCATCTTGAAAATATTGAGTTTAATCTTCGGGATTTAGTCGATGAAACCCTTCAATTATTTAGAAAACAAATTCTAGATTCCCCCATTTTTTTAGGCACAGATATCAGCAGCAATGTACCTGACATCATTTGTGGCGACCCTACTAGAGTCAGACAAATTTTATTAAATTTAATTGGCAATGCGTTTAAATTTACAAAAGAAGGTGAGATTTACGTAATGATTTCATTAATTGAAATCAACAATGATTTAATAACGTTAAAATATGAAATTACAGATACTGGAATTGGTATCGAACAAAATAGACAGGATGAACTATTTAGTGCATTTACTCAAGCGGATACATCCATCTCAAGAAATTATGGAGGCACAGGGCTTGGACTTGCTATTTCAAAACGGCTTTGTGCACTTATGAACGGAGAAATAGGTTTTAATAGTGAACTTCAGCAGGGATCCACTTTTTGGTTTACTGGTATCTTTAAAACACATGAAAAATTAAATTCTGAACATTCTATTTCTCATAAAATATCTGAGTTAATTGACAAAAGACTGTTAATCATCGAACCTAACAATCGCCTTAATGATGTATTACAAGTTGCAGCCAGTGACTGGGGATTAATTGTTGATTGCGTTTCAAATACATCATTAGCAAATAAAGTAATCAATCAAAACAAACATAGTATTCCATATGATTTTGTTGTGATAAATAATGAACAACCAGAAATAGAAGGCATAAAATTTTGTGAACAACAATTCAGCCAACATAAGAAACCCGACGTAATTTTACTTAACAAAACCGCGATTGATATTGAGATAAATACACTGCGTAAATTTGGTATTTACCGCATCATGACACACCCCATAACAGCGAATAAATTAAAATCTATATTAATAGGAAGATATAAATCCAACTTAACAACACCACCAAAAGAGCTAGTTAATAAACATAAATTTAGTTTATTAAAGGTTTTAGTTGCCGAGGACAATGAAGTAAATCAAGTGGTCATAAAAGGTTTTTTGAAAAAATTAAATATTACACCAACATTGTGTGCCACTGGTCTAGAAGCTGTAGATAAAGTCCAAGAACAGGAATTTAATTTTATATTTATGGATTGTGAAATGCCTGAAATGGACGGGTACGAAGCAACCAAATTAATTAAAACAAAACACCCTAACATGATTATTATTGGATTAAGCGCTCATGCTTTACAAGAACATCGTTTAAAAGCATTAAAATCTGGGATGGATGACTACATTACAAAGCCAATAAAACGTAATGAAATAATTGAAAAATTAGAACATTTCCAAAAAGTCATCATTAATCAAAATAAATCTTAATTTAATACATTATTTTACGGCCTTTTCAATAGGGTAAAACCAATATTCACTAATATCAAAAGGCGTTTGAGGACTTAATAATGGGTTACCCAACAAGAGAATTTTACGTTGCTGAAGATTAGCACGTTGTATATCTTTGTGAAAAAACTCATTAAATAATTTTTCAAAACTGCCATCTTCGATGATACGTTTAAACCCATCATTAAGTCGACTGGCTATTTTTGGATGTTGCTTGCTAGTATAAAAATAAACAGGTAACGGTATATACAATGCAAGAGTATTTTCAATTCTTAAATTTTCCATTTCATTGTTTAACCCTGGAAACTCAACAAATATTTCATTCATGCCTCTTGGGATATAGTCAAACCGATAGGCATTTAACATTTTAAATAAATTATCATATTCAGTCCCGCCTGTACTTTTAAACCCTAACCCACTCATGATCTTAGTTGTGGTCCATTGACTATTTAATCCCAGCTCAAAAAACTTTAAATCCTCTATCGAGTTTACATTTGCAAATAATCCCATTGATCGATCATTAGTTAATAATATGCGGTAATTAAGTAACCCTTTATAAATTGGAATACGTAATGGAAGAGTTTTATCCTCCCAATCTACATCTGCAGGTGCAATATAAACATTTATATCCTGTCCTTCTTGAATAGCTTGCAATCCTCTATTTCTAGACATGGTAACTTCTGAATTTTGAATTGTGTAGGATCCATAATCTTTAACTGTGGCATCTAGAATATTCGTTAATAACGTTCGAAGATAAATAGCCCTTTGATCATTTTCTGATTGAGACAATACCGTTTTAATCACATCTCTGTTTTGAGCAATTACCGTTGAATTAGCGAAAAGATGAATAGAATTTAATACAATGACCGATGCCACTAATTTAGATAACTTCAAATGGTTCCTCCTCATTTAGAAAACTTATTTTGCTTAACTAATTATAGTTGCCATTAAAGTGAATCAATAAACATTCATGTAATTATTTTTAAAGTCAGCAGTTTTAAACGCGCCATTTTCCTTGTTGAAACGCATTTAATAACGTTTTTGCTCGTCCTTGCTCTAATTGCATAAACGATTTTCCACTCACAAAAAAATCATTTAAGCCTTCAATTTCTGTCAGTTCTTTTTTTGTTACACGCGGATAGCCCATTGACCAATGACCAAACGCTCTTTCTTCAATAGGCTCCATGATTAATTTAGTCACATTTTGATGACGAGTATCTTTGACAATTTTTTCATACACTGCCTCTACCATTTTTTGATCGCCTTCCAACACTTGAAAAAACGAACCTGAATCGTACAACAACATTCCTGTTATTTCAGCTTGATCATTATTGATTCTGGATTGATCTAAAATCACATCCAATTCTTGTTTAGATAGTTCATCCGCTGTAATGGCACTGCAATATATAAGATGTATTAATTCCATCGCTTTATCCTAATGTTAATAAGCCTGTATAGAGCATAGAAAGCTTAATGATGCTTTGCAAAGTATAATCTTCACCAGCCAATTAAAAAACACAGCACGAGTAAAATATCGTCAATTTTATACATGACAGTCAAATATTTAACATAATAGTTGCATCCAGCAACCTAGGCACTTACTTTGTTCGTTGATAAATTATGAAATTTATCGATGTCTGTTTGTATCGGATGTTTTGTGTATTTAAAACATAAAATTAAACAGTTAATTAATTGATTCAGTTGTAAAAGGGATATTTATACTTGTTTCACCTTTTGAGGCAGTACCATGAAAAAATTCTCACGTAATCTCCAGTTGGGCGTGTTATCAATAGCAAGTATCAGTTTGACCTCTTGTTTTGATGATGTTGTATATTTAGATCAAAACTGGAATGAAGACAATCAACTTAGAACCCTTTCCTATTCTACCTCTCAAGGTAGCCAATTAATTCCATACAACTGGTATTTAAACTTAGTCGACGCTAAAACCAAACACCCTTTAAACTCATCAATCGTTATAGAATCTTTAGGGTATTTACCTGATTATAATCCTAACTCTACATCTAATCCCGACCAATTACCTGTTGGATTTGTTAAAGATACTGACCCAGTTACTGGTGACTGGATCGGCATAAACTGCGCAGCTTGTCACACAGGCCAGGTGGTTGTAGATGATGTGGCCATCCGAATTGATGGTGCACCAGGTATGGGAGATTACATAGGTTTAATGCGCACAACTAAAGCCTCTATTGACTATACATTAAATAATAAACGTGCTTTTAAGAAGTTTTCTAAGGCCTTAAAAGAACAAGACACCGATACATTAAAACTAAATTTACAAGCCGCCAGCGAAGAAATTGCAGGCATTATTTATCGTGATGGATCTGAATTACACAAAGGCGGTTTTGGTCGTGTAGATGCAGCAACAGCAATTCGTAATGAAATTTTCGTGCATGATTTAGGTGTAATGGATAATTATTTAACACCATCTGCACCAGTTAGCTACCCTGCACTTTGGGACACGCCACAGTATGAAAAAGTGCAATATCCAGGTTACGCAGAAAACCCGTTTGGCAGAAATGCAGGACAGGTATTAGGCGTTATGGGTCGATTAGATCTTAAAAACCCTGAAAGTTTTTTACAATCGAGCATTCGTCGTGACAACTTATTTTATCTAGAAAATTGGCTTACTCAATTGCAACCACCCAAATGGCCAGAACAATATTTAGGTAAGATTAATTTAGAATCTGCTGAACGTGGTGCTGTTTTATATGCTCAACAAGATCAAAATGGTTACAGCTGTATTAGCTGTCATGCTCTTAAAGATGAAAACGGCCAATATCCATTAACCCCAGCTGAGCAAAATGCATTTGGTAAACAATTTATTAAAACGCCACTTACCCCAATTCTAATTGTACAAACCGATCCTAATGTATTGCTAAATTTATATGACCCAAGACCGATTCAAACGGCACAATTAGCGCCATTGTTTGGTGGCGCTCAAGAGGTTTCGTTTACCACTGCACTAGTTACCCTAACCAAATATACAGTGGGTACATTATATAATGCTGAGACTGCTTTATCGCAACTAGAGCAAGCCGCTTACAGTGGATTTAGATTTTATGCACCTGGCAATTCTGCTGCGCCTTTATTTTCAGGATATTTAACCCGCCCACTTGCTGGTGTTTGGGCAACTTCGCCTTATTTACACAATGGTTCAGTGCCAAACCTGTATGAATTATTATTACCTGCCGATCAAAGAAGCGATGTATTCTTTGTAGGTAATCAACAATTTGATACAAAAAATGTCGGTTATCAAAAAGACGAATGGATACGTGCATTTGAATTTGATACCAACGTATCCGGCAATAGCAATGCAGGTCATGAATTTAGTACACATTTAAATGACGACCAGCGTTATGATTTAATAGAGTTTTTGAAAACACTCTAATTTGAAAACATTATAACAAGTGCAACAAAATACAATTAGGGTAACTTAACCCAAATTTTTAGCCCTCGTGATTGAGGGCTTTTTTAATCATTATTTATTAGATTCCAAACAAAAAAATGCCCCGACTAACGGGGCATTTTTGATTTTATATTGTATTGGTTATTGATCAGTTACAGCCGATTCTTTCTGTACTAACAACAATGTCGTCAAACCAAATATCCGTTAGTCCAAAATTACCAAATGCTCTCCAACCGAAGGTTACATAGTCAGTTGCATCATCAAAGAAGCCAGTTGTTGCGCCATTTGACCAGTGGCTTGCTTGAGTTGCTGCAAACACTTCAGAATCATTTAACCATCCGTACATATGATCAAAAGTATCATCTTTTACAACAGCGTATTCAAAGCAAGTCCATTCATTAGCAAAAATGGTATCTGATGGGGTAGCGGTCGTTGATGAATCGCTATTTTTAGCTTGGAATCCACCAATTACATTTTTACGCCATGTGCCATATCGAATATCTTTATTTGTATCAGAAAAATCTACTGTTACGCCGTCGCCGTTTTGGAAAAGTTCTTCTACAGTTGCAGACCAGTGTACATGCTCACTGTAACCACCTAATGCACCGCCGCCAATATTGATTTCAGTATACATATAGCCTCGAACATAGATTGCTGTTGGGTTAGATGATTTATCAATTTTTTGGAATACAAAGGTTGGTGCCGCTTCTTGACCAACTTTTACATGCAATGAAGATTGGCCGCTATTTGCTTTGGAGCTATCAACTAATGCATATTGGCCGTCACTGCTTGAATTGTTTCCGTTGATTTGGCCATAATTTAACCAAGTTCCCCAATCTGAAGATAGGCTACCAGCTGATGTAGTTTCAAAGTCATCACTAATGATAATATTGCCTGATCCTGTATTGCCACCACCGTTATTACCACCATTGTTATTAAGTGAGGCGGCAATGGCTGTCACTAACTCTTCCCAATCTTGCTCATTAGCTGATGTGGTGATTTTGTCTCCAGGTGGATGACCTGATCCATTTGGTGTATCGATCAGTTTTTGCGCACTATTTGCAGCGATGTAATCGCTCATGGCTGTTTCAACATCTGCAGGATTAGTTGAGGCAAACTTGATTGGTTTATTTTGAGCCACGGTATGACAGTTGTAACAAGTCGGCGCCACAATGTTTGCAGCCACGCGAGTTAATAAATCATCATAACCAGTATCAACTAATGTGATGGTTTTAGTTAATGTTTCAGTGGTCGAGCCGCTTTTTAACGTCAACGTAATGGTTTTTTCACCAGCGGTGCTAAACGCATAACTTGTTATCGCACCTGTGTCAGAGTATTCCCCATCAAAATCCCATTCATATGTAAATGCAGCTGAGCCAGTTGATGCGTTTGCATTGACACTGACTACCATGGCGTCTTCAGACATCACAAATTGTGGGTCAAGTGTTACTGTGGGTGTGCCTGTGCCTGGTTTGGTGATTTCAACTTTACGTAAATTTAAAGACTGCTCAATGAATAATTTAGGGGTGTTGGCATTAAAATTTGCATCATCGTAGTTTCTATAAACAAGGCGATTAGCCGTTTCGGAAACAAAATGTACGGTATTCACATTGCGGTTTTGCATTTCTGACCATGTTTTAGCTATACGGTTATAATTCACTTCTTCCCAGAAACTCATGTCTTGTACTGGCACTTCAATGCGCAGCCATTTATCTAGATCTGCAATTGAGATCTCTAAATCAACAGAAGCTGCATACGCGCCGTCGGATTTTAGATTGACATCAAAATGGATTTGACCATCTGCAAACTCTTCAATTTGAGCATTGGTCATTAAGTTGCCATAGGTGTCTTTTACTTCTTGTAGAGTAGGAATGACAGAGTTTGCGCTGTCTATATAAACATCCATCACAAGGGTATCTAAGTCTGCAAAAGTAGGTGAGTTAGGGACAGTCAACGTAAAGCCATTGGAATGCTGGTGATCCCAATCGCCATATTTTTTAACTAATACACTGTTATGTACTGATGCATTTGCACAATCGTTGGCTGTGCCATTAAAACTGGTTGCAATGTTGTAATCATTCGCTTGTTTCGCTACGCCTTGCCATTCTCCGGTTGTGCTTGTGATGTGATTCCATGATCCGGCTAATATGAAAGAAGAATCCAGCACTTTAAAACTATTGCTGTTATTGGTTGGGTTAACACCACAATTTAATATTTCAGACACATCGCTTAGGCCATCGGTGTATAACAGTGAAGTATATTCATCCGTTGAAGGGTTAATGGTAAGTGTTACAAATTCCACTTCATCATCTTCAGCATCATTAATGTCTTTAACGGTTAGAGTAATATTTTTATTACCCGCGGTGGTGAAGGTATGACTTGTTGATTCACCAGAACCCGTAGCCTCACCATTGAAATCCCAAGTAAACGTTAAATCAGAAAATGCTCCATCTGGATCACTTGAGCCGCTTGCGTCAACTGATACTGTTAAATCTGATTTTGTGTAGGTGAAGTTCGCCATTGGTGGTTGGTTAACAATCGCAACTTCATCCACTGTAATTTCAACTTGGTCAAAATCGCTAAGTAAACCATCAGAAACAGTGAGTTTGACTAAATATGTCCCTGCATTTTCAAATATATGTGATGGATTCATTAAATTAGAAACGGCACTGCCATCATTAAAGTCCCATTCAAAACTTAGTATATCTGACGTATTAACATCACTAGATTCTGATCCATCAAACTCAATAGTTAAAGGTGCTTCCCCACTTTGCGTTACAGGCTTAATTACTGCAAAAGGCGCTTCATTTGTTTGTGTTTGTGTATTTGTATTTGTATTTGTATTTGTATTTGTATTTGTATTTGTATCGGTCTGAGTCATTGACTCAGTATTTGTCATAGTATTTGTTTGAGTTACGGTGTCAGTATTTGTTTGTGAGCCTGTTTGAGTTTGAGTTTCAGTTCCGGTATTTGTTTGCGAGCCCGTTTGAGTTTGAGTATTTGTATCTATAACTGTATTAGTTTGAGTCGCTGTAACTCCAGATCCGGTAATAATAAATTCCTTTGAGCTTGATAACCCTTGAGTATCCGAAGTGACCAATATTATTTTGGTGCCATCAAGCATACCTGAAACATCAATACTCGAATGCGTACTTTTAAATTCACCATTTACATACCAGGTATATTGCAATTGAGTTTGGCTACTTTGATCATCTGTTGATGCTGCCAGCAAAGTATTCTGATTTTTTATAATGTGAGTAACAGGAGCTTGATTGATTGGAGCATCATCTGAAACAGGCTCAAAACAACTACTTAGCAAAACACCTGTAAACAAAGCACTTAATGTTTTAACGTACATAAGGGATACCTTCAAATTTGGTTTATTTTACACATTGTATGTAATTAAATTAACTCGTCTATATAAAGAATTAAGGAGTGTGAACTTAGTTTTAAAATTGATCCTAACACGGTCTTTTTTATGTAATGCTGTGCATTAATACTCAATTTCTCAAGAGGCCTCATCAGTAAAAACTCGTACCTTTTAACCGATTAAAAGCTAAACATTGGATTCGATTCACTTATGCATCCATACATCAACACCTATTAAACATCCAGCCCCCCGTCAAACATCAAACATCAAATTAAGATGTGATACCCATCGACCATTGTGAAATTTTTACTCTGAATAAAACAAGCAAAAAATTATTGCCTGTTTTAATTTTGGTTTCACATTATTTCTTAAACACATATTTTTTCAAAATCAAAAAAACAAGTACTCCTAAAAATATTTTTCCGATTAAATTTCCCGCCTGATATCCATTAGATGACTCATCTACTGCAAATGCAATATGACTGACACTTAACAATCCCACTGTAAACATAATAACTATTTTATTTTTCATTTTTCATATCTCTCCACTAAGTTTCAGAATCATACTTTAGATAATTTAAAAAAACAGGCACACAATCTAACGCAATTAAAGATTCTACCGTTTGTTCTTTTCTAATAACGTAATCACAATTATTTTTTACAAGCACCTCTTTTATAATAGGTCGCGAATTATAACTGTTTGATGTCACCGCGCAATAAGCACCGGTACTGTGAATAATAATTAATTCCCCTTGTTCAACTTTTTGCATCGTTCTATCTTGCGCAAGATAATCTCCAGTTTCACAAACAGGCCCCACCACATCAACAGATTCCATTTCATTTGAATAATTAGCAGGACTAATTACGTGATACGCATCATACAAAGTAGGCCGTATCAAATCATTCATACCCGCATCCACAATTAAAAATACTTTGTTGTGCTGATACTTTTTAACAATCACTTTTGTTACTAAAACACCTGCATTACCCATTATAAATCGCCCAGGTTCAAAAATAATTTTACAATCTAAATCAATAGCGTGTTTATTGATTACCCTTGCATACTCAATTAATAAATCCGATTCTGTTTTGTCATTTCTTTGATATTGCACGGCTAATCCGCCACCAAAATCAATATGTTGTATTTTAATATTTAATAGATTTAGCTGTTCGTATAATTTTTTTATTTTTACAATTGCCAAATCAAATGCGTTCATATCGGATATTTGACTGCCTATGTGCATATCAATACCCACGATATTTATAAACGAAAGTGACTGTGCGTATTGATAAAGTGAAACGGCTTGATCAATATCAACTCCAAATTTATCGCCTTTTTTACCTGTAGATATTTTTTTGTGGGTGTTTGCATCCACATTGGGATTAATACGAAACGATATATTCGCCGTGATTTTTAATTGAAAAGCCACTGAAGCGAGCTGATCTAATTCAGGTTTTGATTCCACATTAAAACATAAAATATTTTGTTGTAATGCAAAAACCATCTCCTCCTTTGTTTTCGCCACACCTGAAAACACAATTTTATTTGCTGGAATATTAGCAGCCAAAGCTCGTTTTATTTCCCCGATAGAAACAACATCCGCACCTGCACCTTCATCAGCCAATAACGTTAAAATTGCCTGATTAGAGTTCACCTTTACGGCATAACACACCAATGCATCCAAATTAGAAAAGGCATCTTTAAACATTCGAAACTGAGTTTGCACCTTTGTCGCGCTATAGCAATAAAATGGCGTTTCATGACGGTCAGCCAATTGTGAGATTGAAAGTCCTTCAATATATTGCTCGCCATTTTTATATTCTAAATTAAGCATAAACGTCTCCTCTTCATTAATGATCAATGAAATAAAGTTTAGTTTTGCCAAGTTTCACAAACAACCGCGCATTCTAACAATATAACCGCTATCATTAGTCATTATGTACAATCAAACTTGCATATTGCCACAATAAATAGACTTTCATTAATCACAGGTAAAAAATGGACATCGACAAACGCGACCAAGCACTCATTGCACTTTTACAAAAAAACAGCCGCACGCCTATCATTGAGTTAGCAAAAGCATTAAGTGTCTCTCGCACCACCGTGCAAAACAGAATAGAAACGTTGCAACGTCGTGGCATCATCAAAGGTTTTACTATTGAATTTGATCCTGAATACAATCTAAAATTATTAAAAGCCCAGATGCTGATAAATCTAACACCCGGCGTTTCTCGAACAGTCATCAAACAATTACAAGCAAAACCACAAATCACTTCGATTATGTCTGTCAGTGGCATTTATGATTTGATAATAGAATTAACCGTCGAGGCCAGTTCGCAGTTGGATCAATTGGTGGATGACATTAGAGAGATCAATGGCATTGAGAAAACCATTTCTTGTGTGGTATTGTCAAAATATTAGTTGTTGTAAGTAAAAGTCATACAATAAAAAACAATCCATTTAATAATTATAAATGGAATGCCTTAAATTACTGTTGCTTATTTTTCGTTAGTAATCACTTCAACTAATAACGTTCTAAATTGTTTGTGAATCGTTGTCAGATTTTCTTTAGATGGGGTTAATTGACCTTGTTTATCGGTTTGCCCAATAAATTCCAGCCATTGAACTTCATTATTTAGTGTTGATTGATAAACGATTGATGGCTGTCCGTCTTTTTCGGATAAGTTATTTCTTCCAATAAGTGGAAAGGATTCATTTAGATCAAATAAAATATTAAGTTCCATCTTTAGTGTTAAATTATCAATCGTATCAGTACTCATTTTAATTAAAAGTGGGTTATTAGCCACAGTGCTCTCAACAAGTTCTGGTTTAATCCCCTCAAGTTTTGTGAAAAAATGTGGTAATAATTGTTCTAAACCTTCTTGTTTACTTAAAAAATTATGAGCGATATAACCTAAAGGTGTAACCAATTCACCTTGATTATCTTCTAACCATATGGCGATAATGTATCGAGAGAATTTTTTTTCAGTTAAATCTAAATCTAGATTCAAATTTAAATCAAAACCTAATCCTTGATCAAAGGTGAATTGGGAAAAATTTTGTTTATATCTTAATAAATCATAACGAAGTAATTCGTTTGTTATTATTTTATTACCATCTTGCTTTGACGATTGTTCAAAGTTATAAAAATTGTTAAATGGAGTGAACTGCAATAACGCACCAATTGTTAACGCACAGCTAAACAAAACACTCGCACCTAATATCTGTAATTGTCTCCAATATTTAAATAGTATTTTTAAATTATTTAAAAGGTGTAAAATCAAACTCATAACAAACTGCAACGAAAAACAAATATGTAAGACGGATATTTTTTGTTGATAGTCGCCAAGAAACATAAACCCAGCAGTCACTGACAAACCGATGAATGCTAAAAACAAACTCAGACTTGCAAACCCTTTATTGATTTTAGTAAGCGTCATTTTATATCCTCAACTTCAATAATTAAGCGATAAAAATCCCAAAGTGCAGTTGTTACATTTGACATATCTGAATCAATTTCTGCATTTTGCCCGCTATGATGTCCATGCCCAGCTGGCATTAGAAAATAAACTTCTTTAGGATGATCTAAATCGATTTCCACTTGGTAAATAATTGATGGCTGTCCTACTTGCCCGGTTCCACTATAAACTGCATCGTCTAAAAAACGATCTTTAGAATAATATTCATTCCAATCATAAGACTGATTTGCCTCAAATTTTAGAATAAATTTACGTAAAGTTGGGTCTGATAATTTTGTTTTAATTAAAAAATGCGAACGTGGGGTTGCACCTGAAATGGCATCTGGTAATTCATTCTCACTATCAGGAATCAGGTTATCTAATTTTAATGCTTGTTGTCTTTTTCCGATCCAATGCGGAACAGATTCTTGTCTGTAAATATTTTCAGAACGATTATCAGGATCCGTCATTAATCCTTTCGCAAAACGTCGAGTTGAATATATTGTTTCTAAATACCTCCCTTGAATGTCTTCAACCCATAACAACATCACCATATCATGCGAATAGCTTGGTCCCACTTCAGCACCTAAATTAATGGCAACGCCTTGTTTATGTGTGTTTAAAATATCGACTTGTAATAATCTAATTTCCCCCTCTTTTAATGGTGTATACATTTGAGTAAGGTCTTTATCTTGAAATCTTGCATTGCCTCCAAAATTTAATAATTGACTAAAGGGTGACATCCATGAAAACACACCAATCATTAAACCTAGCGCCAAAATAGATGCGGGGAGCAAACTAATTAATTGAAAGCGTACATAATGAAATAATGCTTTTCGGTTGAGGTATATATGCCAGCTGCTACTAACTAAAAAGAAAACACCTGCACTGATATGCAATGTTGTCATCGATGTAGTACGCTCTTTGAAAAAGATCCAATACGCACTAACGATGATCATCACCACAATAAATAACATAGTTGAGCTGATTACTTTCCTAGCAATTTTCATAACGTTTCCATTTTAATCACTGAATTAATTTTTTTTGATTGTGTATAAGCATAATACGTAAGTAATTGAGCTATATCAATTTGAACCTATGAAGCATTAGGTGCATAAATAACTCCTTGAATCCTTAGCTCATAACGATATGATTCAATCTTTAAATTAAAGCATTACTGGACATTAAATGAAATTAAACTGCGATTTAGGCGAAAGCTTTGGTAATTGGCAAATGGGCCAAGACATACAAGTGATGCCGTTTATTGATCAAGCCAATATTGCCTGTGGTTTTCATGCGGGTGATCCAATGGTCATGCTGGACACTTTAAAATTAGCAAAAGCCAATAACGTTAGTATTGGTGCTCACCCAAGTTATCCTGATTTAGTAGGGTTTGGCAGACGCTCAATGAATTGCAGTGCGGATGAAATAAAAGCATTTATGTTGTATCAAATAGCGGCGATTGACGGCATGGCAAGCTCGCTTGGGTTGAACTTAGAATACGTCAAACCCCATGGCGCGCTGTATAACGACATGATGAAAGACTTAAAAGTAAGACAGGCAATATTATTAGCAATTCAACAGTATCCAAAAAAACTAAAGTTGATGATGCAATCGACTGTGAATTTTGAGACACACAAACAACAAGCGACAGAATTTGATATTGAACTTTTAGCAGAAGTATTTGCAGATCGTTGTTATTGTGATGATGGATCATTAATGCCTCGAAGTGAGCTAAACGCTGTGCATAATCAAACAAAAATATTAGAACAAGTTAAACAATTAATTGAGACAGGCACATTAACGACCAACAATAATAAAACCCTTACATTACAAGCAGACAGTTTATGTGTGCATGGTGACAATCCAGAATCCATTGCAATGATTCAAACCATTCGGGATTTAATTAAACGTGGATGATTCGTTTAACATTGAAATAGCAGGGGAAAATGCGTTAATTATTTATTTCTCTGATGAAATGAATGATATTGTTTTTAATCAAGTTCAACTTGCTTCTGCTTTAATTACTGATCATTTGTCTGACAAAATTGTGGATATCATTGCGTCTTACGGATCAATTTTAGTGCAGTTTGATTTATTAGTGATTGATCATTTTTTATTAAAAACCGCATTACGACAATGTTTAGCCAAACTCAATACTCCAGTTAATCAAACATCCAAAATAATCACCTTACCTGTTTATTACGCTGATGAATCGGGACCTGATTTAGAAAAAGTCGCGGATCATGCAAAGTTATCCACAGATGAAGTCATCAAATTACATCAAGCCCAAATTTATCAAGTGTATGCCATTGGCTTTGCGCCAGGTTTTGCGTATTTGGGTGAAGTGAATGCAAAAATTGCGACACCCAGATTGCCCTCCCCACGTTTAAAAGTACCAAAAGGCGCTGTTGCTATAGCCGATCAACAAACGGCTGTATACCCAAGCGTTTCACCCGGTGGTTGGAATATTATTGGGCTGTGTCCTGTTGATATGTTTGATCCAAATACTACTCCACATATGCCTGTACACGTTGGCGACCAAGTGCAATTTAAATCCATTACCAAACTCGAGTTTATAGAATTGGGAGGTAACCTTGAAACAGTCTTTATTTAAAGTACTAAAACCCGGTGTTCTTTGTTTGATTCAAGACTCAGGTCGGTTTGGCGCATTTAATATTGGTCTGACTAATGGTGGCCCCATTGATAAAACTGCGTTTAATTGGGCCAATAGATTATGTTCAAATGATTTAAATGCGCCAGTTATTGAGATCAGTATCGGTGGGCTAGCGTTAGAAGCACAAACAAACCAAATCATTGCGCTTACGGGTGCCAATATGCCATTAAGCATTAATGGACAGTCAAAAGCCCTTTGGCAAACGCATACTGTGCAAACAGGTGACGTGATTAAACTTGGCTATTCGACAAAAGGCATTAGAAGTTATTTAGCGGTACAAGGTGGATTTCAAATTGAACATTCATTTAATAGTGCAAGCACTGTGTGTCGTGAAAACATAGGCGGGTTAAATGGTACAGCATTGCAAACTCATGACGAACTTCCCGTTTTAAATTTAGATAATAATATTAAACACAAACAGTTTTTATTGGATAAAAAACATCAACCCGTTTATTCAAATGACATTACCCTTCGTACTATTTCAAGTTATCAACACAAACAGTTTAACCACATTGAAAAACAAAAATTTTATTCAAGTGAATATATTGTCAGTCAACATATAAATCGAATGGGTTATCGGTTAACTGGACAAAAAATACAGTGTAATTTAAAGGGCATTCTTTCTGAAGGCATTTGTCATGGTGCGGCTCAAATTCCTCAAGACGGTCAGCCTATTGTGTTATTAAACGACCGTCAAACTATTGGTGGGTATCCTAAAATTGGCTCAGTGATCTCTTTAGACACTGAAAAACTAGGACAATTACAAGCAGGTGCAAAAGTACACTTTGAAGAAATTTCTATGGAAGAGGCCAATAATATTTTTCATTTGAATCACAATTTGTTTTTAAGAACTCTATTAACGCTCATTAAATAAAAAACCATTTATTACAATGGTTTTTTAACGTCACTTTTATTAAAAACTCACTCACGACTATAAAATGTTTCAATTGTACTTGATTCTATACTATTAGCATGAATCATATATCCCGTTAACGCACCTGATGCATCTATTGGCAATTCAATCTTTTCAACAGACAATGCATGAACTGTAAATTGATAATGATGCACGCCATGACCAGATGGAGGACAGGCACCACCAAAACCAAACACACCGTAATCATTTCGAATAGTTTGACTATTTGCAGGCATTAAACCTGACTCTTTTTTTCCTGAATTTGTTTGTATTTCATTAATCGTTAATGGAATATTTACAACTTGCCAATGCCACCATCCACTGCCTGTCGGTGCATCCGGATCATAAACTGTAATTGCAAAACTTTTCGTACCCTTTGGTGGATTTTCCCATTTTAAATGCGCCGACTGATCATCGCCAGTGCATCCAAACCCATTAAATTCATGCTTGCTGTCCATAAATTTATTATGCTGAATATCTTGACTTGTTAAGGTAAATTTTTGTGCGAAAGCACTCTGACTTATTAAGAACGAACATGTTAATAGTGGCGCTAATTGTTTTAACTTAAATTGCATGGTTAACCTCGTATATGTTGAATGAACAAGACATATCATAGCGTGAAGCCCCCTATTACATTAGAGCAAAACCGTTCAATATTTCGCCCTAAACCTTCAACTTTGTTTTTCTTAATTCAGAAGGCGTTAATGAAAAATGTTTTTTAAATCGATCTGTAAAACGTGACTGAGATTGATATCCACATTGCTGCGCAATCAGTCCTATTCCAATATTTGTGGTTTGTAAAAGATGCAAACCCAGACCCATTTTTGCTCGGTCTTTTATTTCTGAAACGCTTGTATTTTCATTTTTTAATTTTCGTCGCAGCGTGGATTCACTGACATTTAATTGATCACAAATAAAATCCGTCGTAATAGTTTGAAACTCATTAGCAATAAACAAATCATGAATTTTATGACTCACTCTAGGTTTTCGCATCATGGATATGACCTGTGTATATCCCATATGATGCATCATAGTTAATATTTCTTTTTTACGTGAATGAATAATTAAATCCGGTGCCCATGTTGAACACAACACAAATTGTTGTAAGCATTGCTCTAATTCAACGTTAGTATCACCCACAAAATACTCCATATCTGGCTCTTGATTATTTGGAATGTCTTGAAAATCTTCATACTCAAACTCAATCAACAATGCAAAATACTCTTTATTTTCAGGTATATTTCTCATATTAATTGCAGGACTATCAGATAAAAACACAAACTGCCCTGAGTAACAATTTAGCTCATTTTGCTTTCCTAATTGTTTATTTCCGCATAACACAAATATAAGCAATGGCTTTGCAATAGGCACATTCAACAAATTTTGCTCATGCACAGATGTATAAACAGAAAATGGCAGTGCACGTCTATTATTTTGAGTTAACATTCGATTAACCGTTTTTATTAATTTCTTCATTTTTGCACTCAATTTTAATCAGTTTCTAATAACTGAATGAAAAGAATATTTGTTTTTCAAAGCAAGCTTCAATCGATATTTAAGATAAAAAAAAGCCAGCATTCGCTGGCTTTTTTTAAAAAATCATTCAGAGATTAATCGTCTTTATTTAACCAATCTGGAATATCTTCCTCTTCACCGTCTTCAGCTTTTACTGTTACCAGTAAATCTTTACGCTCAACAGCCATTAACATTAATACGTTTGCCGCTACATAAATAGATGAATATGTACCAATTAAAACCCCCACAAATAAAGCTAATGAGAATCCAAACAAACTGTCGCCACCAAATATTAATAATGCACCTAACACCATTAACGTTGTAACAGAGGTGATAATTGTACGACCTAGTGTTTCATTTAATGAACGGTCAATAATGTAATCAACCTCTTCACGATTTACATTTCTGAAGTTTTCACGGATTCGATCCGATACTACAATCGTATCGTTTAACGAGTAACCGATAACAGCAAGTACCGCTGCTAATACTGATTGGTCAAAGTTAAATTGAAAGACACTGAAAAAACCTAATGTAATGATCACATCGTGTATTAATGCCGCTACCGCACCGACTGAAAATTTGAATTGGAAACGTAAACCTACGTATAGCATGACTAACGCTAAGGCGATTAACATTGCTGTTAAACCTGTCCATTTCATTTCTTCACCAAATGATGCAGACATTACTTGTGGCGATGCCTCGATCACTTCACCAAATTTATCACCAATTAATTGAACAATGGTGTCTGGTGCTTCTTGATTGTCCGCTTTTACACGAACTAATAATTGCGTGTCACCACCAATAGTTTGTACTTTAGCACCAGGAAATTGTGGATCTAAAATAGTTTGTACATCACTTGCCACTACCGAGTCTTGCATAGTGATTTTAACTTCAGTACCACCAGAAAAATCAATGCCGTAGTTTAATCCACGAAACGATAACGATGCAATTGAGATGACAATTAATACTAATGAAAAAATTCCAGCATATTTACGATACGCCATAAATGGAAATAATTTTTGTTCACTCATGTCGTGCTCCTAAATTGAAAGTTTTTTCACTTCGCGTCCGCCGTACCATAAATTGGTAAGCGCACGTGTGACTAAAATGGCAGTAAACATTGACACTAAAATACCGATACCTAATGTCACAGCAAACCCTTTAATTGGACCAGAGCCAATTAAGAATAAAATCGCTGCCACAATGAATGTCGTAATGTTTGCATCTAAAATAGTTACGTAAGCACGATCGTAACCGGCTGAAATTGCTTGCTGAATACCCAATCCGTTTTTAAGTTCCTCACGAATACGCGAGAAAATAAGTACGTTTGCATCCACCGCCATACCAACGGTTAATACGATACCTGCAATACCAGGTAATGTGAGTGTCGCGCCCATAATGGACATAATTGCCATCAACATAACTAAATTTAAAATTAATGCGATGTTGGCAAACAAACCAAATAAACGATAAGTGACCAACATAAATACAAACACTAAAGCGAAACCGATGATCACAGACATGACACCCACTTTAATGTTTTCAGCACCTAAGCTTGGACCAATATCATAAGAGGCAATGTTACGCATAGGTGCTGCTAATGAACCCGCACTGATTAAGTTTGCAAGTTCTGTCGCTTCTACTTGAGAAAAATTACCAGTGATTTGGAACGAGCTACCAAATTTGCCTTGGATCGTTGCCATGCTGATGATCTCTTCGGTACGCTTCGTATCCCAATCAACAACAACTTCGCCATCTTTTTGGGTGTATACTTTTTCAGAAACGTTATCAATAAACACCACGGCCATTCTTTTTTGTAAATTTGCTGTAGTAGTATCAAACATTTTATTACCACCAAGGGCAGATAAAGATAAGCTCACAGCATAGGTAGAGGTGTTTTGTGCATTAGGTGCAGCAGAAGCAGAGGCTACTTCAGAACCTGTGATAATAATTTCTTTTTGTAAACGCTCTGTTCCAAAACCAATCCCATCTTTATAGGGTAATGTGATGTAAGGACCTTCACCTAAGTATTCAATTCTGAATTCTAAGTTTGCGTTAGAGCCTAATATTTTTTCAGCTGCCGTAGCATCTTGAATGCCCGGTAATTCAATGACGATTCGGTTACGACCTTGACGGGTTATGCTCGATTCTTTATTACCTAACATGTTGACACGTTGGTTATAAACAATGATGTTTTGATTAATTACGTAATCTTCAAACTGCGCAATACGAGAATCTGAGTAAGATAAGTAAATTTTTAATTGAGGTTCATCTAAAAGTGGTTGAGAAAAATCCACATTATTTGTTTCTAAATACGACACTGCACGATCAAAAGCGGTTTTGCTTTTCAACGATAACTCAATGCGTAAATCTGTTGTTACTTTTGCATTACGAAGATTAATAAACTCATCGCCTTTGCCTTTACGAAATGTAGACTTAATATCTTCAGCGCTGCTATCTAAACGGGTCTTGATATAATGGTCCATGTCCACTTCTTTTAAGAAGTAAATTCCGCCTGCCAAATCCAAACCTTTAGACATAGGCTTGCCGCCTAAATTTTCTAACCATTGTGGTGTGGTGGATGCTTGCGCTAACCCCACAACATAATCGCTACCTAAGTTTTGATCTAATACTGCCTTGGCTTTAGATTGTTGATCGGCTGGTAATCTTAATAATAAGTTAAAGGCGTCGTTTTGTTCGCCAAACACTTCAATGCCTTCTGCTTTTAATGCAGCAATGGCTTGGTCATGTATTTTTTGGCTTAATGCTGTGCCAGCTTTTGTTGCTGTTACTTGCACCGCTTTATCTGGTTGATACATATTAGGCATGGCATAGATAACGCTTATGACGATAATCGTCACAATCATTATATATTTCCATACTGAAAATCTATTTAGCATGTCATTATCCTATTTCAAAATATGTTGATTTATTAGAAAATTAAAAGCAAAAAAGGCCTTACGGCCTTTTTATTTAACAGAATTATTTACCGTCTTTGTAATTTTTAATCGTGCCCTTTGGTAATGTGTTTGTTATATGTCCTTTTTGAACCGTTAACAAAACACCGCCATCTACTAATTCGATGGTTGCGTATTCGTCAGTGATTTTAGTTACTTTACCCAAAATACCTGCAGTAGTTAATACTTCGTCGCCTTTTGAAATGGCACTCATTAACGCTTTGTGTTCTTTAGATTTTTTCTGTTGTGGACGAATCATCATGAAATACATCAAGACCATTAAGCCACCAAAAGCAAAAAATGGCATCAATTCACCACCTTGTGGTGTTGCAGTTCCGTCTGCAGCAACCGTTGGACCACAAGACGCCAGCATTAATGCAGGCACAGTTAGTAAAGATAGAGTACGTTTTAACATGGTTATTTTTCCTGTAAGTAAATAATTAATTGTTTAAGTTTTATGATTCGGTGGTAGATGGGGGCGTTTGCCCTCTTTTTCTATAGAAAGTTTCAACAAATTCGCCAAATGTCTCATTTTCTAAGGCATCGCGCATTTGTTGCATCAATGTTTGGTAATAACGCAGGTTATGAATGGTGTTCAATTGTGCACCTAGCATTTCTTTACACTTATCTAAATGATGTAAATACGCTTTTGATACATTTTTACATGTATAACAATCGCATTCTGGATCAAGTGCCGTTGTGTCGTGTTTGTTTTTGGCATTTCGAATGCGCACAATACCTTCTGATGTAAACAAGTGACCGTTTCGTGCATTACGCGTTGGCATTACACAGTCAAACATATCCACACCGCGGCTGACCGCTTCAACTAAATCTTCCGGTGTGCCCACGCCCATTAAATAGCGCGGCTTGTCTTCTGGCATTTCGTTGGCCACGCAATCTAATACTTTTAGCATTTCTTCTTTTGGCTCGCCCACTGATAAACCACCAATCGCGTAACCGTCAAAATCAATATCAACCAACCCTTGCAAAGATTCTTTACGAAGATGCTCGTACATACCGCCTTGAATAATACCAAATAACGCAGACGGGTTATCACCATGGGCTTCTTTAGAACGTTTTGCCCAACGCATAGACAAGCTCATTGAATCTTTGGCTTGTTTTTCAGTGGCTGGAAACGGCGTACATTCGTCAAAAATCATCACGATGTCTGAGCCTAAATCTTTTTGCACTTGCATGGAGATTTCAGGAGTTAATTCTACTTTAGCGCCATCTACTGGTGAGCGGAACGTCACGCCCTTTTCAGTGATTTTACGCATTTTACCCAATGAGAAAACCTGAAATCCGCCGGAGTCCGTTAAGATCGGCTTTTTCCAACAAATAAAATCATGCAAATCGCCGTGCTTTTTGATGATTTCAGTACCTGGTCGTAACATCAAATGAAAGGTGTTACCCAAAATAACATCGGCACCAATTTCTTCGATATCACGAGGCAACATGCCCTTAACCGTACCGTAAGTGCCCACTGGCATAAATGCTGGGGTTTCGATTTTGCCACGAGGAAAATCTAATGTGGCACGGCGCGCTAGGGTTTTGCTGTCTTTCGCTTTTAAATCAAACGTCATAAAACACTGACGGTTGCTCTTTTTTGAATCGCTCAATTAACTCTCCTGTGGCTCAATGCGGTTACTTAAAAACATCGCATCGCCATAACTGTAAAATCGGTATTTGTTTTGAATTGCTTGCTCATAAGCGCCCATCATTGTGGACGTGCCACAAAAAGCGCTGACCAACATTAATAATGTGGATTTTGGTAAGTGAAAGTTAGTGATCATTGCGTCAACGACTTTGAATTTAAATCCAGGGAAAATAAAGATATCCGAATCCCCTTCAAACGCATCGATAATGCCGTCACTTGCACGAGCGGCGGTTTCTAAACTGCGCACAGTCGTTGTGCCCACTGCTACCACTTTTTTACCAGATTGTTTGGTTTGTTTAATCACATCACAGACATCTTGTGGCACATGCAGCCATTCGTGATGCATGATGTGATCTTCTATGCTGTCGACTTTAACAGGGGCAAAGGTGCCCGCGCCAACATGCAAAGTAATGTATTGAATTTGCACGCCTTTTTGTTCAATGGCTTCAAGCATGGCTTCGTCAAAATGCAAGCCCGCAGTAGGCGCCGCAACGGCTCCTGGGTCTTTTGCATAAACGGTTTGATATCGATCACGATCCGTTAACTCGTCTTCGCGGCTCATATAAGGCGGCAAAGGCATGTGACCGTTTTTATCTAATAATGGCAAAATGTCCGATTCAAACTGCAATAAAAACAAGTTCTCTTTACGGCCAATCACTTCAACAGGCACATCACCATCCAAAATCAACTGCGCACCAACTTTAGGACTGCGCGAAGATCGAATATGCGCCAACGCCTGATTGTTTTCCATCAAACGCTCAATCAATAACTCAATCTTACCGCCTGATGCTTTTTTGCCATAAATGCGAGCTGGCATTACTTTGGTGTTGTTTAACACTAATAAATCACCAGATTCAAGCAAGCCTAATAAATCAGAAAACTGCTTATTTTCAATGCTTTTAGCCTGCCCATCAACATGCAACAAACGCGACTGAGTGCGCTGTTCACTAGGGTAGCGGGCAATGAGTTCATCGGGTAATTCAAAATCAAAATCGTCTACGCGTAACATCAGTCAATAATCTACTTATACAACTTAAAAAAAGGTGCGGTATTGTAGCTAAATTTTGCTTGTAGGGCTATTTTGATTTGCGTAGATAGTCGATTGGGCTGGGATTTGGGGCGGTGGGCACTAACTGAGTAATGGATTAGGTTTGCAACCGACCCATTATATGATTTTGTAGGTTTGGCTTTAGTCTATCAAGCAGCTTAAATGAACCAATTTTAATTATTAGATGTCCGACTATTAAAAGCCAAAACACTCATTTCTTAACAAAACAAAGAGTTAAAAAATCTTAAGGATGCGACAGAAGCACACCCTTTTTTGATGACTGTTTCAATATTTATTTTCAATTTGCTTCACTGCTCGACTCACCGTCGCATAGCTCACACCAAAATGTTCACCCACTTTTTCAAGCGTATAATGACCACTTAAATACGCCTTTGCCATTGCTTCATTTCGAGTTTTAAATTTGTTTTGATAATAATCTAAGGGTTTAACTGGTTTTAATTTTTGTTTTTTAGGTACATCAATTAATGATTGATCTAATGAGATTTTACATTGCATGTCCTCAACAAACTCATCGGAACCTAAAAACACCTGATTTTTTAATTGTAACCAAGGCGAAGGTTGGTTTTTTCCTTCCTTGATAAATGTTCGATATTTCTCAACTGCAGGTTTTCGCATTTTTCCAAAGTTAGATAATACCCAATCAGTTGTTAAACAATCGTGTTTTTTAGATTGATCAACCGTGCCTCGATAACTGCTCCAAGGCCAATCTTTTGCACTACGAACCATTTGAGCTCTAACAGGGTTCAACACAATATAACGACACAACTCCAATAAATGACTGTCTTGTTCAACTAATATCGACTTAAATCGCCCCTGAAATACATGCCCCGCTCGCTTATGCTTCCTATTAAAATTTTGGGTATAACTCCCATTTATATATTTCATACCCTTTGATAAATTCGCATCAGAGGTTTCAATCAACAAATGATAATGGTTATCCATCAAACAATAACCATGACAAATCCAATGATACCGATCACAAGCAGTAGCCAATAATTCCAAAAATCCCGCTCGATCTTTTTCATCAACATAAATATCACCACGAGCATTACCTCTCGCAGTGATGTGATACAACGCACCTGCAAATTCAATTCGTAAAGGCCTAGCCATACATTATCTACCCATAAATAAAAATTTGATTATAGATAAGAACTTGGTAATGTCAAATGTAAGGCCTGACCCCTAAATACATATTTTCTAAAATATGTGCCTTATTTATTTTTAGATGTCATTGGTTTTTATTTAGTTGCCTGTCCTTGTTGTTTTGTCTTGCCATAAAAAAAGCCTTTTAATAAATGAATATTAAAAGGCTAGTTGATGATTAAGGGGTGTCAAATATAAGGCCTGACCCTGTTTTTTAAAGGCTAGTTGATGATTGAGGGGTGTCAAATGTAAGGCCTGACCCTGTTTTTTATAAATGATAGTGATTATCCATAAGGCAATACCCATGACACAACCAATTAAAGCACTCACAAGTATTAGCCAATAAATCTAAAAAAGTATCACGGTCATGATCATCTAAATAAATATTACCACCAGCGTTGCCTCTAGCCGTGACATGATACAAAGCACCCGCAAATTCAATTCTAAGTGGTCTTGCCATAAAAAAGCCTTATAATAAATGAATATTAAAAGGCTAGTTGATGATTAAGAAGTGTCAAATGTAAGGCCTGACCCCGTTTTTTGCACACTTAATCAGTGGGATAATTTAATTAAATATATCGAAAGTGGCGAATATCCGATAGACAATAATTTGGTTGAAAATGCCATTAGACCATTTGTAATTGGGCGTAAGAACTGGTTATTTTCAGACACACAAAAAGGTGCACGAGCGAGTGCGAATTTGTATAGTTTGATTGAGACTGCGAAAGCCAATGGATTAAATGCGTTTGAATATTTGGAAAAAGTGCTGACAGATCTTCCGAATGCTTCAACGACTGACAAAATCGAAGCATTATTGCCTTGGAATGTGAAGAACGCGGAAGGATAGGCGCTTACGATCTATATTTTACCTTGTGTAATAAATTCAGGATTTAAAGATAAAAAAAGGCTAATCTTTTGCAAGATTAGCCTTGGTTTTACTATGGATGTCTAAGTGATTTTCTTCCTATGGATATCTAAGTTATTTTATTTAATTGTGTTTTTTCAATCTTAATTATTAATTCATTTAATTCGTCTACACCAATAATTGCACAAGGGTCTCCAAAATAGTTTTGAAGAGAGGAAGAATTGCCACTCCTTTTCAAAACAGCACACTCTTGGCTCAAACACAACTTAAGTAATGAAATGATCACATTATAATCAACCAATTCATTATTGTTAATTAGACAATCTATATAACCATCCAAATCAAAACTTTCTTCGATATTAATATCTTTAGAAATTGATTCATCCAATGGGACAAACTCATAAACCGCTGCAGACACCTTAATAATATTTATTTCATCTCTACTAAAAGTCAAAATCTACTCCTCCTGCATCCTTAATCATTTTATTGACATACTTACTAATATTATCAGGTTTAAACATTGTCCCACCATTCTTTTCATCAAATGGGTTAATAATTAATAACACTCCATCTTTTTGATAAATTGTTTTACCATCCCTAAGCACTGTTTTTTGCCCGTTTTTATAGACATCACTCATAATGTTACTTACTTGTGTAAAGCTCATTCCTTTAAAATGAGCAGCAAACTAAAAAGGACAGGCTAATTAAAATAATTTGACAACCCTCACAATCGACCTATCATTTTATAAATATAAAGACAACATAATTCAAATGGATTGAATTTGTTGTCATTTGATTAATCAATTAGGAATCAACATGACAAAAGCGAGAAAACGCCTAGTAAATTATACTGCTACTACAAAATACTTAATTACCTGCCGTTGCGTGCGTCGCGCATTTCTGTGCGGTAAAGATGAGTATACCAATCAAGATTTTGAGCATCGCCGTGCATGGGTTGAAGATATTTTATTAAAACTGCCCAGCATATTTGCAATTGATATCGCCTCATATGCAATCATGAATAACCATTATCATATGGTGATTAGCGTGAACGTTAAACAGGCTGAGTCTTGGTCTGCTGCCGAGGTAATCAAGCGCTGGCATCAATTGTATACGGGTACGATGATCTCTAGAGCGTTTTTAGATGGCTCTAAACTCAACCCACAAGAACGTATTTTGCTAGCCGAAACCGTTGAAATTTGGCGCAATCGATTGATTAATATTGGTTGGTTTATGAAAAATATTAATGAGCCGATTTCTAGACTCTCAAATATTGAAGATAACTGCACAGGCAAATTTTGGGAGGGTCGATATAAATCAAAAGCGATTTTAGACGATGAAGGATTATTAGCCGCCATGGTTTATGTAGATTTAAATCCTGTGCGCGCTCAAATGACTAAAACACCTGAAGAATCTGAATATACATCAATCAAAAAAAGAAGTGAGTGCTTTAAAAAATCAAACCATTCTAATCTAGTAAAAGATCAACCGAATGATTTATTACCTCTTTCAAAACACTGTAAAACCCACATTCAAATTTCAACTAAGGCGTATTTAGAATTAGTAGACTGGACAGGAAAACAATGTGCAGAAAGTAAAAAAGGAAAAATCGATAGTGAATTACCCGACATATTAACTCGACTCGATTTGTCCGAAACGTTGTTTTTAAATGCGTCACTGAATATCAACAATAGCTTTGCTAACTTAATTGGCAAAGCATCCAGTATCGATCAGCATTTTTCTAAATTTGGACTCAAGCGAGCTTGTGGCTGGGTGAAATCATTAAGTGTTCTTGGGCTTTAGCTTCCTTTTTTATTATTCATACATATTTTATTAGCTTTTATTCGAATCAATAAATTTTGATTGAATTCCCTGCGCCTTCGATTTGAGCAATGCTCGATAATTGTAGCAATTCCCTCTGTGTGATCTCTTTTTTAACAAATTAATTTGTTAAGGCATCATATTTTCTAAAATATGTGCCTTATTTATTTTTAGATGTCATTGATTTCTATTTAGTTGCCTGTCCTTGTTGCTGCTACTTGTTGCTGCTTGTTGCTGCTTGCTTGTTGCTGCTAGTTGCTGATTCCAAATTTGGTTTTTTGAATGACTTGGATTGTCTTTTCCGAATAAATCCGGAACCTACAGGTGTTTATTGGAACGATGCATGCTCGAGGGAGGCACAATTCTAATTGGGCACATCCCTGTGACGATGAATCCCGAACCTTGTTCGTTTTTATATTGGGTTTTTGCAAATATTTATTATGTACATGGTGACGATTTTAAAAAACGATGGGATTGAGTTTTTTTGAGCATTGAGTGTGAGCGTCATCGGATTCCCAGCGTTTGTTTCGCAATATTGAAGTGACGTTATTTTTTTATTAGATAACTTCTATTATTTGTTTGGTTTGTTTGATTCCGTTTATTACCAGTTCGATTTCATCGTCTTTATACTTGCCTAGCAGTTGTTTACCTATTGGGGAGGTGGTGGTGACTAAGCTTATTTCTTGATCACAGTATTGAATTTTCGCACCACCTGCACAGGGTGATATAAATAATAGTTGTATTGATTCATCATACTGCAGCACTACTAACGCACCAATATTAATTGATGTATCTTCCTCAAAGTTTTTTACTTTTAAATTTTCAAATAATTGAATGTCTTGATCACATTCTATCACCCTTTGAGTTTGACCATAGGCAAGATAGGCAGCTTCCAATCCTAATGTGTCGTATTTATTTTCTGCAATATTTTCTTTATGAGTAGCTGTATCGTGAGCAATTTGAGCGCTGTTAAAAGCCAAGATTTTGACTCTAAGTAATTCTGTTTTTATGATTTGGTGCAGTTGCACTTTACTGAATTTTGGGTAATTTTTTATCATTGGATTGTGTTTACTTATTTTTCAGATTAATAAACTGATTAATTAACCATCTTGCTATGGTGTACGACGGTGGCATTTTTGGCAGGTTATCTAAACCAAACCATTTTGCATCGAGTAATTCATGTTTGTCGATGTCTATTTCTCCGCTTTTATATTCTGCTACAAAGCCTAACATCAATTGACTTGGAAACGGCCAACTTTGACTGTTTAAATAGGCGATATTTTTAACTTCTAAGCCAACTTCCTCTTTTACCTCTCGTGTTACTGCAAGTTCAACGGACTCACCCACCTCAATAAAACCCGCTAAGGTTGAGTAGAAATTATGTTTATTATTTTTATTTCGCGCTAATAAAATTTGATCACCTTTAATAATTAAAACAATCATACAGGGGTTGATGCGTGGATAATTTCGAATATTACAATCAAAACAATGTGTGGCAAATTCCCAGTCAATAACAGTATTAAGTTTACCGCATCCGCCACAAAATTTAGTTTGTTTGCGCCATTGCAATAATTGTTTAGCTCGAGAAACAAGTAAGAATGCACTTTCACTTTCGCTGAGTACGTCTCTTATATCGATCAATTCTGGATGAGTTTGATTATCTTCCAATTCAATAACAAAATATGGATGTCCATTTAAATGACCCACATATAAAGGATCTTTAGGGTGATCCACTTTTAAACAAGCTTCCCAATTTGGATGTTTTGCATGTAGCTCATCTTTGTGAAACACAATCCATCTTGCATCCGCTGGAATGCGTTTGCTGAGTTTTTTTATTTCAAAATGGTGATCACCAAATTCATATAACATAAACTGTCCCTTTTTATTTATTGGGTCTTAAGATTCTAAATCTCTGTAAGGGTATTGAATATCAGGTTGCTCGAAACTGATTTTACCTAATTTACCTGCGCGTAACTCACGTACAAATAAATCGCCGACTCTTGTTAAGTCGTAGCCACCTTTACGAAGACAGCCACGTTTTGCTGCTACCTGTGCAAGATCTTCATAAGCGGTATCAAATAATTTTTTAAGACCGTAACGCTCTTTTACTAAATGTGGATATTTTTGCAACATGTAGTCCATAGCAAACATCGCAACATCGTCATATTCTAAAGCCGTATCACGAATGGCGCCACTTGCTGCCAAGCGATAGTTAACCATTTCGTCTTTTGAGCCCGGCCATGTCATGCCTGGGGTATCAATTAAATAAAACTCATCGCTCAAAACAACTTTTTGCTGGCCTTTGGTGACTGCGGGCTCATCACCTGTAATAGCAATTTTACGCCCTGCAAGGGTATTTATAAGTGTCGACTTACCTACGTTTGGTATACCCATAATTAATGCGCGTACAGGTTTACCTGGAATACCACGATGTGGCACTAATTTTTTAACACGATCAGGAATGGTTCGGGCAATTTCGACGCTCTCAGTGGTGATTGAAAGACAGTCAGTATTGGTTTGCTCACGAAAGTGTTTTTGCCATGCTAGGGTAATTTCGTCGTCGGCTAAATCGGATTTACTTAATACTTTTAAATAAGGTTTGTCTTTGCGTAGCGTTTGGATCATTGGATTGGTGCTAGAAAGTGGTAAGCGTGCATCTAATACTTCAATCACCACGTCGACTTTTGGCAGAATTTCTTCTACTTTGCGACGGGCTTTATTCATGTGTCCGGGATACCAATTGATTAACATATTGTTTAAAACCTTAATTATTTGTCATGGCTCAGTGCGATTTTTTGTTGTTTAAATGGCGACTGAATCTGAACAGTTCACTTTTTTAATTCTGTAAACTGCACTTTTATGTATGAGTTAAACAGCTAGAGTGTTGCTCGTCTGCCTTGTAATCCGCCGGTGTGAATAAAATAAATTGGGCGCGATTCTTGTTTTGAATAGTGTTCAACCAATCGAAATAATGTTTTACCTGTATATACGGGCTCTAGCAATATTTTGTGCTGATCTTCAAAGGCAAGCATTTGGTTTAGCTGTTGATCGTCCATTTTAGCAAATCGCTCATGGTTTTGCGCATTTAAAATCTTTAATGTGCCTTTTGTGTCACTGGCTAATAATTCATCGATCATGGGTTGATGGGCATAAAAGGCGGGCAAACCGACTAATGTTTGATTTTGCTTAAGCGCGCGGGCAAATCCTGTGAAGGTACAACCGGTGCCAATTGAGACACCCACAATGGCGTTGTCTGGTAAATTTAAGCTTGAGAACCACTTTTGACAGCCTTGTTTGGCTAATTCGTTGTCGCCGCCTTCTGGTATAAATGCCATATCGCCGTACAGATTTTGCCAACGTTGTTGCATCTGCGTGTCGTGTTTTTGCGCGTAATCTTTTTTGCTCAGGCGAATGATTTGCCCTTGATTGTTTTGAATATCAATCAAAGTGGGCGTGTCTTTTGGGCCAATGCCACGCACAAATACAAAATGGGGTTTGTTCAGCAGTTTGCATGCATAGGAAAATGCATGCAAATGATTGGAATGAGGGCCGCCAAAAGTGGCGTAACGCTCATGTTGATCGGTTATGTTTAAGCTAAGTTTTAGCCATTTATTACCACAAACAAATGGATCGTTTTGATCTAAACGAATAATGTTCAGCGCCGTTGCATTAACTTGTATTAAATCAATTTCCGTATGATTTTTATTTAAACTTAACAATGCTCTTTACAATAAGCGTGTTTTGCAAATACAAAATCATTTGGCGCATTCACTCGATTGATTTGTATTGAACACTGCTCGCAAATTGGCGTTTCGAAGTGTTTTAACCATATTTCATAATCTTTTAATTTCATGGCGCATTTTTGAGCAGCGAACATATTAGGATTTTTCAAATAATTAGTTACATTTCTAGCGGGAATACTTAAGTGTCCAGCACCTGCGTGATACGCAGTGAACACCAATTCTTGTGCAATCATTTTGTCAATTAATTCATTTTTAGTAAGCGGTGCATCCTCATTTTTAATTTGTGAGGCTTTTAGTGATTGTATTTCTTTTACTAACAGATCTTCTCTATTTAACGCCCCTTCTAATTGAGAATGTAATGTATTAATTTCATCGTTTAATTCATTAATTTCTTCATCGGGGGATTGGGTATGTTTATGATGATTATGAGTTTTTAATAGTGCTAAATGTTCATCTTTTAACGCAGCCAAACGCTCTGTTTGTTGTTCAAATTTAAATTGTAAATCTTCTAATTGCTCGTCTTTTTCTAATAATAAATGATCTTCACTTTCGTTATGAACTTCTAATTGATTTATTTTGCGTTGTAAGTTTTTAATCAATTGTTTGTCTGCTTGCATTTCATTACGCATCACACGCTTAACTTGTTCTAACTCTTCATTTTTATGCTGAACAACAATATCATGCTTAAGTTTTTGCTCTTTTAGCATCTCATTAAATTTAAGCTGACTTTTTTCGTGATTAATTAGAATTTGTTTTTTTAACTTGTCGCTGGTTTCGTCAAATTCGGCAGTCACGGTTAATGTCGGCGCATCTAATACAGGGATATTTGAAATAGTAGGAATATTATTTTGCTGGAGGGATTTCTTTTTATTGTCGTTGTATTTTTTAGCATTATTTTTGATCGTTGAAATATCTTCATCTAACACTAATGCGTCATCTAATGAGTGAAGTAACACTTCAATTTCCTGCTTTTCTAACTTTTCAAACTTTAATTTATTTTGTTCAACTGTTTGCAGTAAATGATTAAAAAACACTTGGGTTTGACTGCTATCTGGCTCCCATAGATCTTGTTTATACCAATCCACAGAGCATTGCGAACGACAAGAAATATTGATTCGACCTTGACCTAAATCTGGTCCTTTTGAAGCCATTTGCGCTAAATGACGTAATGGAATATCCCAATCACTGTCCACTTTTCCAGAATCATCAAACGGAACAGTAAACAAAACTAAAGTGCGCAAGGATAACTGCCCGTCTAATTGCAATAACGCAGCATTGATCGTACGCCCCTGTAATTGTTCTTTAGGCTCACGCATGTCGACGAGTTTTTCAAATTGACTAAACGTAAATTGCGCCACAACATTTAACGAAGAAAATAAATATACCGCTTCGTATTCGATTTGAGAATTCGACATAACCCTGTCCTAAAAATACACTGTTCGATATTCTAGACAATTATTTAGCTAAGCTCACTTAAAAACTGTCCATTATTGTCATTTTCTTTACCTTCGTGTCTAATTTGTGACCAACAATGGCTTATTAGTGCGAAGTAACTGAGTAATTTTCAAAACTTTACAGGACTAGCAACCCATTTGAAGATCGTAAATTTATTAAATATTAGAATATTTGAATATTTGAATATTTGATATGTATGAGCTGAAAACTGACTGGGATGACAACGATGAAAGCAAAAGAATTGATAAGGTTTTTACAAGAAGTGCGCAATATAGAATTTTAAGCCAAAAAAAAGCACCGAACTCGGTGCTTAGTTACATTTCACAGCCTTCATCGCCGTAAAAGTCTTCATAATCTTCATGGTCATCATCAAATTCTTCAAAGCGTTGTTCCATCAGCTCTTCAGCGTAATCTTGCATTGTATTTACCTTCATTTAAATATTCATTATTGAATGAGCGTAAGATAAACAAGTTTTATGACATTTTAGTGACAAGCATTTTTTAAAACAGTTAATGTGTTAAATAGCCCACATTATCGGCCAAATCGAATTAATTCACCCTCAATGATTAAGGTTATTTCTTGAGAATTTAAGGAATCTAAATGCCAATCTTGTCGCACGGTCTGTTTAGAGCGAAAGTTGCTTTTTTGATTAATGATATTAGTTAACCTAACTTGAATGCCATCTTCACCAATCAACCAAGTTCCATCGGCTTTATAAAATGCGCTATTGTCGGCATATTGAAAAACAACCACTTCATTTGGCTCATTAAATTCAACGATTCTAAAGTTGCCATCGGTTACGATTTCTTTCCATTTACCGATTATATTTCCAGCTGTTAACGGTAATATATTGCGTTCAATTTCATTTTTGAATTTGTATTCTTCAGCTACTTGAGTTTTAGGCGGCACATTACTAAATATAGTTTTGCCTCGTTCGTCTTCCCATGTGTAAATTTTGGAATATGCCGATTGCATAAATACACAAGCTATTAAAAATAAGCATGCTTTCATTTTACTGCCTTAATTTTTTTACTACATATTTTCCTTAACTTTATCTCAATTTATATGGAATTTCTTGCAAAAATTACAATTTTGATAAAAAAAGCCGCTCACTTGAGAGGCCAGATCATATTGAACGTTATATTTTCTAGTTATTAAATATTCAAAAAATTAAGCAATTTTAGCAATTTCAAGCATGGCATCATTAATTGACTGCTCAGCATTTGCTGCCAACCCTGATGCTGTAATTAATCTTTGATCTTCCAACCCTAAGAAATTGAAGAATGTTTTTAATGATGCGGTCATGTGGTCCATTGGTAAACCTGAATTTAATGGAACCCCTCCACTTGTCAGCACAAAAATAATTTTCTTGCCTTCAATCAACCCTTTTGGGCCGGTATCTGTATACATGAATGTTTTACCTACTCGTGCAATTAAATCTTCATACAATTTGAGGCTTGCTGGAATATTAAAATTATACATAGGAACTCCCAGCACAATGATATCGTGTGCTTTGATTTCATCTACTAACTTGTCTGACAGACTCAAAATTTCATTTTGCTCTTCGCTTCTTTGCTCCCGTGGAGTATAAGCTGCCCCAATAAATGCCTCGGTAATGATTGGCAAACCATCACTAATATCGCGATAAGTGACAGAAGTTGGGTTTAACTGGTCAACTACCGCTTGGGATAATTTACGCGAATTTGACTGTGCTTTAGCGGCACTTGTATCAATATGTAATATTCGGGACATAATGGAATCTCTAGTGAGTGAATCAATATGCACAGTATAATTAACAATTTTTATTTGATAATACCCAAAAAAGTAATAACATTAAGTCCATTTACTCATCAATCAACTAACTAACTAACCATTCAACCAACCAATCAAAGCAACCTTACTTATGAGCCGATTTAATAGCCTTGACGTATTTATCGCTGTTGTAGAAACGAGCAGCTTTACTCTAGCTGGAAAAAAACTCCAGATGACAGGCTCTGCCGTCAGTAAACAAATTCAAAACCTTGAACGTGATTTAAATGCAAAGTTATTTTATCGTACCACTCGTAAAGTAACACTAACTGAAGCAGGACAGTTATATTTTCAACGTGCAAATAATGCCAGTATTTTATTAGCCGAAGCGCAAGCAGAATTAAAAGAGCTACAAAGTACACCAACAGGACAACTAAAAGTTAATTTACCGTTATCATTTGGAATGCGTTATTTATCCACTGCGATTTTGGATTTTTGCAAACACTACCCTGACATTAGATTAGACATCAGCTTTACAGACAGATTAGTGGATGTGGTCGCAGAAGGATTTGATGTGGTCATTAGAATCGGTAAAGCAGCAGACAGCTCATTGAGAGCTAAAAAAATCGCGACGGGGAAATTTTTTGTTTGTGCCAGTCCTAAATATTTAGAAAAATACACAGAGCCTCTTAAACCTGACGATTTAAAACAACATAAAATCATCAGCTATACCGGCAAACCTCAACCAAATACATGGTCTTATATTTATAAAAATGATCCTATTGCGCATTTTCATTTTGAGCCAAGTTTACAAAGCGATAATCCTGACATGATCAATCAATTTGTTTTGGCCGATTTAGGCATCACCATCGCTCCTATTTTTATTGTTATAAATGAATTAAAAGCAGGTAATTTAAAAATAATTTTAGCAGATTATGAAACCACTCCTGCTTGGGATATTTATGCTCTTTACCCTGCTCAAAATTTCCTAACTCAAAAAGCCAGATTATTTATTGATTGGATGAGTGACGTTTGCCAAGAAGCGGATTTTTTTAAATGCCCTGCTCAATGTGTTACTAATTTTCCAAAAGAGGATTAAAAATGAGTTTACAAACATTAAAATTAAGTTTCATAACGCTAACTGCTTTAATGGCCTTTGCAGCAAACTCTGTATTTTGTCGAAATGCATTAGAATCTAACATATTAGGGTTAAATAAAATCGACCCTGGAAGTTTCACAAGTATTCGACTAATTTCTGGAGCTATATTTTTAGGGTGCATTTTATTTTTTAAATATTCTCATTTTAATATTTTTTCCCCTCACATTAATAAACCCAAATGGCGTTCTTCATTATTTTTATTTTTATATGCCATCACCTTTTCATATGGTTACGTTTCACAAGACACGGGAACTGGCGCACTAATATTATTCGGATCTGTTCAAATTAGCATGATTTGTGTTCATATTTTTAACGGTAAAACATTACATTACTCTGAATATATTGGGATTTTAATTGCATTTTTAGGTTTGGTTTACTTGGTGTTTCCTAATTTAAATTCTCCATCTTTTATTGGAGTAATTTTAATGAGTGCATCAGGATTAGCATGGGCTTTATATAGCATTAATGGAATGGGCGCAAAACACCCTATTGATGATACTGCCATTAATTTTATTCGTACGATTCCGATTGCGATTTTATTATTATTTATAAATTATCAATCCATACATATCACTCAAGCTGGATTATGGCTAGCGATTGCATCTGGCGTGATCGCATCGGGTGCGGGTTATGCAATTTGGTATGCCGCCTTAAAATCACTAAATGTGACACAAGCATCCGTTTTGCAATTATCAGTGCCTATTATTGCTGCGCTAGGAGGTGTCATTTTTACAAATGAAATACTAACTTTTCGTTTTTTATTAGCGAGCCTATTTATTTTGGGTGGTATTTTATTAGTATTATTTGGTAAAAAAATTAGATGATTAAAATCATAAATTATCAAACAGGATTTGAAGCACAATTGCGTGAAGTATTTTACACAGCGATTCATCAATCTGGCGTTCAATTTTATAACCAAGAGCAAATTAATGCTTGGGCACCTGCTAAGTTCGACTTAAGCAGTTGGAGCAATCGAATCAGTAAAATTAAGCCGTTTATAGCAACTATTGATGATCATGTGGTTGGTTATGCCGATGTGCAATCTGATGGTTATATCGATCATTTTTTTGTACATGGTGATTATCAAAGCCAAGGGGTAGGCAGCGCATTAATGGAGGTCATTTTTAAAAACAAACGCCCTAGGTATTACTCACATGTCAGTTTATCTGCTAAGGATTTTTTTATAAAACAAGGTTTTAACGTGGCGCAAACCCAGCAGGCGTCAATCGGACAACAAAAACTAACCAATTTTCTAATGAAAACTTCATAATAAATCATCCACTTGTATTTATTATGCGTAAACCTTTTATCTAGTCATTTAAATTTAAAGAGAAACTCAATGAAACTATTATTACTTTTTTGTACATTTTTTATGTTGGGATGCAGCCAAATGCATGTCAGTGTCTATAAAGAAAATACCCCTAAACTTATTCTTGAAGAATTCTTTAAAGGTCAACTCAGTGCATCGGGAATTTTAAAAGATAGAAAAGGCTTGGTAACGCGATACTTTAATGTTGACATTCAAGCATCTTGGGAAGGAAAAGTCGGCACATTAGTTGAAGACTTTGTTTTCGATGATGGCGAAAAACAACAACGAATTTGGACGCTAACTAAAATATCAGAGTCAAAATACGAAGCAAGCGCTGCTGATGTAAAACGAAAAACCATCATAGATGTGGCAGGAAATAGCATGTTTATGAAATACGTTTTAATTGTGCCTTATAAAGATTCTACAATTGATATCACCATTGATGACAGAATGTATTTGGTCAACGAACACACACTTATAAACGAATCTAACATGACAAAATTCGGCTTTAATGTCGGTGAAATTAATTTGGTTATTCAGCATGTTAATCACTAAACAAGCTTTAATATATTTTGCTATAAGTATTAAAATTTCATGGATAGTAATGGTGTTATTTTACACACCTTTACTATTTGTCTTATGTTTGGCAATGAATATTTTTGGCTTGGCTTATTTTTTTAAAAAATCAATTCTACCACTTTCTATTATTGCTATATTTGGAATGAGTTTAGATAGCATTTGGCATTTAACAGGTTTAATAAACTTCGAACACGCTACAATATTTCCACTTTTTTTATTGCCTATATGGTTATCTTATAGTGTATTTATTTTGTATTTCTTTAAACGATTCGAACGATTCAAACTCGCATTGCCTGTTATTTTTTCAATATTAAACTTGATTAGCTTTATGATTGGTATTGAGTTAGGGGGAAGCATTGTGTATTCAGATATGTATTATGTGGCGACATTGACAGGATGGTTATTGATGGGGTTTATGATTTTAAATATAAAAGAGTCTCAGTTTAAGCTTTCAACTAAGACTCTTATCTAACAAATTAATATCTACGCTTCAAATCGTTTAACGCCATCATCGGTAGCTAGTAATAATAAATCGGCATTTCGATTAGCAAACAGACCGTTAGTGACCACACCAACAATATTGTTCAGTTTAATTTCCAAATCTTTTGGATCGGTAATTTTCAAACCGTGAACATCAATTATTACATTTGCGTTATCTGTGACAACACCTTCACGATAAACAGGACTGCCACCGAGTTTTACTATTTGACGCGACACATAACTTCTTGCCATTGGAATCACTTCGACAGGCAATGCAAAACCACCTAATGTTTCAACAGCCTTTGATGCATCCGCAATACAAATGAATTTTTTAGAGACTGCTGCCACTATTTTTTCACGAGTTAATGCAAATCCGCCGCCTTTTGTTAAATTTAACTCCTGCGTAACTTCATCTGCTCCATCCACATATACATCAAGCATTGTGACTTCGTTTAAATCAAACACCTCAATACCGTGTTCTTTTAAACGCAGTTCTGTTGCCTCACTACTTGCTACTGCACCTTGAAATTTATGTTTATGTTTGGCAAGCAAATCAATAAACATATTGGCTGTAGAACCCGTACCAACACCAATGATGACATCATCTTGTAAGTCTTTTTCAATTTCATCAACGGCTGCTTGTGCTGCCTGTTGCTTTAATTCATCTTGTGTCATGTTGAGCCTTAAACTGGAATAATTTTAACACCACTACGAATGGTTTCTTCTAAAATTTTATTACTTGTTTTGGTATGATCAACTTCCATTTCTGGATGAATCACAACCGTGACTGTCCCAGAATATTTAAGCCAAGAATCATTACGCCATAACACACCAGGATTTAAACTGACTGGCACTATAGTACAGTTTGCTTTTTTAGCTAACATGGCAGCACCAGGTGAAAACTCTGCCACAACATTAGCTGGCGAACGCGTACCTTCTGGAAAAATACATACACTCACACCTGCTTCAATTTTTGCAGTACCTTCATTTATGATTTGTTTCAACGCTTTAGATTTTGCATCACGATCAATGGCAATCGGATCTTGTAAGCGAAACGTCCATCCAAATAATGGTATATTCAAAAGAGATTTTTTAATCACTTGAGTTTGTGGGGTAAATAAAATTTGGATAAAAAATGTTTCCCAAGTGCTTTGGTGATTACACGCAATCACCACACCTTTACCATGGGGAATATTTTCGCGACCAATCACTTCGTATTTAATACCGCAAATAAAACGCGCTAATTGCACAGCAATATACGCGTAAGGACGAACAATTAAATATGAACGTTTATTTTTTGGAATTAACATACCCGCTATAAGCATGGGAATACACCAAAGAGGTGTAAACACAGCCCATAAAATAGTCATAAACAAAACAGTACGAATACCTGCAAATATATCTCTCATTGTTACTCGCCTTAAAATTGCAGTACGGAAATATCCGCCACTTGCAAAAATAATTGACGTAATTGTGTTAACAGCACTAAGCGGTTAAAACGAATAGCATCGTCTTCGTGGTTAACCATTACGTCTTCAAAGAACGCATCGATTACATCACGTAAACTTGCTAATTGATTTAATGCTTCGTTGTATTTTGCTTGATCAACTAAATCAGACACGCTTTGTTTTTTGCTAACAATTGCTTCAAACAATGCTTTTTCAGCAGATTCAGTTAACAATGTTTCATTCACTTCTTGTGAAGGCAATGCATCCACTTTCGCTAAAATATTACTTACACGCTTGTTCGCTGCTGCTAAATCTTTTGCTTCAGCAATTTGTAAAAATTCACTGACCGCTTGTACACGTAAATTAATATCACAAGGCTGTTGTGGATTAATGGCACGTACCGCTTGAAAAACACTTGGTGCTACGTTTTCGTCTGAATACCAAGCACTAAAACGATCTAACATGTATTGGTAAACTTGTTCGATTACGGCTTCGCCTTGAGGCAAATTATCAAATTGATCATAAGCGCATTTGATTAATTCGTGTAAATTAATCTCAATGTTTTTGCCCACTAAAATACGCAATACACCTAAAGCTGCACGACGTAATGCATAAGGATCTTTTGTACCTGTTGGTGGCTGTCCAATACCAAATAAACCCACAATGGTATCCATACGATCAGCAATTGCTAATGTAATACCTGTTGGTGTTGCTGGTAATTCATCCCCTGCAAATTTTGGTAAATAATGCTCATTAATAGACGCGCTGATTTCATCGCTCCAACCATCGTGTTTTGCATAGTAACTACCCGCAATACCTTGAAGGTCAGTAAATTCAAATACCATGTCACAAGTTAAATCGTTTTTAATTAATTTAGCAGCAGTTTGCACTGTTTCTAAATCAGCCTGTGTATTCACAGCAATTTGACTGGCAATATTTGAAATACGCTCTACTTTATTAAACAACGTGCCCAATTGTTTTTGGAACGTGATGCTTTTTAATTTTTCTAAACGCTCAACCAAAGGCGTCTTTTTGTCAGTGTCCCAAAAAAACTTAGCATCGGCTAAACGAGGACGAATGACTTTTTCGTTACCCTCAATGACAACATGAGGTTTTTTAGATTCAATATTAGCAATGAATACAAAGTGTGGCTGTATTTGACCTTGATCATTTTCAGTATGGAAGTATTTTTGATGTTCGTTCATTGATGATATCAATGCTTCTTGTGGCACTTGTAAGAACGCTTCTTCAAACTGCCCCATTAATGCAACTGGCCACTCATTAAGTGATGTCACTTCATCTAATAAATCATCATGAATAATAACGGTTACGCCTTTATCTGCCGCTACTTTTTGAGCGTTTGTTTTAATGATGGCTTGGCGTTTTTCATAACTTGCAATTACATAGGCTTTTTGTAATAACGATTCGTAGTCATTAGGGTTTGTGATTTCAATTTCTTCATTACAATGGAAACGATGTCCACGTGATGTGTTTGAAGATTGAACGCCCATAATTTCAGCATCAATGACAGTAGAGCCTTCTAAAAAAACTAACCACTGTATTGGACGTACAAATTCGTCACGACGATCAGCCCAACGCATTCTTTTTGCAATAGGCAATTTAGCTAACGCTTCGGTCAACATTAAAGGTAACAATGATTTTGTTGCCTGTCCTTTTGTCATACCTTGATACATCAACCATTCGCCTTTTGGCGTATCGATGGTGACTAAATCATCTACAGTACAACCTGCGCCGCGCATAAAACCAGCTAATGCTTTTGTCGGTTCGCCACATGCATCAAAGGCTGCTTTTTTGCTTGGCCCTTTACGCTCAAACGGTAAATCTTTTTGTGTGTCGTCTAAGTTTTTAAATAACACTGCCAATCGACGAGGTGCTGCAAATATTTCAACACCATCGAACTCTAAACCTGCTTCTTTTAATTGAGCTTCAAAACTTGATAAAAATGCATCACGCAATTTTTTTAGAGAAGTCGGTGGTAACTCTTCAGTACCTAATTCGATCAAATAATCTTGTTTCAACATGCTTACTTCTCCTGATCCAGCACTTGTTCACGTAAGTGCTTAGGTGCCATTGGGAAACCTAATGCTTTACGTTTTTCGTAATAACTTTGAGCCACTTCACGTGACAAGCCTCTAATTTTCAAAATATAGTTTTGACGCTCTGTTACCGAAATGGCTTTGCGAGCATCTAATAAATTAAAACAGTGTCCTGCTTTTAATACATGCTCGTAAGCAGGTAATGGTAAATTGGCTTCGATCATTTTTGCGCTTTCATCAGCGTGACGCTCAAATGCCGCCAATAAACCTGTTACATCTGCATGTTCAAAATTATACGTTGATTGCTCAACTTCATTTTGATGAAATACATCACCATAAGTGACTGGATTACCTTCAGGATCATATGTCCAAATTAAATCATAAACTGAATCTTTACCTTGTAAATACATAGCAAGACGCTCAAGACCGTAAGTGATTTCACCGGTAACAGGAAAACATTCAATGCCGCCAACTTGTTGGAAATAAGTAAACTGAGTCACTTCCATGCCATCTAGCCAAATTTCCCAACCTAATCCCCAAGCACCCAATGTTGGGTTTTCCCAGTTGTCTTCAACAAAACGAATATCGTGTACTAATGGATCCACACCAATCGCTTCTAATGAATCTAAATATAATTGCTGAATATTTTTAGGCGCAGGCTTTAGAATCACTTGGAATTGATAATAATGCTGCAAGCGATTTGGGTTTTCACCGTAGCGACCATCGGTTGGACGACGGCTTGGTTGTACATACGCACAGTTCCAAGTTTCAGGGCCTAATGCGCGTAAAAATGTGGCAGGATGTGATGTCCCTGCACCTACTTCCATATCCAAAGGTTGTAAAACGGCACAGCCTTTTTCGCCCCAAAATTGTTGCAGGCATAAAATTAATTCTTGAAATGTTTCAGGTTTTTTGGACATAATTTGACCTATTTTAAAAATGCAAATGACCCATCACTGGGCCAAATTAAATATTTTGAATGTCACGCTTAAAAAGCGTTTAAGCGTTAGTTTTATTTTTTTCTCTATAATTAGAAACAGCAATACTTATTAGGGCTAACATCAAACCTATCATTGCGCCAATTACTAAGCCTAACGCTAAATAAATATTTTTATTTCGCCCAACTGATTCTCCAGGTGCTAACGCAGGTTGTATCACTTGGTAAAATTCTGGTTCATTAAACTCAAGGTTATAATTTGAAAGCTGCGCAACTTTATCGAGTGTCTTTAAATATGCTTCAACATAAGGTTTATCATCAATTCGATTTTTAAGGCTTTCTAGCTGTCTATTTTTTTTCACTTCAGCTAATTTTTGATTTAGCACTGAAAGCCCTTCAACAAAGCGCGTATCTTTACGACGTTTTTCAATTTCTTGAATTTCAGCATTTAAAAATTTACTGCCTAACAAATAATCTTTAGATCGGTCAGATTTGTCTGTTGTATAAATTTCAATCTGTCCTAAATTTTTAGAATCTGCATAAAAATCTTCCAAGGATTTGGGCTCTACTATGTTTAATTTTACTGCAATTGCTAAAGATTCTTTAAGCTGAACTAATTGCGTTTCTAGATTCTCATAATGCGCATTCACTAAACGTTCTATTTCATCTTCTACTTTGCTGATTTCTAATTTCTGTGTTTCTTGCATTTTTAAAATATTTAATTCGCGCTGTTGTTTTTCAACATTCAAGGCTAAATTTTGAATACGAGTAAGCTCCGCTAATTGCTGCGCTTTACTAGCACTTTGTTCTTTGTGAATTTTGGCAATTAATTGTTTATTTACAAAAGATAGGTAACCATTTATAAATTCGGCAGTTTTTGCTGAGTTTGATGTATTCCAAGCAATATCTGCTTGAAGTAAACTTGCTTCACTGCCTGTCACGATTTTTCCATCTACGGTCTTCTTCAAAAAATCTGGAGTTGAGTTACTTACATCCATACCATTTAAAAATGATAAAAAACGGCTATCAATTTCACTTTGGGTTAATGATTCAGCTTGTTTGTTCGATTCAGATTCAGATTCAGATTCAGATTCAGATTCAGGCTCATACCATTTAGTTAATTGATAATATTCGCGTAATGCTGCTGGAGATTTTAACTCTTTAAAATACAGTCGAAACACAGACTCTGGCGTAAATTGAGTTAAACCATTTAAATTAATGTCCAATAATTGATCATTTTCTGGTGGTGTTAAAACCGCTTTGACTTGATAAACCGCTGGTCGTGTTACTGAATATCCAATAGCTAATAGCACACACAAAACCATTGGTATCACGATCATCCATTTTTGATCCCAAAGTTTGATGAACAATTCTCCAAGATTTATTTCATCATCATGTGAATTTGAATAATTATTGTTTTCTTGCATTTATCTTACCCCTAATTAGTGAGCGCATTATACACGTCCATACATATTGTGCATCGTTGAAAATTGATCTGACTATCTTCGCCAGAACATTGGTGTCAGTACGACTAATAAAGTGAAAATTTCTAAGCGACCCAATAACATCGCAAGACATAACACCCACTTTGAAAAATCATTAATATATTTATAATTGTCAGCCACTGTCCCTAAACCAGGACCTAAATTATTTAAACTTGCGCCAGCTGCTGACCAAGAAGTTTCAAAATCCAAACCGCTTGCCATTAACAACATCATAATAACGATGTACACCAATGTGTAAACTGAGAAAAACCCCCAAACCGCCTGAACCACTTTGTCAGACACTGGCTTTTTACCTAATTTAATTGGAAATACGCCCTGTGGGTGAATCAACCTTTTGATTTCACGATACCCCTGTTTGATAATCAACAAAACTCGTGACACCTTCATACCACCTGCTGTTGAACCTGCACACCCCCCCATTACAGCGGAAGAAAACAACAATATAGGTAATAGCAAAGGCCATGTTGAAAAACTCTCTGTACCAAACCCTGTTGTGGTTAATACTGATACAGACTCAAAAACACCATGACGCAAAGACGCTAACGGCTCATACCTTCCAGTGTAAGCTAATGTTAAAAAGGCAATCACTGATATTAAAACGGCTACAGCTAAAAAGAATTTAAATTCAGCATCAACGAAATAATGTTTAATGCTTTTTTTACGCCACGCAAAAAAGTGCAAACTAAAATTAGCAGAGGCTAATAGCATGAAAAATACGGCAATGGATTCAATTAACCAACTATCAAAATAACCTATAGATAAATCATGAGTGGAATACCCACCGATCGCAACCGTTGAAAAAGCATGGCAAATCGCATCAAACACACTCATTCCAGCTACTTTATATGCCACTGCACAAATAATCGTTAGCCATAAATAAATCAAAGATAGAGCTTTTGCGGTTTCGGTAATACGAGGAGTGAGTTTGGAATCTTTAACAGGACCCGGTGTTTCAGCTCGATACAACTGCATGCCACCAACACCTAACATTGGTAAAACAGCAACAGCTAACACAACAATACCAATCCCACCTAACCATTGTAATTGTTGACGATAAAACAAAATGGATTTTGGCAGATCATCTAAGCCAACAATAACGGTGGCGCCAGTTGTGGTTAACCCTGAAAAAGCTTCAAAAAAAGCATCAGTAAAACTAATGACATCCATAGCAAGATACAACGGCAACGATGCAGCAAACCCTAAGACCAACCAAAACAACACAACAATTAAAAACCCATCTCGAGTCCTTAACTCATGTTTGTGTTTTCTAACTGGAAACCAACTCAATAGCCCCGCTAAAAAAGTCAAACCAAACGCCACAAAAAATGGCTCCGAAGTATGATCTTGATACCACAACGAAACAAAAGCAGAAGGCAGACTGGCAAAGCTGAATAACATCAGCAAAACACCTAAAACCCTTAAAATTACAGTTAAATGCATCGATCTACCTTAAAAGAACGTTAAGCCGACTTGGAACAAACGTTCCACTTCAGGCGTTTTGCTTTTATCGACCAAAAACATAATGACGTGATCATCGGTTTGTATGACCACATCTCCAGTGCCTATAATTACTTGTTCGCCACGAACCACAGCACCAATTGTGACACCATCAGGTAAGTCGACATCATTAATTGCACGCCCGACCACTTTAGAGGAAGTTGCATCCCCATGAGCAATGGCCTCTAATGCTTCAGCTGCGCCATGCCTTAAAGCGTGCACATTCTCAATATCCCCACGTCGAACATGAGTCAACAAACTACCAATGGTAGCTTGCGAAGGTGAAATAGCGATATCAATTTCACCGCCTTGCACCAAATCCACATAAGCCGGATTATTAATTAATGTCATCACTTTTCGAGCACCTAAGCGTTTTGCCAACATAGAAGACATAATATTGGCTTCATCATCATTGGTTAATGCTAAAAATATATCGGTACTTTCGATGGTTTCTTCAAGAAGCAGTTCTTTATCAGACCCATCACCTGTTAACACCAAGGTTTTTTCTAAGTTTTCTGACAACCATAAACAACGATTGGGATCTCGTTCAATTAATTTCACCGAGCAAAATGTCTCAATTTTTTTAGCCAATGAAAAACCGATATTCCCGCCACCAGCAATAATCACGCGCCTATAGTCTTTTTCTCGCTCTTGTAATTCACTCATTACCGAGAAAATATTTTTCTTGGCCGCAATAAAAAATACTTCATCACCATCTTCTATAATGCTTTCGCCCGTTGGAATAATCGAGTGATTTTGGCGATAAATAGCAGCAACTCGAGCTTCAACATCAGGCATATGGTCACGAATGGTTTGTAATTGATGACCAACTAATGGACCACCCTTGATCGCTTGAATGGCAACAAGTTGAACCAAACCACCTGCAAAGTCCAATACCTGTAAGGCACCGGGATAACGAATTAATTTTACAATATAATCCGTCACCACTTGCTCTGGTGAGATAATGACATCAATAGGAAAACTTTCAGGAGTAGGGTTTGGATCAAATAATTTGTCTTTAAATCGTAGATACTGATGATTTCGAATACGACATATTTTTAAAGGGGTTCTAAATAATGAATAGGCCACTTGACACGCAACAAGATTCGTTTCATCAGAGCCAGTTACCGCAATCAACATATCTGCATCTTCAGCACCCGCTTGAAACAAAATATCTGGGTCAGCGCCAGGGCCTTGAATGGTTCGGATATCTAACTTGTCTTGTAATTCACGTAATCTAACCGCGTCGATATCCACAACAGTGATATCATTGTCTTCATTGGCAAGCGTAGCAGCTAAGGTGGAACCCACTCGTTCCGCCCCTAAAATGATGATTTTCATATTATTTTATTTTCTTAGGTGGCTTATACATTCATTTAATTTTTTGTAATAGCGCATAATAAAAGCCATCGTGGCCATTTGGCAACATCTGTCGCCCTATTTTTGTTGGTATCCCAAAACCTTCAGGTAAATCACATTCTTTAGCATCTTTATTATGATACAAAAAATCGTTCATTTGCTGTTCGTTTTCTCGCTTTAAAATGGAGCAGGTTGCGTATAAAAGATAACCACCTGTTTTTAATAAAGGCCATAATGAATCTAGAATTTTCTTTTGTAATTCAGCTAACGCTTCAATGTCTGTGTCTCGACGCAAAAGTTTTATGTCTGGGTGTCTACGAATAACACCCGTTGCTGAACAAGGCGCATCTAATAAGATTGCATCAAATTGTTTACCGTCAAACCACGATTGCGTATCACTTGCATCTGCAACAATACAATCTGCCTGAACATTTGCGCGCTCTAAATTCTCATGAACACGCGCCATTCTGCGCTCATCTTGATCTAAAGCAACTAAAGAAATATCAGCTTGTTGTAATAAATGAATGCTCTTACCACCTGGAGCACAACACGCATCTAAAACATGATCGCCGTCTTTTATAGGTAATAACTGACCGGCTAATTGTGCCGCCTCATCTTGAACACTGATTAACCCTTCTTCAAAACCGGGTAAATCCAAAACATCACAGGCATTTTCTAGTCGAATGCCCTGTTTGGATATTTCACTTAACTGAGCATCGATGCCCTCTTCTTCTAAATCTTGCAAATATTCTTCAGGCACAATGGCCTTTGAAAGACGAAGTGACATGGGCGCTTGAAGATCAGATTGCTCGAAAATATCCGCCTTATATTTAGGCCAATCTTTTTTGATGCGTTTAACTAGCCACTTAGGGAAATTCTCGAAGGTTTGGATTTGCTCTAACACAGCGTCTTTGTCACGCAACACGTCACGCAAAACCGCATTAATTAACCCTTTTGCCCATTCTTTATTTAATAGATCACAAGCATTAACCGTTTCATTAATTGCTGCATGCTCTTTAATGCGGCTATATAAAATTTGATATAACCCCACAATTAACAAAGATTCGACAATGACCTCTTTACCACGAAGGGGGGTTTTAAGTTTGGTTTGCACAAGTTTTCTTAATTGAAAATACTGCCTTATGCTTCCGTAGACCAAAGCTTGAAACAAACTGGCTTGATCTTCGCCTATTTTCGGCAAATACATAGGTAAAAGATTAGAAAGACTGTCGCCATGATGAGCAACTTGGTTGACTACTTGAGCAACCAATAATCTTAATTGCGCAGGACTCGCATCCGATCGATAAACGTTATAATCAACTGACAAAATGCATTCCTATTTGAAGCCACTGGCCTTTTCCGTTGATGTAATCAGATGCGTTCATGGCTTTGGAGCCCGCCGCTTGAAGCATTTGTACTTCGATTACACCATCTTGAGTTGCCACAATCAAACTGGGTTTAATGGCAATAATTTCGCCAGGAAAGCCTTTTTTTGAAAAAATATTCGCAGCCGGTTTAGCTTCCCAAATTCGAATAGGCAAATCTTCTACAAAACTATAAGCCACTGGCCACGGGTTTAAACCGCGTACATGGCGTAAAATCATTTCGCTTGATTGCAGCCAATTTATTTTGCCTTCTTCTTTGCTAAGTTTATGGGCGTAAGTGGCTAAATCTGGGTTTTGTTTTTCGGCTTTTAACGTGCCATTTTTAAGCTGGTCTAATGCCTCAAGTAGCGCGCTTTGACCCACTTCAATTAAACGGTCATGCAAAATACTTGCATTATCACTCTCTAAAATATCGCAATAATGCTTCACCAACATATCACCGGTATCCAAACCGACGTCCATTTGCATAATAGTGACACCGGTTTGTTTATCACCTGACAATATTGCACGATGATAAGGTGCCGCGCCGCGCCATCTTGGCAAAATAGAACCGTGTACATTTAAACAACCATAGGTAGGCATATCTAAAACTACTTTTGGTAAAATAATGCCATAAGCCGCCACAATCATTACATCAGCCTGATAAGCAGCTAATATTTGTAACGATTCTTCACTTTTGAAATTTAAAGGCTGTTCGACGGGAATATTATATTCCTCAGCCACGGCTTTAACGTCAGATACCTGCACTTTACGTCCGCGTCCAGCAGGACGATCTGGCTGAGTGTAAGCGGCCACTACGTTATAACCCGCCTCAACCAAACATTTTAAATGCTCGCTAGCAAATTCTGGTGTCCCAGCAAAAATGACTCTCATGATTACCCTTGTCTGGATTGCTCTTTATGGATCTTATCTAACTTTTTACGAATTCGATTGCGCTTTAATGTTGATAAGTAATCAACAAACAACTTGCCATCTAAGTGATCACATTCGTGTTGAATGCAAATCGCTTCTAAATCTGTGCTTTCAAATTCAATGGCTTCGCCTTTTTCGTTGAATGCTTTTACGGTGATTTTGTCCACTCGAGACACTTCTTCATAAAAACCAGGTACCGATAAACAGCCTTCTTGATAATCGATTTTATTACCTGTTAATGTCAACTCAGGGTTGATTAACTTTAAAGGTGCTGATTGATCTTCTGACACATCCACAACAATGACACGTTCGTGTACGTTTATTTGAGAAGCTGCTAAACCGATGCCTGGTGCGTCATACATGGTTTCGACCATGTCTTCACACAGCTTTTCTATACGAGCATCAAACGTTTCAACGGGTTTTGCTTTGATACGCAGTCGCGGATCTGGGAATTCTAAAATATCGAGTAAGGCCATGTTTGTATCATCTATCACAAAAAAAGAGCGGTATTGTAAAAAATTTAACAGCATTTGTATGCCTGTAATCTAAAATTCTTCACTTTAATATCAATTACTCATTTTTAATTTACTGATTTGAAGTTAATTGTCTGTAAAAATAGAATCCTCAATTAAATAAATTCATTTTTTGATTGTGATTCAGCAACATTCAAATTCTGTTTTTACAAGCGCAATCATCAGCGATATAGTTACTATTATTAACCAATTCATATAAAGTCAGACGAAATCGTTGTTAACATCACAAAAAATAAAGTCTTTAGGTTAAAATCTATTCTAAAATGTACACAAAACGCACTTAATCGTGACATAATGTTGAATTAATAGAGTTTCATAAATATATAGTTTCCTTAATAGATGGCTTTTAAAAAGTCAGTTTGAAATAGGTATAGATAAGATGAGAAAAATAATCTCACTCACAATGGGTTTGTGCATCAGCACTGCATTGTTGGCAGATCGCATGGAAGAAGGCGATAGTTTACAGATTAAACAAGATGCTCCTGAAAAATACACCGTCGTAAAAGGCGATACTTTATGGAACATTTCATCCATGTATTTACATTCTCCATGGCGCTGGCCTGAAATTTGGAGCTATAACGAATATATTGAGAACCCTCATTTAATCTATCCAGGTGATGTATTATTCTTAAATTGTGATGACATGGAAAAGTGCAAAGTATCCACTGTTGGCCAGCAATTTATCGACAACAATAACACCGACTCATACCCAGGCAACACAACCAATCAAAATGGTTCGTCAAACAACTCCAATAACGATGATTATACTAATAATAATTGGTCATCAGGCAATGATACTATTTCCGCTATTTCAAATTCAGATACAGACTCTACTTATGTAAGAGCTGATGGAACCGTTGTATTGGTGCCCAAGCCAATTGTGGTCCCAACGGACTCGGCAATTCAAACCATTCCACGTGAACACATCGAATTTTTCTTAAATCGAAATCAAGTTGTTAATCCTGCTGATATCGAAAATAAACCCCATATATTAGCAAGCCGTGATGGTCGCTTGGTACTAGGCGGCGGCGATCGAATCTATGCTGTTGGCACATTCGATTCAAACATCACTAATTATATGGTGTACCGTAAAGGTGAGTTACACAAAGACCCTGACACCAAAGAAGTATTAGGCTTAGAAATTCGTTCACTTGGATTAGCGGATTACGTTGAAGAAGAAAACGGGGTTCACTCCCTTACCCTTCAGAACACACAATTTAATATTCGTGTTGGGGATTTTCTTTACCCAGTTCAAAATAATTATATTGAACCGTTTTATACACCAAGCGCACCTAGTGGAGATATTCGCGCTCATATCTTATCGGTTTCACGCGGTGTAAGTGCAATTGGACAATATGATGTTGTATTAATAAGTAAAGGGACAAGAGATGGCCTAGAAGTTGGCAATATGCTTTCAATTGTACAAAATGGTGGCACAGCTGTGGATCCTAAAACCCGTCTAAAATACAAACTACCTAATGTTGAAGCTGGTTTGGCAATGATATTTTCTGTCGATGAAAAAACAAGCTATGCATTAATTTTAGAAGCGTTTAATCCAATTCGTGTTGGCGACCTTGGCATCTCACCAAAATAATTGCGCATTTAAAATATTCAGCTTTACTAAAAGACAGCCTTCGAGCTGTCTTTTTTGTTATTAGGATATTGAAAATGGACAATTTCTCGCAATTTGATAATGAGTTAACTTATTGGTTAACGCTTTATTTTTTACCGTCACTTGGTTCAAAACGATTGAATGATTTTTACCAAGTTCAGCGCAACCCAAAACACATATTGGAACAAACCCAATTATTCCCACTTAAAGCTCGCACAACACTTCATCAAATGCGCAATGATCCCGACCATGAAAACTGGTCACTCATTGAGCAAAACCTCAAATGGATCAACCCTGATAGACAACAGTTTCTATTACACATTAATGATGAGCGCTACCCCGCCCTTCTCAAACAAATCGCTGACCCTCCTATTTTACTCTGGGTTAAAGGTGATGTTAATTTATTAAACAATACACAAATTGCAGTGGTTGGGTCTCGAGCATGTACCGCTTCAGGCATTCAAATTACTCAACAAATTTGTAAGCAACTGACAGAGCAAAACCTTCAATTAATCAGCGGCGGCGCTTTAGGGATCGACACCATTGCTCATTCTCAATCCATCGAACAGGGCACACCGACTATTGCAGTATTAGGTACAGGCGTTGATGGCGTTTATCCCAAACAAAACGCAATACTTTTTGAAAAGATTCAATCTAATGGCGCACTAATTAGTGAATTTGCATTAAATACTCAACCCAGCCGTTTTAATTTTCCCAAACGAAATCGTATCATCAGTGCATTATCTTCTGGTGTATTAGTGATTGAAGCTCACAAAAAAAGCGGATCATTAATTACAGCACGATTAGCATTAGAGCAAAACAAAGAAGTCATGGCGGTTCCTGGATCCCCATTATCTGACGCATCGCAAGGTTGTAACACCCTTATCGCGCAGGGTGCACATTTAATTCAATGCGCACAAGATGTACTGGACATCATACAATGGCGCAATCAATACCCAACACCTATTGAGCCAAACCAGGCCCCTTCAATTAATTTAACCCCACAACAAAACAACATGTTCAAATTAATTAACGATGTACCTCAACCTATCGAGATATTGGCTTATATCTGTAGCATTGAGTTTCATAACGCCCAACAACTATTATTTGAGTTGGAAATAAAAGGGTTGATTAGCCGTGAAATGGGTGGTTTTATTAGATGTTAGATTTAAAAAAGTGAACAACCAATGACCGAAATCAAGACTCAAAAAAACGATGGGAATATTTTACAATTTTTAAACTTAGTCGAGCACAAAACACGAAAACGCGATGGCTTAGTGTTATACGACCTATTCTGTGATATTTGCAAAGAACCAGGAGATATGTGGGGACAAAGCATAATTGGGTTTGGTAACACAAAGATTCAATACGCTAACGGCTCAGTTACAGATTTTTTAAAAATTGGTTTTTCACCACGCAAACAATATATTGCACTGTATTTAATCTCAGGATTTGCTCAATATGATCAACTGTTAAGCAAGCTTGGCAAACACAAAACAAGTAAAGCCTGTCTTTATATTAATAAACTAGCTGATATTGATTTACAGGTATTACAAGAATTGATCACCCTTAGTTTTCATTATGAGCCATAAAATTTTAATAAGCGCATGCTTGATGGGACAAAACGTACGTTATGATGGCAAGCATAATTTAGTTGATCACCCTGCCCTTAAATTGCTTCAATTAGATAAACGCATCGTACTAGCCTGCCCAGAGATGCTTGGTGGATTACCCACTCCAAGAGCGCCCGCTGAAATCATTCATACTGATAAACAGCAGTTTGTACGAACCCAATCCAATATTGATGTGACAGAAGCATTTATAACAGGGGCTAAGTTAACTTTAGAGCTGTGTTTGAAACACAACATAGGCATCGCACTAATGGCAAAAAATAGCCCAAGCTGTGGAAATGAGCAAACATATGATGGGACATTTAGTAAAACATTAATAAAACAGGCGGGGGTGACGGCGTCACTTTTGCAATCAAACCACATACAGATCTTTAATCAAACACAGATTGAAGAGTTTCTAGCAGCATTGAATTGACAATTACTTTAGTAATTTTTTAATGGATTTAATATCTTTACGGGCTTTACGTCGAATTTGCCATGCATGCAGCCAAGTAACGATCTTGTGTGCGCCTTTTAATCGAGTCACCGCTTTAGGAATTGAATTTGCCATAATGTGTTAAATAACCAGTTAATTTTTGGATTAGGTAATTACAATTTGTAACAGTTATACTAGACCCGTTTGTGCAAACTTGCCACATTCAGATTCAGCAATCGACACATTATATTTAAAGGTAATTTATAAAAGTGAAACGCAAACCTAATTTCAAACAAACCATCAATGCCTATTACCTGATAGCGTTCTTTTATTTTATTGCTTACTCTCCTTTAGTTGCCCAAAAAACACTCGCGAAATTCATTGCTTTTTTGTCTTGGCACCTAATCAAATCCCGAAGGAAAATTGCTCTTCGAAATATTGAAATCTGCTTCACAAAATTAAACAAAAGCGAACAAATCAAATTAGCCAAACGCACTTTTTACACCAATGTACTTGGTTATTTTCAAACCGCCAGCGCATGGTGTCGCCCAACATCAACCTTCAAAAATTCAGTAACCTTTACTAACTTAGATATTTTAAACCAAGCAATCGAAGCAAAAGAAGGCGTATTATTAGTTGGCGGGCATTTTACAATTTTAGATCTTGCCGGATCGCTTTTGAGTAATGTCACTAAATATCACACAGTGCATCGCCATCATAACAATCCAATTCTTAACCAATTCATGATTAAATCAAGAAGTAAATTTACCCAGTCTTGCATTGATCGCAAAAATGTAAAAAGCATGATTCGAACATTAAAACAAAATCAGGTTATGTGGTATGCACCGGATCAAGATTACGGTCGAAAAGACAGTATTTTTGTTCCATTTTTTAATACACAAACTGCAACCATTACCGCGACCTCACGTTTAGCTAAAATATCAAACGCTCAAGTTCTATTCACATCCTATTTTGAAGTCAGTCATGGTAAATATGAAATTCGATTTTTTAAACCAGAAAATTTTCCAAGTGCAAATGATGAACAAGACGCTTTAATTTACAACAAATGGCTCCAGTCAGAAATCGAACAATTCCCACCACAATACTTATGGTTACATAAGCGTTTTAAGACTCGCCCAGCTGGTGAAAAAACACTCTATTAATTGGCTCACTTTATGATCAGCACTGCTTGCTTTTTAATCAATTTTCACCATGCCAATTCCTAAAAAAAAACTGTAAAAAAAAAGTTTTTTCCACTTGATTTTTTACAATCTTTTACAAAAACAGCTTTATAAGTAAGCGAGTGCTAACATTCATTATTTTTTGATTTTTTTGGTAAAATTCCCTCTTGCAACAATCCCCAATACACACTATCTTGTGCTCTCTTGATTTTCTAAACACAACATCTAGTGGTTAGGTGAAAAAGCTCAACTTTTCTGTCAGTTCTTTTATTCATTCACTTTTGAATAATATTTTCCTGTTTTTGAGCTATTTGCTACTGCAAGCGCACACGGATTGTTTCCATTTGCTTCGCACCCACAGAACATTACTAATGGTCTTTTAATGAACAAAAATCTTATTGTCACAAAACGAAATGGTGGCCAAGAACCCCTTGACCTCGATAAAATTCATCAAGTCGTCGATTGGGCCGCAGAAGGGCTTACCAATGTATCGGTATCTGAGGTGGAACTAAAAGCACATCTGCAATTTAACGATGGTATTAAAACAAGCGACATACATGAAACAATTATTAAATCCGCAGCAGATTTAATCAGCGAAACCTGCCCAGATTATCAATATTTAGCAGCACGCTTAAACATTTTCCATTTACGCAAAAAAGCATTTGGCCAATTTGAACCGCCACATTTATATGCTCATGTAGCCAAAATGGTCGAGAAAAATTTATACGATTCAAGCTTGATGAAGGATTTTACTGAAGCTGAATACAATCAAATGAACGATTTTATAGACCATCGTCGTGACTTAAATTTTTCTTATGCAGCCGTTAAACAATTAGAAGGTAAATATTTGGTACAAAACCGTGTTACCGGTGATGTATTTGAGAGTCCTCAATTTTTATATGTATTAATTGGCGCGTGTTTATTTGCAAGCTACCCCGCTGATACAAGAATGGATTACATTCGTCGTTTTTATGATGCGTCTTCAAATTTTAAAATTTCTTTACCTACGCCAATTATGGCAGGGGTTCGTACGCCAACTCGTCAATTTAGCTCATGCGTTTTAATTGAATCCGGTGATTCGTTAGACTCTATTAGCGCAACAACCGCAGCGGTCACGCGCTACGTATCACAACGTGCTGGTATTGGTATTAACGCTGGACGAATTCGTGCATTAGGCTCAAACATTCGTGGCGGCGATGCGTTCCATACAGGCTGCATTCCATTTTATAAATTGTTTCAAGCAGCCGTTAAAAGTTGTTCCCAAGGCGGCGTTCGCGGCGGTGCTGCTACAGTATTTTACCCGTTATGGCACTTAGAAGTTGAATCGTTATTAGTACTTAAAAATAACCGTGGCGTTGAAGAAAACCGCGTTCGTCACATGGATTACGGCGTACAGTTTAATAAACTAATGTACCAACGCTTAGTTGAAGGCGGTAATATCACTTTATTTAGCCCAAGTGATGTCCCAGGTTTATACGATGCATTTTTTGAAGATCAAACCGTCTTTGAAGCATTGTACAAAAAGTATGAACAAGATTTAAACATTCGCAAAAAATCCATCAAAGCTGCCGATTTATTTTCAATGTTTATGCAAGAGCGTGCTTCAACAGGGCGTATTTATGTGCAAAACGTCGATCACTGCAACACACATTCGCCATTTGATCCAAGCGTTGCGCCTATTCGCCAATCAAATTTATGTTTAGAGATTGCACTTCCAACTAAACCTTTAAAACATCTTCACGATGAAGAAGGTGAAATTGCATTATGTACTTTGGCAGCATTTAACCTAGGTGCGATTGATGCATTGGACGATCTAGAAGAATTATCCGATTTAATCGTACGTGCATTAGACAGCTTATTAAGCTACCAAAACTATCCAGTAAAAGCCGCTGAAAAAGGCTCAATGGATCGACGTACTTTAGGTGTAGGTGTCATTAACTATGCATACTACTTAGCTAAAAATGGTATGAAGTATTCAGATGGTTCTGCAAATAAATTAACGCATCAAACTTTTGAAGCGATTCAATATTATTTATTAAAAGCTTCTAATCAATTATCTCGTGAATTTGGTCCGTGTCGTGAATTTAAACAAACACGTTACGCACAAGGTATTTTACCAATTGATAATTACAAAAAAGATTTAGATAATATTTGTAATGAACCATTATTGTTAGATTGGGAAACATTACGCAAAGACATTCAAAAAGATGGCTTACGTAATTCCACATTAACTGCGCTTATGCCTTCTGAAACATCATCACAAATCAGTAATGCAACAAACGGAATTGAACCACCACGTGGTTTTGTTTCTGTTAAAGCATCTAAAGATGGTATTTTAAAACAAGTGGTTCCTGAATACTTAAAATACAAAAACAATTATGAATTGTTATGGAATATCCCAGATAATAACGGGTATTTACACTTAGTTGGCATCATGCAAAAATTTGTGGACCAAGCGATTTCTGCTAACACAAACTACGATCCAAATAAATTTAACGATCGACGCGTTCCAATGAAAGTATTGTTAAAAGATTTAATGACTGCTTATAAATACGGTGTTAAAACTTTGTATTACCACAACACACGTGATGGTGCTGGCGAACAAGAAGATGATTGCGCAGGCGGCGCATGCAAAATTTAAATTAACTATTCAGAACAAACGTAGCTATTGAATGTGTATTTAATAGCTACGATTTAGAGATTAAAAATAATGGCATACGAAACCTTTAACCGTGAAAAAATTAATGCATTAGAACAGCCAATGTTTTTTGGCCGCAACGTCAATGTTTCACGTTATGATCAACAAAAATACCCAATTTTCGAATCATTAATTGAAAAACAACTTTCATTTTTTTGGCGTCCAGAAGAAGTCGATTTATCAACAGATCGCTCTGATTTTGCAGATTTACCTGATCATGAGAAACACATTTTCATTAGCAATTTAAAATACCAAACCCTTTTAGATTCTGTGCAAGGTCGCTCACCTAACGTCGCGTTTTTACCGATTGTTTCGTTACCAGAATTAGAAACATGGATTGAAACATGGGCATTTAGTGAAACCATTCACTCTCGCTCATACACCCACATTATTCGTAACACGATGCCAAACCCTACAGAAGTGTTTGATAGCATCACAGAAAACGATGAAATTGTAGAGCGTGCAAAAAGTGTGACTGAGCATTACGATGCTTTAATTCAAGAAATTGAAATTTTCCACACATTAGGTTTAGGCACTCATCAAGTTAAAGGCAAAAGTGTTGAAGTATCGATGCGTTCTTTGAAAAAGAAATTGTACCTAACTATGGTTTCAGTAAACGTATTAGAAGCGGTGCGTTTTTATGTGAGTTTTGCATGCTCATTTGCTTTTGCAGAACGCGCAAAAATGGAAGGCAACGCAAAAATAATTAAATTAATTGCTCGTGATGAAGCATTACATCTAACCGGCACACAACATATTTTACAGCATATGGCAGCAGGCAGAGACGATCCAGAAATGGCCGAAATTGCTAAAGAGTGCCAAGGTGATGTAGTGAGCATTTTCATGCAAGCTGCCAAACAAGAAAAACAATGGGCAAAGTATTTATTTAAAGATGGATCAATGATCGGTCTCAACCAAGATATTTTAGCCCAATATGTAGAGTATATTTCTGACTTACGTTTAAAAGCCATTGGATTCGATCCAGTTTTCGGCGCAACATCCAACCCACTTCCGTGGATGGATGCATGGTTAGTAAGCGACAATGTTCAAGTTGCACCTCAAGAATCTGAAATTTCAAGTTACCTAGTTGGCGCAATTGACTCTGAGTTAGACGACAGTGATTTTGGTGATTTTGACCTTTAATTAATTCAAGGCCAGTTAGCTGGCCTTTATATTCCCCCTCCTCTTTTATGTCCAAAAAAAGCAGTAAATTAATCGATCCGAATCAACTGGACTTTTTTTTAGTTGGTTTGGCCGATGATACTCCCGCGTTTGAACTAACGGGAAATCCTGACACCCCTATTTCCTATGATGCTATAGAAGAACAAAATGAATTTTTGTTTTTTCTCGAAGATGCAGAAGCACCACGCGAAGAAGTACAACTTGATTTAACTTCATTTGAAAAACCCATTCACTATATTGAAGTAGATGGCATTGATTCAAAAATTAAATTCCAAAAAGCAAATAACTTACTAGAAAGTTTAGAAGCAAAAGGTATACATGTATCATATCAATGCAGAGAAGGTTATTGCGGAAGTTGCCGCACTGATTTAGTTGAAGGCGAAGTTGCTTATTTAACTCACCCACTAGCATGGATCAACGAAGGTGAAATCTTACCCTGTTGTTGTGTACCAAGAACCAACATTAAATTAAAAGTAAATTAATATGCCGATTATATTTAAAGAATCCAAAGACACTCAAATTGAAGATGAATTCAAAGATGGCATGGATAAATTATTTTTTGAATACCCTTTAAAAGATTTTGATTGCTCACAAAACACCTATTGGGTTTATGGGATTTTTAATGAACGAATAGTGGGTGCGATGTTAGTTGAAACAATTAACAAGCAACAGGTTTTAGCGCATTATTTGGCAGTAAGAAAAGCCACGCAAAATCGAGGCGTAGGAAGAGAAATCATTAATCGTTGGTCAAAAATAAACAATATTGAAGTGCGTTATTCTGAAAAACTAAAAATGGTGATTGGCGAATTTCGTTAAATGATCTGACCTTTACGATTCACAAGCATCACATCTAAATTCATATTCGGTAATTTTGCACGAGTTTTAATGGTTTCGCTCACCAATAATCGAATTTGAGCGGGCAAGTCTAAATCATGCTCTATGGCCAAATTTAATACTTCGATACTCGTATTGGCTTGTTTTACTTTTTCAATAATTAAATCACTTGCACCCAGCAAAGCCATTTGCTCGCTTAAAAATTCAAAATCCATTTTACTTTTTGAACTGTGTAAATCTAAATGCCCTTGAGCTAATTTACAAAATTTGCCAAACCCACCACAAAAGGTAATTTTTTCAAATGAGAAATGTTTAAGATACTTAATACCCGCCCCTGCAAAATCTCCCATTTCAATAATCGCCATTTCAGCTAATTGATGACGATCTTTTAATGCTTGTTCTGATTGATTTCCCGTTGCAAACCCAATGTGTTTAACGCCATTTGCAGACCCTACATCCATGCCTTGATGAATTGACGCTATATAAGCAGCACAAGAAAAAGGACGCACAATACCGGTTGTGCCTAAAATGGATAACCCGCCTAAAATGCCAAGTCTGGGGTTCATGGTTTTTAATGCGATAGTTTCGCCATCTTTAATGCTAACGGTTACTTTAAATCCATTTTTATAATGGGCTTGTTTTGCGATAAGCATTAAATGTTCAATGATCATTTTACGAGGAACAGGATTAATAGCCGGCTCACCAATATCCAACGCTAAGCCTGTTTTTGTTACTGTCCCAACGCCCTTTCCTGCAACAAACTCAACACCCATATTGTCAACTAACGACACTTCAACGCTTAAAAAAGCACCATGAGTGGCATCGGGGTCGTCACCTGCGTCTTTTATTGTGGTGGCCCTAGCTGATTGAGTGTCTTTATTTAACTTCAAATCAATAACGGGTATTTCCACTACTTTGCCCTTTGGCAAAGTAATGCTGACTAATTGATCTTTTAAATCATCGGATAAATTTAACAACAAGCGCGCAGACATTAACGCACAGGCCGTTGCACAACTGCCTGTGGTGAGTCCTGTTTTTAATTCTTTGGGCTGTTCGCTACTTTCTGGCCACATATAATTGGATCAGTTAAATGATTGCGACCATTTTTGCACAGGTCGCTCAATTAAGTAAAACGACAATGTAGCGATAATGTAAGAAAAAATAACCGTTAGCGTCGATGCCATAAAAAAGACTGATAAATGCTCAGTTTCAAACACACCATAACTTTCATACAAAAAGGTTTGAATTAACTCAATAATCAAAAAATGCCACACATACAAACCAAACGAAATCTTGGCAGTGAACGCAAAAAAGCGATTATCTAATATTCTGGCAGCATGTTTAGTAAACGGTAAACAAATCAAGGTTATCCCAATTAACATTGGAAAAAACGGCCAGTAATAAGGGATATTCAAAAAGGTATCATAGCGTTGAAAATACACATAAATGACAAAGGCAAACCAATTAAACAATATAAAATAATCAAAACCTTTATCAGAAGTTTGTTTTTTATCAATTAAATACACTAATAAAGCTGACGCGACTATACCAAAGAAAAAATGCGAAAATAAACTCATAGGGTTGTATCCTGGCATCCAAATTAATGCGCCACCTGTTAATCCATGCTGCCAGCCTCGCCCTTCATTAATGATTGGCATAAATTTATAGATACAAACATGAATCATAATTGTTAAACAAAATATAAATAACAAATAATATAACGCATCTGTAAACGGTCTATTTTTTAAGAACCTAAACAGACCAAGCATCACCAAAAATAATAACACATAGGAAAACACTTCAAATCCAATAGACCATAACGGCCCATTAACATCAGCTGGAAATAACGTTACATAATGAAATTCGTTTAAAAATAATAAACCTGAAATGTATCGCACGATTAACTGTGTATCTAACGTTGAATCAAACACCATAAAAGACAACACAAACGTTGCGGTTAAACTCAAGTAAAAACCAGGGGCAATTCGAGCGAATCGTCTTAAAAAATACACACCGGTTTTAGGCATTTGTGTTTGATTAATATGCGCCTTCCAAAAAGGGTAGGATAACAACGCGCCACTTAAAACAAAAAACATGCTCACCCCAATATTGCTTTGAAAACCCAATTCAATAAACGGAGCCAGCCAATCTGGAGTGTGCATGGGATTCATGCGCTGTGAAATATGATGTAAAATAATCATTAAACATGCAATGGCACGTACGCCATCAAAACCTATTAATTTATTCATAATATTTACTCTTGTGAAATCATATCAGCGTTAATGAATTTAAGAATGAATCTTGATAACAATGCCAAAATGATAATAGGCACGATCACTAGGATATTCATCAACATCAATGATCCATTGGTAACTGGGCCAAAAGGTGCGTCACCTGCAACAATGGTATGAGCAAGGCCGCGCTCAATGGGATCTCCTACAAAAAACTGACTAATACTGTAACTATTCCAAATGATTGCAAATTGACTAAGAGCAACAATGGCAATTACAGGATACAACATCGGTAAAACTAATCTTAAAAAGATTCGGCCTTCTTTGGCACCTTCTATTCTCGCCGCTTCTAACATTTCTTTATTTAATACACTTTCTAAATATTGCTTGATCACAAACACACCAAACGCAGGAATTAAGACAGGCAGTAATGTACTAAAGCTTCTTGCTGTAAAAAATGAGATAACGGGTACTTGAGTTAAAAAACTTAAATATTGCTCGGCTAATTTTAATGTTAAAAACAATGGCACCACATTCACAATAAACGGAATCATCATAATGATCACAAGTAAAATCATCACGGTTAATTTAAAACGGAATTCATAAACCGCTAATGCATAAGCCGTTAAAGTAGCAACGGTACATCCAACCAAGGTACCAATAATGGACACTTTAAAACTTACCAATACGGCATTAAATCTAATTTTACTAAATTGTAAGGACACATAAGTAGACTGCCAACGATCCCAATCTAAAAAAGGTTCCAAATATTTAAAAAAGGGACTGACGACCATATAAGCGATAATCGCCATAAAAAAAGTAGCATAACATTTAAGTAACCAATTTCTAATTACATAACTCATAGTTGTTTCTCCTTTAATGCCTGTCTAATTTTTTTGTAAACGAATATAAGAAACACAATAATCAGTAATAAATATACATAGGTCCAAGTAAATACTGAAGCTAATCCCATATCACCAGCTTGCCATAAAAATTGAATCATAAAATCAACGGCTCGAGCTTTACCGATTAACATTACGATTGAAAGCACAAACATCATTGATATCATTTTTTTCATATGGGGAAGCTCAATTGCAAAAAATACCTTTACGATAGACGCCCCTTCTAACTTTGCTGCTTCCAGAATATTTTTGGGTACACTTTTTAGAACCATATAATAAATAAGCGTAAAGAACCCCGCCAACTTATATATTTCAACCCAGGCATCCTCAAAAGCGACGTCCATTAAATCAAGTCCTGCAAACGCTCGAGTTTTTATATCTATATAACCCGCACCAAATTGCAATGCGAGCTCTGACACTACATAAGGTGTAATTAGGGCCAGTAATATCCAAGCCTGACTACTTTTGAAGCAATAAGTTATCAATTTTGAAAATAACAATGCAAAAAAATGAATAAAAAGCACACTAACTACAAGAAAAACAATTAAACTTGAAAAAAGACTATTAATATTTTTTTCATCATAAATCAAAAAATAATTATCCACTCCTACAAAATCAATATTTTCACCTTTAAACTCTTCAAGTAAAAACCAATAGTGAAAGGACATAAACAAGCCGATAATATATGGCAACAAACTGACAAGAAAAAATATAATAATAAACGGCGTAATAAATTTATACGCACTGAACTGATTATGTGGCGTTAACTTACTCATTATTTATTACCTTCTATACTGACAAAAATTAAGATATTCATTTAACTCTATCCAATCGCCGGCTTTATCTTGTACCGACAAACCATATCCATACGGAAATTTAGAGTCATGGGTTTCGCTTGCTATAAAATTATAGAAATCACAGCTACGCATTGGCCATGTACTTGATAAAATACCCGAGAAATCAGATACCGCTTCGTCATTTTTATCCCTAAATAATAAGTCCATCAATGCATTTATTTCACTTCCAGGACGCCATGCCATTATAAATGCATCGGCTTGATTCATTGCAACTGGAACTGCATTAGGTTTGGTGGACAGATAAACCACCACAATTTCAATATCCAACTCTTCAATAACCTCTAGTAAGTTAGACTGTGTAATCGGAGGACCATTTAAAAAAGCATTAAACCCCACCAACTCTTCTTGAGTAGGTTCATTCATAACATAAATTAATCGATCAAATTTAGAGACATATTCACGAATTTTCTCACGATATTTTTCTAAATACATATCGTATTCTTTGCCTGAAAATTCATAACGTAAATCTGTCCCCTCTTCTGCATTTAATTTATCAATTTTTAATTGCTCTTTTGCAGGTACTATTAATTCCATTTGAATGGGAGATCTGACTAGTTCACGATTAATTTTCATTGTGGATTTGTAGTGTTGATTCATTAAACTCTCAAGCACTCGATATTCATTTAAATATAACGGATCAATAATGGTTGCGCCATCAGTATAAGGAACAAATGCTTTACCAAATTTCACACCGTTCTTATTATTTGGATAACCTAATTGATAGATACTATCGCCTATCGCTTCACCTGCAATTAGATAATTTCCAGTACGATTCATAGGAATAATATTATTTTCGTTTTTTAATAAAACCGTAGATTTTTTCACTAATTTATTTGCTAATTGTTCGTGAGAATCGATTATTTTTTTATACCCTATCATTTGGTCACTGATTTCACTTGGAAGCAATCCATCAAATAATCCCAAACTCATTTTAACGGATAATATTCTTTTAATGGCATCATCAATTCGGCTAATTTTAATCTTTCCGTTCTTAACGGATTGAATCGTATTATTAATAAATTCATCAACACGATCATTTTCACGGGAGCTTGGTGCTAACATTACAACATCCACTCCAGAGTTTATTAGCCGATCACATTGCCCAACCCAACATCCATCGATAGAGTCTGCCAGATTGGCACTTGCGATCACAACCCCTTTGAAGTGCATTTTTTCTTTAAGGTTGGTGATGGTATTATTTTTAACATCAGCACTATCAAACTGTTCAATGTTCACACCCAAAGCACCAAAATTTAAAGCATGAAGATAATTATTAGATAAATAATTTTTATCTGTATCAAAGTTAATATCGTCTGACACTGATATATTCACAACACTAAATACTCTTGGTTGACTCAACAAACCTGCGTAATATGACGATAAAAGTTGAATACTTTTTAAAGGATGCTCAGATATTGAATAATTAATATCATTATTAGAAACGCAATTAAAACCAGTAGACAAAAGTTGTTCTGCTATGGCTTGCCCTAACTCAGTGGTTAATTCGGTATCATTTGCAGCACCAATTGCATAAGAATTCGCAAACATGACTGCTGTTGTATCAAGATAGTTACCCACACTTTGTGACATGCATATAAAAGGAGGTATATAAGGGAACTGTTTGTTATGACTATTTTCAAAAATAGATTCATAAAACTCATCATTTTGACTTATTAAACGACTTTGCTTTTCGCTAATAACAAATCGATCATAATGAATATTACCAATATTCAGATCTAACAATTGAGCGTCATCATAATAACTTGGCACACTGATCATCTGACCAATTTTTTGCGCTAAACTCATATTTTTCAACATTGTATCGATGCTGGTTAATTGTTCATCCGTCAAGGTAATTGGATTTTTTATATCAGGCCATTGTTCTAAATAATAACCTTCCATTTGATTTTTAATTATTTCATTATCAAGTACAACCTCAGGTAAGGTTTGATCAAAGTATCGATACAAACTAACTGTAACAATCAGACAAATTCCACTTAATATAAGCATTATCTGTTTAAAACTAAGGTCTTTTATATTAATTATAGTCTTCATAATTTTATCTATGACTTAGGAATTAAGGGTTAATTTTATTGTTTACATGATCATGGCGTTATCCGTTTTCCATCATCATGCTAATTTTACATTTTTCAAACTGAACGTTATCTGAACATAACCTGAACAACAGATATCTACCCAGTTATCGATTAGAATCTAAATACATCGATATCTTTTTTAGATCTGGAAGACTATTTTCAAAAACAGTCATACCCACCTCTTTGATCATGGATTCAAACACAGGTCCAATATTTTGAATGGCAAGTTGAAATGACTTTTCGCCAAAAGCAGTTAACTGAACTTTTTTTGATCGACCATCATGTGGATCTGATAATATTTTTATATATTTCATATTTTCTAATTTTGACAAAGTATTACTCATGCTCGGTCTTGTTACCTGAAACGCAGAAGCTAACATCGCTGGTGTTTGAGTGTCATTATGTCTACTTAAATGCGCTAATACATTAAAATGAGACATCAGCATTGATTTAGGTAACACACTTTCAACTTTTTCTTTTGATAATTGTTGAATAATATGTATAGCTCTAAAATATTCAAAGACTTGATTATCTGTTTCATCTTTTTTCATAATGGACTCAACTTCTTAAATAAATATGGTGTCTACAGACCAGCGTGGACTCGGATTTGACGGTTTAGCGTATCCAATTCTGGCTAACATTTGTAATCTTGCTGGGTTTTTAATACCCAATAATGAATGGATTTTTGCATACAACTCATTCATCGCTTTATATTCTTGTAACGTTTGACTAACAGGGTGAATCGCCAAACCTAATTGAGTAGCTTTTAGATTTAACCTTAAATAATCCGCCCCTGCATTTAATTGATCTATTCTTGTATTTTGTTTACTTGTAATCCACACAAACCCATTTGATGAATCAAAAACACTTTTAAGCCTTTTTAAATAATCCACAACCGCAGGGTTGTTAGGATCATAAAAAGACGATCGATTTAACAAGCCTGTTGCTGATAAAGCCTCTAATAATGGACCACCTAAATCAATTCCATCGGGTTTTGATTCAATTTCGTTTTTACCAAATCGCATTAAATCGGCACTTTCTTTTAATGCTTGTTTTTCACCAAATTCAACCGCCATGCCATCAAAAATTATTTGTTTTAATGGCTGTATATCTAGGCTATTAACCGTTCCTTCTACCAAATGGTGAAATTCACCCTTTAATAACTGCTCTAATAATTTAGGCTCAACTTTCCGCTCAGACTCAAAAGTTTCTTTTGTAGATCGGCGTTTTAAAATTTGATTAAATAACGGATCAATTTTTTGTGTTTCATGTTTTATAACAATACTGGCTATTGGATTATTGTCTAATTCGTGACCATCACTTTTAGGCTGTCCGTCGGGAAATTGAACAATATCCGTGGATAAACCTAAACTGCCTGCTGCGATTTTAAGCTGCTCTAAGAAACAACCTAACCCAATTGTTATCTGTCTATCATAAGGATCCGTTTGTTTTAACCGTCTATCTAAATCACAATACAGATCTATTTGATTGTCATTAATTAATTCCACTTTCCAAGGCTGTCTGTTATGTGGGCTTGGCGCTAAAATGGCGTAGGCCAAACAATTTAACCGAACATCATCAAATTCAAATTCGGTATCACTCCAAGGGGTTAATGCTTTATGTGGCGTTCTGGTTAATGACCAGGTTGCACCTGTTCCAGCTAAAACAGTAATAGACCCTAAGCCAGCTTTTAAAATAAATCGACGTTTCATACATTCACTCAAATATAGTTAGATATCAAACTACTTTCAAGTATTCTTTTTTAAAATTTCAATTTAATTCACTTTTACTACACTGATGTTAATTGTTTTATGGGTATTATTGTCAGTAATCATAATCTCAGATTCATCAATATTGATTTGTAAATCCAACGCACGTGCGTATAACGACTCTAAATTTTTAGCGTCTTCGTCATTGATTTTAAATATATCCATTTTTTTCTTAGGTAATTTACTTTCCATTTTTTTGAACCACGGATCAAAGCTTTTTTCATCGTAACAATACAAAATTGAATGTTTTGATCGATTGGCTGCTTTTTTAAGTCTTGATTCGTCAGGTAAACCTAACTCAATCCATAATTCAATGGTGTCTGTTAAGTCTTTTAACCATATTTCAGGTTCGTCTGAAGTGCTTAAGCCTTTGGTGAATTGCAAATCTTCTTGAGCATTGATGGCAAACGCTAATAATCGAATCATTAATCGATTTTCGTTTTCAGAAGGGTGTTGAGCGAGTGTTAGGTGATGATCTTGATAATAATGACGCGTCATATCCGCAATGGATATTTTTGCTCTTATGACAGTTGCACTGATAGCCATGAAGTTCTCGGTAAAATAAAAAAACTGATTTTACCGATTCTTAAGAAATTGTATACAGTGCAACGGGTGATTGCATGATTGCAATGCGTTAATGCGTGCTATGCATTTTCCAAATCAATATCAAATACATGATCGCCATCAACTTGCTGTTTGGCTTTTTTGAATTTAGGCGGACCAAAACGCGGTCTATGCTTATTAGATAAACCGACAGGCTCTTTTGGTAGGCCAATAAAGTTTGTTTTCATTTCGCCATTACTGTCTAAATCATAAATAGCCGTTGCCGCGTACTCGCCTTTTGGTAAACCATCAAACACACAAAAGGCTTGGTTATTTTCATCGATTTGAACCGTCATTTCTCTAACGGCATCTTTTAAAAAAGAATCGTCATTATCAAATAAAGCACACATAATCTGACCTTCTTGATAAGTGGCGCCTTTAATATCAATGGTGATTGTCACATTATCTTGAGCTAATGCACCAAAACTTGCCAATAATGTGATGGTTAATAATATAATTAATTTATTCATGTATTTTTACTCGTTTTATAATTTTTTTGATTAAAAATCCAACAACTGGAATGTGTTTATAGAAATGCTCGCCACTGTCCCAAAAATCGATATGTCGATTAATTAAACCGGCTTGGTTGATATGCACCAAACTCATTCCTTCAAATTTCCACTGGCCTATTATTTTGATTTTTGCCGTAAATGTCCAATGAAGTATGGTTTGTGCGCCATTTTCATTTATTTCTATATGATATGGGTTCACATTAAAGTGGGCATCTTCGCTATTTTCTACAAAGTGTTGCATCACTTTTATAAATTTATCTTTACCAAATACATGGTTAAACGGATCTTTAAATTCTATGTCATCACTTACCACTGTAAATAAATCATCAAGGTTATGACTCACATACGAAAAGCTGTCGACATAGATTTTTAGATTAGACTCAATAATACTCATGCTTGTCTCAATAATTGTTTGGCTGACTTATGCATCGGTAACCACGATAAATATTTCATCATCCAGTAGAATCGTTTAGGAAATACAGTTTCAAATTTATTGGATTGTGTTGCTTTAAATATTTGATCAGCGGCGTATTCTGATGTCACCATCATTGGCATTTTAAATGTATTTTTGTCAGTTAGTCGGGTTTTCACAAAACCTGGCGTTATTAATTTCACATCGATATTCGTATTTTGAAAATCAAAATACAGCGTTTGTGCATAAGAAGTTAATGCCGCTTTTGACGCACAATATGCTGAAGCGTTGGGTAATCCAATAATAGAAGCCATTGAACCGACTAAACAAATTGTGCTTTTATTGGTTTGCTCAAGTAAATAGGACACAGACTTATTAATTAACTGAACATGAGCTAAAAAGTTAATGTTCATGATTTTTTGAAAAGTATCGAAATTATTTTCAAGTGAAGGGGTTAATTCATAATCCCCTGCGTTTAAAATAATCAAATCAACTTGATATTTAAATACTTCAGTTATGGCATGATCAACCGATGATTGATCTAGCAAGTCCAAAACACAGACACTCATATTTTCATATTGTGTCTGCATGGCATATAATTTGTCTTTACTTCTGCCACTTATAATTACATGCCAACCTTCATTATGATATTTAAGCGCAGAGTCATAACCCAAACCAAAACTGGCGCCCACTAACCAAACGGTTTTTTGTGTATTAGAGTTCATCTTGTTTTTCCAATACGTAAATTCGAACATCAATATTTTTACTCTCAAACCCTGCTTGGCAGTATTTTAAATATAAATTCCACATATTTTTAAATTCATCATCGTAACCTAATGGTTTAATCTCATCCCATTGTGCATTAAAAGACTCCCACCATTGTTGTAATGTTTTTGCGTAATCTAAACCAAAGTTTAATTGGTCAACGACTTTGAATTTATATTGATCAGACAATTCATGCATAATTTGATTAGTGGGTAACATTCCACCAGGAAAGATATATTTTTGGATAAAATCCATATCTTTTTGGTAACGCTCAAATCGATTTTCTTTAATAGTAATCACTTGTAATATTGCTTTACCATTTACATTTAACAATGTATTCAGTTTTTGAAAGTAGGTATCCCAATATTCTTGACCGACGGCTTCAAACATTTCAATAGAAACGATTTTATCAAACTTACCTTCTAAATCTCGATAATCTTGGTATCTAAAATCGGCCTTTGAAGGATGTTCGCACTTTTCATTGGCGACAACTAATTGCTCTTTAGATAAAGACACACCTGTGTATTCAACTGGCTTTTGTGCAAGTAGCTGTCTTGAAAATCCACCCCAACCTAAACCAATTTCCAAAACTGTTTCATCTTTTTTGCTATCTAATTGATCAATAATAAATTGATATTTATTTGCTTGAGCTTGCTCTAAAGTATCGTCTTGATTTAAATATAAGGCGGATGAATACGTCATGGTTTTATCTAACCATTTGTCATAAAAGTCATTACCTAGATCATAATGGTATGAAATATTTTTACGACTGCCTTTTAATGTATTTTTATTTTGTTGATGTTTGATAAATCTAATAAATTTTAAAATGGCGTGATTAGATTTTTGTTTGTCTAATAATTTTTGATTTTCTAAGCCCCATTTAAACAAACCCAATAAGTCATCACAAACAAGATCACCGCGAATATAACTTTTACAAACACCGTTAGTACCTTCTAATAAAACCGAGGCGAAAAAACGCCATTTTTTAACTATTAACTGACAAGCCTGATCTCCTTCACCAATGGTTAGCGTTTTATTGTTAGGTAACACAACTTTTAAACTGCCGTTATAGGCTTGTTGAAATAATTTGTAAACTAGACGATCAAACATTCCCATTTGGGATGTGTATGGTAATTGTGTCATGGTAACCTCTTAGTAAATTTCTGATTCTTCTTTACTATACGAACTTTTTTGCAAATTAGTTTAACCGCTTGCCAATAAATTGCGAAAAGAACCTTAAATGTCATCAAAGGCATGGATAAAAATTGCTTTAACAACGCGCTATCAGTGATTGCATGGGCATTGCCATTAAAACTGGCGGTTAATATTTTTTTGTTATTTTCATCAAACTCATCTATGTGAACTTTGATTTTTTTACCTGGAAAGGACATATCAAATTGATAAGTCATGTTTAACTCTAAAAAAGGCGAGACGTAAAACTCTTTTTGTTGAGAATGCCTCATTGTGTCTTTTTGTACATCTTTAATGTAATAACACTCTTCTTTGAATGTGTTATGTACTTGATAGACTATCTTTTTCAGTTTCTTTTTTTGATCAAACAGGTAATACGTGGTCAACGGATTAAACACAAACCCCAATACGCGCGGATACGCAAGCATATAAATGGACTCGAACGATTCAAATTGATCGTGTTTTTTTAATACGTCTTCCACTTTGTCTCGAATAGAGCCAGTTTGATGATGATCTTTGTTATGCACACTGAATAAATTAAATCGATTAAATGAAAACCATTTCAGTTTTTTACTTAATGCTTCTAATTGATCCACATTGATATAAAAGGACGCGACGTTATACACAAACTGATTCACTTTTGGTGAATAGCGCTTATGAAACACTTTGCCTTTATATAATTTATTCATTTGTGTACCGTAATTCTTGATTGAGATTCGTCAAATTCCCATGGGCGATTTTTACCACCTAGTTGCTCTGCAACGGCTAGGCCAGATTGTAAGCCGTCTTCATGAAAACCAAATCCAAAATATGCACCACAAAACCAAGTGCGCTTTTTGCCTTGTAATGACCATAATTGCTTTTGATTAATGCTGGTTTGTTCATTAAAACAAGGGTGATCATACAAAAAGCTCGCCACAATACTGTCACTTTTTGGCTCGTGCGTGGGATTAAGTGTCACAAATATATTTTGATCAGTTTTTAAAGGCTGTAATTCATTCATCCAATAACTGACACAAATATTCTCACTTTGCTTGTCGTATAAATAACTCCAAGGCGCCCATGCTTTTTTACGTATTGGCATTAAGGATTCGTCAGTATGTAAAATGGCGCGATTACGTTGATAAGGAAATTGCGACAACAGTGCAGATTCTTGCTCAGTTGGTTCTTCTAATAAAGACAATGCTTGATCACTATGGCAAGCTAAAACCACATCATCAAATTCATATTCGTTTGACTGTCTATCCACTATTACCACTTTATCGTCAAAACGTTTAATAGTTTTAATGGCGCAATTTAAATGGATATTTTCTTTATATGGTTCAATAATTTTATGTACGTATTGTTTTGAGCCACCCACAACGGTAAACCATTGTGGACGCTCTTTAAGTTGTAATAAACCGTGATTCGCACAAAAATTTAAATAGGCTTTAGCTGGGTAATTAAGCATTTGGTCAGCAGGGGTTGACCAAATGGCGGCACTCATTGGAATGATATGATCATTCACAAAGCTATCTGAAAACTTATATTGCTTGAATAGCTCTCTTAATGTGGTGTGTTCATCTAACGAGGCTTCAATTTTTTTATGGTTTTTATAAAAACGTAAAATATCCCAAACCATTTTATAGAACTTAGGGTTAAACCAATTTCTTTTTTGCGCAAATAATCCACCAATGCCGTTGCCGCTATATTCAAACTCACCATTATTACGGCTCACTGAAAACCCCATATTAGTTGGGGCAGTTTCCACGTCCAGTTTTTTGAATAAATTCACTAAATTTGGATAATTGGGTGGGTTAAACACAATAAAACCCGTATCAACAGGTACATCGCCCACCATTTGAGTATTACTGTGCCCACCTATTCGGTCGTCCTTTTCAAACATATGTACTTCTGCTGTCTGACTCAGTAACCATGCGGTGCTTAGTCCACTGATTCCTGATCCTATTACGGCGATTTTCTTTTTTGGCTGGCTCATAAATTACTCAATAATTGTCGTTGTTATTATTATTACGTGAATTATTTTACTTTGGATGAATCCAATTTTTATTTTGCTACGTACAAGAAGAAACATCAAGAATATGGTAACCTGTCATGCAACTCAAATCCGTAAAGGTTGACTCCATGCAAACCCAAACCCCTTCATTTAACGAGCTATTAATTAAGCTTGCTGAAGTAAATGATCGTTTCGTATTTAAACGTATATACGAGCACTTTGCCCCACGAGTTAAGCAATACTTAATTGGGTTAGGTTGCTTACCCGAAATAGCAGAAGAGCTGATGCAAGAAGCATTAATGCGCGTTTATCAACGCGCTCATCAGTTCGACGCCAGTAAAGCACAGGCATCAACGTGGATATTTAGAATAGCACGTAATCTAATGATCGATAATCTACGTAAAGATAAGATAACACCGATGCAAGAAGAATACAGCGCCAGTGAAATTGAGTTGGAATACGAACACCAACCCATGCTTGACGGTAAAAAGATTCAGCAGTTAATGCAGTCTTTACCTCATGATCAAACACAAGTCGTGCATTTAACCTACTTTTTAGGGTTATCGCATTCTCAAATTGCTCAAAAATTATCGATGCCAATTGGTACCGTAAAATCAAATTTGCGTTTAGCTGTTAAGCACTTACGAAGCGCATTGGAGGTAGAACTATGATTCAACATCACCCAGACATGTCCACATTAATCAGTTACGCAGCTGGTGCACTAAGCAGTAACTTTACACAACTTGTAAAATGTCATGTTGAAAACTGCTCCGATTGCCAAGCTAAAATTCAAGAAGGCGAGCAACTTGGTGGGCAACTACTAAATATGCACCCTTCAAGCTCTGAGGCGACACAAACCAGTTCATTTGATGATTTTTGGAAAACAAACATTAATGAACGTGTGTTTTCAGAAGCAAACATTGTCGCGCCTACTTCTTATGAAGACATGATTGAATCATTAAAAGATGGTCAAAAATGGAAATCATTAGTACCCGGTATTGGTCAAATTAAATTAATGGATGGCGCTCAAGGCACATTACGTTTATTTAAAATTGCACCAGGCATGGCCATTCCATTACATACACACAATGGCAATGAGATGACTTTAATTTTGAAAGGCTCTTACAGTGATGAGCTTGGACGTTTTAAAGCGGGCGATGTAGCAGATGTAGATGATGATACTGATCATCAACCCATAGCAGACACTGGCGAGCATTGTATTTGCTTGATTGCAACCGAAGCGCCGTTGAAGTTTAAAGGGTTATTGCCAAGATTGATGCAACCGTTTATTGGATTGTAACTCTGTCTTGTAGAAATAAAAAAAGCCTCTATTTAGAGGCTTTTTTTTGCGTATTGATTTTAATAAATAATTATAAAAGCCAATCATAATCAATAGGAATATATTTATTGGCACTATTAACTAATGACTGTGCAGTTAATCTTTTCACACCAAACACCTGACAATTCACTTCGTAATCCATGCGAAGTTTTTGTAATAATAAATCGAAATCCCCATCGCCTGATAATAAAATCAATTGATCAATGTCTTTTGCGCAATCCATGGCATCAATGGTAATGCCTACATCCCAATCGCCTTTTGCACTGCCGTCGATTCGTTGTATGTAATTTTTTAGTTTTACATTAAAACCAATGTGTTTGAGCATGGTTTGGAATTTGTGCTGACCGTCATCGTCGCGTCTTGTGGCATATGCATTAGCTACCACTATGTCACCTTGGGTTTTGGCGTATTCAATGAACTTGCGATAATTAAATGACTTATCAAAGGCTTGTTTGGTTGTGTAATAAATGTTTTGTACATCAACCAAAATCGCTATTTTTTTTCTTGCTGCTGGCTCTGTCATTAAAGTTCCGTCTTATTGACCATTCTTAACTCTTTTGGAATATTGAATGTCACGTTTTCTTCAATGCCTTCAATTTCTTTTGGATTATTTGCACCTAATGCTTTTAGTCCGTTGATTACTTGTTGAACTAATATCTCAGGGGCTGATGCGCCTGCTGTGACACCAATTTGTTTGGCATTGTCCAACCAGTGTTTTTCAATTTGCTCTGGTGTGTCTACTAAATATGCTTTTGCACCAATTCGTTCTGCCAGTTCGCGTAAACGATTTGAGTTGGATGAGTTAACTGAGCCAACCACAATCACTACATCGCATTCTTTTGCTAATACTTTTACTGCGTCTTGGCGATTTTGTGTGGCGTAGCAAATATCATCTTGTTTTGGGCCTTGTATATTAGGGTATTTCTTTTTAAGAGCATCGATGACTACATTACAATCATCCATACTTAATGTGGTTTGGGTAACAAACGCTAATTTTTCAGGATTATTGACTTGAAGGTTTTGCACGTCGTTGACGTCTTCAACCAAGTACATTTTACCGCCTTGGCTTTCATCAAACTGCCCCATTGTGCCTTCTACTTCTGGGTGTCCTTTATGACCAATTAAAATACATTCGTTGCTGTCTTTTGAGTATCTTAAAACTTGTAAATGCACTTTGGTTACTAATGGGCAGGTGGCATCAAATATTTTTAAGTTGCGACGTTTCGCTTCATTTTGCACGGCTTTTGAAACACCGTGCGCACTGAATATTACGATTTTACCGTCTGGTACTTCATCCAATTCTTTAACAAATACCGCGCCTTTACTTTTTAGTTTTTCTACGACAAATTTGTTATGCACCACTTCATGACGCACATACATTGGCGCGCCGTGTAAATCTAATGCACGGTTTACAATGTCGATGGCACGATCAACACCAGCACAAAAACCACGGGGATTGGCTAATTGAATTTCCATTATTTTATCTCTCTAATTAACTTCTGCAACTTTCACTTTAAACACAATTTCTTTGCCTGCTAATGGATGATTAAAATCCACTTCCACCCATTTTTCATCCCAAGATTTAATGACACCTGGTAATTCAGAGTTATTGGCATCGGCAAACGAAATGATTAACCCTTTTTCTAGCTCGATGTCTTTGGCAAAATCTTCGCGCTTCATATTTTGAATATTTTGTGGGTTGGGCATGCCAAATGCTTTTTCACTTGGAATGACTGTTGAAGATTCATCTCCTGCTTTTAAGCCGATTAATGCTTCTTCAAATCCTGACATCAAACTGCCGTCGCCCATTTTAAAGGTAGCGGGTGCTTTATCAAAATTACTGTCGATGATTTGACCGTCTTGTAATTGTAATTCGAAATTTAAACTTACTTCACTTGCTTCATTAATAGTCATATTTTTTATTTCTTTTGTCTGATATAAAAATCCCGCTTTCGCGGGATTTAATGAGCTCTTTATTTATTATGCAAACTGACGGGTTTCGCCATCATCATCCACTATAAAATCAAGAGTTAATAACCTAACATCAAGCTTATTGATTTATTTAGTCAACACTATATTTAATTGTTCACCATCTACGTCAAACTCTATTGCGTCAGTGAGTTGTGTATTCACCATAGTATTGGCTAACGTTTCTTTGGCAATGTGTTCACGATGCGCTTCGATTGCTTGAGTGAGTTTTTCTGATGCACTAAATTGTATGTCGATGCGATCTTCTACGTTAAAGCCACTTTCTTTACGAGTACGTTGAATACGGTTAACCACTTCACGTGCCATACCTTCCAGTATCAGTTCGTCGGTTAATTGCGTGTCAATGTCGATTGAGATATAACGATTCGATAACGCTTGCGTGCCTTCTTTTGCTTCACGGAAGATTAAAATATCTTCTGGTGCAAATGTTTGGCCTGCTAGCTCTAACGAACCAACCTCTTCTAATTCGTTCAATTGCGCTGAAGGTAGTTTAGAAATCATCCCCATAAACTTGCCAAATTCTTTACCTAGGCGTTTACCTAATACTGGTGAATTTGGCTTAGCGTACAATTTAATGTAGTCGTCTTCTTGTGTTGAATATTCAACAGTTTTTACATTAAGTTCTGACTGAATATAGCTTTCTAGTTTTGAAATTTCAGTCAGTAGCGACTCGTCTTTATGCACAACAGTTAAACGCGCTAATGGCGTTTTCACTTTAATCTGTACTTGATTTCGTTTTTGACGACCCAGCAAAATAATTTGTTGCATGCGATCAACTGCATCTTCCAATACAGGATTGATTTTTTCGTCAACGGCTACTGGATAGTCGCGTAAATGAACGGATTCTGCAGGCTCGTTACTGTCGAATTTTTTCAACTCTAAGAATATGTGTTCTGACAAAAACGGCGTAAACGGCGCCATGGCAATGGTCAATTCTTTTAAAGTTAAAAATAACGCAGTGTAAGCTTCGCACTTATCTTCGTTTAAACCTTCTTGCCAGAAACGACCACGGTTTAAGCGAATATACCAGTTGGTTAAATCTTCAATGAAGTTAAATAATGCAGGCACAACGTTATAAAGTTTGTACTCGCTCATTTCTACTTCGATGTTTTTCTTTAATGTTTGCAGTTTTGAAATTAACCAGTTGTCGGTGATATTTTCACCTTCGCGTGCGTGTTCTGCATAATTAAAGCCATCAAGTTCGGCGTATGTGGTAAAGAATTTAAACGAATTAAACCAAGGCAATAACACACGGCGCACCATGTCTTTTACACCGGCATCCGTAAAGCGTTGTTCTTCGCCACGAACCAAACCTGAATTAATTAAATATAAGCGAAGTGCGTCTGAACCAAACTCTTCCATCAAAATATCTGGCGAAGTAAAGTTGCGTAATGACTTACTCATTTTTTTGCCATCTTCGGCTAATACCAAACCGTTTACAATGACATTTTTAAATGCAGGTTTATCAAACAACGCAGTCGATAAAATCGTTAATGTGTAAAACCAACCACGGGTTTGATCAAGACCTTCAGCAATAAATTCTGCAGGGAAACCATTTTCAAATATGTCTTTGTTTTCAAATGGGTAATGCAACTGCGCATAAGGCATGGCACCGGATTCAAACCAGCAATCGAATACATCTGGAATGCGCTTATATACGCCTTCTTCACCAGCAATAGTAAAGGTAACATCGTCTGTAAACTCACGATGTAAATCAGTTAATTCAATGCCTGAACAGTTTTTCAACTCTTCTATAGAACCGACGCATTTCATATTGTCAGTGGTGTCGTTGATCCAGATTGGAAGCGGTGTACCCCAAACTCGAGTACGTGATACTGCCCAATCTCGTGCATCTTCTAGCCATTTACCAAAACGCCCATCTTTAATGTGTCCTGGTACCCAGTTAATTTCTGCATTGTTGGCGATCAAACGTTCTTTGATTTTTTCAACTTTGATGTACCACTGTGGAATAGTACGGTAAATTAATGGCATGCCAGAGCGATAACAAAATGGGTAACTATGTAAATAGCTACTGTGGTCAAACAACGCACCACTTTCTTTTAAATCTTTTATGATGTTTTTGTCGGCGTCTTTAACATATTGGCCTTCGTAATCGCTGACCTCTTTTGTAAAACGACCTGCATCATCAATCGGGCAAGCTTCTACTTGAATGTTATGTGCTTTAACAATGCGATTATCGTCTTCACCAAATGAAGGCGCTTGATGCACAATGCCCGTACCATTATCGGCACTGACGTAATCATCACTTAAAATCACAAACGCACCCTCATCTTTAAACGATGAGAAGTAATTAAATAACGGCTCGTAACCGCGACCTTTTAATTCGCTGCCTTTAAAAGACTCGCCAATGATTTCTAATTCTTTTTTCTTGTACGCTTCTACACGCTCAGCTGCCATAATAATGATTTTACCATTAGCATCTTTCACACGTACGTAATCTAAATCTTCACCAATACATAATGCTAAGTTTGACGGCAATGTCCATGGCGTTGTGGTCCATGCGGCAAAGTATTCATCTGCGTCAGTGGCTTTAAATAAAACCGTCACAGCTGGATCTTGTACGTCTCGGTAATCAAGGCCTGCTTCAAAGTTTGACAACCCTGTGCCAAGTCCCGTTGAATACGGCACCACTTTTGTGCCTTTATAAACGTAATCGTTATCCCACAGTGTTTTAAATACCCACCAGCAAGACTCCATATAACTTGGGTCCATGGTTTTGTAGTCGTTATCAAAATCGACCCAACGACCTAAACGCGTCACGGTTTTTTGCCATTCGCCAGTAAATGTTAATACAATTTTACGGCATTCGTCGTTATAGCCTTTCACGCCTAGTTTTTCTAACGCGTCGTGAGCGGTCATGCCCAGTTTTTTATTAATTTCTTGTTCAATCGGAAGGCCATGTGTGTCCCAACCAAAACGGCGCTGAACATAGCGGCCTTTCATGGTCCAGTAACGTGGCACAATGTCTTTAAGTGTGCCCGCAAGCAAGTGTCCGTGATGCGGCAAGCCTGTTGCAAACGGTGGCCCATCATAAAAAATGAAAGGTTCTTTATCTTTTGTTTGCTCTAACGACTTCTCGAAGATTCGATTTTTCTCCCAAAACTCCAATACTCGCAGCTCACTGTCGACAAAAGAGAATTGACCTGATTCCTGACTCATTGTGTAACCTTATTAACCGATATTTTATGGTGGCGAAGTGTATCATGCCTAGTAAGGTTTGACACTTAGCCTGAACGAAGAATTAGCGCTAAAATACACTAAAATATAATTAAGAAGAATGCGAACGCTGCTTATCTAACAACTGCCATTAACACGCTCAACCACGCCCGAAATGCATATCTTACTGTCGTTTTTAAGCCATTATTTATTCAGTACTAACGTCCTTTAATTTCAGATTCACACTTCACTTCTTGAATTTGATATATACAAAAATCCCGCTTTCGCGGGATTTAGTGACGTCTTTATTTTTGTTACAAACCTACTTTTGATGCAATCATCAAAAAAATGCAAAATTTGCACTTACCCACTTAACGTTGTTTTGCAATTAATGGGATCAGTCATATTTCAATTCGCTTCTTGGAAAATAATTTTTGCTGTATGAATGTCTTGTTGTATTTGAGCTTTCAATTCTTCTAACGAATTGAATTTTTTTATATCTCTTATTTTTTTTACAAAACGCGTTTCAATAATTTGATCATAAATATCTTGATCAAAATCTAATAGATGCACTTCTAAAATCGGCTTAAAACTATTGATTGTTGGTCTTGCGCCAACATTAGCAACAGCATTCACCGTTTTATTATTTATTTGGACAGTACAGGCCCATACCCCATCAATTGCTGGCAACAATGTTTTTAAACTGATGTTTGCCGTGGGTGTATTAATTGTGCGGCCTAAGTGATTACCATGCACCACTTTACCAATAATCGAGTATTCTCGACCTAATAAAGCATGAGTGCTTTTAATGTCGCCTTGTTGTAAATGTTTGCGTATTAATGAGCTGCTAATGCGCTTGTTATTGGCTGTGACACTTTGAGCTTGTTCAACTTGCACACCCATTGGCTTAAGTGTGTGCTTTAAAAATTCAAAGTCGCCGTCTCGATTACAACCAAATCGAAAATCATCACCTACGATGATGGCTTTTGCATTTAATTGTTTTAATAAAATATCTTCTACAAATTGTGTCGCCGATAATGTCTGAATGCTTTTATTAAACCCAATACAATATGCAGTATCGACCTTGTAATGATCCAACCAATGCAATTTATTACGCAAATTGGTGATGCGACATGGCGCTTTTTCTTTTAAAAAATATTCTTTAGGTTGCGGTTCAAAAAAACAAGCAACGGATTGCCAGTTGTTTTGCTCGGCTAATTCATTAGCTCGCTTAATTAATGCCTGATGACCTAAATGCACTGCATCGAAGTTTCCAATGCATACCACGGACGGTTGCTGCTGGTTCAATACTGTCGGATGTTTGTAAAAACGCATAAATATCAGTGAATAATCGCAAACACGCGATTATACGCTAGGTTAATTGCTTTTTAAATGACGAAATCTTATGCCTAACAGCATCAAACTGATTACGTAAATTAAGATCCCCGAAACCACTAACATTAAAAGTGTTTGAACCTGCTCAAACTTAGCTACTTCGCCCCACCAAATTGGTTCTGGACTCAACCACATCAAGCCTAGAATCATTGCGATAGCGCCCATTATTGCTGACATCCAGCATCTTATTTCTTTTAAATTGGGTTTAAGCATATTTTGTTTAATCATCACAATAATTAAAAGTAACGCATTACTCCAAGCACTGATGGCTGTAGCCATTGCTAATCCTACCCAGCCAAATATAGATGCGGCGATGATATTGGCAATGATATTTACCCCAACAGCAATCAGGCCAATTTTAACAGGGGTTTTGGTGTCTTTACGGGCAAAAAAGCTAGGCACCAGTACTTTGACCAACATAAATGCTGGAATGGCACAGGCATAAGCGGTTAATGCCTGAGACGAGGCAAGCACATCGCTGTATTTAAACTTTCCGCTTAAAAACAACGTAGACAACATCGGCAAAGCTAAATACACAAGTGCAGCCGCAGCTGGAATCCCTACAAACAACACAATGCGAATGGCCCACATCACTGTGTTTTCAAATGACTGCGCTTCTTTTTTAATAAACTGTTTTGATAGAACAGGTAAAATCACCGTTGCGATAGCAATGCCAATAATACCCAAAGGCAATTCAGACAAACGTAAACCGTAATACAACCACGACACGACATTCCCTTCTTTAAACAAGGTAGCGATTGCACTGTCGATTAATAAATTAATTTGTGTGACCGACACTGCAAACATACCCGGTAACATCAATTTAATGATTTCAGATGTGCCTTCGTGTTTTTGCTTAAAACTTGGCCAAACCAACAACCCTATTTTTTTTAATTCCCAAAGCATAAACAGACTTTGTAATATTCCAGCTACCACTACCGCCCAAGCTAAAACAAACACTGAATAATTAAAGTACTGCGCCACAAAAAGTGCTGCCACTATAAATGAGATATTAAGTAACACTGGCGCAAAGGCGGGAGCGAAGAATTTGTCGTAGCTATTAAGCACACTACTGGCTAAAGAAATAAACGTGATAAACCATAAAAACGGAAAGGTGATTCTTAACATGTCAGTCATGATGCCATAACGAGGCGAATTTTCTCGATCCGTGAAAAAGCCATAACCAAATACAAAAGAAAATACAGGTGTAAAAATAACACCAATTAAACACAATATACCGACAAAACTTAGCAGCCTCGCCAAAACAGCTTTAAACAAAATGGCCGCATCTGCTTTTGAGTTTTGCTGCGCTTGAGTAAACACTGGCATAAATGCCTGACTGAATGCACCTTCTGCAAAAATTCGTCTAAAAAAGTTAGGGATTTTAAACGCTAGAAAAAAAGCATCCGTTGAAGCACTGACACCAAACACATTGCCAATCACCATATCCCGAACTAAACCCAGTATGCGAGAACATAGTGTCCCTACTCCAACTAATGCAGACCTTCCAATTAATTTTTTACTCATAAATCATCAAATTAAACTTTATCAAATTGGATTGTACTTGATTCAAAAGTTAGTCTCTATATATTCAATATGATTGAGTTAGCTATTGACAAAATTGAATTGCAAACGTAAAATCCGCCCTCTTTTTATTCACCCATACAGGAGAAGATCGTGGCAAATTCAGCTGGATCTAAAAAACGCGCACGTCAGGCTGTAGTACGCCGCGCACACAATGCAAGTCTACGTTCTATGTCACGTACTTACGTTAAAAAAATTGACGTTCAAATTGAAGCAAACAACTATGAAGCAGCAACTGAAGCATTCAAAACTGCTCAACCTCTTCTAGATGGCTTAGTTAACAAAAACATCATCAGCAAAAACCGTGTTGCTCGTATGAAAAGCCGTTTGAATGCAAGAATCAAAGCACTTAAAGCTGCTTAATTCTTCATTTATTTGAACAAAAAAAAACCGACTTTCGTCGGTTTTTTTATGCCTGTAATACATACAACAGCCTTCCAATTTAGCCCACCTAAAACAAACTCAAACCAAATATATATCAACTTTATTCAAGACAAAAAAAAGCCGACTTACGTCGGCTTTAATATTTTAACTATTTAAGCAATTCTTAGAAAGAATAACCAGCAGTTAATACTAACTTATTGGTAAAGTTAACATCACCACGATCATCTTCTGGACCATGATCATCATCTTCGTTTTCACGAGAACCATCAGTATCCATTTCATATGCAGCACTTAAATTTGCACCACCCTCAAGCTCGTAGTTAGCCCAAATTTTGATTTCAGACGCTTTATCTTTCTTAGCATACGTATGTACATATAAACCAGAAGCATCAACACCATTAGTAGAACCATCTTCATTTAGAGCAGTTTCACCAGCTTTAGACCAGAAAGAAGCACCTGTTTCAACACCACTACTGAAATTATAAGTCGCTTCAACACCGATAGCACTATCAGCATCAGCACCATCAGGCATTGTTGTTTCAGTCATTAACTTAACTGAATAATCTGCTTGAGACTTAGTACCGAATTCAGATTTAACATTGTTAGCTGCCTCAGTTTCAAGAGTAAATTCAACTTGACCGTAATAGAATTCATAATCCATACGCGCTTTCAAGTAAACTTGAATTGAATCCTCAACTGCATCATCACCATCATTAGGTATAGTTACTTTAGCTTCTGCAGTTGCCCAAGAGATATCACTATCTTGATCAGAGTCAAGATCTAATGTGTAAGATACACCAGCTTGAATTGCATTTGTCTCATCTCTCATACCGAATGAACCAAAGGCAGTAATAGCATCATTGTCAGTATAATTAACTCGAGCACCCAAAACATTAATTACATCAACAGACTCATCTAAACTACCAGAACCATTGTTAAAAGATGCTACAGCACTTAAAGAACGATTAATTTTGCTATTAACCATCAAACCAATAAAAGGCTTAGTAGCTGCTGATGCCTCAGGATCTGTTGCAGTATTCACACCATCCTCAGCGTACTGTACGTTGAAGGAGTATTCAGTTTGAGAGCCAGGAGCTTTGAATTGAGCTAAAGCAGCAACACTGAAATCAGAACCATTTGAATCATCTTCATGGAATGTTGGCTCCGCACCAGCAACATAAGGAACTTCATCAGAATCATCTGCAGCATCTTCAATCTGAGCTTGGAATTTTAAACCTTTAACGCCAAACGCTTTAGTTTTATCTGTATAACGGAAAGCACCATCAACTCCATAAGAGATTGGATCACCCAAACCTTCGATACCAGCGCCTTCAGTAACAATAATACTACCTAAAGTCGGACTAATGCTCCAAGTACCATCATCATAAATAGCATTTTCAACAACAAAGTTAATATCGTCATCATCGCCATCTTGTACAATTTTCAAACTAATTTTAAAGTTATCATCTTTAACATCAAAAGACATTGAACCAGCTTGTGAATCTTCATTTGCTTTAGATAAAGCGTCAGTATCTGACTGGTGTTTTGATGCATTATCAAATTCAAAAGTTGATTTGAATTCTACTGAACCAGAAAAGTTAGCATTACTATCTTCGTTATTATCGCCGTTAACTTTTACATCTGTAGATGCCATTGCTGACATTGAAACAGCAGCAGCCAAAGCTGTTACTGCAAAACCTGAAGCAAGTTTAGTCGCTTTCATTTAGTTTCCCCTAATTTTTGAATTATTGTTGGCCGAAGCCAGATCTTAAAATTACGACATCAAGATTAAAAATCTTTTTGCCAATTTATTATTGTTAAGGAAACTCTGTTTAAATAATGCTAAAATATGAGTGTCCATTAATTTTAAATAAAACCTATATATCACATGAAACAACTCAGCTTTACAGACGCAGAATCCCATTTAAAACGAAAACAAACTCGAAAAGAAAAATTCCTTAATCAAATGGAAGAACTTGTTCCTTGGGGCGTTTTTCTGCCTATCATCGAGCCATTTTATCCAAAAATGCATAAAAAAGGTCGTCAGCCTTACCCGCTTGAAACGATGCTTCGTGTTCATTTAATGCAAAACTGGTATACGATGAGTGATCCATCAATGGAGGATGCACTTTATGAAATTGCATCTATGCGACAATTTGCTCGATTAGAATTAACACATAAAATTCCTGATGAAACGACCATCTTAAAATTTAGGCATTTGCTTGAGAAGCATAAATTACAAGAAAAAATGCAACAAGCCATGAACCAAATTATGGTTGATCAAGGTGTATTATTAAAAGAAGGGACACTGATGGACGCCACAATTATTCACGCATCACCTTCAACCAAAAACAAATCGAAAGCACGCGATCCAGAAATGCATTCCTGCAAAAAAGCGAATCAATATTATTTTGGAATGAAAGCGCACGTGGGTGTCGACATGCACACAGGCGTGGCGCACAGCATGACATTTACATCGGCTAATCATCATGATGTGACCGAAGCGCATAATTTATTGCACGGTGAAGAAAAATTAATAGGTGGTGACAGCGGGTATTTAGGTGCGGATCAGCGTGAAGAAAATAAAGATGTTTCAGCCCAATGGCTGATCGCAGAGCGACCAAGTTCATTAGTAAAAAAACACGGGACGGGCACAATTTACAATGACAAAAAAGCCACGGAAAAAATAAAGGCGCAATTAAGAGCGAAGGTGGAGCATATTTTTAGAATCGTAAAGTGTCAGTTTGGATTTCGAAAAGTGAAATACAAAGGGCTGGCAAAAAATGCGGCACAGCTGACGATGTTATTTACGTTAGCCAATATTTATATGATGAGGAATTTATAAATGAACTAGGCGAGTTGTGCCTAGAATTTGGCAAACCAGTCAAATTCTAGGAAGTATGCGAGTTTTTTCGCAATTTCAGGGTGTTTTTTAGAAAAAAATTGTAAGATTTTTTTTATTGAGTCTTTAGGATTCTAAATCAGAGATTCCTTAAAATTTCTTTGCGTAGACTAACTGCACTACACATTGAAAGTCAAAGCAAATCTTCTTCTTTACCCAGCATCAAATAATACAGAGAAATCCATTTTTCAGAAGAACTCATTATTTGCAGCTGCGCCAACGTAAGTTGGTTATGGGTGGCTATAAAACCAGACTCACACAACTAGGTCAACCCATTTATTAAAAAAAAATTACAATTTAACTTTTTTTTTTCAATTTCACGGAACTTATATCAATATGGCCGCATTTTAATTTACATTGGATTAATTTTATGCAAATGACTAATAATTCAACAACCTATTAGTCATTTAATTTAATTTTATTTATGCTAAAAATAATTTATATGCTGGGTTGTCACTTTCATCCCAATATTGATAACCAATTTCATCTAATGACTGTTCGAATTCTTGTATTTCATTTTCAGGTATTTGAATTCCTGCCAAAACTCGACCATACGCAGCACCATTATTTCGATAATGAAACAAACTAATATTCCATTTAAAACCTAATTTTTTTAAGAAATTCAATAAAGCACTTGGTCTTTCTGGAAATTCAAATCTGAAAATTCGCTCATCACTTACACCTTCAGCACGGCCTCCTACCATATAACGAATATGATTGATTGCCATATTGTTTTCAGTTAAATCTTCGACATGGTACTCATTTTCAACCAATTCACTGATAATTGAGAGTCGATCTTCCAATCCTGAGACCTGCACACCCACAAAAATTTGCGCACTTTGTGGATCGTCATACCGGTAATTAAATTCAGTGATTGTCCTTTTACCCACTATAGAACAGAATTTTTTAAAACTTCCCGGACTCTCATCAATTGTTACTGCCAGCAACGCTTCGGTTTGCTCGCCAATATTTGATTGCTCCGCAATATATCGCAAACGGTCAAAATTCATATTTGCACCCGAACATATAGCAATTAAATTACGATCTTTAATATTATGCTCTTGCACGTACTTTTTAAGACCTGCCACCCCCAATGCACCAGCTGGCTCTGCTACTGATCGTGTATCATCAAAAATATCTTTAATAGCAGCGCATATTTCTGCTGCATTAATGGTGATAACTTCATCGACTGTATCTTTAAGAATATTAAACGTCTCTTTACCTATTTGCGCAACAGCCACACCATCAGCAAAAATACCTACTTTATCTAGTACAACACGCTTACCTGCATCCATAGCAGCCTTTAAGCAGGCCGACTCCTCATATTCTACCGCGATGATTTTTATTTCAGGTCTAAGATATTTTATATAGGCCGCCATTCCAGCACACAAACCGCCACCCCCTACTGGAATAAACACGGCCTCAATAGGATCAGACATTTCTTGAAGGATTTCTCTTGCGACTGTGCCCTGCCCCGCAATCACATCCAAGTCATCAAAAGGGTGAATAAACGTTAAATCTTCTTCCAACATGATTTTTTGCGAGTATTTAAACGCATCGTCATAAGCATCACCGTGTAATTTTACTCGCCCGCCGCGATCTCGAACCGATTTTACTTTAATAGCGGGTGTGGTTTTTGGCATAACGATGGTGGTTTTCACACCTAAAATTCGGCCTGATTCTGCAATACCCTGCGCGTGGTTTCCGGCTGATGCGCAAATCACTCCTTTTTTTCTTTGCTCTTCCGTTAATTGCTGCATTCTATTAAATGCACCACGAAGTTTAAATGAAAATACTGACTGCAAATCTTCGCGTTTAATGAATACACGGTTATCTAGCTTCTTGGATAACGATGACGCCTCATCTAAGGGCGTCGTTTTGGCTGCTTTATATATAGCAGCATTAAGGATTTTTTTGACCATTGACTCTAACATGAAATACTCGTTTAAATCGGTGTGGGTTTTAGTTTAAAAATTAAACCAAAAATTAAAAGAAGGGATTAAGAAATTCGCTCATCAATTTGCGCCATCATTCGCTCAATTGATTGCGAATCAACATTTTTACTTTTGGCGGATAATAATTCATTTGCAATATTTAAAGCAGCCATCATGGCGATGCGCTCTACACCAAATACGCCTGCTTTTTTAGCTTTTAACATCATTTCATCAACCATTTTAGCCGCAGCCAATAATTGATCCTGTGCGTCTTCTGGGCACGCTATACGAAGTTCCTGGTCGTATATTTTGAGGTTTACACTGTTGTGCTCACTACTCATCACTATTCTCCATCGCTCTTAACTTTTCAATCATGATACCAATTTTTTGACGAGCTAAATCGTTTTGCTTAACCAATTTCTCACGCTCTTGCCTCCAAACTAGCTGCTGGCTTTTAAGCTTAATATTGTCTTTTTTTAGTGTATCGAACTGCTCAAGCAAAGTTGTAATTTTACTTTCCAATACTGACATGTGAGCGTTTTGCATGATTACCCCTTAACAACTAAAACCATGATTTTATGCAATTTATAGTTCAGTTCCTATAATTTATAAAAGTTTATGGCTGTTTTTTTATGATTTTGTATAAATAACGTAATGTCAGTTGCTCTCCCACTGCATAACGCATTCTACCCTCTTGATGACCTGCTTGCTTGAGATATTGGTCATTTGTGGCCTGAACTGCGGGTTTTAGCACAGTTGAGACTAAAGAAGTTTTACTTTTATTTTTATGAATCGCAATATTTAAAGCAATGCAATTTAAATCTGCTTTGATCGCACTATTTAAATCAGGATTGTTTTGTTGGCCCGTTTGCCATAACAAACTTAGCCATGCATCATACCTCAATTGCTTAGATGAGGACGACAGTAAACTTAAATATCCGACTAAATCCGCAGCAGCTTCATCAGCAAACCCGTTTAGATGCGCGTATTCATGGGCTAACGTTTGAGGCTGCAAACTTGCGGGGATTTTACTTGAAATTGCAGGTTGTGCGACCAATGGATTGTACAAACCTGCAATTCCCATCTGCCTTATTACACCACTAAAAATAAAATACCGTCCTTCGGCAGATTTAACTGGAGTTAAATGATTGTGAGTTAAAAATTGAATCATAGCCTGATTCACTTGTTTATCGACAATTTCAAATGAATCATGTAATTGATCACACTGCTCTAGCAAACTACTGGTTGGACTTTTTTGCATCATTAATGCTAGTTCATTGGCCTGTTCAACAATATGCCCTAGCACCACTTGCTCTTGTTGCTCTGTCAAAGGCGTTTGTATCTCAAACATTTGCTCAACGGGAGTGCGCAGGTGATTAATACCCCACATTATTACCAATAAAAAGTATAGCCATCCAGACACACTAATTAACGACAACACTATGCCTATAATTCGATTACGTTTATTCTCATTTAATTGAATGTCTTGCGCGATCAAAAATATGACAGTTAACACGATACTTACAACCACAATCTCATGCAGCGCAAACCCAAAAACCGAGCTAATAGCCGAAATGTTTTTAATTAAGACAGGATAAAACCATTGACTGTAATAAATCTCAACCCATTCAGACTGGTTTTTTAGCACCTGCCAAATGATAAAGACGACTGGAATCCAAACAATTCCTAATATTTTTAGCGCAATAAACCGTTTCAATATTTACTCTTTAATAGTTTTGGAGGAATTTCTCCTCATTTCATCTACTTTTACTGCAAATTTATATGACATACTTTTAAGTATCAAATGGATTGATCAAATATAAACCAAAATACCAAGGCGACACAATGAACCAATCTATTTAAAAAGTCACGCGAAGTCTTTGTGCAATTATTTCAAAACAATAATAGATAATGGGATTTAACACATCAAGATATAGAGTTTTTAACCAGAGGTAAAACAGAATAAATATAAATCATTAGTAACATACTTCCTTGAAACCCTGCCTCATAACTAAAAACAGTACAATTAAAGACCTTCTTGTTTTTTATACGATTTTTTAAGCTACTTACCGCTGTTTGCTCAAAGATTTTTCAAATACTCATCCTTTAATTTTACATAATTTTGCGCTGAATATTTAAAAAAGGATTTTTCTTTGTCATTTAATTCTCGCGTTTTTTTAACTGGGCTACCGATATATAAAAACCCACTCTCTAATTGTTTTCCAGGTGGTACTAATGAGCCTGCACCGATCACAACCTGTGAAGGTATTTTGGCCCCATCTAATACAGTGACACCGATCCCAATTAATACTTCATTTTCAATCTGACAACCATGTAAACAGGCATTATGCCCAATGGTAACATCGTCCCCAATCATTAATGGGTGTCCTTCAGGGTTAAAATCACTTTGATGCGTTATATGCAAAACTGCACCATCTTGTATGGATACTCGGTTGCCAATGCGAATTTTATGCATATCGCCGCGTATCACAGCCATTGGCCAAACTGAACAATCGTCACCCAATTCAACATCACCATTTATAAACGCTTGTGGTGCAACCATTACGCGCTGGCCAAGTTTGGGTGACCATTGTTTAAACGGTTGGATATTTTCGTTATTCATTATTTTATTCACCTTCTAAAATTAGCTGTAGTGATTGGGAGAGAATCTCATACCCAAACTCACTTAGATGTAACGCGTCGGGCATGATTTCTTTTGAAATAACACCTTGATTATCAAGAAATTCAGTTTCGATATTTTCATAACTCAACATTGAGTTAGATTTAATCCACGAATGTAAAAGCCTGTTTACTTCTTGATTTCTAACTCTAAATTTATGACTGGGTTTTCTTGAACGTGGCAATAATCCAATAATGATAATATTTGTTTCGGGTATTATTGCTTGTATTTCTTTCACGATCAGTTGAATGCCAAGCAATGTATCCTGTGCTGAATCAAATCTAAGCCCGGTATTATTAGTACCCACCATCAATATTACTTTAGAGGGTGATACATACTTCAATTCACCATTTTGAATACGCCACAACACATGCTCGGTCATATCCCCAGAAAACCCTAAATTCAAAATTGAATAATTTTGATTGAGTGCTTGCCAAGATTTTAACCCATCCGTTTCAAACTTATGCACAATGGAATCACCAAAGATAACCACATCATAATTCTTGTTTTGGCTATCTTTGATTTTTTGTTCATGCCTTGGTATCCACCATTTTTCTGCCCAATAGGCTTTGGCTGGCTGAGCTCTAGTGCTTGCCCCCGCAGAGGAATCAAATTCTTCTTTAGCATTCATATCACAACCAACTAAACCAACCGCTAAGAACAATAAACAGATTAAAACTAATTTATGCATGTTCAGAGTTTGTTGATACCGACTTAATTTTTTGAAATAACGTGACACCTAACAAAACAAACAGACCGACAATAAAACCAACAACAAACGACATAGATAAGTTGATTATTAAATGTGAGCCCAAAAAGTGCACAGAATTATGAAGATCCTCCTTAAGATGATGTAAAAATTCAAATCCAAATGACTCCAGGCCATGCATTGAAATATCGCCACCAACAAAAAACATCGCTAATGTGCCCACTACAGTCAACAAACGCATAACCAAAGGCGCTAAATTCAATAAAAATCGTCCAAATATTTTTGCGATTTGATTCTTCTTTTGTTCAAAAAATAAACCAAAATCATCCAATCTAACTAGAAATGCAACTAACCCGTAAACAACGAATGTCATCCCAAACCCAATAATACACATTACGATAACTTGAGTTGAAAATGGCGCGTCAGCCACAGAATTTAAAGCAATCACTAAAATTTCTGCAGATAATATAAAATCAGTTCTAATTGCCCCTTTAATTTTAGTTTTTTCAAACGCCATCAAATCGATTTTGGGATCTTTTAGAGCGGCGACTAATTTATTTTTATGTTCCTGAATGTCATTTCTATGCATAAAAAAGTGTAAAACTTTTTCTACACCTTCAAAACATAAATACGCACCACCCACCATTAACAGTGGAATGAGCAACCATGGCACAAACGCACTGATTAAAAGTGCTACGGGAATCAGTATCGCTTTATTTAACAATGCGCCTTTTGCCACAGCATAGACAACAGGTAACTCTCTATTGGCTTTCACACCACTTACTTGCTCAGCGTTTAACGCAAGATCATCCCCCAAAACCGCAGCTGTTTTTTTCGCTGCAACCTTACTCATTACTGCAACATCATCTAACAACAATGTAATATCATCTAATAATGCAAAAAATTGACTACCCGCCATAACTACTCCGTTATCTAATTTAAAATCGATTATTCTATTGAACTAAATTTATAATAAAATCACACTCAGCATTGCTAACAACGCAGGCAATCCTTGGGTGATTATAATGGATTTTTTAGCGCTAAGCCCTCCATAAATAGCCGCCACTAAAACACAACCTAAAAAGAAAGTTTGAATTTGTGTACCAAATGCTTCATTAGGATGAAACATCCCCCAGAACAACCCCACCGCTAAAAATCCATTATACAAACCTTGATTGGCCGCTAACACCTTGGATTCATTCGCAAACCCTTCTTTTAAGCCAAACATTCTTCTTCCATAAGGTTTATTCCAATAAAACATTTCTATGATTAATATATAGATATGTTCAACAGCCACTAGCCCAACTAAACACAGGGTTATAATACTCATTTTTCATTCCTCATTATTATATGATTAATTGTTCCGTTATCGCACCACTCATTAAATCTAAACTAAACTCAAAGAATAATAATTGATCAAGCTCAGGATTTATATGTCTACTCAATCCCACTTACCCACACCGAATGCCCACAAAGGTTCATTCATCACATTTGCATGCGGTAATTCTCATTACGCATTGAATGTAAACTGCGTAAAATACATAACTTCAATTGATGCAATTACTTTACAAAACACTCCATTACAAGATGGAACAATGAATCGTATCTTTTCTTTCTCCGATCGACCGGTAGTTCTATATAGTTTCAATAAAATCGTAGGTAGCTACTCTCAAGTGGAGCAGAGTAAAGCATTAATTACCTTTTTAACACAATGCAAACAAGAGCATATTGACTGGATCGACGCATTAGAGCAAAGCATCAAGACTGATACAGCATTTAATCAAGCCGCTGATCCACTGTTATGTAATTTTGGGAAATGGTATGTAAATTACCAATCAGATGACGAAGAACTTACAACTATAATGAAAAAATTTGAGCGTCCTCACAATTATATTCACTGCCTTGCTGAAAAATTAATCACTTTAAGTCAAGACAAAACCAAACTATCCGAAGCACTGACAATACTAGAAAAAGAAAAACATACCACTTTAAATCAATTATTAAATTTATTCGGTGCCGCTCAAGCGCGATTAGAAGAAATGGTAAAACAAGTCATTATTGTAATTGAATCCCAAGGAAAAGTATTTGCCATCGATTTAGATAACATAGAGCAAATGGAAGAATTTCATGAAAGAGACTGGCTTGCAGACAACGCACACGATAATGATCAACACCCTTGTTACGAAGGTTTTTTTCAAAAAACACAAGGCAACTTGTACATCCATGTTGATCCAAATATGTTAATTAACTAATCAGATTAATTAGATTACAATTCGTTGTTTATTAATAATTCATACAATAGGACAATTAAATATGAACACACATGAAACGATTAATTACGTTGAATTTCCTTGTTGCGATCTAAATAAAAGCAAAGCGTTTTTCACTGCGGTATTTAACTGGCAATTTACTGATTATGGACCTGAATATACTGCATTTTCAAAAGAGCACTCTGGGCTAGACGGAGGGTTTTTTCAAGCCAATTTAAAAAGTGATGTCACCACAGGCAGTGCATTAATCGTATTTTATAGTGATGATTTAGAATCCACCGAAAAGAAAATCAAACAACATGGCGGCATCATTAACGAAGCCACTTTTAGTTTTCCAGGAGGGCGCCGCTTTCATTTTAAAGACCCAAGTCAAAATGAATTTGCAGTATGGTCAGACAAATAAAAATGCAATATAAAAATTCCTCAAGTCCTGAAATACTCAAGCAAATGAGTCTATGTGCTCAATTTATCTCAAAGCATGCACCTGAGTTAATTGAGCTAGAAGGGGATAGTAAATGGACACAAGGAAATTTATTATTTCGTTTTCCTGAAGATGAGCAAGGTTTTTATGCATTTATGCTTGGAGCGCTAGCTTCTAAAAAAGTGAGTTTACATATCATGCCACTGTATGGAATTGAGCATTTTAGAGTGAAATACGAACAAGCTTTTAAACCTTTTATTTCAGGAAAAAGCTGCATTCAATTTTCAAAATTTAATGACCTCCCTCAAAAGGCATTACTTGATGTAGTTAAAAATGGAACCAAACAATTTAAATCTGTCATGCAAGCGCAACGCAATAAAAAAAGTACCAATCGTTAATTGGCTGCCCCCTGTACATTTACATATTGCTGATAAAAAGCACGCAAACGATTTTTAGTTGCCAAATCAAATTCATTAAGCAATACAATTCGATCAACATAAGCCATGGCTTCTTGAGCATGACCACTATGCCATAATTGCAAAAATTGATGTTTTGCTTGCAAAAAGCTGTTATTTGCCTGAATTGCTACACTAATTGCAATTTGATGAAACTGTGGATTTCTATGATCCGGTAATTGCTGAAGTAATTTTACAGCCAACGAATATTGTTCAAATTCTATATACCCCAACATTAATTGACTCATAATCATCAGGTTATTTGGGTTGATTTTAAGTTGCAATTTAAGCAATTCAATACCACTTTGATCTTTTTGGGCTATTAAGCTTTCAGCATAAATAGTAGACAATAAAATATTATTTGAATGTATTTTATATTGCTGCTGCCAACATTTGGATGGGGCATTCTGGTTTTCTTTTAAACAGTCATCTAACTGTTTGATTGAAGTAGGCTGCCCTAACCGCGCTTTAATCCACTGAAATTCTAGATTTTTGCCAATTGGCGTTTGTATTTCATTTTGATTAATAGTTCTTGGTCGCATATCAGACAAGCGGTTTATCGTAAGTGGGTGAGTCATTAAATATTCACCAGGCATGTTATAACCCAAACTGCCTGCTTGTAATTTTAAAAAGACATCATACATTCCGGTTGGATTCACATTGGAATGTTTAAGCATATCAATGCCAACACGATCCGCTTCCACTTCCATTTCACGACTGAATGCCAAAGCTTGAGATTGCAATAAACCCTGACTAGTTACTAATAATGCAGTCGACAGTTCGCTGCTTTCAGGGCTAATTAATATCGCAGCTAAAATCGACGCCAACATAATGGTGCTTTTATTTTTATTTTCTTCGACGGAGCGAATTAAATGATTTTGGCCAACGTGGGCCAATTCATGGGCCAAAATCCCATACAACTGATCACTATGGTTAAGATCATAAAACAATCCTTTATTTACACCTATTACATTACCAATCACTGAAAATGCGTTTAAATTCGTGTCATCCACCAAAATCACATGAATATCTCGAGAAAACAATTTTGCATTTGGAGATAAATCATTAAGCAATCTTAAAACATAATCTTCAATAATAGGGTCATAAAAAGTATCTGCCTGCTGATAAAAACTGCGAGACCATATTTTACCCACCTGTTGACGTTGTTGTGAGGTAAGCGCAAACAGCTGTGTTGTGAACATTAATAAAATTAATAGACAGCTAAATTGACGTTTCAAAAAAGTGGTAAAGCGCATGTTTAAACCTTTGTAAGTGGTCATGTAAATGGTTTTGAATTAGACTAATCCTAATTAATCATTCTGACACATTTATTAAATATATTCGGAGCAGAATTAGCATAATGAAAGAATTGAATTTTAAAAATCAACGCTGCCCTTTACCGCTTCTAAAGATGAAGCAGGCACTTATTGAATCATCATATGAAGAACAATTGCAAGTCATGACAACAGATGAAGGCTCTCTTAGAGACATTCCACTATATTTATCTCGAACGCAACATCAACTCATTTCTCAACATCAACAAGATGGTATCTACCATTTTATTATAGAAGTAGGAAAACAACATGATTGAAACTTTTCAAAAACTGATCAAAAAATATTTTTCTCATGAAGAGGCTGTCATATTTATATTCATTGCCGCCGCTACTGTTGCCTTATTTTATTTTTTAGGCGCAGTATTGATGCCTGTATTTATGGCCTTGGTGTTTGCCTATTTGTTAATACCCTCAGTAGACTTTTTAAACCGACGTAAAGTTCCTTATTTTATAAGTGTATGCCTTGTGTTCACTGTATTTATGTCTTTTTTAGCTATTGTCGCATTTTGGCTAATTCCTAAGTTTTTCTCTCAATTAACTAAGTTTATTAGTGAAATTCCAGTTATGGTGACTTCGTTAAAAAATCAATTAATCAGCTTGCAGGCCAACTTTCCTGAATACTTTAGTACAGAGCAGCTTAATGAAATCATCCTTCGTTTAAATGGATCTGAATTATCGCAACAAGCCGGTCAAATCATCCCTCAAGTATTAAGTTTTTCATTATCTACTTTGCCAAGTGTAATGACTGGCGTGATTTATTTGGTAATTGTACCGATCTTAGTATTTTTTATGCTCAAAGATAAAAACACTCTGTTAAATAATTTTAAGAAAACACTACCTACTCGCCGAAATCTTTTACGCCGAATTTCCTCTGAGATGAATCAACAAATTGAAAATTACATTCGCGGCAAAGCCATCGAGATTGCAGTTGTATTTGGCGTAAGTTTTGTTGTATTTGAATTTTTCGGGTTGGATTATGCGTTTGTCTTATCAATTTTTGTGGGGTTAAGTGTGTTAATTCCTTACATTGGAGCCGTAATAGTCACGATCCCTATCGCTGTTGTTGCATTGATCCAATTTAACTTAAGCAGTGAGTTTTATTGGGTAATTGGAGCTTATATGGTCATTCAAATTTTAGATGGCAATGTTTTAGTGCCTATTATTTTTTCAGAAGCCGTAAACTTGCATCCTATTGCAATTATTATTGCAGTACTTGTATTTGGCGGGGTATGGGGATTTTGGGGAGTCTTTTTTGCCATTCCCCTTGCTACACTCGTTAAAGCAATATTTAACGCCTGGCCAAAACAAAATGGCGTGATTGACTCTATTTAAGTTGGATCAATTAATATTAGGTCAACTGACATAAAGTTAGTTGGCCTTTTTTAATAGTTTTGAGCTTTCAATGACTTTCATAACATCATGAATATGATTGCGCACATCGACTTTTCGCCACTGCATTATTAATTCACCTGATTGATTAAACAAAAACGTACTGCGCGATAAACTCATAATGGTTTTACCGAACATTTCTTTTTCTTCGATCACTCCCAATAAATCACATAACTGATGATCCACATCTCCAATCAACTCAAAAGGTAAGGACTGCTCTTGTTTAAACGCTTCATGTTTTTCGATTTTGTCTCGCGAAACACCGAAGATCTGACAGTTTTTCTTCTCAAATAATTCAAAGTTTGCCGAAAAATCTTGAGCCTCTATGGTACAACCTGGGGAATGATTTTTTGGATAAAAGTACAAAATTGTAAACTTATCTTTAAGTTGTGACGTTTTGAATACCTTGCCAGATGTACATGGCAAAGTAATATCAGGTAACACTTGTCCCAATTGTACAACTGAAAGTTCGGTTTCTTGTGCAATTCCCATTTTTTGCTCCTAAGCGTTCATCCTTGGAAAGTATTAAACCCAATAGTTTAATTTGCTTAACAATAATGCTATGGATGGATCTTTAAATTTATTTTTATTGTTAGGTCTTAACTTTTTGTTAAGTCCTGCGTTTTCAAAAATGAATGTTATCTGGTTTCAGTATGGTACAAATTCCTTTTTTAGCCAGTATTATTAATGAATAAGCCAAGCTTTGTGAAAAACGCCTTGTTTAAAAGCAGGCGCAATCATACAATTGGCGCCTTATTTTTTTGCGGAGCGCGTTATGATTACTGGCAGTATTGTTGCCCTTGTGACACCAATGTTAGAAAACGGTGACATTCACTGGGAAAGCCTTGAACAACTAATCGAATTACATATCGATAATGGCACTAATGCTATTGTTGCAGTTGGTACAACTGGTGAGTCGGCCACATTAAGTGTGTCTGAACACAAACAAGTGATTGCTTTTGTTGTTGAAAAAGTAAACAAACGTATTCCAGTAATTGCTGGTACTGGCGCAAATAGTACTCGTGAAGCAATTGAATTAACCAAGGCGGCTAAAGATTTAGGCGTTGATGCCTGTCTTTTAGTGACGCCTTATTACAACAAACCAATGCAAGAGGGGTTATACCTTCATCATAAAGCCATTGCAGAAGCGGTTGATATCCCACAAATTTTATACAATGTTCCAGGGCGTACTGGTGTGGACATGTCTGCACAAACCGTCATTCGTTTATCTACATTTAAAAACATAATAGGTGTCAAAGAGGCAACTGGTGATATTGAACGCGCAAAAGAGATTATTAACAATACCGCTGATGACTTTTATTTGTATTCTGGGGATGATGAGACTGCTTTAGACTGCATGTTAGCTGGTGCAAAAGGCGATATTTCTGTAACTGCGAACATAAGTCCGAAAGCGATGTCTAGTATGTGCGATTGGGCACTTAAAGGTAATGAAGAAATGGCAAGACGTGTTGATATGTCATTACAACCATTACATCAAAATTTATTTTGTGAATCTAACCCAATCCCAGTTAAATGGGCGTTACACCTAATTGGTCTGATTCCTAATGGAATTCGCTTACCACTGACCGTATTAGATGTTCCTGGACAAGAACGTGTTACCCAAGCCTTAGTAGAGGCTGGAGTTATTTAATGAAATTAGCATCATCGTGTTTAATGTTTTGCGCCCTTCTATCAAGTTGCGCAAGTAAAACGATTGTTTTAGTCCCAGAAAAAGGGCCAATGATCAGTGAAATTATGCAAATTGATCGATTCCCAATCGGTGAAATTGATGATGAATTCGCAGTAATGAGCGCAACAAGCAATCAAATCGACTTTCCGGTTACCACTACAAAAGAACGCGCCATTATATTTGATGACGAAATTGAAATAACATGGGTTCAAAATGGCAGTGGTATTGATTTATTAAAAGTAAATCAATCATCCAATACAACATGGCAGCTACTTAACAAAGCCATTCTAAAAAGTGATTATAACCCTGAAGTGATCAACGAACAATTTGGCAAAGTATTGGTGGTCACACCTGATGGTATTGAATTTTTAGACACTAGTGATGATTCGTTTTCATTATCAAAAAGCGAAAGCGAAGAGCGTTTTAAAATCGAATTTCGTGTCGATGCAGTAGATGATGGCACCGTAATCTCTCTGCAATTTGAAGATGATTTATTGTTACCTGCAGATGATAATTTGATTCATTTGGACAATATTCGACAATTAATGATCCAAGAATGAAGTTTGTTTCCATAGGTAGTGGCTCAAAAGGCAACAGCACGGTAATCACCAATAAAAATACTACCATCATGATCGATTGCGGTTTCTCAGGCAAAGAAACCGTTAGTCGCTTAAAGGCTAAAGGAATCAGTCCCGAGCAAATTGATGCCATTTTAGTTACCCATGAACATACCGACCATTGTAAAGGGGTAGCAACACTTTCTCGCCAGTATGCACTGCCTATTTACATGACTCACGGCACGGCTCGTGGAATGAAACTTTTAAAATACCAATACACAAAAATTGTCGCTGGCGAATCATTTCAAATTGGTGATTTTAAAATTGATCCAATATGTGTCCCCCATGATTCAAATGAAGCCTGCCAATTTTTAGTGAATGACCAAGATAAACGATTTGGTATTTTGACAGATTTAGGGCACGTCACCCCCCATATAGAATCGGCCTATCAACAATGTGATTCAATCTTACTTGAGTTTAATCACGACACTGAATTATTGGCAAAAGGCCCTTACCCTTATTCATTAAAAAAACGAGTAGGCGGAAATTTAGGACACTTAAACAATAATCAAGCAGCTAATTTATTACAATCGATGGATTTAGATCGATTAAAAAACTTAGCACTTTCCCACATCAGTGAAAAAAATAACTGTTTTAAAATTGCGTTAGAAACGGCACAAAACATTACAGAAAATACAGACACAACCATTCACACTCTTGAACAGCAATTTGGCAGTGAATGGATTGAAGTTGCATAAAAACACTTAATATACAGACTATTTAACATTCAGATTTATTCCTTTACAAAGTAATTCTTTTACTTTTTCGTCACTCAATTGTCATCATTCCCCCAATAAAATCATTTCTTCAGTAATTTTTATTCTTTACTCATTTAGAAAACTTAAAAACACTTTTTGATCCGCCTCTTTGGATTTGCCTTTAAAAAAATCTTCCTACAATGAAAAGGATTCCAACAGAAACGAGGTATTCATGAAATCACTCATGTTCGTAGTATCGTTAGCGATTCTTCCATTTTCATCAAGTGCAAAAATATTGTTTGACATAAATGCTGGCGCAGGAAGCTGGGTAAACCCTGGTGTAACTGGGACAGTTGGTGGCGATGCCAATATTGATATGCAATCAACCAACAATGGCTTTGCCTACAAAGATGACTCTCTGGGTTATTATGTGTGGGCGGACTTTGACACCATCATTCCTTTGGTGCCCAGTTTTAGGGTCAAATATCAACAATTAGCTTATGCGGGCACAGGCACGATAAACGCAGGGCTCACAGGTAAATTCGCATCCATTGATTTATCTGAAATATCAGGCACGATTAATTCAGAATTGGAGCTCAATTATCTTGATGCTATTGTCAAATTTGGATTACCCTTGCCAATTGTAGACATAAATTTTGGTATCAATGCCAGAATCACCCAAATGTACTTTAGAGCACAGGAGCAGAATCTATCTGCATTAGAAGCAGATCAACTGCTTGTATTTCCCATGGGTTATCTAGCTGCTAGTGCAAAGATTCCATTTATTGGTATTGAAGTTGGGGGGGAATACAGCACACTTCCAATCGACGGAATCCAAATTCTAGACACCAGCATCTACGCTCGTTATTTCTTTCCTTTACCAACGAATCTTTTGTTTAAGGTGGGTATAGAGGCTAGCTATCACGAGTATCACCTTGGTATTGGCGAAAGTGACGTCCTTACATTTTTAAACGATGTGCAGTCAGATGTCGACTTCAAAGGTTACTCAGTTGGCGTCACAGCCAAATTCTAAAAAATGAATTTAACCATCTATAAAAAACCCGTTTATTCGGGTTTTTTTTTGCCTAATTCGCAATTCTGCAAAACATAACAATTATTAACCCCAAACCTACGGTCATATACAAATTATTTCAGTACAATTTCAATCAATAGTAAATAATTTGACATACGTATTGTAATTACAATTCTCTAACACAGGATGAGTCACATTATTTCATTTTGTTAATGCCCCCATGCCAATATAATTGGTAGAATAGCGAAACAATCTAACTTTAAATAGGTAAATTCAATGTACAACAAAACCCTATCCACATTGCTTGTTAGCGCTTTATTAGTAAGTTGCGCAGAACCAGTAGAGCAAACCAATCAAGCACCTGTTTCAATAATCACGCAATCAGGTAGTTTACTTACTGCTGGTTCAACAGATGACAACTCTTCAAGTTTAACCTACACATGGTATGTTGGTAATACAGAAATGCCAGCAGGTACAATTTACATAGACACATCATCCATTTCTCCTGGCACTATTATAAGTTTAAAAACAACTGATTCAGATGGACTTTCAAACTTCGTAAGCTTTACCGTACCAGACACAGGTACTGGAACAGGTACTGGAACAGGCACTGGAACAGGCACTGGAACAGGTACTGGAACAGGTACTGGAACAGGTACTGGAACAGGTACTGGAACAGGCACTGGAACAGGCACTGGAACAGGCACTGGAACAGGCACTGGAACAGGCACTGGAACAGGTACTGGAACAGGTACTGGAACAGGCACAAACCAACCGCCAATGGCGAACTTCACCTACACACAATCAGGTTTACAGGTATCAGTTGACGCAAGCGGCTCAAGCGATCCAGATGGAGCATTTTCTGATTTAACGTTTACTTGGGATTTCAATGGTGAGGCTACGGGTTCTGGTGAATCAACAAGTCATACCTTCACCACCGCGGGTAATAAAAATATTACTCTAACCGTTAAAGACATTAATGATGCTGAAGATGATGAAGTGGAATTTGTAACACTTACCATTAACCCTTCAACGGATGAATATACTTCACTGTTATACACCGATGGCCTAAGCGATGTGTCTGAAATATTAAATTGTGGTGTTAACCCAACCAATAACAGCAATAGTTTTAAAGTGCTGGATTCTTCTTTCATATTAGCCGGATCATGGAATCACATCACAAGCACAACCGGAGAATGGCAAGGCGTAGCGAAACAAGCGAATGATTACAACATTGCAACCAGTTTTAATGGCACAGCCAACGATTGTGCAAATGCATCAGTACATAACAGTGTATTAGTTAAAAAATATGGCGATTGGGATCACCAGCATTCCAATGGCTTTACGTTGACAGTCCCTAACTCACCTACTTTTGCAGACTTAGATACCCTTGTGATGGATGTTTATATAGACAGCGCAAACTCTGTCATTCCTACTCTACAAGAAGTAAAAGACACCTATGGCAACTTAATGACCAATGCTCAAATTGAAGAGTTTGCAGATGGTCAAATCCATTTTGATGTCAATCTAAAATCCGACGGCGCGTATGCAGCCTCTGTTGATTTAGAGATCTCAATTGCAGATCTAGATAAATGGCTGCGCATTGAAGTGCCAGTACAAGACATGAGTTTCTGGGAAGAAGTGAATTATAACCGTGTAGCTAAAACATGGTCAGAAATGCAAAACCGTAATGTGAATACCGTACATTTTGTTTCCGAAACGGCTAATCGCCTTGTTTATAGAAACTACGATGATGCAAATTTTAATGCCAACACCCCTAAATTATTCATTGAGCAGTCTTTAAATTTACGTAAAGTTGAAATCACCAAACCAGGCACAGGCACACCCACAGTAACACTTGACCCACAATTTGTGATGTCTGAAGACGCCATGGTAGTCAGTGTCAATGCAAACGCATCAACTGGCTCAGCTGCATTTACATATGAATGGGATTTTGATGGGGAATACTCTGACACAGGTGCGATAACAAGTTATGCGTTTAGCACCGCTGGTGAAAAAACCATTACGTTGACGTTAAAAAGCGGCTCGACCACTGAAACATTAACTAAAACCATCACATTAGTTGATACTGGTTATGATGATTTATTAACTCGCGTGGCTGCAAACATTGTGGCGCCGACTTGTTACAACTGTCATACCGTGGCTCAAAATAAACCAATCAAGTTTGCCTCAACTAATCCTGCAGATGTTGAAACAGCCATGAGCGATTACATCGCTGCAAATAGTGCGCAAAAACTGATCGATACACCAAATGGTTCAGGTCATCCACCTGGAGACAAAATCACCACATCAGCTAATGAGCAAGATTGGGAAGAGTTAGTGACAGCCATTGCCGCCTCACTTAATAACAATGGTGGTAATAACGGTGGTGGCAATACAGGATCAGGCAATATTATCATTAGTGATGACTTTGAAACTACATCAGCTGGTAGCCTATCTTCAGATTGGGGAACTTGGTTAAATTATGGCCAAATCAACGGAAACAATTCAAGCAGTGACGGCCAATATGCATTAGTTGATAGCTCCAAAGCAAATAGCGGCCAATCTTCATTGCATGTAAAAGTTGGTCAAGAAGCGGCACCAACCTTTGTATTCCAAAAAATTGATAAATCATCTAACCCAACAGCAATCTATGTTCGAGGCTATATGTATACTGAAATCAATATTGGCGGCGGTGCATTAGGTGGTTACAGTGAGCATGTACACTGGTCTGCAACTGTAGAAGAACTTTTCCAAAACGGCGACGGCGTAACAGTAGATTTTTCTGATACAAATAAAGATATTCGATATGGCACATGGCGTAAAAATGTAATTGGTGGATTCCAAGCTAAAAATAGCGATTCATCAACGACCGCTACCCCATCAGATACCATTTTTGCTAATGAATGGACTTGCTTTGAATACGCTGTTGTAAAAGATGATACTTTTGATCATATGTACGGATGGTTAAATGATTCTGAAGTGTTTGCAGCAACTCAAGCAAGCCACTGGTCAAATGGCGCAACAACTGGCTTCTTTGATGATGCAACTGACTATGTAACCTTCGGTTGGAGAGCATTTGGTAATTTTGGACTAACGGATATTTGGTTTGATGACATTGTTGTAAGTACTGAGAGAATCGGTTGCAACTAATCAATAGACCAACAATATAAAATCAAAAATGCCTCGCTTGTCGGGGCATTTTTTTATCTGATCACATTTTTTTACAAAAAACACATAAAATTAAAACAAGATATTTACCAACATAACACCGCTTATTAAACGAATTTATCTACTTTTTATCCGAACTTTCAAATTCATTAATCAACATAAGCCATATAACCCTATTCCAAACATGTAAACAATCAAAAGCCACGTCACACTTTGCTATGCTTTGTCATACTACTTTTAAACGTGTTTAACAGGAGCACTCATGACTCAATCAGAACAACCTCTTAACATTAAACAAGCAGCAGAATTTTTAGACGTTTCAGAAATCACCCTAAAACGTTATGCCCGAGAAAATTTAATACCAAGCATTAAAAAGGGCAAAGATTTATTATTTGAAATCAAAGCCGTTGAAAACTACAAACAAATTGCGGATCGGCTAAATGGCAATATTCACTAACCATGAAACCTGCTTTGCTATTGGCTTGAATTCGCAGTCTGTTTGGTTACGATTTTAGGCCAATGGCATACCTATGGAAATAAAACACAAATTATTATGCGCATGTTTAATGTTACAGGGGTGCACAACATTAGATTTTGGAGCAATTGAAGATAATTGGGATTTTGATGTATTTCGCCAATATGCTTTATTGCGCTGTACCGCTGGTGCATTTCAAAATGAGCAACAGTTCGAAATAGCCAAACAATATTTTCAACAATCTGAAACTTACCTCGCAAAATCTAGACATGGTGCCTATATTTTTTATTTTCTCGGCCAACAATCTAACTTAATCAGTGCTGAATTAAGTATCGAGCACTCAGGCTCAGTCTGTATGGATTGGGTTTTAAGCAAAGATTTTGAATATTCCATCGTTCAAAAGTTATCTTCGCCTTTATAGGTTATGGCGCACTTGCTACAATACGCTTTTTTTAAATTACCGAATCTTTATGAATATCCGCCAGCAATTGAATCAACATTTTAGCGATGCATTATCTTCTTTAGATGTATCTGACTCATTCTCCCCAAACATCTCTGTCAGCAAGAAGTCTGCATTTGGTCAATACCAAGCAAACGGCGCAATGGCCGTAGCTAAATCTAAAAAGCAAAATCCTCGTGAATTTGCACAATTATGGTTAGATGCATTACAAGCCAATACCGCTTTAATGGCCATGATCGAAAAACTAGAAATTGCGGGCCCTGGATTCATCAATATTCATTTAAGCGCACAATACTTAGCAGACGTATTAAAACAAAATAGCCAAAGTGAACGCTTAGGAGTTGAAAAAGTTGCCAACCCACAAACGGCGGTTTTGGATTATTCATCTCCTAATCTTGCAAAAGAAATGCACGTTGGCCATTTACGCTCCACTATTATTGGTGACAGCTTAGCCCGTTCATTGTCGTTTTTAGGTCACAATGTTGTTCGTCAAAACCACGTAGGCGACTGGGGCACACAGTTTGGAATGTTGATTGCCGAACTAGAAGAAAGCCTACAAGACAACGAAAATATCAAACTAAAAGATTTAGAAGCGTTTTATATTCAATCTAAAAAACACTTTGATGAAGACGAAAACTTTGCCAACAAAGCACGTGATTACGTCGTAAAACTGCAATCAGGTGATGCTGAAATTTTAAAACTTTGGCAAACATTTAGAAATTTATCGTTAGCGCATTCAGAAGAAATTTACGCATTATTAAATGTCACATTAAAAAATGAAGACGTTCGTGGCGAAAGTGCTTATAACGATGATTTGGCACCTGTAGTAAAAGCGTTATTTGATCAAAACATCGCTTCAGAATCCGAAGGCGCAAAAGTGGTTTTCTTACACGAAATGGCGAATAAAAATGGCGACCCAAGTGTTGCGATTATTCAGAAAAAAGAAGGCGGATACTTATACGCCACTTCTGATTTAGCAGCGCTTCGTTACCGTAATGATGTATTAAAAGCAGATCGTTGTTTGTATTTTATTGATGCAAGACAGTCATTACACATGCAACAGGTTTTCACCATTGCTAAAAAAGCAAACTTTGTGAAAGAAGACATTTCATTAGAGCATCACGCTTTTGGCACCATGTTAGGTAAAGATGGCAAACCATTTAAATCTCGTGATGGCGGTACAATTAAATTAGCTTCGTTATTAAAAGAGTCGGTTGTTCGTGCGACTGAAATTGTTCGCGAAAAGAATCCAGACTTTAGTGATGAATTATTAAATGATGTGGCAAGCAAAGTCGGTATTGGCGCAATTAAATATGCCGATTTATCTAAGACACGCACCAATGATTATATTTTTGATTGGGACAACATGCTTAGCTTTGAAGGTAACACGGGGCCTTACATGCAATACGCTTACGCGCGTATTTGCAGTATTTTTGCTAAAGCGAACATCGACATTGATTCATTCAACAATGACATAACCTTAAACCATGAAGCAGAATTTGCCTTAGCGTTTAAAACATTACAACTAAGTGAAGTGGTTGAACAAGTAGCATTAGAGGCATACCCGCATTTGTTATGTAATTACTTATACGACTTAGCCAGTTTGTTTATGACATTCTACGAAGCCTGCCCTATTTTAAAAGAAGGCGTTGAAGAACAAGACAAGCTTAGCCGATTACAATTAAGCCAAAGCGTCGCTAAAACTTTAAAACAAGGTTTGGAATTACTAGGCATAGACGTCATGCAAAAAATGTAAGTTTCTGATCACGGGAACAAACATAAAAAAAGGGAATCCATGGATTCCCTTTTTTTATAAGCGAACATTGCTAATTAAGGATGCTTAATCATATCGTCTAAAATAGATAAAAACGCACACACACTTTCAAGTGGCGCACTTTCGTTCATTGTATGATATCCAGAAGTTGGAATTTGCAATGTCGTCCCATTAACTAATCCGTTAGATGCATCAATGATTCGACCCATTTCTGTTGAGCCTAATGAAACAGGTTCTTCCCCTTTTTTCTCTAGGATTTTATTATATTCAACCACGTATTCATCTTTAAATAATGTATTTAAATTAAACTTTTCGCATCGGGTTTTTAAAGATTGAGTTTGCTCAGAACTGAATTTTGCATTCGCATCTTGATTTCTTAAAATCAAATGATTTTGTTGAGCACTTTTAAAATCAGGAAACGGGCTGGTATCCACCACAATTAAATTGTTAGCGCTGCCACCAAAACGACGAAACCATTCCAACAAATAACGCCAGCTTTTACCTGCTTCCTCTTGGGCAGTAAAAAACGCCGTGCCCTCAAAACCCATTTCAAATAAATACACCAATGCAGCAACGGTTAATACGTTATCAAGCTGTCCAACTAATGCATCATCAGTGATGGATAATTTGTCCCTAAACGCAACAGGCGTGCCTGCAACCAAATGCTCTAGTCCGCTTAATTCAAAAATTAGGTTATTACGAAATTCACAAATATAAGATTTTTCAATTTTTCCCTGCCCACGATATGCACCGCTCCAAGGCTCATAAGCATAAACATGGTTGTCATTAAATCGTGTTGCGATTTTTTTCATTAATGATTCGCTTACAGAATTACCCAATAAATCTGAACGCGCCCCAGCCACACTTGCTGCATATTGGAATTCATTTGGACCAGTACAGACTAAACCGTGACGATCCACATGTGCTGAAAACATTAATGATTCTGGTTTATTTCCTTGAGCTACTAACAAACCTTCATACCAAGTCACTTTTGCACCACGCTCTTCTAGCTCTCGTTGCAGTACACGAAAAAAAGCATGCTCCGAACCGACAACACTAGGTTCACGAATTAATGTACTTAAAATTTCTAAAAAAGCATTTGGAACAGTTTGAATAATTTGATTCATAGGAGCGATAGCCATCTGAAAGTGATAATGAATCGCGATTCTATTTTTAAAAGGTTTTGAAGTAAATCAATTGTTAAAAAATTAATCTTAACTATACTGTGCAACCTACACAGGAGACCTTATTTTGGCTGATATTCAAGAAGACTACATCGCACAATCGATCGAACTTTTAAATAATGAAGAAAGTTCAGATTTAAGTACAGTGATCGCAAATCAAGACAACAACGAATTAGCATTATTGCTAGAGTCGATGCCAATTGATCAACGTCTTGATTTATGGAACGTCATCAAACTTGAACGTCAATTGGCTGTATTATTGGTAATGCGTAGTGATCCGCGTGAGACATTATTGGATCAATTTGAAGTTGAAGATTTAGATATTCTATTTAAAGACATTGAAGCAAGCGACTTAATTGAATTAGCGGACTCATTGCCTCCAAGATTATTAGATCGTGCGGTTAATGCGCTAGATGAACAACAACGTAACTTTTTTGATGAAGCGTTAGCTTTTGATGACGACCAAGCAGGGCATTGGGTAAATCAACAATTAGTGGTATTACCAAGTAATGCAAAAGTCAGAGACGGCCTTCGCACGATGCGCCGTGAAAGCTCTCACCATATTGAATGCATCTTTTTAACCAATCGAGCAGGACATTTTGTTGAAGCGGTGAAAGTAAATAAATTATTTGGCGCACCAGATCACTTGCCTCTATTTGACATAAGCGAAGAAGAATTCCCCGTTATTTTAGGGACGGATTCTGCTATTGATGCGGCGCAAAAAGTCATCAATTCCAATATGCATTCATTGCCTGTGGTCAGTGAAACTTCAAAACTATTAGGTCAGTTTGACTCAAAAGTTGCCTTTGAAATTGTCAGCGAAAACTTTGAATCACAATTAATGGCACAGGCAGGTTTAGATGAAGATGAAGATTTATTTGCTCCCGTCATCAAAAGCTCTAAAAGTCGAGCGATTTGGTTATGCATAAATTTAATTACAGCGTTTGCAGCATCGGCTTTTATTGGCATATTTGAAGCGACCATTCAACAGGTTGTGGCGCTTGCTGTTTTAATGCCAATTGTTGCCAGCATGGGCGGCATTGCAGGAAGTCAGACATTAACATTAATGATTCGAGGACTCGCATTAGGTCAGGTGACCAAGGGTAACCGGATGATATTATTCAAAAAAGAATTATCAGTAGGTGCACTTAATGGTGTGATATGGGCAACCGTCATTGGTTTAGCTGCGGGTTTTTGGTTTAATTCCTATGAATTAGGTATTGTGATTTCATTAGCCATTTTATTAAACATTATTGCTGCGGCTATTTCAGGAGTGATTATTCCAATTGTGTTAGATAAATTAAAATTAGACCCAGCATTATCTGGGTCTGTGATTTTAACCACCGTGACAGACATTGTGGGGTTTGTCTGCTTCTTAGGTTTGGGTACAATTATTTTGTTATAGCCATTTTTTAAATTTAAAAAATAGAATTTGACAAAGGGTTAACAACCCTAAGCCTAAACTAAAAATAGTAAACGCTGCACTATTTTCCACCCCAGGCAATCCACCCACATTAATACCAAGCAAACCTGTTAAAAATCCCAGCGGTAGAAATATCGCTGAGATCATCGACAGTACATACATTCTTGTATTCATTTGATCGCTTAAACTGTTTTGCAATTCTTCTTGAACCACAACCGCACGTTCTTTTATTTCATCTATATTTTCTAAATAAATTAATAATCGATCCGTCACTTCTCGAATTTGAATTTTTAGATGCTCATCAAACCAGCTAATGGATTCAGAAGACAATCGCAACAACGCATCTTTTTGTGGGGACAAATAGCGCTTAAGAGAAATTAATTGTTTACGTATTACTGCTAAGTCTGTGCGTAATACCTGTTTGTGTTCAGCTAAACACACCCCTTCTAAATCAGACATGGATTCCTCTAAATCATTAATGGTGTCTGACATTCGCCAAACTAATTGGTCTGCCAACATCGCTACCCATTGTGATGACGATTTGGGTCCAACACCTGAATTTAATTGATCAATAATATCTTCAACTGACAATATTCTTAAGCGTCGTGTACTTATAATTCGGTGTTGTTCAACCCACATACGAATAGAAATCATATCCTCAGGATTCGTATTAGGCGATAAGTTCACACCACGCAAACTCATTAACAAACCATGATATACAACACTGGTTCTTGGTCGAACTTCTGAAGCTAATAACGCTTCATTAACTAACCCTGGCAATTTAAAGTTATCTAGTAAATTATGGCGATGATCTTGATTGGTGTAATCAAAATGCACCCATAAAATTCCATCGCCTTCTTTAAAAGCCAATACTTGCTCTTGAGTTAAATCAGTACAACCGCCTTTGCCATCTAGCAATTTTGCGTATAAAAAATGTTCAGACATTGTGAATTCTCTTTAATCGTTTTAGCGAGTATCGTTGATTCACTCAATTTAGTCTATTTGATTGTGTCGATCGCGTTTAACTGCTTCACACCAAACACAATTCTAAAAACAGTAGTCTGCCAACAAATCAAACAAAATATTGCCGCAAACCAATTAAAATACATAGGCCAAATACAACACAAAACAAAAAATACAATCGTTTCAGTACCTTCTGCGATGCCTGTTAAATAATAAATGCCTTTTGAAGGGTAATCGATTTTCTCAATATTATTTTTTTGTGCAAAAATACTAAATGCCAAAAAGCTAGTGCCCGTGCCCACAAAACTGAGCATCAAACATACGCCCCAAAAAGTAAATTCAGGATTAGAAAAAGCAAAGCCGAATACCACCGCCTGATAGAAAATGAAATCCAACACAATATCTAAAAATGCGCCTGACTGAGTAGGTTTAGTTAACCGAGCCACTTGCCCATCTAAACCATCCGCAATACGATTAAGAACAATACAGACCAGCCCTAGAAGGTAAAGTTGACTCACAATAAATCCAACACTTAATATACCAATTACAAATCCAACAACTGTAATTTGGTTTGCACTGACATTATGTTTTACACACTGTTTAGCAATGGGTTGTAATATAGATTGTGCAACAGGCAATAAATATTTATCGAGCACAGAGCGCTCCTTTTTCTAAATCGTAGAATTGATTTTGATGACAATCATTTAAATCGTGTGTGACCATCAACACAGGAATATTTTTTTCTAATAATAAATTAAACAGCCAAGGTCTGAACTGATCTTTTAAAGATTGATCCAATTTAGCAAAAGGTTCATCTAGCAACACCAATTTAGGCTGGCATAACACTGCGCGTAATGCACTGATTCTGGATTTTTGTCCGCCTGATAAACTTTGTACTTTGGCGTATTTAAACTCAAGCATATTAGCATTTATCAGGTATTGACCAATAAGCTCTAGTTTTTCAGTCTTTTTCATTGTTGGAGGACAGGCAAACAATAAATTTTGTAAGACATTCATATGAGGAAACAATAAATCGTCTTGCATCATCATGCCAATTTGGCGCTGTGCAACGCTCTTAGTTAATAACGATTCGCCATTGAGTTCAATGTCACCCGAATAACTAAATCCGTCCTCAAGCCCGCCTAGCACTGCCATAAATAAACTGGATTTACCGCTACCGGATGCACCCATTATGCTCACAATCTCGCCATCGATCTTCATGGAGATAGGATCAAAAAGTGCTTTTTCATTAATAAATAATTGAAACTGTTTAAACTCAAGCATGACTTTTTTTCCTAAAGGCCAGTATAAAAACAACCATTGGTAATAATGTTTGGCACAACGCAAATATTGCAATTCTGCGATAATCTGAGCCAGATGCCATATTCACCATCTGTGTGGTAATGGTTTCAATACGCCCTTCACCCATATATAACGTGGGTAAATATTGCACCACACTCACACTAAACCCCAGTGCAAATGTTGAATAGATAGACGTTTTAAGCATCGGTATTTTAATAAATAATAACGTTTTTAAATAGCCATGATTCAGCGCATAACTTTGTAACACATAGCGTTTATCAAACTGATTAAACACAGGATGCAAGGTTAAATAAATATAAGGCAATACAAATAAGCTATGCGCCCACAACACACTTAACCAATCAAAATGAAAATCGGTCCACAATAAAAAGACATTAAAACCAAATAGAAAACTCATTTGCGGCAATAACAAAGGCAAGTAAATTAAGGATTTAGGCAGTACTTTTTTATTACTGTTGTTTGAGCCTAAATACTCTAATGCGCCAATGACAATCACCATACTGATTACGGTACTTAAAAATGCAAAGATGGATGCATTTTTAACACCTAACAAAATAGCATCTGCGCTTTTTGACCAAAACTTAAATGAGAATTGTTGAGGCAGCGAAAAGGAAAACCCCCAACGAAACGTCACACTCCATAATATCAACACCACAATTGCCAAAATCGAAATAATCACAATCGCGTATAAAACAAAACCTAATCGAGAAATAACCGATTCAAAAAAAACAGACCGTTTTGATTGACTACTGAAAGACAATAAACAAACGACGACTAATTTTTCAAATAGATAAAATAAACCAATACACAACAATGTCATGATTAATAAAAAGACAGAACCCGCCGCCGCTAATAATCGAAACGACAAATCAGAATGAGAAAACCACTGATGAATTAAGACACCTAATGTGGGTGGCGCATTAGGGCCTATAATTTGAGAGACATCCACATTGGTTAATCCATAAGCCAATACGGCATAAATAGGCAAACGAATGCTTTTTAATAATTGTGGCACCAACACATATAAATACGACGCAAAGTGGCTATAGCCTAACGATGCACTTAATAAACGATATGACGATACTGGATAATTGGGTAATTGCGCTGACAACATTAATAATAAAAAAGGGATTTCTTTGATAATCAACACAACCATTAAACTGATTGCATAAGAATCTTGTACGGTGACGATATTAGGCGGTAACACCCAACCGAGCATAGAAGCAACGATTTTAATTAACCAACCCGATGGTGCAAATAATAGAATAAACGCAATGGCAAATGCCGCATGAGGAATCGCAAGCATGGGTGAAATTAAATAATTCAGTATTTTTGATTTTTTTAAATAAATGTAACGGTAAAAAATAATAAAACTAAAAAACAATGCAATGATCGTCGCAAATAATCCCGTAGTTAAACTTAAAACGGTTCCTGTAAACACACTAGAATGATTAAAAAAATCTGACCAAACATCAAAAGAAAAAGAGTCGTAACCAAGAGCTGGAAAATACGAAAAGGCAGGAAGAATCGTCGCTATTAACCCAATGACGATTGGTATTAAAAATAACGCATATATTAAAAAAACAAACAGCACCAAAACTTTCGTTTCAGTGCTGCGTAAATTAAACTTAGTTTGAATAACGTTTAATCCATTCTTTTTCAATTGCATCAACCCAACTTGCGTGAGGCTCTAAAAATACATTAGCTAAATCTTGTGCAGATAATAATTGTTCAGACTCAACACGACTTTCAAATAAAGACTGTTCGTTTTCAGTTAATTTATTTACCGCTAATACCGTTGGGTCGCCCCAGATATTAATGTCTTGTTTTCTAGCCTGTGCTAAAGGAGACATTAAGAAATCTGCAAATACTTTTGCACCTGCTTGAGAAGGCGCGTTGTATGGAATCGCAACAAAATGCGTATTACCGATGCTGCCTTTTTCGTGTACGTAAGAACGAATACTTTCTGGCAACTCACCATTAATTACTGCATTGGCAGCATCATTTGGATTAAACGATAAACCAATAAAAATTTCACGACTGTTCACTAATTGCTTCATGTGCGGCGCATCGTTAGCAAACTGTTTACCTTCGTGCCATAACACTGGGTGTAGCTCATCTAAAAACGCCCATAGCTTTTCAGTTTGCATTAAGAATTTTGACTCATCTACTGGTAAAGACAAAACAGACGCATCTGCAATGAATTCACTTAATGCCTGTTTAACAAATGTGGTACCAAAGAAATTGGGTAATGCAGGGTATGTCACACGACCTGGGTTTTGCTTAGCGACGCTTAATAGCTCCGTCATAGAAGTAGGTGGCGTATTCAATAACTCGCTATCATAATAAAACACTAACTGAGCCATGCCCCAAGGCGCTTCTTGGTTATTCACAGCCACTGTAAAATCAGAAGTAGTCGTGGGTTTATTGTCAGTGTCTACATATTGGTAGTTTGGTAACATCTGTGTCCACGGATTTAAAAGCAACTCGTTTTGTTTCATGGATTTAAAGTTCTCACCGTTAATCCAAACTAAATCCACACTGCCTTTATCGCTGTTTGCTGTTTTTTCAGCAAGCACACGACTCACCACATCCGCCGCACCGGTTTTAACATGCACCACTTTCACACCATGACGTTCATTTACTTTTTGAGACGCCCAAGCAATATAATCATTAATGGTTTCGCTTCCGCCCCAAGCATTAAAATAAACCGTTTGCCCTTTTGCTTGTTGTAATGTGGACTCCCATGTTTTATCCATGGTTTGTGCATTAAGTAAAACACTGATCCCTAAAGATAATACCAAAATGCCTAGATGTTTAAATTTCACGTTTTTTTCCTCTTGATTTTAGTTTTTAAAAAAATTATTTAACTGAACGATCATGCATCCACTTAACAATGGAAAGCAAAAATTGAGTCTTAGGTTTTTTCGATTGCGTTAATTTCCACTTACCTGCAATCGCTTTATTAATTTCGTTATAGCTTGGGTAAATATGCGGCATGCCCATTAATGTATTAAGCCCTGCGTTTTGTTTCATTAACCATACCCACTGTGGCATTAGTTCACTGGCTTGATCCCCTACAATCACGACACCCAACACTTTATCGGTGTCTTTTTTGGTCCACACTTTGATTAAGCCTTCTTGTTTATTATTACAGATCATTTTGTCATTTTCATTAATCGGTAATTCGGTTAAGTCAAATTCGATATTGTTTTGAATTAACTGTGCTTCGCTTCGACCAATAGTGGCAAGCTGTGGATTAGTGAATATAGCAAAAGGCACATTATCTAAATTGTATTTATAACGTTTAAAACGACCAAACAAACTGTTTACGGTTGCAAACCAAGCGCCGTGCGCCGCTGTATGAGTAAATTGCGCGCCACCGGTAATGTCACCTACTGCATAAATGCTTTTTTCTGTGGTTTGGTTATACGCATTTACTGGAATATAGTTTTGCTCATTCGTAATAATATTTGTATTTTCTAATCCTAGGTATTCGCTGTTGCCTGTTTTGCCTGTGGCCATTAAGACTGCATCAAACTTTATGGATTTTAAAACATTTAAGCTTGTGAATGTCATATTTTCTTCATTCACTTTAAAATCTTTACATTGCTTATAAATATTCACGCCTTCAGTTTCTAAAACACGTTCAATAATCTGCGAAGCTTGTGGGTCTTGATTTGACAAAATACCTGAACGAGTGAGCAAACTTACGTGACTTCCCAAACGCCTAAACGCTTGGCCCAATTCACAGGCAATGGCACCACCACCTACAATCAATAAATTCTTCGGTAATTGTTCTAAATTCCAGATAGTCTCACTTGTGTAAATCGCTTCAGGTTTCAGGCCTTCTATATTCAGTAATTTGGGTTTACCGCCTGTGGCTATAATAATGTGCTTAGTATCAATAATTTCTTTGCCATTAGTGCCAGTTACTTCAACTTGCGTAGGCGATAAAATTTTTGCTTTTCCATGAATCACATTTACGCCTAATTCGCGATAACGCTCTATGGAATCTTTAGGTTGAATCTGTGCAATAGCACCTTTAACTTGTGCCATGACTTTTGTGAAATCAAGTTGAGTGAATGATGAGTCAACCATTCCTGTTTGAGCAATTAATTGAGATTGTTTCATTTGATCTGCAATATGAATCAATGCTTTACTCGGTACGCAGCCATAATTCAAACAATCGCCACCCATTAAATTTGCTTCAATTAACGTCACATTCGCTTTTACAGCAGCTGCAATGTAAGCACTCACCAACCCACCTGCGCCTGCACCTATTACAACTAAATTTTGTTTTTTATTCATTTTGTGACCATATAATTATTAAAAGTGAAAAAATCAAGCTTATAAATAGTGACCAACCCTGACATATACCCAAAGTTACTTAATAGAGCAGAGCCAAATTAAAATGTTACAGTTTTGACGTCATTAAACTGAATTCATCCCTTCACGCTTTTTATATTGTAAATACTTTCATAAAGCCAGTTTACAGACTGATTTTGTAGCATTACTTATTGGTTTTTTGACGAATCTTTTCTAATGTAAATCAGTAGTTTACAAATATCTACCAAACTAAAAAAAAGGGTGTAAATAATTACAATTAAACTTGCAACTTCACTATTTCTCACTAGGTTTAATAGATAGACATCGAATATATTTTAGAGGATCACCAATGCCGTTTTCACCAAATTCACCATTTTCAAATTTGGCAACACAACAGGACTGCTTACTGCAATATGAACATCTTTCACTAGTTGACATCATTGACCTGTTAGATGAAGAATTTTCAGATTACCCTGCTTTTTGTGATATTAAAGGTCACAATGTTTATTACAATGAAATAGTAAGAGACGCACGCTCAGTTGCTAAGTACCTCACATCAGTTGGCTTAAACATTGGCGACAAAGTCGTATTACGCATGACCAATCGTGCAGATTATGCAGTAGCATGTTATGGCGTAATCTTGGCAGGTGGTGTGGTTGTAAATATCAATCCAATGTTGCATCCAAAACAATACCAATGGTATTTAAAACAAGCACAGGCTTCGTTTATCATCACTGAAACTAGCAATGAATTACGTATTTTATCCCAGGATGAATTAAATATTGCATTTTATACAGCCATTGCGCGTGGTGAAAAATTAAAAACGAGATTGCCTACACTGTCCCCGCATCATTTAGCGATCATGCAATTTACCAATACACCAAGCCCATCCTCTAAACCCATTTTATTAACCCATCAAAATGTATTGGTCAATGCAATGCAAATTCGTGAAATGCTGGATACGCATATACAAATTTCTCGAGAAACATGGTTGTGTCCATTACCCTTATATCACCATTTTAATTTTATGTGTGTGATGTGGACCATTCCATTAACTGGTGGGAAGACCATCTTAGCTTCACCGCGTGACGGAGAAGGATTCTGGCAATGTTTAGAGGATGAAATGATTACTGCAATATTAGGAATCGAACCATTTTTCGCAATGATGTTACACCATCCAGATATTACCAAACTATATTGGGATCGATTAAAATTTTCAATTACCGGTGCTATGCAGCTAAACAAAAATACAATTGAAAAATGGAAAGAAATCACAGGTAGTGAGATATTTGAATTTTATACATTATCAGAAGCGTCAGCTGTCATTGCATCGAATAAAAATAACGATCAAATTAATATTTTAGAGTTAGCACCTGAAACACAGCATCAAATTATTGATCGAAAAGGATATGAAGTATCAGTAGGATCTACTGGGCAACTATGTATAAAAGGCCCGCAAATCATGCACGGATATTCTTCAAATAGACATGAATATCCATTTAACAGTACTGGGTTTTTCAAAACGGGTGATATTGTAAAAAGACATCCAAATAATAAAATTGAATTTATAAAAAAACAAACAGACAGCATTTTTATACAAGGGCACGAATACTTCCCAGAGGAAATTGCTCAGCTGGTTAAACGTTTACCTGGCATTGATCATGTACAGGTCAAACCCCAACTTCACCATCAAAATATAGATTTAGTCATTGCCACACAAAATCAATCAATGGATAAAAATACAATATTACAATGGTTAGAAAAAAACAAATCCCTTGAAAATGATTATATAGGCAATGTTCAAATAATCGATACTAGCGATCATCAACCGCCTCCAACGCCTGATATTTCTGATCGAATTTAACATTCAATAAAAAAACCAATATTCAGAATTGGTTTTTTTATTTTTAAATTTATAAAATAAACAATAAATCACATAATAAATCACATAATAAATTACATAATAAATTACATAATAAATTACATAATAAATTCCATTGTTTCGTACAATCCCAAACTAAACAAAATAATTACATGATGAAAATTTAAAAAGACATTTAAAAAGACATTTAAAAAGAACTTAAAAATCATTACTTACAATATTAGCAAACCACACTACCAATACAGAAAAAATAAACCTCCCATTATAAATCAATATTACAATAATAAATTTATTTCAAATTATATTAGAAATTAAATCTACAGATTTAATCATACAGAAGGAAGTATCATCAACCATTATAAACAGGAAACATACCATCAAAAACAACCTATTTACTTGTTAACTTGATAGTAAGTAAAACATTTATCCAAATAAACATTATTGACTCTTTAGAATAAAGATAATCAAATATTTTAAAACCCAACTCCTTTTTCCGTTAATTTTATTGATCCATCATCTTGGTTAAAATCACTTCAACGTCAGTAATTTTAAATGGCTTACTTAAAGAGTAGGAAAACCCATAAGCTAAATATTTACTGTCATCATCATATACATTAGCACTAATGGCAATACACTTACCTATATATTGAGGGTACTGCACAATAATTTTTTGCATTAAATCTTTACCATCCATCACAGGCATTTGTATATCAATAAAAATCACATCGGGATGAAAATCTTTTAATTTCGTTAACGCATCTTTTCCATCTATTGCTTCTTTAGAGGAAACTTTCATATGCGATAATACATTCACTAAAATATCACGGTTAAATTTAACATCATCTACAATTAACGCTTTTAAATTTTTATCAGAAAATTTTAAAGTATTCAGCTTTTTATTTAATTTAGTTTTATTTTTTAATGCGTTAAATTCCATATTTTCAGCAGGAATTATCACTTCAAATGAAGTACCTGATTCATCAGAATTGATCAAATTAATTTTTCCATCTAGCAAATCAACAAGTTTACTGACAATAGTCAAACCTAAACCTGTTCCACCATACTCAATTCCCGCGTTTGATTGAAAAAACGGTGTAAACAATTCAGACTGATGCTCTTTTTTAATTCCAACACCTGTATCGCTCATTAATAAATGTAATTCGTTTGATCTGATTGTTGCTTTTAAGCTAATAAAGCCTTTATTAGTAAATTTAATAGAGTTACCTAATAGATTGATGATGATCTGTTTAATTTTAGATCCATCAATATTTAAAATTAAATTATCCGGCACATTACTTTCAAACTTCCATTCAATTCCCTCCATTTTACATCGTAACTTGAATAAGCTATCAATTTCATCAAATAAACTATCTAAGCAAACATCTTCATTATGTAACACCATGGCACCTGATTCAATTTTAGAAATGTCCAACACATCATTTAATAATGACAACAAATGATTACCAGAAGACTCTATGGCACTTAGTGCTTCTTTATGTTTATCAGGAATAGACTCATCTAATGCTAACAATTGTGTATAACCTAAAATCCCATTCATCGGTGTACGGATTTCATGAGACATTGTAGTTAAAAAAGTGGTTTTTGCTTTATCTGCTTGCTCTACTTCATTAGTATATTTATTAATTTGTTCATAAGTTAAATTTAACGCTTCAATTATTGGGGTGAATTCATTCTGTTTGTTGTATTCCACTTTTTTAACTTCTAATTGGCCTTTAGAATTTTGCGTTAAACTCTTCGAAATCAGTTCCCTTACTTTTTGAAATGGTCTAAATAATAATTCAAGTAAAAATAACATTAATAAAATAAATACAACAATAATTACCACACCACTTGTCATTAATTGTCTCGTGGATTTTTCAACCTCTAAATACAATTCATTTTCAGGAATTAACACCCCTAATACCAATCCAGAATCACTTTTTAAATAATACAGTTTATAATGAATATGATTCACCACGACGTCTTTTACATCATTTATTTGACCAGTTTCTAAATCATGAATTTGTAACTCTTTCATCCAATCAACCGAGGTATAATCTAACATTTTTGTTAATGGATCTATCTCATTTGAAAGCACTTTATTACTTAAAGTATCGACTAAAAATGTTTGTGTATTTTCTGTAATGGATATTTTACTGATGAATTCAGTCATTTCTTTTAATGACCAATCAACTGTTGAAATACCAAGAATATGATTGTTTGGCGTATACATAATGGCATCTACAGTCATCATTAACTCTCTTGATCCTGCTTCATCCCAATAAGGCTCGGTCCAATAAACCAACTCAGGTAATCGTTGATCTCTTTTCCAGTTTTTGGGTAAGCCAGTTAAATACCAATCCTGTTCTAAATAATTATACTCTTGAGTATTTAAGTCCCATGTAAACTCAACCTGATCATTATTCCAAAATACATAAGGACCATAAAATTGCTCATTTTTATCGATGATATAAGGCTCATACCACAACCCGCCTCCAATGGACTCTGGAAATATTTCAAAACTGTCCTTTAAATAATTTTCAAACCACTGATCTTTTTGAGGAAATTCAGTTTGGTTTTTAATGTTATATAGTAATTGTCCTGCTTGAGCGATTTCAATGGCTTTACGCTCCATTGAATTAGTTAAATAATTAATTTTATTAAAGTTATCTAAAATAGTGGCTTGGATTTGTTTTTCACGAACATTAATTAACGTTTCGGTAGATTGACTATTTGAGTGAAACAATAAAATACCGTAACCAAGTAACTCAATGGTAAAAACCGCAAGTAAAATTCGAGTTTTAATTTTCATGTCAAACAAATAAATGATTAATGGTACTCTTAAGGTTAGCCCAGAAATTAAAATTTACCTACCAACAATAATGAAATAAATGGCAATCATTCCAGTTCGATTCTCAATTAATTTAAGGAAAGGTCGTCAAAGTTTTAGCGCCATTTTTATACCAACAATGATTATTTTAGATTTCTTCAATGACATATTTTGATAAAGAAAAATGGTAAGCCGAAGATGAAAGGGGTAGGTGGATAGATAGTAAGATGGAAAGGTACTAATTCATTAAAAGCCAGACTATTTTATTACTAAAGCATTCGTTTTTCATCAGGATTAAAATAAATCACGGTATTACTCTTATTTTGTATTTCTTTTATTAAATATGTCACTTAATGTTACAAAATCACAATCAATCTAAACTTACTTTTGACGTTAATATTGATAGAATGAGTCAAAATTCAACTTAAAAAAGGTAAGTTATGATTACTAAATATACATCAATGTTAACTGCTGTTGCTTGTTCTGGGTTAATGCTTTCTTGTGGGGGGAATAATGCACCTGATTCTGATCAAGATGATCTTTATTATGAATTTAAAGAGATTTCCACTGAAGTTGCACTTAACAAGATCACTAACGATAATCGCTTAAAAAACCCTAATCATGCAAATATCAATAGTAATTTAGATGATTGGCAATTATTAGATTTAACCGCTTATGCCATGCAGGTCTATGATTTATCACAGCAAACACATAATATTGCTTATGAAAACTACGACATGGATTTAAAAAATGAGGTTGACTTGTTAAATGAAGTGATCACATTCCGAGTAACAGGATTCAATAAAGTGCAATTTGATGACTTAATTGATCTACAAGATTTATGTAATACTGGCCCTGAATTATCAGACACTCCATTCTCAATGACTATTCACGACGATGTTAAAAATGACACAAATACGACATCACGTGATGCAAAAGTGCGCTTCAACCTCACCCTCTCAAAATGCCAATATAATTACAAAGAAGGCGTGATTGATCGTGAACAGTTCGCATACGGTAATTTAAGTTATGATAACTTTGTGTATAAAAACAGCATTAATAATGATCTGTCAGAAACCACTCAAAGTATTGTTTCTCAGATGCATGGAAAATGGCTAGTACTAAGCAATACTATGGGCTACGAAAATAAGTTAGGTTATTGGTTTATTGAAAACTTTAACAGCAATTCAAATTATGACATTACTGATCAAGATCCTCAGGTAAAAACCACAAACTTAAAAACCGATTTTTACTTACGTGATGGATTCAGAAACTTTGATCATTTATATAAAATTCAACAACCAAGTGATAGTACTATACTCACTCACCTTGGGGCACAAAATCCTTATGCAGGTTCACTAGAAATTCATACTGATCATACAGATGGTAGAAAACTAGTTATTCAATTTTCAGAAAATACCGTCGATATTTTAATTAATGATGACGTACATTTAAATGACGTGCCATGGACAGACATTAGATCACGTAAACTAGACATGACATTTGATTACGCGAACGATTAATCATCCATAATTTAATTGGAAAAAGGCTGATTTTTTCAGCCTTTTTTATTTCAAAAAAAAGGGAACATAATGATTAAAAATACATTTAACACTAGTTGTATATTAATCGCTTTATCATTAAGTAGCTGTAACGAACAACCTGACAATCAAAAAAACCCATCACCCCATCAAACTCAATCAACAACAGAGACTATTACAAATACTTTTACTAAAAGTAATACTGATACCGATTTAATGACTGATACTATTTTAAGTACTGACACCGATTTATCTACAAATACAAACAGTGAGAGTCAAACAGATACGGATACAAACCTCATTACCTATGCTGACCAAAATATTAGTGATGACGACGCATTAGCGCGTATTACTAATGGATCTAGACTCATTAATCCACACTTTATGAAAATTGATGATTCATTAAAAGATTGGCAAATATTAGATTTAACAGCGTATGCCATGCAAATTTTTGACTTATCTCAACAGGGACATTTTATATCCGTTGAAAATTACGACATAGATTTAGACAATGAAATTGAATTACTTAACGCTGTAATCACAAATAAAATAACAGGATTTACCCAAGAAAATTTTAAAGATTTAAGCAATCTACAAGATTTATGCAACATAGCACTTGAATTAACAGACACTCCAATTTCCATGAACATAGAGGGCGATGTTAGAAATGATCTAAATGCAACCGAGCGTAATGCTAAAGTGCGAATGCGTTTAGCAGTTTCAATATGCCAATATAATTACAAAGAAGATATGGTTGATCGTGAGCAATACGTTTATGGTGATTTAAGTTATGATAATTTTAAATTCAGAAACAGCATTAACTCAGACCTTTCTGAAACGACTGAAAGTATTGTTTCTCAGGTTCATGGTCAATGGTTAGTGCTTAGCAGTACCATGGGTTATCAAAACAGCCTAGGTTATTGGTATTTAGAAAACTTTAACAGCGTACTAAGTTACGATAACTTAAACATCGATGAAAAAGTTAAAACCACTAATTTCAGTGTGGATTTAATTTTACGTGATGGATTTATAAATTTTGATCATAGGTATATTATTACTCAGCCTGATGATCAAATAATTTTAAATCACTTAGGTGCAAAAAACCCTCATGCTGGCACAATTGAAATTAGTACAGTCTCTGAAAAAAAACTCATCATTAAATTTTCTGAAGACTCTGTGGATATTTATATCAACGAGGAATTACGTTTGGATAATGTGTCATGGACAGATATTAGAGCACGCAAACTAGATATGACGTTTAATTACGTAAACGATTAATTTCAAATCATAAAAAAGGCTGGAAATTTTCCAGCCATTTTTTACCAAAAAAAACCACTCAACGCTTTTTATACAAAGCAATCCAATTACCCAACAACATCAAACCCGCCCCAAGTAACAACCAAAGCTCAAACCCTTCTGCATAAAACAAAATACCCACAACAGTAATCATAGGCAGTCGTAAAAAATCCAAGGTCATTACGGTGGTAACTTGTGAAAGTTGCATGGCTTTTGTCATACAAAAATGTGCGGTTAATCCCGTTATAGAAATCAATGCTAACCAACTCCATTGGGTTGGGTTTGGCCACTGCCAGTCAAATAATGCAAAGCTAAATACAATGGGAAATTGCATTAAACACATATAAAAGATAATCACGATGGGTGAATCGGTAGAGGTTAATGATTTGGTAGTAGAATGCGCGACTGCATAAAACATGGCAGAAACTAATACAATTAATGATATGTGATCCACAATTTGAATACCGGGTCTTAATATAATTAAGACACCTAAAACTCCTAATATAATTGCTATTATTTTGCGTTGCGTTATTTTTTCTTTTAAAAATATAGCCGCTATTAATGCCACCCAAACCGGCACTGTAAACTCTAAAGCAAACACATTAGATAATGGCAGCAATCCAATCCCTACAAACCAACCATATTGACCAACTAAATGCGTTAAGTTGCGTAATGCATGTTTGGATAGTTTTTTCGTTTTAAGACTTGAAAGCTGTTTAGTGACAATCAAAATAGACGTTAATATTATTATTCCAACAAAACTTCTAATTGCTAATGTTTGCACAATCGCTAACTGCCCACTTAATTCACGAGCGGCCACGGCCATTAAACAAAATGAAATAAGGGACGCACTCATCCACAATAAGGTTTTCATGCATTTTCTAATTCAATCTGTTTTATAACTGAAACGTTTTTCCATAAACCTAATAGCGCGATGATGATTGCCCCAATATACAAACCAATAAAAATACCAACGGGTCCACCGTAATGTGCGCCGACACTTACAAATGGGATGGTAAATATTGTGGCTTTCGCAAAGTTAAAAATAGTAGCCCACTTAGCCGCGCCTAAATTATTAAACATCGCATTTGTCACAAAGGTAATGCCGTTAAATACAAACACCGTGCTTAGTCCAAAACAAAACCATTTTACTAATGGTTTGGACTCGTCTGATATTTCAAACACATTGATAATAAAACCTGTTAACACAAATAATAATCCACAGGCCACCACACAATATAACAACACAAACTTCACGCTTTCTTTTAAGGTACTAAAAATTCGATCAACATTTTTAGCGCCTAAATTTTGTCCAGCAATGGGGCCTATGGCTCCAGACAAAGCAAACAAACCTGCAAACGCTAAGGGCTGTAATTTACTAATCACAGCGTTTGCCGCCACCGCGCTGTCACCAAATTGCGCCATTGAGGCTGTCACAAATGCAACCGCAATAGGTGTCGATAAATTAGTAGCAGACGCGGGTAACGCAATACTTGAGTACTGTTTTACATCCTGCCAATATTTAGCAAGATTTGGCCAAGTGATTAATTGATTTACTTTAATCACTAACCACAAGCCATAAGCGAGCATGGCAAATCTAGATATTAACGTGGCGATTGCCGCACCCTGCACACCTAAGTCTAATGTGAAAATAAAAAACGGATCCAATACGGCATTTACAAACCCACCAATGAGTGTCAACCACATAGATTGTTTAGCAAAGCCTAACGCACGAGAAACGCCACCACAGGACATAGCAATCGCCATGACTGGCATAGTCGGTAATATGATAAACAAGTACTGACGCGCAAACATAGCCGCTTCACCTTGAGCCCCAAGCATTTCTAAAATGGGATTCATAAAAACTAATAACGCCAACAGAATTGGCAAACACACAATCGCAACACTGATAAAAATATGCGCCACCATTTCTTGTGTGCGAGTTTGATCACCAGAGCCCACAGCTCTTGAAATTAATGCTCCACACCCAATGGCCAAACCTATTGATAATGATTGAGTAAAAAATAAAATTGAACCGGCATAACCAATTGCTGCGGCAAGCTCAACCACACCTAATAAACTCAACCAATACAGATCCACCAAGTCGACCATAAAGATCGCCAATAACCCAATGGTAGATGCGAATGTCATGACACTGATGTGTTTAAAGATTGAGCCTTGAGTGAACTTTGCTTGCATGAGATTTACCAGAAATTTGAAATGTTTATTGTGTGGGAAATGATAACAGATAATGGAATTGAAAAGTCTAAAGCTAGAGGCCAAAGTTAATGGATTGAGGCTATCGATATTGACTGAATACATTAAATTTTATAACACAATCTAACACTTCATTTTCCATCGTCCTGATGTCTTTTTCAGGGTCCCAGTTTCCGCTTAATAACGGGATAACAAAAGGTAAATTATGCTGGGCTTCAAGCCTCAGACTATTAACCTTTAGTTTCAAGTTTCAAGTTTCAAGCTTCAAGTTTCAAACTCTTATCTCAAAACCTTCTCCATCTTTTTACCCTTGGCTAATTCGTCCACCAATTTATCTAAATACCTAACTTTTTGCACAAGTGGGTCTTCAATATCTTCTACTCGCACACCACAAATCACCCCTTTAATGAGCGCGCTATTTGGATGCAATTTAGGGGCTTGGGCGAAAAAGGTTTCAAAATCATGATCCTTATTTATTTGTTGATCAATCTCGAGCTTAGTAAAACCAGTCAACCAACTAATCACTTGATCTAATTCTTCTTGAGTGCGATTTTTACGCTCTACTTTATTAATATACAATGGATATACCAACGAAAATTTCATTGCTGGGATTCGATAGTCATTTTTCATTTTTTATACTCTTATTTAAAAAACCGCACAATTAATTCATTTTTATTTTAGACTATTGACTCGCCTCACACCAATGCTTACCTATCAAATTATTTAATTTTGTTGCTGGATAACAATCTTCAATAGGATTCCCCACTAATATCACATCTAACAGTTGGTTTAAATTCTCGATACCACTTATGTCTTTAATTTGATTACCCTGAGCATGAAGTAATATCAATTTAGGCAAGTTGTAGATTGGGCTTAAATCCGTTAAATTATTGTTATACACATAAGCCATTTTTAAATTATCTACATTACTAAGAAATGAAATATCCGATATAAGATTTTCAGAGACATCAATTACTTCCAGATTATTTAATTGGCTCAAGTCGGGTATATTTGATAAATTATTCCTTTTCAAGATAAGCATTTTCAGTGATTTGAAATCATTAATATTTGAGAAATCTTGCACATGACTATGTGTTATTTTCAATTCCCTAACATTATTATCATTCAATTTTGGTAAGTTGTTAATATTTGCATTATCAATTGTTAATTTTGTTAAGTTACTTAGCTGATTCAACACGGTTAAATTTAAATTTTCTTTTAGATTACTATAAATCGTCAACTCTTCTAATTTTGTCAATTTCTCAAAATCGATATCAGAGAAATCATCAGCATTTACAGCCAACTCTTTTAGATTATGCAATTCATTAATAACACTAAAATCAAATCCTTTCACAGCAAAAATAGAGAGTGATGTTAATAGTGTTAGATTTTTAATGGATTCTGAATATTTCACATTAACCGAACTAAACTTTAATGACTTTAGTGTTTTTAAACTACCTATCTGCCTTAAGTTTATATTACCACCTTGATTAACCTCTAACTCTCGAAGATTCTCGTAGCCTAATATGGGTGCTAAATCTATATTACCTTCAAAATTAAAACTCAAACTGCGAATTGAAATCGCTCCCTCCAATCCTTTAAACGACTCAATTACATCATCACAACTTAAATACGCTAAATTTTTATTTGTGCCCCATAGCTTTTCTTCAACACACTTTCTTAAATTTTTATCTTTAATGCTATTAACATTTAAATAATAATCTGGATAAGGTGATTGTTCAAAATAAAAACTTATATACTTTATTGCGTCACCGTATATAAAGTCTTCCGTAACAATATAACCCTCATCAAAATACCCACCTTTTTTTTCTCCAGTAATATCTTTAAGATTTATTCCACCTTTAGACACCATACGATCAATAAAAGCTTGTTCTTCATATGAAATATAAGTAGTAACGACTGCTTCATTTGATTCTAACAAAAACTGAAAGCTATCATGTATTTTTTTAGATCGACTAAAACCAAATGGAAATTGTTCAATATAGTTTGAATATTTAAATTTATAATAGTTATCAATTATTTTTCGAGTTTTATCATCCATAGACAATTCATCAAACAAATCTGGATTACCTTCTAACATATCAATAATCGCTTCATCTGAAAGATGCCCTACATTGCCTTTACTACGTATTTTCGCAATCACTTTAGCATATTGATACCCTAAATCACTCATTTCCAAACTTTCAATTCGCACCATCCTCCCTGATTCTACATAATTGTACTTAGTGACATCGTCAGGTTTCGCTTTATCACTTGTCTCTTGCTTATTTTCAGAAATTGTTTCTTGTTTATCTTGTACAATTTTCATTTGGTTAGGCTGAATATCATCAGTATTGGCAGGTTGATCAATTAACTCAACAGGCACTACATATACTTTATACTCAGCTTCATTTGCACCCGTTGATATCCAAAAAAAGAACGTGACAATCAGTATTATTAATATTAGCGAGACAAATAGAGTAAGCTTATTCATTTATTTTTCCTTTTCTAAAATAAAAAGATACCTACAAATGGTATCAAAAACGTAGGTCACCCCTTTAGGGTGTCAAACTACTTCAAGTCAATCGAAATTAGCAAGTAAGAAAGCCTAAAGGCAGACCTACGAGCATACCTTTTCACTTAAAATGGGTGCTATATTTTTATTCGACGCGCTTTACACTCTTCTTTTAACTCATTCAATTTGTCATCTGACAACATCAAATCGGTATAACAACATTTTATTATTTCTTTTTTTCGTGTATGTATTTCAATCATACCTGCATCTTGTGACTTATTTAGATATCCATTTAGAAAGTAATTAAATAATATTCTTGGCTGTCTATTTAATTTTTTGGTTTGGACTTTAATATATCGAATATCATAATAATTCACTTCTGTTTCTTGAAACGTTAATTTCTCATCCATGTATCTAATATTTAATTTATCTTCATGAAAGAAAAATTGTGTTGGGTAAAATCTAGATTTTATGATTGCGGGAATAATGACAAACAGCATCAGCGCTAAAAACATAAACAGCATATAAAATGAAGAAAAAACCGTTATTATTGCTCTATTAGCCTGAAGATCTTGCATGTAATCTTTCATTATTTCTAGTGTAAAATACTCTGTGAAAATAACTAGGTATAGACTTGCACATATTGCAGACGCAATAACTGGAAATAAGCAAAACTGTGACAAAACGATCATCGGGCCTGACTTTATTTTCCCATCTTTAATTGCATTTTCTATTGATTCGTAGCCAATGGCGTTGTTTTCTAGTGATCTTGCGTTATCCATATTGCGCTCATATTAACTGTTTAAATTAAATAAATTATGACACACAAATCCTCAAGCTACGAATTTTAATCTAGACGGGCTTTTTTCTACCTTGAAGTGAGCATCAAGGCAGCGCTCGCCTACATTGATGGTTATCAATCGTATGATTTTACATGGACTAAGTGCATCCAAATTTGTGTAATAACTTTAAACATTATGAAGATGGTTTGACGATAAAAACAAGGATAGATTTGTTACTGTAATCTTGAGACATTCATAAAAAACCCATAAAAAAAGCGCAGATCCAAAATGAAAACTGCGCTTTATATTTAAATCATTTTAACAATCATTTACGGTAATTCAGGATTACCCTCTGTTTTCACTTCACCGTCGAAGCTTTCATACAGATCAATACTTTTCACTGCAATTTCAGCGTATTCGTCAGCCGTTGGGCTTTCATCATACTCTGTTTTAAATTCTGCTAAGAACATTGACGATTGTGTATAGGTACCCACTTTAAAGTAACCGGTTGAATCACCAGAGACCCAATCATCTGAATAGGTTGATCCGTTATCTAAGTTTTCCAGGGTTAGATAAATGGACCCATCTCTTACGGTTACCGTCACAAATAAACGCTGACCTAATTCATAATCAAAATCAATTCCACGAACTGTGTTGTCTTCATTCCAAATATAATAAATGCCATCTTTTGTTGAATACTGAACACGTAATGGCTCGTTTTCTGGTCCGTGAATTTGCACAACTGACACTTCAGGTTTAATGGAAGTTACAGCCGTAACACGTAATTCAACCGCTAAGAATTGATAGTCGTCTACGCTCCAATAATTATCGCCTCCGCCTACACGTTGACGTAATTCACTACGAGGATATTTAGATCCTGATGTGGTTGCACCACCTGCATGGGCTCTAAAAAATACTTCGTTATTTTGAGCGTAAAAGTAAGGAGGGAAATCATAATTAATTAAGTTATCATCTTTTACTTCTGTTGAATTTGTATTTCGATCATCAACTGAAGAAGCATCAGAGCTGTCATTGCCGTTTGAATCTACTGGTAATGAAATTTTCCAAGCATCCAAACCTTGAATTAAATCAGACGGATAACCATCGATAATAATATCGGTTTCGGTTTGCGTGTCTGTTTCTGTCATTGTCTCAGTTGCAGTTTCTGTGGCGGTTTCAGTTGCGGTTTCTGTTTCTGTCATATCCACTTGCTCAGGATAAACAGGATTACCCGACACTGACACTTCACCTTCAAACAATTCATAAAGATCAATAGACTTCACTGCAATTTCTGCAAACTCGTCTGGCTCTGGGCTTTCGTCATATTCCGATTTAAATTCAGCTAAAAACATAGACGATTGTGTATAAGTACCCACTTTAAAGTAACCAGTCGCATCACCTGAAACCCAGTCGTCAGAGAACGTATCGCCTGTATCTAAGTTTTCTAATGTTAAGAAAATAGATTCATCTTTAACAGTGACAGTCACAAATAAACGCTGACCTAATTCATAATCAAAATCAATTCCACGAACCGTGTTGTCTTCATTCCAAATATAATAAATACCTTCACTTGTTGAATACTGGACACGCAATGGCTCGTTCTCTGGGCCGTGAATTTGCACAACCGACACTTCAGGTTTTACAGAAGTAACTGCAGTCACTCGAAGTTCAACCGCTAGGTATTGATAATCTTCAACACTCCAATATCCATCGCCACCACCAACACGTTGACGTAATTCACTACGTGGGTATTTAGAACCACTGGTGGTTGCGCCGCCTGCATGAGCTCTGAAAAATACTTCGTCATCACTTGCATAAAAATAAGGAAGATACTCATAACCAATAAGATTTTCGTCTTTGATTTCTGTTGCGCTGTTGTTTCGATCATCTACCAGTGTTGCACCTGTACTGTCGTTTCCGTCAGAGTCCACAGGCAAAGTAATTTTCCAATCCACAATACCAGGAATGATATCTGAAGGATAAAAATCCGAGGTGATATCGGTTTGCGTCTGTGTCATGGTGACAGTGTCAGTTTGTGTAGCTGTATCCGTTTGCGTTGGCATCACAACAATTGGATCACTTGAAAAATTAATTTCTACTTTTGTAATTGCATTCCAGTTTGAACCACCAGTTGAATTACCATTGGTGTTAATTCTGATAAAGTTTGCATCGGTATTGTTAATATCAAATGTTTCAAATTCAGTCGTTAAACCGTTAGACATACCGCTATAAACATCCGTCCAAGTGATGCCATCTAAAGAGGTTTGAATATCAAAAAACGCGGTACGCTCATCGCCTTTTGAAAATGCAATATCAATGGCATAAACCGTTTGTGTGGTTTCCCAAGCGTATTGAATCCACTGATCAACACCTGCACTTGCCCATTTAGTAGACGTTGAATCATCCAGTGTATTTTCAGGAAGGTTGCCGTCATTACCAGAGTCCAACACATAAAAATCACCGACTTTTACACCGGTGAATTCTATTTGAGAATCTGTTTGTGTATTTGAATCTGTTGGAGTTTGAGTGTTAGTAACTGTATCTGTTTGGGTTTGGTCAGTTGAATCTGTTTGTGTGTTTGAATCGGTTGGAGTTTGAGTGTTAGTAACTGTATCTGTTTGAGTTTGTGTGGATGATTCAGTTAAGGTCGTGGTTGTATCATTTGTCTGGGTCGAGCTTCCAACCAAATCAGAGGTGGCATTTGCTTCTGGATCTTCTTGTACTACATTGGTACATGCAAACATAGATTGGGTGAGCAAAATAGCAACACTTACTTTACCTAAAAGTTTATAATTCATAACGTCGTCTCATTATTTTAATGCATTTAAAAATAGATTTAATAAATCACAAATTAATTTTAATAGTGTATAAATAGTGCATAAATGGTGTATTTAGAAATCGTGCATTAAATAACAGCAACATTATTTACAAATAATTAACATTTAATTAATTTATGAATTTATTTGAACATTAATTAGATATAAGTGCGATTGGCCGATCAAGTGACAACCTGTTAGATTCGTTAAAACCAATTCACAAATTTTATGAGTATTAAATATATTTAAAATTACTGCTTAATAATCGTCAAAAATCAAAGAATTAATATTTTTTAACATAAAAAAAAATTTTTAAATTTTGAATAAATAAATATATAATTTTCAACAACTGTGAAAGTTATTGTGTTAATTATTTACTTTTTCAATCCAAAAAGAGAATTTATACAAAATCCATACATTCATATTTACCATTCCTATCACACCCTATCAAACCCTTTCTATTAAACCTTTCTATTACACCCTATTCCTTTCTGGTACCCCCTCCTACCACACATTTCAATCACACCCTCTATATCCTTAGGCAATGTGTTTAGAGTTTATTTTGTAACTAAATGTCGCCACACACTAGGCTGTATCGGCAATCAAAGGTACAATAGCGCCATTTTATCGATTGGATCACCCAATGAACGACCAAATTAACTACCAAAACAACCCACTTCATGGTTTAGGCCTACAAGACATGCTGACACAACTGGTGGATCATTATGGGTTTGAAATATTAGACGCTTATTTAAATATTAATTGTTTTAAAACACGCCCAACCATTGAATCTAGTGTGAAGTTTTTAAAAAAGACAGAATGGGCCCGCGAAAAGCTAGAAGTGTTTTATCTATACACTTACAAAAGTTTACCTCGCCCATCTTCAGAGCAATTTGCCTTACCTCCAAGAGACCGACTTGTGCCAGATGATCACAAACCTGGTGAACCAAAAGTCTGCAGTTTTGAAGACGCTGAACAACAACGCATTAAACGCGAAGAAAAAGCCGAAGCGCATCGCCAAAATGGCGGCAATCGTAAACCTTCAGGTAATGGTGGAGCAAGCAGAAGCTTTAATGCATCACGTGATCGTAATAATAACAGTCGTGACGATAGAAAACCCGCACCATCCAAAAACGACTCATCTCAAATTAGTTCTGACAGCAGTGATCCTTGGGCTAAATGGAAAAAGTAAATTCAATCTTATAAACTATTTACGCAAATAAAAATGGCTTAATTCATTAATTGAATTAAGCCATTTTTATTTGCAGTCTCATTATTACTTTGCATTCAAGCCAGATAAATATCCTACAATTTCTGCATGTCCTCTATCTTTTGCATGAATCAATGCAGTTTTTGAATTTCTATTTTGATGATTGACATCAACTGACAAACTCACTAAAAACTTAGCCATTTCTAACTGACCATGAAATGCTGCAAATGCCAACGCTTTGTCACCATAATTATCCGCAATATCAATATTTGCGCCACCTGCTAATAATATTTTTAATAATTCAATATCACCATATTCAGCAGCAAATAAAATCGCAGTTTTTCCAATTGCACCGCTTTCTCGTATTTCTAAATCAACATTATGATTAATTAAAGCTTTTACAATTTCATTATTTTTAAGGATCAACGCCATATGTAATGGTGAATAATAGTAATGTCCATAATAATCAGGATTCGCCCCTGCCTTTAAAATCAACTCTACCAACTCAATATTTTGATGTTTGATGGCAATCAACAAAGGGCTTCCGTTAATTTCATAATCCAAATTCATTGAGGACTCTAACAGTTGTTTTACTTGGGTAATATTTTTTGCTTCCACTGCATCTAACAATTGTATTTCAGGATCTTGTGCAACCCCAACTAAGCTTGTGCAGGCTAAAATGCTTAATAACGTATGTCTGAATAAATTCTTCATTTCACTGGCTCTATTTATCTATTTAATAGGAGCATTAATAATACGAGTTATCTTTTTTCACTAATAGATATAAAAATGGAATCGGTTGTTGCATATTTAGAATAGATAGCTGGACAGTTATTCTATCAACTTCACCTTATCTTTTAACCACCATTCATGTATTTAGAATTTATATAATATATTGCTAAACATTAGTTTTAGTTTTTAGGAAACTCTGTTTAAATAATGCTAAAATATGAGTGTCCATTAATTTTAAATGAAACCTATATATCACATGAAACAACTCAGCTTTACAGACGCAGAATCCCATTTAAAACGAAAACAAACTCGAAAAGAAAAATTCCTTAATCAAATGGAAGGACTTGTTCCTTGGGGCGTTTTTCTGCCTATCATCGAGCCATTTTATCCAAAAATGCATAAAAAAGGTCGTCAGCCTTACCCGCTTGAAACGATGCTTCGTGTTCATTTAATGCAAAACTGGTATACGATGAGTGATCCATCAATGGAGGATGCACTTTATGAAATTGCATCCATGCGACAATTTGCTCGATTAGAATTAACACATAAAATTCCTGATGAAACGACCATCTTAAAATTTAGGCATTTGCTTGAGAAGCATAAATTACAAGAAAAAATGCAACAAGCCATGAACCAAATTATGGTTGATCAAGGTGTATTATTAAAAGAAGGGACACTGATGGACGCCACAATTATTCACGCATCACCTTCAACCAAAAACAAATCGAAAGCACGCGATCCAGAAATGCATTCCTGCAAAAAAGCGAATCAATATTATTTTGGAATGAAAGCGCACGTGGGTGTCGACATGTACACAGGCGTGGCGCACAGCATGACATTTACATCGGCTAATCATCATGATGTGACCGAAGCGCATAATTTATTGCACGGTGAAGAAAAATTAATCGGTGGTGATAGCGGATATTTAGGTGCGGATCAGCGTGAAGAAAATAAAGATGTTTCAGCCCAATGGCTGATCGCAGAGCGACCAAGTTCATTAGTAAAAAAACACGGGACGGGCACAATTTACAATGACAAAAAAGCCACGGAAAAAATAAAGGCGCAATTAAGAGCGAAGGTGGAGCATATTTTTAGAATCGTAAAGTGTCAGTTTGGATTTCGAAAAGTGAAATACAAAGGGCTAGCAAAAAATGCGGCACAGCTGACGATGTTATTTACGTTAGCCAATATTTATATGATGAGGAATTTATAAATGAACTAGGCGAGTTACGCCTAGAATTTGGCAAACCAGCCAAATTCTAGGAAGTATGCGAGTTTTTTCGCAATTTCAGGGTGTTTTTTAGAAAAAAAATTGTAAGATTTTTTTTATTGAGTCTTTAGGATTCTAAATCAGAGATTCCTTTATAATAAATTAATAAATGCAAGCTTCATTGCAAACGTAAACATGCTAATATTCCGTTCACATTCATCCTTGCATTAAATAGGCTTTGTTATGTCACAACATCCATTTTATTCAATTGACTGCCCTGATCATTTGGGAAGTTTATTATTAACCCCCTGCCCAGGCACAAAAGATATTGGACTTAAACAATCATTAGTTGAGTTAAAAAATGCAGGAGCGTCCGCTGTGTTAACATTAATGCTAGAAAGCGAAATATATGAGCTTGGTGTAACTGAATTAAAAACACTTTGTGAAGAACTAGACATGCAATGGATTCACCTACCCATCGTAGACGAAGGCGCACCTGAAGAAACTTTCGAGTTATTATGGTCACAATTTAAACATGAAATTCATGCAATTTTAAACGACAAAGAATCCATAGCCATTCACTGCAAAGGTGGCTCAGGTCGAACAGGGATTGTAGCTGGTAAAATATTACTAGAACGCGGTGCAAATTTTGACTCAACCATTGAACAGATCAAAGCATTAAGACCCAATGCATTTTCCCATGACGTCCAAGTGGAATATATGATGCAGTTTAAAGGTTAATTATTATGTGGGTGATAAGCTTGCTTTAACGTCACTTTAAACATTAGGAAATTTAGTGATTATCCAGTAAGCTCTATTGCTTTTTTGATACTTAGCGTCTAAATTTTGCGAATGAAAATTTAAGGGAAAGCAGATTAACAAAAGTGGTAAACAAGAAATTCAAACCCTTATTCATCCATTTGAATAAGGGCCTAATTTATTACTTATAACGCTGAATGTATTTTTCACCATGGGTCGTTGTCATTAAATCAGAAGTGGACAGCGCATAATCAAAACGATCTTGCATGGCATCCTCTACTATTTTAGCCAATTCTAATTGATCCATTCTAACAAACTGTAATGCCACCATATAATACACAAAATCGTAGGAGCCAAATCGAGTCAATATTTGATACATCGATTCATTTACTTGAGTTTGGTTGTCACTTAATTTAGCTGCAATTAATTGATAATAATGCCATGTAAGCGATTGTTTGTAATATGGACTTTGTGTGTCACTCAGTTTAAAAAACGTTTCAAACTTGTCGTTATTTAAATAATAAAAAGTAAAAAACACTGAAGCGGCACTTGTAAGTTCAGTATTTTCAGCTAATTTTTCATTTAACCAATCAACGTACCAGTCTGTTGCAGCTACTTTTACGTCAATAAATTCAAGTAATTTTTTAGTTTTAAATTTTTCATCAATTTTTTTATAATGATTAAATAATTCATAAGGTGTCTTAGATTCTTGAATATTTGTAAGCACGGTTGCCAGCTCATTTTGCTCTTCAGGGTAATAGTCAATCATAATTGGCGCTAAATAGTTAGGCGCTGTTTTTGTTGAAACTGAATACCCCTTGCTATTCTTAACTGGTTTTTCATAAGTATAAAAAGCATTGGCGAACTTGTCACTTAACGTAAAAGATTCATCATCTAACAATACATCTAATAACGTTAAATTTTGCTTATCTAAGTAAATACTCATGGATGACATGTTGCCATTGTCGTGATAAATCAAAAACCGTGTTTCTATATAATCAAGCGATAATGATTTAACCGTATCAAAATACCAAACATCCGAATTTTCGACGCTATTTTTTAATTTTGAAAGTAAAATTTCTGAATAATAACTGGATTCAAATACATTTAGGTCTGCAAAAATATGTCTATTTTCAATATAACGACTGATTGATTTAGAATTAATATATTTATCTGATAGTGTTTGATCATTAATATCCGTTTCTAAATCGAGTAGATATTTAAGATACGTTAAATGTGCACTGTCCTGTGATTGCTCTTCAACACGATTTGCAATGTTTGGTTCGCTTTGCAACTGCTCAACTGAGATTTGTTGTGGTTCACTTACTGCGCCACCCATTGTTGAATCTTGAGATTTTTTTGAGCTAGATGAGCAAGAAGCCAATATTACAAAACACAATATCATGGATACCTTTATCATTGAATGTGTCATATTCACTCCTGAAATTTACGTTTAGAATTTAATTTTTGTAGGATTTTTTCTACGCTTTTATAATCATTTGCGGTGGTGACATTAGTTATAGATTGATTAATGTAAATATTATTTTCAGCTTGATCCACATCATCCATGTAGTTACGAATATCTTTTGCATCTACGTGGTCTTTCTTTGATTGATATAAACTTGTCATCGACATTTTGCGTAAATCATTTTGGTAAATACTTGTGACTTTAAAATAGTCATTTTCAACCACCTGTGGTGTTTCTGGCCAATTAAGGTCAATCCATTCAGATATAAATAAATTCGTCTGATACTCAATGGTTATTGGGTGAAATTGTTTAAACGGTTGAAAACGTTTGACCTGCTCTGGATTAACTAAATACTCACCAATCATTTGATTGTAAACCTCAAACGAGCTTGAAGTTCCATCAATTGTCCAAAAACCAGGCAACATATATTGTTCATGTAAAACAATAATATTATTTTTCTGATCGTCCTCTACTTTGATTTCTTTAACCAATTGAATATCTGGATAAAAACGACGGTAATAATCTAAAAAATCATCGGCTATTTGGCTTAATGAATTTTGCTCTACTCTATATCTAAATGATTCTGCAGAACCACCTTCATAAGTTGTGATGAGTTCTAATTCAACCGAAGAGGTGTAATCGCCTGAGTAAATATTTTCTTGAACGGATATTTTACGATTTTGAGTACTAGGCTCTGCTGAAATTAATTTTTGGGTGCCATCTTTAATTAACAATGCGGCACCATAATTGGGTTGATACAAACTTTTTAATCTTGTGCCTTGTAAGGTTTTGGTTGCATCTACCCAATATCCCCCATCTAAATCAATCCAAACGATCACATGGTTAAAAACACCAGGAGAAGGTAATGCTTTAAATAATTCATTTTCTTGATAAGTGGACACTAATGCAGGATAACTTTTCACACCAATTGAAGTTAATAATGTTTGTAATAAAAGTGCTTTGTCTTTGCAATCTCCATATCGATTATTAAACACTTCATCAGGGTGATGAGGTTTATGAGAATTTTCACCTAGCTCTAGTCCTAAATACCGAACATCTTCTTGCACAAATTGTATCGCTTGATCTATGGCTTTGGCTTGCTCCATAGATTGCAACTGCTTTATAAATGCTTGCAACGATGCATCATCTTGTAATGTCACATCAAATAAATCCAACGCCCAGTTTGCTACTTCTGTCCAATCTTTATACTCACTGAACTCTATAAATGGATAAGGAGTAAACCAGTTTGGTAATTCTGTTTGTTCTTCAACAGCCTCTTGTGCGCCAATATTAATTTCGTAATAGCTCCATTTTTTATCGCTACGCTGACTGACCAATACATCTTTGGTGTTATGAATTTTATAAAAAAGCTCACGGTCTTTTTCAATCATTACATTTAAGTGAAACGCACTTAAAGGCACGCCCCATTGCAAGCTGATTGCTTTATCGAAATAATCACCAAACACTGGATTTTTACCCATAATTGAATAACTATAATCAATGGTGTCCCCTTTACGAATATCCTTTAATAATAATTTTGCTTGCATACGACCTGTATGCATCAAGTATTCTGATGATTCTTCACTGACGCTAACATCTTCTGGCACTAAACGATTAATGATTTTTCCGTCACGAATTAAATCAACGGCGTGAATATTTAACGTTTCATAAGCGGGATCAAATCCTAAAAATATATCAGATAGCTGTTCAACCGCGCTGTTATTATTTAATTTATAGACCAAACGCGAATATACGAATTGCTCATCATTTTTAACTTGAATCTGCTTATCAAATAACAAATAGTCCGCAGGATAAGTTGAGCCCTCAAGTTCAGGAATTTGATGAGAGACCACCCAATCAGGAATGGCTGAATACTGAACCTCTTGAGATGCTAAGCTATTTGTTACCAAACACAATAAACTTACACATAACACCAACCCATTTAAACATTGCTTTTTAAACATAATTTCCACCATAATCATTATCCATTCATCATTTTTGCATTGTATTTCAAATAAGCATTGATTTAATAGAATGACAAAAAATCTAAGTATACCGACTTATTAAACATGCCTAAACTCACAATTCCATTTTTTTTGTTTTTATTTATTCTTGGTGCATTAACTGGTCTAACGCCGTTTGCTGTGGATATGTATATTCCAAGCATTATTCAAATCAGCGAGCATATTTCGCAATCCGAATCCATCACGCAATTATCAATTACAATATTTTTATTTATATCGGCCATTACGCAATTATTTTACGGGCCATTAAGTGACAGTTTTGGTAGGCGTAAAGTGATATTAATTGGGATTTGTATTTTTATTATTGCCAGTTTATTAATTGTATTTATTCAAAATATTACCCAATTACTGCTATTACGAGCGCTACAAGCAGCCGGTGGCGGAGCTATTGCGGTTTGTGTAAATGCTATTGTGCGAGATTATTACAATGACAATCAATTAGCCAAAGCCATGAGTTATCTCATAATGATTGTGATTATAGCGCCAATGATTGCCCCTATTATTGGGGGTTTAATTTTATTACGTTTTGATTGGCAGATGATTTTTTATGTGATTGCTTTTTTAGCGATTGTATTTGGGGCAGGGTTTTATTTCTTTATTCAAGAAAGTCACCCAAAATCAAAAAGACAACCGTTCAATATTAAAGGAATTTATAGCAATTACTCACACATATTAAAACAACCTCGCTCCATCGCTTATATTTTGTTAGGCGGTTTTTCATCAGCCCCGATGTTTATTTTTATCACCAACAGTGCATCGGTATATCAAGTATTTTTAGGTATTTCAGCGCAACAATTTGGCTTTTATTTTGGCGCAAACGTACTTGCGATGATGGCAAGCTCTTGGATTAACACTAGATTATTAAATCGATTTGACTACCAAAATATTATGCACTTTTTTATATGGGCACGATTGATTCCAGCAAGCATCCTTTTAATCGTTAGCTTAATTGTTGATCAACATATTTTATGGTATTTGTTTCCGGGTGTGGTTTTAAGTATTGGTTTAATGCCTTTTGTAGGACCTAATGCGTCAGCTGCTTTATTATCTAAACATGGCAAACATGCAGGGTCAGCCTCTGCATTAGCTGGAGCGGCTCGATTTGGTATGGGTGCTGTTGCTGGGTCTTTGGCGTCTTTAACACAAATTAATAACAACCATATTTCAATGGTCAGTTGGATGTTTGTGATGACGATTTTGTGTGTCTTGATGTCGGTTTGGATTAGAAAGCAAAAGAACGCATGAGGCTTTTAAGTAACAGGATCCCCGACGATAAAACTGTCGAGGATGACGCAGGTTATAAATATTTAAAAACGCTATTCAGCAATAAACCCGCCAGACTGATGCGCCCAAAGTTTTGCGTAAATACCATCTTTTGCAATTAATTCTTGATGTGTGCCCTGCTCCACAATTTTGCCTTTATCTAACACAATTAATCGATCCATTTGTGCAATGGTTGATAATCTGTGAGCAATGGCAATCACGGTTTTGTTTACCATTAACTCTTTAAAAGATTCTTGAATTTGCACTTCCACTTCTGAATCTAAAGCAGAGGTCGCTTCATCTAAAATTAAAATCGGGGCATTTTTTAATAATACTCGGGCAATGGCGATACGTTGACGTTGACCACCTGAAAGTTTGACACCACGCTCGCCTACTTGCGCATCAAAACCAGTATTGCCATAGGGGTCGGTTAAGTCTTGAATAAATTCAAACGCTTTGGCTTGTTTGGTTGCGTTGATTAATTGCTCTTCAGTCGCATCAGGACAGCCATATAAAATATTTTCACGTACAGATCGATGTAAAAGTGAAGTATCTTGAGTCACCATACCGATACTTTGGCGAAGGCTTTCTTGAGTTACTTGGCTAATATTTTGCCCATCAATTAAAATCTCACCACTTTTGATGTCGTAAAATCTTAATAATAAATTTACGATGGTGGACTTTCCTGCACCAGAGCGCCCAATTAAACCAATCTTTTCACCTGCTTTTATGGATAAATTCAGTCCATTTAATACATCGTCTTTACTTTTATCGTAACTAAATTGCACATTATTTAAATCAATTTGACATTGCGTCGCATTTAAATCTTTTGCGTCTTTTTTATCTTCAACCAAATAAGGTTTTGACAATGTACGCATGCTATCGATGATCGTACCTATATGTTCAAACAACGCACTGATTTCCCACATAATCCATTGAGCCATGCCATTAATTCTTAACGCTAAACCAATGGCGGTACTTAATAAACCTGCAGTCACTAAACTTTGTGTCCACAACCACAATCCTAAAAATGCCATGACAAAAACCAAAACATAATTTAATGTTTGAATGCTGACATTTAAACTGGTGACGTAACGCATTTGGATATAAACAGTTTGTAAAAATCCATCCATGCTTTCTTTTGCGTATTGTTCTTCACGCTTGGTATGTGAAAATAATTTTACAGTTGCGATGTTTGTATAGCTGTCTACTAATCTTCCAGTCATGATTGAACGCTCATCAGCTTGTTTACTTGAAATCGCTTTTAACTTAGGAATAAAGTACATTTGCAATGCCACATAAATAATTAACCAAACGATCATCACTAACATTAAATACAAACTGTTTGTGCCTAATAGCACCAATATAGTCACAAAATAAGTGGCGATATAAACCAGTATATTTGCCATTTTCAAAATTGCTTCGCGAATCGATAATGCATTTTGCATTACCTTAGTGGCTATACGTCCAGCAAAATCATTCTGATAAAACTCAAAACTTTGTTTTAATAAATATCGATGAGACAACCATCTGATTGCCATTGGATAATTACCCAATAAACTTTGATGTACGATTAAAGCATGTAAAAACGTCACCAATGGCAGTGCAATCACACAAATAATAGACATCCAAATTAATTCATTCTTGTGTTCAGTCATTAACGTTTCAGGATCATTGGTTACTATCCAATCAATTAATTGCCCCATAAATCCAAAAAGACTGATTTCCATTACAGCAACGCCTGCCGTTAATATCGACATTACAATAATTGGCAACCCCATCCCCTTTGAATAATATTGGCAATATTTTACAAAGGAATTTGGTGCAACGTTTCCATCTACTTCTGGATACGCCTTGGTTAATTTTTCAAAAAATTGATACAACATTAAAAATCCCCCCACAGAGTTTGTAGGACACTCAACAATACAACAGGTGCAGTTTCTGTTCTTAAAATTCGAGGTCCCATTGTGATAGCCGTATAGTTTTGTTTAATGGCCTGATCAATTTCATCTTGAGTTAACCCGCCTTCTGGCCCAATTAACGCCACAATATTTGAAGCAGCCTCCATGGTTTTTATATCTGTTGCATCACGGTGATGTAAAACCAATTTACAAGCATCTTGTTCAATTTGAATAAATTGTTCAAAACTAATTGGTGAGTTAATGACAGGCACAACATTGCGACCGTTTTGCTCGCAACTAGAAATCGCCACTTGTTGCCAACGCTGTAATTTCTTTTCTTGTTTGTCGGCTTTGAGTTTTAATTCACTTCGCTGTGTAGTTAAAGGGGTGATTTGTGTCACCCCTAATTCACAGGCTTTTTGAATGGCGTATTCCATTCGATCACCCAAAGACATCCCTAAACCAATATGAATACTTAAAGGTGACTCTTTCACGCCATCAATTACACTTATAACATTGAGTGTCACATTCTTTTTATTAGCAAAGCTGACTTCGCATTGATATTCAATGCCGTCTCCATTAAAAATTCTAACGCTGTCATTTTCTTTTGAGCGTAATACTGAACCTAAATAATGGCTTGCGGTTTTATCAAGTGCTAATGACTCACCTACTTTAATGTCACTTTCAACATGTATTCTTGGATTTTTCATAAAATCTCTTTTATGGCTTTTGTCATCACATCAAACAAATGATCAATTTGGCCATGAGTAATAATATAAGGAGGCATCAAATAAATAACGTTACCCAATGGACGTAATAGACAACCATGTTTTAAAGCATATTGATAAATAGCAAAACCTCGACGTTCTTTCCAGTCGTACTCTTCATTGGTTTGATTGTCTTTGACTAACTCAATTGCGGTAATCATACCCATTTGACGTACTTCGGCAATGTGGCCTTTTATTTGGGAGTCTTGTTTTAATGCTTCTGCTTTTTGTAAAATATACGATGCGGTGGCTTTATTATTTTCAATAATATTTTCTGTTTGGAAAATATCAATACACGCCAATGCGGCCACACAGGCCAATGGATTCCCTGTGTAACTATGAGAATGCAAAAACCCTTTTAATGAAGCGTAATCGTCATAAAATGCGTTGTACATTTTTTCAGTGGTCATCACCGCACACAAAGGTAAATAACCGCCTGTTAATACTTTGGACAGCAACATAATATCAGGGGTGACGCTTGCTTGTTCGCAGGCAAACAATGTTCCGGTTCTGCCAAAACCTACTGCGATTTCATCGGCTATAAAATGCACATTGTATTTGTCACATGCCTCTCGTAATAATTCTAAATAGACAGGGTGATACATACGCATGGAACCGGCGCACTGCACTAAAGGCTCTAATATCACCGCACAAATCTCTTCGTGATTGTCTTTTAATGTTTGTAGCATAGGCTCAAACATCTTTTCAGTATGAGCTTTCCAGTTTTCGGGTTCGACTAAATAACAATCAGGTGTTGGAACAGTGATCGGTTTTAATAATAATGGCTCGTAAGATTCTTTGTATAACGCCACATCACCCACAGCCAATGCCGCTAAGGTTTCACCGTGATAACTGTTTGATAAGTTCACAAATTTTGTTTTGCTTTTTACGCCTTCGTTTTGCCAAAAATGAAAACTCATCTTTAACGCAACCTCTATACCTGAAGAGCCATTATCTGCATAAAAGACTTTGTCTAATCCTTTTGGGGTGATTTCTACTAGTTTTTCAGCCAATTCAATACCTGGCTGGTGCGTAAACCCTGCAAAAATCGCGTGTTCAATTTGATCAAGCTGATTTTTTAATGCTTTGTTGATTTTTTCGTTGGCGTGACCAAAGGCATTTACCCACCAAGAGCTAATTGCGTCTATATAAGTATTACCTTCAAAATCTTCAAGATAAATGCCTTTGCCGCGTTTTATAGGGATTAAAGGATATTGCTCATGATCTTTCATTTGCGTGCATGGATGCCAAAGTACTTCTAAATCGCGATTCATCCAATCTTGGTTTTTCATACAGCGTTACCACTTTAAAAATAAGGGTCGCAATTGTAGCAAATCCAGCTAATAGTTCTACTTAAGTCGCGTTTTGAGAAATGAGTTTGCATTTTTTAATTAAAACACTCTATTTATAGCTTGATTCGATTTAACAGTTCTTTATACTCGACTCAGTTATTTTTACATCAAACTAAGAAGTACCACTTCTTAGGTTTGAATTATTATTTAGACTTTACTATTCAGGATCGAACAATCATGACTAAAAAAACAACAGCAATTAAAGAAAAATACACAAAAACTCAAATCATTGCTGAAATTGCTGAAAACACAGAATTAAGCAAAAAAGAAGTAACGGCCGTATTAGATGAATTAGGTGAATTAATGGAACGCCACATCAAAAAACGTAGCGTGGGTGAATTCACATTACCAGGTTTATTAAAAGTAGTAACCGTTAAAAAACCAGCAGTTAAAGCACGCAAAGGTATTAATCCATTCACTGGTGAAGAAACAATGTTCAAAGCAAAACCTGCTAGCACAGCGGTTAAAATTCGTCCTTTGAAAAAACTAAAAGAAATGGCTCTATAACTCGATGTTAGGTCGCCACCTTTACTTTTTAAAAAAACAGATATTCGTATCTGTTTTTTTTTGCAAAGCACTTCTATTTACAAGTATTTCTTATTCTATTGAAGTAGACCAAGCTCTATTAAACACCCTTAAAGAATCCAATTTAGAACACACTGAGGATGTGAAGTTTAATGCGTTTTTGTGGTTAAACATTATGGAGCATAACATCAAAAAGTATTTTCCAGATGAAGACAAACGACAAGATTTTTTAAAATTGGTTTACCAAGAAGCCACTCGAGCAAACCTTCCACCTGAATTAGTATTAGCTGTTATCCACACTGAAAGTGGATTTAAACGCACTGCATTATCTACAGCAGGAGCATTAGGTTATATGCAAATTATGCATTTTTGGCTTGAAGAACTGGATCGACCAAAAGACAATTTATTTAATACACAAACCAATTTACGTTTTGGTTGTACCATTCTTGCACATTATTTAAAAATTGAAAAAGGCAATTTAACCCGTGCTTTGGGCCGCTATAATGGCAGCCTTGGCAAACTTAAATATCCTAATAAAGTTTTAAAATACTGGCGCCATTATTGGTATTACGGTGAATTTGAAGATTTAATTTATTAATTAACAGGCATTATTACTGAACTTGTTTTTTTAATTGCTCAAACAATGCACGTTTTTGATCTTCTGGTAATTCTGGTTTAGTTTGCACATCAGGTGTTAACGAGGACACATCCCAATTAGTTGTAACAGATGAATTATCGTGTAACGAGCTGACATCTAAATCTACTTGCACAGTTGAATTACCCAGATTAACGTCGACTTTAGGATTATCCGTGGTTGTATTTTTTTCAAGCAAGGACTGTAAATAAGCCAAAGCCTCTTCATTACCGTCCCAACTTGGATGATCAGGCTCCATCGATTCCAGCCTACCCTCTAATTTTTTAATGAATCCAATAATAGTTTGTGTATCAGGTTTATTTTGTAAAACCCATTGTTTAGCTGAATTAGCATTGGTTGACATAATGACTCTCTAATAAATATTCTATTTTTCCCGCTTAGGATTTCAACATTACAAATTAAACGATTAAAATGACAGACATAAAAAAACGAGGACAACCTCGTTTTAATTAATAATCTAGTTTACTACAGCAAATTCAAACTCTCATTAAAAAGTCGTTCTAACCTCACCTGCTATGGCTTTTAATTCTTTTAATTTATCTGTAATAGAATTTTGAATGCCTTTTTTCTCAAATTCAGACAAGTGTGTTAATTCATCTAATTTAATTCGGTGTAAATGCATACAAGGCGTGCCAGAGTTAAATTCGCGTAAATCTCCTTTTATTAATATCGGTAAAAAAGGATCCGCTGTATTTTGAGATTGCAAAATCTTATCAATTGCTTGCTCAAATGGAATCGGTGCTGGCTGCACTTTTTTATTTTTATATCGAACTACAAGATATAAACCAGACTTACCAATGGTTTCACCTGGAATCACATGAAGCCCCGTATCACGAATACAATCATTTGAAACACTATGGAACGTATCATGAAAAGCATAAGGGTTTGGCAGTATCACCATTTTTTCCACATCTTCATTAGGGAAATTAATGGTGTAATTTGTATAAATTTGCTCAATGGATGCAGAATATATACAAAGTTTGGATTCAAAAATCATGACAAAATCAGCAGCTTTCTTGCGCTGATTAATAGAGTCAAAACTCCACTCTAGATCTCTATTACTCATTGAATCATTTACACTCATATCATTCACCTTACTTGGTAATTCATGTCTTGACGTTAATATTAACTTGTTTTTATTTTCTTTCCATAGCCAAATTTCAAGGCTGTGATAAGCATCTTTATTATTATGCTACTGGTACACATTTGACGACTAACATTACATAATTCGTCTACAATTTAACAGTAATAACTTTATTAAAAGTAGCATTTTAAACATGAAATCTGTATCAAAACTTGTAAATCTCATCAAATTAGAACAATTAGGTAACACTCAGTTACATTTTAAGGGTGAATCTGAAGATTTAGGCTTCCCCAAAGTATTTGGTGGCCAAGTGATTGCTCAAGCATTAAGCGCGGCATGTCAAACCGTTAAAGATCGAGACCCGCATTCTTTGCATGCCTATTTTATACGGCCAGGCGATGTAAATTTACCCATTGAATATGAAGTAGAAGCAGTACGAGATGGCAGAAGTTTTTCAGTTCGCCAAGTAAAAGCCACACAAAAAGGTGTCACTATTTTAACAATGACGGCTTCTTTCCAACAGTTTCAACAGGGATGTGAGCATCAAACCAGTATGCCGAATGTGCCACCTCCAGAAGTATTAACCCCCATTAGCGAACTTTATGAACAGCACAAAGAAGAAATCCCCCCTCAAATTCGTGAGCGCATACTATCACCAAAACCTATTGAATTCAGAATAGTGGAATCACAAAATCCCTTTCGCCCTAAACATACAATTGCAAAACGCCATATGTGGATTCGCTCAACAAGCAAATTACCCGATGACCCATTAATTCACCAATGCATGCTTGCTTATACCTCAGATTATGGATTCTTAGAAACGGCATTAATGCCTCACGGTTTATCGATTTTGCATCCAAAGCTTACCATCGCAAGTCTTGACCATGCTATTTGGTTTCATCGTCCGTTTCGTTTAGATGAATGGTTGTTATATGTTGCAGACAGCCCTAGCGCACAAAACGCCAGAGGTTTTGTGCGGGGTGAAATTTTTAATCAACAAAAAGAATTAGTAGCATCCATTGCTCAAGAAGGCATGTTTCGAGTCAAAGATTAAGCGTCGGCGAATAAGTAACCCGCATTTCGTACTGTTTTAATTCGCTTAGGTGTATCTAATTTACTGCGTAACATTGAAATAGTGATATCAATTTTTCGATTTTGCCCATCGTATTCGATGCCGCGTAAACTTTTAAAAATACTTTCACGAGACATAACAAATCCTGCATTTTGCGCTAAATACCAAAGCAACTCATATTCTGGATTAGAAATTTCAACAGGCTCACCTTTTACAACTAAAGAACGATTACCACTATTAATGATTAAATCACCGAACTTTAATACATCAGCAGATTGTTTCGGGTTGTTAGCGCTTCTTCTTAATACTGCTTTAATCCGAGCCAAAATCAATCTAGGCTGGGCACTTTTCGAAATATAATCATCAGCGCCTAATTCAAGTCCCAAAATTTGCTCAATTTGATCGTCTCTTGATGAAAATAAAATGATCGACTGGCTATACTTACCGTGTAATCTGCGACAAACTTCAAACCCATCACAACTTGGAAGCACTGCTTCCAGAAGCACTAGATCCGGCTGAGTTTTAATAATTAATTCTATCGCTTCGATTCCATCATGCACTAACTGTGTTCGAAATCCTTGTGATTCAAGATAGGAGCCCGTTATTTGAGCTAATTGCTTGTCGCCTTCTACGATTATTACTTTCTTTTGCATACTAACCTCACCATATTACATCATTAATCATCTCATATTGAGTTAATTATCTAGACGAACAGGATTGTAATTGGCTTAGCATATGAATAACAAACTTTATTTCACAGATTGGGCAATAATATACAAAAATGGGCTCAATTCCCTCTGAGCTTATAGCAAATATTTATAAAAAGTTCCGTTTTAAACGCTCAATGTAGGATTGTTTCCAGTTTCTTTATATAGCTGTAAATTTTAAATTGATGCCTGCACTTTCAAAAAGGTCGATATGATTTAATAAGTCCATTTGAAAAATAGTCTGTTTTTCAAACCAGGTTTGATCAAAAATCAACGATACTTCATTTTTATCTACTGTAATTTCAACTTTTTCTAACCAAGTATCTTGCCTTGAAACGTTAAATAAAACAGCCAAGCGTAAAATCACAAGAATACGTAAATACGCTTTTTTATCAAACTGTTCATAAACGATGACTTTTGTGCTGATTTTTTTACGCTGATTATTTAATAACTCCGCTAAAAACTTTTGTTGCTCTTGGTTAAAACCAGGCATGTCCACATTAGCAATGATATAACCAGAATGTTTATGGTATTTTTTTGAATTAATATTTAACCCAACTTCGTGCAATAACGCCGCCCAATTTAACATCTGACTTAATTCATCGGATTCAATCTCCCACTGAGCAGCACATTGTTGATACAAATTTTTAGCAGTTTGTAATACACGAGCAGCTTGTTGGGTATCTACTTTATAGCGCGAAGACAAACTTTCAGCTGTGCGTTGACGAATATCAGTATTTTTTAAACGATCTTCCATTTCATAGAGCACACCATCGCGCAACCCAGAATCACTCACATCCATTTTATGAATATCTAGTTTATAAAATGCAGCCATTAAAATAGATAAACCCGCACAAAAAACCGCCCGGCGATCGTCACTTAAACCGGGTAAATTTAATGTGTCAGAATGATCAAGTTCACAACACCTTTTTTGAATTTCAATTAAGTCCTCCAAAGTAATATGGGTTCGATTTTCTTGACCACTGATTGCTTTGGTCACCGCTAAAATAGATTTAATAGAACCAGAAGTACCAATGCAATGATCCCAACCAACAATTTTGTAAAGTTGTACGTGAGGCTCAAGAGCTAATTGAGCATGCATAATGGCTCGGCGAAAACGCTGCATCGTGATATAACCGTCATCAAAAAAACGTTTATTAAAACTCACACACCCCATCGATAAGCTACGTAAAATATGTGGTGAAAATTCTTCACCAATAATAAACTCAGTTGAGCCCCCACCAATATCCATTACTAATCGTTTACCCTGTTCGTGATGTGTGTGGGCCACACCAGAATAAATTAAACGCGCTTCTTCAAATCCGGAAATAACTTCAACAGGAAAGGGAAATATATCCAACGCCCTATGAATAAATTCATTGGCATTTACAGCCGTTCTTAAAGTATAGGTTGCCACGATGCGAATTTTATCAGGATGAAATCCATCAATATTGCCTTTGATATTTTCTAAGGCTGTTAAACCTTTTACGATGGATTCTTCAGATAACATTTTATTTTTATCTAACCCATTTGCCATTCGCACTTTTTGTTTGACTCGATGCAAAATCTGCACACTATCATCAACAATTCTTGCCACTACTAAGTGAAAGCTGTTTGATCCAATATCTAAAGCGGCGACATTTACTGCTTTAGAAGGATCGTTACTTTCTAACTCGACAATTTTGTTGTTTTCACTCATAAGGATTCACTTTTTCAAAGTTACATTTTTTGTTTGTTTGATTCTAATTTTTTTAAATAATCATAAATTTCCAATTGAGATCGAAGCTTTTTACGATTACCTCGAAGCACATATTGGTTTTTTTGTTCTACATCTATTACTCGAGCTTTTAAAGTGTCTTTAAATTGAATATGCAAAATATTTAAAATATTTTGTTTAATATCAGGATCATAAATTGGACAACCGACTTCTACTCGATGATCCATATTACGTGTCATCCAATCAGCTGAAGAAATAAACACTTTGTTTTCACCATTATTTTCAAACACCATAATTCTTGGATGCTCTAAAAAACGATCCACAATGCTGATAATTGAAATATTTTCACTTAAGCCTTTTACTCCAGGCAATAGTGAGCAAATACCACGGACGATCATTTTTATTTTCACCCCCGCTTGGCTAGCTTTATACAATTCATCAATTAATCGAGTGTCTACTAAATTATTTAATTTAATAATAATACCTGATTTTAAGCCTTCTTTAGCATGCTGAATTTCTTGACGAATTAACAATGAAATTTTTGCTCGGCTATTTAACGGAGATAAAATTAAATGCTTAAATTTATGACGCAAATATGGTGCTTGAATAAATTCAAATACGTTTACCGCTTCTTCACCTAACTCTTGATTGCATGTAAACAAACTCATATCTGTATAAATTTTGGCTGTTTTTTCATTAAAATTACCAGTACCAAAATGCACGTAACGAATGATCTTTCCTTTTTCTTCGCGTGACACCACACACAATTTACAATGTACTTTTAAAGAAGGGATACCAAATACCACTTTAATACCCGCATCTTTCATTTTTTTAGCCCATTGGATATTATTTTCTTCATCAAATCTGGCGCGTAATTCAACAAGTACCGTTACGGTTTTTCCATTATCTACCGCATCAATTAATGAATTAATAATTCGAGAATTTTTTGCCACTCGATAAATATTGATCCGAATATGTTTTACACTTGGGTCAAACGCGGCTTGTCTTACAAACTCAGTAAAATGCACATAACGATGATAAGGATAATGCAGTAAAATATCTTTATGTTTAATTGCATCAAAAACCGTATCAAAATCCGTAAAATCTTTTGTACTGATCGCAGGTAAATGCGGATTTTCTAAATAGTCACGTCCCTCGTTAGGAAATCCAATAAAGTCTTTAAAGTTACGATAACTCCCCCCTGGAATCATGCCATCAATATTTGAAAGCTTTAAGCGTCGTTTTAAATAATGCAACATTTCGTCAGGCATATTGCCATCATAGTTAATTCGTACAGGCTCTGCACTTAATCGCTGTTTCATGCTCAATGACATTTTTTCCACGTAACTTTCATCAATTTCATCATTGATAGAATATTCAGAATCTCGTGTCATTTGAAAGGAGTAAGATTCGATAGTGTCAAATTCAACGAACCCTTTAAAAATTTGTGTCAGACATAATTTAACAATGTCATCCAATAATATGATGTGTTTTTGTTTTCGTGATTTTAATGGTGGAATAACAACAAAACGAGATAATTGATGAGAAGGCACTTCAATCACTGCATATTTTGTTGCTTTGTCTGCAATATGCAGTGCAACAAATAAATATGTCGAGTTATCATTTAATCGAGAAACTAAATCAACTTTATTATGTAATAAAACAGGGGCGATATGCCTGAGTACTTTGTCACTAAAATAATATCGAACCCAATCCGTTTGGTATTCGCTTAATTCGTTTTGAGTATCGATACAAATATTATATCGCTTTAATACTTTCACAATATCGAAATAGATACCTTCGAATTCTTGAGTCTGTTGTACTACTTTATTTTGGATGTCTTCCATTACATGCTTACGTAATTGTGCTTTTTGTGCTTCACCTTTATTGCTTAAAATTAAAATTTCACGCTTAACTTCAGCAACACGCACGCGATAGAATTCATCTAAATTACTTGAATAAATCCCTAAAAAACGGATTCGTTCAATTATTGGGTTATTTTTATCCCCCGCTTCTTGTAATACTCGCTGATTAAAAGATAACCAACTTAATTCTTTAGGGTAATATTTTTCTTGTTCGTCGATAGTTTGAATGGTCATAGTATTCTGCACAATGTAAAAGTGTTCATGTTCGCACACGAATATTAAAGTTTATTGACATAAAAGCGTTTGTTAGACTATTCCTATCTTTTGCAATTTACAATATCTACAGGACACTAAACCAAAAAAAAGCGCCGAAGCGCTTTGTATATGTGAGATTTAACAAACTAATTAATAATTATTCAGTTTCATTTGTTTTCTTGATATGTATTGAAATTAGTTAGCCTCATTATAGCTCGGAGCATTTATCCAACTGAAATCACCTGTACCATTTGGTGTACGCGCATAGCTTTGATCAACTAAAGACTGCGTGAACGTGACGCTATCAGCAAAGCTTAATTCAGGTGTAACTAAATACAAACTTTCACCACTTGAACTCAATTTAAAGTTAGCATGTAACCCTGTATTCAAGGTCTCTTTATCATCAAGCCATACAACCAAAACACTTTTTGCAGCAATACTTGTACCTTGGGGAAATGACCAGCGTGTTAAGTTGGTATCTTCATCCGTTAAATAATAACCACTTAAATCAAATGGCTGATCTGCATTATTGTATAACTCAACCCAGTCACCAAACTCACCTTGCTCATCTGAAACGATGCTTTGATTTGAGGACATTAACTCATTAATCACTACAGCACTTTGAATGTCTTTGGCTGCTTGAACTTGATAAATATACACATCATGTTCAGCACCCGCTGGGGAGTAAGTGATAGTAGAGGCTGAATCATTGGCGATCGCTTCTACATAATATCGTACAAATGACGCTTTAGAATGAGCAGGAATTATTGCTTCATACACACTATCATTATCTAAATCTGTCATGATAATTTTTTCAAAGGTACCCACAATACCTTCGCCATAATATAAATTAACCGACTCGATCCCAATTTGATCAGATAATACTGCTTGTACTAAAACTGCTTGAGCATCTGTAGGACGAATGGATTCAACACCCTCAACTGAATCAACGACACTCAATATCTCTATTCCTGTCGCGAGCATTTCTGAATATTCGCTGACGTAAGTATAACGACGATTAAATAAATCTCGCAGTTCAGTGATACCCGCCTCAAATTCAGCATCGCTATACTCTCGCACCGTTGCAGTGTTTACATAAGGTTTAATCAAATTATAATATTCATCAATTTTTGCTTGAACCAACTCTGGTGTAAACGATTCTTCAACAAACGTGCGGTAATGCGCCAAATAACGCTGTCGTAAATCAGGATTACTAAGGAGGATATTCATCAATGGATATTGAGTGTCATTTTCATTATGAAACGGTGTCCAAGCACCTGTGTTCCCACCTCCTGGTCTGCCACCTCCTGTACTTTGATCATCAACACTTCCTGACATCACGGAATTACCATCATATTCAATTGGCATTATGCGATTCGTTGTAATATCTAAATACACAAAATAATCCATTCCCCCTTTGTTTATATACCCATCATCATCAATGAATAAATTTTCTGCAACCAAAAACCAAAGCGCTGCATCAATATCTAAATAGGGATTCAAATCATCAATTAACGTGTCTTGTGAAGCCGTACCCATTGTATACGCTGCATTTGCTAAATTTTGCCAAGGATCCAAAGCATCAGTTGAGCCTTTTAAAGTGTAATAAGATTGATAATCCACCCCTTGAGTCCCTTTGTTATTTAACGTTGAGTCCCCTGCACCAAATCCACCAAAGCCACCAATACCAGCATTTGGCGACTCTGCTCTCCAACGAGCACTGTCTTTATCAAAAAACCATTCTTTAACATGGTCTTTATCTAGTTTTTGTACATTTGCAAACACACCATAATCTTGGCCGTTAACGATGACACTCACAAAACTACCTTTCGCGGCTGGAACATGATCAGTGATTAAATTGTTATACAAAACCTCTCGAATATTCGATGGATCTTCAAATGCATTATTAAGTTTTAAAAAGTTATACCCATCGATATCTTGCCCATCAATTAACCAGTCCATTTCTACTGCAAATGATTTTTTATTGCCAGCACGAGATTCACTGGTATTTCCGCGATATCGCACTCCAACTTGAGAGTAAGTGACACCTTGATAAGTTAATGATGCCTCTAAAAATGTTTCAGATTCTGAATTATTTGAAAGCTGCGCTTGCCAATCATTTTGATTAAATTCAATAGAAATGGTTTCAATAGTCGAGTCATCGTAAAAATCAGACACATAATTCCCACCCAATTCTAAAATATCACCGTTATTTTTAAGACTATATTCGACAGGCAAATCTAAATTCAGATTGACAGGCTGGATCGTTTCAATGCCCTCACCGATTAAAATTTGAATTGAGCTTGAACTGGTAGAGTTTCCATCACTTACTACTAAATTAATCGTATGATAACCATCATCATTTAAACTCAAAACCGGATTCGCCTCTTCGCTTACTAATGACCCATTGTCGCGCCATTGATAGGTTAACGTAACAAGTTCTGGATCCGTAGACGTTGAAATAAATTGGTAAGTATTCGTAGTAGCAGTTAGCGAGTAATTAAAACTTGCAATAGGAGGAAGATTACTTTGTGTTTGAGTACTTGTGTCGGTAACCGTTTCACTTTGTGTCTGGGTTTGCGAATCTGTTTGTGTGGTGCCATCCGTTTCAGTTTCAGTTTCACTACTGGTATTTGAGTCTGTATCGGTCTGAGTTTCACTTTGTGTTTGGGTTTGGGTTTGGGTTTGAGTGACATCATCAGTTTGAGTTGAATCCAATACTTCAAATGTTGTATCAGTCACAACAGTTTTGCCTTGACTGTCAGTCACTGTCAACGTTACGGTATAACTGCCAGGAAGCGAATAAACATGCTCAGGGTTCACTTCATTAGAATAAGTGCTGTCCCCAAAATTCCAATTATAATTTAATTCGTCGCCTTCTGGGTCACTTGCATTAGAACTAAAAGTAACCGTATCACCAGTAACATTTGAAATCAAAAAGGCACTTGGTGCTTGGTTAACTGTTTTATTATCAGCGCTTTGCTCGATACAAGAAAGCATCAGAATGGGCGCACTTAATAAGGTCGTGAATTTGATAAAACTCATATTTTTTCTCCAATGAATTTTGTGAAACTGCAGTAATAGTTTTTGAACTAGATATTTATAAATCGAGTCTACCACTAAAAAAATTACAACAACCGGTATCCTGTCACCCTACTAACATCACTATTTATTAAACTAACATTAATCAAACAATACTTTCATTATTTATGGATAAATAAATGAAAAATAGACATCGATCTCACGGAATTAATATTTTAATCAAGATATAATTTATCACTTATCACCAAATGTGCAGAATATTTATGAAACACTTAATAACCCACTCCACTATATATTTTGCTTTCACAGCATTAATTATTTTTACATCAAGCTGCTCACAAGAAACTAAATCAGATAGTCAAGATAGCAATAGTCAAGATAGCGATATGGGAAGTAATTTAAAAATAAATGAAATAGTTGCAAAAAACATTTCAGGTAATGACTGGATTGAATTAAAAAACATTTCAAATAGTAAGGTGGAACTAAAAAATTTCTCCTTAATGGACATCACAAGTATTCAACCTACTAATCTTCCAGATATCACGTTATTACCAGGAGAATATTTTACAATTGACAGCATTAGTGGAAGCAGCGAAGCAGGAATTTTACCTTTTGGATTAGGCAGTGAAGACACTATATTTTTACGTTTCAACAATCAAACTGTTGACAGTTTTAGTTGGAAAGACGGTGATGCACCAAGCGGATTTAGTTTTGGATATTTAAACGACGTATTACAAACTTTATACCCTACCAAAAATTCAATTAATGTACCGAATCAATTATTCTTTAAAGATCAGGTGATTGAAATGTCATTAACATTATCTCAAACACAATGGCAAACATTATTATCTTCACCAAGCACCGCTGACTATCAAGAAATTGATGTGACCTACAATGATGTTAAGCTCAATTCAATCGGTTTAAAATTTAAAAGCCAAGATTCAATTGATTATTTACAATCTCTTGATTCAAGTAACAGAAGTATAAATCGCTTTAATTTCAAACTAGACATCAATAATTTTGTAAGTGGCAAAAAATTATTTGGTGCAAAAAAAATGTATTTACACAATGGATTTCAAGATCCGTCAATGATGCGTGAAGTGCTTGCCTATCAATTAATGAATGATATTGGGCTAGCTGCTCCACGCACAACCTACATTGATTTAAGTTTAAATATTGAAGGCACAGTTGAGCACCTAGGCTTATATTATTTAGTTGAAGCGATCGACTCAGAATTTCTAGACATGCATTTTCCTGAAGACAAGGCCAATACTGGGGATTTATACGAAGCAACTACACAGGCCAATTTAAGTTATATCAGCGATATATTCAGCGACTACGAATCATACTATGAATTAAAAAATAACGATGAAACCATCAACACATCCATTTACGGCGCTTCTTTTTTAAATATGATATCAAGTTTGAATCAAAATTCAGGCACTGCAAAGTTAGATTATATTGATATAGATCAAGTGATTACTTATTTTGCCGTAAACACCGTATTAAGTAGCTTAGATAACTATTTTAGCAGCAATCCAAATGACTATTATTTATATGAGCAACGCGTCAATACAAGTAAATTTACAATACTGCCTTGGGATTATAATTTAGCATTTGGCACCTACCCAAGCGAATGCGACAGCAGTGGTTTATTTATTGACTCACCAAGCGAGTCCGATATCACTTTATACCCATTATTACAGGCTATTTTGCAAGACAGCACATTAAAAGCACAATATCACAACCAAATACAATCCATCTTAGATATGCAGTTTAATGAAGACTCTATGACAGCCAATATTTCAAGAATTAGCAGTTTAATTAGGCCTTTTATAAGCAAAAGCCCAAGTTTGTTCTATACTGAAAGTACTTGGGAAAATAGCCTGACACAATCTGTGAGTGTCGACATTGAAGTAACAAACGGTACTATTACTCAATCTGAAGTGGTTGGATTAACTGAATTCATTCGCCTAAGAAATGAAAGTGTCCAACTTCAATTAGATGCAAATACGGATTCTTCAGCATACATTTCAGCCTGTAACGACGGTATTTAAAATGATTGCAAAACAAAAAATTGAAATAGAAAAATATTTGACCCCCTTTCACTCTCATCAATTACATGATTTAAAAAAAGCTGAATTAATGAATCGTGTAGATACCAAATTTGTTGTACCTATTCATTTACTTGGTTATATCTTTAATGCGATTGAGCAAACCTATACTGTATTAGAAATAAACAAAAAACGAATTTTCGAATACAAAAACATTTATTTTGATACTGAAGACTTCATGTTTTATCGAAATCATCACAACGGAAAACTCAACCGCTTTAAAGTAAGGTATCGAAATTATGTAGATAGCGATTTATCTTTTTTAGAAGTGAAGTTTAAAGACAACAAAAAACGCACTCACAAAAGCAGAATAAAAGTCGATACAAATCCCCATAAAATCATCCAGCATTCTAGTGAATTTTTAAAACAAGTAGGAATCACTCACCCACAGGATTTGCTCGTCGTTCAAAAAAGTGGATATCATCGTATTGCTTTTGCCGATGAAAAAAATGCTGAGCGCTTAACGGTTGATTTAAATTTGCATTTTAGAAATCCAGAATTAAGTAGCACACAAAAAATTGGTGACTACGTTATCTTTGAACTTAAACAAAATAAAATGAATCGACAATCTTTATTCTTTAGTGTAATGCGAGAACTCAGTATTAAACCAAGTTCGTTTAGTAAATATTGCATCGGTATGGCATTAACCGATGAAAATAAAAAAATACGTAAAAATAACTTTAGAAAAGTTATCCGACAATTCACCAGCATTAATGAAACTGCTGCATAGAGAGGTAAAAATGGAAGAAATATTAATGGGTCAATCAGAGAGTCCAATCAGCACCACCCATTCTGGTTTTATTGAGACCATACTCAGTTCTGGAATATTATACACTGGACTAATAAACATCATTGCTTCGTTAATTTTATTAAGAATTATTTATTATAAAAACTCGCCTAATCGTGAAATGTTATTTGGTTTTTTTATTTTTGGCAATGGCGTATTTATTATTACTGCACTATTACACGACGTTGAAATGTCTGCTGGATTTGCACTGGGGTTATTTGCAGTATTTTCAATGCTCCGCTACCGTACAGAATCCATAGATATTCGAGATATGACGTATCTATTTATTACCATAGCCATTGCCCTAATTTGTGCAGTAGCGCCTATATCAATTATATCCATCGTGATCATTACAGCATTTATTTGTGCCCTAACCGCATTAGCTGAAAGTCGACTATTAGCTCCAAAAGTGATTGAAAACCGCATTGTGTATGATCGTGTGGACAATTTACTACCTGAATTTCGTACTGAATTGATTGAAGATTTAAAAACCCGAACTGGCTTAGATATTATCAAAATTCAAATTGGGAACATTGATTATTTAAGAGAGTGCGTCAATATTAAAATTTTTTATAATGCTTAAAACTCCCAACTCCCAACTCCCAACATAATTGACACAATCAACACTTCAGAATCTAAATCCTAGAAGCCGTTAAACATCCCTCACTAACAGAATGAAACACTTACCAATCGTAAGTGTTTCATTTTTTAATTTATAAATCATCGGCTTTTTGTCACTTAGTTTATTTTTATTACAGTCAATAACAAATACATATTTAAAAGGCACAAATTACCCAGCGTTCATCCCATAAACATTCAAAAAATTACGTGAGTGTTATTTGCTGTTAAAAGTTGTATTTGGACAAGCAAAGTGAAAAATTCCAGTCTAATTTTAAAGTATGAAAGAATTTACTCACATACAAAACACACAAAACAATCAACACCCTGCATTTAGCGGTGTATTGTTAAACAGCCCCAACTTTAACCTTCAAGGTTTCGAAGTGTTGCAGGCCGATTGTTTGAATCTGTACCAGGATGTCATGCTGCACTCAGCATTACATAGCATTCCAAGCATATTCAAAGAACGTAACTGGGTAGAATATTTGCCTCACATTGCGCGTTTTATGTCGTTATTAAGTGATGAGCAACCTCAGTTTACCAAAGCCAGTCATTTGAAATTTGAAGTGGATTTATTGCATACACCTTGGGCAAAAATTGGACAACCACTTGAACACGTTCAAAGTTTTTTTGCGAGCATGTCACAACTTGCCCTTTTGCAAAATTTAGACGATTCAAACACACGTTTCGATTGCTTTAGTCGATCTAGTCAGTTTTTAGTAGACGATATTTTAAGCTTAAAACACTCCAATAATAGCAATCAACGTTTTGGAGTATTTATTGCGTTAAATTTATGGGGACACAGCAGTGTTTGGTATAATATTTGTGCTTATTTGATTATGACTAAACCCAGCCACATTCCTAATGATTTTTTTGTTAACATCGAACGCTGCGGCTTAAAAGATCAACTGGGTGAGTGGCTAGTACAAAGGCAATGTTTAAATTCATTACACGAAAGTTTAAGTAATGCGTTGCATGTTTTGGATTCAATAGAACATTTCTGGCAGGCGTTAATGTGCGATCCTACTTGTAAACATTAACCCAACATTCGTTCTAGAAAAACATTATATCCATCATAATCTAATTTTGTTGGACAATGTATTTGTTGGCTATTTTCCTGAATCTCTGTGATGGATTTAATAATCGATTCATTCAATAAATATACATCACTGCGCATTCCAATATTGCATTCTTGTAATTTATCCATGGCTTGTTTATTAAAATTGATTGAACCAAAATTTACGTATTTTTCATCTATCCAAATAAGTTTTCCATGAATCATATCGTCACAAAGATTAATTTTAATTTGATTATTGCACTTTTTCATTAACTTACTTATAAAAAATAAGTTCACATCATTTTGAAAATTGGCCTTTCTAGGAATATAAATGGTCACTTTTACACCATTAAATACAGCCTTTTTAATGCTATTCATTAACTTTAAATCACTGATATAAGCCATTACAATCACTATTGTGGATTGAGCTTGTTCAATTCGATTAACCAATGCCTCACGTGCCTGCATTCTTTTTTTATTTTTATCAAATGCATTAATAATAAAATCTATTTCCTTTTTATTTTTATCACAATGAATATCACGATGAATATCCACGCCAAATTCTAGGCTTTTTCGAAAACTTTTAACTATTATTTCGTTATTAATATGCACCATATAGTCATGATATTTTTTTCCTTCGACGTCCATATCCACTTCTTTATCTTCAACATTCACTCCTCCAATAATCATTTCTGCATGATCAAAAATATAATATTTTGAATGGTCATTTAAACATTGTTCGCAATTAATAATAATATTTTCGTGTGAAATTATACGTTTTAATAATGGAGATTTAGTTTGAATACAATGCTTGGACTTACCTTGCATTGGGTAAGAAATATGTAAAAACCAAGCTTGGAATTTCATCCAGAATGATAAATTGTGGTGAAAAAATGACTGCCTGGTTTCCTCACAATATTCAAAAATGGCTCCAAGCTTATCCTTACGAATTGTAATTTTTACTCCACGATCCGCAGCGAGTAATAATTTTTGAGCCAAAGCATTACCTATTTGGTCATTACGCCAAATAAACATACCAATTTCAATACTGTGTCTGGCTTCGTCTATTCTTTTAAAAATACAGTCAAAGGCCGCTTGACCATTTACAAGTAGTTTCAATCCAAATCACCCTTTTTAGATTTCTAAATGCAAAAAAAAGCAGCGATCATCGCTGCATTTTTTCAATTATTCATTGCTCACAAAAAGTCTGTGAGCCGTTAAACAATGGCTAATCTTTTTTAGCAATAATCTCAGCCCATTGCGCAGGGCCTGTATTATGCACAGAAGTGCCTTTAGTATCTACGGCCAATGTCACAGGCATATCTTCTACTGTAAATTCGTATATTGCTTCCATACCTAAATCATCAAATGCCACCACTTTTGCTTTTTTGATGGCTTTAGACACTAAATACGCAGCGCCACCAACGGCCATTAAGTACGTTGCTTCGTGTTTTTTAATCGCTTCAATTGCAATCGGCCCACGCTCAGACTTACCAATCATACCAATCAAACCCGTGGCTTCTAGTACTTTGTCAGTAAACTTATCCATACGTGTTGCTGTTGTTGGCCCAGCTGGACCTACCGCTTCATCACGAACCGGATCAACCGGTCCCACGTAATAAATCATTTTGTTTTTGAAATCGACTGGTAATTCTTCACCGTTATCGATCATCTGACATAAACGCTTATGCATCGCATCACGGCCAGTTAGCATCGTGCCGTTTAATAAAATCGTTTCACCGACTTTCCACTCTTTCATGTCTTCTTTTTTAAGGGTATCTAAATTTACGCGACGTGACGTTGGACCCGCATCCCAAGTGATTTCTGGCCAGTCTTCTAATTTTGGCTCTTTTAATTCAGCAGGGCCATTTCCGTCTAATTCAAAGTGTACATGGCGTGTTGCTGCACAGTTTGGAATCATAGTGACAGGTAAAGATGCGGCATGAGTTGGGTAATCCAAGATTTTCACATCCAAAATTGTGGTTAATCCACCTAAACCCTGTGCCCCAATGCCTAATTTGTTTACGGCATCCATAATTTCCAAACGTAACTCTTCCACTTTGTTTTGCGGGCCACGCTTGCGTAATTCATGAATATCAATTGAGCCCATTAATGACGCTTTGGCTAACAGTGCTGATTTTTCAGCAGTACCGCCAATACCTATGCCTAACATACCTGGTGGACACCAACCTGCTCCCATTGTTGGAACGGTTTTTACAACCCAATCTACAATGCTATCTGATGGATTTAACATCACCATTTTAGATTTGTTTTCACTTCCGCCGCCTTTAGCTGCAACGGTAATATCCACCTTGTCGCCTTTAACAATTTGGTGATGAATTACTGCAGGAGTGTTGTCTTTAGAGTTAACACGTTTACCAGCTGGATCATGCAAAATAGAGGCACGTAAAATATTGTCCGGATGCGTATACGCACGGCGCACACCTTCGTTGATCATGTCTTCTAACGACATATCAGCATCCCATTGAACATCCATACCTACTTTAACAAATACAGTCACAATACCCGTATCCTGACAAATAGGACGTTTACCCGTCGCACACATTCTTGAGTTGATTAGAATCTGAGCCATGGCATCTTTTGCTGCTTGAGATTCTTCACGTTGATACGCTTCATGCACCGCATCAATAAAATCTTTTGGGTGGTAATACGAAATATACTGCAACGCATCGGCTACTGAGTCGATGACATCGTTTTGTTTAATTACAGTCACTGGATACTCCAAAGTTGGGTCAATGTTGGGTCAAAGTTAAAAGCAAAACACTTAACTTTTAAATAATACGAAAAGTGTAAGCTTAGCAGCAAAGTTTGAGGGCTGCGAAACGGCGCAAGTTTACACGCTTTTATGTGAAAACGGCAGAGTGAACTAGGGATTTTGTAACCTTTTATATATTAATTATGTTCGGTGTCCTGCTCTATTTTTGCGCAATTAAATGAATAAATAAACGAATGATCTTGATCTAAGAGCTTTTGCTCAAGCTCAACATTTCTTTTAATATTTACCCCTTCAATCTTTTCAGGTTGATAATTAACTAAAAAAAACCGCTCACAAATCCGTGCGCCTTTTTTGGCACCCAACATGACCGAACGCCAAATGGATTGATATTGTTGTTTATTAGCATAGGATGAAAAATCAGAAATCGAAAACGCATCAATGGAATCAGGATTTTCGTTTAAATACTCATCTATAGGCTGTGTGACCGTCTCAATCTTTTCAACAGATTGCTTAATAGTATCAAAATGACAGGCTTGTAAATGAAGCGGCAAACAGTCATCGTTATATTTTCCAAAAATAATCAAATTTAAAAACGGATTTTTTTTCACACTTTGATGCCCGACCACATGAGTTAAACGATCATGAATGTATCGGCCAATATGTAGTTTTTTATCAATCAAATCAATACCCGGCTCTTTTAACAAATACTTCCATATCCAACGCACGTTTAAAATTTTAATAAACTGCTGCCAGAAAAAACCATCCCATTGATTGTTCCAAATATTGGATTGTTCTTCTAATGTCGCAGCATTAAATAATTGCTCGATTGTGCTTGCTCGAAATTTGGTTAACCAAGACAGTTTTAAAAGATAAGATTCCCAAACGCCGCAATACAAAACGCCTTTTTGTATTTTGTCTGATTCATTATCCCAATACTGTTTGGCATCACTTGTTAAACCATTTTTTAATTGGTCATAAATGGCCAATCGATCGTCACAATCATCCAAGCCTAAAAATGCTTTAAACTCGCAATATTCTAATTGTTGATACGCTTGTATTTTTAAATGTAATAAAAAGTTTTGTCTTTTATTCATATCAATGCTGATGATTTTTTTTGGCCCATCAATCAATAAATCAAGGGCCCTTGCGCCACTGCCTGTAATGGTTAATACCGTATCTTGCGAGGTTAACTGCAATGCTTTTAATTCAGACAATGAGTCTTCGTTTGATGCGGAGTAAATAATAGTAGAAAAAAAGTTATCCATAATGACTCTATAATTTTAAAGAAGTGTGAAAAGTGGACGTTAATAGCCCTACTGGAGTTTGTTTGGTTTTTGCTTGCTGACGTAATAGTTTTACTTGATAACTGTACATATCATAATTGATAAACTCGCCATTAAACCCATTTAGTTTTGAAGGATTTTTAGCTTGCAGAGAAACCATTTTTTGATCTTGTTTTAATACAATCGGTGAAAACAATCTGAGCCCTAAGCGTATCAACGGATTAAACCGTTTAAATTGACAACTTATTTTAATAAACGCCCGTGTATTGCACTCATCAATGGGAGCCAAAAATACGTGAGTTCTAAAGTTGGTTTTATCTTTTTCAAACTGATATTGAATATCAATCTCAGCGGGTGCCACAAATCCATCTTGATGCGTTATGGGGTCTTTATTAGGATTAATAAACCAATTAAACGGCCCTAGTGATTCATTATTAGGCAGATGATCAACAGACAGTTTGTGCTTGTCATCTAGTTTTATTTCAATATCTCGATTTTCAAATTTTTGATCTTTTCGAATTATTCCCGTGTGCACAAAATTGGTATGAGGCGAATCCATAAAGTTTTCAATTAGAGCTTGCTCATCACATTCAAAGATCTGGGTATTAATCATGTCGTTAGATAAATATTGCCAATTAATATCTGTTTTTTTAAATTCGTTTTGATTACCCGGAAAAAACCAAATCACCTTGCCCTTTATTTTTGCAGGTAACACCAATAATGACTTTTTTTCGCAACCTTGTTTGTCATTTGAATAGGGAATATCCACACAATGACCATCCATATCAAACTGCCAACCATGATAAGGGCACTGCATATTATTATTTTGAAGATGTCCCGCACTTAATGGCGCTTGTTTATGAATACAGCTATCTAAAAAAACACTGACGCCACCCTGTTTATTTTTCCAAACCACATAATCCAGACCAAACACACGCACTTTTTTCATGCTGTTTTTACGTAACGATTTTAGCTCAATCAAAGGATACCAGTAATCAGGTAAGTGCCCCCAACGATCAAACATCTTTTTATCATAGGCCTGTCTCATTGCTTTAGTTTTGATATTAGGCATTTATGATTCTGCCTGTTTTAATGCTACAACTTGATTCACCACTCGCCGTCTTTTTTCATTTAAATTCCAAACCGGAGCGTCTTTGCATAAAAAATTAGTATGTGAAATTCCTTGCTGATAAAACAATTCAGACAAACTTTCTTTAATTTCAAAAAACAATTTATCCGATTCAATCACCACTGTATTTCGTTGAGTTTGGGTAATGCGATAATCAATTAATTCATCGCTTACATAACTGACTGCACGATAAATTAAATCAGGTAAAATAATGGCAGATGTTTTTTGATTTTGTAAATGTAAACGATCGCCACAGCGTCCAGAAATACTTTTAATGGATTTAAATACCCCGCTGTCTTCCCCCGCCTCAATAATATCGTCTAATAAATAACGAATAATCGGCTGAGTTTTTCTGCGAAAATCTGTAATAATTGGGCTGTAATGAGTTTTTTCTTCGTTTAACCAATGAGGTTCAATATGAATATTGTCTTCATTCCAGCGCATAATATTATTTGAATCGCTACAGGCTAAAAATCCTTCGGTGCATTGATAAATTTGCTTAACCGGTTTATTAAACGCTTGCTCAATAAATGCCTCATCTTCAGCGGTTAATACTTCGGCAGCCGAAATCACCGTCGTAGGATTTAAGCCTTGTTTATGCTGTGCACATAATTGTATCGCTTGGGCGCTGCCCACAATAACTGTTGGATTAAATTCTACTAGTTGTGCCAACCATTGCTCTAAAGGTTGAGTGACATCTGCATAATGAAATTGAATTCGCCCTTTGCCAGCGGTTTGATACAGCGGACTGTCCGCTCTTAATAATAAAGCGATACGGTGCTTTTGTTTAAGATTGGGTAATAATTTCGCAAAGATTGTGCCTGTCCACTTTACGCGCTCATTTTTTGAAGCCAAAAACAAACCACGCTGACCTGATGTTCCCGTAGATAACCCAACAGTAATGCTGTTAATAATGGACTGATCAAACTGTCTTGTTTTTTCAGCATTTAATGCCAGTTCAAATAATTCAGCTTTATCTAAATTTGCAGTATTTAAGGCATTAAAATTTTCCATCATGATACTTTTATTCATGATAGGAAATTCATTTAAAGGTTTATTTTTATAATCTTTATAAAACTCACTATGCTGACACACCCATTTTAAATGACGTTTAATTTTATGTTGCTGCCATTTCAGCAATTGAGTTCTTGATGAAAATCGACGTAATTTACTTTGCAAAAAATAAAATAATATGAATAACTTTTCCATTAGTTCATCCAGTCTTTTTGTATTAACGCATCGATGGTTTGTTCACAATGTGAAGGTACAAAGGTTACATTTTTATCTGAACAAAAATCATAACACTGCCTAAGTTTAAACAAAGTGTCTTTATAAGCTGTGTGATCATCACTTAACATATTTGCAATCCAGTGCTGATTTATACGTTTAGATAAGCTTTCTTTTAACCAACATGCATCGGCCAATAAAAATACAAATGTATCTTGTAGTCGAACTAACAAACCAATATGTCCTGCTGCATGTCCCGGTAAATTTACGACATAAAGGGATTGATCCTTAAACCAATCCAATACATATAAGCCAATTTTTTCAGGTAGATTTAAAATATCCGCAATGTCGGTTTCAAAAGATTCAAAAAACGAAAACTGATCATAGGCTTGTTTGGGCACTAAGTTTTTTAAATAGCCTTTTCTGACACGGTTTATTCGATTTGAATTTTCCATATAGTCTAATCCCGCTTTATGACAATGAATGATCGATTCAGAAAAATCCACCATACCTGCAATATGATCCGCATGAAAATGCGACAACAACAAATGCTTAACATCGTTTTTTTGAATATCTAACGCTTCGAGTTGTTCTAATATTTTCTCATTTGCATGTAAATGACACGGCGTTGCCAGGGCATAAAATCGCTCTGGAAAAGTACGTGTGCTTTTATGAAAATCAGGATGATAACCAGTATCAAACAAAATATAACCCTGCGTAGGATGTTGAATCACCGCCACACCTGCTGGGAATTTTTTAGGTTTAATTCCCGCACCTGGCTGCACAATAAAACCAGGATGCGTACAAAATCCTGCTTTAAATAGTCGGATTTTTATGCCAGATTGCATAACGGTTTATTCCTTCGTCGATGGTGATTTTTGGCTGATAACCCAGTATGGTTTTTGCTTTGCTGATATCTAAAGTTTGATCATAATGCAATAACGCCGCACTGTAATCGGTTAATCTGGGTTCTTTATAATTTAATAACGTTTTGTGAATCCATTGATTAACCGACACCAACACTTTTACCCAACTGTAATTCAGCCCTTTAATTTTGGTATTAGGCGCAAGGGCATTCAATAAAACCGACAGCATCGCTTGAATATGATTAGGTTCGTCATTGGTAATATTAAAAATAGAGCCTTTTTCACAGTCTGTATTCACAGACAAATGAATGGCGTCGGCCACATTATCCACATAGGTTAAATCCACAACGGGATTTCTGTTAGACGGCAATAATAATGTATCGTTTTTAATAAATTTTAATAATCGCGGTGCAATAGCACGATCCTGTGGACCAAATATTCCGCGAGGCCTTAATATAATAGAGTCAATTGAACTTTGAATAACCAATTGTTCAGCCGCATACTTTGACGATGCGTATTCATTACAAAAGGTATTCGGTAATTCGTCCGTTTCTTTAATGTTTATTTTACTTTTAAAATCAAAATACAAACTAGGTGTGGATATGTGGACAATTTTTTTAACATTCGCTTGTTTAGCCGCTAATAAAATATTAGCAGTGCCTTGAATATTGGCCTGTTCAAACTCAAAAGGTTTACCCCAAGGACTAGAAAGTGCCGCACTGTGAATAACTGCGTCCATATTTTCACAACAGACTTTTAACTTATCCACATCTGACAAATCCACTTGATGAAAAACAGCGTTATATTGTTTGGCTATTTGTTCACCTAGTTTTTTATTTCTACCGACAAAATGAATGTCATATTGTTTGTGATACAAACGAATCACCGCTTGGCCTAACATACCAGTGCCGCCAGTTATTAATAGTTTTTTCAAAGTGACAACACCCCCATACCTAATGACAAACCCGCACCGGACCCAATGATTAAAATTTTACTGCCTTTTTCTGGCTTGTGATTTTTAATTAAATGATCTAACGCTATAGGTATAGAGGCTGCAATTTGATTACCCATGGTGCTTATAATATTAATCATTGGCTGGGTTTTAAAACCTAAGCGAGATTCAATGTGCTTTAAACCTAAGTGGCTTGCTTGATGGGGCACAATATATTGAATGTCTTGTTTGTTGAGTTTTGCTTTTTGCAAACCTTCGTCTAAAAACCCTTTAATTAATGTCGCGACTTGTTTAAAAACTTTTTTGCCATCCATATAAAAATAACTGCCCTCTACCATGGTTTGTAAATCTGTTTTTGACGGGTGTAAAAAACTGCCTCCAGAGCGAATCTGACAATGCTCGTATCCTTGTGGGTAAGTTTTAAATAAGCTAGAAACCAAACCTTGCGACTCACTGTCTGCTTCTAATATAAACGCGGCGGCACCATCAGCAAACAGCGATGAAATTTCAGGATTATCATAAGTAATACCCACTCTTGCGACCTCACTTGTGACTATTAAAATACGTTTGTATCGCCCTGAATCAATGGCACAATGCGCCATGTCTAAAGCCGATAAAAAAGAAAGACAGCTACTGTTGATATCCATGCTTGCTATTGGGTGACTGTCTTTTAATTCTGCTAATATGCTCGCGCCATTATAAGGTAAAACTTGATGACTGGTGCCACTGGCACTGATTAGTAAATCAATATCCATTAAAGCTAAATTCGCATCGATTAATGCTTGTTTAATCGCCTCACATCCCATAAACACAGCGGTTTCTTCAAAGTTTGCAAAATGACGATGTTGTACACCGTATCGTTTTGAACAGGTGCCTGGTTTTAAATTTAGGCGCTGATCTAGCTCAGAAGATGTAATTATAGTTTTGGGAAGATAGGTGGCACTGGCAATAATTTTAAATGCCATGGAGGTTTTCTCGATTAAAATTAGAGGCGCATAATACCAATGTGATCCTTAAGATGGAACTGCATTAACGCAAAGCCATTTTTTTAAAACGAACAAACCGTCCTTGGCTTGTTTCTTTAAGCGTTTATAAAGAATTTAAAAACTTCAGCATCGCATTTTTATCATCGTTAGAAAGCGCTTGATAATTATCATTAGATGCTTGCGACTCACCACCATGCCATAAAATAGCCTCTTCAATACTGCGAGCGCGACCATCATGTAAGTAAGCATGTACTTCCACACAAACCTGTGGCCCGTCAACACCTGCTGGTACTTCAACAGCTTCTTGCTCTTCTTCGGTTAACCCCCCTTCTAAAACATTTTCGCCAGAATCACCGCCTATTACACAAGCCTGTGTACCTAAACCCCAAAGTGGTGTGGTACGCCATTCTGCGCCTGTTGCATTACCTTCTGCCAAGTTATCTGCTAAGCCTGCCCCCATGTCATGGAGCAATAAATCGGTATAAGGTTTAATCGTTTGATTGCGCAACTCTGCAAAGGGATGAAACTGTCCCGTTTTTATTTCAGATACATGACAATCAGCACAACCAATTTGTGTAAATAATTCTTCACCAGCAATCACCGTTGCGTCGTTGTAATTTCTTTGTGGACGAATACCTAATAACGAAATGTATCGCGTTAGGCTATCTAAATCTTCATCGCTCACCTCTGTGCCTGACTGTCCGCAATTTTCTTGTAATGACCCACAATCATGATCAGGCAACCAAGAAGAAGTTACGCCCATATCAGTATTAAACGCTCCCGCTACTTGATGCTTCACACTGCTTGTACCCGCTTTCCAACCAAAACGACCAATGTGTTTTTCACCCGTTACTGGGTGAGTTGAAATGGATACTTTTCCTGAAATACCATCGTTATTTAAATCTTGTACATCAACAAAACTTAAAATGGTATTTTCATCAATGGCTTCTAATAAACCTAAGCCAACTAAACGTGGAGAAATACGAGCAGAAAATTGCACAGGCTCCCCATTACTAAATTGATAATTAGGTGAGCGTAATCCGTTTTCTTCGGTCCAAGACGCAATCGAAACATCGCCTTCACTTGTCGCATTCGTAGTACGAGATTGTAAAACACGGCCAATTAATGGATCTGGGTTTCCGTTTTCATCGCCAACTTTAAATACCCATTTATCTAATGTTTCACCAATTTCAACAGGAGCGGCTGCGCCATTTCTTACGTGACAATTTGCACAGCGATCATTGACGTAGTTATTACCCGACTTACCAATTTGTGTGTCCCATATTCCATTTTCATCAGATTCATTGTGTGAGCCATCAGTAAATGATGTGTGGTGTACTCGACGCCCTTCAACAAATGGCTGTCCATTTTCATAACCTAAATTAGTTGCCATTTGCATATAGTGCCCATCAAATTCTGCAGTCTCTTGCGCATGAATCGTTGTGTCGCCACCTAACCACGCTTTTTGTGGAATCTCTACAGAATCTCGTTGAAGTTCAACACCTGAAACAAACGGACCCGTTTGAATGGTTTCCCATGGCACTAAACCAAAGCCCACTTTATATAAATAGGTGGTCCCGTAATAATTATCACGCCCATCTTCGATAAACTCTTTATCTAAGAACTGGCTGATTTCAAATTCCATTAAATCGCCAATTTGAATGTCTCGAAAATTTTCACGACAATTTTTGCTGTCTTCTTTGTAGTAATAATAAATTTCGTTCTCAAGGTCATGCAGTTCTGGCTGCTCAATCATGCCGCCGTTACCACAATATTCAGCTAGGGTATTTTTACCTAAATACCACCAGCGGTTTTCTGCCTGTAAATCATCCAATTTACCTTGGGAGCGAACATTCATACGAATAGTGGTACCACCTTTTGCCACTTCATCAATAAGTTCAACAGAAATGGTGCGTTTTTTCCAATAGAACGTTAAGAAATGATCGTAAGCTTGGAAGTGGTTTTCTTTTGCATGTCTATCACGCCCTCTATCTGAAAAACGTGTAATTAATGCCGTATCGGTTTCATATTGAGTAGCCGATTCTAAAACGGTTTGTGAATTATATAGTGGCTGAATCAAACCAACTTTTGAGACATCCACTGTTGACCATAGACCCGAATTGCCATTTATATCCGTTATAGTAGAATCATTTGAATAAAAATAAAGTGGCTGTCCTAAATATGTCACCTGTTGAGTGCCGTCATCACGCTCAATAGAATCTAAACCCAACACACCCGAAGCTAAACGATCATCAACCAAAACAGGCGGCCAAGTTTGTGCACATGTATCATTACATTGACTTGCTTGTAGTCCTGCGTCATTTTCAAATACATATAATGTGTGTCCAGGATATAAACTTCCAGCGCCACCGACTAAAATATTATTATTTACATCAACTTCCGCAACAGGTTCAAAATATTTACAACCATCGTCATAAACCGCCAACGGATAAGGAGTATTAGGACAAAGATCAAACTCGTCTGACACACCATCTTGATCAGTATCTGCTGGAGGCGGTAATAAATTAAATTCAATCCAATTAATATTAGTTTGCGCACTTGTAAATTCTAAGCGTAACGTTTGCTCGCCTTCGACAGTCTTTACAGTACCTAAACTTAAATCTTCCCATGTGTGCCAACCGCCAGTATTAACCGTGGTTCCATTTGCAATAGTGCTGTTATTAAGTTGCAGTCTAAAAGTTGTATCGCCTACCGCTGTTGCGACTCTTGCAGTGATTTCATATTCACCTTTTTGTAATTCCATATCAAATTCAAGCCACTCCCCTGGGTTTGTCCAGCCTACATAGTAACCACCACCAACATCAGTGGTAACACCAATATCAACACCATCCTCACGATAATCGCCGCCAATATTATTATCATCGGCATCGAAATAATTAATGTAATCTTCTACTTCTACACGAAAAATATGAGGTACAAATACTACTGTTGGTGGAAGCTGAACTTCAGTTTGTGTTTGAGTATCGCTCATTTCTTCAGTTTGTGTTGTGTCATCAGTCAGGGTTATCGTTTGCGTATCAGACTCGGTCATAGTTTGAGTGGTATCAGTGGTCTGTGTAGAAGTTTGAGTAGCTGTATTCAAGCCAGTTTCAACCACTTTTTCAACATTATTTGCGCCTGTACACCCAACAACAATACAAGTTGCCAAAATCAAGCTGGTTTGACTCAATAAATTAAGGTTCATATTTAATCACTTTATTTGTTTATTTCTGATTAGGAGTACACTCAAGAAAAAATATTTAAATAAATATTTTAGAAACTACAGAATAACCAAAAGAAATTCAAAAGACCTAGATTCACTTTTTTGAATCATTTCAATACGCATACATTAAATACAATTAAATCCAACTAAAGGGCGGCATTCAAGTGACACCATGTTAGATAATATAAACCCACTTCTCAACTTAGGTAACACAATCAAAATTCAATTAAAAAATGCTTATATTTATACATTTTTAGCATTCAATTTAAATTATCTTTATAATAAATTATTTACATAATCTGTGTACTTATTTAGATTAACGTTCCATTATATTATTTATTATTAATCCCCATAACTAATGCAATTTCTTCCGCTTGATTTTGCAATATAAAGAGCCTTGTCGGCTTCATTAATAATTTTTTTAATATTTCCATTTTTATTTAATTGAGCCACACCAAAACTTGCCGTTACCTCTCGATTGATATTCATATCAGAAATTTGAATACCCACACGAATTTCTTCTATTCTATCTTTAACTTGGGACACAGATAAATTAGGCATCAATATTAAAAACTCTTCCCCGCCATAGCGAGAAAGTGACTCATCATTTCTAAGATGCGATTTAATAATTTCACATATTTTTTCCAACACATAATCACCCTTTTGATGACCAAAAGTATCATTTATTGATTTAAAATGATCGATATCAACCAACGTCACAATTGATGGGTATTGTTTATTTTTTACGGTATTGATTAATTTTTTTTGTAATCCAAATCGATTAAATGCTCCTGTTAAAGCATCTGTTTGGCTAATTAATTCTAACTCTACACTTTTAACTGACAATGCGTTATTGATTTCAATTAATATTTTTTCATTATTTCCTTTTGCCTTAAGTCGTAAAATTAATACAAACACAATCACAGACATAATCAACATCAAAAAAACGGCCCAAAATATCAACAAATATTCATAAACTTTGCTGATATTCATTACTTCTTTTTCAAATACAAAATATTCAAGCCTTAATTTATATTCACCTTCAGATGGCAGTGTACCCGTTGAAAATTCAATATAAGAAATATGGTTTAACTCAACTAAATCATCTACATTATCTTTTTTCATTCCTGCGACCCACCAAGAAGGAACGGTTAACCGATCAAATTCGATAACAAAATTCCGTTTCACCTCTTCAGATTTTAATTCCATTTGATTGAATTTCATGGAATTTGAAGAATTCATTAACGAATAACCTGCATCAAAATGTCGAAACCCAACTCGTAAAAAATCATTATCTGGTGTTTCAAAAGAACCTACCACCGTCATTTCAGTAAATTCAGAAAAATCCATACCATTCATTTTTATATCACGAATATCAATTGTTAATACACAATATGGGTATTGTTCTAAATGCTTAATTACACAATCAAATCCTTTTTCGAATTCATTATCAATGGTCTTAACATTGCTGCCTTTAAACGTATTACCATCTGCATAGGCACTAAACTTTGTATCTTTCATTTCAATATATATTCGCTCAAATCCATAATTGCTGTGCTCTTTAATTAGCATAAAAGATGCAACCATCAATCCTAAGATTAGCAATAACAGTAATAATACATAATGATAAATTCTGATTTGTTTGAACATACCCACCCAATTATAAAAATATTTTTACCTTAAGAGTAATTGTAGGCAGAAGCTACTTAAACGCCGCATTGTTGTACAAAAAATTACAATCAAAACCATTCCTAAGTCAGTTTTAGTATTTCCATAGTAAAAATTCTCAACAATTAAACGCCATCTAAGTCGTAATTTAAAAAATTTTACGCATCTTTAGCGGTGACATTTTTAAATTCCCTGATCAAGAATTAAGTAGGCACAACCAAATGAACAAACAAACCAATATCAATATCAATGTAAATCACAATAAAAACAGCGCTCAATCAGACATTGAACAGCTCTACAGCAGGTATTGGAGTGCGTTGCTTAAAAATTTTATAAAACGAATCTAGTGCCATGGGTTTAATGCAAGATGTATTTGTAAAATTGATAAACAACCAAGAGAACCTACATAACTAGGGGCTTTCAAGTTTGTTGTATCAAGTGACAACCAATTTAAGTTTAAATTTTATCTCCAAAAAAAAAGTCAGATCCGATTATGTACAGAATTCCCCTGTGTCAATAGAGGATGAAATTGATGAGCGAAGCGATATTGAATCTCAAGTGATTAATGAATCGGTATTGTTGAGTTATTTATAATATTTTGACGTTAGAACCTGTGAATTAGCCATTTATTATTACATTGACGGTTATACCATTGATGAAGTGGCAAAAATGAAACAGATGTCGAATGACTTAAAAAATGACTTAAAAAATGACTTAAAACAATGACTTAAAACAATGACTTAAAATGAGACTTAAAAAGACTTAAAATAAAGACTTAAAACAGCTTAAAATGACACCCACTTTGACTTAAAATGAGATCGACTTAAAATGAGATCGACTTAAAATGAGATCGACTTAAAATGAGATCGACTTAAAATGAAATCGACTTAAAATGAAAACGACTTAAAATGAGAGACTTAAAATGACACCCCTTTTGTACATTTCTTTACTACAACCTAAAGTAACACTCACTTTTTTATTACTACAACCTAAAGTGACACTCACTTTTTTATAACTGCTTTAGAAAGTGAAGCGCGATAAAGAATAATCACTTGCGGTATTTTAACCAAAAAAAGCTGTTGTTAAGTAGCTAACCATTGATTATTGCAAATTAAGTTACGGATTCAGGTTTAAGCCAATTGAATATCTATCATGGCGAATTTCGTATCATGCTCGGCTTTTTTCGTCGGCATCGGGGATGATATTTACTACCTTTCAAGAAGTCACCAAGCTATCACACTTGATCACCAGCAAATACACATTGAAGATGACGAGCTGTTTGGTTTGGTTTGGTTTGGTTTGGTTTGGTTTGGTTTTTAATTAAAGAATTTGGTCGAATCAAAGTAAATTGTAGATACCTTACATGAATCAATTCTACTATTCAGTACAACTTAATTTATACACCTAATTTAAACGCAAAAAAAAGCCACTTCTCAATTAAGATATAGTGGCTTTTTTTATGAAAAAATATTTATTTCAGCAATCCTCCCGCTGGACCCGAACCGTATTGTGGCATTTGATCTTGGACACCCAGCGCGGCACTTACGGTATCTAATAATTCATCACTACTTGTCACGCTAAAGCCTCGTCCACCTACCATGTTTTTAGTTGCAGTTGCCATAGCAAATGGGGCGTTTGCTTGGTCATGAGCATTACCGTTACCCATGCAGGTTACTTGCAATACTAATGTGGTATCTAATAAACTTGAACCGTCTCCTAGATCTGGATCAGGAGTGTTTTTAAGTTGACTGATCAAGTAAGCAAATCGTTCAGATAAGTATGCTCTAAATTGTATGTAAGGCTCATCTCTGCCGGAGTGAACCGTTGTATGAAATGTACCAACGTCAGGTAATTCTGCTGCATTAAACTCAGCGGCGTCTGTCCCTAATGCAAGCGTCACTAAATTGGTTAGATTACAAGATAATGCCGCAACTAATGTATCAATTTGCATGTTGCAGACCTGGGTAAAACTACCAATTTCTGGTGTACTTCCAGTATTTTCCCAGCCGTAATTATTTTGAACTCGATTTGTACAACCTGCTGGTGCATCGCCTGCGTTTTCTAAGTTACTGATAATTTTTTGGATTGCCGCTTCATGCTGATCAAGTCTTCTGGTCTCTTCAGCTGAAAGTTTGCTCTTAAATGCTTGAATTTCAAGTAAATTGCGTTCAAACGGTTCTCTTATCAATCTAGCATCTTCTGGCACTTCACCAACCGTATCACCAAATAATCGAGTAAAAGCTGAACGTGGATTGTTGGTAAACCCTATGGATTCTTTATTGCGTCGACTGAATCTAATTCCGTCACTTTCAACCCCTAACTGCAACGAAGGAAATGGTGTTTGATCGCCAATGACACCCTCAAGTGTAATATCGTAGGTTTCATCGCTGTTGTTATTACCACCTAATACTCCGGTTCCGCCATCGCCATGCCCACCACCACGAGTGGTGCAACCATCAAAAATCACTAAATTGCCTTTTACCGATTCTAACGGTGCTGCAGACTCACCAAGTGATCCATCACTATTAAATTGATATGTGCCAGGCACACAACCATCAGGAATATAAACGATTACCACTCGTTTGATTCCATTTGGACCAGCAGCAAAACCTGCCCTGCTTGCCATTAAACCTAAACCAAGTGTGCTGGCTTTTAATGCTGATGTTGCTATGCCTGAGCTCGCTACCGTTTTTAAGAAATTACGACGACGAACATCTTGAGGAGTTTTTAATTTTCTCATTTTATATACCTACTTTTAATTTCTTAGTTAGCTTCAACAGATCCAAGGATGTAACCTTCTTTTCTGTAACGAACCATATCTGACAAGCTTAAGTTTATGAACGCCTCTTTAGGGCTGCTTGTTGTATTTAATGTATTTAACATCGATTCTGAAGCACAGATATTATCCTGAATTGCCTCATCAGATAACCTGTATGTTTCGCTTTCAAATGAGAACGCATTGGTGCCTGAGCCTGTCATATAACGGAAACCCATTTCGATCATACATTTTTGTGCTTGTTCTTGAGCGCCACCAGTACCTAAGATTTGGCCTAATTGTTTAGCACCTTGGAATGCAATACGCTCTGAGGTTTCATAGATATCAGAAATACCATATAAAGCAGACTGATGTGTGTCTAATTCAGCAATATATCCAGTAAAGTCTACATCTAGGTTATTGGAAGCATATTTAGTACGCGGTAAACCCACAGCATCAAAATCTTCTAAGCCTACACCTAGTGGATTAATAATATATTCATGGCACGATGCACACGCCTCTAAATCAGTATTAATGTAATCTAAGTGCGCTTGACGAATCAGTCCACCTTCTTCTTCTTTTTTTGCATCAACAATGGCTTGTTGTTGATCACGTATAGCGCCTAAATCGACGTTTGATGGGAATGGAGGAAAATGTTGACACAATAAACGTTCACGAATACGCACACCACGTAGAATCAATTTAGATTCAGTTGGCGCCGTCCAAGCACTTAATAACGCCCCAGAGGTAACAATACCGCCACGTTGACTGGTTGCAGCTTGTACAAATTCATCTCCAGTAACGCCACCTATGCCATAAAAATCAGCTAACACTTCATTTACGAAGGTGTAGTTTGAATCATAAAGCGCAGAAAACGGCACATCATCATTAAACATCACATCGTTAAAGATCTCTCGTACCTCTTGCGCCATGGCCGATTTAACATCATCTGTATATTCAGGGAAACCATCTTTAGCTGCATTTAATACCGCATCGGTAGTAAACCATTGCGCTGCAAATTCACCAAAATGGGCTTTGGCTTTATCGGTTTCTAATAAACGCTCTATTTGTGCTCGAACTTGAGCATCGGTTGATAATTCATTTGCAATTGCTGCAGCAATTAATATGTCATCTGGAGTAGAGCCGGTATAGCTGTAGGCAATATAAGTTGCCATTTCAGCTGGCGTAAGCACGTAAACCCCATCTTCCACATCTGGGACATCAAGCAAAGTAGGAATAACTGGAGCTGCAGCTATTGAAACTTCACCAAGAATTGCATCAGTATTACCCGCTTTAATATTTAAATCGAAACTTCCAGAATCTCCGGAATAAACCACTTCTATTTCTTCCATAGCTTCGGTTACACCTTCCCAAATTATCAATTCACCAACAGATATCGTAGCTGAATTATGACCTGGAGATTGAGCATTCAAATTAACTTTAAGCAAATCATTGCCTGTGAAACTATATGAAATATTTGCTTTTTGGTAAGCCCCGATCGTATTACCACCAGCTAAATCTTGGCCATATTGTTTAAATGCCGTTGATTCAAAAACAGTAAAATTCAATTCAACAGGAATACTTAATTCAGCATTGTATGCCTCATATTCAGTCTTCGTCATACCTTGCTCTGAACGATATAAGAAATTCGGTGACATCAAAGCAGTACGAATCGCTAATTTTAACCCATCTCTGGAATCAGCATTAGTTGCATAATCTTCGTTATTAAACAAACTCACATAGGACACACTTTCAGCAGGAGAAATTTCACGGCGGAATAAGCGAGTCAGTGCTTCACCCACAAAAATATCGGCACAGTTGTTATCATCAATACAGGTTTCCATTCCAACTACTGTTGAGAATTTATCATTAAACAACTGTTTTGAAATACTTTCTGCTGCTGCTTGATAACCTAATAAACGGTTAAAATCGACTTCGGTTTTGCTGTGATTATCAAATTCATAAATTTTGAAATTTTCAGATAATTTAGTTTTATCTACTTCAAAACCTAAAATATCTTTAACTGAGTTTGCATATTCATCGACGGTTAATAACTTCAATTGGCGTGAACCATATTGAGTTTTTGAAGGATTTTCACAACTTGTTGCGATTTCTTCACGCTCCCAACCCATCATAAAGGCTTCAATATCCGCTGCACATTGATCAACACAGTTTCCAGAATTTGGCTCAGGAGGCATCGACCCATCAATTTTATCAAACAAATCAGCCTGGTGATTTAAGTAACGGTTAATTGCAATTTTCTCGACGTTTGCAGTGCCTTCGCCATAAACTAAATCATCATCGCCTTCATGGCACATCGCACATTGCTCAGCATATGAAGTTTCACCTTTAACAGGGTCTCCCACTAATTCAACTTTTGTTGAAATCTCAACCGATGCAGTATCGCTTAACTCACCATCTGACACAGTTAATACAACAGTGTAACGAGCCCCTACCTCAAATGTATGAGAAGGATTAATTGTTGTATCAAGTGGACTAGAATCACCGAAATCCCAACTATAGATTAGTCCATCATCTTCAGGGTCTGAGGATTCTGAAGCATTAAACAAATAGGTTGTTCCTGAATCAAACGCAGAGGATATCACGGCTTCTGGCTTTGTATTTTCTTGATTATTTAAGTCCTCAACATACAACACCATTGCATCCACAAGGTCATTCCACATTTTAGTTTGGTATGCTTTTTCAGGCGTGTCTGATTTGAACACAATTAAGTGTGTACCTAAAATCCCACCATTTACAGGATTCATGAAGTTGTTTTGCCCACCAGCTTGTAGCCAATCTGCTAAACCATTTTCTACTGATACCGAAGTAACATCTGTCGATGCACCCACTTTAAAATCTAAATCGCCATCTTTCGCAGGGCCAGTAGGATAATGGCAGTTTGAACATGGAAAGCTTGATCCACCTTCACTTGTGATAAAGGAATTTATTGATTTTTCAATTAAGTTTTGTCGTGTTTTTTCTTCGGTTGTCACATCAGCGGTCACAGAATGCTCAAGCTCGCCATCGCTTACGGTTAAGGTCACAACAAAATCACCCACGGATGCGTAAGTATGAGTTTCTACTTCATCTCCCATGATGACTTTACCGTCACCAAAATTCCATGCGTAAGTTAAGCTCGCGCCTTCTTCATCAGATGACCCTACTGCACTTACTGTGATTTCATTAAAATATGTATCCATTTGGCCAATCATCGCTACTGGAGCAACATTGGGTATGTTAGATACAACAATCATTCTTTGTGTGGTTTTCACTTCGCCGACACTATCTGTTACTGTTAATTCAACGTTGTAATTACCCGCTTGAGCGAAGTTATTAGTTGGATTTTCTAAATCGGATGTTTGGTTATCACCAAAATTCCATGAGTAAGTTGCTGGAGTGTTAACAAGATTTTCCGACACAGAATTAAATGTTAAAGAAAGTGGATTTTGTGCATCACTTGAATATCCGATAAAAACTGAAAAGCTCGATTCATCAATGTTGTCAACAATTACGTTATAAGTCGTACTTATCGTCGGTGCTTTATTGTTTGAATCTTTTAAGGTTAAAGTAACGGTATAAGAGCCATTAGCTGTATATTTATGCTGAGCTAAACCAATTGAGGTAGACCCCGTATTATCATCACCAAAGTCCCATAAATATTGAGCACTTGATGAGCTTGGAATCATAATATTACTTGCATCAATGGTAACGACGCCATTAGCCCCAACAGTTGGCGTAATCAATGTTGAAGGCAGCGTAAAGGCGACATCTTTAACAACGGCATTGGTCACTTTTACAATCAAAGTCACTATTTTACCTGCTGCATTACCATTTTGATCCGTAATTTGAACACGCACTTCATAATCTTTGTTTTCAGAAAACTCGTGATTCATAAGTGGAATAGTAGAGGTAACTGGATCAGAGCCATCACCAAAAAACCAAGTATAAGTTGGGGACACATCACTTGGATAAGAGATATCATTAATTAAATTAAAGGTAACCTCCCCATTTGAATCAGCAGGTGCCACCATTGTGCTTGGAGCTTCAATAGAACTTTTCGTTTCTAAAGCAACATCTCCACCACAACTTGTTAACCCGATTATCACACTAAGACTGATAATTAAACTTCGGATATTCATATGCATTCTCTCTTTGGAATTTGAAGGTCTTTTAATTACTAGAGGTATTGTAGTCTTTTGTGTTTTTTTAAATTTTGCGTTGACTCTAAAACTAAATCACGTTCACAACACAAACAGCTACTGGTACACAAAACAGGTAAATACGCTCATTATGGGGATGTTATAACGGTTGGGAGGGCGCCATTCAATTGGCTTTTTGTAAGGTTTTGCTTTTTTGGGACGTACTACAGTAATAGTTGAGACCCACTGCTCTAAATCAATAAAACCAACATTTCCTAACAAAACATTGGTTTCTTTTTATATTTTTAAATTTCACTTATTTATTTACAGCTTCAACAACCCTGACACGATGCCACTAGCAAAACTTTTCACTTGATCTTGCACTCCAAGAGCAGCGGATACGGTATCTAATAAATTGTAGTTGCTAGCGTCACTTAATGTTCGGCCTGTATTCATTTTTGAAGCTCCGCCTGCCACGGTAAACGGACAATTCACATTATCGTGGGCATTGCCCCACGCAAAAAAAAAACCAACTTATCTTTACAATAAGTTGGTTTTTTATGTGTATTTTTTGTGCTTCAAATTTCAATAATATTTATTATAAATAATGTTTAAAAATCAAAAAATATTTTGAAAATACTAATTATTTTACAATGCCCGCTGTAGTTGCGCCTGATCCATATAATGAAATTTGGCCAGCAACTCCCAACGCATCAGCAACTGTATTTAATAATGTATTATTATCAGCACCAGAAACGGTACGACCACCAATAATATTAGTGCCCCCCGCAACTGTGAATGGGCAATTTGATCCATCATGTGCATTACCATTACCCATATCCGTTACTTGTAAAATGATGGTTGAATCAATCAGTGGTTGACCAAATTCATCATTTGTCTCTTTTAATACTTTGATTAAATACGCTAAGCGTTCAGTTAAATATTTACGCGCTAAGATATAAGCTGGCGTACCTGAACCATGAATACTGTTATGGTAATCGCCAGCATGGCCAGATTCAGGTACAACATGTTCAGCTTGGTGTGTACCTAATTGCAATGTTGCCACTCGTGTTAAGTTGCATCTAAACGCATTAGCAATCATGTCGCAATGACGATTGGTAATATCGGTAAACGCGCCTTTAGTTGATCCACCAAATGGCGTCCAATCTAAATCGTCACCAGTACAACCTGAAACTGGTTCGATTTGTAAACGGCGCTCTAAAGCTTGAATTGCATTTTCATGCTCTTCCATTCGCTCTAATTCAAATGAACCTAATTTTGATTTGATTGCATTTAATTCGTCACGTGAGCGATCTAAAATACTTTGCGCTCTTGCAACCCCATCAGTACTTGGTGGCTCACCTGCAAATAAACGATCAAATACAGCATTTGGATTATCAGTAAATGACGCATCTGCGCCGTTTTTCTTACTAACTACACCTTGACCTGTATTACATTCAGTACCCACACGCATTGAGCTAAATGGAGTAGTTGAACCTAATACCTCTTCAAGTTGAGAATCCATAGTGTTGCCAGAATCCCCTAAACATTTAAAGGTATTACCATGACCGCCCACATTAGAAGTACAACCATCAAACAAAATAACGTTATCTTTATGAGGCGCTAACGGCGTAGCCGTAGCACCAAAATTATTACCAGACATGGTGTAAGTTCCAGGAGGCGCCCCGTCTGGAATATACACAAATACAACGCGTTTTGTGTCTCCTGTTGCCGCTAACGCAGCTCGGGAATACACTAAACCTGCAGCAAAAGGCAGCGCCTTTAATGCTGCAGCTGAAATACCAGAACCGGCCATCGCTTTTAGAACTTTACGACGCTCTACATCTTGTGGTGTTTTTAACTTTTTCATTTTTATTCCTCTACGTCGTAAACAATTAACGGTTATATTCTTTTCTGAATCGAACGATTTCAGATAAACCAAGATTAATAAATGCTTCTTTTGGATTATCTTCAGCTTGCATCGCTGTATCCATAGAGCTAATTGCACAAGCGTAATTTACTAATTCATCTTCTGCTAACACAATTTTGTCTTCATCGGCATGGTCAAACTTATCAGGACCAGTATCCATCACAAATCTAAATGCCATTTCTTGTAAACAATCACGCGTCACTTCTTCACCTGCAAGGATTTGACCTAATGATTTCACACCCGACAATGCAATGCCGTCAGTGGTTTCATATAAATCGTTAATGCCATATAAATGCGCATTATGCTGCTCGATTGAAGAATCAAATCCTGTAAAGTCAACGGTTAATCCGTTGCGGTAAGTCGTTCGTGGTAACCCGACAGCATCATAATCTTCCAATGCTACACCCAACGGATTGATAATATATTCATGACAACCCTTACACGCATCGACATCTGTATTGATATAGTCTAAATGAGGCTGACGAATTTCACCGTTGTTTTCAGCTTTTTTATCTTCTACTTTTTGTGCTTGAATTTCACGAATTGTATCTAGATTCACATCCGTCGGGAACGGAGGTAAATGCTGACACATTACACGCTCACGAATACGCACAGCACGTTTGATCAAGTGAGATTCTTCAGGAGTTGCCAAAGAGGACAAGAACGCGCCAGAGGTTAAAATACCACCGCGAGTTGCATCTGATACTTTATTAAACGTTGCACCACTTGCCCCGCCAATGCCATAGAATTGCGCTAATACATTATTCACAAATGTATAGTTAGAATCGTAAAGCGAGCTAAAACCTGTGTTGTTAAACATCACATCATTAAAGATTTCACGCGCTTCTTGATGCATCGCTTCACGAACTGCTGGTGTAAAACCTGGGTATTTATCGGCATCTTTGGCAACAGATAATACGTTATCCGTCATTAACCACTGATCCACAAACGTACCAAAGTGTTCTTTTGCTGCGTCGGTTGCCATTAAGCGCTCTATTTGAGCACGAACCGCAGCATCAGTTGCTAAGCCTTCGTTTGCCGCTTCAAGCAAGGTGTCATCTGGTGTATTACCTGTGTAAGTGTAAGCCAAGAAAGTTGCCATTTCGTAAGGTGTTAATGCGTAGGATCCATCTTCAATATCAGGTACTTCAAAGATGACTTGTTCAGCAGCACCAATCAATATCGAATCAACTGTTAAAGTTTGATTTCCGTGTGGAGACTGCGCCTGTCTTACAACAAGTTCAGTATTACCATTTAGAGCATTTGCGCCATTTAAAACAATTTTCACTGTTTTATATCCAGCTTTATCAATCGTTTCTGTATGCAAGAAACCATTACCGTTTGGCACTTGAATCCCAAGCTCTGGCCAAATATTTGGCTGATGTGCTTCAGTATTGATGGTGCCTTTCACTTTGATGATAACTAGATCATTACCTGTAAAATTATGTGAGAAACGCGGCTGGTCGTAACGTGCAATCTCTTGAGAGAATCCTACATCAATAGGCGTACCGGAAATGATATAAACAGGGTCTGAGTTTTCATTAAAATCAATGAACTCGTCTTTAGTCATACCTAATTCAGAACGGAATAAGAAATTAGGAGAAATCAACAAGGCTTGAAGTGCATCTTCATAACTCGACGCTTCAAGTGCTGTGTAACCTGCAACTTCTGTTGAGTTCAAAGGACGTCTAAAAGCGCGACGTGCAATACCATCACTGAACCCTTCATCAAAACCTTTCACATTTGCATAACCTTCAGCGGCTGAATAAGCCACGATTTTCTTAGCAATCGATTCAAAAGCATCTAAACGTGAAGAATTCAATGACGTTTGCGCATGGTTAGAGAAAAAGTGAATTTGATCATCGGCAGGTAATAAACCTAAATCCACATCATAATTAAACAATGTTTTCACTGTGTTTACGTATTCAATTGAAGTTAATAAACGCATTTGTCTAGGACCATAATTCACTTTAGATTCTGCATCTAATGTACAAGAAGTATCTTTTTGCACGCGCTCCCAGCTCATCATAAATGCTTCAATATCCGCAGCACATTGATCCACACAATCACCAGAATTTGGCAATGGAGGCATACTTGTATCAATTTTTTCAAACAGATCAGCTTGATGATTTAAGTAACGGTTAATTGCAATTGGCTCAACTGGCGCAGTGCCTTCACCGTAAACTTCATCATCGTCACCTTCATGACAACGCGCACAAAGTTGAGCGTATCGGGTTTCGCCCATTGCTAAATTGCCATTTAACTTAACTTTTGTTGAGATTTCTACAGAAGCCGTGTCAGTTAACTCACCATCAGAAACCGTTAACACAACTGTGTAACGCCCACCTTCTGGAAATTCATGAGATGGATTAACTGTAGTATTAAGCGCAGTTGCATCGCCAAAATCCCAGCTATAAGTTAACGCTTTACCTTCTGGATCAGAAGAAGTTGAAGCATTAAATAAATAGGTTGTGCCTGACTCAAACGCAGAAGTAATGACTGCATTGGGTTTTGTGTTTTCTTGGCTATTTAATTCCTCAACATACAACACCATCGCATCTACAAGGTCGTTCCACATTTTAACTTTGTAGGCCCCTGCTGTTGTGTCAGATTTCAATACAATCACGTGTTCGCCTGTTGCGCCGCCAGTTACTGGATTCGTAAAGTTGTTTTGCCCACCAGCATTTAACCAATCGACTAAACCGTCTTCTACAGATGCTGAAGTTACAAGGCTTGCTGCTCCACTTTTCAAGAACAAATCACCATCTTTAGCTGGGCCTGCCGAATAGTGGCAGTTTGCACATGTAAAAGTTACTCCGCCATTAATAAACGAAGCTATCGAGTTTTCGATCAAGTTTGCACGAGTTTTCTCTTGTGTTGTCACATCAGCGGTTACAGAATGCTCAAGCTCTCCATCACTTACGGTTAAGGTCACAACAAAATCACCCACGGATGCGTAAGTATGAGTTTCTACTTCATCACCCATGACAACTTTACCGTCTCCAAAGTCCCACGTGTAAGTTAAGCTCGCGCCCTCTTCATCAGATGACCCTGCTGCACTTACTGTGATTTCATTAAAATATGTATCCATTTGCCCAATCATCGCTACTGGAGCAACATTGGGTACATTAGATACAACAATCATTCTTTGTGTGGTTTTCACTTCACCTAAGCTATCCGTTACTGTTAATTCAACGTTGTAATTACCCGCTTGAGCGAAGTTATTAGTTGGATTTTCTAAATCGGATGTTTGGTTATCACCAAAATCCCAAGAGTAAGTTGCTGGGGTGTTAACAAGATTTTCCGACACAGAATTAAATGTTAAAGAAAGTGGATTTTGTGCATCACTTGAATATCCGATAAAAACCGAAAAGCTCGATTCATCAATGTTGTCCACAATTACGCTATAAGTCGTACTGATTGTCGGTGCTTTATTGTTTGAATCTTTTATGGTTAATGTAACTGTATATGTTCCATTGGCAGTATATTGATGTTGCACTAAGCCAATAGAAGTAGATCGAGTGTTATTATCACCAAAGTCCCATGTGTATTGAGCACTTGATGTCTCTGGAATAGTAATATTGGTTGCATCAATGGTAACCAAGCCTTTAGCCCCAACAGTTGGCGTAATCAATGTTGAAGGCAGCGTAAAGGCGACATCTTTAACAACGGCATTGGTCACTTTTACAATCAAAGTCACTATTTTACCTGCCGCATTACCATTTTGATCCGTAATTTGAACGCGAACTTCATAATCTTTGTTTTCAGGAAAATCGTGATTCATAAGTGGAATAGTAGAGGTAACTGGATCAGAGCCATCACCAAAAAACCAAGTATAAGTTGGGGATACATCACTTGGATAAGAGATATCATTAATTAAATTAAAGCTAACCTCCCCATTTGAATCTGCAGGTGCCACCATTGTGCTTGGAGCCTGAATCACACTTTTAGTAGTGTCTAATTCCACTTCTCCACCACAACTTGTTAACCCAATTATCACGCCAAGGCTGACAATTAAACTTCGAATATTCATATGCATTCTCTCTTTTTTATGTCACGCAATCACTTTCATGACTGCATTTGTTTACATTTCAAGCAACTTTATACCACTGCAACTAGATGCAATCTGTTCCTTGAATGTAAACAATTTCAAAACTTAGGATTAGTTCAAAGTTTTACAAAGTGATATATAAAAATGCACAAATTAACATGGCGTATTCCTTTTGCTATACTATCCATTCCTTTAACCCCACCTCTGAGCTGTTTTTTTTGACACTCCGGACAACTAATAGAATCCAAGCATGTTTTATCAACTTTTTAATAAACCAAGAAATCTAAAAAATGACGTTTTATCGGGCCTTACTGTCGCCTTAGCATTAGTGCCAGAAGCCGTAGCTTTTGCCTTCATCGCAGGTGTGCCCCCTCAAGTAGGGTTATGGGCTGCATTTATGGTGGGATTAGTGACCGCTGTGATTGGGGGTCGACCAGGTATGATATCAGGAGCAACGGGTGCACTGGCTGTTGTAATGGTTGGGTTAATGGCCAGCGCCAGTTATAAATTTGGTGCCGATGTGGCGATTCAGTATTTATTTGCAACGGTACTTTTGATGGGATTTTTCCAAATCATGGCTGGTGTATTTAAGCTTGGAAAATTCATTCGAATCGTTCCTCACCCCGTAATGCTGGGTTTTGTAAACGGCCTCGCAATTGTGATTTTCTTATCGCAAATTGGACAGTTTAAAACCCCTGACTTTGGCATCAATGAGCTTTCTTCATCTTGGCTTGCTAGCACCGAATTACTTGTAATGGGCGGATTAATCCTATTAACCATGGCTATCATTTATTTATTACCTAAATTAACCAAAGCATTTCCTTCTACTTTGGCAGCCATCCTTATCGTTTCGGGTTTAGCAATTTCATTACAACATTTCGCTAACATCAGTACACCTAATGTGCAGGACGTGTTAGTAAATATGACAGCAAAAACCAATGAAATGAAAGCATTCGAGCAGGAAATCCCTCAAGAAATCAAAGAGCTACAGCAAGCAGGCATTGCATTAAATGATCAACAAAAAGCCAAACTTGCAAGCATTGAAAAAGCCATTGTGGATTTAAATATTTTACAAAACGTACGCGATGACGCTCAAAACAATAACGCCAACACCTTTGGCGCGACGATTGCAGGCTTACCTGCTATTGGCTTACCCGATGTGCCTTTTAATTTCACAACACTTATGTTTATTCTGCCGTTTGCTTTAATTTTGGCTGCAATTGGTTTGATCGAATCATTATTAACCTTAACGTTAATTGATGAAATCACTCAAACTCGCGGTCGCAGCAATCGTGAATGCGTAGGTCAAGGAACTGCAAACGTATTTAGTGGCTTAATTGGTTCAATGGGAGGTTGCGCAATGATCGGGCAAAGTATGATTAATATCAGCTCAGGTGGACGCGGACGCACATCGGGCATCGCAGCAGCAATATTCCTTTTAATCTTTATTTTGTTTGCTTCAAGTTGGATCGAAATGATTCCGGTTGCTGCATTAATTGGTGTGATGTTTATTGTCGTTATTGGCACATTTGAATGGGCAAGCTTACGTTTATGGAAAAAAATTCCAATGTCAGACTTCCTAACGATTTTTATTGTCGCTTCGGTTACCGTTGCATTTGATTTAGCCATTGCTGTATTTGTAGGTGTGATAGTAAGCGCATTAGTATTTGCTTGGCAGCATGCAAAACGCATGAGAGTGGAAACCAAAATGGAAAAAGAGGTAAAAATCTATTTACCAAATGGTCCATTATTTTTTGCCGCTGTGCATAATTTTTCTGAAAATTTCACACCAAATGATGACCCAGATGAAGTAATCATCGACTTTATTAACTGTAAAGTAGTGGATCATTCCGCCATAGAAGCAATTGATTCAGTGGCAGTACGCTATAAAAATGCAGGTAAAAATCTACATTTAAGACATTTAAGTGCTGACTGCAAAGCGTTATTACAAAGCGCAGGGGACATGATCGAAGTGAATGTTTTAGAAGATCCGGCATATTATGTTGCGGATGATAAATTGGCATAACTCTTTAAGTTTAATTCTTTCGTCCATGAAAGAATTAAACGCTTCTATCGGTCATATCGAAAAAGCGTGGTTTTTCTTCATCCCTCACTGCGCTCTTTAAGTTTCATTCTTTCGTCCATGAAAGAATTAGACGCTTCTATCGGTCATATCGAAAAAGCGTGGTTTTTCTTCACCCCTCACTGCGCTCTTTAAGTTTCATTCTTTCGTCCATGAAAGAATTAAACGCTTCTATCGGTCATATCGAAAAAGCGTGGTTTTTCTTCATCCCTCACTGCGCTCTTTAAGTTTAATAAGAAAACTCGACTAAAGTCGGATCTACAAACAAAAAACTCGGCCTATGCCGAGTTTTTTATCTAATAACTAGTGGATTGATTTTAATATTTTAAAACCAACACTCTTTCTTGTTCAATTAACAATGGCTCAAAAAAACTGATCGCCACATTACGCTCCGCTGAGGACGCCCATGCTTCCCAATCATGAGTGCTTTGCCAAGTGGTAATAATCACTCGATGATTGGCTTTACCTCTTACAAACAACTGTTCGCTTGAAATATAACCCTTACATAACAACACAGCAGATAACATTTTTTGTGCTGCCAAATCGTATGCTTGTTCTTCTCCAAATTGAATTTTACGCTCAATCATAACTTTGATCATAACTACTCTCGCCCCTTACTGTAATGCAATTTATTTTCTAATTTTTTTTGATCGCTTTTACGAAGCATAATGTATACCGCTCCGTTACCGCCGTGCTTTGCTTGAGCACTATGAAATGCCAGCACATCACTTAATTGCGGTAACCACGCATTAATGCAGCTTTTTAGCATGGCTTTGACTTCACTATGTGACGCCTTACCGTGTAAAATCAATGCCGACCGCACATTAAATTTAATACAATTTTGCACAAAGTTGAACACTTCTGTTCGAGCCTGCACCACTTTCATGCGATGTAAATCCAAACGCGCTTCAATCGGATACTGACCTAGACGAAATTTTCGAAACACCTGATTGCCAATCCCTTCTCGTTTAAAACTTAGTACATCTTCAGGATCAACCATAATAGTTGGCTGCATTGGCAAATGATTGTCGTCTTTTAACTTATCCGATTGTGCAAGTTCACGTCGAACTGAATGATTTTGTGCATTATTCGACTTTTTAGCCTGCGCTAAGTTCACCTTACCTTTTGGTTGATGGCGAACCACATCTTGCATTTCTTGCAAGAACAGCGACTTATCGTCTTCCATCTTCTAAACCCATTGCGACAATAAAGCGCAAAGAATACCATTGTGTGAAATACAGGGGAATGACAAATATGAACATATTGATCCAAAGAGTCCAACACGCATCCGTAACAGTAAATAATCAAAACATTGCACAAATCCAACAAGGCATACTTTTATTCATCGGATTAGAAAAGACCGATCATGCTGCGCTGATCGAAAAGGCCTGCAAAAAAGTATTAAATTACAGAATTTTTAACGATTGTGATGACAAAATGAATTTAAATGTCCAAGACATTAAAGGCGAGGTATTAGTAGTTTCTCAATTTACTCTTGCCGCTCAAACCTCCAAAGGTCTTAGGCCTGGGTTTTCTGACGCAATGCATCCAGATCAAAGCTTGCCCATGTTTAATAAAATAGTTGAATGCTTTAAAAGTAAATACCCTAAAATACAAACTGGAGAATTTGCCGCCGATATGAAAGTTGAATTACTTAATGATGGACCCGTAACGTTTATGCTGAATTTTTAAAAAAAATAAATAACAATATTCATATCCAAGTCATATATAAGGTATTAAACTACGCGCAATTTTATTGGAGAGAAAAAACATGAAACGTTTAAGCATAATACTTTTAGCCAGCTTTGCACTATTAACTACTAACTGCGCAAGTTTATTAGAAGCAAAATTATTACCCCCAACTTTCAAATTTAACCACTATAAAGTGCGCGATATCACTACCGAACAAGCCGTATTAGAAATTATCGTTGATGTAAACAACCCTAACTCATTTACCATTGAAGGCATGTTAGTGGATTATGACTTATCCCTAGAAGGCCGTGAATTTTTACAAGGCGACGGCATCAATCTTGATTTAATTAGTCAAGGACAGTCAGAATTAATACTGCCAATCACGATTCAATACAGCTCATTAATTCCAGTAATGAAAGGCATAGGATTTTCGTTATTAGAAAAAGAACCAACAATCGACATTAAAACCGACTTACTCTTCCATGGTCAGGTTGCAGTACCAGCGGCTTTAGGCTTAAAACTAAAGACAAATGTAAACCAAGCGCAAACCTTCCAAGCGGACATTCCCATTCCAAAAGAAGCGATCAAAAACAAAGCAGCAGAATTATTAGATATTTTTCTAAATTAAGATTAAAAAACAAACAATCAAAGGGCATTAAGTTGCCCTTTTTTTATCAACAATTTTATAAAACAGAGATTATTTATGGCACTTTGGATCGACGCTGACGCATGCCCAAATCAAGTTAAAGAAATTATGTACAAAGCAGCCAATCGAAAACAACTGCAATTAACCTTAGTGGCCAATCAATACATCAACATCCCAAAATCCCATTTTATTAAAATGACACAAGTTGAATCAGGGTTCGATGTGGCCGATGATTTTATAGTTGAACACGTACAACCTAACGATTTAGTGATTACCTCAGACATTCCCTTAGCCGATGAATTAATCACAAAAGGCGCAAAAGTATTAACCTCACGCGGCGAAGCCTTTACAGAACAAAACATCAAACAAAAATTAAACATGCGCGATTTTATGGAAACCATGCGCTCAAGCGGCATTCAATCAGGAGGCCCTGCTCCATTAAATGCACAGGACATACAACAATTTGCCAATGCATTGGATCGGTATTTGAGCAAGGTATAAACAACTAAGATAGTTTCCAGCAACCCTGTCGTCTAAAAAAACGCCGAATTAGTGAGTTTTTGTCTCTTTTTTAAAATTTCGTTTCTATTTTTTATTTAGTTTAAATCAAACCGATAATCTTTTTGGAATTTATGGAACAATTTAATGAATACTCCGTGTTGTTTTTGTTCTTTGGTTTTCTCGTTTTGCTCGAAAGTATTCTCTTCAGATATCCAGCGCCTTTGATTTTTTTAGACCTAAAAAGAAAAATGAGAAGAAAAATTGGGTGTAAAAGTGGGTGTCTGTTTTGATCGGTGATAGTCAATGTGAGTACGAACAAAATGAACAATTGATTGTGAATTCAGGAACCCCTGTTATTAGTTTATTAGATGCCATAAATAACTGTTTAGTGGACGCGAACTTTACGAATTTACGTAATTGGAGTGAAGCACAATCGACATTAATTTATGAAATAATAGTGGCTGATGATGATACTAATTTTTTAGCTAATTCAATTGCACAAGATTTAGACACTGACTTTGCTGTACTGTTAAAACGAGGTGAATCTGAAGTGGCCTCTGGTTATTCAGTTAACGGTAATTTTGATATTACAGTGCATACGTATCTTGATGCAGGCACTTACACACTTGAAATAAAACATACTCATTCAAACGATATGATTCCTGATGTATATCTTCAAATACTTTCAGAAAACACAATGGTTAGTTTTTTAGAAGAAAAAGCACCACCTGCTATTTTGGCGCAACAACATATTAGCAAAGAGATTGTCTACGAATTAACAGTGAGTGATTCAGCTGAATTTTATTTTGATACAAATTTCTCAGCTAATTATTTTTATTTGGATTATTTAATTGCCAATGCAAAAGGTGTCACATTATTTGATCATTATTTTGATGCGAGTAATTTAAGTAATGTCATAACATTAGATGCGGGTGCCTATTATCTTTATATGCAAGACGTTGATAGCGAATTAGATTTTTTAATTAAATCATTTGTTGATGTAGATGTTACGTTCGCTGAAACTATTAGCTACCCTGAATTAGTGACAAATAAAACAGCACACAGTGCAATTTTAGATACTGACTATACAGTGGCGAATTATACAGCAGAAATCAGTGAATCAAATTATAGTGCGATTGTGGATGCAACAAATGAAAATCAAAATCAAAATTTAAATTTGTTAAATTCATTATTAGTAGGGGAGCCTACCACAACAACAACCACTGAAGGTGCAGTTGAAACCACAACCCGAACATATGCTTGTGAGGTGTCTGGTACGATTAGATCTAGAGTTATATTGACAGATGGCACATTGACTATGCAGGATTATTTAACTGAAAATTGTGAGCAAAATTCAGGCGTTGTTGAATATTATTATCAGTTAGAAAGTGAAGATAATATTGAAGCGGAATATTACAGTTACACCCAAGAAAATGGTTTACATATTACCGTCGACAAAAAAGACTCTTCTAATCATTCACTTTCAAATGAGATATATATTGATTTAGAAGGGCTGGGAAGTTTTTTTGTAAGATCGCCGGAATATTATGATAATGCGAATTATTTTGGGAAAAACGATTCATATTTATTTGTTGGATATTCTCGTGAGGAATTAGTTGATGATAAAATTTGTCACAGTATTACCCTTGCCAAATACGACTTAAACGGAACAAATTTTGATGAAGAAATGAGTGAACAAAATAATTGTGTAGAAGACTTTAATATTGAAGTCACTAATGCTTGGTCACAACCAGAATCAATGTTGGAATTTTCATTAATAGTGGCACAAGACAATACTGACTTTTCAGCTTTCTTTGGTACAACTGAGCAGGATTACAAATTAGATATTAAATTAGTTGATAGTGCTGGTGTAAACATCATTACTCAAAAGGGTTATGGGCAAGATGTAATTTTTGCAGATAATATTTTAGCAGCGGGCACTTATCAATTATTTATTTCAAATACTTATTACGACTATCAAGAAGTGAGAAGTGACGTTTATTTCCAAATTAAAGCAGTGGGTGCAACATTAAATTTCGTTCAAGAATATTTAAAACCAGAGCCTGAAGTGGCTTCAATTTTAGATGTTGAATTGAAAGGTTATGACACCACATCATTTCAAATTGAAGTGACGTCTGAAGCATATTTTACAATTGCTGCAACCGCACATGAAGGCGACTATTTGAGTTTAACAATATACGATCAAAATAATTATGCTGTACTTAGTTCGATTAAATACGGAGAAAATAAAGCAAGTAGTATACTAAAAGTAGGGACATATACATTGTCGCTATACAGTTACAATTCTAATGATGATCTTGTGGATGTTGTTATAAAATCTGACACGGCTGGTTCTGCAATTATTACAGAAGAAGCAGAAGTAGTGATTAATTAATATAAAAAAGCCCATAAAAACGCGCTGAATTTAGCGCGTTTTTTTGCCTGAAATAAACGTTGAACAGGTATTTGAATGTTGATCGTTTTGTTAATCAACGTGGATTCAATTATTATATGTATCGATGCTTTAAAAGCCATTATTAATGAAATTAACAATCGGAAAATATATGAAAATCTTTCAACTAAATCTTAACTCTAGCCGTTTGTTATTAGGTGCATTGCTGTCTAGTTTGATGTTAATGAGTTGTGGTATTGAATTGACTGGTTCTAAAGAAATTAGGGTCAAATCTTAACTTTAGACTTCACGATCTTCGAACTGATGTCCGAAGTCAAGTTTTGAACCCGCTTAATTCATAGGAAATAATATGAATACCCATGTAATCCACGAAACGAAACAAAAACAACCTTGTTGTAGTAATTCAACCTGTTCAATCAATCAGGGAACAATAAAACGTACCGGTGAAAAAATGGGTAGAAATGCTATTTGTCATTGTGGTAGTAATAAAAAATTTAAAAAATGTTGCGGGAAATAAAAGACCGACTACAAAGAGACGATGACTACAAAGGACTACAAAGACACACAACCTAAGCAATAAAACGTCACAAAAATAAAATAGCGTTTTTACCTCCATAAACTATTATTTAACTAAGAAATATTAAATAAATAACTGTCTAAAGTAGGTTTTTTTATGCCAATTGCCTAAAGGCATGACCTACGAGAACCCATGTTTTTAAATCAATCCAAAGTACGCTTATAACGCAATATCGCAACCGTCCCAACCACCAATATAAACACACCTAACGCCAGCATCTCATTTTGCACCTGTGCAAATCCAGATCCTTTTAACATGATCCCTCGGATGATCCGCAAGAAATGGGTTAAGGGCAATACCTCACCAATGGTTTGCGCCCACACTGGCATACCTCGATAGGGAAACATAAAACCCGATAATAATATCGACGGTAAAAAGAAAAAGAAGGTTAGTTGCATGGCCTGCATTTGTGATTTTGCTATGGTTGAAAATGTAAAACCCAAACATAAATTCGCCAGAATAAATATCGACACGCACAATGCTAAAAATGTAATAGAGCCGACAAACGGCACATCAAATAATAATTTTGCTGCCACTAATACCACTAATGTTTGTACAGCCCCCACTCCTACATAAGGGGTAATTTTTCCAATCATTACCTCTATAGGCTTGGCTGGCATGGCTAATAAATTTTCCATGGTGCCTTGTTCGGTTTCTCTGGTCATGGCCATGGATGTGATCATTACCATGGTCATTGTGATGATGACACCCAATAAACCTGGGACAATATTATATTGGGTGATGCCTTCAGGATTGTATTTAGGATGCACCACAATTGAAAACGCGCTGGGTGTGTTTTGCAAATAAGACAAACTGCCTTTTAACTCTTCTGCCAGTGCTTGGTTTAATATCGTGTTTAAAAAACTGATGGCGCCCGATGAGGCTGAAGGATCAGATGCATCGGCTTCAACTAATAACTCTGGTCGCTCGCCTCGTATTAAGTTTTCGCTAAAACCTTTTGGAATAATCAACACAAAGGCGACTTTGCCTTCTGCTAATAATTGCTCAGCTTTGTCGTGATTTAATTCGTTGTATTGCAAATCAAAATATTGAGAGTGGCTCATTGCATGAATTAATGTGCGTACGATTGGGGTTTGTTCTTCGGCGACTATGGCGGTGGGTAGGTGTTTTGGGTTTGAGTTAATGGCAAAACCAAATATCACTAATTGCATGACAGGTATGGCAAACATAAATGCGAAGGTCATTTTGTCACGACGCATTTGAATTAACTCTTTCATAAAGATGGCAAAAATTCTGCTTAGTGCGCCCATTATCCGTGCCCTCTTTTGTCGCCACCAGTTCGTTGTGTTAATGCAATAAACACATCTTCTAACGTGGGTGACACTTCTTGCCATTGAATGTCGTGAATATTTAATTTAGTTTGCGCTTGCTCAATGCCTTGTTTAATAAGTGTCATATCGTGACCACTGACATGTAAGGCGGATCCAAAATACGACGCTTGTTCGATATTGGTATTGTTTTTTATTTCGCTTAATAACGCCCTTACTTGCGAGCCAACGCCTTTGATGGTGACTAATTCTGATTGATCAATAATCTGTTGTACCGAACCTTTGGTGATTAATTCACCATAAGCCAAATACGCAATTTGGTCACAACGCTCAGCTTCGTCCATATAATGTGTGGACACCAAAACAGTCATGCCGTCTAAACTTAAGCGATGTATTTCGTCCCAAAAATCGCGGCGTGCTTGTGGATCCACCCCTGCTGTGGGCTCGTCCAGTAATAATAATTTGGGTTTATGCATGGTGACTGCGGCCAAAGCCAAGCGTTGCTTCCATCCGCCAGACAATGCTCCGGCTAATTGTTTTTGTCGATCAAACAAACCCAGTTTTTTTAAGGTGTCATCAATCACTTGGCGTTTGTTTTTTATTTGATACAGTCTTGCCACAAACTCTAAATTTTCACGAATACTTAAGTCCGACCAAAAAGAAAACCTCTGTGTCATGTATCCGGTTTGTCTGCGAATTTGCTCAGCGTCTTTTTGAATGTCTAATCCTAAACACGTGCCATGACCTTCATCGGCATGCAACAAACCACAAATCATACGAATGGTGGTGGTTTTACCTGAACCGTTAGGACCTAAAAACCCCCATACTTCGCCTTTTTTTAATTGCAGGTCCACAGAGTTAACAGCAATTTTATTTGCAAAGCGTTTAACCAACCCTTGTACGTCAATGACATATTCTTCACTCATAATCATTTCTCAATTAATTAAACGTGACATCTACAGGCAAACCAAGAGGCAAAGACATATCTGGCGATGAAATAATGGCTTCTAATTTAAATACCATTTTTTCGCGTGAATCTTTTGAATAAATAACAGGCGGTGTAAATTGTGCTTTTGTGGCTATATAGCTAATGCTTGCTTCAATAGGCTTAGCGATACCATCGGCATGTACAAATACTTTTTTACCTAATTTCATTTGAGATAACAAAGGTTCTTCAACAAAAAACTTTACACTTAATTCATTATTAGGAACGATGGCAATTAATGGCTGCCTTGCAAAAATATGTTCGCCTTTTTCATAATACACATCAAATATTTTACCGCTAAAGTGCGCCACTATATCTCGCTGTGATAATTGCCAATTTAATTGCGCCAGTTGTTGTTCAATGGCTGATTGATTTGCTAACGCGCTTTGGGTCACACCGTCTCGTGCAGGTAAATTCGCCGCACGTATTTTTGCTTGAATGGTATTTACTCTTGCCTGTGCGGTTTCAAATTCTGAGGAGGCCACATCACCAATGGATTTTGAAATCAATCCTTGTTTTAATAAATTTTGTGTTCGTGTTAATTCTTTTTGTTTTAAATCCACAATGGTTTGAGATTCATTTAACTGCGCTTTTAACGAGTCTATTTCGTCGTCACGCAAACCTTGTTGGCTGTCTTTAACTAATGCTTGCGCTTGATTAATTCGTGCTTGTACTTCTTTTATTTGTAAGTTAATTAATGTTTTATCTAATTCAAAAACAACATCCCCTTCTGACACCACATCGCCTGCTTTAACATTTTGCTTAACAATTAACCCTGCTTGTTGCGAATTAACGTATCGGTAGTCTGCTTCGATATAACCTATTAAAACCGAATCTTTTTCATTAGACTGACAACCTTGTAGCAACACAATCACACAGGCAAACAACGTAACTAATATTAAATGGACAAGTTGTTTATGCTTACATTTATTCATGACTTTGCTCCAAAGGATGTTTGATTCCGTTTAGGAATATTTGTATGTGGGTTTCTAATAATTTTTTTGCGTCTAATATTTGGTTATCTGTTTTTTCAAAAACGGTTTTCCAAATGGCTGTAAATATCATCGGCGCGATCACTAATTTTGCGACCAAGTGGGGGGCATCAATATAAAACTCACCACTGTCTTTGCCTTGTTGCAAAATGCTTTCAATTAATGCGAGTCCTTTTTTAATTAATGACTCACGATACAACGTCACCATATCTGGAAACGCGCCACTGTCTGCAATTAAAATTTTCATTAATTTTGGCAACTGACTACCGTTTAAATGCGATGCAAACTTACTCATAATTTTAAGCATGGCGTCACTTGCGCTGTCAGTTGTGTTGAGCAATTGTTTCATACCCTCTAACTTTGGCTGCGCCATCTCTTCAATTAACCCCACAAACAACGACTCTTTTGAATCAAAATACAGATACAACGCCCCCTTAGTCATGCCCGCCCCTTTGGCAATATCATCAAGCCGGGTCGCTTTGAAGCCTTTTTCAAAAAAGGCATCTAATGCCACATTTAAGATTTCGCTTCGACGCAAAGCCTTTGACTCATCACTTCGAGCCCTTGTATTTACTGGGCTTGTGCTTTTTTGTTGGTTTGATTCGTTCATATATAAACAACTAACTAACTGACTGGTTAGTTAGTTATATTAGCCCAGAAAGGCAAATCGGGCAATTGGATATTTGTGTGTTTTTGCGATTCACAGATGATTTAGGGTTGTTTAAAAATTAGGGTCAAATCTTGACTTTAGACTTCACGATCTTCGAACTGATGTCCGAAGTCAAGTTTTGACCCCGCTTAATTGTTTTGACCCCGCTTAATTGTTGACCCCGCTTAATTTTAGGGTGAATTTTTAAAAGGTGCAGTGACATGAGGTTATTTTAAGTGTCACTGTTTTCCGGCTTATTGAAATGAGAGATTAAGCAACGATAGTATTCACCACCCACATCATTTCGTACAAGACCACTTTCAACAGCATTAATAAATTTTTCTGGCAGGGCACAAATGCCAACTGCTGACATTAAATTTTGTATTTTTTCCATTTTTTTATCTGTTTCCATTTCTATTGCCGATGGCGAGCTTGTGTCACCTCCCCAACCTTTATCATTAAAAATACAAAGACTTTTAACCTCCTCAATTAAACTTTCCTGATCTCTTAAAGAATTCAACATTTATTTCGGTCCTCAAATCACTTATCGTTCTAATAATCCGCACAAAAAAGCGCGGGGGATTTGTGTATTCATCGCGAAAAAAAATTAACGCGACGTGTTTTTCGTCGGTTTTAATTTTTTTATATTTTTTAAAAATAAGTTAAAAATTAGGGTTATATCTTGACTTTAGACTTCACGATCTTCGAACTGATGTCCGAAGTCAAATAGAGTAGAAGACAGCCACATCTAAAAAAACATGACAGCCTCCCCTCATCAAACCGTACGTGCGGTTCTCCCGCATACGGCTTTCCGATATCCTTCTTCTCAAGCATGCACAACTTTCCAACGCGGTTTTACTGGTGGCTGATACAACCCTAAATAACCGTACAAATACTGCCTTGGAAATTTATGATAACTCGCCCCTCTATTTCTCACCTTGTGTCTGTACCTTAGTTGGTGTCGCAGACTTTCTTCCATATAGTATCGGATCTTCTTTATTTTTCGATGACCGTAACCATAATAAAAATAATTGCACCAGCCTCTGACTGTTGCATTTAATTGTCTAACCACTTCATTTATCGGTACTGGATTCATCGCTCTTCGAGTGTAAAATTTAATCTTCTCACTTACTTTTTTCATCGATTTCTGTGACGGCTCAACCATCGGGAATACTTTTCCTGATTGTTTGCTTTTTGCCATTGAAATTTCAAAACCTAGAAAATTAAACTTCTCTTTTAGCGAATCTACCACTTCAGTTTTGTCTCCATTAAGTTGTAAATCTAATTTACCCAAAACTTGTGTTAACACTTTATATGATGCATCTGTTTCATTTTTACAAAGAATCACTAAATCGTCAGCGTATCGGACTATTTTCGCTTTTAATTTAAATGCTAAATTGTGTTTGTCCCATATTCTATCCAATACATCCAGATAGATATTGGCCAATAATGGCGAGATAACACCACCTTGAGGTGTGCCTAATTTACTTTTCTTACCACCTGCAATAACCGTTTGTTTTCCGCTCTTTTCTACTTTGATCACCACCGACTTTAACCATTGATTTAATAACGCTAATACTTTCTTATCAGAAACTCTCAGCGATACTAACTTCATGAGCTTAACGTGCGCGATGGTATCAAAGTATTTCGACAGGTCAGCATCAATCACTTGTGTATGTCCCGATCTTAACGATTGAGTAATACTGTTCATGGCTTGATGAGCCGATCGATTAGGACGAAATCCGTAACTGTTATTACTGAAGCCCGATTCAAAAATTGGTTCAATGACAATTTTAACAGCCATTTGGATGATTCGATCTTCAATATTCGGGATACCCAACGGACGAGTTTCGCCATTACCTTTCGGTATGTCGACACGTTTAATTGGACTGGATTGATAGGAATTAAATTTAAGCTTAGATTGTAAAATATTTAAGTAACGCCACTTTGATATTTCTCGTTCTATTGTTTCAAATGTCACCCGATCTAAACCAGGTTTGCCATTGTTTTTCTTAACAAGTTCGTAAGCATATTGCAGGACATCCAAACGATAAACCTTGTCATAGATTGAATAAAAGCAAAATGTGGATTGTTGTTTGGCTTTTTGAAATAGTTTCCTCTGAAGGTCACCGACTCGTTTTTTCAAACTGGAAGATGTTAATAGCATAATGCAATCATCTGAGCCTTTTCCTCTTTGGTTACATGAATAAAGTAGAGCCACTTCCCTTGGGTGTCGTTATGTTGTCGCTCACCCTCAAACGGTACTATTAGCCCCTCTGACTTCCAATAAAGCCCGTCATCATTTCGCTCTTCGCTTATAAATGACCGTTGATTCTGCAAAAATCACCTTATTGGATCTCCCGTCCTGCACAATGTATCTTCCACCACATACCACTCTTATAACCCCGAAGGACTCTTTCGTTCATGCTCATTAAACATGTTTGTGACTGTCTAAAAAAAAGACAGATCAGAAATCATATTTTTGATTGAAAGATGACAGCTTTCCCCTTCAAAACAGAGAGTCAGCGTCCTTATTTAGTTAACGAGGCTAAACAGATTCACTTGCGTTGCGGTCTGCGGTTTTGCCTTTGAAAAACTTACAGCATCCAATTACTTGAACACTGCTTTTCAGTGCTACCTAGGTGAATGAGTAATTCCTAGGACAGGACTTTAACCTGCTAGATATATTGCCGGTAACGGCGTACGTTTTGACCCCGCTTAATTTATTGACCCCGCTTAATTTATCGAGTTAGGAAATATTGCTGAAGAAAATAATACACAGATACGATCATTTAAAGTTTCATAATAAAATTTAGGTAATTACGTCTTGAAATAAAGATTACTTGATTGAATGCAAAACTGTAATTTAACTTACAAAGCGAGCTATTAAAATAGATTACAGCTTATTTTTTGACATAAACAATTCAACACAAAAACACTATTCTTTTAATTTTATACACCCACATCAAATTTAAGTCACAATTTCGAATTACTAAAATACCCGCTTTGCTATCCATACACGCAAACTAAAATAAACAATACACGCAACAACCAATAACTCAGGTAATTCTAACCATCCACTGTCTTGAAGATATTCTGGAAAATATTTAGCCCCTTGGCCTGTAAAAAACGAACCCACCGCCACAAAATAAGTAAAACCCATACGCCATAGATGTCGGGTGATGTTGTGTTTTCTAGTTTGTAATCGTCCTGAAAGTCGAATTAAATCGAATATTCCCGCTATCAATGCGATGCCCCCTATAAAAGCATAAGCTGAAAAATCGTAACCATAAACCATTTGATTTGGCGATTTAAATGCTACGACAGCCAAACTAATTAAACACAATGCACAACCCCAAACGCTTAATATTAATAACAGGTCTAAATTTTTGAATGGTTGATTATTTTTGCGAAACGCCATAAATGAAGTAATTAATAAGTAGGCAGTTAATAATCCAGCAAAAAAAGTCAGAATTTGGTTCGGGACAATCAAGGCGTATACCATGCCCAAAATAGCCGATACTAACATCAACCCCACATAGCCTTTGCCAAATTGAATGTGCCGTTTACTTCCTTTTGTACTGACCAAACTGATTAATCCAAACAACATAGCTAATATGCCTGTGCCCACATGTAATAAAATAAATCCCCACATACTTTCTACCTGTTTTAAAATGTGGTGTTAAATTAAGTAATAAATTGATTAACTTCGACTTTATTCATCGGTTAGGACAGTTTTTTAGTTGTATTTTGTCTGTTTTGATCAATTAAGACAGATTTTTGGTTATTTTTATTGGAGTCATCTATTGAATCAACAACTCATATTAGCAATATGTTTATTAAGTTTGGGACAAATGCTGTTAAGTGTTTCGTTATTATTAAGCCGTGCTCGTCACTCTCATGTGTATTATTGTTTAGCTGCCTTTATTTTTTTAAATGGATTCATTACAGCCGGTCCTGTTTTTTCAACGTTTGTGCCCGCCCAACAAACCTATTTTATTGCGCTAACTTTACCTGCACTTTTATGCTTGGGTCCTTTTTCATGGATGTACTGCCAAGGGCTAACTTCACAAACAAAATGGCGATTTAAACTTGGTCACCTGTTGCATTTTATTCCTGCTGGCCTAGGGGGATTAGCCGCCATTTGCATGTTTTTATTTTCTTTAGAGACACAACACAACCTATTAATTGGCGAGGTTGATGATGATTTATTAATGTCCATTGAAGGGAATCTGTCGGCCTTAGGTGGATTGGCAATTTTTGTATTTGTGCTGTTAATTTTTTGGCTCGCTCAGTCAGGTGTGTATTGGCTAAAATCTATGAAGCGTTTGTATCAATACCAAAATCAGTTAAAACACTTATTTGCAAGTAACAGCAAAAAAGAACTCACATGGTTGATAATATTAACAATCACTATCGGATTAATTTGGTGTTTGATGTGCCTTAACTTTTTAGCCGATGCAATATTTGAAATCACTTTAATTAATTTACTCAGTTTTAAATTAATGTCACTTGGTTTCATTTGGTCTATCTCAATGTGGGGTTTAAGACAAAAACCCGGCTTTGAAGGGTTGTACAATAGTGAGAAAATTCAACAAGAACTTGCATTAAATGAAAGTGTTGGCAACAACGAAACAACAAACACTAAATATAAAAACTCAGCCTTAACACAACAAGATTTTGAACGAATTGCCAATAAAATAAATACTCTTTTTCAAGAATCCAAAGTGTATTTAGATCACGACATTTCCTTAATGTCGCTCTCTCAAGCCACCAATATTTCGACCCATAATATTTCACAAACACTCAATGCGTATTTAGATATTAACTTTTGTGATTACATCAATAGCTGGCGCATACAATTAGCTAAATCCATGCTTATTGAAAAAAAATTAACAGTTTTAGATATTTCTGAAGCTTGCGGATTCAATGCTCGATCATCTTTTTACAAAGCATTCAAAAAAGAAACCTCAATGACACCCAGCGAATATAGAAAATCAAAATCTAGCGATTGTTACTGATTGGGTTTAGGGAATGATAGTTTATCAGCCATAAAAAAGGCCAATACCTAAGTATTAGCCTTTAATGTGTTTTGGGTGTCTATGTCTATGTCTATCTCAAGGTAATACGCGAACCTATTTCGGTACAATAGTTTCCTTATAATAGATAATGCAAGTAAAATAAAATAAAACAAAATGCAATTTTAAATTTTAAGTCAAATAATTGTTTAATACTGGGGGACGAAAGTGAAATAATTCAAATTTTTACGAATTTAATTGGTAATTCTATTGATGCAAAAAAAGTCAATCAACCGCATGTTACAATAAATATTGAGATGGTTACTCAAGATGATCATGTGGATGTTACTATTTCAGATGACGCAACAGGAATGGACGCTGTTACATTGGAACAACTGTTTGATCCATTTTATACAACTAAAGAAGTGGGTAAAGGTACGGGTTTGGGGCTTTCTATTATTCATGGAATTGTTCAGGAGTTTTCTGGCTCGGTTACTGTGAAAAGTGTACTTAATGAAGGAAGTCAATTTGTGTTGTGTTTTCCATTATATATAGAAGAGAATCCTTAGATACTGCTAAACTTTTTTCATTTTTAATATTCGATCGTACTAATAGCGCGCATTGAATAACTAAGGTTAATTTAGGGCTTCAACAATTCTCTTAATCAAGGAGTGGAATGAATCGATATACATAGGCTGGCAGCAACGTAAAGTCGAGAGTAGGCAGCTTTCTCAAAGGCTTAGCGCTAGAGTCTCTTTAGTCAGTGTAGTCACATAAAACACGGTTACTTGCAAAGATATACGTACTGATGCTTTACACGCTTATAGGGTTACTGGTGTTAGATCTGTGCCAGTAACATAAATGGTGAACAGATAAAACGCGACAATGGAAGTGAAAAGAGATTCGTCATTTCTCTATATAAAATATTGCAATCATTAGTCTCGGTGCGGCTCTCTAGTGGTTCTAGGTTCCTTGAATACCGAATAGCGCATACCGATATACAGGAGGGCGGGGGAAATAGACTTAAAACCCCATGAATGTTGTAAAGTAAAGTAATGCATTGTGAAGTTTGTGCTAGGATAAATAAAAGAACTTAATGCTCAGGCCTGGTTTATGGTTAATAAAATCAATCTTATTGATGAATCAAGACAATTCGATTTAAGCGAACGTTTTTTCTCGATTACCGATTCTCGCGGTGTGATTGAATGTGCAAATGACGTATTTATGCGGGTATCAGAATATGACCCCGATGAAATTATTGACAAGCCGCATAATATTATTCGTCATCCTGATATGCCCCGCTGTGTATTTTATTTGTTTTGGGAGTATTTAAAACAAGGTAAAGTCATAGGTGCTTATGTAAAAAATCTAGCAAAAGACGGTCGTTATTATTGGGTATATGCGTTGGTTTCCTCTTTGGGTGATCGACATATTTCAATACGAATCAAACCGTCGTCTGACATTTTTCCAATCACCAAGAAGCTATATAAAGAACTGGTAGAGCACGAAAATAATTTTTCTGGTAATCGTCAAGATGCCATGATGTCTGCTTATGAATTACTTAATACTCGATTAAATGAGTTAGGGTTTTCAACTTACGACGAATTTATGAATGCAAGTTTAAGAGTAGAAATGAGCGCGCATTCAAATGAAATACAAAAACAAAATACTAGTCTTAATTACCCCAAGCAAGGCAATAACGCCATTGTGGTGGCGCGCTTAATTCGGGTGTTTGCTAAGCTTGATCAATTAGTTGAGTGTGGGTTATCCATCAAGGACAAACAATCTAGTTTTTTATTTATTGATAAAGAATTACATTCCATTGCAACTAATACAAAATTTCGAGCTGCCCGGTTGGGGTCAGACGGGAAATCTTTGTGTGTAGTCAGTGACGAAATTTCGCGTACACGCGTATCAATTGGCATTGAAATAAAACGATTAAATAAAGATATTTCCTCCATTGTCAGTGCCATTACTGGCGCGACATTGCATTCATCGTTAGGTTATTTACAACTACTGACACAGGTAGAATTTAAAAATCAAAAAGAAAATAGTCAAATGAAAGTTGCAGAGCAACAAGTTAATTTTGGCTGGTCATTAGATGCTATGAGTAAAGTGTTATCAAAATGCAGTGATCAATCTTTAAATGATTTCTCTAAAGAAATAAGGCGATTATCTCGGTCCTTAAATGAATTTTCTGAATTTATTTCATTCATAGCTCGTATGATTCAAGTGTTAGATTTTAGTTATGTAACTGGGCAATCGCTCTCTGCATCCATTGAAAGCACTAATGAATTTAGAGACATTCTAGCAGGGTTGAAAATAGTGGCTTCTCGAACAACAAAAGATTTAAATGAATTAAGGAAGTCAGTCTCAGTAGCCATAGATATCATTGAATAAATATAAATATAAATATAAAAAGTAAATGTTGTCGAAGTACGATTTTTTATTGAGGTGTTTTTAAGACGTTATTTGTAAGCCGGTATTATTCATTTAATATCGACTTTTTTTAATAAAATTAGTATTTTAATTAAGGTTTAAGTGTATAAGTAAAGATTCGCAACAAATTGTTTTTTCATCTAATTAAATAAAATCAGTAGACTATAATTAAATTTGAAAATATCTAAGATTACATTGAATATGCATTAAATTTACCTGGGAAATTAGGGTCAAATCTTGACTTCAGACTTCACGATCTTCGAACCGATGTCCTAAGTCAAGTTTTGACCAGCTTCATGTCATTAAATAATCAATCTGTTTTTTTTGATTAGTTTAGTGAGATTAAATCGTTATTTTATTTTTGTGACGTTTTGTTGCTTAGATTGTGTGTGTGTTAATTAGTTCTGTTATAGATTAAAAATAGAGCCGCTGATTGCATAAATAGGATCGGACAAACTTTATGCTGACATAGGGTGAATTGTTAAAAGGTGCAGTGACATGAGGTTATTTTAAGTGTCACTGTTTTCCGGCTTATTGAAATGAGAGATTAAGCAACGATAGTATTCACCACCCACATCATTTCGTACAAGACCACTTTCAACAGCATTAATAAATTTTTCTGGCAGGGCACAAATGCCAACTGCTGACATTAAATTTTGTATTTTTTCCATTTTTTTATCTGTTTCCATTTCTATTGCCGATGGCGAGCTTGTGTCACCTCCCCAACCTTTATCATTAAAAATACAAAGACTTTTAACCTCCTCAATTAAACTTTCCTGATCTCTTAAAGAATTCAACATTTATTTCGGTCCTCAAATCACTTATCGTTCTAATAATCCGCACAAAAAAGCGCGGGGGATTTGTGTATTCATCGCGGAAAAAACAAAATTAACGCGACGTGTTTTTCGTCGGTTTTAATTTTTTTATATTTTTTAAAAATAAGTTAAAAATTAGTAAAAATTAGGGTTGTATCTTGACTTTAGACTTCACGATCTTCGAACTGATGTCCGAAGTCAAGTTTTGACCCCGCTTAATTTTCACGATCTTCGAACCGATGTCCGAAGTCAAGTTTTGAACCCTCTTAATTCACATTTATTCGCCTAACGCCAAATTTTGGGGCGAGCGGCAGCGAGTCCAGTGCCCGCCGCAAAACGGTTTGGCGGGCCGACCAACAATGCCTTGTTAAGCTGGGTCTAACCACCCAGCGTTTACTGCTTTATCTATTTCTACGTACATCCATTTGAGTAATTCGGGAGCAACATCGCCAATAAACGCATTATGTTTTACAACCATAGACCTCGTTATATCCTGTTCCATCCAAGTACGGCCTTCGGATGCTATGTTTAAGAGAAAGGGTAGTAATTTATCAAATACTTTAACCCATTGGCTTTCTGTTGTGACTCCAGCCTCATACTCTTCCCATAATTCTTTGGCATTGTTCCCAAACGTAGGAAACCTTGAACGAAACTCATCCATATATTCAAATTCTTGCTCATACTTACCGCTTGTGTCGTGATATGCACAAACATCACCTGCACCAATTTCACATATGTCGTGACACAAAGCCATTTGGATGCACTTATTTATATCGACATCGGCAGGAATTAAGCTCGAATATCCCATAAGAGCTACAGCTAAATGCCAGCTATGCTCAGCTGAATTTTCATTTCGCGAGCCGTCAGTAATATAGGATTTACGATAAACTGATTTAAGCTTATCTAGCTCTAAACCCAGCAATGCTATTTCATTCATAATTTGTGCTTAACATGTTATTAAAAAAATTAGGGGCAAATATTGACTTTAGACTTCACGATCTTCGAACTGATGTCCGAAGTCAAGTTTTGACCCCGCTTAATTTCTTTGAAATGAGAGATTAAGCAACGATAGTATTCACCACCCACATCATTTCGTACAAGACCACTTTCAACAGCATTAATAAATTTTTCTGGCAGGGCACAAATGCCAACTGCTGACATTAAATTTTGTATTTTTTCCATTTTTTTATCTGTTTCCATTTCTATTGCCGATGGCGAGCTTGTGTCACCTCCCCAACCTTTATCATTAAAAATACAAAGACTTTTAACCTCCTCAATTAAACTTTCCTGATCTCTTAAAGAATTCAACATTTATTTCGGTCCTCAAATCACTTATCGTTCTAATAATCCGCACAAAAAAGCGCGGGGGATTTGTGTATTCATCGCGAAAAAAAAATTAACGCGACGTGTTTTTCGTCGGTTTTAATTTTTTTATATTTTTTAAAAATAAGTTAAAAATTAGTAAAAATTAGGGTTATATCTTGACTTTAGACTTCACGATCTTCGAACTGATGTCCGAAGTCAAGTTTTGACCCCGCTTAATTTCATAAAATAGTAGTTATAATTATTGGAAATTCAAGTGAAGCTAGGTATAGTTTGGACTTCAATCAAATCGACGGTATATTTTAAAAATGACAAATAAAGAAAAATTCCGTCTAATACAATGTTATGATTTTATCTAAATTAGAGGCTATGTGTAGCCCAAAAGGGAATTAATGTTAGAAACTATTACTTTAGAAAGTGCTGTTAAACTTAGTACTCCATTAGCTAAAAAACTTTTCAATGAAAAGCTTAAGCCTATAATTACCGATAAAATTTCAAAGTATTTTAAAAACAGAGCAGACAATAAAACTTTTGAAAAAGAATCTGTTAAATATATTGCAAGGACATCAGGACTGTGTTCAACAATGAACACCATTGCCTTCCCGAACACCCCGAAAAAAATTAGAAGACTTATATATTCCATTAAAAATTATAGGTGATAACGACAATGAGATCGTTATTAATAACGAAGCCGATATTTTTAAAAATAGTAATAAAGTATTAGTAAGTGATACTGCAGGTATGGGAAAGTCTACATTATCAAAAAGAGTGTTTCTTAATATAATGCAGAAAGAAGAGCATATTCCTGTATTTATTGAGCTAAGACAGTTGGTTAAAAAACCTTTAGCTAGTCAAATAACTTCAAGGTTTGGTGTCGATACTAACCAGCCTATTGAATTTTTAAAACAATTACCCTTAGTATACTTATTCGATGGTTTAGATGAAGTTGATATTGAAAATAAAGACTACATAATTAAAGAGATAAGAAAATTCATTGATGATTTAGGTGAACCTAAAATATTAATTACATCTAGATCAGAGTCATATCTTTCCGAATTTTATGATTTTACTAGATTTACAATTACACCTTTAGAAGAAAAAGAAGCATTTAGCCTTCTAGCAAAATATAATCCTAAAGGTGATGTATCTAAGAAATTGATATCGGGTATTCAACGTAGCAGAGACAGGGGGCTAAAAGAATTCTTATCAACGCCTTTGTATGTATCGTTGTTATTTTGTGCATATAGACACAAAACAGTAATCCCACAAAAAAAACATTTATTTTATTCTCAAGTATATGAAGCTCTTTTTGAATCACACGATTTAAGTAAAGAAATTAGTTTCGTACGACCTAAACACTCTAAATTAGACTCTTCAGAATTCCATCTTCTACTTAGAAGACTTGGGTTTTGGTGCCTTAAAAATGGTGGGAAAATTGAATTTCAAAAGGATCAATTAGAAATTATTGTTCAGGAAATTATTTCAACTACAAGTGGTGTAAACACTAGTGCAGTAAATTTTGTTAAGGATCTTACTACAACAGTACCACTATTTGTTAAAGAAGGGAGTAATCTTCGCTGGTCCCATAAATCTTTAATGGAATATTTCTCTTCTATGTTCATTTGTAACGATGCAAAAGAGAAGCAACAAAGCCTGTTACTATATTTTTATAATTCAAATGAATGGTCGTCATACAAGAATATATTTGAATTATGTGCCGATATTGATTTTAGTTCTTTACGTTCATCGGTAGTGAAAAAAGTGCTAGAGGAATATATTAATTATCATAATTCTAATTATAAAAATATTACAAACAAAAGAATAAAACTTGAAGATATAGAAAAAAGAGTCAGCTTGTTATTTGGTAAAAAATATGGATTTAAGATTATTGATGTTGAGGTATTTGATTTCACTGATGAAATTTTTTGGAATGAAAATAATCCAGATGCTCTAGCAGTAAAGAATAATTGCAAAGATAAAAGCACCGAGGTATCTCAAATGATTACTTTTCTGCAGGATGAGGGCTTTGTTTATGGAGTAAGTATTCTAAGTCGAGAAGATATGATAGTTCGTATCTTGAAATATAAACTCCCAGAATTATTTTTAGATAAAAAAGATAAAAAAGAGGAAAGGGATAAAAAAGAGGAAAGGGATTTTTACGTTGAACTGTATAGTTCGAGTATTAAAAAGAATAAATTATACATTGTTTCAGATTCACCTACAGAGCTTATTAATAACTCAAAAAACTTTCAGTTAATTAATCAATTGCTATTAAGCAGTCGATCGTTACCGTTAGATTATCAAAAAGTTAAATATGAGTTGGATATAATAATTGAAGACTCTAGTAATGGCATAGATCAACTAATTGGTGAACTCGGCTAATAAAGAACCATAAAGCCATAAACCAAAAAATCAAGAGGACTGGGGGTCAAATCTTGACTTCAGACCTCAAGAGAGGACTGGGGGTCAAATCTTAGAGAGGACTGGGGGTCAAATCTTGACTTCAGACCTCAAGAGCCTTTTAATAATTTGGCTACCCGATTATATTTCTGTACACCACACTTTTAATTTACGCTTCTTAAACAAGAGGACTGGGGGTCAAATCTTGACTTCAGACCTCAAGAGAGGACAGGGGGTCAAATCTTAGAGAGGACTGGGGGTCAAATCTTGACTTCAGACCTCAAGAGCCTTTTAATAATTTGGCTACCCGATTATATTTCTGTACACCACACTTTTAATTTACGCTTCTTAAAAAATGAGATGTCTTCTGTGCCGTATATATTATCAAGCATTTCACCTAATTCACACTCTTGTATTCTTGACCCAAATGGCAATTTATTATGAGAGCTCGATACCATGCTAATCCGTAATTGCCCAGCTTGATTATCAAACCAACTATAAAATATCATAGGGATATTAGGTTTTTTAGATAAGTACAAGTCTCTACATTCAATAATAAATTGGTTAATTGACTCCGTGCCCCAATCTTTAATATCACGCTCTGAAATTCCAAAAGTATACATATTTTCATGAGCTTCATTATTCAATTCAGTTGAATTAATAATTACTATTTTATTCTTTAATTCGTTCAACCAATTATTTAGCATAAAATCTTAATTCTAGGAATATAACATGTTATTAGTCGGAAAAAATCTGTTTTAAATATTTTAAATAAAGTCCGTCAGTTAGTTAGTTAGTTTAAGGCAACACTATACCCAGTTATTTTCTATTTTCAAAATATTGCTTACTATTTTTTTGAGAAAAATACAGAAAATTTGACATGCAGGGATGCATTAATGCAGTGAGTTAAGGACGTACAGAAACTGCCTGATATTTCTATCGCCTACTTTATTTTACAAGGTGTTGTCTTTGAGCTGGATTTACTATTTTTTTGGCCAATTCTGTATATCCAGTCAGCAATAATAGGGGAAATATGTAATGCGTTTTTTTATAGATTTGAATAGTTTTTCGTAATGAATCACGAACCTACAGGTGAGATTAATTTCTATATCAAGGACGACGTGTGGGTGTTATTTTTTTAATGATTTGGATAGTTTTTTCGTACTGAATCACGAACCTACAGGTATGGAAAACTAGACAGGCATTTTTAGAAATTTGTGCTGAGTTTGTATAATTGTTTTTTGATTGAAGCTGCTGGGTGATGTTTTTCGTATTGATTTAGATAGTTTTTCCGAACGATTGCATGCTCCAGGCACAATTCTAATTAGTCACATCCCTGTGACGATAAATCCGGAACCTACAGGTGAGATTATTTTTTATATCGAGGACGACGTTTGGATGATGTTTTTTTTCGTTTTGTTTTGGATGTTTTTTTCGTAATGAATCACGAACCTACAGGTATGGAAAACTAGACAGGCATTTTTATAATTTTTTGCAGAATTGTATAATTGTTTTGTTGGTTGCAGTCGCTGGTTGATATTTTTCGTATTGATTTAGATAGTTTTTTCGTAATGAATCACAAACCTACAGGTGATATTCATTTCTATATCGAGGTCGATGTGTGGATGATGTTTTCGTTTTGCTTTAGATAGTTTTTTCGTAATGAATCACGAACCTACAGGTGAGATTAATTTCTGCATCGAGGTCGATGTGTGGGTGATGTTTTTTTTCGTATTGATTTGGATAGTTTTTTCCGAATGAATCCGGAACCTACAGGTGATATTAATTTCTGCATTGAGGTCGATTTGTGGATGATGTTTTTTTTCGTATTGATTTGGATAGTTTTTTCCGAATGAATCCGGAACCTACAGATGATATTAATTTCTGCATTGAGGTCGATTTGTGGATGATGTTTTTTCGTAATGCTTGGATAGTTTTTTCCGAATGAATCCGGAACCTACAGATTGGGACAACCCTCTGAAAACTACGATTTTCAGAGGGTTGCGATTGGAGCGTTTTTCAAGCTACGGATGACTTGGAATTATGCTAAGACTGAAGGTATCACACCTGCGCCATTGCCATATTGTGGATAGTCTGGAGCGTCGATATCTATGCCTAATGACACGGCGATGGTATCAAATAATCCATCCCACTTGATGCCACCCATATCCATCACTCGACCTGCGTTTAGATCGTTACCTGCAAGGATAATTGGGGTACGGGTGTTGATGTGGCTTGAGCCGTTGCCCATGTCGGAGGTTAGGTAGATTAATGTGTTATCTAGCATGGTGCGGCCATCTAAATCTGGCTCTTCTGCCAGTTGATTCATTAGGTTCACCATTTTGCTACTGAACCAGCTTCGTGCCACTGGGTTTTTCAATTCGTTACGATAGCCGTGTTGGCAACCGTGCCAGCTTTCATCTACACCTGGCACTAACATTTCAGCCCCCGAATCACCAAAACTGAATGTGATGACACGGGTTAGGTCGCACTTAAGTGCCATGACACTTAAGTCCATAAATAAGTCGGTACGCTGATCAACGGTTGCGCGATCAACGGCATCGGCTGCTAGGTTGGTGCCATCTACGGCTAGACCATCCCAAAATGGACGGGTACAGGCAGCGGAGCCGCCAGAGGCTAATTTTGTGATACGTCTTGAAAGGGCTTCGACTGAATCAGCGTGTAATTGTAAACGCTGGCTTTGTACGCCATTTACTTTGGATTGTAAGTCGTTAAGCATTTGTAGGTTTGTTCCTAAAATGCCCTGGCGTCTTATCGTCGTCCAGTCGGTTCCGCCACCGCCCTGAGGTTGTGGAAATAAGCGTTCGTACACACTTAATGGGTTTAACTCAAAGGGTATGCCGCTTCTGTTAATTCTTGATAAGCCGCCTTGTGTGGCAGCGGCCATGTGCAATGATGCGTATGGGTTGTCAGCGCCTATTATTTTTGAAGCATAAATATCTAGAGAAGTATCTTTGTCGTTACTTACGCAATAATGATGTGGACCGTGTCCGCCTACACCTGTAAAGCCATCAAAAAACAAGCATTTGTCTTTCACTGCCTCAAAAGGCGCACTGCCTTGGGGTAAAGTGAAGTTGTTGCCTTGGCCAGTTGGGTGCCATGTTTCTGGGTGCGCACCGTTGGTTACGTGTATGGTGACTAAGCGCTTTGGAGCGACACCGTCTTCGGCGGCTAATGCGCCACGCGTCCACAATAATCCGGAACCAGCTAAAGGTGCGTTAAGTAAAGCCGAAGAAAAGCCTACTTTGCTCATGTTTTTTAAAAAGCTTCGGCGATTACCAAATACTGAGTGATTTACTTTTTTCATGTCTTTTATTTCCTATCGCTCTAATTCTTTACGGTAACGCACTAATTTAAGTGCACCTAGTTGACGTAGCATCACTTTTGGATCGCCATTTGATTCAATCATGGATTCGTTCATGCCAACAATGCTGCATGAGTAATCTTCAATTTCTTGCTCAGTTAATTCACCTAAGCTTGGGTTGTCTAGATCAATATCTTCATGCCCCACCCCTAACGCATAACGGAACATGTTACCTACAAAACATTCTTTAACGTTTTCTAGATCACCTAATGTGTCTGACAGACCTTTAGAGCCAGTAAAACTTAATGACGTTGAAAAATCGTACATATTTTCAATGCCATATAATGTGCCCGTTGCATCTATAGTTTGGTTGTTTAAGTCCAATGTACGGTATCGGCCAATGGTGTCGTAATCTTCCATACCAAAACCTAAAGGATTGATAATTTCAGCATGACAACTGACACAACCGTCACCCTGAGTTAATAAATGGTAGCGACGCGCGTTGGTCATGTTACCTGTTAACCAATCATTATCTAATTCAGCTTGAGCGGCATCTTCTGCGGCTTCTCGACCTACATTTACCCCTGCTGGAGGAGGGGGAATGTCTTGGCATAATAAACGTTCACGTACTGCAACGGCGCGGTAAATCGGCGACGCTTCATCGGCTGTAGCATAAGTAACATGGAACGCGCCTGTGGTTAATACACCTCCACGTTCGTTTTTGCCTGAAACCTTACTAAACCCATTGCCACTTACTGCATCTAGGTTGTAGTAGCCTGCCAATATGCTGTTTACAAAGGCGTAATCCGCATTATAAAACGACTCAATGCTTTGGGTTTCATCAAAAATAATATGCGTGAATAATTCACGAACTTCTTGTGCCATGGCGCGACGAATTTCATCGGTAAGCTCTGGATAACGATCGGTGTCTTTCGCTTCGGTTAATACATCATCAGTGCCTAACCATTGAGCGGCAAAGTTACCCATTCTTGTGATTGCTTTTGGATTGGCTAACAAACGATCAATTTGTAATGCAATTTGCGCATCTGTTTGTAATTCATTGTTTGCTGCTGCCTGCATTAATTGGTCATCAGGTGTGCTACCTGTATAGGTATAACTCAAATATGAAGCAATTTCATAAGGGGTTAATTCAAATGCGTCTGCATCAGGTGAATTAGGTTTTAATTGCGCAGGGCCATATTCAAATTCATAAAATTCAATTTTGGAATCCGTAGGGGATTTATTAAATGAAAATTCAGATGAATTGGTTAAATCTGGGAAGTAAAAGGAAATTGTTCTGAACTCTTCCCAATCTACTGTAATGGTTTCGTTATAACCACTGGCATTAATTGTGGTCTGAGGGTATGAACCATCTGCACCCAACACTGCACGCATTGACACTTGTACCAATGTACCCTGTCCTGAATAGTTTAAATGCTTACCCATCTTAGCGGGCTGTGCACCATTTGATGGGGTTGCACCAATTACTACGGAACCTGACACAGTTGATAGCTCTGGGAACGATTCACGTATGTCGGTAAAATCTGTTGCCAAATAAGCAGTAGAATTGCCAGCAAACTCGTATTGTCCGCCGTCGATTTCACTGGCCTTAACGGCTTTACCCTGCTCAGACCGATATAAAAAACCAGGAGATGTCAAAACTGATGTCATACCCATTTCAAGGGCTACATTTAAGTCGCCTTCTGTATAGGTATCAGCAAATAACGCACGAATGGCATTAGATTCAACATTGGTTAAAGGACGACGAAATGCTTTTGTTGCAAATCCATTAATAAACTCATCGGCACAGGCCTGAGTGTCCATACCCGAACAATCTGCCACACCTGCAAAGTTATTTTGTTTTGACCAAGCTGCCACTCGTTCTGCGTTAGTCATGTAGCTATCGATATGCACTTCGGTTGCACTGGCTTTTATGTTGTTACTAAACCCATGAATATACGTGTCATCGGGAATATCTTTTGATAAATCAAAATCAATACCGACTAAATCAGTCATTGAGTTTTGGTACTCTTCACGGGTTAATAATTTAATTTGTCGAGCACCGTATGTCAGGCGATCGCCACAGGCTAGCACTTCATGGATAATCGGCTCCCATGTTAATAAATACGCTTCAATGTCAGCGGCACATTGACCGGTACAGGCATCTACATTGCCTACTGGCATTCTTAGTGATACTTCATCAAATATAGATTTTGAACCCACCAGATAAGCATTAATCACTAATGGATTATCACCCTCACCGGTGTCGCCATGACACAATGAACAATTTAATGTCACGCCGTCTTGTTTCACAGTGCCTTCGTATAATGCTTTTCCTCGCTCAATATCACCCACAAAAGCGCTGCCTGCTGATATAACCACGTCTTTACTGACACTATGGGTATCTGCACCGCTGGTTACAGTTAATGTAATGGTATGAGTGCCAGGTTGTGCGAAGGAGTAATCTAAACTTTGTGAGGTATATAACACATCGGCTTGCTCGCCAAAATCCCACGAATAAGTGATATCGCCATCACCCGTTGAGGCAGTGGCATCCACAGATACGGTCATTGCTGTTACTGATGTTGTAAAATTAGCATTTAGTACAACCGGTACTGACTCTACATTGATAGAAATCGAATCAGTGCCTTTGTTGTTAGTTAACTGATTATCCAATACGCTCAATTCAATACTATGTTCTCCTATGGATATAAAGTCATAGGCTACCTCAGAAGTGTTAAAGGTTTTGCCATCAATCAACCAAGAGAATGTCAATGGATCGGAATCCGCATCCGTTGATCCGCTTGCTGATAACATTACTTGATGTCCATTTTGCTGAACTATTTCAATCACTGCTTCTGGTGCATTATTAGCAATATTTAGCGTTTGTTTATCATTATTTGAAAACTCTCCAGCGGACACAATTAACGAAACTATAAAGTCTCCGGAGTCTGAAAACGTATGATCAAAACTGGCCTCTGAGTACATCGATCCATCACCAAGGGTCCAGCTATAAACCAAGGGATTGTTTGTTGTGGTTGAAGACCCTGTTGCATCTAGGCTTACGACTCTGCCGTTAATTGTGCTTTCAAATTTCACTGTAACTTCAGCATCCGTTGGTCCGACAACCGCTGTAAATGCTTGAGTCACCGTTGAAGCAGCTAAGACGCCATTGACATCACTTAAGGTTAAACTGACTGTATAGTCTCCTGAAGCTAAATAGGTATGACTATGCGTGGAGGAATTTGAAGTAATGCCGTCACCAAAATCCCACAGATATTCAACGGTGGTTGAATCATCAAAGGAAGAGTTGGCTGCATTCACCATGATTGTATCCCCTGCTTGTTGCATCGTAAAAGCGGCAACAATTGGATCAACTGTTTGTGTTTGAGTATTGGTCACCATCACTGTTTTTGTTAGTGTGGTTCTAGTTTGACCATCTGTAATGATCAATACCACATCATAACTGCCATCTTCGGCATATTTATGATTTTCAATAGCAGCAGAACCTACAGCGGTTGTTTCATCACCAAAATCCCAAAAATAACTTAATTCACCAGTGGTGCTGCCAATTTGAACCACCTCAAAAGATACATTGCCCGTTGAAGCTTCAACATTTGCCATTACTTGGGTATTAGCAAATACATCACTGCTGTTATCTGGATTAGGGGTTTCTATGGGTGTTCCACACCCAAACAACGCCAAAGACACTGCAAACGCTAGAAGATATCTTCCTATCATGATCAAACTCACTTTCAAATTTTCAAACCTTATATTTTAAAGATATCAGGATTTTAAAAGCGCATTAGTTATCAATCTTGCATTTGATTTATTTGATTATTATTTTTTTGAGACCTGGTTAACACTGTGTCACACAAAAGCATCCTATGCCTCAGTTCTGATATGCTGATTTATGTATTTCAATGGCTATGTTTAACATTTTTGTTGCTACTAGCAAAATTCATTTCACGATCTAACCTAAAGTTATAGATTAACTAAGGGTCGTAATATGAACCGCCAACAATTTCAAAAATTAATTAAACAAGCCGCTAAATTAGATCCGGAACAAAAACAAAAGCTTGTCCAAACACTAACATTGCAAGAAAACCCCATTTTAGAGCGTTTAGCAAAAGAGTGCATTTCTCATGGAAAGTGCATTCACTGCGAAAGTGAGCGTTTGCGAAAATACGGCAAAAGCAACGGCCGCCAGCGGTTTTATTGTAATCATTGTAAAAAGACGTTTGTTTGCACAAGAGGCAGCGCGTATTTTTATCAGCATAAAGCCGATGACTGGCAAGCCTATTTAGAGCACATGTTGGATCAAGACAGCATTCGGGTTTGTGCTAAAAAAGTGGGCATCAGTTCGGTGACGTCTTTTAACTGGCGCCACCGTTATATGAATGCAGCCGAAAACACCTTTGAAGACAGGCTTGAAGGCATTATTGAGGCTGACGAAACTTACTTTCGAGAATCTAAAAAAGGCGACAAACACCTTAATCGGCCAGCGCGAAAACGCGGCACAAAAGCCTCAACAAAAGGGCTTAATAATACAGATTGGGTGGCAGTATTAACCGCGATGGACCGGAATCATCACGAGTTTGATCATGTTTTAAAGCAGGTAACCGGTGACGAAATCGAGATGTATTTAGGCTCAAAAATTGTGGATGAATCCATTTTATGTACTGACGGCCAGCCTGCGTATCATCGAATTTGTGAAAATCATCATTTGCATCATGTTGTGTTAACCAATGCGCGTACTAAAGAAGGCGTGTTTCATATTCAAAATATCAACAATTATCACTCACAATTGAAGCAGTGGTATTTAAAAATGCATGGTGTGGCGAGTAAGTATTTACCGAAATATCTGGGCTGGCTTAGGATGCTGGCTTGGCATAAATATCAGGTGTTTTCTGAAAATTTAAATGAGCAGGAAAAATTGTTAGAATTCAAGCTGTTGCAGATACAGCAACATAATTTTTAAACATAGCCATTTCAATGTAAAAAAAATACAAAACCAATAATTAATTAAAACACTGGCGACTTAAAATTCAACTATTTATACAACCATAAAAAAACCGACATTGAGTCGGTTTTTTAAATTCGTGATTATTAATTTTGAATTAAGCTAAACGCATTTTTACAAGTCGTATACATAATTTGAATCGATTGCATTCACACCTGAGTGCTTAAGTACATTTAGCTTTACGTCTTCAACAGCGTCCAGCACATAGGAATAATCTATGGTGACATTACCTGTTGTCACAACGTTTGGACCGCCATTTAGTCGCTGGGCATCGGTTTCATTGCTCCAAGTGACTGAATCTGCAAAGTAATTACCTGAAACCTCCCAAAAGCCCACTGTATCACTGTCCCAACTTACAATTGGATTTTGGACATTTTCAAAATAATTATTCTCAACACGTAATACCGCCCCCATACGAGAATTAATCCCAGAGCTTTTTATTTGGTTATAGTAGTTATTAAACACATGCCCTTCACCAAAGCGTACCAAAGGCGCCCTTGAGTTAATGTTTTCAAAACGATTATGATGAAAGGTTATTTTTCGCTCTTTGTTTGATGCGGAATCACCATCGTCATGACCATGCAACGTTGCCCCCCAAGAATCGTGAAAATAGTTATAGGAGACTGTAATGTGATGTGCACCGGATTTGGAATCTAATAAACCATCATGTAAGTCTTTTTCAGATTCGTTTTCAAAATTGAACGTGGCAAACAATTCATTGTGATCAATCCAAATATGATGCGTGGTTTCATCTTTGCCTTCAATATCGATTGCATCGTTAGGCGCGGGCACATTGCTAATTGTGAGATTTTGTACAATGACATTATTGGATTTATAAATGCGAATTCCAACGCCATCAAATACACCCCGATCATCAACCCCCACTATCGAAACATTTGCAGTATCTTTAATTAACACTGTTAGTAAACCTGAATTATTAGCAGGAGTCACTGTGCCATCAAGCAAAACAATCACGGGCACATTGTTATCTGCCGCCTCATTTATAAAGCCTTGAAGTTGATCACCAGTAGATGCGATTTTAATTTCTCCACCTGCACCACCGGTCGTACCACTATCTAATGTTGCGTATCCAATCAGTCCTTTGTCCCAAGAAACCCTCTCAATCTGAATCTCAGTATCAGTATTGGTATCAGTGCTTGTTTGAGTGCTTGTTTGAGTGTCGGTGTTATCTACTTCTGTTTGGGTTTGAGTATCAACTGGCTGCGCTTCACACACCCCCGTTGAAGATTGAGCCATTAACATTGCTCTATCTGATCCAAGCGTAATGTAGTCGATATTAGATAAACCATTTATATTGTCTGAAATTAACTCAAATTGCTGAGTGCCTTCAACAATGGATACAGACACTTCAATCTCCACCCAGTTAACCCAAGCTCCTGTATCAGGAAATTCAATAATATGACTCACACCTGTGGCAACCGCCGTACGTGAAGTGCCGCCATTATTGGCGTATCTGATAGTTAATGTTGCTTCACTGTCTGCCTTAGAAGAATAAAAATTCCAACCAATGCCTGAACCAACGGCATTGGTAGCATTTAATGCACCACTGCCTTCAAACCCAGCATGGAACGATTCAATTTCAATATTTTCACAGGCCTGATAATTCAACTCATCTAATTTAATATTGGATAAAAATGCTATGTCAGTCTTTGTTTCTGTATGAGTGTCTGTTAAATCACTGGTTTGAGTGGTAGTTTTAGTATTGTCCCCCATACCAACATCTAGGGTATCTGTACTTGTTACATCTTTTTTATCATCGGTTTGATCAGTGCAGCTTGAAGCAAAAAGCACTAAGATTAAACATGATGTAAGGAGAGATTTTATTTTCATCAATAAACCTGCAATTAAAGATAGGAACAATTTAAACATTGCTTCTTTTTAGTACAAAACACTTCAAGATTACCTTTATATAATCCAAAAAGAACAAAACAGTAACAATTACACATTAAAAAAACAATTAGCAAAACCAATTTAATAGAATTAGTTCAAGTAAATGTTAATGGCATTTTATTCACTGCTCGAATACGCTTTAATTTATCACTTAAAAATAGGCCTTTTAATTGATTGTGCATATTTTTTAATAGTTACAATTCTTAATTGTAATTCTAACTGTGAATTACGCGGCATCCTAGTTAGTTTTTTTAGCACTTTTACATAAAATCTTACATTTTAAAAATATAAAAAACCCGACACTGAGTCGGGTTTTTATTAGCTTTCACTTAAGAGTGAAAGATTTAAATATTAATACATACAAGTCATATCTGCGCCTTTCACTCGATCTACTGACCAAGGAGAGTTAAACGCCCATTCACCTTCATGACCTGCTGTGATTAACACATAATCAACCAACGATTGACCTGCTGGTAATGAGTAAGTGTTAATAAACGATTGTGAATTACCGTTATATGCATTTTGTAATGCTAATGATCCATTACCGTTTGCACCTACAGCTTGAGCCATATCGCGTTCAGTTGACGTTACCAAAGTACAGTTATCGTTATGGAAGAACAACTTAGAACCCGTAGCCGAAATCGTACCGTCATCAAGATCAAACATATCATCACGACGCTGATCTAATGCATCATTAATGTCGTCTTTTTCTTGCAAGCTTTGATTGATCATTAATACGTTATTTTCAAACTGCATTTTTCCGCCTTTTCTTACCGAGTTAATCTCTTTGCGGTAGTTATAAAATACGTTATTGAACATATGCGTGCTACCAAAACGTAATAACGGAACACGACGGCCTGTTGCATAAATGCCATCATCGTATAAATCCGTTTCAGTTAAGAACAGGTTATTGTGCATAGTGGACGTGATTTGTGTGTTAATCGTACGCGAATCACTTGAACCATGTAACGCCGCACGTTTAACGTGTAACAACTTGTTGAATGAAATTGTAATATCGTAAGCTCCTACTTTTACATCAAACGCAGAGTCACCTGTATTGTAGAATGAGTTTTTATGAATCCAAATATCGTGAGACTCACCTGTAGAACGAATCATATCTGGGTCTAAATTATGATCTTCTGTATGACCAATTCCGTAAAAACGTAAGTTAGTGATGATCACGTTTTGAGTTTGATGAGTTGACGCACCGCTGCTGTCTGCACCAATTTTAAAACCACTAAATAAGAATTCAGCATTAGCACCACGACCATCAAAAGTTGTGTTTGAATCGATCATTGGGTTACGAATTGGCAAATCGCTATCATTTAACTTAGTGTTGAAAAACTCGGTGTAACACGCTTCGTTGTCGTTACCTTTTGCTTGGCACCATAAACGGTGATCCATACATTGAGCAGTGGTTGCATTATCTAATGCAGACAATACTTCAGAGTCAGTACAGTACAAACGGTACATGGCAATATCTGTTTTTTGAGCAAAATCATCTTTATCAAACACAACCCAGTTATAAGCAGGGCTACTCATTGCATCAAATATTTGCTGTTCAGGGATGGTTGATTGATTTTTCTTAATCACTACTAAGTTTGAGCTACCGTTAGGGTTGTAACCGCCCGTTGCATTTTGACCAAAACCTACTGGCTTACCTAATGAATTAGCTAAACATTCTACAATTTGTTGATCAGTTGTTAACGTTGGAGATTCATCCCAGTTCATATCAGGATCGTTCACTAAATCGTAACAAGCATCGCCTGTTGCATCGTAATCAACAGTTGTTCCAGTATCGGTATTGGTATCTGTATTTGAATCTGTTCCAGTATCCGTATCTGTTGCCACACTGGTATTGGTTTGAGTATTAGTATTATTTCCACCACCTGGCACCACATCACAAGAACCACCTGCTGACACTAACATACCTTTGTTAGCACCTGCTGCCTGTGAAACCAAGGCAGGCACACAATTAGCAGAATCAACCGAATAGCTATAAGGAATATTTACACCTGTCGTTGTTGACATTGGATTTGGACCTGCTGGGTTATAATCATCTTCAGAATCATCCCAAACGATGTTATCACCGAAGATATTACCCACTAATTCATAATAACCAAGCTCATTGGTATAGAACGTTCCAACTGGGTTAGTTGCATTTTGGAAGTAGTTGTTTTCAATTAACATCTCACCACCAACACGAACGTTAATACCTGATTTATTAATACCATCGAAGAAGTTGTTATAACTATGACCTAAACGACCACGCATTAACGGTACTCGAGAATCCATGTTTTCATACCAGTTATGATGGAATGTAACCGGACCATTTTGATTATCTGAAGCACTTGAACCAACTAAACCACCACGACCTGAGTTTCTAAAGATAGTGTAAGACACCGTCACAAAAGTACTGTCCGCTTTCATATCAAATAATGAATCGTAACCATCTGTTTCAGAACCACTTGCTTCAAGAGTTAAATGGTCAGCCCAAATGTTAGACACACCTGATTCAAGGCCAATTGCGTCACCACCATTTGAGGTAGGAGAGCCAGATTTTTTCACGTTACGAATATGAAGGTTTTGTAAAATGATGTTTGATGATCCACGAATGTGAATACCCAACTCATCAAATAAAGCACCATTACCCACACCTACAATTGTAACGTTACTGATGTCTTTTAATTCAATTAAATCCGCCGCAGTATTACAGCTGTCACCCGACACTTTAGTTGTATTGCCGTGGTTAATTGTACCTTCAACCTGAATAATAATTGGCGTATCACTTGATGCACGAGTACATAATGCTTCGTGGATTTGCGTACCTGTAGTGGCGTAAACAATTTGACCGCCTTGACCACCGGTTGTGCCACCGTTTTCAGAAGCAAAACCGGTTGCTTTGTTTGAACCGACAACTAAATCAACATCAGTTTGAGTTTCTGTATTTCCAGAAGTGTCAGTCATTGTGTCTGTTGGTGTCACACTAGTGTCAGTTTCTGTAGGATTAGTGACAACAGTATCGCAATTACCCAGTGTATTAGGGATTGATAAAGATGCAGATTCAGAAGTGATCTCAATAAAATCAATATTTGCTAAACCAGTAGCTTGCAAAGCAACCATTTCAAAATCATTCATGCCAGCATAAACTGAAACAGGAACCGAAATAGTGGTCCAGTTATTCCATTGAGTTGTTTGAGCAAAATCAACTGAACCCATTACACCTGAAATACTAGCAGGACGACTTACATCGCCTCCATTGGCATAAGTGATTTGCATAGTTGCATTAGAGTCAGATTGATTAGCATTAAATGTCCAGCCGATGCCAGAACCTGTTTCGTTAGTCGCATTTAAAGCGCCAGTTCCTTCATAACCTGCATGTTCAGTTTCAATTTGCACATTGTCACAAGCCAAATAATTTGATTCATTTAATTTAATCGTAGACGGTGTATCGATAACAACGTCAGTTTCAGTGCCACCACCAGTTTGTGTTTCTGTAGGAGTTTCAGTTTCAGCACCACCAGTTTGTGTTTCAGTTGGAGTTTCAGTTGGAGCTTCAGTTTCAGTGCCACTTCCTGTTTCTGTAGGAGTTTGTGTTTGTGTTAGTGTGTTATTTTGGGAGTTATCCACCCCGCCAGTCGTTTGAGTTGCTGTATCTGAAGCCGTTGGCTGAGCACCCGGATCACTGATACAACTTGATGCGACGATCGTTGAGACCATACAGGTCGCAAAAAGAAGTTTAATATTCATTGTTTTACCTATTATTAAAAGAGCAAAACAGTGAAAAAACAGCCATTTTGCTTTATAGAATTTGGATTTTACTTTTGTAATATCCATAGAGTACAAAACAATAACAATTAAACATTACATTTACAAAGCATTAACATCAATAAATTGAATCAGTTCTTCTTTTTTTCAATAATAAATTTCAACAATAAAATTTACACCCAGTAAATAAAAATAAAATAACACTGATATATAAGCTTTATTCTATTTTAAGCTATATTTTAGAAAATAATTTACAACTCATAACGAGAATAAAAATACAAAAACTTTGATCGTAAAAATATATTTTGGATACATTCAAAACTTAATTCGGATAATAAAATCCTTCAATTAATAGACACTAATAACAGACATTTACATTTGGCAAACAATAACATTCAGAAATGCGATGGATGAGCAGTATTTATCCTTATCAGTGGAATATGAAGTTTGAAAACCAAAGTGGCAAAACTCTTCCTTGAGCTTTAAAACCGATTATTATTTTTTATGTTCTTTATACATCATGTGTAATTCACGTTGATGTTTTTTCTCTGCGTATGCGCCTAGCGCTTGTCGTTTTTGAAACGCATCTTCTTTTTGCAGTTTTAAATAATTATGATAATGCGCTTCACCTAATTCACCAGATTCCAATGCAAATTGCACTGCACAGCCTTTTTCATTTTGGTGCTGACAATTATTAAATTTACAACGTTGAGTCAAGCTTACAATATCTGAAAAAGTGTGTTGCAACCCTTGTTCAGCATTAAGTAACTTTAATTCACGCATACCAGGAGTATCGATTAAAATAACCCCTTTGTTATTAATTAATAATTCACGGTGCGTAGTGGTATGTTTACCCTTCGCATCATCTTCACGTATTTGTGAAGTTTTCATGTACTTAATGGCATCATCAGTAAATAAATGATTCACCAATGTAGACTTACCTACTCCAGAAGAGCCAACAAATGCCAGTGTATTTGTTGGCAATAAAAATTCATTTAACGGCTTTAGGGTTTGTTCATCAAATGCATTAATTGCAAACACATAATCTATTTTTAATGTGTTGATTTTATCAATAAAAAAATAAAGATCATCACACTCATCAACTTTAGTTAAAACAATAACAGGACACACATCAAATTCAAAAGCTAAAGCCAAATAACGTTCCAAACGATTTAAATTAAACTCATCGTTTGCACTGGTCACAATAAATAAATAATCCAAATTTGCACAAATTAACTGGCGTTGCTGATTACTTAATCGCTCTATTCTATTATTAGCTTCTAGAATAGTCTCAATCACACAATGCTCATTTGTTTGGCGTGTCACTACCCAATCACCAACCGCTAAAAACTGACTAACCGGTCTAAATTCAACAGGACACATTAAAGTTTTCTCACCCTCTTCACCCAATGCTTTTATAACATCTCGATGAATCACGCTGATTCTAAATAATTGAATATCAGGATCATTCAATAAATTAAAATCTAACTGCTGTAAAAAGAAATTAGACCAACCTAAGGTTTGTAATTTTTGAAAATTCATTTTTAATCACCTACGCTATCTGGAAACTCTTTAATATAAAGATCCGTTTTGCTATATGGTATTTCAATTTTATGTTTACAAAATTCTTTATAAATAATGAGTAATATTTCATGTCTAATTCGACCTCTATCTTCAGGTTTTATAATCCAACCCAGTAATTGAAAATCAAGACTGGACGCACCAAAACCTCTTAATCTGACTCTTGGCACAGGATCTTTACAAAACTCAGGATATTGATCACCTATACTTTGTAATATTTCACACACTTGATCAGCATCCGATCCAAAAGCGACACCCACACTAATTGCAATTCGAATATGTGGTTTACCGCCACCACTTTCATTGACTATTTTAGCGTTTGCGATAATGGCGTTTGGTAATGTAATTTCAATATCATCTCGACTTAATAATCGAGTGCTACGCAATCCTATATGTGTGATACAGCCACGTTCGCCGCTGTCTAAATTAACGTAATCACCTACTTTATAAGGAGAGTCGACCAAAATAAAAAATCCAGAAAATAAATTGGCTAATGTATCTTTTGCTGCAAAACCAACCGCAATGCCAACAATCCCCGCAGATGCCAACCAACCTAACGGATTAATTCCCCAAATTAAAAGTAATACATAACTTCCTAACAAAATTACAATTAATTTTATTAATAAATCTAACAATGGAACCGTTCTAGGTTCAACAACAGGAAATTTATGATGCACACCCGCTAAAATTTTAAGCACTTCACTAGATAAAATAAATGCAGAACGTATCCAACTCACTACCACTAATGACGCAATGACATTCACTAAAAAATCCGTACCAAATGGAAAATTTGCCACTTTGATTCCAAGGGCAATGCCAAACATTAACACCGTAGTAAAAATAGGATTTCTAATGCAATTAACAATAGTATCGTCAATTTTAGTCTCACTGGTTAATGCCAATTTTGTAAAAACACCTATCATTACAAACCGAATTAAAAATGCCAAAACCAAAAAACACAGACAAATCATTAATCCACCAATTATTGGATAATATTCAATTAATGACCAAAAAGGCTTAAACGAAGTGGGCAGCCAATCAATTACATTGGGTAAACTATCAGAAATAGTGGATTCAGTTTGAGTTTCGCTCATATTTTTCTCACAAAATATTGAATTAGTAAATTACACAACCAGATTTAATAACTAAGAAATAGCAAAATTTATGATATGCAATTTTAGAAAAATAACATACCACCTTAATGTGAGTCTTGTTTTTTTATTCAACATAACTCACAAATGCTAATTTAGTTCCGCAAGGTGACCAACTGGGTACGTTTAACGAACCCTGTCCACCATAAAATATTTCAGTGAGTTCAGTTAACTCATTGTTTTTTAAATTCAACAACATTAACTGCACATCTTGACCAAAAGGATGTTTTTGAATTTGATCTTTTATATAACGAATAAACACGACTTTATGACCATCAGGTGAAGGGTGCGCAAACCAATCTGAATGGTTTGATTTCACTAATTGTTTTTGATTTTTACCATCTTTATCCATTTTCCATATTTGCATTTTTCCAGATTGAAATGAATTAAAATAAATCGTATTGCCATCTGGTGAATACTCTGGGCCGTCGTCTAATCCTTGAGTGTCAGTTAGTTGTGTTTCTTCACCGCCGTTAACATTAATACTGTAAATATTAAAACTATCACTATTGGAGCGCCCAGCAACATATAATAACGTTTGGCCATCAGGCGACCATCCATGCCAATAAGAGGGGTACTTTTGTGTCACCTTTTTTGGCATTCCCCCCTCAATTGGTAAGGTATACAAAACAGATTGGCCATCACTTTGCTGATCATGATGACTAACTACTAATAATTTTCCATCAGGTGAAATCCCATGATCATTATTGCAACCTGTTGCAAATTCTGTGTTGATTTTTACAAGCTGATTTGAACCTTCAGCATTGATTTTAAATAAACACCCATCGCGATTAACAATTAAATAATCATCGGTTTGATGCCAATTGGGTGCTTCAAACAAAGTGTGATCTTGATAAATCACTTTTCGTTGTTTGCTGTGAATGTCTATTATTTCTAATTTACTTTTTATCAATGTCATAACTTAATATCCAAGATGAATGATTTAATTCAGTATAACTCATTGAGCCTTTTTTTATTCAACCTAACCCTCAGCCTTTAACCCTCAGCCTAACCTTCAACCTTCAACCATTGCTTATTATCTTGAACCACTTCAAATCTTGCCCAAATCTTAAATTCGCTTCGGGTACAAATTCCAGTTTCATAACCACCGGCGCCTGCTAACACTTTATAAATTACTCGATCTTTTTCGGGATTCTGATGAAACCCCGCATCCACAACTTGGCGCACACTCCATAAATTCCCTAGTTTTCCATTACTGTAAATTTTGCCTGCAATAATTTCATCGGGGTGCATTATATTTTTTTCAGCATGAATTTTTGCCAGTTCTAATAAATCAATTAACCCATCTGTAGTAATATCAACAAAAGAATCCAGTTGTACAATGGCAGCAGAAAAATCTTCCTGCGTTAATTCAAACTGCCGCTCTAATGCAACAGATGCTGTGGTTGGTTTTAACATTCGTGCTAAGTGAGCAGGATAACGCCGCCAATGAAAAATATTATTAAATATTAACGCAACGCTTAAGATAATAATTAAATTCAAAATGATGGGAACAAAGAGAAAATAAAACCCCAACTCATTTATAGTCGCCCCGCCTAAAACCGCTGTTAATGCAGTTGCTCCACCTAGAGGGTGGATACAACGCAAATACGCCATAGCTAATATCGCAAGTCCAACACTTAATCCCGCAGCAGTAAAACCGGTTCCAAATAATTTAACAACGGCCACCCCCACCAAAGCAGAAATTAAGTGTCCACAAAAAACAGACCAAGGTTGTGAAGTGCACCATGAGGAATTGAAAACAGCAACACAGCACTGGCTCCGATCGAAGCAATCACAACATAACCAGACTGAATACTTAAAAAATTAAAATTTACGGCTTGTTGAGAAACAACACACACCATAAATATTGCAATCATACCACCAATTGCAGAAATAATTTTTTCGCCATGGCTTGTGCTGTTCACCCCAAACCCTAAAAGTTGACTGATTGAAATTTTGATATTCTTAAATGCCATGATCGATTCTTGATTAAAAATGAGTTTAAAATACTATAATACTTTTTGGTTCAATATCACAATTCAAACTAATTACACATGTTTATACTAAATTTAGATACTCACCTAATTTATATCTGATTGTGGTGCATGGATTTCCACATACTGTTCACCTAAATAATCTGAGATTATTTTTCTAAAACTTACTTTTTGATTTTCAATTAAAAAGTCTATTAATGCCTGGCTATTTTCAGGATATTGATTTATTTTTTCTCCAATGCGTTCTATTAGTATTTTCTTTTCACTGGTTGGCATTTTTGCATTTAGCATACTCACCAACCATTGGTTCCCAACTTCAGTAAAAGGCACATTCCAAATAAGAGAACCTCTTTGTGATGCATTCAACTCATTCCATTTTTCATTCAAAAACTGCAGGGTAATCTCACCTTTATATGACCTTATATCAAAACGAGGTTTATATTTATTTTTGGAAAGTAACAAGTCCAATTTCTTATAATTAGCTTTTACGATCATATTAGCTGCTTCTTGTTTTTTGATATTCAAATAATTGGATTTATACACCCTTTGCAATTGTGAGATGATGAATTTTTGAGACGCACCACGTTGATCAACAGGCAAATTAATAAGATAATACAATAAATCTTTTAATTGTTTTTCAAATACACGTACCTCATTTTCTATTTCATCCTTATTAAAAGTCAATTTTAAATTTTTAATCACACTATTTTTATTATTAAATTTACTTTCGAATATAGTTGTGAACTCATTCAATTCATGAAATATTGATTCATTAGCACTCAAATTATAAAATTGTTTTATAAATCTCTCAAAAACCAACACATCAAAATCTCGTGATAGCGATCTACTTAAATATTTAAGATAATAGTTGGACTTAATTTCAGTCAAATTATTGTCCAACTCATTTAATGCTTCATTTCTTGTTATTTCAACATCAATTAGCGCATCAATAAGCATTGAAATTTTATTTAGATATTTGCGTTTACCCAATCCTGGACCATTCATAGAAAACAATATAATAAGATCATCCGATGACACATTCTCATTTTCGACATACACATCAAATATTGATTTTAACTTAATTGTCGAAACATATTTATCAATCAGATCCAATTGATTGGATGTTAATTCACCCTTGATATATTTATCAAAATTCACCAACAAATACTCACCCACCGACTGAGTCAATTCTTTTCTTTCAATATTGTCATTTATCAACTCATATTGAGATTTACTTAATATACCTTTTAAAAATTCGGATTCATTATTTTTATAAAACTCAATCACAGAATTTTTAATAATTTTTTTATCGACAAATTTTTCAATCAAATATTCCTGTCTAAATTTTAGTTTAGATGCTGTATAATCTTCTGACACACCTTCATAATAATCTGTAACCAATGCAGAAATATTAAAATTAAAGTTTATTACATTATCGTAATTCGGTTTAAAATCATAACTATCAAAATCATAGCTATCAAAATCATAAATATTGCCCAAATCCTTAATTTCAATAATTGTTTCAAGCAGAGTGCTCTGTCCATTCACTTTACTCTCAATAGTTAATTGATCGATTCCATCATATTCTGATAGTTCAACAGTATTATTTATATTTTTACCACTTACATCAAAAGTAAAAAACTGTTCTCCAAATAAAAATAGAGTGTCATTTTTATATTGGACCCATACTAACAAATCTTCTATGATTATATTTTGCATGGAATCCATTTCCCCGTATTTTATTTGTTTTTTTAATCCGTACTGGTCATACATTAATTCTATTTTAAAATCGCCTTCAGTTTTAATAAAAACATCTATTTTTTGACTTCTACTTCTATTTATACGCTCAAACACAAAATAACGATCTATTTTCATTAATACATTTTTTTGAACCAAATCGATATCGTTAATACTTTTTTTCCATTTAATATCATAGAAATAAGTCTGCTTTCTTTCAGGCAATTCAATTGCTATAACATTAATAGATATCAACATCATCAAAATCAGTATACAAAACTTCATTCAGATAACTCCATATTTCAATACATTCTTTACTGTATTTACAAAAAAACCCGACTAGAACAAACCAATCGGGTTTTATTATTTATTAAATCTGTCAATTAAATTTACATTTCACCATTATGGAAAATATTTTGTACGTCATCAAACTCATTGAGCATGTCGATAAATTTTTCAAACATGGGTAGTGCGTCTTCTGGAATTTCCATCATGTTTTGTGGCACAAATTGAATTTCGTCAACGTCAAAGTCCACGCCTTCAAATGCTTCTAGTAATGCTTGCTTGGCTTTGTTGTATTCGTTATGTGGCGCAAATACGGTTAATTTTCCATTATCATCTTCGATGTCTTGTACATCAACATCCGCTTCCATTAATGCTTCAAGTGCTGTTTCTTCATCGCCTTCAAACACAAAAATAGCACTGTGATCAAACATGTGAGCAACTGAACCTGGTGTACCGATTTTTGTTTTAGTTTTTGTAAAACAAGAGCGCACATCACCATAAGTACGGTTCGCGTTATCGGTTAAACAATCGATAATTACCATTACATTACCTGGACCATAACCTTCGTAGCGTGCGACATTAAAGTCTTCACCAGCGCCGCCTTTTGCTTTATCAATCGCTTTGTCGATAACATGTGCAGGTACTTGCGCTTTTTTAGCACGGTCGATCAAAGAGCGTAATGCTAAGTTTCCATCTGGATCGCCCCCTCCTGCTTTGGCTACTACGTAAATTTCACGACTGAATTTACTGTAAAGTTTAGCGTTGGCATCTGACGTTTTTGCCATGGATTCTTTGCGGTTTTGGAATGCTCTTCCCATTGGTGCTCTCCGGATTTATGGAAACTGTTTAGTTTCTACATCTTGTTTAAATTGTTTGGCGACATCAACAAATGTTTGGCTGACTTGCGCGTATTGTTTAGTAAAAGGTGGCCAGTAATCACCAAGACCAGCGGCATCGTTTATGACTAATACCTGTCCATCACATTCGTTACCTGCACCAATACCAATTGTCGGTATACTGATACTTTTACTTAATTGGCTAGCAAGTGTCGGTTGTGTATGTTCTATGACAAGCATAAACACTCCAGCATTGCAGATATCTTGAGTGTCTTGTTTTAAGCGAATAATATCTTGCTCACTATTGCCTACCTGTTTGAAATTTTTAGCGGTTTGTGGTGTTAAACCTGTGTGACCCACAACAGCAATTCCTGCATTGACAATTCCTTGAATGTTAGCACATTCAGGTCCTTCAATTTTAACGCTATCGGCACCTGCAGCAATTAAACGCTTGGCATTTTGGATCGACATTTCAACGGTTTGCGTACTTTTATATGGCATATCACCAATGATATGAGTATTGGGTGCGCCACGACGCACAGCACCAATGTGGTATTCCATGTGCTCCATGGTGACGTCTTGAGTGGACTCAAAACCCATTTCTACCATTCCTAATGAGTCACCTACCAGTATAATTTCGATGCCTGCATTTTCTAGACACTTAGCCACTGGGGTTGTGTAGGCGGTTAACATGGTTATCGGCGTTTGCCCTTTTCGGGCAATAAAATCACTTACCGTCAGTTTCATTATTATTTTCCAAATCTTTTAAAGCTTGATCATGACGCTTTGCAACATGCTCTGGTTTGCGAACACGAAAGTTTAAATCATTAATTAAACCATTGTGTAAACCGTACACCCAAGAATGGATGCCTACTTTTTGTCCACGCGCCCATGCATCTTGCAGCACGGTAGTTTGAGATAAGTTATACACCTGTTGCATCACGTTAAGTTCAACTAAACGCTTACGACGTTGATGATCGTCGGTTTGATTGTCGATAATTTTTTGATGTTTATCACGAACATCTTTTACATGACGAAGCCAGTTATCAACCAAGCCATTTCGCTGGTCATGCATTGCAGCATGCACACCACCACAACCATAGTGACCACAAACAATAATTTCTTCGACTTTTAAAATGTCAACGGCGTATTGTAAAACCGACAAACAGTTTAAATCAGTGTGCACTACCATATTGGCAATATTACGGTGTACGAATACCTCACCAGGTTTTAAGCCTGTAATTTGGTTCGCAGGCACTCGCGAGTCACTGCAACCAATCCATAAATATTTAGGAGTTTGTTGCTCTGCTAAATCTTTAAAGAATTCTGGATCACGAAGATTGGTGGCTTCTGCCCAGTCTTTATTATTTTCAATTAAATTCGAAAGCTGTCCCATGTCATACCCTTATATTAGCTGGATTCAATTGGGCGCGAAGTTTAACAACTTTTAAATACTTTTTTTAGCAATTTTCACTGCTTTTGCACAAAAAACAGCATTAAAGGAAATCATTCAACTTCTGCACTGGCATCACGTTTGAAAAACTTGCAAAATAGCTCAATTATTTTGCTTGGACTTTATTGATGAAAGTGCTGATTGCCATATTGGTTTTTATGCTCATTGGATTGCAGATTCGCCTATGGACTGGTGAAAATAGCTTAGCGCATTTAAGTACCCTTGAGACACAAATTCAAGAGCAGAAATTTATAAATACCGAACTAAAAGCACAAACTAATCAAATGCGAGCCCTTGTGCACGATTTAAAAACCGGCGATGAAGCCTACGAAGAAATGATCAGACTAAAATTAGGTTTGATCAAAGAAGATGAAGAAATTTACCTATTTGTATCGCCCAATGATTAATTCAACACTTCAAGTTTTTTGGATCGTAATACCCGCATCCGGTATTGGCAGCCGCATGCAGGCTGATATTCCTAAGCAATACTTGAAAATAAACAATCAAAGTATCTTAGAAATCACGTTAAACACAATGGCTAAACTGAAACCTGCGGGAATAGTGACAGCCATATCCAGTGAAGACAGAATTTGGCCAACTCTTACGTTTGATTTTAAAGTCCAACAATGTTTGGGTGGTGAAGAGCGAGTAAATTCGGTCCTTAATGCCTTAAAACACATTCAACTACAAGACCAAAATAACCCCTGGGTTTTAGTGCATGATGCCGCTCGCCCTTGTGTTGATGTGAATGATATTCATCGATTAATTGAATTTTGCCAAACTAATAATCAAGGTGGCATTTTAGCTAACAAAGTAGTCGACACGTTGAAGCAACATATTAACGGTATGACTCAAACCATTGATCGCAGGGATTTTTGGCAAGCTCAAACACCACAATGTTTTCGTTTAAATGAATTGTTAACGGCCATTGAAACAGGAATAGCCAAACACGCACTCATCACAGACGAGGCGTCAGCGATGGAGCTTTGTGGACACCCTGTAGGATTAGTTGAATCTAAACGCTCAAATATTAAAATTACCCAGCCTGAAGATTTAGTCTTGGCTGAATTTTATTTAACACACTGACAGTGGTCCTTGACAAAAAACATGTCGAGGACGGCGGGGAAATACATTATTTAATTCCCGTTCACAACAAATTTAAAAAGAGGTATTAAAGTGGATTTTCGTATCGGCCATGGTTTTGATGTACATAAATTTGATAGCCCAAAAGAGCAATCTGTTGTTCACTTATGCGGCGTTAAAATCGATTGTTTTGCTCCTTTAATTGCGCACTCTGATGGCGATGTTGCACTGCATGCGTTGTGCGATGCGCTGTTAGGCTCCCTAGCACTTGGTGATATCGGTTTTCATTTTCCAGATACTGACGCCGAATTTAAAAATGCTGACAGTCGAGAGTTACTCGCAAATGTCTACAACTTAATTAAAAAAAAGGGCTATTTTCTGCATAATGCCGACATTACAATTTTAGCGCAAACCCCTCAAATAAAGCCTCATGTACTTAAAATGCGCCAAAGTATTGCGGATGTTTTGCACTGTGATATCAACCAAATCAGCGTAAAAGCTACCACCACTGAAAAACTTGGGTTTACTGGTCGCAAAGAGGGCATTGCAGTTGAAGCTGTTGTGTTGGTGAAAGCGTAAATGGGCACTTCAACATTTAAATATCAAAAAGCATTACCCTCTCTTAATTTAAAGGGCGAAATCAAACAAACCAGCGAAGACTTTGTGGTTGAAGAAATCATTTCTTTTGAGCCAACGGGGGAAGGTGAACATTTATTTTTGTGGATTCAAAAGCGTAATCAAAATACAGATTGGGTCGCCAAACAAATTGCACGCTGGGCCGGTGTGAATAACCGTTTAGTGAATTTTGGTGGATTAAAAGATCGTTATGCTGTGACGCGTCAATGGTTTTCAGTACATTTACCTGGCAAAGCCGATCCCGATTTTGATTTGTTTGATATAGAAGGTACGCAAGTTTTAAAATCGACTCGCCACAACAAAGCGCTTAAATCGTCAGCACTTAGAGGCAATCGATTTAATATCACGATCAGTCAATTATCCATTGAAGATCGCACCACTTTAAATGAGCAAGATATTCAAAATATTGAAGAACGTATTCAGTGGATCAAAATCCATGGCGCACCCAATTATTTTGGCGAACAACGTTTTGGCATTGATGGCGGTAACTTAGAAGCGGCTAAACGCCTATTTGCAAATGAAAGTCGTGATAACCCAATGACCCAGCGCATGGCGGTTTCGGCTGCTCGCTCACATATTTTTAACTTAGTGTTAGAAAAACGTATTCAAAATCAAAGCTGGAATCAATACCTTGCCGGCGATGTATGCATGCTAAATGGCAGCAAAAGTTTTTTTGATCCCAATGAACAAGATAAAGCAACGTTACCTGCAAGAATGAACGAACTAGACATTCACCCAACAGGAATAATGATGGGCAAGGGGGCGTTACATATTCATGATGAAGTTGAAAAAATTGAGCAAGAGGTGATCGAACAACAATCGGTTTTTGCTCAAGGTTTAATTTCCAAAAAATTACCAATGGAGCGCCGTGCATTGCGTGTTAGACTGCATGAATTTTCATTTCAGGTATTACCTGATCAAATCCATTTATCGTTTATGTTACCTGCGGGCAGTTTTGCTACAGCGGTAGTGAGAGAAATTATTGATGACTGAACGCTTTAGAGCTTCAAGACATGATTGGCAAGCCTACGAAGGCTCGGGCATGACATCCTTACGTACTCGAAAAAGAATGGTAGAACGTCTTGTCTCTCAAGGTATTAATGATAACGATGTACTTGAAGCCATGACACACATTCCTCGCCACCTGTTTTTAGACCAAGCTTTGGCTCATAAAGCCTATGAAGATGTGTCACTGCCCATTGGTCACGCTCAGACATTATCGCAACCTTATATAGTAGCAAGAATGACTGAGCTATTAATGGGTGGTCAGCGTATTGATAAAGTGCTTGAAATTGGCACGGGCTCTGGTTATCAAACCAGCGTGATCTCGGCTTTATTTCCCATGGTCTACACCGTTGAACGCATTGCCAGTTTGCAAAAACAAGCCCGTGCGCGTCACAACGATTTGTCATTATTAAATATTTTATATCGCATTACCGATGGCGGATTTGGCTGGCCTTCAGCTGGACCTTATGACGCCATTATTTGCACCTGCGCGCCTGATGAAATCCCTCAAGATTTAATTAATCAGTTAAGCGAAGGGGGTCGATTAGTGATTCCTGTTGGTGATCAAACCAAACAAGATTTATGGTTAGTAGAAAAAACAAGCACAGGCGTGCGCAAAACATTAGTTGAGCCTGCGTTTTTTGTGCCTTTAAAAAGTGGAGTAGTCCGTGCAGTTGAATATTAAACAAAGTGTTATTTTAGCCCTTAAATCCTTAGCCATGGGCGCAGCCGACACCGTTCCTGGTGTATCAGGCGGTACCATCGCGATTTTAACGGGTATTTATCAACGTCTAATTTTATTGATCACATCCTTTGATCATCATTGGTTTAAATTAGTGTTTACGGGTAAATTCAAACAGGCCATTGATAAAATCGATTGGGCGTTTTTGATTCCGTTTTTTATTGGTATTGCATCGGGTGTTTTATTATTAGCCAAACTTGTGGATTTTCTACTTGAGCATTACCCTCCTGTGATTTGGGCGGCGTTTTGTGGTTTATTGATTATTTCGTCGATTCATTTATTACAACAATACGCCCGCAAAAACCCAAAAGATTGGATTTTATTTGTGTTTGGAATCGCTTTTGCCGCTTGGTTGTCGTTTCAATCAGGAATCGCTTTAGATTTCTCCAACCCTGTGCACTTATTCTTTGCAGGCTCCATTGCCATTTGCGCCATGATTTTACCGGGCATTTCAGGCTCATTTATATTATTGCTGTTAGGTTTGTATGAACCTGTCATTGAGCGCGTGGCTAATCCTTCACAAATATTAGAGCTGTGGCCGTTTATGATTGGTGCACTTTTTGGGTTATTAAGCTTTTCTCATGTATTAAAATGGCTATTAAGCAAAGCAGAACAAAGCGTGATGATGTTAATGACTGGGTTTATTATCGGTGCATTAGTAAAAGTATGGCCTTGGCAAGTAACTCCTCACCATAGCGTTGAAACCTCTTGGTATTTACCAAGTCAATATGCCCAAGCCACCCAAACATCATCTTTTTTAGTTGCGAGCATTCTTAGTGCGATCGCAACAATTGGTGCAGTTTACGTAATTACTAAATGGTCAAGTAAAAAGTCAAATTCAATTTAAGTATTTTTATGGGTTTTTTAGACAATTTTGTTTTTTGAAAAAAGATTTTCAGACCTTTTTTAAATATAGAGCAATTATTAGATTAAAAGAGAAGCATGATGCATATAAACCTAAGCAAAATTTCTTCAAAATATTGGCGCACTCAATCCCTGCGTGTAGTAATTTGTTCTGGTATGTTTATTTTGGTACAAGGTTGCATTAACCTACCTGCTTATCATTCTTTAGATGATCCATTTACTGCTCGGGCTTGGTATGAAAACAAGCATGGAATCGATCGACATGCTAATCAAATCGGCAAGAACTCGCCTTCAATTCAATCTCAGGTCAATGAATCCATTGCTGAGATTTTACCCATTGATTTAGATGCCCACGAGAAGGTTGACAACCATCAATATAGAGTTAAAAAAAGCGATACGCTTTTTTCAATTGCCTATGGATTCGAATTAGATTATCGAAAATTAGCCACTGCAAACAATATAAACAGCCCGTTTATCATATTTCCCGGACAAATACTGAACATAGATGCGGCAAAATCTATTTCCGATTCTCAAGTTGATAAAAGTATTACCGTTGTGGATTTACCCGAAGATTTTGTAGCTCCAATCATTGAAGAAGTACCTGCTCCTTTGGAGCAAATTGTTATTACCCCTCCTGAAAATTCTAACGCCGTGTCAAAAAACACAGTAGCAGAAATCCCACCCAGTCAAGAAACCGTCAAAAAACCCACTACATCCAACCCCACTATTCATCAGCCTTCCACATGGAACTGGCCTGCCGTCGGTAATATAGTGCGAACATTTAGCGATAAAGGTGATATTAATAAAGGTATTGATATCCAAAGCATAAAGGGGGAATCTGTACGTGTTGCTGCGACGGGTACTGTCGTTTTTGCAGGCACTGGCCCTTTGGGTTATGGCCAGCTTTTAATCGTCCAGCATGACAATCAATGGCTCAGTGCTTACAGCAATTTAAATAAAATTGTCGTAAAAGAGAAACAAATTGTTAAAGCAAGTGAAGTTATTGCCGAAATAGGTAATGACCGCAGCGGAAATTCAATATTGCATTTTGAAATTCGCAGCTTAGGTAAGCCAGTGGATCCTATGTTGTATTTACCCAAATTATAAGAGGTAAACGGCATAGGGGTAAATGAACACCAGCAAAGAGCCGTGCTTTTTGTTAAATTGGAAATAAGACTATGCCTGCAACTAGGGAACTCGAAAACACAGAAACCTTCACTCAAATCAATGAGCATGCTTTTGATGATTCAGACGATTCTAAAGATGAAGAAAATTTTAAAGATGCAGTTGATAATGTCATTGGTGAAGGGGATGAACATTTAAGCAAAAATCTGGATGCCACTCAGCTTTACCTAAATGAAATTGGTTTCTCACCATTATTAACTCCTCAAGAAGAAGTTTACTTTGCTCGATTAGCTTTAAAAGGTGACGAAGCAGGTCGTAAGCGTATGATTGAAAGTAATTTACGCTTAGTGGTTAAAATCGCACGTCGTTATGTCAATCGTGGCTTAACGCTATTAGATTTAATCGAAGAAGGTAATTTAGGTTTGATTCGCGCCGTTGAGAAATTTGATCCTGAACGTGGCTTCAGATTTTCAACTTATGCAACATGGTGGATTCGTCAAACAATCGAGCGCGCCATCATGAACCAAACTCGTACCATCCGTTTGCCGATTCATGTCGTAAAAGAATTAAATGTGTATTTGCGCGCTTCTCGTGAATTAACTCAAAAGCTAGATCACGAACCCACTGCTGAAGAAATTGCTGAATTATTAGAAAAACCCGTAGAAGATGTGAAACGCATGTTAGGGTTAAACGAACGTGTTGCTTCTGTTGATACACCGTTAGGTCCAAATTCAGACAAATCATTATTAGATACCATTGCAGATGACCACGTAAGTGACCCAGCTGATGTATTGCAAGATTCCGACTTACGCGACAATATCAGCCACTGGATTGATGAATTGAGCGAAAAACAACGTGAAGTTTTATCGCGCCGATTTGGTTTACGTGGTTACGAAACCAGCACACTTGAAGAAGTAGGTCGTGAAATTGGCCTAACACGAGAACGTGTTCGCCAAATTCAAGTAGAAGCATTAAAACGCCTACGTGATGTAATGGAAAAACAAGGTTTGTCTAGTAGCTCTATTTTTTCACAGATCTAAACATTTTAAAAAAATCGTTCATCTAATTTCTAATATAAAAAGCCAGCGGTTGCTGGCTTTTTTTGTGGGTGGCTGTTTACAAGAAAATAAACACCACGCTCATTGAAATCAAACCTATCCCTAACCACTCTTGTTTAGAAATCACTTCTTTAAAATAAAAAATTGAAATCAACAACATCAACACAATTTCTAACTGACCTAAAGTTTTTACTATAGCCACTTGCTGTAAACTCATGGCGCTAAACCACCCTATTGAGCCTAATGCACTGGTGATGCCCACAAACCATGCAATAGACTTGTGTGATTTTAATTTTAAAATTTGATCAGGCTCAAACCATTTGATTAATACAAAACAAATAATCGTTTGTAAAATCAACATAAAAACCAATGTCATTGATGCACTAAATATTAATGGTAACTCTAAAACCAAACTGGCTTCTCTTAAACTTAAACTGGTCCAAGCAAATAAAACCCCAGAACCCACACCATAAAACAACGCCGCCTTTGGCATCGTAGATAATTGTTTGATATCAATTTTTGATAACAACACAATACCAATCACCCCCACAACAACAGCAATCCACCCATACATCGATAAATAATCATGAAAAAACACTGTCGCAAAAATACCTGCCATCATCGCTTCTGTTTTAGAAAAGGCGATGGCCACTGAAAAATTGCGGTACGAAAATAACTTAATCACAAACGCCGTTGCTAATATTTGGCAAATACTGGCTACTACCACAAACACCCAAAATCGAGAGTGCTCTATGCCTTTTGATATTTGTACCCAAGGGACTTCTAAGAAATAAAACAAGCCACCCAAATAAATCAAACCGACGGGTAACCCAAATCCATAACGCACAAACGTTACAGTTAATGGTGATAAGTGATTTGACATATTTTTTTGCGCAGCGGTTCTTACTGCCTGCATCACCACTGCCATTATTGTAAAAACGATCCAAATACCCATGAGATCTACTCCTGCAAAAAACAATAGCATGGGGGTTATGTGGATAAACATCCAATGAAAGAAGTTGATGCAGTGCATTACTAAAAGTAATTTGAGTTTATAAGAATAGAAATTTCAGGTATATTCCTTCTCGCATTGATGGCGTAACCCTAGAAACGAGAGTCAAAATATAAATAGTTTAGCGCGTTAAGGATAAAAATTACGTTAAATACATGCACAATTCACTCTACTCAATGATTACACTACACGGATTAAAGATCATGTTTTTACAAATTTTAGGAATCGTATTTTTACTTATCATTTTAGTTGTTGCTTATTACGCATGGAAACTATATCGATTTATCAAAAAACAAAAAGATTCAGATATTTATTTGGCGACTTCTGTTTTACCCATGATGGATTTAGAACTTGAGTCGATCAATTCTGATCAATGGAAAGAAGTTGAACAGCTTAATTACAATGAATCAGAATTGAAAAAAGTGGGCGCTAGTCATTTAGGCTATTTTGCAGCTTATACAGGTATGGGTGTCATCAGAATATCGCTTTGGGATTTTAAAAATCAGGCTGTCGGTGCCATATATGAAGCCTGTGCAGATTTAGATCCTGAAAATGTCACATTTATGTACGAAGTCGGCTGTAAATTAAAAGAAGGCAGTGTGTGTTTAACATCTAATCCACATGCATCATTTTCAAACAGACCAGAGAATCATAAAATAGCGTTCAAAGAATCGAACTGTATTATTGAACTATTAAAATCCATCAACGCTGAATGCCCTGAAGGATTAAAATATCAAAAAATTCAAGATCCAAAAGAATTCTTTATGGAATGTTATGAAGATATGTCTGAATGGTGTTGGCAAGAAGCGCAAATCAGAAACAATAAAACCCAGCAAACATTGTCATCAATTGGCATTGAAGTGACGGATGAATTAATTGATGAGTTAATTGAAATGGGTGAAAACCATTGCGTAGATGTCAATATAAATCGAGCGCGTAAAAAACTGGCGAACCATTCAAAAATCAGTGTTAGCCAATGGGAAAAAATAAGAGACGATTTGGTATTTATCAACAACACCATGAAGACGCACCACATTGTTAGTGCTATTTATGATTTAGCCGGAGATCTTACTGAGCAGCAAGAACAAGTCATTGAAGGGTTTGAGCAAAACAGTAAAGAATTAGTTGACCCAATTGAAGCGTTTCATCTTTTATTACAAACTTTAAATATACAAGCCAAACGTGTTACCAGTATTGATACCCCTGTTAAAACAGAAATATTTTTACCAGTCTAAATATTTAAAATTGCACTTTTTATTTAAAAATTAACTTTCTATTTAAAATGCACTTTCTCATTCATTAAAATGAAAGTGCATATTTATTCAATCAATTTATTTTGGCACTAACTGAAAATACCCTTCTGCTTTCATCTCTCTAAATATTTTTGAAAGCTCAGGTTCTAAATAACTGTATGATTCATGTAAATGATGGTGAGTGGTAATCACATCAAGGGGTTCATTATTTAATTTTATAAAATCTTTGGTTAATTCTTTTGAAATAAATACGTTTAAAATTTCTCCACTCATTACAATAATGTCTGCTCTACCTGATTTCAATGCTTTAACTAATATCTCGAAGCTAGGGGATTCAAAGGTTTGTAAATTTGGAACGATATTGGTAATTTTTTTCTTAATTTGCACGCCTCTTGGAAATGCCACCACGTAATTTTCAAGATCTTGATACTTTGTAATATTACCCAAATCTTTTAAGCTGTATGCATTTATATGATGTGACAAATATATCGATTCTTGCACAGGTATTAAATTAAAAAACACATCGGGATTTAAAAACCTAGCATCAAGTGCTTGATAATCTCCTTTTATACTTTTTTGAACCGCTCGCTCACCTGGAATCACTTCAAATACAGCATCTATTCCTAATCGGCGATAGGCTTCGGTTAAATCATCAATGATGGCTACCCCTGTTTCCTTTACATAGTTTTCATCTATTGCAACTTTATACTGAGCCAGACTTAATAACGGCATTAAACCAACAATAACTATTAGTAGCTTCATTAACAACTCTCACGAATTCCAGTAATTCAAAATTAAGTTTAGCTCAACTTTTATGGACAAAGTCATTAAAGTAGTAAGGTTTATTATTGAACTGTGAAAAAATGTAATACCCTATTTTTAAGTGACAGATTAAATCTTCCAAGCTTGAGACATTGCTTGTGCCATTTGATTGTAATCGGATTGTTTAGCCTGTGCATTTCGTTGTTTGCAGTAATTTTGATCATCATTAAAAATGGACGATGCTAAGAATCGACCCGATTGCATAATTGAATGGGTTTGAACAATTCTACGCTGAGTGAATGTTTCAAACACAGCCCCTACCTTATTATTCCCTACCTTATTAAGTGTGGATTCTTTTATTAGCGTTGAAAACAACCAAGCATCCACCAATGCCTGACACGCTCCTTGACCTGAAGTAGGTAATGGAGCATGAGCGCTATCACCAATTAACAATAGATTATTTTTATGCCATAGTTTAATGGTGTCATGATCGTGTACAAATATTTTTTTGATGGTTTTCTGGTTTGTATTTTTAATTATTTGTTTTATTTTATCTGGAAAATTTTCACTTAGTTTCAATAATTGTTGTTGATTCATATCTTTATTTGTTTGAGTATTTTCCTTTAACCCCATAGCCCAGTAACACGTTTTATTGGAAATGGGTACTAAACCAAAACGCGAACCGACGCCCCAAAAATCTTGTATGGTTTTTTCATCAAACAATAAATCCTCAGATTCACAAATACCCACCCAATTACTAAACCCTTGATATTTAGGTTGGTTATTTCCGCTTACGTATAATCTTGCTTGTGAATGCATTCGTCCATCGGCACCTAAAATGATATCTGCCGTTTTATACTGATCATTTGAAAATCGAACCATTGCTTTATTGTTTTCTGTTTGGATATTTTCGACTTGGTGATTAAACTTGAATGTCACTGAAGCATCCAATGCAGTTTGATATAAGCTATTCACTAAATCTTTTCTTAATATTGAATAACTAATGTCATTAAGTGTCTCGTTTATTGTTGAAATATTAATACTACCTAGGCATTCATTATCACTGGTTAGGCGTGTCATTTCTTTTACTGGGTTTCCATATTTTATTAACTGGCTTTCTAAATCAAGTTGTTTTAAAACAAATGTAGCATTTGGCCAACATACAATACCTGCTCCCATTGTATTAATACTGGACTCACGTTCATAAACGGTGACATCAAACCCTGCTCTTTTTAAAAAAAGAGCCGAACTTAAACCCGCTATTCCTGCACCAAGAATCATAATATTCATAAGAACACCTTTTTAAATTAACACTCAATTTTACTAAGTATTGTTGATAGCTTTTTTAATTCGGCATCTGTCAAGGTTTTCATACACGCCATGGATTCATCCATTTTTTCTTTACCTTGGCACATTATTTTTTTGCCTGACGCTGTAATTTTCACATACACAATGCGCTGATCATCTTGATCTTTAATTTTTTTAATCCATTGTTTATCTAACAATTTATTTAATAATCGAGAAACGTTTGAATTGGGGTCCAGCATATTCGCTTTAATTTCATTAACGGTGGATTGTTGATTTTCAGACTCAAACACTATATGCAGCACTTTAAGTTGTTGAGCGGTTAACTCTAGAGGAGCTAGATTTAATGCAATATTATGCTGTAATCGACCTGCGGTTTGTAATAGTAATATGGCGGTTTGAGTAGTCATAGGTATGATAAGTTTTAATTTCAACCAATATATAGTCCATGGATTATATATTCAAGTAAATATATAAAACTATTAAATATACGTCATCATTTATATTTATTTTTTCTTCGGGAAGATTGTTGTTTAATTTAAAATAAACCCATTCTAAATTTTCACAAACCGGTTGAATAAAAAGTCGCTAACTGACTTTGAACATTTATCTTTAATCAAATATTTTATTTCCCTAAAATAAAAAAACCGCCATTAAATGCGGTTTTTTATTTGATTAAATTGGATTAAAAATTAGAATGCAATAATACCAACACCATCTAGGTTTTCGTTATCTCTTGCTAAGTAATTATAAATACCACTATTTTCAATTGATATTTCAACTGGTCCTAGCGCTGCTGTTTTTGATCCTGCTTGTGTAATAGTGACATCGTATAATCCTGCGCTTAAAGAAATATACCCGCTATCATCTTTAAATTCAAAATCTGAAATTGCTGGGTTGATACCCGTTAGCACAGCATCCACTGCAGTGACATATACATCAACATTTCCTGCTAGCGTTGATCCGTGAATCACTCTAACTTGGGCATTGGTTGCGATTGCACGAGGATTATCCAGTAGAACTAATGGGGCAATTGTTTCTAAGTCGCCCATTGCGTAAACAGAATATACACCACTATTATCTAAGGTTAAATCTGCATCGATTACACTCGTTTGCGTACCAGCAACCGCTACTTTCACATTGTAATCATCAGCGGGTACATTTAAATATCCGGCTACATCTTTAAATGCCAAGTTACTCACCAAAGGAGAAGAGAAATTATCGTTAGCAACAACATCTACTTCAGGTGCGTCACCCACATTATGGATCACTCTTAATTCAGCCCCGTCATTTGTTGAGTATATTAATGCTGCTGCAGCATCATCGGCACTCACAGCCAATACAACAGGAGATTTATTGGCACCTGAATTAGTAATGGTTTCGTTTTCAATCGCAGCAATAAAATAATCGGATCCTGCACTTAAAGGCACCACACCACTGTCATAAATCACTTCTTGAGGATTACCTGCAAGTGTAATTCTAATGTGGTAATCACCTGAATCCACTTCCAAAGGACCCGCTGTGTCTTTAAATTCAAAACTGGTTAATACGGTATCTGCAGATAATACGGCATTAGGAGCAGTAACATGCACATCCACTTTTGGCGCGTCATCTGCTGCATGCAATACAGTCACTCGAGATTTAGTTTCATCAAACATGGCAGGTCTTGAAACAATGATCGGCTCAATACCAGCTACATCACCTGCGGCAACCACTTCATAAATAGTATCGGCCATTAATTTTTGACCAGGTGCATCAATGACAACTGCATTACCACTAGGAATAATACCTTCGACGGCTAAATCATAAGTCGCTTGATCTAATGCTAAAAGAGATGAGCCCTCTGTGTAATCTACTGAAGGTAAAGCAACTTCACCATTAACCCAAACATTCACTTCTGGTGCATCACTGCTTGCATGTAACACTCGAAGATGCGCTTTACCCGCTACCATTTCAATTGCATCATTTTCGGTTGTTTTTGAATCTGAGTCGTCTGAATCGTTACATGCCACCACTAATAGCGAAGTAGATAATAATAAGCTCGTTTGTAAAATTGATTTAGATTTCATTTTTTTGCCCTTAGGTAATATTTATTTTTATAAGCAGGTGTCTGCTCAAGTGATAAATTCTACGGGGGACTTTTTATTTTGGATTTTATATTTTTATTAGAAAGTTACAAAACATTACCAATGTCATGTTTTGTAACTTTAAGTTTTTATGGGTAATCCATTTACCTATTTTTATCGTATCGCACACGCATGAAAAGTAGCGGTTTAAAAAAACACTTTAATTACGCCAACACCGCACGCTCATTTGCCCATTGTCTTAACTGTTCTATTTGCTCTTTCATGGTCACACTTAATGGCATGGTCGATACAATAGAATGCACAATGTGTTCGTCTTTTAATAAAGAATCTAACGAACGCGAATGGTAAATGGCGCTCACAATCGCTTGCTCTAATTCTGCACCACTGAAGCCTTCACTGTTGTCAGCAATATATCGCGCATCAAAATCTTCTAAATCGAACCCACGTTTTTTCAAATGAATTTCGATGATGGTTTGACGTGCTGATACATCGGGTAAATCCACAAAGAATATTTCATCAAAACGACCTTTTCGTAACAACTCAGGCGGAAGTTTTGAAATATCGTTACTGGTGGCCACCATAAATACTTGACTGGTGCGCTCTGCCATCCAGGTTAATAATGTGCCTAATACACGCTTGGCGGTCGCGTCTTCGTGAAAAGATTGTGACAGTCCTTTTTCGATTTCATCTAACCACAACACACAGGGCGAAGTTTGGTCAGCAAGTTGAAGCGTCTCACGGATATTACGCTCGGTTTCACCTTGAAATTTATTAAAAATAGCCCCCATATCTAAGCGCAATAGTGGCACCCCCAAACAATGGGACACGGCTTTGGCTGCCAGTGATTTACCACCACCTTGTACTCCTAAAAGTAGCAACCCTTTGGGTACATCCATTTTGGCTTCGTTGGGTTTTAAGAAATATTCACGACGTTGATTCACCCAGTTTTTAAGGTTATCTAATCCGCCAATCTCTTCCATATTGGTTTTGGAGTGTTCAAAATTTAAAATACCATCAAGGTTCATCAACTCAAACTTAGCTTCTGTTGCGCTTGGCATGTCGTCATCGTTAATCATTCCGTCGTCTATGGCGTTGATAATGACGCGCCTTGCATCTACTTGGGTTAAGCCTTTCAAGTTACGCACAAACTTGCCTAATGTGTCTTGGTCGGTACGTACTCGCCTTCCATTGTTGCGTTGCATCCACTTGTCAGCTTCTTCAAGCACGATGGATTTAAGACCGCTTTCATCTGGCAGTGACAACCTAAAGTTTGCGCTATATCGCTTTAAAGCCTCTGGCGCAACTACGTTATGACCAATAATAATCACGGTTGACTGCGTACGCTCATAACTTAATGCCATATCTTTTAGATAGCGGATATTTTTAGGTTCATTCAAATAATACTGCAAATCACATAACGCAAAGATGCACGGGGTTTTAATAAAGCGAATATGGTTTAACGCTTCTTCTGGTTCTAAGTGCTCAGGATTAATTTGCGGATGATCAATACTGCCGTGTACTAGTCCGTCTGTCGCGGTCCATGTATACAGGCCTTTTTCATGCTTGATGGCCATTTGTGTCACTAATTGTAAAGCTCGAGTTTCCTCAAACGTATCCACAAAAATGATTGGAATTTGCGTGCGTAATATTAATTCTAAGTCTTTTACATCTTGCATAACTTGTACTTCTCCTTTTATTGCCTAAAAGCTTGCATCATGAATATCGTTATCTACACTAATTGTATAACTAACAGGCGAATTTATGAATAAGTCATCCAACCAGCCAATCAAAAAATTGAAGCTGCCATTAAGATTTGGGATAATTGCCAGGATTGCGGTAGGATTCATCATCGTGACAGCATTGTTATTGTTAATAACAGCACTGTCTATGTTTAACAGTCAAAAAGTTGAAAATCAATTTAATCAACTGGCCAATGTCACAACACCATATGCTGAAGATTCACAGCGCCTTTCGCAAAATTTCTTAGTACTTGAAACACAAATGCGCTTAATTGCTGCAGCAAAAAATCTCGAAGACATGCAAAAGTTTAACGAATTACGAAATGCAACCTCAGAACAAATATTAATTGATATAGAATCACTTAAATCCAAAAGCTTGAATCAACCACAAAATTTAGAAAACATTGAGAATATTTTCACTCAATTAGAATCACTCCAAACCATTGCAAATAATATTGTAATCGCGCGCTCCAATAATCTTGAAGTTGAACTATTAACTCAAGAAATTACAGCGGAGCTTGAATCTTTTACTAATTTGTTTGAGCCTATGTTTGATGAATTATTGTTTGATTTGGAAAACTGGCGCGAAACTGAAGTCATTTTATTTGAAGTAAAATCCATTGTTATTAGTGGCTTGTTATACGTTGAACAAATAAAATCATCCAACAACAAACGAGACATTCAAGATATATCAGGAGGGAAATTAATTACATGGATGAGTGATATTATTCCAGTAGCTATAAAATTAAAAAACAAAGAAAACAACGAACAAACCGATCAATTTGTTAAAGAAGTATTTGCAATTACTGAAAAAGTACTCGAAAAGGTCCGTGGTTTAGGCGGTCCGCAAGATGCCAATTTTGCTCCGGGTTTAACCCAACAAAAAGTCAGAGGCATTACATTAAATGAGGAAATCGAACAGCATTTAATAGATTATAATAATTCCGTCCAATTGATTTCTGGGTCAATTTCATTGTTAGTTCAATCCAGTAAAAAACAATCTAAACAAATTGAACAATCGGTTAAGCAACAGTTTGAGCAATCTAGATTGGTAATGATTGTAATCAGTTTAATTGGGCTAATGATTGCGATTTTAATTTCAACGATCATCACCCTTACTTTCAAGAAAAGTTTACGCCAACTTAAAGAAATTTTAGGAAATTTAGCCCAAGGGGATTTAACAAGTAAATTAAAAAACCCTAAAAATGATGAAATGGGGGATTTAGAGCGCTATATTGCAACGGTATCACAATCCTTAAAAGAACTCATAGGTGATATTCAACATACATTTGAACAAGTTGAACATTCCGTACAAAACAGCCGAACACTTTCAAAACAAACACGCGAACATGTTGTCACTCAAAAAGAGCAATTAGAAAGTGTATCTAGCGCATTATCGGATATGAACACTACTTCGGCCGAAGTGGCTAAATATGCAGAACAAACTCATGAACAAGTTGAACATGCCGATGAATATGCCATTCAAGGAACACAAAAAGTAAGTAACAACCAAGCGTCAATTCAATCCGTCAGTGATCATTTTTCTCAAACTCAAGAAACCATTGTTGAACTTGATTCTGGTGTGCATCAAATCGAAGGTATTTTACAAACAATTGGCTCTATTGCTGAGCAAACTAATTTACTTGCATTAAATGCAGCAATAGAAGCAGCTAGAGCTGGCGAACAAGGTAGGGGGTTTGCCGTTGTGGCCGATGAAGTTCGATCCCTTGCAAACCGCACTCAACAATCCACAGCCGAAATTCAAGCCATGACAGGCAAAATGATCAACGGCTCTAAACAAGCTGTGCAAATGATGAAAGAAAGCAACCTACGAATTAACAAAAGTTTAGATTTAGCTCAAGAAGCAAACGACACTATTAGTGAATTTAAAGGTATTATGGATGGCATACGAAACATCAGCCATTTAATTGCAACAGCCGCAGAAGAGCAGTCCCTTGTATCTAATGAAGTGAGTGGCAACATTAAACATGTAGCAGAACTTGCAGAACAAACTGAACATGCCGCAATTGAATCTACCGATTCCGCCAAACAACTTAAACAGTTATCCCATGTATTAACTCAAAAATTAGGTAAATTTAAAGTAGAATAATCAAAATTCTTACTATAACCATATATTTTTTATAAAACCGAATTGCTAGGGTTTGGTTCCCCAAATTTTTGCAACAGATCGGTCTGTGCCTACCAAACCTATAACACAACTCAATATTCCCCCACCTCCAAATATAAGGACAGGTAAAAAATAACCAAACTCATCTTTAGGCATCAAAAATAGGACACTCACACCAAGACCAGTAAACATTAACCCCATAGCGATTAAAATTTTTCTATGCGAAGGTTTGTATGCAAAAGGCTCATTTCCAGCCTCCAGCGGTGTTAAAATAAAAGAAAAAATGGATCTGAATAACTGTTTCATACTGACATACCTATATTTAACGAAATTTAAATCATACGCTTTACGACACTACATAAATAAAACCATATTTAACTTTTAAAATTGGTGCATTTATAGCTTGTCCATTTATAGTTAGTGCATTTTCTATAATTGTTAAAATTATGATTGTTTATTTTATATTAATAAGCATAGCGCCTTTAACTTTGTCCAAGTATATATAGATTGTTACCTTACAATAAACTTAATACATAAATAGGATGAATTAAATTTGCATTATTCACCTGACTGTAATAAAAAGGTGATCCAATTCACAAAAAAGTATTGAAACTATGCAGTATTCAAAATCTATGATTGAGTTGGTGATGCAAATTCGCAAGTGGATGCCAAGTGATTTGAAACCGGAAGTCAAACTCGCCAACCCCGATTTATTCCAAATTTTAGCCAATCATTATCACGATAACCCACAAATAATCGTACAAGCCTTAATCAAAGAACTATTTAGTCTAGCCGGGGAAAACTGGAATGACTTACTGGTGTCAACTGAAATTATGGCACCGCAATCCACAATGCGAGTATATCGTGGTCAGATAAGCATTGAACCAAAATCAGATCAAGGGTTACTTTCAGATGACGCTGCCAAAAAGCCTGTACGTTATTATCGCGGCGCGCCAATCTATTCTTAATCGCATTAAACGACACTTTTGATTTTGAATGCGCCTTTAAAATAACGTATGATGAGTTATTTTGATCAGTGCAGGTTAATATGCAAAAAGAGTTCACTCAAATCCTTACCCAGTTAGGCGAAGACCCGACCCGCGAAGGATTACTAGACACACCAAAACGCGCCGCAAAAGCAATGGAGTTTTTAACTCGTGGTTATAATCAAGATCTAGACACTGTTATTAACGGCGCCTTGTTTACTTCTGATTGCGACTCAATTGTTGTACTTGATAACATCGAATTATATTCACTTTGCGAACATCATATGCTGCCATTTACTGGCCGTTGCCACATAGGCTACTTGCCTAACGGAAAAGTATTGGGACTATCAAAACTTGCCCGTATTGTTGATATGTTTGCACGGCGTTTACAAATTCAAGAAAACCTTACGCAACAAATTGCCCAAGCAATTATGGATGTTACTGGCGCAAAAGGTGTGGGCGTAATTGTTGAAGCATCGCATCTATGCATGAGAATGCGTGGCGTTCAAAAACAAAATTCCGAAATGAAAACTTCTTGTATGCTTGGCTCGTTTAGAACAGATAAAGATACCCGCGCCGAATTTTTACATTTACTTAAATCATGAATGAGTCTGGCTGGGCATTAGTCACTGGAGGCTGTATGCGTGTAGGCGCGTACATAAATGAATATTTAGCCGCTCGAGGCAAAAATTTGGTTTTACATTTCAACCAATCCTCCCAGCCAGCTTTAGCATTACAAAAAAAACTAGAATCCACCTACTCCATCAAAACAGTTTTATGGCAACAAGATTTATCTAAATGTCATAAAATCACCGAGTCAATTGAGACTTTATTAAAACAAATTGATTATATCGATTTATTAATAAATAATGCTTCCATGTTTGAAGTTGGCTCAATACAAACAAGCTCGTTGGATTTAATTCAAAATAACTTAAGTGTTCACTTAACTGCCCCATGGTTATTAACCCAATCCATTGCCAAACAAAACAAAGCTGCTCAAGTGATTAATATATTAGATGCCAATTTATCTCATCGATATACATCTAAAGCCGCGTACTTTATCAGTAAAAAAGCCCTAGAAACGTTAACTGAATTATCTGCAATAGAACTTGCGCCCCATATACGCGTCAATGGTATTGCTCCTGGTTATGTGTTGCCGCCAAACCAAGCAAGTGAAAGCATTAAAAAAAGTGATATGAACTTAATGCACACCCCCATTGCTTTAGATCAATTCACAAATACAATTGAATACTTACAAAAAAATTCATCCATGACCGGTCAAATAATCCATTTAGACGGAGGGAGTCATTTATCATGTCCACCATATATGTTGAAAAATTAGAAATTTATACCATTTTAGGTATCAAACAAGAAGAGAGAGAAAATAAACAAAAGCTCTTAATTGATTACTGGATCGAAACGGATATATCCAAAGCAATGTTAAGTGATGACATTGAAGACTGCGTCAATTACCGCACGATCAATAAAGAAATTTTAAGTACTGTTGCCAATTCAAGCTTCAACACCATTGAGCGATTGTTAGGCGTACTTTTAGACATCATCATGCAAGAAGCAAGTATTGAAAAAGCCACAGTAAAAATCGCAAAACCCGGCGCACTGCGCTACGCTAAAAATGTATCCATTACTGCATCAAGAGAACGTTAATGACTCGTTATATTGTATCTGTAGGCTCAAACATCAACGCCGAACAAAACGTAGATTTAGCGTTTAAGCAGATACAATTAATTGATTCACATGCACACATCGCCTCACTGTTACGTACAAAAGCCCAAGGCGACACCACACAACCAGACTATATTAATACAGCATTTTTATTTCAAACAGATTTAGACAAACACGCTTTAAAATTAAAATTACTAGACATTGAAAAACAATTAGGCCGAGTTCGCCAATCCAATAAAAATGCGGCAAGACCCATTGATTTAGATATTACTCAAATCGATAACAACATCGTTGATGAAGACTATTATCGTTATGATTTTGTCAAAAAAAGCGTAGATGAATTAAATTCAAATAATAGTTTTAATAATTTATTAGAAACAATCCAAAAATTTGAGCAAAGCATAGAAAAACAATTAGCTCCTTTAGATTTAAATTATAAACAGGTTTTATTGCTATTAAATATTAAAAACAAGAATATGAACTTAGGCGATAACGACTATGCTTCCATTCAGTATTTATTAGTCAAAAAATGGATTGCAGATTCAATAAAAAATCAGCCTGAAAATAAAACCAACCAAACTTCAGACACATTAAGCATCACTCCAGAAGGAGAAAAGGTACTAACCTGTGCATTAAACAAGCTTGAGACGTTTGAAAAGCGATTATTTCAAAATCAAAAAATGCAACATTCATTACTCACGCAACTAAATAAATTATATGGATTTTAATGAAACAAGATGAAACAAATTGAATTTTTCCACATCGAAAACCCTTGTAAAAACATCTGCATAAATGGTGAAAAAGGCTTATGTATAGGCTGTTTTCGTACAAGAGAAGAACGACAACATTGGAAAGATTTAGATGACTTCACTAAAAAACAAATCACTCGCGCCTGTGTCATGCGAAAAAGACGCTTTGAACTAATCAAGAAAAAAACCTCAACGCAGACTATTGAAATTACACAACTTGATATCTTTGATGAAGGTAAAGATGAGGTTCAAGATGAAGATGAAGATCAAAACCAAACGAATTAAATAGGTAAAAAACTACTTAATCGGCCAATTTCTGATTGGAAATGTTCAATAAAAGCCTCTGCCCTTTTGGGTAAATACTGACCTTGATATAAAATCGAATAAGTCAAAGCCTCAAGTGGTTGCATGGTTTTTAATTTAATTAACGCCCCACTTCTTACATAAGACTCAACTTGGTTGTCTACTAATTTTGCAGGCCCCATCCCCATTAAACATGCCTCTAACAACATTGCATGACTGGGTAATTGAACATTCCCTCCCACAGCCACTTTTCTTGAATTAGGTCCATGACCAAAATACCAATGAGGCTCGTTATATAAAGTTAAGCAAGTAGTTAAATCCAAATCATTATTAAATCGATATCGTCTAGATGCACCATATACAGATTGTGAGACACTCATTAAGCCTCGAGCTATAAAATTTGAATCTGGTAATGCGCCAGAATGATGCACAAAGGTTAAATCAAACCCGTCTAATGTTGTTGGATAATTTCCCGAGTATTGTTTGACCTGTAATTTAATCTTACTATTTTGCAACATAAATTCATTCATCACTTCCATTAAACGATGATCAAAAAAGTCCATTGGAATCTGTAATGAAAGCGTTCCAGACACTAAACTGCCTTTATTGGCAAAATCATCCTGCAACACCGCTAATTGATAAATCAACCCCTTTGAGCGCCTAAGTAATTCGCTGCCATCGGCTGTAAGTAATACTTTTCTCGTGGTTCGATTCAGCAACACAACTCCAAGCTCTTTTTCTAATTGCGCCAACCTTCTACTTAATGTCGATTTAGGTATTTTTAATTTCTGTGACGCAATTGTAAGAGATTGCGCTTGCGCGGTTACAACAAATAACTCGATATCATCTAATTTCATTAAAAGCCCTTATTGCTTCATATATTGAATATTATAGGATTCATTATTCCATAAATGGGACAATATAATGTGAACTGTGCACTATTTTGAAAGTTTAAGAGGGGTATGATTCGCTTCAGTTAAAAAGCACTGACTTCAGTGTTCACATTTTCAAAACAAGAAGAGAACTAATTATGTTAAATATCACAGATAATGCAGAATTTGAAAAACAAATCGAATCAGGTTACACATTAGTTGATTTCCACGCACAATGGTGTGGTCCATGCAAAATGTTATCTCCAATCGTTGAAGAAGCTGCTGAAGTGTTTGAAGGCCGCCTAAACATCGTTAAAGTAGATGCGGATGATTGTGCTGAATCTACAGCGAAATTTGGTGTTCGTGGTATCCCGACACTGATGATTTTTAAAGATGGTCAACCAGTTGCTACTAAAGTAGGTGTAGTGACTTTAAAAGTATTGTCTCAATTCATCGAAGACAACATTGAAGCATAATTTAATTTTTAAATTATAAAAATAAAAGCGGGCACTTACAAAAAGTGCCCACTTTTTCAATTAAGGTTTTTCATTTTAATACATGAAAATTATGAATTTAAAAATAAAACGCCTTTTAAATTTACGTGAATGCCCACCTATTCAAACTTTAAACTAAATTCTAATAAGTCGATTAGCCCATCAAATTCAACACATTTATCATCGCTTTATTTTCCACTTCGAAATGCATCTCCCTCATCTTTTCAATTTAAATCAGCTTTAAATCCTACCAATTCTGTTCAACCTCTGGACAGTTATGCCACTTATCATTGTGCTATTCATCAGGATTAATTGGTTGTTTACTGGCTTCAACTAAATTAAAAAAATACTCCGTTAACTTTTCTTCGATTTCAAATGATTTTTCAGTAGGGCAAAAAATCACGAACGTTGTATTAATTCTACCCATTTGTGTCGTGGTAATTGAAATTTCTGGTTCAGGACCAGGAATTGTCACATCCAAACTTCGCTCAATAATTGCATTATAACGCTCAGCTACTGTTTGAAAATCTTTACAATATTTTTTTGCAACCTTTAATAATTTTGCTTTGTATTTATAGGGTTGATAATCGCTGTTCATAGTTATGGTAAAGCTATGACTGACATAGCGCTTTAGAAAGTTTAAATTTTTAATCGGCGATGTAATTAATTGATTATTAGGAATAAATAAGGTTTTACCCGTATAGCTATAAGTTGCAATATCCACCTCAAGCATTGTCAATTTTGCCCAGTCTGTTGAAATCACTTCACCACAATGATCTTTTGTTTGCACCCAGTCCCCAACCCTAAATGGATTAGTACTAGTGATATATAAAAAACCGATAAAACATTGAATAAATTCTCGTGTGGCTAATACAATGGCCACCATAAATGCAGCAATAGATATTGCAAAGTCTTGCAGCTCTGGCGACCACAAATAAAACAGCAATATTAATACGGCTAAGTTTGAAATATTTTTGATTGCATTGGTTAACGAACGATGTTCTTTTTGTTTCTTTTTTGCACGATATCGAATCAAAACAATTAAATAATGTTTAGACAAAAATGCAAAAATAATAAACGCAAAGGAAGTTAATAATTTATATTCTAACAAAATACTCATGAAGGGATTCTTATTCGGAAAAATTTCTAAAAATAGGCGTATGTATTTTGTAATTATAGAGGATTGAGCTACTTTCGACATCCTTGTCTTTGGAATTAATTTAGATTAATTCAATCTAGCGTAAAATTTTGAATTAAAAACATAAAATTATTTAATTTCCTGATCAATATCTACACGATTGTTTTGAGTTATTCCAATTTTGAAGCCCATATTGCAAGGCGATGTTTCATAGATAATTGTGATATTTGATCTTGAGGCAAAGGTTGGATTACTTTGTCATGCACTAACAACCGATAGATATATTCAATTTTTTCAGTAGCAGAATCCGTAGGTTCAAACTCAACGACACCACGCGCTTCACCATATTTTGTACCTGCTTCAATGGCTTTTTTTACGAGTTCTTTTTCATTTTTAAGCTTCTTCATACTTTATTCACCTTAAAATCACGCTTTTTTTACAAATAATATTGTTCTTAAGTTTTTAGCTTAATTGCGACACATCAAATATTTGCCCAACCTCTACACTGCCACCTGCTAATAATACAGGGCATTGTTTTGCAATAATTGTCGCCTCATCAAAAGAGTCTGCTTTAAAAATACCATAGCCAGAAATTGGATTACTCCCCCCATCTTTAGTAACCGAACCATCGCTTAACACAGTAATATTCGGCCCCACTGGATTACCAGCATCCACGATATTTTTGTCATATTGAGTCAACCATTGCTCCCAAGCTTGCATCATGGACGCAAACTCTTCAGGTCCGTCTGGGTCTTTTCCACCGTGATAAGCAAATAGGAAATTAGCCATTGTTCACACCTCTTTGAATTAGTAAATGATTATAGACATGTAATAAAACCTTTGTATATTTATCAAAACATATAATATGCAATATTTCAAAAATTGAATTGTTATAAAAAAAGGACAAACATGAGATAATTTCATATATCGTTTTATATTTTAGGTTTTTATGCGTATTTTATTGTTGATGATATTAACATTACTTACTTTTTATTCATTTTCATTTGAACCAAAAAAGAGTAATTACAATTTTGCAATTCAAACATCTATATCCAGTTACGCTGGTGATGAATCCAATGGAATAAGATTAGACTATCAATTATTTAATCATTTGATATCCATTGACTACGACACGATTTATGACTCATCGTTAAAACAACAAAGCTGGAAAAGCTATCAATTTATTGGATTGAGTTATGGCTATATATCTAATTTTAATCACTCAAATACCCAATCTTATATTCGAACCGGAATGGGCCAGTATTTTAACATTCTACATTCACAAGCCTCTCAATCTGATTTGCAACTATTTACATTATTTGGCATCAAACACGACTTAGCTTTAACTCGCTGGGGGAAACTGGGCGGTTATATTGAAGCCGGATCAATTGGCAAAGGTTTTCATTATAAAAATCAATATGAACTAGGTCATGGTTTTTTACAAAAAATAGGGATTTTTTGGGAATTTTAAAAAATGAAAAAAATGAAAAAAATGAAAAATTTGATAATTTTTATAAGCATTACATTTAGTCATCAAGTATTAGCACAAAATGGCTGGTACGTAGATTTTGGTATTGGAAATGCCGTGAACAAAAAACAAGACATTAACATTTATCAAGTAAACCATGATGATATTTTACTAAAAGATGTCCAATTCTCATCTCACGGATTTCAAGCACCTATTTTGTACACAATTCGAATTGGCAAAGAAAATATAGGTCTTAAAAACTATTGGGAGTTAGAGCACATTCATCACAAACTATATATTGATGACATTCAATCCATCAATTCAAAATTAACCAAGTTTGAAATAACCGATGGGTACAATCTATTTTTAATCAACAAAGTATTCGAACACACTGAAATCAAACACGCCATGTTTAGACTCGGCATTGGTACGATATATACGCATCCTGATATTCATTTTGACGATGACCAGGACGGTCAAACCGATCGCACAAATTTTGAACGAGGCAATGGAGTCTTTCCGACAATTTGGAAAGATGGATATCATTGGGGCGGCTACGCAATACAAGCAAGTATCGCCAAACAATGGAAAATAAAACAATTTAGAATCGCCGCCGAATTAAAAGCCTACCATGGTGCGGCGAATATTCCAGTTGATGATGGTCATGTTTTTGTTCCTACTACTAGTGCCAATGCATCTTTGGTATTGGGTTATAGCTTTTAAACAATTTTTTAAAAATCATTTTAAAGTATGAATCAAAAACCAAGAAAAACTAACGATTAGTGTACATCGTCCATTTCAGGTAAATAAGTATTAAACGGACCATACCAAATTGCGCCAGTGGATTGTAACTTCAATAAATCTTCGTTATCGGGCAAGCCGTCTTCGAGCGTGTCATAATCCACTTCATCCAAATCTAAACTAAAAGCAGCATAGGTTTGAAAGGGTTTATAACAGTCCTCTAGCAATTGCGCTTCCACTAAATCAATTGCCTCACGAATATTGTCTGCACCAATATAACAATTCACAAACGCACCTGCTGCATCATCAGGTAATTGCGTACCACTCATTGGAATCACCTCCACTTCTACTCTAAAAATAAACGCTTTCATATTTGCCTTGGGTAAATTGGTTTGTATGGAGTTAGTTTATAGAAGATTTCAGCAAATCCAAAATAGCATTTTTTTTGGGATTGGATTGGTTAGTACTATTTGTAAATGTAAACATCGTAGGCTCGGGATTCATCGTCACAAGGATGTGACTTATTAGAATTGCGCAGGAGCACGCATTCGTTCCGAGAGAACCTCCTGTTTTGTTTGTTTTTTCGGAATAAATCCCGAACCTACAGGGTTATCGCTTGTAATATCAATACCAAGGTCACATAAAACTAATAATGAACACATGGATGTGTCATTCGCCAAGGCAATATTCAAGAAAGGCCCCCTTTTGCCAGAATATTGTCTTGGCTTTTAATTTCTTCAGGGATGAAGGGATTAAACTTAACAGCACATGGATGTGCAATTCGCCAAGGCTATATTCAAGAAAGGTTTCCTTTCGCCAGAATATTGTCTTGGCTTTTAATTTCTTCAGGGATGAAGGGATTAAACTTAAAGAGTACTTGACTAATTTAGTCGGGTACTCCAAAATTCACTTAAATTAAGACCTGATTCCTTGAGCCAATATGAAGCTTACTACCAAAGGCCGTTATGCGGTCACTGCGATTTTAGATTTAGCCTTGCATGAAACGCATGGTCCTACGACGCTGGCTGATATTTCTGTGCGCCAAGGCATTTCTCTTTCCTATCTTGAACAATTATTTGCTAAAATGCGCCGCTCAAAACTGGTGGACTCTACTAGAGGCCCAGGTGGCGGTTATCGCCTAGCTCGTGCTAAACATGAAATATCCGTTGTAGACATCGTTGATTCGGTCAATGAGTCGATACAAGTCACTAAATGTGAAGGTAAAGGCGGATGTGACAATGGCGAAATGTGCCTAACTCACGAGCTTTGGAACGATTTAAGCGAGCAAATCAATCAGTATTTACTAGCAATTACTGTTGAAGATTTAATTAAACGACCAGAAATTTTATCACTTTCGGCTAAGCAAGATCAGCGAGTATTAAAAGCCGCTGACGCGATCCCCGTGAGTGAACGTATTTAATGTGGAGCAATACATGAAACTGCCTATTTATTTTGACTATTCAGCTACTACCCCAGTAGATGAGCGCGTTGCCAAGAAAATGATCGACTGCCTAACTTTTGAAGGCAACTTTGGTAACCCCGCTTCTCGTTCTCACTTTTTTGGATGGCAAGCAGAAGAAGCAGTTGAAAATGCTCGACGCGATGTTGCTGACCTAATTGGCGCCGATCCTCGTGAAATCGTTTGGACATCAGGTGCAACTGAATCAAACAACCTAGCGATTAAAGGTGCAGCGCATTTTTATAGCAAAAAAGGTAAACACATCATTACAAGCGCAATTGAGCATAAAGCCGTATTAGATACGTGCCGCCAATTAGAGCGTGAAGGTTATGAAGTAACGTATTTAAACCCTAACTCTGACGGCATCACAACAGTTGAAAGCGTTAAAGAAGCGGTTCGTGAAGATACCATCGTTGTATCGATCATGCATGTAAACAACGAAATCGGCACCATCAATGATGTGGCTTCAATCGGTGAATTCTGCCGTAGCAAAAAGATCATCTTCCATGTCGATGCTGCGCAATCTGCAGGTAAAATCGACGTAGACGCTAAAGCGATGAACATTGATTTATTGTCTTTATCAGCACATAAAATGTACGGACCTAAAGGCATCGGTGCATTATTTGTTAACCGTAAGCCACGTGTTCGTTTAGAAGCGTTGATTCACGGTGGCGGCCATGAGCGTGGTATGCGTTCTGGTACGTTAGCGACTCACCAAATTGTGGGTATGGGCGAAGCGGCTAAAATCGCAAAAGCGGAAATACCTGCTGAACAAGTTAAATTAAAAGCACTTCGTGATCGTTTTTGGAATGGTGTTTCGCACATCGAACAAACGTTCATTAACGGCAGCCCAACTAACCGTGTACCGGGTAACTTAAATGTGAGTTTCAACTTTGTTGAAGGCGAATCATTATTAATGGCTTTAAAAGACCTAGCGGTTTCTTCTGGCTCTGCTTGTACTTCTGCTTCATTAGAGCCGTCTTATGTATTACGCGCTTTAGGTTTGTCTGACGAACTAGCGCACAGTTCATTACGTTTTGGTTTTGGTCGTTACACAACCGAAGAAGATGTGGATTACGCGGTTAAGCAAATTGAAGTGGCTATTACAAAATTACGTGACCTGTCTCCTTTATGGGACATGTTCAAAGATGGCGTAGACCTTAGCAAAGTAAAATGGGCTGCCCACTAATCAGTTTTTAATTTTTGAAAATCGTTTTTATGTAAAAGCGATTTCTAACCCCGAATAAAAAATGGTGTGCAACCACACCGCAGGAGAATAAAAATGGCTTATAGCGAAAAAGTAATCGATCATTACGAAAACCCACGCAACGTTGGTAAATTAGACGACACTGACGAAAATGTTGGTACTGGCATGGTCGGCGCACCAGCATGTGGTGACGTGATGCGTTTGCAAATTCAAGTTGGCGATGACGGCATCATTCAAGATGCTAAATTCAAAACTTACGGTTGTGGTTCTGCCATTGCATCAAGCTCGTTAGTAACTGAGTGGATGAAAGGCAAGTCAGTTGATGAAGCAGCAACTATTAAAAACTCTGCAATTTCTGAAGAATTAGCATTACCGCCAGTTAAAATTCACTGCTCTGTATTGGCAGAAGATGCGATTGCTGCTGCAATTGCTGACTACCGTACAAAGCAAAGCAACAAGTAAGGTAGTTTTATGGCTGTCACAGTAACTGAACCTGCTGCGCAACATATTCAAAAGCAAATAAGCTCGCGCGGCAAAGGCATTGGTATTCGTCTTGGTGTAAAAACATCAGGCTGTTCGGGTATGGCTTACGTACTTGAATTTGTGGATTCCACAAACGACGAAGACGAAGTATTCCAACAATATGGCGTACAAGTAATTGTTGATAAAAAATCCCTGTCTTATTTAGACGGCACGCAATTAGACTTTAAAAAAGAAGGTCTAAATGAAGGGTTTGAATTTTCAAACCCAAACGTTGCTGGCGAATGTGGATGTGGCGAAAGCTTTAGCGTCTAGGGGCGTAACTATTTTGCTTGCGCCCAATTTTGCGCATGACTTCGTTAAAAAATAATCACTTACCTTTGTAAGCTTTTATTTTTTGACTTGTTCTGCACAAAATTAGTCGCCATCTAAATAGCCACTAATTAGTCTTAGTATTACTTTTTAGGCAATGTAATGAATAGCCAGAATATTTTAAATTCGTCCAACTACTTTGAGTTATTTGAATTAACCGAAGGTTTTGAGATTGATATCAACGAGCTTAATGCTCGTTTTCGTTTTTTACAAAAGGCGGTTCACCCAGATCAACACGCAATGGGTACCAGTAAAGAACAACTCTTAGCGCAACAATTAAGCGCTAAAACGAACGATGGTTACCAAACTCTAAAAACGCCTTTGTTGCGTTATCGTTATTTATTATCCCTTAAAGGGTTAGAGTTTAAAGAGCACACGCACAAAGATGCAGGCTTTTTAATGTTGCAAATGCAACTGCGCGAAGACTTAAGTGAAATAGACATTCACGCCAATGATGTCGACGCTAAAATCGATGCATTTAATGAGCAATTGCAAAACATGATCACCAATCAAACCGGTGCATTTAAAAACGCATACCTCGCTCAAGATTATAATGGCGCTTACAACGAAGTGGTCAAACTGACTTTCTTTGAAAAGTTAAAACAAGATGTAGAACGTCTTGAAGACCAACTTTAACCCTAATGATAAAACGTAAATCATTAACCGTTGTCACGACCAAAAATTAAATATTCAAAATTAAAGAGCAGAATTAGATTCCTATGGCTTTACTACAAATTGCAGAACCCGGTCAAAGTGCAGACCCACACCAACACAAACACGCTGTTGGTATTGATTTAGGTACAACTAACTCATTAGTGGCTGTCATGCGTTCAGCGACAGCAACCGCATTGCCTGACGAACAAAACAGAGTGTCACTCCCTTCTGTTGTGCGTTACCTTGAAAATGGCGAAATTGTTGTGGGCTATGATGCCAAACAACAAGCTCAACTTGATCCACTAAACACATTAGTGTCGATCAAACGTTGTATGGGCCGAGGCCTTGAAGACGTAAAAGATATGCCATACGAATTTGAAGACAGCCAAGAAGGCATGGTTCAAATTAAAACCGTTCAAGGTAATAAATCACCTGTTGAAGTCAGCGCACAAATATTAAAAGTATTAGCAAAACGCGCAGAGCTTTCTGTTGGCGGCAAGCTAGATGGCGTGGTCATTACCGTACCTGCATATTTTGACGAAGCACAACGCCAAGCCACAAAAGATGCTGCAAAAGTAGCAGGTTTACATGTTTTACGTTTAATTAATGAGCCAACGGCTGCTGCCATTGCTTATGGTTTACAAAGCCAACACACTGGCCACATTGCTGTTTACGATTTAGGTGGCGGTACATTTGATGTGTCTGTTTTAAATCTAAACGCAGGTGTGTTTGAAGTATTATCCACAGGTGGCGACACTGCACTGGGTGGTGACGATTTTGACTTAGCACTTGTTGAATACTTCAAGAAAAAAGCAAACATTGGCGAAAAATTAACCCCAAGTGAACGCAGACATCTACTTACTGAAGCATGCCGAGTAAAAGAAGCATTAGGCTTTGAGAAAAAAGTACTAGCGCGCTTTTCAACAACTCAAGGTAGCTGGCAAGGCCATGTAAGCTTAGAAGAATTTAACGAATTAATTTTACCATTAGTTGTAAAAACCATTCGTACCATTAAACGCGTAATAAAAGATTCGGGTTTAAGCAAAGATCAGATTGATCAAATTGTAATGGTCGGTGGTTCAACCAGAACCAAATTAGTACGCGAAAAAGTCAGCGAGTTTTTTGAAAAAGACGTTTTGACAAGCATCAACCCAGACGAAGTGGTTGCATTAGGTGCTGCTAAACAAGCAGACTTATTAGTTGGTAACGCAAGCAGTGACGAATTATTATTACTTGATGTGTGTCCACTTTCATTAGGTATTGAAACAATGGGCGGTTTGGTTGAAAAAATCGTTAACCGAAATACAACTATTCCCGTTGCCCGTGCTCAAGAATTTACGACATTTAAAGACGGCCAAACTGCTATGGCAGTTCATGTTGTTCAAGGCGAACGTGACATGGTCAGTGACTGTCGCTCACTTGCACGTTTTGAATTACGTGGTATTCCACCGATGGCTGCGGGTGCTGCAAAAATTAAAGTCACCTACCAAATTGATGCCGACGGCATTTTAACGGTCAGTGCAGTAGAAAGTATCAGTGGCATATCAAGTGAAATTACAGTAAAACCTTCTTTTGGTTTAGACGATGACACCGTGATTCAAATGCTACAAGACTCGCAATCCTTTGCTGACGAAGACAAAGACGCGCGCCAACTTGCTGAGACTCGTGTTGAAGCAGAACGCGTGATTGAAGCGATCAGTGCAGCGCTTAAAAAAGACGGCAAAGCATTATTAAATGAAGAAGAATTTAATAACTTAGATTTAACCGTTGCTGAATTAAAAATGGTTTTGTACAAGCAAGATGAAAAAACCATTCGCCAGAAAATGGATCAATTAACCCATGACAGTGACGAATTTGCACAACGCAGAATGAATGCAGGCGTAAAAGCAGTGCTAACTGGAAAGTCAGTAAACGAAATTTAAACACCCTATTATTTAAACTAATCCGTTTTTTAAAACAGATTAAAAAATTTATAAGAGAATCAACATGCCAAAAATCGTATTTTTACCTAACGAAGATCTTTGCCCTGAAGGTAAAGTGATTGAAGCAAAACCCGGTCAAACTATTTGCCAAGCCGCATTAGCCAATGACATTGATATCGAACATGCCTGTGAAATGTCATGTGCATGTACAACCTGTCACGTTGTTGTACGCGAAGGGTTTGATTCATTAGAAGAAGCGGACGAGTTAGAAGAAGATTATTTAGACAAAGCTTGGGGCTTAGAGCCAGACAGCCGTTTAAGTTGTCAGGCGATTGTTACTGATAAAGACTTAATTGTAGAAGTACCAAAATATACTATTAACCAAGTTAAAGAGAATCACTAGTAAGTTTAATTTCATCATCCTTGATGAAATTAAAAGCTTGATGAGTATCCTAGCGAAAGGGAACCTTTCTTGGATACTCAGTCGCTAGCTGCACATCCTTGTGCTTTATAGTAAACACAAAATTCCTCCTCCCCTTTTCACCCCCTCATCGTTTATAATCACCATCAATTAAAAAAACAATTTGCTTAATTTATGAGTCGCACCCATCTTTTATTTCAGATCACACAAATCATTCGCAGTCGAAAATTTACAACCGCGCAATATTTAGCAGATCGACTAAATATTTCCACACGCAGTGTGTATCGTTATATAAATGAATTAAGTGTGTCGGGCATTCCTATTATCAGCCAGACAGGCAAAGGTTATTGGATAGACGAAAATTTTAACTTAACGCCTCTGCACTTATCAGAAGATGAATTAATTGCCCTTAATTTAGGCGCTAAGCTAGTAAAAGCGATTGCTGACCCGTTTTTAGCCGATGCAGCACAACAACTATTAGACAAAATACAATCCGTGACACCCAAGTCTAATTTACATTTAATGAGCCAATCTAAAATTCATGCGCCATTGCAATTAATCGAACCGCAAACTGCAGAGTATTTATCCATCATACGCTTAGCGGTGGATTCAAAAAACAAAATAGAAATTGAATATTCAGATCAACATAATAATTCAACAACCCGAATATTCTGGCCATTAGCGTTGGCATTTTGGGGAAAAGATTGGACCGTGGCAAGTTGGTGTGAAACTCGCCAAGATTTTAGAGCGTTTAGAATTGACCGTATTCAAAGTCTTAAAAAACACAAAGCTACTTTTTTGGTTCAACCTGACAAAAACTTAGAAGCCTTTATTGAACAACAACGGTATTAACTAAATATTTCAAACTGCTCTGCATTTGGCCAAACTGGTTGAAGTTGTTGATTCACACGTTTTAAATATTCTTTTAATTCAGGTTTATTCTCTGTCACGTTTGATAATTGAATCTTTAAATCGCACTGCATAAACTGACTTAATATCGCCCAAATAGATAAATCATAATGAGTCATTGCGTCTCCACAAATAAAATCCTGCTGGCTAAGCACTTCACTTAAAGCGTTCAAATCCTGTTCAATTCTGGCCAATATCAACTTATTTGACAAACGCCCCATTCCTTGACCTTTTAAGGCTGACTTTGCCTGTTTGAACGCTGAGTTAACAATAAAAGGACGTACAAAAAAAGGAATCCCACCAAAAAAAGCATCGCGTAATTTAGGCCAAACATCTTGATCCATCCATCTAAAATAGACAATTGCCCAATACACATGTTCTTCCATCATTCTAGAAAATGCATGGCCTTTTGCTAAGTCTAATGATTGGTCATAAACGATGTGATTGTCTTTTAATAACAAATCAATAATAAAAGAAGAATCACCGATGCGTGTGCCTTTATATTCAACAAAAGGCACTTTTTGAAAAGGGCCTTGGTTTGGAATCGCGAATTTAGAGGTAAATTTAATAGACTGCCAATGCATGAAGGCTTCTAACTTCAAGCAAAATGGGCTGGCATTGGGAAGGCCAAATAAAGAGTTGGGTTGGAATAGAGTAATCATGTGTTTGCCTTAGATAAAAAGAAAACACATAGTATTTGAAAGCTACTGACAACAGGCTGTCAGTAGCTATAAATATATCTTTTAAAAAGACTCATTAAAATAACCAGGCGGCACAATAACATGAGGCTGATCGGTGTATTTTTCTTCTGTCCATATTGATCCATCTTCATCAATATACGTTTTAAATTCGCTTGTTGATTCTACTAAAAAATACCAATACGACTGCCCATCTACAAAATAATCTTCAAACACAAATCCATTTGAAAATCGATAAGGTAAAAATTCACTGTATTGACTATAGCTTTGGTCATCGTGAAATAATTCGACACTTTCAAATTGATATCCATCAGCTTGGTAACTTAGCAATTGACTATTTTCATAATCACCATCATTTGTGTATAAAAACCACTGTCCAGACAATTGATTAGAATCAATGTTGGCAGGTCGCTGAAATTTGAGTGAGGCGTTATCACTTAAAGTAATCACTAATTGGTTTTGTACATCAAGCTCAGCTTTAAATTTATCTCCAGTATAGCTCTCAGGCTCTAGTGAGCCGAATCGATTTAAAATTAAATCACCATTAGCTAACAACTCTATTACCTGCCCTGTTTCAAGTGAAAGCCAGAACCCTTCTTTTTTCAAAGATTGTTTTGGTATCGATGTAAATGTATTGTCCTGAGGCTTAGGATATTGTTTTTGCATACTGACTTGGCAAGATGCTGTCATGAAAACAAGTATGGCTAAAGTAAATATTTTAAATAATGTCATATGTGTACTCCTTAATTTGTAGAAAAATTTAATCTAATTATTCGGCAATAATAATATGCCACTTAGGACGTTTCCAACTTTTTATAAAAGAGGCTTCGTCAGAAAAATAAGACGCTTTATCGGATTCATTACCATCTAAAAACACAACCAAATCAAATTGCTGTTTATCTGTTTGATATTGTTCTGAATACAATTTTCCAATTTGATTAGCTGGCATTAATAATCGTCCAGCGGTTAACTTCAATGGAAATTCAATGCCTTTTTGATCATGCCTTGGTAAATACGATTTCACAATTAATTCACTACAGACCAATGCATCATCTGTAAGAAAATCAAAGTTGTAATCATACGGCAACCCTTCAAAATAAAATGAGTTATAGATCGCTTTTGCGCGTTCTAGCTTAGTTAATCTTGGTCGTAATACAGCAGCGGAGTCTGCTGCAAATGATCGCTCTAATGATGTAAAAATCACACCTTCTGCTAAGGATTCAATCACTCGAATATCAAAACCTTCTTCTTGTTGCGTACTTTTAATAAACGCAGAAGGGTAATCTCGTTTTAATAATTCACTAAAACGTCCGCTATGAATCCCCTGTCTTTTTATCCATTGCGTGGTTTGTTCATCATCAAAAAATGCATCTCGTTCGAACTCGTTTCCAATAAACATGGCTGTGTGAGTCCAAAAACCTGGAATACCAATATTGGTGGCTTGCCACTCACGCCTTTCTAACAACACGTCACCAGGTTGCATTATGGGTAAAACTTTATGCACGTCTTCAATACTGATTAATGATTGTCCATTTCGCCAAAATTTAATACTGCCCATAGTATTAGCAATGCCTTTTTGCACAGGAAACCAAGCTTTAAATGTCCCAGACTTCACAACATCCAAAGCATTAAAAAAACTCATTTTTACACCTTTATCTTTACCGTATTTAACTATTTGTTCACGATCTTCATCAATAATGGATTGAATGATACTAGGTGGACGCACTTCATAAGTTTTATAAGTTAAATATAATGCACTATATCGCGTGGCAAGCGTTACATCTAAAAAATGACGTTTGAATTTTTTATAGGCTCCATCTCCAAGACCTAAGTCTTCATTTGATTGATCTAAAATTTTTCTAAGTGAATCATCCTTTTCAATCACGTCAATAAAATCTAAAGCAAAATGATAAGCAGAGGACATCGAGGTAAAATGCAAATAAAAATCTTTACTTCGCTCTTTTTGCTTAAAAAAGTAATACCCCTCTTTAGATTGACTCAATGCCTCTAATGCAATGGTGTATTCGGCAACTGCTTGCCAAATATCTAAAAGTTCTTGTTTTTTTTCAAAATTTAATAATTTAACTTCACCGGATTTATTTGATAAAAAATCAGTTTGATTTGTCTGTAAATGTCGAACGACTGTTTGTAAATGCTGACGCTGAATCACAAACTGCCCCACCTCTACAGAGTCTTCAAATCCAAACAAAACGCTTGGAATCAGAAAAATCAACCATACTGATTTTTTTATAAATCGGGTAAACATCATTTCATACTGTCTCTTATTTGTTGCATAACCGAATCGGTTTTAGGTGTAACACCGCGCCACAAATAAAACGAAAAGGCGGCTTGCCCAACTAACATTCCCAAGCCATCAATCACTTTTTTGGCGCCTTGTTGTTTTGCCCAAGTGTTAAAAACAGTATCGTCTTTGCCATACATCATGTCGTAACATACTGTATTTTCATTAATGATATTTGGATTAATACTTAATGACTGCCCTTGTAAACTAGCTGAGGTCGCGTTGATTATCACATCAAAGCAGTCTTCTATTTTTTCTAATTCAACTGCATTGATCGCCTTATAATAAGGTAAAAACTGCTCTACTAAAGATTGTGCCTTACTAAATGTTCGATTCACAATTGTGATGGATTGTGGCACTTGTTCAATAATAGGCAATAACACACCTTTTGATGCACCGCCTGCTCCAATAATTAAAATACGCTTATCTTTTAATTGGGTAGATTGTAATAAATCATTCACAAGCCCTGCGCCATCGGTGTTATCACCTGTAACTGTCCCGTCTTTATTGAGTATTAAGGTATTAACGGCTTGAGCAGTTTTAGCACGATCACTTAACTGGTGAGCATAAGCAAAAGCTTTTTCTTTAAAAGGTACGGTCACATTTAAGCCTTTACCACCATTTTCAAAAAATTCATTTATTGTTTGTTCAAATAATTCTGGCTCAATATCAATGGCAGTATATTGCAATGACTGGTTAGTGAGATGTGCAAATTCAGTATGAATCGCTGGTGATTTACTGTGAGATATGGGATGACCGACTACGGCATATTGATCAATAGACATTAACGAATTCTCTTTTGGGTGGCTAAATGAATGATTTGACTGGGTGACGTGTTACCTTGAATATCACCTGGAGCAATAAAATCAACCTGGTTATAAAACTGTTTGGTGGCCACAAATTTATTACGCACGGTATCTTGCCCGCTAACATTGGCAGAAGTAGACACAATTGGGTGTCCTAGTTGCGCGCAAACCTGCTTGATCCAAGCATTGCTTGAGCGCCTAACGGCCACTGTATCAAATACACCTGTAATCCAACTGGGTATCAAATCATGATGATCAATCAAATAGGTTGTGGGCTCCAATGTGGGATGATTTAAGCGCATTTTATCTTGCGCGGGCAATTGTTCAAATAACTGCCCAAGTTGCTCCCATTGACCAACTAGTAAAATCAAACCTTTATCCACATTACGCTGTTTGATATCTAAAATGCGCATAACCGCATCGTAATTAAAAGGTGAGCACCCTAAGCCCCAAACCGTCTCAGTTGGATAGGCAAATACAGCACCTTGTTTAATTGAATAGGGATAAAATAAGTTCATAATTTCTAACACAAAAGGGTTCAAGCTCCATTGTAAACACTCTTTGCAACAGGGCAACTATTTCAATTTTTCAAACCACTCTTTTTTGAAGCAATTCACCTAACAATACGTTAAAATTTACTTTTTAAAGCGTTTATAAAGGTACCACAATGAGCCAGTTTTGGAGCGACATCGTAAAAAACCTCACCCCTTATGTTCCGGGCGAGCAACCACAAAACCGCGAATACGTTAAATTAAACACTAACGAAAACCCATTTGCGCCGTCCCCTAAAGTCATTGAAGCAATTGATCACTTTGATCGCACCTTATTAAAACGCTATCCCGATCCAGAAGCGACAAAATTACGCCAATCTATTGCTGATTTTTACAACAAACCGCTTAATCAAATTTTTGTGGGCAATGGTTCGGACGAAGTGTTAGCGCATAGTTTTTTCGCTTTCTTTAAAAAGGCAAAACCAATCGCATTTCCTGATATTACTTATAGTTTCTATCCGGTTTACGCCAACTTATATAATATTGATGCCATTGAATTTCCAGTACAGGATGACTTTTCAATCGATGTGAATTCAATTTCAGAAAACACTGACGGCATTATTCTTCCCAATCCTAATGCACCCACCAGTAAATATTTAGAACCTGCTGAAATTAAAACACTGCTTAAAAAACATCCTAATAAAGTGGTCATTATTGATGAAGCATACATTGATTTTGGCGGAGAAAGTGCAGTAAACCTAGTTGACGAGTTTGAAAATTTATTAGTCATTCAAACCTTTTCAAAATCTCGCTCATTAGCGGGGTTACGCATCGGTTTTGCAATCGGTCAGCCACATTTAATAGAAGCCTTACAACGGGTTAAAAATTCATTTAATTCTTACCCAATTGACCAATTAGCTATTGTTGCTGGCCAAGCTGCCATGCAAGATGTGGATTATTTTCAATCTTGTTGCGATCAGGTAATTCAAACAAGAGCGTGGACACACACACAATTACAAGCGCTTGGGTTTGAATGTATTGAGTCCAAAGCAAATTTTATTTTGGCAAAACCGCTTAAACACGATGCTGAAAAAGTATATTTAGATTTAAAAGAAAATGGTGTACTCGTTCGATATTTCAAAGACTCTAAAATAAGCGATTACTTACGTATTTCAATTGACACTCAAAGTAATATGAAAACATTAATAGACGTTTTAAAATCCGTTTTATAGTGAATATTTTGAGTACTAAACGGCTAGGATGGCTAATTTTAACAGGATTAATTACGTTTAAATCTTTCGCATTTACTAAAGAGGACATTGCTTTTTTAGCAAATACGATTGATTTAAACCCTGTAAATTCGAGCTTTTCCATTCCACAAAATCCTCCTTCAAATGAATTACGATTATTAAGCCAAAAATATTTATCTTATTTTTTTTATGACATAGATTTTAATTTAGCCAAACATTATTTTTACAAATTTAGTGTCAATCAATATGAAATTGCAGCTCAAGTATTTTTACTCGATTCAAAATTTGAAACCATCATTCTCAGTCATGGCTATTTGGATCACGCTGGTTTCAATCATTTATTTATACAATTCCTGTTAAGTCAAAATTATAATGTCATTGTTTTTGATCAACCTGGTCATGGATTAAGCAGTGGAGTTAGGTCTCAGATCGATAGCTTTTCTACCTATCAAATTATATTACTTACAACATTTAATCATTTTAATGCATTTTTTACTCAACCCATTCACGTCATTGGTCACAGTACTGGCAATGTGGGTATCATTGATTTATTAGCAACTCAATCTACACCCTGGTCTGGAAAAACAATTATGTTAGCGCCATTAATCCGATCTAAATTATGGGGCACATCTAAATTTTTTTATAAAATTGGTGGGTGGATATTACCGAGTATTCCAAGAAAATTTCGCAATAATTCACACAATAAAGCATTTAAAAAATGGTTAAAAAAAGAACCGTTTGTAATCAAAAAACTGTCCAAAAACTGGGTAGAGGCTCATCATGAATGGGAAAAATCAATCAAAAAATATGGGGTTTATAAACAAGAATTTACAATTATCCAGGGTCAAAAAGATAGTATTGTTGATTTTAAGTTTAACCAGAATTATTTGATTGAGCATTTTTCAAATTTAAATTTAATTAAAATACCCGAAGCAAACCATCATTTAATTAATGAATCTGACACAATTCGAAAACAAGTATTCGACACTGTTTTAGGTGTTTTACAGGATAATAATTAATTAGATTGTTTCACTTAAGGAATCTCTGATTTAGAAAGATAAATCTTGCTACATCAGAGGTTTAAACATGTAAACTTGTTTCTAAAAACGAAAAAACCGAATATAAAGTCATTTATATTCGGTTTCTAATTTCGATTTCAAAACTGGGGTTTTAAAATTGGGATTTTAAAAATTATTTTCAAATCCGCCATCATCACCTTGCAAAGTTAAGCCTTTAGTTCGTGCATTCAATGCTTCACCACTTCCGCCTTCTTGATCAAGTTTGATCATTAAGCGTAAATCATTACTTGAGTCAGCATGTGCAATGGCATCTTCATAAGTTATTTCACCATCAACAAACAATCTAAATAACGCTTGGTCAAAAGTCTGCATACCCGATTCACCAGATTTCGCCATTAAGCTTTTTAATAAATGTACTTCGCCTTTGCGAATATGATCGGCAACTAATGGTGTATTAATTAACACTTCAATCGCAGCGCGTCGGCCTTTGCCATCTGGTGTTGGAATTAGTTGCTGAGCAACAATTCCTTTAAGATTTAATGATAAATCCATCCACAACTGACGCTGCATTTCAGTTGGAAAAAAATGCGCAATTCGATCCAATGCTTGGTTAGCGTTGTTAGCATGTAACGTTGCCAGACATAGGTGTCCGGTTTCTGCGAACGCAACTGAATAACTCATTGTATCGCGTGAACGTACCTCACCAATCATAATCACATCAGGTGCTTGACGTAATGTATTTTTCAATGCAATTTCGTAGCTTTCCGTATCAATGCCAACTTCGCGCTGGGTCACGATGCAGCTTTCGTGTTGGTGAATAAATTCAATTGGATCTTCAATTGAAATAATATGACCACGAGAATTACGATTACGATGACCAATCATCGAGGCAAGGGATGTGGATTTACCCGCTCCAGTTGCCCCAACAAAAATAACCAAACCACGTTTTGTCATGGCTAAGTCTTTAATAATTGGTGGTAGATTTAATTCTTCAATTTTAGGAATGCGCACTTCAATACGACGTAAAATCATACCCGCAAGATTTCGTTGATTAAACGCGCTCACACGAAAACGACCAATACCCCGCGCGCTGATCGCAAAGTTACACTCAAGGGTTTCTTCAAATTCTTTACGTTGTTTTTCAGTCATTACTGACAACGTAAGCTCTTTGGCTTTTTCAGGGCTTAAAGGGGCTTTGGTCACTGCAACAATTTTGCCGTGAATTTTCATTGATGGTGGCACGCCTGCGGTGATAAACATATCCGAAGCGCCTTTTTCTACCATCAATTTAAGTAAGGTATCAAATTCCATTGTGGAAATTCACTCTTAGTCAAATGTCTATGGAGTTTACCAACTCTATATTTGGCAAACGGCTAATCTAAAACTACCATCCGATGGCTTGCTTATTTATAAACTTAAAAGGCTCTGTTTGAATCTTAAAAACCATTTCAAGATTCAAACAAAAGCCTAATTTATATTTTCTCAACTATTAAAATGACTCAGGCTGCTTAGCTTTTGCACGCGCCGTTTCAACTGAAATCACGCCTTTTTGCACTAATGTTTTTAATGCTTGATCTAATGTGGTCATTCCAAGAGATGCACCGGTTTGAATGGCAGAATACATTTGCGCCACTTTTGCTTCACGAATCAAGTTACGAATCGCAGGAGTACCAATCATAATTTCATGAGCAGCTACTCGTCCGCCGCCATTTTTCTTCAATAATGTTTGAGAGACAACAGCCTCTAATGATTCAGACAACATCGAACGTACCATGGATTTTTCTTCAGCTGGAAATACATCCACAATACGGTCAATGGTTTTTGCAGCACTGGTGGTGTGCAACGTGCCAAATACTAAGTGACCGGTTTCTGCAGCAGTTAAAGCCAAACGAATGGTTTCTAAATCTCGAAGCTCACCTACCAAAATCACATCGGGATCTTCACGCAGTGCTGAGCGCAATGCTTCGTTAAAGCCTAATGTATCACGGGCAACTTCACGCTGGTTAACCAGACATTTTTTTGATGTGTGAACAAATTCAATCGGATCTTCGATGGTTAAAATATGGTCAAAGCGATGATCGTTAATATAATCAATCATGGCTGCTAATGTAGTAGATTTACCAGAGCCGGTTGGTCCTGTTACTAACACAATACCACGGGGCACACTGGCGATTTTTTTGAACACTTCCCCCATGCCCAAATCTTCCATAGTTAATACTTTTGATGGAATAGTACGAAATACACCACCGGCTCCACGGTTATGGTTAAAAGCGTTTACACGAAAACGCGCCACACCAGGAATATCAAATGAGAAATCAGTCTCTAAGAATTCTTCGTAATCCTTACGCTGTTTGTCATTCATAATGTCATAAATTAACGCATGTACCTCTTTATGTTCTAAAGCAGGTAAATTAATGCGTCTAACTTCACCGTCGACACGAATAAGTGGCGGTAAACCTGCAGATAAATGCAAGTCGGAAGCATTTTGTTTTGCACTAAATGCTAGTAATTCTGTAATGTCCATGAGCAGCCCTGTGTTTCGCATCTACTGTTGGATGCCTAAGTGATGTCATAAAAGAAAATTTAGGATTCGTAATTTTTGCCAAGTAAAATATTTAGCAATGTGTACAATACCTTTTAAATAAGGCTTTATACCTACTTTTTCTCATTTGTTCTGAAAGATAATGCACAATATGAACGACCGAATCAAAAATATTCTTGATCTGATCAAGAAATACGCTAAAAAACGAATATCTCATCATCACACCGTTCAATTATTAGCCGTTAGTAAACGTTTTCCCGCTCAAGCCGTTGAAGACGCTTATGCATGTGGATTAACGCAATTTGGCGAAAATTATGTTCAAGAAGGCGTTGATAAAATACAACAACTCGCCCACCTTCCGTTAACTTGGCATTTTATCGGACCGATTCAATCAAATAAAACACAATTAATTGCACAAAATTTTGATTGGGTTCAAACCGTTTGCCGTGAAAAAATCATAGCACGATTACAAGCACAACGCCCTGAGAATCTTGCCCCGCTGAATATTTTAATTCAAGTTAATATAAGCCAAGATCCTGCGAAATCAGGGGTTATTGCTGACTTCATTAACGATAATCGAACAATATTAGAACAACCCTTATACATTCAAATTTACAAAATGGCACAATTAATCCACAAACAATCGCGGTTATGTTTCAGAGGGTTAATGACAATCAGCGAAAAATCGCTCCCTACTGAAGAGCTTGCCTTGCAATATAAGCAACTAGACCAAATATATCAGCAACTTCAAAAAGATTTTGCTACGGTAGATTGCTTGTCTATGGGCATGAGTCAAGACTTTGAGACCGCTATATTAAATGGTAGCACTCAAGTTCGAATTGGCACCGCCATATTTGGTCAACGAGACTAAATAGCACAGGTCAAACAAAAAATCTTTTCATTTAAAAATTAAACCAACAGAATTAGGCAGAAACTACATTATGAAAATAGGGTTTATAGGTGCTGGCAACATGGCTGGCGCGATCATCGGCGGATTAGTAAAACAAGGTTTTGATCCTCAGGATATTTTTGCAAGTAATCGTAATAAAGAAAGACTCAATAGCCTTAAAACGTCATTTGGCATTCAGTTATGCGAGAACAATCAAGATTTAATAGCACAAGCTGACGTTATAGTATTGTCTGTTAAGCCACAGGGCATGAAAGTGTTATGCGATGAAATATCTCAATCTGTGCAACAGCATAATAATTTAGTCATTTCCGTTGCAGCAGGTCTTGAAATCAAAACAATTGAGCAATGGTTAGGTGGCAATATTCCAATGATACGTTGTATGCCAAATACGCCATCGCTTGTTCAAACTGGTGCAAGCGGGTTACATGCAAACGCACAAGTGACACAGAATCAAAAAGATTTTTCCAAAAAATTATTTGACGCCATTGGCATTAGCGTTTGGGTTCCAAGTGAACATGACATACACGCGGTGACTGCAATAGCTGGTTCTGCTCCTGCATATTTCTTCTTATTTATGCAAGCCATGCAAGAAGCTGGAGTTAAACAAGGACTTAGCGCAGAAACGGCACGAGCATTAACTGTGCAAACTGCCTTAGGTGCAGCTAGAATGTTAGATCAAACTGACGAAACGGCTGAAGCACTTCGCAAGAAAGTGACCTCACCTGGTGGCACTACTGAGCAAGCCATATTAAACTTTCAAAAGAATCAGCTTTCAGATATCGTTGAACAAGCCATGCAAGCCTGTTCTGACAAAAGTGTTGAATTATCGAAAGTTTTAGCAAAATAATTATATCTATTCAGTACAATCGGTAACTTTTCAAATTTGGATGTGAGTTGAAAAGTTACAAATAATTAAACATTTAGAAATAAACTTAAATTAAAACTAATAAAGAGAACGAGGACACTATGCAAGAATTCTCAATGATATTGGTCAATCTTCCGGCAATGTTTTTATGTATTGCTTTTGCCGCACGATTTTTAGGGCAACTTGGCCGTGCGGATTTTTATAACCCTTTAGGTCAAACCACTCTTTCAATCACGAATTGGATTATCAAACCACTTCGTAAAGTTGTACCAAGTATTGGGCTGATGGACACATCCTGTTTAGTGGCTATTTATTTAACCCAACTTGTATTTGGCGCATTGGTATTTGCAATAACAGGTAATGGGTTTTATGTGACTACGCCCCAGTTTTTCTTAGCAGCTTTATTGGCAGTTGCAGGAGCGCTAATCACTGTTTTAAGTTTTTCAATGTTTATTGTTGCGATTGCTAGCTTTTTGCTTGCAGGTCAATACAACCCATTTATCGCATTTATTACTCAAATCATTGAGCCATTTATAGGGCCATTTCGAAAACTTAATATTCAAGTAGGCATGCTAGATTTATCATTTTTACTGGCGATTTTGGCACTGCAAGCTATTAAATATATAGCCCTACTTCCAGCAGGCGCTTTAGTTGGATATCCAGGCGGATTGTTCTTCGGTTTTTAAGTCACTCGACTGCCTTTAATTAATTAGAGGCAGTCAATTTTTATCCCCTTCTTTTTGTTGTTTCGCATCCTTCCCCATACGTTTATAATTCACCTCTTTTAAATTTTACGGTATTTGCCATGTCATCCAATGACGTCGAATCAATCGGCAACGTTGTTGCACAAACTGCGCACTTTGATGAGCCTTTGCTACTACGTAGCGGACGCGAAATTGCACAGTACGATATTGTGTACGAAACCTATGGTACGTTAAATGACGATGCATCCAATGCATTGCTAATTTGCCACGCGCTAAGCGGCCACCATCATGCAGCAGGCTTTCACGAAGGCGATGCAAAACCTGGCTGGTGGAATGAATGCATCGGTCCAGGTAAAGCCATCGACACAAACACCTATTTTGTTGTGTCATTAAACAACCTTGGTGGCTGTCATGGATCTACAGGCCCTACAAGCATCAATCCTGAAACAGGCAAAGTTTACGGTCCTGACTTTCCCATTATGGCAGTGCGCGATTGGGTCAAAAGCCAATATCGCTTAATGCAGCGTTTGAACATTCCACATTGGGCTGCTGTTGTTGGTGGATCTTTGGGTGGCATGCAAGTGATTCGTTGGAGCATTGATTACCCTCAGCTTGTTAAAAAAGCAGTGGTCATTGCCAGCGCACCTAAACTGACTGCACAAAACATTGGTTTTAACGAAGTGGCGCGCCAAGCGATTTCGTCTGACCCAGAATTTCATGACGGTCATTATTTAGAAAAAGACACCTACCCTAAACAGGGTTTGATTCTTGCCAGAATGCTAGGTCACATTACGTATTTGTCTGACGATGCCATGCGTGAAAAATTTGGTCGTGAATTAAAGACAGGCAAATTAAGTTTTGATTTTGATGCTAACTTCCAAGTAGAAAGTTATTTGCGTTATCAAGGCGAACAATTCTCTTCTCGTTTTGATGCCAACAGCTATTTGTTAATGACCAAAGCATTAGATTATTTTGATCCTACATGCGATCACGATGGCGACTTAGTAAAATGTTTAAGCCAAGCCACTGCAAAATTCTTAGTCGTTTCGTTTTCTACCGATTGGCGTTTTCCACCATCTAGAAGTGAAGAAATCGTACAAGCATTATTAGCCGCACGTAAAAGTGTGTCGTATTTAGAAGTCGACGCCCCTCAAGGTCATGATGCCTTTTTATTCCCAATTGATGATTACGTTAATTGTTTAACGGCCTTTTTAAAAACAGACACTAAGGAGCAAAATCATGCGTAAAGATCAAACGTTATTAAGCCAACTTGCTCCACAAGGTGCACACGTTTTAGATTTAGGTTGCGGTGATGGTGAATTATTAGCCCATTTAATCGAACACAAAAACGTCACCGGTTACGGCGTTGAAATTGATCCTAAAAAAATCATCACCGCGGTTGAACGTGGAGTGAGCTGTATTCAAAAAGATTTGAATGACGGCGTAGGATATTTAGGTGCCGACAGTTTTGATTTAGTCATTATGGCGCAATCATTACAACAGTTAAAACAACCTGACCAAATGATCGAAGAAATGATGCGCATATCCAAACAAGCCATTGTGACTTTCCCTAATTTTGGTCATTGGACAACACGTTTTTATCTTGGCTTAAAAGGTAAAATGCCAATGTCAGAAGCGTTACCACATAAATGGTTCGACACGCCGAACATCCACCTTTGTACGTTTAAAGATTTTGAAGCGCTGTGTGTGTCCTTAAATATTAAAGTAAAAAAACGATTAGTTGTTAACGAAAATTACGAATCCACTTGGCGCTTAAAACTGTGGCCAAACTTCTTTGGTGAATACGCCATCTATTATTTGGAGCGATAAAATGCGTTTAATTTCAATTTTTATACTTTCTTTAGTTACCACTTTTGCAATGGCCGCCGAGCCTGATTTTTATAAAACTTTTGGCGAATACACCATTCAATATACAGCCATTAATACGACGGATATTAATCCGGATGTTGCCAAACAGTCTGGTTTACCCCGCTCTAAAAATATTGGCCTATTAAATATTGTAGCCCTTAAAAATAATGAATCTGGTTTTGATACTTCCTTTGAGCCTCATTCAATTAAACTGTCTGCGTTTAATTTATTAGGCCAAGAAGTGAATTTAGATTTAATCATTCACAAAGAACAAACAAGTGTGTATTACCTAGCCACCTTTCGTAAATACGAAAGCGACAACTACTGGTTTAAAATAGACATTCAATTTGATGAAACCTCAAAACCAGAGTCTTTTAAATTCACCAAAGAAGTATTTATTCAATGAGCACACAAACAAGCGATATCAAATGGGTTTTGGCATCAGGCAACAAAGGCAAACTAAAAGAGTTTTCTGATTTACTTGCACCATTAAACATTCAAATGATTGCGCAAAGTGAATTCAATTTTGACGGAACCATATTTGAAGAGGCAATAGAAGACGGTTTAAGTTTTGTAGAAAACGCCATCATTAAAGCAAGACACGCATGCAAGCACACAGGTTTACCCAGTATTGCAGATGATTCAGGCATTGAAGTTGACGCACTAAATGGCGCACCGGGTATTTATTCGGCACGTTACGCAGGCGATGCGTGTGACGACAAACAAAACCTTCAATTATTACTAGACAACATGCAAGGCAAAACCAATCGTGCCGCGCGTTTTGTTTGTGTCATTGCATTTATGCGTCACGAAACAGACCCTACACCTATTATTTGCCAAGCAACATGGGAAGGCGATTTATTGCTAGAGCCTATCGGTGAAGGCGGATTTGGGTACGATCCAATATTTGAAGTACGCGATTTAAAAAAATCGTCAGCACTGTTGAGCAAACAAGAAAAAAATGCGATTAGCCATCGTGGTCAAGCCATTGCGATCTTACTTGAGCGACTAAAACACCTTGGATACTAATCAAGCTTTACCTATTAACGTACCATTAAGTTTATATGTTCACTTACCTTGGTGCGTTAAAAAATGCCCTTACTGTGATTTCAATTCTCATACTTTTGATGAAATTCCAGAAGCGCAATATCTCGAACAATTAAAAAAAGATTTCATCAGCCAAAAACCCTCAATTCAAAATCGACCATTACAGTCAATATTTTTTGGCGGCGGCACACCGAGTTTGATGTCGGGACAGTTTTACACCGATTTAATTGTGTTCTTAAAAAACAACATTGAATTTAAATCAGATATTGAAATCACATTAGAAGCCAACCCAGGCACCTTTGAAAAAGAAAAATTTGCAGATTTTTACCGCGCTGGTATCAATCGATTATCTCTTGGCGTACAAAGTTTTCAAGATTCATTTTTAAAAGATTTGGGCAGAATCCACAATAGCGATGACGCCATTAACGCCATTGAACACGCAAAGAAAATTGGTTTTTCAAATTTCAACATCGACCTAATGTATGGTTTACCCAATCAAAGTATTGACGATGCACTGTTCGATTTAAAACAAGCGGTACAATTAAACTCAACGCATTTATCGTGGTATCAATTAACCATTGAACCCAACACCGAGTTTTATAAAACCCAGCCGGTTTTACCCATTGACGATGCTTTGTTTGACATACAACAACAGGGACAGGCATTTATTAAAGAATCAGGCTTTGATCAATACGAAATTTCAGCCTATGCCAAAAATAATCTAGTATCCAAACACAACATGAACTACTGGCAATTTGGCGACTACATCGGCATTGGTGCAGGCGCACACGGCAAAGTGACACTCAACAAAACCATCAACCGAACTCGCCGCACCAGACAGCCAAGTAATTACTTAAACCAACCGCTTCAATTAATAAATGAGCCTGTTGCAACAGACGAATTATTATTTGAATGCTTAATGAATGGCTTTCGTTTAAAACAAGGCATCAGTTGGCTCCAAATTAAAAATAATAGTTTTTTAAACAAAGAGGATGTGATTAATCGATTACAAAAATTTATTGATCAATCTTTGGTATTGCATAATAATCAATCAATATGGTTAAGTGAAAAAGGTTATTTGTTTTTGGATGGTATTTTGGAAGAGTTGGTTTAATATTAAAAACAAGGTAACGTAACCAAACTAAATAACTCAACATAGCTAGGAGAAAACATGTCAGACTCATATAAATACCAACCACCCGCATCCGAGGATGCTGATATTAAAAAAATGAAAATGTATTTGCTTATATTTTTTAGCTCTGTTTTTTCTTTAGTATTATTGATAATAATATTTGCACCTACACTAGCCAAAATAGTGCCTTTTTCAGCTGAAAAACAATTTGTAAAACCTTATGAAGTATTATCTTCGAAATACTTATCTGATGATGTTATCCAAAACGAAACAAGCGAATATTTAATTAAACGAGTGAATATATTGCTGAAAAATGCTCAAATTGATCCTAAATTTATTATTTCAGTGCATTTAATAGATAGCAAAGAAGTGAATGCGTTTGCAACTTTAGGTGGACACATATTTGTATTTCAAGGACTGATCGATAAACTAGAGCATGCAGAATCTAAAACTTCTCTTGATATGGTATTAGCTCATGAAATATCTCATGTGATTAATCGAGATGCTATTGCAGGCATGGGGCGCGGACTGGCAATACAGTTAATTTTTTCGTTTATTGCAAATGATTATTCTCGTATTTCAACGCTGTCTGATTTAACTAGCCAGTTAAGTTTACATTTTTACAGTAGAGATCAGGAATTAGAAGCAGACAAAACAGCACTAAACATCTTAAAAGCGACACATAGCAATATTGAAGGTTACGACTTGTTTTTCCAAGAAATGAAAAACGATACAGAAAGTACAGCAGATATCGATGATGAAATAACAGGCTGGTTCAGTACACACCCTGAAATTGACGAACGCTTAGAACAGTTAAAAGAATTAGAATAAAAATATTACGCCTATTATTACACCCATTATTAAGCCTATAAAAAAGGCGCTTTCGCGCCTTTATATAAGTAATTAATACTAAGTTAATCAGCTTTAATTACCGCACCATTTTTATCAGTAAACTTTTGAATAGCGATAAATACAAAATCAATAAGTGTCCAGATTCCTAATCCACCTAAAGTTAATAACATTAAAATACCAGTACCGACTTTACCAACATAAAATCTATGAATACCAAAGCCACCTAAAAAGAAGCAAAGTAATAAAGTGGGTACAAAGCCTTTTTCGCTTACTGGTAATTCAGCGCCGCTTGTCATTTCAGTCATTTAAAATTCCTCATTATATTTAATTTTTTGTCCAGGATAACAAACCAATTTGCCATCCCCATCTTTTATCGAACCTGTCAAAAGCATAATTGTCACAACAAAAGTGTGAATACCATCAACAAGAAAGAATAAAACTGCTAACCAAATCTGTCCCGTGTAAAAGAAATACATACTCAAAACAAACATTGAAAAATCGATAATACCTTCGATATATCGACCTAAATAAAAGTGATGCACGCCAACCACGCCAAATATTCCAGACAGGCAAACAGCAACCCCATAACTTTTATTGGATGGTACTGTATTCATACAAACTCCTTATAAAATTAAAATCATTATATTTAACTTAGTGTTGAGTTACAACGTACGAACTATTAATTTATCAATCAAACTAATTCAAACAAAGGATTATATTGTAATAATGAGAATTACTTACCCCAATTTAAATATCACGAAGGTAAATCAATTTACCTAATAGCTTTTGAAAACCAATTAATCAAAGTTTTTTCATTTATGTAACCACCACTTTTGCCAATCATACATTATTTTAGGATTACACCAACAACAATTACTGGTATAAATGCAATACATTCAAACTAAAATAGAGAACTCAATATGAAGTCACGCGCAGCGGTTGCTTGGGGTCCAGGCCAACCATTAACGATCGAAGAAATTGACGTACAAGATCCACAAGCAGGCGAAGTGTTAGTTCGCATTGTGGCAACGGGAGTTTGCCATACTGATGCATTCACATTATCAGGTGACGATCCTGAAGGCATATTTCCTGCAATTTTAGGACACGAAGGTGCTGGCATTGTTGAAAAAGTAGGCGCGGGCGTGACGTCGTTAAAAGCCGGCGATCATGTAATTCCTCTTTATACGGCTGAGTGTGGCGAGTGTAAATTTTGTTTGTCTGGTAAAACCAACTTATGCCAAGCGGTACGTGAAACACAGGGCAAAGGTTTGATGCCTGATGGTACAAGTCGTTATAGCTTAAATGGCGAGCCTATTTTTCATTACATGGGCACATCCACCTTTTCTGAATACAGTGTGATTCCTGAAATTTCATTGGCTAAAATTCACGTTGATGCACCTCTTGAAAAAGTATGTTTATTAGGTTGCGGCATCACAACCGGTATTGGCGCAGTATTAAATACAGCCAAAGTTGAAAAAGGCGATACTGTGGCTGTCTTTGGATTAGGCGGCATTGGTTTATCGGTGATTCAAGGTGCACGAATGGCAGGTGCGGGTAAAATTATTGCCATTGATATTAACGAATCTAAATTTGAAATGGCCAAAGAATTTGGCGCGACAGATTGTATTAATCCTAAAAAGTTTAGCGATCCTATTGAGCAAGTGATTGTGGATATGACCGACGGCGGCGTTGATTATTCGTTTGAATGCATTGGTAATGTTCAAGTGATGCGCCAAGCATTAGAGTGCTGTCACAAAGGCTGGGGCGAATCCATTATTATTGGAGTAGCCGGAGCCGGACAAGAAATCACCACTCGACCATTTCAATTAGTAACCGGACGAGTCTGGAAAGGTTCTGCTTTTGGTGGCGTAAAAGGTCGCAGTCAACTACCAGGATATGTTGAGCAATATATGAATGGCGAAATTGAAATTGATCCGTTTATTACTCATACAATGGGATTAGAAGACATCAACAAAGCATTTGATTTAATGCACGAAGGTAAGAGTATTCGCTCAGTCATTCTTTTCGACAAATAAGGTAAGCTAATGGAATTATTATCCAGCACAAAAACCTTCGGCGGTTGGTTAAAACGTTATCGACATGCAAGTACCAGTGTAAAAGGCGACATGGTTTTTTCAATCTTTTTACCACCGCAAGCAGAAACCAAAAAAGTACCCGTACTTTATTGGTTGTCGGGCTTAACTTGCACTGATGAAAACTTCACGCAAAAAGCAGGCGCATTTAAAAAAGCCGCGCAATTAGGTTTGGCGATTGTGTGTCCTGATACTAGCCCTAGGGGCACAGACTACCCAAATGAACACGACAGTTATGATTTTGGATCCGGTGCTGGATTTTATATTAATGCCACGGTTGAGCCTTATGCTCAAAGCTACAACATGTATGATTACGTTGTAGATGAATTACCCGCATTAATTAGCGAACACTTTCGAGTAAACGATAAAAAATCAATATCAGGACACTCAATGGGTGGGCATGGTGCATTAATTTGTGCACTTAAAAACCCAAACACCTACCAATCTGTTTCTGCATTTGCACCTATTACTAATCCTACAAACTGCGCATGGGGTAAAAAAGTGTTTACGGGATATTTAGGAGAGGATGAATCATCTTGGCAACAATGGGACGCAACCTGTTTGATTCAACATGCAACACAGCGTTTAGAGTTGTTTGTTGATCAAGGTGATGCGGATGATTTTTTAAGTAAACAGCTTAAACCTGAATCATTAGTAAAAGCCTGTTTTAAAAACGACCACCCAATAAATTTACGCATGCAATCGGGTTATGATCACAGCTATTATTTTATAGCGAGTTTTATCGACGAACATTTAGACTATCATTTTGATGCTTTAAAATAATTTCACGTCACAGCCCATTAAACCACTTGATTTAATGGGCTAAGAACACAAAGCCTAAAGCCTTAAAAAAAAACAAAAACAATATAAAATAAATATTTATAAAAATGACTCCCACTTTATTCAATAATATAAAAATTATAAAAATGACACCCACTTTATTCAATTACATAAATAAAACAAGGGCCTTTATTTGTTACTTCAAAAACATCACCATTATTAATTTTAAAATTACATTAGCTCCCTACCTAATAGTGACACCCACTTTATTAAATCATACACACAATAAAATACTTCACTTTATTTAGATTATTTAAAAAACATATAAGTAGCGCTCAATTCAAATAGTCCATTTAAATTTTACATTCAACATCGATAATACCACTCCAATACTTAACTTATAAAAAACACCTACCGACATTCAACACAAATCGAACATGAAAATTTAACATCATCCATTAACTTCCAAACAAGCTCATCGCAAACTTACTACCTTTTGATTTTTTAAGGTTTAACACTTTCATTGCAGAATAAATATTTTCAACACAACCAATCAATCGATGGAATTTACTTTCAAAATATTGTGCTGCATTTACAAACTCATAAGCATCAATACTCAATTCTTCTAATATTTTTGGCGAGTCCTTTTGTAAATACCCTTTTTTATCTTTTCGAATTTGTTTACCTGTCCACTCAACTAACTCAAAATACGAAGTAAGCTTAATTGGGATATCATTCTTCTTAGAATCTGAATAACCACCTGTCAATTTACTCAACCTTTTTTCTTGTTGATTAATATGATTAGGATTTTTTACTTTTTTAGCTTTGTTAATTCTTAATTTAATCGAAGTGAAATCAGAATTTTTTAATTCGTCATTCAAACCTGCACGAATTGGGTTCAAATCAATATACGCCATACAAGTTAACAATGCCTTTTCATCCAACAACGCCTGTGATTTAAAGCGTGACTCCCAAAACCTCCCTGTACACCCATCTTCTTTATTAGCAATTCGCGCTAACGGTTCATTGATATTGCGCATAAACCAACTAATATCGAAAAGCTTTTCTCGGCAGATTTCAGCAAAATCGTCTACAATATCCAACTCTATTTCTGACAAATTATCACCATTCAAATATCGTCGAGATAACTCAGTTCCTTTGTAAATTTTGCTCCATCGAGTTAGCACTTCAAGTTTACTCCACGATTTAGCTATAGATTGGTGTACATTCAGTGCAACATGGTAGTGATTTGACATCACAGAATAAGCACACACATCAATTGAAAAAATCGTTGTTAAAAATAGTATACGGTCTTCAATCCACTTTCGACGATCAATCCCCTTTTTAGAATTTAAGATAAACGCCTTGCGCACCGAGCGTGTACAGCAGCTGTACATACTGGTTACCGATAAATCAATTTGAGCAGATCTCTTAACAGCCATAAAAAACACCAATATTTTTAGAGTTATATTAAATTTAGGTAACCATTTCAAATTTGTCAGATAATTTTTCGTAAATTTTTGTTACTTAATAGTGGGTGTCTATTGAAAGCTCGGGGCTTTGAGTGGGTGTCACTATATAAAAAAGGGATGAGCGTTATTGAGTAGAAAGTGGACTCTTTTGCTTGAGACTATATACTGTAACCACTTTTAGTATTTATGTAATATTTCCTTTTATGATCACTCTTCCCATACACGCCTGCAAACAAGATTTTCAAACCGCTTTGTTTGAGCATTCTCAAGTTATTTTGCAAGCGCCTCCTGGTGCAGGTAAAACAACCACAGTTCCGTTATGGTTACTTGAAACGTTAACAGCGGGCAAAAAAATCTATTTGCTTCAGCCTCGACGATTAGCCTGTTTAAATAGTGCTAAACGCTTGAGTCAGTTAGTGGAAAGTGAAGTGGGAAAAAAAGTAGGTTATCGAATTCGTTTTGAAAACAAAACATCTAACGACACTCAAATAGAAGTTATGACGTTAGGTGTGTTTATTAATATCTTACAATCTAATCCAGAATTGTTAGATGCAGACTGTGTGATCTTTGATGAATTTCATGAACGCAGCATTGAAAACGACATTGCGTTTGCTATGACCCTTGCTTGCAAAGAATATTACAACGATGAATTAAAAATCGTCATTATGTCTGCAACGCTCAATACCGAACTATTACAAAAGCATCTTGATTGGCCGTTAATAAAAAGTGAAGGCAAGTTATTTGATATTCGTAAGGTTTATAATCCAGCGGTTAATTTTGCAGATCAGGTTGATTATATTTTACAACGCCAACAAAAAAGTGCGGGGCATATTTTAGTATTTTTGGCGGGTAAAAAAGAGATTAGACATTTCTCGAATGCAATTCCCTCTGCATTTATTTTACACGGCCAATTAAATTTAGAAGAACAACAAAAAGTATTTAATTTAACCCAACCTAAACAAATTATTTTATCAACTAATATTGCCGAGTCCAGTTTAACTATTGACGGTGTTCGTGAAGTCATTGATTTTGGCCAAGAACGTTTTTTACAGATTAACAATAAAGGCCAAAATACCTTACTCACCAGACAAATCAGTTTAGCCAGCAGTCAACAACGTTGCGGTCGTTCGGGCAGACAAGGCGAAGGTCATTACACCTCTATGTGGAGCAAAGACCAAGTGTTAGTGGCACAAAGCCCAAGCGCCATTACTGAGCAAGATTTTAGTTTGTATTATTTACGACTTAAATTATGGGGTTTAGATTTAGACGATTTAGTCTTATTAGAAAAGCCCAAACTGTCTGAAATCAATCGATGCAAATCATTATTAACTCAATTAAAACTGATAGATGACAACCAACAATTTGATCAGGCACTTGCAAAACGCTTAGTGAAATATGGCTGTTCACTGCCTGTTGCCATGTTATTAGATTTAGCAGGCAATAACCCTAATAATGCAACGTTATTACGCTTAGCCAGTTTTATTGAAGAACAACAAAGTACACAAAACAATCTGGATAACGATTTAAGAAAATTTACCTCTTACGTGAATCAATTAAATAACCATCACCCCATTAAAAAACAGCAACAACGCTGGAAGCAACAATTAAACTCATATAAACGTGAGGACATTCATTTAGACCAAGCATTAATACACGCCATGCCAAGTCAAATTGCATTCAGACAAAAACATCAATTTGTTAATGTTCAAGGTCAGAGTTTTGATAGCGCTAATATAAATGAGTCCATTCAATGGATTTTAATTTTGGATAGCATTTCGTTTGGTAACGGCCATGACGGTAAAAACAAAATCAGTAGCTGGGTGTCGTTATCATTTACAGATATCGAACCGTTATTGGTTGAAAAATTAATTACAAGTAAAGATGGCCTAAAAGGATTTACTCAAAAAACATTGGGTAAAATTATCGTAAGCCAGCAACCCGCCAAATTAAATAAAGAGCAATTAACCCAGGCATTATTAGAAAACTTCAAACAAAACGGTATTGATATTTTATTATCAACTGATGATCAACAATCGTTTTTTAATCGATTACAGTGGGCGGTAAATAATCATAATGCCTTTACTCAATTTAATAAAAACGAACTTGAGCAAAATTTAAGTTGGTTATTGCCCTATTTAGAAAACAAAAAATCCATTAGCCAAATCAACTTAAAAGAAGCATTAACCAGTTTAATTGGGTTTTCGTTGATGCAAACATTTGATCAGTTATTTCCTTTAAAATGGCGCATTCCATCTGGTGACAATGTGTCATTAATTTATAAAAAAGATCACATTATTTTAGGCGCTAAAGTTCAGGGTTTATTTGGCTTAAAACAAACGCCATCTATTTGTAATAATAAAATCCCGTTGTTGATTCAATTATTATCCCCTGCTGGCAAGCCTGTTCAAACCACACAAGATTTAGTTAGTTTTTGGCAGGCGGGTTATTTTGAAGTTAAAAAAGAAATGAAAGGCCGTTATCCAAAACACCCATGGCCTGATGACCCAGCGAATGCCGTTGCAACCTTAATGACTAAAAAGCGTTTTGAAGCTAACCAAAAAAAATAGAAAAAAAGCCACATAACTATGTGGCTTTTTTATTTAATGAAACATTAGATTGTCAATTCGCCTTCGTTATAATCACCAAAGCCCGTTAAATTTGCACCGTATGCATTGGCAATAGTGGTTAATAATTTAGCATGAGTTTGTTGCGAGCCTTGTTGTATAAATCGACCAGTATTGAACCTACCTTGTAACGACCCTGCACTTACAAACGGGATATCTTCACGAGTATGGCTGTTGCCTTTGCCTAACTCATTACCCCAAATCACATAAGTGTTATCTAATAAACTGCCTTGACCTGAAGGATCTGGTGTGTCTTTTAATTTTTGCACTAAATACGCAAACTGCTGTGCATACCAAATATTAATTAATGTGATGGCTTCTTTAGAAGTAAACAATGAATCATCATCGTGAGACAAATCATGATGTGGTGTTAAAATATTTAAAAAAGTAAATCGAGCTTGGCTGACTGCACGTGTCCATTGTAATGATGCAACACTGGTTTGGTCACAGGCAAATGCTGAGACAATCATATCCATAAACAACTTACCGATTTGTGGAATATTTTCGTCTTTGTTGATGTCTACCCTTGCGCCTAATGTGGGCACGTAACACCCCCCAGATAAATCAGGAATTTCTAAGGACTGTTCAATTTGTCGAACAAACTCAGTGTGGTTTTCAAGTTTTACACGATCCTCAGCTGATAAATATTTACGCACTGACGATAAATCTGTTTGCACGCCATCTAATACGCTTTTTAAACGTACGGCACGTTGTTCTTGCGCACCAATGTCATCTGGATTTGCACTGCCATACAAGCGGTTAAATGCAACATAAGGATCCATCTCTGGTTCGATCGGTACGTTTCTATCTAAATAACTCATGCGTGACCAAATTTGAGCACTACCACAAGCCACACCATATTCTAAAGATTTAAAACGACTCTCAGCACCAATTTGATTTGCAATTACTTGGTCAAGAGAAATGCCTCCTGCCCAATCCACTGGAATATCACCGACATTACCGCCTGCCGTTGAACCTTCGGTTAAATGTTTGGCTGTCCACAATCCACCCATACCAATTTGATGCGCATCACCTGGCTGCCCCATTTTACTTTCTAGGCCTTTGTAAACAATCACATCGTCTTTTAGGCTTTCAAGTGGTGCTAATATTCGATTGAAACTAAAATTATTTTCACTGCCTGTTGGGAAAAATTCTTCAGGCATGGTGCCATTTGGCGAAAATATATTTATGAATCGTTTTTTAGGTGTCGCGGTTGCACCAAAACTTGGCAAGTGATGCAAAAACGGTAAAGCAGCTGCAGTTTTAACAGTATTACGTAATACACGACGACGACTATTTGAGAAATTTTTCATAGTTATTCTCCCCCTACTGAATTGGTTTTTTTATAAAGGAAGACAGGTGTTTGTGTCGCTTCAATTAACATTTGTTTGATATTACCGTTGTTGTTATCTAATTGATCAACTAACCAATTGATTGAACTACGCTCATTAGCACTAGGCACTCGACCTATTGCATAGGTTAGGTACTGAGAAACAAAACAATTTTTGACGCTATTTAATGAGGCTAAATATTCATTTAATTCTGCTAAACCATTATAAGTGCCATCAATCACACCGGTAGTACGCGAGTATATTTGTGCACTGGAATCAACCAACACATCTAAGTCATCGGTTAAACGTGAACGACCTAATGTATCAAAGTTTTCAAACGTTGCTCCAACTGGGTTGATAAATTTATGACACTCTTTACAGCCATCAACATCTGTTAATTCATCTAATACCGCGCGTGAGCTTTTACCGGTTGTATCAATGCTGTCTAATGTTGGCACATCTTCAGGCGGCGCAGGGAAATTTGCACACATGAATTGTTGTGACACAAACACACCACGATGCACAATTGAGGTTGTACTAGCATGACCTAATAACGACAACATTGCTGGCTGTCCTAAAAGTCCTGTTCGTTGATCGCCATTTTCAGCCGCGGTTTCTTGCATACTCATATCACTTGAGTTGGATGCAATATTGGTAATAGAAGCAAGTTCGTTATTGGTTGCCACTAATGGTGCGGTCAATAACCCTTCTAATGTTGAAGGGGTTTGATCATCAAATACAATTGAGTTCATGTAATGATCCATGGCTTCCAACATAACCGGTGACAACATATCAAAATCGATGCCATCAACTGCTTTTTGTGTGGTTTCTAATTTTTCTAGTGTTAACCATTGACGATAAAATAATTGAAATCCGCGTTTTGCTTTTTCGTCTTCAATCATTCGGGTGGCTTGTGCTTTTATTTGATCAGGCGTTGATAACTCGCCACGTAATGCAGCGGATATTAATGTTTGATCTGGCATACCTGCCCATAATGTATTTGATAAACGATACGCCATTGCTAAACCCGTGACAGGCACTAATGTACCCTCTGGCATATTCGCGCCGTCACTTTCAAACTGATATAAAAAGTCAGGAGACAATACTAAAGTTTCTATCAAACCATGGATCGCGGCTTCTTGACCTAACTGATCGTTTATCACCCAGTACACATTATTTAAGTTTGTGATTTGAGCTTGAGATGGCGTTGCACGTAAATACTCAATCGCAATTTTTGTAATGAATTCATTAATACAAGCTGAGTCATCTAACTCACAAGTTAACGATGCAATTAAATCAGGTGCAATACTTTGCGCATAAAGCTCAGCTGCATTAACGTATTTTTCGATGCTTAATGCAGATGTATTTAAACCCACTTCATAGCCGATACTTGTGTCGTCTTGAGATAAATTAAAGTTTAAATCCGTTTGATTAGACACATCACTTAATTGATTTTCAAACACAAAACGATTTATTTTCGATAATTTTTTCTCATCCACTTTTGGATTAATACTGACTTGAGAAGAGTCAACTTGAACAGGCGCATCAACATCAACGACTGCTGTGCCACCAAATTTAGTTTCAGTATAATCAGTCACTAGTTGCTGATTAATTGTAAAACCACTGATCTCAACATCTAATGGTGAGTCACCATAGTTTGAAGACAACGCAACACCCACAAATAATGAATTAGGCACAGAGCGTGTTTGCTGTGTCACTTCTACCCAGTCTTGCCCTGCTTCTTTTGCTGAAATAGTAAATGCTGTACCAGAACGTTCAAATCGAATCCGTACAGGTAAACTTGCACCCCCTCCTGCTAACCAATTTGTTTCAGCTGCTGCTGACAATCGTGTGGATACTTCCATACCGTCGTTACCGTTGAAGTAACCAAATAAATGCGCGGAATCATCGGTTAAGGTTTCGCGTGCCATTAATCCAATTTTACTCCACTGGCTTGCGTCACTTCTTGAATGAAGGGTAAATTCAGCAACAAAGTTACCTGACACATTTTTATTTAAAAAGAATACGCCATCAGTCTCGCCCCATACTGCGCCATTATCGACTGTAATTTGAGTTGCGGATGCTTGACCATAAACCGGTACAGACGCTACTGAATTAGTAAGTGCATATAAACGATACATACCAATACTGTTTTGAGTGTCTACAAATGAAGTTGTATTTCCAGACTCATATAATTGAACATCCCATTGCTGAGTCGTTTCATTTAAACGCTCTAACAACCAAAAATCAGGTACATCTGAACGTTGTGACCAGCTAATCGTTAATTGATTATTTGCAAAAGCAAAACTCAACTCACCATTTGCATTTAAGTTTTTATAAGGAATATCAACCACACCTTCGTATCCAGAAAATTCTAAACGCATGTATTCGTTTATTTTAGTGGCACAGGTAACGTCACATGATGCACTTTTACCAAACGGCATGGTGTTTGTAATTTTAGTAATAGTGGCTTGTTCATCTGCACAAACCGAACAGGTTGCAGGGATTAATTGTACCTGTTCAAAGCCTGTTGTTTGTTCGCCATCGCCATGACAGTTTTGACACAATCCTTCGTATAATTGCTGGCCAGTTAAATTGTCACCATATCCGTCAAACTCTGCCAATACATATTTTGCGACTTTGTTTGAGCATGTATTATCACAATCTGCTGCACTTCCTTTTGGCATAGTGGTTTCAATTGTATTGGTTAACGTATATTCATCAGTGCATGTGTCACATTGAAATTTAGTTAACGCACCACCAAAATCTGCATTTAAACCTTTACTGTCACCATGGCATCCTTGGCAATCTTCTATGTAAATTTCTTCACCCGTTCTGTTATCGACAACTGAATTTTCAGGACAACCATTTGCGGTATTTGCAAAAATTGTAGGACATGCATCAGATTGATTTGGCACACCATCATTATCATCATCAGTTAATGGCTGTCCTTCACCTTCACCTTCACCCTCAACAACAACCGTGAAGTATTCAGACACACTTTTATTATTCGAGTTTGTCACTGTCAATTTATATTGGTAAGTTCCAGGTTCAACAAGTAAATCAAGCATAACTGGAGTTGTTGAAACAACTTTATTATCAAACTCCCATTTATATTGAAACCCACTACCGCTTTGATTGGCATTAAGGTTTAAAGAATAAGGAGAATCTACAGTTTGCTGAGGCATTCCACTGACTTGAATAGCCGGACTTTGAACAATTGTATCTTCTTCAACAGGCTGGCATGCTGTACTAAATAAAACAGCAACCAACAACATTAAATTTGTAAAACGTAGTTTAGAAAAAAACAATGCGCTATTCATTAAGAACCTCTTTGAATGGATGAACTATTTTTAGTCTATCTTTTAAAAAATAGTAAAAATAGAGAATGGCAATTTTAATTATTTTACACACTTTTAAGTTGATAAAAGGTTAACTGTTACCTATAAAAACAGGGATTTTGAATTTTAAGGAAACAGTCACACTAAACATGGAACAGGTCTATCATTTACAGGTAATTACAACAATTCACTAATTTTTAATTAACATAAAAGGTACACAAGTTCTCAACTCGTCATTAACTGAGATATGTTTTAAATTGTTGTTGCTGTTTAAATTTAAAGCGTTTACTTAGTGGATTTTGACCAAACAGACGCCACAAAACCTAAAATTGATATAAATTATTGAATTAACTAAAAGCTATTTAAAATCAGATAGTTACATTACCTGCAACACAAATTTAAAACATAGCTTTTCCTATCAGTTAAAATGCGAGTTTGATTACCTGATATTTTTAATTTTGTTACTTTTAACTTCAGACTTATAGCCAAAATCATAGTGAAGCAAATTACAGAATTTTAGAATAATTGAATTTAGAAAGAGTATTAATAAAATTTAGATGGATTGTAAAACCTGCTTGAAATCGGATTTTACTATTTTTTGAAGAAATAATTGAAGCGAGTAAACATTTAAATAATGCTTTAAAATTAAGTTTAAGCAGCCCAAAGCAGGCTGCTTAATCACTTTAAATTATTTTTTTAAAATTCCTGCGAATTCGCCATTACTATATTTAGGTACAGAACCCTCAACACCAAGCGCAACAGAGACCGTATCTAACAAGTCGAATCCATGAGGAATCGACATTGAACGACCAACAGAAACTTTACTACCACTTGCTATAGTAAACGGAGCATTTGCTTGGTTATGCGCATCACCATGACCCATACAGGTTACTTGGAGCAACAACGTTGTTTCTAATAAGCTTTCTTGGTTTTCATCCAATGTGTCACGTAACAACTCAATCATATAAGCTAAACGTTCTGTAAAATACGCACGATACTGTGAATACTCTTCAGGCTTACCTGCAAAATTATGCACACCTGTATGATATGTTCCAATTTCAGAATGTTCAGACACTGTAAATTCTGCCTGATGATTCCCCAAGTGCAAGGTAGCTATATTGGTTAAGCCACATTTAAATGCAGCAACAATATTTTCACATTGCATATTCGAAATCTTTGTAAATTCTCCAATTTCGTTACCGTTCCAGCTATAGGTTTCTTGGGTTGGATCATCACAACCTGGCAATGGATCTTTTGATTCTTCAAAGTTTTTAATTACTTTTTCAATTTGAGCTTGATGTTCTTCTAAGCGTTGTAATTCAAACGTACCTAATTTAGCTTTAATCGCTTCTAATTCAGCTTTATTATGATCCAAAGCAGATTTAAATCGTTTTTCTTCAGGCCCACCTGTAGCAACCCCACCTGCAAACAATCGCTCAAATACAGTAACTGGGTTGTCGTTATAAATAATACGTTCTCCGCTTCGCATACCAATTGCCACATCTGCGTTAGATTCAACACCAATATGCAATGATGGAAATGGCGTATTGCCGCCCAATACTTTTTCTAAATGGATATCAAATGTATCTCTACCAATACCAGAATGCGCACCACCTAATGTGCCCATACCGCCATCTGAGTGTCCATTACCACCTGTAGTACAGTCTTCCACCAAAATTATATTGTCTTTTACACTTGCAAGTGGCAAAGATGTTGGACCTAACGAGCCGTTATTCCAAACGTATTCACCAGGAGGCGAACCGTCTGGAATATAAAAGAACACAATGCGTTTTATGCCATTTGGCCCCGCCGCCATACCAGCTCGACTTGCCATTAAACTTAAGCCTAATGTACTTGCTTTTAATGCAGATACTGCAATACCAGAGCTCGCAACTGTTTTTAGAAAATTACGGCGTTGAACTTCTTGTGGAGTTTTTAATTTTTTCATTTTTATATACCTCTATAGCCGTATTAACGATTTCTTTGTTTTCTAAAACGCACGATATCTGAAATACCAAATTCAATAATAGCGGCTTTAGGGTTATCGCTATTTTGATTCATTTTTGAAATCATTGAATCGGTGGTACAAACATAATCTTCACGCTCACTTTCAGTCATAACCACAGCTTCAGTATTAGCATGATCAAATTCATCAGGACCAGTTCCCATCATAAAACGGAAGCTCATTTCAATCATGCATGCTTTAGTCACATCTTCAGTTGCAAGAAGCTCACCCAAGCCTTCTGCACCTTGGAATACTCTGAATTGAGTTGAGTCATACATATCATCAATTCCATAAAATACTGAATTATGATTAGCTTTTTCTGGTTGGAATCCTGTGAAATTAACAGATAAACCCACAGAACCATCATCATTTATATAATTCGTTCTTGGCAAACCTACAGCATCAAAATCCTCAAGCCCAACGCCCAGTGGATTAATAATATACTCGTGACACGTTTTACACTGTGCTACATCTGTATTAATAAAATCCAAATGCGACTGACGAATCACACCATTATTTTGTGCTTTGACACGATCCACTTCAGCAGCTTGTTCATTACGTATTTCACCTAAATCAATATTAGAAGGGAAAGGCGGTAAATGCTGACATAAGAAGCGCTCTCTTAAACGTACGCCGCGCAGAATTAATTTAGATTCAGTTGGCGACGTCCATGCACTTAAAAAAGCACCCGATGTCACTAATCCACCACGACCTGGCGCGGTTGTTTTAACAAAACCATCACCTGAAACACCGCCAAGTCCATAAAAATCAGCAAGTGTACTGTCTACAAATGTATAGGTTGAATCGTATAAATAAGAGAAAGGCGCTGTATCGTTAAATAAAACATCGTTAAAGATTTCACGAACTTCTTGAGCCATTGATTCACGAACCGCATCAGTATAATCAGGATATTTAGTCGCATCCTTTTCAGAAACTAACACTGCATCGGTTGTTAACCATTGCGCGGCAAAATTACCAAAGTGCGTTTTTGCTTTGTCAGTTGCTAATAAACGCTCTATTTGAGCTTGAACTGCCGCATCGGTAAATAACCCTTCATCTGCTGCACTCATTAAAGTGGAATCAGGTGTTGTGCCTGTATAAGTGTATGCAATGAATGTTGCCATTTCGTAAGGAGTTAATGCGTAGGCGTCATCATCCATTTCAGGGATTTCAAATTGAATTTGTTCAAATTGCGCCACTTGTACCGAATCAATAGTTAACAATCGAGAATTGCTTTGTGGATGGTTCGATGTTGAGTTTTGAATAGAAATTGTCTGATTTCCAGTTACGGTAACTGGAATCAAAACAGTAGTGGCTGCTGGTGGTATATTTTGCTCAAATAAAGTCGCACCATTTTGAATACCAACTTTTAATGTAGGCCATGCATCACTTTCTTGAGTGTCATTGTACCCAATTGAGTTTGAACCTACTGAAGTTATTTGAATTTGTTCTCCGCCTTGGAAGTCATAACTAAATTGTGTACTTCCATAAACATCAAGCTCACCACCTGCTATAGATAAATTAATATCTTGAGGATTACCAATTGGACGATAAACAGGTGGCGCATTTTCATTAAAATCAATAAATTCTGCTCGAGTCATGCCCAACTCAGAACGATATAAAAAATAAGGAGACATCAACATAGTACGAACTGCCAAACGCATACTCTCTAGAGCATCACCAGAAGTACCTGCATCGGTTGAATCAAACAACCCTAAATAAGCGGCTTGCTCAGTAGCATCTAAAGGACGTCTGTAAGCATTTTTTGCAACATTAGTAACAAAAGCATTTGAACAATCGCCACTAGCAACACAAGCCCCTGCGCCTTTTACATTTACAAAATTGGTTAAAGCGGCATTATCTGCAATGATTGTTGCTAACGCTTCATAAGATTTAAAACGGTTAAAATCAACAGCAGTTTTTACCTGATTATCAAACTCATGAATTTGAGCATTCGCAGACAACTTTGACTTATCCACATCATAACCAAATAAATCTTTCACGGTATTTGCATACTCATCGATAGTTAATAAACGCATTTGACGTGGGCCATATTTCGTTGCATCTATTTTTTCAACTGGACAGCTATAATTTGTAATATGGCGCTCCCAACTTAACATATAAGCTTGAATATCCGCAGCGCATTGCTCGACACACTCTCCAGATTTGTTTTGCGGCATAGTGGCTTCAATTTTATAAAATAAATCATCAATTCCATCGATATAACGATTAATAGCAATTGGTTCATATAACCCAGAAATACCCACACCGAATTCTTTGTGACAACTATCACATTGCTCGTTATACAACGCTTCACCCGTAACTGGGTTACCTACTAACACCTGTTTTGTAGAAATAATTACTACCGCCACATCGTCTTTTTTGCCATCTGACACTGTTAATGTCACGGTATATCGTTTATCTGCAGCAAAGGTATGTGAAGGTTTCATCAAATTGCTGATTACACTGTCGTCGCCAAAGTTCCAGCTATAAATCAAATCAGCCCCTTCCGGGTCACTTGAATCAGAGGCATCAAATAAATAAGTGTGGTCACTTACTAATTCAGATTTAATGACAGCATCGGGTTTTAAGTTCGATTGATCCGCTTGGTCTTCAACATACTGAACCATTGCTGCAACTAAGTCCGTCCACAATTCTACGTTCGCCGTTTCTGTTTCGGGCACTAAACTAAATTTAGTAATATGGTTAGTTCTTGCAGGGTCTATTGGATTAAGATAATTCGCATTACCACCTGCTTCTACCCAGCTAATTAAGCCAGACTCAATAGAAGCTTGAGTCAGTTCCGCAGAGGCTGATAACTTGAAATTTAGATTAGTATTAGCTGAACCAATGTAATGGCAATTAGAACAAGGGGCTTTAAAGCCGTCTTTATCTGAAATAAAAGCATCCATCGCTTGTACTAATAACGAAGTATACGGCTTAACCGCACCAGTATTATCAGATGCTGTTGTGACATTGACTTTGATATTAACTGTAACCGGCTGAGCTTTACCATTTTTATCAGAAATGACCAATTTAACATTCTGCTCACCATTTAGCGTAAATTGATGCGACATCAAAGCAATGCTTGAAGTACTTGTCGTGCCATCTGCAAACGTCCAAGTATACAAATAGTCAATATCCGACTGTTCAGTAATGTTAGTGAGTAAATTAAACTCAACCATACCATCAGCTTTCACTACTGGGGCATTTGTGGTGGTTGAAACATGTATTTTACTAGTTGAGTCATTCGTTTCAGGACCACAACTAATAAACCCAAGGACCAAAACAAGGCCAACTAATATACTTTTAAAGTGCATAACACGCTCTCTTAAGGGTTTGAAATTTTAATTGAGTCGATTATATCTTTTTTACATTTCAGTTAATCGACTATTTGGTAGTAACTTGTAATGTTTTTGTGTAGCAGAGGTAAAAAACAAATTAATGTGACGGATCTCACATTTACATTCCATTTATTGACATCTTTATAGCTGTCTATGTTTTATTAAATGGGAATTCACCCTTAACCGACGATAGAAAAAACAATGACAAATAGAATGACACTATTGAGAAAAGATTGAGGTTTAGAGCAAAAATAGAGGTAAATATGAAATGAAATCAAACGAGAAATTAACAATGGATTAAAATAACCAGAGTGCTAAATAGCACCCTGGCCTTGCTTTATTATTCTGAAAGTCGAATGTTATCTATTGCAACATCACCCTGCAATCCGCCTGCTGAAATATAACGGAATCTTACTTTTAAATGATTTGCTACATTGCTAGAAGAAAGAGAAACGGTTCTGCTTTTCCCTTCATTAGCAGAACCATCAGCCTTGATGTTGGCAAATAAATTAGTCTCAAAAAAACTATTTGGGGAATTTATAGAAGGTTTTGATGTTTTTTCAGGGCTGACTAGTTAGTTTTTTTTGGAATGAATCCCAAACTTACAATCATCTGCAGCGTTCTTTTTTGGAATGAATTTCAAACTAACAACGATTTAAAGTATGTGTTTTTCGATTATAAGAATTTAATTGACTCACAAACGCGTTTTTTGAGACGGCGTTCAGGATAAAAATATCCAACGCTGTCTTTAATAATTTTCCATGTGTATATTCAAAATTCAAATGAAAATTATTTTTTTGAATGCTTATCATGATTCTACCAAAGGATACCCAAGTTATGAAATTATCACGAAATCAAATACGCTCAATCCGACGCTTATCTATGCTCATAGCTGGTGCTTATGCACTTGCGCCATCCAATTCACTTGCATTAGATGCAGATGAAATAGTTGGCGGGGCGGGGTTAAATTTGGGCATTACGTTTAATAAGAACTTCAGCCCTAGATTGACCATAGGTATTGAAGCGTATCTGGTTCAGCACATTGAACAAGCAAATTACGAATTAATTAACACCACTGATATGAATTTAGCAGTGGGCTCAATGGTGCAACTAAATTATGTTGCCAAAGACGGATTACAGACAACTATTGGATTAACAGCAGGACAGGCAAATTATTACGACCAAAATGTGTTTATGGGTGAGCTTGGCACCACTTATCGGTTTAAACAAAACGACTGGGGATTACGCGTCGGTGCGTTATTTGAACCCATGGCTTTTAATACGGCTATTCGTCATGATTTTTTTATTGAGCAAACTACGTTAAATGCAGGCATTCGAATACCGGGGACATTTGCTGGTTTGTACTCTGCTATAGTGATGGAAGGTCGCCCGCTTCGTACAGACAATAATAATCAACAACGTGAAACTCGACATGTGGTAAATAGTTTGGCAACAAAATGGGCTGACATGGCACAAGATGAATTTGAAGCTGTCTTTGCATTTGGCAATTTAGCCTTTGAATTAATGATGGCTGGTGCACCTCAATCGTTAATTGACCAAGCATTAGATTCTGGCGAACAAGAAGTCGCACACGCAAAGTATTGTGCAGACCAAGCCGCTCAATTTGATGAAAGTTTTGCACTAACAGCGCCTTGTGACTTATTTAGAAATACGTCAACAGGTGTAGACAGTTTAAGTCGATTAGCCATGGAAGGCTTAATTGATGGTTGGTATGGCGAAGGGTTAGCAGCACAGAAAATGCAAGCTGGTGCAAAACAGACAACCAATCAACTTCTAAAACAAAACTTAGAAAAGATATCATCAGAAGAAACTGGACATGCAAATCTTGGCAGCAACATTGCAAAATGGGCAATCAGTAAAGACAACACAGGCATCGTACGCGAACACGTCGCCGCATTACATCAAACTGATTTGGGCAGTTTAACTGAAGAGTTTTCTGATCCAAAATCCGGGTTTATAAAATTTAGACAGTTACAAAATCTATCTGATCAAACCCGTGATGGTTTAAATGGCGAGATTGATCGAATATTGGTTATGTAAAGGGGAAGTTTTTTGGAATGAATCCCAAACTTACAACGATCTATAGTGTGCTTTTTTTGGAATGAATCCCAAACTTACAATCATCTTTAGTGTGCAAGATTACAACTATAGCTAAGAAGTACGATGTATTGGTATAAGCCCAAATTCTTTAGGTTAAAAAAAAAGCCCCTACGCTTTCACGTAAGGGCTTTTTTTTAATCACTATAAGATAAAAGCAACCTTAGAACTGGCTAAAGAATTTCCAAGACTCCGAAGGTACCCAAGAGTTTAAACCGTCACTTCCGCCGCCGCCATCGTGTGGCGCTGGATCATGGCCGCCATTATAAGTACAGACTTTGACTGGATAATTATCATCACAGCCTTGGTAGTCATAACAAACATGTCGAGACGGGCTGGATTGATTCCAAGTTGGAATCGTCGCCGCCGTACAATTATTATCCTGCGCACGTTGCTCACCAATAAATTTCGCACCATGCTGGCCGTTACCTCGATCCCAAGGTGTCAGTGTATCGCCCATTCCGGTAGCGCTCATCCATGCAATAGGGTCGGTTGGCAGCGGATTGGGTAGCCAAATATTAAAGTTAGCAGGGCTGATTCCTACCGCGGCGCGAATTTGCTGTTGGTGATTGGTTGATAGCGAGTAAGTGATCATGCCGCCAAAGCTAAAACCAGTAGCAAACACTCGAGACTCATCCACACACAGGTTACTGGTGACTTTCGCGATAATGTCATTGAAAAGGAATCGGTTATCGGTTTCTTGCCATGTTGAACCAACTGATGAAGGTGCAACAAAAATAGCCGGCTCGCCCGCTGCAAGTGATTCACGGCGCAGACCATAATAGCTCCAGTTAGTTGCGCTTTGATTCGCCATACCGTGGTCGCCGGTGGCTATAGCATTATCGTTACTACCAATCCAATGGGAGGTATAAAACAAGCGGTACGGTTTGTTGAAGTCATAATCAGCTGGAATATCAACAATAAACTCGCGATCTTGGTTATTGCTTCTAATGTACAGCTGTCTTGAAGTGGGTAGACCCCCGCTTACTGCTTGACCGCCTTGAAGCAATGTCGATCTGCCATCCATACCACAACCCATACTTTTAACTGGAGGGTTACCCTTTGGATAGTTACCCGGCACACCCGTAGCAACTTCATCAATCGGCCCGTCAAACTGGCCAATGTGTATCCAATCAAGGTCGGCATAATCGGTATCGCCTACTTCAACACGAATTTTTTGCACGCCTGGCATTAAATGAACTTTACCTGCCGATAAGGTCTTGTATTCGCCCCAATTTGCCACATTTGGAATATCAAATGATTCGATCAATGTTGAACCACATTGTGAAAGTTTTAATGTTCTGCCTGCGCCAACTGCTCCTGAACGAATCGTTACGTCAAAGTCGCCTTCAGCTTCAACTGAAATGGTATATTCAAGCCATTCATCTTGCATCAGCCAGCCAACAGCAAAGCCACCATCAATCGTTTTAATATCAACAGCGTCGTTGATGCGATATTCACCGCCTTCGTTTGCCACAGTCACATCGTTGAAACCGTCGATGTCATAATCTTCCGCTTCGATTCGAGATGGAATCGTCGGTGCAAACTGATTAAAGGCAACACTTTCATCACTTGGGCAAGTTTCGTGCACATAAAAGTCACAAGGTTCGCCTACTATGTTGCCATCAACAATTTCAAATGAATCGATATTAGCTAAACCTTGGTCAGTCAAAGACGTCAGTTTTATTTCATTTATACCTGCTTCTAAAGAAACAGTTTGGCTAACAGTCGTCCATTGTGCCCAGTCGGCTGTTTGTGCAAATGAAACCTCGTTAAGATCGGTGCCATTTATTGAAAGCGTACCTGCACGAGTCGTTGCTGCGCCATTAGCGTAGCGCCATTTAATTTCATATTGCCCTGCTTGTTGAACGTTAACACTCCAACGGATTTTTGCGCCCACAGCATTGTTAACATCGGCAAAGCCTTCACCTGTGTAGCCCATGTGTACGGTATCCACTACCCCGTCAAACAGACAAAAGCCCACTTCGTTTTCTTCAATTAAGAATGACATTGGAGCAGGCTCGCCGAAATCAATCATTAGCGTTTGTGAGTCCATACCACCTTTGTTATCACTGACACTGGCAATAACTGTTTGGTTGCCCATGTAATCATAGGAGTCAATATTCAAACTATTTGACGTATTGATACTTTGACCGGCAATTATCCAGTTATAGCTCAACATATCATTATCTGAATCGGTCGCATTGATTTCATAAATAGAATCATTCTGAGTAATCACATTAATAACAGGTGACTGATTCTCTTGAGCAACCTGACCAAAATCAATAGGAACGGATTGAATCGCAGTGCCGCCTTTACCGTCTGTCACTGTCACCTGGACAACTTGATTGCCACTAGCATCTACATCATCGATTACTAATTCACTTGAATTACCAATCGTGGCGCCATTTAATGTCCAAACATAACTTAATGTATCGCCGTCTAAATCCAAGGCTTGAACCTGATAACTATTATTGATTTGATCAACCGAGCTAATCTGAGGGGCTCGATTGACTTGAGTCTGATTTTGAGTATCAGTTTGAGTGTCAGTTTGAGAATTAGTCTGGGTTTGGGTTTGGGTTTGGGTTTGGGTTTGGGTTTGGGTTTGGGTTTGGGTTTGGGTTTGGGTCTGGGTTTGGGTCTGTGTTTGGGTCTGACTGACCACCTCAGTTTGAGTGTCAGTTTGGTTATTTGAGTCAACGGTATTTTTTGTATCGTCACAGCTTATAAGCATCAAACTCGCCAGTATTCCTACCCCGGTTGTCATTTTATAAAATCTCATAATTAAGCCTTTGCATTAGATATATTGATTCAACAATTGAATTCAATTTGCAAACAATTATAGCGAATTTAATATTACATAAAACAAACTCAGCACACAAAATACAAACATTTATTACAAACAACATACAAATATACTGTAAACAAGAAAGACTGGATTCATCAGTTTTTCCAAGGTCTGCGCATCAATACTTACTATATTCGCCCCTCCTTCCATTACTTTTGGGTAACAAACCACCTTGTTGATTTCAAGCTCATTTGAGACTTCAGGCCCATTTTTTTATATAAATTCCCCACCTATGTCACATTTATTAAATATACCTATTTTTAAATAATCTAAAAACCATCAAAATACAAAACACTACATACAACAAACAAAGGTTAAACATGAATAACAAACCAATACTCCCAATTGCATTGATTGCCTTACTTTCTAGCTGCCAGCCATCCTCTGACGTTGGTCAAACCCAAACACAGACTAACAATTCGCTAGGACAGATATCTGATACTCAAACGGACACAAGCGCTGTAACGGATACCGAGTCTCAAACAGATTCAAATACCAACACTGAAACCAATTCATCAGTTGATACTCAAACGCAAACAATTATAAATAATCCAGTTAATATGCCGCCAACGGCCAGTATTACAGCAGCAATTACCGCAGCACAGGCGCCAGCTCAACTTTCATTTTTCTCAAATGTGAGTGATAGTGATGGCAGCGTAGTAAATTACACTTGGAGAGTTGATGGAATGGTGGTTTCAACACAACCAAATTTCTCTCATACATTCAGCCAAGCCAGAAACTATGAATTGTCTTTAATTGTGGCCGATAATGATGGTGCTAATTCAGTAGCAGCGATTCAACAAATTATCATATCTTCAACCCCACCAATCAATCAAAAGCCAGTAGCAGTCATTACTGCTGATATCCTCTCTGGTGATGCTCCCCTAACGGTAAGCTTTACTGCAGATCAGTCAATGGACGATTTAAATGATATTAAATCGTATCAGTGGAAGATTAATAATCAATTAGAAAGCTCTAACATCAGCTTTACTAAAGTGTTTGATAGCGCAGCTAAATATAACGTGACACTTATGGTAACCGATGGTGAAGGCAATGAATCTACTGTCGTGACTAAATTAATTGATGTCACCGCAGCAGTCGACACGGCACCAACGGCAAATTTTGAGATCACTGGTAATGAATTAGACGTTGATGTTAACGCAGCAAACTCCACAGACTTAGAAAGCCCTAATGCTTTAAAATATTCTTGGAACTTTAACAATGAACATGAAATTTTAAATAGCACTAGCGCAACAGCAAATTATACCTTCGCTAATGGTGGCATGAAAAATATTACCCTAACGGTAACTGATCCATCTGGAAATACAGATGACATCACTCAATCCTATGATGCTGTTGAGCCTGTAAGCGAATATGACCAATTGTTAAATACATTAGCCGCTAATGTATTAGCTAAACACTGTATTGAATGTCACGCTGCCGATTCAGGTAAACCGATTCGTTTTGCAGGCTCTTCGCCACAAGATCTAGAAGCAGGCATTACCAATTACATTTTGGCCAGAAACCCAGCTAACGTGAATCGTGTGAAATACACACCAAGTGAATCAAATGGATACACCCATCCAGGTGGACACATTATTTATTCTTCAGTACCAGCATGGGAGCAATTGGTTGACATGATTGCTGCAAATAACCCTCCTGCAGATGTACCAGATGGCGATGAAAGTTATATTTTAAATTCATCACGCGCTAACTTTGATGTGTATGACATTCAAAACTGTGGTAAAAATCAAGTCATGAAATCTGGAAACCGCTTTGTGGTAAATGGTAATGGCGTAAGATTTGGCGGTTGGAGTTCTCCTAATGATAACTCTACAGATAAGTCTGCATTTATCGGCTATTTACGTAGCGCAGATTTCTCAGTTTACAATATGGCTAACGACTACAATGGCTTTGCAGATGATTGTAATAACGTCAGAACATTAAATGACATCTTGCTTAAAAAATTCAACATGTGGGGCAATCAACATCCAACGGGTATTCAACTTTGGATTAATGACAACAAAATGAGAATGGCCGATATTGATACTGTTGTGGTCGATATGAGAATCAATTCAGCTTTAACCGTATTACCAACCATGCAAGAAATTAAAAACACTTATGCAGGTATTTTAACTAGTGCGCAAGTTGAAGATATGGACGACAGTGAATATCACGCCAACTTAATATTAAATCTTGGTCGTAATCCTGGTGAAAATGAAGGTGAAAACCAAGCATTAGTTGATCTGCATTTCACAAGAAATGACTTAGACAAATGGATGCGTGTACGTATTCCAATTGAAAAATTCAGAACGTACTACACATTAAATTATCAAGATCAAAGCCGAAGCTTAGCGCAACTTGCAAACTTAACTGTTGGCGTGGTTACCTTCATGGGTGAAACCAAAACAAGAAAAGTGGCACAAAACTATGGCGTCAATAACATAGAAAGTATTCCAAAATTGTTTAAAGAAATGCCAATCGAAATCAAATCCATTGAGCTTTCAAGACAAGAAAACGATTTTGTAAACGAGCTTTAAATCTCTAAAAGACTTTGCAAAATTTTTGTAAATTTTTGTAAATTTTTGAAAGGTGGGTCATTTATTTATATCCAAATGACTCACCGAAAAAATCTAAGTGACTCAGAGCAATCTTAAGATAATTAAAAGATGCAACACTCTTGATAATTAAAAAGATACAACACTCTAGATAATTAAAAACATACAACACTTTTCAGCAGCAATAATTTTGTATTTTATTGCTGCTTTTTTCTTTCTAGATCATATCGCCCCTCTCTCAACACCCCCCTTCCAAATAGTATGTTCCTTTATAAATTCGATTAATTTTAAATTTTTTTGATCAATACCCAGCGCAAAAAGCAAATTCAGAAACGATAACCACGTCTGATTTTGTATGCAACATGTAAATTTCTCATTGAAAAACAACAATGCAAACACTTACAATACTTATTATACAAAACAATAACATTCATATATCAAAGCAAAACATACACAAAGTGATGTCGCCAATTGATCTTAGAACAGTGATTCTGGCAATTATTTAACCAAATAAAGAGATAACATTATGAATCCTAAACTACTATCCGCCGCATGCTGCATTGCATTATTTGCAGGTTGTATCAGCCCTGAAGGTTCACCTGATGACACCGACACCAACACAAATACTTCAATCAATCATCCACCAATAGTAACGCCAAGTGCTAGTGTAAATAATTCAACCGTCAGTTTTAATGCATCTGCGTCAGATCAAGACGGCGATGTGCTTACGTATTTATGGGATTTCAAAGACGGCAATACTTCTACTGATGCCTCTGCTGTGCATAATTTCACTCAAAGTGATGTTGAACAAACCATAATGGTTTCGTTAACTGTTTTAGATGGTAAAGGCGGCTCGGTTTTTAAATCCGTGCCTATAGTTATCCCTGCTAAACCATTAGTTAAAACAATCCCAAGTGCAACGCCTTCTGTGCAAATTTCTGCAACGGGTTTAGCTGCCTTTACAGCGCAAGCATTTGATGCTGATGGAGATGTTTTAACCTATTTATGGGATTTTAAAGATGGTACTACTGATATTACAGAAAATCCTTCTCATCAATATACATTGTTAGATAATGCTCAATCCTTAAATGTAACGTTAATTGTGTCTGACGAAGATGATAATGAGGTTAACGCTAATGTCACCGTTAATATTCCAGCTAAAGCAGTGGTAAATAACAATACTGTTCCACAGGTTAATCCAACTGTTAGTGTTGCAAATTCAGGTATTGCTTCATTTAGTGCAAATGCTAGTGATCTTGATGGTGATATTTTAACTTATTTATGGACCTTTGGAGATGGTAGTACCTCTATTGAGCAAAACCCATTGCATCAATATGCCAAACAAGCGCAAGTCTCATCTTATTCTGTCTCTTTAGTTGTCACTGATGAAGATAATAATAATATTTCTAAAACTGTGCCTGTGACGATTTCAGCGCAAGAAGTGGTTAATTCTGCTCCTACTGTCGAACCTATTGCTCAACAAAGTTCACTTACAGATACAACCTTAACTATGAATTTTTCTGCAGGGGCAACCGATGCGGATAACGATAACTTAACTTATGTTTGGGACTTTAAAGATGGTGGTTCTGCTACAACGGCTACACCTTCCCATGACTTCACTCGTTTAGATGCAGCTTCAACGGTTGCTGTGACAGTAAGCGTGAGTGATTCTGTGAATCCAGCAGTGACAAAAACAATCAATGTGACTGTTCCCGCTAAAGAAGCGCCTCAAATTACAGATGTGACGTTAACGATTGAAGAAAACACAATTGGCTATTGTGGTGTAAATGGTGTGATTGCAAATAATCATGTGGGTGCTGTTGGTGATGGCTTTGCAGATAGCGCGAATTCAAATGGCGCGGCAATGGGCTGGGCAATTGATGTAAGTGCTGCTGGCACATACGATATTGAATTTAGATACGCTAATGGTGGCGCAGCTGCACGAACTGCACAAGTTTCTGCAAACGGCTCTAACCAATCCATCAGCTTTGCAGCCGATGCGAATAATTGGGCTGCATGGAAAACTCAATCTGTTGATCTAGCGTTAACTGCTGGCACTAACTACATCACGCTGACTTCTACTACAGCAGATGGCTTAGCAAATATCGATTCGGTGACGGTTTCTGGCATGATCATGGGCGATGCTCAATTAAATGAAGCTGCGTGTACTTCTATGTATTTTGTGCCTTCCAACAATTTTGTCACCAATGGTGATGTTGAAAGCGGAACAGTTAATTGGGCAAATCGAGGTGCTGCAACAGTGACACAAACGACTGCGCAAAAACATGGCGGCAACAATAGTTTGTATGTGACCGGTCGAACTGCAACTTGGCATGGTGCAAGTTTCGCAGCGGGTAATCTTGAAAATAACAGCGAATACGATGTGGCTGTTTGGGTGAAATTAGCAGCAGGCTCGCCAGATGCTCAGATTCATTTAACGGCTAAGCGTATGGATGACACCGACGATACAACCTATTTAGAATACTCAAATGTTGACACCCAAACGGTAACGGCAAATGAATGGACACTGCTTCATGGTTTGTATACGCCCGTTGATGAAACCAATTTCCAACAATTCATTATTGAGTCAGCAAACGATACGGTTTCGTATTATGTGGATGACTTTACAGTAGGCGGTACGCCTGGGGTTGCACCTCCTCCTTCAAATAATGGGTTTTACATCGGTAACATCACAACAAATGGTGCGATTCGCAATGATTTCTTACAATATTGGAATCAATTGTCATTAGAAAACGGTGGCAAATGGGATGCCGTTGAACCGACACGCGATAATTACAATTGGACTAAAAGTGATGAGGCTTACCAATTTACAAGAGCCAATGGCATTCCATATAAACACCATACCTTTGTTTGGGGCAGCCAAGCGCCAAATTGGATTGGAAATTTATCTCCTAATGAACAAGCGGCTGAAATTGAAGAATTAATTCGCGATTTCTGTACAAGGTATCCAGATGTTGAACAAATTGATGTGGTGAATGAAGCAACTCCAGGTCATGCACCTGCTGAATTTGCAAGAAATGCGTTTGGTAATGATTGGATTATTAAATCATTTCAATTAGCAAGACAGTACTGCCCTAACTCTGAATTAATTTTAAACGATTACAACGTATTAAGCTGGGACACTGATAAATTTATTACAATGGCAAGACCTGCGGTTAACTCAGGTTACGTAGATGCGATTGGCTTACAATCTCACGGGTTAGAAACTTGGAGCCTCTCAGATTTGACATCTAAGTTGAATCAAATTGCAGCATTAGGTTTACCAATTTATATCTCTGAATACGATATTGGATCGACAAATGATCAAACTCAATTAAACATTATGAAAGAGCAATTCCCAATGTTCTATAACCACCCTTCGGTTAAAGGCATTACGCTTTGGGGTTATGTTTCTGGCGCAACGTGGATTACTGGTAGTGGCTTGATGAGCTCAAACGGTACCCCAAGACCTGCTTTGACATGGTTGATGGACTACTTAGAAAACAATCCTAAATAATTTTTTTGGAATCTAAAAAAGCACGACTTAGTCGTGCTTTTTTGTGGGCGCTCTCAATATGAACAGATATGTAAGCCAAGTTATATATGTTGGCTAATAGCAAAATCTTGCGAAGTAAGAGTTAGTAATAGTTTTCGTGTAGAAGTAATTTGTTTGATTGTGTTTTTTATAAATATACCCATTAATTGTTTTCTATTTGTTAATAAAATGTTGCAAATGTAGGGATAGTTCCATTATTTATTATGTAAATAAGAGTACGATTCTGTAAGTAATTGAAAATTTAAATGTGTTCTAGAAATTCATGAATTCATTGCTTATAGGAGCATACCCGTGAAAAAACCGATATTTAGTAAACCCTTAAACAACCCTTTTAAAATGGCGCAAGGAATTGTATTCGCGTTATTGGTTGTTGGCTGCCAAGAAAATAGTAATAAATCTAATCCAGGTGAAGATCTTTCAGGTACTTCCACTGCAGCCAATACGTATACAGATACGCAGACGCAGACGCAAACGCAAGTTGGAGTAAATACACCGCCAGTAGCCAGTCCTGTGGGTCAAGTCAGTTCAAATGGCGTAGCCAGTTTTATGGCTAATGCTTTTGATAATGATCAAGATCAATTAACGTATTTGTGGAACTTTGGCGATGGCAAAAATTCGACTTTAGCCTCACCCATGCATAATTACCCACAAAGTGAAATCGAAACACAATATAACGCTCAGGTAATTATCACCGACTCAAAAGGAGATTCGATCAGCAAAGTAGTCACGGTTGTTGTGCCGGCTAAACCAGCCGTGGTTGAAAATACGATTCCTACTTCAAATCCGACCTTTAATGTGGGTCAAAATGGCTCGGTGAGCTTTGCTGCAAATGCCGTTGATCTTGATGGAGATGTATTAACGTATTTTTGGGATTTTAAAGATGGCACAACGTTAACCACTGCATCGCCTATGCATACTTATGCGTTAACAGATGCCATTCAAAATTTCCAAGTGACGTTAACGGTGTCGGATACTGACGGTAATGTCATTCCAAGTACGCTTAATGTGCAATTACCCGCTGTATTACCACCACCGAATACTGCGCCAATTGTTTCGCCGAGTTTTGAATATGGATCACAAGCGAATGATGAGTTGATCGTTAACTTCAAAGCAGGGGCGACGGATGCAGAGAATGACCCATTAACTTACAATTGGGATTTCAAAGATGGCAGCTTCTCAGATGTTGCTAATCCGTCTCATTCATATCAAATGGACTTCACTGAAGTAACCCATAATGTTCAGTTAATGGTCAGTGATGGCGTGAATCCAGCTGTGACTAAAACTGTTTCAATCACTGTCCCAAGTAAGCCAGTCGTTGAACCTAATTTGGTGACGTTATTACTTGAAGAAAATACAATGGGTTTCTGTGGGTTTAATGGTTCGGTTATGGGTGACCATGCTGGATTTAGTGGTGCAGGTTATGCCGATGGTATAAATGAGGCGGGAGCAAGCATTACATGGCAAATAGATGCAAGTGCCACCGATACTTATCAGCTAGTGTTTGCATTTGCTAATGGAGGCGCGGCTACACGTATAGGTACATTGGACGTTAATGGACAAACTCAAAACGTTAATTTTGCTGCTACGACGAATGAGTGGGCAAATTGGCAAACTCAAAACGCTTCAGTTCAAATGCAAGCTGGAGTGAACACTATTAAGTTAACCGCTAATACAGCAGATGGTTTACCGAACATAGATTCATTAACAGTAAGTTTGCTTATAGCTGGAGATGCGCAAATTAACCCTGCAAATTGTGATGCTGTGATATATCCAGTCAATAATAATTTGTTGGAAAATGGTGATTTAGAGCAAGCAGTGACTTTGCCTTGGGTCAAACGTGGCGCAGCAACCATTAATGTTGTTACGTCTCAAAGCCGAACTTCAAGTCATAGCCTTGCAGTAACCGGTCGTACTGCGACTTGGAATGGTGCAGGTTATAAAATTGATCGCCTTACATCTGGCAATATTTATGACTTTAAAGTTTGGGTGAAATTAGCAGCCGGTGAAGCTTCTGCAAATATGAAGTTTACTATGCAATTAACCGATGACAATGGCGTGTCATACCACGCAATCAGTGAAGCAATGGCTAACAGTGATGGTTGGACATTATTAAGCGGCAGTTACGATCATCAACCTGCTGGACGCGCAACTGATTTATTAGTGTATGTCGAATCTGACAGCGATACCGTTAGCTTTTTTATGGATGATTTATCCATGACTGGTGTGATTGAACAATTAGCGACCTGTGAATTGCCATCAAGATTTAGCTGGACGTCTTCAGGACCGTTAGTAAAACCACAAAAATCAAACTGGGCATCGGTTAAAGATCCAACGATCGTACAATATAATGGTAAGTTTCATATCTGGGCGACGGTGTTTGATTTGGATCAAGATATTTGGGCCTCGGCTTATATAAACTTTTCAGACTGGGCAAGTGCTGGAAGCTCTGTGCAAGTGCCTATGGCAGGCACCGCTGTTGGTAATTCAATTGCACCACAGGTGTTCTATTTTGAGCCTCAAGATAAGTGGTATTTAATTACGCAATGGGGTGGCGCTTATGCAACAACGAATGATCCAACTAATATTAATAGCTGGTCATCTAAGAGAAAACTTTTACAAAATGAACCTAATGGCTCGTTAGATTTCTGGGTGATTTGTGATGATGATAATTGCTATCTATATTTCTCGCGTGATGATGGCGTACTGTATGTTTCTAAAACGACCGTTGCTAATTTCCCTAATTTCTCTGGTTATGAAATTGTAATGGAAGATCACCGAGGCAATGGCAATAGCTTTTTATTCGAAGCATCAAACGTATATAAAGTGGATGGCCAAGATTTATACTTATTATTAGTTGAGGCTTATCGCACACCTGGTTACGGCCCACGTTATTTCCGTTCTTGGACAGCAACTAGCTTAGACGGTACTTGGCAAGCGCTTGCGGACACTGAAGAAAACCCATTTGCTGGCAACAACAACGTCGATTGGCAAGGCAATAAATGGGCAGATGGTATCAGCCATGGTGAAATGATTCGTTCAGGCATCAATCAAAAAATGACAATTGATCCGTGTAATTTACAATACTTATATCAAGGTGATACGGGCGCTTCTATTGATGGCACTTATGGTGGAGAACCTTATAATTTAGGTATTTTAAACGCAAAATAAAACAAAAAAACCCACAAGCAATTTACACTTGTGGGTTTTATTTATAAAAAAATGCAAAATTAAAAATTTATGGACACACTAATAATCAAAAGCAACATCAAAACAGCACTCACACTTTGCCAAAACAAAACAGGATTACGATTCATAATCGGTGTATTTTGTAATTTCAAAAAATCTTTATTAGGATTTTTTAAATCGTATAAAAATTCAGACAAACTCGCATAACGATTTTCTGGCTGCATGCTCATTGCTTTTTTAAGTGTTCCGTCTAACCACATTGGCACTAATGGATTGTGAATGCTAGCGGGGGTGTATTTTAGTTTTTCAAACTGTTCAAGTTTATTAGGTTTTAAAAATGCGTCGCCAAAAGGTAATTGTCCTGTAAGCATTTCATAGACAATGACAGCCAAAGAAAACTGATCACTCTTTGCACTTCTTACACCACCATAACGATATTCAGGTGCGCTGTAATGTAATGTGCCTAATGCACTTTCACGCTGTACTGTGGTGTGAATTTCTTCTACGCCTGCAATTAAACATCCACCAAAATCGATAATGGTTGGACCATTGTCACCCATGACAATGTTGTCGGGTTTTAGATCTTGATGCAAAGTCTCTTTACGATGTAGCGCTCGGATGCCTTTGATCATTTGTGCAACTAATTCGATGGTGTCTTGAATATCTAATTGTTTACGCTCATCGATTAACTGACGCATAGTTTGGCCAGGTAAGTATTCGGTTAAATAATATAAAAAGGTGCGTTTATTTGGTTTAATTATTTTTACGACATTTGGATTATTTACTCGCAGACCAATCCACTCTTCAATGATAAATCGCTCTATATAAGCAGGGTCATCCTCATAATTGCGTGATGGAGTTTTCATCACTAAGGATTTTTTGTCTTTGTCTTTAACGATATATATTTGGCTTCGTTCACTTTCATGAATAATTTTGATGACTTCTAAGTCATCTATTTTTTGTCCGATCTCTAAGTCTGGCGGAAAAGGTAAATCTTTTAATGTGGCCAACACACCTTGTTCGGTTGCTATGTCTAACTTTTCAATTTTTAATGCTTGGCATGAAATATTATCGTTACTGCCAATATCAAAAGACTGCTCTTTAAGCGCTTTACACAACCCTGCCATGTCATCAAAGTATTGATTTAATAGATCAATAATTTTGGATTCTTTTAACCAATCATGAACGCCATCAGTTGTGGATAAAAAGATGTCACCTTGTTTGGCGCTATGGGTTTTGTAATCCATATCCACGACATTGTCCGCGCCAATTGCTCTTGCTAAGTAACTTTCTTTTTTGGATAAACGAGTCACATGATCTCGGGTTAATACTTTTAATTCACCTTCACGAAAACGATAAATTCTAGAATCCCCGACATGAAATATATGCGCTTGATCTGATTTTAAAATAAGTGCAGAAAACGTCGTCAAATAACCACGCCCTGCAATGTGTGACTGCCCCATACTCCACAACCAACGGTTAAGAGAATTCACTACCGATACTGCAGAGCGTTGTACACTCCAAGAATCTGGTGTGGAAAAATAATCACTTAAAAATCCTTTTACCACTAAATGACTAGCCTGCGCTGCGCACTCTGCTGCACTTACACCATCAGCAATAACCATAGCCACACCTTTTGCATTTAATGCAGCATCTTGAGGTATTTTTGTGCCTAAGCAGTCTTGATTTTCACCTTTGCGACCTTTGTCGGATTCAAAGGCGGTTTGTATAGCGAGTTTTCCGGACAGGTGTTCTATTGTCATGACAAACCTTTATTTTTAAGAGAGTGTTTACACAGATACTAACCTAACATGGTAAAAACATCGATAATGTTTTGTGCCACTTTTTCGAGTTTTTCGCCTTTGTCCATGGCCATTTTTCTGATTAACGCATACGCGTCTTGTTCGGTGATGTTTTTTTGTTGCATTAAAATACCCTTGGCTTTATCGAGTATTTTTCGTTGTTCTAATTTATTTTTAGTTTCATTTAATTCTTGAACTAAATGTTGATGCGTTTGAAACCTTGCTAACGCAATGTTAATAATACTTGATAAACGCTTCGGCTGTAGATCATCAACTATATATGCATTTACTCCCGCATCTATAGTTTTTTTAATAATATTAGGCGTGTCTTTTTCAGCAAACATAATCACAGGTTTGGGATTATGAGTGTGAATAAATTTTAAAGAACACAATAATTCTTGTGAAGGAATATCGACACCCACAATCAAAAAATCACAGGGGTGATTTTCAATATTGATTAATAGTTCGTCATATTGTTTCAGCGTTACTTTTACATTAAAGCCTATTTCAGCAATAGAACGTGACAGTAAAGATCGACGATCGTGATTGTCATCTAACAAAATACAAGAAAGTGGGTTATTTATTTCAGTCATATTTTAAATGCAAAAAAACAAGCCGACTAAAGTCGACTTGTTATATTGAGTTAATTAATTTAATTCTATTTTTTGAATCGTACCGTCTGCCAATACTTCTGTCATATGTCCTTGTGGCTCATCTAAGAACAACGTCACAATGAAACATAACACAGCGGCAGCAGCGATGATCAAGAAAAATCCTGTTGCATTTACCGCATCTAACGCATAAAGAGTAAGAAATGTTACGCCACCCACATTACCAAATGCACCGACCATTCCTGCAATTTGTCCAGTCATGCGACGCTTAATTAATGGCACCATTGAAAACACTGCACCCTCACCTGCTTGTACGAAGAATGAACAAAACATAACCGCAACAACCGCTAACGCAATCGGCCAACCTGAACCAATTTGAGATAAAATCACATAACCTAGAGTTAAACCGACCAATAAAATTAATAATGTTTTCTTACGTCCAAATTTATCAGACAAGTACCCGCCACCTGGACGCGCCACTAAATTCATCAATGCAAACGCCGAACCTAATAAAGCTGCTTGCCCCATTGAAATACCAAATGTGTCGGCAAAAAAGCCAGGTAACATAGAAATAACCGCTAATTCAGAACCAAAGGTCACAAAGTAAGCCCAATCTAAAATTGCAACCTGTTTAAATTTATAACTATCATGTTCTTCTAACGGTTTTTTTAATACTTCACGATTTACATATAAAATTTGATAGAACTGATAAACAAACAAAGCACCTAAAATACACCAAACAATAATGGCTTGATTCGCTGATAATAATTCAACCGTAGGGTTAGAGATTTTCCAAGTTAATAATGCTAAGGCTAAATACATTGGAATATTCATCGCAGCATAAAACCAAAAATCACGTTTGTTTGAAACTTCTAAACCACCTGATTTTTTAGGTTTAAAATACGTTGACCCTTTTGGCGTGTTACGAGCTCGAGCATAAAACACAAAGCTGTAACATAAAGCAATGACACCAACTGTTGCTATACCAATTCTCCAAGATTCAATGTCAGTAAACATCGTCGTTGCAAGTGCTGCAAAACCTGGCACCAACCAATATGCAGCAGCAGAACCAAAGTTACCCCAACCGCCATAAACGCCTTCGGCCATTCCAACGGTTTTAGCAGGGAACCATTCACCTACAAGGCGAATACCAATTACAAAACCTGCACCAATAAAACCAGACAAAAATCTTAAGGTAGCTGCTTGATGCCAATCAGTTGAAAATGCAAAACCAAAGGTAATTAAAGCGGAAGTAAATAATAGAGCACTAAATACAATACGCGGGCCGAATTTATCAACCAAAATACCAATCACAATTCGCGCAGGAATGGTTAACGCCACATTCAAAGCTAACAACGCTTTCCACTGTGCGCCATTTAAACCAAACGTAGCGATGATTTCTTCTTTCATTGGAACGTGAGAAAACCACATTGCAAAGGTTAAAAAGAAAGCGAACCAAGTTAAGTGAAGCGTTCGGATGGATTGGCTACCAAAATTCAGTAGATTCAATTTATTGCTTTGCGTGGACATATCGTCACCTGTTAGAAATTTTAAAAAAACGATACAGCAATTTACATGCCAACATAAAATACACTTATAATTCAATAACTTATGTAATTTTCAGCCTAGATAAATTTATGTACGCACACCTATAGTGCGCAAAGTGCGCATTTTCAAATCAAATAATAAAAACGGTGCAGCTTTTCAATGGCTATGTTTTAAATTGTTGTGGCAGGATGCAAAATCATAATGCTGATCTAAGCTGAGATTTATACACCCACAATGACATAGCCTATGAATCCACAGCATTTTCAAAACATACTTAAGCAGGTAAGCAAGCTCGATCCTGTTCAAAAACAAACTCTAACCACCACTTTAGCTGCACATGAAAATCCCATTCTTACACGACTGTCTAAAGAAGTAATTACCCACTCAAAATGCATTCATTGTCAAAGCGACCGCTTGCGAAAATACGGTTTTAGTAATGGCAGACAGCGATTTTTTTGCAACGAATGTCGCAAAAGTTTTGTGTGCACTCGAGGCAGTGCTTATTTTTATCAGCACAAACCTGAGCTTTGGCAAAAATACTTAGAGCACATGCTTGACCAAGATAGCATTCGGCGTTGCGCAAAAGATTTAAATATTTGTGTGACCACCTCTTTTAATTGGCGTCATCGTTTTATGAATGCTACTCAAAACACCTATGAATCAAGGCTTGAAGGTATTGTTGAAGCAGATGAAACGTATTTTCGAGAATCTAAAAAAGGCGAGCGAAACTTAAACCGACCTGCAAGACAACGAGGATCTAAAGCATCCACACCCGGTATTAATCAGCACGATTGGGTGGCAGTGTTAACCGCTAAAGATCGAAATCATCATGAATTTGATCAAATATTAACTCACGTAAATGGCGCTGAAATCAATCAATGCTTAGGCTGCAAAATTGCCGACGAATCTGTTTTATGTACCGATGGACAGCCGGCTTATAATCAAATTTGCAAAGAACATCATTTGCATCATGTTGTGATATCTAACAATCAAACGCAGCAAAGTTTGTATCATATTCAAAATATCAATAATTATCACAGTCAGTTAAAGCGTTGGTATTTGAAGATGCATGGAGTGGCCAGTAAGTATTTAGCGAAGTATTTGGGTTGGTTTAGAATGCTGGACTGGCACAAATATCAGACCTTTTCTAGCGACATTAAGAGCGAAAGCGAAAAACTGTTTGAATTCAAACTGTTACAGGTGCAGCAACATAAATTTGAAACATAGCCTTTTCAATAGAATATTTTTTAAATGCTCAAAAAAAACACCAACCAGTAAAAACCAATTGGTGTTAAATAATAAGTACCTGCTTTGTTTATTTTCATGTGACTTTAATATGTTTTAGATTCGCCTCAAAAAACGATATAGCAGATAAAGTCTCTTATTTTTGATTTAATACCTTGGCCGCATCAATTGCAAAATAAGTCAATATGGCATCAGCACCCGCCCTCTTAAAGCAAATCAAGGACTCCATCATAACTTGCTCCAAATCTAACCAACCATTTTGTGCTGCTGCATGGTGCATCGCGTATTCGCCTGACACTTGGTACACAAATGTTGGCACACCCAATTCATTTTTTACTTTTGAGACAATATCTAAATAAGGCATACCAGGTTTGACCATAAACATATCAGCGCCTTCATCAATATCCATTTGCACTTCACTTATCGCCTCTAAGCTATTTGCCGGATCCATTTGGTAAGTCTTTTTATCAGCCTTACCCAAGTTTGTACTTGAGCCTACTGCGTCTCTAAAAGGACCATAATAGCTTGAAGCGTATTTAGCGGAATAGGCCAAAATATTTGTATTAATAAAGCCGTTTTCTTCTAATGTTTTGCGAATCGCACCGATTCGTCCATCCATCATGTCTGACGGTGCAACAATATCAGCACCTGCTTGAGCGTGAGATAGCGCTTGCTTACATAATATTTCAACGGTGATGTCATTTAATACATAGCCATTGTCATCGATGATGCCGTCTTGACCATGCGTGGTGAATGGATCAAGTGCGATATCTGTGATCACTGCTAATTGAGGGAATTTTGCTTTAATAGCACGCACGGTTTGTTGTGCTAAGCCTTCAGGGTTATAAGCTTCTTCTGCCATCAATGATTTCACATCCATTGGTGTAACTGGGAATATAGCAATAGCAGGAATCCCTAACTCCACCATTTGTTGGGCCTGCTCTAGTAATAAATCGATTGATAAACGATACACACCAGGCATTGAAGTAATGGCTTCTTTTTGATTTTCGCCAGGCAATACAAACACAGGCAAAATAAGATCGTTAGTGGATAATGTATTTTCTTGAACTAAGCGACGAGTCGCTTGGGTAAAACGAGTGCGTCTTAAACGCGAAGTTGGAAATTGACGATTCATACATTCACCTTAAGGCGCTAAAAAATTAAAGCGCTATCATAAGGTTTATACTGACTTGCCTCAAGCTGCTTTAACAAGCATCTTCCATTGTTGTAATTGTCGCTGTCTCTCCAAATTTCAATGGCGCTTGATAAAACAATGCACAACCTGAAGTTAGTGGCTTGATGGTTTTATCTTGTATCATTTGAATACTAGTGTCATCAAAACTAACATTTAATATATTTGCCACCGCAATCAAACTTTGAGCATCAGCAATAAACCCGTATTGAACAGGGACAGATGTTTCACCAAATTGAATAAATGCCTGAGGCTGCCTTTGTAAATTTTGAACTAAAGCCAAGCTATAGACTTGAGTATTGATAGAATGCACCGCAAATTGTAATTGACGCAACGTTAATAATTTATTGTGTTGTTGAGAATTATAAAAACTCTCTACACCCATAGCACTCACAGAGCCAGTAAGTGAGATTATTAATATCATTTCAAGTAAGGTTAAGCCAAAAATACGCACTGAAGAATTCTCTATCAAGTTAAATTATTGACAGATTGTAATCAGTTGTTAGCTAGAATAAGCGTTATGAATTGTTAACACTTAATATTTGAGAATTGAACACCGTTAATTTAAATCAAGCACTACATAATTAATGGTCTTTGTAAGAATAAATTTGCGTTTGATTTCGACCATCATTTTTACATTTATATAAAGCGGTATCCGCACCTTCTATCCATTGTTGATGCGTCACTAATTTAGGGTGGATCTCGTAAACACCTAATGAAACCGTTACTTGAACCTCTATATCCAAATATTGAATAACGCAGGATTCGATTGCTTTGCGTAGTCTTTCACAAAATACCATCGCATGTTCAGCATCAGTATCAACTAAAATAATCGTAAATTCTTCACCACCATAACGCCCAGCAATATCAGTTTCACGTAGGTTTTCTTTTAATACTCTTGATACTTCTTTTAATGCCGCATCGCCTGCTTGATGACCATGGGTGTCATTTACATTTTTAAAATGATCTATATCAAACATCACAAGCGTTGAAATATTTTGCGTGCGTATATAACGATTAAACTCATGCTTTAATGCTTCTTCCCAATATCCTCGATTGTATAATTGAGTTAATACATCCGTTCTGCTTAATGTTTTCAATTTAGCCGAAGACCTTAATGCATCTAATTTATTTACTGCAGTATCCGTAACGTCGTAAACTAAAACCGCAAGTTTATCCACTTCACCTCTTGTGTCTTTAATTGGAATGAATGTACAGTTTTGATACATAAAATCTGCCACCCCAGTGATTGGGCGATTGTTTTTAAATTTAAAAATATATGGATTTTGCTCCCAAATAGTAAAAGCTTGGTTTTTTAATTTAAAAACGGTGTCGGCTTTGTGTCGTAACCAAAATTCATCCATTTCTTTAAAAATAGTAAAAATCGACTGTTCTAATGCATCTTTTCCATCTACCCCACTATGATTTTCCATAAAACCATTCCATGATTTTACGACATAGTTTTTATCCAAGATCACCACACCGACATCAATGGTTTGCAACATTTCAATCATCCAATGAAAGTCTTGGAACTGTTCTTGCTCATGCATTTGCATACATTACTCCATCAAGTAACCAATTTTATCATTTAATACTGATAATGAATCTTCAGTAAAAAGTAATAATAAATCACAGTTAATATCTCTATTTTCGATTGTGTAATTGATTTCAATAGCCAAGGTTTGTTTCCACCTTTTTTTAGCCGATTTAATTAAATCAGGCACTTTAATATGCTGACCTAACACCACTGGCTGCCCTTGCGAGAATTTCACATCTAACTGCTCAGATACACCTTGCAAACAAGCGCCAATTAAAATATTGGAAATATCCATCAATAACTCAAGTTCAATATTTTTATCAATTAAACCATTAAAATGCGTGAGCTCGGCAATATCATCAAAGCTTGCATCATTAAAAATCAACAATGCCTCCCCAGAGATATTAGACCCTATAAACCCCTGACATACAGCAGAAACACTCTCTGTATTTTCAAGGGAGCTAAGTGCCATATGCAGCTCAGCTATATCCAACAAATTTACATTTGGAATCGGTAGAATGACGTAAACATCAAGCAATCGAGCTAAAAGGTCTGCCGCACGCCCCATCGCAACGTTTGATACCTCTTGCAAGCAATCACGTGAATCATCTGAAAAAGTAGTTTCTTGTAACATAGATCCCCCTAACCGTTAAGTACGCCGTATTGCGTTAATACCTGCGTCACTTTTTCTCGGTCAACGGGTTTTTTAATAAAATCCAATGCACCTAGTTTTTTAACACGCTCATAGGCCTCAGGCTGTATATCACCTGAAACCACAATTACCATTGAAGGGAGATCTTCTTTGTGGATAATTTCTAATGTACCGTAACCATCTAAAACTGGCATAGTAAGATCTAAAAACATAATTTCACCCTTACCTGCTTTTATCGCAGCAAGCGCTTCTTCTCCATGAGTGGCAAATGTCACATCAACATCCCACCCCTCAGGTAGCGCACGATTCATTTGCTTACGCGCAAAACTTGAATCATCACAAATTACAATTGGTAAAGCCATATATCACCTAGCATCCAAAAATGTTTATCTTTGAATAGAGTAAAGGCTATAGAGTACGGGTTAGCAAATTTAATATGTAACTGTTTGAGTCGGGATTTTAAAAAAAGGGATTAAGTGTGATTGGACGCTTACAAAATTATTTTTTATTAACTGCACTTCCTTGTGCAATATAAATTCAGCTTAAAATTATTGCGCCACTTCTTTTGGAGCAATCATTTGCTTTAGAGTGTTTTCTAGTTTAACTGACTCACTTCTTGGGAAAGGTAAAAATTTCTTCGTTAACCAATATGTTCCAGCATTATCTTGATAAACTGTATAGTTAAGCGCATCAGGTAATACAGTAAATTCACCTGCTTGCATCGTAAATTTAATACGCTCTTCGCTAATTAAATCTTTTTTGCTATTTACTAAATAATAAGATTTCACCACTTCGTAACTACCTGGTGCAAAGTCTTTAAAAACAATATATTTATTATTCAATGAAATCACAACTGTCTTACTTATTTTTGCTTTGGTATCTAAATTAATCATTTCTAACGTTAAGCGATGATTAATTAAGCTCGCAATATTATTAGGTGTGTCTCGTTTTAAATAGGTTAACGGTATGATTAACACCCCTTGATTATTTTCAAAAGATTTTTGAAATTGCGCAGTAGAATTACATGAAGATAAAATAATCAGGAAAATAAATAAGGTAGAAATTAACTTAAACATAGCGACTCCTTTAATAGTCTTAAATTGAGCCGCTATGGTATGGAATAATGACAAGAATGCAAATCGATTTACAAATTAAATATTAAAAAGCGGCCGTCACACCTAACACAACACTCTCAAAACCAAATTTAATATCATCTTGAGTAAATAAGTTAAAGTCAGAATCACTAGCTAATGTAAAGGCAAATGATTGAAATCCTGCCTGCACGCGCACATCTAAGGGAAAATATTGCTCTACTGGTAATTTGTATCGCACAAATGCATCAACAGTTTCAAATAAAACCCCTTTATAAGGTAAGGCTGAATATTCACCCACAATCGATAAGTTATCTTGAACAAATGATTTTTCAGCACTCACATACAAAAATGCTAAAGGCAACCATGTACTTTCAGTTTGCTCAACCCCACCTATTTCACCAATAGAATAATTCACTGCATGAATCCTAGCTTTCAACCCCATATCTAATTCAAATAAATCCAGCGGCCAAGTAAATGAAGCTATTACATCCAAATAACTTGCATCGATTGTCGATTCAACATCCCCTAACAATGAAGACAGGTCTATATCACCTATCTCAACATTTAAGACACTGACAATTTCACCTGTTCCGGAGTACGCAATATCTTGATAACGCATCTTTATATTAGGAAAAATAATTAAGCCACTTTTCGCATTCGCCCACAATCCAAGTCGCGACCCACTATAGTGGTAATTAACGCCATTTGTGCCGTTTGACAATTTAAACCCTCCCAGCTGACCACTTGCCTCACCTGTAGCCCAATAATTCACACCACCAGAGAATTCATATAAATAATCAAGGGCGAACAAAGGCGAGCTAACAATACTTAATACTGAAACTAACACTGCTGATTTTAAATGCTTAATCATGGGGACGACCTTGCTGGGTAATTTTGATCATTACTTTACCATAATTTACAGATCATCTAATGAGGCCTATATCAAAATAACAAAACAAAAGCATTTTGCGAAATTGGATTTGCCCTCATGATTTATTTTGTTTTAGGATGACACTATTATTAATCAACTTTAGACGTAAATTATGATCATCAAACCCATTCAATACGACCATGCAGAACTTGCCAATATTTTAGAAAAATCCGATCAATTGATGGCAGATTTGTATCCAGCAGAAAGTAATCACATGGAGCCGATTGAGGCTTTTCAAAAAAATAATATGATGTTACTTGGTTGTTTTATTGATTCAACATTAGCTGGAACGGGTGCAGTTAAAATGTTCAATAACGAATCTAACGCTGATAATCATTATGCAGAAATAAAAAGAGTATATGTTTTAGAGGAATTTCGTGGATTAGGGTTATCTAAAAAAATCATGTTTGCCTTACATGATTATTTACTTTCCCAAAATATTTTCACTTCGAAATTAGAGACAGGCATAAAACAACCAGAAGCCATTGGGCTTTATCGCGCCCTGGGTTATAAAAATGTTGGACCATTTGGTGATTACAACGAAGATCCATTAAGTTTATTCATGCAATTAGATTTAAAAAAACCGCAATAAGCAACTAATAAGCAACTAATAAGCAACTATAAAAAAATATCGTTTTTTTAAATAATAACATCGAAAAAATCGAGAAACTTTAAAAGTGGGCAACAACAAGATTTGTAAAAATAAATAACAAAAAATGACACCTAAAGTCACAGACAATAAAATAACAATTGCATTGTTTTTTATAGGGAAGTTTATATTTTTTGAGGTTTTACAATTTCAACAGGACGCTGAAATTAATTAAGAGAAGGAAGAAAAATGGTACACCCGACACGATTCGAACGTGTGACCGCCTGGTTCGTAGCCAGGTACTCTATCCAGCTGAGCTACGGGTGCACATTAAACTTTCTCTTTTCTTTGTAAAAAATGGTACACCCGACACGATTCGAACGTGTGACCGCCTGGTTCGTAGCCAGGTACTCTATCCAGCTGAGCTACGGGTGCACAAATATTTTTACATCTGCCTGCCATATTAAAATGGCGGAGAGTGAGGGATTCGAACCCTCGATAAGATTTCTCCTATACACCCTTAGCAGGGGTGCGCCTTCAGCCACTCGGCCAACTCTCCAACAGGGCGCATATACTACCAGATTTTTTTCAAATGAAAAGCAAAAACTTTAATTAAATGAAAGAGTTATGCAATTTTCTGGAATTATTTTGCGCTCCAACGAAACATTTAGAAATTTCCGAATGTTTCTTCTTCATCATCCATTTCACGCTGAATGCGCTGATAGATTTCTTCACGATGTACAGCAACGTCTTTTGGCGCATTAACACCAATACGTACTTGATTGCCTTTTACACCCAAAACAGTAACGGTGACTTCATCACCAATCATTAAGGTTTCACCAACACGGCGAGTTAAAATTAACATTTTATAGACTCCTATTACCTAAAATTGTCGATATCTATCGTTGATACAACACGCGACTTCCATAAAAGGAATTCAACGATATTGCCTAAGCATAGATATAATTTTCCAAAGTACACAATTTTTGATTATTAAATGTAAGTACCGAGGACCAGTCAGTACTTAAGCGACCAATTAATCAAATTGAGGCGCGAATAATCGGTTATTCGCTCTCAAAACGCAACTTTTTTATGGTTTTTTCGGCTCATAGTCATGCAACAAACTATGCAACAAGCTATACAGCAACCAAGCAAACAACAACTAGGTAGCTATTATTCCTCAACATCCAAATCAAATGCTGTATGAAGCGCACGAACTGCCAATTCCAAGTATTTTTCATCCACAACAACAGAGATCTTAATTTCTGATGTTGAAATCATTTGGATATTAATCGACTCTTTTGCTAACGTATCAAACATTTTGCTTGCTACGCCTGCGTGAGAACGCATACCTACACCAACGATTGATACTTTAGCTATTTTGCTATCACCAACAACTTCACGAGCACCTAATTCATTTGCAACTTGCTCTAATGCTTTTTTCGCTTTTTCATATTCGGTACGATTCACAGTAAATGTAAAATCGGTCGTATTATCTTGAGCAACGTTTTGTACAATCATATCTACTTCAACGTTAATTGCGCTTATAGGGCCTAAAATGCGCGATGCAACACCTGGAATATCAGGTACACCTAAAACAGTTAATTTAGCTTCGTCACGATTGAATGCAATACCAGAAATAATCGGTTGTTCCATTTGAGAATCATCCTCTACAGTAATTAAGGTGCCTGGACCTTCTTGAACACTATGCAACACACGAAGTGGCACATTATATTTACCTGCAAATTCAACGGCGCGAATTTGCAAAACTTTTGAACCTAAAGACGCCATTTCTAGCATTTCTTCAAATGTAATTTTGTCCATGCGTCGAGCCTTAGCAACAACCCTTGGATCCGTAGTATATACACCATCAACATCGGTATAGATTTGGCATTCGTCTGCTTTTAAAGCAGCTGCCAATGCAACACCGGTTGTGTCAGACCCACCACGACCTAATGTTGTTATATTGCCTTGCTCATCAATGCCTTGGAAACCAGCAACAATTACTACTTTGCCAGCAGCCAATTCGGCTTTAATGTTGCTTTCATCGATTTCACGGATACGTGCTTTACCAAATGCACTATCTGTTAAAATTCGCACCTGCGCACCGGTATAAGATACCGCAGGACAACCCGCTTCATTTAACGCCATACTCAACAATGCAATTGTGGTTTGCTCGCCAGTTGTTAGCAAAACATCCATTTCTCTAGGACTTGGTGATTTTGACACCGAGTTTGCTAATTCCAACATGCGATTTGTTTCACCACTCATGGCCGAAACAACAATGACCATATCATTGCCTTGTTCGCGAAATGCTTTTACTTTCTCAGCTACGCCTTTAATTCTTTCAACGGTGCCTACTGAGGTGCCACCGTATTTTTGTACAAGTAATGCCATAATTATTTTCTACGTCTTATGATAATGTTTGCACTAACCAAGATTTAGCATCTTCTAATGCGTTTGATAAAGCTTCGACATTACTGCCACCAGCCATCGCTAGATCTGGCTTTCCGCCGCCTTTGCCACCCACTTTAGTTGCTACTTGATTAACCAATTCACCCGCTTTTACTTGCCCGATAAGATCTTTACTCACACCGGCACAAATTTGGATTTTGTCTTCTGCCATAACAGAAGCCACCACTACGCAAGATTTACCCAACTTATTTTTAAGTTGGTCTACAAGCTCACGTAATGCCTTAGAATCAATACCTTCAACTTTTGCTAACAAGATAGACACACCGCCTACTTTTTCAGCCTGTGACGCCATATCGGAGCCCGCACTTGAAGCTAATTTTGATTTTAAGCGTTCAATTTCTTTTTCTAGTTGTTTCTGTTTAGCTTGTGACTGTTCAACTTTATTCAAGGCCTCTTCGTTTGATGCTTTAAATATTGATGCGATTTTAGATAAATCCGCCTCGCTGCGCTGAACTTTCTTCATTGCCGCTTTACCTGCAACCGCTTCTAAACGACGCACACCTGCTGCAATACCGCTTTCACTGATAATACTGATCAAACCAATATCACCGGTGCGTTTTGCGTGAATACCACCACAAAGCTCAACAGAGAAGTCATTCACACCCATGTTTAATACACGAACGTCATCGGCATACTTCTCACCAAATAATGCCATTGCGCCAGATTCTTTTGCCGCTTCAATGTCCATTATCTGAGTGCTGATTTCAGTATTGGCTAAAACTTGTTCGTTAACCATGTCTTCAATTTTTTGAAGCTCTTCTGGTGTAATAGCCTCTAAATGAGAGAAGTCAAAACGCAAACGATGCTCATTCACTAACGAGCCTTTTTGTTGAACATGTGCGCCCAACACTTTACGCAGTGCAGCATGTAATAAATGCGTGGCACTGTGATGCAAAGCCGTTGCTTGGCGTTTAGATGAATACACATTACAGTTCACACGATCTGAGGCATTAAATTCGCCGCTCACCACTTGACCAAAGTGCAAATGCAATTCGCCTTGTTTGATACAGTCTTCCACTTCAAATACTGAAGATTTAGAAATGATCTGACCTTTGTCGCCTGCTTGACCACCAGACTCAGCATAAAATGCCGTTTGGTCTAACACAATCACACCAGACTGACCTTCGTTTAGTTTCTCAACTAACTCACCGTCTACCGCTAAACCCGTTACCAATGCTTGATTCGATAACCCGTCATAGCCTGTAAATTCAGTTGCGCCAGCAATGTCTAATTTTTGTGAAGACACCGCAGAAAATTTACCTGCCGCCTTTGCCGTTTCTTTTTGCTTTTGCATCGCAACATCAAAGCCTGCTTCATCAATATTTAAATCACGCTCACGGGCAATATCCGCTGTTAAATCTAATGGAAAGCCGTAAGTATCGTATAACTTAAATACGGTCTCGCCATCGATGATATCGCCCTCTAAAGACTCAATCGCGCCTTCTAAAATTTTCATACCATTTACAAGAGTTTTAGCAAACTGCTCTTCTTCAAGTAATAATACTTTTTCGATATGTGCTTTTAATTCAATTAACTCAGGATAAGCATCGCCCATCACTTCGCCTAAAGCAGACACTAACTGATTAAAGAAAGCCCCTTGAACGCCTAATTTATTACCATGACGCACGGCACGACGAATAATACGGCGTAACACATAACCACGACCTTCATTTGAAGGCACCACCCCATCGGTGATCAAAAATGAACAAGAACGAATATGATCCGCAATCACACGCAATGATTTATTCTCTAAATCCGTTGATCCACATAAAGTGGCCGCAGCTTTAATTAAGTGTTGGAAAATATCAATTTCGTAGTTGCTGTGAACGCCCTGCATAATCGCAGCAATACGTTCAACGCCCATACCCGTATCAACCGAAGGCTTAGGAAGCGGCGTACGCACACCATTCGCATCTTGGTTAAACTGCATAAATACAATATTCCAGATTTCGATATAACGATCTAAATCTTCGCCTTCGCTTCCTGGAGGTCCACCTGGAACATGCTCGCCATGATCATAAAAGATCTCAGAACAAGGACCGCAAGGACCGGTATCACCCATTGACCAGAAGTTGTCTTTTTCGCCTAAACGAGACAAACGCGCGGGATCAATACCAATTTCATTGATCCATATGTCAGCCGCTTCGTCATCGTCTAAAAATACAGTGATCCACAATTTTTCTTTGGGCAGATTTAACTCTTCAGTCAGAAAAGTCCAAGCAAAACGAATCGCCTCACGCTTGAAATAATCGCCAAAACTGAAGTTACCCAACATTTCAAAGAAAGTGTGGTGGCGTGCGGTATACCCCACGTTTTCTAAATCGTTATGTTTACCCCCTGCTCGCACACAACGTTGCGAACTTGTAGCACGAGTATAATTACGCTGTTCGTCGCCTAAGAACACATCCTTAAACGGCACCATACCTGCGTTGGTGAACAATAAAGTCGGATCATTGCCCGGCACTAACGAACTAGAGGAAACCTCTTGATGTTCATTTTGAACGAAAAAATCCAAAAATTTGCGGCGTATCTCACTTGTTTTCATATCGTCTCAATTAGGGGTAAAAAATTGCGCGCAATGATACTTGTTTTTAAGAAAATTCTCTATGTGATTTTTTAATGATGGGATGAGGAGGATTTTGATAAAATAGGCTAAAGCAATCAAAGCCCATAAACATTGAAAAACAGCCGATAATATGGGTGAGTTAACACCCATTTATAGCGTTTTATAGATGATTTTAATTCAATTCTTTCAATCGAGATTGATACGCATTTTTTACACACAACTCATCTTTGCATGCATTTTTCAATTTCACCCAAATGATTTGTTTTTGTTTTAGAGTTTTCGGATCCGTTGCAAAAATTATTTTTTGCTTATATTCAAGCAACAACATTCGATCCAATGCGGCAATAAAAGAAGAATCACAGGCGAGCTTTTCAGAATAATTACTCGCTTTTTCGCAATCAAACCTAGGTAGTATATTATTACCATAATTCACTTTATCCGCCTGTAATATACTGACGTAATCATTTAAATTCTCTAAAGTTAAATGTGGATTCATTTCCAACACACCAACACCCATCAAATACGAAAATACACCAAAACCTTTACTATCTTTAATTGTAAAATCAATACCTTGATCTTTTAAATATTTGAGCATATTTAAATCGCCATTTGCAGCTGCATACATCGCAACTGTTCGATTGTTATGCATTAAGTCACGATCTGAAACGATTGCATCGACATCTATACCCGCATCAACCAATATTTTTGCTGATTCTAATTGATTTAGCTGAACTGCAGCGTGTAATGCATTTTTCCCAATATCGTTTTTAGCATTAACATCAGTTTGAGGATTACTTCGATTAATTACGTCCCAATTCGTATTTTTTTGATGCTGATATGAATTTTGTTTTTGTAATAATAACATCAAAATATCAGGACTTTTCACAGCCATCATAATAAGTGGATCAGGATCACCAATCATTGCCCATGCACCTGCGTAATATTCCATCTTTAATTGACTTGGCACTAATTCATTTAAATCAGAAACATTATTAATTTCCTTTTGAATGTCATTAAAACTATAATTTTCTAGAATCTTATAGCGTAATCCATCACGCGGTGGCTTGCCCCAATGCCCAATTTCTAAAGAAGTCGCTAACGCTGAAATACTTGCTTTTTGCGCTTCAACAAAAGACATTGAAAAATATTTTTGATAGTGTTTCGTTAAATCATGCTTAGCAGTTTGGTAACTTTCTTGTATCAGATCAAATACTTTTCGATTTTCTAAATTTACAAAAGACCATGTTTCAAAGGGTAATATTTCATTTTCTGATTTTTCTTTAAGCAATCGAGGAAAAACGTGTCTAACTAAAGCCTCATTTGATTGTTTTCGATAATGATAAAAACGCATAGTACCTTGGTGATTATCCAGCCAATTTTGACTCGGAATATCAATCACATTTAAAAAATTATCGATTGATGCAGGTAACGGATAATCATTAATTCGACAATCACTACGCGGTAAAAAATTATCTCTTTGACTTCCATAATAACCATCTAATGCTGATAATAAATTAGGGTTTTCAATAATTATTGCACAGGGTATTTCAAAAAAAGTTGCGCCGCCTAATCCATTTTGCGAATAATGTCTTAAAAATTGAATCATTACATTGTCCGACCCATCATATGAACTAGGTTCAAAGTCACTTACATAATAACTGCCTTGTAAATCGTCCTTTAAACTCTCTAATAAATTTGATATTTCTTTTTCATTACCTTGCCTATCAAACACATGTAAAATTAATGCATATAACAACTTTTCATTAGAATCTTCGCTATTTTCTAATTTAAGTAATTCGCTTTTATAATCGTATTCAACAAATGAAATATCAATTTTATCGACATTTGTATTATGTATTTTCTGAACTGCTGACACTTTGTAGTTATCCTTAAACAACTGTTCAATATTCTTGCCTTTTAATGCATCATAAGTATTTAAAAAACCATCAAGAGTGTAATCTAAATTACTTAATCCACTCACAGGGCAATTAAAGGGTGCATCAATTAACGAAGCTAAATTGGAATCATTTAACTGCCCATCATATTTAAATATTGTTGTAAAAAAAGCGTCAACGGACGCATTTGGGTAATTCATAAACACATCACATTCAAATTTAACATCCATTCGATCAATAAAAAATTCTAAATCCATATGTAATTTTCTAGATTCAACAATTTTGGTGAATATCGCATTGGCTGTTTCAAATTTGGCTATCGTGTATATATTTCTCAATGTTCTCGCTTTCATGGAAATTTCTTCAGAGCTACTCCAGAAAACCAATGAATCCATCAAATTGTGAATGGCTTTTAAATTAGTTAAATGTTTATCGGATTTCCATGCTGATTGAGTACCGAACATGTCATAGCTTACATCCATCAATCTTTCGAATTTTTCAAGTTGTCCTGTTAATATTTCATCAAATTCGCTTAATTCAAATCCATCAAACTTAGCCATTGATTCAAACAAAACAAGCGCAGCCTTAGTTTGGCTTTTTTCGAAGTCATGATCACTAAACTCTTTGTTCATCTTTAATACTATGGATCTATTTATAGATTTCTCAACCACGCCTTGTGTTATATCGTTAATCGCATAACCCATATTAGATATAATCAGTAAAAACAACAGTCCTAGATATTTCAATGCACTACTCACTTATTTATAATTTATTGTTCCCATTATCAATTAAAAACAAGCCTCGATAAACCCTTTTAACTAGTTTTTATAGAAATGGCATCAAAACTGCTAGCCCTCCTATGTAATGCATCAACGGCGATGCAAAAAAAATCAATTTTAGCAATGGCGCTCATTTAATTTTTCAATAGATTGAAAAATTATGGGCGCTTTTTTTTGGGAAAAATTAAGAGATCAATATGAATAAAAAACCTTTTAATATAGGTAAATACAAAGGGATATTAATTTCAGTGGCGCTATTTATTATGCTAGATGCGTCCGTTTTAATATTAAATTTCTACCTATCGTTTTCCATTTCCGATGACGCACAGGCTGTTAACATTGCAGGTCGCCAAAGGATGTTATCCCAAAAAACCGCAAAAAGTTTATATGAGCTACAAAGCATCAAAGGTGATGAACAGCGCATCAAAACTGTGCAAAATGAATTATTAACTACCGTTAGTTTATTTGATAAAACATTAACAGCATTCAGTGAGGGAGGAGAAACAATTAATACAGATGGACAGTCAATTAATTTATCTGCGGTTAAAACTAGGGTTTCACAGCAATCGATTAATGAAGCAAAAATATTATGGACGCCATTCTATAAATCGATTCTTCGCAGTGTTGATAACGACACTGTCAATTACGATTTACTTCCAATGGCCATTGCATTTGCTAAAACGGACAATTTAAATATTTTAGGATTAATGAATACGTTAACCGTTGACTTAGAACAAACCGCGTCCAATCAAGCAATAAAGCTAAGAATCATTCAAACAGTCGGGATCAGCTTAGCGATTTTAAACTTTTTTATTATCTTATTTCACTTTGTAAGACAGCTGCGTGAGTCTGATGAAATTGTAGAAGCTGCTAGACAAGAAACCACTGAAATTTTAGACACAGTAAAAGAAGGCTTATTTTTAATAGATCATAAATTAGAAATTGGCAGCCAATACTCAAAACAATTGATTGATATTTTAGAATTAAATGAAATATCAGGTAAAAATTTCTCGGATCTAATTTCCAATATGGTCTCGCGCAAAGAAATTGAAACCACCGAAGGGTTTGTTAATATTTTATTCAACCCTAAAATCAAAGAAAAATTAATTCGCGATTTAAATCCATTAAATTTGATTGAAGTAAATATTGAAAATAAACAATCAGTGTACAGTAATAAATTCTTGTCATTTGATTTTTCACGGGTTTATAAACACAATAAAATCCAACATATTCTTGTCACAGTATCAGACATTACTGATAAAATTCTATTAGAAAAAACCCTTGAACAGTTACGCGAACAAGAAAATGAACAGCTAGAAATGTTCTCGAGCATCATTCATACAAACAGTGATTTAGTAAAAGAGTTTATTGATGATGCTTTTGTAAGCTTTAACAAAATCAATGATCTATTAAAGGCTCAAGATTCAAGTGTGAGCTCGTTAAAATTGAAAGCTGAACAAATTTTTAGAATCATCCATAATTTTAAAGGGGAAGCACAATCTTTAAACTTACACAAATTTTCTAAAATGGCTCATGATTTTGAAACGGAATTAAAATTACTAAGTCACAATCCAATTTTATCAGGCAATGACTTTTTAGCCCTTGCAGTAAAGCTTAATGCATTAATGCAATACACAAAATCCATCAGCGAATTCGTACCAAAACTCGTAAAAATGACTCAAGAAAAATCAAACACCAATACTACAAGTTTAAAAATTAATAATAAATTTAGAGAATATAGCAATGATTTAAGCTCCCAAACTCAAAAACCATGCATATTAGCAAGCAGCGGACTAGATGAAATCAGCTTAAATTACGACACACAAAAGTTAATCAGCAGCATTATCATCCAACTTATACGCAATACTTTTGCTCATGGAATTGAAACCACCCACGATCGAGAACTTTCGCAAAAACCACTTGTTGCTCGTATAGATTGCCACCTAAGCTTGATCGATAACAAAACATTAGAACTGACTTATCAAGATGATGGTGCAGGTATTGATGTTGAAAAAGTTAAAACACGAGCAATAGAAAACAATCTATTAACCAAAGAAAAACTAGAATCTATGGATTCACGCAGAATTGTGTCTCTTATTTTTGAACCAGGTTTATCCACTACTGACCAAGCAAATGAATTAGCTGGACAAGGGATTGGAATGGATATTGTTAAAACTTCAATCATTTCAAATAACGGAAAAATTAAATTACAAAACAAACGAGGATTAGGTACAAAATTTACTATTACTCTTCCATATTTTACTAGCCAGCCAGAACAATCAAACCATTTATTAGAGGCGGTTTCATGAAAAAATTATTAGTCGTTGATGATTCAAATATCATTCGTAAACGCATTGAAAGAATCATCGATAAGGATAAATTCGAATTAGTTGGTACTGCAGTTAACGGATCTCACGCATTAGAAATGTTTGCACACTTTCAACCAGACATTATAACTATGGATTTGACGATGCCTGAAATGGACGGCATTGAATGTATTGAAAAAATAATAAGTGTAAATGCCGATATTAAAATATTAGTAATTTCAGCATTAAGTGATAAAGCAACAGGCATAGAAGCATTACAAAAAGGCGCACAGGGTTTTTTGTGCAAACCATTTACCGAAGAACAATTACAATATTCTTTACAAGAAATTTTGGAGCCATAAAAAATGGATGAAACGCAAATACAAGTATTCGTCGACGGTGTTTTACACTTTTTCAAACAATTAAATATTGATCACATAGATGTAGGCACGCCTTATTTAATGGAAAACCAAAATGCGACTTCTTTTGATTTAACTGGTGTAATTGGCATCAGCGGACCAAAAAAAGGCTGCGTATATTTCAGCTCACCGGTTATTTTGTTAAAACATTTATTATTAAAAATTGGCGAAAAAGATACAAGTGAGCATAATTTATTAGATTTAGTGGGCGAAGTAGCCAATACCATTTCAGGCAATGCACGACGTGCATTTGGATCTGAATTTATGATATCCGTTCCATTATCCATAAATGGCACACCTGACCAAATGCACCTTCCTGCAGGCACTCGCTCTTATGTGATTCCTATTTATTGGAAAGCATACAGTGCAGTTGTGGTGGTTTGTGTGCAGTAATTTTTATTTCTTGATCATACATAAAATGTGTATTCTCTAAAGATCGATTTTTTGAATTCAACTCATAAATCGATCTTCTTCATTTTCAAACACTGGGAGGACTGGTTTATTATTGTCATATTAATTCGTTTAAAATCCACCCAAAAACAAACTTAATGCTTGCGCACATGTTTCAGTAATTCTAAATTTAACTGAAAAATAAGTATCGGTTTTAAACTCATCATTAATTAATTGATTCGCCTCAAGATTAAAACAAGTAAAATCCAATCCCAATTTCGGATTAAAATGCCAACCTAATTCCAAGTCATGATACTTATTTTCTGACCAAATATTCGTCATATTTGCCATTGAGTATAAAGTAAACGAATAACCGTTCTCTTTAAAACCTAAGCGACCACCTAACCCAGCACTTAACCCTTTTTTTGAAAGACCCATTTCAGCTAAAGGCTCAAATCCAAAATCCTCTTCAAATAAAATAGGCACAAAAACAACCGAAGCGCCCCAATCTAATACTTGATCGTAATTGATAAAAAACATTGGCTCGATTAAACCCGATAAATATTGGTCTTTTTCTGGTGATTGATTTTCAAAGGAAAAGGATTTCATCGAGATAAATAGTAAAAAAAATAGGATATTCTTATTTTTTGTCATTTTATTTTCCATAAAAAAGCCAGCATCAATACTGGCTATTCTTTAAAGTTTTAACTTTTATTGGTAACGGGGTCTAGCAATTTGAAAAGCTGCCAATGAAGCCAGTACGTATAACAGCCAATCTAACTTTGACATAAAAGCTGTCAAAATTTCATAACTGGAATATCCTTCAATATAATCATAGGTAAAGTTATTAAATTTCTCAGAAATTTCAGAAGTACTTGGATTTTCATTTTCTAAAAAATCATAAATTAACATGTAATGTTTATAAGTGTAATTATAAAAATAATCATTAAAGAATTTTTTTGCTTTTTCACTATCTTTACTGCTAAATTTCGACTGAGTAAGCGCTAGTAGATCCATAAATTGATGTATTCGACCTAAAATCAAATCTTTATCATGCATATCACTATGAAGTTTTTTAAATCTACTTATATACTGATTATAGGTTTGCGCTTGAAAATCTGCTGGAATTTCTTCAACCAATGCCATTTGTTCTTTTAATAGCTCAACCCCTTTATCTTTAAGAATACTAACACCTAAAACCGAACCAATTAATAAAGAAGAAAAGGCGACGGCTGCCGATATAATTCTTAAATCTTTTTTATGTTCATTTAAAATATTAATAACAAAACCAATAAATACACCCACTAATATAACAGGTAATGTCGAATTGATTTCAAATTCAATGCTTGCCGTTATCCAAACATACATTGCAATGGCAGCTGCAACATAGCCACCAATAACCGGTTTAAGTTTATCGACAAGGGTTAGTTCTTCAGAGTCATCTTGCGTTTCATCGATTGCATCTACTTCTTGGAATTGATTTTCTTGTGCGGCTTGTTGAAATTTATGAAAAAACACACCACAACTAAAATTATTACATTGATCTGATTTGGGTTGTTCTTTTCCACATTTAGGACAGCTAAATAATCCACTACTTACAGAAGAATACTCTTGTAATGAAGGGGTTGACTCAACCTCGCTTTGAGAATCTTCCAATCCCATTACTGATAACGTATCTATATTAAAGCTTTTAGGTTTACTAGATTCTACAACCAGTTCCGGTGTTTCTTTTTTTGTTGAGCTAATAGTAGGCTGTTCTTGTTCACGCTCACTTTGAGCTTGAACTAAATTAGCTTCTAACTCTAATTCCATTGCTGCAAAGCTTGCATGCTCTTCTTCTAGAATTATATTCAAGCCGATTTTTTCAAGTTTTAGTTTATAAATATTTGCTCGGGCATGAGTTAAATCTTTTTTAATTACTTTTTTTGGTTTTAAATAACTACTTACCTTTCCAACTGGCACCCCAAATAATTTTGCAAACTCTGCTTCTACTTCATTTAGATTAAAACCCTCTAAGATTTCTCCCGAGTAAATAACTTTATATGTCGATTCCATACTGTTCTCTTTTGAATCCTGTACTTTTCAATTAAACAACCATGACGATTCAGATTGTTTCAAAATTAGTGCCGTTAAAGGTAAATAAACTGGTGTTTACTGCGGTAAATACTACAGACATTGTCTTTAACGTCACTAAGCGTTTAATCTGTTCCAGACAGATTAGTAACTGTTTTTTTAACGAAGTGCAAAGCGAATTTTCGTGTTATCTGCTTCGAGCTATGTAACGATTCAGATTGCACCAAAATTTGTGCTGATCGAGGCAAAAAAACAGGCGTTTACTGTAGTAAATACTACAGACGTCCTGTCTTTCGCCCTTAGGGTCACTAATCGTTCAATCTGTTCCAGACAGATTAGTAACTGTTTTTAACGAAATGCACAGCGAATTTTTGTGTTATCTGCTTCGAGCTAAGTAACGATTCAGATTGCACCAAAATTTGTGCTGATCGAGGCAAAAAAACAGGCGTTTACTGTAGTAAATACTACAGACGTCCTGTCTTTCGCCCTTCGGGTCGCTACGCGTTCAATCTGTTCCAGGCAGATTAGTAACTGTTTTTTTAACGAAGAGCACAGCGAATTTTTGTGTTATCTGCATAGAGCTAAGTAACGATTCAGATTGCACCAAAATTTGTGCTGATCGAGGCAAAAAAATAGGCGTTTACTGTAGTAAATAACTGTTTTTTTAACGAAGAGCAGTGCAAATTTTGGTGTGAGCTGCATCGTTACTAAACGGCTATGGCGCCCTTAATATTTGGGTGCGCTTCGTATCCCACAATCTCAAAATCTTCAAATGTATAATCAAACAAACTCTCAGGTTTACGTTTGATTTTTAATTGGGGTAATGCAAATGGCTCGCGAGTTAGTTGCAGATCGGTTTGTTCTTGGTGGTTTGAATAAATATGCGTGTCACCGCCACTCCAAACAAAATCCCCAACCTCTAAATCACATTGCTGTGCAATCATGTGTGTCAATAATGCATAGCTTGCGATGTTAAAAGGCAAACCTAAAAACACGTCACAGCTGCGTTGATATAGCTGGCAACTTAATTTGCCATTGGCTACGTAAAATTGAAACAGACTATGACAAGGCGGTAATGCCATTTCATCGACAACACCTGGATTATACGCCACCACTAACATGCGACGTGAATCAGGGTTATTTTTGATGGTGTCTACCACATTTGAAATTTGGTCAACGGTTTTGCCGTCGGCTGTTTTCCAGCTGCGCCATTGTTCGCCATAAACAGGACCTAAGTCTCCGTTTTCATCAGCCCATGCATCCCAAATTTTAACGCCGTTATCTTTTAAATATTGGATGTTGGTGTCGCCATTTAAAAACCATAAAAGTTCAATAATGATTGAGCGAAGGTGTAATTTTTTGGTGGTGACCATCGGGAAACCATCTTGTAAGTTAAAGCGCATTTGATGACCAAATACAGACTGAGTACCCGTACCTGTACGGTCTTCTTTTTGAGCGCCTTCTTCTTTAATGCGTTTGATTAAATCTAAATACTGTTTCATTATTTTTTCCCGTTTTTCTTTTCTTTTTTCTTGTTTGTTTCTACGTTTTTAAGTGGTACTGCGCCGCGTTGATGATCAAACACTGGGTTTCTGTAGGCTAAAAACATAATAACCGCCCCTGCGATAATCATTGGTACTGACAAGGTTATGCCTCGAGTGATCCAGTCGGTTCCGTATAAAAATCCATTCACACCTAATTGTGCATCTGGTTGGCGGAAGAATTCAACAAAGGTTCTAAATACACCATAGCCTAAAACAAACAAACCAGAAGCTGCCATTCTTGGACGCGGTTTGCGAATAAACCACGCAAGTATTATAAACATCACAACACCTTCAAGCACTAATTCATAAATAGTTGAAGGATGACGCATCACTAAATTACCTGCTGCGTTTTCTGGTAATTGGGTAAAGTAGACACCTAAAGGTGATTCTGTCACTCGGCCCCATAATTCGGCATTAATGGTATTTGCACCGCGAACAAATGCAATCCCCATTGGCACGATTGGCACCACCCAATCAGCAGTAGTAAATGGATTAATTTTGTATTTGCGTGAAAATAAAATATACGCAACACACACACCTATAAATCCACCGTGAAACGATAAACCGCCTTCCCAAATTCGAATAATATATAAAGGGTTTTCCATAAAAGATGAAAATTGGTAAAAGAAAGTGTACCCAATACGACCACCAGCTATCACACCAATCATTATATAAAATAATAGATCTGAATTAATTTCCTTATTCCAGCCCATTTGTGGATAACGAATTGCACGTCGATTGGCATACCACAAACCAAACAAAAAAGTGGCCAAATACGATATTCCATACCAAGATAAAGCTAACGGCGTGCCTGGGATATTAAATATCACGGCACTCATAAACGGGGATTCAAACATAAATTTGTCTCAAACAATGGAGTAAACAAACGTAAATAACTATTTTGTCACTCAATAAATATAACCACAGAGCGCATCCGTTAATTAAGAGGCACTGCATTTAAAAGATGCGCTAATTTAGCACAAAAAGCTGCTTTATTGATAATCGTAAATTAATATACCTGATCGATCCTAGCTGCATCGGGTTTTGGCCATTTTTTATCACTGCCCCCAAGGCCAGTTACTTTAACATTCATGCCTTTTGAGTCCGTCTTTGATCTTTGATTTCTATGTATTTTTAATGGGTGAAAAAAAAGCGCCAATCTTTAAATAGGCGCTTTTTTGACCAGTCGGTAAATGATTATTTTTTATACACAACTTTAGTTAATTGAAAAGACAGTCCGTAGTCTGTTGATTCAATTAACGTACCTGCACTAAATGCACCTAAGCCATAAATTAATTTTGAATCTGAACCTGCATCCATTTTATCTGCAATAAAAATTGCAGTTGCAGCATATAAAAATGGCGTTAACATACTGGTTGTGTTTTTAAATTTTAATTTTTTAAATTCATAGGAAACAGTATCGGTATTTTCTTGCATGATAGCTAATCGAGATTCGATATCTGCTGCGCTAGTTTGAAGGCTCTGTAATTGAATTTCTAACCCGCCAATTGTTTGCTCTTGTTGCGCAAGTTCAACGTTGTTTTCTTCAACTTCTACATATAACTGTGTGTTTTCCTGAGTTAAATTATCAATTGTTGCTTTTGCTTTGGCTTCATTTTTCTTTTTAGCTTCAATTAATTGATTCATTAAAGTCCATTCATCATCTGGATCCGATTGAACATCTACCGATTGTTCAATTAAAACTGGCTGCGTTGCTGGCTCTGGCTGCTCATTTGATTCTGGTTTTGCTTCCACATTAGTTTCGGATTCATTCGCTTTTCCACTTGAAACCACCACAGTTTGTGCTGTGACTTCATTAACTTCTGTAACTTTTGATTCTTCTGCTGACAACCCACCTGCAAATAATAAACTTAATGCCGTAACGGTAATATTGATTGATTTCATAAACTTCCCCCTAATAAATAACAAATAATGTATGAATTTATCATATAGGGTTTTAAAAATCTTGATAAGGTTTTAACTAATAAGTTGATAGAGCCATCACAATAAAAGTCTCGAAGTGTGAATTTTCTTGAAATTTATAGGTTTTGTAGGACTTGCTGGGCTTGAGTAATTAACATCTTTCCATCTAAACATTGCTTTTGACTAATCGTGCCACCGTCCATATCTGCATAAAATACTCCAATTATCTTATCCATATACAATATTGGACATACCCAGCAATCACCTTCTTTGAGTAATCGTTTTAAAGGTACATAACGAAGCGCTTCGTTTTCGAGATCTAAATGTTTTGCTACTTTATGTTGATAAACCCATGAAAATATATCCATTACAACACTTTGCTTGTAAATAGGCATTTCAAAACTTTGTAATAGATTTTTTTTGCCCAATGCATACCTTGCCTCTAAATGTTTATGACTCGCATCTTGCATTGCAATAACACACCTAGAAAACAAGACACCTTTATTCATTGCTTTTATCAGTGTCTGGAAAATTCGATTTACATCTACTTTGTGCCCGATCATCGATATAAAAATCTGCATGCATTCTAATTGATATTCCGATGGATTTTTTTCAACTTCAACCACTTCGATTGTTTCGGAATTTGGAATTAGATGACATACAGAACCTGCTCCATATGTTTGAGCTACCTGCGATGCTTCATCAGCACTTTGAGCAATCATCTCTCGTGCTTCTTTCTCACTGATACCTGACATTTTAGCCACAGATAAAATCAGCTTTTGCATGGTTTTAGATTCTAAACCTAGGTGCACATTTTTAGAGATGGCATCGGCAATTAATACCGCATTTACTTCAGCCTTACCCGCTGAACTAGCATTTAAGCATTGTGTAATTAAATCGCCAATTGACCATTCTTTTACCAATTCTTTTGTTATCGTTTTAAACCCTACCCCCAATACATCAAGGCAGACATTATGCAATGTCTCTTCAGGATCTTTAATTTTTTCTTCAAATTGAGTTACTTGAGCACCACCTACACCATAAAAAGCCATTTCACCAAGGTGTAATAACAAGGCTGCTATGAACACTTCTTCACGTTTTGATTCTGGTAAATGTCTGACAATATTTTTGGCTTGCACCGCGGCATGAAACGAACGCGCAATTGATTCAAGAAGTAGTTGTGTATTATTTTTTTTAAGCAATGAGTCTATGACAGATACAGAAAGACAAATTGATTTCACTTCTTGAAATCCAATATATACCGCTGCTTTTGAAATAGTTGAAATACTCACAGCCGTGGGATTATATTGAACTGAATTGGCTACTCGTAATACTTGTGAGGTAATACTTGCATCTTTTAAAATTGCTTTAGCTAAATGATCTGCGTTTGTGATTTCATTCTCTGTTAATGCATTAAGTTCATGTATCACTGTAGCAAGTGCAGGCATTTCCATTTTATTTATTCGCTTAACCCATTGTGTTAAGCCTTTTGTTGGTATCGCCATATCATGCCTTTATTTTTTTAGTAATTATTCAGCTCACACCCAAATTTGAACAGTTAAGGGTTGTACTGAATAGATACATTTTTTTAATGTTTGGATGCACTTGCAGGAGATAAAAACTCCGGCACACCCATTTTTGCCCAAAGCATCTCAGCTTGTTGCATATCTAGTAGATTAAGTTCGTCCAAAGCATCACCTGGAGCTTCGTGATTATAGGTTTGAAAATACATCAATAGTAATGTGGCATCATTAACAGATAACGGCTTAGAAAATAAATAACCTTGAATGCTATCGCAACCAAAGTTTTTTAATAATTGCGCTTGCTCTTCACTTTCAACGCCTTCGGTTAATACCTGCATATTTAAAACATGCCCCATTTCAATCATGGAATATAAAACGGCGTCCTCTTCATTATTACCAATACCATCCACAAAGGCTTTATCAATTTTCATTTTATCCACAGGGTAACGGCCCAAATAACTAAATGAACAATAGCCTGTACCAAAATCATCTAGCGCTAACGACACATTTAATTTACGCACACTTTTCATTCGATTTATGGCAATTTCAATGTCATCTACATACAAGCTTTCAGTTAACTCTAATTCAATGTATCGCCCATCAACATTATGTACCATTAATAGTTGAGATAACGATTCAACAAAATCCGTACGCATGAATTGTTTAACTGATACGTTAATGGCGATTTTTTGGCCTTTGCGTAACAGTGAATTGTTTAACCAAACTCTTACTTGTTTTATCGATTGCTCTAGCACCCATTCACCAATTGAAAAGATTAAATTACTTTCTTCTGCAATTGGGATAAATACAGCTGGCGATACAAATCGATCTTCAAAACACCAACGTAAAAGTACTTCAAACCCTGTTATTTGATTGTCTTTTAAAGAAATTTGCGGTTGAAAAACTAAGGATAACTGATTTGCAGAAATGGCCTTTCTCAAGTTTTGTTCAATCTCAAAACGCTGGTTAATTTTTTGCCCTATTTGAACATTATAAATGGCTATATTTTGTGATTCTTGAAAATACAAACTGTGCAATGCTGTAAATGCATTTCTCATGATCTCTTCATGTTTTTCATGCATTTGTGCTTTAGCATAGCCCTGTTGAATTTGTAAATTAAACTGCTGATTTTGAATAAAAAATGATTGCTTAAAGATCGTTTCTAATTTTCTACTTATTAACGAAATAGAAATGTTTTGTGTATGATCCACAATTAACAAACTTAAAACTGAACCTTCATACTGATACACGTAACTTGCCTCTTGTTCGTGATCAATCAATACTTCATTCACACCTCGATTTATTCTTTCGATTACTTGTTTATAGAACATTTCAATTCCGTCATTTCCTAATGCAGAAATCACATGAGAGACACCAACAAACTGAAGCATTCCTAAATAAATATCCGTTTGTAGTGAGTTTTGAATATTTTGAAAACTTTCAATATTTTCTTCAAGTTTTCGTCTATTTGGTAATCCTGTATTGGGATCGTGGTAAGCAAAATATTGAAGACGTTCCTTTGTGTCATTCTCTTTTTGAATATTTTCAATGTAAATATGGTATTCCTCATGCATCATTACATAATGCACTTTATATTGATGAGCCACACCATTGATATCTTCAATCCATTTATCAAACTCAACTTTATTTTGTTTCATATAATTTAATCGAGAGATGTAATCTTTAGGTAAAATAAAAATTGAAGGGGTATTTGTTTGACCAAATAGTTTATCTAATGTTCTTTGTCCTGATGGATTGAGGTATTCAATACTCATTCTTTTATTGATACTTAAAACAGGTGACGGATTTAATTGTGGAAAGGTTTTGAGTAATTCATGATTTTTATTATGTTGTTTTTGTTTGCCCAACATCACAACAAATAAAAATATAAACACCAAAATCACGATGGAATAACTAACAAAAATATTCACTATTTTTTTAATCAAACTTTGATTATTTAAATTCTCAGCATTAGTTAATGAATTAATTTCTTTACGCATTTGTAAAAGCAACACATCAATTTCATTACTTTTTAATGAAATTCTCTCCAACAAATTAAAGGCATTTGTTTGTTCGGATGCAATATTAAGCTTTTTCTGAAGTTGGTCGCCATAACGCTGTATTTCAAGAAATCGCTGATTTAAAAATTGTGAGCTTTCATTAAAGTACTGACCATCAACTAATTGCTGAATTTGATTTTGTATTTGGCGAGCCAATTCATTTAATGATGCCTCTGATTCGTCCTTATTGACAAACTTAGCATACAGCGTTTGCTCGTATTTAATGATTAATGTATTTAGTTGAATGATTGATTCAGTTTGAGGGATTTGTGTACTTACGATGGTGTCAATTTTGGATATTAAGTCTTTGCCTGCAAGCATTGAATAGATTGAAACAATTGCTCCAATCGAAAATACAAAAAATGTTGCAAACCATAAAGATTTATTAACCTTCACTCATACACCCTATTAAACCGATTAAGTTCAGCATTTAGCTCAGCTCCAATATGCCTTAACATTTTTTAAGGCTTAATATACAGACTAGCTGAGCTAAATGATTTTGAAGGGTGTTTTACAAATATTTACCAATTGGCTGGATCAGCGATCAGACCTGCTAATTTTTGGTGATTTTGCCCGAAATAGAACAAACCAATACTTAATTGCGTATGAAAAAACGACTTTTCATCTTCAATGCTGGTTAACCAATAATGACAAGATCGTTGAAACGCTTCGTCTTCCCGTGCTGCTATTTTTTCAATTTCATTTGAGACTTGAGTTAAGGTAAGGCGATCTCTTTTTTGAAAGGTCTCAATAATTGATTCACCATACAAAGAAGCTAGCGTTTTTTCATAGGCAAATTTAAAATCTAATGTTGCTTTAAAATTACTTTGATGCCCTGTAAACCACTTATTAAAAGCCATGGCATGCTGTTCAGTGGCCAATCGTTGATCACATAATTGAGATAGCTGTATATTATTTTCAACAAAAGCAATGACATCGCTTGTTTGCGCGAAGCTATCTGAGAGTAATTGGGTGTTATTTTGGGAGCTAGCAGGTTCCATTTTTGGCTTCAATACCAATGGAGATTCTGCATGAGTGTAAAAAATAACAAAATTGAGCGTTATCAATGTGATGGTTTTATTTAAGAAATTCATATGTATAAACCTTAAAATGAAATGTAATGGCATCATAATATAAAACACAACTGAATCGTGACTGAATTAATTGTGATGCTTTAATTTTTTTGCTTAAGCCAAATAAAATGGGCCATTCGTCCAGTTTTATCGCCCTGTCGATAGGAGAATAATTTAGGATCAGTGACTGTACAAAACTGCTCGCATGTAATATCTGTGATTTGATTTTGAATCAAAATGACATGGGCTATTTGATATATATTTGCCATTGTTTTACCAGGACTATGCTCTGCTGCAAAGGCTGTTTGAAACTGCGGGGATTTTTCAATAAACTGATTTCTAACATCTATTCCTACTTCAAAGGCATTAACACCAATTGCAGCTCCTAAATACGCTTGAATGTGTTTTGTTTTAAACAAAGCTAAACTTTGCTCAATTACGCCATTCAATAATCCACGCCAACCACCATGGATAATTGCAACTTCTTTTCCGTTTTTATCTGCCAAGAATATTGGTAAACAATCTGCGGTTAAAACCGCACAAATACTTTCATTTAAACGGGTATACGACGCATCGGCATTCACACCTATATTTTGAACATTCGCCTCAACACAGTGATTGCTGTGAATTTGATTAAGCCAGATGATAGGTTTTGTCAGTTTTTGCTGACAAATTAAATACTGTCGATTATTGTCAACCTCTGCAATGGAATTCTGTTGCTCATGCTCATTAAAAACATGCTTCGCCAAATTAAAGCTCTGGGGAAATTGCGTATTTTTTAATGTAAATCCGGCCCGAATATTCGGATGACAATCCCAATTAAGAGATTGCCAAACTGAATTTTGGTTATCAATAACGCTCATGTGAGTCGAATTCTGTTTGTAACTCGGCCAGTAAATTTACGAAATCTTCTGGGAGATCACATTCAAAGCTCATTTGATCTTGGGTAAGCGGGTGGATTAACTCTAAATGCTGTGCATGTAATGCCTGTCGTGGAAACGACTTTAATGCAAATTGAAGTTCAGGTGAGATACCTTTTGGTAAACGTAATCGTCCTGCGTAAGTACTATCACCTACTAATGGATAGTGCAAATACGCCATATGGACTCGAATTTGATGAGTTCGACCCGTTTCTAACTTTAAACGTATATGAGTGTGGTGATCGTATTTTTTAATCAGTCGATAGTGAGTAATTGCCTCTTTTCCCATTGGCTGCACTGCCATTTTAGTACGCTGGGTACTATGGCGCGCGATAGGTTCATCAACTACTCCACCTCCGGTTAATTGACCACATACCACTGCTTCGTATTCACGCCCCATTTCTCGGGTTTGAAGTTGTTGAATTAAATGCGTATGCGCATCTAATGTACGCGCAACCACCATTAATCCTGTTGTATCTTTATCAATACGATGAACAATACCTGCACGAGGTACCTGAGATAATTCAGGGTAATGAAACAAAAGTGCATTTAAAAGTGTGCCGTCTTGATTACCGGCACCAGGATGCACAACTAAGTTTGTCGGTTTATTGATCACAATAATTGTGTCATCTTCATAAACCACTGTAATAGGTATGTCTTGAGGCTGGTGATCCAAAGCCATTTCAAGACTGCCGTTTAGCAGCATGACTTCGCCCCCGGTTAATTTTTCTTTGCTTTTACGTTTTTTTCCATCAACAGTTAATTCACCTGATGCGATCCAAGCTTGTAACTTCGAGCGCGAATATTCTGGGAACAATTGAACCGCGATATGGTCAACTCGTTGGTGGCTAAATTCGGTTGTAACGGTTCGTTCTTCATTTAGTGGTTCAGACATGGTTTTTCCAGTTGGGCTAAAGTCAAAGCTGTGGTTAAATAGGCAGCTATTTTATCTATTTGGTTTATGTAATGCAGTCAAAATTCTTACTATCTTGTATTTTAATTTTCTTAATTCAGGCTTGCGCCTCTGGTGATGTAGTCGACAGGCTAAAAAGCGAAGGCGAATTATTTCAAAACGCCCAGTCGTACTTAGAGCAAAAAAACTATTTAATGGCCATTGAGCAATTAAGTCTATTAGAGTCACGGTTCCCATTTGGTTTATACGCTAACGAAGTCAAACTTCAATTAATTTATGCCCATTATCAAAATAGTGATTTTACGATTTCAGCTTTACATGCTGAACGTTTTATTCGATTTAATCTGGATCATCCACAATTGGATTATGCCTATTTTGTAAAAGCCATGGCTAAATATTCAGAATATCAAGCTTCCGCATCGAGCTTATTAAAACGCGGCCCTGAAGGGTTTGACCAAACAGCAGGCCAAGCAGCATTTGCAAACTTCCAGCAATTATTAGCGGTGTTTCCAAATACTCAATATAAAGTGCAGGCTCAAGCTAAAATGCGTATTTTAAAAGAAAATTTCGCGGCTTATGATAATCGCATTGCGATTTTTTACTTAAAAAGCCAAAACTATATTGCAGCTATTAATCGCGCAAACTATGTACTTGAAAACTTCCCAGGCTCACAACAACAAGCCGATGCATTAAGTGTTTTAATATTGGCTAACAAAGGGCTTGGCAATGAAGAACAAGCCCAGCATGCACTAGGATTACTAAAACAGTATTTCCCAGCGCATAAATCTTTAGTCTTGGGAGAATTTTCAACTCCTTTTGTAGAAGAAAAAAGATTATGGCTACAATTGCTGACCCTTGGATTTTTTAGCTAATCCAAATCACACCAATTGCAATAGACGCTACTCCTAAAAGCCCTTGAAAACCAATGGATAATTTTTGGGAGTACTTTGCAAGCTTAGTATGACTTAAAGAAAGAATTCCTGCCAAAATAGTCATAGCAATGACCACCCCCACAGAAAATAACACTAAATACCCAATAGACATCCATAACGCAGACTGACCAGCCATGGGGATTAATGCAAGTACTGGCGCGCTTCCTGCCAAGCCATGCAATATACCTACTAATAAAGGCACGTGTTCGACATGAGTGCGCTTAGAATCTACCCAATGCACATGTTTAATATCACCATGAGAATGAACTTCAAGCACTAATTTTTTACGCCAAATATTCCAAAGATTCCACACACCTAAAACAATCAATACTATTCCCACAAACCATTCAGCATAACCGGTAAACGACTCAGATAGTTGCCAATTCAAAATAAATGCGATTAATCCCAAAACAATAACAGTAATGCCATGACCAAATGCCCAATTCAAAGCATATCGACTGAATTTCCAGAACGAACCTTTTTTGTTATGCATATTGGAAACAGCCATGACATGGTCAGGTTCAAAGGCATGAATCAGCCCGACAATTAAAGCGGTGAGTAAAATAGATTGTTCAAACATGGGAAGGACTACTTAAATTGGAAAACGCGCATATTACCTCAGTTGGCTATTATTTACCAAGATTGCACCGATCTGTCCTGTCATATTTATTATCTTTTAAACAAAAAAAAGCCAGCTTTCGCTGGCTTTAAAAGGTTATTGATTTATTAATTCGCGTTATCGTTACCGATCATTGGCGCTAAACAGCTTTCCAAATAATCCATTTTCCAAGTATTTACGCTTTCCCAATCATTGCCCAATATACCACCTGTATCGCCTGAGTTTGGATTCCAAGCCCAGTAAGTGAAAGAGAATCCTTCACTTCGATCACACATGTATTCAACAAACGATTCAAACCATTTGTTTGATGCTGAATTGGCAATATCATTTTTAATACCAAACTCACCTATAAACATGTGCCCGAAACTTTCGTTATAGATATAGCCAAAACGATCTTCCCAAATATATTGTAAATTTCGTGGGAATGACGAATCTTTAAACCATGGCTGCACATAAACTTCAGGACCGTATTCATGCGGTGAATAAACCAATTTTGAATTATCAATTGCAAAATTAATTGGATAATCACGCACGCCTTTTAAGTTCCCGCCCCACCAGTATGAATCTAATGCTTTTTGTGCATCATCCATTTCTTGGTGACCATTTAAATGCTCGACGCCCTCCACGATAATTAACACATTTGGGTTAATTTGTTGAATGGCATTACCAGCACGTTCAGCTGCTGAGTTCCAGTTCATAGAAGGATCAGCTGACCCCCAAGCCGCCTCAAAGTGTGGTTCGTTATTTAAATCAAATGCAATTACCGCATCTTGATTTTGGTAACGCGTTGCTAACTCTTTCCAAGTATCGATCCACTGTTGTTCTGTGCCAAACTCTGATACCCAGTGACCTTCAACTAGATAACGATCAGATGCACGTGAGTGAGAGTCTAATACTACTTTTAATCCAATATCATCCGCATATTCAATAATGGCATCCATTAGATCAAGTGGCGTTTGAGAAGCATTCATGCCATTGGCAGTAAGATCGATATCTAATTCGGCCAATGTTAAGTCGCCATCTAAAGAACGCTTAATTACTTCATCAGAGAACGGAATACGAACAGTGTTGAATTTAAGCAGTTTGATATGATCCAGCATCTGCTCATAAGTACGACCGCCTTCCCAAATACCCATTGGAATTAAGTTTTTAGTTTCAAAACCAAACCAATTAACACCCGTCAAGCGAACCATGTCGCCATTTGAATCGTATAAACGACGAGCTTCATTTCCAGGGCCTGTCCCAACATGTAACCAGTTATTATTACCGTTTGGCAGTAATTCATTTGCAGTTTTAACATCTGCTTGCACTTGAGTGCCGGCTTCAGTGATGGTTGCTATTGAGAAGTCAATGTATGGATTTTCAATTAACGTTGGTACGTCTTGATTTTCCACATCCGCACCTTCACAGTCAGCATCATACTCATCATTTTTCCAAGCAAAACTATCAACATTTAAACCCGTACCGAAGAATTCAATACGGTCGATGTACATTTCCCAATTACCCGGAGTTTTAGATTGAAAGAAGAACTTAGTAGCAAATTTACCATCATCAACAAAGCTCTCACCTTCAATGTTAGAAAACTCTTCACCAACAAAGTCAGAAGCATCTAAACGAATTGTTTGATATGTGCTACTTAACGAATAAGTAGAACCAAGTGCTCCGTCATACGCTGCGTAATTACCCCAATCAGGTTTATATGCTTCAATTGGTTCTAACATAGGTACAAATTCACCCGAACCTTTAACTGTAATTTCAATGTAATCTAAGTTAGTCAAATCAACTTCATGTTCTTCAAATAAAATATTGGTGCCTACGCCTGCATATTCACTCACCTGCATTTTCACATGCAATGCATAACGATCTTGGTCAACATTTGGATCACCGCGCTCAACTGCCTCAATGATATTATATGGATTAATTGCTAAACCACTTGCATTGGTAATTGTGGTGGCATCATCTCCAAATACATACCAATAGCCGCCGCCTTCTGTGTAGTTTTCACAATAGTTAATTGCTACTGCGCCACCTAAGTTATTTTGATGATCGGCATCATTAAAGTCATCTAAAACAATTTTATTCTCATTACCAAAATCAAACACGTGATGAGCAGGTAAATTATATTCAACTACCCCACCATTTTCATCGATGGTAACAACACGAGGAGTTGGATAATCAAGTGGAGATTCACCGTATGGAATTTTTGTATAAATCACATTACCAGATCTTAATTCCCCTGATTGCATGCTGTCTTCTATCGCGTCATCAACTAAATCTTGAGGGACTGGCAACTCACCGTTATATGCACCCGTTGGATCTCTTAATACCACGTTGATTGAATCACTATCAGTCTTACCAGCTGCATCCTCAACCGTTAAAGTAGCGGTGTATGTTCCAGGGTCTGAAAAAGTGACTGCGGCAGTCGGACCATTGAAATTTTGTCCATTTATCACCCAAGAAAAAGCGACAATACCATTATCATCATCTGAATCAGTACTTGTGAAGTAAACAGTCTGCGGTGCATCCCCTGATGTTATATCGGCTGCTGCTACTGCATTTGGCTTTTGATTAGCAGGGGTCACTTTTATAGATATACTATCAATTGATTGATTACCTTGCGCGTCAGTTACGGTTAGTTGAGCGTTGTACGTTCCTGGTGTTGTAAAGGTTTTGTTAACTATTTCACCTGGTAATGAATCACCACCAATCACCCAGTCATAAGTTAAGCCAGATAGATCGCCATCATTAGTTGAGCTGGAACCATTAAAAGTCACGGTTAATGGTGCTTCGCCTTCTAATACATTTGCATTTGCAACCGCTGTAAGGTCACCATTTTCTGCAAGGACATTAATCGTTACTGTGTCAGTATCAAACAACCCTTCCATATCCGTAACGGTTAACGTCACAATATATTCGCCACCAACGGTAAACTCATAGTCCGTTTTGGCTGTGGTTGCTATATTGGTTCCATTTATATCCCACAAATAAGTTAATCCAGATACACCACCATCATCAGAGCTTGATGCGTCAAAGTTTACCGTTAAATCTGCGCTACCTGTCAGTTTATCTGCAATTGCTACAGCTGTCGGCTTTGCATTTGCATCGGTTAAATTGATGGTAGTTGTCGTTGAATTTGTGTGGAAATCCCCATCCTCAACAGTAAGTGTGATTACATACTGCCCACCTTCTTCGAATTTATAGGTTTGCTTTCCACCGAACAACGTTTCACCATTGATTGACCATTGATAACCGATTACCCCTACATCATCCGTGGAACCTGTCCCATCAAATGTAATACTCATCGGCGCTTGGCCTGTTGTTGCGCTTGGTGTTATTTTAGCAACAGGAATTAGTGGGGCAGTGGCTTCAATCGTAATGGTTTCAGTATAGTTTACCGACTGTTTACCATCACTCACATCTACACTCACCAATACATCACCAGGACTATTAGGTAGAGATATTGTTCTGCCAGTGTCAGGCTGAATTTGACCATTAACTGTCCAAGTATAAGTTAAAGGATCATTATCAGAATCAGTGGCTATTGCAGTCAATAGATTATTAGATTGATGCATTATAATAGTAGGGGGAGTATTTTCCGGTGAACTTGAGCGTGTGCATCCATTAAGGGCAAGGATTGCACCCAATGTACAGACAAGGATCGTTTTATTAAAAATCATTTTATACCTCAACGTTTAATAGAAATGACGTTCTGAGATAACAAACTGCTTTTTCATACACTTTAATGCACGTCAAAGCGACAACATTTAGTTTTCTCTATTCGTTTAATTTCAAAAGGGCAAATTAAATTCAACTTGCCGCAACTTTTTGTTTGGAATACTTCAAACATAAGCATGTTATGAAGTCTCCCTAGAAGTTGTAAAAAATATAATTCGAATCCATCGCTTATTTTTTACAATTCATCACAGTTGCTTGATGCTAGTCTTAGCTTAATTATTAGACAAATAGAGTTTGATCAATATATGTACAACATCACAAATTTAGAATTTATTTTTGTTACTTGAATGTACTATGCACGATTTGCATCAAAACTTAACACCTGTTTAATGTCCGTTTTTTCAAGTGCAAGCATCATTACACGATCCAAACCTACTGCGACTCCTGAACATTCGGGTAATCCATTATTTAATGCTTCAATCAATAAATGATCCAAGTTAATTTGCGGTTTGTTTTGAGATTTTCGTAACGTATTATCCTTTTTAAATCGAGTTAGCTGCTCTAAGGCATCTGTCAATTCCCAATAACCATTTGCTAACTCTAAACCATTGGCATACAACTCAAAACGATGGGCAACCAATTGACTATTCTCATCTAATTCTGTTTTTGCAAGCGATGCCTGACTTGGCGGATATTGTGTAATAAAGCACCACTTTTCTTGAGGTAACTTAGGCTCAACTACCATGCAAAAAAGCAGATCTAACAGCTCATCTCTTGAAAGCCCGACAGGTATTTCGCCAAGCAATTCAATGGCTTTGTGTTCAATTTTTTCATCAGAATCCACCGTCCAATCGATGGCAGTATGTTCAAATAGCGCCAATTTATAGCTTAATTCTAGCGTTTCACGCACAGGCATAAATTGATGAAGTAATTCGACCACTTCGTCCATTAACTGCTTTAAGGACCAGTTTGGTCGATACCATTCTAACATTGAAAATTCACGATTATGGCGAGTCCCTTGTTCGTCTTGGCGAAACGCAGGGCATATTTGATAAATCGGTCCGCTTTGGCTTGCTAACAATCGTTTCATATGAAATTCAGGTGAAGTATTTAAATATCCTACACCTTCAACTACATAACTTTGAAGATTAGGCTCGGTATTACCACAGGCACTTAGTAATGGCGTTGTGACTTCCAAACATCCTTTATTATTAAAATACTCTCGAATGGTGTGTATAATTTTTGCTCTTGCTTTTAATGTTTCAATCGTAGCACTGGGAGCCCACATTTCATTACTAGAATCGTTCATAATTTTCTTTCACCCATAAAAAAAGCGATGATAACATCGCTCTAGTAGCACTAGTGTGTAGCAATCAATTACTTGGCTCGACTTGAATATTCGCCAGTTCGAGTATCAACACGAATCACTTCGCCTTCAGCAATAAATAACGGAACTCGAACTACAGCGCCAGTTGTTAAAGTAGCAGGCTTAGACCCACCATTAGCCGTGTCGCCTTTTACACCGGGATCGGTTTCAGTAATCTCTAGATCAATAAAATTAGGAGGCGCTACAGTCAAAATCGCACCGTTAAATAAAGTCACTTCGTATTCAACCTGCTCTTTCAACCAATCTTTTACATCTGAAATGGATTTTTCATCACCAGAGTATTGCTCAAAAGAGCCATCTGTTGCCATAAAAAACCAAAATTCACCATCGGTATACGAATACTCCATGGTGTATTCCATAACATCCGCACCCTCAAGAGATTCACCTGATTTAAATGTGCGCTCCCAAGTACGGCCTGTTGCTAAGTTTTTCATCTTAACTCGGTTAAATGCTTGACCTTTACCTGGTTTTACAAATTCGTTTTCAACAATCGAACATGGGTCGCCATCTAATAAAACTTTAAGACCTGATTTGAATTCACTGGTAGAATAGTTAGCCATTGTTTTTATCCCAAAAATACATTAAAAAATCGGCCAACATGATACCTGTTTTAAACTTACCTGTCGCTAGTAAAAAAAAACCATGGCAAATTGAGCTCTCCAAGGCACAAATCAGCCTTAAAGAATTGCTCTATTTTTGCGAATTACCCATGCAAGATTCATTATTGGAGCATTCTGACTTTATAATTAAAGCCACGCCTAATTACTTAAATTGCATTGTAAAAGGCAATATTAACGACCCTTTATTATTACAAATTCTCCCCTTTAAATCTGAAAATGATCTAATAGAGGGATATAGTAACGATCCATTACTTGAAAAATCGCAAAATCCTCAAGCTGCGATTGTGCATAAATATCAAAACCGTATTTTAGTCGTCGCGACAGGCAGCTGTGCGATTCATTGTCGTTATTGTTTTAGGCGTCATTTTCCCTATGAAGAAAACAAACATTCAAAACAACAATGGATTCAAACAGTTGATTATTTAAACAAACACCAAGAAGTAAATGAAATTATTTTTTCAGGAGGTGACCCCCTAAGTTTAAGTGACGCATCTTTAAAAATGATGATCAATGATCTTGAAAAAATTCCCACAATTAAAACCATACGCTTTCATTCGCGTATTCCAGTTGTTTTACCAAGTCGTATTGATGCTGATTTTGAATCGATTTTTAAACAATCCACTAAACATTTAGTAATGGTGATTCATAGTAATCATGCAAATGAGCTAAATACCGAAGTAAAACTTGCCTGTAAAACTCTTAAATCCAATGGATTTACACTTTTAAATCAATCTGTAATTTTAAAAAATATAAATAACCACGCCGATATTTTAGCTAAACTCAGTGAGAGGTTATTTGATTGCGGGGTAATGCCTTATTATTTGCACTTACTTGACCAAGTTCACGGTTCGGAACATTTTAGCTTACCACTTAATGAAGTCACTTTGATTTATGAGCAATTACAAGCCAAACTATCAGGCTACCTTGTACCAAAATTAGCAAAAGAAGAACCCAATCATTCTAATAAAACGCTTATAGTCTAAAAAATTGCACTTTTTTACCTCATTAGACTACCTAAAAGCGACACTTAGCGGTATATTGGAAATGTTTAAATCTTCGTAATTAACATACCTAAAACAATACAGTTAATCTGGAGTGGAAATATCATCATTCAATCTTCCGAGTTAGCAGGTTTCGGCTTATCTAATTTAACATTGAAAAGCCTATAGCAAGGATCTAAGAGCACTATGTTTAATAAAGCAGATTCAGAATACTTAAAAATAGCACCCAAAAAATTGGATTCACTGTCGTTTTGCGAGGCTTCAGTACGTCAATTAAATAATTGGGCAAAAAATTTACCAATTGCGAATATTGGTGAAACCTCACGCTTGTTATATCACGCTGTAATAGAAATTAATCAATTAAAAATATCCGAACACAGTCGTTTTGATATGTTAGAGCTTATTCGGCAACCCATTTATTATGTGTGTGATGCATTGTCACGAAAATACCTTGAACACGCACTGGTATTAGACGACTCACAAAAGAAAGTAGCCAATTTATCTCAATCTTTACAGCTGCATTTAGCGACAGGATATAAATCGGTTGTTCGCGAATATATTCAAGCCCATGGTAATGCGGGTAAAACCAAAGAATATGTCAACATTGCCGTACACAGATGCCTATGTGATTTAACACCAAGTTTGTTAAGAAATTACAAATTATATTTACCTAACCCTCCTGGTTTATGGAAAGAAATTCATCAAATCTATTTCATGGCGAAAGCCCTTCAAGTGGAAAAATTTGCAACTCTTGACCCATTAAACAAACACAACGTTAAATTAACCGTTGAACAATGCTATTTACGCGGAATTTTATTAAGCACTTCACAGCCAAATCAACTTCAAAAAACAGATTTAACACTGATATATGAATCTTTAGAGCTCTGGGTACATAAAATTGAATTAAATACAGTGGTTGCAGAAAAAGACGTCATTTTAATTGACCCCGATAGCGATGGCGCTCCGATTTATCGTTATCTAGCTAAAATTTCAAATTTAGCGCAATACAATGGCATCAATACTTTGCATTTGATTCGAGCACTGCATCAACATTTATCTTTTATCACCAAAGGCGAAGACAAGTCTGATCTTAATGTGCCAGAGTCCATCGATACCAATTTATTGCAGCATTTAATCCAATCTTGGGGAGGAATGAAGCAACGAACGTTCTCTCGCTTTAATGCAACTGGTGAAACTGAAGTTTGCATAGGATTAAGTGCTACTCACTATCATTTGTCTGGCGGACAATCTTTAGCCCAACAAATCTCTAAAGAAAAAATTGGCCTAGTGTCTAAAACCAACCAATTTATTGATGAAAATCTTGAACCATTACCAACTGAAGACATTTGGTCTGGCTCCTTTGATGCAAGTGATAATTTAATTCCTGTGAATCGCGAGTTTTCTAAAAAGCAAAATGATGCGATTAAAAATGATGACTACCCAAAATATAAAACGCTGCTAGTGAATACCAGTCCACGCGGATACTGTTTACAGTGGCCAGGGAAACCTGCCAATAACTTAGTTACAGGCGAAATTGTTGCCATTAAAGAAAAAAACCTATCCCACTGGAATATTGGTATCTTACGTTGGATACGTTTTGGCAAAAGTGGCAATACACAAATGGGTATTGAATTGATATCTCCTAATTGTGTGCCTTGCGCAGCTAGAATAATGAGTAAAGCTGGAGAACACGGCGAACATTTAAGAGCATTATATGTTCCAGAAATTCAAGCAATTGGGCAGCCGGCCTCGGTTATCACCGCCAAAATGCCATTCCAACTTAGCCAAAAAGTCGGGGTAAATATTGCTGGAGACGAATCACGATACCAACTAATTAAAAAAACGCTAAGCACTAGCCGCGTCAATCAATTTCAAGTAAGACCAATTAGTGCATCAACTGTCAAAGAAAATATCAGCGAAACGGGTGATAGCTTTGATAATTTATGGCGCAAACTATAATGAAAAAGAAGTAAATTCATGAAACCAACTAAAGCGACTATTCGATTATTATTAATTCATGACAATCAAGGGGATGCCGAACCATTGTTAAATATTTTACGTAACAATGGTTTTTCAGCACGCACCCATTTTATTGCAAGCGAACAAGAATTAACCCAAGTATTAGGTACGCAAACGTGGGATATGGCTTTTGTAAAGCTGGATACAGAAACGGTTGATCCAATTGAATGTTCGAAAATAATCTTAGCTTCAGAAAAAGACATACCGATTATTGGGTTATTAGATCAGTACAGCGCTGAAGATTTAACAAATGCAATGGAACTTGGTTTACAGGATGTTGTTGTAGAAAGCCAAGAAGACCATTTACATTTAGTGACTTCACGCGAATTTAAAGCATTAAATAATCGTCGCTTAAAAAGAAAAGCCCAAATCGAATTAAAAGAAACACAAAAACGCTGCCAGTTATTATTAGAAAGTTCAAAAGATGCCATTACTTATGTCCATGAAGGCATGCATATTTTTGCAAACAATACCTACATGGAAATGTTCGGTTACGATGATATGGATGAATTATCATGTATGCCAATAATGGATATGATTGCCTCTGAAAATGTCGCAAGCTTAAAAGATGCTTTAAAAATAAAATCCGGTGAACACAATATTGATTGCACTGGCGTCCATGAAAACGGAACTCACTTTAAAATCAAAATGACATTTTCTCCCGCTATTTTTGAAGGCGAAACCTGCCTACAAATTGTAATTCGATCCAATGAAGACAACAGCGCTGAGTTAGAAGAAAAACTTAATGAAATCCGTCAAAAAGACTTAGTTACAGGCTTATTTAATCGTACACATTTTGTTGATCAATTAGATTACTATTACCAACAATCCGTTCAATCTGGAAAACAAACGCCATTATTGTATTTAAGCATCATCAAATTTGCGGAGTTAAAAAGTGAAGTTGGATTAGCCGGTACTGATTTATTATTAAAAGACATTGCGGAAGTTTTAAATCACTGCAAATTAGAAAATAGTATAATTACTCGCTATCGTGATGATGTTTTTACGGTAATATTTCCAGGCTCAAGTAACGAAGAAATCAAAGAGCATGCTAAATTAATTTTACAATCAATCAGCGAACACCTGTTTGAAGTCGATGGAAAAACACTTAATTTACGCCCATTAATTGGCATCAGTAATATCAATGAGAAAAATGAAAGTGCATCTCAAGCTTTAACTCATGCTCATCAATCAAATACCCAAGCAACCGAAGAGCACCCAATCAATGTGTATGACCCAAGTGATTCTTCGAATTTAAAAGACGATGGATTACTTGCTCAATTACAGCATGCCATTGAACATGATCAATTCAATATATACTTTCAACCCATTGTCAGTTTACGTGGGGACAGTAAAGAGCACTACGAAGCATCTATTAGCTTAAAAGGGCCTGATGGCACCGAAATTAATGGCAGTGAGTTTTTAACCATGGCTGTGGATTCTGGTCTAAGCGCAAAAATCGATCGTTGGTTTATCGCTCATTGCGCGACAATTTTAGCCAACCAACGCCAAAAAAGTGGACAAACACGTTTATTTATTACAATCAGCTTTGAATCCATTCAAGATGCTGGATTTATTCCTTGGTTTAACGGTGTACTTACAGAAAGCCATTTACCAAGTGATGCAATATCATTACAAATCACCGAAGAAGTTGCTCAAACTTATTTAAAAGCAGCAAAAGCATTTTCGAAAAGTTTGGATGTTATCAAAACCCCATTATCCATCAGCCATTTTGGATTGATTCAATCCGATCTGAGTATTAATAAACACTTAAATATAAGTTATATTAAAGTGGATAAAAGTTTTGTTAATGATCTTTCTACATCAGATGCCGCTCAAGCAAAACTTAATGAACTGGTTAGTGATATTCACGCTCGTGAAATAAAATCCATTGTCACTCATATAGAAAGTGCCTCAGTCATGGCGACATTATGGCAAGCTGGTGTGCATTATATTCAAGGTCAATATCTTCAGTCACCTTCAAAACAAATGAATTATAATTTTTCAGAAGAAGAATAATCTCGATCAAAATTGCGCATAAAGCCTTTTATGCGCCCCCTTTAATGGTAATAATATGAACCGTTCCATATACTTAATTGCCATTGCGCAACTTTGCTTCATGTCTGTCAATATGATGTTCTTACTAACCGCTAGTTTGGTTGGCGCTGCATTGGATCAAACTGGCCTACTCAGTACAGCACCCCTTGCCATCATGTTATTTACTATTCTAATTTTTACCCCTATTGCTAATAAATTAATGCAACGGTTTGGGAAAATTTATATCTTTAGAATGGTTTCGATATTACTTGGGGTTTGCGTATTTATAGGTTACTTATCCATTATTAACCATTCATTTTATTTATATTTATTTGCATCCTCGCTATTGGGAATCAGCGCAAGTGCGGCTAATTTTTTTCGATTTGCTGCCATGGAATCTGCACAACCAAATAAGATGGCAAAAGCATTAAGTTTGATTATGTTAATGGGCGTAGCAAGCTCAATTATTGCTCCTAATTTAAGTAAAAGTATTGACTCCTTATTAGGTGTTCAATTTTCTGCTGTATACCTTGCAATGATTCCTTTTGCCGTTGTGATGTTCATAGTTTTTAGTATGACTCCTAATATAAAACCCCAACAAACAGCAAAAACCAACAAAAAAATAGCACTACCACCTAAACTTTATTTACCAAGTATACATGCCACAATTGCAAACGCAGTCATGGTATTTGTAATGGGTGTCACGCCTGCTGCTATGTATCATATGAACTTCAATTTTAGCGACTCTGCTTTTGTCATTCAATGGCATATGCTGGGTATGTTTGCACCTTCATTATTTTCTGCATGGATCATCAAAAAAATTGGCGTGTATCAATTTCAGTTTACAGGGGCATGGATATTATTGAGCGCTTTAATTATTAATTTAATTACAACCAATCATTTAAGCTTAACTATTTCATTATTTTTATTGGGTGTAGGGTGGAATTTTGTTTATATTGGCGCTTCTACGCAACTGGTACAATGGAATAAAAAAGAACATCTTGGCCAAGCACAAACTCGAAATGAAATGATGATTTTCGCTTTTTCTGGTTGTGCAATGTTATTTTCTGGGGCTATTTTAAATCTGTTAGGGTGGGAGTTGTTAAATACTTTCGCCATTATACCGGTTCTCTTTTTATTAGGGTTATTATTTTACAAACCCAATCACATCAATCCCTATCACATCAATCCCAACCAATTAAAAACCAATGAACCGACTTAATCAGTACTCCTGTTTTGATATCATAGAAAACAATCATGATTTTTTAATTATTAATAAACATGCAGGAATCAATGTCCATAAAACCAAACTAGAAAAAGGTTTACTTGATTACATACTATTAGAGACAGGGCTATGTGTAGATTTATGTCATCGTTTAGACAAAGATACATCCGGTATTATGGTGTTAGGTAAACACCATGATGCGACAAGTCAAATCAGTCAGCTTTTTGCCAATAAACAAATTCAAAAACGTTATGTGGCCATTTCCTCAGAACCACCAAAAAAGAAACAAGGCGCAATCATTGGTGATATCGTCCCAGCAAGAAATGGAAATTACAAATTAGCAAAAACCAAAGACAATCCAAGTAAAACCTTATTTAAATCTGTTAATTTAATTGCAAAACATAGAGCTTGGTTGTTAACCCCTATAACCGGAAAAACCCACCAGTTGAGGGTCATTTTAAAAAGTTTAGGCAGCCCTATTTTAGGAGACAGTCGATACTCGAATACAGTGGCAAAGCGCATGTATTTACATTGTTTTCATTTAAGTTTTCAATATAACGCTATTAAATATCGTTTTGATTTTTTACCTATCGACGGGGAGTTTTCTTTATTAACACACGCCCCAGAGTTGTGGTTTAGCCCTTAAGCCCAACTTCATTACAAAATTTAATCCATTGCGGTGAGTAATGCTCATCTTTAATTAATTGCTCTACACCATTTATATCTAGCTCAATTTCATAAGCCATTAATAAATGGTGCGATGTTTTTAATTTTAATTCGTCTAATTCAGTAATTTCATCATTTAAGCGTTTTAGATAATATTCACCGTTATTTGCATAAATTTTATCTCCCACAATAGGATGTCCTAGATGCGCAAGGTGAGCACGAAGTTGATGTTTTCGCCCTGTTTTTAAATGACACTCAATAATTGAATAGTCTCCACAGGTTTGTAAAACTTTAAAAAACGTTCCGCTTTGTTTTCCAGTATCGCACACGTACATTTTACAACGAATGTCACTGTCTTGTTTTGTATTTAAAAAACATTCAAAATCCAGCTCTTGCCAATTGGGCTTGCCATAAACAATCGCTTTATATACTTTCTTTTGCATTAAAGCGGCAAGTTTTGGCTGCCAATATTGTGCCTGTTCCTTATTTTTGGTTAATAAGACAATACCCGACGTATCCAAATCTAGTCGGTGTAATAGATGTGCATCTGAAAAATTAGATTCGCGCTGAACAAGTTTTACTAAAGTGTTGATGACATTTCTTGTGGTTTTATGGACAGGTAAATTGGCAGGTTTATGGACAGCAAGAATTTCATCCCCTTCCCAAAGTAATTTCCAGTTAATATCTACGTCAGGTTCGAAATATTCTACAACAGACCAACAAATATTTTGACCTTGTTTTATTTCAGTATTCGTATTTACAACAACCCCATCAATTTTACATTGCGAGTTTAATAATATTTCATCAATAACTGACAACTCTATGGTAGGCATGCAAAATTCAATATAAGTTTTAAGAAGCATCAAATGATGCCGTTGATGCACTATTTCATTAAACGCTTGATTGATTAAGATCAAAACAATTTCAATTCTGTTATATAACCCAATCCAACCGACTGATTGAGTAACAATAAAAACATAATGACCACTGCTGAAAAAAACCACCTCACTCGGGCACCAGAATTTCTAAATTTTGGGAAAATTTGAGCAGCATTTGTGATAAAAAAAGGCATGAGTAACGCATTCCCAAATGTATACAAAACATTAAAAACGCCAGATGAATCAGGATAACTTCGATCTGCAATCATATAAGCCATTATCATATTAAGCAGTATTAAAATTAATGTAATAATGAAAAATATTTTTGTATTTTTCAAACGTCGTTGTCGATCAAGTTCTTCGAAATCTTGTTGCATAGATCAGCGCCTAAAAATTATTCAATATGAATTTGTGCATTAAATGCAACCACGCGTCTTGATATTTTACCAAAATACGCAATTGCTGAATGTTTTAAATAAGATGGAAATATTATCACTTGGCCATCACAGGGTTCAATATCCCAAATGCCATTAGCCCCTAAATACGCAGTGCCTGAATCTTGATAATGATCTGCGTTTGACCGAGGGTCGTAAAAACGATTTTGTCCATTATCAATTTTACTTTCACCTTTATCTAAAAAATAAATACCACACCAAGAGCAGTTAGGATGCGAGTGTACATCATGGTATCCACCATTTTGAGTATCATGAAACCATGATTCAATGATTTCACAATGCACATCAACATTTTCAGGCCAGTATGGATGATTCACTTCATAGGCCACGGTTGAAATTAATTCAATTAAAAAAAATTTTAAATTTTGCACATATTGATCATCGGTATCCAAAAAATCAAACGCACTTTCTTTTAAATTATTTTTAGCTTTAGTGGCAACAAAACTTTGAATATCACATTTTTGAGATTCTATTAAACGATTAATCACAGCATGTAATTCAGGTGCCGTTGCTTGATGATCCACATAATTGGCCTCAAACATTAAAGTTGACCAAAGTTTGATAGGCTCAATTTGTACTTCATTCATACTCTTATCGCCATTACATCGCAAGTTGCTCCATGAATCACACCACTTGAATGGGATCCAAACAATAAGGATAAACCATGGCGACCATGACTACCCACTATAATCAAATCACACTCCAGCTCATCGGCAATCTGTCGAATTTTATTTGAAGTCTTACCATTTTCTAAAATACTATTTTCAACATCAACTGATAAACTTCGCACAAATTCATCTAGGCTTTTTTGAGCATAATTATCTATTTGTGTTTGAACTTGAGAGTAATCAATTGGTGCCTCACTTGCATACGCATATCGAATGGACTCCTGAACATGAACAACACTCAGTTTCGCTTGACTCAACTTAGTTAATTCAATGGCTTTTAATGCAATCTTTTTACTATCTTCAGTTAAATCTACTGCTAACAATATATGTTTATACATTTGATTTTCTCCTGTTATTTATAGTTGAATTTATAGTTGAATTTATAGTTGTAATTTAGAGTGACACCCACACAAATTCTTGTTCAATTTTATTATCAATCAAGATCAAGTGATCGCCTTGGCATGGACCTGATACACACTGACCTGTTTGAATTTCAAACAAAGCACCATGTGTTGAACAAATAATGAGTGCTTTATCCATATCTAAAAATTGATTTGGCATAAATTCCAAATCAATACCTAAATGCGGGCACTTGTTTTCATACACATAACATTGCTCATCTTTATATACAGCAAAAATCTTTTTACCGTTAATTTCAAAACCTTTTTCTTGGATAGATTTGAGTTCATTAACATTTATTAGTTTAATCATGAAGGTCGTCCGTGATATTTTGTAAGAATGGTTTGAGCTTGTTTGTTAAAAATACTTTGGTAGGATTTTTTTGCATTATCTAATTGCCATATTTCGATTTCACTGCCATCAAATCTATTCGTATCTCTTACTACAGACGCTTCAACAATTTCGCCAACACTTTGATTTGAAAACAATTCAGAGTTCACCCAAATTTCATCACCTACATGGGCGCTACTGATGCTTTGCATATCATTATAGACATCCCCTGCAACCATAGGTAAATTAACTCCCAATCGATTGGTCGTTGCAACAAATGCGGTGCCAAATGAAATTGTTATAGCAAATTTGGCTTGATTAAATAGAGTTCGTTTATTATCGTCAAGGTGCTCATCTTTTTTTAGAATTTCTAATGTTTGTTCAAATACTTTTGCTGCACACACACAATTACTGGCAGCTAATTCAATATCACGTTCACCTACTTCGTGCTCCATTCCAAATGCTAACATTGACCCTTCTGGCAATTGAGTTGCTCGATATAATTGAGTTAATTTATAGAGTGTATATTCATAGGTTTCCCATAAATAATTTAAAGTATAAGCGTCAAATTGGCGAGATAATGTATCGGAATTAATGCACCTGACATTTAATAAACATAACTCAGTATAAAACCCTTTATCTGAAATATTTCGCCATTGCTGCATCATTTTTAAAAACGAATGATGTTGTTTTTGTTGAATAATTGATTGGCTAACCGATAATATTTGATTATTTTCAATTGCATCAATAACCTGTTCAATTTGTTGCAATTGAGTTCCCGTTTTTGGTTGCCAATCTACTAAAACAGTTGCAAGTTTATTATTGATTAACTTTAATCTTTGTCTGTTTTTTAAATCATTTCTATACACTAAAAAAACGATAAAACTAAAACTCAAAAGATTAAATAATATAAATTGGATAATGACTTTGTTTTTATATTTTTGAGTAAATTGATCGTCAAACGTAAAATAAATTACGCCTATATTTTGTGATAAATAGTTAACCTCATAAGAATCCGTTACTTTATAAATCACTAATTGTCGTTGTTGCGCTTGGGCTATTATTCGTTGTTTGTCATCAAGTATTTTAATTTCACTTAATATTGGACGCTCAATGACATTAATTGCAATATCGGACAGACTGACGCTATCCCTACTGACAATTAATGGAGCCACTTGCTGTGCAATCAAACTCATCATCGCTTGTCTTTGGTCGAACTGTATTGCTTTCATACTATTAATTGAAGGTAATACTATTAAAAAAAGTAATAACGCATTCACTGCTACTAGAATAAACCCACCCATAATTAATAATGGATGTCGAAGAATATCTTTTATTAAAACATCATTTGAAAGCATTGCTTATTTATTCTAACTAAAATTGGACTTCATTTTATCAGAGGATAGAGAAGGAAGGCTAGTTTGATTAAATTACTTTGATAGAAGTAACGAATCAATCGCATTTACAGCTTGTATATCAGCTTGAGCGATAAGTGAGCGATGCATCTGAGTAAATAATTCGATTTGTCTTAATTGCTCATTCTTACCCATCAAAATAAGCACAGCATTTACTATGTTTTGTTCAGTTGCATCATCTTGCAATAACTCTTTGATGATTTCACGATTCGCGATGATATTCGGCAGTGAAACATAATCGATTGTAAGCATTTTAGAAATAATTTTGTAGGTTAATGCGTTCGCTTTATAAGATACAACCATAGGTGTTTTGCAAAGCATTGCTTCCAATGCTGCTGTACCAGAGGTAATTAACGCAACATTCGCAGCACTTAAAGCACTAATACTATCTTGCTTAATGATTTGATATTTAAAACTAGCTTCAACTAAATATTCTTGAAGTTGTTTTTCTCGTTTCTCACTTGAAACGGGAATTAACACAAACAAATTTTCAATTGATTGGGCTATTTTGTTAACACTTTGAATAAATAATGGTGCCATCCGTTTGATTTCTGACTGTCTCGATCCTGGCATCATGCATAACACAGGTGCGTCTACGTTAAGTTTTAATTTCTCTCGAGCTTGAAGGGTTTGTTTTTCTAACGGAATTTTATCTGCCAAGGTGTGACCAACAAATGTGGCGTTTAGCTGGTGCTTTTGACAAAACTCCACTTCAAAAGGCAATAAACACAACATTGAATCAACACTTTTTTTAATTTTTTCAACACGTTTTTCACGCCACGCCCAAACTGAAGGGCAGACATAATGCATGGTTTTAATTCCGTGCGCTTTTAACATTCGTGCCAAGGGTAAGTTAAAATCTGGCGCATCTATTCCAATATAGACATCTGGAGGGTTTTGTAGAAAATGATTTTTTAATGTTTTTCTAATTTTTAATAATTCGGGTAATCGTGATAGCACTTCGAACAAGCCCATTACTGACAACCTCTCCATATCAAATAAACTTTCAAATCCTTCTGCGATCATTTTTTCACCACCAATACCAATAAACTTAGCGTCAGGGTAACGTTTTTTCAATTCCTTAATTAGGGGGGCACCAAGTTGATCGCCAGATGACTCCCCAACAACAATCGCAAAAGTTTTTGCCATTATCTTATAATTCCACGAGTAGCACGCTGTAACGATTCAACAAATTGATCCACATATTGATTGGATTTCTCATCGTAACTTAATTCTTCAATCGCTTCGCTTAGGGTATGGCCTTCACGGTAAACAATTCGATATGCTCGTTTTAGTAACCGTAAATCGTCTTTATCAAATCCTCGTCGTTTTAACCCTTCAAAATTCATCCCTTTTGGTACAGTGGGTGTGCCCATACATGTTAAAAAATCAGGGACATCTTTTACAATGATTGAAGAGATTCCTATCATACAATGCGCGCCAATTTGACAAAATTGATGCACCATTACATTGCCACCTAAAATACTGTGATCGCCAAGCTTAACATGTCCCGCTAATGTTGATTGATTAGCCATAACAATGTCATTACCTACCAAACAATCATGCGCTATATGAACATATGCCATAAATAAATTACGCGAACCGATGATCGTTTTGGAATTATCTTGAATCGTACCACGTTGAATGGTCGTAAACTCTCGAAATACATTATCATCGCCAACGACCAATTCTGTTGGTTCATTATTGTATTTTTTATCTTGGCACGCTTCACCAATACTTGAAAATTGAAATAGTTTATTTCGCTTACCTAACTTGGTTGGACCATTTAAAACAACATGTGGGCCAATCCAACAATCATCACCTATTTCTACATCAGCTCCAATCACTGTATATGCACCGATAGTTACATTTGTACCCATTTTTACACTTGGGTCAATGATTGCTGTGGGGTGTATTAATTCCATTAGGCTTTTCTTTCTGCACAAAGAATCTCGGCACTGCAGCACACTTTGCCATCAACGGTTGCTTTGGTTTCAAATTTATAGATACCGCGACGTTCAGAGATCAATTTTGATTCTAAAACAAGTTGATCACCCGGAACCACTTGACGTTTAAAACGTACATTATCAATGCCTGCAAATAAATATAAATACCCATCTTGAGGACGGTTACCTGAAGTTAAAAAACCTAATACTGCTGAGACTTGCGCTAACGCTTCAGTAATTAAGACACCCGGCATAATTGCTTTACCAGGAAAATGGCCATTAAAAAACTCTTCATTTCCACTTACATTTTTATAACCTTTTAAAAATGTTCCAGCTTCGTATTCGGTGATTCTATCTACTAATAAAAAAGGGTAGCGGTGGGGTAACAACTCTTTGATTGCTTCATGATCTAACGGTAATTCGATTGACATAATTTAAGTTCTTATTTTTCTGCTTTTAATAATTTTTTTACATTTAAAGTCAGTTCATCAATTTTGCGCAATCTCGCTATGAGTTTACGCCATGATTTGTTATCGCTTAAAGGTAATCCTGAGGAATATATTCCTGGCTCACTAATGGACTTAGTTACCATTGCTTGTCCAGTAAAATGGCAATTATCTGCTATATCTAAGTGTCCTGCAAATCCACACTGTCCTGCTATTGTGCAATTTTTACCAATTTTGGTCGACCCTGCTATTCCTGATTGTCCAGCTACGGCAGTGTTTTCGCCAATAAATACGTTATGAGCAATGTGCACTAAATTATCAATAATCACATTATTTGAAATGATTGTCGCACCAATTGCACCACGATCAATACTGCAATTGGATCCAATTTCAACATTATTGCCAATTTGCACTGTGCCATTTTGATATATTTTTTGCCAACCATTCTCTGTAGGAGCAAAACCAAAACCGTCACTACCAATCACTGTACCCGAGTGTATCAAACAATGTTCACCGATTTTACAATTGTGATAAACGCTCACATTTGACTTAAGTATACTGCCTTTAGCAATGTAACTATGTGCATTTATCACACTACCAGGCCATACCTGACAATCGTCTTCAAGTACAACATCTTCTTCAATCACAGCATTAGCACCAATATAGACACGCTCTCCTAATTTTGCACTAGGGGAAACAAAAGCGGTTGGGTGAATATGAGATTGTACTGATGAACCAGTTTTTGGTACCGTAGAAAACAGTCTTGATATTTTTGCATAAGCAAAATAAGCCCGCTCAACTTTAATAATAATGCCATTAAAGTTAGGGGCCTGTAATTGATTAGAAATGATTAGCGCTTTGGCTCGACAATTTTGAATGTCGGTTAAATATTTAGCGTCACTTATAAATGTGATGTCATTTTCATTTGCATCTAAACAGGTCGATAAAGCGGTAAAACTGATGTCTTCCGCCGATTCATTTAAATTTAATGATAACGCGTCAATTTGCAATTCACTGCAAATACTCGAAAGCTTTACATTCATAACACCACCTATCTATTTTAATTATTGGGTAGCTTTTTGTGACTCTAGTTGTGCTTTTAATTGCTCGTAACTTGCTGCAGTTAACTCATCAAATTTCTTAAGCACATCTGTTGAAATATTTAAGTTTTCATTTACATGCAACAGATTATTACCATCAAACACTAAGTCTAATTGCTTCTCTTTCACTACTAATTCTAGCGCAGAACTATAAACTGAACCGAATTGTTGTGAAAAGCTTTGTGTGAAATTTGCATACAATTGTTGTTGCTGCTGTTGTAACACTTGAATATCGTATTCTTTTTGTTTCATTTCTTGCTGCATAACTTGCAATTCTTGGTCGGTTGCAATGCCTTGCTCATTTTTATACGTTTTTTGCATTTCTTGCAGTTCAGCAATTAATTCATTGCCTTTTTGTTCGATTTTACGGTTTTGAGCTTCAATACTTGGCTTATACAGTTTTGCTATAGCACTTTGCTCGAACAATACTTCTTGGAACATATACCCAATGGTTAATTGCTCCATTTGCATCGATTTTTGCGCATCGTTAAGCTCCACTGCTTGAGCTGCACCAGTAACTGTTAATACAGTCGCCATAAACCATAATTTAATTAATTTCATTATTTATTTCTCCAAAAAATTTACTTAATTTAATACGCGCCACCTAAACCAAACACAAAGTTTCTAAATTGATCACCGTCTTGCTTGTTAATAGGAAACGCGTAAACAAACGCTAAAGGAAACGGCCCTAGTTGCCACGTCAATGACGCGCCATATGAACCTCTCAATTCTTCAAAATTGACTTTTGTCATACAGGTTGTATTTCCATCTACACAATCTTGATTAAATACATTACCAAAATCAATAAATAATGAGGTTCTTGTAGAAGACTCATCTATTAATGGGGTTGGAATCAATAGCTCTAACCCAGCTTTAACTAATATATTTCCACCAAGTGGCGTACCACCAACTGTTGAGGTAATTCCATCAACGCTCACTGTTGATAATGAGGTTTTAGGACCTAACGAGTTTTGATTATACCCTCTGACCGTACTCATACCACCTGCTTTAAACGTCTTATAAAATGGAAACAAATCTTCATCTTTATAAGTTTGACCATATGCCAAACGACTGTGGGCACGTAATGAATATTTGCTATTAAATTTAAAGTATTTTTGACCATTATAACTTAATGAAAAATATTCAATATCGCTACCAGGCACCGTTGAATAGAATGATAAGCTCTGAGACATACCATCATCAGCGAGTAAAGCACCGTTTACTGATGAATAACTATAAGAAGCTCTTAAGTTAAATGTTTTGATATTATCATCATATAAATCAACAAAATTTCTAATTTCAACAGCGGGCAAATTGGTATATAAATCGGTATTAGTAATAGAAGCATTAAAATTCAAACGCTCAAATTCGCTGATTGGATAACCCCAACCTAAACCAAAATCAACTGAGTTAAATCCATAACTACCTGCTGAAATATTTGAATAATCTTTCTTAGATAAATCAAAATTAATTGAGCGACTGCCGCCTGTTTTTGTAAAGTAGGGATCACTATAAGAAATCGAAGTAGAGCTTGCACCTTCACTCCAAGTTAAATCGGTTTTTAAACTTTTACCGGTTCCTAAAAAGTTGTCTTTGGAAAATTGGAAACCAAACTCAACGTCCCCTCCTGGCTGCCAAGCTAATTGAGCTTGAATATTACCAATGAACATTTCTTCCACTTTAATGACAATATCGATTAAATCCTGCCTACCTGGTACAGGCTTTGGAATGATTTGAGCAGATTTAAAAAAACCTAATGCCTGAATACGAGCTTGTGAGCGATTGATTGAAGCACGCGTAGCAATGGTTCCCTCTAACTGGCGAAACTCTCTTCGAACGACTTCATCTAATGTGGTTGTATTTCCCTGTACTTCAATTCTTCTTACGTAGGTTTTAGGGCCAGTTTCAACAAAAAGCACTACGTCAACCTGCTTTGTCACCTCATCAACAATTGTATTATGTCGAACACTTGAATAATAATAACCATACCTGTCTAATAAACTTTGGATACGCTGAATATTTAAATCGATTTGTCGTTGAGAATAACTCCAACCTTTGGTGTATGTGACCAAATTATTGATGCTGTCATCAAGTCCTTGTAAGTCTCCAGCAACTGTAACTTCATCTAAATAAAATATTTCGCCTTCATCAATGTTCACAATTAACGTGACGAAGTTTTTATCTTCACTTAACATAATTTGATGAGATTCAACATCAAAATTTAAATAGCCATTATTTAAGTAGAAAGAACGTAATGCTTCTAAATCCGCACGAAATAATTGACGATTAAATTTAGATTTAGAATTAAACATTTGAACCAACGGATTATCACTAACGCTTCTTTGAGTTAAAACCTCTAATAATTCGTCGTCATGAAATTTGTTATTACCAACAATTTCTATGTGATCAATTTTAACGCTTGGCCCTTCGTATATATCGATTTTTAAATCAATTCGATTGTGTGGTTTTGGTACGATCAACACATTCACCTCTGCGTTATATCGCCCTTGTAATGCATATTGACTCGCAAGTTCTGCTTCAATTTCTGATACAGTTGAGCGTTTAAGAATTTCACCCTCTCTTAAACCAACGCCATTCATGCCCTGCTCTAATCCTTCAGTAGGAATCAATGAATTACCATCAATTGTAATACTGGCGATCATCGGTCGCTCAATCACTTTTACAATAAGATTGGTGTTATCCCAGCCTATTTTGATGTCTTCAAAATTACCTGTTGAATATAATCGACGTATTGCTTGTGAAATCATACTTGAATCCACGTCATCGCCTTTTGAGAAATTTAGTGCATTGTAAATTCCGCCTTGAGACAATCGTTGCAATCCATCAATTTTAATATCACCCACAACTTGAGCCTGTGCCATTGTACAAACAATACTCAACACACTTATTAATAAAATTTTCAATTTAATCATTTAACAACCATTATAAATATCTAAACAGATCATTGGTTATGGCAACAGCCATCACACTGACCACAATCAACAGACCTATCTTTTTAAATCGTATTTGCCAACTTTCAGAGAGTGGCTTTCTACGAATAAGTTCAATTGTATCAAATAAAACATTTCCGCCATCAAGCATAGGAATAGGTAATAAGTTAATGACACCTAACGAAATACTCAAAATGCCAAGCAAGGATAAAAAACTTAAAAACCCAGATTTTGCAGCTGAACCCGATGCATTAGCCATGGTTCCTGGCCCACCCAGATTATCTAAGCCCAGATCGCCTTTTATTAATTTTACAATCGAGATGACATTAAACTTAATCATTTCCCAAGTATACTTAAAACTATATAAAGCAGATTCAAAAATGGTTAAATTTTGCTCAATAATATGACTGTATTCTAAGGCATTGGATTGTACCTGAACTCCTATCAAATAGGGGGAATGTTTCTTGGTTTCATCGCGCTTTGGACGCAATATTAAATCAATTTCATCCCCATCCCTTAATACAGTCCAATCGATTGAATCGCCTTGCGCGATTGCCATTCGCCATTGTGCATCACTGGTTATTGGAACACCGTTAATTTTAATCCATCTATCACCAGCTTGCATACCCGCGATGTGAGCAGCACCTGGATTAATTGTTTGCGCAAAAACTTGATAGCCCACATCAGTTTGAATAAGACCTAGTTGAGAAATCACACTAACAGCTGACTGAACGTCTAATTGATCAATATATAATTGACCAGATTTCAACTCTCCATTGTACTCATACTCTAAATTCACTGTACTTGATTGACCTGCAAACCTATACAAATACAAGCGAAATTCACGTAACGTTTCAAAGGATTTACCATCAAATGCTGTGATTGTAATACCACTTGGAATTCCTGCGTTTGCAGCAATAGAATCTGGCACGACCTCGTTAAAATGCAAATCTTGCTGAGCAATTGGATGGGTAAAAATCAACGCATACAGTAAATAAGCCAATATAAAATTAAATAACGGCCCAGCTAATGAGATTGCAATGCGTTTAATGGGCGGTAACGTGTCGTAATAACGCTCACCTTCTTTTAATTCAATGGGTAAATTGTTGCTGTCTTTTTCTTGGCTTCCTGCCATTCTGACAAACCCACCTAATGGAATGGCCGATATTACAAATTCCGTGTCTTTTTTATTGCGCCATTTAATAAGTTTTTGACCAAAACCCACGCTAAATGTGATGATTTTTACTTTGAATAATCGGGCAATTAAATAGTGCCCCCATTCGTGAAAACTCACCAATATCAGTATGGCAACAACAAAAAACAAGATATTCCACAACATGATTACATTCCTTTAATGATGTTAATGGCTTCTGTTCTTGCAAGGACATCGACTTGCATTAATTGATCAATACTGACCACTTCATCATTTTTAATGTTACTCATGGTTTGTTTCACTACTTTTGCAATATCTAAAAATGCGATGTTATTATTTAAAAAGGCATCAACCGCCTCTTCATTGGCTGCATTTAAAATGGCAGGCATAATGCCACCCTGGGCAAATGCTTGTTTGGCAAGCGCTAGACATTCAAATCGAGATTCGTCTGCTTGATCAAAGGTTAATTGATTAATTTGGAAAAAATCCAAAGGTTCAACGCCCGATTCTATTCGCTCAGGATAACTCAAACCATAAGCAATCGGTGTTCGCATATCAGGATTACCCATCTGCGCAATCACGCTACCATCGGCATAAGACACCATCGAATGAATAATTGATTGTGGATGCACAACCACTTGAACATCTTCAACTTTTAAATCAAACAACCAACAGGCTTCAATTAACTCTAAGCCTTTATTCATCAAACTTGCAGAATCGACGGATATTTTTTGACCCATCGACCAATTTGGATGCGCAACCGCCTGCTCTGGCGTGACATTTTCAAGCTGTTGTTGGGAGAATTTCAAAAACGGACCGCCTGATGCGGTCAGTAATATTTTTTTAACCCCTTGCCCAGACTTTCCTTGCTGGTAATCAAAAGGTAACGATTGAAAAATCGCATTGTGTTCGCTATCAACAGGCAATAACGTGGCGCCGTATTTTTTAACTGCCGACATAAATAATTGACCGCTGATCACTAGCGATTCTTTGTTAGCCAATAATACTCGCTTACCCGCGCATACTGCAGCGTAAGACGATTGTAATCCTGCTGAACCGACAATGGCCGCAACCACGGTATCTGCAATAGGATCTTTAGCTATTTGAATCAATGCGTCTTCGCCTGTTAATACTTCAACAGTTGAATCGTTCATTGCTTCTTTTAATGTTAACGCACTTTGCTCGTCACTCATCACCACCACTTTTGGCTGAAAACGCTGAATAATTTCATGCATTTTCTGCCAATTTTTGTGACCGCTGACGCTGTGTAATTGGTATTTTTCGGGATGACGCTCAATAATATCTAACGTACTGGTCCCGATTGAACCGGTTGCACCTAACAAGCAAATGGTTTTCATTTAACAAACATCGGAATAAATAAAACGAAAAAAGGGACGGCAGCCAATAAGCTATCAACACGATCCATGACACCGCCGTGCCCTGGCAATAATTGACTGCTGTCTTTAATGTTTTCATGACGCTTAAGCAGGCTTTCAAACAAATCACCCACAACAGAAAACAAGACAATCACGGCTGACATAACAAATAATAAACCCCAATCCATTACACTGTAATTGGATTGGTCAAATAAACAAAACGCGGCGATCACTGAAAAGATCATGGCTGTTAGCATTCCGCCATACACGCCTTCCCATGTTTTTTTAGGGCTGACTTTTTCTGCTAATTTGGTTTTACCAAAATGACGACCCGCAAAGTAAGCACCACTGTCTGCGCCCCACACCAAAAACATTAACCATACTAAGTAGTATTCAGCATCGTCACCCATGTTTTTAAGCATAACCAAACCAATCCACATAGGGATAATAGCGAACACACCGATAATTAAGCGCGCTGATTTTGCCCGCCAAAACAATTTAAATTTAGGAAAGCACAACACACAAATAAGCGCTAACACCCACCAAATAATGGCAAGGCGTAATGTCCACGTACGTGAAGCGTCATCATCACCATAGCGAAGGGTCATATAACCAAATAACACAATCGCAATTGCGTAACCCACTCTTACAAAACTAGATTTAAAACCACTTAACTTTGCCCATTCCCAGCTAGCAAGCGCAGCAATAAGCATAATAAAATAAGGGAAATACATTGGGGATAAAAAGAAAATACCCACAATCATCAATGGCGCAAGGACCATTGCCGTTAGTACTCGTTGTTTAAGCATGTTTAGAATTCTTATATAATTAGTTATTTTTCTTTTGAAATTTGATCGTCTGTTTTACCGAATCGGCGTACACGATTTTCATATGCATCCATGGCTTTTTGTAGATCTGCTTTACCAAAATCAGGCCAAAGCACATCAGTGAAATAAAACTCACTATAAGCAAATTGCCATAACAAGAAATTACTAATACGCATCTCATTTGCAGTTCGAATACATAAATCAGGCTCCGGTAAATCACCTAATTGAATATATTGCTGTAAATGGGCTTCTGTAATATCTTGAGGCTCTAACTTGCCATCTTTAACTAATTGCGCCACTTTTTGAGTTGCATTAACGATATCCCATCTGCCGCCATAGTTAGCGGCAATGGCTAATATCAAACCTGTATTGTTTTGAGTTAACGCTTCGGCTTGTTTGACGTGTTGCTGGATTTTTTCATTAAAGCCAGACACATCGCCAATAATTTTCAAGCGGATATTGTTTTTATGCAGTTTTTTGACTTCACGCTGCAAGGCCATTAAAAACAATTCCATTAATGCACTGACTTCATCTTTTGGGCGCTTCCAATTTTCACTAGAAAACGCAAACAACGTCAGTACTTCAACACCTTGATTTGCACAAAATTCAACACTTTCACGCACGGCTTTTTGGGCGGCTTGATGCCCAGCAATGCCACCTAAAAATTTCTTTTTGGCCCAGCGGTTATTGCCATCCATAATGATCGCAATATGTTTTGCACAAGATTTAGTCATACTTCGCTCGATATCTTTAAAACAAAAAAAGGCCGAAGTATCTTCGGCCTTTTAACAAACGGTTTTAAACCGTTAACAGTTGTGTTTCTTTTTCAGCTAAACGCTTATCGATCGTTTCAATAAATGTATTGGTCATTTTTTGAATTTGATCTTCAGCTGCGTGCGCTTCATCTTCAGTGATTTCTTTATCTTTCAATAAGTTTTTCACATCAGTGTTCGCTGCTTTACGTACGTTACGTACAGAAATACGACCGTTTTCAGCTTCTGCTTTTGCATCTTTGATGTAGTTTTTACGCGTTTCTTCAGTCAACATTGGCATAACTAAACGAATCGTCTCACCACTTGTTTGAGGATTTAACCCAAGATCTGATTTCATGATCGCTTTTTCAATCGCCACTACCATTGGTTTTTCCCAAGGTGTAATCGTTAACGTACGACCATCCTCAACACCAATGTTTGCTACAGCAGAGATTTCAGTTTGCTGTCCGTAATAGTCCACTGTAATTGGATCTAAAATACTTGGATTAGCACGACCGGTACGGATTCGCTTAAACGCATTTTCTAGCGCTTCAATTGAGCGATCCATTTTTACTTTTGTTTGGTCAAAAATTTCATTTAACATTATCAATTGTCTCCAGCATTGTGGTGCCAACTGATCGATCAGTTATGACTTTTACAAGTGCACCTGGTTCATTCATATTAAAAACACGTACTGGCATATTGTGATCACGTACTAAACAAATAGCCGTTAAATCCATTACACCTAATTTTTTCTCTAATGCTTCGTTATAGGTTAATTGCTCATACCTAACCGCTTTAGGATTTTTGCGTGGATCACTATCGTAAACGCCATCCACATTGGTTGCTTTAAACACAACATCTGCATCGATTTCAATACCGCGTAAACACGCAGCAGAATCGGTAGTAAAGAATGGATTACCTGTGCCCGCAGCAAAAATAACCACTTCACCTTTAGATAAATGACGCATAGCTTTACGACGATCGTAATCGTCTACAACACCTGTCATTGAAATAGACGACATTACTACAGTTGCAATATTAGATCGCTCTAACGCATCACGCATAGCAATAGCATTCATAACGGTAGCTAGCATACCCATGTGATCGCCGCTTACACGATCAAGACCCGCATCACTTAACTCTTTGCCGCGAAATAAATTTCCGCCACCAATTACTAAACCGATTTGGATACCAATTCCAACTAACTGACCAATTTCAATCGCCATTCGATCCAAAACCGCTGGATCGATCCCAAAACTCTTGCTGCCAGCTAATGCTTCGCCGCTAAGTTTCAGTAAAATTCTTTTATATTTGTTTGTACTATCCGCAGTATTAGCCACTACTCATCCTCTTAAAAAAGTCAGATAATAAAAGAGAGCGCAAGGCACTCTCTTTAATTTGCATTATTATGCAATATTTTTCAGCTTGCGAAAAGCAAAAAGGATTATACGCCTGCTGCTGCCGCTGCTACTTCTGCTGCAAAATCTACAACTTCAACTTCAATACCTTCACCCACTTCAAAACGGATGAATGATTCGATTGTTGCATTCGCTTTTTTAGCCAATTGACCGATTTTAACATCTGGGTCTTTAACGAAAGCTTGTTCAGTTAAGCTGATTTCTGCTAAGAATTTCTTGATACGACCAACCATCATTTTTTCAATGATTTCTGCAGGTTTTCCAGAATCTTCAGATTGAGCACGAACTACTTCTTTTTCACGCTCTAAAACGTCTTCAGACACATCTTCAGGGTTTAAGAATTGTGGATTTGAAGCTGCGATATGCATAGAAATATCTTTCGCTAACTCAGGTGTACCGCCAGTTAATACTGTAACCGCTGCGATTTTTGCGCCGTGAGTATAAGCTGATACAACATCACCTTCAACATACTCAATACGACGTACAGAGATGTTTTCACCGATTTTTTGAACTAATTCTTCACGTGCTTTTTCTAAGTCGCCAGCCATTAATGCCGCAACATCAGTTTGCTTAGTTTCAAACGCTTTCTCAGCAACTAAGTTAGCAAACCCTAAGAAGTTAGCTTCACGTGCTGCAAAGTCAGTCTCAGAGTTAACTTCTACAATAATTGCAGATTTGTTATCATCAGCGATTTTAACAACAGCGATACCTTCTGCCGCTGTACGACCAGATTTTTTCGCTGCTTTTAAGCCAGACGCTTTACGCATGTTATCAATTGCAGTTTCGATGTCGCCTTCAGCTTCTTTCAAAGCTTTTTTGCATTCCATCATACCAAGACCAGTACGGTCACGTAATTCTTTAACTAGGCTCGGAGTAATTGCCGCCATCGTTATATTCCTCTATTTAAAATGTAAAAAGGGGAGCGAATGCCCCCCATCTGAAATCAAAAAACTATTAGTTAGCTTCTTTAACTTCTACGTATTCTTCAGCACTTTGATCACGAGCTTCTAAAACAGCGCCGCTTACAGCTTCTAAGTAAATTTCGATTGCGCGAATCGCGTCATCGTTACCAGGAATTACGTAATCAACACCATCTGGGTTGCTGTTAGTATCAACAACACCAAATACAGGAATACCTAATTTGTTAGCTTCGTTAATAGCGATTCTTTCATGATCCGTATCGATTACGAATAATGCGTCAGGTAAACCACCCATATCTTTAATACCACCGATAGAGTTTTCTAATTTTACCATTTCACGTTGACGAGTTAATGCTTCTTTCTTAGTTAGCATTTCAAACGTACCGTCTTTTTGTTGTGATTCTAAATCACGAAGACGTTTGATTGATTGACGAATAGTTTTGTAGTTCGTCAACATTCCGCCTAACCAACGGTGTGCAACATAAGGCATACCAGAACGTTCAGCTTCTTTACGAATGATTTTGCTTGCAGAGCGCTTAGTACCAACAAATAAGATTTTGTTCTTAGCAGTCGCGATTTTCTTAACTTCTACTAATGCATTGTTTAATGCAGGAACAGTGAATTCTAAGTTGATGATATGGATTTTGTTACGAGCACCAAAGATGTACTGGTCCATTTTAGGATTCCAGTAACGAGTTTGGTGACCAAAGTGAGCACCCGCTTTAAGCAAGTCACGCATAGATACAGTCATAATATTCTCTTTTAAAATTGAGCGCTAATGCACTCTGGGTTAGGCCTCTGAACACCCCATTTTCCAACCTATTTATTAAAAAGGCACCCAGAAAAATGTGTCGATGAACGTGAGTATTTAAAACACACCATTATTGATGCGCGATTTTTTGACAAAGCGATCAAACCACTTTATCTCCTGATATTTTCAGGGCGCGTTTTATACCATATTTGCTAAAAATTTAAAAGGTTTTCGTGTTTTCCGAAGTCAAAAATGTGCTTTTTGATAAAAATAGGCAAATTACGTAAAAGCTTGTTAATTTTTCCATCTCATTTGCTACACTTTATTTCGAATAAAACCGATGAAATATAGGTATTTTTCATCCCCACAGGTGCATTTAGGTTTTTAGTCAGTACAATAGCTGGCAACTTATCTATATCTTAACTGCCTGATCTTTTTATGCTCAATTTTCAAGCATTTACACACTTAATTAGGAGACTTTTATGTCTGACTCAAACAACGCATTAAAAACTGAATTAGAAACAATTAAACACGGCCTATTTTTGATGAGTAGTGTTGATCGTGGTCGCGCACTTTCTACTCACGAAACTGACGATTTAATTGAAGCGTTACGCAAAAATGTTGAAACGGCTTTACAGCTAGCAAAATAAATCTTAGCTAACCACACCTTTCCAACAACAGAAGACAATTCAATGAACGAAGTGCTCATGTTGAAAGTAACTGGCGATGACCAACTTGGTCTAACCAGTTCACTAACAACAATTCTTGCCCAAGCCAATATTACGATTTTAGATATTGGCCAGTCTGTCATTCATGACCAAGTATCACTTGGCATGCTTTTAAAATTCCCCGAAAGCGAAGATGTGTCTAATACGATTAAAAACGTATTATTTTGCGCACACGAACTTGGCATAAGAGCAGTGTTCACTCCTGTTTCTTCAGATAGCTACGAACAATGGGTTAGCCAGCAAGGTAAAGATCGATTCATTTTAACTTTACTTGGCAGACAACTTTCAGGCTCAAATATTGCCGCGGTTTCTAAAGTCATTAGCCACCAAGGTTTAAACATTCAGGACATTACTCGCCTGACTGACAGACAACCGTTAGAGCTTCCAAACAATGAAAGCAAATCTTGTATTGAGTTTTCATTACGTGGCCTACCTAACAACCCAGACCAATTGCGAGCAGAGTTTTTAGAGATTTGCGCCGAGCATAATGTAGACATCGCCTTTCAAGAAGACAACGTTTACCGCCGAAACCGTCGTTTAGTTGCCTTTGATATGGACTCAACCTTAATTGAAGCCGAAGTTATTGACGAATTAGCAAAGGAAGCCGGTGTTGGCGAACAAGTGGCCCACATTACCGAAATGGCAATGCAAGGTAAGCTTGATTTCAACGAAAGCTTCAAACAACGTATGGCACTTTTAAAAGGATTGGATGAGTCCGTGCTTGCAAAAATTGCTGATCGCCTGCCGATTACTGAAGGCGCTGAACGATTAATCCGCACACTAAAACAATACGGTTATAAAACGGCTATTTTATCTGGTGGTTTTAATTATTTTGGAAAACACCTTCAACAGAAATTTGGTATCGATTACGTTTACGCAAACGAGCTTGAAATAAAAGACGGCAAAGTAACAGGTAACGTGATTGGCCAAATCGTTAATGGCGAACGCAAGGCTGAATTACTAAAAGAAATTGCCGAAAAAGAAAATATTCGAATTGAACAAACCATTGCAGTTGGCGATGGCGCAAATGACTTACCTATGTTGAGCCTTGCAGGCTTAGGTATTGCATTTCGCGCTAAAAGTATCGTTGAGCAATCGGCTAAACAATCCATTTCCACATTAGGCTTAGATGGCGTACTTTACCTTCTAGGTTTTAAGGACCAAGACATTATTTAATATGCTAGATCTCAATGCACTTTCCCAACTTAAAGATTTAAAATCAGCACTTCATGAAGATACAAAATTTTCCCAAGGCACCGTTATGGGTAGCTTTGGCAGATATGGATTTGTTCAAAATGAAAAAGAACGCATCTATTTATCTTCAGAACAAATGTCACTTACACTGATTGATGACACCATCGAATACAGCGTGACAGAAGTTAATGGAAAGCAAAACGCAATTGTTGAAAGTATTGTTAAAAGCAAACTTAAAGAATTGATTGGTAAATACGTCATTAAAGGCAAAGGGCATTTTGTTGAAGCGCTGGACAGCCGAATTCAAACCCGTATTTATATTCCTGAAACCCTAAGAAACAAAGCAGTGGAAAACGACATTGTTCGCATCAAAATTAGCAAACACCCGTTTAAATCTGAAGGCAATACACAGGCTAAAATCACAGAAATTTTAGGCAATCTGTCTGATGCTGGCATTTGGCACAAAGCCTCAATTGCACATTACGAATTAAATACGCCAACTGATTTAACCGATGACGAGCAAAAACAATACTTATCCACATTTGAATCAACCGTACATTCAAGAAAAAATAACAACCAAGATTTAACTCATTTGGATTTTTTCACAATTGATTCACAATCAAGCAAAGATTTAGATGATGCAATTTGTGTAGAAAAATCAAATGACAAATATACATTACACATTGCCATTGCTGACCCAAGTGCGTTAATTAATAGCGATGACATACTTTACAAACAAGCATTAGAATCTTGCACCAGCGTATATTTACCGGGCAAAACCATTCCAATGCTGCCTTCTTTTATTAGCAATACATTATGCTCGTTATTACCTAACGAAGAACGCCTAGCATTTGTCGTCACATTTGAATTTGATGACACCTTTAAGTTAATCGACAGTTCAATTTCTTCAAGTGTCATTCAGTCAAAAAGACAATACAGCTACGATGAAGCTGATACATTAATAGACAGCGACAAAAACTTATCTGTATTAAAAGAAATTACCGATTCATTTTTTGAGAATCGCTCAAACAATGAAATCATCATGCAACAATCTAACGATTATCAATTTAATTTAAATGATGATTTAACTTTAGATAAAATCACAATCAAACCTATTTCAGCAAGCGCCAAAATGATTGAAGAATGCATGGTTTTTTCAAATAAATGGATCGCATCTTTTCTAAATAAACACGATTTGGGTTTATTTATTAGCCAAGCAGGTTTAAGAAATAACGCAAAAGCACAGGCCATTGAATTTCTTAATGAAAATATCACTGACTTTTCTGAAGAAAAACTAAGCGAGCCTAGCTACTTTACACAATGCTTTAATCAACTAACTCACAAGCAACAGCTTTGCATTCAAAAACGCCTAGACCGCTCCGAGGTCACCACTAAAAGCGCAAATCACTGGGCAATGGGTATTGAGCAATACTGCACTTTCACTTCACCCATTCGTAAAGTGAATGATTTTATTAATCACCAATTTTTACATCATATCATTAATAAAAAAGCAAAACCCTTTGTAGATAAAAACATACTTGCGCAACTTAATTCACAAACAAGAAATGCAAGACAGGCATCAAACCAAGTTGAAAATCAAATTAGAATTGACTCAATCGCTGATGATGAAATATTTGACGCGACAATCAATCACGCAACACCGGGTAGTATTATCTGCCAAATAACATCTATCGGTGGACAATGCCAATACAATTTAAGAAAAGTTAAAACTGCATTTAACCCTTTAGATTTCAGCCACACCATTAAGAAAACAACTTACAATCTTAATGATGAAGTCCAAGTTAAAATCACCAAAAAGGACAGTTTTTCAGGTATTTTAGAATGCGTTATTATTGAAAACGATGAATAAATTAACCGCTCAATGCTTTGAACATTTCGAAAAATTAGAACATGCTTTAAACGCATTGAGCAATATTCAAAATTCGACCAATCAATTTTACATCCCTGAATCACTTCAACACACATCCATTAACAACCAGTTAAATGATATTTACTACCAAAGCGAAGGTGATGGCCGTTTATCAAAAAGCTACTGGGGATTAGTGGGTGTAGATTCTAAAACGATCTTAAAACTAGAAACAATAAACACACTAAAAAAAGCATTTCAAACTTCAGTCATTGCTTTAAAAACATCCAATGAAAATGACTGGATGAATATTTACCAAAATATCAATTCGCGGCCGAGTATTATTAAACAATCCTTTAATCTTGCTGATCTTTCCAGATTACATCTAAAACAAACCTACAGACAAATACCTATTTTACGGGCACAGCCGTCAAAAGTTTCGTTTAGTTGGTACAGCTCAGGGCGTTCAATAAAACGCCTCACCAAACAGCAAGTACTCGAGAAATTACTAAACTTAGGTGAAGATAAAATCCATATTCAGATGCAAATAAACAATCTTTTAAGTGTCGATGATTCTCATTTTGCTCAGATTCAAACCCAAGCCCCACTAATTAGAACCAACATACTTTTTCCGGACCAACAGACTCAAGCTATCAACACTTCATTGCCTATATTTTTTGATTTAAGTGATCCTGATCATTTTCCGTATGTATCCGAATTACCTGAAACCCCTTCTTTAAAAAGAACAAGAAAAGTTCGTAGTGACAGTAAAATTCAAACAGACATCTTTTTACAAAGCTTAAGAATCCATCGTTATAATGTATAAATTTTAAGCAAAAAAAACCCGCTAAAAGCGGGTTTTTTATAACTGAATTTAATTAATCAGCATCACGAACTAAACGTATACGACCAGAGAATCCTACAGGGTTGGTTGATGAACGACCATCCCTAAAGTTAACTCCCCAAGTGTATAAGTTATCATAACTCAAGCTTGAATCACTCCAGTAGAAGTTACCATCAGCAAGTTTGGTTTTATTTCCTGTTTTAACTACCGGAGTTGGGAATGCTACTTTATCCAACATCCAAATACCGGTAATTAAATTCTCTTTTTCAGGTGCATTATCGTAAGTTCTAATTGGGGAACGACTTAAATAACCACAAGGCTCACGAACCACATCGTTCTCACCAGGGAAGGTACCATTTAAAAGAGCAACTCTTGTTACGTATACACTAAAGTCAGTCAACACCTCACTCTCCAGTGCATCCATACCTTCAATTTGTGTAATATTATCACCTGCTAAAAATTGATCTAAATCATCTAAGCTTGATAATTCTATAATATCTAAGAAGTTATCCACCTCAATATTAATTTTTCGGATGATATGATTTTGCTCTTTGATATCTTTTAATGCATCTTCTTTTGTACGCACGATTGTATCTTCGGTTATTTCAAGCTCTAACAGGATTTGTGCTTTTTGCAACTCAACAGCAGCAGCTAGACGACCTTCACGATCTAATTTAGCTACTCGAAGTTCTTCATCCCTTAACACTCTTTGTGAATTATAATCATTGATGATTCCTGATTTTTTAGCACCAAGACTCAACTCATTTTTATAATAGTCACGCTTTAAACTTCTCAAACTTGTTTCAGAAGCAAACATTTTTTCGATTTCTGCATTAGTTTGAGACGCGATTTCACGCTCTAATTCACTGATGATTTTTGCTTTCTCTGCAGCGTGTTTATTTAAAAATTCGGTTAACTCATTTTTACGTTTCACTTCTTCAGTAATTAAAGAAATATCACCTTCTTTTTTATCGTAAACTTTTTCATAGAATGCGATCACACCTTTCACAGCGTCTAATTCAGTCTTTTTATCGACAATATCAGATGTCGTTCTTTGTGCTTTTGCATCTTTAAGGTCACTTTTTAGCTTACGAATCAATTTAACTTTATCTTTAAATTCAGACTCAACAGCTGCGATGATATCTTTATGTTTAGCACGCTCTTCAGCTTGAGCGGCAACATTTTTTTCAAGTAAGTCATCGACTTCAGCAATATTTGCTTCTAATTCATCTTTTTCTTTTTGCATTAAAAGCTGCAAAGTAGTCACAGCTGAAGCTGCTGCATCTTTTTGTGCTTGCGTCTCAGCTTTAAGATTTTTAATATCATTTTCTAGTTTTTTATCTAAATCAGCCAGCTGCTTTTTATAAGCTTCGATGTCAGCTTTATTTTCAGAAATAATTTCTTCACGCTCAGCTTCAATTTCTTTTATCTCATCATTTGCGCGACCAATATTTCTAATTCTTAAATCGGCGTAATCTCTTAGTGCCTCTTTAAGATCTTTGTTTTCTTCTTCTTCTAAATAAGCAATTTCATTTGGAGTTAATTTTGAGCAATAACGCAATGAACGTAACTCTTCGATTGAAGGCATTCTCCAGTCAGTTAATCCGGCTACATTAATATCACTTTGACCACGATTAATTACTGGCGCAACTCCTTCGATGTATTCGTATTTTATTGTTTCGTTTTTCCCTTCACATAATGATTCTGCTTGGTTCCAAACTTCACCCAATGAACAACGCATCCACTCTAATTTTGTTTCTTTATCTAATACAACACTTCCATTGTATTTATATTCATAACGCTCGGCTGGCGGCGTTTGATTATTCGAATCACAACTAGATAACAAACCAGCACTTACTGAAACAAGTAATGCAGTTTTGAAAAATTTAGCTTGCATGTTTTTACCTCTTAGCTTGTTCGCAAACAAGCCTATCATTTTTTGTAGAGGCCACAATGTGACCTCAAATATTTACAGACGATTATTTAACCGCACCACTTGTTAGACCAGAGATCATTTGCTTAGACGCTACCATAAACACAACAATAAGCGGCAACATTGATAAGAAAGACCCTAAAATAACTGCACCCCAAGGAGTGTTTGGTGTACCTTGCATCGAGCGCACCATTGTAATAATTACTTCTTTTTGATCTTGTAATATTACTAGCGGCTGTAAGAAGTTATTCCATAAAAATACGAACTGTATGATTGCTAACGTTGCTAATGCAGGCTTCAACAATGGCAGAACAATTGTAAAATAAATTCTAAATTCTGCGGCACCATCTAATTTAGCAGCTTCAATTAAATCAACAGGAATTGACGCTACTACATATTGACGCACAAGGAAGATTCCCATTGGCGCAATAGTAAACGGAATCCAAACTGCAAATAAAGTATTGTTAAGACCTAATAATTGTACGATCAAAAAGTAAGGAATTAAACTTAATACAGGTGGGATCATCATCGATAACAACATAATTGCAAAAAAGACATTTCGACCTTTAAACTTATATACCGCTAATGCATAACCACACATTGAACAAAATAATAAAGAAACTAGGGTACCTAATACTGAAACAATTGCACTGTTTGAAATACCGCGCCAAAAATTAATTCGGTCAAGTAACACGTCATAGTTAGCCATAATATCAATGCCTAATGATAATGAGACTCCCAAACTTGAAATACCTTCACGATCATGAGTAGATAATACAATCGAATAAATAAATGGAAAAATAGTTGTGATTGCAAATACTACTAAGAATGCTAAAACACAGTACTTTAAAAATGTATAAATGCTTTTTTGAAAAAGCCCGCTTTCAAAAATATTCATTATTGACCCTCTTGTAACCCTTCACGACCAAATAGGAAGAAGTAAATTGCTGTGAATGTCGCAATTACCGCAAATAAAATCCACGAGATAGCCGCAGCCATACCCATTGCTTGCTGTTGCCAAGCAACACGGAATAAATAGTTAGAAATTGTCATACCTTTATCAGTAGCACTTTGTAATCCATTTGTTAAAACAAATGGCTCATCAAATAAATTCATGTTACCAATAATTGTCATGGTTACACCAAAGAAGATGAAAGGTTTTAAAAGTGGCAATGCGATTTGAGTAAAACGTTGGAATGTATTTGCACCGTCAATTTTCGCAGCTTCATACAAATCTGTTGAGATTGTAGCCATACCTGCAGAATAAATTACGATGTTAAAACCTAAGTACTTCCAGAAGACAACCATTGAAATCGAATATTGGATCACGCTATTAGCACGAACCCATTGGATAGGGTAATCAGGATCAAACCAAGTAAAAAATGGAGCTGTTAAAGACCAATCATGGAATACAGTGATTGTGCTGTTGATAATACCGCTGCCTTGGAACATCATGAAGAAAATCATGGATACTGCAACAGTAGAAGTAATGTATGGTAAGAAGTAAGCGGAAGTAAACCAATGACGAGCACGCTCTCCTAATTGAACTAAAATATACGCCATCGGAATAGCAAATAAATGCTGCGGCACGCCCGACATAACCGCCATACACAAGGTGTTCCACATTGAGCCATATAATAATGGATCAGTAAAAGCTTTCACGTAATTCTCAGTACCGACGAATTGCATTGCCCCCATACCTTCAGATGGATTCCAATCTTGAAAAGACAAAAATACCATGAAGAATAGTGGGAATATCCCAAAAATACCGTAAAGAATCATCCACGGTGACAAAAACCAATATGGAGTCCCGTCAGATAATATTTTTTTGAGTTTATTCGGGGCTGGAATTTCCAGCTGCGATACATCAGAACCCTGAGTACCAATTCCAGGATTTCTACTCATATGTTTCTACCTATGTTAATTGTTAATGAATGACTTTTTGAACATGAAAAAAAGCCCTAGAGATTCTAGGGCTTTGATCATATGAGGTTAAATATTAACGCATACGTTTTTGTAATTGTTGTGCAGCATCTTTAAGTGCTTCATTAACGTCACGACCGTCAGCTAATACTTCTTGTAAAGCAGTGTTTACAACTAAAGTTTCAGCGATGTTGTCGTATGCACCTGGTTGTACAGGGATTACGTTGTTAGCGATTTCAGAGAATAATGCACGAGCATTTTGGCCACGTAAGAAGTCGATTTCTTCTTCAAACATTTCGTTAGCATGTACAGTTTTGTTAGCTGGGAACATTGCCCACTCATCAAATGCTGCTAATTGAGCTTTTGGAGAGATCATGTATTCAATTACGTTCCAAGCAGCTGCTACGTCTTTAGACTGAGTTGGGATTGCAGCAAAAGTACCACCCCAAGTTCCGTAGATACCGTTAGGTAAGTTAGACGCACCCCATGAACCTTCAGTATCAGGAGCGATCCAGCCTTGTAAATGACCTAACATCCAAGCGCCTTGGATCTCCATAGCAAACGTGCCTTCTTTAAAGCCGTTATACCAATCGTCATTCCACATACCAGTGTTAGCATCTAAGCCTTCTTCACGAAGTTGCTTAGCCATGTTGAAAGCGAATTTGAAACGATCGTTTTCGATTAATACTTCATTGTTAGGACCAGTATAGATACCGTTACCAGCTTCAACTGTTCCGTAAATGATTGAACGAGCGATGCCGTCAGCGTTAGATACTAAGTATACGCCGTAATCATCACGCAATTCACGACCGTATGCTAACCAAGATTCCCAAGTAGCCATTACTTCGTCAACATCATATCCGATGTCTTCCATGTAATCGCGACGGTAGAAAGCAACACCTGGACCTAAATCAACAGGAACAGCGATTTGCTGACCTTTTTCGTTTTGACCTTGCTTAACAGCGAAATCAACCATGTTTTTTTCAAATGGTGCGAATTTAGATGTTAAATCCATTAAACCACCACCGTTGATGTAACCACCAACCATACCAGTATCAACAAGAACCATATCCGCTGCACCAGAACCTGTTGCTAAGTTCAAAGTAAGCTTGTTGTGGTGTCCGCCCCAGTCGTTTGCATTGTGCTTGTAGTCACCAGCTGCTTTAGTGATGTCTTTTTTAAAATCTTCAAAATAGTTACCGTAATCACCGTATACGTCTACTGTGATTGCTGCTTGAGCTGAAGTTGCTACTACTACTAAACCTGCAGCTGCTACTGCTGCACTTAATGTTTTCTTAAGATTCATTGGAATCTCCTATTAGTTTGCTGAGAAAATTAACCAGTTAGACTCAATGCCCAACGGCTCTTTTTTACTTCACTCTTTACGAGCTTATTATTGATTGCACTTGAAAGGCATTTCTACCCTCCCCCTAAACCACCTTCATGGCCGTACAATCTTGAAACGCTTCACATGGATATTAACCAACATCGTGATTCACGATTTCTGGCAAGTTCAATCGAACCTGTCCGAATACACATCATTATCACCTATTTTTAAACAAAACCTCAAATTTTTTTTCGAAGACGTTCAGTTTAGATTTAGGTTCATGTACTTTATTTATTGAATTTTTCCAGAAAAAGACTACATTTATTAATATTTTGTGACCCAATTCATCATTTCTTAACAATTCAACAAAATATAATTATTTACTTTTACAATTCATTTGAATTTTATTTTCATAAAAAACATATTTTTTTATGCAAGATTTTGCATTTAACCCTCAATTGCACCAAAGGACATCAATCTTTTATAGCGTTTTTCCAATAATTCTTCTTCGCTCATATTTGTAAATGTATCGTAATTGGATATTAACTCTGCTTTGATCGACTCTGCCATTGCCTGATGATTTCTATGAGCGCCACCTAACGGTTCCTCAATAACATTTTCCGCCAAACCTGCCTCTTTTAAATGTACAGATGTAATCCCCATAGCCTGTGCAGCATCGGATGCTTTTTCAGCAGTTTTCCACAAAATTGACGCACATCCTTCTGGAGAAATAACCGAATACGTTGAGTATTCAAGCATATTTAAGTGATCACACACACCAATTGCTAACGCACCACCGGATCCACCTTCTCCAATTACTGTTGAAATGATCGGTGTTTTTAAAGAAGACATTTTCAATAAGTTATAAGCAATCGCCTCAGATTGACCACGCTCTTCCGCTTCTAAACCAGGATATGCACCCATCGTATCGATAAATGTAAATACAGGTAAATTAAAACGCTCTGCCGTTTGCATCAATCTTAATGCTTTTCGGTAACCTTCTGGTTGTGGTGAGCCAAAGTTTCTTTTGACTTTCTCTTTGACGCCACGACCTTTTTGATGGCCGATCACCATAACTGGCTTCCCATTCAAACGAGCCGTTCCGCCCATGATCGCAGCATCATCACCAAAGTGACGATCACCGTGTAATTCATCAAAATCTGTAAAGATCATATTGATATAATCTTCAGTGTACGGACGCTGTGGATGACGACTCAATTGAGAAATCTGCCAAGGCGTTAAATTTGAAAAGATGTTTTCAGTTAACTTTGTAGATTGATTACGCAACTTGGTGATTTCTTCACCAATGTTTAAATTATTATCGTTACCTACCAGACGTAACTCTTCAATCTTTCCTTCAAGCTCAGCAATCGGCTGCTCAAATTCTAAATAATCTGGATTCATACTGTACCTTCTATGTAAATGACGTAAAAAATAACGGGTAAGATTACTTGATTAATCATGATAAATAAACTCATTCTCACTAAACAACTGCTTGATCTTAAATAAGGTCTCGTCATCTAATGGAATTTTATGAGCGCGATCCAGTTGCACAACCCCTGTTGCCAACTCGCTTTTTAAGCTTAATTGTAAAAATGCACCATTCTCAGCTTCTGCATTCACAATTTGACCCACCGCTGCTTGAATTTGTTTTTGCGACCAATCAGACACACCAACACGTATTGCTTTAATTAATTTTAATCTTGCCGTTTGAAGCGTATATAACGCTTTGGTTTTGACTCTTGTTCGATCTGAAAACTCATCATGAGCCACCTCAGCTTCTGCCACGACTATTTCATCAACGATGACCATGGGCTTCATTTCATCCCACTGCTCACCAAAAACAGTTATTTCTGTTCGACCTGTTCGATCATCAAGGGTGATGATTCCAAGACTTTTACCACTTTTTGTTATCATCGTTCTTACTGACAACACCAAACCTGCAATAATCTGAGTCATTCGTGGTCTTGGCTCTAACTGCCCCAAACGCACGGTTGTAATTTTATTTACTTCTTCTTCAAATTCATCAATTGGATGGCCCGTTAAAAACAAACCAAGGGTATCTCGCTCGCCTTTTAAGCGCTCTTTTAAAGACCAATCTAATACATGGCTATATTCTTTATATGGATCGGTTTTTTCTTCTTGCTCCATTTCACCAAACATATCCATCATGCCAGCACTTGCATTTCTTGATGCCTGACCCGCAGCTTGCAATGCATCTGAAATTGCAAAGAACATTTTAGAACGAGAATCACCGATTCCGTCCATCGCCCCACCTTTAATCAAAGCCTCTAACACACGTTTATTAATTTTCTTATTGGCGCACTTTTCACAAAAATCAAACAAATCATCAAAGTGTTTGTGCTCGGCTCTTGCCTCAACAATTGCCTCGACCGGTCCTTCGCCCACCCCTTTTACAGCACCTAAACCGTAAATTATTTGATTATTATCATTAACAGTAAACATAAATTCGCCGTGATTCACATCAGGTGGGAGTAAATCCAACCCCATATTGCGACACTCTTCTACCAAGATCACTACTTTCTCGGTATTTTGCATATCCGCTGACATTACCGCCGCCATAAAGGCTGCTGGGTAATGGGTTTTTAGCCACAATGTTTGATAAGAAACTAATGCATAAGCTGCAGAGTGAGATTTGTTAAAACCATAACCCGCAAATTTTTCAACCAAGTCGAAAATTTTGGTCGCAAGCTCAGGATCAATCCCTTCACTCTTAGCACCCTCAGCGAAAACTGTTCTCTGTTTTGCCATTTCTTCTGGTTTTTTCTTACCCATTGCACGACGAAGCATGTCGGCACCACCAAGAGAGAAGCCAGCCAGCGCTTGCGCAATTTGCATTACCTGCTCTTGATATACGATTACGCCATAAGTTGGCTCTAAAATGGGTTTTAATCGATCATGCTGATAATCAACATGCGGATAAGCGACACGTTCACGACCATGTTTACGGTTAACAAAGTCATCTACCATGCCCGATTCAAGCGGACCCGGTCTAAACAAGGCTACCAATGCGATCATATCTTCTAAATTATCGGGTAAAAGCCTTAAAATTAATTCTTTCATCCCTCGGGACTCAAGCTGGAAAACCGCTGTGGTTTCTGCACGCTTTAATAACGCAAAGGATTTTTCACAATCAAGGGGAATATGGGCAATTTCAATGGGTGACTCGCCATTTAACTGCTTTGAGTTAATGGTTTTAACAGCCCAATCAATAATAGTCAGGGTTCGCAACCCCAAGAAATCGAATTTAACTAGACCTGCTGATTCAACGTCATTTTTATCAAATTGAGTCACTAAACCAGAGCCATCTTCATCACAATAAAGCGGCGAGAAGTCGGTTAATTTATTAGGCGCGATCACCACACCACCCGCATGCTTACCTACATTTCGGATCGTCCCTTCCAAAACGGTTGCCATATTCCAAATTTCAGTGGCATCGTCATCCCCTTCCACAAAATCAACGAGCTCTTTAGTGGTTTCCCAAGCTTTGGTCAAATTCATCCCTACTTCAAAGGGGATTAATTTTGATAACTTATCCGCTAAACCATAAGCCTTACCTTGAACACGCGCCACATCTCGCACAACCGCTTTTGCCGCCATCGTACCAAACGTAATAATCTGTGAAACGGCTTGCCTTCCATAAGTGTCAGCCACGTACGCAATCACTCGATCTCGACCTTCCATACAAAAATCGATATCGAAATCGGGCATCGATACACGCTCAGGATTCAAGAATCGCTCAAACAGTAAATCGTATTCCAGCGGATCTAAATCCGTAATATCCAATACATATGCCACCAATGAGCCAGCTCCTGACCCACGCCCTGGACCAACTGGAATATCGTTTTCTTTACTCCAGCGAATGAAATCCATCACGATCAAGAAATAACCAGGGAATCCCATTTGTAAAATAATATCGAGCTCAAACTTTAAACGAACGTAATATTCCGCTCTTCGCTCTTCGTAATCATCCGCTTCTTTATCTAAAATATATTGAAGTCTGTTTTCTAATCCTTTTGCAGATAAATCTCTAAAAAATTCATCCATTGTCATTCCGTCGGGAATTGGATAATCCGGCAATGCGTAGAAATTTAACTTAACCGGACTGCTGCATCGCCTTGCGATTTCCACTGTATTTTCAATGGCAGAAGGGACATCCACAAATAATGCAGCCATTTCATCGGCTGATTTAAAATATTGTTCAGGACTGTATAAACGATCTCGCGTCGGATCAACAATGGTCACACCATCATTAATACACACACGCGCTTCATGAGCGTCAAAGTTATCGGTTTGATGAAACATGACATCGTTTGTAGCAACAACAGGTACATCAAACTCACTAGCCAACGCAATGGCGGCATGAACATGGGCTTCATCATTTGCACGATCCGTTCGATGCAACTCAAGATAATATCGATCACCAAAAATTGATTTCCATTTTTGTAATCGCGCTTTTGCAATATCTAATTTTTCATCAATGATGGCAGAACCCACATCACCGTAATTAGCACCCGAAAGCAAAATTAAACCTTCGTTAAATTTTTCAATTAATTCATAAGGCACCACAGCCTTATCGTTATGCTGATACTTTTGATAAGTGTCCGACATCATTTGTGTTAGGTTTTTATAGCCAGTGACATTCATCACCAAAAACGGCATACGAAATGGTTTTTTCTTATCATCTGGGTTTTCAACCCACATATCTGCACCTAAAATTGGCTTAACACCCTCACCAATGGATGCGTTATAAAACTTAACTAAGGAGGATAAAAAACTTTGATCCGTTACAGCTACCGCCGGCATATTATTTTCAGCGGCTTGCGCGACTAATTTTTTAACTCGAATCAAACCGTTAACTAAAGAGTATTCGCTGTGAACACGTAAATGAATAAATTGAGCAGACATTAATTTTTTTCCAAAATGCGTTGAACAGGTTTATAACTTTGACGATAACCTGGAATTAAACCGTGAGTTTCTATCGCTTCTAAATGCGCTTTTGTAGGATAACCCTTATGATTTGCAAATCCATATTGCGGAAACTCATCGTGTAAATCTTTCATTTGCTGATCACGAGTGACTTTTGCCAAAATTGAAGCCGCCGCAATACTGGCTACTTTACTATCCCCTTTTACTACGGCGGTTGCCTCACAAGGCAAGTCTTTAGGTATTTTATTACCATCTATATATGCATGACTTGGCTTTACATCCAACTCATTTACCGCACGAGACATTGCCAGCAACGAAGCTTGTAATATATTAATATCATCTATTTCTTCAGGTGTTGCGTGAGAAATAGCATAACTTAGAGCGTACTTTTTAATTTCATCGAACAACTGTAATCGTTTTTTTTCAGATAATTTTTTCGAATCATTCAAACCTAATATTGGATGTTTAGGGTCTAAAATAACCGCAGCGGTTACAACATCACCCACTAAAGGGCCACGACCCACTTCATCTACCCCACAACTAAGAGGCAAGTTATATTCTGAATTAAGAAACAAATCATCTTGTATAGACATATTGAGTGATGCGATAAAAAAGGGACGGGGATTGTATCATTTTTAAATAATTTGAGGAGTATGATTTAAGGATTGAATGATCAATCCTTAGGAAGCTTTTTAAACGAGTCAGTATCGATAATGCCCTGTTATTTTATAATCAAACAACATATCTTCATGCTTAGGACCCCAGCCAATATTGTGCACAATCATGGGGTTACCTGTTTTTTCATTGATTTGGTCCGTCACAATTCCAATATGCGGTCTGCCCGATAACGACCACGTAACAATATCGCCCGCTTTATAATCTTCAGCTTTTGAACTCACACCTAAACTTTCGCCAAATCGAGTAAAAAATACCTGTAGATTTGGTACGCGTCGATGGTCAATATTTTTATCGGTACGAGTTAACCCCCAAATTCGCTTAGAAGGATACACATCAAAATTCTCAAGCATATCTTCATGCACGAGCTTTTGCAGATCAATACCTAGCGCACGGTAACTGCGAATAATGACATCTGTACAAACACCATATTTTTTGGGCACATCGCCATTTGGATATTCAAGAGAAAAATAAGCAGGATTATAAATCACAAAATGTTCAGTGCGCTCTAAGGCTGCATCAACAAGTGATTGAGAGAAACTAAAAGAAGGAAGTATTAACAAAAACAAAAATAAGTGAGCGCGCATAAAAAAATCCAGTAACTGGATTTCATTATGATCACATTTTTTTGCTTTAGTTCCCTGCATATTGCAGAAAATAAAAGTGGCGGAATGGACGGGACTCGAACCCGCGACCCCTTGCGTGACAGGCAAGTATTCTAACCAACTGAACTACCACTCCGCAGTGGTGGGTGTGAACGGGATCGAACCGCTGACCCTCGCCTTGTAAGGGCGATGCTCTCCCAGCTGAGCTACACACCCAATCTTGTTTGTCGCTAAACAAGAATTGGTTTCGTTTTTATTTTACTTCTCAAAAACGTAAAGAAGTTGGCGGAATGGACGGGACTCGAACCCGCGACCCCTTGCGTGACAGGCAAGTATTCTAACCAACTGAACTACCACTCCGCATCGATTTGGTGGGTGTGAACGGGATCGAACCGCTGACCCTCGCCTTGTAAGGGCGATGCTCTCCCAGCTGAGCTACACACCCAAATCGACAATCCTTCAAATTAGTTTGAACTGCTTCAAAGGAGGTGCGCATTTTACCGAAAATCCCTTTGGTGTCAACTATTTAGCTCATTTTTTTTTATTTATTTTCATATTTTTATTTAAGCGAAAAAATGATCATTTATTAGCTATGCAACAAACACCAAAGAAAACCACGGAACATAAGTAATTAATAAAACAACAGCAAATAATAAGAACAAATAAGGCAACGTTGCTCGATATAATTCACCGATTGATTTATTAAACCGAGAACTTGCAATAAATAAATTCATCCCTACCGGTGGTGTAAAATATCCAATTTGCATATTTGCTACAAAGATAATGGCCAAATGCACTGGATCCACCCCAAAACCAACAGCAACTGGCAACAACAATGGCACCATAATTACTAAAGCTGCAAAAATATCCAATATTGCTCCTAGTAATAGAAGCAAAATATTTAATAAAATTAAGAACTGCCATTTTGAGTCAACGTGCTCTTGAATCCAACTCAGCAACATACTTGGAATTTGTGCATCTATTAAATAAGCCGAGAAAACCAAAGCCACCGCCAAAATTAATAAAATACCACCCACCATCTTCATGCTATCTAATGCAATCTGCGACACTTTAGATAATGGAATTTCTTTTTGAACAAAGACAGTAATAATAAATACATACATAGCGGTGACCGCAGCGATTTCAGAAATCACAACTTTGCCTGTCGCAATACCACCAATAATCACAACAGGAATCATTAGCTCCCACTTAGCTTCCCAAAGCGCACTTAAAAATTCTTTTAATCTAAATGCATGTAACGGAATATCTTGGTTACGATTTGCCCACAACCCCCAACCAAATAAAACCGCTATCATCAAAAATGCAGGTAAAATACCCGCCAAGAACAGATCAGAGATTTCAACATTCACTTCCATTTGCTGCGCAATCACACTAAACAAAATCAATGGAATCGCAGGAGGAAGCAATAAACCCAAACTGCCTGAGGTTGTAATCAACCCCAAAGAGAAACGCTCGTTATAATTAGATTTCACTAATGCTGGGTACAGCAAGCCACCCACTGCAACAATCGTCACACCAGAGCCACCAGTTAACATCGTAAAAAATGCACAGGTAAGCAAGCTTACCAACACTAACCCGCCAGGCATCCAACCCAATGAGGCTTGAGACAATCGGATCAAACGATCCGCAGTTTTAGATTCACTTAATAAAAACCCCGCAAAAGCAAACAATGGCAATGTTTTTAAAACACTGGCTGAGGACGAATCGGTAAACCCACCCATAATTGTAAAATAAGTTTGCAGAGCAAAATCTTCAATTTCAGCACCGGTTGAGAACCAACCAATACCCGCACCTGAAATAATAACCACAAACAAAGGCGCAGAAAAAACAATCAATAATAAGACAAGAACAGAACTAATGGTGATTTTCACAAATATTCCTTAAACGTTTTTTAAATTATGACGGTTAACCAAACTATGAACACCCACTTTAATTAAGCGGTAACCCATAACAAAAAAACCCAAAGGAATAAAAACCTCAAACACCCACTGAGGCACGTTTGCAAACACAATAAATGAGCCGCCATCTGTGATATTTTCAAAGGTGATTAATGAGCAAAGATAAGCCAAATAGAAACAAACCAACCCAGAAAGGCAGGCACCAACCAATGCGAAATGATATTTTATTTTTGAAGGGACATAATTTTGAAATACATCAAAGGCAATATGCTCGCCTTTTCGACCTGCAACCATTGCACCTAAAAATGCAATAATGAGCACCAAATGCTGAGTTAACGTTTCCGTCCAACCAAATACTGGTATTTGATAAGCAATATTCACCGACTCATAATTTGCATTCGCATAAGTCACCCAAGATTTTAAGTTACGCATAATAATCTGCATAACCGTTAACAATATAATGCCACCTAAGGCTGAAACTAAAAGACTGGATTCAACCAGTCTTAAAGCTTTACGAACACTATGAATCGCTTTCATTTATAGCGCTCTGTGCTTTTCTACAATCGATTTCATTTGATCAAAAATCTGCTGGCTAAATTCACCACCTTCAATCAGTGCTTTAATTGCACCTTGTGACTCAATGGCTAGCGCCTTTTTTTGTTCGTCAGTTGGTTCAATTGATTTAATATTTTGAGAAGCCAACGCATCGAATGCTTTTAGGTTTTCTTTACGGCTATCTTCATCCATCAATACAACCGCAGCTGTTAACACTTCTCTAACAATTATTTGATCTTCAGCACTGATTTTATTAAATATTTTATCAGAAATCGCCAATGTGCCATAAGTGTACATAAATGGAACATCGGTTACGTATTTTACCTTACTGAACCATTGCAAAGCCAAAGCCGCTACAGGTGGCGCTACAATTGCGTTAATTGAGTTGGTTTGAAGCGAGGTTAATACTTCACCAATACCTAAATAAATAGGAGATATTTCCAATTCTTGTGCAATGCGAGCAACCAATGGATCATTTGAAGGCAACCATAATTTTTGCTGCTTTAACTCAGTCACTGAAGTTACAGGATTGTTTGTCATTGCGTATGCAAATCCACCTTCAATTAAACCAAAAGTATTCCAACCTGCATCCGACAAACCTGACTCAATCACTGAATCCAATTCAGCTCGTACCGCATCAACTTCATCGTAACCATTAAAAAACATAGGCGCGTTATAAACTTGGCTATCCGCATAATCTGCCGCAAATGCACCACCTTCTAACATAGCACCGCCTAGTAATCCTTTATTGATTTTTTTCAAAACCGTTGTATTACCACCTTGAACACCACCGGGATACAGTTTAATTTCAACTCGCCCTTCAGTTCGCTCTTTAATTTGTTTGGCAGCATCACGCAATTGGATCAACGAATAAGTTCCATCTGGATACTGTGTTGCAATTTTAACTTTCGTTGCAGCTTGTGTAATAGGTGCGATGAATGATGTTAATAAGGCACCTACTAATAATATATTTTTCATTTTATTCTCTCACTTAACTTGATGTTATATTTTTCATTATGAACTATTCAGATGAATTCAATCTGAATAACGCCCTTTAATTAGAAATAATCGTAACTGCCATCTAACAATCGTTTCGCTTCTTTTTTAGCGTATTCATTTTGCAACGTTAAACCATGAAAATTAGAATCCGCCTCTAACACTTCATTTAATAATCGGTCATGCAATTCTTGCTCAAACATTAAACGCCCATAACCTTCGGCATACATAACTTTTGCTATTAAATTGCTAGGGTTCACTTTGATTGCACGTTCAAAATAATCTTTAGCAATTTCAGGTTTTCCACCTAATGATGGCGGTAACAAACTATTTAATGCACCTAAATAAACAAGCGGCATGCCGTTTTCGTATTGTTCATCAAGACTCACTACTTTTTTCATCATCAACTCTACTCGACCGAGCTGCGCGATTGAGTTGTAATCTGAAGAGGTTAATTGAATCAAACTTGTCCAACTGCTTGCTACAGCATATAAATATGGCAAATCTTTTTCTTTTTTGATCTTTGCTATTTCTTGCTCAAACGCACCAAAAGACATATCCATTAACTTACATGCCGACTTGCGATGCAAACACATTGCACGCTGAGCAAGATCAAAAGACTTTTGCGTCATTTTTAGCTTACGCGCCTCATCTTCAACAAACACACCACCATAAGCAGAGTTTAAAGACGATGCGGTTAATAAAAGAGATTCGCTTTCAGGGTAAGTGATTAACGCACCATCCACTAACAACAGATAAGTTGGCAGACCTTCTTTAACTGTCACCAAATCATCACTATTTAAAACACCATACCCAATATCATTAGGTAAACGGGTAATTGCACAGCTTTGTAAAAACAAAACACAGCAAACAATGGTCAAAATACGCATAAGACTCCTAGAAGACGATCTTTAAAAAAGGGGGGATTATAACGAGCTAATGAATAAAGCTCTAGCTCAAATGACAGAAATAAAAAAAGCCCTCAAAGGGCTTTTTAAAAAACTATCGTAAATTTGTTTTTTTTTGATTATTGAGATTGCTCAACCATATAATCAACAATACCTTTTACTTCATCATCGCTAAGAGCAGTAAAACCACCTTTAGCCATCATCACCGTACCTGGAACACCATTTAATCCACTTAGATATAAAGCGTCGATTCCTTTAGTAATTCTTGGACCCCAAGCATCTGCATCCCCAACAATTGGGGCACCGCCAACACCTGTCCCATGACAAGAATTACACTTACCTTTAAACATTGCTTCAGGTGAGTTTTTATCAGCTTTAGCTGAAGCAACCACATTAGCCGTTGTACACTCAACACCTTCAACACATACATTTCCTGCTGGCATTAAACGCGAAGCCACACCCTCATCCGTACTTGCAACAGCATTCACACTTGCTAGCGCCACAACTATCAAAAAAGCATGTTTAATTAAATTTGAGATTTTCATTAAATTATTACCTTATTTAAAAAATGTTTTTATAATTTTGCGAAGTATAACCACTTCTTTACCTGCAACCAATATCAACATACAAACTTCAAATGGAAAAAAAGAGGTAGTTTGCCACCTCTTTTACTTTAGTTAGAAATCCTAAAATTTCCAACTACACCAATTTAACAGAGTATTAAAGTGCTTTAGCAGCTGCAACTACTGCATCAACGGTTATTCCAAAATGCTTATAAAGATCCGCAGCTGGAGCAGACTCACCGAATGTTTCCATACCGATAATCGCGCCGTCAAAACCCGTGTACTTAAACCAGAAATCTTTAGCACAAGCTTCAATTGCAACACGCTTACGCACTGCATTTGGCAATACAGATTCTTTATATTCAGCAGATTGCTGATCAAAGATAGCCGTACAAGGCATAGAAACTACACGAACGTTATCACCCAGTTGCTCAGCTGAATCCATCGCCATTTGTACTTCAGAACCTGTCGCGATCAAGATAATTGCTGGCGTACCCACACTGTCTTTTAAGATGTAACCACCACGTTCGATATCAGCAATTTGCGCTGCAGTACGTACTTGATGATCCAATGCTTGACGAGAAAAAATCAAAGCAGAAGGTGTCGCTTTTCTTGTGATTGCACTTTTCCAAGCAACCGCAGACTCAACAGAGTCACATGGACGCCATGTATCTAAGTTTGGCGTACTACGTAAGCTGACGATTTGCTCAACAGGTTGGTGAGTTGGACCATCTTCACCTAAACCAATTGAATCATGAGTGTATACAAAAATTGAACGCTGCTTCATTAATGCTGCCATACGAACCGCATTACGCGCGTATTCCATGAACATTAAGAAGGTTGCACCAAACGGCACTAAACCTTTATGTAATGCAATACCATTCATAATTGCTGACATACCAAACTCACGCACACCGTAGAAACAGTAGTTTCCACTTGCGTCATTAGCACTGATACCTTGAGCTTTTGACCATAGTGTTAAGTTAGAACCGGCTAAATCAGCAGATCCACCGAAGAATTCAGGCAACTCAGCAGCAAATGCTTCAATTGAATTTTGTGATGCTTTACGAGATGCAATGGTTTGCGCTTGCTCGTTTACGTCAGCGATGATTTTATTTGCTTTTTCATCAAAGTTTGCAGGCAATTCATTGCTAGAACGACGCTCAAATTCAGCCGCCAATTCAGGATGCGCCACTTTGTATTTCGCAAACAACTCATTCCAAGCGCTTTCAGAAGCCGCGCCTTTTTCATTTGCATCCCATGCATCTTTAATATCTGCAGGAATTTCAAATGGAGCATGTGGCCAATTTAGGCGCTCACGCGTTAATTTAATTTCTTCATCACCTAATGGCGCACCGTGACAATCTTCTTTACCTTCTTTGTTTGGCGAACCAAAACCGATGATTGTTTTACAGATTACCAATGTAGGCTTATCAGATTCAGCTTTTGCTGTTTCAATAGCTTGTAATAATTCTTCAGAATCGTGACCATTTACACGAGGAATCACTTGCCATCCGTATGCTTCAAAACGTTTTTGAGTATCGTCAGTGAACCAACCTTCCACTTCACCATCGATTGAAATGCCGTTGTCATCATAAAATGCAACTAACTTTCCAAGACCTAATGTGCCCGCTAATGAACAAACTTCGTGAGAAATACCTTCCATCATGCAGCCATCACCCAAAAATACATAAGTGAAATGGTCAACGATTTCTAAGTTTGGTTTGTTAAATTGTGCGCCCATTACTTTTTCAGCAATAGCCATACCTACACCGTTTGCAATACCCTGGCCTAATGGACCCGTAGTAGTTTCAATGCCTGGCGCGTAACCGTATTCTGGGTGACCGGGTGTTTTTGAGTGCAATTGACGGAAGCTTTTCAAGTCATCAATGCTTAAATCGTAACCTGATAAATGCAATAAAGAATAATGCAACATTGAACCATGGCCGTTAGATAAGATGAAACGGTCACGGTTAACCCAATCAGGATTAGATGGATTATGGTTTAAATGTGTATTCCATAATACTTCGGCAATATCTGCCATACCCATTGGTGCACCGGGGTGACCACTTTTGGCTTTTTGTACTGCGTCCATTGAAAGGGCGCGGATGGCATTGGCTAGATCAGATCTTGAAGGCATTGAGATTTCCCAAATTTAGGCGGATAAAAAAAGGCGTATATTGTCCTTGATTGGCCCCAGATGGTAAAGGCCAAAAGGCAGATAATCGGCATTTAACTTAAAATATTTCATCTGGGGCTAAATCGAACGCTGATCTAGGAGAAAACTCCATATCTTCACCTTCACTCTCACTATCTAAATCACTGCCATCCACTTTTTTCTTAATCATTATTTCGACCCGACGATTAACCGATCGACCTTCAGCGGTTTCGTTATCTTGAAGCGGATCAGTAGAGCCATGCCCCACAATTGTAAATCGGTTTTCACTTAATTCATCTGCTTCAAACAAATATTCAGCCACTGCCAATGCTCTTGCAGAAGACAATGCCCAGTTTGACCTGAATTTAGAAGAGTTTATCGGTCTGTCATCAGTATGACCATCAACAAACAAATCCCCTTGGGTTTCTACTAAAACCTTACGTATTTGGTCCAAAACAGGTAAAAAATCATCTGCAACATAATCAGTACCCGCACCAAAAGACTGCTCTTTGATTCGAATAATGATCACATTCAATTCGGTTTCTACTTGAAGCAAACCTTCACCTATGGCTTCAGCCAATATAGTGGAGATTCTTTCTGCTTCTTCTTCGACCTCTTCTTGCGTTTGCTGTTTATCGGCCACAGTAATTTCTCGACTTTGCTTGCCAGACTCGCCCTGAGCGTCGTTTTGCTGAATCATCTGATCCTGACACATCACTTCAAGACTGTCTTTTAAATCATTCACTGTATCTTGACGGATAATATTCAACGGCGTAGGCGTAGGGATACTTGGACTGAATTCTTGCGCAATTATGCTGGTACCCTTTGGAATATCATTGACACTGATTTGATTTTGCACACCAAATGCGTTTCGCATAGAACCTGCCAAACGTTTAAATTTTAAAGCATCCATTTCAGAGAACGATAAAAGCAAAACGAAAAACGACATCAATAATGCCATTAAATCCCCAAACGTCGCCAACCATCCAGGTAAACCGGCGGGGCATTCAGGGCATTCATCTTCCTCTTCATCACTCACTTGCTTCCCCTCTGTCACTACTTGCTAAATATGTTTTCAGTAACGAATCAATAATTCTAGGGTTTTGACCTGCTTGAATAGCAAGTAGGCCATCAATAATCATACGTTGCAGACGATCTTCTTCACCTGCTCGTAATTTCAATTTATCTTTAATAGGTAATGCTATAATCGTTGCCACAACTGAACCATACAAAGTGGTTAATAACGCAACTGCCATAGCAGGGCCAATGGATTTTGGATCATCCATATTTGCCAACATCCCTACCAAACCCACAAGCGTACCGACCATCCCCATAGCTGGCGCCACATCACCAAAGGCATCAAAAATACCCGCACCCATTTCGTGGCGCTCTAAAGACATTTTCATATCTTTGGTTAATAGATTTTTCACCACCTCAGGATCATGACCATCTACTAATAACTGAATCCCTTTGGATAAAAAATCGTTACTCACTTCTTTACCTTCTAAAGAAAGTAAGCCGCCTTTACGTGCTAAATCCGCTAATTCAACTATTTCTTCAATTAATTCAAGTGGCGCAACCGCTTTAAATGAATACGCTTTACCTGCTACTTTGGCTGCACCTAAATATTGCTGAAGCGTGTATTTTTGCATGACCACAAAAATAGACCCACCTACCACAATCAACATTGAAGGCACGTTGTAATACATACCCACACCACCTGCGAGTACCATCGCCAACACAACCATAGCCAGTGCGCCGGCAAGACCAACAATCGTTGCTAAATCCAAAATACACCCCTCTTAGCTAACATCTCATTTTTCAGTCTAGACGCAAAAAAATCAATTTGTGAAATCTTGTTAATAAATTTCTACTAATTAATTGATAAACTAAACGATCAACGTTTCTTGACCAAAAATACACAAAAAGGTAGGGTTCGCGCTCAATCCATGTTCCTGATCTCTGTTTTATTAAGGCGTTTTTGTTATGGCTAAAGCCCAATCTAATTTTGAACAATCCATTGTCGAACTTGAAAAGTTAGTTGACGCTCTTGAAGGCGACGAACTGAGTCTTGATGAATCATTAAAAGTCTTTGAAAAAGGCGTTAAATTATCGCGTTCATGTCAAAAAATTCTCGATCAAGCCGAGCTTAAAATTCAAAAATTAAGTGACGAGCAATGGCAGGACGTATCAGACGAACTATGAACAACGAAATTTATGACCCAAGCGTACTTGAATCCATAGAAACACGCTTAAGCGAACTGACCGACCAATACGCCAAATCCAGCCCCGAATTAAAAGCCGCCATTAACTACAGCTTATTAAGTGGTGGCAAACGTCTTCGTGCTTTATTAGTAAAAGCCGCCAGCCAATTGATTGATCCTGACAATAAAAACTGGATAGACTGCGCCTGCGCACTTGAAATGATGCATTGTTATTCGTTAATACATGACGATTTACCTGCAATGGACGACGACAATCTTCGCCGTGGCAAACCCACCAATCATATTCAATTTGATGAAGCCACCGCTATATTAGCTGGCGACGCATTACTAACCATGGCATTTGAAGTCATCGCCAACACATCAGTTAATGATTCAATCAAAATCAAACAAATTCAAATTTTAGCGCACGCCAGTGGCGCAAATGGCATGGTGGCAGGTCAAGCGATTGATCTAGCCTCCACTAACCAAGAAATTGATTTTGAACATTTAAAAACCATGCACAAACTGAAAACAGGCGCCTTAATATTAGCGTCGGTTCAAATTGGCGCTTTGTGCGAGCCAAACATCACACCCTCACAACAATCTGCCTTAAAACAATACGCACAAAATATAGGCCTTGGCTTTCAAATTATTGATGACGTATTAGATGTAGAAAGCGACACTCAAACATTAGGTAAACCTCAAGGCTCCGACAGCGAAGCGAACAAGTCCACCTACGTTAAACACTTAGGTTTGCAAACCGCCAAAGACACCGCCTTACAACTAATTGAACAAGCCTGCGAGCATATTCAAATTTTTGAACACCCACAAATGCTGAACAACATTGCGTTGTTTGTATTAAATAGAAAGCATTAAAAAGGTAAGCTAATGCAACCCACCATACTCATCGTTGACGACGAACCCAGCATCAGCCAAACCTTAGTATATGCGTTGCAACTTGAAGGATTTAACTCAGTTACCTGCGAGCTAGGCGGACAGGCTTTAGAAATTTTAAAAAACCAATCCATTGATTTTATTGTATTAGATGTAGGCCTTCCTGATATAAATGGCTTTGAGTTATGCAAAACCATTCGTGAATTTTCAACGACACCCATTTTATTTTTAACGGCTCGCAATGACGAGTTTGATCGAATATTAGGCTTAGAAATTGGCGCAGACGATTATGTTTGTAAACCGTTTAGCCCAAGAGAAGTCAGCACCCGTATTAAAGTAATTTTAAAAAGATTAAACACAACATCAAAAAAAGAACCAGAAACAACGGCACATAATGCATTATTAGAGTTAGATTCAAATACAATGTCAGCGATGTTTTATTCCAAACCTCTGAGCTTAACCAAATTAGAATTTCAAATTTTAGCCGTATTATTTAAGCGACCAGAGCAAGTTTATTCCCGCGCACAACTTATGGATATTATCTGGCCTAATTCAGCAAGCTTAGAGCGCAGTGTGGATACTCATATAAAATCATTACGTACAAAGCTTAAATCAATTAACTGTGATCATGACATCATTAAAACCCATCGTGGAATTGGTTATAGCCTGATTTTATAATACTAATGACGCATCATTTAAAAAGGATATTCACTTTTGAAATTTTTAATTTTATTAACTGTATTAATACCACACTTAATTTATGCAAACGACTGCATTTATGACGACAACAGTTATTCAGACTTTGCTAAAGATTATGTATCCAAGCAAAAACAAGCAACACTTTCAGAAGATTTTGAAATCACAACGACCTATAAAGACTCCTTAGTCATCGTTAACGGAGGTGGTTGCTCTCACTTAGGTTACGATATTCACTACACATTAAAACAAAACATAAACGAATCTGAATTTTTCAATCTTGTGATTGAGTTAACCAATATTTTTGGCGTTTGGATTGGATATAACGACCAAATAAAAAATGCCATTGCAGAAAATAAATGGGCCAAAGAAGGTAACAATTACTCCTTTGATTTTAATGGTTATCCTATTTTTGATGCTTCACTTAATGACCAAGAATTATACATAGAGTTTTACATCAATTAATTAAAGGAGTCTTCCATGCGAAGTAATACAAAGATCACGTTGGATAAAGACACCATTAAGAAGCTATCCAACAAAGCATTTGGCCCTAAGCAGATCTCAGACACACAAGAATTAACTTACGGATGGTTCAACACAGCTTACAAAATCACATTTAACGATCAGACTACTGTTGTATTAAAAGTAGGTCCACCGCAACATGCGCCAATCATGTGTTATGAAAAAAACATGATGCAAGCAGAAATAAACTGCACCGAACTTGTATCCAAGCGTTTAAATATTCCCAGTCCAAAGGTTTTATTTTCAGATTTAACCAAACAAGATATCGATTACCCGTATTTCTTTATGGATTTTATGCCTGGCATTATTTGGAATACCATTCGTGATGATTTAAGTGAAGATCAAAATAATCAATTATTATTTCAACTGGGTGAAATAACAGCGAAAATTAATTCAATACAAAATGCACATTTTGGTTATTTTGATTTATCAGAAAAACACACAAACTGGTTTGATGCATTTAGCGCAATGAGTACCCAGTTATTTAACGACGCTAAAACCTACAACATCAAATTACCTTTAACCCAATCAGAATACACAACGCTATTAAATGATTATCAATCTATTTTTGCAGAAGTCACTCAAGCACAATTAGTCCACTGGGATTTATCGCCATCTAATATTTTTATCGACGAACAGGATCATTGTCATTGTCATATTTTAGGAGCAATTGATTTTGAGCGCGCTATTTGGGGCGACCCACTGATGGAATCTATATTGTTTGACAAAAATAATATCGAAGCCTACTCAAAAGGGTATCAACAAAATTTACTCACCACTGACAATCAAAAAAGCAGACGATTATTTTATAATTTATACCTATGTTTAATTATAGTCATTGAAGACGGCCCTAGAGATTACGATGATAAGTCAGCGGTTATTTGGGCAAACGACGAGTTAGTAAAAATCGCCGACCAATTAAACAGGATAAAAAAATAAAGTTGGGATAATTATTGCTAAGCTAATACAAACACACTTTTTAGCGGCAATTTATGAAATACTCACGGGTTTCACTTAAAGATTTATCCAAACAAGAATTAAAACAACTCACTAAACAACTGGGGAGCCAAAGTGATTTCAGTATTGCTCGTGAATTTAATCTCAAACCTTTTGAAGTTAAAATTTTACGTCAACAAAAAAACATACCTTCAGTTAATGAAGACTGCGCAAATAAAAAATTAAATTGGACAGACAGTAAAATTAAATTATTAGGCACAACCACTGATGTAAAACTTGCGCAAAAGTGGGGCAGCACAAGAAGTGTCATTTACAGTAAACGTAAATTATTAGGGATTCCTCCGTTTCAACCTGAAACATTAGAATATAAATCAATCGCCGATTACCATATTTGGACAGCCAAAGAAGTAGCATTACTTGGTACTATGTTTGATACCGAAGTTGCTTCAATTGTGGGTCTGGCGCCTTGTACCGTTACAAATTATCGAAATTCACTGGGCATAGAGCCATTTAGTGAACGCGGACCCATAATATGGACAGACATCATGTTACGCAATCTTGGGGAAATGTCAGACAAAGAGTTTAGCGAATATTTTGAAGTCAGCGTGACAAGCATTTGCTGCAAACGCATACTCATGCAAATTCCATCCTTTGGAACAGGTCAATTAACCAAACCTCCAATTTTAACCCCACAAGCGATTGCTAAACTTGGCACCCAAACCGATGCGAGTTTATCCAAAAAATATAAACGCGCTCGCTACATATTTAGATTACATCGACATTTAAGAGGCATTGCGCCTTTTAAAGAAGAAGCAAAAAGTAAATACAATTGGACTAAGTCAATTATCAATAAAATGGGTGTCATTGGCGATTCTGAAATTGCAAGACAGACAGGTATTCCAAAAGTAATGGTGCGACAAAAGCGTAAAAAGCTAGGAATCAAAACAGCAGACAGACAACAAAATATCACCTGGACGGATTCGATGGTTAAACAACTTAAATTAATGGAAGACAAATATCTTGCACAAGCCTTAAAAGTAACCGTTGAAACCGTGACGCAAAAACGTGAATCGTTAGGTATCAAAGCACACATCGGTTCAAAAAAATGGACAGCTTCAGAGTTAAAATTATTAGGCACTGACACAGATGTTAATATTGCGAATCAATTAAGCGTATCTTCAAGCTCCATTTTGCGTCAACGAAAGCTACTTAACATCCCATCGTTCAAAGGAAGCACACCGTTTAAATGGAAAAAATCCGCCATTGCCATGTTGGGCAAATTTACCGATGCCGATATTGCATTTGAATTAGGCGTGCACGCATCCACCGTTTGGAAAAAACGAAACGAATTAAATATTGAACCATGCAATCTAAAAGGCTGTGGTAATTGGCGCGATCCAAAAATGCTTAATAAACTCGGTAAAATTCCAGACGAACAATTGGGTGAATTAATTGGCATCACTGCATTAGCAGTAAAATCAAAACGACAATCAATGGGGATTGCGCCCGTTTAAAGCACTCCTTTTATATGGGTTTATGTTCAAAAAAACAAAAACCCATTCTCTTCTTATATGAATCAGATACAATCTTATGATAAACCATTTTATTTAAGGTAAGACTTGTGTCAAATTTCAATCTAAAAACATTACGAAAACGATTTAATATCACTTTTTCCAGTCGTATATTTTTAGGCTATTTTATCATTGCAGGCACATCCGCTTGGTTTTTATATGACAATTTATTAGACCAAATCAAACCTGCCATGCGCCAGTCAGTTGAATACACATTAGTTGATAACGCAAATTTATTGGCTGAAATTTTTAAAGACGATGTGCTACAAAATACAATTTCAGAAGAGAAAGCCCAAGCGATTTTAAAAGCCAAACAACGCACATTAAACGCTAACATTTGGTCTAAAGCTAAAGCGCATATTAATCTTAATTTTTACATCACAAATAAAGCGGGCATTGTTATTTATGATAGCAACCATCAATTAGAAGGTTTGGATTACAGCAGATGGCGCGATGTTTTTTTAACATTAAAAGGAAAATACGGCGCTCGAAGTACAATGTCAGATCCTAACGACCCGCTAAGCACTGTCATGCATGTTGCCGCACCGGTATTAGATGACCAAAACAATATTATAGGTGTGTTGACGGTTTACACCCCCAATTTATCCTTACAACCTTTTTTAGAATTAAGTAAAAAAACCACGCTAAAACAAGGGTTAATTCTTATATTAATCACCACCATCATTGGTGCCATTTTATCAATATGGCTATCTAGTTCCATCAAAAAGCTGGCAAATTACGCACACACTATTGGCCAAGGTAAAAAATCCACCCTACCAAAACTACAAGGCACCGAGCTAAATAAATTAAGTCACGCAATAGAACAAATGCGTATTGAATTAGAAGGTAAAGCCTATGCTGAACATTACATTCAAGCGTTAACTCACGAAATAAAAAGCCCAATTGCCGCCATTAAAGGTTCTGCCGAATTAATCACGCAAGACATGCCAGCACAACAACACACTCAATTTATTGATACTATTTTTACACAAGCCACCCGAATTGAATGCACGATTGAGCAAATGCTAAAACTGTCAGAGCTTGAAAATTCAGAACAACTAGATACTCAAATTTTTGATGTGAATGCTCTTATTGATAATTTAATCACCCAACAAACCGCACATGCACAACTTAAACAATTATCCTTATCATTTGATCACACAATAAAAGATACCCACATTCAAGCCAATCAAGATTTGATCAGCATTGGGTTAAACAATTTAATTGATAACGCCATTGATTTTGCCAACCCTAATAGTGTCATCGAATTTAAGATTGAAAAAACAGACAGCAACCTAATCATTTACGTTGAAAACCAAGGTGAGTCGATTCCTGAATTTGCACAAACCAGAATATTTGATCGCTTCTATTCGTTACCAAGACCCAACGGACAAAGTAAAAGCACGGGACTGGGTTTGAGTTTTGTCAGACAAATAATGAATTTACACAATGGAAGCATTGAGCTTTCAAATCATAAAGATGCGAATAACAATAATACAGTGGTAGCTTGTATGACTTTGCCTTTAAGCTAAATCCACACATAAAACACATAGACAACACACGTAAACCACACAGTCGTTATTTATATTGAATCCTTAACTTACCGAGGATAATAACAATGACGACTGACTCAAAAAAAAACTCACCCCAATCAAACACTCAACGCGCATTCTGGATTAAGGTCCTCATCATATTTGGACTATTTTTACTGTTACAAATACCCATGATGTTTGTACAAGACAGCGTAAAACAACGATCTTATTCATTACAAGATGCCAAACACAATATTGAGCAGTCTTATAGTAAATCCCAAAGCATCGTCACCCCCATATTAGCCATTACCTATCAAACCAGTGAAATAAAAAGTGTGTGGGACAAAAATTTAGAAGCGTATATCAATCAAGAATATATTTCGACACACACAAAACTACGACCTGCTAACCAAGTATTAGTAGACAGCAACATTCAAACTTCCATGCGTAAAATGGGCATATTTAACACGCCTGTATTTGAATCAAATATGAAAGTGTCAGGTAACTTTGAGCCTTCAATCATTAGTGACATTCAATCTATTGAGCACTTTCAAAAAATTGAATCGATTTCCTTAATTACATTTATTAATGATCTACGCGGAATCACAAGTATTCCACAGCTAAACATGAATGAGGACACCTATTATTTTGAAGAAGGCACGTTAATCGACCCTGAGCTCACTGGTCTACATACAAATATTCCATTATCTGCATTTAAAGACTCACTAACCACACCTGTTAGCTTTAATTTCGTATTACCATTTAAAGGAACAAGCTCGTTGTCGGTCTACCCTGTTGGACAAACTAACGAGGTAAATTTAAGCTCAAACTGGCCACACCCTAGCTTTAATGGAAAATTCTTACCTGTGAACCACGACATCACAAATGAAGGATTTTCAGCCACTTGGAAAATAACCTCACTGTCTAGTAACTTATCCACATTACTATCTCAGTGTGAATCAGGCAGATGTCAAAAACTCATTGATGCGTCGTTATCGGTTAATTTGTTTGAGCCTGTTAATCATTACACATTGTCAGAACGCGCCATTAAATATGGCAACATATTTATACTACTGACATTCATTGCCTTTTTTATGTTCGAAATATTTAAATCTCTTAGTATTCATCCATTACAATATTTTATGGTTGGCCTGTCTTTAACGATGTTTTTCTTATTGTTAATTGCACTATCTGAACATTTTAACTTTGCGATCTCTTACATCGTCAGCAGCTTATCGTGTATTGGATTAATCACTTTATACACAGGATACATATTAAAATCATTCCAGCGCTCATTAACGATATCTAGTATTTTGCTGATTATTTATTTTGCTTTATATTTTATATTACACAGCGAAGACTACGCTTTTTTGATGGGGTCCATCTTAATATTCTCGTTATTAGCTATTACTATGTTAGCCACTAGAAAACTAGATTGGTATAACATTACATCGAATATAAAATTAAATATAAATAAAGAACCTACCCCTTCATCATCCTCTCACTTTAATAAAAATTTTGAGGAATAAGGAAGTGTTTTTAGTTATCGCAAGTTTTATATGCGCTGGTATATTTTATATCAGCCCTATCATTGGGACGTTCATTTTCATTTGTTATCACACAGAAAAGCACCATTGCTTACTATTACCAAAAATCCATATGATGATTCAATGCATAATTTGGGTAGTAGCGATCATTGTATCCGGAGTCTCTATTGTTGCTTTAATTGCTTATATATTCGACATGAGGCGGATTGATGACAAAATAATAATCACCTGCTTGTTTTTTATTTTTAATGCACCAATTTTAGGTGCGATTGAATTATTGATTTATAGAAAATTCACATTAGAAAAATTTAGAAGAGCACAATAAAAAAGGGAGGCTAATAAGCCTCCCTTTTTTATTTTAATTTAAACATATTAAGCACCAAACTCTAAACGAGGTATTGCTTTTTTCTTTTCATCGACTTTAGGCGAACAAATTAATAATCGGGAAGAATCAATCTTACCCTCTACAACCAGCTTCAATTTAAACGTTTCTGCACGTTTAGTCGCCAATGCTAATAATTGCTCGTACTGTAATTCTGAGATAACGAAATCTTCAACGGATACAGACTCTACAACTTCAGGTTCTTGAATGATTTCAGCGGATTCAATCACTTCAACGGGCTCAACTTCAATTACTTCCGCTTCTTTTAATGCAGCGGCTTTTTCTAATTCAATTAATGCTAACAAATCATCTTTAGTAGCTATTGGACACACACGTACAACCACGTCTTCTTTATCGCTTAATAATGCAGTAATTTGTCCAACAAACTCAGACTGCGCTTCGCCTATTTCAGTTTGACTAGGTGCATATTGTAAATCTTCAAAACGTACTTTTAAGGCAAGATCACCAGCACTTAATGCTACCGAAACTACTTTAGCGTAAGGTACAAATAAATTTAAAAGATAACTTTTAGCTTGTGCCATGGCAACTTTTTTAACAACCAAACCCACAATACTTCCCACACCAAAACTTGGATCATACACATCACCATGCACAGGAATTTTAAGTTCAATATTGCCGTCACGGTCGCGTAACATACCTAATGCCACATTAAGTGGAATCACCGCTTTACCAATAATGTTCGAGCCTTCATCTTGTTTAGTATTTCCAAATTTTGCGCCACGCAATAAAACAACCGAGTCACTTTGTAGAATATCGTTTCTAACTGAGCCACTAAAATCTAAGTCCATTTGCCCCGCTTTTACTTCAAAACCTAAACTGTCTTTTAAATACGGCGCCACTTCATGTAATGGAAACTCGCGCATAGTTAAATCTGCATAGAAATTCAATTGATACGTAAATGGTGTTATCCATCCTTTCGCCTCACCTTTAAAATAGCTTTCATCAGCAAACTTAATATCAAATTGTGTTTGCTTAGTCAGCTCACTGCTATCAACACCATCGATCACTGCATCCGTTACGATGAATACTTTTTTAAATATTTCTGACGTGCTTTTGTCTTCAATCACAACATTCATAGGATCTATCAAAGTGATTTGACGAATTTGAATACGCGGGTCTAACAACTCGACTTCTTGCTCAGTTTGCACAACCGCTACATTATCAGATTCAACTGCATCAGTTGATTGCGTTGCTGGAACAACCACTTCATCAGTTAATATGTCAGTGTCTAATAATGTTTCTAGAAAGTACTCTTTATCTAAACTGACGTAAGTGTCACCGCCGCCTAATTCAATATGATCCATTTTTACAACGCTTGGAGTGACATCAAAACTGTTTATATTAAGGCTGTCCATTTTTAATAACGCTGGTAATTCATCACTTACTTTTGAAGCCATCAGACCTTCTAATTGAATTTGATCACCCGTTATTTTGTAATCTTCACCTTTTAACTCAACGCTTAAATCACTTGTTGATAACCGCCCTAACGTACTTAATATAATCGGACTGTCAGTTAAACCGACATTTAAAGTCGATAAAGCCATTTGAACTTGAGCATTCGCCATTACATCAGAGGTTTCAATATTAAATTGTGCTGTTAATTGTGGCACTGTTAACTCAAATGACTTTAAGCTTGCCTCATACAAAACTTCTTGCATGTCTAAATCATTAACGCCTAATTGCAATGAACCCGAGTTAATATTTAATAAGTCACCATCAAGGGTCAGGTTTAATTTTAAATCTGCATTTACTTTTGCATCTAACTTATTGATCTCATCTGGTAATAGATAATTATAAAAGGCAGTATCAAATTCTTTTAACTTAACAACTAGATCCGCTTTTGCAGTTTGTGTTTCAACCGTTACATCTGTATTCATTTCAATTAAAGCACCATCGAATACAGCGTCTAATTCAATGGATGACACCAATACTTGGTTGCGATATTCACTTTGTTTCAGCGCTAATGTATTAATTAAAATGGTATGTGCATGACCTTCGTTTATTAAATCAATATTAATATTTTCTAATAAAATCTCAGGAGCCAAATAACTTAAAGTATCCACAAAACCAGGCTCTGCATTTTCATCATCTGATTCTTCTAATACTTCGCTATCAGTAAAACTATTAATATCTACCCCAGCAACAACTATATTGTCGCCTTGCATCAATACATTTAATTTCATGCCACTTAAATATACGCGTTTGATATGCACTTCTTTTTTGAACAATGCCCAAAAACTATAATATAACTGCAATTGATCTAACTCATATTCAACCTCATCGTCTTGCAATAATGAAAGGGTCTTTATTTTTAGACTTGAATTAAATAAATTCACCCGCACCGTACTGTTTGAGTCCAGCACTACATTGTGTTCAGCCAAAGTATCTGCCGCAAATGTGCGCACCAACCAAGGGGATAACAACCAAACAAGTGCATAACTGAGGATAAAAAATAAAACGATGGATATTAGAGAATTTCTAGCTAATTTCATTAAAGTACTTTCCAAGGTAAGTGAATATCATCGCAAATGAATGCGTAAAAAACGCATTATAACTTTTTCTTTTCGAACAGACAGCCAAGACCGATTAAATGAGCTAAAATACAGTGCAATTTCATTTTTCATAGGGGATACAATATGAATATCGTACTTTGGGTACTACAAGCAATACTGGCTTTTCTTTGTTTATCAGGAGGGGCTTATAAAGTTTTTCAATTTCAAGAATTGCAAAAATCTGTGATATCCATGCAAAAATTACCCAGTACTTTTTGGGTATCCATTGGATTATTTGAGTGCGTGGCAGCTATATTTCTAATTATTCCGATGCTAATTGGCTTTTTACCAATTTTAACTCCAGTTTCAGCACTAGCAATGCTCATTGAATCCATTATTATTACTGTCATTTATATAAAACACCGCGATTTCCCACCTATTTCATTCACCATTTTTATGCTGGTATTAGCGGCGATTATTGCGTTTTTTCGTTTTTAATTGAATTAAAAAGGCAAGTGAATCTTCCCATTGCCTTTTCTTAAATTATTTTGCATTAAATGCTTTTTCTAACGCGGCTATATCAATTTTTTTCATTGTCATCATTTTATTCATCACACGCGCTGAAGCCTCTTTGTTATTGGACCCCAACAAAACAGGTAAGACACTGGGGACAATTTGCCAAGACACCCCAAAACGATCTTTCAACCAAGCACACTGACCTTCGCTTCCACCATCCTTAATTAAATTTGCCCATAATGAATCTGTTTGTTCTTGATTTTGTGTTGTGACACAAATCGATGCAGCTTCAGAATGCTTAAATTGTGCCCCACCATTTAAAGCCTGAAACGAAACCCCATCTAAAGTAAAACTCACCATTACAGCAGGCATACCTTCAACTGGACGCAGTACATTTAAAATTTTGGAATTAGGCAATAACGAGGTATAAAATTCTGCGGCCTGCTCTGCTTGGCCATCAAACCACAAACACATTGCCACACTTGTATTAGTCATGTTTATTCTCCAATGTTAATTCTAATATGCCTTTTCAGGCGATTTAAATAATCAGTTTACTCAATGAGTTATCACCCATCCACTTAGTTTTTAGAACACATAATAGCCAAATGTGTAATTAAACATATCCAAATGAAATTATTTACCGTACAACAGGTTATAACAATTTAAATTTAAAGAGAAAGTAAAAATGAGAAGCATCAACATAAAAGTGATTTGGTTAAGCGCTTTAGTATTTATGATTACGCTAAACACACTTGCCATCGTTTTACCAATTAACGGTATGTCCACACAAATGCTGTCTGATTTGTACCCATCGCCTTTTACACCAGCAGGTTTTACTTTTTCAATTTGGAGTGTCATTTATTCAAGTTTAATTATATTGGCTGTCTATCAATTATTACCTAAAAATTCTAATAATGAATTATTAAAAAAATTAGACCCTATTTTAATTGCCAACTTTGTTTTGAACGGATTGTGGATATTATTATGGCACTATGGAATGTTGTGGTTATCGTTATTGGTCATGGGACTTCTTTTATCCACACTTATAATGGTATACAAACTAAAACGTAATTGCGACACACAATCAAATCCAATTATTCATTTTTCAATAAGCATTTATTTGGGCTGGATCAGTATTGCAACCATTGCAAATATTAGTATTTTGCAAACACATTATGGGATGGATGCCGCTTTGCTTTCAGCAGATATGTGGACACTGATTAAAATTTCCATAGCAACAATATTAGCCATAATATTTTTAATAAAATTTAATGATTTAGTTTACAGCGCGGTAGTGATTTGGGCAGCGTTTGGTATTAGCCAAAACCACGACAGCGATACTGTGATCTATGCTTTATCGATTATGGCAATGGGAGTTGTTTCCGTTTTTTGGTTGATGGGTTTGCTGCGCTTTGCTTTAGAATCATTCAGCAAAATGAGAAATGGTTGAAAGTATTTGATTGAAAACACACAATATAGCAGCACTCAAACATTTATTTATAATTGCCCGATTTGACTAAATAATAAAAACGTCATATTCAACTCATAAAAAAAGCCAACTGATAAAATTCAAGTTGGCTTTTTTGTTTGGTTAGTTATTAGTCAATAGCAATAACTTCACCCGCCATGAAGGTTTCACTCACAGTGGTTGTGGGACCACCTGACGTACAAGGGTGATAGGTTACATCATACTCATCATTAATTGGCCAAGTTTGCTCACACTCTTCTGTCACAATAATTTGTCCATCTAACGTAACACTTCCAGCTTGAACGGTTAATTCATCATTTACTGAAGTTAACTGCGTACCTGAAGTCATATCTAAGTTAAAATCGACATTAGCCGTTGACTCAACATAAGTAACAGTTGTTCCGTCATCAGTTTCATCCGATAAAAAAACATCTGTAAATTCAAGCATTGCATCAAAAGCCGTGGTTAATGAAATGGTTTCATCTGATTCAGTATACTGAGCACTAAAATTTGCTACCATTGCAGAAAGCAATACATCGCCATCTAATGAGAAACTCAACCCAGCTAAGTTCGAATTTGTGATTGTGGCTGTTTCGTTAATTCCGTCGATTAATAAATCAAAATTGGCTCCACCAAAATTAATACTCACATCTTCGCCAGAATCACCTGTAAATTGGCCAATAATAGCATTCATACTAGAAGTAATTTGGATGGTTTCCAACACAGCATCTAATGCAAACGTGCTTAAATTTGAAGTCGCATCGACTGATATAACATTGGTGCTATCACCAATTTGAATCATTTGTGGAATCCAGCTCATCACCGTTGCTTGATCGGCACTTGCAGCAACAGAAATCGCAAACTGACCATCAAAAGTAGCCGGCACCTCAGAAAAATTATCCGTTCCCAATTCAGTGTCAATTGCTAAACCTGCTGCTTTTAATTCACCTAAATCCACTAACATTGCAAGATAATCAGGGGCATATGAAAACTCAAAAGGCTCGTAACCGCTGTAAGTTACGGTAATAATACCTGCAACATTGTTGATCACTTGAATTTGCAACACCACATTATCCAATACAGTTAAACAATCTGTATCACCTGTGTCACATAAATTGTCAGTATTCACACCAACTGAAATTGTGTTGGTTGATAAATCCGCTGTTGCGTTAGCCACATCAAATAAGCCATTGATCGTATCTTCCATCGAATCATTTGCAGCCTTTGCCGACACTGCACTGTTGAGCGCTCTTGACATAATACTGTTTGATTCATTGTTCATTGAACTAGTATCGTCGTCAAACTCCTCGTCAGAGCCAAAAAATGAACCCATAATGGACATGGAACTCATAATTGAAACCGCACTGTCTAAATTAGTTGTGACATTTGCAGCTGGAGCGGCAATGCCACTGCTTAAATTATTCATGCCTTGATTCAAATCTGTCATCGCTTTAATTTCTTGATTAATTGGCGCAATGTTTGAATCGATTTCCACTTTTAGTGATTGGGTATCTTCTTCACAAGACACCGTTAATAAACTTGCTGCTGTTATAGCAACACACAAAGCTGGCAATTTAAATTGACCCATGTTTTTCCCCTTAATTGAATTTCCAAAATAATTTTAAATCCGTACATCTTGATCAGATTTGCACGAACAAGGTAACGATTAAATTGTAATTACACAACACCAAATAATCTGTTAACACACACTCTAATTTCTATTTTAAGATACAAAATGAGCATTTAAGGGCGCTGTACACCAAAGTATTTTAGTTTCATAAATGTTAGTATTTTGTATTTTTGAAACCTATAAGTCATTTTTAAAATATGAGCACCCCATCTTTACTAACCCTTACCCATGGCGCTGGCGCTTCCATTGAGTCATTATTTTTACAATCATTAATTCAAAGCCTAAAATTAAACGCATTTGACGTGAACGCTTTTAATTTTGACTACATGGAAACAATTCTCAAGACTAAAAAACGACGCCCTCCTGAAAAAATGGACAAACTCAAACTTCAGTTTGCCAATAACATTAAACAGGGCACAACTTGTATTGCTGGCAAATCTATGGGAGGCAGAGTGGCAACCATGCTTGCGGCAGATCGGGAATTTGATTATTTGAACATTAAACATGTATTTGTATGGGGGTATCCTTTTTTTGCTCCCAAAAAAGATACTCCAAGAATCCAGCATTTCGACAATATTCAGGCACAGGTTCATATATTTCAAGGCACCAGAGACTGTTTTGGCAAGCCCGAACAAATCGATCCCCTAAAATTACCTTCAAATATTCACATACACTGGATAGATGGGGCGGATCACGATTTTAAAATACTCAAATGCCTAAACAGATCCACACAACAAACCATAGATCACATTACCAAAAAAATGCGCGATATTTTGGAAGAGGCAACTATACTCAATTAATGAGTTCAAAAAACAATATAATCTGCCTTGAGCAAGACATACATACGATTAAGCAACGTTTTTTTCGCGTCAATCAAGGACGCTATCAGCGTTGTCTTGATCAATTATCATTTAAACAACAGTTTATTCTTGAAACTATTTCGCTGCTATTTCATATTAATCACTCATTTTTACCCGGATTTGTGGACGAATCGACCCCCTGTGGATTTCATGGATTCAAACCCACAATTAAACAAGTCGATAGTTTAAAATCCTTTAATCGTAATTTTAACTATTCTCCTAAGTTTGTACACGATGCTGACCTTTGCAGTTTATTTGTTATGGGCAGTTGTGGCAGCATTGCTCAAAATTCCCAAAGTGACTTAGATTTTTGGCTCATTCATAAACAAGATATACCCGCACAACACATTTATAATCTGGAGCAAAAAGCGGAAAAAATAGAGTCCTGGGCAGAAAAGTTTAATTTAGAAGTGCATTTTTTTATTATGAGTGCAGAAGATTTTAAAGCAAAAAAAGTAGGAAAACTCAGCTCTGAACATTCAGGAAGTGCGCAGCATTTATTATTATTAGATGAATTTTACCGCAGTTGTATTTTGATTTGCGGCAGCTACCCTGTTTGGTGGCTAGTACCTTGCGATAAAGAATTAGAATATGAACAATACGTAAAATCGTTAAATGACAAAGGCAGCTTGGGATACCGAGAAACAATTGATCTTGGATCAACGATGCCTCTTGCAATAGAAGAGTTATATGGCGCTAGTGTTTGGCAACTTTGTAAAGCCATTGACTCTCCTTATAAATCAATATTAAAGTCCATACTTTTAGAATATTACGTCCAAGAAAACCATGAATTGATTTTATTAAGTCAAGAATTCAAACAACGCATTCATCAAAACACCATAAATTTAAATCAACTTGACGCGTATTTATTACTTTATGAAATGGTCGAAAACTATTATAAAAGAACAAACCAAACTCAACGGTTATCCATTTTTCGAAAATCTATCTATCTAAAATTAAATTTAAAACTTTCAATTTCTAACTCGAAAGTAAAAAACTGGCGCCGATCGGTTATTTCTGAACTTATTGAAAATTGGCAATGGACTGCGGATGACATAAAAACGTTAGATAATCGAGCCCAGTGGTCCATTCAAAACATTCTAAATGAAAAAAAATCCGTTTTAAATGAGCTTTCATATTGTCATAGATTATTAAGTAAAAAATGTCATAAACAAAATATTAAATTAAGCGATACTGACTTAAATATATTAAGTCGGAAATTATACTCAGTATTTGACAAAAAAAATGAGAAGATTGACCTAATCAATCCCGGTATTTGTAAAGATGTGACTCATTGCAACACTTATATATATGAAGTAAAAACAAAAAAAACCCAACAAAGCATTTGGTCTGTGTACGAACACCCAATTGATATTAACAGTGAAAAATTGCCCACTCCAATTAAACGCAGCTTTTCATTAGTAGATATTTGGCTTTGGCTGTACATGAACGGATTGTTTATTGATAACAAGCATATTGGTTTTTCAAGCAGTTCTCATCAAATAGACAAACAAAAACAATCCCAACTTTATTTAATATTCAACAATCACATTCAGCCATTTAACAAAAGAAGCAAGCATGAAGAATTTGAAAGTAAATCTTCCATTAAAAATATTACTATTTTAATTAATGCTCTGAATGAACCGCTAGCAGAATTATCACAAAAAGGGCTACTCAAACTTTCACATTTGAATGACAGCTTTAATTTTAGCGCCCAACACGACAATCTAATTGAAACGATCGATATTATTATTCAAAATTCCTGGAATGAAACCTACACCTTTCACTTTGAATCCCAAGAAGCGCTTGCTCAATGTATCAAACACTATTTAAATATCATTACAGACAACCACAATTGGGTACAACCTTCGATTCATGTTGGTTGCAACACACAAAATCAATATATTCAAGAAAGGTTTGAGTCTTTATTTTTACAAATAAGACACTCTTTTTTTCAACAAAACAACAGCCAGTTTATACTAAATATTCGATCATTTTTAACAATCATATCAAAACAAGATGGGAAATATTTTGTTGAGAACTGCAAACATGAAGTGATGTTATTTGATTTTTTAAATAACAATAAAATAAAATCTACTCAGATTTACTTTGAAAAAAAATGCAGTGAAAAACTTTTAACTCCCAAGCTGAATAAACTTCATCAAACAGATTCTATAACAGTTTTTATTGAGCATATATCCAGCCAAATATTGGTTTATATTATTGATGAGTCCGATCATATTTTAAGGTATAAATCTAACCATACTAACTTTACAACATTAATAAAATCATTAGACCAATTCATTTATAATACAAAAAATAATGCCACCCATACATTTACAGAATTTTATAAAATTGAATACAATTTAAAAGAAACACTGATTCACCCTGTACAAGTACCTGACAATGTACTTATGCCACAACCCTTTGATGTTAATATTTTTTTAGACAAAGATGCACATCAAAATTTAATTTACAGCATCAACATTAATGACAAACAATTCCATAGTTTTGATTATGACGAATCTGTATTTTCAAAAGCAGCCGAGTATTTAATTACACTGCGTACAGAAAAAGCCAGTTATTGGATTTATATCAATTCATTAGCGCTAAGTAACACACTTAATAATGCTAATGATTCAACGGTCTATTATTTAAAACATAAATTGAGTATTGAGCAAAGACTAAATCAAGCTATTGAAATTAAAAAATCCTTAAACAGTTTGGAGTAATACAGGTTATTTCTATTCGCTTTATACTTCATATCTCTATTAAAATTTTGATAACGAATCTGAATAAGCAATGGCTAATTCTTCATGTCCTTTTTTATTATTATCAAATATTGTAATGATCTCCATCCAACCTTTTTTATCTAATACCCATAGAGATTCTCTGACTCTTCCTTTTTCATCAGACACACTCCAAAAAAATCCTTTTTCATATTGAGCAGGCTCTGAGACTACAAATTCGAATGTTTGATTTGCTTGATCAAAACTACTTAACGCCATTTTTTGCAGTGCATCTAAAGTAAGATTAGGGCTAGATTGTTGGAATCGTACAGCAAATTTAACACCTGAAACTGATGCGCTATATAACCATAAATCACGCTCTTTAACATTTTCAATATTTGGTTTTTTGATAAAATCTATTTGATATTCTGAATCCCCAATGGATTGTATATAACTGTCTGTTTTTGTCTTTGGCCACTGTGCATACACAAACAAACAAAACGCGACACAAACAAAGTAAAATGTAGGTTGTTTCAATAACGAACACTTTTTAACGGATTCATTAAGCTCTGGTTGCTCTGGCACATCATTTGTCATATTTTTTACTTAAATTATTTTATTAGAATTGAGTTTGAATTTTCATAATCCAAATACGTTGATGATTGAAAGTGTTTGTTAGATTTTTTTAAATTTCTAGATTCTAAAGCCACCGCTTCCATTTGCGTACGGCAACTTCCACCATTTAATATATGCAACGCTTCATCTATTTGAGGGTCATTCACATTTCCCCAATTATACATCAACGTATCTGCTACCACGCAGTCTGGATTAAAACCATTTATATAATTTCCTTCATTGTTTGCATTGGTCATTTGCATAGTAACTGGAAACAGAATACTTCCACAGATAGGAATTTGAGGCATAGCGAAGGGCTTACCACAACTTGCATGATCGCCGATTACCGTTACATTTGCATAAGGAAGCATCATATTAATCACCAATTCAGATGCAGAGCAGCTACCACTATCAATTAGAACAACTACTTCAGACGCGCCAATATCATATGTGTTATCCCAAAAACTAAAAGTACGATTATTAATACTTTGAAGTGAATTAAACTCATAATTTAGCATTGGCAGTTGGGAATGGGAGTTTCTTGCGTTTAATGAACTATTTACAATTGCAGTGGCTAAAGACACCAACCCACCTGAATTTGAACGTAAATCTAAAATTAAATTATCAACATTTTGATCACTAAAATACTCAAATGAATCATACAACTCTTCTGCGCTATATTTGGCAAATGAACGATATGCAAAATATCCTGTCGTTTGACCTGCGTTATCTATGACACTTGAAGTTTCAATCACATTGGTTGTGTAGCTGCCTCGCTCAATAGTTGCTTCATATACACTTGAATCCTCGCTGGAGCGCCAAACAAAATGTAAAGACTGCTTTTCATTATCATATCCAAATAAATACATATGGTAAGCATTCACTACATCTTTATCATCATCATTGTTTTTTAGGAACGTAAATATTTCATTTTTGCTGATTCCATCAATTGACAATATGGCATCGCCTCGTCGTAAGCCTGCTTCATATGCAGGAGAATTTTTTTCCACTACATAAAAAGTTAAACGGTCATCCTCAACATTTCCAGTATCGGATTCTATATAGATTGGTCTAAAACCAAATTTACCTGTGCTTATTCCTTGCCCAAATGACTGATCAAATGCAACCGCGTCTTCGACCCAAAAACTAAAGTCTTCTTTTCCATTTACCTTTAGTGCTTCGACCAAATCTGCAGATGGCAGAACTTGATAATCAGCTGGCACTTGAACGTCTTCATTAAATAGATAATCTGACTCAAAAATTGAAACAATCGCTTCATTTTTATCTTCTAAAGTACAAGATTGTTCTGCAATTTCAGGTTCATCACAAGCAGTGATCAACAAGGCATACACAACAATAAAAACCGATGAATATTTACGATACATAATTTAAACCCTTTAAAACTCGATACAGTATATGTCCTTTTCGATTAGATACTGTGAGAAAGTTGGGTAATTTACATTGTTGTGCAAAAAGAAACAATCTGATTTAAACTAGCTCACTTCTGATTTGGAGCAAAAACCCTGTGCGCTCATTCATATTTTTCACTATATTGTTATTTTGCTGCCAAACGAAACTTCGAGCTGAAAGCTTTGATGTTACTGTTGCTGTGGCTGCAAATTTTGCTGAGCCACTTAAAATTTTGATTAATGACTTTGAACGCGTGCATCCAAAAATCAAAGTAAATATGGTAATTGGCTCCTCTGGTAAATTATTTGCCCAAATCCAGCAAAATGCACCATTTGACCTATTTTTATCTGCCGACCAATCTAAGCCGTTAGCATTAATTGCAAGCGGTCATGCAATAAAAGATTCTCTTCATACTTATGCACAGGGTACGTTAGTGCTTTGGTCATATTCTGAAACACCACTAAATAATGAGTCATTAAAGACCTTTAAAGGTAAGTTAGCGATCGCAAACCCCAAAATTGCACCCTATGGCGAAGCTTCTATGGAAGTGATTCATCACTATGAAAACCCCAATATACAAATCATACAGGCCAATAATGTTCTTGGCGTTTTACAATATGTAAAAAGCCAATCCGTTGAAATGGGGTTGGTTGCACTATCATCTCTTTCTCAATTTCCCCTTACATCTTTAAATATTTGGCATGTAGACTCTGCTTTGTATTCACCGATATTACAAGACATGGTGATATTGAACGACAACCCACACACCCGTATTTTTTGGATCTTTTTACAATCTGAACAAGCAAAAATAGTGAAACATCAATTTGGTTATAAGGACTCGCAATGACAGAAGCTCAATGGATCGCAATTGCATTAACTTTCAAATTATCTGCCACTGTGACATTTTTACTTTTAATTATTAGCACGCCACTGGCATATTGGCTGGCACGTACACACAATCCACTAAAGCCATTCATTAATGCGATTTTTGCCTTACCACTTGTACTGCCTCCAACAGTCATCGGATTTTATTTACTAATCGCCTTTGGCCCAAATGGATTCATAGGACAAATCACTGAACAATTTGGTCTAGGAACTTGGTTATTTAGCTTCACAGGTTTGGTGATCGCATCATGTATTTACTCTTTACCATTTGTATTACAACCCATACAAAACTCCATTGCTGCTCTTGGCAATAATCCATTTGAATTAGCAAGTGTCATGCATTTATCTACTTTGAAAACATTCATTAAAATTGTTGTTCCTCAAGCAAAATTAGGGTTTTTAACCGCTGCTATTCTGGGGTTTGCACATACTGTAGGTGAATTTGGATTAGTATTAATTATTGGAGGGAATATACCTGGGCAAACTCAATTAGTTTCGCTTTTAATTTTTGAACATATCGAAGCATTAGAATATGAACAAGCCCACTTTCTTTCATTGTTTATGCTAATATTTTCATTCATTATTTTATTCGCCTTATATTTATTTAATCAACAAAAAAATATGGTGTGGGGAGGTGTAAAATAATGAAAAAAACTATAAATAATACATTAAAAAATACTATAAAAATTCAAACTAGCCTTGCATCGTTTAATCTTGATATTGAATTTAAAGTAAAACTTGGTATCACCTGTATTATTGGAAATTCAGGGGCGGGTAAAACCACCCTTTTACGTGCAATCGCAGGATTAGACCATAAGAAAAACGACAAGAACAACATCGTTGCTATTAAACAGGTTTGGCAAAACCACAACACATATATTGCTACACATAAAAGGCATATTGCCTTTGCTTTTCAAAGTGATAATTTATTTACACATTTAACCGTCAGTCAAAATATTAATTTAATTCCCTACAAGCAACAAAACCTATTTAAAAAATTAGAAACACTTTTAAAAATCACTGAATTAATGAATAAGTTTCCAGATGCGCTTTCAGGTGGCGAAAAACAAAGAGTCGCATTATTTAAAGCATTAATAATAAAAAGCGACATTATCCTACTAGATGAGCCGTTAAGTGCAGTGGATGCTCATCATAAAAAAGTCATATTAACTGCATTAAATAAACTAAAAACAGAATTAAACATACCAATTCTGTATATTTCTCATAATTATGAGGAAATTACTCATATTGCAGATCAGATTATATGCATTGAAAACGGCAAAAAAATATTTGATAGTCCTTTTTCATCACACATCATTAATCAGTATTTTCAAAGTTCCGAACCTAATAATATTGCGTCAATTTTTGATATGAACGTTGATACAAAAGAGGACAACGATGGACTCATCACACTACGTAATAACTATTTTTCAATTCGCACGACGAAAACTAATCAACTAACAAATGAGGTAAGAGTAAAAATTTTTGCAAAAGACGTCAGTATTTGCACAAAATTACCAACACACACAAGCATCATAAATATTTTAGAAGCACAGATTATTGAATGTACACATTTAGAGAACTCAACATTGATTAATGTTGAAATTAATGGACAACCCATTTATAGCTTAATAAGTTACCATTCGTTTAAGCAGCTGCAATTAACTCATGAAAAAAAAATATGGATTCAAATTAAAGCAATTAGCCTTAATTAAAACCCATATCATCGATAAATTAAATCAACGCTTCCTCTTCCAGTTTCGATGTTGGCACTCTTTCAGGTGCATCTTTTATTAATGTCGCCGCACTTAAAATTGGATACCACTCATAAATAAAATTGAGTTGATTCTTCCAAGCAATAAAATATGCATTTGCAATTTTTTCGATTTTGTTTTCAAGTCTTAGCAATTCATCTTTATGAACTGACTCAAGCGCACTGGCACCTTCGTTTTGATGAAAGTTACGTACTAAAATCTCACCTAAAAGATCATCCCCACTTAACTTACTAATGTTTCGTTCATGATTTACTAATAAAAATTTGACCGCTTTTTGGTACGGTTGCGTAGACAACAATTTCTTAATCGCTGTATATGCTTTGAACTCTTCAGTAACAAGTTCACCAAATTTATGTCGAAATCCCTTTGGATTTTCATTTAAAAATTGGTCTACAAAATCATGGTACGATTGTTCTTCAAACTGTTCCGTTCTATCTAACAAGTTAAAAGCACTATTGAATACGAATTTTTTTTGCTGAAATAACACGCCGCATCGCTCAACGATTGTATTGGTGTGTTTTTCGTATTCATCATAATTTTTTTTACCCAGTTTGTTTGAAAACCCCCTAAACATTAACTCTAGTCGTTTATGAGTCACCTCTATGCGTGTCACAATATCTGGATCAAATAACACGGGTTTTTGCCCGTCTTTTAACTGTGTATTTCCACGTAAAGATGTCACATCTAACAGTGGCCACGCTTTTTGCAAATTAACTTCTTTTTCTTCAAATCCATCTATATTTACAGGTTTGATAAAAGCCGCATCACCTGAGTAGTGATTATACAAAGTACGCAAAGGACTAAAGCAGTAATTTGCTCCATCCATCTGGGTAGATTGTGACTTAAACTTCTTAAATAAATTACCAAACATAACAAATCCCTCGTGAATCGTAATTTGTGACACTCTAATTTCTCAATTAACCCCACGTTAAAGACAAATACTGCTAGAGGAAAAACCTTTTCTACATTATTAAGATATATCAAATTAAAAATATAGGTTCATCTAAAGCTCAACAGTGTGCTTTTTTTCACAACTTAAATGATTAAAATATAACAGACTTCTCGTTTTTCACAGTTTTGTACTACTTTTAAAGGGATTTTTCATAATGTACGATTTTATAAACTATGGTTTTTTATAAAGTGCGGTTATTTATAAAGCTCGGTTATTTATAAAGTGCGGTTATTCAGAAAATACGATTTTCAGTTCGTTTAATGTGAGGCGTTTAACTGTTGCCCTGCGTATATTTTGATTTACTAGTTGAATAATCAGTTTTACAAGCACAACTAACTAAATTAAAGGAATGCAATTCATTTCTTGCGGGTTTAAATTGCTCATTGCTACAATGCATAAGCAATGGATTTATTGGTTTTGATTTTCTTGATCGATTGAATAATTTTTGAGGTGATATTATGTACTTTATTGGAGAGCGTGTTGACGCTTTAGAAAATTTGCAGGAGCGAATTTCACAACTGAGCAACAAATTAGTTACAGGTATCAATCAACCTGCCCGAACAATAAACTTAATTGCAACCGAGTCCATCGATACGCAATTTTTCACCCCAGATGAAATCTGCATTATTCGTCAAGGCATAGTGAAATCCAAACACGAACAAACTGCAATTTTTTATTATGAAAGTGGCGATATTATCGGCCTAAATGAAGCTCACGGTTTACATGAAATGAGTTATTCAAGTGAAGATCCCGTAATTTTAGATGTATATCAAGCAAACGACTTTTTAAGACATGTACTAGCCGATACTCAAACTCAAGCCATTTGGACAAGTTATTTGGTCACATTTAATGCCGCTATCACGTTATTTTTATCTCAATGGGTGAAAGCAAAACAACCGGTAAATGCCGGTTACTTAACTTTTAATAAAGGTGATGAGATCATTACTGAAGGAGATTTAGCCACCGAGGTTTACACGATCATAAAAGGCTCAGCTGAAGTGTATGTAAAAGATACTAAAGTGGGCGCGGTACTGCAGGATGAAATTTTCGGAGCCATGGCAGTATTTACAGGCGAAAGACGCACCGCATCTGTTATTGCTTGTGAAGATGACACGTCTGTCTTAGTTGTGCCAAAGGAAGATTTTATTCATTTAGTACAAGCGCATCCTAAAACAACAATTACGTTAATTGAAAACATGGCCCGACAAATAAAATCACTCAATGAACAGGTTATCGAAAAAACAGATCAGGTAATGATCTAGTTCTCGTCAATTACACATCACAATTCTAAAAAAATGTGACGCAAATCACCTTTAATTACACTAATGGACAATGTCCTACACGATTAACGGTGATTCCCTACTTTTTCCCCCATCCAATTATGAAACAATGCTCCTCGTCGACATGATGTCGATTGCTAGAAACACGGACAGGATAGACGTTTCATATTGCTAGATTTTGCAAAGCGACCAATTAGGAATCAAAAGAATTTTTTTGAAACGCCATGGAAGGCGATGACCAAACAATAACATGGAATCCCAGGATGGGCTAGGTTGATACGGAACCGATGGGGGAATAGTAGTGAGAGGGGATTTGATGCGGAGTCTTCATAAATGGCCAGGGCTGGCCATTACTCTTTTACTCTATTTTTTTATCTTATTTTTAAATCATCTAAATACAGTTTTTAAAAATGCACATCATAATCAAAACACCATCATACACAGATTCAAACACCCAACTATCAATAAGTTTCATCCCAAACTGCATCTAAAGCTTGCTGTAATTTATCCACTGCTATCACTTTGATCCCACTGATTGTTTTTTTAGGCGCATTGGCTTTGGGAACAATTGCTCGAGTAAATCCATGTTTAGCAGCCTCACGAATTCTTTGCTCGCCACTTACAACAGGACGCACCTCCCCACTTAACCCCAACTCCCCCAATACAATCAATTGAGATGAAACCGGCTTATTTCGCAAACTAGAAAGCACAGCGACTAATGAAGCTAAGTCGGCACTGGTTTCATTTATTTTCACACCTCCAACTACATTCAAATATACATCCTGATCACCTGTAAACACGCCACAGTGCCGATTTAAAATGGCAAGCAGCATAGACAAACGCTGATGATCCCAACCCACCACTACACGCTTAGGATTTGGCGAATGCGCATCATCAACCAACGCCTGCAGTTCGATCAACATCGGCCTTGTGCCTTCCCAGATTGTAGTCACAACTGAGCCTGGTGTTTCATCACTTTGCTTATTTAAAAAAATTGAAGAAGGGTTTTTTACTTCTTTTAAACCGGAATCGAGCATGGCAAACACCCCCAATTCATTCACCGCCCCAAAACGATTTTTGATCCCCCTTAAGGTTCTAAAACGTGAATCTGCGGTGCCTTCAAGCATAATCGAGCAATCAATCATGTGCTCTAACACTTTAGGACCTGCAAGTGATCCATCTTTTGTCACATGCCCAACTAAAAATAAAACCGTACCCGTTTGTTTTGCAAAACGAGTGAGGTACGCTGCAGATTCTCTTACTTGCGAAACAGATCCAGGTGCACTTTCAATTTCAGGTGAATGCACAACTTGAATGGAATCCACAACCAAAATAGCAGGTTTCAAGGAAGTAGCTAAATTACAAATTTCTTGCACATTGGTTTCAGAAGCAATTTTTAATTTATCAACAGGTAACCCTAAGCGATTTGCACGCATGGCAACCTGTTGTAAAGATTCTTCTCCGGTTACATATAACGCGCTATGAGTTTGAGCTAGTCGACACAATGTTTGTAAAAGTAACGTTGATTTACCTGCACCAGGTTCACCACCAATTAAAACAGCCGATCCAGGCACTACACCGCCACCAAGCACACGATCAAATTCAGAACTACCACTTGAAAAACGCGGTTGATCTGCCAAGTTTACTTCACCAAGGGTTTGTACATCAGCAACTTGACCTGAAAATCCATTAAAATTTGCATGGCGAGAGGCTGTTCCAGCTGATTCTTTAAATTCCTTAAGGGAATCCCAAGCTTTGCAACTTGAACACTGACCTTGCCATTTTGAATAATCACTACCGCATTCGGTGCAGACAAATTGAGTTTTTACTTTTGCTTTAGCCATATTATTTTATTTTTCATCAGGTATAAAAAAGCCCTTCATTTAAAATATTTAAATGAAGGGCATATCAATCGCTACTTATTATTTATGGTAAGCAGGACTTAATTCAACCACTGCATCAACAAATGCTTTTGCATGATCTGGGTTTGCAAACTGATGAATACCGTGACCCAAGTTAAATACATGGCCCGATCCATTACCATAACTTTTTAAGATTTTAGCCACTTCATCACGAATTCTAGCAGGAGATGCATACAATACAGATGGGTCCATATTCCCTTGCAGCGCTACTTTATCGCCAATTCGTGCACGTGCATTTGCAATATCCGTCGTCCAATCCAACCCTAAAGCATCAGCACCGGACTCAGCCATCACCTCTAACCATTGACCTGCGCCTTTAGTAAACATAATACAAGGCACTTTTCTTCCTCGAGCTTCTTTTTTAAGACCTTTTACAATCTTATTCATGTAAGCCAAGCTAAATTCTTTATAACAATCATGGCTTAACGCACCGCCCCAAGTATCAAAGATTTGTACGGCTTGTGCACCTGCATCAATTTGCGCATTTAAATAATCAATTACACTGTCGGCTAATACATCTAATAATTGATGCATGACATCTGGCGTTGCATACATCATTTCTTTTACATGACGAAAGTCTTTAGATGATCCACCTTCAACCATGTAGGTAGCAAGCGTCCAAGGACTTCCTGAAAAACCGATTAAAGGCACCTTACCGTTCAATTCGTTTGAAATCGTGCTTACTGCATTTGTAACATAACCTAAATCAGAAGCCACATTGACTTTTTGCAATCCCGCTACGTCTTTTTCTGTACGGATTACTTTTTCAAATTTTGGACCTTCGCCGGTTTCAAAATATAAACCTAAACCCATCGCATCAGGAATCGTCAAAATATCAGAGAATAAAATCGCCGCATCTAAATCAAATCGACGAAGTGGTTGCATAGTCACTTCACAGGCAAAATCTGCGTTTTTGCAAAGACTCATAAAATCACCTGCATCTGCGCGTGAAGCACGATATTCAGGTAAGTAACGTCCAGCTTGGCGCATCATCCAAATTGGCGTACGGTCAACAGGTTGTTTTAATAAAGCACGTAAAAAGCGATCGTTTTGTAATTCAGCCAAAATCATTCCCCAAAATTTAAGATTTGGGCATTATACATAAGGATTCTTGGAAAGACACAAACTTGCACACAACTATTGCACGAACCTATAAATTCAACTCAAACATTGATGTAGACACCCATTCAGCCATGCTAGAATGCACTCTCTTTATCAACACCATTCAAAGGCTGTCCATGTCTCTTTTTGAACAATATGCGTCATCAATTTTACCTGTTTGTGCTTTGTTACTTATTTTAGGCTGGGCAATCTGCATTTACCTTTTTATTGCCAACCGCTCCAAACAAACACACATTAGCACCTTAGAAAATCACATCATTGAGCTAAATCAATCCATTTCAACTCATGCAAGCCAAGCCAGCTTTGACCAACAATTATTGCAAAGAAATCTTTCAGATATCAATCAACTAAATACCAAGATACAAAGCCTTCAACAAGAAACGGATTCTCTAAGGCATGCTCAGTCTCAGTTAAAAATACAATTAAGTGCATTACATACAAAAAATATTAATTTAGAAAACACCAATCAATCCGCATTAAAAAGAGAGCAATTATTGTCTGATCGACTTCTTGCCTTACAAGAAAAATATCAAACAACCCACACTCAATTTACAGAATTACAAACCATCCTTACTGAAAAAGAAAATAATTTTGCCGAACAGAAACAACAATTCCTAGAAACTAAATCTCAATTAACATTAGAGTTTGAACAAATCGCCCATAAAATTTTTACGCAAAAAAATCAAGATTTCAATCAAAGCTCCCAACAATCTTTGAACCATTTATTACAACCTTTTAAAGAGCAAATTGATGGATTTCAAAAACGCATTAACGAAGTACATGATCAAACCATAAAAGGGCATACCGCACTCGATTTAGAAATCAAAAAGATTTTAGACATTGGATTACAAATGAGTGCTGAGGCAGATACTTTATCAAAAGCATTAAAAGGTGATAAAAAACTATCAGGTAATTGGGGAGAATTTCAATTAGAAAAAACATTACAAATGGCTGGATTAATGAAGGACGAACATTATCAATCTCAAGCTCACTATAAAACTTCAACTGGCAAGAATCAGTATCCAGATTTTGTTATTCATTTACCTGATAACAAACAGATGATTTTAGATAGCAAAGTGTCTTTAGTCGCTTATGATCAAGCGATCAGTGCCGACACTCGTGAATTGATCAATCTAAGCATGCAATCTCATATAAAAGCGATAAAAAATCACATAGACGATTTATCAAAAAAGGACTATGACAAACTCCCAGAAATAAATAGTCCAAGTTTTGTATTGATGTTTATGCCGATTGAACCTGCTTATATTGAAGCCATGAAATTTGACTCGAGTTTATTTAGTTATGGTTATCAAAAAAATGTAATTTTAGTATCCCACACAACATTAATGCCCATTTTAAGAACCGTAGCAAATTTATGGATGATGCAAAAAGGCAATCAAGAAGCAAAAATGATAAGTGAACGCGCTGCAGACATTTACAATAATGTATGTTTAATTTCAGAAAGACTCAATAAAGTCGGCCAAAATATAGGAACACTGAGTCATAATTTTAATGACACAATCAAAGCGGTTTCTGGAAAACAAGGATTGATTGGAAAGGTTGAAAAGTTCACTCAACTTTCAAGTAAAGCGAATAAATCAATGTCCGAAATCAAACCAATTAATTTAGACATTGATAAAGTTGAGTTAGCTATTGATGAGTAATCAGCAAAGAGCTTTGTTTAATTATGGATTGTTTTTTTGTTTCATCCAAGTTTTGGTGCAGAATATAGATTATTACACCATGAGCAATGGCAATGATTGCCTCAGCTTGATTCACATCTTTATGCAATCGACTTAATATCAAGTCATAATCTGGACTTAAACTGAAGTTAATGGCGTGCTCTTTTTCCATTACAAACGTTGTAAATTCAAGTGGACGATTTAACCAAAACTGAATATACAAATTATAAGCTTCAATTTCAGAATAACTTCTAGAGATATGTTGTTGGGCATTTTCCAACACTCTGTCCCATAAAGCCTGTAAAATTTCAGTTTTATTTTTAAAATAGTAATAAATAGAAGGTGGCGCACACCCTATTTGACTCGCTATTTTTCGCAATGACACCTTGGGCTCATTTGCTAAAATTAATTTTTCGCAAGCATTTAAAATTGCGTCTTTGGAAATCATCGGGTTACTTCACTATTAATATTCAGGAAGGAATAATTTAACAGTGGTCAGCCAGTTACAATATTGTAATTCGGTGTACATTTGTAACAGATAGTAATTGTTAATTTTATTAAGTAGTTTTGTTTTTTTTCTTTTCAGTATGTTAACTTATGCTATCCTTAATAGTAGCATTTGATTTCATCAAGGATAGTAACCGAAGTAAGATGTAACTTATGTAAATTCGCAAGACAACCAAACTCGTTATCTTGTAAAAAATAATAAGAATTTAAGGTTTTGAAATGACAGACATTTTAATAATTGATGACTCACCTACTCAAGCTGCAAGCCAAAAACGAATCTTACAAAGCTATGGATTTAATGTCACTTCAGAAAGTGATGCCACTTCAGGAATATTAGCAGCAAGATCCAGCATGCCCGATTTGATTTTAATGGATATTGTCATGCCAGGAATGAACGGTTTCCAAGCTACGCGCAAATTATCAAAAGACCCATACACTAAAAGCATCCCTGTGATTTTAGTCAGTACAAAAAATCAAAAAATAGATCGTGTTTGGGGTGCCAGACAAGGCGCCAAAGCATATATTGCAAAGCCTGTGGATCCAACAGAATTGATCAATGCAATTAACGAGTGTTTAAATCAAACAACAATTTAATTTTTTAACTCCTTCCTAGACATTCAATTTTCAATGGGACGAGTGAATGCTTAAATTAAGCAGTAAGCTCGCTTTGATGCATTGCCTCTAAATTTGCAAATAATGCCTGCATAGGTGCAAGCAAAGGTTTAAAACTTAAATTTCCGGGTGTTGAATAAAATTGTGAGGTAATTTCAGATAAGCTGAATGACTTATGATTAGGTTGCGACTGAGTTGCAAGCGTTAAAGCATCGGTTGCTTTAATGGGGATTAGTCCTTGAGAAAATAATTCGCTTTTTAAAAAATTCACCTGATTAAAAGTAATATTTCCAACATCAAAATGATTAGCTATCGATTGAAGCAATAAGTGCTGACTTGAGATACTTACACTATCGGTAAGCTTGGTTTCTTTTTCCTTAATTCCTGTTTTTTGTACAGATTCAGCATCAGAAACTCGTTGCCCTGATGTTTGAAAATTTGAATATTGATCAATTGCAGAAAGAAGCATAAGCTGCCATCCAAATAAAATAGTTGAACATGTTATTTGTATTACAAAAAACATGCCTACTATTTTTTATATATAAATCAACAACTTACAATTCTTCATACAAAAGTTTTATAGCTTTATGCAATAGTTTGCCGTATTACATTACGTATTTTGGATGATTTTATCCAGTTCAGGAATGCATGATCCGCAATTGGTTCCACATTTTAAAACACGCCCTAACGCTTCAGATGTTGTGCATCCTTCTTTTATTGCCTGTTTAATTTGATTCTCACCAATCTGAAAACAAGAACAAATAATTGCACCTACATCTACTGCTCCAGATTGATCCTGCCCAGTTAAAACTTGATATCGCTGTACACCTGTAAATGATTCACCTATTTGCTTAGCTGGCCAATTTTTGTCAACCAACCCTGTTTGATCGGGACTGATAAACAATAGCAATTCTAATTTTTCACCTTTGAATCCCGCCAATCGAATATGATCAGTTTGTGCGTCTTTAACTGACACCCAATCTTTAATATGCGCAAATAAATTCTTAACTCGTCGAATGGCAAATTCAGATTCACATAAATCCGCCAGGGTATACATAACCGATTGATGTATTAAATTCTTACACCAATAATCAAATGAGATCTCTACTTCAGAATTACAAAATAACAAACCATGCCATTTCGCCTTAAAAGGACTTACTGTCACCGCTGTTGATTTAAACTGAGGCTGTCCACTTAATTGATCAACAATCGCTGGAACTAAAGAATCGACTCTTGCTGCTGAGGCAAATGCATCACTCCAATGAATCGGAGCAAAAATCATAGACATTTGTTGCTCTTCATCAATTGCAGCCTTTGCCAAAAAGCGGGCGCTGTTGTTATCTAATTGAATAATTTGTTGATCTTGTATATTTAATCTTTGAGCATCACTTGGGTGTATTTGTACAAATGGCTCTGGAGTATGACTATGCAATCGGTTAACACTGCCTGTGCGTGTCATGGTATGCCATTGATCTCTTATGCGCCCTGTATTTAATATCAATTGATCTTTCTTTAAATGATGAATTGGCGATGCAGGTTTAATGGCAATCATTTTTGCCTTGCCGTTATCTGTAAAAAACTTCCCATCACAGAACATTCTTTTTTGCCCATTAGGCAGCTGTTTGGTTACAGGCCACTGAATAGGTTTGAAATTTAAATACTCTTCTTTGCTGATAGTTTCTAAATTAGAAATATCAAACGCGTTATTTTTAGAGCTATTTATTCCTGATAATTTTGCATGCTCTACAAAAATTTCATGGCTATCTTTATAATCAAACGCCTCCCCAAAACCCATTTTTTTCGCAAAGTCACACATAATTTCCCAGTCATGTTTTGCCTGCCCTGGAGGCTCAATAAATCCTTTTTGTAATGAAATTCTTCTTTCAGAGTTGGTAACTGTCCCTTGTTTTTCAGACCATGTTGATGCAGGTAATAATACATCTGCCAGTTTTGCAGTATCTGTATTACTCATACAATCACTGACAACTACTAACTCACACTTTTGCAAAGCTTGTTTAACAAAATCAGCATTAGGCATACTGACAACAGGATTGGTTGCCATAATCCATATTGCTTTAATTTTTCCATCGTTCACTGCATTAAACATATCAATGGCTTTTAAGCCTTGTTTGGATGCCATATTTTGAGCTTGCCAAAAATCACTTACATACTGCACATCACTTTGATTTGCAAAATCCATATGAGCGGCAAGTTGATTGGCTAACCCACCCACTTCTCGACCACCCATTGCATTTGGCTGTCCAGTAATTGAAAAAGGTGTTGCACCAGGCTTTCCAATTTTACCTGTGGCTAAATGGCAATTGATAATGGCATTGCCTTTGTCAGTACCAGTAGCAGATTGATTAATCCCTTGAGAAAAAATAGTCACGACTTTTGGATTTTGAGCAAACCACTCAAATGCCGTCTGAATATCTTTTGCATTCACCTTACAAGCTAATGCAACATCTTCAATATTGGCAGTTTCAACCATAGCAGCACTGATTGCATCATCAAATCCATCGCAATGATTTTGAATAAACACCTCATCTATGTAGTCGTTTTGATAAAGATAGGCAAGTAATCCATTAAAGAAATAAGCATCCGATCCTGATGCAATCGGTAAATGTAAATCTGCCACTTCACAAGTTGCAGTACGACGAGGGTCGATCACAACAATTTTTGTCCCTTTTTGTTTTTGTGCTTTTACTATTCTTTGAAAAATAATTGGATGTGCATAGGCAGCATTTGATCCAACAAAAACAATGACCTCAGCCTCTTCAAAATCTTCGTAGCAACCAGGTACCACATCATTACCAAAAGCACGTTTATGCGCCACTACAGCAGATGACATACACAAACGCGAATTCGTATCAATATTGGCAGAACCCAAAAAGCCTTTCATTAATTTATTGGCAACATAGTAATCTTCAGTTAACAATTGTCCAGAAACATAAAACGCAACCGCATCACTGCCATGTTTATTAATGATTTTTTTAAATTTATCTGATGTAAAAGTAAGTGCTTGATCCCAAGATACTTCTTCACCATGAATTTTAGGTGTCACTAATCGGTTATCATTTACTAAAGTTTCATGTAACGAAGAACCCTTTACACATAATCGCCCTAAGTTTGCCGGATGATCCGCATTACCTTTAACAGTTATTTGATTGTCTTTTTTATTTACACTCACACCACAACCTACACCACAATATGGGCAGGTTGTATTAGCGATAAAATCAGTTGCTATAATACTCATATAAAACTACTTATCTTCTAAATTTAAAGCTTGTTCGCCAAATATTAAATTAGGTAAAAGCTTAGAAATATCTTGTTGTTGCTGCATTAAATCAAAATAAAATGGCCCACTTGATACATCGCCAAATAACACAATACCAATAATTTTATTATCTTGAATGATTAATTTACGATACACCGATTCTTGATCGTCCTGTACGCAAACAGCATAGTTATCTTTTGTTTCAACCTGCCCTGCAGAATATAACTGCACACCAGATACTTTCAATTTAGTGGCAATATCTTGTTGGATAAATGCATTTTTTTCATTTTTAAATAAGCGATACGCCAAGGTTTTTGCTTGGCGCCACAATGGATCGACCAACCCAAATGTTTGGCCATCATGCTCAATGCATTCACCAATTGCACTGATGCAGGGATCACTGGTTTGCATGTAATCGTCTACTTGAATGGCCCGATTACCTTTCAAACCAGCTTGAATGCCAATCTCGCTATTTGGGGTAATTCCCGTTGCAATAATCGCTAAATCAAAAGCTTCAACTTCTTTTGATTTAAATTTAACTGACTGCAACACTTCATCACCTAAAAATGAATCAACCTCATCTTGCAAACGAAACGTGATATTCATTTTTTGCATTATGGATTTAAGCATGTCGCCACTAATTTTATCCAACTGTCGATTAAGCAACCATCCGCTTCTGTGTAATAGCGTTACCTTCACTCCTTGCTGCGCTAAACCATAAGCCGCCTCTAACCCCAACAGTCCACCACCTACAACCAATGCATTTTGACTACATTCACATTGATTCAGTATTTTGTGAGTGTCTTCGATTGTTCTAAAAAAGATAATATTTTTAAGGTGGAGGTTTTGTGCAGGTATTTGACTGGCTCGTGAACCCGTTGCAATCACTAATTGATCATACTCAACGCGCTGATCATTAAACAAAGTAATCACTTTGGACACTGGATTGATGTGTTTAGCGCTCTGACCTAGTATTAGTGAAATTCCATTATTTTGATACCATGCTTCATCTTTTTGAATAATTGAGTCCACAGAGGCAGTTTTGGCCAAAATACTTGAAAGCATGATTCGATTATAACTGCCATATCCTTCGGCACTGATGACGCTGATTCGATATTGATTCGTATGTAATTTCATCATTTCATCTAAAAAACGGCCTGTCACCATGCCATTTCCGATAATAACTAAATGAGGTAATGTGTTGATTTTTGGGGTCATTGGACTGATTTAAATGTCTAAACAAAATAATTAAGCAAATATCAAGCCATTCGTTAAAATCGTACTTTTCCCTTTTAGAATCAACAACCTACATTAAACATTTCAATAAAAACCAATATCTTTTTGATAGATTCGCACCAAAACAAAGCAATAAATTAATACCTTGCTTTGTTTTATTGTAAACTGGCCGAACTTGATTTTAATATTTCATTAGCATGGGCAAGGGTTCGATCTGTAATATCAATACCTCCAATCATTCGCGCAATTTCATGAGTACGTTGCTTTTTATCCAAAGAGCGGATACTCGATATAGTTTGATTAGCCACTTCGGCCTTTTCAACCAACCAATGTTGACTGGCCTGACTTGCCACTTGCGACAAATGCGTTACACATAGTAATTGAGCATGCTTTCCTAACGCACTTAATTGCTTCCCAACCATTTGCGCCGTCGCCCCACTAATACCAATATCAATCTCATCAAAAATCATAGTCGGCACACAACTACGTTGTGCGCATATCACAGCAATCGCTAAACTAATACGTGACAACTCACCACCTGAAGCGCTTTTTTGCAATGCTTTAAAATCTTGCCCTGCATTAATCGCTACTTCAAATTCAATTTGCTCAGTACCAAATTCATTATATTGTTCAGCTGATAGTTTAATTGTTTTACAACGAAATTGTGCACCTGACATATTTAACCAAGATAACTGCTCGCAAATCGCTTCGTTAAATTTAGGAATTGCGACCATTCGAGATTTATTTAATTTTTTGCAAAGCTTCAAATATTGCTCATGCAACTTTAAAACCTTTGGTTTAAGCTGTGTTATTTGCACATCACTGCTATCTAATTGCGCTAATTGCTCGCACAACAAACTATAATGAGATTCAAGCGCATCCGCACTCACACCATGTTTTCGCGCTAAATCATAAATTGTTGATAGTTGCTGCTCTGTCTCTAATAACACCTGTGGGTCGGTTTCTAAATTTTGCGAAAAATGCTCAATATTATTTAAAGATTCATCAATTTGAATTTGCGCACTTTGTAATAACTCAAGAGTGTCTTGTAATTCGGGATACATTTTTAACAAGGGAAGAATTTGACGTTCACATTGAGCAATACCTGCCGCTGGATTAAACGACTCATCATTTAATATGTTTTGCGCAGACTCTAGATGCAGCATTGTGTTTTGAATTTGGCTTTGAGATTTTTGTATCGTTTCTAGTTTTTCGATATGTTCAGGCGATAATTCTAATTCACACATTTCGTCAATTTGATAATTCAAAAGTTGGCGCATAGCATGGTATTCATCGCTATTTTGCAGTAATTCATTGAGCTCATTATTGGCTTTTTTCCACTTATAAAAGGTGTCTTTTACAGAAGCTGCCAAGGAATCATTACCCGCATAATCATCAAGAAGACGCCTATGATTACTTGCCTTTAATAAGCTTTGGTGTTGATGCTGACTATGTATATCAATCAACATAGAACCAATTTCTTTTAGCTGCACCAAAGTAACAGGTTGCCCATTTACAAACGCTTTACTGCGCCCATCCTTTGCAATGGTTCTGCGTAATATGCAATCGAATTGTTCATCTAAATCATGTTCAACCAACCAATTATGAGCGATGGTTTGATTTCTGATATCAAAACTAGCAGACACATCTGCACGCGCCTCGCCATTTCGAACAATACCTTGCTCGGCACGCCCCCCTAAGGTCAAATTTAAAGCATTTAATAAAATCGACTTACCCGCTCCGGTCTCTCCAGTTATAGCAGTCATACCGGACTGAATATCTAGAAAAATCTCCTTAGCCAATACAAAATTACGAATAGATAGTTGAGTTAACATAATCAATCCCACTGGTTAAACAAACAATACAATGCATTTAAGCTGTGTATTTATACAGTATAGTTAAAATTCAAGCAATGGGATTTTTATTTTAAATATGCAGCTCACTTATGAGCATTTGCTACAGGCATAAAAAAACCCAAAAACACGTTGTTTTTGGGTTAATGTTTAATAAATACGCTTTATTAGAAACTTTTACCAACAGTAAAATCTAAACCAAATCCGGTGATGATCCCTTCAGTTTCAAAACCAACACCTTCTGTACTGCCATCATCACAAGCATAAGCATCTTCTAAATAAACGGTTTGACGCAAACCACCACCTAATTTAACGCTCATACCGCTATCCCAACGCCAAGCATAACCACCAAATGCAACGGCATCAAAATTAGACAATGAACAATCGACCGAGCTCACATCGGTTGAAATAGTACCGTAAGTCATTTCAACAGCTGTATAAAAACTGTTTACATCACGGCCATCCATAAAGTATTCGCCACGCGCACCCAAACCAAATAAAGATATCGAGTCAGTACCTAGGGTATATTTCGCCATATTTATTACTGGCCCAACTGTAATATTGTCAGACACACCATCCATCACATCAAGGTCAACATTTACCTACGCCTAAATTAAATAAAAGACATTAACAACGAACATACAACACAAAGCTAAAAGCCCAATTCCAAAGCACATAGATCGCATCAATTTAATATTGAACAAATAACAAACAACATATAAAAATCTTGATATTGAATAAACCAGCGCACTGAAACCCAGCCAATTTGAGTTCACTTGCATCAAAATCCCTACAAACGCTAAAATCAAAAACAACGAAAGTGTTTCATTTAAATTACTTAATGCTCGATGACTTCTAAATAAAAATGACTCATGATTAGGTTCAATTGGAAATCCTGGTTGTTGTTTTTTGATAATTGAAGTTGCATCAAAAATAAAGACATTCAAAAGAAAAATAAATGCAATGACAATTAATGCAACAAACGTTAAAAAATACTCTTGATACATAGTCAAACCTTTTTAAAATATTAAATTTAATTTTTAGATGGAATATAACGCACAATAAAACTCAAACTAATAATCGTTAAAAACAATAATGCATTAGCAGGCGCTTGCAAATTAAAATCAACCGTAATATGTATCAGCATATAGATGATACCCATTGCGCACCCAAATGCGACACCTTGGTATAATTTTGTTTTACGCTGTCGCATAGTTTGAAAGTTTAAGAACAACGCATACAAACAATATAAACCCAACATTATTGTTATGGGCACACCAAACTCAACTGCAAATTGTACATAATCATTATGTGCATGATCATAAAACAAGGAATACTCTTCGGGCTGATAGGACGGAAATACACCATAAAAGCTCCCACCGCCTGTACCTGTCCAAAAATTCTCTTGGATAATTGGCAAACTATCTCGCACTACTTCATCACGAGTTTCAGATGCAAAACTGGTTTCAACAATTCGATCCTTTACTTTTTCTAAACCAAATAACATTCCCACCACAATAATATCAATAATGAATATACTCAATACTATCCACTTTAATGTGATTGGCGGTTTACGATAATAAAAAATAGCAAAAATCGAAACCATAAAAAACGCAACAAAAAATGCTGAGTTCCCCATTCGTGATCGGCTTAAGATCAAACCGATTATCATAATGATAATACCCAAACGCAATATGAATTTTTTACTTAATAACATCTCAAGCAAATCACGTAATAGCGCCTTACCACTTAGTAATTGTTTTTCTGTTTTTAATTCACTTAGCATTAACCCGATTGCCAAACACAAAACCAAACCCAAATAATTAGCAAAATGATTTTGATAAACAAACGACCCTCTTGCTCGATCACCTTCATTAAATCCAAATACAATCGACTCTTGAATACCCAATAAATTAATTGCTGATCCATAAGTAGTTTGAATACAGCCTGCAACCACAACAAATCCTAAAAATAATCTTAGTGTTTTTTGATTATATATATATTGGCAAATCAAAATAATAAAAAAAATAAACCCTAGAGTTTTTAAAAATAATTGTTGGGTTTGATATACATCAGCACTACACACAAATTGAAATACACAAACGGATTGAAGCATCAAAAATCCAGCTAACAAAACAGGGGCGCTAATAACATAAAACGTAAAACGATTTTGAATAATGGTTTGTTTTTTAATGAAACATAAAACTAAATGCAAAAACATCAGACTAAAAATTATTAATTCTAATAAAGACCAAGCCCAAATTCGATTACTACCAAGTGGTATGGGAGACCAAACCATAACCAAACCCAACAACCAGACCATCCAAGTTGAATGCTGCGAACCTGCTATTTGTATACTATTCATAAATGCGTTTTCTTAGGTAAAAAAAAAGAGCCTGCGGCTCTTTTTTTAATAAATTTAAAATTTAATTAGGTGATGCTGTATTTGCACCAGTATTGCTGTTGCTACCAAAATTACTATTTGAAGGTCTTGGTCTTACAGGTGTCGGCGCATTAGTTACAGGTGGTTGAACATTTTGAACCACTACCGGTGCTGGTGCTGGTGCTGGTGCTGGTTGTACTGGTTGCTCAACTGGAATCTCAGGTACTGTTTGATTACCGCCTGCGCCTGCGAATTCTTGTGTAATTGCATTTACTGCATCTGTATCTAAATTATTAGTCAACGCTAGGGCCGTTAATTCATCGTTATCAACAACTCCAGTTTGTGCAGCAGCAGTTAAAATTGCTAATGAAGCGCCTTCACTATCATCATTTGCTATGGCTTCATTGATTATTTCGTTTGAAAATGATGGCGCGCCTTTAATTGCTGCTTTTGCAATAACGGAAGACTCTACGCCTTTTTCTTTTGCAGACTTCATTATACTTTTAATTTGTTCAATATCTGTACCAGCTTCACTTACTGCTTGCTCAATAATTAAATCAGCAGATTCTGGGTTGTCCAGCAATGCTTGATCAACAACAGATTGCAACGTTTCACCATTTGCTAATGCTTGTAAAACTTGTGTACTAAACTCTTCAGCTGATATTGCAGCAATCGCGCTATTTGCACTAAATGCCAAAGCGATTGTTAGTCCCGTAATTTTTAATGTTTTAAACATGGTTATTTCCTCAATGTTTATATTTTGTCAGGTTTCAATGGCGCAAAGTATATACTATGTAAATGTGATGTAGTAGCGATTTTGTGCTTTTTTTAATCAGGTTTATAAGAATATTTTGCAATAGAAAACTAAAAAAATACGACTTAATTTAATGCAACCAAATTGCAATAAAACCTAACACCGATCAATTATTCATATTCTGCAAAACAATCAACTCATTCATTTAAATTGAGATAACCCCTGCAAAGCAAATCCCTGAAAACCATCTAAATTAAAACCACGGCATAATTGTTGACTTTCTTTAGATTCAATGTGAGACGCTATCACTTTTATACCTATGCCATGGCAAATATCAGTCGTACTTTGGATATAAAACTGCGTATCGCTTTGTGCTATATCATCAATAAACGCGCCATCTAATTTCACATAATCGATATTAAGATTTTTAATATATTTAAATGATACAAAACTTGAACCAAACCGCTCAATTACTACAGAAAAATTTAAACGCTTAAGTTCACTGATCAAAATTTTGGCATGCTCTGTAGAAGCCAGCACAGCTGACTCGTTAATTTCAAAAACCAACAAAGGCAATTCATCTTTAAAATGTGACAACAACTCAATTAACCAATCTATAAACTGTAAATCTTGCAAAACAAAATTACTGATATTAATACCATAACGCACCATTTTATTTGGATTAAGCAATAGTTGACTAATAATAAACGTCACCACGGTTCGCTCCAAAGCATTGGCCAAACCAAGGCGTTCTGCCGCTGCAAACACTTCATGCACAGGTACTTGCTCAGCGCCATCAATAAACCGCACAAAGGTTTCCTCATAAAGTGTCTTTTGCTCTCGATCAAAAATAGGCTGTGTGCTGATTTTTAGTAACGCTTTTAATTTCAACGTGTATTGCACAAACATACGCGCATCTATATGAGAAAATCCATCGTCTTTATTATTTAGCCCGAGCACTTCATCTTTTTGTATATATTGATGCAGCAGTTTTTGCCACTGCAAACGAGAACGTGAACTGCTCACCATTTGTTGATGAATTTTAGCAGGGTCGGTCGGTATAAATAATTTTTGCGTCAATCCATTATCTAAATGAGACAAAACAGTCGAGAAAACCTCACCTCTTTTCACATCAACATACACAAAATGCGCAAAACCATTTGGGTAACGACTGCTTTGCTCTACGTTAAAATGTTCTAAAAGTTGCTTTTGAATATTAATGGGCTGACATATTGGATCCAACACCGATACACACAATTCTGAACCAGACAACCTAAACACTACAACTTCTAAAATATTTTTCATTGCAGATTGCACATGCCTTATAGCTTGTTTCACATATTCATCGCCGCCGCCATATCCTTCGGTTTCATTCACTTCTTTTAATGAAGGCAGCGTAATTAAAAACAATAAAAAACGCGAATCATGTTGCTCTCGTAATGCCTGCTGATTTGTAAAATGCTGACTGGCTGAACGACGATTTGGCAAACCAGTTAAGTTATCAATATACGCTTCACGAATCAGGGATTCATTACTAGCCGTGTGCTCCGAAAAACTGCGTCTTATATTATTAGCCATAAAATTAATCGCATGCACCACAGCTGCCAAGTCTCGGCTATAGGGCTTAACTTCATTTAAAACAAACTGTTTTTTTGAAATTCGATTTGCCTGGGTTTCTATCGAGCGTAACGTGCTAGTTATGGCCCTTATAAACAAAAAAGACACCACTAAAACAAACACAAATTGAAGCGCACTGGCCCAAAGTGATTGTTTAAAATGCTGCCACAATGCCCTATATGCTTTACCTGGGTGCGATTGAATGTTTAAAACACCAAATGGCAACCACCCTGAATTAACCTCACTTTGCATAATTGGAGGTGACAATTTTATTACATGTAAAAACCAAAACGGCACACCTTCTAACTCAAATGGATTACTATTTTTAAGGAGCACCTCTCCATCGGACCGTACTAACTCAAGGCTATAATAATACCCACTATCAAACACAGCATTAGACATGGTTTGTGCCACAACCAAACCAGGCTCATCTAAATAAGGTGTGATCGCTAACCCCAAATTATTTGCTGCATCCTGAGCATGTGACGCTAATTGATCATCCAAATAAGATTTCATACTGGTTATGTTATTGGCTAAAGAAGCACAAAAAGAATACAGCACCACCACAAAGGCAAGTAAGTACAGTTGCGAACCGAGTTTCATTTAAGATCCTTTCAAGCCTTCAAATCAGACTTACAAATTAATACAGATATATACAAATTGTAGTCAAAGAACGGATTCTCGCTATTAAACGAAGCAATGACATTAAACCAAAACGCTTACCCAGCCCTAAAAACCAAAAGCGCATGCCATATAAAACATACCCTTAAAGTTATATTGGCGTATATCATTTGTATACAATGTATTTCATGTCTCATTTAATTTTCTTAATTCAATTTAAAATACACTCTAATCCAACCCCTAATCCAACTCTCTCGGTGTTCTATGAAAAAATTCCATCTAACAGTGTTTTCTGTTTTGCAAATGCTACTTGCAAGCTGCATTGTCGACCCAAACGCAAATACAAACACTCAAACTGAAACAACAACACAGTCAATGACTCAAACTGAAACAGCAACACAGTCAATGACTCAAACTGAAACAATGACTGATTCAAATACAGATACAAAAACCGACACTCAAGTAACCATGGACATCATTCCAAATGCCACATCTGAAGGTCGTCCATATTGCCGTAACGCAGAAAGTGACCCTGACGGCGATGGTTGGGGCTGGGAAAACAGCGCATCATGCATTATGTACCAAGGTAACTCTGATCCTGGTGTGGGGAATTTTGATTATTGCGTAGTGGGCGAAGTACAAACCACTTTATGTGCTGCAGATAATGGAAGCTGGGGATTAGAAAATAACAACATATGTTTATCTCAATCCATGTGTCCTGGGATGGGTAATGATATTCAAACTCCTATTAGAGTTGATCTAGTGAACCCCAATGCAAATAATAAAACACAACAAGTGTATGACTATTTACGATCTCAATGGGGCAACCATATGTTATCGGGCATCATGGATTTAACTTGGGATGACAGCGTTGATATGGAGCAACGAGTCATAAACGATACAGGTAAGTCCCCTGCGATTATGGGTTATGATTTCATGAATTATGGTATCGACAATCAATTCTTAGGTGGTTTACAACAAACCGAAGAAGCCATTGCTTTTTGGAATAAAGGGGGGCTCATTTCACTTACTTGGCACTGGCGTGATCCAAATGTTTCAGGTCAAACCATTGGAGAATTTTACACTCAAACTGATTCGAAACCTGAAGGCACTGCATTTGAAATACCCATTTCAAATAATCAATTAGATGTAAACAGCAGTGATTTTGCCAATATCATCAATGATATTGATTTGATCGCAGGTGAACTGCAAAAACTTGAAACGGCCAACGTACCGGTTTTATGGCGCCCATTGCACGAAGCTTCAGGTGGATGGTTTTGGTGGGGTACAGCTAACAGAACAGATGACGTGCCACCTGCTTATGCCCAGATATTAATGTGGCGATATTTATATGACCGTTTAACTAATCATCATGGTTTAAATAACTTAATATGGCAATGGAATGGGCAGTCAGCAGCTTGGTACCCAGGAGATGAATACGTCGATATCACAAGTTACGACGTATACGCTACAGCACAAGATTACAGCTCCCAAATTAGTATCTACAACGAAACGAAAATGTCATCACAAGAAGTAAAAATGGTCGCCATGAGCGAAAACTCCAATATTCCTGACCCAGATAATATGCAAGCAGACAATGCTTGGTGGTTATACTTTTTAGTTTGGAATGACGGTTATTTAAGTGAAGGTGAAGGTATATCTCATGAAAATAATTTCTGGACAGGTGAACATTACAACACCAACGCCCACAAGCAACACATATACAACCATGATTTAGTCATCACACTGGATGAATTGCCTAACTTTTAAACTTCGTTATAAAATGCGTCTCTGAATGATATGGATCATTCAGAGACTGCTTAATCTAAACGCGTTTTATCCAATCACCACACCTCAACACCTCTCCCCCCCCCCCTCAACACCCAGCTATGATTATTTTCAAAAGCCATCCTACAATATACTAACCAAATAAAGAGCCGATTAACTCTTATTTAAATTGGATACAGGTATAATTCGCAAAATTTAATCCTAAAAGGATGTTATATGCTAACTATCGTTCATATTAGTTTTGGATTCAGTGCGTTGATTCTAGGTTTGTTCGTATTATTTATGAAAAAAGGGTCTGTGGTACATCGCTCATTAGGTTTAATGTACTTCGTCTCAATTATTATTTTAAATATAACGTCGTTTTCCATCACAACTAACACGGGCAGTTTGGGGGTTTTTCATCTGCTGGCAATATTAAATTTGGTCACTACCATTACCGCATTTTTTGCCATTTTATATGGATCATTTCGTTTACATTATTATTTAATGGTCTGGTCTTATGTTGGGTTATTATCCGCCACAATTAACCAAATTTTTGCAAGTGTGCCCGCAGCTGCTGCATTATTGGAATCCTTTCCACTGATTAACCTCGGTGTGATTATGTCCATGTTTTTAGCCACGTTTATAATATTACCTATGCTCGAAGACAAGATGGTAAATAAATACAAACCCGACTAAATACAAACCCAACTAAGTACAAACCTAACTAGGTACAAACCCGACTAACACTTTACAATGCGTCTTTTAAATATTTCGCTTCTATTTTTCTTCGACCAGAATATGCATCACCAAAATTTTCTAAATTCTTAATTGCAGAGGTCCAATCTAAAGCAGTGACCTGTTTCCAAAAGTTGGGGGTTTTTGCACTTAATGTTCCGTACTGAAACGCAACTGACGCCACAACTGTGCGACATGCAACAGGCAGGTCACTAAAAGGAGTATCACAATCTTATTCCATTGTTTTTCCAATCGAGACACACTGGTTTTATGGGCGTATTCATTAATAATATTTGCTTGATCATTACTGACTATTAATGGATTTTTAGCTAAAAAATTTGCTGCATCGTGTTTTGTTTTACCGCAATAAATACACAGTTTTTTGGCCAGTAGTGTATCAAACGCTTACTCTATTTCTTTTTGATCGCGTTGCCCAATATCAAATCCAGATGCAATCGACACACCGGACTTACTTGTATCTGGATTTGGCACATAGCCTTTTAACTCAAAACCTTCAAGCTGTTTAATAAAATTAAAATCAATCATTTTGCCTCCTTCATTCTTCTAAATTTTGCAATGACTCTAATTGTTGATCCATCACCGCTTGGCGCTCATCAATTAAGTCACGTAAAAATGTATTTTGAGATTTTAATTGTTCAATATACTGCGCAACCAATAGCACGCGGAAGAAAAAGAAACATCAAATTTAAAAAAGTATAATCGTTAAAAATTAATGAAGCTGCATATATCCTGATTGACTCGTTTTTTTCCAAGAGCATTTAATTTAGAGGGATTATTTTCAAAATAGGAACATAATATTGATAGTTTATTATAAATCAGAGACGAACTTTTTAAAGACTGATAAACCGATTGGTCATTTGAATTAATCAATATTAATGTTGAACTAAGTGTCATTTGTTTATCGCTAAATGAAATATCGTTCCAAAAAGAAAATCCAATTAAAATCACATTTTCATGCACAGATTTTGCAAACGAACCATTACTTAAACCTTGTTTTAAAGCATCAAACGCAGCTTGAGTATCCTGCTTAATAAATGCCAAGCTATATGCATAATCACCATATGCATTTGGCCATTTAGGCCTCATATCAATCGCTTGTTGATACAATAAAATTAATTGATCTGCTTCAGGAGTATAGACCTGATAATACCAGCCTAATTCTTGAATTTTAGCGAAATTCAATAAATAATGCGCATTGTTAGAATCCATTAAATAGGCACGTTGCGCTGCATCAAACGCATCATCAAATCCAGATTGACTAAAACTGTCCTGATCTTTTATCCACTTTGCTATGTAATATTGAGACTTAAAATAAAAAGCATTGGCCATTCCAAATTGATATACCTTAGGAATCAAATATAAGAAAATCAACATAAAAAAAACAATGACAATCTGATTCAACCAAGACTTTGTTTTATTATTCTTTTCAGACATGAAACAAACTCTCAGTAATTAATTTTGGCGTATTAATCGTCAAATCATTCGCAACATTAATGCCCGCTATTTGTGTGACTCTTGCAAATGCTTCATCAAGTTTTGGTGCGCGCTTTAGCATGTTATGACAATCAGAAGCCATAATATTAAACACACCTTCTTTTAACCAACGCTCGCTAATAACCTGCGCATTCTCGCCCATATCACCTAAAAATGCTGCACCGGTGACTTGAAACAAACAGCCTAGTTTTTTAAATTCTTGAATTTTTTCAGGGTGTTTACGCAACGTTTTATTTCTTTCAGGGTGCGCTATCATTGATTTAATATTTTGTTTGGCAAGCCATGAAATTAATTTTTCGGTACCAGCTGGAATATGATCATTAGGTAACTCTAATAACAACACATCAGAACCATCATATTGCCCTAAAAAAGGCAGCGCTTTTTGTTGCGCTAAAATCATAATTTCAGGACAGATATGCACTTCTGCTGCAGATTTTAAAATAATAGGAAGGTTTTGATCTAGAATATGACGCTGCACAATTTCAAAAGCAGCATTTATGCTTTTTATTGAATTTTCAAATCGACCGAATCGAATATGCGGAGTGGCAACCATATGGGTCACACCCTGCTCTATACTTAACGTTAATAAATTATGTGTGTCTTCTAATGTTGATGCACCATCATCAATGCCAGGTAAAATATGACAGTGCAAATCAAACATAATTAACTCTTTTTATCTTTGTATTCAGAATACTGATAATAGCCATAATCTTCAGATGCATTTTTAGTATTAAATTGATTCAACACCACACCTAATAATTTCCCATGAGACTGAGTAATTTGTGCACTTGTGCGTTTAATGGCATTGGTGTTTGTGGCATCGGCTTTTACAACTAAAATCGTAGCGTCACACATTGGCGCTAGTACCAATGCGTCACTTACTGCATGAATCGGTGGCGTATCCAAAATAATTTTATCATAAGTTGTTTTTAACGTTTCTAATAACGTTTTAAACTTTTCAGATGATAATAACTCAAGTGGATTCAAAGGTATTGATCCAGCTGGTAACACATCCACATTACCTTTTAAATTTGTACAAATACAATCTTCCAACGCATCGCTGCCGGCTAAATAATTAGACAGCCCATTTTGATATGCAGGTAAATCAAAACGTTTTGCAATTTTTGGTTTACGTAAATCACAATCAACAATCAATACTTTTTCCATAGATGCAAACGAATACGCTAAGTTCATCGACGTCGAACTTTTACCTTCACTTGGCACCGAAGAGGTGACTTCTAATATTTTAATTGGCTTATCAATGGCTAATAATGAAATAGAGGTGCGAATCGATCGAATCGCTTCAGCATAGAGTTTTTCAGCTTCGTTGAAAAATAAATTAGCCAACTGAGTGTCTGTTAATTTTTTAGGAATTTTAGGAATAAATCCTAACATACGTAATGCTAAGTTGTTTTCAACATCATCACGAGACTTAATTGTATCGTTTAATGCATCAAGTAATAACGCTAACATCACACAAAAACCAAGCGATCCGACAAACGCCATTAACACCAATAATTTTTTATTCGGTTTAACAGGATAATTAGAGCGAATCGCATAATCGGTAAATCGTGCTACTTGAGAATCAAAATCAAAGGTGATATCCATTTCTTTTTGGCGCGATAAGAAATTACCATATAACTGACGATTGGTTTCCACTTCACGTTCAATTTGACGATATTGCGAAGTTAAATTATTAATCTTAGAAAAATTCGCTTTGGCTTTATCAAACTCTTCTTGTAAAACGGTTAAATTAATTTTGGCTGCTTGCGCTTCTTTTTCAATCCCTTCAATTTGTTTAACAATTTGTGAAGTGAAATTTAATCGCACAGACTCTAACTGTGCTTTTGCAATAATATATGTAGGGTGTTTGGGGCCATAAATTTGGCTTAATTCACTAAATTCTTTCTCAGCAATCAACACTTCTTTTTTAGCATTTTGGAACGCAGGATGATTAGAAATAGCAGGTAAACTTTCTAACAAATCAAAATTATCCGATCCATATTGCTCTACAATTTTTAATAAACTATCGGCTTTAATTTTAATGGCACTTGATAATGCAATTTCATCTTTAAGTTTTTGTAATTCTTTAGACTCAAGTGTTGCTATGCCTTCAATATCAATAAGGTCGTGTTTTTTTCTAAAGGCATCTAATTTTTTTTCAGATTCCGTTAAGGTTTGCTCTAACTCAATTAACTGCCCACCGACCCAGGTGCTCGCTTTGGAAGTAATGCCTAATTTTGCCTCTAACTGCGATTTTATATAAGCATTACCCACTGCATTGGCAACATCTCGAGCAAGTTCAGGGTCTTGTGAATTAAAACTAACTTTTACTAACTGAGTTTTACGAACTGGGCTAATAGAAATATTTGCAGCAAAATTAGACACTTGAATTTGATGTTGAGCTTCAATTGATTCAGACGTTTGCTCGATCGTTTCTTGAGGCAAAAATGGGATCAGATTTTTAACTTTTTGTTTTAATGACACTTTGTCAGATTGCTCCAACGTATCTGCAATATTTAATTCGTTAAATACACGCTCAGCAATATTACGTGATTTTAAAATTTCAAACTGTGTTAATAAATATTCAGAATTATTTGAGTTTAATCCATACACTTCATCAATCTGTATTGCTTTGGTTTGTTGAGACTCAATTAATAATGTCGCCGTTGAACGATACTCTGGCGTCATATTCATTGCGGCATACGCTGCAATAATTGTCACTAAAAATGAGACAATTAAAATGCGCCATTTCACTTTATAAACAGTTAGAAATGTTTTTTTTAAATCGATCACTTGTTCTTGCGATTGAGAATCTTTGTTGTGTTCAGAAGACAGCATAGGTTAGAAAAATCTCTGATTAATAATGATCGTGTCGCCAGCACGTATAGGTGTATCAAACGACCCAGCTTGAATAGCCGTCACTTTTGACTCACGGGTGATGAATATTTTTTCTTTGGAACCGCGCTCAGTTAAACCACCTGCCAACGCAATCGCCTGACTTAATGTCATACCCGGTTGATAAGCGTAACCACCAGCTCGATTTACTTGACCATGAATATAAAATGGACGGTACTCAACTACACCAACAAACACATTAGGCTCGACTATATAATCACCTTTTAGGCCGTTATAAATTAACGCTTCAGTTTGTTCTACAGTTAACCCCTGCACAATTAAAGATCCTAAAAATGGATAATTAATGGTCCCGCTATCATTAAGTTGCGTCTCTAAAGTTAAATCATCTTGACCAAAAATCTTAATAATAATTTTATCGCCCTGGCCTAATTTATAACCCAAGTTGGCAGTTTCATTGTCCTGAGAAAAACAAAGCCCAGCAAAAATGCTGAGCCCTGTTAAAATAATTAATCGTAATGCCTGCATTACAACATAACATCCAAACCGATATTCACTAATGTGTCATCAGAATCAAGTACGTTAAGTTCAGAATCTACATGGGTCAATTCAAGTCCAAATGTTAAATCCAATTTTGGCTGCGTGGTTGCAAAACTATAAACTCCGCCCAAATTCAAAACCGTCGTATTATCAACACGATCAATGCCTTCATAATTTTCTAAAGTATGATTTAAAGCAGCACTTGAGCTTAAAACTGAGCTCCACTGGTGGGACCAATTTGCACCAAATGTTGATTCAGTAATAAAGTCTTCAACACCACTTGCATCATTTACAACAAAACCTGTGGTAAAAGCAAACGTTGAATAACTTCTTGGCGCCCAATCTACATTAGCATTCCAAGAAAACCCACTGAAGTCTTCTTTTGCAGAATTAGCAAAATCTTTTTGCGCCAAACCAATACGCACTTCACCAGACAAAAGCTCTGACGCAACAAACTGCACACCTACTTTTGCAGTAGAAGTTAAGCTATCTTGATCGCCAGTTGGATTCGTTTTTTTATAATCCGAATTTTCAAAGGTTAATTCAGCAATATAAGTGGTTTGAGCATCTTGATCGTAATAATACTCAACACCTAAACCCGCCGTGGTTAACTCTAAAAATTCTGCTTCATCTTCAAAGTTTGTGTAAGTTTTATCAGCAACATTAAATAAAGCACGAACACGACTGATGTTATTACTTAGATTGTATTGGTAAAAACCACCCACCGCAGGGGTAATAAAACGTGTTAAGTCACCATCCACTTCAGCAGACAACGTCGCTTCGTGACCAAATTCAATATCAATGGTCGTTTGTAAAAAGCTATTCGCTGAAAACTCAATATTCGCTTCGCCGCCTAAATTAAAATCCACAAAATTATCGTTTTCATCTTCAGAGTACACACCAATTTCTAAATCCGTTGTACCTAAATATTGATTCGCACCATCTAAAAGTTCAGCAGTTAAAGACGGTGTTAATGAAGTGTATAACTCTTCATCACGAGTTGCTGCGTCATTTTTTGCAGTAATATTTAACAGTGGCGTTAAATCAATGCCCGATTCTGTATTGATACTACCAGGCGTTTGTGCCGCAAAGGTAGCAGTTGAAAGTGCTGAACAAAGCCCTAAAACAATGAACGATTTCTTATTGGTGTGTTTCATTTTATTTACCTTCTAAGCGTTTAATTAATATGCGTTTTTATTCACAAACCCTTTAAATAGAGTCAAGAATACAATTTTGATATCTAATACAAGGGACCAATGACGGATATATTCCAAATCATACTTCACTCGCATTTCCATTTTTTCTAATGTGTCAGTTTCGCCGCGCCAACCATTGACCTGAGCAAGCCCAGTAATTCCTGGTCTTACTTTATGACGTAACATATAAAAGTTTACAATTTTTCGATATTCTTCATTGTGCGATACCGCATGAGGCCTTGGGCCCACTACCGACATATCACCTAACAAGACATTAAAAAATTGAGGTAATTCATCAAGGGAGGTTTTACGTAAAAAAGCGCCTACTTTTGTAATACGCGCATCACCTTTAGTGGCTTGTTTCATTTCGGCGCCGTTATCCATGACAGTCATAGATCTAAATTTATACACGCCAATTTGTTTGCCATCTAACCCATAACGATTTTGCTTAAATAGCACAGGCCCTTTTGAGCTTAATTTTACCGCAATTGCGATCATCATTAATATAGGAGAAATAAATAAAATCACACATGCTGAAAATAATAAATCAAATGTACGCTTATAATATTCCTTAATGCCTTTAGTCGGGGACTCAAACACACTGACCGTATCTACATCGCCCACACTACCAATACGCGCGTGCATCAAATTATTTAATAAGAAGTCAGGCACAATTAATACATCACAGGTAGTATCGCCTAACTTAGCAATAATTTGCGCGATGCGTTCTTCCGCCTTAAGTGGCAAACAAATATACAGTTTTGCAATTTTACCTTTACGCGCAAGAGCAATCGCGTCTTCAAAATTACCCAATATTTTGTCCGCTTCGTTTTCTAAAGCATTAGGATTAGTGGCTCCCAAATAACGATCATGGGTGCGCGCATCAAAAAACCCCAAACAATTAAAACCCAATTCATTATTGATTTGCATTTGACGGTATAAATCACGTCCGCTGTTGGTTAATCCGATAATAGCCACGTCTTGCAAACTTAAACCGCGTAATCGGCGCCATACTTTGATTTGACGAGCAGCAATGCGCCAAGAAGCCAGAAATCCCCAAGACAAAGTAAACCAAGACAAAATAATTGCGCGAGAAAAAATCTGACCTTCTTTTAAAATAAACAACAACGTCGCGATCACCAAAAATGTCAAAAATATTGTAAAAGTTAACAGCCAAAGCATTTTTGAAAAACGGCCAATGCGCCAAGAGCGATAGAGCTGAAGGGATTCAGCAAGATAGGTATAAACAAAAAGAGTACTAATCATTAACAAAGCATAATCTTTAGTTAATACCTGATCAGTAACAAATAAAATAGAAAAGAAACAAGCAACCAGAATTAAAGCATCAATAAGGCGATATAAAACAGCGGCGCCACCATCAAAGCTGAATGTAGATTTAAGAAACATTTTGAAATCCTATTGCAAGTAAATGACAGAAAATTGATAAACACGTTCTAGTTCACGTCAAAAACCAGACTTATGCCGCAGATTCTATCATTTGAAGTCGGTAATGCAATACAAAACATAACATTGGCACGATTTTAATGTTCATTTTTGTAAACAACAGTGAACACAGATATTCCGTGGCCTATGCGTCATTTTTTTCTCAAAAAAACGAACAGTGTTAGAGTGTTAAAAAGCGGTTTTTGATCAAAAATAATACAACAACAAAAACGTCAATAAAATGCGTTACAAATCAATAACATACAACAAAAAGAAAAAATTATGTCACGCAACAACAAAAGAATTAAACATATCCTGATCATTTTAATTAAAGGAAAAGTTAAGTGAGCGCTTATTTTGTTAACAAGTAAGGATTTAATGCGAGGATCTTATTTGCAAAAAAATAGGAAGGACAGGAAGTGGATATTAAAGCAGTGTCCGAAACAAATTGCCGATCGTGACATGGGTTATCACTTTTTAAAGCACCACTTTTTAAATCATCACTTTTTAAAGCAAAGCAGGAGTATATTGCTAAGGACACGCAAGCTTTGCTATGACAACACTTAATCTTTAATTCAATTATACAAACAAAACATTTTGTGTTTCCCAGTAACTATCACAGCAAGCAGCTGACTTCGAAAATTGACAACTCTGCACATATTTTAGAACTTTATTTTATTTTATTTTATTTTATTTTTTTGATTCACAATTCAGTATGTCTTGATAGCTGTTGTTGGTACCTTTTTGAGTTGAGTTTAATTAAACACAAACTTACAAAATATTTATTTAAAATCATCATGCTAGATCCTCGATTAGAAAACGGCCTCGGATCGTAATTTAAAAGCTGATTTCGCAACTATCTAAGTTAAGTTTCACTTTATTTTTATAAAAAATAAATCACTAACAAACCGCTAGTAATAGTTAGTGCTGAGATAATCACATTCATTTTTTTGTTAATAAATCGATTTAAACCAATAAAAGTAACAATACCTAAAATATGGATAAGGATCGAGCAGGTGGCAAACCCTAATATGAAAAATTGAGGCTTAAGAAAATATGGCATTTCTTCGCCATGGGCAAATCCATGAGCAATGCCAAATATGCCAACACTTAAATAAACGACACTTAAATAAACAGGATGCGTTTTAAGCTTGGAATTATTCATTAATATAAATACTCCCAAAGCAATAATGGAAATTCTAATGATCCACTCTGTTGGCATTTCAAACAAAAGTATTAATCCAAAATATCCTCCAATGATCATCGACATTACAAAAACAGCAGGAATTAAAATAATGGATTTTTTTGCAATTAACGCACTTAAATATCCCACAGCAAACATAGCAATTAAATGATCGACGCCAAATATGGGATGTAAAAACCCACTTATGAAACCTGTTTTGGTTGTATCAGCTGAGTGGGCAAACAACAATGAAGGGAATAAAAATAAACACACACCCACAGAAATTTTAAAAAAGTTTGTAAAGTAATAGGGATTTAAAATCATAATTTGTCTACTTAGAAAAAAATTAATAGAAATATTAGCGGATTTTTAAGTATAAAAAATACTCGCCGCGTAAATAAAGATCGCTATTTTTGGGATAAGTGTCACCCAGCTCTCAAAAAAGGATGTTCAAACAAAATAACACTTTACTGATTTTTTGTATTAAAACATAATATTTATATAACAAATAAGATACAAATCATAATTTGCTTTATTTGCATTAATACACTGTGCGTGAATTTTTATTCATCATTTAAAGCGGTATGGCTTCTTTTAATTATCAAACTTTAGAGAAATGACAATGAAAATTCAGGCCCTTCTTGCTACGCCGATTATGTTTGCAGCGGTAGCAACCAGTTGTATTCAATCCTCGCCTACTACTGTGGACAACACATCTACTCAATCTAATATTGATGTGGTTAGTACATCAACCCAAACTGACACAGTGCAAACCACTCAGACGCAGTCGGACACACAAAGCGAGACTGCTACGGTAACAAATACCCAGTCAAATACCGATACTCAAACCACTCCAAATGATACTGCAACACAAACCACTGAGGACAATACAAACTCAGAGACTACAAACTCACAAACTGCGACAGCTACCGTTACTCAAACAGAAACTACTAATACTGATGTAGGCACTGTTACTGAGTCTCAAACACAGACACAGACACAGACAGATGTTGTGGTTGATGATTTTGTTGCAGTTAGTGTATTAGATGAAAGTAATTTATATGCGTGTTTTTATGATCATTTAATTGAGGATGCGAGTGTCCATGGACGTGATGCGTTAAATAGCCCCAATGAAATGGGAGCAAGCTTTACATGGCAGGTTGAGTTAGAGGATGTGGATTCTATTAAAGTAGAAGTTGTGTACGCCAATGGCTCTACTGAAGCCAGACCAGGTTTAATTAACTTTGCAGGGCTTTCTGCGTCGCTTAATTTTGATCCAGTTACTGGTAGCTCGACTGATTTATGGGCAAACTGGACAGCACAAACCGTTGAATTTAACCAATCAATGGATTCAGGGGTGTATGCATTTACTATCACTGGACTAGGTGATCTTGGACTGCCTAATATTGATCAAATTATTTTATCCACAAATAATGGGCATGCCGTTATTAGCCAAACGGGTTTGGTGTGTGAATACGCTTATTGTCTGGATGAACCTGCCGCTGGAAATGATTACAGCCTAATTAATGCTCAAACGGGTTTAAGTTGGGACGTTGCAAGTGTCTCCACAGCAGTAGGTGCCAACATTGTTTCTTATGATTTTGTTGATGGTGCCAATCAAAAATTTAATGTGGAAGTAGACGGTCAAATTTATCAATTTAAAGCAACGCACAGTAACTTACCTGTTGGCGTGCGTGATGACAGTAAAATCAACGCTGCACAGTTAGAGCAGTCTGATGACAGTTATGGATTTTATATTCAACGTGATCATGCAAATCAGCCTTATCGACTAATCGCTGCGCACAGTGGTAAAACAGTTGGAATTGCTTCAACAGATTCTGTTGCTGCGGTTTTACAACAAACAGAAGCGCAAACTCAAACTCAACGTTGGTTTTTTAATCCAGTGGGTGGGGGTTGCAATGTGGGTGTGAATTCCCTTGAATTAGCAGACGTGCAAATTAATTCAGCCGTGCCTGCATTAGTGCCTGTTGTGTATACTTATGTCGATCCTGCGAATCATTCCTGCGCCGATTTACCACAAAGTGGTATGTACTATCACATTGAAAACGCATCGACTCAAAAGTCATTTGACATTCCTGCGGCAGGTTCAACGATTGGTACTGGCATTCAATTATGGGGTTATGGCAGTGGTGATCATCAAACGTTCTTATTTGAAGAAGTGGGCGATAACGAATGGGTGATTTCACCTAAACATGCTCAACTCAATTTAGGTATAACAGGTACATCAAGTGATCAATATGCTTATGCAGAGTTAAACAATACAATGACTCGCTGGGTTGTAAAACAAAATGATACGGGCGGCCCATCAAAATTAGTGGCGAAGCATTCTGGTTTTGTTTTAACTTCAGATGGTGGCGATAATGGCGCACCTATTTATCAAGCCTTAGATGTAGATTCAAATGCACAGCGTTGGTTTTTTAACCCAGCATTTACTAACTGTAATACTGTAGGTACCAATAAACCGGCTCAATACGATTTACCCAATGATCCAAATGCTGCCACTTCAGAAAAAATGGGCATGGCATTTATTTCAGGAAATGATGGATTAAGTACAACAACCGGTGGCGCAGGTGGGCAAACTGTGACGGTTACAAGCTGTAGTGATTTAGTGAATTATGCAAAAAGCTCAAGCGCCTATGTGATTCAAATTCCTGCAAATACTTCCATAGATTGTCGCACATCTGCGCGTGCTTTAAATGCATGTCGAGTACAGTGCCCATCGTATAACCAGCCTGAAAAAAGCTATTTACGAGTTCCTGTTGGAGATCAAGTTTGTACGGAGTTGGGCTCATCAAATAACAACCTAGAACAAACTAGTCAAAACGAAACCCGCATAAATGTGGCGTCTAATAAAACCATTATTGGATTGGGAAATTCTAAAATTTACGGCGCATCATTTAACGTATCAAACCAAAAAAATGTAATCTTTAAAAACTTTGCAATAGAAGATATCAATCCTCATTTGGTTGAAGCTGGCGACGGCATAACAGCAAATGATTCGTCCCATGTTTGGATTGACCATGTTAGTTTTAAATTGATCAGCGATGGACATGTGGATATGAATGGTTCGCGAAATATTACATTAAGCTGGAATGAGTTTGATGGCTACAACACCTTTATTTGTGGTGATCAGCATCACTATACAAATTTAGTGCAAAACACCCATGCAACGTTCCATAATAATTTTTATAACCAAACATCAGGGCGTAATCCAAAAATAACAGGCAGCGAGGCTCGTGCGCATTTGTTTAATAATTACTGGTACAACATTACTTATTTTGCAGCAGGCGTATCAAAAGGTGCACAGGCCAAAATGGAAAATAATTACTTTGACAATACTCGTCACCCACATTGGTTAGAAGATACAGGCCAAGGCAGTGCAATGGATGCAGGTAATCCTTCAACCAACGTATATACTGGTATTTCAGCTAACGCAGCCAGTCAAGACGGCGCAAGTGCCGTGCATACAGGTGATAACGTACTAAGCGGAATTGACCTTGGTTTTTATATGTTGCAACCTGCGGCAAATTTAAACAGCACCATTATTTCTGGAGCGGGTGCACAATAAAAAAGTTAAGTAAATTTTAATTGCTTAGGATATTTAAAAATAAAGGGCTGATTAGCCCTTTTTTTTGCAAGTAAAAGTGGGGCTGCTTTGGTTTTGGGCCCTGTCGTCATCGGCAATTGCTCCTGCATTGCTCTACTTAACGACATCCCTGTCGTCACCTTACTTTGGAGATCCAGCGGCTTAAATTCGTGCCACTATTAATAACAACCTCAACGGATTATGACTAACATCAATTCACCCCTACATCACGCACCCGTAAAAATCGTGCAAACCTCGGCAAGCCATTTTTTGTCAACCCATTATATTGATAAGTAATCACTTCACCCAGTTCAGGTGGATTCGCACGTTGACTCATATTAAACCCAGTGCCTATTTTAAATTCACGACCATTACTGTCTTTCACAATTAGCGCGCCCATTAATCCTACAAACTTACCTTTGCCTTTTGTCAACCCAACCACCGTTGCCTCAGCATCCATTAACGGTTTACGCTTAATTAAATCACTACTTCTAGCATTTTGATATTCACTTTGGCCATTTATTAACATGATGCCTTCGGCTTGTTTGGCAATTTTTAATTCGTAATATTCATTAAGCTGTTCAGCGGACGTAATCAATTGATGTCCTGCACTTTTAAATTGTTTGTGATTTACTAATTTAACGACATGTTCAAAATACTGTTTACGCGCAATAAAATCACCTTCTATTTTAGGTGCATCAAATACAATAAACAAAACCTGTTGCCAACGTTTATCCTCTGGGTTTTGGCTACGCACCAAACCTGACAGTTCATCAAATTGATTACGCCCCAGCCACAACTCACCTTCTAATGTACAAGATTCAGAACAAGCACTAAATGATTCTTTGAGCCAGTTAGGCATTTGAATAATTGAACCGCTTCGGGTTTTGAGTTGTTTGCCATCAAATATCGCGCGCACGCCATCGTACTTTTCACTCATATAATATTCAGTTTGTGCCCAGTCTTGATTGAGGACAAAATCAACAGACACATCTTGCCAACTTTTAGCCAGCATAATGGCATCCGCACGTGAAAAAGTAGATAGTGAAATTAATGTAATAAATATAATAGCAATGATAAATTCATTCATGTTTGTTTCCTTAAACATATTGAAAATTTAAACATAGATGCTGTTTTTAGATTTGTAAAATAAATTAACCAAATAGTTAAAATTAAAATATAGCATTGACTATCACAACCAATTTTAATCAAAAAAAATCATATAACAAAAAGTTAAAACCAACCTAGACATCCAAATTTAACAATCAAAGACTTACACAGTTTAAACCAACACACCTGGATCTCCAGCGATCCAGTTTCTGAAGAGGACGGGATTAAAATCATTCATAGAAAATAGCACTCATACTTTAATTAACACAATAAATCTGGTTACTTAGGATCAAAAAAACGAACATCATTCCAAGCCCAACCACCAGGAGCTTCGTTCCACCCCATGTAACTATGACTACGTAATTCATAGGTTTTTTCACAGGCTTTTCTACCACTTAAATTTTCATATAAAATATAAAATATAAAATATAAAATATAAAATATAAAAATCATCTTGATTAAATTCATTATTATTCCAAGCTTTTTGTAACGTTTCATTATGATGCGTCCCTTCTGACAAACTTTTAAAAAGGGTAATTTTTAAATCCTCTAACGTATTCGTCATATCTATCAACCCTTCATCCAAAGGGCTGCCTATTGGCGCTATGTGATAAATATAATAACCAAATCTAGGCATTTTCTCGAATGCACGTTGCTTTGCGTCTTCTTGTCCTTGTTTTATTTTGGCTATTTTTTCTTCAAGGGTTAATCGCTTAGGTGCTGGATATTTATAATAAAAAATAATCAATAAAATAGTAAATAGGATTAAAATAATTGTATAAATAGACATAATCAAACTCATCAACATTAAGCCAACCATTATTACAGAATAATCAGATGGTTTCTTTGAAAATTAAGCTAATTTTTAACTGAAAAGTCTTAACTGAGACACGAATTTTAATCAAAAATAAGGACAAATCTATTTTATATCGTCGAAGACATTCGATAATCAGCGTGTTTTGATACCAATTCAATCCATGTTAAGTTACGCCCTCAATTCCATTTAATGAGGAAATACACAATGACTAAAAACCGAAAACTAGCGATTTCATCGGCTATTGTACTTGGCATGACATTAACAAATTCAACAATAAGTTCAGCCAAACCTAAGTTAATATTGGAGCAATGTTACGGCGTAGCCAAAGCTGGTCATAACGATTGCGGAGCGGGTCCAAGCACGAGTTGCGCTGGAACTTCCACAATAGACAATCATAAGGACTCATGGCTTTTAGTACCTAGAGGTACTTGTTTGAAATTGACAGGCGGCAGTTTGACTTCATCAATAAAAAAGACACCTAATTAAAAAGGCTATGTTTTAAATTGTTGTGGCAGGATGCAAAATCATAATGCTGATCTAAGCTGAGATTTATACACCCACAATGACATAGCCTATGAATCCACAGCATTTTCAAAACATACTTAAGCAGGTAAGCAAGCTCGATCCTGTTCAAAAACAAACTCTATCCACCGCTTTAGCTGCACAAGAAAATCCCATTCTTGCGCGGCTGTCCAAAGAAGTAATTACCCACTCAAAATGCATTCATTGTCAAAGTAACCGCTTGCGAAAATACGGTTTTAGTAATGGCAGGCAGCGATTTTTTTGCAACGAATGTCGCAAAAGTTTTGTGTGTACTCGAGGCAGCGCTTATTTTTATCAGCACAAACCTGAGCTTTGGCAAAAATATTTAGAGCACATGCTTGACCAAGATAGCATTCGGCGTTGCGCAAAAGATTTAAATATTTGTGTGACTACCTCTTTTAATTGGCGTCACCGTTTTATGAATGCTACTCAAAACACCTATGAATCAAGGCTTGAAGGTATTATTGAAGCAGATGAAACGTATTTTCGAGAATCTAAAAAAGGCGAGCGAAACTTAAATCGACCTGCAAGACAACGAGGATCTAAAGCATCCACCCCTGGCATTAATCAGCACGATTGGGTGGCAGTGTTAACCGCTAAAGATCGAAATCATCATGAATTTGATCAAATATTAACCCATGTAAATGGCGCTGAAATCAATCAATGTTTAGGCTGCAAAATTGCCGACGAATCTGTTTTATGTACCGATGGGCAGCCGGCTTATAATCAAATTTGCAAAGAACATCATTTGCATCATGTGGTGATAGCCAACAATCAAACGCAGCAAAGTTTGTATCATATTCAAAATATCAATAATTATCACAGTCAGTTAAAGCGTTGGTATTTGAAGATGCATGGAGTGGCCAGTAAGTATTTAGCGAAGTATTTGGGTTGGTTTAGAATGCTGGACTGGCACAAATATCAGACCTTTTCTAGCGACATTAAGAGCGAAAGCGAAAAACTGTTTGAATTCAAACTGTTACAGGTGCAGCAACATAAATTTGAAACATAGCCATTTAAAAACCCATGAAGCCGGAGTAAATTAAATCACCCACTCCAGTTTTTGGATTATCAACTCATAGATTGCCATTTATCTTCACTGGGTATGAATTAATAGATTTATGCATGTATAAATGTATTTAAGTGCTAAAACAAAGTGGTGTATTTTTGCCATAGTGCAACAACCGAGGGAATAAACAAAAAAGTGAGTGGTGGGTCTCCTTTACTTCCAGCTTCATTAAAAATCTAAAACGAGGGCAAGCACTCGCCCACATTAAAAAATTTATGAAGATACTTTTTATAGGAAACATTATCTGTATTTTTGTGAGAAGAGGAATTTAATAAACTCACAAACAAACAATACTATAAACACCATCTTCCATTTCATTAAAAAAACCAGCATGAACTGAATCTTTTACTAATATATCATTTAAGTTATTTTTTAATACTAAGCAAAAAGATTGGTTATCTAAGTTTAATTCACTTATTTCAACAGCATCAAAGTCAAAATAATGCAAAGTGCTTGGGTAAGCCGCTTTAAAGAAACTTTCTTTAATTGAATATATTAGGGTAAATATTTTTTGTGTTTGTAGTTTTGGGTGCTGTTTTAAAATAAAAAAATCATTAGCGAAAATTATTTGATTTTGTATATTTGCAATAATTTGTGGATCAATGAGTGGTTCAAGATCAACCCCTATTCCAATAAAATCAGATTGCATATTGGCAATACACATTGCTGTGTTATGAGTATGGGTTATAGAGCCAAGTATTAAATCTGGCCATATGGGAGCCCTTAGGGCGTCGGTTTTAATATCAAAATTATACACCCCTAAAACCTCTAGGGTTAATTTAGCTGCATATCGTCCTGCTAGATATTCTGCTTGGCGTTTTTTAACCGATTGTTGAATATGAGTGGGTAGCAATATTTTTAAAACATCAAATAATAATATTGAGTAGTTTTCAATATCATATTTAACTTTATAATGAACCAAATTTTTATGAGAATGATGTTTAATTAATTCAACATTTGTTATAAAAGCATTCGTCATTAAATTACCTTCAACCTTCAACTATCAGCCATCAACAAAAGTGGTTTGCATTGCCGCTAACTTTTCATTTTTTGATAATTTGTCTTTATTCACTAACAACCCTTTTTCATTCAATACGTTTATTATGATTTCTAAACAGGCTTCTGGGCTTTGTTTATCTGTATTTAAATAAATATCTGGGTTCTTAGGTGGCTCATAAATTGAATCAATGCCTGTAAAATTTGTAATTTGGCCTTGTCTTGCTTTTACATATAAACCTTTAGGATCTCGTTGTTCGCATACTGACAATGACGCATCAACGTGAATTTCAATAAAATGATCATTTAAAAACAATTCACGCACTAATTGTCTTTCGCTATGAAACGGTGAAATAAAAGCCGATATCACCATCAAACCCGAATCACTTAATAATTTGGCAACCTCCCCTGCTCTTCTAATATTTTCAATTCTATCCGATTCTGAAAACCCTAGATCTTTATTTAATCCGTGTCTTAAATTATCGCCATCTAATAACGAACAATGATAATCACAATGATACAAATATTGCTCTAGCAAATTAGCAATGGTGGATTTTCCAGAACCGCTAAGTCCTGTAAACCAAATGACACAGGGAATTTGCTGTTTTTGAGTGGCTCGGTCTTGTTTTGTGATATTCATTGGGTGCCATGTAATATTATCAGACATGCTCACTTCCTTTTGTTAGATGGCTAATAATTAATTCTATTTTATTGATCCAACCTTTCATCAATAATTCAATGGTTTGTGCATTATACATATTATTTCTGTATTTTAAATTAAACACAAATTGACCATTCTCGATGGTAATGGCGATATAAATAGGATTAGGCAATTCTGATAACTCTGGATCCAACGCTCGCCCAGTACTTTCTTGAGTGGGTGTCATCAAGTGATAAGGCAAATGCATGTTAGTTGGTTGTGGATTTGACATTAATGCACTTGGTATATAGTTAATTTTAAATTCGGCGCTGGCTAAATTTTGAAATTGATCTCTAATAATTGGATTATCATTTAAATACTTTACGGCATTAAAACCCACTCCCGCATGGGGAATATTATGCAGTTGTTTAGCCATTGATAACACTTGGTCAACGATATTATCATTTTGATTAATATCTAACAGTACAGGCATATTTTCAGCAAAATGTCCGATGGTTCTAGAAGCATCGGTTCCTGGCACGATATTACCTCGACCACTAACCACTAATTCAAAATAAGCAGTATTGGACTGAGTTAATTCACTGATTATTTGAGAAAACCCAGAAAATATAATCACATCTTCACCTAATTCAACTTCAGTTAAGTGATTGAGTAAATATTCGCTTAATGGTTTAGCCAGCTTAATTTCATAGTTTAATTCAGTGCCATATAAGGTTTTATCCCCTGAGGTATTTTTTTTATATCCGTCAGTGTCATCCATTAAAGTGTTAATGTTATGCCAAGAGCGAGACAACCAATAATCACTTTCGGCTTTAACATTAAGCGGGTTATTTGCATATTGATGCAGCGCATAACCCCATTCATTCACCGAACTGGTTTTAGCAGGCGCGTCATATTTCATACCTGCTACCAAAGATAGATAACGAAAGGTTAATTCACTGACAAATAACGGGACACTGTACCCATCCATAAGCGCATGGTGAATAATAATTAACAGCCTTGAAGGTGTGCTTTCACCAAAATCAAATAACACAAACTTAAACAGTTTTTTTGATAAATTAAGCTTAAAATGATAACTGTCCGATAGCTGTTCAACCTGCTGAATTCGTTTGGTTTCATCATCAAAATAAGATAAATCTACGCGACTTAATAAGTTTGAATGATCAATTGCGCCTTTTTTTTCAGTCACGCGATCGTTTTCATCAACAAAAAATTGATGCGTTAACCCAACATGTTCGTTAAGTATTTGTTGTAACGCTTGCTTTAAATATTCAAAATTTGGCTCTATCACCTTTAAAATACCAGACATATTCCAATGATGTTTAAACGGCCCTTTAAATAACATCTGTCTGTTAGGTAAACTAAACACAGTATCATTTAAATTAAGTTGTTCATTATTAACAGGTTTGTGAACTCTATGTTTAGATAAACAATCAAGCTGCTTAATGGTTGGATTTTGCAAAATGTCCTGTACGACAAAATCAAAACCCAACGTACGCAACTGAGAAATTAAGCCAATTAACAAAATGGAATTGCCACCTAATTTATAAAAATCATCATTGACGCTAATTTTTTCAACATTTAATAGCACTTGCCAAATCTGACACAGTTGTTGTTCAAATTCGCTAGACGGCGCAACATAGTCATTGTTCATGTCCTGCTCTATAACAGGTTCAATCAAGTCTTTACGGCTAACTTTTCCATTTGGGCTCAAGGGTAACGAGTCTAAAAACACGTAAGTATAAGGCACCATATATTCAGGTAACGTGCGTTTAATATACTCATTAATTAACTGAGTAAGCTCGCCTTGAGATTGATTATTTAATTGATTAGCAACAGCTACGGCATAACAAATTAGATTTTGCTTCGATTTAGAAAGCATAACTGCTGCTTGTTTAATTGCATCGTGATTAATAATCAATGATTCAATTTCACCTAATTCTATTCGAAAACCACGTAATTTAATTTGCTGGTCCATTCTGCCAATGTATTCAATATTTTCTAATTGATTGGTTTGTGGGTTTGCAATCCATTTTGTAATATCGCCTGTTTTATAAAGTCTTGCTGGTAAACCAATATTTTGTTGAGCTTTATTTAAACTAACATGCACAAATGCATCACTTGTTAATTCAGAATTATTTAAATACCCTCTGGCTAGCCCATCTCCTGCAATATATAACTCACCACTTACACCATTTGGGACAGGCATTAAATGTTTGTCTAATATAAACAATTTTGTATTATCAATAGGACGCCCAATTGGAATCACTTTGTGCTCTATTGCTCTTGTGTATTCCCAATAACTGACATCAATGGACGCTTCAGTTGGCCCATAAAGATTAATTAAACGAGTAAATGGATTAGCATCCATAAACGCATCAGCAGTTGATTTCGATAATGCCTCACCACTGCAAAAAACATATTTTAGCGAAGCGATGTCTTGCCAGTTTATTAACGACAACGTGCTTGTCAGCATCGATGGTACAAAATGCAACACACTTATATTTTTTGAATGAATGATATTTTCTAAATAGTTTGGATCTTTATGTCCATTAGGGATTGCCATAACAAGTTTGGCGCCAATCATCAGTGGCCATAAAAACTCCCAAACAGATACATCAAAATTAAACGGTGTTTTTTGTAAAATACTATCTTGGTCTGTAATTGGATATTGAGATTGCATCCAACTGATTCGATTCATTAAACCTAAGTGAGTCGATTCAACCCCTTTAGGCTGTCCTGTACTTCCTGATGTATAAATCACATAAGCTAAGTTTTGTTGTGATAAACCAATAGCTTGTGTTGAAATATTGTTTTTTGAGTATTTTTTTAATATTGCTGGATCATCTAAACAATAACGATCTATATTTTCTAAACTTAATAATTGAGTGCCTAACTCACAAAGAGTGACAATACTATTTAGCTTTGAGTTTTCAGCCATGTATTGAATGCGCTCTATCGGTAAGTCAGGATCTAACGGTAAATACGCACATCCCGCTTTTTGAATGGCTAAAATAGCAACCACCATCTCAATGGATCGAGTCGCATAAATACCAATAATGTCCTCAAGTGACGCACCGTGATCTATTAACAAATGCGCTAATTGATTTGAGCGAATATTCAGTTGTTCATAACTAATTGATTCAGTTTCAAATTCAACGGCAATACTATGAGGTTGAGTTAAAACATTTTTCTCAAATAACTCATGGACACATAAACTGTGCTCTCTTTTATACTCTGTTTGATTCCATTGAATTAAGTCGCTTTTTTCTGCATCGGTTAAAATACAATGCTCAACAAGCTTTGTAGTGGGTTCCGTTATTAATGAAAATAAAAGTGACTCAAATCGATTAACTATACTGCTAATAGTTTCGCTATTGAAACATTCACTTGCATACAGCCAATTAAGTTTAATTTCATTATTTGTATAATCAATATTAAGATGTAAATCGGTATAGGGATACAATTTTTCCAAAGCATCATATTGGTTTAGCGTTTTATTATTAATAGAAAGCATGATGCTAAACGGATCAGTTGTGACTAATTTAAAGCGTTTGGTCACTGCCTTTAAAATACTGGTAAAAGGCAACAAATCATGGAATGACGCTTCTTTAATTTGATTAAGCTGACTATCAAATAAATCAAAAACATGATGATCAACATTAATATCGCTGTTAAACAGCTGTATATATTCAACCCCCTTTGCTTTTGCTGGCATGGCAAAAACACTTGAGTTTTGTTGTTCGCCTATTTCGTTTTGGTGTCGGTTTAACAACAATGAAAAACACGACTGTAGAATTAAGTCTAACTCTATTTTATTTTCAACAGAAAATTGCATTAATAGGTTTGATATAGCCTGATCCATAACCTGACTGTATTTAACTTTTAAATGCAAAGCGCTTAAATCTTGATTCACTTTTTTATAAAAAAGATTAGATTGTGAACTTGACGATAACTTTTTTTCCCAATACTCAAAAGACTGGGAATGTTTATCCATTAGCTCATCAATATTCTGTGCATCTGAAATATTATTTAATTCACTCATTATATGTTCTCTTCTTGAATAACATTAAATGTTTGAGTATCCACATCATTAATTACCAATGCTTGTAGGTAATCAGTTAATGATTTTAATAATGAATTCATTTGGGCAGGACTGTAATAATTCTCGCTGTACTTCCAACGAATATGTAATTGAGAGTCACTAATATGACAGAAACATCCAAATATTTCGTCTCGTTCATTTTCAGGGCTAACCCAAGGAATAATAGCATCATCAATATATTTTAATTCACTTAACAACCTTGATGCTTGTGAATCATAAGTAGGCACAACCCCAGCATAATTTAACAATACATTTGGTCTGGGTAGATTTTTAATTTGTTCAGTAATGCTTTGATCATGATGAAAATATCGCAATAATTCATAACTGAACCCTTTATGGGATGTGTTTTGAATTTGATTGTGCACAAACCTCAATCCGTCTTTTAAATTGTTTGGTTGTGAATCAGTTACGTTTTTTGCCTCTAAAACAAATACTCTATTAGTTGATAACCACCCAATAGTTGAAGACAGGTCAATACTTGAGCTGTCTGATTGCCTACCTGAATCCAATACTTTTAATGCAAGATACTTCGAATCTGCAAAGGTAGTTAATACATTGCTTAAAGCTGACATTAAAATATCAACCATTGGTATCTTTAAGTGTTGAGAAAGTTGCAATAATTTTTCGGTTGATTCAACACTTAATACCTTATCTAGATTTTGCATTGAGGCTTCATCGTTTGCTTTTTGTTTAGTTAAAGCAAAACGCGCCACTTGATCCCAAGGTAAATTTGACCAGTATTCAATTTCTTGTTGAGCATCCAACTGATTTGTAAAATCAATAAAGTAATTTACATTATCGTACATGGTTGCGGTTTTTTGAGGGGTTGTATAAGCCTGCCCCATCACTAATGATTGATAGCATTTTTGCCAATCTTCAAAAAATATATTAATCGAATAACCATCAACAATTAAATGATGCAGCATTATTTTTACGATAAATCCTTGATCGTCTCCGCAGTTAAAAATAAATATCTTTAACAATGGCGCAACGCCTAAATTTAAATCAGAGCGACTTTTTTCAAAATGCTTGTGAATTAAGTTTTGCTGGTTTGTTTGCGTTTCTGCCGAATAGTCTATTTGCTCTATGGCAATATTTAAATCCTTAGGATTAACTAAAAATTGATGCCACTTATTTTGTTTAAATTCAAATTTTGCCCTAAGCGCATCGTGATGATTAGCCATAATTAACAACGATTTTTCTAACAATTCAATATTAAGTGCAGATTTAAACTCAGTAACCACACCAATATTTGCAATATTTGGATTCACTTTAATATATTCAAAAAACAAGTGTTGCGCGGCACTTAATGGCACCTCACCGATTAAACGATCTTCAATGATATGATCTCTATTGGCATTTGTTTTATGATCAATAGCACTGGCAAGCTCTGCAAAATTTGAATATTCAAACAACATTTGTGGCGGGCAATTCAACCCCATTTCAGTGGCGTTACGTACAAAAACCAACGTACTTAATGAATCACCGCCTAATGCAAAAAAGTTATCTAAAAGACTGACTTTTTTAATATTTAATAATTTCTCACAAATAGCGCATAACGTTTTTTGTGTGTCTGATTCTGGCACAACATAATTAAGCGGTTGTTGGTTTTTAATCACAGTACTCAAAAATGCTCTATCTACTTTTTTATTAGGCAACAATGCAATCTCATCAACAATCATAAATCCAGATGGAATCATATAATTTGGCAAGGCATTTGAAAGATATGAATTTAAAACACTGTTGACTGTCTGTTTATTTATTGTTTTTTTATTTAAAGTTGATCCTGTAATTACAACACATGCAAATAAAGACTTGTCGCCATTGTTTAGGATTGAGTCAATCACTACGGCTTCACTGATTGATTCATGTGTTAATAAAACACTTTCAATTTCACCAAGCTCTACCCGATAGCCTCGAATTTTAATTTGATTATCGATACGGCCTAAATATTCAATCGTGCCATCTTGTAATGCGCTATATCTAACTAAATCACCGGTTGCATACAGTTTTGATGAATAATCTTTTGTAAATGGATGAGTTATAAATTTTTCATGGGTTAATGAATCTTGGCCTAAATAACCTCGTGTGACACCGTCACCTGCAATATACAACTGCCCCGCCACACCCATTGGTGTGTGTCTTAGATGTTTATCTAAGATATACATCTGTGTATTTGCGATGGGTTTGCCTATTAATACGGAGGTTTCAATTTTCTGGACACTTGACCATACAGCAGTTTCAGTGGGGCCAAACATATTCCATAGTTCAACACATGACTGCGATAATAGATTATTTTTTAACTCCACACTTAACGCTTCACCGCCGCATAACACTTTTATTGGCAAACTAGGTGTCCAATCATTTTGCATCAACATCTTCCATGTGGATGGGGTTGCTTGCATGATATTGACTTGATATTTATTGATGAGGGTTTCTAGTCGTACTGGATCTTTTACGTCTTGCTGTGATGCAATAATAACTTGAGCACCTGTTAATAATGGTAAAAACAACTCAAGAGTATGAATATCAAATGACACTGAAGTCACCGCAAGTAATGTATCTTTACAGGTTAAACCTGGTTTATGTTGCATTGAATGTAAAAAATTATTTAAATTTTGATGCTCAACCATTACTCCTTTTGGTAAGCCTGTGGAACCTGATGTATAAATCACATAGGCTAAATCTTTAGCCGTTAATCCATTTTTATGACCCAACAAATTAGTGATAGGCATTTGTGAAATACTAAGGCGTTGTTTTTCATTATCTAAGTTCACGACATGATTCACAGCAATATCCTGTAAAACCGATTGATTTGAAATCAAATAACGTAAAGCTGAGTCATTAACCATATGCTCAAGTCTTGCTTTTGGATATTCAGGATCAAGCGGCACATATGCCCCGCCTGCTTTGTGAATAGCAAGTAAGCTTACTAATAAATCTAATGATCGTTCAACACAACAACCCACAAGTGTGCCAACGCTGACACCCATTGTTTTTAAATAATGCGCCAGTTGGTTTGATTTTTCGTTTAACTGTTTGTAGCTTAATTGATTATTATTAAAACAAACGGCAATGGAATCAGGAAATTGTGCAGCCTGTTGTTCAAATATTTCATGAAAACACTGATCTTTTGGATAGTTAAAATCAGTATGGTTCCACTTTTCTAATGTGTTTTGATCATTGCTTGATGTCAGTGATAATTCGCTAAGCAATTTAATATCAACATTCCAAAAACTATCTAAAATTGTATTTAAATCTTTTAATAACTTAAGCACGATTTTTTCGTTATAGCAGTCACGCTTATATGCCAATTCAAAATGCAACTGATCGCCAGGGGTCACCATTAACGTTAAACCATAATTGGTCTCTTCTGAGTTTTGAATGTCTTCAATTTCAAAACCACAACCTAACGATGCATTATTTGCTAACTCATTAATTGGGTAATTTTCAAATATTACCAGTGAATCAAACAGCGCAGTATTATTACCAAGGGGGCTTTTTTCTTGAATTTTAGATAATGGAATATACCCATGCTCAGATCTTGCAATACTGTTTTTATGTAGATTTTGTAAAAACTCACCAATATTATCGCTCTGGTTAAAATCAACCACCACTGGCAACGTATTAATAAATAAACCCACCATTTGTTCGACACCAATTAAATCAGCAGGTCTCCCTGATATGGTCTCACCAAATATGACTGTATTTTCGCCACTGTATCTGTGTAACAAATACGACCATGCACCTTGCACAATAGTACTTAATGTCACTTGATGAAATTGCGTAATGTTTAATAAATTTTTAGTTTGGGTGGTATCTAATGTTAACGGTTGTTTACCGTATTGATTTTTAAAGCTCTTTTTATTTGCAATAACCGCTTTTGATTCAGTTGAACCAATAGAGCAATTTAACTCAGTGATCGATGACACCATTGCTAACTCATTAACCCAAAACTCTTGCGATAAATTACTGTCTTGATTTTGAATCCATGCAATGTAATTTTCATAAGGTTTCACCTCATAAAGATCTGAGCATTCATTGTTATTAATGGATTGATACAAACTTAACACTTCTTTAAATACAATTGGCATCGACCAACCATCAGACAATGCATGATGATTTGTCCAGATTAATTTATATTGATCCGCTGCGAATTTAGAAATAGTAATGCGCATTAGTGGCGTAGTTGTAATATCAAAACCTAATGCTTTGTCTTCATCTAAAAATTGATTAAATCGAACCGGTTGTTCTGTTTGATTTAAATCTGAAAAATCGTTTTGGTTAAACGGCAAAATCACATTTTTTAATACTAATTGCAATGCGTTATCATTAACAAATACAGTTCTAAAACAAGCATGTCGCTTAAGTACTTGCATCCATGCAGTTTGCATAGCGCTGATATTTAGCTGTCCTTTTAACCCAATACTTAACTGAGTGACATACGCGGATCGATCCAAACTACTGTGAAACAATAAACCTTGCTGCATACCTGTTGCTGGATATAAATTCTCAATATTTGGGTATTGTGAATGCAGTTGATCTAATAAGGGTTGATCAATCAATGCCAGTGGAAAATCACTTGGTGTAAACCCTAACGGCTCGTTATTTTGACAATGACGAATAATTTGCACAATAGATGATTTGAAACTGTCAATTAATTTCAACATCGTTTGTTTAGAATATGCTGCACGGTTATACGTTAACGAAAACTTAAGACTGCCAGCACTGACATAACCATTAAAGGCTAATGGATGATTTCTTTGTCTGTTTTCACTTTGCTCTGCACCTGTGCTTTCAGTTGCTAATGTAAATGTTTCACTTTTGGATAATACCTGATCAAACTGTCCTAAATAATTAAACAGAATTTCAGATTGTGTTGCGTTATTTGTACTAATCGATTCAGCATAAGTATTTAAGGCGCTAAATCCAATGCCATTATTGGGTATGGTTCTAATATTTTGTTTAATTGATTTAATGATGTTGCCAATATTATTAACATCATCAGCTGGGTCTAGTTTCATTAAAAATGGATAAACCGTTGTAAACCAACCCACTGTTTCACCTAAATTTAGTTCCTGGTTTAAGTCTTCTCGACCATGGCCTTCTAAGTCAATTCTAAAAACTGAATCACCACTGGTTTGATTCAGCGCGAGATATAAAGCCGATAACAAAAGATCACTGATATTGGTTTGATAACTTTTCGATGTATTGTTCAGTAATAATTGCGTATCCACTTCATTTAGCTGTATATCAATTTCATTATATTCTGCAACTGAATCTATTATTTTGTTCGATGGTTTTAAACTAGAAACTGTGGCTTGTATAATATTTTCCCAGTATTTTTTCTCATTTTGTAGAAAATCGCTATTCGCTACCTCTTGTAAATATTCAGCCCATTGTTGGTATGACGAAGTTTTGGGTAACAACGCAACGTCTTGATTATGGGTTAGCTGTTCAAAGATCGTCGAAAAATCTTGTAATAAAATACGCCAAGACACACCATCAACCACCAGATGATGCATAGTTAGTAACAATCTTCTGTTTTCACCGTCAAATAATACCGCACGAAATAAGTCCGCAGAGTGTATATTTAAACTGGATTTTTCTTGTATGGATAGCGTTTCAATTTTGCTTAGCCATTCTTGTTTTTCTAGTCCTGATAAATCGTATTGTTTTACAACCCGTTGTGTCATTTGTGTTGTAAGTTCATTATAGGTTGCGTTTAAGCCACCTCTGTTTTCAGAAAACGACAATCTAAGGGTGTCATGTCTTTTATATATTTCAATGATTGTTTGATTCAATATTTGTATTGAAAAATCATCAGGAATTTCTAATAACAACGACTGGTTGTAATAATGTTTATCAGTTTGCTCGTCATTAATAAATTCATATTGTATAGGCAATAAAATTTGCTCACCCTCAGTGGGTATTTGAGGCGCCTCTACTTTTGATTCTGTATTAACAACAGTGGCTAATTTTTTAATAGTTTGGCATTCAAATATTTGGCGAACAGTAATAAACAAACCCGCTTTTGTTGCTCTGGCGACTAATTGAATTGAAAGAATGGAATCTCCACCAATAGAGAAAAAATTATCATCAATGCCTATTTTTTCTATTTGAAGCAAACCCTGCCAAATATCACAAAGTGTTTTTTCTATATCTGTTTGTGGCGCTTTGTATTCATTTGTTGTGGAATTATTAAACTCGGGCTCAGGTAATTTATTTCTGTCCAGTTTACCATTGGCCGTTGTGGGAAAATTCTCAAGCATCATAATCGCACTAGGGTTCATATAATCTGACAGCTGATTACTTAAATACTGTTTAAGTGCTGCCTGTATATTATTGTCACTTGAATTTGAAGCTTTAACATAAGCAACTAATTGCTTAGGTTCACCCACAGCGACAACAACCGCTTCACTTATTCCAGAAAAATTCAAAATGGTGGATTCGATCTCACTTAACTCAACCCTATAACCTCTTATTTTAATTTGATTATCGATACGTCCTACAAACTCAATCACCTTTTTACCGTTATTAGACACCCATTTAACAAGGTCCCCGGTTTTATACATGTTTGATTGATTATTAGAAAATGGATTATTTACAAATTTTTCAAGTGTTAATTCTTTTTGATCCAGATACCCTTTGGCAACCGCAGGTCCGCCAACATACAACTCACCGATCACTCCTGTTGGACATAACTTTTTATGCTCGTCCAGTACATATAATTCACAATGAGGCGCTGCAATACCAATGGGCACCTTACCCATATCAGATGGTTTGCATTCGTAATAAGTACTCCATACGGTCGCCTCAGTTGGACCGTACTCATTAATTAACCGTGCTTGATGCCAGCCATCATTTTTGAAATGATTGTTAACTAATTCTGTTGAGCATTCTTCACCTGCGACCAAAACCATTTGTAAAGATTTTGGTGCTTCAATGTTAGCTTGAATTAAATTTAAATAAACACTGGGTAAAGTTAAAAAATGACTGATATTTTGTTTAATTAAAATGGCTTGAAACTCATTAGGATCTATCCCATTTTTAGTTTCAATTAATGTTAATTGTCCGCCGGTTGCTAACGTCCAAAAAATACCAACAACAGAGCTATCAAACGAAAACGATGACAACAACGCAAAACTTGTTGGATTATTAGCATAAGCAGATGTTCTTGCATGAGTTGAATATGATAAATTTTGATGAGATACCGCCACACCTTTTGGTTTACCCGTTGAGCCTGATGTATAGATAATATAAGCCAAGTCGGATTCGTTTAAGTCTACTTCAGAAGTATTTAAATTCTCAGTTGAATACCCGCCTAAAAAAGCATCCCAAAAATCTTCATCTAAAGGTAAGACTTTAAGCTCTTCAATTGAAAGCTCAGACATTAACTCTGCTTCAGTTAATATTATTTCAATTTTTGAATCATCTAAAATATGATCGATTCGATTCTCTGGGTAGCTTGGGTCAATCGGTACATACGCAGCCCCTGATTTTAAAATACCCACTATGCCAATAATCATTTCAACTGAGCGCTCAATACAAATACCTACTAAAGTATTAGGTACAACCTCTTGTTCAAGTAAGTATCGAGCCACTTGATTGGCCTTTTCATTTAGCTCTTGGTAACTTATTTTTTCATTATTAAAACAAACGGCAATATCATTTGGATGTTTAACTGCTTGTTTTTCAATATCGTGATGTATAAATTTTGTGGGACGTTGAACATTTACTTTTGGCTGTCCATCTAATAATGCTTGTGCGTGAGTTTGATCTGATAATAATTCATATTCACAAATATTTAATTCTGGATTGATTATTAATTGATTTAATAATGCTTCAAAGTTATTAGATAATTCGACAATACTGTTTTGTTTAAACAACGAAGTGGCGTATTCCCAATCTAAGGTTAAGCCTAAATATTCTCCATCTTTTGTGTTTTCATGCACATCTAAACTAATATCATGCAATGCGACACTATGAGACTGCTGTACGTTTTTAAAGGTTAAATCATTAAGATTGATTGAGCCTTTATCATTATTTTGCAATGCTAATTTAATTTGAAATAACGGTGAAATACTTAAATTTCTGTTTGTTTGTAATTGCTCAACTAATTTATCAAAAGGCAGTTGTTGATACTCATAAGCACATAATAGATTTTTTTTCGTATTTTTTAATAATGCATCAAACGTTAAAGTTTTAGATACATCTGTGCGTACAACTATGGAATTTACAAAAAAACCAATTAAACCGGTTAGCTCAGATTGATCTCTGTTACCAACTGGTGTGCCGATCACTATATCGGTTTCATTTGAATAACGTGAAAGCAACAATGAAAATGCAGCATTTATGAGCATGTACAGGGTGACATTTTTTTGCTTGGCTAATAAATTTAACCTGTGTTGAGTCTGTGCACTTATTTCATGGTAATGATGCTTGCCCGTGAAATCTTGATTTTTAGGTCTTGGAAAATCTAAAGGAAAATTATGCACTTCGGGTATATTTTCTAAATTTTGTTTCCAATAATCCATATGATTGGTTAACACATCACCTTTCATCCAATTTCTTTGCCATGCCGCATAATCTGAATATTGAATAGTTAACTCAGGTAAGGCATCTGTTTTATTTTGGATATAAGCTTGATAAATAGTATTAAGTTCATTAATTAACACATGCTGCGACCAACCGTCTACTGCAATATGATGCATAGCTAACACTAAGGTATAAGCATTAGCTTGTGTTTTAATTAGATTCACTCGCAGCATAAAATCGCAAGCCAGATCAAACACTTGATTGGTTTGGTTTAAAATCAAATCTTCAATATTGTTAGTCGCTGTATTTGAATCTAATAATGAATAATCGTGAAACTGTATTTTAAAATGTTCATTGTCTAATAATTGTACTTTAGGCTCGATCGAGGTACTTGAATCAAATACAGTGCGTAAAACATGATGCCTTTGCACTATGGATTTAAATGTATAATTTAATGCATCAACATTAAGATCCCCTTTGATCTCATATATCCGACAAATATTATATTGATTACTGCTGCCTGCTATTTTGTCGGTTAACCATAATCGTTGTTGAGCAAATGAAAGTTGATTTTGTGGCTGTGCACTTTTTTGCGTCGATATATTTAATGTTTCGTTAATAGGTGCTGCTGACTCAATTTTTAAAGCAAGGTCTTTTAAATTTTCACTTTCGAATAAATCCGTTAATGTTAGATCGCAACCTAGCGCTTTACGGATACTTGCAACTAAATTTGATGCAAGTAATGAGTGTCCACCTAAACTTAAAAAATTATCATTAAGCCCAACTTGCTTTACATCCAACTCATCTTGCCAAAGTTGACATAATTGCTTTTCGATGTTGGTGATTGGCGCTTCATACTCAATTTTTGGTGCTGTATTTTTTAGTTTGGAATATAAATAATCGATTTTATCTTCGATATATTCTTGCTGTATTAATGATCGTTGAATCTTACCACTTGAGGTACGCTTAAGTGTGCCCGCTTTTATAAACACAACGTCATGAGGCATTATGTCAAAGGACTCAAACAAAGCTAACACTATCGATTGACTTGATTTGTCAAAATCTATTTTTTTCAAAACATGACGATGCACTTCTTGAATAATGGTAGTTTCACCATTTAGTTCAAATGCAGCACAACCTTCAAGGGCGAATCCTTCACTTGATTTACTTGCAATTAATTCAAAATCTTGAGGATAGTAATTTTTACCCGCAACAATCATGACGTCCTTTATTCGACCAGATATATATAATTGATCATCAAAGAAAAAACCTAAATCTCCTGTACGCATATATTTATGCGTATCCCCAATTAATGTTAAACCAAACGTCTCATCGGTTTTATTTTGATCATTCCAATATCCTTTTGTAACGCTAGGTCCTGCAAACCAAATTTCACCAATTTGGCCGTCGTTAAGTTTTTGTTTGGTTTGAGGATTAACAATTTTAATACTATGTTGTTTGGCTGCTTGACCACAGGCGACTAAATTAGAACTGTTGATTTTGTTATTTGAAAGTATGGCTGTCTTATTTTGTAATGATTCTTTTTCAAAAGCATTAACAATGATATTTTCACAAGCATTACCACCTGAAATAAATAACGTGGCCTCAGCCATGCCATAACAAGGATAAAGCGCGGATGATTTAAACCCGACTTTTGCAAATATATTTGAAAATTCATTTAACGTGACATCATTAATGGGTTCCGCCCCATTAAACGCCATTTTCCATGAAGATAAATCAATATTCGTTAATTGTTTTTCAGTTATTTTATTTACACAATGGTTATAGGCAAAGTTAGGTCCACCACATGCAGTCGCTTTATATTGAGTGATGGCTTCAAACCAGACAATTGGTAATTTCATAAAATGAGCCGATGACATCAACACAGAATGAGCACCTGTATACACAGGTAATAACAAAGTATTTATTATCCCCATGTCATGAAATAAAGGCAACCAATTACAAAACACATCGTCTTGGCTGCACTGACTCGCAGTTTGTATAGCATGAATATTTGCAATGATATTTTGATGGCTAACCATCACGCCTTTTGGGTTTCCAGTAGAGCCTGATGTGTATTGTAAAAAAGCAGTGTCCTGTTCATTTATTATTATTTCATCATTTGATAATAATTCACTGTTGTTATTTACACTTAATTCAGAAAATCCTTTGATCAAAATATTATCTAAAATGCCACTGATTTTTTCTTTTTGATGATCAGTTGTAATTGCAATTAACGCCGTGCAGTCTTGTATGACAGCATCGACTCTGCCTGAGTGTTTTTTACTAACGGGTGGAAATAAAGGAACCGCAATCACCCCTGCGTATAAACATCCTAAAAAAGTTTGTACGTATTCCAGACCCTGGGGTAATAAAATAACAACACGATCATTGCTGTCCCGTTGTTTTTTTAAGTTACTTGCAATGTTCAATGCACTTAAATGTAGGTCTTTAAAGGTGATATGACTGTGAGTGCCATTTTCTTCTATAAAGGTGAAGGCCGTTTTATTTGCTGCGGTAACTGCGTGGCCTGATATCACTTGCTTGATGTTGTTCATTCAACCTTCCCTATTCATTGACATTTAAATTTTTCTAATTTGTTTTTGGATCAAGTGTTAACACTCGTTTACCTTTAAGTGCATGAGCAGGTATGCCCATTTTTTCACAAGCATTTAGCAATTTATTTGATTCCACTATTTGCATGGAATTTTCATCGTACACAATGCCCATAAAATATTTGTAACAAACCTCTAAACCTAGGGCATAGATAAATACTTGACTGGCATTAAACGCTGAAACCATAGGCAACGCTTGTTCAAAATCTGATCCATTTAATCGACGAGATTGTTTAATATTTTTTGGCACTTTTTTAGTGTGAAGCGCACCGTAAATCCAAGTATAAGGCGCACCGACACATTCCATTCCGATGGCAAGTACATCTATATCAGGATAAATTGCCGCGAGATGTTCATACAATCTTGGATCAGGATTAGAAGAGTCAGCACCAAAAAAGCATTTACGACCAAACGCTTCAATATACCAAGCGGTTTTTGATCGAATATTAAGATCCCCATGCTCCCCTAAAAATGGCATGCTTACAATTTGCCCATTAGCGAATGGAATTTCTTCTAAGTCGTCGACTTCACTGACATTAAAACCCAGCTGTCTTAGTAATAAAGAAATAGACGGGTCAACAATGCTTCCACCGTTATTTCTTGGCACTAATACTTTTTTAACTTTGTATCGAAGCTGTAATAAAGTTTCGATACACACGTGATCCATATGTGTGTGTGTCAACAATATGTAATCTATTTGTGCAGGCAAATCACTAAAGCCAATCATTTCTTCAGGATCATTGTCATTTTTACAAGCAATCACAGGGTCAATCATTATCGAGACATCGGGTGTTTCAATTAAAAAACCAGCATGTCCTGTATAACTTAACCTTAATCCAGATGTAACAGGGATATATTTGGTTTCAGGTTTTTCTGTAGTAAATAAATCTTTATACGTTAAACCCCCGGACATATTTAAATGCGTAAAACATTGTTCGATGGTTTGAGTTGAAATCGGTATTTCACGAGATTTGAATATTGTGTCTACAATTTGTGAGGTGAAATTTTCATTTATATGCAAATGATTATCATCAGGCAGTCTAGGCGTACTTAATACAAATGGCCTTTCCCCTACTTTTGATAACACCCCAAACGCTAAACTTTGAAGATTGGGTTTATAAAATTTACTTTTATATAACAACGATTCTATAAAACGATATCCCGCTCGGTGTTCCATATCCATAAATATTTCAACGTAACCTTTTAACATCTCAGGTACTTTTGCGTATAAATATTCAATGGACTCACCACTGGTATGACTAAAAACAAGTTCGTCCATGTCTTTAATGGCGTCGGACAGTTGAATTAAATCATCACAGGTTGAGGCTTGTTCGTTTACCAACGCTTTAATATCGTCAACTTGTTCTTCTTTGCAGTTTAAAAATTCGCCACCTGCAAGTACCGCTTCTTTTGAAGCCATGATATGTAATTTATAGTTATTAATAAAAGACAACATGACACGTCTGTGTGTATTGACCACATGCCTTGCAGCAGAGGCAGGCGGCATTAAATACGGCCATGCATACCAATGATTAAATAATGGTTCAAAATACACATCTTCTTTCAAATACATCATTTGGTTAGACATCAATTAAATTCCTGTAGGTATTCTCTTTTATTTCCATTGGTATTGCTTACCAATTAAATCGAATAATTGTTTATTGTATGGGCGATAAAATTCAGAAAGTAAGGCGTTAGTTTCAGCTTGCGCAGGACTTACTTTTAATGGATTTTCATTGGCTATTTTTTGATATTCTTGAATATCAAAATCAGGCAAATCTAAGAAGGTTTGAATTTCTTTTAATACGGGTTTTCTATTTTTAAAATAATCGGCGATATCCAGTACCAACACATTATCTTTGCCAAATTTATCCATCCATAATTTAACCGCTTGATAATAAATTCCGGTTTGCATAACAGGAAACCCACAGACAGTTTGCATCGGCACGCTTGGAAACAATGAAATTGATTGTTTAATGTAATCGTCAAAATTATTAAAGCTAGGGTTATTAATGTAATCTTTACCCGTTAAAAACGCTTCCCACTTCCACTGAGAAAACGCTCTATCAATTGGATCTCGCAGTGTAATTACAATTTTTGAATTTGGATTTAGATCGTATAATTTATTAATCAGCTGTATATCATGTAATGCTGGTTCCAAATATCCGCAACTGACTTTTGAATCTAATTTAGCCTCAAGTGCTTGTTTTTGTTTTATAGTTGGAAAATACGACTGCCATTGTTTAGCATTTAAAGAATCGATCTCCTTTGCTAACGGCGACATGATATTTGGGTGCATCAATAAATGACTCACTAAGTCACTTGACCCACTTTTAATTGGGCCTGTCATAACATAGTTAGGCACGATTCTTTTTTTGGAGATAAGTTTTCTAAGCATTACCCTCCATTTTGGTACCCCACCAAAATAATACGATAAAAATTGATACTCAAAAAACAATGAGGCAATCTTGGGAATATTTAGAAAAATATTTTTATCAGAATGGGCAATATTTCGAAACTCTGTGATTATTTCAAAAGATCTGAATATTTTTTTTGTTTTCATTTTAGTTGTCATACATTCATCTTTTAGTTGACTAATTTAGCTATGAGTTTCTTGAGAGATCACTTTACCGTTTTCCATTCGAATGATTTTGTCTGCCAAATGAAAGTATCGATCGTCATGACTGATCACAATTAATAATTTATTTTTTTCCTTTAAACTTGGCAATATTTGATGGTAGAACACCTCTTTAAATTCTGGATCTTGATCAGCGGCCCATTCATCAAACACATAAATATCGCGCTCTTCTAAATATGCAACTAGCAAGGCTAAGCGTTTTTTCTGGCCAGCTGAAAGTGACGTACTTGAAAATTGGCCATTTTTAATTTTCACTTTACCCTCTAAACCTAACTCTTTAATTTTATCGCCAGCTTTTGCATCTAACTCTTGTTCATTCATACCAAACAAACGAGTAAATAAGTAAAAATCGGCGTAAATGGCTGAGACGTTTTGACGTGCCATTTCTCTGTTTTCATCGGTTATTTTGACATTATTAAACAGAAGATTTCCTTCATTGGGTAAATAATGCAAAGACAGTATTTTTCCTAAAGTGGTTTTACCTGATCCATTTCCGCCGACTAAAAAAGTAATTTCACCGCGTTTTATGGATAGATCAAATGGACCCACATTAAAGCTTGTGTCTTCGTCTTCTTGTTGAGGGTATGAAAAAGAAACATTCTCTAAATTTATTTCATCACAAGCAACAGGTTCAGTACTTTGTGAAGCTGGCTCAACAGGCATCTCATTTATTAACTGGCTTAATTTTTTAGCAGCAATAGAGGCTTGCATAACAGGGCCTACTGAGCGAATCAACGTTGATATTGGACCCATGATATAAAACATCACCATGACCACGCCAACTAAGGCGGTGGGTGTCAAAGAATAATAAGTCCCCATAACAAAGGTCACCGCACCAATAGAGAAAAAACTCACCATATTTCCGTAAGTCATACCAAATATAAGTGTCGTCATTCCTCGTTTTTGCGTTTCTCTGAATTCTTCTTCGTGTGCATCTAAATCCATATTGTAATAAGATTTACGACGTTCGATATTTAATTTTAATTCTTTTGCACCATAAATAAGACCACGGGTTCCCTCTTGTAATCCGTCAAGGGTTTCACGCGATTGAGTTAAATCTTCTTGCGCAAAATAAAGGGGTATACGATAAGTAATGGCACCAAAAATAATCACACCCAATATAAACAGTAATACATTTACATTTAAATAAACAAGAAAACTTAATAGACCAATTAATGTGGTAGTGGCAACAATCAAGTCAGGAAAAATAGATGCGCCCTCTACAATTTTAGGTACATCATTATCTAAACTTGTGATTAAACGTGAAGGGCCAATGCGATCTAAATCTTGAATAGGCAATTGTGATACACGTTTATACATGTCTTTGCGTAAATCTATTGAAGCATCAATGGCTACTCTTGCAAGAATAGCTTCTGATGTTGCTCTGCAAATTAAAATAAAGATACAGACTAAAAAGAATGCAAGGGCGAATTTTGGTGTAAAGATTTCAAATTTTCCAAATAATAAATACGGCCATACAAATTCAGATGTCATTAACACTGACAGTGCCGGTTTTAATGAAGTTAAAATTAGCGGCATGATCACCGCAAAACCAAAACCTGCGATACACCCAAGCAATAATCCAAAAAATACTTTATTGGGTGCGTTTTTACTGAGTAAACCAAATAGACCTAATGGTTTTACTGTTTTTTTATTGTTCATATTAAACACTCTTTCTTTAATTTTTATATTAAATTTATTGTAAAGGTATTAAATTTACTGCTGAGGTATTAGTTTCAATTCTTTGCCAATCACATCAGCAGCATCGTTATTAAATGTCATTGGATGCAGCTCTAAATCTTGATGCGGTTGAATATTATTGTCGTAATACTCACTTAAAATATTGCCACTTTGACCCGTATTATTTATAAACCCGCTATTATTCCAGTTACCCAAATCAATCACTTGGCGATAACTTGCACCCGCTATTTGACGATAAGCATTACTTTGTGACCAAGTCCATTTAGTATTGTTAATGGTATAAGCACCACCGGATGTTGATACTTCACGATCAAAAACAAGATCCAAAATTGGGAATCCCACAAAAGCTTGATGAGGATAATGTGCACTGTGAATACCGCCCCATGTTTTGTCTTTTCCGACATAACGACTAAGTTCTACAACTGCCTCTGTTAACGACTCTAGTACTTGTTTTTCACAATTTTCAATTGGCTTTGTTCTTATGTGATCACACCAATCGCTTAGTTGGCTGTCTTCGTCTTGTATTAGATTTTGTTTGATAAATACTGGTCTAAAATCACCAATGACTTTAAATAACTCCGCAAGTCTCCAATCGGTTAATAAGTTGCCACGTAATTCATCACTGACAATCAAGTGATTGAAATGACGTAACCAAATTTGATATATCGCGGCCGCTTCACTGTCTTGCGTCAACACCCCATCCCATTGTTTCATTAAATTAACAGCATAAACTTGGCGTTCTGATTTAGGCTCTAACGCTTGCAAAAATGGAAGAATTTCTCTTACTTGCAGGCTGGTGACATCACCTTGCATTAGTTGAAAATCTTTGACAGTCAGTTTTGTTTTGTTTGCTATAAATTGTGTTAACAACTCTTCAATACGATCAGCTCGATAAGGCGGCGCCCAATCGTTTGATATTAAATAAGGATACTCATCAGAATGCGCTTTATTATTTGCAGCAACGATATAACCCGATTTTGGATTCAAAACCTGTGGCATTTCGTCTAATGGAATAAACCCATTCCAATCGTATTCTCCTGTCCAGCCGATTACTGGTAAACGACCATCGCCTTTATTTCTAATGGGTACTTTTCCCGCTGCAATATAAGCAATATTGCCCTCTACATCTGAATAAACAAAATTAAGTGCAGGTGCCACAAACCCTGTTAATGCTTGTTTAAATTCAGTCCAGTTAGATGCGTAATTTAATTTCATGAAACTATTAAAACTGGTATCGTTTTTAGTCAATGCTGTCCATTTTAATGAGATAGGCATTTCAGCTGTGCCTACTCCATCGCTTAATAAAGGACCATTTTTAGTTGTGCGAACCTGCCACTTTAATGGTGGTATGGCATCACGAAGCATTTCAGGAAAATCTTGTTTGACTTTAATGTATTCATCGATGACTTCCATATCGACCCACTGACCATTAAATTCATATTGATTTTCGTTTAATGGATTGAGTTTTTCTATATATAAATCCTGTACGTCAGCAGTCAGTGAAGCGCCACCCCAGGCAATATTATTGTTATGACCTAACCACACAAAAGGTAAGCCGGGATACGTTGCCCCAGTAACATGTAAACGCTCACCTGATAATTCGGCTAAATACCAAATTGATGGAATTTCAGTACCTAAGTGAGGATCTGCCGCCAATAGTGGCTGTCCACTTTGTGTATGCTCTCCAGATATTGTCCAAGCATTACTGCCCAAACCTTCAAACCCCATTCTGTAGCTGTCTTGTAAATTTTTATGTATGGATAATAATTCGATTTCAGAATTAACACTTAATGATTCAGTAGCAGGCTCTTGCGTGGTAATAGTGGCCGAATCTTTAGGATAATTAGGAAATAACTCATAGGCTTTTTCTTTGCCAATTTCTTTAATTAATAAATCTAGAACCAATTCTTGTTGGTAGTTAAACCCAAGATTAAGTGCCATCATTTTCATTAATACAATTGAGTCTTCTGGCGCCCATTGTTGAGGTTCTATACCAAATATTTTAAATTCAACGGGTAAAACCTGAGCACTATTAATCCACTCATTTACTCCATTTACATAGGCATTTAAACTTGCAGCGGCTTGTGTATCTAAATGCGACACTGCACTTTTAGCTGAACGATACAAACCAAGCGTTCGCATATATCGGTCGATCAATAAACTATTAACCCCCAATATTTCACTCATTCGGCCTTGACCTAATCTTCTTTGGAATTCCATTTGCCACATTCTGTCTTGAGCATGCAAATAACCTAACGCTTGAAAAGCATCAAGGTCATTATTTGCAAAAATATGGGGAATGGCATTTTCATCTCGGATGACCCGCACATCTTTTAATAGGCCTTTCATATGAATTTCGCCTTCTACTTCAGGAAGACTTTTTAACATATGCGTATAAAAAAATATGCAAAGTGCAAATAGGGGAAGGATAATCCATACAAGGAAACGTGAAAGAATTGGACTGGTTTTGAACATTATTAATTTACCTTAAAATAGTCTTACAGAATAAGGCAATATATTTTCAGTAAAAGTTGAAACCTGTCAATTTGCCAAATGTTGTAGTTTTTATTTGATGGATTGTTACAGAAGGAAAGAATAAAAATTGATATCACTCTAAAGGTAATACTTACTTCATCATCCCTAAAGCACCTCCAAATGCAAGTACTTGAAATAAGTAAAGGCCACGAACTTACCTAAACTCATCTTATAAATATCCTAATCATTATCGTTAAGTCTAATCAAATACTCTGACTGCAATTAACCATTTAAATGCACAGATTCAAAAATATATTTCTTTTTTGTGATGCATAGCATAATTTAATTTTTCTAGAGAATTAATATTTAATAGTTTTTACATAAACTATTATCTTAAAACAAGATTACAATAAAATGACAACACTATTCTAGTTTGAAACAAACAATAAAGTGTCACCTTTTGAGCCAAATACAAACTCAACTAAACCGATGAGCTAATGAGAAAAAAACAAATAGTCAACTGAAAAATACAGCAACACTAAAAATATTCCATTTAATAATAATGTATTATATAAGGATGTTTTCAATCTGCTTATGGACTTCTCATCTATTTCTTCTAGCGCAATCTGTAATTTATAGGATTTAAATTTACGTAAAGCTGATCGTATACCCACAAATAACAGTACCAGACTTAATACAGCTCCAGATCCGCCAATAACAAGTGCCATTTTTGCTTCAGCTGCACTAGCCTCGGCCTCTCCAGCATGAGCAAACACTTTTGTAGCCCATAGATAAGTTCCAGTTAGTATTCCAATTCTTTTAAAAATATTCATCACATTCCCTAAAAAGCAGCCAAACATATTTTGTTAACGCTACAATTTCTACACTGAAGAATACCAATAACTATTCACATTATTGAAAACGTATTCAATTTCCTAAAAAATAAATTAAAACACTAAAAATTATTTTATGCAAGTCATGAAATTATTGCAAAACACATACTCAAATTAATTTTTTAATTGTTGACTTTTAACTCATTTTTTAATTTACTGGCGCGGATTAATCTAAGTAAAAATCCTTGCACTTATCTAGATAACTAGAAATAGGACTATCCAATATCTAGTATCTAGTATTTTGCTCGCCGTAACGCAAGACTAAGAATTTATTGTTTTTACTTTTTAGCATTAAAGGTGTTCATTAAGAATACGCATATCAAAATCTAACAAATATTTTTTCTTTACAGAAACAATATTTAATTAAAAATTTTAAACCGAAGAATTAAGGGAAACTAATTTATGAAATTTTTTCAAAAAACAGCAGTATTATTATTATCATTAACGCTTGCAGCCCTAGCCAATGCTCATGGCGAATCAGGTGTGGCGGGTGGTTTTATTTTAGGATTCAAACATCCTATTGTAGGCTGGGATCATGTAGTGGCAATGGTAGCCGTTGGTTTATGGGGAGCGTTCTTAGGCAAACCAGCAATTTGGATTTTACCTGTAATTTTTCCAGTTGTTATGGCCTTTGGTGGCGCTATGGGTATTATCGGAATTCCAATTCCCGCTATTGAAACAGGTATTGCAGTTTCTGCTATTGTACTTGGCTGTATGGTAGCTATTGCAGCTCGCCCTCCTATTTGGATTGCAGGAATCATTGTTGGTGTGTTTGCAATATTTCATGGACACGCACACGGAACAGAACTTCCAACAGCATCGAGCCCTTTAGCTTATAGTATAGGATTTGTTCTTGCGACTGGACTACTACATTTAGGTGGTATTGCATTTGGTTATTTAACAAGATGGCCAGCTGGAAAAATTATTATCCGAACAGGCGGTGGCGCCATTGCACTTTCTGGCATTGGTTTTTTAACGGGCATGTTATGATTTTAAAATCTGTCAGAAAAAAATCTATTATTCTATTTGCAACGCTTTGCCCTAGCTTAGCGTTTGCAGACGGATACATCGAAAGCATGAACAGTTTTTTTAAAGGTTTTTTAAATCCAGTTCTTGTGCCTTCGCTAATCATATTAGTGATTGCCAGCGCAGTATATTTAGGGCAACAAGACCAAAAAGACAACTTTAAAATTCTATTAAGCTACCTCATAGCTACAGTTATAGGTGCAATACTTTCAGCTACTATAATACCAGGCAGTTATGAAATTCTTATTTTATTTATTGCGTCTATTTTAGGATTATTATCGGCTCTAAATTTAAGCCTAAAAAGAATTGGCTATTTAATCATAGCAATTGTAACTGGTGCCTTACTTGGCATAGAGTCAACACCCGTTGACATTCTTGCAAAAGATAAATTTTCTTTTCTGTTAGCGAGTACTTTAAGTTTGTATTTACTGTTTTTATCCATCATTACATTGTCGAGTTTGGCAACAAAATATGAATGGCAAAAAATCAGCTTGCGAGTAATAGGCTCGTGGATTATTGCAATCTCACTTTTAGTTATTACACTTTCTTTTGCAAAACCGATCTGATAATTTAATTAAATACAATTATGCTAACTATTTGGCCCGCACTATATTGACCTATATATTGGCTTATATATTTTCCGATCTTATTTGCTAGCAATTGCACTGAATACATGGTTTTTTAATTAAATAAACACATCGAAGTAATTATTGTGTTTATTTAATTATTGGTTGTTCTTGAACTAATATGCCATTTTTATAGTCATTTATTGCTTGATCTATCTCTTTTTGAGTATTCATTACAAATGGACCATAATGCACTACAGGCTCATTAATAGGCTCTCCCACCAACAACAATAATTCAACTTTTTCATCCGCGCAATTAAGTATTAAATCTTGTGGATCTACATTTAATAATACCTGTGAAGGCGAATCATTCAGCTTGCCTTTATAAATTAACAGCATGGTTTTTCTATTTTGGGTATCAACATTTAATTTGCTATAAGGCTCTAATTCAATATCTACTACACTGATATTTGCCGGAAGTGTTTGCAGCGGCCCAACAATAGTTTGTTGATTAATTACTAGACTTCCACCAATAATTTTTACTTTTGCTCCATCAAAATCAATCCAAGGCATTTCATCTTTTTGTACATCTTGATATTCAGGAGTTTTCATTTTATCTTTGGCGGGTAAATTAAGCCAAAGCTGAAACCCACGTACCTGAGAGTCAAAATTCTCAGGCATTTCAGAATGAATGACTCCACTTCCTGCGCTCATCCATTGCACACCTCCAGAAGTAATACTGCCAATATTTCCCATACTGTCTTTGTGCGAAAACACTCCTTGCTTTAAATACGTCAGTGTTTCAAAACCACGATGTGGATGAGATGGAAACCCTTCTTTAATTTCTGATATATCATCAGAGATTATTTGATCCACCATTAAAAATGGATTTAAGAAATGATCATCAAATCCATGAACACGAGTTAATTTAACTCCTGCACCATCAGAAGAGGGATGTGTTTTTTTACTAGATAATATTTTCATAATTTGATCTCATTTGTTAACTATGATTGTATTATGAATATTTAAATGATAAATGAAAGGTAGTTAATTGCAGGATATGTTTGCATAAATGCAATTATGATTATTCGGATAATTTTAGAATGATTCTAATCTCATATTAATATGAGTTATTCTGAACTTTTGACGTTAAAAAATTAATCACGACGCGATCCCTTAAACTATGTGATTGCCGCTTATAATCAGATCATTAAGTTTTAAACATTGCTGCATAAATTTTTTATGGGAAGCTGAAAATAAAAAGTACGTTTATCTCTCATTATTAAATGATGATAAACGCACAATCGCCTAACACTTTAAACTGTACTAATTACTACTTAATTTCAATTACAAAATTTTCAGTTGCACGACGTACTTTTTTCAAACCATTTAACCAGTCACCCTCTTCAGCACGATAACCTACTGGTAATAATACAACTGAACGCAACCCTTTTTCTTCCAGAGCTAAAATCTCATCTACTTTAATAGGATCAAATCCTTCCATTGGTGTACAGTCTACTTTTTGTTGTGCCGCGGCAATTAAAGCACTGCCCAATCCAATGTAAGCCTGTCTAGCTGCATGCTGATAATTCACTTCTTTATCACGAGGTACGTAGTTGGCTAATAACATTTGACGATAATTTTCCCAACCTTCATTTTTAAATCCCCGCTCTTCATTTACTAAATCAAACATTTCATTTATACGTGCTTCTGTGTAATTGTCCCAGGCTGCAAATACAATCAAATGTGAACAATCTACGATTGGGTCTTGACTCCATGCATGTGGGTGGATTTGTTTTTTTATTTCATCATTAGTAATAACTAATACCTGAAAAGGTTGAAGGCCACTTGATGTAGCACTTAATCGAATCGCCTCTAAAATATAATCAATTTTTTCTTGATCTACTTTTTTCGATGAATCCATTTTTTTAGTGGCATAACGCCATTTTAAATCGTCAATTACTGTGCTCATATTTTGTACCTTGATAAATGTTATAAAAAATTGTTTACCCATAATGGTTTCAAATTTCTCAATATCAATGATACCAATCGTCATTTTTTTTCATCCTTGTTAAACTTCCATAAAATAACCGAATACGGCTCATTTATATGCACGCCCTAACACCCATCAGCGCCAATAAAACCACAGCACTCATTAGTTTTCACTTTCATAAACCAATAATTAACTTCTTAAAATTGTCTATTTTATTTCAAAAAAAAAGTGACTAATGGCATAGGCTTTTTAAGCACATCATCTTGTTTTTTACGATTATTTCTTTGTTATTAATGCTTAATTATTATACTAAAATAATCATAATTAAATTAATTTCAGAACATTTTACTGATCAAAAAACACCCATCACTTTGATTTAAAATTTAATTGCAATCAGACTACTTTTTGGAATTTTTACTCTGCAAAAAATTTATTAGATTTAAACAAAGGTCAGTACAAGTTATAATCTTGGTCACTTACTTTACATAGCGATGTTAAAAATGAAAAAATTATTAATTGCAACAACTCTCACTCTTTCATGCAGCACCGTATTTGCAGGTGGCACAGGAAGCACAGATATTGCGTTAGCTTCATACGGCGGTATAGGTGCGGTTGTGTCTATAGGTGTCCCATTAGATATTACATTCTTATCCGATAACGGCCTTCATACTTATGGAGAAATAGAAGCGGCCATTGGAATACATGAAAGTGTGAATGCAGGCTTAGAATTAGCAGGCGGGATCTTAGTTAATGTGGCTGACGGGTTGAGTATTTATGGAAGCCTAGGTCCTGCTATTGGAATTGATGCAGGTTTTGGTTTAGGTGTTGAAATTGGGTTTAATATTGATATTAATGACACCACCATTTTTATTGAAGGTGGCAGCCATCCTGGTTCAAATTATGTGGCTGTTGGTATGAGTCTGTAGGATTAAAGTTTTCAAATATTAAGCCGCTCCTTGTTTAGTGATAGTTACAAAATCGCTAAACAAGGGGCATTTTTTCATTCAGAATAACGGACTATTCTTCAATATTTTTTTGTCAATTATAAAATAGTTTTTTATACATACCCTTTAATTTCAACTAAACAACAATCCACATAAATTCATCAACCCCCCTCAAAATTTCGAAAGTAAATTCCATACCATAGAACAAAAACTACCAAGACATACTAAATTAAAAACTCACGCTATTAACAAATCATATTCTTAATGTTAATCGAGAATTTTCAATGAATTGATGGATAAAATATTTGATATTTTGAAACCAGCACAGTTTTTCTGATCGATTTCAAGAGGGTCAGAGTTGAATGGCACTTAGTTAAGCCCTAGAGTCTGATTAAATAAGGCCTGTAGGCATGATAATCCATTAAAAAAACAATAAGACAGCCAGTAATTTTGTTATAATTAAATCACCACAAAATAACGAAACAAAAAAACTGACTGTACGACTATTATCGCTGATCAAACCCAAAATCTAAACCCTTATTTAACTAAAACACCTTCAGTATCTGATTTTTTATCTATTTTAAATGCGCCTGAAATCATGGGTATATTTGAACAATATTCAATCAATAAAAGAGACTCTAAGTTCAATAATGAGACCACTTTGGCCATGTTTTTGAAGCAAGTCATGAGTGAGGATCGCTCATGTGCAAAAGCCGTCAACGATTTTATTATTCAAAATAACGATGACAAACTCAGTGCAAATACCGATGGATATTGCCAAGCCAGAATAAAACTTCCTACTATGTTAATTCAAAATTTAGTGCGAAATATCGGGAAGAAAGTATTGGATTTAGTACCTAAATCATGGACACATAATGATCGTAGAATTTTTATTGTTGACGGCTCAACAAGTACCATGCCCGATACTGAGGCATCACAAAAAAAATACCCTCAGCAAGCCGCGCAAAAACCGGGTTTAGGATTTCCAATATGTCGAACTTTAACCGTAAATTGTTTAAGTACTGGCACGATTAAAGATTTTGCAATTGGGAAGTTTAAAGGTAAAGGTGCAGATGAAGGGACCTTATTAAGGTCGGTATTAGACACTTTTGAGGAAGGTGATTTAGTGCTAGGGGATGCATTATTTGGGACTTATTTCCTATTATTAGAGATGCAAAAGAAAAAAGTTGATGTGTTATTTGAACAGCATGGAAGTAGAAAGTGTACAACGGATTTTAGGAAAGGAAAAAGTTTAGGCACGCGAGATCACTTAATTGATATTCTAAAACCAAAGAGAAAACCAGAATGGATGGATCAAGAATTTTACGATCAAAGTCCTGATTTTATCACCATCCGAGAAGTGAAAATCAATCATAAAATATTAATCACCAGCATCCTAAATCCGCAAAAAGAAAGCAGAAAATCACTAGGTAAATTATATAAAGATCGGTGGCATGTTGAGTTGGATTTCAGAAACTTAAAAACCACATTGGGCATGAATATTTTGAGTTGTAAAACGCCAGAAATGTGTGAGAAGGAAATGTGGATGCATGTGCTTGCGCATAATATTATTCGATTATTCGCAGCACAGTCTGCCATTATTTTTAAAATAAAACCTAGAACCATAAGTTTTAAACATTGCCTGCAAGTTTGGTTAACTTATAGCCAGATTGATCGGAGGCCAGATGATGCGATGTTTGCCTTAATATCGAAACGGCGAGTTGGTAATCGGCCTGGAAGAGTTGAGCCAAGAGCGGTAAAACGAAGGCCAAAACCGTATAAGTTATTGACCGTTAAGCGAGAAATTGCAAGAGCAGATATTAGAAAAAATGGGCACCCTAAGAAACAGAAATAGTACTTTATTAAAAGGTTTTATCTCTTAGCTAAGTGCCATTCAACTCTGACCCTCTTGATTTTAATAGCAGGTAAAGAAAAGCCCGCTTTTGCGGGCTTTGTAGTGATGTTTTTAGAGTGTTATGGATTGCTTATTGAGCGTTTATGTCAAATGTATGACCAGACCCCGAGCGTCGGTTTTTTATACGCAACACATTTTATATTTTTTCCCACTTCCACAATGACACGAATCATTTCTACCTATTTTTATTTTCTTGATACTGTTATTAGACTCACTATTCATTAGTGAATATAAGAATTCTATATTAGTTTTAGCTCCCTTAGTATTTACATGATTCTCGCCTAAAGTTGAATTTAAAATATTTAGTGCTTTATTTAAATAGTCCAACGCTTTAACATAATTCTTTATATCTGTGTAATATACACCCATTGTATTATATGAATACGCAAGATCTATAGGATTCGCGCCACCCTCTAATTCTCTTATATTTATTGCCTTTTCAATCAGAGGAAATGCATTATCATACTGCTTAATTAATCGATATAACTCACCCAAATTATTATATACACTAGCGGTAATTACATGATCATCACCCAAGGTATTTTCATAACCTTTCATTGACTTAATATATAAAGGTAATGCTTTTTTATTTTTATTAATCGACACATACATAAACGCCAAGTCATTATCAAACACCACAACTTAAACACCACAACTTAGACAAACACCACAACTTAGACACACAAGATAATCAAATTCTAACCAAGTAAAAACCTAATACTGCATATCAATATAATATTTTTTCAAATTTATGGATTTTACCCTAGAAAACCAAAGTAATAATTAGAATCACCACAACTTAGACACCACAACTTAGACACACAAGATAATCAAATTCTAACCAAGTAAAAACCTAATACTGCATATCAATATAATATTTTTTCAAATTTATGGATTTTACCCTAGAAAACCAAAGTAATAATTAGAATAACTAGAAAAAGGCGATTTTTAAATCAAGAAAACTACCAAAAAAACTACCAAGACACACTGACTTAAAAATTCCTGACTTAAAAATTCACGCTATTAGCAAATCACATCCTCAATATTAATCCTGAGTTTTCAATAAATTCAACTTATTTATGGATAAGATATTTGATATTCTGAAACCAACGTAAGTTTGCTGTTTTTAAGACGTGCGGATTTTCTAATTCGACGAATTAGTCTTTTGATATTAAAACGGAGATATTATTATCTATTTATTTGGCTTACCAAAATAATACAAACAATTTGATACATTTAATGCGCGTTCGCGGCCAAAGTTTTTCACGGTATCTATTATAGATAAAGACTCACCCACAATACCTTTAAAGCTTGATTCAAAGCTCGATGTGATATGCATCCATTTCACGGGATCTATATTTAACCTTGTCATCAACTCAGGAATATCGGAATCAATTTTACCTAATTTTCCTTTTCGTGATTGTCGACCTGTCCATTCCACCAATTCAATATAAGTGGTTAATCGGCAAGGAATCCCTTTTGGCATATCTTTTCTAGCCCAGCCTGCAAAATTCATTAAACTATCAACCTGTTCTTTTTGATTATTAGGTTTATCGCTTTTTAAAGATTGTTCGATGCGTTTTTTAATACTGGTATGCGCCGATTTCTCCGGTGTTTTTGCCATTTTAGCTCTCACCGGATTTAAATCCACATAAGCCATGCAGGCCAATAATGCTTTTTCATCAAGTAATGCTTGAGACTTAAAACGCCCCTCCCAAAATTTACCTGTGCAATTGTCTTCTTGATTAGCAATGCGCGCTAACGGCTCATTAATACATTTCATAAACCAACCCAAATCCATTAAACGGCTACGATATTCATCGGCACGCTCTTGTACTAAATTCATTTCAATTTCTGATAAAAGCTCACCTTTGACGTATTTTTGAGTTAACACTGTGCCTTTGTAAACCTTATGCCAGCGTTCGATTACCTGAAGATCGCTCAGGTTTTTAGAAGCATCAAGATCTACAAACACAACTAAATGGAAATGATTTGACATAATCGCATAGGATGCTATTTTTATATTAAAGATCGTTGGCAATTCTTCTAAACGATTTTCAATCCATTCTTGCCTGTGTGAATAATCCTTTTTAGTGACGGAATCTTTACCCAAGATAAAGCATCGCCTGCAACAACGACTTACCAAATGATAGTATGGTGTAGCCTCAATAGATACGAGTTTCTTTCTGGCGATTGGCATAAAAAACCTCCTGTAGACAATCATTTCTTTAATTATTTTTAATTAATTAAATAATAGTTTATGGAGGTAAAATCGCTATTTTATTTTTGTGACGTTTTGTTGCTTAGGTTGTGTGTCTATGTAGTTGTATTTTTGTGACGTTTTGTTGCTTAGGTTGTGTGTCTATGTAGTTGTATTTTTAAAGAATAGTTTAAGACGGTGATTTCGCTCTCCTAGTTTTGTGACGTTTTGTTGCTTATTCAGTGTGTCTTGATAGGTTTTTTTTGTGAAATCGCTATTTTATTTTTGTGACGTTTTGTTGCTTAGGTTGTGTGTCTATGTAGTTGTCTATGTAGTTAGTCGCTAGTTTTGTGACGTTTTGTTGCTTATTCAGTGTGTCTTGATAGGTTTGGTGATGAAATCATGCAATTTGTTGCAGTAAATATATGTAATTCTTCTTTATATATTTGTTTTTTTAGAAAATCCGAATACCTTCGCCAATACAACATCAGGGAAAGATTGAATACGTGTATTATAGTGATTTATCGAATCGTTATACCCTTCACAAATGAGACTAATTTCATTTTCCACATCAGATTGTCTATATATAAAGTCACGAATTAATTCATCACTTTTTAATTCTGGATATTCTTCTGAAATTACATCAAATATTTTATTAAACTCCAAATATTGTTTGAGTATTTTTTTTACTCGATTAGGAGTTGCGTTACCTTCCTTTAAAACCTTGTTAAAGTTTGAGCGTAATATTGATAAAGTCTGTAGTAATTCATGCTCGTGTTTCACGTACCCTTTTACGATATTTTGAATATTGCCTAATAAATCGTAGCGTTTTTTCAAAGAGACTTGAATATTAGTAAAATTTCTATTAACTCTATTACGTAAAAATAATATATCGTTATAGTGTAAAATACCGACAATACCCGATAGAGAGAAAAGTATAAACATCGCACTCAATAGGTAATTACCAGGATCAAATGAACCTGTTATTGCCATACATATTAAACCGAATAATATAGATAGTGAAAATACTCCGCCCATCATACTCATGGCAATCAATCCTTTTTTTAAAACTATACTTTTATCACTATAATTACTGATAATGAGTGGCTGATCTATTTCAGATTTCATCATCAATTGGCCACTTGAATAACCAACACTTAAATACCCAAATAAATAAATAGATTGATTAAATGATATGCACGTTTCTGTGTATCGACGACCTCCTTTTACTTTCACAATGGAATATTCGATTGATACATCTGCTTTTGACGGGTTTATGATTATTTCGCATCCAGATTCATCCGTACACTTAAATAATTTTTTCTCCTTTTTGTGCTCAAAAGTTACCCAAGGACTTTCATTGTCACCTTCATCTTGACGGCCTTCGACCTTATAATCATACCAACAACATTTTCTTGAAGTTAAAGGAGATATCAGTCCTTGATTTTGATATTCAATCACCGTCCCTTTAATTTCACTTAAACCGACCATTGCACCTTTCACTTTACTGGTTGGTATATTTTCCATCGATCTTTTAGCAATCGTAAGTTTTAGCCCAACCTTAAGAAAGGCAATCAGTAATAGAGTTATAATACCTAACACAGCAATCATATAATCATGTTTTAGATAAATATTACCTATATTATTAGGAAGTATGTCAAAGCTTGCATCAGGTAATTTAGTAAAACTAAGAAAAGTAACAATATTATTTGGAAATTTATTTAGTTGATAATCGGCGTTGCTATACAATTGTTGGTAATATTCTTCGATAAATACTTGTCCACTTTTTGTTCCATCTAATATTTTAAAGTTTATATTTTGCTGATGCACATTATCAGTTATTTGAGATATATCTCGTTTAATTAAAGCGCCACCTATAACCGTCAGTAACACTATTTGTACAAGTGCTAATATAGCCATAAATTCGATTATCTTATGCTTTTTTAAAATTAGAAATAAAATGATTACCGCAATTGTTATAAGGGTTATTGCCAGCCATATATTTATAAGACCTTTTTCACCCCTTAAAGATAACTCCTGATTATTTTTTTTTATAAAATAAGGCGTATCTATACTGGGAGAAAGAATAAAAGTATTTGAATTCTCATTTGGTTTATTTCCATACAGATAAAATTCATCAGCACTCTCTATCCACCTTAGAGTGTGTCGATTTTCATCTTCAAATATTACTTTTTCATGAACATAATCGATATTACTCGAATCTTGATATTTTAATCTGACGCGTACTTTTCCACTTGTATCTGCTAGATTAAAATCAACCATATCAAATTTATGAATAATTGTTTTCCATTGTATTTTGTCATCGATTAAGTTTTTATAACTTTTTTCTATTTTATAGTCATACATCAACACCTGTTTATCAAAAATTGGCGTTATGAGTGTACTCTCAAGTGATTCAGCGATTCCATAGACTAAATAATCACCCTTTACCATAATGCCGATAGGTGCAATCTTTAAATTATAAAAATCGCGCATCTCTTTCATTTGAGACATGCCTATATTTAATAATATGGTGCCACCAATCAATAAAAAAAGTGTAGCCACTATGTAAGCTATTTTTCGAAAATCTATGTGTCTCATAAAATAATATTCACTATACATATCGCTTTTTAGTAAAACCAAATCGTTTTGCTAATATTCTGTCTGGAAAGGTCTGTTTGCGTTCGTTGTATTTATTCACTGAGTCGTTATGCTCTTCTCGTATTAAGCTAATTTCGTTTTCCATGTCTTTTTGAGGATTCATGAAGTCTCGAATAAATAATCACCTTGAGTTGCCACACCAATAGGCACAACCTGTAAACGTGATAAATAACGCGTATTTTTTACAGAATTCATTCCGCCAGTTAATAAAATGCCACTAATCACTAAAAATAACAACGCAAGTGCCGGGATAAACTCTTTTTCGTAAATCTGTGTGTTTCATAAAATTATAATTGTTAAAAAAATTAAGTATGACATATAGTTAATTCATCGAATAGCTAAGAGATCTCCATCATGAATACAACCATCGCTCTTTTACGTGGCATCAACGTAGGTGGTAAAAACAAACTGCCCATGAAAGATTTAAAAACGTTATTAACTCAACATGGTTTACACAATATTCAAACGTATATTCAGTCTGGAAATGTGGTATTTGACTGTGAACATTATCAATTAGATATGGGGAAAATCATTGAAGCAGAATTTGGCTTTTGTCCCGATGTAATGATTTTATCTAAAGCGCAATTATTAACCAGCATTCAAAACTGTCCGTTTACTGCTGATGGCTTACCCTGACACACACAATAAGCTTGAAAAGCTTGTGTTAACTGGCTTTAAAATTATATAAATCAAAGAACACTAACCACAACACCGAAAATAAAACCTAGGCCACTCCCAAAAAGATTGGCTTTTTTTTATCCAACGCAAACTAAGTGAAGCGCACCACAATTGCGGTAATAAAAACAACATGACAGTGCGGTACGCATAAATACGCTCTAATACCTCAAAACTCAAAAGCTCGCTTATTTACCCTCCCCCTAAATCCCCCACTATCAAAACCTCAGGCCTTTTTTGTAGCCTTGGCAACATCCCCCCTATTTTTGGCCATATCATCCAAGACTTGTACAAAAAGGTCATATAAACTGCGCGCTTTATTTTGTTCTAGGTTGTTTTATTGTGTCTACTTTACCGGTTATTGTCAGTTTAGGTGGGATCAGCAGTGCTGGTCGTTCTTCGTTTCATCATGCGTTTAAGCGTATTGTTAGTTCTGCTTTGGATATTGCAGACAAACAGGACACTTATTTAGATTTGGCTCAGTTGATGGGCTTGGATGCAACGCAAGGTTTGACGGATGAATTAGTTGCTTCAATTGAGCAAGGCACGCTGGTTCGTAAAATCGGTAAGGATTTATTTGATGTGGATCATATTTATTCGCAGAAAAAAGCACAGTTGACGCCTTATCAAGAGGGCATGACGTTTACCTGTAAAACCAATCAATTGCCTAAGTTTATTCCAGATCATTGGCAGGTAACTGAGTTAAATGCAAAAGAATCTGAAGTGTTAGTGACGGGTAAATTAGAAGTTATGATTCCGGACACTTATAAATCTAAGGTATCTTCAGGTGGTCAATTACCATCTGGTTATAATCCAGGTGCTGGTTATAAGTCTTTGAATCATCCTCGTGGTTTGCAAATGACCGTGCAAGCTGCCAGTGATGCGATTTTGTCGTTAGGTATTGATTGGAAAGATATTTTAGAACACATCAATCCTGATCAGATTTCAACTTATGCCGGCAGTGCGTTGGCTCAAGTTGATGACTCAAGTTTAAAAGGTCAGCTACAAGCGCAATTAATGGGCGGTCGTGTCAGCTCTAAACAAATGGCATTATCTTTAGCAGAAATGCCTGCTGATTTTATTAATAGTTATATTATTAATTCTGTTGGTAGTACTGGTACAAACATGGGCGCATGTGCGTCGTTTTTGTATAACTTGCGCCAAGGTATGATGGACATTCAGTCTGGCCAAGCGAAAGTGGCAATTGTGGGCAATGCAGAAGCTGCGTTAGTACCTGAATTAATGGAAGGGTTTCGTGCCATGAGTGCGCTTGCTGAAGATGATCAAATTGCAAAATTAGATGACAGTGACACTTGCAACAATCGTCGTGCCTGTCGTCCTTTTTCTACCAATGCTGGCTTTACTATGGCGGAGTCGGCGCAGTTTGTTGTGTTGATGGATGACGAGCTAGCAATCAAATTAGGCGCGAATATTTTAGGTTCGGTTGCGGATGTATTTGTTAACGCTGACGCCAATAAAAAATCGATTTCAGCACCGGGCATTGGTAATTATGTGACTGTCGCAAAAGCTTGTGCGCTTGCTAAACAAATTGTTGGCGACGCGTCTAAAACATTTGTACAAGCACATGGCACAGGTACGCCGCAAAACCGAGTAACTGAATCGCATATTTTAAATGAAGTGGCCAAAACTTTTGAAATTGAAAGCTGGCCAGTTTGTGCGATTAAATCTTATGTTGGACACTCATTAGGTGCGGCGGCGGGCGATCAAATTATGGCAACATTAGGTGCTTGGCAGTATGGTATTTTACCTGGCATTGAATCCATTGATCATATTGCCGGAGATGTGCATCAATCAAACTTAGATATTTTGATGGAACACAAACAGGTTAATGTGGATGAGTATCCAGCTTGTGTGGTTAACTCGAAAGGTTTTGGCGGTAATAACGCTACGGCTTTATTGTTGTCACCTAACCAAACATTAACAATGCTTGCTAAAAAATATGGCGATGTTGCTATTGGTCAATACAGCGACAAAAACCTAAACGTGCTTGCTAAATCAAAACAATATGACACAGATAAAATTGCAGGCATTGCAGCACCCATTTATGAATTTGGCCAGTCTGTCATGTCTGAAACTGATGTATTGATCACTCAAGAGGGTATTAGTTTGTCTGAATTTACAAATCAAATTCGATTTAATACTCATAATCCGTATAGTGATTATTCTTGAATCATTTGTTACTAAAGAGTGGGTAAGATGGAAACTGAACTGAGACAAAAAAAAATCACCGTGGCGACCATTATTGGTACTGTCATTGATTTTGTTTTATCCATTTTAAAAGTGGGCGTGGGGTTTCTTGTTCAATCTCCAGCATTGATTGCTGATGGGTTTCATTCCACCAGTGATTTAATAACTGATGTATTAATTTTGTGGGTGGCACGCATCTCTGGAAAAGCGCCCGATGATGATCATCCTTATGGACATCAACGCTTTGAAACAATTGCCACCGCTATTTTAGGTGTCGTTTTATTAACTGTTGCAGGTTTAATTTTTATTGAAAACATTGCAGGCATTATTAATCCTAAAGCATTACATGAAGCATCAGCTCTTGCTTTAATTGTTGTGGTTATTTCTTTAGTGGGTAAAGAATGGTTATTTCATTACACTATGAAAATAGCCGTAGAAACTAATTCAACCATGCTTAAAGCAAATGCATGGCACTCGCGTTCCGACTCTTTGTCCTCTTTGGTTGTGTTACTTGGTATTTTACTTAATTTTATGGGTGTGCCATTTGCTGAACCCATTACTGCCATAATTGTTGCGTTGATTATTGCTAAGATGGCCATTAATTTATTTTGGCAAGCACTGCAAGAACTTGCAGATAAAGCGGTGGATTTATCATTACAATCTGATTTTAAAACAACCATCTTAGCTGTAAACGGCGTGATAGATGTCCACCAATTACGCACCCGCCACATGGCAAATCACATTGTATTAGATGCTCATATTCAGGTACCACCAAAAGTCTCAGTTAGCGAAGGTCATCAGATCTCTGACTGGGTATGTTTTGAATTAAAAAACAAACATAAAGAATTACATGACATCACGATTCATGTTGATTATGAAAAAGACGTAACGTTTACAAAATTAGCGCCGCTTCGAAATAAGGTGGAAGATATTATTATTCGTCAGAATATTAAAAACATTCATCACTTTCATTTACATTACTCCCCTAAACAAACGATTGAAATTCATTTTTATTTATTAGAAGAAGATCACGAAGTGATTAGGCAATGCCAAGCATTAGTTAAAGATTTTGATTTTATTTCTGATGTGCAATTTTATAAATATATCGATGCGAGTAATTTGGTTTCTGATTCAAATTAGAATTTTTCATTCCATTGATAATAGATGTGGCACATCGCTAAATACGTAATCGACTCCCGCTTGCATTAATTGCTGGTAACGTTTGTTGTCATTGACTGTAAACGCCCCCACAAAAAAACCATGTGCTTTAAAGTTTTTTATATCTTCAATATTCAAAATAGCATCTTTTAAATGGCAGGCTTGTGCCGATATTTTTTGGATAAATGCCAATACCTGTTCATCAAAATGATCTGACAACACGGCAATTTTGCTATGGGTGCAATACGCTCTGATGGCTTCTAGTAACTCAAAATCAAAACTTGAAAAGAGTAACTTGTTGATGGGTAATTCTTTTATAAGCGGCTGAACTATATTTTGAACATAAGCATCACAGCTTTGCCCAAAACGTTTTAACTCTATGTTTACAACTAAATCTAAGCGTTTAATGATGTCTATTAATTCTGATAATGTTAAAACCGATTGATTGTCTTTATGTGGCATTTTTAATGTAATTGCATCAAGTTCTTGCAGGGTTAGGGTTTTCAATTGACGATCTATTTGAGCTAGGCGTTTAAAATCCGCGTCGTGAAATATAACTGCTGTATTATCAGCCAATAATTGAACGTCTACTTCAACAGCTTTAAGACCATATTGGGCGCATAATTGTATGGCTTGTTCGCTGTTTTCAATCGCTAGGCTTGATACGCCTCGATGGGCAAAAATGGATTGCATAAACTTTACCGGTGGTAGAATGTATCAATTATAGAAATCGAGACATCAAAAATGAAATATTTATCCATTAGATTTGTTTAGTTGTGCGTTTGACCACATATATAATTTTGAGTTTCAAATTATAATTGGACGGTTCTAATAGGAACATCTGAATAACGAAGTTAATTTTCAGCCTCGTTGAAAACTTAGTTAGGCAGAGATCCCTTATGCAGTTTTTGGAATAAAGCATAGTTTAGTTTTGCCCTAGAAACATAAATTTTTGACCCTTTAATGAATTGTTTTTTGTTAATGCTCGCCACACAAAGTCGCGAAACACTCTGCCTTAAGGCCGTTGAGTTAAAAAACAGTATCAAATCAAATGACCAACCGGAGATACCGATGAAACATATACTTACCAGCGCTTGTTTTTTACTTTGCGCCACCGCATTTGTGGCTTGTGAACCTGAAATTGATCCCACCCCTGATAATCGATCCGATTATGAACGTTTACGTGATAATGTTGCTATTGATGTTATTACGGCATTAGATTGTAGCGGCTGCCATGATGATGATTCTACGTTAGGAAAAGTATCTCGCTTAACTTTTGATAGCACCTCAGGAGCTGATGTTGCAAAAGGCATTAAAGCGTATATTTTATTAAACAACCCTCTTCATGTGACAATTCTTAAGCAAAAACCATTGGGTGAATTAGGCCATGCTGGCGGTAATATCTTATCCGCTGAGCAATTTTCAGAACAAAAATCAGACTGGAATGAATTAGTAAACTATATTGCAGCTGAGAACCCTCCTGCATCTGTTGGTACTGATGCCGAGGTTACCGATTATGTTCTTGCTAATATAATTAATAGTTCGACTCAAGAACCATGTATGGAATGTCACGGAGTATCTCCTTTAAATCAAAATGGATTTTCAATGGCCTCTACAGAGCTTGTGGATATTGAAGCGAGTATTTCTGCTTATATTCAAGCTGATGACTCTCATAAAATGAATTTACTGGGCAAACCAAGCGGCATATTAGTGCATGGTGGTTCAAACATAATCGACAACGATTCTGAAAAAGCAGATTACTGGAATGCATTTATAGAAAGATTAAGCATGTAAGTTTCATTTTTGATTTTTTATGGGCCCGATTATGGGCCTTTTTTGTGGCTGAGCATTTAATATTTTGCGAAGAATGCTTTGTTTAAAATTTGTGTTGTTGAATATGCAATAGCTTGAATTCAAAAAGTTTTTCTTAATCTAATAAATATTCATCAGTAAAAACTTGATATTTATTTAGGCCGATACCTACTGGTCACAGCCTTCATTTTTAAAAACCACGCTTTAATGCATATGATAACTATTATGAGTAACCAGAAATTATAAGTAACCAGAAATCAATCCAATTGCCAACCAAACCAACATGATTAAATGCGCTGTTTTAGGAAGATTTTTGACCTCCTTTGTCATTTCGACTTTTAATTTCACAAATCGGTGTAAATGATTGACCCAAAGTGAAACCAATAAAATCATCATCATATAGAAAAACGTCATCTTGCTATCCATTACCGCAATAACGCCCAATAAAAACAATGTTATACAACCAATCCCCATCATTGAACGCCTAAATGCTGAGTTGTTATATTTTGTGCTACAGGTTATCAAAACAAGCAACCAAATATTTAATGCAAAAATCTGCAAACTATAAATAGGTTCTACATAAGTATTTATCCACAACCCGAGCATCGTTGTAACTAATATCACCACCCCAACGTAGGCTCGCAAAATACATAACCAGATTGAACTTGTAATCAACAATAACCAAAGTGCATTAGTTTGCATGATTAAGTCTGTTTGGCTAAAGGGTAGTTGAGTAAACCAATTGGTAATTTGGATATTTGATTGCTGGCTATTTTGAGAATTAAGCGCCCAAAGAATACTTAGTGTGACAAGTGTAAAAATAATAGGCCGATAATTAGGCGTTTTAGATTCTTGTTTAAACCATTTTTCCATTTTATTAACAATCGCAAATGCTAATAGGTAAATCAGCCAAATACATAACACACTTAAAATTAAATACAGAACATTGATATTTAAAATATAAGCGTTAATTTCAGCTTTGGTAAGCCATTGCTCAGTTTGGCCTGCCACGTAACCTGGTAATGTATAAAACGGCGCCCAAGCTAACACGGCAAAAAAAGCTAACGGTAAAAATAATCTTGGATGAATTCGCAAACTGCCAGAAATAAATGGCACGATACAACGTAACGGCCCAAAAAAGCGTGCGATTACAATAAAAAACAAACCCTGGTTTTCGTATCGGTGTTGCACTTTTGTAAACCACTTTTGACGCTTGGCAAATAATCGACTGGTTTGAATTGAGCTTGAAAAATATCGTCCTAAACAATAACCAAAACAGTCACCTGCATAGGCTCCTGTCATCGCACTGACTATTACCCAAACAAACGGAACACCTACCATTGCAGCGGATGTGGTTAGGGTAACCATGATGAGAAAACTGGGCACAAACATCCCTATTCCCACGATGGTTTCGGCTAATGCACTGAGCATAATTGCCAAACATAATAGTACAGGGTATTGCCCTAAAAAATATAAGATCGATTCCATATTTAAAAAATGGCTTTAATTATTTAAAAGAACCTCAGTGTAACGCTATTTTTTGTTAAAGAAAGCACCTTATCTTGGCAAAAGAGCGTATAATGCACAGTTTTTTAATTTTTAAGTATTAATCACTTAACATTGCTGCTTTTGTATAACTCTATTAATAGAAATTTGTACAAAAATCAGCGTTAGAAATTATGTAAATTAATCATTAATAACAAGGGGTCACATGGATATTCACGCATACATGCAAGAGGTTGGGCAAAACGCTCGTCACGCTTCTCGTCAAATGGCAACGGTAACTGCTGCGCAAAAAAATGCAGCTTTATTGGCCATAGCAGAACGCATAAATGCACAACGCGAAGATTTAAAAGCGAAAAACCAAGAAGATTTGGTACGCGGACGTGCAAACGGCCTATCTGATGCAATGATTGATCGTCTTGAATTTACTGACGCCAACCTTGATCAAATGATTGAGGGTTTAAAACAAGTTGCAGCCCTTGCTGATCCTATTGGAGAAATCACTGATATGAGTTTTCGCCCAAGTGGTATTCAACTTGGTAAAATGCGCGTGCCATTAGGTGTAATTGGTATTATTTATGAGTCGCGTCCAAACGTGACAATTGAAGCGGCTAGCCTATGTATTAAATCAGGTAATGCAACGATTTTACGCGGCGGAAGCGAAGCTATTGCTTCAAACCAAGCGCTTGCGCAGTGTATTAAAGAAGCTTTACAACAAACTCATTTAAATGAAAATGCTGTTCAAGTAATTGAAACCACAGACCGTGCTTGCGTTGGGGAATTAATCACCATGGACAAATACGTTGATGTAATTGTGCCTCGTGGCGGCAAAAGTTTGATTGAGCGTATATCTAAAGATGCACGCGTGCCTGTCATTAAGCATTTAGATGGTATTTGTCATGTGTATATTGATGATGAAGCGGATCCTAAAAAAGCGATTGATATTGCCATCAACTCTAAAACCCACCGTTATGGAGTATGTAACGCAATGGAAACATTGCTAATTAATGACGGCGTTGCCGATATTATGTTGCCAGTTTTAGCAGCAAAATTCGCTGAAAAAGGCGTTGAATTACGCGGCTGTGAAAAAACAGCACTGTATATTGATTGTGTTGCTGCCACTGAAGCGGATTGGAACGAAGAATACTTAGCGCCTATTTTATCAATTAAAGTTGTCGACTCAATGGAAGATGCGATTGTGCATATTAACCACTACGGTTCGCACCATACCGATAACATTGTGACTGAAAATTACACCAAAGCACGTCAGTTTTTAGCGGCGGTGGATTCAAGCAGCGTAATGATTAACGCATCAACCCGATTTGCTGATGGTTTTGAATACGGTTTAGGCGCTGAAATTGGTATATCGACTGACAAAATCCACGCACGTGGCCCTGTTGGTTTAGAAGGATTAACCTCGCAAAAATACGTAGTATTTGGCGACGGTCATATCCGCACATAAATAGTATGCAAGTTGTATTTGGTGGCAGTTTTGATCCGTTTCATCTTGGGCATTTTCAAATGCTTCAGCAATGCGCGGATCAGTTATCACCAGAAACGATTCGGATTTTGCCTTGTTATCAACAAGCGCTCAAATCCCATCAAGCATTAGACAGCAAACACAGACTGTCTATGCTTGAATTAATAGCAAAACAGCTAAATGACGACAGCGAAGTAAATACGATAGTGGACGATTTTGAAATCAAACAAAATGGCACTAACTACAGTATTGATACCTTGAAACATTTACAAAATAGCATTAAGCAACCCATTGTTTTTATGATGGGTGAAGATTCCATTTTAAATATTAAAAAATGGAAACACTGGCAAGATATTTTAAATTACTGCCACATTGCCGTTGTAAAACGAAATGGCGATCAAAAAAATAATGATTTAAAAGAAAGTTTACCAAGTGACTGGCAAAAAAATTGGCTAGACACTCTAGACTTCAAACACAAAATTCACAACACCCAGTTTGGTTATATCGGCCAAATTGAAATGGACTGTGTTGATATCAACAGCAGTCACATAAGAGAAAATATAGAAGACAGCCAAGTTTTATTACCCGCCGTCATCTTTAATTATTTAAACGAAAACAAATTATACAAATAGGCGATCTCGCCGGAGAAAACATGGCTTTTGCACAAATTGAACAACTAAAAACAACCATCATTAAGTCTCTAGAAGACATTAAGGCGCAAGATATCGTCACAATTGATGTCAGTGAAAAAACAAACATTGCGGATTACATGATCATTGCATCAGGTACTTCCACCCGACACTTACGCGCATTAGTTGATAATGCTGCGGTAGATGTAAAAAAAGCAGGCTTTGATGTTCAATCAAAAGAAGGTTCTGCTGCATCTGATTGGGTATTGATTGATTTTGGCGATGTTATTTTACATGCTTTTATGCCTGATTCTCGTAAATATTACGACTTAGAACGCTTGTGGATGGGCGCTCGCCCTTCATCTGATGATGAAATGTACAACGAAGAGTAATTGATACAATGTTAATTACCGTGATTGCCGTAGGCACTAAAATGCCCGATTGGGTTCAAACGGGTATTTTAGAATACAGTAAACGCCTGCCTAAAGATTTCCAGTTAAAATTTGTGGAGATTCCAGTTGGGCATCGCGGTAAAAACACATCCATTCAAACCGCCATCGACAAAGAAGGCAAAGCGATGATGGACGCCATTAACGACAAAGATTTTGTTGTGGCGCTAGAAATAAACGCTAAAAATTGGTCGACAGAAACTCTGGCGACCAATATCAGAACATGGCGTGATGATGGTTTTAACATCACACTATTAATTGGTGGGCCAGACGGACTTGCTAAGCCTTGTATTGAACGTGCAAACCGTTCGTGGTCAATATCCAACTTAACCCTCCCCCATCCGCTTGTGCGTGTCCTATTGGCCGAACAAGTGTATCGAGCATGGTCAGTCTTGAACAATCATCCTTATCATAAATAACAGAATTTAAGTTAACCTCCTTTTACATTCTGCACGTTCAACAGATTTTAATCTCACAGGGTGTTAAATCCATCACAGGATGAAATCACCATCCAAAAACTACCCACTTTGAGCCATACCTCTTTGTTTTCATTTTGTTAATGTTATGTAAAACACATTCAATGGCACAAATATGCATCCACTTTTGTATTTATTATCTTTATTAATCTTAGTTGCTTGTCAGCAATCAGAGTCTATTAATCAAACCACTGACACATCAATTATCACTATTCAGGATTTAGACAATGATGGCATTGCTGATGCAATTGATCCTGATATTGATGGTGACAACATAGCCAATGTAGCGGATTTCTATCCAACCAATGTTGAGCGCTGGAATGATGTTGATATGAGCGATCCTAATTATTCTAAACATTGTGATTGCATCACTTTATTCATTGATAGCGATAATGATGGTTACTTAGATGAGGATGATCTATTTCCAAACAATCCAAATGAATGGAGTGATTTAGATGGCGATGGCATCGGTGATAATTCCGATTTAGATATTGATGGCGATTTGATCCCCAATGACAAAGATTTATACCCATACAACAAATTAGAAGCGTTTGATTTTGACAATGATTCCATTCCAAACGGGCAAGATGACGATGATGATAATGATTTACATCTGGATATTTACGATCGTTTTCCCGCTAACCCTAATGAATATTTAGATAGCGACAACGATGGGGTGGGGAATAATTCAGATAGAGACGTGGACGGTGACGGTCTTGAAAACGGATCGCACTTAGAAAATGCGCAAATCGCAATCGACATGGGATTAGATGGCGACGATGATAACGACACCTATCTTAACCATTTAGACCAAATGCCGTTTGATCCAAACGAACACATCGATACCGATCAAGATGGCGTGGGTAATAATGAAGATTTGGATGACGATAACGACGGTTATTTAGATTTTGAAGATCTTTTTCCAGCCAATGTAGCTGAATGGGCCGATCACGATAATGACACTTTAGGTGATAACGAAGATCTAGATGACGATAACGATGGCGTGAATGATATTACAGATTCGGATCCTTTTGACCCAGATGTGCCCAGTATTCGATCAAATGATTGCGCCACACCCGACATCAAATTATCCAACATTAATACAGTAGTGGATTTCATTAACGCGATGCCTAAGCCCCTATCGTTATCTTGTTTTGTTCAGGCGCTGCCAAGACCTCTAAAAATAAATGCAACAGAGAGCCCGGTAAGTGCTCAACCTGCGCTAAATTCAAGAAGCCCTAGAGTATTTATTAACTTTAGTTATAGGCTTTATTTATCCATTGTCATGGATTTAGATTCGCAAAATCCCCAGCCAATTTTAGAGTTAAGTGAACTGACAAGTGATCAACGATCCATTAAAGGGGAATTATATTTTCCCATTGAACAAAATATTGATTATGGCACTGCATTTAATCATATAAGAAATGAGACTCAAACAGGCACACTTTGTGGCTTATGTCATAGCAATGAAACCCTTTATGATACACGCGAGCAAATAGAAGTTTATGAATCTCTGGCGCTTAAAGCATTTCCAACGTTAAACGTTCAAATACACGACATGAGAAATGAGCGGAATTTATGTGATGATTCTTTAGAGCCTTACCGCTGTGACATGTATCGGGCATTGTTTGATCATGGCACGATTGTGAAACATGAGTTTCCAAGTGCTATGTCTATTTTAAATTAATTTGGTTAATATGGGTTTGCTGTCTTTTTTGAAATTTAAACATTCATGCTTCCCATAGTGACTCATCCACAATACAGTTTTGACTTTCCTGGCAAACATCGTTTTCCCATGGAAAAATTCAAACTGCTCAATCAATATCTCACAGAAAAAAATATAGTGACACCCAGCAATACATTTCGCCCTGGTAAAGCGCGTTTGGATTTTTTACAACTGGCTCACTGCCCTGACTATTTACATCGATTCATCAATAACCTTCAATCCAAACAAGAAGTCAGACGCATGGGTTTACCTTGGAGTGAAGGATTGCTTAACCGAACGCTCATCTCACCAAATGGTACTTTTTTAACTGCGTTATTAGCATTAGATCATGGCATTGCCTGTCATTTAGCAGGAGGCACACATCATGCAAATTATGATTTCGCCTCAGGCTTTTGCATTTTAAATGACTTAGCGTTATCTGCTAGAGCCATCATTTTACAAGGTAAAGTTAATAAAGTTTTAATTGTCGATTGCGATGTGCATCAAGGCGATGGCACTGCCAGTATTTTACAAAATGACGACGACATTTTTACGTTTTCGATGCATTGTGAAAAGAATTTTCCCGTTAGAAAAGCGCACAGTAATTTAGATATTGGATTAGACGTAGGATTAAAAGATCAAGCTTATTTGGACACACTTGAACATCATTTATTATCAGTCATTCGATCATTTAAACCGGATTTTATTTTTTACGATGCTGGTGTGGATATTTATGAACACGACCCACTTGGATTATTAAATATCAGTTTAAAGGGAATTGAAGATCGTGACCGATTAGTATTAGATATATGTAAACAGTTTAACATTCCGGTTGCGACAGTAATTGGCGGGGGATATGACGATGATCGAATGGCACTAGCAAAACGACACGCATTAGTAGTAGAAGCGGCGCAGGATATTTATAAAATTTAAAGTTCAACAATTAGTATTCTTCAAAAACCTCATAAAATAAATTAAGTACTTCTATTCTTTGTTTAATCAATGATCGTTCATATTCTGAATAATCACTTTCAAGAAATAATTGAGCATACCATGCCATTTGTGCATCAAAATATTCAATCCATTGATTTTGAGTTTCTACTAATTTCAAACGCTGTGGCGATTCTAAAATCCCATTAAATTGCGTCAATAAATTTTGCATTTGAAAATTTAATTCCTCAACAGTAAAATCTAAAGTCACCTCATAATCACCATTTATTTGCAACTGCTCAATATCCAGTTCACTTAATTGCATAGGCACGTCAAACACTTCAATATCAATGTAATTAGCTAGATTTATCCATAAATCATCGACGTAGATATAAGTATAAGCTAAATCTATGCCTTGATTATTAACTACAATTTCCCAAAAATGTTCATAATTTGTGAATGTATTTTGAAGGGATTTTATTTCCACTAATTCTGGAATCATCGCATCGCAAGGAGCGCAATAATCCAAAATCAATGATTGATTATTTAATATATTATATGCAAGTTCTGCTTCAGATTGAGTAATGTAAGCAGCTTGATCTGAATGTGCCATTGTTGATACAAATAACAATAGACACAAGCTTGTCAGTTTTATACATCTGTTTATTATCATTTTTGTTTACATCCTTTGTTTGATTTTTTGTTATTTAATGATTACGCAATTTCTAAATATTGTGTTTTACGTTGATTATATTCTTCAACTAATCCTTCAATTGCACATTCATCATATTCGCGCAAACCACTGAGTACCATTTGTTTTTCGCCAGTACCAACTACTTTATTGTCGCTAATAAATTCAAAATTTAAACTGACATTTCCGCGTTTGCCTTGGACATCAAATGTTGCATCACTCATACGAAGACTCACGTTTTCAACATTCAAGCTGTGAAAACGAATATGCATGGATTGATACATAACCATTGGGCGTGCAGGGTTGATCATGACGTTATGCTTTTGCATTAATGGGACTAATATATGAGGAAATGCTTCACCAGAGAAAGTGACATACGCTTTTGTTAACTGCTTTATTAACTCTAAATTCTCGCTCTTTTCGCCTTTTGCATTGACTGACATACAAGCTTTTTCTTTTTGGTCGATAACTTGAATGTTATTGCCGTCTTGAACCAAACTGACAACGGACTGATCACTGACCATTCCACTAAAACTAAAAGACATATCTTTGAAAAGGCCTACTTGACTCAAAGTCAGAGCGAATAATAAATCACCGGGAACCACGAATTTTTTAGCATCGCTGTCATGCAGTGGATTAAAGTCATTAGCCATAGATTTGGCAAACGAACAACCTTGTTCACGGCTAATTTGATATTGGCCGTTTTCTTCATTAAAAAATTTATCTAAAAACATAACATTTACTGTGACTTTAAAAAGGCAGATGATATCTTTTTTTATGTTAAATTTCGAACAAATCTTTATTTTTTTCTATATTTCAAGGAGTTTCGTAACGTTTTGTTAGATTGATCTATTATTTGTGACTCAGTTGCTACGCTTTACACATATGCTTACATGAGAAACGAAATGAAACAATTCAGTTCATTACTGATTTTAGGTTGTGTAAAGTGGCTGATTGTGGGTGCATTCATTGCAATTTGCCACGAATACAGCTGGTTTCGCTACGAATTTAGCTTCATACTTTCTGTATTGCTTTTATTAACTGGCCTGATTTATAAGCGCAAAACAGTATTTGCGCTTTTTGGATTGTTAAGAGTGCGTTGTAGGCTTAATTCAAATGACCAATCTTTATAAACAGACATCATTTAAATAATATTTATCGTCACTCCAAATGTGATGTATGTAATTCAACTTCTAATTGCTGCATAGTATCTTCCATTTTCATAATCCTAGTTAACAAATCATTGTTTTGAATCAAAGTTGCACTCAAAACAGTTTCAGACAAATTATTCCATCGCAAAATCGCCCCTTCTAAAGTTCGATTTTTTGGCCCTGTTGCCTGACATGTTGTGCATTGAATATAATAATTAAACAAAGTATGACTTGGTTTAATTAAGTGGCTGCTGCAATACGGACAATTTTTAAATGACGATCCCATAAGCTCTCCCCTTGCGAACTTGTGTGTCACATTGTAAACATAGGTTATAAATTGTAATTTGCAAGTCAAAAAAAATATTTCCCTGCATAAAGTGTCGACTTATTCTCCTTTTTATTTCAAATAAATGTATTTTTATACTTATATTTCAGTATATTTCAAATCGAAATTTTTTAACTGTCCCCAAAAAATCTCAGCTTGATAACAAATTGGCTGCCTATTTTTCGATTTAAACAAGTATTATTTTATTTGTTTATTTTTTAAATATTAATTTAACTTCTTTACGAATTCATTAATTGGACCGGTTTGGTTGATATTAAAGGCGTATTCATTCTTAGAATTTACAATCCAAATTGTTGATGTAAAATAAATTGAACGCAATCTTTACCAGATTAACTATTGATTCAAATAATTTCGTGATAATCACAACCTACTGCTTTTAGTCAATTGGTATATACACGACTTTTCGATTTTCAACATTATGATTAATTTCGTTATATTCTAAACATTTAGTAAGCGGATTTTGAGAACCGACAGAAAATACACTAAATACTAATTCACCAATTATAGGTCTCTAAGATGAGTTTTTTTAATAATAGATGTTATGGTATTTTGTCTTTACTTTCCCTGAAGTTCAAAAGTGAGAATTATTTTTGCAAGCGATTATAATTTTCGTAATATTTTATGATTTGAGTTATCTATATTTATTAACAGCGTAAAAGCGAGTACTTATGCATATTTTAAAACTACTAATTATCATTTTATATTTGAATATTTTTCAAACTGTTTATGCGCATCCGCTAATAGGTGAACCACAAAATCAACAATGGATTGCAATTTATGGCTATGATTCAGTTGCCTATCATACTGACAACAAAGCAGTTAAAGGCAGTGAAACTTTTAGTTATGAGTACTTGGATTCAACTTGGCTCTTTGCAAGCAAAGTGAATTTAGAGCTGTTTAGCCAATCCCCAGAACGATACGCACCTCAATTTAATGGGCATTGTGCTAACGGTTTAAGTGATGCTCACAAAGTGAATGGCGACCCAGAAATTTTTAAAATCATTGATGATAAATTGTATTTTTTCTACTCTAAATGGGGGCGCACTCAGTGGGCTTTCAATCAAAAAGAACAGATTGAGCTGGCTAACCATTATTGGGAATTGTTTAAGAACGACTAAATAATGCAGAGCTTTTAAATCTCATTTTATTGGTAAATGATATCATCATGCTTTAGCCAACCATCAATATGATTTCCATTAGGATCGATATGAGTCCAGTGTATTACTCCACCTTTGTCATTCCATTCATACTCACCATAAAATTCTATAGTATCGCCGACTTCTAGTGCATGTATTTTCTGAGCTATATCTATATTATGCGCAATTAAAAGTGTTTGCTTACTCTGAAGTTCAAGTATAAATTTTTGATGCTGGCTTCCTGTCGTATCATCTGGAAGTGACACTTTTACCCTTCCCTTGCCTTCGATTTGAAAATCTGACTTTTTTCCTTCAAAAGCATTCATCAATATTTGATCACTTTCACTTATTTGCTCTGCACAACTTAAAGCGAGCAAACAATAAATTATTATAAATATATGTTTCATATTTTAAATTCCACCTTTAAAAGTAAATCAAAAAAAAGCCCCCTTAAAAAGGTCTTAACATACAAAACACAGGGATGTGCGCTTTGCGAACTAAAAATCAAGAAGGGTTTCCCTTCGCTAGATTTTCAGCGGAGCGTTTAATTCAAGTCACGGACGACTTGGAATTAAACTTAAATACAGCCAAAAAAAGACCGCTAAAAAGCGGTCTTAACATACAAAGCACAGGAATGTGCGCTTTGCGAACTGAAAATCAAGAAGGGTTTCCCTTCCCAGATTTTCAGCAGAGCGTTTTATTCAAGTCACGGATGACTTGGAATTAAACTTAAATACAGCCAAAAAAAGACCGCTAAAAAGCGGTCTTAACATACAAAGCATAAGGATGTGCGCTTTGCGAACTGAAAATCAAGAAGGGTTACCCTTCGCCAGATTTTCAGCAGAGCGTTTAATTCAAGTCACGGACGACTTGGAATTAAACTTAAATACAGCCAAAAAAAGACCGCTAAAAAGCGGTCTTAAAATACAAAGCACAGGAATGTGCGCTTTGCGAACTGAAAATCAAGAAGGGTTTCCCTTCGCCAGATTTTCAGCAGAGCGTTTAATTCAAGTCACGGACGACTTGGAATTAAACTTAAAAAGTTACGCGATGATTTTAGCAACAACACCAGCACCAACAGTACGGCCACCTTCACGGATAGCGAAACGTAAGTTGTCTTCCATCGCGATAGGTTGAATTAATTCAACATCCATCTTGATGTTATCACCAGGCATTACCATTTCAACGCCTTCAGGTAATGTACAAGCACCTGTTACGTCAGTTGTACGGAAGTAGAACTGTGGACGGTAACCTTTGAAGAAAGGAGTATGACGACCACCTTCGTCTTTCGACAAGATGTATACTTCTGCTTCGAAAGTTGTATGTGGGGTAACAGTACCAGGATGAACTAGACACTGACCACGTTCGATATCTTCACGTTTAGTACCACGTAATAAAACACCAACGTTCTCGCCTGCACGACCTTCGTCAAGCAATTTACGGAACATTTCAACACCAGTACAAGTAGACTTAGTAGTTTCTTTGATACCAACGATATCAACTTCTTCACCCACTTTAACGATACCACGTTCAACACGACCAGTTACAACCGTACCACGACCAGAGATTGAGAAAACATCTTCAATTGGTAATAGGAAAGGTTGGTCAATTGCACGAACGGGTTCTGGAATGTAAGAATCCAAAGTTTCAACTAATGTTTTAACAGCAGTTGTACCCATTTCGTTATCGTCACGGCCTTCAAGAGCCATTAAAGCAGAACCAGCGATGATTGGTGTGTCGTCACCAGGGAATTCGTACATGTCTAATAATTCACGTAATTCCATTTCAACTAATTCTAACATTTCATTGTATTCTTCAGAACCTGCTCCACCGCAATCTTCTGCAAGTAAATCCGCTTTGTTTAAGAATACTACGATGTATGGAACACCAACTTGACGTGATAAAAGGATGTGTTCACGAGTCTGTGGCATAGGGCCATCAGTTGCGCCACATACTAAGATAGCGCCATCCATTTGAGCAGCACCAGTGATCATGTTTTTAACGTAATCGGCGTGACCTGGGCAATCTACGTGTGCGTAGTGACGAATAGGTGAATCGTATTCAACGTGAGAAGTTGAAATAGTGATACCACGCTCACGTTCTTCAGGTGCGTTATCGATACCGTCGAATGCAACGGCAGCGCCGCCCCATACTTCAGAACATACACGAGTTAATGCAGCAGTTAATGTAGTTTTACCGTGATCGACGTGACCAATAGTACCAACGTTAACGTGCGGTTTGTTTCTTTCAAAATTAGCTTTAGCCATCTTTATAGTCTCTTTATTTAAAAATTAAGCTCGTTTAATAATTGCGTCAGCGATGTTACTTGGTGCTTCAGCGTAATGTTTAAATTCCATGGTAAAGGTTGCACGACCCTGGGTAGCACTTCTTAAATCAGTTGCATAACCAAACATTTCTGCAAGGGGTACTTCTGCGTTAATAATTTTGCCACCTGGACTGTCATCCATACCTTGAACCAGACCACGACGGCGATTTAAATCGCCCATGACATCGCCCATGTAATCTTCTGGTGTTACCACTTCTACTTTCATCATTGGTTCCATCAAACATGCATCCCCTTCTTGGGACAGTTTTTTGGTAGATTGAGAAGCAGCTATTTTAAAGGCCATTTCGTTGGAATCCACTTCATGGAAAGAGCCATCGAACAAGGTAGCCTTAAGGCCTAAAAGCGGGTATCCAGCCAACACACCATTTTGCATTTGATCTGAAATACCTTTCTCAACAGCGGGAATATATTCCTTAGGAATAACCCCTCCTGTTATTTCGTTTACAAATTCTAATCCTTCTTCATTTGAAGGTTCAAATCTGATTACAACATGTCCGTACTGTCCTCGACCACCAGACTGACGGATAAACTTATGATTAATTTCAACTGTTGATCTAATCTTTTCACGGTAAGAAACCTGAGGCTTACCAATATTTGCATCTACTGAAAATTCACGTTTCATACGATCAACAAGTACATCAAGGTGTAACTCACCCATACCGGCAATAATGGTTTGCCCCGTTTCACTATCAGTATGCACTCTAAAGGAAGGATCTTCTTGAGCTAATTTACCTAAAGCAATGCCCATTTTCTCTTGGTCAGCTTGGGTTCTTGGCTCTACAGCTACTGAAATTACTGGTTCTGGAAAATCCATTCTTTCTAAGGTTATGATGTCTTTAGGTGAACAGAAAGTATCACCAGTGGTGACGCTTTTCATTCCGATTAAAGCAGCAATATCTCCTGCATGCACTTCATTTATTTCTTCACGGTCATTTGAATGCATTTGCACCATTCGACCCACACGCTCACGCTTTGCTTTAACAGAATTATAAACAGAATCACCTGTTTTTAATGTACCTGAGTACACACGTATAAACGTTAATGTTCCAACAAATGGGTCAGTGGCAATTTTAAATGCTAATGCAGCAAATGGCGCATCATCATCAGCAGGACGAGTATCAGTTGTTTCGTCGTCTTCCAATATACCTTCAATTGCTTTTACATCGGTAGGAGCCGGCATATATTCAATCACTGCATCTAATACAGCTTGAACGCCTTTGTTTTTAAATGCCGAACCTGCCATAACCAACACAAGCTCATTTGCTAATGTTCGTTCACGCAGGCCCGCCTTAATTTCATCTTCGGATAATTCACCTGTATCAAGGTATTTTTCCATAAAATCGTCATTAGCTTCTGCCGCAGCTTCTACTAATTTTTCGCGCCATTCCTCACAATCGGGAATCATAGCTTCTGGGATGTCTTGATACTCAAAGCTCATGCCTTGATCTTCTTCATTCCAGATGATGGCTTTCATCTTTATTAAATCGACCACACCTTCAAAATGATCTTCTGCACCAATTGGAAGTTGCATAGGAACGGCATTCGCACCCAACCTTGTTTCCAGTTGATCAATAACCATAAAGAAATCAGCACCTGTCCTGTCCATTTTATTAATGAACACCATTCTAGGCACTTCGTAGCGATCCGCTTGTCGCCAAACAGTTTCAGTTTGAGGTTGCACACCAGATGAGGCACATAATACAACGACAGTACCATCAAGTACGCGCAATGAGCGCTCTACTTCAATTGTAAAGTCAACGTGACCGGGTGTATCAATGATGTTTATTCGATGATTATCAAATTGATTGCTCATACCTGACCAGAAACAAGTGGTGGCAGCAGACGTGATAGTGATACCACGCTCCTGCTCTTGCTCCATCCAGTCCATGGTGGCAGCGCCATCATGGACTTCGCCGATCTTATGGGAACGACCGGTATAGAAAAGTACTCGCTCTGTCGTCGTCGTTTTACCTGCATCAACATGCGCGCAGATACCAATATTACGGTATTTGCTAATCGGTGTTTTACGAGCCACGAGGTAATCCCCTTAAAAGCGGAAGTGAGAGAAAGCTTTGTTAGCTTCAGCCATGCGATGAACGTCTTCACGTTTTTTCACAGCTGCGCCTTTACCTTCGGTAGCATCGATGATTTCACCAGCTAAACGTAAAGCCATAGTTTTTTCACCACGGTTACGTGCGTAGTCTTTCAACCAACGCATAGCAAGTGCAACACGACGTGCTGGACGAACTTCAACAGGTACTTGGTATGTAGCACCACCTACACGTCGAGATTTAACTTCAACTAGAGGTGCAATCGCTTCTAGAGCAGCTTCGAACTGTTCTACAGGATCTTTTTGTGTTTTCTTTTCTACAGATTCTAATGCACCGTATACGATTTTTTCAGCAATAGATTTTTTACCGCTAATCATCACGTGGTTCATGAATTTAGCTAACTGTAAGTTACCAAATTTTGGATCTGGTAATATGTCACGCTTTGCGGCGACGCGTCTTCTTGGCATTTTGATAAGCCCTTATATAGAGGTCTTCAGGAAAGTATACGAGTATTGATTAACTCGACCTTACTCTTATCCATCAACAATTGATTGATTAAATTTATTTCTTAGGACGTTTAGCACCGTACTTAGAACGTGCTTGTCTACGATCGGCAACGCCAGAAGTATCCAATGCACCACGTACTGTATGGTAACGTACACCCGGTAAATCTTTTACACGACCACCACGGATCAAGATAACACTATGCTCTTGAAGGTTGTGACCTTCACCACCAATGTAAGAAGTTACTTCATATCCGTTAGTTAAACGAACACGACATACTTTACGTAATGCCGAGTTTGGCTTCTTAGGGGTAGTGGTATAAACGCGTGTACAAACACCACGACGTTGTGGACATGCCTGCAATGCAGGTACATCACTTTTCGCAACTTTACGTTTGCGAGGTTGGCGAACCAACTGATTAATAGTAGCCATTAAGCCTACTCCACTTTCTCTTCACTTAATAAAACCCCAGAATTTTAGTTCTGGGGATTGGGGGAGGCGGATTTTAAAGACCGCCCATTATCTAGTCAAGTTTAAATACGTTATTTATTTAAAGCTTGACTTAATGCTGCTTCAACATCGCTTGCACTTACTGATGAAGTTGTAGGTTCAACATCTTCCATCATACGCAATTCTTTCTTACGTTTTCTCTCTGCATGATACGCTAAACCTGTACCTGCTGGGATCAAACGACCTACTACGACGTTTTCTTTTAAGCCACGTAAGTAATCACGTTTACCTGTTACTGCACCTTCTGTTAATACTCGAGTCGTTTCTTGGAACGACGCGGCAGAAATAAATGATTCAGTAGCAAGTGATGCTTTGGTAATACCTAACAATACGCGCTGGAATTTAGCTTTGATTTGGTTATCATTTAAAGCTTCATTCGCTTCAAGTAAGGTATTGTACTCTACTTGGTCGCCTTTAATTAGGTTTGTATCTCCTGCATCGTTAACATGCACTTTACGTAGCATTTGACGAACAATCACTTCGATATGTTTGTCATTGATGATTACGCCCTGAAGACGGTAAACATCTTGAACTTCTTTAACAACATAACGCGCTAGTGCTGTTACACCTAAAATGCGAAGAACGTCATGAGGGTTAGTAGGGCCATCAGAAATAACCTCACCTTTTTCAACTTTCTCACCTTCAAACACGTTCAGGTGACGCCATTTAGGAATTAACTCTTCGTAAACATCGCCCCCATCATTTGGCGTGATAACAATACGCTTTTTACCTTTGGTTTCTTTACCAAAGTTAATAACACCTGAAATCTCAGCTAAAATCGAAGATTCTTTTGGCTTACGCGCTTCAAATAAATCAGCAACACGTGGTAAACCACCGGTGATATCTTTGTTACCTGAAGATTCTTGAGGGATACGAGCAAGTACATCACCAACATTGATTGCTGCGCCATTTTGCACGCTTACAATCGCACCATCCGGCAAGAAGTACTGAGCAATTTGATTCGTACCTTCAATAATTACATCTTCACCACTAGCATCTAACAATTTGATCATTGGGCGGATATCTTTACCCGTGCCACTACGATCTTTTGCATCAATGACTTCAACGCTTGAAACACCTGTTAATTCATCAATTTTGCTGTTTACAGTAATGCCGTCTTCCATTCCAACGAACACAACTTGACCTGCATTTTCTGCAATAATTGGATGGGTATGTGGATCCCATTTAGCAATTAAGGCACCTGATTCAACCGCTTGACCATCTTTAGCTGTTAATACTGCACCGTATGGTAATTTATATTTTTCACGCTCACGACCCTGCTCATCTGCGATAGCAAGTAATGATGAACGAGATACAGTCACAAGATCGCCATTGGCACGCGTAACTGTTTTCGCGTTATGTAAACGCACTGTACCGGCCTGTTGAACTTGTACACTATCTGCAGCTGATGTACGCGATGCTGCACCACCAATATGGAACGTACGCATTGTTAACTGTGTACCCGGCTCACCAATGGATTGTGCTGCCACAATACCGACTGCTTCACCGATGTTGATACGATGCCCACGACCTAAGTCACGACCATAACAACATGCACAAATACCGTAACGGATTTCACAGTTAATCGCTGAACGCACTCGGATTTGATCCACTGCTAATATATCTAGACGAGCAACTAAATCCTCGTCAATCAACGTGCCTTTAGGGATAACCACTTCGCCATCGTTATTTAATACATCAGTTGCAACTGTACGACCTAGAACCTGCATACCCAATGGCACAACCACATCACCACCTTCGATGATTGGCTCCATCAATAGGCCGTTCTCAGTACCACAATCAAAATCTGTTACCACTAAATCTTGAGATACATCCACTAAACGTCGTGTTAAGTAACCCGAGTTCGCTGTTTTAAGTGCCGTATCGGCCAAACCTTTACGAGCCCCGTGAGTAGAGGTGAAGTACTCACCAACCGATAGACCTTCACGGAAGTTCGCCTTAATTGGCGTTTCGATGATGGATCCATCTGGCTTAGCCATCAAACCACGCATACCTGCTAACTGACGAATCTGAGCTGGGCTACCACGTGCGCCTGAATCGGCATAGATGTAAACAGAGTTAAATGACTCTTGATCCACTTCATTTCCGTCACGATCGATTACTTTTTCAGTACCTAGCTCATCCATCATCGCTTTAGCGATTTGTTCATTAGCTTTTGACCAGATATCAACTACTTTGTTGTATTTCTCGCCACGTGTTACCAAACCTGTAGCGAACTGATTTTCAATCTCAGTTACTTCAGCTTCAGCAGCCGCTAATAATTCAACTTTTGCTTTTGGAATTTCAAAATCGTTTACACCGATTGAAGATCCAGAATAGGTTGCAAAACGGTAACCCATATACATAATTTGGTCGGCGAAAACTACCGTTTCTTTCAAGCCAACTTGGCGGTAACAAGCGTTTAATAAGTTAGAAATCGCTTTCTTTTTCATTACCTGGTTAGCCATTTCAAATGGCAAACCTTTTGGCACGATAGAGAATAATATTGCACGTCCAACGGTCGTATCAACGATTTCAACGTTATCTACATTTTCACCCTGCTCATCTTTATATGACTCTTCAATACGTACTTTAACACGAGCTTGAAGACCTACTTGACCTGCACCGAATGCGCGCTCAACTTCTTTGATATTCGCGAAAACAATGCCTTCACCTTTATCGTTGATACGTGAACGAGTCATGTAGTACAAACCTAATACAACATCCTGTGAAGGAACGATGATAGGCTCGCCGTTTGCTGGCGATAGGATGTTGTTCGTAGACATCATTAACGCACGAGCTTCTAATTGAGCTTCGATAGTTAACGGTACGTGAACAGCCATTTGGTCACCATCGAAATCGGCGTTGTATGCCGCACAAACCAATGGGTGTAACTGAATCGCTTTACCTTCAATCAAAATAGGTTCAAACGCTTGAATACCTAGTCGGTGAAGTGTTGGTGCACGGTTTAACATGATCGGATGTTCACGGATCACTTCTGCCAAGATATCCCAAACAACTGGATCTTCGCGCTCAACCATTTTCTTAGCAGCTTTAATGGTAGTTGCTAAGCCACGTAATTCTAATTTAGAGAAAATGAACGGCTTAAATAATTCAAGACCCATTTTCTTAGGTAAACCACATTGATGTAGACGCAAGCTTGGTCCAACAACAATTACAGAACGGCCAGAGTAATCAACACGCTTACCTAGTAAGTTTTGACGGAAACGACCTTGCTTACCTTTGATCATGTCAGCAAGTGATTTCAATGGACGACGGTTTGAACCCGTAATCGCACGACCACGACGGCCGTTATCTAGTAACGCATCAACTGATTCTTGCAACATACGTTTTTCGTTACGTACGATGATGTCTGGCGCACTTAACTCTAATAAACGTTTTAGACGGTTATTACGGTTAATGACACGACGATATAAATCGTTTAAATCAGAAGTAGCAAAACGACCACCATCTAGCGGAACTAGAGGACGTAAATCAGGTGGTAAAATTGGCAATACAGTCATTACCATCCATTTCGGGTTATTACCTGAGTGGAAGAATGCTTCTAATAATTTAAGACGCTTAGATAATTTCTTGATCTTAGTTTCAGAGTTAGTTGCAGGAATTTCTTCACGCAATGTACCAATCTCTTCTTCTAAGTCGATATCACCTAATAAAATTTGGATGGCTTCAGCACCCATACGAGCATCAAAGTCATCGCCGAATTCTTCGATTGCTTCGTAGTATTCTTCATCATTTAAAAGTTGAGTTTTTTCCAAAGTAGTCATACCTGGATCAACAACAACAAATGATTCGTAATAAAGAATGCGTTCGATATCACGTAGAGTCATATCTAACATCAAACCAATACGAGATGGTAAAGATTTTAGGAACCAAATATGTGCAACAGGTGCTGCTAATTCAATGTGCCCCATGCGATCACGACGCACTTTAGATTGCGTTACTTCAACGCCACATTTTTCACAGATAACACCACGATGCTTAAGACGCTTATACTTTCCGCATAAACATTCAAAATCTTTGATTGGACCAAAGATTCGCGCACAGAATAAACCATCACGCTCAGGTTTAAATGTACGGTAGTTAATAGTTTCAGGTTTTTTAACCTCACCGAATGACCATGAACGGATCATTTCAGGCGACGCAAGGCCGATTCGAATAGAGTCGAATTCAGCTTGTTGACTTTGCGTTTTTAATAGATTTAGTAAATCTTTCATGTTTTACCTAGCTCCAAACGGAGTGAATAGTTCGCAATGATTGATTGCTCAATCATTGCGCCCGATTTAGTTGAGACGAATTATTCTTCGCTCTCAAGCTCCATATCAATACCTAATGAGCGAATCTCTTTAACAAGTACGTTAAACGATTCAGGCATTCCAGGTTCCATACGATGATCACCATCCACAATGTTTTTATACATTTTGGTACGACCGGCAACGTCATCGGATTTCACTGTTAACATTTCTTGTAATGTATATGCAGCACCGTAAGCTTCAAGCGCCCATACTTCCATCTCACCGAAACGCTGACCACCAAATTGAGCTTTACCGCCCAATGGCTGTTGTGTAACAAGTGAATATGAACCAGTAGAACGTGCATGCATTTTATCATCAACCAAATGGTTAAGTTTTAATACGTACATGTAGCCTACTGTGGTTTTACGAGCAAACGGTTCGCCTGTTAATCCGTTATACAACTGGATTTGACCTGAACGAGGAATGTCTGCAAGCTCTAATAAATCTTTAATCTCAGATTCTTTAGCACCATCAAATACAGGGGTCGCAATCGGCACACCGTTACGCAAGTTACCTGCTAATTCAAGAATCTCAGGATCTGAGAAACTATCTAGATCTTCTTTATGAGTTGAAGTACCCACACCGTTATAGATCTTATCTAAGAACCCACGAACCTCTGCAACTTCACGCTGTTCTTTTAGCATCACATCTATTTTTTCGCCCAGGCCTTTAGCTGCCATACCCAAATGCATTTCTAAAACCTGACCAACGTTCATACGCGATGGAACACCTAGAGGATTCAATACGATATCCACTGGCACACCATTTTCATCGTATGGCATATCTTCAACAGGTTTAATTACAGAAATAACACCTTTGTTACCGTGACGACCGGCCATTTTATCACCTGGCTGAATCGTACGCTTGATTGCTAGATAAACTTTTACAATTTTTAAAACACCAGGAGCTAAATCATCACCCGTGCTTAATTTTGCTTTTTTATCTTCAAAACGCGCTTCTTGATCTTTACGACGCTCATCTAATTGAGCCTCTGCTTTTTCAAGATTAACTGCAACTTCATCATCTTTTAAACGAAGCTTGAACCATTCTGAATGATCCAATTCATCAAGGTATTCAGACGTTAACACATCACCTTTTGAAAGGTTCGGTGCAACCGTTACTACTTGACCAACTAATGTTGCTTTTAAACGCTCGAATGTAGCACTTTCAACAATTGCCATTTCAGATTTCAAATCTTTACGGAAACTTGTTAATTGTTGTTGTTCAATATCAATGGCACGCTGATCTTTTTCTACGCCATCACGAGTAAATACTTGAACATCAATAATTGTACCTTTCACGCCACCTTTAACACGTAAAGAAGTATCTTTAACATCCGATGCTTTTTCACCAAAGATCGCACGAAGTAATTTTTCTTCAGGCGTTAACTGTGTTTCAGATTTAGGCGTTACTTTACCAACTAAGATATCACCAGGGCCAACCTCAGCACCGATATAAACAACACCTGACTCATCCAACTTGCTTAATGCAGCTTCGCCAACGTTTGGAATATCAGCAGTTACATCTTCAGAGCCTAACTTAGTATCACGAGCAATACAGGTTAATTCTTGAATGTGAATCGTAGTAAAACGCTCTTCTTGTACAACACGCTCAGAAACTAAAATAGAATCTTCGTAGTTGTAACCATTCCAAGGCATAAACGCGATACGCATGTTTTGGCCAAGTGCAAGTTCACCCATATCAACAGAAGGACCATCAGCCATGATATCACCACGCTGAACAGTATCACCTTCTTTAACAAGAGGACGCTGGTTGATACATGTATTTTGGTTAGAACGCGTGTATTTAGTTAAGTTATAAATATCCACACCTGCATCACCTGAATCGGTTTCTGCATCGTGAACTTTAATAACAATACGAGACGCATCAACAATCTCAACCACACCACCACGATCAGCAATCACACATACACCGGAGTCGCGCGCTACAGCACGCTCAATGCCTGTTCCAACTAATGGCTTTTGCGCTCTAATAGTTGGCACCGCTTGACGTTGCATGTTTGAACCCATCAACGCTCGGTTAGCATCATCGTGCTCTAAGAACGGAATCAGCGATGCAGCAACCGATACAACTTGACGCGGCGATACATCCATAAAGTTCACTTGATCGGCTTGTGCCATCGTGAATTCATTGCCCGCACGAACTTGAACTAGTTTTTCTTTAAAACGATTATCGCTAGTCATTGGCGCATTGGCCTGGGCGATAACATGTTGTGCTTCATCAATTGCAGACATGTACTGGATTTTATCGGTTACCAATCCATTTTCTACTGCACGGTAAGGTGTTTCTAAGAAACCATAACTATTAGTACGAGCGTATGTTGCCAAAGAGTTGATCAAACCAATGTTTGGACCCTCTGGTGTTTCAATCGGACAAACACGACCATAATGCGTTGGATGTACGTCACGCACTTCGAAACCAGCACGTTCACGCGTTAAACCACCAGGGCCTAATGCAGAAACACGACGCTTATGCGTAATTTCTGACAATGGATTGTTTTGATCCATAAACTGAGATAACTGTGATGAACCAAAGAACTCTTTGATTGCAGCAGCTACAGGCTTAGCGTTGATCATATCTTGTGGCATTAAACCTTCACTTTCAGCCATAGATAAACGTTCACGAACAGCACGTTCAACACGAACTAAACCAACACGGAATTGGTTTTCAGCCATTTCACCAACAGAACGTATGCGACGGTTACCAAGATGATCGATATCATCTACGATACCTTTACCGTTACGGATGTTAATCAATGTAGATAGCACATCAACGATATCTTGCTTATCTAAGATTCCTGCACCCTCATCTTCTGTACGTAAAAGACGACGGTTAAACTTCATACGACCAACCGCTGATAAGTCATAACGCTCTTCAGTGAAGAATAAGTTTTGGAATAAACCTTCAGCAGATTCTTTTGTTGGCGGCTCACCAGGGCGCATCATACGGTAGATTTCTACCAATGCCTCTAGCTGAGTATTAGTTGGATCAATACGTAATGTATCTGAAATGAACGGTCCACAGTCCAAATCATTTGTATAAATCACTTCAATTTTTTGCTGCTTAATTGCTTTAATTTGCTCAAGTACTTCTTCGGTTATTGCAGAGTTACATGGAACAACTATTTCACCCGTTGCTGGATCAACGATGTCTTCAGCAATCGATTTACCTAACAAGAAATCTTCTGGAACAATGACAGATTCCAATTTTGCTTTTTGCATTTTCTTTAAATGACGAGCAGTAATACGACGACTTTCTTCAACGATAATTTCGCCTTTGCCGTCTGTAATTGGGAAGTTTACAACCTCACCTTTTAACTGATCTTCTTTAATAACTAATTTGAAGTTTTCGCCATCTACTGTAAGAACCATACGATCGTAATACATGTCGATGATTTCTTGAGTGTTATAGCCAATCGCGCGCAATAATATGGTTGCAGCTAATTTACGACGTCTATCGATACGTACAAACACACAGTCTTTAGGATCAAATTCAAAATCTAACCACGAACCACGGTATGGGATCACACGTGCAGAGAACAATAATTTCCCTGAAGAATGCGTTTTACCTTTGTCATGATCAAAGAACACACCTGGAGAACGATGTAACTGAGATACGATTACACGCTCAGTACCGTTAATAACAAAAGTACCGTTATTAGTCATCAAAGGCATTTCGCCCATGTAGACCTCTTGCTCTTTAATATCTTTAATCGCCTTATTTGAAGATTCACGATCATATATGATCAAGCGAACCTTAACACGCAAGGGCGCAGCGTATGTAATACCACGAGATTGACACTCTTTTACATCAAAAACAGGGTTACCCAACTGATAACTTACATATTCTAAAGCAGCATTACCTGAATAACTGACAATTGGAAAAATTGATTTAAATGCTGCATGTAAACCTATATCACTTCGATCGGCAACCGTTACATTTTCTTGTAAGAATTGACGATAGGAATCCAGCTGGATAGCCAACAGATATGGCACGTCCATCACCGGTGGGAGTTTACCGAAATCCTTGCGGATACGTTTTTTTTCAGTATACGAGTATGCCATTAGCAATCCCCAGTTCGTTTGTTTAACCACCCTTAACGGGCTGAATTTTTGACACGACGCATTTGAGAAAATGTGACGATTTTATAAACGGAAAAAGGCCAGCAACAATTTCTTGTTACCAGCCATTTTCTTCACGCTTTCGCGCGAGAAGTTAAACTTAAGTTATTACTTAAGCTCAACAGAAGCGCCTGCAGCTTCAAGCTCTGCTTTCATAGCTTCAGCATCTTCTTTAGAAACGCCTTCTTTAACAGTCGCCGGAGCGCCGTCTACGATTGCTTTAGCTTCTTTAAGACCTAGGCCAGTTGCACCACGAACTGCTTTAATAACGTTAACTTTCTTATCGCCAACAGCAGATAATACAACGTCAAATTCAGTTTGTTCAGCAGCAGCTGCACCAGCATCACCACCAGCAGCAACGGCAACGCCAACTGCAGCAGTTACGCCAAATTTTTCTTCCATTGCTTCGATTAATTCTACAACGTCTTTTACAGACATTTCAGCAACTGCATTGATAATATCGTCTTTAGATAGAGACATGATTATATTCCCAAATTTTGGAGCGATTTTCGCTCACATATAAATAATTTAAACCACTTATCGATAATTCGATTAAGCAGCTGATTCTTCTTTCTGATCGCGAATTGCAGCAATGGTACGAACCAATTTGCCTGCAGATGCCTCTTTCATAACTGACATTAATCTTGCAATTGCTTCGTCGTAAGTCGGCAAACTTGCTAATAATTTAACATCTGTAATGACACCTTCAAATGCAGCAGCTTTAATTTCGAATTTATCATTTGTTTTTGCAAAGTCAGATAAAATACGAGCGCCTGCACCAGGGTGTTCTTGAGAAAGAGCAATAATTGAAGGACCTACTAAATGCTCATTCAAGCAATCGTAATCAGTACCTTCTAATGCGCGACGAGCCAGTGTATTACGAACAACTTTCAACCAAACACCGCTTTCGCGAGCCAGTTTACGTAATTCAGTCATATCACCAACAGTAACGCCACGAGAGTCTGCAACAACAGCAGAAAGTGCAGTACCTGCAGCTTCTTGCACTTGTGCAACAATCGCTTTCTTATCCTCGAGTCTAATAGCCACGGGATTCTCCTGGATTTGATTAGTAAAAAACTAATCGTGTGTATCAATTGCCAAAATAAATTAGCAACTCTTTTTTGGTATCAAATCCAAGCTCAAAAATTTCGAGCCGGGTAACACCGTTTGCGCAGGCATAATTAAGGACGAATCCACCTGCGGTCTTCAACGGCCACGCACAAATTACTTTGAACATGACCCGTTAAACTTACTTTTGGCTTAAAGACGACAAATCAATAGTTAAGCCAGGACCCATAGTCGAGCTAAGTGTAATTTTTTTCAAATATACACCTTTCGCTTGAGATGGTTTTAATTTTCTTAATTCAGTGATGATGGCTTCAACGTTTGCACGCAATGCTGGAGCATCAAAACTTACTTTACCGATTGAAGCATGGATAATACCATTCTTATCAGTACGGAAACGAGCTTGACCTGATTTAGCATTCTTTACAGCAGTTGCTACATCTGGAGTCACAGTTCCAACTTTAGGGTTAGGCATTAAACCACGAGGACCTAAGATCTGACCTAATTGTCCAACGATACGCATTGCATCAGGAGACGCGATCACAACACCAAAGTCTAAATCGCCGCCTTTGATTTGTTCCATTAAGTCTTCCATACCAACAGCGTCAGCACCTGCAGCTTTAGCAGCTTCAGCGTTAGCACCTTGAGTGAAAACAGCAACACGAACATCTTTACCAGTACCACTTGGTAATACTGCAGAACCACGAACGTTTTGATCAGATTTACGCGCATCAACACCTAAGTTCACAGATAAATCAACTGATTCAGCGAATTTAACTTTTGATACTTCTTGCAATAATGCAACAGCTGAGTCGAAATCGTATGCTTTAGTAGATTCTACTTTTTCAGCAATTAATTTTGCGCGTTTAGTTAATTTAGCCATTATTCTACACCCTCAACGTTTAAGCCCATGCTACGTGCTGTACCAGCAATAGTACGAATTGCCGCGTCTTCAGAAGCAGCAGTTAAATCTGGCTCTTTAGTTTTAGCGATTTCTAATAATTGATCACGAGTAACCGTACCTACTTTTTCAGTATTTGGACGGCCAGAACCACTTTTAAGACCAGCAGCTTTTTTCAATAAAATTGCAGCAGGCGGTGTTTTAGTGATGAACGTAAAACTACGATCACTATAAACTGAGATTACTACAGGAATTGGAAGACCTGGTTCAACACCTTGTGTTGCCGCGTTAAACGCTTTACAGAATTCCATGATATTCACACCTTTTTGACCCAATGCAGGACCAACTGGTGGACTTGGGTTTGCTTTACCAGCACCCACTTGTAGCTTAATGTAAGCTTCGACTTTCTTAGCCATTTTTTATTACCTCATTTTGGGTGCAAACGCCTTTAAATAAGGCTCCCCGCTTTAGACACGAAAACCCCGAAAGACATACGCCCTTCAGGGTTTTCATTATTTTATTGATTACGCTTTTTCAACTTGACTGAACGTCAACTCTACTGGTGTTGCGCGACCAAAGATGGAAACCGAAACTTGAAGTTTCGACTTCTCGTAATTTACTTTTTCTACAGTACCGTTAAAGTCAGCAAATGGACCGTCATTAACTCGAACCACTTCACCTGGTTCGTAAACTGTCTTCTGAGCAACTTTATTTTCACCATCTTCAACACGCTGAAGGATGATATTTGCTTCTTTTTGAGTAATCGGCGCTGGCTTATCTTTTGTACCACCGATAAATCCAAGCACTCTAGGTGTACTTTTAACTAAATGCCATGACTCATCCATCATGTCCATTTCAACTAATACATAACCTGGGTAAAATTTACGTTCACTTTTACGCTTTTTACCATCACGAATTTCTACAACACTTTCAGTTGGCACCAAAACATCACCGAATAAGTCTTGCAGACCTTTTAATTCGATTTGCTCTTTTAAAGCACCCTGAACGCGTTTTTCATAACCGGAATAAGCATGAACAACATACCAACGCTTTGACATTTTGATCCCTTAACTTCCGATATTAAAAACAACTGACATTAATGAAGCTAATCCAAGATCCATCATACCAATAATAAACGCTGCAACTGCAGCCATTACAATAACCATAATGGTTGTTTGTATTGTTTCCTGACGCGTTGGCCAGACAACTTTTTTAATTTCTACAACTGACTCTTTTCTTAACTGATTAACGCGCTTACCAGTTTGCGTCAACAACGCCAAACCTAAAGCAATCAGAACAGCTACAACCACACCACCTAGACGCATATACCATGTAACACTTTCTATATTTGTATAATGGTAATTACCCCAAATAGCAGCAGTTAACACTACAACCACTAAAAGCCATACTACGTTATCTACTGGGTTTTTTTTATTTGATTCTGAACTCATATTTATATACTCACATACCATCTATGGTTTGGGATGGCAGGCCAGGGGGGACTCGAACCCGCAACTTTCGGTTTTGGAGACCGACGCTCTACCAATTGAACTACTGGCCTATACACTCGACGAACGCTCGTCAAAAAGAGAGCGCGGATAATACGCAACAGAAAAAATAAAATCAAGTAAAATTAAAGATTAATCTTCATCTTCTTGGTTATCTTCAATCCCTAACTCTTTGATTTTGCGAGTTAAAGTATTCCTTCCCCATCCCAGCCATATGGAAGCATCTTTCTTACGGCCCGCAGTATGCTTGAGCGCAGCCTCAATCATAATCTTTTCAAAAGCAGGTAACGCCTCATCCAAAAGCGACTGATGCCCTCCCGCCAACTCTTTTTCCGCCCAGAATTTTAAACTCTGCTGCCAATCATCATTTTGCGGCGCTCGCTCAGTTTGAGTTTTAGTTAATTCAGGAGGCAAATCAGATACATGCACCTCTCGACCTGAAGCCATCACAGTTAACCAACGGCAAATATTTTGTAATTGCCTTACGTTACCAGGCCAATCCAGCCCTGAAAGAAACACCTCTGATTCTGGCGCAAGTATTTTACTTTCAACCTTTAACTCAACAGCCGCCTCTTTCAGAAAGTGATGCAGCAGTTTTGGAATATCTTCACGCCTATTAGACAATTTTGGTAAATGAATTCGAATCACATTTAATCGATGAAACAAATCTTCCCTAAAGCGACCATCAGTTACCATTTTTTCTAAATTCTGATGAGTAGCAGCTATTATTCTAACATCTACTTTTACCGACGAATGCCCGCCCACCCTATAAAATTCACCATCAGCCAAAACCCTCAATAACCGAGTTTGTGTTTCGTGAGGCATATCTCCAATTTCATCTAAAAATAATGTACCGCCATTTGCTTGCTCAAATCGACCACGACGCATATTTTGCGCACCAGTAAACGATCCTTTCTCATGCCCAAACAGTTCAGATTCCATCAAATCTTTAGGGATCGCGGCCATATTTAAAGCAATGAACGCTTCTTCACGTCGTGGACTATGCCTGTGCAAGGCTTGGGCAACCAATTCTTTACCTGTGCCAGATTCTCCATTAATAAGCACTGTAATATTTGATTGCGACAATCGCCCAATTGCCCGAAACACTTCCTGCATCGCAGGCGCTTCGCCAATAATTTCAGTCTCGTTAGCACCATCATCTACTTCAATACGCGCATTTTGCTCTCTAGCATGAGCAATTGCCCGGCTTGCCAGCTCAACGGCCTCGTCCACATCAAAAGGCTTAGGCAAATATTCAAACGCCCCGCCTTGATAAGATTGAACAGCCGACTCTAAATCAGAATGAGCCGTCATGATAATTACAGGTAGGTCAGGATATTGCTCATGAACTTTGTTCATCATCTCAATACCATCCAATCCCTCCATACGCACATCAGAAATGATCGCCTCTGGCACTTCGGTTTTCAATTTAGTCAACAATGCCTGCGCTGATGAAAAGCTCGTACAAGTAATATCCGCTTTGCTTAACGCTTTTTCTAACACCCATCGGATAGATCGATCATCATCAACGACCCAAAGTGAGGTTGTATTCATAATATTACCTTTAATCAATTATTTATTTTTGTTCAATTGGAAAGTACAGGGAGAAACTGGTTCTACCCGCCATTGAATCATGTTCAATTAACCCATCATGTCGATGCATGATTTGCTGCGCAATTGACAACCCAAGCCCCGTGCCTTTTGCTCGCCCTGAAATCATTGGATAGAAAATATCCGATTTCAATTGCTCAGGAATCCCAGGGCCGTTATCTATAATTTCCAATCGACATGCCAATCGAACATTCTTTTTGCCCATTAAAATCTGTCTTACAATTCTTGTTTTAAAAGTGATTTGCGCATTTGGTGTCCCGCTTTCTTTTAATGCTTGTACCGCATTTTGCACAACATTCAAAACCGCCTGAATCAATTGCTCTTTATCCGCTATGATTTTTGGAATACTCGGATCAAAATCACACAGCAACACAACGGATTTACCACATTCCACTTGAGCTAATTGATAGACCCTATCCACAACTTGATGGATATTGACCCGCTCAAATAACCCCGCTTCACGCGAGCCAAGCATTCTATCTACAAGATTTCTTAAACGATCCGCTTCTTCAATTATGATATTGGTATATTCAGTTAATTCAGAATTTTCGAATTCCGAGGCCAACAATTGTGCCGCTCCTCTAATCCCACCCAATGGGTTTTTTATTTCATGCGCAACGCCGCGCACCAATACCTGAGTTGTTTCTTGTTTTTGACGCATCTGCTCTTCACGATCAAAACGCACCATACGCTCAATATTTTGAATCTCGAGCAACACACAAACCACGCCATTTTCAACAATTGGCGAAGCCACCACATCCACCCTCACAGGCTTATGCCCCTTAATGCACCATTTTGCATCATGCTCAATAACAGGCGCTTCAGACAACCCTGCCGCCTCAACCAACCTCTGGATTTTATCCACTTGAGAGAAAAAATCCTGAAATTCTCCACCTATTAATTGGTGCGAGGAACGATGAAATAGTGCCTCAGCACTAGCATTGACGTAGGTAACCTTAAATGAGCTATCTAGCAAAACAACCGACGTGGTTAAATTATCAAAAATTGAATCAATATACGCTAACGTCAAAAAAGAACCTCTTTAAATGAATATTCAAATTACAAAAAAATGCGCGACCTAGAGCGCCATCGCAAAAATCAAGCCAAGATCAAAAAATAAATTAACCCCCTGCAGCCCGCACCCCTTCATTGTCGCCCATTTTAATTGCACCATAATAAAGCAAGCAAGTTTTATTATGTTTAAATTTATTTAAATTTTCAGCACCAAAAGTAAACACAGCGAAATTTTGAGTGCTAATTTCGCTTAAAAAGCTTAAAAAGCACCTATTTATGAGTTATATACGCAAACGTCTAAAAGACACAACCAATTATTAAATCAATGAATATCCACTTTTTATTATTTTATCCCTGACATCAATGCCTGTATTAGCCATTAACTTGGCTCGATTATTATCCTTATCACCTCCATTTAAAACTTTCGATGGATTGGAAAATCACTATAATGCTGAGCAATACGTGCCTACACACATTTACAAAAGATTTGGAACCAATAATGGACAGCATCATTTTTTTCAAAAATCAAAATGAATTTCACAATTGGTTAGAAATGCATTGTGAAACTAAAGAAATCTGGGTGGGTTATTACAAAAAAAACTCAGGACAATCAAGTATAACTTGGCCAGAGTCTGTTGATGTCGCACTTTGTTTTGGTTGGATAGATGGCATTCGAAAAACCATTGATGATAAAAGCTATAAGATCCGTTTTACACCACGCAAAATCAAAAGCGTTTGGAGCGCTGTAAACGTAAACAAAGTCAAACAACTCATCCCCCTTGGAAAAATGAAACCTGAGGGAATGCTTGTCTATAATAAACGCAGTGACAAACAAGGTTACACATCTCAAGATAGAAATGTACAACTTTCTACTGAATACGAATCAAAAATAAAGTCAAACCTATCAGCTTGGGAATTTTTTACACAATTAGCTCCATCCTATAAAAGAGATTCCATTTGGTGGGTAATGAGCGCAAAAAGAAAGGACACGCAATTAAGAAGACTCGGTATTTTAATTGAATCCTCTGAAGCAGGATTAAAAATCCCGAGTATGCGCAAAAAATAAGTTCAAACATAACTTCTCTAACACTTCGCCATCACGGATCAACTCCCGATTACATACTAAATGTTATATTTTCGTGAGGATTCCTAGCATTTTATTATTTATGATCTTCAGGTCATTCTAATAAACGAGATCATCATGTTTAATTCTAGTCATATATTTAGTTCGGTAATTTTAAGTCTATTCATTTTACAATCATGCCAAGTTATTGAGACCTCAGACGATCAGTTCTCGGGCAAGCATACAGGCTCATTTTCTAAAATACAGATTGAAGGTCTTAAATACCAATCAGGTGATATTACAGGCATCACAAATGATATGGGTGAGTTTGAATACGAACAAGGCAAAAAAATCAGTTTTTACATTGCAGATCAACAATTAATTTCATTAGATAATTCAAACCAAATCAACTACTACCCCACTTATAGCACAGTCGAAAATGATGACGAGACACTTATTAATTTTTGGCGATTAATGCTGTCATTAGATTTAGATGGAGATGCATCAAACGGCATTTATTTAGACCCTGCCATTCATAATTTACAATTAAGCGATCTAGATTTAAGCACACAAACAAGCAACACAACTTTTGAAACCAATGCAAATGAATGGGTCGCTGCAAATAAAGGCTATCACACACAATTAATACCAAGTGAAAATGCAATCACGCAAATCACCAATATAATAAACACTGACTTTACTTGCGGATCAACTCATGAAAAAGTTGGGCAAACCATGACATTCAAAACCAAAAGTCATGATGTATCTGGAACAGCTGAAATTTTAAATGATTGTACGATTCGAATTACAAACTTTACATTCGACGGTAAAGGTCCTGCTGTATATTTTTATACAGGCAATAATGGTAATTTTAATTCAGGCAGCCGTTTAAGTGAAAAATTAACACGCGCATACAATAATGAAGTCGTGGATATCCCTGTTTCTAACTTAGATGATTTTGATAGCTTAAGTGTATGGTGTGTGCAATTTAGAGTGAGTTTTGGTGATGGCGTATTTAATTAAATGAATCAATTGAGTTGTGAAAGAACTAAACAATTATCCTATGAATTCATAAAACCTCCCAACATTTCGAAGGTAAATTTCAGGAAATAATCAGCATCATAAAAAACATGCAAACCACCATGACTCATTTTAAATTAACCAAAGTGTTAGGGTCGAAATTTTCAAAATCGCTGTTTGAATAAATTCAATTTTAAAAGTAGGCGTCATATTAGGTTACTCACCTAAATACCCGCTGTCGTCGCCTATTAATTTTTCATCAACGTATAATAAATTATGCGCATTCATACCAAACGCTTTTTTGCAGGAATGCATTTCAGGATAAGATGATTCGATCATAGGCAGAAAAAAGTCCCTGGGAACGAATCATTCCATATGAATAAGGAATTTTTTCTTTTCGAGTTTGTCTTCATTTCAGATGGGATCCTGCGCCAGTGAAGCTGGATTGATTTATGTAAAATATAGACTTCAAATAAAATTAATAGAAATTCATAGAAATTCATATTTTGGAATTATTTAAAAAGAGTTTCCTTAAATGTACCTTTTTTTTCAGTGATTTGTTAATTCGATTAAAATCAGCCCTAACTAATTACCCCTATTTGGATAACTCCAAACATTGCTACAGACCTTCTATAGTGCGTTTATCTCCTTAGCTTAGTACCACATATCTCTCACCCCCACTGGACTATTTGCGCTTCAATCGTGTGTGTCTTACTTATTGCTATTAAAAGACACCTTGCATACACTTGCCCTGTCTCAATGTTGAGGCAATCAAATTTTTTTTATGAGGGAATACACAAAATGGAAAAAATAACTTTTTCAATACTGACCTGTTTATCTGCTGCATTCGCGACCCAAGCACACGCTAGCTGTGAGTATCAAGTTCATTGTGATTGGGGCAGTGGTCAAATTTTAGAAGTGTTGGTGACTAACGATACTAATCAAACAATCAACGAACCCGAACTATTTGTCAATTTTACAAATGCAAATGTAAATAGTATTTGGGGCGATTTTAAAGTTGCAAGCCAAAATCCTGTACATTTAGATGGAGTATATCGTGGTGATGGACTTCCAGTTAATCAAACAGTCAGTGCTTTTTTAAGTATCTCAAGAACAAACGGTAATGTAATTAATCCGCCCACATTTGACGGTACGTTATGCGGCTTTAAAAATGATGAATTTGCTGCTTTTGTTCCTTCAAGTTTTGGATTAAATGCAACTGTATATGCAACTTCAGAAAAAGAAAAATTCACAAATATTAAAAGTTATCAATGGGATTATTTAGATTCTTCTGCATCTGGTGAAGTGGCAACATTAAGCTTTGACCAAGCCGGTACCTACCCTGTTACATTAACTATTACAACGGACAATAACGAGGTATTTCATTTCAAAAAAAATGTAACAGTCTCTGAATTGCCTGAACGTACCGATCACTATGATAGCGATATAATTACTGGATTATACAAAGTCTCTTACTATGAATATAAAAACGAAAATGGTATTTACGAGACAGACATTTTCAATAATCTAAATATTGAAAAAACGTTAATTGCACAAGAATACGCTCCAACTATGCAATTAATCTATTCAAAAGAACGATTCAATGGCATGGCACCAGAAGATTTAATGGTCACGTTTGAAGCAGACGTAACTGTTTTGCGCGATACAAGGATTCAATACAATGCTCAATCGGCGTATCTAAATGGCTCGGTAATATATTTAGATGACACTCGCCTTTATAGTACAGCGCCAAATTCTTCTTCTGGTAGCGCAGGAATGCGCAATATAGCTGCAGGTCAATACACTATTCGAGGTGCAGCATTAGGTTCAGATCATCGCGAAGAAGGATTTAGATTTCGTTATAATTTTGCCGGAGAAACAGGTTTACTAACAGAGTCTCCATATTTAACTAAAGACGAAACCGACAGCTATTTCATAGATTTATTAAATTCCGATAACGAACTATTTTTAGTTAACCATACTAAAAGCAATAGCATTCAACCTGTACGAGAATTAACTCTACCAAAACGTGATGGTGCGATTAATTTAGTTCTTGAGGCTAAATATATGCCGCCACTTGAATGGCGTATTTCAAATCCTTACAACACAAAAATTAATTCCATTGTGATTTCTCATGGTCATTCACAAAATACAAAAATAACAGGCGTGACAGCTGATGAATATGTTTACACTAACTATTCCAGCCCTTACATTCCAATAAATGTTAATGATATTAATACGTACTTTGAAGACTTAACGGGGCAAACGATTAAACCACAGAATATTTATTCTTCTGAATATTATCCGTTAGAAGGTTATATTTTAAAGTAGAAAATAATTTATCGAATTAATTCAAATCTGAAATGACAGTTGCCTATTTATTTAAAGGTGATTGTCATTAATTAAAGGTGACTGTCATTTTAATTTTTGACTTAATATTATTTTTATTTGACTTAACAATGGATTTTTTAGAATTAGTTGAATGGATAATTAATTAAATAGACAGGCAAAAAAAAACAATAAAGATAAAAAAGGCAGCATTAACAAAAATACGACCGACCAACAACTCTTACTCTTTTGATTCCCAATATTTTGCTCTAGGTTTTTCTAACGTTAAGTTTTAAATCCTCACATTCTTTTATATAAAGCATAACTAAAATGGTGATCTAAAGGGTGATCTAAAGTGACATCCACTTTTGTATTTTAAAAGTGAGAGCACTTATTTTGTTTAGCAAAAAATGATCGATGCAATGCAATCTGTATTGCGGATTTTTCTGTAAAACATAATGGATTAAAACATCAATCTTAACACTTGCCAAATTCCTTTAATGGCCATAGAAGGAAAAAATATCAACAGTGCGGCCGACAATGGTGCAAGTATAACCATAAAACCATCACCATTTGCACAGCGCCCCCACTCATCTGCCGCCAAAGCTAACAACCAAAGAAATACATACCCAACTAACAAACAACCTGCTAGCTGTAAACAATAATACCAACTAATTGTTTGACCAATAGCATAAATCGAACCTACCAACATCCATACTGATATTAAACTGACACCACCAATAACAATAGCCAGTGCAGATAACCGACTTACTAATGCAATAAACACCAAAACTGCACAATAGACTAATAAATGCAAAAACGGAGATTGAATGTTATCTAAAATGGCCTGCATGATTGACTCCTGTTTTTTAAAAAAATAAATGCTATTTCTTGATTGGTTATTTTATTACAATTTTTAAAATAATATTCTTTGAATACCATATTTCAACAAATACACCATTAAACAATTTACCTTTCGCTTTTTTAGGAGAGTTAAAACCTGCCGAATATAGACTAGGGCTGTATCTAAATTTCACAGAGCCCACTTCAAAAGTTTCATCTTTTTGCATGTTACCTCGATATGCATCGAAATATTCAATTTGTCCAGATACAAAACTAACATCGTTTAATGTTTTAAGTTTGTGAGTATAATGAATATTTTCATTTAGCATAAATGCACTGAGCCATATTAAAGTAGCAGCCATAGGTAACACTATAAAAAAACCCAGTACTTTTTTAAGCTTACTTTTAGCTTCGAATGTATAAAAACCATAAACAGTAATTACAAATACAATAATACAGGCAATGAATATCCCAACTAATTTGAATAATTCATCACTGATTTCGTACAATAACATACACCTACTCCACACTATTCTCTTTAATGATAAGGCACATTAACACCTTAAATGACACCCACTTTTTCTCCTACAGCAGGGCGTGTGGTCTGATTGCGCGCTATTCAATTGATATACCCAACGCCGAGGGGCATTTTCGCTCATCCCGCGCGCCTCGCACTTTTAGTGTGCTGTAACTTTTTTAGATGACGAGTTCTACGGCATCGCACTTAAATTCCGAGGTAAATACTTGTCTCTTTTTGGTCATGTGATATTCCTATCGAGGTGCATACCGCCTAATTAAGTGTCCAAGATTATTAGACCCAATCAAGCGCGTCCTTGCCCTTAAAAAAAACCATTATTAGGGGTCCCTTTTAATCCCTCTCTAACTGTGGAATCCATGCTTCATCGCCACATTTAGCTTTAAAAAACGCAATAAAATCCAGTTCTTCAGGTTCGGGTTCTCGCTCGGGGTAATAGCCACCAATAAAATTAACTTCGTCTAAGAGCTCAAAAAGCAACCCCTTAGTTCTGGGCTTTATTTCGCACAAGTCCAAACCAAGCTCAGAAAACATCATTAAGCGATTAATATACCCATTGTGCCTTTCTGAAATTCCCACAGAATATAAAAAAGGGTGTTCCTTGGAAAAACGATCAATACGTTTAAAATCGATGGGGTAATGACGTTGCGCCAAGACCACGAACTCTTTGCTAGGTGCATCCGCCAAAATCCTATGCCGCCTAGGGTCTAAACCCTCACTCATAAGCAGATCAGCCAATTTCAGGTGAGTTTTTTTAATCCATTCTTTGTAATACGGGTGCTTCCCTCGTTCGTGGTATTTGTAGTCCTCAAATATTATAGTGAGGTAATTACCGCGTATATTAATATCATGATCATAGCTTTGAGTAGGATAAGACAGGTTAATTTGATCATAACTAATGTAGGGCAATAGCTTTTTCAACATATTAATTTCACCATCATCTACCGCTGCATAAAATGCATTCACATTAGACTTAAAGGTATCGAAACCACCATTAGCATTGCGCGCTAATAAATAATCCACGCTTTTTTCAGCACCCTTTTTAACGGCATGCACAAGTACCGAAGAGTGCTCACCAAAATCAAGGCTAGCTAATAAAGCCTCGGGATTGCCATGCATAGTGGTTAAAATATAGTCAACCACAGGCACAATATCCGATTCAAAAGCGCAACCCAGAAGCCTATACGCTTGCGAATCATCTATCTCTGGCTGCAAATCATTAAGCTTCGCCAATACATCAAAGCGCCCTTCGCTTGCTGCATTGCACAGCATGATATCAGGGTCGGCGTAATTCCAAGGAACCGAATTACGCTCGGGGTTTTGTTTTTTGTATTCAAGCGCCTGTCGGTACGCGCCCTCAAACTCTGCAACGGTAACCCCAGGGCTAAAATTAGTCTGAAGTAAAACTAAAACAAAAAACACATACCATGCTAAGCCGATAGTTAGGCTATTGATTACCCATCGCCACCGGTGCTGGGCGCGATAAAATTTACCGACTACAGACTCCACTTCGCCAAAGCGCTGAGCTAACTTGCGCAATGCATATTTGTTAGCCAGCAAGACAATCGATAGGTAGGCTCCTAATAAAATAGCTACGGCAAACACACCACCTAATTTCACTACGTCACCAACAAATAACGCTAAACCAAGAGTAATCGGTAAAACCACAACCATCGCCCACTGACGATAGACAATAGACCAAATAGGTAATACAAAAAACGCATGAAAATTCAATGTAGGTCGAGAGTAGCGCTTACTATCGGGCGAAGCCACTGGCCTAAATATCAAGAGAAACAGAATCAAAAATATCGGAAAATAACGATAATCAACACTTTGGTTTTTTAGCTCCGGACAAGCCGCCAGATAATAAAACGCAGTAGGCTCACCAAATGTAATTACCCTAGAAGAATGAAGTCCGCCCCACTGGACAAAATCATAGTACCTCCATATATAACAGCCCCATTCAACGACAGGCATCATTAAAGAAAAATTGACCAGCGTTAACCAAAAACCCCATTGCGGGCGACGCCATAATGTTAGCGCTGCAAACACACCCAGCAAAATTAAGACTAAATGAGCCCCCCCAAAAAACTGGGATATCGTATCGTTTTGGCTACGTGTCCATAAATCACTGCCTAAAGCCACAGCAATCGCCAATTGATACAGAATAAAGCCTATTAAAACTAATGCTTTAACCCGTTCCCAAACTGCGACCACTCTAAACAACCAACCTCTACTGGCTACCTCTTGCAGCAGCTGAGGCGAAGCTTGACCGCTTTTTTTCTCAATTTGAAGGCGGGCTGCTAGCTCAGTATGGCTATAACAACTATATAATCTGGACATTATCAACTCCTATTGTTTCTTATCACACAGCACTTCTTGGCCTGATGGCATATAGACTTTTAGCTGATCCTTAACCAACTCGGCTTTATAACTCATCTCGCCCCCATCAAGCATGGCCCTGCCCATCATTCGGCAGACAGGACCTATTTGCTGCACTACACCTTGTGTGAAGTTGTATTTTGACGGGTCACATTCCAATACAAGCTCACCACCTTGAGTCATGCTAATGCTGACCTTGTCGGCAGAAAAATCAAAGCCAAGTACCTGCTCTGCGGCAATACAACGATAACGACCATCTGCAATGTTTTCGCTTGTCGGCTCGGGAGTCGTTGATGTTGACACCCCCCATTTTTTGCCATCTAAATCGTCTAAAGCCTCTAATTTGCTGAGCACCTCGCTAAACAGGTATCGACTTTCGGCAAAGCCTGTATTTAGATTCGAACGCGCATATTCTTTAGCGCTTGCCACTGCACTTTGGCGCTCCTCATCACTAGCCAGTGCGTTATAAGCTAACAGAAAAGTCCCCCAAACATCACCAACAAGGATCGAACCCCAAAATAGCTCTTGGGCTACTTTTTGCCCCGTAGTGCTGCCTTTTAATTTGCCGCCTTGAGTGAGTAAGTATTTGAATGTCTCAGTGCGGGACCTTTCTAAGGCCTGCTCCATAGGGTAACTAGGAAATGAAACATCCGTCTCATACTCGTAGTTAATTTCGGCGCCGTATTTTACCAATAGCTTTACAGCATTTAAGCCGTCGGCGTCACGCGCTACATCACCAATGACTCGACCTTGTGAACGGGAATGCCAATTAGGGTCAAAACCTAATTTCAGCAATTGTTCTGCACGATCAAGGTGATTGAGGTTTAAACATGTTTTTAGCTCACTTTCACTATAACGTTGCTCACGATTGTACTCCTTTGGTAAGACTATTGGGCCTGGGTTTACACTATGCGCAACCAAAAGATCAAACAATGCAGAATCTTCCTGACGACAGGCAAAACTGTATAGTGACTCACGTGCATTCAATAGAACTTGGCCATTTGCACCCTGCGCAAGGGCAGCTTCAGCCGCTGCCAGGTCGCCATCTTCCACGGCTAATCGCAGCTGGTAATTTTTTTCATTAACCTGTATATCCTGCTTTCTTTGCTTGGCTACCTGCGTATGTGCAACCTCACGCAATCCATCACAAGACAAGCTCACACACAAAATTAAGGCACAACCTAAATACCTAAACGTTTTCCCCTCAAACATCATTCATCCTCTAATATTCTTTTTTTGGTTTCATACAAACACAGCTCGCCTTTGCCGCATAGTAACTGAATTGCGACAAAACGAAGCGAGGTGTTGCGTTCACGTACCGAAACTTCTTCGGTGACTAAGTCGCTAAATCTAGTAATGCTGGTAATGCTGGTAATGCTGGAGAGTAAGATAGACACTCACACTTACTCTCAGATATTGAAATACGCATGCAGGATATCAATAACGGTTATTTTTCCAACGGCTAGCCAGATTATGAATTTTACCTGTCATGGTATTCTTAGTATTGCTTTTAGTTCTACATAGTGTGATTTCACAACTAATAACACTTTTGTACCTGAACGCTGGCCATCACTCCGACATTTTTGAAAGTGGACGGAACACATGGGACAGGAACACATGGGACAGGCAACTTAAAATAGGACAGGCATCATAAAATAATTTGACAACTCAATCCCAATCTATCATTTAATTAATTACAACATATTTAAAATGGATTGAATATGTTCTCCATAGATTAATAGTTAGTCTGCGCCTTGTAAACGATGCAGCCGCTACCAAATAGTTAATTACCTTTCGCTGTGTCCTACACGCATTTTTATGTGAACAAGAAACGTACGGGATCTTCTAATACTAGGATTGCAGGGATATAGTGCCAATATACCAATCATTATTTTGAACCAAGCTAAAATCCAACCAGTTAACATAAGGATTTTAGAATTATTATGTGTGTCAGTGTAAGTTGCTGGATATTATCCGTAAGCTTGCCACCACTTTAGCGGTAAGCGCCGATGAGATAATTTTTGGTGCAGCTGAGCGGACCAGACGAGCGGCTAAGGTTGCAGTTTGAAGCGATCAGTAATTTGATGAGGAAGACAGGTAACTGACTCAATGGGTGTTAGAAGGGTTGATCCTTAAGCATCAGGCCAAACAATCTGTGCAGCGACAAGCAACAGCTAAAGCTAATAAATAGCAGATAAAGAAAAACCCGCTTTTGCGGGCTTTGTAGTGAAATTTTAGAGAGTCATGAATTATTTAGAGTGTGTGTCTAGATAAGTAAGTGAGAAAAAAATCAGAGGTATTTTTCAACAACTCTGACCCTCTTGATTTATTTACTGATTTACTATTCAACTTCAAAATTTATTGGGTTAGTAAATACCTCATAAAAAGAACCATCCTCAACATAAACTTTAAAGTTAAATACATGAGAGCTACTTTTTTCTGCAGGTGCTACGTGCAATCTAAATCCGATTCTTTCAGCACCATAAAGTAGCTGAAAATTATCAATCAAATTAGTCCCTTGAGGTGAATTTTCATTAAAATTACTGTTTGAAAAAATTTCAATTTTTGTAATTAGTTCACTAGGATTTGTTACGAACATCCCCCCACAATCTGCACTTGCGTATGCCGGCTGAATTAGTGACAATCTGCTCCAATTAAAAGATGTTGTTTCTTCAGTGGCATAATCAATAAACAAGTTTAATTCTAAATCATTAAAGTTAATTGTATTTTGAGGTTGATATGATTGCCCTGTAGATTTATTTATTTCAAATATCCGAAAACCATTAATTATTGTAAAATAAGTTGGACATGTACAAGATGAAATTATTGAAAATATAAATAAAACTATAAGACTGACGGTTCTTGCTTTCATAAAAATACCAATATTTAATTTGAATCTATTAATAACCTAGCACGGCTTATTTTGACACACATAATAAGCTTAAAATCCTTGTCTTAACCGGCTTTAAAATTATATAAATCAAACAAAACCAACCAAAACACCAAAACTAAAACCAAAGCCAATCCTAAAAAAATTGGCCTTTTTTATCCAACGCAAACCAAGTGAAGCCCACCACAATTACCACCAGACCAATGGGGTCAGAGTAGAATGGCACTTAGTTAAGCCCTAGAGTCTGATTAAATAAGGCCTGTAGGCATGATAATCCATTAAAAAAAAATAAGACAGCCAGTAATTTTGTTATAATTAAATCACCACAAAATAACGAAACAAAAAAACTGACTGTATGACTATTATCGCTGATCAAACCCAATAGAGTAGTCAGATTAATATTCAATACTCATTACTTCTCCTTTAATAAAAATTTATTTGAAGATGTTGTTCTTTTTTCTTCAACAATTTCAAAGACAGTACCTTTGTTATAACATTTTTTCGCAATAGAATTCTCTACATAATCTTCTTGAAAATAATAGTCTTCATTTAAACTAATACTTTTCACTATTTCACTATTTAATAGATAACTCACCCCCTCACTCATATGATATTTAAAACAAATGTTATCCCATTTCAAACCTTCAACAAGGTTTAATTCTGAATAAAATTTACCATTCTCTTCGTATATTTCAGGAGTTATCCTTTTTACACAACTATTAAGAAAAGATAACAAAAATAAAGCTAAAAAAAGTTGTTTTTTCATAATTATTAACACTCTGAAGGTGGATCATATTGATACCTAATCATCTTCGAGAGAGAGAAAAAAATCAATCACTCGTCGCTTTCCTGTATCAATCTAAGCCGATAATAACATCCCTACGCTTAATTGCTTGAATACACAGAGGTTTGATTTTGGATCAATACTAATTAAGGCAGAATTCCTAAACTAACTGATCTGTTCCAAATCTATGGCATCTTGCGAGAGACTTTGTATTTCTCCTTGCAAGCTACCAAAGCGGGTAAAGTCGAATGCTTCGAGTTTTATCTCTACGCTTTGGCTTTTTAATTTATCCAATACTTTTAATTAACACAATCACAAAAAAAAGACCCCAAACGGAGTCTTTAAAATTATTTCATAAGTGTCGTGTAATTATTTTTTAATGTCAATTGCATTATAGAATGAACCTAAAATCAGCCTACAAGCCTCATTCTTAGGTTTTATTGAAATAAGGTATGAAACTGGTACTGAATTAAGGTTTGCATCAAATTAACCAAACGAGAATCATTATCACATTCAATACCTTTTATTAAATATGGCAACGCTTAATAAATACTTTTTAGTTAATAACAATCAATTCTGATTGGTTATTTCAACAACTCTGACCCGAACGGCACTAAGCTAAGAAGCTTAACTCCCAATATACGTGGTCTGTAGACATGTTATAAATTATCAAAACAGAGCTAATTGGCTCAGGCTGATTATAATCGAATTAACAAAGTACTTAAAATAGATACTTCTAAGAAATCACTTATGAGAGTTAATAAAATATATTAGCAACTTTCTCTGTAAGCCCCGTAGTATAAGGGGTTATAGCTTAACTTAGTGCCATTCAACTCTGACCCGCTTGAATTTGGGTATTATGTTTTTTTTGGTAAAAAATATAATTGGGTTTGGGAAAAGTTATGATTTTAATGAGGAAATCGTTGTAGGCCATATACAGCCTGGGGTTACAGTATTTAATTCTTAAGCTTAATGCTTAGAGAGCGTTTGTTGGCAAGTTAGCTTAAACGAAAGTTACTAAATAATTAACAGATAAAGAAAAGCCAGTGTTAACAGGCTTTGTAGAGAAGAATATTGGAAGTCATGGATTGTTTAGGGTGGATGTCCAAATAAATCAATTTGAAATTCCAGAGTCAATGAAATTCGAAATACTCAGAACATTTTTTGTTTCAGGACAATGTAAAGGATAGTACTATTCATAAAAGAATAAATATTAATTATGGGAATAGTTTAAATGAATGACTTACTGAACAAAATTGAAGCCTTAAAAAAATCAATTGTAATAGCTGGAACCGCATTACCAGTTCTTGCTATTCTCGCTTATTTTTCAGGCTGGCATTATGCTGCTGAATATTTTTCAGAATTCAATATTAATCGTTCCAATATTTTATTTAATGATTACACTGTTTTCACACACTCTTTTTCGGTCATCACAGCATTACCTAAAATTTTATTTAATATGAAACTAGAAATTTCATTTTGGCTTATACCATTACTATTACTATTACTAGGACCTTACATCAAATTTAGAATTGAAAATAAATACGAAAAATTTAAGACTTACAGTCACATGTTATTAAAAATTTGGTCATGGTCATTATTATTAATCGCTACTTTTAATTGCTCACAACAAGCTGGACGATATTACGCTAATTCAGTTAAAAATGAAGCTGGCTATCGATCTGTAAATGTAATTTTCACAAAAGATTTTATGAGTGACCTTAAAGAGTATAACGGAAGTGATTGGACATTAAATAGGAAGTTTTTATTTAAAAACTCTGCAAAAAATAATGCTCTTGGCTTAATTTGGAGAAATTCTAGTGAAACTATTTTGGCAATTTATGATTCATCAGGGGATCCTGAAACTAATAATAAAATGGTCGAAGTTATAAGAATTGACAACAGTAATATATCAATGATTTTAAGTACGATTAAATTTGAGGATTGATTATGAATAAATTAATAAATATTATGTTAATAATTACATTAAATATTGTTGTGCATGGTCAACTAAATGCTAAAAATTATTATGTACTGGATCATAACGATATTCGAATAGGTTTAAAATACACCTCTGGTAAGTTTACAACCTCAGGAGAACTAGGGTATGACGACATTAATAAAAGAGATCTTTTTATTCCTTGCAGACATAAAGACTTAACTCACGATGAATATAAAATCAAATTCAAACTCTTAAATTGCTCTAACGAACAATCAACATGGCCTGCTAATCTAGGCTTCACTTTAGATATGGACAAAGGAGTTAAGCTAGTATTGACAAATATAGAAGGCGGCTGTGCCACTTGTATAGAATCTCCATATGGAAATGAAGAAATAATCGACAAAGAAGAATTGGACTTTAAAATTGATAATAATATCCCAGAAAAGCTAATTAATAATCCAGACTTAATTATAACTATCGATGAATTTGAAGATTTTTTGAAAGACAGTAAAAGTGAAAGTAAATACGCTATTAAAACCCCTGACGATCTTAAGTTGATTAGTATGTATATTCACTTCTTAGGTATCACTGATATAGACGATGAAAGATTAAAGGGAATTAATATAAACCCAGTTCATTTAGAAAGAATATTCCCAGGCCAAACTATTGATATACAAATTCCGATCAGGCAAAACGAAAATCAACTTCAAGAAATGATCAATTTTGAACCCAGTATTACACCTTAAAGACTTCAAAATTAAGTCAGAAATACAGATCCCTAATTAAAATTAATTTAGCTGTTTCAACACTTGCATTGAAACAGCTATTTATTTTGATGCTATATAATTTACTTTTAATTCCAACTTTTCTCTCTCAAAATAACCTTATAGAAAAAGAAATATTTAGAGTGTAACTTATACGACTTATAAGCTAAAACCCTCATTTAATTTAGCTATTCAATAATTATCACTACAACTATTAGCATATCCAGTTAAGGTTCATATCCAGTTAGATCACCGACAACATCATAAATATGTAATCTTTCATCATTACTCATATCTCCTGGGTTAGATCCTGGCTCACCTTCAGGAACTACCATACCGAAGAAATCCAAATAATGATGCTTCCAATAATCATGTATTTCACCAGTTTCAATATCTCTAAAGCTCATTGGAGACTCTTTAAAGAAATCAGCACCTCCATTAGCATATTTAAACATATCAACAATTAATTCTGTACAATAAAGTGCAGACTCATCAGTTAGATAACGATGATCATATGGCACATTCCTTTGCCTCAAACCATATGTAAATGCTTTATCGAGTAGATATTGATATTCTTCTTTAAGCCTTCCAACTATGTACCTAGGGTTCTTAGTACCATACCAAGATCTCTTAAGATAAATGTTGATATTAGTAAGCCTTACTTCAGGCGGAAAAGCCTCCAAAACAAATTTTCCATGTTGATTCTCAATAACTATACCAACATGATTAACTCTTGCCCCTTTATACCCTTTTGTTACTGAGCCGATTGCATTAGTTGCCTCACCTAATTGGGTAAAAATAATATCTCCACTTTTCATATAGACTCTCTTTTTTTAATATCAATTTAATTTAGGGTTGTGAGAATAAATTCATTTAGCCACATTACAAATAAACCGCGCAAAAGGAGGGGGGGTTGCGTCGGTGTAATTAGCTTTATATTCTGGATGATGTGATCTATACCTCTGTTTCTTCATTAACACTCTCAAATGTAGACCAAGAGTTATTCATAAATAATATTTGCTGATTTTTATCTGAATTATTCTTGGAAGCATTTATTGCATGATTAATTGCTTCGTCAAGTTTGCCTTTTGCATATGGATTAGTATTTAAACTTACTGAAAGAAATCTCAATCTAGAAATATTATTTTTTGCATCTACTTTTGAAAGGGGTTCACTGATATCTTCAAGAAGTTGTTCAATCTCTTCAATTTTATTAATCATGTAATACCTTTTTTATGAAGAATATAACGAGGCTGTAGAAAAATTAACTTTGTTCAACCCACTATTAATTTGTTTATTTTATGGACTAAAAATAGCCCTGTATTTTAAATTCTAGATAGGTAGTGTCACTAAAAAAAATATTTCAATATACCCTCAGCAGCTAGATTTTCAAGGTTTTAATTTTTCTACAGCCAGAACGCAACAATAAGTGGCAAATAATACTTGGCTATAATCTACTGTGAGGAACGAAAATCAACCAAGTGTTAGATTACCTTGTATAAAGCCAGTAATGTGATACGCTTAAACAACATTTTTTAAAGCATATCAATAGACTTCTTGCCATATATGGAGATAAATTGATAAATTTCAAGGCATAAGACACCCACTAAAATAAATTTATCTAGTTATTATTGTATCCCTGAATGCACCTAATTTACCAAACCTAAGGCTCAGATTCGTATATATTGTTTATACAAAAAAATATAAATCGTTTTAAGCATAAATTTACGAAAAGAGATCTACCTACTAGGTATCTTATAGCCTGAATATTTGACACACATAAATATTCAGCTATATTTTCTCGTACCATTTTTCAATAAGGATAATATTGAATGCTAACCGAGACAGTCACGCTTGATCAACAAATCCAATCTATTACTTTAATAATTAATAAAAAAAGAAATCAGTTATTCAGAACGCCCTATGCGGGTGACATCATTACTGAGATGGATTGGAAGTCATACATTCCTGATATCGAAATCAGCGAAAGCATTGGCGAAATGAAACAATCGATTAAATCTCTTGAACGCCAATTAGCCCAACTAATAAATAAGATTAACTGAGCTAAAGGTTCACACAAACTCTAATTATTCTTTATAAAGGAGGTGATACTAAATAAAGTATCTATTATCACCTATCAACAAAGCATTTAAATTATAAAAAAACCTCCCCCAATAGCTTAAGTATCATTATTACTCGCTTTATGAACAATATGATTAAATGAAATCTTGTTCCATTTTTATTGAATTTTCGTATTTCATTAAATAATTGCAACAAGACTATTATTAATCTCAATACAATTAAAATTATCGTTAGTTTATTCACGATTAATTATTACTCCAGAGTAACGCGCACATGAAAACACCCAATATAAGTAAAAGGTGTAGAAGTACGCTTTGTTTAATTATTTACCGGCTGAATACCGATAGCCAAAGAAAGGAAAGAGCGTTTTGCTCAAGTTATGATTCTACTTATGTGTAGTTGAATAACTACACGGGAATCAAACAAAGTTCTTACTAAGAACTTACTGTGCTGCACTGCATCCTAGCCTATGTTGCATTGCTAGTTTTATACAGTGCATACCCATTGCATATAACTACTTCCCTCAATAGGTAACCCTTTGTACTGCTATAACCCTCCTTCCAACTAGGTTTGTGATGCATGTCCTTGGCATATAGCTACTATCCTCAATAGGCAACCCATTGTGCTGGTAGATAACTACCTTCTCCCGACTATCTTAAATTTGAAACAACAATTTTAATTAGTCTCGTGCTGATAGGATTTATTAATTTCAATAATTGAGCATCTAAAACCCTATAAAGTATTTTCATTCAGATGCTGACGAATATTTAGAAGTTGTTATTATTTGATTCACTATTAAAAATGAGAACAAGAACATGAATGAAATAGAATATTGTGAAGAGGTTATTAAGTCTGAATTAGAATATAATCGACTTAAAGAAATATGGCCCTCCTGGTATCCAGTGATGGAGAGAATGTTAGATAACCGTTTAGAAATGAGTATTGTTTACAAAGAGATAGTGAATAAATACGGTTATCCTCGGAAAATTGAAAATGATTCAGTGTGGATTCTTTTTGAAGTTTTATGGCAATCCAAAAATGAATTCTCGCAAAAAAACATCCAATCAATAAAAGATACAAGCAAAGAGCTTTCAAAAATACATGACAAAATAATCCAGTCGTCACGTGATTTATGCGCAGCACTTGAAAGGCAAGCCGAAATATTGGACACCGATGATTTTCGACCGGTTAATCGACTTGACGCTCCTGGTTTAATTGATTCGTCAGGTATGAAAGTTGATCGTTATGGGTTTGTTCAGCCATCAATGACCAAGCTCTTTGGGGAGTATGATATTTGCTATTGGCCCTCAGTAATAAATTTAGTAGAAGGAATAGCTGAATTTCAGGAAAACGAACTTCAACCGCAACAACTCACCCTAATTGATGAAGTAGAGTCTGGGCGAAAGTCGCTTTTTAAAGATTTTGTCTTATTACTAGACGATTGCATAACTTCAAATAGATATATTAAAGGGGAATTCCAGTTTTCAAATAACGCCATGGCTAATCTAATCAATGTCGTTTTGGACTTACCACCTGAGACTTTAGCGACACCGGAGGTGGTTAAGAATATTAGGCATAAATATAAGTAAGCTTAAACTCAATAATAAAAATCGAGCTTTTGATTGATTCTTTATTTATGGAGTATAGTACTTCCTTTATTGGTAGGCATGGAAAAGGAACAACAATGAATCTTAAAGAAACTATCAAGGGTATTACAAATTGGGCGCAGACATTCCCAAAAGAAAGAACTGATAACATGGTTCTGCTGACTAAACTAGCCGTTGAAAAAGGTTGGTACCTCAATGAGGTTTTTCTATTTTCCATTTTACGAGACGGTCAAGTTGATGATTTAGATTGCTTACTGCAAGAATGCATACTTGATGAATGGGATGAATATTGGGCAATGATAATTAAGATGTCTCCTGACCGAGAGCACATTTTAACAGAAGCAAAATCCGCATTTGACAGCGAGATGTATAGTGCGGCTATTCACCTACTTTTTAGCCAAGCCGATGGGGTTTTCTATGACAAATTTGCCAAGAATTTATTTACAAACCGAGGAGATGTTGCCAAGTTGGAATTTGGTGGGCACTTAACCGATTTAATTTCCCGAGATTCATGGGAATCTTTGGCTGAGCAATACAAGGATGCATCCATATTTAGAAGGATGTATAACGAAGTGTATAAAGAAGGCTTTTCCGTCAAAGGCACAGACCTCGTGAAAAAAACAGACAGTATTCTTAACGAGGAAAATCTTATGATTCCCAATAGGCATGGTGTTTTGCATGGTATACATAAGAATTACGGTTCGAAACTAAATGCCCTTAAGTGCTTCAGCCTTTTACTTTTTGTAGTGTATGCAATATTTGGTGACGAAATTTATGAGGATATTTAAAAACGTATTTTTCGAATTGATTTTCAACCAACATTAATGATGGGTTGATATAAACGCCTTTCCATTTTCCTATAGTTATTTATGAGAATGAATATTGTTTCTAAAAATTATCGAACTCTTTCACAATTTTTTTAAAGAGAGTTAATTTCTGTTTAAATCACACTTCAATATTCATTGACTTAAGCTAGCTTAAAAGTTTTATGAAAAAGATAATGCGCCAATATTATATTGGCGCTATTGTGAGATTTAGTCCCAGCGATGCGCAGTCACACTTACATTAGTAAGCATTCCGTAGGACACTATAAAATATGCTTCTTCACTTTCAATATAGGCCACTTTGGTATTTTGCCCCTCTGAAACTGTAGACACAGATAAATTTTTAAAATCAGTTGCTTCAGTAAAATGCATACCTAGCTTAGGTACTGCTGCGTTTACTATTTCCACAACCTCAGACTCAGTCCAAGACATATTTTCAGAAGCTGGGATTTTTACTACATCCGTATTCAGGATGACGTTGCTAGTATCTAAATTCATAAATATCTCACTTAGTTCACAAAATGAAGATGTAATGTAATTATTTATTTAATGACTGTCAAAGACACATAACAATCCTGTTCAGGAAATATTCAGGTATTAGATAAGGGTTCAAGTCAGTTGTTCCACAATACTATTTATAAAAAAGTACCATGTAGCAAGCGACAGGCCTTTTCTTTTTTGTTTTTTTCAACGCCTCTGACCCACTGGAATTAATGCAGGTGATAGGTGGCCTCTGTCAATTATGTAATGTATACGGTCCATTTAAAACGAAAAACAACACATATATTTTAGAAATGCATCATATTATTTGGCTGCCCAATGGTGGTGTAGATGAACCTTGCAATACGATTGGAGTACGCTCCAATTGCCATCGAAAGATGCATCACTTGTCATTACCTCAGGATATTGCAAAACTAAAAAAAGTGAATCACCTAAAAAACTAGTTGCATAATCGATCTTTTAATTGATATTATTCCATCGCTTATCTAAGCATGCTTGTCGACATAGCAAACCTGAATTGGAAGATGATACAAAAAATTAACCCTCTTTTTTACTTTTTTGAGTAAATTATTTTGAGTCGGCACATAAATAATTTATTTCGGAGAAGATTATGCAAAATATTTACCTTTCTAATAAATCCGTTTCTATTCTAAAAAAATCAGCTAAATCCTTAGTTCGTGATTCACATCAAACTCACATTCAAACTCTAAATATATTAGCTCAACGTTTTGGATTAAATTCATGGAGTGATGTCATTAAAGGTAATGATGCTTTTAATAATGATTACAATCTTTTCTTGCTACATAATGATGAAATAAGCCTAACTAAATTAAGAAACTTTCATCTTGTTGACTTAGAAGGCAAGGAAATTTGTAATACAATAAAATCAGGTTTATTACCATCAACATTAAATTGTAATACAGTTTTTGAATTATTAAATTCAGGACATTATTTTTTTCTAAAATTAAATCCTAATTATCAAATAGCTAATGACAATAAAGCTAATATGCTAAACCCCAATAAAGGTACTAATGGCACTAATGACCAATATGATAAAGCCCAGGGAAACAGAGGAAAACAACTTAACCCAAATCGTGGTCAAAAACTAATTATTCCAATAACTAAGAAGTCATGGATTGTTACAGGCATATACAATGATATTGGGCATGACACTTATGAGACTTTCGAAGAAGGGTATATTAACAAAGGGTACCTAAATAAAATTGGAGCTGAGATATTAGACGAATCAGTAGTTGCTAAGAAAGATCTTAGAATCCCAAATTGGTCCAAATCCCCAGTAAATATTGAACATTATATTTTTATTGAATATAGAGAAAATATTCATAATGGCAAAGAAGATGTTTACAAATGGCTATCCAGAGACTTTAACGATGATTTATTTGAAATATATGGAGCTTTTTTTTGGTTAGACGGGAAAGCTTATTGGCATGATAATCATGGCGATAATGAGGTGCCTGAAGATTTTGGTGGATATACGTATTAAATAATAATAGCCCCCTTGTTTGAAGGATTTTTAAGCTTGTTGTGCATTTAACTTTGCACAACAACTTTTACATTTAAACAACTATGAATTAATTAATATTTCTCTCTCAACTTTCACCATAAAGTAAAACTAAACATCTTTTATTCACTTTCTTGATCTGCAACCCATTCCAAAAACCAATCTGCTAATTCGGTAGGTACAAAACAATCCATTGCACCTCCACTTAAATGACCAATACCTTCATCTGTTATTAATCCCTTTGCAATTAGCTCTGAACAAATAAGTGTTAATTTATCTAAAGATAATTTTGGAAACAATGATGTTAGGCTATCCGGCAATATTTCACCAGCCAACCTTTGTCCGTTTGATCTTAAGCGAACCAATCTCTTCCCATTAAACTGTCGAGCCTCAGTTATAGATTTAAGTATCTTTAGATGCACTTCTTCAACCGAAGAAAGTATGCGAAAAGCAAATTCCGCATCTTCCCATTTAAAATCGCCACTTACTTGATTAACTAATATGCTTGCAAAATGATCTCGCTTTTCTTTAGATCGCGTTCTAACTACGCACTCAAAAGACATATTCATAAAATCGAAAAGTTCCTCACTTGGCTCAAGTTCAACTTTTCTTTCTATCTTATTTAATCTATTCGTAATCGTTTCTAAATAATCATCAATTCTTGATTTCTGTATTTGTGCACCTTTTCCTGCAATAAAAGTATCAATTGGAGTACCAATATATGGAATCAACTGAAGCATAACTCTTGAGGAATTTGACTCAGAATATTTTTCTATTAATGAATCGGTGGTTTTCTTTTTAATCATATTAAATCCTATACTGGTTAATTTAATAGTACATTATATACTTTTCTTACAAACAATATTTAGTGAGCATAAATACAATTATGTAATTCTCTATTAATTTAAGGGGCTGTATATTTTCGCCAATCCTTCATAAAAGCCTTAAAAGCAAGAATAAAGAACCCCAACAAAGCAATCCAAGCTAGTTTGTCATATCGACTTAGAAGCTTTTCACGAATTACCTCACCCAATGGCTGGTAATACCCTGAAAGTTCAAAATCACTAAGCATGAAACGCCCTATAATATTTATAACAATAAACAAAAAAACACCCATAAATATCAAAAAATGGGATTTATGGGCATTCATAAAAATAATAAAAATATCCATCATCATTCCTTAGTTTTTATTTTAAACAAACCTTAAGCACAAAATGGTCATCTTATAACAGCTCATATTCAACCAAATGATACTAGCCATTACCAACACCCATCAACACCTTTAATCTTCATCACTATTCTCATCCAATTTCGATTGAATATCAAAATTTGGTAAATTAACCATCATGTTGGCATTTAATCTAGCACTCTCATCTACACTGAGAAAATCTATCCGTCCATTTGGAAGCTGCCTAACCTTAAGAACCCCTTCCATTGAGACATGCTCTGCCACTTTAATATTACCATTTTTCATTTTATCATTTAATACGTGTAAGTTATGTTCGAACTCCGATCTCGTCATTGGAGTTTTCATGTCCATAAATTTCATACTTGCTCCTCATCTAAAATTTGAGTAATTATTCCAGCACTCTTACCATTAATTTCACATACCCAAGCCAATCTGATTCCAGAAGGTAGTCGCAGTGCATTTTTATCAATTGCCAAAAAACAACCTTCTGATTCTGGCCCGCCACCAGAACTTGCGACAACCCGACCAGAGCGCCAACATTTACGACTCAAATCCGAACTCGACGCCCCAGTGATTCGCATAAAATTTGCTGTAGGGGTTGCTGGAGTGAAGCTACCTAAATAAACAGGAAGACCCAGGACATTGACACAAGTATCCCAATTAGAAGCCTTACCCAATTCTGGCTCTTCATTTGAATAAAACCTTCCAGCTGGCAATGGAAGACTTGCTTCATTCCCAAAAAAGTAAGCAGTTATTCTAAAATGTTTATAACTACCGTCGAACCAAACACGCTCACAAAAATCTAAATACATACTCCTACCGTTGGATGGTTGAAAGGTTGCCTTTGTATCTTTCAATTGATTAAGCCAATCTATTGTTGGTGAGTGAAAATCTACCAATCTGATGTTATCTAGGCGCACAGGATTGTAATTACGAAAAATTCCTTCAATTTCCGTATGCACTGAACTATCAGTAATGGAATTTAATGCTACCTGAAAAGCAAAGGTTACTTTAGCATCCCAACGTCCATTCTTTTTAGAATTAAAAACATACCCTTGATCAAGTAATTGCTCAACCTCTAAACATTCATCTACTGTCAATGGCAGGCATTGCTTCGTTAATTGAGAAAATGCCAAATCTACAAGCTTTTGACTAATTAGCCCTTTTGCATTTAATTTACTCCATTGATTCCATATGGTTTCAGCCCATTTAGGGAGTTCAATTTCTGTATTTTTAAGTGTAGGCACTACTTTTGAAGTTTCAGATAACACTTCCTTTAATGAAATTAATGCTTTATCAGCACTTTCAGATCCTCTTTGTGAGGCTCTTTTAGCGATTCGCTCCAACACGATAAGTCGGCCTATGTGTTTACATTCTTGTTTTATCAAATCAATATCTAAAGCAGGCAATAATTGATCCCAAAATGATTCTGAATTCGATTTTGAAAGTTGATCAAAAACCCCACAGAGTATATCTGGATGATTGCTACTATTCATTGAAAATGCTTTGGGCCCAAATATAGGGATATATTCAGAGTTATTTCTTAACAACCAAAGAACCATATCTGCAGATTTTTCACGCCTCAACCAAGTAGGGTGATCCATGGCATGAACCAGAAGCTTTATGAGACTGTAAAATATATCTGTATCTTCCACATCAGAAAACAACCCAACTTCTCCAATGTTCCCCTCCCTCTTCACCATAATCTCAGTGTGTTCAATAGCTAGATTAACTAATGTTTCTTGTTCAGTTTGATCAGCATTTTTCGAAACCCAAGTTATCAAATGACTAGCAATTTGCCAACTATTTGAATTGTGTTCATTCAAGATTAATTGAGAGCAGAGTTTAACTAAATCCGATGCAGACTCTGTTGTTTCAAGTAGAATACTTTCTGCTTCCCCCATTTGGTCATTCCAAATCGGCCATCCTCCTAATTGTATTAATTCCAATCCATTAATGGCTTCTTTCTGTGCTTCACCGTAATTATGCCTCCTAAGATGTCTTTCAGCTTTAGAAACTGCGGTATTAGAGTTATTAACAGATTCTTTAGTACCAAAAAATCCTGGAAGCAAAAGATCATCGCTATCAGCTTGTTCTTCAGATAGATCAACTTCCTCGTGTTCAGTTGAGTTCTCAAATGCTGTATTTTGAGTAAATTCGTTTCTATTTGATAAATCCATTTTATTTTCAAATTTATTCTCAAACTGAATAACCAGCTCAGAAGGCAAATAATTTTTAACATATGATAAAAAATTAGAAATCTCATTTTTTTCTATCTCAGATTCACAGACAAGCTCCAGCCTTTCCAAAACTAAAGTTAGATCTTCATTTGTTTCATGTATTTTTTTAATAAGCAGCGCATACCCATTTGCAAAGTTTTTTAAATGACGCGAATCCTCAAATTGATAAATTTCTAAAATAGCCCAACACAACGACCAATCAGCCACTGGGATAGCTGATTCAACAATACTCCAAATTGCATCTTGCTCATCTAGAGCTCCACCTGGAAAACGCCCACCTCTCAATGGAGAGACTCGATCAATATCTCCATTAGAGGCTTCTTCATAAAGTTGTTTTGTAGTTCCATATGATTGTCTAATAAAATAATTTACTGCACCATTAAAAATTCCTCGCTTACAAAGAGCGCCGATAAAGTCCCTCTTTGCATAACGTACAAACCGTTGAAATGTCATTTCACCAGAAGCTTCATCTAAAAGCCCTGCGATTTTCGGTAAAATTGTTGGCTCTATCGGTAAATCATTACTTAAGGAATCCAAAGCTGTGGTCATTAGCCCTAATTGGTCTTCTTTATACCAACTTGGCCCCATTGAAAATGCCAAAACACATTGATGAGTCTTCAAAGCTTCCTCTGAAGCTTGTAATCGAACAAAAATTGGGATTATCGTAAGTAGCTCTGGAACAAGCTCATGACGATTCTTTAGATTACTTAATACAAATTTCTGCCAGCGCTCTAATAAGGCAAATGCTTTATCCTCAACATCATCCTCTAGAGATACTCTAGTGATATTGTCCAAAATATTTACTAATACAGCACGGAAACCTTCTGAATACAGACCACACTGAAATTCAAATTGTTCGTCAATAAACAACAGTATAAAATCAAGATGTGTGGGGAATATTTCTGTAACTAGACTAACTAGGCGTTGATAAATATATGGAAATACAGACTCTGGGATTGCATAACTATCCTCCCATTGCACACGATCAGCCAAAGTAAACTTCAGTTGACTAAAAACATTATTCTGTAATTCGGCCCAAATCAATGTCAAATTCTCATCATCGGAAGTATTCTTTAAACGTGCTCCAGCACCCTCACACCATGCAATGATTCTTAAAATAGATTCAATACCATCCAACCAATTTGAAGGTGATAAAGTTATTAATTCTGGAAAGGAAAGATCTGTATTAACAAAAGACTCTAGCCTCCATTTAGAATACCCTTTATCTAAAAGATCCCCATTTATTGAGACGTTATTTTCGTCAATAAATTGTATTTTACTGAGTGAATTTGAAACCTCACCCATGATTAATTGAATTGAATTTTGTGATGCTCCAAGGGATATAAGATTGTCGATGGTATTATTATGAATTTTATTTGATTCCTCCAATCCATTTTTAATCAACATATCCATATCATCAAGTAATTGTTTAACCAGGCTAGGGTTAGGAACTTTATTATAAAAAATGCACAACTCTCGATAATAAGACGCAGTAAAAATAAGAGGCTCGACCAGGTCGATTAAAGACCCTGTAAAATTCACTTTAATTTTTTCTATAGAAATGTAGCGATCACTTAAACACATTAAAGCTGCATGAAAATAATTCGACATTTCAGAGCGAATAAATTTGCTTACTTCTTTATTTGTAGAGCAAACATCTATGTTTTTCATCCAATAAAAATGAAATTTTTGTAGATTAACATCAGAACTTTCACTACTAGCAAGTTCCTTGATATTTAATTGTTGGACTTGTAAATCATATAGATACAAAAAATTTTCAAAGGAAATTCCATCTTTCACATAAGCAAATTCTAATTGTTCATCTATTGATGATTCTATAATATTCAATAGTTTAAAAGCATCATCACGATCATTAGCATCAATCAATAGCATCGCTATTTTGAGGGCTTGAGGAATTGGAATAATTATCCCTCCATACCTAATAACATGCTGTAGAACTTCTTCTGTTTTCCCTAAAGATATTAACGCCTCGGCAATTAAGACTGCAGATTGAGCAAATAAAGTGTCATAACGAAATTGAACTCGTTGAGTTAATAATAAAATACGAACCGTTTCAATTAAGCTCCCTAGCTCAGTAGCCACAGACAAAACGTTATTAACATCACTAAGAAGAGTATCAGGCTTAATCCCCATTAAAACACAATCATCAACCCACTTTTGATTACACAACGCAACAGTATGAGCTTTAGTAGAATTACTGCCAGACTTTAAACCATGATAGATAATATTCAGTAAGCAATAATGCTTTTCAATATTTTTCTCGCAATATTGAGCAAGTCTAAGCTGAACATTCAATTCATTTACTTGTGTTTTTTCAACTAAAAATTCAGAAAAAGATGAGTGATAAATAGTCGTTTTTTCGGGAGACAGAAGTAAATGCTTAACTCTCGCAATTGTACTTACTAATACAGCTTGCTCTGTTTGATCTAATATTTCAGAGAACTGTTGAATCGTAATTCCCCCGCGTAAACGAGAAATGATTGCTAAAAGGTTGGTAGCATCTGAATCGCTATTCAGTTGGCTCCATAAATTCTCATAGTAATTACGAATGCTACCATTGATTAATGGTAACTCTGCTAACTCTGTATCATCTATCCCTGAATTCACAAGATCTATTAAATAACGTAGATATAGTGGGTGTCCTTGAGACTTACTTGTAATTTGGTCAATAATTACCACTGTTGCATGATTTCTTTCTAGTGCTTGCCTACAATAATCTTGTACAACACTATCTGTTAATGGTGGTAATGAAATACAATCTTCATTTCCTAATCTAGCGCCCAAATTAGCTGAAAGTCTTGTATAACTAGGAGACGAAAGAACTAGAACTAACCCTTCTGACACTTGCTCTGGCAATAGACCAACAAATGCATTAAGTATTTCACTATCCAGTTTCTCAAGCTCATCCAATCCATCGATGAAAAATACCCCTATCTTTCCTCGAGATTTATAATATTCAGCCAATTCAGACAAAAGTGACTTAGCCTCTTTAATTAAATCGGCGTAATCCCTTTTTACAATTCTCCCAGAGGATTTTGTTAGAAGCAAAGACACTTTCATATTTAGCCAATTCACATACTCCTGTGGTTGAGCTAACTGCATGGCATTCGTTGTATTTGAAGTGAGACTGTAAGTATTAAAATATTCAATAGTAGGATCTGTAGGTTTATATGTTTTACAGAAAGTAGATTTCCCAATTCCATGAGCCCCTTCGATAAATGTATACTTTCCTGACTGATTCTCGATAAAGGTATCAAATTCTAGATTAAATTTCTCTCTCGATGCAAACTCATCAGTTGCAGAATTATCATCTAAAATATCTTCAGGAAAAATATCCTGGCCACTTAAAAACTTATGAATAGATAAAATAGAAATTACACCAATTGAATTTGCAATCGAAACTCGAATTAGACCTACACATTTTTCGCCACATATAAGTGGTGCACCAGAAAACCCTTCATAGCAATCAAGAGAAGAGTTATCAACATGAATTTCTGCATCCATGCCTAATTTCGGAGTTTCTAAAACCTGAGAAATAGTTCCTTCTAATCGGTGCCCTAAGTTCAATTTGCAAACAGGCCAACCATATGAGTATATTTCACTTCCACTAAGCGGTGGATTTTTACTTATAGGAATAAATGCTATATCGCTTATTTTTTCTATTGAAAGCAAACAAACATCTAAACCTTTTTCATAACCAATAATTTTTGCATTCAGGACAACTGGGGATTCCAGAAAAGCAAACTTTATGGTGATTGGAACACTTTCATCAATCTTATCGTCTTCATCAAAAGCATTAATCACGCAATGACGAACTGTAATTATTTTATCTGGTGATATTAACCAACCTGTACCTATATCTGTATCCGTGTCTTCACCACACTCAATTCTACAAGTAGCATTTTTAATTATATTTTCTAACACAATTCATTCTCGCTTATCTTTATCCAGTCCGTAGCATTTTCAACTACTGAAAATGACGTAGCTGATTTTGTTTTGTATTCTCGAATCTCATTCGATGCTGTTGTCGAATAGTTAAAATAAAGAGTCCGAGGGAAATTTGCTGGCCTTTCAACAATAGCCACCAGAAGCTCAATATCTGGATGATTATGTTTACTTCCATTTGAAGATATAAAATAGTTGGGAGCATCGATGAGGCCTAATAACTCAGGACTAGTATTGCGAAAACTTCCATGATGTGAAATTTTGATACCATCAAAACTCATTGAAACCCCTGAAGACTTTAGTTCAAGTAAAGCCTCCAATACATCCTCAGCCCAAGCATCAGCTAACATTAACAAGCGCATACCCCCAAGTGATATTATGGTCGCAATTGAACTACCGTTTGTTATAGATGTATCGGGAGTATAAATATCTTTAAGGATTCTCCTACGGCCAGCAGATATAAGGGAAGGAGCAGAATAAGGCTTTTCATTAAGATGTTCATAAGTAAACTCAAAAGCATCATCTGTAAAATCACCTGAACCAGTAGGGCCTCTATATCCAGAATTTCGGATATTTTTTTGCCAGAATTTTAATAATTTATTCAACCGTAGCTTAGAGGGTGTAATTACATTGACCAAACCACCTTTTAAGTTAGCATTTTGATTACTTTCAAACGAAATAGCCTTAGCTCCATCACTGCCATTCCATGAATATCCTCCACTATGAATTAATGAAGCTAATGTGCTTCCTTGTTTTGCGGATATCTCCTTAAGTATTTCATCTGTCTGTATGGTTAATACTGGGTGCCCTCGACGCTTAATCGCATTCAGCACTTCTAGATCGCCAGGCTGAAACGGAATATTTAATTCATTTCGACTTGTCAAACTACGAAGACTGTTATGCCAAATATTTCGAATAGGAATGATTTTTGACTCGTCAGAAGACCCATTCATCGATAAAAGTTGTACTATTCCTCCAATATGGTCAGCATCAATATGGGTCGTAATTAAGAGATCTAGACTTTCACCATTAGTATTTAGAATCTTAAGATCATTTAGAATATAATTATCGAAGGTTCTTGCGTAACCACCATCAACAAGTATATTTATCCCATTTGCACATAGTAAAAAACTATCTCCATTTTCTGCTGGGTACATCTTAAATTTTAGAATATTTAACTCCTAATGTGACAATATCAAACAACGCAATTAAGCCCTGGATTAGGGGACCATATTAACTCTTTAATAACTCTAAAATTTTTTATATGGATGTGTCGAATTTCTGCCAAAACAAGCTCCCTTTGGTGTGATTATCAATTGAAATTATATTAATTCATTCTCACGTATTTAGCATTATTTAACTAAGCTTAATATTTAACTCATATCGACGGTTATGCAACCACTACTTCACAACCCCCCTATGAAAGCAGACGAATGTCCAATTCGCTATTTAACACGCATTAGTGAACATAATGGTTTTTTACATTTTGGTTATTTACTTCAACACGGCGGATTTTCTATAAATGGTAGCAGGCCACCCATCAAGCAATTACTGGAAGGTAGCTTTAACATACATGAATACACTGACAAACTATCACTTCAAGTTCAAAACAACTCATTAAAAGCAATGATAGGTGATTTTAAGCCTAGTTTTCACCACCCAGCACTACTGAACACATCACCCAAATTTTGCCCTAAATGCATGAAAGAGTATGGTTATGACCCAAATATCTGGAATATACTTCCAATACCGGTACAAATTATTACCGTGTACTGCGAATCATGTTGGCTCAGAGAGTAACCCTTATCTTTGACGACAGCCATAATTTTGGGGCGCGATTATGCCTTAAAACAATTAAAATTCTAACGCTAAGCCTCTTTCCACCCACTCTAAGTCATTTAACTTAAAACATTTTTCAGAGGCTTTATTTATTGACTCGATCATATTGCTGAATAATGATTCAGTACGATAATGCTTTGCTATTTTATTATATTTCTTCCCTTCTTTCGTTTTCCACTCAAAAATTATTCGCACAGCATCAGACCCAACCTCACGTGTTCGATCTGTTTTTTTATCGATGGATGAGTAAATAATAATAGAGACACTTTTATTGCGTAATGTAAATTGATAAACGTATTCATTAATTGGTATTTGATTGTTTTCTAGATTTGATGAGATTTCCGTCCATCTATTAATTTTTCCGGTATTGGCAATTGATGTTAAAGTATTTTGAAACTCGGATTTCCAGTATTGTTTGTATGGCATATTGGTTCCTAAAACTGTTATTTATGGCAATAAATGTTTCTTTGAGAAAACGGTTAACGACCTTGCTCCTCGAGACAATGCTACATATAAGTTCGAAGGCGACATTGCACTCGCATCTAAAATTAATGAATGATCAGACTCTAGCCCTTTTAAAAGTAACGTTGAGCCTATTGCCCGCAAAGGAATTCGTCTATCACCAAGATGCCTTCTCTGCTCAAGGATAGTTTCTGAAGCCTGAACCATTGTTTTTGTCGAGTCACCACACTTTAATACAACTATTTTTTTCAATGTACTGAAAGCACTGTTTCGATAAATTCTCGTATCTGAGTGACACTCAAGCGTATTCAATAAGTTTGTAATTGACTCAATTGAGTTAGATTCAATAACCAACCTCACCGCAACCTCTAACTCAGTGGCTGGCGTTCGGTTTCTTCCTGCCATAATTGTGGGAATACGTTTTTTTAAATTAGCCAATCCCACTCCAGTCATCATAGAAGAAACAACCTCAAGAAGTTTAAACGCTAATTCATTACCTTTTAACAAGTCCATATTCAATGCAAAATCGGTGATATCACCTAAATCAACGGGTTCTACAACATCGATCCCCCTAGTTAAACTAGCAAAGTTATGTCTTGATCGTACATTTATTGAATCGCCGATAACTAATAACGAATGATTATCATCGTTTTTATTTCTAATAGAGTATTGAGCTTGGGTTTGTAATTTAATATTTTCTTGGGCATTTGCTGACAAAGGATTCCAGTGAACGTAATTAGGACACCCTAATAGATCAATTGAGTGCCCATTCAATAACAGCTTTCGACAGTTTAATATCCATTCACCTAATTCTTGAGCATTTGAATTTATCCACCTCCAAGGTGTATTAAGTTCCATAATTACTGGAAACTTAACCATTACCTCTGATTCCCAGGAAGGCATTGGCCCATCAAAGTTAAAGATGCACTGCATCGGGTCACCAAAAATAATCGTAGGTAATAATTCAGAAAGTGAGGAAATTAGATTATGTTGTGGCATATCGCAATCTTGGTACTCATCTACCAACACACGTGAATACGAAGCCTTTAATATGTCAGTTATATGACCTTTAGAAATATACGTATTTACCTTTGTTCGCAATTCTGGATAAAAGGCTCGTGGATTACTAACTGTAGACTGCAGCCCACATGATGCTGGAAACATATTTGAAAGTCGTAATGCCCAACCATCAATAGTTGAAATAACATAATTGCTATTGGATACATTTAATCGTTTTAAACGCTGCTTTAATGCCGCTACTCCTGCAGTCGTATGCGTTAACACCAAATAAGGTTTAGTTTGTTTTTGACGTAACGTTTCAACAATTAAGTGTGTTTTACCACAACCAGCAGGGGCTACGACAGAACCTCGTTCAAAATTTAAAATATTTTCAGACATGGCTTCTATCACCCTTCATGTCTAGCCCATTTAAATAGATTATTAATAGGGTCAGTCAATTGAACTGAAAAGTCTTTATAAAAAGGCATTACAATTAATTTGCCAATCTGCTCAGCTGGTTCAATATCTTTAAACCAAGATTTTTTATTAGATACTTTTGATAAAGCTGGCCTCATTGTGTCGTCAAAATTAGTCAACACACTATCTAAACTTAATTTATTATTCGAAAAATTTTGAATATTTGAATCAATTGATTCTCGACCTTTTCTTTTAATTGCTAAATCAATTAACTCTGGAATAACTTGCTTAGGAGAAGATGCAAACAATACGTCTTCTGTTGCACAATTATTACCCCATTCAAAAATAGTAATCCCATTCTTTTGAGCTTCCGCTGTCGGTTTAATATGGTCTGCCGCTTTATCTGAATCCTTGAAAATAGAAGTTCTATACCCCAATTGCTTAAATACATGCGCTCGCTTAAACATGTCATCACCGCCACCGTCAGCACAGTAAGTTCCATAAGCTTGAATGCTCATATTATTTTGTTCTTGGCAATATAGATCAATACCTCTAATTAAGCCAATTTCCGTCTTACCCTCACAAACAATTACTGATTTACTAAAAAAAGCCTCAGCACAAACTCTTAATGTACTTTGTTGATCATCAGTACCCTCTAATGAATAAACCATATGAGATAGATGGCTATTGGGTGGTGGGAATGGTGCAACTTTAGTTTTTCGTATTACATGGAGTTGATTGGCTTGGAGCTCCCTTAATACATAGGGGGAGTGGGTAGTAATGAATACTTGCTGTTCTGGCTGTTGAGATTTAGAACCAAGTTCATTCAATAGCCTGGATATCCTAAATGGCTCTAAACCATATTCCGCCTCATCAATAATCAATAAATTAGAATTATTGGCAGCTTTTTGAAGGCCACTAATTAATAAGCGTGATGATCCAGTACCTAACTGCCTTAAAGGGGTATTATCATCATGGAGGCTTATCGCACCATTTGAAAAAGAGACACTTTTAACATCTAGCAAGGCTTTTAAATCACCGACAGGTACACCTAAATTATTCGCCACGGTTTTCACTTGTGTAAGAACTGAATCAATATTTTCAATTTTTTGTCCTGAGAAACTTTCACGAGCACCTCTACCAAGCTCTGCTAACATTGATTTAGTGTCAAAATCACCCTCAGTTAGTTTATTTAAAACTGAATGACTTCCCCAAGCTAGATGCTGATTAGATGTGGAGCCAAGCCTAATAGGTGTTATTAGCTCTCTATGCTTCCAAACTAGTCTTTTTTCGAAACCGTTTTCGTTCGCTCTTTCTGAGTACAAATGCCAATCTGGGTCTAAATCGGCTCCAACAGATAGCTTCATAGTTAAGACAGTTTCTTCATTGACTTGAGGTTCGTCAGTGATATTTCCAGAAACTGGATCAAAGCTTCTCAAAAACATTCCGTATGAATCTAAATTTTTAAGTTCATCATTAAGGGCACCTAAAGTGACCCATATTTCAATTGGTTGTTTTACATTTAACTCATGAAAATCTGCGTCACTAAAAGGAAATGAACGTCTAGCTCCTAATGCCAAATCGATCGCTTCTAACACAGTTGATTTACCAGAATCACCAGGCCCAATAAGGCAATTAAGCCCTGGATTAGGGAGCCATACTAACTCTTTAATAACTCTAAAATTTTTTATATGAATATGTCTAATTTCAGCCAAAACAAGCTCCCTTTGGTGTGATTATCAATTGATAAATATATTAATTCATTCTCACATTTATAGCATTATTTAACTAAGCTTTAAATTTAACTCATATTGATTTTATGCAACCACTACTTAGCAAACCACCAATAAAACCTGATGAATGTCCGATTCGCTATTTAACCCGAGTTAGTGAGGCTAATGGATTTTTACATTTTGGCTACCTACTTCAACATGCAGAACTTTCTCAAAGAAACAGTAGCCCACCAATTAAGCAATTACTAGAAGGTAGGTTTGATATACATCAATATATGGAAAAACTTTCACTTCCAGTTCCAGTTAAAAAAAATCCATTAAAAAAAATAATTAATGATTACCAGCCGAACATCCACCATCCCGCAATACTGATCACTACACCCAAGTTCTGTGTTAAATGTATAGAAAAGTATGGTTATGCTAAAAATATATGGAATATATTACCAATATTAATTTGTCCCGAACATAACTTACTACTCAGCAATGAGACTCGTAATGGTAGAAAAATAACTTGGCATGAAAGACAATTAATTTCAAATAATGGATTTAAAGGAATTAACGCTAAAAAATTTAATGGTTTAATTTATCTACACGATTTAATTAACAACAAATTAAATAACATCAATCAAGATTCACAATTACATGAATTATTCAGACATACAAATACGACAGAAACTATCAGCATCATAAATCATATTGCCTTTATTATTTATAAATTAGAACACAGTGAATCAGGATTATTGAGAAACCTAAAAATAAATGATCAATTTAAATTATTTAATGAAGCTTCTTTTATAATAAAGAATTGGCCTAATTCCTTCCATGATCTACTGGAAAAGCATCATTTAAAATTCAACCAATGTAAATCATTCTCTATTCAAAAGTCATTTAAACATATTTATAAGTTTATTTATAAATGCCGTGAGATTGAAGGCTACAAATTGATATTCAAAGAATATGAAAAATTCATAAACACAAAACAGGAATACATGAGAAGCTCAGATCTTAATAGAATTACTCATTTTTCGTTAAAGCCACAAAATCTACGATATTACAATCGTAAGGATGTAATTAAGCTATTACATACAACTAGTAGAACTATCAATAAGTTAATAGAAAAGAAAACACTAAATACTATTTTAGTAAACGGCGAATTGAAATTTTCAAAGGATGATATAGACGAACACGCTAGAAAAAAATCAGAAAATTTAAATTTTAGTCAAACAATGAAGTTACTAAATATTCCTGAGAAAAAACTACACAAAATAATTAAAAATAAATTATTGATCATTACTTCCTATCCTGACAAATCAAACAAAGAATGGAGTATCAACAAAGAGTCAATACTCCAATTCTCTCAAAGTAATTAAATTGTAACTAATTCATTTACAGATACAATAAGTTTATTAAAAAAGTCTCACTTAAAATAATATTAGCAAGTGGTTAGTTAAAATTATAAAAAAACAAAACACATACTTACGTCAATATCAACAATGACAATCTAAAATTTTAACAATCTAGAGAACTATTATGTATTTCAGAAAGGAAGTTAAAGAAACTTATTATAGAGCGATTATTAAAAGTAAACATGATATCTTACGTAGAAAATGAAGAATGGAGTATCGCCAAATAATCAACACTCCAATTAACTATAAAAAAATCAATTATTCAATTTTTCTCTACCCGATTTAAATTGAACTTTAATAGTATCTTTTTCGTATAAATCAAGTTCCATATCAGGAATTTTTGATATAGATTCATATATATCCTCTTCTTTATTTGAGACACCATCTCCCCACTCATTTAAAAAAAGGCGCTCATCCCCATTAAATTTAGTGAACTCCCTTAACATCTCATAAAAATAGACCATCATATTACGAAACCTAAAAATAATTTTTTTCCGATAGCACTCATATCTAATATCAAAATCAAGTTTCATCCTATCAAAAAACAATTTTTCCAGAGATAACAAACTGAATTTTTCAAAATCGTTATCATCAACAAATTTCTCTACAACATCGAAATCACCTACACCCTCTAGAATACCATTTTTATTAAGATTAAAAAAATAGAATGTAATCAAATTACATTTATACACACGATATTCAATTATTTTATAGTAGCTATCCTCAATTTCCGGAAAAGCTATCAGAACCTTACACAACTCCTCATACTTCAAATTAACATCTGGAAATAACCAAATTTTATTATTAGTAAATCTAATAATTTCTCGACCACTAAATAAATCATCCATTTCTTCATCATGAAAATGGCATTTATAATATGATTTATTCCTCCAGAAATATCTTATGTAAGGATCGTTTTTATAACATGATTTACAAACCATAAAGTTATTAGACAAATCTCTAAATAACATATTACTAATATCGAAACATTTTATTTTTACAACAATACCAGCATTTTCTTTCAACCCAAAAACAATTGATTCATACCAACAAAATTTTCTATTAAAGCTTTCACTTTTTAAATCAAGTATTTCTAATAGATCATCTACATTCTTAAAACCATTCCTTTCAGAAAGCCTCCACAGATAATCACTCAGCATTTCATCTTTTTTAATAGATGAAAAATAAGGTAATTTAATCATAAGAAATAAATTCTCCGTCAATATATTTATACTTCTTATACAAGGGAGGTACCATTTTAACTTTATATGGCTTTTCCTCAAACTTCCAACTTGTAGTTTGTTTAATTTCAAAAAATTCTAATTCTTTGATACCTACTAAAAAATTATTTTTCTCATCAGAAACACCTTTCACCCTTAATTCCAATGCAAACAATTTCATCAATTTATTTTTATTTTTATCAGATAACTTACTTACACAAATAGCAATCAAACTACTTAAAGATCTCATCGACCCTTTAGTGTAACTATATAGCCTTAATGACAGATCTTTATCAGATAGATCAACTTCTGGAAATAGACAGTAATCTATTGAAAATTGTCTTAGTAGTTTCCTGAAATCAGTAAAGTTTTCCGACACATTATAGCCTGATAAATTAAAACGAAATGATATCCTACTTGATAATTGGCTGTTAGATTCAACAAAATCAATGGTCCAAGGCATACCAACCAATACAATTGGTATTTTAAGATCATTCATTAAATCTTTAAACCAATCAGCTATAGTTGGCAATCGATCAACTCGATTATTTTGAACAGTGACCTGAACCTCATCAAAAACAATAATTTTTGTTTTACAAGTTTTAACAAGAGTTTTTAGACGCTCCCTTAATTCATGAATATTTCTAATTTTTCTACCTTGCTGAGGATCTTGAATTGCCTTTAACGTTTCAATAGAAAATTCCTTCACTCCTTTTACACTTTGCAATAGCACATATACAACTGGAATTTCTGTAAATTCTTGATGAATAATTGGTGGGTATTTATTTTTGAAATACGTAATTAATGCAGATTTACCCGAACCAGTTTCTCCAGTCAGAACCATATTACAGTCACCCGATTCGATATAATCAGAATCTTTTAAATATTCAAGTGATTTAATAACCCTGGATACGCCAGGAGTTAAAATAAATTTATTATTCATCACCCCAACCCTCCATATTTAAATCGTCATCGAAGTATTTATTTTGAACCACTTCTTTTTGTACATTTGCGACATCACCAATATCTTTAAGAATATCAACATCGAACCCTTCCTTCATAGCCCTAGCGGATTTAAGTTTTGTTTTCTGAGTTTTTCTTTGACGAGTAAAATCAACACTTTCTTCAACTTTTTTATTAAATTTAATTTTAGATTCAATCATTTCTTTATCATTTAACTTTTCTTTAACTATAGACCTCCTTTCTTTAAGAATTGATCTATGCTCAAACATAGATATTCCATTAGAGTATTCATACTCGACACAATTCACTTGCATATAACAGTTATTTTCTTCATCAAACACCAAAATAAATAACAAGTTAAGCGGATTATATTTAAATGTTAAATTAATTTTTCCTTTTATCTTAAATAATTCCTTCAAATATATATTTGAATAATTTAAATGTTCGAATCTAATTCCCATTTTACTAAGCACACGTTCTGAAGAGGGAAGCAATACTATTGAAAGTTTTTTACTATCAACAACAGGTATTAAATTTTCTTTTTCACTTTCCTCCCACAACTCTAACGGTGACTCAATATTATTAGCTCTTGGTGTTTTGTGATAAATATTAAGCAACCAAAATTCAAAAATCTCAATTAATTTATTAAGGCTTAAGCCGTATTCACTGCTTTTTATATTATTATGGCCTTTGAAAGAGTTTTCTTTAGTACCAGGAGTAGATATATTATCAAAGTGATATAAAAACTCAGTATTAATGGTTCCATAAGTCCTCTCAACTTTTGGCTTATATTTAGGTGCTTTAACTGGAGAAACCTGAACAACAAACCCCAAATCATTTGATACAGATTGCAATGCATTTCCAATAAATTCTTTTCCATTATCAATTACTATTGATTCTGGTATACCATGGCAAGGCCATTGATATGGGTCCTCCTTTTTTAAGAATGCCATCCTCAATGTAAGGAACACTTTAAGAACTGAATTTTGCTCATAAGAAATTGTATACCCTAATATCATTGAAGAATAACAATCTATTATTGTTGTAAGATAAGGGCGACCAAGCTTAACTATTCCAACTTCATCATAAATATCCATATCCAACTGTGTATGATCAATTTCAATTTTTTCCAAAATTCTAGTTACTTTTGGAGGAGTAGTTTCTGTATTAGTTATATGATTCCGTGCATATGCCTTGCCTTTCGTACGAACAACTTTTTCATAATAAGGGAGCCTATCAATATAATTTTTAATAGTATTATAGGATGGAATTTGATAATTTAATTTTTCCTCCCTTGCTAACTCCAATACAGAACATTCGATTTTCTTATATATAACCGAAATTGGTCGATTATATTCATCAACATACTTATCAGTTACTTTTTTTATTATCGCCATAATTTTTGGATTTAATCGAGAAGTATACTTTCTTTTTAATTTGGATTTATTAATTAAACCTAGGTACCCAAATTCAATATAAGAGTCAATCCATCGAATTAAAGTAGAATAGCTCGGAGGTGATAATTCCATTATATTTTTTGAAACTTTTCTTGATAATTCTTCCAATTTAGGCTTTGATTTCGAAACACCTTCATTTAGAGCCGCTCTAACAAATTTATACCTGTATTCTAAAATTTCAATCTGCTCTTTACCCAATTGATCTATAGAATGCGGAATTTTATTTTCATTAGAGAAAATAATTTTTCCTTTATTTATAGATTTAATAATTTCCTTAATTGAATATTTTTTAGCTGTCCCTTGTTCTAAGTTTCTAACAAGAACTTCATTTTCATTAATTTGAATAATAATATGATCTACGCTTAATTTTTTTCTAAAGCTAAATATTTGACCTATTTCAAGCTTGTTCATGAGCCACCTCAACTACAGAAGATGAAGTAAATAAGTCATTAATCATATCAAAACACAAAACATTAAAATAAACTGATGAATATATAGAATCCAAATATTCATCTCCTATTACCCTAACTGCATTTGTGACAGTAAATCTATTTCCATACACATTCACTATTTTATTAATTTCAACCACACTCAGTACCGGTGCTCTAATAAACCTAAATAGAAATGATATATTTTTAATTAGATTCCCTTTTTTAATTTCATTTTCATAGACAATTGTAAAACCAACCGCCCCTTCATTTTCCGGTAAATATACTTCAGAAAAAGATTTCAATTTGGTATTTAAATCCTGCGATACTTTTGACTTATTTAGCTTTACTTCGACATATTCTGATGATCCATTCTCATACAAAACATAAAAGTCAGGTGTGTAAATAAATTTCACACCCTGGTCTTCCCACCTAAATTTAAATGGTTGAGCTATAAAATCAACAATACAGTCATCACGCTCTAATAAATGACAATATTTTACTTCCAGAATTGAGTCCACATACGCCATTCCGTGTGTAGACTTGTGTGAAGGGAACATTCCTCTGTTTTTCACCGCAGACACTTTAAACGACTTCTTAGCAAATTCAGGCATTTTAACCTCTCTAATTTATAGTTTTTCTTATATCTAATTAAGATGATTTATACTTTTTTTAGGCAATAGGGTGCCTATTGCCGAACAAATCGAACTTTTTTATTGACATAGAGTAAATTAGAGCCCAAAATTTTAAGCGATAGCTGTTCATTTTTTGGACTCTTATGACTGTGAATAGCCCCTGCAAGGGCTGTTCACAGTAGTTTTTCTTCAAAATTATATTATTCTCACAACACCCTCCTATTTTTATTCAAAATATCTAGCAACCCTTTTTCTTTAGGCAAAAAAAAAGGCAAAATCATTAAAGCATTCAAAAAACAACAATATCTACAGATATCGCAAAACTAAGCGGTATTAAATACCACTTAACTTTACTTAATTGTCTTTTCTCACACTCTAATAATTTTGCCAATTCGGCTCTTTAAACAAAGTAACTAGACTTCGTTTAGCTAATACCGTTTCCGATATAGACTTTTTTACTACAGATCACAATTAATTTGTATATTATTTAAACAATAGATAACTACATCAAATTTGTACAATCAATTACAAAATTAAGTTTCAAACATTATTGAAATTTGTTTCAAACCAAGCGTCATAAGTTGCAAACCATTCACAAAGTTGCAAACCTTATTCACCTTTATATTTAACATCATCAAAAAATTTCTTAACACCATCGAGCCAGCTTGTTGCTTTTGGCGAGTGTTTTTTGCCATCTAGCGATGCTTGGAATTCTTTTAATAAGTCTTTTTGTTTTGATGTTAGATTCACTGGGGTTTCGATGTTTAATCGAACCATCAAATCTCCGACTGCTCCACCACGTACTGACTTAACGCCTTTGCCACGCAATCTGAATACTTTTCCACTTTGACACTCTGCTGGCACTTTTAATTTTACTCGGCCTTCTAAGGTTGGCACTTCAATCTCGCCACCTAATGTTGCTTGTGTGAAGCTGATTGGCATTTCACAATGTAAGTCTGATCCGTCGCGCTCAAAGATTGAGTGGCGTTTAACTGATACTTCTACGTATAAATCACCGGAAGGTCCGCCATTTGGTCCGGCTTCGCCCTCTCCAGTTAAGCGTATGCGATCACCTGTATCAACGCCTGCTGGAATTTTTACATTTAAGGTTTTGGTTTCTTCGTTTACACCGCGACCACGACATTTAGGACAGGGTGATTCAATCACTTTGCCTTTACCGCTACAGGTTGGACAGGCTTGTTGAACCGCGAAGAAACCTTGCTGCATACGCACTTGACCTTGGCCACCACAGGTTTGACAGGTTTTTGAGCTGGTGCCTGTTTTAGCGCCACTGCCATCACATGGCTCACAACCAACTAAGGTAGGAACTTTGATTTTTCGCTCTACGCCATTAACTGCTTCTTCAAGACTCATTTGCATGCTGTAACGTAAGTCTGATCCGCGCTGCACTGAACTTCTGCGTCCACCGCCTCCGCCACCAAAGATGTCACCGAACACATCACCAAAAATATCACTAAACCCACCGCCGCCTTGGCCGCCACCACCAAATCCACCTTGTTCAACACCAGCATGACCATACTGATCATAGGCGCCGCGTTTTTGATCATCGGATAAAATTTCGTAAGCTTCGTTCACTTCTTTGAATGATTCTTCAGAAGCTTTGTCATCTGGGTTACGATCTGGATGATATTTCATCGCCATTTTACGATAGGCTTTCTTGATTTCTTTTGCATCAGCGCCTTTGGCGACACCTAATACTTCGTAATAATCACGTTTGGACATGTCGATTTCTTCTTAACTTTTATTAAATGAAAAAAAAGGCCAAGAAATCTTGGCCTAGTTTGGTCTACAAAGAGGATTTATTTATCTTCTTTTACTTCTTCGAATTCAGCATCTACTGCATCGTCAGGACCGGCTGTTGCTTCTTCAGGTTGCGCGCCGCCTTCAGCTGCTTGCTCAGCGTATAACTTTTCAGCCATAGACTGTGAAGCTTCTGTTAATGCTTTGGTTTTCGCTTCGATATCATCTTTGCTATCACCTTTTAACGCTTCTTCTAAATCTGCAATGGCTGCTTCAATTTTTGCTTTTTCGTCAGCTTCGATTTTGTCAGCAGCGTCTTCTAATGTTTTCTTAGTTGCGTGTACTAAGCCATCAGCAGTGTTGCGAACTTGAACCATTTCTTCGAATTTTTTATCTTCTTCAGCGTTCGCTTCAGCATCACGAACCATTTGTTCGATCTCTTCATCACTTAAACCAGAAGACGCTTTAATGATGATAGATTGCTCTTTACCTGTACCTTTATCTTTAGCAGATACGTTTAAGATACCGTTGGCATCTAAATCGAAGGCTACTTCAATTTGTGGTACACCACGTTGTGCTGGTGGAATGTCCGCTAAATCAAAACGACCTAATGATTTGTTTTGAGTTGCTTGCTTACGCTCACCTTGAATCACGTGGATCGTTACTGCGCTTTGGTTGTCATCAGCAGTAGAGAACGTTTGTGTTTTCTTAGTAGGGATCGTTGTGTTTTTCTCAATAAGCGCCGTCATTACACCGCCCATTGTTTCGATACCTAATGTTAAAGGCGTAACGTCTAATAACAATACGTCTTTCACTTCGCCAGATAAAACCGCACCTTGAATCGCAGCACCCATTGCTACTGCTTCATCTGGGTTCACATCTTTACGTGGCTCTTTACCGAAGAAGTTTTTAACGGCTTCTTGAACCATTGGCATACGTGTTTGACCACCCACCAAAATAACGTCATCGATTTCAGAAATTTCTAAGTCTGCATCTTTAAGCGCCATTTTTAACGGCTCTAAAGAACGCTTAACTAAATCTTCAACTAATGATTCTAATTTAGAACGCGTTACTTTTACATTTAAATGCTTAGGACCCGTTGCATCCGCTGTGATGTAAGGTAAGTTAACATCGGTTTGTGTAGAAGATGACAATTCAACTTTTGCTTTTTCGCCTGCTTCTTTTAAACGTTGCATCGCTAACGCATCACCTTTTAGATCAATGCCTGTGTCTTTTTTGAAAGACTCTGCTAAGAATTCGATCATGCGCATATCGAAATCTTCACCACCTAAGAATGTATCACCGTTTGTTGATAACACTTCAAATTGGTGCTCGCCGTCTACTTCTGCAATTTCGATGATAGAGATATCAAATGTACCACCACCTAAATCGTAAACTGCGATTGTTTTATCGCCACGGTTTTTGTCCATGCCGTATGCTAATGCAGCTGCTGTTGGCTCGTTGATGATACGTTTTACATCTAAGCCCGCAATTTTACCTGCATCTTTAGTTGCTTGACGCTGAGCATCGTTAAAGTATGCAGGAACCGTTACAACCGCTTCGGTTACTTTTTCGCCTAAGAAATCTTCGGCTGTTTTTTTCATTTTTTTCAAAACTTCAGCAGAGATTTGTGGTGGCGCTTTACGATCGCCACGTACTTCAACCCAAGCATCACCATTGTCTGCTTCTACGATTTTGTACGGAACCATTGTGATGTCTTTTTGTACTACGTCATCTTTAAAACGACGACCAATCAAACGCTTGATTGCATACAAAGTGCTTTCTGGGTTAGTTACCGCTTGACGCTTAGCTGATTGACCAACCAAAATTTCGCCATCTTCAGCGTAACCGATGATCGAAGGAGTCGTACGATCGCCTTCAGCGTTTTCGATTACTTTAGCTTTGCCGCCTTCTAAAATTGCGACACATGAGTTAGTTGTTCCTAAATCAATACCTATTACTTTTGACATTTTTATATTACCTCGAATCTTAATGTTTGCATGATTCACTATATGGGGTGAATCGAATTTTTTTTCAAGCGCTTGGACGGTTATTTTTTAACCTTTATTCACAACCACCATTGCAGGGCGTATTAAACGACCATGCATTTCATAACCTTTTTGCATCACAGCGATCACTGAATTAGGTTCTGCATCTGGCTGCTCAATCATTGTCATTGCTTGGTGCAATTTTGGATCAAACGGTTCGCCTACAGGGTCAATCGCAACCACTTCAAATTTTTCTAATGCTGAAACAAATGATTTAAGAGTTAATTCCACACCCTCTGTCATTGGTTTTAAGCTTTCGTTTTCAGTATCGGCACTTTCTAATGCGCGGTCTAAATTATCGATAACAGGAAGCAATTCTTTAATGAGTTTTTCAACGCCAAATTTATGTGCATTTTGCACATCAATTTCAGCTCGGCGACGAGTATTTTGCGAATCCGCTTCACTGCGTAAAGCCGCTTCTTTCCATTTTTCTGCTTCAGCTTTTAATAATTCGACTTCATTATCAGCTTCTAACACTTCCCCTTCTTGGGCCTGTTCTTCTTGCTCAATCTCATCAATTGAGACTTCTTCTAATTCGTCATGCGATGGTTTTTCGTCAACAGACATCACTCACTCCAGTATTTCTTCAAAGTTTTAAAACAATATGCTTTTTAGTTGCTGCTATATGAGGACAAGACGAAAGGTTTCAAGAGGATTTTTGAATAAAATATTGTTTTTTTGCACCTATTTAAATAATAAGTGCAAAATGATCAATTAAGGGAGGGTATCAATGAGAAAGTAAATGAAATTTGCGGCGTATTAATAAAAGGCTCAAACTCATAAGTACTAAAAATGAAATGTTTACATTACCGATCCGCGCTCTTTGTGGAGCTTCTTCGCCTTCGAAACAGCTTGTGTATTCATCTAAATTGTAACTTTGTTTTAATGTTTGAATATTGCTGAGCTTAACTTGGTCTAATCCAAAATTCGTATTTTCATCTTTTGAATAAATAAATGCCACACGATGATTGCCTGGAGTCATACCTACTGAAACAGATTGTTTTGCACAAACACCGCTGGATATTGTATGAAATTGAATTTGCCCGTCCACAGTGACATAAAATAAATCATAAACAAATTCCGACTCCATAGTTAAATCGAAATTAATACCATAGTCAAAATAGCCTGATACTGAAACAACGGAAGTCTCATATCCATTATTGGCACTCGATTTAAATTCGCCGTTAAATGTATCAAATACCCAATTATCAGAAGGAGTTTGCGCCCAAGAATAAAAAGAAAAATCCGACAAAAAGGATTTAGGATCATTAATTGTCGTATCTTTTAGCACATCCAAATTCACCGTTTCATTTTGATTGATGATTTGATTCTCGCTTAAAAAACTAAATTCAACCTCTAAATCATATTCCTCAAGACTGTTTAATCCATTAATAGTTAATGAACAGGTGACGCTGTCATTTGATTTCACTTCTTGATTATTTAATTGGCCACACCCTTCAATATCAAGGTCTGAATCAATCGAAAATTCACTCAACGTAATCGGATTAACATCAATATTAATAAACTCAAAATCAACCTGATTATTCGCATTATTTCCTGGGTGCAATAAATAATTGGTATCTAAAACATCTAAAACAACAATTGTATTTTTAAACTCTAAAATCCAATCATAAAATACATCGGTTCGAGTATATATGCCTGGATAACTAGCCTCTGCACAACCATTACCAAAACTTACAATCCCTGTATGGTAAAACGCCTGCCCATCCGAATACAACAATGGTCCTCCGCTGTCGCCTTGGCAACTATCTTTACCTATATCCGAGGCACACATCATTAGCTCTTCAATAAAATCAACGCCAATGTTTTTATAATTGGCTTTACATTGCGCATTGCTCACTTTAAATATATCTACACGCTGCATGTGAGTTGAGCCTTCACTTTGGGTTTCAGTGACCCCATAGCCAATTACTTCTAAAGACTGTGTAGCTGTAAAAGAAGCAAATTGTTGTGCAGTTAACAGATCTACCGATTCCGGATATTGGCCATTTATCGCATCGATTTTTATCAATGCTAAATCAAACCCCATCTCAACAGATATGTATTCAGGGTGCATTTTAATATAGCGAATTTCAAAGGTTTCTGATTGAAACTGAGGGTCATGGGGGAAGTCTATGGTTAACTTTTCATGTAAATATTCCACACAATGCGCTGCGGTCAAAACAACACCATTACCAATGTGCGCTCCGCCACAGCCCACATTTAAGCGCGCAAAAAAACCATAGGGGCTTCCATTTGAGAATACCGGTTGCCCACCAATAATTTTAGGTTGTATTTGCAGTTGCTCGGTTTGAGCTGCAGATAAAACCAAGCTTTGGATTAGCAAAATTAAAGCGAAAAGATACCGACAATTACTCATTTTTATTCCCAATAAACAATATTAACTGCATTAACCATAGTGTATTGCACGATTCAATTCCATGCCTGAATACCCATACCTAAAATTTAACAATCTAAAAATCCATTTGTTAAATTTAAAACTAAACTCAGTTTGACTACCTCTTGGTGCACGTCATAGGTATAATCGCGATTTTTTCAAAAATGGCTTACATGACCCACATGACTAAATTCCGACCTTGTATTGATTTACATCAAGGCTGCGTCAAACAAATTATTGGTGGCAGTTTAAATGATAGCGGCGCTAAAACCAATTTTATAAGCGAGTATGACGCGGCTTATTACGCAAAGCTTTATCAACAACATGCGTTAACTGGCGGGCATGTGATTGCATTGGGTCCTAATAATGAAGCACAAGTTAAACTTGCCCTTGAGACTTATCCAAATCAATTGCAGTTTGGTGGCGGCGTAAATGACACTAATGCGGCTCGTTATTTAGAATATGGTGCATCGCATATTATTGTGACGTCGTATCTTTTTGAAAATAAACAATTTTCTTTTGAGAAGCTTGAACGCATCAAAAGCATTGTGGGTAAAGATAGACTTGTTCTTGATTTAAGTTGTCGAAAAGTGGGTAACAGCTGGTTTATTGCAACAGACAGATGGCAAACTGTTACAGACCTAGAAGTTAATCTAACAACCTTGAACGAGCTTTCAAAACATTGCGCTGAATTTTTAATTCATGCCGCCGATGTAGAAGGTTTGCAACAGGGTATAGATGAGCAATTGGTGATGTTGCTTGCTCAATTTACAGCCATTCCTGTGACCTATGCCGGTGGTGCAAGATCCATTGAAGATTTAGAGTTAGTGAACACACTATCAAATGGCAATGTTGACCTCACTATTGGTAGTGCCCTGGATATTTTTGGCGGAAGCGGAATAACGTTTGATCAATGTCTACAGTGGAATCAATCCAAGTAATTAATTAATAGGTATTTTATGAGCATTTATATGCACTTTGGCATTATCATCGCCAGTTTAGCCGTACTCGTTTGGAGCGCAGATCGTTTTGTATTTGGCGCATCAGGCCTTGCTAGAAACTTAGGTATTAGCCCACTGATTATTGGCTTAACCATTGTTGCGATGGGCTCATCTGCACCAGAAATGATGGCAGCGGCACAAGCTTCACTTAATGATGGTACGCCTGATTTAGGTGTAGGTAATGCGATTGGATCAAACATTACAAATATTTTGATGGTGCTTGGCATCACCGCATTAATTAAACCGATGCTGGTGGGTTCTTCCACTATGAAACAAGAAATTCCAATGGTGTTGATTGCATCAATCATTGGCGCGTACTTCTTGTTTAATGGTGAAATCACTAAGATTGAAGGTTACATTTTATTATTTGCTTTTTTTGCGACCATATCGTTTTTAACGTTTAACGCACTTCGCCATCAAAGATTAGGCGATGATCCGGATATGCTTAAAGACATCGAAAGTGAAGTTCCTGATAAAATGCCTTTGTATTTAGCTTTAATATGGCTAACAGTTGGAATTGTACTTTTGATTGTATCTGCTGATTATTTAGTGAATTCTGCAAAAGAAGTAGCAATTCATTTTGGTGTTTCGCAGCTGGTAATTGGTTTGACTATTGTTGCGATCGGCACCAGCTTGCCAGAGTTAGCAGCAAGTGTTGCAGGTGTATTAAAAGGTGAGAACGATTTAGCAATTGGCAATATTATTGGCTCTAATATTTTTAATATTTTTGCAGTTATGTCCCTTCCAGGCATTTTGGCCCCCGGTGTTATTGATGCAAATAGAGACACATTGGTCATGATTGCTGCCACTTTATTATTATGGGTATTAGCAGGAATCGGGAAAACTAGATCCATTAGCCGTATTGAAGGTGGTCTTTTATTTGCTGGTTTCATCGCATATCAAGTATTTCTATTTGTTAGTGTATAAGTCAGTGGGTATAATCCTGCCTCTTTTTTGCATGCTGGATAGTTCAAAACTATGAATCAATTTGATGATATACGCCCTTACAACGATCAAGAAGTACGTGAGGTTTTATCAAAACTAGTACACGACAGCGAAATGCAAAACGCTGTCGCAAAATTCAAATTCCCAAAACTGCATACAATGATGCCCGCTCTAGCGAAATGGATCATTGGCACCTATTTAAAAAGTAAAACCAAACAATTTAACTGCGTAAAAGATCTTCAAATGATGATTGAAGGTTATATGGATCGCATGATTGAAACCACAACAACCGGTTTTACTTCTTCAGGTTTAGATCAACTGGATCTAACGAAACCTGCATTATTTATTTCTAATCACCGAGACATTGTGCTTGATCCAGCACTGGTAAATTTAGCATTACACCGAGCAGGCTCTGACACATTAACCATTGCGACAGGTGATAATTTATTCACCAAACCTTGGGTGTCTGATTTAATGCGTTTAAATAAAAGCTTTATTGTTAAACGCAGTGGCGAATCCAAACGCGAACGCTTTAATAATTCTAAACAGCTGTCTGCTTATATGGATCTGTGTGTGCACACTGAAAAAAATCATGTTTGGATTGCACAACGTGAAGGTCGAGCAAAAGACGGATTAGACAAAACCAATCCTGCGATTATTTCAATGCTGTTATTAAACAAAGAAAAAGGCGGTGATATAAGTGAATACATCAACGCATACAATATTGTGCCTGTCTCCATTTCTTACCAGTTTGATCCCTGCGATGTAAGCAAAGCCACCGAATTAGATGCAATAGCCCAGCATGGCAGTTACAAAAAAGGGGAACAAGAAGACATTCAAAGCATAACCAAAGGAATTGTTGGGCAAAAAGGCAACGTGCATGTTGCATTTGGTACACCATTAAATGGTGAGTTTACAGATAACATTGAAGTGGCAAATGAAATAGACGAACAGATTATCCGTTTGTATCATTTATTTGATACCAATTTAAAATCTGCTGAAGCCATAGAAAAAAGTGAATCGTTACAACACCCAGAGTTGGATGCGCGAACGCAAGGGTTAACTGAATCTCAAAAGGCGATTTTCATTCAAACTTACGCCAACCCTGTTTTTTCAAAACAAACTAAATAATGTTTAAAACCTCATTTCAATTTTGAAATGGGGTTTAATCAAACTTCACAACATGATTAAAGCTTGGCAATAATTCTTTCGAATGAATTATGTCGTTTTCCTCGATATCGCAATTTAACAATCCGACCTCTTCGCCCAGAGTATTCACAACTTCACCCCAAGGATTAATCAACATAGAATGACCAAATGTGTGTCGTGTTTCATCATGCCAGCCGGTTTGATTACAAGCTAAAATGTACACTCCAAACTCAATGGCTCTTGCTCTTAATAATACTTCCCAATGAGCATCGCCGGTTTTATAAACAAACGCAGCAGGCACTACAATCAATTGCGCGCCTTGTTTTTTTAATTCATGAAACAACAAACTAAATCGTAAATCATAACAAACCGCCAACCCCATTTTGATTACTTTATTATTAAACATAAAATCAAACACACAGGGTAAAGAGCCTGGATCGTATTGGTCAGATTCTCGATAAGCACCTTGAGTGTCATTTACAACTGCATCAAATAAATGAATTTTTTGATAACAGGTGACAATTTGGCCTAATTGATCAAACACATAACAATTTGGCTGTCCTTTATCACTATTTGTTTGCGGCTGTTTAACAGTACCTGCAATTAATAAGGCATTATTTTCAATGGCTAACTGGCTAAGTTCAATCAATACTTGATCAAACTCCATTTGAACGGGGCTTTTATATTTAGCCCCGATTGATAAGCACATTTCAGGCAATACCAAGACATCCATTTTCTGATTTGTTAACAGCGTTTTGATGATGTTAAAATTTTCACTCACATCATTTGTGGATGTCATTTGCACAACACTAAAACGTATCATTCTTTTAATCCTCCATGTTTCACTTCAGGATATAAACTGTCTAAATTATTAATATTGCCCACAATATTAAAATGCCAGGTAGTTAATTTTTCTAGACCTTTGTTAAATATTTTTTCGCTGAAAAATATAATGGCGGCTGCAGGTGGTGCAGCAATTCCTGAAAGTAACCCTACCGTTGCAATAGTTGATGAAAACGGCACAATAATTTGCCCACTGATTTCAACATTATCATTTAACATATTGTAGTTACCAAACCCTGAGAATTTAAGCGAACTACTATCAAGGCTGAATTTGCGATCCGATGATATCGTAGCAACCCCTTCACTTAATACAACTTCTGCCCGTATCGAATCAAATGACTGTCCTGATTTCATAATATCAGTAAAGTCTAACGCAATACGGCTGAAAATTTTAGATGCGTTCAATAATCCGATAAATTTAAATAACCCGACGGCAGGGCCAACATCATCTGGTAATTGAGTAATCACGCCATTATCAATTGCAATTTTAAACGTTCCATTTGCAGTGGAACCTTTAAATAAATAGGGCGAGCCTTTCCAATTTAATGCCAATTCAATTTCAGTTTTGGCAGCTTTAATAGCAGGGGGGGCTTTAAATGCTTTTAAAGTTTGAGTGGTATTAGGTGTCATTAATTTCATCTGCATAGACGAAACATGATTATTATTTTTATCCACAAACCAATTTAAATTTCCGTTTGCTTCTACACCATTAATGACGCCACGCACATCTTTTATATTAAGCCCTTTTTCATGGGGCTCAATTTGCAATTGCCACGAACCATAATTAATGCCTTCATAGGATATTTGTCGAATATCAATTGCTGTAATTGGCAAATCTTTAGGGCTCATGCTTTGAGCTAACAAATCAATTTCAGGCGCATTAGGGTCAATGATTTCTTCCTCAGCTGACTCAGGAAAATTTTTCTCAGTTAATGCTAAGTAATCAACAGCAATAATCACGGGTTCAAAATCAGAGAACGGAATACCAATCTGCCCTTTTGATTCGATATTTTTATAATCCACTACCCAGCCAATTTCATTTTGAACCATTGTGGCGTACATTTCATGAAATAAAGTATCACCAGCAAGGGCAGTTTTACTTTTTAATACTATGGATTTAATCCGCTCATCAACCGTTGGCGTACCTTCTGGTAATTCAGGCCACACAACATTATATGGATTTGTTTCATTTAATTCTTGAGCATCCATAATGTATGGAATCCAATAATCAATATCGATGTAATCCAAATCGACATCTACATATATGCCGATGTCACTTCGATAATCTAATGGTCCAGTATTTGTGATAACCCCTTGCGTTAAGTAATCACCTTCCATCAATAATTTACCATCTAGCCAACCATCGTAATTAAACACGACCTCCAAATCATCAACATCATCAAAAATTGAGACATCCACAATTGTTGGCCTTGCTTCATTAATGGGCTTGCCAATTGGCTCTGGCAATTCATCAAAATCAGCACCAACTAAATCCGTTTCTAAATGCAAAGCTAATCGATCTTGTAGAATAGAAAATAAAGCGTCGTATTCAATACGCCCATTAAACTTAGACATTACAGGCTCACCAAACCATCTGGCTACATCTTGAATATCAATAAACCCTTTTGAATTAACATGATAATCCCAAATAGAAGGTTCAGTTTTACTCGCGTATTTTAGAATTTGAGTACTCACAACAGACTGTATTTGTTCGCCAAAAAATACAGAATCTATTTTTCCAGAAACGCCTAACACATCGTCGTAAATAATTTGGCCATTTATTTGCTCAAATCCTAACTCTTCTTCTGGCATAATCACCGTGACATTTTTCAGATCACTTTTCACCCAAGCTTGTACAGGGTCAGCTGAAAATGGAATGCGTAATTGTAAATCTAAATCGATATCGCCTTTCATTTCCCATAAATCGGCTGTATTACCAATATCCGCTTCGTATCGAATTGGAGAAGTAGTTAAAAATGTTTTCGCATGTTGCGCAGTGGTTTTTCCCAAACCAGTTAAATATAACAAGCTACTCGCATCACCAGAAATCTCTGCCTTTGCATTAAATACTTCACTTTTATAATATTCACCCTTTGTAATATTGGCATACACTAATTTATTTTCTAATGTGACTCTTCCTGCTAAATCGTAAACTGACTGCCATGTTGGATCAAAATTTATAGACACGTTATTTAAATCGGTACTTAATAAAAAGCTCGCATTGCTTTTTGCGGATTTATTTTTGCTAATGATTGGGCCATTAAAAATAAATGAGGTTCGCTCAATATTTGCTTCGAATATATTTTGTAAAATCCAACTTCTAATTTCAATATCTTGATCTTTGGTAGGATACAACTCTGGCAATGCGTATTTTTTAGATGACGACAGCCCACTTGTTAATGCCAATGTGGATTCATACCCTTTTAATAGCATTTCTTCAGAATACAACGTTACAAATATTTGCCCATCACCCTTTCCATAATGCTGATCTTCGATATGTAAATTTGGACTGTATAAGTAAGCTACGTTTTTTTGCTCATCAGTCTGCCAATACAAATCCGCTTTAAAATTCTCAACCGCTAAAGGCTCTTCAAAATTTCCAGCATCCCAAATTTTTACATGTTGATTTTCAATTGAAAAATGACCTTTAAATTCATTCATTTTTATATATCCGGCGAAGTTTTCAACCCCTGGTGATCCATTTGCAGGTCGGGTATACAAGTTGGTAACTTCAGAAAATAATTCATAACTGAGTTTATTATCAAACTTTGAAAATTGAATCGTACTATTTAAAAGCTTTCCTTTTGGATTCATTTTAGCAATGGTTTGAGTATCGTCAAAAGGCGAAATTAATTCCGCTAATCGATCTATATCTACAATATCACTACTGATTTCAAACACATTATCTATTAATGAAAATTCATGCAGGCTTGGTTGCCAAATTTCTTTGTTTTGTGAAAATGTTAAATCTTTTAATGTGCCTTGATAATTTGATTGCCCAACACCCATTTTATTTAAATTAAATTGTGTTGAAAAATTTTGTAATTTTGCCACTTTATTAGTTTGAGTGTACTTTAATGCAATATCTTGAATTTGAATCAAACTTGTAGAAGATTGCAATGTTTCGCCATACAATCTTAACCAATGCTCACCACTTACTTGCATACTTTGCAAAGCTAATGAATCAGGAAATACCGAAGTTAACCAAGGCGTCCAATCCCATTTATCATGTTTAATATACGCATCAAAAAAACCTTGCCCGTTACTGTCTAATTGCAATTCAAGTTGAGTTTGCTGGTCTTTTGCGTTCACTTGAGCTTTTGCTATTAGCCATGATTTTTTCTTTAGCGTCGATAAATCTGCTTGATCAACAAATATATCAAGAGGCGGAGAGTCTTTTAAGGTAATACCTAATCGTAAATCGTTAATTTGTACGCGATGCTGTTGTTTTAGAAATTGATCGATTTTTTTGAGGGTAACCGGTTCACGTTTTTGCTTGCTCTCTTTGATTTTATAACCTGAAACGACAAATCCTTCCTCGTTTTGGTTAACCGTTAATGCAAGTCCACTTATGGAAAGTTGCTCCATAATCCATTTTTGTTGCCAAATGGAATCAATAACAGATGGTTCAATTTTTAGTTTTTCCACCGAAAAATCTGAACCAATTTGAATATTTTCAAATGTAATTTCTGGCGCTAACCGAACCCAAGTGGCACTAATATTACCAATGACTACATCTTGTTGCGTTGATTTTGAAATTAAAGCTTCGATATGAGATTTGTAGTTACTTATATTCGGCGTAAATTGTTTGCCTAACGCAATCAACACGGCAAGCACTAATACAGTGACAACCACAAATGTCCAGACTAAAGACACACACCAATGTAAAAGCTTTGATAAAAGTTTAATCATAATGTTTTTATAACATCACCACATCGAACTGCTCTTGGCTGTACAATGTTTCTACTTGAAAAGTAATGGGCTTTTTAATAAATTCTTCTAAATCAGCGACATTTGCTGACTCCTCATCTAACAATCGATCCACAACTGATTGAGACGCTAATACTCGATAACTGCTACTTTCATAGGCTCGCTCTTCTCGTAATATTTCACGAAATACCTCATAACAGATCGTTTGCGCTGTTTTAATTCGTCCGCGACCATCACAGGTACCACACACATCCGTTAAAATATGCTCTAACGATTCTCTTGTGCGCTTACGAGTCATTTCAACTAAGCCAAGCTGAGACACTTCGGTTAATTTTGATTTAGCGTGATCTTTTTCTAGGTTTTTTTCTAGTACTCGAATCACTTGACGCTGGTGCTCTTCATCTAACATATCGATAAAATCAATAATAATGATGCCACCTAAATTTCGTAAACGTAGCTGCCTAACTAATGTCGTCGCCGCCTCTAAGTTAGTTTTAAAAATGGTCTCTTCTAAATTTCGATGCCCAACAAATCCACCAGTATTCACATCAATGGTGGTCATCGCTTCTGTTTGATCGATGATTAAATACCCACCTGATTTTAAATCCACCTTTCTTGCTAGGGCTTTTTGAATTTCTTCTTCGACACTGTAAAGATCAAAAATTGGTCGCTCACCTGGATAGTATTCTAGTTTGGACAATACATTTGGTGTGTATTTTTCAACAAATTGTTTTACTTTTTGAAAGGTTTCTTTTGAATCAATGCGTATTTTATCCACCTCTGGACGAACCATATCGCGACACACACGCAGGCTTAATGGTAAATCTTCGTAGATTAATGTAGCCGGTGTGGGTTGCGCCATACGCTCTTGCAATACTCTCCACAAACGTTTGGAATATTGAATGTCATTGATGGCTTCTTCTTCAGTAATGCCTTCAGCTGCAGTGCGCAGAATATAACCAAATTCAACTTCTTCTAACTCACGACTTGTTTGAACAATTTGCTTTAATCGTTCACGCTCCTCGTCAGTTTCAATTCGCTGCGAAACCCCAATATGTTTTGAATACGGTAAAAAAACCAAAAAACGAGACGCTATGGATAAATGCATAGTCAATCTCGCTCCTTTTGTGCCAAGTGGATCTTTAGTTACTTGTACAACAATGATTTGACCTTCACGAATTAAGAAACCAATAGGTCTGTTTTCGTCCCCATTGGCTTCATTATCGATGATGTCTGCTACATGGATAAATGCCGCTTTATCCAATCCAATATCCACAAATGCTGCTTGCATACCCGGGAGCACACGAATGACTTTGCCTTGGTAGATATTTCCTACAATACCAATACTTTGTGAACGCTCGATATACAGCTCTTGGGTCGCACCATTCTCGACGATGCCAACACGTGTTTCCATTGGAGTCACGTTGATTAAAATTTCAGAATTCATAGTTAACCTAAAGTTTAACTTAAATAGTCAATATCAAATTGCCTTAATAAAGCAATGGTTTGAGTAAGCGGTAAACCAACAACGCTACTATAACTGCCTTCAATTGATTCAACAAAACCCGCACCTATACCTTGAATGGCGTAGCCTCCTGCTTTATCAAGTGGCTCACCTGTATGCCAATAATTTTGTATCTCTTGAACAGTTATGTTTCTAAATTTTACATTTGTGGTCACGGTCACTAGCTTTGTTTGCCTAGGACTTTTTACGTATACCGAAGTGATCACCTGGTGCCAATTATCACTTAATTTTTGCATGTTTACTCTGAACACATCGTAATTTTCAGGTTTTAATAAAATTTCATTTTCAAAACACACAATTGTATCGCTAGCTAAAATCACTGCAGCCGTTGAATTTTGAATTTGATTGAATACATGCTCGCCTTTTTTAATGGCAATACGTTCAACATAATTGATTGCATTTTCACCTACCAGTCGACTTTCGTCCACATATGGTGATAAGCATTCAAACTGGTAACCCAGCTGGGTTAGCATTTGTTTTCGTCTAGGTGACGATGAAGCAAGAATAAGTGTCATTGGATTCTAAAGCTCTGACGCAAATGTCGTAACAACAAATAAGACCATGGCCAAAAAAGGGCGCTGAATACACAGGGATAGAAAAAGCGCCAATCCCAAATAAAATCGCCTAGCAACATATTAATAACCGCAGTCACAAACATACCGATAAAAATTATCCCCATAACCATGATAGATTGCTGAAAAGCTGGGAACATTCTTAATCGCTGATACACAATTAGCACTAAGTAAGCTTGAATAATTAGCCCAAGCGCGTACACACCAAATACATTATCACGCATTTCATCCATCAAAATACCGATAAAAAAAGCAGTAATAAATGAAAACCGCTCAGGCAAAGCTAACACCCAATAAATTAGAACAATCATCACAAATTGTGGTCGCCCCAATGCTAATGTATCAGGTAGTGGAAATTGATCTAGGAAAATAGCAATAACAAACGTCAACCAAACGATCCAATGATTTTGCGGTTCTTTATCAGTCATTGGATAACTCATCTTCAATTAAAAATAAATGGCGGCTTGTTTCTAATTCGGCAATAGGCTGAATAAAAATTCGAAAGAATTTTTGATCATCGCTTTGGATTTCTGTCACCGTTGCGACAGGATACCCTTTTGGATAGCGCCCTCCTAAGCCCGAGGTCACAATAAGGTCTCCCACTTGTACATCTTGAGTTTTAGGAATATACATTAATTCCATCTGTTCAATATCACCCACACCCTGTGCGACTGTTCGATAATGGGTTCTTAATAATTCTACTGGCACTGCGGATTGCTGATCGACCACCAACATCACTCTTGCTGATAATGAATCCAATTGAATAACCATGCCAAATACGCCTTTTGAATCCAAAACAACCTGCCCAACATACACGCCATGCACGCTGCCGCGATTAATCATCACATGGTGATTAAATGGGTTGCTATCTTCGGAAATTATTTCGACGGTTTTTACGGGATGTTTAATTGCTTCAACAGCATTTAAAAGTGTTCTGAGGCGAGCATTTTCAGCTTCTAGAAAAGCTAATGTTTGAACTTGACGCTCCAAAACGATGATTTCGTTCTCAAGGTCTTTATTTTGCGCGATTAAGGTTTCTTGATCTTCAAAGGACTGAGTACCCCATAAATAAATTTTACGAGGCACGCTTACTACAAGATGAACAGGTGCAGTTAACAGTGAAAGCGCTTTATGAGCAGGGTCTAACGTTTCTCGATTATTTAATTCTACCCATAACAAAGCACAGCAAACAAACACCGAGAGGAAAAATCGACTGTGCGGCCCTTGTTCTTGTAAAAATATGGACTTAATGAGACACCTCTATGCGTTTATTGAGGAATCAATTAATAGTCTTGGGCAAATTCAAAAATACGATCATCCATCATTTCTAGTGCCTTTCCGCCACCGCGAGCAACACAGGTTAATGGATCATCTGCAACCAAAACAGGCAAACCAGTTTCTTCAGATAACAATACATCAATATCACGAAGCAATGCACCCCCACCTGTAAGGACAATGCCTGACTCTGCAATATCCGCTGATAATTCTGGCGGGGTTTGTTCTAAAGCGGATTTTACCGCAGTTACGATTTGAGATAATGCTTCTTGTAACGCTTCTAAAACCTCATTGCTATTTAAGGTAAAGCTGCGCGGAATACCTTCTGCAACGTTACGGCCACGAACATCAATTTCTAATAATTCTTTTCCTGGATACGCACAACCAATTTCAAGCTTAATGCGCTCAGCTGTCGCCTCACCAATAGCAGAGCCATAATTACGACGAACAAACGCTACAATCGCTTCATCAAAACGATCGCCACCGACTCTTACGGAGTCTGAATACACCACACCATTTAGGGAAATGACCGCGATTTCGGTAGTACCTCCACCTATATCCACTACCATTGAACCGCGCGCTTCTTCAACTGGCATACCCGCACCAATTGCCGCAGCCATTGGCTCCTCAATTAAATGAACAACACGTGCACCTGCACTTAATGCAGATTCTTTGATGGCTTTACGCTCAACCTGGGTCGATTTACAAGGTACGCAAATTAAAACTCGAGGGCTAGGTTTAAACCATGAATGTTCATGCACTTTATAAATAAAATGCTGAAGCATTTTTTCTGTTACTAAGAAGTCGGCGATCACACCATCTTTTAATGGTCGAATCGCTTTAATGCTCCCAGGAGTACGACCAAGCATTCGCTTAGCATCGGTTCCCACAGCGGCAACTTGTTTTCCGTTTGGCGTATCTCGAACCGCAACTACAGATGGTTCATTCAAAACGATATCTTGGTCGCGAACGTAAATTAAAGTATTAGCTGTCCCTAAATCTATTGATAGATCATTTGAGAACATTCCACGAATTTTCTTAAACATATTTAACCCTTAAAATGTTATTTCTGGCCATACAAGATGAAACTAAAAACTTAACGCCAAAAGATAATATAAAATTCCACTGAATGTACCAATGCTGGACTCTTTGAGCAAGCATCAAATAATAAATATAGTCGTTACACGGTAAAAAAATTGGAATATTCCAACCTTACCCTTATTATTTATTTAAATTTAATAATTTGAGACAACCATGAGCAATAAAGATTCAACTCAACAGCTAGGAAAAGGTTTCGGATATGTCGCTTGGTTTTTAGCATTAGCGGCAATGACTTGGTTTTTTTCAGGAGTTCTAGACAGACAAGAAAATCCAAATAATAGGATATCTACAAATCAAAATGACGCTTACAAAGAAGTTATTTTGAAGGATAATCGAAATAACCATTACGTGTTCACAGGAAAGATCAATCAAAAAGAAGTAGTCTTTTTAGTGGATACTGGTGCAACCGATGTCGCGCTATCTGAAAGTTTGGCAAATAAACTTAATTTAACCAAAGGATCACGAGGTATCGCCAATACTGCAAATGGGGAAACACGTACATATCAAACATGGATTCGCCAACTCAACATCGGTGACATTACACTTTATGACGTTCAGGCGAGCATTGTCACTGGCATGGATTCCGAAGACTCCGTTCTTCTTGGCATGAGCGCCCTTAAAAATTTAGAAATGATTCATAAAAACGGACAATTGACCTTACGCCAATACCCATAGCAGAATTTAAATACAAATAACTTGATCGCTTTGCTGAACATCTGTAACGGGCGAACCTGGATAGCTAATTACAGTGATATTCAGGCAACACTCAATCATTTGTTTCCAGCGCTCACATTGCTCACCAAATACATGGATATGCTGTACATTTTTCATCAATAGAGTTAACGCTTCAAGTTTTGTATGAGTGTATTCGCTGCTTACGCACAAAATGACATCTTTCATAAATATCCCCTTACGTATCTTATCCGCTAAGAATGGCAAACTTTGATGAATCTAAACTGAAGGACTTGAAATAAAACTGAGTTGGACGCATTATGTGACTAATTGCATCTGGCTATATAGCATGAATTTGCTTATTTTTAGCCAATGTTTTTTAACAACACAGGAGAATGTCATGTCTGATATCGAACAAATGTACAACGAATCCACCGCAATGAGCGTGGATGTACCGAAACTTTTAAGAAACACCTATAGCTTACTGGCTTGTACCGTACTATTTAGTGCTGTAATGGCTTTTGTTGGCATGCAAATGAATATCGGTTTTATTTCCCCATTTATGACGCTTGCTATTGTATTTGGCTTGTTTTTTGGCATTGCTAAAACAGCTAATAGCGGTATGGGAATTGTGCTAACTTTTGCTTTAACTGGTTATTTAGGCTTTTCATTAGCGCCGTTAATTACTGCCTACATGGGCGCAGGCAAAGGCAACATAGTTGTTCAAGCCTTTGCTGGTACCGCATTTATCTTTTTCGGATTATCTGCTTACGCGTTAACTACCAAAAAAGATTTCACCTTTTTGTCAGGATTTTTGATGACAGGCGGCTTAGTGTTAATGGCTGCAGTTGTGATGAGTATATTCCTTCAAATACCAGCTTTGCACATTGCTATTTCTTGTGGATTCATGGTGTTTTCATCTGCTAGCATCTTGTTTTATACAAGCTCTGCAATTAAAGGTGGAGAAACTAACTACGTAATGCTGACAGTTGGATTATTTATGGCAGCTTACAATTTATTTGTTAGCTTACTAAGTATTTTAGGCATCTTCGGTGGCGATGATTAATAATTAATCAACGACACATACAAACCCGCTTTTGCGGGTTTTTTTATGCCTAATCGCAACCTGAATATACCCTGACTTGTATAGCACTTTTTTAAAGATACATATTTTTTCGCCTGCTAATATGTAACTGTTCTCATCTTGTGATAAAAATACAAATGCATGATACCTAGATGATTTTTTTTTGGTATGATGCAACCACTTTTAAAGAGGAGCCGCAATCATGCGTAAATTATTATTAGCCGTTATGGCGTTGTTAACTGTTCAAATTTCATCTGCAAAATTAAATGTAGGTGATGACGTGTATCTTCCTGAGTTAGTTTCACTTGAAACTGGTGAAGCGATTGATTTATCTCAATACAAAGGAAAAGTATTATTTGTTGAGTTTTGGGCAAGCTGGTGTACAACTTGTGCGAAATCATTCCCAACTTACAACAAAATCCACAAAGCATTAGATAGCGACAAGTACATGATGATCAGTATTAATACTGATAAGAAAGAAAAAGACGCTCACAAATTCTTAAAAAACACACCAGCTGATTTCTTAGTGGTACGTGACACTGAAAAAACTGCTGTTAAAAAATATGAGCCTAAAGGTTACCCTGTAGGTTATATCGTAAACAAAGCAGGTAAAATTGTTGCGATTGAAGAGTCACAACCAGAATACGAAGAGTTAAAAGCGTTATTAGAAGGTTTAATGTAAGCTTTACTTTTCTAAACAAACCAGCTTAGGCTGGTTTTTTTTCGCCTTAAACAAAGCAAAGCAAGCCTGTTTCCACAGAACTTAACTTGATTTACTGCTACACGAACAAAATAAACAACAACACCTAAACTCAAATTCAAGGCAAAAAAAAGCCAGCAAACGCTGGCTCATTAAATCTCAAACAATTACTGAACGTTTGCAGATTCTTTTTCTTTAGCAGCGGCAGCTTGTTTAGCTTGAGCTTGCTGATAAATTGCATCAAAGTTGATTGGCGCTAACATAAGCGCTGGGAAGCCACCTTTAACAACAACATTATCAATTGCCTCACGTGCATATGGGAATAATACGTTTTGACAATAAGCATTTAATGCATGCTTCTTCTGTTCGTCAGAGAAATTTTTGATTGAGAAAATACCCGCTTGTTGAATTTCAACTAAAAAAGCGGCATCCCCTTCAACTTTAGTATTAATGGTTAATGTTAAAACCACTTCAAAATTATCATTACCTAGATCTTTATTCTCAGATTTCATGTCCATTTTTACTTCAGGCTTCCACTGCTTACGAAAAACATCTGGAGAATTAGGTGATTCAAATGACATATCTTTTAAGAATATTTTTTGTACGTTAAATGCTGGTGTAGTTTGTTCTGACATAATATTTCTCTTTTTAGTGAATAAAAAGGCTTTAACCCTTTAATAATTGATCAAGCTCATTTTGATTTTCCAATTGGTAAAGCTCATCACATCCACCGATGTGCTTTTCACCTATCCATATTTGGGGAACAGTATGTCGACCACTTTTGCTCATCATCTCTCGACGTAAGGCGTAGTCTTGGTCGACCTTAATTTCATCGTATTTTGCTCCTTTTTTTTCAAGCAATTGTTTTGCTCGAATGCAAAAAGGACAAAATCGAGTGGTATATATAGTGACCATTAAGATTTAACCAAGGGTAATTTACTTGCTTGCCACTCATAAATGCCGCCTTGTAGGCGGTTTAAGTTGGTAAACCCTTCTTTTAATAAAATACCACCAGCCGAAGAAGCGTGTTGCCCTGCTTTACAAATTAATATAACTGGCTTTTCTTGATATTTTTTTAACTCTTTGGCACGCTGAGTTAACTCTTTAAGTGGAATATTAATCGCGCCAGACAAATGCCCCTCACGATATTCATTAGAAGGTCGAACATCTACCACAACGGCACCTTCATTATTGATTAGATTGGTCACTGCATGCACAGACAGGCTATTTCCTGTACGAGCACTCTCATGTTTAATAATTAAAAACAATAACACCGCCCAAACTGCAACAGCGATCATGTTCTCACCTACAAATGTAAATAAAACGTCCACAATATTATTCCAAAAAATCAAAGTTGGGGGATTATACAGATTTTCGCCTTGACTGAACAACCGTTATCAACCAAGCTAACATAGGTTTATCTAAAAATAATGACCTATGACTGCTCAATATGTTTATTATCCATTTAAGCACTATCATCCTATTAAAGGGTTTGATTTACAGTTAGTGCTCACCAATTGCATCCAAGGCCTACATTCAATGGATGGCATGCCTGCGTATGTATTTAACATATGTTTACCTTGCGATACTATTATTGGGCAAGCAGACATCAGAATTGGCACTAGCGACTACTTAATTAAATATGGCGGACAAATTGGTTACGGCATTAATCGAGCTTATAGAGGCTTTAATTATGCAGCCAAAGCCTGTCAACTTCTTAAAAAAGTCGCCCTTGATCACGATATGACTACATTATGGATAACATGTAATACCGACAATATTGCCTCTATCAAAACCTGCGAGAAATTAGGGGCAAAAAAAGTCGATAAAGTCATCATCCCTAAATGGACAGAGCTCTATCAAAGAGGCGATCGAGAAAAATTTCGTTATTTATGGGATTTAGAATAAACTGCCCCTCCTTTATAAAATCAATACACCTCATGTTATTAACAGACTGCCTTACCAAACTTAAAAAAAGTAATCGGCCTATTTTTCTTGGTTATTCTGGTGGTGTTGACTCCGAGTTTTTATTTGACTGTTTAATTAAGCACGGCATTACTTTTACTGCGATTCATATCCACCATGGCTTACAAGTACAAGCAGATCACTGGCAGCAACATTGTAGAACTCAATGCTCAGCCAATAACATTGCCTTTATAACAAGTAACGTCAAATTAAATCCAAATGGTAAAGGTATTGAAGACGCTGCACGTCAGGCAAGAATTGAGTTTTTTATTCAATGCATGAACCAAACTAATCAAACCTGCACTTTAATTTTAGCCCATCATCAAGACGATCAACTTGAAACCTTCTTTTTGCGTTTAATGCGCGGAGCATCATTGCAGGGTTTGTCAGCCATGCAAGATGAAGCTGAATTTTACGGGCACAAAGTGGCAAGACCTTTATTGGAAATGAGCAAACAATCTATTATTGAACAATCTGCACATTTAAACTGGGTAGAAGACCCAACCAACCAAGAATCAAAATACGATCGTAACTTTTTAAGAAACCAAGTTTTACCATTATTAAAACAAAGATGGCCCCATGCAAATGAATCCATTGAGGCATCTATCAAACACATTCAATCTGCCAACGCCTTCGAAACTGCATATTTTATCAACCAAGTTCAGCATTTAACTGACAATTCAAAGGGCCTTCGACTTTCTAAAGATTGTGAAAATCCAGCCAAAACCCTCTATTTTTGGTTAACTCAAACCCTGAACTTACAAGCTAACCAAAAATTAATTAATGAATTATTAAATTTAACTCAAGCCAAACAGTTACATTTGGCAAAAGTGATTTATCAATCCAAGCAATTTATTTTTGATGGCGAGTATTTAAGATTTATTGAGTCGACACAACCTCCAAGCACCATTTCAAACATTCAATTTAATTACCCTATCACTTGGAATGAATTCACAATCGAGTTCAAACTAAACGAGCAATTACAACAAACAGGCTTAAAAGCAAACTTAGATATCCACCAATTTCGTATTGATTCACGACCAACCAATCAAAAATTAAGCATTTTTGGCCGCCACCAACGCCGTGATTTAAAGCGACTATTACAAGAAATTGATTTACCTTGGACGACCAAGCAAAACCTGCCCTATATTTTTTATGGACAGGAATTAATCGCAATCGGTCACTTTTTCATCGTAAATGAATATGCTTCTGAAAAAGGCAGTGCAGGAATTGAAATTATTTGTAATTGAATATGGTGAACCCCGTCACTTTGCGATAATATAGCCTCCCATCTTTTGTTACCCATTCCTTGTTATTTTTTATCGCTTTTCGCATTCTTAGAATACGCGAGGAATTTCTATTTTTTTTTGAGATGGTTTTTTATGACTCGATTTATATTTGTCACAGGCGGCGTAGTTTCTTCGTTAGGTAAAGGTATTGCTTCCGCTTCATTGGCTGCAATTTTAGAAGCACGCGGACTCAATGTGACGATCCTCAAACTGGACCCATATATCAATGTGGACCCAGGAACGATGAGCCCATTCCAGCACGGTGAAGTATTTGTCACCGAAGATGGCGCGGAAACTGACCTAGATTTAGGTCATTACGAGCGTTTCATCGACACTACCATGAATCGCAGCAATAACTTCACCTCTGGCCGTGTATACCAAGATGTTCTTAAAAAAGAACGTCGTGGCGACTATCTTGGTGGAACAGTTCAAGTAATCCCTCACATCACAGACGAAATTAAACGCCGCGTATTTGAAGGCGCTGGCAAAGCGGATATCGCCATTGTAGAAATTGGTGGTACGGTTGGTGATATTGAATCATTACCTTTCTTAGAAGCCATTCGTCAGCTTAAAGTTGAACTTGGGTCCTCTCGTGCGCTTAATATGCACTTAACTTTAGTTCCTTATTTAAAAACTGCAGGTGAAGTCAAAACCAAACCGACTCAGCACTCTGTTAAAGATTTACGCACTATCGGTATTCAGCCTGACGTTTTATTATGCCGCTCTGAAGTACCTATTGATGCATCAAGCATTCGTAAAATCTCGTTATTTACAAACGTAGAAGAGCGCGCTGTTATTTCATTACCTGATGCTGACACGATTTATCGCATTCCAAATATCTTACAAGATAGTGGTTTAGATAAAATTATCCTTGAGCGCTTCAACTTAGACTGTCCAGTAGCCGATTTAAGCCAATGGGAAGACGTTGCCGATCGTAAATTAAACCCAACTCGTGAAATCAACATTGCCATGGTTGGTAAATACATGGAGCTTCTTGATGCGTATAAGTCATTAATTGAATCCATTGATCATGCAGGAATTCGTGCTCGTCTCAAAGTAAATATTGAATATATTGACTCTGAAGACATTGAAACAAAAGGCACGGCTCTTCTTGAGGGCAAAGATGCGATTTTAGTACCTGGCGGTTTTGGCCATCGCGGCGTTGAAGGTAAGATTCAAACAGTTCAATTTGCTCGTGAAAACAAAATTCCATATTTAGGTATTTGTTTAGGCATGCAAGTAGCCGTAATTGAATTTGCACGTAACGTGGCTAAATTAGAAGGTGCAAACTCAACTGAGTTTGACAAACAAGCTCGTCATCCTGTGATTGGTTTGATCACAGAATGGATTGAAGCGGATGGATCAAAAGTTGAGCGTAATGAATCAACAGACCTTGGTGGCACCATGCGTTTAGGTGCTCAAGACTGTCGTTTATTAAAAGACAGTAAAGCCCATCAAGCATATGGTCAGGAAATCATCAAAGAACGTCACCGTCACCGCTACGAAGTGAACAACAACTATGTTGTACAACTTGAAAAAGCAGGATTGGTTTTTTCTGGAAAATCAGTTGACGGGGCATTAGTTGAAATGATTGAAAATAATGACCACCCTTGGTTTGTGGCTTGCCAATTTCACCCAGAGTTCACATCCACTCCTCGCAAAGGGCATGGGTTATTCTCAGGCTTTATTGATGCCGCCGTTAAACAGGCAGATAGCAAAAAATAAAAATTTAAAATCAAGGGCCTTTTTTAGGCCCTTTTTTACATATAACTTCTCAATATGTTAATTTTTAGCACTACATTTCATTAAAATAAAGTATGATTCTAACTTTTTTAATATGTAGGGTTATGTATGTTATTCAAAACCACCCAGTCACACGATTTGAATCTCTCGCAGTCTTCTGTACCAGGAATGCTTAGCCTTTCGATTTTACCTCTTTTATTAGCATTCTTTTTTCCCCTGATTTACGTATTAAGTGACCTTTACTTTCTAAATCAATTTGATAAAAACCTAAGCGCACAATTATTCTTTTACAGCCCATTATGCTTATTATTTACTCTAGTAAGCTTACTCATCGCACCTGGAGCTGCTTTATTTATAACAAAAAGCATTGCTCAATTTGATTATGAATCTGCAGAAAATATTGCAGGGTCGGCAATTTTATGGATATTTATAATTGGATGTACTCTAAGTGTCTTTGGATATATTGGATTATCCTCAATCATTGAAATGAATTTGATAGATCTTACTAACACCCAAATCAGTCACTTATACCCTTACCTTATTGCGATCCCTTTTATACTATTAGCTCAATGTTATTTTGATTTTCTGCGAGCTCAGGGCAATACAATATTCATATCATTGATTGTAATTTTCGGGTTTTTAATCAATATTGCTCTAAATTACACTGCAAATACTTATTTCAATTTAGGTATTCTAGGAGTTTCAACTGCAACATTAATTTCGTTAATTATTACCTGTTTAATATTAATCATTGTATTTTCAACTGGCCAAACTGAGATTCGTATTGGAAGTAATGATTTATCATTAAGTGTCACCAACCTATTTTCAATTATTAGCCAAAGCTTATTATATTTTTCAATTACAGCGGCATTACCTTTAACGGTTTTGGGCATGTATTTTTGGACGGCTCAAATTGAATCCTCAAGTTTAAATTTTGATATATTTCATCATGCCTTTTTAATTAGTGCAGCGATTTGCTTTACATTATTTTCGCCATGTATTGCTTTATTATTAACATACCAATCTATTTCTATTTTTAATCTCTCTACGTTTTCTTATTCCAGAGTAAAATCGGCGCATAAATTCTCGATTCGATTCATTGCAATTTACGGTGTATTAATCACTGCAGCCATTCAATTTTTTCCAAATGAAATACTCAATATTTTAGCCATTGATGCAAACCTACAATCAACTGTATTGGAGTTATGTCTATATTTCTCTTTAGTTGGCACTTTTCATTTTATCAATGCAAGTTGGAGTACATTCTTACAAAGCCAAAATGCAAGCAAAAGCGCATTTCTATTAATTTGGATACCGACCGCGATGTTATTCGGAGCGTTTTATTTTTATCCACAAATTGATTCACTTATTAATGTAGATGTAGATATTATTTGGTATTCGTTTATCGCAGCTTACATCCTTACATCAATGTTAGCCTGGGTTCGATTTGCATTTTCTTTTAATGAAATCAACAAAGTCAACTTTACAAAACCTGAAAAAGTGCAAAAACTCAAAGTAAAAGAGCAAGCAAAACCCATCGTTGAAAAAATAATACAACCTTCAGAATCAAACACTGGAAATGTAAAATCAGATTTTGACGAGGATTTTTTATCGTCATTCGCATCTGACACAGAGGAGCAATTAGAAGAATTAGACGACATCGATGAGTTTGAAAAAGCAATGGCCTCATATAATAAAAATATGAGTTCTGCTACACCAAATATTGCATTAAATGAAGAACAAAAAATTGCCCAACCCGTAACAAAAGCAGAACCAGAACCAGAACCAAGTAAATACGATCAATTTCCCGATCAATCAGATCAAGATGCATTAAATGCACTTGATGATATCCCAGGATCAGAAGATGATTTTGGTTATGACATATTTACAAACGAACCAAACACATCAGAAAACCAAACAGCTAACTCAGAAAACAAACAAATCAATGACACGGATGAAAGATCAAAATCTTTAGACTTCGAATTATCCGATGAATTTTCATCCGTTAATACAGAATTACCTGAACATTTAGATATTGAACAAACAGAAAAAAATGAACTTCCAACAATAAATGATTTTAACGCAATTGAAGAAATCAATTTAAAAACTGCTGAAGAATTCAATATTAATGAAATCAAATCCTCTAATGAATCTGAAGTTTCGTTAGACATTGAACTTGAAACGATTTCCGATTTTGCAATTGAAGAACTCGAAGACATTGCCCCTGTTGAAATAATTGACGAAATTCAGCTGGAAACTATATCAACCAAACAAACCACACCTCCTTTTGACAAAGAAGAACGTCTAAAAAATGAATTAGAAGAGGTCGATGATTTATCATCAGAACTTGCAAAACTTGATCAAGAATTAAACGAATTATATGAAAAAAACAGTGAAACGGATCTCAGTAAATTAGATGAATTAATTGATGCTGCTGATGTAAACACACAAACCAGCAATGCAAGTCAGCCGGTAAAAATATCCACATCTATTGAATCGGATAAAATACTTTTTGTTGCAAAAGGCGATGAAGAAATTATTGAAATTTTTACGGAGGAAGCTGAAGAAATATTTGAAGAATTGCCTCAAAAAATAAACGCATTTAAAAACAACAATAAGGACAAAGAAATTATTAAAGAATTGCAGCGTGACTTTCACACTTTAAAAGGTGGCGCAAGAATGGCATCCATCGAACCAATGGGGGATTTATGCCATCAATATGAAATGTTATTTGAGAAAATCGGTTCTGGAAGAAAAACACCAAATACGGCAATAATAACATTAATTGATGATGGTTTTATAGAAGTTCAAAAGGCAATTGAAAATATTATAAAAACAAAACAATATCATTTTGATCAGTCATTAATAATAAAACTTAAAGCCCTATAATTCATAATATTGATATTTTAGGTGCGCATAACGTAAACAATCAAGCAACGTTAAGCACACCTAACTTCTTTAATCTTGCCTCCTTTGAACAAAACAAACGACACAATCCATAAACCGCAGCAATTAATCGCCCATAATCTTTTGCGAATTGGATTTCATCTTCATAATTTAAAGAATATTGATGGCAAAATATTTTAACAACCTTCCCAGCATCTTCCATATAACGCGTAAACTCAGAGTAGGTTTCTTGCTGATCGGGAATAGATTGTAATGGGTCAACTACCGAAACTTTTATTTCAGATAAAATTCGATTGTATTCTTTTTCAAATATAACAATTTGCTTTCGTCCTTCATCAGAGCAAATTCCATTTGCACTGATTTGAGCTAGTAAATTATGTAATCGGATTTGATACTTACTTAATGAAATCACATTCTTTCTCCTTTAATACATATCATAAAATTTAATTGGATTGGATAAAATGAATTCTAAAATCTTCCTGGTAAGTCGCACTATGTCGCTTATCAATCATGCTTCTAATAAACTCAACTTTCTCTTTTGGCACATCAATCATAACTAAAAACAACCCCTCATCGATGGCAGCATGGTATCGACGTATAGTTGCACTTTGAACATTCATTCCAACCACACAACCTAACACCAACCCAATAAAACAAGCGGATAAGAAATACCCTTTTGGCTGTACAATATCACCATCTACAAACATACCACGATCAAGAAACCAGCCAAATACAAAAAACGAAATACATAATGCCAAACCAACACCAACCAGAGCACCTTGAATGACTTCAGTACGTTGGAAAATATTAGCTGCTTGAATGTGTCGCTTATCTAAATGTTCAGGTTGATTACTTGCCACATGAAAATTCCAATCTGAAATTCCTTGTTGATGTACTAAATTAGAAACTTGTTCAACTTGCTCTACATCATCAGCTAAAAAATGGATACGACGCATAAAGTACTACTCCCAATATTCTCAAAATCAAAATTTGTCATGCTCATTAAGAGTCACAACTGACAACTTTTAATATAGACAACTTTTTTAAATGAGATTGTTGAGATTTGTAACCAGAAAGGATTTAAATTTTCATAAGGGAGGGGATAATTGCTCAACCATTGATTATGATTGAGCTTGCAGGGCGATTAAAATTTTATTGAATAATAAAATAAAAAAACTTAGCAAAAATATTTTTTTCAGCTAGTCATCTAAGTCATCTGACATACGCAAAATTCGCTCATTTTCTTCCTCTAAAGCAGCTTTAATTTCAAGCATTACACTGTCAACATCAGCCTCAGAATCGTCGGATTCAAACTCGCCAGTTAATGTTAAATCTTTGTGCAATTGTGCTTTTTCAAAATGATGCCAAATCTCTTTAGCATATTGAGTTTGCGCCAACTCTGGAGCAAATTGGGCGTAATAATCGGTCATATTTTTTACATCTCGATTGAACAAAGCTTGCGCCTGCTGATTACCCGCTGCATTGACAACTTGTGGAAAATCAATCACTACAGGACCATAATCATCCGCTAAAACATTAAATTGGGATAAATCTCCGTGAATTAGGCCTTCACATAACATACGCATGACATACACCATCATCACATAATGATCTTCTATGGCCTGTTCTGCATCCATAGCAATATCATTTAACCGAGGGGCAACTTCACCATCTTCTGTCGTGACCAATTCCATCAGCAAAACACCATCAATAAACATGTAGGCTTGTGGCACTCTGACACCGGCATTTTTTAATTGATGCAATGTATTGTATTCTGTTTGCTGCCAATCAGACTCTTGCTGTTGCTTGCCAAAAGCGGAACCTTTTTCAATTGCCCGTGCACGCCTTGAGTTACGAGTGCTTCGACCCTCTTGATAAGTCACTGCTTTTTTAAAGCTACGAAACTGCGCCTCTTTGTATACTTTTGCACATTGAATTTGATCTTTCGCCTTGACGACAAACACATCCGCTTCTTTACCACTCATCAATGAATACAAGACTTCATCGATCAAACCATATTCTATTAATTTATCTAATACTGCTGGAGTTTTCATTTCACCTTACCTAGAAAATCCTTAAAAAACTGACCTGACATACAATCAATATGATTTGTGTGCATTAACAAATTTTCACCTCTTTTCTCATTTTTTGATTGTTAAATATTTCAGGTCACACCAATGTTTAATCACTAAATATCACAACACGCATTGGATATTATTTGAGCATCATTTAATCATGGCACTCATTTTTTATTTGGCCTTCAATAATTACTATTCCAATGTAACGCACCCAAGCTGCATTGTCGATAAAACGTGTTAGAATCGACTCATTTTAAAATGAGGTTCACACATGAAAAAAACTTTGTTCATTCTTTTAACAATTACATCAACACTGGGCTTTGCTGGTCCTGAACCTTCAAAAACCTTTTTTGGTAACGCATTTAAATTAAACACAGATTTATTTGCTTGGGCAAACGCTTTAAATGCTGAAATTGAAGTGATTACTCAACCAAACCTAACAGCAGGCTTAGGTTTGAAATTAGGTGGGTTTGGCTCTCATTTGGTAGCTAATGGCCGATATTATTTTAATGAGGCTCAGCAAGAGTCGCCTTTTTTACGCAGTTTTATCAGTTTACCATTATTAACAGGTGGTGAAGTAGGCTATGGTGCGTCAGCAGGATATCAGTTTGTATTTGATCGTAAATATTTCGCTTCAGGACAATTAGGATTTGTAAGAGATTTTGAATTTGATGCGGAAATTACAGTAGGGATCAGTTTTTAAGCCCCAGAAAAAGAAAAAGCGCCCAGATTCAGCTAAATCGAAGGCGCTTAAATAGGATAACCATGTTTTATTTTTTATTGGAAACCTATAAATTTCTCAGCACCTTGATATAAGCATTTGCCATGCCAACTTAATAAGCCACTGATTTATAAGCACTTTATTAATATACCACCTTAATATGTTGTACTTTGTTACCATAATTATTGGTAAAGGTAACACTCTCAAAATAAAGTGTTACCTTTACCAGTAAGTTTGATTTACCGACCCACCACCAAGACCAAACATCAAATAGTTACCCTCTATCCTATTTTTCACACTTTGATTAGCTTAAATATTAGCGCACGAAAAACTCACATTTTTGTCTCTCTTAAGTTTGCCCACTAAACACCCAGCATCAAGAATACAATCTAATAAAACTATGTTGTATTTTCGAAATTGAATTTGCCAATTATCGTTCAGATTGGATTCATCGAGTATGTATAAACTTACTTCTATCAAACAAACAGAACAACCGGAGAAACCCATGAACTTAAAAACGATAATAACTACCGCCACAATGATTACTACTTTAAGTACAACAACAATGCTAGCTACTGCAGACAATTCATCTAGACATTATGACTCTCATTCTGTCACTCAATACACGCTAGATAAACGCAAAAATGATCGATATACAGAGCAACTTGAAAATAAAATTAAACGATTGGAAGAATTATTAGCCTTGGCGGATAAATTCATAGAGCGTTATATTTTATCGGATGAGCGACCAACACGTAATTACAACCAACAAAATATTCCGCGCCGATCAAGCGAAGTGACCGTTTATTCTTGCGCCATGAGCCCTGATTCTCGCCAAACTGTAATACTTGAAATCAATACAGATCGCAAACAAGCTAAAAATGATTTAATTCAAGAGTGCAGAAACAGTGGATATCGCCAATGCGCTGCCAAACAAATTACTTGCGAATCTCAAAGCGTATCCACATCACATCGCAACAATCATTGATATAGAATATTCTCAGCATATTGCCACCTTCGGGTGGCTTTTTTTATTATGGATGTTAAGAACTACAATTAAATTCACAAATTTACGAAACTTCATTAGTCCTTTACGGTATTTTTTATTATACTGTTTTCATACCCTGAGTTATTGGCCAGCTCGTTGGACCTAGAGCCGATAATTTAAACCCCAGGAGTGTTGACTTCGATGCTGTGAGCATGTCCGCTTGACGGAAAGCCTAATTCATCAATCTTCACCCCGCCCTTAAACCTACCGGTTTAAGGCCTAACCAGCAGCCGTAACTCGGGGCTCTTATTTCTTCTGGTTGTCCTTTCTTTTTATGCTTCATTTTTTATAATAAAAACATGTCTGATGCAAAATCAATAAAAAAAAATATTCGCAATATCATGCGACTAAAACGTCAAAGCTTAAAAATTGATCAGCAAACTCGCGCCAGCAAACATCTTCTTAATAATTTATTAAACTGTCCTGATTTTTTATCCGCCAAGCGCATTGGTATTTATTTAGCAAGTGATGGTGAAATTTCACTCAATCCATTGCTTAACTCAAATGATACTCGATTAAAAAACAAACAATTCTTTGTGCCGATTGTCAAAAAAAATAAAAACAAACAACTTAATTTCACTCAAATATCTAAATCAGCGACATTAAAACGAAACCGTTTTGGTATTTGGGAACCCAAAAAAGTACACGCCATTCAAAATTGGAGTTTGGATTTGGTATTAATGCCTTTAGTGGCTTTTACACTATCTGGCCAGCGTTTAGGCATGGGTGGGGGATTTTATGACACAACGTTTGCAACAAAAAAAATGATCATAAAGCAACCAAAATTATTTGGCATTGCACATACATTTCAGCAACTCGAATCCCTTCCAAATGAACCTTGGGACATTCCAATTAAAAAGGTAATCAGCGCATAATGAACATTTTAATTTTAGGAGCAACGGGATTAGTTGGAAATGACTGTCTTGAAATTTTAATCAATAAACCATCAATTAAAAACGTTATATGCCCCACACGCAAACCATTGCATCCACACGAAAAATTAACTAACCCTGATTTTAATACTTGGTTAAATGATATTGAACACAATCCAAAATTACTCAATACAATCGACGCTGTAATTTGTTGTTTGGGCACAACAATAAAATTAGCAAAAACAAAAGAACAATTTAAATTTATTGATCACACATTGGTATTAAAAATAGCCACAATTTGCAAGCAAGCCAACATTTCAATTTTTGCTTATAACTCTTCACTAGGTGCTAACATTAATTCAAAACAACTTTATGTACAAACAAAAGGATTAGTTGAATTTGATTTAACTCAATTGGATTTTAATTATTTATCAATTGTAAGACCAAGTTTACTAGTAGGAAAGTCCCGCCCAGAATTTCGATTTGGTGAATGGTTAGCCATTCATTTTACTTTACTTTGTAATCCACTTTTACCCAAAAAATATCAATCCATAAAAACCATGACCGTTGCCAAAGCATTATGCCATTTAGTTATGACACCTTCTAAAAAAGTGGTAATTCTTGAATCAGACAATTTACAAAACTTTTTGTAACGCTTGTTTCCAACGCAAAATTAATGCATCTCGCAATGATAATTCCATTTTTGGGTGATAACTATTTTGGCACTGCCATGCATTTTCAATATCTGTTAACGAAGCAAACAATCCCGCTTGTAGCATCACAGCATAAGCGATTCCTTGTGCAGTTGTTTCAATATTGATCGGTTGTTTAATTTCTGAGGTTGTGATGTCCGCTAGAAACTGCATTAGCCATTGATTATTGACCATCGCCCCATCCACTTTTATTTCATTAATTTTTTTCTGACTGTCTTGTTCCATAGCAAATAATAAATCGTAGGTTTGATACACACTTGACTGTAACGCCGCTGTAATAATATGAGATTGCGTGGTATCTCTTGTCATACCAATAATTGACGCTGTTGCATCGGCATTCCAATAAGGTGCACCTAATCCAACAAAAGCGGGTATTAAAATAACCGGATTATCCGCACCAACTTTATTAGCATGTTCAGACGTATCACTGGCATCATTAATTACTTGTAAATTATCACGCAACCACTGAATGGTTGCCCCTGCCATAAAGATACTTCCTTCTAATGCATAATGCGTATCTCCTTTAAATTGAAATGCAATAGTAGTTAATAAATGATACTGAGATAATCTGAAATTCCGCTCAAGTTGACTCATCATAAAACACCCTGTTCCGTAAGTGCTTTTTACCTGTCCTGTTTTAAAACACGCCTGCCCTATCATCGCCGCATGCTGATCACCAGCCATTGCCAAAATGGGGATATCTGCTCCAAATAAATCAGTGACACCAAAATTTGCACCATTATCAAAAACCTCAGGTAGCATATGTTTTGGGATATTAAATAAAGTTAGCAACTGATCATCCCATTGCTTCGTTTGAATATTAAACAACATTGTACGAGATGCATTAGTTACATCCGTTTTAAATGATTCACCTTTTGTAAGTTTAAATAATAAATAGCAATCCACAGTACCAAAACATAACTCTCCTTTACTGGCTTGATTTTGTAAGTTTTCATTGTGATCCAATATCCATCTAATTTTACTTGCACTAAAATATGGATCGACAATTAAACCCGTTTTTTTCCAAATCACATCCGCCATTTTTGTTTGTTTAATATCATCGCACTGCTTAGCAGTGCGTCGGTCCTGCCAGACGATAGCGTTATACACAACCTGACCTGTTTTTTTATTCCAAACCAATGTGGTTTCGCGCTGATTAGTAATTCCAATTCCAATAATTTGAGCAGCATTAGCTTGTGCTTTTTTCATGGCATTCTTGCAAGTTAATAACACTGTATCCCATATTTGATTTGGATCGTGTTCAACCCAGCCAGACTGCGGATAAATTTGCTCAAACTCCATTTGATCCGATGCAACTGGAATGCCGTTCAAATCAAACAACACACAACGTGTACTGGACGTTCCTTGATCAATTGCCATAATCCATTTTTTCATTATTTAACCTCACCCTATTTAAAAAATTAAAAAAGTTTTCACCCTTTTTCAAAAATCTTGCGATTAATACATAACAGATCACTAATTTAAGTGATATCAACGTATTTACCAAGGGGAAACACATGAAAAAAACCATTCAATTAACTATTTTAGCTGCAAGCTTCATTACTGTGAGCGCATTATTTGTAAACTGTGCATCAAGCACTAAAACTGGCGAAACTATCGCACAAGAATATGAAACAAATCATACTGATGCAAAAAAATCCATACCCGCGCCAAATGAAATTAAAACAACTGCTACACCTGTTTCAGAAACTAGGGTAGTAGAGCAAATGGATCAAATCAGTAATATGCATGACATAAACAGTCATCATAATAAAATTCAAACATACCAAACACAGAAAAGCGAAAAATATAAAGCTACTGATCAATCAACTAACTATTCAAATATAATGATTGAAGCGCCATTATATGAAAATCGACTCACTGCACCAACTATTGCGCACAACCCTGTACATAATTTAAAACTGACAAAAGATGAGCCTGTTAGTACATTTTCAGTGGATGTGGACACCTCTAGTTTTTCACAAATTCAGCAATATTTAGATAATGGACAGCTCCCTCCAAAAGAATTAGTACGCACTGAAGAAGTCATTAATTATTTTAACTACGATTACCTCACACCATCTACTTTAAATTCACCTATCGCATTAAATGCAAATTTAATTATGCATCCTTTTAAAGCAAACACGCATTTATTACAACTTGGCCTGAAAGCATTTGAAGTTAAAAAAGAAGAACTTCCTGCGATGAATTTAGTTCTATTAATTGATGTATCAGGTTCAATGAGTAGCCAGGATAAATTGCCATTATTAATGAAAGGCATGGACGTATTAATTGAACAATTAGATGAGGATGATAAAGTTTCAATTGTGACTTATGCAGGACGTGCTGCAGTATTAGCAGAAGGAATTTCAGGAAACAATAAACAACAATTACATAAAATCATTCATTCATTAAACTCTGGCGGATCTACTCATGGCAGCGCAGGCATTAAACAGGCATACGATTTAGCAAAACAATTTTATATTCAAGAGGGTGTAAATCGAGTGGTACTAGCCACTGATGGAGATTTTAATGTGGGTTTAACTGGAGTCGATTCATTAAAAACATTTGTGAGCAAACAAGCTAATGATGCCATTTATTTATCTGCTATAGGTTTTGGACACTCTGGTTATAATGACGCAATCATGGAAGAAATCAGCAATGCCGGCGAAGGCAATGCTTATTTTGTAAATGATTACAATCAAGCCCGCAGAATATTTTCAGAACAACTACCAAGCATGACATTAAGTGTGGCATCTGATGTCAAGGTTCAAGTTGAGTTTAATCCGCAATATGTTTTGGAATACCGATTAATTGGATATAACAACCGTCGATTAAACCGTGAAGATTTTAACAATGACAAAATAGATGCTGCTGAAATGGGAGCAGGACATACAGTAACCGCTTTATATGAAATCACATTACAAGGTGATACTCCCAATGTAGATCCATTACGCTATCAAAATGAAGGGCAGGCACTTTCAATTCCTACATCAGAAAATACTGAAATTGCCTATTTTAAAGCAAGATACAAATTACAATTAAATCAATCCAGTGAAAAAATCACCCTGCCTATATTAAATACAACTAAAGCATCTAATACTGATTCACTTATTTTAGCGACCAGTGCTATGCAATTTGCAGAAAATTTAAAATCCGACCAAACTCAAAAAAGTGATTACGATTTAATATTAAATTGGCTAGCAAATATTGACAATTCTAATTCTGAGGTAGCACTGTTAACTAACATGATTCATAATGCTAAAAGTTTACTCATACAATATTAATCATCACTGAGATTCATAATTTATGTCGTTTTGGTTAACAAAACTAAGACTGAAAAATAAAGATAGCCAAAGCTTATTGAGTCTTTATAGTCAGTCAAAACACCCTTTGATTTTAGAAATTATTTCTGAACGATACAGTCATGATCTCTATCATTATATTTGTAGCTTAAACGGCATAGAAGGCAGTGAAGATATTATGCAAAATATTTGGCTGTCTTTAATAAATTCTCAAAGCAAGTATGTTGCGACTGCATCAGTCAAAACCTTTCTATTTGGCATAGCCAGAAAGCGCCTAATCGACTGGCAGCGCAAACATCATTTTTTCAATAGCGTTCAAACGGATAGTGAATTACAAATTAACGCCATTGAATCAAATGAGTTACCCCTTGACGAATCAATTTATCAAGATCAAATTAAAACTAAATTCGATCAAGCACTAATGACTTTAAGTTGCGACAAACGCGAGGCATTTATTTTAAAACAAGAAGGCTTTAGTCTTGACGATATCAGCGACATTATGCAAAGCAACGGTGAAACGATTAAAAGTCGAATTAAAAGTGCAAAAACAATCATCAGTGATGCATTAAGAGGTGATGTATGAACGATAAAAAACAACAAAATGACGATCAATTAAATCGTCTTTATCAAACCCGTAAAGGGCAATTTAAAACGCCCGATTCTGTAAAGTTTAAAACACCAAAGAAAAATACATTCCATAAAACAAACAGTACATACAATACAAACGATGACACGCCATTTTGGAAAAGCTGGGGGTTTTATTCAAGCCTGTCTGCTTTTTCATTAGTGTTAGTCATTGTACTTCCAATGATGAATTCTCAATTTCAATCAGACTTAATTATTTCTGAACAGGCATTTGATCCACAGGAATCATTACAACTTTTGAATGACAGTGAACAGTTTTCTCCAGACATTATATTAAGTGCAGAGCCTTCAGAAAAAAAAGAATCGCAAGCCAAACAAAAAACTCAAACTGAAAGCATGCAATTTAGCCAACGTAAAAAATTAGATCCTTGTATTGAAAAAAAGCGATTAGTTGCGCAACGAGAAACATTAAAAGATCGAATAACCAGTAATGACATTGGAAAAAACATCACTACGCTTGAAGCTGAAATTAGTGAATCAAATGATTGCTTGGAATAAAAAAACGCCCAATACAAAATGAATTGAGCGTTTAAATTCTATTTTTTAAAATAAGAAAAACCGTTTTAAATAATATTTTCTACAGGAAGATCGTCAGCATTTAGATCAAATTTATCGCTAAACGGGTCATTTTCAATTCCAGCCCAACGTCGTAATATACGATGAATATGTCGTGGTTGTAATGTTGGCATTGGATTATTATCGTCCTCTTCACCAAAGGCAATCGGCGATAAATCTAACGAATTTAATTGCAATGCTCGATGCCCACTTGAGGATTGTCCAAATACTTTGCCATATTGAATCTCACGTCCTTGGGTTAATGTACTTTCAGGTTTTTGCATAAATATCATTGAATTAACTGGCCAATGATCTTTGCCATTGCCATCATTGTATTTAGGTGTCCTTGAAAATTCAGAACCAATCACAAGTCTAATTCGATCCTCAATTCCTAAATACTTAGCGCGTTGCCATAAAAAATCCACACCATCTGTTAATGTAGATAATGCATTGGCATGACGAGTATCGTGATTACCATGGGTATCAAATCCTCCAGTACGCAAATCAGCTGCTACCATAACATTAGCTGCCCCAGCGGCAAGTGTAAGTTCAATCTGATCTAAAAATCCATTTCCACTGTCGTATGAATCTGCAGTCACCCAATTTTCTTGTAATTCATCACCCTCTTCATAACCTTTTCTTAATTGAAGTTTTAAACTTTCAAGGTCATTATTTTCTGATTGTGCGGATGCAAATTGACTCAATACTTTTTGAGTATAAGGCAATCCATTTCGCGCTAACAACCGATCTAATCTTGCTTGCTTATATTGTTTAATTAAATCTAAACTTTCGGTGCCTACAAACTTTTTAGTATCGGTTTCTCGACTAGTGTCCACTTTATTTGGCGTTGCCAAATCTCTTAATCGCCCTGAATTTCCTGACAATAAAGTAGGGCTAATAATGCCACTGGTTGCAGCGTATCCACCATTTGAAACAAATGCCATTGGTAAACCTTGACCATATGCTTGAGCAACTAAAGCGGTAAATGTAGGTAAGCCTTCACTAAAACGCCCACTCCAAGTATTTATAGTACCCGCTTCATGGGAGTTAGTTTGCATGTCGATGCCATTAATGATCATCATTTTATCGCCATGATTGGTGAATAATTTTTCGTTCGCGCCAAACGGTGCGTAAGTGATTTCACTATTAGGTACTACTGATGCTGGAATATCAATTTCTTCTCCAGATTCATCTTCCCCTTTACTCCAGTTGTTCACTAAAATATTTTCAGTATTGCCGTTTCGATCGGTGTAATCATAATTTGTTTTAGGATCACATAAACTTGTCACATCCCAGCCTCCTCGAGCTTGCAATGTGATATAAATTGGCCCTGTATAATTAGCAGCTGCAAATGCTTTTTGTGAAATAGGGGTGCCTGCAACTAATCCTGCGGCACTAAACGATTTTAAAAAATTACGACGTTTCATTTTTGCGCCCCTATCGATAAATAAATTTGAAGTCAGACATTAAATATATAATTACTGCCTGCCAAGATTTCAAAGTTTGTTCTGGATTTTTATAAGGCCATACAGAAGTGTCCCATTGACGACCGCCTGTATTACAATATTCATTATATATAGGGTCTTCACTATTTTGACTTGGGTTATCAGAATAATTTTCATCATTCATTCGCATATTCCAAACTGCTGTAAATAATGCAAGAGTTTGATCTACTTCTGGATCATCATCGTCTAAATCTTCACCCAAAATATCAAAATGCAATCGCGCTATTTGATGGCGAATATTATTGATGTCTACTTTGTATACACCCGACGCATTTTCAGGCTGGGTTTGTGGAACATAAGACAATTCAACAAAACGCATTAATCGTCGCTCACCTTGGGGTAAAACAAAATCTTCCATTAACATTCTGCAACTAAATTCTCCGGTCATGCGTTCAATCACTAAACCCATCAAACTGGTTATTTCACTTGTGCGTTTTTCAATTTCGTCAGAATCAATTCCGCCGTAATAAAAATAATAATCGCTTAATAGTTTTCGATTTGATTCGCTATTTGATAAATTATTCCAACCTAACTGTGTCACTGCGTAAATTTTACGATCTAATTGTTCAGGAGTTAAAAGCACACCTTGACCTGCAACAAATTCAGTATTGGTGTTGATATCTTTTCGATCTAATGCTCGGTATTGATCGGACAACACCATATCCACTAATAAATCTTTTAAATTTAATTTTCTAAATCTGAAATCACTGGCTAAATCTTTAATTAAATTTTGTTGATACTCATAAATTTGTGCGCGTTCGGAATAATTTGCATCGGATGTATTAACAGGTGCATTAATTGGATCGGTACCAAAAATAACTGGATACCAAAACTTAACCGTTCCTGTTAAAAACCGTTCATCTTTTACAATTTTATTCGCCAACCACTGAGTCGCATCTACGTATTTTTCTTGATCTTGTAACGATTGATACCAAAACTCTTCATCTTTATTCATGTTCTCGCTTTCAAAACCTGCCGGTATTAAATTATCTCGATACCATGTATCTTTTGTGTGATATCGAAGTGGATTACTTTGATTACTGCCACGTTTTCCCTCTCGAATATATGAATTAGACAAAGTAGTTGTCCCGTTTTCTTTATGCAAATACTCTCCTTCATCACCATAACTTTGAAAAGTACCTGCAATTGGATCCATGACTTTATGACACCCAAAACAACTTGAAGCTGGATCACCTGGATTTGTAAAGTTAGTTAATTCTTCAGGGTCTTGGGCGCGAACAATACTGCCCTCTAAATCGACTCCCAAAAACATTTGAAGCGTTTGATTTGCTCTTGCGCGGTTACGCCCTGTATCGGTTGATTGGTATCGATATAAAAAAACAGGAGAGGTTAACAATCCAGCTTGGGGTAATCGTTTTTTTCCTTCATCGGTTTTACTTAAAACATGATCGGGCAAACTAAAATTAGTCTCGCTATATTCATCCATAATAAAACGATATTTAGTGATGTCACCTTTTTGCCAATTATCAAATTGTCTCACTTCACCTTTAAAATCATCGCCCATTAATCCCGGACCTGAATATCCGTTCACTATTATATAATCAGCAGTTAATACTTCAGAATACGGCAAGTCATTTTTAACTACATAATTGATTAGACGTAACGGCATCTGCTTTAAAGACAGGTCAATTAAATCCCGTGTTTCATTTGACCCATCCCCCCCAAGATTTTCATCGTAAAGTACATCGCGCAGTGGATAATAATATCCTTGCACAGAGGTTCGACCATTAAACTTATTCGTTAATAATCGATCATTTGCAGATTCCATTAAAAACTTTTCAAAATTTTCACCTTTCATAACATTATCTTTAAGCACTCGGCGTAAAGAGGAAGCACTCACCACTTTTGCATATTCAACAGAGGTAGGTAATCGTCCGGCAAATAAAAGCGTACTTTTTCGTAAGGTTTGATCAAATGACTCGATATTCACATCAACGGATGCAGACTGATTAAGTTGATCACAGCTACTTTCTTCGTCAGTGTGCACTAATGCAATAAATTCATTTAAATTGGCGTACTCATCACTTTGTACATCAAATCGAATGCCGCCTGTGTGAAATACATCATTATCCCCTGAAGGCTTGTCTAATAAGACTTGCTCAAATCCATCTAAAATATAATTGCGCATATTTAAATAATTATTATATTGATCGCCATTTTTGATTTTAAGCTCATTACTGCCATCATGATCAAAATGACAGGCTGAACACTGTGCGATAACAGGCAACACTTTTTGAGTGAAATAATCTTCTGAAGTTGAGCAACTTCGAGCATTAATAGAAAAATCGTCTTCGTCGGAAAACTGAACCTGCTCTTTACATGAAACCAGAGCAAACAATATTGATAATAGGGAGAGTGTCTTGAAGTTTGGCATACAACCATCACCAGAAATAAAATAGATGGTTTCATATTACATGAAAATCAAAACTTTACAGGGCATCAAGGCAGATAAAGGTATTTTTTAAGGGGCATGTATCATGATAAATGCTGACTTCAGCACAGTTTTCGACATTTGTTACACAAATACAAATCACATTCATGGCTCAACACCATGAAATTAGAGGGGTTGTTATTTAAACAGAGCTGAAAACTCAGCTCTGTCATGATTTGTTAGGATTTTGTTGAATTGGGTTATTGCGTGTTAGCTTGCAAGCTATTTTGTGAACCCATCGTCCATAAATAATAATCACTGGTTGAAATAACAGAGTTGGAACTTGAAAGGTTGATCCAATTTAAGAACGAATCACCACTGCCATTTTCGCGAAAACTAATTGGATATTGCATCCCTTCAGGATAAGAAAACCCTTGGGTAACCATCGCATTTTGAGAAGTTGAACCCACTTGCAAACTCACCAAAGGTTTTAACGCCGCTTGTATTGGCAATAACTCAGAAAACGGACTCATTTTAATTTCATCAGAAACCAATCTTGCAAACTCAATGGCACCAGCCACTTGTAAGTGCACATTATCCGCGCGTCCATCTTTATAATAAGAATCAGGAAAACGACCAGCATCAACATTCATATAATACATAAACCCAGAATAGTCTTGACCTTTAGATTCTAACAATTCAATGCCTCTGCCATCTAAATCCACTAGAGGCACATTAAGTTGAGCAGCTAATTCACGAGTCACCACAGGATGTTCGTGATAAGAATCATAAACGGTACCGTCGGCATTATAACCATTACGTGGAATGGTCGAAACCAAAATTGGGTGTCCGCCTTTTGCTTTTGTTTCATTCACATAACGCGTTAAATAATCTTCAAACTCGCCACCGGTTGGCGCATAACGCAGTGGATCAGATGAATTACGATCGTTAATTCCAAATTGAATTAATACAAAATCTCCCGGATTAATCAGCTCTTTTACAATTGGCCAATATTCCGCTTCGTTGTAGTAACTTTTTGAGCTTCGACCTGAACGCGCTCTGTTTTCAACTGTGATTTTATTGGCATCAAAAAACGGCTGAATCATTTGCCCCCAACCACGTTGTGGATAAAACACATCGGACCAAGTAGCTACGGTAGAGTCACCAATAATAATTAATTGTTGATGAGGATAATTTGCAAAGGATTGTGTAAAGTTTGCTGTCACACTGACATCTTTTTCTGGCATCACCCATTGATACGGCATATCCGTTTGAGTTTGGCTGTCATCAATATTCCAATTTAGAAAACCACTATTATTATCGGTAATTGCTTGTAATGTAATTGGTGCATTTGCAGGATACGCATTAGATTTGGTCACCCAATTATCACGATCTCCAACGGTATTAATTGTTAGATTATAAGTAGGTTTTAATAATGACGTTAACCAAGCAATGGATTCATTTGAGGAAATTTCATTTAAACCTTCAACAATTAATCGCGCCATTTCTAATGCGCCGTGCTGTTGAAAATGCGTGTAATCATTCACACCATCTTCAAAACGATCGTATCGCCCACCAGGTAATTGTAAAAACAAAAATTCATTGGCATAACGCTCCCCTACTTGTGAAACTAAATCCCAAGATTTTTGATTTAAATCCACAACCGGGACATCCATAGCAACACCCAAATCTTTCATGGCTGTCGCGTAATGATTTCCATCTTCAGTAAACACATTGCGCAGCGCGCCATTTCGATAAGCATGCACAATCATCGGTGTCACTAAAATTGGCGTCACCCCAACTGCACGAGATTCATTGATGTAAATTTCAAGATAATCCACAAAATCATCTACTGGTGTAAAGCGTTCTTCTTTGGTGAAGTCTCGATCGTTATGTCCAAACTGAATAAATAAATAATCTCCCGCTTGCATATCCGCTAATGCAGTTTGCCATCTGCCTTCTTGATAAAAACTGCGAGAACTTCTTCCGCCAATGGCTTTATTGGTAACACTTAACCCAGATTGCTGATCAAAGAAGTAAGGTAGCACTTGACCCCAACCTGTTTGCGGAAAATACGATCCAGAATAATTGGTAACTGTCGAATCCCCAATAATATGTATCTTTGGTCCGGGGATTGTATTTTGATTAACACTACAGCTGTAAGGATCAGGATCTTGAGCAGAATTGGCAACCACACATTGCTGTCCATTTTCTATACCAAATCCGTCACCGTTTATGTCTGTCTGGTTTCCATATTCGCAATAAGTTTGGTTGTTTGAAGTGTAATCACACATTGATAATTCAACAGTACAATCATTCACCCCCAAATCAATCCCTTTGATGGTTAATGAATCAATATTTGCCAAGCCTGTTTCTGATTGCGCTATTAATTCAACATCATAGACACCCACATCTAAGTATAAAGTTGCACTCACATCAAACCATTGATCCCAAACCCCTGGATTCGCTGTCGCAATTAAATTGGCTGATTGATTCGTTGATTGATTCGTTGATTGATTCTTGATGTGCAATTGCATTGGGCGATCAAGCGCTGATCCATTTGCATAACGCACGCTCAATTGATGATCTCCTGCTTGCTTGACTTCAAATTGATAAAAAATCGTAGCTCCATCGTTATTATCACTATTGCTATAACCATCGATAGAATTGGCGTGCTGCGTTTCAATCACCCCCTGCAACAAACACAACCCATCGGTTTCTTCTATGGTGATGATTGGTGTAAACATTGAATTTTGTGTTTCTGTATCTGTCTCTGTTTGAGTGACAGTTTGAGTTGACGTAGCTGTCATTGTTTGTGTAGCTGTTTGTGTAGTAGTTTGTGTAGTAGTGAGTGTGGCTGTTTGGGTCTGGGTTTGATCGTCCGTTTGAGTTTCAGTGACATTCACACTTTCAGTTTGAGTATTGGTCAAAGTAGCGTTTAAATTGTTATCCGTTAACGTTTGTGTGGCCGCATCATTATTAGACACAATACAGCTTGATACTCCCATTAAAATCATTGCATTAATTAAAATGCGTGAGCGTAATTTTAAATTCATAACACTGTCTCGAATTTTTTAAATAATAGTGAAAAAGCATTCACATACATTTAAATTATATGGGAATGTTTAAGAGGGTTTATTTAAGGTTGAACCACATAAATACTTGGCTGCTTAGGCTCATCCATTGCAGGATCAATAAAGTAACTTGGGTGTGGCGGTTGGTTATACGCTGTATTTTGCCAAGCAATTGCGCTGCGATATTGAGCGTCATGCATGAAGGTAAATAAACGATGTTCCGTAGCATAATCCGTGGACATAATATAAAGCTTTTGATTATCCGCTGCGCGTAAAATGATCTCTTCTCGCCAATCTCCAAAAACATCCGCCAATAATGTAGGGGTACTTTTTGAACCATTATTTGAAGAAATATCGATATCTTGATAAATCGTCAACATACGCTCTTGAGCTGAAGTGTTGTAGTTCCACTTATCTAATTTAGTACCATCTAATAACTCACGTAATAAGTCACCATCCCAATATACTAAGAAGTTAGTTGAGCTTGGTTTATTTCCAGCATCCACACCTTTAGACGTCATCAAGCCGCCTTTACTGTTCCAAGTTTCCATACCCGGTAAATTAGGATCAATATTTGCTGCCACACCACGACCTGAATCGGCGCCTGCTTCTTCCATTTTCCAAATAATTTCACCGGTTTTTGCATCATGTAATTCCGCATAAATGTCTTGATTTTCATGAATCATAAACACCTCTAAACCTGGACGATCCGGATCAATATCACTTACATGCAATGCATCACCATGCTTTAAGTCTGTGTTATACATTGGTGAACCGTCATCATCCACAGTCATCGCACCGTAAATTATTTCATCTTTTCCATCTTGGTCTACATCAGCAATCGACAAGCTGTGTGCGCCCTGATGTTGATAAGCATCAAGCCCTGTGTCGTTGGTATCAAAAGTCCAGCGTGCCGTTAATTGACCATTTCTCCAATCAAATGCGGTTATCACTGTTCGGGTGTAATAACCACGTGCCACGATGATTGAAGGTCGAGCACCATCTACAAACGCCATACCAGAAAGGAAACGATCCACTCGGTTACCGTAATTGTCACCCCAACTAGATACCGTGCCACGAGGTGGAATAAAATCTACTGTTGCCATTGCAGCACCAGATTCTCCATTAAATATGGTATAGAATTCAGGGCCCGATAAAATATAACCATTGGTTTCTCGGTAATCTGCATTGGCATCTCCAATCACATTACCCAAACCATCAATGGTGCCATCAGCAGTTTTCACCCCCATTTCTGCCTTGCCATCCCCATCAAAATCATAAACTGTAAATTGCGTATAATGTGCCCCTGCTCGAATATTTTTACCTAAATCTATGCGCCATAATTGCGTGCCATCCATTTCGTATGCATCAATAAATACATGACCCGTCACCCCTGATTGAGAGTTATCTTTCGCGTTAGTTGGATCCCATTTCAAAATAATTTCATATTCGCCATCACCATCTACATCTGCAATGCTCGCATCATTAGCTGCATATTCAAAATCTGCTCCTGGTGCGGGTTGATTGATATCAATCCCTTTGAAGTAATTGGACCATACTGAATCTTCTTGATATTGCAGATCACTTTCAACGCCATTGCTGACAACCGCAACTGAATATACTGAATTCACTGTTCCATTTGAATCAATCCAGTTTGTGCCCTCTGTAATGGGTGTGCTATTTAATTTAGTGCCATCACGGTAAAAATTAAACGCAGTATTAAAGCTTTCGGTGCCTAATAAGCGCCAGCTCACCATCACATCACCACCTTTTGTGATATGAGCATGCACACCACGAGTTAAATACTCTAACTGCTTAGCGCCATCTTCAACCAAACAAGAAAGTGTTTCAAAATTACCCTTTGTAAATGTCATATTATCAATATTTGCTAATCCGCCAGCACCTGTTGATTTAAGCTGAATGTTATTTTCACCCGCAAACAAAGGAACTAAGACATTCACAATCTGCCAATCTGTCCAGCTTTCTGTTTGAGCAAATTCAACCTGGGTGGAAGCTTGTCCATTAATATAAAACTGACCTGGTCGGGTGTCTGTGCTGCTATTTGCGTAGCGAATCGCAATATTAGCGGTAGTATCTTTGGCAACGTCTATTTTCATTGATATATATGAGTTCACTTCATTAACGGTATTTGAGAAACCCTGGCCGTTAAACCCTTCCCAATTGCTTTGTACTTCGCCTAGTACATCACACCAACCTGCGCCATATTCTTCAATAATCAATGTCACTTCAGGCTCTGGCGGAACCGCTACTAAACTCCCTACTGGCGAGTTAATTACCAATTGCTGCTCAGTAAATTCATTAGCACCGGTTTGACATGCTTGATTAACAGGATTAAAAACAAAGCGCTGAGAGGCTGATTGCGCTTCATTTTGCTGAGTAATAGCCGAAAGCTTTTCATTGGTTTCAAGCGTTAATGTTAATCCGCTATGAGCTGGCACAACACGCCAAGGTTGAGATGCATTATCTCGTTGCACATAAAACCCCAACGTTTGATCTGCCTGTTCTAGCACGCCATTAATTTGGGTGTCATTATCTTCAACAGCCAATAACAACGAAGAATGTGCCGCTGTAAATTGCCATAAACCCGCACTTATTTCCGTCGCCAAAAACTGTTGATTTTGCGCATCTAAATTATCCCAAACAATAATATCTGCTCCTGCTAATTCACTAACACTCAACACATCCCAAACAAAGCCATTGGCCACAGATTGAATTTGATAACGTTGGTTATTTTGTAAATCATCCAAACAATAGGCATAGCTATCAGCTGGAGTTTGTGGGTCAGTTTGAGTATTGCCTTGTGTTTCGGTTTCGGTTTGCGAAGAAGTATTGGATTGCGTTTGCGTGCTTGTTTCAGACTCGGTTTGTGTTTGCGTCACTTCGACAGTTGTCATCGTTTGTGTTTCGGATGGAGTCTGAGTCTGACTTTGAGTGTCTGTAGTTTGAGTGTCTGTAGTTTGAGTGTCTGTAATTTGAGTGTCTGTAATTTGAGAGTTGGGTTGCGTTTGCGTACCGTCTTGAGTAGTTGCCTCATCAATGGGTGCCTGTATACAGCTCGTAGCGACCCCCAAAACCAATGCATTAGTAGCAAATAATAATTTTATATTCATGAAATAAGCCTAACGTTTGATACGTTTTTGCAAATTAACTGCATATTTGTCGCAAACATATTTTGTTGTATTGAATGTATTCATTTTGATAACATTGTTACCAAAATGTTATTAAATGCATTATTCATACAAACCACAAAATAAACAAAGAGTTTTCTACAATTATGTTATTTTTGAGAAGTTCATTTGATTTACCTGTGAACTAGGCGATTTTAAGTGCATTTTTAACTACACACTGTGAAAGTAAATAAGAAAATCGCCCTCCATTTTTTAACAAAATTTACAAAAAACAATGGAAAAATACATTAACAATAAAATCCACCCCAACTATTTAACACAAAGTCGTTTTAAATTATTATTGCTTGCGTTCCATGCCCGATTAACAATGACAGCATGTCTGATGCATTCATATTTAAAGGAGTTAAATCATGAGAATTAAAATTCGTAATCTATCCATCGCTATCGCCATAATTGCATTGATCATTGCTGCAGCAAACTTCAAATAATCCAGAAACTTACCCATCATCTAATTGCAATAAACTGCAACTGGATGATTAAAATTCAATCTAATTGATTAGCTATAAAATCATTTATAAAACAATACATGCTTATTTCGTTCACATTACATGCAAAGTTATTTCTTATATTTAAGGAATCTCTGATTTAGAAAGATAAAAATCTTGCTAAATCAGAGGCTTAATTCACCTTAAACCCCAGAGAAACATTATGAGAAATACAATTCGCAATCTATCCATCATTATTTCAGTAATAGCCACTTTAATAGCGATCACCAATTTTGCACTAGCACAAACCCATTCAACAGATGACACATCAATTGAACATTCAACTTTCAGTCAAAACGCAAACTATAGAAACCAACATCCAAACCCCATGCAACAAATGCTGCAGCAAATTAACTTAAGTGATACACAATCTGAAAAAATAAATGAAATTTTAGAAACATCGCAACCAGATCAAACCACACAGCAGCGTCCAAGCTTTGAAGCACACAAAACTTTAATGAAGCAGATAAAATCCGTTTTATCTGATGCACAATTAGCCCAACTTGAAAAAAACCAGTCAAATATGAGCGGCAAACGAAAAGGCCCAGCTCAAAAACAAAGTGAATACTTAAAAACAAGGTGAATACTTAAAAACAAAAAAGGGTGAATCGAACATAGATTCACCCTTTTTTTAATTAGATTGCTATAACAAATATCTGCGCAAATACTATTGAAGTTTACACATCAAAAAGAAACAACCACTCCAAGACTACTTACTTCTAAAAAAGTAAATGCTCTAAACCATAAGCTAACTCGTTGCGATCAACGACTTTTTTACATGCCAAACAAATACCTGGCATAAACGACTCACGAGATTGTGAATTATGCTCGATTTTTAAAGTCTCGCCTGTGCCACCAAAAAATACAGTTTGCTGAGCAACCACACCTGGCAGACGAACAGAATGCAATTTAACACCTTCTAATTCAGCACCACGCGCGCCTTCAATTAATTCTTTGTCACTTGTTGGAGTTGGCGCTTGAGTGCGGGCCGCATTAATAATTTCAGCCGTGCGTAATCCTGTACCTGATGGACTTTCTTCTTTTTGCGGGCTGTGGGCTTCGATCACTTCTACGTCAGGCATATATTTTGCCGCTTCACCTGCAAATTTCATCATCAATACCGCACCAACAGAAAAGTTAGGGGCAATTAAACCACCTAACGATTTTGATTTAGCCAATGCTTGAAGCTTTTCAACCTGCTCTTGTAAAAAACCGCTCGTACCAATGACTGGGCGTGCACCTGCATTTAAAATGGTTTGCGCATTAGCAAAACCAGCTGAGGCAATAGTTAAATCTACCACCACTTGAGGTTTTAAGGTTTCGATGGTTTTTTGTAAATCATCTTGATAATCAATTTGTCCAATTAACTCTAAATCTGGATCATTTTTAATTGCTTCACAAGCTTGTGAACCCATACGGCCATTTGCGCCATTAACGATAACTGTAATCATGTTTGCACCCTATTTAACGTAATCTAAAAATTAATCGCGAATATACGGATTAAGCAATATATTGCAAGGATTCAGAGTAATTAGATAATGTACTTTAATCAATCAAAGAGAATAACCGAGGGTCAGATCCATTTTTAATAACCTAGGGTCAGATCCATTTTTTGATAACAGATAGCAACCCATCAATTTCATACATCAAAAACTAGCCTGGGGTCAGATCCATTTTTAAGTTACTGCGCAGTTTTGCTGACAAATTACCATTTATGGATCTGACCCCAGGCTAAAAAACAACCTTAATCGTAAAAAATAGCATCGATCCCTTGGCTTTGTTGCTTTGATGTTTTGGGATTATCTATAAGTCCTGTATATTACCCACCTCGAACCATAATTTATTAAGATAATATTAAAAACAGGAGACAACTATGAAAGGAGCCGGAGGTAATTCAGGCGGTATTGGTCAATTTTTTATTGGCTTTGTGATGATGTGTGGTGGGTTTTACTTATTGCTTAATTCCATCAACGTATCTTCAAGTTTTGCTTTAACATCAAGACTGTATGGCAGCTCTATGTTTGGTAGCCAGTTCAGTATCACAGGTGGCATCATTATGATTCCGTTTATGTTTGGTGTTGGTTTTTTATTTTTTAATTCTAGAAATATTTTTGGCTGGTTGTTAACCATAGGTTCAATCACTGCACTGATTTTTGGTGTGATTATGTCAATTCGATTCAGCATTAAACCGATGTCAGCATTTGAGTTGATTTCTATTTTGGTATTGGCAGTGGGTGGCTTAGGTTTATTTTTACGTTCGTTTAAAGATTACAATAAAAACAATTCTACCGAATAACTCCTACTTATCTGTTAACTGTTATCTGTTAACAAGGACCACTTCTCAATCGGTCAGTATTGCACTGACCGACTCTCAATCATTTAAAGCTCGCCCATATTAGCAAACCGTTTAATCGCATCAATGGGTAAATGATCACCCTCGTCCTGTCCTTTAAATATTTTAACCACCTCACCTTGTTCATTTATTAACAATTCCATCGGCATCGAAAAAACATTCCCTTTAATTGGAAATGGCCAATACCCCTTGATAAACATCGCATACATTAACGATGGAAAGTGTTTAAAAAACCCTTTTATCACCTTAAGCACCGAACGCTCGACACTAAACGATTGATAATATTGGTTAGTACTATCAGCCAAAATATAAAAGGGCGCATGATGGTCTGTCGCGTGTTTTTGTAAATGATCTAATGGGGAATCAAATATCGCAACAATGGTAAACTTATCCGAAAATTGATCATAATTTTTGATCAATTGATGAATGCGTAAATTGCAAAATGGACAGGTGGCAAATCGATGAAATGCCACCATGACACGCTTCCCCTTCAAGGATGACAACTCAAATTGCTGACCATCTATATTAGGTAATACAATATTTTCGATTGTTTGATTTAACTTAACAGACATATTTTCGACCTTTATTGAAACAGTTGTTTCAATAAATATAATCCACAATTTCCATTATTACAACAGTTGTTGTAAAATTAATTTTAATCGAATAATAGAGTACCAACTCATGGGCCGAAAAATCAGCTTTAACAAGCAAGCTGCACTCATATCTTGCATGAATTTATTCTGGCAAAAAGGTTATGATGCGATTTCATTTAGAGACTTACAAAGTATCACAGCACTCAGTGGTCGCAGCTTAATTCATAGCTTTGGTGACAAGCGAGCCATTTTTCAATTGTGTGTTGAACAGTATTTAGACTATGTCGAGGCGATTTTAAATGAATATTCAAATTTAAATAACACACATTGCATTGAACTTTTTTTTAAAGATTTCACAACAGGTAAAATTGAGGACAATCGTAAATTTGGTTGTTTTTTATTAAATAGCATGAAGGGCACATTAGAGAATGACACACAATTTTTAGAAGATTTCACTCAATTTAAAACCCGACTCAATGCTTTTTTTACAGCACAGTTAAAATTAATACACATTAAAGATGCCAAAAAGAAATCGGAAGTTTTTTTCAGTTTATTAATTTCAGGATTGATAAAAATAAGCTTATATCAAGATACAAAAATGATGCAAAGCGAATATCAAAGTGTCTGCTTGTTATTAAACCAATGGCGTCTTGAATCAGATTCAACTAATTGATGACTTAAAACCAGCACATGGATGTGCGTATGCAACTATAAAGATTAGGAAGGTTCCCTTGTGCGAGATTTATACCAAGCGTTTATTTTTTTCATGAATGAAAAAAATAAAAATAATAAGCAAACCAAAATGGACAAACCAAAATGGACATCCACTTTTGAAGTCCAATCAATTGTTGATAAAGGCAAATTATCACCCACTTGATTAAGTTATTTTGGGCTAAACACAATTCTAATTGAGAGCATTTCACTATAACAAGATACAAAACTAAACTTGATTATATACGGGCTACCCGTATAATTATCTATTTATCAGTTACACTAAATTCCAATGAAAACGGTACAAGAGACTCAAACATTTAAAAAACAAGCTGATGCCATCTGGTCTGAAGAAGAAAGACTTGAATTTATCACTTATATATCTGAACATTTCGATGCTGGTGACGTGATCCCTAATGCTGATGGTGCACGCAAAATACGTTGGAGCGTTGGTAAACAAGGCAAACGTGGTGGGGTTAGAGTGATTTATTTTAATGTAAACGAAGATATTCTTTGTTTATTAGCAATCTACAAGAAAAACCAAACTGAAAATATGAGTTCACACGATATAAAACAGGTGCAATAAGATGAATATAAATAAAATAGCTGACGCCATTGAATTGGATGCGGGCGAATCCATTGATGGGTTGCGTGAATCTCTTCAAGAAATGCAAGCAGGTAATATCGCCCGCGAAACGACCCCTGAGCAAATATTATTGCAACAAGCTCGTCAGGCACTTAAGTTATCACAGACTAAATTTGCTACTTTAATATCAACGCCTGTTGCTACCATTCGAGACTGGGAGCAAGGTCGCTTCAAACCATCAGGCAGTGCGATAGTTTTATGCAAATTGGCTATTAAACATCCTGATTTATTATCTGATTTGGATGAACCACGTATTTAGTATCGAACTGCTTGGGTTGCACCCCCAAACACCTTTGGGTTATTAGTTTTTTGAGATAAATCTCAACCCTACACCTTCAACATGAATGTACGACTGCGACTACTCACTCAAGAAAGGTTTCCTTTCGCGACGTGCATGGATGCACTAATGCAGTGGGTGCAGGATGCACAGGAACTGCCAGGATTATCACAAAGCTTTTTATTTCTTCATGGATGAAGAAATAAAACTTAATCACCAGCACATGGATGTGCGAAATGCGACTGACAATTCAAGCAAGGTTTCCTTTCGCGACATGCATGGATGCACTAATGCAGTGGGTGCAGGATGCACAGGAACTGCCAGAGTGCGTATAAAGCGTTTAATTTAAAAAGGGACTATTAAATTAAACTTAAACAGCACATGGATGTGCGACTGCGACTGATAATCCAAGCAAGGTTTCCTTGCGCGACGTGCATGGATGCACTAATGCAGTGGGTGCAGGATGCACAGGAACTGCCAGGATTATCACAAAGCTTTTTATTTCTTCATGGATGAAGAAATAAAACTTAATCACCAGCACATGGATGTGCGAAATGCGACTGACAATCCAAGCAAGGTTTCCTTGCGCCAGGATTGTCATAAAGCGTTTAATTTAAAAAAGGGACTTTTAAATTAAAATCAAGAGTCATCAAACAACGCACGCAATCCTGCTAGCGCCTGACTACCTGTTTCTTGAGTGGTTTCTTTTGTTGATTGTCCCGCCCCTTTCCATGAAATATCTTCTTGTGGTAACTCATCTAAAAAACGACTTGGCGTACAGTCTATGGACTCACCAAATTGCTTACGCTGTGCGGCATAAGAAATGGTTAATACTTTTTTAGCTCGAGTGATGCCTACGTACATTAAACGTCGCTCTTCTTCGATGTCGTCGCTTTCTATGGAGTTTCTGTGCGGCAGTAATTCTTCTTCTAGGCCGATCATGTGTACGTGCGGAAACTCCAACCCTTTTGATGAATGCAATGTCATTAATTGCACGGCATCTTCTTGGTCTTCGTCTTCTTGGCGCTCCATCATGTCACGTAATATTAATTTACCAATGGCATCGGCAATGGTCAGTTCGTCTTCACCATCGTCCTCTTCATTCTTTTTAAACATGTAATCAATGTTGTCTACCAACATCCACACGTTTTTCATGCGTTTGAGTGCCATCTCGGGTGTGTTGGAATCGGCTTGTAAATACACTTCGTATTGAATGTCTGCCAGCATTTCTTTAATGGCTTGAATCGGGTTATCGATGGTGTGTAATTTTTGTTGAGTTTTGGCCACCCAATTAGCAAAGCGATGAATGCGATCGCCACTTGTGCCGGTGATGTAACTTGTAATTTGTGGATGCAGTGCAGACTCAAATAACCCCAATTGATTTTGTTCAGCAAAATGGTTGAGTTTTTCAATGGTCACAGGGCCAATTTCACGACGCGGCGTATTCACAATTCGTAAAAACGCAGAGTTGTCGTCGGTGTTAATCATTAAACGCAAATAACTCATGACATCTTTAATTTCGGCTTTGCCAAAAAATGATTGTCCACCATTTAGTTTATAAGGAATTTGATGATGCTGTAATTTAAATTCAAGTACACGCGCTTGGTGATTACCACGATACAAAATCGCAAAGTCACTGAATTTTAATTTACGATTTAACTTTTGAAATATAATTTGTGACGCGACCCATTCGGCTTCGGCTTCATCATTTTTACATTGCATAATGGTAATGCGATCACCACCTGCTTGTTGTGACCATAATTTCTTTTCAAATACGTGAGGGTTATGATCAATCACCACGTTTGCCGCGTTAAGAATCAACGACGTTGAGCGATAGTTTTGCTCTAGTTTGATAATTTCCAAGCTTGGGAAATCTTCTTTTAGTTTTACAAGGTTTTCAGGACGCGCACCACGCCACGAATAAATAGACTGATCGTCATCGCCCACCACAGTAAAGCGATTACGCGCGCCGACTAGCATTTTTACTAAAATATACTGACTGATGTTGGTGTCCTGATATTCATCCACCAACATGTAACGAATTTTCTTTTGCCATTTGGCTAATACGTCTTCGTGCTTGTGAAATAACTGCACAGGCAAACGAATCAAATCATCAAAATCCACAGCGTTATAGGCTTTAAGTGCGCTGTTGTATTTATCAAATACCAAAGCCGCCATTTGTTCTAGGTCGTCTTGCGCTTTTGATAATGCGGTGGCAGGTTCCCATAAATCATTCTTCCATGCTGATATTTTGTTTTGAAACATATCAATATGTTCGTCCTGATCATTCAATTCTGCCTGCACAATGTTCTTAATTAAACTGTGGGCATCTTGTTGATCAAACAGCGTAAAACCGCTACGCAGACCTAAGTAGCTTGCTTCTTTACGAATGATGTTCAAACCTAAATTATGGAAAGTAGACACAATCAAACCGTGAGACGCACGGCCTTTAACAATGGTACGCACTCGCTCTTTCATTTCACGTGCGGCTTTATTGGTAAAGGTAAGCGCTGCGATATTACGGGCTTTGAATCCACAATCTTGGATCAAGTAAGCGATTTTTTGCGTAATTACACTGGTCTTGCCAGACCCCGCGCCCGCCAATACTAGCAATGGGCAGTCGATAGTTAATACGGCTTGTTTTTGTCGATCGTTTAAATGATTCAAAGCGGAACGCTCAAGATTTTAAAAGGAGGGAGATTTTAACTTAAAAAGACTGGACATTAAACCAGTATTACAAACAGATACATAGGCCAGCCTGCTAAGCAGACTGGCTTGTTGCTCACTTATTTCACGCGTTTTTTACTCATCATTAATGACAGTACAATGCCAGCAACCAAACCACTAAAATGCCCAGCCCACGAAATACCATGCTGCACTCTAAACATTGCAATCAACGCACCTGAATAGAAAAACAAACACAACAGCGCTTGCGTCCAACTTAATAAGCTTGGGTTAAAATAAATATTGGCAAGCAACAAACCAATAAAACAATACACCAAACCAGAGGCGCCCACGACAATTCCAGATGAACTAATAACCCAAGTAAGCAGGCCAGACATTAAAATGCCCAATACAATAATCATCACCATTTGATCACGGGAATAAGAGATTTTTAAAATCATGCCACAGATCATTAACGCAAATGAATTCAACACAATATGCATGATACCACCGTGCAAAAATGCTGATAACGGGACACCTATCAATCCAAAAATCTGCCTTGGTCGAATACCCAGCGAGTTAAAATCAAAAAAGAAAACAACAAAATCTAAAACAAATACACCCCAAATAATGGCGAGTAAAATAATCAATTCGTAGGGAATGAGTTTTTTCATGTTAAATAATATCCGTTAGTGGTGAGTAAAGATTAAGATGAACATTCTAACGTAAAACACAGTGATGACAATGCAGGGATAGTTATTTGTACAGATTATTAAGAGGAAGAGAAAGACGACAAGTAAAAACCCCGTACTGACAATTCATTTGAATGATTTTGATGTAGGCTTCCTTCTAAGAGAAAAGATTGTTTTGGTACAATCGTCAACTCACAATTTTGTCAATTCAATTTAATAAAGTGGATGCCTGTTATAGTGATAGTGGTTTTTTATAGTGCTTTTTTATAGTGGTTTTTAGTGTCCTGTTTTGGCGTCGATTGATTAAAGTGTACAGGGCACATACAATCGCTGTGTTTGTTGAAGCCGCTATCAACCATATCTCAACCATCATCATAACCTTCATGACACACACGAAAAAATCAAATATTCCGCATTCAATAATCAATTGACCACTCCCAATACTCCTTAATATCAATGCCTCTTTATATCAATGAAAATATGCTGTTGTTCATGCTGTTTTTACAACAATTCAAACACATTTATTAATAAATTTGTGATAAAGATTTGATTTTTACTTCAAATATTACACTTAAGTACATTTATTAAGACAAATCCTAGGTATACTTTTTTGCATATTTAAGTATTTCAAAATTAAGGTTGTGTCATGAAACGTATTTTTACAATCTACGCAGTTATATTTCTAACAGCATGTTCTGTCGAAGAAGTCTCCATAAGCGATGCTAACAATAATGCTCAAACCAATACTATAAGCGACACAGCTAATCAGATAGAAACCAATACCAGTGCGAATACAAACTCTTCCACGCAAACGCAGACGCAAGTAAAAACTGAAACTCAGTCAGAAACTCAAACCCAGTCGGACATTCAAACTCAGTCAGAAACTCAAACAAACAGTGAGATTGCAACAAGCACCCAAACAATGACAACTATTGAGCCAGAAACACTTAAAGTGGATTTTGCAACTGGCTTTGAAATTGTAAAAAATCAATGTTCAAATTGTCACTTAGGCATTCACTCTGCTTGGGATGATCTACTGACCAAAACTGATTGGTTAAATTATACAAATGATAGTGACGAGCCTTTAATTAATATTGATGATCCGTTGAACTCTTTATTTTTACAACGTATTAAAAACTATGGCGGCGCAAATTCAACCATGCCGTGGCCAAATGATCGTGCCACTGAAGGGTTTGGCGAACTTGACTATAAACAATTACAACAATGGGTTGTTGGCTTAACAGAAATTGATTATCTGTTACCGGACTCAGATCAATCGGTTAGTTTTTTACAAACCAGCTTTAATGAGTTTGGCTTAGACTTTGAATTAGCTTGTTCTGCCGATTACGATCAAGTTGATATCGATATCTTTGATGTAAAATCTCAATCAGTTTTTATCCTAGTCGATTATCTACCTGTGGTTTCAACATCTTCTGGTTTGCAATCAGTCGAAGTTGAACAGATTGCACAAATAAATAATGATCAATCGATAAAAATAACTGGTGAAGGAATTGGTTTATGGGAAAGCGATTTAAATTTTAATGCCCTTCAAAGAAATATCGATACCAACTTTTTTGATGTGACTTTACAAATAAATTCTGTCACCAATTTGAATCATGAATTTGCAAAAATTGGTTTAATGGTTTCAAGTACTGAGGATATGTCAGGAGAATTAGTGTTTGTACATTGGTCTGGCCAAAATGGTTTAGCAGAAGACAGTGGCGAAGGTGCATTAACTAACTACCAATTATTAGTAGAAAACACAGACGTCACGATGCAATCTGAACTGCCTGCTAAAGTTCGAATTCAATATTCTGATAATCTTTTAAAAATTGGGGCCTGTATAAATTGTGAAAATCCGCAGTTAGTTGATCCAAAAGAATTTAATTTTAAACCAAAAAGTATTTATATTGCCGCCAATTCAAATTACGAAGAATCATTAACAGCCGATATTTCAGTATTTGCAAAATATAGCGCTGACTCCAATTCGGTTATTGGTGGAGCCCTGGCACAAACCACTGTCAATTGTGATGCTGGTGTTGCCCATGTTGACTTACCTTTAAATACTCACATTGATGCAATTGCCGTACATGCTAAAAGTGATGGAATCATTCGCGGCAGTAAAGTGGTCAAGCGTAGTTTTTCAGATGCAGCAAGTTGTGAATTACAAGATGGTTTGTTAACACCTAAACTACGTCGATTAAGCCAGTCGCAATTACAAAATTCAATTGCTGCTATATTTGGCGATATTTTCTCGCAGGATATTTTCCCCGATTTAGAAGATGGCGCAAAATTAATTGGCATGAATGACACAGCAGATAAACTTGCGGTAAATAATTTAAATTTCGAGAAATTTTATGAATTTGCTCGCGCGGTTACCGATACCGTTTTACAAGATCACGAAAGCATAAACAGCTGTGCTTTAAGTAGTGATACCCAATGCATTGAAGACATCAAAACTGAATATTCATTATTGATTTGGCGTCGTCCAATGAGCGAAAGTGAACACTTAAGTTTAAATGAAGTATTGGAATCGTTGCCCGATCAAGAAGCTAAACTTGAATTTCTGTTTAATTCGCTATTGTTAAGTTCAAACTTTATTTTCCGTGACGAACTCGGTGCGAGTGATTCTACAAATAATGTTAATCGTTTAAATAATTATGAATTAGTTAGCTTACTTGCCTTTGCAGTAACCAATACAACACCAGACAAAACATTACTTGAATTGGCTGCGCAATCTACACCATTGGATGCAGAGCAATTAAAACAACAAGTAACCCGCTTAATGCAAGATGAAAATTTTGAACAAGCAATGTTGCAAATGTATAGCGACTATTTAAAACTTGATTTAGTGATGACTCGCTCAAAAGAAGAACAATTGAATTTTAACGATTCAGTTCGTCGTGACGCATTAGCCAGTGCCAAACAAATGTTGCAGCAAAATATTAGCGACAACCTGTCATTTACCGATGTGTTTTCGGGGGAGCAATTTTTTACTAATCAAAATATCGATTATTTATTTGGCTTAAGCGGTAACACAAACGAATTTACTCAGGTTAATTTAAGTGATCAGCGTAATGGTGTGTTAAATCATCCTGCGTTCTTATCGGTTCACTCAACTTTATCAAGTTCGGGTATTGTAAAACGCGGCGTATTTTCATTAGAACAATTACTTTGTCAGACATTACCAGCGCCACCTGCTAGCGTAATGCCAGTTGAAGGTGCTGAGGACTTAGATAAAGAAAACACTTCAGAGCGTGAGTTATTGTTAGCCACTCACAGCTCACAAGCAGCCTGTGTTGGATGTCATGTAATTATTGATCCTGCGGGTTTTGGTTTTGAAAATTTTGACGTAATTGGCCGCTATCGCACAACTGAAAAAAATAATGTTTTGATTGATGCAAGTGGTGTACTCGACACAGTGGGAGATCATGTATTGCGTTATGACAATAGCTTGCAATATGCCCAACAAATTATTGAGTCACCGCAGTTTAATCAATGTGTCAGTAAACGCTTTTTGGAACATTTTATCGGCCAAGACTTAAAAGATGAAAATTGTGAATTGAAAAAATTCCAACAGGTTGTAAGTGGTTCTGATAAAAGTTTGGTAGATTTAATCAATGCTTTAATCGGCTTAGAAAGTTTTAGTAAACGTAAACTTGAGAATGAATAGATATGAATAAGTTCACGCGAAGACAGATTTTAAAATCATTAGGCGCCACTGGATTATTAAGTTCAGTGCAAATTAATAAATCGTTAGCGGCAACCGAGCAAGCACCTGTGCGTGTGTTGTGTGTTGCATTGCAACATGGCTGGGGATTAGCGGGTGGTTCCAACAGATTTATGCAAGGCACCCTAGATGAATTTAGCTTTCCTGATGGATTGGATCCTTTTAATACAATTAAATCACAATGTAACGTGGTTGATGGCTTGCTGACATTAGGGCAATGGGGCAATAATCACGATTTATCTTATGCGGATATTTTAACGGCAGGGGTATTAGTTGAATCTGAATCATCCGATTATGACAGCCATATGCCAATGCCTGTGAATGCATCAATTGATTATTTATTACAAGAAGCATCGGGCAAACCGGCATTTCGATTTAGTGCCGGTTATCGCTCTTGGGGCGTGCAATATCATCCATTAAGTTTTGATCATGATTTGAATGTCCTTCCCTATTATACGACTGCAAAAAGTGCCTACGACAGCATTTTTAAAGATTTGCAAAATGGGGGTTCTCTTAATTTAAGCGCAGCAGATCAAAGAGAAGCGCAAATTATGCAAAATGTGTTTAACTTTATAAAAACACCTGCCAATGAAAAATCTGCTGTATTAAATTCTAAAGAACAACAAAAATTAAACCAATATATTTTGGCAGTTGAACACGTTGAAAATAAAACACTCACTTTAAATACCTATTCTGGTAGCGAGCGTGTGGTCAATATTCCAGAGGCAGGCCAATCTAAATTAACAGACTTAGATCATTACTTAGAGATGATAAAAGTGGGATTTGCAAATGATCTTACCCGCAGTGCAGTATTAGGTATTGGCGATATTATTGATATTGCTGACTTTCATCATGAACATGCACACGGTAATACAAATACTTATTGGGACACACGTAGAACCTATGCACAGGCAATCTCAAAGTTTGTTACTCAATTAGAAAAAGTAACCGATTTCGACGGTAGACCTTTGATAGATAATACCATCATCGTATTAACTGGCGAAGTGGGTGACGGCACTCATGGCATTTTAGATAAAGGCAATATTGTCATTGGCGGTGGCGCACATATTCAAACGGGTCGTTATTTAAAACAAACAATAGAAACCGATCGAAACGTTGTAAGAAATTTAAAACGTGAAGATATTAATGGAGATTTAGTCAATCAAATAAGATGGAGTGACACTGCCAGTACACGCACAAATGCCGATCTTTTTAGAGAGATTGGCAACATTGCAGGCTTAGAATTAACTCAATTTGGTTTACCTTCGCAAAATAAAGGTAACGTGCTGATTTAAAATTGAACAGATGCAAAATAAAAAAGCCACGATATGTTTAACATTCGTGGCTTTTTTTATTGGTTAAAATAATTAAAATAGATTAAGTCTAACATCAAAATACATAGAACAAATATGTACGATTAACCGAATTTTTTTATTGTGCTAGTTATATTAAAAGTATTTTTTTTGACGAAACAACAAGCCACATGTGTGGCAAATAAAATATTATTAAATGAGTGTCTGTTTTGTCATTATTAAATGAGTGTCTGCTTTGGCATTAAATTGAAATTGTTATTTTTAAGTATTTTTCAGTTCATTATAGAGTTGTGATGCCGCACTTTTAGACAAACCACTCAGTGTTAAACCTTGCACAATATGTTTTTCACTTTTAAAAGCATCAGCGGGTTTGTTAAAAACTCTCATTCTAACTAACTCTTCACACATCCATGTGACATTTGCTTTTAGCATACGCATTCCAAAGTTATGATTAATTTGAAACATATGGCATATCTCTGAGCTCATTCGCAACCAAATGAGTAATCGCTGATCTTTTATCCGATCAAGCGCTTCTGCGATTTTTATAGAAGAAGGCGTCAAGCTACAAGATACGATTTTTAAAATTTGATAACTCAAATCAATAAGGTTTTCAAAGCTTTCTCTAACCTGACAACTTCCTCGTTCACAGTATTGCAACTCGTGTCTAAATTCACCTACCTCAACCCTGTACCAGTCTTCGCGGTATTGCCCAAAACTTGGCCAAGAAAACGTTTTGTATGGAAGCTTTTCAGCAAGTTTACGTAATGCGCATTCGTAAGCATCCGTTGTCTTGATTGATTCCAGAAAAGAAAATTCAGCATACGCAATGCAATCCTTAATTAATGGCACCTCATCAGTATTGATCGATAGCAATTTAGATTCATAGTTTTCCATATTGGCGCCTAATAAAGTACTCAAATAAATCAACAAAAAAAATCTAGATACCCAGAAAAATTAAAAAGGATTCTAAAATAAGGATTGCTGATTTTAAGGTGATAGCATTTACAAGTCCGAGTGATTTGACTTATTTGATTTCTGTGCCACAACTTGAAATATATGCCAATTGTGAGCGACACCCTGTGATGTTTTACCTGTAGATTTATGAACCTTAAAGCAAAGCAAATCAAAGTTTTTGAAAAGCTGCTTAACCTCAGCCTCATCAAAAGATGTTACCTCTGGCCAGAAAACACTTGGATTATCACCAGCTTCAGCCATAGTATCTTCTTTGCCTAGAAAAGACCCACAAAATACGCCATTTGAATCTAGACATTGATATATATTTTCCCACACACTTTTAAATTCAGAACGGGGGCAATAAAATAAACTTGCATCAGCTACAACGAGCGATGCTTTAGGGTAACTAAAAGTACTAAAAGATGACCGAGATAAAATCACGTTCTTAACACCTTCAAAGCGAGACTGGCAACGTGAGACAGACTCTTGCTCAACATCAAATCCATAAACTGTGAATCCATTTCTTGCCAAGTAGTCGATATCAGCTCCAGCGCCACAACCACAATCAATCGCAACCTTTGGTTCATTGACCATACTCACAGCCAGTACTAAATCTTCGCGTATTTCACGAAACTCAGTTGCATTGAAGTACTTGTTAATTTCCTCGCTAAACATAATTAAAACCTAACGTATTTTTAAACGGAAATTTTCAGAAATTGACATGTTAAATAATTCCCACCGATTTTTTTATAGCCCACAATATACATGAGCATATTCATAATTTAAATTATTTTAACAACTTTAATAACTTTAATAACTTTTTTGAGACAAATACAAATTTTTTGACATACAGGGATTCAGTGAGTTCAGGACAAACAGAAACTGACAATATTTTTAAGTCTGATATTAAATACAAAGAAGGCGGAGGGTTTTCATCGGTTTTAATTTGCTTTGTTATGTGACGACGTGTCTAAATACAAGTCCACCTAATAGGCCGATAATCAGATGACACAAAAAAAATAACCATTTACCTTTTTTAAAGAATAAAATACTAGAGATTACTCCTGAAATTATAACAACAATTCCGATACCCATAAACAAGGACCAAATTAATACCCCAAATCCAAAATATGGAATAACAATTAAGTAGTTATATACACTATTTACTTTTGGCAATTCATGCCCAAAGAAATTACCTAAATAGAAGCAAGATAATAATAAATACCATGCAATGATAATAAATAATAATTTATGTATATATTTCATTGAGTCCACATAACGCCGCAATAAGCGGCAAGATAAACGTTGGCTATATTTGTTGTGAGGAACGAACAGCAGCCAACGTTTAGATGTCCGTTTTAATTGCCTTTGTTATACGTGGTTTAATTGTTTAAATACCAATAATCAATAGAGGATTTCTTTTTTGCTATATTTTCTAATTCAAGAATATTTACAATAAATTCTGTTGAAACAGTTGCCTCTTCTCTATATTTACTTTTTAATTTTACCTCTAATCCAGCTGGAAGTATCAAAGTATTATCTTGATTTTTAATTTCTATATTAGTTATGAGTTCAAATTTTTCATCGGGATATGATGAAAGTAAATCATAATCAAAGAATTTTAACATGATAAATGCTGATGTAATTAACCCCAATATAAATGAAACTAGAATAATGATGGCAATCTTCAATTTGATGTTCCTTCTAGCGTATAACGCTCTAATAAACCGCGCAACAACGCGGAGGCTTCTTTGTGTATACTTCGCGAAGCGAAACACAAAGAAGCCGGAGTGTTTTGCGTCGGTTTTAATTAGCTTTGTTATACGCTCATTAGTATATCAATAAATAAATTACTTTTTTCATCTTCTTTATAAATTGGAGTAAGTATTTTTTCTATTGGAATAATAATTTCAGTGCCATTATTTTCGAAAACCAATTCAAAAAACACTATTAATTTTGAGTGTTCTAATTCCAATTTATCGTCAGATGAAGCAGGTTCCCAGTATGCAAACCAATATTTACGATAATTTGACCACTCAACACCCACTATACCTCCTTGATTATTATAAATTGTATTATCATCCATTTTAATCGAAATATTTCTAATAATTTTAGGTAGATTTTCTTTATTTTCAGAGTGGAATGAAATAAAAATCTTATATGGACTACCGTATGTTCCAGTTAATGAAAACAATCCTGAATATGTCCAATCAGGTACCAGTCTAACTTTATATTCTCCGCCATGAATCTGTGCATTAGAGCCATCAAATTCACGATACTTTGAAGTTGTGCATCCTTGAAATAAGGTAAAAGTTAAAATGCATATTATTAATTTGATAGTGACTCCAGCGTATAACGCCAAGTTAACCGGCAAAATGGCCGGAGTGTAGTGTTGCGTAATAATGCACGAAGTGCATACGCATAAACGAAACGGAGGTTACTTTGTCCGCGTTGAACTTTTTGTTATGAGCTTTTTCTGGATTAAATACATTTTACCGTTTTCTTGAACAACTTTGAGGTTTTTAAGGAACGACATACCTAGAAGTATTTCATCTCCCTCCATGCCGGTAGCTACAGAAGCTTTTACGTCGAAAAGATATATTTCACCAACTCTAACTTCTTTTGCTTTTGATGCATAGGAAAGCGCCTTCCCATTAGCAGTGGTTGAATAATAAGTCTTCCCAAACGGCATACCTAAATAGTTTGCTACACCCGTTGGAACTGCAATGTTAGTTGCACCAGTATCTAATAGAAACTTAACCTCTTTGCCGTTAATTTGACCAATAAAGATATAGTGACCGCCTGCACCTTGAGACAACGAAACTTGCACATCCCCATTTTCTAGTGTTTTAGTGATGGGGTGCTGTGCATTCAATAGAGGCTCAGTGATATTTGGATCATATGAATAAATACCAAAAAAAACCAACAGCACAACCACCACAATAAATAAATATTTTTTGAATTTCTCAATTTTCTTCCGTTTTTCGACTTCAACGATTTTTATACGTGCTGTCGATATGTCTACTATCTTCTTTGAATCATGATCCATTTAATACTTCTTCTAACCTAAATTACAGTGATACTGGTGGAATGCTCATAACATGTTATTAGACGGATTTTTTCTACATTTCGCATTTTCAATAGTTACCGTCGATTTATTTGAATAACACAATATACATGAGCTCAAGCACAATTAAAATTACTAAAACAACTATTTTTTTGAAGTAAATACGGAATATGTCTTTGCTATTTTAGAGTCTTGATATAAAAACATAGCAAATTGCAGAAACACAGAAATATAGATAGCAAAAAGAAATAGGGAAAAATTCTGTCTATCTGATAATTAACATCCCATGGGTTATGGGAGTTTTCAAAAATTTAAATAAAAATAGAGTAATTAAAGTGACATTACAACGTATTTAGTAACAACTCCCTGTACATTCAAATTTTGAATTTTGAGAAATATGGATATTTTCCATATTTCTTGTCCGCCTATTTTTTTTTACTATTTTTCTGTCTTTGAGCTGAATTTACTATTTTTTTGGCCGGATCTGGATATCCAGTCAGCAATAACAGGGAAAATATGTAACTCCTTTTTTTATAGATTTGGATAGTTTTTTCGTAATGAATCACGAACCTACAGGTTTGGAAACTAGACAGGCATTTTTAGAATTTTGTGCTGAGTTTGTATGATTTTTTTGTTAATAGAAGCCGTTGGGTGATGTTTTTTCGTTTTGTTTTGGATAGTTTTTTCGTAATGAATCACGAACCTACAAAAGAAAAATTGGGTATCTGTTTTGACCCTTTGCTAGTTTTTTCGTAATGAATCACAAACCTACAAAAGAAAAATTGGGTGTCTGTTTTGACCCTTTGCTAGTTTTTCGGAACGATTGCATGCTCTTCGGCTTTGGCATCCCTGCGCGCTCTACCGCCTAAGTCCATTTAGGCGCGCACAATTCTAATTAGTCACATCCCTGTGACGATAAATCCGAAACCTACAAAAGCTTATCCCGCTAGTTAAATTTTCGATAATGTCTTACGACTTGACCCCATCGTTTCTTCTATATAGATTAACCTATATTTTCGTTTGGTATTGTATACATCGAGTCGCTCAATTGGCTTATAAATCTATTCAGCGATGGTATTAAATTTTTTTAATTTTTGAGGAATTATGATGAGAGTTATATTTGGACCGCAAAGGCTTTTAAGGGTTTGCTTTTTGATTGCTGCTTTGTTTGTTTATGGTTACGAAAATCGAGCGAATGCTGAATCTGCTCCGGATTTGATTTTGCCTGCAGAGCAATTTCAAATTAAAGGTGAATTTCTTTTGCAGACTAAAGAGAAACTAACGATAACGCTGCATACGAACACTAAGTTTTATTTTATTGAACATGGAAGTGGTGAAGGTGTAGAAGGTGTAGAAGGTGTAGAAGGTGTAGAAGGTACTTCTTGGTACCACGATATATTAGAAGCCTTAATTTGGGATGTTCTTAGAAATTTTGTTAAGCAGTTAACAAAGGATGATCTTGTTAATATGCCCAAAGAAGTGTTTGCTCTAGATGTACTGGTCAAGCTAAATGAACGCGAATCATCATTAGGCTTTAAATTTGAATCTTTTGAAGTTTCCAAAATAATTTTGCCAGAAGAATACTTAGATACACTCAGGGGTATACATAAATCCTTATTGCGCGAGACCAATTTATTAATAAGTGAACTAGATTTTCTGGAGAGCCGACATCAATTTGTATCAACACTAAATAAATGCGAAAACATAAATTTAGAACTGATTGATAAATTGTCCAGTGATTTTGAAAGTAGCCTAAAATCTATAACGGATAATGAGCGTAAAGTAATTGATGAAGAAATACAGTTCGAGCGTATAAGGCAGGTTTATGCTGAAGATCCCACAGGTAATAAAAATCTAGTCCCTAAGTTGCAAAGCCTCGAACAGAAGATTCTAGAATCTAATGACACTCATGCGATGAGCATAAGAAATACCCAGGACACGCAGCAAGATCTTGAGTGGACTAAACGTATTTTCACACAATGCCAAAAATCACAAAAAATAGATTCAAGTACCAAGGAAAATACCAATCAATTTCTTGATAGGCTATTGAAAGATATTGAATATACAAAGCAAACAATAATGCGTAACACGAAAAATCTGAATGAAATAGAAAATAATTTTTTTGACGTTCCCATGTAGATAGATGACACACAAAAATATTCTTCACCTTACTTTTCACCATACTCCTCACCTTAACAAAAGCTGAGGCTCAAACTACTTGATTTCATACTGCATAACTAATCAAGTAATTTGAAGTAACGAAAAGTAGCTAGGGAGAAAGTTAGAACTGAATGACCAATTAGTTGATATGGTTGCTGATGGTTATGATTTAGCAATAAGAGCGTCTAGGCAGTTGCCAGATTCAAGTTTAATCAGTCGTAATTAACAACTGTTGATGTTGTTACCATTGCTGCGCCTAGTTATTTAGAGCGATGGGGCGTGCCTTTGACTCCTGATGATTTAGTTAATCATCGCACGATAAATTTTAGGTCTTCTGTTAATCAAAATATATGGCAATATCAAGATAAAACGGGTGGCAAACAACAGTAAAAGTAGACAGTCATTTAATAACAAACAGCGCTGAAATGGAATTGGCAATGTGTATTGCTGGGCAAGGTGTAGCAAGAGTGCCCAAATTGGTTTTAACAGATGAGGTGAAAAAAGGAGATTTACTGCTTTTGTTTGATGATTATCTGCCTGTGTCAGTTGATATATTTTTGATTTACCCAAGCCGGAAATATTTGTCATCAAAGGTCAGAAGTTTTATTGATTTTTTGGTTAACAAAATAGGGTAAGATAGCAAACAAAAAATCATTTGAATTTTTAAGGCCACAACAAACTTTGTAAAATATTTCATGTTGAGGGTTACTATTTAGAGGGGCACTATTTAGAGGGGCACTATGTAAAAGGTCACCCTTAAATCCCGCATAGAAAATCCCACATAGACACCCATATCATTAGCAACCATACACTAAATAAATAATTCAAAATTTCAAAATTAATTGGCAGTATCGCTTTTAAACGCTTTAAGCCAAATCGTTCTGATTTTGACTATAAGTGCTCAATCGTTCCAGTACACCCATCGCGTCCAATGTCCATGTTATGTTTATTATTAACATGAATTATGAACACACCTAGGCAGACGATAAACGTCATTCGTTAAAATAATTCTGACGTTCTCACTGGCACACTTTCTTATTCCAAAATAAGTTCAACCATTTTTTTATTTGCCTTTCAATGGATTTCCATGACTTTCAATGTAAAGGTCCATAGTTTTCTGTATGGTTTTCCTTTCCATGGTTTTATTAAATTTTCACTCTCAACCTAGACTAAAGTCTAGGTCTGTTACTGACCTTTGTTCTATATCCACTTTTTGTTGTTGTCCTCATAATAATAAAACCATTCACAACAAAGTAAAATAAAATGATTAGAAATAATACTTATAAGCTTTTTACACTATCTACATTATCACTTGCTGTTTTAGTCGGATGTAATTCAGATGACAGCAGCGCTCAAACCACTGAAGTTTCTTTTGCACCTAAGTTTAATGCCCTAGTTGCAAGAAACGGTTTTGAACGTGCAGCAGATCTATCTGATCTATTTTCTGGATCAATGGAAATTAAAGATATTAATGGCGATCTTGTAGACACGCAAAGCTGGTCTGTTTATTTAGAAGATGAAACCATCAACGGCCCGTTTATAGCAACCTCAAATAAAACATTATCATTAACGCCTGGCCAATATACTTTCAATTTAACTCTACAAAAAGGCGAACACACTTATTTAGGATCGGTTGTCGATCTAATTGAAGATGGCGATACTGACATCGTACCGATGACAATCAAACCTGTATTAGGTGTAACCACTAAAAACACAAACATCACTGGTCGTGTTGCCGAATTTGAATTTAACTATCCACAAGGTGAATTATTAGCAGTGGGCGCAACGCACTTGAATGTCAGTGTAAATAACGGCGTTGCAAGCAGCTATATTTTAGATGCTCAATCTGGAGTATTTTCAAATAACTCAAGCGTTTGGCACATTATGGAAGCAGGTGCTCAAAACATCACACTTGAATTATTAAAAGATGGTGAAGTCATTGCACATTCTAAAGATGAACAAGAATCACAAACGATTGTTTACGGCCAAAACATCAGCATGGATTTAATTCCATTATTTGGTGAGGTTGCTTTTGATATTACTGAAAATGGTAATGATGCTACGTTCAATTTCACCGTTCCAGCTGAAGTAGTAAACGAAGCAGGTGGTGCAAATAATTTAGATGTACGCTTTCAAGTAAGTGGTGATAAAAATAACGCAGATCAATTACTGTCCACTTTAACGATTGATGGAAATGGAGATGGCTCTATATCAGTGACATTACCTGACTTTCATTATGACACGATGGACATGGCTCTTACGTTTATCGATAACATCACAAATGAAGTGATTGGTAACTGCACGGGTGTAAATGTGGCACTTGATCAAAATAATAAAGCATTTAATTGCGACATTACTTTGCGTCGTCGCGCTGAATTAGGTGGCTCATTATTAGCAAACTACGCTTTTAACGTATTTGATACCGACGGACAACCTGTCACAAACGCTTCAGTATTTATTGATAGTGAATTAGCAGGTATCACCGGTAGTAACACTTCTTTAACTGCTGGATATTTAAATACATTCATGCAATCTGGACAACACGTTATTTCAGCTGAAAGTGACACACTTTACGGTGAATTGAATATTACCGTTGAGCCTTTAAGTGTAAAAAACGTAGACATTATTTTAGATAACGTGAAATCAATTGTTGATGGTGTTGAATTTCGTTTCAGCGCAAATGGACAAGTGGCAGGCATGAGCTGTGTATCAGTTAATGAACCACTTGACCCTTCAGGTTGGGCAGATAATTACATGTGTGCTTCTGAAAATATCGGTATGCAATGGAGCACTGAAGGTCCAATTGCTAACATGACATGTACAAATATTTTTGAAACCGTAGACCCTGATTTCACATTGAATAACTTCTTATGTTTACCTGAAAATTCACCTTTCGAATTTGAATGGAGCCCAGCGAACCAAATTGCTAATAAAACAAATATCAGCTGGAATGAACCGTTAGATCCTAACACTTGGGCAGATAACTTCTTAGTGATTTCATTGGCGCCAGTGAACACAACAATTGTAATCGATTCGTTTAATGCTGGCAGCATTGACTTAACAACTTTCGGTTTAGGCGGTAGCTCAGCATTTGGATACTATGAAGGATTAGGCCCTATTAATTCATCGCGCCAAGTACAAGTACGTGATGCTTGGAGCAATACTCAAGGATGCTGTGTTCAAATGACAATTGATGCTGAATTAGGAACTATTTCTAGTTACGGCGGAAATACTGCAAATGAACACCGTGTTTTTTATGGGGAATCTATTGGAGATTTAGGTGGCATTGGAGTCAAAAGTGAGTTGAATTTATCCTTAAAATTAACAGACATTATTTATGTTGATGTCGTAAATTTCCCATTAAATTCAAACGCAGTATTCCAAATCACATTAATTTCTTCAAATGGCAATAGACTCACTTGGAGTAGCTTTAACATGCCAATTGGCATGAATACGATCAGTTTAGCCGAGTTTTCAGGCGTATCTGAAGCTAATTTAGCAGATATTGATGGGATAGTTTTGGATATATCCGCGCATAATGTTACAAAAGAAAATGGATTAATAATCTCCGAAGTGGGAATTCAAGTAGCACAATAAACTTTATTAAAAACAACAATCAATTCAGCTAGTTCATTTCATATGAATTAGCTGAATTCTTTATAAGCATTTAGAAAGGAAATTATATTTCTGTTAGATGAATTACTCCCGATTTAAATTAGTGAAAATATCCAAATATTTATTCTAAAACTCTTTATTTTTTTGGAATAATAACTGAGAAAATCGAACCTTTATTTGGATGAGAATCCACACTTAATGTATAACCAAGTAATTTAGCTGTACGCTGAGCAATAAATAATCCTAAACCCAAGCCTTCATTTTTATCACCTCTTACATAATTTTCTTGATAACACTCACTAAAAATCCGAGATTGTTCATCCTGTGCTATTCCAATTCCCGTATCTTCAACACTGATTAACATATGACTGTCTTTTATTTGGCAATCAATACAAATTTCTCCAAACTGTGTATACCTAATGGCATTAGAGATTAAATTACTTAAAATTTGGTTTAACAATATTTCATCTGTTATTAATGATATTTTGCATTCTGGCCAAGTAATGATTAAGCCTTTATTTTTTGCCTGTGGACTAAACACACTCTCTAAATTATCAAAAAAATAGGCCAAATCCACCTCTCTAATATCCGCTTTTACTCCACCAGATTCGAGCTGTGAAATATCCAGTAATGCATCAAATTGATGTTGTAACGAATTCGCCACTCTTTGAATTTGACCAATCAGTTTTTTCGAACGCTCATCATGATCTGACTCACTTAATTCAGATGAAAAAAGTGTCAATGCATAAAGTGGCTGTCTTAAATCATGACTTGCAGAAGCTAAAAATTTTGACTTAGCTAAATTTGCTTGATCCGCCCTTAGTGTTTGCGCTTTTAATTCCTCAATCAAATCTTGATTTGCAAAACGTAGCTTTAATGACTGTATAAGTATCCTGTTATTTTGCACGCTGAAATAAGACATTGAAATCACAATTAAAATCGAACACAGTCCAATTGAAATATAAATTGGCTCATCCATTTTAAAAAATAACAAAACTGTGGCAGGTAAAAACAAAACCGGAAAATATGCAAAAAATGCAGGTTTATAAACCGACAAAGTAGACATAGAACCTGCCCCCATCCCCATTAAAGCAAGCATCATAAACACCTGATGATTGAATGTCAGCCCTGGAAATATGACAGCAACGCCCACACCCCACACAACACCAGCCGCCCCACACCCCAAAGAGAACAAATTTAGTTTAAATTGTATGTTTTTTTTAAAATCATCTTTAAAAATATAATATATAAAAGTTCGGGCAGTTATAACCATAAACAACAACCCCCACCAAGTGAAGAGTAAAACTGTATCAACCATTCCTAAAAAAGCAAACACCAACGTAGAACACACTATTATATTTGCAGAAGCAGAAATTATGAAACCAGCATTCAGTCGACTAAACTGTTCTAATAAAATCTGATGATCACTATTTTTTTCTAATAAAACTTCATTCATAAAAAATCACTCCTAATGAAACATATTCAACTAAAAAATTAATTATATTTCAAAAATATTTTTTAGTTGAAACGCTGTTCCACACATTACAACGAATAAGATTACAACTTAGTCGGAACAAATTTATTAGGGCTAAATATTCCTGATGCATCCGTAGTCTGTTTAATATCCAAACAACGTTTATAATCCGCTTCAGAATAATAATTACTCCAACTCTCACTCATATTCAGATTACCGTGTGTCGCCCAAAACCAACGATGGCTTTCAATTGAAAATTTACCTTTTTCTCCCACGCCTTCTGAATGATTAATAGATTGCCATGCAGTTGCTTTCTCTAATGAACCATTAATAGTAGGATCATAAAAAACATCCAAATTGTATCCAACATTTACATCGCGCCACGCATAGGCAGTTCCGTTCTTTTTATTTTTAAAATATGCAGAATCTTCACCACCAAAACACTGACACTGACAAAACAACATCAACCCTTCCTTGCCTCTACCCAGCATTTGATCAATGCGTCCCACTGCCCATGTTGGCCAATCTTTTTGAGCCACTTCATTGGTGACTTGTCCATTTTTCATATAAGGGTAATTAAATTCACGAGTTCCTTTGTATGTCCACAATGTATTGACTGCTTTTGATATCGGTGTAACGACATTGTCATTACATCTAATGGATAATAATTTAACCGCATCTAACTCGATCGCTTTTAATATTGATTTAGGATGTTCAAATGCTTTATCCAGAATTTTTTTAATCTGATCACACCATTTTTTATCATAAGCCGTTCCGTTGTCAGAAAATTGAAAATAAACCAATAACACCTCAAACGGTGAGGAGAAATTTTTTCCAAAATACGTGCACATATAATCATCTTTTGAAGCAAATCCAGTTTGATTTAACAGCCAATTCTCTTCAGCTGATGTGACTGTCAAACTAAAATCATAATCACCTGGTGCATTTTTCCAATCAATAGTGAGCTGAAAAAGCTCCTGCAACACGGTTGTATTCTTTATAAGATCATACGGAACAAACTGCATAAAAGATCGGGACTGACTATGATCCGAATCTTTTAATGGTTTGATATAAATATGAGTCACAACACCATAATTTCCAGGTCCACCACCCAGAACGGCAAAAAATAAATCTGGATGACTTTTCGCATCAACACTAATAAATTTGCCATCTGCTGTGTACATATCAAATGAAATTAATTGATCAGAAAACAATCCAAATGCTCGACATAGCTGCCCGTAACCACCAGTTTGAACATGGCCACCCACAAACACGTCATAACACTGACCCGTTGGCATAAACAACCCCATCTCTTCTAATTTTTTATTAAATTCAAGTAAGGTGTAACTCACACCCACTTTGAGAATGCCTGTTTTTTCAGTATATTCCCAATCTCTAAATGTTTGACTTATATCAATTTGAATATTATTACTTGCCGTAGACGAAAGACCTGAATATTGATTGCCTCCTGTACGTACAGCAATGGCTAAATTATTATCACGAGCATATTTAATTGCCTGTTTGATATCAGCATCAATTTCTAAATCGGTACCACTTGGAGTAATAATCGCACCTGGCGACATGTCTTTTATTGGATGAGAAGTCGACGCATATTGATAGGCATATTGCTGATATTCTGAACTGTCTTTTGTATACACAGAACAATTAAAAGTTGGAAGTTGCGGTATAGTCATATATTAAAACCTTATTATTATTGTTAATTACATAGAAATTTTCATTGTTAAAGTCGATAAATTAAATTTTCAAAAAAATTCAACTTTAAAAAATTCAACTTTAAATAGAAAAGTTCACCAAAAAAATTACTTCATATTATTTTTTAAACTTAGGAAAAACTATTTGCTTCGATGACAGCCTGCGTTCTATTTGTGACACCTAATATTTTAAAAATGGTGGTGACATGCATTTTTATCGTACCTTCTGACACATTCAAACGCGACGCGATGACTTTATTTGATAGACCCTGCCTTAACAATGAAAGTACTTCGTTTTGTCTCGGTGTCAGTGCAATTTTGTCTTTTTCAATATTATGAGGTGTATAGATTCCCCCATCCAAAACTAAACGAAGCACATTTAGCATCACCACACTGGTTGTATTTTTAGGTATAAATCCTTTGGCTCCGGATTGTAATGCTCGCTCTACTTCTCTTTGAGTATTTGAAGCAGTCACAATCACCACAGGGATATGTTTGTAATTTTCAGTCACATAAACCAACAATGAATGCCCGCTTTTCCCTGGCATATTTAAATCTGTAAGGATCAGTGAAATATCTTTATTATTTTCAATTTTATGTAATGCATCTTCAAAATTTTCAGATTCTAAAATAACCACGTCATCTTCGATTTTATTAAGCACATAACTTAAACCTTCACGAAAAAGTGCATGATCATCTACAACAAGTATTTTCATATTTTTTTATTTCACAAATTATAATAATGCTAAAATCAAGTTCACTTTAATCAGGTAATCACATCAAAATCTACTGATGCCTACATAATTTAAAGTTCAATTTTTTATAAGTATCCATCATATATGGACTCACTGACTTTTAGCAAATGAAAAAAACCTAATTAGTCCTATATCCAACCCTCGCACATACTGTACAAATACACAGCACTATTCAAAAAATAAAAGGGTAATAAATGCCTATAAACAAAATTCAATTTTAAAAAGGCCTTAGCGATCTTGGATTCATTGAAGATTATCGAACAGATAAGCAGTGTTTTATTTAATATTTTGGGAACTGGATATAGAGGCAAGCCTGAAATCGACACAACACACGACACAACAGGACAGACAACGCAATAGACACAATAGACACAATAGACACAATAGACACAATAGACACTCATAATACTGCATTACACCACATTAATGCGAAAAGCGGTTGCCAGGGTTCAAACTTTTACAAAAAACGATCAAAACTTATCGGGTCTACTGAGTGTAACTGCCCTATTGCATACCGATACTCATTCAAGAAACTTAAATTTTCACCCGAATGTACATTTAATGATTCCAGCAGGTTCACTATCCAAACAAAAAACCTGGATCGCGCATTGCAAAAAATAGACAATGATTCACCTGCATTAAAATACCTGTCTCAATATTTATATCGAGGTGTATTCAGTGAAAAAACTTACTGCCATGAATTTTTTTTAAAGATTATTACAACATGTATCACCAAATGGTTTCATTGCGAAGTCATCTGTCCTAGCTGTAAAAAAAATAATGACATATTGTGGATTGATTAAATCAAAAATAAAGATAGAAAAATGCGAACGATTGGGGCATAAAAAAAGGATAGGTATACGTGATAGGTTTAAACCAGAAAACTAATGGGGTAAAAATATTTTATGACACTGATTTAATTGAGTATTACCCAAAAAAAGGAAACAGTAGAATGAGAGTAAGGATGCCTCTCAAATTTTAAACATGGCAAAATTGAAGGAAGCCAAAACTCAGAAAAAAGTCACAGAAAAGAAAAACACTATAAATGAAGACCGGGCTTGTACAACAATAGAATTAAGTTGCGGCTACGCGCAACCTATTCTTATTTATTATACGTTTTCTAAATGTTGGTAGAAAATATCAGAAAATTCGATTGTTTCTGACTTTTCAGAAAGTAACCGAGCTTTGACTTGGTTGGTGACTTTATGAGAAAGAATAAGCTCTCTAAAATCTCCTTGTAATTCATAATTAAGTGCAGAAATCAGGACACTTAACATTCTAAGTGAACATAGTTTTGCAATATTGTTAACATCAGAAAATATTAGCCCTTCTAGAAAATCTTTACTTAATAATAAGTCGTAAGCGTGCTCTTTTAGCCAAATATCAGTATTTTCTTCTTTGATAATAAAAACACATAATTTATTAAAATCTGAATTTTTTCGACAAGATAACTCTGTTAATGCTGATGTTGCACAGCTCTGCTCAGAATCGTAATCTTTAATTAATTCAATCAAGACTGAATCATCTACTACATCCCAATCCGGCTCTTCAGGGAATATGAATTGAATTTCTTGTGCTTTAGTAAGATTAAATTTCATCATATGTACGTATAACGAGGCTGTAGAAAAATTAACTCTCTAAAACCAGTTTAAAAATTGTTTATTTTATAGGCTAAAAATAGCCTCGTTTTTTAAAATCTAGATAGGTAATGGCATTAAAAAATAATTTTAATCCACTCTCCGCACGATGATTTTTTGTGGTTTTAATTTTTCTACAGCCTGAACGCCGCAATAAGCGGCAAGATAAACGTTGGCTATAATTGTTGTGAGGAACGAACAGCAGCCAACGTTTAGATGTCCGTTTTAATTGTCTTTGTTGAACGTTTCACTTTCTTGATCCATTCCGTGTCTTCTTAAAACACACCTGAATGGAACAATCTTATGCTCACTATCCGCGTATGATGAGAAAAAACCTCTGAACTCACGTCCATTTTTAACAAGCATGAGAGATAAGCTGCCTCGATCTATATGGCCACTATGATTATTTTCATACTCTCCAGTAAGGATTAAGTTTTTGAAAGAGCCACGCACAGAATAGGTGTGTATATCGGATGCTCCTCCGATTTCGACTATTTCACCTTTAATTTCATGGCCCACTCTTTCAAATTGTGCACGGACTTCAATAGGAGAAAACTTCGATACGGCTATAAAAAACCTTCGCCCAACAACCTCTGAATCATTGATTGTGTCGGAGTCACCCTCACCAACATCATTTGCAATCAGCTCAGCCTCTATATTTCTTTGGCTTCCATCGTGGCCGATTGCAGTAGCGCTTATTTGATTAGTTTCAGAACTTTCACCACTGCGTTTTTCTTTCCTAGATTTCTTCCTTCTGCGTATTTCAGCCATTCCAATTTTAATTCTACGTTTATCAATTTCGTCAACACCGATAAATGGAACAAGAACACCGTTCCACACTCCCTCTATCTTAACTCCTCGATATTGAAGATTTTCTAGTGTTGGCTTTAGATGAGACCTAAATGTTATGGATAAAACAACTAAAAGCCCTGCGGTAACAACACCGCTTACCACACCGTTAAAAATTGGTGGAGCCCATTGAGAATGAGAATTGAAAAAGCTGGCATCAAAGTACCTGTAAGCAAAAATCCCTATACCTAGCAGTAAGGCCAATGGTATTAGCTTGATGATTACTTTACCTATTGCTTTTAAAAATTTCATTATTGGTTCCATGTGGTGACTTCCAATTTACGTAATCACGGTAGAACGACCCATTACTGAGCCGACCCCGTACAGATCCGGACGTGCGGAATTACCGCATCCGGCTCTTCAGTTTATTCACCCGTGTAAAGGCAAACTATTTAATACCAGTCAACAACTATGTATTTCTTGCTAACTCGCATCGGCTTAATTTTAAAATACTCTAACATCTTCATGTAATTTTGCCAGTTATAACTTTTACGACCACTTCGCCTATTCAACCACTTGAACAAACTGTGTATCACAAAATTTGATAACGTTGATAAACTTCGACTATTATCTGGAAGTCCAAAATAATTTTGAAATCCAATTAATTTTCTTCTCATCTCTGGCAACCAACAATTTAACCTTCTTGATCGCGACGTCTTGATAAAATCATAATATTTTTCAAAACTAGCACGCATCTTTTTAGTAGAAGTTCGACGTCTTAATCTTGGTTTTCCCTTTTTATCTTTACACCAATTAAAGGCAAACCCAAGAAACTCAAAACGGTGCTTCCTACTCGGAAAATATGCACTAAACTTGATTAAGTTTGTTTTCTCTTTAGCTAATTCAAGACCAAACTTTCTTAATCTCTCGGGTAATGATTGATAAAATCTGGCCGCGTCTTCTTCCATTTCAAAAGCACAAACAAAATCATCCGCATAACGAATCAACATTGCCTTACCTTTTATTTTGGGTTTCACGACTTTTTCAAACCATAAATCCAGCGCATAATGTAAATAGATATTGGCTAGCACAGGGCTAATTACACCACCCTGTGGTGAACCTGATTTCGATTTTACACACTCACCTTCAGGCATTTTCACTTTCGCTTTTAACCACTGATTAATCAAGTTTAGAAACGCTTGATCATCCACTCGTAGTTTCAACATGTCCATTAACCATTTATGATCCAACTCATTAAAGAAACCTTTAATGACTGCCTCAACAATATAATGATAATTCTTATATTGAAGATTTAGATTAAGACTATAAATCGCTTGATGCGCACTTTTGTTTGGGCGATAGCCATAGCTATTTGGTAAGAAATCCGCCTCCCAAATACTTTGCAGAATTTGACTGGCGCACTGTTGCACTAACTTATCTTTTACCGTCGGTAATCCAAGCGGACGAAGTTTATCTTTACCTTTTGGGATAAAAATTCGCTTCACATGATCCGTTCGATACTGTTTAGCTTTTAATTGTTGAGATAGTTTATTTATATTTTCAACAACAAGGACTACCAAGACAGACTGATTTGATACTGCAAAAAAATAATGACATTTTGTGGATTAATTACATCAAAAATAAAGATAGAAAAAGTGCGAACGATCGGGGCGTAAAAAAGGATAGGTATACGGGATAGGTTTAAATCAGAAAACTAATGGGGTAAAAATATTATATGACACTGATTTAATTGAGTATTACCCAAAAAAAGAAACAGTAGAATGAAAGTAAGGATGTCTCTCAAATTTTAAACATGGCAAAATTGAAGGAAGCCAAAACTCAGAAAAAAGTCACAGAAAAGAAAAACACTATAAATGAAGACCGGAATGATGACGCAAATGGATGCACTAGTGGCATGACAGCAGGATGCTTTGGAATGACCAACAATAGGTTAATTTAAATCAAAGTAGTTGCGGCTACGCGCAACCTATTCTTATTTATTATAGCTTTTTACGTAGCCAATGAACATGTGTTTTTAATCCACAATTTTTATAAAAAGACAAAGCAGCATCATTGAACCCCCAAACCTCTGTAAATATGTCTGTTGCACCACGATGCTTACAATAACGCTCAATTATTAAATTAAGCTCTTTACCTATACCAATTCCTCTATAATCTGGCTCTAGGTATATCTCTTCAATAGAGCCTATTGTAATAGGTTGCGATATGGGTGACTTGACTTCACGAATTAAACCAACTGCAAAACCTATATATTGTTCATTATTTAATACTACATAGGCAAAAGTATTTTCTGTGGATATATATTTAGAAAGGTCTTTTACGTCAGCAATTTCGCCAGGAGCCTTAAAGTATTCTGGCTCAGCAATATAATGCATCTCGTTTAACTTATACAGTGCAGAATACATGTATTCCAGATCATCACCGTTCGCACCTCTTATTTCTGCCACGAGTTCTCCACTGCGCTATAACGAGGCTGTAGAAAAATCAACTTTCTTCAACACTCATTTTTAATTTAATTAATTTCAAACAGTATATTCATTCTCATACGATATTTGAAACATTAATTTCACCAATTAACTAATATGCAATTTAGATATTATTAAGTGAGTGAGTGACTGTCTTCATTGTTATTGGAGCATACTTTGCGAAGCGAAACACAATGAAGGCGGAGAGTTTTTCGTCGGTTTTAATTAGTTTGTTATAAGGCTTTTTGCTCAAAGCACAGACCAGTGGAAGCAGGATTTAATTTTGTTCCATTTTCCTCTGTCAGCGTTACAGCAATACGATAATTGTTATGTAATATATTTGGGATTTCTAACGAATCACAGGATGTAGAGCCTTTATTTCTAAATCTAATGTAAATAATATCATCAAAATCACCATTAATAATATTATTTATTTTAAATTTTAAGACTGTGTTTTGTGTTTCAAAATTTAATACATCTGGTGAAATATCATACTTAATTTCATTTTCGATGTTAAATTTCTTTCCATCAACCATTTCTAATAACTCACCTTCAAATACAGATGCACCTATATTTATATCATGCGTATTATTGCAACCACAGGCTAAAGAATATTCTGAAATTAAAAAAAATAATGATAAAGTAATTAATATCTTTATTAGCATGGCTGCCTTACGCTCTAATAAACCGCGCAACAACGCGGAGCTTTCATTATGTAAAATTCGCGAAGCGAAACACAATGAAAGCGGAGTGTTTTGCGTCGGTTTTAATTAGCTTTGTATGGCCGTTTTTATTTAATTCGCACATTAATGTTCGGCCGAGTAGAAATATAAATTTCAATGCCTGCCGAACTTATAAAACGTAACCTTTCATCATCATTAATTAACTTTTGATAGTTTACAGATTCGCAATCAAATATATAATATTCAAATACAATACTTTTATCATTGATGTTTATTATTTTAATACTTACATCCGATAATTTCGGGTACACTTTTAATTCGAGTTGAATGCCATTACCAGTAACATTGAAAATATATAAATTACCAACAAGCTCATCTACTATTTCCTCTGGAATAGATTCCAAACATTCTATAAATTCAGTTTCATCCCACTTTAACATCTATAGTAATCCCGATAGGCATATAACGCCGCAATAAGCGGTGAGTAACAGTTGGCTAAAATGCAGCGAAGCGGAACGAGCCCACTGTTACGAATCCGACTTGATTGCCTTGTTAAATGCCTGTATAAATCATGCATAGTATAAATTTTTCACGGGCACATAAAAATGACAGATATGACAGATTTAGAAGCAAGAATTACTGTATTAGAAGGTCAAATGCAGCAAGTGCTATCAAGCTTATCACTAATGGATAATTCATTAAATACTTTCGGTGATTACAAAAACCGAACAGGTGAAGAGTTAACCTTCATTGACAATCAAATCCAGATAATGATGAATACTCTGGAATCTATCTTATCAAGCAATATGCATCAAACAGATCTTGTTAGAGCTAAGGCGTTAAAAAAACGACTTAAAAACAATCAAACTAGAGCAAGAAAAGCTAAGGCATCCTAAAAATGGTAAACAAAGCTGATCGCTTAGAGCGCTTAAAAGTATTACAGGAACAAGCAAGAAACCAAGAGCAGACGAGCTATTACGGCGTGTTCAGCGAAGTTAGCGATTGTGCGAATATTCTGAATACTCTCGATCCTCAAAAACGCAAACCTTGGTTAACTGATGTACTTAATGACATGTATGTTAAGCAACAAGGTATTTGTCCTGAATGTGGTCTAAAAATGGATCATAACGACTATGAAGTAGATCACAAAGTCCCTCATAAATTTGGTGGTGGAAACGAATCATCAAATATTCAATTAGTTCACCCCAAATGTAATCGACTTAAAGGTTCAAGTGTTGATACTTCTGTTTTGCTTCGATATTTGGAAGATCGATATCAAAATTTATAGCCGGATACTACGGAAGGCATTTAACGCCGCAATAAGCGGCAAGATAAATGTTGGCTATAATTGTTGTGAGGAACGAACAGCAGCCAACGTTTAGCTGTCCGGTTTAATTGCATTTGTTAGACTTACATTACTCTGGACTTTTGAGTAATCCACTTTTGTATAATTCTCGCCACACGTTAATATACATTTGTTGACCATCAAGATTATCTAAACAAACTGCAACTGTATCTCCTAAATTCCCAAGGAATACACTACTACCCTCTGTTTTATCAGATTCTAAATCAGCTAGCAAAGTAGTACGGATTGTTTGAGGTATTTGATCACCAAGAAACTTTGAAAACTCCCAAATTCTTTCAAATTTTTCTGGGCTGATATCTTCAGTTAACTCGCTGACAACCATTGACATTGTTACTGCTAATTCTGCTCCATTTGAATAATCTGAAAACTGTTTGGATTTTGCTGGTGCGGCTTTTTCAATGATTTCAGATATTAACTTTAAACTAGCTGCACAAACTCCCCATGCATGTGACTCTTCATCAGTAACGTTAATATTTATAAATTTTATAGAATCATCAACATAGCTTTCGCTGTTTGCATTTAATATCAAAGAAAACCCAATGGATAAAGTTAGTAATATTTTTTTCATAATCATCCTAATTTTAGTTGATTAATGTAGATATGAAGTCTAACGCTCTAATAAACCGCGCAACAACGCGGAGCTTTCATTGTGTAAACTTCGCGAAGCGAAACACAATGAAAGCGGAGTGTTTTGCGTCGGTTTTAATTAGCTTTGTTATATTTTTAGTTGTTTATATGCAACATTTAAGGATAAATAAAGATCTAAACGACCTTGAAGTATTTTATCTCGCCACTCTTCAGTCTGTTTAATTTCCATTTCTTTATTTTCTCTCGATGCGTATCTATAAAAGTTAGATATGATATCGCCATAATTTCTAAGCGCCAATTGTTGATCTACGCAACCCAATAATAATAGGCGACCTTCAGAATTAGTGACACCCTTAAATAAAGTAAATATCTCTTCACGTAACAATGTTATTTTGTCATTTTTATCATAAGGTGCTTTAGGGTTTTTTGACCATTCAATTATGAATGCCCAATACTTCAAAAGAGCATGAGTCATTTCTTCAATTTCAGATGTAACAGATTCAAGAGTTTCTCTATGTTTTGTAATATATTCTTTTTCAATCGATTTTGAATGGTTATGCTTAGCAAGTGAATATGCTGAGACACCACTAATTAAAGCACCAAAACCAATTTTAATAGCAGTATCTGCAATTTCTATCCATGTGGTTGCCACAATTCTATCCTCTAAAATATAACATGTTATTAGACGGATTTTTTCTTCATTTCGCATTTTCAATAGTTACCGTCGATTTATTTGAATAACACAATATACATGAGCTCAAACACAATTAAAATTACTAAAACAACTATTTTTTTGAAGTAAATACGGAATATGTCTTTGCTATTTTAGAGTCTTGATATAAAAACATAGCAAATTGCAGAAACACGGAAAAATAGATAGCAAAAAGAAATAGGGAAAAATTCTGTCTATCTGATAATTAACATCCCATGGGTTATGGGAGTTTTCTAAAATTTAAATGAAAATCGAGTAATTAAAGTGATATTACAACGTATTTAGTAACAACTCCCTGTACATTCAAATTTTGAATTTTGAGAAATATGGATATTTTCCATATTTCTTGTCCGCCTATTTTTTTTTACTATTTTTCTGTCTTTGAGCTGGATTTACTATTTTTTTGGCTAAATCTGGATATCCAGTCAGCAATAATAGGGAAAATATGTAACTCCTTTTTTATAGATTTGGATAGTTTTTTCGTAATGAATCACGAACCTACAGTGAGATTAATTTCTATATCGAGGTCTACGTGTGGGTGATATTTTCGTGTTGATTTGGATTGTTTTTTCCGAATAAATCCGGAACCTACAGGTGAGATTAATTTCTGCATTGAGGACGACGTGTGGATGGTGTTTTTCGTTTTGTTTTGGATAGTTTTTCCGAATAAATCCGGAACCTACAGGTGAGATTAATTTCTGCATTGAGGACGACGTGTGGATGGTGTTTTTTTCGTTTTGTTTTGGATAGTGTTTTCGTAATGAATCACGAACCTACAAAAGCTTATCCTGTTAGTTAAATTTTCGGTAACGTCTTACGGCTTGCCCCCTTCGTTTCTTCTATATAGATTAACCTATATTTTCGTTTGGTATTGTATACATCGAGTCGCTCAATTGGCCTATAAATCTATTCAGCGATGGTATTAAATTTTTTATTTTTTGAAGAATTATGATGTGAGTAATATTTGGACCACAAAGGCTTTTAAGGGTTTGCTTTTTGATTGCTGCTTTGTTTGTCTATGGTTATGAAAATCGAGCGAATGCTGAATCAGCTTCGGCTTTGATTTTCCTGCGGAGCAATTTCAAATAAAAAGAGAGTTTCTAGCTGTCCCCCACGCACTTTATTACAAAAGAAACACATCACTTTCAATTTGAGTGTCTGACTATACCGTCTGACTAAACCTTCTGACTATGCCGATTCAGGTCAACCAAATAGCCAGCCACTTTAATTGTTGAAACATCGATTATTGCTAATTTATATTTAGTAATGTCCGTTGAACAAAGATACCCAAACAGCTGACGTAAAACTCATAATTCTTCCATTAGCGCGACAAGTCTAATAAATAATAATGATATTTTTTAACAAAATTATTTATACACTGTTTACTTTTTTTGCCACAATAAATAATGCTGCTTTTTCATGTGGCTGCCATTTATATTCTATTTTAAATCCCACTTTTTCAAATTGCTCAACTAACTCATCACAAGAAAACTTCATAACCAAAGGTGCTACCCCAAGTTTTGTCATAATAGGTAATATCCATTGCAATATCTTGGACTGCTGCTTTAAACAAGTTGTACTACTAATAAGCACTGCATCTTTGGGAAGGGAATGATATATTTTTTGTATCACTTCAGTGTAATTAGGCAATAAATGAAAGACACTCAATGCCAATACCATTTCATACTGATCTTTTTTTATTTCAAAATCATCTATACCCGTTTGAACAAATTGAATATTGTCGATGCCTTTTTGTTTTGCTTGCTGTATACCTACATTCAATAACGGTTCGCAGTAATCAATCGCCGTATAATGCTTTACATTGGGCGCATGTTTAATTGCCGTGCCGCCAGTTGCACATCCTATTTCTAAAATCGATGTATTTTTATCGTAGTATTTTTTTGTTTCCTCTAATTTGTGTTGATAAGCAGCTTCATCTGCAATGGGTTGACTTGCATATTTACTGGACATTTTATTCCAAAATTTAAGACCTTGATTCATGACATCTCCTAATTGCACTGGTTACTTGAAAGAGCATATCAAAAAAAATTTGAAATACACTATGACCATTGGATATAAATCACACACAAATAAAAAAAGTCACAAAGATTACTCTTTGTGACTTTTTAATTAAGCGTTAAATTTTATAAAAATTATTCGCCTCTATAATGATCTAATGTAATTTTCAAAATACCACCACTTGCGCTGACTTGATTTGGACTAAATTTCGCATCGTTTTCACCAAAAGTCCAATTCGCTAGACTCCAACGGTTAGTATCAAGAGTATTAAAATCATCAGTCCACTGCAATACAAAATTACCTGTGTTTTGATCAAGTGATGAGTATGACAAGTAATCTAATTCCATAGAAACTGGATACACAGAATCATCAATCGCTCCCACCCACTCTGCAATATTTGCAGGCCAAAGGTTTAAACGTATTCCTTGCAGACTTGTTAAACTTGCGTATTGATCAACTGTCATATTTTCTTTTCCTGCTCTAGACAAAAATTGTCCATCTAAGAAAAATTCAACACGATCTGGATACCAATCCATACGGTACAAATGAAAATCATCTGCTAAAGATTGTACTTGTGTATGCAGTGCATCACTTGTAATACGCTCTGACGCTTTACCAGTAATAATATTCGTTTGTAAATCAACGGCATTATTTTTACCTAACACCTCCATATCAATTTCTTCCCAAGGCTCAGGATCGACTTCACTGCCATTTTTGTAAGTAAAATAACCATTAACAATACCACTACCTTTTGCCGCTTTCATTCTTAATTCAATACTACCGTATAGATATAGATCTTCGGAGTAGATTTCGCCGGATGAATATAGCTTGTCATCGTTTAACGAATAATCAACTTCTTTAGGTGGCGTTACAATAACCGAACCGTCCGATTTTGAAATTTCTAAATATTTAATTCTGATCGCTTCTTCTTTATATAGTTTTGGAAGATTTAAAGCAGCAAACTGATTATTATCACTTTGTTGTGTACCAGTTAAATAATTACGGTAAGTATTTCGCGATTTTGTTTCAGCAACAAAACTCATGTCCGATGGAACCAAATCTTTTACATCATTAAAAGAAACAGTTTGTACACCCCAGTTTGCAACTTCTTCACGATAAATTAAACTGCTCACTGGCACGCTAACTCTTAGCCATTGATCATGGTAATCACGATCAATCGTTAAATTAATTGTGCCATGAACATCACCTTGCGTCGCATAATCATCACCAGGAATAGGATCAACGCCGTCGTAGTTTAATTGGATATCTAAGTAAAATTCACCATCGTCAAATTCATCAAGTTGCGCTGAGGTTAAACCACTATATGCACTGCGAACTTCTGTATTAGTTGGTAATACTGAGTTTGCAGAATCGATATAAATATCCATTGTGATCGTACCTAAATCTGCAAACGATGCATTATCATTTGAAACTGGGAATTTAAATCCATTACCATGCTGTGAATCCCAATCTGTATATTTTTTCACTAGAATATTGTTGATTGATTGTGCACCGTTACAGTTAGCATTCGCGGTATAGCCTTTATCAATCACGTAGTCAGCCGTTGATTGAGCGATACCATCCCATTCTGTTGCATTAGAATTCACATGACTCCAATCGTTATTGATGTTTGACATAGAGCCATCAACCAATAAATATCCGTCATGATCAATTACAGGATTTAAACCACATGTATTTATTGCATACAGTTTATGTTGAGCGCCTGCTGGAAGTGCAATTAACGAATAACTTTCATCTCCAGTTGTGACTGCAGCTTCTACTGTAATCATCACAGGTGTTTCAATTGTATTAATGCTATCTTTGACAGTAAACGTAGCAGTATACACACCTTCATTTACAATTGTGGTAGTTGCAGTTTCGCTATTAAATGCTTCATCATTTATTAACCATGAATAGCTTAAATTTGCATCATCTGCATCGGTTGCTGTTCCAGAAACAGTAAATGACTGTCCTGCTGTAACTGTGTAACTTGAATTAACGCTCACAACGGGTGCCACATTTAATTCAACTAACACGCTGATTGTTTTTATAGTTGGCTGATTTATTGAATCATCTGCCGTTAACTCAACTAAAAAAGTTTGGCTTGGTTGAGTTAAAGAAAAAATATGAGTTGGATTTTCTAAAGTTGAATCTCCTCCATCTTTAAAATCCCAATAATAGGTTATGCCATCACTTTCAGGATCAGAGGCATTTGCCATAAAATCCACCGAAACGGTATCAATAGTTTTTACACCAATTTGAAATGAAGGATTAGCAACAGGCGGATAATTTACTCCAACTTGTTTAGCAGGTACTGTAACTTCAACCATTTTAGTAGCTTTATTATTATCAGTGTCTGTTACGCTTAGTTCGACATTATGCACTACTATTGAATCACCTAATACATAGTCATGAATTGGGTTTTCTAAACTTGAATCATTACCATCTTTAAAGTCCCAAAAATAAGTTAATTGATCGCCATCTGCATCTGCAGCATTTGCTGTAAACGTAGCAGAGCCAGTCGAGGAAATTTGAACAACCGGATCAAGTGTAGGTGTCCTATTTTCACTTGAAGTAACAGCAGGAACAAATACATTTACAATTTTAGATTTAAATTCTCCTTTACTGTCATACACAGTTAATTCAACTTCATAAGTTGCATCCTCATTCAATTCAGGAAATTTATGTTCAAATGATGTTGCGCTTGATGATGTCGGTGAACCATCTTTAAAATTCCAGACATAAATTAAACTGTCGCCATCAGCATCGAATACTGTTGGGTTAAGTGTCACTGTATTATTTACTGCTGTTGTTGTGTTAAAACTAACCACAGGGGCTGCGTTATCTTCAGTATTTGTATTATTTGATGTTGACTCAGGATCAACACAACCTACGCCTGCAAAAATTGCAATGCTGCTGGCCGCACAAAGCGCTTTAAAGTTCATTTATCTTCCTCTTCTCATAGAATGAGAATGTAAATTAATAGTGATGAAATATGTTTAAATTTTTATTATAAAAAATTAATAAATTGCTTATAAAATTTTAGGTCAAATATAGTCAACCTTTTAAAATTACAAATCAATGTCACTATATTTTGATATATAAATTGTGAGACCTAATAGACATAAAATCGCCTACTAATTTACAAAACATTACATAAAGGTATACTTTAAATACATTATAGTTATGTGACACAGTGTCACATAACTCGAAAATACCCTTTAAAATAAGACCTTTTAACAGACAAAATTTCTAAAAAAATCCAAAACTTCATACAAAACATAACATTAATTTTGTATTTTCTTATTAATTAAGCAATTGGAGTGATTATAGAATTTGTTTAAATTTAATGATAAAAACCTTTGTACTGAGTCATTATTTTTTCATACTCAGTTCATCCTTTATTAAAAAATCTTCCTTGATTTTATATTGTTAAGTAGCTTTTAAATAACTATGTTTAGTACTTTTTTTTAGCAGCTTTTTCAGCAGCTTTTTCAGCAGCTTGTTTCTGCATTTAAGTCATTATTTTTTAATTAAATTAAATATGAAATTCTTTAAAAGTTTGAGCCAATTTATTTGGATGCTCCTCTAATAAAGTAAACATTGCCTTTGCAAAATCATCAGGATAGATATCTAACTGGCCCTGATTTATGCCTTCAAATGTATTTATAGCCACACTTTGCCTTGTTGCTTTTGGCATTTGCTCACCAGGGGCTAAACGGGTATCTGTAGGTCCAGGATACACACAAACTGCTTTTATATTATCTCCAGCTAGTTCTATTCTTAATCCTTGTGTTAAAGACATCAACGCAGCTTTAGTCGCACTGTAAGGCCCTAATGATGGGAAGTTACTTAAGGCGGCAATGGACGCAATATTAATAATAAACGCTTGCTTAGACTGTTTGAGCAGTGGTAAACATTGATGAATTATTTTAAGCGGCCCAAAATAATGGGTGTCCATTTCTAACTTAGCTATTTCAACTGCATTTGGGGCAGTATTAAAACAACCATTTGCTATACCTGCATTATTAATTAGCACATCTAAAGATTCGATCTTTTGAGTTAGACTTTGGATATCGCTATCATCAAGCACATCTAATTTAATAGCTTTGATTATTTCTGGATTAAGTGCAACTACTTCCTCTAATGCATTTTTATCACGCCCGGCCGCATAAATTGTACTTGCCCCGTTTGCCAATAATGCTTCTATAAACCCCAAACCTATCCCGCGATTTGCCCCAGTCACCAATACCGACTTACCTTTTAAATTAAACATATTTACCTCTTTTATCTATATGTATTGCATTCGTTTATCAGTAATTTGATAAACAGCTTTCTCGATAAACAACTTTCTCGATAAAAAGCAGTTTTATTTATTCATGATCAATTGACAATATAGCAAAATGGAATAACATTTATCCACCTTGCAAATAAATCAACCTTATAAGGCATTTAAATGGATCAGAAGCAGTTATTCCCAATGATGAATGCATTTATTGCAGTTGCTACGATTGGCAGTTTTTCTCAAGCAGCCAAGCAACTCGGTTCATCGCAACCTTCTATATCTCGATTAGTTAATGATTTAGAAGCACATTTAGGTGTGCGCTTATTGCAACGTAGCACCCGAAAGTTAAGCCTTACTGAAGCTGGTACTATTTATTTTGAAAAGGCCCATAAAATTCAACAGGATATTCTAGATGCCCAGCAATCGGTCAACGCATTTAAACAAACCCCTTCGGGACTATTAAGAATAGGTGCACCATTGCATTGGATTGATTTAATGATTGCCCCCTATTTGGCCGAATTTTTACAGCGCTATACTCAAATCAAACTTGAAATCATTGCAACGGATCAGCATCAAGATATTGTACAAGACAGCCTTGACGTGGTTTTGCGTGTCGGCGATCCTAAACATTCAACCTATATTGCTGTTGCCATTAAACCTGTAAAGCTTACATTGTGCGCAAGTGCCAAATACCTTAATAGATTCGGCACACCCAAGAGCATCACTGAGCTGACTCAACACAATTGCTTAATTTATAATAAGTTAAATGAATGGCAATCATTAACAAACAACCAATTAACTCAAATAAAAGCACAGGGTAATTTAGATTCAAATTTAGTCACTGTTTTAATTTCATCTGCGATACAGGGTATGGGAGTCACGCTATTGCCAAACCTACTTTTAAAATCATATTTTGATTCAAATGAATTAATTGAAGTACTTCCAAATGAAAATTGGTCAATTAAACACGCAACGGTAGAAAACGTTTACGCTTTATATTCCGATCGAAATCACCTTGCGGCCAAAACCCGTGCATTTATTGATTTTTTTAAACAAAAAATTCAAGATGATTTTTAGAAAAACTCTATTAACCAATCTTTAAATTACTGTTACACTCAGTGTTTATAGGGTAATTACAATAAAAATTATAAATGGGAATCACTATGTTTAATATCACTAAAAACAAGCAGCCTCACTTGCTCAACCAATATAAAACGCATCTTAGTGCATTACTAGATCGTACACTACTTCGAACAGACTTAAGTGACACGCAAAAAGAATTATTAATAGAGTTATGCAAAACATTAGACAACGCAAATAACTGGCAAGTCGCTTACGATATTGAACTGCAAATAATCGAACATTTAGATGAAGATGAACTCCAAGCTTGTTGGTCTAGAAAACTGGCTGACAAAGAAGATTTAACAGAATCATTGCAAAAATTTTATAAAACGCAAAGTGAATTGAAATTAGAAGGATCGAAGCTTAAATCCATGCTTGCTAAATTAGTTTGCGATTTGCAGTGGCGCTTTGAGGTAATTAGAGTGCGCTCTAATTTTGCAGCAAGAACTCGTTTTTTAATTGCCTGTATGTTTTTACTGTCCTTTTTTATTTTCTTCACTCCAACATTAACAAACACATTTTTAAATATAGAATTATTTAAAGATAACTTACGTTTGTATTATTTATTTACAGCGGCAAGTGCTGGATTATTAGGCGCCTCTTTTTCACAGCTCACATCAATGCGGACCAATTTATCACATGCCACAATCGAACAAATTCGAACCATGAGCCATTTTAGTTATGTGGTAGCAAGGGGGGTAATTGGTGCAGGGGCAGGATTAATTATGTTTTACATTATTCAATCTGGTTTATTTGATTCAGTAATTTTCCCCAAATTTATTGTAGACCAAAGTCAACTATTAGATATTTTACAAACTCAACAGGCCGAGCAAACTCGCTTTACTGAAGCTGGTGGAAAATTACCTATGGTGGCGCACGACGTGATGAATGCTAAAACAAAAATGTTGGAAAGTTCGAAAACCGTTCAAGTAATGGCAACAGCTCACAGCAATGAGAACCTTTTGCAAGTAGGCAGTTTGCAAAAACCGTCTCAAGGTATTTCTCTTTTAATAGTTTGGTGTATTGTTGCCGGTTTCTCTGAAAAATTAATTCCTGGTTTATTAAACAATGCAGAAAAAAAAGCATTAGCAGAATCGGAAAAAGCTAATTAATATTCAACTATCAAATATTTAAGAACCAAAAATTAAATAACCAAAAATTAAAGAACCGAAAATTAAAAAGCCCAAACTTTAAAAGTCTGGGCTTTTTTGGGTTTATGGCCAATTACGAATAATAATTTCCTCTATTATTAAATTGGCTGATTGTTGTTTATATGTAGCCCTAATTTTATCTTTAAGTTTATGTTTTGCTTGCAGATAGTATAATGAGTCTGCTTGTAATAATTGTTTTTGTAATTCATCCAACTGGTTATTCACGCTTTTTTTAGCCTCATCAAACATTCTTGCGTTTCGTTCATCGTTGGTTGCATCTAATTGTTTTTGTTCAATTAAGGTTGCCTCATGTTTGGTTAGCATTATCTCAGGTGCGTCCAAATAAATTGTATTGTTTTTATATTCGCTATTAAAATTCCAATCTTTTGCATCAACTGACATTTCAAACTCTAAACTCCATTTGTATTGAACAATGCCTTTTCCAAGGCCCAGCCCTTTAGTATCTTTAATCGTGTCATTAAATAAAATATCAAATTCAATCAGGTTAAGCGTTTGAATTTGATTAATAGTGTTTGGATCAAAATATTTTGAACTGACTTGTTTGGGAATATTTGCACCGATGATCATGCCGATTTCAATAATTAAAATTAAAAATACAACTTTCAAAAAATTATTCATGATCGTGATCCTTTGCTTCTAAACCTTGCTCTGTATCTTGAAGGCTTTGCTCATCTTTAGTGAATCGTTTTACTACAAAATACACAATGGTCGATACAATCATTACCGCCACAACATACGAAGTTAATATTTCAAATGCAGACACTGTAAAATTCAAACCTTTTGAAGCACCTAATAAAACAGGAAAACCCCAAGACACTAATGACACAGACCCAATTAATGTCATGATTATTTTTTGCTTATGGGTAATTGAATAGAATAATGTTTTCCCTTCATTATTATTTAATATCGGCAAAATAAATCGATGCAATAAATAGCCATTAAATGACAACACAACCACAATGCTCACCTTTGACCACACTTTTGGATTTAGGACATTTTCAGGTTCAAAAATAGAATAATGAATGATAAACCCAAGACCCGTTACCCATAAGATACACAAACCAATCGTGACTAGATTTGTTAAAAAATGCACCAATTTTAATTTTTCACTGCTTATCGGTTCAAATTGCAAAAATCGGATAATGATTAAATCGGATATCCAAGCACCACCCGCTCCAAAAGCCAGCCCAATAAAATGAAAAATAATTAATAATGTTTTGATATCTAATGCTTCGAAAATATTCACTGTATTAACCACTGTTAAACGATAATAATCTCAATACTACGCAATCACTTAAAAATTACCAGAGCAAGTTTGTTGCTATTTTATTGAATTTTGACGAGTTTCAAATTGACATCATTCTTTCAGGCATAAAAAAACGGATTAAGATCACTCTTAACCCGTCATTTAAAAATAAAATCCTTTTATTGCTTTCTCACCTTAAAGAAACTGTTTGACTCATTAAATAAATCAGGCGCTTATTCTACAACGTTTTTAGATACTCAAGCAATGCCCAAACACTTTGTTTATCATCACTCCAATCTAATTTATAAGTTTTACCATCTAAAGTAATGTCTTTATCATGTCCTGCATTACTAATTGATGGAGAACTTTGGGTATCAAATACATACCCTTCTTGTTCATCCCAATTATCCAATTCCCACTTAAACCCTACTAATTGAGTGTCGAAATCTAATTGGCTTTTTACAAATACATCAGGACGCTCATTTGGCACTAGCATATGATAAAGCGTAGGCACTGAACCATTATGCAAATAAGGCGCTTGCGCCCAAAGCCCAGGAAACGGCAATGCGTTATATCCATTTTGCACTCTTGGTGGCAACATGACCTGTTTACTTTGCCCAACTAACGAAACCCCTTTATATTCTGCACAAGGCTGAACTTGCTTTCCTTCCATTTCAATGGTGGTAGTTGGAGAACAATTTGCGTCACCTGCAAAACTTGCTTGCGCGCCGACTGTAATCACAGTGCCTGCCACTTTTGCACGCCCCATATCAGTTCCCATAATCGAATATACACGACCATTATTTGGTTGATGACAATCCGCACAGTTATCTTTGAATAATTGCTGTCCTGTTTTTGCTAGATCCACATCAACGTCAAATGGATAAATAGCAGGTGGTAGTTTTTGCAATACTTTTTCAGCATGGGCTGAAACACTGATATCAATATTATCAAATCCTAGTGTAATTTGAGCAGCAATGTTTTTATACATTGGTAACGGGATATGACCATTCCATTGACCGCCACCATTTATTAATCGTGTTTCATCTTCATTCCAAACTGGATCGTGAGAGTCTTGATCCCATACAACCATTATGTCTGTCACACCATGACTGGCTGGCATAACTAATGGTGCAATTAACTTAGTTGTCATCTTTTCATCAAAGGTTTGAAATGCTGTGGCCGCATTAAACCCAATGGCATCTTCCATGCCGGCGAATCCAGAATTAATTCTATCTTTAATATTTGGATACAGTTTTTCGGTTAATGTCACCCAACTTGCATACACGTTTTCTTGGTGTGTCACAAATTCAGCGATAATATCTGTCGCATCATTTTTAAATAATTGAATTTGAGCTGCCTCATAATTTGCATCAAATACTCTTCCGTCGTATTGATAATTATTGTAAAAATAATTTGGATCTTGAGCCTCTACTTTATCTAGCGCGGTTAAAAATGCATCCACTACTAATTGTTTTTTGGCAGACTCGTCAGTTTCATTGCCATAAATTTTATTTAAAGATTGGACAATACGCTCCCGATAACCAATCACGTTAAATTCAGAATTGATACCGCCATCTAAATATTCAAACTCACCACTTGGTAATCTAACTCGACCAATATGACACCCTCCACAGGTAAACGAGGCGTAATCAATATCTGCAGTTAAATCTTTTCTCACTAAACCAGTAAAGCCAATTCCACGTGGAAATGGATACCCTACTAAGCGCTCATCATGAAACAATCCCATAACCGATAAAAAATTATCTTCATCACCCCAATATTCAGGTGCAACTTCAGGCAATAATTTTAAGACAATCAAGGGAATACCATTGGTTTCGCTCACTGGAAAGTTTGCAAAATGATCATAGTTTACTTGGAATGTATCAATATGATCGGCAATATCCGCACGACGCTTTGCTTGAGCAAGCACCCAATCTTTAGGTACTGGTTTTACATAAGTGGATTTAGGTGCTTCTAACCGACTATCAAATAAACCACTTACTTTACCGTAAGCGAGTAATCCAATAATAGGCAATACAACAGCCGAAATTTTAAACAGAGGGTGATTCATAATTTATACCTTAAAGTGTTTTTAAATATTCAATAATAGCCATTGCACCTGGCTTATCATCGGACCAATTTAATTTGTATTCAATACCATTTTCATTCACATCTTGGTCGTGACCTTTATTTGAAAATGTTTCAAAACTTTTTGTATCAAAAACATAACTATGCTCTGCTGATACGGTTTGATGATTGTCTTGTACCCACTGATAGCCTAAATATGTTTGATCATAGGTTAACTGACTTTTGATAAACGTAGTTGGTCGCTCATTAGGCACTAATAAATGATAAATAGTTGGCACCGATCCGTTATGTAAATATGGAGCTTGAGCCCAAATTCCACTTAATGGTCTTGCGTTATAACCATGATGTTGATTATTAGGTGACATAATTAAATCTTCTTTTCCTTCTAAAGACACGCCACCAAATTGCGCACAGGGTTTCACTTGTTCACCATATAACTCAACCTTTGTTTGAGTAGAACATTCTTTAAAAAAACCACTGATGCCGCCTTTTCTAATTAATGTATTTACAACATAACTACGGTCAAGATTCACACCAAGGTTACTATAAACCTTACCGTTAAATGGTTGATGACATTGCGCACAGTTGTCTGCAAATAATGCTTCGCCTTTTTTAGCAAGTTCAACATTCACATCAAATGGATACACAGACGCAGGAAGTTTATCCAATAATTCGACAGAAAATGCAGACACTCTTAAATCATTATCATCTAAGCCAATTGTTAACTGTGCCGCCATATTACGATACATAGGAATAGGGATATTACCATTGTATTGCCCGCCACCATTAATTAACGTTTGATGAGAATTATCCCAATGCGCTTTTCTTTCATCTTGGCGCCATACAGTCATAAAATCCGTTATACCTGGAGAGCTCGGTAAAATGTGTTTGGAAAATAATTTTCCAAAAAAAGTCGAATGGGCATCATTATATGAATTAACTGTAAATATTCCGGTTGCATCTGCCATGCCGGGAAACCCTTCTAAAGAACGTGTCTGGAATCCCTTGTAATTTTTATCTAGTAACGCAGCATAACCGGTATAATCTTGCGTGGTAGTTTTATAAAAATCACCAATTAACGATCCAGATTTCTCAATAAAAAGTTTAATTTGATTTTTTTCATATGCCAAATCAAAGTTAACTACATCATTTTTATATTCATTATAAAAGTAACTATCACTTACGGATATTGCTTTTTCAAGTGCTGTTAAAAATGCATTTTCTAGTAATTGTTGCTGTTTAATCGGATCAGATTCATCTCCTATTATTTTTTGAAGGGTTTGATAAGTTTTCACTCGATAAGCAACAATATTAAATTCAGTATTCACGCCGCCATCAATATAATGAATTTTATTATTTTGATCTATCACGCGCCCAATATGACAAGCGCCACAAGTAAAGGATGTATAATCTATTTTGCCCATAGGCTCAATTCTAGCTAAGCCACTTATTCCTATACCACGAGCTATTGGATAATTTTCCTGCCTTGTATCTTTAAATAACCCTACGACATCTAAAAAGTTTTCTTCACTGCCCCATAATTCTGGTGCAATAATAGGTAATAATTTTAAAATAATGAAAGGTGTTCCATCTGTTTGGCTAAAAGCATAATCGGCAAACCAATCAAATGCTTCTTGATTATCTGCAATATATGATTCTTTTTGCTGTATTTTTTGTTGCTGAAATTCAGACCAATTTTGTGTAACAGGTATTACAAATGGTTTACCTGTTGGGGATGCTAATTGTTTTGTGGGAATTGCTTTATATATTGTGATGCCTACCAATAAAAACATGGCAATTAATAATATTTTTTTCATTTTATTTTTCTTATCGTTATTATTAAATAAAAAAGCCTCTCATAAGAAAGGCTTAATAGGGTTATCCTATTTCCATTTTAATTTGTAATCTTCTGGGAAAGGCCCATCTTTATAATCCATCTCAGATGCAGATTGAATATCTTTTCGCATTAAAACCTGCTTTACCATTTCAGGAATCATTGCCATTCCTATGTATTTACCCACACAGTCGTGAGATGCAAATCCATAGTTAAAATTATGATACCAATTACGATTTGCATTAAATTCTTCAGGATTTTCATAAGAATAATCATCAAACATTGCAGACTGAGTTAACGTTAAAACATTGGTTCCTGATGGAATTTTTGTTTCACGATCCGTGCCTTTTGCTATGGTGTAATCCATTGATGTTTGACGAAATAGATATGGGCTAATCGGTACAAATCGTAAAGCCTCCCAGACCATCGCATCAATTTTATCTGTATTAGAATCAAGAGATGCCGCTTTGGCTTGTTCAAATAATTCAGGACGTTCAATAAAAAAGTTAATCACTTGCGCAACGGCTTGTGAGGTAGTTTCTACGGCACCAATTAATAAGCCACCAGCGTTTGTACCAATACGCGTTAATGGAAAATCAACTTGAGGAGCGAATGAGCTACGCAACATACGTTTTACAATATCATCTTTAAATTCATATGCTGGCTTTTTAGCGATGGCTCTAAATATATTTAAAACTTGTACAGCACGACCCAATAACCGATCTTTGATTTGTACCGTTAGAATTTTACGAATCATTAACACAGTAACATAATCGACTAATTCTTTAGAACACTGTGCATGAATGTCTACAATTTCATCAAATCGCTCTTTAGAATTTAAGTCAAATGGCTGATTATGGAATGTATTATATTGATTCCAATATGACCATTTTAATAATTTTTTACGACTAATTCCGTCCAAACCAAAATATTCTTGAACTAATATCGCAGGAACCATACGACAATATTCATTTACAATTTCAATTTCTCCGTCGGCATCATCCAAAATTTTCTTAGATGAATCACGAATTAATTTTCTAATTCTTGGAATATCTTCGCGATTTAACATACCTTGCATAATTGATTTTTCACGATAATGTAGCGCATCATCATCGTGTGCCATTAAATATCCAGGTTCAGTATCAGTGACACCCATCTTTGGTTTATATAACGCGTTGGTAAAAATCGTCGGCATTTGTAATGCATCACGAACATCTGTAAATAATGCAAGTAACGTACATTCAGGCGTCACCAATACTGGACGTTCCTCTCGTAACTGTTTAAAAAATGGAAGCGGTTCATCATGCATCCATTTTTTCACTAATGGAAATTTGTCCGCATCAGCAGCGGCATCAAATAACTCAAGATAATTTGTAGTCATGATTCACCCCTTATAATGTTTTCAAATATTCAATTAAATCCCAGCGCTCTTTTTCAGATAACGCAGGTAATACTTCACCATTGTTTTGAGCAGTTTTTCCAGCACCGTATTCGTGCCCTGTGTTCATGTCACCAACACGAGTGGTAATAAATGCACTGCCATCATAATCTTTTGATTTAAATCCAACTCGATTAGCGTCAAACTCACGACTGCCAACTACAAATTCATCTGGTCGATATTCACCCTCAGCAGGATCAGTGTCTAGTTTTTTAGGTAATAATAAATCGTATAAAGTTGGAACCGAACCATTATGTAGATAAGGAGCAGTAGCCCAAATTCCATTTAAGGCACGACCTTTATAAGCCAATAATGAACTGTATGGGTTAGAAGTTGTATCAGCAACATAATTACCTTTTTTAACGGTTTCTGGCATTTTATTTTCAAAAAATGAAGACCCCAAAACATACAAACGATCTAACCAACGACGTATAAAGAACTTATCAGGGTCGGGTGTTGCAATCACTCCTTTTGTTGCAGAAGTTAATATTTGCAATACAGGTGCGTCCTCACTAATAAATACATCACCAACTCCTGTTATAGATTGAACAGTGTGCTGAAAATTACCAGATTTACCTGTTGCCATCACACCATTTATAGCAGCTGCTTTATCAGTACCGACTAAGTTTATATCCATCATATTTGCGATGATGATTCTGTCCGCATTATTTCGATCGACCACTTCGTGACATGATTGACAGTATTGAGCATAAACTAGCTGTCCACGTTCTGCTTTAACTTGATCGATTTCACCTAATATTTCTTGTGGCCAAACTGGTGACTGCAAGCGTTTAAGTTGAGCTTCTAAACGGCGTAAATTTGTGACATCGATTGAAGATTTAAAATTAACTACTTCGTTTTTATTTTTTTGATCGGTTATTAAAGTAGATAATTCAAATCCATTAGGCTCATGTGATGTCCAATCTAAAATGCCAAACACACCAATCACTTCTCCGGTATTACGACCAAGCGGCCCAACACCTGCATTATTTGCTACACCATTCCACTGAGTATAATCTGCCTGTCCTATATCCCATAAAAATGGATAGCTCACTGGAGCATTTGGTTCATTAAAAATACTATTACGTACTCGTAATAAATCACGTTGATTTAAACCTGGGTATCCTGGTTCTGTAGATGCTAATCGATCAAGTACCAATCCAAACTGTTTATCCACAATAATATTTTCATTTACGCCTTCAAGTACTAAATCGATTTGATCACGAGTTAAAACTCTACGACGTTCGCCGTTAGTTCCTGGTGCCGTGACCATTTCCATGGTATTGGCCAACTGCTGTTTGTTAATCATATGCTGTAATACACGGTTATAAATTCGTCCAAATGCATCTAGGCGACCATAACCATAATCGATATGACTGTGGTTTACTGTATTGTATAAACTGATTGTTTTTAGCCATTGCTCAGTTGACTCAATAACTTTAGCTTCTTTTTTAAAGTCATTATTACGTGCTAAAACAGTTTCAACATAACGTGTTTTTTTAGCTTCATCTGCTAACGTGGCACGCATTGATTTTTCAATTGCAGTTAAAAAGCCAACCATATCGGCCATTGCTGGACCGCCATCAATACGAATTGCCGATGTGATACCATCTTTTGTGAAATTAACTTGGTTAGTATGACAAGCAGCACAGGTGTAACCGATGTAGTCATTTCCCTGATATGTATCTTTAACTAAACCTACTGGTAAACCATCTGGGTTTAAGAATGTTTCTTTTTGCGGTAAATACCGATACTTATCAATATTGTGGTTGTCACGTAACAATTTATTTGAATTTTCTTGCTCTAATGACATAAATAAATCATATGGCATTAATGCTGAACCTTGAGTGGTATTATAAAACCAAAGGCTTTCTGCTTCTGTCCAACCTTGATCTAAATATACAGGGGTTGTAAAACTTTCCCCAAATTCACCATTTTCAAGTGCAATTGCACCTCGGTCGGGATCATCATCCCAGTTTTGGTAGGTTTTACCTGCAATTAATGCGATCACCATTAATAAAATAATGACACCAACAATGCGCCCTGAGTATTTCAATAGGTAAAAAATTGCTGCGAAAATGGATTGGAAAAATGTAGCCATATCAATATCCCTGTCATGCTTACCTGCACGAATTTATTGTTATTGTTTTAAGAAAGTCACTAGGTCTCGGACTTTGTTTGCGGTTCTACTGGCACCAGCGCTTTACTTTTACCAAGCAGATTAATAAATATACAAGCCGTATAATTATTTAGCTAAAATAACCGATTAGGCTTCTGAAATCTAGCACTTTTTGAATGGCGTTAAATAGAAAGGGGGATACTTAAAATCATTAATAAACTCAATCTATTCAGCTCAAATGTTGATCAAATATAAAGCATATAACAATTTAGTTACTTCATAGTTTTAAGATCATATAATTTATCAACCACTGTAATCACCCGCATTAAATCATCCGTTTTAAACTCTATATATAGATAAGTATCCACATATCGTAATGTTTTGAAATTAATTCCATTACTCACTCTACTTTGATAGTAATCAAATAACAGGATAACAGGCCTTTATTTTTAAATTTCATTCATGTGTAAACTTCAATTATTTCTAAATTTTCATTACCTATCCAAAAAAATATATGCAATTAATACATTCTCCTAATATCTTAAAATGCTTGATTGAGCTAAAAGATACAAAACTTTATTAGAATAAAGTGCATTAAATGATTGTTTCATATTAGAACCACAACTAACTAAATTCAAAAAAGCTCAATTGTGGATATCTGTTTTTACAAACATACAAATAAAAGTGACCAACAAAATATTCAACATCGGACGCGACGGATTTGATGCAGGTCAAGATGCGTTTTCTTTTGGTATTAGTGCAAAACAATATGTGTCGATGGCACTTGTTTAAAAGCAACAACTACTCGTGATTTGACGGACATAGTTGGATTAGGTTGTTTGATTAAACTGGAAGGTGGCGGACGCAATGTTCGGTATCAGTTAAGTTTGGATTAGGTTTGATTTGGTTTAGTGGATTTGATTTAGTAAATAAAGTTTTATTAGAAAAGTATTGTGAAGCAAGCGATTTGACCTAGAATCGAATCTCTTTTTTGTAGGTCGTATGCTTTCACACAGGGATGTGTGCAAGGGGCGTGAGCATGCTTAAAGGGATTTAAGTAGTAGAGCAATGTCTGGAACTAATTGCCGAGAACGCGGTAGCTTTGCTGCGAAAAACTAATCAGGGTTTTTGAGTGTCCATACCACACTAGTGACCCAAGCCCGAGCAGGTTTGTTTTGCGGATTTTAGATGACAGATGGGCGCGCGACCCTTTGGCTCTTAATTATATAATGTATAATGGCGTTTATGAAAACAGCTAACTTATATTTTTATGTAATATGTTTTAAATGCATATTGCATTACCACACCAAAATAAGAATTAATAATGAGTAAGAAAAAAGATAAAAACGCCCGAAAAAAATAGTTCAAAAAAAAGCACTAAAACAAAAAAATAAATCCATTTCGTTTCAAGCAAGTCAGGCTGTAAAAGAGAAAACAGCCGTTGAAAAATTAAATTACCGCATCACCGAGGATCCATTTTCAGTATCAACGAAACAAACACTACCCGAAGAAATAGAAAAAAGGAAACAATATCTTTTTGATAACTTAGAAGAGCGCCCAGAAGATTTAATAGAAGAGCTCGAACTTTTAGTGACTCAATATCCTCAAAATAATATCCTCTCGAACTTTCTTTCTAATGCCTATCTATTAACTAAACAAATGGAAAAACATGAAGCATTATCAGAAAAGACTTTTTCAGAGTGTCCAGAATACCTATATGGACGTGTTCATTGGGCAAAAATATTAATGGATCGCAACGATTACAAACAAGCCAATGAAGTATTTAACAATACATGGGATTTAAAGAAACTGTACCCACAACGTAAAGTATTTCACATAACAGAGGTACTAGCATTTTATAGTACAGCTATTACCTACCATGAAAATATGCAAGAAGAGAGTGAATTTTTATTTGCCTTTGATGTATTAAGAGAGCTTGATGTTGAAGAAGATATATTATTACAATATTCCCCATCAGTTATGAAATGGCGTTTTCTTTGATGTGTGTTTAGTCGATAAATAGAAGGCTTTTATCTTTAAAGGGTCGGTTGTTTCGTAATACTTTTTGAGTGTCTATGTCAAAATAAAGGCCTGACCCCAAGGACTCCAGCACAGTCAGCTATTATATTTAACTTAAAACCAAGAAAAATTAGTTTCAAACATTGCCTGCAAGTATGGCTGTCATATACACAATCAAATCGGCAGCCTGATGATCATATATTTAAATTAATATCAAAACGGCAAGTAGGTAATCGACCCGGAAGAATAGAGCCAAGAGCGATTAAACGAAGGCCAAAACCTTATAAATTATTGACCGTTACACGCGAAGTTGCAAGAGAGGATATTAGAAGAAATGGCCACCCAAAGAAACAGAAATAGTACTTTATTAAAAGACTTTATCTCTTAACTTAGTGCCATTCAACTCTGACCCTCTTGATTTTTTTACTCATTCATAGCGAAATATCAGAATTCAATAGTTTATCCAAACGCTTCACCAAATAACCAATTAATAGGGTCTTTATCATACAACTCTAATATTACATTATTTTGAATGTATTGTTTTTCTTCTTTATTTAAAATATTTAATTTATTGTCTTTGTCAAGAATCTCATCCAATGTGGATTGCCCCAAATTCACAAAATATTGTAATTCACTGCTTTTTATAATTTCAATAATAACTTTAAATATCATTGATTTTTGTCTAGGGTCCATCTCGGAAAAAATACAACCATCATGTGCAATAAAACTTAGTAAGCTGGGATTTAATTGATAAAGAAGTAGATCGTAGCAGAAAATTTTAACCTCATTAATCCCTTGTGATCCATCTCGTGGAATTTGAGCATCAATATTAAACAAATATTTTGCGTCGTTGGTTTCACTTATCTCTAATGAACCTCCGTGGTTTAAATAAAACTTCTTAACCAGTGCCCTGAACATATTCTCAATTGTCTCAAGAAAAATTTTAGAATCAACTAGATATTTTACAGCTTCAGCTTTTATATTTGCATTTTCCAAATCATATTGGCTTTTATCTTCTTTAAAACTTTGTAAAATCTGGCGATATTTATCCAACTCGCCAATTTCACTTTCAAAACTTCTTATTCTTTCGTTAATTGAGTTGTATTCTTCTAGCGCCCCTTTTGAATCTAGATCTTTTAAAATAGAATCTCTAATTCGCTCATTGTCTTTTAAATTAACATTCAAAGTATTCAATTGATCTTCTAATTCTAGTATTTCAGAATTAATTCTACTAGCTCTATTTTTTAATAAATTTTTATGGAAATCTGTAGCCTGATCTAATCGAATAGAGATTTTATCCCCAAAGAAAAACGATGCTTCTTCATAAATCTTCTTCACTTTTACAAGATCTATTTCTTTTACCCCCGCTTCATCAAGGCTTTGTTTTTTCCGCCCCATACTTTTAATTACTTCATATATTTCATTTCTAATTTTGTTTATAATTTCAGTTTTAGCGTCAGCTTCTCTTTTATATTTATCATAATTTTCAGCTATCACAAAATCTTGTTTATTCTTAATTAAAGTCTTTAACTCATCCTTTAAGTCATTTATATTACTCTCCCCTAACAAGCTTTCATAATTTTCTATAACACTTTTAGCTTTTTTTAACTTATTTAATTTTTCTTTTACAATTGATTTCTTAGTTACTAGATTAGTATTAATGCCTAGTAATGCTAAGTTGGTATACATTTGATGATAATCTTGCTCTGGTCTACCTTGCTGGGCAATTATACTAGAATAGTAAGTCCCGCCATATCGCCTAGCAAATACATTTAATATCTGCTTAAAGCTAACACCATTATAAAGCTCATTTTTAATGAATATTTTTTTAAGTTCAGATGGGTAATTTGATTTAACTATTTTTTCACCGTTTAAAATATGGTGTGATTGGCCGAAGTCTTTTTCAACCTTATAAGGCTTACCTTCATGCTCAAATTCTAAATAAAAAACACCATAACCAGAAAGGAAATTTTGAATTTTTTTCTCTGTAGGTTTCGTTGGGTCAAGATACGAGCCAAGCATTAAATGAATTAAGTTAAGTGAAAAACTTTTCCCTACTCCATTATATGTTTTTTTATCGGCACTCGTAAGTTGCAATCCTGCCAATATATTAAGTCCGCTTTCAAATTTTAACGTCTTAAATTTAGAATTATTAGAACTTAATTTTAATAATTTCATCTTGCACCTCCAATTTACCGATTATGTACAAATAATTTATACAATGTATTATTGTTTCAATGCTTATCTTTTTTGGGTAAGTTTTTAATAGCTCTGAATGAATACAATCAACAGTGAAATCTTTATGCTTTGCCAAATCTATAATGTATGAAGAAATACAAAATAAAGAATCTATTGGCTGTATGGATTTATTTGGAAGTATCATCAATTTTCACTCCCACTTCGCATATTTCAAAAAAATATGATATTAATATCCAAGAGATAATCATGCTATTAAAGTCTTTTACGTCCATTAGGCTTTCAAGAGCGTTATTAAGTCTAATTATTATTTTATTGAAGTCTAAATTATACTCAGAAGCTTTGACGTGTAATTGCGTTACGCTAATTCTATTTAAAATACTTTTAGCCTCTTTACTGCTGAGCATTTCCACTAATATATTTTTATATAAATCTCCAATTACAAATTCTTGTAAATCGCTAGCTAAGTTGCCGTCATCAATCCCTTTTATAATAGTGGTATAATCTAAGCTTTTTTTAATTTCAAACGAAATTCTCTCATTTAATTTGTTTAGCTTAATTTTAGGATCAACTTCTATTGAGTTAAAGTCTTCATCATATGATGGTTGCGGTAAGTTATTTTTTGCTTTTAAAAGCTTTTTATATGTTAGGTTTAACACTATATGGTCAGTGTATTTATCAGATTTATTCCTGAAGTATAATTCGCATAAATTTACCAGTCTATTTGTTTCTAAATTTTCTATAGATTTTATTAAATCACTCGAGTCATTTAATATACTAATTAAATCTAGTTTATAAACTTCAAGTATAGAGTCTATTGTCTCTTTTTTTGGTCTGGATTTTTCTAATAAATAGTATATTGAAATATTATAGTCTTTATATTTTTTATCAGATAATGCCTTAAGAGAGTGAAGTATTTTTTCTTTAGACCTAGTCGTTGTGACTTGAATAAGCTCTTTTTTGGTAGTATCTATTAAGTCAATATATGGGGCATTATTGCACCCAAAATTTGCATTTTCGAACTTCCTGTCAAAAACCAAATTAAAAACATCTCTAAAATAATTTTCACCATGAATATTTAAGCACTGATCATTTACAAATTGATGATGCTCAATATCTAGCCTAGTAATAGCCAGAATCCTGCTGATTGTATTAAAGGCCTCAATTCTATCCTGCACCATCATTTAATCACTCTTTCATTTTTATGGTTTCTAAATTAAAGCCATTTTAAAAACAGCTTTAATTTAACTGTAAAGCTATCAGTCCAGCAAATCCAAGTTACGAACCGCCCCCTTATCAGCAGAAGTCGCCAACAAAGCATAAGCCTTCAAAGCGCCCGTTACTTTACGAGCTCTTACTTCCGTCGGTTTCCAAGCGTCTTTGCCTTTTGCTTCCATCGCATCACGACGAGTTTGTAATTCTGCATCGGTTAAGTCGACGTTGATTGAACGCGCTGGTATGTTGATTAAAATCGTATCGCCTTCTTCTAGCAATGCAATTGCACCGCCTTGCGCGCCTTCTGGTGAAGCGTGTCCGATGCTTAGTCCAGATGTGCCGCCTGAGAAACGTCCGTCTGTTAATAATGCACAGTCTTTACCTAACCCTTTTGATTTAAGATAGGTGGTTGGGTATAACATTTCTTGCATGCCTGGTCCGCCTTTAGGACCTTCGTAACGGATGATGACGACATCACCTTTTACAATTTTGTCGGCTAAGATGGCTTTTACTGCGCTGTCTTGAGATTCAAAAATACGTGCACGACCTGTAAATACGTGAATACTTTCGTCTACACCTGCTGTTTTAACCACACAACCATCAAGGGCGATGTTGCCTTTTAATACAGCCAAACCACCTTCTAATGAATACGCATGTTCTAAAGAACGGATACAACCATTTGCACGATCTCCGTCTAACGTCGGGAAACGTGTTGACTGGCTAAATGCAGTTTGAGTTGGAATACCTGCTGGGCCTGCACGATAAAACTCTTTCACTTTAGGGTCAGTAGTTTGCATGATGTCGTATTTAGCTAACGCGTCTTTCATGGTTTTGCTGTGCACAGTAGATACGTCGGTGTGTAAAAATCCACCACGATCTAGCTCGCCCAATATCGCCATGATGCCGCCGGCGCGATGCACGTCTTCCATGTGATAAAGTGGAGAGTTTGGTGCAACTTTACATAACTGTGGCACTTTACGTGACAACTCGTCCATGTGAGACAAGTCAAAATCGATGCCGCCTTCTTGTGCGATGGCTAATAAATGCAAGATGGTGTTGGTTGATCCGCCCATTGCAATGTCTAGTGTCATTGCGTTTTCAAATGCTTTGCGGTTTGCGATGTTACGCGGTAAAACTGACTCGTCATCTTGCTCGTAATATTTACGAGTGATATCCACAATCGTACGACCAGCCTCTAAAAATAACTGTTCACGATCTGAGTGAGTGGCTAATGCTGATCCGTTACCAGGCAGCGCAAGGCCTATCGCCTCTGCTAAACAGTTCATTGAGTTAGCAGTGAACATTCCCGAACATGAACCACATGTTGGACAGGCTGAGCGCTCGTATTCGGCTACTTTTTCATCACTTGCTGAATCATCAGCAGCAATGACCATTGCGTCTACTAAGTCTAATTTGTTTTCTGAAAGCTTAGTTTTACCGGCTTCCATTGGACCGCCTGACACAAAAATAACAGGGATATTTAAGCGCATTCCCGCCATCAACATGCCCGGTGTGATTTTGTCACAGTTTGAAATACATACAATCGCATCGGCACAATGTGCGTTAACCATGTATTCAACAGAGTCAGCGATGATTTCACGCGATGGCAAAGAGTACAACATACCGTCGTGACCCATTGCGATGCCGTCATCTACTGCGATGGTGTTAAATTCTTTTGCTACGCCGCCTGCTTTTTCAACTTCGCGGGCTACTAGTTGCCCCATATCTTTTAAATGAACGTGCCCTGGTACAAATTGAGTGAACGAGTTTGCAATGGCAATAATTGGCTTTTGAAAATCGTCATCTTTCATGCCAGTGGCGCGCCACAATGCACGAGCACCCGCCATATTACGGCCTTCGGTTGAGGTTTTAGAACGATACTTTGGCATAACTTTGCACCTTTATATGTAATTAAATAATAAGCCGGGGGTCGGATCCATTTCTTGATGGATCACCTTAAATTGTGCCTCTAGTTTTTTGGATCTGACCCCAACCTTGTTGCATTGATAATAAAAAACGAGCAAAAAATTGGATCCGACCCTAAGCTAAACGCATTGATTAAAACAACGGCTTGTAATGAGTTGAATTTGGTGGGTATTTAACACTATTTTGCGAATTTTTTATACCGCATTTTTAATGAGATAAGTCTTTTTCATTTGTTTGAAAAGTTAACGCTGAAAGTATCCAAGGCAAAATAACTAAGCTAAAGATCGCTAGACTTAAATATAAGTATTCTGCAAATATTAAAATATTCAAACAAGACAGGATGCTAAACCCTAATAATCCAGCGAGCTTTCTTTTTAGAACAAGAAAACCTAAGTAAACCAAAAGTATATTAAGTGCCATATAAACAATGGAAAGCATCAAAAAGAACACAACGACCGATGCCAATTCTTTTAACCAATGCAACTCTAATGAAGCAAAAAAATCAGCAAACAGAAAACTGACTCCAAAAATATTTAAAATTAGGAGCATCACCCCCACCACTATCAATGTATTTAAGGCCATCGAAATTCGTACGATCATGTCTGAAATTAAAAATAATACTTTAATTGTTCTGTCCATAATAAACTCTTCGACGATTAGAATATTTCTTGGCAATTGGATCTGACCCTAGGTTATTTCTAGGTTATTTTTTTGCTGGAAGTGTCAGGGGCGATCAAAAATGGATCCGCCCCCTGGATTAAAATCTTTGGGTTAGATTTCTGAAATGTTGATTTCGCGAACGTCGTTCATTACTGCTTGGTTGGCTTCATCACGAAACATTAATGCTTCTTTTGCTCCGGTTTTTGAAATCACTGATTCGCAATTGATCATGCCTAAGCGTAAAGAATATAACGTGTCTTTACCCTGTGCTAACCCTGCTACAAAACCAGATGCTAATGAATCGCCTGCGCCTGTAGTCTCTACTACTTGTACGTTATTTGATGGACGTGCGTGGTATAGTTTTTCACGATCCCATACGTATGAGCCGTCTTTTCCGTTTGTGATCACTAAATATTTAGGTGGTAGATGACGCATCATGTCCATTAATTCAGGTACGGATTTTACGGCACCGGAATTTAAGCCAAGAAACTCGCAAGCTTCTTCTTTGTTCATGATTAATACTTCTAGATTATCAATTAATGGCTTTAATTTTTCATAGCCTTGCACGGCTTGGTATGACGATGGGTTGAAGGCAAATTTTGCTTCGGTCATCTGTGCAATTTTAACGATGGTTTCAAATGACTCGTGCATCATTGACGATGAGTAAATCCACTTAGTGTCTAATTCACCCACTTCGTCGATGTGTAATGTGTCGTTCACACCTTTATAAGTCAAAATGGTACGGTCGCCGCTCATTGAGTCCATTACAAAAGAAAAACCCGAGGTTAAGCCTTTTGCACGCGGGCCTAAGAATTGGACTTTTTCTTCTTTAAGCATATCAACAATGAATTCGCCGTTTGAATCGTCGCCGATTTTACCTAAAAAACCTGTATTTAAACCTAAACGCGCAAAGGATACGGCTGTGTTGGTTCCGCCGCCGCCTGTGGTTTGGTTCATTTTGTTAATTAGGACTTTTGAGCCTAACGGGAATGCGATGAATTCTTCTTTATGGTGACGCGTATCAATACGCACTAAATCCGAATCGGTTGAAACAAACGTGTCCACTAGCGCACTGCCAATGGTGATGACATCAAAACTCATAAGTAACCTTCTTATTATCGATCGCTGTTGCGATATGGCTATAAAATATGGAGGCTATTCTGCCTGATTTTGGGGCTTTATTGTAGTTCTATTTGAGCTAACTGAAAGTACATTAAATTTGCTTTTTATTAATGAGATAACCACTTTGCACAATTTCATTAGAGAACACGTTTGAATATTGAATTTCGCATTTAATTGGTTGCTCTAATGATCCAAACAAAGAGATGCCACCCCCCAATAATACAGGAATAGTGGTGATGATTAATTCGTCGATTAGGTTGGCTTGTAAAAATTGTTGAATGGTATTTCCGCCGTCTATGTAAGCGTTTTTAAATCCTAACGTTTTGATTTGCTGCATGATTTGTTGTGGGTTGCCTGACATTATTTGGATTTTGTCTTCACAACCATTTGGTATGGTTTTCATGGATTGACTTAATACTACGACGGGTTTTGTGTAAGGCCAGTCGCCGTCAAAACTCGCCACTAAATCAAAGGTGTTTTTGCCCATCACTATCACGTCGATTCGATCCATTAGATCGGCATACCCCATGTCACTGCCGTCTTTGTTTTGGATGTCGTGTAACCAATCGACTTGGTTATTTTTATCGGCTATGTATCCGTCTAGGCTGGTGGCGATGTATACGATGTTTGTCATGGCATGCTCTATGGTTTTATTTTGGAGGTGATTGTATGTGGGTTGGAATGGCACTGTCACGTGTTCATTATTTAAAATGCAGATACAAAAAAGGCCCACTTAAAAGTGAGCCTTTGAGAATAAAAAATCAATTATTCGTAAGTTAAGCCATATCCAAAATCGTATAATGGACTGTAAGATGGATCGCCAAAATTAAACGCATCACCTATACTTTCAGGCCATGAAAATGACAATTTGCCTTTAAAGTCATAATTGATTTCATCGGCGTCATTTTTAAATAATACCTCTGCAATACCGTCACCTTCACTGCCTGGTAACCATGCGGCTACAAATGCATCCGATTGTGCAATTTCGTCTGTGATGACTCTTGGTCGACCTGATACAAAAATACCGACAACTGGAATGCCTGCTTCTTTAAATTGCTGTATTGCAAGTAGGTCTTTTTTGGTGGCTGCTTGATATTCTAATGTGACTCCATCTTGCTCATAGTCGGTAACGGCTTCAATGTCACGATCCCCGAAAAACTCTGCGTAAGGGGTTTCACCAAATACATACACCACGACATCGGGCTTGTTCATTTCATCAAACTCACCGACTTCACTAAATGTGATATTTTCTGCTGATACTGTATTTTGAATGCCTTCTAAAATACTGGTTGCACCGACGTAGGCATCGTTATCGAAACCTGTTCCCTGCCAAGACAAGGTCCAACCGCCGTGCTGATTTGCCATGTTGTCGGCACTTAACCCTGCTACTAATACTTTTTGATTTCTGCTTAGTGGTAATAAATGGTTGTCGTTTTTAAGTAACACTAATGATTCACGAACGGCTTGACGGGCAACGTCTCTGCTTTCTTGTGAGCCTAATAATGTTGATTGACCCGCTAACGCTCGATCTGATGGTTGAACTTGATCAAACAAACCCATGTTCTTTTTAACGGTTAAGATGCGCTTTACTGCGTCGTTGATTCGATCTTCGCTGATCTCGCCCGCCTTTACTTCTGCAATGGTATTGGTGATAAAGTCTTTCCATGCCCAAGGCACCATAAACATATCAATGCCTGCATTCACTGCTTGTGGGCAGGATTCTCTTATACAGTTTTCTACTTCTGCATGTCCGTCCCAGTCACCAATGACAAACCCTTCAAAGCCCATATCACCGCGTAACACATCGGTTAATAGGTATTTATTGCCATGCATTTTTTCGCCCAGTGCACTTGAGTAAGACACCATGACTGTTTGTACGCCAGCATCAATGGCAACAGGGTAACCCGCGCCATGAATGGCAAGTAACTCTTCTAATGTGGATTTATTTTCAGCACGATCGTCGCCGTTTACTGTTCCGCCGTCGCCAATGAAATGTTTGGCTGTGGCAATAATATGATTTGAATTTAAAAACTCGTCAGAATCTGTGACATCACCCTGTAAACCTCGAACGATGTCGTCAGCTAAATTAGCCACAATAGATGGATCTTCGGAATAACTTTCGTAGGTTCTGCCCCATTTATCATCACGTGTCACTGCAAGTGTGGGTGCAAATGTCCAGTCTACGCCGGTTACACGTACTTCTTGTGCGGTGATTTCGCCTATTTTTTGCATGAGTTCTGGGTTGTTTGCCGCGCCTAAACCAATGTTATGAGGAAATACTGTCGCGCCAATGGCATTACTATGACCGTGCACCGCATCAGTTCCCCACATAATTGGAATCCCAATTCGGCCGTTGGCATCGGATATAGACTCGTTGAAGTATTGGTTTGCATAGTACAACCAATTACCTACGGTGAATTCCTCAACGACAAAAGGAATGCCTCCTCCATTTAAGACACTGCCTAGGTGGTATTTTTCAATGTCACCTTCTTCTATATAACGTATTTCAGCTTGTACCATTTGGCCGACTTTTTCTTCTAGTGTCATTAGCGAGACAATGTCATCGATTGTCGTTACGCTAATATCTACCATGCTGTTATCAACCAAGTCTTCAGTCATGGTTTCAGAATCATTATTTGAATCATCGGAACACGCACTCATTGTGGTTACGACTGCTAAAGCAATCATCCCTTTAGTTAAGCTCATTTTCTTTATCCTATTGAAAGTGGGTTTTATTTTTATGAAGCTGGCTTTGTGATACGTAATCCTTCATAAAGTTCTTGTTTATTACTGCCATAAAACTTTACCGCCTTTTATGTTTACCTAAAGTTGATTGGCTTTACGTATCTTACCTTGATAATGATAAATACGATGCTGAATTTCTATGCCGTATTTTGTTTTTTTACAAATGATGAAATCAGGTTTGGGAATGTCTGACTCATTAATTTGATCGATAAATTTTATATCATCCACTTTTGGCTGAATATGACTTGTGATGTTTTTATTAAATTCCGTTTTGGCTTTTGGGTATTTAAAGTCGTAACTGTCTTTAATTTTTTGGCCGTCTTCATCAAAATAATTCAGCGTAACTTTCGTGCCTTCTTTTTCAAGTTGAACATCTTGTACTCTGTACACTAAATGGTCTTTTAAATTTAAGGCGTTTTTTAGCATGTCGTCTGGATCGATTAATTTGGCTTTGCACGACTGGCAAGTTCTGGCGGCGATGTCGTTTTCTTCCATGCAGGTTGGGCATTGTTTGAACACATAACGGTAATCGCATTGTTTGGATTCTTCAAAGCCATTATCAATCACCCCCATACAGCGACGACCATAATGCTCAATAATGTCGCCATCTTCATCAACAATGCCCCAAAACTGATTAGCAAACTCACAAATGGGGCAAAACACCTGAACGATCTGTGCGTTTTCGTTGGGTTTTTTACTGCCGATTTCGGGGCTGTGAATGTCGTAGTTGTTGCCAGCGTAATCTAATACTAAGCATTCTTTTTTATTGGGGTGCAAACGCAAGCCTCGGCCGATCATTTGTTGATATAAACTGACGGATTCTGTTTTACGTAATATAGCAATGACATCCACATGGGGCGCATCAAAACCTGTTGTGAGCACTGAAACATTAATGAGGTACTTGATTTGTTGTTGCTTAAAGGAAGTAATAATTTGGTCACGATCTTTGATTTTGGTTTGACCGGTAATTAAGCCTGTTTTTTCATTGGCTAAATATTTTTGAATTTCTTTTGCGTGCTCGACGGTGGCTGCAAATATAATCACGCCGAGTTTGACTTCGCTTTTTTGTACGATGTCTTCGCAGATGCCCTGGGTCACTCTTGGATATTTTCGCAGCACTTCATTAGTTTGTTGTTCATTTTGAAATAACGAATAGTTTTGAATGGCCACATTTACAATATTGGCGGGGGTTAAGTGCTTTTGGCGAATGAGTGATGAAATGGCGATTTCGTAAATGCAGGTTTCAAATATTGGGTTTTCGATCTCTCTAACAAACCCTCTGTAATGTCTTTTATAGATCCAGCCTTTACTTAATCGATACGGTGTTGCGGTTAAGCCCAGTACTTTCACACTTTTGTCTTTTTTCTGAATAAATTCGATGACTTTTTGATATTGGGTGCTGCCTGATTTGTCGTCATCGTTTGCGTCCACACGATGGCATTCATCAATAATGATTAGCGAATAGTCTTGGGTAAAGGATTCGAGATTGGCGCTAATGGATTGAATGCTACCTACCGTCACTTGAGCTTGGTTGTTTTTTTGGTTTAAGCCTGCTGAAAAGATATCCACAGTCACATCGAGCATGGCGATTTTTTGTGCGTTTTGTTCGACCAATTCTTTTACGTGAGTCACGATCAATATTGGGCGTTTTGCCAATTGAGCCAGCTGCGCAATAATCAGTGATTTACCTGCGCCTGTTGGTAACACCAAAACCGCCGAATCGTTGCTTTTTTTGAAATGTGTAATGACCGATTTCACGGCGTGCAATTGATAATCTCGTAATTTAAATGACATTTGTGAACCAACACTCTAAAACAGTGGGGATTTTTACCTAAGAAAACAGTAAATAACAGTGAATAACGCAGTTGCGTTGTAATATTGTCGCATATAACAACTTAAGTGATTAAAAATGCAGTCAATCATCAATAAAGCGTTACCAAATGTAAGTAAAACAACTCAAACGATGCAAAGCAATGCTGGTTTTCTGTCAATCTTACTTTTATCTGTTTTTAGCTTAAGTAGCTGTGAAGATTCTTTGACAGATGATGCTTCGATCGATTCAACGCCAGCTGCGGTTGATCTGTCACGCGCTTCTGCGATTGTTAATCAAAATAATATTACTATTATTGCTAAATCCATGATTCAAAGTTTGAATCAAATCAATCCTGCTTTATCTGATGATGTATTGAAAATTACCGCATCGGCTCGCTCAGCTAAATTAGACAACTGCGAGTTTGAAGGCACGCAATATTCTCACATTACACAGCATGGTGGTGTGTCTTTTGATTACGATTTAGAATTTTTGAATTGCCAAAATAGTGCTAACGATGATCGTTTTATTGGAACACTTACTGCAGATATCGTATTTACAACGCCAACGCAATTAGATCAATACTCGATTGATGTACAAAGTAAATTAAAGCAAACAAACCGTTACGGTGAAATAACTGTCAGCCATATAAATAGTTACATTGAAGTATCTGGCGAAACAAGCACACAAACTTTTGATTTAAAAGTTTTGCAAGATGGTCATGGGACGTTTTTTGTTAAAAATATTTCAGCACTTGAACAAAATAATGCAACTCAACAATGGATGTCAGGACACTTATTACTAACCGCTGCAAATGAAAATATTGATATATATGTGGAACAGAACGAAGGGTTATATTTTGAATTTTCTGATGGTACGATGCAAGTTGTGAGCTGGGCTGAAATCAATACTAATTAACGCTGAAGTGTTATCCCTAAACTTAATCGGTTGATGGGTTGCTTCATTCCAAGCGACCCTTCAAATTGCCCGACGACCAACCACTTTGCATACACAGATACATTCGCATTAAAAAATGCGCGTAATTCTTGCACCATATCTACTTCTAAATAGGTGGCATCTGACCAATCGAAGGTGAAAAAAACGGGTCTTGCTTCAAACCCAATACTATAAAACCGGTTTTTTTTAGGCTGAAATACTGTATGGGCCCCGACTCCAACACCAATATCTTCATCTGTATTATGCTGTCGTAAATACAAATTAATTCGAGTTTTCAAACCACCTTGCGCTTCATTTTTGAAACTCTGATACCCATCTACAAATAATCCTAAACGCCACAAAAGATAATCGCCTTCAACTCGGCGGCTTAAACCTATGTATCCGATGTTTTTTTCATAGATATTTTTAAATTTAGGAACAATCGCAACACCAATTTTAATGTCATTATTTTGAAAATTACCATTAAATTGGGAGAGAAATCGAAATGAAGAAAAAGGATCAGCAGTTGCATCATATGGCGCATATACAACAGTAGGTTCAGGCATAACAAACTCAGCCCGAAGCGGATAGCTAAAGAGAATGATCAAAAACAGCAGGATGTGACGCATAGCAATCGATTTATTATTGTATGCTTTTGAGTGTAGACGATTGTTTAGGGTTTAGGGTTTAGGGTTTAGGGTTTAAGCATTAACCACTGGTTTTTCAGATTGAATTTTCCAACCCATCATTTTAGCCGTTTTAATCAGTAAATTATTTTGTGAAACCAACTCCACTTCACTATAAAAACGACAATCATAATAAAGTTGTGCTTTTTGAATCGCTTGAGGTAAAAGTGCTTGTACGTTATTTGCATCCATCGAATGTATGAAAGGCATATAACTTAAATTTAATTGAGAGGAACGCATCAACAACGATGTTATTGAAGGCCAATTTCTGGAAACCAAGACAATATTGACCGTTGGATCGTCAAAAGATTGAATAACCGCCTTCTCATTTGCTTTATTTATTGTCTTTTGAATTGGATTTATTAACATTTCTTGACGCATAAAATCGATGCAATATGACTGAATTTCATGACGTTCCTGGTCTGTTAACTCATGCAAAAGATGTTTTTGCACAATGTGTTTCAGACGATATTCATCAGTTTGTTCACTTTTTTCAAGTGTGGTATTTGTAGGAATTTGCGGCATAACAGCCGAAATTGCCCGCCCAAAACATTTATCTGGCAGATTAGATTGGACTAATTGATCTGTATCGAAAATAACTAACTTCATAATAGGTTCGACTAAATTAATGCGAAAACGCGACAAATTTTAAAGCAATTTCATGCCGTGAACCAAGATAATACGCGAGGTTCCTACATATGCAAAGAGGGAAAATATATATTTTTGTAAACTGCTAATTCGTTGGTCTTTCATTTGCACAATTAGAATTTAATACTACTTTTATCCAACTCACTCAACTAAAAAAGCACTAATACCTCAACTTCGACCTGTATTTGTTATTGCCGCTCAGATACCTTTACACCTTTACATTATAACAACAATCTTTAAACAATCATCTAACAATTAACCCCATCTCCAAAAAATGCTAGTGCAATTACTTCAAAAGCAGATCAAGCTACTGTTGGATTTGCAGCCATTACAAATTTCATTCAAGACTTGGCGCTTAATACAATTCATTTAGTCTCGGACATCAATCGAACAGCGATCAAGATATCAAGCATTGCCAGAAGCCAGATTACACTCCCTTGGATTTGGTAAGGGTTTATTCGTCATTTTGCCATGAACAATATGGCTATGTTCAAATTTATGTTGCTGCACCTGTAACAGTTTGAATTCACATAAATTTAGACACACAGAGCTTTGAAATGATCCCAGATCATTATCTACACTCTTCTGGAAATTTTCATATATACGACTCAAAGTGCAGAGTATTAATGAGTGGCAAAGTATGGGCAGCATCTAAAGAAACCGATGCACCACTTTATTTGGTAGATCCGAAAGTCACACAAGTAAAATGAAAGGATTTCACGAGCGTTGGATGCCATTAAACGAAGCAAATTAGATTAGATTAAACGCGTACGATTACTGGATATTAAAATAAGAACTACTCAACATAGGCGAATTTTTACAGATGAAAAATATCAAGAAATTTTAGATTGGTTTGATCAACCTCCTGTTAGCAGCGCAATTAAGTAAATTCATTTTGTATATATGCAACACGTTTTGAATTAATTAAAAGACTGTAAACTAAAGGGCTTGAAGGGTTTAATTTTTATTCATTCGATAGTTTGAATTCAGTCTCGTTTATTTAACTTTATTCAACTATATAACAACGTATAATCTACAGAACTTTCAATCAAGGGCACGATTATGAAATTCTCTCACTCGGTAAATTTAGTTTTTTTCACTTTAGTCATGTTTGGAGCTTCTCAGCTTTCAATGTCCGAATCATCAACAGATGACACCAATAATAATCAAAAAACTCAAACTTATAATTTAAAAGATGGATCTATCATTACAGGTTCATTAATCAACGAAGATGCCGATCAAATTATTTTAATGACGCGCTTTGGTGAAACAACAATCAATAAAAACGACCTCCTTGTTAAAAAAATTACAGTGTCTTTAAAGTCTGGTGAAGTGGTAATAGGATCCATTCAAAATGAAACACCGAAAGAATTAGTAATTAAAACAACTTATGGTGTAATTACTATTGATAAAAAAGATGTTGTTGATTTCAATGAAAAAACAACTAATAACAATAATGCCGATGATAAATTTGTTTTAGCTGAAGATTATTTGATCGATGTCTTTGGAGATCCTACGGGCAACACCCTCAAAAAAGATACCGTTTATATCAGCGGCCTGTCAGTGGGTTATGCATTTTCGGATAGTTTTCAAGTTTCGACTCGTTATGATGGTTTTTTCTACCAAAATGTAAACTTAAGACCTAAATTTCGAATTTTAAATTTGGGCAATTGGAAAAGGCAGTTAACAGCAAGCGTTGGATTTCATGCTCACTCTAATTGGCGCTTAACGAATTTTCATAAAGAAACCAAATATTGCCCTGAATTAAACAATCCGGATGCTTGTTATTACGACAATACTTATACGCCTTTAACTGAATTAAATAATGATGAATATACTTTTTATTCGTACGAAGAATTCATGCCAATGATTGAAGTTTTTGCAGCAACCAGTTACGCAAAAACTCGTTCAGATTCGAAAGGTCGCGTGCAATACACAATGGGCGCTTCTGCTAAATTTGTTGAAGGCGCGCAATCTCATCGAGCTTATGCTGCTATTGATATTGATTTAAATAAACGCTTAAAACTGATTACCGAAGTGATTTATGATCCATTTTATAATGCTGAATCTCTTCCAACAACCGCTCCATTTGAAAATGTTTATATTGATTTAGGCGCTATGTACACTTTTGATAATAATTTAAGCGTCGGTATGCACATGATGCCTTATTGGGTAACATTATATTGGAAACAGTAAATAGCTTTCTTAAATTAAAGGACATCTAAATTTAGATGTCCTTTAATTTTTTAAACACTTTCAATACTACCGCATTTAATCCAATTTCTTCTGTGACTTCTGGATGATACCAAATTTCATTATCATCGCTTCGCACTTCATTTGAATCACAACCTTTAACTACAACTGGATGAACCTGAAGGTGATAATGGCTAAAAGTATGTTTAAAACTTCCTAGTTTATGATTGTCTGACCCCATTAATTTTTCAATGTCGTCAATTTTTTCATATTCTGGAAAACTATATAATCCAGCCCAAATCCCTTTTGATGGTCTTTTTATTAAACGAATTCGCCCAAGTTTATCTAGCTGAATTAACATAAATGTTGATTTGGTGGGTTTATCTTTTTTAGGTTTAGAATTAGGAAACTCTTTTTGTCTTGATTCTAATCGTGCAAAACAATCTTGTTTGACTGGGCATTCTTCACAGCGTGGTTTACTTCTTTTACAAAGGGTTGCGCCTAAATCCATCATGGCCTGAGTATATTCAGCATTATCGGTTTTAGGTGTTAAATTTTCAGCCAATTCCCATAATTCATTTTCGACTTTTTTATTTCCAGGCCAGCCTTCGACCATTTTATAACGAGTTAACACGCGTTTAACATTACCATCTAAAATCGTTGCAGGTTTTTCAAACGCCAAGGAAATAATCGCTGCGGCTGTTGAACGTCCAATTCCTGAAAGGGATTCTAAGTCGGTTTGGTTGTCTGGAAATTTTCCACCAAAGTCTGACATCACTGCTTTTGCACATTTATGTAAATTACGCGCACGCGCATAATAACCAAGTCCAGTCCACAAATGCAGTACTTCATCTTCACTTGCCTTGGCTAGGGATTCGACATCGGGGAATGTATGTACAAATCGTTTGAAATAGTTAATTACGGTCACAACTTGAGTTTGTTGTAACATTATTTCGGACAACCAAACTCGATAAGGTGTTTTATTTAACTGCCAAGGTAAATCTTTTCTTCCATGAATTTCGTACCAATCTAAAACTTGTTTACTAAAATGTGTTGTCATAATTTTTTTCATTCATAAAAAAAGCCGTGCGGATATTATCTCACACGGCTAGTTTGATTATTTATTTTTATTATTTTGCTTGATGTAAATGCACATCCATTTGTGGAAAAGGAATATTTAACCCTTCTTTACCGAATGTTTTATAAATATTTTCATTCATTACAAAAAATACATCCCAATAATCAGCTGCTTCAACCCATGCACGAACGGCAAAGTTTACTGAACTAGAACCTAATTCTTTTACAACAATCACCACTTCAGGATCTTTTAAAATTCGAGTATCTGCATCACATAATTTCTTAATAACAGCACGCGCTAAGTCAACATCATCTCCATAAGCAATGCCTACAGTCCAATCTACTCTTCTTTTTGGTTCAGTTGAAAAATTCGTTAATGAACCTGTTGATAATCCACCATTTGGAATGATAATTGTCTTGTTATCAGGAGTTGTCATTACTGTATTAAAAATTTGAATCTCTTTTACTTTACCCGTATAACCTTGAGCATCAATTACATCACCCACTTTAAATGGCTTGAAAATCAAGATCATTACACCACCGGCAAAATTTTGCAAAGTACCAGATAACGCAAGACCAACTGCTAAGCCGGCAGCACCTAATATTGCAATGAAGGACGTCATTTCAACATTTAGCATACTTAATACAGTAATTGCCAACATGACTTTTAATAATATACTAGCAATGCTTTTTAGAAATGGTACTAACGATGGATCAAGCTTACTTTTGTCCATTAATTTAGAAAAGCCATTCATTAATAAATTAATTAGCCAAACACCCACAACCCAAACAATAATTGCTTTTAATAAACCAGGCCCATGTGTTAAGGCGATATTTGTGCCGTAATCGATAATCTCTTGTACATTCATTTTATTTTCCCATTATTTAATTAATTATTTTCAGTATTGTATCATTTATTTATTACAGTTTATAAATACCATCTTTTTTAATATCGATTACTTTTGACTTATATAACTGTCCAATTGTTGATTTAAATACTTTTTTACTCATTTTTAATATTTTAAAAATATCTTCTGGTGTTGATTTATCATGTAAATTTAAGACACCATTATTTTCTTCTAATTTTTTCAAAATTAATTGCTGGGTATCATCAAATTTTTCAATTCCTACTTTCATTAAACTTAAATCTATTTTTTTATCTTCTCTTACACGTTTGATATACCCTTTCATTCGCTGCCCTACTTGAAGCGGTTGAGGCGTTTGATCTTTGAAAATTACCCCAAAATGATAATCATCAATAATGGCCTTATATCCTAATGGCGTCGCAGCTTCTATTAATAAATCAACTTTTTGATTTTGTTTTAATTCTATAAATTCTTTTTCAATAAATTGATCTAAACGACTTGATGCGCATATTCTATTTTTTTGATCATCCAAATATAAAAAGACGACATATGACTCACCCAAAACCATTTTATGCTTTTGCTGTGAAAATGGCACAAACAAGTCTTTAGGCAAGCCCCAGTCTAAAAACGCACCAACTTCAGAGACATCCACCACTTTTAAGCAGGAGAAACGATCTACCTCAGCCTTTGGATTAATAAACGTAGCAATAATTTTTTCATCTCGGTCAAGATATATAAATACTTTATATTCTTGTCCCTGGGTTATTTCTTGTGTAATTTGCCCTTTAGGCATAAAGGCATCGCCAAACTCGCCACCATCAAATAGTGCGCCTTGATCGATAATTTTTTTTACTGTTAGTTGATTATATTGGCCGATTTTCATATTCGAGATTCGTTAATTAAATTTATTAAATTATACGCTAAGCTAGACCAGTTCTGTATTATTAGTAATAATATCTTTTTCTAATTAATTGACTGACTTATGAAGCCCAACATTCAAAGTGATCATTTGATCTTATTTACACAAGTCGCGCAACTTGGAAGCTTATCAAGAGCAAGCCTGTTGAATAATATTCCTGTTTCAACAATTAGCCGACGCTTAGCTAGCTTAGAGGGTCAAATTGGTTATCAATTATTAACTAGAAATACCAAAGGCATTCAAGTTACTGAAATAGGCAATGAAATATTACGTTACGGGAAAAGTATTAATAATGAATTGGAATCATTAAGTGCTTTTTTAGCTCATAAAAACGATGAGCCTCATGGGGTACTAAGAGTTTCAATGCCCGCCACCACTAGCGCAAGCATCATAACAGACATCATTCATAGTTATAAAAAACTTTGCCCCGAAGTCACGATTGATTTAAGAATGACCGATCGTTTTGTTGATCCAAGAATTGAGGAGTATGACATTGTATTTAATTATGTCATTAATGAACCTTTAAAAGATTCTTCATTAATCGCCAAACGAATCGTCACACCTAAAACTATCCTAGTGTGTAGCAACACTTTTGAGCAAAACATTCAAACTGCTGAAGATTTGAACCAAGTGAAATGCGTATCAACTTTAGAGCGAAATACTAAATATATCACTTGGCAATTACAAAAAGGAGAAACAAACATTATAGTTTCTCCAAAACCATCTGTTGTCGTAAATAATTTAGATGCGGTTAAATCTGCCATTTTAAATGGGTATGGTATTGGCAGATTAGTCGTTACTTCATGCGCAGAAGAACTAGCAAATGGTGAGTTAGTTCAAGTTCTTGAAGATTGGGATGTATCCTCGTGGGACGTGTATTTGATGTATCCTTCACGTAAACACTTACCCGCAAAAACTCAAAAATTTATAGAACTTATGAGTTTTATTGCCCAAGACAGATATTATGAATAATATTCTTTAAGATATAAAAAAAGCCAGCTAATGCTGGCTTTTTTTATTGGCAGATCAGAAGCATTTAATCTTCTGATACTTCCTCAGCTGCTACAGGACGATCGACTAATTCTACGATTGCCATTGGAGCATTATCACCAGTACGGAATCCACATTTTAGGATACGGATATATCCACCTGGACGCGCTTGGTAACGAGGGCCTAAATCAGTGAATAATTTACCCACTGAATCTTTTGAACGAGTACGGTTAAAAGCCAAACGACGGTTAGCTACTGAATCTTTCTTAGCTAATGTTATTAATGGCTCCGCAACTGCACGAAGTTCTTTTGCTTTTGGTAAGGTCGTCTTAATCACTTCATGTTCAAACAAAGAGTTAGCCATGTTTTGAAACATAGCCTTTCTGTGTGAGCTAGTACGATTAAAATGACGACCGGATTTACGATGACGCATTTACAATTCCTCAACTACAAATTTGGTTAGACAAGAACTTTGTCATCACTTCTTAGGCTAGCAGGTGGCCAGTTTTCTAGCACCATACCTAAGCTCAAACCTTTCGATGCTAAAACATCTTTGATTTCAGTAAGTGATTTTTTACCTAAATTCGGAGTTTTCAAAAGTTCAACTTCAGTACGTTGGATCAAATCACCAATGTAATAAATATTCTCTGCTTTTAAACAGTTCGCAGAACGAACTGTAAGCTCTAAATCATCAACTGGTCTCAACAATATTGGATCAATTAAATCTTCTTCAACTACTGGCTCAGCTTCCACTTCATTGTCTAAATCGACAAATGCAGCTAATTGCTGTTGTAAAATAGTTGAAGCACGACGAATCGCCTCTTCTGGTTCTACAGTACCATTAGTTTCAAGATCTAAGATTAATTTATCAAGATCAGTACGCTGTTCAACACGAGCATTATCCACTACATAAGCAACTCGCAACACTGGGCTATAAGAAGCATCCAGCTGAAGTTTACCAATGGCTTTACTCTCTTCATCGCCAGTTTGACGACTGCTTGCTGGAACATAACCACGACCCATTGTGATATGAAGAGTCATATTCAATGAACCGCTTGCACCTAACGTCGCGATAACGTGGTCAGGGTTGGTAATTTCTACGCCATGATCCAATTGGATATCAGCAGCAGTAATTACGCCAGAACCTGACTTACTTAATGTTAACGTTGCTTCTTCGCGATCAAACAAACGAATCGCTACGCCTTTAAGGTTTAATAAGATATTTAAAACATCTTCTTGAACCCCTTCAAGTACGCTGTATTCGTGCAAGACACCTTCAATTTCAACTTCTGAAATCGCGGCACCCGGCAATGAAGAAAGAAGAATGCGACGTAGCGCAGAACCCAAAGTATGGCCAAAACCACGCTCTAAGGGTTCTAACGTTACTTTAGCTCTTGTTGAGCTAAGCTCCTGAACATCAATGTTCTTAGGAGTTAAAAATTCGTTTGCTGATCGCTGCATAGTTGCCCCTAATTAGCAGTGTTATTACTTCGAGTAAAGTTCCACGATTAAATTTTCGTTGATTTCTTGAGATAATTCAGAACGTTCTGGAACTGCTTTGAACGTACCAGATTTCTTCTTAACATCAACATCAACCCATTCAACTGGAGAACGTTGGCCTGCAATCTCTAATGCACTATTAATACGTAATTGATTAAGGCTCTTTTCTCTCACAGAAACAACATCACCTGCTTTTACTTGGAAAGAAGCGATATTCACAGCTTGTCCATTAACAGTAATTGCTTTATGCGATACCAATTGACGCGCTTCAGAGCGAGTACAACCGAATCCCATACGGTAAACAACATTGTCTAAGCGACTCTCCAATAGTTGCAACAAGTTCTCACCTGTAGCACCTTTTAAGCGGGCTGCTTGTTTGTAGTAGTTACGGAATTGCTTTTCCAATACACCGTATGTACGACGTACTTTTTGCTTTTCACGTAATTGTACACCGTAGTCAGAAAGACGACCACGACGTGCACCGTGTACACCAGGAGCTGTTTCTAATTTACACTTACTTTCAAGTGCACGAACACCACTCTTAAGGAACAAATCTGTTCCTTCACGGCGTGATAATTTACATTTTGGGCCAATATAACGTGCCATATTCTTATTGCTCCTCTATTAAACTCGACGTTTTTTAGGTGGGCGGCAGCCGTTATGTGGGATCGGTGTTACATCTGTGATGTTGGTTATTTTATAACCACATGCATTTAATGCACGAACAGCCGATTCACGACCTGGTCCTGGACCTTTTACTTCAACGTCCAGATTCTTTAATCCGTAATCTTGTGCTGCTACTCCCGCACGTTCAGCTGCAATCTGAGCTGCGTAAGGAGTACTTTTACGAGAACCACGGAAACCCGAGCCACCGGCAGTTGCCCAACTGAGGGCGTTACCTTGGCGATCCGTTATAGTCACGATCGTATTGTTAAAAGACGCATGGATGTGGGCAATGCCATCAGCCACTTGCTTTTTAACTTTTTTACGAGTACGTGTCGTACCTGGCTTAGCCATCTTCGATTTCCTATAAAAAAATTAATATTATCTGCGAATTGGTTTAGTTGGACCTTTACGTGTACGAGCATTCGTTTTAGAACGCTGACCACGAACAGGTAAACTACGACGGTGACGTATGCCACGGTAGCAACCTAAATCCATCAATCGCTTGATGTTCATTTGTACTTCACGACGTAGATCACCTTCAACTGTAATAGTTTTAGTAATTTCGTCACGAATTTGATCTAACTCATCTTCAGATAAGTCACCGATCTTTCTAACTGGATCAATTCCAGTTGATGAAAGGATCTGTTTTGCGGTTGTACGACCAACACCATATACATACGTTAAAGAGATAACGGCATGTTTGTGGTCTGGAACGTTGACACCTGCTATACGGGCCATTCGATATACTCCGATTTAAGCTATTAAGTAGTTATTACCTAATAGACGACCGTCACAAAGGGCGCGAAAGCTTACATGAATTTAATTAAAAAAACAATAAGCTTTCTAAAAAGTTTATCTAAAAAAGATTAACCTTGACGCTGTTTGTGTTTTGGCTCAACGCAAATTACGCGTACTGAACCGTTACGGCGAATAATTTTACAATTACGGCACATTTTTTTAACTGATGCACGTACTTTCATGTTTAACTCCAAATACTGAGTGATTGCTTAACGGAACAAGCCCGCGCCACCGTCACCTTTTTGGTTTGATTTTTTCATCAGTGACGCATATTGACTACTCATCAGATGCGACTGCACTTGCCCTACAAAATCCATTACCACTACAACGACGATCAATAATGACATACCACCGAAAAAGAACGGTGCATTCATGCCTGATACAATACTTTGAGGAAATAATGAAACTGCGGCAATATATAAAGCACCAAAGAAGGTCAAACGTGCTGACACCCCATCGATATAACGCGAAGTTTGCTCACCAGGACGAATCCCAGGGATAAACGCACCCGAACGCTTTAAATTTTCTGCCACATCTTTTGGATTAAAAGTAACCGCTGTATAGAAATAACAGAAGAAAATTACTGCACCACCAAAAACGATGTAATACAAAGGTGTATTAACCTGAAGCAATTTAGAAATTGTATTTAATACATCCCAAACACCACCTGTTTTTTCACCTGCGAAACCACCCATCGCTTGTGGAAACAATAATAAACTTGAGGCAAAGATTGCAGGGATCACACCAGCCATATTCACCTTGATAGGTAAATGACTCGTTTGAGCTGCCATCATCTGTCTGCCTTGCTGTCTTTTTGCATAATTGATCGTTATTTTACGCTGACCGCGCTCCATAAATACAATAAATGCAACAACCGCAAGAGCAAATACCGCTACGAAGGCCACTTGCCACAACTCCATTGAACTACCACCCTCAGCAGGGTTAGCAGCGTTAAACAATGAAACCATCGCACCTGGTAAGCTTGAAACAATACCAGCGAAAATCAAAATGGATATACCATTTCCAATTCCACGCTCGGTAATCTGCTCACCTAACCACATTAAGAACATCGTACCACAAGTTAATGTTGTAACCGCTCCAATATAGAACGCTAATGGCACTTCACCATTAGCATTTAGGTATATCAAACTTGTACCTTCAGTACCGGGAGAACCCGCGAAACCAGCAGCAATGAAAAAGGCCTGAACCGATGCCAAAAGCAACGTTCCATATCTTGTAAATTGTGTGATTTTACGACGCCCAGCTTCGCCTTCTTTTTTCAACTGCTCTAAATAGGGTACAGCCACCGTCAATAACTGCATTATGATGGATGCAGATATATATGGAATAATCCCCAATGCAAATAAACTCATACGCTCTAACGCACCACCTGAAAATGAGTTAAACATTTCCAAGATTTGTAAGTTTTCGAACGTCTTTGCAAATTCTGCATTATTAATTCCAGGGACTGGAATATGAGTACCAATACGATAAATAAAAATGGCTAGTAATACGAACAACAATCGCGCGCGTAGTTCACCTTTTCCACTAGTATTACCTTGAGATACTGTACCTTGCTTAGTCATTTAGGCCTCTACTTTTCCGCCTGCAGCTTCAATGGCCGCTAATGCGCCCTTAGTCACTGAAATACCTTTTAATGAAACCGCTTTGTCGATAGCACCGGACAAGAAAACTTTAACAGTTTTAATGTTTTGACCTACTAAGTCAGCTTCTTTAAGAGCTGCTAGATCAATTACGTCCGCTGTTACTTTAGCGATATCAGTTAAACGCAATTCTGCAGCAAATCTTGCTTTACGTGACGTGAAACCGAATTTCGGTAAACGACGTTGTAAAGGCATTTGACCACCTTCAAAACCAGGTTTTACAGATCCGCCAGAGCGAGCCTTTTGACCTTTGTGTCCGCGACCACAAGTCTTGCCTAAGCCAGAACCTATACCACGACCAACACGTTTTGAGCTATGCGTTGCGCCTTCAGCAGGACTTAATGTATTTAAATTCATTATTATTCTCCTACTTCTTGAACCATGTAATTAACTTTGTTCAACATTCCGCGAGTTGATGGAGTATCTTCTACTTCAACAATTTCACGAATTTTGCGAAGACCAAGACCTTGTACACAAAGCTTATGCTTTGGCAAAGTGCCAATTGGACTACGAACCAGTTGAACTTTCATTGTTTTTTTAGCCATTGTCGGTTACCCCAAAATCTCATCAACAGATAATCCGCGTTTAGCAGCAACATCTTCAGGAGAACGCATTTGCGCTAAACCTTTAACTGTTGCACGAACCACGTTTACTGGGTTAGTAGAACCGTAACATTTTGCTAATACGTTATGAACGCCTGCAATCTCTAAAACTGCACGCATTGCACCACCAGCAATAACACCAGTACCTTCAGAAGCTGGTTGCATGTACACTTTAGAAGCGCCATGACGAGCTTTTACAGCGTACTGTAATGTGCCATTAGTGATTGCAACATTAACGATGTTACGTTTAGCGCTGTCCATTGCCTTTTGAATTGCAATCGGCACTTCTTTCGCTTTACCACGACCGAATCCAACTTTACCTTCTCCATCACCAACTACGGTTAGAGCGGTAAAACCAAATATACGACCACCTTTTACTACTTTGGCTACACGATTTACTTGAACTAATTTTTCTTGTAATTCGCCGCCTGCTTGTTGTTGTTCAGCCATCATTCAACCCTTAGAATTTAAGTCCAGCTTCGCGAGCAGCTTCAGCTAAAGCTTTTACACGACCATGGAATTTAAAACCAGAACGGTCAAACGCAACAGATTCAACACCTGCAGCTTTAGCACGCTCAGCGATTAATGCACCTACTTTTGTAGCTGCAGCGATATTGCTTGTCACACCTGAACGAACATCTTTATCTACCGTTGAAGCTGAAGCAATAATTTTGCCGCCACATGGAGAGATGATCTGTGCATAGGTATGTTGTGAACTCTTATTTACGCTTAAACGATAAACACCTAACTCTGCAATTTTTGCACGTGTTTTTTTAGCGCGGCGTAAACGAGATGTCTTTTTAGAAATCATCAGTGCCCTACCTTATTTTTTCTTAGCTTCTTTTCTGCGAACGTACTCATCAGCATAACGAACACCTTTACCTTTATAAGGCTCTGGCGGACGATAAGCGCGAATTTCCGCAGCAACTTGACCCACTTTTTGTTTATCCGCACCAGAAATCACGATTTCAGTAATCGTTGGCGTTTCTGCTTTGATGCCTTCAGGCAAAACGTAATCAACAGGGTGAGAGAAACCTAATGTTAGATTGACAGATTTAGCATCTGCCTTGGCACGATAACCGACACCTTGTAACAACAATTTCTTGCTAAAACCTTCAGAAACACCAGTTACAAGGTTGCTCACTAATGAACGCGCCGTACCCGCTTGTGCTACATCGTTTTTAGAACCTGATTTTGGTGCTAACTTTAATTGATTATCTTCTTGAGCAATGGCAACCGAATCGTTTAAAACGATTTCTAAAGAACCTTGAGCGCCTTTTGCTTTTACTGTTTGGCCATCAATGTTGATTTCAACACCAGCTGGCACATTGACAGGGGCTTTTGCTATACGTGACATATTATTTCCCCTTAGAAAACTTCACAAAGAACTTCACCGCCGATACCCAATTTACGGGCCGCACGATCAGTCATAACACCTTTTGATGTAGAAATAATTGCTACACCTAAGCCGTTTTCGATTTTTGGAAGTTCTTGGCTAGATTTATATTGACGTAAACCAGGACGACTAATGCGCTTGATTCTTTCAATAACTGATCTGCCTTCGAAATATTTCAATGTAACAGTCAAAATAGGTTTAGCACCTGCTTCAACTTCAACTTCAGAAATATAACCCTCTTCTTTTAATACATTAGCAATGTTCACTTTTGCTTTAGAAGAAGGCATAGAGACGGTTTTCTTACCCGCCTGCTGGCCATTACGGATACGTGTAAACATATCTGCCAGCGTATCTTGCATACTCATACGATTTTTCCTATTGTGCAGCGAAACGCGATGTTGGGGGGCACGAAAACGTGGTTAATCCCCCAATCTGCCGTCTAGCTTACCAACTTGCTTTTTTCAGACCTGGTACATCACCACGCATAGCGGCTTCACGAAGTTTGATACGAGATAGTCCGAACTTACGGTATACACCGTGAGGACGACCAGTCACTTGACAGCGACGGCGTTGACGTGATGGACTTGCATCGCGAGGAAGCTGTTGTAACGCAATTTGTGCGTCATAACGCTCTTCATCAGATGCATTCACGTCTGCAATGATTGCTTTAATTTTTGCACGCTTTTCAGCGAATTTAGCAACCGTTTTTGCTCTTTTGGCTTCACGAGCCTTCATGCTTTCTTTAGCCATTATTCTTATCCTTTAAAAGGGAAAGAAAGTGCTTTCAATAAAGCACGACCTTCATCATTAGTACGAGCGGATGTGGTAATAGTAATATCTAAACCACGCAATTTATCAACTTTATCGTATTCGATTTCAGGAAAGATAATTTGCTCTTTGATACCCATGCTGTAATTTCCACGACCATCGAATGATTTCGGGTTAATACCACGGAAATCACGTACACGAGGTAGAGAAATATCAACTAGACGATCTAAGAATTCCCACATACGGTCACGACGTAAAGTCACTTTACAACCGATAGGCCAGCCTTCACGCACTTTAAAACCAGCAATAGATTTGCGAGCCAAAGTTACAACTGCTTTTTGACCAGCAATCAATTCTAAATCAGCTACAGCATTTTCAACTTGCTTTTTATCACCAATGCCTTCACCAACGCCCATATTTAATGTCACTTTGGTAATTTTAGGCACTTCACTAACGTTCGCTAAACCTAACTCTTTAACAAGAGCAGCTTTAACAGTTTCTTTGTACAAGGTTTCTAAACGACTTGACATGTTGTGCTCCTCTTATTAACCAATAACTTTTTGGTTAGATTTAAAAATACGAACTTTAGCGCCGTCTTCTTGAATACGGAAACCAACACGGTCGCCTTTTCCAGTTTCAGGGTTAAAAATCGCTACGTTAGAAATTGCAATTGCAGCTTCTTTTTCAATGATTCCACCAGGCTGTTCAGCCTGTGGATTCGGTTTAGTGTGACGCTTAACAAGGTTGATACCCTTAACGACAACACTATTACCTTTGCGATCACCAGCAATCACTTTTACGATCTTGCCAGTTTTGCCTTTATCACGGCCAGCGATAACTACTACTTCATCGCCTGTTTTTAACTTATTCATATTTTACTCGCTTCCTGCTACCGTCTCATTCTTTATTAAAGAACTTCCGGCGCCAGGGAAATGATTTTCATAAATTTTTCAGTACGTAATTCACGTGTAACAGGGCCAAAGATACGAGTACCGATTGGCGCATTGTTTGCGTTAAGAATTACAGCTGAGTTTACATCAAAACGGATCAAAGAACCATCAGGACGTCTTACACCTTTTCTCGTACGAACAACTACTGCTGTCATAACCTGACCTTTTTTAACTTTACCGCGTGGAATTGCTTCCTTTACAGTAACTTTAATTAGATCACCCACTCCAGCGTAACGACGATGCGAGCCACCAAGCACTTTAATGCACATGACTTTTTTAGCACCGCTGTTGTCCGCAACATCTAGCATTGACTGTGTTTGAATCATTTTTCAAATCCCATATCAAATTTGACGGGCAACACTAGCCTTAAAGGCTAGCTGCACGTTGTTCTATACGAACTAGGTTCCAAGTTTTGGTTTTTGAGAAAGGACGAGATTCTTGAATCGTCACTAAATCACCAATTTGGCATTCATTTTTTTCATCATGTGCGTGAAGCTTTGTAGAGCGTTTAACATACTTTCCGTAGATTGGATGCTTAACTTTGCGCTCAACTAAAACAGTAACTGTTTTATCGGCTTTATTGCTGATGACATGTGCTGTAACTAAACGAGCATTAGATTCTGTCATTTTCATGCACCTGCTTTTTCAGTTAGCAACGTTTTAACACGTGCTATGTCTTTTTTAAGTTGCTTAAGCAGATGAGACTGAGTCAACTGACCCGTAGTCTTTTGTAGACGCATCTTGAATTGATCACGACGCAAATCTAATAACTGACTGTTTAGCTCTTCTACTGATTTCTCACGAAGTTCTGTTGCTTTCATTACATCACCGTCCGTTTAACAAAAGTAGTGGCAACTGGAAGTTTCGCAGCAGCTAAAGCAAATGCTTCACGCGCTAATTCTTCAGTAACACCATCCATTTCATAAAGGATATAGCCAGGCTGAACTTGGCAAACCCAATATTCAACGTTACCTTTACCTTTACCTTGACGAACCTCTAAAGGCTTCGATGTAATAGGCTTATCTGGGAAAACTCGGATCCAGATTTTACCACCACGTTTTACGTGACGAGTCATCGTACGACGTGCTGCTTCGATTTGACGAGCCGTGATACGACCACGACCTGTAACTTTAAGACCAAACTCACCAAAGCTAACTTTGGAACCACGAATCGCTAGACCGCGGTTACGGCCTTTTTGCATTTTTCTGAATTTGGTACGTTTAGGTTGTAACATTTTATACTACTCCTACTTACCAGCGCGCTTTTTAGGCTGTGATTTAGCTTTAGCACGAACTTCTTCGATACCACCTAAAATTTCGCCTTTAAAGATCCAGACTTTAATACCCAAAACACCGTACTGAGTATCAGCTCGGTATTCTGCATAATCGATATCCGCACGAAGCGTATGCAAAGGTACACGACCCTCACGATACCACTCAGAACGAGCGATCTCTGCACCACCTAAACGGCCACCAATTTGAATCTTGATGCCTTTTGCGCCACCACGCATTGCGTTTTGAACTGCGCGCTTCATAGCACGACGGAACATTACACGGCGCTCAAGCTGACCAGCAACACCCTGTGCTACTAGTTTTGCATCTAAGTCAGGCTTGCGAATTTCTTCGATGTTGATGTGAACAGGAATATCCATCATTTTGGATAATTCTTGTTTTAATACTTCAACGTCTTCACCTTTTTTACCAATTACTATGCCTGGACGGGCAGTGTGAATGGTTACTTTAGCGTTTTGAGCTGGACGCTCAATGACAACTTTTGAAACTGAAGCTTTAATCAATTTCTTTTCGATATAGTCACGTACTTGAATGTCGTTAACAAGCTTTTTACTGTAGCTTTTTGAATCCGCGTACCAAATGGAACGATGATCTTTAACGATACCAAGACGTATCCCCGTAGGGTGGACTTTCTGACCCATGTTACGTCTCCTATTAATCAGCTACTTTGATTGTTATATGACAGCTGCGTTTTAATTCGCGATCCGCACGGCCTTTAGCACGTGGACGGATGCGTTTCATTACTGGCGCGTCATCGACAAAAATGGTTGATACTCGTAACTCATCAACGTCAGCGCCTTCATTGTGCTCAGCATTGGCAATCGCAGATTCCAATATCTTCTTCACAACTACAGCCGCTTGTTTCGGACTATACGATAAAATATCTAATGCTTCAGCTACTGCTTTACCACGAATTTGATCGGCCACTAATCGAGCTTTTTGAGCTGAAAAACGTGCACTGCGTAATACTGCTTGTACTTCCATCTTTTACTCCTCTAATTAGCGTTTGGCTTTTTTGTCTGCAGCGTGACCTTTATAGGTACGTGTAGCAGCAAATTCACCAAGTTTATGACCAACCATATCTTCTGTGACAAATACAGGAACGTGTTGGCGTCCATTATGGACTGCAATGGTCAACCCGACAAAGTCTGGGAAGATTGTAGAACGACGAGACCAAGTTTTAATTGGACGTTTTTCGCCTGATTCCAATGCAGCCTCTACCTTTTTCATTAAATGAAGGTCAACGAAAGGACCTTTTTTAAGTGAACGTGGCACTGGCCTATTCCTCTTGTTTAATCATTAAAAAAATATAGCAACTAAATAAACGCCACTGAACATCAAGAACAATGACGCAATTTTATTACTTAGAACGACGAACGATATATTTATCAGTACGTTTGTTCTTACGTGTTTTGTAACCTTTGGTAGGAACACCCCATGGCGTCACAGGATGACGTCCACCAGAAGTCTTACCTTCACCACCACCGTGCGGGTGATCAACAGGGTTCATTACCACACCGCGAACGGTTGGACGAACACCACGCCAGCGCGAAGCACCAGCCTTACCTAATTGACGCAAGCTGTGCTCAGAGTTTCCTACTTCACCCAATACTGCACGACAATCAGCTAAAATTTTGCGCATTTCGCCTGAACGTAAACGCAATGTTGCATAGGTACCTTCACGAGCAACTAGTTGCGCAGAAGTACCAGCAGAACGAGCAATCTGCGCACCTTTGCCTGGCTTCATTTCAATACAATGAATCACAGAACCAACAGGGATGCTACGGATTGGCATACAGTTACCTGGTTTAATCGGAGTGAATTCACCCGACTCAATTTGAGTACCTGCACTCACACCTTTAGGTGCAATGATATAACGACGTTCGCCGTCTGCGTACAATACTAAAGCAATGTTCGCGCTACGGTTTGGATCGTACTCAAGACGCTCAACTGTCCCAACAATACCATCTTTGTTACGTTTGAAATCTACGTTACGGTAATGTTGCTTATGACCGCCACCGATGTGACGAGTCGTAATACGACCGTGGTGGTTACGACCACCTGATTTAGATTTCTTTTCCAACAACGGAGCGTACGGTGCACCTTTATGTAATTCGTGGTTTACCACTTTTACTAAATGACGACGACCCGCTGATGTTGGTTTACATTTTTGTAAAGCCATGATCTCAACTCCGATTAATCTTGGTTAAGAAAGTCAATTTCTTGACCTTCGATTAAACGTACATACGCTTTTTTCACGTCTTTACGCTTGCCCATTCCGTGACGAGTACGCTTAGTCTTACCTTTCTGAATCAAAGTACGAACAGTGTCGACTTTAACTGAGAAAAATGACTCAACGGCTTTTTTCACTTCTAATTTAGTTGCGTCAATAGCAACCTTAAACACGTACTGGCCATTTCCATCAGCAACAATTGTCGCTTTTTCAGAAATATGCGGACCTTCTAATACGGTTAATAAACGTTCTTGATTCATACTAATGACTCCTCAATTTGCTTAATTGCAGCAACAGTGATAACCACTTTTTTGTATGCAATTAAGTTTACTGGGTTAATGCTTTCTGCATCTGCCACGTCTACTTTCGGTACGTTTCTAGCAGCTAAGAACAAGTTCTTATCTACGTTATCAGAAATGATTAAAGCACTGTCTAAGTTCAAGTCATTCATTTTAGAAATGAACAATTTAGTCTTAGGACTTTCAACAGTAAATTCGTCAACAACGATTAAACGATCGCTACGAACCAATTCTGAAAGAATTGATTTGATCGCACCACGATACATTTTTTTGTTAACTTTTTGAGACCAATCTTGTGGCTTAGCTGCGAAAGTAATACCACCTGAACGCCAGATAGGAGAACGGATTGTACCAGCACGGGCACGACCAGATCCTTTTTGACGCCATGGTTTAGCACCACCACCACTTACTTCGCTACGAGTTTTTTGAGCACGTGAACCCTGACGGCCAGCAGCTAAATAAGCTGTAACTACCTGGTGTACCAATGCTTCATTGTATTCTTTACCAAATGCCGCGTCAGAAACTTCAACGGAATTAGAAGAACCTGCAATAGTAATATTCATTGCTTATTTTCCTTTTACCGATGAGTTAATCACAACAAAACCGCCCGGAGCACCCGGAACAGCACCCTTCACAAGGATAAGACCACGCTCAGAATCAACTTTTACAACTGATAATGATTGTGTAGTAACTTGTTCAGAACCCATGTGTCCAGCCATCTTTTTGCCTTTCCAAACACGACCTGGTGTTTGACATTGACCAATAGAACCTGGCGCACGGTGAGACAACGAGTTACCGTGAGTCGCATCTTGCATTGAGAAATTGTGACGCTTGATACCACCTTGGAAACCTTTACCTTTAGAGGTACCGGTTACATCAATGCTTTGACCTGCTTCAAATAAAGAAACCGAAACTTCTTCACCTGCTTTCAGAGTCGCTTCAGCGTCTAGACGAAATTCTTTAGTTAAAGAACCTGACTCAACACCAGCTTTTGCAAAGTGGCCAGCCTGTGCTTTAGTAACACGGCTTGCTTTTTTTGAACCGACAGTTACTTGAACAGCGTTATAGCCGTCAACTTCTACTGTCTTAACTTGGGATACGCGGTTGGGTAAAACCTCAACTACGGTGACCGGAACAGATTGACCGTCTTCAGTGAAGACACGAGTCATACCTGCTTTACGGCCGATTAGACCTAATGACATATTTTCCTCTCTTATGTACGGGGCTTAACCCACTATGGCCGTCACGCTTGACGTTACACTAGAGAGCGCGAAAGTATTTCCGCGCTATCTTTAAATTAGCTTAAGCTAATTTGTACATCTACACCTGCCGCTAAATCTAACTTCATTAGCGCGTCTACTGTTTTTTCAGTAGGCTGAACGATATCTAAAGTACGCTTGTGAGTACGAATTTCGTACTGATCACGTGCATCTTTATTTACGTGTGGTGAGATTAATACTGTGAAACGCTCTTTACGTGTTGGCAAAGGGATTGGTCCGCGAACTTGAGCACCTGTACGCTTGGCGGTATCAACGATTTCTTGTGTCGAAGCATCAATTAAACGGTGATCGAACGCTTTAAGGCGTATTCTGATTTTCTGGTTCTGCATGTTAACCAAAACTCCATTGTTAAAATAAAAAACGATTTGACCCTAAAATTTAGGGGTGGCGCATTATATGGGCGTTTGGGAAATGGGTCAACAATTTAATTGGTTTTTATTTGTACAAAACGCTTCCTTATTGTTATTTCTGTTTCATTTTAAGTATTCATTCTTCCTTCTATATATAAGAATCGATAAAACAATTGGCTTAAAGCCCTTATTTACCAGCCTTCCCCACACAAACAATCTACTCCTTTTTCATTTCCCTTTTTTAGCTTTAGGACAATCGTCAACTTTACAACGCTATTGATAATCACCCATTTTTTATAAACAAAAGCATTCAATTTATTTTCGAATTATTTATAATCAACACTCCTCAAACCGATATGGACAAACCATGAAGATATTATCCGCACTATTTATCTCGATTTTATTTTTAGCAAGCTGCCAAAGCGACACCCAATCTGGCGCATCCAGCCTAACACACACATCTAAACCTGTTGAATACTTAATCGCCGAAAACCTTTACACCAAAGTCAAAGACCCAGATTTTACAATTCAAACATTAACGGAAATGGATCTTGACGAGCCAACCCTTAATCTTTGGGATGGAGAAACATTAATGGGTTTTTATTTAAGCTCTCATGAAACCAATCCGTATATGAAATTACTTACCTATGATTTCATTATGAACAACATCAAAAAAGAACTCATAAAAGAATTAAATACCGAAGAGCTGATAGTTGTCGATCGCACTGATTTTATTGGTCCGACTGAATTAGATATGCGCTCATTTAAAGTTTCACACATTACCGAAGACGGTCTTGAAATCGTGCAAATTATGTATATTTTAAAACAAGAGCAAAACTTATATTCAAGCGTTTTAACGTCTGTAGGCGCAAATACATTTGATCAAATCTCAGCTCGTTCTGATGCCATCATGCGAAACGCCTACTTTAAATGACAACATTACTTGCGTCAGATCATAACAATTAGCACCTATGATCTGACGAAATCACGATAACTATCACGCACCTTTCTTGCAACAACAAAACTATCGAAATACACAAGCAATTTTTGCCACACTTGTTGCTATAATTGCTCGTCTCAAAATAGTCAAAAGTAGAATCACCATGGCGAAAGCCGACGACAAAAAGCCTAAAGCCTCAGCTACCAAAAATAAAGCGCCCGCTAAACACAAACCAGCTAGCACTAAGCCAAAAGCACCGAAACTAAAACAGGCACTACAAAGCCTAACAACCATGAATTTACATAGTGGACACACCAAGCAATGTTTTTTGATTCAACATAGCAAACACCTGAGCAAGCAATTTGCCCGACTCACGCATATATTCAATTTCTTGGGGGGTTTTGATTTTGACTTGCCTAAACTTCATCGATCATCACCCTAAATTGAGGACGATTTAGTTGTTAGCAAAAGCTTTTTAACCAACTGATTAAAAGTTAACTCTGGATGAAGCTCAGTCATCATGCCGATTTTCATCCAAAATTTTATTTATATTAACCAAGCATAACCAATGAAATGAACACTAACATCATCGATTACGCTAGGTAATTTAATGTACTTAAATCACTCTTTTTCAAACATTAAAAAAGCGATTTCTTGTAACCGCTCTAAACCAAAGGGAGATTAACATTAGAATCAGAACTAATGCAGAAATACTTCCAGACTCCTCCTTAGGCTCTTCAGGTAACTCTGGATCTTCAGGAGACTCAACTACATCTAAGACTGTTAATTGAATCAAATGCTCATACTTAATATCATCAACAATTACAGATAACCTTATCTCATGCTCACCAACACTTAACGATTGAGTACCCAAAACCGAAGAATTCGAAACATTTCCATCTAATGAAGATGTCCAAACCAAATTTTCAGAAACATCATTTCCAGTATTTGTGACAGCACTTGCTAAAATAGAATGTGACTCTCCTACAAATAGCTGTTCAAAATCAAGATCAACAACTATATCAACAACTACTTCCAACACAGTAATAAAACAACAACTTTCAAACTCTACATCGTGTTCCTCATCTGAAAGGTGAGCTTCAATTCTATAATCTCCAGCGTCCACCCCCTGAAGATTCCACTCATAAGAATCATTTTTACCATCTAGATCCTCTTCTAACCCAGCCACAATTTCAATACGCTGAGCATCACTAACGGCAAACAATGAAATCAAAGCATTGCTATCTTCATCTTCATCTTCCCATTGAATAGTAACAAATTGTGCTTCCACTATTTCTTGATCAATAGGGAAAACAAACTCAAACCTTGGAGCTTGATTTAAAATAGGAAGCATAATATTAAATTCAAAAGTATCACTTGGCGCACTTTGAAGCGCCTCCTCATCCACAGCAATTACATTCCAATAATAATTCTGATTATTTGACAATACTCCTGACTCAATTGTGATACTTGTTGAATCCGATTCCATTGAAAGTACGCTATCCTCTAAATTGATATCAGAGTACATATTAAAAATATATGTTACGGAATCTGAATCTACATCGGATGTTTCAAACACCTCTAACGGAAATACTAAAGTATTAAGTGTCGCCAAATTTGCTGGTGATTGCAGCAAAACTTGTTCAGGTGCTTCATTTGTTTCATTGACAAAAAACTCGGACTCTAACCACTGACTTGAAACAGTATTATCACTCGCTTTTACTCTCCAATAATACATTTGATTCTCAACCAAATCAGAAACACTCCAAATAACCGAACCATTCATTTCAACAAGCACCTCTTTTGAAGTCGCATCATCAAATAAATTGTTATCTGCCAATTCAAACATATAGCTTACCGCTTGGCCTTCAGGATCAATCGCCGCATCACTTCTTAGTTCAGCAAATGATGTGCTTAATTCTCCATTAGGAGATAGATTGCCTAAACCAAGTGGTGCATGATTTTGAGTACTAACAAAAATTTCAGCATTTGAAGTAATAACCTGATCATTTGAATCGGATATCTCAGCCAACCAGTAATATTGAGTATCCTCTATCAATGACACATCAAGAGTCCAAGAGCTGTTTCCATCACTTGGAACACTAAGTGCTGAAGATTGAGCAATCAATAAATCATTTGAATCGTAAACTCTATATTGAATAGTTAAATCATCATTGTCGATATCACTAATACCTGAAACAAAAAGTTCAGGCTGAACGTTACTAATCTGAGTATTTAAGGGGATGACTTCATTGTATACTGGCGCATCATTTTGTGAATTAATAAAAAAATCTGCATAAACCCAATCAGTTAAAATAGGAGTATTCGTTATAGATTGAGCTCGTGCTCTCCAATAATAAGTTTGATTATCAATTAGCGCTTCTGTTAGTTCATCTTCCATTAACAGCCACGTTGTATTGATATTAGATTCATCAATTAAACTAGAAGCTAAAACATTAGAAAAATCAGATTCCGAACTTAACTCAAATATATACTGGACTTGTATCAATTCAATATGAGAAGCATTCACAACAGATAATTCAGGTAAAAAAGGCGCTATTGAATCTTCAAATATTTCAGAAGAGTTAAGTGGGGCATTAACCATCGGCATAGTTAATACTAAATCAAAGATCGCCGGGTTTAGCCCATAACCTAATTCTTCAGAATTATTTAAACCATCATTATCAAAATCTGTTTCTAATGTTTGAGTCAAATCTGAAAAATACTGAAACTCCAGCTTATCCCTGAATCCGTCACTATCACTGTCGCTTTCTAGAATATTCAAAACTAAATCTAATGAGTTAAATTTACCTTGATTATCTCGTACCAATGCAGAGATAACATGCTCACCTGGCATTAGCATTACATCAATTACAGCACCTTGTCCTAATACACCCTCTAAATTAGATTGCCAAATAATTTCATTAGAAATATCTCCTTGCTCTAAATCATTTGCTGAACTAGAAAGCTCAATTATTTGGTCATCGTATAAACTTCCTTGATGTATTAAAGCTGTTAATACCGGCGATTCATTAGTATCAAATATTTCGTATTGATGAGTTCTTACTACATTAAACTCTACATTTAAATCAAACTCAAAATTCAAACCTACATGCTCAAACCCAAACTCGTTAATCACTTTCACATCAAAAGAATTATTAGCATCACTTATTATTGCATTTAAATTAATAGCCGTTTCACTTGAGCTAATAACTGAACTCACTGCTTGATTATTTATTTCATTTGTAACTACTACTAAATAATTTATTGTATCGACTGGAAGAGTTAATAATAATTGCTCACCACTTAATAAAAATTCACTCTCTAAAGCTGTTGATATATTAATAACATCACTTATTGCGATATCATCTACAGTTAATTGGATTAAATACTCTTGCCCTTTCTTCAAATTTGAAAAAGTTACTCGCCTTAATCCATTATCATTTAATGATTGCGAAATTTCATTTGTTAAATTTTGATTTTGGTATTGCTTTAAGTTTGAATCCCATCTCAAATTCATTTGAGAATATTCAGTCGAATAAATAATCGATTCATTTATTTGCCCTGACTCATTTAAAAACTCAACTTCAACTTCATCGGCATTATCTTGGTACCATGCTACTGTAAACGTAGTTGTTCCAATATCTGTTATAAAAATATTTTCTTGTTTAACTTCAGCGATAGAATTTAATGTAAAGGTCAATCCAAATATTATTACTAATAATTTATTCATAAGACACCCCATCTGTACGAGACTTCTGCTTTATCTCACCCTTTACTGACAAGCTCTTTTCGCCTCCACCAAGAAGTAAAACAATAATATTTTTATTACCTGATAAATACACAGCTAATCGATCAGCAATATGATCACCGTCCCCCACAACCACCACGTTTTGTTTATTTTGTAGATCAATGCTTAACTCATTCCAAATTTCTTTAGATATAACTTCATCATAAACAGGCATCGGTGCTTCAATTATTGAATAATTATTAAAATGCAGTTTTATACTTTCTTTCTCCACAGATTTACGGATATCGATTATTGTTTTAGATACACTAATATTTTTATCAATTTCAATAAGTTGCTGATAATTGACAGTAGTAATTTCAGGCAACTCTAATCCGCTAGATTTAGAAATTCGATTTTTTTGAACACTTTGCCAAGCTTCAAAACCGCCTTCTAAAATCTCAACATCAGCTCCCGTTTTCTCCTCAAAAATCAATTTAGCATTTTTCGCATCATCACTTAACAAACCTGCATCATAAATCACAACAGCGCTAAATGGTGGAAATTTTTTATTACTCAATATTTTAAAAGGAATATTAATAGCGCCAACAATGTGATTATTTTGATATTCGAGATTTGTTCTTAAATCAATAACAACCACCCTTTCGTTACGATCAAATTTCTCCTTTAATTGGTCAACAGATATAGCAATACTGTTAGCGCTTAAAAAGCTCATTAACAGACTAATTATTATTCTAGTTTTCATATTCATTTTCCATTTGTAATACTACTACTGCTTTAGTAGATAAAATTTCACTTAATTTTGATTCAATTAACTTTAAATGCCTAGGAAACATTTCACCTGTTTTAGTATTCTTTCCCATTAATGAACCTTTATAAATTTCTTTTTCATTAGTTGCTCCATTTGAATATTCATCAAATGCACCAATAAAATGCCCCACTTCATGCGCTGCTATATTTGCATCCATCAAAACTGACCAGTGATGTGTATCAATGGCAAATCTATTACTACCAACCACCACTCGATGCGCCCCTTTGTATGAAGAAAACTTCACTTTAAATACCAAAGGTATCGTTTCAGAAAAAGCATTCACAGAAAATCGATTGTTATACTTTGCATCGATTGCATCTAACCAGTTTTGCTTCACTTGATTCAAATCAAACCCACTTACACTTTGTTCACTTAGTATTTGAATCAATATTTCAATTTCTATAAAGTCTTCAAAAAAAGAAACATTAAACTTAGCAGGCCATTGTTTATTATTTTGTGCAAACATCTGCTGTTCGATGATTGCTTTTTCATGATTTACAAATCCACTAAATACCGACACTTTTTTTTCAATTGATTGTCTGTCTTGATGTGTTTTGTAAAACAACACCACAAGTAAAACCAGAACAACTAATACGAAAAACAAACCATAAACTTTTTTCAATTTATGGTTTCCAGCTTTCTACAGGGTTAATTACATTTATAAACAGCACTGAATTATTTGTGATTTTAAAATTATCACCAAATGGCTGATTATTTATCACGCTCATCATCACCCATTTACCTGTTTTTTTCTCAAACATTCTTATTTGCTGTAAATTATCTACACCAATATTTTTAACTATATCTAAAGCAGTTGTGTCATCAGCAAAACAATGATCGGCCAGTACATTTAGGCCAACAGTTAAATTATGTGTGCCACATGCAAAGTTTGCTAAATTTAAAATATAATTATCATCAAATTTAACCCAAAGAGAATCACCCTCAGATAAAACATAATTTGATTCAGGGTCTAAAATATTTGAAACAGTTATTTCATCCATCAATACATCTGGTGACAATTGATTATACCGACGAATACTAGTTACGCTCGATTGTTCATTCCATTTTGTTAATAATTCAGAAGCCGTTGAAACCACATCCAGCATTCCAGCTGTCACAACAACCAAATTATAATCATCCACTACCGCCTGTAAATTTGGTAACGTTCCATATTTCACCAAACTTGAATTTTGAGTAATCTCAGTAAAAAATACATTTTCTTGACTTAACACAGGCTTTTCTTTTTGTGAGCTATGATTCGACAATTGAACTTTTGCAAAATTTTCTAGGTGCATCATTCTAAGATTTATTTCACTTTCACCGCTTAAATCCTCTTCGAAGACAACCCAATCACCATTAATATTTGGTCTTGATTCATCTTCAGCTGAATCAGTTAACTGAAATTTTTCTTGCATACCTAAATGATACCCATAAATATCCAGTTGCTGTGCACTGTTATCTGACCAAACTATCCATTGCCCAGAAATAGATGGATGGTATTGACCAAATCCATCAGCACTTAAATTTTTAATTTCATTTGAAATTAAATCTTTAAAATATATATCGCCATAACCCACATCCGAAAAATCTTGCCAAACTACTTTTTGTTGCCACACTTCTGGATCAAATTGATCTTGAGTAGATTCCATTATTAACTGCGAAGTTTGATCAATTAAATGATACGCTTTAATTAATTGCGGTGCATTTGGATCACTCACAGGCTGAGTTTGATACACAACCCAAGGCCAATAAACACTTGGTTTAGTTTCATTTATATCAGAAGAATCCGACTGAAAAATAACTTGGTTTGTATTTAAATCAAATACTTCAATATCCCAATTACCATCTGACTGCCTTGCTTGCCATACAACATAATCACCATCAGTTTTTGGATTAATTTGATTAAAGCTACTACTTATTAATTGTTGATCAATTTGCATATCGAGTGTTTTAGCAAACACATTCCAAACACCTTCACGCTGATCTTGCCAAACGACCCAGTCCCCATTTGCATCCACTTGCTTTTGTTGACTGTGCGTATCCGCTAATAGAATATTTTGACCTAACAGATCACCAACTTGCACCGCACTTACAACTGAATTTGTTTGCCCTAAGGCATCTTCAACTTCAATTACAATACTATACCAACCTGCTTGTGCATTTTTCCCATCATCAAACTTACCGTCCCAATTAAAAATATATTCATCCTGATCATTAACTAATGCTTGGCTAAATTTCAAAGCCTCCTCAGGTAAATAACTAAAGTAATGTTGATCAATTAAAATCGTTTGTGAACTTGCATTTTCAAGTGCTTGCCATTGACTGCCAATTGCACCCACGACTGATAATTGATGTTCGCCATTTGTTAAATAATCAATGGATAATACTTTACTAATTGGTTGCTCAGCTCTGAAATAATTAGCACCAACCGTCCAACGATATTGTTCAACCGATTCAACATTTAGATTTACAAAATCAAAAACAGTAGGCGTTTCTAAATTTGTAATTTTTATTTCTTCAGCAGTTTGATCTATTATCCAAGAAACATTTACTGTTGAAGAATTCTCAAACAATCCAAATTCGTGACGACCTTGAATTTCTAAATTAATTGAACCTGATAAATCAGTAAGATTTAAAGTTTGAGAAGCATCTCTAGCCAAACTCCATTGTCCTTGATTAATTCTATATCGATAATAATCAACAAATTGCCCAGAAATATTCAATTGATAATCAGTTTGATTTGAAGGCGAAATAGGTGTGTTCATCAATACGGGTTTTGCATAAATTCCTTCATAAACTTTTCCAGTGAAAACCATACCATCTGCAACTGAGTTGCTATTCACAATCAAATTTAATGAGGAATCTTTAATAGACAAACTTTCAGATGCTGGAATAAATTGCGTCACATTTTGATCGACTATCATTATATTTGGAACACTTGCTATAACATTGATTTGAACAGTATTCACAACCTCTTCGTTTTCATAACTATCTTCAGCATAAAAATTAAGACTATAACTTCCTGCAGCCAGTTCAAATGGATAAGCAGGCTTAAAATCTTCATCATCAATTGCATAATAAATCGCAACTGGACTTTGATCTTCACTGATAAAGAAAATTTGAGTCTCTGGTAAAATATTATATTGATCATTTTGCTCTTCAAATTCCCCTCTGAAATATACATTGGTAACTGGTGCAATGACATCTGAATCAACTGTTTTATAAGTCACTTCATATTGATATTGAGCTAAATCCACATTATCAAAAATATTTAAATAATTAAGTTTTTGATTATTAGGTTCTGCGTATCTTGTATTTACCCAGGCATTTTTTGCATTTAATATTTTACCATCTGATCGAACAACCGATTCAATTGGGTACTTACCCTGCGCTGGATCTGTTACGCGAATGAAACCCCAATTTTCAACTAATGCCTCTACCGTGACTGTCGCTTTATTTCCAATCAATGCACTTACTTGCGTTTGAGTTAAATGATTAACAGGTAATTCATTGCAATCTGTTTCAAATAAAGTATCTGGAATTAAATCCGTTTGTGATTTATTTGTTGTCGCTAAAAAGTCAGTTAAACCATCACGCCCTGGCATGTCATTTAATACTTCTTGAACGATAAAATAAGCGTTAAGTGATTTTATTACACTTGTATCTTCGCCGCCCAATTCACTTGCATGGGTATAACGGGCGTTGAATTCAGTAAATTCACCTGACAATGAACTAATCATATCCCAAGCACCTTTCGCACAACTGCCTGGTTCAATATTTCCAAGATTAACCGTCAAAGAATTATAATCAGTTGGCTCATCATTAATTCTAGAACCAATTAATTGGGGGACAACCAATAAGTCTTCTAGATCTTCAACAATCGTTGGTTGCTCAGATGCAATCGTTACTTTGTTTGCCGCACCAAAACCAGCATTCTTAACTAAAACACCCAAAGTAAATGGAATTGGAGACTCAACAGTATCCAACGTAAAAGGATTATCTCCATCAACATCCCTTGGTTGAAAGTATGTAATTTCTAATTGTGGTTCGGGTTTAACTAAAATTGAATCAGGAATGACCGCTAATAAATCTGGATCAATTGAGCTGCCATATAAACTCCCTGCTAAATCCACATCAACTTCGTAATTTATTCCAGCTTGGCTTTCACCCCCAGCGGAAATTTTTGGAATAATAAACCAGTTTACGGTTGCCGTTTCTCCTGGTTGTATCAGTCCTTGTCCATCTACGCCACTCACACCAATTAACTCAGGAGGCTGTACAAAGAACAAATCAGAAGCCTCTACCATTTCACCTTCATCATTTTCAACAGCAAATTTTAATGAAGCAGAAAAATCAGTAATAACGGCATCGCCTTCATTATTGGTTACTTTTAAAGTAGCTAAAAAACCAATTCTTTCTAACGCAAGTTCTTGTTTGATTTCCATTCTTATATAAGAACATAAACCTTGGAATTCTTGCGCTGAAAACGAAAGGCTTGATACTAGAATCAACCCTAACGTTATTACGGATTTAATCATTTTATTTTGAATCATTGATTTCATGTTTTTCATCGATTTGATTACTGTATTCATTGTTGCGTCTCCTTTTCTAAGTTAAGGATCGCTTTAGGCTTTATTTGGAAGATTGAACTTTGCTGCCATTTTTGTTCTTGAGTATTTAATAACAACTCAGTGACACTATCGTCAGTTTTTGCTCCACATTGCTGATAAACAAGCGCACCGTTTGCATAGTACGACTGTAAATTTTCAACATCAAAGTTATAAACAATTGTATTCACTTCACGACGAGAGCTTTCCATCAACTGCCCAAACTGACCTTCTGATAATGCGAACGTATCTCCAATTTCAAGATCACCAGCTAAAATCCAAGCTTTCTTATTTTGAACCCAGTAATGATGTTCATCCGTTGTTTCCACTCTTAACAGCTCGCCAGTTTGAGAGTTTTGATACCTCAACTCTCGTAAATGGTCAGTTTGACGCTCGTATACTTTCATAACACTTGCACCGGATCCATCAAAGCCTTGTACTTGATCGCGAAGCTGAATATCTTCAATTGCTTTGCTTGTACCATCAGCCATTAGAATTGGTGTTCCTGGAACAAAACAACCCGTTCCTCCTGCGCCGTAGCCTGTTCCATATTGAGTGGATTGAGTTTGCGTTGATTGAGCATCTGTAGGTGATGTCTTGCAGTGAACTGCTGGAATATAGTCTTTAACTTTTTCAAGCATATCCCCTAATTTGCCAGGGCATTTAACACCCCCACCTAAATCTATAGTTTGATCTGTTCCTTCCGCTCCAATTCCAACACCGCCACAAATACTAAAATTCAATTTAATTCCAGTATTTGATCCAGCAGTTCGCGGCAAGTTTTCATTGATCGAGCGATATGCAGCAAACAAAAATGCTGACAACCCGTTTACAACATCATCTAAAGAAATTGACGCACTGGTTTGAATTGATCCACATTCAAAATCAGGTGCCGCAGGTAAAATACCCCCAACTGGACCGTAATATCTAAACTTAAATGGAATCTCAACAGTTTCCATCGCCCCTAATACAGGCATGTAATCTATTAACGGCTCCCAAGATCCCCATGCAGTGGTTTGCCCTTCAATGGTTAAGTCAGTTAAATTCTTAAGCCCATAGTTAGAAACATTTATCGGAACAACTACTTCAAGTCCAGGTGTAGGGTTATTAAATTCTGTATGAATCGGATCAACCACTAACACAGGAACTGGAACATGAGTTTCAAATTTCTGCTCGATGACAATTTCATATCGATCGGTATAAGGCACTGGCACAACATTAAAAGTAACGGTTACTAATGACTTATCTAATTCAACAGACTCTAAAATCACTTGATCCGCTTGAATATCAATAACACCAGAAGCCGTACTATGACCAGGTGCACTCACCTGATAAGTCCATTGACCAATGTTGATATCCTCAATGATTACTTTGCCATCAAAATCCGTCGTAAATGGACCTAAATCTTGTTGCACAACAGTATTTCGTAATCGAACGGTCGCATTTTCAACTTGCAACCCTAAGATATTAAACACATCAAATTGCACAGAGCCATTTACTGCGGACGTTAATAATGTATAAACATACGTATCCAAAGGCGCTATCGCATTGGAACCATTAAATTGATACACATCTTCGTGATAACCAAAATCGGCATCTGTAGGAGGCGTTAGCATCACATCAATTGAAACGCTTTGACCTACTGCCACATCGCCTAATTGAACTACACCATTATTTTTTTCTTGTGTGACACCCATCCAAGTAACGTTTTCTGGCAAGGTTACAAAAGCATTCTCAAGGGTACGTAACCCCGTATTCTCAAGAATTAATGGCACAATTCTTTGCTCACCACGATTCATACTGACATCAATATATCCCGCTTTTGGTGACACCACTTTCATAATTGGCACCGCATCGCTCAATGTCACTTTTGCTTCAAAGGTTACTGTTGCACCTTGCTCAGTCAATATTCTGTATCGAACATATAACTCTTCTGGTGCATCAAGCTGCGCTGTTAAATTAACCGTCACATTCACTTCACCATCTGGTGCTAGCAATATGTTATTACCGCTTTCTAGCTCACCTGACACTCGATACTCAGGCACTTCTGCACCCTCAGAATCAAGCGTATAAGCGCTGAAATCTAGTGCAATTTGTGTGATTAATTCTGAACTTGCGTTAATCAGCTTTATATCAATATCCAAGCTGTCTGCTTTAGATGATCGGATATTACCAAAACTCGGATTAGCATAGAGACGCATGTATGAGAATTGAGCCTGATTTAGTTGATCCACTACATCTGGGTGAGATGCCCAAACATCAAACTGACCACCCAAACCTAGACTTGGCACATACTCAAATTCAAACTCACCAATTTCATTTACAACAACTTCTTCGTACCACTTATATCCACGAACATTAAACCCAATTTTGACATCTACATTAGCTGCAAAACTATCATCAATTCGATTAAATGCCTGGCCTGTAATTAGCACAGTCTCGTTATCCGAATAGAAATCATGCTCCACATTCGCAATTGCATAATATGGCGTTTGAGTAATACCCGATAAAGTAGAGCCGGTGATAGCTCCATCCATTCCAACGATATAATCATTAAAATGTAACTGCTCAATAGTGGCTACAAACTCAATAGAACTGCCTGATTCAATACCAGCTGGCACCAGTACATTCATATCTATACAGATTGTCTCATTTGCACCTAAATGCACTTGAGCATCGCCGTTACTTTGAATAAATGATCCATTAGGAATTCCTGAGTAAGTGCCTCTTGCTAATTCAAAACCATTTTCATCGTTTATTTGAACCCACAATTCGCCAGGATCTTCACCATTTTTCTTACTTGCAATGAAGTAAGCAGAAACAAAACTATGGTTAGTAATACAAGCTTGAACGGTTGTGGTTGAACCTGCTAATGGCACATCATTTAAACCAACTGAAAGCATTTGATCGGGCACTTGAATATCATCAAATAAGAAAGCTTGTTTATAAATCACTTTATTACCTGATTGATCTTCATCAATTGCATCCACCACCAATAAATGAGTCGACAATTCATTGTTAATTGGTAACACAATTTGCTGCTGCGCAGTACTTGAAGAGGCAATTTCCACATTGATTGATAAATCACGAACAAATTGATCAACGTTATCTACTGACAATTGCACATGTAAATCGTCAATTGAAACCGCTGAATTATTACTGCCATTTTCAATTGTTAGTAATACTTCGTTGAAGTAATTAGTAATGAAGGGTTGCTCAACGCCATCTTGATTCACGTTGGCAACCGCGCTCATAGCAATTGGATTAACAATAATTTCACGCGCCGGTGAATGCTCTGACTGTGCATTTACTGCAACAACTTGATAAGCCACACTACTTGAGCCAGCGTAACGTTCATCAATCCATTGTGTCTGCGTAATTGGGTTGGCTGTCATTTGTTGATCACCTTTATAAATCAGGTAACCCACAACCGAAGCATCATTATTTTCCCAAGTTAACTCTGGCGCCTGCCCATTAGCAACATACGCAGTTAAGTTTGAAACCGCGCCTACTAATAAGTCTAAATTAAGCTGACCACTTATTGATTCGTTGCCTGCTTGATCCACACCTTTTACTTGGTATACATAACTGCCACCAATCGAAGGCTGATCATTAATTATGTACTGACCATTTCCTGCTGTTAACTCTCTTATGCTTTGACCATTTCGTAACAATTCATAAGTTTGAGCAACATTGGTAGCCGGATCATTCCACTGAACTTTGATGCCTTCAATATCTAAAGCAACACTCAATCCATCAACTAGATTTGGCGCTTCACGATCACTAATGACACCTAAAATTCTAGAGAACGAACTTAAAGCACCGCTTCTATAAGATTTAACACCATAACAATAAGCACCATCTACAACGGGTGTATCGACATAATTTAAGTCGGCGACTTCATCAATTAAATCAACTGGAACAGTCGAACATAAGCCATTTGCTCGATAAATTTGATAGCTTTGAGCTAATTCACTTTGATCCCACTCTAGCTCAACACGACCATTTACAACGGCAGTTGCTTCTACATTTATTGGTGGCAAAGCAGCAGTTGGTGTATCACCTGAGTACAACTCAATGATGCCACCACTTAATATTTCAGTGCTTGTGTTTCCATAACCATCAATAGCTTCAAATACAAATTTAAGATCACCATCCCCAAAACTGGAAGAAGCAGTAATTTGAGAGGTATAACTGGTATCTGTACCTGTTAACACCAAATCAACACGCTCACCACTTGGGTATATCGCTGATAGTTCAGGTAATTGCGCAGGTATTTCATCAAGCTCAATACTCACAACCAAATCAACATCACTTGTTGTTTGTACTGGTGAAGGTATATCCGTTGAGATACTCGCCGAAGGCCCTTTTGTATCAAAATACAAACTGACACCATCAGGCTCGCCATTAAATGCATTGGCGTTTTGATCAATTGCACTTGTTTTAACATGCGCCAATCCATTGCTATAGCTTTGCGTAACCATCATTTCACCTTGGTATAACGTTTCGCTTATTTTGCTTAATATCACTGCAATTGGACCATTAAATCCATTAGGTGTAATCGTTAAACTCGGTGTATTTCGAAGTGGCTCGCTAGAGGTTAAAGTCACATTTAATACACCTTGAGCAACAGGTGAATTTTTATCGAACGTCACACTAATTACAGGTGGTGTTTTATCAAAGTTTTGAGCAACGACATTTGAAATAAGCGATTCATTACCAGCTGAATCCAATCCTAACGCTGCATAATAATAAATACCGTCAATGTCAGGCTGATCAATAATATCGGAATCTGAAGTCACTAAAATTAGCTGTGCTTGATCAACTGAAGTGAATTCACTTTCAGAACGATACAACGCAATTTGCACAGGGGTTTCACCCGTGTTTGCTTCATCCCAAGAGATTTGAATTCCTTCACCTTTAAACAAAGCTTGTGCTCTAATAGTGACTGCCTCTGGTACCGAGGTATCTTTAATAACAACAATTTCATTTGACTGACTTGAAACACCAACAGTATCAACTGCAGTTGCTAATATTGAAGATTCACCTTCATTGATTGAGATATCAGTTAAGCTAAATAAGCCCATTTCATCTGTTGTGATATCACCAACTACTGCACCATTTAATCGAACTTTTACATTCATAAACGCTTCAGCGTAACCTGAAATATTCACAACATCTTCAACGGTTACCAAGTTATTAATTGGCGTAGTCAATACAGGAGCAGAAGGCGCATCTAAACCAATCACTACGTTTCTTGCAACTTCACTAATGTGACCTGCTCTATCAATCGCCACTACTTTCAGCTCGTGAATACCATTATTTAGGGAGCGAGGGTCAAACCAAACAGATAAGTCCTCAGCAGCTTGCTCTTCCCAAACTGCACCATCTACGTGTAGAGCAATTGTGCTTACCCCTAAGATCGCAGTTGAATTCGCACTTATTAATTCAGGGCGACTAATTGAAGTGTTTTGCTCAATGCTAACATTTGAAATAACTGGCCCATCTGTTATGTATTGGAAGGTTAATTCCAATGTAGGCGAGACTTCACCTGTGATACTTCTAAATTGAGCGTAAAGTGATTTCTCTCCGCCATTTTCTGAAATTTTAATTTGAGTTTGTTTTGAATACTCAACAAAGAAACTATTTAAGAATTGGCTGTTTTCACTTACGCGCATTTCATCGGCATTTAAAGCCGCCATTTCTAAAGTGACCATTCTATCAATTACATTTAGTTCACCATTTAAGATTTGGAAAGCAGGATGTAAAACAAGCTCTGATGACAATACCGATGACACTGCAAAATCAGGAAGCAAGATATTCACTTCATCTATATCTGCCATACCCCACCAGTTATCATCTAAATTAGAAAATGCTGAAGTCGTATGAATTATTGACTGTTCATTATTTTTGATCACGGAATGATTCAAATTGATTTGCGCAGCATCAACCACATTCAACCCTAAAGCATTGTATGCAATAAACAATGAATTCGCCGTTAACTGACTTGAACCATTCAATGAAATAGCTGAATTTTGAGCATGAGTGATGCTAATAGCTTCAAGATTAATAGCAGAGAATAAAGTCGTACTTTCAAGAGCTAAGCCAGTTTGTGCGTATTGAATATTCACAAACGACGCATCCATATCAGAATTTGACTCAACCTGAATACCACCCCATGGCTGCGATGTATCCGAAGCCGTCATCACGATTGGATCAAATACAGTTCCGGCTAACTCAAGCTTGCCATCTCGAACAATTAACGATGCCCCATTATGGAAAATCAATTCAGTGCCCGCTAAAACGCCTAAGACTTTATCATCAGAAATAATTAAATCTGAATAGATATCAATAGTGGATTCATTTTCACCACCAATGCTGATTTCAACTGCTTCAACATTTGAAATATTCGATAATGGATCTGCCCAAGCGTATGCAGTAATTTCACTTTGCTCACCTTTTGCATTATTAGCCACCACTGCAAAATGCTGTGTTTGCAAACGATTTAAATCAGAGATTAACGCATATTGTTCTGAATCCATTGATACAACCGCAACTGGCGTTAAGCCTGAAACATTTTCAATAAAGCCATCACTTTGATAGATAGCCACTTCATTTGTCCCACACAATGGCTGGTAATCGTCCCAAGCAATACTCACTTGATCGGTTCTCTCACCCATTGAAAGCTGCACATTAACACTGGCAGGAACGGGCTGATCAATTATGATTTTTGACGGCACAACATTCGTATCAACGTTGCCTACAAAATCCATAGCAATCACGGCTACATCATAAGTTTGATCCAGCTCTAAGTTATTTAAAACAAAACTCATTTGATTTGGATTTAATAAATGATCAAACGACTGACCATCAATATTCAATTCACCTTCTGGTTTGATATACACCTGCCAACCTGCAACATCAGATGTATTTTGAGCCGAAATTGTTAACTGTGCTTGAGAACAACTTTGCTGATTCAACGAAACCTCTGGATTGGCTGGCGCTAGCGCATCCACTTCACCAACAAACGCAGCTGAATTTAATGTCATCACGTTACCAGCCACATCACTTGCACCTGACACTTCAATATTAAATACACCTTGATGCTCATTTGTTAATGAAATCGACGAGGTTGTATAAGTATCATTTGGATAAACAGTGGTTAACCATTGCCCTAATTCAAACTCAACATCCGTTGAATCTTGACTATTAAGCGTCACTGTAGGAGTTACAGAAGTATTCATGGATGAATCAAAAATTATTGTGACGTTATAGCCATCAACTGCACTAACAGGACTAATATAATTTGTTTGAACAATTCTAATTTCAGGTGCAATCGTATCAGTTAGCGTTAAATCTATGGTGTTTGAAAGCGTGTTAAAGGTTAAATCTGTTAATTGATTGCCACCTACTATTGTCTCCAAACCTGTTAAATTCAGCCCTTGAGTTAACGTAATAGTTAATGCATCGCCTGCTTCATTCCAAACCACATTGTTTTGCTGACCATAACGTTTGTTTAAGCCTGCATATAGCTGACTATTGGCATGATTAGCTCCATTTTGAATAGCAGATGTGATCATTGGCTCACTAAACGTAAAGTGATACTGATCCGATACTGACGCACTTTGACTGCCATCAACATCGTTATATGTAATAGAGGTAAACATCGGTGGATCTATCACAACTGGCGTAGCAGAAACAGATTGTACCTGCTTGTTTTCACCGCCAGATTGATTCACAACAGTGACTGCAAAATGATAGGTTTGATCATTTGTTAATCCAGTTACCCAAGCGCTAGTTTGCGCTTTGATCATAACCAATACAGGCGACATAGAAGTCACATCTAAAATCTCTGTATCTGATTGATAGATTAAGTATTTAGACACAATCGAGTCAGGCTCAATGGCATTCCAGATTAATTCAACACGTTGATTGTATGGCGTTACGCTTACATCTTGTGGGTTGCTCAATAACGTACTGGCATCAAATTGAACACCTTTACTTTCGTTTCCAAGCGCATCAAGTGTTGTAATTCGAACATGATATAAACTTGCTAATTCAAGATTTACTAATTCAGCTTCAATGGCATCAGCACTTAATTCATGCTCTAACACGTCATCAACATAAACATTAATAGCTGCTCGGTCAGCATCATTTTCTAAGCGCCAACGTAAATTAATCGAAAGTGCACTTGGGAATATTAACGGCTCAACCACTTCTAAAGGCGCCTGACCATCAACTGGTGTGCTTGGCGTTGCCACAACTTGATTTGCAAATAAACCAAGGGCATCTACTGCTACGATTGCAACATAGCTATCCTGTGCAGCAGCTAAATCATTAATTGTTACTTGTTTTTGATTACCTGAAACTTGAGCCACTCTTGTCACACCAGCTTGGGTAATATCAGTAAAGTTTTGATCACTAACATAAGCGCGATAGAAGGCAATATCATTACCGTTTGCTGACTCATCATAATCTGACCAATCTACATTTAATTGATGACCATCACCATTAGGATCAATCGTAATAGCAACTTGACCAGGGGCTGTGTTATCAAAACGCAGATAATGCACATAAGGCAACGACAGGTTACCGGCTCTATCTTTAGATCTGAACGACAACGTGTTTTGACCTTGAGCAAGATTTAGCTCATACGACCATTGATCGCTATTAGTTGCACTGACAATTCTCGAACCATTCAACCAAATTTCAGCCAATATCTCTTTATCACCAGAAATTAATAACGGGTTACTTGTAGTGACAATTGGTAGATCTAATTGCAATGGCTCAGGTGCGGTTTGATCAAGTGTAAATCCAGTTGAACTCACATTGGATGTTAATCCAGCTTTATCCAACAACTGCACAACCACTTCATAATTAGCATCATCTAAATTGGTTTGTGATGTAAAAATCAAAGAGGTTGCAGCTAATGACCATTGCCCAACGACTTCAGTATTGTGAGTAATATCATTCACCACAAACGTACTACCATCAAAATCAATTCCGCTACCGGTTTCAACAAAATTAACAACAACCTCATTTGTATCGGAGTTAACTAAACTGTTATGACTTGGCACAACTGATTGAACAACAGGCTGTATTGAATCCACATCAAAGATGAAATCAACTGAACTTGAAGGCAATCCAAATTCATCGTTTGCCCATAATTCAATTTGATTCACCCCTTCTTGCAATGTAATTTGCGCAACCCACACGCCAGAAGCAAACTCTGCGACTTCATTTGAATCAACCACAATGCTACTTGAATAGTCTCTAGTACCGGAAAGTGTCACGGTTCTTTCAGTTAGTTTATTAACAATTGGCGATAACTGATGACTCACAACATTTGGAGCGGGTTTTGCTATAAAGAATACAAAAGCATCATCAACTGCAACAAATTCATTGCCATCTAAATCCTGTGCTTGAGCAATATTCAAACTTAAAGAACCAACCATCTCATCGGTTAATGCAATAGCATCAGTGACAAACGTATCATTTGTAAAACGCGTTGTTATCCATTGTCCGGTTGTAATAACAGGTACTTGAGAGACACCTTCCACAACAAATTGCGGCGCTGAATCTAACATCGACGAGCTAAACTGAATGCTTAGTTGATACATAGAATCAATTAATACTGGTGAAGCTGCATTAGGTGTCACTTGCGTTAACACAGGAGCAATTCGATCTTCTAGAGAAAGTGTTAATGCTGCAGTGTTTAATAGATTATTCTCGTTGATATCGCTAATTGAAACACCTGGTTCAATTAACTCATTACCAACGATACTAAACCCAGCTGAGACACTCACATCTACATAAGTAGAATCTTGTGACCAAATAACAGAATTAATTTCACCAAATGATGCACCTGCTGGAGAAAGATTAACATTCGCCTCAGCCGATAAATTAGTTAAACCGCTTTCATCCATTGCTTCGTTAAATACAAAACGATAGAAATCACCAATTGAAACATCATTAGACCCATCGGCATCTTCAAAGATGACATCGATTAACTCTGGAGATATCTGATCTTTACCTTTTAAGTAATCACTGCCTGTAATGTTATTTGCGGCTTTATCTGTAATGAACTTAGATGGAATGATTAGCTCATCACCAATTAGGTTATAGCCTTCAGTGATGGTTACAGTTACGGCATTTTCTTGGGCATTCCAAGAAATAGTGTTGATATCACCATATTTTAATCCACCTTGAGGACGCAACAACGCGTTTGCGTTTGTACTGTTATCAATTAACGACGAAGTAACCATAGCTTCAGAGAATACGAATTCATACTGGTCTCCCAAGCTAATACTTAAGCTTGAATCCACATCTATCCAATTAATACTTTGTAAAAAAGGTGCGATATTGTCGCTAGTTGGTAGCGATTGTGCACCAACTGCGTAATTACTTTCCTGATCTTGAATACCACTTACCGAAACGATATGGGTAGGCTGAAGGGTAAATCCCTCAGCTAACGTTACAATCACCGTTTTTTCATCGGCACTGATTTCAACAGCGGCATTTAAACCAAAACCAAATCCTTCGCCATTTACAAAATGCTCATTAGCATCATTGTTTGTTGCGCTATCAGTTAATAACTGTGCATTAATTGGATCTGAGAATACAAATGACAATGTATCGCCAACACTATAAATAGAGTCTCCGTCCAAATCATTATATCCAACTGTTTCAAACCTTGGAGGCGATAATTCACCTAAATCTTCAAAGATCCAAACTTGTGAAACTTGAGCTCGAATAGAGGTATCAGAATTATCATTCACAAACTGAAGCTGTAAATTACCATCAGCGTATAATGCTTTTGCTATTGAATACTGATATTGAGATGCTGAAGCCGTTGGCATCAATTGAGATTGATGAATCACGCTTTCAGTGCCATCAATTAACGATTGCCTTGTTGAAATGCCATCACCAGCATAATAAGTAACACGTACTTTATATTGCTTTTGAGGGTCCAAGCCTGCGTAATCTAATATGATTCGCTCATCATGCCAGATCATTGTTTTACCAGGATCTTGAGCAGCTGACCATTCGTTACTCATTACACCTTGAACAATTACTGGAGCCGCTATATCACCGACATGTTCTAATCCATTTTCATTAAAGTTACTGTAGCCTAACTCAAATGGTGCCTGTGTTAAAAATGGCGTTGCATTTACGTTATCAGATACCCTTTCACCAGTACCTAACGGATAATCAGTCGCGTGGAATGGACCTGATCCATCTACGTCACCCCACCAGCTTTGTGACGCATCTAAAACATTCGAGGTACGATTCAATAAACCATAATCGTCATTCAAAAATACTTGGTTATTACTCACATTCGTAGGTAGCCCGGCCAAAATATCAATACCACTGCCGCCATTGGTTGAAATACGATTGAATGCAATCGAAGGATTAGACAGGCTTCGCTCACTATAAACACCTGCTCCGATATTACCCCAAATTCGGTTACCCTCAATAATAGGGGACGAATCATAGATTCTAATACCGTGGCTTGAACTGCCGTGAATTTCACTGTTATAAACAGTGATATCCGCATTATTTAAATATAACGCCCCATAATATGAAGTATTACCGGCATAATGAATTTGCACAAAATCCAATATAGATAAATTTTCGATGGCAGAATTATTAAAATATAAACCTTTCCACGTTCCATTCACTGCCGAGCTTGCCGCCCCATCATTATTGGTATCTCCAACTACTTCATCATCTTCTAAAGCGGTGAAAATAATTGGCGCATCTGAGCGACCTTGAGCGACTAATGCGCCATCAATAACTAAGCCTGCAGAGTCCATTTTAACTACAACACCCGGCTCAGCAGTAATAACAAAACCAGCTGAGTTAGTCGCATCAGTCGTACCAAGATGATAATAAACACCTGCATATTCATTTTCAAAATACTCAAATGTAAAATCGCTTTGACGTGAATTACCATAATATTCAAAACGTTGATGAGTATTATTTCGAACAATGTTTCCATCAGCTGACGTTGGTAATGTGGAGAAACTTAATCGATATGCATAACCATTGCCTTCAATTGTATTTCTTTGAGGAACGGCCCCAGCAAAACCTGAATCAAACAATAAACCAAAGCCTGTATTATTAATGAATTGGTTATCATTTATTACACCATAACTACCTGAACGAATTCGATAACCATGATTATTATTCTCGATAGTATTATTACTTAAACTTGAATTCCCTGAATACTGATAAATACCATCATTAACGCTATTTGAAATAGTAGAGTTCTCAATCGATAGCCTAGCATTTTGCATATAAAGACCATGAGTACCACTATAATTAATCTCAATATTATCTAAATCAACTACAGTAGTTGTGCCGTTTAAGTACAGTGCACCGGTGCTTCTTCCTGAGTACAAAATACGAGTATCTGTTAACGAATTTTCTGTAGCAGAACTAATGTATATATGATTCCACAAACCCGAAGAAGGCACAGTTGCATCTGCATTATTATTCGTGTCGCCACCGTGTTCATCATCATGAATCGATGTAAAGATTACGCCATCAGCAACTAATTGACCTGATACCGATATGGTTGAAGAATTCGCCACCTTAACAATTGAGCCACGCTCGAATTCTAATTTAACAGAGCTATTAACAGTTACACTGCCCGTTAGAAGATAAACCGCTTTAGGGAAATAACTATCAACAGTAAATGTCCCTGATAAGTTAATCGCTTGATACGAGTCTGCATCCACAGTAGCTGTAGCGAAATTTGCATCACTTCTGTTACCAAACCCGTCGATTGTATTCACTTCAAAGCGATAATCGTTACCTAACTCTAGTCCTGAAATAAATATATCGTTCGCTAAAGGATTCACACTAAATCGTTCAGAGTTATTAAATAACGGCGCATTAGTTCCAAATGTAGCGTTTTCACCTACAAATACACTCACCTCATAGGCTGCGAGATCATTTGCAGCATTAGCCACTCTTGCCCAACTCACTCGAGCCAACGTTTTAATTGAATCATTTGAAATTGAGGCTGAAATAGAAGCAGGTACTTCTGGTGCCGTCACATCAATCAAAGCTGAATCAAAGGTGATTGCATCTGAATTAACAACTTCACTTAAATTACCCGCAGCATCAATTGCATAAACTTGATAATAATAATCACCATTAACTAAATCAGTATCCAAATACTCAATTTGACCGACATCAAGACTTGCCACTATTTCAAATGAATCAGCTATGTTAGATCGTCTTGAAAGCACATAATTTAAAACATCACTTTGATCACTAGGCTCAAGAAATTGAACTAAAAGACCTTGGTTATTTTGAACAATAGTTAATTGAGAGATGCCTGCAGGCGAAATTGTATCTGCTGATAACGCAAGTCTTGGTGTATTTGAAATCTTGCCGTTTAAGTCAATTGCCTGCACCCAAACATCAACTACACCCTGTTCGCTAGAGTTAAATTGATAAGCCCATTGACCTTCATTATTTGTGTCCGAGATAGTATTTTTTTGAATCAAACCAGTTGGATACTCAACGTACAAATTCAATAATGAAATGGACTCATTACTAAATAAGCCTGTAAGTGTTAGCCCTTGGTTATTAACAACCGAGTCAGCCAAAGTTGTGATAGATACAGAAACATCTAACACTGGTGCCACTTCTTTTATTAAATAAATAGCTGCAATTTTTGCTCGATAACCATCAACAGCTTCTAAATTCAGAACTAAATTACCATCCACAACTTCTGAAACTGGTAATAGATATTCATAAGACGTCGCAACTGTTGATATCGACTGAGCAGGGTGAATCTCAAATCCAGTACTTGTTACTAAACGCTGATTTGATACTTCTCCAGAAACATTCACGTAACTCACGATTAAACGATAACGCGCATTATTATCTAACGCACTAAATAACATCTCGATATTTTTATCGTTATCAACCAACAAGCTTTGTAGAGGGTTACTACCTAATTCAAGGCTTTGCTCACCTTCTACTACTGGATTTAACACACCATATTGCTTGTGATTTATCCCACCTGCATCGTAGTAAGCGTACTCAGTACCCGACTCTTGAATCGTATCGAATACGACATTGGTTGTGATTGAATCACCTGATCCATTAAATTCACCACTTGGACCATCTTGGGCACCCCACCAGTTATTTTGCGCTTGAACTTCTAAGCTTGAGGCATGCGCATTTATGCCATGGCGTCCATTTGCAAATATCTCACTGTCACTTACATTAACGCCCGTTGATGAATTAACATAAATACCATCCATACCATTCGCGTAAATTTCAGAACCTGTAATATTTGACGTGCCAGTAGATGTCTGCAAGAAACCCTGTTCGTTATTTAGCGCTAAAACACTTTGATCCACACTCACATTTGAGCGATGTGCATAAATCCCTGTTTTGCTTGATTGAGTAGAGCGGATGTTATTAAAACTTAAATTATTATTCGTATGAACAAAGATATTACCGTAGCCATTGTTACCACCAAATTTGATATCCACATAATCAAATACCGAGTCAGAACTCATCGTGCTATTAAATGTTAATCCATCCCAGATTCCCGCTCTTGCAATTGTTGCATCGCCATTTCTACCTAAGTCACCACCTGCGCTGTCATCATGAATCGATGTAAATGTAATTCGTTCTTGCTGCGTACCCTGCGCAATTAATGTTGCTGCATTTACAACTAACGAACCACTATCTGTAAATTTAACATTTACACCTGGCTCAATTGTTAATACACCGCCATTTTGCGTCCAATCTCCACTGATGTAATAACTGTTAATGATTTGGCCTGGTGCTTCAATATTATTGTGTTGCGCTAAGGTTAAATCCGTTGAACGTGTTCCCGCTCTTACCCATAACGCATTTTGCGCGTTTGGCACTAATATATTTTGATCTTCTGGGCTTGGCACCATCGTAATGGGTATATATAAACCACGATCATTTCCAGTGACCTCTGAATTAGTAATGCTAGAACCTGTTACTGCGTCATTAAATAACACACCCCAGCTCGCGTTATCCTTCACCTGCGTGCGATCAATATTTAACACTGCACTTTGATATGAATACACGCCATAAGTACCATTGTTATTAAATTTTGAATCAACAATAGTTAAATTAGATGAGTGACGTGCATATAAACCAATCTGATCACTATTCTCTACTACAACATGATCAAGTGTGCTGGTTGAACCCACACCATAAATATACAAACCATGAACAGCAGAATCTTGTATCGTGACATGACTTAAAGTTGGGCTAGCATTTTCAATATATAGTGCGCCATTACTACCGGTGCCACCAAAGCGAATATTCACATATTCAAGAATGCTTGCAAAATCGACACTTGAATCATTAAATGTAATACGACCCCAATCGCCTTTTGTGCCGTAAGTTAAGCCATTATTCTCCGTATCCCCACCAACACTATCGTCTCGATCAGAAGTAAAAGTAATCGGCTCAAGTTCTGTGCCTTTTGCTATTAATGCACCGTTGATTGTCAAATAACTACCTGCATCAAATTTCAATACAGTGCCTGCCTCGATATCCATTCGAGAACCTGCGTTGATTGTTGCGGTGGAATTAAGTTGACGATAAACAAAATCCGAACTCAGGGCTAAATCATAAGAACGTGCATTACCTAAGAAGTGAATAACCTGACTGTCGTTATCAACAATCGTATTATCTGAAACGCTTACAGGTAAATTTGAGAACGACAATCGAGCCGCACTTTGGTTATTACGAATCGTATTACCAGTAATCGGCTCGCCTGAAATAGCAGAGCTATTATAAATACCCCAACCGCTATGATCTTCAATCACGTTATTTTCAATCACTGGTGCGTCACCAGAATTAATATTTAAACCATGTTGGTTACGTGCAATGTGATTATCTTGATACGATGTCGATCCGCTATATTGATAAACACCATTAGTAGCGTTATCAAATACTTCGTTGCCAGAGAACACAACACCTGAACCATCGCGAGTATAAAAACCCGAAGTATTAGAGAATTCAATTCGGTTATTTTGAATGACCGTGCCAGATTTACGGTTATAAATAATGGCTGTACTTGAGCCACCAAAGCGTAACGTGCTGTTTTGAATAACCGAATCGCCCGTTGCATTAGTTGGAATATAGATATTGGTCCAATGAGCATCACTACCAAGTGATTCGCCATTATTATTAGTATCACCGCCAACTGAATCATCACTCCAAGAAGTAAATGTCACACCATCAGCTATCAACTGACCATTTACAGTAATGGTTCTTGAACCACCAACTTTAACAATCACCCCAGGGTCGATCGTTAAAGTCACATTGCTATTAATTGTGAAAGATGAACTCACATAATAAGTACCAGATTTCCAGTGAGTATCTTCCGAAATTGCACTATTAATCACACGATATGCACCCACGCTTGGCGTTACGATATCCGAAATCACCGCAGTACTAATATTTCCTGCCACATCTACCGTCCTTAAACGAATGCGATGCGCTAGGTCGTTTTCTAACTGCGTTAACGTGATTTGATTTTGATTTACATTCACTTCTATGACTTGAGCGTCATCATAAGTCGGTGCATTCGTACCGAAATTTATATCATCATCAATTGAGATATCTAAATATTGCTTAACAATATCCAATTGCCCATTAGTCGAAAGCGTCCATTGAACATCAATCCGAGCGTTACCAGCTTCAACAACCAAACCACTTACAGGCTCAGGTGCCAGAGTGTCCTCTAACGTATTATCAATTGATTCATTATTAAATGATGTATTTGCTTCACTTTTATTTCCAGCATTATCTTGCACAATTATTTGATAATCGTATGCAACGCCTAGTTGCACATCTGCATCAACAAACACATCAGCTCCAGGCACCACTTCAGTTAAAAGCTGCCACTGAATTTGCCCTGAAATACGTTTATTTATGATGTATTGCTGAACATCTGATTCCTGCAAGCTTTCTGTTGCAGATAACTGCCAAGACAGACTTAGACTCTCGCCAAGATCTTGTGGTGTATCGACCACCGAGAAATATTGAACCGCTATTGCTGGAGTCTGATCAACAATGACCTCAATCAAATCTAACGCATTTGAATTTTGAGCATTTACGCCCTGAGCTGCTATAAAATAAACCCCGTCAGCAGGTAGAATCCAACGATAAGAAAATTCGCCATTAGTATTAAGTGAATGCACTAGTTCTTTGGAAACCAATTGACTGTTTTGGTCATATACATGAATAAATACTGATTCGCTATTAGTAGAATCACCATTAATAATAACTTGCGTACCTGTTAATAAATCCTGGGTCTGTATGTTTGAAATACTTGCAGATGCTTGTGACAATGGCGCATCTAAGTTTTCGATCAACCAAAGCTGCTGCACAGTCGAGCGCAAACCTGAATCAGGTTTAATTGAAAGTAACAATTCATTAGAGCTAATGCTGCTAGCTGGTAAATCAAATCCATGAATTGTTGAATAAGCAGATGCTTGTATTTTGCCTGAAATATTTAAGCCATTCGCATCTTCGATATGCTGTAAATTGGTGCCTGAATCATTATTTTGAAATTGAGCAATCACTTTGTAACTATTTAACTCATTCAACCCAGTTGCTTGCAAATCAATGCTAGTAGAATCGAACCACATATCACTCCAAGCATCCGAACCAAGCTCTTCACTTGTTTTACCTTGTAATATTGTAAATTCACTCAACGTTCCGCGTTGCTCTAATCCACCTGCATCAATGTATCTAAATTTAGGCCCCTGTGTTTTGAAATCATTGGACAACATCGATGTAATATTTACATTCCCGTTTAATCTTTCACCTTGACCGACTAACCCTTCATCCACTTGGCTTGGGCCATCTTGAGCGCCCCACCAGTTATTTTGCGCCTGAACTTCTAAGCTTGATGCATGTGTATTGATGCCATAACGACCATTTGCATAAATTTGGCTATCATTGATACTCACACCTGTACCAGTATTTACATAGATTCCGTCATGCCCATTCGCGTAAATTTCAGAACCTGTAATATTTGACGTGCCAGTAGATGTCTGCAAGAAACCCTGTTCGTTATTTAGCGCTAAAACACTTTGATCCACACTCACATTTGAGCGATGTGCATAAATCCCTTTTTTGCTTGATTGAGTAGAGCGGATGTTATTAAAACTTAAATTATTATTCGTATGAACAAAGATATTACCGTAGCCATTGTTACCACCAAATTTGATATCCACATAATCAAATACCGAGTCAGAACTCATCGTGCTATTAAACGTTAACCCATCCCAGATTCCCGCTCTTGCAATTGTTGCATCGCCATTTCTACCTAAGTCACCACCTGCGCTGTCATCATGAATCGATGTAAATGTAATTCGTTCTTGCTGCGTACCCTGCGCAATTAATGTTGCTGCATTTACAACTAACGAACCACTATCTGTAAATTTAATATTTACACCTGGCTCAATCGTTAATACACCGCCACTTTGCGTCCAATCACCGCTAATGTAATAGCTGTTAATGATTTGGCCTGGTGCTTCAATATTATTGTGTTGCGCTAAGGTTAAATCCGTTGAACGTGTTCCCGCTCTTACCCATAACGCATTTTGCGCGTTTGGCACTAATATATTTTGATCTTCTGGGCTTGGCACCATCGTAATGGGTATATATAAACCACGATCATTTCCAGTGACCTCTGAATTAGTAATGCTAGAACCTGTTACTGCGTCATTAAATAACACACCCCAGCTCGCGTTATCCTTCACCTGCGTGCGATCAATATTTAACACTGCACTTTGATATGAATACACGCCATAAGTACCATTGTTATTAAATTTTGAATCAACAATAGTTAAATTAGATGAGTGACGTGCATATAAACCAATCTGATCACTATTCTCTACTACAACATGATCAAGTGTGCTGGTTGAACCCACACCATAAATATACAAACCATGAACAGCAGAATCTTGTATCGTGACATGACTTAAAGTTGGGCTAGCATTTTCAATATATAGTGCGCCATTACTACCGGTGCCACCAAAGCGAATATTCACATATTCAAGAGTGCTTGCAAAATCGACACTTGAATCATTAAATGTAATACGACCCCAATCGCCTTTTGTGCCGTAAGTTAAGCCATTATTCTCCGTATCCCCACCAACACTATCGTCTCGATCAGAAGTAAAGGTAATCGGCTCAAGTTCTGTGCCTTTTGCTATTAATGCACCGTTGATTGTCAAATAACTACCTGCATCAAATTTCAATACAGTGCCTGCCTCGATATCCATTCGAGAACCTGCGTTAATTGTTGCGGTGGAATTAAGTTGACGGTAAACAAAATCCGAACTCAGGGCTAAATCATAAGAACGTGCATTACCTAAGAAGTGAATAACCTGACTGTCGTTATCAACAATCGTATTATCTGAAACGCTTACAGGTAAATTTGAGAACGACAATCGAGCCGCACTTTGGTTATTACGAATCGTATTACTAATAATCGGCTCACCCGAAATAGCAGAACTGTTATAAATACCCCAGCCGCTATGATCTTCAATTACGTTATTTTCAATCACTGGCGCGCCACCAGAATTAATATTTAAACCATGCTGGTTACGTGCAATGTGATTATCTTGATACGATGTCGATCCGCTGTATTGATAAACACCATTAGTAGCGTTATCAAATACTTCGTTGCCAGAGAACACAACACCTGAACCATCGCGAGTATAAAAACCCGAAGTATTAGAGAATTCAATTCGGTTATTTTGAATGACCGTACCAGATTTACGGTTATAAATAATGGCTGTATTTGAGCCACCAAAACGTAACGTGCTGTTTTGGATAACTGAATCGCCCGTTGCATTAGTTGGGAAATGTATATAGCCCCAAGCAATTTGATCACCAGCACTCAATCCATCAGAGTTATGGTCCCCACCTGCTAAATCGTCACTAAAAGAGGTAAAAGTGACGCCATCTGCATTTAACTCACCTATAACTGTCAACGACCTGCCAGATGCAAATTTAACAATCACACCAGGGTCAATGGTAAGAGAATACCCAGCATTCAAGTTAATTGAAGCTGAAATATAATAAGTACCCGATTTCCAATGTGTATCTTTTGAAATATGACTATCAATGGTTGTGAAGGCTAATTGTGAAGGCGTTAATGCAGAAGAAATCACCCCCGTACCAATATTAGATTGCGCATCAATTGTACGAATACGCACTCTGTAACCAATATCATTGACTAAATTGTCCAATGAATACTGATCTTGATTCGCATTCAATGTGTAAAATTCGCCGTTATTATAATCAGGCGCATTCGTACCAAAACTCACCCCATCATCAATTGAGATATCCACAATTTGATTAACTAAATCACCTTGTGTATCTAATGACAAACCCCAATTTAAATGAATAATTTGATCACCAAGATGAGCGGTTAGATCAGTAATATCTTCGGGAGCCAATGTATCAACAATGGAATTATCAATGGCTGTTTTAGCAATCTGAACAAATGGCTCACTTGCGTTGCCTGCTACGTCTAGCACTTCAATTTTATAATCGTAGACAAATCCACTTAATACCAAGTCATCAACAAACGATTGCGCTGGCGCATTAACAACCTGTATTTGTATCCAGTTTTGCCCTGCTTGATCTCTTCTATATATAAAATATGATGCAACATCTGAATCTTGCGCAATGGCATCCTCAGCTTCAACCCAATTTAAAGTTAAACTTGTGCCACTATCATTTGGTGTATCGGTTACCGAGAAAAAAGAAACTGAGTTAGGCGCTGTTTGATCAACTTTAATATCAATAGGTAAACTTTGGTTTTGCATAGCATTGTCATTATGCGCCACAACTGACAATTGGTAATCGCCATCTTCTGGCAAAGTCCAAAGATACGAAAATAACCCATCTGAACTAATGGAATGCACATCAAAGTAGCTTGTTTGATCATTCAAAACTGAATAAACAACCAACTCAACGCTTGTCGAGAAATCAGCTTGCCCCGTTAAAACAACTTCCTGTCCTGTAAAAATCTGCCCATCTATTACATTATCAACATCAGCTGCTGGCAACATTGGAAACTCATCACTAAATTCAAGCAACCAAACTTGCTGAACAACCGCTCTATGGCCTGAATCCAGAATAATCGAAATATCTAAATTACCATCTAAATAACTAGATTGAGCAATCACGCCACCAAAAATAGCATTACTACTGCCTACAACCATTTCATCGATAATACGATTACCCAAAGCATCTTCAGCATGCTGAACATTGCCATTATTGTCAGAATTGAAAGCATTTATTACTAAAACATACTGCTTTAAAGGGTCTAAATTGGTTGTTGATAAATCAATTGACTGCTCATCATACCAAGCCGTTTGCCAAGCTGATGCTCCAAACTCTTGTGTAACTTGTCCTTTACTAAGCACAAAAGACGACAACAAACCGTGCTGTTCATCAGTACCGGCATTTGCGTAACGATGTGCATCTCCAAATTCTAAATACTGATCAATTAACAGCGAACTTATTGAAACATTGCCAGCAATCGAATTTCCCGAACCATCAAAGCTTCCATCTAAACTACTTGGACCATCTGGCGCACCCCACCAGTTATCTTGAGCTTGAACCTCAAGACTAGTTACATGAGTATTAATACCATGCCTACCATTAGCATAAATATAACTTTGCGAAACATTTACACCAGTATTGCTATTTGCATAAATACCATCATGTCCATTACCCAAAAATTTAGAATTGGTTAAAGACGAAGTACCCGAGCTAGTCTGAAAAAAACCTTGAGAGGTATTGAAACTAAATTCAGAATTTTCAACCGTTAGATTTGAGCGATAAGCGTACAAACCATACCCGTAAGCAAACTGAGATCGTAAATTTGAAATAGATAAATCGTTCGTATCAACATACAGATTGGCATTAGTTGATTGACCTGCGTACTTAATATCAACAAACTCAATAACCGAATCAGAAGTGACCGTTGAATTTAAACGAATACCTTCCCAGCTTCCCGCTTTGGCAGACTTTGGAGAATCGCCACGACCTAAATCACCACCTATGGAATCATCATAAAGCGATGTAAAAGTAATTGGTTTTCCTGCTACACCTTGAGCTAATAAAGTAGCCGCATTAACCGTTAACGAACTTGCGCTTGTAAATTTAACATTCACACCTGGCTCAAAAGTAAGCACTCCGCCGTTTTGAGCCCAGTCACCCGCGATATAATAAGTATTAATAGTTTGATTTGGAGCTAACTGTGAAGAATGGTTGAATAACGTTAAACTTGAAGTACGAGTACCAGCACGCACCCAAATTGCATTTTGATCGTTTGGCAATAACGTATTTTGATCTTCGGGATTTGGCAGCATATCAATTGGCACATACATACCACGATCATTACCCGTTACAGTCGTATTTGTAATGGTCGAACCAGGATAGTTATCCGCAAAATAAATTCCCCACTCTCCATTATCGATAATATTGGTTTGATCCAATAACACCTTAGCGCTTCTATAAACATAAATACCATGAGAGTCAGACTGAGTAATCTCACTATTATTAATTGTTAATGAAGCAGAATAATCAGCATATATTCCTTGGGCACCACTTCGCTCAATATTGACATTATTTAAAGTTACCACAGTGCCTGAGCCATAGGCATCAACACCAATGTATTGGCTATCTGTAATATTGATAAAATTTAAATTTGGTGACGCATGCTCTAAGTAAATAGCACCCAACCCTGATTGCCCGCCAGAAAAGTGGATATTTACATATTCTAAATAATTTAAAGAATCGATAATTGAGTCAGAGAATCGAATATTTGACCAATCACCAGCCTGAGCAAAAGATAATCCATCACCATTGTCATCGCCTCCCAATGTATCATCTCGATAACTTGTAAAGTAAATAGGAGAAAATTCTTCACCGCGCGCATTAAGTACACCATTTACCTGTAAATATGTACTACTGGCAAACTTAATAATTGAACCTGGCTCAATGGTTAATGTAATTCCTGAATTAACCGTAACGATTGAATCAATATAATGAACTTCATCTGCCCCCCAGGTTTCATCCTGACTTAACGCACCACCATGATGAATCAAAGCGTGAGCGTTGTTACTAAATACAGTAAATAGCAAAACAAGGTTAATTAATTTAAAGATATGATTTTGAAAAATCGACATGATTCATCCTAAACAAAGAAAAATTATAAAGAGCTGTTTTACGTTCAAAATCCATTTCCATGAATGAACAGACTCTTTGAGGCAATAAAAACCCCACGATTATACAGCCTGCAGCGTTTTGATCAAATAACAATCATTTTTGTTTCTTAATATTAAAAATTGTATCTATTATTTGTAGAGGGTAAGGTTAGATAAATATAAAAAACTAAACTTATAAGGTCGCTTTACTCACGATTCAATGTGCATAAAACCCACAAGCCAAGTACACAACAACTTGATACAATTACAACTTTCATCAAACATCAAAGCAGTATCATCATGGCAAAAGCCGACGACAAAAAACCTAAAAAAGCCACACCTAAAAAGCAACTGAACACAGGCAAGAAACAAACACCTGCTAAAAAAAAACCTACAGAAAAGAAACCTGTCAAAAAATCTAACATCGCTAAAAAAACAAAAAAAACACCCCCTTCTAAACCGAAAAAGTCCTCTTGGATAAAACGAACATTTTGGGTATTAGCAAAATTGTTTTTAGTTGGCCTAGTAATTCTTGCAACGTACATGACTTACCTCAACATTCAAATTCGCCAACGCTTTGAAGGGCGTACCTTTGACATTGCTACCTCTGTATTTGCCCAACCCCTTTCTTTATATGAAGGCAAAACTCTAAGCCAAAACCAACTATCATGGTCCTTAAACAACCTAGGCTATCGCAAAGACAGCAAAGTCGATCAACCCGGCGAATATTGGAATAACGGCAATCAGTTCACTATATATAAGCGCCACTTTGAATTTTGGGATCGCACCGAATCCGCCAAACGCTTACACATTCAATTAGGCAAGCAATCCATTGATCGTTTAACCGACGACCAACATCAAACGCTCATTCTTGAACGGCTCGATCCATTTGTTATTGGCGAATTATACGGACAAGACAAAGCCCGCGAATTAATCAAACTCGAACAAGTACCCACTACTTTGAAGGAAGGCTTTTTAGCCATTGAAGATAACAATTTCTACAACCATCACGGCATATCCCCTACCGGCATTGCCCGTGCGTTTTTTAGTAACGTCAAATCAGGCAGTCTCACCCAGGGTGGCTCAACCATTACACAACAGTTAGTTAAGAACTTATTCTTATACAACAAGCGCAGTTTATGGCGCAAAGCCAACGAAGCGTTAATGGCGATTTTAATTGATGCACAATATGAAAAAGACGAAATCCTAACCGCCTACTTTAATGAAGTGTATTACACCCAAGACGGCGCACGCTCAATTCATGGCCTGCAACTCACCAGCCGTTACTTCTTTTCGACTCAGCTTGAATACCTACAATTGCATCAACAGGCACTATTAATTGCCATGGTAAAAGGCCCGTATTATTACCATCCCATTAATCATCCTAAGCGCACATTAGAACGACGTAACTTAGTGCTGGGCGTCATGCACGAAAAAGGCATCATCACCGAGCCCGAACTCATTCAAGCCAAAGCTCAGTTATTAGATGTCAGCATCACTAAGCGCAGTCAAACCGCTCAGGACTTTATGCAATTAGTGAAACAGCAAATGGATGAACAATATTATGCGTCCGACCTTTCAAGCAAAGGCGTGCGAGTGTTCACCAGTTTCGAGCCGTACGTGCATCACCAAGCGTTAGCGCAATTAAAATCTCGAGTCGCCACCATCGAGAACCAACACAGCATTCCAAGCAACCAACTACAAAGCGCCGTTGTCATTACTGACACAACCAATGGCAACATCCGCACACTTATTGGATCAAGCCAAGGCAAGTACACAGGCTTTAACCGCGCATTAGACGCCAAGCGCCCAATAGGCTCGCTAATCAAACCGTTTATTTATTCCGAAGCACTCGCCTCGGGTGAATTTCACTTAGCCAGCCTACTTGATGACTCCCCTATTAATATGGAAATCAAAGGCCAAGGCACATGGCAACCACAAAACTACGACCATAAATCCCATGGATCCCCAACGTTATTAGAAGCCTTTGCTAAATCGTACAACTTAAGCGCAGTGTGGATATCTCAACAACGTGGCGTGAAACGATTAGTAAACACATTAAAAGACATGGGATTAGAGTCCGTAGACAACCAAAATCCATCATTAGCGTTAGGCGCCTTAGAGTTATCCCCATTTCAAGTAGCGTCGCTGTATCAAGTATTCGCATCTGGCGGATTCCAAATGCAACTCAACACATTGCTTGCGGTTGTTGATGAACAAAACCAAGTCTTACAACGCCATCAACCTCAAATGGAGCTTAAAATAGACACCCACACCATGAGCCTCATGCAATACGCACTTAACTACAACATGCGCGAAGGCACCGGTAAATTTGCCTACCAATACTTACCTCAATCTTTTATGGTGGCAGGCAAAACAGGCACCAGTAATGACGCACGAGATTCTTGGTTTGTGGGTTTTTCAGAAGACTCCCTTGCCAGTGTATGGCTAGGCTTTGACGACAACCAACCCATGCCCATTACAGGCTCAAGTGGCGCACTACGAGTTTGGACCGACATATTCAAATCACTACCATTAACCATGCAACGCCAAAGTCAGCCAGACGACATAAGCTGGCACTGGGTCGACTTAGCATCGGGCTACCGCACACAAGAAAACTGCAAAAACGCCGTTTACGTGCCATTTAAATTTAACGAAATTGCAGAGCGTTACATTCCATGCCGCCAAAGCGAAAGCCAACAAAAACAAAATTGGCTACAAAGATTATTAAGATAACGCGTAGAACATTCTCAAGCGTACTTGGGAATCCAGCAATTGAACGCTAACAACACAGGTAGGTTCGGACTCATCCGATCTCATTAAAAACAAATGAGACCAATCCAAACCTACAAAACAAATAAAAATTTGAAAGCAGAAACGACTATGACAGATTCAAACGACAACAAAATTGACAACGAACAAGACAAACACAAAGCAAAAATGAAAGCTCGTAAAGCCGTCATGGACAAAAAAATCGCCGCCTCCACAGAAGAACGTGGCGTGCTGATATTAATGAAAGGCAATGGCAAAGGAAAAAGCAGCTCCGCGTTTGGCACCATGGTTAGATCATTAGGACACGGACAAAAATGCGCCGTCATTCAATTCATAAAAGGTCGCCTAGAAACCGGTGAATTTAAATTTTTCAAAGACATGGCCAATACCAGCGAACAATTAAACTGGCACGTAATGGGTCACGGCTTTACATGGGAAACCCAAGACAAAGAACAAGACATCAAAGCCGCACAACAAGCTTGGGTCGTCGCACAAGAATACCTAAACAATGCCGACTACGACTTATTAGTATTTGATGAAATGAGCTACATGTTCAAATACGGCTACCTCGAAGTTGCACCCGTAGTAGAAGCATTAAAAAACCGACCTAAAAATCAAAACGTCATCATCACCGGTCGCACCATGGCACACGACTTACAAGAAATAGCCGACACCATCAGCATTGTACAAGACGAAAAACACGCATTTCGCTTAGGCGTAAAAGCACAAAAAGGGATCGAATATTAATGAGCCGTTTTTGCCCCGCACTATTCATAGCCGCACCGTCATCCAATCAAGGTAAAACGACAGTCACATGCGCCATTGCACGCAAGCTTTCAAATGAAGGCAAAAAAGTCAGAATTTTCAAAACAGGGCCCGACTACCTAGACCCTCAAATTCTACAACAAGCAAGTAGACACCCAGTCATACAATTAGATTTATGGATGTGCGGATTAGAATATTGCGAACAAGCATTATACGACGCCGCCCAAGATGCCGACTTAATATTAATAGAAGGCGCCATGGGATTATTTGATGGACAGCCATCAAGTGCCGACCTAGCCAAACAATTTAATATTCCCATTGCGGTCATCATGGACGTTAAAGGCGCCGCCCAAACCGTAGGTGCCATCTTGCTAGGCCTAAAAACCTATCGTGACGACATCGACATCACCCACTTTATAGCCAACAACTGCGGATCAAATCGCCACAAAGAATTAATTGAAGAGGCGATGCCAAAAGACATTAAATTTTGGTTCAACTTAGCACGCGACGAAAACATAGCATTACCCGAACGTCACCTAGGCTTAGTACAGGCAGAAGAAGTCACCGAGCAACTAGAACAACAATTCAATTACACCGCAGAAAAAATCATAACAGACGAAGATTTATTAAATTCTATAAAACCAATTGAATTTAAAAACCCGAATATAAAAATCGAAGCCTTCAAGCCACTTCTAAAAAACAAAACCATCGCCATAGCAAAAGACGTTGCGTTTAATTTTATATACGAAGCCAACGTACAAACACTAAAAGACCTAGGCGCAGAAGTCGTATTTTTCTCACCACTAAACGACAAACACCTACCAAATTGCGATTCCATTTGGTTACCCGGTGGCTACCCAGAATTACACGCCAAAAAAATCAGCGAAAACACAACACTGATACAAGACATTCAAAAACATTTTAAAAATCATAAAAAAATATTTGCCGAATGCGGAGGATTCATGACCTGCCTAGAAACCCTAACGGATTTAGAAGGCCACACATATAACATGCTCAACCTTATCCAAGGCCAAGCAACCATGCGTGGAAAACGCGGCTGCCAAGGCATGCAATTTCTAACAGTCCCATTTACAGACGAAAACGGTAATGTGACAGAGCTAGAAATAAAAGGACACGCACATCACCGATCACGTGCAGACAATACACCCGAGCCCGTGAGTTTTGCTAGAAGACAACGTCACCCAGCTCCTGGTGAAGCTATTTTCAAAGTGGATGGATTAGTTGCAAGTTACTTGCATGTGTTTTTTCGGTCTAATATGGAGATGGTTGGGGAGTTGTTTAAATAATTATAATGTCAGAAAAAATAAAAAAAAGTGTACGAAGAAATAAAAGATTAATATTAGGCACACTTGGCCCTACAATCATTGGGGCCATTTGTTTCTCAATATTAATCACATTTGAAAATCCCTCATCATTTTTATCGATTTTCGTTTTATATTTTCTATTTGCATTTATTTTAGGAAGTACCCCATTTTTTATATATAGCTGGTTAATGGAAAAATATATCAATCCAAAATCGAGCACTGATGCAACTGCAATTTTTAAAAGCACAATATTAGGATTACTAGCAGGTGCAATCTTTGTAATAATCCCACCCTTTGGTTATTCGATTTTAATTGGTGGATTTACAGGATTTGTAATGGGGTGGTTTCTTAGAAAAAACTATTCCAACGAAACAAATGAAACAAATGAAACAATTCATTTTAAAGATAGAACAATTAATATCGAAAAACCAGTTGAACTAAGCGAAGGCAATCAGAGAACTTCCTTTATCATATTATCTTTTTCATATTACAGTATTTACACACTTACTAAACACTGGGCTTTTGATTATTGGTCTGCAGTTATGAGTCTTTTAATGTTTATAAATATATTTATTTCTCTACCTTTTTTATTGTATTTAATTTGTAGATTTTTATCGAACCCTAAATTAATAATAAATCATAAGTTATTAATCGTATCAATTACAGTTTTACCTTTTACATTAATATTTCTTGAACCCATCTCCAACTTTCTTCATATTAGCTAAGGAGTCAAGAAAAAATAAAAAATAGAGGTTAATTTTTGACAGTTGTAAATTAAAACCCCAAATTTTACAGTATTTTCGCTTTAAGCCTGATTCTTTTGTGTGTTTTTCGGTAGAATTTGGATATGAATTTAAAGTTGCTTGGTTAGAAATGAACGACATTTTACATGTTATCCTGCTTGGATTCACGCATGATTGATATTATGAATGAGTAAATTTGTAAAACAAAAATCCGCTCGTCATCTTCAACAGTTTTATCGCTGGAGATCCAGTGCCTTTTTTAAACTTTTGAGTGTCTATGTCAAATGTAAGGCGCGACCCCGATATTCATGAAATTTTTGAATTAAAATCCTCTCTTTTCTCCAATGGTGTTTCATCGAATCCATCCATAAAAATTGAAAGTTTTCCTTCACCTAATAGAAAAGAAAACAATTTTAATGAGCAACTCAATCCTAACATATTTATTTTTTTACATGCCTCATTAATCATAGAATCTGGATCTTTAATTTTTCTTAATTCTATAAATATCGGAATTGAATGCCCTGTATTTAACTCTAAAAACTGAAGATATTTCAATAGTATAGACTTACCTTGACCAAGACTCCCTGTGATCAATATACCGTTTGCATCATTTATATTAATAATTTCATTTAATGAAATTAGTTTTCGATTGCTTCCTTCTACTTTTGGAGGGTAAAAAAAACTATTTAACATTTTCGATGCATTTTGGTCTATTAAAGTATAAATTTCTTGCTCTTTTTTAAATTTTTATGAAATTTATTTAAAACGCACTCATCCTCTAACCAACACTGAATTTCTGATCTATTTGAACCTGCCGCATTTTCTAAAAAGGTAGAAATATTTTTTTTCAAATAGGATATCGGTTTATTTTTTAATGGGGATATCATAATATTCGACTCATATACTAGACTATATAACTAATAAAGACTAATTTCGCTGCCAAGGATCATTACTTAAAATTTTAAATTATCGACTCAACTTCAGAATTAAATAAACAGATACCATCAAAGCTATCTGATTTAATGTTCAATATACCACTACAAAACCAGTTGTTACACCCATTTTTCTAGGTACGGAATCTTAGATCGCGTTCACCAAACAAAAGAAACAAGAGGAACGCAGAGTATCAGGTCTTTATTTTGACATAGACACTCAAAAAACATGAGATATTCAGGCTAAGCACTCATATTTACCACCCTCTTTACATTATTAGACAAACCACCACCCACGTAACATAACCATAAAACTGATAGAGTTGTGCCCCCCATTCATTAACGGCGGTGAGTCAAAAAAATCCAGTTTGCTGCTAGCTTTGAAAATATTTTTTAAGCTACTTTGACAAGCTGGATTCTGCCCCATTTAATTCAATTGAATAATGGTAAAAATCCGAACCATCATCATTGCCAGATACAACAAGTATTGCATCATCCATTTTTACTAATTGATAAGATTCGTGAATAAATGCAGGACCCTGCTCATTCACTTCACCTGGTACGATATACTCTTTTTCTAAAACTAAATATTTAGAGTAAATAAGCAGCTTGCCATCACTCATTAAAAACACATTAACTTTTTCATCAGAATATATGTCTGTTATATTTGCACTATCGATTAATCTACCTTCAACACTGTAATCATATTTATTTAATAAATGTCCACTTGAGGTGATCAAATAATCTTGATTAATAAGACTATAAATATAAGTATCATGTAACCTATCTGTTTCTAGTTCAATTTCATTTACTTTTTTTATTGAAATTTTAGAATCAATGACATTTATTTCATTAACTTCAAACCTTTCAAAGTATATTGAATTTATATCTATTTTCTCTGTGTACAATATTTTATTATTTTCAATGGAATGAAATAATCCAAAATTTTCTAGTATCACCCTATCTAAAATCTCATCCTTGCTTATATCTATCAAATCTAATGCATGTTTGATGTATGGATCACCATTTAATAAAATATTTTTTTCAACGAATATTCGACCACTAATTTGCTCCATCCTAGTATTATAATCTATATCTGAAACCCTGAATGCTTGTGTAATATTTTCGGCATTAACTACTAATTTATCAAAAGTAATTTTATTAGTTAAATCATCCTCCACTCGAGTTAAAAATACTATGATTCCATTTTTCATATATTGTAAACCAAAAGATTCATCACCCAAATAAACCTCATTTTTTATGAAACCTGTTTCTAAATCCAATTCAAGCAATCGATTCATCATACGATTATAACCAACAATACTTTTTTTATCTGATGTTGGTATTACAGAATACATATGAGCGCCTACATAATAATCATTAGTATTTTCCTGGTTTTCAACAACAACATCAATTGACTCAAATACTTTAATAAAACTTTTAGTATAATTTGTCATATTACTAATAATTTCAATATTAAGCGCAACATAATACGTCCCACTTTTACTTACTTTGTGGCGTGAAACTGCAGTCGTTGAAAAGAAGTTTTTAAAAGAATTTGCTGTTAAATTAATATAGTAATTTATACGATGATCATCTGGTACATTCACGATACTCTGTGTTGCATCAACAATTATTTCATTTGTTTGCTGATCAAAACTCAAACTTACTTTTACAGCAGCCCCTTCATATTGATTAGACTTTTCAACAGAATTTAATGTAATTATATTTACATTCGGGTCTGAAAATAAATCAAATTCTAAGTTGGGATTAATTCCATCTATCTCAGTTTCAGTCATTGTTTGCGTCAAACTATGTGTATCAGTTTGAGTTTTAGTATTCATTTGGGTTTCTTCAGATGAACTATCTGAATTAAAATCACTAATTTGACAAGCATTAAGCCCAACAAGTAGTAATACGGGTATTATTAATTTCATTTAATATCCTCAATTAAATATTTTCTTATATTAAAAATTACCACTATTTTATTTCAAAACTAAATCTAGTGCTTTCATTTCATGTATTCATCACAGTAGTATAAAAATTATTCTGGACACTAATTAAATTTATTTTGATAATCTACTGAGTTGTGGATGCGCCCAACAAACACCGTCCATGTAACAAAACCAAAAAAAATCTCTAATCAGCAACCGATTATTTTAAATGCCAGCTTAGATCATGGAAATAACTCGTAAATTAAAATCCGAAGTACATCATTCGTTAAGCTGCTAAATCAGCTCTGTACTTTTCCATTAAATCATAAGGTGATTTATAATTCAGCTTTTTCTTTGTCTTGTGCTTAATCGATTTACTGCATGTCGTACTTTTTTTTGAGTCACTGTTTTAAAGTCAGTGTGTTTAGGAATATATTATCGAAGCAAACCATTTACGAATTATAGAGCGTCAGGTCTTTATTTTTAAATAGACACGCATTAAAAGATCCAGTAAATTCGCCAAAAATCAACAGGGTCAAATCTTGACTTCAGACCTCATAGTAAGCTGGGGGCGCGTCCACCAAACACCACTTAACAGATATGCATCCTTCAAATTAACACACTTCACCATTACTTCCTTCTCAACCTATAAGCATACAAAAAACCACAATAAAGATACCTATAGGCATACATTTAAGCTGATTGTGCAATCCTATAGGTATACATTTACCACTTAAATGTATACCTATAGGTTACACAAATATGAATATTAAGAAAATTGCCCAAAAACAATATCGTCAAATCATTGACAAAGCCGCTCAAAGCACTCAATTTATTGAAGAACTCCCAGAAGGCTGGATTACAAGTGTGCGTAAATCCCTTGGTATGAGCGTGGCTCAACTGGCCTCAATAACCGGAGTTACCTGAGCATCCATTTCAAAAGTTGAAAAAGCAGAGACACAAGGTGCGGTTACGCTTAAAAAAATGCAAAGCATCGCCCAAGCAATGGGTTGTGAATTTGTGTATGCCATTGTGCCAAACGAAAATATTGAAAACGTCATCCTCAAACACGCGCAAGCCAAAGTAAAATCACAACTTACAATCGAAAGCACTCACATGGCTCTAGAAGCCCAAGCATTGTCACAAGCGCAGTTAAATATTGAATTTAATAGAAGAGTCGATGAGTTAGTAAATGAGATGCCTTATGATTTTTGGGAAAACAAATGAATTTTGAAGAACCAGATGGCGCCACACCTTTAGAACATGAAGAAAAAGAAGGGCTTAAGTTTAAACACATCACAACTCGCTCACAGTTAGATGAATTAGAACAGGCCAATATTTCTTCAGGAATTTTGTGGTTATCAAGAAACAAATCAACCGATTTATTAAATGAACATTTTGTGTGTTTATTACATAAGAAATTATTTGGTGAAGTTTGGAAGTGGGCAGGCAGTTTTCGTAAAACTGAAAAAACATAGGTATTGATCCAAGACAAATATCTGTACAACTCAGGTAATTATTAGACAACACTCAATATTGGATAGATCACAACGTATTTAAGCCTTGTGAATTAGCCGTGCGGTTTCATCATCGATTAGTATCCATTCACCCTTTCCCAAATGGAAACGGCAGACACTCAAGAATACTAGCCGACGCAATACTAACAAAGTTATTGAAACACAAACCAATAGACTGGGCTGGTGGATATGATTTGCAATCAATGACACAACGAAGAACTCAATACATCAAAGCATTACGATTAGCCGAAACTGGCGATTTTGATTTGCTTTTTACATTTTCTGGTTGTTAATTAAAATGGTGTTTTTGATTGACATATGTTTGAAATTGATCAGATCCAAAACTTTTACTCTAGCGCTATTAGTTTTTACATTTTAGATATTTTTCAAAAATAAAGTAACTACAAACTCCGAGTTTTAGCCAATGGTAAGTAAGGATATATAATCGAATAATTCAAAGGATTTTGTAATTGTTCACTGCGGTTAAATTATATAAAATACCCGCAGGTACCTTGTTGTAAAGATTTGCAATCTTATAAGGAAATAAATTTAATTAAATTGGATAAAACTATGATTTTTAGTAAAAACGACAGCCTTAAATCTAAGCGCTATTTATTGCCTGTTATCTTTTCGGCATTGGGATTAATTGGTTGTGCAGATAATGATGGAAATAGTGAAGGCACGGCATTTGAAACTAGCACACAAACTAGCACTAACGGTGAGACATCAACGATTACGCTATCTCAAACGGATACGTTAACTGATACAAACTCTCAATCACAGACCGGTACTGAGTCAGAAACAAATACAAATTCGCAATCAAATACTGATTCTGAAACAGATACAGATACAGATACAGATACAAACTCTCAATCACAGACCGACACTAAGTCAGAAACAGATACAAACTCTCAATCACAGACCGACACTAAGTCAGAAACAGAAACAGATACTAATTCACAGTCAAACACTGATTCTGAAACTCAAACTCAAACTCAAACTCAGACTCAGACTCAGACTCAGACAGATATTGAAACCGATCCGGTTAAAATTAAAGAAACATCCGTTTTGACGGTTTATGAATATTATGAGTTATTATCTGAGGCAATGTATGAGGTTAAGGGCAACCCTGTCACTGCGCTTCGAGATCCTGACCACGATACAACGCTAAGTACTATCAATTTTGAATGCGTTGATTTTGATGGCCAACCTGGTATTGCTGAAGAAAAAGAATTTACCGATGGCTCATCTATTTTAACAATCACTCAATGCGCTACTAGCTACGGTTTGTTAAATTTATCAATTACCTCAACGCCAAATGAGGTTACTGAATTATTTATGAGCTTAGAAACGCAAACGGGCACTAGCTCTATGCTATTAGAAATTGGAGTGGATAGTAGAACAGTTTTAGTCACAACTGAACTTAATGAAATTTATTCATTTGAAGTTGGGCAAGAATTTGAAAACTACACATCAAATGGCGCGGAATTAAATATTGAATTTTCACCTTTTGAATTTACGACAGACAGTCAATGTGAATATTCAAGGTCTGAATCAGTTATAGTCAATCAAGGATTACCTTATTTAGTTGCGCCAGATATTGAAAACCATTGCGTTGATACCATTAATTTCTCAACTAGCAAAACATGGTCGCAAGCAGAATCGACCTTGATTTATAAAATTGACGTGTCGGATTCCACTTCATTTAACGCCGCTTTTATCGCACAGGATTTAGACACGGCTTTTAAAACAACGTTACTAGATGACAGGGGTAATAAGCTTAATTATTGGTATCCTGATAATGTATTTTATTATCTGTTGGATACTCAATTAGAGGCTGGACAATATTTTATTCACCTTGAACATTTAAGCTCAAATGATTCTATTGGTGAATTATATTTTGAAATCGATAGTGAATTTGCAATGGTCTCATTTGTTGAAGAAACTGCTGCGCCAATTACACTTTCAGAAGTCTTAATAAGTTATGGTGATGTTTATGAATTAAATGTCACCCAAGCGGACATGTTTAGATTTAAAGTCGGTTCTGACTATTATGAAAATTTTTTGGGTCTTTCAATAACGGATGATCAAGGCATTCAACAAAGAGAAATTCAACTTTCATTTAATGGTGAATATAACGAAATTTATTTAGAAATTGGCCAGTATTTTGTTTTTGTCACCGGCGTAGAAGCTGAGCAAATATTAAAGCTGCAAACAAAGCAATCTAACCCTGCTAGTTTAGTGATTACTGATACAGCGCCAAAGATTGTCACTAATAGAACACCTAGCAGTGCATTATTAGACACGCAATATTCGCAAAGTGATTATACTTTAAATATTACGTTAGATAATTATGCTCAGATGGTCCAGCTTGCCAATGAACACATTCCAGAAGAAACAGACTTTACAAATATTGTAAATGGCAATATTACGTTGAGCGCAAACTCTGATGCATTATTGGGTTACACCACTTACGATTGTGAAGTGTCTGGTAATTATTATGAGCCTAATGGTTTTGATGCAGCAGGATACACTGAAGATTGTGTCATGAACTCTGGACCTGTGGAGTATAATTTTAATACTAATTTTTCACCTTATACACATTATTATTCATTCACAACACAGGATGGTTTTGTATTAACTGTTGATAAAGTATGGGGTACTTCATTTTTCTTTGACGCAGAGTTAGAACAAGAAACCTTTATTTCATTAGAAGGTTTTGGAAGCTTTATGGTTAAAGGTGATGCAGATAGAGAAGTTAAGAATTTCTTTGGTGCATCTAACAGTTACTTGTTTACTGATTATGATTATTTAAACACCGAAATTTCACAAGATAGTTTGTGTTTATTTAATGAAGTATCCAAATATGAAGTCAACGGATTTTTTGTTGATGCTATCGTTGGATTTGAAGATAACTGCGTAGAAGATTTTGATTTTGAAATTACTCGATCTTGGTCTGAGCCGTTAAGCACTTTGGAATATCAATTAACCGTTCCAAATGACAATACAGAATTGCTGGTATTTAAAAGTACAGGACAGATATATAACGAATATTTAATTACAACAATTTATGATCAAAATTTATCACCTGCTTATTTAGACGTTGCTGGCGGTGGCTACACAAATATTGAAGAAGTATTAGATGCTGGTGTTTATACCATCTATTTACAAAACACCTTTGATAGTGATGGGGAAGTTGAGCATGATGTGTATATGCAATTAAAAGCGATGGGCGCCACACTTGAATTTATTCAAGAGATTGCACCACCTACTATTGAACAAACTGTATTAGTTGATCAGTTAGTAACAGAGCAAGATGGCATTACGTTTGATTTGGTAGTTAGCGAAGCATCAATGATTTCTATTGAATTTGTCACAGTTGAAGACGTTGAATTTTACTTGCTTAATAGTAATAACGAATTGTTAAAAGATGCTTATGCATTAGGTGATGATATGTTCATTCAACTACCTGTAGGGTCTTACCAATTAAGAGCTTCCACTTGGGATAATACTTATTTAGATGTGATCTTAAAAACAGACACGCAAGATTCTGTATCCATTACATTGGCGCCTTAAAATAATAATTTAAGCGACGCGCCCTAAAATACGTTGACAGTAATTTAATTAAGCCAGCTCAAATATAGCTGGCTTTTTTTGTTCTGGCTTTCAAAATGCCGAGTGAACCCATTGAGGTCAAGCCGCTTACTTCACAATACTTTTTCAAATACAGAGGGTATGACATATCTCGCGTCATCATCTGATAAACAATGCATAGCAAAATAATCCACGTAACAAAACCAAAAAACATTCATCTAATCAGCAACAGATTATTTTAAATACCGACTTAAATTATGAAAATAACCCCATTAACCGATCACATCGGCGCGTTAATTGAAGACATCCAATTAAACACAATCACAGACCAGCAGTTTGATCATTTATATCAAGCATTCTTAAAACACAAAGTCATATTCTTGCGAGATCAAATTTTAACAGCACAACAACACCTAACTCTTGCCACTCGCTTTGGCGCATTAGAGCCCGCGCATCCTTTTTTTGCACATGCGCAAGAGTGTGATCAGATCACTATTATTGAAAGCGCGCCTGGGAATCCACCAGGAGAAAGTTTTTGGCACACCGATATGACATGGCAAGAAACTCCACCAAAATGTTCAATCTTACACGCTCAATTTGTACCCAAAACTGGAGGCGATACGATTTGGTGTAATATGGCTCAAGTTTGGAATGCGTTACCCGAAAGTGAAAAACAATATTTACGCAGGTTAAAAGTCTCTCATGAACTTCATGCATTTAAAGGCAGTCGTTACGATAAAAAAGAATTAGACGGCCAGAACTACGCCGATAAAGTCGCTCAGCAACATCCTCCTGTTATTCGTAACATGATTCAAATTCATGAGGAGACTCAAGAGGAAGTGTTGTTTATCAATGAGCAATTTACTAGAAGTGTGGTGGGGTTAGATAAAACACAAAGTGATGCATTATTAGCAAAACTATTTGCTCGTGCTAAAGACCCGAAATTACAAATTAGATTTTCTTGGCAGGCTAATTCCATTGCTATTTGGGATAATCGCGCCACTCAACATTTTGCAGTAACCGATTATGGCGATGCACCACGAAGACTTCATCGAGTGACGGTAAAGGGAGGGAGTCGATTATCAATAACATAATGAGACTTTGTCTTTAGCCCTGACACATACTCCAATGGATTTTTCTAATATTTGCGAATAAAAATAAAAACAATCAAACCTCATTGAGTTATTATGGAAGGCAAACGAATAAAGTAGAATCTAACAATGAAACAAAATAAGGCAATACCTACAGAACATTTAACTCGAGTGATTGATACTTTTCCATCAGTGCATATTCCCAGTGATTCTAAAATGCTACCCATTGAAGTGTCATTAATTGCACAGTTGGGTCATGGTGCCGGTAATCATTTATATGAGAGTATTGCATCAAGGCAAAAATGCCACAGTGACTTTGTTGACGAGCTCGAAGAGCCTTCTGCAAAATTAGCTGGGACTAATTATTTATTAGGCGACACCACTTCTTTATATTCCTTTATTGTTGGACCTACAGGACACCCATTTCACAAACATGCGGGTCATCGAATTTTTACCGCTGTATCTGGCAGTGGTGGCGCTCAATTACGTTTTTCTACGGCGACGCCTGAAGAAATCGAAAATAAGCCTCATACTTTTATAGACAAATTGCATTTTATTAACATACCACCGGATTGTATGTTCACGGTGCGTTTTGGCGGCGACACTTGGCATCAGTTTTGGCCGTTATCTAAAAACCCCATTCACCCTGTATTTTTTGCACTGTCTTGTCATACAGATGAACTTGGCGGTAATTTATCAGAGGAAATGAAAAGAAAAATTATAGACAATGAAGCAGACATTCCTTCGTTGACAGAAATATTACCATCTGAATTATCTGAATATATTCATTCAAAAGCATTTAAAGAAAAGAACGTAAAAACAACCACACTTGCACTAGATGCACCCGCCGGCACATTTCACCGAAAAGTATGTGACACTGTTAGAGGTACGATTGGTGTGTTTCGAGGGATTTGGGGTGGCTGGTATAAGTCTAGCGGATACGTTTCTCAAACTAACGACTCCAAAATGGTCAAAGAATATAACTCCCTTCCAAAAAACTCATTATTGCTTGAACATATATCTAATGAACAGGTACATCATGAAGATTCATTTTCCATAACCGTTAATAAAAGTCATTTTATAGAATTCGATTCACAACAATTATTAGAAAAAATGCTTGAAGAATTTTTAATAAATTCACCAAAAGGCGTTTCTAAATTAATGTCCATGCGTAATGTAATTGTGAAACCATTTGGTTTAAGAACTTCTCCACTTGGGTGTCCGGTTTCATCTTTATTGTCTGAAGATACAAGTAATTTATTTGCAAACAAATACCCTGTACTTGATCAAAAACAAAATGAAGCAGATAACACAACCCAAGTGATTCTTGGTGCTAATGACAAACATTTAAAATTCAGATCGTGCATCAGAGTTGAAGTGACAAATGATGATCACATAATTTTCAGTTTAGAGAATCGCGTTCATTGCGAAAATTTATTTGGAAGATTCTATATGTCGATGATCGATTATATGCACAGACATTATATTGCACCTACTATGTTACGCCGCTGTGTGGATTATGTGATTTCTCAAATGGATTCCAACAACAACACGACTGACACATTAAATTTAGAGCCGTTGATCGAGAAAACCCCAACATAATTAATGGTTTAAAAATCGTTAAAAATAAAAAAGGCTTAGAATTCAAACAATAATTAGAGGAACAGTTTTTAGCGCAATGTAACTTCTATTTTATTATAAAATTTATAATAGGCTAATATTAAATCTTGGAACAACTATAATTTTTAATAAAATCACGGCCGGACATTTAAATAATTACCAATTATCACCCATAAAAAAGCCAGCGTGTTGCTGGCTTTTTTATTTTGCATCCAAAACACTAAGGAATAAATTTACTCATTACTAAAGAGCAATCATTCTTTTCATTAGAAAAAATAATTCCTGATCCATCGATAAGTCCAGCAGCATCGCTTACATTAAATTCATAACTTAAATTTTCATAAGTGAACACCATTACCTCATCTATGAATGTTCCATGAAATTCAGATGTATCTAAAGTATCGGCACTTAATACCACACCATTAATTATGTAATTTAGAATGGTTAGTCTTGCATCAGAAAATGGAATATCATTACAACCAATATATCTTTTCAAATCCCATGTAGACTCCCAGCCTTGTACCGTTTTTTTAATTTCATTTACCCGAACATTATCAAGTTTGATTTGGTAATAATTTTCAATAAAATCTTCACCACCAAACATGCTAAAGTCAAAATACACACTATCGTCATTTTCCACAGACTTTACCATCGAATATTGTGTGCTTTTATTAATACAATAATTTTTAAAAGTCTGCCCAACAACATTAAAATTATTATAAGAGTTCAAATAACAAAAAACAGTTTCAACATCCACTTCCACATCAAATACTAATTCAATTAATCCTGTCATAAGTGGTAATTCTACATTCACACCCGCTGCCATAAATCGTGTATCTTCAGAAAACTCATAATCATTTAATTCATTTTCATTCTCTAAATTTAAATAATACCCCCCATCCTCAACGCCTGATGTAAAGTGAAAATCTTTTGTTAACCTTGATGTATTTGAAAAATCTACAATCATTATACGATCAAGTTCAACATTTCCATTAAAAAAATAATTATGAGTAGTTGAATATGATGAATACCAAAAATTATTGATATCAACATTCACATATGAATTTAATTTAAGAATATCTTTATTTATACTGGATTTAGTTTCACTAACACCATTTATATCTGTATACAATGATTTGTATTGATAATCGTCGTCAAACGAATTCATCAATTCATTTAAGTCAATTTTAATTTCAAACCATAAAGTTTCTTCATCTATTTTGGAAAAATAATAGAACAAATATTGCTCATCCGAATGCATACGGACATTAACATCATAATGTTTTTCATCAACATTATATCCAATATTCGAAAATTCTTTGGCTGGCTTGGATGCCATAACATTTTCAACGTTTACATCTATTCCATTAATAAATAGGATAGCTTCTGATTCCGAAAGACTGCCTTCTTCAACCCACTTTGATTTAATCATATCTTTAATTTCAGTTTCAGAAAAATTATAGGTAACCGCCTCAATTGAGTTAGCTATTAACACTCGATCAGAGTCTGATTGAAAATTAAATGTAACACTAATATTTGAGTAATCATTGCCTAAATTAATTGGAATTAAATACTTATCTCCAGAAACAACAGGAGAAATAGATGTTGAGTTTCTAATTACCACATCATTACTTTTAACTTCAAAAGACGTTTCATAACCGCCAGGAAATTGTAAAGCATTACTTGTACTGAATTCAAAAACGACAAAATTGAATGATTGATTGGACATCACATCAATTATTGCAGACCCAATATCTTTTCCATCTACTAAATTTAACTGAAAACCACCACCTATCTTTTCCCAATTACCTGGCAGGCCCGATCCATTGTAATTATTAAAATGTAATTCGTTGTTATAACTTAAACCATCATCAAAATTAATTTCACTGATTACATTGATAACTTCTGACTCTATCTTCTCGCCTTCTAAATATTCAACAGTAATACTTTCGTTTAATTTAAATGCTTTTGGATTATTGTGTGTTAGAAAAGCGCCAAATTCAGTTTCAGTTTCAGTTTCGGACTCAGTTTCTGTTTGCGTTGTATCAATCGCTTCAGGCAAACATGACAATAATAAAAAACAAGACATCAATAATATTAAATTTTTCATTTCTTTTTCCTTAATTGATTGTAAGTTCAGCTAAACGATCAGCTAACAATTGATTCATTTGAGTAATGGCTTCGTCTATCGATATTTCATCATTAATGACCATTTGATAATATTGAGTGAAATACAAAGTCTGTGCATATTGATCTAAAGGGTGGGTACGAATAATAGCCAAGTCTTGAATTGACTTTTTAATCACTGAATTTACATTCGTTTGATTTAAATAGTTTTTATAAAAGACTTCATTGTAATTTTCTAACATATCAATTCGTGTACTTACTATTCCATATTCATTAAATTCTGCTTGGTAATCAGCTTTGTCACTCCCACCAATCAATGAATCCAATATAGGCTTGATGACACTCATGTCTGCATTTTTATTGACAATTAAGTGCGTGCCACCCCAATTCCCACTTTTAGTACCCGGTGTTTGAGCCATAGCAAATTTATTGATTTGATCTGGAGCAATCCAAACTGACAAATGTCCCGACAACCAAATTCCTTGCACAGAAGCTAATAATTTATCGCCCCTATACGCACCATACCAATTGTCATTCCACATTCCGGTTTCAAATGCCAACGCTTCATCATGGAATATTTTTGCAAATTCATAAGCTTGGGTATAAAAGTCACGATCTAAATTATAAGCACCGTTTTCGTCTTCAAAAAGAAAAGCGCCATTTTCTAAATGACTGTGCACATACAAACGTAATATGGCATCTGAGTTATCCACAATGTAATAACCATTTTGTTTGGCGGTTCTGGCGGCTTGTAAATATTGATCCCAAGTGCCTGAAATTTGCTCAATGCTTACACCGGCGGCTATCATTAAGTCTGTGCGATAAAACTGCACACCTACTCCAGAGCCCATTGGAATTGCACGTTGTTTACCTAATGTGTCAATGCCTTTTTCAACGGCATAAGGGTAAAAATTGGATTTGTAGTCGGCAAAGTAATCCGTTAAATCCATTAACTCAAACCGATTCAAATACACACCTAATTGCCCATCGTCTACAAAATATATGTCTTTAGTACCTAAGTTGGATGCAATATCCAAAATCATGGCATTGTGATGAGTGCCCCAATCATTTGATGTGACATCACTTTGTGCAAACCATTGAGTTTTAAAATTTCCGTAATCGCCAAAGGTCGCAATCGTAGGTTTTGGGTCTTCTGCGATGGCAGTTAAACCCACTGCTGCTGTAAACACAGCGACCAGATAGTGTTGTATATTCATTAAATTTTCCTAATATTGAATCGATTCATTTTAAAAAATCGGATTATACAGGATTATTCATTTCGAATTTAAAGTTCTTTCCTTATTTTGTTGCGTTTTGCTAATGCCCCCCCAAACCATTAACAACCAAAACCCGCTTGAAAGCATTAAACTCAAACTTAAAACTGAGCCTTCAAACAGCCTAATAAAAATGATGTTTCTACAATCTCATCATGTTTCCAAAATTGAATAATAATTAACAATAATGGTCAGGCAGGCAAATAACATAAACCAAAAAATTTAAAAGTGAGCGTCACTTTAGAATACTCACTTATGTCGATGCACCACGCAGACTGCATCGAGTAAGTGTTAAAGGCGAGAGTCAATGGTACAAGAATAAAAAAAGGCTATATAAAATAGCCTTTAAACAACAAGTGATGCGTTTCTCTTAATTTTTATTTTATTATTAAATTAAATTAGATTCAGAATTTACATGAATAATCTAACCATACACTTAACTTTCCTTATTTAAATATTCAGTAAACTAATGACACCCACTTTTTTACTTTTGAAAATGAATCTACTTTATAAGGCTTGTTAATGAAGAAAGTTAATTCATGGGTACGAAAAGAAATTCAATAAACTGGCTATGTGAATATTGACTCAGCCTGAAATAATAGTCTTGTATTTCGCCAAACTGATTTTTTTGATGAGGATAGGGCACTGCCTCTAACGATTGTTGGTAAAAAGAGAATTCGAAGCTTTCTTTGTCCTCTAAAATAACCTGTAACGTAACATATCCCACAGAAGGGTTGCCTATAATCGAACGTTTACTGCCAAAATATAGGAGTTTAATTTGCATGCCATTGGGAAGATCAACCACCTCATCGCCCTTCAAAACAACTCTTGTACCTACTTGGTTTTCTTTCTCCAATTGCTCACAGTGGCGTATCAGTAAGGCACTATGTTTCATAAATTCAGCTCTTAAACTATCTTGAGCAGACACCACACTATTTTCTTTCCTTGATTCAAAAGTCAGACTTGCTGCTTTTTGTATTACGGAATAAGCCTTTAGAACAGGCGGTTTTTCTTTGTGGATAATTGTGTAGGACATACACGAATCTTCGCTGTTAAGCTTGAAATTGATGATATTACCTTGGTCATCATAGACAGATATTCCACCTTTAATGTGATCTACACATTGATGAACTGCATGATATATTTCTGTGGTTTCACTCATTTTTGAATCCTTGCTATAAACAGAAAGAACAAACACAACTTGAATTAACACAAGACTCCATATTCTTATTATTTGGGGTTTATGCATTTCAAGAACCATATACGATTTTTGTGTTTAGTTTGACAGAAACAATATCCACTTGCATCCAATCAATGATGCAAGTACGCCTTTGTGTGCATGTCCTCACAAACATCTTTCAACTTTACTTTGCATTTAGTTTTTATTTAGGATTCAAGAATCAAAGCCAAAGAAAATTCAACGACTCTGACCCTTAGATATCCTGATTTTATCACCATCCGAGAAGTGAAAATCAATCATAAAATATTAATCACCAGCATCCTAAATCCGCAAAAAGAAAGCAGAAAATCACTAGGTAAATTATATAAAGATCGGTGGCATGTTGAGTTGGATTTCAGAAACTTAAAAACCACATTGGGCATGAATATTTTGAGTTGTAAAACGCCAGAAATGTGTGAGAAGGAAATGTGGATGCATGTGCTTGCGCATAATATTATTCGATTATTCGCAGCACAGTCTGCCATTATTTTTAAAATAAAACCTAGAACCATAAGTTTTAAACATTGCCTGCAAGTTTGGTTAACTTATAGCCAGATTGATCGGAGGCCAGATGATGCGATGTTTGCCTTAATATCGAAACCGCGAATTGGTAATCGGCCTGGAAGAGTTGAGCCAAGAGCGGTAAAACGAAGGCCAAAACCGTATAAGTTATTGACCGTTAAGCGGGAAATTGCAAAAGCAGATATTAGAAAAAATGGACACCCTAAGAAAAAGAAATAGTATTTTATTAAAAGGTTTTATCTCTTAGCTAAGTGCCATTCAGGCCAGACCCCACTATATTTTGGGTTGCCTGTCCTTAAACTGCTACTTAAACTGCTTACGATTTTCAGAAAGGGTAATTTAGCTTGTAAGTCTTATTGTTGGGGATAAGAATGCTTAATTGTTATAATTTTCTAGTATCTCGTTAAGCGCTTGATTTCTATATTTATTGAAGCCACCAAAAAATGTTGGGTGATACATACGAACGCAAGATGCCGGTAAATCGGCATGTTTTACATTTGCAAGGGCTCTAGTCTTTATACCAGAATTGGTCTGAACAAATGTTACGTTAGGAAAGTGATGTGCTATGTCAGCATCACGATATGGACCAGTGAAAAATATGACGATATCAGGTTTAATAATTTTAATTTCTTCAGCAATAACAGAGAAAAAGTCTCTTTCAACTTGCCTTGTACGTGGATTTACACCCGTTCGGCCATTTGGTTTTCCTATTTTATTAATGTTATTCCAAATAAAATAATGAGATTTATTTTCATTTTGTAGTGCCTTTTGAAAGAACCTGAATCCTTTCCAAAAAGAGCTTTTACCATATCCACCGTAGAATTGTTCTTGACAGAAAAAGCTGTCATAAAACTTCATTGGCCCTTCTACATCTGGGAAGATTTTTCCCCACCCTTTCGTTTCCTGTCCAAAAATCATGACGGTTATATCGGCAGAGTTTAATTTTTCTTCGTCAACTGATAATAAAAGAGGATTTGTATATGCATTTACATCTAGCGTCTTTATGTTTTCTTGCAATTCTTTCCAGTGGCTGGCGTATAATTCTTTTAATTTTTGATTAATGCTCATTTAAGTACCTGTTTATTATTGGTTGCAGATCAATCGGCAAGTTGGTGTTGCAATGGGGGTATATTTTTAATAACTTTACAAACGTCAGCATTGATTGTATTAAAAAAATCAAACAATGACATGTGATTAAGATTAGGGTTTTTTCAATCATCAAAGCAATATCAAAGACAAACGAAGTCATTTTCTGGTTGTTGATCTGTTCGACGATGTCAGCAGCGATCTTAGCTCGTTGCTGTCCTTTAAACTCAAAGGGCTTAAATTCTGGGGGTCAGGCCTTTATTTTTTCATGTCAAATGTTTGGTCTGACCCTACTCTAATATTTAAAATATAACGAACTGACGAAGTAAAAATTAATTTACTAAAAAAGAGTAAAGAATTTCACTTCGCCTATTGACCGGGGTTTTCTAATGGGTGACCCCAAATTACTGTTGCTTTGTGTCAAATGTAAGGCCTGACCCCAAAGTATTCATGACCCCAAAGTATTCAGGGTGACCCTAATCATTTTCTAATCGTTTTACTCCAATATCTTTCTAATCTCATCTTTTTTAAGTATAACTAATATCAGCATACCTAAAGCAAAGAAAAAAAATGATTTAAAGAAGTGAGTAAATGGGTAAAAATAAATTGGAGTTGGTATATGAAGCACATCTTGATTTTCTAGCACATCAAGATATTCATTCCTAGATATAGAATCAGTAGCAATAATATTCCCATTAAGATCATAGCGAACTCCCTTATTATTTCTATAGTTAAAGTAAACTATAAATTCCAATTCATTAAAATAAAACAATTTAAAATCAGCGCCATAGCTTTCGACATTCCATCCACGTAAATATTCTAATTTCTCACTGTAAATTTGAACTCTACCACTAACTGGATGAGGAGCAACATAAATACCCCCATCCATTATCAAAGCACCCTTTACATTCCCTATGGGCCATTCTTGATCATTTAGAAACCAATTTATTTTACCAAATGCTGATAGAAACATCAGAGTTAAAAATGTAATACCAGTAATGATTAAAGAATAAGAAATAACCTCAACTAATGACTTTTTATCTCCTTTTTTCATTTTTGTAAAAAAAAGACCTTGTAAAATACAAATAATAAGAATCAATATCAACAATAGTAAAAAGTTATTCATATAGTTTTAATTCCAAATTACTTGAGGTACATCAATTAAAATGTTTTCTGAAATATCATTATTTCGTAAATCTAAATATTCTAATTTTTTCAACTGACTGATATTAGGAATTTCTTTCAATCCGCTTGCATTTAATGAAAGCTCTTTTAAAGATTTCAATTGCAGTAAAAAATCATAACTTTCAAATTTACTCTGACTTAAACTTAGAGCTTCAATTGTTGTATATGAGCCAATTAATTCAGAGTTTGTAACACTAGAATTGATAATATTTAAATACTTCAATTGAGGGTATTCGTTTAATTGAGCCATATTAAAATGACTATTCACTATAGTAAGACTTTCTAATTTAGAAAAATCTAATATGGATAAATTTGAGCTTTTAATATTCCTCAAAATCAAATGTTCGAGATATTCCAATTCAGACAGTTTAATTATTAATTCTTCATTAACATCAAAACAGTCAATGTTTTTTACAACATTTACGTATTCCCCATTTGTAAATTTTTTAAATATACCAACAGAACAACCCATAAATTTTTTATAAATTTCTGCTTCACCCTTTGCCTCAACGAATTGACACAAACTAACTAATAACAAAATTAAAAACTTAGTTTTCATATCGCACACTCTTTTATAGTTAAAAAATCAAACACATGATAAATAAACCTAACTTTGACACGCATGATAATCAAAATCAGGCCAATTAAAAATAGATTAATTTCGATCTTATAATATATTTACTGAAAAATGAATTTTGTTGAAGCCCTATAAATACTCAATCGAAAAACACATATTTGACTCTTTTCAAACCGAGTGAATGTCTATCATGAATGATATAGAGTATTTGTTGAATGGTTAAAGCATATAAAATGTAATTATTTGCCAAAGTAAAACAAGCTATTCGAATAACCTAACGTCCTTGTTCGTTTAAAGTCCTTCATTTTAGACACAAGACTTAAAGTATCACCTACAATTCCCTTGAAACTGGATTCGAAATTTTGAGTGATGTGCAACCATTGTTCCTGTTCAATATTTAGTCTAAGCAAAATATTTGGTAATGCTTGATCAATACTTCCACGTTTGTTTTTTCTAACTTGTCTGCCCGTCCAATCGACTAATTCTAAATAATTGGTTAACGTAAATGGAATACCTTTAGGCATATTCTCTCTGGGTTTGCCTGCAAAATTTAAAAGTGAACCTTCTTGCTGATCCAATCTATTGGGTACTTTTGATTGTTTCGCTTTTTCTGCTCGTTTTTTAATACTGGTGTGATCGGATTTTTCAGGTGTATTGGCCATTTGTGCACGTATTGGATTTAAATCCACATAGGCCATACAAGCCAACAAGGCTTTTTCATCTAATAATGCTTGTGATTTAAAACGGCCTTCCCAAAATTTTCCTGTGCAGTTATCTTCTGCATTCGCCATTCGAGCAAGGGGTTCGTTGATGTTTTTTACAAATCAAACTAAGTCCAACAAGCGTTCGCGCCATTCATTAATTTTTATGGTGACTGCATCTAATTCGACTTTTGAAAGATTTTCGCCATTGGCGAATTTTTGCGTTAGCATCGTTACTTTGTAGAGTTGATGCCAGCGTAATGCTATTTCAAGATCCGTCAGTTGTTTTGATTCTTCTTGGTCTATGAACACAACCAAATGAAAATGATTTGACATAATGGCATACGAAGCTATCTTTATATTAAAGATCTTCGGTAGTTCTTCTAGTCGATTTTCAATCCATTTTTGCCTGTGTGAATAATCCTTTTTTGTAATCGCATCTTTCCCTAAGATGAAACAACGCCTACAGCATCGGCTTACTATGTGATAGTAAGGCGTCGCTTCTAGTGAAACTAAACTCTTTCTGGCTATTGGCATATTTAACTCACATTGATCATTTCTATATTTTGAGATTAGGTCAAAGCGGTTAAATTGCCATTTTTCATTTGTGTCTTTTTGTATTTACTATGTGTGTCAGACTAGTACTAGATCAAAGCGGTTAAATTACCATTTTTCATTTGTGTCTTTTTGTATTTACTATGTGTGTCAGACTAGTACTTTTCTGTGTGAATAATCCTTTTTTGTAATCGCATCTCTCCCTAAGATGAAACAACGCCTACAGCATCGGCTTACTATGTGATAGTAAGGCGTCGCTTCTAGTGGAACTAAACTCTTTCTGGCTATTGGCATATTCAACTCGCTTTGATCATTTCTATATTTTCAGATTAGATCAAAGCGGTTAAATTGCCATTTTTCATTTGTGTCTTTTTGTATTTACTATGTGTGTCAGACTAGTACTTGCCTAATTGGCATATTCAACTCGCTTTGATCATTTCTATATTTTCAGATTAGATCAAAGCGATTAAATTGCCATTTTTCATTTGTGTCTTTTTGTATTTACGATGTGTGTCAGACTAGTACGTTAGAAAAAATGGACACCCTAAGAAACAGAAATAGTACTTTATTAAAAGGTTTTATCTCTTAGCTAAGTGCCATTCAACTCTGACCCCATTGATCCTAGTTGGTTTTTAGAGCTTGAGTGTCTATATCAATATATTGATCATTATTTATGTGTAAATTATTATACGATTCAATAATTTGAATTCTATTAAATCTATTATGCCTATCATTTTGATAAGCTAGTTCATACCATTTAAGAGTTTCATCTAAATTGGCCTCAATTTTCCGACCATAAAAATAATTCTCTGCAATTGTAATTCTTGCTTCTCTTCTATCAGCCTCTAAAGATTCAGAACTGTAATTATTCGCTGCAATTAATAGAAGCTCCCAATATTTATCATAGTTAGGCTCACCAAAATAATTACTCGCATACACACTAGACAAAAACAATTGAGCCTCACTACTATTATTTCGAGCAGCCAACATTATCAATTCAATAGCCTTGTCAATATTTTTATGTTCATAATCATCATCTAATAATACCATTGCATAATCAAATAAACCTCTTACACTATTATTATCAATGGCCATTTCAATCCAACGAACAGACTCATTCAAATCATATTCTCGGTTTTGTTCAAGATTATAAAGCCTCCCCATTATTAATTGAGAGTTTACATCACCGCCTAACGCCGATTTTTTTCTCCAATATTTTTGTTTTCTATTATTTGAAAATTCAATATATTCTCCGTCCGTTTTCCCATAAAAATTGGCCAGTGCAACTTGAGCAGGCAAATGATTATTTCTTGCAGACTTTCTATACCATTTAAGAGCTTTCTTCAAATCTTTTTGAACCACTATCCCGTTTTCAAAATTTTCTGCAATAAAGAATTGAGCCTCTTCATTAGCCTGTTTGGCTAGTTTAAAATTACTTTCAAATTCATTAATTATTTTTTTATCTACGTTAAGCTGATATTTAGAATCACTAGAATCACTAGAATCACTAGAATCACTAGAATCACTGCAATTCAATATAGATATACCAATTAAAAAAATTACAAACATGTTTAATATAGCTTTATTAACAAGACAACCCGTTTTCTTTATATGCTTCACACATTCTATCATCTAAACTCCCTCCTCCCATTTCTTTAGCTTTCTCATTTAGTTTATCATCGTTGATATCACCACTCAATTCAGCACCTGGGATAAATGGAACTGGAATTGACATTTCCCAATCTCCATCTGAATTTTCAGTTGGAATAGGTGGTGCATAATGTTCTTTAGGATCTAATGTAAAGTCAAATTCGAGGCCATCCTCACCAACTGTTGCTTCCAATGGGCCCTTAGATATTCCAAATTTAATGTTACTTATCCAAGAATCATCTACTTCTTCAACATTATTATCATAAGGATTGTTATGATCATTAATATCCTTTCTTCTGTTCTTTTGCCTTTTAATACTCTCTTGAATATCTGAATCATTAAGTTCTACTGTAAACATTTCGCCTTGGGTACTTCTCTCAAATGAACGAAATTTTCGATCACTCCAACCAAAGATGCCAGATGTATCAACAATCAAAATATCTAAATTTTCAAAATTGCGCTCTCGTAAATTAGGAGTGTAATATCTCTCATTTAAGTCAAATGCTGTAACATAAGATGTATTAGTTATAAGCGGGTTCCAAGTATCATATGACAAGACTTGATATGTATTTGGTAGGCGATATTCAAACCCACTAGGATCCACAAACACCATAGGATTATTCAAAACATAACTATAACGATTATAATTCTGTAAATTCAAAGGTGCCTGAATAAAAGGATCAGGGCTCAAAAAACGCCCCGTCAACGGATCATACATTCGCCCTTGCATTTGAATCACATCAATATCTTCTAAATATTCGTGCCCCGTATAAATTTTATCGGAAGCCGAAGCCTCACCTTCAAACAACATTTCACTACTAAAATCATAATCATCCAACTTCAAACCAAACGGACTAAACGCATACTGATCCGACCCTTTTTCAAGCTCGATGGTATGATCATTTGCAACTGCCAATAATGTCCCGATCTGATCATGCAATAAATAATTTGCAGACACATTTCTTTCGGTATCCAACACGATTTGCACTTCAGGAATACTATTAAAGGTAATACTTAATTGATCGTTTTGAACATCATCATTAAGACCTTCATATTTAAATTCTTTACCAGCTATGTAAAACGTTGTTTGACCGATTTCGCCAGTTTGATGATTTTTTGATTGTAGAACTTGATTATCAGCATACACAAATTCCTGAATAACCTCAGAGTGTTGCTTAATAGACAAAACTTGACCCATTGCATCACGAATGTATTCTATTTGACGCGGGCCATTATCATATTGAACAGCACCTAATTCAGTGTCGTAGACATAAAATGACTCATAAATTATGTCGCCACCACCTTGTTCAATCTGAGCTGTGGAAACTCGATGAGGATACGATGACCATGAAGCATAATTAATTACTTTTTCTGAATCATAAGAATTTTTTATAGTTTTCTTATTCATAAAACCACTAGAACGATATTCATAGTGCTCTGATCGCGTTTCGCCTGAAATACCGCCCACTGACTCCACTACGGATGTTAAGCGTGACCCTAAATGATCCACTTCAACGTTATTTTGATCTTTGCCATAATAATATTGTTGAGTGAAATTATTATTATGGTTTTGTCTTTTGGTTAAGTACCCACGGTTATTATAATTAAACGTCCAATTTTCAGTTAAGAAAGCTTGCAGGCCACCTTCCACCGTTGCATCTTTAATTTCAAAACTTGTTTCACCTAAAGTTGAGTTCTCTGGGCGATACGTTTTTTGCCAAATGATTTCACGATCTATAATTTCATTGTTATTTTTTAACGACAATTGGGTGACTAAAATTTCATCAATATTACCAAAATGATCAATACTCTTAGGCGTATATGAAAATAATCCGGTTGCGTTTGCATCAACATCATCACCAATTGTTACCTGCGCATAGTTGACAGCACCTGAGTAAGGGTCGTAATCAAATTCAACTATTTCTTTATTAACAAACTCATCCATTAATCTGAATGTTGTTTTGCTCAAACGATGTAAATCATCGTAATCAAAATAGGTTAAACCGCCAATTAAGTTCAAACCATCTTGATCAATATCTAAATATTCTTCAGAGGTTGCGACATTTCTTGAACCATTTTGACCATTGGTTTTGTAAGTAAAGGATTGTTTAAAGTAAGGTTTTTTTAAATTTGAAGTAGTATTACAATATTCTGCTGGGATCGATAACGCCCCTTCATATACAGTCTTAGATTTTAGTCGTTGGCCAGAATAGTCATACTCGTAACAATAACTATATTGACCATTATTAGCCAATTTCAAATTGTCGTATTTGTCATAATAGTTATACGTATATAAAAAATTAGGTGTTCGAGTTTCAATTAAACGATCGAAAACATCGTACATATTATTCGATGATCCATCAAAATTAATATCATTTACTGAGGATACTTTTCCTGCTCTATGATAGGTCGTTGATACCATATGCGTGACATTATTTTGTGGTAATGAATGTATAACCTGCCCTTTTGCATCATATACAAACGTCACATATTGATTCGCTCGATCTTTAACTGCTATTACTTGACCCATGGCATCAAAGTACGTCACTGTAAATTCATCAGACATTAATTGGTAGTCAAGTAAATGTTCAGTGGCATCACTATCCAGCTCTGAGCCAATATATTTCACTTCCATTTGAGTGGATTGATAGGTGTAGCCCAAAATCATAAAAGCTTTATTTGAAGATTTATATTGCTTATATACATGTAAACCTTGCGTATCCGCTTCACCATCAAAATTAACAAAATCTGGATTTGATTTATGTATTAAACGCCCTAATACATCGTATTCAAAATGAGTTCCATGCTGGGTTAAATCTACTTGATTTAAAGGGCCAAGTTTAGGCGTTGATTGATACACTAATTCTCCATCAGGGTTATATTGAAATAACACTTGATGATATTCACTTGTGTTTTGTTCACCTTTTGCCACAAATGCGTGATTGGCTGTGCCGGTTACTTGTAATTTTTCATTGTAATATTCGTAAGACAACAAACCTAAACTATCTTCTGTCACTTTATAAAACTGATGTAATAACGGATCACAAATAGTACTGCCATCACAATTTAAATACATTTGATTAATCGTATAATCAGTCAAATGATTAGTAGATTGTATTTCTCTACCAATGGCATCAAATTCGAAATCTGTTCTCTCCAGTGTCGAGCCATTTTTAATCGTTCTTGGCTGCCCATAAATATCAAAGTTTTCATAATAAAAACTGCTTATAAATTGTGCATCTTGATACTTAAGCTCATTTTCTATATTGATACCATTTGCATCATAGAAAAAATATTGTTTTTTGGTAATTTCAGATTGTCCACTACTGCCAATATTAATTAGATCAACATTACCAAAATCGTCATATTCAAATTCAGTTACTCTGTTATCAGTTAAATGATTTGACGGCTCTTCTTTACGGGTTAACACAGGTACGGCTGAATTGTTTTTAAATTCATAATTGAAAGAATAATCATCAACTATTGAATCTCCAACAAGATAATTATTAGTAATTTCAAAACGCTGTATTTTTGTAGATTTTACTAATTGTGAATTATAGTCATTAAATTTAGTTGAATAATTATCATCGAATGTATATTGATAAATATGAGTATAAGTAACTTCATTTTCGACCATATCTGTTACTGGGTTAATATAAGTCTCAATTATATTTTTAGGTCTAAAAATATCGGTTGAATCTTTAAAAGTAGATATCCGTTTTTTTGAAATAGGTTGCCCATCTAATGCAAATAGTTCAGTTTCCTCTTTTGATAAATATGTGAAATATACATTATTAATTTCAATAAAATTATAAACCTTCTTTACTAGAGAAGGTGCCCCGTCAATTTCTGAAGGTGTCGCCAAAGAGCGTGCCATTGCATTAACATTACCTGCTTTTGATTTTGACAGAATAGTTGAATCATCATCGCCTGAAATACCGGGATAAAATGAACTAGGTAATTGAGCAATAACATTTTCAGCAGTATCGCCTTCATAATAAGATTTTGAAATTTCTTTTACTTTACCTATGAATGGAAATTCTAAATAGAATTGTGATCGGGTCACACTTGCATTGCTGGTTGTACTTGTACTACGATTTAACGTTGTGTCAAATTCTTTTACGCTTGTAATAAATTCAAATCCAGTAAAGCCTTTACTTGATCCAACTGAAAAAGATTCATCTTGTTTATGGTAAAACCCACCAGCGTATTGATAAAATATTTTTGAATCATTTGTTGTGATGCTTTTAACTAAGTCAACATTAGTTAAGTTGTGGGCCTTTATAAATTTTGAATTATAATTTTTATCTGTTTTAACGTAGATACCTTGAGGACCATAGATATTTTTATCTTTTGTATTTGCGTAACCGAATGTGGTTTGTTGGCCAAAACTATCTGAAAAACCATTAAATGTAAGTTTATTTTTTTTGCTTCCGTAATATATTGTAGTTGGATTTGACCCACCATAACAACATACATCACTTTGAATAACTAAATCAGATTTTTCGTCACCATCAATATCAACCATAAATACAGATGCACTGTAATATCCGTATGAATCTTGTGAGAAGACAATTTTTGATGCTAAATAATCAATACCTGCAGTTTCTTTATTATATACACCTAATCTTGCTTCAACCGTATAACCATCTCGATTTAAGTATACAAAATCTTTAACTCCATCCATATTAATATCAATAAAATTAAAAGGTCTTATTGTATATTTTTTATTATGACCAATTAATGTAGCATCAGGCATATTGGTTAATGTATCCTCTACCTCATCATCTGTAATTAAAAGATTAAAGCGATAATTAATTTTTCGAAAAAAAGAACCGTCACCTTTATTGATATAAATATCACTAAATGCACCTCTTAATACCAGCGCATCATCCAAACCATCTGAATTAACATCAAAAACATAAACAATATCATCACCATCATTTGTATCAAAATATGTTCGAGTATCAAGACCACTTGATGTTTCTGTCTTGGAATATTTAATTTTTTCTGATTGCCCATCCCCATCAATATCAATGGTAACTGCATATTTATCCTCCCCGTCTTTCTCAAGAATCAGATCACTAAAAATTAATTTATTCCACCCTCCAGAATCCATTATCGAATATTCTTTATTCGCTAATGTACTATAATTTTGCCTAGTATAGTCATAACTATCACTCGACACTAAATCTATTGACTCTGGTGTTATTTTATAAATACCATAAAAAGATGAATATTCTCTAGTACTTTGAGTTGATACTTCCCACCCCGTACCATTTCCATGTATAAACAAATCCTCTTCACCATCTCCATCAATATCTTGAACAGAAATATTAGCTTGATTAGTACTATAGTTTAATTTGGAACTATAACCCGCTGGCACTAATTCTAAATCAGAACTAAACACACTACTAAATGATCTATTAACGTTTTTTAATACACCAAACGACCAATCTCTACTATAGATATTTGCATTAACCGTATATAGATCCAGCACACCATCATCATTATAATCATAGAATACTGAATTACCGCCCGTCTGTAATAACCCTCCAACTTCTTCAAAATCAAAAATATCACCAAATGATTCAAGCTCCCAATCAAATTCAATTTTTTCCAATGCTTTATTATTTGGTAAATGCTCTTGAACAAAATGTAGGTAAGGAACCTCAGCATTACCAAAGCCTGAGATTGAATTATCATTTTCATTAGAATATCCTAAATTATATGTTCTAAAAAACTTATCATCAGTTGTAATGGTAATATAATCTAAAATCATTTCATGTTTAAATAAACTACCTTCGTTGTAATACGGTAAATATTTATTTTTTGCTTGATAAAAGAATTCAATCTTTGAATTACCATATTCTATAATTGATAATTGTTTTTCTTTTGCACCAGATACTGAATCAAAATCTTCATATGCATAGCTTATAATCTGCCCGAACTTATTTTTCTTTTCTGTCAACATCCATCTTAATGGATTTATATAGGTACCCGCTAATTGGAAGTATTGATTAGTACCACCTGTCACTTCGTGAATAATACTTGTGTACGATGTTTTCCCTATTACAATACTACTAATATCATTATAACTGACTTTACCAAATGAATATAACTCACCATTATTTGTTTCGACTTCCCAATATGGTGATGTTCTATAATGAGGGAGCTCATTTAAAAAGTAAGTCTGAGCTTCGATGTATTTGAATAAATATCCACTATCAATTTCTGTTCGATATATACCATCGTCAACCTCAATTAATTCCTGCCCACTAAAACAAAATTGATCATTTCCATCAAAATTAATACCTTCAACATATGGCATTTTAGTTTTGCATCGATATATAGACTGAGTAGCAGATAAGCCCCCACCCTTACCCAATAACCCTACTCCTGCCTGGCTATCAAATGTCAACTCAACTTCAGGTTGAAAATCACCAGGTCCTTTTGGTAAAGTTAATGGTATATTCCAATTGGCCGAACCTGTTTGCGTCACACTAGCATTAATTTGTGTTGCACCTACTATAATTTCTTTTTGATCATTAATACTAGAAGTTAATTCAGGATCACTCGATTTAGCTAATTTTCTTGGAGCAATTGACAATTTTAAAGAACCATTTTTTGCTGTCACTGCAATATTTTCAAGGCTAGGAAGATCTAAGTACTCTTTTAATAGAAGCGCTGCCTGAGGGTATTGATTAGTATCGGCCTGTAATATCATGGAGGCATTGTTATTTTGCGTATTTGCAATCAATAAATCCATTTCCTGGTCATTATTTACATCAGCATTTTCAATCGAATAATTATTTAAATCATGTTGTTGTGTAAAAAAATCAGATGCCACATGCTCTAATTTTTGAGGCTGCCCTAAACTCCCATCTGCTAGTTTTTCCATATAAAAATCATCAAATGCAGATAAATTAATTGGCAATATTACTTTGCCAGCTAAAAATATCATTTGTTCTTCTGCGACAAAATATAAAGCATTATTGTCTTCATAGACCGTAATTTTTTCAATATCCAACTGATTCCCTGCCATCGATAGGCAAGTACAAGTAGCAGCAATAAAGCCAACTACAAATTTGATGATTTTCATTTTCTTTCCTATTGATTTAAAAAATCAAGCACAGTAAATATCCAAATATCTACCGCGCCATTTTTTGAATGTGTTATCTACTCGTTATTGATCCAACTGAACGAACGTCAGTTGAGATACGTTATTACCATTGTAAGAAATACAATTAGCATGTACCTGTGCGTTGACTTTTTCCCTACTTAAATATGACGCTAACGATACTGTTAAAATTCGATCCACTACGAATGAATTACCAGAAACCGTATACAAATAAGTTTGATGTTCTGGATTATTTGAACAAGACTCATTAAAAAGTGCATGTCCATCAGAGTCAACCAATTTTATTTTTAAGCGCCCGTCATCTAACAATTTTATAGATTTAACTTCGAATGTGGTTTGGATTGAACTATCAGGCTGAGAAGCATCAGTTTCAGTAGCTGTAGCTGTTTCTGTAGCTGTTTCTGTAGCTGTTTCCGTAGCTGTTTCCGTTGCTGTTTCTGTAGCTGTTTCTGTAGCTGTTTCCGTAGCTGTTTCTGTTGTCCCACTAGAACTCCCACAGAATGTACCACTTATTTCAGGTGCTTGAATACTTGAGCCAGAAGTTAAATTTAAAGAAAAGTACAATACCTTTACACTATTTGGCGGCACAGAGGTATATGCAAAGTCATCCCATTGATACAATTTGCTTGAATCAAATTGACCATCACCCCATGAGTTACTGATGGTGGCATTAGGAAAACTTGCATGAATATACCAATCTTCAATACTTGCACCGGATTCGTTTACAAATTCAATTCGTGCATTCGCTCCGCTTCCCCAATTATTATCAATGGAGAAAGTACAACTTGCATTTGCAACTTGTGATAAACAAGTGACACTTAATAAAGTTATCGCGACTATCCACTTACTATTTTTAAATAAGTTATTCATTTTACTTCCTAAATTTTCAAAAAAATAAAATAAATTAATCTAAATTTAATTCGATATACGTTAACTGAGAACGGCTACCCCATTTATCAACACAATCACTATGGACACCGGCATTAACTGTAAGGTCTGACATTTGAGCAGTTAAGGCAATCGTTAAAGCACGATCCGTCATAGCTCCGTTATTTAAATCCGTAAATATTTTACCAGTTCCATCATATTGTCCACCTGCACAATTTGATTCAATGACCGCTCCAGGATTATTCACATCTTCTAAAATTAAGTATAAAGATCCATCATCCCAAATACGTGCTTCTAATATTTTGTATTCACCTTCTTTTTCAATACCTGCAACTGAGCTAAAAGAAAGTGCTGATAAGAATACTGCTGATAATGTTTTTTTAATGGACATAATAAGTTCCTTTATGCATATACATGCACTGATTGAGTTAAATTTGCGAGATATTATAATGATTGAGAACCAATTCACAATTTATTTTTGATTTTTGATTTTTGATTTTTGATTTTTTAAAAAAGTATTTGCTACATACAAAAATATTATGACAAATATATTTTATACATTTTTGAAAAATATTTTACTTCCCATACATAATTTTTATTTATATTACTTCTTCTATCCATTTAAGGTGAATTTCATCCAAAAAAAACGCCACTCAGGTCACCCCAAGTAGCGTTAGCATTTGTATTTAACTATTATTCAATCAACGATGTGAGCGAATCTCAGCTAATACTTTCAATTGCGCCATAGCCATTGCTAATTTAGCAGTTGCTTCGTCGTAGTTCACTTTACCCGCTTTGCCAGATAGCGCATCTTCCGCTTCTTGCTTGGCTTTTTGTGCAGCGGACTTGTCTAAGTCAGCAGCACGGATTGCCGTGTCTGCTAAGATAGTGACGTGCTTTGGTTGAATTTCGATGTATCCACCCGAGACAAAAAACAATTTTTCTTCGCCTTCAACGTTGATGCGTACGTGTCCTGGTTTAATACCAGTTAGTAACGGTGCGTGACCTGGGCGAATACCTAATTCACCCATTTCACCCGTTACCACAACCACTTCAACAGGGCCGGAAAAAATCAGTTCTTCAGCGCTAACAATGTCGCAGAGTACTGTCTTTGCCATTGTGCTTCTCCTTTACGCTTTTTCGCGTAATGCGTGAGCGGCTAATACTTCGTCAAGTCCGCCTTTCATGTAGAAGTCTTGCTCTACAATGTGGTCAAACTCACCCGCTAAGATGCCTTTGAATGCTGCTAATGTATCTTTTAAAGCTACATATTTACCTGGAGCACCAGTGAAGACTTCTGCAACGAAGAACGGCTGAGATAAGAAACGCTGTACTTTACGAGCACGGTTTACTGTTTGCTTATCTGCTTCAGACAATTCATCCATACCTAAGATAGCGATGATGTCTTTTAGCTCGTTATAACGCTGAATGATGTTTTGCACGCTAGATGCAATATCATAATGCTCTTGACCAACAACTAGTGGATCAAGTTGACGTGATGTTGAATCCAAAGGATCAATCGCTGGGTAGATACCCAATGATGCGATATCACGGCTAAGTACAACAGTTGCATCTAAGTGAGCAAAGGTAGTTGCAGGAGACGGATCGGTTAAATCATCCGCAGGTACGTATACCGCTTGGATTGATGTAATAGAACCGGTCTTCGTAGAAGTAATACGCTCTTGTAATACACCCATTTCTTCAGCAAGTGTTGGTTGGTAACCAACGGCTGATGGCATACGACCTAGTAGTGCAGAAACTTCTGTACCAGCTAACGTATAACGGTAGATGTTATCAACGAACAATAGTACGTCTTTACCTTCGTCACGGAATTTCTCAGCCATTGTCAAACCAGTCAAGGCAACACGTAAACGGTTTCCTGGTGGCTCGTTCATTTGGCCATAAACCATCGCAACTTTTGATTTGTCGAATTGATCAACATTAACAATGCCAGATTCCTGCATTTCGTGATAGAAATCGTTACCTTCACGAGTACGCTCACCTACACCAGCAAATACTGATAAACCAGAATGCTGAATAGCGATGTTGTTAATTAATTCCATCATGTTTACAGTTTTACCAACACCGGCACCACCGAACAAACCAACTTTACCACCTTTTGCAAAAGGGCAAACTAAGTCAATTACTTTGATACCTGTTTCTAGTAATTCTGCAGTTAATGATTGTTCTGCATAAGTGGGTGCAGCACGGTGAATAGACATACGCTCTTCTTCACCGATAGGGCCACACTCATCAATTGGGTTACCAAGTACATCCATAATACGACCCAAAGTTGCTGTACCTACTGGTACGGCGATTGGTGCATTAGTCGTTGTAACTTCGATGCCACGTTTAAGGCCTTCAGTTGAACCCATTGCAATGGTACGCACTATGCCATCGCCTAACTGTTGTTGAACTTCTAGTACGGTTGGGTAACCGACTAAGTTCAGTGCGTCATATACTTTTGGTACTGAATTACGTGGAAATTCCACGTCAATTACAGCACCAATAATTTGTACGATACGACCGTTACTCATCATTGTATCCTCTTATTCTTAAACCGCTGCCGCGCCGCTGACAATCTCAGAAATTTCCTGAGTAATCGCTGCTTGACGTGCTTTGTTATAAATTAGCTCTAATTCATCAATCATGTCGCCCGCATTATCGGTGGCGGATTTCATCGCCATCATACGAGAAGCCTGTTCAGAAGCGATGTTTTCCACCACTGCTTGATAGACTTGTGATTCCACAAAGCGCGTTAATAGACCATCTAGCAAAGGTTTCGCATCGGGTTCATACATGTAATCCCAGATGTGACTTGCTGAATCATCTTCGCTGGCTTGCAAAGGTAAAAGCTGTTGAATGTTTGGTGTTTGGGTCATGGTGTTAACGAATTCGTTAAATACAACATACAGACGGTCAATTTTGCCTTCTGTATATGCATCTAACATTACTCTAACACTGCCAATAATGTCTTGTAACTCTGGACGATCACCTAAACCAGTCGAGCTGGCTTCGATGTTAAATCCAAGAGTTTTAAAGAATGTCGCGCCTTTTGATCCTATAGAACAAAGACTCGCTTCTACATCTTTGGCTTTCCAATCCACGATTTGTTTGTTAACAGCTTTGAACAAATTAATATTCAAACCACCACACAGTCCACGATCAGACGATACAACGATATAACCTACTCGTTTTACATCACGCTCATTCATGTAAATGTGCTGGTATTCAGGGTTCGCCTGAGCTAAGTGACCAATCACGCCACGCACTTTTTCTGCGTAGGGTTTAGTCGCGCTCATTCTATCCTGAGCCTTACGCATTTTACTTGCAGCAACCATTTCCATTGCTGAAGTAATTTTTCGCGTATTTTGAATGCTACCAATTTTGGTGCGAATCTCTTTTCCGGCTGCCATTTATCTACCTATTTCCCAACTTGTTAGACTTGCGTCTACCAAGTTTGAGTTGCCTTAAATTTCTCTAATGCTTCTTTGAAGGTATTAGTAACATCTTCGTTGAATACACCAGATTTAACTAAACCAGTCATGAATTCGCCGTATTCAGCGTGCATGAATGAGTGCAACGATGCTTCAAAGCGCAATGCTTCAGCAACTTCAACACCTTTAAGGAAACCATTGTTGGCAGCATAAATGATCACAGCCATCTCAGCGATTGACGCTGGAGAATACTGCTTTTGCTTCATCAATTCTGTAACAAGTTGTCCGTGCTCTAATTGAGCGCGAGTCGCGTCGTCTAAGTCTGAAGCAAACTGAGCAAATGCGGCAAGTTCACGGTATTGCGCTAACGCAGTACGGATACCACCGGATAATTTACCCATTAATTTAGTTTGTGCTGAACCACCTACACGAGATACCGAGATACCAGCGTTGATTGCTGGACGGATACCTGAGTTGAAAAGGCTGGTTTCTAAGAAGATCTGACCATCTGTAATCGAAATTACGTTCGTAGGTACGAATGCAGAAACGTCACCACCTTGAGTTTCAATGATTGGGAAAGCGGTTAAAGAACCGGTTTGACCTTTCACTTCACCTTTGGTGAAATCTTCAACGTATTTCGCATTTACACGAGATGCACGCTCTAATAAGCGAGAGTGTAAATAGAATACGTCACCTGGATACGCTTCACGACCTGGTGGACGTTTAAGCAATAATGAAATTTGACGGTAAGCCCAAGCTTGTTTAGTCAAATCATCATATACGATTAATGCGTCTTCGCCGCGATCACGGAAATATTCGCCCATCGCACAACCGGTAAATGCAGCGATAAACTGCATAGATGCTGTTTCAGAAGCAGAGGCAGCAACAATAATTGTATGTGCTAATGCGTCATGCTCTTCTAATTTACGTACAACCTGAGCAATCGTTGATTGCTTTTGGCCAATCGCTACGTAAACACACTTAATGCCAGAACCTTTTTGGTTGATGATTGCATCAATCGCTACGGCTGTTTTACCCGTTTGACGATCGCCAATGATCAATTCACGTTGACCACGTCCAACAGGTACCATCGCATCAATTGCTTTAACACCGGTTTGAACTGGTTGATCAACAGATTGACGAGCAATAACGCCCGGTGCAACTTTCTCAACAGGTGCGAATGTTTTCGCATCAATTGGACCTTTGCCATCAATTGGGTTACCTAACGCATCTACTACACGGCCTAATAATTCAGGGCCAGTAGGTACTTCTAAGATACGTCCAGTACATTTACATTTTTGTCCTTCGGCTAATGACTTGTAATCACCTAGTACTACCGCGCCAACAGAGTCGCGTTCTAGGTTCAATGCCATACCGTATAGGCCGTCTTGAAATTCAATCATCTCACCGTACATAACGTCGGCAAGACCATGAATACGTACAATACCATCAGAAACACTGACGATTGTACCTTCGTTCTGAGCTTCAGTTGAAACATTAGCAGACTCAATACGCTGCTTGATGATTTCACTGATTTCAGAAGGATTTAATTGTTGCATGACAACTCCTAAGAATTCATTGCTTCGGCCAATTTGGCCAATTTACCACTGACAGAACCGTCAATCACCAAGTCGTTTGCACGAATAATCGCGCCGCCGATGATGCTTGGGTCAATTTCAGTAGTAATAGAAACGTCGCGGCCTAATTTAGCTGCTAATTTCTCGCTTAATGTTGATTGCTGTGCGGGTGTTAACGCAATTGCTGATGTAATGACTACATCAACTGAACCTTCTTGTTCAGCTTTTAACAAATCAAACTGAGTAGCAATTTCAGCTAATAACGATAAACGGTGATTTTCCGCTAAGGTATTAACCAAATGAATTGCTTCTTCGTTTAACTCTTCACCACATAATTCTTTGATGAAGTTTGCTTTATCCGATGCCGTTAAGCCCGGGTTTCCCAACACAATAGAAACTTTCTCATCCAGGGTGACACTTGCCAATGTAGACAACATGTCTGACCATTTTGCTAAGGCATTTTGATCGCTTGCCACGGCAAACGATGCTTTCGCATAAGGTCGTGCGTATGTACTTAATTCAGCCATGATACGCCCCTTTTATAGCTCTGCTGCCAATTGATCTAGCAACGCACTGTGAGTAGATTCGTCAATCTCTTTTTGTAGAATTTTTTGCGCACCTGCAATAGATAACGCAGAAACATTCGCTCGTAACGCTTCGCGCGCCGTGTTTGCTTCTTGCTCAATTTCAGAATGAGCATTTGCTTTAACACGGTCACTTTCGGTAACGGCATCCGCTTTTGCTTCTTCAACGATTGTTGCAGCGCGTTTATTCGCAGCATCAATGATAGAAGACGCTTGCTCTTTAGCTTCTGATAATGCTTTTTCAGCATCTTCACTAGCTAACAAAAGTTTTTTCTCTGCTTGAGTAGCAGCGTCCAAACCTTCAGCAATTTTAGCTTCACGTTCTTTCATAGCAGTAATCAATGGTGGCCAAACAAACTTGACACAAAACCACACGAATACTGCGAAAGAAACCATTTCCCAAATCAAAGTCTGATTAATATTCACACTTTCACCTCATTTATAATTGAATTAAAAAATCTTAATAAATGGGGGGATATTAAGTACGAGTAAAGATAAGCATTAAGGCAATACCTAAGCCGATCATTGGTACAGCATCAACAAGTGCCATAACAAGGAAGAATTTACCTTGAAGCATTGATGATAATTCTGGCTGACGCGCAGAACCTTCTAAGAATTTACCGCCCAAGATTCCAACGCCCAATGCAACACCAAGTGCGCCTAAGCCAAGCATGATAGAAGCTGCTAGGTAAATCATACCGATATCAGTCATATTTTTTCTCCAGTTTTTAAGTTTAAAGTTTAAGTTAAGGTTTTTAAAATTACTCCAAAGCGTTAACTTTGGAGTCGTGCTCGATTAATGATCTTCGTGTGCTTGGTTTAAGTAAACCAACGTCAAGACCATAAAGATATATGCTTGCAACGCTACCACTAAAATATGGAAGATTGCCCAGCCTAATTGCAATACACCAGCAGACAAAGACATGATGAATTCAGATGCCTTCAACTCATGCATACCGTACATAGTTGCAATTAATAAGAAGATTACTTCACCCGCGTACATGTTGCCGAACAAACGAAGCCCTAGTGAAACAGGTTTAGCGACCAATGTGACTAGCTCAAGAACTAAATTCACAGGAATAAAGATTGCTTGCACAACTGGGTTTTTGAAGCTTAAAGGATTTAATGTAAGCTCTTTGATGAAACCAAAGCCCTTTACTTTAATGCTGTAGAACAACACCAATAAGAAAACACCTAAAGCCAAACCTAACGTCATATTAGGATCGGTTGATGGTACGATTTTTTGGAAAGTAGTTAAATGTAAGCTTTCCATTGTATGTGGAATCAAATCAACAGGAATCAAATCCATTAAGTTCCACAAAATAACTGTCATGAAAATAGTTAATGCTAAAGGCGCAACTATTTCATTTTTACCGTGGAAAGTTTCTTTGGTTTGACTATCAACGAATGATACGACCAACTCTACAAAAGACTGAGAGCCTTTTGGAACACCCGCTGACACACGACGTGCGATCAACCAGAAAAAGCCCATGCCAAATATACATAACGCGAGAGACCAACCAATTGAGTCAACATGCAAACCAGAAAAACCCATTGCAGCAGCCTCTTCCGCACAACTTGCCATTTGCCAACCTGCATCTGCAGCCGTCACTACTTCACCATGACAATCAATAGCACCTTCGGGTAAATTACCGAACGTGGAATTGACTAAATGGTGAGCAATATAGTCACCAGAAGGGACTAATTCTCCACTGTTTCCAGCCATTGTATTACACCTTTATTTGTACCCGCGTTTTACGACGGATGATTAATTTGAAACTGGGTAAGGACCACGTTAACGATAATCATTAAAATGTATCCAATAAACAGGGTGGGAAAATGCAGTAATTCTGGAATGGCGATAAATGATGTAACAAACAACGCACAGCTCAAAACTACTTTATAAAATTCGCCCAGGTACAACCCTGATTTAATTCGATCTATATCGCTGGTGCCGTAATAGGCAAAAGCTTTAAAATTTAAATAGGCTTGGGGGAGGGTAAAAATGAGTATTGCGCAAAACAACGACAATCCCACATTCACATTTACTAACAACACACCCGCCGCCAACATCAGCGCCACGCTTGCTTGAAGAAGAAGAGCCTTATTAAGAGCAGGCTTTTTCAGTTTACTGGGTTTAAACGGTTTAAATATCGAATCACTCATCTTGATGCACTACTTCTATTTAAACTACCCATCAAACATTTCATCAAACTTTCCGTTGACGCCTAAAGTTACGCCATTTTTTAGCGCCGTGTACTATAAAGGTTCACGCACCCAATTTCAATCTAAAATCTGCACTGTTTTGGGTGTTCAAGCCCCGTTTTAATAGCAAAATAATATTGGACTGAACTCAAGATTCATGCGTACCGAGTGAATATTTGAGCATTTATTATTCAACTTAATAGATTTCAAACTATTTCATTAAATTTAATGCCGAACATGCACTGTTTGCTACATTCTTTGAACCTCACTAAATCACTGCCTCACAATCGATATTACACACTTTTTGTTTTCAATCTTAAACAAACCAATAACATAACATTTGTCACAATTTAATATGACTGTCATATTATTTGCATAGCCTATTTCACGAGCACAATCGGCAACAACCGGCAACAACCGGCAACAACAACTACAACCACAACTACAACTACAACAACCATAAAAAGAGTACGATTATGATTCAGTCACCTGAAGGCAGCATCATCGACATACTATGCTCATTGGACGAGACACTTAGTAGCAACTCTATTGTGATGCGTCAATCTGAGTACAATCAATACTTGATTCATCAAGCCACCCTTAAAATTCTTGATTGGCTAAAAACCAAGTTAAAACTATCCATACAACTTCATTTAGAGGCCATTGAGTCAATAGATGAACAAAATATTCGGTTTACTTTAACTTGTCATGATTTTGCCCAAACATTATTTTTTAAAATTAAAGCCAGTCAAAATGGCCAGCTTAAATTTTCAAGTAATGTGGATTTCAATTCAGATATCTATGTTCAAGAACTCCCGCAACAAACCGTCGTAGCCTAAATACAGCCTAAATACGACACGCATAAAAAAGCCATTGGATGGCGGTTTATTTTTCTCACCTATAGATTCACCAAATCAAAACCGATATTCTGTCTTTATTTTTGAAACAACTAATTTGGATTTTTTATATGCGTAAATTTGGTTTGGCAATTGTTTGCTTAATTTGGCCATTATTTTTAATTGCCAATGAAATCATCACCCTACCAGACGGATCGATTTACGAAGGTCAAATTCAAGATGGGTTGTTATCAGGCGAAGGTAGATTAATTTACACCGACCAGACCTATTACGAAGGCGAATTTAAACAGGGCGTTTTTGAAGGTTATGGAAAACTTACCAAACAAAACGATTTTATTTATGAAGGCGATTTTTCCAATGGGCAATACAATGGACAAGGTAAATATTATAACGAACAAGTAAGCTATGAAGGACACTTTGAAAATAACGTATTTACAGGTAAAGGCATCCATATCGATTACGATGGAATAATATATTCTGGAACATTTACAAAATGGACATTAAACGATCAAGGCAGTATGCAAGACAAAAGCGGCAATAAATGGACAGGAATATTTAAAAATAACGAAATACAAAAAGGTGAATACATTGGAATTGATGGCACACATTATATTGGTGATTTTTCTTATGCTAGATTCAACGGATTAGGTACTTTAACCTATCCAAATGGCGATCAATATATTGGTCAGTTTTCTTGGGGCTCACCCTCAGGAAAAGGTCAATTGACCAAATCACTTGAAGATGGCACGAAAGAAATTCTAAAAGGTATTTGGCAAGAAGGGGAATTTAAAGGTGACCCAACATCCAATGAATATTTAAAATCTAATCGCGATCGCGAACAATACCTATACAACCAAACTGAATTATTAAATGCGCAATTTGATTCATTAACTCAGCACGATACTCAACAAATTGATTATTACTCATTAACTGCTGCAATGTATGGCGGGCAATCAGTGTTTGCCAGTGAAGTATCGATCATCAATCAAACACTCAATCAATATAAAATACAAGACAACCAACAAATTACACTTATGAATAGCATGGACAATCTAGATATTCCTTGGGCAACCCATCATGCAATTAAACTCAGCCTTGAACAAATCCAAAATAAAATCGATGTGACTCAAGATGTTTTATTAATGTATTTAACCAGCCATGGTAATGCCGATATTGGCATTGCATTAGATATTCATGGAATGAACATCGGGAATATCAGTCCGACTATGTTGTCCGACAGCCTAAATTCAACCAAAATTAAATGGCGAGTCATCATCATTAGTGCCTGCTATTCAGGTGTATTCATTGATAAATTAAAAAATAAAAACAGTATTATTATCACTGCAGCGGATTCGACACACACTTCTTTTGGTTGCTCCAATGATTTAGACATGACGTATTTTGGACAGGCATATTTTCAAGATGCATTTAAATCACTTGATTTTATTGACACGTTTAACAGAGCAAAATTATTAGTTAAGGAACGTGAAGAAGCTCAAGGCTATGAATTTTCAAATCCGCAAATTTTTGTAGGTGATAATATTAGAGCACATTTAAATTTAACAACAGAAATAAAAGACATCAAAGAAAAGGAAACTATATTGAATCAATTAAAAAAACTATTTTTAGATATTAAAGATAAAAACACAACTTCAGACAATTCACAGAACACAAAATAGGAATCCTATATGAGCATCAACATCACGATACAAACCACGATTCACTCCAACATCCAAACAGTTTGGTCGGCTTGGACAACTCCAGAAGATATCAACCAATGGAATTTTGCATCAATTGAATGGTGCAATCCAAAAAGCACGAACGATTTGATCGTTGGTGGTCGATTTAATTATCGCATGGAAGCAAAAGATGCCAGCATGGGATTTGATTTTGAGGGCACTTATACCAATATTATTTATAACGAGTTGATTGAATATAAACTAGATGACAATCGATTAGTAAAAGTTGAATTTATTATAGAAGGTGACCAAGTAATCGTAAAAGAGTCATTTGATTGCGAAGACGAAAACACGGCAGAACAACAAAAAATGGGCTGGCAGTGCATTCTAGATAATTTCAAAAAACATGTAGAAAGCAAATAAAAAAATAAAGGAACCAACTTATATTTGGCTCCTTTTTAATCCGTTGCGGCTACAAAATTTTCATTACCTTCAAACACTTTAATGGCATAAATCACATCACAGCTAATGCACTCAACCCAATATACCTGACTGTCTGTTTGATAAATTCCCGTGAAATTATATTCATCAGTCAAGCCATCAAGCTCAATCACTTTAAACGCAACCACATCCAACTGATGGTTTAACACCAATAAATATTTTACCCACTGACCCGATTCGTATTGTGCATAACCTGTATGATATTGCTCATTTAAACCATCGTAATTGTAATCACCCTCTACTTGAAAGAACACATCGTTTTCTTCTAACGCCAGACATTCTTCAAACTCAAAACCCGACCACACATCACAACTTAATGGGTAGATAGCCGCTAACGATTCATCAATGTGTTTTATATCAATGTTATTTATTGTAAATTGCGGATTTGACAACGCAGAATTCATTTGAATTTCATTAAAACCTGTCGCGTAATTTTTTTGCATCACTAATAATAAAACCAACATGACTGTAGTTGAAATTATTATTCTAATGTTACGGGGGTTAGATGTACTCATGTCTCTCACTCTTTTTGCTAATCATTTTGATAAGATTCATTATGATTAATCATTGTAAAAAATCGGTGAAAACTTAGTAAAAAGTCTTTCAAGATGTTTTTTATATCATTACATGAAAAGAAAGTTTGTAAATTGTTGTATCCGTCATTGTTTTTGGCGATAAAGTTGCTATAACTACACGCTGAAATTTCAATAAAAAATAAGTAACTTATGGCATCAATATTTTGGGTCGAAGATCAGTTTCATTGGATCAACAAAATTTTACCAATTTTACAAGCGCATCAATTTGATGACTCCCCAACCATTGTGGATTGCCATAAATCTGCACAGGCAGCCTGTCAAAAAATTAAAATAATGACCGACGATCAACGTCCAAGCCTTGCACTGCTTGATGCGAACATGCACGGCAATGACCATGCTGGTTTTAGTGTGTCACGTGCTTTAAAAGACAAATGGCCCGATTTACCGATCGTGTATTTTTCAGAACACTCAGGCACCGACATCGAAATGCAAGCACTGGAACAGGGCGATAGCCGAGACTTTATTGCCAAACATCAGAATAATATTGAACAGGTTTTATGCTGGCGAATAAAGGCAGTCATACGCCAACATCAACTTGCAGGCTCAACAAACAACAAAAGCACCTCACAAAAAAATGACGATTTTATTATTAATGGCGACTTAAAAATGGATTTAGCCACATGGCAGGTTTACTTTCGTAACCAAACGTTAATGAATCCAGCAAACACTAAACGCCCGTTAGCCCCTACTCCACGAAAAATTTTACGTGAATTATTACAATCCAGCCCAAGACCTATCTCAACAATTGATATGGCCCAACGCATTGATGCAGATGTGGAAAAGTTTTCCTACGCAAGTTATCGTCAACATATTAAAATTCTCAGACACTCTATTGAATTGATTGCACAATCAACGGATCCGAAATTCTCATTTTTAGAATTATGCAAACAGGGTAAAGGTATTGCTGCAGTGGGCGACGAAGGTGCATATCGTTGGAAATCCATTGATTAATATAATTTATTTGAGTAATTAAAATGACAAATCTAATTCAGCCATTGCGTTTTCCATATTTAAGTTTGATGGGTATATTTCTTATTATTCTTTCGTCCATTTATGATCATGCATTTATTTCAATTTATATTGCGCCCTATATATTGTCACGCATAACACAACAACTAGAATATGCCTGTCTTACATTAGGATTATTGATTTGTTTTTGGTCATTTATTCGCTTTCAACGCTTGGCACGTTTGCAAAAATCTAACATCCAGAATCTACTGATAGAAAACAACCAAATTAAAAAACAAAATAAATCCTTAAACAAAAAAGCATTTACTTATTCAACTCATGCCGATAAGTTAAAATATTTTATCAGTGAAAAACTATTAGAATTCATTGAGTACGACGAAAAATATCTGCATTTCAAGTCCATTGCATCGGAAGTTAGGCACAATGGCGTCATCAGTTACGACAAAGTAAAAACATTTATTCAAACACTGCAAACCCAATTAAAAATATTAAATAAAAACAACCCTGCCGTAGATATTTCTGCCATCAAACAATCAAGCGATGACGCAATGGCGTCAATGAAATACTTATGGGATTTGTTAGATTTAGCTACTACAGACAATATTGCTCTGCATATTAGTGATTATTTATGTGAATGCGAAGAACACTACATTCAGCATTCCTTAAATGCACAAGAGGTTCAATCAAAAGATTTTTATTATCAACCTAAATTCGCATTACTTTCCTATTTAAGTACACTTACTGAATCTTCCGAACAATATCGCAATATATTAAAAAGCAAAAAGAAAACCACAACTTTAATTAATGATCAATTTTATTTAATAATTCATCAATGTGAAGAATTATTAGGCAACCCAAATCATTTTATTTTACTTATTGAAAATATCATTAAAAATGCTCAATTCTTTTTACAAAAATCAAAATTCAAACAAAAAACCGATAAAATTGTTATCGAACTGGGTCAAGAAAACAGCCACTTATTTTTAAACATTTACAATCGTGGCCCCAATATCAAAGACGACAATAAATCAGAAATTTTTAAGCTGGGGTTTTCAACTCGAAAAGTAAAAGAGAATCACGGAAAAGGATTAGGATTATTTTTTAGCCATGAAATTGTCAGCGGATACGAAGGGAAAATACGCGCAGAGAATATTAAAAATCCGAATCAAGAATACAAATTAGATATCACTTTCGATGATGAAAGTGTCGAATACATTCAGATTCAACATAATGCGAATGGTGAAACTCTTACTTTAAACACCAAAGAATCGCATCCGCATACAAGCATCACCAATCGAAATTGCAAAAGTGAATTCAACCAAACCATAAAAAAAATCAAAATCTGTCACAGCTATTCAAAGAAAACCCATGAAATTATACTTAAAGAGATCAATAGCATTAATTTTGTTGATAACTTTTCTCAAATGGCACAATTTTGCATAGATGTTCAAAATAAAAAACGTAAAAGTGAATTAAAATGGACAATGCTTGATATCTCAGGCGTGCAATTTCAAATTCGCTTACCATTAGCAAGTGCGCGAATGGACGAATTTGACGAAACCGATATGGCGCTTGATGATGAATTTGAATCCCTTGACCAAAAATTCAATCAAGATTTAGAGTAATTACTCACTCAAATTGGATTCTGGGATTGCTTTCATGCCACAACAATTTAAAACATAGCCATTATTACTTACAAAATAATGAAGTTTTGCACAAATTAAATTTTATTAAGGCGATATAAAATCCATCATCTAAATAGAATCCATCATCTAAATAAAATCCATCATCTAACATTATTCTAATAGAATTCCAGCAATACAAAAAATACAACCTATACTAAAACTCATATAGAAGCACTCTGCATGCCACGGGCGTTTGAAACGAATTACAATAAAGTTTCTCGTGCATGGCTGCTAATTTATAGGGCCTAATTATCAATTTGTATGAATATTCCTACGATTCTCTCCAAATTTTTTGACTTTAAAGACACGCGAGACAAACCCGCTGTCAGCTTTAATGACGAATTACATTATCAATCCAGACGATTTTTAATGGTTCCGTCATTTTTGTCGTTTATTTGGCTTTTTTTCATCCCAATCGATCAAGCCTTATACCCTCAATTTCCGATTTTTATTTGGATTCGTGCCGGCCTTACACTACTTGGTATCATTTTATTAGCACTTACATTCATCGATTGGGTTGAAGGTAAGTACCAATATTTAGTCGCCCCAATTGCAATATATCTCGCTTTTGGCTCTGCCACTATTACAGGCCTTACAGGTTGCGATCCTACCTATTTAACAGGTTTTATTCTTGTTATTTGCTTAATTCCACTGATCCCAATAAAAAGAAAATACGGCCTTCTAATATTATTTGGCAGTTCAAGCTGGTGTTTAACTTTATCGTTTATCAATGGATTTAGCCCGCACGATGCCGCAAGTCGCTACAGCTTAAACGACATATTCGCCGCGCTTACAATATTATCTATATTTATATGGATACAAGATAAATACCGATATCAAATTTGGTTTAATAATACTCACACTAAAAACATCGCCCAAGAAAGTGTCGACTCGGCACAAGAACAAGTCGAAGCAAAAAGTCGATTTTTAGCCACCATGAGTCACGAAATTCGCACCCCTATGAACGGGGTAATTGGTATGGTCGAATTACTAAAAAATACCGATCTTGCTCCAAACCAGCGCCAATATGTGGATATAATTAACAATTCTGGTAAGGCACTACTAAATATTATTAGCGATATTTTAGATTATTCAAAAATTGAAGCAGGCAAATTAGATCTTGAAGAAATTGATATGGACATTGATGCATTATGTTTAGATGTCGTGTCATTGTTTAGTCTAACAGCTAATAAAAAACAACTAGAGCTTTTAATCGATATTGTCCCAGGTACCCCTTTATTTATAAAAAGCGACCCAACTCGGCTACGCCAAATATTATTAAACCTACTTGGTAATGCTTTAAAATTTACAGCCGAGGGCAAAGTTACACTTAGCGTTACTCCTATTGTGGATACATTAGAAACAGGTAAAACCATTTTAAAGTTTTCAATCACCGATACAGGAATTGGCTTAAGTGAAAAGCAAATAGCGCTGTTATTTTCATCGTTTTCACAAGCAGACAATTCCACCACCAGAAAATATGGCGGCACGGGTTTAGGTTTAAGTATTTCGAAATTTTTAGCAGAATTAATGGGCGGGGAAATTGGTGTCGATAGCACATTAGATGAAGGCTCAACATTTTGGTTTACCATTGCATGCGATTTAGCTGACAGTCGTTACATCAAGCAAAATCAAGTCACTGTTAATTTACTTAAAGGCAAACATATTTTAGTAGTTGATGACTCAGTTGAGTTTGTATCGGTTTTGCAAGAACAGTGCAAATCCTGGGGCATGACTGTTGATATTGCATACAGTTACGAACAAGCAATCATTGTTCTAGAATCATTAAGTGAGTCTAAAAAATCATTAGATTTGATTTCAATTGATATGTCCCTTCCTAATCAAAATGGACTGGATCTTTCAAAATGGATGAACCAAGACCCGACAATGAACTCAATTAAACGTGTACTAATCACCGGTTTGACCATGCTGCCTTCACAGGAGGAGTTAACTCTCGCCAAAATTGACCACGTCATTCAAAAGCCCGTAACATCACGCTCGTTAAAAGAAAAGTTTTCATCGTTGTTTGATGAACGATCTGATCAAGATCGAGTAGAAGAAGAAATCAAACAAAATCTGCAAATTGAAAATAAACGTGTACTTGTGGTTGAAGATAATAATGTGAATATCATGGTCATTCGTTCCATGTTAAAAAAACTCAATATGGGATTTAACATTGCTGAAGATGGCGAGATTGCTGTTCGGTTATTTAAAAAAACCCACGAGAACATAGATCTAGTTTTAATGGATTTTGAAATGCCCAATATGGACGGTATTGAAGCGACAAAACAAATTAGACGCTTTGAATTAGAAAATAATTTAACTCCAACACCTATTATTGGGTTAACTGCACATGCGATGAAAGAACATCAAACTCAAGGTATGAAAGCGGGAATGGATGACTATTTAACCAAACCTATTGAGTTAAAAATTCTCAAAGAAGCCGTAGTCAGACGCTTCCCGCCTTTATAGAATTATTCTATTTCTAAAATTGCGTCCATTTCCACTTGTGCACCTTTTGGCAGTTGAGCAACACCAATGGCTGCACGTGCAGGGTAAGGTTGAACAAAATATTCTGCCATCACTTCATTAACTGCTGCAAAATTTGATAAATCCGTTAAGAAAATATTTAATTTAGCCACATCTTGTAATGATCCTCCCGCGGCTTTTGCCACAGCAGATAAGTTTTTAAATACTTGGTGAATGTTTGCTTTGATGTCCCCTTCGACCATTTCCATTGTTTCTGGTACTAATGGAATTTGACCTGACATATAAACAGTGTTGTTAACCTTAACTGCTTGAGAATATGTACCGATTGCTTTTGGTGCATCGTCTGTGTGGATAATTTGCTTAGCCATAGTAGAAATCCTGTAAATTAATATATAATTGAACGTTAAAAACGCGATTATAACCACTAACGAGGCAAGCATGAAACAATTTTGGCTAATGAAATCGGAACCCGACGCATTTAGTTTTGATGATTTACAAGCAAAGGGTAAACAAGGCGAACCTTGGGATGGAGTAAGAAATTACCAAGCGCGCAATCATATGCAAAATATGAAAAAAAATGATCTTGTATTGTTTTATCACTCAAGCACCAAACCCGCTGGTGTGGTGGGCATCGCTAAAGTGATAAAAGAATCGTATCCAGACTTTACGGCTTTAGAGCCTGAATCTAAATATTTTGATCCAAAAAGTGATCCTGAAAACCCGCGTTGGTTTATGGTCGATATCGTGTTTCAAAAACATATAAAGCGCTTAGTCACTCTAAAAGAAATTAAAGCAAACCCTGCATTAAGTGAAATGCAACTGGTCACCCATTCACGTTTAAGCATCAATCAAGTTACCGAACAGCAATGGGACGAAATTATAAAAATGAGCGAGTTAAGCTGATGCAGTTTACTCCTGACTTTTTCAACGAAGCATTATTAAAAAATATCCTAAAAAAAGGATACCAAAAACCCAGCGACATTCAAAAAAAAGTCTTCACACCCATTCTCAATAAACAAGACATCGCCGCCAGTGCACAAACAGGCACAGGTAAAACGGCAGCGTTTGTCTTACCCATATTACAATCCATGCTAACCAACTACAGCGATGCCGATTTAACAAAATTTACAACCATAAATGTTGTAGTGCTAACTCCTACACGAGAATTAGCTTTACAAGTATTTGAACAATTTGATTTTTTTGCAAAAGACTTAGAAATCATCAAACCCGCACTTGTGATTGGTGGAGAAAAAATAGACAGTCAAATTTTAAAAATTAATCAAGGGGTGAATATTATTGTGGCAACACTTGGTCGATTAATTGATTTACAACAACAAGCACAGGTTGATTTAACCGGTGTACACACATTAGTATTAGATGAAGCCGACCGAATGTTAGATTTGGGTTTTGAAGATGAGCTAGCATCGATCTTGCAGTTTTTACCGCAAACCAAACAAACGTTATTGTTTTCGGCGACTTACCCTGAAAGCGTTAAAAAAGTAGTGGCTGAGTTTTTAAATAACCCCGTTTATTTGTCATCAAGTAAACAAAATACAGCCAATAAAAATATCAAACAATGGCTGTATGAAATCGACAAAAAAAATAAACCCGCAGCTATCATGAAAATTATTGAAGAATATAACCAACAACAATCAATCGTATTTTGTAAAACAAAACAAACCGTCGATGATTTAGATATGCAGCTGCGCGAAAATGGATTTCATAGCCGTGCGATTCACAGTGACAAACCCCAACACATTCGCAACAGCGCAATGACACAATTTAAAAACCGAGACATTCAAGTATTAATAGCCACGGACATTGCAGCACGCGGTTTAGACATCAAACAACTACCAATAGTAATTAATTATGATTTTCCGTTTGTGGCTGAAGATTATATTCACAGAATAGGCAGAACAGGACGAGCAGGTGAAAAAGGCATGGCGATATCCTTAGCAAGTGCAGAACAATATAACGAACTGATTGCCATTGAGTATTTACTTAAACACGTCATCCAGCGCGACACACTAGAAGGGTTAGAACCCATACATAATATGCCAAATTCTTTTTTACAAAAACCGAAAGAAAAACAAATAAGAAAGAAAAAAGCCAAGATCAAAATAAAACAAAATAATAGAACATCAAATCACAGTAAAGCACCTGACAAAAAATCAACAGGATTAGAATTAAAGCCAAGAAAGAAACGTCGTCTTCAATAAAATCAGCCATTATAAAAGAAATAATATTTTACGTAACAAGAAAACAAAAAGTAAAGTATTTTTATATTGTGCTAAATCATAAATTTTAATTTATTATCCAGGAGTCAAATCCATTTTTATTAAAACTTATAATCAAAGTCCACAAAAAATAAAAGTCCACAAAAAAGTTGAATTTGGCCCTAGCCCAATATTAGACATATTAATTTTTTAAAATAGGTATCTACATGCTCCCCATACATATCGACAGAGAATTAAAACTAAAATTAATTGAAATAGGATTCACCGATTTAAAGCTAAATCAAATCAATATATTTGTTGCCATTCTTAATGAGGCAAGTCACAAAGTATGCAAAAGATTAAATATGAAAAATATAGGAAACATTAAAAACGCTGAAATCGTAAATGGACAAATGCTTGATCACACTAAATACAGCCTAATGAATAAATAAAGGAAACCCCATGAAAAATTTGAGCGAACAAATAAACTGGCAAAAACAATTCGAAAACAGAAAATGGAAACGAATCACTCAATCAATTGAACTTGCATTACTGACTTTAATGACATTTACAGTAATAGGAGTCATTTTTATTTATGGTAATGGCACTAAATTTCAACCGGTGTTTATCGGATTTTCTATCGTGCTAGCTTGCTCTACTGCCTGCTTAATTCCGTTATTTTTTAAAGGGTATACTTTTAATAGATGGCAAGTATTTGTGATCACTTTAGGCTTGGGTTGTGGTGCAGCAATCACCGCGCTTGCCGCACTTTTAATGTTAGAGTTACAGTTGCTGACGGGTTAAATATTACCCTTTATCACCATCCACTCTTGGCGAAAACAAGACAGGAAAATAAACAACAACAAAAGATCCAAACGCTAGCGCCCATAATACACAAGCAATTAAAATCAACATTTGATAAGACTCAATTATCATTGGCATAAACACTCGCACAATTAATGCTAAAACCATCAACATCAAAGCGAAACTCATTGCATAATTTACCTGCATAATTCTTCCAGTATGACCTAATGACACCCTTGAAATCATCGCTAAAATCATTAAACCCATACCACCTACGGTAATAGCGTGAATCCCTAACGACGCACCAGTAATTGAACCTAACTTTGCTAACCCCAGCATGACTAAACCAATACAAATTGACCAATAACTTAAATGTAACGACCAAACCAAAGGTGTTTTAAGTGTCACCCAAATTTTCCAACGCAACGCTCTTATAAAATTTATAACACCAGCAATTAACAAAACAGCCGCTTCAACATAAATATGTAAAGGCAGAATTTGTGCGACTACTAAAACACTTAGCACAACTGAAATAATGGATAATTTTTCTAACCAACCAATAGCCGGTAATCTTTCAGTTTTTGTACCACTTGAGGTAAACATTGGAAACACACGTCCACCCATAATGCACATAATCAATGTCACCATTAAAACCATAATATGACTGATTGATATAAACGAAATATCCAATACACCTTTAGCCGCCAAATGCATTAATAAATTCAATACACCCATTAAACATAAAACAGGCACAAAAAATAAATTGCGCCATTTTTTAGCTTTAATAACAGGGTTTGCTAAATAATAAGCAGCCAATGGCAAATACAAAACATCAAGGGCGATAATTAAATTTTCAGGTATAAAAACTGGAAATGCATTAAATACACGTGCCAACAACCAAACCATTACAAGTGCAAAAAGTGTTTTACCTTTTACACTGGATACTCCAGTCCAAGTTTGAACCGCCGTCAATAAAAACCCTGTAATAATCGCCACCACAAAACCAAACAACATCTCGTGAACATGCCAAAAATACGCGCCACCCATAGGAGAAAATTGAATATAACCAGTAAGGGTTAAACCCCAAACTAAAATACTAAATACACTAAACAATGCACCTAGCCAAAACAACGGGCGAAATGCCATACGTAAAAAAGCAATGGGTTGATTGTCGTCCTCTGTTGTTTTAATGTGACCACTTGGTGAAATTATCATACCTACCTCTCTTATCTTAAAATTTTAAATATAAAATTATGGAAATAACAATATCGATTTCAACTCGTTTGAGCGCTTACCTTTTATTAAATCGGCCAAAGTATGTTGATCTAAACTTTCAAAAAAACAGGCCTTCGCTTTAGCTAATATATTTTTTAGTTCGCAAGCAGGTGTAATCACACAGTGGTTATTGTCACCTAAACACTCTACTAATGTTGAATCTTGCTCGGTCATTCTGACCACTTCGCCAATATTAATTAACTTCGCCGCTTTGCCCAATTTAAGCCCGCCATTTTTACCACGAGTTGCTCTTATGTAACCCTTGGCACTTAACTCTTGCACAACCTTCATTAAATGGTTTTTAGAAATGCTGTAACTGTCTGCTACCTCTTTAATGGTAACGGGAGCTTCAGACGTTTCTTTACTTTTTAAAGCTAAGTAAATCAAAATACGCAAAGAGTAATCAGTGAAACGCTTTATGTTCATGTTTGGGCCAAATATTTAAAGATGCATACAGTTTACATCTTTAAAGTGAAAACTCATAATCTTTATTTTAAATATGCACGGCACATTATATTAAACGGATATTTACCCTCATGAAGAAACATCCCTTTAAACCTCTAGACATGCCTTATAGTGTTGGCACATCCAATACTGGTGATTTTTAAGAAGAGTAACCTCATGTAAAAATCCACTTTGTCATATAATCCAATAATATGAACGCTGGACATCACCAAGATTAACGATTGCATAGAAGTAGCGTCAGGACATTCAAATTTTGTATTTAACTAACTAAACAATATCGAGCATTTCAAAAGTAGACGAGCCCGAACTGGCACTACGTCCCCTCCCCACTAACTATCTACCAATATTTTAGATATTAAATCATATACTTTTCGGACCCGTAAATTAGTACGCAATTCCTGATGACATACCAACCAAACAGGCAATGTCATTATTGGGCCTTGATCATTTAATATCCTTACTAAACTTGGCTCAAATTTTTCTGCATATTCTGACAAAAAAATCACACCTAAATCTTGTTTACATAATTGAATTTGCATCGGCTGAAATTCGGTCACTATTTGTACGTTTTTTTGTGACAACAACCAGCCTTGTTGATTTAAAATATCGATCATTCTTTTGTCTTTTTCAAAACCAATAATTTGAATGTCGTTTAAATCACTTATATGATCAATACTTTTAAAGGAAGACAAATACGTCTGTGTGCCCACTAACCATATATTTTCCTCTCCCAATTTTTTTGCAATTAATTCTGGTTGCGACGGCCTAAAATTACGAATCGCAATATCCGCTTCACGTCGATTTAAATCACTGGGGTTATTAGTCACCACTACTTCAATATCAATACCTGGATAATCTTCTTTTACTTTTTTAATCACTTTAGGTAATCGATAAACCGCATCTAGGTGCCCTGCTGATATGGTCACTAACCCTTCAAGTTGTTGCGAATGTCCTGCCGCTGTTAAAGAGAATTTCTCAGCGGCACTGGCCATTTGTTTGGCATGCAACAACAGCTCTTGTCCACTTTGGGTTAATACTAATCGTTGCCCACCACGCTCAAACAATGTGACGCCTAAGTCTTTTTCAAGGGCGGCAACCTGCCTGCTTAATGTGGGTTGTGCCATGTTTAATGCTTTAGCAGCAGCTGAGAACGAGCCTTCTTCGGCGGTGATTAAAAACCCTCTTGTGCGATTCCAGTCAAAGGCAACGGATGCCCAGCCTATACTTTTTTGCATACCTATTATGTCTTTTTCGTCAATTTCCATATCAATTTAGCATAGCTATACTCATTTCATACAATTTAATGAGTCGAATCGACAAAGGTAACCAACATGAAAGCATTAGTACTTGGCGCATCAGGCGCAACTGGACACAAATTAGTCGAACAATTATTGAATCAAAACACCCAAGTAAAGGTAATTGTGCGCCCAAGTAGCGTACTGCCACAAAGCATCAGCGCGCACCCTCAACTTGAAATCATACGCGGTGAGTTTTTATCATTTAGTGATCACCAAATACAAACATTAGTACAAGACTGCCAAATCATTGCATCATGTTTGGGTCACAACTTAACCTTAAAAGGCATGTTTGGTAATCCAAGAGCACTGGTCACAAACACAATTAAACGATTATGCGAAGCTGTCGCACTCAATCAACCCAACTCGCCAGTTAAATTAGTATTAATGTCATCCACAGGCGTGCGCAATAAATTAAATTTAGAAACGGTTTCCACCACTCACAATATATTAATTCACCTATTACGCTGGTTATTGCCACCACATAAAGATAACGAACAAGCCACCGCTTATTTACAAAATACAGTCAGTAAATCTAATCCATTTATAGACTGGGTAGCCGTCAGACCCGACGCATTGATTGTGTCTGACCAAGTCAGTGAATATAAAATTGAAGCCAAACCCACACGAGATGCGTTATTTAATGCTGGCGAAATTAGCCGAATTAATGTGGCGCACTTTATGGCGTCACTGGTAATGGACAGTGATTTATGGACGCGATGGAAATACAAGACGCCTGTGATTTACGCTAAAACAAATTAATAAAATGGCGATTCCTTTCGCCATTTTTTTATTTCAAGCATTCAACAAAAAAAGCATTAAAGTCTTTTAATACATTATCTTTATTTAAATCAGAGCTTTTATATTCACTTAATCGATTAAGCTGTTTTTCAATGAATTGGTTGATTTCTAATACAGCAGGAATCGACTCTTTTTCTAAACTTAGCTTTTTTCTGGCAACTAACTTATTAATTTCAATCGTAAGTTTCGATTGCTCTGGTAGTATTTCAAGCAATGTATCAAATTCAATAGGCGCAGGCTGTTTATATTTCTCTAGCCACATAATTGAAAGCAATGGTCTCAAAACATAAAAGTATTTTTTAAGTGGCACCAAATCTTGCTTTAGGTAACTTCTATAATTTGTATTCGCCATACTTCTGTAATGAAATATACCTTTATCAATACAATACGAATGAGATAATAACGCCCTGGCTTTGTTTGAAAACACCTCATCATCTACATAAACGATTGGCGAATGCAACCACTCAACAATTGTCGGGTTTGATCGATACAATAATTGTAATGCTTTTCGTATTTCCCAACCATTAATATCAACTTCGTCTACTATTTCGTATTCAATCACATCACGCTTACTTTCCAAATCAATTGACAGATACCAATCTTTTTTATGCACATAAATAAAACGAACATCATAATCACTATTGGGAGATTCAAATCCCCAAGCACGCGATCCTGATTCAACTGCATAGAGTACCTTTACATCAAACTCACTCTCTGCTTTTTTGATTCGTCGCATTATTTCTTTTTTTATATTATCTTCTATCATGACTACTCCAACTGTCTATTGTTCATTATGGAATTTAAATTCGTTCCATTTTACTACTTTCATATAGTTCAATTATTCTCAAGCCTCTTTAAAGCGAATTGACCTCGCTCATAAACAGGTTTTGATTTATCTTTAGCAAATTTTTCAGCCATTTCAATTGCTACACCATCTAATTTATCAATTTCTTTAATTAAGAATTCAGCAGCCACTCTACGAACAATGCTAGAGCGATCGTTTGAGGCTGAATTTAAAATATTTTCAAATGAATACTCTAATTCAACCACTCTTTGATCATAAAAAGTTTCAAATTTGAAAGTACGTAAACTAAGACTTAACCACTTCTTTTCTTTTCTATTTACCCACAATACGTTTTTCTGCAGTAATATACGATAAACCATAGATCTTAAACTTGGTTGAATAGAATTTTGTGAAATTTCAATTAAATACTTATCAAATCCACTTCGTTTTAAGATATTCAACAATATTTTAGATTGAGGTCCAGATTCGGATGCTATGATTTGATTTCTCATCTCAATTTTAATTAAATCAATGGACAATAATTGATATAAAACATCAGTATCAACTGGTTTCATTCTCTGCCAAGAATTTACATCTCTAAATGCAAGCATTAATGCTTTAACAATCAACTCAGGGTCGGTTTTAAATCCAATTTCGATTATCTTTTCTCTGGCCACTATCCTCACATTTTCAACCCAGTCATTGAGCCTTCTAAGTAACAATATAAAGAAAAACCCACTTGGTGCAGGTGAATCCAGTTTTTTTATTGCAGCCTCTCTAACGTGCCCATTATAACTAACGATTTCAATCCAATTAATTAAATTCATTTCTGTATTATTTAATCTATTGAAAACAACCCCAGATTTCGGTGGTACGCCCGAGCATAAAAACCTTCGTCGTGCAGATTATGTACAATGGAAAGCATTAAATAATGAGAAAGCATTACCTGAAGATCAATGGAGTAAGAAGTATGATGTAGCGGTGAATCAGGCTAATAAATCGCATCAAGCTGTAGAGGTATTTGCTAATAACAATGGGTTTACTAAAGCGAATGGTTGGACTAAAGAGCATACTTTTACGCTTAAAGGCAAAGATGTAAAAGGTATGGATGCGGATCAAGTGACTGACCGTCGTTTGGATTTGTATAATGAAAAAACAAATACTGGGTACGAACATAAACGAGGTGATCAATATTTAACAGCTGAAAACAAGTCTGAAATTTTAAGAGATGCGCAATTAATGAAAGATAACAAAGATTTAAATATAAAATGGCAATTTGATAAACATGCATCTAAACCATTGCAAGACTTCTTAAGACAACATAATATCCAATTCAATATTGGAATGTAATAAAGGTAACAAATGTATAAATTTACTAATCAAATAGACTTCGCCGAGTGGCGAAGTCAAGTTGAAAATAAAGCTCTGCTTTTTGTTGAAAAATTTGAAACATTGATAGATGAATCTGCGGAACAAACATTATTGAATATTGGAAAATGGTTGTTAAATACTTATCCAGAAATGATTGATTTAGAAAATGACACTGAAACTTGGGATTTATTGGTTTGTTTCGTTGGAGAAACATTTCGTAAAAGTTTGAATGGTGTCTGGGTTTGTGAAGATGAAGATGAAAGAAGCATTTATTATGGAAAACCAGTAGTTGTATTTGGTGCGAATGTTGTTTTGGAGGAAATTAAGTATTTTTATAATATTACTCATATTTTTACGATGATGATAGATAGGCAGCAAAGTGACAGAATTAAAGTTCATTACTTAGAATTTATTGAAGATATGACTAACGATGGTGCTTTATGAGCTACGAAACATTTATATTAGTTAACGAGCAAACGGAACCTAAAATAAAAAGTTTTCTTGAAGAGTTAGATTTTGAAAATGAAAATTTAGCTATTTTTGATTGCGATGGTTTTAAGTTTAAATTTCAAATTCATACGGCTGATTCAGTTCTTGAAGAATCGATCAAAATGATTGCTGGTAGCTCAATTAAAATTGAAAATTTCCAACCTTCAAAAACACGAATTGAATTATCGGGTGATCGAGATGATGAAGAAATGGATTATTTTGATCAGTTTTTAGATTTATCAGGTTTTTTTGAAGAACAAGAAGGTTGCTTAGTTTTTCAATTAGGGAATGGTAAGTTTACTTTTGAAGATTAAATGAAACCAAAAAACCACGGGGTCAGAGCCGAATGGCAGAACCACCAGGGTCAGGTCGTACGCCGTTACCGGCAATATATCTAGCGGGTTAAAGTCCCGTCTTAGAAAAAACCACCGGGGTCAGGTTTAGATTCTTGACAACCTTTTGAAGTTTACTAGGCTGATGCTAGTCATTTAATGTTGGCCTTTTTTATGTCTGATATTTAATTAAAAAATAAAACAATCTACAAAAGCGCAAGAGTAAACCACGGGGGGGCAGGTCTAGATTCTTGACAACCTTCTGAAGTTTACTAGGCTGATGTTATTCATTTAATGTTGGCCTTTTTTATGTCTGATATTTAATTAAAGAACCACCGGGGTCACCCATTAGAAAAACCCCGGCTTATTAAGACAGGCACACAAAGGGTTATTGTTTCTAGATGAAGTAGGTGAGCTAGGTTTAGATGAACAAGCCATGTTATTAAAAGCTATTGAAGAAAAAGAATTCATGCCCTTTGGTTCAGACCACACCATAAAAAGTGATTTTCAATTAATAGCAGGCACCAATAAAAATCTTTCACAGCAAGCTAACTCTGGTGAGTTTCGTGGAGATTTATTAGCCCGTATTGATTTATGGACTTATCAGTTACCCTCACTTAAAGATCGTATCGAAGACATTGAAGCGAACATTGATTTTGAATTAAACGCCATTCAAAATAAGAAAAAGACATTAATAAAATTCAACAAAAGTGCACGGGCTTTATATTTAGAATTTTCAAAATCAAGCCAAGCCACTTGGAAAAATAATTTTAGAGATTTAAATGCAAGCATCACTCGCATGACAATATTGTGTGATGGTGGACGCATTAACGACGAAATTACACTAGATAAAATCGAACGTTTAAAAAATAAATGGAACGCACATAACAGCCAAACAAATACTATCGACTTGGAAGACTATCTATCTTGCGAAGCGATAGACAATCTTGATTATTTTGATCAAGCACAACTTAGAACCATTATTGAAACGTGCTTAGACTCAAAGAGCATGGCCGATGCAGGACGAAAACTATTTGCAGTCAGCAGACTTAAAAAAACCACAACCAATGACTCTCATCGCGTAAAAGTGCTACTGAGTAAATTTGGGATTACTTCGATGCAATTGTTTTAACAATAATATATAGAAATGAAATTATAAAATATTTAATACAATTATTACAACGCGAAAAATAAAATCATTCAACAACACCCCAAATATCTAGCATTAACAGGTAACCATTATTATCAAAAGATTTAAGTTGATCTCTGTTATAGGGAAAATAATCATTCGTAACAAAAAAAGATTCCGATGTTTCTGCAAAATACTCAAATTCATTTGCAATGGCGTAAGCCTTTTCGAGCACGCCATTTCGATCCACCTCTTCATATATTCCACTGTCCCGCGCCAAATTAAATGCTGATAATATTTTCGCATTATCATCACCCAAATATTGATGCTGATACGCATGCGCTAATTCGTGTAACAGCATAAAAGGCTGATCTTTTGTCCATTCTATAAACGTATTAAAGGTATGAATCTCAATTCCTTTGGCCTTGTCCGGGTTAAGATTATTATTGATAAGCCATTGAGCTGATTTGTGATACTCAACATTTGCTATGTTATAAACTTCACTTTCATCTGTAATCCAAATAATGACATTTTGTTTAAGAAAATCGATTTCACTTTTTGGAAGCACATCCACAACCACTGCTAACCTTTCATGCAAAAGTGAAACGCCTGAATAATATTCAGAATTATCCATTAACGATTCCGTAATTTTTATAGTAAAACCCTGTACGTTTATTGTGGAATATGTAATTTCTATTTCATATTCAAGCGCACCACTGGCTTGACTCTCCTTACAACCACACAAAAAAATCAATATTATAAATGGTAATAATCTTAAATATTTATGTATATGATGAATCATTTTTAGCCTTTATTTATAAAATATTAAATTGATTACATAGTAAAGTAAAAATAAATTAAGTACACAACAACCCCTAATAAACCACCCCACTTAACCAACTGTCACGATAAACTCAACGTTAGCCATTGCAATATCAGTCAAAACCCTTTAACCTAGTTTTTCTTTTCTCCTCCAAGGCAATATATAAACATGATGTAATGATTACTCGTTAAATTTTTATCCAAACCTTTTTGGCTTTTATTAATTTAATGCAGGTAGTCTCGCAAATGCGTTTTCATGTTTCGATGTTTTGTCTTAATCAATGATTTTTGATTTATAAAAAACATTTCTACGCAATTTGACTCCTGCTTACTATTTGGAGTGCTTATGCCTAATACAACACAAAATACTCAATCTACCATTCACAACCAACCGATTATTGAATTTAATAATATTGATTTAACCCTACCTGATCAGCGTCAATTGTTTAAAAATTTATCGTTAAGTTTTACGCATCAAACTCAAGGTTTGATAGGACGAAACGGCACGGGAAAATCGGTATTCACTCAATTGATACAAAATTTTTCACTTGCCTGTTTAACTTATGACATTAAAGGTAATGTGAATTGTCATGTAGACAATATTGGTTTTTTCCAACAAAAATCCAACCTCTCGCCACCAGACAAAATAAAAATTGACGATTCAAAAAACCAAACCATTGCTGATTTCTTAGAAATCACCCCTGTAATTGATGCTTTAAATAAAATTGAATTAGGTGATGCCGATGAAGCCCTATTTCAAATTATAAATGACCAATGGACAATTAAAGCGGAAATTGAAACCAAACTTGAGCGCGCACATTTACCTGCAGATGTGGACTTTTTAGTCCAAAATTTAAGTGGCGGCCAAAAGACAAAACTAACGATATTAAAATTATTCAATAGTAATTTTGAATTTTTGGTTTTAGATGAACCCAGCAACCATTTAGACATTAAGGGTAAACAATGGTTATTAGAATTAATCCAACAATTTAAATTTGGTATATTACTGATCAGCCATGATCGTGAATTATTACGAGCCGTTGATTGTATTTACCAATTAACCTCAAATGGTATTGAACTTTTTGGAGGGAATTATGATTTTTATTTTGAACAAAATCAAATCCAACTAAACGCACTTAATCATCAAGTAAATCACATTCAAAAAGAAATTAAACTTCAAAATAAAAATCAACAGAAACAACTCGAACAAGCAGAGCAGTCGCAAAAAACAGGCATTAAAAATAAACATTCAAGAAGCCATAGCAAAATAGCATACGACACAAAAAAAGAAAGCGCACAAAGCACTAATCGCCAACGCACCAAACAAACCGATTTATTAAATGACGATTTAAAAACTAAATTAGATGATGCCAAACAACAAATCAGCCGCTACGACACTCAAGCATTAGTACTAGATCAACAAAACACCAATGGTAAACAGGTTTTATTTATTGAAGATTTAATCCTGCCTTATGTTAATAAAACCGTTAATCTTTCACTTAACAACAATGAAAAATTATTAATATCAGGAGAAAACGGTTCAGGTAAATCCACATTATTATCACTTATTTATAACAGCAATAAATATGAGCACATTCACTGCAACAAAAAAGTCGTTACCCTTGATCAACATTATTCGCTTCTTGATCAAAATTTAAATGCATTAGATAACCTATCAATATGGTTAACCGAACATAGTCATGACAACTTACGAACGTTATTAGCCAACATTGGCTTAAGACGAGATCGCGTATTTTTACCCTGTCATGCACTAAGCGGAGGTGAGCAATTAAAGTTAGCTTGGCTTTGTGTATCGACACAAACCGATTGTTTATTATTATTAGATGAACCTGACAATCATTTAGATATTGAAAGTAAAATATTGTTGCAAAATTGCTTAAAAGAATACAACTCTTGTTTTATTCTGGTGAGCCATGATGAAGAGTTTGTTAATGCGGTTGGAATTACTAAAATAATAAATCTGTAAATATAATTACGAGAGTGCCTAAAATTTAAAAAATTTAAGCACTCGATTAATTAAAATTCTTTCATATAAATACTTACTTAGGACAAATATCCGTTTTATGAAATGACAAATAAAGTGCCAATTGGGAGCCGTCTCTACATTGCACCCCATAAAACACCTCACTCATTTGAGATCTTGCAAACGAACTTGAGCGCCATTGTCCACTTCTTCCAACAGCAAACCAATCTCCATCTACATTTCTAACGTCAATATTTCCATAACGTGCATTACTTGCCGTACCGTAATTTACTTTTGCTAAATCATCTTCATAAGTAATTTGATGCACATCGATAAAAGCAGTTAATTGTTTTTCGCGTAATGTCTTATTAGTTTCAAACTGAACTGTTTTGCCTGCAACTATATATGGACATTGCTCTTGGGTGAAAGAATTAATTCTAACAATCATCGAATTAACTGTCCCATCTTTATCAGTATACAAACTACTAATGTTTGATAAATTTAATGCCGCCTGATAAATTTTATGCTTTTCTTCATTTAAACAAGCCGCATCCACATTGTTTTTTATTTCATAATTCACTGAAACATCGGCTGTTTTTTCAGGCATTTGAATGGATTGAAAAACAGATGCAGCAGCAGGACTTATTTCTTTTTTAGTTTCAGTGCTATTGCAGGCAAACATCATTATTGCGCTTGCCATCATTATTATTGATCTTGACATGTATATTTCCTTGAAGTGAGCTTTAACTCATGAATAAAAAATTAAGGCCGCATTTTACATAATAAACTCAAAAAAATCATTAATTGATTAACACCATATTTAACTCAACGGTTAATCCATCACACTTTTATTCCATCACACTTTTATTCCATCACACTTTTATTCCATCACACTTTTATTCCATCACACTTTTATTCCATCACACTTTTATTCCATTACACTTTTATTCCATCAAGTAGTTGATCAGGAAGTATTGAGCCGTAGGGTTCGAGAAAAAACAAATTGCAGATCAGACATGACCGGTTCAATTTTGTAAAATTCGTCCAGCTTACGCTGCTATTTATTTCTTACGATACCGGTTTAATCCGTTTATTAATTTTAATTTTTACTGAATGTTTGATCTTTAGCTTAAGTCACTTAATTTTATGCTTGTTATATTTTTATTATTAGAAAACATACAACGTCAATCAAGTTTATTCATTGACTCAATGGTAGCTCAAATTTCGCTGTAAAATCCATTTTACTTTTTTCGGTTTTTAATTCTGAATCGTGTGCGTGTAATATGGTTTGTACGATTTCCAATCCAAATCCTACCGAGTCATAGACACTGGGTAGGGAAATGTTTATAGGGTTGGATTCTAGATTCACATTATTTTTCACAATCACACAGCACTTTTGTTTTTTTACGCTGGCACTAATACGTATTTCATTGTCTTTTGGTGAATATTTAACGGCATTAACTAATAGGTTAATCATCACTTGTTTGATCATTTTGGCATCACAAAACAGTTTTACAAGTATTTATCGAGCATTTCGAACAACAATTCAGAATCAATCGGCTTACTTAAAAAGTCATCCATTCCTGCCTCTATACAGGATTCTCGATGTTCATTCATTGCATGCGCTGTAATGGCGACAATGGGTATGCGTATGGAGGTAGTATCATCAGTGTTTATTAAATTTTCTAATGCTCGTATTTTTCTTGCTGAGCTTGCACCATCCAATACTGGCATTTCAAAATCCATAATTATCAAATCATATTCATCAATTCCTTCTTGGTATGCTTTAAATGCTTCCTGGCCATTATCTACAACAACCGCTTGCGCACCAAGTTTTTTTACCATGCCTTTGATGACTATTTGATTTACTTTATTATCCTCTGCTACCAATATTTTTTTACCTTTTAATGATTTTCTTGGAATGGTGTCGCGTACATTAGTCTGCACAGCTGGTTTAGGTTTTGCTTTGGATTGATTGCTCAGTATTGTAAACCAAAATATTGAGCCTGAATTCACTTTTGAGGTAACACCAATATCGCCCCCCATTAATTCTGACAACGATTTTGAAATACTCAATCCTAATCCAGACCCACCAAATTTTCGTGTTATGGAGCTGTCCGCTTGATTAAATGCACCAAATAACTTTTCAATATTTTCTATAGATATACCAATTCCTGTATCAATAATTGAAAATTTTAAAAGTGGATTTTCTTTATTAAAATCAGTATTTGATTCTAATTCTATACCAAGAGTTATAGAGCCTTTTTCAGTAAATTTAAATGCATTCCCTATTAAGTTTATTAATATTTGTCGTAATCGAGTTGGATCTGACACAATGATAGTGGGCACATCTTCATGTATCGATAAGTTTAATTTTATATTTTTTTTCTGAGCATCGAATGAAAAAACAGAAATCACTTCATTACATAGCTTCATCAATTCAAATTCAATATGTTCTACGCTTAATTTACCTTCTTCAATTTTAGAAAAATCTAATATATCACTGATTATATTGAGCAATGAATGAGCTGAATTTTGAATAATTTGTAAATAATTATTTTGCTTTTCGGTTAATTTTGTATTTTGTAATAACTCCGTCACCCCTAACACACCATTCATTGGTGTTCTTATTTCATGACTCATGGTCGCCAAAAAATGACCTTTTGCTGTTACAGCTTCTTCTGCTAATTTATTTTTCGATTCTAAATCGGATACAAGGGTCTGGATTTTTTCTTGAGCGATGAGTCTTGCTTTGTTTTGGTGAATATTTCGTATTGTTGACGTTATTTGAGACGTAATCATTGCGCATGCAAATAAATCTATCTCTCTTGGGTATAGTTCATAAATGACTCGACCAAGCTGATCATCAGAGTTGTATATTGTTTCAACAACCATTGTGCATCTTGATTTATTTGGTTTTAATTTTTTTGGAAATAACAGTGTTGCGTCATGATTTTTAGAATTTTTAAAATTATCATTTTTGATATCATTAAAAGACAGTATCGTATCGATTTTATTAGGTGGAATCCACTTCATATTTTTTATTTTTTTGACTGGGTTTGGGTAGCCTAATACTAAGTAATTCTGCAAATCTATAAATCTTGATAGTTGTAAATATTTTGATCGAATTCCATCTGCTAATTCGTCAAAAGTTTTAGAATCTGATATTTCATCAATGATATCTTTAACAAAATAAATATTATCCCTAGAAGAAATATCTGTAGATCTTGTTAATGCAAATTCCTTTTCCATTGACTCCCTAATCAAAATGGTAATTAAATTAATTATTTTTGATTTTTTGCTACTGTTTACTTCTGATTTTTCTAACTTCTCGATTGAACCTAACCAAATTTTATAACCAGATTTTAATCGTATATCGGATTTTAATCGTTCTTCTAAAATTGGATAATAATGTTCTTCAAATTCAACAATACTTCGATCAATATTATTGTTAGATTGTTGCATTAATTTAAATACGATATCTGACAATAATTCATAAATATTCTCATCATACTCTATTACCTCATTGTCAATATTTTTTTCTATAAAAGGCAATACGTATTTATTCAGATCATACTCTAATTGATTTTTGGTTTTTTTTACAGAATGGAATCCACTTGAATTTCTTGTCACAAAAGTACTATCTAATGTATATAATTTTTCACATGATTGTTTATTTATGTGCTTCATTGCTAATTCAAATGCAAGGGCCCCCATTCTAACAAAAGGTTGTGATACGGTGGTTAATGTTGGGGTACATAATTTAGATTCATTAATATTATCAAAACCCGTTACCGCTATTTGTTGTGGGACTTTTATTTTTCTTAACGTTAATTCCTCAATCATACTAATGGCGCACACATCATTTGAGCAAATAATGACATCTGGAATATTTTCATTTGATAAAAATTTATCTAATGCTGCTGGGCCATCTTCCCGAATAAAATATCCGTAATAAATATTTTCTTCTTTTATTTCAATTTTGTATTTTGTTAGCAATTCTTTGTATATATTTAAACGCATTAATGCTTCAGGGTTACGTAACGGACCTGACACAAAAGCAATATTTTTATATTTTTGTTTGACTATTAAATCTTTTATTAATTCGCTGAAACCAAATATTGAATCCACAATAATTGAAGATTGTCTCGAAATAAAATTAGAAATATCCATTCCAATACTAACAACCGGAACAGATGAGAATTTTATTAATAATTGTTTGAATTCTTGCTCAGTTAAATAATTACTTAACGTTGGAGTTAATAATATTACGGCATCCACATTTTTTGAATTAATTTGTTCGTATATCACACTCTGATGATGTTCTTGATCCAGATTTGGATTACCAGGCGCGCCACCTAAAAACAAAATCAAATTGACATTTAACTTCACCGCAAGCGTGTTTATACAATCAATTATTGTGTTGTTGTAAGAATCACTTAAAGATACTACTTGAAGACCAATGGTGATTTTTTTTTGTATGGGCATAGCAAATTTCTACTTTTAACAACAAGATGAGTATTTTTTAAACAGTACATTTAGTATAGGCAAGGCTAGTAGACATGCCATGTAAGAAGGGCGATTCTTTTAGTTATGTTTCATTTTGAACTTTTTTAAATACAAACAGGTTAAATTAGATGGTAAAAAGGTTAAATTAGATGGTAAAAAGGCATTTTGAGGCTAACACACTATATCCTTTGAATATTTTAATGATTTCTAAAAAAGCGACTTAATACATAGATAACTCTCATTGGATTCAATATCAATATATATCGTGGCACACTGTGGATAACACCTAGGATAAATACGAGATAGGCATGTGAAAATATGTGGATAACTATTTAATATGATCAGTAACCTCTTAATTTATAGCGTCAAATCATCCAAATAAGTAGCACCTAAGGTTTTACACTGTATAAAATACTGTGTATAAAAATAGAATTTACATTCAATTAGCCTAAAACTTTTACAATTAACTGCCCAATACATGCTATTAAATTCAAAATGTCAGAGGCATCGTGCGAGCAGCAGGCTAATTCACAGCATAAATTCTATATATGGGCTGATTTAGCTTTTAAAATTGCAAAATCAGAAATGAGTTTCAAGCTTGTTACAGTTATCTATTGCGCTCACACCCAAATTTGATCGCTGCCTGAACAGTTATGGATTGTGCTCAATGAATACTCAAGCTTAAATATTTTATGAAACAAACTGCAAACTGAAAACTACAAACTACATAAAACATACAACAAATACCTATTCATCTTGATAATACTCAATGGTTACCTCAACATGCTCACTTTCCAATTTCAACTTTAAGCGCTGCAGTACCACGCCAAAGGTCATCATTGGAAGTGATTCAAATTCTGGATGATGAGCGTGAAGATCTTCCTCTTCAATAAAGCGATAAAGTACAACAGTGGTTTGTGCAGATTGCTTAAACCCTTGGTACGCCTGCGTAACTTTTTTGTTAACAAGTGCATCAATTTCAATTAATGAGTCGACCACGCCTTGAGGGAGTTTCTTTTTACCTGCTTCCCATTTACGAATAGTACGTTCATCCACATCAATCACTTTTACAAGAGTGGAAATTGAAAGGCCTAGCGCCTCACGTAGTGTTTTAAATTCTGCAGCATGCATTTTCTGATTTTCTCTGGTTAATTGTGTGGTGCAGCTTACACTAATTTTCCATTTAATCCGTAAACTTATAAGTCTGACCATATCATTACCGTTAATAGCGCAGGCTATATTTTCAAATAGTGTTGTTAATTTGTGAAACCTTTAAAATATTCTAAGCTTAATCAATAACAGAATAAAAAGTGATCACTTTATGCAACACATTGAATATCAAACATTAATCGATAGTCTTGAAAAACTCACAATACCCCAGTGCGATTTGATAAAAAAACGTCTAAGCTCGCATCCATTTACACCCAACCCCGTACTTAAAAATTTAGAAATAGAATTGGATCAACACCCTCATTGCCCCAAATGCCATTCTAGTCAAATCATACGTTTTGGCCAAGCGCACGGCAGGCAACGTTATCGGTGTAAAGGTTGCACTCGTACATTTATGTGCACAAATGGCACTCAATTTTTTCGATTACACAACCATGCCAAATGGCTTACTTATATTGAAAACATGGTGCAAGGTAAATCTTTGAGAGAATGTGCAAAATTAACAGATATGGCTCTAAGTACTTCTTTCAATTGGCGGCATAGGTTTTTAAGTATGGCTCAAACCGACCAACCCGAAAAGCTTGAAGGCATCATTGAGGCACACGAAACTTATTTTAAATTCTCTCAAAAAGGCGAGAGGAATATTAAAAGACAGCCACGAAAACGCGGAGAAAAAACCCTTTCAAAAAAATTAAATAACAAAGAATGGACACCCGTATTAGTAGCAGTAGATCGAGCGCATCATGAAATGGATTTTATTTTAAATGCTGTAACAGATGACAATATCGATCAAGTATTAGCGCCGAGATTAGCAAGCCAATGTATTTTATGTACCGATAATCAACCCGTATTTAACAAGCTTTGCGAACAACATCAAATTTTACACAAAGTCAGTCACAACCTTCAAACCGTTGAAGGAGTGTTTCATATTAAAAATGTAAACGAATATAACTGTCGTTTACAAAAATGGATGGAACGATTTCATGGTGTAGCAACAAAATATCTTGGACATTACTTGGGTTGGTTTAGAGCACTAGAAACTCAAAAGTATGAAAAAACCAATACTTTCAAACTATTAGCGCTGCAGCAACACTGTTTCGAAACATAGCCAAACTAGAGCCAAAACATAAAAATTTATTAATCAAATACAGCCAAGAAATACACTGAAATTTCGCATTACAGAAATAAAAAAAGGCCCAACTAAAAATTAGCAAGGCCTTTTGAAATTTATAATTTAACTATTTTTAATAGTGTTTATTTTAAATAGTGTTTATTTTAAATAGCTTAGTGAACAATATTTGCAGGTTGCAAAGCATGAAACGAATTAAGTACTTTAATACCACAGGCTTGACTTGAAGCCAAACTGGTTAGCACTTGGTTTCTTCTTGCTAAGTCATTAAATTCACGCGTGATGTCACCTTGCATAATTGCATCATCAACTGAAATCCCTGTTAAAAATCCTGACAACTGACGAGAGACAGGATCTACATGAACAAAGTTAGTATCCGTTTCACCAGAATGACAGTCATCACAGGTATTTAATGAAAACTTATGACGCACTTCACTTTGCATTAATGCTGATTGATTCACCCAACTGGCCATAGCAGTGACAGAAGTGTCATGACAGCTAGGGAAATTGCTTGGTAAATTATTTGGATTAATAGGTGCGTTCCACATATTTCCAACTGTGTAGTCTGCAAATGCACCCAAGAAATTGTGCGACTGACCTTGGAATGAATACTGTTCAGGTACAACATGAGCTTCGCACAAAATATCACCGGCATTTTGTTCTAAATAATCCGCCATCAAATTCGATCCATTACGAAATAATGCAGGATCTGGATTTTGTTTAATTGTGTCTGGCGTAATTAAACCCGTGTTTGGATCAATCACAAATTCTTTTAACTGCCATGGCGAAAATACATTTTTTCCATCAAATGCAAAATCATTGGTCCGCAATTGATTTAATTGAGTAGCACCATTAATTGTCACATCATCTGTAATATCTTTTAGTGCATTTTTGAATGCTAATGTATTTCTATTTTGTCCATTTATTCCAGCAATATTATCTAAATCAATCCATTGATTAGCTCTTGCGTTGATCTCTGTGCACACATCAGCTGTATCGGCATATTCAAATATGACTGTCAGTTTATTTAGACCTATTGACTGACACCCACCTTGTTGATCCATATTCAACAAACCAAACACAAATCGAATTTCACCTGGTTGACCAGATTGACCATAAGCGGTCGATTTTGATAGATCAATACGATTCACAATAGCCAATAATCGAAATGGTAATTGGTCAATATCAATATTTGTTAAATCTTGATTTGCACTAAAAGCATTACCTGTTGCGTCTTTGAAATATTCAACAACGCCTTTTCTTGCAGCAATACTAAAACCATTTACGCTATTTGTTTGTAACCAATTTTCTAACCAATTAACAATAAACTCTTGATCCGTTAAACCGGTATTACTTGATGCATTTAATTGACTCATTAATGTTTTAAATGACCAAGGCGCGTTTGGATTTATATCATTACCTGTACCATCGGAATTACAAGCATCATAAGTGAAAGCTGGGTCTGCTATGACATCTACATCATTAATAATTAATGCATTTTCCTCATTCACGACACCTGGTAAAATACCTCCACTATGCAAAGAATTATCCACAATGATCGCGGTTGTACCATCAGCTAATGTTACTTCTTTTAACTGTTTTTCAACAACACTGTCCATTTGTGGAAATACTTTTTTAGTCAGAACAGAGCGAGAAGAAAACTCAAAACTGATGGGTTTTTCAATTCTATTAATCAATTCTAATGTCTTAGAATCAGTCGCTAATGCGTCTTTCACATCTTCAAAAAACAACCCGGTAAATATACCATCTCCGGCTTCTTTATCTTTTCCAATGCCATCATCAAAAAGTAATACCTGTTTTGAATCTAGATCTAAAACAAAATTATTTTCTTCAGTAAGCTCTAAACTTTCTTTGGTCATCGTAACAAAAGCAACTGAATTTAACCCATTTTCATCTTCAGTTAATCGCATCGTGTCAACGGATTTTACTTTCAACTTTGAATCTTGTAATTGAGTAGATCCGCAAAAAAATCGAACTTGATAATCATTACATCTTTTATCTTGCTGTTGATTATTTTTACACACCAAACCCGCTTCTGGTGAAAACGATGCCAACAAATCTGGCGCTAAACTTCCATCATAAATAATATGGATACTGCCGCGTAGTCTTGCTTGAATGGCTGAAGGCTCAGAACACACTTGTTTACTTGTAAATCCGTTCAAATGCTCGTAATCACCACTACCACCTGGACTGTCTCGATCCAACCAAGGTGTCCACGAAGCAGCTACAGCTGGCAATGCGATTACACCAACTAATAGCGTTAGCAGGCATTTAATAAGGTATGCGTTTTTTCTATTACTTTTCATACAGGTTCCCTTTATACAAAGTTTCATAATTTATTATTTCCTACTCTTAACGTTTTTCGGATGACACGGCGTTTTGATCAGTAGCGCTCTGTTTTTAAATCACTATTCAGCTCACACAACATTATGCGCAATTTGAAAGGTAATAATTTTAAGTATTATTTAATTAAAACCACATTATATTCAATTAATCGAACTCAAAAAAATTATGCTCATTAAAGATATGTAATAAATATTACAGAATAATTACTTTTAATTTTTAGTTGCACTGTTAATAATTTTATTCACAATAAAACAAACAGTGAAGTAAAAATTTGACTGTAAAAAGTGTAGCAGCGAGAAATGACAACACACAACAATAGACAATTAAAGGAAAGTTTAAGGAACAAACCAGGAACAATCCTATATGGCTGATTATGTAATTTTAGAAATACATGGTAAGAAATTGAATCATTACAAAAATCGAAACCTTTCAGATTTCGATTTTTACAAACGATTTTACAAACGATTTTACAAGTAGGTTTATTCTGAAACTGTACGTTCGTCAACCGACCTTAATGTTACCGTTCCATCAGGAGCAATCATTACGCTATTACACATCCATCCACCATATCGATGTGCAGAACACCCAGTATATGTTCGTGACGTTGTGCCAGACGTACAGGTAACTGATGAGCCCGTTGCATTACAATTATTCGTACCGTCTTCATCAACCCTTACTTTATCAGCGTACGCTGAAGGTATAGATACTAATGCAATGACAGCTGTAGATAATGTGTAACATAAAAATTTTCTATTGAATTTCATATTGGATCCCTTTATATAAAGTGTTTAATTTTTAATTCCTACTCTTAACGTTTTTCGGATGACACGGCGCTTTTTAGAGTGACGCACTCTCAACTATATTAATTGATGTTACAAATTTAGACTGAACCCTTGAATTGAATTTTATTTCCATCAAATTTCAAACAATTCTAAATCGATACCATCAACTATTTTTCGATCGTAACTTACAAACTTACGCAGTTCAATGACTTTTAATTTATAAATTAATGCATAACATTAATAGATGGATTTCTCACACATTTATATTAGCAATTGAGCGCTAGTCTGCACTAATACCTATTAAACGAAATCTATATTGCATGAATACTATTCAACACTCAGCTGATATTTTAATTATTTGCATGCTTCTCACCGCTTGTACATTTACACTTTTATTGATTTTGGGAAAGTAAGACCTAAGTTAGCCAATATATGTGATTCATTTTTCATTTTCTAGCCCATATTTAAAGGGCTAAACAGGCGTAATGCTTACTTAATAAACCAGTTAATCAGGTTAACGGTTTTCACCTTGACTGCAATAAAGTGTAAACTATAATTATTTACGAAATCATCACTTTGTTCAAGAAACCGTAAACATGCCAAAATCAACAAAATACACATCAGCTCAACAAATTGTTTTTGCCGCGCAACGACTCTTTTTTAAACAGGGGCTTAAAAAAACATCAGTGGAGTCCATTTGTTTAGAAGCGGGTTTGTCCAAAGTGACCTATTACAAACACTTCAAAAACAAAATGCAGGTTGCCCTTGGTGTGACTCAAAAACTGATCGACGAAGGGCAACACTCATTTAATCGCATTAATCAAAAAGACATCAGTTTTCAAGAAAAAGTAAAACAAATTATTGCTGAGAAAATGGCCAATGCCAATAAAATGGGCGACGCATTCATCAGTGATCTTTTTACCGATCAACATACCGAGCTTATTAGTTTAATGAGTGAAGCGGCAATACAACAAAAACAATTCATGCTCGATTTTTTAAAAACAGGACAGCAAGAAGGTGTAATACGCAAAGACATCAGCGACGAACTACTTTGGTTTTCACTTGAATCATTGGATCACATGGTACGAGAATCAAGTCTTATCAGTTTGATGCCAGACACAAAACAGCGACTAAAATGGGCATTGGATTTTTTCTTTTATGGGTTAGGTAATCCATCTAAGTAATTTAAATATACATCACATAATTTAAAATTGAAGAGACAACAAAATGATTACTATCAAAAATTTAACATTTAGATACCCAAAAGCCAAAGTGGACGTGTTAAACAATATTAACTTCAACATTAACAAAGGTGAAATATTTGGATTTTTAGGGCCAAGTGGTGCAGGTAAATCCACCATTCAAAAAATTATGATTGGATTATTAAAAGAGTTCACAGGTGACGTTAAAGTATTAGGCAAACCCATACAAAATTGGAATCGGGACTTATATCAGCATATTGGCATTCAACCTGAATTACCCAATCATTTTAAAAAATTAACCGCTCGTGAAAATTTAAATTATTTTGCAACACTGTATAAAAAAGGCGAACCTATTTACAGCGCCGAAGAATTATTAGCCAAGGTGAATTTATTGGATGCGGCTGATTTAAAAATAAGCGAATTTTCAAAAGGCATGAAACAACGCTTGTCGTTAGCGCGTGCATTAATTCATAAACCCGAAGTGTTATTTTTAGATGAACCCACTTCTGGGTTAGATCCTGTGTCGTCACAAATGGTCAAAGACATATTGTTTGAGTTAAAACAAAACGGAAGCACCATAATAATGAACACTCATAATATGGCCATTGCAGATCAAGTATGCGATCGCGTGGCATTTATTGTAGATGGACATGTATCAACCATTGAAAAACCCCACGAGCTAAAAATCAAACATGGATCAGCTGCATTAATTGTTGAATATGTAAACGAACACGAAATAAAATTTGAAGAATTTTCGATGGTCGGTTTATCTGACAACACAAAATTTCAAACCATTTTAAAAGACCTTGAAGTGCGCACACTACACAGTCGTGAAGCGTCACTAGAAGACGTATTTATTAAATTAACAGGACGCACATTAGTGTAAGGGTTAATAATGAATACTTTTTTATTAGATATAAAATTACAGTGGCAAAACGGTTTTTATGGCGCAGCGGCATTTGTGACTGTTATTTGGATTTTAATTTTACGTTTTACACCCATTGCAGAGGTTGAACACATTTTGCCATTTTTAGTATTTGGCAATTTACAAATATCAGGTTTATATTTTGTGGCGGGCATTCGATTATTAGAAAAAGACGAAGGCACGTTGGCTGCACAAATACTCACACCCATGAGTGAATCCCATTATTTATTGAGTAAAGTGGCAAGCCTTGGTGTGCTTACATTATTAGAAAGTTTGGCATTTTTATATATTGGTGCAGGACACGAGCAGGTTTCATTTTTAGCGGTTGTTGGCATCATAGTTATGTCGGCTACCTTTGTATTAACAGGTTTAATTTGCATTAACTATTTTAATTCGTTAAATGAATTTATGATTCCGTCTATTTTTATTATGTTTGTTTTATTTTTACCTGTGTTTAATTTATTCGAATTTAGCGACTCGTGGTTATTTTATTTACATCCCATGCAAGGTCCATTAATGCTTTTAAATATTTCTATTGATGGAGGCAATCTCTCACAATGGATGTTCTCATTAATAAGCAGTGCCATTGTGTTAGGTGGTTTATTTTATTGGAACCATAAAAACCTATATAAAATTGCAGGAGAAGGTTTATGAGCACGCTAACTCATAATATCAAATTAGAATTATTACAAATAAAGCGCGACCCGATGCTGCCTTGGATGATATTATTTCCTGTAGTCTTAGCGTTATTGGCACGAATTGTTTTACCCGGTTTACAAATTTGGTCTATGCAGAATCATCAATACGATTTAATGCAATTTGCACAATTAGGACAGTCAATTTTAGTATTAACCGCGCCGCTTGTAATTGGTTTGGTGATTGGGTTTTTATTATTAGATCAAAAAGACGAAAACTCATTAATTGCTATTGCCTTAACCCCTGCCAGTTTAACGGGGTATTTATTAAAGAAAATGGTCGGCCCGCTTCTAATGGCTATCCCCATTACCTTACTAAGTTTGTGGATCAGCCAACTTGTGCCGTTTAATTTTATGCGCGATTTATTAGTGACCGTTATATCGCTTTTATTAGCACCCTGTTTTGGTTTATTTTTAGCTGTCCTGGCATCTAATAAAGTTCAAGGACTGGCGCTGTCTAAAATATCAGGTTTGTTTTTAATACCGCCAATATTAGGTTGGATTTATCAAGATGGCTTAGGCTGGTTAAACGGATTTATGCCCACTTATTGGCCGTGTTTTGTGTTTTGGAATTTTGAATCAGGGTTAAGTTATGGATTGATAGGTGGATTAATCGTTGCAATTGTTTACCCTGTTTTCATAATTATGGCGTTTTTGAAAGTGTTTATGAAATTGAAATAATAAATAACAGACAAAAAAAACACCCATAACAATGGGCGTTTTTAATTTTACAGTTTAATTCAAAAACTATTGCATACGTGCTTCTAATTGATCAGCTGCATCTTTAAGTGCTTCATCTATATCTCGACCATCAGCAAGTACTTCTTGCAACGCTGTATTTACAATAAGTGTTTCAGCAATATTATCGTATTTACTAGGCAATATAGGCGTCACATTATTAGCAATTTCAGCAAATAATAAACGTGCTTTTTGCCCATCTAAAAACGCTATTTCTTCATCAAAAATGGCATCGCTATATACTGTTTTATTTGCAGGAAACATCGCCCACTCTTTAAATCCTGTTAACTGAGCCTCTGGAGAAATCATGTACTCGATCGCTCTCCAAGCGGCGTCTTTTTTATCTGCTGACTGGGTCGGAATCGCTGCAAATGTGCCGCCCCATGTGCCATAAATACCAGCAGGTAAAGTTGATGCCCCCCACAAACCAGATGTATCCGGCGCAATCCAACCTTTCATATGACCTAATAACCAAGCACCTTGAATTTCCATGGCAAACAAACCATCATTAAATCCGTTATACCAATCATCATTCCACATACCCAAACTGGCATCTAAACCTTCGTTGCGTAACGTTAGAGCCATATTAAATGCAAATTTAAATCTTTCATTTTCAACTAACACTTCATCATTGGCGCCAATGTAAATTCCGTTACCTGGCTCAACTGTTCCATAAATAATAGCTCGAGCAATTCCATCGACATTTGAAACCAAATACACATCATGATCATCACGCAACGTTCGACCATAAGACAACCACGACTCCCACGAATCCATCACTTCTGTCAAATCAAATCCTAAGCCTTCCATATAATCTCTACGATAAAAAGCAACACCTGGACCTAAATCAACAGGGATCGCAACTTGTTGCCCCAATTCGTTTTGACCTTGAGAAACCGCGTAATCCACCATATTATTTTTATACATTTCAAATTCAGAAGACAAATCAAGCAATGCTCCGTCATTTAGGTATCCACCTATTAAACCGGTATCAATTAATTCAACATCTGCGGCACCTGATCCATTTTCTAAATTTAAAATTAATTGATTATGATGCACCCCCCAGCTATTAGGAGTCGATTTTATCAAAACGTTAGCTGTAGAATTTAAATCTTCATAGAGGGTTTGAAAGTAATTACCATAATCACCAAATGCATTAATTTCGATATTCTTTAATACAATTTCTGAATATATATCTAATTGTTCAGAAAATTCAACTTCAGTATAACCGGTATCCGCCTCATCAATTAATGTTTGATAATCAGTTAACTCTATATTTGACGCCTCATTAATTTTAGCCTCTACTTGTTGCGCAATTTCGGGCAACTTTTCAATTATCATTGTTGCAACAAACAAATGAAGTGATTCATCATCTAGGCTTAGTTGTGAATTATTTTCTCCAATTTCAAAAGCACTTTTATAGGCAACTTCAATTTCTTTTTCTACAATTTTAGAAACTGAATAGAATTTCATATTGTTTGAATGTGATGAAGCAGACACCTCACCTCGCTCAAAAAGATAAAGACCAATTGATGAAATATTAAGCTCATTTAATAAATTTAACTGCGCACTTTCTTTGGTTTGCATAGGATTAAAATTCATATATGCATTTAATAAAGTATTCATTGGTGAGATATATAAATCACTTAAATTATTTGACACCAACAAATAATTTAATTCTTCATCATTAGAAACTTTTGCCAGTACGCGTACTTTTTCTAAATTGTATTCCTTCAACTCAATAAGTATTTTTTTATCAAATGAATATTCACCATTTTGAGAAGACATTGAATATTCATTTTCGTCACACTTATAATTATCATTTAAATCTAAACATATTTGTGTTGTTTCACTTTCAGAAAGCACTGAACCTTCAAAATTTAGAGGCCCAGTATAAGTACTTGCATATTCTAAAACTAAACCAGACACAATATTTTCTTCAGAAGATACGGTTAATTCAAATTCACCAAAAGTATTAAGCCAATTACTTGCAGCAATAATGGTGTATGTCCCAGAATTTAAAGTTTCATTAATTTTAGAATTTGTTGAACCCTCAGTTGAATCATTATTTTGACTAACTAAATTGTAATCACTATCTAATAAAACTAAATAGGCATCCTCTTCTGATTTCAAATTAATTTCGACCAAACCATCTTTTGTTACTGTGAAATTATACTGGCTATTACCTGAATTATTTAATTCTAAAGTGCCAGTTCCATACCAAATTCCATTCTCTGATAACGTAACAGGTGTATCAGATGAATCATTACACCCTAAAAGCAACAAACTTATTACTGTACTACTTATTAACTTTAATCCAAAGCTGACATTTATTTCCTCATTTTATACGATTTTTTATTAACTGCATTATGCGTGGCTATCATACCATTTCTTTTAATCACAAATGAAAAGAAAATATATAGAATGCAGTTAATGAATAGTGATGAAGCGGTTAAATAACTTTATCATTACAATTTATATCATTCTAAAAAGATAATCTTAAAGTCGTCATACTAGGCGCTAATGGGTAATAACAGACTATTTACAAAAAAATATAATTATTTTTGTAAATTAATCAGGTTTAGGCACTCTAAAGTCATATAACCGAAACATAGATGAGATTTAAACGATGACAATTATTAGCAGATTAAAAATGACATTAGGATTAACCCTAATTGCAAGCACAGCCTTAATAGGTAATTCATACGCGCAAACCCAAACCATAATCGTAGCAGGTGGGTGTTTTTGGTGTGTCGAGTCAGACTTTGAAGCCGTTGAAGGTGTGAGTGAAGCCGTGTCCGGTTACATCGGCGGTCACACTAAAAACCCAACTTACAAACAGGTGTCCTCTAAAAATACAGGACACTATGAGGCTGTAAAAATTACCTTTGATGACGAAGTGGTATCACTTGAAACCCTGTCTGATTATTTCTGGAAAACCATTGACCCTACCGATGCAAACGGACAATTTTGTGACAAAGGCGGCCCGTATAAAACCGCCATGTTCTATCAAGATGCCGAGCAACAAGCCGTGTTTGAAGCATCCTTAGCCAAGGTAAAAGCAAATAAACCGTTCAGCGAAGATATAGTGACGCCAATATTAGCTGCCACCAAGTTTTACCCAGCAGAAGATTATCACCAAGATTACTACACAAAAAATCCAAAGCGTTACTCGTATTACCGATTTAGTTGTGGGCGTGACAGTAAAATTAAAAAGCTTTGGGGATCAGTTGAGAGCAAAAAACATAAGTAGTTAAATCTTATATTTTTTGAAGAATAGTTAACTTTTTGTTTAAGGCTAGTACTGCGGTACTGGCCTTTTTTTGGTCTTATTTTAAGGGCCTGTTTCAAATGGGTAAATGATGCCATCCTCAAGGCTTGCCTACAAGGATGTAGGTAAGGGCCGAGAGCATGCCTACAGGAAGTAGGTAGTAGAGCAATGTCTGGAACATATTGCCGAGGACGCGGTAGCTTTGCTGTGTAGGTCATATGCTTTACTGCGACAAAACTAACTAAATTCAAACAATAACGCTAATTCCACCCATTTACCCCAAAAGCAACCACCAGTTGACACATTACCAACCCCAGTTGCTAGACTGCAACCCTCTAACTACCTATGCTTAGCACAATTAAAACGAATAAGAGAACGTTATGATTTTAGCAGAGAAGATCGTCAAATTAAGAAAACACAACAGCTGGTCTCAAGAAGAACTGGCCGACAAAATGAGCGTATCAAGACAATCAGTCTCAAAATGGGAAAGCACAAACAGCATCCCCGATTTAAACAAAATCATATTGTTAGCCAAGCTGTTTGATGTATCAACCGACTCCCTACTAAAAGACGAGATCGAAACATTTGACGACGGCGCCCCCCATAACGAGACAAGCGCCATTCAAATAAGCCTAGAACAAGCCGCAAAGTACATCGAACATAAAATGGCAGTATCCGCCTTAACCATCAAAGGCGTGTTACTTTGTGTATGCTCAGTGATTCCCTTGTTTTTCTTCTTGGCCATGGCGCATACCCAACGATTAAACCTAACCGGTAACATCGCCACAGCGATTGGCATCATGGGCATGTTAATCATGATCTCCATTGCCGTCAGTTTTTTCATCAAAATCAACCAATATGAAAACGACATCAGCCAAATTGATAACGACCCCTTTGAATTGGCTTATGGCGTGCACAGCGTATTTAAAGAAAAGCTACAGCAATACAGACCCACTTATAACCTAAGACTATCCATTGGCATCTTCTTGTTCATTACATGCTTTGCCCCCTTGATGTTTGTCAGCGTGTTTTTCAAAGGCACAGACATCGTATTAATGATGTTAAATGTCTTAATGCTCATGATCGCAGTAGGGTTATATTTAGTGATACCCGCATCCGCCAAAATGGATGCCTTCAACAACATCCTAAAAGACACCACGCAAGATACGCCTAAAAGCAAACGCACCAAACGAGCTGAAAAACTCGCTGCTTTTTATTGGCCGTTATTAACCACCGTGTATTTAGGCTGGAGTTTATGGACCATGAACTGGGGATTCACTTGGATTATTTGGCCAGTGGGTGCAGTGTTGTTTGTGGCGCTGGTTGGGTTGATGGAATTGCTGGAGAAGGATGAGGGTTAGGGTTTGTTGGGTGACGGGTTTAGAGTATGTTGGTAATGATATAAACAGAATTATAAATGATATTGGTTTTATTATTGCGCTCTATTTACAGCCAAAAGTGGATGTCCTTTCTATGCTTTCTCCTTCGAAGAAAATTAACACCATTATTGAAAGTATTATTAAACAAGCGATTTGACCCCTTCTCCTTTTTTTATTAAACAAGCGATTTGACCCCTTCTCCTTTTTTATTAAACAAGCGATTTGACCCCTTCTCCTTTTAAACGCACTAAAAATCAACCTCGAATTAGTTTTGTCGCAGCAAAGCTACCGCGTCCTGCTCTCGCGCCTTACCTACATCCTTGTAGGCAAGCTTACGACCCACAAAACCATCGAACAAATCAATGTGGGTGATGGCTTGCCTTCACTGCTAACTTCTTAAAATATTCTTTAAAACAAGTTACCACAAGGGCAAGCACTCGCCCACAGTTAGCACTCGCCCACAAAAAAGCCCCGATCATTTGCATGACCGAGGCTTTTTAATTTGATTCAACTAACTACGAGTGGATCTTTCTAGGTTAGTTGATCAGTCTTTATCTCCCACGCTAAGCTTAACAAGTGCTTGCTGTGCGTTAGTGTAATAAAGTGTTTTCCCATCGTTAGATAAAGTAATGGCGCCGCTAAGGTCGGTTAATAAATCTTGGTTTGCATCTTCATTAAGCCCTAATAACTTAGCAGTAACTGTTTCGACTTCTCCTGTGCTTGCATCAATACGATACAGCTTTCGTGGGGTGCCGGCGCTTGTGTATAAAAACCCTTGACCATAGGTGATTTGATTAATGCCGTTACCTTGAATATTGGGTATTTTTGAAAATACTGAAATCTTACCCTTTGGGGTGATTTTATAAATTGTCCCGCTATCCCAGCTACCTGCGTATAGATTATCACTGTCATCAAATATTAAACCGATCACGCCTCTTACCTGAATTTTTTTTGCGACTTTTTTAATAGTACCGTCTGGAAAGATTTGCACAATGCTGTGGTTATTCGAGCCATTAAACATGGCAGCAAACACTTCGTCTTTTGAGTTAATGGCCAAACCGGTTACGCGATTAAGTTGATCCGCTAGGACAGAAACGTTGCCTTTAGAATCGCGCTTAAGCACTGATCCCGCTACAAAATCTGCCATAATCAAATCACCTTGACTATTAAATTCAAAGCCAACGATGCCTACCGATTCAGCAATAGGGTATTCATTCGAATCGCCTTCCCAGAAACTTAAAAACATGCCTTTTGTAGACGGTGCCGATGCTAAAATTTTGCCTTGTTTATCCACCTGAATATGATCGGGTTTGAATGGGGCAAACGTGCCTTGATGTTCGATGTCTTGAAAATTATGGGGTGAAAGTGCATTTTGTTTATTCTCTGCTAATTTAGCTTCAAGCAAGTTAACAATGTCTAAGTGTCCTTGTGATGTTGCATGATTTAATGCGGTATTGCCTCGTCTATTTTTGTGGTGGATGTCCACCTCTTTTGTCAGGATATGTTTAACCATGTCCACCTGACCTTTATAAGCCACAACACCTAGCACCTGATCTTTGAAATTATCAGGTTTTGATAAATCTGCTCCATGTGCGAGTAATATTTCAAACTTTGAAATATCTCCAAGCAACCCTGCTTTCATTAATAATGTGTGTCCATAATCATTGGGGTCGGCTTGATCCACATCTGCATTTTTTGAAAATGTTAATATTAATTTTAAATATTGATCATCGCTTTGATGTAATGAAAATGCGATAGCAGAAACAGGAAAGCTATAACGGGTATTTATGTCCGCGCCCTGTTTAAGTAATTCAGTAAATACGTCTACTTGCTGGGTTTGCATTGCAAGAATTAAGGGCGAGTATTGAAATTCAAAATTTAAGTCTATGCCACTTTGAATAAGCTGAATGGCACTTTGTGATTGTTTTGATTTTATCGCGTCATACAATAAATCCTGATCATCAGCTTGAGCATGTAATGCACTGATTAATGTAATAAATATAATAATTTTAGATAGTTTCATAATGATTTTGCTTTTAAATAACGATATTAAAATGAAAATAATTGCGCAATACAAATAATAATTTCTCAACAGTGCGTTGCATATTTGCACCACAATGTTTATGAATGTTTGGTGGTAATATAAATAGACACTCATTTTAATTATTAAGATACTATTTTCTAATATAAGGTAAAAAATAATGAACAGAAAAATCAACAAAACGTCAGTTGTATTAGCAACAATATTAGCAGGTTTAACTTTTTCATCACCAGTGATGGCAGAATTTAATACACAAGTTTTAAATGAAACGAAAGGCGGGTATTCAGATCGTGACTTAGAATCAGGTTTGGTGGCTAATTCTTCCTTAAGTGCGTTAGGCACTAAAATATCTTTGATAGAAAGTGGTCAAGCGTTTGTTGTTGTAGATAGCTCGACAATAAAAGAAGACATTAACATTTCAAACGGAACACTGTATTGGAGTGAAACGGTGTTTACAGATGGAGAATTAATTGCAACATTATTTTCATATAAAAATAATTCAATCACGGCAATCACTTCTTCCAATACAGATAAAAGCGGGTTTTCTTATGATGATCATGGCAATGTGGCGTGGGTCGAACAAGTAAATAACGCCAATGAAATTTTCTTTTATGATGGCGTTAGTGTCAGACAAATCACATCGGGTAACGTTGGATATTCAGTTAATGATTACAGCAAAAATATACATGTGGCTGATGGAAAAATAGTTTGGGGACAATCAGGTGCAATATTTTTATGGGACGGTTTTACGACGACTCAAATAACACCGACGAATCACTCAATAAATTCATGGACAAGTTTTGATGGTGAATCAGTTGTATGGATTGGCTCAAACGACACGGTTTCTAATGAAGTATTTCAATATAACTCACAAGGGCTTTCGCAAGTCACTAATGTCTATAACTCACCAAGTGGCGTTAAAGTAAATGCGCTTATAGAAGATAATGTGATTACTTTTCAACGAAGTGTCAGTTCGTTCGGTTTTGTTCCAAAAGAGCTGTACACATTTGTAAATGGTGAATCAGTATTGTTGAGTGAAAGCTCGGTAAATGATGCTCAAGTAGATGCTGGTAACCTATATTGGACTGAAGGCAATGCTGCCGATACTCCGACTGAACTGTTTGAATATTCAAACGGTATCACAACCCAAATAGAAACCAGTGCTGGATTCATCACAGGTTTAGATGCAGACGATGGTTTTTTAATTTGGAATACCATTAATTACCCTAACCCTACGACCTTAACAATAGCAAGTCCAGTTACGACAACTGATTCAGAAATCATAAATTTAGGTGCTGAGCATTCTTTTACTACTTTAGATCTTTCAGAAGAGATCACCATTGAAGTCATTGCCGGAAATAATTGGAACTGGGATCCAAGCTTAATCACTTTTGGATTTACCTCTAGCCAACAAAGCCTTGATGGAATCGTTGTAATTGATTCTTTGAATAACTCGTATAATTTAAATGGTTATTGGTCGCCAGTTAGTCTTGGGTTTAGAAACGATTCAATAACCCTAACGATTCCTGCTCAACCAGGAAAGACAATAAATGTTCATTGGTGGGCTGCCGGTCAATAGAAGCTAAATGCTAATCGCAAGGATGCGATTATTGCCAACACCAAGGCTAAGTCAAAAAAAAATCACCTAGAAAACCCAGCTAACGATTCACCGTTACCAGTTGATGATTAAAGTCGTAAACGTAACTGAGGATTGTGGAGGGTTAACATGCCTAAAGGAATATAATAAGCACAGCAATGCACGAATAGATTGCTAATGACCCTTTCGTTTTACTGCAAGAAGGCTTAAGGCATGAAATCAATAGGGTCAAATCTTGACTTCAGACCGCAGGAACACACTAGTGATGTCCGAAGTCAAGCTTTGCCCCCTCCCCCTTTTTTTTATTATCAGTTATTTTCATTACTGAAAATAACGCCAGGGCTTTCAAATAGCATCAAATTACCCAATTCATTTAAGTAACTGACTTTAAATGTATGCTGATTATCTAATGCAGGTCGCTGGGTTAATTTCAACGCCAATCGCTCAACTTCTTGAGGGTCTTGTAAAATTCAATGGGGTCAAAATTCAATGGGGTCGAGTCTTGACTTCGGACTGCCAAGGGGTATGAAGTCAAGGTTTGACGCTAATCATATAATTAAAATTCAATGGGGTCGAGTCTTGACTTCGAAAATTCAATGGGGTCGAGTCTTGACTTCGGACTGCCAAGGGGTATGAAGTCAAGGTTTGACGCTAATCATATAATTATACAAACCAACCCATAAAAACCAAAAACGCCGTTGTGAACAAACACAAAGGCGTTTTTTTGGCCTGCAAAAAATGTAGGTTGCGGATTCATTCGCAAAAAACAAATCAAAAAATTTCGGAATAAATCCCGAACCTACAAAAAAGGAAAAAAGGTCAAGTCAGTTGTTTCACAATACTATGTGTGTAAGAAAAGTATCATTAAGCAAGCGACTTGACCCATATCTATGCTCTTGACCCATATCACTCTGTTAGTACTTAAGAGTGTGTGTCCTGTTAGCACTTAACTAAATTCAGTCGTATTTAAGGTGAATCAGGCAACACATTCTCGAAAAAATCCTGCTCACGACGCTTTCGAATGTGCTGCGCGATTGAATTTCGCTCCCTCTGATCTTTATCGACTTTTAGGACAGACTGCTCACTACCATTAGGTGAAACCCAAACAACGACACGCTTAAGCGATTGACACATTCTCGTAGTCGCCAACCAACTTCGCATATCCTCACCAGTGAAAGCCATCTTGTCCAACTTTTGTCGAAGCTCACCTGTATTATACAAAAACTGTTCGCATTTATTTGATTGCTCGGTTTTGCGTTTAGCTTCGTTCCAATTGAGAGATGTGGAAGTATTATTTTCACTTGGCGGTAATTGACGAGGGCTTGGCCGAATAAGATCAAGCAAACCATCTAAATGCCCCGAACGGATTTGGAAATCTTCACGCGCAAATTTCCATTCACCCTGATCAATGTAGGCAAAATAAATACTGACATTGCCACCAAGTAAACGCTTAACCTCTGCACTGCGAAACTGAGTTTCCATCTGAATAATAGGCGCTCTCACATGCTCAACAAGCAGCACCCCGTGACGTGGCTGCCAGCTTTGCATGCCTTGCATCGCACGCTCTATTTCGACTCCTTGGCGCAGATTTTCATATTGCTTATTGTGGTCTCTCACTAAAAATATTAACAAGACGCCATTAACAAGAAAAATAGATAAAATGATTAGTTTAGTGTGAATACGCATATTAAAAATTAACAGAGACTAACTCGGGGGATAAAATAAATGATTTCGCGTGCCTTCTTATCATCTAATGATTGAAGTCAGTGCCAAATTTCTTAACACATATTATTTAACACTGCTTAAAGATCTTAATACTAAGCGGTGTCTTTTTCAGACTTCTCTATAGTGTTGCGATATTATCAATTACTTTTCATTAAAGATATTTTTTTCACGCACTGCTTTTAAATACAGACGACGATCCACAGAGACACTCACTCTAAAAAGCAATCAAAACTACCCGCCCCATGTTTCAGACCCAGCAATATTTTTCAGATAAAGCTGTAGGCCCGTGATCTTATGAGTGCAGGCTATCAAAAATGCATTTCTAGAACCACACAACTGTGGATGTCTTAATAAGCTTTTGGCAATGAATCCGAATATATGTCGAAGCTTTATTTCTACTTACAATTTAAGATTGATTGATAACCGAAATTCAATGGGGTCGAATTCAATGGGGTCGAATTCAATGGGGTCGAATTCAATGGGGTCGGAATTCAATGGGGTCGAGTCTTGACTTCGGACTGCCAAGGGGTATGAAGTCAAGGTTTGACGCTAATCATATAATTAAACAAACCAATCCATAAAAACCAAAAACGCCTTTGTGAACAAGCACAAAGTCGTTTTTTGGCCTACAAAACACGAATACCAAATCTGCTGAATGGTTTTTACAAAAAATGTAGGTTGCGGATTCATTCGCAAAAAACAAATCAAAAAATTTCGGAATAAATCCCGAACCTACAAAAAAGGAAAAAAGGTCAAGTCAGTTGTTTCACAATACTATTTGTATAAGAAATGTATCATTAAGCAAGCGACTTGACCCATATCACTCCATATTCGTCGTAAATAAGTTTGATTAATCCTGCAAACTGGGATGGATATTGGTTTTAAATTTTGTAATTTTTAATACTTAATATATAGATTGAATTTAAAAATCTCCTCAGTATAATCCCCTAACTTGTAAAGTAAAATTTAAATAACTATAAATGGATAAAAAATGATAAATGTAATAAAGGTTTTATTAGTATTAATTTTGATGCAGTCATGTGCGATGCCTCAATCTAGAACAATATCAACAAAAGATATCAATATTGAAAAAATTTCATACTCAGCTGAATACGAAGAAGTTTTGGAATCAATTTATGAAATTGCAAAAAGCAAAAAGTGGAAAGTCTTGCATAGTGGTGATGCGCTTCCTGATGAAGAAAAATCATGGGATTCCAACGCAACTTATGAGATAAGTAAAAAGGGAACCACTACAATCTCTCAAGATTATTTGGCGTGGAATAAAATTATTAATTTATATGATAATCCCAAACAATATATTCAATTGAAAACTAAAACAACTGCGTTTAGTTATGGGGCTGAGATCTTTATCGCTATTTATGAGCCTAAAAACAATACAATTCTTGTTGAGGTGGCAGCGGGCTCATCTCAGGCAGTTGAAAAGAAAAAACTGGATGGCTATATTTCATTTTTAGTGGATGAATTGAACATAAAGTATTTGAATACTGATTCAACACTATAAGTGTTTTGGAAAAAATTAATGAAAATAAACGTCACCTTTTAATATAATCGGTGGCGTTTTTTTATTAAAAGAATAGAAAGGAGTTAAGTCGCTTGTTTAACAATACTTTTTCTACTATGAACAAAAAATAATCTATTAAAATCCCAAAACAATGCCAAGACCACTTCGAATTGAATACAATAATGCGTTTTACCATGTTACGAATCGTGGTCGTGCAAAAGGGCCGAATACAGGTAATGAAGCACGCAAAGTCGCTATGTATTTATGCTAGGAAATATTAGATGAAAGATTAAATAATATCGCGGATTATTTCAATTTAAGCCACAAAAAACTTCCAAGACATACTAAATAAAAACTCACGCTATTAATGATTCTTAATTCAGTCCGTCTTACTAGTTCGGTCTTACTAGTTCGCTATCACGAAATGACCGATAGTAGACGCGATCCTCGTGATCCTGCATCACTAGGATGCAGCGAAAGCTGGCAGGTGAATTTTTAATTAAACAAACCAACCCATAAAAACCAAAAACGCCTTTGTGAACAAACACAAAGTCGTTTTTTGGCCTACAAAACACGAATACCAAATCTGCTGAATGGTTTTTACAAAAAAATGTAGGTTGCGGATTCATTCGCAAAAAACAAATCAAAAAATTTCGGAATAAATCCCGAACCTACAAAAAAGGGAAAAGGGTCAAGTCAGTTGTTTCACAATACTATTTGTATAAGAAAAGTATCATTCAGAAAGCAACCTGCCCCTTTACACTCATTGTTCTTTCTCTATCTCTTCTGAAGTTTTAAATTCTTCAGGTAGCTTCGTTAATGTTACATTTTGAAATAAAGTAGTAATTATAATAATCGTTATTATAGGAGCGGCTATTGAAAGTATTATTCCCCAAACGATTCCACAAATCATTATAAATGGAAATACTAATAATGTAGAGATAATAGGTGAAACTATACTTGCACCATCCATAAAATTATTTTCACAAGGATAGAGTGTAACACCACATCTTTTACATTCTTGTTTATAATCTACATTCTTAAACTTAGTCTTCTCTATAAAACTAAGTCTTTCTTTACAGTTAGGGCATTTACCAATCATAATCACTTAAACCTGTACTAATACCAAAAGGATCACTATCACCATTGTAAATAATATCATATCCATTGCCAATTGATGCTACTGATAGATTACTAAAAGCTAGCGGTCCAGCAACCCCTAAATTTCTTAAAAATCTAATATCTTTACTTTTAAACACTAACTAAGAAACACTAACTAAGACACCCATACCTATTCACTCTAAATGCCAAATTAGCAATATCAACTTACCAATTGTTTAACGAATAGTTGACACTGCTATTACAGCTGTAAAATTTATTAACACTCACCACACACAACAGCGGATGGCTTAGTGTACTTTTTTAATTAATATTTTTTTAGAAATCCGTAATGACAAAAACTGAATCGCAATTGAAATCATTAATGCGATGAGCATCGAAGGTATAAAATTAATTGTTGAAGCTAATATAAGTAAACTGAAATAGAAAAAAGATAAGCTGATTAAACCAAACATCAAACTTCTTAATAATAAAATAACGGACGCTTTAGATTCCATATGTGTAAAAACGGCCATGGTAATCGTCGCAATTGGAAATACCGCTAAAATACCACTGAATGTTTCACCCACGTGAGGGGCAATAGCCGTTACCATAAAAACTAACATGACTGAAAAACACATTCGTAACCATATTTCTATTGAAACTGTTTTTTTAGTTTTAATTTTCGTTTGCTTTTTAATTATTAATTGAGGTGATAAAAAAATACAGATGACCAAGCCCATTAATATAATAAGAAAACTTTGCCAAGCAGGGAGTGAAATATTTGAAAAAAGATAGCTAAAAAGTCCATATCCAATTAATGATAAAATCAACGATCCATATAAATTAAACTTTATTGCGCACCAGCAATAGGTCAAACAAAAAATACTCACACCTAACACACCCCAAAGTGTGTAATAAGAAGAAGACAGAGCAAAATCCACTCCTTGCTCAAAATACAAAAACAAAGTGATTGGGCCCGCTATTAAAGGAAATCCCATAAATAAACCAGCAATATTATTGCCATAACGATTTTTAATTAAGGTTAATAAAGCGATTAGGATAGGCGTGGTTAAAAGTTTTATAACTAACATCATTAGGTAATAAAGATCGAATAAAATAATACGATCTTTGGTCTCGCTTTATTATTGGTTAGATGCATTCTATTCTATTTCAAAACAATTTAAAGTAGCATCAAAACAGACACTCACTTAATCATACCCACTCAATAATATTTCACCTACCAAAATTGCAGGTTGTCGTTTACGGCAATAAAAACAAAAACAAAAAAAATCTACCCCCTAAAAAGCAACCTATATAAAAACCACATCCAAATTTAAACTAAAAAATTCACCGCAATAAATATCGTAGAAAAGCCGCCAAACTCAAAATAAATTCGGCGGCATTTTGGATTCGTTGTTAGTTACAAACGTTGTAGTTGCCGTTGGTCACGTTGACGTTATTGAAGTTAATGTTGTTACCACATGGTGATTCTCTAACGCTGGTGTTGCTTACGTTTACGTTGCTAATGGTAATGTCGCGGTTGTTTTCAAATTCGCTACGTGCTGACAGTCTTAATTCACCACCGCCATTAATTGTGCCTTTGTCGATTGTTACGTTGTAGCAGTTTTCTATTAAGATTGAGTTGTTGCCGTTATCGGCAAAATCGATCTCTTTAATATGCGCGCCGCCAGATTGTGATACGCAGAATAATCCTCTTGCGCCACCTCGTGAGATCACTTTATCTATCACGATATTGGTTGGGTATTGACCATTTATATTACCATTACCATTGGCAAAACGAAGTGTGGCATAACCTGTACCATTGCCTGTGTTATAGCCTTCAACTAGACCTATAGTCGCATTTCGTGTGTTGTTTAATAACAAACCTGCGTAACCGGTATCACGTGCCACGATGCGACCGATGGTTAATCCATCAATGACCCAAGTTTCTAATGCGTGGCCTGATGTGCCTTCTACATAAACATCATCTATACGAACATTGGTTGTTAAGCCACGGTTATCAAAACGAATACCCGCACCGCCGCTCATTCGCATGTCGATCTGGCCTAGATGTAGGTTGCTGGTATCGGCAATTAACAAGGCAAAGTTTGGATTACCTGTCATGTTTAGATACGGAATTGAAATATTTTCTGTGACCGAGCCCCAAATTGTAATAGCGCCACGGCTATTTGGTGCGGCATTCATAGTGCCGCACACTTCAAAAATGGTGTGACTTTTTAAGTTGATTCGAGCATCGCCTATGTCGCCGCTGGCCATAATCACGATTCGTTCTTGCTCAGTACGGTTTGTGGATAATTCACCTAATGCCGCAAATATTGCACCGGTGTAATCATTAGCGTAATCAATACCATTCATTTGATAGTTACCAGCACTGCCTGTGACACGAGCTTTTGCTACGCCATCACCACATTGTGCGGGCTCATTTGGATCTGGAACCACCACTGGCACACAAGGTAATGGGGTGATGCCGTCACCGACTATATTAATCTTATCAATATTTGGTAACCCAAGCTCAATGGTTGAACTCAACAAAATGGTGTTTGCGCCCTGGAACAACACAACGTTAATGCTGTGTGTTTGCCAATCTGTCCAAGCGTTTGTTGGTGCAAATGGCACAATTTGTTCACCAAGACCGTTAATACTTAACGCACCAGGTCGACTATCATTGATGCCAGCGTAGGTAATAGTTAATTGGTAAACACCACTTTGCATCGCTTCAACTGACCATTGGATAGTTGAGTCGCTGCGATTTTCGCTATTACTGTAACCACTGCCTGTACCACCATGCTCGTTTTGCACTAAGCCATCTACAAAACAAAACCCTGCGCTTTGCTCTTCGATCGTGGTATTGGCGCTTCCTACATTAATGTTGTTGCTAGTATGTAATTCAAAATAATCAAAGTTGGCGATGTAGTTTCCAGCGCTATCTTTACCCACTATATATAGGTTGTGCACCCCTTCAATTTGATTAACAACCGCTGCTGATTGCTCAACGTAATTTTGCCAATCGTTCGTCGAGCTTAATTGCATCAACGCAAATAACTCACCATTTGCAGAATCAACACGCATTTCAATTGCACCAGTACCGGTAATGCTCGCATATGCCGCACTGACCATTTCTACCTGGCTTAGATCGATATCGTTATAGACTGTGAAATCATCATTTTTAAAATAACCCACTGTTGTGCCGCCATTTTCAGTGGCTATTTCACCAGTACTTGAGCTAAAACTCTCCGCTTCGATGCGTCTTGTTGCAGGTGGATCAATGACTAACGCCCTTGTAAAAACGGTTGTTACCTGCCCATCGTTAACACTTAAACTGACCTGATAACTGCTTGCAATGAAATCTTGAGTAGGCGAAATTTCTTCACTGGTTTGCCCGTTACCAAAGTCCCAATGAAACGTTAAAGTATCGTTAGCATTTGGATCGGTTGATTGATTCATAAAGCTAACGGTCAAATCATTGATTTCATAAGTGAATTTTGCAACAGACGGCTGATTGACCTCAACTTCGGTCTCAGTTTTAGTTTCAGTAGGGGTTTGAGTTTGAGTTTGAGTATCGGTCTGTGATTGTGTATCGACTTGTGTTTTGGTTTGTGTTTGTGTGGCAGTTTCACCATCAGTTTGAGTTTCTGTCTGGCTTTGAGTATCGGTACTGCTCATGGTGTCGCTGAATGTCTGTGTTTGGCTTTGAGTTTCACTTTGGGTCTGCGAATTGGTGATGGAATCCGTATCGGTTACGCTGTTAGTGAAAGTTTGCGAACCAGAATCTGTATCAGTAATCGTTGCTTGATCATCAACTAAATCAGAATTAGGAGTCGGCTCGGTCATATTTTGCGTACAAGCACCAAGAAACAAAGCAGACGCCATACAACAGGCGGACAATAATTTTATATTCATGAATTCACCATTACAGAAAAAATCAAACATTAAAAGAAGTCAAAACGCGCAAACTGATTGAGTATGACATTGAAATAAACGACCCCAACAAATCAAACAAATCAAACAAATAGCAACAATTTAAAAACAAAGATTATATACATCTCATTAAAATAAGACGTGACGCAATTCTAAACAAGACAACTTAGCAAAAATTCAATTAAAGGCCTTCACGCTTAAATATTTTCCTACGAATTAATAGACAGCCATAAAAAAACCAGCGAGTTGCTGGTTTTTTTATTAGCAGATTAAACGCTATGGAATAAATTTATCCATAATCAAAGTACAATCATTCAGTTCATTTGAAAAAATAATGCCTGATCCATCGATAAGTCCAGCAGCATCGCTTACATTAAATTCATAACTTAAATTTTCATAAGTGAACACCATTACTTCATCTATGAATGTTCCATGAAATTTTTAAAGCCCAAATTATACAGAGAACTTGACTGAATTTTAAAAGTTACTCACTTCATTTTTGTTACGTTTTGCTATTGCAACCCCCGCCAAAACCAACAGTAACCAAAACCCACTAGCAGGCATTAAACTAATACCTAATATTGAGCCTGTTAAACAGCCTAATAAAAATGGTTTTGTTACGAGTGCATCACGATTCCAAAATTGTATAACAATTAATAATAATGGCCATGCAAATAACATAAACCAAACTGCAACAGAGACATCTAAATTATTAGGTCCTACCACATTTACCCAACCCTGTTTTGGTATTTGCAATAACTGCTTACCAAATAATAGTACGCCTACCGTTAAGTGACCCAATGTTATAAATAATAAAAATCGTGCAAAGTGTTTTTGTTTCATTTTGATATTACCTCTAATCGATTTACAAATTGATTCATCCATTTAACCTGTGATTTCATTAACATTTCATTGGGCATAAATTTCACCATGATTATTTTAAGTAGTTTAAAAACAAAATATTCATTGTGTGCAATTTGGCCAAATAGTCGACTGAGTTTATGCACCGATTTAATTCGAGAATGTCGCTGCTTAATTAATTCGGCAACAGGGTTATTTGTTTGTTTAGAAAAAATATAAGCTAATTCCATAGCATCTTCCATTGCTAATACTGCACCTTGCCCTAAATTGGGTGTCATGGCATGTGCGGCATCGCCAATGGCTATAATACGATTATGTCCCCAGTTTATTTTCCTATCTTGTAATGGGTGTTTTATCCACTGTGTATTTTCAAAATTTAATTGATGAAAGTCATTTGAGTTTGATGATTTTGTTTTTATAAATGCCTGTCTTGATGATTGATTATATTCATTTATATCTTCATCTGAGTTTAATTGAACGACATGAAACACATACGCTTTTGAATCAGACAACGCCACCATGCCTATGCGTTGTTTGCCAAACCAGTATTCACCAAATTGTTGCAGTGGAGATTTAAGTGTCACAACCGCGCGCCAACACATTAATCCTGTGTCGTGTATTTCTGCTTTTGCATGTAATTCATTATTTATGCCTGCGCCATTTACTAAATAATCCGCTTTTAAATGTTCACCATTATTTAAAGTGATGACCAAACCATTGTCATTGTCATTGTCATTGTTTTGAATACTCTCTATTTCTGCATTCAAAATAATCATTTCTTTAGGTATATTTTTTAGCAAAATAGTTTGTAACTCAGCACGATGTACTGCTTTGCATTTGAGGCCAATTTTGTCTGCTCGGGCTTGGGTGATGTGATTTTTGTAACCTAGGTTTAATGACCTAATGTCATCACTTTTTATTTCATCTACCAAACCTAATTTATCTAATATAGCTAACCCATTATTTTGTAGAATTATGCCTGCGCCCATTGCCTCAAGTGATATTGAGCGTTCAATTATTTTAAATGGAATGCCTTTTTGTAATAACGCATTTGCCAGCGTCAACCCTGCTATGCCTGCTCCATTAATGACAATCATGTCGTATCCTCTTTATATTTAATTAACCACACTATAAACTGAGCATGCTCATTGAGCAAGCTCATATTGTGTTTTTTTGCAATGAGAGTAAACTTAAGCCTCTTAAACTAGATTCGAGATAACCGTGAGTCGAGACAATCAAAAACAACAAACACGCGAGCTAATCCTTAATACTGCCAGCGAATTATTTATTGAACATGGCTATGAAAACACATCAACCAGAATGATTGCGAAACAGGCAAACATTGGTGTGGGGACGGTATTTTCGCATTTTAAAGATAAGCAATTATTAACTCAGGCATTGTTTCATAAAAAAATCGATGACAAATTATCCCGCCATTTAGAAAAAGCAAATAATGAATCAACGGGCTTGGGGTATTTTTTAAGTTTTGCTAAATTCTTATACGGTTTTTACGAGGAAGATCGTGCGTTTTCAAAGGCACTAATGCAAACCGCATTATTTGATGTCACGTATTTTGAGAAACAAATGAATGGCTTTATTTTACAAATTAGCGACAAGCTCAAAATAGATTTACCCAAACATACGCAGCAACAACGTCAAATCATGGCAAAAGCTTGGTTTGGGTTTTATACCTTTCATTTGTTAGCAGGCTTATCTCAACCTGATTTAAAATCTACGCAATGGCTACAAGCATTGCGTAAAGATTGTGAGATTTTATTATCCTGCCATTAATATTTCTATGCTAAATTAACGCCACCCATCTTACCCATAATAAACGGAAATCTTATGAAAAAACTATTTACCATTCTTTTTTTGCTCACTGCCCATCAATTATCTTCAGCACAGAGCGAAGTTGCTGATAAACCTTCTGCGTTATTTTCTGGGGAATCTGATTTTAGTGTGGGTGTCGATTTTTCACCATCGAACATTCCCTTTCCTGCGTCATTTGGCTTACATGCCAACTACCGATTAAATGATCAATGGGAATTTGGAGCATATTTATTAAACTCGAAACTAGCACTTGATTTATTTATTTTTGATATTGGACAAATCAGCGAAAAAACATACACCCTGCAAGCAACACGATTTTATGGACAAAGTTTTAATATTAAATTTGGTCTGGGTAAGCGAAATACAGAAATTCAACTTGCTAAAGATTTATTTGAATTAGCAATAAAAAACTATTCAACTATTCTTTCAAAAACCGATACGAATTACATTCGATTAGCTGCTGGAAATCGCTGGAAATTTAAGCAACGTTATTATTTTGATGTGGATTGGGCTTCGATAGATATCCCTGTTTCAGGTAAAATAATAACAAGTGCCGAAGAATATGGAGATACTGACGAAGATAAAAAAACCATTAGAAATGCTGAAACTTTTTTAAAATTTTATCCAGGCGGAGCGATATTTAAAATGATGGTGTCAGTAAAAATGTAATCGAATATTTTAAAGTGCATATCAATTTTTTTGATCTGCACTTTAATGTTTATTGTTCACCAATTTCAATTGTTTTTTCACGCTTTAGCAAGCTTGCAAATTCTTTAATACTGTAGACACTCACCAGTAATATCGCAATAACATCTGCTGCAGGGTAAGCATAAAACACTCCATCTATTCCCATTAATCTTGGCATGAAAATCAACAGTGGCAATTGAATCGCATATACTTTTGCTGATGAAAAAATAAGCGCAGGCCCTGCGTGCCCAGCTGATTGAAAATACGCGGTAAGTATTAAAAATACCCCTGTTAATGGAAAAGCAAAAAACACAATACCCGCCATATCCGATACAATTTTTACATTGGTTTCATCTGTATAAAACCAATTAAAAATCCAATGTGGTACAAAAATCATGATGCAAGTAATCGCTAATGAATACAGACTGATAATTTTAATACTCACAACAATAGACTCATGCACGCGCCTATATTGTTTGGCGCCGTAATTAAATCCGGCAATGGTTTGGAATGTAATCATCATTGCAATACAAGGTAATACGAAAAACATATACACCCTTGCCAACACGCCATATGCGCCGATGTATATTTCACTTTCACCTCCTGCAATATCGGACAGCGCTTTATTCGCCACCATAATAATGATCGATACGCCTGCATGGGTTAAAAATATTGGGAAACCCAAAAGAATAATCGTTTTAATATCAGTGAAGTTAAATTTTAAATATTTAAAATGAATTTTAATTTGCGTACGTTTGATGGAATAAAAAATAATACCCATGATTGTGGCTAATATTTGAGCACACAATGTCGCATAAGCTGCACCTGAAACCCCCAAACCTAACCCAACCCCTGACTGGCTTTGAAACATAAAAAACGGATCTAACACAGTATTGCTTATTGCTGAAATCATGATCAGCGTCATCATGTATTGCATCTTGCCTTCTGAACGAAATAAATCATTCATGACACCCACACTTAACATAAATACCGCGCCGTAAATAATCGGTAGCACATATTCTTTAGCGCGTAAAAATAAATCTTGATTAGGTTTTGCACCTAACCCTTCTAACATTTGATCGCATAATATATAGACAACAACAGAAATTATTGCGCCAATTAAACCAACGAGACTTAATGCCATTATGGCGGTTCGGTTGGCTTTTTCATGATCTTTAGCGCCTAACGCACGAGAAATAATCGATGCAGCGCCTGCGCCTATTAATGCAGAAATAGAAAACATCAGCATCTGCACAGGAAAAATCAACTGCACGCCTGCTAGTGCCGCATCGTCATGCAACATACCAACGAAGATAATGTCCACGACATTATACAAACCACTGACTAATAAACCCAAAATGATAGGCACTGCCATCTTGATGAATAGACCATTCATCGGCATATTACCCAATTGATATGTTTGACTTGATTGACTTGACTGACTCATTTACTGCGACCTTGATTTCGTGAGCCGATTCTAACGGATTTTCGAGGGATTTTCTTAAAATATTTTCATCAACCAAAGTAAACGTTATTAAGTGCAACTATTACTCGGATTCAATCGATTATTAGAATCAATTACATGGAATTATTTATAAATTGACTTATACCCACTAAACATTAAACTTCGCGTGATTTCTTCGCCATTTTTTGATGCCAATCAAAGAAGTTTATAAATCTGAATCACTTTAATATTAGGAATACAAAATGAAATTCTTTAAAACAGTAATTGCACTTTCTGTACTTGCAGCATCCACTTCTGCACTGTCTTTAGATAATAATAGAAAAGGTTTTCAAATAGGCATTGGTGCCGGAGCCGGTAAATTAGTTTCACAACGAAGTGATGAGGGCGTACTTGAGCAACCAAATTATGTTGATCAATTTGGCGTAAATACAACATTTCGTTTAGGTGGTGGAATTTCAGAACATTTTTCGTTGTTTTATATCAACAACGTTGGTTGGTCTGCCGATGAATACGGGATCAATACCGCTGCTGTTGGTGGTATGGCAGCGCAATTGTTTTTAACTGACTCAGCCCCGTCACTTTATGTTATTGGTGGAGGCGGGCTAGGGTCATTTTCAAGAAGCACTGCCTATACTTCAGCTAGTTATGCTGGATTAGGATTTATGGCGGGTGTTGGTTATGAGATTATTGATCACGTTCAAATTGAAGCGATGTGGAATCAAACAGGAAATAACATCAATCTAGAAAATTACGACCTAACCATGAACAGCTCCTCTTTTGGTATTACTTTAAACTATGTATGGTATTAATATTTAATTTTATTGTTAGTCGGCATCAAGCTGACTAGCATTTATAACATTCTTCGATTCGATATCACGCTTACGATCTCGCCAAATGCTAATACCTAGCCAAATAATTAAAGCCGAACCAATAATTATTGGATTATCCGTTGCCTCTAAAATTTGCTCTCCGAATGCGACAGTTGTAAACACAATCAACAAATAATAGGGAATATTCAAAAAAGTAGAAACTAAAATCAACCATGGCGTGCCACGACGCAATCCCCAGTTAAATGTAAATATGGCCAAACCGCTTGAATGGATCATCGCAGGAATTAATGTTTTATATGAAATTGGTTTGATGTCCATTTCTTTTGAAAAATATCGACCAATCAAATAATTCACTCCAGATCCCATTGTCGTTGCAATCACCATCGCCAAACTTAATAGCACAATGTCCATTTTTGTTGGCACCGATAGCACAACCAACAACACCGCAATATATTGTCCAGGAAAATATAAACTGATCACCACCAATGCTTCTAAAAAGATACAAAATACCGCCAACCAAAACCATTGATCCCCAACATTTTGTTTTAATTGATCTAGCAATTCTAGACCAGAAGGTACATAACCCAATCCGCTAGCAGCAGTAAATAGTATAAATATGCTCAATATGACCAGAGGCAGCTTGCTATATTTCATTTTAAAATCTCATTGATGAACAATTACTTACGTTTAAAAATGATATTTAGATGATTTAAAAAGGTCGATTTAACGTTGTTTTTTGTGAATTGAACGATTCACCCACATATTGATATGCAGATGAATCGAGTTTTCTCAGTTAAATATAAACCAAATCAAACTTTACACCTTCAATGCTCTCATCGTCTAATTTGATATCATTCAAGCTTGAACTGGATATGTCGAAGTTTTTGATTGTATTATTTTCACTGCTAAAATCAGGCAAGTTCACATCAGAATTTTTTACATTGAAATCTAAAAATTCATTAGTATAAAATTCAATATCTGAAAACCTTGAATTTTTTAACGATAATTGATTAAATTTTGATTTCTTAAATCCATCTTCGCTTCGAATATTAGAGCTCCCAATACTACCTTCACTAAATTTCGATTTTTTAATATCACAGTTAAATCCACTATTTTCTATAACATATTGATTGACGTCCACTTTAGAAAATTTATTCTCATCAATATTACAATTTTGAATCAATAGGTTATGTATTATCGAACCATCAAACTCACAATATTCGACATAACTATTGATGAATGACATACTTTCAAATGATCCTTGAGCAAACTTGCCCGATTCTAAATTTGTATTAGTAAATATCACATCTTTAAATATCGGCGATTCGCACTCAATATATTCAATAACAGAATTTGTGAAATTTACATTTGTAAAATTTGGATTTTCAAAATTAAATCTTTCAAAAGTTGAATTCTTAATTACCACATCTGTAAAATTAATATCGGCATTTCTAATAGTGCCGTCATCTTGCTTAATCATTTTAATAGAAGGCCCTAAATTTTCATAACCCACCCCATTAATTTCAGCATTATTAAATTTAACGCCTTGTAAATTTGCACCATCAAAGATAGCACCATTTATCACAACGTTTTCAAACACGGCGGATTTTAAACTCGCGCCACTTAAATTCAGTCCATTAAGTTGCATATTTTTAAACTCAACACCATCAAGATGTTGATTGGAAAAATCCATAAAACTCATATCAGGGCAGCCATTTATTTCACTGACCAAAAATTTAAACAATTGATTATTAACTTCTTGTTGATTCATAACATACTTCCTTTATTAATTTGATTTTGAAAACATAGAGATTAAAAATGAGAATAAACCTTTTGTATTATCTGCATCGGTCAATGGACGATAGCCAGTTCCTTCTTTTTTCATTTCATAAAGATTGCTGCCTTCGACATTAGAATCTTTAATTGTAATATCTTTAATACTTGATTCGTGAAATTCTGTATTTTGCATATCACTTTCATATATTGAAAAATCACCACTTGGGCTATCAATAAATTTTGTACCGGAAAAATTTGTTCCTCTAAAGTATATTTTTTCAAATTGACACTGATTGAATTCAGCATTTTTTAAATTAGATTTTTCTAAATCAAAACCTACAAACATCACATCATTTAATTTAAAATTAATTAAATTAACATATTCAAAATCTATTTTATTAAAAACTGTTCCCGTTTCACTCGATTCATTACTAAAACTATCAAAGGTCACGTAAGATGCATAAAACTTATCAAGAACTGCACCTTTGAATTTAATATTTTTAATATGAGACTTGTATATAGATAAATTCTTTATATTTGATTTTTTAATTTCAAAATCTAAAACACTCGACATATTAATTTCTAGACTTTCGATCGTTATATCATCAATTATAATCGATTCAATACTAGCTTTCTCAAATACAACTATTTTAACTTCAGCCTTTTCAAAAAATAAACTACCAACCTTAGTTCCACTGAATCTAATTTTATCAATAATTGATTTATTAAAATTAAAATCATTAACCGTCGAATTATCAATGACAGTATCATTTAATGTCGCAGCTTCAAAATTAAGTTTATCAATAGTGCAATAATAAATACGTAAGTCACTTAACTTTGCATCAGAAAAATTACAATCCATAAAGTGAGAATTATGGACATTTAAACTTTCACACTCTAATGAAGTTGCATTTACATTGAATAACTCACAATTTTCAATCGAACTATCGTTAAATTCTGCCCCTTCAAAACTAACACCACTTAAATCCACATTTTTAAATTCAACGTCTTTAAAAATAACACCTTTAAAATTAGCGCCACTTAAATTTAAGCTTGAAAATTTAACACCTGTAATTTTTGATCCTTCGAAATTTGCATTACTTAAATCATTACAATTAAACTCTACATTTTTAAATTTTTCATTTGAAAAATCTAAAGTATTTTCATCCAACTCTTTCAATGAATAAGATCTTTGTTCGGCTTCTTGAGCTTCTAATCCAAGCGACGCTCCTAATTCTTGCTTAGCAAGCTGCTCATCTATACCCATCAGTTTTACTTTATGTAAAATAATGATTTTATCAATATTTGTTTGATTCATAATCTATCAATCCTCCTATAATTAAAAACCCCATTCAAATAATCACCTAGGGCTCTGAAATTTAGTTTTCAAGGTATCCTTAGATTTTTTCGAACAGATATGTGACACACATTTATAGCCAAAAATCCATTGACTAGTTTTAAAATCATAACGTATATTTTAAAAAAATGAGAGAACTAAATTCATCTAAAAGCCCATTTTTTTGCAAAGCTAACTATTACTTAAACGTTTTACTGTATATTTATAGATAGGCATCACATAAATGCAAAAAAGTAGACACCACCCAAAGCAATCACGCCGAGTGTTGCTGCTGCAATTTGCACCAACCCATCACGCTCCATCAAACCTAAGCCTAATAAAATAATGGCAAAGGCTGGCCTAAATTATTGAGTGAAATAGGCATAGAAAGCACCACCGCCAAACTCAATAGCACAATATCCATTTTTGTTGGCACCGATAGCACAACCAACAACACCGCAATATATTGCCCCGGAAAATATAAACTGATCACCAGCAATGCTTCTAAAAAGATACAAAATACCGCCAACCAAAACCATTGCTCGCCAACACCCTATTTTAGTTGGTCAAGTAATTCAAGCCCCGTTGGCGCATGACCTAAAGTGTTTGAAGCGGTAAAGAAAAGGATAATCAATAAATGATTAAGGGTAATTTTGTGTATTTCATTGGCGTGACTCATTGAGGGTATACGTTTGAAATGTGGGTTTGGGTTTGGATGAATCAAGAAATATTTAACAGCTTCTATGAAATGTTAACAATCTCAGTTGACACAAAACCCTTATTCAAGCACTGTTCAAATTATAAAAATTATTTTCAATTTCATTAGTTTTCACACTTTCTAAATAAAGGACTGAACATGTCGACAACCCATCAATCAAAACAATCTACCCTGACCCAATCCACTTTGACATCAACAAATGCCGAACAGTCGATTCAGCAGCTCAAACATTTACAACTACAAAGCAAACGCGCAGGGGGATTTTCTATTTTAGGATTGGTATTTGTATTTGTATTGTCGATCACATTTTTTCTTTTTTCAAATCAGTTATTTGTTTCGACTGATGCTGACCAATTAGCCGAGCAAGAATTACTAGATAAAATCGATGAAATTGACGATACAAAATTAGCGGAAAGGCTAACTGAGAATTTCACACTTTTAAGCCAGTCTCGAGCTGAAAAAATATCCGAACAAAATCCCATCACAAATATTTTGTCTACATCCATTACTCGATTAGGAGCGGTTATGCTGGCTATTTTTATGATGCAGATACTGCTTTCGTTTTTTAGATATTATACACGCCTGGCTAATTATTACGGGACATACATAGTTGCATTAACATCCGTTGCCGATCGAGATGAAAACCAGTTCAATGACATCATCAGTAGAATTAACCCTGAGGCGATCAACTTTGGTAAAGATCCACAAATTTCTTATGACCGTATGTTTGAAATTATGAAAAACAAATGAAAAATTTCAGAAGATGTATTTAAAATTGTTTTTACATAAAAGCTAAAAAATACACGCCACCCAAAGCTATCAGACCAATTGTTGCGGCGGCTATTTGCACTAATCCATCTCGTTCCATTAATCCAAGCCCCAATAAAATAATGGCAAAAGCGGGACCTAAATTAGTTAATGGAATGGGAATCATCACAACCAATCCCAAAATAACAATGATCACTCCATTGATTCGATCGACAATTGGCGCTTCTGTAAATGCCCATCTTGGGCGTAAATATCGTTCAATTTTACGAACTTTTGGCTCAAACAATTCCAATGCAGATTGCACCTTATTTGATGGTAACTTCCAATCTAGCACCGACTTTGGCAGCCAGGTTTTGGTTAAACCAATAGCCATTTGAAATCCAAGAATCATGATGATAATCCCAGAAATAATGGACACAAATGGAATCACACTAAATGTTGTAACCAATATTAATAACATACCAAAGGTGCGGTCACCCAATTGATCGGTTAATTTTCGCAACGTTACATCAGCATGTTTGGCTGCTTTTATAAGTGTAAGTAACACATCAGACGTTCGTTCACGTGTAACAGTTGGCACTGTAAACAATGTCGATGTCTCATTTTGTTCGTTAGTCAAAAGTAGGGATTCCTGTGATGCATTGTATGAATTATTTAAAGGCGGTTTTCTAAAAAGTGGTTGAGTTAAAAGTGGTTGAGTTAAAAAGTGGTTGAGTTAAAAGTGGTTGAGTTAAAAGTGCTCGAGTTAAAAAGTGGTTAAATGAATACGCTGAGTCAATTTAAAATATTGATTAACCCCCGCCCTTTATTTCGGTAATAATTTTTTGAACATATTCACCAATAATGGGCACAAACTCAATTTGCGCTAATAAGAATAATAAGCCTGATAATACAATCGTTGCTCCTAAAGCCGTTCCTAATCCGAAAAATATACCACGGGCAAATTGTAAGGACAGCTGTTTAAAAATGGAGCCGTATAACGAAACCATACGATGCTGAGATATTTTTTTTAGCTCTTGCTCAATGGCGCTAAGGGATTGATTCATTGAATCAGGATCTTGTAGATAATCCAGAGGGTATTTAACTGAAGTATGCTTGCGGGATTTTCGTGAGCTCATATGTCAGGCCTTTTTAATTGGCTATGTTTTAAATTTTGAAACTTGCTCAGCATCTTTAAACCAAGATGATGAGCCAACTGCATCCTAACGTTAAACAATTAAAGATTGATGACTTAACCTAAATCGTTATTTAACAACGCTTCAATTTGTGCCATTTTTTGGTTGAATAAATCTTTGTCGTCTTCAACCAATGTAATGTGACCAATCTTACGCGCCACTTTTTCGCTCTTGTGGTACATATGTAAGTAAGCGCCTTCTATCGACATAAGTGCCATTTCATCGCATGCTTTACCAATCACATTAAACAACGCCACGTTATCACGAGTTTTAGTGCTGCCTAATGGGAAGCCAGCCACTGCACGAATGTGGTTTTCAAACTGATCACATACCGCGCCTTCAATGCTCCAATGTCCCGAGTTATGTACGCGTGGCGCGACTTCGTTGGCTAATAATTGATCGCCTTTACGGAAGTATTCAAAGGTCATTACACCCACGTAATCTAATTCGTCTAATACGCTTTTTGCGTATTGTTCACCCAACGCTTGAAGCGGATGATTATTTTGCACAACCGAACAATGCAACATCGACTGTTTGTGTTCGTTTTGCACTAACGGGTAAAAACGACATTCGCCAGATTCAGATCGTACCGCAATACATGACAGTTCATCATCAAAATCAACAAACCCTTCATACAATAACGGTACGCCGCCAAGTTCGGCAAACGTGCCAGCAACATCGGATTCAGTTTTTAACACTTTTTGACCTTTACCGTCATAACCCAATGTGCGGGTTTTGATGATTGCAGGTAAACCAATGGTTTTGGCTGCATCGTCTAAATCTTGTTGGGTTAAAATATCAGCAAAAGGTGCGGTTTGAATGCCAAGCTTTTGAAACAACGTCTTTTCAAACAAACGATCACGTGCCACTTCTAATGCCTTAGCACTAGGAAAAACAGGTAATTTTTTAGCAATTTTAGCAACCGTTTGCGCCGGTACCGATTCAAACTCAAACGTCACACGATCAGAGCATGCAATCACGGCATCGATACCTTCTTGAGAGTCATAATCATGTTGAATTAAATCGCCTACTAATTGCGCACACGCGTCTTTAGACGGGTCCAAAAACGAAAACGACACGCCCAATTTAATGCACGAAAGTGCCATCATTTGGCCTAATTGACCGCCACCGACTACTGATATTTTCAAGGGATTACTCCGCTGGGTTTGGATTATCTAAAACAGTTTGGGTTTGGTTTGCACGAAACGCCAATAATGCTTCTTTAATGTCTGGGTATTTATTAGACAAAATACTCGCCGCTAACAATGCTGCGTTAATAGAACCCGCTTTACCTATTGCTAATGTAGCAGTAGGAATGCCCGCAGGCATTTGCACGATCGACAATAACGAGTCAACACCGCTTAACATGCTAGATTGAACAGGAATGCCCAATACAGGTAAATGCGTTTTAGCTGCACACATGCCTGGTAAATGCGCTGCACCACCGGCACCAGCGATAATGACTTCTAAGCCACGCTCGTCTGCCGTTTCAGAATAACTGAATAATAAGTCGGGAGTACGGTGAGCAGAAACCACTTTAGTTTCAAATTCAACGCCTAGTTTTTCAAGGGTATCGCAGCAATGACGCATGGTATCCCAGTCAGATTTAGATCCCATGATGACGCCAACTTTAGCGGTCATAATGCAGCTCCTGTATTAGTTATGTAAAAGAATTAAGTAATAGAATTAGGATCAAAGCGAATCGGTTCACTTACAACATCATCAAGATTGGTTGACGCACTCACACGCGTAGACAGCTCATTGGGCTGGTTCACCGCCGTACTCAACGCATCTTCAAAACCACAATCGACACAGTCACGATGGTACAAAGCCTTCTCAACATCTTGATAAGCACGAATACAGTCTTGCGCACCACATTTAGGGCACACGGCCCCGGCTATAAAACGTTTTATCACAATGATCACATTAAAAGGAAAGGGCGCGATTATACCTGCTTCTTTAGGGTATGTGAAACTTAGTGTTTTACTGGGTGGGTTGCTAGATTCTAGAGAGGTAAGTTCAGGGTAAGGCTTGAATTTGTTAAGAGGCAAAAATACTATATTTTACCGATTTTTGAGTAATTAAGAGGTTAGAGGCGCTAAAAATAATATTGTAAATAATGTGATTCAGATTATTATACTTGCCTTAATGATAATTAGTTTAATAGGGATTTAGCTGTGTTTAATTTTTTTAAAGCAAAAGATACAAAAATCAATAACGAGTGGGCCTCAGTTTGGTCGTGTAATGAAATTCCTGAAGAGCTTATGGATGCATTAGAAGGTGCACGATTTCAACAAATGGAAGACCTACGAGATAAAAATAACATCAATTATATCGAAGCAATTCATAAATTGTACTTTTCTACTAAAGATAAAAACATGAAGGCATGTATTGCAACGGTGGTGGTTGATATTAGGCGCTCTCACTTTGCATTAGAAATATTATTAGACTCAGCAAAAAACGGTGAAACATTGGATGAACGTGAATTTTCATTAATGGGTGTTGCTGATGATCGTGATATCTCGTATGCAGAATCTAAAAAAGCATTGAAAAAAATTGATAAGTACGTGACGAAAAATGGAGTAATAGCGTATTCAAATAAATTATATAGTGAGAAAGGTGCTAGGCCGCTATATGATAAAACGCACCAACATTTTTTAGATGAAATAGAAAAAAAGGATTGTGATGCCGCTTTTGATCTTGCAAGGGCATATAAAAATGGAACGTTCGTGTATGAAAATGAAGGTCAGTATAAAAAATATCTTCAGTTGGCAAAAGATTTTGGTCATGATTTGGTTGGTCTGTAGATATGTTATTTGATTTTATGAAATCATCAAAGATAACAATAGGTAAAGTTAAGTCTACTAATTTTAAAATTGACATTGATGATTTTAAGTCTGAATATCAATCAGTTACTAACTTTTTTTTCGATACTAAAAAAGTTAGTAAAAAGAAAAAAAGCGTTTTATCTAAAGACTGGATTTATATTTTAAATAAATCTGACAGTTGGGTGCATTTATTAATGGGGTTAGATTACTTTGAAAAATTTTCAGATGCAATTACACTCGATGCATCAAATATTATGTGTGTTGAAGTTCAAAATAAAGATAGTAGTTTAAGTCACTCATTAGCTGTTGCAACTAAAAACCGATTAATACTTTGTGATTTCTCACTAATAAATGATGGGTTGTTTAGAAGAGGTGATGAGAATAAACAGATAATAAAGTACCAAAATAAACTTCCTAAATATGTCATTTCCTTTTACGAAACGTTTAAATCAATAGCTATATTAAGTTCAGATGAAACATATATTAATCCATTAGATTCCTTGACTGAGTTTAGTTGTTCTGACGATGTTTTTAATGAATTCACACATAATTGCAATATGTATGAGTTGATATATTTAAAAGGGTCAAATGATAGAGTCTTGGTTGGCATAAAAAATAGTACACCTATTATGCTATTCATTCCAAATAATGACTATAATAAATTTCAAGAAATTAAAAAAGGAGAAAAATATTTAGATCGTTATCTCAATCAAGTTTGTCGTGATGAATGCCCTAAGATAAATGAACATGAATGTTTTGATTTGTCACCCTTAGAAATTCCATATGTACCTTATTATAATAAGATTAATAAATTTAAAGATAAATGTTATGAAGACATAATTAAAATATTTAACTCAATTATTAACTCTGAAAATATAATAAACAAAAATTCTCAATCAAATTCCTTTCAATTGCATAAAATTGATAGCACATACAATCTTCGATATGAAAATGGGGTAGGAGATACAATAAATTATTTTATTAATCCTGATTTTCAATTGATTGTAGGGTTTGATCATGAATCAATACTTAGCCCGTTCGCAAGAGAAAAATATGAAGTCTATCCCAATATGTACAGTGGTGTTCCAAGTCCAATCTTTGATGTGTTAAAGAGAAGCAGTGTAGATGAGACATTAGTGACATTTGCATATTGGAAATCAAAAAAAGATGAAGGGTATAGGCATGGGGCAATTGATATAGAAACAAATGCTGAAAATGGTATATGGCTAATCGATTATTTATTTACTATATCAAATCAATATATTGATTATGCAAAAACGTTTTATGGCAAAGATACTGTAAATAACATCATCAAAGATGAAATTAGGGGTGCTTGGTAAATCGCGTACATTTTTCATATGTAAGCTTGCTCGCATAAAAAATATGAGAGCAAGCCAAAAACTCGCCAACCCAAAAAAGAACCATTACAATACCCGCCAAATAATTCAAGATAATCAAAAATGTCACACCCACCCTGCCCCAAATGCCAATCAACCTTCGTTTACCCAGACCAAAACCAACTCATCTGTCCTGAGTGTGCTTTTGAATGGAATCCCGATAATGCTGAAATAGATGATCAAATCATAGTGAAAGATGCCAACGGCGCATCATTAACTGCTGGCGACAAAGTGACCTTTATAAAAGATCTTAAAATAAAAGGCAGTTCTAAAGTATTAAAAGTGGGAGCCAAAGCAGTCATTAAACGAATTGTAGAAGGAAAAGATCATCAGTTAGATTGCAAACTTGTTGCCGGTGGTGAAATGATGGTTACGGCAAAATTTGTGAAAAAAGCATAATAGAAATAAAACTCAATAACGATTAAAGGTACCGCATGGAAATTATCCAGAAAAAGAAATCAAACAAAAATAAATTCACATTCAAAGACGAAACATTAAACTTTGAATATTCAGACAAAACAGGCTCAGGCGACATTGATGTGAATTACGCTGATATTCCTAAAAAATTCTCTATATTAATAGAGCGTAATGAGTGGTTAAGAAACGTCGGTTTATTGTGGTGTGCCATAGGTGCAGTGCAGTTAGGTTATGCCATTCTTACGGGTAGCTCTATTGAAGGCAAAGGGGTTTGGTTATTTTTGGGTTTGGGTTGTGTAGCATGGGCGCATTTTTCAACGATTCGATATTCTGTTTTTAAAACTCCGCCTGGTACTATTTTTGTGATTCATGATAAAAACCATGAATTGATTGTGGATGAATTATACAAACGTCGACAATCACAAATGTTAAATTGGTATGGTCCGATCAATCCTAATAACGAATTGGCTCAAGAAATTGGTAAATATAAATGGTTGGTTGAAGAGGCTGTGTTAAGTCAAATCGAAGCCGATCAAAAAATTGCTGAAGCAGAATTGATGTGTCGAGAAAGTGAAAGCGACGAACGTTTAAATTAATCAATATATAAATGTCATATTACAAAATTAATTACAGGAAATTAAAAACATGAACGAATTAATTATCACCGAAATAAAAGAAGGTGACGGTAAACAAGCAGTAAAAGGCGCACTAATCACCACCCATTATCGTGGCTGTTTAGCAGACGGCACGCAATTTGACTCGTCTATTGATAAGAACCAACCGTTTCAATGTGTCATTGGCACCGGTCGAGTGATCAAAGGATGGGACCAAGGCATTTTGGGAATGAAAGTGGGCGGTAAACGTAAATTAGAAGTGCCGGCGCATTTAGCTTATGGTGAACGCGCTGTGGGTAAAGTGATTCCTGCTAATTCTGATTTGGTGTTTGAGATTGAATTGTTAGAAGTATTAACACGAGATGATTAATATATTTTAAAAATTAGTTAAGAGGAATTAAATATGAGTTTTTATGATGATCCTGACAATGTAAAAAGTTACCTTAAAATGTGCGAAGGCTATGATGGAAATAATATTTATCACATGCTAAGCCAACACCTTCGCGAACAATCCACAGTGTTAGAGCTTGGCTCTGGTGGCGGATTGGATATCGACTATTTAAAACAACATTACGCTGTCACTGGCTCAGATTTATCAGAAGCGTTTATTGCTGTTTGCCAACAAAAACATCCCGAAATAAATTTTTTAAAAATAAACGCGCAATCAATGGATTTGAATCAATCTTTTGATTGTATTTATTCAAACAAAGTTTTGCATCACCTAAGTGAAGATGAATTACAAATTTCACTGCAACAACAAATTAAATGTTTAAATACAAATGGAATCATTGCGCATTCATTTTGGTTGGGCGAAGAAAATACACAAATGCATGGCATGTTATTTACCTACTACCGCAAACAAGCCTTACTTAACATTATGTCAGAATCTTTTGAGATAATTTCTACTTTAAGCTACACAGAATTTGAAGCGGATGATTCGTTGTTTATCATTGCTCGAATGAACAATTGCTAATCAAAACTTATTTATTACAATCGCTTTCAATAATCAGCACATTTGCAACGTTACTTACCGCATATTAGCGTTTAAATCTTGCTCTTTTTCTCATTTGGAGAATTTTTCTAAATCATTTATTAGCATTTAATTTACAATACGCGCGAAATTAATTTTGAAAATAAGGCTTTTTCATGAAATGGAATAAAATCGGGCTTCTTGTCACAGCGAACATCTCGTTATTAACACTCACGGCTTGTTTTAATAGTTCATCCGACTCACCTGATACAGATCTGAATTTGGATGAATCTATCAACCCAGCTGATGTTGTCATCGATTGCGAAAACGATACAAGCTTGCTGTGCTTCCCTAAAAACCAAGAAAATCTTAAATGGATAGCTTCTAATGTAGTATTCAGTGGCTATGGTAGTGGAACTGGAACTGGAACTGGGACTGGAACTGGGACTGGAACTGGAACTGGGACTGGAACTGGGACTGGAACTGGAACTGGAACTGGAACTGGAACTGGGACAGGCACACCAACAGGAACTGGAACTGGGTCTGGCACACCAACTGTAGATGAAGGTGCATTAATCAGCCTACCTAACACCCTCGAAAAAGGAATTGAAGAATCCGATTGGCTAAAAGTTATCAACAATAAATACTTAGCCACCCCTAAACAACCTAAAGAATCGATTAGTTACGTTTGGAAACTATACAATTCAGAAGAGATACAAATTTGCCAAGCACTGCTATTCAATCCAGCAATTGAAATCGACTCAAACAGTCCGATCAGCCAATGGTGTTTTGGGTATTGGGCCGTAGAACAAACATTAGTAGGCAGCAAACTTAAAGTATTTGAAATGATTGATTCTCCAGTGTCGAGCCAATTAGTATCACAAACACAATTAAATCCAAATGCAAATTACATCAACGGCATGTACGACGTATTAGATGATCAAGGCCTATTAGTGCTTTCCTCACTGAGCGACCAATCGCCAAGTCTATCTAGCTATTATGGCTGGTGGCATAACAAAAGCAGCGTTGATTTAATTGATGTTACCGATCCAATCAATCCTCAAGCTAGCTGGAATATTACATTTGACGGTCGCATCGTTGATACTCGTGTACTTGATGACACCCTTATTATTGTTAGTCGCCGCTCTCCTTATGAAATCAATCAGTTTAATGGCGAAATACCAATTGATCAGCTCGCTTATTTTCCGCACAAAAAAATGATGGGCACTATTCAAGTCAATGATGACGAAGCAAAATTGTTAGCATCCCTTGGAGATTGCGTTTTACCTGAAAGAAGAGTGGTCGGTAAATATGATGGATTAACCTTTACCTACATCACTAAAATCGACTTAAACGATCCAAAAAACGTGCAATCGATTTGCTCATTGACTCCAGCTGAAAATATTTACGCAAATACAGAGGCAGTGTATTTAATGTCAACGGTGCGAAATACCGATGCATTCTCAACACAAGAAGGCACAATTGAAACTCATTTAGAACGTTATGATGTGAATACTTTAGAATACACTGGGCGATTAAAAGCACCTGGAACATTAGGTCTTGGCATAGATTCAAAATTCAGAATCAAAGAACAAAGCTTAAATGAGCAAACTGTATTAACACTAATTTCAACGGAACAAAAACAGAACAGCTCCCTACCTGTCCACTTTATTCGTAACTATGAAATTGCTAATAATACGTTTGAGTTATTAGATGTTTATCCTGAAGAAGGTGAAGATCCAATTGGTAAAGAGCGCGAAGATATCTACAGCGCGCGAATTGATGGCAACAGTATTCAAATTGTTACTTATCGCAACACCGATCCTTTGTATGAATTTAACATCACTAACCCAAGTGACATTCAACTAGAATCTGAATTAGAAATTCCGGGATTCTCTACCTATTTACACAATATCGAAGACACCGAGCTTACGATTGGATTAGGTAAAACCGATGATAATCGCTTAAAAATCGAGTTGTATGATCAAACCGATAACACATCAACCGTAGTGGGCACTTTAGAATTAGGCAGAAATACCAATAGCCCTGCTATTGATGACTACAAGGCATTTACCTCTGTAAATGATAAAGAAAATAAATTGTTTAAAATGGCCATACCGATATTTCGTTACCAATATTATGATTACATAAACTCATACACCTACCCAAACATGACGGGGCTTTGGTTAATAGAGGTAGATTACGCAAACGAAGCCAGCATAAATCAAATTAATATCGTTCAAATCATCGATAACTTAGAAGACGTTAATCAATCACGCTCAGTGATAAAAAATCAAAATGTGTATTACGCATTAAACGGTGAAATTTATTCAACTGAATTTTCAAACGATGGTGAAGTACACAGCACCAATGATTGATATCGAGTAAATGCTTTAAAATCGAATCTAAGTTTAGCATCACCATAATGTCATCTTACATTTGTGGTGATGCATACACCCTTCTAAATATATTTTTCCTTTAACTTTATTTTCTTAACCTAGGTTAACGCCTAGGATTAAACACTCTTGTATTATAATTTTAATCATTTATCCACAAGAGTTTCTCATGAGTTTACCAATACATTTACAAAACTATTTAAACGATTTATCTATCCAAAAACCCAAGGAACTATCATTAAATTTTGTCGCCTCATTACAAAATAACCATCAAGCGCAATATAGTTTTAATAATTTAGCGGTTGTATTAGGGGAAACGATTTCACTCAATACTCTAGAAATCAGCAAAAAAATCGTCACCAATGGTTTAGGCGGATACTGTTTTGAACACAACAAATTAACTTATGATCTATTACAAACCCTTGGGTATTCAGTCCATTTAAAATTGGCGCGTGTATTAAATAATCAAGACAAACAAGTAGCAAGAACTCACAGAATCACCTTAATGGACTTTGCAAATAAGACCTATTTAATCGACACAGGTTTTGGTGCGTACAGCCCAAATGCTCCCGTGCTTTTACAAGAAAATATCGATCAAGCCATCGGATCTGAAATTTATCGAATCATTAAAATGGTCAATACAAAGACATCAGTAGTCGAATACGATTTACAAATTATTAAGGACAATCAATTCTATACCTTGTATCGGTTTGATCTTGCACATTACAACGAAGCCGATTGCGACGCGGGACATTTTTTTTCACATAAATACCCAGAAGCAGGATTTGTGAATAATCTAGTAATTAGTTTAAAAAACAATAACCAAGTAATCGCAATCAAAAACCAATACTTTTTAACTAGAGTAAACAAAGAAGAAAAAGCGACACTCATTTCAGACTCACCAACATTACACTCATTACTTACGCATAACTTTTCACTTACTATTGACAAAGCCATTACAGATCACTTATTTGATCGATTTATAAAAGGCAAAATCAATAACGAAAAAGAAACTCCCTATAAAAAGTCCGCATCATGAATCTTTTTTTATTGTATATCTGGGCAATATTAATGTCGTCTTCATTTATTGTTTCTGCCAACATGGCTCAATATGCAAGTCCGATTGCAACCTCTGGTTTTCGTTTTGCACTGGCGCTTATTTTTATATCATTTATTTTAGTAATAAAATGGAAAATGGATAAATTAAATATTGCTTCAGAAATAAAAAATTTATTCACCTCACCTAAGCTAATCATTAATTACATAATCATCAGCGGGACATTAGTTGGATTTTTCATCGGATTATTCATTGCATTACAGTATACAACGGCTTTAAATACTTCGGTTGTATATACACTTGTACCATTAATATCTATCGTATTTTCTCGTATTTTTTTAAAAGAAATATTAATGCCTATTAAAGTAGTAGGGTTCATTCTTGGCTCTATTAGCGCAATCATTTTATTATTAAGCTCACAATCTTCATCGATTTTATTTGCAAACATTTCATTTAACAAAGGCGACATTATATTTACCCTGGCTTGTATGTTTCTTGCGTTACACGTGATATTCGCGCAAAAATGGGGAAAAGTATTACCACCTATTTCAAGTGCATTTATGATTATGTGTTTTGGAGTGCTGTGGTTATTGCCTATTACAATTATTTGGGGGAATCTAAATCAAGTCACATGGCACGCTGGTGGATTTTGGTTGAACGCTTTGTATTTAACGATATTTACCACTTTGCTTACGTTTATTTTACAACAACGTTTGGTGCAGCATGTTGGCGCAAATCGGCTACTAGCATTTTCCTATACCATTCCTTTGTGGGTGGCGATTTATAGTGCAATGTCAAATCACCAACTTCAATCCATATTAAATTCAAAGTTTCTAGCAGGAGTGTTTATTTTAGTAATTGCTTTTATTTTAATTGAATCGAAAAAAACAAACGTCGTATACTGATAAATAATCATCATAGATTAATTCAGCATTAACATAAAAGGTTATTATTTTGGATCAGACCCAGCTACAAAAAAGCTTTCAATTGTTTTTTGATAATTTAGGCCACCCTATTGATTGGCGTTTATTTTCGCAAACCATGACAGTTCACCCAGTATTAAAAGGTGAGTATCTTTTTCGCCAAGGCGATGAAGCCAATCATTTATATTTTTTAAATACGGGGCTTGTACGATATGTGAGCGTCACTGAATCAGGAAAAGAATTCACCCAAACTTTTGCTCAAGGACCAAGAATCATTGGGTCAACAAAATCGATGGTTTCAAATTCACAGGCTTTATTTGGTATTCAGGCAATGGAAGATTGCATTATTATTTCATATCACTGGAATACACTATTTGAACAAATGCGCCAAGACAAAGGATTTTTAACCTGTTATTGCCATTTTCTAGAACATATTTTTATATTAAAAGAAGAGCGTGAAAACAGCTTTGTAAAAGATTCAGCTGAAAAACGATACTTAGATTTTTGCGTAAAATATCCAGATTTAAAAAACAGCATCGCTCAACAGCATATAGCTTCTTATTTAGGTATAACACCGGTTGCACTTTCAAGAATTCGCAACAAACTCAAGCGTAATAGTTAAGGAAACGCCAAACTCATTGCATAATATTTCCTTACCGTTGATAGACTTATCTTCAATTTTTCAGCAATCGTATTTTCATCCATATTTTTACTTTTATATTGAATAATTTTTTTAATTCTAGAATCTCTTAGAGCCACTTTTTTATCTTGATATTGTGTATCACCACGTAAAGTATGACTCACATACCCACGAGCACAGTTCAGCTCAATGGCTATTTGTTTTTTGGGTATGCCTTTTTTGTGTAATGCGTGAATTTTTTTAATACGTTGTGTAATCTCTTTGGGCTGTTTCCTAATTTGTTTTTCAATTAACTGTTTATCTTGTAATGCATAACGAATAATACTCTCAGAGTAATCTGTTTTCTGAGCAATCTGTTGAATAGTAAGGCCTGATTGATATAGCGATGCAATGTTGTTTGTTCGTTTATCTCGTTGTTTCTTTTCACTTTCAGCTCTAGCCTCAACTAAACCAGTGTCTTTTAGAGCATAGTCAATGGTTGATAAAGTCTGTTGAGTTTTAATTGAAATATTCTGCTTGGTTAAACCTGTTTGATAGAGTTTAATGATTTTTTCAATCAGTTTTTGTCTTTTATTTTTTCTGGCTAACGCCTCCTTCTTATTCTTTAGTATTAACTTTTTACGTCGCTTTTTTTCAATTTTTGCAACGTCAGCAGCAGGCAGATCTAATTGCTGAGCAATTTGAGCAATAAAGAATTTTTGATCCAACAATTCATTCACTTTTTTGATGGCGGTAGCATTCATGATTTCCCCTTTAACAAATTATTATTTTCATTAGCAATATTTTTCAATAACCATTTTTTCAATAACTACTTTTTCTATAACTACTTTTTCTATAACAAGATAGTTCAAAATTTTTAAATATTAAAAGAGTATATGTAATTTCAAACTTAAATTATGATGAATACCTCTAGTTTTAAAGGTTTATAAACCGCTATAATTCGAATCCAATAATTAATTGACTAATGGATACCTATGAACACTTGGACATATTTACTCAGCATCGCGACTGTGTTGGCATTAAACAGCTGTTTGGATCTTAATTTAGGTTCAAAAACCGATACCGCAACTCAGACTCAGACTGATACAGGGCAACAAACAGATACAGACACACACGAGCAAACAATTACTGACACTAACACACATACAAGTTCAAATTGTCTCGAACAAACCGATTACGCTGTATTTACTTCAAGCATAGATACAAACAAAACGGTTTCATTTGATGCATCTGAAAGCTTTATAATGGATTGTGTTACCGCTGGTGAAATTGAACGTTATCAATGGGATTTTGGTGACGGCACTATTATTACGACAAATAATCCACAAACCATTCATACCTATGCAGCTGAAGGACAATTTACAGTTACCTTAACGGTAAGTAGCGCCACTACATACATATCGTATACAAACATAATTGATGTGACGTTAGATGATAAAGTGTGTATTGAACTTGTTTCTAATCCTGCTTTTGTTTTTGAACAAAAATCAGATCAAACTTATTCTTTTGATGCGACAAACAGTTTTATATATGAAAACTGTACAACTAGTAAACCCTCACAATATAGCTGGAATTTTGGTGACGGCACGACATTAACAACTAATAATCCGCTAGTTGATTATACCTTCACACAAAGTGGCGATTATGAAGTCACGCTTACTATCATGGCTGATAGCTCGCCATATAGCCAAACTCATACGGTAAGTGTCTTTGATTTAGTTCAATGTGATATTTACCCATCTAGTTATTTTGAATCCAGTATTAAAGATGGTTTTGTGAATTTTGATGCAAGCAAAACGAAAGTCTATTCAAATAATCTTTGTTCAAATTATTCAGCCGTTGAATATCATTGGGACTTTGGAGACGGTAACAATGAAGTCACAACCGATGCATTAATTGCACATCAATATGAACAAGCTGGCAGTTATGATGTTGTATTAAATGCGACCAGTGAAAATGGATTAGTAGGTGAATTTTATCTAACCCTTGATGTTGAGCTAACCGATATCTGCGCGCCATCGCAGTCGGATTTAATGTTTGATATTGATACTTCGGGTGGAATTGATGTAGATGCCACGTTGATATTGGATGTGTCTAGCGATTTAGGGCCTCATTGTAATGCCAGTGAATACACTTGGGATTTTGGTGATGGCACGACCACAACTACCAATAGCGCGTATGTTACTCATCAATATTCACAGGCGGGTGTATATGACATTCTAGTGACAAATTCTTTAGGTCACTCTTTTTCTCAGTCAGTTAAATGGAATGATCAACTTTGTGTAATTGATGGGTATCCAATATGTGCCGTTCACAGTGGTGGTTATGAGGTGGTGGTCACGCCCCGTTTTGAAGGCTCTGCAGATGTAACTTTTACAATCGAAGACTCATCGAACTTAGTTGATCAACATACTTACAAATGGCAAACCAATGATGGACAGGCAGGAATCGGTCAAAGCTTTGATGCCATTTTTACTCAAGCTGGCGAATTTGAAATATTAGTGACCGTTCAAAATACAGGCAATACCATTTGGACAAATTTATTCACTTATGAAGTAAGAGAAGGTCAGTGTTTTGATCCTGTATCAAACCCTCGATGGACAAGTAGAAATCAATACAATGTAAATGATGATTGGAACTTACTGTTCCCCATTGAACCACCAGAGCCCCATTTAAGTGATATTAAAATTAACGGATTTAATGTCATGTTCAATGCTCAGGATTATTGGACTGGGTGTGACATGTACGTTGATGTGGTTTGGGACTTTGGTGATGGTACAACATTATCAAGCGAACACAAAACCATCACACATGACTATGAGTTAGCAGGTGAATATGTTGTGTCTATGTCTGTTTATAATGAATCCTATCAACGCACAATAGTTATTGAACCAGAAATCATGTGTTTAGCACTTCCTAACCCACAATTTGAAATTCAATCCATCGATGGTCTTGCAGTGACATTTGATGCACGAGCCTCAACAAGCTGTGCTAATTATGAATACCAGTGGAATTTTGGTGACGGAAATGTTTTAGATGGATTGGACGCGATTCAAACTCATCAATACCAACAGTCGGGCAGTTATACAGTGAGCTTGTCTTTAGCAGGCACTGATCAACAATTTACCCAAACGGTGACAGTCACAAGTACGGTAATAAGTGAAATGGTGATCACCCATAATCAAAATATACAGGATAAGACTGTAAGTTTTAGCGCCGATGCCTATTACTTGACAGTCGTAAATCAAGGTATCAGTGCTCGATTGATTATTGCTGATCCAATTCCCGTTGCGCCGCCATTAATATTTGGTTTTTCATGGGACTTTGGAGATCAAAATCAGGGCGACGGAGCATACATTCAACATACTTATACACAATTAGGCGTGTATACCGTCACTGTTACGGCAACAGATCTCCAAACAAATGAAACTCAAACCGAAACATTTGAAATTGTGATTAAATAAAAATCATTCAAAAAATAATAAAAAAGCGCAAATGATTTGCGCTTTTTTTTAACTGAAAAACCTAAGTGTGAATATCCACCTTAAAAAGTTACAATATTGGAATAAAAAATACAGACAGGTACAAACAAGGAATCTATGAAAACACTAATATTAATCGTGCTCGTATTGATTGGCATTATTCCAATACAAGCTATGGCTACCGACTGCACCATTATGCTACACGGTTTGGCTCGCACCAGTACATCAATGAATAAAATGGAACGTTACCTAGAGCGAAAAGGCCATTATGTAATCAACGACACCTACCCTTCGCGTAAACATAAAATAAAAAAACTGGCCAATGACGCGCTGGATGCCTCCTTAAAAAAATGCCAGCCCGATCAAAAAATAAATATTGTCACCCATTCAATGGGCGCAATATTATTTCGTCAATACATAGAAACCCACAGCATAAAAAATCTACAACACGTCGTCATGTTAGCGCCACCCAACCAAGGCAGCGAAATCGTCGATAAATTAGGCAACCTCCCCGGTTACAAATTAATTAATGGACCCGCAGGCGTGCAACTAGGTACAGACGAAACATCGCTACCATTACAGCTAGGACCAGCCGATTACAGCTTGGGAATCATTGCAGGAAACAAAACCATCAATTTCATGCTGTCGACTTTTTTACCCGATGCCAATGACGGAAAAGTCTCTGTGGAAAAAACAAAACTAGAAGGCATGAATCAACATTTAGTCATGCCAGTGACGCACCCGTTTATGATGCGAAGCAATAAAGTGATCAGGCAGGTGTATTATTATTTGGAAAATGGCGAGTTTAATGCGGAAATGTAGGCTCGGTATTTATGCCGAGAGTAGCGTCTTTGAGATATTATAAAGTGCTAAATTATTATTAAATTGTGTAAACTATATGACTTTCATTTAATACAATTTTTTTAATATAGTCGTCATAATTACCGTCGTAGATTCTATCCGTTACTGTATCTAGTAAATCGTCACCAAATTTAAATTCATATATTTTTTCAAATAAATATTCAGGTAATGATCCATTGATCTCTTTATTTTTAGAGTGGCATTTCCATGTAGATCGATCATTTTTAAGATACTGTGCATAGATTCTTTGAGCAAATTCTCGATCATCGATCATTTTTTGATATGTGTCTTTACCGCGCTCAACAATCCATCGAGTAAAATCCATACGCGAAAAATGATCGAAAGATACGTATTCACATAATTCAGCTAAAGCTAATGCTGCATTTTCCCACTCAACTTTAAATTGAATTAATTTAACGTCATCTAATTGCATTAATGTTTTATATAGTTTCTCTAATTCTAAGTCGGATGATTCAATCGTATTCCAAAACCAATTTGATATACATAAACTCATAAAATTTCACTTATAATTTAATAGGCCAATCTGCAAAGCCATTGATGTCTAATTATTTGAGCTGAATAACAGCCCTGCATTTATCGCACTTACTCACTGCTTCACAATAATCTCACTCTCACTTTTACCCGCATCACGATAAAACAAATTATAAGTATCAAACGGATAAATTTTTGCATCTTCGGTGACAAAATGCACACAGCTTCGTTTAACCGAAGTCGTACAAAAATCCTCGGCATCCATAAACGACATAATCACCACCCTAAATACGTTTTCATAAGTCATGGTTGGTAATGCAAATTTAGGCAAACAACACAATAATGTTTTTAATTTTTCAGATGCCAAATACGATATGGAATCAAGAGACAATACATCTTTAAGCGCTGACATTAATTGAGGATTTTTCTCCATAGACACAGAGTTGTCGACCCCTGCTAATAAAATGTCTTTTGGAATTAATCCTGAAACGGGTGTGAATTTATTAGGTTGTTTGATTGCATAACCAATACTTATATTTTCTGGATGACAAGGTAATGGCAGCATGTCTGCATCTGTGAATCCATTTTTACCGTTTATGATACTTTTACGAATTTCCGATAACGTCGTTCTCGATTTTTGATTAGGCCCGCGCCCTGCTTTTTGCATGGGTTGAAATGTGACTCCGCGAATGCATTTGTACGTTTTAGCAAACTCTATAATTTCGTCAACTTCATCATCGTTCTCACCTTGTATCACCGTGCAAACTAATGTGGTTGAAATATTATGTTTCTCTAAATTTTCCAATGCTTTTAAACGTATTTTACGGGCGTCGATTCCACGTATTTTTTTAAGCACTTCTTTTTTAAAGGAATCAAATTGCAGATAAATTTCAAAACCTGGTTGAAAGTCCTTAAGTCTTTTTACAAATTTTTCATCTTGGCTGATTTTAATACCGTTAGTGTTCACCATTAAATGACGCACAGGCGATTGTTTAATCAGTTGTAAAATATCAAAAAATTGAGGATGTAATGTGGGCTCACCACCAGAGAGTTGCACAAGATCTGGTTCTGACTCACTGGCAATTAACGTGTCTAGCATGACCTGAATATTAGCCATGGATTTAATATTGGATTTTTGTGGAGACGAATCAGCATAACAAACGGGGCAAGTCATATTGCATTCGTCGATGATATCAAAAATGGCTAAACAACTGTGTTGCTCGTGATCAGGGCATAATCCACAATCATAAGGGCAGCCTCTGTTAATAGGTGTCTGAAACACTTCAGGTAAATCGCCAGGTTTGATGTATTCTTTACAGCGTTTGTAATATTCAATATCAGTAGACACCAATACCTTTTGCACACCATGTTTTAAGCAGCGTTTTTGATAATACACATTGTCGTTTTGAAATATAATTTTAGCAGGCACTAACTCTAAACAGTGTGAACATAACGATTGCGTTTGCCCATAAAAAATATAGGGGCGCGCTTTTCGTTTATGTTCAGATTTTGTTTGGCTGATCTCGTTGATAGTCTCACTCATGTAAATTCCTTAATCGTTGTTTTACGATCATTGTGACTGCGTACAGCATTAAAAATAAAGTTAAAAAATGGAACGTATTAAATGGACCTACAATTAAATGATAAGGTTTTAAAAATTCCCAAAAAAATCGTTGTGCGCCATATACAAAGCAGAATAAATAAAATCCATAGGACAATACAAAGGGTTTATTAAATTTCAATAATCCCATAAAAATAAGTGCAAACAATACAAGCGAAAATGATTCATACAACTGAACAGGATGGCGATTAACACCATCACCAAAATCAATTGCAAACATAGAATGTGTTTCAATGCCGTAAGTAAAATCATCAAGCCCTGCAAAAAAACACCCCAATCGACCAAGGGCAATACTTAACGACAAACCCAACACATATACTGAACCAGTAGACTGTTGTATATTGGTGAATCGTTTGTAAATCTCAATGGCAACAATAGCGCCAACCAAAGCACCTACTACTGATTTGGCAATATGAATATCAGCAGAGAGCCAACTATTTAACGTACCAAACAAAAAACTGCCGATCACTAAGCCGACAGTGGCACTCAAAATATAATACGGATCTTTACCCTGGGTGACTTGAGGTGTAAATAGTGGCACATTTTTTTTAAGATAAAATGTGATTAAAAAACCAAGAAGGTAAGATGCTAAATCAAACAATAAGTGAATCATCCGGCAATTCGAACCGTCATTAGAACAGGAATACAACCAGTAAATTGTACAAACGAAATGACAATAGGGGAGGTGATCGTCCATGGAATGCTGTATTTTTTAATATTTTTAAATGAATGGATGCAATAAAATAAATTGAACATTATAAATAACAGGCTAACGATAAATCCAAATGACATACCTTCATTTGAAAAGCTAAATCGATTGTCATGTATATTATAAAAAATATTATAACCAGAAATGAATACCCCCAAACCCACATACAAATTTATTGGAATAAAAAGTAACATACTTATAATCCAACTAATAAATCGGTAGTCTTTAGTTTTTGATTCGTCATTGTTATTCATAGAAATACCAAATTTTATCATTATGGATCAATGAAAATTTATTTTTGCTAAAACAGGTATACAGCCTGCAAATTCAATAAATGAAATTAAGATTGGAATGATTAAGTACCAAACTCCTTTAAATTTATCTAAATTTCGTAACGAATACACAAAATAGAATAAGTTAAACATAATAAAAATAAAACTGATTAAAAATCCAATCGTCATTCCATCGTTAAACAAACTAAATCTATCATATTTTATATTTCTAACGACTTCATCACCAGAAAAAAACAACCCAAAGCCGACATAGAGATTGATAGGAATGAAAAGTAACAGCCCTAACACCCAAAACAGTAGTCGATTGCCATTTTCAATTTCTACTTTAACTTCATTCATTATCAAACCACCTTAATACAAATTAATAACTCATTATCATATAGAATAATTGAGTATTATGAAAACCAGCTATAAAAATTATACCCAAGTCGTTATTGAGGAAATAAATAATATACTTATAATCAAGAAATAAGACGAGTATTTTTTTAATTAAAACAATTAATAATCCTCTGAACAATCAAGATAACAATATTAGTTATTCAGAGGCTCTTTAATAATATCAGTCATATTCAAATCCTACCTCTACCTCTAGAATATTTTTATTTGTGCGCAACCAGAATATTCAATAAATGAAATAATTATAGGCGCGATTAAAAACCAAACTTTATGGAGGTTTCTTATTTTCTGATAGGATTTAATCAGGTAGAAAATATTGAAACTCATGAATAGCACGCAAACAATTAATAGCTGCATTTCATTTAAAGTGACTGACGTAAAATCCCATAAAAATAATGAACCTAATACTTCACTTATTGAAAAAACCAACCCCAATCCAACAAATAAATTTGCAGGTATAAATAGAATCGCCCCGAAAATCCAAAACCCAAAATGAAAACCTTCTGAATATTCATGATTTTTTACTTTCTGGTGAGTCATCTTTGAATCCATATTGTTTCTTTTTTGGTTATTATACTGAAACTATCAAAACTAATCCTATTTAATTTTTATGAATAAACAACTTCAATTGGCACTTTCAAACAAACATTTCGAACAACATGTCTAAATTTTCACAAAGTGGTTATTAAAGTTGCAAAAATGAAAATCGACTATGCAAATATGAATCAGTCATTTATCTATTTAAGATTGCAAATTGAATTAAATACCATTTTTCCATCTTATTTTATATGCGTTAGGCTCATCTTTGAAGCGTCATCTTTGTAAGGTCGTCTTTGAAAAGGCATCTTTGAATATTTATGCTGCTTATAAAAAATAGAATTTTTCATGAATCCATAAAATCAGTTATAGTAGCCAAGTAAACGTACCACTCATAAATAATAAGGTTGTTATTTATGATGTTGAATTGGGCGTTAAAACAATAATAACTAACTTAAACCCCTTAATAAATTTGAGAGACCCCATAATGAAAATTAAAAACTCCCCAACTAGACGCACCTTTTTGACGACATCGTTAAAAGGATTTGGTGCCGCTGCCGTTTCAACTGGCTTAATGAGCTGTGACGATGATTTACTTGCTGCTATTCTTGAAGCTCACGACGAACTTCCCTCTTCGCATATTCCTGTTGCATTTAATCATGGTGTAGCAAGTGGCGACCCAACCACAACTGCAATTATTTTATGGACACGCATAACTCCATCTAAACGTGCTCGTGCATTTAAAGTGTCTTGGGAAATCGCAACGGATATGGCTTTTAGTAATATCATTCACAATGGCGCAACCGTTACAAATGATTCACGTGATTATACAGTTAAAGTTGACGCAATTAATTTAGACCAAGGCTCTGAATATTATTATCGTTTCATTGCAAATGGCACCACATCTGAAATTGGTAAAACAAAAACACTACCAGAAGGCGCAATTGATCAAGTAAAAATGGCGGTTCTGTCCTGCTCAAATTATCCTGCTGGTTATTTTAATGTTTATAAAGTAGCAAGTGAAATGGATGACTTAGATGTTGTATTGCATTTAGGTGATTATATTTATGAATTTGATCGTGATGGTTTTGCAAGTGAATTAGACACTCAATTAGGTCGTGAAGTTTTGCCTGCTCACGAATTGTTTACCTTAGAAGATTATCGCACGCGCTATGCACAATATAGGGAGGACACCGACTTACAAGCTGTACATGCTAAATTAGCATTTATTGCAGTATGGGATGATCATGAAGTGTCTAACAACAGTTTTAAAGATGGTGCTTCTGGACACGATGAAAATTTAAATGGCAGTTATTTACTTCGCCAGCAAGGTGCACTTCAAGCGTATTTTGAATGGATGCCAATTCGCCCAGTTAGCGATGGCAACGAATTAGAAATTTACCGCAGCTTTAAGTTTGGTGAGTTAGTTGATTTACACATGCTGGACACTCGTGTAGTAGGCCGAGAAAAACAACTTGAGTTTGAAACTTACATTGATCCAGCAACAGGCGCATTTGACGGTGCGTTATTTACAGCAGATATAAGCGATCCAACAAGAACCATGTTAGGAGCCACTCAACGTCAATGGCTACAAACACAACTTGCACAAAGCACAGGTACTTGGCAATTATTAGGACAGCAGGTGTTAATGGGTGCCATGAAATTACCTGCAGCAGTTGCATTAAATTTAATGTCTCCTGCGCAATATGCAGAGCTTGGAGGACTTGCCCAATTAGCCGGTCGTGCACAAGCGGGCGACCCTACTTTAACTCCAAGTGAATTAGCTTATTTAAGTGCAAACCAAACTAAATTAACACCACAAGTTATTACTCAATTACAAATGCCAAATATTCCATATAATTTAGATGCTTGGGATGGTTATGCAGTAGAGCGTGAAGTGATTTTACAAACCGCCAAAGCATACGGAAAAAACCTAGTCGTTATTGCTGGGGACACTCACAATAGTTGGTGTAATGATTTGGTAGATATCTCAGGCGACAATGTGGGTGTCGAGTTTGCAACTGCTTCCGTAAGCTCACCAGGGCTTGAATATTTCATTAACATTCCTGCGGATCAAGTGATTACTACTGAATACGGCATTACCTCTTTAGTTGAAAATTTACGTTACTGTAACTTATCAGATCGTGGATTAATGACTTTAACATTCACTGAATCCGAAGCAACATCAAACTGGTATTATGTGGATACTGTGATTGATAAAAACTTCACAATCAATAATGCACGAAGCAAACAAGCCAGCGTACAAATTGGTCAAAACAAAGCGATTCTTGCTTAATTTTATTAATGCTCGACATTAATATGTCGAGCATTTTTATCATAATATAAAGTGTAATCCTACGATGATAATTTCTTATTTAAAATTTTGTTTGGATGCCAAATTAAAAGACATACAATAATTAGAATTGCATTAAACATTGGAAATGCCGATATCGTTAAATCGACGTTTGAATTTATTGTATAAGCAATACCAACTAATAAATCCAAAATTTGAATTCCAATCATCGCATTAATTAATAAACCATGATTCGCTGCTTGTTTCGAAATCATCCAGAACACTACTCCAAGCACCAAAAATCGGGCCGCTAACATTCCAAATGGGTATAAAATATCCGACGCCACTTCAGAGTGCCCAATTGCTGCTAATAATTGATTTGGCAAAACAAGATATCCGATGCCCAATATTAGTTGTATGATGGCAATAATTTTTAATATAAATGTTAACATTGTGTTTTCTCGATTGAATTAGGAAAACACACAATAGATTCATTTCACTTTGAATATAAGTACTGACTAAAATGCAACCGACTAACCAAAAAGTAAGTAACAGTGATTTAAAGCCTTGTGATGATCAATGCCCAATAAAATTATGCGCAACATTAATTGAAAAGAAATGGACAACGTTAATTATTAGAGAATTAGCAAGGGGTGAAAAACGATACTTTGAAATAGAGGCGGCACTTTATTCGATCAGTGCAAAAGTATTAAGTGAACGACTGCGCCATTTAGAGTCATTAGGTGTTATTGATCGACAGGTATTTAATACCATCCCTCCAAGCACCTGTTACTCTTTAAGTGCATTAGGATTTGATTTTCTTCCAGTGTTAAGTGCAATGGCGCAGTTTGGTGAAAAATTAAAAAATTAAGTCCGTAAAATTCCTAAAATATCTAAGCCATTGCTGAACAATACTTTGTATGTTTTAAAGCACTCATCTAAATGCCATCCGAACTGGACGCTTACTAGATTGATGCGTATAGTTCGCTCCAAATAACCGAACAACCAAAGTGGAAACAATCATGAAATTATTAGTACGTAACTTAGATCGCGCAACAACCAAAGAAGAATTAATGGATTTATTTCAAGACTGCGGAAGCGTACAATCTTGCGATTTAGTCACAGACCAAGCAACAGGTGAATCAAAAGGTTTTGGATTTGTTGAAATGCCTAAAAATATTGAAGCTAAAACGGCCATTAAAAACTTAAATAATAAATTAGTCGGTAAAAATAGAATTAGAGTAAAAGTAGCTGAAAATAAATCAGCTTAATATTTTAAATAAATAGCCAAGTTTAATACTTGGCTTTTTTATTTTTAAAACACCATTTCAAATCCTAATTACAATCCAAATAATCCATCTGTTTCATCTTGATGTGTATGACACATATTACATGATTCAATTGCGCCAAATTGCCACTTGCCGTGTTCATCTACTTCAACAACACCTTGAGTATTTGCCACAGCAAACACCCAATCATTTGACATTGGGTTACTTCCTTTATCCGCTTTAACTGTAGCGGTAATTTTAGTTGCTTCGTTATCCTCATTATATAAAACACGTATAACTGTTGAACCAATTGGAAATGAAGAATCGCTGTTTAAAGATTTGTATTGTTCGGCTTGATCCGATGTGACCCAAACTCTAATTTTGTCATTTGAAACTGATGAATGTGTCTCACCATTTGTGACTTCTTTAAAGTTATCTCCTTGATAGGTTTTAATTTGTAATTTTGTATAAGCTAATAATTCATCCTCTTGGGAGAGATTCCAAAATGTAATTTGATTCGCAAAAAAACCAACTTCAGTAATTTTATCTTCCTGAAGACAGCTTGTTAATGTTGAAGCAAAAACAATAAGAGAGATTGAATGTTTTAATAATAATTTATGCATTTTAGACAACTCATTCTTAATAATTAGCTCTACAATTATCATAAATATAAAATTTACGTGTGACTTACCTCTCAAATTAATACATCATTTTAATTTAAAAAAATAATGACACCTAAATTTTTAGTATATGACAAAAATGGTCACAAACTGAAAAATATAATCGCAATAAATACATTAAATTTTAAGAAATGATATAAAAGAATATTTTTTAATAGGATAAATTTATATAGTGATCGATTTATATAGCTGACTGATTATTGTACAATTTAAAATCTAAGTATTAAAATCTAAGTGTTAACATCTAAGTATTAATAGTGCGCAATAAATAGCTGCATAGTATCTCAATACTTTATCTGTGATTTACGTATGATTTGTGCAGATCAACAAAATACTCCTTAATTTTCATTACTAAAGAACCAATATGATTAAATTTGATGACATATACCAAATTGCTTTAAATCACAAAGGAAGCATCAACGAAATTGAATACGACTTACCCGCCTCGTTAGATTCTAAGAGCTTTCTTGAGATTCCAGACGATCGTTGGTTAGCCAATATGACCATGTGTATTTTTCAGGCGGGTTTTGTTTGGCGTGTTATACGAAATAAATGGCCTGATTTTGAAATTGCCTTTAGTAAATTTCATCCGCGCTATTGGGCACAGGTGCCACCTGAAGTACTAGAAGCGTTAGCAAAAGACACTCGAATTGTAAGAAATGCACAAAAAATTAATACAGTGCCATTAAATGCTCAATTTATATTAGACACTCAAAAAACTCATGGTACCTTTAGCGCATGGGTAAACCATTTTGAAGACGATAATTTACATGGACTATATCAAGAACTAAAAGATCGTGGATCTCGACTTGGTGGCAACAGCGCCATGTATTTAATGCGCATGACAGGCAAAGATACCTATTTATTTAGTAACGATGTCGTGTCTGCATTAATTCGTGAAAAAGTAATCGATAAAAACCCGACAAGCAAAAAAGCGAAAGCTGCGGTTAATGAAGCATTTTGCACATGGAAACAACAAAGTGGCCGCTCCTTTGGCGAGATTTCAAGAATATTAGCCATGACCGTTTGGAATGAATAAACGGTTTCGATCATAACATTAAAAAGAAGGTCATTATGTTTTCTTCAAATATTGCATTATTTCATGTGGTTTGCGCGCTGGTTGCATTGCTATCTGGTGCGCTTGTGCTTTTGATCAACAAAGGAACCGCTAAACACAAAATGGTTGGGTACGCTTATTTTAGCTCAATGCTATTAATGAATGTCTCGGCATTATTCACGCAATCGTTATATACATTTGGCCCATTTTATTGGATGGCTTTAGGTTCACTTGCTACTGTTTGCGCAGGCCTTGCTGTCCCCGTATTTTTTAGAAAAAATAAAAACTGGTTACGCCTGCATTATGATTTTATGCTCTGGTCTTATGTGGGGTTAATTGCGGCATTATTTTCAGAAATTATAGTCAGAGTGCCAGCCATTTCAAATGTTGTAGGTGGCGGATTATTATTTTGGTTGTTGGTTGGATTTGCCAGTATTGGTACGTTTACTATTGGTGGGCGTTTAATTTCTAGCAAGCGTAAAATGTTTGTTTAAGTAAAAATTAAATCTTCAAAACAGACACCCACTTTTGCTTATTCTCACAATAAATCTCGACCTTACAATATAGAAAACGACCAACCTGTAGGTTCGGGATTCATTCCGAAAAAACTAACCCAATCATTAAAACAAAATTTGTAAAAACCCTCACAATGATTCCCGAGCCTACAGTGTTGAAAATAATCTTTTATGTAGGTTCCGGATTCATCGTCACAGGGATGTGACTAATTAGAATTGTGCCAGGAGCATGCAATCGTTCAAAAAAAACACCTGTAAGTTCGGGATTCATTCCGAAAAAACTAACCCAATCATTAAAAAACAAAATTTGTAAAAACCCTCACAATGAATCCCGACCCTACAGTGTAGAAAATGAACAACAAGGACAGGCAACTAAATAAAAACCAATGACATCTAAAAATAAATAAGGCACATATTTTAGAAAATATGATGCCTTAACAAATTAATCTGTTAAAAAAGAGATCACACAGAGGGAATTGCTACAATTATCGAGCATTGCTCAATTCGAAGGCGCAGGGAATTCAATCAAAATTTATTGATTCGAATAAAAGCTAATAAAATATGTATGAATAATAAAAAAGGAAGCTAAAGCCCAAGAACACTTAATGATTTCACCCAGCCACAAGCTCGCTTGAGTCCAAATTTAGAAAAATGCTGATCGATACTGGATGCTTTGCCAATTAAGTTAGCAAAGCTATTGTTGATATTCAGTGACGCATTTAAAAACAACGTTTCGGACAAATCGAGTCGAGTTAATATGTCGGGTAATCCACTATCGATTTTTCCTTTTTTACTTTCTGCACATTGTTTTCCTGTCCAGTCTACTAATTCTAAATACGCCTTAGTTGAAATTTGAATGTGGGTTTTACAGTGTTTTGAAAGAGGTAATAAATCATTCGGTTGATCTTTTACTAGATTAGAATTGTTTGATTTTTTAAAGCACTCACTTCTTTTTTTGATTGATGTATATTCAGATTCTTCAGGTGTTTTAGTCATTTGAGCGCGCACAGGATTTAAATCTACATAAACCATGGCGGCTAATAATCCTTCATCGTCTAAAATCGCTTTTGATTTATATCGACCCTCCCAAAATTTGCCTGTGCAGTTATCTTCAATATTTGAGAGTCTAGAAATCGGCTCATTAATATTTTTCATAAACCAACCAATATTAATCAATCGATTACGCCAAATTTCAACGGTTTCGGCTAGCAAAATACGTTCTTGTGGGTTGAGTTTAGAGCCATCTAAAAACGCTCTAGAGATCATCGTACCCGTATACAATTGATGCCAGCGCTTGATTACCTCGGCAGCAGACCAAGACTCAGCCTGTTTAACGTTCACGCTAATCACCAAATGATAATGGTTATTCATGATTGCATATGAGGCGACATCAATTGCAAATATGCTGGGCAGTTTTAATAAAATATCTTCAACCCATGCACGGCGATGCTCAAAATCTTGGTTGGTATACTCATCTTTACCGCACAGAAATGCGCGACGCACGCAACGGCAGGTAATTAAGTATTTTGTAGTAGCAGTATAATTTACTAGGCGTTTTCTCGCTTTTGTCATGTTGATTCCTAATTGATTAATCAAATGACAACAAATTCAATCCATTTGAATTATGTTGTCTTTATATTTATAAAATGATAGATCGATTGTGAGGGTTGTCAAATTATTTTAATTAGCCTGTCCTTTTTAGCCGCTTTTTAGCCGCTTTTTAGCCGCTTTTTAGCCGCCCTTTTTAGCCTGCAAAAAACAAAATTTGTAAAAACCCTCGGAATGAATCCCGAGCCTACAGTGTTGTAAATAATCTTTTCTGTATGTTTCGAATTCATTCGAAAAACAACCCAATGCTTAAAAAAAATTTGTAAAAACCCTCACAATGAATCCCGAGCCTACAGTGTTGTAAATAATCTTTTATGTAAACCACCGACTCAAAACAGACACCCACTTTTGCCTATTTGAAAAAACTATCCAGCTCATTTAAAAAAACAAAATTTGTAAAAACACCCTCATTCAACCCCATTCTAAAAGAAAGTATTCGGGGGTTACTCAAAAATAGGTGTAATCTTACTGACTTCTAACTGGATGGCAGTAATAACTTTAATGTACTTTGAATCCATTTGGGGCTTGCTCATATGCTATCGTATAAAGAGTTTTTAGAGAGAATAAAATGAAACGAATTCTAAGTACGTTTATATTGATGTTGTTACTCAACAATCAATCCATTGCAGATGAAATTAGATTTGTCGGTGAGACCTATTGCCCATACCTCTGTGAAAAAGATCAAGAAGGTTTTATGCTTGAAATTGCGCGAGTGGTTTTTGAAAACAACGGCCATATGATCACTTATCAAGCATTGCCTTGGTCAAGAGCTCTGTTGACCATTCACAAAAACAAGCAAGCTGATGCGCTGCTTAGTGTTGTTAAAGAATCTGAACCAAACTTGATTTATCCAACCGAAGAACTTGGACATATTAAGGGCTGTTATTTCACATCTGAAAATAGTGATTGGAAATATACAGGTTTGAAGTCTTTAGAAGATATAACACTTGGACTGATTGATAATTATGGGTATGGGGCTGACCCTGTATTAGCTAAGCATATTGAAAAATTCAAAAACGATAAAAATAGAATAATCTTTCTTGCAGGAACAAGTACGTCCATCACACAGATTCTTCACATGATAGAAAGAGGAAGGGTTTCAGGCACTACGGATGATCAATACGTTGTTAATTACACTATAAAGAAAAACAATATAACTGGAATCAGACTGGCTGGGTGTTCTGGGGCAAATATTCCACTTTATATTGGATTTTCTCCTTTTAACCCTAAAGCTAAAGAATATGCAGAAATACTCAGCGCTGGGATTCAAACTTTAAGAAAATCTGGCGAACTGGAAATAATTCTTAACAAATACGGTGTGTCTGATTGGAAATAACATGAAGCCTACTATTAAAACAATTCAACGGCGGCTTCTTGGTTATAGCCACGTTCACGTTCATTAATTTCATTCAAGACAATTTCTTTTAATTCTAAAAGTTCGTTACCTGATAATTGATTTAATTCAACGCCAGCAAACACCCGTTTTGACAAATAGTCTTGCTCGGCACAGCGTTTATGAGCCACTCCTTTAGCAGGCACTGTAATAAGGTTTTCATGTTTAAAGCCTTTTGTGATTAATGGTGTTTTGCAATAAATACAACGCATAGGCTAGGCCCCTTAAATTCTAATAACTACCAAAATATATAAATTTATACGGAGATTTTTTCAATGCTGATTTACATTTTTCGTAAAGAAATGTATTTGATCCATTGGATAATTTTTGAGACTTGATGTCAGTCACCTTAAAACCGTAATCTACAATACTTCTCAAGAGTTCAAATCCGGCGCAGATCTGTAAGTGCGCTACTCCCACATACTTCTTATGCATCAAGTTAAACGCAATATCGTTTAGGATATGGATGTCTAACTCTAACGTCTAATCAAGCGCAATAAGGGAAGTAATTTTTTATTGTCCGTCCTTGGATTGCTTCTTTAATTCGATTTTGATTATAAATGGATTAAATTTTTGGTTGCGTAATTTAGCCAGGGGTCGGATCCATTTTTTAAATCATTTTTTTGGATCCGACCCCTGGCTAATTGGTTTATTTATTCTAAACAGGAAAATGCATCGTTAATTAATTCCATAGCATTGGCATTGACATTGACATTGACATTGTTGATGCTATTTGATCTTAGGTAGACGCCCATTCCAACAAGTTGCATTTGTAAAAGTCGTGCAAGCCGGCTTGGATTTTTTGATGCACTTAACTCACCTTGTTGTTGAGCTTGTTCAAGTAAGTCTGCAATCGCTGTTTCAATTTTGTTAAGTAATGTCTTTGCTTGAGTTAATAATTCTGCCTGGTCTTCGGTTAATTCTGCAATGGTTTTAACTAACATGCACATACTGCTGGGGGAAGGTTTTTGCTTGTTTAAAATTGTCTCAGTTATAAATTCTTTGATGGCTTCTATTGGCGACCCCGTTTCTTGTAGGCAATTGTCTAAACGCGTCATGCTCGATTGGGCATAATGATTTAACGATTCTTGAAACAACCCCTCTTTACTACCAAAGCTTGCGTAAATACTGCCCGGGCGCATATCAATAGCGTCTTGCAAATTGCGCATGGATGTTCCATGAAAGCCTTTACTCCAAAAAAGTTGGGTAGCTTTGTCGATCGCGATTTCTCTGTTGTGTTTTACAGGGTTGGCCATTTAAATTCCAATGAATTGAACAATTGTTCAATTTTATCTTGAACGTTCGTTCAAATCTAGCTATAGTTTTTGTTGTTGAACGATCGTTCATGTTGGCGATTAGGGTTCAACTTCACTTAATTCAATTATTGAGCAGGCATTCAAATGAAGAATTTTAAAATACACACACTAGAAACCGCGCCCGAAGCAAGCAAACCTTTATTAGAAACATCTCTTAAAACAAATGGCATGATTCTAGGTTTACATGGCGTGCTGGCAGAAGTGCCTGAATTACTAAATGCGTATCAGCAATTGCATTCTTTGTTTATGAAAACGTCATTTAACAAAGAAGAGCTAACCGTTGTTTGGCAAACCATCAACGTTGAGCACAACTGTCATTATTGCGTGCCAGCTCATACCGGGGTTGCAAATTTGATGAAGGTCGACCCGGCATTAACCGAAGCGTTACGAAATGGCACGTCGATGACCACTGAAAAATTACAAGTGTTACACGAAACTACCTTAGCCATGGTGCGAAATCGCGGGAATTTAAGTAACGATCAATTAGACGCGTTTTATCAAGCGGGGTATGAGCCGAGTCATTTATTAAATATTGTGCTGGGCATGTCACAAAAGGTGATCAGTAATTACACGAATCATTTAGTGAAAACACCTATCGATGCGCCGTTTCAAAAGTACGCTTGGACACAATAAACCGCGATAGCGGAGACTGATTATTAGTTAGATTTTAATGAGTTACGTATTATCTTGATCATATTTTGAGTAGAGCTAGACTCTCTACTTTATTAAATTGCTTTAAAACTTAGGTGCATCATGAAATCAGATATTGTTATAACAGGTATGGGCGCAATTACGCCTTTAGGCTGTGGCGTTGAAAAAGTTTGGGGTCGTTTGGTTGCTGGCGAAAGCGGAATAACGCTTATCGAACAACTACAGGAAGATGGCAGCCCTGTTCACATGGCGGGTATGGTGCCAAGTATTGAAGATGATCCAGACGCTGGTTTGGATGCTACATCTATCGTACCTAAGAAAGAACTGAAGAAGATGGATCGCTTCACTTTGTATGCAATGGCAGCAGCGAAAGAAGCACTAGAACAAGCAAATTGGTTCCCTGAGTCTGATGAAGACAAAGCGAACACGGCGACGATTATTGGTTCAGGTATCGGTGGTTTCCCAACGATTACTAACGCACAACGTACAATGGAATCACGTGGTTTTAAGCGCTTGTCTCCATTTGTTGTTCCGTCTTTCTTAGCGAATCTAGCCGCTGGTAACGTATCCATTAAGTATGGATTTCGTGGCCCAATGGGCTGCCCCGTGACAGCTTGTGCAGCGGGTATTCAAGCGATTGGTGATGGCGCTCGTATCCTTAGGAGCGGCGAAGCGAAAGTCGCGTTAGTGGGAGGTGCAGAAGCATGTGTTGACCCACTAGCCCTTGCAAGCTTTAACGCAATGAAGGCGTTGTCATTAAGGCACGACGATCACAAAAGTGCATCGCGTCCTTTTGATAAAAATCGCGATGGTTTCGTGATGGGTGAGGGTGCCGGTCTAATCGTTATTGAAACTAGAGAACACGCTGAAGCTCGTGGCGCAAAGATTCTTGCGATACTAAGCGGGTACGGCACAAGCTGTGACGCTCATCATATCTCATCTGGTCCAGATGATGGTGCAGGGGGAGCGCAGGCAATGCGTGCAGCACTTAAACAAGCAGGATTAACACCTTCAGATATTGATTATGTAAACGCTCACGCAACATCCACACCAGTTGGTGATCGCGCTGAGGTTGCAGGCCTTCGTTCGATATTTGGTGATGGTATCGCGAATACTCCAATTTCATCAACGAAGTCTTCAACGGGTCATTTATTGGGTGCTGCGGGTGGTATTGAGACTATTTTTACAATCCAAGCACTACAGAAAGGTATCTTACCGCCAACAATCAACTTGTCAGAACCTGATGAGAGCTTCGAAGGTTTAAACTTTGTACCGAATGTTCCTCAAAAAGCTGATATCAAACATGCGCTATGTAATGGTCTAGGTTTTGGTGGTGTAAACGCTGCGGTTGTTATCAGCAAAGTTTAATACTTGATTGGTTTCTCAAAGGGGTTAAAAAAGCGCTCACTGGGTTAATTGGGTTAATTGGGTTAATTGGTGAGGGCTTTTTTAGAAGCTTCCAGGAAAAAAGTGATGACTTTGCCCTATTCCATACATAGAAAAAATCAAAACAAAAAAGCCTTGTCTGTATAATGGTTAGCGACAAAACATACCTCTTTCCAACTATTACTTATGATGTCCGTTCTATTTTCTGCCTTCTATTTTCTTAGGTGTCTCTTCTATTGTTTTCTACTATTGTTTTCTACTCTTCTATTGTTTTTCTTTTAACATAAGTTGTAATTGCAATATCGTATTTTGATTTCTAGCGGTGCAGCTTACTTTTAATTTTTTTTCAACACGCTCTGCTAATTTTGAGCGCCCAATGCCTTCTGGTGCATACAAATAAAATACATCGTTAATTAATTGATAGGACTCAGAGGGTTTTTTTATTTCATCTAATATTTCAGTCAATGCCTGTTTGGAAATTTGAGGTTGGGTTTTGCAAAAGTAATAATGCAATTGTTTGCCCTCATCGGCAGTGAACGGACAATTTTTGATGCTTGTTAATAATTGGTCTTTAGTTAACATCATCACATCTGGGCAAAAGCCAAATTCTGCTTCAATTAATTTACCCATGTCCAAATCAAAGTGCTCACAACTAAATACAACATTACCTGATTGAATGTAAGTTTGAATGTCGTGTAAGCCATGTTTAGTCAGCAATGCTTTAAGCTCCTTCATGGGCAGTTTGTTTTTACCACCAACATTAATGCCTCTTAAAAGTGCGATATAAGTATTCATAATGATTGCTCTTAAAATCTATTCGGTAATCGAACTATATGCCATACTGTTATTTTTTTAAATTTTAAATTATGAAACATACACTTTTGCGCAAAATAATTTATGCAACCATTGCAATTGCTCTATGCATTATCAGTGTATTTGTCTTTAAATTGGGAATCACTCAAATTAAAGATACCCGTTATATTTCGCGCCTACAAATTGCCCCTATCGCAATTACAGTACAGGGCGATTATTTAATAAGTGGTCAAATTTATGGTGTCACTCATTTATTATTAACACCATTTAGCGAGCAGCAGGCGTTGATATTTGATTTTAAAATTGAAGAACGTTATATCAACAGCGATGGCGATACAAAATGGCGAACCACTCATCATCGAACCGAGGCAGTGGATTTTTATATTGAAGATAGCAGCGCTAAAACACGAGTCAGTTTAAATAATTACGATTTAGCGAATATTCCAATTCAATTTCCACATCAAAATACAACCTCAACAGAAGGGTATCGTTATACAGAAAAATGGATCACCAGCCACGATTTTCTGACTATGTTTGGCTTTAAACCCAATGCTAATTTAAATGTATTTACAATTTCACCTAATGCGAACAAACCTTATTTCATTAATGGCAATGGTAAAGATGCTCAATTACAAACCATGGGACTTAAAGGACTTTTTAGTATTTGGCTTGCATTAAGTTTCACCACGATTGCTTTAGTATTAATATTCAGTGCCTTAAGCAAGCATCGCATAATTGGGTTTTTAACAGTTTTAAGTGTCGTACAAATTACGCTACTACTCATTGCTGGTAGCTCATTAATTAAACGTGATATTACGCAAACTGCAAATTACTTAAAAGAACAACAGCTTAATATTCGATTATTAGAAAACAAAGACACCCAACAAAAATTTATAGAGCAATATTATCAACAGATTTATAGTAATGCGCATTATCAACTGCATCATTTTCCAGATAATATCATTGCGTTTTTTAGCTCTATAGTTTTACCTGAAGCCGATTTAGACATTTTACCCAATAATATTAAAAAAGTAGAATTGCAACATGGATCTATTATTTGGATTTTAATTGTCAGCTTATGTTTGCTTATTTTGTTTTTATGGATTGGATTAAAATACACCATTTCCAAACGAATGATCGAAAATATACCAACCAGTAAAATTAAAGGCGTGATGATTGGTTTAAGCGAAATCAAAGGTAAAATGATTCAATACCAAGATCAAATATTAACATCACCTCTAACTTCAACAACATGCTGTTGGTATGATTATAAAGTAGAAGAGCTTAAACAAAGTGGTAAAGACAAATCGTGGAAAACCATTGAAAAAAGAAGCGAATGGAAATTATTAAAATGCAAAGACGATTCAGATGGCGAGATGATCATCAATCCATCTAATGCGGATATATCATCACAATATGAATCAAGTGAGCGCATAGGGAATTTTCGTTATAGCGAAACCTGTTTGCCGTTTAATCAATTGATCTATTTATTTGGAAACGTCAGTGTTGGGCATGCAACGGGTAATGTCATGATGAAAACTCAAACCGATCAAAAGTTAATAATAAGCACATTTAACGAAAACAGTATTATGCTTAAAAAAGGTATGGTTGCCATGAGCATGATGGGCGCTGTATTTTCATTGTCCATTTTATTTGGATTATTAACCATGGCACGAATTGGTTCGTTTGAGCCAAGTAATTATGTACTGTTAGCGTTGTGTGTTCCTGTTTTTTTAATGGCTGTGGTGGGAGTATTGCATTATAACGATATTTTATTTTTACAAAACAGAGCTGACAGAAATTTTGCGAATATTCAAGTGACCCTTAAAAAGCGTTATGATTTACTAACGAATTTACAAAAAGTCGTAAAGGGATATTTACAACATGAGCACAAATTATTACAAGCATTATCAGTATTACGATCTAACTTTAATAAAGCATTAAATTACGATCAAGCGACACCCGATCGCGTAAAAAAGATCATGCAACAAGAATTACATTTTCAACAAAGCTTTAACATGATTGCTGAAGACTACCCGGATTTAAAAAGTGATGAATTAATTCAAGATTTTATGAACCGTCAAACAAAAATGGAAAATGAAATCAGTTTAATTCGAGAAGGATACAACGACGCGGTGAATCGTTACAACGAACGCATTCAATCGTTCCCTGACAAATTATTAGCTAATCATTTTGGTTTTGCTAAAAAAAGATACGCCTAGAGGTAATAATGATAAATTTAAGTGGAAACTGGACACTAACAGATGAGAATAATGATTTCTCTGTACAGATGAATATTCCTGGCGATGCAATTAGTGCATTATTGCAAGCTAATAAAATTGATGACCCCTATTATGGGAAAAACGAATACGACACTCGTTGGATCGCTCAACGAGTTTGGAGTATTAAACGCACATTTGAATTTACAAATTTAGAAAATGAAGCGTTTGAATTAAACGTCAGTGAAGTGGATTGTTTAGCAAAAATTTATATTAATTCTAAATTAGTATTAGAAACCAATAATGCGTTTTGTGAATTTTTTGCCGATATAGATTCGGTTTTAGTTGAAGGTATAAATGAAATTGAAATTGAATTTTTATCCAACACCGAACAGGCCAGTAAAATTCAAAATCAACAACCCTATTACATTCCTTATTTAGAATTTAATTGCGATATTCCAGATGGCAATATGCTGCGTAAAACACAGTGTGATTTTGGCTGGGATTGGAATATAGCGTTAGCGCCGTTTGGATTGTATGGTAACATCCAAATATTAAAAAAGTCTGCCCGAGTACAATCGGTACTAGTGCATCAAGTACATGCCGTTGATCATGTTGAATTGCAAATAGATTTAGAGATCATTAATTTTACTCGATCATGTGAAGTAGATTTTGAAATAGATGGAAAAGTATTAACCCATTTAGCATCTTCAGCTGTGAGTCAGTTTGTAATAGAAATTGATCATCCAAAACTTTGGTGGCCTGTCGGTTGGGGTGATCAATATCTTTATGAATTAAATATTAATTTAAATGATGTGAAAACCACAAAAAAAATTGGCTTACGTCAAATTAAATTATTAACTAACCAAGATGAAATTGGCGCTGAGTTTATGTTTGAAGTAAATTCACATAAATTATACGCTCGTGGCGCCAATTGGATTCCGCAAGATGCATTACATAGTAATATCACTCAAGAAAAAACAAGACAGCTATTACAATCTGCATTAGATGCAAATATGAATATGATTCGTATTTGGGGAGGCGGGCGTTATGAAACTGATTGGTTTTATGATATGTGCTCACAGATGGGAATCTTAGTTTGGCAGGATTTTATGTTCGCTTGTAATATTTATCCAAGTGATCAACACTTTTTAGATAATGTTGCATTAGAAGTGGTACAACAGGTTAAACGATTAAATACACATTCGTGTTTAGCATTATGGTGTGGTGACAATGAATTAATTGGTGCGCTAAATTGGTTTGACATTACTAAGCAGCATCGCGATCGATATCTGGTAGGATACGATCGATTAAACAGAACGATCGAACAAAATTTAAAACAAACCGACCAACATGCTATTTGGTGGCCATCCAGTCCATCACCAGGACCTATGAATTTTGGCGATGCTTGGCACGATGATCGATCAGGAGATATGCATTTTTGGGACGTGTGGCATTCGGGTAAATCCTTTGATCATTATCGCAGCATTAAACCAAGATTTTGCAGTGAATTTGGTTTTCAATCCTTTCCGTCAATGCATATTATTAAACAATTTTCTCAAGAAAAAGATTGGAATATTGCAAGCCCAATTATGGAAAGTCATCAAAAAAACGATGGTGGAAATGCACGCATTGCAGAAACTATGTTTCGTTATTTTCGTTTTCCTAATGGGTTTGAAAATTTTGTTTACCTGTCACAAATTCAGCAAGGTTTAGCAATTCGAACCGCCGTTGAATATTGGAGAAGCATCAAACCACATTGCATGGGAACATTGTATTGGCAATTAAACGATACTTGGCCCGTTGCAAGTTGGTCCAGTTTAAATCATGGTGGATCATGGAAAGCGATGCATTATATGGTCAAACGTTTTTATCAACCTGTTGCTGTATTTGCTATTGAAAAGGACGGTATGATTCAATTTAGTTGTGTGAATGATACGATTATTTCTACTGACGTGACATTAGACGTGTCGATATGTGATTTAAAAGGGAACACAAAACAATTAACACAACGCATACAAACCATCACGACACACACAAATCATATTTTATTAGAAATTCCTGTTACTCAATTAGCAGAAGAAGAATTAATTATTTATTCTTTTAACGCAACAAATGGAATGAGTGGTCAAGATCACTTTAGTTTAGTGCCATATAAATCTTTAGATTTACAAGACAGTCAGATAAAAATGGACACTAAAATTGTGGATGACTGCATTCATATAGAATTAGAAAGCCAAGCGTTAGCATTATTTGCCACTATTGAATGTGATGTGGATGTCAGCTTAAGTGATAACGTTCTAATGTTGCTACCAGGTTATACGCAAACGATCATTTTAGAAGTTGCAAAAGAACATTTAGGACGAGCAATGGCAAGTTTGCGAGTGACGGATTTATATAGCTGTTGTTATTAAATTTTCTTCAGTAAAAATTCAGGTGGGCATTGCCCACCTTTTTTTATTTCAAAGTTAACGCTGCATGTTCAAACTCAATGCCATCCCATCCGAATTTAATAAAATTACGAATATTTGCATGGTCATCATTTTTTGGATGTTGCAAAACATCCACACGATAGTAATCACCAAAACACATTAATGTTTGTGATTGATCTAGATTATTTAGTTGAGCAAAAGCAAATATTTTACAAGATCCTTCATTGGTACCTAGTTCGTTATGGGTGTCGCCATTTTTAAATGCCGAAGGCGAATAGATATAATTTTTTGTGATCACCTCCATTGTATCTGAAAATTGTACTGAATCCGGTTGAGTTGATAATCTGTTTATAAATGTTTGAACTGACATGGTTGCCCTTGTAAAAATAGAGATAAGTGAAATTTTAAATAAAAAAAACGGCCAAATTAATGGCCGTTTTTTTTATGTTTTGAAAAATTAATGAATATTAATTATTCAGCAACAATTGGAGTCAATGTTAATTCAACACGACGGTTTGAAGCACGACCTTCTACCGTTGCATTGTCATATTTTGGCATAGTTTCGCCACGACCAATTGCTTCGATACGGAATTCAGCGACGTTTTTATCCAAGATGTATTGACCAACAGCTAGTGCGCGTTTTTCAGATAATGCTTGGTTTAATTCGTCAGACCCTGTTGAGTCGGTGTGGCCTTCAACAGTAATAATTGTTTGGTCAAATTCTTCTAAAACTAAAACCACACCATCTAACGTGTTAGTGAATTCAGCATTTAAGTCAGATTTACCAGTAGCAAAGGTGATTTCACCAGGCATGTTTAAAATAATTTCATCGCCATTACGTGTAACAGAAACGCCAGTGCCCGCTAATTTATCACGCATTTTGTTTTCTTGTTTGTCCATGTATCCGCCAACTGCACCACCAGCAATACCACCAGCTGCGCCGCCGATCATAGCGTTTTTAGCACGTTCTTCAGGTGTTTTACCTGTTGCTAAACCAATTAATGCACCGCCAGCTGCGCCGATTGCTGCACCGATTGTTAATTTAGATGTTTTCTTTTCGCCTGTGTATGGATCAACAGTTGAACAACCAACCAATACAAGAGATGCGCTTACGGCTACTGCTAAAAGTTTGTGCTGAAATTTCATTATTATTTCCTCGATAGTTAAAATTCAATTATAAAACACTAGCGTATTGTAGTGTTTATTTATGAATAGGGCATGACTAATTGGTATTTTTTTTGTTATTAAAACGATCAACGTTTTAAATACGTGCCGCCATCAAAGGCATGGTATAGCTTTTCTAAGCATAAATTACGCTCAGGGTTACCACGCAGTTGCTCTTCAAAAGACGCTTTAAACGTATTGGAATCAAAATCCACATAACGCAAGACAGAGTCGGTGCTTTGCTGGTTTTGTAAATGATGCAATTCAAACCCGTATTCATTAAACAACACATTCACTGAGGCTGTATCCCCAAACAGATTGTGCATGTCTCCTAATATTTCTTGGTATGCCCCAACCATAAAAAATGCAACATCAGGCTGATTCACAAACGACGGCCAAGGCAAGGTGGTTTCGATGCCTTGCCCATCTACATAATCGTCTAATCGACCATCACTGTCACAGGTAATATCTTGAATCACAATGCGCTCAGTGTAAGGCTGATTCAAACCGCTTACAGGTAATACAGGGAAAATCTGATCAATGCCCCATGCATCTGGTAAAGACTGAAACAATGAGAAATTTACAAACACCTTGGCTGCCAACCACTCATTGATATGGTCAAGCTCCACTTGTTGAGTGTGTTTATCTAAATGAGGACCAATAAACTGGGCGCAGGCAAGAGTGGTTTCTTCAACAAATGCTCGTAGTGCTAAAGATACATCTCCCATAACAAACTGTGCTTTGCTTTGGCTTAATAGCGGATTAATTTGATCATAAACCGTTTTCGCTTCTGCGGCATTTTGAATATTCTTGGACTGTTCGTATAAATCCAAGCAGGCTATATAAATTGGGTGTTGGATATCATCTACTTCAATTAAATTTAAGCTGCCTTGTTGTACGTTTTTCTTTTCACATGACACCACATTACTGATTAACACAGCATGATGCGCCGTAACCGCACGACCAGACTCGCTGATAATTTGAGGATGAGTAATGTCATGTTTCACGCAAATATCAGCAAATGTTTTCACAATAACATCGGCGTATTCGTCAATGGAATAATTCATAGAGCAGGCATTTAAAGAGGAGGTGCCTTCATAGTCGACACCTAAGCCGCCGCCAACATCTAGAGTTTGTATACGACAACCAAGCTTAGAAAGCTGAATTAAAATTTGAGCAGATTCTGAAATGCCCGTTTGAATGTCGTCCAAATCCGCAATTTGTGAACCCAAATGAAAATGCAAAAGCTCCAAACAATCAAGTTGATTGGTTTGTTTTAATGCCGATACCATATTTAAAATTTGTTTAGCAGTTAAACCAAATTTAGATTTTTCGCCTCCTGTATTTTGCCAGTTGCCTTTACCAATACTTGAAAGTCTGGCGCGTAAACCAATGCTTGGTTTAACGTTTAGAGTTTCTGCAATTTGCAGTACTTGAGTCAATTCCGATGCTTTTTCCACGACGATCACGCATCTGTGCCCCATTTTCTTAGCAATTAGCGCCAACTCAATATATTGCTGATCTTTATATCCGTTGCAAATTAATGTCGCATAGGTGCCTTTTTTAGCATGTTTGGCCTGAGCAATGATCGTTAATAATTCAGCCTTACTGCCCGACTCTAACCCAATGGTTTGGACCTGATTTTGCCCATCAATGATTTGATTCACAACAGAATGTTGCTGATTCACTTTTATAGGGTAAACACTTAAAAAAGAAGATTGGTATTGATGAACGGCAATGGCTTTTGCAAAGCCGTCATTAAGTTGCTTAATTCGATCTGCGATAATAAATGGAAAACGCAGTAATACAGGGGTTTGAACACCTAATTGCTCAATTTGTTCAACAATGTCACAAAGAGGTGTAGTTTGAAATCCATCAGGACAAACACACAGTTGCCCTTGTTTGTTTAAGCTAAAATAACCTTCACTCCACTTTTCAATATTGTAAGTAGAAAGCGCATCTTGAATTGACCAATTAGTCGACATACTGTTTGTCTCGGGGATAAGTCTAAAGCGCGCTATTTTCTACTAATTTTAAGATTATTGTAAGTATGAATATTTCAGAACTTTTTCAAATATTTCATCAGTCTTAGCAGCCATAATAAAATCATTAATGTGCAAATCTGCAATGTCCTGAGTCCACCAAGACACTTTTACTTGATCAGACTGGCATATAATTTCAGGATGGTGCTTTTCAGTGTCTGCCAACTGAATTAATTGCTGTGTGAACATCATCACCTCATGCTCCCCACCAAATAAAAACGTTTTTTGTAAATGAGGGATTGACCCAATAATAACATTGTCCCAAGTCGGGATTTCAGAAGAATACTTTGCCATCTGAATTTCATCAATATGCTCATAATCGCTTTGAACGACTGTACAGTGTAATTGCTCTAACATAACGTCCCCTTTTATTTAGATATAAACAATGTATCGACAACTCGCTCAATTTCTTCAGTGATATTTTTACATTTAGTTACTTAAATTCGAAAAGATGACCTCTCTTATATTGTGAGTTCAATCTAACCGTTTAAAAGGTTTGTAGATCCATTAAACATTCCACTTAATTTGAATGGTTTATTAAAACTAAAATAAACAGTCTTAAATAGACATCCACTGTTATTTCAATCACACTCGTATTTCCTTATTTTTTAAATAACTTGAGTAATCTAAATGCAAACCTTTAAATGCGACGAATGTGGGCAACTACTTTTTTTTGAGAACAACAGTTGTATTCGTTGTGGACACTTATTAGGATTTTCAATTGAAGAAGGTGATGTACTTTCATTAAAAGCCGTAAAAGATTTTCCAGATACTTATGTTGATGTTATTGACCCACAAGGTGGGCAGTATCGTTTATGTCAAAACACAATTAAATATAATGCCTGTAATTGGTTAATACCTGCTGATGAACCCCATAAGCTATGTGTGTCTTGTCGCTTAACCGAAGTGCTACCGCCAATGCAAGATGAAACCCGTCGTGCACAGTGGGTGAGAGTTGAGACTGCCAAGAGGCGATTATTGTATACATTAATTGGTTTAGATTTACCCGTGCCTTCGCGATTACAAAACCCAGAATTAGGTTTGGCCTTTCGTTTTGAAGAATCCACTGAAGAAAAACAAGTTTTCACAGGACACGCATCAGGCATTATTACTTTAAATATGGCCGAAGCCAATGCATCGTTTCGTGAAAACGCACGTGAAAAATTAGGCGAAGTGTACCGTACCGTTTTAGGACACCTACGCCATGAATGCGGCCATTATTATTGGGAATTATTGGTTTTACCTTCACAAAAATGGTTACCAAAAGCTCGCGCTGTATTTGGTGATGAGCAAATTAGTTATCAAGATGCCATCGACAATCATTACGCAAATGGTGCGCCTGTCAATTGGAGTGATAATTTTATAAGCGCTTACGCAACGATGCATCCTTGGGAAGATTGGGCGGAAACCTGGGCGCATTATTTACATATGTTAGACACCTTAGAAACTGCTGCCGCTTATGATTTAGCAGTCAAATCGCCTTCTACAAAAGGTAAAAATCGACGTACAAAATCCTCCATGCGCAACAAAGATGATTTCGATAAATTATTTGAAATGTGGTATTCACTTACTTTTGTTTTAAATGGATTAAGCCGAAGCATGGGCATGCCAGATACGTATCCGTTTGTGATCTCCCATTCAGTTAAAGAAAAATTAAGATTGGTACACGATATTATTAATGATATGGCAGTAGGTGAATTGCAAGAAGAATAAACACTGTTACATAATCTTTTAGGGAAGGTTAGGGTTAAAGCCCTTCTCTAAAAATAAAGAAAAATCCGGTGTCTGTTTTGACAAAAAATCTACTTAAATTTTTTCTAGATGATTATTTTAGTTCGCGGATTCTTTATGTCAGAAATAAAATATTCAGTAAATTTAATTAATTGATCTTCAGTAGCCCACTGACTAGATTTTTTAAAAACTCAAAGAGGTATTCCTGTCACAATCGGTTATTTTCTCAAGTATAATCCAACAAAAGTAGCACAATTAAAACAAGCTCAACTTCGCAAAAATCGTACAATTAACATTTTCTACAATATTATTAGCGTAGCATGCCTTTATTCAACATGAGGTAGGACACATGAAAACAAAATATTTAGAAATGATTGCGCTCTTTGTTCTTTGCTCGTTTTTGTGCGGATGCTTCAATGAGCAAAACCAAGAAAGCGAAGATTCATCAATCTTAATGCAAACGAACACTACAACTCATATTAATCAGGTCGATTATTCTGTCAATGAATTCAGTATCACACCTTATAATTTAATGAAAACCTATCAATATAATTGCAGTGATTCATGGGATGGTATATCTAACCTTATCCAAGGTGAATACACAGGCAGCGCACTGATTGAGCAATCCATAAATGGCACCATTAAACAAAAAGAACTGCAAACAAATTTAAGTTTAGATATTCATTCTGCCCCTACGACTCATTTAGCTGGATTAGCATTAATTGAAAACTGGACGTTTTCTAATATCGACACATCCAGTCAAGACTTTGTAGTGCAAGCAACTTTTAATAACGAGGCAAACAGCAACAGAAATCAAGAGATTGGTTTACCTATTACAATTCACACCAATCAAGTGTGCGAGTTTCGTAATAGAATTTATTGGGATTATAATGTTAGTTACCCGTTAGTCGATGTTTTAACGGATGCCACTCAAAATCCGTTATTGGATAACGTTGAAGAAAAAAAATTACATGTCATTGAAGCATATAAATTAATTGGCGATGACATTCACGTTGACACAATAGCAGTAGAAAAAAACACCGCATCTAATATTGAAATACGCACACAAAGCATAATGACAAACAATGCACCATTTAAACGTAATTACGAAATTGATCCTGACGATTTACTGTTATTTAAGGGAGTATTCTCGCAAGCAAGAATAAAACATGGTAGCAATTACACAGTCTCATCATCATTTGAGAGCTGGGTCGGATTTGTCATTAAAAATGAAGCTATTATTGAAAATAATCAAGTTATTTCAAAGCAACGAATTACAACCTCAAACGATAGAATTTTAGTTATTAATACAGATGGCATAGAATCTGTTGCGACAGAAAGTACAATTATAGAATTAGATTTTGATGGAAAATACCCAAGCACTATGGAAAATAATATAGAATATTGTGTATCGATTAATGAAAATTTAGAAACAAATAATCAACGATCATTCCCTAGCACTGAAGATTTAATTACTAATTCACTCAACAACACATCAGAAAATGATTTAAATATTTTAATTAATCCAACATTAGAAAATTACTTAAAATATGGAATTTTAAAAATTATCGTATCAAACGAAGGGGTTATTTTAGATTGCTATTACATTGATCTAATGGTTGTAGATGATAATTTAGTAGGAGTTAGTAATAGCCTGTTTAAGTGGCAATAAATAATTTCATGTCAATAATAACCTTATATGTTTATCAGTAGGTAACCTCAATGAATAAATTAAAATATTTTTTGGCCTGTACAACTTTAACCATTTTCACAAGTCAAGCTCAAGCACTTGAAATTAATACATCACCTTTATTAACAGGATTATCTGCAATAGATCAGTCTATTTTTTTAACAGCGAATGTATTGTTTGAATCAAAATCGGGAAAGTTTTTATTTGGACCAACAACGGCCATTGGGCTTAATCGCTATGAACAAATTTACGGGTTAGGTTATCGATTGGAATATAACGCCAAACAATTTTATATTGCTAACGGTCAAGCTTTACTATTTTCAAATTCAAGCAGCCATAGTCTTGATTTGGAATATGAATTTAGCTATTTAATGAGTGGGATAAAAGTTGAATCCTCAAACATTGTTTTAAAATTTGGCGTAGGATTAATCAGTGAAAATATAACTTTTTTTGATGATATGACATTTGGGTTCGAAATAAAACTTGGATATAAACTTTAATTTAAAATAATTACATAGAGTCAAGTTAGATTGGTTAATTGATTATTAACGTTAAATCGTAAACTGATCAGAGATTTATCCGCTTGGCTTTGAATATTAACGATAGAATTAATAAATACAGGATTTTAATATGCGATACAAATTATATTTTGTTGTCATTGCCAATATGGCGATATCTAGTTGTTATGAAAACGAACCACTAAATAATGTGAGCAGAACGGGTACATCATCCAGTGTAAATACAAACACTCAAACTCAAACTCAAAGTGCTCAGCAAACGGACACTCAAATTCAAACAACCACTAACAATCAACTATCTACAACCACCCAAACAGAGACAAAGACCGAGACCGACATTACAGTTGAGAAATGCGAACAAGCACTTTCTGTAAACATAGACGTAATCGCGCAGAATAATCAAGATCTACAACTTCAAGGCAATATTGTTGGCTGTCCTGGAGTAAGCATTACAGGGCAATATAATTGGCAATTTGGTGATGGCGTTGAAATCAGTTCTAATCAAGCAATTGTTAATCATCATTATGATGTGGCTGGCAGTTATGAAGTTGAACTTAGATATGCAGATGCTTACACAGTCAATGTAGTTAATGTGCAACCAGATCCTATAGATGCAAAATGTAATGATGTAAATAACTACGGTGAAAAAACTCTAAAATTATTAACTTCTGAGCAATATAATAATTCTATTATTGATTTAACTGATATTTCATTGGATGCACAATACGATATAAACAATGTAGAATTTTTGATATTTTTAGAGTTTGCACAACAAATTGCGCAAGAATCTATGCAGAAAAATTTTGAAAATATTTTAGACTGCAATTTATTATCAGAAAAAGAATGTGTCGATAAATACTTTTTTAATGTACTTCCTGTGATTTATAGACAAATCAATCCAGAATTAAGTAAAAGTAACTGGTCCTACAATATAAAATTTCATTCTGATTTATTCGAAGAATTAGATTTTTCAAAAGCGATGAAATCATCACTTATCACAGCATTCAGTTCTCCACAATTTTTGTTTCACACAACATTGGGGGAGAGTAAAATTTCATTATTAAAAAAAATTGATGCGTTTAATTTACTTAATAAAGAAAATGAAAAAATTATCAATAGACGAATTGAATACAGTTTTAATGATGAACAAAGCGATCAATATATTCCTTTTTTCGGATTACCTTTATTTGAAAATGTAGTTATTTCACACATTGCGCTGCCCATTGAAGGCGACTATATTTTAAGTTTATATGTACGTGCTAATACGGAAGCGCTTGAAAATGATATTCCTTATATTCAGGTTTTAATAAATGATATGGAGCCTCATACAACACAAATAAACTCAAGTGAAACATTACGTTTAGATTTTAATGTTCACTTAAAGGCTTCAAATAATTCAATTATATTAAATCGAAAAATGTTTGAATCTCAGACAAATAATGGGGCTATTTTTTTGGACAGATTGGAAATTTCAAAAAATGAATCCACTTCACTATTTGTAAGAAATGACTCATCATTATTTGATCAGTATAGCAATAACGATTTTATTTTATCTAATTGGGAAATCGCTTCATTACTCTCGTTTAATTATTTAGGCTCGGTGCCAGACAAAGAGCTTGAGCGATTAGCTATTACAAATAAACTTGATGATAGCAAAATCGTTGAGCGACAAATTACACGATTATTAAATAGCGAACGCTCTATTTTATGGGGTGAAACTCATAATATTGAATCAATTACTTTTCCCAGCCTCAGCTGTAATACAAACCAAGGAATATTATAATGAATAGTAAAATCAATAGACGTCAATTCGTTAAAACTTCTGCGGCTGTTGCAGTCACAGGTTCAACAGCTATGACAACATTAAAGTTAAATGCAACAAATACTAATTTTGCAAAAAACGTAATATTTTTCTACGTGCCTTCTGGAGCACCGTCAAAGCGCTGGGCACCCACTGTTGTTGGTGGTGAATTGCAAATGAATGAATGCACACAACCGTATGAATCAATTAAACAACATTGCGTATTCTTTGATCAAATGCAGACGCAAGGCTCGCAAGGGGTTGATCTGGGCGGGTTAAAATATCAAGGTACATTTAAAGATCCAAATCTTATTGAAGCTTTTATTAAAGAATTTGGCGGTTATTATGCGCTTGATTTTTTACCAATAACCAGCACGCAAACTGCTACAAATAGTTTTGTTAATGGCGCTCCACTTGAAAGTAATCCATGGAAAACCTATGATCTATTACAGTCGAGTCAAGCTAATCCATTTAATAAAATAGTATCAGAAAATTTCAACCAAGCTCAGACGATCATTAATACAATTTCAAACGTGAATCCATCGGAAGTAATTCGCTATCAAAATATGTTGAACACACAAAAAACAAAATATGAAAATTTATATGATTTAACTGTTTTGCCCGCTGAAACAACACTTGAAAGCTATTCAACAAAAACAGATTTCCAAATAATAAATATGGTATCTGCATTCAAAACTAATAAAACAAATATTATACACTTTATGACAGGGACAACTGACGAACAGTCGGTCATCGTGCCACACCAAAGTTTTATAAATTATCACGTGGCGATTCATAATGGATGGAAAGATAATCAATATGTTGTTCAGCGCCGTGAATTTGATCAAAAGGTTGCAGATTTAATTAAGCAGTTAAAAGATACAAACGATAGCAATGGTGAATCATTATTAGATTCAACATTAGTTGTATTGTATTCAAACGAAGGCGACGGTGATGTGCATGATCCATATAATTCACCTTACATGCTAGCAGGTGGTGCATTTTTAAATGGCGGACAAGTAAGCGATATTTCCGATCAAGATCGATTTTTAGATACAATTGTTCAGCTTATGAATTCAAAATTATCATATCGATCCGAACTCGGCCCGATTTCGGGAATTGCAGTTCAGTAATTAATAAGCAATTAAAAAGGGTAGATAAAAAATATACCCTTTTTTTATGGTTATGTTTTAAATTAATATCTAGTTTTTTCTTTCTAACAGTATTATGAAACAAGTATCTACTTACCATTGTATTTATAGTGGATTGATTTTCGACAAAAAGCCAATTTGATAGTGGCCTTGTTAAATTGAGACTAAAAAAACCTTAGGTTCCAACCAAAAAAAATAAGACACAAACTAAAAACTGTATGTTATGGATTTATTCGCAAAAAGGTAATTTACGATCATTACGCAAATGGTGCGCCTGCCAATTGGAGTGATAATTTTATAAGCGCTTACGCAACGATGCATCCTTGGGAAGATTGGGCGGAAACCTGGGCGCATTATTTACATATGTTAGACACCTTAGAAACTGCTGCCGCTTATGATTTAGCAGTCAAATCGCCTTCTACAAAAGGTAAAAATCGACGTACAAAATCCTCCATGCGCAACAAAGATGATTTCGATAAATTATTTGAAATGTGGTATTCACTTACTTTTGTTTTAAATGGATTAAGCCGAAGCATGGGCATGCCAGATACATATCCGTTTGTGATCTCCCATTCAGTTAAAGAAAAATTAAGATTGGTACACGATATTATTAATGATATGGCAGTAGGTGAATTGTAAGAAGAATAAACACTGTTACATAATTTTTTAGGGAAGGTTAGGGTTAATACCCCTTCTCTAAAAATAAAGAAAAATCCGGTGTCTGTTTTGACTTGCTTTGTCTGTAGTTTTTTGAATGATTTTGATAGTTTTTTTCGAATGAATCCGAAACCTACAAAACAACCAACCTCAAGGGACAAACATCAAGGGGCACGCACTTTTAAAGATCTATGCGGTTACTTAAAACCGCTTCCTTATTTTAATGACACTCAAAATCAGTCCTTTTGTTTCAAAAATGAAATACTCTAATCAGTCGTTTTTTGCATTTTACTATTTAACATTTTAAGCCCAACGGCAAAGCCTAATGCCAATAACCCTGCCATCAATACAGCATCTGGGGAGGCACCTAATCGTTCGAACCATTGTGTGTAAAAATGAATCCCACCAAATACGGCAACGGTATTTAACACCCATCTTCGATTATTCTTCCATGCCCATATCGCCGTTGCGATTATGGCTAACGCCCAAAGCACTGCAAACACTGAATCGTCCATGATCACTACCCTATCTTCATTTCGCTCACCCCATAACGATCCTACCCAAAAACCAAAGTTAACTAGAAAGACACTGGTTCTTGATGTTGCAATGGCTACACGCTCGTATTCTGCGGGTAGTTTTTTGGATAATTGATACAGGCCAAACGCCAACGCACTAAAAATTACGACGGTTAAAAGGGGTTCTTGAATCACCAAAAAATAACTGGCATGAAAATACCCTGTTTTTGCACCAATACAGGCTGACAGGGTTAACGTGGCAAGTACTGCTAAAAGTGAGCTTTTAGCAAACACGGCGATCAGTGCAAACAGTAAAGTTACAGCCAAAATAGAATATAAATGTCCCTCAAATACTCCCATTATGCCCGCGCCCGACATTAAAGCGCCAACTAACAAACATATATTCGCCAACACTAACCATTCAGTTGTTTGACTTCTTAGCACGACTAAACCTGCAATCAGAATCAATAAACCAATGATGATTGCCGTTGCGGGTGTCGGAATTAAAGCCAGTGCTGCTCCACTGACAGCAATAACACCAAACCCAATTAAAAGGTTAAACGCCAAAGAGCCTGTGGATTTTGCGGCTAAGGATTTAAATCTTTCGTACTCAGCTTGAGTGATTTCATTTTCGCTGAGTAATTGATCAATATCGAGTGTGACTTTCATATTCATTCCTATTCATATAATTGATTAATACCAAATATTAAAAACCGTTAGGCTGTTTTTGCACTAATCGATCCTTTTTAACTTTATATTTTTGCCGTGTATTTTTATAGCCAACAAACAATAGCAAAAAGCATTGAAGATATCTGTTTGCCTAAGGCGGTTTTTCGTAATTCATGATCGTTTTCTATTTATCACTTATAAGTCACAACCCTTATGGCAAATACCTATATCGCCATTTTTAACGTTTTATTTGCTGCTCAAATCCTGTAAAAATTATTGATCAATTAATTCAAGATAAGCATCAACTTGATCTTCGCCTAAATATTCATTTGCGATTCTTATATAAGGAAATCTTTGATTGTCACCAATAAATTTTAATACTGAATGTTTATTTTCAGGTATCTCATTGATATTTGAAAGTAAAAATTCCAAAATGGATTTGGTAGTTTCTTTATTCTGTTTTGTTTCCAAAAGCGAATTAACCCACTGGTTCGATTCTAAATTTACTTCAAGCTGATCCAAAAAATGATTACGTTGATTGGTTGTCGAGCTTGACCAAGCTGCTTTAACGTCTTCTAATAATGCCACTTCTTTAATTTGATTACTGAACCCATTATCAACAAATTCATTCAATTCAATAATATATGGATGCTCAATAAATTTGCCTGAAAATTTATTTTCGAAATATTTTTTCCTTTGTATTAATGCTTCTGCCATTCTTTTTTGTTGTTGCTTTTGAATCGATTTTTTTCGATATAATTTAAAAAAGACGGAGTTTATTTTAGCTTTAAATCCCGAACCAAAATATTCATTGCCTCGTAGCATGTCATCTGTGAATTCGGTTTTTTCGAAATATTGAAAAATTGGCGTAAATAAAATATCAATCTGATCACTGTCGTAATTATCAAGATACGATTCTAAATAGTTCAAATACAATATCACTATTTTAATATTGTCCATATGCTCATAAATTTTATGATGATTATTAAAAAATTGTTCCGCATGTTGTGGGTCGCTATAAGTTAACAACCCTTTCATTAATACGGCATTATCGCCATCCTTCGATTTTAAAAAGTCATCGAAAAATGGATCTTTTTTGGCTGTGTTTTTATTCTCCTTAAATTGTTGAAGAATTTCATTTTCTATTTCACTAGCCGCTAAACTTACATTACTTAAACTTATTGCTAGAAAAGTAATTATTAAATATTTCATTTTGATCCTAATTCTTTATATGGTTACTGTGAGTTATTTAAGGACAAATCGTTAATACTGATACAAAAAAGCCCCGATCATTCACATGACCGAGGCTTTTTAAGCATTCAATTAAGAAAAATTACTTTTTCTTTTTCGCTGCTTGTCTTGCTTTTTCATCAATGATTACTTGTTCAGCAACATTGTTTGGACAAGGCATGTAGTGAGAGAATTCCATAGAGAATTGACCACGACCCGATGTCATTGTACGTAATGATCCGATATAACCAAACATTTCTGATAAAGGAACGTCTGCTTTAATACGAACACCAGTAACACCGGCTTCTTGGCTTTTCATCATGCCACGACGACGGTTTAAATCACCAATTACATCACCAACGTGATCATCAGGAGTAAATACATCAACACTCATGATTGGCTCGATTAATTGTGCGCCTGCTTTAGGGATAGACTGACGGAACGCGCCTTTAGCAGCGATTTCGAAAGCAACAGCAGATGAATCGACAGCATGGAAACCACCATCGTATAATTCAACTTCAACATCCAATACAGGGAAGCCAGCTAATGTACCGGTGTCCATCATAGATTTGAAACCCTTCTCAACAGCTGGGAAGAATTCTTTAGGAACGTTACCGCCAACAACTGATGAAGAGAAAACGAAACCAGAACCAGGAGCACCCGGTTTGATGCGGTAATCAATTTTACCGAACTGTCCAGAACCACCTGATTGTTTCTTATGTGTGTAAGAATCATCAATTTCTTGAGTGATGGTTTCACGGTAAGCAACCTGCGGCTCGCCTACGACTAAATCAACACCGTATGTACGACGTAAAATATCAACTTTAACGTCTAAGTGTAATTCACCCATACCTTTAAGAATCGTTTCACCTGAATCTTCGTCAGTTTCAACGTAGAAAGATGGATCTTCTGCAACCATTTTACCGATAGCGATACCCATTTTCTCAGAACCGCCTTTATCTTTAGGGGTTACAGAGATTGAGATTACTGGATCTGGGAAGATCATTGGCTCTAATGTACAAGGGTGTTTTGGATCACATAATGTATGACCCGTTTGTACGTTTTTCATACCAACGATTGCAATGATATCACCGGCTTGTGCGCGGTCAATTTCGTTACGATCGTTTGCGTGCATTTCAACCATACGGCCGATACGCTCTGTTTTACCAGTGAAGCTGTTTAAGATTGTGTCGCCTTTGTTTAATACGCCTGAGTAAATACGTACGAAAGTAAGGGCACCAAAACGGTCATCCATAATTTTGAATGCTAACGCTTTTAAAGGCTCATCAGTTGAAACTAATGCAACTTCACCTGTTGCTTCACCTGTATCAGGATCTGTTAATTCTTGTGGATCAACTTCAGTTGGGTTTGGTAAGTAATCAACAACCGCGTCCAATACGTTTTGAACACCTTTGTTTTTAAACGCAGAACCACAGAAAGTTGGGAAGAAGTCCATTGTACGTGTCCCTTTACGGATACAACGTTTGATGTCTTCAATTGAAGGCTCATTGCCTTCTAAGTAAGCTTCCATTAAGTCATCGTCTTGCTCAACAGCTGTTTCGATTAACTTTTCACGGTACTCTTCAACTTTGTCTACCATGTCAGCCGGAACGTCAGTGATTTCGAAGTTCTCAGGTAATCCTGTTTCATCCCAAACGTAAGCTTTACGAGTTAATAGATCGACCACACCAACGAAATCTTCTTCGATGCCGATTGGTAAAACCATAACTAGTGGGTTAGCTGCTAATACTTTTTCTACTTGATCAACAACACGGTAGAAATCAGCGCCCATACGGTCTAATTTGTTAATGAAGATAACACGAGCAACTTCTGAGTCATTCGCATAACGCCAGTTAGTTTCTGATTGCGGCTCAACACCACCCGATCCACAGAAAACACCTACGCCGCCATCTAATACTTTAAGTGAACGATAAACTTCAACCGTGAAGTCAACGTGACCTGGAGTATCGATGATGTTCATACGATGGTCTTTCCAGTAACAAGTAGTCGCAGCAGACTGAATCGTTATACCGCGCTCTTGCTCTTGTTCCATGAAATCGGTAGTTGCCGCGCCGTCATGTACTTCACCTGACTTGTGGATTTTACCAGTAAGCTTAAGAATACGCTCAGTAGTCGTGGTTTTACCCGCATCAACGTGCGCGAAAATACCGATGTTTCTGTATAACGAAAGATCTGCCATGTTTATTTACTCAATTTAAGGGTTGTAAAAATTGGCGCGTAGTATACAAGATTTTTCCACGGGTGCTTATAAAAACTTTTAAATTGACGTAATTAATTGTTGCTTTATATGCTTTTTGGCGATTTAGGCTGAAATTTCTAATTTTTTAAGTCCGATTCTCAAGACTTTAAGTTTTTTATGTCACCACTTGCCCGAGTGATTTTGATTGTCTAATCTAAAAGTTGTTTTAAATCATTCATCTAAAAACGCTTTTCATCGAAAAGCTCCACTTAAAACCCATGAAAATTCATTGTATTTCGCGTTTTTTTATAATGAGAACCAATTCAAATATAGGTTTCAAAAGGATTTTAGTGCAACCGACTGAGTTTGCTTTTATGATTAACAAAATTCACCAAACAAGAGAGACTGTCATGCCACAAGCACTAGCCCAAACACCTGATGTTGAATTTTTAGGTGTGGTAAAAGTTGAGCAGGGTTTTCAATTTACTGTCTTAGCGCCACAAGCCGACTCTGTTTTTTTATGTTTGTTCGAAAAAAATCATCAAGAGCTCGCCGATTTTAAAATGGAAAAAATGCCAATGGGGCGTTGGTCGATTGTGATTGAAGGCATTGATTATGGCCAATATTATGGTTACCGCACCAATGGCGAATACAATCCAGAGGTTGGTAAATATTTTAACACCAATTATTTATTGATTGACCCAAGAGCCCAAGCGCTTTCAAATCCTTTAATCACGCATCAACGTCAACTGGGTGAAGCCACCCCCATTGATCGCGATAACCAATCTTTAATTCCTAAATCCGTTGTTGTAGACCAATCATTTGACTGGCAAGGCGTGACCGCTCCAAATCATGCGTGGGACGAAACCATTTTATACGAAGTGCATGTTAAAGGTTTTAGCTATTTACGCAGTGACTTGCCAATCAGTCATCGCGGCAAATATTTAGCGTTTACACACCAGCCTTTAATTGATCATTTAGTTGAGTTAGGCATCACTGCTGTGCAATTGCTACCTTGTTTTGCAAGTGCAACCGAACAGCGCTTGGATGGATTGGGACTGCGTAATTATTGGGGGTACAACCCAATTAACTTTTTTGCTCCAGAGCCACGTTTTGCCACTGAAGATGCAAACCTAGAATTTAAACAAATGGTTCAATCACTGCACAAAAACAACATCGAAGTGATTATGGATGTGGTATACAACCACTCTGCTGAATCTTCTAAGCATGGTTCGGTTTTGAGCCACAAAGGCTTAGACGGCCCGCTTGCTTATTACCTAGATCAAGATTTCACAGGTTGCGGAAACAGTTTCAATTTAACAAATTTCACAACCTTGCAACTGGTTTTAGACTCCATGCGTCACTGGGTAACGACTTTTCATGTTGATGGCTTCCGCTTTGACTTGGCAGCAACCCTTGGCCGTGAAAATGCGACTTTTAATCATTACTCAGCGTTTTTTAAATGCGTTGAACAAGATCCAATTTTAAGCAAAATCAAACTTATAGCAGAGCCTTGGGACATAGGGTATGGCGGCTATCAAGTAGGTAACTTCCCTGCTATTTGGTACGAATGTAACGATAAGTTTCGCGATCAAATGCGACATTTTTGGCATCCACAAGAACATTGTAATTTAGCAGAATTTGCTCTTCGACTTATGGGCAGTACCGATTGTTTAGCTAAGCAATCACCAAAGTACAGCCAGTCTATAAACTATATTTGTTACCATGACGGATTTTGCCTTGAGGATTTTGTTAGTTACAACGACAAACATAATCATATTAATGGCGAAGAAAACCGCGACGGACATGGGCACAATATAAGTTATAACCATGGCGCAGAAGGCAAAGCGATGAGCCACGAAATGTTTTTAGCCCGCCAAAAACATAAACGCAATTTAATGGCGACCTTATTATTATCTCAAGGGGTTGTGCATCTTTTAGGGGGCGATGAAATTGGACGCACTCAAAATGGTAACAACAACGCTTACTGTCAAGACAATCACATCAACTGGTTTAACTGGGATCTAGATGAAAGCCGAGAACAGTTTTTATCATTTATGCAGTCCACTATTAAATTAAGACAGTCCAGCGAACTATTACGCAAGATTGATTTAACCAATCAAAATGATGTCAGCCACTGGTATCGTTTTGACGGTTATGCCATGACAACCGAAAATTGGGAGTCAAAAAAACAGACATGTTTGCAATTATTACTTTCCAATAAAATCGAAAATCCTGTCATAAATTTACACCTATCTGAGCAATATTTTTTGATTTTAATCAATGCAAGTCAAACTGACAAAGAAGCAACATTGCCTTGTACTCCGCAGGCTGGCTGGGAAGTATGCCTTGATACTAATTTTGATAAAGTCGAACCAAAAGAGGTCACAGGTGAAATTATGGTGACCGAACATTCATTAATTGTATTAAAACGTAAACAGCCCTTGCAGAGCTTGTAAACTGACTATACTGCTTAAAGTAATCTTTAATTTAAGCAGTATATGATTAATAAAATTCACACATATCTAGGTGGCTTTATTGCATGCCTTTTGTTTTGTGCAATCTTTTCAACGGTTGCGCAAGCTAAGCCTCTGCAATTGGCAAATACGCCCAATCAAGTTTCTATTTTAGAACATTCTACCTTTTTATTTTCCACCACCCCCGTCAAAGATCTCGATGCGATTAAGCATGTCTCAAGTATGCAGTGGCAAGAAACCCTTGAAACATTTGTATTTAATGGCGGTGAATTCTGGATTAAAACACAATTTAACAACCCGACAGATTCAGCTATATCAAAAGTCATTTATTTTGAAAAAGCTCATATTTTTGAAATCGATTTAACTCATCTGGACCAAAACAACCAAGTTTTATATGAAGTGCAAACTGGCTCAAATCGCCCAATTGAAACCAAACCGATTATTACTAACGGTTTTGCATTTAACCTGACATTTCCAGCTAATCAAGTGAGCACCATTTTTACACGCTTAGATACCACAGGCCTTAATCGTTTTGGTATGGACATTCTTACTGCTGACCATTTTCAAAACATCATTGACTCTCGAAAAATGTGGGAAATTTCTTTTTATTCCATTTGGGTGTTTCTATTTTTCTACAACGTAAGTGTGTTTTTACTCACAAGAGAATCCATCTTTTTTAGTTTTTCTTTTTTTCCAGTATTAATGGCCACATTAGCTGCATCCGATTCAGGGTTTTTATTCGAATTATTTCCAATGTTACGTGGCACACTCGGCCTAAAAATAGAGATGTTCTCTCTGTGTCTGATCATTTATTTTTTAGTTAGCATCCATGATATTTTTAAACCACTGCGCCTGCCTCACCCAACATTATATTTTATTAATTATTCAATTAAAGTCACCACATTCTGCTTGTTTGCTCTTTGCTTTTCGTCGTTGTATTTAGGTATAACAAAGCTCATCATCCTTTTATGTGCCATAACTTTAATAATTACGACATTCCAAGTGTATTACTTAGCAGCTAAGCGTTATCAATCTTATAGTGTACTTTCGATTGTTTGGACAATTTTCCTATTAGGAGCAGGCATGTCATTTATGACCGCGGTGGACCTATTAGATAAATCAGTCATCACTGATAATTCAGTTCATTGGTCCATTTTATTAAGCTATTCATTGCTTTCTTTAACGATTGTTAAAAAATTACAAGCTGAAAAAACCAGTGCTAAACATGCCATGGAAGAATCTCGAAAAAACATTTCCCGTTTTTATGATATTTTTCAAAATGCTGAAGAAGGCATTTTCTCCTGCGATGATGATGGCATCATTAAAGATGCGAACCCCGCATTATGCACGCTACTTCAAAACAAAAATCCTGAAGGCCAAAACATTGCAAATTGGTTTAATAACATCGAAGAAAAACAAGAGATTTTTGACGAGCTGCATAAAACGTTACGCATCAAAAATAGAGAGGTCACCTTTTTAGACGCTAAAAATCGCTTATTTTGGCTGTCCATTAGTTTAAGAATCATGCCAAATTCCAAAAACTCTAGCGAGCATATTAAAGGTACGATTGTTGATATTACCGACCTTAAAGCGACCGAACAAAAATTAAATTATGTAGCAGATCACGACAACTTAACCGGTCTTTTAAATCGCAATAAAATTCTAGAAGAGGTGTCATTAGCCATTAATAAATATGAGCACTGTTTTGGCATCAATATCAACTTAGATTCATTTAGCGCCATCAATGAATCGTGTGGGCAACTTGCGGGCAATCAATTATTAAGTGAAATTGCCAGTTTATTAGTAAGTAACACCTATGTTCGTCATCAAATTGCTCGTATTCAAAGTGATGAATTTTTTATACTTTTACCAAATGTTCAAGAAGCCGAAGGCATTGAGCTTGCTCACAGCATCAAAGAGAAACTCTCTCCATTCGCCTTTGAATGGGATCAGAAGAACTTTAAAATTAATGCAAGTATTGGCTGCGCAGCGTTTGATAAATCTGATCATGATTTACGTACCATTTATGAACGTACCGTCATTTCGTTAAAACAAGCCAAGCTTAACGGCGGTAATCGCATTGAATATTACTCAATTGACAACCACAAAGACAATGCTGCCAATATATTATTAACCGGTTACCATCGAATTAACGACGCACTCAAAAATGATAATTTTGTTTTATTCTATCAGCCGATTCAAACTCTTGGAGCAAAAGAAGGTTTGCATTATGAAGTACTGATTCGCTTACAAGATGCAAAAGGTGGCATCATTGCTCCTGGTGAATTCTTACCCGCTGCTGAGCGCTTTAACTTAATGCAGGATATTGATCGCTGGGTGATTAACCATTTCTTTAATTGGGTCACTTCCAACCCAGAACATGAAGCCCAATTAGAATGTGCCAGTATCAATTTATCAGGTAGCACATTAAGCACGCCAGAATCCATTGAGCGTATTAATGATTTATTTAATCAATACCCTATTAATCCTAAAAAAATCTGTTTCGAAATAACAGAAACCATGGCCATTACCCACTTAGAAACCACGCGTAAATTTATTAAAACCTTTAAAGATAAAGGCTGTCGTTTTTCTTTGGATGACTTTGGTACCGGATACTCTTCTTATAGCTACTTAGCTAATTTAGATGTCGACTATGTAAAAATTGACGGCAGCTTTGTGAAGGATATTGTTTGTTCACCTTCCAACCAAGCCATGGTGAAATCCATTCACGATGTGGCTATGGCTATGGAATTAAAAACCATTGCTGAATTTGTTGAAAACGAAGACATTGTTCTAGTGCTGCGTAGTATTGGAATAAATTACGCACAAGGATATGGCATCGCTAAACCTGCCCCACTTTCTAATCATCTGATATCTCAAGTTAAAGCATCCTAGTTTCTATGCTCGCGGTGCTTTACAATAAGTCATTTTTCGACTGACACCTCCTTATGACTCAACTTAGCGTAAACTTAAACAAAATCGCACTTTTGCGTAACTCTCGCGGCCGCGATTTTCCAAGCGTCAATGAATTTGCTCGCCTTGCCATGAAAAACGGTGCTGTGGGTGTCACCATTCACCCAAGACCTGATGAGCGTCATGCTCGCTATTCGGACATTTTAGCCTTACAAAATATCGTTAACGAATTTGAAGGTAAAGAACTGAATATTGAAGGTTACCCTACTGAGCAATTAAACAAAGAAGTGTTAGCAGTACAGCCAGATCAATACACATTAGTACCCGATGAACCTGGCCAAATTACATCTGATCACGGATGGGATTTAACCAAGCATTATGACTTTGTACAAAAAATAATCGAACCATTTAAAAACAGCAAAACCCGCATCAGTTTATTTGTTGATCCTGATTTAGAACAAATCAAATTAGCTGCAAAATTAGGTGTTGCACGTATTGAGTTATATACGGAATATTATGCCGTATCATTTGATTCAATTAATAAAAGTGCTGTGCTTGAACAATTCATGAAATGCGCAGACTATGCTTTGTCTCTAGGGCTTGAAGTGAACGCTGGTCACGACTTAGATTTACAAAACTTACCCGACTTTGTTGCGAAACAAAATATTGATGAAGTCAGTATTGGACACGCATTAGTAGTTGAGTCCCTTTTAAATGGCTTTGAAGACACCATTAAGAAGTATGTAAAAATATGTAACGCTTAATTTTCAGAAGACTCTGTATAACTAAGATCTTTTCATTTTTAGTTTTTCAGAGCCTTCTCTAGTAAATTGGAAAAGACATGACAGAAAAAAAAGATCACAAACACCAACCCGTATTTACCCCCAATCCCATTGCCAAACCCTTAAGATTATTCAGTTATGTCTTTCCAAATTCAATTGCAGGATATTTAGCCACTCTCTGGTCACGCCCTATTAATATGGGAAAAGGTCTGTATATTCCAAAATTAAAATCTCAGGCCAACCATATAATAAACACTGGCGTCACACCAATTTACGGTTACGGTGAAGGAGATAAACACATAGTTTTATTGCATGGATGGAATGCAAGAGGTGGACAGCTACGTAAATTTATTAACCCTTTAGTTAGAGAGGGGTTTTGTGTATGGTGGTTTGATGCGCCCGGTTTTGGTGAGCATCCTGGTAAAACCAGTAACGCCTATCTTTTTGGACAAACACTCATTGACGTACAACAACAAATTCAAGCAAAAACAGGACAGCCTATATACGCCACGATATCGCACTCATTAGGATGTTTGGCAACTATTCTTGCGACAAATCCTAAATTATTTCAACCCGCCTATTGTTGTACAAAACTTATTTGGATCGCCCCAAGCATTTCTCCTAATACTATGTTTGATTCCTATTGCGAACATATGAGCATTCGTGAAGCCATTCAACAAAAAATGCGCACATTAATACACGATGACATGCAGATCATTCTAAAAGAAGATCCTTGGCAATTTTTTAAGCGCGAAGATCTGTTTGATCATTTACCTAACCAAACACTGTTGATGTTTGATACTCAAGATGAAGAAGTATTACAAAGTGACTTTGAAAGCATCAACGACCGAATCAAACCTGAATGTACAATTAAAACAGAAGGCCTCGGTCATTATCGAATGTTAAAAGACAGCCCAGTTATTGAACAAATCACTCAATTTATCGCGACAAAGTAAGGAGCTTCACATGAGCAATCCATTATTTAATTTTAATGCACTACCAGAATTTTCAAAAATCAAAGCTGAGCATTTTAACCCTGCTATTGATGACATTTTAAAAACCAATCTACAAAAAATAAAAGACATCAAAATAGCATTTAAAGCCAAACCCAATACGGACTGCCTAGAGCAATTTAATGAAATAAGTCGTCACCTAAATAATGCTTGGTCACCTATCTCTCATCTTTCAAGTGTTCAAGATTCACCAGAAGTACGAGACGCTTACAAACAAGCATTACCAAAACTGACAGATTACTCCAATGCATTTTGGCAAGATGAAGAAATATACGAATTATATAAAACCATAAAAGACAGTGAATTATATTCTCAAATCAATAGTGAGAAAAAACGAGTGGTTGATTTAGCCATTCGTGATTTTGAGTTATCGGGCATTGCATTAGCTCAAGACAAAAAAGAAACCTATGCAAAACTCACAAGTGAACTGTCAGTTTTAACTCAACAATTTTCTGAACAAGTATTAGATGCCACTCAAAGTTTTTATATTCACATTAACGATGAAAGAGAATTAGACGGATTACCTGCTGGCGCAAAATCATTATTAAAACAATTAGCTCAACAAAAAGAATTAGATGGGTTTGTGATCACACTAGATTTTCCAAGCTATATGCCCATTGTGACCTATGCAAACAATCGAGAATTGCGTGAAAAACTTTATCAAGCATTTGTTACTCGTGCATCTGACCAAACTCCTAAAAAAGAAGACAGCGAGAAACTAAACAATCATCCCGTGATTGAGCAAATCATGCAAAAAAGAATTCAATTAGCAAAACTATTAGGATTTGCTAACTACGCTGAAAAATCCGTTTCAACCAAAATGGCCAGTAACGGCGATCAAGTGATAGAATTTTTAGAACAACTTGCAATACAAGCAAAACCACAAGCAAAAAAAGAGTTTCAAGCGCTACAAGCATTTGCAAAAAAAGAATGCGGCCTTGAAGATCTAAAACCATGGGACGTAGCCTTTGTTAGTGAAAAACTAAAAATGGCGCAATACAGTATTGACCAAGAACAGATCCGAGAATTTTTTCCTATTGAAAACTGCCTAAGCGGATTATTTCAAACCGTTGAAAAATTATACAACGTGCAAATCGTTAAAAATGAAAGCGTCGATGTATATCATAAAGACGTGGCGTATTTTGATATTTTTGAAAACAACGAAATCATTGCGGGTTTCTATTTTGATTTATACGCACGCGAAGGTAAACGCGGTGGCGCTTGGATGGATGACTGTCGTGCTCGTATGGTGACACCGACATTTAAACAGCTACCTGTTGCTTATATGGTATGTAATTTCACTCAACCCGACGAAAATGGATTGGCCACTCTAACCCATGACGAGCTGACCACATTGTTTCATGAATTTGGTCACGGCTTGCATCACATGATGACATCCATAGATGACTCAAACATCAGCGGCATTAGTCACGTTGCTTGGGACGCAGTGGAATTACCATCGCAATTTATGGAAAATTTCTGCTGGCAACCAGAAGTATTGGCGTACCTTTCAAGCCATAAAGATTCTGGTGAACCGATTAATGACGACCTTTTGCAAAAAATGCTCAACGCTAAAAACTTTCAATCGGCCATGTTTTTAATTCGTCAAATAGAATTTGCGATCTACGACTTTAAATTACATCAACAATATAATGAAAATAATCCTGATTTGATTCAGTCATTAATAGATGACATTCGTAAAGAGTTTGCGGTGATTGAAGCCGTGCCTTACAACCGATTCCAAAATAGTTTCACCCATGTTTTTGCAGGCGGATATGCAGCTGGATATTACAGCTACCTTTGGGCAGAGGTTTTATCGTCAGACGCATTTGCCATTTTTGAAAAAGAAGGCATTTTTAATAAAGCGACGGCAAGTCGATTCAAAAATGAAATCATCAGCCAAGGCGGATTAAAAGACGCTATGGAATTGTTTGTGAACTTTGCAGGTCGTGAACCAAAAATTGATGCATTACTAAAAGATCGAGGACTTTCTCTTTAAGTTTAATTTTTTGAAGGGATAAAAAATTAAACGCTTGGTGAGATATCTGGCGGCTCTTGTGCATCCTGCACCCACTGCATTAGTACATCCTTGTACGTCGCGTCGGAGAACCCGCCTTGCTATCTCAGTCGCTCGCTTGTATTTGTAGGTTTGGCTTTAGCCTATTGTTTTTAAAAACTGACACCATAAATGGTGCCCCACAAAACACAGGAATTTTATGCAAACAATAATTATACAAACAATAACAGGAAGCTGTCACTGCAACGCAGTCACATTTACAGTACCCAAAACATTAAACGATGTGAGATATTGCCACTGCACAACGTGCAGAAAACTAAGCGGCACGTCTTTTTCGGTTGTATCCTTAGTGAATTTAGAAGATTTTAAATTAACCAAAGGCGAAGATAATTTAGTTCACTACCGATCAAGCCCGCATAAAGATAGAGCCCATTGCAAAACCTGTTTTGCGCCGATTTTTGCACAACTAGACACTCATCCCGACGATAGAAGAATTCGTTTAGGTTCATTAAACGAAGAGCCAATCGTAAACATCACCGGACATATTTGGGTCAGTCAAAAACCAGACTGGTCTGTGATTAATGATGACTTGCCTCAGTTTCAAGAGTTCGAATAAACACAAAAAAGGAGCGAAAGCTCCTTTTTTATTGTTCAATGATTTTACTGTTTCTAAATCGTCTTCACCTAATTGTGCAGGTACTGCTCTTCTTTTAATCCTTCAAAATGTTGTTGCTTGATCTTTTTTTGCCAAGGGCCTGTCATGATTTGTGTGAGTTGATTTTGAATGTTTAGTTTATTTAATATAAGTATTCCCACTCATCTAAAATACTCATGAATCGTCACAAAACTGGACAATTTGAATAAGTCAAAAACCAAAATGGACAGTAATTAATGATAACTTCCCGCAGCAACATGCGTTTGAATAAATAGCCTTTTAATAATAGATATTCCCTTTCTTAATTTTACAGCACTACAATATTTCAACTACTTGTAAATTCTAACATTCAACCTAAGCTCAATAATAATCAACTTCATTGTGCATTGATATTTAGGATAAATGCTCATGGTTTCTTTTTTTAGTTTTTTACTTGGCAATCGCTCTTTTGTTAAATCAAAGGAATTGGCTAATTTACGCGGTCAGGTTCAGGCGATTAATAAATCTCAGGCCGTTATTGAATTTGATATGGAAGGTCATATTTTAATGGCCAATGACAATTTTTTATCGACTTTAGGCTATAGCCTTGAAGAAATTAAAGGCAAACATCACCGTTTATTTGTTGATGCACACACAGCAAAAAGCGATGAATATAAACAGTTTTGGCAACAATTAAATAATGGAGAGTACGTTTCTGGACAGTTTATGCGCGTGTCTAAAAACAAGCAGCCAGTCTGGATTGAAGCCAGCTACAATCCTATTTTCAATCACTGTAATCAACCTTATAAAGTTGTAAAGTACGCGACGGACATTACTCAAAAGGTTATTCAAGCAGCGGATTTTTCTGGCCAATTAAAAGCCATCGGACTTTCTCAGGCGGTCATTGAATTTGATTTAAAGGGCAATATATTAACAGCTAATGATAATTTTTTATCAACAGTTGGTTATCAACTTAATGAAATTCAGGGTTGCCATCACAGTATGTTTGTAGAGCCTGAATATGCAAAAAGCAAAGAATATCAAGCGTTTTGGCACAAACTAGGTTCGGGTCAAAGCAGTGTAGGTGAGTTCAAACGACTTGGCAAAGGTGCAAAAGAAGTTTGGCTAAACGCCAGTTACAACCCTATTATGGATGCCAATAACACCCCATTTAAAGTCGTTAAATACGCAACAGACATCACAGAAGAGAAATTAAAAAATGCTTTTGTTACTGGTCAACTAGCCGCTATCAACAAAGCGCAGGCAGTGATTGAGTTTGATGTTCATGGAAATATTCTACATGCCAATGAAAATTTTCTGCACACGTTAGGATATCAATTAGAGGAAATTGTAGGCAAACATCATCGAATGTTTGTCGATTCAAAACTTCACAACAGTTCTGAATATTCACAATTTTGGCAAAATTTAGCAAAAGGTCAATATGAAGCAGGACAGTATCGCCGTATTGGCAAGCACCAAAAAGAAATATGGATCCAGGCTAGCTATAATCCTATTTTAGATATGAATAATCAGGTATTTAAAGTCGTTAAATACGCAACGGATATTACTGAAGATGTGATTCAAAATGCAGATTTTAAAGGTCAGTTGGCAGCAATTGGCAAGGTGCAGGCAGTCATTGAATTTGATTTAAAAGGCAATATATTACATGCAAATGATAACTTTTTATCCACACTGGGTTACAGTTTAAACGAAATAAAAGGCAAGCATCACAGTATATTTGTGGATAAGTCCTATAGCCACACCGATGCATATAAACAGTTTTGGAAAAAATTAGAAGCTGGTAATTTCGAAGCCGGTCAATACAAACGTATTGATAAAAAAGGCAAGGAAGTATGGATTCAAGCCAGTTACAATCCGATTTTTGATGCCGTAGGCAAACCTTTTAAGGTTGTAAAATACGCAACAAATATCACCGAAAGTAAACTTAAAAACGCAGATTACGAAGGTCAATTAGCTGCTATCGGTAAGGCACAGGCAGTGATTGAATTTGATTTAAAAGGCAATATTTTAACCGCCAATGATAACTTTTTATCCACATTAGGTTACAAGTTAAGTGAAATTAAGGGTAAACACCATAGTATGTTTGTTGAGCCTTCCCACTCTAAAAGTACTCAATACAAGCAATTCTGGGAAAATTTAAGCCGTGGAGAATACGATTCAGGGCAATATAAACGTATTGCAAAAAATGGTGATGCTGTTTGGATACAAGCATCCTACAACCCGATTATGGATGCTGATAATCGCCCGTTTAAAGTTGTAAAATACGCCACAGATGTGACCGAGCAAGTTAATGCGGCCAATGCATTACAAACAACCGTTGATGAAGTTCAAAAAGCAGTAACGGCTGCTTCAAACAATGATTTATCAATACGGATTGGCCTGGAAGGCAAAAGTGGAATGTTGCGCGAATTATCCAGTGGCGTTAACGATATGTTAGAAAATATGTCTGACATTGTGCGACAAATATTAACAGCCGCTCAAGATATCACCACAGGCTCAACTGAAATAGCCAGCGGGAATAATGATTTATCTCTACGCACAGAACAGCAAGCTGCTAGTTTAGAAGAAACCGCTTCGAGCATGGAGCAACTTACTGCAACAGTGCAAACCAATGCAGTCAGCGCACGAAACGCAGATGACCTCGCATCTTCAGCTGCCATAATAGCCCAAGAAGGCGGGGACAGCATCAAAACAGTCATAACGACTATGACACAAATCAGTCAGTCTTCAGCTAAAATTGTGGATATCTTAGCTGTGATAGATGCTATTGCGTTTCAAACGAATATATTGGCTTTAAATGCAGCAGTCGAAGCAGCAAGAGCGGGTGAACAAGGTCGCGGATTTGCTGTGGTTGCCTCTGAAGTGAGATCATTAGCTCAGCGCTCAGCCACTGCTGCAAAAGACATTAAATCCTTAATTGAAGTGTCTGCTAACAAAATTGAAAACGGCAATCTTCAAGTTGCAAAATCTGGCGAAACCATGGAAAAAATAGTGACATCCATCAGTGATGTAAACACACTTGTTCGTCAAATTGCCGATGCATCTCAAGAGCAGGCATCTGGAATTAATCAGGTATCCATTGCCGTCTCGCAAATGGATGAAATGACGCAACAAAATGCCGCCTTAGTTGAAGAAGCCGCTTCAGCTGCAAAAAGCCTTCAGTTTCAAGCTGAAAAATTAAATAATCGTGTATCCCAATTCCGTTTATAATTTTTCTGCATTTTGGATTATTTATTGAGATTGATAGAATCTACTCATTTTATCAAAACGCTGAATAAATTTAATTTCTGAAGGCGCGTAAGGACTTAAAAGCAAACCTCTTATTTCCAAAATATTAACCAAGTATACAATTTTGATGTGGACATCTTTTAGAACTTGGATGATGGCCACTAATTTTTATTTGACTTATTTCGATCATTGCTATTTACTTGTATGTACAATCAATCAAATAACAAAACAATTATACTGAGACCCTATGTTTGAAACATGCCTATATTTTAATTTAAATCGAACCACTCGCCTGATAAATAAGATTTGGGATGACGCATTTAAGCAACATTCAATTTCACCTTCCCATGGATATTTACTACTTGCAATTCATCATGATTCATCTCAATTAACCGCCAATAATTTAAAAGATATTTTACAATTAGAAATTTCAACCATTACCCGATTTATTGATGTTCTAGAAAAAAATAAATGGGTAAAACGGATTACTTCACCCAGTGATAAACGCAGTAAATTTATTAGCCTGACAGCAAGTGGGCAACGTTTTGCCATTGAATTAGACAAAACGGCAAAGCAGTTATTTAAGACAGCACGCAAAAAAATAAATCCCGAAACTGTTGAGCAATGCGTGACACTTTGTCATAAAATTTCAGAAGAACTCAGTGTGTAATTGACAACACTAAAGGAATCAATATGTTTTTTGAAAACCAACTTAAAGCGCAAAATAAGTATCAAGATAAAACACTACCGCCAAAAGTGATATTAGAAAAAATGATCACGCAATATCTAAATCATACTCAGATTCAATTTATAGAAGAATTTCATTTTTGTTTTATAGCCACCAGTAATATGCAAGGAGATTGTGATTGCAGCTTTCGCGGAAGCGATTGCGATGAAAACACAGGTAACCTACTGCCTTTATTAGAAGTGATCGACCAAAAAACGCTGCTCATGCCCGATTTTTCTGGCAATGGATTATTGGATAGCGTTGGTAACTTGATAGACAACCCAAATATAGGGCTATTATTTATTCATCCTGATAAAGCGCAAAGACTGCGTGTGAATGGTAGCGTTAAAATAATCCTCCCGTCTGACGAGCATTTAAATACATGGCCAAAAGCAAAACGTATTTTGTTAATAAAAATTAATCGAGTGTTTTTTAATTGCCATCAACGTATTAAATCTTCCATATCAAATATGAATACTTTAGGAAAAAAATGACTGAATCTAAATTTAAAAAACTAACCTTTGAGCGTATAACTGGTGAAATAATTTCAAACACGAATCAACCAAGTGAGCGTGAATTAAAACTATTAGATTTTATATATGAACAGGAATTACAAATTATCGAAATCACAAAAACCTATGCTCAAGAAATTGAAGCGGCATCATGTTTTTTATAAATTTTAATTTTGGTTTAATTAAAATTTTGGTTTAATTAAAATTTTGGTTTAATTAAAATTTTGGTTTAATTAAAATTTTGGTTTAATTAAAATTTTGGTTTGATTAAAATTTTGGTTTGATTAAAATTTTGGTTTGATAAATAGCTGGATTTGATAAATAGTCGGGGTTGATAAATAGTCGAGGTTGATAAATAGTTGCAATATAAATGATCACATAAATTTATGTACATAGTATATCTAACTGTTAAACCTGTAAGAAGGTTAGATAGTTAGATATACAATTTTACGCTTTTAATGTTTACGCATATTATTGTAAGTGTTGGGTGTGTGCAAATCTTCAAATCCTGTGATGCCTGCATCTACCGATTCTACTTTTCCACCACGATTTAAAAATGCTTCTATATCAGCAGATACTTGGCTTGCGCGTTTTGAGTGGTTTTGAATAATCACATGTGATGTTTTTGGTTTTTGTGGGGTAATGATTTTACGCATTTTCGACTCCTTAAATCGACAGTGAATGAAAGCCCGCATCAAAGGATAAATATTTAATTCATCAGTGTTAAAGCGGTCATAAAATAATAGATTACATCAATATTTTTGCTGTTCGATTTTTAGACTAAAAATGTATAAAAATTGAATTTTCATACTTTTAATATTCACTAGACATAAAAAAAGACCCGAAGGTCTGTTAGTCGATCCATTATTCATTCTTAAATCTATTAGCAAGAATATTAAATGAATCAGTAAGCTTATTTAAGTCGGCGCTAATTTCTTTAGACTTATTTGTCATTGCAGCGCTTTCCTGACTGTTATCGCGAATTTGTACCACAATACTCGAAATATCCTCAGCAACTGTTGTTTGCTCATTAGCAGCAGTTGATATTTGAATATTCATATCATTAATTGCGCTGATGGATTTAGCAATATCTGCTAAAATTCCCGATGCCGTATTGACTTGCTCCACAACATCATCTGAGCGTTCTTGGCCTGTAGACATAGCGGTCACAGCATTGTTGGCACCATTTTGTACCGTTTCTAAAATCGACTGAATTTCACTTGTAGATTGTTGGGTTTTTTGGGCAAGGGTTCGAACTTCATCTGCCACTACGGCAAAACCTCGACCCTGTTCACCAGCACGCGCGGCTTCAATTGCAGCATTTAATGCAAGTAAATTAGTTTGTTCAGCGATGCCTTTAATTACATCTAAAACAGCACCAACATTGTTTGTATTCTCTGCTAGATTTTTTACAACTGCAGTGGCATTTTTTATTTCTTGTACAAAAGTATCAATACTTGCAATGGCATTGTTCATGGCAGTTGAACCTTTTGTCGCCAACTTATTGGTACTTTCAGTTTCACTGGCTGTAGTGCTTGCATTATTAGCAACATCTTGAGCAGTATGAGCCATTTCCTGAATAGCTGTAGCCACTTGTTCGGTACGACTTTTTTGACCCTCCGAAATACTCACCGCCTGATTAGACATTTTATCTAAAGAATGGGATGAACTAGAAAGCTGCTGACTAGAGTGCTGTAAATTTTCCATGACAGACTTCATGAAATCTTTCACTTGATTAATCGAGTGATTCAACACCCCTAACTCATCAGTACGCTCATCATCCAAAGGTTCCGTAATTTTACCTTTGGATACTTCGGACAAATCTGAAATACTTGCCTTTATTGGATTTACTACAAAGTGAGTAATAATATAAGCCGTTATAATAAAAAATATGAATGAAATAACTATAGAAATTACGATGCCTTTATTAATTATAAGATCGATAGATTTAAGTGCATTCACCGAAGGGTCTTCCGCAATTTCATATAACTGATCGGACAATGTTTGCAGTAATGCAGTGGGTTCACGATCAATACCACTTACTGCGGCATCGCCAATAGCGCTATCAAATTTGGCATTATCAAAAGCCTGTTTGCCTTTTGCGTAAGCTGCACCCATTTTAAGATGATCAACTTTGAATTTTTCTGCCAAGGCTAATTGATCTGGATAATCTTTTAAATGCTTAATTAATTCATCCACCTTTGCTTGAGTGATCGCCTGTTGAGCTAAAAATTTATCCCAATATTTTTTATTCTGTGCGCTGTCACTGCCTCGAAGTAATACGTTTTTCCATTCTTGAACTTGTTTTTTAAATTCAAACCCTGCCTCAACTGACAGCAATTGATTTCGGTCCATCGTAAGGCCAAGTTTTACAGATTTACCATTGTTCAGTAATTCTAAGCCGTTAAATAGAGTGAGTGATAAAAAGGATAGTGCAATCACAGAAAGCATTTTGTTGCGAATTGAGAGATTTGACCACATATGTTTTTCCAACTGTATTCGTGTTTATGAATTCAGTGTAGACAACATAGTGGTTTAGTAAAATTTGAATTGAAATAAATTGTTAAAAAAGTATACAGGGCAAATCCTAGCCTTTTTATTAATTATGAAATAATTGAAATTTTCTCAAATACAGATTGAACCAACGATAACACGCCGGCTTGATCTTGTTCGGATAATTGATCTTGTTTTATGGTGCTTTGAACCATTTTGGTAAAATCTTCTTCGAAATTATCTGACGCATCTAATAATGAAACAATCGAAATCACATATCCAAATATAAATAATTCCTGATCATTACAGGTTTTTTCTTTTTCTAATAAAAAGTCTAATGCTTGTTGTGCCGAACTCATTTAAATATTCCTCTTAATGCGCAATATCCATCTGGAAGTTTTGCTAAATATTGTTGATGCTCTGGCTGCGCAAAATAAAATATGAAGTCAGTTTCGATTTCTGTTGTAATTTGTGCATGTCCAATATCTTTAAGCTTTTTGGCAAAAGATTGTTGTGAAGCTAGAGCAAGTTTTAATTGTTGATTGTTGCAAAAAATAGCAGAGCGGTAAACGGTGCCAATATCATTTCCCTGCCTCATACCCTGGCTAGGATCGTGATTTTCCCAAAAAATCGTCAATAATTCGTTTACTGACACAATTTGAGGATTAAACGTCACTTTTACAGTTTCTGTATGACCTGTTTTACCTGTACAAGTTTGCTCATAAGTTGGATAAGCAGTGATTCCTCCAGCAAACCCAACAGCGGTATTACTTACCCCTTTAGTTTGCCAAAACAATCGCTCTGCGCCCCAGTAACAGCCCATTGCAAAGTAAATAACCTCGTGCTGCTCTGATTGATAATTCAAAGCAGTTTTAAAGATATCATGCTGGCATAAATGGTAAGTATGCGCGGCATTATCTTTAAGTGCGTTTTCAGGCTCAATCATCTTGGTTTTGTCAAAAAATAGATTCATAACAGGTAAAACCTTTAAAATGGTCTATATTTAAGGAAATTCAGATAAATGGTGTTTTCCATTTCTGAGTGAATTGATTTCTCTTAAAATAGGTATCTATTGAGCACTATCCGTAACTGCTCAAATTTGGCTGTGAGCTAAATAGTTACAAAAAATAGTTGCTAAGTTAAACGGAGCACACCATGTTTGAAAAACGTCGCTTTGAACGAATACAGTTTGATGCAAAAGCACATTTTGAATTTAATGATCAATTTATACAAGGCAAGTTGCAGGATATTTCTTTAAAAGGTGCGTTAATTCATCTAAATCATACCTATGAAGGTATATTAGATGGGAATTTAGGGGATCTAATCATCACATTAAATGACGGAAAAACTCGTTTAACCTTTGGTGCCACGATCGTTTATCATCATTCACACGATGTTGGGCTTGAATGTTTTAACATGGATTTTAAAACCGCCGAGCACATTACACGACTATTATCAGTTAATTTAGGTTCCGAAGATTTATTAGAAAGAGAGCTAGACAAGCTAATAGAGTCGTCAAATATTCACTAAAATGCTGAATCAAAACTGAACAGTTTGAATTTGGCACTTTAGTTCATAACATATTGTTTGCTAAACTGAAGCTAACAATTAAAGAAGATTACGATTATGCGTCAATTTGCGCCCCACTCAATGTTATGTTTTTGCTGCTTACTGCCTGTTTTGGCTTTAGCAAATCACAATCAAACTGATGAACCTACGTCACATCAATACTCAAATGGGGCAAAACACAAAACAAAATTGACGATCAGCCACAGTTCAAACACGACTCATACGTACTCAAATGCAAACTCCAGTTATTCATCAAGTACTTCTTACAGTACTCACTCTCATAATAATCATCACACTCATCACCATACCGGCTCATTAGAAGGGGATTTACTGTATATATTTTTGGAAATATTTGATGACTCACTTTTTTATGGTGGGATTGCAAGTATGGAACGTATTGATGGCAGTGACGGTGGACTAGGCCTAAGACCAAGAGTAGAAGGTGAGTTATTACTGCCGTTTTTTAAATTTGATGCAAGCGCACTGTCGACCATCGCACAAGATGAAATGGGCAGTGATTTGAGTTTTGAAATGGGCTATGGACCCTGGGGACTGCATTATCGTGACACTCAATTTTTCTCAGAATCTGCTTTGCAAATTAACAGTTTTCAAAAATTTGATTTTTTATATCGCATGTCATTTGGTTCGGATTTTGAATTAGATCTAGGTTTAGGCTCCTATCAAGTCAATGGCGAGCCGCAATTTTCGTTATCTTTTCCAATGAAAATTGCATTCACACCTTATAACATCATCGAGTTCAGACCTACTTGGACACAAGATGTGAGCGATTATGATTTAGCATTTTATGGTGGCACTGAGTTTTATTCATTTAAAGTGGGTTATCGCTACATCGTGCAAACAGATATTTATAATTACAATCCAGAACCTATCCAAGCTTATAGCAATATTTATGCAGGATTCTCAGCGCATTATTAGGCATACTATTATTTTTTAATAAAAGGTAAATTGAATGAAAGGAATATCACTTTATTTCACCTTAATTTTAGCACTAATTTTAACACTATTTTTAACACTAACTGGATGTGCCTCAGGGTTTAAAAGTATTGATGAAAAAATTAGCGAAGACACTCAAGATCTAAAAGAAATATCCCAAGCCAAACCCTTTAGTTTTTTCCCTGTTACAGGGCAAATATCCAGCCATTTTGGTTATCGGACTGATCCACACAACAAACAAAAAAAATTACATAAGGGTTTAGATATTACAGTGCCGGTTGGCACCAAAGTAATTTCAGCAGCCTCAGGACAAATAATGTTTGCAGGCAAACAATCTGGTTATGGTCTGGTGGTTGAAATATTACACGACAATCAAATGACCACTCGCTATGCGCACCTGAGTAAAATACTGGTTAAGCAACCGCAAACCATAGTGCAGGGCCAACTCATAGGGCTGTCTGGTCAAACAGGTAATGCAACTGGTCCTCATGTACATTATGAACTTTTATACAAAGGCGAACAGATTGATCCTTTTGTATTTACTAAGGATGGAAAAATTGTAGAAGCCAATTAAAAAATTACAATTTAACTAAATTCAAAAAACAACGCATATCAAATTCTAATTGAAAATAATCAGGCAACATATTCTGACAAAGTTGATAAAAAGCTTTGTTGTGCTCCTTTTCTTTTAAATGCGCCAATTCATGTACTACGATCATATTTAAAAAAGGCTCTGGACACTTTTTAAATATATGACTGATTCGAATTTCGTTTTTACTTTTTATTTTATTGCCTTGTTTTCTATTTACAAATGAATGTAAACCTAAAGCATGATTAATAACATGAATTTTAGGATCAAAAATTATTTTACTTAACGGTGAGGATTTTTTTATATATTGATTTTTAATTTCTAACACATACTCTCTCAATAACTTATCATTCACCACACCATGATGTGTTGGATATTTTTTATTGATGTAATCTTCTAATTTTTTTTCATCAAACAAGACTTGTACTTGCTGCCTAATATTTTCAGGATAGGCTTGAAGGTAATTAATTTCTGGCATAAGAGTGTTAATATAAAAATTGAAATGCATTCTACCAATTAATACTGTTTATTACGATCAATGGGTACGATCAAAAATAGGTATGATCAATAGACAGTCTGCATTTTTAGAATAATTAAATGGTGTTTAAAAAATTGGCTATGCCTTTTTTAGCATCTGCGTCATTATAATATTTATAACGAGCCATCATGTCATCTGTTAAATATTGAACAATTTCAAAATCTAATCCATTTTTGTCAAAACAATACATTCTTATACGCTCTGGTACCACTTCTGCAATTGAATAACGAATCTTATTTTTTTCGAATTTTTTGATCACTGCTTTTATATCATGGCAAATTAATCCCACATGATTCACTCCATGAAAATCATTCATTGCTCTTTGTGGACCTGTAATCCATTCAACCTGCTCTAGTGCAACGTAACATTCTTCATCTTGGTAATGTGCCCATTCTTCCTGTCCTTTTTCTGTTTTGCCTGACCATCCACCAATTTTTTTAAGATTAGGGTAAATCATCGTTAACAAATTCGCAGTGTCGACAATGTTAGGTACAGTGATATTAATATGTTCAATTTTCATAATCTTGCCTCGTTGTTGAATGAGGTTAGATTAGCAGGATATTTTATTAAGTAAATAAAAACATTTATTTAATAAAATAAAGACGAATTAAAACTTATTCAGCCTCGCGACAAATTTTAAAGTGACGAAAATTAAAAGTGACGAAAATTAAAAGTGACGAAAATTAAAAGTGTCTAAAATCAAAAGAAAGGAATGCATTGGTTTTAGAAAGGCGAAAAAAGATAGGAACAAAAAGTAACACCTCCTTCCTTGGAAGTGATTGAAATAGTTAGCTTGCAATACCTGCCAATCGATAAGGAAATTGACTGCCCATTCCAATGGATAATGCTTTTTTCAAACTGCGCTGTAATAAGCGGTGGCTATCGCCGACCGCTTCACAAATTTCTGCACCATGTGCAATATACCCAGCAATGGCTGCTGACAACACGCCTCCTGCGCCTTGAAATTGCTGATCGAGTTTGACGGAAGTGTAATCTTTTAAGCAACCGCTATTTGAATGTAATTGATTATGTATGGTTTTATCGGTTTTAGTGAATCGATTAGTTAATACGTATTCGCACTCAGTTTCTAAAATTAAATTCACAGCCATTTCCTCGCTTTCTGCATAGGGAATTAAAGTGAGTAATTCAGATGGATTTAGAATCGCAATCGTGCACATAGGTAAAATTAGATTGGTATAAGCATCGGTTAGCTCTTCTTGCTCTTCAACACTGGTTGGATCAAACACCACGGGGATATGCGGATAATCCATCAAAATAGAATGCACCGCTTCAATGTTTTCGATGCTGTTTAAATCACCAATTTTAATTACGCAAACTGGCATGTCTTCTAACACTGCACGAGCTTGAGCAACCAACGTACTGGCAGGAATGCAGTGTTGCCATTTCACTTCGCGAGAGTCCTTTGCAAACACGCCAGTAAGCGCGCTGGTGCAATGGCAGCCTAAAGAGCCTAATGTTTCGATGTCCCCTTGAAGGGCTGAAATACCGCTTGGATCATGGGAAGTAAACGTTAAAACGACAGGGAGTTGATTCATTTATTGGCCCAAAAAATTAAGTGAATGTAAGCATTAAAAGTAGCACAATTTCATCGATTGTCTAAAAATCAGCCGATCAAAAACGACTTTATTCCCCTTGCTAGAAACAGGCCATTGTCCTATGCTTGCCCGAATAATTTTTAATCATGACAGGAGATTTGCTGTGGGTCGTTTATATATAGTCTCTGCGCCATCAGGTGCAGGTAAAAGTAGTTTGTTGACTGCGTTGATTGACCAAGTACAAGACGTCAAAATATCCGTTTCTACCACCACTCGTGCATCGCGCCCTGGTGAAATAAACGGTAAACATTACAATTTTGTCACAATTGAACAATTTGAATCTATGATTCAACAAGACGAATTCTACGAACATGCAAAAGTGTTTGGCAATTATTACGGCACATCCAAATCCTGGGTAGCAGAGCAATTAGAGTCTGGTGTGGATGTGATATTAGAAATTGATTGGCAAGGCGCACAACAGATGCGTGAAGTGACTAAAGATATCATTACTATATTCATTGTACCGCCATCTATTGAAGCACTGCATAATCGTTTAGTAGGGCGTGGACAGGACTCAGACGAAATCATTGAAAAACGCATGAGCGAAGCAAGAAGTGAAATATCTCATTATGACGAATACGATTACGTTGTGATTAATGATGAGTTTGACCATGCCGTCAACCAGATCAAATCTATTTTTGCTTCAAACCGATTAACTCTTGAAACTCAACAACGCACGAACAAAGCACTTTTAGAAGCGTTGTTATAATAAAAAGGGTTTAAGAATTATTTCAAGATCACGTTGCTTTCAATATTATAGGTAACGTGCCTTGAAACATTTACATGTCTAAGTTGTATTTATATAAGTTGTATTTGTTTAAGTTGTATTTATCTAAGTTGCTTCCTAGAAAATTTCCAATCAAAATCACATCCTTGTGACACATCGTATAAACTCTAATACATATTTATTACCAACAATTAATGCTCACTTACTGTACTTTTATGAAACACATTACTTACTCGATCTTTTATTTTTTCAATGTTAAATAAAATCATTGGCAACATTAATAAAATCAATAACGTTGAGAAAGTCAAACCAAATACCAAACTGACCGCAATGGGTTGTAATAATACTGCATCTAAACTGGTTTCAAAAATTAAAGGTGAAAGACCAGCAACGGTTGTGATGGAAGTTAAAATCACAGGACGCAAACGTGAGGTTGCGGATTTTATTGCAGCATCAAAACTATTTAACCCTTCATCTAAATATCTTCTAAACACTGTCACTAAAACAATTGAATCATTAATGACAATACCCGACAAACCGATAAACCCAAAAATGGAAATTGTGGAAATCGGTAAGTCCATAATCCAGTGACCTGATATCGCCCCCATAATTCCAAAAGGTATGGTTGCTAAAACTGCAAACGGCCATAACCAAGACTCAAACACCCAAGCCAATATAATAAATATTAAAATTAACGCGACACCTACAGCCATTAATGCTTGAGTGAAAAATGTATTTAATTCTTCACGCTGACCTTCAAATGCTGGCTGCACATCAAATCGACTTGTAATGGTTGGTAGAATATTTTGCTCAACGTCGCTAAATAAATCATCAACATTATCACCTGTATATGTTGCAGTAATTGTAACTGATAATTTTCCATCACGAGATTGAATGCGATCAAGAGATTGGCCAAATTGTAGATTCACCAAAGCACCTAGTGGCAACGAAGTGCCATCACCCACTTGAATTGGCAAGCTAGACAGCCATAAATCCGAACCGCTAACGCGATCTTCTAATTTTAAATTAACCGGTATGGTTTCAAATGCTGTGTTCACGTCTGTTAATTTCAAACCATTTACTATTGATGAAACCTGAGATGTGATTGTATCTAACGTTAACCCTGCAGCTATTGCATCATTGGTTAATGACATTTGATATTGTGTTGAACCATAAGGAAGATCATCTGCAATATCAGAAAGCGCTTCATATTTCCCCAAAGAAACAATCGTTTCGCTTGCTGCTTGTTTGAGTACTTCTATATCATCACCTTCTAAACGTAATGAGAAATCAGATGAGCTAGATGGTCCTCTAAAAAATCGACGTGAACTGAATTTTAAAACATATTCATTAGGCGTATAGGCTGCTTGTACTTTCGCTAAATATTCAGCATTGGTTAAACTGCGCCCTGTATCGATTTTAAAATACACTTGTAATTCAACTTTACTTGGCTCAGTTGGATGATTAATTTCATGAATCATTGTATCGATATAATTTAAATTTTCTTCAGTGTCTATTTTTCTAACAACCGCTGCAATTTCTTGTAATGTTTGATCGGCTTGCTCAAAGGTGGTGCCGTTAATTAAATCCATTGAAAAAGTTAATTGAGATTGATCCAGACTTGGTGTTGCTTGAAATCCAATGCGTTCACTTTGTAATGCACCGACAATAATCAATACAAACGCAAGCATACCTGCCATTAAAATAGATCCATGGGTTACACAATAAGATACTCCTTTTCTAAAAGGCCCTTCACGAAATACATCAATTTTATGATCAAACCATTTACGATATTTATTTGGCTGTTTGGATTTTTTAGAACGCGTAAAACTGTGCCCCAAATGACCCGGTAAAATAATAAAACATTCAATTAACGATGCAATAATTGCAGCGGTAATGACAGTTGGAATATCAACCAAAAAATTACCAAAACTGCCACCAATTAATAATAAAGGTAAAAATGCAGCAATGGTTGTTAAGCTTGATGCAACCACTGCAGGCAACATTCTTTTTGCTGCTGTCATAGCTGCTGTTTGACTGTCCATGCCTTCTTCTTCTAACACCAAAGCATCTTCTGCTACCACAATGGCATCGTCAACAATAATTCCAATTGCAATCACAAACCCAAATAAACTGATTGTATTTAACGTAGTATCGGTGATACCCATAAACGCTAATGTACCTAAAAACGAAATTGGAATGCCTGCCGCTACCCAAAATGCAATACGCACTCGTAAAAATATAAATAGCACAATAAGCACTAATACCATGCCAAATAAACCGTTTTGCAACACTAGCGCCAGCTGCGATTCCACCACTTTATACACAGGATTAAATAAATGGACTTGCAACGTCTCTGGTAAAGTTTTTTCGTAAGCGGTTAACCATGTATCAAGTTTTTCTGCATTTTCTAAAGTGTCTTCACTACTATCACGTTTGACATCGATGCGTATGGCGTTTTTACCTTCAAATGTTATGACTTCTGCACGGTTTTGATATTGCTCAGTGATGTCGGCAATTTGAGCTAATTTAATTTGACCATTTTCAGTTTGTAAAACAATTACATCGCGCAATTGTTCGACAGTCCAGGTTAATTCTTTTGCCACCAACTGAGTACTGTTTTCGCCAACTTCCATTGTGCCACCTTGCACATTATTAAAGTGGCTTTTAATTTTTGCAGAAAGCTGATCAATGGTTAAATCTAATTTTGATAACTCACTTAATTTAATATCAATGACACGCTCTTTTGACGGCGCACCAATTAAATTTACTTCTGCTAGTCCTGCGTTTAATAATGACAGCTTTGTTTTCTGTCCTATTAATGTTAAATCAAAAATATCCATGTCACCGTAAATCATTAAGCTTGCAACATCTTCAGTGATACTTGGAATTTCAACGTCTTCTACTTCAGCTGCGGATGGTAAAGAAAGCGAGTCGACCATTTCTTGTACGGCTATTTGCGCATCTATAGGATTAACAGAATCATTGACACGCATAAAAAAGCTAGCACGTCCTGACTGGCTTGTTGAGCGAACAAAATCAAACATGTTTAATTGATTAATTTGTTGATCGATTGGGGCGGCAATATTATTTCGAACGGTTTGTGGATCGGCATTTTCCCAATTAACCGTTAAGCGTAAAACCGGTGCCTCGGTGTTTGGAAATAATTGACGATGTAATTGACTGTAACCCCACATCCCTGCCATTAAAATTAATAGCATGAATAAATTCGCGGCAATTTTGTGCTCTAAAATTTTATGATACAAACCCATAATACTCTCCTAGAAACTCAATTCTTTGATGACTTTGACACTTGTACCTGTGGCAGGGGACGACAAACGTGTTGCCAATATTTGTGTGTCATTTTCTAAATCATCGGCTTGTATTAATGTCCATTGGCTGTCATTAATAAATTGATACCCTAAAATTTCCACTTTAGTTTGTTGTAATCGATCTTCTCTAATTAAATACACATATTGACCTTGATAAATAGAATCAGAAGGTACGATAAAAGATTGAACACTTTGTAAGTTTATTTTTAACTCTATTGTGTCTCCTACTACAAACTCCTTATCACTTGGTAATAAAAATTCAACATTCACCGCACCACGTTCTGCACTGCTTGCCAAATAGGTTAAAATTAATTGTGTATTTTTATTATCTACCGTTAAATTTGCCTGGGTTTTATTTAAACTTAATAATGCATGTTTTGTAGCAGGAACCTGACCGCTTGCAATTAATGAATTTTGATCAATTAATGTGATCACTTGATCACCTGCTTTCAATTTTTGATTCACTGTTGCATTTAAATTAATAATTTTTGCAGGGTAGGGCGCTTTAATTAAATAGTCACTAAGTTGCGATTGCAGTTTTTGTAAATTAATTTTTGCTGATGTTAAATTTGTTTCACGACTGATTTTTTCTTCTTTAAATAAATCAACGGTTAATTGTGCACTGCGTAATTTGTCAGTGGCAGCTTCAATTGATGAATCGTTTGAAAAACCATCTTTTAATAATGTTTGCTCTTTTTTCAAATTGGTTTTTGCATTTTCCAACAACACTAAATTATTATTGTATTGTAATTGCGCAATGCGAATACTTGCTTGTTGCTGATCAACTGCGGCTTGTTGAGCTTGAATCGACAATTGTAAATCTGATGAATCCAACTCAACTAATAACTGTCCTGTTTCAACATACTCTCCAGCAGTGGCTAACACCTTAACGACTCGAACCGCAGCAGGCGCTGCAATATTGTCCGTCACTTTTGCTTTTATTTTTGCCAGTATAGGTAATTGCGGAGAATAACTGTCTTCAACTAATGTAACCGCTTCAATTTGAGTGGCATTGGAAGTTAAGTTTTGACGGCCCCAACGCGAATTTCCCAGCGCACTTTGCATTTGTCTTGCAGCATTTTGTGGAGAGTTACTGCCTGGTCGTTGGTTTTGTGCCGCTGCGGTTTTGGCCGTTGCAGTAGTATCGGTTGTGGTAGGGGCAGTATCGGTTGTGGAAGGGGTAGGGGTAGGGGAAGTGGTAGGGGAAGTGGGAGTTGTTTTTGCTGATTGAGTTTTTGTATCATCTTGTTTGTCTGATGATCTTGCATCTGCTTGTTTTTGTTGGTGTTCGCCAAATTGAGTTTCACTGCCCTTTTCTCTATTACCACCACCTAAGGCTTGACGCATTTGTTGACGCTGTTCATCCGTTAAGCTTTGCATATAAGTGCGGCGTTCTTGGGAGGACATGGCTTGAATTTCTTGTTGAGATTTTAATTTTGAACTTTGTTTAGAATCGGGTGAGTCTGAATTACCAGCCTTGGTTTGCGCAGCACCTTTGTATTGATTGGGTTGATCTTCACCTGATGATTGGGTCAGCAGTAAATATCCACCAACACCAATTAAAATGAATACGGCTAATATAATAATTTTTTTCATGACTACCTCTTAGGAAAACAAGACAAACTGTGCGAATTTTCTATGCGAATTTTAACGACTAAAATATCAGTGAATTGTGCACCAATTATGGATGCAATATACCCAATTGGCATAATTATAGGAAGGCGGTGGCAATATAGGTCAAAAGTAATGGTTATTAAAAATATGGTGCGAAATAAAACATCGTCCTTGATGTTTGTAATTGTGAACATCGCCTAAAACGTGCTGGGAAATTGCTTTAGAACTGAGGTAACATCTTGAATCATCTCTTCATTTAAAACCAAATCAAAGGCGTCGATATTTTCCTCTAATTGTTTTAAGTTCGTCGCACCAATAATTGTGGATGTCACGCCATCAATTTGATTGCACCAAGCCAAGGCCAATTGCGCCACCGTAACGTTGTGTTTTTGCGCAACGTGCATGTATTGCTTAACTGCATCGTTAGTCATTGGCGTATCCCTAAATAGTGAAGCTTGATTTGAAATACTCCAGCGGCTGCCATGTGGTCTGGCACCATCTATATATTTACCCGATAACACACCAGCGGCTAAAGGCGACCAAGGTAAATACGCCACCTTCTCATGTATGCAATTTTCAATTAAATGAGGCCAATCTTTACTATGTAATAAGTTAAATTCATTTTGAATCGACACCATTGCTGGTAAATCGTACTGTTCGCTCAAACGTAAAAATGTATTCAGTCCCCAGGGAGAGTCATCAGACAAACCACAGTGGCGAATTTTACCTGCACGCACACAACGATCTAACCCTTGTAAAATATCCAACATGCTGGCGATATTTTCTTGGGTATCTGCATCACTAAATTGCACCTGATTTGGCCAATGTTTACCAAAATGCGACGACGTACGGTTTGGCCAATGCAATTGGTATAAGTCGATATAGTCCGTTTGTAGTCTTGCAAGAGAGGCATCTACGGCTGCTTCAACCGCTTTACCTGTAATTGGACCGCCATTTCTAACCCAAGGCAAACCAGGGCCTGCAATTTTAGTGGCGATCACAATTTTTGAGCGCTTCTGTTGGTTTTTAGCCAGCCAATTACCAATGATGGTTTCAGTAGCGCCATAAGTTTCTGGCGTAGGGGGTACTGCATACATTTCAGCTGTATCAATAAAATTAATACCTTGAGCTAATGCCGCGTCAATTTGCTCATCTGCTTGCCATTGATCATTTTGCATACCCCACGTCATGCTACCTAAACACACTCTTGACACTAATAAATCGCTGCTACCTAATTTTGAATAATGCATGTTTGCCTCATTTAAATAAGAATTGATACCATATTGCATGGCTCATCACGCTAACACAACGTGAATTTTGGATTATGTAAAATGCTTGTTACTATGGCTTTTTATTTTAAAAGATTCGAAAGTTATGAATACTGTTGATAGTAATGAATTGACTGACATTGAAAATGCGCAGACCTTGTTTTCATTTTCTAGCTGGTTAAGTGCAGGGTTTTGGCAAATATTACGTCATAAATGGCAATTAATTCCTGCTGCATTATTTATTATACTGACATTAGCTTGTTTGATAGTTGGAGGGGCAATTCTTGTGCAAACCAGTGAAGGAGATACACAAATGGCCGTTATGGGCTGTATTTTTATGCTGGCTGGCCTGCTCTTTTATCCTGTAATTTCTGTGGGGTTTTTCTCTTTATTTCAAAAATTAGAATATGATCGCTCCGATACCACTCATTACTTTAATTCATTATTCTCTGGCTTTGGCACAGCATTTTATAAGTTATTAGGACTTGGTGGTTTTTTAGTCATTGCCCATTGTATTTTGATTGCCTGTTTAGCATTCATTTTTTCAATGCCTGATATCTTTGCCTCACAGTTTATGCAACAAATTAACACAGACATGTTAAGTGATGAATACATAACTCAACGTAATACAACGATGTCATTCGCCACATTTATTCTTTATCCTCTCATAGCCTCACCCTTTGCTCTAAGTCCTTTAAAAATATTACTACAACCAGAAACGAGCATTTTTGCAGCAATGCAACAAAGCATAAAAATTGTATTTTCGCACTTTTTAAATTTCTTATTTTTTATTATTTTCAGCAGTTTTATATTTGTTTTTTTTATTATTGGCGTTGCACTAATACCCGCAATTTTTGCTGGTATTTTTAGTTTATTACCCTGGGAAAACCGCTTAGCTGTCGCTCAAAATTTATTTACAGTACCCGCTTTAGCCGTGTTTTTTGGATTTGGATTTTGCATTGCTTGGTTTTATTCTGCGATCTATCATGCTTATTCAGAATATAACAAGAACAGTTAACTCATATTCAGCTTCAACTGATATCATTAATTAAAATACTCACAATTGGATTACTTATGAAACACATGCTACTCAAAACTTTATTAATTTACTCTACGGTTATATTTGCTTCCACTTCTTATGCGGCCACACCAATGGACATGCCCGTTTTTGAAGATCCTACAGCGATGAGCGTTGACCAGTTGCGCAGTGAAATTCCTAAATTGAATCGAGCATTAGGCGCGAATCCGCCTTCGTTTTTTAATGTAAATCACAAAAACCAAATTTACAAACAGTGGAGCGAGTATTTGGGTGCCGCATTGATTTTACAGCCAAAATCAAAAGATGAAGCCACCGAAAAAGTTCACATATTAGCCACATTGTTTGTGCAGGGTTATAACTTAAATGTGACAGGCATGGCAGTTAAAGCACACGAGGCAATTCAATTTTGTTTAAAAGTCGCACCTGAGTCTTCCGAATGTAAATTGTTATCTGCTATGTTTTATATGAGTGCTGACGCGACTAAGTTAGAGGAAGTCAAACAAACACTTTTTGCCCTACGCGAACAATACGGCAAACATAAAAATGCAGAGGTAGAAATTGCCCTAGCTTATTATCATATTTACGCTAACGACCATAAAGCTGCATTAGAGCAAATTGATGCCATCGATGTATTTTTTGAACACCTATACAATGACAACATCAAAAAATACCGCTTAGAACATTTAAAAGAATTTAAAGTGGCGATCCTGCTTGAACAAGCCAAGAAACAAGATCAAAAACAAACGCCAACTGAGTAAATCCTTAAGTTACCTGAAAACATAAAATCATTTTTAATTAAACCACCATTTGGTGGTTTTTTTTTGAATTCATTACCTATACTACAATTATCCTTTTCAATTAAAAATTAGTTTCCTATGAAAAAAGTATTGTTAGTCGAAGATTCTGGCGTATTTCGTGAGGTAGAAATCACGTTACTTAAAAAAATTGAAAAAATATCTATCGTCATTTCAGTTAATTTAAAAGAAGCCATCACTCAATTAAATACCAATGAATTCGATTTAATAATATGCGATTATCAATTACCTGACGGAACGGGGCTAGATTATTTAAAAATGGTGAGGGAAAACGGCAGAAAAACAACCAAAGGAGTCGAAGTACCATTTTTAATGGTAACAGGAAACAATGATATGGACATTGTTAAAGACTGCATCAAACAAGGCGTAACTGATTACTTAGTTAAACCATTACAAGCGGTTTTATTTTTACAAAAATGTTGTAAGCAACTGGAACTACCTATGCCTAAGTTATAACTAATTACTATTAAGTTTTAAGTTTTAAGTTTTAAGTTTTAAGTTTTCTGTATATACACTTCAAATTTGTTTCTGCCATTTTTCTTAGCGACATATAATGCTTGGTCCGCTTTTTTGTAAATATCTTCAATTTGTAAATATTTTTCTGGAGTAATACATACCAAACCAGCACTAATAGTTAAATGTTTAAATTCTGATTTTTCATGCACTATTTTCAACTTCTTTACGCATTCAATTAATTTACGAACCACAAGCATACTTCCTGCTACATCGGTATTTTGCAATATCACACAAAACTCTTCGCCTCCATACCGACCTAAACAATCTGTTCCGCGCTGCATCACTTCTTGCATTGCGTGTGCGACTGCTATGATGCATTTATCACCTTCAATGTGCCCATAATGATCGTTATACAACTTAAACCAATCGATATCGATCATGATTAAAGTAATAGTTTCATCATCGCGTTTCGATTTATTTAACGCCATCAATAAAAAATTATCCAAATAACGTCGATTGTATAACCCTGTTAATCCATCATGCTCTGCTAATTGATTCAATAAAATATTTTTTTCTTTCATTTGCTCATTAATATAAATCAAATCTTGGCGCATTTTTGCAAAACGCCCTAGAGACTGTAATTTGGCTTTTAAAATTGTTGAACTTACCGGCTTACCTAAATAATCATCGCCGCCAGCCTCTATGCCTTTTAAAATAATATCAGGAGTAATAGTGGCACTTAAAAATATAATCGGAACCCAACCTGTTTGAATTTCTCGAATTAATGCCGTGGTTTGCCTTCCGGTTAATCCCGGCATCATTTCATCCATAATTATTAAATCAATCTCTTCTGTTTTAAAAATATCAATAGCTTGTTGGCCAGATTCCACGCAAATAACGTGTTGATCTAAATTTTCTAATTCGGCTTGAGTAATCATTAAATCAATGGGGTTGTCATCCACTAATAAAATCCTCATAAAACTTCCTCCTGAAGCATTTGAACTAATTCATAACAGTAATCATTTAATGCTTTAATTTTCTCGTCTGGTTTTAACGCTGTATTTACTCTTAAATCATTTTCTAGATCTTGAGTAAAAATTGACATTTTCAAAAATGAAAAGTTAGAAGCAATGGATTTTAATGTATGAGCAGCCCTAATCATTTCTTCTTGATTATTATTTTTATTGGCATCAATTAACATATACAAATATTTAGGAATTTCTTCAATTGCTTTTTTAATGAAAGCCTTATATTTCATATCACCCATTAATTTTTTAAAATGAATCAATTTTTCATATACAACGGGGTTCTGACTTAAAAACTCACTTTCATCATTATTTATCACATCAGCATTTAATGGATTAACTTCTGCATTATCGGAATAATTTACATATAAATTAGGCAGCCATTTTTTTAGTACTTCAATTAAATTCTTTTCAACAAATGGTTTACTCAAGAAATCATTCATCCCTGAATCTAAACATTGTTTTCTAGCATCACTTAATGCATTTGCTGTTAAAGCGATTATTGGAATCGTTTTTTTGGTTGGATCACTCAATTCTCGGATATTTTTAGTGGCTTCATACCCGTCCATTTCTGGCATTAAACAATCCATCAAAATTAAATCATAGTCATTTTCTATTAACTCATCTAATGCCAACTTTCCATTTTCCATAACGGTTACACTAAACCCAAGTTGAAGCAAGAATTCTTTAACTATAATTTGATTTAAAAACGTATCCTCAGCCACCAAAATTTTAGCGTTAAATTTCACCTTATTTTTGTTATTACTTTTATAAATATCAGTATCACTTACTGGTGATAACTTTTTAATAACATTAATAGCTTGCACAACCAAATTATGTTGATAAACAGGCTTATTAAGGCTATGTATATTATATTGATTATATAAAAAATTAGAGTCCAACGAGTCATCTTTAATTAAAAGTATCGGTAGGATTTTTAACGACTTATCAATTTTTAATTCTGTATAAAAACGATCTAAGTAAGACTGAACAAACCCAAAATCAATAATAATTAGATCGTATTTATTAATTTCTTCTAATTCTAATAAATCTTTAGCAATATTTCTCCAATCAACTTTATTTCCTCTACAAATTTTACTGTAAAAATCGATATGGTTTTTCCCGTTATTTAGATATTCCTTATAAACTTCCGCACCTTTAAATTCTGACTTAACAATTAGGATTGATTTTTTTTCATCCCAAATTTCATTGTTTCTTACAATAAAATTATTTGTAAAAGGAAGCCTCAATTCAAATCTCGAACCAAATTCTGAAGTTTTAGCACGGATACTTCCTCGCATTAGGTCAACTAATTTTTTGCAAATTGATAAACCTAATCCCATCCCCCCAACTTTTCTTGTACTTGAAGAGTCTTCTTGAACAAAGTTATCAAAAATTGTTCCTACTTTATCTTTATCAATGCCTATGCCGCTGTCGTTGACTGCTACGATAACTTGCTTATTTTCAACATCCACATCTACTTCAATAAAAATATATCCTTCATTGGTAAATTTTATAGCGTTACTTAGTAGATTTGAAATAATTTGCTTAATTCTTAATTCATCACCTGAAAACTCAAAATTAAAATCTTGTTTAAAATTAACTAATAATTCTAATTTTTTTGATTTAGCTTCTAAATAAAATACCTCAACGGTTTGTAATAAAATCAATTTAATATTGATTGGATGGGTTTCTAGGCTTAATGTTTTCGATTCTATTTTTGAAATATCTAAAACATCATTTAAAATCATCAACAACATTTCGCTGGATTTCACAATCGTCTCGACATGCTTTTGTTGAATTTTATCTAAATTAGATTTAGCTAAAATTTGTGCAATGCCAATCACACCGTTCATAGGTGTGCGTAATTCATGGCTCATTGTTGCTAAAAAATCCGTCTTAGATTGATTGGCGGTTTCAGCTATTTCTTTTGCCTGAATCAGCTCATCAGACAGTTCATTTTTAATGAGTAATTCTTGTTGCAAATTAATATTATGTTCTTTAACTAGCATTTGCATGGATTTAATAGCTCGTGCTAATTCACCGAATTCATTTTTATCATGAATGGGCATACTTGATTGGTTTTTATCCATTGGTGAAGATTTAAGTGTTTCTGTCATATATTTAATAGAATGAATAATCGCACTGTATTTAAATACAATTAAAAAATAAATCACAATTAACATAGAAAAAAACAAAAATAAAATCGGTGGCGTAATCTCGATGTAGTTGACCCAGTTTATTGGGTCAAACGACATTGTTAACACTGCATTTTTAAAAAAATATTGGCGCTTCTCGCTGTATCCATTGGTATTATCATTTTTTACCCATTGAGTATTTTTTAATTCATAAATATGACGTTGATTTAAATTGAGATAAACACGCTCATTATCAAAATGCTGATTGATCGTAATTTTAAATCTAAACACTTTGTTTTCAACGTTAGGAATTAATAAATTCCCATAAAGTATCCCCTGATCAATCGAAATAAATACAGTGTCTTGTTCAGAATCATTATACAAAATACTAAAATATTCATTATCTATATCATTTAGAATATTATTTGCAGCATGACCTGTTTTGTCATTTAGCATCGCATCTAAAAAAAGTTGATTGTGTGTAATGGTTGACTGAATTTCATTCACAATCACCATTGATTGATGGTCAATTTGATTTAATTGCACTTTTTCCATCGCTTGTTTAGTAGGCAAATAAGCTGCGATTAATATTAACGATGCACTGAATAACGATATGGCGAAAAAAGCCAACACATGAGGATGAAACATCAATACTTTTAGTTTTGGTTTTTTCCAAATCCGGCCAATAAAGCTGACGACTTGTGAATCATTAAAGTACTTAGTTTCTTTAAGTAAAAACCAACACAATACAACCACAGCGGCACTTTCAAACATAATGTAATCAATAAAATCTGTGGTGGAAAATACCCAATTACCTATAAATGTGGCTGCAATGGCAAGGCTAAATAAGGAAAATTCAATATATAATGTTGTTTTAGATTGATGAAATAAATACGCTGCAATCCCTAATATGATTGCAGGTAAACCAAGATATAAAAAATAAACAAAATGACTGGGCACAAATTGACTGTTGTCTGGAATAAAAATTAGCACAAGCATCAATAAACTTACCATGACGCAATAGAACAATTTCAAAGTATTTGGGTGCATCCTTACAGACTCACCTAAATAATATTCTCGATAACTTAACCAGCCCGCCACCATAGTACTAAGACTTAAATAAAATTGAATGCAGATTTGATTGTGATTAATACTAAATGGGTTTTCAGAAAACAAATACATGCCCATTTGCAATGCCTTCACTGGAATCAAGCCGATTAAGGTTAATCCCATACAAAACATTCCAATGCTCACCCCTATATGACTCTGACCTTTCATCCAACGCAGTAATGTAAAACTTACGTAAATGGCAGACAGCAGCAACATACCTAACCAAACAGGAGTCAAGATTACCATGTTCATGAACCATGAATGGCCAAGCAAAGTGACAATTAACATGCCAATGCAGATCAATATTACTCGTATCAAATATATTCCAAATCGCGTTTATGCGGACTTAAATTAGAATTCAATTTTCAGTATAGCAGTGATGCTGGAGTTGCAAGATTGGCGGGAAAACTATATATATTTTTCATTTTAGGCAGGTAAAAAAAAACGGCATAAATCCTAGGATTTATGCCGTTTTTTGAAAGATGGTGTAAATATCGTATCAAAATAACTATTTTACAGTTGAAAATATGCCAATGCAGTTTCAAAAGCAGGTTCTTGAAATTTCTTTAAACCCGTTTCTTCAAATTCAATATGCACATCACTGGCTTTATTGGTTTCTTTTATTAGTTTTGGTGCTAATAGTTTCACTTCATAATTTGGCAGTAACTGTAGGATTGCTTCGATTTTAAAGCTAGTGCTGCTTCCAGAGAATTTCCCAGATTTCATCCGGGTTTTCACGACTACTTTGTCAATTTTATAATCATCAAACAATTGGACGATTTGCTTTTGCAAACCCTGCACTTGCGATTGATCATCGTCGTTTGATAATGTTATTTTTTTTGATCGACATTCTACAATGGTAAACATGTCTTCATTTTTTTCTAGCATGCAAAGGTTCATTTCTTTGCCAGTAAGTTCAACTGCGCAGACTCTCATATTTCTTCTCGATTAACGTTGGGTTTATCCCATATGTGAAAGACGTGAGCACAACCAGATTGTTGCGCTTGTTCAAAAAAGTGTAGACCTTCATTGCCATCGCTGTAATTTTGCGAAGAATCTTCATTTACTTGCTCAAAAGATTGGAATTCCCAATCGTGCTCGAGCAATAATTGTTTGGCCTTTTCTTTAGCTTGATCTTTGTCATCTGATTGAATCCAGCAATTGCAGATGCAACCTTCGACTTTTTCAATTTCTTTATGATTGATGCCAACTTTGGCAATCATCTGTATAAAATATACGAACATTTAACATGGACCTGTATATACACCGACTGAATTCAGTCATGATTTTAATGTGTTTGGGCTATAATGGGTTATAGATGACGTATTTTACGTAAATTTGCAAAAAATTGCGCTAAGGAATCGTTGATAACTAAGAATTAATCAACTCATCAATAATCCCTTCGCGGATTGCTTGATTGGAAATGACGATGCTGTCTAACTCAAAAGCTTTAAAGGCTTGATGCACAATCACAAATCCACTGATTAATAAATCCGCTCGTCGACTATTTAAGCCCACTAATTGACTTAAATTATGTAACGTTTCAGTTTGTACGAAAATTGGACGTAATCGATCAAGCGCCTTCGCGGTTATCACTCCATTTTGAATAAGATTTAAATTACTTAATGCCCAGCTGATGGTTTTAATACTGCCACTGGTAGCTAATGTTTGACGCCAATGCGTTTTACCAAATCGTTGGGCAACGGGCTGTAATTGTTCAAATACTGCAGCTTCAGCGGCATCCAGTTGGTCTTGAGTGATTTTTTCATCGGGAAAATAATCTTTTTTGATGCTGACACAACCAATCTCCAGACTGGCAACCTGCTCATGTTGCATGCCAGTGCCCATAATAAACTCGGTTGAACCACCCCCAACATCCATCACAAATCTCGGCACCGATTCACGCAATGTACTCACGCCACGATAAATTAACTTAGCCTCTTCTTCACCCGCTAAAATCTCGATTGGATGCTCCAGAACTGCTTCGGCTTTGGCTAAAAATGCTTTGTTTTGCTGGATATGTCGAAATGCGCTGGTGCCGACAATACGTACTTTAACACCAGGAAATTCACTTAATGTTTGATAAAAACTAGACAGGCAGCGTAGTGCACGCGCTTGTGTCGCCAAGGGAATATCCCCTGTGCTTAAGTCAGTGCTCGCGCTTAATTGAACTAATTCACGATTAGCAGCAACCTGAGTTAACTTGCCATTCGCATACTTAGCCACAACGATTAGATGAAAGCTGTTTGAGCCTAAATCAACAGCTGCAAAATGTTCTATATGATCCATTGTTTTGTGTATGTCTATTTTGAAGGGTTAATATAAAAGGTTCATTGTATAAGGTACAGTAAAATTTAGAGGTTAAACTGCACTTAATGTCGTTTATGGTTTATTATTTGCAGATAACTTATTTTTTATCATGTAACTATTATGCTTTACAGTCAATCCGCACAACAATTATCACAATGGCACTTATTAAAAGGACGCTTAATAGACGAGCCTTGTGAATACCTTAATCAATTTATTAAGCAGCTTAACCAGCTAGGATATGACATTCAATATTGCGTGTTAAATTGCAAAACTTTAGAGCCATCCTTTCAGTTAGAAATTTTTAACTGGATCAACAAATCCTTTTTACGCGAAAGCGACATGCATACATTAAATGCGCTCACCGACCATTCCATAAAAATGTACGACTTCGCAGAAGGCATTACCGTATTACAAAGCATTCAGTCTGAAACTATTGATTCAAAAGTAGACAGCACGAGTCCAATTTTTGATAATTACGATGAACAAAAAAGCATCAAAATCAATCCTAAAGACTTAGAGCATCCACTTGGGTTTCCCACAACATCTGACAATCTTCACGAAAATATTTCTGACATTTATAGCATTGCATTGCACACGGTTCACTCACCAACCAATGTATTTACACTTGCAACTTCTTTAGAAAACGGATTCAGCACCGAACAAGAAAGCGACTTTGAATTGATTGGTGCAATTATGGCCAGCTTTTTAGGAGATTACACCCACCAACGCATGATTAACGAGTTTATGCGTGTCTACCTGGGTCGCGACATTGCCAACGACATTCTAAAAGGGCAAATTGCCCGTGGAGACGTTCAAGAAATTGAAGCCGCCATTTGGTTCAGTAACATCAAAGCCCCTGAGTTTTCGGGCGACCAGTTTGAATCAAAAAAACACATCGCTAAACTCAATAGCTATTACCATCACCTAATTAAATTAATTGAATCCAACAACGGGCAAGTCTTAAAATTTATGGGTGACGGCGTATTAGCCATGTTTGAAGGCAATGATTCCTGCCATTTAGCACTTGAAGCCGCGGTTGAAAGTTTAAAAATTCAAAGCACTTTTGAGCATTCAGTAAGTTTAAATTATGGAAAATTTGATTTTGGCAACATCGGCGCTGAAAACAGAATGGACTTCACCGCCCTTGGCACCGAAATTCAATTAGCCTCTAAAATACAAGCTCAAGCAGCAAGTTTAGGTTGTGCATTATTAGGTTCCAACAGCTTTGCCAATAAAGTGACTGGCTGCCTAAAACCTTTGGGACATTATCGCTTAGAAGGTTTGAAAAAATTACAACAATTACATTGTTTGATTAGTTTTGAGCCTTAAATAAAATACCAATGAGAATACAAATGAGGACATCTCTAACTCAGTTAACAGCATGAAAAATCACCAAGTTAAGGCGTAAATTTATTAAATGCTGTTTACTAGTTTTGTAAATCCTGCGCGTTTAATTGTCTAATACCTTCATCCTCTAAGATTCCCATCAGTGAACTATCCCGCCCCAAGGGTTTCACTAGGGCGAAATTTGCTTCGCAAAGGGGTATCAAAATAAACCACAACCAAACGTAATTTTTTACATTTATATGGGTATATTAAACAACACATCTCTATACCATTTGTGATTATATTCGCTGGAGCGAATACCCTTAAAGATTACGCCGCAAGCGGCGAGGTATTAAACCCGGAGGGAATAAATTCAATGCTTAGCTAATAACTTAAAAATCAAAGTTATTTAGCAACAATATTTCAAGTGGGACAGGCTATTTCAAGTGGTAGGTTTGAATAGGACAGGCTAGCTTATATAATTTGAAAGGTTTCAAAATAGTTCGAATAGGTTCGAATAGGACAGGCTAGTTTATATAATTTGGAATTCCAAATACTGAGGTTACGGTAGTAGTTCTACTATTTGAGCAGGCTATGAAGAATAGTTTGACAATTTAAACTACCGTTCTATCATTTATTAATGACACATCATTCAAACGGACTGAATATATTATTCATTTTTTATTAATTATGGAATCAATATGACTAAAGCCAGAAAACGCCTTGTAAATTATGCGGCCACAACAAAATACTTAATCACTTGCCGCTGTGTACGACGTGCATTTTTGTGCGGAAAAGACGAATACACTAACCAAGATTTTGAACATCGACGCGAATGGGTCGAGGCTATTCTATTAAAACTACCCACAATCTTTGCAATTGATATTGCCTATTATGCAATCATGAATAACCATTATCATTTAGTAATAAGCGTTAATGTTGAGCAGTGTGAATCGTGGTCTAAAGTTGAAGTGATCAAACGGTGGCATCAATTGTATAACGGAACAATGATTTCAAAAGCGTTTATTAATGGAGATGAACTCAACCCTCAAGAAATAATTTTGTTAGATGAAACCGTTGAAAAATGGCGAAAACGTTTAATTAATATTGGCTGGTTCATGAAAAATATCAATGAACCCATTTCGAGACTTTCAAACATTGAAGACGAATGCACAGGAAAATTCTGGGAAGGCCGATATAAATCAAAAGCTATTTTAGATGATGAAGGTTTGTTATCAGCAATGGTCTACGTAGATCTAAATCCCGTTCGCGCTCAAACTGAAAATACACCCGAAGAGTCTAAATATACTTCCATCAAAAAACGCAGTGCCAGTTTTAAAAAATCTAATCAGTCTGATTTAGTTCAAGATCAACCTTGTGAACTATTGCCTCTATCAAAACATTGTAAAACCCATATTCCAATTTCGCCTAGGGCATATTTAGAGTTGGTAGACTGGACAGGTAAACAATTAACTGAAGGTAAGAAAGGAAAAATAAGCACCGATCTGCCTGATATATTAACTCGCCTCGATTTATCTGAGACATTATTTTTAAATGCAGCAAAAAATATAAATAACAGCTTCGCGAATTTAATAGGTAAAGCATCCAGCATTGATCAACATTTTTCTAAATTTGGACTCAAGCGAGCCTGTGGTTGGGTGAAATCCTTGAGTGTTTTGGGGTTTTAAATTTTAGTTTAACGTTTTTTATTAACATTTTCACAAATCATTAAAGCTAATTCAAACTCTCATACCTGTGACTTATATAATTTGTAATAATTCAGATCATTTTTTCAAATAATTCAAGGCATCTTTTAAATTTGATTGGTTAGTATGTCTAATTTTTATATTGCCTGTCCTTATTCCCACTTATTTTAGAGTATGTCTAACTTTTAAGGTGCCTGTCCTTATATCCCTTGTTAGTATGTCTAATTTTTATATTGCCTGTCCTTATTTCCACTTATTTTAGAGTATGTCTAACTTTTAAGGTGCCTGTCCTTATATCCCTTTTATTTGTGAGTGTATCTAATTTTGTTATGTTGCCTGTCCTTATTTCCCTTCATTTCCATCTTCATATTTGTGAGTATATCTAATTTTGTTATGTTGCCTGTCCTTATTTCCACTTATATTTGTGAGTATATCTAATTTTGTTATGTTGCCTGTCCTTATTTCCCTTCTTATTTCCACTTATTTGACTTCGAATGAAAACCTAGCCCTATATTCGGTGTAATGATTCATAAAATAAGCGACTGTTAATTCAAGAAATTTATCCACATCGAATTGAATCATTCATTTCAATAAATTGATAACTATGTCCCTTAAGCAATGTTGTGCTATAAATTTCTATCCAGCCAAATTTATATATGTCTTGCCAATTTAATGTTTCAGCTAATTGACTTTGTACGAATGTAAAACTGCTTTTAATACTCAAAGAATCGACACTTAATACCATCATATTATCGCTATGATCAAGTTCGATTTGAATGTCTTTATTTTTTAGATTAACAAGTAACAATGTCAATGTGTTGGATTTAGTTGGATGACAATGCGCAAAACTTTGAATTTGCTCTTCTGCGCCTGTCATTTTAACGTTAAACCCTTTAGCTCCCATTAATTTTTGCCAAAGCACACTTGCCCAATAATCTGGAGTCGGACTGTAATGTCCGTTATATCTTAGCAAGGCATAATCTCCACCAATCAAACTTTGGCGAATAATGGTTTGATTGCCTGTTTTTGCAGCAGTACCTAAATGCGCCAGCCACCACAATGAAGACCCAAATCGATCCGTAAGCTTCTCGGTGCCTCCACATTGTGACGCGCCTGTTTCGCCTAACCATAAAATAGTTTCATCAGAATAATCAGTAATCCAGCTTGCTACTTTTGTTGACTGTCTTGAAAATTCTTCAAATGTTTCATCATCTAATAAATGATCCCAATCGGTTTCTTTGATATTGATGCCACATCGGTCAGATTGGGTTGGATAATAGTGCCAGGTAAAAATATCGGGCTTTTTATCTTGCTGTAAAAACGATTTAGATGATCCTAAAATTTGCTTAAGAGGCTCGCCAATTTTTGGCCAAAAAGCATTGGCAGGACCAGCTAGTTTCACATTTGGATAATTTTGCATTAATTGTTTGGCTTGATGATATTCTGCACCGTATTGCTCAAATCCAATTTGATCGGAAAAACTAAACATCAACCAATGCGCCCCCATTTCATTACCAAATTCTATGTGTCCATTATAATTTTTGGGCAACCAACTAAGCAAACGCGTAAATTGAAAAGGTTGCCATTCATCCAAATGCCTTGTTAACGGTCCCGTACTTGCTGTAATAAATGGCCTTGCTTGAATGGTATCCGCAAAATTTAAAAATGCGTTTAGCTGCTGCTTGGTAAGAGTTGATTCAAATGTTGGATTGCTCGCTTCTGCTTCACTGTCTGCTAGCCATAATTTATCTGCCTCCGTCCCCCCTAATCGCAACCATTTCGGTGAAAGCAATTTCGCCCATTTTATTAACTCATTGTTATCCATATTTAAAGGGCGCGGTGGGGAGTTTGAGTCTGCCCACCACTGACCATCAGTTAACATAGCCGCATCAATGGCGACACCTAAATAATCCTTTGACACATAAAAAGGCTCGGATTGGATATTAACCTTGGCATAGCCATCAAAAAACTCAATATCTGCAGATAATAATAACCAACCACTCAATAATAAAAATTTCTTTGGATGATTTAAGACAAAACGGTAAACTGATTGAAACATGATGAATTCAAATATTAAAAGAAGCACAAAGTGTAATTCATCTTTTACCCACAGTTTATGAACCTTTTATGACACCAACTCATGCTTTTATACCAAGACGTTAGCCAAAGTGAACCACATGACTGCCCATACATTGAACAACAGGCTCAAGAATCATTTTTTCTGGCCAAGCGAGTCGACAGTGACGAATTGGATATTTTGTTCAATCAAGGTTGGCGACGATTTGCATATTACTATTTCAAACCGAGTTGTTTAACTTGTGAAAAATGCACACCTATTCGAGTGCCAGTTGCAGAGTTTAAAGCCTCAAAAAATCAACGAAAAATTCTAAACAAGCAACACAAACAATATCCAGAGTTTAGAGTGGAATTCAATGAAAAACTCTATCATGAAGAAATTTATCAGATATATAAAAGTCACAATACTCGTTTTACTCAAGCATGCGATAGTGAAGAAAATTTCATCAATGCACACTTTAATGACACCTGTGATTCGATTCAAAGTGAATACTATTTAGGTGATCAATTAATAGCCGTTGGTTTTTTAGATGTATCAGACAACACCATTAGCAGTAGTTACTTTATTTATCACACAGATTTCCAACATTTAAATTTAGGTACATTGAGTGTGTTAAAGGAAATTGAATACTGCAAGCAGTTAGAAAAACAATTTTATCATTTGGGTTATTGGATCGAAGACAATCAGTCAATGGCCTATAAAAATAAATTCTTTCCCCATGAGTTAATGAATTGGCATACTCAAAAATGGGAATTGATTACGAAGTCTTAAGGGCTGATTTTGCTTAGGACAGTTTTGCTTAGGGCTATTTTGTTTAGGGCAATGAGATCCCGATAAAGAAATATCGAGGGTGACAGACCGATTAGTTCATGACAAAGGTTCGCCAATAAAAGTATAGAAGTTGACATGATTAAAGTTTATTACTGGTATTAGATTTCAAATGACAATTTAGCAGTTTTCATCTTCCTCAATTTTGCCAAGGCAAATATTTTGAACAACTGACTGTCTAGATTTTATAAATCAATCAACCCTAAACCAACAAGCAATAGCAAAACGATCTTTATGACTGGCTAGCACTTCGTGTGGTATGTCTTCACTTAAAAACACAACAAAGCTTGCAAAGGTTGGATCAAATTTGAGCGGATCTTGCTCTTTAGGGTATATGACCAGCTGACCTTCGTGCTCGGGCTGCCAGCCTTTATTCAAATACAACACCATCGATACTTTACGGTTAGATTTTCCTTTAAATGCATCAACGTGTTTTTGGTAAAAGTCATTGGGATTGTATATGGAATAATGACACTCAAAATTATTTAAACCTAAATATAATGATTGATTTAAAGCGATTTTAAGTTGCTCACACCAAGCCAACCATTCGATCTCTGCTTTTGAGTGTCCTTCGATCCACAATGTTTTATCGCTGCGAATGTTTGTATCTAAAATTTGATTGGATTTCCTACCGACACTCGCCGCTTGAAACTCAGCAACATTTAATTTTGCTTGCTCCAATAATGCCTCACATATTTTTTGAGGGGCTTGATTAATTTGTAAGCTATAACTTTGCTCAACTAAATCATCAATGATTAAATTAAATAGTTTTTCATACGAAGATGTGAATGTCATTATTTACCATCAACATCATATTGACTGAGTACCACTCTCCAGTACGCCCCTTCTTTTATTAATTCAAAATCAATACTTTGAGCCTCTGTCTCATACACAATTTCGGAGTCTGCTTGACATGTAGGATGCTCTGTTTCAATTTCATATTGAGGCAACGTACAAAATAATTTCGGGAAATTGGTTAACCAGCGTACCACTGCTGCATGCTCTTGCTCATGAGTAATCACAAATTTTTGATTTTTTGATCGTTGATTTATCACATTTACAGTATCAGCAATAAATGGGTCGGTTTCGTGCAATTGTTCAAACTTGGCAAGTGACACTCGGTGCTTGTCTTTTTTGGAAATATAATTATAAGCTTTTTGTGGCTGTCCATGATCCCTAGCTTCGATATAATTGGCTAATACTTCATCTGGTGTAATGCCATATTCCAACAACGAGACTTCAGTCTCTTTATTAAAATTTGGAATTTTTATTTCCATGGTAAGAATAGATCTGATTCTGGACAACATAAAGCCTCTGACTACGTGACTATAAATTCGTACTCTGAGTTTATTTTTAAACACACACACTGTAAAGTCATATATTCATAATTAATAGAATTAGGTAACACTATGAAAACAATTCGCTGGGGCATTATTGGTGCCGGTAACATCGCTGAAAAAATGTCCGAAGCCATTAAGTTGAATAAATGCAGTACATTGCAATCTGTTGCATCAAAATCTGTTGAACGCGCACAGAGTTTTGCTAAAAAATATGATACCGATTTTGATGATTACCAAAGCATTGTTAAACGTGACGACATTGATGTGATCTATATCGCAACTACACATAATTTTCATTATGAAAATGCTATGCTGGCATTAACACATAAAAAACACGTTTTAATTGAAAAACCATTTACAGTGAATGCGAAGCAAGCAAAAGAATTAATGGATCTTGCTAAAAAAAATCAATGCTTTTTAATGGAAGCCGTTTGGACACGTTTTTTACCAAGCATTCAACGTTTAAAAGAAATATTAGATAGCAATGCTATTGGTGAAATAAAATTATTTGATATTTCATTTTGCAACATTGCTCAAGGCAAATATTTACCACGACTCATTGACCCAGAATTAGCAGGTGGCGTGACATTAGATATGGGCATTTACCCGATTACATTTGTGAATTATTTAATGGGTGAAATCCCGTCAAATGTTAATTCTATGTGTCGCTTATCTACAACTGGTGTGGATGAAATTGCAAGTTACCAACTGCAATTTAAACAAGGTGCCATTGCAAATATTAATACGAGTTTTAATTTATATACTCAAAATCGTGCAATGATTTATGGAGAAAATGGCTACATTGAATTTAATCATTTTCAACAGGGGCAAACATTTAAAGTGCACACACATAACCATTCTCACCAAGTGATTCAAAGTGACATTAAAACAGTTGCTAATCATGATAATGGGTTTATCTATCAAGTAATTGAAGTATGTGAAAAAATCAATAATGGCGACTTAGAAAGTAATATCATGCCATTACAAGAAACATTAGACACTATGCAATTGATGGATGACATGCGAAAAGATTGGGGAATGCTTTATCCCTTTGAACAATAATTCAACCTTTAACCGTATTAAATTTTAATACGGTTTTTAATTTATCTTGGTATCCCTTTCTTGGGTCCAACAAAAATATCTCAATGCAATTGGAATTTTCTGTATAAGGTCAGATTTACAAAAGCCTTTCTTATCGCAAACGTTTCGGGCTTATTTTTTAAATGGGCCTACATGGTTTTAAATTTTAAGGAAATATTAATAATTTAAATCATTTTTAGCACTTATCACTTTTTGACTAATGGCATTATTCAACTAACCTCAATTTTATAATGCTATTTTTTAGGTAAGCGAAATGAAACCCATAACACACTTTTTTACATTAAAGAGCAAAATTATAACCGGCTTTGGATTGCTCTCAATTATCATTTTATTAGTTGGAATAGCTGGAATTTTTGGCTTAAAACAAATGGCCAAACACTTTGAGTTTGTAACAGGTCCTGCCTGGGACACCGCAGACGGTGCAATGGAAGGCACGATTGGCATTGAAGCTGAGATTATTGCCATTGAAAATATTCTTGCAGGTCGTGATTATGAATCCAATATTGCTGCCTTAAACGATGGTATTGCCATGGAAGAAGAATCCCTTGGCCGCATGGAAGCCGCAGGTTTAATTCCTCAAAAAGATATTGCTATATTTAATGAATACTTAAATACCTATAAAGAATTGCGCAACGAAATTATTAGCGGTTATCTCGCCTTTTCTGAAGTAAAAGTACAATTTGATGCCAATGCTGCAAAATTTATTGAGTTTGGTGAAATACTAGAAGAGATAGGCGATAAAGCGGTGGATGCCATTGCCGATAATCCGGACGAATTATGGAGCTGGTCGACAGGTCTAGAAAAACGCTGGATGGCAGCAGACGGCGGGATGGAATCAAACATTGGCCTATTATGGTCAATGTACCAAATGAATTTATTGATTAATGAAAGCAATCCTGAAAAAGTAAAATTGATCTATTCTGAAGTGACCCAAGCGCTGGCATTTCTTGCTGAATCCGTTGGAGAAATGAAAAAAAGTGGATTTTTTAAGGCAAAACCGGGCTCAACATGGGGTAATAAATCCTATATAGACACATATACCGACTTTTATAATAATCATAAAAAGTTGTCCGCTGAATTATTTGAAAAATCATCAGCGTATCACGATGTCCATCATAGATATCAGCAAAGCGCCAATTCTTTATTAACGCAATTAGAAGTACTGGAATCAAATGGTGACGCAACCGTTGAATCGTTTGTTACTCAAGTATATTCACTACAAAAAAACATAAATTTGATCATGTTATCTGTTTTAATTGGAGGGCTAGTTGTTGCTTTGATTAGCGCTGCTGTATTAATTTCATCCATTATAAATCCAATTAAAACAATCTTGAGTCGCTTAAAAAACATAGCAGAGGGTGATGGTGATTTAACCAAACGCATCGAGCAAAAAGGCACCGATGAAATTGGCCAGCTAGCCGCTGCATTTAATTTATTTGTGGATAACATTCATAAAATCATCAAACAAGTAAAAGTAAACGCAACAGATATGTCTTCGTCTATGCTCAATCTACAAAAATCAACGACTCAAGCTGCCAATAGCGTAGAAGAACAAAGTTCCGAAACCGACCAAATTGCCACCGCCTTTACTGAAATGAATCAAACTTCAAAGGTCATTGCGGATGCAACGGAAATTGGCAGTCACAACGCCAACCTAGCAAAAGAAGCCAGCAGTAATGCCCAAGTAATTGTAGGTAGCGCCATTGAAACCATTGAAGTATTAGCTGGTGAAATTGATTCTGCATCTGAAGTGATTGGCAATTTAGAAAGCGACGTAACTAAAATTGTATCGGTATTAGATGTGATTAAAGGCATCGCCGAACAAACTAATTTACTTGCATTAAATGCAGCGATTGAAGCGGCACGCGCTGGGGAACAAGGCCGAGGATTTGCAGTGGTTGCCGATGAAGTACGAGCATTAGCCAGCAAAACTCAAGATAGTACTTCCGAAATTCAGTCCATGATTGATCGATTGAAATCGGGCTCATCCCAAGCCGTTAATGTCATGCAACGCTCAAAAGAGCGCGGGCAAGAGACCGTTACCAAAAGCACCGATGTCAAAGAAATCCTTAATCAAATTTCCGATCTGGTGGCTCAAATGTATCAATCCAATATTGAAGTGGCCTCAAACTCCCAAGACCAATCAACAGTCAGTGAACAAATGGACAAAAACGTGCAACGTATTGTGGATATATCCATTCAAACGAGAGAGCGCATGAAAGAGTCCTCCACCGTCAGCACTAACGTTACTGCTATGTCCGAACAAATGATGACTGCCGTTTCGCGTTTTAATGTCTAAGGCTTTAGGCTTTAACAGATTATTCCGCTGATGTATTAATCGCATTAGCGGATTTTTTGCTTTTAAGGAGAACCAAACAATGGATGTTCTTTGTTGCTTATGGTGGCAATAAATTCGGTTTTTTTGAATGATCTGGATAGTTTTTCCGAACGATTGCATGCTCTTCGGCTTTGGCATTCTCGGCAATTTGCTCCTGCACTGCTCTACCATTTACATCCCTGTAAAAGTGCGCGCTCTACCACCTAAGTCCATTTAAACGCGCAATTCTAATTAGTCACATCCCTGTGACGATGAATCCGGAACCTTCACAAGCAAAATTGAGTTTCTGTTTTGACTGTTAATTTGTCCTAAAGGGAAATAAGAAAATCAACGTTTTTTCAGCAATTCTGATAATCGTGATTTCTGACCCAATTGTTTTCCCTTGTTGTTCACTAATAACTTCTGTAAATTTGCAATGAAACTTATGTATCCAAGAGCTATATATGTCGTATAAAAAACACCATAAAAAACAATCAAAAGAACGTATTTTAGAATCTGCTTCTCAGTTATTTTGCCAATTTGGTTACAAGAAAGTATCAATTAGCCAAGTGATGAAATTAGCGCGTATGACACACGGTGCTTTTTATGCTCATTTTGAATCCAAAGAAGCGCTTTATAAAACATCGTTAGTGGATGTTTTACAACGAAATAGAAGCAACCGCTTGGCTAAATCGCCTTTCACCATTAACCACCTAATGGAATTAGTGAATAATCTAACCAATTTGCGCGCAATACCAAAAAAGAGCAACCCTTCTCCAGAAAATGTCCTATTTAATGAGATCGGCAATGAGAGCAATGAAATCAAGGGACTCTATGAGAAGTCTTATCATAGTCTGCTCACTCTACTTGAAAAACGTATAAAAGCACTTAAGAAACTAAAGCAATTACCAAATATAAAGTCACCAGAGCATGTGAAGGGAACATCACGCGTGATTTTAGCCATTATGGTTGGCGCTGTGGCAATCGCAAAAAGCATTCAAAGTGATACTGAACGACAAATACTATTATTAGCGGCTCAAAATCAGGTATTAAGCTTACTAGGAGATTCAAATTACATAGAACAATACATCACACCTTTGCCAGAGCGTGTTTAGAGTGAAGTGTTTAAAAAGGACAGGCTGTTTAAAGAGTTTAAGAGCAGGAGTTTAAGAGGACAGGCCAGGAGTTTAAGAGGACAGGCAACTAAAAATAATTTGACAGCACTCATAGCTTTTTCGTTTTAGGTTAGCTGTTCTTGGTTTTCGTCCCTGGTTTTCACTTTTCCAAAAAAGAATTGAGTGTGTCTCAGCAAGCATACGACCTATAAACATCAGCCCTTATCTATAATTAAAAACGATAATATCGAAAAAAATCTCGACCTTACAATCCATATAGCCTGTGCATAGACAAGATTGCACGTTTTCACACATGTAAGTGTGCAAGAAGGGGAATTTTGGTTTAAATGAAACTATGCAAAGCAATTTTCTGCATAGTTTTTAATATTACCTTACTTTTTTTCAGGCGGTTGTGCCATCACATCATCAAGTTTAAGTCCGGTCAAACCACTGATTGTGCGCCATAAATAATAAAAAATACCAATCATCATGACCATTGAAGGCAAGGCAATCATCGGGTAGCTGTACAATGTCATTTGACCTAATTGCTCATTAAATTCTTGGGTGCCCGCTGGGCTGGTGACAATCCATTTTGCTAGTATGTAATTCATAGTTGCTGAAAAACCAAATGAGGCTGCTAATAAATAGGTGGCTTTCATTAAGCGTTGGTCGAATGCTTCTGTGCTGTTGTTTTCTTCAAGCTTTTGTTTAATTTTATCCACATCCATCACTTTTGGATTAAACAATAACGTTCTAATTAAAGGATAAGGGGTAAAAGTAGACACTAATACTGCAATTCCGATAATGGCTGGAATCGCCGCTTCTTTTACTGCAAGCCATTGTGTGTCCAGCTCAAACAAACCAATGCCTCCGGTAAGCATGACACTGACTAAACCTAATAATGCTATAAAGTTAAATTTTCGATATTTGATTAACTCAAACAACCCCCAACCAATTGGGAACGCAAGGGCTGCGATCAAACCACCGGTTGCCCCAAGATGCTCGTCACCACTGAATTTCATTAAAATAACCGATGGTAAAACGATACTAAGAATAAGATCGAGCATTGGACGAGGTTTATGCTCTGGGGTAGTCGCTATGTTTGTCATGTTGTTATGTTCCAGATTGATGTGGGAATAATGATTTTGGATAATAACTGGCGATTATATAGCCTGAACATAAAAGTCGATAGGCTGAGTTGTGTTAATTGTGTCATTCGAAAATCACCATTAATTTAAAGTCATTAGGTTTTATCAACAATTTTTAAAGCGTTTATTATATAAAAGACAAGCTAATCGTTTGGACTTTTTATTAAACATGCACAAAAAGTGAGCACCTGTTTATATAGTTTAAACATTTTGATAACAATCAGTTGATCGAAAGTTTAAAATAAATACACTTACGATCAATAAAAATCTAATCGAGGAAATATCAAGATGGAAGCTTTCGTTGCTGTTGTAAATAGCCATAACGAGTTGGAAAACATCGCTGACAGGCAATATACCTTCACACAGTTATTTGATTGTGAACAGTCTCCATTATTGGTATTTGGTGAAAACTTAGAGACTGGCATTGTGTTTACAGAAAAATCTGACGACAGCCAAAATGAGCAATTAATTGCAAATGCGTTGTCCAATATCGCCAATATTGATATTTCCGAATGCCAACAGCCAAATGATCACAGTAATATTTTGCTGTTTATCCATGAATATGCCATTGAAAAACTAACTGATCCCACTTTTTTAGATAGTTTATTCACCCGTTTAAATAGTCAACAAATTTTAGTAGGTGTCCCAAACAAAGGATACCTAGCAGTTGGTGGCCTAGATGATTTAAACGATTTATGCTCCATGACCACTAAAGCATATCAAAACGTTGAGACGCCTATTTGTGCCGATGTATTTAAATTAACACAGGGCCAGACAACGGTTGAGCGTATTGGTACTGACACTTTAAATGCGTTTTATCAAACCCTTGAAGATTTAGGTATGCCAAATGAGTTCTTACATGGCGAAGACAGGAATATAAATGAAGTAATTCATGCGGATATATATCAAGACAATTACGATGATTTATTAAAGCTATGCCAAAACTTAATACATAACCGTTTAGATGAAATATTTACACATGAAATAAAAAGTTCTAATTTAATTCTTGATTTTTCAACTGAAAACTCAAAACAGCTTATTACTACCTTAGCTAAAGATTGCAAACAATATTTTGATTATCATCACTTTATTCGTGACAAGTTTAGATATACGTTAACCAGTATTTCCATTCAATTTAAGTTTGGAAACAGCGCCTTAAATTTTGAGTTGGGTTATTCCGACTTTGCTGAATTTAATGAAACGGACTGTTCAATTGTTATTAATAATTTACAAGATTGCACGTTTGAAGCGTTTAAAAAAATCGTAAATATTTCTGATATGTACATTCATCAAAATCAGCAAAAGCTTTCTCAGCCAGACTTCCCCGAAGATTATTTTGAATTAGGGTTATCCAATCAAAGCTTTAGGATGATCGAAGCATTATTTGAACATAATCGTTTAACATTAAATATTAAACAACTCAGTGCACCAACGGATTATAAGTGGATATTAGCAATGTGCGCTCGAGTTATTGATCAATTACAGTTAACCATCGACGTTTACGCAGATACTCACTTAGACGGCAACATTATAAAATCTCAATTTAAAGTTTCTAATGAGTTGCTGACTTATTGTTCATCAAATTGGATAAAACAACGCTGTAAAGATCAGTTGCAACATTTTACCAAGCATCAATTAGCTAATCCTTTAACGCTGTCTTTGATTCCTGCTTCGCATCCTGAGTTATTGTATTGCGTAAGTCATCTAAGCATTAACGCGTTACTGCAAAACAAAAAAACATTTTCTGAAAATTTTTGGAAACACTTTTTAATATTTAATTATCCAGAAAATTATAATTATCAACATGCCCAAGTTGAAACGCTAAATATTAGCCAAGAACAATGCATCAATATTATTAAATATCGAGCTGAATCGGGTTTAATAGTTAATTCAAATCAAAATGTATTATTTGTATTAACTGACCAAGAAAGTTTTAAAATTGTTACTCGATTTGAGTTAGAAAAAAAATTATTATCCGAGGTTAAACTTTTAGCGGACAACTACAGTGCATATCCAGCGTTAACTCACTCTCAATTTAAATTGTTTTACCAAACTCTAACACCACTAACTGACGACGTCGTCGAAGCTTCTGCTGCATCCATTAAGCAAACTGAAATCGACACCGCATTAACCAATGGCATGTTCGCAGTATTTTTATTAATAAGCCAAGCAGATGGTCAAATTGATCAAAAAGAAATCGATTGTTTGGGTAAAGTTTTAAAAGATGCTGCAACACAAAAAGCGCCAGACAGCTTATGGAGTAAATGTTGTACACTGGCAGTTGATCGTCTTGCAACTATTTGGCAGTTAATATCAGATGAGCAAACCAGTACCGATATTATTTTGAAAACCATTTTCGCTTTAAATCAATTAGAAGACACTCAAAGTAAAGAATTCAAATTTAAATTATTGGATTTAGGGTACAACATTGCCCAAAACAAACTCGGTAAATTTTTAGATTCAGAAAATGAAATTGGTGAATCTGAACAATTAGCATTGGATGCAGTGAGTCATTTGTTAGGCATTGAAGCCGAACAGTTAGAAGCGGCGACTTGATTTTCACACGCAAAACAAAATAACTACATTCAGGATACAAATACTCTTGAATGTATTTTTTTACAACAATTATACTCATTTATAGTTATCTTTTGTGATACACCCCTATGTTCACTCAATCCATTTCAGTATAATCGCCGTCGAAGTTACCTGTACTGCTCATGGAATTTTATGCAGACAAAATGAGGGTAACGGATTTAATCTAATCACTTAATTAGGCTACTCGACTATGATTTTTAATCTGCCTGTGTCTTTAAAAAGCACGCTGTCTTTTTACTCAACTTTAAAAAAACCATTTATTTCATTAATTGCAGCAGGGGTGTTAATTACATCCTGTGTACCTGCAGCAGATTTAGATGGCGATAACAAAAAATCTTCTGACATAAAAAGTGTCACCCCCGTTACTTCAATTACATCAGTAGGGTTAACTGTTACTGTTAATGCCGCTAATTCAACAGCAGATGCGGATGCAGAACTTATCTATATTTGGAAGTTTTCCGATGGTACGGTCATTCAAGAGCCTATCGCTGCACATACTTTTACTCAGCCAGGTGATCACAGTGCTGAACTGACCATTATCAATCAAAAAGATGGCAGTGTTTATCAAGCACCTCAAACGTTTAATCTTAGTGGTAACGCAAACTCTGAAGCTCAAAATACAATTGTTGAAGGTGAGCAGTTATTTAAAGAAGCGAATTGTAATTTATGCCATGGCGATGACGGTCAAAGCGGTGGCACGCCACTGAATTTAGCAAATTATAATCATCAAACATTATCCCAACCCATTGAAACAGCTATGCCAAAAACCATTGGCAAACCTGAAGACTGTCAAAAACAATGTGCCGATGCGATTGCTACTTGGTTATTGTCATTATATGAAGCGCCAACAGAAATCACAGTAGTTACTTCTAATAGCTCAGAGGGTCTAACTGCTGCAGTAAATGCTTCAAAAACGACGGCTCCTAATGGTTCTAATTTATCATTTTCTTGGAAATTTTCTGACAACACCGTAATAAACGAGCCAATTGCAGCCCATACCTTTGCTCAAGCAGGCACTCACAACGCAGTGCTAACCATTACTGATCTAGACGATAATGCCACTTATACAGCGACGCAAACTTTTAACTTATCAGGTAATGTTTTAACTCAAATGGACAATACGATCGTGGAAGGCGGATTAATGTTTGAACAAGCACAATGTTTACTATGCCATGGCGATGACGGTCAAAGCGGTGACACGCCACTGAATTTAGCAAATTATAATCATCAAACATTATCCCAACCCATTGAAACAGCTATGCCAAAACCCATTGGCAAACCTGAAGACTGTCAAAAACAATGTGCCGATGCGATTGCTACTTGGTTATTGTCATTATATGAAGCGCCAACAGAAATCACAGTGGTTACTTCTAATAGCTCAGAGGGTCTAACTGCTGCAGTAAATGCTTCAAAAACGACGGCTCCTAATACTAATAATTTAACCTATTCTTGGGCATTTTCTGATAATACAGTCATTAACGAGCCTATTGCAGCCCACACTTTTGCTCAAGCAGGCACTCACACTGCTACGGTTACGGTTACCGATTTAACCGATAACAGCATCTATACTAAAACTGAAACATTTGTATTATCGGGCACTGTATTAACTGATGAAGACAGCACATTAGTAGAAGGCAGTCTTTTATATGAAGAAGCGCTCTGCAGTAAATGTCATGGCGATAATGGTACCGCTGAAAACCAACCTATTTTGATTGAAAACTTCAGTCACTCGTCTTTATCTACTCGAATTGAAACCACTATGCCTCAAACATTTGGGGAAATTGAAGATTGCCAAAAAGAATGTGCCGATTCAATTGCAACTTGGTTACTTTCATTTCATGTAGAGATGAGTTGCTCAGATCAAAGCCCAGAAATATTACCTAAACGCTTGCGTAAATTAACGAACTCCGAATATGTGTTAACGGTTCAAGATTTATTAAACCGCCAAGATATAGAATCACAAATTGGCTTATTACAAGCAGACTCTGTAGTTAACGGTTATAAAAACAATGCAGTTTCTGGTTCTATTTCAGTATCTTCATTGAACTCATACTGGGACACAGCAAAAAGCATCGCAGAATCTACCTCTGTTAGCGGATTACTAAATTGCTCTAGCAATGATGTATCAAGCTGTGCAGATCAATTTGTGCCAGAGTTTGGCTTAAAAGCATTTAGACGCCCTTTAACTTCTTCAGAACAAACCGCTTATAAAAACTTATTTAAAGAAGGCTCCAGTACTACGCAAGGTGCGCAATTTGTAATTCAGGCGTTATTGTCTTCGGGAAACTTTATATATCGTTATGAAATTGGTCAAAACGGGCAGTTAACCCCTTATGAAACAGCAAGTATGATGTCTTATACATTCTGGGGAACCATGCCTGATGCTGTGTTATTGCAAAAAGCAGCAAACAACACGTTATCTACCCAAGCTCAATTAGAACAGGAGGCTCAGCGTTTACTTGCTTCACCAAAAGCGAAAGCACAATTGGCTCGTTTTGCTCAACAATGGCTAAACATTAATTCCATTGAAGACTATAAAGATGCTTCTGGTTATTCAAGTGTGTACAGCACTGCATTAGGTGCAGCTATGGATACTGAGTTTGAATTATTTACAGGAGAAGCGTTAACTTCAAATGAAGTGGGTGTCGAGTATTTATTTAATGCCGATACGACTTTTGTTAACTCAATACTGGGTAATTTCTACGGATTTACTAATGTGCCAAACTCAGGCTTTAATGAAGTTAATGTCAACGAACAACGTGGCGGTATTTTAAATATGGGTGCGGTTTTAGCACATTATGGCAAACCAAACTCATCTAACCCAATTGCACGTGGCGTAATGGTTAGAGAGCGCTTACTTTGCCAAGAATTTGGTACGCCTCCAAATAATGTTGGGGAAGTCGACCCTGTTAGCCCAGATCTATCAACACGCGATCGTTTTGCTGCTCACTCAACCAATGTAACTTGCGCATTTTGTCACGTCAAAATTGATGATGTTGGATTTGCATTTGAACGTTACGATGGCATTGGTCAATACCGTACAACAGAAGGCCAGGGTATTGCAGTATCTGATGCGGGTATCTTAATTGGTTTGGAAAATATGTCCGATGAAGATGTACACAACTTTAATGGCACAAGTGGTTTAAATGAAATATTAACCACTGACGGTTTAGCAAGCGTTGAGCATTGTATTACCGAGCAGTTCCAAAACTACATGCACGGTGTTGCAGCATATGATACATGCGCATCAGAAGATATCTTAGCTCGATGGAATACATCGGACGGGATTGTAGGGTTGTGGGTTAAATCAGTCAGTACTTCTAATTTCTTAAACCGTCAGTAACAGGAGATCAATCATGAACAGACGTTCTTTAATCAAATCTATTTCAGCCGGATCTCTAGCTGCTGGCCCAATGCTTTCTTTGCTAACACGCTCAGCATTAGCAGCCGATAGCGCACAACGTATTCGTACACTGTTTATTTTCACTCCTAACGGATGTGTGCCCGATTTATTCTTTCCACCAAAAGGCAGTCGTGTACTGCCTGAGCAAACAGCACCTTTACAAAGTGTTTATGATCAATGTGTTTTCATGGACGGTTTGGCGATGTTTGGTAACGCAGGTACTCACGAAGGTGGAACCATTAAATGTTTAACGGGTTATACCGGTGCAACATCCAACGCCCCTGCCACTTCATCTATAGATGTACTAATGGGAAAGCAAGATTGGGCAAACCGCGCTACCACACAAATTTCAACACCGTCCGTGCAAATGGGTGTGGATGTAAGATGGAAAGACGATACACGAAAAATTAGTTGGGACGAGGGTTCAGGACTTGGCTCCATTGATGATCCTAGAATTGTGTTTAATAACTTGTTTGGTAGCTTATCTGCCAACACTGGCGATACAACACCAGTGTCTACTGAAAGACATTCACAGCTAAAGATTTTTGATGTGATAAATGATGAATTAAAGGGTATTCGCTCATCACTAGGAAGCATTGAAAAAACACGCTTAGATCAACACACCGAAGCCATGTCAGTACTTGAGGCTAGGCTAAACCGTGATTATCCATCAGGTGGAACAGGTGGTGGAACCCCTATTATTTGTACTGCTCCTGATGTTAATTTAAACGGCATCACCGATGCATCGTTACAAAATAACGTTATTGAAATTTCTGATATTCAACAAGACATCGCGATTCAGGCGCTGTCTTGTAATATCACAAGATCATTAACGTTTAGTTACTCACACTCTGTATCGCCAACTGTCTTAGAAGGATTATCCCAAGGTGATCATGATTTATCTCACTTATCAGGCTCGGCGCATACTCAATCAAAAGCTAAATGGTCTGCAGAAATTGCCAAGTTTATTGAAAAACTAGCCAACACGCCTGATATTGATGGATCATTGTTAGATAACACCATTATCTGTGTCGTTTCCGATGTAGGAGACGCGGCGATTCATGATCATTACAGAATGCCAATGATGTTAGCGGGTGGTAAAAATGCAGGTTTAGCAACCGGTCGTTCATTAGACTTCAGAGGTTTTGGTCGCAGCGGTAAAAAAGGCGATGGTAAAGAAGCAGAAGTAGCAATCAGCCACAGTGATATTTTATCAACCTGTGCTGCTCAAGCCGGCTATGACGGAATCGTCATGGAAGGCACCGATAATATCCAAACAAGCATGTGGACAGGCGCGTCGGATACGCCAATTTAGTTTTTCTAGTTTTTGTTAGCGTATAAAAAACCGAACGTTTGTTCGGTTTTTTTATGGATGGGTGAATTGTTTTTTGCAGCATTATTTTTGATCAATGTTCCCATTAATGTAACGATCTTTTTGTTGTTTATAATTCATAAACAATGTCGAATACACACTCAATAAAAGCATTAAAGTAATCAAACGCCCAACTAATACAAACCACCCCTGTGGATAAATAGAATAAAAAATGGTTTTAGAATAAATAAAAATAGCCAAAGCTATAAGTGAATACATCACATGAATTGAATAATAAAAATTTGGTTTAATTGGCTTTTCCATATTAGCATCCTAACTAATGATCAATTTAGCTTACATAATACACCATGCTAACGGATACAAAAAATAGCTTAACGTTTAAATTTGTTATGGGAATTATTGGTATGTAAAACTGAATTTAAATACAACTTACAAACCCTATAATTTTAATAACGTGTTAATTTATATGACGCGGTTTTATCAATTAGATCATTTATTGACCCCTAACCATTTTCATCCAAAATTAAGCCTATTTCTTCAGGTTTATGTCTTAAAATAAAACCATACTCATATTACTAACAAAGAATCGTGCAATAATGATTGGAGAAATAAAATCGTGTTAACATCAAAAAAAATATCTATAGGTAACACTTATGTCCCTTATAAAAATGACACCCTACCATCCAAACTGGCCAGATGAATATCAAAAAATCGCCAAGCAATTACGTTTTTTATTGGAAGATGTTGCCCTACGAATTGACCATATCGGTTCAACGTCCATTAATGAGCTTGCAGCCAAAGACGTGATAGACATTCAAATAACCGTCGATGATATTTCAAATACATTTATTGAACAAAAATTAACCTCGGAAGGTTTTGTATTTAGAAACGAAGCGGATTGCGACAATTTAGTGGGGCTTGATAATGATTCAATCGAACTTAAAAAGAAATTCTTTCAAGAGCTTCAAGGGGAGCGTCGAGCACATATTCATGTCAGACAAATAGGCCGCCTTAATCAAGAATATCCTTTATTATTTAGGGATTACCTTCGCAGTCACTCAACTATAAAACTCGCATATGCGAAAATCAAAATAGAATTGGCTAAATATTTTAGTAATGATGCCAATGGTTATTACGCGATCAAAGATCCATATATGGACACGGTTTATCAAGCTGCAAAATTGTGGGCAAAGCAAACCAACTGGCAACAAGATTCTGAAGTTAATTAATAAATTGCTCATAATGATCACGCAAGAATCTTAGATACAATTTAATTTTTAGCTTAACAAGTTTAATTTTAAACTAGGCTCCAATTTGAAAAATAACTCATCAATCTAAAAATCATTGATGTTTGTATTTTGATGTTTGATGTTTGTATTTTGGCAGTGATAGTGTTTAATTTTTTGTAAGCCCTCATTTAGATTTTTTAAGTAATCGTTCATTTTGTTTTTTATACCAATACCATGTAGCTACGCTGCCTCTAAAACACTCATCTATACCCATCGCTATCCAGATTCCAATTAAACCAAATCCAAGATAGACACCCAAAAACCATGTGAATGGCAAAGAAATTAACCACATAGTGCTGATTCCAAATACAGCTATAAATTTTGCATGGCCAACAACTTTAACTGAAAATCCAATCACCATATTTAATATTCTTCCAACTTCTGCAAAGACAGCAATACCAATTATGGTACTACCTAATGCTATTATTTCTGGGTTTTGGCTGAACAAACCTAAAAGACTAGCTGAAAATACATATAAGAAAGCAAGAGTAACCACAACCAACGCCAAACCTTGTAATACACCTTTAATTAACGTGTTATGCATGTCTTTATATTTTTCTGCACCATACAAATATGAAACTTTTAATTGCACCCCAGCACTTAAAGAAACAGTAAATAAAACAACAATAAAAATAATATTAAATGCATATACTCGAGTGGCAAGGGCAACCTGGCCTAAATTTACGATCATGCTCATGATAACTAACTGCGACAAATGCCAAGCTTGCGGCTCTATTGCTGAAGGTATCGCAATATCTAAAATGGCCTTGGATGATTTTTTAAAGGATTGAATTGTTTTAGGTAGTGTAATTTTTATTTGTAAATAATAAATTGCTGCAAACGTCAGTATTAAATTTACAATCCATGCGATATCAGTAGCTAATGCAACTCCTTGAACGCCTAATTTTGGCAAACCAAACGCACCGTACATAAACGTATAATTGAAAAACAGATTCACGACAGTCATTACTGCTGTACAAGCCATGTTCCACTTTGTTTGTCCATAAGCTTGTAATGTCGCGCTGGCACCAAAACGAATTGATAACGCCAGAGCTGCAAACCCTAATGTTTTTAAATAAGTACTTCCATCTAGTAATGCATCGCCAGATAGCCCCATTAAAGCGGCCATGTGTACATTGAACATTAACAAAACAGCGCTAATGACAATGCCCGTTATAAAACATAACCCTAATATCGCACCAAAATTTAATGCAATAATATGACTGTGTATATTATTTTCATTTTGTGCGCTCTTTGAATGCTTACCAAATAACTTGGTAGCAACCGCCGCTCCGGCTGCATTTAACGCCACAAAAAAACTAAAACACATTCCTGTTATTGGCAAAATAGCCCCAACAGCTGCCGCGGAATCATCGGATTGTTGACTCAAAAACCACGCATCTGCCACATTAATTAGAAATACCATTAATGTATCAACGAATATAGGCCATGTAAGACTTAATAAACTTTTATCCATTACAGAAGAAGTTTGAGATTTTTTATGCTTAATTTTTGAAGTCATCTAAGTAATTTTTGAAGTCATCTAAGAAGTTAAATATATAAACCTACATTGTAATTCATTCTGTTTCATTACAGTTAGAAAATTAATGGTAATCAAATGATTCATGCATAAAATCTTAAAATTAAATTACTCGATATCAACACGATCACCATGACTTGGTGGCGTCGATATAACTAAAAATCGCAACGCCTGATCAGTTTCATTTATTAATTGATGTTTTGCATTTTTTGGAACATAAATGCCTGAAAAAGATTCAATGATTTTACGACTATCATTAATAATCATAGTAGCTTGACCTGAAAGTACATAAAAAAATTGCTCTGCACGGCAATGATAATGCAAAGTCTCTGTTGAACCAGGGGGAACCAATTCTTCGATCACACTTAAATTTTCAGACTTAAGTAAATGCCATCCATCGCAAATATCTGCCCATTTATAATGCTCTGAATTTTGTGTGGATATTGGATTCATTGGGTTACCTTTTTTTATTTGAAATTTAATTTATAGTTTGAATAAGTTAATGACACTTCACAATACATAAACTTAAAATCATTCTCTAACAACGCTTTCCAAGGTTTTGATTTGAATGTGTTGACGTAGCTTTGAAATATTAAGTCTAAGTCCTTTTTTGATATCGGGGCAATCTTGTTGATTCATTTTTTCTGAGATTGGTTTTGATTATAACTTAGTTAAATGTTGAGTTGTAGTTAGTTCAGACACTGGATCGTTAAAGTTTTGCTACGCAAATTTGAAGATGACGGCAAGGGCATCGTTAAATCAAATTATTTTCAATTAAATACCCGCGCTCATCTAACTCAATCACTTCTTTTTCTTTTAATGCCACTTCTTTCCATTTTATAAACGCAGGTTCATTCAGCATTTTTTGTTGATAACGTGTTAATGGTTCGGGCAATTTAATATGGTAAGTATTAAATCGGCTCATAATCGGCATAAACATACAATCGATGATACCAAACTCTCCTAGTAAATATCCTGAACTATTAATAGCACTTAACTCTAACGCTTGGCTTAATAATTCAATGACACGTTGAATATCATTTTGGCACAGCTCTGACAGATCACTTAAAAGCAAAGGGTGTTCTGCACGAATGTTCATGGGTAACTCACTACGAATGCCATTAAATCCACTGTGCATTTCTGCACAGGCACTTAATGAAAAGGCTTTTAGTTTGGCATGTGCTGGCATAGCTTTGCCATCTAAATGCTCTTCGTTTATGAATTGGCAAATGGCCAATGAATCCCAAACTTGAATGTCATCTATTATTAATGCTGGTACTTTGTAAGCAGGGCAAATACCTTGCATTTTTTCTCGCATGCCTTCATTAAATAATTGAATGTTAATTTCTTCAAACTCTAAATCAAAATAGCTAAATAATAACCATGGACGCAATGACCAAGAGCTGTAATTTTTATTACCAATTACTAATTTCATGTGTTTACCTTATTTAAATTATGAAGGGGCGTTTATGATGAGACTAATCCACTTAATACAATTTTGCGAATGATGATATTTGATGGGCAGATCAATAATATTGATCTCAATGATAATTTTTAATACTAGTCACAAGATTTTTACTATCAAATAAGTATAATCAAGCTCAAATTAATAAAAATAAAGGTTGTCCTAATGAGTATTAACAATCCACCAATTGGTCCTATTTTAGGAATGGTCACTAAAACTACAGCAAGATTGATGTGCGGTATTCAAAACCATCCCACAAAAAAAGTAACTAACTGTGGTTGGATTAGAATCAGAAAATTAGGAAACGACATTTGGCAAAGTGGTAAAAGATTTCGTTTCAATGAAAATTTTTATTATACAGGTGTCATTGAATTAACAAATTTAGATTCAGACAGCCAATATGAATATCAAATGGGTTATGAATCCAGTTATTCTGAAGGAGATAATTTATTAGAAACAGATTGGTCTAATGTCACTATTTATTCATTTAATACTCAAGGAGCATGTGATATTCGATTTTGTTTTGGATCCTGCCTAAATGATTTTGGGCATGATAGTCGAATTGGAAAGGTATTAAATTTCACAAAGGCTGAGCACAATAAAAAACCATTAAACATGATGTTATGGATGGGTGATCAAATTTATAATGATCCTGCTTTTGCATTATCACGACAATTTAATCACTCCAAGGGTTCAATAAAACAAAAGTACTACAATTTTTTTAATAAAGATAATGTCAATCAAATACTACCTTATGTGCCCAATTATATGTTGATGGATGATCACGAGATTGAAGATGTATTCACAACAGGTAAAAAAGAATATTTCAACAATGGAAATAAAAATGATAAAAACCGGGTGATTAACGGAATCAACGCTTTTTATGCTTATATGCAAAGCCATGGACCTATTTTTGATACATCAAAATGCAATAACCAACAAGACGTTTCATTTGTAAAAGGACAAAACGACTATCAAAGTCCTGCCAAACATTATACTAAACTAACACTTTCTGAAGAGGTGGGAGTATTTTTACTGGACACTAGAATTGAACGATCTAAAGAATTATTTATTTCAAAACAACAAGAATTAGAATTACGTGATTTTTTAAATTCTGAATTAAAAGTTAAATTTGTTGCAAGCTCCACAACTTTTTTAGCCGACAGAAAAGGGAAGCTTAAAAATGCCGATAATTGGAGAAAAGCAGGCAAGCAACGAAAAAGAATTTTAGACTTTATCACTGATGAAAACATTCATAATGTCATTTTTCTTTCTGGAGATGTGCATTCACATTTCTCTGGATGGACCCAACATAACGAAGGAGGGCCTGTTATTCATCAGTTGATATCTGGTGCACTTTATTGGCCACTTATTAATCCGCTTGCTCGATTATTTGAAAAACAGGTACGCTTTAAAAAAATAAAAGCAGCCGATCAATATAAATTCATCAAACATCCATCAACCGGACCTAAAGATTTTTACACAGGAAACGCAGTAGGTTTTGTTGAAATCATCGATAATATATTACTATTTAAAATTATAAACCATAAAGGTAAAGCGATTATATCAAGTGAAATTCACTTAGTTTAATGGCTATAAATTTTATTATTACATTGGTTGATATAAATGAATAAACATTTTGATTTAGAATTATTAAGAACGTTTTTGGCCATTGTTGATAATGGCAGCATGACCCGTGCTGTGATGCAATTACACAAAAGTCAATCAACAGTAAGCATGCAACTCAAACGTCTTGAGACCCAATTGGATGTCGTTTTATTTCATCGCAAGGCCAGTCGATTAGAAATTACCGAGCAGGGTAAATTATTAGCAGCCAATGCCCGACGCTTAATTACATTAAACGACCAGACCATTGAAAGTTTTAATCAGTCCCGCTCAAATCAAATAAAAATTGGCTGTCCTGATGATTATATGCATACAGCACTTTGGCCTGTATTGGAATATTTACAAATCCATCAAAATTTTAAATTTACGGTCATAACTAAAAACTCTGGCGAATTACGAGGTTTATTAGATGAAGGTGAATTGGACATAGCAATTGTAACTAGACAATCACAGAGCAACGAGGGAGTATTGTTATATCAAGATCAAGGTATGTGGGTGGCAAGTTCTGAGCAGTGCTTTAATCAACTTCCGTTATCGTTGGTTTTATTTGAATCTACGTGTAAATATCATTCACAGGTTGTGGATTATTTACAAAGTAATGAAATTGAATTTAATATATTAATACAATCAGCAAATGCGCATTTATTAAAACGATTCGTTCGTGAAAAGAATGCAATTACGGTTATGTCAAAACAGGCCGTGGATTCTGATTTTATTCAGAAAAAACAGATTTATGATTTACCCGAATTACCAAGTGTTGAAATAGTATTGATTAGCTCTGCCACAAATGCTTTATTGGCAAATGTGGATCTCAATGAACTTGCGAAATTTGTGAGTCAACAAAATAGTTAAGGACTCTGAATAACTAATATTTTTTCTCTTAGTTGTTCAGAGGCTTAATACTATTTTGTAATTATTCAATTTGCTCAGCTATATCAATATGATTTTCGACCACTTTATCAATAATCACCGCTAAAAAATCTTTGGCCATTTGTGGGTCTAATTCGAACTGTTCGGCTAATGCGCTGATACGCTCGTATTGTTTTAATTCGCGCAATTCATCTTTTGCTGGCAATTGATGCATCGCTTTGTAGATTCCTACTTGGTTCGTAATTTCAAAACGCTCTGCGATTAATGAAAAGATATCAGCATCAATTTTATCGATACGATCTCTTAATTGATCCAACGATTCCATATTACCTCTTTTAGTTTTCAATATTCTTTAATGTAAATCGATTATTTACACGTTTAAAACGTGCCGTACCATTGCCTGATGGCGAATAAAATTCGATTTTTAATAATGTATCAGACTGCATCACGTTTATTTTAAGGGCGTTTGATGAGGTTTGGGTATTTGTTATTTCAAAATTACGACCTTTTATGTTTATTTTTAATGAATTGGAATGAGAAATAGTAAACGCGTTTAAATTCACCACTTCAGAAAAGTTTACTGGGCGATCTTCAAAAATTTGGGACACTGCACTTTCAAGTTGAGTAAGCGTAATTGACTGCCCATCTTGCTCATAAAAATTACTTTCAAATTCGCTTACATCAAAACAAGCAAAGGTTAATGCTTTATTTGAACTGTCTGTTGGGCAGTTGTATTCATTTTTTTTGATTGGGTTACCATCAATATTTAAGCTGGTTAATGATGTAATATTAACAAGTGGCGAAAAATCATAAATATTATTATTAGACAAATCTAATGATTGTAATTGAAACGCTCGCGATAAATCTGCGATGTCTGAAATGCTATTATTTGATAAATCTAAATGCACAACCCCTTTCATAAATTGAAACGGTTTCACTTCTACAATTTGCGCTTGTGATAAATCCAAACGGCTCGTTTTGGCAATTAACGATTCCACTTCAAGACAATGCCCCACATCAAACTGAATAAATAATGCTCTTAATGTGTGATTTTGTTTAAGATTGTGCTCAAATTCATAACAATAATCGCCAAATTCTGAGGCTAAACTGAATGTGCTAAATACGCTTAAAGCAATGCTTGTAAGTAAAGTTTTCATGGTTTTCTCATTTAAAAGTTGTCTCATTTAAAAAGGTACATCTAAAAAGGTACATCTAACGCTTTGCATAAAAATGCCATAAGCTCAGTTTGTTGTTTTAATATTTTATATGCTTCATCAGCAAAGTTTGGTGAGCATACTTGGTCTTTGCTTAACCCAAACAAAATAATGAAATCTTTTCGCTTTAAATCTATTAATAGTGGGTGTGCTTTATCAAATCCCCTTGGCGGCCTAACTAACGAGTCACCAACAAAGTGCCAAGGCTCATTTATATTACTTGTCAGGCTGACCCACTTTTTTTGATTTTTATCAATATGATCTCTAATTTTACTCAAAGCCTGACTGTCTGGTTTCCAAATTCCCATACCCAAAAAGCATTCGTCTTGAGCTAGGTGTAAATAAAAAGAAGGGGAGTGTACGTCTTTACCCGCTTCGTGACGAAAATTAATGCCTACATTTGTTTTATAAGGTGTCTTGTCTTTTGAAAAGCGCGTATCACGATGCACGCGCATTAACGAACCCCCTACTTTTTTGGGTAATGCTATAAAATGAGGAGACAATCTTGATAAATTAAACGCAAAGGCTTCGATGAATTCTAACGCAGGTGTACGAACTTGATATTCGTACTTCTCTCGATTTTCATCAAACCAAGGTTTATTGTTATTTTTACTTAAGGCCTCTAAAAATTCAAAACTATCAGGATAAAACCCACTCATTTTTCACCTTTTTTATCAAACACTAAAAATGAGTAGTCATATGGATTTTTTTCACATGCTTTATGTTTTTCACAAAACGTTTGCTCAAATTGACTGATATCAAATTCTTCAATAAAAGCATCACCTTCAATGATGGTATCCACTTCAGTTATATACAAACGATCTGCAAACGATAAGGCCTCATTATAAATTTGTGCACCGCCTATGATCATGACTTCATTAAAACCTTCAGGCATAAGCTTCTGTGCCAAAGTTAATGCACTATCAATGCTATTAACGCAATGTACGCCTTCAATTTTTAAATTCTCTTGGCGTGATATCACAATATTGGGTCTACCAGGTAATGCTCGACCAATTGAGTCGTAAGTTTTTCGTCCCATAATAATGGGTTTTTTCATTGTTGACGTTTTGAAGTAACGTAAATCCTCAGGTAAGTGCCAAGGTAAAGTGTTGTTGACGCCTATGCAGCGATTTGAGCTCATGGCCCAAATTAAAGAAACTGTGATTTGATGGTTCATGCTTGGCCTTTGCAGTGGTAAAATAGCTTTTTATAACCAAAATACGTAAAAAATGACTCATTTAACAGAATTCCAAAGCGTTTTACAACAAGCAGACGTGATTTTTAGTCGCGAGCAAATTATGTTGGCCATCGATAAAATGGCAAAAAAAATCACCGAGCAATATCACGACAAAAATCCCATCCTATTAACGGTGATGAATGGCGGATTAATGATTGCAGCACATCTTGCAGAACGTCTGAATTTTCCATTAGAAATGCAATATTGCCATGCAACGCGCTATCGCGGTGCGACATCTGGTGAAGCAGATTTACAATGGCCAGTAAGACCGCAGGATACAATTAATGGTCGTCACGTCATTGTAGTGGATGATATTTACGATGAAGGCGCCACTTTATTTGGGATGCTGGAATATTTAAATGGCAAATGCGAAAGTGTAGCAACCGCAATGTTATTAGATAAACAGCATGATCGAAAAAGCCATCCAGAATTAATAATCGATTATGTAGGCTTAGAATGTCCAGATCGTTATGTATTCGGTTTTGGCATGGACTACAAACATTTAGGTCGTAATTTACCTGTCATTTATGCGGTAAAAGGCTTGTAATGATTTTGAGTAGTTGCACCAATAAACCCACTATAAGCAAAATAATCGCCTCATTTTGTATTGGCATAATCATAAATTCCGTCTCTTGTTTAGCAATAAGCAACGGCTTGCCAGATGCAGCCATCATTGCACCTGTAGATGAATCTAATCCGTTATTTAAAACAAAAAATACGGATTCTATTTCAAAAGAGGTAAGCAAAAAAGCGGAACCCAGTTACGAAGTCACGTTGTTATTTGCAGGTGATGCTATGCAACATGCTGCGCAGTTTAATTCTGCTTATAACCAAACAAGCAAAACCTATGATTACGATCAAAACTTCATTGAGTTTGAACCAATCATCAAACAAGCCGACATCGCTATTATAAATTTAGAAACCACACTAGGTGGTAAACCCTATGCTGCGTTTCCTCAATTTTCAAGCCCTGTATCGTTTGCAAAACAATTACAAACCAGCGGATTTGATATTGTTATGCTTGCAAATAATCACTCCAATGATCGCTGGCAACGCGGGGTTAATCGAACCATTAATCAACTTGATAAAATGAATTTTACCCATTCGGGAACCTATAAAACTAAAGCCGATCACGATGAAAATGTACCATTAATGATTGAAAAAAATGGATTGAATTTGGCTTTTTTAAATTACACCTTTGCTACCAATGGCATTGATTCAGTCTTTACCCAACAAGTTAAACGCATAAAATTCGATCAAATGCGCAAAGATATTCGCAAGGCTAAAAAATTAAATGCCGACAGTATTATTGTTTATATCCACTGGGGGGACGAATACCAAACTGACATTTCAAAATATCAGCAGGATGTCGCGGCATTTTTAATAGAGTCAAAAGTAGATGTTATTATTGGTTCACACCCTCATGTTGTACAACCAATGATTTGGCAAAAAGAGCAAGACAATCAAAAAGAGTTTTTGCTTGCATACAGCCTTGGTAATTTCATTTCAAATCAACGTGATTTACAACAATCTGGTGGGGCATTATTAGAAGTGACCCTAAAAAAAATACATAACAAAACAAATATTAAACAAGCTGGATATTATTTATCGTTTGTTAAACGTGAATTAAAAGAAAATGGATTTGATTATCAAGTATTGCCCGTTCGACTTTTTGAAAAACAAGTTGACGCATTGCAATGGGATCAATATGGCATGTTGTTAAAATATTTAATTTGGGCAAAAGATTTTTTAGATGAAAATAATCAAAATGTGCCCGAATTTCAATTTATTAACAATCAATGGGGAATTCCAAAATCAAGCAAACCAATGGCTGAACAATCATTATGATTAAATATGTGGTGTTTGATATCGCTGGTGTACTTATTCAAGATCAGTGGGTATCTATTGTGCGTACATTGTTAAATGACAAACAGTTAAATGACAAACAGTTAAATGACAAACAATTATCTAAACAAGATGTATTTGAGTTATGGCAACGCGAATCTTGTTTTCATGATTATGAGACAGGCAAAATTTCCACCGATGTATTTATCTCCCAAGCTAAAACTGCATTAAACCTGACAATATCCGATCAACAATTTAAAGAATTATTTGATCAAATCATAATTACTCCATTTAAACGCGCCGAAGAAGTACTCTCAAAAGTAAAATCACAATTTAACGTTGCAATTTTATCCAACACCAACCCAATGCATTATCAAAAAATTCTAAATAATTTTAATATTTATCAACATTGCGAACATTTATTTTTGTCCCATCAAATGGGTGTGATGAAACCCAGTGGCGAAATATTTTCAATGATGCTTAAACAGTTACATTGCAAGGCGCAACATGTCCTGTTTTTTGATGACAATATGCCTAATGTATTAGCCGCAAGAAAATTAGGAATTAACAGCGAACTTATTACTTGCCCCGAGGATGCTTATTATTATATTGAGCTTCATTCCCATAATATTTCTCAGTAAATGATCCATTGCATCGCTTTTAATGATTTTATTCACAACAATTTAAAAAAAAACCTATTATTTTCCAAGTTAGACTAGACATGAAAAAAAAAGCCTTCTATAGTTACAACATCTGTTTAGTTTCGTCATTCGACGGCTTCTTTAGGTTTTAATCGTTAAATTCCCCCCTAGGTTATAATTTTCCATGTTTAATATTGTTCTATCTATTATGAAAAATTTAATTATTGTGTCGGGCGTTTAATAATGAGTCAAAGGAATCTACCTAAAATGGGCGCAACCACTTGCATACTAAATATCCCTCAATTATATCTAATTAACAGCACTCATCTATGAAATTACAAGATCTTAAGAAAAAAACCGTACCTGAACTTCAAGAAATTGCCACAGAGATTGGCCTAGACGACATCAGTCGTAGTCGCAAACAAGACATCATATTCTCTATATTAAAAAAACACGCAAAAACTGGATCCGATATATACGGTGAAGGCGTACTTGAAATATTACAAGATGGCTTCGGTTTTTTAAGATCTGCACAGGGTTCTTACCTTGCTGGTCCAGATGATATTTATGTGTCACCAAGTCAAATACGTCGTTTCTCATTACGAACGGGTGATACGATTGAAGGTAAAATCCGCCCACCTAAAGAAGGCGAACGTTATTTTGCACTACTAAAAGTAGAAGCAATTAACCACGAACCAAACGGCGGCCGTCGTAACAAAATCTTATTTGAAAACCTCACACCATTATTCCCAGAAGAACAATTAACGCTAGAATCAGGCAATGGTTCAACTGAAGATTTAGCTGGGCGTATCTTAGATTTAGCATCTCCAATTGGTAAAGGCCAGCGTGGTTTGATCGTCGCTCCTCCAAAAACTGGTAAAACGGTTATGCTTCAGTCTATAGCTCAAGCAATATCTCATAACAACCCTGAGTGTTTTTTGATTGTCTTATTAATTGATGAACGCCCAGAAGAAGTAACCGAAATGCAACGTTCAGTACGCGGCGAAGTGGTTGCCTCAACTTTTGATGAACCACCAACACGACACGTACAAGTGGCTGAAATGGTTATCGAAAAGGCCAAACGTTTAGCTGAAAACAAAAAAGACGTGATCATCTTATTAGACTCGATCACGCGTTTAGCTCGAGCTTACAACACGATTGTTCCATCATCAGGTAAAGTATTAACCGGTGGTGTAGATGCACATGCACTTGAACGTCCTAAGCGTTTCTTTGGTGCGGCACGTAATATCGAAGAAGGCGGCAGCTTGTCGATCATTGCAACAGCATTGGTTGATACGGGTTCTAAAATGGATGAAGTGATCTACGAAGAATTCAAAGGTACAGGTAATATGGAAGTGCACTTAGATCGTAAAGTGGCTGAAAAACGTATTTTCCCTGCAATCAATATTCGTCGTTCTGGTACACGTCGTGAAGACCGTTTGATTAACCCTGCGCAATTACAACGTATTTGGATTTTAAGAAAATTATTAGCCGATATGGAAGATGTAGATGCCATTGAATTTATGATTGACCGTTTAAAACCTACTAAAACAAACAATGAATTTTTTGATGCGATGAAAGCAAAAAGATAAATATTGGTTTAATATATTAAGGAGCTTTTGCTCCTTTTTTTTTGCAAAAAATAATGCTATTTTATTTTCTTATCAAAAGGCATTTGAGGAAAAGTATGAATTGTTATCAATGTACAAGCACAGTATTAAAACCCATAAAATTAGATTCTATGTTACCTGCAAGACAATGCGTAAAATGCAATGGAGTGCATCTTGATTTATTAAATTATCGAAACTGGCGTGAGAACTCCTCGGTTTCTAGCATAACAAAAAGCGCAGCGGTAGCAGTAGATGCACAAGATAATAAAAAAGCTTTAGTTTGCCAAAAATGTTCAAAAATCATGCTTAAATTTAAAATCTCAGTCGATCATGAAAATTTTGTAGATGTGTGTAGTCATTGCGATGATGCATGGTTAGATTCCGGTGAATGGGAATTATTAAATGAGCTAGACATTCAAAATAAGTTAACTCAAATAATGACTGACCCTTGGCAAAAAAACATCAAGCAGCAACATTTTGAAGCATTAAAAGAAGGGCAGTATATGTCACAGCTAGGCGAAGACGATTTTGAGACAGTTAAATCTTTTGCTCAATGGATAAAAGATCATCCTAAAAAAGAAATAATTGAAAAATACATCCGAACAAACGGATAATCAAAAAGGAGCACAGGCTCCTTTTTTTTCATCTGTAACAATGAGGTTGAAGTAACTAAGCGCTTAAAGGCTTTAAGCATTTTTAGTAAATTCATTATGGATGATTTGAAAAAATTATTAATCCTGTATTAAAAATAGATCCAATAATTACAATAAAATCCGTTTAAGAACGAATCAATTATTAAAAAATAAAATTTAATAGTTGCTACAACATGCAATACTAAAATACTAAAATACTAAATGATACAACATACAGTACAAAATATGAATTTGCACAAAAGAAAAATCTTTTTACAAAGATCTGTACACTTTTGGATTTGATCTAAATAGATAGCGTATTTTTAGTTACTCAAATGGTAATAAATCGATCCTTAAATTGGACCACTTGCAACTCTAGACTAACGCTCCTGTTATAATTTTTCCCTTACTAATTCTTTCATGAATTCTTTGTTCATCCATGCCGACCGCTTTTGATAACGTTTTACCTACAGAAACTAAAGATTCTTCCAAAGGAATATCTGTTTGCCCTTCAGTTGTACCCGTAACTGAATTAATTGAACTGGATTTAAAATCGACTACCTGTCCATTTTTTATGTGCGGTTCAATTCCACCAATCACACCAGGTTTAATAGTTGAACCAAATACCATCATTGAATGATTCAAACTATTATGATCCCGACCTTTTAAACTATCTTCCAAATATGTACGACCAAATGTATTTAACGTAGCGAATACCACATCATCCTCCAACCCTAATTTTTTAATTTCAGTCCATAGTGTATTAACTAATACCATGCCTGAATTTGTTTGTGCCACTTCTTGAGCTAAGCCTACATCTGTATGATTATCGCCACCAAATGGAATACCAAATGTAAATACTGGTGACATTTTTATTTGAATAAGCGCTAATATCATTTTAATTTGATCAATAGGGTCGTTCCCTGTGACGCCATCGGTTAATGTTCCAATACTATCTGCAACACTTTGCGCTTGCCCCCTTGTCGTTATCATAGTGTCTAAAAATTCTTTTTGGGCAGGTGTTCCATTAAGTTTTACATCTTTATAGGTTGTATCGACAAAATGATTTCTCAGTCTCATCATTTTTTCTAAATCAGGAAAACTAGATTGAAACATTTCTTTTATGGCGATAGGTTTTAAAATTGGTAATCGAATGCTTCGACTACTAACTGCTGTACCACCTAAAGACATAGGCTCATCAATTACTGTCCCTAAATTCGTAGCCATTTCTTGAGCGATCATAGCGCCAAGCTGTTCCGATGAATTTGATAAATCACCAATACCACTCACACCGCCATTTAGTTGCATGGTTTTTGGAAAATCAGCATGTGCATTAACAAATGTACCATGTTGCCATAACCCCATTCTGTCGCGTAAATCTTGCGGTAATGTTGACCATGGTTGTGCTGCTAAATATTGTTTATCACCAAAACTCACTGAAGTAGGTGTCTTAAATCCATCCACATTTGGATGAGTGATTAAGCGCAGTGGATCATTTTGATCGTTAGGGTTTAAAGGGTAAGTACCTGGTCCGTTTGTGTTGATTGGGTCTCCAGCTTGAAAGTGACTCATAATTAAAAATTTATGATCAGCTCCTGCTGCAAACGCACGCGGTGACGCCAAGACAGCCAAAGGTATGCCTGTCACTAAAGACTTTAATCGTAACGAGCCAAATGATAATGCACTTTTAATTAAAAATTTACGTCGATCAATTTGCTTTTTCATATTCATAACCCTTAATTAAAAGCCAACGCCTAATAGCTCTGGTGATGTACAGGCAGCAAAAAACATTGCTTCAATACCTGCTTGATGATTACCGTTAAACCCGCACGACACCGAATCTTGATTAAATGCATCTTGCTCACTACAAACATTATTATTGGTTTGGATGTCATATACTTTTTGTAATCCATCAATCAAACTCTGATAACGTGGATGTCCATTTGGCACCCCCATTAACAATTCAACAGCCCGGGTGACTGACTCTTGTGAGGTAGCGTCTTTGCCAAATACACGCCAATAAGCGCGGTTTGCCGCATTTGCACAGGCAACATCAATTGACTTTGCATCTAATACTCCTATTTTTGTGCTCGTAATAAAGTCCCGTTCAGCACGATCAAATGCGTCTTTTGGAACGGTCCCAATATCGTCATTATTTGTACAAATCCACATTGGCTGACCAGTATCTGGAGCAACGTCTCTAATTTGAATAATGCGTTGATTCACTGCATCACAAAAACGTTGAGAACGAGCGCGACTGATTATAAATTTTTGATCTTCGTGTGCTTTTAAATTTTCTGCACCTGTAAATAACGCGGAACTAAAAAATTCCCTAACCAATCGATTAAATTTAAATCCGTTATCTTTGAAGTCTGCAGCAATTCGAATAAATTCAGGATCTGATTCACTGCATCGAGTTGAATTTCCCCACATACATAATTTTTGTAACCAGGCAGTTGCAAATCTAGGGTGGTCAGCTAAGGACTTTGCAAAATCTTGAATCGTGTTAATTTCATGCTGCACACCTAATAATGTAAAACTCGGTTGAAGTTCAGTGCTCACTTCTTTGGAATGATAATTTATACTAAACGCATTACTGAAAACTTTAGTCATCGGATCCATTTTTCTATGACACTGATAGCAAGCACTGGATGGGTCGGCATGCTCTAAATCAATTGAAGCCTCTGCACTTTTTGAATGTGCTGTGGCATCACTTTCAAAAAAAGTAGCATCTAAAGCCGATATTAAAATTTGATTCACCGTCACACGAAATTTATTGCCTTCATTGGTTTCCCAAAGCTCTAAAAATGTCGGCATAGTAAAAAATCCTGCACGAGGATAGCGCATTTGTACTACATCATTTTGTTTTATTGCGCGCATGTTGCTAGCAAGTTGAGCATCGTTTGCATAATCAACCGGCGTAGCAGTGGATTGAAATTCAACATAACGCCAATCGTTGTAATCTTCTGGCGTTAGATGTTCAAAACGGGCAAATTTATCAACATATCTTTCACCTCTTGATTCAGCATCAATATAAGAAAAGGCGACTAAAATTGCAGTGGTTACTTTCCAATGACTTGTTGACACTATTTTAGAAAAGTCATCGTCATTTTCGATTAAGTCCCAAGCTAAATTTCCTGCCATACTTTTTAAATTAGAAGTCATCAAAGACGACCCCTTTTCATCGGGGTTATTCGCAAATGGAAGACCCGATGTACCTGCAACAAAATTTCCAAATATATTGCCATACCCATTATTCAAAGGTGCTATCGATTGCTGTAAAGCAAAATCCATAAAACGTTGTATTTTTTGTTTATAAATGTCACTTTCTTGCCATGTTTGGATTACATTTTTTAATGCGGTTTTATCTAAGCCTGTCCCTGAAATATTCACTTGATTAAATTCTGCTGCTGTAACCGCTGCCCCACTTAAAACATACTTGGCTTTCATGATCGCTTCAGCCGCACTGACTGGCTCAAACTCATAAATAATATCTTCGTTTTCAGTAGGAATAGCAGTGGTATCAACTAAGTCATTGACCCAACTTTGCACACAATTAAAATCTTCATTATCTAATAGAGGCATTGGGTTTCGATTGTTGCAGCTTGAGTTGGCAAGCGTGTCAAATAAATCTTGGTTGATCAGTTTTAATAATAATGAGTTATCTGCATTTAAAGGGTCGATTAATTTTTCATTTTCGCACGCAATACCACCATGAACCGATGAACGATTTAACATTTTCAAACCGAAATCATTTGACTCTAGATCAAGCCCTCCACCGATATTGCCAAAGTTCACAGCACTGTGACAAAACAAACAATTGTTATCTGATTTCGCGAATACAGCCTTCACCTCATTGCTTGTGCAGGAATGTTCAGGTGCAGTGACTTCAGGGCAACCATTATTCAGCATCGTGCCTATTACATCAGGGCATTGGTCAACAGAGTCGTATATTCCGTCATTATCAGTATCGACGACAGGCACAATATCTGCTGGACATCCGTTATTTTGGGGTAAACCTATTTCAGTTGGACATTGGTCAACATCGTCATTTAATCCATCTTTGTCAGTATCAATTGGTGTGACAGCTACCGGGCATCCGTTATTTTGGGGTAAACCTATTTCAGTTGGACATTGGTCAACATCGTCATTTAATCCATCTTTGTCAGTATCAATTGGTGTTACAGCTACCGGACATCCGTTATTTTGAGACAGGCCAACATCATTTGGGCATAAATCAATGGAATTATTCACTCCATCATTATCCGAATCAATACTCAAACCTGTTTGAGTATTGTTAGTAGAAGTTGAGTTCACATCACAACTACTTATAAGAATCATTAATGCAGTCATCATGAATACACTAATTTTTAAGACTTTATTGAGTTGTCCGATTAATTGAAACATCACAAGACCTATTTATATAGTTAGATCTTAACTCTACCACCGCAACAATGTAATCGCTTACAATTGTGTGTGAAATTTGATCTATTTAACAGTTTCAATGCTATTTATTGTATTTGGGTAAAGAGTTAAAAGCCTCGTTGATTTAACATAGTGGACGCAAAAGGGTTATTGGTTAAATCGGATAGAGAGAATTTCTTGGGAATAAAACTAGGTTTTTGCAAACTAAAATAACCATGTATTTATAATCTTTTGGAGGAAATTAGACGATCTATTCAAGTATTTTAATAAAAAAGAGCGATGCATTTGTATCGCTCTTTTTCATTTATTTTACATCACATTTTATTCTTGTATTTTAAGTGCTAATTTTTGAGCAGCCTCTTCAAGGGCTTCTGAAACATCACGACCATCCACAAGTACTTCTTGTAATGCATCAAATACTATCGTTTCGCCAATATCATCAAACGGCCCTGGTGTCACAGGTGTAATATTATTTGCAATATCAGCAAACAATGCACGAGCTGGCTGGTCATTTAAAAATGCAATTGGCTCATCAAATAATTCATCAGAGTACGTTGTTGTATTAGCTGGAAACATTGCCCAGTTTTCAAATGCAGTTAATTGAGCTTGCGCGCTGATCATATATTCAATCACTTCCCATGCAAGATCTTTTTTGTCGCTTGATTGAGTAGGGATCGCCGCAAATGATCCACCCCATGAACCATAGACACCATTTGGTAAATTTGATGCCCCCCACAAACCAGCTGTTTCTGGTGCAATCCAGCCTTCTAGGTGTCCAAGTAACCACGCACCTTGCAACTCCATTGCAAAGTGTCCTTCTTTAAATCCATCATACCAGTTGTCATTCCACATGCCTGTATTGGCATCTAAACCTGAATCTCTTATTACTTTTGCCAAAGTAAAGGCTTCAACAAAACGTTGACTTTCAATTAAGATTTCATTATTTGGGCCAGTATACACACCATCCCCAGCATCTATATTGGAATAAATCATCGCACGCGCAACACCATCAGCATTAGAAACTAAATATACGCCGTGTTGATCTCTTAAGATATACCCATAAGATAACCAAGAGCCCCAACTTGTCATAACGCTCGTTAAATCAAACCCTAAATCCTCCATATAATCTCGACGATAAAATGCAGTGCCTGGTCCTAAATCAAGTGGAATAGCCACCTGTTGGCCAAGTGCGTTTTGGCCTTGTGAAACAGCATAACTGACCATGTCGTCTTTAAAGGGAGCAAATTCAGTCGTTAAATCTAACAATGCATCAGTTTGAGAAAAACTACCCACCTTGCCTGTATCAATTAATTCAATATCCCCAGCGCCTGATCCAACGGTTAATGTCAGTGCTAATTTATTATGTTGTCCACCCCAATCGTTAGTATTATATTTATAATTAACACCTGAATGATTAAATATTTCAGCTGATAATTCATCAAAATAATTTCCATAATTACCGTAGGTATTAATTTCAATTGTGCTTGCATTAATTGTTTCAATTTCAAGCATGCTTGCTATTAGATCATTTTTATTAAATGTTGAATCAATTCTATTACTGATTTCTAAAATATCTGCCTGAGTAAAATCAGAATGTAAATCAATCACAATATTTAATTCAGTTATTATAAAATTTAACTGTTCAAATATTTGGTTGCCAATAACGCTGTGTAAAAATAATTGTTGATCGCTAAAATCTACATCTTCGTTTTCACTTTCAATTAATAATGCGGACTCTAAAGCCTCGGACATTTCAATAGCGACAATTTGAGAGACGGCTGAAAATTTTTCATGCTCAAAGGTCGTAATCTGTGACACAGGATAATTGTGATTTAATGAATCAAACCCCTGATTTAATTTTAGAATATTTACAATTTCATTTTTTGTTTGGTCAATTGTTTGAAGTGGATTTTTTACACGAAAGGCTTTTATTAATGTAGTCATTGGGGATATAAATTCATATTCCCCCTCTGGTGCAGTAAGCACTAACGCTTGTGTAAGAGCATCACCTGTGTATTCATAAGTTGCTGTAAGTGGAATTTCAACAATCACAGAGTAATTATTTGCACGCAGCACATTGCCTTCAATTAAAGAAGGCGCAACAATTTCATAACTTCCAGATTCAGAAGTGATCTCTGAAAACTCTCCAGTATCACATGCACCATTGTTATTTGAATCTAAACAAACAGTTGCGCCATTTATAAAGTCTGAAGTATATACCTGTCCTAAAGCTAAGCTCACACCGTCGTCAATTCCTTCAGATAGTATTGAAACCGATCCAGAATTTTCCACATCTGAAATGACACTAAACGAAAAGTCTTCACTTGAATATTCAACCCAACTATCAACAATTATCTTATATGTGCCAGCTGTTAAATAACGTCCGATGCCAATTTGGGTTGGTCTATTTGATGATTGATCGATGATTTCATTCTCATCGTTCATTAAATAATAAAAAGGAGAGGATGATGTATTTGAACTATCTAAAATAAAATACTGCGCATCTTGTGTCACTGTTAATTCATATACTGAATTGCCTGTAGAATTGACACTTGTGATTCCTGAATTAATCCAACCACCATTTATATTTTCTATTTCATAAATAAGATCATCCAAACCGAAATCATAAATAATATAAGTATAATCAGAACCGCCACTTTCGTTGTAAACATTCAAGCTGATAAACACCGGCCCGTTGATATTTAAATTACTTAAATCAACAATAGACTCTGTGCTTAGTTCAAGATGATCGTCCCCTAGATTTATATGCCACGAATAAGTAAGTTCTTCATTATTAGGATCAGTTGAATTCGATGTGAGTATAGATCCATTTTGTAAGATAACTGCTGTTGGATCTATTGATTGAATTAACTGTGCGGCTCGATTCAAGGTTAGGTTAAATGAATCAATCGTTTCAGAAGCGGCGGTGATTATAAAACTATCAGAACTATATTTAGAATACGTTGCAGCAATCACATAGTATAAGCCTGTTTCTAATGCAACAGTGACTCTAGAATTAGTATTATTAAAATCATCATTTTGAGCAATAATATTATTATTTGAATCTAATAAATATAAATAGGCATCTGATGAAGAGGTTAAATCTATTTGTATTTCACTTTGCTCATATACTTCCAACAAATAGCTTGAATTACCCAATGATTGAGGATTTTGACCACCTGAACTTAACCACTGGCCTGTTAATGAAATTTCAGATATGTCTGTTTCTGTATGAGTTTCTGTATTTGTAAAAGTATCTGTATCTGTATCTGTATTTGTAGGATTATTTGCTTCTCGAACAAGAATTAATTCTCCAGCTGTCTCATTATTAGAATGCAAAATAACTTGATAACCTCCAGAGGCTCCTTCTGAATAAGTTGCCGCTACAACAAAATAAATACCTTGTTCCAAGTTTGTTGAAATTCTAGAGTTTACTAAATCGTTACTTTCATTAATTGATTTGGCATCATAATTTGTTAAAATTATATTTGAATTACTGTCCAATAAATATAAATAAGTATCAATCGACGACGCTAATTCAATGACAAAATCTGCCTGCGTATTCACAATTAATGCATACATGCTGTTATCAACAGAATCTTTATTTTTCCCTCCGGAATGATACCACTGACCATCAATTGAAATAATATGTTGATAACTTTCACAATTATCGGTTGAAATAACAATATTATTTACATCGAATGTTTGGGCACAAATTTTTTCAAACTCATCAAACTGATCAATAGAAATTTGTTCAGCATATGAACTGTTTGCACCGTATACATTTCTTAAAATATTATTATTATCGTCTGATATTTCACGAACTAAAAAAGACCCTGTATCCGAGGCAGTGAGAAACCCTTCAGATATTTCAATACCTGCTTCTGTTTTTGATGCGAGTTTGACATCATAGAACTCATTGTCGATTGTCATTTGAATTTTATATTGAAAATTTTCATTAACGCCTTCAGCTTCAATGAACAATTCACCATTATTTGTAACGCAATTATTAGATCGAATAATTATATATGAATCATTCGGGTCAGTAAGTAAATCAACCTCACCTGAAATCGGGCACGATAATGTGCTTTTTTCATATACCACTGAATTAATCATTTCACTACTTTGAATGTCCGAATTAAATAGCAATTGATCAAAATGTAATTGAATTTCAGCCAATACAATATCTAATTGCATTACTAATTCTAAATAATTGTCCTCGCCGATTTCTACTGTGTAATTAGACGTGGTGACTTGAGATTGCAAAATTTGACTGGAAGATTTTTCGATATCAATTAGGGTTTCGGTATTTGAATCTGTCTGAGTTGATGACTCAGTATTTGTGACTGTCGTAGTTTGCGTAGTAGTCTGCGTAGTAGTTTGTGTATTTGATTCTGTATTAGTTATTGAACCGGTATTTGTCGTTGTCGAAGTTTGAGTTACTGACTCGGTATTGGTTAACGAGTTTGTGTCAGTTATTGAACCAGTCTGTGTTTCTGATCCAGTATTTGTAGTTGAGCCAGTATCAGTGTCTGAATTGGTTATAGTTGCAGTTGTAGTTGAAGTTGCAGTGTCTGAGGTTGTGTCAGTTGGGCTAGGATCGATTATAAAATCGCAAGATGTAAAAGTCATCGACGCTGAAAGCAGTAATGCACCAGCAGGTTTTAATAGATTCATAGTTTATCTCTGTAGTGTTAGATTCCAAAAAATTATTAGATTGACAAAACTACGCGAAATACATGCCTTGAATTTCGTGATCAATCCTATTTAAGTTTGCGCTGATAGTATCAAATTAATAGTAAAGAAAATAGGGCACAGGGTTTTAACAGGAATTGATTTTTAATAACTTTTTTGCGTTTATTCTGTGGGTGTTTTCTGGTTTGCTAGCTCAACAAACAAACATAAAGAGTAATATCAACAAAAATGCCGAGCAATTGAAGTCATGCTAGAAAATTTTTCATTGGAATGGATTACTAAGGAACCTCTGAATTAGAAAGATTTTTTCAGCGAGTCATTTAGGCACAAAGTGCGCGGCGATCGTCGAAGCGAAATGACGGGTCCTTTTCGAGACGATCAACAAAGCAATTTGTGCCTAAATGGCTCGCCCTACGGGGCATTCAGAAATCTCACTACTCTTCGTTACGCTTTTTCAAAATAACCAGTTATTCTTTCAAAAGCATGCCTCGATTAGTAAAATTTCTGAAAGCCTGAATTTATCTTTCTAAATCAGAGATTCCCTAAGTATAAATTTCACTATTAGTATTCCCGATGGAGTCCTACAAACCAGACTGGTTTTTTTATGACTCAAAGCATTGGGCACTGACTCTCTGGTCGAATTGATGGGTGATTATTGAATCAATTTTAGTAATGACTTCCAGAGGCTTTTTCTGACAGGTTATGGAAGTATTTAGTTAGTAGCAGAAGGTGAGAGCTGGCTCTCGTGTATTAACAAATCATAAAAGTAGCTTTTTGCCATTCTTGAAAGTGGATGTCTTTTTGGGTTCTTTTTGGGTTCATCCTTTTTGAGTTCATTGCCGCTAAAACGAAACCGACTTGAATTAAATAGTAAAATTTTGCTATTGTTATTTTTTCCATTATTGTATCCTGACTCAATATAAACGTGTTGAATTATGTGCATTTAATCATTTTAACTTCAATATAGTGCTAGTATTTTCTGTCTTAATTCAACATCCATTTTTTCAATAGCATACCTTAATGTTGCCCTAGCAAACCTTATAGAATGTTGCTGAATAAAATCAACTACAGCTTGTTCATGATGTAAAGAAGTTGCCTTTAACAACCAGCCCACACTTTTTTGCACAAACTCATCACTGTCATCCAGTAATAAATCACAATTTTTAAATACTAGTTCTTTATCTAAATAATAAACCGTTTTACCTATTTTACGTTTAATGAATTTTACCCAAACCACATTACTGGCCCGACGACACCAAGAAACATCAGAATGAACCCAATGCTGCGTTTGTTCAATAAGATGTGGGCGCGCCATTAAAAAATGATAAATCGTTTTGATACATAGGTCATCCACTTGAGCCCAATTATTGGTGTAATGCTCAAGCCAATATTCAAAACGCAATAGTAGATCATCGTTATAATGTTTTTTTACAAATTTATTAATCAATGCAAAGGCCACTAAAACTTCTTCATGACACTCAATATTTTCAAGCATGAATTCCGTAATAGCCAGCGCCTCATTTGCGCTTACGTTTGGATAATGTGCATAAAAATCAGCAATGAGTTGTTTGATATCACCCGCGTTTGCTCCGATACAATTTATACCATGAGGAAAGTATCGCCGACTGGATTGCGCTTTGGCTTCTGTGGATACATTTCTTAGAGCTAATTTTAAATACGTAATGCACAAAGATTGATCAATCAATTTAAATCCTAATATTACTAAGCATTATGTTTAATCAAATATTTCGCAGGTACATCGCTTACAAGCCAAACGTGATTGACCGTTTTATAAAACTTGAAACCATCATCAAACATAAGTTTAGCCTTCACTGTAAATAAAACAGGTTTTCCATATCGACCACCAACTGATTTTGCGACAGAAGCGGTTTGCGACAAATGAACATGATGTCGATTTTGTTTTTTTAAACCGTTTTCAATTATTGAAGAGGCAAATTTTTCAGCAGACCCATGCAGTAAAAATTCAGGGGGCTCAATCGCTGCTAAAGCAAGGTCAACATCAATAGAATGCCCTTGATTTGCGCGAATCATCTCTGTAACTGGGTCAATAGCAAATCTTTGCTTATCGTTTGTTTCAACCACTATTTGCAAAAGATCTAACGTTAAATTAAATGAAGTGGTTTTCGAAATTAAATCACTTATTAAGCCCCAGCCATTTTCATCCAAAACTAAGCCTATCTCTTCAGGTTTATGCCTTAAAATATAACTCAGATATTTTGATACCTTTTTAATATCATTTTCCATTTAGTTACCGCTCCAATAAAAATTTCAAAAAACTATACGGATAATCTAATAAAGAGTCGAGCTATAATGAATGCCAAAATCAATTCATGTTAATATTCTAATAAATATAAAAACGGCAAAGCTAATGTCTTTAATACAAATCACACCCTACAATCCAAACTGGCCAAATGAATATCAAACAATCGCAAAACAATTACGCTCATTACTGGATAAAATTGCGTTACGAATTGATCATATCGGCTCAACATCCATAGATGCTTTGGCTGCAAAAGACGTCATTGACATTCAAATAAGCGTCGATGATGTTTCAAATACAGCGATTGAACAAAAACTAACGTCAGTCGGTTTTGTGTTTAGAGACGAAGCCATCTGCGATAATTTAGTGGGGTTAGATGCAGATTCAATCGAGCTTAAAAAGAAGTTCTTTCAACAAGCAGTAGGGCAGCGCCGGGTGCATATTCATGTCAGGCAAATTGGACGCATTAATCAAGAGTATCCGTTATTATTTAGAGACTACCTTCGAAGTGATGTACATACGAAAAGAGCCTACGCACAAATCAAAATAGAATTAGCTAAGCATTTTAGTAATGATGCCAATGCGTATTACGCGATTAAAGATCCTTATATGGATACAGTGTATGCTGCAGCAAAGCTTTGGGCTAAACAAACAAACTGGCAACAAGATACAGATTTTAACTAACTTTTCGTCACTACTTTTTGACACTATCTTAAAATTATGTGGATAAGTGATCGCATATTGTTAGTTAATTGATATTTACTCAGCCAAGAATTAAACTGGCTCATTTTTTAAAGGATCGATATAAATGAAAATCATTAAACATACCCAACTGAGATTTACCGAAGGTAAGTCCGATAAAGTTTATGAAATTGATTTATGTCAATTGTCCGATAAAAACGAATATTTCGTTAATTTTCGCTATGGACGTTTTGGTGCTAATTTAAGAGAAGGCAGTAAAACAGACGAGCCTGTTGAGCTTGAGAAAGCGGAAGACATATTTAATAGTTTATTGGTGTCCAAATTAAATAAAGGCTACCTCGACACAAATCAAAATTCTGAGATATCCGATCTAACTGTCCAAAAATCAACCAACATTGAATCGAATGTCGACCCTAGACACCAAGTGATTTTAAATTACATCGACACACCACCAAAACACTGGCCGTTAAATCGAATTATATGGCGCGCAGGTTTGTTAAACATAAGCGAGTCTGCAGATAAAATCATCCAACTGATTGGCACTCAAGATGCAATGCTTGATTACAGCATTGCTTGGACATTAGCGCGCTGTGCGGATGCCTCTCATGAATCGACGCTCGAATCATTCACAAAGCATAAAGATGCAAAAATACAACGCGTAGCGTTAGATGGGTTACTGCGTCTGGATTCAATCGAAAATAAAACTGAACGCTTTCAAAACATATATGATCAATTATCTAAAAAAGCGCAAACTGCGATGGATAATGGTGACACGCAAACATTGGTTGAGCTTATTAATGTCGACAAAGAAACGAATTATTTGCAATTACTATATTCCCTGGCACTGCAATCCACTTGTTGTTATGACGCCGTCACTCAAATAATCAGCAATATAAAAGTGAATAAACAAAATGCATTCAAACCCATTAGGCATATCTTAAAACTGAGTGAATTAAGAAATGACCATAAAATGTTTGCTTTAATTACGTTGAAAATTGAATCTGCAGATATAAGCAATTGGAGAGAACCTTTAAAATCGGACACAAGAGTGTACTTAAGAAAACGCTCTCAACGAACCGTTCGTAAATATGGTGAAACGGGCAGCTCACATTTTGTGGATTTAGCATTTGAAATTTTAGTATCCATGAAAGATGGTGAAGGCAATGCAAAAAGTAAGGTCGAGAATAAACAATATGTTCACCAAACGCGTCAATATGAAGTAACCAGTACTTCATATTTTAGTGAATTTTCGAAATATTTAGCGTTTAATTATATTTTGTATAAACACAGCGAGCTAACCAGCATTGGTCTATCTGGTAAAATTTGGAGCAGCCACAGCGAAGAGGCTGAACAAAATAGAAGCGAAGCTTTTCCAGAATTATGGGACCAACAGCCCGAAAAATTATTGTCACTGTTATTAAAAAGCAAGTGTAGCCAAGTTCATGACTTTGCTATTAAAGCCATTATTACTAACACTGAATTTTGTCAAACCATTGCTCTGGAGTCATTATTAACATTACTTAAATCGTCCTTTGAGCAAACTCAAATATTTGCATTTGAGTTATTGAAAACATTATTTGAAAATGACAAACACAAAGAAGTCATTTTTTATGCGTTTATTAATACACGATGTGATGACATTCACTCATATAGCTGCGAGTGGATTAAATCAAATATAACCCAGTTTAAACAATTCAAAAAAGCGCCCCTGTTTTTATTACAATCCAAAAGCCAAACACTCAGATCGTTCTATATTGATAATTTTGAATCATTTAATTTTAGCGATAAAGAAAAAAGTGAATTTTTTGTGTCGTTTTTACAATCCATCGTAACCTTAAAAGAAAAGCGCATCGCTTTAATTATGCCAGATGTGTTTACGTTGTTATCGTTACATTTTTCAAATTACTTGTATGTCATGCCGACCAGCATCATTGATTCTTTTTATAATAGTCACTTAGAAACATTAAAAATAATTGCCGTTAAGCTGACTGTGGCTAACAAACAATATAAAACCATATTAAAGCCTGAACGATACGCGATGATCGAGGGTTCGAATTCACCAGAAATGAAAGGTTTATTAATTGAAATATTTGGCTTACAAGATAAATCGGTATTACTTAAAGAGGCGGATAAATTAGTTAATTTTTGGCGAACGGATATTTCATTTTGTCGCGAAGCTGCATTTAACATTATTCAAACATTAGCTAACGATTCTGAATCTTTTTCAAATGATGTATTTCAATTATTATTTCCAGACTTATTCCTATCTGAAATTTACGAATCGTCCCATGATCATTTAACCTCTTTATTTACAGAAATTTTACAACCCTCATTAAATGCGTTAGATACAGATACTATTTGGCGTTTGATTTCTGCTAAATCCAATGCGGCGAACTTCATTGCGCAATATTGTATCAAGCATAATTCATCCATTACTTTTTCAGTGAAACAATACGCTATTTTAACGAATCATAAATTAGTGAATATTCGAAATCATTCCATTGAATATTACAAACATAATGTCACGGCAATTAAACAATCACAAATTGATGGTTTGCGTATATTAAATAGTAAATGGGATCATGTAATTGATTTTGCTTTAGACTATTTCAAATGTGAGTTTCAAGATGCCGATTGGAATTGCCAATTATTAGTGAGTCTTTGTGACAATAACAATGAAAAAATACAAAAGATGGGACGAGACTTAATTTTAAAATTCTTTAAGCAAGAAGATGGTCCTGAGTATTTATCAAAATTGAGCCAACATCCAAGCAAAAACGTGCAATTATTTTCAACTCAATTTCTAAATGATTTTGCAACAAACAATCCAGAAAAAATCATAAGTTTAAAATGGTTTTTTATGACGGTGTTATCTAGCGTATATAAAGCAAGAGTCAGTAAAAATCGTGTCATGAATTTTTTAATGACTGAATCAATTAAGAGAAAAGAAATAGCTGTGTTTTCAGCTGAAATTCTCGCTCATCATTCAGTGACGATCAGTACTATGGATTTAGAAAAATACATCGATGCCATGGTGCAAATCAAAAATACCTATCCTGATGTAGAAATTCCTATTGAGTTACCCACATTAAAAACAAAACCACTTAAGTTGAAGGGGAAACATCATGCAGTTTGATTATAAGTATTTTGGTCAATCAAATGTTTCAAGTGACGCAAAACAAACTCAAATGAATTTTGCTCCTGATACACTAAGAAGCCCTACTTATTTTGTGGCAGACTTAGCACAAAATATATTGTTTCGCGAAGCAATGGGAGCATTGCATGATGTAGTGGTTGCTGATTTACGTTTTCAGCCAAAAAACAGAGAAGAATATTTTCAATGGTTAGAACAAGAAGAGTCTAATTATTTGGCTCAATCTGCAATTGGTAAAAATGAAAATCAACTTCAATTAGATGCCGTTGGTAAAGAATTATTCGCATTACGCAAGCAACAAAACAATCTATTAACACCTTATTATAAAGCGCAAAATGCCTATTTTAAGTATCTATATAAAAACGATTACAACGCATGGTTTGTTTTAGATCCGGTTATCACTGTGCATCCTGATCAAGTATTTTTTGAATGTTTTAGTCAAGATGAGTCCAGTTACGGAAAATTAAGCTGTAATTTAGATGTATTCAAAAACATTACTGACTTTGAATGTGGCACAACTAATATTGATTACTCAGCTGAGCTGTATAACGAATTTCAAAAAATACGTGATTATAAAGATACACAATTTAAAATTGACCCAACAGGGTTTGATGTTCAAACACAACACGAAGAAAAATATAACGAACAAAAAATAGACTTACCCGATAGTTGGGTGAGGGGATTTTTACAAGTTAGCTCGGCCATGACATTACCGATGGTCAGTTTTGAATTACACCCTATGGATATCCACAATTTTCTGTTTGTATTAAAAAGACAAAAAGAAGATCAAGGCCCAAGATCCATCCGCTTTGAACTCACACTCGGCCAGCCAATTAAAGCAGTTTTTGAGCCTTGGAATCATGAGGTAATATGCAAGCGCTCTATTTATAAAGGCGCTGATCCACGGGAAATTAGAATATGGGGTAGAAGACGCTTAATGATTTTGGAGCGTTTAATTCCCATTGCTAAAAAGTTTACTGTGAATTTATTGGGCACGGGTTTGCCGTCATTTTTTATTGCTGATTTAGGAGATTTATCGTTCACATTAGGATTGTCTGGCTGGACAGCCAATGATTGGTCTAAAATGAGCAACTTTGACTTAATGGCGCCACGAGCAGAGGTAGACAGCCAAACCATTTCACTTGTATATAACGAAATGAAAAAAGTTTGGTTCAGCAATGCCAATGCATTAGGTCGCACGCTACAACTTGAAAAATCTGTCATTACTTCAGCATTAAGCCTGCTTGCTCAATCAGGCAAGGTTATTTTTGATTTAGCCAATAACGTTTATCGTTTACGTGAATTAAGTCAAGAACCCTTACCGTTAGATCAATTAAGATTTGAAAATGAACGAGAAAAAAATGCCAGTCGATACGTTCAACATAAATTAGTCAAAATTAAAAATAAAAAAACAAATCAAGAGTCCATTGAAATCAGTGGAACGATCATGGACAGTGGAAATACTTTTGAGACACTTATAGAATTAGATCTTGATCAACGCCTAATTAAAGCTAACTGTCATTGTCATTTTTATAACGTAAATAAATTAAGTAAAGGCCCCTGTGAGCATATGATTGCATTACGATTATTTGAAGGATCAATAAAATGAATTTAGATGTTTCAAATAATATAAGTACTGTTATAATTTCAAAATGTGGTGGCGCTGATCAACAACCTTGCAATCCGAATGGTGGATCGCCATTCTTGTTTACAGCCTACTCACGCGTCACTAGTCTGATCTTTACTGGGCGTAATAGTGCCCCCATAAACGTTTCAGTTTGGCTCCAGAGGAGCAAACTGTTTATGGGGGCACTATTACGCATCGAGCTGATCAGACCAGTCTTGAGAATTCTACGAAGGGAAATTCGATCGCGTCACCACATCCTTTCTGCGTTTATTTTTGATTCTATTACGTTTCCAACACTCCCACCTTTAAGATTCAGTATAGAAAATACTGGCGTTAATCCTTTATGCAAAAATGGGAGTGCTCATTATGCAAACTAGTGCACCTGGTAAATTAACAAGACAACAACTTTACGATTTAATCAGACAATCAAGTAAAGACGAATACATTTTAAAAGAAATGATTCGCCTTGGTTTTTGGAATGAATCAACCGGTAAACCTAGTTTGACAAAAGAGTTTATTGAGCGAAAAGGCGAGCTTGAAAAACAGTACAGTCAATTATTAAAAATTCATCATAAATATCAATCTACTGAGTCGTTACTTAAAGCATTCCATAAAGAGCGTAAAGAAAAAGCACTGCTGCATAGAGAAGAGACCAAACTTAAGAACAAAAAAATCAAGTTTGAAAAAGCACAAAACTGGTTTAAGAAGAACCTTACAGACATTCTTTATTTAGGCGAAAACGTCTCTTTTGGGCTTAACGGTAAATTTACAGACCGCGATAAATTAAAATCAAACTCGTTACCTGTAATAGAAGATATTGAATCATTAGCCAATAGTATTGGCGTCAGTGTCAGCGAAATTCGCTTTTTGTCCTATGATAGAAAAGTATCCAAAGTCTCGCATTATCAACAATTTTTAATTGCCAAAAAAACCGGTGGCACTCGCAAAATTTCTGCGCCGATGCCTCGTTTAAAACACGTGCAGTATTGGATACTCACGAATATTCTAGAGAAAGTAGCCATTCATGATTGTGCCCATGGATTTGTGACAGGTAAATCGATTGTCACTAATGCAGAGCCACATGTGGGTGCGGATGTAGTGATCAATATGGATTTGGAAAATTTTTTTCCTACTGTCACCTATAAACGAGTTAAAGGTGTGTTTTGTAATTTAGGTTACAGTGAAAAAATATCAACAGTCTTGGCATTACTATGCTCACAAGCAGATAACTGCGAAGTGGTATTAGATAATCAAACGTATTTTAGAAACCAAGGCGAGCGATTTTTACCTCAAGGCGCACCGACTAGTCCAGCGCTTACCAATATTTTATGCCGCAAGTTAGATAAACGAATGCTAGGCATGAGTAATCAATTAGGCTTTAAATATACTCGATATGCCGATGATCTTACGTTTTCGTCCTCACAAAAAACGGCTCATAATTTACAAAAATTATTCTGGCGAGTGAATCAAATCATTCCCGATGAAGGGTTTATTTTGCATCCTGATAAAACCAGAGTGATGCGCAGTAACAACAAACAAGAAGTCACAGGCGTGGTCGTTAATGAAAAATTATCTGTTGATCGTAAAACCCTTAAACGATTCAGAGCATTATTATTTCAAATAAATAAAGACGGTCTAGGTGATAAATCATGGGGCAAAGGTGCATTGATTCCATCTATTGAAGGTTATGCGAATTTTGTTTATATGGTTAACCCAATTAAAGGGGTTGAGCTTCAAAAAGCAGTGGTATTGATTAAACAAAAATACGGTGCACCCGTTAAGCCGCATAAATTGAGTTTATTAAACAAAAAACTCATGCGATTTAAAGCCAAAGAAGGGTTATTGCCTAAAAAAGACTGGTGGAAACCCAAACAAAAATCAGCGCCATTAGTTGAGTTAACTCAAATACAAAATGAAGCACTCAAAGGCCAACCAGGAAAAAGACCAACTGAAAAAAGTGACAGTCAAAACCAAAATGGCATTGAAGATGAGAATACTTTTGATATTCAAAGAACAGTAAATGAGAATAATACGCCATTTCAAATACTTACTTATGCATTGCTAATTATTCCTTTTATTATTTTTATTCTGTATATCAGCCGTTAATTACCAATACAGCACATATTAATCAATAAACGCGATATTCAATTATCAGGATATGACATGCATCACCAAGTCGTCAGTCAACAAGCAATACATCTATATGGTCTACAAGTTGAACTGACGACCTCTCACGCATTAAATCAGAAAATCATCACTGCGCAATGGCAACGATTTAATCATGCACTTAAATCAAACCATATTAAGCTTGGCACTAATTGGAAAAAATACGGCGTCACTTTAAAATCAGAAAACCGTTATGTGTATATGACAGCCATAGAATCCAATACTAGGCTTTCTGGGTTTGATTACTACCAATTACAAGCAGGACAATATCTTTACTTTCAACATTTGGGTGCTATGGAATTAATAAAAGTCACAATAAATAGAATCTATAAGAAAGTTATCCCCGAACAAAATCTAACTTTAAATCCTAATAGATCACTTATCCACTTTGAATGTTACGACCAACAATTTCAATGGAATCATCCTGATTCGGTTATCCACATTTTTGTGCCTATCTAATATTTTATAATTATTATTACGAACAATACTTTTGAATTTTTTAATAGTTTGAGAAAAAAATTAATTTATGAATATAAAATTATAATTATGTTTACCAAAGTCATTGTATAAGTATCGAAATAGGAATTAAAAAAATGGAAGAAACACTACAATCTAAAATTGAAAGATTAGTATCACTTGTTGAGGACTTATCTTGCGCAACCATCACGCTACTTTTATTTCTTTAAAATTACGACAGAAGAATAAGATATAGGAAATTTAAACTAGATTATTACTCACAAAAAAGGCCACTATTTTTTGTGGCCTTTTAGAAGAAGTTAGCCCAATTCGTTTGTTAAATATCAACTCAAACCTTTGGGATTTCGGTAAATGTCAAAAGGGCGGATGTACAATCCACGCCCTACAAATTTTTACTTCTTGGAACCAAACCCAACCCTTTTTTCTTAATAGGCGGTTTGTCTTTTAATTCTTTTTGTTTTTGTTTGGCTCTTTTGGATAGTGGTTTTTCTTTTTGCTTTGCATTTTGAATATTTTTTTGTGGTCCCTTCTTTTTACCGGGATTTTGGGTCGGTTTTTGGCCCGCCTCTATTTCGACATCGTCTGTTATATTTTTGTCTTCTTTTTCTTTGGGTTTGTCTAAATTTGAAATTGGCACATTATGACTAGGCACTAATCCGGTTAGCATGTCTCGTTCAATTATATGCGTTAGCAAATGTTCGATTGCGACGAGTTCGTCAAATTGATCGGCGCATACTAATGAGATGGCAATACCTTGTTTACCTGCACGTCCTGTACGCCCAATTCTGTGTATGTAGTCTTCTGGCACAAAGGGTAAATCGTAATTAATCACCAGTGGTAATTGCTTGATGTCTAGACCACGAGCGGCAATGTCGGTTGCAATTAAGGCTTGTACTTCTTTATTTTTAAATTGTTTCATGGCACTGTTGCGCGCGTTTTGTGATTTGTCAGCATGAATGGCTCGAATGCTGAATCCGTGCTCTGACAAAATACCTTCTAGTAAATCGACCGTTCGTTTTGTTTTACAAAAAATAATAACCTGCGATTCTATATATTCATTAAGCATTTGCATTATGGCTTGCGGTTTATCTTTTTTGTCAATTTCATAAGCCCATTGTTTGATGTCTTTGTTAACTGTGTTTTCTTTTGCGGATTTTATAAATAACGGATCCGTTAAATATTGGCTAATGATGCTTTTTATGGATTCTGGATAAGTTGCCGAAAATAATAGGGTTTGTTTTTGTGCTGGTAAAAATTTTAGGATTTCTTTTAGTTCTTGCTCAAAACCCAAATCTAGCATTCTGTCGGCTTCATCTAACACTAGGGTTTGTATGTTGGATAAATCGATTTTGTCTTGATTGTTTAAATCAATTAATCGACCCAAAGTTGCCACAATAATTTGTGCGCCTTGATTAATTTGTTCAATTTGTTTGTCTATTTTTTCGCCACCAATAATTAACGCTGGGGTAATATTAAATGGTTGGGCAAAGTATTCAAATTGTTCAAATACTTGATAAGCCAATTCACGAGTTGGGGTAAGTACAATTACTTGTAATGGCTTGTTGTTATTTTCTTGGGACAGCATAGATTGTAAAATTGGCCATACAAATGCCGCTGTTTTACCTGTACCGGTTTGCGCACTGGCAGTGACGTCTTTTCCTTGTAATATGGGTTCGAACACCTGTGTTTGTATATCGGTTGGTTTGCTATAACCTTTTTTTAATATACGTACTATTAAATCTTTATTTAAAAACGCTTCGGTAAATTTCATTGGTTTGTCTTTTTGAAGTAGTGGATCTATTTATAATATTATCTTTGAATGCATTCGAATCTACAAATATTCAACAGTTGCGAAATTCTGCGACGAAGAAAAGTCAGGCCTTTCATAGTGCATATTTTAAGGTTTTTATTCTATCATGGATATGGAATTTAGGCGCGCCAAAAAGGATAATTGTGATTTTCGTATTAATGGTTTTATGAAACCCACTTTACCCTTCTGAATTTAGACAAATAAAACGATATGGGTTCATTGTTTGTGTATCGTTAATATTAATATATGTGGTTGCAGGTGTTCATTTATATTTCGAATGACCGAGACAACTTAATGCCCTAGTTTTCAATTTAAATAATTGGGTATTTTATTATTCAAAATTTCAATTAAGCGCTCATCCATAAATTTATAATTATCTGGAATACCCAAACATATTATTTTCTGATCTTTGATGTGTTCACGAAACTGTTGTTTCAGTTTTTTGTTATGACGTTGTTCCATCACAAAAATATATTCAGCCCATTCTACGTCTTCGCTGCTGATATAAACTTGCGCACCTGAATTTAAACCTGCCGATCTTACATCCCAACCATCTACGTCACAAAATATTGCTTCGGCTGTTGGGCTTCTTAATTTATTTTGACTGCATAAAAATAATATTTTTTTCATTTCAATTAAACTTGTTTCCATTGCATAAAATGACCTATTGTTTTTTGGTTAAATTTTGCCATTTGTACAATGCTGATATCGTCTTTGTGAGTTAACCACCAACGTATACTGGTTAAGGTGCTTTGTACAAATTGACAAACAATATAGTCGTACTCTAGAGGTTCTAATTCATCTTTTAGCTTGGTAAATCCTATATTATTTAACTCACCGGTCATGATTTTGTTTTTGGTTTGCTCGTATAGTAAATCTGCACAGCTTTCAAATAGCACCCGAATTAATCTTTCATTATTGCTTATGAAATTAAATAAGCGTTTTTCGTTTTCTAAAACATCTTCATTTTGTTTAGATTCTATTAACATCGGTGTCAGTTTTTCAAAGCCATCCATCAACAGTATATGCAGTAATTCTTCTTTGCTTTTGTAATGTCGAAAATACGTGTTATAGCCAACAGATGCTCTTTTTGTAATATCTTTGATTGTCACATGGTCATAACCATTTTCTAAGGTTAATGACACCAATGCATCTTTTAATAATTGTCTTGTTTTTTGAATTCTTAAATCCATATTTCTATATCCCGAAATGATCAAATAAACTGAAATTTTCAATATTTGCATCATAACAAATTCATCTTTGATATGCCTAGAATCATCAGAAATTGAATTTATTTGTCACTCAAAGCATTCCATAAAATAAAGATATGGAATATTATACACCATAAATGCATTATAACTTTGAGTCTTTCATGTCAAAACAACACTTCCCTGGACCTAAACCCTGGCCGATTGTCGGTAATATTCCCGATTTATTAGGAGGCCCAGGACTCATTCAAGGATTGATCGGCGTTGGAAAACAACATGGGCCTTTATTTCGCTTAACACTTTCTGGATACTCGCCAATATTTGCAACCAATTACGACATCATTAATTTACTTTGCGATGAATCCAAATTCGAAAAAAAAGTGAGCAAATCTTTAGAAATGGTTCGCCAATTAACTGGTGATGGTTTATTTACCGCTTATCCTGAAGAACCAAATTGGCATAAAGCTCATGATTTATTAATGCCGGCGTTTAGTTTAGGCGCACTTAATAATTATTATCCAGCTATGCAAAATGTGGGTTTACAACTTGTTGATCGCTGGGAAAAAAATCCTGAAAACATCAATGTTGTGGATGACATGACACGCTTAACTCTTGAAACCATTGGTCTATGTGGATTTGGTTATTCATTTGAATCTTTTGAAAAAGAAGACACGCACCCATTTATTAATGGCATGTTAGGCGCGCTTAGCGAAACCATGAATCGATTAACCAGACCACAATGGTTAACTGCAATAATGAAAGGTAAGCAAAAAGAATTTACTGGCAATATTCATTATTTAAATGAAATTGTGGATAACGTCATTCAAGATCGCAAAAAAGAATCAGGCGCAAAAAGAATTGACAAAAATGATTTACTGTCATTAATGCTGGACAGCAAACAATTAGATGACACAAATATTCGTAATCAAATTATTACATTTTTAATTGCCGGCCATGAAACCACAAGCGGCTTATTGTCCTTTGCTTTATATTATTTACTTAAACACCCAGAAGCGTTAAGAAAAACTCAAAACGAAATTGATTCTATATTAGGTGAAGATCAAACAAAAACCCCAAGTTACAGAGAGTTAAGTCGATTTAAATATCTACGACAGGTATTAAATGAATCGTTAAGATTATGGCCAACAGCGCCAGTTTTTGCTGTGACCCCAAAAGAGAAAACTACGTTGCCAGGTGGTTATGAAGTGAACCCTGGTGAACAAATTTCTGTTTTAATTCCGTTATTGCATCGCGACCCAGAAGTGTGGGGAGACAATGTCGAGTTATTTGATCCTGATCGTTTCAGTTTAGAGAACGAACAAAATCGTCCTGAAAATGCATTTAAACCTTTTGGAAATGGTCAACGTGCGTGTATTGGTAGACAGTTTGCTATTCAAGAGGCGACCCTTGCATTGGTGTTAGTGTTACATCGTTTTGATATTATTGATCACACAAATTATGAACTAAAAATTAAAGAAAGTTTAACTTTAAAACCCGATAATTTTTTTATTAATGTTAGAAAACGGGTTTTTAAAAAATTTACAAAAAATGATTCTACATTAACAAATAATCCTACCAATATAGACTCAAATGCATCATTAAGTTTATTAAAACCTGTGCTATCACACAGTTCAAACATTAATGTATATTACGGATCTCAAATGGGATTCACTGAACAACTCGCACAGCAATACAGCGATTTTATTTCTAACTTTGGAATAACTTCGAATGCAATGCCATTAAATTCTGCTGTTGACTCTATATTAAATGAAGATATATTTGCGGTGTTTGCTGCAAGTTATAACGGTCAACCAACCAAAAACTCTGAACAGTTTATTCAATGGATTGAATCATTAAACAATAATGAACTTGTAGGTAAGTCATTTATTTTATTTGGTTGTGGCCATAAAGATTGGTTTGCCACTTATCAACAAGTGCCTAAACGCATTTACAACGCATTAATTAATGCTGGCGCCACTTCATTATTAGCATTAGGTGAGGGCGATGCTCGAGAAGATATTTTAGGGGATTTTGAACATTGGCAAAACTCTACTACGTCGTTATTGAATGAAATTGTTAATATTAAACAGCGCAATGAAAATAACGTAATTGAAGTGAAGCAAGAGGCTAATCATCAACCTGATAAATCCAATGTTAAGATTCAATGGTTAATTAAACAGGCCTCTACACAAAAAAACGATTTATTGTTTGATGTCATTTCTGTTAAAAAGTTAATTACATCAGAAAATGAAACCTGGGCAGGTCAAAAATTTGAATTGGTTTTAAAATCCCCCAACGATCAATATTATCGTGCTGGGTCACATTTAGAATTGAGTGTGACTAACCCTAAATCTTTGGTTACCCGTTTTATGAAACGCATGCGCTTGGACGATCAAGACACATTACAATTTAGCAAAAAATTTGGTCTGCGCTTTTTAAATAATGATAATAATCACTCAAATAATATTGTTAATGCAAAAAAATTATGCGAACAGTATTTAGATTTACACTGTAAAATTAGTGCAAGAACGCTAAAAATATTTTTGCAATTTATTCAATGTCCACCAGAAAAAATGGTCATTGAACAAATTCTTTCTTTAGATAATCATTATTTTAATATTGTGGATGTTCTTGAAAAACTTCCATCATTATCATTAGAATTTGATGATCTGTTAGAATTAATACCGTCACTTAAGTCACGTTATTATTCTATTGCCAGTTGTTTTGAAACTAACAAACATATCAAATTAATTATCTCTGAGGTAAATGATAATCAGTTTACTGGTTTAGCTTCTACTTATTTTAATCGATTATTAAAAGGGAAAATTAAACAAGTAAAAGCAAAAGTAATTGATTTACAGCCTGATTTTTCAATTAATCCCACTTCAAATACCCATAATATCATGATTGGCGCTGGCACAGGTGTAGCACCATTTATTGGGTTTAGTGAATTAATGCAATCTAAACAGATTAAAGACAAATTAACCTTAATTTATGGTTGTAAAAGAATCGGTGTTGACAGCATTGAATTGCCATTTTTTGAAAAACTACAATCAGACAACTATATACAACTATTTATTGCGCAGTCTCAACCGGAAAATAAACAAAAAAAATACGTACAGGATGTATTGCTGGAAATAGGTGATCAAATTTTTGATAAAATTCATAACGGTGCCAAAATATTTATCTGTGGCGATGCAAACAATATGGCTCAATCGGTTCAGCAAAATTTAAAAACGATTGCAGTCCTACACGGTAAAATAGAAGACAGTCAAAAATGGTTAGATCAATTGATCTCCAACAAACAACTTGTGATGGATATTTGGTAAGTTTGTATCGTAACTATTTAGAAATATTGTAAAAAATGACGACTGTTTAGTAGTGGTCGTTTTAGTAGTACTCTTTTTGGAAACGATCGTTTTAGTAGTGATCGTTTTGTTTTTATCGCGTCAATTAATGTCTCTTTGCTTACGTAATAACTAAATTAATCGTGATATTGTTCACATTCCTCACTGTACTACGTGTGGTAGTTTGGATTTTTACATTCTATTTGTTTAAGTAATGTTTTTATAATGTATATTTTGTAATTTTAAAGTTAAGAATTATGAAAACACTCATTATATTACTAACTGGTCTCACGATATTATTAGCAGGATGTAATCAAGAATCCGATATCCAAAAAGATGATCAGCCAATACAAACGACACCTTCTGCCTTCGCTTCAATTTTAATTGAGACATATTCCATTATTGTTACTGAATCCATTGTTATTTCAGCTGACACGCAATTGTTTTCTGAAAGTCAGCTTAAATATCAATGGTATATTGATAATGTGCTTGTCAGCGAACAATCTACTTTTACTTTTCAATTTAATAACACAGGTATCATTTCAATTAAATTGATTCTGCTTGATTCAAATTCACAACAACTGGATATTGTAACAACAAGTATTTCTGTGACACCTAAAAATGTTGTCACTAATCAATTTCCACATACTGCAATCATTGCATCTATCACCCAAGCTTTTACTAATGAAGTTTTAGTATTTTCAGCATTAGCTAATGACACAGATGGAAATATTGATTCTTATCATTGGCAATTAAATGGGCAAACGGTTTCAACAGACCCAGAACTAGAATTTCAATTTATTGAACAGGGCAACTATACGCTGTCGTTACAGGTTACTGATAATCAAGGCGATCAATCCAATACCGCACAAATTCAAATATTAATTATTGATAAGCAAATTGAACCAGTCAATCAAATGCCAACAGCTGTAATTGAAACTTTTTTTGTTGAAGGCACTGCACCGATTAATATTATTATTTCCGCTGCTCAATCTTCAGATGACGACACAATTTCAAAATACCAATGGAAAATAAATAACAAATTAGTAGGCAGTGATCGAATTTTTGAATATTTATTTGAAACTGCAGGGGATTATGTCATCGAGTTAATAGTGACGGATAACGAACAATACCAATCATTAGCTGTCACTAAATTAATTTCAATTGCTGCAGGCCCTATTAATTTTCAGCCTATTGCAAAAATTGATGTATCTGCCACAAAAGGGGAAGCGCCTTTAATAGTATCAATGACAGCTGAAAATTCTTCGGATGAGTTAGATGAAAATGGCGCAATAGCCAGTTATCAATGGTTTGTTAATGATGTATTAATTTCTGAATTTGCAACGTTTGATTACCAATTTGATGTTGCTGATAATTACTTTGTATCGTTAATTGTCACAGATAATCAATCGATTGCTTCAGAAAAAGTCACTCAACTTATTATCGTGACTGACCCTTTAGTTAATAATCAACCCATTGCAGTTATCGAAGCATTACCCGCATCAGGGGAAGCACCTTTAACTGTTTTCATTTCTGGCGAAAAATCAATTGACGATCAACAAATTGTTGAATACTACTGGAGCATCAATGATATTTTTGAATCGGCAGAATCTTCGTTTGAATACACATTTACGCAAGCAGGAGTTTATAATGTTGAGTTAATTGTGACAGATAATCTAGGCAAACCATCAACAAAACAAAGTCTACAAATAACCGTTGACCCTGCATATATTAATGAACTTCCAGTTGCACATATTGATGCATCAGTATCAACAGGTGAAGCGCCGTTAAGCATTGAATTATCTGGTTTAAATTCTACTGATAACAAACAAATATCCAGTTATGTTTGGAGTATCAATGGTGAGTTTGAATCAAACGAGGCTACGTTTTCAAAAACGTTTTCAGATCCTGGGGTTTATCAAGTTGAATTATATGTCGTAGATAATGAATTAGGACAATCATTAATTGATCAACAACAAATTATTGTGACTGAATTTGTCAACCAAGCGCCGGTTGCGACTATTTTTGCATCCTCTACTAATGGATACGCGCCATATACAGTATATTTTAATGGTTCAGGCTCTAAAGATGATCAAGATTTAATTCACAGTTATCAATGGGATGTGGATCATGTTAATCAATCCACCGACACCTTATTTTCATATACCTTTGCACAAGCGGGTGTTTATGATGTGGGCCTAACAGTAACCGACACCGAGCAAGCTGTTTCAACTCGAGCTTCTAAAATAATTACCGTGTTAGAAACCATGCAAATGAACACGCCACCTACTGCAAAATTCACAATGACAGCGGATGAGTTAACAGTCACCGTAGATGCTTCAGCGACTACAGATGCACAGCAAACTCAAAACTTAAGTTATCACTGGAACTTTTTTAACGAATTTCAAAAAACCACTGCAACACCGGTTACCAGTTATACGTTTTCAAATAACGGCTTAAAAGTCATCACATTAGAAGTAACAGACAGCGGCGGATTAACACATAAAATAAATTCAACAATTGTAGTTAATGTTACGTTATCGGACTATGAGCAATTATTGGCTGATGTGGCCGATGCTGTCTTAGGCAGTTGCGAAGGCTGTCATGCTACTAACTCAGGTAAACCCATTACTTTTACTGGTATTTCGGGGGCAGATTTAGAAACGTCTGTGATGTACTACATTTCAAAAAATAATCCCACCAATATCAATCGCGTTAAATACATTCCTAGTAATCAAAATGGATATAGACACCCAGCAGGGGATTGGCTAGATGTGATGAAGGATGATTGGGAACGCGCCATTGATGAAATTGTTAATCGGATGTAGTGAGTTACTAAACTGTAAACGGCCAATTGCTTGGCCGTTTTTTAATTACATTTGAGCAAATTGTTTTTCAACCGCTTTATGATCTTCACACCAAGCTTTATAAACACCTTTTGACATTTCATCAGGAAATATATCTTCTTGATTTGCAATGATGCCTGCAACAATATTATCCGCCACTTCAGCTGGACTAGTTTTGTCCATGTCTACTTCTGCTAACATGTCGGTATCAATTGCACCTGGAAAAACAGCTTGAACGTTGATGGCTTTATCTGCAAGGGTGCCTTTTAAAGATAAATGCGCAGACCACGCTGCTGCTTTTGATGCATTATACGCAGACATCGAAGGCATACTTGCTAATGATAACAACGTTAAAATGTTAACAATGCTCGCTTCTTTTTTCAGTGTTTGGTTCGTTTCAATAATTGGCGTAAATGCTTTTGCCATATTTAATAATCCAAAATAATTCACAGCAAAATTATGTGTTAATGACTCATCACTTACGGATAAAACATCGCCAAATGTAAGTGTCCCAGCATTGTTAATAAGCAAATTTACATCCTTTGTTTGCAACAACGCTTGGTTTACTGAATGAATATCTGTGATGTCTAATTGAATTGGAATCACTCTAGGGTCTAAAAAATTTGGCAATTTGCTGATGTCACGTGCGCCTGCATAGACTTTGGATGCCCCTTTTTCTAAAAGACTTTGCACCAAAGCTTTACCTAGGCCTCGATTTGCTCCACTTACCAATGCCACTGTGTTATTTAAATTCATGATATTTCCTCTGTTAACGTTAATAAGATTCATCAGCTTGTATGTTCAATCTGATGACAAGCATTATCTTTAATGTAAAAAATTAACAAATAGGTATATTAACATTGCAGTCATGTATAAAATGCATGAATGAATATACAATCTCTACAATTATTTATAGATGTTGCCACACTTGGAAGTTTTGCCGATGCCGCTCGCAAACTAAATGAAGATCCGTCTAAGGTGTCTCGAAATATAGCTGCATTAGAAAGCGAGTTAAGTGTGCAATTGTTTAAACGCTCTACTCGAAGTTTGTCATTAACTGAAGCTGGGCAACGATATTTATTACACATTACTCCTATTGTTGAAGCTTTGTCCTTTGCCAATGAAGACGCTAAATCTGTGGTTAATCGCCCTTCTGGTACTTTAAAAATTTCAGCTTCAACGGCTTTTGGACAAGAATGTCTATTGCCTCATATTCAATCATTTATGCAGTTATATCCAGATATTCATATCGAGATGTTATTGTCCGATGTGAATTTGAATTTGCATAATGAAGACATCGATCTGACTTTTCGATTAACCCCTTCATTTGAGTCCGATTTAATTGGCACTCGGTTACATGCTACCAAATATCATCTTTGTGCCAGCACTGATTATATTAAATCGCATTTATCCATTTCTTCTCCAAAGGATTTACAACACCATCATTGTTTAGTATTTGCTTTACCCAAATATCGTTCACGCTGGTTATTTAAAAACGAAGCGAACGAATTATCTCAAATTAAAATTCAATCTAAATTGGCAATTAGCAGCGCGTTGGCATTAAAACAAAGTGCTATTAATGGATTAGGACCTGCCATTTTACCTGACTGGTTAATACGAGAAGAATTAAAAACAGGACAGTTAAAAATAATACTGCCTCAGTATCAAGTGACCGCAACCGATTTTGATACAGCCGTATGGATGTTATATCCGTCTAAACGATTTTTACCACAAAAAACTCGTGTGTTTATTGATTATATAAAAAATATATTTTGATTAACTAAAATTTAAAGTTGTGGATAACTTTTACTAATGACAGTTTAGTATTTACCTTCCATCGGATTGAGCACAGTGTCATATTTAAAAATTCATCAATATAGAAAAAGTACTGTATACGTAATGTTAAAATAGATTTACATTAACTACATTCTCTAAACTATTCAAACAAATTACAACAATAATAATTTTAAAATAACTTTTGTGATAACTGTGATGCAGTTTGTAGCTCGATTTTATATAAATAGATTCTTTTATATTCTGCATGTTACTATTTTTTATTTATTGGTTATCTCGTTCATGTTTGATCAAGCTTATTTTAATTTTCACGATATTGTTTTGATATTAATATTTGTGGAATCCGTTTTATTTTCACTGATTTTAATATCAGTACACATGGACAAATTACACAGTCGCGTATTTCTTTCCCTTTTCTTATTAACGAAAGCCTTGGTTGCTTTTGATGCGCTTATATATTGGTGTATCCCTTTAAAATCTGTATTGTTTTCTGATCAATACCGTTTATTTTTTGTGTTCAAATTTGCTTTATTGATTCAAGGCCCACTTCTGTTTTTGTATGTTAAATCATTGATTTATTCAGATTTTAAGTTGGTTAAAAAAGATATTTTTCATTTTGTGCCGTTACTGTTGTTTCCGATTTTGTACGGATTAATTATTAATGATATTGGACCAGATGATTTATATGCAGGAATAGATGAGTATAACTTTTATTTTAGCAGTGGGTATTTTCGTTTTTTATTGAATGCTCAAAGTGTTTCGATTTTGCTTTATAGTATTATGAGTTTGTACATTTTAGTGCAATACCGCAAAAATATTACTGCGCGTTTTTCTGAAGTGGATTCCATTAGCTTAGCTTGGATTGCACTTTTAGTGATTGCTTACTTAGTGTTATGGGGATTTGAATTAAGTGCACAAATTGCTCATCAATTTGATTTAGGCGAATTAGCGGCCTTTGTTGGCTTAAGTAAAAACTACGTTGAATTGATTTTTATTAACTTATTGGTGGTGTATGCGGTTGTGAAAGTCGCGCAACCGACTGCTTTTATTAATGAACAAGACAGCGAAAACCTATTAGATAACTTGCAACAAAATAAAGAAGACGGCGTTTCTTGTATACCCGATTTTAATCAACAGGATGTGGATAAAGTCGTGCAAAGTATGGTGGAGCATGAATATTTTTTAGAGCATGACATCAACATTGAAAAATTAGCAGACAAAATAGGGGTCAATACTCGTATTGTTTCAAAGGTAATTAACCAAAGTTTTAATCAAAATTTCTTTGAATTTATTAATGGTTATCGTGTTGAAAAAGCAAAATTTTTACTCGAAAAATCCGTTTGTTTATCCATGTTAGAAATTATGGATTTGTCTGGGTTTAATAGTAAATCGACCTTTAACCGATTGTTCAAAAAACAAACTGGATTAACCCCTTCTCAGTATCGTTTAGAAAAATCTTTGCCTTGTGAATAACTGCATGTTTAAATTTGTGCGTTTTATCACAACTTTATAATCCCTATATAGAATGGGGCCTACAACCAAGTGACACGTCTCATCTTATAACATGACACTAAGTTGAGACGCCTCATGTAACAAAATGTTTTAGTTGGGACGACAGAAAAATTTAATTTCATTAACTTAATTGAAGTAAAAAAATCAACTTCTTATAAAAGGTTAATTCTCATGTCAAAAATTCTCAATTATTCACTTCTTTGCGGTGTTTTAGCTGGCGCATCAGCCTGTCAATCTACCAATGATACACCTGCTGAAACCATCACCATAATTGAAACAGTTACTGTAGTTGTAACGGTCACACAAACTGATTCAGATACACAATCCGAAACCATTACCCAAATTGACAATGAATCTATGACAGATACCAGCACAGATTCAATGACTGAAACAGATACGGGCTCAATGACACAAACCAATACCCAAACCCAAACCAATACCGAATCAACAACAGACACCCAAACAGATGTTAATTCACAATGTATCGGTGAAATTCAAGAATCCGGTTATTGCTTGCTTTGGCAAGATGAATTTCAAGAAGACACATTAGATGAATCAAAATGGAGTTATGAGCGTAACTGTTGGGGTGGCGGAAATGCTGAAGCACAATGTTATGTACAAAGCCCAGAAAACCTATGGGTTGATGGCGAGTATTTACGCATTCAAGCAAAACGAGAAGATGCAACCGGTCCTGCTTTTCAAGATGACCAAGACGGTTACGATATTAACGATACTTCCGGTTCTGGTGATTATACTTCAGCGCGTATTCGTACTTTAGGTAAGGGCGATTGGGCATACGGCAAAATCGAAGTGCGCGCAAAACTACCGTTTGGACAGGGTACATGGCCTGCAATCTGGATGCTTCCGTCTGAAGGCAACTACGATGGCATTTGGGCAATTAATGGTGAAATCGATATCATGGAAACCGTTAACTTAAAAGTAGACGGCGAACAAACCATTCATGGCACATTGCACTACGGTGATGAATATCCAAAAAATGTGTATTCAGGTGAAGAATATGAATTACCAGGTGGCGCATCGCCTGCGGATGATTTCCACACGTATACAATTGAATGGGAAGAAGGTGAGATCCGTTGGTACGTAGACGGTGATCATTTTGCCACTCAACAAAGTGCTGGTTGGTACACACAAGGGGATTTAGAAGATCCTCATGCGCCATTTAACCAAGCGTTCCACATCATCTTAAACTTTGCAGTTGGCGGTGAATGGGCAGCAAATGTTAATGATAAAGGCATCGATGAGTCGGTTTTCCCTCAAGAATTAGCCGTGGATTATGTGCGTGTTTATGGTTGTACTCATGATTTTGAAACCGGTAAAGGCTGTGCAAGCGTAGGTGAAAATTTTGCATTAAACGAAGGTAAGCAACCCCCCGAAGAGGTCGTAGTGGGTGAAACGGATTGGACCAGCGGCGAAGAAGTGTTGATCTATATTGATCAATTAGAACAACCTCTTGATTATGGATCGTTTCCAAATGACACGGTGTCTTTAAATTCTGTGGCTGAATTAGGTTATGGTTTTGTGGCAGAACTTGAATACTTAGCAGACAACTCAGCGGCGTTTTTCTTCTTTTCAAACTTTCGTGGATCGACAGGTAACGAAAACATATCGGGTTTTGATGCAATCGAATTTGAATATCGAATCACACAAGACACCCGTGAAGTGAAAGATAACATTTACTTCAGAGCCGATTGCACTTACCCATGCACATCAGGAAGTTATGACATTGGTTACCCAGCACTTAATGAATGGCAATTTGTCAGCATTGCAATTGATGATTTAGCAGAATTGGACTTAAACCCAAGCAACGTAAACGTCCCCTTTGCTATCTACCCAGAAGTTGGCAACCAAATGGGTGTGATCATTCAGGTTGATAATGTGAAAGTGGTTAAGGTTGCTGGGAGTTTATAATCTAAAGAATATGCAAAGCTTTTGATAGACTTTGCATATTGTGGGTTGTTTTTTATGGCAACAGACAATTATATTTGTTTTTGTTCCCCTAAATAGCAACCTACTTACTGGCTGGCTAGCTGTCATCTTTGATGGTTTACCAGTTCAGGATTTATTGTGAAAAAACAAACCTCAACCTGTAGGTTCCGGATTTATTCGGAAAAACCACCTGCAAGTTCGGGATTCATTCCGAGAAACCACCTGTAAGTTCGGGATTCATTCCGAAAAACCACCTGTAAGTTCAGGATTCATTCCGAAAAAACTAATCCAATTCATTCAAAAAACCAAATGTGTAAATACCCACAATAAATCCCACCCAATCTTCAAATCCAATAAAAAAACAAACTGAAATCTCTATCGCTTTTTGTTATTGTCTGCCTCTATTAACACCAAACAAACCTATTAAAAGCCAAACCGCTCCATCAAAGGAATCCAACATATCATTGATTTTACCATCAACCCAGAAGCCTTCATTCAAACAACGATTCAAAACCACCAGCCTGATGGCGGCGATTATTGTGGTGGGTACGTTTTCATCCTGTGGTACGGATTCCGCTGACAAAGACGATGACGGCGATGGCGTCAAAAATTCCCAAGATGCGTTTCCAAAAGACAAGCTTGAATGGCTTGATACCGACAACGATGGTACAGGCGATAATACTGATTTAGACGACGATAACGATGGCATTTCCGATTTAATCGAAATCGAATTAGAGTTTGATCCATTAGATTCAACCAATACTCCCCTTGATACCGATGCCGATGGTATTCCTGATGTGCAAGATTTAGATGACGACAATGACGGGTATGTTGACACGCTAGAAGTAAGTGAAATGACCGATCCGCTTGATGCGCAATCCATTCCTTTAGACACCGACGGCGATTTTGATCCGAACTCAACGGATGAAGATGACGACAATGATGGGATGCAGATAGCATAGAAATCACGGAAATGACCTATCCGCTTGATGCACAATCCATTCCTTTAGACACCGATTCAGATTTTGATCCGAACTCAACGGATGAAGATGACGACAACGACGGCTATTCCGATTCAATCGAAATCACAGAAATGACCGATCCACTAGATGCGCAATCAAAACCTCTAGACACCGACGGCGATTTTATTCCTGACTCGACCGATGCCGATATTGATGGCGATGACGTGTTAAATGAAGAAGATTTATTTCCATTAGATATCACAGAATGGGCAGATAACGATAAAGATGGTATCGGTGATAATGCTGATTTAGATGATGATAATGATGGGTATAACGATGATGTGGACGCTTTGCCATATTTAATTGACGAATGGTTAGACACCGATGGTGATGGGTTTGGTGATGATACAGATCATTATCCAAATGATATTAACTGCTGGAGCGATGCTGATGGTGATGATGTAAATAGTGATGGCACTGTCGGTTGTGATCAGGTTCAGGTGGGTATTACGGATATTGATTTAGGTAAAATCCAAGGCCATAACGGCTTTACGGTGGAAGGTGAAAACATCAAAGATCGTATGGGTTCGATTGTTAGTCATATTGGTGATATTAATAAAGACGGTTTTGGGGATTATGCTGTTGTGGCCAAGTCCTTTGATATTGGTGACAATTTAAGTGTTGGCAAAATTCATGTGTTTTTTGGCAGTCATATAAAACAGGCTGCGAATATTGATTTTACAGTAGATGCGCGTTTGAATGGATAACCAACAACAAGAACCAACAACATGCAACCAACAACATGGACAGGCAACTAAATAAAAATCAATGACATCTAAAAATAAATAAGGCACTTAATTTAGAAAATATGATGCCTTAACAAATTAATCTGTTAAAAAATAGATCACACAGAGGGAATTGCTACAATTATCGAGCATTGCTCAAATCGAAGGTGCAGGGAATTCAATCAAAATTTATTGATTCGAATAAAAGCTAATAAAATATGTATGAATAATAAAAAAGGAAGCTAAAGCCCAAGAACACTTAATGATTTCACCCAGCCACAAGCTCGCTTGAGTCCAAATTTAGAAAAATGCTGATCGATACTGGATGCTTTGCCAATTAAGTTAGCAAAGCTATTGTTGATATTCAGTGACGCATTTAAAAACAACGTTTCGGACAAATCGAGTCGAGTTAATATGTCGGGTAATTCACTATCGATTTTTCCTTTTTTACTTTCTGCACATTGTTTTCCTGTCCAGTCTACTAATTCTAAATACGCCTTAGTTGAAATTTGAATGTGGGTTTTACAGTGTTTTGAAAGAGGTAATAAATCATTCGGTTGATCTTTTACTAGATTAGAATGGTTTGATTTTTTAAAGCACTCACTTCTTTTTTTGATTGATGTATATTCAGATTCTTCAGGTGTTTTAGTCATTTGAGCGCGCACAGGATTTAAATCTACATAAACCATGGCGGCTAATAATCCTTCATCGTCTAAAATCGCTTTTGATTTATATCGACCCTCCCAAAATTTGCCTGTGCAGTTATCTTCAATATTTGAGAGTCTAGAAATCGGCTCATTAATATTTTTCATAAACCAACCAATATTAATCAATCGATTACGCCAAATTTCAACGGTTTCGGCTAGCAAAATACGTTCTTGTGGGTTGAGTTTAGAGCCATCTAAAAACGCTCTAGAGATCATCGTACCCGTATACAATTGATGCCAGCGCTTGATTACCTCGGCAGCAGACCAAGACTCAGCCTGTTTAACGTTCACGCTAATCACCAAATGATAATGGTTATTCATGATTGCATATGAGGCGATATCAATTGCAAATATGCTGGGCAGTTTTAATAAAATATCTTCAACCCATGCACGGCGATGCTCAAAATCTTGGTTGGTATACTCATCTTTACCGCACAGAAATGCGCGACGCACGCAACGGCAGGTAATTAAGTATTTTGTAGTAGCAGTATAATTTACTAGGCGTTTTCTCGCTTTTGTCATGTTGATTCCTAATTGATTAATCAAATGACAACAAATTCAATCCATTTGAATTATGTTGTCTTTATATTTATAAAATGATAGGTCGATTGTGAGGGTTGTCAAATTATTTTGATTAGCCTGTCCTTTTTAGTTCTTGGTTATTAGCCTGTCCTTTTTAGTTGTCCATCCAGATCATTTAAAAAAACAAAATTTGTTGAAAAATTCGGAATGAATCCCGACCCTACAGTGTAGAAAATAATCTTTTCTGTAGGTTCCGGATTTATCGTCACAGGGATGTGACTAATTAGAATTGTGCCTGGAGCATGCAATCGTTCGGAAAAACTATTTTGATCTACCGAAGCTTCACTTTATCAAAATGTCCGTAATATAAATTATCTCCCACTAACGACTCAAGCTCTTTAGTACTTGGAAAATTCGGCCATTTTTTTGTGGTTTGTTTGGCCGCATCTAAACTTTTCCAGGTTAATAACCAACAAATTTCATCGTATTTATCCACATTTTGAAATATTTCATAATCGGTAATCACCATTTCATCGGCATTCATTTCTTTAAATATGTTTTCACTTAATACCATCACTCGATCAAAATTGGTTTTGCTTACTTTAAATATGGCTATTTCTTTACAGCTTGTTGTCATTTTTTTATCTCTGATGTTGTAAAAATTTGAATAGTTTTTTAATTGATTTTTAAACCCACTACGAAATATATGGGTTCATATTTTTTAAAAATCTGTATTTCAATCCATAGCGTAATATATTAAGCTAAGGACTCTTGATATTTTCATTCTTAAAACGGAATCTTATTATGTTTAAATTTCAAACTGCCTCAATATTGATCGGCACTCTAGCTTTAATTTCTACAGCAAATGCCGATGAAATGGCTACTGAAACTTGTCAACCCTTTGCAAAAGAACAGGTGTCTATTTATTATTCAAAAACCATTGAACTAAATGGCGATCCTGGAAAAATATACGAGCAGTCTATCGCTCAAGTAAATGACATAGCCCTAAAAAATGGATTTAAATCATACAAAATGAATTCAAATGGTATATCGATTTCAACATCGTCTTATAACGGCATGTTAGATGTATCAATTAATATTGATATCGAATATCTATCGGATTTTAAAGCCATCACCGCATTATCAAAAGAAAGCGCAGCGACGAGTATTTCTTCTCAGCGTTATTTTGAAGGGTGTGAATAATACTTATAAAAATGACACTTATTGATTTTATTAATGAGTGTCATTTGTGGATAACCATATTTTTATTAACAATATTTATTACATCCAAGACTGATTTCTTTTTTGTAATTGGTAAAGACTACTATTTATCATGTTATCCACAATTATTTCCGATAATACTGCTGTTTTAATACTTCCTGATGCTAATACAAATTTAACTGACGCAAGTCCTCTTTTTTTAAGCCAAATGGATTGTTGCTTTTTCACTTGTTGAATTTTGTATTTAGGAAAAATAGCATAACTGAATCCAATAAACCCTTTTCGAATCACAATATAATCATCAAGCTGTAAATATCCAGAACGTTTATACATTTGGAAACACACTGTATTTAGTATAATAAATACGATACTCGGTACAACTAATGCGAATATTAGAAACGATTGTTGTAAAAATAATAATGTAAATACTATTAAAGAAACGGGCAGGCTTAGCCAATAAATAGTCCGAATATAAGAATATATATTGACGGGTTTTATTTTTTCAATATCGAAATCTAACCCATCAAAACAATGACTGGCCATTTTTTTAAATTGGTTTTTGTGGATTGATGGAACCATAATTTTTCCAAAAAACTCACTGGCCTGTTGGTTTTGTTTTTCTGAAAATGGCTCAAACTTCATGTTCAGTCGATTAAACAATACATCTAGCCAGTTTTGTTTCCACCAAATTGATTGCACTCTTGACTGTTTTAAATGAATTTCATATTTAGTAAATAATCCACTGGTTCGACTGTAACTTTTATTTTTTTCATTATAAGTTAACTTGAATTGATAAAAACTAAAGATTGAACCTAATACACTTAATAAACTAAATATAAAGCTTAAAAATATAAATAATGTGATAGCAATAATTGTCATTATGATGATTGAGCTTTGTTCTAAATAGGTTTGCGCATCGAATCCTAAGCCACTTAAATAGGTAAATGTTTTTTCAACAATATTTTGCGCAAAAGGTGCACCCGCTGCCAATATAATCCAAGCTCGGTTATTAGTAATGCCATTTATTATGATGTCGGTTAACGAACGTGTATTTAGTACTTTTACAGTTGAAAATTGTTCTTGATACACTTGTTCGCTCAGTTGTTCTAAATCTAAAGTTTTGTATTGGCTTGCTTCGATGATTTCTTTTGTATTTTCCTTTGCTATAAATTGTTGAATGTCTTGTTTGATTGATTCTGCTTGTTCAATAGTTAATGCAGCCAAATTGATTTCATTTTTAGCAGAACCCGCGCTGTCCATTTTTAAGATGGTTAAATCAAAAAATCGATAATAAAATGGTCGAGTGAGATTAATATTTTGAATTCGAGCAAAGGGTAATTCTGTTTTTTTCTTAAAGATAAATCCTTGGCGTACTAAGAACCGATCTTGTTTTTGAATGTAATAAAAATTTAAATAACTCACACAGGCTAAAAGAAAAATTAATAATACAAACCCAAATACTGCTAATAAAAAGTAAGGGGAATTAAAATCTATATTGTTGCGTAAACTATACCCTGCAAATAGAAATGCAGGTGCGATATTGAGTAATCCTTTTAATTGTTTAAAAACAAAAAAAACAATGGAAAACTTTGATAATCGCTGCCAATTATCCATTTTTTAAATCCTTATGTTTTAATATAAATTGCTTAATGGTTTCAGCATCGTTTTCTAATAACCCTTTAATTTCTAACGCATGCATCGATCCGCCCGCACTGAATAATACCAAACTTGCCAAACCTTTATGACGCTCTAACGGTCCGCGTTTAATTTCAATATGTTGCAAACGTGTATAAGGTTGAATCACTATACGTTTAAACAACACGCCAGAATACAAAGAAATATCATGTTGGCGTAATGCGTATTTTAATGTTTTTACATAGGCGATATTCCAAATAATCATACTTGAATACAACAACCAAAAAATAATCGAAATCCACCACATAAATGGTTCAATAAATATTATCAGACAGGCATTTATTCCAATAAATAGTGGTAATGGAATAAACAAAGACATCAGCACAACAGTTAAATAATTTTTATGTACCCTGTGGAATTTAAGTGTCTTTATTTCTGGAATGGACTGACTTGATAATTCGTCTAACGAATGGATATCGTGATTGCTGAACGTTGACATTAAAGATCCCTAATAAGGTTTAGATAATTTTGATGAATTATGGACGATAATTTTTTAGATTACTTAAGGCATTAGTCATTTACCTATCAATCCAAAAAACCAGTTGCATTAGTTATTCATCATTTTACTTCCCAATACAAAACGAGCCAAAAATCTTTCCAAGCAAATCATCACTTGTAAACTCGCCTGTGATTTCATTCAACGCATTTTGTGCTGCTCTTAAATCTTCAGCTAGTAGCTCGCCTGCGCCGTAACCTTGTAATTGCATTTTTCCGTTTTCTAGGGATTCTTGTGCAGCGGTTAGCGATTCTAGATGTCGGCGTCTGGCGATGAATCCGCCTTCGGTGGTTGAGTCGAATCCCATGATTTTTTTAAGATGGTTTTGCAGTAACTCAACGCCTAAGTTTTGTTTGGCGCTTAATCGGATTACAGTTTGATCCGTTGGGGTTTTGTCTGTGCTGATGGACTCGTTGGTTTGATCGATTTTGTTTCGAACTAATGTAATCTTTGACATTTGTCCACCGTGAGATAGGTAAGTACTTACAAACTCTGGATCGATTTGTTCGATGATGTGTTCATCAGTGGTTTGGCTGTCGACTACTAACAAGACTTGATCGGCTTGTTTGATTTCGTTCCAAGCGCGCTCGATGCCGATTCTTTCTACTTCGTCTGGTGCATCGCGAAGGCCGGCTGTATCAATTATGTGCAATGGCATGCCATCGATGTGTATATGCTCGCGTAAGACGTCGCGAGTCGTGCCAGCGATATCGGTGACAATTGCGCTGTCTTTGCCAGAGAGGGCGTTTAAAAGGGACGATTTACCCGCATTTGGCTTACCAGCGATGACCACTGTCATGCCTTCACGCAAAAGTGTGCCTTTGTTGGCTTGTTTGAATACGTCGTTTAATTGGGATTCGATAGCTAATAAGTCGCTTTCTACTTTTCCATCTGCTAAAAAATCGATTTCTTCTTCTGGAAAATCTATCGACGCTTCGACGTAAATTCTTAGGTTCACTAAGCTGTCGACCATTTGATGAATTTGTTTTGAAAACTCACCTTGCAGCGAGCGTATTGCGCAACGCGCTGCTTGTTCTGATGAAGACTCAATTAAATCAGCAATGGCTTCGGCTTGGGTCAAATCCATTTTGTCATTCATAAACGCGCGTTGTGAAAACTCACCGGGCTGTGCCAATCTTGCGCCGTGGCTTAATGCGGTTTTAAGTAATAAATCCATGATGACACTGCCACCATGACCTTGAAGTTCGATCACGTCTTCGCCTGTAAACGAGTGGGGCGCTTTGAAATACAATGCAATGCCTTGGTCTAATACGGTTTCTTGGTCATCGTAAAAATCGCAATAATGGGCGTGGCGAACTTTGGGTATGAATTTAATTAGTTTTTCGGCAATAGTAAGTGCTTGCACACCTGATAATCTAACAATACCTACACCACCTTGTCCCGGTGCCGTTGCAATTGCTGCGATTGTGTCTTGTTTCATCATGTTTATTGCCTTTGCTGTTTAATATCAATTACAGCCTGTTTAGTGGTTTTACATTGTTATTGTTAAAAAAAAAGACTCCAAGGAGCCTTTTTTAAATTTGGATGTTCTAATTATTTCGCAGCAGCTTCTGCTTTGGCAAGCGCTTCTTCACGATCGATTTGTTTGTTTACAATATATTGCTGACAGATTGTGAAAATGTTGTTCACTGTCCAGTACAACATTAAACCTGCTGGCATTCCGAAAATTATAAAGAACAAAGTCATACCAATTGGCATAAATTTGAATATTTTTTGTTGCATTGGATCCATGTTGGCAGATTGTGTCATCTTCATTTGGAAATACATAGACACACCCATCAATACAGGGAAGATGAATAATGGATCCGCTGCTGATAAATCTTGAATCCAAAGTGTAAATGGCATTTGACGAATTTCAACGGCTTCGATTAATACCCAATAGAGTGAAATCCAGATTGGCATTTGTACAAGCATTGGTAAACACCCACTAACTGGGTTGATGCCTTCCTTTTTATAGAATTTCATTAATTCAGTGGACATTTTTTGGCGGTCATCACCGTAACGTTCACGTAATTGAGTCATTTTAGGCGCTAATTTTTTCATTTTTGCCATAGACTTCATACTTTTTTGTGAAAGCGGGAAGAAAACAAATTTCACTAAAAGCGTTAGCAAAATAATTGCTAAACCCCAGTTAGGCACAAATGATTGAATTTTAGTTAATACCCAATAAATTGGTTTTGCAAAAATATAGAACATCCCATAATCAACTGAATGTTTTAGGCCTTCATGGTATTCATCAAGCTGTTCTTGTAATTCAGGTCCTACCCATAATTTTGCAGATAATGTTTTTGTTGCACCAGGCTTTAATTCAAACTCTTCGCTTTCGTTAATGGCAAAGTAATAATCATACCCTTTTGGTAAACCCATTTTTTGATGTTGCGTTTCGTTTTGGTTTGGAATCCATGCAACTACAAAGTATTTTTGGCTAAATGCAACATAACCACCTGTTACGGTTTGATTAAGTGAGAAAGCACCTTTGGTTGGTAATTTTGCAGATTCTTTTGCTAAGTCTTTGAATTTATATTTATCCCAAATGCTTTCTTCGGCTTGATTATCAAAAGCAAATCCAACAAACGAGGCTGCCGTTGTACTTTGGGCAGGATCAGGAGAATCATCACGTTTTAAACGATTATCTAATTTTACTTTTACATCAGCATCTGAAATATTTTTTACTTCATAACTTACGTTGATGATGTATTTGCCTTTGTAGAATGTATAGATTTTCGTCAATTCTAAATCAGACTGTCCTGTGTAAGTTAAACGAACATCTAGTGAATCTTGGCCGTCTTCTAAGTTGTAAGTGGTTTTTTCAGCTGAAAATAAACTTGCGTCTACATCGTTACTGCTACTGCGTAAATAACTTTGCGCAACAAATAAATAATTATTGGTGTTATTTAAAATCGTAACGGGTGTATCGCTGTGCTCTAAAGAAACAGAATAATCATTTAGTGCTGTGTAAACGATATCGCCATTTTTAGAATTAATTTTCACACTTAATAAGTCTGTGTGAATATCAATTAGTGCATTTTCAGTGATAACAGGTTCGTCTTGAACTTGGGGGGAAGTACTTGAAGTAGTTGGATTTGAAACTAAACCATCTTCAGAATTTATGTCTGTTTGAGAATCTTGACCTGAATTATCCGTAAATGAAGTATTTACTGAAGTGTCAGTCATTGTTGATTCTTGAGCATTTTCTAAAGCTCTGGCATCAATATCTTGTGTTTGTTTCCACTGAACGACTAAATATAAGCTCGCAACAGCAAAAGCGCCAAAAAGGCCAATACGGCGGTAATCCATGATGGGTTCCAATTAAAAAGTAGGGTTAAAAAATGTGCGCTATGCTACCTGCTAAGCGTATTTTTTTCCAGTTAATTGGTATTTTCAATGCGTTTTTTTAATCGTTTTAGTAAAGATTGGATCGTTTGATCAAGTTTAGGATTATCTAAGTCTTGTGTCGCTTTACGGGCTAGAACGATAAAATCAAATTTTTGAAGGTTTTGTGCATTTTTGTTAAAAATTCTAAAATTTTCACGAAAATGTCGTTTGATACGGTTACGAGCAACCGCGGTTTTGACTTGTTTTTTTGCAATTATAAAACCGATTCGATTGGTATCTAAATCTGTTTTTTTAGCAAGAAGGGTTATTTCTGAGCAAGAGATTTTTGCGTCTACGTGATCAAAAACGTTACGAAAATCCCCTGGAGTCAGAAGTCGACTAGTTCGAGCAAATTCGTAACGTTTTTTCATTGATCAGCAAATTATGCGCACAACTCTTTACGGCCTTTAGCACGACGACGCGCTAAAATTTGACGACCAGATTTTGTTGCCATACGAGCACGAAAACCGTGTGTACGTTTACGCTTGATAACGCTTGGTTGAAATGTTCTTTTCATAGTGGTTTCCAGGATAACTCGAAAATCGAGAATTGTTCAAAAATTGGAGGGCGGATTTTATAGATAAATGTTTGGTTTGGCAATGTAAATTTCCATATTGATTGTAACTTTTTTAACCATTCAATGAAATCTTATTCTTGAAAAGTATTTTTTTAAAAACGTTTTTTCATTTTCTTTTTAATATTAGTTATTACTTATATAGATAAAGTATATATATTTTTATTTATTGTTATTGTTCATTGTTATTAGAGAGACGCTTTTTTGTTGGTAAGCGACTCTAAGGCACAGAGTTATTGGTGTGTAGCTTGTGCATTTAGCTTTGAGAATTCCATTATATTCTAAGCTCAAGTAGTGTATGAGCGTGGGATAACTATCGGTTTTATCCACAGTGTTTTATCCACAGAGTTGTCCTCGTTTTTTCCTATTTGTTTTAACGCCGTTTTACCTGTGTTTATAAAGCTGTTGTTTATGTGTGTATAAAATATCATTTTTTAGTTTTTAACCCTTTAAAACAAGCATTTCTTATGTGGA